>NZ_JBIYDR010000001.1:0-4800000 GCF_044909005.1 Bradyrhizobium sp. USDA 223
CTGGTTCGACGCCGTGCTGGTCCGCCAGGCGGTCCGGACCTGCGGCATCAATGGCCTGGCGCTGACCAAGCTCGACATCCTCGACGGCTTCGATTCGATCGAGGTCTGCACCGGCTACAAGCTCGACGGCAAGGAGATCGACCATTTCCCGGCCGGCGAGGGCGCGCAAAGCCGGGTCGAGCCGATCTACGAGACCATCGAGGGCTGGAAGGAGCCGACCGCCAATGCGCGGTCCTGGGCCGACCTGCCGGCGCAGGCCATCAAATATGTCCGGCGGATCGAGGAATTGGTGGGATGTCCGGTCGCGCTGCTTTCCACCAGCCCGGAACGCGAAGATACTATCCTGGTGCAAAATCCGTTTGAGGCTTAACGATATCTTACCGGGACGCGCGTATAGTTGAGTAGAAATGGCTGATTACTATCCGCTGATCGCCCGCGCTATTGCCGCCCTGGACCCCAACGCTCCCGGCGAAAGCCGTCGCGCGCTCTATGAGCGGGCGCGCACGGCCCTGATCGCGCAACTGCGCAGTGTGCAGCCGCCGCTCTCCGAATCCGAGATCACCCGGGAACGGCTGTCGCTCGAGGAGGCGGTCCGCAAGGTCGAATCGGAGGCCGCCCAGCGAGCCCGCGAGGCCTCGCGTCCCGGTGGCGGCGCCCGCTCCGGCTCGAGCGGCGATGCCTTCCGCCGCGCCAGCACCCGTGCCACCGAGGGTAACCCGGCAGCAGTGCCGCCGCGCACGCGTCCGGCCCCGACTCCGCCGCGCGCCGACCGCCCGTCCTTCAATGTCGATGACCAGGGCGAGGCCCCGCGGCCGCCACGCGCACCCCGTTTCGACGCCCCGCGCCCACCTAGCCCCTCCGCCCCGCCGCCGCCGGAGCCGCCGGCCGGCCGCGATCGCCAGGGTGGGCGGCGTCCGCCCGAGGTCGGCCCCCCGCCGCCGCTGCCGTCCTCACCCGGCGTGCGCGGCTTCCGCGACATCACGGCCGACGCCAACGATCTCGGCGGTGCCGCCGCGCAGGCCAGCCGCGCCGCGCGCCGCACCTACGCCAACGTGCCCTCGCCCTCGCCGGAATTCGACCGGCTGGAGCCGAGCCTGGAAAACCGCGCCGGTGAGACCGAAGCGCCCTATTCCTATGACGAGTCGATCGAGGAGGCCGAGCGCTACACGCCGCAGCCGCCGTCGCCGCGTCCGCGCATCGCCCCCGATCGCGACGTCAAGAAGCGCGCCCGCACCGGCTCCGCCTTTCCGTTCAAGAGCGCGATTGCCGTCGGCATCGTGCTCATCCTGGTTGGTGCCGGCATCCTCTGGGGCAAGCAGCTGGTCCAGATCGTCAACGGCTTTCTCAAGCCGTCCGCGACGCAAGTTGCGGATACGCCGACGACCCCGGCGCAGCCGCAGAGCAAGCCCAAGATTCCCGATCGCGTCGGTCAGCCCTCGGCGGACCAGCCGGTCGCGCCGGTGGCGCAGAAGGTCGTGCTCTACGACGAGGATCCGTCCGATCCGAAGGGCAAGCAATATGTCGGCTCGGTGGTGTGGCGGCTCGAGCCGATCAAGGCCTCGGGCAACCAGAAGGCCGACGTCGCCGTGCGCGCCGACATCGAGATTCCCGACCGCAAGTTCAAGATGACGATGTCGTTCCGCCGCAACACCGATTCCTCGTTGCCGGCGAGCCACACGGCGGAACTGACCTTCATCCTGCCGCAGGATTTCCCCGGCGGCAGCGTCTCCAACGTGCCGGGCATCTTGATGAAGTCGAACGAGCAGGCCCGCGGCACGCCGCTCGCCGGCCTCGCGGTCAAGGTCACCGACGGGTTCTTCCTGGTCGGCCTCTCCAATGTCGACGCCGACCGCGCCCGCAACGTCCAGCTCCTGAAGGAGCGCTCCTGGTTCGACGTGCCGCTGGTCTACGCCAACCAGCGCCGCGCCATCATCGCCATCGAGAAGGGCGCCCCCGGCGAGCGCGCCTTCAACGACGCCTTCGCGCAGTGGGGCGACTGAGGTTCTTCTGTCATTCCGGGGCGCGGGTAGCGCGAACCCGGAATCCATTTCACCGCGTCACATGCCGCGCGATCGATTCCGGGCTCGTGCTTCGCACCCCCGGAATGACGTCCGAGAGGACTACTGCGCCGCGGCTTCCCGCTTGCGCGATGCCGCGGCGGCGGCGTGCTGGCGGTCCATCACGGCGCGGCAGCCGGGGCTGACCTGCGCCTTGTTCCGCACCATGCAGGCGGTGATCCGCGGGATGTCGGGAATCTCGCTGGAGCACAGCCGCATGGCGTCACCCGAGCACATCTGCTGTGCTTCTTGCGTGAAGGCGAGACTGGGCGAGGTCTGGAGAGCGAAGGTGGTGGCGACTGCGAAGAGCGAAGCGATGGTCTGAAGGCGTGTCATGTGGAATGGATCCCCGAGTTCCCTTAAGGCTTGAGCCGCTTGGTTTTGGGGCGCCGCACGCGGCTTGATCTGCCGCATGTCGCAGCCTTCACGTCGGGAGCTTCGATCCCGCGTGTGGTCGCTCGACTTCTTGATGCTCGAATCGAAAGTGCTGCGCCGCCCGAGCGAAGTATGCGCCATTGTCACGCGCCCGCAATGGCCGGCACAAAGGAATTCGCAATTGTTGCACGCCAGTCACGTCGCGCGATCAGATCAGCCGATCGGAGACGCTTGTTCCGCGTCGCTCGCGCCGAGAGCGGCGGCGTGCTCCTCGACAGCGGTCACGCCCTTGGGCGTCAGCTCGAACAGATCGCCGTCCTTCATCACGTAGCCGTCGGCGATCAATTGCCCCATCTTGCCCTGCCGGTCGTCGGCAAAGGCAACGGACTGGCTGATGTCCCGCAGGATCGAGAGTTCTTCGTCGTGCAACATGGCGTCACTCTCCGTTCGCGGGGTATGGGTTCGTCCTCACATGCCGTGGCTCTGAAACACCTTGCTGCAGGACTTCGACAGCTTGCCCCGGTTGGCTTGCAAGCAGCTCTGCACTGCCCCGTCATTGCCGAGGTCCTTGCGGCAGAAGCGCTGCGCATCGCGCGTGCAAGCCTGCCGCTCCTGTGGCGTGCCCATATGACCTTGGGCCAGCGCGGGTGCCGTCGGCAGGCTGCTCAGGGCCGCCAGCGCGATCGTCGCCAGAAAGAATTTGCGGGCCATCGGCGGCTCCAGTCTGCCAGGGGTTGAACTGCCAGGGTTGAATTCAGTCCAGCATGAACTCATCGCCTTGCCACTTGTTCCCCTTGAGGAGCCCGGCGCCCGCTGTTCAAGGTTCCCGCTGCGCTGCTATAACGCCTGCAGAGTGTGAGGTGCTTGATGAAACGCTATCTGGTATTTGCGCTGGTCGTCCCATTCATCGGCGGGTTCCTGCTGCTGCTGACGACGACCTACCAGTCCGGCTATTGGGCCCAGACCAACCTCGGCGAGGTCGGCAAGCTGTTCGCGGTGTTCTTCAAGACGCTCCAATACAGCTACCTGTTCGGGTTCTTGCCTGCGCTGATGATCGGCGCAGTCGATGACATCCTGATCCACATCCGCCGGATCGGGCCGGTCTTGCGGATGCTCCTGGTCGGCCTGTTCGCCTTCGCTCTGGCCTCGCTCACTCACAGCTCGCGCGGGCCGGATTCGGGCGCGGTGCAGATCATCCTGTACGGGCTCGTCGGTTTCGTGCCGGCGGTGATTTCATCCTGGCTGGTGCATCGCTACGTCGAGGAGCCGCAAGCCGTGCCGGTGCCGACCTGACGCGCGGCGTTCGGGCGCGGCCGCAACCTCCGCCGCGCTGGCGCGTTCACTGAAGGCCATGGCCATGCAAGACGACGACATCCTCGCTCCGCGCAAATCCCGTTCCGGGAGCGGCTCGCATGCGCGCTTCTCGCGCGACGAGGGGCGCGGCCCGATCATCGACCAGGACGGCCACGAGATCAGGCCGGAAAGCCTGGAGCACGGATTTCGCGAGTTTCGTTTCGAGTTCGGTCAAGGCAGCCCGTTCGGCAATCTGACGCGCGAGCAGCGGATCGCGCGGCTCGAGGCGATCGCCAAGCTGCTCGACGTCGCCTTCATCCTGCCCGGCACCAACATCCGCTACGGCATCGACGGGCTGATCGGATTGATTCCCGTCGTCGGCGACATCATCACCACCGCGATCTCGCTGTGGCTGGTGCGCGAAGCCCGCGCGCTGGGCGCGCCCTGGCACATCACGGCGCGCATGCTCGGCAATGTCGCGGTCGACGGCGTGGTTGGCCTGGTCCCGTTCGCGGGCGACGCCTTCGACGTCATGTTCCGCGCCAACACGCGCAACGTCCGCCTGCTCCAGCGCTGGCTGGAAAAGCAGCCGCGGATGTAGCCTGGCTGAGAGCGCTCGCCGCGAGTCCGACTGGTCGACAATGCGCTCCATCTCCCAGAGTCGTCATTGCGAGCGCAGCGAAGCAATCCAGAATCTTGCCGCGGAGGGACGCTGGATTGCTTCGCTGCGCTCGCAATGACGGATGAGAGATAGCGGGTGAGAAAGCCCCCAAAACACAAAAGGCGCGACGACCTTTCGGCCATCGCGCCTTCTGCGCACATCGAACTTGTTGCGAAAGCTTACGCCGCGTCGGCGTCGGTCTCCGCGGCCGGGGCCGGCTTGGGCCGGCGGGGCAGCGGGAAGGCATCGCTCTCGTACAGCGAGCGGATGCCGTTCTGGTCGAAGCGCGCTTCCTCGACCTGGAGATAGGCGCCGTTCAGCGAGTCCGTCGGCAACTGCTCCATCGCGAACTGCACGGCCTCGGCCGCAGTGCCGAACCGCCGATAGGTGAAGCCCGCGCGCTTCTTCTTGCGGATGGCGGCGGGGAAGAGCTCGGCGGAGGTGTTGAAGTTGAACGGACGCAGTGGACGCATGGTCAAAGACCTCGTGATCTTCTCTGGGGCTTTAAGCGCGTGGGGTTGGGGAGGGCAGGGGCCGCAATCGAGCGGGCCCGCCGCATGTCATTGTCGCTCTCTAATATAGGCCGATTTGACAAAAATGCGACCCCCGCGATGCGAGATGATGAATCAGCGCATGGCAGCCCCGCGGAGACGAAACTTATCGATATTTCAAAGGCTTATATGACTTAAACTTTGTCGAGAAGCAGCAGCACGACCAGGATCACCAGCACGACCCCGCCGATCCCGATACCGGAATGGCCAAGGCCATAGCCGTAGCCGCCGAACCGGCCGGACAGGCCGCCGACGAGATAGATGATCACCAGGATGATCAGGATGGTCCCAAGCGCCATGGCATCCTCCCTGGCGGCCACCGAAATGCGATGATCGGCGCACCGCCAGAGCAGAAAAGCACATCACGCCGCCGGGTTCCACGGGGGAACCCGGCGGCGGGCTTGGGTTATTTGGGCTCGAGCTTCAGGGCCGCGGAATTGATGCAGTAGCGCAGGCCGGTCGGCCCGGGGCCGTCGGGGAAGACGTGGCCGAGATGGCCGCTGCATTTGGAGCAGAGCACCTCGGTGCGGATCATGCCGTGGCTGGTGTCCCGCTCCTCGTCGATGTGGCTCTCGACTGCGGGTTGGGTGAAGCTCGGCCAGCCGCAGCCGGAATCGAACTTGGCATCCGACTCGAACAGCACATTGCCGCAGCCGGCGCAGACGTAGGTGCCGGCACGGTGGTCGTGCTCATATTCGCCCGAGAAGGGACGCTCGGTCGCCTTCTCGCGCAGCACGGCGTATTGCATTGGCGTCAGCTCGCGCCGCCACTGCTCTTCACTCTTGATGACCTTGTCGTCGGTCGTTTTCGTCTTGGTGTCGGGCATGGGTCTCCCGTTGCTTTGGTGATCTCGCGATCAGTTGGTCGCCTTGCCGGCATTAACCAGCGTCGGCTTCTCGATGTAATTATCCGCGAACAGCTTTTTCAGGTTCTCGACCTTCGGAATGTCGTTGAAGGCGATGTAGGGCTGGTTCGGGTGCAACGTCATATAGTCCTGGTGATAGGCCTCCGCCGGATAGAACGCCTCCAGCGCGCCGATCTTGGTCACGATCGGCTTGTTGAACACCTTGGCGCCGTTGAGCTGGGCGATATAGGCCTCCGCGACCTTCTTCTGCTCATCCGACGTGGTGAAGATGGCCGAGCGATATTGCGGGCCGACGTCGGGACCCTGGCGGTTGAGCTGGGTCGGGTCGTGCACCACCGAGAAGTAGATCTGGAGGATCTTGCCGTAGGAGATCTTCTTCGGGTCGTACTTGATCTCGACCACCTCGGCATGGCCGGAGCGGCCGCTCGACACGGTCTTGTAGTCGGCGGTCGCCTTGGTGCCGCCGGCATAGCCGGAGACCGCGTTGACCACGCCTGCGGTGTGCTGGAAGACGCCTTGCACGCCCCAGAAGCAGCCGCCGGCGAGCACGGCGGTCTGGACGCCGCTCGCGGGTGCCGCGTCCAATGTAGGGGCTGGGATCACGACCGCCTCCTCCGCGGCCCGCGACGGCATCACGAAAGCCAGCGTCAGGGCGGTGGTTGCGGCGAGCAGGGTGGCGAGGGCGGTTCGGCGCATGGCATCCTCTTTCGGAAGGGCTGACAGTCTAGGGCGTTCGGGACCGGGCGAACAGCCTGCCCGGCCGCGTTTTCGCATCATCCGAGATACGGGCCGTACCGCAGATTGTTACGCCGGGGCGGACACGAGACCGTGAGGACGCGGTCGGCGCGGCGACCGGCCGGCTTGGCGGGATGCGGAGACGCTGTCCATGGCCATCGACCTCGATCCCGGCAACGTCGTCGCGCTCAACCTGCGCGGCCTCGCCTATGAGCGGAGCGGGCAGGAGGATCTCGCGATGGCCGACTACAACCTCGCGCTCCGGAAACGCCCGGCCTATGGCGTTCCCTACAACAACCGCGGCGTCATCCACGCGCGCCGCGGCGCGCTGCAGAGCGCGATCGACGATTTCAGCCTGTCGATCAAGTACACGCCGAAATTCCTGCTCGCCTGGACCAATCGCGCCCGCGCGCGCACGCTGATGAAGGATTTCGACGGCGCCATCGCCGATTTCGCCGAGGCCGAGAAGATTGATGCGGCTGCGCCGCAGATCGCCGGCAACCGCTGCATCACCTACGGCATGACGGGCAAGTTCGACCGCGCCCTGGCCGATTGCAATGGCCTGATCGAGAAGCAGCCCAGGAACGCGCGTTCGTGATCAACAACCGCGCCGACGTCAACATGATGAAGGGCGATCTCGACGCGGCGCTGAAGGATTACAACACGGTCATCCAGATCAACCCGAACAATGTCCGCGCCCATTCCGGCCGCGGCCAGATCTACGAGCGCAGGAAGGATCTCGCGCAGGCCCGCGCCGATTATCGCGCCGCCGCCTATTCGCTGACGAGGTTCGACGAGACCGAGGTTGCGCGCGCCCGCGCCATCGCGCAGGAGCGGCTCGCCGCCCTGACGCCGAAGGAGGCGGCGAGCGCGACGACCGACCGTCGCGTCGCGCTGGTGGTCGGCAACGGGGCCTACAAGAACGTCCATGCGTTGCCCAATCCGCCGCGCGACTCGAAGCTGATCGCGGGCGTGCTGCGCGACCTCGGCTTCCAGACCGTGATGGACACCAGGGACCTCACCCGCGATGCGTTCTTCCAGACGCTGAAGGCCTTCGCCGAGGAAGCGGAAAAGGCCGATTGGGCCATGGTCTATTATGCCGGCCATGGTTTCGAGATCGGCGGGGTGAACTATCTCGTTCCGGTCGACGCCAAGCTCACCGCCGACAAGGACGCCGAGACCGAGGCCGTCGCGCTCGAGCAGGTGATCGCCGCGGTCGGGGCGGCGCGAAAAGTGCGTCTCGTCGTCCTCGATGCCTGCCGCGACAATCCGTTCGCGCCGGCCATGCAGCGCACGCTGTCGCTGAAGCTGGTCGAGAAGGGCTTTTCCAACATCGAGCCCGGTGCCGGCTTCATGGTCGTCTACGCCGCCAAGCACGGCCAGACCGCGATGGATGGCGATGGTAGCCCCAACAGCCCGTTCGCCACCGCGCTCGCGCGCGAGATCAAGCAGCCGCGCGTCGAGATCCGAAAATTGTTCGACATCGTCCGCGACGACGTCTGGGCCGCGACCCAGCACGCGCAGCAGCCGTTCACCTACGGCTCGCCGCCGGGGCGGGAAGATTTTTACTTCGTTGCGGGGAGGTGAGGAGGCTCGGGTTGTAGGGTGGGTTAGCCGAGTGATTGCGCGAAGCGCAATCACTCGGCGTAACCCACCACTTCTGTCGCCGCCGAAACTAAGGAGGTGGGTTACGCCTTCGGCTAACCCACCCTACGGCAGCGGCGCTCTAGACGACGATACTCAGCCGTTTAGCCGCCCGCGTGATGCCGGTATAGAGCCACCGTGCTCGCGAATCCTGAAACGCAAAACTCTCGTCGAACAGCACGACGTCGTCCCATTGCGAGCCCTGCGATTTGTGCACGGTCAGGACGTAGCCGTAGTCGAATTCGTCATAGGGCTTGCGCTGCTCCCAGGCGATCTGCTCGACCCCGCCCTCGAAGCAGTCCGCACGCACCGAGACCTTGGTCACCTTGTGGCCGAAATCCTCGTCCGGCGATAGCCGCATCGAGAGGATGCGCGATTTCGAGCGCGAGGTGTTGCGCGACTTGACGCGCCACAGGCCGCCATTGAACAGGCCCTTCTTGCGGTTGTTGCGCAGGCACACCAGCTTGTCGCCGGCGACCGGGAACTGGTCCTCGATATTCTGGCGCTGGCGTACCCGCATGTTGTAGGCGCGGCGGGTGTTGTTGCGGCCGACCAGGATCTGGTCGGCGCCCATGACGCGATCGGGATCGAGCTCCTTGCGCGAGACGACCTCGCTCTCGCCATAGCGACCGATGTCGAGCTCGCGGCCCTCGCGCACGTCCATCGACATCCGCACGATCGGATCGTCCTGGGCTTGGCGATGCACCTCGGTCAGCATCGCATCCGGCTCGGAATTGGTGAAGAAGCCGCCGCCCTGGATCGGGGGCAACTGCGCGGGATCGCCGAGCACCAGCAGCGGGCAGTCGAACGACATCAGGTCGCGCCCCAATTCGGCATCGACCATCGAGCATTCGTCGATCACGATCAGCTTCGCCTTCGAGGCCGGCGCATCGTCCCACAATTCGAAGCTCGGCTGCTCCTCGCCGGATTCGCGGGCGCGGTAGATCAGCGAATGGATGGTGGAGGCGCCGTCGCAGCCCTTGTTGCGCATGACGAGGGCCGCCTTGCCGGTGAAGGCGGCGAACTTCACCTCGCCGTCGACGCCCTCGGCGATGTGCCGCGCCAACGTGGTCTTGCCGGTGCCGGCAAAGCCGAACAGGCGGAACACCGGCGGCGTGCCGCCCCGTCCCGGCTTGGCCTTGAGCCAGTCGCCGACGGCCTTGAGCGCAGCATCCTGATGCGGGGTGAAAGTGGCCATGTCTGTCTTGAGGGAGCGGCGAATGAGGCGATTCGCCTTCCCTCAAACTAACCATTCGCCCCAACGGTTCAAGCGCAGGGCGATCGCATTTCAAGGCCGTTCTCGCGGCCATCCTTCGAGACGCCCGCCTTGGCGGGCCCTCAGGATGAGGACAGAGTGCGCGGCGGCAGTTTCGGCGGGCGCGATGCCGCTCAGCCTCATCCTGAGGAGGCTGCGAAGCAGCCGTCTCGAAGGACGAGGCGTTCACTCAGGCGTCGCCAAACCCTACTGCCAGCCGGGAACGCCGCGCATGTCGGGCAGCTGGTGAGCGATGCCCTTGTGGCAGTCGATGCAGGTCTTTTCCTTGGTGAAGAGGAAGCGCTGGTGCGCCACCGAGGCCCGCGGCGACTGCTTGGTGATGTCCATGGAATCGGCGCTATGGCAGTTGCGGCATTCCAGGGAATCATTGGCCTTGAAGCGCGCCCATTCGTGCGCGGCGAGCTCGAGCCGGTGGTCCTGGAATTTCTCGCGAGTGTCGATCGTGCCGAAGATCTTGCCCCAGACCTCCTTGGAGGCCTGCATCTTGCGCGCGATCTTGTCGGTCCAGTTGTGCGGCACGTGGCAGTCCGGGCAGGTCGCGCGCACGCCGGAGCGGTTGGTGAAGTGGACGGTCGACTTCAGCTCGGCGTAGACATTGTCCTTCATCTCGTGACAGCCGATGCAGAACTTCTCGGTGTTGGTGATTTCCAGCGCGGTGTTGAAGCCGCCCCAGAAGATCACGCCGGCAACGAAGCCGGCCAGCACCAGGGTGCCGAGCGCGAACACCGAGCTCGGGCGGGTCAGCACCTGCCAGAGCTCGAGCAGAAACGCCCAGCTGCGCGCGATGAATCCGCGCTTGGCGTTCAGCTCCGCGTTGGGATCGTCGGCAGTCGTCATCATCTGCGGCCACCCGGGCTTGCGCGCGACAGCAGCGTGTCGATGTCGGTGAAATCGTTGCTGACCGGCGGATTGGCGGTGTTCTGCGGCACGTGGCATTCGGTGCAGAAGAAGCGGCGCGGCGAGACCGAGGCCAGGAACTGGCCGTCGCGATCCATGAAATGCGTGATCGAGACCATCGGCGCCTGCGACTCGGCGGTGCGCGCCCGCGCATGGCAGGACAGGCACTTGTTGCCGTTGAGGTCGACCTGGTAGCCGTCGATATTGTGCGGGATGACGGGCGGCTGCTCCGGATAGTTGCGCACCTCCTTCTCGGAGGTGTTGCGGTTCGGCAGCATCGGCGGCGCCGGGCCCTCGTCGTTGAGCGGGGTCGGGCCGCGCAGGCCGGAGCTCACGGTCTGCGCCGTCAGCGAGCTCGTGCCCGCTGCGATCGCGAAGGCAAGCAGGATGATTGCGGATCGTTTCATCATGACATGTTCACCCGCTCGATGCGCACGGCGCATTTCTTGAAGTCGGTCTGCAGCGAGATCGGATCGGTGGCGTCGAGCGTCACCTTGTTGATCAGCTTCGATTCGTCGAACCACGGCACGAAGACGAGGCCGCGCGGCGGCCGGTCGCGGCCGCGCGTCTCGACGCGGGCGCGGATGAAGCCGCGGCGAGAGACCACCTTCACCTCGTCGCCGCGCCGGAGCTTCGCCTCCTGCGCATCGTCCGGATGCATGAAGCAGACCGCTTCGGGAAAGGCCTTGAACAGCTCGGGGACGCGGCGCGTCATGGTGCCGGAATGCCAGTGCTCCAGCACGCGGCCGGTCGAGAGCCAGTAGGGATATTCGTTGTCGGGTGATTCCGCCGGCGGCTCGTAGGGCAGCGCGAAGATGCGGGCCTTGCCGTCGGCATGGCCGTAGAACTGCACGTTGGTGCCCTGCTTGACGTAGGGATCGCTGCCTTCGCGGAAGCGCCACTTGGTCTCCTGGCCGTTGACGACGGGCCAGCGCAGGCCGCGCTCCCGGTGATAGGTGTCGAACGGCGCGAGGTCGTGGCCATGGCCGCGGCCGAATTGGGCGTACTCCTCGAACAGGCCCTTGTGGACGTAGAAGCCGAACGCCTTGGATTCGTCGTTGGCATAGCCCGGCTCGATATCGGTGACCGGGAATTTGTCGACCTGGCCATTCTTGTAGAGCACGTCGAACAGGGTCTTGCCGCGATATTCCGGCTTCTTGGCGATCAGCTCGGCGGGCCAGACCTCCTCGATTCTAAAGCGTTTGGAGAACTCCATGAGTTGCCAGAGATCCGACTTCGACTCGCCCGGCGCGGAGACGAGCTGGTGCCAGAACTGGGTGCGCCGCTCGGCATTGCCGTAGGCGCCTTCCTTCTCCACCCACATCGCAGTGGGCAGGATCAGATCGGCGGCGAGCGCCGTCACGGTTGGATACGCATCCGAGACCACGATGAAATTGTCGGGATTGCGGAAGCCTGGATAGATCTCCTCGTTGACATTGGGACCGGCCTGGAGATTGTTGTTGACCTGCACCCAATAGGCGTTGATCAGGCCGTCCTTCAGCATCCGGCTTTGCAGCACGGCGTGCGCGCCGGGCTTGTCGGGAATGGTGCCCTCGGGCAGCTGCCAGATCTGCTCGGTGTGGTCGCGATGCTTCTTGTTGGTCACCACCATGTCGGCGGGCAGGCGGTGCGAGAAGGTGCCGACCTCGCGCGCGGTGCCGCAGGCCGAAGGCTGGCCGGTCAGCGAGAACGGGCTGTTGCCGGGCGCGGAGATCTTCCCGGTCAAAAGGTGGATGTTGTAGACGAGGTTGTTGCACCAGACGCCGCGGGTGTGCTGGTTGAAGCCCATGGTCCAGAACGAGACCACCTTCGTGTTCGGGTCGGCGTAGAGTTCGGCGAGCGCCTCGAGACGGTTGAGCGGCACGCCCGACATTTGGGCGGCTTTCTCCAGCGTGTACTCCGACACGAACTTGGCGAATTCGTCATAGCTCATGTCGGTGGCGTCGTTGGGTTTCGCCGCGCCCGTCGCCTTCTTCTGCAGCGGATGCTCGGGCCGCAGGCCGTAGCCGATGTCGGTCTGGCCGCGCTTGAACACGGTATGCGCGGCAACGAAGTCCTTGTTGACGCGACCGGTCTTGATGATGTGGTTGGCGATGGCGTTGAGGATGTACAGGTCGGTGTGCGGCTTGAACACCATGCCGATATCGGCGAGGTCGAACGAGCGGTGCTCGAAGGTGGAGAGCACGGCGACGCGGACATGCGGTGCGGACAGCCGGCGGTCGGCGATGCGCGTCCACAGGATCGGATGCATCTCCGCCATGTTGGAGCCCCACAGCACGAAGGCATCGGTGGCCTCGATGTCGTCATAGCAGCCGGCCGGCTCGTCGATGCCGAAGGTGCGCATCATGCCGGCGACAGCCGAGGCCATGCAGTGCCGCGCATTGGGGTCGATGTTGTTGGTGCGGAAGCCGGCCTTGAACAGTTTTGAGGCCGCATAGCCTTCCCAGATCGTCCACTGGCCGGAGCCGAACATGGCGACGCCGTTGGGCCCGCGCTTTTTGATCGCCTCCTTCCACTTCAGCTCCATGATGTCGAAGGCTTCGGTCCAGGTGACGGGCGTGAACTCGCCGTTCTTGTCGTACTTGCCGCCCGTCTTGCGCAGCATCGGCTGCGTCAGGCGGTCGTGGCCGTACATGATCTTGGAGAGGAAGTAGCCCTTGACGCAGTTGAGGCCGCGATTGACCTCCGCCTTGATGTCGCCGTGGGTGGCGACGACGCGGTTGTCCTTGGTCGCGACCATCACCGAGCAGCCGGTGCCGCAGAAGCGGCAGGCGGCCTTGTCCCATTTCAATTCGCTCTCCTTCCGCTCGGCGGCGAGGTTCGCGGCGAGCGCTGGTGCCGGCAGGCCCGCGGCGGCCGCGGCGATCGCGGCAGCCTCGAGCTTGAGCATCTGGCGGCGGTCGAGCTTCGGCGATGTCATGATGGCTCTTCCTGACTCAGGCGGTTTCAATGGCGTGGAAGACGAGCGCTGCGGAATAGACGTTCGGCAGCGACTGGATGGTGTTGAGCATGGTGCCAAGGCTGCCGGCATCCGCCGCTTCAGCCACGACGACGAGCTTTCCGCGCGCGTCGCGGGCATGAATCTCGCAGCCGGGAAGCGCTGCGATCTCCGCTTCCAGTTCGGCAAGGCGCTCGGGCCGCGCCTGCACGATGATGCTGGCGATCTCGGCGCCCGGCGGCGCGATGACGCGGTCGGCGCTGAGCACCCGGCCGGTGATCAAGGCGCGGCGGTTGAGTGTGGCGTGAGCCATGATGCCTGTCTTTCGCTGGTTGCTGATCAATGCGGGGAGCGCGGCGGGCCGGGAGGGCCGGCGAACATCTGGTAGATCCAGACGCCGAGGCCGTAACTGCCGACGGTCCCGACCGCGAGCACGGGCATCACGATCGCGGTCAGGAACAGGAAGGCGAAGATCTCCATGCGCTTACGGCGCACGCGCGACGTCGTGTCGTCAGGGGCCGACATATTCGGTCTCTTGAATGCTGTGGGGAATCGTGACGGCATCCGGGCCGTCGCCTTGCTGCACTTTAGATACGTTCCACCCGACAACGCGTTGATTTGGATCAATGTCGGTTGGCTGCTTCTCGCTGCGCCGGAGGATGGATCGTCTCCCACGTGGCGGAATTGCGCATCCGTAGACAGCGTCGCCTCGCGCACTAAGATGCCGTTAACAACAATAAGCGGGAGAGCGACGCCTATGAAGTTCGGCATCTTCTACGAGCTACAGCTGCCGCGGCCCTGGGCGGCCGGTGACGAGCTCGCCCTCTATCAGAATGCGCTCTCGCAGATGGAGCTCGCCGACAAGCTCGGCTACGACCATGCCTGGGTGGTCGAGCATCACTTCCTCGAGGAATATTCGCACTCGCCCTCGCCGGAATCGTTCCTGGCTGCCGCAAGCCAGCGCACGAAGAACATCCGGCTCGGCCACGGCATCCTCCAGCTCACCACCAACCATCCGGCGCGCGTCGCCGAGCGTGTCGCGGTGCTGGATCTGCTCTCACCGAGCTCGAGCCGTTCGGCCGCGACATGGAGACCAAGAAGGAGGTGTTCGAGGAGGCGGTCGCGGCGATCTTCCCGATGTTTCGGGACGCCGGCTCAGAGCATCACGGCAAGTATTTCGACATCCCCTTGCGCAATGTCGTGCCGAAGCCGGTGCAGAAGCCGCACCCGCCGTTGTGGATGGCCTGCTCGCAGCTGCCGACCATCGAGCGCGCCGGCCGCCATGGCTTCGGCGCGCTCGGCTTCCAGTTCGTCAGCGCCGACGCCGCGCACGCCTGGGTGCACGCCTATTACAACGCCATCACCAAGCGCCTGCACAAGCTCGCCGACTACGAGATCAATCCGAACATGGCGCTGGTCTCGTTCTTCATGTGCGCCAAGACGGACGAGGAGGCGCGTGCCCGCGCCGACGGCGCCACCTTCTTCCAGTTCGCGCTGCGCTTCTACGGCGCTTCGCAGAGCCGCCAGCGCCCCGCGCCCTACACCGTCAACATGTGGGACGAGTACAACAAGTGGAAGCGCGACAATCCGCAAGCCCAGGAGGCGGCGCTGCGTGGCGGCCTGATCGGCTCACCCGAGACGATCCGCAAGAAGCTGAAGCGCTTCCAGTCCTCGCACATCGACCAGGTCATCCTGCTAAACCAGGCCGGCAAGAACAGCCACGAGCATATCTGCGAGTCGCTGGAGCTGTTCGGTCGCGAGGTGATGCCGGAGTTCCAGAACGATCCGGCGCAGGCGGCCTGGAAGCAGGGCGTGATGAGCGGCGAGATCGAGCTGGAAGAGATCGATACCGAGGCCTTCACCGATCGCTACGGCAAGCTGGCGATCAACGTGGCCCCCGCGAAGGCGGCGGCGGGGTAGCGTGTAAGCAACGACAGGTCCTGCTTCCTGGCGCTGAAGCCGGTGCGGTGAGCCGCGCAGGAGTGCGGCGTTTTGACCCGGAGCAGACCTTTCGAACCCTCTGCATCCAGCAATGGCTGGGCGCTCGACGTCGCTCTCCCTTGCGCTGCTTCACGCATATCGTCGTCCCAGCAAGCGCCCAAGCGGCGCGAGGAACGATTCAACACAGCGTGAGTTCGACCTCAAATCCAAGAAACAAAGCAAGAGGGTAACGCGATGACACGATCCGTGGAGGAGTTGAGACGGGAGTCCGAGCGTAGCCGCGCCGAGCTGGCGGCGACGGTCGGACGGTTGAAGGAGCAGATATCGGACACCGCCGAGGACATTCGCCACAAAGTCTCGCCGCAGCACATCAAATCCGAAGTCACCGAATACGTCAGCCATAAGACCCAGAGCTGGGTCGAAGGGCTCAAGCAACAGATCATGGACAACCCGATGCGCGCAGTCGCAGCGGGCGCCGCAGTGGGCGTTCCGTTGCTTCGGTTGGTGCGAGGTACGCCGTTGCCACTTCTCATGATCGGCGCAGGACTCGCCCTGACCTCGAAGACGGTGCGCGATCGTGCTGCAGACGTCACCGGCCCGGTCTTGGACAAAGCCGGGCACATGCTTGAGGGGGTGGCCGAGGGCGCACGGGCGATGCAGGGTGATGCCAAGGAGACGCTGTCCTCCGCGCAAAGCCGAACCGCTGGCATGGCTGATGACGCGCAGGAGAAGGCCGCCGGCATTGCCGCTGATCTGCGGGAGAGCGCGGCGCGTGCTGCCAGTTTTGCGAGTGAAAAGCTCAAGAGTGGCATGAATGCAACCAGGGATGCCGCCGCGAGCGCGCCTGACCAGGCCCGGCAGACCATTGGTGACAATGCTGCGCTCATCGGCGGCCTGGGCCTCGCGATCGGCGCCATCATTGCGGCTGCTCTTCCCGAGACCAAGGTCGAAGCTAAGGTTATGGGCCGGACGAGCGACGGGGTGAAGCAGGCTGCTGCCGCCGCGGCGCAATCCGGGTTCGAGGCCGCGAGAGACGCCACCACGTCGGCGGCCGATGCTGCGGCGCAAAGGGTCGCCGATGCTGATCTCGGCACCCATGCCAGCCGCATGACGCAGAACATGGCGGACACTCTGAAGGAGGCTGCGGACGACTTGGTCAAAGCTGCCTTTAGCCCCTCTCCATCCAACACCTGAAGGAAACCATCATGAGCGATTTGGACCCGCGCAACGTGACGCAGTTCGCAAAGAACCAGGACAAGGGCACCGCGAAGGACATGAAAGAGCAGATCGGCGATGCCGGAGCGGAGATGAAGCAGCGCGCCGGCGATGCGTTCCGGGCATCGGCCGACGTCGCGCGAGACAAGTTCGGCGAGGCCGCGGATGCAGCAAAGGGCGTTGCGGACGGAACCATGGACCAGATCCAGAGCCAGGCGCGCGAACAGCAGCGATCGGGCGCCGATTTCGTCGAGCGCCTCGCGGGCAACATCCGCGAGGCCGGCCGGGCTTTCGAGAGCGACGTACCGTTCGCCGCACGCGGCATCGGTTCGGCGGCGGACTATGTCGAGGATGCCGCCCGGAAGATCCGGGACGGAAGTTTCCGAGATCTTGTCGCAGGCGCGACCGATTTCGCCAAACGTCAGCCGGCCGCCTTTCTTGGCATATCGGTGCTGGCTGGCTTCGCGGCCGTTCGCTTCCTGAAGGCATCGGGCGGACAATCGTCATCCCAAGGGCAGCGCAACACCCCCGGCAGCACGTCGGGGAGCGGGCAAATGTCGGGTGGGAGCTCTTTTTCGGCGGGAGAGCAAAACTGGAATCGGGAGTCCGGGACCCGTAACCCCCATACGCAACAATCCTCATCCTTCCAGGGCAGCACGTTACCATGAGCATCGAGCGCGATATCAAAACCAGCAAAAGCGAGTTCAGGGAAATCTCGACGCTGCTCGGCGATGCCATGTCGCAGTTCGCCAAGCTGTTCCAGAACGAGATCGACCTGGCAAAGGCAGAACTTGGCGAGAAGCTCCAGAAGATCGGCGGCGCCGTCGGCTTGATCGTAGCCGGCGCCGTTCTGGTGATCCCGGCCATCGTCATGGCCTTATTCGCTCTATCCGCCGCATTGATCTCCGCAGGATGGTCGCAACCGCTGTCATATCTGACATCGGCGGTCATCGCTGCGGCCGTCGCCGCCGCGCTGGTCGCCATGGGCATGAACCGGCTTGATATGCGTCAGCTGGCTCCCCGCGAAACGATCGGCCAGCTGGAAAAAGACAAGGACACCGTGAAGGGAATGGTGCGATGAGCAGCACAAAGATCAGCTTTATCGACAATCTAGTAACGGCTGCCAGGGACAACCCGCTCGCCGCGGCGCTCATCGGAGGCGGCGCGCTTTGGCTGTTGGCCGGAGACCAGAGGCTGAAGACTGTGGCGCGTTCCGCCGCCGAGGCCGTCGAACCTGTTGCCGATATCGGGACGAGTGGTTTCAGGTCGGCAGCATCCGCGATCAAGCAGACCGTGGCGCCGCCGACCGCCCCCGAAATGGACAACGACGGCTCGCAACGGTTCGGGGAGACCCTGCGTGGCGCGACCGCCGCCGCTTCCGATACTGTGTCGCAGGCCGCCGAGGGCGTCCGGGATCGTTTCGACGAGGGCGTCGCCTTCGCGCAGGAGCAATTCAGCAAGCTGGGCAATGCGCTTCCGAACAAGGACACCATGACGAGTGCGAAGTCGTCACTGGCGGACATGCTGGAGCGGCAACCCCTCGTGCTGGGGGTCGTGGGCATCGCAATTGGTGCGGCCGTGGCGGGCGCGTTCCGCGCCTCCGAGATCGAGAACCAGTATATCGGAGACGTCAGCGACGACGTGAAGGCTGACCTGAACCGGCGCGCCGGTGCGGTCTCGCAGGCCCTGCGTGAAGCCTCGGACACGGTTGTCTCGGAAATCAGCGATACCGGCGCCGAAATTGTGGACCGAGTCAAGCAGGCCGGGATGGACGCCGCGGCAGCTGCCCGGGCCGAGGTGAAGGCTCCGTAATGAGGCGAGGGAGAGCGGGGTGCGTTGGCCACACCCCGCTCTGGTTGGGTGATCAGGCAGGTGGGTTGTCCTGAAGGCGAACCTAATCCCAGTATGGAATGGCCGGACGGGCGATCATCAGCCAGAAGATCATCAGCACGGCCGCGAAAGCCGGAAAGCCGAAGGCGAACCACCACCAGAAGAGACGGTGATAGCGGGCGGGCAGCTTGCCGTTGGTCGCGACCGCCGCGACGGCGAGATCGCGCATCTGCATCTGCATCCACACCACCGGCAGCCAGAAGGCGCCGATCACGAGATACAATGCAATCGACGCCGCCACCCAGCCGTCGCCGAGGGAATACCCGCTCGACCAGGTGAGCCATGTCCCGGTGATCGGCTGCAGGATCACGGCACTCGCCGTGAACAGGAAGTCGGCCAGCACCACCGTCCGCGCGACGCCCGCGATTTCGCGCGGGTCGCCGCGCAGATGCGCCACCAGCATGAAGAAGGCGATGCCGGCCCCGGTGCCGAGCAGCACGGCAGCACCGATGATGTGCGCCATCTTCACGAGGAAGTAGAGCATCAGCGATCCTCCCGGATCGCCATGGCGACCAGATTGAGCATGATCACCGGCCAGATCTTCAGCATCGGTCCCAGCGGATCGGCCCACAGCCGCGGCACCAGGACGGTGCCGATCACGGCATAGGTGAGCGAGATGATCAGTGCGGCCCAGAGTCCGTAGCGGCTCAGGGGTCGCCAGAGAATGGCGATGCCGATGACGATGTCGGCGAGCGCGCCCGCGGTGACGACGAGCGCCGCGACGTTCCCTTGCAGCCCGCCTTCAAGCAGCAACGACATGCCGATGTTCCAGCCCGCGCTCAGCGAGATGATGCCGGTGGCGATCCAGAACGCGCCGAAGACGCCAAAGATCAGCGGCTTGAGCGCATACAGCTGAGCAAACCAGCGTTCCTGCACCGACGCAGGCTCGCGTGCGAGCGCGACTTCGAGATGGCGCGATGGAGTGCCGGTCAATCGACGCCAGGGCTCGGGATCGCCGGTCGCACCGCGGCGCATTTCCGCCTGTGCCGTCGTGTTGATGGGCGTTGGCCATCCCAGCATCTGCGCAACGTCGCCCGCACGATAGGCAATTGAAGCCGCCCAGCGCGGCAGCTGCAGGCGATAGGCCGGGCGCCAGCGCAGCCAGGCGCGAAACAGCGCGACCGCATCGCTGAAGGCGATCCGCCGCGGGCCGGCCAGATCGACCGCGACCCGTGAAGGCGCGCCGGGCTGCAGGAAGAACAGCACGGTCTCAACGACGTCGTCGAGATGCACCGGTTGAATCGCCGCCGTGTCCGGCATGACCGGTAGAACCGGCAGCGCCGCCAGCCCGCGCAGCAGCGCGCTGCCGCCGTAGGCGGGCCGGCCGATTACGACGGAGGGTCGCAGGATGACCCAATCGAGGTCGCGTGCCATCAAGGCGGCTTCGCCCTCGCGCTTGGTGCGGGAAAAATCGCTGAGCGCATCATTGCTGCCGATTGCCGAGAACAGGATGACCCTGCGGACCCCGGCGGTCTCGCAGGCCGCATAGAGCGCCGCGCTGCCGGCGACATGAACGCCTTGCATGTCCTGTCCCTGCAGCGCACCCGCTGCATTGATCACGGCATCGACGCCGGCGAGAAGGCCCTTCCATTTCGACGCATCGGTGGTTCGGGCGACATCGAGCGTGATGTGGCGAGGATCGTGCGTCGCCGCGGGATGGCGCGACACCAAGATGCAGTCATGTCCTTCGGCGGACAGCCTGGCGTGGATCGCCGATCCGATAAGTCCTGTAGCCCCGACGAGAAGGATGCGCATCGACTGATCCTTCGATGGGCGGCCTGGGCAACGCCTTGATCAAGCCTTGAAGATACGGACCAATAAAGCGGGGCTGCAATCGTTCCTCGCGGGGGAACTGATGGGTTTGGCTGCAGGCAGAGAATCGGACACCTCGCCCCGCGCAGCTCCCTTGAAACTACTGGCGGATGATCGAAAGGGTACGGAGCGACGCAGCGGCGTGATCCGCGAATGCCCTCACAGCCGGTGTGGTGCGCCGGGAACCGGGAATGACGACTTGAACCGGTACGGCCGGCGGCTCATAGGCCGGAAGAAGACGCACGAGCTTGCCCGACGAAATCTCGGCTTCGACCTGATAGGATAAAAGTCGAGCGATGCCTTGGCCCGATGTCACGGCGGCAATGACCGTGTCGAGATCTGTCGTCATGAGGCGCGGCATCATGCGAACCGTGTGCAAGCGACCTCGATTCTGAAAACGCAGTTCGGTCGGCCCCGCAAATCCGGAAAAGAACACGACATCGTGCTTCGGTATGTCTCGCGGATGTCGAAGCTCAGGTTGCTTGCGCAAGTAGGAAGGGCTGGCCACCAGGACGCGACGGACCGACCCCACTGATCTGACGACGAGGCGCGAGTCGCGCGGCTGACCTATCCTGACCGCAACATCGATGCCTTCACTGATCAGGTCGAGCGATCTTTCACCCATGACGAGCTCGATACGGATCGCCGGATGAGCGTCAAGGAAGCTCGATACGATCGGAGCGACATGACGGCGTCCGAAGATGGTGGGAGCGGCTATTCGCAGGATACCGTGCAGCGGAGCCCCCTCCGTCTCGACAAGCCTGCTCATGACGGTCGAGTAGCCGTTGACCAGCTCGCGGGCGCGCTCAGCAAAGTGGCGTCCGGCATCCGTCGGTGCAAGACGGCGGGTTGTTCGCTCCACCAATCGTCTTCCGACCCTTTCCTCGAGGGCCGCAAGCGCGCGAGTGACCGCGGGAGGCGAACGCTTCAATCGCTTTGCTGCGCCTACCAGACTTCCAACTTCAACTATCGCGACGAATGTCGCAAGTTCATCGAGCCTGTCCATCGGATCATTCCCCGAAATGGAATTGTGACTTTCAGCATTAATTCTAGTGCAATTCAGGAGGTCGTAATAGGCTTCGAATGCGGTCGGCCGCGGAGGCGATCATGATCGCGGCAGCGCGAGAGGCCATAAAGGCTGATAACGCAGACGCGGCGCTCGCGTTCTTCAACGAGCATTAGTGCCCCGCCTTTGTTTCGCAACACGTTTCGAAAGGTGCCCTCATGCCCGCAGCATTGGAATTTCTGTTGTGGTGTGTCGCGCTCGCAACGTGGCTGATGCTTCTTTGCGCGGTGGTCAGTGAGCGCTTGAAGCGGCTCTCAAAGCTTTTCAGTCGTCTGCGCGAGATTGCTTTCAGGCACAGGGTGAAGTGACTCGGTGGGGCCATCGGATCAGCCTCATCTGAGAAAATCGCGACGATGCCGTCTCGAAGGGCGAGGCGCAGCGTGAGACCCGCCAATGGCGTCTGCAACAGCCGAGCGGCCCTGGGCGGCGGTGCTCGTGAGCGCTTCCGGTAAGATTCCGTTGCTGCTATCCTCTCGCAAAAGAACGTCTTGCGGAGGAATACGGTGCGCCCCAACGGGATAACCCTTGATCCGTCGGCCGGCGATATCACGCCCGCGGTGCTCGCCATCGGCCGCTCCGATTTTCCCGATGTGCTCATCGACACGCTGCGCCGGCAGGCCGATGTCGGCCATTGCATGGTGTTCGCGCTGAGCCGGGCCGGCGCGGCAAGCTGCCTGCTCGATGCCGGCAACATCCCGATCGGCGCCGATCTCGGCGCCGCCTATGCCGGCCAGTTTCACGAAACGGATCCCAACCGCGATGCGCTGTTCGAAGGCGAGGGCGGCGCGCCGATCATGCTGTCTCACTTCGCGCCGCGCATGTACGGCGCGCGCTACCGCAAGATCTTCTTCCAGGATTCCGGCATCGTCGACAAATGTGCGACCGCGATCTGGACCGGTGACACCTGCTTCTACGTCAACTTCTATCGGATCGCCGCGCAGGGCCGCTTCAGCGCCGCCCAGCGCGAGCGGCTCGGGGCGATCGCACCGGCGATCGCAGCCAGCGTCGCGCGCCATTTCCAGGAGAAGCCGACGTCCGATCTTGCGACCCTGTTCGCGACGCGCAAGCCGCTCTCCGCGCTCACCCCGCGCGAGCAGGAGGTCTGTCGCCGCATCCTCGCAGGCTTCAGCTCCGAGGCGATCTCGCAAGGACTCGGCATCAGCCTGCATTCGACCCTGACCTACCGCAAGCGCGCCTATGAGCGGCTGGGCATCTCCTCGCAGAGCGAGCTGTTTGCGATCGTGCTGCGCCTGCTGACGCGCCAGCTGAACTAAGGCGTCGGCACCCCTGCAGCGCTCGACGAGCGGCTTGCTATGCGGAAAGTCGGGAACGATAGGGCGCGGTGAGCAGCAGCATGAACAGCGCTCTCTCGGCCTGGTACTTTGCTGCGGGTCGACTGGCTTCCCGGCCCTGCATCACCACCGCGCCTTGAATGGTGCAGACGCTCCAGCTCCATCTCCTGCGCCTGCGCTGCGCCAGGGTCACTTCGAAAATCGGAAATTCCGGTCCCGCCATTGCCGCCGCTTCTCGCCAGACATCCAATTTGGGCGGAGTTGAACCCGGCGGGCCGGCCTGTGTCTTCACCCATTTGGGTGAAGCGAAGTTTGCCCCTGCCGGGGCAGGCCACCGCACAAGTCCGGCGTCAATCTCTCAGCGGCAATTTGGGGATCGCACCGAAGAGGGCAGCTGCGCTCTTCTGGTTCCGCGTTCCCGTCTTGGCGAGGACGGCCTTGACCTGCGTGCGGATGGTTTCGCGGCTGAGCCCGTGATGCGCGGCGATATCGCCGATCGTCTGTCCTTGCGCAATTCCGCGCGCAACGCGCGCCTCGCTCGGGGTGAGATCGAATAGGCCACGAATGAGGGCAAGGCTCGGTGCCTGCGAGGCGGCGACCGGCGTTGCGATGAGGAGGCCAACCGCCCCATCGAAGAGATCGCGGGCTTCGCCCGGCATCGACACGAGATGAAGCACTACCCGATCGAGATCGCTGCTGCGACGCGCCGCAAAGGAGCACACGGCCTTGTCCGGCGCATCGAGTTGAGCGAGGCCAGCGCGCAGCAGGGTGTCGGCCGCGCGGTCCTTGATGGCGATCCGGTCCTTCGGCAGCCATTGCAGAACGTCGGTCATGCCTTCGATCAAGGCGTTGGCGGCCAGAACCCGCCCGGAGCGCGTGATCGCAAGGGCCGGCAAGCCGACCAGAGACAACGCCTCGGTTGCCGCCCGCATCCGGGTGAGGCGCCAGCGCGTCGACAGCAAAGCTGCCCGCGCGAGATGGGGGCGAAAGCGGTCGAGAAATTCGAGGTCCTGCCGCGAAAAGGCGGGGCGGCCGGCCAATCTTTCCATATGGAAGACGATGATCTCGCCGGACGGGCTGCGGACCGCCGTCGCGCAGGCATGCTCGAAGCCCCATTTCTTGTTCCATTCCACCCGATATGGATCGCGCTCCCATTCCTCCGGCGAAAACGCCTCGTGCTCGCCGACGAAGCCGGGATGATCAAGCGCAAGGAGTCGCGGGGTCGTCTCCGTCCGGCTGGAGAGGTCGCCACTCAGGAACGCCGAGAAGGCCTCGCGAATCGACGGCGACGCCACGGCGCCGTTCCAGACACCGGACCATTGATCGGAGTCCGAGGTGATCATGACCATGCCATGCGCGCCCGCGGCATGAGCGATTTGCTCCAGGACATCAGGCCAGAGCTCTGGAACGGTCGCTGCCTCGTGGATGCGGTCCACGATCTGCTCGAAATCGATGCCCGTCATTGCTGCGCTGGACCCATCAGATTCGACCGATCTTTCAGACGCGCGGCGTGCACTTCGGCAGCAGCCTTCGTGCTTCGCCCGCCCAAGGCCCTTGATACCAATCCGCTTCGGCGGAACCAATTGCTACTTTTTCCCAAGCTGGCCCGGATGGACGGCTAGCAGAAATCATGTCCATATATCAACTATTTGACAGGTCAGAGGTTGTCCCGGCGGCTTTCAAGGTCGGTCTGATTCCGTAAGCCGGGGGCAGCGCTGAATGGACCACGGTTCTCGGCGCATCAACCTATCGGCGTTCGCGGGTAGAGGAGGTGAGCATGATCCTCATATGGCTTGGAGTGCTCCTTGTTTTCGGCGGCCTATTCCAAATGGCGTTTCAGCCCATTTGGCGAGGTCGATTCAGTGGTGGGAAGTGGCTTCGCTCCGGACGTGACACGCTGGAGCCCGAAAGGCCCGGTAGCGGCTTCGGCGTCAAATCGAACTGGCCTGGACTTGTGATGGTCGCGCTTGGCGGCGCTTTCTTGCTGGCCGGAGCTGCCATCTGAGTTGAAAGCAGACAAAGGCCTGAGAAGATACAGGATGGCCGAACCCGTCGAGCTGCGCCAGTTCAGAAGGCAGGCCCTGGATATCGTGCTGAGCTGGAATTTTCTTCCAGAGGTGAATGATGCGCAACCCCGTCGCACCTTTGCCGAGTTGACCTCGCAGCAGTTCGACGCTGGCATGGTTGACGCGAGCGGCAGCTTGTGGCCCGCCTGTCCCAATCCATGGGGACAGACGGCGGCAACTGAAAGGCGCTAGCCTCGGCATCGAGGAGACCACAAGGGAGCGAAGCTTGAGCACCGCGCCGCGCATCGAGATCGACCCGGCTGCCTTCTGGGCCGACCCCTATCCGATGCTCGCCAAGATGCGGAAGGAGGCGCCGATCGCCTTCGTGCCGCAGCTCGGCTCGACGCTGCTGACGAGCCGCGACGACATCTCGATCTCCGAGAAGCAGATCGACGTGTTCTCGTCGCACCAGCCCGCCGGCCTGATGAACCGGCTGATGGGCCACAACATGATGCGCAAGGATGGCGAAGCGCATCTCGTCGAGCGCCGCGCCATGTTTCCGACGGTCTCGCCGAAGACGGTGAAGGGCTACTGGACCGCCCAGTTCCAGGCCCATGCGGATCGCATCATCGCTTCGCTCGAACCGGGCCGGATCGATCTCATGCGCGACTTCGCGCTGCCGTTCTCCGGCGAATGCCTGAAGTCGATCACCGGCCTTACCAATATCGGCTTTCAGGACATGGATTCGTGGTCGCAGGGCATGATCGAAGGCATCGCCAATTATGCCGGCGACCCTGAGGTCGAGGCGCGCTGTCATGCGGCAACCGCGGGCATCGACGCCGCGATCGACGACATCCTGCCGGTGATGCGCAAGCATCCCGACCAGAGCATTTTGGGCGTGCTGCTCGCCTCGGACATGCCGATGGAGAGCGTGCGCGCCAACGTCAAGCTCGCCATCTCCGGCGGCCAGAACGAGCCGCGCAAGGCGATTGCCGGCACGGTCTGGGCGCTGCTGACCCATCCCGACCAGCTCGATCTGGTCCTGCGCGGCGAGGTGTCGTGGCTGCAAGCCTTCGAGGAATATGCCCGCTGGATCTCGCCGATCGGCATGTCGCCGCGCCGCATCGCAAAACCCTGGACCATTCGCGATGTAGCGTTCGAGCTCGACGAGCGCGTGTTCCTGATGTTCGGCTCCGCCAACCGCGACGAGAAGCATTTCGAGCGCGCCGATCAGTTCGACGTGCGGCGCGACACCTCCAAGAGCGTCGCCTTCGGCGCCGGCCCGCATTTCTGCGCCGGCGCCTTCGCCTCGCGCGCCATGATCGCCGACGTCGCACTGCCGACATTGTTCGCGCGCGCCTCGCGCATCGAGCTTGCCGAGGACGAAGAGGTGCGGATCGGCGGCTGGGCCTTCCGCGGGCTGCAGAATCTACCGGTGAGGTGGGAGCAATAGGCCGGTAGGTGCTCGTGGCACGTCGCCCGTCACACGTTCGGTGTCATCGCCCGGCCTGACCGGGCGATCCAGTACTCCGAGACAGTTGTGGTTGAATCGCCGGGCCGCGGCGTACTGGATTCCCCGCCTTCGCGGGGAATGACGGCGAGAGGGTGGAGGGAGCTCCGCGCCTCAGCACCCACTACGAAATCATGCCATTCTGCCGCTGTTTTGCCCGACGAGTCAAACGCACTTCGGATAATACGTAAGTCGTTGTTCTCGCACGCCCGGCTACTGTGCATGGGGTTGTTTTGCGACTTTTTATGTTCCGCCGGTCCGGGCCCGACCCAATCCGTGCATCTCTCACATTCGCGTGCAGAAAAATTCCATCCTCATTCGCTTCGCCGCTTGAAAGATTAATCACGCGCGCGGCATGCAGCGCAGTGCTCGCATCGCTATTTTCCCGGACGTCTCGACACTTCCGATGACGCGCACCATCATTCGGCAAACGTGAATGATGACGGCCGCACGCGGCCCGGAGTGTGGAATGCAGCGTCGAGACTTTCTGAAACTTTCGGTTGGAACTGCGGCCGCCGCTGCGTTCGCATCGCCTGCGATCGCGCAAGGCGCGGTGAAGGAAATTCGCATCGGCTATCAGAAGACCGGCGTGCTGGTCATCACGCGCCAGCAGGCTGCCCTGGAAAGACATTTCGCAGCCTCAGGCATCGAGGTGAAGTGGATCGAGTTCTCCTCGGGCCCGCCGATGATGGAGGCGATGAACGTCGGCAGCGTCGATTTCGGCGCGGTCGGAGATTCCCCGCCGGTGTTTGCCCAGGCCGCGGGCGCGGCGATCGTCTACGCCGCCGGTCAGCCCATCACCAACGGCCAGGGCATCCTGGTGCCGAAGGATTCGCCGATCCGCGACATCGCCGATCTCAAGGGCAAGCGCATCGGCTTCACCAAGGGCTCCAGCGCCCACAACGTCGTAGTGCAGACGCTGGAGAAGGCCGGCCTCACCTATGCCGACATCACACCGGTCTACCTGACGCCGCCGGATGCCGGCCCCGCCTTCGCCAATGGCAGCATCGAGGCCTGGGCGATCTGGGATCCCTATTTTGCGATCGGCGAGACCAAGCAGAACGGCCGCATCCTGATCAATGCGCGCGAGGTCACCAAGACCAATTCCTTCTACATCGCCAACCGCGAGTTCGCGAAGAACCATGGGGCGATCCTGCAGCAGATCGTCGACGTGACGACCGCGGCAGGCCAATGGGCCGAGCAGCACCGCGACGAGGTCGCCAGATCGCTCGCCGCGATCACCGGCGTTCCCTTGGATATCCAGACCGTCGCCGCCAACCGCGCGAACTTCGTGATCGGTCCCGTCACCGATGACATCGTCGCGACCCAGCAGGGCGTCGCCGACCGCTTCTACAAGCTCGGCCTGATCCCGAAGCCGATTCAGATCCGCGACATCGTCTGGCGCAACCCGGCAGCCTGACCGTGCCGACAACTCTTCCCGTTCAAAAAGGTCTGAACATGAAGCGCATCGTTCAACGCGTGATCGCAGCCATCGTGCTGTCGATCGGCATCGTCGCGGCCGCCGTCGGCACGACTTACGGCTAGGGGCAATTCATGAGCCAATCCAACGCCAACATTCTCTGGTTCCTGCCGACCCACGGCGACGGCCGCTATCTCGGCACCGGCATCGGCGGCCGCGAGGTCAACTTCAACTATCTGCGCCAGATCGCGCAGGCCGCCGATCAACTCGGCTATTTCGGCGTGCTGTTGCCGACCGGGCGGTCCTGCGAGGATTCCTGGATCGTTGCGTCCTCGGTCGCGCCGTTCACCGAGCGGTTGCGCTATCTCGTCGCCGTTCGTCCCGGCCTGCAATCGCCGAGCGTAGCCGCGCGCATGACCGCGACGCTTGATCGCGTCTCGAACGGCCGGCTCCTCGTCAACGTCGTCACCGGCGGCGATCCCGTCGAGAACAAGGGCGACGGCATCTTCCTCGGCCATGACGAGCGCTACGAGGTCACCCGCGAGTTCCTCAACGTCTACAGCGACCTGCTCGCCGGCAAGACGGTGAACGTCGAGGGCAAGCACATCCGCATCGAGGGCGGCAAGCTGCTGTTTCCCCCCGTGCAGTCGCCGCGGCCGCCGCTCTATTTCGGCGGCTCGTCCGATGCCGGCATCGACGTCGCGGCGGACACCGTCGACAAATATCTCACCTGGGGCGAGCCGCCGGCGCTGGTCGCCGAGAAGATCGCGAAGGTGAGGGAGGTTGCCGCCGCTCGTGGCCGCAAACTCTCCTTCGGCATCCGTCTACACGTCATTGTCCGCGAGTCCAACGAAGAAGCCTGGGACGCCGCGAACGAGCTGATCAGGCATGTCAGCGACGACACCATCGCGCTGGCGCAGAAGAACTTTGCCCGCATGGATTCCGTCGGCCAGCACCGCATGGCGCAGCTCCACGGCGGCAATCGCGACAAGCTCGAGATCGCGCCGAACCTGTGGGCCGGTGTCGGCCTCGTCCGCGGCGGCGCCGGCACGGCGCTGGTCGGCGACGCCCAGACCGTGGCGGCCCGCATCAAGGAGTACCAGGATCTCGGCATCGATACCTTCATCATGTCGGGCTATCCGCATCTCGAGGAAGCCTATCGCTTCGCCGAGCTGGTGTTCCCGCTGCTCGCGCTGGAGCAGCCGAGCAACGTGACAAAGCTGCATTTCAACGGCGGTCCGTTCGGGGAGACGGTCGGCAGCGATTTCCGTCCGCAGCACCGGGTGTCGCAGTCATGAGCCTGATCGACAGCATTTCGCTTCCGCGCAGCATCCGCCTGCCGCGGGCCGACGGCCTGATCCAGTGGATCGTGCCGCTCGCCATCATCGCGATCTGGCAGGTCGCGAGCGTCACCGGCTTCGTGCCGACGCGGGTGCTGCCGGCGCCGAGCGACGTCGTGCTCGCGGGCTGGAAGCTGCTGGTGTCCGGTGAGCTCGTCCGCAACATCTGGGTGTCGTTCTGGCGCGCCTCGACCGGCTTTCTGATCGGCGGCAGCATCGGCTTCGCTTTCGGACTCGCCAACGGCCTGTCGCAGCTCTCGGCCAGGCTCACCGATACCACCCTGCAGATGGTGCGCAACGTGCCGCATCTGGCGCTGATCCCGCTGGTCATCCTCTGGTTCGGCATCGACGAAAGCGCAAAGCTCTTCCTGGTGGCGCTCGGGGTGTTCTTCCCGATCTATCTTAACACGCTGCACGGCATCCGCACCGTCGATCCGCAGCTGATCGAGATGGGCCGCATCTACGGCATGACCGATAGCGAACTGTTCCGCCGCGTCATCTTCCCGGGCGCGCTGCCTTCGATCTTCGTCGGCATCCGCTTTGCTCTTGGTATCATGTGGCTGACGCTGATCGTCGCTGAGACCATCGCGGCCTCTTCCGGCCTCGGCTACATGGCGATGCAGGCGCGCGAGTTCATGCTGATCGACGTCGTCGTGCTCTCGATCCTGATCTACGCCCTGCTCGGCAAGCTCGCCGACAGCGCCTCCCGCGTGCTGGAGCGTCTGACGCTCTCCTGGCACCCCGCCTTTCAAAAACGTTGAGCAGAGATATTGGCAATCACATGCAGACAGCGCTTCGTACTTCCCTTCCCGAGACCGAGCTCGCCAGCCGCGCCAATTTCGCCCCACACGCGCGCGTGGTGCGCGAGGAGCGGCCAATTCAGGCCAGCGGCCTGCCGCTCAGCATCCGCGGCCTGCGAAAGTCCTTCGGCGACAACGAGGTGCTGCGCGGCATCGATCTGCACATTCCCGCCGGCCAGTTCGTCGCGATTGTCGGCAAGAGCGGCTGCGGCAAGAGCACCCTGCTGCGCCTGATCGCCGGCCTCGACAAGATCGATGCCGGCAGCATCAGCTTCGGGCAGGATATTCAGCCCGAGGACATCCGCGTGATGTTCCAGGAGCCGCGGCTGCTGCCCTGGGCCCGCGTGCTCGCCAATGTCGAGGTCGGCCTCGGCCGCGATCGTGCCTCAAGCGATGCGCATGCCCGCGCCGAGAAGGCGCTGATCGAGGTCGGCCTCGCCGACAAGCGCGACCAATGGCCCGCGGTGCTCTCGGGCGGCCAGAAGCAGCGGGTCGCGCTCGGCCGTGCGCTGGTCTCGCGCCCGCGCGTGCTCGCCTTCGACGAGCCGCTCGGCGCGCTGGATGCGCTGACCCGCATCTCGATGCAGCGGCTCCTCGAGCGGGTCTGGCGCGATCAGGGCTTTACCGCGATCCTGGTGACCCACGACGTCTCCGAAGCCGTGGCGCTGGCCGACCGCGTGCTCGTCATCGAGGAGGGCCGTATCGTCCATGACGTCACGGTTAACGCCGCCCGGCCGCGCCAGCGCGGCTCGGCCGAGCTTGCCGGCCTTGAAGGCTCGATCCTGAGCCACCTGTTGTCGGCGGACGATCGTACCTAAATAGAGGGAACCCCGCTTTCGGGGAGCAACGCCATGAATGTAGTGCCCCGCGAGCTCATGACCGAAATTCCCGTCTCGTCCGCCGATTTCCGCGGCGCCATGCGCCATCTCACCGGCGGCGTCAGCGTCATCACCGCCGGGCGGGGCAAGGACATCACCGGCATGACGGTGACCTCGGTCACCTCGCTGTCGGTCGAGCCGCCGACGCTGCTGGTCAGCATCAACCGCGACGCCTCGTCGTTTCCGCTGATCCGCCGCATTGGCGCTTTCGGCGTGAACATCCTCAATGCCGACCAGCTCGAGGTCGCCGAACGCTTTGCCGGCAAGGGCGGGCTGAAGGGCGCGGATCGGTTTGCAGGCAGCCAATGGGTGACGGCAGTCTCGGGTGTTCCGCTGCTGGTCGGCGCGCTCTCGGCCTTTGATTGCGAGGTCGAGGAGATAGTCGAGCGCCACTCGCACGGCATCGTCATCGGCCGCGTCAGGGACATCAGGAGCTCGACCCGCAATGCCGCGTTGGCCTATTGGCACGGCCAATATGTTGCGGTCGACCAGGACGAAGACGCGGCCCGGCTCGCCGATGTCAGCCTTCCCGCGCGCGGCCGGCGCGGCATTTGATCGCCGTCGGCGAGCCTCGCGCAAGGCTGGCCTTTTCCGCCTCGTCGCTCTAGAAGCGCTCCTGAGCTGTCCCGCCGTACGCATGGAGCGGAACGATGAAGCGCGTGGCTACCTTGATCTTCTACGCCATCGGCGCGCTCGCGATCGCCTATCTCGCGCTCTACGCCTATGCGATGTTCTCCGGCTCTCCGATCGTGCCGGGCGATCCCATCCACATCTTCCGCAAGCCGGATGCGCCGAGCTATTCGTAGAACTTGGTCGGTCTCGTAGGGTGGGCAAAAGGCGCCCTTGCGCCGTGCCCACCATCTCTCCAAGGCAGCAACGGAACGGTGGGCACGCTTCGCTTTGCCCACCCTACGGCACCTCCGTTCACCCCCGCAGAATCGCCAGCGCCAGCGCCTGTGCGCGCGGCACGATGCTGTCGATCTCCAAATATTCCTCCGGCGTGTGCGCGAGCCCGCCGACCGGACCGAGACCGCAAATGGTCGGCGTGCCGACCGCGGCGGTGAAGCCGGAATCGGCGCAGCCGCCGGAGAACTCGCCCTGCAGCGTGGTGAGGCCCACCTGCCTTGCGGCCGCCTGATAGCCTTCGAACAGCGCCTTCGAGTCCGCGCTCTGCACCACCGGCACGAACTCGCCCTTGATCGACAGCGTCGCGCTGGTGCCCGGCACGTAGGAGGTCGCGACGATCTTTTCGATCGCACTCATGATCCGCGCGCGATCGGCCGGATCGACATAGCGCAGGTCGATCTGCCCTTCCGCGTAAGGCGCCGTCGTATTGACGGACTGCCCACCCGAGACGAGGCCCACATTGAGCGTGATGCCCTTGTCGAGGTCGGTGAGCGCGTGGATTTGGACGATCTTGTGCGCGAGCTCGCCAATGGCGCTGACGCCGGCGGCGAAGTTGGCGCCGGAATGCGCGGCCTTGCCGGTGATGGCCATGTGCATGAAGATGCCGCCCTTGCGCCCGGTGACGACGTTGCCCGTGGGCCGGCCCGGCTCGGAATTGAACACCGCGCGGGCCGCGCGTCCCTCGCGCTCGATCACAGGGCGCGAGGAGGGCGAGCCGATCTCCTCGTCGGAGGTGATCAGCACCTTGATCGGATGCGGTGAGCCGCCGAACTTGTGGAAGGCGGCGGCCACGAACACGTTCATGACAAGGCCGGACTTCATGTCGGCGACACCGGGTCCATAGGCGCGGCCATCCCGGATCGTGAACGGCCGCCGCCCGGCCTCGCCCTTGCCGAAAACGGTGTCGCGGTGCCCCATCAACAGCACCGGCTTCTCGTTGCTGCCGGGCTTTGCCACCTCGGCATGGATCGCGTCGCCGAACGTGCCGTGGCCTTCGCGCCGGAACGGAATGCCGTGCTCGGCAAAATGCCGCTCGAACCGCGCACCGACCGCATCGACGCCTTCCTTGTCGTAGGAGCCGGAATCGATGTTCACGACGTCGCGCAGCAGGTCGATCATCGCCTGCTTCTGCGACGCCAGCCAATCCGTGATTTGAGCTTCAGACATGTTGTCCCTCGCGTGGTTTTCGGGCGAGGTTATAGGGCGTGCCGCGCGGATGGCATAGTCACGTGGCGCGGTTCGGTCATGCGAAGGACGCTCTTGAGGTTCGTCATTGCGAGCGCAGCGAAGCAATCCAGTCTGTCGCCGCCGAGGGATTCTGGATTGCTTCGCTGCGCTCGCAATGACGGGGTGGCGGCCTGCGCCAAACGAAAAATGCCCGGAGTTGGCCCGGGCATTCGCGTCCGCTCGATGGTCGCGGGCGTCTACGCGCCCATCATCGGCATCCGCGGATATTCCCCGGGCGTGCCTGCGGGCGGGATCGGGATGCCGCCGTCGGCATATTCGTTGAGCTTGTTGCGCAGCGTGCGGATCGAGATGCCGAGGATGTTGGCGGCATGGGTGCGGTTGCCGAGGCAGTGCTTCAGCGTCTCCAGAATCAGATCGCGTTCGACGTCGGCGACGGTGCGCCCCACCAGTGCGCGCGTCACCTGCTCGGCGGCCATAGTGGCATGCGCCACGGCCGGGGCGGTCTTGGCGAGGTCGAGGCGGTCGCCGTCCGGCGTGATGATGGCGTCGGGCCCGATCTCGTCGCCCTGGGCCATCAGCACCGCGCGGTGCATGGTGTTTTCGAGCTCGCGGACGTTGCCCTGCCAGCGGTTGGCGGAGAGCACGCGGCGCGCCTCGGCCGAGAGCGGTCGCAGCGGCACGCCGTTGGCCTCGGCATATTTCTTCACGAAGTGCTGGGCGAGCTCGAGGATGTCGGCGGGACGCTCGCGCAGCGGCGGGATCTTCAAATTCACGACGTTGAGGCGGAACAGCAAGTCCTCGCGGAACGTGCCCTCTCGCACAGCCTCGGCGAGATTGCGGTTCGAGGTCGCGATGATGCGGATGTCGACCGGAACCGGCTTGGTGCCGCCGACGCGGTCGATCACACGCTCCTGGATGGCGCGCAGTAGTTTCGATTGCAGGCGGACGTCCATCTCCGAGATTTCGTCGAGCAGCAGCGTGCCGCCGGTCGCCTCCTCGAACTTGCCGATGCGGCGGGCGACCGCGCCGGTGAAGGCGCCCTTCTCGTGGCCGAACAGCTCGGATTCCAGCAGGTGCTCCGGGATGGCGGCGCAGTTGATCGAGATGAACGGGCGCTTGGCACGGGCCGAACGGGAGTGAACGTAGCGCGCCAGCACTTCCTTGCCCGTGCCGGATTCGCCGGTGATCATCACCGAGGCGTCCGAGCCGGCGATCTGCTGGGCGAGCTTGATCACTTTTGCCATCGCGTCGTCACGGTAGACCAGCTCGCGGGAATCGTTGGCGACGGCAGCCAGCACCGCGGCGATCAGCTCCGGATCCGGCGGCAGCGGGATGTATTCCTTGGCCCCGGCATGGATCGCGGCGACCGCGGCGCGGGCGTCGTTGGTGATGCCGCAGGCGACGATCGGGGCGTGGATGTGCTCGGCTTCCAGCCGCAGCACGAGGTCGCGGATGTCGAGCGCGACGTCGACCAGCAGGAGGTCGGCGCCCTTGCCCCCGCGCAGCACGCGCATCGCCTGCTCGTGATCCTCGGCATGGGTCACGGTGGCGCCGTTCTCCATCGCGATCTTGGTGGCGGTGGTGAGCTGGCCCTTCAATGTGCCAACGATGAGAAGCCGCATGTCAGTCTCCTGTCCGTCTGCTCGCGCCGTCGCGCGTCATGTCCTTGCGTGTCAGCCGCGTTCGGCCTTGATGATTTCCGTCATGGTCACGCCGAGCTTGTCCTCGACCAGGACGACCTCGCCGCGGGCGACCAGCTTGTTGTTGACGTAGATGTCGATGGCCTCGCCGACGCGCCGGTCGAGCTCGAGCACGGTGCCCGGTCCGAGCTTCAGGAGCTCGCCGACGTCCATCTTGGAGCGGCCGAGCACGGCCGAGACCTGCACCGGCACGTCGAACACCGCCTCGAGGTCGGCGGCGGCACGCGCCGCATATTCGTCCTCGTTGTAGCCGACGTCGGTGCCGGCAGGCGGCATCGGGCCATTGAGATCGGGCAGCGGGACCTGTCCGTCGGTGTCGCTCATGGTTTAGCTCCCCCTGCGGGACGCGATGTAGCGTCCGACCATTTCGTCGATCTTGGCCGCGATGGCGCCGCGCTCCAGCACGACGCCGCCATCGGCCCATTCGATCCGGCAGTCGCCGGTGGCAATTTCCGGCTCGGCCAGGATCACCAGCCGGCCCTCGAAGCCGCTCTGCTTGGCGAGCCGCTCGATCTTCTCGCGCGCGCTGTCGTAGAGCGCATCGTTGATGCGGACGACGAGATGCGGCGTCGCGACCAGATGCGAGAAACAGTCCTTGACCAGCGCGATGACCTCGCCGAGCGGCTCGGCGGCGACGAGGTCGGCGCACAGCTTGCGCGCCACCGCGACCGCGACCTCGACCGCCTCGGTCTCCATCCTGGTCTCGATGTTGCCGATGCCGGCGGCGACACCGCGGATGGCGATGTTGATCTCTTCCATCGCGAGTGCGACGCGGCGGTCGCTCTCGGCCTTGGCCTCGCGCTGGCCGGCGGCAAAGCCGTCCTGATAGGCGCGGGCCTCGGCTTCTGCGACCTTCTGCGCGATCTCGGCCGCGGTCGCGGCCTTCTCGCGCGTCGCGCGCTCGGGCGCCGCGAAGTCGGTATCGAACAGGAATTTTGCCGGAGCGGCCATCAGTACACCAGCTCGTCGTCGGCGCGGTTCTTGGTCAGCATGATCTCACCCTTGGCGGCGAGGTCCTTGGCGAGATTGACCAGCAGCGCCTGGGCTTCGTCGACGTCGCGCAGGCGCACGGGGCCCATCGCCGCCATGTCGTCCTGGAGCATCTTGGCCGCGCGCGAGGACATGTTGCCGAAGAAGAAGTTGCGGACGTCCTCGTTGGCGCTCTTGAGCGCGACGCCGAGCTTGTCCTTGTCGACGTTGCGCATCAAGGTCTGGGCGGAGCCGGAATCGAGCTTCACCAGGTCGTCGAAGGTGAACATCAGCGCCTTGATGCGCTCGGCGGATTCGCGGTTGTCCTCTTCCAGCGAGGTGATGAAGCGGGTTTCGGTCTGGCGGTCGAAATTGTTGAAGATTTCCGCCATCACCTCGTGGGCGTCGCGGCGACGGGTCTGCGACAGGTTGGACATGAACTCGACGCGCAGCGTCTTCTCCACGCTCTCGATCACCTCCTTCTGCACCGCCTCCATCTTCAGCATGCGGTTGATGACGTCGAGCGCGAGCTCCTCGGGCAGGATGGCGAGCACCCGGGCGGCATGCTCCGGCTTCAGCTTCGACAGCACCACGGCGATGGTCTGCGGATATTCGTTCTTGAGGTAGTTGGCGAGGACCTCTTCCTGCACGTTGGAGAGCTTCTCCCACATGTTGCGCCCGGCGGGCCCACGGATCTCGTCCATGATGCCGTTGACGCGTTCCGGCGGCAGGTATTGCTGGAGCAGCCGCTCGGTGGCGTCGAAATTGCCCATCAGCGCGCCCGAGGCCGACATGCGCGAGACGAATTCGAGCAGCATGTCCTCGACGGTGTCGACCTCGACGGTGCCGAGCGTCGACATCTCCAGCGAGAGCTGACGCACCTCGTCGTCGTCGAGCAGGCCCCAGATCTTGCCGCCATATTGCTCGCCGAGCGCCAGCATCAGGATCGCGGCGCGCTTCGGCCCCGCTAGGCCCTGGGTTTTGGGACCGCCCTCACGGCTGCCGGCGCGCTGACCGAGCGTGGAGATCACGCTGGTGATGTCGTTCGAGTTGGCGTTTTGCAAGGTGGCGGCCATGTCAGATCACTTCTTGATGCGCTTGGCTTCGGTTATTTCGCCGGCTCAGTCAGCCATTGGCGGATGATTGCGACGGTTTCGTTGGGATTGCGTTCGGCGAGTTCGCCGACGCGGTGAACGGACTGGGCGTGGACCTGGCCCTGAATGGTGGCGACGTCGATGGCGCTGGTGCCGCCGCTCGGCAGCAGCGGCTGGCCGGCCGGCGCGGCCTCTTCCGAGGCAGCTGGGCCCGTCAGCACGCCGGAGATGGCGGCGGCGACCTCGTCGGAGGCGAGAATGCGCTTGACCAGCGGGCGGATCACCAGGAACAGCACGACGAGGCCGAGCAGCATCATCACGCCGAGCTCGACGAAGTACATGACGTCGTCCTTGGTGAACTGCAGCATGCCGAGGAAGCCGCCGGGTTCGCCGATCGGGGCGGTGGAGGGCGCGTCGGCGAAGCGCAGGTTGACGACCTCGACCTGGTCGCCGCGCTTCTGGTCGAAGCCGATCGCCGAGCGCACCAGCGTGGCGATGCGGTCGAGCTGCTCCTTGGTGCGGTCCTGATACGCCAGCTCGCCCTTGTCGTTCTTGCTGTAGATGCCGTCGACCAGCACCGCGACCGAGATGCGGTTAACCCGGCCGGCCTCGGTCACCTCGGTCTTGGTGGTGCGGGAGATCTCGTAATTGTTGGTCTCCTCGGTCTTCTTGCTCTGGTCCTTGGGCGCGACGCCGTTGTTCTGCTGGTTGCCGGGCAGCTCGTTGTTGACGGTGACCTGGCCGTTGTTGTCGGCGGTCATGCTCTGCTCTTCGCGGGTCTGGCTCGAGCGCAGCACGCGGCCCTCGGGGTCGAATTTGTCCGAGGTCTGGGTGACCTTGTTGAAGTCGAAATCGGCAGAGAGCTGCACGCGGGCGCGGCCCGAGCCGACCACGGAGGAGACGATGTCCTCGACCTGCTTGCGCATCCGCTTCTCGAAGGCGATGCGGCGCTCCTCGCCGATGGCCTGCTCCGGATCGGTCTGGGCGCCGTCGGCGAGCAGCTGGCCGGCCTCGTCGACGATGGAGACCCGCTGCGGCTTCAGCCCGTTGACCGCGGAGGCGACGAGATGGCGGATGGCGCGGATCTGCTGGGCTTCCAGTGCGCCGCGGACGCGCACCACGATCGAGGCCGACGGTTCCGGCGCCTCGCGGGCGAACAGCGGCCGCTCGGGCAGCACCAGATGGACGCGGGCGGCCTGGATGCGGTCGATGGCCCGGATGGTGCGGGCGAGTTCGCCCTCCAACGCGCGCAGGTGGTTGATATTCTGGACGAAGGAGGTGGTGCCGAGCGCGTCCGACTTGTCGAACACTTCGTAGCCGACGCCGCCGCCCTTAGGCAGGCCGCCCTCGGCGAGCTTCATCCTGAGACGCGTGACCTTGTCCTTGGGCACCATGATGATGGAGCCCTCATTGCGGATCTCGAACTGGATGCCCTGGCGTTCCAGGTCCTTGATGATGCTGGAGGAGTCTTCGACGGACAGGTCCGTGAACAGCGTCGTCATCTGCGGCGTGGTGACGCGCATGATGACGAACGCAAAGAAGCCGATGAGCGCGGCGGTGACCGCGATCATTGCCCCGAACCGGGCGGCACCGATACTCTTCAGAAAGTCCGCAAGCCCTTGCAAGCAACCGCCCCACAGCTCCGGCCGCTTCACTGGAAAGGCCGACTGGGCAATTATTGCCTAGGTGATGGTTTCGATATGGTTAACGAAGGTTAAGAGGTCGGACAAAAGTGCATCATGAAAAAAATCGGCCTCGCAGAGCGAGGCCGATTTTCGTCAAAAACCGCAGAATTCCGGATCGCCTACTGGCGATATTGCTGGATGCGGGTGGTGCGAAGACCCGCCAGACCGTGCTGGTCGATGGAAAACTGCCAGGAGAGGAATTCGTCGACCGTCAGGGTATAACGGCTGCAGGCCTCCTCGAGGGAGAGAAGTCCGCCACGGACAGCGGCGACGACTTCGGCCTTGCGGCGGATGACCCAGCGTTTGGTGCCGGGTGCAGGCAGATCCGCGATCGTCAACGGACTGCCGTCCGGCCCGATGACGTATTTTACCCTCGGGCGATGGGGTTCTGTCATGGCGTACTCACAAACTCTCAACCACTGAACTCACGCCGTAACCGTAACCCCCGCGGCTTAAAAATCCGCTAAGCCTAAGGGTTCAATACAATTCTCGTTGAAACTTGCGGGAACGCGGCCGACTCGGCGGGCGGAAGACGCAATCTCGGCCGGCTGAGCGGGGCAGAAGGTAAATACTTTACTAACAAAGAGGGTCTGCCGAGGTGCCGCGGAGTCCCTCTCTTGTCATCCCGGGGCGCGCGGAGCGCGAGCTATGATGCGCAATTGCGCATCTGAGGATCCATAACCCCAGGAAGGGGTTTGACGAAGACTTGGGAAACCAGCTATGCGCTCCAACCACACCCTGTGGCTATGGATCCCCGCCCCCCGTGCGCAATTGCGCACTAGGCGGGGATGACACCGAACTTGTCGCTGCAGCGCTCCCTCAATTGCCCGTCGCAATGATGCTCTTGACCTGGCTCAGCGTGTAGCTGGCGCCGTCGATGGTGAGCAGCGGCGGCGACTGGGTCAGATCGACCGACGACACCACGCCCTGCACCTGCGCGGCGATGCCGACATTGTTGTTCGCGACGTCCTTGCCCGTGGCCGAGATCGTGTACTTGCCGTCGGGCCATTGCGTGCCGTCATTGCCCATGCCGTTCCAGGTGAAGGGGATGTCGTTGCCGGCGGCGGCGGTATATTTGCCGTTGAACACGGTCTGGCCGCTGGAATTGGCGATCGAGATCTCGACCGTGGAGTCGGTCGGCACGTTGAGATGCCAGGTCGCCGACGAATTCTTCATCGTCGCGGTCGAGCCGTCGACCAGCGCGGTCTTGCCGACGAAGCCCAGCGCCTGGGTCGCCTGCGTGGTCTGCTGCAGGGTGACGAGCTGAGCCAGCGATTCGTTGGTCTTGAGCTGCTGCTCGACGCCGGCGAACTGCACCAGCTGCTGGGTGAACTGGTTGGTATCGAGCGGATCGAGCGGGTTCTGGTTCTGCAGCTGCGTCGTCAGCAGGGTCAGGAAGGTCTGGAAATTGCCGGCGAGCGTCGACCCCGTGGTCGAGCTCATCGACGAATTCGACGAGGATTTCGGCAGGTCGGTCGTTCCGGAGACGACCGCGGGCGAAGTGGCGGCATTCGTGGTGGTCATTGCCAGATACTCCTCACACTCTGATGTCGACGCCGCTGCTCGATCCGAGCATGCGGCCATAGCCGCGCCCGATGGGCGCTGCGGGAACGCTGTCGTCCTCGCTGACGATCAGGCGGCGGGCATTGCCGCCATTGTCGTTGTTCTGGCCTGAGTGCTGACCCGATGAATTCTGGTCGCGCAGGCTGAAGGACAGACCGTTGCTGCCGGTCTTGAAGCCGGCATCGTCGAGCGCGCGCTGCAATTGCGGCGCGTCCTGACGCAGCATCTGCAGCGTCTCCGGCTTTTCCACCGTCAGATGCGAGGTGACGTTGCCGGCGCGGTCGATATTGATGCGGACGTCGATCTTGCCGAGCTCGGCCGGATCGAGGCTGATGTCGAACCGCGACTTGCCGGAGCGAATGGCGGCCGCGATCTCGATCGGGATGCCGCTGATCGGCACCGCCGTAGTGTGGGTCGCCGCGGTCGCGGTCAGCGTCGCGGTGGAGGCGGTGGCGGCCGAGGTCGCATTGGTCAGCGGCGCCTGCACGGCGGAAGCGGCCTGCGCGCTGGCTTCGGTCGGAGCGATCGTGGCTTGCGGGCCGGCATGCGCCGGCGCGGCCGGCGTGCCCTGGACCGGCTCGGCGGTGCGGTCGGCGGGGCCCGCCTTGGCGTCGGTCGCGAAATTATCGGCCTGCGGCTTCAAGCCTTGCGCATGGGCGGCGTTGGCGGCGGGTGCCTGCGCGGCGACGTTCGCCTTGCCGGTGTCCTGGCCGATATTCGAGATGTCGGTCTGGGCCTGCGCCGTGGCGGCATCCTTGAACGCGGTCTTGGGCGTGCCCTGGCTGACCGCGGCGATCAGTCCGCCACCAGCTTTTCCATCGGTCGAGGCGGTCTCGGTCGTGCCGGCCGCGGCCTCGCCGAGCGTTGTCGTAGTCTCGGCGTCGACCTCGGCGCCTGCGGCCTTGGCGCTCGCCGTGGCGGTATCGGTCTTGGTGCCGGCGATCTGGGCCGCGATGGAGGCGCTGGCGGCAAGACCTGCCGCGGCGATCGCGAGCGGCGCGGCGGCGGCATCGCCAGCCTGGTTCGCAGCTGCATTCGGATCGACCGGCACGACCGGCGCGGCAACGATGATTCCGGGGTCGGGCAGGGCGGTCTGCGCCGTAGCGGGCGGCGCGGCAACAGCCGCCTCGGCGGCGGCGGTGAGGACCTCGGTGCCATCAGTCGCGGCGCTCGCGGTCTCGTCGGGTTTCTCCTCCGATTTGGCGTCCGCCGTTTCGGACTTGTCCTTGACCTTGCCGGCGTCCTTGGCCGGATTGCCGGGCGCCTCGCTGTCATGCTCCGCCGGCGCAGACGCGTCGGTGTCGTCGCTCGCCTTGCTCTGCGAAGTCTGGTCCGTGGACGAGGTGTCGCGCGACGGCCGCTCGGTCGCCGGGGAGGACGAGGTCTGCTCGCTCCGGCGCGGTGCGCTGTCCTGCGCCGGCGCGTTGTTGCCGCTGGCCTGCGTGTTGCTGTCGACCAGCGAGCCGAAAGCCTCGCTCGCCGGCGTGTCCTTCGGGGCTTGCGACCGGGCAGGCTTCTGCTGCGCGCTCTGGATTTGCACGCTTGCCACGACATCTGACATCCGACCGACCACAGGCAACCCCTTGCAAGCAACTTCGCATCAAGAGGGAGCAAGGAGCGGGCCAGCGCCCCAACTCGAAGATTTCAGTAATATAATCAACGTTTTGGCGACGTGGATGCATTGCCGGGCCGCCGGCCCCGACCCCGCCATTTCTGCCGCCCCGGCAAGAATTGCCCTAAGCGGGGGCCCGCGTGATTGCTTCACCGGAATGCCGCCTATATTAAAGAGGTTACTCTCAGCCGCCTTCGACTTGGGCAGTCGTGCTCTTCGGGAACCAAGGTTCCGGGAGATCGCCGCCGTCCCCGGAGAAAGCACAGCAATCGCGGATCGCGCGTCGCCGCCGTCACAACGCTTTAGGGCCCATGCTCAACAGTCTGGATCTCGAAGGCCGTCCCGAGGACACCAGGGTCGTCGTCGCCATGTCGGGCGGCGTCGATTCCTCGACGACGGCTGCGCTCTTGAAGGCTGAGGGCTACGACGTCGTCGGCATCACGCTGCAGCTCTACGACCATGGCGCGGCCACCCATCGCAAGGGTGCCTGCTGCGCCGGCCAGGACATCCACGACGCCCGCGACGTCGCCGCCAAGCTCGGCATTCCCCATTACGTGCTCGATTACGAGGACCGCTTCCGCGAGTCCGTCATCGACAATTTCGCCGACTCCTACGCGCTCGGCGAGACGCCGGTGCCCTGCATCGAGTGTAACCGCAGCGTCAAGTTTCGCGACCTCTTGAAGACCGCGCGGGAGCTCGGCGCGCAGGCGCTCGCCACCGGCCATTACGTCGCCTCGCGCCGCCGGGGCGACGGCTCGCGCGCGCTGGTCTGCGCGGCCGACGCCGACCGCGACCAGAGTTACTTCCTGTTCGCGACCACGCAGGAGCAGCTCGACTTCCTGCGCTTTCCGCTCGGCGACATGACCAAGCCCGAGACGCGCGAACTCGCCCGCCGCTTCGGGCTTGCGGTCGCCGACAAGCACGACAGCCAGGACATCTGCTTCGTGCCTACGGGGCGCTACACCGACGTCATCACGCGGTTGCGTCCCAATGCGATGGACCCCGGCGACATCGTCGATCTCGAGGGCCGCGTGCTCGGCCGGCACAACGGCATCGCCAATTTCACCGTCGGCCAGCGCCGCGGCCTCGGCATCGCAGCCCATGCGCCGCTGTTCGTGGTGCGGCTGGACGCGGTGACCCGCCGCGTCGTGGTCGGCCCGCGCGAGGCGCTGAAGATGCACCGCATCAGCTTGCGCGACGTCAACTGGATCGGCGACGGCGACATCGACCGCGCCATCGGAAGCGGCCTTGAAATGTTCGTGCGCGTGCGCTCCACCCGCAGCCCGCAGCCGGCCTGGCTGCGCGGCAGCAATGGCCGTTACGAGGTCGAGCTCGTCGCCGGCGAGGAGGGCGTCTCGCCGGGACAGGCCTGCGTGTTCTACGACGCGGCGAGCGGCCAGGCCCGCGTGCTCGGCGGCGGCTTCATCCAGAGCGCCGCGGCCAAGGCCAGCACGGGCACATCGCGCCCGCTCGCGGAAGCCGTGCGCGGCTGAGCGCGATGAGATTGAGCCCAACTGTCACCGCAGCCACGGTGCGCCCCCTCTCCCGCTTGCGGGAGAGGGTTGGGGAGAGGGTGCTTCCGCGATGGGATACTCCCGATGCGGAGAGAACCCTCACCCGCGCCTTCGGCGCGACCTCTCCCGCACGCGGGAGAGGCACTAGACCTCCCGCGGGGCGGGATCCGTTCTCACCAACAAACACACCTTAGAGAATCTTCGCGCAAGGGCAGGGGGCATGGCAGCAGACATCTCGCGGGCCGGGGTCGAGAAGGCCTATGGCCGCTGGGCGCCGGTCTATGATCTCGTGTTCGGCAAGGTGTTCGACGCCGGCCGGCAGTCGACCATCGCGGAGGCCGACCGCATCGGCGGCCGCGTCCTCGACGTCGGCGTCGGCACCGGTCTTTCGCTCTCCGAATACGCGCGCACCACCAAGGTCTGCGGCGTCGACATCTCCGAGCCGATGCTGCGCAAGGCGCAGGCGCGCGTGCGTTCGCTCCGTCTCTCCAACGTCGAAGTGCTCTCGGTGATGGATGCGAAGAACCTCGCCTTCCCCGATGATTTCTTCGACGCGGTGGTGGCGCAATATGTCATCACCGCCGTGCCCGATCCCGAAGGCACGCTCGACGAGTTCATGCGCGTGCTGAGGCCTGGCGGCGAGCTGATCCTGGTCAATCACATCGGTGCGGAAAGCGGCCCTCGCAAGCTGTTCGAGCTCGCCTTCGCGCCCATCGCCCGCCGCCTCGGCTGGCGCCCGGAATTCCCGTGGGCCCGCCTCGAGGGCTGGGCCAAAAAGCACGGCGGCGTCGCGCTCACCGAGCGCCGGCCCATGCCGCCGATGGGTCATTTTTCGCTGATCCGCTACCGCAAATCGTGATTGCCACCTGCGGGAACAGGGGGCCTCGCGCGCGCGTTTCCTACCCATGCGCACGAGAAACCTCATTGTTGCGGGCCTCCTGATCGCCGCCTCTGCACCAGCGATCGCGCAGGCCCCGCCCGCCCCGGCGACGCCGCCGCAAGCGACCGCGCCGCCATCCCCGCAACGCGCCGCCGGCTGTGCCCCATCCGATCGGCTGGCGACCACCCCCGACGGCACCACCACCGGCCAGTCCCGGGAACCGCTCGGCGACAAGCTCGCCAAGACCGACGGCGTGCTCTGCCCGCCCGCGGGCATCGATCCTGACATGCACGCCCCCGCGCCCAGCACTGGCGGCAACACCCCGGTGATCCCGCCCCCCGGCAGCCCCGGCGGCGACCCCAATGTGAGGCCGAAATAAGGACGCTTCCCTTCGCCTCTCCCCGCCGGGGAGAGGCCGGAATCCGCGCGACGCGCGGATTCCGGGTGAGGGGGACCATCCACGAGTCTGGCGCTCCAAAAAATCGCAAATTCTGGTGAGAAATCGGGCCGAAGCGGGCTTGTCGCGCCGAAGCTTTAGCGAAGGCGGATTGACTTACCCCCGCCCCCTTCCTTATATGCCGCGCGTTCGCGAGATCGGCCTTGTTCGCCGCCGCGATCCCTGTGGCGGGGTAGCTCAGCTGGTTAGAGCACGGGAATCATAATCCTGGGGTCGGGGGTTCGAGTCCCTCCCCCGCTACCACCTTTCCCCACACTCCTTTGACTTGATTTGGATAGGCCTTTTCGCCAAGCAGGGCGTTTAGTCGGCCTGCTATCTCGACGGCTAAACCACCTGGGCGTTCCGGTTCGCGGAACACGGTGACCGTCTCGACCAAGTCTCTAATGGCTTCTGCGGCCTCTCCGTCGCCCGCACTGACACCTTTACCCAGTGCTTCTTCAAGCCGACCGAGTTGCTCCTCATATCGTTTGAGGATGGCCGGATGCAGCGCAATTTCGATCGGAGCGGGTGGTTCGCTTTGCAACTCCTCAGATATCCGCTTTCGTTCGGCATCTAAGGCAGTCGATCGCGGCCCGAGCACGGACGGATCGCCATGTCCCTTCGCGATCGCATCCACCAGTCGTTCGATTTCTCGACTCAACTGCCCTAGCTGCTGCTCAAGGCGGTGCCGCTTTGCCTGTGATGTAGCTAGGAGGCGCTTCCGCTCCTCCAGATACGTTCGTACGTATTCCGAAAAAACCTTCGGTGCACGCAGCTCGGCCCTGAGCCCGCTGAGGACTGCACTTTCGACCGCATCTAAATAAAAGGTCTTGGCATCAGAACATGTGCCGCTCTCTTTCGCCGCAGAGCAGCGAATACGAATGCGGCCTGACTTGTCGCGTCCATTAGTTGCCATACCCGAACCGCATGAGCCGCACCGGAGCAGTCCGGATAGCATCCGACGAGGCCGACGTTGGTGGCTGGGGTGGATGTGACCGCGCTCTTCCTTGCGTTGCTGAGCAGCCGTGAATAGCTCTGGATTGACAATTGCAAGATGCGGCACTTCAGCCACCTGCCAGTCACTCTTCGGATTTGGTCGTGACAGGCGTTTTCCCGAGTCGGGGTCCTTCACCATCCTGACTTTGTTCCAGACAAGGCGCCCCACATAAAGTTCGTTTAGCAGAATGCCGGCGCCCCTCTCATGATTGCCATTGATTGTTGACGCATTCCAGCCTCGCCCCCGCGGAGGTGATACCCCCTCGTTATTGAGATCATGCGCGATTTCCCGAGGCGTACGACCATCCACGTATTCCTGAAAGATGCGCCGGATCACTTGTGCCTCGGCCTCGACAACCACTCGTTCACCACTTCTTCCAGGTACCGCTGCGTATCCGTACGTCAGGCCCCCGCCAGCCAAACCTTGCTTAACCCGCCCCGCTTGGCCGCGACGCACTTTGTGCGCATTGTCCTCGCGATAAAGTTGTCCGACCAAGCCGCGAAGGCCCACCAGCACGGTGTTAGCGACGCCCTCGTGGACCGCCCGGATCTCGATCCCGAGAAATGACAGCCGCTTATGAATGCCAGCCAGATCTTCCATGTCGCGAGAGAGGCGATCGAGCGCTTCGACGATCACCACGTCAAAGGATCTCTCCCGCGCTTGGTCCAACATCTGTAGAAGGCCTTCGCGGCCCATGACAGACCCGCCCGAACGAGCCCGATCTTCATGGGTACTGACAACAATTAATCCTTCGCGCTCGGCATAGCTCTGACAAAGTGAAAGCTGATCCTCAATCGATCGCTCGTTCTGGAGATCGGTTGAGAATCGAGCATAGATCGTCGCTCTTTTCCCCGCTTCGCTCGATGAGCTGTCTTTCATGATCTTCCCTCGCGGCCACACGGGCAAGTACTCGCGCGAGGCGTAAGATCGCCTTGTCTGGTTTCGCCTGCAAGGAAAATTTGAGATCGGCTTCCCGCACGATCGAACCTCTAGGCAATCGCGCAGCTCAACGAGGTGCACGCACCTACGCTGGCGTCAGTCGACAAGACGACGTGGGGGGAACTGATCATCTCGAGCATCCTGCTCGGATGATGACTAAGTGCAACGGCCGCTATGAACTCGTCGTGCAATCGGATGCCTAGGCGAAGAAAAAGACAGGAGCGAACGGCTTTGCGTGAATGGAATTGATACTGCTGGGAAGCGCACAACCTCTCCATCTAGCGAATACCGAAGTGGAAACTCCGGGCCTCGCCAAAGGACTCTATTCCAGCTGTCGAATTCGCCACCAGTTCGGCCTGATTGGAGCCCTTAGCTAGACCCTGAGCGAGGAGGCGGTGGATGGTTCAACCGTCCATAGGCAGGTCTACCCAGCGAGCGGAAATGGCCTTCGCCGTTCTCGCAACCATCAGACAGACTGCTATGGCTCGACTATGGCCTGGATATTGCGTCTTTTGACGAAATCGATGCCCCTTCGCTGGCGCACGACCCTCGTGCGCATGTTGCTGCGACTCCTGATGGCTAACGTCGTGTGACGGGGAGCCTACCCATCAAATCTGGCAGGTGCCATGTGGAACCGGTTTCGAAGATCCATTTAGAAAGACTCTCATACGGCATTGGCGCAACCGCAATAAGCATATGGCCAGGTACGATCGTCTGCCGAATTTTGTCTCAGATGAAGGACGCGCATACGTAGCGAATTCTGCGAAATGCCTTCAGGTTCTGACATTTCAATATTCCCGTGAGATGGCCGGTGTTTTCACGCGCGCTCCAATGATGCGGGAGTCGGGAATCAGATGCGTGGCTACGGTGCACAAGCCAGAAGCTCATAATTGCCCCCTCGCGATAAGCGGCTTCAGGATCCGGCGCGGGGGCAGGAGTGCACGGCACAACGCTTCAGTTTCTCCCTTGTAAGACAGCTCAACCTACCAAATCTGGCAGGTGCCTTGCGGGACGTCTCGACGATAAAGGCAGGGCGCCCCGGGGCAGCCGCCCCAAGGGTGCGAGGCGGCAGCGTTGCAGTACCGCGACGCTGGCGAGCGAAGTTAGTGGCGCATGTGATAGGGACAGCGCTTTCCAAGGGCCTCTCCGACGAGCGCCGAGTCACACGTCATTTAACTCCGCTGGCAGCGCGGAGTTGGTAGTTTCAGAGCTTTGAACAGCGCGGAGGCCCGGCCCGCGCTGCCTCCCCTCTAGTTCTAGACCTTCTGGGCCTCGGAATACTTCGACACACTAACGGGTGAGCCATGCCCGATCCTGCTCGTCGATTGCTGTCAGCCAGAACCTTGAGATGCTTTCGCGATCTGCTGCATAAGCGGACGGACACGTTCCTTGGCAAGCGTCAGCATGAGTCGAGGCGGCTGCCCATGCCGAGCGCCGCTGAGATCGCTTTTGTCACCATGGACGGTTTCTCTGATCTCGATCAGCGACGTCTTTTGCGCCCTCTTAGATCCGATAGGTCATAGCTTCCTTGACCTCGCTTAAGCTGCAGAGGAGGCCGAATGCTGGTGCCGCCAAACGCCGCCCATTGCGGTTCGGCAGGCGACGGATCTTCTGCCGCGCGTACGAGATATCGCAGATGAGTCGAGATTTTTGGCGAGAGCGAAGAGGCAAACGCGCAAATCAGATAGTCTACCTGAGCATTGCGCAGCTACAAGGTCCTTTCCGATCGTCCTCGCCGAACAGATCATGGCAGGCCGCTCGACGAGGGCGGCAGCACTTCTCTTCCGCGCGTATTTTCGCAGCCGATCCCGCACATTCGCACTTTCCAATGTTGCGAGTTGTTCCGCCGTGTCTCGGCGAAGCAAAATGGTGGCATGCCGTTGACGAACCGGCAGACGCGAATTTCAAAGCTATGCTGAGCACAGATAACATCAACGCTGATGGCGTCGCAGCCTCACAGGTTGAGGCCGCGCGAATTCTCGGGATCCATCGAAGGATCCTGCGGGAATTCGGAGCCACGCGCTGACTGTACGCAAAGAGGCGCGACTGCATTGCGGCACGCATAGCCGCCATGGCGTTGCTCGTGTGGCTTCATTTTTGGGAACGGGAACCCGTTTGGTCGCTCGCGAGAGAAGGAATTGACCGATGCTTAGTGAAAGAAAGCATGCAGACGCTTGCGCCTCTCTATAAAAATCAAAGGCTCTGCCTGACATCGAGCTGTTCGCCGCGAACTTCATCGCGCAACTGCGCTCCATAAATAGCAGGAAGCCTGCCGAAGACGCTAGCCCGAGGGACAAACGCCTCGAAGCCAAGGCTCGCCGCCGCAAGCCGTGGTGGCCACACCTTGGTCTCTCGTAAAGCAAGGGGCGCGTAGGGGCGCTGGGCAACGAGAAGCTCGCCAGAATGGCGAACAGCGCCGGGAGCTATATCGGCCCGACAAAGGCCACGGTGTAGTGAGGGAGCTCCAGTGCTTGTACGCAGAGACGCTCTGGATAACGCGTTACGGAGCGGCCGATACCGCCGAACCCGGCGCGAAGCGTGCTGCCTTCATGCAAGGTGGTTCAACGTGGTGTGCTTGCCCATTTGCGCCGCCGTGCTGTGCATGACTACCAATGCTGGTAGGTCACCCGAGGCCGCTCTCTCGCTAAAGTCATTGTACCCTGAGGCGGCGGGCCTCACGGGAAAGCCGGGTGGGTTAGCCTTGTGATCCGCGAGGCTGACTAGCGTTCCGGCGAAGCGGATGCGGCAGATAGCGCATTTATCCACCTCCCCGGTGGACATCGGCGCCGAGTCGCATCCGCGTTGCTTTCTCTCGAACTCGCTAATTGCGTCTAGTTTTCGCGCCTTACTGGGAGATAGGCTGATCGAGCTCATTAAGCATTTTGACAGATCGGAACCCAATCGTCCTCCCACGCGAACCCAGCGTGGAGCACGAGCCGGTAAGCGGCGCGACGTATTCAAATTCGAGAGCAACTGATGCGCAATCCGAATGGCCAATCCTGCATGGTCGAAGAGGCCACGAGCCAGGGGGCGTGAGGTCATACGGCCGATCAGTCATCAAACGTGCAGTGGATTGGCTGAGTGTCAATCCGGCGCGTAGTCCCAATGCGGGTGCCGCTGATCGCAAGCGCGCCGAATGACTGTTATCTGAGGCGTAAACGGCGATATCGCTGCCAACGGCAAGCGGCCCGCCCACATGGGTCGCCTTTCGTTCTGTAAATTGTGCAGGTCTGTCAGCTTTCGGTAAGCCAGCCCCGATAAAGAATCGTTGGGTTTAGCGGGGGTGTGGCAGGGACAGCGCATGAGCTGAAGGACCACCATGTGCCGAGTCACGCTTCCGTTAAGCTCATTGCATTGCGGATGCGGCAGGATAGTGCCTCATGATGCCCCCCGGCGCCGAGCCGCGCCCGCAATGCTTCCAACTCGCGGGTTAGTTCTCCTTCTGCCGATTTTGCTCGTTCTGCAAGCAATCAGCTTCTTGCGCCGCTTGAAGCTCAGTTTGGAGCAGTTAGCTGGGTGGCAGCGAAAGCGCTGCCCCTATCTATGCATGGGGGAAAAGCGCTGATTCAAGTTCTGCTAAGTTCAACTGGCAGTGCGGGCGGGGTAGGGACAGCGTCTGCTCCAGCGCAACCAAGCGGCGCCGAGTCGCGCCCGCACTGCTTCCGATCAATCTTCGCCAACACTCAGGAAGGGAAAGGAGATTGCCTGGCTGAATCCGGTCCGCTGTTGTCTTGATGCAATTGTGTCCGCCATGTGTGGCGACGACGATGCCGACAGCGTCGTCGATTCTTCAATGCGGTGCTCCCTGTCGCGGCTTTCAAGGTCTAGGATAATCTTCTCAATGGACTGATTCTATCGCGCTTCGTCTGGACTTGCTCTGCCAACATTCCTTGCGCCTGTCATGTGCGTTGGCCTGTCATTGTGTTTTATGCACGGTTTTCTAGGAGCGCCCACGTGTCTGGTCATGCTGGTGTCTCCAATTGCTTCAAGCAAAGACCCAGCTTAGAGAGTCGCCGATGAGATGGGACCGACCTATTTTGATAGGTGCCGTTCGTTACTTCTCGAAGATATGACTAGGTCGCCCTTGGGAATTTGAGCCTCATGGGAGCAAAGGTGGCCAGCCCCAGTCTTTGTGACCGGGTTGGCCACCAGCGCTTGCGACACCATGCCCATAGGGCAGCTACAGGGCAAAAATGCACATGTTCGAGCGGCATATCACGTCCCTGCGGTCGCAAGCGCTTGCGGTGCTTGTAGCCAATCAGGTCCGTGCCGCCGATCAGTCTCTGGGACTATCCGATCGCAAGCTCGCCACATTGAACATGGATGAAGTTCAGGCAATGCTAGCCATACTCGATTGCATAAAACCCGACCTGCGGCCGAAGGAAGCACGGCAGATCGCTGCGCGCATACGCGCGCTTTTAGAGGGGGCGCATGGGTGTCAGCCGGTTCGGGTAGCATGTCTGTGAGACCACTAGTGTGAGCTTTCGGTAAGCTGTCCAGCCTCTCGTGAACGAGGAAGCTGAAGTTGGCGAAGCTTTAGCCCGCTCGTGGAGGATCGATAGGCACCCATAAGGACGCGGCTCTGACGCCGAAAGATCGGGAAGCCATGGTGACGAGCGTGATCATAGTGGCCTCACAAAGGCCAACCCGCGCTGCAATTCAATATTTCGGCTAAAACCGTCGCCAAGTGGGTCAAGCGTTCCGCAAGGACAGGCGTCGATGGAGCGTGATCGCTCTACAAGGCTCTTTCAACGCCAAGCCAAACTCTGCCTGCCACATGCGCCGAACTCGGAGTGCCACGGCCGCGCCACGCCGATTGCGCAGCTTGACCCGGCCGAGCCGGTGCGGCGCTATGAACGTGAACGTCCGGGTGAGCTGACACATCGCTATCGACAAAGCTGGGCAAGTCCAACCGTGTAGACCATCGATCGATGGTGGCCGGACTCGAAAGAGCAGCCTGCGGGTACGCGGCGAAGAACCTGGCCGGGATTATGTCGACGTCTGAATCGAGGATGCCTCCCGAAATACCTTCAGCAAAGAGATGAAGAGCGAGCGGCAGGGCTGCGCCGCGGCCCTCCTCAAGGCGGGGACGCCACAAGCGTCGGCGTCAAGGTCAGCAGGTCATGACCGACAACGGACCCTGCTACGAACCTCTGCTTCCCGCAAAGCATGCGAACGCCTCGGCCTCGAGCAAATCGGCACCGAGCTCTATGTTTTTCGGAAGGAATGCAAGCGGGGCGCAGGGGCTATTTCGCGATCGAGATCTGGTGCTGCGCTGGCTTGGAAACACGATCTTTGTCACGCCGCAGTATTGCGTCACCTCGGCGGACCTCAAGGAATTCTACACTGTACATCGTCGATCCAGCCGATGAGCTGCTCTAGAGCAGACCGGATCGGTCGCCGACGGCGGCAGCCGGTCGGCGAATCGGCGGAAGCCGACCCTCGCCCGCGTAACCAACAGACAACCCAAGAAAGTCTCCCGGCGATGATGGCGCAATCAAAAGGATTTTCATCCATCCGAGGGCCATTTTTGAGCCGTCGATTTCTTTTTCTCTTCCGCAAGTTGACAATTTTCTTCCGCGCTCCGTAGGAAGTACCGTGTGTGCGGAAGGCTGAACGTTCTTCAAATGAGAACAGTATACGCTGCGAAGCGTGTGACGGAGGCAATCTTCATTACCTCGGTTCCATCACCCCTCGATCCACCCCTATCTCGCAGCGGCCCTTCCGCCAATGAAGTTCGTGAACATCCGGAACAAGAACTCCGGGATGCGGATGTCGACCTATGTCATTCTCAGCGCAGGCGCTCGCGTTGCTGTGCTCTCAACGGCGCTGTTGCGCGGATCTGCCAATCCGGTGACCAACTCATTGTTTGCTGTTTGTCCTTCTTGGATGAGCACAAAGAAGAGGTTCACCTGCGTTTCGCAGCAACCAGTGATCGCCCGACATATTCGATCATTTCGAACGCTGTGGATAGCTATGACTTCGAAATCGTCGGCGAGTTAAGCGAAGTTCAAGCTTTGCCACATTCGCACCGCAAAATCGAACTGAGGTCCAAATGAGCCACGTTTCGGAGCAGCCGATCGATCGCATCACAATTCCCATGCTGCAGCGGTGGAAGCAGGACGGTCGGCGTCTCGTCATGACGACAGCCTACGACGCGGTTGCGGCGCGTATCGCGGATCCGTCCGTCGACATCATTCTCGTCGGCGACAGTGTGGGTAACGTTTGCCTTGGATTCGAAAATACGCTTCCAGTGAGCGTTGCGATGATGAACCATCATCTGGAAGCCGTGGTACGCAGCAAGCCTCGTGCTTTACTCGTCGCCGATATGCCATTTCTTAGCTTCCACGTCAGCGTCGAGGAAACCATACGCAACGCCGGCGGATTCCTGCAGCGAGGCGCAGCTGCGGTGAAACTCGAAGGCGGTGGCAAGAGAATCGAGATGGTACAGGCCCTCGTCGATTGCGAGATTCCTGTGATGGGTCATCTCGGTCTTATGCCCCAGAGCGTCAACGTCATGGGGGGCTTCAAAGTGCAGGGTCGGAAAGCGGATGAAGCGTTGCGTTTGCTCGATGACGCTCACCGTCTGCAGGAGGCCGGCTGTTTCGCTTTGGTATTGGAGGGCATTCCGGCCGAGCTTGCTGCTCGAGCAACCAAGTCCTTGACAATACCGACGATCGGGATCGGCGCCGGCCCGGACTGTTCAGGCCAGGTGCTCGTGTTTCACGACGTGCTGGGCCTCACTGGAGGTCATCGCCCCAAATTCGTTCGCGCCTATGCAGAAGGCTTTCAGCAGTTGCATGATGCGCTTTCGCGCTGGGCCGCGGATGTCCGCGGTGGTGCATTCCCGGGACCGCAAGAGTCCTATAGGCTTCCCGAAGGCGTCGAAGAAGCAATTACCAACTGGGCGCCGTTCAACCCAACTTGATATAGAGCTCTACATGCAAACAATCACGAGGGTCGCTGAACTTCGCCGTACTCTCGCAAAATCCCGCGGTGCCGATCAACGGGTCGGATTGGTGCCGACAATGGGCTATCTCCACGATGGCCACATGGCGCTGATCGCGGCGAGCCAGGCGCAATGCGACGTCACCGTCGTCAGCATCTTCGTCAACCCCACTCAGTTCGGACCAAACGAGGATCTCAGTAGCTATCCGCGCGACTTTTTACGTGATGAGGGACTGTGCCGTGATGGCGGTGTTGCGATCCTCTTCGCGCCGGAGACACAGGAGGTCTATACGAGCCATTTCGAAACCTTCGTTGAACCGGGCGACCTCGCCAAACCTCTGTGCGGAGTCTTCAGGCCTGGGCATTTTCGCGGTGTCGCGACCGTCGTATGCAAGTTGTTCAACATGGTGCAGCCCGATGTCGCGTTTTTTGGGCAGAAGGATTTTCAGCAATGCGCAGTCGTGCGTCGCATGGTAATTGATCTCAATCTCCCGATCGAGATGGTCACTGTACCAACCGTTCGCGAACAGGATGGGCTCGCAATGAGCAGTCGCAATCGCTATCTGAGCAAAGAAGAGCGTCAGCGGGCCCTTGCGATCAATCGTGGACTATCCGCAGCGCTCGACGAATTTCGCTCGGGAGAGCGCAACGTAGAAAAGCTGATTGCGGTCGCCAAGCGGCATTTAGAGGCAGTTGACAGACTGCAGTATCTTGAACTTGTCGACAGTGACACGCTCAAAACCGCCGATAGTCCACTGCGGCGCCCCGCGGCGCTTTGTGCGGCAGCCTACGTTGGCTCAACGCGGCTGATCGACAACGTCCTACTGGGGTTGCGAACTCGGTAGCGCAATGCGTGGCTAAACCGTGCGCAGCATATTGAGCAGCAAGAAATGCTCAAAGCACCTCCGAAGGGCGCGTCGAGCTGGTGGCGAAGGGCCGACTCCAAGGCGACCTTGTTCAGCGACTTAGCGAAGCGATAAGTCGCGGGTGCGTACGGAATATTGTGGGACCTAAAAGTTTGTGTCCGGCAACATCACGAGATTTGCTCTGCGGCGGTCATCGATCAATTCGACAAACCTTGGTATAGTGCTTTACAGCCCAGGCTATATCACCCATTTACCTTTGTAGAGTTGAGCACCCGTCACGTCGTCTGTACTTTCGACGTCGAACCTCGATCATTTGGTTTGCGGGTCAGTGCGAAGCCTGAGCTGCTGCCTTGCTATAATTCGTTGAGTTCCGATCAGGTGTTGCGACGAACATCTAGAGTTCGGACCTTCGGCCGATTGCACTTAAGAAGACAGAGGCTTTATAGCAGGTGCCCATCATCGAGACGGGGATCAGCCATCAGAGCAGCGGAGCAACATTCACTCGAGTGACGAACATGGAAGAGAAGGATAGGGCGTCCGCATCCGCGAGCACGTGAGCTCTTAGAGTAGCCGATGGCGCGTCCCTCATACCGGAGGCTCTAGCACAGCCGCAGCATCGGTGATCATTGCCGCTTTATAAGTTGCGGCGAATTTGCATCCCACTCTTGAAAACATAGGTCGATATGGCATTTACCGAGCTTTTCATCAAACGTCCGGTATTGTCTATCGTCGTCAGTTCTTTGATTTTGCTGATCGGCTTGCGCGCGGCCACCGTACTGCCGATCCGGCAATATCCCAAGCTATCTAATACGGTTGTCAATATCACGACTTCCTATCCTGGCGCTTCCGCCGACATGATCCAGGGGTTCATCACCTCTCCCCTGGAGCAGGCAGTCGCGTCCGCCGAGGGCGTTGACTACATTAGTTCCTCGTCTGTGCTTGGTACTTCGACCATCAAAGTCTACATTAAGCTCAATTTCGATCCCAACGAAGCGCTCACGGAGGTGCTCTCCAAGGTCAACTCAGTCAAATACCTGATCCCGAAGGAATCAAACGATCCAGTCGTCACGAAGTCGACGGGTCAGAAGACTGCTGTCATGTACATCGCCTTCTCCAGCGAGGAACTGGCGGCAAGTGCGATCTCCGACTATCTCTCACGCGTCGTGCAACCGGTTATCTCGACGGTCGACGGCGTTGCAGCGGCAGACATTCTGGGCGGCCAGAGTTTTGCGATGCGGCTATGGCTCGATACTGCGAAAATGGCTGGGCACGGCGTGTCGCCGGCTGAGGTTTCGGCTGCAATCGCCGCCAACAACTTCCAGGCCGCGGCGGGCCAGACCAAGGGCTATTTCACTATCTCCGATGTCACGGCAAATACGGATCTGCGGAGTGTCGAAGATTTCAAGCGCATGATCGTGAAGGCCAATGACGGTGGCTTTGTGCGCATGGAGGACATTGCGGTAGTGGAGCTTGCCGCGCAGACTACTGACATTAGTGTCGCGATGAACGGCGAGCACGCGGTCTTTGTCGGCGTGCAGGCGAGCCCGCAAGGCAATCCTCTAAACATAGCGCGAGGCGTTCGAGGGCTGTTTCCAGAAATCGAGCGTAACCTGCCGCCTTCACTGAGGATGAAAGTAGCCTACGACTCCACCAAATTTATTCAATCATCGATCGATGAAGTTGAGAAGACGCTCATTGAGGCCGTCGTGGTCGTTGTGGTCGTGATCTTCCTGTTCCTGGCCTCGCTGCGCTCGGTCATCATTCCTGTCGTCACTATTCCGTTGTCGCTCGTTGGTGTCTGCAGCATGATGCTGGTGCTGGGGTTTTCATTCAATCTCTTGACCCTCCTTGCAATGGTTCTGGCTATCGGTCTCGTGGTCGACGACGCGATAGTGGTGGTGGAGAACATTCATCGCCATTTAGAAGAAGGTGCGACGCCCCTAAAGGCTGCCACAGCGGGCGCGCGCGAGATCGTCGGCCCCGTTGTCTCCATGACGATTACTTTGGCTGCGGTATATGCCCCAATCGGATTTCTGGGCGGGCTCACCGGTGCGCTGTTCCGCGAGTTCGCGTTTACGCTAGCGGGAGCGGTGATCGTTTCGGGCGTGATCGCTTTGACGCTATCGCCGATGATGTGCTCGCTCCTCCTGAAGAGCGCCGAGGGGGGACGGTTTGCAAGATTTGTGAACCGTGGGTTCGGCGCCATGACACAGTGGTACGGCCGCAAGCTCGATCGCTCGCTTGACTATCGACCGGTTACGGGGCTGTTTGCGGTAACCATGCTGGGCCTCGTCGGCTTTCTCTATATGCACACTTCCAAAGAACTCGCCCCCGAGGAGGATCAAGGGATCGTATTCGCTTTAATGAAGGCGCCGAAATACGCAAATATCGACTACCTCGACTATTACGGCAACAAGCTCGAAAACGCGTTACAGAAATTTCCAGAGACTGACTTGAGCTTCGTGCTCAATGGCGTTAGCGGCCAGCAGAGTGGCCTGGCGGGCATGTTGCTCAAGCCGTGGGACGACCGCACGCGATCATCGATTGTACTAAAGTCCCTTGTCCAGGCCGAGCTGTCAAAAATCGAAGGCATCAACGCGTTTGCCTTTAGCTTGCCTCCGCTTCCGGGCGGTTCGGACGGGCTACCAGTGCAGATGGTGATCAATTCGACCCTTGGCTTCCAATCCATCTACGAGCAGATGTCAAAGCTGAAGGATGCCGCGCGAAAGAGCGGGCTGTTCATGGTGAGCGACTCCGACCTCGAGTTCAACCAGCCGGTGGTACGAATCAAGGTTGATCGATCCAAGGCTAACGAGCTTGGCATCACCATGCAGACTATCGGCAATGCGCTTGCCACCTTACTTGGGGGAAACTACGTCAACCGCTTCAATTTGCAGGGCCGCTCTTACCAGGTGATCCCGCAGGTTCCCCGAGGGGAACGCCTGGTGCCGCAAGCAATCGGGAGTTATTACGTAAAGACCGCGACAGGCTCAATGCTTCCGTTGTCTACCGTAGTCTCCATCGAGACCGCCACCGATCCGAACGCGCTCACCCACTACAATCAGCTCAACTGCGCGACTTTTCAGGCAGTGCCGATGCCCGGCGTCACGATCGAACAGGCTGTGGATTTCCTGGAAGCCGAGGCGAAGAAACTGCCCGCAGGCTTCAGCCACGACTTCCTGGCCGACGCGCGCCAGTATGTGCAAGAGGGTAATCAACTGGCCATTACATTTGCATTTGCACTCATCATCATATTCTTGGTGCTTTCGGCGCAGTTCGAAAGTCTGCGCGATCCGCTCATCATCATGATCAGCGTGCCGATGGCAATGGTCGGCGCGTTGATTCCGCCATTCTTTGGCTGGGTGACCATGAACATCTACACCCAGGTTGGACTGTTGACACTTGTCGGGTTGATTTCTAAGCACGGCATCCTAATGGTTGAGTTCGCCAATGAGCTGCAGCTCAAGGAGAGAGTTGACCGTCGCTCGGCTATAGAGATGGCGGCGCGGGTCCGATTGCGCCCAATATTGATGACCACGGCGGCGATGGTCACGGGCTTCATGCCCTTGTTGACTGCAACGGGAGCTGGCGCGGCGAGCCGCTTCTCGATCGGGCTCGTCCTCGCCGCCGGCATGTCTGTTGGCACTCTGATCACGCTATTCGTGCTTCCTGCGCTCTATGTCGCGATCGCGTCCGATCACCGTGACGACGCGAGCGCCGACTGCGCGAACCTCGCCAAGCTCGACCTCACCGGCGCTGCTCACGCCGAGATGGCCAGGCAATGACCCATCAAATCAATCTGGGTTTGCTCCGTGTGGCGCGCGAAGGAGCCTAGGACCGTTTTACGTTTCCTGGGACATCGAGATCTTCGGGAGCAGGGCGCCTCATCTGCTCGGCGAAGAACACTTCGGTGGTCCGCTGCTGGCTGCTCAGGCGTAACGGCGCCGGTTATTCACGGCTTCGGAACCAAGCTCGACGTCGCGGAGGGGGCAAAAGACAATTGGTGCTCTCTTGATAAAAAGGTGGACCTACCAATCATCGCGAATGGCTCGGCCTGCCATTCGGATCGTTGGTGGGGTTGCTCTGATCCGTGATGCAGGCTTCCTTTTCGTGAACAAGCCGATCACACTTGTGCCGTTGATCGCTCTCAGCGCGAAACGCGCGGTATGCCAGCTGAATGCCCTCCTTGAGCGAGGTGGTGGCGCGCCAGCCGAGCCCGGACAGCCGACTGACATCGAGCAGCTTGCGCGGCGTTCCGTCTGGGCGCGACGTGTCGAAGCTGATCTCACCGCGAAAGCCGACGGCGGCCGCAACCATGAGTGATAACTCGGCGATGCTGATGTCCTCGCCGGTGCCGATATTGACCGGTTCTGGCGAGGAATAGGTCTTCATCAAATGGATGCAGGCGTCAGCGAGATCGTCGACGTAGAGAAATTCGCGGCGCGGCTTGCCGGTACCCCACACCACGACGTTGCTGCCGCCCGCAATCTTGGCCTCGTGGAAGCGGCGGATCAGCGCGGCCATGACGTGGCTGTATTCCGGGTGATAATTGTCGCCGGGGCCGTATAGATTGGTCGGCATCACGCTGATGAAATCGGCGCCGTACTGGCTGCGATAGGCCTCGGCCAACTTGATGCCCGCGATCTTGGCGATGGCATAGGGCTCGTTGGTCGGCTCCAGCGGGCCGGTCAGCATCGAATCCTCTCGCAGCGGCTGCGGCGCCAGGCGTGGATAGATGCAGGAGGAGCCGAAGAACATCAGCTTCTCGCATCTGTTGGCATGGGCCGCCTGGATCACGTTGCTCGATATTGCGAGGTTGTCGTGGAGAAACTCGGCGCGCAGCGTGTTGTTTGCGACGATGCCGCCGACCTTGGCAGCGGCCAGGAACACGGCCTGCGGCCTCTTCGCTGCAAACCAGGCAGTCACCGCGGCCTGGTCACGCAGGTCAACCTCGCTTCGCGACACCGTCAAGAGATCGACCTGCTCGCGTGCGAGCCGGCGCATCAGCGCCGAGCCGACCATGCCGCGATGGCCGCCGACGAAAACCGTCTTGCCTTTCAGCTCAAAAGCCGCGCTTGCCATTTGCTGCGTCCTGTCTGGCTTGGACGAGATCGCTGGCGACCATTTCCTTCACCATTTGCGAGAACGACGTTTTCGGCGTCCAGCCGAGTTTCGCGCGCGCCTTGCTGGCGTCCCCGATCAGGAGATCGACCTCGGTCGGACGGAAATAGGTCGGATCGACCTGTACCAGGGTCTTGCCAGAAGCCTTATCGACGCCGATCTCCTCGGCGCCCTTGCCCCGCCATTCGATTCTGCGCCCGACCTCGGCAAACGCTAGCTCGACGAACTCGCGGACGGACCGCGTCTGGCCGGTCGCAAGCACGAAGTCTCCGGGTTCGTCGACCTGCAGGACCCTGTGCATGCCTTCGACGTAGTCGCCGGCATGGCCCCAGTCGCGCTTGGCGTCGAGATTTCCCAGATAGAGCTTGTTCTCGAGGCCGACCTCGATGCCGGCGACGGCGCGGGTGATCTTGCGGGTCACGAAAGTCTCGCCGCGGATCGGACTCTCGTGGTTGAACAGGATGCCGTTGCTCGCGAACATACCGTACGCCTCACGGTAGTTCACCGTGATCCAGTAGCCATAGAGCTTGGCGACGCCATAGGGCGAACGCGGGTAAAATGGCGTGGTTTCCTTCTGCGGCACCTCTTGCACGAGGCCGTAAAGCTCGGAGGTCGAGGCTTGGTAGAAGCGCGTCTCCTTTTCCATGCCGAGGATGCGGATAGCTTCCAACAGGCGCAGCACACCGATCGCGTCGGCATTGGCGGTGTATTCCGGGCTCTCGAAACTGACCTGGACGTGGCTCTGTGCGGCCAGGTTATAGATCTCGGTCGGCCGAATTTGCTGCACGAGCCGGATCAGGTTGGACGAATCCGTCATGTCCCCATAGTGCATTAGGAATGGCACATCACCGGCGTGCCGGTCCTTGTAGAGATGATCGACGCGCGCTGTGTTGAAGGAGGACGACCGGCGCTTGATCCCATGCACGGTGTAGCCGAGACCGAGCAAATGCTGGGCGAGATATGCGCCATCCTGCCCGGTGACGCCGGTGATCAGCGCAACGCGCCGTTTAGAATTGTGAGCCACCATGATCTCGCTTAGTTGCGACGGAAAGAGTTCGCTCTGAGAACCATTGCGAAGCCGCTTCCCGAAAATTCGAGATGCGCACGCGCGCTCCACCGTCAACTCAAGGAGCGCGATCGTTAGCCCCTGTCATACACATCGCGTAGGAATACACACCATATACATTGATTTATAAGTGGACTGTTTTATGCCAACACATCGATCTTCAGAGATGAAAGTCAGGCGACGTCGCAACGGCGATGATCCGAGGCAGGTGAGATGAATTGTAAGCGCCGGTACGCCCGCCCGGGCGCGCTTGCCGCCTGCCTATGTCGCCAACGAGACAGATGCCGTCCATCTGTGAGCCTCATCGATCCTGACGAGCATGTATGGATCCGCGCGCTCTCATCGGGGCGCAGAGGAGCGGCGGGGTTGCGGCTTCCGAATAGAAGAACCCGTCTTATCGTCGGCATAAAATTATAATCCACGCCGTTCCCTAATAGCTGGTTTGCAGTAGGCGATGCACAGCCGATGCAAGACAAAGGGACTGGCAAACGTTGGTATAGACCGTCGAACGTTTCGATATCGAAAGTTTACGTTAGTACAATGGAGCTTCGACGCCGATCTTTTAATCTTGACCGAACGTAAGTTGCCTCAGTCCGAGTATGACAAGTCTCTTAAAGCCCGCGCCGGAAATTTGTTCCCGGGAGAACTGGACAATTCAAGCTAGAGCTGCTGCGCAGGTATATCACCAGCAGACCATGTAGAGGATGTGGGCAGCGTTCTTTTTTCTGCCTGAAATGGAGAGAAGCCGAGACGAAACGTGACCCCTATCGAGGAGTCGATCCTGAGCATCGACGCAGTTGTTGCCGCATCAACTTCATCCGGTAGGCCAGTATCGCTGCTCATTTCTTTTTGGAGACTTAGAAGTGAGAGTCGTGAGGTGGCTCATCAGTAAGGGTGAGGCTGTTTGTGCCAAGCTGGACGTTGCCGTGCAGGCGCTACTGCACGTTTGGCTCTCGTCCAGGCGGTCACGGCGTTGGCGATCCCGTCGCAGCGTCATTCGACTAGCTAGCTAAAGGGTGGAATGAAGCCGACGAACAATGATGGCTGAAAGAGATCTAAATCACGCGGGCGAACGGGGATGCGATAAAGACGGCCGCGGAAGATTCCGAACTTGAAGCCCGTTGTTATCGGGCAAGCGAGTTCTATCACGGGGCTCCTATAGCGCGGACGCCGGACTCCTCGAACTTGGGCTGCATGGATAAATATGTGTGGAATTATTGGCATTTTGGGACGTGGTCCGGTCGTTGGGCAGTTGGTCGCGTCGCTCAGGCGACTGGAATATCGAGGCTACGACTCAGCGGGTCTCGCGACTCTCGAAGGTCTCCGTATCGAGCGCCGCCGCGCTCAAGGTAAGCTGAGAAACCTTGAGGAGCAGTTGAGCTACAGTCCCCCTGCAGGTCAAAGCGGCATCGGTCACACCCGCTGGGCGACTCATGGAAAGCCGACCGAGAGCAATGCTCATCCGCATGCGACGGATAATGTCGCGGTCGTGCATAACGGGATCATTGAGAATTTCCGCGAGCTGCGAGCGGAGCTGGAACGAAATGGAGCCGAGTTTTACTCAGAGACGGACACCGAGGTTGTGGTGCATCTCGTCGAATTCTACCTCAAAAATGGCTACTCACCGCAGGATGCGGTGCAGGCGTCGTTGCCGCGCTTGCGCGGTGCCTTCGCGTTGGCATTCCTTTTCAAGGGGCACGACGACCTTTTGATCGGTGCGTGCAAAGGGTCGCCCCTTGCGATCGGACATGGTAACGGTGAAGTGTACTTAGGATCTGATGCGCTCGCGCTCGCGCCTTTGACCGATACTATTACTTATCTTGAGGACGGTGACTGGGCCGTGCTTACACGCGCGACGTGCGTGATCTATGGTACAGACGGCTCTGTCGTCCCACGAGAAACATCAAAGTCTGATGTATCGTCTCTCCTTGCGGACAAGGCGAATTATCGCCACTTCATGGCTAAGGAAATTCACGAGCAGCCGACAGTTGTCGGCAAGACATTGGCGCATTATCTCGATGTGGCGGCCAAACGGGTAGCGCTGCCGGTCGCGTTGCCGTTCGACTTCAATTCCATTGAGCGCATTTCAATTACTGCGTGCGGCACGGCAAGCTACGCTGGCCACATCGCGAAATACTGGTTCGAGCGGCTGGCGCGTTTGTCTGTCGAGATAGATGTAGCCTCTGAGTTCCGCTACCGGGAGGCGCCTCTGCGCCGGGGCGATCTCGCGATCGTCATCTCGCAATCGGGCGAGACGGCCGACACACTAGCTGCGTTGCGATACGCCAAGGGCCAGGGCCTGCACACGATATCTGTCGTTAATGTCCCGACGTCGACGATTGCGCGCGAGAGCGAATCCGTTCTGCCGACGCTGGCGGGGGCAGAAATCGGCGTCGCTTCCACCAAGGCATTCCTCTGCCAGCTGATGGTACTGGCGGTGCTTGCCATCGCAGCAGGGAGAGAGCGAGGCAAGCTGTCTGAAATCGATGAATCGAAGCTCGTGCAAGAGCTCATCGAGATGCCGCGGTTGATTGCTGCGGCCTTGTTGGTCGAGCCGCAGATTGAGAAGCTCGCGCGCTATATCGCCGCCGCTAGGGCCGCACTCTACCTCGGTCGTGGCACATCGGCGCCTCTGGCGTTGGAGGGCGCGCTCAAGCTGAAGGAAATTTCCTATATCCACTCAGAAGGTTATGCCGCCGGCGAGCTCAAGCACGGGCCGATCGCACTCGTCGATGAGGCTATGCCTGTGGTGGTGATCGCACCTTACGACGGCGTTTTCGAGAAGACCATTTCGAACATGCAAGAAGTGGCGGCTCGGGGCGGCAAGATCATCCTGATCACCGATGCGAAGGGCGCTTCGGAAGCGACGGTGGACACGCTCGTGACCATCGTTCTGCCGACAATGGTCGCAAGCTTTACGCCGATGGTCTATGCCATTCCGGTCCAGCTCTTGGCTTACCATACTGGCGTCGTAAGCGGCGCGGACGTCGATCAGCCGCGTAATCTCGCAAAATCGGTCACTGTGGAATGAGGCTGCAGTGTTGGTATCGAGATGGATCTCGACGAGTTCCCAATCCGAAGTCGCTGGTAGCCGCCGTGCGGTCGTGCAACCTCAACCGATACTACCGTCAGCCCGCCTTGGTGTAGTAGGATTGGTCACCCTAGCCGCGGCGCGGGATGCCTCTGGGCTTGCAATGTGCTGGCGAAGCCGTTCAGGAGGCATTGCAATCCGCCACAGGATGCCAAGAGTTCCAGGCTTGTTGGCCTAATGATGCTCCAAGCCGTATGCTGGGATTGAACGGTCGCGATGCAGTCGTCATGAAGCACGCGCTCTACAATGCCGTTCTGCATAGTATCGCGATCTATGGGAAGGATCTGATTGGCGTCCGCAGGTGAATGGTCAATCGACCGTTCCCAACGGAGGCGGATCCTCGCACTGCTCGCTTCTCATCCGACCTAGTGAATGGCAATGGGCGAGCGCGCCGCCGTTCCATTAGAAGCAGGTCCTGTGTCCGCTAACGTGAGGGCGGCCAGCAGCATCACGTCAGGTTTTGGTAAGCCCGAGTCCCTATCTGCGCCGCATGGCCTAGCAAGCCTGAACTAGACGTGGAAACTGCATGTCTGACCGGAGTACCAATTGCCATGTATAATCGGATCAATGGCTCGTCCTATTTCACATCCTCTCCCCTTGACGAGGCTGATGAGCAAAACGACGCAGACACTTTCGCGGATGCGTTTCGGCAACTGCGCTTAGCCCCGCCAAACTCCAGCGGCACTTCGTCTTCGGCAGCACGGCCCTATTGGCTTGATTCAAGCCCGCCTGTCGTAGAGATCGATAAGAGGTCGTTCAGAAAAGCAGCAGAGGGCTATCACAGCGACGAAATCAGGAAAATCGCCGATAACCCACAAGAATATTCGGACTTCGTCTCTCAGAAAGCGGCGCGAACTGCAGAGGTTGCTGAGGAGTATGGAACAACTCAAGATTCTGTAAATGCGCGATACTTCAGCTATCAATTAGGAAACAAGAGTGTCGGTCTTCTTCGAATGGAAGGGGGCGACAGCATGACGAATTTCGACGTGGAAAAGTGGCAGGAGCTGTTTCCCGGGCGACCTGGGACGACCGGAACTGTAGATCTCCAGGTCGTTCATCCGCTTGTCGAGAACGCCGGCGATATTCTGCTCGAGCATCAACTTGGAATGGCCGGTGAACGGCCACTGCTGAATTTGCGTCCGGCTAATCCGGAGGCAAGAGCCCGTGCTGCAAAGATGGGGTTCGTTGAGGTTGACGCCGATAACATGGTTCTCGACCCAGTGAAGTCAGACAAGTGGGTGAGGAATGGCGACGGCAAGTGGCAGCGAGAAGGCACCGCTTCGCGGTATCTTCGCAAAGCTGACGACAGCCAAGACCGTAAAGTCGAGATGCCAGCGAGTGCTTCAACATACGATTATGAGGATGATTTCATGTGACCATGGAATTACCGGCATTTGGCCTCGTGGAAGAAATCGATCTAGCCTGCTCCGCACTTCTCTGCGGCGGCGTCGGCGTTTAGCTCAGAGTTCCTCGTTTGACTCAGAATGCTCTCTCCTCAGTTCTCCTTTGGCTTAGCAGTTGCTGATTGTCGCGCCTGGGAAGTAGGGCTTCTTGTACAAGCCTATTGCTGAGAATGCTCGCCTGCGGCGACGACCTGTTGTGACCCCGGGGCCGGCCGAGGGGCCGGCACGTGTGGCGCCAGCACGTTGGACGGCTGGGACCACAACTCTTCCGCAGATGAAGCTTGCGAAGAAATAATGGCGTGGGCGCCTGACGATAGTCAGTCGCAACAATGTACAGCGAAGCGGCCGCCCAACGGACAAGCCGGGCCCCGCAAGCGTCAACGGACGTAACGATGCGGTGAGCACGAGCATAGTGCAGAACGCTCTCACCAGAAGAGGGATACCCAATACATGGGCCGCTGCTGAGCGAAGCTCCATTGTCATCGTCACCGCCGTGGGGCTGCACAGCCAATCTCGTGCTTGCCGGGCCATCTCGGCACTCTGCAATGGAATATATAGCCTCGCTCCAGATGGAGCTAAGAAGTGCTTTAGCGCAACGACGGCTCTGGGTCAGCGTTACGATGAGCGTTGGCGTGGAATCAGTCGAGTTGGCGTGCCAGCATCTCTCGCAGGATAGTCTGTTCTGCAGCCTCCCATATCCGTAAAGCGTGGACGGGCAAGAAATTGCTGGCCGCTAGCATATTTACAGTAAGCCCGGGTTCGGACTGCGAAGACGTTGCAAGGTGGCGTGATTGTCGCCCACGAGCGTTTAGATCGGTGACCTTGCCCCCGGGGCTTAATCCAGTTTGAAGTTCGTTCTGGCCCACGACGAGGACCAGAGCATGAAGCGTAGCCGCTTTACGGAAGAGCAGATTATCGGGATCTTGAAGGAGCACGAGGCCGGGGTGTCGGTCGCCGATCTATGCCGCAAGCACGGCGTGAGCGACGCCAGCATCTACAAATGGAAGGCCAAGTACGGCGGGATGGACGTCTCCGAGGCCAAGCGGCTGAGGACGCTGGAGGACGAGAACACGAAGCTGAAGCGGCTCCTGGCTGACGCCATGCTGGACAATGCGGCGTTGAAGGACCTTTTGGGAAAGAAGTGGTGACGCCCGCGGCCAAGCGGAAGGCTGTCGCGCATCTCGTGGATGCCCACGGGATGAGCGAACGGCGGGCGTGTAAAGCCATCGGCTGCTGCCGCATGACCATGAGATATCGGACGACCCGAGCGGATGATGCCGGCGTTCGCCAGCGCATGAAGGCGATCGCCCAGGAGCGCCGCCGCTTCGGCTATCGGCGCCTGCATGTTCTGCTCAAGCGGGAGGGCTTTGCGATCAACCACAAGAAGCTATTCCGGCTGTACCGGGAAGAGAAGTTGGTGGTGCGCCGCCGTGCCGGCCGCAAGCGGGCGATCGGGACTCGGGCGCCGATGACGGTGCCGATGGCACCGAACGACCGCTGGTCACTGGACTTCGTCTCCGATCAGCTCACGGATGGCCGCCGCTTCCGCATCTTGACCGTGGTCGATGACTGTACCCGCGAGTGCTTGGCGCTGGTGGCCGATACCTCGCTCTCCGGGGCCCGGGTGGCGCGGGAGTTGGATCGGCTGGTCATGGAGCGCGGCAAGCCAAAGATGGTGGTCAGCGACAACGGCACCGAACTTACCAGCAACGCCATCCTGACCTGGGCCGATCGGAGCCGCGTCGCCTGGCATTATATCGCTCCGGGCAAACCCATGCAGAATGGCTTCATCGAAAGCTTCAACGGTCGGCTCCGGGATGAATTGCTGAACGAGACGCTGTTCACGTCGCTGGCTCAAACCCGCGTCGCGCTCGGATGCTGGCGCGCCGATTATAACTACACACGACCGCACTCACAGCTCGGATGGAAGACACCCTCCGAGTTCGCCTTTACCTGCCACCCGCGCCGGGATCTGGCGCTGCGCTATGCCGATGGCTCCGCGCCAGCTCCCGTCGCTACCACCGCCCAACTGGGCAAATCCAATGGCTTGAGCGAACTCAGAACTGGATAAAATCTGGGGGCAAGGTCATCGGACATGAACTCAAGCTGCAGGTTGGAATCAGATATCGCCCCGGGCGCCAGGTGCCTTCAGTGCGCTGTCGAGGCACTTAAGTAACTCTTGTCCGCCAAATGGTTTGGCGAGGAAGCCAATTGCTCCCGCGTCCAGGGCTGACGTGCGCACACGCTCGCTGGGAAAAGCGGTAATGAAAATGAAAGGTGCTTCGTAACCACGCGTCCGCATCTGTTCCAGCAGCTCCAGCCCGCTCATCGTCGACATCTGCACATCGGTAATGACACAGGATATCTCGTTCAATTGCGGCGACTGCAGGAGCGCCTCGGCCGAAGCAAATATCTGCACGAGGTAGCCACGCGATTTTAAGAGGTTCCCTGTCGCCGCACGGACTGAGGCGTCGTCGTCAACGACGGAAATCAAAGGCGTGGACAAGATGAGCCCTCCTGGCGCGGGAATAGCGGCTGCCAAAGCACTAGCCACCTTCGGCGAAAGATGGGCTGGAGAGATGAAGCTGTAAAATCATACTTGCGTTTGTTCAGGACGATTTGCACGAAGCCCCAGCGTCTCGCTCATTCTGATCAGCTCGGCGAGCGAACGGGCACGCATCTTTTTCATTACGTGACCCCGGTAGATCTTGACGGTAATCTCGGCGAGCCCAAGTTCGGCGGCTACCTGCTTGTTCATCAGGCCGGCCGTGACCAGTTTCATCACCCCCTGCTCTCGCGGGCTTAAGGTCTCAAATAAAGACTGCAGGTTCGCGACGGTTCGCTGAGCTTCCCGTCTTTTGCGATCGCGTTCGGTCGCCGCAACCACGGCATCAAGCAGTTCCTGATCGCGGAAGGGCTTGCTGAGAAAATCGACCGCACCTCCCTTCATGGCCCTGACGGTCATGGGAATGTCGCCATGACCGGTGATGAAAATGATCGGGATGTGTATGTTCAACCTGGCCAGCTCGGTCTGGTAGTCAAGGCCGCTCAGGCCTGGCAGCCGGACATCAAGAACTAGGCAGCTTGGGACGTCCGGAATTGTGCTCTGCAGCATTTCCCGGGCCGATCCGAACGCAACGACCTCCAATCCTACCTGTTTAAAGAGGTTAATAAGCGAGCGGCGCACGGAGATGTCATCTTCTACGACAAAGACGATCGCCTTCCTCGAGGCCTCGGCACTGCTACCCTGACCTGGCGAGTCAAATGGTACTGTCACTGGATGGCCTCCTTATGCACGGGCAGGACAAACTGGAAGGTCGCGCCCGGTTCATCTTTCTGAAGAAACGATAGCCGCCCTCCGTGAGCTTCCACGATAGAACGGCAGATCGAAAGTCCCATTCCAAGGCCGCTCGACTTGGTGGTGAAGAAGGGATCCAAGACGTGGTCAGCGTCCTTCTCAGCGATCCCGACGCCGCAATCGGCTACGGCAAGCTGCACGCGCCCCAGATCGTCCTTGGATGATTGAATCAGAAGTTCGCGCGGCCGGTCTGTAATTGCGTCCATCGCCTCGATTCCGTTCATCACCAGATTGATGATCACCTGTTGTAGCTGAATTCGATCACCGAGGATCCTAGGCAGCACGGCCGTCAACTCGGTTCGCAACGTCACCCGGTGGCTCACCAGCTCTCGTGTTACCAGCGCAATGACGTCCCTGACGACATCATTAATGTCTAGCGGCACCATCTCAATCTCGCCTTTCTTCGCGAGTGCGCGAACACTACGGATCACCTCGCTTGCCCGGATCGCGTCTTCGATGATCCATTCCACTGAAGAGCGCGCTTCGGCAAGATCAGGAGCTTCGCGAGCCATCCATCCGAGGCACGCATCGGCGTTCGTGAGAATAGCGGCGAGTGGCTGGTTTATCTCGTGGGCGATGGAGGTTGTCAGTTCTCCTAACGTCGTTACACGCGTCACATGGGCAAGCTCCGCCTGTGCCTTTCGCAGGTCTTGTTCGGCCTGATCGGCGCGAATAATGGCTGTGATGTCAGTGCTGACGCCACGGTAGCCCAGAAAATTGCCGTTTCCGTCGAAGAAAGGTTTGCCACTCGAGCGGACGTAGATCGGAGATCCCATCCTATTCACTGTGCGGTAGACGAGATCCCGAAACGGCTGATGCGCCTGCAACGTCGCCCGATGTTGCCGCCACTTTTCGGGCTCGTCTTCGACGTCGCACGCAATCTCCCAGCGAGGCAGGTCTATCAATCCTGTGGCCAAAATTCCTGCAGTGCTGGTGTGCTCGGATAAGCGAGTGACCCGATGATCTGGACCGGTCTCCCAGAGCCAGTCGGAAGCTGTTTCGGCGTAGTCGCGAAAGCGCTGTTCGCTTTCGCGCAGCGCGACAAGTGTGTTTTCCAGGCGTTCCCTAGCTGCGTGTTGATCGGTGACATCCATATGTGTTCCAATCAGCTCGCTGACCTTACCATCGCTAGCGACGACAACATGCGCAACGGAGTGTATGCGCCTTATCCCGCCATCTGGCAGAAGAACACGGAAGTCATATTCGAACCGCTCCTGCTCCTTTTCTCTCGCCTGGCGCTGCACCTCCTGTAACCGCGGCAAGTCTTCCGGATGGATGCGCGAGCGAATGGTCTCTATCGATACCGGCTCTTGTGGGTTAAAGCCAAACAGTCGATCAACTTCCGCGGAGCGATACACGAAATCTAGACCATGGACGTCCCAGGACCAGCTGCCTGTGTGGGTGAGATGCTGGGCCTCGGCCAGATAGGCCTCACTGCGACGCAACTGCTGTTCTGCTCTCCTCGCTGCTGTAATATCGGTAGCTGCCCCGACAAACTCGATTTCACCAGAAGCGGTTCTCGTGAGTCGTGCCTTCGCATGGATGTGCTTCACAGAGCCGTCTGGTAGCAGCAATCGATACTCGTGCTCGAAATCGCTCAAATCCCGCATCGCTCCATCGATAACCTGTTTAACCGAAGCCCGATCATCTGGGTGAGTGCGATCAACGACAAGCTGCGGCGAGGGAGTCGTTTGAGGATCTAATTGGAAAATCCGAAATGTCTCCTTTGACCAGAACGCCTCGCCGGAGGTGGCGTTCCAGCTGAAGCTGCCTGTATGACTCAACTCCTGAGCTTGAGCCAAATGCGCTTCGCTCCGCTGCAGGGCAAGTTCGGTCTGCTTTCGCTCCGTGACATCTTCGCAGGCGATAAGGACAATGGGCCGGTCGTCGGCCCAAAGCATGGCCTTGGCGTTTTCACGTACCCACAATACGGAGCCGTCCTTCCTGACTTTCTGGACGTCCCACGTGCGCGATTGTCCAATATCCTCAAGGCACGCCCGAATGCATTTGTGAACGAATGCGCGATCCTCCTCAAGAAATATGCAGAGCACGGAGTGGCCGATCAGTTCTGCAGGAGCATAGCCGAGTTGGGTCGCGCCGAATGTATTGACGTTAAGGATAGTGCCGGCTTCATCGACCATGAAGTACATGGCCGGATTGTGCTCGAAGATTGCTCGCCACCGTTTTTCACGATCCTCCAAATCCGCCGCACTCCGCTGAAGCTTGACCGCAGCCACATGCGCAGCCTCTCTTTCCTGGCGGAGCTTTCCGATCAAGTACGTTCCTACGATCGAGACAATAAAGAATGCGGCAACCACTGGAAGATCGCGGGGGTCATCGATTTGTAGGCTGAACGCGGGCGGCGCAAAGTAGTATGCGAGAGCAGCGATTGCCATGATGCAAAGCGCGGATGACGCGATGAAGCTGCCCATCAACGAGAATAGCAAGACTACTAACAAATAGGCGAACGCCGTCGCGGCGAAATGGGCATTAAGGTATACGCAACTCAATGTAACAGCGGCTAGCGTTATACCGCCGAAGGTCAACTGAGGGGCTGAACGTTTAAGACTGCTGATCTGGATAGACATTTTGAGACCGTCCGGCCTGTTCTCCGGCGGGAGAGCTATAGCATTCTAGGCAAAAATGGGGCAATCCTCGACGCTTGGATCGAGCGTGTCCGAGATTGATCACCTGCGGCCGAACTCAGCACGTGCGGGGAAAAAACGCATCATAAACGTACGTATAGTTGTCCTAAACTTTTCGATGAGGGGTCGCTGACCGTGCGGCAGTCGAAGCTGAAACGTCTGCTTTGCTCCCCTTGACGATGGCCTTACGGCAGTCGCTCGAGCCTGACGAGCAGAAATAAGCGGGCGAACCACTCATCTCGCCGGCACAGTCGGTCCTGCGGAGGAAAGCGCAACCGTCATATGTTGAGACAGGAAGGCCAAGTTGCGCGAGTGCTACTTGGCGATTAGGCCATCAGCCTAGCTGCGGAGGTCGTCTCCAATTGGTTTCGGTGGGATCGAGCGCCGACATGACACCGAGCCGACGGTGCCGTGGGCGACTCGCCGCATTCAGGTGGACGGTAGCCTTGACCGGCAAAGAGGCGCCCTGAAGAAGCCCGCACTTCTTTGATCGCGTGCTTTTCAGGGGGAGCTGCCTGGCCGCGACGCGGGAGCAAGAGCTGTGCACTGGAGAGCGCACGAGAAAGTGCCGGCTTGCCTTAACTTGGCCTGGCCGATTCGAAGTACAAGAAGTGTGAATCTTGCATTCAATTCGGGTTCGGCTGGTGGCGGTTAAGATCCGGGGACCTACTTCATTGTGCTTGTAGGGTCGATAGTGGTCGAAACTGCGGGCTGGTTGAGCCGAGCCTGCAGCGTTCCGTGCTCTAGCTCGTCTTCCCACCAGGATACGAACACGGCCGCGATGCCATTGCCGATGATGTTGGTCAGGGCACGCACCTCGCTCATGAACTTGTCGATCGAAAACACGATTGCCATGCCCGGCACAAGCGCTGGGTTTACCACCGACAATGTCGCAGCGAGGGTGATGAAGCCAGCGCCGGTGACGCCGCTTGCTCCCTTCGACGTTAGCATTGCCACAAGCAAGATCGTCAGCTGCTGGTTAAAGGAGAGATCGACGCCGAGTGCCTGGGCAATGAACAATGTTGCAAGTGTCATATAGATGTTGGTGCCGTCGAGGTTGAAGGAATAGCCAGTTGGCACCACCAGTCCGACGACCGTCTTGGAGCAGCCCAGCCGCTCGAGCTTCTCCATCAATTGCGGCAGTGCGCTTTCGGAGGACGAAGTACCGAGCACGATCAGAATCTCGCCTTTGATATAGAGGAGGAACTTGAAAATTGAAAAGCCGACGAGGCGCGCGATCAGGCCGAGCACCACCACAACAAACAGCGCGGCAGTTGCGTAAAACAGCGCGATCAGGCCGATCAAATTACCGAGTGCTGCCGGCCCAAACTTGCCGACCGTGAACGCCATGGCGCCGAAGGCGCCGACCGGGGCGGCTTTCATTACAATAGCGATTACGCCGAACACTGCGTGCGCGACGTCGTCAATCATGCCGCGCAGCCGCTCCCCACGCTTTCCCAGAGCCATCAAAGAAAAGCCGAAAAGGATCGCGAACAGGAGAACCTGCAGAACATCCCCGCGAGCGAAGGCGCCGACCACGCTATCGGGAATGATGTTGAGAAAAAAGTCGACGGTCTTCGAAGCTTCCGCCTGCTTGACGTAATTGGCGACCGCCGCAGCATCCGGCTTGACCGCAAGGCCATGGCCGATTTGGACGAGATTGCCCATAACAAGGCCCAACAGCAAGGCAAAGCTGGAGACGATCTCGAAATAGAACAGCGCCTTGAGGCCGACGGATCCAACTTTCTTCGCATCCTGAATATGCGCAATACCAGATGTGACGGTGCAGAAAATAATCGGCGCGATCACCATCTTGATCAGCTTGATGAACCCGTCACCGAGAGCCTTAATCCAGTCGTTGGTGGCTAGAGATGGCCAGAGGCAGCCGACCACGGCGCCCATAAAGATCGCGATCAGCACCTGAACGTAGAGTATCTTATACCAAGCTTGCGACGCGCGTACAGGCGCCGCAGTTGCCATGGTGGTCATGACGCTTCCTTCCCGAATATACTCGAATGTGAGCCGCCGCGCTTCAGAGGCGGCAGCGTCATACGAGACTCATCATTTTAGCCGTGTCCGATTGAAGACGGTTCCGGGAGCCGGCGCGTCCTTCCAAAGGCAGGCGTGTAGTTACGTTGTCCATTCTCGTTAAGCAAGATACGCACCAGATGCCTAAACTGCGGCCGATTGATTAGTCGTGGACAAGTCGTCTGCCTGGGCGGCATTGGCTGAGTCGAGCGCGGACCACATTCGCAAGGTCGAACAAAATAATTGCAGCGTAGCGCACATTGGCGGAGTTACGTCTCGACTGGGAGCCTTAGCGTGATCGATATGCACACAGTGCTGAGATCGATGCAACAACACGTGGCATCGGTAAAATCGATAGTTTGGATTGCACGCATTTGCCGGATGGAAGCGCGGCTTGGAAAACAAGATTGTTCGTAAAAGCCATTTGTCTCCAGGCCTGTGCTGACGATCCGCATTGGCCAGGGCGGTCACGAGGCCGGCTTCGCTCGCGGCCCCTCGCGCCTTTTGCGCCGTCGCAGAAGCAGCTTACAACGAGTTCTCGGCTATCCGTTCGTGTTGCTGCCAAACGGCGGGCTTCCTGCGGTCCGCTCCACTACTGGCGCGGCGAGCCGTCGACCAACCACACAGGCATCTCTTCGGCTGACAATTTCTAACGCTTCGTTGCAGGGCCGTCGCTGTCTGCTCGGAAACAAAGGTGCTGGAAACCTAACAGAGTGTTAGGTCCACTCCAAAGTGACGTCGCCGTCCACGCGAATTTCTCTCGCTGAGCATAGAGCTGCCACTGTTCGCACCCGGCACAGGAATTGCTGATGACAAATGAGAAGTTGCCGCCGTCGCATGAACCGAAGCGGAGCTGCCACAGGAGTTGTCGATGAGGCTTGCGATGCCGCTCTTGCTCGCACAAACGAAGCGCGTGAATTTGGCGGCCGCCACGAGCTGCCGCGCGACCAACTGGCGATTCGCGCCACCGCGCTGCGTGAGCCGCACGTGCAGGCCATCACTGTCAGGATACGTCGGCCCGCGCTCCCTGGCGGGCTGACGCAGATGGATGTGGTTTGGGCAGAGATTTCGCAATCCCTTGCGCTCACGATTGAGCTCGCCAGCTTGACGACCGTGATCCTTCTCTTGATTGGTGTGCCCCTGGCTTGGTGGCTAGCGCGCTCAAAGACCTTTGCGGGCGAGGCGGTGGCCACGTTGATCGCCCTGCCGCTGGTGCTGCCGCCAACGGCTCTCGGCTTTTGCGTCCTCGTTTTGCTCGGCCCCCACGGACCGGGTGGCGTTCTCGCCTCTTTCTGGGGGGAGCGCACGCTGGCCTTTACTTTCGCCGGAATCGTGGACGGATCGGTCCTCTCGGCGCTGCCGTTGGTCGTGCAGCCGATCCGTAACGCCTTTGTTGCGATAGGCGATTTCCCCTTGGAGACGACCGGGCGCGTTTCGCCGTTGTATGCCTTCATCGCCATCACCGCGCCACTGGCGCGATTGGAATTTGTTAAAGCCGCCGTGGTTGGCTTTTCTCATACGATCGGCACATTCGGCGTCGTGATGATGATCGGCGGCAATATTCCTGGGCGCACCAAGGTGTTGTCGGCCTACGTCGTAGACTACGTCCAAGCGTCGCGCTGGCGTGAGGCAAGTGTGGTTGCTGGTGGTATGGTGATGTTCGCCTTTGCGACAATCTTCACTTTGGCGCTCATCGACAGACACGGTGCCAGGAGGGGCACCTAATCGTCTTAGGACTGCCGCCCGACATCCGATAATGCGGGCGGCAGTCTTGCAAACTGGGCCCATCCATCCTTCCGAGGGTACAATGAACAAGCTTGCTATCGCCACGGCAGCCGCTGGATTCGCTCTCAATTCGGTGCACTCCGCGCCTCTGCCCGAAGCGGCGGCCGATGAGGTCGGCGTTTCTCAGCAGCGCCTTGCCAAGCTAGACGAGTTCTTCGCTGGCGAGATTGCAGCAAACGCGTGCCGGGCGCGGTGATTGCAATCGCGAGAGACGGCGAGCTGATTCACTACAAAGCGTACGGCCAACTCGACCCCGTAAAAGGAAGCCCATGCGGCTCGATGCGATCTTCGCGCTTGCTTCTATGACCAAACCGATGGTGGCCGTTGCTGGGCTCATCCTTATGGAGGAAGGTCGCCTTCCTCTACACGCCAAGCTTACGGATTACTACCCGGAATTTGAAAACATGAAGGTGGCAGTGCCACAGCATGACGGCTCATTGAAATGTCAAACGCAGAGTTCTGCGATCTACATCCACGATCTTTATCGCCACACATCCGGACTCACCTACGGTGCGCCCGACAGCTCAGACCAAGTGGCGCGTCTCTATCCCGGTTTCGCCGACCCGCCCCGAAGGGGCGATAAGCAGACTTTCATCGAAGCGATTACCAAGCTGCCGCTAGCGCACCAACCGGGGACGGAATTCGAATACGGCTTCTCGGCCGATGTGCTGGGAGCTGTCATTGAACAGGTCAGCGAACAGCGATTGGGCGGCTATCTCACCCGCAATCTATGGAAGCCGATCAAAATGCAAGATGCCACTTTCCATTTGTCGGAATGGCAACGCGAGCGCCTCGCGCGTTCCATTTTCGGAGGACCCCCTGACGGGAAAGCCACAAGACATCGAACTCCTCGAAAGCCAGACGAAGTTTGACTGCGGGGGAGCATGCGCATTTGCGACAGTCGGTGACTACGTGCGCTTTGGACAAATGCTGCTCAACGGCGGGGAGCTCGATCGGCAGCGGATTCTTGGTCCGAGGACGGTGCGCCACATGATTTCCAACCACCTCGGGCCAGGGATCAAAAATAAAGTCGCCAATGTGGAAGCGCACCGTGCCGGCCTCGGCTTCGGGCTTGGAGTGGCTGTACGGCTAGCCGGGGGGCTTTCGGCGGTTCCAGGCAATCCAGGAGAGTTCACCTAGACCGGGGCCTACGGCACACAATTGTTCTGCGACCCAAAAGAGCGTCTGATCGCGGTGGTCGGAACCGCGGCGCCCGGGGAGTACTACCGCGAACAAGTCCAATATATCGTCTATGCCGCGATAATCCGATGATCCACTTTCCCCCGAAAGGTTCGATGATCCGTTTTGGGTAGCAGACAGTGTTGCTAATACGGATCGATGTCGACTGAATGTAGGGGCCGTTGCCTTCTATCCGCGTCGGATGGATCGCACCAATGCTTCAAGACACGATCGCCTCCGCTATCGCGAAGAAGCTCCTGCAAGTGGGTGGGTGTCGCGATGCGCCAAGACGTCGCGCCGTGCCATCGATTGGCTTGTGCGATGAACGCTCCTAGATAATAACTTTAAACGTCGCGTCTCTTGCCCACAGCGCCGTAGCGATGACGTGCGAGGAGGCGCTTTTACCAAAGTCAGATCGAGTCGACCCAGCCCCCAAAGCAACGTCAGCGGCGCGCATCTCGGCTCGGTCCATTGCGGCGTCTCTTCCTCGCTCGACGGCCGCTTTTGGACGGCTGCAGTCGCGATCATGAGAGCTTGAGCGCCTCGTTGGTCAGAAATCGGCAAGCCTGATTGGGAGCGCGCATTGCGGTGACCGTCAACTGCACCAATTCTATTCGACAATCGGGCTGACGAGTGTCGCGATTGTAGGTTAGTCTCCGTGCAGTGGTGAATCTTCATGCTGATTTGTTCAAGTGCTCACATCTCCGCAACTGAACCATTAGCATGACAGATCCATGGCAAAGCTACTGGCAGGTGGCCAGGTTCACAATTTCGCAAATCTCAGCGGTCGCTTGATGTCTTAAGGGTTTCGCTTCGCTGGCCTGGTTCTTGCTAAACCGCCAGCAATTCGTAACGGCCACGACTACTCACTTGGAAGGTTTCATGGCTGATGCAACGGAAACGTTCTACAGCGTGATCAGACGTCAGGGTATCACGCGCCGTAGTTTCCACAAATTCTGTAGTGTGACGGCCGCGAGCTTGGGACTTGGTTCGCTCACCGCAAGCAGTATTGCCCAGGCCCTGGAAACCAAGCCGCGTGTGCCCGTCATCTGGTTGCACGGGCTCGAGTGTACCTGTTGCTCGGAAAGCTTTATCCGCTCGGGCCATCCCTTGATCAAAGACGCGCTGCTGTCGATGATTTCGCTCGACTACGACGATACGATCATGGCGGCGGCTGGACACCAGGCTGAGGCCATCCTGGAAGAAACTCGTGCCAAGTACAAAGGCAGGTATGTGCTCGCAGTCGAAGGCAATCCACCGTTGAAGGAGGGTGGCATGTTCTGCATTGACGGCGGCAAACCGTTCGTTGAAAAGCTCAGGTCGATGGCGGAAGAGGCCATGGCGGTTATCGCTTGGGGCACGTGTGCGTCCTGGGGATGCGTGCAAGCGGCCAAGCCCAATCCGACTGGCGCGGCGCCAATCGATAAGGTGCTCACCAACAAGCCCATCATCAAGGTGCCCGGGTGCCCTCCTATCGCAGAGATCATGAGTGGTCTCGTGACTTTCATCATCACATTCGGAAAGCTTCCAGAGCTCGATCGCCAAGGACGTCCGAGTATGTTTTATTCCGAGCGCATTCACGACAAGTGCTATCGGCGTTCCCATTTCGACGCTGGCCAATTCGTCGAAGCGTGGGACGATACGTACGCCCGCAAGGGCTATTGCCTGTACAAGATGGGCTGCAAGGGGCCAACCACCTACAATGCCTGTTCGGCCGTTCGGTGGAACGGCGGCGTTTCATTTCCCATTCAATCCGGCCACGGCTGCCTCGGCTGTTCCGAGGACGGCTTCTGGGACAAAGGGTCATTTTACGACCGACTTACAACCATCAAGCAGTTCGGCATTGAGGAGAACGCCGACAAGATCGGCATGGCCGCTGCCGGCGTGGTCGGGCTAACCGTCGCTGCCCATGCGGCGGTCACCGCCGTGAATCGGTGGACTCACAACCCGGATCGCGCGGCCGATAAAGGCAAACCGAGTTGAGGAGACACGACGGTGGCCGTCCAGACGCCGAATGGGTTCAGTCTCGATCGTTCCGGCAGGCGAATCGTCATCGATCCGCTGACGCGGATCGAAGGCCACCTGCGCGTCGAAGCCAATCTCGATTCCGACAATGTAATCCGCAATGCGGTCTCAAGCGGGACGATGTGGCGTGGCATCGAAGTCATCCTGCGCGGGCGCGATCCGCGCGACGCCTGGGCGTTCACCGAGCGGATCTGCGGGGTCTGCACCGGCACCCATGCGCTCGCCTCCGTACGCGCGGTTGAAAATGCACTAGGAATTACGATTCCGGAGAATGCCAATTCGATCCGTAACATCATGCAGTTGTGCTTGCTCGTGCATGATCACCTCGTACATTTCTATCACTTGCATGCGTTGGATTGGGTCGACGTGGTTTCCGCGCTCAACGCCGATCCCAAGTCGACCTCCGCACTGGCGCAGTCTATCTCGCCCTGGCCGCTGTCATCCCCCGGCTATTTCAGAGATTTTCAGATCCGGCTCAACAAATTCTTCGGGTCAGGGCAACTCGGTCCGTTCAAGAATGGCTATTGGGGGCATCCGGCCTACAAGCTACCACCGGAAGCAAACCTGATGGCGGTAGCTCATTATATGGAAGCGCTCGACTTCCAGAAGGAGATCGTCAAGATCCAAGCTATCTATGGTGGCAAGAACCCGCATCCGAACTGGCTGGTCGGCGGCGTACCCTGCGCGATCAACATCGACGGAATCGGTGCGGTGGGCGCGATCAATATGGAACGACTGAATATCGTGTCCTCGATCGTCGCCCGCTCGATCGAGTTTGTCGAGCAGGTCTATCTACCCGACATTGCTGCAATCTGCTCGTTCTATAAGGACTGGCTCCACGGCGGTGGTCTTTCGAGCAAAAGCGTGATGTCCTATGGCGACATCCCCGAAAACGCCAATGACTGCTCTGCGAAAAGTCTCAAGCTGCCGCGCGGGGTCATTCTTAATGGCAATCTCAAGGAGATACTGCCGATCGACCATGGCGATCCCGAGCAGATCCAGGAATTCGTCGCGCATTCATGGTATAAATACCCCAGCGATTGCGGTGGGCTGCATCCCTGGGACGGCATCACCGAGCCGAGCTTTGAACTTGGGCCAGAATTCAAGGGCAGCAAGACAGATATCAAGGAACTCGACGAAGGCAGCAAGTATTCCTGGATCAAAGCGCCGCGCTGGCGCGGCCACGCCGTCGAGGTCGGGCCGTTGGCGCGATACATCATTGGTTATGCGCAAGGCAAAGCCGAGTTCAAGGATCCCGCCGAGAGACTGCTGAAGGGGCTCAATCTCCCTCTGACTGCGCTGTTCTCGACGCTTGGCCGTACAGCGGCGCGGGCGCTCGAATGCCAGTGGGCGGCGCATCAGATGCGTTATTTTCAGGATAAGCTCGTAGTCCAGCTCAGGTCAGGCAATACGGCAACTGCCGACGTTAGCAGGTGGGACCCGGAAAGCTGGCGTAAGGAGGCCAAGGGTTACGGGTTCACTGAGGCGCCTCGCGGTGCACTCGGCCACTGGATCAAGATCAAGGACGCTAAGATCGACAATTATCAATGTGTCGTTCCGACGACGTGGAACGGATCTCCTCGGGATTCCAAAGGCAATATTGGCGCTTTTGAAGCTTCGCTAATCGGTACCCCGATGGCCGATCCGCAGCGGCCCCTGGAGATCTTGCGCACCATCCATTCCTTTGACCCGTGCTTGGCTTGCTCGACCCACGTGATGAGTCCTGAGGGCCAAGAAATGGCTTCAGTCAAAGTGCGTTAGGTCCATGCTGAATAGGGCTCGGAAGCTCCTCGCCGCCGACGATGCTGCACCGACTGATCGTAGCATTGGCGGTGGCGTCGCCTACGTTTATGCGCCGGTGCGACTGTGGCATTGGGCTAACGCGGCGGCCATTCTGGTACTAAGTTTAACCGGCTACCTTATTGGGACCGGCACACCAGCGATGAAGGGAGAGGCAAGCGGCAATTTCCTGTTCGGCTATATCCGCTTTGCCCATTTCTCGGCGGGATATGTGGCCAGCGTTGGCTTTCTTCTGCGCATCTACTGGGCCTTGATGGGAAATGCGCATGCCGTCCAGATCTTTTGCGTGCCGCTCTGGCGCGGGTGCTTCTGGCGGGAGGTGTATCAGGAGATACTCTGGTATGCGTTCCTTACAGGGGATCCTGACAGGCGCCCCGGGCACGATCGCCTTGCTCAGCTCGCAATGTTCTTCATGTTTACACAGACGATCACGTTCATGGTCGTCACTGGGTTTGCACTTTATGGGCAAGGTGCCGGTACTGACAGCTGGCAGTACAAGGTGTTCGGCTGGGTGTTTTCAATCTGGCCGAACAGTCAGGACGTCCACACCTTGCATCATCTCGGCCTGTGGGTCATCGTGATGTTCGCGCTGGTCCACATCTACGCGGTGATCCGGGAATACATCATATCGCGGCGCAGCTTCTTTTCCAAAAGATCGGCTGAGCGCGGGTTTGGCGATTGACCGGGAAGCGAATGCTCAACCCGAAAGACAAAAAACGGATCCTCGTGCTCGGCATCGGCAATATCCTGTGGGCCGATGAGGGCTTCGGCGTGCGAGTGGTCGAAGAGTTTCATAGCCGCTACGCCGTCGATAATAATGTCACCGTCCTCGATGGCGGTACCCAGGGACTCTACCTCGTCAGTTTTCTTGAACAGGCCGATTGCCTGGTCGTGTTCGATGCCATCGACTATGGATTGCCGCCCGGGCAGTTGGAGCTGGTACGAGATGGCGAAGTGCCAAAGTTTACTGGTGCCAAGAAAGTGAGCCTGCATCAGACCGGTTTTCAGGAGGTCTTGAGCGCGGCCGATTTTCTTGGCCGCCGCCCGCGAGAGCTCGCTCTCATCGGCTGTCAGCCATTGGACCTGGAGACTTGGGGCGGTCCTCTGACCGCGCCGGTGCGCTTTCAGATTGCGCCTGCGATTGAACTGGCTTGTCAGCTCCTAGCGCAGTGGGGCTCGCCGGCAAAACCGCGGGGAGCGCCGCTGCCTGCATCAGAACGGCTGTTGGCGAACAGCATCGACCATGCGAATTATGAGATGAGGGCGCAGCCCGTCTAGCGGCCTGCGACTGACAATGTGCCTTGGCCTGCCAATGACGATTGCCGAGACCGACGGTATCACGGCGCTGTGCGAGTATGGCAATGAACAGCGGCGCGTCTCGGTCATGCTGCTCGCCGATGTACCGGTCGGCGCCAAGGTGCTCGTTCATATCGACAGCGCGGTGCGGGTTTTGGACGACAATGAAGCAAGACTGATCTCGGAAGCCCTTGTCGGGCTTGAGGCCAGCCTCAACGGCCAGGACATCGATCGATTCTTTGCGGACTTGATCGGTCACGAGCCACAATTGCCGGAGCACTTACGCTAGCCGTTCCGCTCGCTTGCGCCGCCTGAAGGGATCTCACAGTTCGAATTCCAATCGCACGTAACGTTTGCCTGGAAAATATCAGGCGCTTCGCCGTCGGTCCGAGTGCGAGGCGCGGCCAGAGCATGATTGGCATGCGCCTTGCTAACCGCCTGCTTGCAGAAACGAACAACATGAGAAAGGCGTCTGATGAAATTGCAGCCGGCGCAGCATGGTTCGGCGCGACCCCCTCCGTCCGACTTGGAGGGCGTCAGCGTCGATGCGCGTCTAGCCGCGCACGCTCAAGTGGGGGTGACTGTGATGCCGCTGTCGGCGGCCGAGCTCCGGATCATCCAGCTCGCATTCTTCCTTCTTGAAGTTGTCAAGAGGTTTCGGCAAGGCACGCAAGGCGCAGTGGTTTTCCGCATCGTTAATGGCACACGAGTCGGCAGGCTCGGTCGACGTAGACCGTCGACGCCGAACCCATGCTCTAGGCACGATGAACTCTGCCTGATCGGCAAGAGATCGGGCCGTTTGCTTGCGATCAACTGCATCTCCGTACCGATCATTAGGGCACACGCCGCCAGCACTTGCGTCGGCAAGTGCATTGCCCCTCGATGCGGACAACGGAACCTCGTATCATGAAACCAGCGATCTCCGTTGTATCCGGCGGCGCCGACCGGGCCACGAGCGACCTTGCCACTGGCTCTGCAAGTCTCGATGTATTCCATACCGGCCCCATGAGTGCGCTCGCCGGCGGCGCCTGGCGCGATGCGGACGAGCGTGGAAGTAACTATCCGAACGCCACCTTGCTGTTAGCAAACGCCGCTGCTGCCGTTCGCGGTCAGAGAAGCGGTGCTCGGACACAACTGTACGGACTCGCAAATCTTAGCGATGGCGAACGCAAGTTGATCGACGAATTGCTCGGAGAAGGTGAGGTGGCCGGCGTGGTTGCGCTGCCAGATGGCTCTTTGGCGCAAATCCGGGAGTCTGTGCTTGCGGGAATCTGGCGCTTGCGCATCGGCACCGAGCCCGCGCATGAATATGTTGAGGTCGGGTCGATTCCGCAGATTGTTCGGCGTGCCGCAACTGACCTGACGTCCGCCGATCTTGTGATCGGCATGCCGCCGAATGGCGCGATGAACGTTCAACCGGTGCTGGCCGAAATACGCGAGCGGGCGAGGGTCTGGCGATTAGGCATGCACGCCCATGTCATCAATCTGATGTCACTGCCAATGAGCATTATGGATTTGGCATTCCTACAGCAAAGCTTGGGCAATGGACCGGTCCAACTCATGTTGCACGGCTACGGCACCTGCCGAGTGCAGGCGACCGGGATCAGGAATGTCTGGTCCGTGCAGTTCTTCAATTCTACGGACGACATCATCCTTGATACGCTGGAGATCGGCGGCGTGCCGATTGTTGCGTTGGCTGCCGATGAGGATTTCCAGGACTCAGCCGAGCGCATGCAGGAAATTATCGAGGCGTACTTCACATGAAGACGTCGGGCATTCGGCATCGGGTGGGATCCCGCAGACGGCGCATGCGCATGGACTATAGCTTGCGCGGGATGATGGCGGAGTGTTGCGCATGAGCCCTGTTGCCCGCAACAAAATCGATGTCCACATATTGCTAGCTGCCGACGTAGTCGCCTCGGTCGAGATCCTGCCGCGAGTCCGGCCACCGCTGGCGCGGATGTTCGCCGGAAAGGAGCCCTCGACAGTGCTGACCGTGCTGCCGCGGCTTTTCGCGTTGTGTGTCGCTGCGCAGAAAACTGCATTATTGTCCGCCCTCGAGACGGCGCGCGACGAAGTGATCACCCGCGCAACAAGGCAGCAGCGGATTGCACTTATCGTTACTGAGCGCATCGCGGATTTGGCACGGAGCCTTTTTGTCGGACATCTTACGTTAGATGTCGCCAGTGCGGCAGCAATCCGCTCCCTGATGTCGGAACTGTCAGCGTTTGTCCGCTCCGCACAGCCAGCCTGGAGCTCCGCTCAACGCGAAGCAACCGCGCGGATTGTCGCTGCGCTGGCCGCGCTCGGTCTACATGAGGGGGAGGCGCTGAGGTCTGGTAGCCCGCTGGCGCTTCGCGTTGCGGCGCTTAATGACGTCGACGTGAAGTCAATCCCGGCGGGGCACTCATTCCTGTCTGTTGCTGACGACCTCAACATCACGAAACGGTTGCTCGGGGATGACTCGACGTTCTGCTATTGTCCCGATGTTGACGGACATGTGCCCGAGACGGGTCCATGGGCGCGCCAGGTCAGCCGGGATCGGCTCCCGCTGGGACCCTTCGGTGCGGCCGAGCGGCTGATGGCCAGAATTAATGAAATCCTCCGGCTATGTGCCTGGCTCAAGGCCGGCGCTCAGATTGGTGCCGCGGAGCATGGGATCATCGAAAGATATAAGCTAGGGCCGCGCCGTGCAGCGGCCGCGGTCGAATGCGCTAGGGGCCGTCTCTACCACGCGGTTGAACTCGATGCTCAGGGCCGAATATCCCGCTTCGAATTCCTTGCGCCGACGGAGTGGAATTTCCACCGGCGCGGACCGCTTGTACGGAACCTGCAAGGCGCGGTGCTGACGGCTCGAAGACGCGAAGATGCAGTTCATGCGGTGATTGCATCGCTCGATCCGTGCGTCGCGTTCACCCTCAACCTTAGCGAAGTTCGCGATGCATGAAATGGCGATTTGTCTTGGCATCATTCAGATCGCCGAGGAGAAGGTACACGAGCGATCCTCTTCGCGGGTGCGGAGCATCTGTCTGGAGATGGGAGCGCTGAGTCATGCGGCGCCTGAAGCGATCAGGTTCTGCTTTGCTGCCGCTGCAAGGCGGACCATTGCCGAGGGCGCGGCTCTTAACATCGTCGAACTGCCAGGCGTAGCCTGGTGCATGAGCTGTTCGAAGAGCGTCGAAATTACTCGGCGCGGTGAGTGCTGCCCTTGCTGCGGCAGCTATCACCTGCAGGTGACCGCGGGCGAACAGATGCGCGTGAAAGAGCTGGAGATCGATTGATGTGTACTGTTTGCGGCTGCCACCAAGGGACGCCGTCCACAAAACGCGCCGAGCCGAATGATGCGGAGATGCATGAGCGATCCCTTCAGGACGATCGCGATTGCCATTCTACCCTTCCACCGGGCGAGCGACGGCCGCCGCCGTCAAACCACCCTGGTGATAGCTATAATCGCTCTCCTCGCTCAGCCAATCACCAGCCGCATAACGCGCAGGCGCGTCCGAGCGGCGTCGATCCGCCTGATTTGAGGGGCTGTGGCAAGAGCACAAAGCGGCTCGTTGAGATTGAGCGCGATATCCTGGACAAGAATAATGGAATTGCGGCGAACAATCGCGCGCTCTTCGTAGCCGATGACCTGCTTGTATTTAATCTATTGTCCAGCCCCGGTGCTGGCAAAACGACACTGCTCGTCCGCGCGGTGTCCGAGCTCAAGCGCAGCCGGTGGGTCGGGGTCATCGAAGGGGACCAGCAGACCTCGAACGATGCCAAACGTATTCAGGCCGCCGGCGTCCCAGCCGTTCAAATCAATACCGGCAAGAATTGTCATCTCGACGCTGCAATGATCGGCGAGGCTTATCGCTGCCTGCCGCTGCTCTCGGGCGGTATTCTCTTCATCGAGAACGTGGGTAATCTGATCTGTCCCGCTGCCTTCGATCTTGGCGAAACCTGCAAAATCGTAGTGTTCTCGATTACTGAAGGTGAAGACAAGCCGCTCAAATATCCTGATGTGTTTGCCGCTTCGTCGCTCATGGTGATTAACAAGATTGATCTAGCGTCGCTGCTCGAATTCGATGTGGGCAAGGCCATCGAATACGCCAGACGGGTCAACCCAAAGATCGACGTGATTGTAGTTTCGGCTCGGACTGGCGAAGGCTTTGCCGCGCTCTACGCCTGGATCGATAGACAGGCGGGCCGTCAGAGGCACGCGTTCGAGGACAATGGGCAATGAGCGCCGCAGCCACGTGCGACGGAACACGGCTGCGCGTGGTCGTGAGTGGGGCAGTGCAGGGGGTCGGCTTTCGTCCTTACGTCTATGGACTTGCCGTTCGGTACGGATTGGCGGGGTTTGTCATCAATGGCCCTGAGGGGGTTATCATCGAGGTTGAGGGCCACCGCGCCTCGGAGTTTGTCGCCACGTTGCCGCTCGAGGCGCCTCCATTGGCACGCATAGTCGACATCTGCGTTCGCGAGACTGCGGCGCTCGCAGCGAAGGGCTTTTCGATCGGTACGAGCGAAGCCGGCAAATTGTCAACGCAGATCGTCGCTGACGCCGCGGTCTGCCAGCAATGCCTCAAAGAGCTATTCGATCCAGAAAATCGGCATTACCTCTACCCCTTCATCAGTTGCTGCCATTGCGGCCCACGCTACACCATCGCCGAACGGCTTCCGTACGATCGCCGCAACACTGTGATGAGGGCTTTTAGTTTGTGCGCCGCGTGCGCGGCTGACTATGCCGATCCGGCAAGCCGCAGGTTTCACGCGGAGGCGATCGCGTGCCCAGCATGCGGTCCTCGGCTCAGCCATGGGATCAGCGATATTGTCGCGGCAATCGCGCGGGGGCAGATCGTGGCGATAAAGGGGCTGGGCGGATACCAGCTTCTTTGCGATGCGCGTAATCAGGATGCCGTGCAGCGTTTGCGCAGGAGAAAGCACCGCCTTCAGAAGCCGTTCGCGGTTTTGGTCGACTCCGTCGAGCGCGTCAGCGAGATCGCGGAGGCGAACGCGCCCGAGCTAGCGCTGCTAAAATCCGTAGCACGTCCCATCGTCCTCCTGCCATCGCGCAACAATCTGGCGCCCGCCATAGCACCTGGTTTATCGCGAGTTGGTATCATGCTGCCCGTAGTGCCGCTGCATCACCTCATCTTCCATGCGCTTCGCTCGCCAGGTGCACGTGCGGGGTCTAGCCCGGTCATGGTGGCCACCAGTGCCAATCTTTGCGGCGAACCGCTCCTGATTGACAACGCGCAGGCGCTGCGGCGGCTCAAGGGAATCGCCGATCTTGTCGTGACCCATGATCGCGATATCTTGACGCGTGCTGATGATTCCGTGGTTTCGGTGGTGGCTGGCCGGCCGCAATTCGTTCGTCGTGCCCGTGGCTATGTTCCCGAGCCGATCCGGCTTGCGAGATCCGTCCCGCCCGTGCTCGCCGTCGGCGGCGAACTGAAATCGACCGTCACCATCACCCGGGACAACCAAGCGTTCGTCTCTCAGCATATTGGCGATCTAAATACGGCCGAAGGCATCCGTGCGTTCGAGAAGACGATCCGACACCTCACATCGAGCCTTGACGTGGAACCTGTCGCTTTCGCCCATGATCTGCATCCCCATATGGCTTCTACCCGCTTTGCGCAAGCAAATGCTCGCGCGCTGATCGCGGTCCAGCATCACCACGCACACGCTGCCGCAGTGATCGCCGAGCATGGGCATGTGGGACCAGCGCTTGCCTTGGTGCTCGATGGCCATGGCTTCGGCTCCGACGGCGGTAACTGGGGTGGCGAACTATTGTTGTGCGAAGGGACGTGGTCCCGTCGCATCGGGCACTTAGCGCCTCTGCAGATGCCTGGTGGAGATCGTGCAGCCCGCGAGCCGTGGCGTATGGCGAGCTCAGTCTTACACGGGCTCGGCAGGGGCAACGAAATCGGGCAGCGTTTTGCAGCACAACGGCAAGCCGCGTATGTGTCGGACTTGCTCGATCAGCCGGGCGGGATCACCACGACCAGTGCGGGACGGTTGTTCGACGCGGCAGCGGCGCTGCTCGGGATTGGGCATTTGCAGAGCTATGAGGGCGAAGCAGCGATGAAGCTCGAAGCGCTGGTGCGGCGGGCAGCGATTCTCGAAGCCGGCTGGACGATCGATGGCGGCGTGCTGTCGCTTCATCCGCTATTTTCGCGGTTGATTGCTGATGACATTGACGCCGCAGGCGGAGCCGGGCTGTTTCATGGCACTTTCGTCGCCGCCTGCGTCGAGTGGGTCACGTGCGCCGCGCGGACAACCGGCGTCAACACCGTCGTTCTGAGCGGGGGCTGCTTCCTGAACGCGGTGCTCGCGGACGAGATCCCGCGCGGTTGCAGCGCTGCCGGTCTTACACCGTTGGTGCCGCGGCGGCTGCCGCCCAGTGATGGCGGTTTGAGCCTTGGCCAAGCCTGGATTGCCGCTCTACAGATTGCTCAACAGTCGTCCGCCGGGAGAGGATCTGCCTGACATGTGTCTTTCGGTTCCGGCGAGGATCGCGAAAATTCTACCCAACGACGTGGCTCTCGTGTCGATCGACGGCATCAGCCTGGAGATATCGATTGCCCTCGTCGACGAGCTCGATGTCGGCGATTACGTCCTCGTCCATGTCGGCTACGCGCTCGCCAAGATCGATCCGACAGAAGCCAAACGCACGCTGGAGCTCCTGCAGGAGCTAGGCAGCGCCGCGCAGGAACGCCGGTCATGAAATATTCTGATGAATTTCGCGACAAGATCATCGCGCAGGGACTTGCGCGTGCGATTGACGCTGAGGTGAGTTCGCAAAGAGCCTATCGGTTCATGGAATTTTGCGGCGGACACACTCATGCGATCTCCCGCTATGGCCTCGAGGATCTGCTGCCCGCGAACGTCCGGATGATCCACGGGCCCGGTTGTCCCGTCTGCGTTCTGCCCGCAAGCCGAATCGACATGGCGATCCGGCTCGTCGACCGACCAGAGGTCACTCTCTGCGTCTACGGCGACTTGATGCGCGCGCCCGGGTCGCAAGGACAGTCCCTGTTGCGAGCCAAAGCGCTGGGCGCTGACATTCGGATGGTTTACTCGACGCTCGACGCTATCCGGCTCGCCGAACAGATGCCGGGCCGCGAGGTGGTCTTCTTTGCCATCGGATTTGAGACCACGACACCCCCAACGGCGAACATGATCCGGATTGCCGAGAGCAAGCGGATGGAGGGCCTGAGCGTGTTCTGCAATCACGTGCTTACACCCTCTGCGATGCACAGCATTCTCGAGAACCCGAAGATCCGCAACACCGGTGGCGTCCCAATTGACGGCTTCATCGGGCCTGCACATGTCAGCACCATTATCGGTACGCAGCCTTACGAGCCGCTGGCAGAACAGTTCGAGAAGCCGATCGTGGTTGCGGGATTTGAGCCCCTCGACGTGCTGCAAGCTATATTGATGCTGGTGCGGCAAGTGAATCAACACCGCTATGAGGTAGAAAACCAATACAGCCGTGCAGTGACACGCGAAGGCAATCGGCGCGCCAAGGGCGAGGTGTCGCAGGTATTCGAACTGCGTGATCAGTTTGAATGGCGGGGGCTTGGACTCGTACCCAACAGCGGACTGAAGCTGAAGCGGTCTTATGCAAAATTCGACGCCGAGACACGTTTTGCGACCCGCGATATGCCTGTCGCAGACAATCCGGCGTGCGAGTGCTGTGCGATCCTGCGTGGCGCCAAACGGCCGGTCGATTGCAAGTTGTTTGGAAACATCTGCACGCCGGAAACGCCGATAGGGGCCTGCATGGTGTCATCAGAAGGGGCTTGTGCGGCGTATTGGACCTATGGCCGAGTTCGCGATGAACAGGTGAGGCAGAGGTCATGAGCGTGAAATCCTATCCACGCAAGCTCGACGTAAAGAACGGGCGCGTTGAACTTTCCCACGGATCCGGGGGCCGTGCCATGGCACAGCTGATCTCCGACCTTTTTCACCAAGCCTTCGGTAATGAATGGCTCGCCCGCTGCAATGATCAGTCGGCGTTTGACGTTTCGGCAGGCAGGATGGTGATGACGACCGACGGCTATGTGGTTTCACCACTGTTCTTTCCCGGCGGCAATATCGGGTCATTGGCTGTGCACGGCACGATTAATGATATCGCGATGTCTGGTGCGCGTCCCCTCTATCTGTCATCCAGCTTTATCATCGAGGAGGGTTTCCGGTTTTCGGATCTGAAGACGATCGCGGATTCGATGGGCGCGGCAGCACGCGGGGCCGGCGTTTACATCATTGCCGGGGACACCAAGGTCGTCGAGCGCGGCAAGGCAGACGGTCTGTTCATCTCTGTGGCCGGGATCGGGCTTGTGGCCGATGGGCTGGATCTCTCCGCCGACAAGGTAAGGGTCGGGGATCGTGTGCTGGTGTCCGGAAGCCTCGGCGACCATGGGGTGGCGATCATGTCAAAACGTCAGAACGTCGCTTTTCAAACCGAAATCGTCTCGGACTCAGCAGCGTTGCATCATCTCGTAGCGGTCATGATTGCCGCCGGCGGTGGCGGCATCCGGGTGATGCGCGACCCCACGCGCGGCGGGCTCGCTGCGACTCTCAACGAGATTGCGCATCAATCCGACCTCGGGTTCCATTTGCAGGAATCAACCATTCCGGTGAAGCCTGCGGTTGCGGCTGCCTGCGAACTTCTTGGACTAGAGCCGATCCATGTCGCCAACGAGGGCAAGCTCGTTGCGATCGTCGCGCCTGATGCGGCCGATGCCGTACTTGCTGCCATGAAGGCGCACCCGCTCGGGTCCGATGCAGCTGATATTGGCGAGGCGGTGGCTGACGATCACAAATTTGTGCAGATAACCACCTGTTTCGGCGGCCGACGCCTCGTCGACTGGCTGTGGGGCGAACAATTGCCTAGGATCTGTTGAACAGGGTGCGCACTCTGCGGCTGACGGCGTTTCAGAAACGTCCACTGATACAGCTCCTTCACGCCTTCGACGTCCACGACCTCGGCGGTGGCCCGCAAGACGTGGCAGCGAAGGTGCTCGCCTCCGACCACGCCCACCGTCCTTCGGTCGAGTGGAAGGACTCGCATGCCCGTCGCAAGGCTAACCGGCTCATTCATGATTCCACCGCCCTGGTCGAGCGCGGTTATCTGAAACTTCTACGCGGCGTGTGAACGGCCCCAATCCCCAAAGCCATCGTCCCGGTAAATTAACCCGCGCCCGCTGGTAGCGCCTGGCTTCCCATGGTTGCGACCCTGTTCCTCGAGAAGGCGCTCGATCGGCGCAACGCTGATCGTGCACGGCCGCAACTCGCACGAGCAGCAACCGAATCCGCCTAACTGCCGCCGACTCCCATACAGCCAGCCTCAGCAGCGGAAGAGGCCGACCGGAAGATCGTCGCCCACAGAACGAGCGTAACTCTCGAGAGCGAGCCTGTGGCTGCCAACTGGCTGCCACAGGGATGAACAACGACTTCACGGGAGGTCCGGCGAGAAGTTCGCAAGTTGGATTCAGGCTACAGCTCTTCTAGTATTGCCGTATACAGTAGTCTCGAACTGAAGATAGCTTCCGACCGAAGGTTGGGTCGGCAAAGGGCAAGATCTGTGTTGCCCGGTAGCCGCCAATCCCATTTCAGCGGTCGATCCAATAGCAAAGGTTGGCGAGACCGGCCTAGGTGAGCGCACCAGCGAGGCGCCCCGTAACGGCATCCTGCTCATTGACCATAAACGTGAGAGCCCAACCCTTCGACATTCCCGGGAAGAACTCGGCATAATTCGACAGATTTGGGATGACGCTTGGCAGGCCTTGATCTTCATGCTGGCGAGGCAAGCCGTTTCTGGCCGCCATCTCGACTGTCTCCTTCTTGAGGACGCGCCGCACGAGCCCTGTCCGTCGTTCAACCACATACGGATGAACTTGGCACAATCCAGGGCCGTCGAGTAGAGGCCGTGCCCTCCCATGTGGACCTCGGGGTCCTGCGGAAGAATGAAATCGGCAAGCGCCGTGAGATTTCCGTCATCGTCCCGCTGGAATGGGTCATGGTGAACGCCGAGTCCTCCATACCGAGGGGCTCGAAGATGCGCTCGTTCATGACCTCTCCGAGTCGCTTGCCGGTGATCGCTTCGACCACCTGACCGGCTCAGTCGATGTTGGAGCCGTACTCCCACTTCTCGCCGGGCCCGAACAAGCGATGCGGTGATAACGCTGGGTTGGCCATGCTCCTGAGCGAGCCGGTTGTAGGTCTCGTTAAAGAAATTGTAGCCACGCCCGCTGTGTGGAGCAGCAGCATGCGCGAGTGACGTTGCGGTTCGGCGGACGCAGCTTGGGGTTGCCACTGTCATCGAAAGCCCTCGATCACCTGCAGCTTGCCGATGGCCGGCGCATAGGTCTTTGCCGGAGCGTCGAGGTCGAGCTTGCCTTCCGCCAGTTGCAGGCACGCCGTCCCGGTGATCGCTTTGGTGGTCGAGAAGATCGCAAAGACGCTATCGGTCGTCATCTCCTGGCCGCCGCCGAGCTGCCGCTTCCCCGCGGCTCCTTCATGGATGTTTTCCGTGCCGATCGGTTGTCACTGCCACCACGGCGGGAACGCCAGGCGCTGAATTGACCGTCCTCTTCAGCACGTCATCGCAAGCCGATTTCAAGTCCGTCGTTCTGCTTTCCTCCTCATGTTGGCATTACCGTCGGCGTCGCCGGAGAGGGCTCTGCGAAATTTCGCCCTCGCTGCGTGTGTCAATCGGCAAAGGATGTCTATGATCGGTGATTTTCCATATCGCAGCGGCTTTGAGGACTGTTCAGGCTAGGGTGGTGGGTTTACCTAAGGCTGCGTGGCAGGCGACTTTCAGGGAGGGGGAACGTCGACGTTGAGGCAGGCTCTGCTGTTTGACCCCAAAGGAGATCCGATCCGGCAAGACCACAAAGTCTTGTCAACGACTGGGACGAGATCCGCGACTGGTCGAACCAGGTCTATATGCCACACCGCGTATCCCCCACGGGCAAGCTGGCCCGCCCCGGATTCCACTATGCACTCGGCGCAGATCGGGCGGATTACTGTCACCCGCTTTGCCTACGGCATTCCCGTCAATATCAAGGAGTCGCAGGACGCGGGCCATGCGGTTGTCCTGACAACGATCGGTGACAACGCAACGCACTTCGTCGATGCGACCCGAGCTGAGGCAATCGCCATCGGCGAGAGCTCCGCCGTCGATTGCAGCCGAACAGACTACAATGTCGACTTCGATCCTGATCATCTCCAGCTCAATCTGACCATCCCGCACAGCGTGCTCGAGCGGGTTTGTCGCGACTGGTTCGGCTTCGTGCCGGACAATGTGCTCTGCCAATACAAGACCCGGATCGGAGGCAACAATTCGAGCTGGTTGGCTTTGATGGAATACATCGTGCGCTGCATCACCGATGCGCCCAGCTGTCTTTGCACGTGACCGCGTCGGGCGACACCTCGAGCAGACGATCTGTATCCACTTGTTGAACGAATGGGCCAGCCGCGCCGATCTGGACCGAGAGAACCCCCGCAAGCGGCTTGCCCCTCGCGCGGTCAGGCTTGCTGAACAATATATGGCCATCATGCGCCGAGTGCATTTCTTCGGGAGTAGCGACATGCAAGGCGTCAGGCGCGATCTGTGCGGTTCGGCTCCGGGACAGAGCGTGTCGAGTGTGGCCTATGCCTGGGCTACATAAACCTAGGCGAGTTCGCGCGCGCTTACCGCGCACGATTTGGCGAGCGACCACCGGAAACGCTCTGGCGCCGTTGACTCCCCAGACCATCGTCGGCTCCGCACCCGCTTGCTGTTTGAGTTTAGCGCCACGTCTCGGCGTTTGCTGGGCCACGGACAGCGGGTCGGCTGGCTCGGCCCGGCAAATTGCGCCGCCTGCCCAATTATGATGATGCATCGATCCCGGGCGCTCCCGAACTTGAGGCCAGATCACGTCGAAGAACGCGAGGAAGAACTAGGATCTGTACCTAATTAGCGAACCCTGATTGGTTCGCACCGAGTTGATTCGGCGCAGTGGACTTCGATGCGCAAAGGGCTGTTCTGGCTCAACGACAAGCAGTGGCCTCAGATAAAGCCGCATCTGCCCACGAACCAGCCTGGCCCGGCGCGCGATGACGATTGACGCATCATCAGCGGCATCATTCACATGCTTCAGTGCGGCGCACGCTGGCGCGATTGCCCGCCAGACTATGTTCCGTACACGACGATCTGCAATCGTTTTAATCGCTGGGCCAAGCGCGGACATTGGCAGGCGATCTTTAAAGCACTCGTCCGCTGCGGCAACAGCGCCCTTCCGTATCCGGGCGGGGCTTCGTTCATTTCGTTTGATCCTTGTGAGGCTGGCGTGACGTTTTGCGGAATAGCCGCGGCATGAGGTCTTCGATCCTGCTATGGGGATGCCGTTCAAGTACTTTGAAGGTCTGCTGCGAGATAGACAGTAGCTTTCTGCGTCCGAAAGCCGATATGAGAAGTAGGAGAGTATATCTTTGGAGGAAGGCGCGGAGCTCGCGCCGGGACTGCCGTTTTTGAGACGATACCGACAAAGTTGGTGGGATTGTCGTGCTTGAAACCAAGTTCAGGTGCTTCTCGGCCTCGGGCGGCTGGAGATTCCATCTGCTTTGATTGGCCTGCCTCTTGCAAAGTTCAGGCAAGTCGCAGACGCGATCTCTCATGTGACTCTTTGAGACCAAATCCAGCGCTTCGTAGCTTCCGTCCAGTTCGCAAGAGCTTGGCCGGCCGACCCAGTCCAGGACATGCCCCTAAATAAGTCGCTCCTCCTCGCGCATCACTCTCCATGACATGTTATCCTCGGCGTTTCCCCATACCTTAGTGGCCAGCGTGTCGGCAGGTGATCCTTTTCTTTGGCTTGAGAGGAGGAAGGCGCCGCGCGCATTGAGGTGGGCTCGCAAAGAGACCCGTAAGACACTAGTGACCCTACAATCGGATTGGCGCTATAGGCGCTTCCACCAGGGCGCGCTCACCATCAGGAAGGGCCGAGACGACATCCCGAAGGTTTCCTTGGGATGGCGCGGCCTAGACAATTTCACCCGAGACGAGAAGCACGTGCGCGGCGTCTGGCGTCGTACCACGCTTGATAGCTATCGCACCAAAGAGCCGCAATGGGAAACTATTCTGGACGTGGACGCGTTAGCTGCGAAGGAGAAGAAGAATTGGGTTTTTAACGGAGACACCAGATGCCTACAGCCCGAAGAGCGGCTGTGCTTGGTCAAACTTTTCGATGGCGGAAGGGAAGCTGCATTTGTACGCGAGTTTGACCAAGATATGAAGGCCTTCGTCAAAACCGGCTTCAATCTCCCTGAGGGAAAGCAGGATGTCGACTGGGTAGACCGCGACACTATTCTGGTTGCGCGAGATTGGGGCAAAGGGACCATGACACGTGCCGGTCATCCCTTCGTCTTGAAGGAGGTCAAGCGCTCTCAGCCGCTCGCGCAAGCACGCGAGGTCTTTCGCGGCGAACGGACCGATTATAGGATTGAGCCATTCGTGCTGCGAGACAATGAGGGCGCGGTCCATGCGACCGGCGCCATACGAGTCACGAGCCGCGATGAGCGGGAGTATATACTCCTGGGACCCAAGGGACCAATCAAGCTCCGTCTGCCCAAGCGCGCGGAGATCGGCGGCATCACCGGTGGCCGCCTGCTCATTAAACTTGATAAAGGCCTTGATGAAGATTGGGCGCCGTTCGGTGGCGCCGGCTTCAGGGGCGGCTCGATGATCTCGTATGATTTGGCGGAATGGAAGCGGGATCCGCTGCATGCCAGGCCCTCGCTTGTCTTTCAGCCCGGGCCTCGACAGGAACTCAGCGGCTTCCTCATCAGCAAGAGCTTGTTGATACTCACAGTCCTTGACAATCTTCAGGGCAAGGCATTCACCTACAAGTACGACCGCGGCACTTGGCGGGTCACGTCCATTCCACTTCCAGAAAATGCGAATGTCAGCCTGTTAACCGCTTCCGATACTTCCGATCGAGTAGTGTTCACCGTCTCCAACTACCTCAAGCCGACGTCACTCTGGTACTTTGACGCCGAGACCGAACACCTTGAGTCCTTGAAGGTCGCGCGTGAAAGCTTCAACGCGTCTAGACATGTCGTTGAGCAACTCAAGGCGACCTCGCGCGACGGAACGCGTATTCCTTACTTTTTGGTGCGGCCCCGTAACGCCCGTCTCGACGGTTCAATTCCTACTCTTCTCTATGGCTATGGCGGCTTTGGGCATCCCCTCCTGCCGTCCTATGATGGGGTCATGGGACGACTCTGGCTCGAACAGGGCAACGCATATGTCGTCGCGAACCTGCGCGGCGGCGGCGGGCTAGGGCCGCACTGGCACGAGGCTGCCCAGGGAGCGTCGAAGCAGCGCACATGGGAGGACTTCATCGCAGTTGCGGAGGACCTGATCAGGCGGAAGGTCACAAGTCCGCGGCGGCTGGGAGTGGTCGGCGCCAGCCAAGGAGGCCTGCTGGTGGGAACCGCGCTGACCCGGCGCCCCGATCTCTTCAATGCAGCGATCGCGCGGGTACCGTTGTTCGACATGCTTCGGTTCACCAAGCTGACATTGGGCGCGCTCTGGAGGGGTGAATATGGCGATCCCGCCATTCCCGACCAACGCGAATGGATCCAGCGTTACTCGCCTTATCAGAAGCTGGTGCCAGGCAGAACCTATCCGGCTCCGTTCATTCTCAGCGCGACTAACGACGACATCGTACATCCAGCACACGGCCGCAAGGCAGCCGCCAGGCTGCGTGCGCTTGGCCAGCCGTATTTCTACTATGAGGATTTCAAGGGCGGACATGGGCCCGCCACTCCTATCGAAAGTGCTCGCCAGGATGCGCTCATCTACATCTATGCACATCGGCGGCTTGTCGATGGTGGGTGAAGTGGAGCACGATCAGCTCGTCAGTTGTTACTTTCACCAACGCTGACTAACATCAGCTCGTGCAGCCCTCGGCAGCTTTGAGAACTTCTCAGTGGAGGCAAAGTGGCAGTCGGCTGGAGACCCTTTCGATATTCAGGCAGCGCGCAAGGGAAGTCGCTAATTAGGCTCAGACCCCGCATGCCGACCAGCGCCTTGAAAAGCGGTGCCGGGTAATGAGCCATCGTTCGGCCGGCGCCTCCTAGGGTCTGTACCTAATTAGCGAACTCTGATTCCTTCGCACCGAGTTGATTCGGCGGGCGGCTTCGATGCGCAAAGGGCTGTTCTGGCTCAACCACAAGCAGTGGGCTCAGATAAAGCCGCATCTGCCCACGAACCAGACTGGCCCGGCGCGCGATGACGATCGGCGCATCATCAGCGTACCATTCACATGCTTCAGTGCGGCGCACGCTGGCGCGATTGCCCGCGCGACTATGGTCCGTACACGACGATCTACAATCGTTTCAATCGCCGGCCAACCGCGGACATTGACAGGCGATCTTTGAAGCACTCGCCCGCTGCGGCAAGGACGGCGTGACTTTGTCCATCGACTCCATCACGATCAAAGCGCATCGCTCGGCGAGCGGCGGAAAAGGGCGAGCATGAACAGGCGATCGGCCGCTCGCGCGGTGGGCGGATCACCAAAATCCACGCGCTGAGCGACCCTGATTGCAGGCCTTGCGCATTTGATCTCACTCCATGGCAAGCCGCAGATCTTACTGCAGGTCGGCCCTCTTGGAACTCGCGCCGCCGATGTCTACCCTCTTTGGCGACAAAGGCTACGACGGCGTCGGCTTTCGTGCCGAAATCGTCAATCGCGGCGCAAAGCCCGTCACTCCAAACAAATCCGACGGGTAACCCTCCACACCTTCAGTAAGCGTGCCTACAAAAGGCGCAACGTTCTCGAGCGCTGTTTCAGCCGTCTAAGGATTTCAGGCGTGTCGCAACCCGATGACAAACTCGCCAGGAATTTCTTGGCTACCATCCACCTCGCCGCCATCACTGCCTATTGGATTACTTCAGCCTGAACCCTAACAGTCGAGTTATAGCCAGTGTTTTGACAGGCCTGGCCCATGGCATGAGTTGACGCATGAAAACTCGTGCGATTGTGGCCTCGAATGTGCGTCAGATCCGCTGAGATCAAGGTGTTTCACAAAGCTAAATTACCCACGAGGCCGGGATTGACCGCTCCTACATGAGTGGCCTTGAGCCGCCATGGGAAGACCCAGACAATTGATTTTCTCGACCGTATCGCCGAAAAAGCTGGACGTCGATTTTTTTGATGTTTGTGCAGCCGCCCAAACGCTGCGAGCTCTCCCGGTGGACTGGGGCATTCTGTTGGCACTGGAAAGTGCGACCGGCGCGGCCTAACGCGGTAACTTAACGTCCCCATGTTTGACGGAAGCTATCCGCTCATTCAGGTCGGCTAGCCCGCCGGCCTTGGGTTTATTGCAGTCGACCGGCGAGCCGCGGTTCGGAAGGATGACGATCTTTCATGTAGATTCTGGTCTACACGACCGGGCGGCTCTCCACTTAGCCGAAGATAACATCATGGGACGGACCCGCATCGGCTTGCTGTTCCAAGTTCGTCTTGCTGCGCGGGCTGCGATGTACTGCCGTACGCGAACTTCGTCGTCGCGCGCGTGTTATGAAGGTGCAGCATCTCACAAATCCGTCACCGATGTTTGCGTTGGATGCAGCCGCAATCAGTCCCGCAATTTCTCGACTGCCATGTTCGCAGGTCTAGCTTTGGGAAAGCTGACCGGGCGCCGAGCCAAGCCGCATTGCTCTCCTATCCAGGACAGCCTGCCGGTCCTCGCTTCAGGCGTTGAGGCCTTGCGTATTGTGGTTTGACGTCCAGCTCAGCACTTGACCGGGATGTAGTCATGGCACTGCGGAACGGCCGACGAGAACGGTGAGCAGACCGTCGCCCCACAGCCGCTGCGCAGCTCTCTTGGCATCCTCCAACGTCACCCCGTCGACGATGGCGTCGTGCTTTTCGAGATAGTCGATCGGCAGCTTGTCAAGCTGGTGCTGCAACAGCGTTCGCGCCAGCTTCGATGATGTGTTGAGAGCCAGTATCTGCGAGCCCTTCAGATAAGACTTTGCATCGTCGAGTTCCTGCTGGGTTGGCCCTTCCTCGGCAATGTGGCGGGCCTGCGTCTCGATCTCTTCGACCGTTCCGTAGGCACGGTCGGCGCGCGTGCCGCTACCGCCGACGAAAACGGCCGAATGATTCATCCAAACCAGGTGCTGACCGACGTAATAGGCCAACCCGCGCTTATCCCGGACTTCGCGGAACAGCCGCGAGGTCGGACCGGCACCGCCAAGGATGTGGTTGACGACACGGGCCGCCATGAAATCGGGTTCACTGCGGCGGACGCCCGGACCGCCGAAAGCCACGACCGTCTGCGGTACGTCGAGCGGAATGAAGACCCGCTGCGGCGGCTTTGCCGCGACCACGTGAGGAACCGGCGTTGAATCCGAGCTGGCCGGCAGGCCGCCAAAACTGATGTCGAGCAGTTTGGAAAGGGCATCTGGATCGACGTCGCCAACCACCGCTATGTTGAGCGTGTCTTTGGCGATCACGCCTCGGAGGTAGCCCTTGAGATCCGCTACCTCTATCTTCGGCACGCTCTCGAGGGTACCTCTGGCCTGCCGAGCATAAGGATGATCCCTGAAGGCGACTTCGAAGAATTTGCGATTTGCGAGCGACGCCGGATTGGTCGAGTGATGTCGAAGGTTCGCAAGCACTCCGGCACGAATCCGTTCGACATCGGCTGGGTCGAAACGTGGTGAGGTTAGCGCCATCCGTAAGAGGTCAAAGGCTTCCTCCTTGGTGTCCTTGAGCATGTGCAAGCTACCGCGGAAGTAGTCGCGATGCGATGCAAAGCTCAACTTAATGGCGCGGCCATCGAGCCGCTCGTGAAAGGCCTTGGAGTCAAGATCGCCGGAGCCTTCGTCGAGCAGGCTAGCCACCATGTGCCCAACACCGGGCTTTTCGGCGGGATCCTGCGTCGCGCCGCCGCCGAAGGCATATTCCACCGTGATCAGCGGGACAGTTGCATCCTGCACCAACCATGCCTTTATACCGCAAGGCGAGACCAGCCGTTTGATCTTGGCCGCGGAAAGCGTGCTGCTGGCGGCAAACAAGCTTGGCCAGGCGAGCGTCGCGATTGACAGCGATGCTCCGGCGAGGAGAACCCCCCGTCGTGTGTAACAATAGGTCATGATCGCTTCTCCGCGTCTTTTTGGGATCGCTCTTTAGTGAGATAGCCTGTTACTGAGCGCTTCTTGTCGAGCCATTTGCGCGCGGCCTCGAGCACCTGTGCGTCACTAACAGCGCGGATGCCGTCCGGCCAGCCTCGGATCTCGTCGATGCTCTGTCCCGTCGTGAGCCGGCTGCCGTACCAGAGCGCAAGCTGTTCCTGGTCGTCGTGAGCATAGATTGCTTGCGCGATCAGCCGCGTCTTGACCCGCTCGATATCTTCGGCGCTCGCCGGATTATGCGCAATGCCGGCAATCACCTCGTCAATAGCGAATTCGAGCTGCCCGAAGTCGATGCCGGGTTTTGGTATGGCTGAAATCTCGAGTAGCCAATGATCGAGCTGGGCGGCCTCGTAGCCCGCCGAGGCGCTACTTGCGAGCTGCTTGTCAATTACCAGCGCGCGATAGAGATACGAATTGATGCCACCGCCCATCAATTCCGCGAGCACGTCAAGCACTGCGCTTTCGCCCGCACCCGCGGTGCGCGCCGACGGCACGAGATAGTAGCGGTACAGCGCTGGCTGCTCAACGCGGGCATCGGCCAGCGTCACGTTGCGCGGCGCGGCCGGCGTCGGCTCCTGAGGTCGCAAGCGTTCTGCGGGGATCGATGGTTGCGGGGGGATGCGGCCAAAACTCGTCTCTACCAGCGGGCGGATCTCGCCCGCCTCTACGTCACCGGCGATGATCAGGATAGCGTTGTTTGGTGCATAGAACCGCTTATAGAAGCCGAGCGCGTCCTCACGACCAAGCTCTTCGATCTCCTGCCGCCAGCCGATAATGGGGCGACCGTATGGGTGGTTAAGGTAAAGCGCCGCCATCATCTGCTCGACGAGCCGCGCACCCGGATCGTTGGCGGCCCCATTTAGTTCCTCGAGCACGACATCGCGCTCGGACGACACCTGTTCATCTTCGAGGATGAGACCGGTCATGCGGTCGGCCTCAAATTCCAGCATCTTTCCGAGCTGCCCGCGCGGAACATGCTGGAAATAGCCGGTATAGTCGGTCCAGGTGAAGGCATTTTGGTAGCCGCCGACGCGCAGCACGGCCTGGTCAAATTCACCGGGCGGATGTTTGGATGTGCCCTTGAACATCAGATGTTCGAGGAAATGCGCCAGCCCCGATTTTCCAGGTGGCTCGTCGGCCGAGCCGACTTTATACCAGATCATCTGAGTTACGACGGGCGTCCGATGATCCGGAATCACCACAACCTCGAGCCCATTCTGAAGCGCAAAGCTGGCTGGTCGATCCCACCTCGCCTGAGCAAGAACGCCGCCCTCGTGTGAACCGTATCGGTTAGGAGTAGTGCTATCCCTCGTTCCGTCTTCGACCAGCGTAGTCCGCGTCATCGGGAAGGCACCTGCGGCGGTCTCCTTTGTGTTGGCGGTGACCGAACTCCGATCGCTCATGGTAACGCCTTTCGTTCCATATATATGCACCGACTGTGGCGGAGCAGAACAAGACTTGGCGGCCGCACACCGTCCGAAATGCAATGAAGCAAAGGCGAGGCCATTTGCCATGGGATGCGCCAGGGCGCGCGCCACCTGGATATAAAGCAGAACCAACGCTTATCCTGTCCAAAGGGCCGCTGTCGCCATGTCGTGAACACGACATGGCGCAAGCAGCCCTACAATTTGCCGAGATTGTAGAGCGACAACTTGCTCACATAGATTGGGCTGAGAGTTGATACGACAGCTAAACTTGTTGCAGCTTGCTATTAGACGTTTCGCTGCTGTGTCTTTTCCATATTCTGGAGTTACTACTCTGACGGTTGGTTCGCACGGAAACGGTAGAGCCAACGAGCGTCAGCTCCTTCAGGAACGTCCGCTTCTCCCGCTTGGTCGGCTCGGATCAATCACCCATTCCAGTGCGCTTATGTGGATCTGCTGCCGTGAGTTAGTGCTGCCGAGCATCGAACGCCACGGAGAGATCGAGCTCCAACTGATCCTACTCCTTGCGCCCGAGCATCTCGTCTGCTCCGCCGATCGCGACTCGCCGACAAGAACGGAGGCCTCCTTGCGTGCAAGGTCTGGTGTCCAAGGGCATCGTGAGGACCGATGGTGACGAAGCGGTGCCGACCGAACGCTGGGTACTTGAGAACGTATGTCGCTTTGTCGCGTTGACGTTTACGACGGGAAACGGCACGCCTTGATCATCCGTATGTAGCGATACCGGATACCGTTGATGACGAAGACCAAAGAGATGTCTAATGCCTGGACGTATACGCGTCGTACGATGCTGTTGGGCAGTAGCTTCTTGGGTAGCGCGTTGTTCGGGGGCGTTACGGTGCCTACACCCAATCGGCCGCAGCGCAAGGTTGCTATGGTGTTGAAGGCGGCCGACTCTCCCTTCGTCGTTGGGTGCACACAAGACGGCATTACCTCGTTGCGTTATCGTAACGATGCGTATGACACGGATTATGTTCTGCCTGGAGCCGTGCTGGGGACGGCTCACGCTAGAGTTCGGCGTGCCGGATCCGAGTGGCATACGCTTCGAACCGGCGTTGATGCAACGAAGCCGATGCATAGCGCGGCCCTCGAACTAGCAGCCCGCGATGCTGGTGTCCTTCTCACGACCCGCCTCGCAGTCGACGAGGCTGGACTGACGTGGGAGATCATGCTGCGGAACGACGGCATGGCGAGCGTGGAGGTTGGCGACCTCTATTTACCCATGCCGATGAACACCGAATTTCCGGCAGGGCAACCGGTATCGATGGCTGTTTTGAAGCACAGCTTCGTCTCGGGGCATGGATCGCACATCCTCTGGATTCGCGGCAACAGCACCGGTCCGTTCCTCATGCTCTTACCGGAAGCGGACACGTCACTGGAATATTGGGATGTCCACAAGGATTCGGCCGAAGCCAGTGGGACGTGGTGCGCCTACATCTTGGGCGGGGCGGCCGCCGGCGAGGCAGTGGCGGGCGGGACTCGCTGGCGACAGCCGACCCATTCCCTGTCCCTGTCGCCGGCCGAGCAACGGCGTTACCGTCTCCGCTTCCAGTGGGTTGCCGATTACGAGGCGGCGCGCAGGGCTATCGCGGACGCCGGTCTGGTGGACGTGGAAGTAATGCCGGGCATGACGGTTCCCAACGACCTGCATGTCGACATCGCGCTCGCGTCCTCCATTCCGGTGGAGCGAATTGAGGCGGAATTTACCGGCGACACGGTGGTGCAACGGTTGCCGGATCGGGCTGGCAGGCGACTGTGGCGGGTTCGCTTTTCGCGATTGGGCGAGAACCGGCTGACTCTGCACCAGCCGGGTGCGCGCCAGACCTTTCTTGAATTCTTCGCTACCGAGCCCGTCGAGACGATGATGAAGAAGCGCGCAACCTTCATCGTGAAGCGGCAGCATCGTGACCCGTCCAAATGGTACGACGGTTTGTTTGGCGAGTGGAATATGGAGACGCAGGTCCTGCTTGGCCCGGACAATTACGACCGGATCAAGGGCTGGCGCATCTACGAGGTGACGTGCGACGATCCCGGGCTGAGCAAGCCCGCTTACCTCGCGACCAAGAATGCCGAGCATCCTGATGTGGCGGAAGTGGCGGCGCTGGATCGGTATATAGATACGTTCGTCTGGGGCGGGCTGCAACGTACCACACAGGAGGCATACGCCTACGGCCTCTACGGTATACCCGATTGGAAGCAGAACAGGGAAAGCAGCGATCCCGGCCCAAAGGGCCGCCTGCATATCTGGCGGCCTTATGACTATCCGCACATCTTCGCGATGTATTTGGCCATGCACCGCATCGCGCGTGACCATCCCGCGATACCCACCCACCAGAGCGCACGAGATTATTTGGTACGCGCCTACGGTACGGCGCTGGCCATGTTCACGGTGCCGATGCGCGTGGTGATGTGGTCTGCCTACCGCACCGGCATCTGCAACGAATGTGTGATCCCCGAACTGGTTTCGGCGCTCACGACGGCGGGCTTGACGCGCGAGGCGGCGACGTTGGAGGCGCACTGGGCGCGTAAGGTGCGCGCCTTTGTCGATCCGAAGGCGGACCTGTTCAAGTCTGAATATCCGTTCGATTCCACAGCCTTCGAATCAACGCAGGCACTGGCGCGCTCGGCCCTTGACGACCCTGTCGCCATGGGGGTTTCGAAGGCGGCAGCGCGTGCCTTCGCCGAGCGTCAGATCGCTGCAAATCTGTTCTGCCGTGGCTGGCTGGAACCTGCTTATTACTACCTGGGCAGCGATTATCGCCGCACTGCGGGTGACGCCTATACGCTGACTTACATGGCGCAGATGGGTGGCTGGGCGCTGCTTGATCATGCGCTGAACGATGCGGACGACCCGCATCCGCTCCTTCGTCTCGGCTATGCGTCACAACTCAGCGCGTGGGCTTTGCTGAACAGCGGCCCTGCGTCGGCCGGTCATGGCTATTGGTATCCGGGCGAGGAGAATGACGGCGCGGCCGGTGGCGGCTTCGAGCCCGCGCCGAGCGGGACCACATGGCTCGGTCAGCCGCATCACCGTGGAACGTGGTATTACTCGTGCGAGATCGACCTGGGATTTTGTGGGGCGGTCCGCGCTGCTGCGACAATCGTTGCCGACGATCCCATCTTTGGGCAGGTTTGTCATGGTGGCATCATGGAGACGTTCGCTCACACCCTGCGTATCTGGCCACGTGATGGCGTGCGTCGACGGCTCAACGTGCGGCTCCAGTCTCTCCGATTGGACTTGGTGCTGCTCGACGCCCGATTCCGGGCGGATCGACCGATCATTCTGAATTTGGGGGAGGGGTGGATCAGCCTTACGCCTGAGCCCTTTGCCCCATCTGCATCGGGAGTGACGTTCGAATTGCGGTACGATGACGGGAGAAAGCGCAAGGAAGTCGTCGACATCACGGACAGCCAGATCGTCATCCGCTTGCCTGCGGCGCGCTTACCGCGGGTTCAACGCTAGGTTACCGATTATCGGGTGCGATCGGCACTTATGGCCTGCTGTTCCACGAGGCTTCCGAGGCGATGACGATCATCCCCGCAAATCCCGAGCATCTGGCGCACGTATCCGCATCGCCGCGGTGCTGCATACCTCGGGTTCGGCGATGAACCACCATCCGCGCATCCACATGATCGTGCCGGGGGGCCGACGGCAAATTCAATATCGTTGAAATATGGAAAACGTGAATGCCGTGGCCGCCCTCTCCCGGGAGAATCGCCTCTAGGCTATCAATCGGCACTGGAATGGGACCCCCATCGGCGTCCAACAGGGGCTCTGACTCATATGTGGAACGGCCCGGGCTGCAAGATCTTTCTCTGGTTGAACAAGGGATGACGGTGCGGTCATATGTTCGGCCCGTAAACGTGGCGCCTGGCCGCTGGCCACGATGATATCCGCGGAAGCAATCGCCCAGTCAATTTCTCCCGCTCGAAGCGCAGTGAGTCAGGCGGTCTGATCGCTACCGGGAATGTCGTCATTCGGGGGGCATCCAGATTTGCACCTTTCTCCTCGGCAGCTTTCTTCTTCCGCCGGGGAACTATTAGGATTAGGTTTTCAGCATTGCAGCCGGCTCCTGATAGATGCCGCCTCTGACCAACAAGGCCCAGATGGTGCGCGCAACCTTATTGGCGAGCGCCACCGATACGACGTTGACCGGCCGTCTTTGCAGCAAAGTCTGAATCCAGAGCGGGACTTTCAAGCCTCGTTTAGCAAGCTTGATGATTGAGGTCGCACAAACGATCGAGAGCGTTTGTAGTTGCCGATTTCCACGCTTTGATATCGCCCGAGCCTTTCTTTCCCGCCGCTTGACTGCGACCTCGGCGTCAGCCCCCGTCCAGGCCGGAGGATGACGATGGTCCCGATCCATCGGCGCCGCCCCCCGCGGCGCCAGTTGCGGCGGCCGCGGTTTCTGTGTCATCCGCTCGCCGCACGCGCGGCGCGAACTTCCATGTCGCCGGCGACGGCGCCCTGGCAAAGGGCTGGAAGGATCGCGCGCGCGACAATATCTCCGCGATCCGGCTTGTCGCCGTGATGGTCCACTTCCTGGTAGCCAAATTTACCATCAATGGTCATTGGCCATCAACTCCAGAACCGCTTCGCTTGATAGGCAATCCTGCGTAACTGGCAAATTGCCATCTTTGCTGCTTGAGAACTTCGCTGGGTGGTCAGCTTTTCTGCGACCCGAGACCGCAATTCGGAACGATTTGTCGCTATCGCGCAGTGTCGACGGGTTAAGCTCAGGGAGCAAGGTCACACGGTCCGCTCGGCATCTGGGGGTTTGAAATCCTGCGAAGCCTGTCAAATATCGCTGAATTCCTGCACCATTTTATCGGCTGCGTCGCGATATCACTGCTCGCTTCCGATAAGAAGGGCGCGTCAGGCAGGGAGTTTTCAAATGAAGGTCGGAGTCCCAAAGGAAATCAAGGCGCACGAATATCGCGTGGGCCTTACTCCTGGAGCTGCCCGCGAATACGTGGCAGCAGGCCACAGCGTGATGATCGAGACCAATGCGGGCGCTGGCATTGGTGCAACCGATGACGATTATCGCAATGCTGGCGCAACGATTTTACCTTCTGCCGTTGAGGTATTCGCCTTGAGCGAGATGATCGTAAAGGTCAAGGAGCCTCAGCCGTCCGAATGGTCTCAGCTGCGTGAGAATCACATCCTCTTCACTTATCTGCATCTGGCTCCCGACCTGGACCAGGCCACCGGCCTCCTGGAATCAGGATGCACCGCGATCGCCTATGAGACGGTAACTGATGCGCATGGTGGTCTACCACTGCTGGCGCCGATGAGCGAGGTCGCGGGTAGGCTTGCGATCGAAGCGGCGGGTAGCGCCCTAAAGCGGAGTACAGGCGGACGAGGACTGCTGATCGGTGGGGTGCCCGGTGTTCAGCCTGCCCGAATCGTGGTGATCGGAGGTGGCGTCGTCGGTACGCACGCGGCACGCATGGCGGTCGGTCTGGGCGCAGAAGTGACCATCATCGATCGTTCGATAATCCGGCTCCGCGAGCTGGATGAGCTATTCGAAGGACGCGTTCGCACCAGATTTTCAACCATCGAGTCCGTAGAGGAAGAGGTTTTTGCGGCGGATGTGGTGATTGGTGCCGTGCTCGTTCCAGGTGCGAGCGCGCCGAAGCTGGTCCGCCGGAGCATGCTGAGCTCGATGCGCAAGAGAGCGGTACTCGTGGACGTCGCTATCGATCAGGGCGGCTGCTTTGAGACATCACACCCAACCACTCACGCTGATCCAACTTACGAAGAAGATGGCATCATTCATTATTGTGTGGCCAATATGCCCGGCGCCGTTCCGCTGACCTCGAGTCAAGCACTGAATAACGCAACTCTGCCGTTTGGTTTGGCTCTGGCCAACAAGGGGTTTTCCGCCGTACTGGAAAATCCACATTTGCGCGCAGGCCTCAACGTCCATCGAGGCCGGCTAACTTACAAAGCGGTGGCCGAAAGCCTCGGGCTGCCCTTCTCACCCATCGAACAGGCGGCGGCGTGATCCCAAAGGCCCTCATGGCCGTTTCCTCCGTGACTAAGCCACCCTTTGGGGTGGCTTTTTTTCGGCTACATCAATCGGCTGACCGCTGCCGGCATCTACTTTGACCGCGAAGCGTAGCGGAGGATCACCAGACGAACACCTGGCTTCAGTCGCCTGCACGAGGGGGAGCCAGTGTACTTTTGCCCCATACAGCGCATGTGCCGGTTTCGCCGGCAATACGGGGCAACTGAAAATGCGTCCCGCGGGCCCCGAGAGGGACGCGCATCACGGGTGTGACTGTATCTGGAGCGGCCGCCGCGACCTTCTGACTGGCTGCGGCGAGGCGGACCGGTGAGGACCTGCCGGTTGCTGCCCGTGATGCTGTCGCGTAAGCCGCGGCTGTCCCGGTGAGTGGAATCAACAAGATGCGCTCTGGGTTAGACCCGCGGGGAACTCTGTGATGCCGCGCGACGCATCGATCTTAGCCGTGGCACGGCGGCGTTGGGGAGGATCTCAGATCGTCCCCTTAAGTCTGGCAACGGTCGTTCACCTGATCGCTAACTGCTGTGAATCGACCATGCGCAAATCAAAGCATCGAGATCAAGCCGCCACGGCCCTTGTAGGATTTGCGACAGCGTGTCGACGCGGCGATTTGCGTTATTGAAAATACTCTAGACGAATCAAGCTCAAACTGTCTGGCACAAGACTTGATAGCAAGACACTGTCCCGCACCTTTTGCTTATGGAATCGCAGTGATGGCTTACAAGATAATCGCGTCCCAGTGCACCGTCTGCGGTGCGTGTGAGTTCGAGTGTCCCAATGCCGCGATCAGCCTGAAGAACGACATATATGTGATCAATCCGTCCCAGTGTACCCAATGTGAAGGGCATTTTGACGCGCCACAATGCGCCGTCGTTTGCCCGGTGCCCGATACATGCGTGCCGGCAAAGGTCGGGTAGCCGACGAGAGGAGCTCCCGTACGAAACATAATGAAAACGCTATCGACACCGCCGCCTTTCCTATCCGTCTCCTGTTTTCTCACATGCTAGCCGCGAGTCCGTGGTGACTTGCGCGAGTCGCTCGCAGAGCTTGCGGCGTAATGAGCGTGCCGTCCCGAGACCCCGGCAAAGGGACAGGAGTGGGCTTTAGTGCTTCTAAATTTTTCTAGCAAAAGTTCTTCACGACTAAATACAGCCGTCACCGCATTGCTAGAATGCGCCAGCTTTTCACTCCGACTGAAGCCGGGGGCGCGATGCCCGAGGCTGAGATGATGCACGGGAGAGCGACATGGATGGTCGCGGCGATACCAACGTCACCAAGGCCGCTTCGGCGATCGAAGCTGACGATGCGGTCGACCAGCGCCTGGGTGAAACCGTGCGGCTGCTGCGGCAGCGCGCCGGCCTTTCGATCCAGGACGTCGCCAACAAGACCGGCCTGTCCACCGGCATGATCAGCCAGCTCGAACGCGCACGCGCGATGCCCTCGATCCGCACGCTGCGCCTGCTCGGCATCGCGCTCGACGTCCCCATCTCCTATTTTTTCGAGAGCAGCGATCCCGCCGACGGGCAGCGCTACATCGTGCGCAAGTCCAACCGGCGGCTGCTGCGACTCACCGCCAGCGGCGTCGTCAAGGAAGCGCTGACCCCGGAAGGCAAAGGCCAGCTCGAGCTCTACGAGCTCACGCTCAATCCCGGCGCCTCCTCCGGCACCGACTTCCTGCAGCACACCGGCGAGAAGGCGGGCTACATCCTCTCGGGCAGCCTGCGGCTTTGGCTCGACAACGAGGCCCATGTGCTGGAAGCCGGCGACAGCTTTCGTTTTCCGAGCATCGTGCCGCACATGTTCGACAACCCGACCCAGCAGGTGGCGCGCGTGATCTGGGTGACGACCCTGCGCCAGACCGATTCTCCGGCGTTTGAGGCGTCCTAGCATTCCAGTATCCGGTCGAGTTTCCGGCGTGACTACAATGAACTTCCTGCGGGCCGCACTGAACGCCCAGCGCAAGGCGCGCGGCGAGCAGGAATTCTCCACCCGCAAATTTTTGAAAAGAGACGGTTGGCTTAACATTGCCCAGGACATGCTCAAGCGCGGCTTCAATGTCGGCTTCTTCGGTGGCGAGAGGAAGCGCAACCAAGTTTTGGAGATGGCGCTGTTCCAGCCGAGCCTCTGCGTCCTCGACGAGATCGATGCTAGCCTCGACATCGACGCGCTGCGTATCGTCGCCAACGCAATCAACCGCTTGCGTTCGCCGGGTCGACGGCTCGCAAGGAATGCGTCCATCTGAACGCCGACTTCTGCGACATCGATTGCGAATTCTAAGTCATGACGGGTCACAAACTGTATGGCCCGACTGGGGTCGGGGTACTTTACGGCAAGTCTGAGCACTGGCCTCGATGTCGCCCTCCAATGGCGACGGGGAGATGATTCGCGAGTTCGCGTTCCAGTGTCGTTTACGGCGATCCGCCACACCGGTTCAAAGCGGGTACGCCGCCGATCGTCGAAGCCCATCGGTTTCGGCGCCGCTGTCGATTACATCAATTCAATAGGCAAGGTGCAGATCCACACGCCCGAGAAGATACTGCTCGCTTACCCGGAGGAGGGGCTCAGGCCATCAACTTCGTGCGCATGATCGGGACGCCGGCCGAGAAGGGCCGATCATTTCGTTTGAAGTGAAGGGAACACATGCGCATGATATTGCCACCATCCTTGACCGCGCCGGTGTAGCCGTGCGGGCGGGGGCGCACTGTGCGATGCCGCTGCTCAAGTGTTTCGGCCTGCTGGCGACGTGCCGTGTGTCCCTTGGACTACAATACATGCGAAGAGCTCGATGTGCTGTGCGTGCCCTTATCAGGCCGTGGCAACTGCTCGCGTGACCTGGCGAGCGTTCACGTGGCGAGGCAGCTCGCGTTGAGCTCTGCAGCATGGATCGTGCACGTCATCATCATCGCAGCAGGTGAGCATCTGTAGGTTTCAGTAAGTATAGAAGCATTGGCAAGCCTGTGTCGGCCAGCCGGCCTTGCGGCCGACTTCCGCCTTCAATCGCAGAGCGCTGCAGTCGCGGATAAGATCCAGAACTGGGTAGGGAATTTCAGGCAGAGCCCGCCTTGTTCCATTTCGAACGGGGCCACACCAAGAGTTCTCTGCGAAAGCGTGATGTCGGATTCGCAACAACGCCCGTGTCACCGCACGAGGCTCGCTAAGTAGTTTTGATTGTTGCAGTTTTGGTGCTCGCGAGACACTGGCATGCTGGTTGCAAAAGTCTTGGATCAAGAAGCCGCCCTCGCAACAGCAAACCTTTGAAGGACATCAGATGAGTCTCGCCACGACCCAGAGCACCGCAGAAATCAGGGCTCGCAACAAAGAGCTGATCGAGGAGGTGCTGAAGGTCTATCCGGAGAAAACCGCGAAACGGCGTGCCAAGCACCTCAATGTTCACCAGGCCGGAAAGTCAGACTGCGGCGTGAAGTCCAACATCAAATCCATACCTGGCGTGATGACGATCAGAGGCTGCGCCTATGCAGGGTCAAAGGGGGTGGTCTGGGGACCAATCAAGGACATGGTTCATATCAGCCATGGCCCCGTCGGCTGCGGTCAGTATTCGTGGGGCTCGCGTCGCAACTATTACGTTGGCACCACGGGTATCGATAGCTTTGTGACCCTGCAGTTCACCTCCGACTTCCAGGAGAAGGACATCGTATTCGGCGGCGACAAAAAACTGGTCAAAATTCTTGATGAAATCCAAGAGCTGTTTCCACTTAACAACGGCATCACGATCCAATCGGAATGCCCGATCGGATTGATCGGTGACGATATCGAAGCCGTGTCACGAGCGAAATCCAAGGAATATGGCGGCAAGACCATCGTGCCGGTCCGTTGTGAGGGCTTCCGGGGCGTGTCGCAGTCACTGGGCCATCACATTGCGAACGATGCGGTGCGCGATTGGATTTTCGGCCATCTCGAGGGCGATGGCAAACCCAAGTTCGAGCCGACGCCGTACGATGTTGCGATTATCGGAGACTACAATATCGGCGGCGACGCCTGGTCATCACGAATTCTGCTGGAGGAGATGGGCCTGCGGGTAATCGCGCAGTGGTCCGGCGACGGCTCACTGGCTGAGCTCGAAGCAACGCCGAAGGCAAAGCTTAACATTCTGCATTGCTACCGTTCGATGAACTACATCTCACGCCACATGGAAGAGAAGTTCGGTATCCCGTGGTGCGAGTACAATTTCTTCGGACCATCAAAGATCGCAGAGTCATTGCGCAAGATTGCGGGTTATTTCGACGACAAGATCAAGGAAGGCGCCGAGCGGGTAATCCAGAAGTATCAGCCGCTCGTGAATGCGGTGATCGCTAAATATCGGCCTCGCTTGGAGGGCAAGACGGTGATGCTGTACGTCGGCGGGCTCCGTCCGCGTCATGTTATTGGCGCATATGAGGACCTGGGGATGGAAGTCATTGGCACCGGATACGAGTTCGGTCACAACGATGACTATCAGCGCACAGCTCAGCACTACGTGAAGGACAGCACGCTTATCTACGATGACGTCAATGGCTATGAGTTCGAGCACTTCGTTGAAAAGCTCCAGCCTGACCTTGTAGGGTCGGGTATCAAGGAAAAGTACGTTTTTCAAAAGATGGGTGTGCCGTTCCGGCAGATGCACTCTTGGGACTATTCGGGTCCATATCACGGCTATGACGGATTCGCGATCTTTGCGCGCGACATGGACATGGCTGTCAACTCGCCGATTTGGAAGAAAACGAAGGCCCCCTGGAAGGAAGCTTCGAGGGCCAAGCTCCAGGCTGCGGAATAAAGCAACTCATCTCGCTTGGGAAAGCCGGGCGATACCAATCTCGACGATAGTGAAGGATTTCACCAATGGCGCAGAGTGCCGAGCACGTGATCGATCATGTCGAACTGTTCCGCGGTCCAGAATACCAGCAGATGCTGGCCAAGAAGAAGATATTCGAGAACCCTCGCCATCCCGCCGAGGTCGAACGTATCAAGGAATGGACGAAAACCGCCGAATATCGCGAGAAAAACTTCGCGCGAGAGGCGCTAGCGGTAAATCCGGCCAAGGCGTGCCAGCCGCTTGGCGCCGTATTCGCATCTGTTGGCTTTGAGCGCACGTTGCCCTTCGTCCACGGCTCGCAAGGCTGTGTGGCCTATTACCGCAGTCATTTGTCGCGGCACTTCAAGGAGCCTAGCTCCTGTGTCTCTTCGTCAATGACGGAAGACGCTGCCGTATTCGGCGGTCTGAACAACATGATCGACGGGCTCGCGAACAGCTACAACATGTATAAGCCCAAGATGATTGCCGTTTCCACAACCTGCATGGCCGAGGTGATCGGCGATGACCTCAACGCCTTCATCAAGACTTCGAAAGAAAAAGGCTCGGTTCCGGCGGACTTCGACGTGCCGTTCGCCCACACGCCGGCGTTCGTCGGCAGCCACGTCACCGGCTATGACAATGCGCTCAAGGGCATTCTGGAGCATTTTTGGGACGGCAAGGCCGGAACAGCGCCGAAGCTTGAGCGCAAACCGAATGGGGCGATCAACATCATTGGCGGGTTCGATGGCTATACCGTTGGGAACCTTCGCGAGATCAAGCGCATCTTGGAATTGATGGGCATCCAGCATACGGTTCTCGCCGACAATTCGGAAGTCTTTGATACTCCGACCGACGGCGAATTCCGGATGTATGACGGTGGTACGACGCTGGAGGATGCGGCGAACGCGATTCATGCCAAGGCGACTATCTCCATGCAACAGTGGTGCACGGAAAAGACGCTGCCATTCGTGGCGGAGCATGGCCAGGACGTCGTATCCTTCAACTACCCGGTGGGCTTATCTGCAACGGATGACTTCATCGTCGCGCTGTCACGCCTCAGCGGCAAGGAGATTCCCGAGCAACTTGCGCGAGAACGTGGCCGCCTGGTGGACGCCATCGCCGACTCCAGCGCGCATGTTCATGGCAAGAAGTTCGCGATCTATGGCGATCCGGATCTTTGCTATGGATTGGCTGCGTTTCTGCTCGAACTCGGCGCCGAACCGACCCATGTGCTGTCTACCAACGGCAACAAGGCATGGCAGGAAAAAATGCAGGCGCTGCTTGCAAGCTCGCCATTTGGACAGGGCTGCCAAGCCTATCCCGGCCGAGACCTCTGGCACATGCGCTCACTTCTGTTTACCGAGCCCGTCGATTTTCTGATTGGCAACACCTACGGGAAGTACCTGGAGCGTGATACCGGAACGCCACTGATCCGCATCGGCTTTCCGATTTTTGATCGGCATCACCATCACCGCTCCCCCCTATGGGGCTATCAGGGCGGCCTGAATGTGCTGGTGAAGATCCTGGACAAGATCTTCGACGAGATCGACAAAAACACCAACGTTCTTGGCAAAACGGACTACAGCTTCGACATCATTCGCTGATGAGCGACTGCGCGTGCCATCGCCCAAGCAATGGACGATGGCACGAGCACATGGTCGTTGACTTTGCAATTTGTTCGCCCTGAGAGGAAACAGGATGAGTTCACTAGCGGCCACGGTCCAGAATATCTTCGACGAGCCGGGCTGCGCCAAGAATGGCAGTAAGTCGGAGGCTGAACGCAGGAACGGCTGCACCAAACAGCTGCAGCCGGGTAGTGCTGCCGGGGGCTGTGCTTTCGATGGCGCCAAGGTTGCGCTGCAGCCGTTCACCGACGTGGCTCACTTGGTACATGGTCCGATCGCGTGCGAGGGCAATTCCTGGGACAATCGGGGTGCGGTGTCGTCCGGCTCGGATCTGTGGCGCACCGCATTCACAACCGATTTGAGCGAAACCGATATTGTATTCGGAGGCGAGAAGCGGCTTTGCAAGGCGATCAAGGAGATCATCGACAAGTACGATCCGTCCGCCATCTTCGTTTATCAAACCTGCATCCCAGCGATGATCGGCGACGACATCAACGCAGTCTGCAAGGCGGCATCTCGAAGATTTCTAAAGCCGGTGATCCCGATCAATTCTCCGGGCTTCGTCGGTTCGAAGAACCTCGGCAACAAGCTGGCCGGCGAGGCCTTGCTTGACTATGTGATCGGTACACGAGAACCGGACTACACCACCCCGTACGACATCAATCTGATCGGAGAATACAATCTTTCGGGCGAGCTCTGGCAAGTGAAGCCATTACTAGATGAGCTTGGAGTGCGAATTCTCTGCTGCATCTCAGGCGACGGCAAATATCGCGAAGTCGCTTCATCTCATCGCGCACGGGCGTCGATGTTGGTGTGCTCAAAGTCCATGATCAACGTCGCACGCAAGATGGAGCAACGCTACGGGATTCCATTCTTCGAGGGTTCTTTCTACGGTATTCAAGATTCGAGCGAATCGCTACGGCAGATTGCCCGCTTATTGGTTGAACGCGGCGCCCCGACAGATCTGCTCGGGCGTACCGAAGCGTTGATCGCGCGCGAGGAAGCGTGGGCCTGGGGTGCGATCGAGCCGTATAAGCCACGGTTCGAAGGCAAAAAGGCCTTGTTAATGACCGGCGGCGTCAAGTCATGGTCGGTCGTTGCGGCACTCCAGGAAGCCGGGCTTGAGGTAGTCGGCACCAGCGTAAAAAAATCGACCAAGGAAGATAAGGAGCGCATTAAGGAGCTCATGGGGCATGATGCCCACATGATCGAGAATATGACGCCGCGCGAAATGTACGAGATGCTGAAGGGCGCAAAGGCGGACATCATGCTATCGGGCGGAAAGTCGCAGTTCGTCGCGCTGAAAGCGGCGGTGCCTTGGCTCGATATCAACCAGGAGCGTTGCCACGCCTATATGGGCTATGTCGGAATGGTCAAGCTGGTGGAGGAGATCGATAAGTCGCTCTCCAGTCCGATGTGGAAGCAGCTACGTCGACCTGCGCCATGGGAGGCGTTGGCCAAGGCGATGGAGCAGATGCAATCGCCCGCGACCGCGCTCGCCGACCCGGCGCTCGCCGAAAAGTCGCGCCGCGCCAGGAAGATCTGCATGTGCAACAGGGTCGATCTGGGCACGATCGAGGATGCAATCTACGCGCATCGCCTGAGGAGCGTCGAAGCGGTCAGGGAGCATACCAATGCGGTCGGTGGCTGCTGTCAAAGACGTATCGAGGAGATCTTGGTGTCCGAGCCATCTGCCATGCGGCAGGCCGCAGAGTAGGGCGGCGTCATGGCCATCGTCACGACGCCAACAAAAGCCTGCGCTGTCAACCCGCTGAAGATGAGCCAGCCGATCGGCGGCGCATTCGCCTTCATGGGGCTGGGCGGGGCAGTGCCGCTTCTGCACGGCTCCCAGGGGTGCACATCCTTCGGGCTCACGCTCTTTGTCCGGCATTTCAAAGAGGCTGTACCGCTGCAGACCACCGCGATGAGTGAGGTCACGACTGTACTGGGTGGTTATGAGAATCTCGAGCAGGCGATACTGAACATCTACAAGCGAGCTAAGCCAAAGGTCATCGGAATCTGCTCGACTGGTGTCACCGAGACCAACGGCGACGATGTGGATGCCTACCTCAAGCTGATCCGGAGCAAGCATCCGCAACTCGCAAAGTTGCCGCTCGTTTACGTCTCGACACCTGATTTCAAGGGTGCGTTCCAGGACGGCTGGGAGAAGGCTGTCGCGCGCATTGTGGAGGTGCTGGTGGATGGGCCAAATGCCAGTCGCCTGAGGGATCCATCGAGGGTGAATGTTCTGCCGGGATGTCACCTCACGCCCGGCGATCTTGATGAACTCCGTGTCATACTGGAGGATTTCGGGTTGTCTCCGTCCTTCCTCCCTGACCTGGCGGGATCGCTCGATGGGCATATCCCGGATGAGTTTACGCCAACGACCATCGGCGGCATCGGCGTCGGCCAAATTGCGGATATGGGTCGCGCCGGGTGGACGATTGCAATCGGTGCGCAGATGCGGCGAGCTGCAGAGGTCATGCAGGCAAAGACCGGCGTGCCTTTTCGTGTCTTCGAGCGGCTGTGTGGCCTTTGTCCGAATGATGAGTTCATGACGTTTTTGAGTGAGATCAGCGGCCGCCCGATACCCTTGAAATATCGACGCCAGCGCGGTCAGCTCACAGATGCCATGCTGGATGCGCACTTCCATATTGGCGGTCGCAAGCTCGCAATCGGTGCTGAGCCAGACCTTCTGTTTGATTTGTCCGGCATGCTGAACGATATGGGCACGCAGGTGGCCGTTGCCGTGACGACTACTCAGTCGGAGGTGATCGAACGGATCAAGACCAAGGAGGTAATCATTGGCGATCTCGAAGATCTGGAAGGCCTTGCCAAAAAGAACAACTGCGATCTGCTGATCGCGCATTCGCATGGAAGGCAAGCGGCGGCGCGGCTGAAGGTGCCGTTCTATCGCGCAGGTTTTCCGATATTCGATCGACTTGGCGCGGGACACCAGCTATCGGTAGGCTACCGTGGTACGCGGAATGTGATCTTCGAAATCGCGAATCTCGTGATCGCGCATCGCGACGAGAACGATCAGCCTACGCCCGATAAGTGGCGGACTGGGCGCGTACTGCCACGATGCGCGGGCCATCGCAGCTCCACCGTCGCGGCTGAGAGGTCGGTTGCATGAAAGTTGCGTTTGCCACTCAGGACCTGAGACGCGTCGATGCTCATTTTGGTTGGGCAAAGAATATCGCAATCTACGATGTCGCTCCTGGCGGGCACGTGTTTGTTAAAGCGATCGAGTTTGATGGCGATCTTAAGGAAGACGGCAGCGATGATAAGTTGGCGCCAAAGATCGAGGCTATCAAGGATTGCGCAATCCTTTACGTCGCTGCCATTGGTGGTGCAGCGGCTGCGCGAGTGGTGGCCAACAAAATCCATCCTATCAAGGTGAGCAAACCAGAAAACATTCTAGTGCTCCTAGAAAAACTCGAGCGGGTGCTGAAGGGCACACCACCTCCCTGGCTGCGCAAGGTCATGGCAAAGGACCAGGGGAGAACGTTCGAGTTTGATGAATGAGGTGATATGACCGCAAAAATAGAGCAGCAGGCCAGCCCGGTCGACGCGCCATTCCTCATCGATTTGGTCAAGATTTGGCGTGCTCAGGATACCAACGGAGCCTGGGAAGGGAAGAGCGACCGTGATCTGCTCGAACCCTATATCCTGAACATGGAGAAGCGGCGCGCATTGCCGATTATCGGTGATCCCGATGCCAAGACACTGTGGCGGCTTGAGCTGTTCTTCAATGCAGTTGCGCTGTCAGTAGAGAGGGAGACCGGCGTAATGATTCAGCCGATTCTGAAGCTGCATCATGAAGGCTTCGGGCGCATAGTGCTCATCGCAGGGCGGTTGGTCGCCGTAAACAAGCAGCTGCGCGACGTGCATCGCTTCGGATTCGACAGTTTCGTCAAGCTGGCTCAGGAGGGGGATAAATATGTCAGGGATGGAGTTGACCTGATTCGGAAATTCCCTGACGTGGCGAACTATTGAGGATGCACACTCATGAGCGATCGTGAAACACTGAAGGCCGAACTAAGGAAGGTGTCCGCCAAGGCGATTCAGGCCAAGATGGATCTGCACGACCTTTCGGAAGAACTGCCCATCAACTGGACCTCGATCATGGTGGTCGCGCAGAAGGCGTACGATGCTTATGCCGAACTTGAGCGCAAGAGCCTCGCCTTAAAGGCGCTGGAGAATACCTAGAGGGAGCAATGCATGTCGTTTCAAACACGAGACGGACGCGACTGGACGCCACAATACTTGATCACGATCGATGCAAAGAAATGCATCGGCTGTGGCCGCTGTTTCAAGGTGTGCGGTCGAGATGTCATGACCTTGAAAGGAATCAACGAGGAAGGCGAACTTATCGACCTCGACAATGACGAGGACGATGAGATCGAGAAGAAGATCATGGTCCTGAACGATCAGGGTGCCTGCATCGGCTGCGGTGCGTGCGCCAGGGTTTGCCCGGCCGACTGCCAGACCCACGTTTCAGCTGCAGCCGAAGCTGCATGAGCGAAGGCAGCTCTCCGGGGCCTTTAGGAGCAGCAGCTTTAACAGCAGCAGGCCCGGCTCGGATGGAAGGAGAGCATTTTCAGGAACAGCTGGGCCGCAACGATATCACGTCCGTGGTAGGTCTTCAGGTTACTCATCCGCGCGAGAACGCGGGCGATATCTTCCTGGAACATCAAATGCGAGAGGAGGGCGATCATCCGTTGGTCTTGTCACGTCCTGCAAGGAGAGGCATGGAGCCCGTCTAGCGGAACCGGGTGTTGTTCACGTGGGCCACAACCACTGAGTGCTTGATCCTAACCAGCACCCCGAAGTGTGGACGAGGAACGAGAACGACGTGTGGAAGCGGGTCGACAAGGTAGTCGTCCGTTCTTTTAATCGCAGGCACGGTGTCAACCCCGATAGTAAACGTGATCCACTGCCGGGTTCATAGTTCTTTCCGCGGTCGTCTCCACAAGGAGCAGGGACGACTTCAAGATTGCCAACACCTTCGTCCCGGCGGGGACGCTTGTTCCGCCGAAGGCGCATCTGGTGTGGTTTAAGACTGCCTCATCCGGCGCGCATCTCTGGCCGGAACTCAGTGCCATCGGCGGTCAGGAAGAGACGCCAAAGGGTCTTTGGCTAGGCGCGCAGGATGCCCAACTGCCGCTGACCGAGCGTCGCGAGCAATTTGCGGCGTTGCATTCGCAGGTTGTGTGGCTCGATCCCGCCTGCTCGAAACAAGCTCGTGGACCTGCGGCGCGCCGGCCGTTCTCGCTGTACAGCGGCGGATGTCGATCCAGTCCCAATCGACCTTGCCGGCGAGCTGAACCGCGCGTGCTTCATATTGACGATCTGGTCCAGCCTGGCCCGGAACAGATTGCCCGATCCCCGTCGTCCTGTGCTTCTTCGGCCGTATCGCCACATCCGATGCGACGGAATTATGGCTGTCGATTCGACGGAGTCCTGAAAATGAAATTCCAAGACTCCGATGCCCGGTGCACCAAGACCGTGCCTTCGCAGATCAGTCCACAACGATGAGATGCGGTTCTAGCTCATTTGCTTAGCCGCTCTTCACTGACGAGGAGTTAGCTTCCTCTCACAAGAGCCGGCGACAGATGCTCAACCTCGGCGCGTCAGCTCGTGGTCAGCTAGACATCTTACCATCCTCGGTAGAGCTCGAGCAACGCGAGCTCTGCACCCCTAAACCGTACCGACAGGAGAGCGATCCGATGTATGGCCGAATTGTTGGCTCATCTAGCCAATCCACAAGCGCTACCCAGGCTGATGAAGCAAGGCATTCAGATGACGAGGGCTTTGCGGAAAGGCTTGCAGGCATGGCGCCCGATGCTGGCCCAAGTTCGTCTCAGGCAGCGACACGGCCGTACTCTGTAACTTCCCAACCTCCGATCAAAGAGATCGACAGTGATGAGTTCGGGGAAGAAGTGAAGGCCTTCTATGGCGACGACATCAAGTACATTGCCGAGCGTCCACTGGAGTACTCGGATTTCATATCCACAAAAGCTGAGCGCGCGGCAAACATTGCTAGAACCTATGGTCACACTGACGAAGACACCGACCAGGCGCGATATTACGCCTATCGCTTGGGTGACAAAACTGTCGGGCTTCTGAGGACAGAAGGCGGACTTCGGGTAGGAGGAAGGCGATTCAGCGCCCAGTTTCCCGGTCGCAACGCGGTCACATCCCAAGTAGATCTTCGGGTTACTCATCCGCTCGTCGAGAACGCTGGCGATATTCTACTTGAACATCAGCTTCGGCAAGACGGCGAACAAGCATTGATAATGTCAAAACCTGCGTTCCCAGGCATCGAGTCCCGTCTGGCTCAGATGGGCTTTGTTCCTGTGAGTGATAAGAATCACTGGGTACTTGATCCTCACCAGCATCCCGACAAGTGGACGCATAACGACGAAGGTAAATGGCAACGTGTAGGCAAACCTGAAGGATATCTTGCCGCCGAGAGTAGTGGTGCTCAGGCGAACATCGAGCGAGCTTCGAGTGAAGCAAGTGATGAGACAGAGTCGTCAGGCGATGACACGTCTTGGTACTTCGAGCGCCTCAATCTAGGCCCGGGGTCGGCTGCCGAATAGTCGCTGTGGACGAGGTCGGGCCTGAAAGCGGTGGCTACTCGAGCTCATTGAGTATGTTGCTGTAGGAATGGCTCGCCACTTCAACACGCGCTTGCGTCAGGCGGCGGGATCGCGCCCAGAGTGCTGCCCGATCAGCGCTGGGCCGCTCGCCGCCAACGCGGCTTAGCCCTCAGCTGCCGCTGGCGCTGCGCCGCCCGGTGCTCCCCCACCGCGGTTGGCTAGGGCGGCGGTCTACCGACCAATCCTGCTTGAGCGGGGCATCTTGATACAGTCGGCGACATCGTCAATGCACCAAAGCAGAGCCCGTAAGAGCGGCGGCGGGCGCTCAAAGAGAACCATGAAGTGATCATGAATCCGATCGAGGATAAGCAACCTGGAAATGATATGGTCTCTCTGCGGGACGGTCAAACTTGGCCACGAGCCTGGTCAAGGACCGCGAAACCCTGCTGGCCTTCTACGACTTCCCTGCCGAGCATTGCGATCAACTGCGAACGACGGATGAGATAGACTAGCGTTTTTCTTCATGGTGAGACGACGATTGCGGCGATCATTCGTCTGCCCGTCCGCATCTGGCGCGGTGTTGTTCGCAAAGACGTCGATTGCCGCTGCGGGCGGACGTCCGATTCGGCGCCAAATAGACTTGGCGCGAATCCCTCTGTTGGCGGCTTGCACCGAGAGCGGTACCTTGTCCACGATATTGACGGTGTTGTGCACCTAGCATCGCGGGTGTCGGGTGCCGGGAAGCCTTCCAGAAGCCGAGCGCGCCGTCGCCGACGGCAATTTCCGGGCCGATCTGCAACCCGCGCTTTGCTTGATGTCAATCAGGAGCTCGCGCCTGATGGAACAGTATTGGTAGTGTCATTCATGGCGTATCGCTCTCCTGGAGAGATTTTGGCGGCCTTCGACACCCGCCTCGATACGCCGCCTATCTCAGGCCGTCATCACTCACATTTCCGCATAGTCTAGCGAAGCTCGAAGGTTCGGTCATCTCGGGCCAGGCCAATAAGTAAGCCACCTTCTTCGATCGGGAGTCGATAGCCGGGTTCGGCGAGGTAGTTTCTTCGCGATGATATAGGCTGGTGCCGGCGCCTGGGACACGCCGTCCTCGTTCTTGAACGCATACGTGGTCTTCGTTAGGAAGCCGTTTTCAGCGATGATGGTCGCTGAGGGCAACAATGATGGTGGTGCGCCAAAGAGTGCTCAGCCAGGTGAGGATGCGGCGGAAGTTGTGGCCGACGGCGGAGAGGGTGATTGTCGGCGCCGACGGCGCGGCCTTTGAGGTAACAGCGGCCGAGGTGACCATCGGCCTTCAGTTGTCCTATGACGGGTTCGATGGCGGAGGGGCGGCGCAGCTCGCGCTTGATGATGCCGAAGACCCCGTGCTTTTGGCCGGAGATGAAGGCGCGGCGCGGGTGCACCGAAATATCAGGTGCACTGGCGCCCCTCCATCGCCGAGGCACTTCGCGTCCGAGGCGTGGAAAGAATGCAGCTGCAGTCGCGCTGGCGCTGCCGCTGCGCGCGAATTTGCGTGGCCCTTCCAAGCAGAAGGGTGAACGCGTTCTCGAGCGCAGACTGACCTTCGATCTTGCGGCGGATCTCGCGGATGATCCGGCCCAGCCGGCTGCGCAGGATGCGCAACTGGCGGTGATGCCGCTTGAATTGCTTGCAAGGGCGTAGCCGGAAGCCATCATTGCCGCGGTGTTGGTAATACCAAGATAGGACTGCCGGAGCTTGACCCCGGGCTTGTTCGCCAGGCGGCTGATCCCCTTGATCCCCGGGGGCAGCAGCTTGGTCGGTGGGGAAGGTGATGGCCTTCGCTGCACAGTAGTGTCGACCGTGACCCGCCTGAGGTCCTGATTCGATAACGTGCCGTCCTCGTGCGCCACCCGCAGGCTGTTGGCCTGCAACACCTCCAGCTTGTCGGCCGCTTGCGCCAGTGGCTCAGGTCCCCAGCGCTCGTGCGGGGAGGCGTGCTGAAAGAACTCTTCGCCGGTGAAGTACTGGAAACACGTTCTTCGGCCGCATCGCCACCTTCGTGCGACGACGGAATTATGGCTGGCGGCGATTCGACGGAACTGAAAATGAAATTCCAAGGCTCCGATGCCCGGTGCACTAAAACCCCGCAGTTGCAAACCAGTCCACAACGACAAAGTGCGATTCTAACTCGTTCGCTCAGCCGTTCTTCACCGGCGACGAAGTATCTTTCGAAAGCTGAAGGCGGTGGTATCGATACTGAGGGAAGGTTCGAGTCGGATTCCTCAGACGATGAGCCTTCACTTTACTTGGAGCACGCTCTTAGTAGGGAGCTCTTCGTGGAGTAAAGTGGCTGCAACTGCGGGCCGGAAATGACGGACATTTCGCCGTTCCACGCGCGGGCGCAAGGGCTAGCCTAAAAGGGGGCGCACGTTCGCCTCGGGCGCCCCTCGCGGGCGGGGAGCGAGCGTTCACTTTCTGGGAAGGCACTTGCGATGCCGCGATGGATACGGTCGCAGGGCATCGGAACCGGGCCTTCCGCAGCGTGACGATTAGCGAGCAGCAACCAGCCATCGAGTTTAGCAGTCCGGCAAATGGTCCAGAAAGGTTGGAGCGCGAAAGCTGTAGCTGCGCAGCCCGGCATGGAAAGGGCAGCAAGGCTCAATGCTCCTGCGAATTGTTCTGAATTGTGCGTCAACGCCAATGAGGCGGCGAAGCTTGCGGTTGGATTGCCGGAAACACGTTCCGACACTTGTACAGTTCTTGCAGGCTCGATTGCACGCGACTGATGAAGAACGTTTTGCAATAAACGAGCGATGAATGCAGCCAGACGCGATCTATGCGATTTGCGGCTTTAACGACATTCCGAGCCGCCAGGCCATGGGATTCCATCTTATGGTCGTCGATGATGATGGCAATCACCGACCGTGGTCCATCATTGTGGTGCGCTGGGGCAAAAAGGTACTCGGCTATGTCAATAAATGCCCTCACAACAGCGTCAATTTGGACTGGGAGCGGAACCAATTCCTGGACCCATACGGTATCCGACTGATGTGCGGCAAGCACGGTTCGACCTTCGAACTCGGCACCGGCCGGTGTGTCGAAGGTCCATGTCAGGGTAGAACGCTCACGCCGATCGCGTTGGCAGTTCTGGATGGTGATATCTGTGTCCTCGGCGTGCGTCTTGTCGAAGACGATGCATCGCCCAACAACTGAAGACCGCCTCAGACCGGGCGGTTCTCGTTGCGGTTTTTCACCGGCTCCATCCTCTTTAGCCCGTCGTCGTAAGAGATCTCCTCATAGGACAGATCGAGATCCTTTGCGGCATCGAGGAGGTAATCAAGCTTACCGCGCGGATCGAGCTTCTTGATGTCGTCCTTGTTCAGCCCGACCAGGTCCATCATCTCCTTCCAAACGGTGGATTCATCGCAGGGTAAGACGTGGAAGTTAATATCGCCGAACTTCACTCTGTACTTCGCCAGCAAATCGATGTTGTTGCAAAACATGAAGTAGCTTCCGGTTGGGCTCAAGGCGCCGTCAAGGACGGTCGCGACGTCAGCAAGATACGCGAAGGAGTGTAGGTATCCGGCCAGCACCGGAATAGTGCGTTCTCCGTCCTGCGCGATGGTCAGAACCTGCTCGATCGAATAGTCCGGCGGTCGCTTCTCGTCCGCGACCTGAGCCTGGAACTTCAGTGCGACGTCGCCACGAAAGCCGAACCGGCCCGGCTTGGTAGTCGCACCTTTGAGTACGGCGTTGAGCAGGCGGCCCTCCTTCTCAAATCTGCCGAGTGCGGTGTTCTCGATTGCAGTCATTAAATTAGTCCTCGATCTAAGCTCTTCACCGACCCGTTGGTCGGTGCCAGATGCGATGCAAATTGCCTGCCGCCGCAGCGTAGCGGCCCGGCCTAAGAAGAGAGCGCGTGATTGGCTGGCACCGCCTCAAGTAGCTTGTAAGAAACCCGACACCTGTTCCAAAGCCAACGTACGAGGCGCGCATCATTAAGCGTCTGCGCGCTGGCACGTGACTTGCTCTTGGCTATGTTCAAGCTGATGAGGGAAAGACGTGATCAACCTGACCGATAGCGCAGTGAATGCAATCAAGAGTGCGATGTCATCGTCCACGCGCCCGTCCGGCGGTCTGCGCGTCATCATTGAAGCAGGCGGCTGCAATGGATTCAAATACAAGATGGGTCTGGCCGAGGAACCGAAGCCTGACGACACCGTGATCGAATGCGATGGGCTGAAGGTGTTCGTCGATAGCAAGAGCTGCGAGCATCTATTCGGTACGACCATCGATTTCGTCGTGGCGCTGGAGGGCTCTGGATTTACTTTTCACAACCCGAACGCCACCGCGAACTGCTCCTGCGGGAAATCGTTCTGCTGATGAAAAACATTGTCCAGGTGATGAGGAGAAAACATCGAATGCGCCGGTCGAGCCAAAAGAACTGAGGCAATCGTCGTCCATTACGACAGCGTCGCATTCGCGGCGCGCTCGAAGATATCATGCCTCATCTGCAACTCCACAGTGGCGACTGGCAGCTGATCGGCATCGATGGCAGCATGTTCATGGCTCGGCTGGCCGGTCCCTGTACGTCGTGTAAGCTTTCGGGGGCGAGCGTGGGAGGTGCGCAGGCGCGGCTGGTGGATAAAATCCGCGGATTTAGTCGGCTAATCCTCGTTGCTGGTACAGGTGGGGCGGTGAATTGAGCAAAGATCGAGTGCCGATTTACCTCGATAACAATGCAACGACGCGGACTGATCCGTCCGTCGTGCAAGCGATGTTGCCGTTCTTCACTGAGAACTTCGGCAATGCCTCTTCGACGCATGCCTTCGGCAACGACGTCGCAGTTGCTGTGAGGCAGGCCCGGCGAAGCCTGAGGGACCTGTTAGGTAACGCGCACGATCATGAAATCGTCTTCACCTCAGGAGGGACCGAAGCCAATAATGCCGCGATCCTCTCTGCGCTGGCGACGCAGGAAGAGCGAGACGAGATTGTCACCACTTCGGTTGAGCACTCCGCTGTACTTGCGCAAACTCAGCAATTGGTGACATGGGGAATCAAGACGCACATAGTACCCGTAGATGATTGCGGGCGGCTCGATATCGAGGCGTTTCGCTGCGCGCTTGGGCCACGCACAGCGATTGCCTCGGTTATGTGGGCCAATAACGAGACCGGAACGATGTTTCCTGTGGAGTTTCTGGCCGGATTGACCCGTGAGGCGGGCGCGCTGTTTCACACAGATGCGGTCCAGGCCATTGGTAAGGTGCGCTTGAACCTAAAGGACAGCGCGATCGACATGCTGTCGCTATCCGCGCACAAACTGCACGGCCCCAAGGGGGTCGGCGCACTATATTTGCGCAAAGGAACTAAATTCCGGCCGCTAATCTGCGGCGGATCACAGGAACGAGGGCGCCGCGGCGGGACCGAGAATGTTCCCGGGATCGTTGGCCTGGGAAAAGCTGCCGACCTTGCGGCGGAGCGGCTTGAACCTGATCGAGTTCGCATTGGCGCTTTGCGCGACCGCCTTGAACACGGAATCTTGCGCAATGGGGAGTGCGTTGTGCTCGGCGATATCCGCAACCGGTTGATGAACACCGCCAATATAGCCTTCGACCATCTCGAAGGCGAAGCCATCGCCCACCATCTCGATCGGGCAGGCATAGCCGTGTCGCTCGGATCAGCATGCGCCGCCGGCTCAATGCAGTCATCGCATGTTCTGACCGCCATGCGGGTGCCGAGATGGCGGATGCGCGGCGCCGTGCGCTTTTCTCTGTCGCGTGAGACCTCCTTCGCGGAGGTCGATGAGGTCGTGTGCGCTGTGTCCGACATTGTGGCTCGCATGCGCGCCATCGCCCGCGTCACAGTTAAGGAGTAGACCTCGTGAAAATCATGATCCGCCGGTCTCCGGAGGGCCTGTCCATCTACGTGCCAAAAAAGGATCTCGAAGAGCCAATCGTGGAATCCGAGTACGAGACGCTATGGGGCGGCTGGATCAAAGTGGCTAATGGTTGGGTGCTCGATTTGCCCGAGATGGCAAGGGACACCCGGTTGCCGATCACAATCAATGCGAAAAAACGGGACGAGACCGGGCACGATCCGTGAAGACACTCCCGCAGATCGACTTTGTCGTTGCGGCGGCTGCGTGGGGCGCTCTCGTTGGTTTGAGGGCCCCGAGCATCGTTCCATATCGTCCTGGCCACGCTGAATGGCGCAGATCCGTTCTGCCGACCACGCCAGACGCATTGGCCGGCTTCTTCGCCAGTAAGTTTGCGCCGCCGCAGCGAGTTACGGGCAATGCGGTCAGCGGCGACCCAGCATATCGAAATTAGCAAACATAGGGCTGTCGCAACGGAATTGATGACGCGGACAATCGCTCGCTCAGTTGAGCCGAGGCGGTTACACTCCATCTTGCGCCCCGTCGCTGGGCGTCCAGCAGGATCCGTGGTAGCCACTACTGACCTTGTCGAGCCCGGATCCCCCAGCGTGTATCGGGCTTGCGAGAACCGCAACGCGGCAAACGCATTGGATGGAGCCGGGTTCGGGTGAGCTTAGCGCGAGAATGAATGCGCAAGGCATGGAGCTCTGGGTGAGGATGGCGACGTATCTGTCGCTTTGCCAACAAGCTCATCATTGCTGTTGTTGCATGCGCCAGTGCTAACGTTGCGCTGACTCGATGGCCTGCGGCTGCGAATGCATCATTCTGGCCATGGCATGCAAGTTGCTACCCGGCTTCTTGAGGCTCGCTCAAGGATGGTCCTGGGAGGGCGACGATGTCTCCAGGGGAAAAAGCGAATGAACGCGGTCGTCGGACGCGGAACATATGTCAAAGCTGCAGTAAATCACGGCAAGATGATGCAGCCCACCACCGATCAGAAGGGCTGCTGCGCTTCGGCGAAGACCGGGCAGCCGAACTGCGGCTCGAAGGCCGGCCAAGGCGATCTGCCGACCGAAATCTGGGAAAAGGTCAAAAACCATCCCTGCTATAGCGAAGACGCGCACCATCATTACGCTCGCATGCATGTCGCGGTCGCGCCTGCCTGCAACATCCAGTGCAATTACTGCAACCGAAAATACGACTGCGCCAATGAATCGCGTCCGGGCGTGGTGAGCGAGAAGCTGACCCCTGAGCAGGCGGTGAGAAAAGTGCTCGCGGTCGCGACCGCCATTCCGCAGATGACAGTGCTTGGCATCGCTGGACCGGGCGATGCTCTGGCCAATCCAGCAAAGACGTTCGAAACATTCGAGCTGGTCACCAAGGCGGCTCCCGACATCAAGCTGTGTCTGTCCACCAACGGACTCGCACTGCCGGACTATGTTGATACCATCGTCAGGTCCAAGGTTGACCACGTCACCATCACCATCAACATGGTTGATCCCGAAATCGGAGCCAAGATTTATCCGTGGATCTTCTTCAACCACAAGCGATACACGGGAATCGAGGCGGCAAAGATACTCACTGATCGCCAGCTGAAAGGCCTCGAGATGCTTAGCGAACGGGGTATCCTGTGCAAGATAAACTCGGTGATGATCCCCAACATCAATGATGACCACCTGGTCGAGGTCAACAAGGCGGTCACATCGCGCGGTGCCTTCCTTCACAATATCATGCCGCTGATCTCCGCACCCGAGCATGGCACAGCATTTGGCCTCAGCGGTCAGCGCGGCCCAACGGCGCAAGAACTGAAAGCGCTGCAAGATGCTTGCGAAGGACAGATAAACATGATGCGGCATTGTCGCCAGTGCCGCGCCGATGCGGTTGGTCTACTCGGGGACGACCGCAGCCCAGAGTTCACCACTGATCAGGTGATGAAAATGGACGTCCAATATGACTTAGAGATGCGCAAGGCATATCAGCAAAGGGTAGAGAATGAGCGCGTCTCCAAAGCCGAGGCCTGCCAAGAGGAGCTTGAGAAGCTTTCCGGAGAGATGAGCGCGATCACTCTTCTGGTGGCGGTGGCAACCAAGGGCTCGGGGTTGATCGACGAGCACTTTGGGCATGCAAAAGAATTCCAAGTGTACGAGCTTTCTACATCCGGCGCCAAACTCGTTGGCCTACGCCGTGTGGAGGTTTACTGCCAGGGCGGTTATGGCGAGGAAGATAGACTTTCCACCATCGTGCGCGGAATCCGTGACTGCCATGCGGTGTTCGTGGCCAAGATTGGCGGCTGCCCGAAAAGCAATTTGATCAAGGCGGGCATCGAGCCGGTCGATCAATTCGCCCATGAATTCATTGAGAAGTCGGCAATCGCTTGGTTCAGATCTTATCTTGACAAGGTGAAGCGCGGGGAGATCCAGCATGTGGAGCGCGGCGACGCTGCGATTCCGCTGGGAGCTCGGATCTCTGCGGCGTAAGGGGGAATATGTGCCGTTCAAAATCATCGCCTCGCAGTGTACGGGCTGCTCAGCCTGCGAACCCTTATGTCCGAACGTTGCTATATCGGAGAAGGAGGGGCACTTTGTCATTGAAGCGACGAAATGTACCGAATGCGTTGGCCATTATGACGAGCCGCAATGTGTAGCCGCCTGTCCGGTCGACAATACCTGCGTGGTTGACAGGTCCTTGCCTCGCTATCAAGCGCCGGGCTAATGCGTGAGGTCTCATGAGCGGCATGCCAAGACCTGGTGCTGAATCCGTCCCAAGCGTCGCCCTCGGGGCTGGCGACGTCGCAGGCGCCGGCCTTCGCGCCCTTGCGGACGGCGACTGCTCTGTATTGTCCTGCGGTCGTGCTGTTGCGTCGGCAGCACGGCCTGGCGGCATCTCGGCTGTCCGAGGGCGCTTCGTGGTACGAGAGCGGCTTCCGAGGCAACCCTCCCATCGTCGATGTGATTGACGATACGGCGCGTGAGCACGAAATGATGCAGAGTGTTGCCCGCGTGAGCTAGGCGGCTTCTCTGCCTCTGCAGAGGAGCGGCGCATAGGAGGGGTATATGAACAGCATTCTTCGTGACAGCGACATCGTCGAGCTCAGCGACCCACCCGTCTTCAGCTTTGGCCAAAAGCTCCGTGCCAATCGCACCATCCGAAACGATGGCACCTATCCCGGCAAGGAAATTGGTGACGTCTTAGTCAAGAAGGGGGAGGTGGGTTACGTCGTCTCGATCGGCACTTTCTTGCAGCAATTCTACATCTACGGTGTGGAATTTCTGGACAGCGGCCACCGCGTTGGCATGAAACGCAAGGAGCTAGAGCCGGTGGAGACCTGTCAGGAGATTGATGATCTGCCATTACCGGAGGAGACATGACTCAGCAAGGCGTTCCGAAATATCGACGCGGCCAGCGAGTCAAAGCCGCAGTCGACCTCACCAACGACAGCTCATTTCCGAACGCGGAGCCCGAGGGAGTTTTGCTCGCCGCCGGAGCGACCGGAGAAATCATCAAAGTCGCTATCCACACCGAAGCGAACGTGCCGGTCTATATTGTCGATTTTGGTGAGGCGCTGCTCATCGGCTGTCTTGAAGAAGAAATAACAGTGCTTTGAAGGAGGCTTTCGCCATGAATGCTGCGCTGATGAGGAAAGCAAAGACGGAGCTGCTGCCTCACCCAAACGAGCTCGACCGCAAACGAATTGAGCGCGGCTTGAGCGCGCGCAAGCGCTATCTTTACGTCTCGCCGAAAGTGGGGCCGGTGAGGGGCGGCTACCTCGTCGAGAGCCCTTGTTGCTCGCGCAACATCGACACGGATGGCGCTCTCATCGATGTCGCCCTAATTCTTTATGATACCGTGAGCGGAATCTGGAAGCTTTTTCGGAAGAATCATGCCCAAGGAATCTGGGAATTTTACAGCCTTTACCTCCGCTTGCCTTCTGCAATCGACGAATTGAACGCCGATCCTGAGCGTCTGTTCTGGCCATAAGGGACCAGCCTTTTAGTCGAAGAGAAGCCACGATGGCGCTCACAGCGAAAGAATTGATCGAAATCGAACGAACGCTTGCTGCAGATCGCGCCGACATGGGCCCGTTTGTTGGGCCGCGGCGCCGTTTTCCGCAGCTTTCTTGGGGCGGCTGTGATGCGTCAGAGTTATCGGATCAGCCGTTCCGACAATTTTCTCGTCTCGACCTTCTCGATCGACCCGACATCGCTGCGTGCAGATTACGGCCGACCCAACGCGACCGACTAGCGTCCTGTTGGCCAAAAGGAGCGGTGTGCGGCGAGCACTGAATTAGCAGAGTTTCAGCTGGATGGCGCGCACAACTATCATCGCGAGAGATGAGCAAGCGGACCAAGGATACGTGCTTTGTGCATCGTGATCCACAAAAATGCAGGAGCGCGCTGGATGCCACCGGCGACATGTATTCGTCCAGGAAAGGGGGAAGAGAAATGTTCCAGGCGACCGCGGAGAAGGCCTGCTCAATCATAAAAAGTGTCGGCGTCCAAGGCTCGGCTTGAGGCCGGCGCCGAGTGCCCGAAGCCAAGCACGTTATAATCGAGATCGTCGGTCACTTTGGGCCGTGATCGCTAGTGTTACCAAAATGGGGATCGTATGAACTCGCAAGAAATCGTCATCCACGTCCGCTTCGCCCCGAACGGGAGGGTGATACAAATCAGCGAGCGTCCGGCCAAGCTCACGCCAGACCAATGGTTTGATGTCCTCAATACCCGTGCCAGCTCGGCTTATCGGCCGCTCACTCGGGGCCGCGGGATTTTTCGGCTGAGCCGGACTGCGGTCGATGTCTTCAAGCAGGAAACCGCGAGGCCGAGATGAGCGAACAGAAACCGGCGAGATTTGATGAGCGAATAGGTCCGAGGGTTTTGCGGTCGGTCCGGCCGATGCCATTGAGCTGAACGAGGCCATGGCTCTTAGCCTGTCGGGGACCGCTGATAGAAGCGAGAAGCGAACGACATTGCCCCTACTTGGGCAATCGTTGCGAGGCGCGCCGTCCAAAGCAAAGAATCGTTGCAGCAGCGAACGTTGCGCATCTGGTGTGCAACTTACCTTAAAGAATTTGGATCGTGAATACGCGATGAGTGGATAAACAGATCGAGATGACAGGAGAAGAGGTTGGAATTGATCAGGAGGCGGCTTCGGACGCGTAGGTATTTATCGCTCATCTTTAGCGACGACAACCACTATGGCGCCCGCTCATTGCGCCTTGTTCCGCAAGCGCGGGTGGGAATCATGGGACGTTCAATAGTCGGAGACTGTTGGGCATGATGTGCTCGCACCTCATCCCTTCAGCATTTATCAGAGGATAGGCGCATGAACTCAGAAAAAGAAATGGAGTTCCCTCAGGTTTATCGGCATCATGTCTTTGCCTGCAACACGCAGCGTCCGCCAGGCCATGCCCACGGCAGTTGCGGCGCCTCAGGCGCGCAAGCCCTGTGGGATCGAATGGGCAAGGCGATCGAAGCGCAAGGCCTCAACGATATTGGTTTCACGATGGCGGGCTGCCTTGGATTTTGTAACTCTGGTCCCTTGCTGGTCGTCTATCCCGGCGGAATCTGGTACCGCGTGACCACGCTTGAGGACGTTGACGAGATCGTCAAATCCCACCTCAAGCAGGGCAAACGTGTCGACCGCCTTGTGATGGTGCTCAAGCGAAGTTAGAGGCGTCGTCGCGACCACTTGACCGGACCAGCAAGCATGGACGGCGTGCTCGTCCATGAGCTGCCCGGCCGCTCGGAGCTCGGATCGTCTGAGGTTGACCTTCCAACTCGAGCTCCGGGTCGCTAACAGTAGGTCATTGACATGGGGCGTGGCGCACCGCCTGTTGTGAGGCCAAATAGGCAAAGTGGCTCCTCTGCAACGCGCGGCGAAGCAGTAATAGGATTATAACGCGCCGATCTGTTCGTGTATCGTCACTTACGTGCCGCGCGATCCGTGGCTCACAGCGATAGCAATGCTACGAATGAATTTCTGCCTCTGGCCAGCTGACGCGTCGATGACGCGTCAGCCGGCTCCCCACTGCAGACGGCGAGGGCAGGAGATGCGCTTGATGCGCTCGCAGCGTCCGAGTTGATCAAACGGAGTCTCCTTTATGACCCTGTTCTGGCATCAGAACCTGTAAGCGACGCCCCCGCTGACGAGCCATGGATCGATATTGGCGCGCCCGGTGACAGCAATCGCATTGTTTACGGTCGCGGAGTACTCCGGCCGCAGCCACAGCTTCTTCACGTCAAAATTGAGGCCCCAGTGACGGTCAAGCATGTAATCGAAGCCGAATTGGACCGCCGCGCCGAATTGGTTTCTGATGTGTAGATCCGTGACGGCAAGGCCGCCAAGCGACGCATTGGCTGCCGATTGGTTGAAGAATGCAGTGTAGTTGATGCCAGCGCCGATATAGGGCTTGAACTGGCCGAAATCGGTGAAGTGATATTGCAGGGTTAATGTTGGCGGCAACAGCCAGGCGGTGCCGATATCGAGCCCAGTGAGGACGCCATTGCCGCTGATGTGATGGCGAGTCGCTCCGAGAATGAGTTCAGCGGCTACGTTCCTTGTGAAGAAGTAGGTGATATCGAGCTCTGGTATGGCTCGATCGCTGAGCGAAAGCCCTGAACTTGGTGAAGACAGCGATGGCGTCCCGGCAACGTTGACCGAGCTACCTGCGGTATCCGGCAAAACGCCGAGCACGCGCAGGCGGATCATCCAGGGGCTGTCGGGCTCTATTGGAGGCGCTTTATAGTAGACATAGTAGACCGGCGCCGGGCCCAGATCCGCACCTCGTACCGAATTGCTGGCCAACGAGCTCGCAAGCGCGAGGACCGATGCCCTCGCCAGAACTGTTAGTACTCTCATCGAAGTCTCCATTCCAAAACTCGCGCGAGCAGCCGCGCGAGATCTCTGTCACACATGAGGAACGGAGTAGTATTTGATACCAATCAAAATCGAAGCGACCGTTAGCACAATTGTCCCGCTAAGTTGCATTAGGATCACGGCTGCGAAACGTGTTCTGCTTTGATCGTTATTCAATCCAGTAGTCAGTCTAAACGAATCCTTTGAAGAATCTGCCTCTCGGGGTGGCGCTCCGATTTAACGCGGGCCGCCGAGGTCGCGCGTGATAAAGGTAGCAAATGCGGCTACGTCTCTCACATGTTGCAAAGCGGCAAGCGCGGCATTCCAGTGGAATATCGGCGACGCCAATCTACGAGCAACCGCTCGCGCGGGCCCTTTCAGGGAAGCGCTCCGCGGTTACTTGGCGTAAAGCAAGCCGGAAGTGGAAACGTCATTCTTTGCCTCGCCTGATGGCTGGCACTCGGCGTCTTCACGTCTGCGGGCAACGCGTGCGGTGTGCTTCGTGCAAGCAGACCTCGAGATCATCTTGCGTCTTGCCGCCAAGCAGCGACAGCACTGGCGCACGATCGAGTCCGGCACTTCGTGCCCCGTCTACGTCGATCAGCGGTCGTCGTATCAGGAGCGGATCCCCTACCATCAATGCGAGTGCGCTTGCCGCGTCGATAGAATCGGGATTGACTTCGCCTGACTTGATACGAGGCGCGGCTCGGTTGAACTAGGAGTTAACGGGCATATTGCGGAAGAAGCTGCCCAATTCGTCCGCGTGCCATGGCTGCTTCAAGATGTCTTGCACGACCACGTCATGGCCGGCGGACTTGAGCGCTTTAATCTGACGCGCGTTACTGGCGCAGCCGGGCTTCTGATAAACGATGATTGTCGCCACGGCATACCTATGTAGGGATGCTGAGCTGAATCTGTGGCAAGCCGCTGCCGCTGTCGCGAGCCCATTCGAAGTTCTTGCCCGTCAACTCCGATATCTGCGCATCGAGCGCCGTACCGCATTTGCAACACTCGCCGCTGGTCCGCCATGTTTCGAGCCCGTCCGGCATATTCACTCTCCCGAAATCGCTCGGGTTGTGAGAGGAACAGCAAGTTCCGTTCCACAACTGGAGAGATCGGAATAGATCCCGTGATTCCGGCTTTTGGCGTTGATGTTTGTGCTTGTTTGTTTGTTTTCCGACAGCCGCGCAGATCGCGTCACATCCAAGACAACCAATGATCACGCGCCGGCTGGTTGGCTTTTGTAAGCGTAATCAGAAGCTTAATGTGTGGATTCAAGCGCTGGCACGGCTGTTGCTAATGAGCTGCAGCAACACTGAGTGAGGGCTGAGTGCAGGCCGACGCCCACGGCGAGCGATGCGCTCCTTCCCTTGAACCCGTGTGCCCCGCTTCTGTGAGAGAACCAAGCTCGCACAAGAAGTGCGCAACGTTTTTGGCAAATCGGTTGATGGAGAGCAACATGTCTTCACTAAGACAAATCGCGTTCTACGGCAAAGGCGGCATCGGCAAATCCACCACTTCGCAGAACACGCTGGCGGCGCTAGCCGAGATGGGTCAGAAAATCCTGATTGTAGGGTGCGATCCGAAGGCGGACTCGACTCGCCTGATTCTGCACGCCAAGGCGCAAGACACGATTTTGAGCCTTGCCGCGAGCGCCGGCAGCGTGGAGGACCTAGAACTCGAGGACGTAATGAAGGTCGGCTACAGGGAGATTCGTTGCGTGGAGTCCGGTGGTCCTGAGCCAGGTGTCGGCTGTGCCGGCCGCGGTGTCATCACCTCGATCAATTTTCTGGAAGAGAACGGCGCCTACGAGAACATCGACTATGTTTCGTACGACGTGCTTGGCGACGTTGTTTGCGGCGGCTTTGCGATGCCAATCCGCGAGAACAAGGCGCAGGAAATCTATATCGTGATGTCCGGTGAGATGATGGCGATGTATGCCGCGAACAACATTTCCAAGGGCATCCTGAAATACGCGAACTCTGGCGGCGTGCGGCTGGGCGGTCTGATCTGCAACGAGCGGCAGACCGACAAGGAGCTGGAACTGGCGGAAGCGTTGGCAAAGAAGCTGGGTACTCAGCTGATCTACTTCGTGCCCCGCGACAACGTGGTGCAGCATGCAGAACTGCGCAGGATGACGGTTCTCGAATATGCACCCGATTCCAAGCAGGCTGATCACTATCGCAATCTTGCAACCAAGGTTCACAATAATGGCGGCAAAGGCATCATCCCCACCCCGATCTCCATGGACGAGCTCGAGGACATGCTGATGGAGCATGGCATTATGAAGCCCGTGGACGAATCCATCATCGGCAAGACCGCCGCCGAACTCGCGGCCTCGTAAAGGCGCGCGACGGATGCCGGTCTCCCTCACCGCCCATCCCGGGAGGCCGGCATTCTGACGAGCGACCCTGATCAAAACCAGGATGCGGCACGCAAACCTGACCATTGTGGAGACCCGCAAAATTTGTCCGAAGCGCACTTCCTTCCGTTGCTGGCTGCTTGTGCCGTTGATGTCAACACCCAGATGCACAGGGGAATTGCAACCTACCGCATGCTCACCGGTGTGCCGCCTGCAGATGCCGACATTACCATTGACAGCAATCTCGATCGCCATGTCCTGGCGTCTATCCTGGCGGCTGCCACAATGGATGGTGGCTCCCTTCCCGAGAAGGCTGGCCTGTCCGGCCTTGAACTGGTGGCCTTGCTGGAGCAGTACTTTCCCACGCTTGAGATCAAGCTCGCGAAGCAGCTTTCGGCTTGCAAGTGCGAAGAGGACGACGAGATCGCAATGCTGCGCGATCTCTTGCTCAAGCAACGATCGACGGAAGGGGATATCGGCCGCTGGCTGGCTGCGATGATCGCGCGCCGCGCGATAGAGCCGGACCATCTGTGGGAAGCTCTCGGCTTGCGCAATCGTGGCGAACTCTCTCGGTTGCTGAGCCGTCATTTCGCGCCGCTCGCCGCGCGCAATTTCAACAATATGCGCTGGAAGCGCTTCTTCTACCGCATGCTTTGTGAGAATGAAGGCCTCGTGATGTGCACAACACCCGTGTGCAATCAATGTCACGACTTCAACATCTGCTTCGGTGAAGAAAGCGGAGAGAGCCGGATGGCCGAGCGCCGGCGCGATTTTCTGTTGCAGGCGGCTCGGCCGGTGGTTGCCGGCGACTGGCCGCCTGAACTGCAACAAAGGTCCGCTATCGCCCAGTCATCCGAGAAAGCCTCGCCGGGTTTGGTAAGCCGCGCGGGACGTTGAGGGCGCGGCTTACGCCGTTTCCATGCGAGCGAGTGACCATGTGTTCAAGGCCGCGGCGGCCCCCAAGTGCTCCGCGACAATTCTCACATCCTGGCGAGCCGCAATTGCTAACGTTCGAACTCGGCGTAGCAACAGGCAAGGCGTCCGCTTGATGACCTGTCGCATTTGCGACAATTCATTTGCTCAAGAAGGTCGAGGACGGAAGCGGTAGAGTCGTCAATGGATTGGCCGGGACGGCAGGCTGGCATGCTGGTTGCTGAAGCGTAGGTAGGTCAAACAATGAGGAGCTCTCGCGTGATCGCCGCCAGCACCGCCGCCAAATCGTCTCGGTACGACCAGGTGCGCGCCAAGCCCACCGTGCTCAACGACACGACATTGCGCGACGGCGAGCAGGCACCTGGCGTTGCGTTTACCACAGACGAAAAGCTGGCGATCGCGCAGGCGCTAGCCCGGGCCGGAGTCACGGAGATCGAGGCGGGAACGCCGGCGATGGGCAACGAGGAGATCGCCGCCATCCGCGCCATTGTCGAAGCAGATCTTCCGCTGACCACCATAGGCTGGTGCCGGATGCGGGAATCTGATGTCGACGCGGCGATCGAAGCAAAGGTGTCCATGATCAATATGTCCGTCCCGACCTCCGATGTCCAGATCGCGGCCAAGCTAGGTGGTCATCGCGACCTGGCGCTAGAACGGGTGAAGCGAGTGGTAGGCTATGCCCGTGAGCGCGGACTTGAGGTCGCCGTCGGTGGTGAGGACTCCTCCCGCGCCGACATTGACTTTCTCATTAGACTGATGGCGACTGCAAAAGCCGCGGGCGCGCGTCGCTTTCGTATTGCAGATACGCTCAGTGTGCTCGATCCCGACGCAACCTACGCGCTGGTCGGAAATTTGCGTGCGACTACCGATCTCGAACTCGAATTTCACGGTCACGATGATCTAGGACTCGCAACCGCGAACACGCTCTCCGCCATCAGGGCTGGCGCGAGCCACGCCTCAGTGACCGTCATCGGGCTGGGCGAGCGGGCCGGAAATGCACCGCTCGAGGAAATCGCGGTCGCACTCAAGCAGCTCTACGGGCGCGAGACTGGCATCATACTCCCGGAGCTCGAGAACGTCGCCACGGTGGTAGCAGCCGCGGCCGCACGTGCGATTCCTATGAACAAGGCGATCGTCGGACAGCATGTATTTACGCACGAATCCGGCATTCATGTCGCTGGCCTTTTGAAGGATCAACGCACCTATCAATCGCTTGATCCCGTTTTGCTTGGCCGCTGCAACCGCTTTGTGTTCGGCAAGCATTCCGGACTTGCGGCGATCACCGCGATACTCGATGAACTGCAGCTCGTCGCCAGCGACGATCAAGCCAGGCAGATCCTGTCGCAAGTCCGCAAATATGCCATCGAGCACAAGCTGCCGGTCGAGCGCGAAACCGTGGCGGCGATCTGGCGCGACGTGTGCGGATGCTTGGCACCCCACCCCGCGTGAAAAGCCGTGTCCAGCAACGTTTGCGTCGACCCTTGGCAAACCGACGCGCCGCAAGGACAGTGTGCGATGTCGCTGATGGCACGAGCGGCGTCCAGCTCTCGCACGTCAGATCCCCTGGCGCGATCTCACCTCCAGATCTTACTTCCCGTTCCGCCATACATGCTGTGATCTCCTACCCAATGACGAGCTGTCCCCGGACTGCCAATCGGCATCTTCTCGCCCGGCTGATTTCCGGCCCGACGACCGTCCTGACGAGCGCCAAGCTAGATCGTGATTTGGCCATTGATCCCGGATCTTCATCGGAACTGGCTTCGTCACCGGCGGACCTGCCGATCTGGGCAGCGAAGTTGGGAGCACCGCTTTCCGGAGTCAGGCTGTGGCGATGCGCACCAGCTGTGCGAGGCAGGACGGCAGCAGTCAACACGCGCCCCCCATCTCATTGACCGTCCAGAGCTAATCCGAAGGAGAATTTTCGATGATCAGCTCATCCACGCCAGCCGGTATCCTGGATCGGCTCAGCAAGGCCTCGTCGGCAGAGGATTTTTTCTCGCTGCTTGGCGTCGATTACGACCCCAAAATCGTAAATGTCGCGCGCCTTCACATCTTAAAGCGCATGGGACAATATTTTGCCGAAGAGCAATTTACTGGCGCCGAAGAGCCGGAAATCAGAGCGAGGTGCAAGGCGATGCTGGAGCAAGCCTATGCAGATTTCGTGGCATCGTCACCGATCGATCAGCGAGTGTTCAAGGTTTTGAAGGATGCCGTCGCGGACCGTAAGAAGGCCGCAGCCTTTGTCCCGTTGAGCGAGTTGAAGTGATCTAGCGTTTCACTGTAAGCGAATTACGACCGGCCGGCGCCGAGGCAATCCGATATTGGGGCCTTCTCTTTGTGCTCAAGTATCTGCAGCCATCACCGGAGCGGCGGCTGTCGTATTCCCGACCCATGTCTGGACTGGTCGTGTCGACGGTATCAGCGGTTGTTTGAATTGTGTCGCAGGCCATTACTTCCGACTGGCTTTCAATGGTCTTTGCAACTGGTACGACACTTGCTGTTGTCCTGTCAGCGGTGCCGACAGATAGCAGTCGACCGCGATGAGTTTGAAGGAGGACCTATGATGCTGTTTTTACTACCTGCTGAGACCTGCGCTACCATTTCGAGGCCCATAATCGCGTTAGCTCCCCTCGAAACCGGTTTTGACGCGATCAAAGCTCCGTAACGTCGGTGAGATGCTGGTCAATGGATAAGTCTTCGCTTCGCGTTACTCCTGCACCCCGTATGCACAACATCATCTGCATCAAATCGGTCCCCGATCCCGCTCAGATTTGTGCCCATCTCATGGCGGATGGGAACGGTGCCACGAAGAGCGCCAGGTTCGGCCCATACGGAGTGCTTTCGTTTGACGGTCGGGATGGATTGCGTGATAGAAGTGTTGCCAGGATCGCCCTCGTTTGCACCGCCAATGTGGAGTCGTTGGGCCGAGCTGGGTCGCAGGTACTGCGCAGCGTACGAACTCGCCCACTCAGGCACCGAAGCGATCGGTTAGAATCCCCACAGCGCCCTGGCGAGCCGCGGTGGCGCTCGTCGAACCCGACGGGTAACGGTCGAGTTTGGAAGACCTCTGCAAATCCGGTCGGACGGGTGCGTCTATTGCCACGACCTGTGTTGTTGTGTGGCCGGTCCGAACACGCAGGCGGGGCAGAGCAGCCAGCCACTTGCTAACCGAAAGTGATCTTCAGTTGACGAAGCGAAAAAGCAACCCGTGGCGCCGGCGCCCCTATCGTTGAGGAGGAATTTGAAACTATGAGCAACGTCAGCAGAACGGCCATGCCAGCGGCTGCCGGCCGCGCAGCAGCCAAAAAAGAGCTGCCGGAGCGCTTTAAGTCGTACAAGCACGTCTGGGTCTTCGTCGAGCTTGAGCGTGGTCAGGTGCATCCCGTTTCCTGGGAGCTTATGGGTGCAGGGCGCGGCCTTGCCGACAGGCTAAAAGTGAATCTTGCCGCTGTGGTTATCGGTCCGGAGGGGCAGCACACACGTAACGCCGCGCTTGAAGCCTTTTGCTATGGCGCCGATCTGGCCTATCTCGTGAGCGACAATGTTTTGTCGGATTACCGTAACGAATCCTATACCAAGGCCCTAACCGAACTCGTCAACACCTACAAGCCCGAGATCCTGCTGTTGGGTGCGACGACGCTCGGTCGCGATCTCGCAGGTTCTGTGGCGACGACCCTATCGACGGGGCTCACTGCCGACTGCACCGCGCTGGACGTGGACGCCGATGGTTCGCTTGCGGCGACGCGTCCGACCTTTGGCGGCTCGCTGCTCTGCACGATCTACACGCTAAATTATCGTCCGCAGATGGCCACCGTCCGCCCGCGGGTCATGCCGATGCCTGAGCGTGTCGACCGCGATGCCGCTCGTATCGTCGTTCATCCGCTCGGCCTTTTCGAAGACGATATCGTCACAAAAGTATTGTCATTTCTGCCCGACCGCGATGCACAAACGTCCAATCTGGCCTATGCCGATGTCGTGGTTGCGGGCGGCCTAGGACTAGGATCGCCTGAGAACTTTCGGTTGGTGCGCGAGCTCGCATCCCTGCTTGGGGCTGAATATGGCTGCTCGCGTCCTCTCGTGCAAAAAGGGTGGGTTACGTCTGACCGGCAGATCGGCCAGACAGGCAAAACCATCCGGCCGAAGCTCTATATTGCCGCGGGGATTTCCGGTGCGATCCAGCACCGGGTTGGCGTCGAGGGCGCGGATCTGATCGTCGCCGTCAATACTGACAAGAACGCTCCGATCTTCGACTTCGCCCATCTCGCGATCGTCAGTGATGCCACTCAATTGCTACCGACGCTGACGGCAGCATTCCGCGCGCGGCTTTTGCCAGAATCGCGCGCCCGGATCGCGGTCTAGAGGAGATGAGGATGATTGAAGAGAAATTCGATGCGATCGTGGTCGGAGCCGGTATGGCCGGAAACGCGGCGGCATTGACGATGGCCAAACGCGGCATGAAGGTGCTGCAGCTCGAGCGGGGCGAATATCCCGGATCGAAGAATGTGCAGGGCGCCATCCTATATGCCGATATGATGGAAAAGCTGATCCCCGAGTTTCGAGAGGAGGCGCCGCTCGAACGCCACCTGATCGAACAGCGGTTCTGGATGATGGACGACCGCTCCCATGTCGGCATGCACTACCGTTCGGAGGACTTCAACGAGGAGCGGCCGAACCGCTATACGATCATACGCGCTCAGTTTGACAAATGGTTTTCTTCCAAGGTGCGTGAAGCTGGTGCGATCGTGCTGTGCGAGACCACCGTCACCGAGCTCGTACGGGACGATCGTGAAAGGATCGTCGGTGTTCGTACAGATCGCAGAGACGGCGAAATACATGCCGACGTCGTCGTCCTGGCCGAAGGGGTCAATGGCCTGCTCGGCACACGTGCAGGCCTACGCGCGCGCCCGACAGCCGACAACGTTGCGCTCGCGGTTAAGGAAATGCATTTCCTGCCTCGCGAGACTATCGAGGCGCGCTTCAATCTCAGGGGCGATGAAGGCGTCGTGATCGAAGCGGCCGGCACCATTTCTCGTGGCATGACCGGGATGGGTTTCATCTACGCCAATAAAGAGTGCATTTCGCTTGGCATCGGTTGTCTTGTCGCCGACTTCCAGCGCACGGGCCAAACGCCGTACGGACTGCTCGATCAATTCAAGAGGCATCCCTCTGTGGCGCCCCTGTTAGCAGGGTCCGAAGTCAAGGAATATTCGGCGCATCTCATTCCCGAAGGCGGTTACAAGTCGATCCCGCAGCTTTTTGGGGAAGGCTGGGTCGTAGTGGGCGATGCGGCCCAACTCAACAATGCCATTCATCGTGAGGGCTCCAATCTCGCGATGACCTCCGGCCGTATCGCCGCGGAAGCGATAGGTCTGGTTAAATCACGCGGCGAACCGATGAGTGCAACAAATCTGTCAATTTACAAGAAGATGCTGGACGATTCGTTCGTCATCAAAGATCTGAAGAAGTACAAGGATTTGCCGCCCCTAATGCATACTCACTCCCAGAACTTCTTTCTCACCTATCCGCAGCTCATCTCCAAGGCGATGCAGAACTTTGTGCGCGTCGATGGTACGCCCAAGGCTGAAAAGGAGAAAGCTAGCCTGAAATCTTTTGTCAAGGCGCGGTCATGGTCAGGTCTGTTCGGCGATGCTTGTCGTCTTGCGCGGGCCTGGCGCTGACCGCAACGGTGTGAAGTCCAACAATGGAAGGCCAAAGCATGAGTTCCGAACCCGCGGTGCGCGTCGAAGACAAGCTGTATTACAACCGCTATCTTGTCGACGTCGGAAACCCTCACGTCAAGGTCCGTGCGCACACAACGCCATCGCCGCAGCTACTTTCACTTTTGAAAGTCTGCCCCGCGCGGTGCTATGAGCTCAACGACGGCGGCCAGGTCGAGGTAGCGGTTGACGGCTGCATCGAGTGCGGTACCTGTCGCGTTATCGCTGAGCCGACCGGCGACATCCAATGGAGCCATCCGCGCGGCGGGTATGGTGTGCTGTTCAAGTTTGGGTGATGGTGAACGAAAGGCCGTCGGGCGACCGAGGCGAGGCGTGGGAACTCATCCTATCCGTGGCGCATTGCGTGTCATCTGCGGGACGGCGGGAATTCGACCACGACGCTCTTAATGAGGACGCCGCGCAACATGACTTGCCGACGTGACCCGCCGTGCAGCTCGTGCGGGAGCCGCAAAGGCCTCGTTGTGGTGCCACTGCGTGGCGCCCCAACTGCGTCGATCGAATGGCAGAGTAGAGATCAGCCTCTCGCCTGAGCGGGGGCGGACCCAGCGGCCTCGATAGCGACCGCCACTGACTGCGTGATCGCAGCAAAACGCACAGCGGTGTGTATCGCTCTGGAATCAACGCCCGCGGCCCTCAGTGTCTTCTCATGGGCATCAATGCAGACACCGCAACCATTTATGACGGAGACAGCAAGCGACCACAGCTCGAAATCTGTCTTGTCCACCCCGTGATTGCCGATCACGTCCATACGTAGCCGTGGCGGCATCGTCTTGTATTCCGGGTCGGAAACGAGGTGAGCGAAGCGGTAGTAGACGTTGTTCATTGCCTCCACAGTGGCGGCGGCTTTCGCTGCGGCGATCTCTACAGAGGTCATCACGGCGGACGCCGCGCATTCCAGCGCGGCCACCAGGGCTGCATTGCGGGTGGCAGCCGCACTCGCCAGCAGCAGCCCGTATTTTCTCTGCAGCGAAAACGTCTCGTCGGTCACCACGGAGATCAAGTTAAGCCGGACATCCTTCGCGAAATCGGGAATCCTTATTTGTTCGATCCACGACATGCTGCCTCAAGCAACTTTCAAGGTTTCGCCGCCGATTTCGCGGTTGCAGGGACAGAGCTCGCCGGTTTGCAGCGCGTCCAGAACGCGGAGCGTGTCCTTAGGACTGCGCCCCACACTGAGATTGGTCGCGTAAACGTGCTGGATCGTGTTTTGGGGGTCAACAATGAAGGTGCAACGATAGGCGACCCCTTCGGGTGAACGCACGCCAAGACCATCGACGAGCGTTCCCTTTGTATCGGCAAACTGCCAGATTGGTAGATTGTGCAGGTCGACATGCGAACGCCGCCATGCAAGCTTGCAGAACTCGTTGTCAGTCGAACCACCCAGTACAACCGCATCCCGTTCAGCGAATTCTTCGGAAAGCCGGGCAAATTCCGCGATCTCTGTCGGGCAGACGAATGTAAAGTCCTTGGGGTAAAAGAAGATAATCTTCCATTTTTCCGGAAAGCTCGTTTCGGTCAGCGTCTCAAATGCACTCTGCCCTTCTTCTTCCTGCGCATGAAAACCGGGCTTCACGCCTGTGATGTCGAATGGCGGCAACTGACTTCCAATTCCGAGCATGCTGTCCTCACAAACTTGCTTTTGTAGATCGTGACCTCACGGGTGGAGCAAACTATATGCCACCCGTTCTTAGGTCTGGAATGGGCGCAACAAGACCAGCCCAGCGGCTTGGGTCCGGGCATGTTCGCGCGCTTGGTGCCTCGATCAGCACTAAGCTGACGGTCATCTGGAGCACCAATGCTCTTACAAGGCGTTGGGGCCAACCTGCAAAACACCGCCATACCCCAGCAGAGGAATGGCTACGATTGCGGTGCCTTTGAGCTCGACGGAACGCGCGCGCTGGTCAGGCAGGTGGCGGGAAGACGACAGACCTGAACCGTAGCAGTCTCGTCATCGACCGGCACGGCACCGCAAAGCCGGCTACGGGCTTGATGTCGGCTTGCGCTGTTTAGCGGGCGCAGCTGGTCGAACTGGGACGTCTCGCCATTGAAGGTCCACAATCGGCACGTTCGTAAGACATCAAGGTGGCGCAGGAGCGGACGCTAGAGCTAAGGCGGCTTCCGGAGATGGCGAAGATTCTGGTGGACGATTGCGGAGCCGACGTGCTCGGCAGCCCCACTGTCGCGTTCAGGTCGTCCGGTATCGTTGTAACCAAACACCGCAGCTCGGGTTGGGCCCGGCTGCGCGCCACGATCAAGGCAGCAGCCTGCCAAGTCCGCGGTGAGGCTCGCCCGTCGGCATCTCCCGCACGCTTCGCAATAAGGTCGATCTCCTCGCGATCAGCAAATTCGCCAAAGAACGAGAAACAGCTGGCCGGGCCGACGGCTGCGGCCTCGGCAAGCCCATTTATACCAAGACTAAAGGGCACCTGCTGCCGAGTGGTTGCGAAATCGAGATCTTTTCTCCCCTCGCAACATCGATTGCGAGTATAATGTGCGTGCCCATTTGCTGGCCTCGAGTGTCGCTGCACCTGTCGCCGATGCGTACGCATTGGCGCCCGACATCCTGAGCCACATCGGCCAGTAGCCTATTCGTCTTTTGGAAGGTAGAGAACTGCCCGGAACATTATTCGGATCGATCTCATGTAGATTATCGATCACGGCCGGGATCTTGTTGGTGTTTTTCTCGCATCGGGCATAGCTGTCGAAGATGCTCCTGCGAATGTGGTAGGCGTTGCAAGCAACCGCTCGGCAGCCCGAGCGGAGCGGCGCGCGCGACCTCCGCGAATACTTGCGCTCCATTGCTAAGCCGTAGCGCATCAAAGGAGCGGCGTGTGACGCGCGCCAAAAGCGGCACGCCAGATCGGCCGGCTTCAAGGGTCAGAACCAAGGTGACCTCAGCCTCGCCGTGCGGCAGAGAGGCTTTTATGCGTGCTGGAAAAACATTGAGGATAGAGCTTGCGCGCCGAGCTTCGCGCGCAATGCTGACGTCGTCGGCAGCGATGCGCAGCCGCAGCTGCGCGCCCGGTGTAAGCGGCACTCCAGGTATCAGAAAGCGCACAGCTTTGAGGCGGAGCATGATCAGCCCATAGCGCCCATCATACCCGCCGACCGTAGTATCAAGACAGACTGCCGCTTCGCCCCGCCTGGCAAGCGCCGCATCGCTCTGAATGACATTGAGCGGACCGGCCGTAGTTACGGCGCCATCCTTCATCATGACGAGATAATCGGCAAAACGCTCGATATCAGCGATGTCATGGCCGAAGTAAATCATCGGCAATGGAAGCGTTTGCCGCATGCGCTCGAGAAAGGGCAGGATCTCGCATTTGGCGGAGCGGTCGAGCCCAATGAGTGGATCGTCCAGCAAGAGTAGCCGAGGCTGGCCCAACAGCGCACGGCCAAGGGCGAGTCGCTGTCGCTCCGCTCCGGAAAGATCTGATGGCAAACGCTCGAGCAGTGGCGCCAAGGCGAGCAATTCGACCACACCATCAAAATCGATCAGTGTCTGTTCCGATTTGGACGCGTTGTATAAAAGGGTGTGTCGTACAGACAAATGAGAAGAGAGAATCGGTAGGCGAAATACATATGCGACGTGACGAAGATGAGTCGGTCGAAACGTAGTCTCATCCTGCCAAATCTCCCCATCAATCGCACAGAATCCATTCGGCAGGCGCTGGACGCCAGCGATGCAGCGCGCGAGTGTAGTTTTGCCGCACCCGGGCGGACCAAGAATCGCTGTGACGCCTTTGGCTGGTACGCTGAATTGCGTATCTAGCAAAATGCTTCCGAGAGAACCGTTGAAGGCAACTTCGATATAGCCCTTTTTGGCTTCTCTGATGAACCTTAGCATGTGCTGTATCTTCTCAGCTAAGTCAGGAGGCCAATGGCTGCAGTGGAGCTGATCGCCATGCTTCCGACGATCCACTCGACCCCGCGGCAGCACGGGCTTTTCTGCTCGCGTGAGGGCCTAGGGTAGGGGGCGGACTGCAGATTGGTATCAAGACCGGAGTCTTGTTGAGCAGCTTCGCGCCGCTAGGATTGTGGCAATCGGGCGTTGCTCGCTGCACTTGGCATTGAGAGATAAGCGCCCTTCCAGCAGCGCAAGGTTGTCAGTCTGCTTGGCGGGCCGAGCGCATGTTCGAATAGCGCCGCTTGAGAGGCTTGGCGGTAAAGCTGTCCGATCACTGGCTCGGGGCCAGAACTCGGCATTACGGATCCCACAGCTTCGCGAGCCGATTCGAAGTTTGCGTCCGTCGCCACAATGGTGGCCTTTGCACTCTCAGGTGCGAGTAGCATCAGCGCTAGATCGATCATGATGAATCGAATTAACTTCATTGGAATCCTGGCTCCGCCGCGACCGCTTCCTTCGCGGCAGCTTGATCCTTACCCAGCAATCGGCGTGCCGTTTTAAGGAATACCTGGCCGGCTAGTGGCAAGGGAGGCTTTGCATCGGTCTCCACCCTGCGTCCTGAATCGCCGCATCGTAGGACCTTGGACGTTCGCGTCGCCAACCGCACATGCAGGAGCTATGACATGGCACCTGAGGGTGAAACCATGCCTCTCGCATTGGAGATGGTGCTTCGGCGAATGTGCGGCCGTAAAACGCGTCAGTGATACACAAGTCGCTGCCTCCGGCTGGCGCACCTTCCGATCTGCGCGAAGGAGAAGGTTGGCAGCCTCTCTTCGAAAAACGCGCTGATATGAGATGATATGCGCTGTCCGCGCGCTCAAAGTGCTTGAACCGCCCGTAACGTCAGGATGTAGGCATTGCGAAGCAAAACGCCATATTGGGAGCCAACATCGGCACACAAGAGCTAAACGGCCGATCTCTGTTTGATCCCGGTCCTCGCAATGCGTGTTGCGCCTAGCGGTACGATGATTCCGAGCGCCGGTATCATTGCGGCGCCCGGAACAACAAGCAGTGGCTACCGAGGCGCTGGAATCCGGTAAACAGATCCGCCTCGCGGGGCAAAGAAAAACAGTGAAGTATATGCGGCTTAAGAGAGGTTTGGTGAATCAAGAGCGACGAATGGGCTGGACTTGCAATGCGCATCGCTATGCAGCCGTCCTCGCTGCGATCGCGATCGCAGCGACGTGGTGCACAGGATACGCTCGCGCGCGAGATCGTCGGGCCGAGGAAGTCTTGGTGTCGTGCAAACCAGACGTGATCCGCTTCTGTGACCGCTTTACAGGCCGTAACGATGCCGATGTGGCCATGTTTTGTCTTACGGAAAACTTCAAGAACTTACGCCGCGAATGCCGACGCATGATGCCTACCGCCACTGCCGACAGAAACGACCGGTCGAGACAATCTCTCAACAGGCGTCCGGTAGGCCTTCATCGAGAGTGAGGCACGGCAGTTGCGAACTCGAACGGTAGTGAGGTGTTCAGACTAGCGGGGCCTCGGGGTTTGGCCAGCTTGGTGGCTGCAAGTTGATCGGACTGAAGCATCAGCCTGCCGCGCGCAGCTCAACTATCTGAGGACTGATCCGTGGATCGACTGGCAGCAGTTGCGCTTTAATCAGAGCTGCAGCCATTCGGCGACTTCGAGGCTTACATGACGTTGCTATGGGTTCGCTGTAACGGTCCCGAAGGACAAGTGCGTCAGGTGAGGAGGGAATGGCCAGACATGCGCAGAAAATCCGTACTCCTCACCGATATACCGTTGTGGTCGGCGACCAGGTGTTTTTGGGCAGGTGGCTAAGCGGTAGTGACAGGCAAAAGATTCGCCGGAATATTAGCGTTGGACGTTTGCTTCATTGCCGTTTCCCTTAGAGTCTCAGCTTGGAACGACCTTGGGTTGTACTGCCGGGCTCGAGTAATAGAGTGAGCTAGGAAAACCTCTTTTGTTAGCCACTGATCGACTTCCCGAGGCAACCGCTTGATGCCATTGCGGCGTTCTCGATGCGCGCTTCAGGGGAGTCGCTTCGCCCGATCGTGGTGCTCTTGACCGAATACACTTTAGAGCTCAGGGCTAATGGGAACGCCGTCGACAGAAGTCTCTCAAAGGCAGAAAGCTGTTCATGCAGACGCTTCTCAACGGCCTCCCGCTGCGCGCCAGGCAGTTCAGTGCCAAGTAATCGACGGCAACGCCAGATTTCGTTTCGCAACCATCTGATCTCATTTAATGTATCATCAATCGAAGTCATCACAGATATTCGTTCCTGGAGTATCAAGCATGACGATCGTCTGAGCGGCCGTTGCTTGGCTCCGCATTTCTGCCGAATAGTTCAGCCGAGGACTTACGACTTTCCGCCCGTTTGTCCCCGGAGGCGGCGAGCAAGATGTGTGCAACTCTTACCAATCAATATCACCCGACACCGCACGTGTGACAACAAATCGCGGCAGAGTTTCGCGGTTTAACGGCGTCCCGATCGTCTGTCCTGCACAATTTCAGCGCTCCACAAGATCGGTTGGCCGACGGGCAGTTAAGTAGATCCGGCCTGCTATAGGCATTCACAATCACTTATTCGATAACTAATCTATGGGCGAGGTGGACCTTACCAACAACATGGGAAAGCCATGAGAACGATTGTGAGGAAGGCAAACCAGCCTGACTGCGATCCACGGCACGCGCCAGCCGATCAAAGAAGCGGACGCGGTTGCGATCGTGGTAATACAACGCGAAATGTCGATGGACGCAGTGTCGAGCCTATTGAGCATTCCACAGACGGTCATTGACATCGACATCCGCTGTGCACGCCTCAGAAGAGCGAGTGAATAGCTCGAATCCCGCGCTGCACCAGGTTGTAGCGTTGTTGATGCGTAAAAGATAAAGGCCCGCTTGGCAGGCGTTGACGTCCCATCGCAAGTGGACATCACGACGACGACCTGTTGATTTCCAGTTTTCCCGCCTGCGGGGGCGATGGCCAGGAAAGCCATTTCGATGTCGGCACGGGCCGCCTGACCGGCCATCATCAAGTACGATGCGGGCAATAGAATGTGTCTACCCAGCCTAGCCGCGCCTTTTCCAAGGAAAACGCTGGGTGAACGCCAGCGCGCGAGCGGCACGAGCGCTGCGGTGAAAGCTTGGGAGTCTTATGTCCTTTCGAACCAGCCTCACGAGGGCGCTAGGCGAAAGCGATCGCGCCAGCAACGTCGTTGAGTTCTCAACAGCGGTGGTCACGCGCGATAGGCAACTGCGCAATGTGGTCGCCAAAACGCCCGCGAGATCAAAGGCGCGGTCGTGCATCAGGTGCTCGGCAAATTCGACCTAAAGCTATGAGGGCCTCCCGAAGGAAGACCTCGTCGATCGGCCTAGCCCCTCACAAAAAGGCTGTGACCGCTTCTTTCGAGGACGGGCTGTCTGGATCAGCCATTGGCGAATGAGCTGCCGTCAACTGCCCTTCGCGCTGTCTGTGCGGAGGATCGTAAGGATGGAGATCCAAGCGAACAGTCGTATACCGCAATTCATGCGTTCGCGTTGCGGACGTCATTGAAGTCAGCGGTCAACCACCACTCATAGGCCGGACGAATAGATGGTGATCAGAGCGAACTTTCAAGTGGCCCTTGTGCAACGTAGGCTATCGACATCCGTTCCCCGCCGACGATCGGACCTTCGCTGCGTCACACTCGAATCCAGATCGCGAAACAGGCTGTAATTCCGTCGGATCCATTGATGCAGCTCGGTGGACCAGTCCTTCTCGTTGCGCAGATATCCAGTGAAGGAAAAGCTAAGCCGGTCTATATATCGTTTGAGGAACAGCGGAAGTGCGGGAATCCGAATCACCCGCTCGTGATCCATCGCTTCCGGTAATTCGCCGCGCAGCACGAATTCATTGTGGACGGTGACCAGCGACGCAGGCGGAATTCGCCGCCGCAGCATTTCATAACCGCGAAAGGAGATGCGGTCTGCGCCCGCGACGAAGAGGATGATAGGGGCGACATAGCAGCGCGCCGTCTCCTTCATGAAGCCTATCTCCTCGCACATCTTGAAGAATTCGTCGAAGGCGTGAAAGCCGAGGTCAATTACCTTGGGTACCCGATCGTGGATGATCAGAGGGTCCATCAGCTGCATCTTGCCGTAAGTGTCGATCACATCCGCGGTCTCCGTGATGTTGGGGAGGTAGTCGAGCAATGACGGCTCTTTCAAGTTCACATCGAACGATAGCGTTGCGCCGTTTTTCAGCAGCAAGAACTCGCTCATAGCCCGAGCGATGAGGGTTTTACCGACCTGCGGGCTAGGAGAGCAGATGATGTAGATGGGGGTCGCTAACATAGCCAGCAGATCAATTTCGTTCCGTACGTAGGCCCGACCGGAGCTCGCCGGATATGACGCTACTTTTCGCCGGCCCGGGTAGCGGACTTGGCCCCCGCCAATTCCGTCAAGTTGATGCGATCGAATTCGCTCCAGACATTTGCCAGCCAGTGCCGGACATAGCCGCGCAGCACGAAGGAGTTGTGCGCGGGTTCATCGTTCCGTCCCTTGTTTGCCACGAAGTCTATGAATGGGACGGATGCGACTTCCACCTGCTCATAGGCCATCTCGTTGAGCTTCGGTATGGTCAGCTCAGTCGCATGTTTGATGCGGTGAAAATAGGAATTATAAGTCGCTTGATCCCACTGGAAGAATTGAGTGTCGTTGATGAAGTTCTTGACGAGGTAGTACTTTGCGCCGCTCATGAAAGTCGCGGTTTCCGCGATCTCGTCTAGCGAAGCGATGGATGATCCCAGGATGTGGAACACGGCAAATGTGATCTGGCCAGACCGTGCCGAGTCCAGAAAGCCGATGTCGCGCAAGGAAGCTAACGCAGAAGACAGTAGTCCTGCTCGAGCATCGATGACAGTGACGGATAGCCCTGAGTTCAAGGTATCGAAGATCTTCATCTGGTCCGCCGTCGTGGTCATGTCGACGATCTCAGTGATCTCGGGATAAAAGCGCTTCAGCGTTCCGCGGGGCGACTCTGTGTCGAATGCGCGTGTTTGCACGTTGTTGACGCTGAAGTAGTCCAGTAGCGTTCGTGATACGGTCGTCTTGCCGACTCCTCCCTTGTCCGCGCCGACCACAATTACAACTGGCTTCACCATAAAAACATCTCCTGAGACACTCGCTGTTGCCGCGCGCAAAGTGCGCAATCGGCGCGTCTCTGCTTTGGGCGCGATCATGGCAGAAAGAAGGGGCAATGAACCTTCGATGCTGGAGCTCTGCAACTGATAAACGTTTTCAACATTAAGCGAGTGACGTGGTCCGATGATGCAGGCCTGAGAATGGAAGTAATCACTTGTATTGGTGATCTACGTGAGGTTTGTGGGCAGCTGGAACCGCGGGCCAAGAATCAACTGTCCGCCTGTGGTGATCGTTGTGATGCCATAGGTTATCTATGGATGCCGTCGCTGCCGCTATCTACTTTTCATGAAGCGACGGAAACTAACGTAGCGTCAGATTGCGAAGCTTGATGAAAGCGCAAGTCAAGGCGATGCGACGCGGTGCGGCTATGGCTTGGCAGACCACAAAGCCCTGCTGGATTAGATGGTCGTCTCTTCGGCCGAGAGCGTAGCGGCTGGTTAATTCCTGAAAGATGACCCTGAACGACCGAGCTCTCACTCTCACTCTGGTGATGAATGTCGGGATACGCGAAGGCTGAAGCGCGTTCGTGACGCAATAGCAACCATGCATCGCTCTGCGGCGAGATTATCGGGCAACGGAGAACAAGATCGAAGCCGGAGCGGGGCGCCGGCGGACGGCGCAGCATCGGTGGGGAAGCGATATCGGACGTCCGAAAGAAGCGCGCGTCTGGTGGCCGGCACGGCGATCTTTGTCTTGGACACAGAGATCGCCGAGCGACGTCCTATGGATCGAGAAGGACTTAGTGGAATGAACGATAGCCATGGCGGGTGCGTACTCTCGTTGGCCGTTTACTTGAAGCGGCAGACAGTGTACGCACCGGTTTTAAAGCGCCCACTTTGGCTAACCTGAAGATTCAACCCGGATTGTCGCCTTGTTTAAACTCGTTTGCGCAAAAAGCGGCTTCGAGCGGCCGCATGGTAGCTGCCTAACGACGGAATATCTCGACGAGCTAAAGGCGGGTGCTAGATGCACTCTGCGCGCAAGAGCGATGCGCTTGCTAAGCGGCCGGCGCTGCTAGAAAGTTTAATTGCGCGGCGTTGTCGGCCCGGCGTCTAGCTGATCGGCGCCTGGCGGGGGTGTGGTCCCCGATGGCATGGTGGTGCGCTGCGCGGCGTCCTTCGAGGAGCGGCCGACGATAACGGTGAGCAGACCCTCGCCCCACAGCCGCTGCGCTGCTCTCTTGGCGTCTTCCAGCGTCACCGCATCGACCACGGCATGCTGCTTTTCGAAATAGTCGATGGGCAGCTTGTCAAGCTGATTCTGCAGTAGCGTTCGCGCAAGCTTTGATGATTTGTTGAGAGCCACCTGTTGCGAGCCCTTCAGGTAGGACTTTGCGTCATCGAGTTCCTGCTGAGTAGGTCCTTTGTCGGCGATATGGCGGACCTGCTTCTCGATTTCTTCGACCGTTTCGCCGGCACGATTGGCGCAGGTCCCGCTGCTGCCGAGAAACATGGCTGAATGGTCCAACCAGACAAGGTGCTCACGGACGAAATAGGCCAGTCCGCGCTTCTCGCGGACTTCGCGGAACAGGCGGGACGTAAGGCCGGCGTCGCCGAGGATGTGGTTGACGATATAGGCGGCCATGAAATCCGGCTCGCTCCGACGGACGGCTGGCCCCCCAAAAGTCACAACTGTCTGCGGCACATCGCACCGAATGAAGACCGGTTGCGGCGGCTTTGCTGCGATGACTTCGGCAACCGGCATCGCTTCTGCGTTGCTCGGCAGGCTGCCAAAGGTCTTGTCGAGCAGCTTGCAGACGACCGCTGGATCGACGTCGCCGACAACAGCGATTTTGAGCGTGTCTTTTGCGATCACGCGTCGGACATAACCCTTGAGATCCGCGACCTCGATCTTCGGCACGCTTTCCAGCGAGCCTTCGGCTGGGCGAGCATAAGGATGATCCCCAAACGCGACTTCGAGGAACTTGCGATGAGCCAGAGACGAAGGATCGGTCGAGGCGTGCCGAAGGCGCGCAAGTACACTAGCACGGGTCCGTTCGACGTCGGCCGAGTCGAAACGCGGCGAGGTTAGCGCCGTTCGTAAAAGCTCGAAGGCCTCGTCCGCGTTGTCGTGGAGCGTGCGCAAGGCACCGCGGAAGTGATCAGGGGTCACATGAAAACCCAACTCAATGGCACGACGGTCTAGCCGCTGATGAAAGGTCTTGAAGTCAAAGTCGCCGGAACCTTCCTTGAGCAGGCCAGACACCATGTGACCGACGCCAGGTTTTTGAGCGGGGTCCTGAGTCGCGCCGCCGGTGAAGGCATATTCCATCGTGATCAATGGGACGGTAGAATCCTGCACGAACCAGGCTTCTATACCGCAAGACGAAACTAGGCGCTTGATCCTGGGTCGGCCAAGTGACCCCGCGGCGGCAACCGACTTTGGCGAAGCGAGCATAGCGAGGGAGAGCGACGCTCCGCCGAGAAGGATCGGATAAATCACTAGGGCTTCTCCCAGTGTTGTGGAGTAGACTCTTTGATGAGATAGCCGGTCACCGCTCGTTTCTTGTCGAGCCATTTCCGCACGGCCTCGTGCACCTGCTGTGCACCGACAGCGCGGATGTCGTCCGGCCAGCGTTCAATATCCTCGATGCGCAGTCCCGTCGTCAGGCCGCGGCCATACCGGTGCGCGAGCATTTCCCGACTGTCCTGGGCGTAGGTGACTTGCGCAATCAGCCGCGTCTTCGCCCGCTGCAGATCTTCGGTGCTCACGGGATTACGGGCAATGTCGGCGATTACCTCGTCGATGGAGTGCTCGATCAGGCTGAGGTGGACGCCAGGTTTTGGTATGGCGGAAATCTCGAATCGCGAGGGGTCGAGTGCGGCAGATTGGTAGCTCGCTTTGGCAGTGACCGCGAGCTGCTTTTCGACGACAAGCGAGAGATGGAGATATGAGTTGACACCGCCGCCCATCAACTGCTCGAGCACCTCAAGCGCCGGACCCTCCCCCGCGGCCGCGGTGCGAGCCGGCGGTACGAGATAATAGCGGTGCAGGGCTGGCTGCTCGACGCGGGAATCGGCCAACGTCACTCTGCGCTGCGCGGCCGGCGTCGGCTCCTGCGGCCGCAGGCGTTGCAGGGGAATCGAGGGTTGCGCGGGGATGCCGCCAAAAGTCTCCTTCACCAGCGAGGGCATTTCCTTGGTGGTTACGTCGCCAGCGACAATCAGGATCGCGTTGTTGGGTGCATAGAAGCGCTTGTAGAAGGTAAGCGCGTCCTCGCGGCTAAGCTTTTCGATTTCCTGGCGCCATCCAATAATGGGGTGGCCGTAGGGGTGGTTGAGGTAAAGCGCCGCCATCATCTGCTCAGCAAGCCGGGCACCTGGTTGGTTGGCGATGCGCATATTGAATTCCTCCAGCACGACGTCGCGCTCGGACAGCACATCCTCGTCGTTGAAAATGAGACCAGTCATGCGGTCGGCTTCAAATTCCATCATCTTGCCGAGGTGCTCGCGAGGCACGTGCTGGAAGTAGCTGGTGAAGTCGAATCCGGTAAAGGCGTTCTGATAGCCGCCGGCGCGCAGCACGGCCTTGCGGAACTCATCCGCCGGATGTTTGGATGTGCCCTTGAACATCAGGTGTTCGAGGAAATGCGCAAGCCCCGATTTGCCAGGCGGTTCGTCCGCGGAACCGACCTTATACCAAATCATCTGAGTCACGACGGGTGTGCGATGATCCGGGATCACGACGACCTGCAGGCCGTTCTGGAGCGTGAAGCTTGCTGGTCGATCTGATTTGACCGTGCCGGCAGAGACGCTAGCCTCGTCAGGAAGGTATAAGCCGGTGCCATTCTCAGTTGTGCGCTCGACCGCCGGGGCGGTGCGCGTCGTCGACTCCGAGGCTTCAGCGGCGGTGCCTGCCGCCTTGCCGGTGACCGAAAGCCGGTTCTTCATGGCATCGCCTTTCGTTCCATAGTGGTCATTATGGTAGAAAATCCGACATGGCGGGGAGCCGCGCCTCGTCTTGGCAAACAGTGGAGCAAAAACCGGACCAATCGCCGGACTCGCGTACGCAACGGCACAGAACAACGTTGCGCACAACGCGTCAGGAGAACTTCGCGTCCAATGGAGACTTCAGGTCAATCGAGCGCGATATGACGTCGGCACAACACCCGGCAGGCTCGCCATCACACATCTCGCTCTAGAAGATGAGTAGCTTGACAATATTTATCATGGCCGCGAGCTGGGAGTCGGCGAGCAGCTCCTTGGAGTACACTGCGCCGAAGTAGTCCAGGACGAAGGTGCCAGAATAGCGTAGATTATCGGTCGAGCGGATTAGGTTATCCAGTGCGAGCCTGACCTCACCAAAGTCGATCTGGCCAATCGCTCTTCATGTGGTGCGTGTACGCTCTACATAAAGTCATAGTCATCATCATACAGATCGTTCGCGGGCTTTGCCACACTTTCGGTACACTTGGCATTGCTGCTATTGTCTTCAGTCGCGGCAAGATACAAAGGCGGTTTACCCGCTCGCTGCCATTTGCCTTCTTTGTTCTTCCATTTGTCCTCGTGCTTGGTGGGATCGAGCACCATCATCGAGTCACTTACCTCAAGAAAGCCCAACGCTGCTGCGCGGGCTTTCGCTTCCGGATTGGAAGAGTGGGAGAGAACGAGCGGTTCGTTACCGTCGATCTGGAGCTGATGTTCAAGCAAGATATCGCCCGCGTTATCGACGAGCGGATGGGTAACCCGGAAAGCTGTCGTTGAGGTGATTTGATCTCGCCCAGGAAATTGTTTGCGCCAATCATTGTTGCCCTTGAACAGCTCGCTCATGCGACCTCCGGGTTCCGTTCTGAGAAGCCCGACGCTCTTATTCCCGAGCTGATAGCTGAAAAATCGCGCTTTCTCCGAAATAGACTTGGTGCCGAAGCGAAACGCAGTGTCCGCTGTGCGTTGAGCCTTTTGGGACACCCAGCGAGAGTATCGCTGCGGATTAGCAGCAATATCCTCTATGTCTGCTCCATAAAAGTCCACCAGCTTCCTCTCGAATGAAGATCTTGAGATTTCAACGACCGGCGGCTCTTCAACCATCGCGTATGGCGGAACTGCCGGCGAACTTGCATCAGGAGAGGAGATCGATGGCGCCAAATTCAGAGTAGAGAATACATCCGAGAACCTTTGGCGATCCGTGTAGGAGGAAGAGTCATCGGTCGCGCTCGTTCTCATTTCATCGGGCTCGGAAGCACGTTCGCTACTAGATAGATTGACGGTGTGCTGAAACATAACACTTTCCATTTGTATCGACGGGGGCTGCGCCGGTTGAGGTTCCGCGTTCATAGTAAGCCGAGCTGTCGGCAAGCTGAGCATCACTTCGCTATTCCGCCCCGCTCTTTATCGCCACGCTATCTTGAACGAGCCAATGCGTTCCGGCCGCCCGCCTGCGGTGCTGGGCTGGCATCGCCGGCCTCCGTCTTGCGTTCAAGGGCGAGGGACAGTCCGAAATTGTTGCGCAGCATCGGGTTTGCGGGTTCCGCTGCGAGAGCTTGGCGGTATAGTTCTTGGGCCTCCTGATGGCGGCCCTCGTGATCGAGAACAACCGCTTTGGCATTCAATGCGCGCAGGTCGCCAGGGGCTGCCAGTAATACGCCGTCGAGCACCTCGAGCGCATCATTCGGACGGTTGGCTGCCAGCAGGGCTCGCGCAAGAGGAATCGCCGCATCGATGTTGTTCGGCTGTTGCTTCAATGCATCGCGCAGAGCCCCTTCATCAGGATCTCGGCCCAGCGCGTGCGAAATGCGCTCGCGCACCGCAGGGTCGATCTCTTCGCTGTGTGCGAGGTCAGATGTGGACGTCTGCTGCGGTGAAAGGCTATGTTTATCCCCGGCAGCGCAGCCAGCGAGCAGCACACTAGCCAGCATCGCAAGCAGAGCCGGCCGCGGCCCTGGACTGGCGCAGCACAAATACCGGCGGCGCCTGATTCTATTTGATCTCATAGGTTACTCACGAGGAAGCGCTGCCCATTCTTAGTTTGCAGCTGTGAGAAGCGAGGAAGGCGCCTTTGGAAGCTTGACGGATCCAATCGGTTGGACCGTGAAGTCGGCGGCGAGATCTTGATACGATAGAACAGGCAGGTCGATCCCGTTGCGCGTGAGAAAACCGCGTACGAAACGCCGGATATCCATCGACCCAAGGACGACAGGCTGGCTCTTACTTTGCGCGATGGTCGCATGGATCTGACGAAATTGTGCAAGCAGCTTTTCGCTCTGCCATTCATCCAAGACGAGGTATGGGCCGACGGCAGTTTCCCGTACTGCGCCGCGGATGATTTCCTCGCTCTCGCGCTCGATGATAAAGGCGACCACGACGCGATGGGCGTTCGCATACCGAAAGCAGATTTGCCGCTTTAAGGTAGCACGAACGTATTCGGTGAGCAGGACGGCGTTTTGCTCGCGCTCGCTCCATTCTGCCAATGCCTCCAGGAGCAAGCGGGTATTGCGGATTGGAATGCCTTCATCGAGCAATCGGCGCAGGACCTCGGCGATCCGAGGGACGGTGGCCGTACGCAGCACCTCCTTCACCAGGTCAGGATATTCCTGCTCCATCCGGGCGAGCAATTGGCGGGTTTCCTGGATACCCACCAGGCGCTGTGCATAGCGTGTCAATGTGGAATGGAGACGTAAGGCAAGAACTTCGCTCAGCCGATGATATCCGATTCCGGCGGCCTTGAGGGCCGCTGCATGCCGTTCCTCGATCCAGACCCGATTCGTTTCCGGGTCTTGCTGAAAGGGGATGCCGCTCAACTCGATGTTGGCCACATCGTCGTTGAGCACCAGGTGCCCGGGATTGATCACATCGCGCTCAACCGGCACGCTATCGACATCCACTCTGAATTGCGACGAGGACAAGCTCTCGCCGATCTGGGCCGGGATGCGCGGAATGGTGATGCCAAGGTCCGCCGAGACGAGCCTTGAAACACGCGAAATGCTCTCTTCCAGCTCGTCTTTGTCGATCGAATCCGTCAGGTTCGGTGCAAGGAACAACGCGATCGGAAGTGCTTCCGTATGTACGGGCTGCTTCTGGGCCGCTGCGGGAGCCGGCGCCGAAGCAGCGACGCTAGCTCCTATTTTAGCGGCAGGCTTGTCGCCTTTGGTGCCGACCTTGACGAAGCTTGCCGCAGCGAACAGGACGGCCAGCACGAAAAACGGGGGCAAAGGAAAGCCGGGAACGAGCCCCATGAATACCAAGACGCAGGCGGCTAGCCTAAGCGCCTGCGTACTTGCGGTAAGTTGGTGAACGATATCGGCGCCGAGTTTGAGCTTGGAGGGCCCGTTGACGCGCGTGACAATGGTCGCAGCGGTAATTGACAGCAGCAACGCCGGAATCTGCGAAATGAGCGCATCACCGATCGTCAAAAGCGTATATTGATGCAGCGCCTCATCGAGCGACATACCTTTTGAGAGCAGACCGATGCTGATTCCGCCCAGCATATTGATGCAGATCACGATTAGCCCGGCGATCGCGTCTCCCTTAACGAACTTCATGGCACCATCCATCGCGCCATGAAGTTGACTCTCTTGCTCCAAGGCGGCACGTCGGCGACGTGCTTCGTGCTGATCGATGTGGCTGTTGCGCAGTTCCGCATCGATCGCCATCTGTTTGCCTGGTAGCGCGTCAAGGGTGAAGCGCGCAGACACCTCTGCGACGCGTTCGGCACCCTTGGCAAGAACCATGAATTGCACCATGGTCACGATCAAGAATATGACGATTCCGACCGCGATATTCCCTGAAATGACGAAGTCGCCGAATGTGTGAATGATGCTGCCGGCGTCGCCCTCGGCAAGGATCAGCCGCGTTGTTGCTATCGTTAGCGCCAGTCGGAAGACGGTGGAGATCAGGATGACGCCCGGTAAGGACGAAAAATCAAGCGGTGTGGTGAGATAGAGGGCAACCATCAGCAGCAATATGGCAAACCCAAGATTGAAGCCGATCAGCATGTCGATCACGATGATTGGGATTGGCATGATCATCATGCCGATCGCCAGAAGCAGCATCAAGGCAACCATGAAATCCGGGTGGGCCGGAGCGCGCACGATGAAGTCACGCAAGACGTTGGCCATGATAGATCCCTATTGCTTTTTGATGAGGGCCCTGCCCGCGCGCAGTGACACATAGCGCTGGAAGACCTCGCGAGCCTCGGGCATGCGGCCAGCGTGACGCAGGGCGTGGCTGCGCAACAGGGTCATCGGTATGCGGGAAGAGGGTTGCGTATCGAGTGCGTCCAGCCGGTCCAACACGTGGAGTGCTTCGTCGCCAAGGCTCTCGGAGATTAGCGTGTAAGCTAGGATGCGGAGTAAGCCGACGTCGTTGGAATGCTCGCGAGCTGCAATTCGCAACAGAGCCAGACTCTGTGCGCTCTGCCCGCACGCGAGATGTACATACGAGAGCGCACAAAGCAGGTCGCGCTCCGGCCCGGAGATCGACAGAATATCGCCGGATTTGGAGACTTCTGGCTCCAGGGGAGCGGGCACATGCTGCAATCCATCAGGATCGACCATGGCTAGCCCTTGATTAAGCTGTTTTGATTTTGCCGGAGCATTAATAGCCGCTGTAGTTCCTGCTGCAGGATTGCCAAACATTCTCGCGCCGTTTTGTCATTCGGCGTCGCCTCCAACGTTCGCGTCAAGCGCTCCAGAAGAACACCATGCTTGTCGGCGCGCAGTACGTCCGGATGACGGAGGCGTGGAACGACGAAGGAGAGTAGTCCGCGGGACAGATTGGGACCATAGAGCGAAGCCAATACCGCGCGCGGATCTAGCTCATTTGCTCCTGCTTCGCTTTCGAATAGAGTGACGCGCTGGATGGCGCCGACGGAGTTGACCTCGAGCGCCGCTTCGCTCGCACCATCAATTGGCAGATCATGCGAAACCGCATCCCGCCACGACGCGCGCTTCGTGCCGCTATCCGCATGGACGCCTCCGACTTCGAGTTTATCACCTCGCGAGGGAGGCGAGCCGATGAGCGGTGCGTGCTGGCCCGCATCTAATCCCTGCGATGAGGTGCCGGGCCCTACAGAGTGCTGGGGCAGCCTAGCCATCGCCTTCTCCTTCTTTCTTGCAGGGTAGAGACCTTAGTATGGCAAAGCGGCAGATCGGCCGTTGCGACTGAGCAGAACACGTCCATCCTCAATTCGATCAACGGTCCATCCATTACTTAAGAGCGCGCCGACGAAATACTTCTGTCCGGCAATAAGCAGATAAGGTTCGCTTCCGCGCCAGACGGCTTGGACAGCAATCGAAGACGGCATCTTCTCCTCTTTCACCGTGACAGCATTCACAAGGGTCGTGGTACCGTTGGTTTGACGATCGAACCATTGCTGGATTTCTTTCCATTTTGCGACGAGGTTCGGCGCAATTGTGCCTTCCGCGGTCACAACGCCGGGGCCGCGCCCGATCTTAACGTCAAGAAGGCCCGCTCGTTCGATTTCTTGCCGCAGCGATAGGGCCATTTCATCAGCAGCTCTCGGATCGAAATGATCGACGGTTGGCTTAGTGGCAATCTCGACGGCGCGCGACGACTGGGTACTTGGCACCACCGCTCTATCGCCGGGGGAGAGGATAATTGAGACGGTGCCGATCACGACAGAGCTGAGCAGAACCAGGCTGAGTGCGATGATCGAGCTGCGAGAGCGCTTGCTCGAAGCAAGTGGCTGGACATCCTCTGTCGACCAGCGGATGGACATCGCGCCAGCATGAATGACCGCGGGTAGGGGCACTCTGACGCTCTCACCTGAAGTGATGCTCGCGAGGCCGTCTATGCTGATATTGGCGGCGAGCGCCTCGACCTCGATCGAATCGCGCTGCGCGATGATCCGAAGGTGATGCGGTTCAAGCCCTTGTTCAACGAAGATCATGTCGGCATCGAGGCCGCTGCCAACAATGCTTTCGCCGCCCGCTGCCTTTCCCTTGAGCCCGGTATAGAGCCCCGAAAGCACCTCGAACTCGAGCGAAACAGAGTCGTTCACGATAACCTCCTGAATAACGAGAGAAGCCGTACGGCAGTGCCGTACGGCTCATCCAGATTTCGTCATTCACAGCGCGGCGACGGTAGCAACGCGGTGAGCCACCCGTCTTGCAGAACTACTGAACGCGCTCGTCGGCGACCTTCTTCTCGGACGAGAGTTCGGTCGTGATTCGACGCATTGCCACGGCCTGGGCCTGAACTTTCTGGCTAACACGCTCGAATTCAGCCATCTGGTTCTGGAAGCCCGTATCGCCCGTCGGCTGGGCACCAGCAGCGCCGCCATTTCCGCCAACATTGTCAACTGCCATGTCTACTTACCTTTCTGTTAGGATAACCTTGGTTCTGACTTGTTACGAGTTGTGGGCCGGCGAGATGATCGCAGGAATCGAAAGGAACATGGGCGTACCGCCGAGCGTGCTGAGCCCAAGGTTCAGCTCCGGGCTCTTGCTGAGAGTATCTGACTTGGGTTGTACCTCGCTCTTGTCGCCGGCGTCTTTGTCGTCTGCGGCCTTATAGTGGTTACCCTCGTCGGGCACCAAGGTGTGGACCACCTTGTCAAAGACCTTGTCCACGGTCCCGCCCAGTGCCGAACCAATGGCCGCTCCGGCAGGGCCGCCAAGGTATCCGCCGGCAGCGCTTCCGATCATTTCTCCGATCATCGCATTCTCCTATCCTCGTCTTGTTGCGCTCAATAGACGACTGCTCGCCTAGATTTCAGCGGCCTCATGCTAGGGGCGCTAGCTTTCGAAAAGCTGACGAGTCTCATGTTGAGGCGAGTGGGTTGATCTTTTGCGGCAGCCTTGCATCTGCTCGCAATCACCGGCTCGCCGGGCGTTCCCAGCCCGCCTATAATCGGCTTGGGTCAAGGCCGGGTTGGATGGTGCTTAGCTGCGCGTTCAGGAATGAGTTTACCTTGCGGACCCTGCACAGGCTCGTGGCCTGCCGGATAGAGCGCGGAAGCGGGATAAGGTCATAGAGTTGTGCGGGTCTCAGTCCGCGCTTGACTCGCTTGGCTAACATGGGCGGCTTGCGAAAAGTCGGGTTCCGCGAAGATCCCAATGCCGGAGAGACTGGTGCGCGCGCGTGCTCAACCGATGGATCGCTCCTCGCAGATGATGTGCACGACCGGCGGGAGCGCTGATTGCTCGGTGAGGATGGGATGACTCGTTGATAACCGCAGACGTGGCGTATCGCGAAGACATAGGGGCACATCTGGTACCAGACGATTCTTGCGGACAGGAGCGTTGAAGCTTGCGATACAGCTTAGCGAAGGATGCGTCTCGCACATGCGATCGATGTCAAAGTGCGTGCGGCTTCGCTCGCTCATCGTCGTCAGCTTTTCGACAGGTATTCGGGCTACAGTCTTTGTGAGTTAAATGCGCGTGATGTGATCGTGCGGTTGCCGTGGTGCGGCGAGAGGAAGATCTCATTAGGGCTGGTGGTTCTGGCAAGAGAAGCAGTCGTTCGTTCGGATGAGCTAATGGTGCGTTCTCATGCAAATCGAAGCTGCGTACCTTGGTTGACTATGCGTAGCGCTCGCAGTTTTACAGATTTCGTCTATGCAACAGGAGTAAACTAAATGCCGTATCTTCCCGTGGCCGGTCTTCCGGTGGTGGGCGCGCCCGACTCGATGAATGGAGTGGTGCCAGAAGGCGCGGTTGTCACTCCCGCCTTCAACGCCTTGTTGGGACAGTATGCTCCGGCGAGCTACCAGTACCTACCGGTAGCCTCACCAGCCCTCGTCAGTTCGGTCGCCGTTCCCGTCGTCGTGACGCCAGCCGTCGTTACGACCCAAGCGTACATGATGGCGCCTCCTCCTCCCACCATGCTGATGAGCCAGCTGAATCAAAATTCTGAGCCTGCTGTGGATCCGGTGTGGACGCATGAGGTCAAGGATGGCAAGGCCACGATCAACCTTGGGGACAAGTACACGATTACGGCCGATGAAAAGGATGGCACCTGGACAGTTCGCAACAACCAGACTGGTCATGTCACGGTAATTCATGGTGATCCCCACGTTGATGCCGACGGAGACGGCAAAGATGACTTCGATTTCAAAAAGGATATGACGTTTCAGCTCGACGACGGCACGAAAATTACTGTCAATAACGTCGACTACGGTAATGGTGAGGCCATCTCTTCAAAGCTTACCATTACGAACGGCCATAACGCGATGGTTGTCGAGGGGCTCGGCGACGACAAGGATGGCAAAAACAATCTAAGGGTGACGCAGTCCAATGCTGGTATGACGCTTGACGAGCTGACGTCCGATGGTGCCCAAACGATCCATGAGAGTGGCCAAGGCTGGGTCGATGGGGCCGGACGCGCGGTGAATCAGGCGAGCATCGATGCAGGCGAACAAGGGCGCGGGCCTGGTAACTACCAGTATGCAACCGCAGCGCCTGCCTCTACCGCCCCCGTCTTCTTCGTTCCTCCGCCGCCGCCGCCTCTTGCGATGGTGCCTGTTGCGGTCGCCCAGGCACCGACGCAGTCGTCTCAGCCGGCGCCAGTCTGGTCGCATGAGGTCAGGGGCAGCAGGGCCGAGATCAAGCTTGGTGATAAGTATTCGATGCTGGTGGACGAACGTGACGGAACGGTGCTCATTCGCAACAATCAAACGGGCAAGATCACAGCGATCCACGGCGACCCCCACGTCGATGCCGACGGTGACGGCAAGATCGATTTTGACTTCAAAAAGAACATGACCTTCCAGCTCGACGACGGCACGAAAATTACCATCGACACCGTTGATATCGGCAACGGCAAAACGATGGCCTCGAAGCTGACCATTACCAACGGCGACAATGCCATGGTCGTCGAAGGGCTTGGAGACCGCTTCGACGGTAAGAACAACCTTAAGGTGACGCAGTCAAATGCGGGCCGTACGCTTGATCAGCTGACTTCGGATGGAGCCCAGACGATTTATGAACAACCAGGCTCGGGCTGGGTCGATCGGTCTGGACGCCAGGTTAACCAGGCGATCATCGACAGCAATGAGAATCCAGGCACACCGTCGGACGCTTGAGTTGGCCGCAAGCCTGGCGAAGCGTTCTCAGCTTGTCGGGTAAGTCACTGAAGCGGGCGTTAGCGCCCGCTTTTCGTGTTCGGCGAGGCAGATGAAGATAGTAGGTGCGGCGGCGTATCGATCTGGATCGCCGCTCTCATCTCGCGATCGGGGCTGTCTAAGCTTGGGCGCCAATCGTACCGACAGACCAGCCATGACCTCACTGATCAGGTACCCGCAACATTTTTCGATGCTGGTCTCAGCGGTCCAGGAGCTGTGCTGGTATGCGCGCAGCGAGCGCCAAAGCTGCCGACTTTATGATCTCAGAGGGTCTCTCTGACGCCCAATTTCGCGGGCGGCTGCAGAACCGATCCAGGACAGCCAGCTGACGGAATTGATCATCAATGGGGAAGCGGTTGGTTCCGCTTGAAACCTGCTGACTGAAAAGCACTCGATGAATCCGCATCGAAGAGTGGCGTATGCCCGCCTAAGCTAGACGCTGCGGCGTCTTCCGAGAGTTCCCAGTGCGATCGGATTGCGACCGGCCGCACCGCCAACCTGGAGGATCACCTAAGACGCGTCTAGCGGCTGGTTTGCCAAGTCGGCTGCTTCGCCCGGTCGTTCTCGGTTCGGCTTGCCTTCCGAAGAGTCTTCCCTGTGCGCGTCTGATAATCCGGGCCTTCACCCATCATCTAGCTCGCTCATAGCGTCATCCATATCTGACTGGGAATCGCTTATGACCTGGGTGGCGACGGCAACCAGAGCCTTTTCGAAGGCTCGCTGCAACAATGCTGCGGGCGAGTTGTCGCCGCCGTTCGCGGCGTTGTCGGTGTTTGTGCCAGCTTCTGGCGCCGTTGCTGCGATATCGGCTGTGCCTGTGTCCATGTCATAAAACCCAGATAGCGGCGGCGCCGCGAGATGACCTATTCCCGCCGTTCTAGCAGGGACAGCTTGCAAGAAGCTGACGAAGAGTGAGGCTGGATTAATGCTGTGATTCCTGCGCTCAGTGATCTCGGGTGGCTCCGCGCCTTTGGAGTTTGATGCGCAAAGGACGGTGCCGGTTCGAATCATTCGGCCGCTGTTGTCTCCAGGAACATCGGCGCGCATCGGTCCGTCTCCAGGCGCGACTGAGGGCCAGTGGATCGGATGGGCATCTGCGCTCGGCTGCCGTAGAGAGCTGGCCTCTGTCTCACGATACGAGCTAAAAAGCTATCGACGGAGGTGCGCCTTGCCCGGCTTCTGAAACAGGCCATCGCGTGCAAGTGGCTGCTTTGGCCCGGCTGCAAAAAGGAGATGAGAGACCTTGGGGTGCCGAACAGAGTTTTCGCGGATCAATCCGTCGATCTCTGATGATCATGCTTTGGATGATCCGCGGGCATACGTCACTGAGAGCTGTTATCAGCAGGCCGTTACCGCCGGATGCTAGAGTCCTCGTTTTGCGAATGATCAATCGTTCGCCAAGGAACGGCGGACAAGCGGCAGAGCAAGCACTTCGATGTTGAAGGTGCTCAGGGGGTCGGTCATACCCTGACTCTCCTGATCCGGAACGCCCTTACCCTCATCTCGACGGCATGATCGTCTCGCGGTGCTCTTAAATCGCACCGTACTCGCGGGTCCGGCGCGCCAGACCTGATTCGCAGCTAAATTGCGATGTTCTTCTCCGCGGGCCATTGTGTTCTCAGCGGACCATTGAGAACTGTTTCACGCATTCGGCTCGCGCGGTCTTTGATTTGGCCGCTACCCCTCGCGAGCTGGTCTGGCACTTAGGAGTGGCCGGAAAAGAGAAGGGTGGCCGCGAATACCCGCCGGCAAGCTCGCCTCTCACCAGGTGTCCTGCTATCTCTGAGTCTTTGTCGGCCCCGCGGAGATCGCCCTTCCGTTGCACGGCTGCAGCCGTTAGGGGATGGGCGGACCTTCCGCATCTAGAGGTTGGTCTTGCCCTCCCTCTTCAGGCCAAAGGGTCGGATCTAGCGAAGGTGTGAGACGAATGAAGTCCTCCTCTCTCCATTCGGCCGTATGAGGCACGCCGAGAATGGCGAAAACTGTTGTCGGGTTGTCTTTGCTTGGCTTCACTCCGCTGCGCTCCAGCATGTCCATCTGAGCGCCGGTGGCTGTTTGAGGCGTAAACACCCAATAGTCTTTGGCGAGATGTCCGTCCCACATACGGAACTCGGAAAGTTCTGGCGGAGCTGCGGAAGACCCAGGTTGGGCCGGTCCCGCCTGCAATGGCCGGGCATGGGAGGGGCCGGCGTGCGACGGCTCACCCTGAAAAGGGGCGGTGTGCGATGGTCCTGCATGCGATGGGCCCGCTTGTGGCTCACTGTGCCGTGGCTCGGCATCAGACGGGTCGACATCCAGATTCTTCCATATCAGATCTTGATCGAAGCCGGGATGTTCCTCGATCGCCTGAGCGATGGTCTGCGGCGAGAGATGCTGCCCGCCGTTTTCCGGCTCAGGCGCGGCGACAGCCGCAGGCGCGGCATTTAGATTATCCTGCCAACCCGAGTCTGGCGAATGGGGATGCGCTAAATCTTCGTAAGGCGGATACAGGTGTCCGGTATCAAAGTATGGAGAGTAGGGATGGCCCGCGTCCAGATAGGCTGAATAAGCCTCGCCCTGCAGCAGTGGATGGGCGACGCCCTGCGCCAAAGCGGGAGCCTGTGCGTCGCTGAGCTGCCGGTCGAATTCGGTTGCATCTGAAGCCGTCCGTGCTGCGTCGGGCTCCGGGCTCGTATTCGCCGGGGCGACTGCATTGAAATCCACCCTGTTCCTCCTTCCAACTGATGACGCGCATCGAGTTACGCGAAGCCTCGGCTAGCTCGGAAGCACACGTGCGGAGGCCCTGACCTTGCCCCCGGGGCTTAATCCAGTTTGAAGTTCGTTCTGGCCCACGACGAGGACCAGAGCATGAAGCGTAGCCGCTTTACGGAAGAGCAGATTATCGGGATCTTGAAGGAGCACGAGGCCGGGGTGTCGGTCGCCGATCTATGCCGCAAGCACGGCGTGAGCGACGCCAGCATCTACAAATGGAAGGCCAAGTACGGCGGGATGGACGTCTCCGAGGCCAAGCGGCTGAGGACGCTGGAGGACGAGAACACGAAGCTGAAGCGGCTCCTGGCTGACGCCATGCTGGACAATGCGGCGTTGAAGGACCTTTTGGGAAAGAAGTGGTGACGCCCGCGGCCAAGCGGAAGGCTGTCGCGCATCTCGTGGATGCCCACGGGATGAGCGAACGGCGGGCGTGTAAAGCCATCGGCTGCTGCCGCATGACCATGAGATATCGGACGACCCGAGCGGATGATGCCGGCGTTCGCCAGCGCATGAAGGCGATCGCCCAGGAGCGCCGCCGCTTCGGCTATCGGCGCCTGCATGTTCTGCTCAAGCGGGAGGGCTTTGCGATCAACCACAAGAAGCTATTCCGGCTGTACCGGGAAGAGAAGTTGGTGGTGCGCCGCCGTGCCGGCCGCAAGCGGGCGATCGGGACTCGGGCGCCGATGACGGTGCCGATGGCACCGAACGACCGCTGGTCACTGGACTTCGTCTCCGATCAGCTCACGGATGGCCGCCGCTTCCGCATCTTGACCGTGGTCGATGACTGTACCCGCGAGTGCTTGGCGCTGGTGGCCGATACCTCGCTCTCCGGGGCCCGGGTGGCGCGGGAGTTGGATCGGCTGGTCATGGAGCGCGGCAAGCCAAAGATGGTGGTCAGCGACAACGGCACCGAACTTACCAGCAACGCCATCCTGACCTGGGCCGATCGGAGCCGCGTCGCCTGGCATTATATCGCTCCGGGCAAACCCATGCAGAATGGCTTCATCGAAAGCTTCAACGGTCGGCTCCGGGATGAATTGCTGAACGAGACGCTGTTCACGTCGCTGGCTCAAACCCGCGTCGCGCTCGGATGCTGGCGCGCCGATTATAACTACACACGACCGCACTCACAGCTCGGATGGAAGACACCCTCCGAGTTCGCCTTTACCTGCCACCCGCGCCGGGATCTGGCGCTGCGCTATGCCGATGGCTCCGCGCCAGCTCCCGTCGCTACCACCGCCCAACTGGGCAAATCCAATGGCTTGAGCGAACTCAGAACTGGATAAAATCTGGGGGCAAGGTCAGCCCACATTGATTTTTAATACTCGCGCCGCCTGCAAAGACAGCACTACCTAATTTCCCTTGAGCGCCTGGTCTCTGATCCCTCTATCAGGGTTGCCCCAAGCAAGGCAGCCGTCCAGACCTCGCAGGCTCATGCTGGGGACCGTAGCTTTCGAAAAGCTGACGATCGGATGAATATAGGCGTACGCCGGACGGACCGACTTTGCTCGGAGCGGTTTTGCATCTTCGACCTCACTTCTGGCCTGGACCGGTTTCGCGCAAAGTGCCCTCATGGTGCGGCGTTTCGGGAGAACCTTCCGGCCGCCCGTCTCGCAAGACCGTGCTCGAGGAACCGCGAAACAACATCAAAACCGACTCGCGTTGTGGCCTCTCGGCTGCGACGGGGCCGCGCCGGGCCTGCGCTTCCGCCACAAGGCCTTTAAGGGTCTGGTCCACTAGCGCAACAAATCGGGGTGGGCCAGAAGCAAGGATGAGGCCCTCTCCCGGAGCCGGTTTCACGATATAGCGCTCATCCGAGATGTTGAGCGCGTGGAGGGCGGAGGTGAACGCATCGAAGCTGATCGGGTTCAATACGATGAGCCGGCTTTGCGCCTCGTGGGCGGCGGAGATGTAAAGGACGAGCCCGTCGTAATACCACTGAAGATTGTACAGGGCAGTCAAACGATCAAGGAATTCTCGTGGCGGCAGGTCCGGCATTCGTCCGCGAATCCGGCCCTTGACCTCGGCGCTGACATTGACCCTGATATTGAGATTGTTGCCGAACTCCTGCAGCGCCGCAGGAAGATCCTGATCGAGAACAGTGTAGCTATAAGGGGCGGACGGCAGCGAAAGGGATGCAGCAGACGAGCGCATTATCCCGATACAGACAAAAGCGCCGGCACAAAGAATTCTTTTTAGAATATGTACGATCGTGGATCGCGCGAGCATTCCCGGACGCCTTCCGCTCATCATCAAGTTGGAGTTTGGTCCTAGCTCTGAAAGCGAAAAGTGATCTTTAGATGACGTAGTCAGACCGATCTCCGTCAGGTTTTCGTCAGCTCGCCAGCCTATGAACTTGATCGGTTCATCGGTTAACGCCTAGGTCTCACCACACGAGCACAATGACTCATTCCATGTTGTTAGGCGCAGCGCCGATCTCTCCCAGTTCTGCCGACTGTCTTTCCAGTGCCTGCTTGCCCGCAGCTGCTGGCGAGCAGGCGGGCTTTGAGCAGTCCCTAGCGCAAGTATCCGCAAATCAGGGATCTGCTCTCCCGCCTGCGGATCGGCCCGTAGCGGCTTCGCCGATATTGGAGGTCCAGCGCACGAATGTGCTGGCAAGTCCGCCGGGTGACCGAATCCTCCAAACCCTTTCCAGTATGTACCAGGGCCGCGCCGTTCCTCCGGCGGTTGCATCGGCTGCCGTGACTAATGTGCAGCCTGGACCGGCTACGCAGCCGCTTTTGCAGACGGATAACGTCGGTGCACATGTGGATGTTAAACCGGTTGGAGCCGATTTTGAGTCGATGATGACGAATCTGCGAGACGTATACAGGGACGTTATTCAGGTTTCCCTCGTCTCTAAGGGCACCAGCGCTGTCAGCTCGTCGCTAAACAAGCTGCTATCGGCCGGCTGAGTAAGCTGATGACTGGCGATATGAAGAGGCCTAGCTGTGGCGGCCGTCAATCGTGGCGGCGGCTTCGCATGTGTCTCGCGATGCCCCTTCTCCTCTCGCTGATCGGCTGTAAGGCTGATCTCTACACCAAAATTCAGGAGCGCGAGGCTAATGAGATGCTCGCGCTTCTCCTTAGCAAGGGCGTTGATGCTGTCCGTGTTGTCGCCAAGGACGGGACCAGTACAATCCAGGTCGAGGAAAAGCAGCTCGCTTATTCGATTGACCTGCTAAATGTCGAGGGGTTGCCGCGCCAATCCTTCAAGAATCTCGGCGAGGTGTTCAAGGGATCGGGCCTCGTTGCCTCGCCGATCGAGGAGCGGGCACGTTACGTTTATGCTCTAAGCGAAGAATTGTCGCGCACGATCAGCGATATAGATGGCGTCCTTTCAGCACGCGTCCACGTCGTTCTGCCGAAGAACGACTTGTTGCGACAAGATGCGACCCCGTCCTCCGCCTCGGTCTTCATTCGCCATGGCTCCAGCGCGAAGCTCTCGGCACTGTTGCCGCAGATCAAGATGCTCGTCGCAAACAGCATTGAAGGCCTGTCCTATGACAAGGTCGCGGTCGTCTTCGTGCCGGTCGAGCGCGCTCCAATCGAGCAGTCTGCCGCGCCGGTAGTTCCTGCGGCTCAGTCAGCAAGAGCGGGCTCAGCCCCGTTACTTGCGCTTGCTGTGGGAGGCGCCGGAGCGCTATTCGGCATCGTATCTTGCGTATTGCTGGGCCCGCGCATGCGTCAGTTTGGACGATCATCGCGCAACCTGAGCGTGTTTGGTAGGGGCTCGCGTGTGTCTGCTGAGCAGGAGTCGGACAAAAAGTTGATTGCTGATGCGACATAGTCTGGACGCTCATGTCGGCATCAATGTCATCCACAAAACCCAATCGTTCGTTCACGCTCCCAGCCGATCGGCTGCGCGAGCTTGCTGCCTCGGTCGATCCCGGTCGTTTTGCTGGGCTTCTTGACCCGCTGCTTTCGCCTTCCACGTTGGCTCGGCTACAGCAGAGTTCCAGGCTGCAGCCAAGGCTCGCCGAACTGCTGCTGGGCGGCAAGGTCGAGGTGAGCTGCGCCGACTGGAACGAAGATGCTCTCCTGGGGCATGAGCCGCGGCGGGCTGCGCTGCTCGCGGGCAGCATCTGGCATGCACGCTCTATCCTCAAGCTGGTTTCCAGGCACGATCTGCCGATATTGGTGGAGTTGATCGGTGCAGAATCGCATGCTTTCGCAGTCCGGCATTTATCCAGTGCCGTCGCAACGACCCCGATCGTCGATCCAGAGCAATTGTCGCGACAGATCGAATATGACGGGCACGCTTGTCTCGGCGCCTGGCTCGAAGAGACTTCATCGGTTGGTCGTATCCGCGTGCTTCTACGCTTGCCTGTTGGGACGGCCGCCGAGAGTCCGACTGCTGAACACCGCAGCGCAGCAGGCCCGCTGCTTTCCCTCGTCGTGGCGCATTTGCGTGCAGAGGCTGCCGGAGCATGATGGCCGATGATCCCGCATCACCCGCGGCCCCGCAGATTCGGCCACTTGGACCGCTGATCCCAGCTGCGCAGCTTGAGATCTGGCACGATGCCGTACGGGCGCGAGCCGCTGCCGAGCGGCATCTGCAGCGGGTGCGCGGGTGGGCACGCCAGGCTTATGAGCGGGAACGGGCGCGGGGCCGCGCCGAGGGTGCAAAGGCTGGCGCAGAGGAAATGGCGCGGCTGATTGCGCAGGCGACTTGTGAACTAGCCCAGCGCAAGGCAGCTCTGGAGCGGGAATTGCCGCAACTGGTCTTCGAGATCGTTCGCGATCTGCTTGGCGCGTTTGACCCGGGTGAGCTGCTGGTCCACGGCGTTCGTCATGCCATCGAGCAAAGATATAAGAACACGGAGGTTTGCCTCCACGTCTCCCCACTGAAGGCCGACCTGCTAGCCAGTGAGTTCAAGGACTATGACGGACTTGAGGGCCGGCCGAAGGTCAGGATTGAGGCGGATCCGGCCCTGAGTGCGGACCAATGTGTCTTGTGGAGCGAGTTTGGCAATGTCGATCTTGGACTTGCCGCGCAGCTGCGCGCGCTGCGTCTCGGGTTTGGCTTGTCAGAGGAAGCTGAATCGTGACCGGGCAACGAGCGACCCATGATGCCGAGGCCGCAGAAGGAAGTGTAGAGGCCGCACTCTCGTCCTTGAGATCTTCCGCCAGGCACATCGATACACGCGCCGTCCGCGGCCGGATCACGCGGGCGGTGGGCACGCTGCTGCACGCCGTCTTGCCGGAGGCCCGGGTCGGAGAGCTATGCCTATTGCAGGATCCTCGTAGCGGATGGTCGCTCGAGGCGGAGGTGATCGGCCTGTTGCCGGACGGGGTGTTACTCACGCCCATCGGGGACATGGTGGGGCTGTCCAATCGTGCGGAGGTGGTGACGACCGGGCGAATGCAGGAAGTGGCTGTCGGCCCCGGTTTGCTCGGCCGCGTCATCGACAGTTTTGGCCGACCGCTCGACGGCAAGGGCCCGATAAAAGCCGGCGAAGCCAGACCGCTGCGCGGCAGGGCGCCCAATCCGATGAAACGGCGCGGAATTGAACAGCCGTTCCCGCTAGGCGTTCGTGTCCTGGATGGCCTTCTGACATGTGGAGAAGGTCAGCGGATCGGAATCTATGGTGATGCGGGTTGCGGCAAGTCGACGCTGATGTCGCAAATCGTAAGAGGCGCGGCGGCCGACGTCACCATCGTTGCGCTGATCGGTGAGCGCGGTCGAGAGGTGCGTGAATTCATCGAACGTCATCTTGGCGAAGCCCTTCACCGTTCCGTCGTTGTGGTGGAGACCTCCGACCGTTCGGCGATGGAGCGGGCCCAATGCGCCCACATGGCGACAGCACTGGCGGAATATTTTCGTGATCAGGGCCTTCGCGTCGTTTTGATGATGGATTCTTTGACGCGCTTTAGCCGCGCCATGCGTGAAATCGGCCTCGCCGCAGGAGAGCCGCCGACCCGGCGCGGATTTCCGCCCTCTGTTTTTGCGCTGTTGCCGGGCTTGTTGGAGCGCGCCGGCATGGGCGAGCATGGCTCCATTACGGCCTTCTATACGGTGCTTGTCGAGGGTGATGGCACGGGCGATCCAATAGCGGAAGAATCACGCGGCATCCTTGATGGCCACATTATTCTGTCCCGCGCGCTGGCCTCTCGAGAGCATTTTCCGGCTATCGATGTGCTGTCTAGCCGCAGCCGTGTCATGGATGCGATCGTGTCGGTGCCGCATCGCAAGGCGGCATCCTTCTTCCGTGATCTGCTCTCACGCTACGCTGAGGCCGAGTTCTTGATCAAGGTCGGTGAATACAAGCAAGGTTCTGATCCGTTGACCGATCGAGCAATCGCTTCGATCGAGCAGCTGCGGGCCTTTTTGCGCCAGGGGCAGGGTGAGGCGTGCAGCTTTGAGGAGACGGTCGCATGGATATCGCGTCTGACGGCCTAAGTCCCGTTCACGCCTCAAAGCTGCGGCTGGTAAAGGACATGCGGGAACGAAGCGCCCTTCGTGAATTGTCCAACATGGAAGCCAAGCGCCACCTCGCGATTCAAGCTGTCCAACAAGCGTGCGAGCATCTTGCACATGCCGAAGAGCGCCGCGCAAAGGTCGAGGCGGAGCTCTATCGGGAGATGCTAGCGGCCGATGCGATATCTGTATGCGAACTGCAGCGACGCTATCATCTCATCATCGGGCGACTCACAGACGAGATCACAGCGGCGCAGTGCGTTCTTGACAAGGCCCGTGCTGCCCAAGAGCAAGCTGAGGCTGCGGCTCTTGAGGCCCGAGCCGTTTGGACCAAGCGTTCAGCGGCGAGCCAGAAATGGCGTGAGATCGATCACGACGTTCGGCGCATCACGAATGCACATTTCGAGGCTGCCGCCGAAATCGAAGCCGATGATGAAGTCTTGCTCCGCTACCGGCGAGGCCGATCAGGGCAGACGGGATGTGAGCGAACATGATTGCAGATCCTCTCCCGCGCGAGCTAGGGGCCTGCGACGCGGAAGCATCCGCGCCATATCGGCCGGCGGAACGCGCAGCCTTCATACCGACGATGATCCTCTCGCGCGCCGTGGCCTCGTGGCTTAACGAGATCGCAGCGTCGCGTGCGCCTCTGCAAGCGCGCCTCGGCGAGAAGCCGATGTCTGTGCGCGTGAGCCGAACCGTCTGGCAGGTGGAGCCGGCTGTGACGTCGATGCTTGACTGCGTCTTCGACGTAAATGGCGAAAGCTTGATTCTGTCCTTGCCAGCTCCGCTTGCGGAAGCGCTGATTGCGACCGTGCAGGATGGCCTTACCTTACCTTCTGAGCCGACGCGTTCGCTGGTCCTGGAACTTGCGCTGGAACCCTTGCTTGCCCCGCTGGAAAGATTGATGCAGCGCAATCTGCAGCTTGTTCGCACCGAGGAGGCGCCGAATATTAGGCCTTATCTTGAATTTGACGTCGCCTATGGTGAGCTCGCCAGCAAGGCGCGGCTGCTTCTATTCTCGCCACTTGACGGTCCCGTTCCGCCGGCTTTCACCGCGCTCGGCGAGCTGCTCGGCCGATTGCCGCGACAAACGGCCAGGCTGCCCTCCGAACTCCCGGTCGTCGTTGCAGGCCAAGTCGGTTCGCTTCGCGTCGCGATCGGCATTCTTCGCCGAGCAGAGCAAGGCGACGCGCTGCTCCCGGACGTAATTCCACTCGCGCGAGGCCAGATCATTCTCGCAGCAGACCGATTGTGGGCCCCTGCAGAGATCGGCGGCGACAGGCTGGTGCTGCGAGGACCATTCCGCTCGCGATCCCACCCCCTAACAAGTGAAGACATGATGCCCCAAAGCCAGGTGCAACAGCAGCCTCCATCAGAGGCGGATATCGACAGCATCGAGATTACACTCATATTCGAATGTGGCCGCTGGCCGATGCCCTTGGGAACCTTGCGTACCCTCAACGAAGGCCACGTGTTCGAACTTGGCCGGCCTCTGGATGGGCCGGTGGATATCCTTGCCAACGGCCAACGTATCGGCCGGGGCGACATCGTGCGGATTGGGGACGAGCTGGCCGTCAGGCTGCGCGGCAGGTTGACGCTTAATGGCTGAGGTTCAACCCAGCATCCTTGCGCTTCTTGCGATCACCGTCGGCCTTGGCCTGCTGGCCTTTGCAGTCGTGACAACGACCGCCTTTATCAAGGTCTCGGTTGTTCTCTTCCTCGTGCGCAATGCGCTTGGGACTCAATCGATACCGCCGAACATCGTGCTTTACGGAGCGGCACTGATCCTGACCGTGTTCATCAGCGCTCCGGTGTTCGAGCAGACCTATAACCGGCTTACCGATCCGCAACTTCGCTACCAAAGTTTCGATGACTGGGTGACGGCCGCCAAGGAGGGACAGGAGCCGCTCCGAGCTCATCTGAAGAAATTCACTAATGAAGAGCAGCGCCGCTTCTTCCTGTCCTCAACGGAACACGTCTGGTCGGAGGACATGCGCGGCAGCGCCACGGCAGATGATTTTGCGATTCTCGTGCCGTCGTTTTTGATCTCCGAACTCAAGCGTGGATTCGAAATCGGCTTTCTTCTCTATCTTCCCTTCATCACGATCGATCTCATTGTAACGACGATTTTGATGGCAATGGGTATGTCGATGGTATCCCCCACGGTGATATCTGTCCCCTTCAAGCTCTTTTTGTTCGTCACGATCGACGGCTGGTCACGTCTCATGCACGGGCTGGTATTAAGCTACACGACGCCAGGAGGTTGACCATGAACGAAGCCAGCATCCTTACACACCTGAGTCAATCTCTCGTGCTCTTCATGATCTGGGTTCTGCCGCCGCTGCTCGCAGCTCTCATCTCTGGGCTGATCATTGGCCTCATCCAGGCGGCAACTCAGCTCCAGGATCAAACCCTGCCACTGACGGTCAAGCTTCTGGTTGTCGTCGCCGTGCTCGCCGGGTTTTCTCCCGTGCTCAGCGCTCCACTGATCGACCAGGCCGAGCACATCTTCAGTGAGTTTCCAGCACTTACCGCAAGATACTAGCAGAGGTTGGATGGCTGGCCTGTCACCCGCAGAGGCGCAAGCTCTGGTTCAGGGCACGATCGAGCTCGTGGCCGCAGCCGGCCTGAGTGCGGCCCGCGCCCTCGGCATCATGCTGGTGCTTCCCGTCTTCACCCGGCCGCGCATCAGCGGTTTGGTTCGGGGAAGCCTGACGATTGCGATCGGCCTGCCGTGCCTCGCTCACATCAAGCTAGGTCTGCAGGCCCTGGACCCGAACACGCGCCTGGTCAGCGTTACCATGCTTGGCCTGAAGGAGGTGTTTGTCGGTCTTATGCTCGGCATCCTGCTCAGTATTCCACTATGGAGCATACAGGCAGTCGGCGACATCATCGATACACAACGAGGAATTTCAAGCCAAGTTGCGGGGGAGGATCCCGCGACGCATAGCCAAGCGTCCGGAACCGGTCTTTTTCTCGGTGTTACGGCGGTTACGATCTTCGTTCTGGTCGGCGGGCTGCAGACCATGGTGAGCGGCCTTTATGGCAGCTACCTAGTGTGGCCTGTCTATCAGTTTCTGCCTGCCGTCACAGCGCAAGGGGCAATGGAATGTCTGGCCCTTCTCGACCGTATCATGATGACGACCTTGTTAGTCGCCGGGCCGGTGCTGGCCCTGCTGCTGCTGGTCGATGTCTCGGTCATGATGCTCGGCCGTTTTGCATCTCAGCTCAAGCTGAACGATCTCTCCCCAATGATCAAGAATGTTGCATTCGGGGTCATCATGGTCAGCTACGCCGTTTATCTGCTTGAATACGCCGGAGCTGATATCCTGACTTCGAACAACATGCTCGAGGATCTGAAGAAACTGTTGAAATGAGCTCTACGAGTGAGGAGAAAAAGCTTCCTCCGACGCCCAAGAAGCTGCGCGATGCCCGCAAGAAGGGGCAGAGCGCGCGCAGCTCGGATCTGGTGAGCGGCGTCAGCGCCTGTGCCGGTTTCGCCTGCCTGTGGTGGCGAGCGGGTGCGATCGAGGACAAGTGGCAGGAGACGGTCCGTCTAGTCGATAAACTGCAGGAGCAGCCGTTCACAAGCGCGGTGCCACAAGCGCTCAGCGGTTTGCTAGAACTTTCGATTGCCACGGTCGCTCCGTTGCTCGCCGCTGCCGTGACAGCAGCTCTTCTGGCCAATGTCCTGGCCAATGGCGGCTTTATGTTCGCTTCGGAGCCGCTCAAGCCGAAGCTCGAGAAACTGGATCCCATCAAAGGCTTGAAACGCATCGCCTCGAAACGTTCGGCCATCGAGCTGGGCAAGACCCTGGCTAAGGTGGTGTTGCTTGGTGCGACCTTCTTTCTCACCGTGATCGCGAGCTGGAAAGCGCTGGTGTACCTGCCAGTCTGCGGCATGGGCTGTTTTGGCTTCGTCTTCACCGAGGTTAAGCTGCTGATTGCGATTGCCGCTGGAGCTTTTCTGGTCGGCGGATTGGCTGACCTCCTAATCCAGCGCTGGCTGTTTATGCAGGACATGCGCATGACGGAAACGGAGGCCAAGCGGGAGAACAAGGAGCAGCAAGGCAATCCGCAGGTGAAGCGTGAGCACCGACGTCTGCGGCAAGAATCGGCCAATGAGGCTCCGCTCGGAATCAGTCGGGCCACGTTGATATTGCGGGGGTCGACAACGTTGATCGGTCTGCGCTATGTGCGCGGCGAGACCGGCGTGCCGGTCTTGGTTTGCCGTGGCGAAGGCGAAGCTGCTTCACAACTACTTGGTGAGGCGCGCGCGCTGCGCCTCACCATTGTGGATGACGATGTCCTGGCGCGTCAGTTGCTCGGCAAAGCAAAGCTCGGCAACCCTGTTCCCTCGCAATATTTCGAGTCGGTCGCAAAAGCGCTCTATGCGGCGGGGCTGGTGTAGGTCATTCTGTCCTGACGCTGCGATCTGCGGCCAGGCGCTCGATGGACGCTCGGATGTTCCGCAAGGCGACGATGCGCTAGCCCGAAAGCCTCTGGGCCGCGGCCTCGCCGACCGGATCACCGCGTCAGTTGCGGCGCCAAGCGGCGCCACAACCTGTTCGCCCATTTCGAGAGCTTCAGCGCCTACAACTCAGCCGGCCTGTACCGCCGTGGGTAGAGGAGTCCTGCCATTCGGTTGACAAGCCGGTAGTGCTGATCGTCAACTAAGACGGCTGCCATCTGGAGCATGCTCTCTGTCGCCTATCTCGAGGCGCGCTACTACAGGTTCATAGTCACAGCGTTTATACGTCTCAAGATCGGCCCGAGTGCCACATTGCGCCGCACACGTTCGAGAGCCGCAGGACATAATCCTGCGTGCGGGGAGAAAAGCAAGCCTCCAGCTAAACTCGGGGCTAAGGGTATTGCAGCCATTGTCCATCGACGCCGTCTTCCCGCGCAGGGTGCTTACAACGTCGATTGCTTCACCTAACCGAACTCGCTAGCTGACACCGGACAAGCTTCGGCGAACATCGCAGGTTCGCGCCGGCAGTTAGCTCGTCCTATCGAAGCATGGTTTCGCATTCGGTCGGCAAGAACCTCTGGATGATCCCGTATAGATCGCGTTCACTCCCTCCTTTGCTGGCACGTTACCAAATGAGGCAGGTATCGCGTGTTGGCAATTGTGGTACCTTGTAGGGGATGATCGAAATGAGCCTAGGTGTGGAGCGCTGCAGTGGCTTCAGCTGACCCGCCAAGAGTCCTACGATTGCTCTGAACTCAAGATGCCGCGAATTATCTAGCTCGTATTGCCGTAGATACCTCTGTTTGTCGAATAGATCTCTTGTTGGGCGGAGGGAGGCAGAGGCTGCGCGCTCAAGGGGGCACAGATCCGGTTGGGCGGCCGATGCCGGGATGAGTGATGACGTGATCGCCACAAGTCGGGGCGTCGGCCACTTGGTGGTCTGCCACCCTTCGACGTTTTTGTCGAAGGCAACCTGGCGGAGAACCAAAGCGAAGAGCCGCCTACCGCGCGGAATGCGAGCTCAACGACAAGGAAGAGGCCCTTCTGGTGGCCGCCTGCAGTCCTCCGACAGGCCGGGTGCTGGACACCGGAGCTGCTGGCTGGCGCGATCCTCAGGCTGACGTGGTACCAGAGCCTGTCGCCGGAACGTCGTTCTCACTCTCGACCGCGACTGGCCCACACGGGCCGCTTTCGTTTTGGGAATTTTCGGGTCTCGTCAGCTTTCAGTAATCCAGCCTGGATACAGAGCCGTTGTGGTTAACGGGACGTGGCAGGGACAGCGCTATCTATCCAGAACGGTCAGCGCCGAGTCACGCTTTCCGCTAAACTCAACGGCAGCGCGGGGCGGCAGGGATAGTGCCTTTAGCCAACCCCCCAAGTCGGTAGGCGCCAGGCCGCGCCCGCGCTGCTTCCTGTCGCTGACCTTCTGCAGTCAGCTTTAGTGGTTTTAAGCGTTCGGAGGGGGGACATGACGGCTCCAACTCAACATCTTCGACTTATGCGCCCAAGTGCGGCGCAACCAGCCGTTGCCAAGTTTGTCTCTTTATGTGCCCCCGAGCTTTCAGCACGGAGATCAGTGGGCGCCGGAAGAACTCAAGTTGCGAATGGGTTTGCACAAGCTTCTGCCATCCGTGTCTGAGCCAAAGAAAAGTCTCGCTCTCGGGGACGTGAACTACACAGCCAGTATCGGGCCGCCGGACTCGGAACACGAGATTTTTCTCCGCAGAAACTGAACTGGCTTCCGATTGAAGTCAGCCAAGACGGCGAGTCGTGCCCGCGCTGCCTGCGATCCGAAGCTGATGCCCGAGCCACGTGAAGCGACTACCAGTCTTGGGGCTATAGCTTCGTCGCCTTGGCCGAAGGTCTGCAGAACGCGCTGTGGTGGCTCGGCGGGCCAGCGCGTGAGCATCGCACCGGGCCAAGGCTGCTCAGTGACAATGGTTCGAATTGCGTGGCGGACGATCTGGCCGAGTGGCTCGACCTGAGGGCATGCAGCAGGTGCGCGGCGCTCCGTACGTCATCAAGACAAGGAAGAAGATTCGCCGTTCTCTGACTGGCCTCACTTTTGCTTGCTGCTCGTTCGCTGGAGGGCAGATCTGAGGTGGAGATTAGAATGTCTGCATTGTCGACTCTTAACGTACTTGCGCTTCCTTTGGCGACAATGATTGCGCTATTCCCAGCATCCGCAAAAGCGCCGATCTGGAGTTCGAGCGATCAGTATGGTACTTTTTCCCTTGATGGTTATTCCTGGAACAACGACGTATATGGTCAAGGTGTTGGGCCTCAGACGATCTCAGTGTATTCGATCAATCAATGGAGCGTGCGGTCGAATCAACCTGACACTGATGGCATTAAGAGCTATCCCCACGGAGCTTTCAATGTCGGGAAACCGCTGAGCGCGATCAACGACCTCAGGTCAAGCTTTAACCAGAGCGTCCCGACTGGCGGCCGTTGGAACTTCGCCTACGATATCTGGGATAGCTCAAATGCCTATGAGATAATGCTTTGGACCAACTACACCGGAAATCCCGACGGAAGCGGTGATGTTAAGCCCATTTCTTACAAGTATAACTCTTCAGGGACCGCCGCGATTCCAGTCTACACAGGCGTGAATGTGGGGGGAGCCACTTGGAACGTGTTTGAAGGCTGGAACAAACACAAGGTTATTTCGTTTCTGCGCAGCTCCAAAACCAACAGCGAGACTGTGGATATCAAGAGTATCCTGCAATGGATAAAGTCGAAAGGATACTTCGGCGACATAATCGTCGGCAGCGTCCAATACGGCGTTGAGATAACCTCGTCCCCAGGCGGACAAACCTTCGACGTCAATCATTGGGCTGTAATCTCGAAGTGACTACCTTGGGACCTACGAGCGGGGACAGCGGCAAAGGCAGTGCCAGAGCCGTTGTTCGAGCTGAGGTCGGGAGTCGGACTGGTCCATACTACCTGTGAAGTCGTCGAAGGTAAGGGACGATCGAGGGAAGGGACCAGCCCGAGGGGAGCCTGCTTCCGGCCGGGGCTGAATCCTCACATGGCGCTTGATGCTGTGCATACGGTGATCACGAACCAGCACGTGAACTGGGTGCTCGATGCCGACATACCCAGCTTCTTCGACTAGGTCGACCACGAGTGGCTGTTGCGGATGGGGGCGCACAGGATCGCCGATCCTCGCATCTTGCAGCTCATCGGGCTGTGGCTGCGAGGCGCGTTCTTTAGAGCGGCGAGAAGCAAGAGACGGACAGGGGCACGCCGCAAGCGGCGGGCATCAGCCCGCTCCTTGCCAACATCTTCCTGCACTAAATCCCCGATCTCTGGACCCAGAAATGGCGTCATCGCCACGCACGCGGTCTTATCGTGATCGTGCGTTACGCGCACGACTTCTTCATGGGCTTCGAGAACAAGGCAGATGCGCGGGAAATGCTCTCTTTGCCCTCAAGGCGGGGCTGGCCGGCTTCGGCCTGATGCTTCATGAGGTCAAGACGCGGCTGATCGAGTTTGGCCGGTTCGCGGCTCTCTCGCGTCAGCGGCGGCGAGCGGCGGCCAGAGACCTTCGCCTTCCTCGGCTTTACCCATTACTGTGGGCGGAACCGAGATGGCCGGTTCATCGTGAAGCACAAGACGGAAGGGAAACGCCTGACGCGCAAGCTAACGGCGTTGCGCCAGGAGGCCTAGCGCTCATGCACGCGCCACTGGCAACGCAGCACGAGTGGCTCGCCGCCGTTCTGCGCGCACACTATGGCTATTATGGCAGGCCGCACAATTGTCCAGCGCTCGACGGCTTCCACCGCGAAGTGCGTCCGACCTGGATGTTGTCTGAGACCGCGTAGCCAGAAAAGTCGGCGCATGGGCTGGCCGGAGTTCGAGACCCTGACGGCACGCTTCCGCCTGCCAACTCCACGCATCACTCGCACATGGGCGCAGGCGCGGATATGACGCGGGTTACCCTCGGGAAGAGCCGGGTGCGGGAAAGCCGCCTGACCGGATCTGTGAGGGCAAAGCCAAATGGCCGAGCTCCTCGACCACTTGCTCTGCAGAGCGCCGTGCTGCCGAATGCTTACTTGATTGATAGCTTCTTGAGATCATGGTGGCACTGGAAAGGTCGGATTTGCTCATCGCCCGGCATCGTTGAAGCGTCCATCTAAGATATCAGGAAGGAGGAGCTGTCCGAGGTGCCGAGGAGCCCCTCATTCAGCCAAATTGTGGCTGATGGAAGAGAAGAACGCGGCCTCCCGGTAGGCTTTCTGCCGTGTAGAGCTGACCGTGGATAAAAAAAGCGGTCATTGGGACGTCCCGGCTCGGCAGAAGGCCTAGACTCTGCAGAGTGTCGATCACGGCGGGCGAAGCCTCTTGGGAGGCGTGCGTCCTTCCGTCGCCCAAGAACTCTCCCAGTTCAGGCGCTTGCGGGACTGGCTGATGGCCTGATGCAGGTGCGGCAGACGACAGAGGAAGGTTCGGCGCCAGCACCGAGGGAGCGTCCCCGCTCCATTCAAAGGGAGCCGCCGAATCAAGGCCTGGCGCCAGACCGCCGTAGATATCTGAGCGAGTCCTCGGTGCCGCAGGCGTAGCTTCGCCCGGCAAAGCGGGCCGAGGGTGATGAATGAGCTGAACGTCCTTGGGCCCTGCCGGTCCCAATATGGCCGTGTAGCGTTCGCCGCCGATCTCAAAGTTCATGATTGGATGTTCCGCAACAGGCAAGAAGTCCCACTGGCCCAAGGTGGTCAGCATCATGTCGGGGGCCAGCTGGGTGCGATGGGAAAAATTCTTGGGAACGGCGAACGAAACATCGAACGTATCACCGACAGCGGGCGACCGCAGATGGACGAGCTGAACATCATCAAGTCCTCCCGGTCCCAAGACGGCCATATAGCGTTCACCTCGAATATCGTAGGCCTTTACCCGCTGTGCTGCATCCGGCAAGAGGCCCCAGCGGCGAAGCCTGTGCATCATATTCGGCGCGGCCTGAGTCCCATGGGAGAAATCTTCGGGGACGCTCAAAGACGCATCAAAGGGCTCGCCAGCTGCCACGAACGTCTGCTCAAGCGTGGTCTGAGCCCCAGCGCCTTCGTTCATCATCTGCCGAAAGTGGTCTTCAGAGGCGGAATTCGGCTCCCTCGAGCTCGCCTGCCAAGTGGCGGCATCGAAAAGCTCTTCCTGAGCAACACTTTGCATCGGCGAGGGGACGGTTGAACTCATCGTTGGCCAAGGCAGCAGTGCATCGAAGGTTGGCGCCGGCATGAGGTTCTCGCGATCCGCGGCATCGAAAAGCGCGTCCTGAGGGACACTTTGCACCGGCGAGTGGATGGTTGAACTCATTGTTGGCCAAGGCACCAGTGCATCGAAGGTCGGCGCCGGCATGAGGTTCTCGCGATCCGCGGCATCGAAAAGCGCCTCCTGAGGGACACTTTGCACCGCCGAGTGGATGTTTGAACTCATTGTTGGCCAAGGCACCAGTGCATCGAAGGTCGGCGCCGGCATGAGGTTCTCGCGGACCGCGGCATCGAAAAGCGCGTCCTCAGGGACACTTTGCACCGGCGAGTGGATAGTGGAACTCATCCTTGGCCAAGACACCGGTGCATCGGAGGTCGCCCCCGACAAGAGCTTCTCGCGGTCCGCGGCATCGAAAAGGGCTTCCTGAGCGACACTTTGCACCGGCGATTGGGGCATTGAACTGACCGTTGGCCCAAGCATTGTCGCGGGCAAGAGGTGCTCGCCATCCGCGGCATCGAAAAGCACATCCTGGACGACACTTTGTACAGGAGAATGGGCTAACCCCACTCCATGCCAGACCTGCGGAGCATTGAACCCGGGCGGCAATGAGCCGCGCCCCTCCGCAACGTTTCCTGTCGGCTGCTCATCGGCCGGCCGCATGGGCGAGGAAGCGGACGGCTGAGTGACCTTGCGCGAACTGCCTCCTTCCCCGCCCAAATTGTTCTGCCTGATCGCGCGATAGTCGCGAAAGGCGTTCAAGGCGGCGATGAGGGCCCTGTCATTCGGAAACAATTTGTGCGCGTGGCCAAGCAGTTTATCATCATTGAGCTCGGCAATGGACAGGGGGCGGAGCGCTGCCGCCAACTTCCGCAGAGCGCTCGCATAGCCCTCGGCCCGACTCTTGCCGATCCGTCGACCAAAGCGTGCCTCGGCGGCGTCCCTGATGAGATTCTCATCTTTCCTGGAAGGACGATAATGTGTTGAGAGGGGGCCAGCGTTGGCGTCGGGCTCGCGATACCGACTGACCATTGACAATGCTGGGGCGATGATCTTATCGCCTGGCAGCAGCTTCTCAGCGTAGCGGCTCAACGTATCGTCATCCAGCCCAGAAATTGATTTGCCAGACTTCTTCAGTGCGTCCGCCAAGTTGCGAAGCCGACGATCATACATTTCGACGGTGGTTTTACTCGGCGGCTGCCCTCGATCGAGAGCCGCGGCCGACGCCGCTTGGATGAGGCGATCGTCTTCCTCAGTGACATCATATAGCGCTGCGTGAGGATATACGGGGCCCGCTTCTCGCACGCCTGCCAGGTGCTGCTCAAACGCAGCATTCGGCTGCTCCGGCTGTTCGACGGTCGCGTCTGACGCAGTGAACTCTTTATCGGCTGGGTTGATCGTGTTGAATCGGTCCATGGTCAGTCCGCTGGCATCGTTCTCTCGTTACTCCGCTACTCACGTTAGCTTTCCAAAATCTGACGTGGCCAGGCGGAAAGGTAGAATGAAAGGGGAATACGGCCGGCGGGACATTCCATCGATTGGATGGGACGACGATGATGCAAACCAGCTGCCGAGCGGGTTACTGAAATGGAGCTAGAAATGGGCGCTCCCTAGTCATAACGCCGTGGGGTCAAACGACCGGTGGTCGCCACGCCTAAGTCACCCTCTTGGACACGCCCCATAGATCGCAAACTCTCTCTTCCGGCGTCGATCTCGCACAAGCAGGTCCGGTCACGGTTTCACTGTCGAAGCGCTCAGGGTGATGATGGCGACCTTCTTGAGCACGCGCAGGCGACGTGGAATTTCCGGACGAGATCCATTGGTGCGGGTGAACAAGATCCACCATCCGTTCTCGATCTGAGCCATGCGGCACGTTGCGCTTGATCGTCACCACTCCCAAACCATAGCGCGGCTTTGCGCGTCACGATCGACTCGTCTCTCCTTGCTGACCACATGGAGGGCAGCGGTGTTGATTTCCGGACATTCGCCAAAAACTGCTATCGGAGCGGCTGTACATTCGGTGCTGTCGTTCCCGCCGCGTTCGGGGCTCCCGTACCTGGTCCCTCTTCTCCGTTGCTCTTGTTACGCGGGGGGAAGGTACCGTAGTTGGCCAGAGGAATGGCGGCGCGATCGCCATTACTTGTGATGACAGACCGATTATCCAGCAGGTCGAGCGGATCGTTTACCATAACTGCCAGATTGTTCTTGGTCGAGCAACCAAGCGTGGGTTCGAACGAATTGTCGTTCACGGCTGGTCCGACGATCAAAAGCGACGGACAGATCGGAGGATGGGCATCAAAGGTGATCGCCTCGATCCTCACGCCGGAACGGAGCGGCAAATCGACGGGGGAAGCGGACAGGCGGATGTTATAAGGAGCAACGCCCATGGCGCGGGCCTCGTGCGCCACTTGGGCAATGAGCCTGGGTGAGCCGGTGACATCCACGTGGAGTGCATCCCGCCGGCCGCCGCTGACGTTCGCGATAAAGCTCCGCAGCTGACGCTTTTCGGAGCCACGTAGGCTCTGCAGGAACAAGATACGTTTCTTCTGCTCTACTTGTATTGCTTGTTCAGCCGGCCCGAGATGGACCGAGGCACTATTTGCGCAGCCGCCCAATGTTGTCCCAATAACGATCAAGTGACACAAATGTCGTAAGGTCATTGACGATCCTCATTCGATGATAAAGCCGGCGCTGCCGGTCAATCCTGGTGCGCTGGTGCGAGGCGCATCGCGGTCCCGCGGCGGCCGGGCCACCGTGTTGGTCAAAATGCGCCCCGCGTCTGACGGAGGTGAGATGCGGTCCGTCGGCGCACTCATCTTGTTTGGGTTCGATGCCGGCCGCACGATGTAGGGCGTGACAATAATGACCAGCTCGGTTTCACGTTTTTGAAAATCTGAGGAGCGAAACAGCGCCCCTAGGATCGGCACATCGCCGAGCCAGGGAAACTCGCGGATGTCAGTGTTGAAGTTGCGCCTGATGAGGCCGCCGATTGCAAAGCTCTGACCGCTGGCGAGCTCGACAACGGTGCTCGCGCGTCGCGTCGAGAGTGCAGGGACCGCCATGCCATTGATTCTGACTTCGCCTTCGCTCGACAATTCGCTGACTTCGGGTTTCACACGTATATTGATCTGATTGTTGTTAAGCACAGTCGGGACGAATTCCAGGCTCACGCCGAACTGCCGGAATTGGACGGAAACCTGTCGATTGTCCTGCATGACTGGAATCGGGAATTCTCCGCCGGCGAGAAAGCTTGCGGCTTCGCCGGACATTGCCGTCAGATTCGGCTCAGCCAGGATTGAGGCGAGGTGCTCGCTCGCGAGGGCGTCGAGAACAGCGCTGAGGTTGGTATTGCCGGCGCTAACCCCGATACCGATTGTGCCGCCGCCGCCGGCCGCGCCGGACCCCCCCTCTTTGCCGCTAATGAGGAAAGCGCCGCTTGGGCCGGAGGCAGTGAAGTGGATATTGAGATCCTTGACTGCGCTGCGGGAGACTTCTGCCACCCGTACGCTGAGATTCACCTGCAACGAGCCAGCGACCTGTATCTTGTTGGCAACCAGCGCGCCCGCCCCAAGAAACTGCTCAGTGACCTTCCTGGCGTTCTCGACAACATCGGCATTGGGCGCGGTCCCGCTAAGAATCGCGCCGCGGGGGGTATAGCTGACTTGTATCGGATAGTCGCCGACCTCGGCCTTCAGCGCGGCCCGCAGATCCTCGATCGGTTGAGTAACGACAATACGCAGCTCAGCCAGCGCCTCTCCCTTGTCGTTCAGGGCGAACAGGCTCGTCCGTCCCGACTTTTTGCCAAAGACGAAGATCGTGGTGTTCGACGGCGCCTGATAGTCCGCAATCGCCGGGTCCGCGACAAAAATGCTCGCAGCCGGTCCCGTCAGATGAACTGTCTTGCCCTGCGAGGATGTAAGGCTAAGCGTGCCAGTGCTGCTGCCAGATCCCGCGCGTGGCTGTTCTGCTTTGCCATCTCGCTTTGTCTGAGCTGTGGCAGCAAACGGAAATAACAGAGCGACTGCGCACAGGGCGTAGCAGAGACGGTGAAAAGTGGCATGGTGCGAGCGGCCTGCCACCATGGACGGCTCATCAGCGCAGGCGGCATTGTCAACGATGTTCAAGGGAGTATCGCTTTCAGGTTCGATTGGCTAGGCAGCCGAGGCTGCGCCAATGAGTTCAAGGGTGTAACCGACACCGCGCGCGGTCTTGATCCTGAGCGTTGCACCCGCCTGGCTCAAATGCGTGCGCAAGCGATAGATCCCGACTTCCAGCGCATTGGTCGAGACTTCGTCGTCAAATGCATACAAGCTATCTTCAAGCGATGCGCGCGGTACGGTACGGCCCGCTCGGTTGAGCAGATGTTCAAGAATGCACACTTCCCGGCGCGCAATTCTGAGGATACGACCACCGACCGATACCTGTCGCGCGATCGGATCGAAATGCAGATTCCCGAATGTCACCACCGGCGCCGTCATTTGCGTTGACCGTCGTAAAATCGCTCGCATACGAGCAATGAGTTCGTCGGTAGACACGGGCTTAGGCAGAAAATCATCCGCGCCCGCATTGAAAATCGCAATCCGCCGGCCGAGATCATTGAGACTGCTCATCATCATGGTGGGCATTGACCGTCCCTCGCGCCGCAACTGCTTCAGCCAGTCCAATCCGTCGCCATCGGGCAAAGCCGATTCGAGCAGGACCATGTGGTAGTTCGCGCAATCGAGCGCGGCCGCCGCCTCATCCAGCGTGCGTGTTACGTCGACGGCGAAGCCGCAACTTAGCAGCACTTCCTTCACGTGGCGGGCAAAGTCCGCATGATGATCAACCAGAAGAATTCGCATTTCATTGCCTCTCGTCCATCCACGAAGACCTGAGCGCGTCACGGTTGAGCGTGGGGCTCGATGGGACTGAGAGGAGGCTGGACTGGTGTGAGTTTGAACAGCCGAAACGAGAGGGTGGAGCGGACCGCTGTGGCCTGCTTACGGCGTCGGCGCCGCTCAAGATGCCCCTCATGCCAGATCTGATTTTGTTTAAGAGACTGGCAACCGCGGCAGCCCGCTGAAGCGTCCGTGGGCCGATCGCGGCCGTTCTTGCACGCACTGACCCGGCCCCCGCAGTACGAATCGCGCCGAGCCGCGTAAGCGAAACCAAAGCGCGGGAGACGATCGGATTTGTGGCTGAACAGATGAGCGAAACCGACATGGAAACTCCCCAATTCGTCTTGGTCTGCGGCCAGTCTTGCTGGGCTGTCGAGCCTGTCGTGTCGTGAAGTCACGACAGTGCAAGTCTTTCCGGTATTCATGGACACCTCACGCGAGGCAGCTGGCTGCTGGCTTCACAGGCCGAGATGCACGCCGAAACGATCAATGCCCCTCGCGGTCGGAAGAGCACCCTCTCGCTCGCAATTGTTCGGACGCAAGGTGTCAACCGTGCTGAAGGTCTGACGCGCCCGAGGTTCCCGCATACCTCGCAGCCCAGCGAAAGCTGCGAGCCATTGCAGAAACGAGCTCCACAGTTTTGCCATCGCGCATAGATCCCGGTGCCTACACCAGAACCATTTCGCCTCACGGAGTGCAGGGCGCCAGAACGATCGGATCTCGATTTCGGAGTTGGAGTGTGCCCCGCAAGGCCGAGATAGCGGCTGCCAGCGTTCTTCTCGCACGGCGCATCTTGATTCGCTTGGGATAGCATCGGCGCTGCATCCTTCGATCTCCACATGGGCGATGTGGGACGCTCGTCCTGGAGAGGAGCTATCCAGCAGCATGATTTGGCGGCGCAGCGGAGTATTGTTCTTTTGAGACGTTCGCAATTCTTGCTACCTGTCAGGAAGAGTTCACGCGAGCGGGGTCGGTGTCGCGGTTGTCAGAAATCCTACAATCTGACGCTAGGTGAGGTTCAAGTGCTTTTGACCGCTGGTCCGTGGCAGTGCTCTTGAACTCGCAAGGACTCTTTGGCCATGACGACACGTCCTAACCAAACTATCGAGTTGCGCGTCGCGCGCGTCCATCTCCTCAATGTCATGAGCATATCGTCGGTCCAAATCAAAGCTTAGCTTGAGTCAAAGGCGATGACAGTGTGTGAAGGCGGTCGTCTTTGCTGGCCCTTTAGGTGTGACGTCGCGGTCGTGCGGTCGACTTCGTGCGTGCGATTTCAGCAGGGGGACAGTGGCGCCCCGTAATGCGATCTGAGGCGCAGGAGCTAACCTCTGCGATGCAGCCGCCGGAGCTCGCGAGCTGATTTAACAGGCAAGGGACTGGAAGGGTTGCGAAACGACATTCTTGAATGCTGCCTCCATGCATCACGAGCGACTATGGAGCTTTTAGGCAAGATCGGCAAAATCGATTGTTTTGATGGAACGCATCCAGGTGGCGAATAGACCATTATGCTGCGGCACGGCTTGCCGCGTGAGTGAGACTTTATTGACTTGATCTTTGATACGATCCTGTTCGATCTCTTGCGATTGATCGCACCATCAATGGCCGGTCGAGCTGCGGAAACGATCGATGCGCGGCCTTAGCGGCTCGCGTCATCTGAACGTTCTTCCGAATGGTGTCGGCGGCGGCTGGATCGATGCGAGGAGGCCGCAGCACTCGAATGAGGCCGGGGAAGAACAAACAATGGCGCGTGTGTGTCCTTCGCCACAATGTCGGGTACCTCTTGCGATGTGGGCGCCCCTTCTTCCCTCGCACGGGTCAAGGGATAGGTATCAGAGCCTGTGGCCAAGCCATTATCGTTGTTCGTGAAGCGGGCTCGCGGGGATGACCCTTCCTTCGGGTGGTCATCTAATCAGCATTAAGGGACCTACGAGCATGGCGCAGTCGCCAGTTGGACTAATCGTTACTCTCCAGTCTTCCGCTTGAAGGGATTGTCTTCGCAGGCGACACGATAGGTTTCCAAATTGCCGCCCAGGAACAAGCGCTCTGTCTCACTAGTTGGCGTTCTGCCAAGCGAGCACATCAAATCCACATCCCCATCGATGTTGTCGCTATCCTCCACATTCATTGCAAGGCCAATACTGCTCAGTACGTCGTCGGGCGTCCACACCGCAGACTTCGGCACGACGTAGGTATGCAGCATGTTGGCATTGTTTGCGATCGCTCTCGACCAGTGGTCGCGGGAAACGCTGAGTTTCGAAGGGTCTTCGACCAACGACACGAATGGAGAAGCGGTCTTACCGCGCATATGCCATCCAGCCTGCCGTGCCAGGTCCAGGGGATATCGCTCCAGAGGGTCCCCAATGGACGAATGATCCCGCGCCGTGTTACGGACGTGTGATATTGCAGATGTCGTGGCTTCCGTGCGCGGTTTGCAATCGCTGTCCTGGTTCTGGAAACGATGCAGCTTGAGATATGTCGATGCCGCTATATTGTCGTAAATGCGATCCCGGTCGACACCGTTGTCCGCCGCTGGCGTCCATCGCGCTGATTGCTTTTCGGCGAGGGCGATCTCGTTCTTGAGCTCTTGGAGCGTGGCGCCCATTAGCGTTGCCGCAAGCTGGGCGCGCGCGCCGACAAATGATGGGGCTGGATAGCGACTGGTTTCCGAGGCCGCCGCGCCTGGCCCAGACGAGGAGCTGGCGGTGGCGAAAGGTGCCGCTAAGGGGAGTGAAGCCGAGGTTGGGTAGACCGAATCTACATCGTCTAGAGTCAAGTCATGCAGCTGCTGCTCGAAGCTTGCTGGGTTGTTTGAACTGTGCGCCGGCGCGCTGATCTGGGCGTTAAGCTCATCCTGAGGCACGTGGACCCGGCGCGGCTCCTGTGGCGGGTTGTGAACCTCAAAGGGAGTGTCTGCGGCATTTCCTGGATCAACATTCATCTCCGTCTCCCTTCGAAGTGCAGGCGGTCGGCGTCGATCGTTGCAGGTGCAGCTTTCGAGAAGCTGACGGATCAGGAAGGAGGTCATTTAGCTCTGGAAGGAATCGAATAGATTCAGGCAACGTGGCGAACGGTCAGCTGGACGGAAGCCGCGCGAAGCGACGGATCATAATACGGTGCTGCCTTGTGCCTTCCGGCATTGGTGTTCGATCAGGCCGAGATCGGGTCCGCTGGGTGAGCTTTTTCGGACCGCCGCGTCGGGTTCGCTCCACCACCTCATTGCGGACGCTTCATCTAGGGAGACGGCCCTTGCACAGCAAGACGGGCGAACTGGCGCTTGCCGGTGGTCGAGTGTCTTTCGTAGATCGTCTCCTTATGCAGATGTGAGAACTGCATTCTCTCGCCCGTTAGGACTGCGACGGACAAGCGCAACCGGCTTCCGTTTTGTTTGTTCCAAGCGGAGGACGAGGCTGGATCAAATCGTTGTAGTCGACGTGCGCGAAGCTAAGCCACTTCGGTAAACCTGACCTACGAGGTTGTGATGTCGGAATAGCTATCACAGCGACTTGCGCCTCATTGCGACAGGCTGCTTTTGTACAGGCGCGAGCGCGCGTTTGTCTGGAATCATACAGTGGCTTGCGAGCACGACGTCTTTAAAAGCGCATCTGTGGTACTTATCGAGGGAGAAGAGCATATGAAGTTTACTGGCCGAGCACTAACGATCCTGTTGTCCTTGCTTTCGGCCGCGACCGCGACCGCGAGCGCGCCGGCGAGAGCCGACGAGCCCTCGCCGAAATACACCGAGGTGCTTAGTGCCCTCCAGGCGGGTAAGAATGTAAAGCTCATACTAGACATGAGCCGCTGTACCACAGCGGAGGGTGGCAAGCCTGCGTCGGCGACGCAAGCCGGTCTGGTCATCAATGCCTTCAGGGTGACCGTCCAGAACGGCATCAGCTTCGCCAATGCTCATCAAACGGTCGACAGCTCCGGACATGCCGTGACCGAGTACATCCGCCATAGCCTTAGCCGCGAAGGCAAGCTGACGGTGCGAGCCTCGAAACTTGTCGTCGGGACCACCGAACTCGTGAACCAGGGCGAATTCATCTGCGAACTGCCGGATGGCGCAAAGTTCATCTGGTAACGAAGAGCATAGAGCAGGCGGCGCTTCAAGGACTTAATCCTTTAATCGCGCGGACACCTTCGCACGGATACGCATCCTTTCGATCGTCAGGAGCGATCAGAGTGTTTCTGACGGTCGTTTCGTCGGGCGAGGATCAAGTTGCACGAACGTGCTGCTCAGGTAACTCATGAGGGCCGCCGATCTAGATTCGATATCAGGGATTGGAAGATCGGCGGTTCAGGCAGTCGTCGGAGGGGGGGGAGCAAGGCTCTCACTTGAACGCTTCAGATGAGCTCGACAAGGACGCCCTCACGCAGTCTGCGGTCATCGTAAGAACATTCCAAGTCGATCCAGCCGCGGGCTCGCGTTGATGACACTCGACCTAGGCCCCCCAGGATGCGCTCGTATCCTTCATCCGCCTCTTTGGGGGTCCTTTCACCTTGAAATCTCAGTGCTGCCGAATGCAGCCACAAGGTGATTGAACCATCCCGCTTAAGATCATTTGAGCTGGCCGCTATGGGTTTGCTCAGTCGTAAACTGCGTTCGCGCGCAGATCGAAGCTCTCTGAGCAAACGATCCGTGGTTTCGGCAGCTTGGGCAACTGCTCGAGGTGCCGACGAGCACCTCGTTCAGCCAAATTGCGCGCCAACGGAAGAGCTGAGCGCGGCCATCGGTCGGGCTGATCGCGTTGTATCGATCCATGCTGCGGTCGGCGGGCATGGCTACCTCGTTCTGTCGCTACTCAGTTAGCTTCGCAAAACCTCGACCTGGCCAGGCGGAAAGTAGATTGAACAATGATCGGCAAGGGCGTTCCAACCCGCGGATAAGTGCGGCGAACTTTAGAGACGATACAGGTTCGGGCGGAAACTCTCATGTTTCCAAGCGCGGTACTCGGCCAGTCCCCCGCGCTGGCCAGTTGGGCCGGAGTATTATTGGTAGCGTGAAACGCTACTGTTTGATTTTTCCGAGCGTCGGAAAAGGCAAGTCACCCTTTCCGAGGCCTGTACCACTCAGTCGTTTGTTCCTGACGTTTTGTATGGATTTGATGCGCTAGCGGTCCGATAGTCATCCAGGTTTCCGCCCAGAAATAGTACCTCACGCTCCTCGGTTGGGGTATCGCTCACCCAAGCCAGAGCGGGTTCGTCATTCTCAGTCCCGTCCTCGAGAATACTGACGATGTCTTCCGCCGTCCATGTTGTGACTCTCGGGACCGTGTAGGTGTGCAACTCATTCGCGTTTTCGGCGATTGCTTTGGCGCCATACTCGTTGTCATCGTCGGGCGAAAGGAGCAGTTGTGAGGCCTCCTCGGACAGTGACACAAAAGGCGAAGAACTGGTACCTCCCCTCATGTGCTCTGCCGCTGTGCGACCCAGATCAAGTCGTTGGCCTCCCCATATATTCCATGGGGCGGCTTCGTAACGCAAAGCCGCCATGGAACGCAAATGGGCCATCGCGCTTTGACGGTCCAACGCATGTGGCTTGCAATGGCTGGCGTGGTTTTGAAAGCGCTCCAGCTCCACGTATGACGATCCCACCACGTCGTCGTAAACGCGGCCACTATCGACGCGGTCGACCAACGATCCACTCGCTCGTGACCATTTTGCTGATCTTTGCGCAGCGATTTCGATTTCTCTTCTGAGTTCCGCAATGTTAGCGCACGTCAGCGTTGCGGCAAGTTGAGCGCGCGTTCCGACAAAGGATGCAGCCGTGCACCGTTCATTCTCCGGGATAGCTTGCGCTCTCTTGTTACCGTCTGTTACCGTCCGGCTCGATCCAGCCCCGGGTGAAGCCAATGCTGCGAGGATTGGCTGAGACTCTCTAAGCCGCTGCTCAAAGTCTGCTTGCGCTGTCTCTTCCTTTTGCGGCTCGAGGTGATCCATCCGAGCCTCGGATCGGTTGACGTCCTCAAATGGGTCCATGTCGGTCTCCCTTTGCTAGCCGTTGTCAATATCATTCGTACGAAGTTGATCCGATAAGGATCAGAAACCGAGATGCCCGCAATGTCGTTAAGACGCACCGGCTCCGGTTCTCGAACCGATCGGTGTGTTGAGGGCGTATGGGTCGGAGTGACCGCCGATCCTAATCATTCTTCTGTTCCAGAGTGTGGGCCATCAAGTCGGCCTGCTGTCCGGATAAAGATGCTGTCATGCTAGAAGGCTTAACTGTCGAACAGCTGACCAGACTCATTGCTTGAAGAAAACGCGGTCTCCTTTCCGACTACCCCCGCGAGCCTGTTGTTCATTGCAGAGCAGAGTTTGGGACCATCGTCGCTATCCGCTCCACGCCAGCGCCGTGTGAAGGTCCGGGGAAAAGCAGCGCGGCGGAAGCGCCGCTATCGGTGAGCTTGAGCGGCGTGGAGAAGTATGCCTGGGCCAGCTTGCATCGGCTCCGAGTGGATCTCCTTTAAGTGCTCGTCAAGATGCTAGCTGTGATCCGAACAGCTGAGCCTGGCCGCAGACGTCGGGCTCGTGTCCGGGCCGGGGTGGCGTGAAGCTCATTCCTCTGTCGGGACTGCTGAAACGAGACCTCGCGTGGGTGCGCCGGGCGCTGGCCGTAAAACAAGAGCCGGGCGTGCGATTGCGATTCACGCATCCGCAACACATGGGGAATGGCTTAACTGACAACATTAAAACGCTGTGCGGGCGCGAGACGTTGAACTGCCAACCAGAGCTTGGCCGGGCCACAAACGATTCGGGTGCATAGAATCCGCGGCGGCAAGAACTGGCACACGGGTGCCTCGGTTCGGAAAAGACAAACGGGCGTTGACGCTTGCAGCCGATGCGCCACACAATGCACCACAACGTCGGTCGCGCCTTACAAGCATATCGCCCTCGCAAGCCTTTGGTGTGAACTGCAGGCGCAGCTGAACAAAAAGTCCTAGGGCAATCATAAGTCTTCCTGGGTCGATCCAAAGCGACCAGCCCGGATAGCCGAAGGAAGCGGCTCTTGGCGCTCGGGGAGTTTCATTTCTGTTGCTAATGGCGGGACGGCGGTGACTTAGGTCAGAACGCCGGGCCTGCGTTCGTCCACCATGGGCGCGCAGCGTGTCGTCCGTGATCTTTTCTCGCTGGAGGTGGCCGCAGACCTCGAGGCTAGCCAGACGGTTCGAAATGGCATTGATGAAGCTGATAGCCTGCGATTCATCACGAAGGCGCGCCCGACCCCATCTGCCGACAAGTGACGCAGTCCGATACCCAACTGAGTGATTTCGTGAACGGTGATGCTCCCGATGTTTTACGCTCCAAGGCGTTTGTCTTCAAAAGTAACTGAGTCCCGTGCACATAGCGCGGCGCTCTCATGAGGGAGGCCTCGAGGACGGGCATTCTTGCAAAGTCGCGTCGCGGTCGGTCATCATGCCGATAGAAAAAGCAGAACCTGCAGCGCCTGCAGGACAATCAAGCGAAGATCCGGAGGATCTTCGAATGCAGCAGGCGCCACGGTGGTGCAGAACAAAGCTCAGCGCCCAAGCATTGCCTCAACGAGGCATCTATAATCTAGAATGTTTCATCGCATTATTGGATCGTTGGCTTGGCGCGGCCTTATTGATCGGATGTCGCTTTGCAACGGGGCAGTATGCGGTTGATCAACAATGTCTCGCGAAATCTGTGGTGTGTTCTCGAGCGCATCAATTCATGTTCTTCGCTTTGAGCCGGCGCTGCCAATTAAAGTCGCTACAATCACGCAGCGCATGTTCGAGGAGCCTGATCCGAGACCATTTGGGCTAAGCGATGAACAGATAGACGTCGCAATAGAAGGGGATGCCAACAGACGATAGTAGATTGAAATACTCAACTATTGCGTTTGTATGGTCTCGACCTCTAAAGATCCTCTAGTCGATCCTTGCTCGCCCGATCGCGAGTCCAAACGTTCCGATCGCGAATGGGCATCAGAACACCTTGCTGAGAAGGAGCTGGCTCGTTGATGAATTCTGGGGCGCCGATGTGAGTGTACTCGTGTGGGATCAAATAGCCGCTGGAACTGGCTGTCACGACGGCGTCAATCGGCAACCGCCGTGGTCGAAGCTCTTGCGGGCTGCGCCCGCGCGCAGAACATCACAGCACGCAGCCGAATTCCTCTTCGGTGATAGTTCTCTAACATCAGCCGACGGTTTGTTATCCCTGCCTCTAATCGGCTGCCCGGCGCACATTCAGCGTGAGCTTGCGCGAAAGGGCAGGGTGGTCGCTGACATTGACTTGTCCTCAAGGCCCACCAAGTGGCTCAGAGGCCGCCGCATTAGGGGTTGTGATGTCTTCGGTTAACTCCATGCTTCATCTCGGCCTAAATCTTCATGGCGCTGGTGGCCATTCCGCCGCGTGGCGCTGGCCAGGTACAAATCCGAGCGCCTTTTTCGATATCGAGCACTACGTCCGGGCTGCGAAGGTTGCGGAGCGTGGTCTGCTGGATGCTGTATTCCTCGCCGATACTCCCGCGATAAGTTTCGACATTACGCACCAGCCACCGCTGAATGGGCTCGAACCTACCCTCGTTCTTGCGGTGATTGCACGCGAAACGCAGCGGATTGGCCTGATCGCGACAGCGTCGACGACCTACAATGAGCCATACAATCTCGCTCGGCGTTTCCAGTCGCTCGATGTCATCAGCCGTGGCCGCGTTGCCTGGAACGCAGTCACGACGTCGAGCCCGGCGACGGTAGCAAACTTTGGCGGTCGAGAAGTCGGGCGAGCGGATCGCTACAGACGGGCCGAGGACTTCGTTGAAACGGTCCGTGCTCTCTGGCTGAGCTGGAGCGGCGAGGTGGTCATCGCCGATCAGGCTGCGGGAGTTTACGCAGATCAGAGCCAATTCCGCCTGCTCGATCCCGATACCAATAGTTTCGGCATCCGAGGCCCACTGACGCATCCCGCTTCGCCCCAGGGTCACCCAGTCATCGTTCAGGCGGGCGGTTCGGATCCCGGACTACGGCTTGGTGCCCGCAGTGCAGATGTCGTGTTTGCGGCCGCCGGGGACTTGACGACGGCTCTGCGGGAGGCAGAGCGCCTGCGTGCGCTCTCTCGGCAATTCGGCCGCCCTGCGGGTCCGCTCATCCTGCCGGGCCTTGTCACCTGTATCGGGGGCACCGAGAACGAAGCGGCTCGTCGCAAAGAAAAGCTTGATGGGCTGCTCGATCTGGAGCGCGCCACTGGCGCCCTTGCAAGAAGCATGGGTGTGGCGGTCGAGAAGCTCAGCCTCGAAAGGCCAATCCCGGAGGAGGTTCTGCCTGATGCAGATCATGTTCCGTTTTCTGTCGGTCACCATCGCACGATTGAAGCTCTGGCGCGTCAGGGTCGGACGGTTCGCGAGATCATCAGCAGCGTTCAAGCTTTTGGCCACCGCTTGCTTGTGGGTACACCCGAGCAGATCGCGGAGTCGATTGAGGCATGGTTCCGCGCCGGCGCGGTCGATGGTTTCAACATCATTCCGGATGTTCTCACCGATGGCACTTCAGCGTTTGTCGACAATGTGGTTCCCATCCTGCAGAAGCGCGGGCTCTTTCGCAAAGAATATCTGGGACAGACACTGCGAGAGCATTTCGGCATCTCTACTCCGTTCGAGCCGGCACGAGCCACAGCGAGCTCACCGCTCTGACGCTTCCTCAACACCAAATCTCTGGAGCCTGGATATGCATTTAGCCAATGCGCGGTCAGCGAGGCGCTTCACTGGCAAGTCCAACCGTCAAGTAAGAACAGTAGCGGCTACCCTTGTCATGCTCTTGGGCCTGTCCCAATTGGCACCCAGCGTTCATGCGCAGGAAGGCTTAGCCGGCAGCGTCAAGCGAGGAGGCGTTATTCGTTACGGGCATTTTCAAGAGCCTGCCTGCCTGTTCGGAGGATGGGTGCAGCAATGGTATCTGCAACGCCAGTACAGCGATAATCTGGTTGCGCGCAACGAGGAGGGCAAGATCTTGCCATGGCTGGCCGAGTCTTGGACCATCTCCGACGACAAAAAGGTGTACACATTCGAGATAAAGCCGAATGTAAAGTTCACTGACGGGACCGCCCTCGATGCGCACGCCATCGCTGACAATATCAACGGATGGCTCAGCAATAACCCCGATCTTCGCAATCCGACTGCTGCTCCTTATCTCGGCGAGAGCTTCGAATCGGCAAGGGCGATTGCTCCTCTGAGATTGGAAGTAAAATTGAAGGTGCCGTTCCAGCCCTTGCTGAACGTCTTCGCCCAATCCTCACAAGGCATTCTCTCGCCATCGGCACTCAAACGTGGACTTGCGGTCAATTGCGAGAACCCCGTCGGTTCAGGTCCATTCATTGTCGACAAGTGGCACCATGGGCGAGAAGTCACCTTCCGCCGCAATCCCGACTACAATTCGGCGCCGGCCACCGCAAAACATCAAGGGCCGGCTTACGTTGACGGGATTAGTTGGAAGTTTCTGCCAGATCAGACTGTCCGATACGGTTCGCTGATCGCGGGCGAGACCGATGCCATATACGACATTCCGGCTGTCGCATGGAAGGACGCCAACGCCCGCTTTCCAGTATTGCGGCACCTGACCGGGGGCACCCCTCTGCGCCTCGCTTTGTATACGGCCCGGCCCCCATTTGACGACGTGCTCGTCCGCAAGGCCTTTGCCTATTCTACTGACCGAAAGGCCGCGGTCGGCACATCCTTCCTCGGCTCTTTACCGTTCGAAGGCAACGGTGCGCTAAGTCAGAGCTCGCCGGAATACCTGCCTGAACTCGGGCAGTCCTATGGGTACGATATTCGCAAAGCCAATCAGCTGCTTGATCAGGCTGGTTGGACTGAGAGAAATCCTAACGGCATTCGCGTCAAGAACGGTCGTCCGCTGATCGTGCGCATTTCCTATTCGTACGCCTTTCTGAAGCCGGATGGCGAGCAAGCCTTGCAAGTTGTCCAGCAGCAGGCGAAGGCGGCCGGTTTTGATGTACGTCTTCAACCCACCAATCCGGCTGACTTCTTCGCCGGGAAAAACCTCGGACCCGATGATTATGAGGTCGTTCTCCTCTATTGGGTTGCCCCCGGCGCTGAGATATTCCGGATCTCGTGGAAGCCCGATCAGAATGGCGAGCCCAATCGCTTCAATCCCTCACGCTACCAGGATTTGATGCTTTGGGACATCATTCAAAGGGCGGAACAGAATTTCAATGGAGCTGAACGTACCGCCCTTTATCAGCAGGCGGAACGGAAGATCGTGGATGAGGCACCCGTTATTGGCCTTACTGTGCTGGACGTAACTTTGGCGACCAAGCCGACCCTGAAAGACGTTTGGCTGGACCGTGGGTCAGTTGGCGAACCTGTCTTCTATGATGCGCATTTCGACGACAAGAAAAAATGATGCCATGAAGATAGCAACCCATCATCCCATTGTTTGGTTTACGCGCCGGATATTGTCCGGCGTGGTGGTGGTGTGGGCTGCCGCAACGTTTGCGTTCTTAATTCAGTGTGTGCTGCCTGGCGATCGCGCCCAGATCATCATTAATGTGACAAGTGGCAACGTCGGACCGGCATCCTCGGCAGAACTCGCGGCGATCAATGCGAAATTCGGCTTTGATCAACCGCTCGTGGTTCAATACGGAAAATACATACTGGGAATCCTACATGGAGATCTTGGTGAATCCTACCAGCAGCATCGGCCTGTCGCAGGGATCATCACGGAGCAGATTGGGCCTACGATTATTCTGGCGGTCGCCGCGCTGCTGATCGCATGGATTATCGCCATCCTGACAACCTTGTTCATCGCCGGCAGAGACAACATATGGTCGAAGCTGCTCAATGACACGCAAGTCTTTTTGGCAACAGTGCCGCCTTACTGGCTGGCCACAATTTTGCTGGTTGTTTTTGCGGTAAAGCTGCGCATTCTTCCGGTCATCGGTGGAAATTCTCCGGTCGGGCTCATTCTGCCGACACTTGCGTTGGCTCTTGAACTCTCGGGCTTTTTCGGACAAGTCGTTCAGAACGAGTTCACGCGCGTGCTCGAGCAGCCATTCGTCACGTCCGCGCGGGCCAGAGGTATGAGTGATTTTGGCGTCAGGCTTCGCCATGTCCTCCGCCACGCCGCATTGCCCGGGATTACCTTGTCAGGCTGGGCGCTCGGCAAACTTCTTTCGGGCGCGATTTTGATCGAGGTGGTTTTCGCCCGTCAAGGCCTAGGTGGAGTCCTCGTCGCTGCAACGTCCTCGAGAGACGTTCCGATTGTCTCGGGAGCTGTTTTGATCTCTGCGGGCGTATTCGTTATTGCCAATTTGATCGTCGATCTGACTTACCGGCTGGTCGATCCGAGGATCAAGCTGACATGAGCATGTTCCCCGAAGTCACCATATCTCGTTCGCTCAAAGAAGTCCTGGCAATCACGCGCCATGTTCCCTTCCGGGTTACCGTCTCTCTTATCATAATTGGCCTCTTTGCCTTCGCGGCAATGGCCCCAAAGGTACTGCAGACGCACGATCCGCTCGCTATTGATTTGAGATCGTCATTGCAGTCTCCGTCGATCATTCATTGGTTGGGAACTGATCAATTGGGGCGAGATCTTTACTCTCGAATAGTCGAGGGAACGGGCCAATCCCTCGCCATCGGACTTGGCGCAACGGCGCTGAGCATGTCCATTGCCATCGTTTTCGGCGTCGCCGCAGCGCTTTCTGGTGGCGTAGTCGACAGCATTCTTAGCCGGATTGTCGACGTGCTCTTCGCGATTCCCACGCTCTTGCTCGCCCTTGTGTTCGTGACCGTTTTTGGCCCGTCGGTAGTGACTGAGGTCATAGCTGTCGGAATCGGCACAGCGCCAGGCTATGCGCGCATGATCAGGGGCCAGATGCTTGCCATCAAAGGGACTGGGTATGTGGAGGCCGCCAAGGTGCTGGGTCATCCATTTCCCCGTATTGTCTGGAGGCATATTCTTCCGAACGCCATGAGCCCGCTGACGGCAATGATGACCATCGGCGTAGGCCAGGCGATTATATGGGCCTCGGGTCTTGCTTTTCTAGGCCTGGGCGTCGCTCCCCCGGCCCCTGAATGGGGCGCGCTGCTCAATGCCGGGCGCAACTATGTGATCTACGCCTGGTGGCTGGAGATCATACCCGGTTTGGCGGTGACGGCGTTTGCTCTCAGCGTCACCATTGTCGGGCGCCATCTACAGGACCGTCTGGAAGGAAAAACGTGAATGTCCCAGGGCGGCCCCCAGCCTCTCTTGCAGCAGGCAGACCTCCTCACAGCCGATTCGCTGCGTGTTTCTTTCGGGCGCGGCATCGCCCAGAAAGCGGCTGTGCGCAGTATATCCTTCTCCCTGCGGCCGGGACAATGTCTTGCGATTGTCGGTGAATCCGGCTCGGGCAAGAGCGTAAGTGCGCGGGCTCTTATAGGCCTTGCTGGTCGCCACGCCAATGTTCATGCACGCCAGCTGAGCTTCGAGGGGACGGACCTGATCGGCCTTAACGATCGAGCCTGGCGGCGCATCCGCGGCAACAAGATTGGCTTCGTATTACAGGATGCACTCGTCTCGCTTGATCCACTTCGGCCGATCGGCAAAGAGGTTGGTGAAGGCTTACTCCTCCACAATGCGGTATCATCCCGCGAGGAGCTCGCGCAGCGGGTCATTGCTCTCCTTAAGCTCGTCGGTGTCCCTGAGCCGGAGACGAAGGCCGAGCAGCTGCCGCATCAATTATCCGGCGGTCAGCGTCAGCGAGCTCTCATCGCGGCGGCTCTTGCACTCGATCCACGCGTCCTCATCGCCGACGAGCCGACTACCGCGCTCGACGTGATGGCGCAGGCTCATGTGCTGGCACTCCTCCAGGAAACCAAAGCCAGGGGCAAGGCGCTGATCCTGATCAGTCACGATCTGGCAGTGGTCTCCAGCGTGGCGGATGAGATCCTCGTCATGCGAGGAGGCGAGGTCGTCGAACGTGGCCCCGCCGTCCAGATATTCAAAGATCCGCGACACCCCTATACTCGTCAGCTGCTGGACGCTGTGCCATCAGGCCGGCCGCGCGGCTCACGTCTCTCATCATCGACTATTCTGCGCTTGCCTGGCCGGCAAACACAGCCGCCCGTGCAATCGTTGCCGCCAGCTCGTTCCATCCTGCTCGAAGCGACAGGTCTGGTGAAGCGCTTTGAGGGCCCGGATGGCACTTCACGGGCGGCTGTGGACGGCGTCTCCTTCGAACTGCGATTCGGAGAGACTTTGGGCATCGTCGGTGAGTCCGGATCAGGAAAATCGACGATGGCGCGCATGGTCATGGCACTGGATGAGCCTGACGATGGAGTCGTTCAGTTTGCAGGCCGGCCTTGGAGCACGCTCGCGGAACGCGAACGGCGGGCTCGGCGGCGGGCAATATCGATCATCTACCAAGATCCTCTTGGCTCGTTTGATCCACGATGGACGGCCGGACGCATCATATCCGATAGTCTTTCGGGCGACGTCGAGAAACGGCAGCGGCAGGAGCGCGTTATTGAGCTGCTCGATATGGTCGGACTATCCGAGGCCTTGCTGGACCGACGGCCGCTCGATCTCTCGGGCGGCCAGCGCCAGCGCGTTGCGATAGCCCGCGCGATTGCATCAAATCCTGCCGTTATCGTCTGCGATGAACCCGTTTCGGCGCTCGATGTCTCAATCCAGGCGCAGGTCTTGGACCTGCTCGGCGATCTGAAGGACCGCCTCGGCGTAAGTTATCTCTTCATCTCGCATGATCTCAGTGTTGTTCGTCATATCAGCGACCGCGTCATAGTTATGCGCCGGGGGAGAATCGTCGATAGTGGCACCACTGAAGAGATTTTTCGTAATCCACAGTCTGATTATACCAAGAGCCTTATCGCGGCCATGCCGCGCCTTGTGCATGTTGGACGGAGTGGTCATTCAGCTACGATCCTCGAAGAAGGCATCGCGTGAATGCCTTCGAATTCGACTTCCTTTCTCCAAAATTGTCTGTCGCCGATCGCGGGGGCAGCCGCGTTTGCCCGCGATTTGGTCGCGATTGCGCCCTCGCTCATCGCTCGGAAGGACAATCTGTGGACCACGGGTTAAAACAGGGGACCGGCCGGCGCGCGAAGCAGGCCCGGCCGAGTTCGAATCTAGGCTAAGCAAGAGGCCGACGATCCGCACCTGTGGAGTTGCAAGCCATCAATTGCCTGCCCGCAAGGAGTGCGGCTCTTGCTCTCCTGCAAACGAGCTCGGAATCTTCGCTTTCACGATAGCCTAGCCACGGTGCGGTTCCCGACAAAGACCGTGTTTGTCAGATTCGAAACGTTCGGCGTCAATTTGAATTCATGACGCCCTATTCAGTTCGCTAATTTCGACTGACGAGGCTGGCACGGTCGTTGCTACCGATAAGGTGATGGCGGGTTGAGTGCAGCCGTTGATGAAGGATCACTTTTCCGCCCGCAAGCCGCGGGTCCATTCTGAAAAAGAAGACCTAGAATTTTGCGCATTCGGTTTGATGGAGAGTGATGTGGAGTTTCCCAGAGCTGACGAAATAATCCGCACTGTCAGATATATCGGCACTGTCAACGGACAGATCGTTGTCGAGGTTGGCGGGCTTGGTGAACAATCGCGCCGAGTAGCGGTGGGGACGCATGACTAGGATGCGGCTGACGTGTTCAAGCGTCGGCTGCGAAGAACAGGCAACAGGAGCCTCATCGGCGCATCGTGTCGCCAATTCGCAGACGAGTTCACCACAAAGCGCATGACGTGGGTGCACGCCCAGCACAAAGAGGTCAATAAAAGGACCTCCGAAATCCGGCAATACGGAACCCTCGGCATGTCGCATAGGATCGGCGTTGATAGCGAGTGCACCGTGAATGAAGGGGCGGAGCATTGCTCAGATCCGAAGAACGAGCTTTCATCAGATGGCGAGTTCGTTCGGTACTGGAGCCGAGCTGCCGATAGGCTGCGCGCAGTGGCTGCTGTCGGCAGGCGAACCGAGGAGGCGATCAAAAGGACCGGGATTGGTTTGCAGCTATCCTCCGAGAACTTTAGCGGTCACGACCTCTCAGATTTCCCGATGCGGCGCTGCACCCTCAATCGCGCGCAGCTGTACGGAGCAAAGTTGGATCGTGCAGACCTTTCTGAGGCGAACCTTATCTGTCCGGGGCTAGAGCGGGCAAGTTTCCTTGGCGCCAAGCTTGATTTTGCCTATATGCACGCCATGGCAGCGCAGGTCTGCAACTTCGATGACGCCAGTCTGCGCAATGTAATTGATGCAACCGGCAGCCTGTTTCATGGTTGCAGTATGAAAAGAACACGCTTTGACAACGCGATGCTCAGCGGGCTCCTCCTTTATCAGTGCGACGCGAGTGATGCTGTATTCGATGGCGCGGAATTGCAGGGGTCAACTATCAATGAATGCTTCCTTCCTTCCGCTTCCTTTCGCTTTGCTAAGCTGAGCCAAGTCACGATCACGAAGACGCATCTGGCGGATTGCTCGTTCTTCCAGTCAAAGGGAGACTGTTTATCGATCGTGCGTCCCACCTCCATCGATGGTCTTGTCTTGCAAGGTGCTCATCTTCCGTATCTGAGACTCTCAAAGGTGAGCGGGCGGATTCGGGCGAGAGCCCTGAGCGCCCCATTCGCTGATCTTCACCTGTCAAATCTCGCGAGCGCTGAGCTTGAACAGGCAGACCTCACCGAGGCGCGGCTTCTGTCCGTAGGCCTGTCCGACGCGAACCTCGCCGGTGCTGTGCTCAACAGTGCATCTATTCATTCCTGTCAGCTGGACGGAGCGGACCTATCTCAGGCATCAGGTGAGAGCATTTCGATAACAGAGAGCACAATGCGAGCCGCCAAACTCACCGGTTTTCGCGGCCGCTGCGCCTTTGTGCGCGACTGCGATCTCGAACATGCGGACCTATCACAGGCTTACCTCTACAGGTCGATGATCACCGGTGATCCGCCGCAATCAATGGCATTGGGTCACGCAAATCTCGAAGGCTCCAATCTCGTTCAGGCATATCTCGCCGCGGGTATGACCGATAGCAATCTGGAGGCAACGCGGGCCGCATACGTTCGCATGAACCAATCGTCCCTGCGCGATGCGAATCTGAGTGGGATATCGGCATTCCAGGCCAGCTTCGTGAAAGTCGACTTTTCAGGCTCTAAGATAACCACTTTCGAGCCGCCGTTTTTTGCTGACCGTTGTCGGGGACTGCAGGTCGCTCTGGAGGGGGATCAGCTGAGCGAGCCATCGAACTATCTGGCTGAACTCTCATCGTTGATGCGACGTGGTCGAGAAGGGTCAACCTGACTCCTTTGAAAACCGCAAGAACAGAGGGAGCTACTGTGCCCATGAGCTTAGATCAGCTTGATGCGGTGGTTCGAGCTGTAAGCGGGCGTTGAAGCTCTTTGGAGCTCGTCTGCGTGCGCGGCCCACACGGTATGCCCCGGCCGCGCATCTTCCGAGATCCAAGCGCTCCACTCTTTTGGCGTTCAAGAAAACTGGAGTAAGAACATGCATCTGGCAGGTCTTTCCGCAGGCAAGGCGTTCATCCGAGAGGTCGCAAGAACAGGTCAGACCATTGGCACGGTACACACTCTGGGCGCCCTGCATCTTGGGCATGCAGAACTGATCAGAAGAGCGGCCTTGGAGAATGACGTCGCGATTGTCACAGTGTACCCGAACAAAATCCAGCTTAGACCAGGTGGGAGCTACGATTTCAATTTGGACGATGATATTGGACTTGCCCTACGTTCGGGAGCGACTGCCGTGATTTCCTCGAGCGACACCGAAATGTTTCCGCCTGGCTATCGAACGTTCGTATCGCAAGGTGACTATCATTTGCGCTTAGATGGGCCTGAGGCGTGCTTGAAGGAAGCCGTAACCGGTGCGGTCCGTTGGATCTGCTATGCGCGGCCAACTCGCAGCTACTTCGGCCTGAAAGATATCGGTCAGGCGATCCTGGTGAAGCGCGCCGTTGCAGACCTCCTTCTCGATTGCGAGATAAGGTTTGTGCCGACCGTGAGATACAAGAATGGAGTGCCGATTTCGTCGCGCTTGAGGCGATTTAGCCGGTCTGAGCTTGATGAGCTGTCGTGCCTCTTCACGGCACTCAACCATTTAAGGGAAGAGATCGTCCGAGGAGCGTCGAGCGTCAAGGACCTTGTAGCGTCGGCTGCATCTCACATAAAGTTCCGACGGTTTAAATTCGATTTTCTTCGGATTGTCGGCGCTGACAGCTTCGAAGATCTAGAGCAGGTCAAGCTCCCTTTCATCATTATTGGGGCGGCAACGGCTCATGGCCTGAGGGTTTTCGATAGTATCTATGTTCCAGATCAGGATACCCTCCTAAATGGTGCTCCGGATCTCTGGATCGACCTGCCTAAGCACTCGTAGCTAGACCATTTTTCACCGCATGGCCTTCACGGAACTGGTACACTGGCGTGGCTTGTAAACAGCATGCAAAAAGAAATCTGAGCTGATCGGTTGGCGCGCTAACATTTCCCCGACATTCACTGGCCGCGAAGTCTAACCAGCATGCATCCCAGACTACCACCCGCTCGGGCGCCCAGGGCACTAAGCTGGCGCGGTCGCTACCAAAAAAAGATTTGCTCTATTCGACATTTCCGCGAGGGTGACATGTTTGATGTCTATCGCAATAACAGGCAGGACTTCCTTGTCATAAGCAACGGGTCTGCGATACCCGCACTTTACTCATCCAATAAATGGCGCAAGAGCAGAATTAGAGTTCTCAAAGTCAGCGACGAGATAAAGTCGGCCGTTCAGCGACATGGGTACTACGTTCGTAGCTTTCGAGTTGGTAAAAGGGGAATGAGCTAGGGCTTGAACCAATAACGCCATGTCGGCTGACGAGGGCCAAGCGGAAAACATCTGCTCGGGATGAGTTTACCGGTTTCAACCCAAAGCGGACACGTCGGAAGCAAGGCGCATCTTCGGCAACGCCAAAGCATAAACTCGGCTCCGAGGCGGCGCTGACCGGATAGTCGATAGTTGCGCTAAAGACGAATTTTTACAGGAGGTTGGCACTCCCGTGACTGCTATTTCCTGGAGGTACAGCCTACAAACATCATCGCGTTCCGCGGCCTATTCAGCGGCTGAGAGACTCTTTGTGCTTCCGCCAGATCAAGCACGGGAGCGCAGCTATGCCGATCTCGCGCCTGATTTCCAACATCAATTTCACCTGCGACCAACAACACCTTGTCGAGACTGGCTTCAACTGCGCGCTTAGGAAGCTTGGCGATTATGGCGATCTAAACTGCGACTGATCGCAAAAGAGTGATTGAGGTTCATAGTCCTGGGTGACTGACAGCTGTTGCTGTGGGCGAGATGCCGATTCGCGAGATCAGTCTGTCCAAAGAACGAAGCAAGCTAGGCGGGCGCCGTCGGTATTATCTTTTCGGCATTGATCGGCAAGATGAAGAGGATGTCCACTCATCCGTCTCGCTGTCGAGGGCTCTGACCGGGCTTACGCTAGTCCCGCTCGTGCTCGTCCCTCAATCTCCGCTCGAGGCGATCGGCTTGCTCTTTGGTCAAATTGACCGCCCCCCAACCAATCCCAACCAGAGCCGGCCCCTTCCGTTGCCGATCGTAAACCATCCAGGCCCTTAGCCCCCTGACGAACCAAAAATCGGCGCGGTGAGGGCGTCTTGTCGCGCACCGCCATGTCAGATCCGCGCTTTGATCATCTGATCATCACCTGATGGTTACCCGAGTTCGCTCAAGACAACGCGCCTCCGGAACTCGTGCGCGGCAGCTTTCAAATCGCAGACTCCGATCAGACCGAGTTGCCTCAAGCTTAGGAGAGCAAGCGATCACACAGCTCGACACAAAGCCCAGATCCCGATATCGCTATGGCGCGTTGCTCCTCCGAATCGAGATCAGCCCATGATATGCTTTCATCACGCGCTCCGGTTTCTCAAAAGCCAAACGCATGCCTGATGTGCCGGAGCATAGCGATCGCCGCGTCGGTGTACCGACCGTGCGTGAGGAATTGATCCAGTTGCGTTGTGAAAACCAGCGCCGCAACTGCCACCGTGAAGCCCTTGAACATTGGGCCTCTCCTGAAAGAGACCGCCAACCGGGCGTGTCGAAAAATTAGATGTTCTCAGATTGGCTGTCGCCAATGGCGAACGAATATGGAAATGATGACAGTGAGTGGTAACTACTCTCTTAAGGGGTGCGGTGGACAGGTACCCCGAAGCCGCTAGACCCGGTAGCGGATGACCCACTCACGATTTCGAACCGGCGGACTGAAAAGAAGATAGGGCTGCATGATGCTGACGCCACGGAGCGGACCAAACGGAGACCGCGTTCCGTATACGCGATCGGGCCATACGCTGTGTGAATGATAGAAGACGCCAATTGAGATGGCCTCTTGTCGCATGAGAAAATTGCGCTGCTCAGAACGACAAGAGCGCTATCGCTGCGAGCACCGTGTTGAGGGCGCCAATGGCGATGATGGCCGCCGTAACGATCCGGTCATGGCTCATCACTTCCTCCACTATTAAAGAGAGGATAACCTAACACATCTATCTAGGCGGGAAAAGGTCTCGACTTGATCATGGGGCGGGAGATCTCAGCGTATCGGCGCATTTTAGCGCCGATCTCACACTGACGTGCTGTTCGCACATTTGCCTCGGGCGGGCTGCCCCAGGTTTTGCTGCTCGACCTTGTCGCGAAGGCGTTTGGCTTCGGCGACTAGTCGGGACGGCGCTCCGTCCTGCGCGGTTGCTCCGATTTGCCCCGCCTCCCGCGTTCCCCGACCGAAACGGTTTCTGCAGCGTTTCGGTGCAAGGCTTCAGCCTCCATTTTACAGTGTCCTTCCAGAGGCCGGACACCGCATCAGGTTTGAAGCCTCACCGGCGCTCAACTTGCAGACCTGCGGACCTTACTTGCACCTGCTCGCGTCCGCGTTTCAGAGCCTCCTTGCACCCCCCTCTTTCTCAGGTTACCCCACAGCACACCCCAATTCGGGAACTACTATCCAAGCGACGGAAAGATTGCCGCCTCCAGCCTCGCCGCCTTGGGGTGCCTCGGCCAAGATCACCAGATGGGCGGCAGACCGCCGAGCCGCCTCAATCGGTCTCCCTGGGCTCGAAACGACAGTGAGAGGTCGCAAAAAGGCTGGCTAGCTTGGGAGTGTGTATTCGATTGGATGTTGGCTTCCGCGCAGCCCTCGTCCAACTCGTGGTGACAGCTCTCACTGATTGAGTAGATCGGGTCGGAAAGTCAATGCGATCCTTACTGCCCGACATGGTAGGGCTAGGCCAGCCGCGCTTTGAGATAGTCTGGTCGGGCGGCCCGTCGCAGCCAAGCGCTCACGGCAGCTCGAAACGGTGAATCGTGACCCTAGATCTGTAACCTCTCGGGAGGAAAATCTGCGGAGATGATCATGAGCAGGCGATCAGAAGATCATGAAGCAGATGACATTATCCCGCTGAGCGAGTTGGATGTAAGCGAAGGCAGGCGCTTTCAAGACGACAGCATATGGGGTTTCTTTGACCGGCTGCGAAGAGAAGATCCCGTTCACTACTGCAAACACAGCCCTCATGGCCCATATTGGTCCGTAACGAAGTATCGGGACATCGTAGCGGTAGACACAAACCACAAAGCATTCTCATCAGAGCAAGGTGTCACTATTGTCGACGTGCCTGATAAGCACTGGACCCAGAGTTTCATCAAGATGGGGCCTCCCAAGCACACCGAGCAGCGCAATACCGTGAGCCCGATCGTCGGACCGGAAAGCCTGACGAAGCTCGAAACCTTGATCCGCTCTCGGGTCAGGGCGATTCTCGATGGCTTGCCGCGCAATGAAGCCTTCAATTGGGTAGACATGGTCTCGATAGAGTTGACGACGCAAATGCTCGCTACGCTCTTCGACTTTCCATTTGAGGATCGGCGACTACTGACCTATTGGTCAGACGTAGCTGTTACAACTCCGAAAGCAGGCCATGCGATCGACAGCTGGGACAAGCGAAGCACAATCTTGTCCGAATGTCTGGACTATTTCACAGGGCTTTGGAACGAGCGCATCAATGCCGAGCCGCGCCTCGACCTGATTTCCTTGATGGCGCATTCGCCCGCCACACGCCATATGAAGCCGAGTGAGTTTCTCGGGAATCTGATTCTGTTGATCGTTGGGGGAAATGATACGACGCGCAACTCGATTACCGGTGGCCTCCTGTTCATGAGCCAGTACCCCTCCGAACTGCGAAAACTAGCCGACAATCCCAAGCTGGTCTCGAGCGCCGTGTCCGAGATTATCCGATACCAGACACCGATCGCGCATATGCGCCGCACTGCCGCGGTCGACAGCATCGTAGGCGGAAAACAGATCCGGAAAGGCGACAAGGTCGTCATGTGGTACATCTCCGGCAACAGAGACGAAGAGATCATTGAGAACGCCAACAGTTTCGTGATCGACCGGAAGAATGTACGGCAGCACCTCTCGTTCGGATTCGGAATCCATCGCTGTCTTGGTCGACATCTTGCGGAACTGCAGTTGAGAGTCCTCTGGGAAGAGATTTTGGATGCGAGACTGGAGATCGTGATCGTCGGCGAACCCGAGCGAATTGCATCTAACTTTGTGCACGGCTATTCTGCTCTCCCCGTGCGGATTGAAGCGTAGGCCCTGGTCGCGCCAGTCCCCGGCCGCCGGTGCGCGGTCGGGGTGGATTGATCTGAACTATCTTGTTCAAGCTGTGCAGATGGCTCGATCAACGCGAAGCATTTGCAATAGGCTACTCATCGACCGGGCAGACGCTTGAAGTCCCCGTGAGAAGCGACATGTCAGGCGCACGTCTCGACTTGCAAACGCCTGAGATGCCAAAAAGGCCTGAACGGCAACTCCGATGCCGCGTCTCCGGGTTGACTTGGATAGCCGGAACCGTGGACGCCGGCATCCTTCCTGCCGGTTTAAAGGCCGCGAACGATCTGAAACATTTAGTAGACCGGCTTAAGAACCGCGCCAGCAATTTCGAAGCCGGTCATGGTTTGAGCCTCGTGATGGTCACCCGTTGACGTTGTAGCTGCGGCCGATCTCGGCCAGGGCCTCGCCAGCTTCTCGGCGGACCAAGGGCTCGCGCTTCTGTTCCGGCGTGAGCTTCGGCGGGCGGCCCATGTGCTGGCCTCGGGCGGTCGCCCTGGCTTTGCCTTCCGCCGTTCGGGTGCGGATCAGGTCGCGCTCCGCGTCGGCCATGCCCGCCATGACGGCCAGCATCATGCGGCCGGTGCTGGTGCCTGTATCGGCCCAAGGCTCCGCGATAGAGGGGAACACGGCGCCGCTATCGTTGATGCGCTGAACAATTGCAAACAGATCGAAGAGAGACCGCACCAAGCGGTCGATGCGAGTGACCGTCACCGCGTCGCCAGGCTCCAACTTGGCAAGCATGCGCTGCAGCTCTTTGCGATCGAGGCACCACCGGCTGTGTCCTTGAAAATCGGATCGCACCCCGCTGCCTTCAACTGGGCCAGCTGGCCGTCGAGGGTCTGCCCTGTGGTGCTGACACGGGCGTATCCAATGAGACGATTTTGGGCGCTAGCTTCGTTCATATCTTTTGTGCATTGTAGCTGGCGCACGGGTCGCGCCGTCTCCGAATGGCTCGAAGCCGAGTGAGATTGACGGCCTGCTGGCGATTTCCTGCTGAACGCATCGAGCAAGGGCTATTACGTCTGCCTCGTGCGGCAGCTCTCGTGCGCGCAGAGCAATGAGGTCGCGGCGGCGATCATGTCAGCGTGCCGCGCGTCCAATCCGCGTTGATTCCCGCGCTCAAGCCGCGTTCAGCGCCTGCGCGAGATCGGCGATCAGGTCCGACGGGTTCTCGATGCCGATCGACAGCCGGATCGTGGAATCAAGCACGCCGATGTTTTCGCGGATGTCGGCGGGAACGCCGGAATGGGTCATCGTCGCCGGCAGGCTCGCGAGCGATTCCGTGCCGCCGAGGCTGACCGCCAGCTTGAGAATCTGCAGCGCGTTGAGGAATTTCACCGCCGCCTCCTTACCGCCGACGATGTCGAACGAGAACGTCGACCCGGCGCCGAGGCATTGCCGCGCGAACACGCGCCCCGAGAGCGAGCCCTGCTCGTGATGACCGAGGTATTGCACCCTGGCGACCTTCGGGTGGTCGCGCAGGAAATCCGCCACGAGCCGCGCATTCGCATCGGCCTTCTCCATCCGCAGGCTGAGCGTCTCCAGTGAGCGGTTGATCATCCAGCACGAATGCGGATCGAGCTGGGTGCCGATGGCGCCGCGCAGCGCCTTGATGCCTTTCATGATCGCCTTCGATCCGAGCGCGGCGCCCGCGATCAGGTCGGAATGGCCGCCGACATACTTGGTCAGCGAATACAGCGACAGGTCCGCGCCGTGCTCGATCGGCCGCTGAAACACCGGCCCGAGCAGCGTGTTGTCGCAGGCGATGATCGGCGTGTGTCCCTGCGCCTTGCCGATGGCATCGGCGATGCGGCGGATCATTGCGATGTCGACGAGGCCGTTGGTCGGATTGGCGGGCGTCTCGATCAGGATCATCGACACCCGCCCCTTGCGCATCGCCTCCTGCGAGGCCTGCTTGACCGCCGTCTCGTCGATGCCGTCGGCAAAGCCGATGGCGCCGATCGACAGACGCGCGAGCGTGTTCGTCAGCAGGGTCTCCGTCCCGCCATAGAGCGGCTGCGAGTGCAGGATGACATCGCCGGGGCGAACGAAGGCCAGGATGGTCGTTGCGATGGCCGCCATGCCGGATGAGAACAGCGCGCAACTCTCCGTGCGCTCGTAGATCGCGAGCCGGTCCTCGACGATCTCGCTGTTGGGATGATTGAAGCGCGAATAGACCAGGCCCGCGCCCATGCCTTCCGGCGGCTCGCGCCGGCCGGCGACATAGTCGAAGAAATCCTGCCCGTCCTCGGCCGTCTTGAACACAAAGGTGGAGGTCAGGAACACCGGCGGCTTGATGGCGCCCTCCGACAATTGCGGATCATAGCCATAGGTCAGCATCAGGGTTTCCGGATGCAGCATATGATTGCCGATATGGGTCTTCGACGGGAACGGTTTTACCATGGCTGCCTGGCTGTTCTGATGCTTACCGCGCGTTGCGCGCCTATCGGTGGTAAACGGCGGTGGTCACGAAATTGACCCCGGCCTTTTTGGAATCCTTGTTTTCCGGCGGTTTTCGCGCAGTTGTGGCATCGGGGAAGAGCGTTCCACTCTCACCGCTACTTGCACGAATTTTAGCCGCTCACCTGAGCAATCCGCCGGTCTCTAAGCCGGCGCTCCGCAGTCTGATGTACAGCGCTACGTCTCATGCGAATTTTCAGCCTCCTCAAGTCAAAGGCTGCTTCACAGCCTGAGGCCGTAATCATTGAGTACCCTATCCCTTAGAGCGCCCTTGATCTCGCGGGCAATTTCCTTACGGACCTCGGCACCTAATTCTCGCTTGGCATCCTCGACCGCGCAGAATCTGTCCTGCCTCAAAAGGATGCATTCCATACTCCCTTGCCAGGACTGAGTAGACCCAATCCACGTATGATACGTTGTAACCTCTGAAGCATTTACCTGTCGGTAAGCTGACGAAGAAGCTATCACGAGTCGCGACTCGGAATTGGAAAGGCGGTGATGGTTGCGCCTGCCTGAAGCTGCGCGACCATTTCGGCGCGATCACCATAAGACAGGGACGTATCCGCGTGGAGGCGCCTGATTTTCTCCTCGCCGTGCCACCGCCCCCTTGGTCTGCGCGGCCGCCCCCTGTCGCTCCCTGAACTGTTAGGCTGCCCGCGCCGCACACATCGCGCGCGGCCTCTCGGCGAGGTCTCAACGCTTCAAGTTCAGGCTGATGAGGTATCCCAGCAGATTGTCACCGTAATAGTTGCGCGTCGGGCAATCGGTGCCGGTCTCGACGGCGGCGCGATAGCGGTTGCGGCCGTCGGCAAATTAACCCTTGAAAAGACCCTTTGCAGGATTACCGAAATGGCGCGGTCGACCTCACGAAGTTGCAGCCGCCTCTCGGGAACATCCTTCTCCGCAGTCACATGGCGTGCTCGCAGTTCAGCGAGCCGTTCCATGCGTTCGGCGAGCCGCAGGGCAGCCTCGTTCACCACGATCGACGCGATCTCTTCAGCAAGCCGGCCGACTTCGTCGTTGATGGCGTCCATCTGGACGCCGAGCTCGATCTCCTCCCTCTGCAACCGGGCACCTCACTCGTCCAGCCAGGTGGGGCCTCGGGTACATCCGCAAGCGGAGCGAGGCTCGCGCGGATGCCGCGCAGTGCCACAAGCCGTGGCATTGCGGCGAGATGGCGCTGGATCTCGTCAATGCGTCACGAGTGCGGGTGCGTTCGGAGTCGGCCTCATCATAATGCGCCTTGGACCGATCCCTAGTTTCAACGAGCCGCCCGTGATCCGAGGCCGGAGGGTCAAATTTCTCCCGCTCTGCCTTCAGCTCCACGAGCCGCGTCTTGAGGTCCACGAGCGCGCCGCTGCGTGCCCGCAATCTGTAGAAGCCATCTGCCTCGCTCCTGAGATCGATGGGCCCTTGGCTGAGATGAGCAAGGCCTGCGCTCGCAGAAAACAGCAATTCTCCGAGATCGCCCTTACTTGCTAGAATGCTTTCGCCACCCTTCTCGAGCGTCTCGTCGTCGAGCGAGAACATGGTGCGATCGGCGTCACGGTCGATGCCCCTGAGTCGCCGCGAATTGCGCTTTCCGGGATAGAGCGATCATCGGCGTCAAGCAGGCTGTTGTGCGGAAGTTTGATGCGCGCGAAGTCCCGCTTTTCGGCACCGAACTCCAGTGTTCCGCCAATCCGCTTGGTGGAAAAGGGATGGAAAAACGCGAAACGGACTCTGCGTCGCAATTCCGAACAACAAATCGAGAGACGCAGTAAAGGCGGTCGATTTGCCAGCCTCGTTCGGGTCGTAGATGACATGTAGGTCCGGCTGATCGGTGGGCCGCTCGCCGAAATCGATACTGTGGTCGGCGAATTTCCCGTACCGGGTAAGGTCGAGGCTGCGCAGGCGCATGTCTTAGCCGCCCTGTCCGGCAGGCTTAAGGCGCGCCATCACGCTTTCCGCTCCGTCACGCTCCATGCGCGTGAGCGCCTCCCGAAACGACACCTCGTCAACCCCGAAGGTGTCGCGGATTTCCGGGGGGAGCTGCGCTCTTATCTCCTCAGCCATGCCAACGAGTTCGTTCTGAAAGGCGTCGGAGGCGAGTATGTCCTCCTCGATCACGCGGTGGAGCTCGAAAAGCGGGTCCTTTTATGGCTCCTCCGACCGGTCCGTCGGACGGCAGAGGATCTCCAGCTTCTCAACCCAGCAGGTCCCGATGACCGAGGCCCTGTCGTCTGGTGACTTGGTAAGCTCTTCGGTCGAAGTCTGTTTACTGGATAGCGGGATGCGTGTGCGCAGGTCTGCCGATCGACATACGCTGGCCATTTCTGCTTGGCCAAAAATCGGCCTTCAGGAGGCGAGCGCCCTCCTGGCTTCTCTATAGCGTTCGGGATGACTTGGCCCAGCTCGCGTGCACAGAGCCAAGGCGTTCGGGCTGGGACTATCCCGTGGGTAGGGCAGGTCGGGCGCCGGTCACGTCTCAGCTGATCACACCGGCACTGATGCGCTAGTTCAGCAACACGACCAAGCTGCGATTGAAGTGGAACTCAAGGCGAGATCTTATTTCTTGTGCATCCCGATGAATGCTCTTGGTCAGCTAGTCGTCAGCTAGGCGGCCTATCCAGATAGGCTGCGCACTCTCGACTATTCGGAGATGAAGTATGAAAGGTATTGGCCGAGCTGATCCATCACAGGGTGAGGCGGCGGGAGCGGACAGCGCCGGGGAATTGAGCCGTTCGAGCCTGGGGCCTGGTCTCTTCCCTGGGGAACGCGGTCAATCCTTCGATGCCGTCCTGGAGCGGATGCGCTCTGGGCCTCAAGACAGAACTGCAGCTTCAGATGTGGCGGCGCCAACGCGCAATGAGATCAAGGCAGCAAAGCGAAATTTGGACAGCCTGCTTGAGAAGTTTGAAACTTGCCGTCGAGCGGCCACGCAACGCTGCAACTTGGAAGAGGCGCAAGAGCTGATCGATCGAGTGGTCGAAGCAGGCTCGACAGTTCTGGAGTATTACGCGAATCTGCCTGCCAATTTGGCGCGTCGTATCCTGCCCGACGATCAGGCTCGCCGGCTCCGCGACGACACGCTGGATGCGGGCAACCAATGTAACGAAGTGGCCACCCGGATTCTTTACCCACTTGAGAACAAGAGAAAGAAAGCAGAAGCCCTGCTCGACAAGGTCAAAGACACCGCTCCGCCCGACCAGCTGAGCCGCGTCGTTGCGGGCGTCGCGAACCAGTATGTTGCCTGCATGGACTGCTGGGGAAAGAAGGCGCTGCGCTTCGAGCGGATGCAGTCAGTCTGTGCGGCTACCGCCCACTTGCCAAGCAGCACGCCCGAGATGCGCAAGGCCGAAGAGGCCCAACTCAGGCTCAATACGGGCTGGGCGCTCAATACCGGGTGCATGTATCTGCAATCGCGGATCGCTCTAGGGTCTGTACTCAATAAGGATTCCATCTGGAAAGGGACTGTGATTCAAGCTTCTCAGCGGAAGGGAGGCTTGAATGGCAAAGCAGGTCTACTGGCTCAGCGATGCGGAATGGCGACGGATCGAACCGCTGCTGCCACGAGGGCGCAAAGGAGCGCATCGGGTCGATGATCGACGCGTGATCAGCGGTATTGTGCACATGCTGAAATCGGGTTCGCGCTGGCGCGATTGCCCGGAAGTCTACGGTCCATACACGACGGTCTACAACCGCTTCAATCGCTGGAGCCGACAGGGGATTTGGACGGATATTTTTTACGCTCTGACCGGATCGACCGGCATGTACGGCTCAATGTCGGTGGATTCCAGCTACATCAAAGCCCATCGCTCCGCGGCCGGCGCAAAAGGGGGGCCTTCAACAACGCGATCGGCCGCTCGCGCGGCGGGCAGACCACTAAAATCCACGCGCTGACCGACGATATCGGCCGTCCGCTTGCCTTCCTGATTACTCCTGGCAACATCCACGACCTGGTCGGTGCACGAGGTTTGATCAGCATGGTCCGCAGCCCGCGTCGTTTGCTGGCCGATCGAGCCTACGACGCCAGGAGCTTGCGCGACGAGCTGGCCGCACGCCGTATCAAGGCCGTGATCCCGCCAAATCCGACCCGCAAGCATCCGCATCGCTACGACAAGACCGCTTACAAAGGCCGCAACGTCATCGAGCGGATGTTCTGCCGTCTCAAAGACTTCCGCCGGATCGCAACCCGATACGACAAGCGCGCAGACATCTTCCTATCTGCAATCCTCCTGGCCGCCGCGATCACTTGGTGGATCAATTGAGTCCGGACCCTAGCGCGACTCTTGATTGAGTCGCGAGCGAGCACGTTAGCACCTGACGTGCGAGCCGCCCTCATGGACGAGAGCGGGCAGGTGCGTCTGCTCGGGACCTTTGTTGAAGACGTTTTTCCGGCATTTATTTCGACGGGCGAGGCCGTTCGCGGAGGAGCGGTGCTCGACGCCGAGCACCGCGCCGTTCTGGAAGGCGTCATGGAACGGCTTTCGGAATTTGCATCCCAACTGAGGGGCATGCTTGACCCCCTGAGGGAGGCTGGAACGGAAGCTGACCTTGCTTTGCAGTTGCTGGGCGAGATCGTGGACGGTGCTTGGGTGACGGCGAACGACGTCATGCGGCTGCTGGCATTGCAGCCAAAGACGGAAGTGACGATTGAACCGCCGGCTTGGGCTGCGCTGCCAGAAAACACTGCGCTGGCGGGTGAAGGCACTCCAGTACGCAGAAAGGGCAAAGCAAGGCGCGGAGCAGCCGCGGGCGAGGGGAGTTCGACGGCCAGCCCGCCCGCGCCGCAACTCGCCTGGCCCGATGCCGCCGGGGCCGCGACGGGCAAGGTCATCGTGCTCTCGGATCTCGGTACGAAGAAACTAGCCACGCCGGAGGAGGCAGCTGCGTCATCCGCTGCGACCGATCACCTCCAGATGTGGCAGGCTCCGCCCTCCAGGAAAGCACTGCCGGGATTACTTGAGCGATTGGACGAGCTGCTGCAGTTCGATCTGCGGGCACAGCAAAGCGCCGTCTCGCAAGCGCGCCAGATGAAGCCCGAGGACGCCGAACATGTCCTGAATCGCGTGATCAAGCGCTTGCAGACGCAGTCCTCCGAGATTGAGGCCTGTGTAGTCGCGCTGGAGGAGCCTCGCCGACGGGGCCTGCTCACGGCTGCGCAGGTGCCCGAAGTGCACGAAAAGATAGTCCGGCTTCAAAGGATGGGGTCCGAGGTTCAGGGGCAGGCAAAGTCATTGAGCGCGCGAAAGGCAGCAATCACGAGCGATTGCATGAAGACCTATGCGTTTCCATCGCAGAAATACCTTGCACAGTTACGGGCAGCGGGGGAACTGGCGTCAGTGGATCCACCTCGCGCCTTGAAGGGAGAGCCAGGGACGCTGTTCGAAATCAAGCTACAGCCCATGGCGCTGAGCAATGGCGCGACGCCAAGGCCGATGTGGGTACACATCCATACCAAGCGGCCGGTACATGCCTGGCAATTGGCAACGCTTGGCGATCGCGAATTCGCCGCTTGCCACGTGAAGTCTGACGAGCAGCGCGGCTACAATCAGCACTGGCAGAACGCTCGAGCCGCCGAGGGGCACGAGAACGTCGTGATCCACCGCGGCAAGCTCACTCCTGCGTTCTGTAGGTCCTTGTTGAGCACCGCCGCTGGCCAGCCGTGGCAGCCCCTTCCCGACCCCGAGCACGCTTCAGCTCAGATGGCTCGACTGGGGATCTAGTGAGCTGGTTGTCTTGCGCCGGTGAGCCGTTCGGCCTCAGAGTTCATGCCTTTCGGACCGGCTCGGCGGATCGCCTGAGCTGCGCCGAGCCTCGTCGGGGTCCAGCTTACACAAGGATGGAGCCCGGGAGAGAACACTGCTTACGGGAGGGTTATCGGCTGGCGATCCGGAGGATGGTCGGTCGTCGCACAAGCAAGCTGCCATTTCCTGCGGTGGCGAACTTCGGCGCTCAGGCGAGAAGCTGGGCCGCCGCGGGCGGCGATACGCCCGGATGTCACAGTGCTTTCACCTGCCTGCCCGCGGCGAACTGGCGCGCAAACTCTGCCGGCGAGCTTCAACCGACCGCGGATGGTCTGGATGTACGGGAGCTGAGCGTCCCGGCCGCTTTGACGAATCAAATCGGGCGGCGCACAACAACGCGGCCTATTTGCTGCTCTTGCATTAGGCTACGACGGCCCCAGCATCGCGCCTCCTTGGCCCCCAAAAGATGCTGGGGCTTGTCGTTGTTTATTGAGCGCTCGAGTAAGTCGGAGCTTCTTCGTTTCAACTGCAATGGCGCCGAGCGGCGCGGAGGCAATTTCAGTAGACCGGCGTATGGTCAGTCATTTCCCTGCTTTTTCAGTCGCCCACGAGCTTAGCAACGTTGGCATCGGCGGAAGAGCAGGCTCGGTCGCTCGATCAGCTTTGGGGAATTGAGTGATGGCCACGAGCTCACGACCGCAATCGGTATGACGGATCTGCCCGATCTCTTACAGCTCGATGCCGTGCGCCCTAAGCACCCGGTGCATCACCTCGATTTTGATCTCGCGGGCGATCTCGTTGACGATTTGAGGTCCGATTATCCGCTCGGCGTCAGCATCGCCCGCAAGACTCACTTCGGCGAGCCGTTGGTTCAGCCGAATTTGAAACTCCTCGCCCATCGCATCGATGAGCCGATCGTCCATTGCTGCGTGCTCTTCGGGGGCAATGCGCCTCAGCACCGTTTCCCAAGGTTGCGAGCGCGTCGCTAGATAGTCCGCAAAACCTATCGTTTCCTGCTGCCGCACCGTTGCCAGGGCCCTCTCAACGTCGTCGCGGGTGACGCCAGAGACGGAAAAAAAGCGCATGTCGGGGGCGACGTGTCGCAGCTCCAGTGGATCGCGCAATTGGGTCTGGTAGGCGAGATAGACTTCGGTCTCGTCGACCGGTCTGGAGTGACGAAGGACATTGACCTCCTGGCGCGCTATTCCGTCTAGCGCCTCCAACCGGAACATGACGCGGGCATGCTGGAGCAACTCGGCGAGCCGATCGTCGTACAGGCCGTCCTCGATGTCGGCGTTCAGACGTGCAGTCTGCATCCCGTTCCAGGCCAAAGTGATCCGATCCTGACAGCTCGCGCATGCATCGGAGGCCAACTGGAAAAACAACTCCCGCAGTCGAGGCCTCGCCGCTGCCTGCCGCAGATCCTCGACCACGGCCTGCCGGAATTCGCTATTGCCGTAGTTCACGGTGCCGGCAAGCCGGTCAAGGAAACGAGCGTAGTCCCGCACGCCAGGCTCGTCGGCGAAGCTTTGCCATGTTGCGATCATGGCTAGGTCGTGCCCAAACCAGTTTGCGACAACCTCGTGCAGCGGCCGGGGCGTAGGTTCCATTGCGTCTTCGCTCAACGAGAAAAGAATTCGCGGGCCGGCATAGTCCGCAGCACTCCTTGCTCTCAGTAGATTGCTCTGAACCCCCTCCTGCAGCGGATTGTCAGTCAAATCGAGGGCCGCATCGCTGGCTAGCTGCAGAAGGCTCGCCGGTACGTCCGTCAGCCGATTATTGCTAACATCAAGTACTTCGAGGGAAGCGGGGAGTTCCGGCAGCCGGACCAGTTGATTGTCGCTGGCCGTTAACAATTCGATCGCCGACGGGAGCGGCTCAGGCAGTTCGGTCAGCTGATTGGAATCGAGAACCAGGCTTTCAATGCTGGCTGGAAGATCGGGCAGGCTGGTAAGCTGGTTGCTTGGCGCGACAAGATCCCGGAGCGTTGACGGAAGCGCGGGCAGATTGGCCAGTTGATTGTCACCGGCGTCCAGGTTCTGAAGCCCGGCTGGAAGGTCAGGCAAGCTGGTCAGCTGGTTGCCTGCAGCATGGAGCTCCTCAACCGTTGCTGGAAGAGCGGGCAGGATGGTCAATTGATTATTATCGACGACCAGGCTCCGCAGCCCGGCTGGAAGATCGGGCAAGCTGGTCAGGTGGTTGCTTGCAGCGTAGAGCTCCTCAAGCGTTGTTGGAAGAGCAGGCAGACTGGTCAATTGATTATTCTCGACGACCAGGCTCCGCAGCCCGGCTGGAAGCGCAGGCAAGCTGGTTAGGTGGTTGCTATAAGCGCTGAGTTCCCGAAGGGTTGCCGGAAGGGCAGGCAGACTTGTCAGTGAGTTTTCGCCGATGATCAGGGACCGGAGCCGGGATGGCAGGTCGGCCGGCAGGCTGGTCAGCAGATTGCGCGCTGCATTGAGCACGCGGAGGCTCTCAGGAAGTGCGGGCAAGCTCGCCAATTGATTGTCTCTCGCGTTAAAGACCTGAAGCTCGGGCGGGAGGGCGGCGGGCAATGCGGTCAGGGAGAGGGAGGAGAGATTTAGCTTCGCACTACCATTCTCCGGCAAAGCTCTCGTTTGGGTAATGGCGGTTTGGCGGTTCTCGTCTTCGTCTTCCCCCTCATCAGCCGCCCGCGCGTCCACAACCTGGCCCTGCGGCCCTGCCGCAGTGGGAGCAGACGGCCGCGCGTCCCTCAAAGCCTCATCCCAATGCGCCGCAACGGGAGTGCCGGGTTCTGAGGCCTCGGATTGGGACGCTTCGGAGCCGGAAACTGAGAAAAAGCCGTCGCTGTCAAGCTGCGTCCGATCTGTATTCATTGTTGTCGCCCCCTATGGCAAAATGAGAAAATGCGCTGGAGCGCCGCTTCCACAAAGCCGGTCTTTCATTGTGAGGATATCCAAGAAGAAGCGGGCAATCATGGAGCGCGGCCCAACCTGGAGGGCCGAACATGCTGGTCGATTCGGCGCACCAAAGACGGCGAGATGCCCGCACGGATCTAATCCTCGAAAGGCTCGCCATCTTGAGGGGGATCGGCTGCTTCTCCTCTTCCAGGTTGAGCTGATCAAGGTCGAGCCTTGTTGTCTGGCTCGAGGTGTTTTCAACCTAGGACATTGAGCTGTCGAGAAGCTGACTAGTCTCATCGCTAGAGCCCTTGCAGCTGTGCTAGATGCCTGCTGCCAATGGCTGAGATGAGTTCAGCCGAAATGCGCTCATCGTCACCCTCGCCTCTTCGCTCCTCGCCTGACCAGTCTTACTAGGATCGGGAAAGGGCCTGCGTCGACGCATATCGCGGCCAATGGCACGTTCTGGCCCGGAACGTCGTCGCGCTCGGTGCCTAACATGCCCCGCGGTCGACTGCGTCGAAGCCTTGCCTTGTGGCCTGCAGCGCAGCCGAACCAGAGAATTGGTAAGCGGCTTTCGCGGTCCTCTCTCTTGGTGATGAACAATTACGCGACCAATTGTGACGCAAGGGCGTTCGGACACATGTGTCGACACCATGCAACCGACTGTGGCCTGATCCGGACGATACGACTCAGATTCAGCAACACTCTCTTGTCGGGTGCTCCCGGAAATGCACGGACGCAGGCACGTCGAGCGTTCGATCATAAAGCGGGTCTGCAGGTGCCGAGCGAGTAGACAGAGCGATACGGTGATGCCCGAACTCATCCGTTCGGTCGATAGATCTGATCGAGAAAATCAATTTTACGATTTGGAGCGTCGTCATATAGACCGTCGAGAGCGGCTGGGGCTAACCTAAGGAAGCGATGTCTCGAATGAAAAAATCTGTGTTAGTGACCGCGAGCGCACTCGCGCTTGCAACGGCGGTGGTGCCTCCTTTTGCTGCAAACGTTGCCGCGCAGCCGGTTGCGGCAAGTGCTCCGGTAGCCGATACATCATATCCCGAGTGCGTGGATGACCCGTTAAATGGTATCTGTGATTTGTTCTTCTGCTTGACCGATCCCTCGTGCGTTCGGCACTGACAACGGAAAACATGTCAAGCAGAGAATGAGGATCGAGCCTCGTGCGGCCGCTGCTCCGACAGCGGTCGCATCCTCATGCCGTACGGTTGGGTTGGCAGATGGTACAAGCCGCGCCTTCTTGTTCTCTAGATGACCAGAGTGACGCCTTCGTTACACACTTGTTGATGTCCGCCAATCCGTAACGTCGTATCGGCGAAGATTGCGTAAACGGCACAAGTTATTCAGACGGCGACGCTGGGTTCGGACAGCAGCCCCTGATCAATGTAAAGCTGCTCCAATCTTCAGGATAGATTGTTCTTCCGTGCTATGCTCCGATAGCGTCCCGGCTCGATGTTTCGCATTTCGGACATCATAGATGTCATCCTTAGCTGTTCGGGTATGGCTAGGGTAACGGTCGTGGCGCTACGGACGTCCGTCTATGTTCGGAATTGAGTGGCGCCGTTTCCGGCATCATAAACATGGCACAGAGCGCGGCTGCGCCTGCGAAAAGCATGTACCAGGCGGGCACGAGTGCACTTCCGGTAAGGTGGATGAGCCAGGTGACGATCGGTTGAGCTGTGCCTCCAAAAATCGCTATCGCAAAAGCGTAGATTGTCGCGAAGGCGCGACCACGAATGTGCCTGGGCAAACCTTCGGCCATGCTCACGTAGAAGGCGCTATACGAAATCGTTCCGATCAGGGTGAGGACGCCGAGACCTCCTAGAAGTGCGAAGGCACTGCGGCTCTCTGCAATCCACAAGAATACCGGATACGTCATGAGCAGTGCAGCGACCTGCGGCCATATCATGATACGTCGACGGCCTACGCGGTCGGCGAGCAGGCCGCCTAGCAGTGCTGCAGCAATGCCCACCGTGTTGCTGATGAGCGTAGTACCAAAGGCGAGAGGCGCGGAAACGCGGAGGGTGTTCAACGCGTAAGTGGTCATATATCCGGTAACATAAGTAGTGATCGTGCAGCCGGCCAAGATGACGAATCCCAGGCTCATGATGCGGCGATCGGGAGGCGATCGCCGCACAGGCTGGGTGACCCGAACCGGCGCCTCGGGGCAGTGCAGCGTTTCGGGCAGGGCGCTGCGCAACCAAAGTCCAAACGGCAACGTAGCGCCGCCGAGCAACAGCGCGATGCGCCATCCGTATGCATTGAGCGCCTCGCTTGTCATGGTGAGCGAGAGTATCTCTCCAACCAACGCTCCGGCCGTCGCAGCTAGCTGTTGGCTCGCGGGCTGAAAAGAGACAGCAAGCCCCCGGGCTTCGGTGGGGGCTGCTTCCATCAAGTAGGCGGTCGTCGGACCGACCTCACCTCCGAGAGCAAAGCCTTGCAGCAAGCGTGCCACGATAGCTAGTGACGGAGCGGCGAGTCCTATTGTCTCGTACGATGGCGTGAGAGCCAATAACAGGACCGCAGCGCTCATCATGGCAAAGCTGGCGGTCATCGCGGGGCGGCGACCGGCCCGATCCGAATACGAGCCGAGCACGATGGCCCCGATCGGCCTGGTCACAAAACCTGCGCCGAAGGTTCCGAGTGACAGCATGAGGCTGGCGAACTGGTCGGTTGCCGGGAAAAACGCCTGACCGATCTGTATTGCGAAAAAGCTATACGTCCCGAAGTCGTAGAATTCGAGAATATTGCCGATGGTTGCGCCCAACACCGCGCGGCGTGTCAAACGTCCGTCTGCCGGACCGAGGAGGGGCTCCGGCCTCTCTCGAGTAGATTGCCTCGCCATCCCTTGACCTAATCTGCAGCGCGATGGCTAGCCCGAACATTTCGACCAGACGCGCAAAGTTGCATTCCATTTGCCCGAGCTCGTCCTCAGGGACCGCCTGTCCACGTGCAAGCTGAAGCGCGTAACGGCGAACCTCATGGTAACGTCTGCAATAAAAATGCCCGCCTTTCGCGGCCCACTTAATCCTTGTCTGATCGCTGGCCTTGCCGGTGCGACAAATATGAAAGCCTGCTGCAGTTGTCGGGCGCCCGCAGACATTGCGCTGCTGTGGAGAGTTTGCGACAAATTGGCGGACGCCGAACACGCTTGGCGATGTCTCGCGCCATTTCAGCCGATTGCAGGTTCCCTTCGCTCCTGAAGAAGTCAGCGTGCAACGCCCTTCCTGGCCAAGGCGCTTGCCGCCGCTCAGCGCGCCTGCGGCGGTCGTCGCGCGGCGGACAAGATCCTTCAGCTATCGGTGCTCCACCTTTGCGTCGCGGCCGGGATCGCCGGCGAGGATGGCGAACGCCTGCTAGCGGGACGCCCGCGTCTGGCGACCATTAAGGCCCGCGTCGTCCGTCATAAGCTGCATTCGGCGCCGCTCGCCCGCGCATCTTGGCCATCTGCTGCGCGAGGGCGTCACCCAGTACGGGGAGAAGCCCCGGCTATTCGGCCCCGACGCCAAGATCCCGATCCCAAGTCGCTCCGTGAGCGTTGCCAAAAATTCAGGGTTGTACATCTTGGTCAACCACTTAGACAGCTGTTAGTGACGCCAGAATAAGAGGACTACTCGTGTGCCCGGACGGGCGAGCACGAATGCGACCTACGTTTCCTCGCTAACGGACGCTTAGGGAAGCGGACATTTCGGCGGCAACGTCGCTACCGCGTGCTACGAATTGCGACGAGTTTCCGTATTCAGGACACGAGCTAATTTTCTTTTCAACACCCTGACACGAACGCCATCTGCCTGACGCAGAGCGTCAATAGAAGCCGCGGCATAGTTGGCGTGTCGTATTGCCTGGCCTGAACATGTATCTTCCGCTTGACCGATGTAGCTCCGGCCTGCCAGGCCTAGGTTGCATCATGGGTGCGAAGGATCGGAGGCGGGGACCTCGCGGAATGCCCATCACAGCAGCGGCAGGCGCAGTCCCGGTATCATCCGCACCGCCGCACCTTCGGCCCGTACGCGGGATGATTGTCGGCTGCTTTGCGTCTGGGCGACTTCGTTCTTCATTCCATCAGGTGAACACGTCACTCCGCGCTTACCGGAATCTCACGTGGGTCCCGCTCTCGTCTGTTCTCGAGCTGGCCGCGGCTATCGGAGCCATTCTGGTTAGCGGCCCCGAGCATGGGCGCGAAGCGGCAGCCAGAACGACTGGTCGCGGGCAGCGGGCGAACTAGATATGTTCAGTGCAAGACTGGGTCTGGCTGCGGTCCGCATCACCTGGACCTCCTAACCATCTTTACGGCGAAGTGCGCAATGCACGACGCAGACCCGCGCCCCGGTTGCGAGCCCAAGCGGAATGAGACTTGGCTCGGAGATGATCGCATCTGACGTGGCAGATGCGGCCGCAGATTTATCTCCTTCTTCGACCTTTGTCAGCTTCTCGAAAGCCAGCCTCTTTAACATCCGAACTTGGCCTCTCGATGACGAAGCCAACCATCTCTGAATTCGTGACGAACTCAGCTCATTCCCTGGGGGAGATCTTCAAGAGGCCTTTGTTCTCATAACAGGAAGGAGAGCTTTATGGATCCGAACCCGATCGATAATGCCCATTCACCAGAATCGCCGACGGCGCACGTCTGGACACAGGAAGATCATGATTTGTTCAGTCAGGTCATGAATGAAGCTGGACCATCATCATCTGCCGCACCTGAGGAAGCGGTAGATGTCTCATTCGCCGTTCCACAGAGGTTTTCACACGGTTCGCAAATCGCCCCTGACGCGATGGTTGATAGGCTATTCCACCACGGTCTCTTGCCGGACGCGGACCAGCGGACGATGACTTATGAAATCCTAGGTCACCGCTACACGGCCGGTTTGGATGAGTCCAATCGTGTTCGCCTTATTCTTAACCCTGCGGAGGACCAAGTGGTTGGGGCCGGCCGGGCGGGGGTACCGGACTTCGGAGCCTTCTTCACGGAGAACCGGCGTTTCGGAACGCCGCTACCACGGCAATGGGCGACACCTGCCCTAATGGACAAGCTGCGCCAAGAGGGTTTTATGCCGACCGCAGATAGCTCCACCACAATCCTACTTAACGGACGGGCCTACAAAGCCGAATTAGCCGAAGGAGGGTTCGTTAGGCTTACACTGGAGACAACCGGGCGGTGAACCGATCGCGCGGGGCTGGACGACTGCGATCACTTCGGTTGTCCTTAGCTGGAGAGACATTCGCCCCATAGTGGATTATTCGCGCCGCCTGTGGGTACGCATCCTCGGGCCCACTGGCAGCCCACGAGATGAACCGTCATCCTGGCCGTTTCGTCTCGTGGCGGCGGCCTGTCAATCCCACCCCGCCATATTGCCCCGGTATTGCCTCATCTGGGGATGTTAGTTTCGCTTGATCGATGTAGGTCCGGCTAACGTCAGTCCGGGATTGCACCATGCTGCGCAGGATCGGAAGTTACTGAAGTGGCGGAATGCCCATCACACGCGGCCAGCGCCGCAGCTTTAGCCGTGCCGGATGATCGTCTCGGCTGCTTTGCCTGAGCGATCCCAACAAACTCTGCAGGATGGTGTGGTGCAGGCGGATCTGTTCGGGGCGTTGCTTCGCGAGGCGACTGAGGATTGCATGCGCGGTCAAACCGGGCTCGGCCGCAAGCCAGCGCTCGAAGTCGGCTGGGTCCGCGCAAGTTGGGTAGCGAAACCGGTGACCTGGAGGGGGTACTCGGAAAACGACGTAGGCCCCGCCGATGCGAGCCTAGATAGCCTTGGCAGACGGGCGAGGTATTCTCAAGGAGCTGGCAGCAAAGGTCGCGTAGCCGCAACCACTGTCGCAAGTGGCTTCGCGTAGCGGTGGGATCGCGTGAGCGTATTTATCGGTCGGGAGTCCGGCCATTTGGCTACCAGATCTGGGCGTTGGCAAGCAGTACCTTCGCAGTAGGATCACGGCAAAGAGCGCATGCACATAGGTGTGCGCAAACAGCTTCGAAACGCGGAAAAGAACGCCATGGCGAACATCAATCTCAGCTCCCAATCCATTGCAGGTGCACGCGCCGGACAGCGAGCCATCACCGCCCTGAGAGTCATCAAATGGAGAGTGCTGGCCCCGAGACGTCGAGGTTTCCAGATGACACGCGGAATGAAGCCGATGGCGCGGATGGTCGCAGCAACAAGGCGCGCGCTCGCCATGTACGATCTCGACCGGTGCTGCGCAATCTGGTGGCTCTATCGTCTCCATTTCGGATTCACCGGCGACGCGATGTTGGGGCTCGCCGCGGTCTCGGTTGCCCAGGAGAGATCGCGCTGCGGAATTTAGAAATCGTGCATCGAGCGCATCCCAGCTCAGTTGCAATGGCGTGCTCAATCGGCTTTGATGCGAGCTCCGTCCGAGCCAAGAGATCGAGCTGTTATTAGTGCAACGAGCTTTTTGGTGGACGAGCTTTGGTTCGGGGGCAGAGTTGGGCTCGCCTTGTCCAAGGCGGGTGATATGCAATCGTAGCAACCGGGTGTATAGCGTCAATCGCAACATACCAATCCTCGGCTTCAGTTGCGCGCCGAGGACTGGTCATCAGAAAACTTCAGAACGGCATCTAACAATCTGAAGTTTGGAGCCTCGTTAGTGAGGTCCTTAATTGAACTTGTAAGAGGCCTGAAAGAACTGCCCCACCGTTCCATGCTGTACTTCGCAAATGTTGGCGGCCACCGATCGCAGCCGGGTTCGCAGTGCCTGCCTTTGGCATCCTTGTTTGTCCACATGGCCCAATAGCGGCCTCCAACGCCTAGACTGATATTCTTGGTGACAAAGTACGACAGAAGGCCTTCAATTTGGACTCCGCCGCCACCATTGCCGTATTGTTCAGAAAAGGTGGTCTCATCTCGCAAGAGATGATAGTCGCGGCCTTTGAAATCGGTCCAGGGCAGGTAAGCGATATCAGCATTCAGGCGCCAGCGCTTGGTCAGCATAGTTTCGGCGCTCAAGCCGATTCGAGGCGCATTCCATTGTGTATCCTCCGCACCGATGATTCTAGCGTCGCCCGGCTTCAGACATGCTTCATCCGGAGGGGCGATCCGAACGCAACCAATGGAGTCTGAGCTCTGGCTGTAATAGGCCCAGCCTATAAGCACCGACCTTGTAGTTCGCGCTGCGCAGGAAATCGTAACCGGCGTCCGCCGTGTAATATGCGAACCTTCCATTTGACTGACCTGAAAGTGTAGTTTGGTACGGGTATAATTCGTTCCGGACCCCCCAATCCTCGTCGTTCATCTTCCCTTTGTTGAAGCTTCCGATGCCAACGTTCCCCTTCAAGAACACTCCCCAGGGACTGTCGACGCGGCCGAATTCCTCCCCCGAAAGCCCGTCCAGTCCGTGATAAGCGAGCCGCGATACGAGTATGCTGGGGTCTGGGACATCGTTATTAAAAATTGCGCTGTGATCCCACTGGAATCGTCCCCGGCTCAGCCAGAGCCGCGAGCCGCCTTCGAAGGACCAACCGGGCGCGTAGGAAATGGGTGGTACGCTGCGCGCTGACTCCGCACACGGCGCATCGGACCTTGGTGCGGCCCCTGGGTCCACGCCAAAGTGGTAGTTCAGACCAACTCTTCCGATGTGATAGTTGCTGGACAGGCTAGTTGTGTTCGCCGGCAGAATCGTAGGCGGAGATAATTGCGCCGTCGAAGCGGTGGCGACACTCGGTCCGGCTAAATGCAGATAGTGGTACTCGACATTCACCGACCATGCAGGCGTAAGGGCTTGCTCGAGACCGAGCCCGATGACGCCACCAACTCGGCCATAGTCGAAATGGGTTTCCTCCTGTGGCTGGCCCTCCGGTTCCACGTTGTTGACGACGTCGCCCCGATTGTTTTGCCAGGCGACGCCCGTCTTGAGATAGGCAAGCGTCCTCCCGAGCGCGCCGAAGGCGTAGCCGATGCGGCCGGTCCCGGTCGCAAAGAGGTTGGGACCTGCGTTGCAGTTTGCGCTTACAATCCAGTGGGAGGCGGCTAGGCAAGTGTTTGAGCCGTTGGCGGCAGCTACGCTGGCATCCAGTTCGAGGCCGAACACCCAACTGCTATTCTGCCAATTGTAGCCGATCTGACCACCCGCGACGAACGATGGAACATCGACGACGCCGCCATAGATCGACGTGCCAAAGGGATTGCTAAACGAGGTTCGGCCGTACCCGCCACCGCCGTGCCCGCCAATGTAGCCTCCAGACTAGTTCCACACCGCTCGCGGCAGTACTTGTCGCTCGCGGTTCGCCATAGCTGTACCCGTTGTGACGAGCGCCGCCGTCGTAGCACCCAAAAAGAGAACTCTTGATCGCATAATGATTGCCCTGCACTTTCCCGAGACGCGGTCCCGCTCGCTAAGTATCGCCGCACGGCAAATCATCGGAGCGACCAGACACGTAATGACGCGCCGGGGCTGCTCCGAAGATCACCGCACTATGATTGGTGATGAAGTCCCGAACGAAGCAAGCCGCGTGCCGGACTAATTCGTATCTTCTGCGCGCGTTTTCTAAGAGTGTGTCGCGTCAACTTCCTTGTTTGAACGCGGACAATTGAGCGTCGATAGTTCTACATTGCGCATCGAGCGTAGAAGGCACGCGCATGTGGGACGTTTATCTTTGTTCATTGAAGTGTGCGCGGACCCGTTCCGATCTTGATGAAACAGCGTACTCTAAAGTGCAGTGTTCTCGTCTCCGCGCCAGCTGCGGTGACGGCAAGCAGCCGGTCTTTGCGAGTACAGCTCGTCTTAGTTTTTGGGAGCGTGAGTGCCGCGAGTAAGGCTAGGAGTCGTGCCCGGACCGCTTTTGCGGCGCCCCGTTGTCTTGCGGCTTTCGTCGCCTTCGTTGCGTCCTCGATCGCGTAGGGGTAGTTGACTGGAACGAAGGCAAGATCGGGAGCGAGGGCCGACCTCGATAACTCTTAGTGGCTGATCTCACAGCCAAAACGGGTCTCAGGATCGCGACTGGATGGGAAAGGATCTTCTCTGCGCTGCGCGCGAAAGTAGATCGAGGGGCAAAGATCGGGTCACAACAATCGTTATCAGGTGCGTTTGTGAACAGCACATCTGCGACTCTGACGACAAGCGGCAAAATCAACTTATGCAAGATACTAGCAGGCTCATTTGTGCAGCCATGTCAGCTGCGGTTGGGAATTGATCGAGCATCATCAGATTGTGAAGTAAATGCGATATCGGGCATACTCCCGCGGAGATCTTGCCTACGTTAGGCTCTACAGATGTTGTGGAATCCACGTCGCGCCTATACGTCATGGAAAGCACATTTCGGGCCTTGGGCCACCGCACTCTGCACGCCAGGGATGTCGAACAACGCTGCGCTCGCAATAATCTTCAGGCTCAAGGAGGCAGCCGCAAAAGAAAAGCTGGGTCGGTCCATGGCCGCAATTAGTTGCCGAAACTCTTCCCGTAAATTTGGCAGGCGATATCAAGTCGTCAGACGGCGAACTCAATCCACTCCCGCCTAGCTCGTTGGGCACAACATTCACAGATGGTTCTTTTATTCCGCGATAGGTCACACGTCAGATCGAAAAGCAAGTAATCGTAAGTGAGTTCTTCACCAGGTTGTACGTGACGCGCCGTTAGACATCGGCAATGATCGCGTTGATATGTGTTTGGCTTGATGTTGTTGTTCACGAAGCGGGCGTTGTCAGTATTGTACTCTATAATACTGTCATTAGCCTTGTTGTCTTGGATAGACATCGCTTACCAACCAGAGCTCGAACTGTTGGAGCTAGAACTTTGTACTGCTCAGGCGTCACCGCGATGTCAAAACGACTGCGTTGTGTATCCAAATCAGCGAAGCTTTAGGCAGACGCCGGTGTCGGCGGATTAGGCTTCGTAGATCGCCCGACTGCGCCAGCAGAACGAACGGCTGCGCATGGAGCGCTACCTTTTAAAAAATCGAACGCGATCTTTGCCGGACCCGAACTGTCATTTCGGATGACTGCAGAGGCCTTCGAGAGCGTCGCCGATGCCCGCGCGATGCGCGCCCAAAGCGCTGCATGGTTTGCCCTTACCGCAACGTTTTCAGCCATAGCCCTTCGCGCAAGGTTTGCGAGGTCAACCGCATGCTCCAGGCAATTCATGCGGAGCCGAGTTGTGAGTGGCCGAACGGAGGGCGCAAACGATCGTCGAAGATTACGTAGTGCGACGATGAGCAAGGTGGCCGCTGCGCAACATGTCGCCTTTACCAGAAACCGACTGTCAGGTTTGAGACGGACGTCCAAAAGTCGACACTTAAATGAGTTGGGAACGCCGGAGAACCTCGCCTTTCAAACGGCACGCTGCTTGCTCCATCGAAAGCCAGCGGACGCAATTCCGGCATGCCTGCGGTTTGAAGCCGAGTATGCATCTTCCGAATGCTTCCACTCACTAGCAGGATGCTCAAGGCCGGCTAACTTCAGGACAATTCCCATGAAAAATTCTCTCTTTCTCGCAGCGTCGCTATCCATGAGCTGTTTGATGGCCGCGGGACTTTCCCCGACGCCAGCGCCTGCGAGCGTGGCTGAAGATCCTTTTCTTTGGCTTGAAGAAATCGAAGGGCCGCGCGCATTGGCTTGGGCTCGCACCGAGAACGACAAGACACTCAGTGCGCTCCAATCTGATCCACGTTACCAGCGCTTCTACGGGGAAGCGCTCCACAATCTTCAGGCCAAGGATCTGATTCCGTACGTCTCGATGGGACGACGCGGTCTCGACAATTTCTGGCAGGACGAGAACCACGTGCGCGGCGTCTTGCGGCGGACGACGCTTGAAAGCTATCGCAGCCAAACCCCCCGATGGGAGACCATCCTCGACGTGGATGCTCTCGCTGACGCGGACAAGAAGAACTGGGTTCTTGAAGGCGTGAGCTGCCTTCCGCCCGAAGAGCGCCTATGCTTGCTCAACCTGTCCGACGGTGGAAAGGACGCTGTGTTCGTCCGGGAGTTCGACGCAGTTGCCAAAACCTTCGTCACAAAGGGCTTCGCACTTCCCGAGGGAAAACAGCAGGTCACTTGGGTCAATAGCGACACGGTCCTGGTTACACGAGATTGGGGCGAAGGGACCATGACACAAGCCGGTTACCCTTTCGTTGTGAAGGAGCTCAAGCGCGCTCAGTCGCTGGCGGAAGCGCACGAGGTCTTCCGTGGCGAGCCGACCGATGTCGAGGCTACACCATTCGTGCTGCGCGACAGTGAAGGTACGATCCATGCGACCGGCGCCGACCGCCGCATCAGTTCGTTCGAGCATGAGTATGTTCTCTTTGGGTCCAAGCCGATTAAGCTCAATCTGCCAAAGAAGTCGACCATCGGAGGCATCGCGAGTGGTCGCCTGCTGGTGACGCTAAACGAAGACTGGATGCCGCCGTCCGGAGACACGCCCTTCTCAGCGGGCTCAATCATCTCGTATGACCTGACCGAATGGAAGCAGGATCCGCTGCGCGCCATGCCAACCCTCGTGTTTAAGCCTGGGCCTCGACAAGCGATCAGCGGATTCACCGCCACAAGAAACTTGTTAATCCTAACGATTCTCGACAATGTTCAGAGTAGGGCGTTCGTCTACAAGTACCATCAAGGCGCCTGGCAGGCCACGCCGATCCCGCTTCCAGACAATGCTAGTGTCGGTGTAGCTGCGGCATCGGGTCAAACCGACGAGGCGATGTTCACCGTCTCCAGCTTTTTTAGCCCGACGATGCTCTGGTACTTCGACGCCGTAACCGGTCGCCTTGAGACCCTGAAGACGACACCTCCTCGGTTCGACCCCTCGAGACATGTCGTCGAACAGTTCGAGGCAATCTCGCGCGATGGCACCCGCATTCCTTACTTTTTGCTACGACCTAAGAGCGCCCGGTTTGACGGATCAACTCCAACGCTTCTCTACGGCTATGGTGGGTTTCAGATTCCGCTCATCCCCGCTTACGCCGGCCTCACCGGACGACTCTGGCTCGAGCAGGGCAACGCGTATGTTGTCGCAAACCTGCGCGGCGGTGGTGAGTTCGGGCCCCTATGGCACCAGACTGCCCAAGGAGCAACGAAGCAGCGGACATGGGATGATTTTATCGCCGTCGCGGAGGACTTGATTCGGCGCAAAATCACTTCTCCCCGCCGGCTAGGGGTGGTCGGCGGTAGCCAAGGTGGCCTCCTGGTAGGGACCGCAATCACCCAACGAACCGACCTCTTCAATGCGGCCATCTTACGGGTTCCGCTGTTCGATATGGTTCGGTTCACGAAGCTGGGCGCCGGGGCCTCCTGGATCAGCGAGTATGGCGATCCCAGCATTCCCGATCAGCGCAAGTGGCTCGAGGCTTACTCGCCCTATCAGAGGTTGGTGCCAGGCAAGACCTACCCGGCCCCCTTCATTCTCACGTCCACCAAGGACGACCGCGTCCATCCAGCGCATGGCCGCAAGGCAGCGGCAAGGCTCGCTGCATTGGACCAACCGTACTTCTACTATGAGAATACCGACGGGGGGCATAGCGCCGCCGCCAATCTAATTGAACAGGCACGCCGGATCGCTTTGGAATATACGTACCTATCCCAGCGGCTTGTCGATGAGTGATGGCGAGGACGAAGATCTACTTCAATGATGACGCTTGACGGACGACGTTATCGGCAGCGGCGTCAGCAAGCCGGTCTTTGCTCATTCTCGGCGGGAGATGGTATCTCGCTGGCGATGAATGCGACCGATCAGCTACGTCCGCCGTCTCTCCTATCAGTCCCTGTAGGTCACTCAAGGCCGAGTTCTCGTTAATACCCACGAGGCATTTCGTGTGAACAGCCCTCAGGGCAAAGCCGGCGCTAGCCTCTCAATCCCGTGGCCAACTTCATTGGCAGTGCGGATGCAGATAGGGATAGCGCCTTTCTCATGAAGTCGTGACAGAACAGCACTGAGCGGTTGCAGGAACTACCGTGGCAGATTGAGCCGGTATTGATAGGCCACGCTTCCATTGACCGATTGCGCAAAGGCCTGTCAGCTTGCGGTAAGCTATCACAGATACAGAGCCCTTGGGGTTAACGGGATGTGGCAGGGACAGCGCTTTTGCTCCAGACGCGATCCGCGCCGAGTCACCTTCCGCTAGTCTCAACGGCAGTGCGGATGTGGTAGGGACTAGTTGGCCTGGTTTCACGCCCGGGTCGGTTAGTACCGAGCCGCACCCGCACTGTTTTACATCTCGCTGTCGACGGAAGATAGCCGACGCCTTGCATCCCACGAGCAATTTGGGATCCGAGGCTCGCCTCGGCATGGGCGCAGCCACGCATCGAACGGCGCGGCGGCAGCAGGGGGGTAGGCTGGGTGCTTGCGGAGTCGGACATTAACAACAGAACGCGACGGCGGCGCAAGTCCGGTTCTAAGCAATCTCGTTTTGGGTTTGTTGCAATCGAGCGCTCGTGACTCGCACATAACACGCTTGCGCGAGCACTCCCGAGGGAAGCGGGACGGCGTACATAAGCTATTGCAGCGCAGCCGGTTTTGCGAGCCGGACTATAGTGTGCCAAGTGGGGGCTTCTCGTTCTGGGTACGGCTTATCGCGGGTACGGATCCGGAGAGGTTTATTGACGCTGCAAGCCGCGAGCACGACGTGCACCTTACAAATGGTCGGAACTATGGCCCACGAAGTGGCGGTCACATGCGCCTGTGTTTCAGCGATCTTCCAATATCTCTCATTGAGCAGGGGCTGGAGCGCTTAGGGTAATTTGCATGCTAAACTCTAGATGCATGTGGTATGTTTCAGCAGAGTTTCCCAATCTGACGCGGGGTCGCAACTCCAGCGTCAAGCGCCGACACTTTCTGAAAGAGCGGGCTTACGCGGACACACGAGTCGCTGTCCTGCTTTGTTGCCCGCCGGCAAGGTCGCCTTGGTGCGCTCTAATCGACCCTCCCATCACTCGTCCGAAGTTCGAAGAAATGTTCGAACTATAAGGGGGCGTCGTTCCCATGCACTGGAAGCAAAAGTATACGATCCCGATTTGGAGCAAGAACGGCTCGCGACGAGCCGCTTACTGAAGAGCCGGTCAGGGGCGTCCCATACCACAATCAGTGCAGCGCGAATGGAAGCTCCATACGTCCGGCTTGGCCGCCGCGGTACGGCCGATCCCGATGCCCGTCCACTGACAGTGGTCGGATCGCGTGCTCACGATCTCATCTTGACGGTGCAAAGCTCGTCCAGGATTCATCTCTTATCGCGCCGACCGATGACGCTCGGCCAGGGCTGATGTGATCTCGCACCTTGCGCGCATGCTGATCGTCCCGGCCGTAACGGCCACACCCGTGCGTGCACCTGCGGCGCCGCCGGTATGCCGTTTGCGATCCAAAAAATGACGAGTCGTCGGCTCCCATGCCGCCGCAAGACTTCATCGGCCGGGAGGAGGGCGGGTCCTGAAGCCCAAGAAGCCCAGTGACGATCGAGAGCCGCGGGGCCATTTCGTTCTGCAGATGTCGCGATGCATTGCCTCACGAAGCGACGGCCTCGTCAGCTTCTGGAAAGCCTATCCATAATAGGATCAGCTCAATTGATGTCTTGGACGTGAGGCTAGCGTGGACCCGTACAATTCCGATCCATTCAATCCAACAGCTTGGTCCCAGGTGCAACACGCCATGTTGGAAGAGGACCAGGGGGGCCATGCCAGCCAAGAGGGTTTTGAGCGGCACTTGGCCGAGGCGCGCCCGCCAGATCCGGGTCCTGTCTCCGGTGGCGGCCGCAGCGGCCGCAACTACCATCCCCATCTCTCTGCAGAACATCGGGACATTATCGACAAAGCGATTGCCCAATATGTGGCTCAGAAAAACCCACAACGGAAGACGGTTAACCGCTATACGCAGGCGCTTCGCCGACTTGGAAATGATCTTGGCGCTAATCGAATTACGATTGATTTGGGGGACCACCAGTCCCTGGTCCGTTACGTCAAGACTTACTTCCCGAAGGACGAAGACATGAAGAAAGGGTTGGGTGTCCTTCGTGCGTATCATGATCCGAACTATGTAACTTCTGGCGGGCGGCCGCGCACGATCCCTTCAGCGGAAGACGCGCCCCTCTCAGAGCGGCTTAGTGCCAGTGGCATGAAGCCGGGCAGTGCTGCTCGTCATGATCGTAGTCTTCGCAGATTTTCTAACGCGCTTAATCTTGCGGGCTACTCGATATCCGGGCTAGACCACGCTACGCGCATTGAATTCGCTCAGAAGTTGTTCCCAAAGGATGAGCATCTATTGTTCGCGTTGGGCAAGGTGCGCGACGACGAGGACGTTTCCGGCGCGGGTGCGTCTCGGGAGCCCAGCGGTTATGCTGTCCCGTCGCCTACATCGCATCTTTATCCCGATGACGCCCGCATCATTGATGGCCTGGAAAAGGCAGAGCTGAGCATGCTCAAACCCGAGGATACTAGCCGGAAAAAAGTTGCTCAAAATCTGGCCCGCAACCAACGAAGATTCGGTGCTTGGCTCCAAAGGGAGGGGCGGGGGAGCATAGTGAGCCGACTCACCGGCACCAGTGAGCAGCAAAAGTCGTTGAACGACGATTACAAGGACTTTAAAAAATCCAGTCGAAGCGCGGACATGGGCTTCGATCGGGTTCGGAACTATTTATTAATCGTCAAGGCGAACGCTGCGCTGGGCGTCTCCCCTGAACAGGCAGGCGGGGAGCCGCGGCGCGGCGGGTCGAACTCAACGTGGTCGCCGCACCTGCCGCATGATTTTGAGGGGCCGGCGGCGGAAGCGGTGCCAGATGAGTCGTCGGCGATCTACCGAGGTCTCGACTCCTTCGTTGATCTGCCATACACGCCGCAGGCGGTGAGAGACGATGCTCAGTCCGCGCCGGTGAGTGGGGCAGCCGCCAGACCGCCTCTCTTCAACGGACCATCGGACGCGCCTGCTCAATCGTCGGACATTTTCCGCGGTCTTCAGTCTTTCGTTGATCTGCCGTACACACCGCAGCAGATGCGAGACGATGCTCAGTCGCGGGCGGTGAGTGGGGCTGCCGCCAAACCGCCGCTCTCCACCGGACCATCGGACGCGCCAGCTCAGTCGTCAGACATGTACCGCGGTCTCAACTCTTTCGTTGATCTACCGTACACACCGCAGCAGATGCGAGATGATGCTCAGTCGGCGCCGGTGGGTTCGGCTGCCGCCAGACCGCCGCTCTTCACCGAACCATCAGACGCGCCAGCTCAGTCGTCAGACATATACCGCGGTCTCGACTCTTTCGTTGATCTGCCGTACACACCGCAGCAGATGCGAGATGATGCCCGGTCAGCGCCGGTGGGTTCGGCTGCCGCCAGACCGCCGCCCTTCACCGCACCATCAGACGTGCCAGCTCAGTCGTCAGACATCTACCGCGGTCTCAACTCTTTCGTTGATCTTCCGTACACACCGCAGCAGATGCGAGATGATGCTCAGTCAGCGCCGATGGGTGGGGCTGGTGCCAGACCGCCGCTCTTCACCGAACCATCAGACGCGCCAGCTCAGTCGTCCGACATCTACCGCGGTCTCGACTCTTTCGTTGATCTGCCGTACACACCGCAGCAGATGCGAGACGATGCTCAGTCAGCGCAGGTGCTCAGCCCCGCCGGTGAACCCACGTTCTTCGTCGGGCGGTCGGGCGTACTTCAAGAGCTTGAGCACATCGGATACCGAATCGACGAGGATCGGCAGGATGGCTCCCAGCCGGTGTCGGATTTATTACTCGATGTCCTGAACAACATGGGGGTCCTGCCGGCCAAGTTCAGCGGCCCAACCCAAGTCCCCATCAGCGGTGAGACCTACTCGATCACATTGGGACCGCGAGGACGCTCCGGTGCGCAATTCATCGATCATCCTCGCCCGTCTCCTGTCCCGGCTGCTCAGATCGCCCCCTTGGCTACCGTTGCCTCTTCCGGCCACCGCAGCGGACCCGTGTTGGGGCCCACGCAGTGGCTGGGTGACAAGCATATCCAGTGGGACTATCAGCTCCTGGCGCAGGAGTTGCAGCAGAACAATCCAGATCTCGCCGCCCGGACGCGGTTCGTGGATCCCCTGATAGCCCAAATGTTGCGATCTCCCTCCAAGGAAGTCGCCGAACGAGCATTAGGGTGGGTTCGCCATGATACAGCCGACTTCCTATTCTTGCCGGTAAGCGATGCCAGCGCTACGGATAGACATCAGCGCGGCAGTCACTGGTCGCTGCTGCTGGTTGATCGTCGCGATCGTGGTCGGCCGGTCGCCTATCACTATGACTCCACCCAGGGATACAATGACAGGCCCGCAGCGGAGATCGCAGGACGGCTCGACGCGTACGTGCAACAGGCCCCGATAAGACAGCAGCAGAACGGTTACGACTGCGGCGTCTTTGTCGTGGACGGCACCCGGGAACTGGTTAGGCGATTGGCAGCAAGACGACCGGACCTGAACCTCAACAATCTTGTCATCAGTCGGCAGGATCTGCGGGATCGACTAGGCGCTGATGTCGGCTTCAACTGAACAGGTTGCGCGACCGAGTGAAATGCTGTTCTGGCTGATCGAAGATCCGGCAATCCGTGTGTTTGCAGAGCATCATAGTGTCTCACGTAAGGAGCTGAGTATGCACGACGAAGACCGCCTGATTGACGCATGCGCGCGGGCACAGCGAGCTCTATGATTGGCCGGGGGAAGGTCAGTGGCCTGCTGACCCGGCGGGCTTATCGGTCTGGCGCAGGAGCTTCCATTCCAAGGCCAGCAGTTCGTGCAGGCGCGACGCGGGAAGATCGGCGAGCGGGGACAGGACTTTGGGGAGCCAGCCCTTGGGATCAACGTCGTTGGGGCGACGGGTCGTGATCATTGTCAGCATGATGGCGGCACGGTCGGCGCCACGCTCGCTACCAGCGAAGGTCTAGTTGTGCCTTCCCTGCCTCTCAATGCGCGCTCAGCGCATTGGTCAAGCAGATCTTGGCCATCGTCGAGGAAGCGGGCGAGGTCGTCCCAGCGCCTGGGCATGTAGTTCATAGGCTTCAGAACGTCGGAGGGAGCGCGGGAGGGTTTCGCGCTCGCGCAACAACCAGGCGTGCATGTCCTCGAGAAGCGGCTTGCTTTTTTTATCTGCGCTGCGCGCGGACGTAAATCGAGGGGCAAAGATCGAGCCGCAAGCGATCTCATCAAGTGCGTTTGTGAACAGCACATCTGCGACTCTGACTTTGCGCAATCAGCGCATGCTAATGATACTTATCAGGCTCAGCTCCTGCGCCATCTCAGCGAGGGATTTGGAACTGATCGAGCGTCGTCAGATTCTGAAGTAAGTGCGAGATCAGGGGCATCTGCGGAGATCTTGCCTAGGGTAAGCTCTACAGATGTTGGGAACTCCACGTCGCGGCTACGTCATGGAAGGCACGTTCCGGCCGCGGGCCACCGCACTCTGTGCGCCAGTGATGTCGAACAAGGCTGCGCTCGCAATAACCTTCAGGCTCGAGGAGGTAGCCGCAAAAAGCTGGGTCGGTCGATGGCTGCAATTAGTTCGGCGAAACTCTTCCGTAAATTTCGCCGCCGAATCAAGTCGTCAGATCGCGAATTCAATCCACTGCCGCCTAGCCCGTTGGGGCATCAACATTCACCGATGGTTCTTTAGCCCACGATAAGTCACACGTCGGATCAAAAAACAAGTAATTGCAAGTCAGTTCTTCACCAGGTTGTACGTCACGCGCGGTTAAAATTCGGCAATGATCGTCCTGATATGTGTTTGGCTGACTGCTGTGGTTCATGAAGCGGGCATTGTCAGCATTGTACTCTATAACACCATCATTAGACTTGTAGTCTCTTGGATAGGCATGCTTATCAAGTAGAGCTCGAAATGTTGGAGCTAGAGCTTCGTACTGCTCAGGCGTCACCGCGATGTCAACGATTGGGTTGTGAATCCAAATCAGCGAACCTTTGGGCAAAAGGGCAGCGGAGAAAAGTCCAATACCGCCAAACTGGTCCGGCTTTAAAACAGTTTCGATAATCAACATTGAAGAAGTCTCCCTAACACCCAGCAAGCTAACTGACCTGAGCCCCGAAATCTCCTGCACAAATCGGTAGGGTCGTCTAATCGCGCCTCCGTCCCAAATTGGATTTTTTTTGCATTCGTTGCGGCAGCCGCTGGTGGATCGCCTTTCGCGGTACCGCCATCTTGGCGGTGCTGGAAGGGGGCTGCAAGTCAGTGGGATTGCGAGCAAAGATCCGCGTCGATCAAGGCGGCGAGCTCATGTCGCGCGATCGTGACCGGTAAGCCTATCAGCGCGGCGATACGCTTACTTTCTATCAGCCGGACAGAGGTCGCTGCGGCTTGATGAGCTTCATCCGGCGCTCAAACTCCTTGAGGCGAGAGGTCATCTCAGGTCGTCGTCTTCGACGGGCAGAGTAGTGCCCAAGGCAGCTCACGCTGAACCGAACCGTTGTCCCGAAGGACGCGGCTCTCATCAAAGCGTCCAAAACTGGAGTAGCGACAGATACTGCACGGTCTATGCGGCTCTTACAGGTTTCAGCGACCATCTACTCCGAGAAATGGGAAGGGCATTGCTGACCGGCTTTCCGCGGGGACGTTGAGTGCACATGTCAATAGTATAACCAGGACAAGGGCGTTGGCAGCAGCGTTAAGATAGCACTGTGTGACGGAACACGTCGGCTGGGCTAAGCGATGAAGATCGCGCACGGTATCTCGGACAATTGCGGACCCCTGAGATATGTACTGAAAGGCCGAGGCGGATCGACGAGGTGCTGGGCAGCGCCTCGTTGGCCAGAGGAGCTTTCTGCGGAACGCCACGGCCAGGATGTGCATCTGGGACTGATGGACGACCACGCCCATCTGCAGCCAGCTAAGCTCAGCCGACGCGTGTTCGATGGGGGCAGGAAGCAGCCTCTTTACTCCGAGGATTCCCTGTCTCGGGGCCGAGGCCCAATCAATGGCAATGCTGTAAAACGCAACGGCGATAACACCGTAGGTGTTCTTCAGCTTTGGCGTTCGGAAGATCAAAGAAGATCGCTGTGCGGCTCAACGAGGAGCCGCACAGCGATGATGCGCGCAAGTTAATCGGACGGGTAGCGCTCACCCGGACCCCTCCGGAACCGCGCCAAGCTCGCTGGAGCAAGCTATGCTACATTAATAAGTCCGAGACCGGAGCTATGTGGTCGGGTTCCTAATTCTTAGCGTGGGGATTGTCTCTCGGCATCTCCATTGCTTGGGTGATGGATGAGCCGAACGTCATTGGGGCCTCCCGGCCCCAAGAGGGCGGTGTAACGCTCGCCGAGAATATCGTAGTTTATTGCCGGCTGCGCCTCGTTCGGCAACTGGCCCCAGCGGCGAAGCATCGAGAGCATCGTGTCCGGGGCTGGTTGGTCGCCGTGCGAAAAATTCTTGGGAACGGCGAATGATGCAGCATAAATCTCGCGGGGCGCGGGGGACGTCCCCTCAGCCCTGGAGGAGGACGCCGGAGCGGCTTGCTCCATCGACCGTCCAAGCCGCGATGATGAGGCTCGGTTCGCTGGTTGCGCGCTGGGCTGCGGAGCGTTTTCCAGTCGAAATCCCAGAGGAATGGCAGCGCCTTGCGGAAGAGGGGTGCTTCGCCTCATCGTTGCCGCGGGCACGAACAGCGCCGTGTAGCGGTCATTGTGAACGATAAAACTGTTGGGTCGGCTGTCCTGGCTCGGCGCGACGTTGCTACGGTCAAGCGCAGCGGACGCGTGCTGGTCGCCCTGCCGGAAATTGAAGGGAATAACGGCCGGTTCTGAATCCAGCCCTTGGTGATGACCCTCGGTTGGCTCGACGGACGGCGATGCGCCAGCGTTTCCCACCATCGCCCACAGCAGGTCCTGATCGTAGCCTTCCGCGGGAAGGACGAGCCGATCGCTGGCCTGAAACGGTGCGCCGGCGTCTTCCATCGGCTCGCGAACGACTGAACTGCCGGGCTCGCTCACCTGGCGTTCGATAGCATCCCCTTCCGTATGGCTTAGTGTTCTTTGCCTCTTCGCAGGCCTCAACTCCCCGGTGTAATCCTCACCCGTGAGGACCTCGTGACTTGAAGAGGGAGCGCTCCCGGTCAGCTCGTTCCGAGCCGGTTGGTAGCCGTCGCTCCAATTGAACTGGCGAACGGCTTTTCCGCGATCCGGTCCCTGGTGATCGCGCACGGTTGGGAGAGCCGATGTCAGGGCGGGTTCGCCCATCGTCCCCCGCAGCGGGTTCTGATCGTGCCCTTCCGCAGGTAGCTCTTTCGGCCAAGTCCAAGCTTCCCGCGGCGCGCTGTGCCAGGCAGCGGTGTCCCCGAGGTGTCTGGTGAGGGCGTCTTCGGGATGAGGACCGTGGGCCCCCTGGTGCCCAAGTTCCAAGGCCTCAATGAGGCTACGCTCTTCCTCAGACAGAGGAAAATAGTAGGGATCTGAAGAAGCAGGAATCTGTGCAACGGCGGGGGCATCAGGCTGCGGCACTCCATCCAAGTACGGCTCAAACTCCGCTTGCTGCTCTTGCGGTTGTGACACTGCGGCGTGGTCACGGTCGAATGGGTTGATGGTGTTAAATGGGTCCATGTCAACTTCAGGTGTTTGAGTCGATTCGCAATGCCGAGCCGATAGTGACGCTCTCTCTCGTTCTATTGAGATCAGCTGTCGAAAAGCTGACGCGTTTAGAGACTTACGGATTGCGATCTCAGATCAATCTTGACCACGACTCGTGACGGAACCGAGCAGGCGGCATGGCTTTGCGTCTTCGGGACGAGCACAATCGCATCGGCACTCTGACGCCGCGAGGATCTCGGCAACTGATTGTGGTTCTTCAGTCAACGCAGCGTTTCGACGCCCCCCATCAGCTTGCACCATCAATCTTACGGCTTGTGGCGACAACGCTTCCTTGGCTGGCAGGCTCGTGTGCTGCACCGCGGCGGATGCTCTCGATTGGATTGCAGTTCTCAGCTGGCTCTGGTGCTCGGCGGGAAAGTTATAGAAAGCCAATGGGCTCGAGATTGGCGATCCTTGTCCGGTAATTAAGGTCACGCACATGTTTGGCGCGGCTTTCGACGAAGGTATCAAGTGCATGCTCCGCGACCGCCCCAGCTTGGCGCCATTGAAATCCTGCATAGCCTTCTTGCCACTCCAAACCAGTTCGCGATGTCCTTGAGCATGTTGACGGTCTTGTGCTGCCGGCGCTCGTATTCAACCTGCGATTGGTCATTCAGGCCCGAAATCATCGAAGGTTCGGTGCATCCCCTCCAGCAGGACCGAGAGCGCCTCCTGGATCGCCTGTCGACATAGCGCGCAGCTAAGGGGCGGGCAGCAGAGGATCGAGGCTCCTAGTTCGCCGCGCTCGGACTGGCAAAATCATCGAGCTGAAGCCGATCCAACGCGAGCCGCTCGCGCGCCGGTCCTCACCTTAGGCTTGGCAACCTCGATCGCGCCGATATCCCTTTGCGCTGTTGCGCGCTGGGCGATAGCTGTGCCGCACGGCCCGGCGCGACATCCGTGGCGGCTTCAGCTCGCCGGCGTCTCTGGAATGCGTGCAATTCCGTCTGGCCCGGACGAACAGATCACGCGCTATGTGCGGAGAATTTGTAGCATTGCATGATCAACCGGACACGGCTGACCTAAGGGCAGGATGTTGATCGTCTCGCTGGGGCCGCATCGGCTCCTTGAAGAAGTTCTCGCAGGTTTGCCATCCGCCTGGATACGCTGCCTCTCTGAGCGCGTTATCACCGAGATTCCTGCGCAGCTTCCGCTTTCTTCGTATTCACCCGGTCCCGTTCAAGACCTCTATGTGCAGAACCCGACAGCAAATTGCAGTTGAGTCGATCTGAATCGCAAAGAGATGCTTGCCTGAACCAAGCTCGCAGTCCTGGCACGTCGATTGCTAAGAACCGCCTGCTACATCATGCCACTAACTGGACGCAAAGCCCGAGACAGATCCAACTCGCCGTCCAAACCAATTCTCTAGCAAACAAGCGGCGCTGTTAACTACCGCTCCGCTAACGGAGCCAGTCATGCTGATCGACGCCTCCAGAATCTTCGATTCCATTCGCATCAACAAGAAGGAAGCGCGGGAGCGCCAGACCGCGGCGCTATGTGAATGGCCTGGTTGCCAGAACAAGGCTACTCATCCCGCGCCCAAGGGCCGCGACAACGCGCGCGAATACTGGCACTTCTGCATTGACCATGTTCGCGAATACAATGAGTCCTACAATTTCTTCTCGGGGATGGACGCGGAAGCGGTCGCGCGCTACCAGAACGACGCGCTGACCGGCCATCGTCCGACCTGGAAGATGGGCGAGAACATCAGCGCCCGCAAAATGGCCGGCAGCGCGGCCGATTTCGAGGACGACTGGCATGGCTTCTGCACGCAACTCGAGCTGAACGGACGCGCCGGTGCCCGCCCTCGCGCGGAGGCCAAGCCTGAGGCGCGCAAGATTTTAAATGCCGAGCGGAAAGCGTTGCAGGTGATGGGCCTGAATGCCAATGCGACGCTCGGCGATATCAAGGCGAAGTACAAGGCGATGGTCAAGCAGCACCATCCCGATGCCAATGGCGGCGACCGATCTACGCAGGATCGCCTGGTCGAGATCATCAAGGCCTACCATTACCTGAAGAACGTGGTGCGCGAGAGCTAGGGCGGACACGACTTGAACGGCTTCACCCCACCGGCCGCTACTAGCCCTCCATCGTGTGAAGGGTGCATCCGAGCTGGCGTGTAATCCGCTTCAGACCCCCACGCCCAGGCCGAGAGGCGCAGCATCTCCACCACCACGTTAGCCGGAGTCTTTATCAACAGCGCGCCCGGGATCAATCCATGACGAGCCTTCCGTGATTCTTTCCTCTTTCATTTGCTCGCTCCTCGGCGTTGCAAGGAGGGGGCAAGTCCTCGCGACGCCGAAGGGGGCGGTTCGCAAAGGCGCGCCACGGCGAAACTGCTGAAAGTGGGTCCTCGGCTGCTCAAAGACCCCGCAAGACTAAACTGCTGCCCCGCTGTTCGATTTAAAGGATGGAAAGGCCCGTACTGTATTTGGCTTGCGTGTTAGGACCGCACGGGCAGCGCCCATCCCGTCCGCGTCAATGCAGGTGAGGCAACCGCTATCATGCTCTTGATCTATATCAATTCGATGTCGCGCCTGACGACGTCGTCGCATGTTTGACGTATGTCGCATCCGCTCGAAACAACTCAGATGAGACCGTCTTTCTCTGAGTGCCTCTCTCTTAAGAGGCCATTTTGCCAAATCGGAAAGTGGTACGAGAATTGCTGTGCCCACTATGCTGGTTCTTGGAAGTCCTGAGGATCGCATGCACGGTGTCGTCCTTATCAAGCAGCTGGTTGTCAATGTCCGCAAGTGGCGGCCCAACATGCGCAAGCGCCTGAGAGGGGCTGCACCGGTCCGTGACCTGAGGCGTGTCGAGCTGCGCGAAGAGTTCCGCGCCGAGCGCACTTCTTTACGTCGCCGCCTGAGACGTTGGTATGTTCTTACGAGAAGTGCTGACCTTGTCCGCCGCAACCGTTGCATCATTTGCCAGCCATTCTTTCGAGAGTCTGGATACGCACGTGACGATTCGGCAGCTCGGATAGCAACCCGACCGGTCGGCAACGAACCAAGTCAGCTCCGCGTTCGCTCAACCTGCGGGTGGGGGCGCGCCGGTTTGCTCCACCTATCTGATCGGTACGCGCTGGGACCCGGGCAAACATTTCGGGCTCGGTGCTTTCCTTCCCGCGCGGGCGTCCAGCTGCAACAAGCAGATCCAACATCTGTATAAGTAAAATGGGAAATAGAAATGGATGACCAATCGCACGGCCAAATGCCACTCTCTTCAAGAGGACGGGAAAGCCGCGGGCCAGACCTATTCAGCTTCGTCGAATGCGCTACACAGACAAGATCAATCAAAGCGCTGTTCGAGCTTCTTGTGAGTTTCGCGAGCAATGAAGGCTTTAATAAAGTCGCGTACGGAGCACTCACCTGCTCGAATGAGCGTCGTCTGCTGGACTATCTGCCGCCCCCGCCAACGATAAACTTCCCGTCTGATTGGTGCCAACGCTATGCTGAGCAAGAGTATCGAGCGATCGACCCGGTAGTCCGGCGGACAGCAATGCTGCCAAGGCCCTTTCTTTGGGATGACCTAACCAATAAATATAAACTTCAGCCCCGTGAGCTGCGCGTCTTGCACGAGGCCAGAGAAGCAGGTCTTAAGCATGGCATAAGCGTGCCATTGTTTGGATCGCAAGGCCGATTGGCTTTCGTATCGTTTGCATCTCCCTTCGATGATGCCGATCCACAGCATCGCATGGCTCATCTCGCGACATTGGCGTCGGCGTTTCACAACGCTGTCGCGCAGATTACACCGCCTGTTGATGAAGGTTTCGAGCCAGACATTCCGCTAACCGAGCGAGAAACAGAGTGCCTATACTGGGTCGCAGAAGGAAAGTCAGCCTGGGTAATCGGGCGACTTGTGGATGTCAGCGAGAATACCGTCAACTTTCACATGAAGAACGTCGTCAGAAAGCTAGGGGCGGCGAACCGGACAAATGCTGTACACAAAGCAACCCGACGCCGCCTCATTTAAGTCCGCGCCCGTTTAAAGTCACATCAAAGGCTCCGTCTTCGGGCTCTTCTGTTATTGCCGCGGGTCGGGACAACCGATCTCAAGTGGCTTCGACGATGTACTTCAACGGAAGCGGCTCAAACCAGATAGCTGGGCAGGCAAGCGCATCAGGCGCGCCTATGCGGTGTCCCTCAACAGCGCCCGGTGTGGACTTGGGGCCTCGTCGTTGCATGCAAGTCTCGTTGCGCCAGACACAATCCGCCTCTCAAGCGATCTAGTGTTGCTAAACACGCTGCTCAACGAGACGGCGGAAGACGCCGACATCATCTTCATTCTCTCCAGCGACCGTCCCGAGGCGATCGAGGCCGCGCCAGCCTCCCGGCCTTATCGATCAGGCAATCGAGGTGCCGCTGCCTGATCCGATCCGCCGAGGCAATGGTTCGCCCTATGGCAGCGGCTTGCCGGTGGACCAAGCCATGGTCGTTGAAGTCGTGCGTTTCACCGCGGGGGCAGCGCCGCCTTACAATTGTGGCGCGATTTCCATCAACGTGAATCCACCTGCTCGTGCAGCGAGGTCAATCTAGGCATTGTGGTAAGGGTTCTCCAGTCATCGACCTTGCCGCATGTTTGATCTGGCAGGAGGTGAGCAGGCCAGGACAATATCGCCGTGGCGGCCGCTGATAGCAAACGGTCTTGATCTTGATCCGTCGCTTGAACTCTTCGTGCGGCCGCTCAATGGTGTTAGTGACCGGTATGAGATCTGCCGGTGCCAACGTTCCGCTGCGGTGTTCTATAGCGTGGTGTATGGTACATCGGCACAGGGGCAGCAGGAGCACGAATCGTGGGTCCGGCGATACAGGCAATGAGCCGGGAGTTCGAGTTGGGAGCTGGCCACCTCTGCGACTCACTGCGTTGTAGCAAGAGCGCACTGCGGTGTAGCAAGAGCGCTAACTCGCACTTTTCGTCTCGCCGCAGCTCAGATGCCGATGAGACGAGTGATTGGACTCGGCATCGAGCGAAGCTTTGGAGGGATGTTCGGGGTGGCGGCAGGCTCCGCCGGCAGCACTGATATGACGCGGAGTGCGTCAAGGGCTGGCAAGACTCTGCTGGCCAGCGATGAGGTGGTGCTCGAGGTCATAGGCACAGCATGGCGGTCTAGGCGCGTGCGCACGCCTTTCGCCCCGTGTGATTGTCGGCAGTCCGCTGCAAGCGAAGCAACTCGCGCAGGCTCTCGACAAACCGACAAGATCGTCCCGGTCACGCCGGCCAATTTGGAGGAGGAAGGAACTTTCCCAGAGTCGGATGCGTGAGAGGCCAAGAAGCGACATCGCGAATAGTTGGGACCTTCGCCAGGATAAGCCGAAGCGCAGGCACAATAGTGCCCGCTGTTCGATCTTCCGCCGAGGCCTCAGCAACTTGGGGAAGGGACTTGTTTTCGACGCACATGGGGCAGGCGCTGCGCTAACAAACGCCGGGCTTTAGGCAGCCGAACGCGACGGTAACCTCGCAATCTGTTTTGGCGCAGGGCCGATCTCGCGGCCAGTTCAACCCGCCACCTCAACTGTTTTGACTGCCAGCCTTAGTGCCAATCCGTTTGGGCAACGTTCTTCCACGTTGGCTTCAAAGTTCGCGCCAATTCCGAGCGTGCAGCAAGGCTCTTTGTTAATGGGCTATCAGAGTGGCGGGCAGGCACCGATCCTAAGCCCAGCGCACCTTTTGCTGGTAGTCCTACGGGATGGGTAGGATCGCGGCTACTCTCAGAAGTCACCGAAACTGCCGCGGGCTGCCCGCTCCTTCATCGGAGTGTCGCCACAGTGAAACTGTCCTGTTGGTTCATGTCCTCGGGTCAAAGTGCCACCTCCTAATCTCTAGTTCTCTAGTCTCACGAACAACGGAACTTAACGAAGGAGTTCCGCAAGTGTTTCGGTGTCCAGCTGTTGGCTGCCTTCATTAAATATCTCACCTCGCATCTACTTTTGCGCGACATCAAATACGCGTGGATCAGCTCCTGACTAGATGAGCAAAACGCGGGCCAACTTCAGGAAAGGTTCTTGCTTCATGGCGCTCACGCAGAGATTAGAGTTCCGGCAGTCGCAGTCGCTGATCATGACGCCGCAGCTGATGCAGGCGATCAAGCTGCTGCAATTGTCCAATCTCGACCTCATGACCTTCGTGGAGGAGGAGCTCGAGCGAAACCCGCTGCTCGAGCGAGCCAATGACGGTGTAGCTGGTGCCGAAGCCCCGACTGAAGTCGATCAGGTCAGCGGCGAACAGCTGGCCGAGGCAGCGGCGCGCAACGCCCAGGATGCCGCGCCGACCACCTATACCGAATGGGGCGGCGGCGCCTCCGGTGACGAAGACTACAATCTCGAAGCTTTTGTCGCGGCCGAGACAACCTTGTCGGACCATCTCGCCGAGCAGCTCTCGGTGGCCTTCACCGCGCCCGCGCAGCGCATGATCGGCCAGTACCTGATCGACCTCGTCGACGAGGCCGGCTATCTGCCGCCCGATCTCGGCCAAGCCGCCGAGCGTCTCGGCGCGTCGCAGGCCGAGGTCGAAAGCGTCCTCGCCGTGCTGCAAAAATTCGATCCGCCCGGGGTCTGCGCGCGTTCCTTAAGCGAATGCCTGGCGATCCAACTGCGCGAGCTCGACCGCTACGACCCTGCGATGCAGGCGCTGGTCGAGCATCTCGATCTGCTCGCCAAGCGCGACATCGCGGCTCTTCGCAAGATCTGCGGCGTCGACGACGAGGACATCGCCGACATGATCGGCGAGATCCGCCGCCTCAATCCCAAGCCCGGCATGAAGTTCGGCTCGGCGCGCCTGCAGACCATGGTGCCCGACGTCTATGTCCGTCCGGGTCCCGACGGCGGCTGGCATGTCGAGCTCAATAGCGACACCTTGCCGCGCGTGCTGGTCAACCAGACCTATTATTCCGAGCTGTCGAAGAAGATCGGCAAGGACGGCGACAAGTCCTATTTCACCGATGCCTTGCAGAACGCGACCTGGCTCGTGCGCGCGCTCGATCAGCGCGCCCGCACCATCCTGAAAGTGGCGACCGAGATCGTGCGCCAGCAGGACGGGTTCTTCACCCACGGCGTCGCCCATTTGCGCCCGCTCAATCTGAAGGCCGTCGCCGACGCCATCCAGATGCACGAATCCACGGTGTCGCGTGTCACCGCCAACAAATACATGGCGACCAACCGCGGCACGTTCGAGCTGAAATATTTCTTTACGGCCTCGATCGCCTCGGCCGACGGGGGCGAAGCGCATTCGGCGGAAGCGGTGCGTCACCACATCAAGCAGCTGATCGATTCGGAGGAGCCCTCCGCCATCCTGTCGGACGACACCATCGTGGAACGCTTGCGCGCCTCGGGCATTGATATTGCCCGCCGCACGGTCGCGAAGTACCGCGAAGCCATGCGCATACCCTCCTCGGTGCAACGCCGCCGCGACAAGCAGTGGTCAACGATGAACAGTCGAACACCGGCAGGAACTGGCCTCCATGAAGAAACTCCCAGCCCTCAATTTGGAATCAACAAGCTACGCTTTAGACTTCCCTGAAAGGGCGTCTTTGGCACGACATTTGTTGATTGGTGAGTGAACGAAGCCGCTCGCGCCGACTCCCGTCTGAGAGGATCCGAGCGTTCTCATGACGTTCTGCTCCGAAAGTCGGGTTTTCTGATGGCTCAGGTGAGCCGCCGCATGATCGAGGACATACGGTGGGCAATTTGTCGCCGGCAACGCAGCCGATCATATCTCAACGCGGTATCGATGCCTAAGCCGATTTTTTAGCCGATCGCCCGCGCGGAGGATGTTCATACGTTCCAGGTTCACCTGGTGGTGACAGGTCTCTTGGTCGCATCTCAACCAGATGGTCTGTGCGTTGCACCTTTCCGACGGCGTGACGCTCGGCCACAGTGAGATTCCCGAGCGCATCGTCTACGCGCGATAGCCTCGCAAGCTGCCGATCGTGCTGATTGCCGAGAAGGTGGTGAGCTTGCTGAAGCCAATCCTGAGCCTAAGGAGCCGCATAGAGCTGACGACGTCTATGCCGCAGGATTATGCGTGTCGGAAGTGGCTTTCCTCGCGATCCCGGATATCGACAGACAGCGGATGGCAATCCGGGTCGAGCGGGCAAACCCGGCAGGGACGTCATGCTGTCGCCAGGACTTCTTAACACTCTAAGGGCCCCTTGGTGGCTAACCCGACCGACACGCGGGCTATTTGCCGGCCGGGAACGTTAGCGGCCGCTTAATGCGACCGTTCTATATGCTGCATGCCGCTCGGCCCGCATCGCAGCGGATGTGAACAAACGCGTGACGGTGCACACAGTGCGACACAGTTTTGGCGCCCCATCTTCTAGAGTGGCGCCGACATTCGTGTGATCCATTGTTGATGCGGTCTGCGCCGCAATCGGCCAGGCACTTGACGCCTTCTATGCTTTGACCGTGGGCCAGCCGACCAGGCACCGGATCTCGCAGGTCTTTGGGAAGCCGAATTCCACGTCGACGTACTGAGCAGCAATCGGGCTCTGGGATAGGCGAGGGGCGGCGTGATCCGAAGCCTAGAAAGGCTCGGAGCTCGATGCAAGCGAAGTCGGCGTCGACGTCCTCGCTCTCGCGGCGATGGTGCACGCCGCTGACAGAGGGATGAATCGGCTCGGCGGAACATCCAACGTAGCCGCGCCGACGTGCAGGTCGGCGGGCAACGCCTTGCTCATAGAGTCTTGAGATACTCGACAAGCGCTCGCCGTTCGGCGTCGGTCAATTCTGGTCCGATCACGCCCGGCGGCAGGTTCCTTGCAGACGAGCGTGATCAGCATGGCAATTGCGAGGATGAACAGCATGTTCGCTCAAACGCGAGCGCCTGGTCCTGAATGCGCAAGATGCTGCCGACTCCCTCGACCTCACCCGTCTTTCGCGCGGGCCGTGATGCAAATTGACCTGCTGTGGCGGCGATGATCGGGAGTGCTCCAAGCAGGACGGGAGCAAGTTATATAAGGCAAGGCGCCTCGAAGGATTAGGGATTTGCGGCAGGGATGCAGTTGCGAGCCGAAACGCTTGCCAAATTGTTATGGCAATTAGGCCCAGGGCAGCAAACTCCCTGAACGTCACCCAACCAAGGCCGTTCGCGGCTATCCAGTAGAGCTCCTGAATCTGATCTGGCAAGTAGAGCAATACTGAGATGGCTGCCGACAGAACAATGATCCATCGAAGCTTGCGGAACAAAGTAAATAGTTGCTCGCGCACAGTGATCGCGTCATCTCCCTCACAAGAGATCGCTGGCAAACCACTGAAACAGGCTCGGGTACTAGGCATTCGCGCCAGCTCACGTTGAAATTGTTCAGCCCGTAGCGTACGGGCGACTTGAAACAGATTGACTTTTGGGACACGCCCTTAGGTAGCGCGTCAATATTGCGCACTTCCCTGCAGCAGCGTGCCGGCTTTGTCGATATGTTCTGCGTGGCTCTCGGAGAGTTTTCCTGCGAATGGCCGCCACTTCTTTGCATGGTAGCGCAAATCACTTGCCGACGTATGACTCCCCTTGAGGCGGCTGGCAAACCTGATCGCAAACGCTCAGTACGACCGCACGGTTGCGTGTGGGGAGAATACGCGCTTGCCAGGCACGGGGGTGCGAGATGGTCCGCGACGAAGCTGCGATCGAGTGGCCTTCGATAGCGACGTCTTGCGGCTTGAACACGGGAGCCCCGCGCTCTCGTTCATCGCGAGTCCCGGCCGAAACGCACAAAATGGGCGCCGCCGTTGCTCTAGTATTGGAAATACGAAGTTTGGAAGCAAGGTGTGATGGCGCCACTGCCGAAGGCAGAGAGTTTGGATCAGAAGATCCAAGCAAAGCAGACAGCCGGGTGCTCACGGTCATGCTTGTCGATGACTACTGAACAAAGCAAGAAGTGGCCGCCTTTCATATAGACGCGACGGGTCAATGCCTCTGGAGGAGGAGTACGTTGTGGGGGCCATTGGATGGCCCGTCGGATCGTCACGCGATTAGGCGCCCGATCAGCGCGGATTTGACTTGGACGGCCCCCGTCCACGACCCCCGCAAGTGTATGCGAGGGTTCTTTTTCAAAAAGGCCATTGGCTTTTGGAAAGAGTACGCATCTTGTCTCACAACTAGCGCGGGCGTATGCTGCAACTGATTCCACCTGAGTTGTATCGCCGCTGAGGAAGAAACTTATGGCAGAGGACAAAAAGAGCAACGAGAAGCTCATCGTAAACAAGAAAGAACATGATTGGCCGAAGCAGTTCATAGAGGGCGCAGAGATCAAGACGCTCGCTGGTTCACCGCTAGACTGGGTCGTGAATATGAGCGTGCCCGGCACCGGGGAAGATCCCGAAATCGGCGACACGCAAGAAGTCGATCTTAGTGAGCATGCAGAGCCAAAAGGAATCAAGCGGTTCACGACGCGCAAACCTACTACTTCGCCGGGCCAATGACATTTCTCCCTGAAGATGATGTGGAGTTTCTTCGGCGAAAGGCGATTCCATATGAACTGAAGAGTGAGACACCGCCGGGCGGTACAGTTCGCAATGGCATTATTCTCCCGGACTTTCAATTTGCCGGTAATCTTTTTACTCGCGAGGGCGAACAGCTTGTGAGCTGTACGACGTGCGACCTCATGATACTGATCCCGCCGCAGTACGCGACGACTAAGCTCGACAGCTTCTATACTCGCCCTTACCTGAAAAGACAGGACGGCAGCGACCCACAGAACACGGCGATTGATCAAGAGCTTTTTGGTGCGAAATGGCAGTTTTGGTCACGTCATCTAGCAAAGGACCAATGGCGGCCAGATATCGATGGCTTGGAAACCTACCTACAGCACGTTCGGGACGCCCTTAAGGTATGATCCGCGTAACATTCACAATCCTTGAAGAGCAGCGTGCGCTCTTGCAGCGAAGTATATTCCGGGACGAGAGCGAGTATGCTGCACTTCTCCTGTGTGGGCGCTCCCGTTCTCACGACCCGTGGACGGGTGGGGAAGAGGAGCGGATTGTTGCACGCGAGATTATTGAGGTGCCCGAAAGTGCATTCATCGAACGCTCTCCGGTTGGCTTTACCTGGTTAACGGCACCGTTTTACCAGGCGCTGAAGCGTGCTGAGCCCCAGAACTTTGCGGTAGCGGTCATCCATTCACATCCCGCCGGGTACCTTCGCTTCTCGAGTGCGGACGATCTCGCGGAAAAGGAAACCTTTGAGATCGCGTTTAACCGGCTGGAGAGTGATCGACCGCATCTCTCGCTTATCATGACGGCTGATGGGCGGTTGGCCGGACGTGCCTACGGTCCGAACCTCAAGCCTCGTCCCCTCGATATGATTCGCGTGCTGGGATCTCGCTGGCGGTTCACATACCCAGAAGTCAACACTGAAACTGCGCGCCCGGCATTCGATCGCCAGGTCAGGGCGTTCGGCCAGCAGTCTACCTTGGACTTGTCGCGACTGCGCATCGGTGTCGTCGGGTGCGGAGGGACGGGCTCTGCCGTTGCGGCTCTTCTCGCAAGGATCGGCGTGCGGCACTTGGCACTTTTTGATACCGATTTCATCGACGAAACGAACCTGAACCGGCTACATTACTCGACGCGGACCGACGCGAACCTTCGCAGATTGAAAGTTGATGTGCTCGGCGAAGCAATCGCTGGAATCGGTCTTCCGATTTCGGTTGCGCGTATTCCGCACCACGTCGAGGACATCGAGGCGCGGGACGCCCTCAAGTCATGTGACGTGGTTTTTGGTTGTACCGATGATCACTTGGGCCGGAATGTGCTCAACCGATTGGCGCATTTCTATTTCATTCCGATCATCGACCTCGGGCTGCTCATCGACCCGCGTAGCGACGGGGGCTACGATGCGTTTGACGGACGAGTCACTGTCGTCCAGCCAGGCAGCCCCTGCCAGGTGTGCAGGGGATTGATCAAATCTGACATCATGCTTCACGAGGGTCTTCGGCGAAAAGATCCTGCAGTTTACGAGCAAAGAAGGCGGGCGGGTTATGTCGCAGATGCGGCTGATCCAAGTCCCGTTGTCGTAACGTTTACCACTGAAGTCGCAACGATGGCGGTCAATGAGTTGTTCCAGCGGTTAAACGTCTTTAGGGGAGACAACGGTGCGGCCTCTGAGCGCGTACGAAGGTTCGATGAAGTAAAAGAACCCGACCTCTTGCCTTCTGGCAAATCACGGCCAGGCTGCAAGTTGTGCAATCGGCGCCGCTACGATGGTAGAGGTGATATGGATCCGTTTCTGGATACTACCTCATGATGCGACTGCCACTCTCCTGGGTTCAATTTTTGATTGATCTCGGGCTTCTTCGTCGTCCCGATTTCCTGGTGAAAGATGTGCCGGAGCTACCGGATGAGTTCGGCGACGGCTTTGTTTTTCGGGAAGTGCGCGGAGGTTACCAGAAATGGCTTCACCTGAAGTGCCCTCGATGCGGCGAGCATATTCAGATCCAGTTGGCAGGAGCTCGGCGCTGGTGCATATCGATAGATTGGCTGAACAGGCCGACGGTCGACCCTTCGATCTGGCAGACGGGAAGCTGCCAAGCCCACTTTTTCATTCGCAAAGGTGCTATCGATTGGTGCGGAGATGTAGAAGCACCTCGTCAGGGAGTCTCGCGGTATGTCTGACATCCATTTGCGATGTTTGCACGATCGGCCAAGGCGTCGGTGATCTTGAGCACCGCTGCCTTATTCAAAGTTGTGAGGTCAACCCGAGTGCCACTATCGTGAGCCCCGTGACGACCAGAGCAATGACTTGGGCGCCGAACAAATGATGATAGGTGCGGTCGGCAGGCGCAGACAGCATGACGGCCTACTCTGCGGCCCGATTGTGGACCAAGGACCGGGTGAGCGGCTGCGTCTCATGGTCGAGGCCGGAGCCGCGAACCGGGCGTAGAGCGCCGGTAATACGACGAGCGCCAGCAGGTCGCGGTGAGGAGGCCGCCAATCACGACCGTCGCGAGCGGCTTCTGGACCTCGGCACCTGTCCCGTCGCAAGCGCCGTCGGCACGAATGCGAGAGAAGCGAGACAATGTCAGCACACCGTCGCATGGCGTCGTAGGGGCGGTACTGTCCGCGATCAGCCTGCGGACCTGCGTTAGCATCACCAGCCCGTCCAATACGGCGGACAGCGGCCGACCGCCGCCGAGATCGAGAATGGTCTACTGAGGAGCCAAAGCGCAGCGATTCCCCCGGTCAGCGCCAACGGCACGCTGCTGAAGACGAGGGCCGCGTCCGCGCCGAGCGCCCCGAGCAGAAGCAGAAAGATTAGGCCAAAGACAGCGGGCACCGCGGAGACCAGCCGCTGCCGCGCGACGGCGAAGTTTTCGAACTAGCCGCCCCAGGGCGCGCGACCCAGCCTTACTTGGCCGGCACATTGCCGCAGTTGAGGTGCGCGCCTAGTACGCGGGCGCCGCCAGCGGTGATCGCGGCCGCGAAGTGTTCAGCGGGAAAATTCGATCGGGACGTAGCCGGTGGCGATGATCGGTCAGCAGGTGTGCGCCGCCCAGGACCACGGCCAGCGCTCCTAGCCCGGTCCCACCGGCAATCAGGAACATGATCAGGAATTGATATTTTACCGCATCGACCGGCTCGACGCCCGCGAGAATCTGGCCAGTCGTCGTCCCCAGCAAGGAAACAAGGCCGATTGTCCACTCGGCCTGCAATATTGCCCCCCTAAGCTCCGATGGTCGCTGGCAACCCCGCCGCCACTCCGCATGGCAGCCTAACCTCCGCAGAGGCTCCACCTATCGATGCGGAGAAATCTGTTCAGACAACCGCGCCCAGCTCATCAGTTTCCGCGATGATTTCGTCATTGTTTTCCGTGTTCGGGTATGCCCGTGCGCATGTTGCGTCTGTGCTAGGGGCGGCGTCCGAACGCCAACGCGACCCCGTTTCCCTGCTTCTCCGAATACAATTTTACAAGGAGCGTGATATAGATTACACTATCTGATTGATAAAGCGCGTTACGATCGCGTTGTGATTTTGCGGCTGATGCTAACGCGGATGCCAGACATGCATATTCTTAATCGTCATTTCGTGACGCGACGTCAGGCGTGCATTGCACTGGGCGGTCTTGTGCTCACCGCTATGACGGGCCGGTCCCGCGCCCATCAATCCCAGCTCTATCCTCTGGAAGAGAAGAAGCGCGACAAGGCGCGTGGGCGCACCGACAGTCAGTCGTCTAAGAGCAAGAAAAAGGACGCGGGCATTGAGACGGTCATCGGCAAGATCGACGGCGCCCGCATGAACGAAACGCTAAAGGCGCTGACGGCATTCCCGACCCGCTGGTCAAAGTCGCCGACGCTCGCCCAGGCCCGCGATTTCATCAAGCAGCAATTCCTCGGCTTTGGTTATGACGCCAGACGCGTCCAGCTTATCGAGTACAAGCTGGACGACGGAACGGTCGGCCGCAGCGTGATATGCGCGCCGGAGCGGCTAGATCAGGGCTTTGTCCTGATCGGCGCCCATTACGACTCGATTTCGGAAACGCCGGGCGTGTCAGCTCCCGGCGCTGACGACGACGGCAGCGGAATTGCCGTCGTGCTGGAGATGGCGCGCATCTTTGCCGGCGTCGGGCTGAAACGCGGCGTGATGTTCGCGGCTTTCGGGGGCGAGGAGCAGGGGCTGTTCGGCAGCCAGGCGGTCGCCGATCAAGCCGCCAGGGACAGATGGGCTATCGACGTCATGGTCAACCTCGACATGGTCGGCTTTGTCGATCCGCAACGTCCGACCAACATCGTGGTCGAATACGACATGGGCAACAAGGACCCGAGAAACGACGCCGCGGCGAAGGCTTTCGGGCTGCAGATGGCGCAACATGCGGCCGACTATACCGGCATGACCGTCGAGCACACCGACATCTGGAGCAGCGACTACATGCCGTTCGAGGCCAAGGGCTTCCCCTGCATCGGCCTCTATGACGGCGGGGCGGACGCATCTTTCTATCATACGACGCAGGACAAGATCGCACAGGTCGATATGGTGCGGCTGACCGATGTGGCCCGTCTTGTCTGTGCCTTCTTGGCCACCACTGCGGAACTCAAATCATCCTGACCGGAGCACGCCAATGTTGATAACGAAAGGAAGTGCCACTTTCCGCGAGAAGATAATCATCTCATGTCTAGCTGCGTTTGCCGCAGGCGCGGCCTGGCCTGCCGCCGCCCAGACCCGCGACACCATCAACCGTCTGCCGAACACGATCTACCTGCCGGACGCCGCCCCTGCCGGGCCCTCGGACAAGAACGTCGTCAAGAGTCTGTCGGCGTTGCCGTCAGCAACGCTCGATCTCAAGGGCACGGCGACAAATCCGGCGGCGATCTCCGCCGAGGTGCAAAGCTTCGTCGCAAAGAACGCAAAGGAGCTCGGTCTTGAGGGCAACGCCGCCAAGCTGGTTGTTAAGAGTATCCGCGAGACTTTGACCGGCCGCTATGTCAGCATGGAACAGAGGCTGGATGACATCCCGATCATCGACAGTCAGGTCCAGTTGACGGTGAGCGATCAGGGCGCCGTGCAATCCGTAGCGCGCAATGTGGTCGACGTCCCAACGACGAGCGTCGCCTCCGTCAAGAAGACCGCGGAGGTCTCGCAAAAGGCCGCGGAAGACATCGTGTGGAAGGACCTGAATGCGAGTGGCGAATATCTGGAGCCGCCGACGGCCGAGAAGGCCTATTTGAATGAGAATAATATCCTGACGCTGGTCTATGTCGTCAAGATGGCGGTCTCGAAGCCCTTCGGCTACTGGGAATACCGTGTGGATGCCAATACCGGTCGCATCGTCTCTAAGAAAGACAGGGCCATCAAGGAAGGCAAGCACAAGCGCGACTTGCCCGGCAGCCCCGATCTGTCCGCCACCGGCGTACCCGCGGATCGGGAGGCCGCGCTGGCGAAATTCAATCAGCGCATGAAAAGCATGATGCCAGTCGACAATAAGACAGCGAAGGTCGCCACCGGCAAGGGACTGGTGTTCGAGCCTAATCCGGTATCCAGCCTGAACGATACCGGTTTGCAGGACAATGACCCGCCTTCCAAGTTCGACAAGGCCTATGTTGAAGTCACCCTCGTCGGGCTGAGCGAGGTCGGAGGCAAGCTCAATCTGCAGGGTCCTTTGGTTCGCATAGATGATTTCGAACCCGGTGACGGAGGCGCCAGCCGTCCGCCCTCGACATCGACGGGCACATGGACCGCACGCCGCGGCGACAACGCGTTCAACGACGTCATGACCTATTTCTACATTAATAGCAGCATCACCTATCTTCAGAAGATAGGATATACCGGAACGCGAGATCTGTTTCCGAACGGCATCGCTGTCGACACTGACGGTCTCAACGGAGCCGACAATTCACACTTCGTGCCCGGCTCTGACCGGCTGGCCTTCGGCCATGGCTGCGTGGACGACAATGAGGACACTGACGTGATCTTCCACGAACTCGGCCACGCGATTCATAACCATATCAACGTTGACTGGGGCGGTGGAGACTCCGGCGCCATCGGCGAGGGTTTTGGGGATTACTGGGCGATCAGTCAGCGCAAACAGATCAAGAATGGTTTTCAGGTCGATCCGGTTAAAGTGTTCGAGTGGGACGGGATCGATGCGTGCTGGGGCGGCCGACGGGCCGACCGGCTAAATGCGAGGTATGATCCCAATCGCACCTACGGCGCGCACCAGTCGATGGGCAGCTTCGAATCCGACGAGCTGTGGTCGACGCCATTAGTGAGCTCGTTGCTCGAACTCACCGGCGCCGGCGAAACCATCGAGTCGGTCGACCAGGTCGTGCTTGAAGGCATGTCAGGCATCGGCAGCAATTTCACGATGCGGACGCTGGCACTGGCGACGGTCGCCAAGGCGAAGGCGCTGGTTCCCGGCAAACCGCACGCGGCCGTGTTCGAGAAACACTTCAAGCATCACAAGATCATTCCATGATCTCGTGAAGGAGGGTCATGCAGCGGTGGCTTCTTCTGCGAGTCATTGCCGCACCCGCGCGTCGGGGCCGACGTTCTGCGTGACGTCGCTGACGCGCGATCGAATCAGCACCCGCGGCGAAGATCTCGGCTGACTGCTCGAACTTCATGCGGCCGATCGCGACCGACTGCGAACGCATACGGGTTCTTTGGGAAAATATTTGTCATCCGAGCAGATACTCTTTTATCAAATTCGGCAGCGGGGGCCGGAAGGCTGGGCTCACATATGAGATGCGAGTGATCGTTACGCGCAACGACTTGCCTGAATACTGTTTCGCCTGGAGAGAATGAGGGCACGGACGTGTAGCACTCATCGAGATGTTCAGGGGGCCGGCATCGATAAGCACCTTGCAGCCCGATCCCGTCAGCACACCAATGTTGCCTCCGGAGCCTTCCAACACGCTGACATTATTTCGGAGCTCGTGCGTGTTGATGGGCGATGCCACTAGGTCTCGCGCCTCGGCGAGCGCCTCGCGAGGCGTAAGCCATCCACCCGTTGCGGTGTAATGAGCCCCGGCGACGCAGCAAAGACAAAAGCTTCGTCGTGATGCTGATCTTTCCGGTGAAAGTAGTGACATGCCGTGCTCGCTGTCCTGCGGTTGGCCTGGCCACTAACACGCTCCTCGGTCTTTCGGGTTCACCATCCCTTTTCCCTTTTTGCACTTCCGCTAATGACATGGTCCGGCCGTACTCCTGCCTTGCCAGCGATTGAAGCTCGCAAGGGGCTCCAAAGACGAGGAGCGCATCATGTCTCAGCAGATCAATGCCCGGGTTGCCGCTGTCGGCATCGATATTGGTAAGACCTCGTTCCTCATTATTGGTCAGGACCTCAGCTTAAGCCCGCGATCCAGGTCTACCGCTCACACTTGGGAACAGGCGTTGCCGATCGAGTCGAGCCCCTCCGTTGCTGCAACACCAGCGGCTCGCGAGCAGACTCCAGCCGGCGGGTTCCGGCGTGCGACGTAAAAGGCGCGCTCACGGGCGTGCGGATCGAAGCGGTAGCGAAGATGACGGCGCATTTTTTGACTGTGACTGGAGTCCGAACTTCGCGCAGCCTTCGAAACCGGCGTTCTGCCGACAGCAAGCACGCCGTGTCGTCCGGCATCGGGACCAGGTTATTGAAGAGGAGCGGTCGATGTCTCGATAGAAACCGACTTGACCTTCACGAATTGTTTAGTGGCTTCGCAAGGTTTTTCCTTGTGTGGCGCCTGAAAGACAACGCGCAGCCCGCCGGCGAGATCGTCAGGGCCAGGCACCCCCAGCTACGAGAGTACATCCTTGAGCGAAGTAGTAAGCGTTACCGGCGCGAAATATCCGCCGTGCCCGCCATCGCTTCCCCCTCGCTGGGCCACGTGAATGTGCCGAGTTGCCCTACCTTGATCTGCCGGGCGCCCTGCTGGCCGTCCGGCAAGCTCGCAAAGATATTGAAGCTGAAGCCGCCGTCCGCGCCGTTGGCGCCGAGCTCCACGTCTTTGAACGAGCCACGCTGCAGTGATCGCGCCAGGTCCGGATGGAGCGCCCCTGGTGATAAGGCTGTGAATCTGCGTCTGAGCCGATTGAGGTATCTTCAGATCAATCGCCACAGGTTTCGACCTATCTTTCATCTCGGCCACGGCGGCGCGTAGGGCAGTGACCTTCTTTGGACACTGTGAAAAGCCATTTATGTTCTGCCGGATCCTCAAAGCGCCGGTTTGTTTTACCGCGGCGCTTCTTGCGCGGTTTCGAGACGAGATCCTATTATTTTTCGAGATAACACCTCGAGATGTCGGCATCGATTGCTGCTCGAAGTCTCGAACGGACCTAACGTTCACCTCACCTTTCAAACTTGGAGGCTGCTGCTCGCGTATTATTTTATTTGAACCCCTACCAACTCCGGTTTCGACGCGAGAAATTCGATGAGCCTTCCGACGTTAACGGCCTTATTAATCATGTCGCATTTGCCCTGCGTGTCCTTTTCGAAGCCGAGATGATGGATGCCGACAACGAACCCATCGTCATCCAAAATCGGTGCTCCGGAGCTACCGCCTTCGGTATCACATAGGTGCGCAAAATCGGTTTCGAGGTTGACAGTGTCTATTCCTGCCGCGGCATCGGTGATGCCCTTGCAGTTCAACGAAATCTGCTTCGGAAGAGAGGCCGGGTGGTGGATGATAGATACACGTTCGTCCTTGAGCGGCTTTTTGCGGAGCGCGAGCGCCTTCGGTGGGGCGTCGGTTTGGGTGGTGGAGAGCTCGAGCACAGCGAGATCGTTCGCCGGGTCCCGCATTGCGCTCCGGCATCCGAACTCCCTTTTGACGAGGTCGCCATCCCAAGAAAAATCAACAACGGCCGTCTCGCATACTCCGCCGGACCAGCGATCGTCGATCGTCCATGGACCGCCGCAATGGTCGTTCGTCACGAAAAGCAATTTCGGCGAATTGGCGATCAAAAAGCCGCTACAACTCCAGACCTTAAACCCATTCAGATTCGAGCCGGAGTGCGCTACGAACATTCCGACCGCGTCGCCTTTCCTTCGGTGAAGCGTATCGACGTTCTCCAGTGGGGACTCGAAAAGATCAATCCAGGCTTCCTTGGGGCCTTGTATGGAATAATACGGGCGTTTCGCCGTCGCCGACATTGCGATATATTCAGTCAATCGCACCTTGGCCGCCGGATCGCTGCTGTCAAGGAAGAAATAGAGCTCGTTGACCGGCAGGCGCTCGGTCCAAACCGGATGACCCTGAACTACGGCAGAAGACGAGATGGATTGCAGCGGACGGCCTTTGACGTCCCTGATCGTCAACACCCAATCAGCGCCAGGATATTCCGGTTTTACAGCTACCCGAATCCATCGAATGTCCTTCGGTAGCGTCAGAGCGGTCGGTGCCGCCGATGGTTGGACGTTCTTGCCCCATATCGTGTTGACGCCGAACTCCGTCGCCATTTTCGGCACATCCTCGCAAGGTGATGATGCATGCGATGGATGAATCGCCACCGATAAGGCGACAAGCACGGGGCTGAGGCGACCGGACAGCTTCATCGGCAACCTTGGAAAGCCGGTGGGACACTGCCGCCGGCCAGGCCGGGGATGAGAGTTTCGATCTCGTCGATCATAATCGGCCTCGAAGGCAGATCGCCCGAGCCATCGACATAAAACAATGGTTTCTCGGGAGTCCAAGGGCCGTCCGGGACGAGTCGAACTAACGGGGAAGTCAGGTTCGGCTCGCCTTGTTTCAATTGATATCTGACCCGCCAGCCGGTCTGTCCTTCGATAATCTGCTTGTAAACGGCACGGACACGTTTGACGGAGATAGGACCAATTTCCAAGGCCTCATCGTCTGCGACACTCTTCAACCGAATGCTCTCTGTGCAGAACCAGAGATTTTTCGCGGTCTTCGCGGAGTCCCCCGCCAGCTTCACGATCTGCACGTCCGGATCGCGGAACGCGAACGTCGCGTCCACAACGCCGGCGGAAACCTTCGAGGACATGTCCTCGGTAGGCGCAGGTTTAGCTATAGCCTCGAGCCGTTGCTTGAGAAGTGCACCATTTACGTAACGTTGCGGAAAGCAGCTCGCCATTTCGGCGAGTAGGCCGGCAACCAGAGCCGTCGATTGAGACGTGCCGTACGCGAGACCGAGCCTGCTCGCGTCGATCGTCGACGGGATTTGACGCATGCCAGAGCCCCCGGGCGCCGCGACCGTAACCAATCCCTCTGTAGAGTAATTCGCCCAGTTGGATATCGACGCGTCGGTTCCGTGACAGTTCTCGCACGAGGTGACGACGACTATGTTTTGTTGGTCCCCTAGATTCATTGGAGAATCGGTCGTTTTTCGACCAATGTCGACCACCGTGTCCTGTTGACCGGCCGCCACTACCCAAATCCCCCGGCTTGACAAGATGTCTTCGACTTGCGGAGGCTTGTGTCTTCGGGTTTCGGTCGTCGCTATCGAATAGTCGTTCTTGAATTTTCCTGCGTACACGTAAATCTTCAAGCCGGACAAGTTCGCCTTCGCATCCAGCATTTTCTTTATCGCCGTGTCGGCTATCGCTTGGCTGTCCAGCGATACATTAGGGGCGAGGCCCTTAAAGCCGGTTACGGCGCCGGCGCTAACCATAATCCCGGCAAGATGCGTCCCGTGGTGTTTCGCCGCGTCGTATTTCTTGAAAGGGCACCATTTTTCCGCGGGCACGGCGTTCGGCTTGCGCAACGAGCCGATGAGATCTTGGTGAAGGTCGACCGGCTGATCCACGAGAACGATCTCTGGGCAGTTCGGAGTTCCCGGTTTCGAGCAGGCTGCCGAGCAGGTTGGGTTGTCAGTCGCGTTGAGAAGAGAGATGTAAGGAGGAGCCGCCGTAGCCGGGATCGGCGGTGCATTGCAGCTTTCAGCCCAATCTATCGGCGTGTTGCTGTACTTCGGACCGATGGTCGGATTACTTTCTTTCGCCACTGCCCGCGTCTCGAACCGATCGATATCCTTGTTGAATTTTTCGACGCCTTCGACCCATTTGTAGTTTTCTGGGCTCGTAGGCACCTTCAATTCCACGGCGACGCCTTCGAATCCGAGCGTGCGTTGATTACCGGCGGCTTTCTCGCCGGTCTTCCGATACTTCCATAGCTCCCTGACTTTGACTAACCGGTCCAGATCTTCCGGATTCGCACTGTCGAACGCGGCACGCCACGGTACCGACTTCGTTATCGGCAAGTCGGGATAGAGGACCGTCTGGCCGATCGGCGAGGGTGAGGGGAGGGTAGGATTGAGTTGCCGAATGATTTCCTTCATTCCGTCCGAACATCCAAGGTGATATTTGTCGAACTGAAGCCGTCGCAACACCGCGTTGCACGGATCTTGGCCCTTTTCGAGCGTGAGTCTACTCGTCGGAACCTCGCCGGTCTTCATTAGCGTGAGTACCGTTTTGGCCCAGTCCGCCGAAGGATCTTTGCCCAGAAACTCGATCTGGAAGGACGACCCTTCGTTTTTTTCGACGCTGGTCTGAGAAGTCCCTGACGTCTTACCTCCATCCGTCTGACAGAAGGAGTGCTTGACGTTCACGACAAAAAGCAACATTGCCACTAGGATCGCAGCACGCATCGCGCCCTCACTTGCCGGCTTTTCTGCTAATTGCTGACCGGACATGCTTTGCCCGTTTGATACAGGCAACGGTGACCGCGTCTATCGGTATCTCGCAATGCGAGGTCGAGGCTTCCTTTTCCGCCGCAGAAATAGTGCATGACCGAGTTTGCCGTGTAAGGCGTGATCGGCTTCCAATTCGATCCTTCCATGGCACACCCAGGAATATTGGCGATGTGTTCGTGCCTGTAACCCAAGATATGACCGATTTCGTGCCTCAACACACCGACAGGATCGAACTGCAAGTCGGGCGCGAGGAATGACTTATAGACGTACAAGACCCTGTCGCTGGGCGGAGAGCTCGGAAAGAACGCCATTGCGATCGTCCCGTCCGAGGCCGGTTCGTATCTGATTCTGAAGAACGGATTCTCGGACACCTCGGTGAACGTAATCCCGCAGTCTGAGCAAGCGGCCACCCAATCATCCGCTGCAGCCCTGAACTTTGCTCGCGTGAACTGGAGGTTCTCGGCAGAGGGAAACGAGTTTCCGTCGAAACTGTATGTTAGTTTTCGCTGCTCAGGAGTCTTCCAGTAGTCGAACTTGCCGCCGATGAGGTTGACGATGAGTTCGTCCGACCTCGAATTGGCAATATCCGGGCTTTTAAGCGACTTCAGGTAATCGACGATCTCCTCGCGTGCGATCGGAATATCGCCTTCGACGACATAGCGTCCGGATCCCGGCGGCGACTCGATCAAGACTTTCAGAAGGCTTTCTACTTTCGCCGGATTTGACGGTTCGGCGACGGCTTCCTGCAGGACACGACGGGTAATATCCGTGGAGCTTTCGACATCGGCGAAAGCTACTGAGCAACCAAAAAAGGCTGACAACGCGGAGAAACTTCCGGCGAATATTTTGAGCATAGGAATACCTTCTACGGCTGCTAACTATCAGCCGTTCAAAAACGTTGATCAAAAAATGGCGAATACAGCCGCAGGCTAGATCGCATGCTGGAACACGTCAAGGTGGTGGCATGAGGTTTCTGATCTTGCGGCGCCGCGAAATGAAGGCGACCGCCATCCCGGATATCCGGCGGGTTATTCCTCTTGTGATCTCGCACTGGTTGTGACAGGCTAAGTGCTTCTGGGGGGCTACTTCGATGTTCAAGCGACTTTTGCTGGCGCCGTTCTGCGCCTTGTTTTCCTCGTGCGCGACGATGCCGACAGAGGCGATTGATCACGTTTCTCTTGCCGCAGTAGAAGAACGCGTGAAGTGCGAGATTGGCGCGGCGTTTCTGAAGTTGAAGGATGACAAGCGATTTCCAGACTTGAGCACTTGGGCGGCCGGTCTCACGTTGACGCTTGCGGTGGACTCAACAGGAGGAGTGACACCTGCCACTTCTTTGACCGGACCTTTCGGAAGCGTCAGCCCCCTTGATGTGAGTCTCGGCGCGTCCCTCAACGCCAAACGCACGGCGCTTCTCAACGTCTACGTGGCTTTCCTCGAAGCGGCCACCCATGCATGCCCGCCGCCCAGTCCCATTCTGTTGGAAGGGCAGCTCGGATTGGGCGATTGGATCGTGCGAGTCTTCGAGGCCCAATATATCGTCGACCAGAATTCGACGCTCCACTCTGGATTCAACAGCGAAAAATCCATTGGTTACACGATGGAATTTCTGATCACTCTCAATGCAGGGGTGACACCGAATTTCGTTTTGACGAACGCCACGAATACGAAAGTCGGGTTAGGTGTGGAATCCAAGTCGACGAACTCTGTGGACATTGCGATGGTGCAGATGGACCCCGCCGACTTTAGGAAGCGCTTCACGACGGTTGTCATCAAGGGGAAGACGGAAAAGCGGCCCAACCCGGAGTTTGGAAAATTCACGGCGGATGAGGCGCGTGCGAAGAACATAAAGGAATTCGTCGAGGTACAGGTGACGCCTGATCGTGTGGAGCGCCGCCCAGCCGGAGTGGAAGCGCGTATCGGCATCGCGACGAGATTTAAGCTCGACCAGGTTTTGCAACAGCTCAACAACAAGATCCTGATCCAGAGCCTCCGTCGTTGATGTGAGAGTCGAATTGCGTGTAGCCTAATGGGTTCTTGAACAACGCTGCGCAGATTTTGCGATCGATATCCTCTGCGTTGATTCTGAATCCGCGGCAATCGATCCCGCCCCCTGTTGTCGCCGGCGAAAGGCGTATCGCCATAGGTCCGCCAGGCGCACCGGGTGGCCGACGATTGCCACGCCTTGCTTGAGGTGCTCGCGTTTGAATTGCCGACGCGACCGGCTCGCCGGCGCTGCTGCTAGAGACCGTCGGCGGCAAAGCAACCCTGCGGGCGCCAATGCTTGCCGGAATCCCGATCGCGGGGCGGCGACGCGGTCCAGCAGCGCATCGGCCTGAACGCGCTTGTAAGCTTCCGGCTCGAGCGTCTTCAGCCGCTCGAATGCGTCCCGCAACTTTTCCAGCGCGTCCTGACGATCCTCCAAACCTGGGCGACAGGACGCGCTGGCGGGCGCCCTCGAGCAGTCGATCGGTCTCGCCATCGCCGGTCGGGAACAGCGCCCAGCCGTTTGCCTCGGCGAGCGGGGGTGGGGAGGACGCGCTGTGCCTCGCCCGACTGCGTGAGCTCGAAATGCGAGCTTGTTGCGGCGGAACAGCATCTTCACGTCGTCGGCGAAGCGCGCAAAACCCGGTTCGCGGTCCCAGCTGAGATGGTGGTGCCGGAAGAAGGAGTGATAGGGCCCTTGAACCGGTTCGCCGACCGATCTGCTGCAGAATTCAAGGACAGATCGAGAATGACGGTCGTGTCTGGTACCGCGGTCGCCGAGAGCGGCCACTCGATCCATCGCACCTCGGCCAACGGGACCCTGCGGAAGGACTGCTCGTCGCAACCGCGGGGGCCGTTGCCGTCGGGACACTGCTCGGGCAAGCGGAATCCGAACGAGCCATCCCCGATCGGGGTCTCGACCAGGCTGAACAGGCCAGCCCAGCTCGTTGATCGTGTCGATGGCAGGAGCGCGCGCTCCGTATTCGCGGTCTGTATAATAGGTCGGCATCCTGGCCGGCCATTCCCAAAGGCTTTACGGCCGTTCGGTCGTTCGGCGGAACGGCGTCACTGAATTGGACCGAGGTGGAAGCTGGGCGGGCGCGGATTCCCCAACCCGGGACGTTATTCTCTCAGTCTCCTAGGCGTCGCCCCCTCCCAGCCTACTTCGGCGAAAATAGCGACGTTAGCCTTACTATCATTGCCTGTTTGCTGACTTGGTAGCGTTCGGCCAAAGCGTCGATGCGCGCCTCATTTTCCAGATCGAGAGTGTAGCCGGCAACGTCAAGCCTAATCCATTGCGCTGGGATCAATAGATTGGCTGCGAAGGCATTGGCTTCGATCTCCTCGACGTCTTCAGCGGTCGCCGAGCGCGCGTCTCTCAGGTTAATTCTGAAGACCTGATCGACATGAACCTCTGCTCCCTTATGGAGAGCGAGATGGCCTAGTTCATGGGCAATTGTGAAGCGCTTACGCAGAGGGTGATGCGACTTGTTGACCGCGATTACCTTGCGGCCGTTCCCCCGAAAAAGTATTCCCGACGCATCGTCGTCGAGCTCTACTTCCCGGATCTCTGCACCCAGCAAGTCCGCTACTAGATCGAGCGAAACCGGTGGAGAATTCTGGCCCTCAAGAAGCTCTGCAGCCTTGCGGCGTACGCGTGCGTAGCCGATGCGAGGCATCATTTATCCGACCTTGATTTCTCGCTCTTCAGCATCTCCACGACGCGCGCTACGTCCTGCCGCATGGTGGGATCCGATTGCGACTGCGGTGACGGCATAAGTTCGGAAGGTTTCGCGTCCAGAGCATCCGCGATCTCAATCAGCTGATGCAGCAGCACCCGCTGCCGTCCCTTCTCGATATTCGTAATCGACGCGCGTGAGAGCTGGACCCGGCGAGCAAGCTCTTCCTGGGTCACGCTGCGGGTTTCTCGGAGCTCCCGGACTCGGTCTCCGAACAGACGATAAAGGTTTGAATCCATGCCTTATTCTACACCGTCAAAAGCAAACTTCAAGAAATGTTTGTTTTACCAACGGTTTATAATACATCTGAACACGCAATGTTTGCATTATTGACATTTAGGAAATGCCACTGTAAAAGGTGCCCGTTCTTCAATCGCGGAGCACTGAAATGGACAACCAAGTTGATTCGCACGAACTGGTTCTGGCCATCGAGGGGGAGCGCGGACCCCGTCAGATCCAGGTGTCACGCAGCGCGACCGCCAAGGAGGTCATCGAAGCGGTCGTGCTTGACACCAAGCGGACCGAGCTGACCGAGATATTCCTTGAGGATGTGGAAGAGTGTCTCGTCGAGGAGCACCGGGTTGTTGAACTCGTGATGGAGGAATTCCGGCTCATTCACGTCGCCTCCAAAGGCAAGATTACCGTTACGGTGGTCTACAACTCTCGCCAAGTTCACCGAGATTTCGCTCCAAGCGTTACGATCGAAACGATCATTGCATGGGCGATCTCGCCTTCAGCACTCAACCTCGAAGGCGTGCCGGCAGAGTACCAGCTGAAGCTCGGCTCAGAAGTCCTGCCGCCGGACCTCCACCTTGGCCAAGTCGCCAAAGGCGAGAAGAAGATCGCCTTTTCGCTCGTGTTCCGCATCAAGCCGCAAGGTGCCTCATGACCCCGGATCATGCGGCTCTCCGCGCGGACATAGACAGCCTCACGTTCAAACTTGGTTCGAAGCGAGGAAAGTGGGGACTAGAAGCTCTCGAGTTTCCTATTGCCTATTTCACCATTGCGGCGCCGAAGCGCGAGCAAGGACCGAAGCGCTTTCTGCTTCGGGTCGACTGCCGAAGTTATCCGGCCCTCGCACCGACCTCCCAATTGTGGGACGGCCGGACCGATACAGCATTGAGCGTTGATCAGCGGCCCATGGGAAGGACAGGTGTGCTGGTGGCCTTCACGCCGTGGAACGCATGTCTCTACCATCCGGTCGATCGCATCGCTCGGGACCACTGGCCGAACCAGTTCGAAGAACTCACCTGGAAGTCCGGCTCAACTATCGTGACACTTTTGGAAATAGTCCATGGTCTTATCAATAATCCGGACTATTTGGTCTCTACTGCGCCCGACGCCGCGGCTGCGCTGCGACGAACGCTTGTGGCGTGAGATTCTCCGAGAACTGCGCGTCCGCGGGCAAGGGCGTCGCGAGAGCGGAGGATTCCTCTTAGGCAGAGTGGAAGGTGAGACCAAAATCATCACCTCCTTTCTGCCATACGACGCGGTTGATCCGCATTGTCTCCAAGGAATCATCATTTTCGATGGATCGCGCATGGACGACGTGTGGCGGATCTGCGAACAGCAAGGATGTAGCGTAGTCGCTGACGTTCATACTCATCCAGGGGCGTCATATCGCCAAAGCGATGTCGATCAGAGCCATCCGATGATACCCGAGCGCGGGCATCTCGCACTAATCGTGCCGAATTATGCCAATCGGGATTACATGCCAGGCGAATTTGGCATCCATGAATACAGAGGCCGTGGCGATGGGTGGTCCGACCTAAGCTCACTCGGGCGAAAGCTCTTCCGGGTTAGGAGGTTTGCATGACGTCAAATATCGAAGCAGACCGCGGATCCCAACTGCTGCTGGCGGTCCTTCCAGATATGGATCTGCAGGGCGCTAGAATGGCCCTCGATCGCGCCTCGCTCGAAATCATCATCGACGACGATGTCGAGCAGACCGCATGGGCTCAGGCCTGCGCGATCGCGATCGCGGCGTGCGGTAGCAAGATGTTTCGAAGAGGTGTCTTTCTTTCACGCCAGCCTGAATGTGAGACGGTTGTCGGGAACGGGCTGCCGAGATTGTTCAAGCGCGCACTCCTTGAAGCGGGTTGTCGGAAGCAGCCGGCCCCCGCCCATGCCTTTCGCATTTGCGTAGGCACGAAGGGGGCGGGCCACATCTATGTGTCCGCCAGCGGTTGGAAAGCGATCGTCGGCCCGAAGCCCGTCGCCACGACCTCGCCGGGAAACGAGCTCAGCGGCATTTTCGCCGGTGCGGCATCGACAGCCATTGCATTTCGAACATCCGTCCTGTCTGATCCCATCGCAGCTCGAAGAATGCTCGAATATGATCTGTGGCAGCCCCAGGAACAGTTGTCGCCTGCATCGGCAGAACTGCGCACCCTCCCGGCTGATTTATGGTTGCTTGGAATGGGAAACCTGGGGCAAGCGACGCTCTTTACGCTGGGCTTGCTTCCCTATCGGGACACGTCGCAAGTCCGCTTGTTACTAAACGATCCGGATATCTGTTGCTGGGAGAACTTGGGCGTCCAGCTTCTTACACAGCCGAACTGGATTGGTCGAACGAAGGTCAGGTGTGCTGCAGATTGGGCTGAACGCGTTGGTTTTCGTACGATTCTGAACGAACGCAAATTTCTGGCGACCTCCAGACCCGATCAAGATGAGCCGCGAGTCGCGCTTGTTGGCGTCGACAATTTGAATGCACGGCGCTTCGCTGCCTCCGCAGAGTTTGATCTGCTCATTGATGCCGGACTTGGCTCGACGGCGAACGAGGCCTTCGACGTGCGATTGCATGCCTTTCCTGGCTCGAGAATGCCACTCGACGCTTGGCCGGAAGCGGAACCTTCCGAGCGGGTCGGCGAGGGGAATGTAGTCAAGCGCGGAAATATTCAGTCTCTCGTTCGAGCTGGGGTTTTGGACGAGTGCGGCGCTATCATGATAGAAAATCAGCCGGTCGGCGTGCCGTGCACGGCTCTTGCAGCGGCAGCAATGCAGGTAGCTCAATTATGCCGCGCGATAGAGACCGGCTCCTGCTGTGAAATGGTCGATTTTGATCTCGTTAACTCAAAGAGAGCAGTCAGTCAGGTCATGGGCCGGCCCGTCTCGCCGATCGTCGCTTGCCCAGCACGTTAGCGGTCACTAGGCAACGGTCCTGGTTCGGCCGAGATACTCGATGTTCGTATCGAAGCTGACCATACTTTCGGCGGGGACTTCTTGGATATCTCCGTTGTCCGCGATCGGATTGACGTCGCGGTGCACGATGAAGTGCGGAAATTGGGCGATCAAGAGATCGTTGTTGTAGTCTGTGCTGCTCGTTGCATTGAGGACGAAATGTCCGACTACAGGCCTAGCCCCGGTGCGCCGCTCCTGCTTGGACGACCTGTCGATCAGTTCTGTGACCCAAATAAAGTGTGGAAGCGCGCGAGAAACGATCTCGCTTTTCATCGGTTCGTTCATCTCGCTTGCGCTGATGTGGCGTCGGTAGCGAGCGGCCGTAGTCAAGTACGTCCGCTGTATCCAGCGCCCTGCGGCAAATCCGTCAAAGAACGCTCGGATGTTGGCCGCAGCTGTGGAGTTGCCATTGCCTACGGCCTTCACGATCTGATCAGAAACGTAGCTCGTCGTCTTGATAAAGTCTCTCACGACGATGTCAGCGTTCTCGGCCCGTAGGAAAACGCGTGACGGCAACGGTACGAACATGTGAGAGACGTTTTCCTCCACCGTGAGGATGTTTTGCTGCCACTTCATGAGGCGCGCTGAAGGCAGATGTTCGATATCGTCTACGCTGAGAGGCAGTACTCGATAGGGTCCCCTCTGATCATCGTGTACGATCAATCCGCGAGCGAAAACAGCGTGTGTGCCTCCGTCGCGGACGGCTTTGCCAGGTACTTCGACGTAGCCCACGGCACAGATCGCATGACCCATGTCCGCCATGGCGATTACAACCGGCAACCCCGAATCAAGGTAGCGGTGAATGACTTCCGGGGCATTGATGGTCGCAGCAACCTGTTGGCCGCTGTCGAGCTCCTTGAAGAGCATATGGAGTGGCTGGTGCCCCATGCCACGCAACGCACGGATCATGTGCATGGGATTCAGCCCCTCGGATCCGGCAGGAAGCGATCTGCTAAGTTCTGAGTCCGTCGGGTTGATCGCTAGGTTGGTGATCTCCGCAATTGTGTACGAGCTCGTTCGTCGGTGCCGGGTCTCGACTGCTCGTCCTGCCATCCAGATTGCGGCCTGCGCGCAAGCACCGAGCCGCATGTCCTGTTGAATGAAGGGTGCTCCGGTTACCTTCACCCGAACCCCAAGAACGTGAGACTCGAAATCTGCACGCGCCGCCGGCCTGACGGTAAGCTTTCCGATCGACGGAAAGCGGAGAACGGTTCTGCCAATCGGGCCTTGCGCGATAGGCCTGATCACCACGAACCCGCAATAGTTCTTGTCCTTGGCCGCGAGGCGTTCAAGCTCGATGACCTGCTTGGAAAGAGGAAGCTCGAACAGTTTGCTGATGTCTGTCCGGAAAAAATGGATGCGCTTGGTGCCTCTCGCATGGGCCTTGAAGGCACCGGCGTAGAAGCTCAGATAGTCGGATGTATAGTCACGGTCGGTGTACGGGGATTCTACAATCGCGTAATTTGCCCCGAGCTCGATGAGGTGGTCGAGCAGAGCATCCACGCTGGCGTTAGACCTATCGCCTGCAATCTGTTGGCGCAGCGAATGTGCGCCTTGCGGCGTAAGCACTACGCCCTTTAGAATCACGCGCATTCCACACTTATACCGTGCAGAACAAAAAAGGGGTTAACGGATCCTAAAATCTACCGGAAAGCGAAGCGGGTGGCGGTCGTCACAACGCGCTGCGCGCGCGCGTCCGTCTGCTCGATCTGCTCGAGAGCGGTCTCGGACACCGATCCCTTAAACCCGAGCTGTCGCATGTCCACGCGCCGGGCGTCTTCCGATTCTGGGTTGAGCACTTTCACGATCGAGGTCTCGGCGCTGGCCTTTTTGGGATCCGAAGCTGGCGGGGTCATCGGCTACCTTCCGCGAGTGGCTGTCGCGAATTCCGTAAACTAAGTGCATACTGCCGCGAATTGTGCAACCCTGGCGTAAAGCAAAGGTTGAATCCAACCGACCGCGCTTGCCGATGTTCCAAAAAATATGCCGCCAGGGGCTTGGAAATTGCGAGCAACTTGCTTAGAATGTTTATATGGCAAACAAAATTCCCTCCAGCATGCCGCTGTTCGGTAACGCCACACCGCAAGAGGTGAAGGCGATCCGAACCGAGATTGAGGCATTCACGGACCGGGCCGCCCGAAATCGGGACGAGGCGCAGAAGATGCTCGAGCGCCTGGGCATCGCGCGGGCCGAAGAGCGCCCCAAATCGAAGGGCTGACGTGCGGCGCACGGTTACCGGGTTCGTCCTTGCCTATCACGGCTGTGACAGGTCCATCGCAGAAAAGCTCCTCGGGGGTTCTCCGTTTGAAGCCAGCACGAATAACTACGATTGGTTGGGCGCAGGCGCATACTTCTGGGAGAACGACCCGCTTCGAGCGATGCGATGGGCTGAGAAGCTTAGAGATTGTCCCGGAAAGAACGGGAAAATAAAAGACCCCGCCATAGTGGGGGCGGTCATCGATCTGGGCCTATGCCTCGACTTGACCACGCAGTCCTCCTTGGACGTCATCCGAACGGCCTACGACGGACTTGTGAAAGTGTCCGAGGTAGCAAAGCAGGCATTGCCCAAAAATATCGATGAACTTCGTCGGCCGCTCGATTGCGCTGCCATCAACTATCTGTACGAGTCCTTGCCGAAGCCGAAGTTTCAGACCGTGAGGGGTATGTTTATCGAGGGTGGCCCGCTCTACCCTGGCGCCTTCATTCAGCGCGAAACGCATGTGCAGATAGCGGTGCGCGACTTGTCGTGCATCCAAGGCGTTTTTCGTCCGTCAGCCTAGTGTCACCGACACGCATTACGTACGCGATCAGCGAGGTTTCGTCGGCATATCTATCTGCAATCTCGGCGTGACCGGTCGGATCCTTGTATTTGCTGCCGGTCGATAGTCGCACCAAGGTATCAGCAAGTTCTCGCAGGTCGCGCTTTCGGCCCGCGGCCAGATGTATCTGATCGGCAATGTACCTTGCTGTCCATCTTTGCTAGGGGGTAATCCTGATAGTCAGACCGGGTAATCCTGATAGTCAGACCCACTGTCTTCTGGTCTCGCCATTCCGCCACCTTTCCGGCAATGGCTTTGCTTGTGCTCTAGGAGAGAGCGCTCTGAACGTCGAAGTCGTTGAGGGGTTTCACCTCCCGCTCATATTTGGTCTTTTCTGACACCGGCCCCCCAAAAAGGATCATACAAAGGTAGCTATGGGAAAGGCGCTCAAAATGCGATGGGCGTCTAACTTCTGTTTTGGGCGAAAATATCTTAATTCAATGTGTTAGCATGCCGTGAACCGAGCGAGTAAAGGTTTAGGAGGCGTTTCTACAGACGAGGGTTCGATTCCCTTCGCCGCTCCAACGATTAGCTAGTCCGCTCATCCGAGTTTTACATTCAGCGCTTTGATGGCGGCTTGCCTATCAACGTACCGCCCGATGATCCGCTCAACCGCTTCTTCATCAAGCCTAGAAATCACGGGCGGCTTAATCCCGCCGATCTAGAGTTTCGTTGCTGCGGTCGGCTTAGGTAATGAAAGGTGCAGATCCAGTCACATTCATCCTCGCATTGCTCTTGTCATCATTGAACGACGGCTGGAATCCGTTCCATGTCCATGGCCTGCGGCGTGAGCTTGTAAGGATCGTGGCTGCTCGTCATGGCATTAGGGCAAGTAGCTCATTCAAGGCGCCATAGCGCGGAATGTACACTGAGCTTGCGATTGCTCTTGCTTCTCGGCAATTCGATCGCGAATTCGCCGACGTGCGTCCAGCACAAGCGCAGCAACTAACCCGGGCGTATGCCGCAGGACCGACGGCCCAACCTACTTAATCGGAAGTATGCAAGTTGAGCTGCGCAATCTGTCCCTTGATGCCCTCGCATGGATTGACGGTTGAGCTCTGGTCAGTCGAAAATCGATGCGCGCTCTGGTTTGCCGCGGCGCCGAGGCAATGGTGCGAATGCGCACCCGACCTGCGGCGTGATCCCGTCAGCCTATTTCCTCCGGAGGGGCACCATCCATATTTCTGCGACTTGTCCGAGTTCGTGATTGAGCGGGCCCTGCAGAATAGGCATTATGGAACCGCAGAGCCTGGTCGATCTATCGGTCAACCTGCCGGCACCGTATCTGAGAAAGCCGCAGGCCGTCCGCGATCTCTGCCGCCGGATGCCGATGCATCCAAGCCTTGGGTGGGTTGACGATTGAGATCGCCAGCTTTGAGGCGATCCGCGACCTCGATTTCCTAGCCGAGATCGCTCCACATAGTCAGCTCGCCCAAGGCTACGGCGCCCACGCCGTCGCGGAAGGGGTCGAGAGCGGGGCCGATCTGATGATTGTGGAGCGAGCTCGGGTTCGACCTCGTCCAGGGTTATCTGTTCGGCAAGCCGATGCCGCTGAAGAAGTTTGCTAGAAGCGCTTTGACACGGACCGTGATGGAGCAGGAGTGAGGGCGGGAAGGCTCGCACATAACGCCGCGCAAAGAACACGCAAGACGACCATCAGCGCTGCCGCGGCGAGTCCAGGCAACCGGCTCCTGCCGCTGTGTAAGGCACGCGATTGGTCGATGCTCGCACGTATTTGCGCCAAAGACATGTAGCTTCAGTGTGCCCATTGTCGACAACTGAACGAGTATCCACGTATCCTCATCTAAGTTGCGGGTACGTCATGCGACGCAGCTGTTCGAACGCTGAGATCATACGCCTATATGGAATTGGGCGGCGCGCTCGTGGAAAAGCTTGGGCTGGTGCGACGTTTTCGCAGGTCTGGAGCCGGGTGACAACCTAACATCCCATGCCTCGCGCCCGGCGATTGAGTTTGCCCGGTCAAAATTTCCTCATCGTCGAACTGCTCGCCTCAAGCCGGTGTCCCCGAGTTATCGGCGGGTTCACAGGCGCCTTGCGCCGGCGCATGCTCACCCTCCAGCGAATGCTGTAACTATGACACTGACAAGCCAATAATAGTAAGTTCATTCGTATGCACCGAGCCGATCCTTCCACTGCCCGCTTCAGTCCTGGTGAACATGAGTGCGTGTCTGCTTCAGTATCGAAGCCAGATCGAGTTTGAAATTACTTGAGGCCCCTTCGTGTTCGACGGCGTCTCGGCTGCGCTGCTTCCGGACGCTGCGCCGCCGCTGAAACGAAAACGTGCATGTCCGACTTTATGTGAAGGTCTCGGCGCCGGTGCTGGATCCATTCCAGACAGCTGGGCTGCGAGCAAGAGCAGCGACAGCCCCTGAAAGACCAACGCTTATTGCCTGGTTCAACGCTCGTCGAGCCGCGTCCGGCAAAGTTCAGGCTGGGCTTTATGGTGGGGGTGATCGTGCGGGGTCATTTACGTGCTTCGCAAATTATCAGGTGAGTAAGAGACCGCGATCGTAAGGAGAGGACTCCCGGCTTACGATCTGAAATCCGACGTGGCGTTCAATGTCGTGTGGCTCATAGTGAGGCAAGAATAGCCGGCCGGAATTTGCGGCTTGCGGTCTGAGAACGCAAAGACGCCTTTTCGTCTCAGAGGAGCGATAATTCTGAGCGGTCGGCGCTCTGTTTCTGGTGGTGTGCTCAACTGCCACGAAGCCAAACAGCATGTACTCCGTAAGGAAAATCTTACGTCTTTGGGCAGAACCAAAAAGGAGGTCATCGCCGGGACGACCTACATTCGTGCGGAGTGCTAATTTCGAAAATCGAGGGATTGAGCCCGTTGTTTAAACTACATCGGAAGTTGCAGGCTACTGGTTTGTACGGCCCTACCGCTAGTCCAAGCCATCAGAGCAAGCCAATAGATCGGTCGGCGAAACAAGTCGCGCCATCAAAACAACTCGAGGTCGCAAACAAATAATTGTGAACCCGTTGAAGTAGTCATAAAGTTATAATACACCTATAGGTAGATAACGTGAAGCGGTCCATTCTGCCCGCTTTCGCAAGCGCAGGCCGCGAACCAGTCTCAATCTTCATCGCTCCGATGAGGCCGGGTTGGTGTGAGTGCGATCCAGTCGCTGTTGGAGGAGATTCCACGCACGAGCTCTTAGACGAAGCGAACGTCACGCAAGCTCGAAAAGAAAGCTGGTTTCGTTTCATGGACTGGACATGTGTTGCGTCTATGATCTGCACTGTTGATCAGGCGGCAGATCGATCTGGTGGCCGTATATGCGAGTGTCTTCGATGGGACGGCATTGCCGAGTCCGCCCTCAAAGGGAGTGAGATCCTAAGATGCTGGTCGTGTGTGACTTCAGCCGCCTAATTGTCGGCGCGGCGACCTCCGCGGTCAGACAATTCGGATCAGTGTCCGCAAGACGGCCTTGCCGTGTTCGCCGACCTGACACGACCATCAAACACGGGTCGTTTGAAGCAACCCACAGAGAGAGGCGCCGTCATGAGTGGCACAATGACCGTTGATAACGCCATTTCGCGAGCAGACATCGTCAAACACGCGGATCGGCTTGGTGCAGAAATCAAGAACCTCAAATTGTCGGATGACCTGCATGACGAGGTCTTCATAGCCTTCAACCGGTTGCTGCTGGAGCATAAGGTTCTCTTCTTCCGTGATCAGGGACATCTCGATGATGCCCAGCAACAACGCTTTTTGCTACGGTTCGGCTCGCTGATACCGAATCCGACAATGGTGGATACAAGGGGAGGCTTGACAGTCGAGAAGACGCTGCTTGACTGCGCCGGCAGTTATATCGAGCGAATGGAGAACGAGGTCGTCTTCTGTGCCGGCCGCCCAGCAATTTCAATGCTGTGGGGCGCAGGGATCCCACCTTTTGGCGCGGACATCGCTTGGTCGAGCAAGGCGGCCGCCTATCTTGACCTTCCCAATCCCCTGCGGATGTTGGCCGATAATCTTTGGGCTGTGAGCTACGCCGCATTTGATCTCACTGCGGCAGAGCAGGCCACCGAGGCAAACAAGTGCGCATGGGAAGCCGCATCTACGGGAATCCACGAAGCGACATATCCGATCGTTCGTGTTCATCCTGAAACCCGCGAACGTATGCTCTCGCTTGGTCGTTCCGTGCAGAACTTTGTAGGCCTGCAGCGCTATCCCAGTCAGAAACTGTTCGAACGGCTGCAATCCTACCTTGTCGCGCCGCGGAACAGCCGGCGGTGGAAATGGGAATCCGGCGACGTCGTAATCTGGGACAATCGCGCGACAGAGCCGTATCCCCTCAACAAGATCGGCAATCCTTACTTGGCCATGGACCAGCGTGCAATCGGCGCCAGCGTAGCGCATATGAAACGGCCGAAGTCACGAGCTAAAGCTGCCTAGCGCAATCAGCAGGTCCGAAATTCGTACAACTCCGGCAGCGGCCGAGTTGCTGCCCGGCATATCAACCGGAGCCGGGCCTTCTTGTGCTCAGGGCCGCTAACCGGCGCGGGCAAGCTGCTTCTTTCTTGTCCGGAGAATTGCTGAGAAGGCGCCAGCAGTCGGTGCTATTCTCGTCTCGGAGCCGAGTACAATCCGAGGCGGCCCTCGTCTATCGGTTCTAGGGCGCTGAAAAGCTGGAGCGCATCCAGCGTGGCAATGATCGAGGCGCTATTTGAGTTGAAAGCGACCGCGCACGGCGGAATAACTCTGCGGGCCCCGGCGCACCAGGGGCCTGATCATTGACCAATGTTCCAGGTGTGCGCCTCGCGCAGTTTAGGATGGCGCTGACTTCAGTTATGAGGATGCAACCGCGTGTTGGTAGAACCACGGTGAGCGCGCCCTTGCCGCGCAAAAGTCCTTGGGTTTGCGAATGTCATCTAGGCCGGATTGAGATCCGAGCTGTGGGACGGCAGAAATAGTCGGGACACGCCGGCGCTTGGCTATGGGGTATGTAGCCCCCTCGTTCGCCTGGCTCGTAAACTGTGAGGACTCACCGGGACGCTCTGGCGCACCTCGCACAAAAGGTTTCCTGGCCGTGGGTCGAGAACCACTCGGGTTGACCCGCGCGTCTAGCACGAGGCACAATCAAGCCCTTCGCAGATGAGGTCCCAAGGACCGTGGTCGTCTTCTTAGTATGGCCGTTCGACGCATGGCCATGGCGCATGCGCCGACACCGGCCCGGGGGCGAAGCGCCGGCTGTCACGGTTGTCGTCAGGTCTCATCGAAAGAAACTCAACCGGCGACCAAAATTCTCCGCATTGTGCCACGCTTTCCGGCGCTCAGCGACTTCAGGACGATGCCAGTCGCTGACCCGCGCGGTTTACTCGAGGGATCTCCTCGGCGGAGTAGAGCCGCGAGAGCATCGACTTGCCGGCTTACGCACTGTGCGGGCGAAGCAGACGTTTGGCGATCGGAGGCCGCAGTTGCAGGAGCTAATCTCGGTGTCGGGAGAACGTCGCAGCGCCCGATTGGCAAAGCTGCTTTGCCGTGCCCTCCTCAAACCGCCCAGATCATCTAAATCGGAAGAGCCTTCCTATTGGCCATGCTCGCCAAGATATAGTCATGGTTCGCCCGATTCGGGTCATCCCATTGCAATGCAGTTCGATCTGAACACGCTCTTTGACCGCAACTTAGGTCGCTGCGGGCCTCACCACACTCGGTAGGTATCGATCCACTAATGGCGCTGTATTGTAGACGAGGAAGATCGCATTGAATCTGAAACGCGTCTGATAAGCGCGGGCGAGGTGCGCAATGGAAACCACAGCTAGTCAGCTGGATTGCAGAGCACAGGAGTTAAAGTTCATCGAAGAATCTCGCGTCGTGAGCGAGAGTGAACTGCAAGTTAACAACATCACACCTTATCATGTCACAAAGTCCTATCGCGAACAGATCGTCAAGAGCGGGTACTACGATCAGCTGAAGTACATTGTCGAGCCCTCAATCCGAGAGTTCGACAGCTCAGGCACCTTGGATACGAGCGGCGAGCACGACAACACGGTCGTGCCGGGACTCCAGCACAAGTACGCCGAAACCGGCTTGTTACTGGTCACGGAACGCTGCGGTTCATATTGCCGTTACTGCTTTCGAAAGCGCATTGTGGGGAAAGTTTCGGATGAAATCGCACCCGACTTCGGCCGGGTCGCGCAATATATTGCTCGCCATCCTGAGATGACGAACGTACTCCTTTCGGGAGGTGACCCGTTCGTGCTCAGCACGTCCAATCTGAACAAGATCGTCGACCATCTGCTGCCAATAGAGCATTTGAAGTCGATCAGATTTGGTACAAAAATGCTGGCCTATGCGCCAAAGCGTTTTGATGACTCCGCCCTGCCGGCGCTATTCCAGCGTATCCACAAGGCGGGTAAATCTCCAATCATCGTCGCGCATTTCGATCACGTAGGTGAGATTTCAGCCGGCGCGGAGCGCAAAGTGCGCGCTTTGCGAGCACAGGGCGTGCAATTTCTTAATCAGTCCGTGCTTCTCGCCAAAGTCAACGATGATCCCAAGATATTGTCCGCGACATTTGCCAAATGCCACGAAATCGGAGTGCGGCCCTACTACTTATTCCAAGCGAGGCCGGTGAAGGGCGCCTCGCACTTCCAAGTCGCACTGGGGCGCGGACTAGAAATTGTGCGCGGCATCAACCAACGTCTGAGCGGAATTGAGAAGACATTTAAATATATCATGTCCCATTACACAGGAAAAATTGAGATATTGGACTTAGGACAAGATGGTCGCGTGTATATGCGATACCACCAGAATAAAGTTCCCGAGAAAATCGGTAAGATCTTTTCTCGACCGCACGTTGCGACAGCCTGCTGGCTTGATGATCTGCCCCAACAATGAGATCTGCCGCACGCGCTCCAGCGCGACGAACATGGAGCGCCTTCGGTACGCGCGCCGCCCCACGAAGCGCATTCAAGTTGAGCACCGGGCGGCACCTTGGTCTCAACGGTAGAAAGGCTCGGATGCCGATCAACTATCCCGCTGCACTGAATTTAAAGACTTGTGGGGCTCCCTATTCCTGGACAGACAGGGAGGTGCTGCTGTATGCGCTTGGAGTGGGCATGGGCTCAGATCCTCTAAATGAGAAGGAGCTGCAATTTGTCAACGAAGCATTTGCAACTTCGAAGCCCTTAAAGGTGATGCCGACGTTTGCTTCCGTCTGCGTTTGGGGCGCACGCCCCGGAGTGATTGATCTCAATCGTGTGATGGTTGTTGACGGCGAGCGGGACATCACCTTTCACAAATCAATGCCGGTCACGGCGAACGTGACTGCGGATGCGCGTGTGAGGGGAATTTATGACAAAGGTAAGGAGAAAGGAGCGATCATTCAGAACGAGGTTGTTGTCAGGGAGAGGGGCGGCGACAAGATCGTCACAATCGTTTCATCGACCTTCGCGAGGGGGGACGGCGGCTTTGGCGGGCCATCGGAGGGGATGCCCGAGCCACATCAAGTGCCCCGCCGACCACCAGATAGATCCCTCGATATCCCTACCCGACCTGACCAGGCCCTTATCTATCGTCTTTCTGGTGACCGAAACCCCTTGCATAGTGATCCGGAGTTCGCCTGTCGGGCCGGGTTTCCGAGGCCCATTCTGCACGGAATGTGCACGTATGGGTTGACCTGCAGAGCAGTCCTGCAGACCTACGCCGACTACGATCCGTCTGCCTTTCATCGTCACCGCGCCCGCTTTTCGGCGCCGGTGTTCCCGGGAGAAGTTGTTACCATCAATCTTTGGAAGGACAGTAATTCGATCTCGTTCGAAGCTTTCGTGCGAGAGCGTCAGGTTACGGTCGTCAAGAATGGGCTCACGGTGCTGCACTGAGCAGGAGGCGGACCGTTCCTCGCACCTAATCGGCTGCCAGTTTGCCGCCTATTAGCGGTTCTTGCCGACATGCAAAGATCGGAGGCAACGTCCGCATAGATCCGCCGCCGAGCGCAAATCTTACTAACCTGAGATGTGGGGAGCACTCCAATTGCGGCCTTCATCCGGGGACCATCCCGGCTGATCGCGCGCTTGCGCTTCAACAGACAGCGCGGTGGGCCCTTTCGCCGTTCTCGTAGCGAGGCAGACGCGTGGGGCGCAGGCGAAGCAGTTTAAGCTCTCTAAAGGGCAGGCTTGCAGATCTGTAGCATATGCGCGCCGAATTGCCGCTCGACTCATTGAGGATGGGCGATCAAGAACAAAAGTCCGATGCTCCGTCACTCCGATCGCGCCATCCAAGAGACTTCAACCGGTAGCGCCAAGCGCCGTAGGCCGCTGGCTTCCGGCATTAGACGAGCCGCAGAGCCGCGTGCTACGACAATACTCGGTGGAAAGCTCCTTCGTCAGGCTCAAGGGCGAACTGGTCCATCACCGCCAATATGCAATCCGCAATGATGCTGAACGCCACATCTTCACGTACATCGAGGGCTTCGTCATCACCGCAGACACTCAGCCATGTGCTGTGTCAGCTCGGTCGAGAAAAGTCGGCTTGAACCGCCGTTCGCTTCTTTCTAGAAGGTCAGGACGTCCTTGAGCCGTTGCGGCAGCGACGTGTGTCTCTAGGAAGCAGCTCAAATCGGGCTTCGCATCGTATTTTACGTAAGCCAATCGCATCCCAGCTGTTTGCTTCACAACGTGTCCGAAACCAAACGTTCAAAGCGCTACCAATGTTGACGCGACAAGAACGTCCTCATTGTGCATCTCGTCACGTGATGCGCGGAGCGGCACGCCGATTGCACCAGCCTTAATGATCGTCATAAGCGGTGAGGCTGTCGAAAGTTCCGTCATGTGAATTGTCGCTTGTACGGTGTGCTGAAGGCGGAGAAGCAGTCAGAACACCGGACTCCGAAACGGGGTGCAGGGATGCTTCATCTCTCGAAGCCCCCGAAACCCATGATCGTACCGCTCCAGCGACTACGCTGGACACGCTAAGAGTTCTTGAATGCAAAAAAGTCGGATCGGACTTGCAGCTATTCTCGACCTTGAATCAATCGGGGTTGACTCATTTCTCGGTAAGAGCCCAAACGTCGGCGAGCAACGGGTATTTGGCGGCCTAATCATCGGTCAGGCGATATTTGCAGCATGTCGCACAGTCGAAGCCAGGCTGCCGAATTCGTTGCATTGCTACTTCCTCCACACCGGGGATCCTCAGGTACCCTTGATCTACACGGTCGAGCGCCTACGCGATGGCAAAAGCTATTCGACACGGCGCGTCACGGCGACGCAGCACGGTAGCGCAATTTTTTCGATCATGCTCTCCTTCCACAAGGGCGAGGAAGGGGCGTTCGAACACCAGGATAAAATGCCTGCGGTGTTAGCGCCCGAACATTTCGCAGCCGAAAAGTTGTCGAAGCTGCCCCTATATGCCGATCTACCGGAAATTGTGCGCTGCTACTATGAACCCGATCGTCCGGTCGAGCTTCGTCCCGTTGAGATCGGCAGGTATGTCGGCCAAAGAATCGAGAACGGAAGGCTGCACATGTGGATGAAAGCGGCGAAAAAGCTTCCCGACGATCCAGTGCTGCACATATGCGCACTGGCCTATGCCTCGGATTTGTCGCTGCTAGATGCCGTGATGACCCGCTACGGGCGCACACTGTTTGATGGACACATCTTGTCCGGAAGTCTTGACCATGCGATGTGGTTTCATCGTCCTTTCCGTGCCGACGATTGGCTACTTTACGCCAAGGATTCGCCAAGCGCGCAGAGCGGACGTGGTCTCGCCCGTGGGCTGATCTTTAAGCGCGACGGCACGCTCGTGGCTTCCGTCGCCCAGGAGGGGTCTGTGCGCGAGCGACGCTGAGCTTATGCAGACGGAGGAAATTCGTGCCTTGTGCAGGCACACGCAGCAAGCGGCCCCGCCGAGCCTCTTATGAATCTAATCTGCTGTTCCCGGGAAACAAAGGAGTGGATCAACGATCATCTGGTCTCTCGCAAATCTCATCGCCGCGATTGCAGCAGGCGCTTCCGGTACGATCTTCCCGACGCTCAGGGCGTTCCTTTTTCTTAGGATGAGTCCCCTGGTCTTAGTACCTTACTGTTCATCCCCTGTTCGTCAGCACCGATCTGCGCCGATGCTCTTGCGCATCAGGGGAGCAAGTCCCTCCATGCCCGTGCGGAGTTTCTCCGTTAGGGCCTTGCGATCACCCGAACCCTGCGGCAAACCGACCACAGCTCCAAACAGGATCTTCGAAAACCTCGGGTTCAAGCGATCGTCGGTACGTTTACGCGAGCGGCGCAAGCCGTCATTTCGAAAATGCTCGGCCTTAAACAGGCCGCTTAGGGGCGCTAAGCGGAGCCCTGCTGGGGCGACATCGGCCGGAGCAGGAGATCGGAAGCGTCGGCTGCAACTCGATGAAGCACGTGGGCCGCTCCGGCTCGCTTCCTCCCACCGTTAGCTGAAGTATTGGCTCTCTCAACAATTACGTCCTGTTCCGGCCAACCCGTGCCGGCTTGCGCCCTCTGGACATCGGCTTGGGGGGCATTGCACCCTTGGAAGGCTCAGTGAACAATTCGGACAAGTGAATACCCAAGGTCGCGGCGATCCGGTCCAGGAGATCAACTGTCGGGTTCTCTTTCTTTTGCTCAATGCGCCCCAGGTATGAGCGGTCGATCCCGGCATCATAGGCTAATTGCTCTTGCGGAATGCCGCGCTCTACGCGGATCCGGCGCACATTCCAGGCCACAAGCGCACGAGCGTTCATGCGCAGAGGCAGCCATTCCGATGATTATGAAACCACTGGTTATAGCCAGACTATTACGATAAGCTCCCTCCGAGGAGTTGCTGTCCCCCAAAATTGCTTCGAGGAATCTGGCAACGATGGGATGCAGGCGCCGGTAGCGCGTGCCGTCTTCTCGTTGACAATCCTAGGCGTTCTCGTGGCGCAATAGCTTGCCCTTAGCGGTAGAGAAGAAATAGCGCTCAGAGGTACCTGCGCGGGTTTTCCGGGATGGCGATTAGATAGGACGAATGTCAACTGTGGCTCGAAAGGGAAACGAATATTCTCCAGCTGGCCGATTCTGGTTGTTGCCTTTCAGGAGTGCGACCGGCCGGCCACCACGCCATGCCTTCCGCCAGGAAGGAACAGCAAGGACAACCTAGTTACAGGGCACATCTGCAATCGCTTCCAGTATGCACTGCGATGAAAACGTGAAAGCGCAGGATGCCACCAGGTCAATGTGAGCCGATATTTGATTGCCGTCTCAGCGCGAAAAGGAGGTTGGCGTGCGACCATTGGGTAGGTACCAAAACGACCTCAAATTAGTTATCGTTGCTCTGATTTCGGTAGACTTTTCAGCTGGGTAGGAGTTTCTGGCATTGCCAGCCGAGCCTAAGATCGCAGAATTGGCGCCCAGCGTCGACGAGGTCACGTCATACGACAAGGAGCACGTTGTTGCCTACATGCGACTTCTTGATGCGGATGCGGAGAAGGCAGATTGGCGTGAAATCGCGCGAATTGTGCTTGGGCTTGACCCCACCGTTGGACCGGATCGCGCGCGACGCACATTCGAAAGTCATCTGGCTCGGGCCAAGTGGCTAGCAGGCCACGGTTATCGCGATCTGCTACGTAGCGGTTGGCCAAAACAATGATCAGCGCGGATGTCAGGGTCCAGAATGCGTCGCGATCGCAAAAGTTGATCACTCCATCGATTAAGTGCGTGCAAGGCGCGCACACGATAAGCAAGCACCGGAAAGAGCCACAATCATCGGATGCATTTCGCTGCGTCTGAAGATTGTGGTGCGGGAAAGGTGCGATGCCGGATACTAACTGGAGGTCTGCGGAAGCGTACACCAGCCAGAAGAAGGCGGATGCTGCCGACCTGGCCTCGGAGTTGCTGCGCCGGGATCGCGACTACCAACAGGATTATAGGCGGCTATCTCGCCGCGAACGTTCAAGCGTAGCGGCGGGCCAGTTCCGAGGCAAGTGGGGGCTCTCGTTTTCCTGCTGATCCGCAAAGAACTTTCCACAAGCATTCAGGCTTTTAGGCACCCGAGGTGCTGCCGACCGTACTGGCTGTGCGGGCGGCCAACTGCATTGCGCCTAAAAGCTATTTGCTCGACTTCGACAATCTGCCGGGCGGCGAGATTCGCCGTTCGTTCATTTATCGAAGAGTACCAAGCGCCAAGCCATTGAGTTGGCTTTGAGTGCGCGCTCGATCGGGGCTGTTGCCAAGGAACTCGGTTTGCGTGACTCGGTGGTGCGGCGCGGTTGACAAGCTCCGGCAGGAGCCGACATCGGCGGCGTGGCGCCCCGCCACGCAGGCGACGCCGATGTCGGCGGACCAGGCTTCGGAGATCGCCCGCCTGCGCCAGGAGAACGAACGGCTGCGCATGGAGCACGACATTTAAAAAAGTCGATCGCGATCTTCGCCGGAACCCGGACATGAGCTTCCGCTTCATCGAAGACCACCGCGATAGCCGTTGATCGCGGGTGCCATGCAGACGATCGCGGGTCGACTATAACATTCGGTAGGTGCCAAAGCGAACTCGCGGTCCTAGCGTCCCCCGTTCCTGCCGATCATCGAGAAAACAGAAGTGAACCGAATGACGACAAGAGGATACGACGAAACGTTATGACTTGCGAATCGGGGTGGCTACGCAACGCGCACCTCAATCAGGAGCTTTGGCGTTCTGATTTGAGCGCCGCAGAAGGCGACGAATCGCGGGCGCGTGCCTACGGAAAACCAATCAGGGAAGATCAACCAGTGGAACGTCAACCGGTTAGCCCGATCACGGCCATTGATCGGCTTGTAGGATCGGATCCGAAGAGGGGCGCGCTAAGGCACGGCGCAGACGAAGTTACATATGAGGCGCTACGCTTAAGATCTGATGCCCTTGCAAGGACCTTACCCCAACAAGGTGCTCACGGGACGGTTGTCGTTTATGGGGAGGAGCGGGGCTTCGATCGGGCGACGGCGGTCATCGCAATTTTTGGAAGCATCAACGTACATACCGCTCGATTCATCGTTACCAGCTTCCCGTACGTTATTCATGATCGGGCAGAGCCGCCAATTCAATTTGCGTCTCGGCGAAACGTCATCGCGCGGCACGAGCTTCGCGAAAGTAACCGCGAGAGAGCCTGAAAATGCAAGTCTCGAAGGTTGCAGGAGGGATGCGAACTGTCGGTTCCTGCGGGAAGATCAGGCCCGGTACCATCCTGAGATTGACCGGGAAGCAACAGCGAGTCTCCTCACCATTGCAGCAAGATCAGCGCATTGTCGGGACTTTGATGTGTTGCTTGCCGCCTTCTCTGGTGCGTTTGGAGGCCTTGTCGGCAACTACTCGCCCTGAATTGATAGCCTCAGCTCGACCTAGGTCGGCTGTTTGACGATTTCAATACATCTCAGAGCTTGGGCAGTCGTTAGTTGAGCCATGAATGAGCGCCATGCGGAGGTCGCCGTCGATAGCGGTCGCGATACGATGCCCAAGAAGAACCAGCACATCGATCTATCGGACCCAAACCTTCCGAGCCTTCTCATGCGGCTCGCCATTCCTTCTGTTATCGGCTTGTCGATCAACGCATTACAGCAGCTCCTCAACACAATCTTTGTTGGGGCACTTGGCGCGCAAGCGATCGCAGCTGTCAGCATGACCATGCCGATCGTGGTCTTTCTCGCGGCGGCGGGCGAGGGGATCGGTGTTGGAACCGCCTCCTTCATATCTCGTCATCTTGGTGCTGGTAAGGAGGTGCAGGCGAGTCGAGGTGCGAGTACCGCGCTTGCGCTCGCCGCTCCAATCGGTATCATTATGACCGTCGCGCTGCTTTTAGGCCTGCGAGGCACCTTCGTCGCACTCGGGGCAACTCCAACCATTCTGCCCATCGCGCTCGATTACGCTACGACCCTCTTGCTGGGGTCTACCGTGATGCTCCTAAACATAGTCAGCGGCTTTATTGCCAGAGCCGAAGGCAACACACGATTCAGCATGTGGACGATGCTGAGTGCTTTCACATTGAACGCCTTGCTTGATCCCATTTTCATCTTCCTACTGGACCTGGGCGTGCGAGGCGCAGCCCTAGCAACGTTGCTATCTCAGATCGCTGCCATCAGCCTCTACATCAGATATTTTGCCAAGCGGCGCGGGATCGTCCTCGTCAGGATATCTCGGGTCTCGTTGCGAGTAGATCGCATCAGGCAGCTCGCGTTCATTGGTGCTCCGGCGACAATGACGAGCGTGTTATCCGCTCTTGCTGCTATGTTCTTGTACGGAGCTGCTGCTCGGTTCGGTGACGAGTTCATCGCAGCGGTTGGAATCGCTGTAAGAATCTTAAGCATCGGCGCGCTGCCTATCACCGGCTTTTGTATCGGGTCTCAAGCTGTTCTGGGGTTCGGCTGGGGCGCTCGCGACTTTGCCCGTGTACTGAAGGTTGCGAAGTTCATGCTCTCCATCACGGTTGCGCTTTCCTTTGCGTATTCCGCGACCGTTATGGTTTTTGTCCGGCCTTTGGTCAGGCTGTTCAGCGACAGCGATAAGGTCACGGAAATTGCCGTCTCGAGCTGCATCGTCTTTCATCTGTTTTTTGGACTTTACGGTGTTCAGAGTTTCGTGACGACGATGCTTCAGTCGCTCGGGAGAGTACGCCTCAGCGCGGTCGTGTCTTTCGCGAGACAAGGATATCTCTTCATACCGGCGGTACTGTGGTTCCCTGTCATGTCTGGCTTCAGCGGGGTGTTGGCCAGTCAAGCCATCGCCGAGCTGGGCGGCGGAATGATTGCACTGTTTGTCATGCGCCGACAGTTCGCTGAGCTCAGGCGAGGGGGCCGGAAAATTCAGCCAGGAATCGAGAGTGCTCCTTGATCTGATGAGGAGATAATAGGAGCCGGAATTTTAAGCCTGCATGGCCGGCGAGGGCATGGCACCAAAATTTACGAAGAGCGAGTCGCTATGTATCAGTCTTTATCGCCTGCGACCGCAATGAAGGAGGGCGAGTGTCGCAACGCCAGAAGCGACGAAGATCGTCATTTTCGGCGCAGTCAAGGCGGTGGTGTGCTTGATTAAACGCGACCAAAGTCAAGATCGCCTACTGGTGCAGCTCGGCGCCGCAGACGTCAGTCAATAGCTGTGCAGTCACTCTGAAGACTTCTATGCAGCTAGGCAATTCTGGAGGATTGCACCAGCTTCTGCAACACGTATCGGATCCTCGTGTGCATTACGGTCGTTGCGCGCGCGCATCTCAGCTAGCGATGTCAAAGGGTTGGCTCGAATGAGCCTTGTCACACAGTCGTTCGTCATCGCAATAGCCCTAAGCATTTGCGCATTGCGCCTCGGCTGCTCGCTGACTGGGAAACGCCGGCACGGCAGCATACCGAAGCAGTGCTGGCACTCGTGGCAGCGATATTCATCGTCGTCGAATTCGTGCTGATCTTGCATTCGCCCTGGCTGTCATTACCGTCGTGGATCATTGTGCCGGTGGTCGGATTAGCCAGCGCACTTAGTTAGGCGATCATAGCACTGCTCGCGCGCACATCGGGGACTCAATGCTTTAGATTTCGGGTGGGCGTTCCTCGTGCAGTACGGGTCGGGTCTGATTGTCGAGCAATGGCCGGCAAAGAATGGACATATCCCGCAGCGTATCAGGTAGCCTAGCCTCAATGTTCCGTCGCAGCTCACGGCCCTTGGTTGGTTCATAATCCTCTGGCCCTCAAGGAGCCGAATTGGAAATCAGTGATCCCACTGGACCGAAGGCGTACGAGCGATGGTCGGTCAGTTGAGCTTGCGAGCCCGAGCGCCCGGATTGTCTCTTGAAAACTGATGAAGATGCGGATTGGATTGGTGAAAGCCAACCTTAGTGTTGGCCTTATTTCCCTCTCAGTCGTCTGGACGGGCACATCAGCAACGCGTTTTCCACTCGTGACGCGGCCTAGGAAGGTAAAGCAGCTTGTCAGGCGCGTGACAACCGTCGCAAAGCTGACGTGTTCGAGTGGGAAAACTGAGTATCCCCAGTGAGAGCTAGTTGGCCTGCGAGTTGCAAGCTCACGTCGCAGAGCCAACGGATAGAGTTGAGGGATGATCAGTTCGAGTGAGAGTGCAAGTAAAGTTCACTTGGAGAACGGGCTGGGCGTCGGTTCATTGGCGCCACCAGGCGAAATGAACAAGCATTGGATAGAGCCCAGCTCCTCCGTCGGAAATCCCACCTCTTTTGTTGTCGACCGCGGCGGCAAGATCGCCTTTATCTGTCATTCAATACAGCTCGATGGCGTCCTAAGGTTCTGGACGGATGCTGGTTGAACAGCGAAGAAGCGACGGCTCTGGATGTGGAGCGGATCAAATGGAATCGACGCAGAATGCGCGAGGTATCGCAGAAGCGAGCGCTGATTGAGCCAATCCTCGCCAGAATTAGATCGGCCATGAAGCGTATGGATTGGCCGATGGCGCTTTCGGCGGTCGAGGAGGCCCTTGCGGCGATGCCGGACGAGGTTACCTTCCGTGGGCTTCAAGCGGAATTGCTGCTTCACAAGATGCGCGATATGCCGGCTGGCCTACCCGTCTTGCGCCGATTGGTTCGCGACGCAATCGACAAGAAATCCGTGGTCTGGATGAGCGTGGCGATTCGCAAGCTGTTCGATCCGGCGAAGGACTACTCCGATTTCCCGCGTGCCGAGCGCTTTGCGATGGGCCAGGAGCTGTCCGAACACATCCTGGCGGCGAAACCGCCGCAAGGCGGCGAGGGTGCGAAGTACCTGTCCTATGGGGCGATCGCACAGTATTACCATGAGGCTGGTAGAGAGGGAGCGAGCAATCGAATTGGCCGAGCTGGGGCTGAAGTGGCTAGACGCGGCGCCTACCGTGAATGCAGCAAAAGGGGACCTCGTGCAATGCTCTCTCCAGGCGTTTTCCACCGACAGGGGTGAGGACGTGTGTTCCGAAGAGTGCCGTTCGACACCATAAAATACGTCTCCCGAAAAGCGGAAACCGAAATCGCCATGGGACGCGCCGTGAACAATCAATTATCATGCGTTTTCAGCCTCGTTTGGCGACCTCAACCAACGCGGCATTTACATGCGGCGATCAAACGAGTCGGTAAGCGTACAGCGGGTGGGCAGGCCGCGCCGGTCGGATGGGCGCCGAAGTGCCTGTCGAAGTGACGAGAGTTCGCCGACTTCGCAAAGTCGTCGCGGTGCAGCATGCTGGATGGCCTCTTGAAAGAGCCAAAAGAATACAAAGTGGTGAAGCTGATGCATACGAACTCTAACGGAGCCTTTCTCGACTGTCTCACGCTCCAACCAGGGGTGATTCCGAGCGGCTCGGGGAATCATCCGTTCAGGTCTTGGGAACCAACCGGTTGATCGGAACACCCGTCACGCTGGTAGTCGTGGCCGGTCTCTTTCATCGCATTGACGATCGCTTTGACCAGCCATCCAACGTTTCTCGTTATCGGAGGGCTGCCTCGCCCTGGACGACCGCTGATTCTCCGACAAGCTCCGTGAATGGCTGAAGACGCTTTCGAAGAATGCACGCTTGCGTAATCTTTGCGGCCCAGTCGTTGGCCGAGATCGAGGGCTTTACCATCGCTCCCGCCGCCATCGAGAGCTGGCCGACGCGTATGTTGCCGAACGATCGCGCCATCTAGCCGCAGATCACCGCCACCTATCCGCGGTTTGGACTGAATAACAGGCAAATCGAGATTCTCATCCGCACGACGCCGAAGCGGGACTTCTACTGCCAGTCGGGCGGGCCGCGGCAATCACCTCTTCGAGTTTAACTTGGGCGAGATCGCGGTGGCGTTCACGGCCGCGTCTTTAAAACCGAACAAGCGTTCATTGGACGGGTACTGGCCGAAAAAGGGAAGGAGGCTTTCTCATTGGTTGGCTTACGACGTGTGACTTCGGTTGGTCCTGTGACCTCATTGCCCAGCTTGTCAATGAAGTAGCCTTCTTTACCCTTTTTGCCCCGGGGCTTGATCGCCGTTGGGCTAACCGGTGTCATTGTTCAATTTCTTGAGACCTCACCCAATACATGGACTCGGGATTGGGCCCTTCGGTCGCGAAGTCAGACAGCTCGCGCGACCACGCTTGCCGCGTCGACCTGACGCATGCAGGCCTAACGCTGGCCCTGGTTAATGAACCGCCGGCGCTGGCCATGGAGGCAGCCGGCGCTGCTATCGAGTGTCGGCTGTCGCACTCGGCTCTTCCGGCACTCGCATCGCGGCGATCTCTCACAACTGGACGTTTATTCGCTTTCTGTATCGGAGTGGCCACCACGAAGTGGATCTGGCTCCCGCCGTTCCAAGAAAACGCCAGGTGGCGACTGGCCCACTTACCGCCCCGGCTTGCGTGAGATGATGTTTGCGGCGTCATCAATGCGATCGGCAAAGGCGACGCCGGATGACCTTCGCGATCGAGCTATCCTGTTGTTGCTCGCCACCACATGCGTTCGCAACGGCGAGCTACGCGCTCTTCAGCTCCGGGATACTGACTGGCGAGCTGAGGGGGTTTTTGTCCGGCGCACCAAGGGCAAGCATGATTGAGCGCCCGGCTCATCGAGGAGACCAGCGCCGCGCTCGCCGGCTACATTCTGCAAGCTCGACCGAAGGTCGATAGTCAGTTATCTGTTCCTGCCCGTCACGCGGCCATTGGACCATTCAAGTACGGGTCGTCTGTTCCGAGGATCGTGCGGAAGCGATTGCAGCATGGCGGGATCGAGCTCGGTCGCGTTTGAGGGCAGATCTCCTGCGCCACAGTCTAGCCACCCAGCTCGTGGGCGACGAAGGCCGATCAACAAGGTCGCCGATCTGTCCGAAGCTTCTCCCTTAGCTGCGACTCTCTGGTCATTCCGAGGTCCCCGTTGCGCGCTCGAACCCGCGATCACCCTATCATCATGCAAGGCAGCATCAATCACCTCGATCGGCCGATCCAAAGCGTTCCGAGCAAGTCAAGGCAGAGCACGGTGATCCTCTCGTGACGCTCACGGAGTCTAGGGGGGTATCGCACCACGCAGAGTTATCTCCTGCTGAGGTCACGGGATATGGCGAACGGCCTTTCTCTTGATTATGCGCAAGCAACCGCACGGCTCTCAATGTTATTGAGAAGGACTATCTGCATTGGACAGTGAGCGCAGCCGCTGTTCGACTGGTATCTCTTAAGAGCTCTTCGCCAAGCAGTTTCAAGGTCAAACCCCGGATACCGGACGTTTCCGACAACAAACTTATGGCTGTCAGGATCACCGATCGCGTAGGAACAGGGGTAGAGGTCGCCATTTGTAGAGAGATAGCCCGAAGCGAGGCAACAGTTGCATTCGGTGAATCTAACGTTCGGCCGCGGTTCTGCCGTGCCAACGAGAATTGGAATCGGCAGCTCGAGGCGTGTCGACGTCTGTGCAGCCATTGCGATTAGAGTCGCCTGAAGTTCTTTAATCTCCTCAGCCGAGTTCGAATGTGTGTTTTCGTCGTCGATAGCGATACCTGCGGCGAACATCGGCATAATTCTGAAAGAGTCGACGCCGATCGACGACAATATGCGATAGGCGTTCGGCGCCTCATGGATGTTATGCCGACTAGCGATCATCCTAGCCTTTACCAAGGCCCCGCAATTGACTGCCTCGGCCATCTGCCGGAGTGCCGATTTGTGAGCTCCCCGCTTGGTCCGAAAGCGGTCAGCCGGCTCCGCGCTTGCAGCATCAAAGTTGAATTGGAAACTGAGCTTCTCGCGATCGTCGAAGAGCGACGCAACATCACGGATCGGAATTTGGCCAAGTCCCCCAGTATTTAACTGGACGTGAAGGCCCCGCTTGTTTGCAGCATGGGCCATCAGGGTTGCAGAGCGGGGAAACACGATTTTGAGAAGCGGCTCGCCACCGGTTACGATGACCTTTTTCAAGCTATATCTTTCAACGAGAACGTCCACAAAATTAGTGATTTCCTTCATAGTCAATTGTGGTGGCTCCAGACGTCTCTTGTATCGAGCTCTATGCTGTTCGGGAACATAGCAGTGTTCGCAACGAAGATTGCAGTAATAGGATACGCTTATTTTAATCTCGCCAAAGACGAGGGGAGGTGGGTTGCGAAGTGGCATGACGTCCTTCCAACTTTGGATTATCGAGCACGGACCAGGATTTCTGCCAGCGACGACGCGGCGGAATGCTGACGGCCTTTTAAGCCACAACGTCGCGTCCGAAACACCTGGTCAGTTCTATTGGCGTTTGCATTCAAGCAGAAGCACGCGCACGCGATCCAGAGTTTGCGAGAAGCGCCAATCCGTGAGCTCCGCGCTTCTTGACAGGGGGTAGATTGCTGATTCCGGAGCCGGCCCGGCATCTCGCGAAGGCGCGCGTTGGGCAGCGGGACCATAGAGGGCGTGCTCGCGCCATGGGACTTGGCACAAGTCCGATCTAGCAGCCACTCGGCAGCGCACCCACGTCCTGCGAATTCAACACAAATGCGCTCGCCGAGTGCCGCAGCTGTCATATCCTGCGCGTTCAACGGAGCACATCCAATACCCAGCACGGACACTCTCAAGCTAGGCGCCAGTTCTGTGACAAGTACGTAAGTCTCTCCCCAAAGTGCATCAGATCAGTCTCTTTACCAAACAGAACAGCGCGGCCATGTCGCCAGTGTTCAATTTCTCGTCAGAGATGCGCCACCGGTGCTATCGTCAAAGCCCGTCAGATCGGTGCCCTCGAACTCCGGTTAGCGCGCATGGGCATGAGCTGAGGAGATTTCTAAGCTGCTTCTACTATGGGCTCGAGTATGTCTTCGAAGCAGCACGATCTCCACACACTCAGTGAAACGAGCAGTGCGCTCTCGGCGGACTTGGAACTGGGGCCACCCACGACCAAAGAAGAACTATTGTAGGCGAGCTGAGGTGGACAGCATCGGCAGCCTAGCGAGCACTACGCCGAGTTGCTCACGGGGTCACCTGCGCTAGCTTGGTCGTGATGCAGAGACCGACCGTGCTTTCACTGATAGACTGCATTCGATCATGCGAGAAATGGACGAGCAACACCGTTTGCCGTCCGGGAGTGCACCCGCTCGCACATGCAAATGTCCTGAGCCACGTCTGCTCTAGCATCAATCGCATTCCGGCCATTCCTCTGGACAGCGGCAGCAAGCCGCCACCGCCCGTGTTCGGCCGTATAGGGGGACTGTGCTTTGTATCCCTCGCGCTCTCCGGCAGTAACCAGCATTGCATGTCCTCCGATCTCATCCTTCGGCCCAAATCGTCCAACCAGTAGGGAGCCTCGACGTGCGGCCGGGAAAATATCCTCCCAATCGTTTCGGTACCTTGTATTGATGATATCGCATATACACGCGGCCATCATCTCGCAGGTCGAGGATCAAGCTCTTCCACGTGTCGTGGGATAAAATGTATTTGAATGTCTTCTGGACGCTGCTGAGACATTGGTTGATGCCACGCGTAATCTCTAACCCGCAACGCAATGAAACCCGAAAATGGGACGCGCCCTTCACCGGCCGACTCTGAACAAGGTAGCAAGGGCGCACTCCGATTTGGAGGCTCCACAATACGTTTAAGCTGCTCGTAGTGACCGCTGATGGTAATCTGATTGCGGTAATATCTTGTGACATGATGGCGCGTGATGTTGTTGACTTGCAGTTCACCGTCGGTGACAAGGCGCGTTTCGATGAGTTCCATGACATGCTTTTAAAGGGCAGCGGACTAGCTGCTCTTGTCATTGCTGAACCTTGTCCTATCGTGATGAGCTGTGTCCTACCGCGCGGCGATTTACTCACTGATGGTACAGCATGAACAATAGATCGACGCCTACCTACTTTGGTGAGGAAACTGGAATCAATATTTTGGGAAGCGCTGTTGGCACGTAGCACCTCTCGATGCCAGCGGAGTGTTCCTGAGCGGTGGCGGGATCACTCCGCGGGCGTCGCCGGTGTCCAATCCAACGAGCTGACCTCATGCTAATCAGCCGCATTCTCCCTAATGCCAATAAAGATCAGGTTCCCACTCTCTTCGGCGCGACAATATGGCCGATTTGACTACTAGGATGAAGACGTGGTTCCACGCGTTCTTCAGACTCCACCTCGCGATTGCGCCTTGTGCTTCGTTAACTTCTTCGGCCATCAAGCTGAGTAGATGACTTCCACCGCCACGCGAGCGGCGCCGTCCGGGCTTCACCCTTTCCCGCCGCTCCAAAGGCCAGTGAACCTGGATATCAGCCGCATGGCTGTCTCGAGGTCTTCCGGCGTTCGGGCCTTCAGCGAAGCTCCTTCCGCCTACTATGCCGCCCGCTGACTTCCGTCGCGATCACGAAAGTTGCGCGCCCGCTCAGTCCTGTCTCCCGGACACACCGGAGATATCCCGAGACCGCCTCCCTACACGCCCCCCGGATTTACCACCCCAACCGCTTGATGACTGTGGACTTTGCGATCTTGGCTCGCTCCTCCGGCTGGGTAGGCCCTCGTTATCCGGTTTTGTCCATCGGGCCTCTCCACGCTTCCTTCAGACCCACCTAGGATGACGCCTTTACGCTTCGCTAGCAGTCAGGAGGAAACGTCCCAAGGAGGGACCTCTGGCAGGCCGCGTAGGCGACATTCCTTCCTGGCTTTGCGGATCGCTCGTTGCGAGTGGCCCTCGCGAGAGCAAGGCAGCAAAGGCAAAGTACGTCATGGGAAACAAAGTCAAACAAATGCGTCATCCGCAAAGCGGTGGTGAATGCCTGGCTCGCGATACCCTCCTGCGTCTCCGCCGAGGTGATCGCCCAATGCGGCTTCGATAGCGTGACGGTCGACCTGCAACGTGGCGTGCAAGACTATCTCTCCATGGTGTTGTGCCTCCAAGGCATAGAGCGTCATCCTGTAACTCCGATGGTAGGGCGCCTTGGAATGAGCCCGGCATCACCGGAAAGGTGCTGGACCGTGACGCCTTTCGCGTAGGAGCCTCGTCTCATATTCGAAGTATCCGCCGACAGGCGCTCGCTCCAGCGGGCTAATCCCGCGTCGGCATGTACGGCACCGCCAGCACATACCAAAAGATAGCGACCAACGATATCGTAGTGCTGTCGATGATGGAGACGAGGACCGCGATCTAGAACACGGAGGCGATCCTCGACGTCCAGGGTATCGACGGTGTCTATGCCGGCCCCTCAGATGTCGGCTTCTCTATGGCTCAGCGCCGAAGCTCGACCATACGGAGCCCGAGATCCTCAAGGTCTATGTGAAAGTCGTGAAGGAGTGCGACAAGCGCAAACTCAATCCCGACATTAATTGCTCGGGTGCCGACGGAGCATTAAGAAGGAATCAACACGGGTTTCGACCGAGCTGCGAGGACCGGCTCATTGCCGCTCTGCAGTTCAAGGGATGAGCGTCGTGGCATCAAACATGCATGTAGAACTTCAGCGAGCTTGTTCGCGTGAGTGCTCCGTCCACTCTTCAAAAGACCGTTCAGGCGGGTCAATTGAAATTCCAATTGGCACAATTTCGCTCCCCGTTAGTTCGTTCTCGCCAGCGGTCGGTCGACGGGCAACACTTCGTCTGTGCCGCGGTCGGGAACGTCTTCCTTCCAACGCACCGATCCGAACGGGCGCTCCAGCATGCGCCGGTTGCGTACGGGGCCAGGGCCGATGTGGAAAGCTACCGCTCGGCGATCCAGCGCACGCTCTGACTGCGTCCATCGATTGCGCTGGCGCAAATAATCGAGCCATGTCGGGCAGTGATAGCGCTCTGTCCACAGCTCGGGATCGGCAATGTCGCGTGCGATGGACCAGCCGTAGGCTCCATTGCGTTGTCGATAGAGCTGTACCTCTTGCATCAAATTGTGGAAGGCGCGCGCGTTCTCGTGCGCGACGCGATACTCAATCTCCACCACCAGAGGGCCGCTCCGATAAGTCAGCGGGAGCCGTACTTCTGGATCGGCCAACGCCTCGCCGTCTTGCTGGCGTTCGCTAATGGGAGCCATGCGCAGCCACAATCCAAGCAGCGGTGAGATCAGCATCAGTCCCGCTGAGACGAGCAGCGCCGTCTGGACGCCTGCGACATCGGTAAGATGTCCCCAGCCCCAGCTGCCGATGGCGAGCCCGCCGGAGAACGCGGTTTGCCATGCGGCAAGCGAGCGGCCCGCCACCCACCGGGGGGCAGACAGCTGTACGCCAATGTTGAACAGAGTCCACGCTATCGTCCATACAGCTCCCGCCAAGACTAAGGCGGCGGCCGTCAGCGCCGACTGGCGGCTGAGCGCAACCGCCACCATAGCACCGCCCATAGAGAGAGTGCAGGCGCGCACCGCCGCCTCGCCGCTCATTCGCTTACGCATTTCGCCGATAAAGAGCGCGCCAATCACGGATCCGAATCCCAGCGCGCCGAGCATGATTCCGTAGGTTTGTGCTCCGCCATGCAAGAGATCGCGAGCGACCAGCGGCATCAGCGCCGAGATGGAACCGCCGATCAGGCCGGTTACCATGGTGCGTGCCAGCACAATCTTGATGCTCGGCGAGTTTGTAATGTACCGTACACCCGAGATGATCGCGCGGCTCAGCCTCTCGCGCGGCAACCGCGATGGTTCGGCCACACGATTCCACAGCAAAAGGGCCACAATCAGCGGAAGATAAAGAACCGCGTTGAGAGCAAAAGCTGCGACTGCGCCGGCGGCCGCAACCACGATGCCGCCGATCGCGGGTCCAAAACTCCGTGCAATATTATAGCTGATCCCGTTCAGTGCCACCGCCGCCGGCAATGTTTCGGCCGGCACCTGCTCGCTGACGGATGATTGCCAGGCGGGCCCCATCAATGCCATTCCGCTACCGACCACAAAGCAAAGCCCTAACAACAGATCCGGCGTTGTAAGGCCCCGCCAATCGACCACTGCCAGTGTGGCCGCACCGCAAAGAGCGATCGACAGCGCAATGAGAGCCACGACACGACGGTCATACATGTCCGCAATTGCCCCGGCAGGCATTGCGATTAACATCACTGGCAGCATCAATGCTGTCTGGACGAGCGCAACCTTGTCGGCCGAGGACGTCATCTCCGTCATCGCCCAGGCTGCACCGACACCTTGAATGAGAATACCCAGATTGGAAAATAGGCTCGCCAGCCAAATGCGCCGAAACGTGCTGTTGTGCAGCGGTGCCAAGATGCCATCGACGCGAAAGGTCTTAGGACTTGAGGAATCATTCATAAGCGCAGCTCTTTCGGTCGCGACGCATGGCACCGGCCCGATCAGTTTCTCGCGAACAGCACATTGTCAGGTGCTTTCGTGCTTGATCCGATTTTAGGAATTTGGCCCCACGCTGGCTTCGGTGTGCAGCACCACATTCCCAGCGGGTGGTGGAGGACGTTCGGCTCAGGCTTAATGTTGCGCAAAAGACTATCGGAATTTGCCCGTGAACACGGCGTGAAGCTGGCAGCGGCCCTGATAGATGGTCTATCTGATGTGCTGGAGATCGGATGAATTCTTCGCCACGTCGAGCTGTTGCGCTTTCCATGGTCTTGTCAAAGTGGATGGGTCTCGTAACTGGTCGAGCAGCTCCGGTGTAAGCTGCAGTTCTGACTTGAGAACGTCCCAAACGTTCCGCTCCGTCTTCAGAGCTATTTTGGCCACGTCTGACGCTCGCTCATATCCGATCAGAGGGGTCAGAGCTGTTACGATGGCTGTGCTTGCCTCTAGATGTTCTCGGCAGCGTTCCACATTGGCGGTTATACCGCGTATGCACTTTTCGCGAAGGACTCGAGCGGCATTAGTTAGAAGAGATAAGGATTGCAGCATGTTGTACGCGATGACGGGCTCCATGACATTGAGTTGAAGCTGTCCGGCCTCGGCGGCGAGAGTCACGGTCAGGTCCGCGCCGATCACTTGGAACGCAACTTGATTCACGACCTCAGGAATAACCGGGTTGATTTTGCCGGGCATAATGGAAGAACCCGGCTGCAGAGCTGGCAAATTGATTTCAGAAAAGCCTCCCCGAGGCCCGCTCGACAAGAGTCTCAGATCGTTCGCAATTTTAGAGAGCTTTGTGGCTGTGCGCTTCAGCATGCCAGAAAATAGGACGAAGGAGCCGGTATCCCAGCATGCCTCAATCAGATTATTAGCCGGCATGAATGAAATCCCTGTGAGCTTGGAAAGCTCCTCCACAGCGATACGCGCATAATCGGGCTTGGTATTGATGCCGGTACCAACGGCAGTGCCGCCGAGATTCACCTCTCTAAAGAGACAGACGAGCTCTTCGAGCCGGGCGACGTCCTCTCGCATAGTGATAGCAAACGCGGTGAACTCCTGGCCGAGTGTCATTGGGACTGCGTCCTGCAATTGTGTGCGGCCTAACTTTATAACGCTTGCAAACTCGGCACCCTTTTGCCCAAACTCGTCCGCAAGCTGGCGTAGCTCTCGGTCTAGCAACCGGTGGGCCAACAAAATGGCCAGTCGAATCGCAGTTGGATAGACATCATTCGTTGATTGAGAGAGATTGACGTCATCGTTTGGATGAACAACGTCATAGCGGCCACGAGGAAATCCTAGGTGCTCGAGTGCTCTGTTTGCGATCACTTCGTTGACGTTCATGTTAGTGGAGGTTCCAGCGCCCCCTTGAAAAACGTCAATGGGAAACTCGGCAACCAAAGTGCCAGAGACGACGTCATCGCACGCAGTCGCAATTGCGCTGGCCTTGGGCTCTGAAATATCGCCGAGCCTTGCATTAGCTAGAACCGCGGCTTTCTTGACGATCGCCAATGCGTAGATCAGTTGCGAGAGATGGCCGACCGGAATTCCGGAGATCGGAAAATTATCGATCGCGCGCATAGTCTGAGCGCCGTAGTAAGCTCGGAGAGGAACCTCGAGCTTTCCTAGGCTATCGGCTTCCTGGCGCTTATCGTTCATTCGCTCTCTCCAAGTGCGTATTGATTGCGCTCGGTGATCGGAAGACATCTCCCGGACCCATCCTGCACGTGCTCTAGCGCGAGCCCTTCGCAGCGCGGCAGGTCAGCGCTCGAGGAGTATGGTCCGTTTGCTAACGCATCATCGCTTGTATAGAACTCGAAAATGGAGCGCGACCCGACACTCGGGAGTCTCAATTTGTTTCGAGGGCTAAACTGCAAGCGCTCTTCCATCTCTGTGTACATCTAGAGAGTACAAGAGAGGCAGTGCAGCTTTCTCGCGTTCTACGCAGAGGAGCGACTAAAAAAGGCGCGATGGCGAGAGTACATGTTGTGAGACGCCGGCAATCTCAATCTTCGTCAGGACTTTCTACCGGAATAGCAAACCCCGCCTTGACGCGATCCATGACGACCATGGTCTTGAATCCTTTGATGTCAGGGTTTTCATAAAAGAAACGCCGGGTGAACTGCTCGTAGTCTTCCATGGTGCGCGCTGTAATGTAGAGGACGAAGTCCGCGTCACCAGTAACATAGAATCCATTGACGACTTCAACGGACGATTTGATTGCCTTTTTAAACCTGTCGATTATGTCTGCCCGCTCTCTCTCGAGACTCACCAGAACAAGCATTTGAATGGGCCTGCCTACAGCCTTTGCCGACACTATCGATACGTCGGCCTCGATGATCCCCTCCGAACGAAGCCGTTTCAGTCGCCGCTGACATGCCGTGGCAGATAGCCCTGCGAGCTCACCGATGGTCTCGGAGGTCAGACGATTGTTCTTCTGCACGATCTCAAGAATGCGGGCATCTGTTCTGTCGTATTGCATCTATTAGACTCCAGAGAAATTCGCCGCAAAATGGCAGTGTGATGCAGGAAACCGTCCGGATGACGGGAAAATGCGAAGCAAATCTGTTTGTGACATTAGTATCCTAGGTGCTTGAACGATTTCAACCAAGGAGCGCGTTTTCGACCTCTCTTTTGAGTTTGTGGTTGATCGGCATCGGATGCGGGCTGTTGAACGCCGCGTTTCATCGATCGGGGCCGGCGAGAAATCGCGCAGGCGTCTCCTTGAAGCGCAGTCGGCCAGTCGCAGCGAGACGTTCGTATCCTGCTGGAGCGAGCGATCGGTAACGTTCGCGCGGTATCAACGTGGATCCAGCGCAGTCGGCTCCCTCTCGAAAGCCGTCCGGCGGTGACCTTGCCCCCAGATTTTATCCAGTTCTGAGTTCGCTCAAGCCATTGGATTTGCCCAGTTGGGCGGTGGTAGCGACGGGAGCTGGCGCGGAGCCATCGGCATAGCGCAGCGCCAGATCCCGGCGCGGGTGGCAGGTAAAGGCGAACTCGGAGGGTGTCTTCCATCCGAGCTGTGAGTGCGGTCGTGTGTAGTTATAATCGGCGCGCCAGCATCCGAGCGCGACGCGGGTTTGAGCCAGCGACGTGAACAGCGTCTCGTTCAGCAATTCATCCCGGAGCCGACCGTTGAAGCTTTCGATGAAGCCATTCTGCATGGGTTTGCCCGGAGCGATATAATGCCAGGCGACGCGGCTCCGATCGGCCCAGGTCAGGATGGCGTTGCTGGTAAGTTCGGTGCCGTTGTCGCTGACCACCATCTTTGGCTTGCCGCGCTCCATGACCAGCCGATCCAACTCCCGCGCCACCCGGGCCCCGGAGAGCGAGGTATCGGCCACCAGCGCCAAGCACTCGCGGGTACAGTCATCGACCACGGTCAAGATGCGGAAGCGGCGGCCATCCGTGAGCTGATCGGAGACGAAGTCCAGTGACCAGCGGTCGTTCGGTGCCATCGGCACCGTCATCGGCGCCCGAGTCCCGATCGCCCGCTTGCGGCCGGCACGGCGGCGCACCACCAACTTCTCTTCCCGGTACAGCCGGAATAGCTTCTTGTGGTTGATCGCAAAGCCCTCCCGCTTGAGCAGAACATGCAGGCGCCGATAGCCGAAGCGGCGGCGCTCCTGGGCGATCGCCTTCATGCGCTGGCGAACGCCGGCATCATCCGCTCGGGTCGTCCGATATCTCATGGTCATGCGGCAGCAGCCGATGGCTTTACACGCCCGCCGTTCGCTCATCCCGTGGGCATCCACGAGATGCGCGACAGCCTTCCGCTTGGCCGCGGGCGTCACCACTTCTTTCCCAAAAGGTCCTTCAACGCCGCATTGTCCAGCATGGCGTCAGCCAGGAGCCGCTTCAGCTTCGTGTTCTCGTCCTCCAGCGTCCTCAGCCGCTTGGCCTCGGAGACGTCCATCCCGCCGTACTTGGCCTTCCATTTGTAGATGCTGGCGTCGCTCACGCCGTGCTTGCGGCATAGATCGGCGACCGACACCCCGGCCTCGTGCTCCTTCAAGATCCCGATAATCTGCTCTTCCGTAAAGCGGCTACGCTTCATGCTCTGGTCCTCGTCGTGGGCCAGAACGAACTTCAAACTGGATTAAGCCCCGGGGGCAAGGTCAGCGGGAAGCGACATCCGCAGATCAATATGCGGGTCAAGCCGCAGGAGCCGATCGCGCGCCATCGTCCGACGGGATCACCCGGTTGCGCTGCTCACATCCCGGAATTCGCTACGAATCAGCGGAGCCACGGGTGATGGCTCAAGCGATGCATCAAATCTCATGCTGCAAGAGTTAGTCAGCGTTGCATCATGCTGACGACAAGGAGAGTGGCTATGGCGAATCCCATGCTTTCGGACTCGCGTGAGATCCTTAACGAGGATCTCAGGATGGCGCTCATGAGATAACGACGCAAGGTCGCGATCCTGGTCAGCAAGACCGCCGATGAGGACCCTCTCCTGTCCGTTATACTGGAGGACGGGAGGCGTCTTGTTCTCACGCTGAGCATGGCGCCTCCTTAGCCGGCAGCCCTGCCTCGAGGTCTGCTCTTCTAGCTGTTTTCGACAACGCGCCAGCTCCAATGCGACATCTTATCGGGCGCGCGCCGCCCTGTGACGAGCTCAAGGGTACGTTTGACAGCTCGCGAAAATGCTTTCTCTGCACCCGCGCCGCGCAAGAAGCTTGGCCACCGCATTAGCCTAGTACCACAGGCATCAGTCAGAGCATCATTCTCGGGTCTCTTGGCTCGACGCCCATGAGCACCAGCGCGCGCAATGGGCGAGATAATTGACATTGCCCCAGCTGAGCGCGTCAGCCTCAATCAGGCGCTCGCGTTCCGTGATCGGCATGGCCCCCCATTCGTTGAGATGGATTTCCTTGCGAAAGGTGGCGTGATGCAGAAAATCGGCCCAAGGACCGGAAAATGCGACGCCAATACGTTTAGGGCAGCAAGTATGCTGCATGCATAAGCGTTCCAACAGGTGGCCAACCGAGTCTTCAATGCACGTTCAAAATATCCGACACAGAAATCTTTGTTCGGTCGGCCTCGCCAAGAAATTTCTCCAAGGTTTGCAGCGTCGCGATTTCGTTGCGGGATGCGCATTCATCGATGGGAACTGGATCGCAACCGCGCAAAAGGACGTTGTGGTCGATCCTGCGACTGGCGAGGAGATTGCAGAGGTTTCCCGGTGCAGCGCCGCAGATATCAATTTGGCGATCACAGCGGCTGAGCATTCCTTTCCTGCATGGCGAGGTCTGTTGCCGGTGGAGCGTGGGGCGATCCTCAGATGCTGGGCCAAGTTGATGCGCCAGCATTCGGAGGAGCTCGCCATTCTGGTCACGAGTGAGCAGGGTAAGCCGCTCGAGGAAGCGCGTTACGAAATTGCGTATGGAGCCGGGTTTCTCGACTGGTTTGCTGCAGAGGGAGAGCGTGCATACGGAGAGACAATCCCCAGTCACAAAGTTGGAAGCCTACTCCAGGTTCGCATGCAGCCGATCGGCGTCGCTGCGGCGATCACTCCGTGGAATTTTCCCGTTGCCATGATCACGCGAAAAGCCGGTGCTGCTTTGGCAGCTGGGTGTCCGGTCATTGTAAAGCCTGCTCCCGAAACTCCGCTCTCCGCACTTGCCGTGGCTAGATTGGCCGAAGAGGCTGGAATCCCGCGTGGTGTCATTCAAGTTCTGGTCGGCGACCCAATCGAGCTTTCGGCGCCGTTGTTGCGCGATTCTAGAGTACGAGCGTTGTCGTTCACCGGCTCCACGCAGGTTGGTCGTCTTCTCTTGGAACGCTCGGCCGAAACGGTGAAGAAGGTGTCCCTCGAGCTGGGAGGGCATGCTCCCCTTATTGTCTTCGACGACGTCGATCTTCAAAAGACTGTTGCCGGGGCAATGGCGGCCAAATTTGCCACTTCGGGGCAGGACTGTTTGGCAGCCAACCGGATCTACGTACAAAGAGGCGTCTACAGTGCCTTCTTGGATGCGTTTGCAGCGTCGATGGCTCGCCTGAAGGTTGGCCACGGCTTGGAGCCGTCGACGAGTATCGGGCCAATGACCAAACTGTCGGTGGCAAACAAGTGCAGGGTACAAATCGAGGATGCCATCGCAAAGGGAGCGCGGCAGATTTCTGAGAAGGAAAACTTAAGTCTGGGGCAGAACTTCGTTGTTCCAACTCTCCTTGCTGATGTCACGGACGACATGCTGATCGCCCGGGAAGAGACGTTTGGGCCTGTGGCTGCGGTGCTTCCTTTCGATTCCGAAGACGAGGTTCTCGCTCGGGCCAATGCAAGCGAAATGGGATTGGCTGCATATATCTATACCGAAAACCTACGTCGAGCGATCCGACTCTCCGAGAGGATCGAGTACGGCATGGTCGGCATCAATACTGCTTCGTTCACCGGGCCGCCCATTCCGTTCGGAGGGTGGAAGCAATCTGGACTTGGTCGCGAAGGTTCGCGGCATGGAATCCAGGAATACATGGAATTGAAGTACGTCTGCTTTGGCGATCTGGCGACCTAGGAGAAAAGAACATGAACAATGTCAAGACTATCGCCGAGTTCGATCGCTCGAGCGTTTTGCATCCTTTCACCCAGCTCAAGGATTTCGCGACTGGCAAGCTTGGTGATCCGACGATTGTCGCGGGCGGTAAGGGCATCCGAATCGAAGATGCGCAGGGACATAGCTACATAGATGGGTTTGCCGGCCTGTACTGCGTAAATATCGGTTATGGCCGAAACGAAGTCGCTGAAGCCATCGCACGACAAGCATACAAGTTGGCTTACTACCACACATATGCAGCCCACACGACTGAAGAATTGGCTATCCTGTCGAACCGTCTCACCAAGATGGCCCCGGGCGCGGCCAGTAAGGTCTTCTTCGGTTTGTCCGGATCGGATGCGAACGAAACGCAAGCTAAACTTGTCTGGTATTACAACAACCTGCGCGGTTATCCCAAGAAGAAGAAGATCATCTCGCGTGAGCGGGGCTATCACGGCTGTTCCGTGATCTCTGGCTCAATGACCGGGATGTCCTTCTATCATGATCACATGGACCTCCCATTCCCCGGCGTTCTGCATACAAGCGTACCGCATCACTATTGGGGCGCTGAACGCGGTGAGACGGAGCAATCGTTTTCTCGTCGGCGTGCCGCAGAGCTGGAAGCGCTGATCCTTCGAGAGGGGCCCGAAACAATTGGTGCTTTCATCGCCGAGCCGGTACTCGGTACGGGAGGAATCATCCCGCCTCCCGCAGGTTACTGGACCGAGATCCAGGCGGTACTCAGACGTTATGACATCCTCCTGATTGCGGACGAGGTGATTTGTGGATTCGGTCGAACCGGTGCTGATTTCGGCAGCACCCTATACGATATGGAGCCAGATCTCGTGACGGTGGCCAAAGGTCTGACGTCCGGCTACATGCCGTTGTCAGGAGCCATCGTTGGCGAAAAGGTCTACAACGTCATGGAGGAGGCCGCCGATCGGGTTGGGGCATTCTCACACGGATACACATATTCCGGCCATCCGATTGCGGCTGCTGCTGCGAATGCAGTCCTCGATATCGTTGAGAAGGAGCACTTGACCGATCGTGCGAGGGTCGTAGGAGTTCATTTTTTAAAACGACTGAACGAGCGATTTTCCCAGCTGGAGATCGTTGGAGAGGTGAGGGGCGTTGGCTTGCTCGGCGCGGTCGAGTTCGTGGCAGACCGCCAGACCAAGCGACGTTTTGATGCGCAGCTTAAGGTGGGTGCAAGAATCTCGAAGGCTGCTCGAGACCGGGGACTTATTGCCCGGGCTATGCCCCATGGAGACATTCTTGGGTTTGCGCCGCCACTCGTCGTATCAGAAGCCGAAATCGACGAAATTGTCGATCTTGCCTATCGAGCAACCAAGCAGGTGATGGATGAGCTTGTAAAGGAAGCATCAAGCGCGTGAAGGTGTAGCTGCACGCGGACGGCCGCAGTAGCTTACAGAAGATCTGCGACCGCGGTGCGACTGTTGTCACGAATTCACTAAACTCCCCAACGCGGCATTCTCGACGCCCCGCCACGTTCGAAAGGGTTCAACTGATATGCTCGGAATTGGAAACAAGCTGCCGTCGTTTCACGTTGTTGGCGTCAAGCCCAAATTTCAGCTTCAAGAAGAAAATGGAGAAAGCGCATTTGAGTTGCTGACCGAAGCGAGCTTCCCGGGCAAGTGGAAGATCATTTTCTTCTATCCTAAAGACTTCACTTTCATCTGCCCAACAGAGATCGCTGAATTTGCGCGCTTGTCGAAGCAGTTCGAAGATCGTGACGCCGTGGTGCTCGGCGGTTCGACGGACAACGAGTTCTGTAAACTCGCCTGGCGACGCGACCACAAGGATCTACATAAGTTGTCGCTCTGGCAGTTCGCCGATACCAACGGGTCCCTTGTCGATGGCCTTGGTGTGCGCTCTACCGACGGAGTTGCGTATCGCTACACTTTCATCGTCGACCCGGACAACACCATCCAGCACGTCTATGCGACGAACCTCAATGTTGGTCGCGCGCCGAAGGATACGCTGCGCGTGCTGGACGCGCTGCAGACGGACGAACTCTGCCCGTGCAACCGCGAGGTGGGCGGTAAAACCCTGAAGGTTGCCTGAGGTCCATATTGATTGACCACCTTAATCGTCTGATTCCGGATTTTGCCAAAGATGTAAAGCTCAACCTCTCATCGATGCTGTCCGATGAGCAGCTTGCGGAGCAGACCCGCTACGGGTTGTTCCTTGCCTGCGCTGTGGCCACACGCAATGAGCGTGTGCAGTCGTCGTTCGAGTCCCTCGCCGCCGAGAGGCTAACGCCAGCAGCCTTCACAGCGGCAAAGGCGGCTGTGTCTGTGATGGCGATGAACAACGTCTATTATCGATTCGTGCACCTTATTTCGAATAAGGAGTACGCAACGATGCCGGCGCGGCTACGAATGAAAGTCATCGGCAATCCAGGCGTCGAGAAAACCGATTTCGAATTGTGGTCGCTGGCTGTCTCAGCGATCAACGGCTGCGGCGCTTGTATGGATGCGCATGAGAAGGCGCTCATAGACTCTGGCGTTGCCGCGGCTACCATTCAGGCCGCGGTGCGCTTTGCCGCGATTATCCAATCGCTTGCGGTAGCGATTGAGGCTGGCAACGACGTGGCACAGGCCGGTGCTCGTGACGGTCGATCAGCAGATCGTGGATAGTGAGAGCGTCGTTCAATCTCGAGATGGTCGATTGGAGCCACAACGCGGGGAGTTGGACCAAGCAAATCGTGGTTTCCTGCACCAGGTGTGCGCATCTACTCTTGATGTTCCGACAGTTCGGAAAAAGCTCCTGTTGGGAGCTCCTCGGCTCTCAAGTCCGTGGTCGAACCTGGTGATGGGGGCTGCCGTCGTCGCGTCTAGCGCTACTAGACTTCTTCCTTTTCCTGGCCGAGCGGCACACTTAGCAGCTCGGAGCACTGTAGCGATCCGCGCATCGCTTGAGCAACGACGAACTGAAACGTGACCGTGTTCGGCTCGACGAGGGCTTTGAGGCGGACACCCCGAGGGTCCCGCTCAGCCTTCAAACCTGCGTTCTGTGCGGCTCGCGCTCAACTCGCTTGTGAGTGTTGATCGCCCATTGAGTCGAACGGCTTTAGGAATAGCGTCTTTATTCTCTGACTAGTCCGTGAGTTTTGATGCATGCGGGATATCGAGTAAGAGCCGCGCAATGTGCAGGAAGCGAGGCGAGCAACACTCCCATGACCGCGGCGCGAAGAATGTGGGACGTGCCGAGGCCGGAGCGCTTAGGCGCCTCACGCGTAAGCAGGCCCTTCTTCCACGGCAAAGCTTGGGCCCTTGCGTATTAATTGCAGTAATTCTGCAGAAAAACCGCCAACTTGGCGGTTTTTGCTCGTCTGCGTGGCCTATATTTTTCGGGTCCGTCTACTTGAGGCGACCTTAGCTTCAAAGGAGCTTATAAAATGGTGTCCCTGTCCCAACCGAACCGCGAACCCCCGATGCCGCAGGAGCCTGTGATTGATCCGGCGGATTGGCGTGGGCCAGAGATCAAGAATAGTACTGACTGGGTGTACCAGCTCGACGATGCTGATATCGGCGATCTCGAGGGCGCCCTGCGAAGGGTGGAGCAAAAGGAGTTGCTTTCTGTCACGAAGGACCAATTCCTGCTTCCGCACCTCGGTAAGAAGCTCGAGGCGGTCAAGCGGCAGTTGATCGACGGGCTCGGGTTCGTTCTGGTGCGCGGGCTGCCTGTCGATCGATATACCCCAAAGGAGGTCGCAACTCTCTACTGGGGAATAGGCCGGCACTTGGGCAAACCCGTGCCGACGAACGAGACGGGCCACATGATTAGTCATGTGATCAATCTCGGTCACAAGATCGAAAATCCTACGGAGCGGGCGTCCTACACGAAGGAGACGCTGCGATATCACACCGATATGTCTGACGTTGTCGGGTTGCTCTGTCTGCAACCGGCAAAGACGGGTGGCGCGAGCACGTTGGCGAGCGCCGTCGCAATCCACAATGCGATCCGTGCTGAGCGACCTGACCTCCTCCGTGTGCTGTACCAGCCGTGGTTCATCGATCGCCGCGGTGACCCTATTCCCAAAGGCGGCAAGCCTTGGTACGAAATGCCGATCTTTATGTGGCACGAAGGTCGCTTGTTGGTGTGGCTGCAACCTCAGTTCGCAACGTCAAGTCAGCGGTTTCCAGAGGTGCCGCGTTACACGGATGCTCACTGGGAGGCTTTGAAGCTCGTCGAATCGCTCGCCGACGATCCTCGTTTCCGCTTAGACATGTCATTTGGACCTGGGGACATGCAGTTCTTGAACAACCATGTGGTCTTGCATTCGCGAACCGAGTACGAGGATTACCCGGAGCCAGAACGGAGGCGGCACCTCCTGAGGCTTGAGCTCGTATCGCCGGATGTCCGCATGCTTACACCGTGGCACTCGGGTTATACGCCGGCGGGTCGATTTGAGTTCGATCTGGGAAGTGTAACTCCGAACATTGTGCTTAATCCGGGCTAATCTTCATTTGTGAGTGGGAGGTGCTCAGCTTTCTGCGGCCGGTCGGCCGCAGAAATGGCTTACGGGCCTCCTCTCGACGATCGCTGTTCGTTGGCGCGATTTTTGCTGGCCAAGTGCCGATACTTAGCGGATGGATGGTTCGCTTGGGCGGCCCTCATGGGCCGTGAACAGAGCAAAAACATTCTGTGGGCGCCTTTGCACGGCGTCCGGCTCTCGAAGCTTGCGCTGCCTTCCCTTGCGTGAAAGCGCGCGACATAAAACGAAATCCGTTCCACTATCGGTGTACAAGAGGGAAGCGCCATGACCAAGCAGGTGTCTAGCAGTCGTTCACTGCGTCTCCTAAATCGACGTTCCTTGCTGCAGTTCGCTGCGGCCTCACTAAGTATGCCTCTTATCAGTAAGGCGACGACAGCTTGGGCGCAAGAAAAACTCGCCGGCAGTGGTGAAGTGGTGGTTTTCGGCTACGGTGGATCTTTCACGCAGGGCATGCGCAAATACGTCTATGATCCGTTCACGAAGGCGACGGGAATCAACGTCGTAGACGTGGTGGCCGACGTCGCCCAAGCGCAGATGACCGCAATGTTTCGGGCGGGCAAAGTCGATTGGGACATTGCTTACATCCGGCCCGATAGATATCCAGAGATGCACCAAGCCGGTTGGTTCGTTCCCATTGACTACAGTCTTTGGGACAATGAGTCGCTTACCGGATTGCCGCCAAATACTCGGCTAGTAGACGCAGTTGCAGCATACCAAACGGTGCTAGGGCTCGGCTACGACGAGCGCGCCTTCCCAAAGGGAGGACCGCAAAATTGGGCAGATTTCTGGGATGTCAAGAAGTTCCCGGGATCGCGAGGTCTTCTGGCTATCGAGGGAAGGTATACTCTCCCAGCGGCACTTGTCGCAGCCGGTGTGCCGCCCAAAAATGTCTGGCCGCTTACCGACGATAAGCTTGATCGCGCATTCGCAAAGCTCGATGAGATCAAGCCACACATTACCAAATGGTGGACCGCCGGTGGAGAGCCGGCGCAACTGCTAATCAATCGAGAATACGCGGTGACAAGCATATATGATGGTCGTGCCATGAGCGCGATCAAGAGCGGTGCGCCGATCAAATTTATCTTTGATGGCGGCGAGATGATCCAGATTTATCAGGCCATTCTGAAGGGTGGCCCGAACACAACGAACGCGCAGAAGTTCCTCGCCTTCATGAATCGCGCGCAAATTGCAGCTGGTTATACGCAGGGCACCGGTTACTCGTCACCAAATACTAACCAGCTCAAATACTTGCCACCCGAAATGGTGAGGCAAGTCGCAGCCAATCCGGAGAACACGGCGAACGTCGCCCTTGAGGATAGCGCTTGGCTTGCAGCCAAGCGCGCGGACGGAAAGACGAACGGAGATTATCTGCAGGAGCGTTGGCTGGCATGGCGCGCGCAATAGGCACCGCAGTCACCGACACATCGCCGGAGACATTGCTACCTTCGCCATCGGCCGGGTCCACTCCATGGGCTTGGCTGATGGTCCCCGGTGGTATTTTCCTTATTGTGCTCTTTGTCTTGCCGCTAGTCGGGCTGCTGTTGCTGGCGCTCGGAGCCCCAGAGTGGACGCTCGCCAACTTCGTTCGGCTCGGTGGAAGCCCAGTCTACATCAAGATTTTGCGTACCACGCTGACAATCAGCGTTACGGTGACCATCCTTGCCTTTATTATCGGCTACCCCATTGCGTATGCTCTCACGACTGGCGGCAGAGCGTTGCGCGCCTTTTTGCTCGTCGCAGTTATCCTGCCCTATTTCACTAGCGTTCTGGCGAGGACATTCGCCTGGATTGTGTTGCTCGGCCGCAATGGTGTCGTCAACGATATCTTAAGTCAACTCGGGTTGGTGTCGCAGCCGGTGAGCATGCTCTACAATCGAGTTGGCGTGATCATCGGAATGACGCATGTCATCTTGCCATTGATGATCCTGCCGATGTTCACGGTAATGTCCGGAATTGACCAGAAGCTCCTGCGAGCTGCGCGCGCCAACGGAGCGAGCCCTCTTGCTTCGTTTTTTACCATTTTCTTGCCGCTCAGCCTGCCCGGTGTCTTGGCCGGGGTTCTCCTTGTACTGATCAACTGTCTTGGCTTCTATATCACTCCAGCGCTGCTCGGCGGTGTTTCAGATGTCACGATCACCATGGCGATTAGCTCTCAGGTCGTGGACGAGCTAAACTGGAATTTCGCCTCAGCGCTTTCAATAGTTCTTCTTACAGCTGTTCTGGCGATCTTGTGGATCGGCTCTCACTTTTTTCCGATCGAGCGCCTCCTCGGGTTCTCCGACCAACGTTCGGCCTCGATCGCTGCGCGTCGAGAATTGGGAAGCTCCTGGCTGATGCGCATCGGCGCCGCGCTCAACGTGCTCGATCGCTGGCTGCCGTCGCTGGGAGGTCGGAGCATCCCTGTTCTGGCATGTTTCTTGGGCACGCTTCTATTGCTCCCGGTGCTGATCGTGGCTTACCTGTCATTCAGCGCCTCTCCGTATTTCGTGTTTCCGGTGCCTAGCTACTCGCTCCGCAACTATCAAGCGTACTTCGCGGATCCGCTTTGGATACGCGCAACTTTCGTTAGCATCCGAGTTGCCATAATGGCGACCATCATCGCGACGGTACTCGGCAGCATGTTTGCACTAGGTTTATCGCGCGGGCGTGTTCCTGGTCGCGGTGCGATCATCGCCCTCGTGCTTTCACCAATCATTTTACCCACGATTGTCGTTGCAATCGCAACCTATTTTGTGTTGGTGAAAGTAGGTCTCCAGGGCACCGAATTTGGATTGGCTCTTGGACACGCAGTCCATGCGATTCCCTACGTAGTCGTGGTCGTGGTTGCTAATTTGCGCGATATTAATCCTAGCTATGAGAGAGCCGCCCGCAGCCTCGGTGCTGGGCCGTGGACCACATTCCGTACAATCGTAGCGCCGATTGTCATGCCAGCATTCGTCGTTGCGGGGTTCTTCGCGTTTCTCGCTTCGTTCGATGATGTCGTCTATGTGCTGTTCCTCGGGATCGGTAAGCTCGTCACCTTGCCCATGCGCATGTGGGATGGAATTAAGCAGGATATCAGTCCAACTATTTCGGCTGTCGCAACGCTGCAGATGGTCTTCGCGGCGGTGGTTATTATCGCCGGTGCCCTGCTGGGGCGTCGGAAGGCTACCTGAGAGATTAAGACTTCGCATAGCGCTTGAGCCCCAAACAGGCAGGAAGCGTAGGGAGCTGAAATGTTAGTGAGAGCTGCATTGGGCAATACTGACGCGAAAACCGGAGGCATAGCGCTGCGTAACCTGCAAAAGCGTTACGGTAGCGCAAGGGCCGTTGACGACGTCAGTCTTACCGTATCGCCTGGCGAGTTCATTTCTCTGCTCGGGCCAAGCGGATCTGGCAAGACGACAACCTTAATGATGATCGCTGGGTTTGAGATGCCCGACAGCGGCCAAGTGTTGTTAGACGACAAGAACATTACGCGTCTGCCGCCCCATCGTCGCGAACTCGGCGTGATTTTCCAGAATTATGCACTCTTCCCGCACATGACCGTTGCTGACAATGTAGCTTATCCCCTCCGTATGCGTAGGGTCCCGAAAGCAGAGATCGCAATACGCGTTTCTCGTATCCTCGATCAAGTGCATCTAGGTGCTTTTGCCTCTCGGTACCCGCATCAAATGTCGGGTGGTCAGCAGCAAAGGGTGGCCATAGCCCGGGCGCTAGTCTTCGATCCGCCCGTTCTTCTTCTTGACGAACCTCTGGGTGCTTTGGACAAGAAGTTGCGTCAGCATCTCAGGAACGAGATCAAGACCTTGCACAAGCAAGTCGGCAAGACGATGATCTACGTTACGCACGATCAGGAAGAGGCGCTAGCCATGTCCGATCGGGTTGCGGTCATGCACGAGGGGCGGATACGACAGATCTCTGCACCGCAGGACATCTATCGGCGGCCAGCCGACCTGTTCGTGGCGGGTTTCGTCGGCGAGGTCAATCTCATCCCCGTCACCATCAGATCCGGCGTCATTCAGGGGCCCGCTGGTGAGAAGTTGCTTGTTGCCCAGCAGCCTGACCAGGACAAAGATGCGACTCTTTGCGTCCGACCTGAGCATTTGCGCCTCGAGGCGACGGCCGTCGGGATTTCGACTGGAATTCATGGTCGCGTCGTTGACATGACATTCGTTGGAGATGCGACGATCCTCGAATTCCGTAGCGATTCAGGGTTGCAGCTGACCTCGAAAGTACTGAACATTTCGGCTGACGCAATGCCCAACCTCGGCGACCTCTGCGTCGCCTCATGGGCTGCGAGCGATGCAACTATCTTGGCGGCTTAGCGCGCCGAACGCGTGACAGGCATCGCCCTTTCTAAATGAGTGGCTTTTAGTTGCGGAGATTGGTCGTCACCACAACTTACAACCAACTTGGAAGATGATTGCGCCACGTTCTCACGGTCTGACGAATGCCTCCGCGGGTCTGCAAACTCGATATCCGGAAGAAAACGCAATCTCGGTTCCGCGCAGATCCACATTTGGCTCGCTAAGCGGCGCATGGTCTATGCAACATGGACTTCAGGCCCGCGAGATAGCGCTATTGCCATGCAGTGCCTGATACCCGGCTGGACCTCCAAACAAAAGCGTTTCCTCGCCTGGTGCGTTGAAAACTTTCCCGGAGAAAAAATATGACGGCCATCCAGAAAAACTTTATCGGCGGCCGACAAGGCGTAGACGGAGAAGGCGATCGCCGCCGCGAAGGCCGCCTTCCCCGCTTGGTCGCAGTCGACGCCGCAGGCGCGCTTCGATGCACTGAACAAGATTTCGCTGGAAATCCTCGCCCGTAAGGAAGAGCTCGGCCGCCTGCTCGCCCGCGAGGAAGGCAAGACCCTGCCCGAGGGCATCGGCGAGGTCGCGCGCGCCGGCCAGATCTTCGCATTCTTCGCCGGCGAAGCGCTGCGCCTGATCGGCGAGAAGGGCGCCTCGGTGCGTCCCGGTATCGACGTCGAGCTCACCCGTGAGCCGGTCGGCGTGGTCGGCATGATCACGCCGTGGAATTTCCCGATCGCGATCCCGGCCTGGAAGATCGCGCCGGCGCTCTGCTACGGCAATACCGTGGTGTTCAAGCCCGCTGAGCTGGTGCCGGGCTCGGGCCACGCGCTCGCCGAAATCATCACCCGCTCCGGCATTCCTGCGGGCGTGTTCAACCTCGTCGTCGGCTCCGGCTCAGTCGTCGGCCAGACCCTGCTCGAGCATCCGGATGTCGCGGCGATCTCCTTCACCGGCTCGGTGCAGACGGGGCGCAAGATCGCGCAGGCCTGTGTGCTCTCGAACCCCATGAAGAAGTTCCAGCTCGAGATGGGCGGCAAGAACCCGCTGGTCGTGCTCGATGACGCTGACCTCAAGACCGCCGTCGAGGTCGCCGTCAACGGCGCCTATTTCTCCACCGGCCAGCGTTGCACCGCCTCGTCGCGCCTGATCGTCACCGAAGGCATCCACGACCGCTTCGTCGCGGCGGTGGCCGAGCGCCTGAGCGGCCTCTCCGTGGACGACGCGCTCAAGGCCGGCGTGCATATTGGCCCCGTGGTCGACCAGAACCAGCTCGACCAAGACCTCCGCTACATCAAGATCGGCCAGGACGAAGGCGCCAAGCTCGCTTTCGGCGGCGAGCTGCTGAAGCGCGAGAATCCCGGCCACTACCTGCAGCCGGCGCTGTTCACCGAGGCCAACAACAACATGCGCATCGCGCGTGGGGAGATTTTCGGCCCGGTCGCCGCAGTCATCCGCGCCAAGAACTAGGAGGAAGCGCTGGCGATCCCCAACGACACCGAGTTCGGCCTCGCCTCCGGCATCTGCACCACCAGCCTAAAATACGCCTCGCGCTACAAGCGCAACAGCGAGTCCGGCATGGTGATGGTCAATCTGCCGACCGCCGGCGTCGACTATCACGTGCCGTTCGGCGGCCGGAAGGGCTCGAGCTACGGCGCCCGCGAGCAAGGCTCCTACGCGCGCGAGTTCTACACCGCGGTGAAGACCGCCTACGCGTTCGCCGGTTGACCGGATATTACAAGTCGCGGGACCACCCAGCAGCGCTCAAAGGACAAGGCGTTGTTGATGTCAGGGGACGTGCCATTCGCCCGAGAGAAAAATCGAGCCAGGCGGGCATGCGGTTCGCAACTCTGCAAGTGATTTCATCTGTTGCACTCGGCAGCTCGCTCCCGCTTAATGCTCAGCTCCGGCGTGCAGCGAGTAGATCGTTCGATCACGCTGGTGCTGCTCTTGGCCAAGTACCTGCAGCGCCATTTGCAGCATTCGGTCGAGGGATCTCATCGAGCAAGTCGACGTCGCCTGCAAGCTTGCGAGCCAAGTCGCCATGAGGTGATCATGATAAGTGGAGCACCTTCAAGGCTCGATCGGCGCGCTTGAACTGCTTGGCGGGGCCATAGCGCTGATTGTGGCAGCTTAATGCCAGCTCCCTCGGCGAGCCGCACTAAGATGCTTGCGCGTGATCCAGAACATGACCTGCTTGGGCACAGTGGTGTGCAAGATGGAGCGCTTGAGTCGGACGGCCTAGTCGCCTCGGTCTGGTGACTCCTGCAGCAAGCTTGCAGCTTCTCCTCGCCATGTGCTCGCGCCCGCGCATCAGCGGGGAGCGGCCAACCGGGCGATGTTGGAAGCAATCGTTGTTATCCAGCGAGCACTCGGACAACCTCCGTGGGAGAGGTGATCCACGTGCTTCAGGATTAAAAGGCGCGTTATCAAGCGCGCGGCACATCGGGCCGAGCTCGCCCGGAATGTCCGCGCAGGCCCGTCCCGAACCGCTTCTCCACGCGACCAGTCAGGCACGGAAGAATCCTCCACCAGCGGAACCGATTGAACAAATACACCTAGAGAATCCCATGGAAAGGAGTGCGTATCAACCCACGGACGGAAAATTCAATTAGTGAGGTAAAGTCAAAAATCGGAATACCGATCGCTCGCTGCACTGCAGCAGCGAATGGCGGAAGATCGGCACATTCGAGGAGCAGCATACCAACATCCGGCCGCCGCTTGATCAGCGCTACTGCCGCATCAACCGTCTCTCTCTCGACGGCATCGACGTCCAAATCCCCGCTGGCGCTCAAGAATGCTGCCGCGAATGAGGGGGCATCCTCAAGTCCGGCGACAACTACCCGATTAGAGCCAGCTGGCAGGCCAGCCGATTCAAGTAGATCGGGCGTGAGTGAACGGGAGTTTGCAGTGATTATGCCCAGCGCTTTACCTGCGGGAAGCATTCGTTCCAGGAAAGGGGCCAGCAGGAGGCTGGATAGCAGCACCGGCACGTCAAGCGTCGCGCAGAGCGCCTCTTGGTATCGCATTGCGAAACCGCAGTTCGAGGTGATCAATTGTGCACCTTCGCGTACGAGCTCGGCCGCGGCCTCAACAACCACAGAGGTTAGTTCTTCCGCGTTCGGCCCAAGAATTCGGTCAACGCTGAGACCGGGCACCGTCTTGTAACGCACAGGAACGCTCCAGGTGCTGGCATTATTGACGTCGCCCGGGACGAAAGGCCGGATGAACGGGCAACCACGCTTGCGCTCGAGCTGCAAGATACCAACGGGTGCGCCATAGAAGGCCTGGTTAGACTTCAACGACGCAAACCGGTGCCTGATGTGGGAAAAGGACGATTCGTTCATGTGCTGTTACACCTAGTTATCTAAGCGCTTCTACGGCCCGAGGCGCGGTCAGCCCCAGCGAGTTGCAAGCGTTGCTGGTGCCGGCGCTTTTGCAGCGCCGGATCTCGGTCCGGCTGTCCAGCTAGCCTTCATCGCGCGAACAGTCTAGATCGTTGCGGGCGCATAATTACATGCAAAACAGGCTTGCCGTTGCGAAATGCTGCGAATCAATGGCCATTTTTTGCGATCGTTTGAGCCGAGTTCAAGTACGGGATACATGATGGTTCATTGTGACCGGCTGGCTTTTTTCAACCATGGAGGCCAATCGGGTGCTTTGCTCTCAGGCCGCTTGTACCAGACTACACGAATAGAATAATGCGGGGATGCGCGTTGCGTGGCGTCCTTGAACGCAACAGCCGATTTGCGATCTCCAAAGAACGCAACATCAACCCACTCGTCTAGCCAGAGCAGATATTGGACTTTGAACCTGACGCACATGTCACCATCTCCAACTAATCACGGAAGCGTCCGGGCACCAGAGCCCCAATCACCGGGCGAGTGCCAAACTGATGCGGTGTCGATTATTCTTGGTCCAACGCGGCATCGGGCACTTGCTCAGCGAACAAGGACTTTCCGATCGATCGTGAACTTTAATCCGTCCCGTCGATCAATCTTCTGCATTCAGCATCGATCGTGTGTGGGAAACCAGCGGAGGTTCCTCTTTTTTGTTGAATCTGGGGGGTCGACCGGCAATTCTCGTGCGCTGCCGCCATGGGGCGGCAGATACAGCGACTGGGCAATTCCTCGCCAAGCGGTGCTACGGCTAAGGGCGGGAGCGCGAGTTTTGCGATCTTCCTTGGCCCGTTAGCACGACTGTCGCGAGGTCCAGAATGGCATTAATCTGGCAAGCCTCCAGGCGTTTAGCGTGGCATTGCCTCTTTGGCCTGACGAGTTCCAGCCGAATACCCGCGGCGCCTTTGAGAAATACGCGTGGCTCGCGACTCCGAAGTCCTACGAGGCTGCATTCGAACTAGCGCAGTAAACACAAGTCTATTCGCCCGTTGCGATGTCTTACTCGTGCCCTTCGATGGAGCGCCCCAGGGCCGAAACTACGGGCTTCAACGGTGCCTGGTCGGTGCTACAACTCATTTGCTTGATGCTGCCAATGGGCCGCTACGCCACCAGTCGGATTTGCAGTTGGTTGGCCCACATGCCGAGGATGCGAACTTGTTGCGCGTTGCTTGCGTAATCCAGGCGCCTCGCGAGCTCATGCTTTGCTTGCAAAACAGAGTCGGCTGGCGCGCGCGGGCGCGTAGACGATAACTGAGCTGGAATGGCAGTTCGCCTTCCGATGTTGCCGGCTGCCACTAAATACAACTTTTGCTACCGGTTGTGCCAGGCTGCGCACCCCCTACCCAGCATCGGGAGCCCCTGGTGTGTTGAGCGCATGCGCCCAACGAACTCGGCCGGAGGGTTCAATCCTAGGAATTCACCTGATTTTATGCTCGTAGATCGCTTGATTGCCGTCCTCGCGCTCTCCTGGGTGCTACACTCGGCCTCGACGAGAACGAGGAAGGTGCAAGAACTATAAGTCCTTCCAAAGAAGGAACCATTTCGCTAGGTGGCGAGAAGAAATCTTCCTACAGAGCTTGATAGTTGAGCGATTTCCTCTGCAAGCCGCCTTGCTCTGCAGAATTTCATCAGTTTCAATCGCAAAGACAGGCAAATTCGACGACAAAGAAGCAATACCATTTGGGCAATCTAAGTTGAGTGCCAACCTTGCGGGGGTCTTATGACTACAGTTCTGATCACGGGCGCAAACCGGGGGGTAGGGCTTGCTCTTGCGCGGCAATATGTGGCAAGCGGAGCAGATGTGATTGGCTGTTGCCGCGAACCCGCAAAGGCCGACGCGCTGAAGGACCTCTCAGCGGGATCGGGCGGTCGCGTGCGGATTCTGCCGCTGGACGTCACGGACGAGCCCTCGATTGCGTTCCTGAAGACTGCGCTCGGTAATGAACCGATCGATATTCTCATTAACAATGCAGGCGTCCTTGGCCCAAAAGATCAATCACCTGACGGCATCGATGCCGAGGGTTGGATGACCGCACTGCGTGTAAATGCTCTCGCGCCAGTGCTGGTCGCTCTTGCGCTCGCTGACAATCTTAAGCGTAGCCGGGAGAAGAAGCTGGTGGCGATTAGCAGTGACTACGGTTCCATTAGCATTGTGTGGCCTTCCACCACCTCCGCCCGCAACAGGTATGCATATCGCGCGTCCAAGGCGGCCCTGAACAGTGGCATGCGAGCGCTTTCGAGCGACTGGGCGGCTGATGGTGTGATTGTCGGGCTTTTCAATCCGGGTTGGGTGCAAACTGATATGGGTGGCCCGACCGCTCGCATCACCCCCGAACAAAGTGCAAGCGGTCTCATTCGGCGTATCGCCGAGCTCACACCGGCGACCAGCGGCATCTTTCTAGACTACGATGGTAAGCCAATAGCTTGGTGATCCACGCGGTACCAGCTAGCTCGATATCACAGGGGAGCTGCGCCTCAGCGCGAACTGCCAATCGGTTGCAGTCGATACATCAATTGCTTTGATTAAGGGAAATCGCGAGCCAATGAGAATCGTCAAAGTTTCGGCAACTCCAATGTCGGCCGTCGTTCCGGAGGATAAACGTCACCGCACCGACCTCGGTACACGTGTCAAAACCGACGCGACGCTGATCCGGGTCGAGACTGACAACGGGCTGATCGGCATGGGGGCGGCGCTCGGAACGCCGCCCATCGTGGCCGCGATTGTCGGACACGAGCTTGCACCCGAATGCGTTGGCGAAGATCCGATGTTCTCCGAACGCATCTACGAGAAGATGTACAATGGGTCGCGCAGCCGCCCCGCACTTGAGCGCGGTGTTACGCAGGCAGATGAGAGCCGACGGCGTGGCGTAATTATGCACGCCATTGCAGGGGTCGACATCGCGATATGGGATGTCAAATCTCAAGCGCTTGGTATTCCCCTTTACCAGGCGCTCGGTGCCGCCCGCAATTCTATTCGTGGATACGCTAGCGGAGGCTGGGCACCTGGAGATAAGGCGGAGGCCGAACTGGCCGGCTATGCGGCCAAAGGTTTTACCGCTGTTAAAATGCGAGTTGTCGGAGACGATGGATTCTCGATCGCGAAGTGCGTGCACCGGGTAAAGGCGGCCCGCCGGGGGCTTGGTCCAGACGTTGAGTTGATGGTGGATGCGCACGGTTCGCTCGAGGTCGGAACCGCGATCAAACTTGCGAAAGAGCTGGAACCTTACGACATTGCCTGGTTCGAAGAGCCGGTCACGCCGGACGACCACGCCGGTCAAGCTGAGGTTAGACGATCCACAACAATCCCGATTGCTTCAGGCGAACGCGAGTTCACACGGTTCGACTTCCAAGATCTACTTGAACGACGTGCACTCGATATCGCACAGCCCGACGTCGCGCGAGCCGGCGGTATGACGGAGATCCGCCGCATCGCAGCGCTCACATCAACGTACGGCGCGCGTCTCGCGCCGCATGCTTGGGGTAGCGGCGTGTTGTTCGCGGCAAGCATGCACGCTGCGATGGCTGCCCCCAATTGCCATCTGCTGGAAGTGACACAGGGCTACATGCCTATGATGTGGGAGCTGTTCAACGAGTCCTTTGACATTCGATCAACCGGGATCGTGCACGCCCCAGATAGGCCTGGCCTTGGTTTCACGCTTCGTCCTGAAGCGTTGGACCGATTTAGATATGTTGACGGGCCGGAATTCGAGTTTTAGCGCATTCACATCGGCTCAGCAGAGGGACAGCTCACTTTGCGAACTGTTCTACCCTAGTTGTTTGCCAAGACAACTGTCGATTTGTTCGGGAGAACTCGTACTCACCTCTGACTACTGGTTCACAAGGCGTCATCGATGACCGTGACTCTGATCTGTGATTTTCGGGCTCGGTAAGCGATCCGAACGATGATCGTACCAGGAATCGAGGGTGCGATTTTGTGAATAACGCGCGCGGTTTACGATTTCGAGCCGAATGCGTTGGGGATTTCGGTTCGGGGCGTCGACAACATCGTGCGGATGCAAAGTGACTGAAATGGTCCGCCCCTGGCACCTGACTTCCTTGGCGCTTCGCTCCTTCTGAGCGGGTGACCGCTGAGGCTACGCAAGAATTCCAGACGTGGGGTACATCATGACGAAGAAGACACCAGATCAGCTGCGCAGCGCGCGGTGGTTTGCGCCTGACGACCTCCGATCCTTCACTCATCGCTCCCGAGTGATGCAGATGGGTTATGCGCCCGAAGAATGGAAGGGGCGACCGATCATAGCAATCATCAACACCTGGTCAGACGTGCAGCCATGCCACATGCACTTCAAGAGTCGCGTCGATGATGTCAAGCGCGGTGTGCTCATGGCTGGCGGCCTTCCCGTCGAACTGCCAGCCCTTTCACTTTCTGAATCGCTGCTAAAACCGACCACGATGCTCTATCGCAACATGCTGGCGATGGAAACCGAGGAACTGCTGCGCAGCCATCCGATTGACGGCGTGGTGCTGATGGGCGGTTGCGACAAGACCACCCCTGCGCTGCTCCTCGGCGCGACCAGCATGAATTTGCCTGCAATCTACCTGCCTGCGGGCCCGATGCTTCGCGGCAATTGGAAGGGCAAGACGCTTGGCTCGGGCTCGGACGTCTGGAGATACTGGGACGAGCGTCGTGCCGGAAAGATTTCCACTGGCGACTGGACCGACATGGAGGCAGGAATTGCCCGCAGCCACGGTACCTGTATGACCATGGGCACGGCCTCCACTATGACCGGCATAGCCGAGGCGATCGGGATGACGCTCCCCGGGGCATCCTCGATCCCAGCAGCGGACGCCAATCACGTCCGCATGGCATCCGAATGCGGCCGCCGCATCGTCGATATGGTGTGGGAGGATCTCACGCCGAACAAGATCCAGAGCCGCCAAGCCTTTGAGAACGCGATCGCAGTAGCAATGGCAATGGGATGTTCGACGAATGCTATTATCCATGTGATCGCGCAAGCCCGTCGCGCCGGCCAAGATATAGGGCTCGACGACTTTGAAGCGACGAGCCGCAACGTACCCGTAATTGCCAATGTGCGACCCAGCGGTGATTCCTATTTGATGGAAGATTTCTTTTACGCCGGCGGCCTGCCCGCCCTGATGAGCCATATCAGAAAGCATCTGCATCTCGACTGTCTCACGGTGAACGGCAAGACCATCGGTGAAAATATCGCAGGTGCGGAAGTCCATAATGACGATGTTATCCGCACTGTCGAGAACCCGATCTATAAGGAAGGCGCACTTGCCGTACTCAAGGGCAATCTTGCGCCTGATGGCTGCGTGATCAAACCATCAGCTTGCGATCCGCGCTTCCTTAAGCATACGGGACCCGCGCTGGTGTTTGATGATTATGCGACCATGAAGAAGGCGGTCGATGATCCCGATCTCGAGGTCACCGCCGATCACATCTTAATCTTGCGCAATGCGGGTCCCCAAGGTGGACCGGGCATGGCAGAATGGGGCATGCTACCTATCCCAACTAAACTCCTGAAGCAAGGAGTGCGCGACATGGTTCGAATTTCGGATGCGCGCATGAGCGGCACCTCTTATGGGGCTTGCATTCTACATGTCGCGCCGGAAGCATATGTTGGCGGCCCCCTATCTCTGGTGAGGAACGGCGACCGTATTACGGTCGATGTGGCTGCGCGCTCCATTAATCTTGAAGTGCCGGAGAACGAGCTGGCAAGGCGCCGTGCCGATTGGAAACGGCCGCAGCGCCGATTCGAGCGCGGATATGGCTGGATGTTCTCCCGTCATATCAAGCAGGCCAATGAGGGTTGCGATTTCGATTTCCTGGGAACGGATTTTGGCGGCCCAGTGGAGGAGCCATCCATTTATTAGAGCCTCCTGTGGAGGACTCCCCACTTTTGCAGTCGGTCGGCCAGATAGTGTGGGAGCGACTTCGGCGGTGTCTCGCCCCCTGGCTCAGGGACGCCGAGGTTTAGCTCTGCAGCCGGGGCACGGAACGGAGTGGGGCGATCCCGTAGCTGAGATTGTCATCAGAATGCGTCGTAGTAGTTGGCGCATTCGCCTAGCGCTCAGCTATCCCAGGCGTTTTCGCCGGCTTCTGCAATAAACGGTAAGTTTGCGGAATGTTCTGCGAGCGCAAGCCCAAAGAGTCGTTCTCTTGTGACCGCCGCGAGGCAGCGCCGAGCGAAGCCCGCTAGCGACTTATCCTGCCCGCCAGGCCAGCCAACGCTCTTGGAGACGCTCCAGATTAGTCTTGCCGTCAGGTCGTTTCGCCGCGAGCCAAGCAGAGTCCTCGACGATAGCTTTTGAACCGTTGTCTGGATTGACGCTGACCTGCTCAACCACATCTGACGGCAGATACTTGAGCTGGTTTGCATTTGGCCCGGGATAACCCGTACCCTGAAGGTATCCGGCCGCAATCTGCGCGCGGTTGAGGAAAGCTATCATCATTTGAGCGTTCGCAGTATTAGGGCCGCCCTTCAGAATCGTCGCGTACGCGTGCACTAGATAGGCCCCATCCCAAACAATTTTGATCGGCGCGCCCTGTTTGATCGCACTGATCGCGCGGCCGTCGTATGCGCTGGTCAATGCATATTCCTGGTTGATCAGGAGTTGGGGCGCTTCTCCGCCGGCGTTCCACCATTTGGCAACATACGGTTTGATCTCATCCAGCTTTTTGAACGCACGATCTAGCTTGTCATCGCTCAGCGGCCAAATATCGCTGTGTGGAACACCATCGGCGAGGAGCGCAAACGGAAGATTGCGCTTAGCCTCGGGAGCAAAGAGCCCACGCCGTCCCGGAAACCTCTTTACGTCCCAGAAATCCACCCAGTTTTTTGGGCCGCCTTTCGGAAAAGCGCGCTGATCATAGGCAAGCAGGAGCGCCGACGAAAATGCTACAACTGCGTCCTGGAGACGAGTGTGTGGCGGTGAACCCTCAAGCGATTCCCGATCCCAGAGACTGTAATCTATCGGGACAAACATCCCAGCTTCATGCATTGCTGGGTAGTTCGCCGCCGCAATACCAGTGGCAATGTCCCACTCGACTTTGCCCGCGTGAAACATCGCCCGCACCCCTGGCTCGGGGAAATCGGCGACCACATCTACAACCGTTATTCCTGTCGCCTTCGTGAACGGCTCGTAGACATACCGCCTGACACCTTCGGTGAAAGTGCCACCATAGCTGAAAACGACGACTTCACCGCTGCCGGAGAGCCGCTCCTGGGCCCAAGCCGTCGTCGCATTCGCAACAAAAGGTAGGCTCAGTAAGGCCGCTGTTGACTGAAGTAGTGAGCGTCGGCTCAGATCAAGCGAAGTGCAGCTCGAGTGCTCATTACCCATGACGTCCCTCCCATGAAATAGAACTACATTGTTGCCCCGTCATTTTCTGCCAGCGATGCCGCTCATAATTCGACAACTCGACGAAACACCTGAGCGATGCATGGGCATCACTCTTGAGAACTGTGGCATCATCGGCGACGAACGTCAGGGGTTCTGTTCATGGGCCTGGTCGCGTCACCCTGAAAGCTCGTAAGTCTTTTGGCGGGAGCCTTGACTCGGCTAGGAAAGGCTAGGGCAGGGCGAGAGTCGAAAAGCCTCGAAAAACGGCCGGGTGTCGAATGAATTCTGCAAAATGAAAGGAATTTTCCAACATTTGCGGACGATCAACCGGTTGTGCATTGCCACTTGGCTTATCGCAACCATGCTCGCCGCTACGGACGGCGTGCTCATGTGCTGCGCCGTAAAGTTCTAGCTAGTTGAGACCCAAGTAAGGCTTGAGCAGCCAGTGTCCGGCACGACAACCTGCGAAGGTCCGTAAACGCTTAAGCAAAATCGGTGAGGGACATAGATCTTGAAGGGGTGAAGGACGACGTAGACCGCCATCCCTACACGTGTGTGACGCTTGGGCTGCTCTTGGATGCGCCGCAATCCGCAGTCGGTCCCCAGCTATGGAGGTCGGGCTTCAACCGCGTTTGCTGTATCCCTCACATCGGACGAATGCGTAAAGGGTTGTCGCTAGGCCTGCAATTCCTCAAACTTGCCCGAGCGTCGGATCGAGGCTCAGTTGCACCAACATTTTCCCAAAATTGTCGCCTCGAAGCATCTGGGCGAAAGCGGCTGGAATGACCTCCAACCCCTGACGTATGTCCTCGCGGTACTTGATCTTCCCCGCAGCCACGAGCGGCCCGACATAGGCGAGCATCTCTTCATGATGGCTCGCGGCGAAGTCGCCTACTGAGAGATTCTTCACCCTGACGCCGCGCGAACTAAAGACCGGCTCGCCCAACTTCATCAGCATCGCGCGGCTGTCGCGGCCGGCCTCTTCGCCATAGTGCGCAATCAGGCCGCAGATGGTCATCCGCGCAGCCGCATTGAACAGCGGCAGCACCGCCTCAAAGATTTTGCCTCCTACATTCTCGAAATAGACGTCGATGCCGGCGGGGCAGGCGGCAGCTAGATCTGCGGGCAGGGTAGGTGATAAGTGGGACACGCAAGCGTCGAAGCCAAGCTCATCAGTGACGAACCGGCATTTCGTATCGCGCCCAGCAATCCCGACCACTCGCGCGCCACGCTGCTTAGCGAGCTGGCCTGCTATCTGTCCGACTCCACCAGAGGCCGCGGATACCACGACCGTGTCTCCTGCCTTCGGGGATGCCAGCAGGTCCATTCCGGCGTAGGCGGTTAGCCCTAGCATGCCGAGTACACCAACAGCATGTGAGATGCGCGAGGACTCGTCCAGCTTGCGAGGGACCATATAGTTCGGCCGCCAAACATCCTTGCCCATCAAGCCATACTCTGCCCAGCCGTTGGTATTGAATACGAAGTCACCGGGGGCGAAGCCATCCATCCGGCTCCTGACGACCTGCGATACAGTGCGCGCATGGCAGGGCGCGTCGACGGGTTCTATCCGCTGCTGCTTGTAGTACCACTGATAAGGATCCAGAGAGACATAGATCGTGCGCGTCATCGCCTGCCCTGGGCCAGGGGTCGGGATTTCGCCCTCCTTCAGCACAAACGTGTCTTCCTGCGGCCAAGCCGGCAAGGGCCCTTCGGCCAAAGCCCAAAACCGGTTCATCGTCATTCGCTGTTGGACTCCCTGACGTTCTCGTCTCTGAAACCTTAGCTGTCGCTGGTGATTGTTGCCGTTGGTTCGCGTAGCTGGTGGAAGCTTCTCGGGCTCACCAACGGATCACAACGCCACGGTAGTCTTGGAATACCCCGCTAGTAGCCGGCGTGAGCTCTGCGATTCGGCGGATGAGCTCGCGCGCACACTCGCCCGCCGAGATGTAAGCCGTTTGGCCGCTGACCATTTCAGTTTGCACCCAGCCTGGATTCAGCAAACCCACGAGAATCCCGTCACAAGCCCATTCGCGCGATAGACCCCTCATACCGTTGTTCAGTGCCGCCTTCGACGCTCGATAGGCATATCTGCCGCCTGTAGCGGTGCTCGTCGATCCCATAATGCTGGTCAAGGCCACAAGCTTCTTCTCTTTGCTGCGCTTTAAGCTCTCGTGTAGCGCCTGAGAGATGAGCATGGGGCCGAGAGCATTGACCCGCAATGTAGTCATCCAGCCCTCGGCGTCGATACGGTCCGCCGAAAGGCCGCTGATTCCTGCATTGTTGATGAGAATGTCGATTGGCTGATCGTCAAGTTGACCTTTGAGCGCCGCGATCGAGGTCTCATCGGCAACATCGAGCTGCATAATCCGTACGCGATTGCCCGACGCGGCAGCCAGCTCCTTGAGGGCGTCAGCGCTTGACGGAGTACGGCAGCAGGCGATGACCTCAGCGCCCTCGGCCACATACTGCCGCGCGAGCTCGAGGCCGATGCCTCGGTTCGCGCCCGTGATCAGAACTGTAGTCATCTAGGAAAGTCCTCCACGTCTTGTGGGGCGCTAAGCTGGGCATTCGCACCAGAATGGACTGAAATTGCCGTAGCAAGCTCGGCCACTCAGGCGTAGTAGACGTAGAAGCGCGCCTCCATACTTTCACGCGGTTGAGCATCGCGACACGCCCGGCGGTTGTCAAAGCCTGTGTGAGCAGCACGAGCATTACAGTTTTCTTCGGAATCATAGCCTTTAAAAAGAATGAGCTCGTCCGGGGTCATCCTGGGGAAGTAGTACCACCGATGAAGGGGACTATAGTGGAGCAAACAACTCTTCCAGTCTGCGCCAATATCCGAAATGTAGTCATGAACCAAAATGTCCGTATCAAGCACGGTAGAGTAGTCGCACAAAGCCAAAGGATTGTCCTGAGGCGGCGGCGAAACGGCGCGCCAGGCTTGAATGATCATCAGGCGTGAATACGACCGGATCGGAAGGCCCTGCACGTGGTTCTCACGGGCCGCAAGCATAGGGGCGGAGATCGGCGCATAATCAATGTGAGCCATCCCAGCAGTTCCCCTTACTCCGGCAGCGGTGCTTTTGGCCGCCGAACGAACAATTATACCATCTCGTTTCGGCACCACCCACGATGCGCCGAAATAATCCTTGAGAAACGGAACCATCTCCTCCAGATATCTATCGCCGAAAACCTCCGCATCGCGCTCCTTTGCGCAGGAAGTCTTGTGTTGAACGAGAGCGAAGCCTTCCCTGTCGAGGGACAAATCGTTTGCGATCGGTCGCGCATTGCGAATAGTGACTTCATGGCTGACCATAGCGATGTTTTCATACCTCGGGAAAAACACCTCCGGAGCTTTCTCCTCAGGTGAGCGCCGAGCAAAAGCCATCTCACCTTGAACGCACTCGAGTCCTTCGCGGTCACCTGGTATTGTTGAGCAAGCTCGCGCAGTGCTTCCCATGGCTGCTATCTCCCTAGTCCCGGCACTTGTTTTAGCTTGGTTAGGAGCATAAGCGACGAACGAGCGCTAATGGCCGTGAAAAGCCCCCCGGCCGCGCAGGAGTGCTGCAAATAACTGCCGAATTGCGCTCGTTATTTGCGGGTATATTCAATATGTGGCTTGATCTGCGCGAGACCCGTTGCTGTTTCTGAACTCACCGGTGGTGCCTTGATCGCTCACCCTCCGGTCGTAGCGCGAAGTGATGCCAAGTGGGCGCCCTATATCAGCGGCGTGTTTACACGAGTTAGCTCGCTATTCAGCCCCATCCATCTAGCCTTTCTGCAAATTGCCCGCGGACTGAACTAAACGACTGACGAAAGGGCTTCGACGGCTTGCCGGTGCACTTGGTGCGACCTCCAAGCCACCATCTCCTTCCAATCTGAGTGTTGTGGATAGTAGTAGAGCTTGGACTCATTCCGAATTTGGCGCCCCAGCTCCGAATTAGCTTCTTCTGGCCGATGCGTGAACAACCATAGGTCATTCCGTACTGTCTGCCATGCCTGCGCAACATCGTACGTCCCAAATTCAAGGGCAATGTAGGTGTGCCGATTGCCCAAGCTCCGTGCCCAAAACTCGTCTTGGGTACCGTTCAAGGCGACTGAAGAAGACGTCCCCAACACTGGTGACGTCACAGATGCGCCAAAGATGGCTCGTGCTCGCTCAAAGCCGGGCAGTCCCGATGGCTGCTCACATTGCAATTCGCCATACCCGTAGGGTCCCAGGCCGGTGTGATAGTCAATGATGACGACCTGATCACGCCCCGTGATCTCATAGTCGATAAGGATACGCTCAAGAGTTCGCCTGGCCTCCGTCGGCCCATTGCCTCCATACGACATGCCGCCGGGCCTGGTGTATTGCCCTGAGGACCGTGCTTGACGGTATTTCTGCAGGCCGTGCTTGGAGCTAAACGCGGTGAGAACGGCATCCGCTTGCCTTATTCCCTCAGCTGAATTGTCGATCGGAACGAGATGCTCGTGCAACTCCTCGTAGGCCTGGTTGGGTGGGAGTGGCTTTGAAAAATCGACGAAGTTTCGATTCAGGTCGCAACCCTCTGCAGTCACTCGACGGTCCCACGCAAATCCGTAGCAATTCAGCGCATGGATAAAAAGCACGGCCGCTGAGGGGGCAAGCCGGTCCTGCAATTTGGCCTGCAAGAACGAGAGTTGCGCGGCAGATCCGCAATACCCCTCGGGGCCATGCACCGCGGAAACGAGGACCAAAAGCTTCTTGGCATCCGGACGGCCAAAGTAGGCTGTGTCCGTGAAGAGAGCCTCCCCTGAAGGCCCCCTCGTGCTGCACGGATAGGGCTTCGAATCTGGAGCCGCCGCCAAGAATTTCTGCCTAGCTTCAAAATAGCTGTTCGAAAAGATCAGGGGGATCATTTGCTTTGCGCCATCAAGGGTCATTGCGCGAACTTTCCACTTTCATTTTCGGTTGGGCGAACGGCGGTCAACAGTTCAGGAATGGTCCGAACAGTGCCGTGAGGAGCGGTGAATAGATAGTTCGTCATCTTATATTGACGCTCTTTGTGGGCGCACTGCTTTGGAGTTCCATGTCGGATAGGCTCAGCTTAACACACACAGCGCAATCGATAGAAAGCGCGGCGAGGCATTCTGTTGCTGCTTAATCGAGAGGCCAACGAAGCTGCGCCGCAATAGCATCCCATCATCGAGTACCCAAATTGAGCCCCTCACGTTCTCGGGTGATCAGTCGATAGTTGCTGCCGCCGCCCGATTGTTAGTGCTCCTAAGTGAAAAGCCGCGACGGTCCAAACACCTGCACTGCGATGCGACGCGACCTGAATAGCGCGTCACTCCTTTTCCCAAGAACAACCATAGCCCGCTCGATTCATTTGCAAAAGAGCGTGTGCTGTGTATTGCCGAGTATCTCTGCGCCGCGATCCGTCACCAGGACTTGCTCACTACACCCAATCAGGCGACCGCTTTCCCCGAACAGAATGACCGGCATGTGTAGGGTCATACCGGCCTCGAGAATATCCTTTGCACCCGGTTCCAGGCTTAGATTGCCGCGCCCGCCCCAATGGATGCCTGTTTGATACCCAGTCCGGTGCCGAAAAGCTCGTGAGCGCTTAGACCGCTCGACTACATTACGTGCAGCGGCATCGACTGATTCCGCGGTTACACCCGACTTGATTGCGGTCAGGGCGGCTTCCAAGGCCTCTACCGAGAGCGCATGCAGGGCTTCGGTCTCGGGATGCCGTCCAAGCACAGCGCAGCGAACGATCCCTGATGCGTAACCGTACTTTGCGCCGCCGATTTCCATGAAGGCGGGCTCGTTATTCTTGATCGAGTGGCGGGTCGGAAGTCCATGCGGCAACTTCGTTCGTTCACCGAATAAGATGTTTGTCGAGCTAGTCCAAAGCTCCCCGCCAGCTCTGCTGACCTCCTCCGCAATGATCCTGGCAATCTCCACTTCACTGATACCGTCCCGAAGTGAGGTTTGGAAGGTTCGTACGGCAACATCGGTCATGGCCATCGCATCGCGCATGACCTGGAGCTCCAGCTCGCTTTTCACGGCCATAAGAGATGGGACAAGTCGAGTTGCATCGGCGACCTTCATCTCCGGGAGTTGCGCCTGGAGCGCGCTCACATCTGCTGGTGCCAGATTCCAACACCCAAGTTGGAGGCCTATTGTTCCCGCTTGAAGTCCATACTGCCGAAGGAGGTCGCCACATACTTTGGCAAAATCCACCTGGTGAGTGTAGGGAATGATGTTCTCGATGCAACTCTCTGCGCGGACGGCAAGCTCATCGTACTCCCGAACAACATAAGTCGGGGCGCGGCCGGGGGCGAGAATTAGAGGAAATGGCCTGAAATAGCCGCCTTGCCCGTTGTATCCAGTGAGGTACCGAAGATGATGATGGGCGGTGACCAGGAGTGCGTCAAGTTTGGCACGCTCCATAGCCTTAAGCACATTCTCCTGCCGCTTCTGGTACTCGGATTTCGGGAACGGGTAACCTGTGAAGGGAATCGGCGAGGATGTTGTGCTCATGCGGTTACCTCCAAACTAAAGTTAGCCATGCCGTTTCAGTAAATGACCTCGTCCGAGGCTTCGACTGTCTTGGTCGTCTGGCACCTGTTGAAGCCCTAGTCTCGATAAGGCCCAAGTATCCCAAGGATAGAGTGTCGAATCCGCCCAAAATCCGCAATAAATATAGAGAAGGGGCTAAAAGTCTGCGTTAGTTGCCCCAAAGTAGCACGTTTCCTCCAAGCCACCTCCGTGGATGCATTCGACGGTCAACTCAACGGTGCCCACGTCGGCGGCGAATACCCGAAGCGGTCCGCGAGGGCATGCAGCTCACGAGGGTTACGCGTTCTCGCAAGCGGCATCGCAAGCCAATCGGTTCGCGCCTTCAAAGCTTGCCCGTGAGATCCTACTCCTTGATCGGCCCCGAAGAGCCCATTCCGTACGGCTCTATCGCTCGCTCGGCTGCTGTACTGCCGAGCGGCAAGTAACGCCGCACATGCGCTTTCCCGCGATGATTGAATTTGGCGCCGTCGAAGCGGGTCTTTTAGGCCGCGCTCGCAAGATGTCGTCGGCCCGCGATGGTTGCGTAGCAATATGCTGCGGCTCGAGAATCCTGTGCTTCGGAAGCCTTCGCAATTGCAAGTGAGTCTCGCATAATCGTGTAGTTCAAGTTCAAAAACGGTGTAATGCTTGCCAGATCAACTCGTCACGTTCCTGCTTGACTTCGAAACTGAGCAGCGGCTGCGGTGAATTGGACCTCGGCGCGCCTCCGCCGAGGCGGCCTCTGACGGTCCACCTCGGAAGAAGTCGTGATTACGTTTATCTAAAGCTGGAACAGTTTCCGTGGCGCGCTCGTGAGTACCTCGACGCCAGAATCCGTGACGCGGAATGTCTCGCTGATGGCATACCCGAAATCCTCATCGATCCAGTTACCCAGCATCAGATGGAAAGTCATGTTCGGTTTGAGCTGTGTCATATCTCCATCCTTGATGCTTGCGGTAGGCTCAGTCCAATTGAGACCGATTGGATAGCCGGCGCGAGATTCCTTCTTGAGGCCAAATCCTTCGATCGTGCGATTGAAGGCATTGGCGATGTCGCTACACGTCGCGCCGGGGCGGACCGTGTTCAGTGCGGCCTCAAGACCTGCCACCTCTGCCTCATGTACCCGACGCAAACGATCAGATGGGACCCCGATCGAGAAAGTCCGCATGATTCCCGCACAGTAGCCATGACGCTTACCGCCGAGTTCAAGATTAATCTGCGAGCCGTTGCGAAAGACGTCGTCACTCCACGCAATATGCGCGGTGCCGGTTCGCGGTGAGGAGCACAGGCTAATCTGTGCGAGCGCGGTTCCGACCTTACCGTTGGCGCCACGCGCTAGCGTGCCGATGATTTCGGCGATTGCGTCAGCTTCCCGTACACCAGGACGGATCACATCAGCGGCACGCATGATTGCGGCATCGCTGATGGCGGCAGCTTCCCGCATTATCGTTAGCTCGAGATCGGACTTGACCATGCGGATCCAGTGCACCGTCTTGTCGCAATCCACAATTCTCGCTTTCGGAAGCCGCTTCTTGAACTTCTCTAGCACGCGTGCCGGCAAGTCAGCAGCCTGTTCAAGCCCTACGCTACGATTTGCAAGACCAAGCTCATGAATGCCATCGATGATCGCGTCGTAGCCGTCCTTCTCGGGATTGCCGATTAGATTTTCCGCATATCCGACCACGTAGCCGTGCTCAAGAAATGTCTGATGCAACGCCGCGGGCGCGTCCATGCGACGTAGGATGAAGGTCGGTTCCTCCTTGTGGGCAGAAATTACGAGCGCTTGAGGCACATACGCGGACTGCGCGGTGTATCCCGCAAGATAAGCAATGTTCGAGGCATGAAACACGACAAGCGCATCAACCTCGCGCTCCGCCATGTCGGACTTCACGGCGGAAAGCCTACGCATATACTCCGTCCTTGGGAAAGCCTGTAGTCCCTTGTTCAACGTCATTGTTTCCCTCCGTTGGGTTGGTTATCCGAGATAGGCATACGGTTGAGCGTGGTCCCGCGCCGCTTTATCTGCTCCTGGACTTTGAGCCGATTCGTGCTGCCCAAGCCAAGGCGAGTCCATGTCGCCGACCTCCGCGCGGGCACTGAGGTCGCGAAGCGTGCAATTGGCCGTCTCGTATTCTTCGAAGTCTAGAATCGTCGTCGGCGGATCGACAACTACCGTATGAAAGAGCTTGCGCGAAGCGCCGTGAGTGCTGACCTCGGTGTAGTGTGTCGTCTCCCCGATAGTGGTAGACATCGACTTCATCGGGAGTTTCGCCTCAGGAAGTGCCATATCCGCACGAACGTCAGCAACATCACTTGTCCATCACGCAACCCAGACAGATCGTCCGACGAAGCGGTAGCTAGCGATTCGGCCCGCAACAACTTTGCGCGCTTGGTTCGGGCAGCTTAGACGCTGCAAGCGCACGCAACAGATGGGGCTCATCAGGAAATCGCTGCCTTTCGGATTGATGCTCGAGGAGCTGATATTCATGGAGGATCTTTCGCGTTCAGCAGATCGAGGATGTATCTTACGGCAAGTTCCGTCGTCGGGATAATGAGCTCATCGGACACGCAAAACGTAGGGGTATGCACAAGTGAGTCATTGCCTGGTGCGCGGTTGCCGAACCAGAAGTAAATGGACGGGACACATGCCGAGTAGAAGCCGAAATCGTCGCTGCCGTTTGCTTCCTTCTTGCTCGTGAACGCCTCATGCCCGATCGTTCTTTCGACAAGTGCCTGAAAACGCCTTACCATCTCCGAATCGTTGACTACCGGAGGCTCACCTGTTCGAATAATGCATTCGGCGCGGCCGCGGTGCATCGCAGCAACTCCTTCTGCTACTTCGCGAACACGCTGGCACAGCAGCTCTCGGCGGTCCGGGCTTCGGGTCCTGATTGTCCCCTCCATGACGACCGATGGGCAGATGATGTTGGTCGCCATGCCACCATGGATCGTTCCGACTGTAACGATAGGGCCGTCGTCAACTGGCATCTCGCGCGACACCACCTTCTGCACTTCGTTGACGAAAGCGGCGGCGATGGCGATCGCGTCGATGCCCCTGTGTGGTGCAGTGCCATGCGCCATTTTGCCGTTGATCGTGAGCTTAAACTGATCTGCCGATTTGGTTATCGCGCCTTCGCGGGCGCCGAATATGCCGGCAGGAAGGTCGGGACTAACGTGAAGGCCTACGGCTCCGTCAAACCCTTCCAGCAGGTTTTGTTGTTTTACCGTGCGCCCTCCGAGCGGCTCGGCTTCCTCGGCGGGTTGAAAGAAGACGCGTACCTTGCCGGAAAAGTTGTTGCGCAGCCGGTGGAAGGCGAGCGCAGTGCCAAGCGCGATCGAGCCGTGCACGTCGTGACCGCACGCATGCATGACGCCATCTACTTGCGAGCGATAGGGAAGATCATTGCGCGCCTCTTGAATGGGCAGAGCGTCAATGTCGCCACGCAGGGCTATGGACCGGCTCGGGCCAAACGCAGTTCCTTCGATATCGATGTAGAGACCTGTGTTGTGGAAGGCCTTCGCCCCGCTGAGGCCGAATCGCGTCAATACGTCTCGAGTGCGGTGCTGTGTTTTCCATTCGGCGTTGGATAGCTCTGGCTCGCGATGCATATCGTGGCGCAGCTCGATTACAGCCTCGCGCTCGTCATATGATAGAAGGTTATTGGTGCCCCAGTTCATTCGGCATTGTCCTTCCCGATCGAGCTACAAAGATGAGAATAGCTGCTCATAAAAGATGAAAAAGACCAAGTTCCGCGTTTGACAAGTCAAATTCACGCTCAACAATTACGTTCGGCGCATTAATTCAACTTCAATTCAACTTCCCGATCAATGCACAACAACGACCGGCGTTGGGGACGTGCGACCTATCGGTAGCTTAAGACCGTAAGACTTTGCGTCTTTTCCAGCGCGCGGCCGCTCCGTCGCGCGAAAGCTGGACATTCACTGAGCAGCGTCAGTCCGGTGCCGCATCCAATTCCTAGTGTTGCGCTATCGCGTAGATCGGCAGCTCGCGCGGTTCTAATAATTTGCGGCAACCATTGTACACATCCTCTTAAGCGAGCCGCCGTTCGCTCACAGCAAGACGATCGGGATACAAACGGCGGTACCTTCGTTTTACGCTGCGCTGCCTCCTAACAGCAGAGCGTTAACCTATTCGGGTCGCGCCGCTTTCCCGAATATGTCCAAAATCGGTGAAATGGAGGCTGGGATTGCAGAGTTTCATCGTGCGGTTGGTCGATCACGCGGCGTTTTTGCGTCGCTTGCGGTCTATATGGTCTTTCTCGGGGCGAGCAAAATGGCGGTCCCTGCCGACGTGCTCCGGTTGGAGGTCTGCCCGTCAGCGGCGTGGGTTGCTTCCAGTTGCGGCTCGCGCCGATCCTGCCGCGTGCGCAAGAGAGAGATCGATTATGAACGTCCAATCGCATTTCGACCGTCCGTGTCAACTCCTCCGAGATCCATCGCTTCTCAGGAGTTCAGCTTTCGTTGGCGGCGAATGGATTGGCGCAAGTGATGCTGCCACTATGGCCGTTACAAACCCTGCAACCGGCGAGGATATTGCTTCGGTCGCAGCCTTGGGTATCCCGGAGACCCGACAAGCGATTGAAGTCGCGCAGAGTGCCTTCGCGTCTTGGCGCGCTTTGTCCGGGCGCGAGCGCGCGGAATACCTTGAGCGCTGGCACGATCTGATGCTTGCCAATCTTGAAGATCTGGCGGTGATCATGACGCTCGAGCAGGGTAAGCCGCTAGCTGAGGCGCGTTCCGAAATCCGCTATGGCGCTAGCTTCGTCAAATGGTTCGCTGAAGAGGCCCGCCGTGTTTATGGCGACATTATTCCTGCCCCTGCTATGGATCGCAGGATTCTTGCTCTGAAAGAGCCTGTCGGGGTGGCAGCCGCTATTACCCCTTGGAATTTTCCGAATGCAATGATTACCCGCAAGTGCGCACCAGCGCTTGCCGCGGGCTGCACAATCATTGTCAAACCTTCCGAACTGACGCCACTTTCGGCGTTGGCGCTGGCAGTGCTTGCGGAGCGAGCCGGCTTTCCTCGCGGTATATTCAACGTATTGACTGGGCTACCCGAAGTCGTCGGGGGCGAGCTCACCTCGAATCCTCGGGTACGCAAGGTGTCGTTCACAGGTTCGACCCGCGTCGGACAGCTCTTGATGAGGCAATGCGCAGACACCGTGAAGCGTGTAAGCTTGGAGCTCGGGGGCAATGCACCCTTCATCGTCTTTGACGATGCTGATTTGGATCTGGCGATCGCCGGCATTATGGCTAGCAAGTTCCGTAATGGTGGCCAGACTTGCGTGTGTGCAAACCGAATCCTGGTGCAGGATTCGATCTACGATAAAGTCGCCGATCGTCTCGCGGCGGAAGTCTCTCAGCTTGCGGTTGGCAATGGCCTTGACGAGGGAGTGTCGATCGGGCCGATGATCAACGAAGCCGGATTACGCAAGATTGAACGACATGTCGAAGACGCGCTTGGCAAAGGTGCTCAATTGTTGGTCGGCAGAGCCAAGGCCAACAATGGTCTGTTCGCATCTCCGAGCGTGCTCTCCAGTGCGAACGCCACGATGCAGCTCGCTCATGAGGAGACCTTTGGACCAGTGGCACCGCTGTTTCGGTTTGGCGAGGAGACGGAGGCGATCGAATTCGCGAACTCCACCACCTACGGCCTAGCCGCGTACTTCTTCACCCGTGATGTTTCGCGCTCTTGGCGTGTGGCCGAGCAGCTCGAGTTTGGGATGGTCGGACTGAACACCGGCATGATTTCGACGGAAGTTGCTCCATTCGGCGGCGTGAAGCATTCTGGGATCGGCCGAGAAGGCTCGAAATACGGAATGGATGAGTACCTTGAGGTGAAGGCTTTCCATGTTGGAGGGCTAAATTGACAGCTCACATCCGCCGCAAAATCCTCTATGTGGCTCACAAGCTCATAGCAGCGGCTGTTTAGAGACGAAGGACAAGCAGAAGAAGGACAAGCATTGGTATTGTGGCCCTGGGACTAGTCTGTGTGACGCCGTCATCGAGCCGAGATCATTGTGTATGCCAACGATCCGGCAAACGAAGAATAGTTGCGCATTTAGAACGCCTGGAGCGCTCTTCGCATCCGCGCCTGCAGGAGATCTTCAATAGAATGCAATATTGTGACATGCCTCTGCCATCGTTGGGCCAATGCGCCTTTGCAGGTAAAAGGCGCATTCAGGCTACGGACGCCATCGTTATCCGGCAAACGTCTGTAATGTCGTAGACAGGCAACCTAGCCATACGGCGGATCGCGGGCGCAGCCATCGGAAACCCCGCACATTCGAGGAGAATGGCCGCTATCTCAGGATGCGCTGCGCGCAGGCGCAATACGCAAGCAGTGACATCTGCCTCGATGGCGGCGACATCAACTGGTGGGGCAGGGCGCTTGAGTTCGTCGTGCCAGAACTTGCCTCCCTCAATGCCTCCGACCACAATCCTATCTCGTTGCATTGGATCATCGACACCAAGCAGGTCTTCACCGCAATGCGTCGAATCGTAGCTCAGAACAGCGATTTTGGCTGTTAGCGGAAGCTGGCGCAGCAACGCTGGCAAAAGCAGCAGGCTCGACAGGACGACAGGCACATCCACCGCGGCTGCCACCGCCGGTTGGTGCCGGAGGGAGAAGCCGCAGGTCGAGCTTATTGCAATAGCGCCGCGGTGTACAAGGCGCCGAGCGGCGGCGACGAAAGCGGGCTCCAGTCCTGGGGCGCCAGGCACCACGTTCTCTACCCACGCTCCCGAGACCGTTTCGCAGATGACCGGAAAATCGAAAGTCCCCGGATTCAGCATTGAGCCAGGAGGTGGCGCTGGCGGCTTGGCACCGTCCGGAACGCCGCGTTCGAGGGTCAGAATTCCAAGAGATTGAGTGGGATGCAATGTCATCCCAAAAGAATAGCCTCGCCTCGGGAAGGGATTCCGCCAAATTGCGGCTGATCTGGCCGAAATTCTGCGCTTGATGCTCAAACAAATGGAGGCGAAACGCAATCAAGCTCTTTAGCCGGCCTGCCGCCTCAAGCTGACGTTACCCGACCTATCGAGACGCCCATCAGCAGAAGGCTTTTGCGAGCGATGCCCGTGTAGTCGGCTCTAAAGTTAGGTTATCTCTACCTTGCCTCTGTTGCGCCAGACAGCCGGTAAGCTGCATTATGCTTCGATCCGAGCAGGATTTCGGCGATCCAGGGATGCACATCAGAGAACTTCGGCCCGCTGTGTCTCTTAATGTTTGCAGCGGGTCGAGTTTAGGCGAAGCTGGGAGAGCCGAGTTACCGAACATGGCGGCTCCAGTCAAGAACCGACTCTGAGCGGATCGGAGGATCCGAACCAAGGGGCGATTTGATGCTGTGCGCTGCATGGCCTCATGTAAGAGGCGATCTTGCGTCCACGCGGCGGGACGCCGAGGTCTTCTTGGATGATCTGGAAAGCAAGCCCGGGACCTTCGGTCAGCGGAGCTGGGGCGCTCGATGGGCAGATATTGGAGAGGCTCATCGCCTTGTTGGCGATCTCAATCTCAAAAACGGAGCCTTCTCCGAAGCGGTAGAAGCCTGGTTATGCGCGCTGACCGCGTTTGAGGTTGCCAAGCGGTTATTCCATGGCAGCGATCTCGCGCGTGAAGATGTTTTGGCCAAGGTCGAGGGCAGCCTTCAGCAGTTCGGGACTCTGGAGCAGAAGCTCGAGCAAGTGCGGATTTTATGCGACGATCAAATCGAACTTCCTGCGCTCTACTTCCTTGCTGGCCCTCACCACTCCACTCCGGCAGTGATCTGCATCAGCAGGGAAGACGAAACAGCAGCAGCACTCCTTGGGAGGCTATTGCCGGTTGTGGTTAATCGAGCGATCTCGGTTCTCGTTGTTTCTCACGACGACATCCCGGACCGCTGGCGCGGCGAATCGAATTTCTTACTGTCTTGTTGCTTGGACTTCCTTTCACTTCGGCCCGAGATTGATGCGACTCGGATTGGCGTTTATGGAGACGGGCTATGTGCGGCTCTAGCGACAAGTTTCGCTGCTTCTGACCGACGCATTAGTGCGGCGGTCTGCGATGGCGGCCTCTGGAATTGGGGACGGAATCTTGCATCGATCAGGTGGTTAACGGGTACCGCTAGTCAGATCGATGGAGAGGTGGAATTGGCCGCTCGCTCCAGTTTGGTGCGACAGTTGAGGTGCCCAATTCTGGTCGTGGCCGGCGGGGAAGGCACTGTCAGCGTACCGGAGGCGTTGAATCTGCGAGCTGACTGCGCCGCGGCATGCATTGATCTGGAGTTGCTTCTACCGCGGACGACGCGAACGCCGGCTGGCGACATCGAGAACTTCGTGACGTCCGATGATTGCATTTTCGGCTGGCTGGAGCGAAAGCTCACAGGGCAGTCCGTTTGCTCGTCATTGTCGCTGAAGCACGCAAGCGCCGCCGGGAGCTTGCTTTAAGGGGTGGCGAAAGGTGTTCGCGGACAGAGGGTGGCTCGAACAATTTTCTTGGAAACCAGATAGCCAGCTCGATCGAAGATGCCGCTATTAATCAAACGCGTTCTACAACTCGAAATTTTCCTATTCTGATACGGCTTGGTGCCGACACTTTCGCATCGGCTGCGGTAGGGTTCTAAGATCTCGACGGGTTCGGAGAGCGTCCAATCGGCTGTCGGTTCATAGGCGATGAATCGAATCGTTGCCTCACAAAATGCCCATGCTCAGCTTTTGTGACGCCAGCCGGCTGCTCTTGGCGATCGAAGTCAGCCGTTTGTTGAGGTAGGCTAGCGACTCCGCATCCAAGCCGCCAAATATCGTCGCGTTAAGAGCTTGTCGCTCGCTGGACAACCTCTCTATTTCACCCCGTGCTTTCTGAGTCAGTGATATCTGCAGGAATCTAGCATCCTCGGGGGATGTTATGCGCGTAAGTAGATCCAAGGCTTCGAGCTTTTTGGTTTGGTTCGTTACGAAAGCAGGATGGATGCGTAGCTTATTCGCAACCGCAATTCCCGGGACGCCGCGACCTTGATCAAGCTCGTCAATCGCCATCAGGATCAGCCACTGGGGTTCTGACAGTCCTAACTTCTCGGCCCAGCCCTTGTGTATTGCCTCCAGTTGGGAGTGGATCTCGACAATGTTCCAGATGAATTCCCTGGCAGCTCTATCGAGATGATCTTGTTCGGCCATTTTCGGTCCTTCCGACCACGGCGCGTCCGATAAGCGCTCTGTGATCTTCATACATAGGAGACACACCTATCTGCGATCAGCCGTCTCCAAAAGAACATATCAGGCATAGAGGTCATGAAATAAAAAATTGACTTATACAATTGATTACTGTTAGTAATCGGCCTCAGATCGTTTGAGGGTTCGTCCGACGATCATGCTCAACCTCCAAGTGGAACCTCTGGGATGCCCCCCGGAGGTTCTTTTTTGTTGCAGCGAATGGTGTGTTGCTCAATTGTGACATCGCTGGCCGAAATATCGATTACGTCAATTAATTAATTGCAGCAATTGCGTTCACAAACTAGACCTTGGTCTCGACGCGAGGGGGTCCTCGAAGTCGTTCCGTCAAGCGCCCCGCCCGGCGGGTGAGGCCAGCAGTAGCGGATCTTTGAAGGACGGAAACGAGGTTTCCAACTTGGAGGTTAATCGATGAAGTTGACCAGAAGTCTTTTGCTCGCTTCTGCGGCCGCATTTGCGGGTGCCGGGGCGCAGGGCGCCGATCTTCCAGTAAAGGCCAGGGCTATCGAGTATGTGAAGATCTGCTCGCTGTATGGCGCCGGCTTCTACTACATCCCGGGCTCGGATACATGCATCAAGCTGGGTGGTTATATTCGCGCCAACGTCGCGTTCGGTACGCAATCTGTGTTCTATGGTGCCGGCAACGGCCTTGGGGGTGCGCACAACCGCCTCAGCAACTACTACAGCAGTCAATCGCGTATTGATTTCAACGTCGATACGCGCACTGCGACCGAATACGGCGTGCTTCGTACGTATGCCGAGACGGTGTTCACGTGGTCTGCGGGCGGCTATGGGGGCACGGGTACAACCGCGATCAACGGCGCGACCGCGTACAACGGAAATAATCCAGCGGGTAGCGGAAGCGGCACAGTTGCTGGTGGTTCGCTCGGTGTCTATTACGCATTCCTGCAGTTTGCAGGTTTCACGATGGGCAGGGCGCAGTCGCAGTTCTCCTCACCCTGGACCAACTATCCCGGAAACGGCTTCGACCAACTGCCGGGCGGCGGCGGGTGGGAGGCTGTTGACCAGTTCGCCTATACTGCTGATTTCGGGCAAGGAATCACTGCCTCCTTCTCGGCCGAAAATCAGGTCACCCGCTCTACGACCAATATTTGGAATGTGAGTGGCGCGACGGCGACGGGTCTCGCCGCGGGTGCGTACGGTGCGGGTGACATCGGCGGTTCGCGAGCTCCTGACCTCGTCGCCCAGCTTCGAGTTGATCAGGCCTGGGGTCTTTTCCAGGCGTCGGTCGCCGCTCATGATAACCACGCTGCTTATTATGGTGCTGATGAAACGACCGGTCATCCGAGCGACAAGTGGGGATGGGCTACTCAACTGGCGTTGTCGATTAAGAACATCCCGACCGGGGCAGGTGACACGATCAACGTACAGGGCGTCTACACAAACGGCGCAAGCGCTTACAATTTCCATCCTTATACGTCCCTCACTTACGCCATGTACGGTGGGACGGGCGTGCCGGGTGCCTATCAGAGCGTCGGACTCGCTGGTGTGTCTGACTCTGTCTTTGTCGCCGGCGCCGGTCAGCAGTTGACCACAACTTACGGCTTCAATGGCGCCTACACCCACAACTGGAATCCAAATTGGAGTAGCGCGATCTATGGTGGTTGGGCTGCAGTCCGCTACAACAATACGGCCAAGGGGTACATCTGCGGTGCATTCGTCACGACGCTCGCACTCTCGAGCGGCCTGGCCGGCTGCAACCCGGACTTCAACTATTCGGCTGTTGGTCTCGTAACGCGCTGGACCCCGGTTAAGAATCTCGCGTTCTCGGCTGACATCGCTTACGTCATGCTTGACCAGAAATACGCGAGTGGAAGCACCGTGACGCTGCCGCTTCAGTCAGGCATCGCTAAGCCTGCTGCTGCTTATGAGCTGAAGGATCAGAACAGCCTGGTCTTGTTGCTGCGCGCTCAGCGGAACTGGTGATCTCTGTCTAACTGGTAGAAGGAGAAAGAAAGCGGCTCCAAGTCTAAGTTAAACCTCCAAGAAGGCCTCTGGTATGCCCACCGGAGGCCTTCTCAATATGCCCCCTTTGTATGCGTGCCGTCCCATCTGCAGCCACGAGCACGTCGAGGTGCGACCAACGAGTACTATCGGCGCTGCACGATGCGGGCGCCGACTCGTCCTCAGGCTGGATGTTTCAGAAGCTCCAGAACGATATTCGTTCGCCGATTCCGTCTAGTCGTTCCATTTACTGCTGCCCGAAATTCACATTTCTGCAATATCGAATTACTTGAATGAAGTGCCGCGCATCGCTCGCACCGGAATAGAAATTCACCTCGCAATCGTATTTGCCAGTTGGATTTGCTGCACACGCACTTCTTTACCTTACCCTGTGTGCCCGTCCTAAGCAAAATTCACTTCCCCAGTTTGTCCTTGAAAGGAGGTGGGCGCGCGCGTCCCAAGCGACGCGACGTGGAAAGGACCGACCGACGCTCAACGCTTGTCATGTACAGCATGCAACGGCCAAACGGAGTACGCGCGCGCCGAAGACGTGGCTCATTTCTCCATGAGGCCCCCTCGCAAGTCGGAGTTCCGTTCAAGGCGAACTGCAAACATAGTTCTCAGGATCCGCAATTGTGCTCATCCGCAGCAATTCAGCACAACGCGCGCACTGAACAACGAATTCCTTTAATTTCTACTGATTTTTGAGCAGCTTTTGCACTGGGCGTCGCTAGGATCTGAAAAGAGCAGTGCGTGCTGCGTTGGCCGTAAGCACCACAGTTATAGAGGCGTTCGTTAGATGACAACAGTTCTAATCACAGGCTCGAACCGGGGGCTCGGATTTGCACTCACAAAGGAATACGCGGCCGATGGGGCAAACGTAATCGCCTGCTGTCGCAACCCAGCCACGGCCGACGCATTGAAGAAACTTGCCGCATCTTTGTCGGGGCGCATGCGAATTGTCGAGCTCGACCTAGGTAGCGAAGCCTCAATCGCGTCCATTAAATGCACGCTCGGTGATGAACCGATCGACATTCTCATTAACAATGCGGCGATCGTGGGCCCGAAGGATCAGTCGCCCACCCGCATTGACTGCGAAGGCTGGATAACCACGCTGCGCGTCAACGCCCTCGGCCCAATGCTGCTCGCGCAAGCCTTATACGAGAATCTCAGGCGCGGAAGCGAGAAGAAGTTGGTGGCGATCAGCAGCAGATGGGGTTCCACAAGCGCCGATCTTCCGGACGCCCGACATAGGTACGCCTTTCGAGCTTCGAAGGCGGCGCTCAACAACGGCATGCGCGCGCTTTCGCGTGACTGGGCGAGCGAGGGCGTACTAGTGGGCATACTTCACCCAGGTTACGTTCGGACTGAAACTGCGGGTGCAGCTGCCCTTGCGTCCTCTACCTCCATCTCGCCGGAAGAGAGCGCGCGCGCACTTATGCGCCGCATCGCCGAGCTCACGCCTGCCACCAGTGGTGACTTCCAGAACTACAAAGGCGAGGCGCTTGCATGGTGACGTTCGGCGCTACTTTGTCCTGAGTGAACGAGGCAAAGGCCCCCACGTCGTAGCAGCCAACATCATACATTTTGTAACTCGGCCAGCAAGATTCATGGCCCGGCTAACGCTTCGACTGACTACAGACTAACCTCTGCGCCGAACCATCACTCCTCTAAGGGGTGGTCGGCGTGATTATATTCGGATGCTGAGCTTTCACGAGCCGCTCGGGCTCCTCGTGGGGCTGAGACGAAACACATCGACGCCGCGCTCGCACCGTTCTTTGTGGCAGGCTTGAGCTGACAAGCTGCACAGAGAGGTCGCTTACCGGACAATAGCCGCTTTTGCGCGGTCTCTGGCACGAATACTTCAGTCTTCGCGCCAGTGCGGAGAGGACGGATCTTGTCCTACCTGACCCGAAAGTCAGCGGTAAAAGCTTAACACGGCCTCCAACCATAGTCAGCCGCAGTGCGTGTTTGGTCTGCGTTTTACTGGAGCATGCGACACTCTCACCCTCCCTTATTTGGCGGACGAAAGACTTCGTACTATACGGGTGATGCGCAGTATTCCGCTGTTGCAATCCTTACGTGAGGGAAATTCCAGCTCTAGATGATGCTACCATTTGGCCGAACGGTGAGTATCGAATACTTGGGAGGGCAGCGAGTGAGCCATTTGGTCAGCCGCAGACGCTTACTTCAGGGGAGTTCCTCCGCAGTACTTTCGGGTGTGCTGGATTCAGTCACGGGCCACGCGCTGGCGCGATCGCCGGAGGAGCTGCGAATTGTAGTTGGAGGAGGTGATTGGGGAAAAGCGAATATCGAAGCTTATGTCAAACCTTTCCAAGCCGAGACCGGAATTAAAGTTACGCCCATTACCGACCAGACCAGCTTGGCACAGATCGAGCTGATGGTGACGACCAAGAACGTTTCGGTGGACGTAGTTGGAGCAAATCTAGGCACCGCTTTCACTGCGGCAGCGAAAGGTTACCTTGAGGAGATCGACTACTCGATCTATAAAAGCGAGGAGCTGGCCGGGATAGTAGATTTCGCCAAGAAACCCTGCAGCGTGCCTGCGCTGATCTATTCCTATGTCATGGTCTACAACACCGAAAAGTTCTCAGCCCAAACACCGCGGCCGACCTCGTGGACCGAGTTTTGGGAGGTCAACAAATTTCCTGGTGTACGCGTACTTCACTCTGGCCAATTGGGGACTGAGGGTCCCTGGGAGGAAGCGCTGCTGGCGGATGGCGTGGCTCCGGACGCCCTCTATCCGATGAATATCGATCGCATTTTCGCCAGCCTGAACAGAATTAAGCCACACGTTCGCAAGTGGTGGACCGTTGGATCGGAGATCCAGCAGATCATGCACGACAAGGTGGCCGACGTCATGAATTCTTATGACGGGCGGGCTGGGCTGTTGATCGACCAGGGCGCGCCGCTTGAGATCAACCGAAATCAGAGCAAATTGAGCTGGGACTACTGGGCCATCCCAAAGGGTAGCCCGAATGTACAGAATGCGCAGAAGTTTATCGAATTCGCGACCCGCGCCGACCGCCAGGCGGCCTTCGCCCAGCTTATTCCGTACGGTCCGACCAATCTTAATGCCTACAAGCTTATACCGGAGAAAGTGGGTCGTAGACTGGCCAGCCATCCCGACTACATGGCGCAGAGCATTCGGGTCAACATGCAGTGGTACGGTCAGACTGGTCCGGATGGTGTATCCAATGCCGAGCGGCTCCGCGAGCGCTGGAACGATTGGATCCTACTCTAAATTAGAGATCTATCGGCTGCGAGTGACTCGCCCAGGGGCTTCCTCGCCGGCCGGCTACCGTTTTGATCTGAGATTTCGTGGTGGCATCATGCGTGTTCGAGCGGATGGAATGACTTGTTTGGCTTCACGCTGATTGCCGCCAAGTGAAACGGCACGCCGGCTCTTCAGGGTAGCCCCTAGGCGGGCTCCCTCAGAAGAACGTGCAGCTCTAGAGTCGACTAGCCAATCAGGGTTGTTTGGAGCATTCGTGATGATCCCGCCTATCAGAAGTCCCATTTCGCTCGAAGAAAAGGCAGCGTTGGAAAAGAGCTCGGATGCCGCACAGATTGAATTCTGCAACGTAACAAAGATGTACGGGCAGGTGACTGCGGTCAGAGACCTGTCATTGGCCATTCGTCGCGGCGAATTCCTGACCATGCTCGGTCCGAGCGGCTCTGGCAAAACGACAACTCTGATGCTGCTCGCGGGTTTCGACATGCCTGATCACGGAGACATCCTGATTGGCGGAAAGTCTGTTGCCGCGGTGCCATCTTATCACCGCGACCAAGGCATAGTGTTCCAGAGCTACGCGCTGTTTCCGCATCTTACGGTGCGCCGGAATCTAGAATTTCCCCTCGAGATGCGCGGTATGAAGGCCGCTGAGAGGACAAAGCGGGTCAACAGCATCCTTGAACGTGTGCACTTACGTGAGTTCGACACACGCGTCCCATCGCAACTCAGCGGCGGGCAGCAGCAACGCGTGGCGCTTGCTCGGGCGCTGATTGCCGATCCGCCACTCCTCCTGTTGGACGAGCCGCTCAGCGCACTCGACCGTAATCTGCGTGAGCAAATGCAAGGTGAGATCAAGAGCTTGCATCAGGAGTTCGGCATTACCACAGTTTGCGTGACTCACGATCAGGAGGAGGCACTCACGCTCTCAGATCGCATCGTTGTCATGCGCGAAGGGCGTGTCGAGCAAACTGATACGCCGGAGACGCTCTATGACTGGCCAGCGACGCGCTTTGTGGCAAACTTCATGGGCGAGGCCAACATTCTAGAAAATCCTTGTTTCAGGATCGAAGCCGATGAACGCCAGTCTCCGGGAACCGTGCCTATGATCCGACCAGAGCGCATCTGCATCACCAGCGCAGACAAAAAAGTGGCCGATAAGGACTATCGCCAGTCCGTCACGGGTACTGTCATCAACATGATCTATGCTGGCCCGCTACGTAAATACAAGGTGAGCGTCGGGAGCAGCGTCCTTGTGGTGCGGGAACATGTCTCATCAGGGCAGCACACCTTTCGAGCCGGCGAGGCTGTGCGGCTCGATTGGCTGAGGTCCGATGTCCGCTTCGTAGCAACGTGAGGCGCTGGGAGAGCATTGCAGATGAAGACGATTCGGAAATTGGGTCAAATCCCCATCGCCCTCACTGTGCCGGCATTAGGCATTCTACTTGTTGTTTTTGGCATGCCGATCGCTCTGCTCTTCTTGAAAAGCGTAAATGCGCCGGCTTTGTCATTGGCCAACTATCAAGCGTTTGTCGGCCACACCGCCAACCTTCGCGTGCTCTTCCAGACGATAGAAGTCAGCGTGGTGGCCACGACATTCTGCCTCGTCATTGGCTATCCGACGGCTTATCTGATTGCGGCCGCTCCAAAGCGCGTTCGCTTAACGCTCACCGCGCTCGTCATAATTCCCTATCTGACGAGCTTATTGGTCCGCACCTATGCATGGATCGTTATTCTCGGCGATCGCGGCCTTATCAACAATCTGCTGCTCGATCTCCGGCTAATCTCTAGCCCTCTACCTCTCATTTACAATCGCCTTGCCGTGTATGTTGGCATGGTGCACATTATGCTGCCAGTAATGGTCCTACCGCTGGCCAGCGTCATGCTGGGTATTGACAAGTCGCTGTTGCCCGCGGCCCGAAGTATGGGTGCCCGCCCATTCGCCGCCTTTTGGCGCGTATTTTTCCCGCTGAGCCTGCCGGGCGTACGCAGCGGCTCACTGCTGGTGTTCGTGCTGTGCCTTGGTTTCTACATCACGCCGGCGTCCCTCGGGGGCTTGCGCGACGCTATGTTATCGACGTTCATCGCGGCGCAGGTCTCGAGCTCGTTCAACATGGCGCGAACCGCGGCGTCGGCCTTCATCCTTCTGGGCATCGCGGCGGTCGTGCTGTCCCTGTTCGGACTCGATCTCTCAGGAACGCAGCGCGATGCGGCGCGACATTCATGGCAGTCTTGGTATAGTTTCTCGCGTTTATTCGGCGCGCTGACTCGCTATTTCAATGAGATAACCGCTCCGTTTCGCGCCAAGCGTTGGGCGGCCAAGCTCTACCAGCCCCGGAGCAGTAGCCACTTGTGGTCAATCATCGGCACGGCGTTCGTCGCACTTGTCATGTTCTACTTGCTCTTTCCTAGCCTTGTAGTCATCATTATGTCTTTTAGCGCCGACACGCTTCTGAAGTTTCCACCCTCGGACTTTTCGTTAAAGTGGTATCGTTCCTTCTTTGATCATCCCTCCTGGACCGCCGCTACCTGGACTAGCATCGAGATCGGGATCGCTGTCGCTCTTCTGTCGACATTCGTCGGTACGCTCGCGGCTTTTGGCCTCAATCGCACTTTTCCGCGGCTGCGCAGTTTCGTGACAATGCTAATCCTGACGCCGATCACCTTGCCGAGTATCGTCGTCGCCATTGCGGCCTATCTTGGGCTGCTGAACCTAGGATTGATCGGCTCGAAGACCGGCATAGTCGTGGCGCACAGCATCGGCGCAATCGGTTATGTCGTCGTAATCGTCTTGGCGACCCTTTCAAATTTCGACCCACGGCTGGAAAAGGCTGCGAAAAGTATGCGAGCCGGGCCCTGCGGACCTTCGCGAGGATAACATTGCCGCTAATCCGGTCTGGCATAATTGGAGGGGCTCTCTTCGCGTTTATTCACTCATTCGACGAAGTTGTCGTGTCATCGCTAGTCAGCGGGCTTTCGGTCCGCACACTGCCGTTGAAGATGTGGGAGAATATGCGCCATGAGATCGATCCGACGATCGCTGCAGTGGCGTCATTGCTTGTACTTCTGCCGCTGCTCTGGCTGCTGGCCATCTACGCTACATGGTGGCGGTCGAGTCGAAGGCTCAGCGCAAATCTCCGGGCCACCACGGGCTGAGCTGAAAACGTCAGCTGTCGTCAACGTGGTTGCACGATCGGCAGGTTGACACCACTCAGACTAGGTTTGCGATAATCCGCCGCGATCAGACATTTGCGGCAAATCCATCGAAAATCCGTTTGCAGTCGACAGTTGATCGCTGCCATCGACGATCCTCACTTGCGCGCTCGCCAGCGATGGCGTCCGCCAATCCGTGCTCGACCAATCGCGATGAACTTCTGCGTCTTGGGAGCGAATTGAACCTAATCTAGGCGTGTGTCCCCAGGAACTCACTGACTTTCGTCTTCGCTACAACGTAAGATTCTATTTCTTCGTAGGCGCCCGATGAAGAGTCCAAAGTCGGCCAACGAATGACGAATCCAGCAACAGCACGTTTCCTGCCGATGAGCCCCGTTAGTTCGTTGCCTCTGCGGAAGAGGAAACGCGTTGTTTGATTCTCGAGTCCCCAAGCAATGAGGGTGGCGCGACGACTTGGAGTACCCAGAACTCGCGGCCCCAACAGTACTCTCTCTTCGACGCGGACTTTAGAAGGAACACGAATGACAGAGCATTGCTTCTGGCGCTTTTCGCGCGCATTACACCGCGCGGTCAATGACGCATCTTAGTGTGATTGAGCCCTCATCGCCGAAAAGGCTAGCTGGGCACTCTACGGACCAATCAAACATGTTTCCGTTTCTGGGCGCGCGGCATGGCAGGCAAGCCGTGCTCGATGTGATTGGTCGCCTTTCCGAAAGAATTCAGATCCGAAGTTTTGATCGCGAGAGGACAATACTCAGGGTCGATTCCGCTGCGTCCATGCTTCGGTGTTGCCTGATGGCGCGGACGTCCGACAAACCAATTGCATTGCGCGTGGCGCAGTTCGCTCAATTCGAAGCCGGTCGGCTCGTCGATATGCGCGTCCTCCTCGATACGTTCGATCTAGTTGAGCAGGCAATCGGTCGCCCAATTCAGCTCCCGACGACCTGCCGGCCGAACTGAGGAGCAACAGCACTTGTTCAAAGGAGTCGGTTGACAGAGCATTCGTAGGCCGATTAGTCGTAGGCTTCGGCCGTGACACGATTATGGTCTAAATTGGTGCTCCCCTACAATTTCGCGGTGAGGCGCCGGCTGGGGCTGATATATGAGAATACTTCTTACTAGCTCGATTCACGCTGATGCAGGAGCGCTTCTCTGTCGCCACGCGGAGGGCGGGGTCACGTTGACGGGCCAGGATATTGAGCACGACATCGGCGAAATGGACGCTGTGACTGAGCGCTTCGGTACAGGCTGCTTCCACCGCGGGCAGACCGTCGGTCAGCACCGCGTTGAGGATGTCGACCATCTGCCGATTGCCATCGTCGGTGCTGGCAAGCTTGCGCCGGATCCCCTCGATCGCCGCCGGCAGCACCCAGTCTTTGAAGGGAGCACCGTTGCGCAAGGCGCCGGGTTTGCGGACTAGCACCGGCACATAATGCCAGGGGTCGTAGACGGTAGCGCCGCGGCCAAAGGATCGCGGGTGCTCGGCAACGATGCGTCCATCCTGACGGATCACGATGCGATCGGCATAGGCTTGAACCTCGACCGGTCGTCCGACTGCGCTGGCTGCGACCGAGTACTTGTTGTTGTCGAAGCGCACCAGGCAGGTCTTCGAGGTCGATGCCGTCACCGCCTGGAAGCCGTCGAAGCGGCCGGCATAGGGAACGAGTTTGGGGCGTTCGGCTTCGAACACGTCCCAGATCGTCTGATCGATCAGCTCCGGATGGCGATGAGCCTTGGCGTAGGCGATGCATTTGTCGAGCAGCCAGGCGTTTAACTCGTCCAGGTTTTTGAACCGCAGCCGCGGCGTGAAGAAGCGTTCCCTGACCAGCCCGACCTGGTTCTCGACCTGCCCCTTCTCCCAGCCCGACGCTGGCGTGCAGGCGACCGGATCGACCGGATAGTGGCTGCACATTTGCAGGAAGCGGCGATTATAGCGACGGTCCTTGCCGACAAAGATGGTCTCGACCGCCGTCTTCATGTTGTCGTAGATGCCGCGGCTGCAGGTGCCCTTAAACAGAGCGAACGCCCGGTCGTGGGCGTCGAATACCATCTCCTGCGTCTCCGGCGGATAGCCCCGCACGAACAGCATGCGGCTGTGACAGAGCCGGACATGGGCGGCCTTCACCATCACCGTGGTGCCGCTCAGCAAGACCACCTCGTGGCTCCAGTCGAACTGGTAGGCTTCGCCTGGCGCAAAGCTCAGTGGGACATAGGCTGATGCTGTCGATTGCCCGCGTTCTTTGCTCCACCGCCTGGCGTGACGCCGCGCGGCATCGTAACCGCCGTCATAACCACGGCCGCGTAGCTCTTCGAAGATCCGGATCAAGGTCAGTTGCTCACGCGCCGATTTACCCGCGTTCGCCGCCAGCAGCCCGTCGAGCTCCGATGCCCATCGCCCCAGCTTTGGTCGTGGCTGCACCTGCCGCTCGTACTCGAAAGAGGTCTTTCCGGACCTCAGCACCTTCCGGACCGTGTTCCGCGACACCTTCAGGTCGCGGGCAATCTCCTTGATCGTCTTGCCCTTGATGAAGTGCTCGCGCCGAATCCGCGCAATCGTCTCTACGACCAGCATCCCCAACCACCTGCTTCATTCCAAAGCAGGCAGCGCAACAGACCTAGCAAAAGGGGGTCAATTTTGGACGCCGATCCCCCGCCTTAGGGGGCAATATTGCAGGCCGAATGACAGTCTTCCTTGGAATGCATGTATGCCCGAAGGGCAACATGGATCTCGGGTTCGGCGAGCTCGCGAAGGCGGGCCTCCGCCACGAGGACGCAAGAGCTCGCAATCGGGCCACCTTCGAAGGCGCGCGCCGGACCGAGTCACCCGGTCGACTTCAATGCGAGCTATACAGAGCTATCTCTCGGCGGCCAGCCCCAAAGTGACAGCGAGAACTCTCTGGATCACGGCGCCGGGCAGCCGCACGCTAATCGCGCGGAGAGTTTGATAGCCGTGCCGCTGAGGGATCAGGGCTGCGTTCCCCGCAAGCTGGTACTGTGGACGCTCTCTTGCCGGGAGTTCGCAGGAGCCCCCGCCTGCGGTTGTATCCTGCGCAACCTTAACGAACCGCGGCGGATTCCGGCAAATTGGCGACTGCTTGGCAACTTTGCGCCGCCGCTTTCGCCTATATAGCGTTCTAAATAGTTGCGAGCGTGCGCGTGATGCGATTTCGCATGACTGGAGTGCCTGAAGGCCGGCCGAGAGGTGTATGGGCTAAAAAGGATTGCCGGAAGGGAGCTGCCGCTTTCGAGCAATTGCCCCACTATGCTTGTGCTGGTTGCTGGTTGCCAATGGTTAAAGAGGAGATTTGCGCCTGATCATGACTGATCGTAAACATACAGTCGCGGTTCTGGGCTGTGGGCTCATCGGGCAGAGTTGGGCGGCTCTCTTTACTGCCTACGGCTATGATGTCATCGGTTGGGATCCGGCGCCGAAATCGCTATCGGCTATACAAGACCAGATTGCCCGATCTCGCGACCAAGTTCGCCTCCCGGAAATAGCTCGTTTGAAAAGAGGATCGTTCCGGCTTGTAGACACTCCCGAAGCCGCGGTTGCGAGCGCTTTCTGGGTCCAGGAGAACGCCCCTGAATTGGTGCCAGTCAAACTGGAGCTTTATGAGCGCGTAGAAGCAGCGGCCAGCTTTGACACGGTCATTGCGAGCAGCACGTCGTCCTTGACGTGGTCCCAGCTCGCGACTGGGTTAAAGCACAATCGTCGCTTTATCACTGCACATCCGTTCAATCCACCGCACATCATGCCGCTCGTGGAGATCTATGCGGCTGATGAAGATGTACGAAGGGCGGCTGTTTCATTCTTTAAGAACCTGGGTCGCGAACCGGTCGTCCTCTCACGCGATGTGGTCGGTCACATCGCAAACCGGTTAGCGTCGGCCCTTTGGCGTGAAGCTGTCAATATTATTGCAGAAGAAGTGGCCGATGTCGCGGCAGTCGATGCAGCGCTCGTGCATGGGCCGGGACTGCGCTGGTCTGTGGTCGGTGCACATATGGCTTATCATCTCGGCGGTGGACCGGGTGGTATAGAACATTACATAAAGCATCTTGGGCCCAGTCAGGAACGGCGATGGTCGGCTCTCGGCACGCCGCGGCTTACGCCGGACGTCTGTGATCGACTGGTGCGCGGTGTCATTGCTGAAGCGAACGGTCGTTCAGTTGCAGAACTCGAAGCAGACCGCGATGCCTCTCTGTTGAGGGTGTTGTCTGCGCGAGAGCAGCGATGATTCCTTATTTCTTAGCCGTATGAAAGCGAGCGTCCGCAAATCGTTGCTCATAGGCGTGGTGACGAATCCGTCCAAATGATATGCCTCGGGGTAGCGCTCTAGAACGAAATTGTGAGATCTCCCATGTTCTCGCTCTTCGCTCGGCGAATACAACGAGGCGAGCTGATCGGGGCTAGGTGCGGCTTCGTCCAAGTGTGTTGCTATGTCTATTGGTTTCCGCGAAGAGTGCGTCGCCCTCAATATGCTCCCGACAAGCTTGCCAAAACGCATCGATAATGTGCGCGCAATGTAGATGGTCGGAGCGGCGTTTCTATCTTCAACCTAATCAGATGAGGTGTGCAGGTCGATGCGCACGGGAGCCAGATGCTGATTGGTTTGATGATCTAAATGATCTAGCGGAATGATGCAGCGCGTGCTTGCCACTGACGGCCGTTCGCTGCAGCACGCCAGCCATGCGGCCGCTCGATCTATCTCGGCTATGCGCGTGCATCCTTATAGTTCGTTGTGACTTCTAGTTCGTTGTGACTTCGCTCGGTTCACGGCCAATCCTTGACAAGACAAACCTTCACGGGTTGCGGTGTAGGCGCAGAATTACTGCGCTAGGAGAGAGATATCGCTCGAACAGACATCATTGGGCTCGGTACAAATTCTTCGAGGCGAAGCTCGTCCCTGATGTGGCCCGGTGTCCACTTCTCGAATTCCAAACCTGAGGAGTTAATAGTGGTGCTTGAGAGATCGAATCCTGCGGATAAGCGACCGCGCGCTGTCGGGCTTCTCGGGGGCGGTGTGATTGGCGGGGGATGGGCGGCGCGCTTCATCCTCAACGGAATCAAGGTGCGGATCTACGATCCGGCCCCTAATGCAGTTGAACATGTGCAAAAGGTAATCGACAGCGCTCGACGAGCCTATCGACAGCTGACGCCGGTCTGGCTGCCGCCAGAAGGAGCGCTGACGGTGGTCGAGTCAGTGGCGGAAGCCGTGCGCGGCGTAGACCTCGTGCAGGAGTCCGCACCGGAGCGCCTGGAGTTGAAGCAGCATCTGCTCGCAGAAGCCGCCCGCGCGGCGCCGCACGGCGCCCTGATCTGCTCCTCGACCTCGGGTTTTCGGCCGTCGTTGTTGCAAGCTGAGATGGAGCAGCCGGAATTCTTCCTCGTCGCGCATCCGTTCCAGCCCGTCTACCTGCTTCCATTAGTTGAATTGTGCGCCGGGGAGCGCACGGTGTCCGAGGCGGTGGAGCGGGCGGCGGCTATCTATCGCGCCATCGGGATGCACCCGCTTGTGGTGCGCAAAGAGATCGACGGGTTTATCGCCAACCGGCTGCAGGACGCAATCTCCCGTGAGGCGCTGTGGATGGTACATGACGACGTCGCGACCTTGCAGGAGATCGATGATGCGGTCCGCTATTCTTGGGCGCTGCGCCGCGCGGTGATGGGCTCCTACCGGATGGCCAATGGCGGACCCGGCATGCGTCAGTCCATAGCTCAATGGGCATTCAAGTGGCCGTGGTCGAGGCTCACCGAAAAGCCGGATATGGATTCGGACTTTTTGGACAAGGTGGCCGAGCAGGCGGATGCACAGGTCAAGGCTGATCCTCTGCCGCTGCCCACCGAACAAATGCGAGATGACTTGCTCGTCGCGCTGCTGCAAGCATTAAGTTCACAGGGCTACGGACCCGGCGAGACCCTTGCGAATTGGGAGCAGGAGCTCCGCAAACTTGCTCCCGAGCCCATCAATGAGTCCGGGCCGCTCCGATTGCCGATCCTGGAGGTGTCGGCTCGTTGGCTCGACTATAACGGCCACGTCACGGAAAGGAGCTACCTCCAGCTGTCTGGCTTCGCGCTCGGCAAGCTGTTTAGACATATCGGTCACGATGCTGACTATCGAGCCAAAAGTGGCAGCTACTACACGGTCGAGACGCATATGTGCCATCTCGGGGAACTGCACGCCGGTGATCGGGCCGAGGTGCTCACGCAGGTTCTCGGCGTCGACGACAAGCGGTTGCATCTCTTCTATGTAATCCGGCGCGAGGGCGACGAGAAGCCGGCTGCAACCGTCGAGCAGATGCTGATTCATGTGGACGCCGTGACCAAGCGTGGCGGGCCAGTGAAGGGCCGCGTGCGCGAGCGTTTGCTGGACTTGGCGCGACGGCACGCCCAGCTGCCCCGTCCGGAGGGGGCCGGCGCAAGCATCCGGATGCGCTGAGAACGAGTGCACTATGTCAGTTCATCGCCGTCGGCAAACGCAAGATCGGAATGGACCCAAACGGTGACAGGACCTGAGCGGCGAGGCGAGCGATGTGCCGAGCGCCTAAGCAAATCGCTCATTCGGCCATCGAGGTCACAGGCAGGCGGATAGGCTATGCACGCGCACGTGCGTGAGCTTGAGCTCCGAGAGGGAGCGCTGGAGCCCGCGACATCTATTCCTTGATCTCGAGACCTCGGCCCTCGTTGCTGCAGTCAAGATGAAGCGTGCTCAATGCCTTCTCGTCGACAACCCGTTAGGGGCGGCTAGGAAACCGAATGGCTAAGTTGGGTGCAAAGAGCAAGGACACGGCCGTCGGCCGGCTCGGCCGCGAACCATCCGAGGCCGCGCCGCTCGCTGGGGTACGTGTTATCGATTTCGGTCAGTACATCGCAGACCCATTGGCGGCGATGATCCTGGCGGATCTAGGTGCCGATGTTGTCCAGGTAGATCCACCTGGTGGTCCGTCGTGGGATCACCCGGGGACCAACATTCTGAACCGGAACAAGCTGAGCATCGCCCTCGATCTCAATATACCCGGAGACATTGAGATCGCTCGCCGGCTCGTCGCGACAGCCGACGTCGTCATCGAGAACTTCCGACCTGGCGTCATGGATCGCTTCGGACTTGGCGCAAGCGAGTTGTCTGCGGCCCTCCCGCGGCTAGTCTACCTGTCGTTGCCAGGCTTCGCCAGCAGTGATGCTGGAGCTCGCGACATTCCTGCTTGGGAAGCGATTATCGCCGCCGCGGTCGGAGGATTTATCGACGCGGGGCTGAATCGCATTTTGATGGGCGTGAAAGCGTCCTACACTGCATTGCCGCTCGCGTCAGTCTACGGTGCCGTATTGGGCGCGATGTCCATCGTGCTCGCTCTTCATTCGCGTGCTAGGGACGGCCGTGGCGATATAGCGGAGGTACCGCTCGCGGCAGCGCTGTCGGAGGGTTTGGCCTACAACCCGATGCGTATCGAAAGACTGCCGGCGCGCTATAAGGGTGTCCGCGAGCGCGAGATAGAACGGCGTCGGCAAGCCGGGTCGCCTTTCGATCTCACTTACGACGAACTAGAATCCTATCTTGGTGCTTTATACCGGCATTACCGGTGCGCAGACGGCCGCCAATTTGACTTCCAGGCGAGTGTTCATGTCAACCACACGAAGCGCGCACTGGATCTGCTCGGTGTCCTTGAACGCCGGCTGGAGTTTTTGCGACTGCACCACAGCGGCCCCGTGAGGGGGCCATCGCAAGCAGCCTGGTGCCATTGAGCATGGCAGCCTGCGCCGGAGTTGATACTCACTATTCGCAACAAACACCGCAAGAGGGGTAATGGTCATGACTAGCACCACAGGTCGCGAATCTCCTAAAGGTGAGAACGGCTACGAACAGCGATCCCACGCCCTTGGATGGTCACTCAAGGGCCGAGTCGCGCTCGTAACTGGCGCGGCAGGAGGGCTGGGGAGGGCCGTTGTGGCTGAACTATCTGAACGGGGAGCGGACGTGCATGGTGTAGACATCGTTGGCGAGGGTGTCTTCCACGCGGATCTTTCGACTGCGAGCGGAAATAGGGAAATGGTCACCCATGTACTCGAGACCGCTGGGCGCCTCGATATCCTCGTGTTGAATGCTGGCGACCAGGTCATCGCACCGCTCGACCAGTTTCCAGAGGTCGAATGGGAGCGTCTCAATGCCGTGATGCTGGACGGACCGTTTCACGCGCTGAAGGCGGCGTGGCCAGCTTTGACCAGATCCGCTGGTGGTCGAGTCGTGGTCACGGCATCAGTATCAAGTTACAGGGGCGCACCCAAGAAAGTTGCATACACGGCCGCAAAACATGGCGTTCTCGGTCTGGTCCGTGTTGCCGCGCGGGAGGGCGGCGTCCATGGCCTTACTGTCAATGCCGTCGCGCCGGGCTGGATGGATACTGGGATAATGCGTGGTCAACTACAAGCCCAGGCGGCAATCCTAGGTAAGAGCGCCGATGAGGTCATCGCGCTATTCCGCTCGTCACAGCCCGGCGATCGTTTCGTCGAGGTCCATGAGGTCGCGGCAGTTATTGGCTTTCTTGCTAGCCCCTGTGCTTCCGGAATAAATGGCGAATGCATCACTATCGATCTGGGTGCGAGCGCCTGATCATAACACCAGCTATATCTGTCGCCACAGCAAAGGTGGTTCACTTGATGTTTCGCAAATTTCCACCAACCTGAGTCGGGATAAGCGCACCAATCATTGCAAGCACAGAGCGGCAAGATGAAACCAAAGGAAAGGATGGGAGAGGGTACAAAGGACATCAGTACGGTTGATCTCGGTACAACAATGGCCATAGATACCAAAGCTCGCGCCTGAGCCAAGTCAAATACGATTACCTTGACGCTCGTCCGAGGAAGAAATCCCGCAACGGTTCACCAAGCTAAGGTATCCTCCAAGTCGATGACGATGTGTGTTCGCAAGAACTCGTGGACGAACTGTATCCAGGAGCCGGAAGAGCATCGTTTGGGGGCGGCATAAACGTCGGGTGAAAGTGAGTGTGAGATACCGGCTGTAGGGTCGCCCGCTTGCAAGGCAACTCATGTTGCGCATGAAAGCGAATCCCCCCGATCTGTCGAGGTTGCGCTGAATTTCGCCTCGCCGAGTGGCCAAATCAGTGAAATTCGTCGCTGGCAGCCGGTACATTTTTCGTGAAAGACGAGCTCTTGTCTTTTAAGGCCGCAACGTGAACCGCGGTCGGAGAAGGGATATGCCAATTGGTTATTCGTAGCCTCCTCACGGAGAGCCTATCCGTGCGGCCGCAGGCGCAGGTCAGGCAATCCGTGAAGAAAGAACATTGTGGTCTGGTAGCCGACGGCGGCGCGTCGCCAGGCCAAGCGCCGGGACTCGGGAGGGGGGCGATGCCGGACGCGAGCAATGCATTCGTGAGGTTTGCTGACATTCAGAAGACCTACGATGGCGAAACGTTGGTCGTTAAAAATCTCAACCTGGATATCGCGCGGGGTGAGTTCTTGACAATGCTGGGGCCCTCCGGATCCGGCAAGACGACAACTCTCATGATGCTCGCCGGCTTCGAGATGCCCACCCAGGGGCAGATTCTTCTGGGCGGGCGCTCGATCGATAAGATGCCCCCGCACAAGCGCGACATTGGTATGGTGTTCCAGAACTACGCGCTTTTTCCGCACATGACCGTGGAGGAGAACCTCGCGTTCCCACTCAAGGTCCGCAATCTCAGCAAGGTTGAGGCTGAGGCCAGAATTAAGCGGGCGCTCGACATGGTTCGGCTCGCCGCTCACCGCAAGCGTCGGCCAAGTCAGCTTTCCGGCGGGCAGCAGCAGCGCGTCGCGCTAGCCCGCGCCCTCGTCTTCGATCCCAAGCTCGTGCTAATGGACGAGCCGCTCGGCGCCCTGGATAAGCAGTTACGCGAGCAGATGCAGCTTGAGATCAAGCACATCCACGAGGATCTCGGCGTCACCCTGGTTTATGTGACGCATGACCAAAGCGAAGCGCTAACTATGTCGGACCGCATAGCGGTGTTCAACGACGGCGTCATCCAGCAGGTCGCCGCACCTATCGAACTGTACGAGCGACCGCAGAACGCCTTCGTCGCCCAGTTCATCGGCGAGAACAACCAAGTACACGGCAAGGTCGTTGCGATGAATGGCGCGATTTGCGAGGTGGAAGTTCCAGGCGCGGGCAGCGTGCGTGCACTGGCGGTCAATGTGGAGGCGGTCGGTCAGCCGACCGTACTGTCATTGCGGCCGGAGCGGGTGAAACTGAACCCTGCGCCGGGATCTCTGCCTAATGTCTTCGTCGCGCGAGTTGCCGAGCTGATCTATCTGGGCGACCACGTGCGCACCCGGGTTTCATTCTGCGGGGATAGTGACTTTGTGATCAAGTTGCCGAATTCGGAAGGCGTGGTGCAGCTCGAGCCTGGCGCGCCGATCACTATCGGCTGGAGAACGGAGGATTGTCGCGCGCTCGACGCGTCATGACGATGACCCGAAGCTCCGCGGTGAAGGCAGTGGCCGGGTTTCGGCGCGAACCTATTCCTAAAGATCGCATAGCAGGAGGGAAGCAGACAATGATGAAGAGATTGATGATGCCTGGTGCTTTGGCCATAATCGGCTTAGCCGCGGGTACGCTTGCGCCAGCGAAACTTGCCTTTGCGGGCGATCCGCTGACGATAGTCTCATGGGGGGGGGACTATCAAAAAGCTTTGCGCAAGGCCTATTTTGATCCATTCACAAACGCAACCGGGATCAAGATCACCGAGGACGAATACAGCGGCGAGGTCGCCAAGGTCCGTGCCATGGTCGAGTCCAAGACCGTGAGCTGGGACGTGATCGACACGGCGGGAACGTTCGCCTGGAATTTGTGCGCCCAGGGTCTTCTCGAGACGATCGACTGGAAGAAGGTGGGCCTCGACCGGGCCAAATTCGGTGACCCTGCCAAATTTGATTGTGGTGTGCCGTTTCAAGTCAATTCCACGATTGTGGCCTACGACAAGGACAAGCTGTCGGATGGTCCGAAGACAATCGCTGACTTGTTCGACACTAAAAAATTTCCCGGCAAGCGCGGGCTTGCAAAGAATCCCCAGATCAATCTCGAATGGGCGCTGATCGCCGACGGTGTGCCCGTAAAGGACGTCTATAAGGTCCTCAACACCCCCGAGGGCGTCGAGCGCGCGTTCAAGAAGCTCGATACGATCAAGAAGGAGGTCGTCTGGTGGACGGCGAGCGCCCAGCCGCCCCAGCTGTTGGCTGATGGGCAGGTTATCATGACTTCAGCCTATCACGGCCGCATCTACAATGCTATCAAAGACTCAGGCAAGCATTTCGAGATGATGTGGGACGCTGCGCCGGCGGGCTGGGCGTACTGGACGATTCCCAAGGGCAGTCCGCATCTGGACGACGCCTACAAGTTCCTCGCCTTCGGTGGCTCCCCCCAACCGCAAGCCGACCTGACGCACTACATCCCATATGGGCCCAGCAACAAGGATGCGATGGCGCTTGTCGATGCGGCTGTGCGGTCCAGTCTTCCGAATACGCCCGAGCATGAGGCCATTGCTCTGAACGTGGACTACCTCTTCTGGATGGAAAAGGGCGATGAGTTGCGCCAGCGCTTTAACGCCTGGCTTGCAAAGTGAGCGCAACCCAAGGCGAGGAGAACTTCCGTTCTCCTCGCCTTGCACGGACGATCTGCGACATTGAGAAGAGTGGGAGAGGAGTCGATGGCGACGATGGCCGTCCAAATCGCCGGCGTTGCCGGCGGCATACCGTTGCCGGTCAAGCTGCGGCGGGTCGAGCGCCGGCGCAAGCTGACGGCATTCGCTCTTGTCCTGCCGCTCCTGCTGTTCATCCTGACCACCTTCGTCGTGCCGATCGGCCGGATGATGCTCAACGCGATCTATGACGATACGCTGCTTACACTCATGCCGCGAACAACGGCAGCGCTCAGCACTTGGGACGGCAAGGACCTGCCTGATGAGAGCGTCTATGCCGCTCTGGCCGAAGATCTCCAGCAGGCCTGGACGCAGAAGACTGCAGGCGTGGTCGCCAACCGGATTAACTATGAGCTCCCCGGCGCCGGCGGCCAGGTTCGCTCGAGCGCCCGTAAGGCGAGCACACTTTCCAACGGCCCCTACAAGGCCGTGTTAATCGAAAATAGCCCGCTCTGGGGGCAGCGCGGCGTATGGAGCTTGCTTAAGCGCGGCCACTCAGCCTACACGGCTTACTACCTGCTGCGTTCGCTTGATTACCAGTATGGGCCCGAGGGCCAGATCGTCGCCTCCCCGCCGGAAAACGCGATCTTTCGCGACGTCTTCCTGCGCACACTTGGTATTAGCATCGGCGTGACCGCTTTGACCCTGCTGCTAGGCTTTCCGGTGGCTTATCTCTTGGCGACATTACCGGCGAAGACTGGCAATCTGCTGATGATCATGGTTATTCTGCCGTTCTGGACGTCGCTTCTGGTACGCACCACGGCGTGGGTCGTGCTCCTACAGGAGCACGGTCTTGTAAATGACCTGCTGATGGGGCTGCATATCATATCGCAGCCCGCGGAGCTCATATTTAACCGAATCGGCACAGTGGTAGCGATGACCCATATCCAGTTGCCATTCACATTGCTGCCGATTTACAGCGTGCTAAAGACGATTCCGCCGAGCCATGTCCGCGCCGCCCGCTCGCTCGGCGCCGGTCCATTCTACGCGTTCTGGAAGGTCTATTTTCCCCAAACATTACCAGGGATCGCTGCCGGCTGCCTTCTGACCTTCATGCTATGCCTGGGCTATTACATTACCCCTGCGCTTGTCGGGGGCCCGGCCGACCAGATGGTCAGCTCCTTCGTGGCCCACTATACGAACGAGGATCTCAACTGGGGTATGGCCTCGGCCCTTGGTGTCATCCTGCTCACTGCGACTCTGCTGCTTTACTATGCTTACAACAAGCTGGTTGGCTTTGACCGGCTCAAGATGGGATGAGTGCGATGGCCGCTTCCGCCTATGCCTCTCCAATAGAGAAGGGCTGGTACTATCTGCACCGGCTGATCTGCGCGGCGGTGCTGCTGTTTCTCATCGCGCCGATCCTTGCCATTCTCCCGCTATCATTCAATTCTGTGCCGTTTTTCACCTACCCAATGCCAGGGCTGTCGCTGCGGTGGTACGAGGAGTTCTTCCTAACAGATCGTTGGCAGGGCGCGCTGCACAACTCTATCTTCGTCGCCGTGTTGGTCACGCTGCTGTCGACTGCACTCGGGACGCTAGCCGCGCTCGGGTTGAGTCGCCCGAACTTCCCATGGCGCACTCTGGTGATGAGCCTATTGATCTCACCGATGATCGTCCCAATAGTAATTACCGCTGAGGCTGTATATTTCTTCTATGCCAATGTTGGACTGCTCAACAGCTATACCGGGCTGATTCTAGCGCACACCACGCTTGCAACGCCCTTCGTCGTCATTGCGGTGACCGCGACTCTGATGGGATTCGACCACTCGCTTACACGCGCAGCCGCTGGGCTGGGCGCGCCGCCGATTACCGTATTCTTCAAGGTCATTCTGCCGCTTATTCTACCAGGCATGATCTCCGGAGCGCTTTTCGCCTTCATCAGCTCCTTCGACGAGGTGGTGATTGCGCTTTTCGTCACTAGCGGCGAGCAACGCACGTTGCCGAAGGTTATGGTTTCCGGCATCCGCGAGCAGATCAGTCCGACTATCACTGCCGCGGCCGCCGTGCTGGTCCTGTTCTCCATCGCCTTATTGACAATCGTCGAGATGCTGCGCCGACGGTCGCAGCGGATGCGTGGGATGAGCACTTGATTTCACCGACCCCGTCGGAGAGCGCCTCTTCCGCTTTAGAGGCGGCGGTCCGCCTGCCAGCTTCCCAGCGAAGGCCAGAGCAATGACGAACTACGCCCGACAGTCAAGGAATGGGTCGAACAGACGACGTTCTGGACGACCCACGAGCGTCTGATTGAGCAAAGCCAGCGCCTTTCGGGTACCTCCATCAATTCCAGCGGTACGATGACTGGGCCGATCTGTTCTCCGCCTACTCCAGCAGTAACTTTGCCTCAGCTGCCTCGGTCTGGATCTTTCGAGCGAGGGCTAGCGGTGCAGGATCTCAGGAATCTAAATTTCTGCCAATGCAGTGCCGTTGACCGTAAGCGTAGCGCCGAGGCCCTTTAGATTGTCTGTGCGCAGCCTTCGGAGCACCGTTAGAAGAGTCATCTTCGGCAAGGGTGCCCATAATGGACGACCATTCGGACGACATAAGACGACCGGTGACGCAGCGTATTGAAGTGTATGCTGGTGCAGGCCGGAAGCAGTGGCCGGATGATTTGAAGGCACAGATTGTGGCGGAGAGCCTCGAGCCAGGTGCGGTTGTGACAGATATCGCACGCCGCCATGGCTGCCGGCCGCAGCAGGTGCATGACTGGCGACGCCGGGCGCGTTCAGGTCAACTGGTGCTGCCAGCTTCGGTGGATACACTATCATTCGTGCCTTTAGTGTCGGAGACGTCGCTGCCGGGGACTGCCGCGCCCTCCGGATCGCCGGAGGCTGCCGCTGTTACGATTGTGTCCTGGGGGAACGGGTGGAGGTGCGCGGAACACCTAGGCTTGCCGTGCTGAGTGATGTGTTTGTGGCATTACGCCGGACACGTTCATGCTGACGGCTCCGGCTGGCCTCATGATTTATGTTGCGACCCGACCTGTAGACTTCCGGAATTATGCGGAGCCCACGATTATGCGGAGTGTGCGGCGGGAAGTTGGTTCCCGCCGCGGTCTTCTCGCCTATTTCACTCCGCATAATTCGGCTTGCGTCCGGCCACATTCAGCATGGCCAGGAGCTTGTCGGGCGCCCGGAATCGACCGGGCGTCAGCATCGGCGGCGACATGGCGGCGAGCGCTTCGAGCTTCTCTGTCGGATCGGCGCGAAGGTAGACCTCGGTGCTTTGCAGGCTGGCGTGTCCGAGCCATAGCGAGACTTTCCGGACGTCGCGAGTCGCCTGAAGCGTATGCATGGCGCAGGTATGGCGCAGTACGTGCGGACTGACGCCTTTGCCGGCGATCGACGGCGCCTTGCGAGCGGCGGCGGCGACATGCTTGGTCAGGATGTACTCAAAGCCCGAGCGGGTCATCGCCTGAGCACGGGCGTTGAAGAACAGCTCAGGAACGTCGGTGACTGGGCGCACTTTGAGCCAAGCCTTCACAGCTGCAGCCGTTTATTTCCAGAGCGGCAAGACACGTTCACGACGGCCCTTACCCATGATGTGCACGCTGGATATGGTCTGGCGGTCGATCTGATCGAGCCGAAGGCCGACCAGCTCCGACACGCGCATGCCTGCGGCGAAGGCCAGATGCAGCATGGCTCGATCACGGATGCCGGACACGGTGCTCGCGTCTGGCGCATCTAACAGAGCCTGCAGCTCGTCACGAGTGAGATAGCCGACGAGCGCCTGATCGGTCTTCTTCATCGGGATCGCATGGATCCGACGTGATTGGTCGAGGCAGGATGGCACCCTGTATTCCAGATTCGGGAGAACGAGTTGATCGGTACGCATACGACGAGGACCGCCTGATTGACGTACGCGCGCGGGCTCAGTGAGCTCTATGATCGGTTGGGTGAAGGTCAGGCGGCCTGCTGACCGGCAGGCTTATCGGCTTGGCGCAGGAGCTTCCATTCCCAGGGCAGCAGTTCGTGCAGCCGCGACGTGGGAAGATCGGCGATCCGGGCAAAGACGTCGGCGAGCCAGGCCTTGGGATCGACGTCGTTGAGGCGACAGGTCGTGATCATCGTCAGCATGATAGCGGCACGGTCGGCGCCACGCTGGCTACCAGCGAAGGTCCAGTTGCGCCTTCCCAAGGCAATGCCTCTCAATGCACGTTCAGCGCAATTGTTGGTCAAGCAGATCCTGCCATCGTCGAGGAAACGGGCGAAGTCGTCCCAGCGCCTGAGCATGTAGTTCATGGGCTTCAGGACCTCGGCGGAGCGCGAGAGGGTTTCTCGCTCGCGCAGCAGCCAGGCGTGCATGTCGTCGAGCAGCGGCTTGCTCCGCTCCTGGCGCACGGCGCGCCGCTCGTTGGCACTACGGCCGTTGATGGCGCGCTCGATCTCGAACAGGGCGTCAAGACGCCTGACCGCCTCTAGCGCGATCGGGGAGACCGGTTTGCCCTTGCGGCCTTCCCGTGCGGTTTTCTCGATGTCGGCCAGCTCGAAGAAGCCTCGCCGCGCATGGGCCAGGCAAAATGCCGGCGTGATCGGCATCGCTTTCCTTTTTGGGTCGAACAACGGCTCGAAGCCGCCATAGCAATCCGCCTGCAGGATGCCGGCGAAGGCGGCCAGATGCTTCTGGGGATGTTCGCCCCGTCGGTCGCCTGAGGCATAATAGACCGCCGCCGGCGGCGCAGGCCCGGCGAACGGCCGGTCATCCCGCACATAGGTCCAGATCCGGCCGGTCGTGCACTTGCCCTTCGCCAGGATGCGGATGGTGGTGTCGTCGCCATGAAGGCGCTCGGCCGCGCGCACATGACGCTCAATCAGCTGGAACAGCGGCATGACAGCGAAGGTTCCGTGGCCCACCTGGTCGGCCAGTGTCGACAACGGCAGGTCCATCCGCTCGGCCTTGAAGCGCACACTCTGACGATTGAGCGGGATATGCATGCCGAACTTGTCGAACAGGATCGTCGCCAGCAATTGCGGACCGATGAAGCCGCGCGGCGTGGCATGGAACGGTGCCGGCGGCTGGCTGATCTTCTCGCAATCGCGGCAGGTGAACTTCTCGCGCACCGTCTCGATCACCTTGAAGCGACGCGGGATCTCCTCCAGCGTCTTGGTGACATCCTCTCCGACCTTCGCCAGCCGAGATCCACCGCAGCAGGCGCAGCTCGTTGGAGCCTCAATGACGACGCGCTCGTGTTCGATGTCGTCCGGCCATGGCTGGCGAACCGGCCGCTTGCGCATGAAGGGGCGGACGTTCTGCGTCTTCGCCGCTGCGGCCTGCGCGGCAAGCTCATCCTCGCTCGCCGTGGTGACGAGTTCTTCGAGCTCCAATTCCAGCTGCTCGATCAGCCGCGCCGTGCGCTCGGATCGCTGCCCGTGCAGTTCGCGTTTGAGCTTCTCGATCCGCAGTTCGAGATGCGCGATCAGCGCCGCGTTATCCGACAGCTCCGCCTGCGCGCTGGCAGCCATCGCCTCGGCTCGCAGCCGCGCCTCACGCTCGGCTTGCAGCGCTGCCAAGGCACTGACGAGATCCGACGGGAGGTCGTCCGGCTTCGATATCATGAAGCCATTGAATCAGATCGAGCAGCAGATTCAAACCCAAAACGGTTATCCGACCCGCGTCGGACGCTGGGTTTCTTGCGGATTGCGCCAATCGATCCCGGACAGCAGATAGCTTAACTGCGCCGGCGAGATCGTTACCGATTCACCTGCAACCGATGGCCAGATGAACTTTCCTCTCTCGAGTTTTTTTGTGAACAAGCAGGCTCCCTGGCCATCGTGCCAGATCGCCTTCACGAGATCGCTGCGGCGACCGCGGAAGACGAACAGATGACCGCTGAGCGGGTCTTTGTGTAGCACCTCCTGCACTTGGAGGGCCAGCGACGGAAAGCCTCTGCGCATATCCGTGTAGCCAGTCGCGAGCCACACTCGCACATTCCCCGGTATAGCAATCATCGGCGTCCAAGCACATCGAGAACCCGCGACAGCGCCTCCGGATCGACGTGCGCATCCACCCGGATGCACCGTCGGTTGCCGAGATCGATCTCTATCAATCCAGTACGCGCGGCTGCCACCGAGCGAACTCGGCCGTCAACGGTATGCAAAAGCTTCGGAGCTTCCTCAGCGGAGGCCGCTACGGCGGCGATCTGCACCGGCGTAAAAGACGGTACAACTTGTTCCGATGTCCGTGCTTGTCGACGCCAGGTAAACACCAGGCTGGCCGCTACTCCGTTGCGACGCGCAACCTCGGTTACCTTCGCGCCCGGTGCCAGCGTCTCCTCGACAATCCGTGCCTTGTCGTCCTGCGACCAGCGCCGCCGCCGCTCCAGCCCGCCCAAAACCTCGACCCGCATCGCCTGATGACCTTAAAGCTAGACCTAAGGTCACACGCTTCGCGAATTACCACCCGTCATGCAAGACGGCCCTCGTCGGAGGCGTACGTTGATCGCAGCGAGCCGGGCATTGCGAGTTCGTGCCGAGTTGCCGCGCTGCTTCTCTAGATGCTCCAGGAATGCCAAGATCAGCGGCGCGTCGAGCCGTTCGATCTCGATCTTCGATGGCTTGAGCTTGAGTCGGCCGGCGGCAAATTGGAGCAACAGCTGGAAGCTCTGGGCATACGCCTCGCAGGTATGCTGGCTCGCCCTGCGTTCTTTGGGCAGGTGCTCGCGCAGGAAGCTGCTCAGGTAGGGGGCGAGCGCAGTCATGCGGCGCCTCCAATGAGCATGCCTCGCCGGCCTCGGCGATCTGGCCCATTAGGGTCCGCGTCGCCTGCAAGTACCAATAGGTGTCGGTCACGTGGGCGTAGCCGAGGTAGATGCTGAGCGCCACGATATGGCGGGCGATCGCAGCACGATCGTGGCGGCACTGCTCCAGCGAGCGGACCGCGAAGGTGTGGCGCAGATCGTGGATGCGCGGATCTCGCCCCGCGTAGGCGCCCCGAGATTGGTAACTGTCGAGGAGTTGCAGGAAGATGCGTCGCGCGGTGTTGTAGGGCAGCCACTGTCCGGCAACCGATACGAAGAGAGCACGATCTGTGGTGGTCAGCGACCGCCGGGTGACCAGATATCTGTCGAGCGCCAGCCGAGCTGTTGCGTGAAGTGCAACAGCCGGCTCTTCTGGAACTTGGTCTTTCGGACGACGAGCCCATCGGCACTTACATCGTCGATCCGCAGCGCCAAAGCTTCCGCGATCCGCATGCCGGTAGCGGTGAGCAGGCCGAAGAGCGTTACATACATGATCGGTCTGATCGAGCCTACCGGCCGGAGTGCCGTCGCAGCGCGAAGCAATCGTGCGATCTCGTCCGCACTATAGATATAAGGCGGTCGCCGCTTGACGACAGCGTGGCCGAGTGCATCCGCCGCCGGAACCTGATGGCGCGGCTTCACGGCATGCATCGCCAGCGCGAACCGCCGCACGGTAAGCAACCGGTTGCGGCGCTGCTCCGGTGACGGCGCTCGTGCGGCCCATGCCAGGACCCGGGCACTTCTGATGTGCCGGTCGCCGTGCTCCTCGGCGAAGCTGACGTAGCCCCTCAGCAGGATTTGCTGCACACGGAACTTGAACCCCAGCGACTGCTGCTGGTCCACATATTTGGCCAGATATTGACTCAGCATCACGCATCTCCCGGCCAGGGCTGCGCGATCTGCAGCAGCATCGTGACGTCGACTTTGGCATAGTGCGCGGTCATGTCAGGCGAGCGGTGGCGGAGCACGGCACCAACCGTGTCGAGCGTCGCGCCGCCCCGGAGCATGGCCGTCGCGGCCGAGTGTCGAAGCAGGTTGGCCCCATTCGACGGAGCGGTGATGCCGGCCTTTCGTATTGCACAGCGCACACGTCAGAGACTACGCTCGACCTTGTCAGTGGCCGGATTGGTGCGTTCAACATGAAGAAGATTCGACCACCGACGACGTGCGGCCGGGCTTGATCCAGATAAGCGAGCACGGCATCACCGGCGTCTTGCGGCAATGGTAATCTCGTTTCCCGGCGCCCCTTGCCACGAACCGACAGCGTAGCTTGTTGCCAATCAATATCGGTGAGACGAAGAGAAAGAATGTCGCTGGCTCGCAAACCCAGTCGCGCCAACAGCAGCAGGATCGCCCGATCACGCACGCCAGTCGCCCTGGTCTGATCGCACGTTGCAATCAACGTCTCGACATCCGACGAGCGGATGTATCGCGGCAGCGACGACAGTCGCCACTGCGGAATGATTGGCACAGCCTGATCGAGTCCAGCTCGGCACACCCCCGCGCGCTGAGGAACCGCAAATATCCTCTCAGCGCCATCGTCATCGTCTTCACATAGGCCAGCGAGACCCGCTTCGTCTCTGCAATGATCACGTCGCGAATGAGCTGAGCATTCCAACTTCGCGGCCTGATGCCAAGCGCCGGGAGCAGCCGCATGACCATGCGACCGTGCCGATCTATTGTCAGCTCTGTGACGCCGCGATGCTGTCGCAGTCAGTCCTGGAACTCGACCGCCCGGCGGTGGGGCGTCGGTAATCCGGGCTTCGGCTTGCGCTGGACGATTCCGCGCTCGCCGAGAAACTCGATGAACCGGCGCACCCGCCTCACGCACTTCGCGGACACGCTCCTCTCGCGACGGATGCCGGGACATCGACAGCGATGCCAGAGCGAACCGATCGGCGACGCCATCATCGATACCAGCGACTGCGATCTTGGCCAGCGTCAGCCATTGCGCGAGGTAACCGGCTGCAGCGTCATAGCCGCTCACCGTCAAGCTCTTATGCCCCAATACTGTCAGGTGTCGTGTGAACTCCGTCACCAGCGGGGCGAGATCGCCTGCGTCCATGCAGCGCAGCCCGTGGCAGTGATCCTCACTCGACTTGGTCATTCCTTGTCTCCCTTTCGTTGCCATCAGGCAGGAAGGGAGGCCTCGGATTATGCTGAGTGAGAAAGAGGGCAGCAGGCCTAAACTGTTGATAACGAAGCGGGTCTCGGATTGAACGGCCGCACACTCCGCATAATCGTGGGCTCCGCATAATTGCGGTTATGGTGCACCACATAACCGCAAGGGCGCGGATGGCTTGGCACTCTTGGCGAAGGAGACGCTGGGCCACGATCCGATGAAGGGCGTGGCAGTGGTCTTCCGTGCGAAGCGTGCCGATCGGGTGAAGATCGTCGTTTGGGATGGCAGTGGCCTTGTGCTGTACTGGAAGCGGCTTGAGGGCAGCGCCTTCAAATGGCTGCCGGTTGTTGACGGTGTGATGCGAATGAACGCCGCGCAGCTGTCGGCGCTTCTGGCCGGCATTGATTGGACACGCATGCACCCATCCCGAATCCCGCAGCCGAAAGCACTTGCGTAGGGCATAAAATCTTCGCTACATCGGGGCGCGAAGCATGGCAACTCGGGCCAATGAGTGATTTGGCTGATGTGCTGCCGAGCGATCCAGCCGAGTTGCGTGCCTTTGCCGCGGCTCTGCTGGAGCGCTGCGCCAGGCTCGAGCGGTTGCTCAAGCAAAAGATGCGCAGTTCGGTCGATCCTCCGAAAAGCTTGACGTTGATCAGCTCCAGCTTGTTCTGGAGGATATCGATCAGGCCGTCGCGGCTCTCGAAGCAGCCGAGGATCATGCCAATCCCAAAACATGCGAGAAGAGAGCTGCCGAGCACAGGGCCAATCGCGGTCAGTTGCCGGAGCATTTGCCACGCATCGTTGAAACACTGATGCCGGCTGCAACCTGCTGCCCGTCCTGCAAAGGCGATCTCGTTGAGATTTCGCGCCGGCGGCGCACCACGGGACCCTCATCTCGGCATGAAAGTCTCGCGATTCAAGCATCAGACACACAATTCCGGCACAACATGCTTTCAAATTGAGGAAATCCGCTTCATCCTGCAGCTATAGTGAACCCGATCACATGCCAACGATTTCGGGACAGCCGAGTGGCAATGCCGCGCCAAAGCTTTGTTGGACTTTCAACCATGGAGATGAACCCAGAGAGCCGACGATAGGCTCGGCGACTATGGTATTTGCGGCTGTCAGATCGTCGTGAATGCCGCCTGAGTTCTGGTTACGTATGTGCGCTACAATCCCACAAGAAGCAGCCCACCTTGCGGCTGCTCGCCCCCTTGGCTGGAACTACGCGGTTTCCATCCCCGGAAACGTCGATTCGGATTCACACGCGGTATTCATGAAGTGCCTCTGCATTCGTGCACTCGGATATCACGCGGGACTACGGACAACTCCAGCTCAACGACGCTTTCCATCAAATGATGGCGGCAAGCGCAACCGGGTTGCCGCCATCGACGGCAAACCGCTGGAATTCAATGCTAGCGCAGCAAGCCAGCACCTCGCGCCGGTCCCTCCGAAGTGGCCTGCGAAGCTGCAGCACTACCATACTGGAAGTCTCTCCTGGATGTCGGCCGTGGGACTAGTCTCACTGCCGCACTGCCGAGCGATGAGCGAGGCTCTGCAACCCAGGCATCGCGGCCAAAGCCTCAATGTTTCAACTCCGACTCAGAGTGAGTCCCCAGATTATCAACAGAGGAGATCTTGATGTCTCGAAAAGTGATCGTAACGTGTGCAGTTACTGGTGGGAGTTCCGAGGTCATCGCGAAACACCCCGATATTCCGAAGACGCCTTCGCAAATTGCAGCGGCGGCATTGGACGCCGCGAAAGCAGGGGCTGCGGTCGTCCACATCCACGTCCGCGATCCAGAAACCGGGGTCCCGTCGCACCGGTTGGAGCTCTATGAACATGTCGTGAAGAAGCTTCGGGACGCGGCTACTGATGTGATCATCAATTTGACCTGTGGAATGGAGGGGAGCGTGAGGCTCGAATCCCTCGACCCTATAAAGCTGGACACAGCGAGCTCACTGAAAAGTCCTGCGGGACGCTGTATTCACGCAATCAAACTTCAACCGGAGATTGCCACCCTCGACTGCGGCACGATGGCTTTCGGGGAAAGCATTTTTGTCGCGCGCATGTCCGACCTGCGAGAGATGGCAACGCTCATGAGAGACGCCGGCGTGAAGCCGGAGCTTGAATGCTTCGAGCTAGGCCATATTGAAAACGCCAAGCGTCTAGTATCAGAAGGCAAGATTGATGGCCGGCCCCTCTTTCAATTTTGCCTCAGCACCGGGTATGGCGCTCCTGCTGTGCCGATCGTCATGCAGGCGATGCGCGACATTTTGCCGTCAGGGGCTATCTGGGCCGGATTCGGCTGCGGCGCCGACGAAATGCCTGCGGTTCCACAGCTGGTAGGCTTGGGCGGGCATGTCCGAGTTGGATTGGAAGACAACATCTATCTTCGGCGTGGCGTGCTGGCTTCAAACGCCCAGCTTGTTGAGAATGCGGTTGGAATCATCGAACGTATGGGCGCCAGCGTTGCTACACCGGCAGAGGCTAGGGAAATTCTCGGCGTCGTGAAGCGCGGATAATAGAGCCCGACTTTCGCGGCCTGTTCTGGACTATTCCGGAGCAGGCCGAGTTTCGGTCATTCAGAAGCAAGCTATTCATCGCCGCCCCCGCCGGCCAAGCATGCGTGGTTCGAGACCGACCGAGCGAACCGACAGCGGGAACTCCTTGAGCTAACGGCCGCCGCCGGGTTGATGATCTACGCGCAGCACATGTCGATTGTAACGTGAAGATAGTGTTTGTCTGGCGCGATAAACTCATGCTCTATGCATCAGCACGAACCGGGCATCGAGAAATCCTGCAACAAGAGAGAGGTCGAAGGCATTGTCAGGAATGCGCGCAACTTGCATCATACCGGAGCCTGCGAGATAGCCGGTGTGCAGTTTGGCTTGAAGGGCACCCTCACTGCCTTGCCACAGTAACGAAAGATAGAATCCTGCAGCGCTCTAAAGGTCTACTGAACCGAACGGGTGTCCGCGGTCAGCGGCATAATGAAGAAATAACGCGACGCACGAGCCTTCGGGACTGGCGCAAGTTGAGAGTACGTGAATACGCACTTTGGCATTTCACTGCGCCCGCTGCTGGGCTGTATCTGAAGAGGTAGAAGTCGATAATATCGATCCCAATCCTTAAGTGTCACTGCCTCTCTTCCGGTCTCCACCTGCGCGCGCGCGAGGTCAACGGTAAGCGTAGCTCTGCGGCCCTTTTGATTGACGCTTGACGTTTATTTGAGCCGCGCGGCGCGAGGCCGCGGCTTCCAAATTCCGGACAATGCGTTGACGGCGGCCTCGAGCGTCTTCCGGTCGACGACGTTGGGATCGAACTGTTCGGGCCCGAGAGGTGCATATTCTCATGTTCTGGATGAGTAGGGTCGCCGATGGCGTCGAGGTAGTCGGCATAGCCTGGTGCACCGCCGACGTCCTCCGGAGGACAACGACCGGCAGCCTCGAGCAGGAGCGGTAGTCCCTCCATCGTCGTGTTGTCGAACCATTTTTCGAGTTTGATCACATGGTCCCAGCTGTCGCCGAAAGCGAACGGGCTCGCACGCGAGGCAAATCCACACCACCAAGGCGGCGAGAGCGTTCGGATCATGTGCAACGACGCGCTTTGCATTCAGGACTCATTTTGCCTTACTTGCCCGTCCCACAACTAAGCTGGTCGCATTTCCAATTGAGCCGCTCCAAATAATCCACGCACGATTGACGGCGGATTAAGGGGCGGATTTCATCACTAGAACTATGCGGTCTTCGCTCGATCCTAGAAAAGAGGCCGCCGCAGCATGGCCGGCGGGTATCAGGTTCGCCATCGCAAATCGCGAATTAGATCGAGACCAGCATTGTGGCAACGACCCTAGATTTAAAACACGTCGGTTTGTGGGTTTCCCAATAAAAAGCTCAACGCGTTGGACTCTATTCCGCAATCATGGCTCTGCCTTCATCGCAGCCTTGCTTTGGACTAGCGTGGTGCTGTCACGGTGCGGCGACGCATAATCGGAAGGTGGGCGCACGCGTCACCAAACGGTCTTGTTTGTCCAATTCCTGATACGTCGGATGCCCGCCTCAGCTCCTGCACCCCAGCACGTCTGCCCCGTTGTATTAAAGCCGAGACTGTGGCGGGGCACTAGCGCGTTCTGACTAAGTCGTAACGTTCGCGCACAGTTTCCACGCGATAGGCATGTAACTGTCACCAACTAAGCGCGCAATTGCGATTAGATCATAATGTTCGCTGCAAGCGCGCTTCAGCGCTTTAAATCTGTGGTACGAAGCGCGCTGTCCGCGGAATGAGCTCTGTAATGCGCGTGATCTCCGTCATACTAGGAGTCCGCGGCGTCTAACATCGAGCCAGGTTCCCAAAAACTGCTCGGGCAATTGCGCTTGGCCACCTCGCCGCCGCATCATGTTCAAGATCCAAAACGTCGACTGCCATTGACTGATTGCCAACACGACCACGCCGAGTTTGGCCATCTACCTTATGAAACGCTTGATTAGCGAGATGAGTATGCGCTGCGCAGAATTCCTGCGGCCCGCGGAGAAATTGGCCGTCAAGCTGCAGCAGAGTCCTGCATAATGCCTCGCGAAAAACTGATCAACGAGTCGGGGGGGGGCTTAGGATGCAGGCAAGCCCACGCACTAGCTGGATCGGCGGGAGACTCCGTGCTCAATCTGAAATTCGGTAAAGGCGCTGAACGGCGAGTAATCGTCTTCCGTGGCGGCTCAGTGCTCCCATGGATGTGGCCTGAGAAGCAATTGGGCTCGTTCGTGTCCGCTGAAGCTGGCGAAGTCTGCTCGCGAATTTAGAGAAAAACTACGCCGAAAAAAGCCGGGAGACTGTTTTAGATGCGCTTGTTCGCTGCCTCCATTGCGACGGAAACAAACCCGTTCTCGCCTTTGCCAACCAGCCTCGATTCGTACAAAAGGAGTGTATTTTTTCGGCCTGGCGAACACCCCCGAGAGCGGCCGGTTTTTGGCACTGACCCGCTCTGGGTGGCGCGGGGCAAGGCAGCCAGCGAAGATTTCACTCTCATTGAAGGGAGCTGCTTCGCAGCTGAACCCGCTGGTGTGACGAACCGGTCCGACTACGAGTTCATGAGAGATGAGATCTTAAGCGAACTCAGGGCGGCGCTGCCAGTTGATGGCGTGCTATTGGGTCTTCATGGTGCAATGATTGCGTATGGGTATGACGACGTAGAAGGCGACATCTTGGAGCGCGTGCGCGCCATCGTTGGTCCGAAGTGCGTGATTGGCGTCGAACTCGATCCGCATTGCCATTTGACTGTAAAACGGGTGAAGCTGGCTGACGTCATTGTCCTCTACAAAGAGTTTCCCCACACCGACATGGTGGAGCGCGCCGAGGATTTGCTCGGAATCGTGCTGAAGACATTGCGCGGGCAGGTGAAGCCCGTCATGTCCCTCTATGATTGTCGACAAATTCAGAGCTATCCCACGACCCAGCCTCTGATGCGCGGCTTTGTCGACCGGATAAAAGCGATGGAGGGTAGCAATGGTGTGCTTTCGATTTCAGTCTGTCACGGATTCGGCTACGCTGACGTGCCGGAGCTGGGGAGTCGCATCTTGGTCATCATGGATAAGGACAAAAGCAAAGGCGATGCACTTGCGACGAAACTCGGCGAGGAATTGGTCTCGATGCGAGGCCGGACCATGCCGCAATACTACTCCGTTGATGACGGGATCAGTGCAGCAATTAACTTCGAGGGGGCTCCGGTCGTCGTAGCGGATCCCGCCGACAATGCTGGAGGCGGGGCGCCTTCGGACAACACCACCATTCTTCGTCGCCTAATTGAGCGTCAGGTCGAGAACGTCGCGCTCGGCCCGCTCTGGGATCCAATCGCTGTACAGCTCTGCTTCGACGCGGGCGAAGGCGCGAAGTTTTCGCTCCGTTTCGGTGGAAAGATCGGTCTCGCCTCAGGAGCGCCGATCGATGCCATGGTAACTGTGGTCGGACTCCGCCGCGATTGTTGGCAAAGCTTTGGTCCGAACCGCGGTCGGCTCGGTGACTGCGCTGCGGTGCGGGTCGGAGGCGTCGACATCGTGCTCAATACCACGCGTACACAGGCTTTGGGACTGGAGCTGTTTCGTAACGTCGGCATCGATCCGCGCGCCAAAAACGTCGTCGTCGTCAAGTCGACCAATCATTTCATGGCGAGCTATGGCCCGATCGCGAAGCAAGTAATTTATATCGACAGTGGCGCGCTTTTAAGTCGCGACTGCCGCAATATTCCCTACAAGCGCGTAACGCGCCCAATTTGGCCGCTCGACGAAAATGCGAGCCATGGCCTGATTCTTTAGGAAACAATAGCTGGAGAAGGCCGCTCTCGGGCTGAATGCGTTCGAGGAAGTGCGGCAATTCTGTTGTTGATCGGAGAGGACAATAGACATGACAAACGTCACGCGTCGCACAGTTGTGAAAAGCGGTCTCGCCGTTGCTGGGGCGATCGCAGCACCCCGGATAGCACTGGGCCAAACGGCTGACGCCAAGACAATCAGAGCCGTTATGCATGCCGACATCCCGACTTATGACCCTATCTGGACCACTGCAAACATCTCGGCCTATCACGGCGCGATGGTCTATGACACGCTGTTCGGCGTCGATGGCCAGCAAAATCCACGCCCGCAGATGGTAGGCAAATACGGGCTTTCGGATGACAAGCTCACCTGGACATTCCAGTTGCGCGACGGGCTTAAATTCCACGACGGTGCGGCAGTCACGAGCCGCGATGTCGTTCCGTCCATCCGCCGCTGGGCCGCGCGCGCGGGCTTTGGTCAGAATATGATGAGCTATGTGAAGGATATCTCCGCCAAGGACGAAAAGACATTCGTTATACAGCTCAAGGAGCGCTACGGTCTCGTTATCGATCTTCTTGCGACGAATACCGAGATGCCAATGTGCTTCATCATGCGCAAGAAGGAAGCCGAAACCGACCCTATGCAGAAGATCGACTCTATAGTCGGTTCGGGTCCATTCAAGTTTAATCACGATCAGACGAGGCCCGGCACACAATACGTCTACGACAGAAATCCTGACTATGTGCCGCGGAAGGAGCTGCCGAGTGGAATCGCTGGCGGTAAGGTCGTCAAAGTCGATCGCGTCATCTTCATAAACATGCCGGATCCACAGACTGCGGTCGCTGCAGTCCAGTCGGGCGAGATTGACTTCTACGAGACCCCGCCGAACGATCTATTCGAGCAGCTCTCACAGGACAGGGACGTTAAGCTAGAAGTGCTCAATCCGGGGGGGCTGATCGGCGTCATCCGATTCAACTTCCTCCACCCGCCGTTCAACAACGTGAAGTGCCGCCAAGCGATCCTGCACATCGTCAAACAGGTTGACTATCTCCAAGCCAACTACGGTAATTCCAAGTACTACAACACCTGCGGTTCGTTCTTCACCTGCGGCGGCCCGATGGAGAACGACACAAGCACCGGTTGGTTCAAAACTGCGCCCGACTATGTGAAGGCAAAGCAGCTCCTGATGGAGGGCGGGTATGATGGTCGCCCCGTTGTCCTCCTCCAGGCGACCACCATTCCTGGTTATAAGAATGCGGCAGAGATTCTCGCCGGCGAGATGCGCCGAGCGGGGATCAACGTGCAGATGGAGCCGCTGGACTGGTCAGGTGTGGTGACACGCCGCGCGAGCAAAGCGCCGCCTGGCCAGGGAGGCTGGAATATCTTCATCACCCAAGGGGCCGCCGGAGGTGCGGGCATTCCGCTTGGGGTCTTTTATCAGGCGAATGGTGAGAAGGCTTGGTACGGCTGGCCAAGCGATGAGAAGAATGAGGAGCTTCGCACCAAATGGGCTATCGCCGAGACTCTCGAAGAGCGTAAGAAGCTCGCCCGCGAGATACAGGAGAACGCCTGGAATTTCGTACCGCATGTCTGGTACGGGCAGGGCAGATCGGCGGCTCTGATGCGCGCCAACATCAATGGGTTTCTACCGAACCCAGGAATCGTGCCTTTCTGGAACGTCGAGAAGACGTGATCGATCGGGACTAAAAGGAAAGGGCGGCGCATCGGATCTCCGAGGCGCGCCACACAGAGAGTCATCGCATCCATGAGTAGCTACATCATTCGTCGCCTCCTCTCGATAGTACCGGTAATGGCGGTCGTTGCCGTCAGCATTTTCCTGCTCCTCCACTTGTCGGCCGGTGACCCCGCAGCCATTATGGCGGGCGAGAACGCATCACCGGAGTCCATCGCGCAGGTCCGCCAAAAACTCGGCCTGGACGAGGCGCTGTGGAGGCAGTTCCTCATCTGGGTCCTGAACGTCCTGCATGGCGATCTAGGCCGTTCGATGTTTTGGAACGCCCCGGTCACCACACTTATCGCGCAGCGTGCCGAGCCCACCATCGCCCTCGCCCTATCCACCAGCATCTTTGCTGTGGTGATCGCGCTGCTGCTTGGCGTCTCCGCCGCCGCGAAAGCTGGCACGGCGCTCGACCGGCTCGTGATGGGATTTGCAGTGCTCGATTTTTCCGTACCAGTGTTCGTCGTGGGATACGTTCTCATATTCGTCTTCGCTATTCAGCTCAAATGGTTACCGGTCCAGGGCTACTCACCCATATCCGACGGGGTAACTACATGGCTAAGCAGCCTCATCCTTCCGACTGTAACGCTCGGCCTTCCATATGTCGCGTTCATTGCGCGCATGACCCGCGCAACGATGCTCGATGTGCTGAGTGAGGATTACATCCGCACAGCGCGAGCCAAGGGCGTCACCAACCAAAGGCTTCTCTTAAAGCATGCACTTAAGAACGCCGCAGTACCAATCGTGACGGTGATCGGCATGGGCGTGGCGTTTCTCGTCGGCGGCGTGGTCATCACCGAGACCGTCTTCAACATACCGGGCATTGGCAGGCTCGTCGTCGACGCCATCACGCGGCGAGACTATCCCATCATCCAAGGCGTCACCCTCGTCTTCTCCGGCTTCTACATGTTGGTGAACCTTTTAGTCGATCTGTCCTATCCGTTCTTCGATCCGAGGATCCGGTACTGATGGCTTCCGCCCTAGCCGAGATTCGGAGCGCAGTGCGGCCCAAGCGCTCAGGCCTTCGCGTCTTCGCCCGCCGCAACCCAACGATAGTTGTGGGCTTGACCCTGCTTACCATCGTCGCCCTCACGGCCCTCTTCGCGGCCTCCATTGCTAGTGATCCCATGGCGATAACACCGGCCAATCGCTTGGTGGCACCCTCCGGGCAACACTGGTTTGGTACTGATGCGCTTGGGCGCGACGTTTTTGCGCGGACCGTCTATGGCGCACGCGTCTCGCTGGTGGTTGGCCTTTTGGTGGCTATGTTGGCGATCTTCTTCGGCCTGCTCATCGGCCTGGCTGCTGGCTATTATCGACAGCTGGACGCCTTCATCATGCGAATCATGGACGGTACGATGGCGATCCCTTCGATCCTGCTCGCCATCGCGCTAGTCGCCCTCAACAGCGGTGGCGTCCTTGTGGTCGTGATCGCGATCGGCATCCCCGAAGTTCCGCGCGTCGTGCGCCTGGTGCGCTCAGTCGTGCTCTCAACTCGCGAGTTGGCCTTCGTCGAGGCCGCGGTGGCGTCGGGTAGCGGTGACCTGAAGATCATCTGGCGCCATATCGTGCCGAGTACGATAGCGCCGCTGATCGTGCAGGGAACTCTCATTCTCGCCTCGGCCATCCTCGTCGAGGCCGGGCTTTCATTCCTTGGCGTCGGCGTGCCACCGGAAATTCCGACTTGGGGTAACATGATCTCGGCACACCGCCTCTACCTCGCGCGTGCGCCTTGGACAATCTTCTTCCCCGGCGCCTTCCTTACCGTCGTTGTGCTTGCCGTCAACCTCCTTGGTGATGGACTCCGCGACCGCCTTGATCCGCGACTCGCGCGCCGGATGTGAGGGATGGACATGCTTGGCAGTCGCTGGATTTTCCGCTTCGCCGCGGACCAAAAGGAAAAAGACGTAAACGACTTCAAGGTATCAGTCTCTGTCGCGATCTATGCGATCCGCCTTCGAACGCGACAGGTGATGAGCGCCGCCTCCGCACTACACCGTGCGTGCCTCTACGCCGCCGGCATCTTGCCATTCAACTTTCTAAGTCTCAAAGAAAAGCTGACGCCTTCATCGCGGAGAGTAGCACAAGGACCGAACTCCAATAGGGCGAAAGGAGGGCCACTTGAATGGCTAGCGTAACATCGGATGCTAAAAGCATCGAGGCGACCAAGAAAGCCGAAGCCGTCCCAGATGGCATCGCAGAGGCACTGAGGTGCTGCGCCGAATCAGAACCCCGCGTTGAACCTCCATCCCGCGCGGAAACGGATCCGATCAACGAGATCGCGCCCGTTCTCACGGTCGAAGACCTCCGGACTTATTTCTTCACGCAGGACGGGACGACACGGGCCGTCGATGGCGTGAGCTTCGAGGTGAAGCCCGGTGATACTTTAGGCATCGTGGGTGAAAGCGGATGCGGAAAGAGCGTCACAGCTCTCTCCATTATGCGACTCCTGCCGACCAAACTGGCACGCACGATAGGCGGTCGCATCCGCTTCGAGGGCCAGGATATCCTAGCGCTCAGCGAAGCCGAAATGCGACTGATTCGCGGCAACCGCATCGCTATGATCTTTCAGGAGCCAATGACCTCACTGAACCCCGTGCTCACCGTTGGTGATCAGATCGCGGAGGCAATCATGATCCATCAAAAGGTGGACCGCGCGGGGGCTCTGGCGCGTGCGGCCGAGATGCTGCGCCTTGTGCGCATTTCTGATGCCGAGCGTCGCCTGAACGACTACCCGCACCAATTCTCGGGTGGGATGCGTCAGCGTGTCATGATAGCGATGGCTCTCTCTTGCAGCCCCAAGCTCCTCATCGCTGACGAGCCGACAACGGCGCTGGACGTCACCATCCAGGCGCAAATCTTGCGACTCATGCTGGAGCTGAAGGGACGCATCGGGGCCGCGATAATGCTCATAACTCACGATCTCGGTGTGGTCGCCGAGACTTGCCAGCGAGTGATCGTGATGTACGCCGGTCATAAAGTCGAGGAGGCCGCCGTTACGGAACTCTTCGACCGGCCGCTCCACCCCTACACGAAGGGCCTGATCGCTTCCATCCCACGCCGTAGAGGGCTGGGAACGTCGGCTCAGCGCCTAACCGAAATCCCTGGCATCGTGCCAGCTCTAAACCAACCAATCAGGGGCTGCGCCTTTGCGCCGCGCTGCGCAGTCGCGACCGCGCGCTGCCAACGCGAGGCTCCTCCCTTGGAACGCCACGATGGCACACATTTCGTCGCCTGCTGGGAGGCCATGAACGTGGGGGCAGAATGATGCATCAATTGGTCGTTACAGAGCCCAATGAGCGTGCTGGAATGACGATCCATGACGATGCCAAGCCGGTTCTCGAGGTCATTAATCTTGAGAAGCACTTTCCGGTACAGCGCGGCTTGCTGCGGCGCGAGGTGGCGCGAGTTAAAGCCGTGGATGGCGTTAGTTTCAGAATCGCGGAGGGTGAGACGCTCTGCCTCGTCGGCGAAAGCGGCAGTGGCAAATCGACCGTGGGCAGGCTTATCCTCCGCCTCACGCAAGCGACCGCCGGGTCAATCAAGCTCCACGGCGTCGACGTGACCCAACTCGGCGAAGGCGAGCTGCGTCCCCACCGACGGCGCGTGCAAATGGTTTTTCAAGACCCCTACGCCTCGCTTAACCCCAAGCTCACCGCTGGTAAGATAGTCGGCGAACCGATCGAGAACTTCGAGAGTTTGTCTTCCGGCGAACGTGAGGCGCGAATTGCAGCCGTCTTTGAGAAAGTGGGCCTCCGCGCTGAGGCTATGAGCCGTTATCCCTTCGAATTCTCCGGCGGGCAGCGGCAGCGCCTGGCCATCGCTCGAGCCCTGGCCGTCAATCCCAGCCTTATCGTCGCCGACGAGCCGGTCTCGGCGCTCGATGTCTCGGTCCAAGCTCAGGTGCTCAACCTTCTTTTGGACCTGCAGGAGGAGCTGAAGCTAACGTATCTTTTCATTAGCCACGATCTGGGCGTCGTCCAGCACATCGGTCACCACATTGGAGTGATGTATTTAGGCCGCATCGTCGAAATCGCGCCCAAGAAAGCGATCTTCACTGAGCCGCTTCACCCTTACTCCCAGGCCCTGATCGCCGCGGCACCGGTACCCGATCCGCGGTTCAAGCGCGAGGACCTCCTTCTCGAAGGTGACGTTCCGAGTCCTATGAACCCGCCGAGCGGTTGCCGGTTCCATACGCGTTGCCCATTTGTCACAGCGCGCTGCCGCAGCGAGGACCCTCTATTACGGGAGGTCGCGGGTGGCCGTTTCGTCGCTTGTCATTTGCGCGAGGACAACTAAGGGGCCCGCTACCGCGGCCTGCCTCAGCGGGGATGGCGCGGACGCCGAACTATCAGGCCGTGACAGGACGACGGCACAGAGTTGCGGCGCCTCTAGATGAACGTCTCAATGACAATGGTGCCGTGCTTGAGCTGCGCGTCACGTTTAACGTTTCGCATGAGATATTGGTAGGTATCATGAATAGCGCGATTGTACTCGGCGCGGGCATTATCGGCGTGTCAACGGCATTGCACCTGAAGCGCCGCGGATGGCAAGTCACGCTCATTGACCGAAAAGCGCCGGGTCACGAAACAAGCTACGGCAATGCCGGCATGATCCAGGCGGAGGCGGTGAGACCCGTCGCGATGCCCCGAGAGTTCTCGGCGCTGCTGAAGATCGCTATGGGGCGTACTAACGACGTGCGCTATAGTCTCCCCGCTCTCCCTCATCATATCGAGCCTTTGCTGCGTTATTGGTGGCATTCGGCACCAAAACGCTATCGGTTGGCTATCATCGGGTGGGCCTGTCTGATCGCCCATGCAACGCGCGAGCACGACATTTTTATCGTTGAGGCGCATGCCGAAAATTTATTGCGTCGCGCCGGTTATCGGCAGCTACATCGCGACCCGGCGGAGTTCGCGCTCGCGATCAGAGCCGCGGAACGAGATCAGCGCGACTTTGGTGTGCGGTTCCATGCGCTTTCTGGTAGAGAACTCGCAAAGGCAGAACCAATCTTGCGCCATGATCTCGCTGGCGCCATTCACTGGCTTGATACTTGGACGGTGTCGGATCCGGGCGGCCTTGTCGCAGCTTACGCTAGCCTGTTGCAGCGTTCTGGTGGTTTGGTGTTGCGCGGCAACGCACATACATTGACGCAAACGGGAGCCGGCTGGTCGGTCGAAACGGATGACGGAAGAATTGATGCGGAGTCTGCCGTCATAGCGCTGGGGCCGTGGGCGCCAGATATTCTGCAAAACTTTGGTTACCGCATTTCGCTGGTGCGCAAACGCGGCTACCACATGCACTATACCGGCGGTAGTTCCCTCAATTTACCGCTGGTCGACAAGGCATTTGGCTACGCCATGGCACCAATGGCGCGTGGCATTCGCATCAGCACTGGTGCGGAGCTTACCGGACGCGACGCGCCAGCAACTACAATACAACTAAAAGTAGCCGAAGCTTCAGCTCGCAATCTAATCGATCTCGGTACGCGTGCCGAACCTGAACCTTGGTTTGGCACGCGCCCGTGCGTACCGGACATGCTGCCGGTACTTGGTCCTGTGCCCCGCTATCGTGGCCTGTGGATGAACATTGGCCACGGCCATCAAGGCTTTACGCTTGGTCCCGCGACGGGCCGCTTGCTCGCCGAGATGATGAGTAATGAAACTCCGATCGTGGATCCGTTCCCGTATCGGCCAAATCGTCTCTATGCTTGATCCTCGCGCAGCCCTTTTCTTCGGGACTGTTGCGAGGCAAGCGCGTCGTTGCTACCGCAACTGCAACTAGCGCGATTCCATTGCAACCTCATGTCAATATGGGCAGCCCACAATTATGCGGATTTCTCCTGTGCATTCTCAGGAAGCGACTGCAGTGCGCAAGCATGTTTGTCAGCACGTGAGGAGCTAGTCCAATCCAACCGTCATGCATTTCACTTTTGCGGAGCATGTGTGTCAATGCCGCAATCGCGCTATCCAATCAGGCGGCACATTGTTCGTCTTTTCTTGCGTAAAAACTCTGGCGCGGTGTTGTGGTGGGGACCCCACGGCTAAGCTCGTCAAGTTCAAGTAACCCCTTGACCGTGCACCACTTCCTTCACGGCGTGGTCGGGTTCATCCTCCTTCCGGCGCACCGATCCGCACGGACGCCGTGACGGCAAGTTCGCGCTCAGCAGCACCGGCGGCGCCGCTCAAAGGTGCTATGGGAATAACTGCAAGACGCGCTGATTTCGACTTAGTCGCAATCGCTGCTGAATTTCAGCACAACAAATTCCACATTGCAGGAATCCTGCCTTAAGCGAGGGCTATGCTGTTGCTGATGAACGGCCGGTAGTTGCGGTCCAACTCAGCGAGATCACAAGATATTCTACCGACTCGCGACCTTCGTTGCGAGCACCTCGTGCTCAACTGTCGGCATCTGCGCGCGACGGATCGAGTGCGTGCGATAGATTGGGGGGAGGAAATAACCTGTGAGCTTGATGTTCAAGGTAGGCAACTTCACTATTCATCGAATCGTAAAATACCAAAAACCCGCTGGACCGGCACTCGCGATCCTTCCGAGTTTAACACCCGAGTTATTGGCGGAAAATCGGAATTGGTTGCGGCAAGCCAGCGCGCTGGATGACAATGACGAACTGATCATGTGCATTCAGTCATATGTTATTAAGACGCCGCATCACACCGTTCTGGTCGATACCTGCATCGGAAACGACAAGTGTCGATCATACGATCTCAGTTTCCACATGAAAACTGATGACACGTATAAAAATGCGTTGAATGCGGCAGGATTTATGTTCGACCACATTGATATTGTCATGTGCACGCATTTGCACGATGATCATGTCGGCTGGAATACGCGTTTGAAAGACGGCTGCTGGGTTCCGACCTTCCCGAAAGCTCGCTACATTTTTGCTAGGGCAGAGTTCGACTATTGGGACAACGTGAACAAGTCGTCGAATCCGGCGTTTTTGGACAGCGTGCTACCAGTTGTTGAAGCCGGCCGAGCCCAGCTTGTCGATAACGAGCAGGAAATAGCCGACGGTATCCGCATCATGCCAGCACACGGCCATACCCCTGGACACGCCGTCATAGCGTTGGGCCGAACGAATGACGAGGCCGTGTTCATAGGCGATCTGATGCACTCGCCTCTGCAGGCGGCCTATCCAGAGCTGTCGTCGAAATGGGATATGGACCCGCAGCTGGCCGCTGCCACGCGACGCAACTTCCTTGAACACTACATCGACACTGACACGCTGTTCTTCACCGCACATTTTCCTGCGCCGTCGGTAGGTAAAATACGCCGTAAGGGGAACGGGTTCGCTTGCGAAACGACGTAGCCGATTGTTTGGGCCTGTGGCCTGCGCAGCCTGTCGAGCTAAAGCTGGTCCGGTCTGACTGTTCATACTGCATAATGCGTTCCACCCGTTGGTCACTTACGGTCGAGCGCTGCCGCTTCAAGAGCCATGCGCAGAGAGTTTGATATTTATTGCGGAGCTGCTCAGATTGGCGCGTCGCAGGCCGATAGTTGGGGCTTTACTCTCATCGAGGGAGTTCCTTCGCCGCTGAGCCAGCTGGCACGACGAACAGGCCGGACCGCATGCGATGAGATCTTGGGCGAGCTCAAGGCAGGCTGCGAATGGACGTTGTGCTGCAGGATCTTCATGGCAATGACGACGTATGGCTGTGACGCGAACCCGGAGCGGGGATAATGATAGTTGTCTCCGATAAACGATGAAGCGGGGTCACGCGGGTGCACTGTTAAGCACAGGGTAGGATCGTGAAGGAGGGGAAAACCGTGAGCGAGCTAGAATCATTAATCGCTTTCTTGTCGGCTACGCGAAGAACAACGCGACTGCGAGGCATTCCTTCCCGAGCTGGGAGGCATTCGAGGCGCATCTCGACACGTGGCAGCGTGAGGTTGCGAACGTTCGCATCCACGGCACGACCAGGCGCCGATCATCCGCTTTGCGCGTGACGAGATACATTGGTTGAAGCCGCTCGGCGGGCAGCCGTCGTTCGGATCCTTGCGCGAACTGACCTGCATCGTCGGTAATGATTGCGCCGTCGAGATCGGTGGCGCCCTATTGGCGAGCGCGTGGCTGTAACAATCGCGGCTGGCGAAGTGTGGATGCGCCATGGACTGCACCAGGTTGCGGTCCACAAGCAATCGGAGGGGCGCCGGCTGCGGATCGTCGACTCCGCCCATCTCGCTGGTGTTGCTGGGCGCAATGGCACGGTCCGCGGGGCGGGGATCGCGGCGGCCTTCCTGGCTTCGACTTCGAGGCTTCGAGGCGCAGCCGCCGATGGATCGATCCAAAGCAGATCCGTGACCTTTGCCGCGGCACGTTGGATCGCCAACGGAGAGAACGTGCTGCTGCTTGGCCCGCCGGGCCTCGGCAAGACGCACCTGTCCATTGCACTCGGGCGAGAGGCAATCCTGGCCGGATACACGGTGACGTCGAATCGCAGCGCAGCCAATGGGGCACCGTGTTCGCCGATTCCGTGGTCGCTACCGCCATCCTCGATTGGCTTCTGCACCACAGCCACGTGCTGACGATCCGCGGCCACAGCTAACGGCTCCGCGCCAAGCGCAAAGAGCGGCCTCATCAAGCCGCCGCCCGACGGTACGGCCCTCCGTTTTGCTCCGCCTCCCTCTGGCCCATCACCGTCGGAAACAACGTTCAACCGAGATCATAATCGGGGCAGTTCTCCATGACGCAAAGGGGGGGGGCGGATGGTGTTTGACATGTTCGAGAAGTCGCGGCCGTCGTTGGTTTCGTCCGACTCTAATGGCGAGCGCGTAACCCCCGACTTCGGCGCAAGTGCTTAAACTCGCCACCACGGAACGAGTACTGCCATCGACCGTGCCGGCGCCGATCGCCGGCGCAGAAGGCGGTATTGCGCCGAGATAATGCGCGGGACCTAGGATTTTTGATTTCTATCGAATCCCCCATAGGTCTACCAAGTGAAATCGCCACACGCATGAACGAGTGCCATAAGGTTCCAGAATGGCAAGCGTATCGGATCAGGATTACCGAATAAGCGAGCACGCCAGCCCTACGGCCGAAGACATCTCTCGGTTCGAGCGCGTGCGACGTAGGCATGTGGGACGATATGTCGGCGCCACGATAGTGGTTGCGCTTGCGGCCTGGATTGCAGTGGCGTTTGCCCGTGGTCAAATCGAATGGTCGTATGTTGGGCAATTCCTTACAGCTCGCACTATCGTGCTTGGCTGCGCCAATACCATTCTGATGACCGTTTTGGCGATGATGCTAGGCGTTGTAATTGGTGTCACGGTCGCAATCATGCGCCTCTCAACCAATCCTGTGCTGAATTGGGCGGCCGCGAGTTACGTGTGGTTCTTTCGCGGGACACCTTTATTGTTGCAGCTGATGCTGTGGTATAATCTTGCCCTGGTGTTTCCAACCATCGCTATTCCGGGCCTCTTTGAAGCCCGTACTGTGGACGTTATGACGCCCTTCCTCGCCGCGTTTCTCGGCTTGGGAATCAACCAGGGGGCATATACCTCAGAGGTGGTGCGAGCTGGTTTGCTGTCGGTCGACTCAGGGCAGTACGAAGCGGCTAAGGCGATCGGTATGCATCGGCTTCAGGCGCTGCGTCGGATCATATTGCCCCAAGCAATGCGCATGATCCTGCCGCCGATTGGCAACGAGGTTATTGGTATGGTCAAGACCACGTCACTCGCAAGCGTGATACAATTTTCGGAAATCATGCACAGCGCACAAAATATCTACTACGTGAATGCGCGAGTGATGGAGCTGCTAATAGTAGCTGCGATCTGGTACTTGGCAATCGTCACAATATTGGTCGTCCTGCAGAGCAAACTAGAACGCTACTTCGCCCGCGGCGCCGGAAAAGCAAAGTAAATAAGGACTGGAGATGAGCGCGATCCTTAAGGCCGTCGCTGTGAGTAAGTCGTTTGGTGCGTTCAAGGCGCTTAAGGATATAAATCTTGAGGTGATTCCAGGCGAGGTAGTGTGTCTGCTCGGACCTTCCGGAGCGGGGAAAAGCACTTTTCTGCGCTGCATCAATCAGCTCGAAGTTATTGATGGTGGTGCCTTGTGGGTTAACGGCGAATGCGTGGGTTATCGTCGCGTAGGGGGCAAGCTGTGCGAAATTTCCGAACGCGAGATCGCGCGGCAGCGACGTGCGACGGGAATGGTTTTTCAGCGGTTCAATCTGTTTCCACACAAGACTGCGTTGCAAAACCTCACTGAGGGGCCAATCCAGGTACTTAAGACGGAACAAAAGCAGGCCGAACAGCAAGCTTGCGAGCTGCTTCGACGAGTCGGTCTCCTGGATAAACGCGACGCGTACCCAATAGAGTTATCAGGTGGCCAACAACAGCGCGTAGCGATCGCCCGCGCGCTTGCCATGAAGCCGAGCTTGATGCTGTTCGATGAGCCTACTTCTGCGCTCGATCCCGAGCTAGTGGGGGAAGTGCTAGCAGTCATGCGGGATCTAGCGCAATCCGGAATTACGATGATGATCGTCACTCACGAAATCGGGTTTGCACGAGAAGTTGCCACCCGTGCGTTGTTTATGGATCAGGGGCAGGTCGTCGAGGCGGGGCCTCCGGCGCAGGTTCTTTGCAGTCCAACGCAGCCCCGTACGCGCGACTTCATCTCGGCTGTGCTGAAATGATTGGGCCGGTTATTCGGACTTCAAGACCGAGCGTTAGGGAGAAACACATGCTCGCGAAAATTGGACGTCGATTTGCCGGAAGCGCAATCGCTCTCGCATGCGTACTTACTACCAATTTGGCCGTCGCACAGGAAAAAAGAGTTCTCCAGGTGGGCGCAATGACCGCATATCCGCCATTCCAATTCAAGGACCCGGCATCCGATGAGCTAAAAGGCTTCGACATAGATTTGTTCGAAGCTATGGCAAGTAGAATGGGCGCGAAGGTCAACTGGAAGCAAATGGATTGGCTCGACATGGTCAACGGGGTGAAGACAAAACGCATTGATCTTATGATAAACATAGCAGACCTCCCCGAGCGGCGCGGCGAACTCAGCTTCCTCGACTATTCGCGAATGAATTCGGTTTTCTTTGTACAGAAGATGGATGCAGATCGTATTCCCAGTATGGACGCGTTGTGTGGCAAACGGGTTGTTGCATCGCGCGGTACAGCCCAGCCGGCCTTGGCTAGAAAATGGAGCGATGAACATTGCACGAAGCTTGGTAAATCTGCGGTTGATGTCTTGGAAGTTGGGGCATCTGCCGATGTGCGAATGCAATTGACTCAACGCAGAGCAGATGCAGCCACCGACGTTGAAACTCTCCTTCGATTCATGGATACGGAACAGAAATACACTGTTGTTGGAGAGCCCTATGCGGTCGGCTTGTTAGGCATGGGGTTCGCAGCAGACAACCAGGAATTTGGAAAGGCGCTCAAGAGCGCACTAGAAGCAGTTATCGCGGATGGTACGTATAAAAAGCTGCTTGCTAAGTGGAAGTTTCCAGATAGGACGGGAATAGGGAATGTAACCATTAATGGCCAGTAGCTAAACCTAAACCGTAGTGGTCCAACATCGGTCGTTCAAGCTATAGTACTGCGCTTTCAGCAAGGTTGGACATTGAGGGGCCAATGGGGCATCCACACATAAGGATCGTTACAGAGCAGTCGGTTTAAAACGACGTGTCGACCGTCACCGGCGGGAGACAAAAAGCACTGGTTCGACGCCGAATATTTGCTCAAAAGGTCGTACTCGTAGACGAGTCAGCGAAGCCGCTTGGGATAACTCGCGGACGAAACGCGCGAAAGGCCATTTTCTATTCTGCAACGGATCGGTTCTAAAATGTGGGAGCCCACGTCTGCCCCCTAACCTAGCGCATAGTGATGCACCCCGCCTTCGTCGGCCGATGCGCCTCCTATTTATCGAAGGGGGGGCGGCTTGCGGTGTCGCGTTGAGCATTCGTATGCGTAAGCGTACGCCAATAAGCGGGATTCACTCCACATTTCGCCCACGAAGATCAAGCCGAACGGGGAGCCCGACGCGTAATAGCCCGCCGGAACGGTCACTGCGGGGAGACCAGCAATATTGATTTCACTGACGGTTGTCTCCCGAATGAACTCTCTCCCGTGCAGCGGCGGTAGCTCCTGCAACATCTGAGGAAAGACGCAGGCATGGAGATGATGGTGCGCAAACACTTCTTCAAATGTCGCGAGGTACTCTTGCTTGACAGCAATAAACTCATCGATATTCGGCGGTTGCGACGGGTGTGCTAGGATCGCTTCGAACTGCGGCAGATGGAGCAAGGAGCGCAATGCGCCCATCGCCCCAAAAAGGCTTTCCTTTTCAGTTGCCTTCGCGAACTCCGCAAAGGTCTTTAGCGCGGCGTTAGGCCCCAGACGTCCTAGGTATCTATGAACGTCGTAGGGAAGGGATTCGAGGCCACGGGCATCGTAACTCCCATGGCGGGCAGTCGCTTTGCGAAGTCCAGCAAAACCCGAGCCGGCAAAAGGATCGTCTATCAGAACTGCGCCTAGTCTTTCGAGTTCTTCTTTTGCCCTATCGTAGAGTTGCTCGGCCTCCTTTGAGAGAGGTTGATTGCGCCATCCGCAGCCGTAGAGAGCGAGCCGTTTGCCCTCGAGCGCATCCAAGCTAAGTTTGGAGGTGTAACCTCCTTTTGGCTTCTTGCCGATACCTGCGAGGGTCTTTGGATCTTCTGACGTGTAGCCGGCAAGCGCATCCAGACAGATGGCCGCGTCACGTACACATCGTGCAATTGGACCTACCACGTCCAAGTTTGACGATAGAGGCATCACGCCAGCGTTAGATACCAAACCGGTAGTTGGCTTGACACCTACGAGGTCCTGCGCCGAGGCAGGATTCTGAATCGAACCACCGGTTTCTTCGGCCAAGCCGAGCACAACCATAGCCGATGCGACGGCGGACGCCGTCCCCGAGCTGCTGCCGCCAGGTACGCGGTCGGGCATCAAAACATTTAGTGTCGGCCCCGCCCAACTATCGTTCGCATGAGCGCCACTCCAGCTGAAAACAGGGACATTTGTTTTGCCGATGATTACGGCTCCCGAGTCCCGCAACCGGCTTACGACCGGTGCGTCCCGCTCTGGGATGAGGTCGATCCCACCTGTTTTGCCGTACAGGAGGGACCATCCCGCGGTGGTAGGAAAGCCGGCCATATCAATGGTGTCTTTCACGACGACTGGAACGCCCGCCAGCGGACCAAGGCACTCTCCGGCCGCGAGTCGCCGATCGATTTCCATCGCGTCCTTCACCGCCGAATGGTTCAGAAAGATGATCGCGTTGTACTTCGTGTTTATACCGCTCTATCCTTTCGAGGCTTGCCCCCACTAGCGACTGGGCTGTGTACGCTCCGGTTGACAAGCCCATCTGAACATCTTCGACGGTAAGGCGCAGAAGATCCGGCGATCGACGAACGATCCGGGCTGCGGGGGGCTGATTCATGGCTGCTCCATCGATCGCGCCTAGAATGCGTTGGTTGCGATCTCTCCTGTCCAGCTTGCGGCGATTATGGATAAAGACACATACTCTTAAGGCGCTGCCAGGCATCATGCGCTCGACGAGCGCCAGTGAGTACCTGTGGGATACGGTCCGGATACTAATGAATGAGATAATGAACCTCCCCTTCGGCGAAGGAAATGACACGCAGAATGAAATCCACAGGCAACCGGCGACGGCGCCGGGTAGGGCGAGAAGGACGTTCCAGCGTTTACTCTGCGATGCTAGCAAAGCAATTTGTCGTTACTTAGATTAGACGTCTGTCTAAGCCGACAAGACCGATGCCGAATTCGGCGTCGCGCAAGGATGCGCGGATGTTTGAACGCACTCTGAATTGAGAACTAGCACACCCTGTGCGCTCGGCCATCGTTTCATCTGCGCGCTCCACCAGGGCGGCCAATCGAATCTAACCTCGAACGCACTTGAAAGCACGACTCCAGCCTTTCACGTTGTCACGGCGACATCAGGAGGGCGCTACGGGCATTGCCCTGATCTTCGCATGAAGAGTGTGAATTTGCTTTACTCCGGCTTGCCTATCGGCCTCCCATGGCCAAGCGCTCATCAATTTCCAAGAAATCCCTGACCATGCACACTTCCGTCATAGTTGGCTCAGGATTATCCCGCCGCCGGCGCACTGATCCGAACGAGCGCTCTAGCATGCGCTCTCACCCGTACTGGCCCGGGACCGATATGGAAAGCCGACGCCTGCCGATCTAGCGCCCGCTCTGATTGCGTCGAACGACTGCGCTGTCGCAAATAATCTAAGGTGGGACAATGATAGGTTTCGGTCTACGGCTCGGGATCGGCGATGTCGTGCGCACGCGACCAGCCATGCGCGCCTGTGCGCTGGGGGTAAAGCTGAACGTCTCGCATTACGGCGTGAAAAGCGCGTGCGTTCTTCTGGGTTACGCGATACTCGATTTCGAGGACAAGCGGTCCGCTACGCCCGGTAAGATGCGTTTCTCCGAACCCTCGTGTCTGCACAACAGCTTAGTCAAGGCATCGTTTCGGGGCTCGCTACTGATCCGCCGTCAATCAAGATCGTATTGGCTCGTGCCTTGGCGCCGGCCGTGATCGGCGATGGGATTGTCGCACTCGTGCCCATTGTCGCCCGGTATCCTGGGTGGCATACGGACCTACCTGTATAACGCTCGGCGCCTTCGGTCTGGGCGTCGTCATTGGCGCGCTCATCATCACGAGATGAACTGCGATATTTGGCTCGCCCACCGCCAAGTCACGGACCGCCGCCTCGCTGCTCAGGCGCTGGCGCAGCACTCAGCCGCGAGCCGAAAGTGACGGCGGCTTTGCTGTTCTTCGCAGGAGCCGTGTGGATGATAACTTGGGGCCCGTTAATATCAGCCAGATATCCCCAAGCCAACTGCCGACAGCAATCCCGCCCAGATCGCGTGGCGTATGCTGCGGCTGCCGTAGGTGCGTGCGCCCTCAACGCGCCGCTCTATCCGCCGCTGATCTGCAGTGTTCCTGTGGTCCGGTAGCAGACGCCAGACTCCGCTCCCAACGCGCCACATAAGAGTGTCGGCTCCACTGATTCACGCGACTAGGCGGTGCAACAGCTAGTTTTTCTGGCTCCTTATCTGCGGAATGAGAAATCGGTTCTGTGCCGGTTGCGATGATCCCTCCGTGAACATGACCGGCTCTCGTAAGGTCTTCTGGCCCTAGCTTTGCAAGCTTGATTGTCGCTACCTGCTTGCTGCCACTGAAACTCTCCGCACGGGCGGGAGCAATGAACAGAGCACCTCGTCCTCCTTTCGTAGATAACCGCAGATGAGGCTCCGCTGCATGTTGGCAACGAAGACTCCGCCAGGTAAAAGCCACTGGAGGAAGGACTAGAATAAGTTCATCAGAAAAACAGAGTGGAAGATCCACAATGAATGTTCTTGGCATTCTAGGTTAATGAGACGAAAAAACGCGCCGCACTTGGAGAGAAAGCATGAGATCGCAAATCAATCATGTTGTGCATCGTTCACCAACCGCGCTTATGCGATAGAGCCAGTTTGCAGCATTTCTGGCGCACACAGGCCCACGGCGGCCTTCAGATGCGCGATCTAGCGGCGAAGGAGCTGGAGCCGTCGTTCCCTTCAATGGCGGACTGCGGGTTGAATTGTGGAAATTCGACGCTGCCCCACGCCGCCTCCCGCTCAGATGCTGAAGGGCCAACTACAACGATACGCGACCAGCTAGCAACTAGGACGGAAAACACCATCGGAGTGCGCCTTTGACTAACCCGCGACGGGATCTGGTGCTGCGCTCTGCGGATCGCTCCGCACCAGCTCCACTCGTACCACGGTCCATTCGAGTAAATGCACCAGAGCGGGATGAAACCCGGGCGCAAGGTCGCGTTGTAAGGGAGAAAGATAGGGCCGCCTGGCCTAAGCGGTCCCGATCTTCTGGCTTGGTGTCATCTCGCCCGCGAAGCAATCTGGGGCAATCGAACGCAGCATCGGCGGCCTCACGGCAGATGAGAGGCTCCGTATTCGCAAGGAGAGAAGCACGCCGCTAGTGGTGGACAACGGCAGGAAATTCCTTGGCAGCGACATAGGCGAACGCGCCTTGTGCGACTTGCGCTCACAAAGTATGCCACGTTCATCCGCGCTTAACGACGCCGAGAATTTCTCGGGCCTCGGCCGGTGTAGTAATGCTAGCGCCCATGCGCTCGATGATGCCAACCGCGTTCTCAACCAGCTGGGCGTTTGATGCCAGCACGCCACTCCGAAGGTAGATGTTATCTTCCAATCCGACTCGGACGTGTCCGCCCAGCCCCACCACCTGTGGGACCGCAGCCATTTGGTCGGCGCTGCAGCCGAATCCAGCCCAGATCGCACCTGAGGGTAGAATGTCGCGCATGGCCTGCATGACAATCGGCACTGCGGGAGCGCCATACCCGGTGCTGAGGCAGAATTGAAAAAGCGGCCGACCATCAATCTTGCCTTCTGATACTAGACGCTTGGCGTTTTCAATGTGTCCTAGCTCGAAGCATTCAAGCTCGGGCTTGACACCGGCGTTTCTCATGAGGGCCGCCATCTCTCGCAAATCGGACATTCGCGCGACAAAAATGCTCTCCCCGAAGGCCATCGTGCCGCAGTCGAGGGTAGCAAGTTCGGGCTGAAGTCTAGTTGCATGAATACAGCGCTCCAAGGGACGTTTAAGCGAGCTCGCTTTATCCAGTTTTGTGGGGTCCAGAGAGTCGATCCTCACGGTCCCATCCATTCCACAGGTCAAGTTGATAATGACATCAGTAGTCGCGTCCCGAAGCTTCTTCACGACCTGTTCATAGAGCTCCTGCCGGTTCGACGGAACCCCCGTTTCTGGGTCCCGAACGTGAATGTGGACGACCGCAGCACCTGCCTTCGCAGCTTCCAGCGCCGCCTCTGCAATTTGTGACGGCGTCTTGGGAATGTTGGGATGTTTCGCAAGGACCTCGGCACTCCCGCCAGTAACTGCGCACGTGATGATGACCTTTCGCGACATCAAAGATCTCCTCTACGTTAGGAAGCTATGAAAGATAGGTGCTTGGGCTGCTGTAGAGCTTTGGAGTATCCGCGCTCACCCGCCAGAGCTCCTGGCATGAGAGTTGTCTGCGCCGACGTTGACGTCCAGTCGGGCCACAGGGCCACTGCCGCTCGACGATCGCTGTGATTTGTCGCCAGAAGCGTTCGCACCCTTGGCCCGAATAGACGACCTCCTCAATTTGAGAGCTAGGCACACCCTCTGCACCTGCTTCATAATCGCGTGGCTTGCAGACATAGGAGATGACGATGAAGGATGTATCGTCTGCCCAACTCGACGAGCCATATATGAGGAGGTACACCAGTTGGCTCGATGGAGCTCGGATTGCGGCAGGCCAGGGACAGATTGAACAGGTGTTTCCCGTAGTCGAGCGGCCGCACCCGACCATCGAACGCTACCGGGATGCACTAGAGCGTGACGGATTTGCCTGCGAAGCCGGAGAGAATATTCAACTCGTGGTCAGCGCGACTGCGATGGAGTGGATCACCAAGGCGCGCGACGCGGGGCGCAACGGGCCAATCGACCAGAATCCTGGCGGGCGTGAAGCTGGACGCCACCGTTATCACTCGGTCGGAGTATATTTAAAGCACGCCGCCGCCGGGATGCGGTTCCTTCCGTGTCCGCCATTTGTTGACGGCCAGGGCACGCAATTCACGACGTTTCTTCAGCCCTCAGGAATGAATCGCGACTATAGTGCTGAGCGCCGGTTTGATCCCTTGCCGGAAGATCTCATTCGGCACAAAGGTCTTCAGGAAATCGTCGATTTCTGTTTCCAGGCTACACCGTCTTCCTTGTTTCCCAACGGAGCTCGCGACTGGATGAGGACAGGACTTCATCTGATCTCGTTGCATGCCGAAGAAACCCGGCCGGGCATCAGTAGTCCGAATCGGGCACATGTCGACGGTGAATTGAGTACCACAATTGTGATGCTTGAGCGCATGAACGTTATCGGCGGTGAGAGTTTGATCGTGTCGCGGGCGTTTGCGGATGCGCACCCGAATGAAATACCACTTGAGCATCGGCGGGCGAGCGTTACGCTCGAGCAGACCTTGGACATTCTTACGGTTGACGACCGGCGCTTAGCCCATTACGTGTCCCCCGTCTTCGCACGGAAAAGCACGAGGGGGTTTCGGACTGTTCTCCTCGTCGACTTTACGCCACTCGTGCCGGTGACATCCGATCAACTACTGAAGTGGGAGTAGATACCGAAGAATCGAGAGCACTATAATTTGATGCTGTGGCAGTATCGCCTACTCTCGCGTTCTTGTGTATGTATCAATGCGGGTTGGTAGCCGCTCCCAAATTCTTCCTCGACTCTGGTTGGTTGTCGTCGCGCGGATAGGTGCTCATGGGGCAGGTGAACGGCTAGCGTGACGTACGACGGGCAAGGTTGGCTGGGGCGGACGGCCGTTGCTTCGTGTGTTTTCTGCTAAGCGGATGCGAGGGGACGATGTTGCGGCAAGCGTAAGCAATCATTGTCATCAGGGCATGGCGATGAAGACCTGCCCATGATCGCCTTCGAAGTGATCAGTCCAAGCTTCACCTGCTGATCGGCCTGCTCATCACACATCTTGTTTTGATGGTGGCGCCCAATGTGCGCAGAGTCATCGCTGCAGGGAAGTTGGCGATGTAGCATTTCTTCTTCCCTGAGGCTTGTTGCTCGCCAATGAGCCAGCCATCATGGTCCGCAAGATGCTGCTGACTTTTAGGTTAAATCCGCTGCGGAGGTGGTCGGCGGTGCGGACAGCGAGAGCAGAACGTCAACTCACGGCTTTCTACCTGGCGCCGGCGAGCATTGTTTTGCCCCAATCGATAAGATCTCTGACCGACAGTTTCTCGCGGAGCACGAGGCATCGCTAACGTCGGTCGTGCGTCGCGTATCGCTCCGTCCGACCGTCGTTGCTGCCAGTCGGAACGGTGCGGCTGCCCGACCGGGCGATCTGCGTGTGCGCGAGCACAACACCTTGACGCCAGAGATTTTGCCGACGGGTACAAGGCGCACTTCTCTGGGTTCGGTGGATTTTATCGCCGACTTTCCTCACGTGCGGCGCAAGTTAAAGGCGATGATAGCGACAGCCCGCAAGATCGTAGCCTTGTTCTCAAAAACCACTGGCACGGCATGCACTACAGAGCCGCCGGCCCGGACTATTATGAGCAGCAATATCGCGGCCGCGTCCTCACTACCTTTCAGTGCAAGCCAAATCTCTGGGCTTGGTGTTACGGTCCATTCCGGGTGCCTCCGATCCGGCTGTTTCTTAGGAAGTCGATCGCGATGTTTGCCGAACCCGCCGCGCGGACTATGCGGTCCAAGTCATGTGCCGTGTGCTCGGCGTCTCGCCTGCGACGATACTGCACCACTGGGAGCGGCGTGGCTTCCCAATCGCGCCCAATCTGCTCCAGCGGAAACTTCTCGCCGCCGCGCAATCAGGTCCGGATCGCCGACATTACCTCTGAACCGGCCTGGGATGGTTGTACCTGGCCACATCATGGATCTGTACGTCGCATCGTGCGGCTGGGCGGTAGATGAACAATGCGCGCCGAATTGCAGCTGGCCGCGGTACGAATGGCGATTAAGGGAGAAGGTCCAACGCCGGCCTAATCCAACACTCCGACCGTGGCATCCCATCTAGCTTCAACCGACTATCGCCCGGCCTTGCAAGCCGCCGGCTTAGGGCCGTCCATGAGCCGCAGACCCGACTGCTACGCCAATGCCGCTGTGGAAAGGTTCTTCTACGCGATCGAGACCGAGGTAGTTCACCGCCAACATGCAACGCACAATGAAACAGGGCTCCGCTACATCGATGGCCTCTACAATTATCACCGCAGACACTCGGAGATTGGCTACATCAACCCGGTCGAGACCTAAAATCGGCTTGAATCCTACTCACTGTTTTTGGAGGGAAGATCAAAGTTCCTATCTTCCAGATCCTGAGACCAATCAGTGAATTCTCTGCGTGATTAGATCGTGTTGACGGTTCTCGGCGGCGATGTTTACGTCGTCACGTAAGCTCTGGCTTCTTTCATAATGGCTAGCGATGCGAGGGAACTGCTTCGATGCGATTGACAGAGCGTCAACGCGATAGGGATGCTCAGAGACCAGCGATCGTATTTGAGCTGGATCGCGCGGTTCGATCGCGGCGAACCGTGACCTTGCCCCCGGGGCTTAATCCAGTTTGAAGTTCGTTCTGGCCCACGACGAGGACCAGAGCATGAAGCGTAGCCGCTTTACGGAAGAGCAGATTATCGGGATCTTGAAGGAGCACGAGGCCGGGGTGTCGGTCGCCGATCTATGCCGCAAGCACGGCGTGAGCGACGCCAGCATCTACAAATGGAAGGCCAAGTACGGCGGGATGGACGTCTCCGAGGCCAAGCGGCTGAGGACGCTGGAGGACGAGAACACGAAGCTGAAGCGGCTCCTGGCTGACGCCATGCTGGACAATGCGGCGTTGAAGGACCTTTTGGGAAAGAAGTGGTGACGCCCGCGGCCAAGCGGAAGGCTGTCGCGCATCTCGTGGATGCCCACGGGATGAGCGAACGGCGGGCGTGTAAAGCCATCGGCTGCTGCCGCATGACCATGAGATATCGGACGACCCGAGCGGATGATGCCGGCGTTCGCCAGCGCATGAAGGCGATCGCCCAGGAGCGCCGCCGCTTCGGCTATCGGCGCCTGCATGTTCTGCTCAAGCGGGAGGGCTTTGCGATCAACCACAAGAAGCTATTCCGGCTGTACCGGGAAGAGAAGTTGGTGGTGCGCCGCCGTGCCGGCCGCAAGCGGGCGATCGGGACTCGGGCGCCGATGACGGTGCCGATGGCACCGAACGACCGCTGGTCACTGGACTTCGTCTCCGATCAGCTCACGGATGGCCGCCGCTTCCGCATCTTGACCGTGGTCGATGACTGTACCCGCGAGTGCTTGGCGCTGGTGGCCGATACCTCGCTCTCCGGGGCCCGGGTGGCGCGGGAGTTGGATCGGCTGGTCATGGAGCGCGGCAAGCCAAAGATGGTGGTCAGCGACAACGGCACCGAACTTACCAGCAACGCCATCCTGACCTGGGCCGATCGGAGCCGCGTCGCCTGGCATTATATCGCTCCGGGCAAACCCATGCAGAATGGCTTCATCGAAAGCTTCAACGGTCGGCTCCGGGATGAATTGCTGAACGAGACGCTGTTCACGTCGCTGGCTCAAACCCGCGTCGCGCTCGGATGCTGGCGCGCCGATTATAACTACACACGACCGCACTCACAGCTCGGATGGAAGACACCCTCCGAGTTCGCCTTTACCTGCCACCCGCGCCGGGATCTGGCGCTGCGCTATGCCGATGGCTCCGCGCCAGCTCCCGTCGCTACCACCGCCCAACTGGGCAAATCCAATGGCTTGAGCGAACTCAGAACTGGATAAAATCTGGGGGCAAGGTCAACCGCCACTCACGGAAAACCTCTCGGCTACAAGGGCCGACGGCGACGCTGTTCGTACCGAGCGTCGTGAAGCTATCAATGGGTCGCAGCCATCGACCTCTTGGACCGCGCCCAGTGATGTCGAAAGAACGGCCGCCTGCGGTATTCGTACGGAGGTGGATCTTTGTCGAAAGGCGCAGCGCGAGCGGCTGAGCGTTTCGTCATTTTTGGTTCCCGTGCCGGTGATCACAATAGATGCGTGTCCGCCCTCGGCGCCAGACGCCCCGAAATCTCGAATGCCGCCCCACCCGCGAGTTCACTAGAGTGTGTTAAGCGGATGAACAGACCCAAAGAATGCCATTGACGGTACGCCGATTGTCTAGAATTGGCGAACCACGTTCGCCACGATCGGGCAACAACCGATGGACCATCTGCCATTGTGTCTCGGCAGATCTTTCGGCTTCCCTAAAATAGCAAAGACAGTTTTAATCAAAGGTCTATTGCTGGGTCAAAAACCGTCAATACGCCTAATGCCGCGGCACGTGAAGGAGTTTTCGACACGCAAGGTGCGAGCGCACTCCCAATACTGGTAGGTGAACGCATTTGTGCGCATGCTAGTGTGCCGCTTGCAGCTTCGAAAGCACCTGCATGAAGCGCACCAGCTTCGTCTCCAGCGCACCATCATGGAGGTTCGCATGGTCATGGCGGGCCACATCCATTTCTCGCTAAAGAAGGATGGGCCGCAGCAGATCGAGCCCGTTGTATCCAACCAATCCCGGCATCCCGGCTCGATGAAAAGATACGGATGGTACCAAGGCTCGACAGAATTCTTCAGCGCCAAATGGCGATGACTGGGAGAGTATCGTTGCTTACCAACTACACCGAACGTTTAATCCTTACTTCCATGCGCCCAGAACACGAAGTGGAGTTGTTCAAGCTGCACAACGATCCATTGGTTCAGCAGATGAACTTCAAGAATGTGGCGCAGACCACTCAGGACGTGCGCAAGTGGCTCGATTGGGCGTTGGTACAGTGGCGCAAGAACCGCTTCGGCCACTGGATGGTTTATCAAAAGTCCAGCGATGGTCCGATCTTCACCGGCCGCTGCGGCTTGGTCGACTACGAAAGCGACCTCGAATTCGTTTGTTTGCTTTGCGAGCACGCTGTAGGACGCGGCCTCGGTCCCGAGGCCGCGTCTTTCGCCATCACACATGCCTTGCGAAACTCGACGAAGGAAAAAGTGGTCGCCTTCATTGCAAAGGGCAATGTCCGGTCGGAGCGAGCAGCCAAAAAGCTGGGCCTGCGCTATATTGATGACCGCCAGTATGAACATGATGGTAGTCTCAGGCAATACTACGAAGTAACCCGCCAAGAGTATTTTTCTCGGCACCAGAGCATAGCCGCAGGGTGATCACGATGGTTTTCTGGCAATATTCGTCGCTTATGAGCGCCTGTGGTTAGACATATGGCCACTCGACCTCAGCCAATCGTGTTCTATGGAGCCAACTCACCAAGAGTTAACCAATATAGAGGTCGCCACATGGAGGAACCTTCAAACCAGTATACCGCCCAACAGGATGGTCGCTATGACACGGTTGGTTCGACCGCAACGAACGTCGCGGACGGTTTCACAATGGTGGCAGTTGGCGACCTTCTCGTCACGCGGCCGCTAACTAAAGGAAGGCATCCCGGGTTCGCCGAGATTATTGAGATCCTTCATGATGCGGATGTCACGTTTGGTAACATTGAAACCAGCATCTTCGATATCCGATCGTTCAAGGGTAGTCCACAGGCTGAGCACGGTGGGGCATACGTAATCAGCTTACCAGAACTCGGGCCCGATCTGAAGGCGATGGGATTCAAGGTCGTAAGCCGCGCGAATAACCATTCGCTCGACTGGGGGCTCGAAGGCATGCGGGAAACGAGCAGAGTGCTCGATCAAAACGGAATAGTCCACGCAGGTGCAGGCGAGAATCTCGCACAGGCAGGCGCCGCCCGCTTTCTGGAGACCGTACGCGGTCGCGTGGCCTTGGTCTCCTTTGCCTCGACGTACACGCCACTATCTCGTGCGGCCGATCCCGCCAGCGAGGCTCCAGGCAGACCGGGAATCAATGTACTGCGTTTGGCGCGAAGCATCGTGGTCATGCCCGAGATGCTTGAGTGCTTGCGCCGATTACAAATTGAACTGCCGGGCTTCAGGCCCGGCAGAAAAGGTCAAAGCTCAGTCGAGATCGCTGGGGTGACCTACAAAGGTGGCAATAAGAGCGGTTATAGTTATGAAGCTGACCCGCGCGATATTGCTGACATACTGCGAAACGTTCGCCGGGCGAAGCAGTTCGCTGACTTCTGCATAGTCACGAACCACGGTCATGAGCCCGGAAATTGGAGTCAAGAGCCTCCAGACTACGAGCAATCGTTGGCGCATACGTTAATCGATTCCGGAGCGGACGCGTACGTCGTACATGGACCTCATCAATTGCGAGGAATCGAGATCTACAGGCATCGTCCGGTGTTTTATAGTCTTGGAAACTTCATCATGGAGGACCTCCATACGCCCGTGGGAGCTGACATGTTTAACGCTTACGGTAAGGACCCGCGCGTCGACACGGATGCGGATGTGACCGTGGACGAGATGGCAAGAGAGTTCTCAGATCCAATCTTCTATGAGAGCGTTGTCGCGGTCAGCCGATTTGAGCAGAACCAGCTAGCCGAGTTGCGGCTTTATCCAATCGAGCTAGGATACTCAAAGAGGTTTGCGGATCGGGGCGTACCGCGGCTCGCCCCCGCGACGGAGGCAAATGTCATCCTAGAGCGTCTACAGAAGCTTTCAGAGCCATTTGGGACCGCAATTGCAATAGAGAACGACGTCGGAGTGATAAGGCTGCGGCCGACGATGCCAAGTTGATGCTGGCCAAATGCGTCCGGCTCTAAAGCAGGGGACAGAACGACTTCGACCAGACAGTGCCGAAGTCGGTGCAGCGCCCGACGATGCAGAGACGGAAGGGCTGAGGCCGCGAGCGTACGTATGCTTCGTCTTGCTACACAGCGCCGGTCTTGGATTCGCTGAAGGACCCCTTGGCGGTTCAGACGCGAGAATGAGTATTGACGTTAGGCGTAGCGCCGAGGCTCCTCGGATTGTTTTGTGCGTCTTCGGTACGCCGCTAGAAGAGTCGTCTTGAAAAGGGCTGACCTTGCCCACGGGCTTAATCCAGTTTGAAGTTCGTTCTGGCCCACGACAAGGACCAGAGCATGAAGCGCAGCCGCTTTTCGGAAGAGATGGGGTATTCGGTCCCGATCGTCTGACCTATTTGCCGGGCGGCACGTTTTGGCTGACGATCCTGGACCAACTCCATCCGAAGGAGAAATAGTCATGTTGACGAGACCGGAAAGCTTATCCGGGAGGGAACCACCTTGGCGGACGCGCCATCGATTGTGCAGTACCTCGAACCATGGGCTGGTCAAGTTGAAGGGGTGGGCCTTGAGGCAGGACCGACGTCAGAATGGCTGACCGCAAATCCAATCAAACTGGGGCTGCCGGCCGTCAGTTTGGAAGCCCGCCAGGTAGGGCGGCGCTTTCGGCCATGCCGGTGAAGACCGATCGGAATGACGCCCGTGGGATCGCGCAGGTGGTGAGAACGGGATGGTTCAAGCCTGTTCACGTCAAGAGCATCGGCAGCCAAAGGGCGCGGACGCTGGCCGCGGCTCGCAAGCATATCATCCGCTCCATCGCTCCCACAGAGCAAGTCATCCGCGGACTTCTGCGTCCGCTCGGTCTCAAAGTCGGAGTCGTCTCGCGGACTCTGTTCGCGACGCGAGTTCGTGAGTTGGTCGGCGGTGACGCCTTGCTGGAGGCGATCATGAATCCGCTGCTTGCCGGACGCGAAGCGCTGATGCGGCAGTACAGCCGACTGCATCGTCTGGTTCTGAAGGCCGTGCGCAGTGACCCGGCTTGTCGGCTCTTGATGACGATACCGGGGATCGGCCCGGTCTCTGCGTTGACCTTCCGCTCCACTGTGGACGATCCTAGGCGATTCCTGTCTCAATCCGTCGGCGCCTATCTCGGGTTAACGCCCCGGCGATACCAATCTGGCGAGGTTGATCGGGTGGGACGGATCACAAAAGTCGGAGATGGAGAGACGCGCACAGCCCTGTTCGAAGCTGCCAACGTTATTCTCAGGCCATCAACCCAATGGTCTCCGATGAAGGCTTGGGCGGTGCGTGTTGCCCACCGGCAAGGAAGCTAGCGTGCGAAGGTCGTGCTGGCCAAAAAGATGGCTGTCGTCCTTCACCGAATGTGGGTTGATGGAACCGAATTCAGATGGACCGCGGTGGCGTAAGGACGCCATCGCCACCCAAGAGACGCCCGTCGCGGGGCGTGGGGATGGTCGAGTTCGTATGATCTGTCGTGGCGTCCGCCCTCCAGGCGCTGACTACGCCGAAGAGCTTGAACCGACCATTCAACCGAATCCCATCGTGTGGCGACTTTGCCGACCACGAACAGAAGCTAGGTACCCGCGGCACGCGCTCTTAAGGGATTGACAGAAGCAGACCGAATACAGAAGCAGATCATCGGGATTTTGAAGGAGCACGAGGCCGGCGTTTCGGTCGCGGACTTGTGCCGCAAGCACGGCGTCAGCGACGCCAGCATCTACAAAGGGAAGGCGAAGTTCGGCGGTATGGAGGTGTCGGAGGCCAAGCGGCTGAAGGCACTGGAGGATGAGAACACGCGGCTGAAGCGGCTGCTGGCGGATTTCATGCTCGACAATGTCGCGCTGAAGGACTTGCTGGTAAGAATGTATGGTCCGCCCCGTCCGTGCAAGGGTTCGTAACAGCAAAAATGACGCCTTCAGTTGCATAAATGTATCCGGCCTCTCGCGAGTGGGCTGCTGTTGCAGCCAGGCCATGATGAGATCCGCTCACGCCGTTCCCAATAAATGGTTCGGGCACGAAGCCCGCTTTTTTGCATAGGGCTTACGGCATGTTGATCCACTGTTTCGTCATCACTGTTCCCGAGCCTTGCAAGAAGCCAGAAGTGTCAGGTGAAAGCAGGATCTCTGCGTTCGTAGAGAGCTCCAGGCTTGTTCAAGACCGCCCAGACAATGCGGGCCATCTTGGCGGCAAGAGCGACAACGGCCTTGTTCGGATGCATCCGAGCCTGGTGCCTGTCGAGCCAGCTTCCTAGGCGATCGCGCGTTCGGTCCAAATGCCGGAAGCAGGATCGTGCGCCATGCACTAGAAGCTTTCTCACATAACGGTTGCCGCGTTTGCTGACGCCAAGCAACGTCTGTTTTCCGCCGGTCGAGTATTGCCTGGGCACTAACCCCAGCTAGGCAGCAAGGTCGCGGGCCTTGCGAAACTGCAGCCCATCACCAATCGCGGCAAGTACGGCGGTCGCACCCAATGCGCCGATACCAGGGATTGTCATCAGCCGGCGCGTGACGTCCTCTCGATCGGCAACCGCTTCGATCTCCGTTGTCACTTCGCGGATCCGTTCTTCGAGGCGGCGGAGATCGGCGAAGAGATCGCTCGCCAGGCGACGCATCACTGGTGACAAATCGTTTCCTTCGTCATTCAAAGCGCGCGGCAACTCGAGTTTGAATATTCCGGCACCCTGACGCAAAGGCACACACCGTACTCGAGGCAGAAAGCCCGCATCTGATTGATTAGGCGAGTCCTCGAGCCGACCATCTAGTCACGGATTCGATGCAGCGCTTGAAGATCGACCTGGCCCTCCTCCTTCACGGCGACGAAGCGCATTGTCGGTCGCGTCGCGGCCTCAGCGATCGCCTCGGCGTCGAAGATATCGCTCTTATTTGACTTCACATAGGGTTTCACGAATTGCGCGGCGATCAGGCGCACCTTGTGACCAAGCGCCTGTATCTTCCGAGCGAGCCACTGTGAACCGGCGCAGGATTCCATGCCAACTATGCTTGGTTGTGCGCGAGCAAAGAACTGAAGAAGGGTGTCCCATCGAAAGCGAACTTTCTGAACAGGTGTGCCGTCGCAGCTCAGGTCACGACGTGGAACAGGTTCTTGCCAATGTCGATTCCATAGACAGCCGCCGGTCGCGGAAAATTGCGATGGGCCATGATACTCTCCTCTTTTGATCTGACCTTCCTATGATGAAGGAGGAGGACGGGGCGGACCATCCCATTAATGGTAGGGCCCGCCGCCAAAGCGCGCTGCGATCGCGTATCTGCAGGCCGTCATGAGCCTGTCGGAACGGCGGGCCTGCTGGATTGTGGGGGCGGATCGGAAGATGATCCGCTATCGCTCCAGCCGCCCGCCGGACGCAGTTCTGCGTGGCCGATTGCGCGATCTCGCCAACGAGCGGCGGCGTTTCGGCTATCGCCGGTTGTTCGTCTTGCTGCGGCGGGAGGGCGAGCCATCGGGGATCAACCGGATCTACCGGCTTTACCGCGAGGAAGGGCTCACCGTCCGCAAACGGCGGGCTCGCCGCAAGGCCGTGGGGACCCGTCGAGGCGAGGCCGAACGCGCGCTGGTCGCTGGACTTCGTCCACGACCAGTTCGCCAATGGCCGACGCTTCCGCATCCTCAACATCGTCGACGACGTCACCAAGGAATGCCTGGGCGCCATTCCGGAGACGTCGATCTCGGGGCGGTGCGTGGCCCCCGAATTGACGGCAATCGTCCAGCGACGCGGCAAGTCAGGAATAATCGTGTCCGACCATGGCACCGAATTCACCTGCAACGCCATGCTCGGTTGGTGCAAGGACGCAGCCATCGATTGGCACTTCATTGCGCCGGGAAAGCCGATGCAGAACGGCTTCGTCGAGAGTTTCATGTATAGACGGCCCCGCGGATGCAAGGGATTTCAGCAGCACTTTGGTTACCGGTCGGGTGCGTTCTTGTATACGGCCTGTTAGTGCGACCGATGCCATGGCCGCTGGCCCTGATGGAGATCGCGGATCGAGGCCTCATCAACGGGTCGCGCTTGTTGCGCTTAAAACTCTTCGGGCTTTCTCGATCCCCAGCTCCCCCGGTTCCATCACGCTGTCATCTGCCCTCACATCTTAGGGTGGCCAAAAAAGCGCGGCAGCTCAGGCCGCGGGCTTAGGCCGATAGAACTCACCGGTCGTCATCATTGCCCAGATGATCCGAGCCAACTTGTTGTCTACAGCGACGGCAACAACCATGGGCCGACGCCGTTCAAGCAGGGCTTCGATCCAGCCAGCTCCGACCCGGGACCGGGCCTTTGGATACCGAACGACGTTGCGTGCCCCGATGACAAGCAAGTGCCTGAGATAGGAATCGCCCTGCTTCGTTATGCGGCCGAGCCTGTCCTTCCCGCCGGTGGAATTCTGTTTAGGCGTCAGGCTAAGCCAGGCCGCGAACTCTCGTCCGGAGCGGAAAATTGTCGCGTCCGGCACGGTCGCGGCGAGAGCTGTGGCCGTTATGGGACCGATCCCGGGGATCGAGGACAGCAACTTCGCCATCGGATTTACGCGCTGGATCTGAGCCAGCTCGCGCTCGATAGCCTCGACCTGCTGGTCCAATTCCTTCAGTTGGTTCACAAGCTCGGCTAGTGCGATCCGGGCGTGGGCCGGTAGCGTCAGTTCCTCGTCATCCAACACGTCCACCAGACCATCCACCCGTTGCCGGCCTTGCCCGACGATGATTCCGAACTCAGCAAAGTGAGCCCGAATGGCGCAGGCTGTCATGGTTCGTTGGCGGACCAATAAGCCTCTTGCACGATGAAGCATCAAGAAGCCTGGTTCTCGCCGCTCTTGATGGGAACGAACCGCATATTGGGACGGGTGACCGCTTCGCAGATCGCGGCCGCGTCAGCGGCGTCATTTTTGTCTCTTCTTCGTACGTAGGGTTTAACATAGGCCGGCGGGATCAATCTCACATCATGTCCAAACTCCCGAATCTCCCGCGCCCAGTGGTGAGCAGTCGCGCAGGCCTCAATGCCGCCTAGACAAGGCGCGAGCGAGGAGAAGAACGACACGATCTCGCCTCGCCGGAGGCGTTGGCGACCGGCCACTTGGCCTTGGCCATTAACTGCATGGATGTGAAATACATGCTTCGAAATGTCCAACCCAATTGTCGCGACTTCATTGGTGATTGCTCCTGTTACCGGGTTCGTCCATTGCCAGTGTATCGCCGGCGCCGAGGGAGCGGGGCCGTCTTCCCCATCAACGGTCGCCTGCGGGATGAATTGCTGAACGAGACACTGTTCACGTCAGTGGCCCAGGCTCCCGTCGCACTCGGATGCTGGCGGGCCGGTTACAGCGATGCCCGACCCCACTCGCAGCTCGGATGGAAAACGCCCTCCGAGTTCGCCTTCACCTGTCACCCGCGCCGGGATCTGGCGCTGCGCTATGCCGAAGGCTCCGCGCCAGCTCCCGTCGCTCCCACCGCCCAACCGGGCAAATCCAACGACCGGAGCGAACTCAGGATTCAATAAAACTTGGGGGCAAGGTCAGTCGATCTGCTCGCGCTGGTACACGAGCTCAGCTACGAAGGGATCGAACTCGCCAATGGGCTTGCCGCCGTGGATGTTGGCCGATGGACCGAGCTCGGACAGCTGCGCGTCCACCTCGCACCCGATCCTGCCTTCGTGCCGCAGGGTGATGGTACAGCTTCCCGCGTGGCGGCGGACATTGTATTCCCGAACTGTGGGCATCGAAAATCACCTAGCTAGCTTCCCGCATCCGATGCTGTTGCCTGAACTGATTCGGGGCGGACGGATGATCCACCTTGGAGATCTCATCGTGATTATGGACCTTCAGCGTCAGGTCTTGTCGATCGGCACAATTGCACGGCGCAGCTACGCGCCTTGAAAATAATCGGCAAGTATGTCGCGGGCGGCCTCGAACTAGCCGCCTCCGAGCCGCGGCAGGCCTGGCAAGCTCGGCCCCTATCTCGAATATCTTCGCATCGCTGCCTTCCAGGGCTGCCCGTTGATCACCGAGCTATAGTCGTGGTCACCTTGGAAAATTTTCAAGCCCATCCTCGCTGAAAGTTCGTTCCCATCGACGCACCGCGAGGCGCGGCTTTCGGCCGGAAAGACGTTCGATTGCTTCGACTTCGAGGCCTGCTCGATGATCTCCATAGCGCAGGTCACCGCGCTCGCCGCTAGCCATGGCTGGGTGGGCAAGTGCGAGAGTTTGTTGCGGTTCCGGCCGCCTGGCAACGTCAAGAGCCCCTTAGTAGCGGCGATCGGCTTACGTCGGCGCGTGTCGGGCAACTGCATTGTCAAGGAGACCGGATTGCCGCCGAGGAGCCAGTAAGCTCAATTGTTGTGGCGCCTCAGCCACAACAACGGCATCAGAGCACGTCGCATCGGTGTCACGCGGGCTTTATCCGGGAGGATGGCATCTCTTTCGAAGAACAGCGCTTTCAAAGCGATTTATCATCAGCTCGGCTACCTTGTCCGAACGATCTACCCCAGAAACCAATCCTGCGTCGTATAGCCCTCCCGGGTCGTCCATATTAAGCTCAAGAATATATGGATAAGCCATGTCTACCCCGACGAAATTGATCCCATGCTTCATCAGGCGTTGACCGATCAACTCGACGAGCTCGATTTCCCCGGAGTGCAGGTCGACTGGGATCGGCTTGGCTCCCTGAAGTATGTTCGACCTGTGATCGTCTGGATGCCTTTGCCGACCATACCAAGCAAGCGCCTTCCCACAAGCAACGAGGACGCGCTTTTCGCCTTGGGCCACCTCCGGAATGAACCTTTGAAGGATAGCATAGTCAGCTCGGAAGCCGCGTAGCGCACTACCCGGAGTGATTGCGTATCGCTCGAAAATGGTTCCTGTAAGACATTGAAGAATTGCTCGAACATTTGGTCCTTTTGGAGGGAGCAAGAAAACGTTTTCTCCGCAAAACCCATTTGGCGGCTTCGCCACCCAACACTGGTCTTCCTCCTGACGGTACCGTTCCCAAAGTAACGAAAAATCATTCGATGTATATGAGAAAGCTCTATTCTCCTTTGGCACAAGATGGCCCAGTGCATGTTTTGTATTTAGAAACATCATTCCTTCAATGCTGTTGACAAAGGCAGCATGTTGAGAAGCCAACCACAACATTTGCCAAACGTCACGGGCTACACGATCCTGGGGCCGGCTCATGACCCAGACTAGATGGCATTCATCAAGAAAATATGGTCCTCGATCTCCTAGTGCAGAAGATCCGACGTCGTACGGTAAGCCCTTTGCTCGTAACAGAACTCCTCGCGTAAAATAGCGATAGTCATCTGCTGCAATAGAATTGACCTCACCGAGTACTACTTCGCAGCCGGAGCGGCGGAATGCATTGCTGATGACCGCATCATTTTCGCCTAGGCAATCGAGCGTGTTTGTCAAAATAAGCAATCTCATTTTGTTCTCCTGGCTTGATAAGATAGAATTTTGCACTCGCTATGCGATTGGAAGCTTCAATGCGTCGAGAGCCTACCTCAGTCCTATGTCAGCGCTCCATCTCGGCACTCACCTAGAAATAGAAGTACGCGACCTTTGCCATGATCTGTCCCGCTGACATTCGCGGCGGCGCTACCCATTACGCATCATTTTACTAGCAACTGCTGTGCCAGCGTTGCCTTTCCGGTAAGCCCTATTCTGCTTTTAAAAATGTGATCCAGAGATAATTTTACTGTGCTGGAGCTTACATGATTGCGCCTTTGTCCTAAGTTGGACAATGCTTGGGGGCCTTGAAAACTATCAGGATCCCACGTTCACAGCCTTTCAGCGAGGTCCTTTTGCGAGGCCATATGCTAACTACTTCGACGTTCTCTGCAGGACGCAATATTCAAGGTCAACGATCCGATGAAGTGGATAGCCGCTGAACGACGGAAACCACGTAGATCGTGGAAATCTCAAACGGTCCGAAGATCTCCTACCTCTTGTGAATTCTGCAATACCGTTGTCGAAGCGCAGCTCGCTTCTCAAAACAATAGATCCGGCGTTCACCTTCACGCTGTACTCGTATGGGAGAGGAGCGGCCGATCGAGTTTGGTAGAAGATAACCTGGCACCAAGCCGTCCCGGCTTGCGGCCGTTTGCATGGGCTTGTCGGAAGACACTATGGTTGGGAGTATCAAGGCCTTTTTCAGATCGTATTCAGTATTGTGACGTTTGAGATCCGATAGTTCACAGCGTCATTTAGGACGAGCTAACATCCTTTTATGTTTTCTCCCTGGCGAGCGCGCTCCTTGTGCGAGTGGCATGCCAATTGCTTAGACTGACGCATCAGGGACTTGGAGGATTATTCTGTCGGTGTTCTTACGAAGTGCGCTTCGTTTATTCTACTCATGGTCTGACGGGGTTCAATTCAGCGAAGGCGGTCCGCCCAATGTCGCCCCGCACATTGCGGGCTCGCTCGTCGAAGCGGCGGGGTGCTGGTGCGGTGCACTTTGCGATCGCGCGGATGCGGATGCGATGAACGGCGAGCCTGACCAAATGTGCGAGAAGGTGTATGCTTGGGAGAATAAAAAATGCTCGAGAAGTTGAACCCAGGCGACAAGTGGCCGCACACTGTCGGGCTCTTAGGAGGTGGTGTCATCGGCAGCGGGTGGGCGGCACGCTTCATCCTTAACGGAGTCGACGTGCGGCTGTATAGCCCGTCGCGTGGTGTGACCGAGCGCGTGCAGGAAATGCTGACCAGCGCGCGGCGGGCATACCGACAACTAGCGCCGGTTTGGCTGCCGCCAGAAGGATCGCTAACGGTGGTCGATTCTGTGACTGACGCGGTGTGGGGCGTTGATCTCGTGCAGGAGTCCGCGCCGGAGCGCCTCGAGCTCAAGCAGAAATTACTCGCGGCCGCTGGTCGAGCGGCAGCGCCCGGAACTCTGATCTGTTCCTCGACCTCAGGGTTTCGGCCGTCGTTGCTGCAGGCGGAGATGGAATCGCCCGACTGTATGCTCGTCGCCCACCCTTTCCAGCCTGTGTACCTGCTTCCGCTGGTTGAACTGTGTGCCGGGGAGCGCACCGCGCCCGAGGCTCTGGAACGGGCTGCTGCGATCTATCAGGCGATTGGAATGCACCCGCTTGTGCTGCGCAGAGAAGTGGACGGATTTATCGCGAACCGGCTGCAGGACGCCCTCTCGAGGGAGGCACTGTGGCTGGTGCGCGACGACGTGGCGACTCTGCAGGAAATCGATGATGCAGTGCGCTACTCTTGGGCCTTGCGCCGCGCTGCCATCGGCTCCTATCGCATGGCCAATGGCGGCGCCGGCATGCGCCAGTCCATCGCCCAATGGGCCTTCAAGTGGCCGTGGTCGAGGCTCACCGAAAAGCCGGAAATGGACTCATCCTTTCTGGATAAAGTTGCCGAGCAAGCAGACGCGCAGGTCAGGGCCGACCCGTTGCCGCTGCCTGCTGAGCAAATGCGTGACGAGTTGCTCGTGGCCCTGCTGCATGGGCTGCGCTCGCAGAGCTATGGACCCGGCGAGACGCTCAATCGGTGGGAGCGGAGGCTCCGCGATCGCGCTTCCAGTATCACTAACCCTTCTAGCCCATTGAGGACGCGAACGCGAGACATACCGGCAGATTGGATGGGCGACCAGGGCCCTCTTAACGAGAGCCGCTACCTCCAGCTCTTCGGCGACGCTACGGACATCCTGCTCCGGTCTATCGGCGTCAACGACGAGTACCGCTCAAAGCACGGTAGGTACCGCACGCTCGAGACCCATATGTGCCATCTAGGGGAACTCTATGCCGGAGATCGCGCCTACGTGCTCACGCAGGTTCTCGGCGTCCAGGACAACTGTCTTCATCTTTTCCACGTGCTCACGCGCGAAGGTGATGCCGCGCCCGTCGCCACGCGAGAGCAGATGCTGCTTCATGTCGCCCCAAGCAGTGGAAGTAGCGAATCTATGCAGAGGACCGTGCGTGATCGCGCCTTTGAGCTGGCGCGGCTGCACGCGGATTTGCCCGGACGGAGTGCAAACCTTCGATTTCGCTAGCCCCGAACTTTGAGGCGGCTACTAACAGCAATTTGGCTCTAGAGGGCGCAGCATCAAGACGAACAATAATTGAGGACCTTCCTGATTGGGTACTTATTGGATAAGCGGCATCGAGAAGCTGTGATTAATTGCGCGAACTTCCGGTTGCGGTGCGGTCTCTGACGAGCTTGTGCGCCTTGCTAGAGAGCAGATCCGGTACCGCCGGTAGAGTGAGCGTGCTGAGACCTCCATATTGATGATCGTACAAGGCTACCACCGAGCTATGGGGCTCGCGCTGCAAATTCGGAGCCCCGTCGCAACGGCCTGGATCCCGGCGTGACATGAGACGCTGATCTCCTGTTTGAGGTTCCGCTTGGACTTGGCTACGCTCCTTCGGGATTTCAACATCAGGACAGACGCGCGGAACCCCCGCCAATTTCTGCTCGAATCGAGTGTCGCATCTAACGTACTTTGTGTGACTAGATTTCCTGTTTGCCGAGGACCTGCCCACTGTGTTGGATGAGTGGCGACAGAAATATGCCGTCTTCGTTCGCGCGCAGCTCATGCGGATAACCGTGATCTGCGGACTTCTCGCATGCTCTAGACCCGACCTTTTGCCTGCGGCGCGGGTCGTGTCCCCAGTGATGGTGTAGCTCGGTAGAGCAAAGCCGCCCGGTCGCGCGCCCCGAATAGCGCCGTAGCGGGCGGGCGGCTTTGCGGTGGTCACCGGCAGTTCGCCGGTCGGGTCGGGTTGCCGACACCAACCTGATTTGAGGAGCCACCGATGACCGATGAGATGATGGACCTCCGCACGCTCATGGAGAAGACTCCTGACGCGGATCTTTTCGCCAAGGTGCTCAACGCGACTTGGCAGCGTTGCCGCGTGGGGTTGTTGAAAAAGCTGCAATTGGCTAATTCCGTTCTCGTCGGCGATTCGCGATCGGCGGAGCAAACGAGATGCTGGGGCGCAAGGAGCGGGGTCAGTTGGAGCTCTTCATCACGGGCTCGCTGAAACAGCTCGTCCCAGATGAGCACGTGCCCGCACGGGTCGATCGTGTGCTCGACCTGTCTTGGCTAAGGGAAGAGGTGTCCGACTGCTATTGCGCGAACGACGGTCGGCCAGGCATCGATCCGGAAGCCGCGGTACGGCTCATGCTCGCGGGTCTGCTCACCGGGATCGTACACAATCGCAAGCTGATCCGTGAGGCTCAGGTCAACATCGCCATTCGCTGGTTTGCTGGTTATGGCCTGCACGAGCAGCTACCGCACCATTCAAGCTTGACGCGCATCCGCCCGCGCGGGGTCGAAGAGCGATTCCGTAGGATCTTCAAACGCACGGTCGAGGCCTGCCTGAAGGCCAAGCTCGCAACAGCCGAAGTGGTTCACATCATGCGTCGCTGATCCGCGCTAACGTGAGTTGGGACAGCGTCACCGAGCAGCATGTGATCGATTTGCTGAGCGAAAATCAAGGTGAGGATGAAAGTGAACTCGAGAGAAAGGGCCGGCAGAGCGGCAAGTACAACATTTGCACCACCGATCCGGATGCGACAATGGCCATCAATGCCCGAAACCGGCGGCTGGAACCGCTTCTTACAAGCAGCACACTGCCGTCGATGACAAGGTCGGCGTCATTCTGGACGTCGTGGTTACGACCGGACAAAAGAACGAAGGGGAGATGATCGAGCCGCAAGTCGATGAGGTTGAAGCTGTGACAGGCGTCGACATCAAGACGGTCACCACGGATGCCGGCTATGCCTACGCTAAGGTTTACGGTGCGCTCGAGGGGCGCGGCATCGACGCCTTGATCCCAGCTAAAGCCGAACCAATCAAGAGCCGCGTACCGCTCAGACGCTTCCGATACGATGCCAAGCACGACATCTTGAAGTGCCCGCAAGCACGTATCTTGGGCCCCGCGCGACCCATCAAGCACGGCCGTTTCTTCTATTCGAAGGCGAAGGATTGTGCCCGGTGTCCGCTCAAGGGCGATTGCTTATCGAAAGGGCGGGTTAACAAAACGGTCGTTATCGGTGACGATTATCCTGCACTGCTCCGCGCCCGCCGCCGTCGCGAGCGATAGAGCAGACAGGATCGACGGCTCTATCAGCACGATCGTTGGCGCTCAGAGGGCTTCCACGGCGAAGCCAAGACTTGGCACGGACTGGGTGGCGCCATACGGCGTGGTCTCCCAAACGTGAAGATCCAGGCCTACCTGGCAGCTGCCGCCATCAACCTCAAGCGGCTAGCAGCAGCTCTACTTCCGCTTATTCTGCCTTGGATTGTCCTCACAGCGTTTGCAGCTTCAGATCGCGCTGTAGCGCGGGTTTTGACGCGAGGGCCATGGTGGGGCTGGTCGCCGCATCGCGCGAAATCTATTGGCCACTTCTTCAACGACCCCCGTGTGCAGTTCATGCGCAACGCGCTGGCCCAATGCCGGCAAAAGCGGACGGCACGTCGTCTCCGCCTTCATCGCCACTGCGTTTGCCCAGGACGATGCCGAGGCCGCACGAGCGCAATGGCGGAATGTCGCCGATCAGCTCCGCCCTAAGCCACCCAAGCTCGCCGGCTTCCTCGACGAGGCCTAGACCGATGTGCTGGCCTACATGACCTTCCCGCCGCAGCACCGCACCAAGCTGCACTCCACGGATGAGATGGACAAGCGATTTCTTCATGGTCGGGACGACCATTGCGGAGATCGCTTTAAGTCCATTCTTTTGTTCGGCTGCGCTGCGGGCCATTCTTTCGTCCCGGCCACCGATCTCGCAGCCGCCGCGAGCGGGGGCGGTCAAGGCTGGCCGCATTGCGGCCACCGCAAGGCTTGGCCTTGGTCGGCCCGAGCACGGCGGTACGCTGGCCTGGAACGGGACTGCATTGGTGCCTAGAACTTGCATCAGTCGCGATTATGGTTGTGGCGCGCGGGCGACCTCGTGGCGAAGCGTGATGCGTCGGCTGCAAGCATCACCGGACTGGCTATCTTTTTGCCGAGCTGAGGCGCCCGCGCGCCGGTTTTTGGCCGGACGTTTCCATTGCGACACGATTCGTTCGTAGCTTTGCTCAGCCTGTGCGGCAAAGAACATCTCGCGGTGGCGCAGCGCCTTGATGTTGTAGGCATAAGCTGGTCTTCCACGCCGGCTCCTTATTGTTGCGGATGCCCGGCTTGAAGTTGAATCGCGCGGGTCTTGTTGGCGACCAGCGCCGGGCGCGCCCACAGGTAACCCTCGCCCTTCGTCAGCAAATGCCAGCAGAACACCGTGAGCTTGCGAGCCACGGCCACCCCCGGCGACCGGATAGCCACGCCGGGCGCGGATCCGTAGGAAAAACGCATGCAGTGGACCGGGCGCCTTCGCCGCTGCCCAGGCCGCCTCGACCAGCATCGCGCGCGCATGATTGCGGCCGATCTTGCTGATACGGCCGTGGTGAGCGGCTCCCAGCCCGGACTGCCGCACCCGTGGGTTCAACCCGAAATAGCTCACCAGCTTCTGCGGGCTGTTGAATCGGCTGATGTCGCGGATCGCTGCCATGACGCCGGCGGCGACCGCCAAGTTCACGCCGGTGATCGTCATCAATCTGTTAACCGCGGAATTCTCAATTGCGTCCTGCGCGATCTCGCGGTCGAGCAGGGCCGGGTCTTTCCGCCAGCCGGTCGAGCTCACGGACGTGCCGATCGATGGCCTGTTGGGCGGCCAACCACGCCCGGCCGCGGGCGTTGAAAAGATCGGCATGCGGGCACTTCGGGATTAGGTGCGCGTGCAGGATCGAATGCACCTCGTTCTTGAGCCGCGTGCGATGCCGCACGACCTGGTAGCGCCCCGCCACTAGCCGACGCTTGCGTTCGGTCTCCGCGTCAGGCGTCCAGATCTGCGGCAGGTACCCGGCCGCCTGCAGACTGGCGAGCGGCCGGCGTCGAATCACCCGTGCCACGAACGGCGCCAGAACCCGCGACACCGCCAGGCTGTTGGCAGTCGCTTCGACCACCACCTCATCACTGGCCAGCAGGGTCTTGCCAAATCCCTCCAGCGCCGTCCGCGTCATATCGATGCGGCCCGCATGTCGGAGCCTGCCGTCCTCCCAAAACACCACCTCGGCGAAAGTACGGTGCACGTTGATGCCAATCACCCGTCGTATTCGCACCTCCTGCCAGACATATGACTGGGCGACACGACAACTACGGATTCGCACTCCCAGCGCAACCGGGCGAGTCGCAGAGGCGGCCAGCTACTAACCCGAGCTCTCGGCTCATCGAATAACATCTGCCTGCCCGCACTTCGTGCTCCCGGTCTCCTCTGTCCCGATGGTCGAACCATACGCCACAATGTAGAACGCCGCAGCGGGAACGTTGGCACCGAGACATCTCATACCGGTTACCAACTCGGTCGGGCGCTTCAACCGCGAGATCGAGCGCCGGACCGACGTCGTCGGCATCTTTCCTAATGAGGACGCCATCGTCGTCGGCACGATCTTGCTCGAACAGTACGATGAACGGGCCGTCCAGCGCGCCCGTTACATGACGCTGGAAACAATCGAGCCGTTGAGCGATGATCCAACGGTCAGCCTCCCGGCTATCGCCGGTTGACCAGTCCGGCTCCTGCCGGCGAACGCGGTGTCCCACCGCCAGTTAACCCAATGCAGGGACACGATCCCGGCGTGATCGCCGAGCCCTGCCCGTCGTGGTCTGTGATGGACTGCTGACAGAAATTTAGCCAGCGCCTGATCGATCACGGCGCTGCAAGGTTCGATCGTTCCGCCGAACGGCGCCCGCGATGTGGGAGCAGCGTTTGTGCGCGTGGTTCCCGGCTGAAACGATGGTCTGCGTGGCCCGCCGCAGTCTGTCGATCAATTTAGGCAAGTTGGCTGTTGTGGTGAGTGGCAAGCTGCGACCGTCAGAGGGCGTGTTTTTCCGCCGCATAAGCGCGTCGATTTCGCTTGCTTGGCCGGCCGTTGCCGATGCGTTGAAGTGATAGACTGTGGGGACTATTGGATTCCGCAATTCGGACGGAGCGTGATTCTAGGGCTTCTTTTAGAGGCAGCCTTGGGCGCATGGATCAGGTCGTTCTGAGCGACCCGCAATAGCGACCGTATCTCCGGCTTGATCATCGGTTGGCCGGATCAGCGTGGTTGGACTGGCCGCGCAACCGGATATTTGTCGAGGGGCGTGTCGTGGGTCGTGCGAACCGGTGCGCCGTGGCGTGATCGGCCCGAAGCGTTTAGCCATGGAATAGCGTCTTCCGACGCTCCAGCCGGTGGAGCGCAGAGGGGTCTGGCTACGCATGTTCGAAGCACTCGCAGATGATTCGGACTTCGAACACCCTTGTCGCCTCCACCATCGTACGCGCCCGCGCGCCAGCGGCGCAAAAGGGGGTCCAAATCAGGCGTTCGGGCGTTCGCTCGGCGTCCTCCCGGCTAAAATCCATATGGCTGTGGCGGCTTGGGTTGCCCGATCCGCTTCTTCCTAACAGCAGGTCAAGCCGGCGATGCGCAACAGCCGTAGCCGCTCATCGAGAGGCTCGCAGCCGAGGTCGTGATGGGCGATACCGCCTAGGATTCCGATACTTTGTGATCTGTGATCGCCTCAAAAGCCGCCCAACCCGTCGTTCCGAAGGCCTCAGGGGCCATAAAGCATCCGCTGAACAAGCCTCTCTACGCCGAACGTCACCTGATCGAATGCTGCTTCTCGAAACTCATGCGGTCCAGCCGTGTCGCCACGCGATACAAGAAAGCAGAGCGAAATCACTTCGCCGGCGCTGCTATCGCGGCAACTCTGCTCTGGTTGAGGACAATTGTCCACACAGCCTAGGGCTAGCCAGGAAGGCATCGACGTTGTTCATATTCGCCGTCTGCATCAGTGTTGCGAGGTGATCCAGGTTCGTGCGCGAAGAGCTATTCTCTCATTGTAATTGTCTGTGGCCTTATGACGCCCTCGGCGATGTTGGAGTCGAGCTCAATGCGGTTATCGATGAGGAAGCGCTCGAAGAGAGAGCGGCGCGAGGATTGACTCGGCCAGTTTTGATTCCCGGGGATCCGCCGCAAGGTGTGCTGCCAGAGGTCGAAGCGATCTGCGAGACGGCCGCGGAGGCTTGCTTCCGCGCGTCAACCAACCCGTGCGTGGGGGCTTTGGCCGCGCACGGTCTTCTCTCCAACCGCCAGCGCAATGCCATGCGTTCGATTGTCGTCGTTCCAACTTAAACTTTCATGCAACATGTAGCTCATAGAACTTGTGCCTGTGTGACCAGCAGCCGGCCAACGTGATGCCATCATTGCCGCGATCGGGGCGCGTCAACTTGTTTTAGGCGGCGTAGCCTTCAACCTGCAGGAAGCCGCGATAGCCATTGAGATGCCAGGCCGCACATTCGCCGGAGCGGCAGTCTTGGAGGGGATCCGCCATCATCAGCGGGCCGCTGCTGACCTGCCACTGATTATTTCCTCCAGAAGGAGTTAGAGTCCGCCCCGAAGAAGGACGGACGGATGAAGCGAGCAAGGTTCACGGAAGAGCAGATTATTGCTGTGTTGAAGGAGCATGAGGCCGGGGCGAAGACCGCCGACCTGGCTCGCAAGCACGGGATATCGGAAGCGACGATCTACAACTGGAAGGCCAAGTTCGGCGGCATGGATGTCTCCGAGGCCAAACGGCTGAAGGTGCTGGAGGATGAGAACGCGAAGCTGAAGAAGCTGCTGGCCGAGCAGATGCTCGATGCGGCTGCGCTACGCGAGCTTCTTTCAAAAAAATGGTAGGGCCCGCCGCCAAACGCGCTGCAGTGGCGCATCTGGAGGCCAAGATGGGCCTGTCGGAGCGGCGGGCCTGTTCGATTGTGGGCGCGGACCGGAAGATGATCCGCTACCGCTCCCGCCGTCCGCCAGACACCGAGCTTCGCGCCCGGCTACGCGAACTGGCCAACCAACGCCGCCGGTTCGGCTATCGCCGGCTGTTCGTCCTGCTGCGGCGGGAGGGCGAGCCGTCGGGCATAAACGCGGATCCACCGGCTTTATCGGGAGGAAGGGCTCACCGTCCGCAAGCGGCGGGCCCGCCGCAAGGCCACGGGCAGCCGGGCGCCGATCTTGGTGGAAGCGAAGCCGAACGCACGCTGGTCCATCGACTTCGTCTACGATCAGTTCGCCAATGGACGGCGCCTCCGCGTCCTCAACATCGTCGACGATGTCACCAAGGAATGCCTGGGTGCGATCCCGGACACGTCGATCTCCGGACGGCGGGTGGCTCGGGAGCTGACGCTGATCGTCGAGCGGCGCGGCAAGCCAGGCTCGATTGTCTCCGACAATGGCACCGAGTTCACCTGCAACGCCATGCTGGCCTGGTGCAAGGACACCGGCATCGACTGGCACTTCATCGCGCCAGGCAAGCCGATCCAGAATGCCTTCGTCGAGAGCTTCAACGGTCGCATGCGCGATGAACTGCTCAACGAAACCCTGTTCTTTGATCTCTATGACGCCAGGACAAAGATTGCGGTGTGGGTTGCCGACTACAACAGCGACCGCCCGCACTCTTCGCTGAAATACCTCACCCCGGCGGCCTACGCTGCCACATTCACCGCAACGGGCGATCGGCTGCGCAACCCCGACCAGCTCCGCCGATCGCCCGTTGCTCCACCCGCGCCACTCGGCGTACAAACCCTGGAGACTCTGACTGCTACTGGATGAAAATTCAGTGGCAGGTCACTGCCGCCAACGTTCGATCGTCTCGGACATGGGCCTTGAGCCTCTCTTCTTTGAAAACTTGAGGTCTCGATCCCAAGCCAAGCTGTGCGCACAATAATACGTCAAATTGTTGTCGAGCATCTTCGCTAAGTCGAAGAATGATGAGGATCGTGGCACAGGCTTCTCGACTTTTACGGGCGTATTTGATGGCCTTCGGGGACCAGCTATTGAAGCAGATTTTCAATAGCAGTTCAGTCTGTGACGCTACGTCCTTTAGAATGCTGACGCTCATAATAGGCCACCTGGATAGGTAGTGCGCCTGTCTCTCTTAATGATGCAAAACTGCCCCGTGGTTAGCAAGCAACTCATCAGAATAGAAGGCGAGCAGTCGCGCGTGTTGTTGGTCCGATCCACTCGCTTTATTGCCAGACGAACGCTCGTACCACAAAGTCTCGACCAGAACTGCCATTTATCCCCTGAACCGTAAGGTATTCAATGACAACCCCGACAAGATTGAGACTAGATGAGCTGGAACGGCACGTCGCAAAGTCGTTGCGAAAGATTGAGGCGCTGGAGTCCGCATACGAGACGATCACGATTGGACAGCTAGTTTCAATGCGGGCGAGAACGCACGGATCAACGATCGCAATCGACGTCTTCGATCGCGGTGAGCGTGCGACCTATTCCGAGATGGACCGATGGTCCAACAAATGTGCGCATGCGCTGCGTGTATTCGGCGTACGCAAGCACGATCGCATCGGGGTGATGCTGCCCAATCGTATCGCATTCCCGATGTTGTGGTTCGCAATCGCTAAGCTTGGTGCCGTGATAGTCCCGATCAATATGCGCTACACTCCCAGGGAGATCGAATACGTTCTCAGCGATACACAGGCTAAGTTTGCAGTTATCGACGAGTCTGTAGAGTCAGTATTCTCCGCAATGCAACCCTGGCCCCAAGGTCTCGCCAAAGAGCGAGTAATTCTCGTTGGACGGCATGCTGAAGGCACCGCAACGACTCTCGACAAATTGCTTAAGGGAGCCGTCGACTCTCCAGTGGAGGCGGATATACGACCCAACGACCTGTTGAACATTCAATATACCTCGGGGACAACTGGCTTTCCGAAAGGCTGCATGTTAACGCACGACTATTGGGGTATAAATTCGTACCAATGGGCGAGCGGAGACGAGCAACCATACGAGAGGTATCTATCTATGCACCCTCTCTTCTATGTGGATGCTCAAGGGCATCTTATGAAGTCGTATCGGCAAGGCGGCACGCTCTACCTCGCTCCGTCAATCAGCTCGACGCGCTTTATAGGGTGGCTCAAACAGCACCGCATCGAGTGGTGCATGTTTCCCGAGTTGATCGCGCGCCAGGCCGAGGCAGCCGACGAAGACGGGGCGACGTTCCTGAAGCAGTGCCTGACGTGGGGTTGCAGTCCTGATACAGTACGCAAACTCCGGAACCGCTTTCGTATGCGGACCCAGGATGCTTATGGCATGACGGAAATCGGGTTTGGCACGCAGATGCCGATCGACCTTGAAGAGATGGCCGATTCGGGATCAGTCGGACTTCGTTCGACATTTCGTAACCTGCGGCTGATGAATGAAGATGGAACACCGACGCCGGTAGGCGAGGTCGGGGAGCTGTGGGTGAGCGGCCGTGGAATACTTAACGGTTACTGGAATAGGCCGGAGGCCAATGCCGCCTTGTTCGAAGGAGAGTGGTTCAAAACAGGCGACCTGCTGCGGCGTGACCAGCTAGGATTTTATTGGCTGTTAGGACGCACGAAGGATATGATCCGACGCTCGAACGAGAACATCGCTGCGCGTGAGGTGGAGGCCATAATCCGGGAGATTCCTGAGATTGCGGATGTTGCCGCGGTGCCCGTTCGTGATACAAGGCGCGGCGAGGAGGTCAAGATCTACGTGGAGTTGAGAGGAGGTCTGAAGCCAGACAATCTGCTCGTGCAACGCATTCTCGAACATGCTCGCAACAATCTTGCCGTGTTCAAGCGGCCTCGGTACATCGCGTTTACTTCCGCGCTTCCGAGAACCACCTCAAGCAATAAGGTGCTCAAACGACAGCTGACGGCGATTAGCGATCCGCTTTCCGGCGCCTACGATGCTGAGGAGAAGCGCTGGCGCTGAACCACGAGTGTTCTCCTCCTGGGTCTCGTACAAGCGCGGTTGCCGGGTTTGCGTCAAACGAAACACGCTGCGGCCGCTGCGATGCCAGAGAAGTTGACATGATCGGTCGCGAAATAGCTCGATTGCTCTATCATGAATTGCTTTGTTTTTAGCGATAGCACGCCGGAACCGCGGCCCACTTGGTAGCTCGGAGTGTGACATTGGTGCTCGAATGTAGGCGAAGCGTTGGTCCCAGAACCATCACTGCTAAATCACGCTCTAGATGTGGAGCCTCAACAGGTTGTTCCTGGTTAGGGCGAGTCTCCTGATGGGTGGCATCGAACCGATACTGCCATGGGGCCGATGGCAATTGTAGTTGTGAAGCCATCTGGGCAGTTCAGCGGCTCTTTCGTCTGAGGTGTTGTAAGCGCGGGCATAGGCCCATTCGCGCAAACTGGTCTGGATGAAGCGCTCGGCTTTGCCGTGGTCTTCGGCGTATAGGGCTTGGTGCGGATGTGCTTGAGGCGGAGACGCTTGCAACCTTTGCGGAAGGCGATGGATTTGTAGCAAGAACCGTTGTCGGTCATGACCCGCTCGATTTTGATGCCCAGGCTCGCATAGTAGGCGATTGCGGCCTTGAGGAAGGCCACGGCGCAACCCTGTCGCTCGCTTTTCATGACCTTGCTGAAAGCGATCCGTACGCGTTGGGTGACGGCCCCTGGTTAGGTCATCTTGGGGGGATGGCTGACCTCGCTTATGCGGCCTGAGCGACGTTCTGAGGTCGCCAATTCCAGGGCATGAGTCCGTGGATGCGCTGGCGGGATGATCCGGTAGGCGCGCGAGCACGTCGGCGAGCCAAGCCTGTGGATCGATGTCGTTGAGCTTGGCGGTGGCGATAAGGGTGTAGATCGCAGCCGCACGCCGGCCACCCTCATCGGAGCCGGCGAAGGTCCAATTTCTTCTGCCCACGGCGACAGCCCGTAGCTCGCGCTCGGCAGCATTGTTCGACATGCAAAGCCGCCCGTCGTCAAGAAAGCGGCTAAATGCATCCCAGCGGCTGAGGCAGTAGTTGATCGCTTTGGTCGTGTCGTTGTTCCTGGAGAGCTTGGCGCGCTGCTCGCGCAACCACGCCTCCACTTCGACGATCGGTGGCCGGCTACGCTCCTGGCGCACACGCAGGCGCTCCTGCGGAGCAAGACCGTTGATCTCACGCTCGATGACGAACAGGACATCGATGCGCTTGACCGCCTCGGCCGCGATCGGCGCCTTGCTGAGCCGCGCGAGATCAAAGAACTTCCGTCTGCCATGCGCCCAGCACGCGGCCTCGATGATCGGGCCGCCCTTGCGATTGGCCTCGTAGAGCCTGCCAAAGCGGGCGTAGGCGTCGGGTTGCATCAGTCCGGCATAGCCCGCCAGATGCTGCTCCGGATGCGCACCGCCACGGTCGGGCGAGTAGAAGAACACGGCCGCCGGCGGATCTGGGCCGGCAAACGGACGGTCGTCGCGCACATAGGTCCAGAGCCGGCCGGTTCGCCTCTTGCCCTTGGCCAGGACCGGCACCGTGGTGTCATCCGCGTGGATGCGCTCGGCTGCGAAGACGTGGTTCCGGATCGCGTCGACCAGAGGCATCAGGGTTGCCGCGGAGGCACCGACCCAGTCCGCGAGCGTCGATACGTCGAGGTTGATGCCTTCACGCTGGTAGACGTCGCTCTGACGATGAAGCGGCAGGTGCAGGCCGTACTTGGCAAACAGGACATGGGCCAGCAGCTTGGACCCTGCACGCCCGCGCGCATCGGATGCGAGGGAGCGGGGGCTGGGTGATCGCTTCGCAGGCCCGGCAGACGAGCTTCTCGCGCACGTGCTGGATCACCTTCCATTGGCGCGGAACGAGCTCCAGCGTCTCGGTCACGTCCTCGTCAATCTTGCGCAATCGACTGTCGCCGCAGCATGGGCAGTTGGCCGGCACCGGATAGACAATGCGCTCCCGCGGCAAATGCCCCGGCAGCGGCCGGCGGGCTGGCTTGCGACGCCCGAACGATGGCACCGCAATCTTCTCGGTTGCCATCTGCGCCGCGGTCTCAGCTTGCGCCGCGTTCTCCTCAAGGTCGGCGAGCTGTAGCTCGAGCTGATCCAGCAATGCGCCTCGCTCGGAGGACTGTCCGAACTGCTCGTGCCGGAGCTTCTTGATCGTGAGCTTGGGCTTCTCGATCAGCAATGTCCCCGCCTGGGCTTCCGCCTCCGCGGCCAACCGGGCCGCTCGCTCGGCGCGCAGCATCGCCTGCAGCGTGGTCACATCTTCGGGAAGAGAATCATCGGCGCCGATCGCGGACCAGAGAATCACAAGGCGCGGTCTCTGTCCGGACCGCTGATCGTGCCACCGATTCAAATCCCAGCGATCAGCCGGCCGTCTGCGGTCGCCAGGTCAGTTGCGGCATCCGCCAGTCGATGCCCTCCAGTAGGTAGCCAAGCTGGGCTGGGGTGATTGTCACCACGCCGTCAGCCGACGACGGCCAGAGAAAGCGGCCGCGCTCCAGCCGTTTGGCATAGAGTGACATGCCCAGCCCATCCAAAGGATCTTGATGAGCTTGCCGCTTTTGCCACCGAACACATAGAGGTCGCCACCGTGTGGGTCTTGCGTGAACGCTTCCTGCACCAGCAAAGCCAGCGAGTTCATGCCGCGACGCATATCGGTGTGGCCGGTCGCAATCCACACCCGCACGCCCGACGCAATGGGGATCACCGCGCCCGTCCATCTGCCAGAGCCGCCACCGCGGCCTTCAGCGTCGCCGCATCGATCGTGCCCGTGATCCGCATCCGAGCCCCGGCCGCAAACTCGATCTCGATCGATCCGCTGCTGCTGGACGGCGCGACTGGACAAGGCATCGGCCCTGATTCCGCGACCACTACCGCCGGTACGAAGCCAGGTTGATCGGCGGCATCCTTTGGCTCAGACCGAAACGACCGTCGCCATCGCAGCAGCAATGAGCGCGAAACGCCATACCGCCGCGCTGTTGCGCGACCTGGCGCGGCGCCTGTAAACTCTCCAGAACAATCTTGAGCTTCTCATCCTCGGACCAGCATCGCCGCCGCCCCGTGTCCACCACCTCAAGCCGTTCGACTTGGGCACTGCGCCTATCACTGATGGGGTGGACGCCCCCTCGCACCATCCTTGTGGCAAGGTGGCATCGTTCATCATCTTTGAGACGGAGGTTTCTATGTTAGCAGTTAGCACAATTGGGCTGGATCTGGCGAAAAACGTGTTTCAAGTCCACTGCTCGGATGTCTCAGGAACAGTGACTCTCCGCAAGAAGCTCCGGCGGGACCAGGTGCTTAAGTTTTTCGCTACGCAGCCGGCCTGTACCGTTGCCTTGGAAGCGTGCGCTAGTAGCCATCACTGGGCGCGGGAGATCGCAAAATTCGGACGTCGGATCCGCCTCATTGCACCGCCCTACGTCGAGCCGTTTGTTAAACGACAAAAGAACGACATGGCGGACGCGGAAGCCATCTGTGAAGCCGCACAGCGGCCGACCATGCGTTTCGTGGCCATGAAAACAGAAGAGCAACCAAGAACTTGCCTATCGTGTTAAAGAGGATGCTGAAGCAAAGCGGTTGATGACCGTTCCCGGCATAGGACCGATTACCGCGACGGCGCTTGTTGCACTAGCTCCGGCAGCCCAGGCCTTTAAGAAAGGCCGTGATTTTGCTGGGTGGCTCGGTTTAACGCCGCTGCAGCGCTCGACCGGAGGAAAGCAGAAGCTTGGCGAAACTTCTCGCATGGGTGGGCGAACATTGCGCAGACTACTGATCATCGGCGCGAGTGCTGCCGTGCGATGGGCAAGGCGCAACGGCTCTTCTAATCCTTGGCTCATGGACATGTTAAGTCGTAAGCCGCCCATGCTGGTGATTGTCGCCCTGGCTAACAAGATGGCGCGGATAGTCTGGGCATTGATAGCGAGGGGCGGAATATATGGAGCTCCAGCCGCGGTGGGCTAGTTCTCCCGCTGCCTACGATGTGAGAAGGTCGAACGGAGAGTATGGCGCAACGGTCAGAGACGGGATCGGGAAAACCAGATTATGAACACGCGCCTCGAGCGCGCATCACTGAATTGGACCCGCTCCGCGAATCCCATACAGGCCGGCGGCATGTAACGGCTAGGCCGGACACATGTCAGCACCCGATCGCGCGCTCCAGACTCATTCGAAAAGATTCTTCTTGCATTAACGGGGGCGTCCACACATGTCCATAAGGACAGTACTCAACAACACGCCTCACTCGGCAAGGCGGCCTCCACCGGATGGATACGCTCGATGCGGTGTTGGCGCGTTATGGCAGCACCCTGTTCGACGAACGAATGATGTCCGGAAGCCTCGATCACGTGATGTGGTTTCACCAACCGTTCCGCGCCGATTACTGGCGGCTCTTTGCCAGGCAGCCGCCGATCGGGCAAAGTGGACCGGTCTTGAGGCGAGGGCTGATCTTCAGGGTCGATGGCACGCTGGTGGCTTCCGTGGCCCAGCGTCGCCCAAGAAGGAGCAGTGCGCGCCCGAAGCTGGCACAAACGCATCTGGTCATGCCGGCTGCGGTGTATTTTGAGATCCCCAGTCCAAAATCACTCGAGCGAGCATCGTTCGAGCTCGGCTTGCGCGCGACCTGCTCCGAGATGGCAAGGTCGATCTCTGTTCATGTGTCTTACGAATTCGAACCACTTTAAGTCGTGTACCTGGGTCTACTTCTGGGCGCCGCCGCCATGGATGAAAACCCACTCGTAGAGGAGCACAACAAAAGAATGGATTTGCGCGATGAACGACGCAATAGGCCAGGCTAAGCAATCGAAGGGTGGCGCATGTTGAGAACTCGATCCCTTTTTGAGAACTCGATCCCTTTGCCTTACAATTGAGATTTCATGTTTTCTCCAGGTTCACGAGGGAGTGACAGTTGCGGCATCGAGCTCGACAGACCATTCAATGAGTTTGCGGCATTCGCAACAATCGCTACTGCCAGAATTTGTTCGCTTTCTAACAGGTGCGGGGCGACTGCCGGATGCAAGCGCCCGACGCTGCTCAACAAAATCGGCATATTTCGAATGGCACGAGTGTTGCTCTTGAGATAGTGGAAGAGCGGACTCCCGCAGATAGTGGCAGAGCCAACTCTCGCCGGTTGTCAATCCGGCATCTGTTCCCCTTCCGAGAAAGACGCAAAAGCGCCGGAGTACCTGCGCATACCCTAATTCTGTTGATGGAGACCAGCAGTGTTTGAAAGTGAAGCCAAGGCTAGCTCGAGTTTTGAGCTCCCAACAAAGACGCTGAGAACAGCCGAACGTGATTAGATCAAGGCTCTTCCGACGGACTCCTCAATTGATCCAGTTTTAGTTTCTCTGATGCACACGAATGTATGGGTCTAACGATCTTGCGTCGTAGGCGCCTTGGATGACAGACTCGATATTGCCCTACATCGCTCATAGGACGAATTTGATGGAACTTGCATTCACAAAAGAAGAACAGGCCTTCCGCGAAGAGGTTCGCCAGTTCCTTCATGATAATGTGCCGGCGGAGATGCGACGTAAGATGGCCGAAGGCCGTGACATCCCTAAGCAGGAGATGGTCGCCTGGTGGCGCATCCTCAACAAAAAGGGTTGGGGCGTCAGCCACTGGCCGAAAGAATATGGTGGGACGGAATGGACCCCGGTGCAGCAGTATCTCTTCAAAGAGGAACTGCAGATGTATCCGGCACCGGTGCCGCTCGCCTTTGGCGTTTCCATGGTTGGCCCGGTTATCTACACATTCGGTAACGAGGCACAGAAAAGATACTATTTGCCGCGCATCGCCAATGTCGACGACTGGTGGTGTCAAGGGTTTTCGGAACCCAGCTCCGGCTCGGACCTCGCTTCGCTCAAGACCAAAGCTGAGCGCAAAGGCGATAAGTGGATCATAACTGGTCAGAAGACCTGGACCACGTTCGCGCAGTACGCGGAAATGATCTTCTGCCTTTGCCGCACCGATCCGAGTGCCAAGAAGCAAATGGGGATTTCGTTCATCGTGTTCAGCCTGAAGTCGAAGGGGGTCACCGTGCGCCCGATACAAACGATCGACGGTGGTCACGAGGTCAACGAGGTCTTCTTCGACGAAGTCGAGGTGCCTTATGAGAACCTCATCGGCGAAGAGAACAAGGGTTGGGACTACGCAAAGTTCCTGCTCGGGAATGAGCGCACGGGTATTGCCCGCGTGGGCGTCTCCAAGGAACGGCTGCGCCGCATCCGGGATCTCGCGGGCAAGGTCGAATCCGGCGGCAAGCCGATCATCCAGGATGCGGCGTTCCGCGAGAAGTTAGCTGCCTGCGAGATTGAGCTGAAGGCGCTCGAGCTTACCCAGCTCCGTGTCGTGGCCTCCGAGGGCAAGCACGAGAAGGGAACGCAAAATCCGGCATCCTCGGTTCTGAAGCTCAAGGGGTCGGAGATCCAGCAGACTACCAGCGAATTGCTCATGGAAGTCATCGGTCCGTTCGCCGCGCCCTTTGACGAGCATCCGAACAGCCCCACCGCTATGGATTGGACCACGCAAATCGCGCCTAGCTACTTCAACAACCGGAAAGTCTCGATCTACGGCGGCTCGAACGAGATCCAGCGCAGTATCATCGCCAAGCGGGTTCTGGGACTTTAGCTCATCTCCCTCTCCGCAACTGTTGAGGTCAATAGGTCCAACGCGTTCTCTCGTCGGAGGGCAGTAAGAAATGGAGTTCGATCTATCGGAAGAGCAGCGGCTCCTAAAGGAGAGCTGCGATCGAATGTTGACCAATATCTACACTTTTGAGGAGCGCAAGAAATGCGGAAGGGAGGAGGGCGGCTGGAGCAGAAAGATTTGGAGTCGCCTTGCCGAACAGGGTCTTCTTGGCCTGCCATTTTCCCAAATTGATGGTGGCTTCGGCGCCAGTGCAGTGGAGATTGGCATCGTGATGGAAGGCTTGGGACGGGCGTTGGTGCTCGAGCCCTATCTGCCGACAGTTGTGATCGGCGGCGGGTTCCTCCGCCATGGCGCCTCACCCGCGCAGAAGGCCGCGCATATTCCGTCCATTGTTGCCGGTCGGGAGAGCTTTGCCTTCGCTCAACTCGAAAAGAACTCGCGATATGACCTACATGACATTACCGTGTCGGCGAGCAAGAAGTGCGACGGATGGGTGATCGACGGTGAAAAACTCGTTGTGATCAACGGCGAGAACGCCGACTCGTTGATTGTGACGGCGCGCACAAAAGGAGCCCAACGTGATAAAAGCGGTATCGGCGTTTTTCTGGTGCCGGCCGACTCCAAAGGCATCTCCAAGAAGACCTACCCGACCCAGGACGGCCTGCATGCCGCGAACATCACCTTCACCGGAGTGGAGGTGAGTAGCGATGCCGTGATGGGCGATCCCGAAAACGCCTTGCCGTTGATCGAGCGCGTGGTTGATCAGGCCTGCGCTGCGCTCTGCGCGGAAGCGGTCGGCCTGATGGATGAATCGCTGAAGGAAACGGTGAAATATCTGAAGACTCGGAAGCAGTTTGGCGTGCAGATCGGGTCCTTCCAGAGCCTACAGCACCGCGCCGCAGATATGTTCGTGGCGCTTGAGCTGGCGCGCTCGGTTGCGATGTTCGCCAGCATGGCGGCCGATTTCGAGGATCCAGCTGAACGGACGAAAGCGGTCTCGGCGGCAAAGGTACAGATCGGCAGGAGTAGCAAATTCATCGGGCAGGAATCGATCCAGCTGCACGGCGGAATCGGCATGACCATGGAGGCCAAGATCGGTCATTATTTCAAGCGACTGACCATGGCCGAGAGAATCTTTGGAGATGCCGACTATCATCTCCGCCGCATCTCTGAAGGGGGCGCCCTGGTTTGAACTGTGTTGTGCGGAGCATCCTGCAGAGGTCGAGATTTAATCTGCCTGCGCCGGCGGCGTAGCGGGACGCAGCCTAGAGCTGGGCGGAGCCGTGGCGGCTGAAATGAAGCGGGAGTGGACAGCAAAGGGCGTGCGAGTTGTGAAAGGGACCGCATCAGTTAGGATCTGCCAGAGCGATTGCCGAACATCCGGCGTCAATAGGGCCAGATACGGAGCGCTTGTGCGTACCGGAAATGGCAGCACACTCGCGTTCAGTGCTTACCCGAGCTCGCGTTCCAGCCGCCGATCATGCCTGCAGCACATGGAACAAGAAGTATGTCTAAGAAAGTGAGCATGGATTCAGGAACCAGTGAGTTGATGGTGGAAACGCGCGACCGTGTTGCCATTATTACGTTCAATAGGCCTGAGGCTCGCAACGCGCTTTCGGATGGCCTAACGTCTGGGTTGCGCCGCGCGATCAAATACTTCGCTGATGATCCGCAAACTGGTTCGATCCTCATCACGGGTGCGGCCACCGCCTTTTGTGCAGGGAGTGATGTGAAAGCCATGCACCAGAGTCGACCAAAGACCAAGGCGACCTTCGAACAGCAGCTCGAGGGTCTACGAGTCGCTCAGCGGATGCTGACCGGCGCACTTGTCCAAGTACGAAAACCAACCGTCGCCGCCATAGCCGGCGCAGCAGCGGGCGCGGGACTTGCCCTCGCACTTGCTTGCGACATCCGGATTGCCGCGCGGTCGGCCATTTTGACGACTGCATATGCGCGTATTGGCTTGTCCGGCGACTACGGAATCGCCTGGCTTCTAACGCGAGTGGCGGGACTTGCCCGCGCGCGCGAACTGATGTTCCTGTCTGAACGCATTGATGCACAACGAGCCGAAAGTCTCGGGCTGGTAAATCGAGTGGTGCCGGACGCTTCTTTGCGTGAGGCCGCCTTCGGGCTAGCGGCGTCCCTTGCGGAAGGTCCTCCGATCGCGCTGAGCCTCATGAAGGACAATTTGGATCACGCCGTGACCTCCACATTTTTCGAGTCGCTCGATCTTGAGGCATCGAATGTGCTCAAGAGCGAACGAACTCTCGATTACAGAGAGGGCGTGCGCGCGTTCGCGGAGAAACGAAAACCGGTTTTTGAAGGACATTGACATTTTTTATCTCACCTCGCGGGCCCGCTAAAGATGCCGTTCTGGCGAGAATCTATCAAAGATCAGAATGCCTGGGATCGCGCTATGGCAAATCGTTGCCATAGTAACCTCTCGCGTTTGGCAGCAGCCTGTGTAGGAGCAGGCTGAGAAAGGCCCGTCTAAAGGGGGCGGCTTTGGTTACGCAGAGCGGCCAACTCTCGGCAAACGCATGCTCTGCTTCCTTTATCCATGCTGAAGATGTGCGGACACAGCACGCCTGTCCCTAACTTGCTGCGTAGCGTGCTACAACTGCATCAGACGCCTGAAGGGGCCCTGAGATTCGTCGAAATCAATTGCAAGCTCGGCCGCATGAGCAGTCGCCTTGCAGGACGCGGCACCATCGTAGCCGGAGAGTGTAATCCAACCCCGATTTATCGAAAGGTACTCGTTCTTGCATTTTAACATGCCATCGTCATCTACGGCCCTGGCGGGGGCTGATTTGATAGAGGCCGTGACGCTCTGGTCCCCATCCTCGCTATAAATAGAGCCATGATTCTACATTAGTAGGTGCTTTCGAGTCGGAAAGTCAGAAGCTACTCGACGGTGGCAGATCTCGGCCCGGTGAGCCGACTACGCAATGTTTCGCGCAATTGCTTAACTCGCTCGAGCAAACCGATTGAGTGGTCGTTTGAGACCGAGGTTCTCTCGTAAGCTTTGACCCGAATATCCGGACCTGAACTTTCCCCGTCGTCGTAGTACGGGGACGACGAGTTCAACAAAATCCATCAGTTCGCCAGGAGTGGTCGCTGGTATTACGTTGAATCCATCGGCCGCTCGTTGATCGAACATTTCCCCCATTACGTCGGCAATCTCGTCCGGCGTTCCGATGGCCATCAGGTGGCCACGGCTGTCAGATACCACTCGGATCAATTCTCTCCAGGTGAGTTTCCGGCGCGCGGCCAAGTCGAGGAGCACCTTTTGGCGGCTCTGGATGAAATTCGTCTGCGGTAGGGAATCTGGAACGAACGAATCAAGGTCTACTGAATGCAGATCGATGACTGACCCAAGCCAACGATCCGCCGTCCCAATTTGCACGTCGAGATGTGTGTAGGATTGTAGCCGTTTCAGCTTATCGGATGCTTCTTGATTTGTATTCCCGACGACCGGAATGATGCCCGGCATCACCACTACCTGATCGTCCTCGCGTCCGAGTGCGCGCACTTTGTCTTTGAGAGTCGCATAGTATTGTCTACCGTGCTCAAGAGAAGGCTCTGCCGTGAATATGACTTCACCCAGTTCTGCGCCGAACCTAATTCCAGCATCGGACGCACCAGCCTGCACCAGGACTGGATAACCCTGCGGCGGTCTTGCGATGTTCAGCGGCCCCCTGACTGAGAAGTACTTTCCTCGATGATTGAGTAAATGAAGCTTTGTGGTATCAGCGTAAATCCCGTTTCGCTTATCGCGAATGAATGCGTCATCGTCCCACGAGTCCCAAAGACCTTTGACAACTTTGACGAATTCCCTTGCTCGAGCATAGCGCACGTCGTGGTCCGGAAGTTCGTGGTCGCCAAAGTTCGAAGCCTCGAACTTGATTCCAGAAGTGACGATGTTCCAGGCTGCACGTCCGTGGGATAAGTGGTCAAGTGAGGCGAGCATGCGTGCAAGATGATAAGGTTGGTGGTACGTCGTCGTTGCGGTCGCGACGAGGCCGATATGTTGTGTTCTCGATGAAAGGGTGGACAGCAACGTGATTGGCTCAAAGGCGTCGTTTCGACTTACGCTAGTTAGGCTTGCATGATCCAGCTCTGCCACGCTTAGGTGATCGGCAAGGAATACGAAGTGAAATGCAGCGCTTTGGGCGAGTGTTGCCAACTGCGCATAGTGGTTAACGTCAACTCCGCCGTTTGCGGGAACACTAGGATCGCGCCATGCGCCGTCGTGATATCCTGCTCCAGAAAGGAACAAACCGAGCTTCATTTCTTCTGTACGGGCCATGCCTATCTCCGTTTGAGTTGAGCGACCGTGACGCATCGTTCAGCGGCTTTGGGTGTTTTGGGCTGGAGACCAATTGACATTGCAAGGCCAGACCGAACGTGCAGCGTTCGCGCCTCAAAGTGTTATCGGGCCTGTGCCTGCCGAGCTGAGTTAGTCTGCTTGACCATGACCAGCGGCGCTAAACCTTGACCTTCTGAAGTAGCCAATCTCGGAAAGAGCCGGCGAGAACAGCCGCCAATCGTCAATTGAATGCTGACAGTTTCTGTTATCTATATCAATTACTAGCGTTGGTAGTTGCGAGGCGCAGACAGCCTCCGCTTGTCTTGAGAGGTGCACTTGTCTTGAGATGTTCGAGTTTGTGGGGAGAGACCACGTGGGTTGCGGATATGACCGCTGCCTGTGCTTTTAGTGGTGGTTCTTCCCGGTCCAGACGCTTTGAGACAGTTCTCCACACGCGCTGTGTCGGCCGCGAAAATAGCGCTTCGATGCGCCTTTCGGCGTTCTGAGGCCCGCCCATAGTGCCGACCTGAAGATAAACTAAAGATGGGAGCGGCCCAGCCTAAAGATGCTAGCCAGATCATCCGTGGTGCCGTCGTGCTGGCACAATTTCTACGATGACTTGCAGGTACTAACCGCGGCGCGCGCTTGTCTCGCAGGGCAAAGGCGTGCTGGTGATTTTCTTAGGATAGTGCGGGCTGCTGACAATTGCGTCCCCACGCCGCATGGCGTCGGAAAGCTAGCACTCCAAGCCGTGATGAGCGAAGCCCCTGGATGCGCCACATACGAATTTGCGAACATCAAACACTCCACATTTGGTAGGTTTGTTTTTCTACTCTCTCGGGCTACCAAGTGGGCAAGCTCGCAAGCCCATCGCGCAACTGCCGCTAATCCTCAGATGCGATAATGCTACTCAAACATGCCGATTGGGCTTGGGCGATTAACGGGAGAATCACGCGTGCCCGCTTTTCATCAGCAGGAATATCGGGATCGTACGGTTGGGCTCCGTCAGCAAATGGCCGAGGGCGGGATGGACGCACTCCCACTTATGAACGCGTCCAACCTGAACTATCTCACCGGCTATGAAGGACCCTCAGATTACTTGCCGCAGTTTATTCTCGTTTGCCCGAGCGAGGAAGATGCGTGCCCCGTTCTACGGGAGATGGATGCCGCATGCGCACCAGCTTCATCGTATCCGCCGAACTCACACATGCCCAGCTATCCCGAGAAATACATCGGTTCAAAATACATCGGTTCCAATAAGCGGGCCCAATGGCAGCCGATCGACGATCTGATCCGCGAGCGGACTAAGGTAAGCCGTATCGGGGTCGAACTGACAGCAAATATCTATGTGGTGAACGCACATACGGCTCCGAGCACGAGCCTGGACCTCCCGAAGAGCATTGATGCCGGTGGCAGGATCTCTAACCTGAAGCTGCGGAAGTCTCCCGGCGAGCTGGGCTACATGGAACAGGCAGAAAAGATCGTTGATCGCGCCATGCAACTGGGCCAGCTCCAGATCTCTCTCGACGCACGAGAATGCGACATCGCCGCGGCAGTAACACACGCACTGTGCGCTGGTAAACCAGAAGCGCCGGGAGGAGCTTCTCGCATCTTGCCGACGATGTCGATCCGTCGACCCGTGACCGCGCCTCATAGCAAGTGGTCGGACGGGTGCTATGCGATGGATTGCCAGACCAATTGCGAGCTCGGCGCTTTCCGGCATCGATATTGCTGCGCGTTCCCGGAAACTATTCTTGGGTGTGCTGTCCGCTCGGCCGCGGTACATGCACCATGCCTCCTGGCGACGTGTGAAACTGTCCGCCCTCGAGCGACGTGCGGCGATGTCGCCGAGCATTCCGGCGCGCCTTCAAACGCCGTGGTGTGCGCAAAGAATCGCGCGCATCGGCTATTCCTTGGGCATCGATTGGAGCGACGGTGGGGCGACTGCAGGAACGGCCATACCCGATATCGAGCGACTATGACATTCCACTTAATATCTGGGAAAAGGACGATGGCTATGTCTTCACCGAGACCGCCCGGATCGACACGAGCAGCGCAACGTCGCTGAGCAGCATGTCGTGCGATCTGCGCGTTAACTACTGAGCTTCTAGGTCTATTGTGATGCGGCTCGCACCGCAATTCGTCATTCGAGCAACACTGGCTGCCGGGTGCAGTGTCAAACGGTGCACAAAAGTCGGTACAGTCGGATTGAACTGGTCTTGTGTAGAGCGATCGAAGGGCGAAGTCTCGCCATAGCGCCGATGGACGACTGGCGGCACTGTGAACGCATATGCATAGAGCGCTGGTAGTCCCTTGTGAACCAGCCGGATAGCAGTGTGATGGCTAACAATATGAGCTGATATCGCTGTAGCTGCATCGGGAGGAGAACGTGGTTGGGAGAATGGAGGTCTCGATGGGAGTGTTATCTCATCTGCGCGTCGTCGAGGTTGGTAGCTCGGCGGCGATGAGCTACTGCGCAAGGTTGTTTGCAGATTTTGGTGCCAATGTGCAGAAGATTGAGCCGCTACAAGGAGATCCACTTCGCCGCAGCGCGCCCCTCACCCCTAAGGGGCAGAGCGCGTGGTTCGCATTCCTGAATTTCAATAAGTCAAGCACGACTATCGATGCCACTACCCCCGACGCGATCACGCGGCTAACGGCGATGATCGAGGGCTGTGACATTCTGGTCGATGGTCGCGATATTGACCCGGCGGGTTGCCCGGCCATCGATATCGCCACGATACGCCTGCGGCGACCCGGGTTGATTCACATCGAAGCAAGCTGGTTTGGTCGTGAGGGGCCCTATTCAGGGTTCGCGGCCACCGATTCGACAATTCGGGCACTCGCCGGCCTCGTCAAGCTGGTCGGACCAGTCGAGGGCCCTCCGTTGCACGCACCGGATTTCCAGACGGGTATCCTCGCCGGCCTATGGGGCTTCATTGCCGCGTCTTCTTCCGCAATTGCGCCAAGGCAAAATGAGGCTGGTCGGTCGTGGTCGCTCAGTATCTTCGAAGCAAGTCTCGTGATTAGTGAATACCTACTTTTCGATGCAATCGGGCGTGGCGAGAAGATGCACCGAATCGGCATCAACCGCTTCCAGCCAACGTTTCCAACGGGCATCTATGAGACAAAGAAGGGTTGGCTCGGTGTTACAACCGTCACGCCGGCACAATGGCACTCGTTCTGCGATATGCTCGGCCTGGCCGAGTTGCGCGATGATGCGACTTTGGTCGTCAGCGCCGGTCGACTGAAAAAAATGGAGCAACTTGAACGACAATTTATACCGAGGCTAAAGGAGCGGACGGCGCGAGAGTGGTTTGGGGAGGGGCTGAAACGCAAGATTCCGATAGTCCCCGTGCCAGAAATTTCCGATCTGCTCCAGGACCATGAGAAGAGGGCGCGCGGCGCGATCGTACCCGTGCACTTTGGCGAAGAAGAGGGGCTGACGGTTGGGTCGGTGCAGCGGCTGATATCGACATCGCCGCGGCGGCAGGGAAGAGTTCCGGCTCCCGGTGAGCAGCAGCAGGCTGATGTCAATACCCGAACCCACCCGACCGGCGCGACATCGCCTGGCCTCGTCGATGCCGGCGAGCCGCCCTTGAAGGGAGTTCGGGTCATCGATTTCTCGATGGGCTGGGCAGGGCCGCTGTGTACACGCACACTAGCTGATCTCGGCGCGGACGTCATCAAGATCGAGGCCATCCAGTATCCGGATTGGTGGCGTGGCGTTGACCGACGGGCCATTTACGTGGACGCCCAAATGTACGAGAAGGCGCTGGAGTTTTGCGTCATGAACCGCAACAAGCGCGGCATCACCCTCGATGTGAAGCGACCGCAAGGCCTCGGTCTTGCCAAACGGCTTCTGACGCAGGCCGATATCGTCGTCGACAATTATTCGGTCGATGTATTGCCAAAGCTCGGCCTTGGCTATGACGTGCTGAAAACGCTTAATCAGCGGCTAGTTATGATGTCCATGTCAGCCTTTGGGGCGAACAGCCTGCATCGCGATTGCCGAGCTTACGGCTCGACTCTCGAACAGGGATCGGGGTTGCCTAGTGTCGTTGGAAGAGGCGAGGGGCCACCCGTGATGAGCCACGTCGCGTTCGGGGATGCCGTCGGCGGATTGAATGGCTGCGCTGCAGTTCTGGTTGCGCTGATTCATGCCCGCAATACCGGCCAAGGACAGTTTATTGATCTTTCGCAAATCGAATGTATGATGCCCTTTGTGTCGCCGTGGATTACCGTTCAATCCATGAACGACGAACACCCGACCAGATACGGCAATCGACATCCGCAGTTCGTGCCGCACGGCTGCTTCCGCTGTGCGGGTGAGGACAACTGGATCATGATAGCCGCGACTGACGAGCTTATGTGGCAGAGGCTTGCAATCCTTATTGGGCAGCCGGATTGGGCAACGGACGCGTCGCTGAAATCCGCTGAGGAACGCCGTCGTATTGAGGATGTGATCGAGCGAGGTATCGAGGCCTGGACGCTGACCCGCGATCCGGAAGAGGCCATGTGCGACTTGCAGGATGCAGGGGTTGCGGCCGGCGTGGCCCGGTTGCCGATTGACTTGCTCAAGGATCGACATCTCGGGTCACGCGCGTTTTTGCAGGAGGTCGACCGCGCTTTCATTGGTAAACATTCGCAGCCTTCTATGCCCATTCGCGAAGGTGCGCGGCCCTATGCGGTCCGCATGGCGGCGCCAACGCTCGGACAACACAACAGAGAGATCCTGTCAGAGCTTCTTGGTCTCTCTGACGTTGAAATCGCCGAGTTGGTGAGGGAGGGCGTTATCGGCACGAAGATGCTCTCGGACGCGGAGCTTGCAAGACCGCCGCTCTAACAAAGCGGGGTGCTATGGCTCAGGTTTCAATTGGCTTGCCGGAATTAGCCAACCAATGTGCCTTCGCGCGCGGGCCAGGACATTGGACAGCAAGCTGTCGTTTGAGAAGCAGATGATGCCCGTATTGGGTGCCACCAATGTGGATAGGTTCGCAGTTCGCGGTTTCTAAGTAAGCAGGCGGAGCAGCAACATGAAGCTTGGGCAACGAGGGCGCGTTCAGGTTCGCCATGGCCACAGCTCACGCAACAAGAAGCTTGTTCGTTCATTTGAATTGAGGAGGAGGCGAGTATGCAAGAGATAAACGCGGCTCCAAACATGCAGGCCTTAGACATTCTAGAATCAAACGTACGCTCGTACTCTCGTTCTTTTCCGGCTATATTCACTCGAGCGCGCGGCTCGACTATGCTGACGAATGATGGTCGAAAGCTTATTGACTTTCTATCCGGTGCTGGAACGCTGAACTACGGCCACAACGATCAAGAAATCAAAGCTGCCATTACTGAGTATCTCGCCTCGGATGCCGTGGTTCACGGTCTTGACATGGCCACTCCCGCAAAGCTCGACTTTATGCAGACCTTTAAGTCGGTCATTCTCCGAAAGCGCGATCTGCGATACAAGTTTCAATTCACGGGGCCAACAGGTGCTAATGCTGTTGAGGCAGCGTTAAAGCTCGCACGCAAAATTACACGGCGTCAAAATATAGTCTGCTTTGTGCATGGATATCATGGCATGAGTTTAGGCGCGATTGCAGCTAGCGGTAATCGCTTTTATCGCGCAGCTAGCGGCATTCCTTTAAGTGGCGCAACTTTCATGCCGTATGATGGCTATCTCGGGCCAGGATTTGATACGGCTGACTATCTTAGAAAGGTCCTGACAGATGAAGGCAGTGGCATCGATGCCCCAGCTGCAATCCTCGTCGAGACTGTGCAGGGGGAAGGTGGTATAAACGTCGCTAGCAAAGCATGGTTGCAATCAGTTCAGACCATAGCCAAAGATGTCGGTGCTCTCCTCGTCGTTGACGATATCCAGATGGGCTGTGGTCGGACGGGCGAGTTCTTTAGCTTTGAGTTCGCTGCTCTGTCGCCAGATATCGTTGTATCGTCAAAATCGCTAAGCGGTTATGGTTTGCCATTATCGATGCTGCTGATCAAAGAGGGACTCGACGCTTGGCAACCTGGTGAACATACAGGCACGTTTCGAGGGAACAATCTTGCACTCGTATCAGGTACCGCAGCTATAAATATTTATTGGCGGTGCGAGACCTTGTCGCGGCGCGTTAAACACACGGGCGATCGAATGCGAGGCCGACTTGAAGCCATAGCGTCCAGGCATGGAAAAGGTTTTGCCGTGCGTGGGGCGTGGAATGGCATTAGGGTTTGATTGCCAAATTGCCGAAATCGCCGAAATCGCTGCACGCAAAGCGTTTGAAAAGGGACTGATTATCGAGCGGTGTGGACCTGTCGATCAGGTCATAAAGTTTCTGCCTGCACTCACTGTCGACGATGAGACGCTAAACCTCGGCTTTGAGATATTCGAGGAGTCTTTGGCCGAAGCTCTGCAACACACGGAGACTCCAGTTGCCTGACTCCTGCTGTTCGTTTGAGCAACCAGTGAAGGAAATACCATGGCCTACGAAACTATCAAATATGAGCTCGTCAAGCAGATCCTCACAATTACCCTCAATCGGCCGGATAAGCTCAATGCTTCGACTTCTACCATGGAGCGTGAATTGATCGACGCGTTCGACTGCGCAGATAAGGACGACCACGTTCGCGCGGTTATTGTAACTGGCGAAGGTCGTGCTTTCTGCGCGGGCGCCGATCTTTCCACGGGTGCGCAATCATTTGACATGGACGCGCGACGCGGGTTGGTGAAACGGCTGCCTGATGGCAAGGTAGATTACAGTCATTCGAGCGTCCGCGACAGCGGCGGCCAGCTCACGTTGCGTATTTTCAGATGCTTGAAGCCCGTGATCGCCGCAGTAAACGGGCCGGCGGTCGGCCTCGGCGTTACCATGCAACTCCCTATGGACATCCGGATCGCGAGCGAGGCTGCACGGTTCGGTTTTGTGTTTTCCCAGCGCGGAATTGTGCCTGAGGCAGCCGCAAGCTGGTTCCTGCCACGCATTGTCGGTATCGCGCAGGCGCTGGAGTGGTGCTACAGCGGGCGTGTATTCCCAGCACAGGAGGCGCTTGCTGGCGGATTAGTTAGCAAGGTAGTTTCACCGGATCAACTGTTGCCCGCGGCGCGTGTGCTCGCTCACGAGATTATCGAGAAGACCCCGCCCGTAGCGATCGCATTGATACGTCAGATGATGTGGCGCATGCTCGGCGCCGATGATCCCATGGAAGCCCACAAGGTCGACAGTCGAGCCAGCTATTCGCGTGGCCGTTCCCAGGACGCCCAGGAAGGCATAATGGCGTTCCTGGAGAAGCGGCCTGCAGTGTTCAAGGACAGGGTATCGGCCGATATGCCTGACCATTTTCCTTGGTGGACCGAGCGAGAGTACAACTAATTGTTCGCTTGCTCTGGCCAGTCTAAGGGCTGATCGGATCGGGCGCCGCAAGGTTATTCTGCCAGTTAGTGAGAATTCGCCGGATTTGGAGCCGGCCGGAACGAATCCATCCGGCCGATGGAGATGACTTGATGATCCTCGATCCGGAATGTTCCGGAATATTCTTTCCTTCGGCCTGGCACGCCATCCGTCATCCAGTTCGCCACTCGAGTCGCGAGACACGTTTTCGGGCAGCAGCACAGGGTTGGCAGTGACGTATACGCTGAACCAGACGTGTGCCCCCCTCAAAGTCAAAATTGGGTTCCTTCACGCGCAAAGCCGGTCCTTATCGGTCCGCAAATAATGACGCAATTGCGATAACCCGTTGAGGCGAGGTGCCCGCCCAGCTCACGTCACTCACCGCCCATCCGGAGAATGCATGTAGGTCGGGGGTCCAACGGCCTTCCTTTGGAAACATCTGCTGCGATTGTCATCTGACAGCATCGCTCTCGGTCAGCGAGCCACGTTTCCAATGCAGCGTCTGGGCACCACCGCAAAATACAACGCCTCCTCAGAGCAGGTAGTATCTCGACCAAAGCTAATGCTTTACATCAACGTCGCGCCCCTCGTGACGACAGGACAACGGCCGTAAATGAAGAGCGTAGTAAATCCGCTGAATGTTTCACGTTTCCTTCGACTATATGACGACGCCGCTGCCCAGAAAGGCATCGAGGTCTCGATAGGGTTCGATTTCCACGAGTATGTCTCGATCACCAATAGGGTGCCAACGAAGAAGCCGACGTACCCGATTTTTCGACCAGACCGTTCGCCGATTAAACCAGGAGAGGGATACTGGATGGTTGGCGTTGATAGTAGTGACGAGGTCGCTTTTGTAGAGGCGGCTCGACTGTATGATCTTTCCCATAGCAACTTTGCAGAACATCTTGAGTCGCTCAAGGTGTTTTATGCCGATCCAGGCAAACATGCGCATCCTCAGGACCGGTGTATTTGCACGGCACCAAGTGCGCGAAAGATTACCGGGAAGGTAGTCTACCACGGCGATGTTTGGGTGCGCAGAGATCTTAGAGGGCAGGGCGTGCCCAAGATCATGACAGGAATAGTGCGCGGCGTGTCTTTTGCCATGTGGGCTCCCGACTTCGTGTGCGGGCTCGCACCGCGCTGGTCACACGATAAGAGCGTCTACCTTGCGGCCCATTTCGAACCAGGCGGATCTATGTTGCAGCTGGTGGACGAGGATATTGTGGACGACGATTGGCTCATGTGGGTAACGGGCGAGGAGCTGAGGCAGAGTGTAGATCAACACCACAGAAGTCAGTCGCCGTAGCCCCTTGAAAGTCGCACGCATAATGCGTGCTACTACTCGGGGCATCTCCTCGGGATTGATGGCACCGTACACTCGTGCGCGCACCCGCAGTATAAGCGGCAGCGTTGAAGGCGCGAAGTGACCATGTGGTCCTGCGTTCGATTTTCATTTGCCGGGGCGATCGCCGCGACGCATGCTCTATAAACGTCGCGGAACAAGCGATATGTCCTTCGGATGCGTAAGACAAACGTGGATCGCCCTAATATTGGCACTCAGTCTTCTCCGAGGTGAGCACGAGATGCGCTCCAAACGACTCGTGCTGACACCGAATACTTCTAGATGCATCTTTTAGTGATGCTTGGCGGCACCCGATAGATGCATGCAAGTAATAGGAAGTGGCGGCAAGCGATTGCCCAGGCTCTATAGCTGGCGTTCTGCCGCCCTAAGTGATCTTCGAAGGCCCCCTCTGATCTTGTAGCTGCAAAAGCAATCCAACATGGTTTAATGATTTCAAACATGTCAGAGACGGAGCGTCAGGTTCGGCCGCGTCGGAAAACCTCTCCGATGCATGATTGTGTATGCTGGCAGATCGAACGGAGAATACAATGCAACACGGGAATCATTGGCGGTCGGCGGATCGGACAATTTCGGTGCACTGTCCACGCGACCAACAGCCCCACTTCAATACCGCCCACGCGCGTGCGGTAGCCGGATCACTTGGCCGTCGAGCGAGTCAGTAGGTCGGGTGCTACCCCCTGCGTTAGAGAATGGTGCGTTGGCCCAATTGAGGCAACATCGTCAGAAACGGTTCTGGGGGAAGCGTAGTCGTCGCGATCTCTGGCCGGTATGAATTTGCCGAGTGCTGAGGCCGTGCTTTGACCTCAATATGGTTACGATCCGAAGGGTACGCGCCGAATTGGCAATTCTAAGGGAGATACGGCATTGCGGCTTAACGAACAAATGAAGCTCGGACTGTTTCTCGCACAGGCGGGATTTCACGAAGGTGCATGGCGCGATCCGAGCGTGCCTGCGAATGGCGGAGTCAACATCGACCACTATGCTCGCGTGGTAGGACTAGCCGAAGATGCGGCATTTCACTTCGCATTTATCGCCGATAGCCCATGCGTATTGGAAGGAGATCACGAACACATAGCTCGTGTGGGTCGAAATGATGGCTTCGAACCTATCACGCTGTTGTCCGCGCTATCATCGAAAACACAAAATATCGGCCTGGTTGCAACTGCGACAACCACGTACAATCAGCCCTATCATCTTGCACGTAGGTTTGCATCTCTGGACCACCTATCGCGAGGACGTGCAGCCTGGAACATCGTCACTTCGGGAGTGAAGTTCGAAGCTGCGAATTTTGGCGATGACGAGCTGCCCGATCATGACGAGCGCTATGCCAGAGCGGGAGAATTCGTAGAAGTTGTCAGGGGTCTTTGGGACTCATGGGAAGACGACGCTTTTGTTCGCGACAAGGAAAGTGGCATTTTCGCTAACCCCAAAAAGCTTCATTTGCTAAACCACCAAGGGAAGTACCTATCAGTGAGAGGCCCGCTGAATATAGCGAGGCCGCCTCAAGGGTATCCTGTGTTGGTTCAGGCTGGCGCATCCGATGCCGGAACAGACTTCGCGGCAAAGTTCGCCGAGGTCGTTTTTACGTCCTCCCCTTATTTGGAGCTCGGTAAACGATACTACTCAAGTCTAAAAGAGAAAGCGCGCGCACTCGGGCGAGAAGACGATCAGGTGCTAGTCATGCCGGGCATTGTTCCGATCGTCGGGAAAACGAAACAAGAAGCATCTGAGAAGCTGCAGAAGCTGCAATCGTATACCCATATCGACGTGCAAATTGGATTGGCAAATCGTTTGCTGGGGTTTGTCACCGACCTGCGTTCGGTGGATCTCGATTCGTTGGTCCCGGAATCGTTACCGCAAACAAATTTCACTCAAACTACCCAGAAAATGCTTCTCGAATTAGCCGTTCGTGAGAAATTCACCTGGAGAGAGCTAATTCGGCGGATATCAGACAGCAAAAGCGCACTCATGGTTGTTGGAACGCCGGACGAAATTGCCAAGGTAATGGTGCGTATGTTTGATGAGCGCGCAGCGGATGGATTCAACGTAATGCCTGCGACCCTTCCGGCTGGACTCAAGGATTTTGTTGAGCTCGTTGTTCCTGAATTGCGCCGACTAGGGAAGTTCCGCTCCGGCTATTCCGGGCAAACTCTACGAGACAACCTCGGACTCAAGCGACCGCTCAACCAGTACGCTCTGGACAGTGCAAGAAGTCGATGCGAGTCTTACGGCGCTAGGCAGTAAGCTCAAGCTCTCTGTAGTTATCGTCCTTACGCGGTCCGGCGCAAGCTGCCAGTGAGTGCGCCAACGGCTTTCCTGAGCTGCCATTCCGAACCTGAGTCCCATCGGCTGCTGGGTGACGAACGCACCAAGTGTTCCGCCAATGACGTGCACGTTGCCGGGCGCGTTTCCACTCCGCGGCAACGTTGCGAGTGCTCTTGTGAGCGGTCACCGCTCGCCGTCTCGCCGCACCATGATTATCTGTGCGGTGAAGCTTTCAATTACCCTCAAAGTCGCGTCCGACCATGGACCCAGCGCGATGTCGGTGAGGCGTGACAACCCACGCACATGACGGTATTGCGGGCAGCGGATCGCTGGCGCGGGCGAGACAACCACCGAGGGGGCGACCTTGATTCGATAGTGCGAGAGTGGCTTTCTCTCACTTTTTTCTTGTCGTTGACCAAGCGGTCGAGCACGCAGATTCCAGTCGCAGTCAAGGGTTGGCGACGCGTCTTGGGCGGAACGGCTGAGCATCGCCATCCGGAAGACCCGCCAGCTCACCATGCAATACAGCGAGATTAGATGATAGACGCTGGCCGGTCCTGAGCTTCGACTCCTCAGCTTTGGTGCCCGATTTGAGGATCTACTCGACACGTCGATCTTTCATCTCGAAGGCCGTTCTCGATTGGGGCGGCGCGGGAACCAACAGGCAGGGCAGTGATCGATCTCATGGCGTCCCGCGCTTTTCGGTATGGATCACCCTCGGGGGGCAGAGCAGGATAGCGATTCTGCTTTCCGGTCGGCGGCAGGACGCTAATCTTGCGATACCTGATCTCAAGAACGGCCTGGTCGGGATCGCCGTTGCTGTCTCTGACTTCGATGCCATGGAGCCCTTTACTGCGACGCCGTCCATCTCGTCCGCTATCGTGTGACCCCCGTCTTCAGCCAAGCGCTTGACGCAGAGAATGAGTTCCGATCTCCTGGGCTGCGTAGAAAGGATCGTAGATGTCACTCTAGTGATCACCGATGTGGAGGCATCGACCCTGGAGTTGCGTAGACCGCTTGAGATTTTCCCACCGGGCGCTTTCTTTTTTTCTATCCGAATCCGGAACTGATTAGTATTCCCTTTAAGCGCCGCCCTCCCCTTAAAGTTCTCACGGTTCAGAGCGCAACGGCCGCGGGCCCGAGCGGCACACCCTCGGCTGTAAGCGCAGGCCTCGAATGCGTCAGTCCGATTTGAGGGCACGCCTAGTGCCGGTCAGTGTTTATGCTCTTGGTGAAGCCGATCTAATCTCCTGAGACGAGCAGAGATGCTCGATGCCGGATCGGTTTGCATGGAAAGCTGCCTAGGTCAGAACCACGAATGAAGCCCATCTTGCTCGTGGCTTCTGTAAGCAACACCGCAAGGCCGCTTCTTTACCATTGTCTCGGGCTCAAGCCTGTCCGATTTGGTAGCTGCGCAAGGGTCTTCGTCAGTGGTTAAGTTTGCTGAGGCCAATCAAGCTGCCCGCGGCTGGATGTAGTCGAGACTTCAGGCGGAGCCGCGCCAATTGAACGGGCCGGCTGCCATCCTTGGGAGATGAAATGGAGATTGAAGTGCAAGAGCGGACTCCGCTCTCAAGTGGCGGTTCTCCGAACGGACATTATCGGAATACCGCCTACATGGTCAATAAGAGCCGACCGTATTTCGATGCAGCCCACGAGGCTGGTCTCATGGCTGTCCAAGGGCGCTCTACGAGCGGACGCGCCTTTGTGTTGGGCTCCGGGCCACTTGACAGTCGACCCGAGCTAATTGATTTCGTGCGATGTTCATACCTAGGCTTAGACAATCATCCGTTGATCGTCGCTGGCGCGATCGAGGCGATCGAGGCGCACCAATCGTTGCACTGGTCGTGCGCACGGACGCGGCTCAATTTTGATCTTCTGGCAGAGCTTGAAACAACCCTGTCGGAGATGTTCTGCTCACGCGTGATCGCGTGTTCCACTGTCATGCTTGCCAATCTAGGCATGATGCCGCTCCTTGCTTCGGGCCAGTTGACCGGCGGAAGGAAGCCGGTCGTTGTTTTCGACCGCATCGCGCACATATCTCTTGCCTATCACAAGCCGGTAGTCGCTGACGAAACGCGGGTGGAAACGATTGCGCATAACGACATCGATGCACTCGAAAGCTTGTGCCGCAAACATCCTATGGTCGCCTACGTATGTGATGGTGTATACTCCATGGGAGGAAACTCGCCTATAAATGAATTGCGCTACCTCCAGGAACGATATGGGCTGTTTCTCTATATCGACGATGCTCATGGCATATCGATCTTCGGAAGCCGAGGCGAAGGATTTGCTCGTTCTCAGTTTCCGCAACTGTTAGGTAACCGTACCGTCATAATAGCCTCTTTGGCCAAGGGCTTCGGCGCATCGGGGGGCATGGTGATGCTCGGAACGGCCGACCACGAGGCGCTGTTTCGACGGTACTCTATTCCATATGCGTTTTCGGTGCCGCCCAATTTAGCGGCGGTTGGCGCGGCGCTTGGCTCATGCAAGATTCATCAGTCCCAAGAGCTCGGCGAACGGCAGATGCGATTGGCGCAACGGATCAAGGCCTTTGACGGTCGTGTCGCAACCGCCGAGCAAGGAAATCCATTTCCAATCAGAATGATCGCTCTCGGATCGGAAGCCATGGCGATCGCAATCGCAAAAGAGGTTCTGAGTGCCGGCTTCTATACCTCGGTTACGTTCTTTCCGACCGTTCCGCAAGGAAGGGCGGGGATTCGGGTGTGCATTACGGCTGATCATGAGCCCCGCGATATAGAGCGGCTGTGCGACTGCGTCTTGGCGAAAGTAGCCGAAGTAACCGGAAAGCCATATCCTCTGAGGTGATACAATGATTCAGCGAACGAGGACATTGAGCCGTCCTGTCGCGCATGGGACTTGCCTAATGGATGCAGACAGACAGGATGGTCAACAACTCAGTTCATTGTTGAACTTCGAGAGTATTTCCGGATCACTGAAACCAACATCTTCGGCGGGCCCGTTCGCGACGACCAATAAACATTCCGAGCGCGCCTATGCTCGACCGAGATACGTCGTCTTAGGTCAGTGTCGCCCAAGAAGACAGCCAGCATCGAGGATGCTGGCGCGAGATCGCCGCGAGTTAGCGATGCGCTTTTGTCGCGGTTTCAGCCGACTCGATGCACGCCAATGAAAGATCGAGAAAGCCGCCACCGCTGCTATGTCCGGAATGCTCAAGCTACGCCTTGTGGTGGAATTTGTGACGTTCTCTTCTCGCATGTGAGCCTACCGCGGATTCAAAGTTATGCACGCAAAGCGCTGTGGCCCAAGTGGACTTGGAAGCCAAGTCCCCCTTTGCAGTTTGAAGCAAGGGCGATATCTCGTCCTGAGTCGCGGTCCCGTCCATGCGCTATAGACTCGATCCCTAAGTCGTTTGCGACCGCTTTACGATCATGCTGAAACCAGCAAAGGTCAATGGCCAAAGCAACAGCCGCGTTGCTCTCGTGACCGGAGGGGCACGCGGGATTGGATTGGAGATCGTCCGCCGATTTCTCAATGATGGCTATCAGGTCGCTTTCGTGGCGACAAGAGCAGAACATGTAGAGCGGGCGCTTGCTCATCTACGCTGTCCGGAAGATCGGCTCTATGCGGAGAGGATTGACGTAACACGACACAAGGAGGTGGAGGGATTTGTCGACCGCGTTCGGGCACGTTGGGACGAGATAGGGATTCTCGTGAACAATGCTGGCATCTCCCCCAAGCGTGTGGAGCAGAATGCTCCTTGGCTTTCTCAGACGTCACTCGATGAATGGGCGCGAGTAATCGATGTCAATCTCAACGGCCCATTTTTGCTTATGCGGCTTTTGGCGCCAGCAATGATTGCGAAAGGCAATGGACGCATTATCAACATCGGATCGCTCGCGGGCCGTGCTATACCGATGATCGCCGGGCCGCACTATGCCGCGTCCAAAGCGGGATTGGTCGGATTGACCCGCGCTGCTGCGCGGGATCTCGCTCCACATGGCATTACAGTCAATTGTATTGCCCCTGGGCGGGTACTCAGCGATCTGACTGGGCCCGCCGAGGCCTTGGTCAACCGATCCGCTCTCAGCAGGATCCCGGTTGGTCGGTTTGGAACTGCTGAAGAGGTGGCGCACGTTGCAGCCTTTCTGGCCTCACCGATGGCCGGCTTTATCACAGGTGCAACCATCGATATCACGGGCGGCGAATTCGCTGCCTAAGCCAAGCGAGATCGCTCTGTTTGCCGACGACCCGATGCTGACCCGATCCGGCCTCGCGGATTCCTGAACGTGCAGTTGTCGGCGTAGTCTAAGCTGCGGGGTTTGCTGCCAACGGCACGGCGCGTGTCGCGGGCTCGTTGTGAGGGTCTGGCCTTGGATCAAGACTTGCATGCGTTCGATAAATAGCGCCGCCCCACTTCTGCCAATCGCAAACACCGTGTGTCGGCGCCTGTTAGAAAGTGCCGGCGTTTGCCTATGGATAAGGTGGCGCGTTCAGGGGAGCATTAGATGATACGGAAGGTGGAGCGCTCTACGGAGGTATTATCGCATTTGCGGGTACTCGAGATTGGCAGTTCGGCCGCGGCCAGCTATTGCGCGCGCTTGTTTTCGGATTTCGGCGCCAATGTTCAGAAGGTCGAGTGCCCAGCGGGAGACCCGATTCGCCGCAGCGCGCCACTCACGCCCGGTGGTCAGAGCGGGTGGTTTGCATTCCTGAACTTGAACAAGTCAAGCGTTGTCGTGGATGCGACGGACCCGAATGCGATCGCGCAGCTAACGGCATTGATCGAAGATTGCGACATTTTGGTCGATGGCCGCGATATTGATTCCGCAGACTGCCCGGCCATCGATATCGCGGCGATCCGGCAGCGACGACCCGGGTTGATCTACGTCGAAGCAAGCTGGTTTGGTCGTGAGGGGCCCTATGCGAGATTCGCCGCAACGGATTCGACAATCCGCGCGCTCGCCGGCCTCATCAAACTGGCGGGACCGGCGGAGGGCCCGCCATTGCACGCACCAGACTTCCAGTGTGGTATCTTAGCCGGTCTGTGGGGCTTCATTGCCGCGGCTTCGTCAGCAGTTGCGGGAATGCGGGGCGTAGGGAGAAACTGGTCGTGGTCGCTCAGTATCTTTGAAGCGAGCCTTGCTCTCAGCGAGTATCAGATGTTCGAGGCGTACCAGCGCGGCCCCGTCATGCGCCGCATTGGCATCAATCGCTTCTGGCCGAACTTTCCAGTCGGCATTTACGAAACCAAGAAGGGATGGCTCGGCATTACAACAATAACCCCGGCCCAATGGCGCGCATTCTGCGATATGCTCAGCCTGTCCAAACTGCGGGACGATCCGGCTATGGTCCTCGGTGCCGATCGTCTTCAGTACATGGAGCAGATCGAACGACAGTTCATCCCGAGGCTAAAGACGCGGACTGCGCAGGAGTGGTTTGTCGAGGGATTGAAGCGTAAGATCCCAATCGTGCCCGTACCCGAAGTGTCCGATCTAATGGTGGACGCGCAGATGAAAGAGCGCGGCGCGATTGTACCCGTCCTGCTGGACCAAGAAGAGGGCTTGACGGTCGGCTCAATGCAGAGGCTGACATCGACTCCGCCGCGCCGGGGCGGCAAGGTTCCGGTTCCTGGCGAGCAGCAGACGATTTCGAAGAGCCGTCAAAATCTCACGGACACTACGACGATCGCTTCCGACTGCATTGATGCTGGCGGACCCCCACTGCGGGGAGTTCGCGTCATCGATTTCTCGATGGGGTGGGCAGGTCCGTTGTGTACGCGCACGCTGGCTGATCTCGGTGCGGACGTCATCAAGATAGAAGCTATCCAGTATCCAGACTGGTGGCGCGGCGTTGATCGACGGCCTGCTTACATCGAGGATCGTATGTACGAGAAAACGGCGCGATTCTGCATGGCGAATCGCAACAAGCGTGGCATTACACTAGACCTGACGCGGCGACAGGGCCGCACGCTTGCAAAACGGCTCGCGGCGAGAGCCGACATTGTCGTCGATAATTATTCGGCCGACGTGCTGCCGAAGCTCGGGCTTGGCTATGACGTGCTCAGAAAGCTCAACCCCCGCCTCGTGATGATGTCGATGTCAGCCTTTGGCACGAAAGGCGTGCGTCGCAATTGCCGCGCCTACGGCTCTACTCTCGAGCAGGGATCGGGACTGCCGAGCGTGATCGGAAAGGCCGGCGGACCGCCGGTGATGAGCCATATCGCCTTCGGGGATGCTGTCGGCGGGTTGAACGGCTGTGCTGCGGTTCTGGTTGCCCTTATTCACGCCCGTAGTGTCGGGCAGGGCCAGTTCATTGATCTTGCCCAGGTCGAATGCATGATGCCCTTTGCGGCGCCATGGATTACAGTTCATTCGATAGCGGGCACACCGCCGGTAAGATACGGAAATCGACATCCGCAATTCGTTCCGCATGGCTGCTTCCGATGTTCGGGCGAGGACAACTGGATTGTGGTAGCCGCGACGGACGCGAGCATGTGGCAGAGACTTGCCGCCCTTATTGGGCGGTCCGACTGGGCCATGAACAGTTCGCTCAGCTCTGCCGAACAGCGCCGCGGCATTGAGGATGTCATTGAGAGCAGCATCGAATCCTGGACGCTCACCCGCGATCCCGATCAGGCTATGTCCGAGTTGCAGGCTGCAAAAGTTGCTGCCGGCGTCGCCCGCCTGCCGATCGACCTGCTCAACGATCCGCATCTCAGGTCGCGCGGGTATCTGCAGGAGGTCGAACGCGCTTTCATTGGCTTGCATCCGCAGCCGTCAATGCCGATTCGGGACGGTGAAGCACCATATGCAATTCGCGCGCCGGCACCGACCCTTGGACAACACAACAATGAGATCCTGTCAGGGCTTCTGGGTCTTTCCGACGCCGAGATCGCGCACTTGGCTAGGGAGCGGATCGTCGGTACGAAGATGGTATCGGAAGCAGAGCTCGCAAACGCGAGGAGCGCGGCGTCGAACTAAAAAATCAACTCTATCGGGACGATGACGCGATTTCAGCGGTGCGGAACGACGCGCTGGGCGCTTGATGCTACCGAACCGCCGCACTTCAGAGCCCGAATCATACACTGAGCCGCGTGCAGTGCGGCTCCGAAACCGCGTGCGCTACGGGTGATGACGACGAGGTTCCCGTCGATCTAGACCGTTTCTGATTCGAGCGAATATGAACACTGGTAAGGCGGGGAACATTACCTGCTTGGTCGCCGTCCACCGACGCACAGAAGCGTCTATTTCAAGCCCGAAACTCTTAGTAAGTTGCCTACTGCTGCTGACGAAGACGAATAGCTGCATTCTCTCTGCATATTGCGATGTGGAGCCTAATACGCGGCGAGTTCTCGATTAGCAAAAGGCACCACTACTCTCACCAGAGTAGGTAGTGGCTCAATCCATTTTTAGTGTGTACGTAATTTGAAATTCGGCCTACCGGCCATGATGCGGCATCTGAGAGGCTTGGCATTGCCTGTACGGAGACGCGGCAGGTCGACACTGCTATCACCAAGGAGCCAAACCGGCCATTGGGGAATGCGCGAGCGCTCCGGCCAGCGGCCTCATTACAAACAGGCCTACTAAGATGCTCAGATGAAAGCGCGAGCGAAAGTCACGGATCGGCTCGAGATGCAGCCAATTTGCTTTTGGTCAGACTTGCAGGTCCAAGTATTTGCCGTCGATTTAATTCCAGAGCAACGCCGTGTCCCCATAGCAGGCGCGATTCGCGGGGCCAGCAAGTGGTTGCTGGGTGAAAGGTATAGCTGGACCCGCCCAGCACAAATCCCGAAGAAATCGAAAATGGTGCCGCGCACCAGGAGCTTGCAGGTTTCAATATGGCGGCCGAAATGGGCGTTGGGCAGAAGTCCAAGGACAACTTTGACCGGGCATGGCTGGTGTTCCCTGATGGAACGTCACGAGTAACCATTGATCGAGATCCGACTCCACTTTACGTTGAGCGCGGGATCGGCAGTTATCTTTTCGATGTCGACGGCCGCCGGTTTGTCGACCTCAATTGCAACTTCACCACATTGATTCATGGCCATGCCTTCGAGCCTGTGGTGGAAGCGCTAACCAGTCAACTCCAGCGCGGCAGTTGCTTCGCAAATCCAACGGAGAGCGAAATCGAGCTGGCCGAACTACTTTGCCGCCGCGTTCCGGCGATTGACCGTGTTCGGTTCGTCAATACGGGGACCGAGGCCGTGCTGTTTGCGATTAAGGCTGCGCGGGCCTTCACGGGTCGTTCCAAAATTGCCAAGCTCGAGGGCGCTTATCATGGGGCATACGACTGGGTCGAGGTCAGTCAAGCGGCGACTCCGGCCAATTGGGGTGATCCAATTGCACCCCAGTCTACTGCGTTCTATCGTGGGATGCCCACGAGTGTGCTCGACGAAGTTGTTGTGCTACGCTTCAATGATGTTGAAAGCGTGCGCCGGTTGATGTCGCTGCATGCTGACCATCTCGCCGCAATCATTGTGGATCCGATGCCGAGCCGCGGCGGTCTCGTGGCGCCGAAGCCGGAATTCATTGCTGCAGTGCACGAAGCAAGCCGTGCCAACGGCATTCTGGTGATTTCCGATGAGGTCCTAAATCTTAGGCAGAGTTTTCATGGTGCTTCCGCCCGTTACGGTCTAGTTCCGGACCTCGTCACGATGGGCAAAATCATCGGGGGCGGGTTGCCAATTGGAGCAATCGGCGGCCGCGAGGACGTGATGAAAGTCTTTGACGGGTCAGCGGGGCGGCCGCTGCTTCCGCAAGGCGGCACGTTTTCTGCCAATCCTCTATCTATGACAGCGGGGCTCGCCGCAATGAGGCATTTAGATCACGTGGCCTTTGCACATCTCGAGACACTGGGGGATATTGTCCGTGACGGGATTGGGCGGGCCATCTCAATCCGGAATGCGCCCCTCTGCGTGACCGGGGCGGCCTCCCTCTTTCGACTTCATCCGTGCGCAAAAACTCCGAATGACTATCGCGAGATCTATCCCACCCCTGCAGGAGCAACCCTAATGAAGCAGCTCACGCGCTTCTTTGCGGACAATGGCATTATCCTGCCGCATGGTGCAGCTGCGTCGCTCTCGACGCCGATGACTCGCGCCGACGCTGAATTGATCGTAGATGTATTTGCAGGCTTTCTCGACAGCCATCAAGACTTGCTAGACGCGATAGAAGCGTTCAATAGACCGATGTAATAGCTGCGCAGTCTGTTTGCACTGTCAGGCGCATGACATAGGTCTCGGCGAGACCCAGGAATGCCGTGATCTGAGCTGACTTTGGCTATCGCGATCTGCTGCGTGGCGGCTGGCCCAAGCAATGAATACCGCGGATGTCAGGATCCGCGGAATTCCAGAGCTATCGCAAAAGTGGATAAATTCATCAAGTAAGTGCGTGCAAAGGCGCGCACGCGGTACGCACGAAGCCGGAAAGGGCCACAATCATCGGCTGCATTTCGCCGTGGGTGAAGATTGTGCGGGAATGGTGCATGCCGGATACTGACTGGAGATCTGAGGAAGCGTACATCGGCCTCAAAAGGGCAGAAGCTGCCGACCTGGCCTGGGAGTGGCTGCGCCGGGATCGCGACTACCAAGAGGATTATAGGCGGCTATCTCGCCGCGGACGTTCAAGCGCAGCGGCGGGCGAGTTCCGAAGCAAGTGGGGGCTCTCGTTTTCCAGCTGATCCACAAAAGACCTTCGACAAGCAAGCAGTCTTCTGGGCGCCCGAAGTTTTGCCGACTGTGCTTCATGTGCGGTTAGCCCGGTGCCTGTCGCCGGAAAGCCACCAGCTCGATTTGGCCAACCTGCCGGGTGGCGAGCTTCGTCGCGCGCCGGATGGATGGCATGCAATCTTGCCGCTCGGGGGCGCGAAACATCGCCTTTGGCTTAGCAAGCTTCCGCCGAGCGGGTCTGCTGTCGTGCTCGATCTGCCTCTCGACGCGCATTTCGAGCTTCGGTTGAACGCCGCAAGCCGATTGTGGCGCTCGCTTGAGCATCGGCCGCTCGGAACGCACCATCTAGCTTTGCCGGCTTTAAAGCAGCGTCAACTGATCCTCGCGCTGCGTGCACTGGATGGATGGCAGCAAGGAAATAGCTATCGTCAAATCGGGCAGGGCTTGTTTGGAAGCGATCGTATTGCGGGCCCAGGGTGGAAAACAGACGACCTGCGCAGCCGAACCATTCGGCTTGTTAAGCTGGGCCGGCGTCTAATGAGCTTTCGCTGCCGCGCATTATTCCGCAAGGGCAGGCGAAGGAATGACAGTTCATGAGCTCTTAGAAGATCAATGGCATACCTGCGTTCTAACGACAAATCCTCTGCTGATTATGGCATGATCGCGGTATAATGCGATCTTTGCGTAGCGATCTCTTAGCTGTTTTGGCGTCGGGATTGCTGCAACAGACAGACGCTCGCTTCGCAAGGGTTTGACGAATCTGCCTGGATGGTTCCTCAAGTTGACTGCTCTGTACGCCTCCGACGAGGGCCGTCTTGCATGACGGGTGGTAATTCGCGAAGCGTGTGACCTTAGGTCTAGCTTTAAGGTCATCAGGCGATGCGGGTCGAGGTTTTGGGCGGGCTGGAGCGGCGGCGGCGCTGGTCGCAGGACGACAAGGCACGGATTGTCGAGGAGACGCTGGCACCGGGCGCGAAGGTAACCGAGGTTGCGCGTCGCAACGGAGTAGCGGCCAGCCTGGTGTTTACCTGGCGTCGACAAGCACGGACATCGGAACAAGTTGTACCGTCTTTTACGCCGGTGCAGATCGCCGCCGTAGCGGCCTCCGCTGAGGAAGCTCCGAAGCTTTTGCATACCGTTGACGGCCGAGTTCGCTCGGTGGCAGCCGCGCGTACTGGATTGATAGAGATCGATCTCGGCAACCGACGGTGCATCCGGGTGGATGCGCACGTCGATCCGGAGGCGCTGTCGCGGGTTCTCGATGTGCTTGGACGCCGATGATTGCTATACCGGGGAATGTGCGAGTGTGGCTCGCGACTGGCTACACGGATATGCGCAGAGGCTTTCCGTCGCTGGCCCTCCAAGTGCAGGAGGTGCTACACAAAGACCCGCTCAGCGGTCATCTGTTCGTCTTCCGCGGTCGCCGCAGCGATCTCGTGAAGGCGATCTGGCACGATGGCCAGGGAGCCTGCTTGTTCACAAAAAAACTCGAGAGAGGAAAGTTCATCTGGCCATCGGTTGCAGGTGAATCGGTAACGATCTCGCCGGCGCAGTTAAGCTATCTGCTGTCCGGGATCGATTGGCGCAATCCGCAAGAAACCCAGCGTCCGACGCGGGTCGGATAACCGTTTTGGGTTTGAATCTGCTGCTCGATCTGATTCAATGGCTTCATGATATCGAAGCCGGACGACCTCCCGTCGGATCTCGTCAGTGCCTTGGCAGCGCTGCAAGCCGAGCGTGAGGCGCGGCTGCGAGCCGAGGCGATGGCTGCCAGCGCGCAGGCGGAGCTGTCGGATAACGCGGCGCTGATCGCGCATCTCGAACTGCGGATCGAGAAGCTCAAACGCGAACTGCACGGGCAGCGATCCGAGCGCACGGCGCGGCTGATCGAGCAGCTGGAATTGGAGCTCGAAGAACTCGTCACCACGGCGAGCGAGGATGAGCTTGCCGCGCAGGCCGCAGCGGCGAAGACGCAGAACGTCCGCCCCTTCATGCGCAAGCGGCCGGTTCGCCAGCCATGGCCGGACGACATCGAACACGAGCGCGTCGTCATTGAGGCTCCAACGAGCTGCGCCTGCTGCGGTGGATCTCGGCTGGCGAAGGTCGGAGAGGATGTCACCAAGACGCTGGAGGAGATCCCGCGTCGCTTCAAGGTGATCGAGACGGTGCGCGAGAAGTTCACCTGCCGCGATTGCGAGAAGATCAGCCAGCCGCCGGCACCGTTCCATGCCACGCCGCGCGGCTTCATCGGTCCGCAATTGCTGGCGACGATCCTGTTCGACAAGTTCGGCATGCATATCCCGCTCAATCGTCAGAGTGTGCGCTTCAAGGCCGAGCGGATGGACCTGCCGTTGTCGACACTGGCCGACCAGGTGGGCCACGGAACCTTCGCTGTCATGCCGCTGTTCCAGCTGATTGAGCGTCATGTGCGCGCGGCCGAGCGCCTTCATGGCGACGACACCACCATCCGCATCCTGGCGAAGGGCAAGTGCACGACCGGCCGGATCTGGACCTATGTGCGGGATGACCGGCCGTTCGCCGGGCCTGCGCCGCCGGCGGCGGTCTATTATGCCTCAGGCGACCGACGGGGCGAACATCCCCAGAAGCATCTGGCCGCCTTCGCCGGCATCCTGCAGGCGGATTGCTATGGCGGCTTCGAGCCGTTGTTCGACCCAAAAAGGAAAGCGATGCCGATCACGCCGGCATTTTGCCTGGCCCATGCGCGGCGAGGCTTCTTCGAGCTGGCCGACATCGAGAAAACCGCACGGGAAGGCCGCAAGGGCAAACCGGTCTCCCCGATCGCGCTAGAGGCGGTCAGGCGTCTTGACGCCCTGTTCGAGATCGAGCGCGCCATCAACGGCCGTAGTGCCAACGAGCGGCGCGCCGTGCGCCAGGAGCGGAGCAAGCCGCTGCTCGACGACATGCACGCCTGGCTGCTGCGCGAGCGAGAAACCCTCTCGCGCTCCGCCGAGGTCCTGAAGCCCATGAACTACATGCTCAGGCGCTGGGACGACTTCGCCCGTTTCCTCGACGATGGCAGGATCTGCTTGACCAACAATTGCGCTGAACGTGCATTGAGAGGCATTGCCTTGGGAAGGCGCAACTGGACCTTCGCTGGTAGCCAGCGTGGCGCCGACCGTGCCGCTATCATGCTGACGATGATCACGACCTGTCGCCTCAACGACGTCGATCCCAAGGCCTGGCTCGCCGACGTCTTTGCCCGGATCGCCGATCTTCCCACGTCGCGGCTGCACGAACTGCTGCCCTGGGAATGGAAGCTCCTGCGCCAAGCCGATAAGCCTGCCGGTCAGCAGGCCGCCTGACCTTCACCCAACCGATCATAGAGCTCACTGAGCCCGCGCGCGTACGTCAATCAGGCGGTCCTCGTCGTATGCGTACACTGCTCTCAACGTCAAGTAGCAAGCAATACGTTGATCTCCGCTGTATCAGATTGAGAGGGGCTTGGCAGGCGTCAGGTAGTCTGCCGAAGAGGTACCTTCTTGCAAAGACGAGCCACCCATCGGCAAAAAGAACGAGCGATCTCAGGATGCTGGCTGCGATCCACGGCATAAGCGCGATAATGCATGCCACTTGGAGTGCGTGAGCCGGGGATGATTTGCAAAGCGCCCCCTCGCACCAGATCAGTGACAATGATTTCCGGTGCTACAAGAAGGCATTTCCCTGTCATGACTGCCGGCAGAGCGAGATAATTATGATCGTACCGCGCGCCCGCTCGTACGTCGTTTGGGGACAGACTCATGGCCCTCAGCCATGTCGGCAGGATATCGGGACGTGATGTGATGTTCAGAATCGGCGTTGATCGAACGATTGAAAGGTCTCTTCCCGCGACCAGATTTGGCGGGCCGACGCATACCAGCTCCTCCTTGTAGATCTCCCAACTGTCGGCGGATTCGATGACGGAAAGATCGCGCGTAATCAAAATATCAAAGTTATCGGAAGATGTTGGCGGCGATAGCGAGCTGACGATGTCAACGATAACCCCTCCCGCTTCAGCAGAGAACTCCTGCAGATTTGGAATCAGAAGCGAAGAAGCAAAAGTCGATAATGATGTGCGGACGACAATCCGATTGGTTTCAGCGGCCGCCCGCCGCCGCATTCTCTTGGCAGTGAATCCGACTGTCTCGAGCGGTTCAGAGACTGCGTTTGCGAATAGCCTCCCAAACTCCGTCAAATCACTGCGCCGCCCCCGCCGCTCGATGAGATCAGCACCTAGATAGTCTCGCAGTACGGACAGATAGCGGCTGACAGAACTCTGCGTTGTGCCCAAAGTCGTGGCCGCGCGTGTGACACTGCCTTCGCGCGCGACGGTCACAAAAGCGCGGATGGCATTTAAAGGAGCCTCATCGTCTTGAGCTGTCACTGTCTGCTCCAGCGCCAGAATGAACCATCCATCACATTAGTCGATAACCCAAGCGGGATTGCCGCGTGTGAAGGGCCGCCTACGCATAAAATCCTCTTGGGAGCGTTACTGGTATTGGTCCTGTGTCGAGCAAGATCTGCATCACAGATCGGTGCTGTTAGCGTGACTAAGTCCTTTTGCGGCGAGCCGCCTTCGGCTTGCGACCTTTACGTAAGGTAGCCGGTGGGGGTGCACCCTTGGATGGCCGAACAAACAGCTCGGAAACAGCAACCCCAAGCGTCTCGGCCAGGCGATCGAGAAGATCGATTGTCGGGTTCGCCTGTTGACGCTCAAGACCGCCCATATAGGAGCGATCAACACCTGCATCGTAGGCCAGTTGCTCCTGCGAAATACCGCGCTGGACGCGAATCCGCCGCAGATTGTAAGCCACAAGCGCGCGAGCTCTCATGCGCGCAGGCAGCCATTTTGATGGCGATCAAACCACTGGCTATAACCCGCCTAAAAAAGCGTCGCACTAATTGGAGGTTTCAATCGAATTCTTCGATATGTGTCATCGAAACTGGGTAGTCCGCGCCAGCGCGGTCATGGCAACCGTGCCTCTGTCAATTTGTAGCGACGCAGGTTTCGAGGCGGTGACCGGAGCCCAGCCGTTCCGCTGCTCGGCAGCCGTTCGATTGCGCTTCCGATTTGCGCAAACGCCCGTCAGCCCAAGGCAAAGATGCTGATTGCGAGGGGCCCTCAATCAAGGAATGGAGTTGCAGGTTTGATGAATGAGCCGGCGCAGTGCGAATGCCCTTCAGAGGAGGTTAGATTGGCCGTCAGCCCTGCATCAGCGCAGAAAAAGATTCGCAAGATGTAGCCCGCGCGACATTTGCTGACGACTTGCAGGACCGGCAGAGAGGTCCCAAAGAAGTACTATCTCTGATTGTTTTTCTCCGTAATTAAACGCGGGGAGACTCGTGAGTCAAGGCCCTTGAGGCCCACGTAAGCAGCGTAAGAGCATGGGCGTTTTATGCAGCCCTCAATCGTTAGACAGGTAAAGGTCGTGCTGTCGTGGTTTTGTGAACAGCTATGACGCGCTTACCTTCGCGCGAATCGACAATATGCAGGCAGCCCGTCCGGCATTGAGGAGATCTCGTAACGCCTGGGCGGGCGGGTGAGGTACCGTCAGATGTGGCTATTGCCGGGCGACACCAGGAACCTGTCCGGCGCTCTTTACTTTGAATCGACCACTCTAGGCAGCTGCAATGTCCCGGTGGGCAGGCAGAAAGAGATAATACTTCCGTCCTGCGTCCTCTCTTCGATCAGCAGCGATTGCCTTGTTCATTCCTCGCGCCCTCTCACGATGGGAGGACCAAAGCTCGCAAGCGCGCACTTTGCCCACGGTGTTGAACTGACTGTGTCGGGCACAAACGATCGAGAGTTGGTAGAACGTGCAGGAAGCGGGCCGCCCGATTCGCAGCGAGCTCGCCTCGAAGCCGTCTATATTCGTTCGTGAATGAGTAACCGGAGGCCGCTGCTCCTCAGGCTATCACGAGGCCAAGGCCGGACAATTTCAATGACATGAACGATACTCGGCGGCCTATGCGCTTCATCTAGTTCGTGAGTTGGTCCGAATATCGAGTTCAATCTCGCGTGTCACCTCGATGATGCTCTCTGGATGGTGGCCGTTCTCGACAAGAGCATATTTCAAAGCTTGGGCGCGGCTGACAAAAAGGCCGCCAAAAGAGCCCCCTAGTTCGCGGGCTACCCAGTTACCGCGCCGGTTCCTGCCAACCACAATCAGCGGTACCGAGCCCGGCCGAGGAGGCTCCAAGAGCTGAGTCATCATGTCTCATCCGCGACCTGGTGGTTCAGGTTCGTCAGTTGAGTCCCCAATAGCGGTCGCCGGCTTCCAAGTCGTTATCGCAGTTGTGACGGTAGCTTGCATGACGGCTCTCAAGGAATAGGTGGTGTCGACATCGGATCGACTGCCTGCGGTCCATAGGTGGTGGCTCTGGCCGCGCGGCCACCGTAGAGTTCGGCTGCAGGATACGTCAAAACCTGAACCGGGTTCTCCTACGAGTTCTGGCAGTCAACACGGAGGCCGGGCATACTGAGAATGTCCAATGGCTTTGGCTCTGCCGCTGCTTTAAGGGATCGATGCGATCGATCCCTCCAGTCAGGCGCCTGCGAACAAGGCTGTAATCGATACCAAAAATCGGCCACTTGCCGGCTGGCACTTCACCAACGAAAAAGATGAGCTACCGTCTCAAGCCTGTGTGTTCGGAAGGGCGCTTACAGCAAACACCGCGCCCGCTGTCTTACAAAGCAATCGGATCTTGCCTGGCGCCGCACCTGCGCGGGATTTTTCACGCCTTTCTCCGCGTTTGATCTGTAGTGAGGCAGCAGACCCAATTCTTAAAAGTCACACCAGCCGATAGACCGCCGAGCTCAAGTGGCTTCGGGCCTATGCTGCGGACGACCGCCATGGAGCCGCGCGGTCCGCCGGGGCGTCTATGTCTATGCTCCGATCGCAAAAGCGACCGACCATCGTCCATCCGGCAGGATAAATGGGATCCTCCGGGTCGACTGCTACAGTGATGGCAAACTCGCCGAGTGGGGTGACGTTCAGCTTGCATTCTGTTGGTCGCACATCCAGCGGAACTTACCACTCTGGCGCCGCGCTCGTTGCAGGCGAGGCGCTCAAGCATATCCCGAGTTCTATGGCACAGAGAGAAGGACATCCACGGTCGCAGCGCCGATACGCCTCGTCTCGTTTCGTTTTTCATTCCGTTCTCCCGACGAGCGCTGAAGCTTGGCTGCCTCGGCGTTCCTGAGGATGTTCAGCTGCCTGCTCTTGTCGATTGGCCTACATCCTCGGTTCAACGAGTGGCTGCGAGCCGCAAGAAATTGTTGAGCAGCAGAGACCCGCATTCGGTGAGTATCGATTCCGGATGAAACTGCACGCCGTAAGTTGGTTGATAGCGATGTGCGAGAGCCATGATCTCGCCTTCCTCGGACCGCGCTGTCACCATGAGGTGGGGTGCGGAGGCCGGGTCGAGCGTGATCACAAGCGAATGATAACGACCGACGGAAAGTGGGGAAGGCAGTCCCTTAAATAACGGCCCCCCTTCATGCATTATGCGAGAGGATCGCCCATGCATGGGGCGTAATGCTCGAGTCACTCGTCCGCCGAAAACGCGCCCAATACATTGATGCCCGAGGCAAATCCCGAGAATCGGGATGAGTCCCGAAAGCTCGCGAATAACGGCCACAGATATTCCCGCCTCGCTTGGAGTGCAGGGACCAGGCGAGATAACGATTGCGCGGGGATTGAGCTTGATCACGTCAGCGACGCTGATCGCGTCGTTCCTAACAACCTCGGTTGACTCGCCTAGCCTCTGAAAGTACCGGCCGATGTTGAAGACGAAGGAGTCGTAGTTATCGATAATGAGGATCACAGCGGACCAGGTACTTCAGCGCCAAAAGCTTCAAAGATTCGCTGAGCCTTCGCGAGCGTCTCAGCGTACTCGGCCTGCGGATCCGACATCGCCGTTATCCCGCCTCCTGTATGAAACACGGCTTGATCGCCATCAATAGTCACCGTGCGGATCGCGATGTTGGTATCCATATACCCGTTAAAACCGATGAAGCCGATTGCCCCGCAATAGATCTGTCGAGCCACTCGCTCGATTTCCGTGATGATCTCCATCGATCGCACCTTTGGCGCCCCCGTGATCGAGCCGCCTGGGAAGCACGCTCGCAGCAGCGTGATGGCGTCTTGGCCCACTGAAAGTTCACCTGTGACAATCGAGATGAGGTGGTGCACAGATGCGTGGGTTTCGAGGATGCACAGCCCTGCAACTTCGATCGAGTGCGGCGTGCAAACTCGCGACAGATCATTGCGCAGAAGATCGACAATCATGCAGTTTTCGGCGCGGTCCTTTTCGGACGCGACTAGGACCTGCGCGCGGTGCTGGTCCTCCGCTAAATCATTGCTTCGCGCTATCGTGCCCTTGATGGGGCGTGTTTCGACATTTCGTGCGTCTAGCTTGAGGAAACGTTCCGGTGAACTTGAGGCAATGGTGAGCTCGCCATAGCGCAACAGGGCCGCAAACGGGGCCGGATTGAGGGACCGCAGCCGGCAGTAAAAGCTAATCGGGTCGAATGAGGTCGGCATCCTCGCAGTGAAGCGTTGCGCGATGTTCGCCTGGAAGAGGTCTCCGGCTAAAATGAGGTCGATGACGCGCTGTATGGCCGCGATGTAGCCGTCCAGGCTGAAGTTGGACTGCCATGCGCCTGATGTGCCAGGGAGTTCCTTTAGAGCTGGCGTCGGCACGTCAAGCAAGGCGGCGAACTGATCGGCGCGACGGCGTGCGCGTTCAAGTCGAGGCGCAGGCTCCTGAGTGGGCCATCCAGTAGAAACGATCCAGCACTTGTGATCCCGATGGTCGAAGCTGATGACGACGTCATAGAAATGCAGGACACACTCGGGTAACGCGCGACCGGCAATTGCAGGTGCCGGCAATCGCTCGAGTGTCCTGTTTAGGTCGTAGCCCCAATAGCCGGCTGCACCTCCCTGAAAGGGAGGGAGATCTGTTCGGTTCTGTTGCGGATATCTAGCGAGGAGACTGCGGAGAGCTTCCCACGCATTGCCCGCAAGAGCGAGGCCGTTGCAACTCGCTTGTCCATTGTTGACCATGTAACTGCTGAATGGATCACAGGTAACATATGAGTAGCGTCCCAACTCGCTCCTGGCGGCGCTATCCAAAAAAGTCAGGTTCGGTTGATTTCCCAGGCGCCGCATAGCAACGGCAGGTTCGATCCATCGAAGTTCGCGGACATGCATTTGAGAACCAGCTGTTCTGCTCTATTGAGAGTTGTTCCGCCAGGCGCTTTTTGCCAATTGCTTTATCTGCAGGCGCGGTCCCCTAGCGGCCGCCCCGCATCTGAAGGAAAGCGCGATCAATCTGTCTTTCCGAGCTCGGTTGCGTTCACTGAGCGCCCTTGAAAAGCGAAGTCCGGGCCGAATGTCCCCGGTGAAGCTGCCTTCACGTTCTCACTGCAACCGGCGTCGATCACGGATTGTCTGTGCCCTGCGGCTCACGGCTCCGTCTTGCTCCTGGAGCTGGCACAGGCCAGCTGTTTGTGAGCCTAACGAGCTTAGAGGAGGAAAATCAGCCGAGACGAAGTCGCCATGCATATATTTGGAGGTTTTTCTTGTTTTGTCGCAGAACTTCCTCAGGAGGCCCCTCGTCAGAGCAACGAACTGGCTAAATTTCGAACTTGCCCCTTCGCCCGACGACCGCAAAGCTACTGTTTGAGCGCCATTTTGTGACGCCCGCATCGTGCTTTGGCCCAGCCGTCTTTCAGGAGCCCGCATCCATTAGACATTATAGTCCGCCGCGAACCGTAGCTCTCGAAGAGGGCGCACACGCCTGATTGATTCCTGGTATAAAGGATGCCCCTTGTAAGCTGCGAGTTCGGCGTCGCTATCGAATTCACCATAAACGATGACATCGATATCGTTCCCGAGTGGGTCGCTCTTGCGATTGCGGGCAATCTCCAGCCGACGTGGATGTGGAATTTTCGTGAGGATCGATAGACCTTCGATTATGCCCTCAATCTGAGCTTGGTCCTTGGCGGTGAAGAACACGATGTGACGAATCATGGATGATCGGCGATCCCGGGGAGTGAAGCTGGGGTTTACTATCTCGAACGTGAGCTCGCTGCAATGGCGGCGCTGGCCACGCAGCCCGCGGTTGGTGCTCGGGCCCCTTGCTGTTGAACGTCCGCAACATGGATTCGCTGGGGCGCTGGGCGGGACAAGATGACGGCAAATCATGGTCCCGCGACGCGTTTCCAAAAGCGCGCTGCTGGTAGACGTTGCACGATAGTCTAGCTCTACGGGCTCAACCAAGTTCGGTCGATTCTCACGAAGCTTAGCTGCTTAATGAACTACCTTTGGCGGACCACGATGCTAAGGTTGCTTACTTCGATGATCTGGCGGATTCGAGTGATAAGCTGAATATGTTTGCGCCGGACGCCGCTGATCCGGCCGTGTCTGAGTATCGCCGTTAATGAATTGGCGTTAAGCCCGCGAACGCATTCCACCTCAGGTAAGTGCGCTCGCTCAAGGACATCGATTGGCGAGTGCGCGGCTCCGACAGGTCAGCCGATAACTCGATCGTTGACCGATATCACCTCGGACATCCTGCGGTCGCGGCTTCTGCAGGTACTCCATCACGCATGAAGGCAACAGCCAGCCCAATGCCGGTAAGACCAATCAGGAGCGATGCCGCGGCCAGAGACGCGACGCCGCTAGCCTCAACAAGGATGCCGCCGACAAAAGCGCCCGTGGCGATCCCCGCGAACGTGGTCGAGCTGTTCATTGCCAGCACCAAGCTTCGAACGATCTCCGGCCAGACCGAGAAGCCGGTGCTGGATCGGGACGAGATACATGTAGCTCGCGGTACCCCAAAAGAAGGCGATGAGCACGGTGAGGGCTCCATGCTGTCTGAATGCAACCAAACCTACGAGTAAGATGAGTTGTGCGCCTGCAACCGCGATGAGAACTCTATACGGGCCAAAACGGTCTGTCAGCACGCCGCACGCAGCGTTTCCGATCACGGCTCCGAAACCGTAGGCGAAGAGCGCGGCCGAAAGCAGCGGCACCCCGGCAGGCAGAGAACCGATGATCAAGACGCTCACATAGGAGTAAACAATGAATTCGGAAACGACGATGAATAGCGTCACCGAAAGGATACCGTAGATGCTCTTTGAGAGGCCTTGCGAGATCGGGCCGTTTCCGCGCTCCGGCGCCTTGGCAGCTATTGCGGACATCATCGGGGCGAGGATTACCAATGCGAGAAGCCCGGCAATGACGACGAAGCCGAATGAGAAGCGCCAGCCGATAGCATCTGCGATCCAGCTTGTGGCTGGAACGCCCGCAACCTGCGAAACAGTCATGCCGCCACAGATGAGGGACAACGCGAACCCTTTGCGCCCTGGCGGCATCAGCTCCGCGGCCAGCGCGGTCGCCGTCGGGGTGAACATCGCCGCGCCGTAGGCCGCAATGACGCGACCTGCGGCAAGGGTAAGGAAGTTCGGAGCGATCGCGCAGATCAGGTTACCGATGATGAAGATTGAAACAGACAGAATCGGAACATTGCGGCCGCTCATGGCCTTGAATATCCAGGCATTCAGCGGAGCGAAGACCGCGTAGCAGAGCGCGTAAATCGAGATGATCGAACCCGCCGTGCCGGTTGAAATTGCAAGGTCGCGAGAGATTAGATCGAGCGCTCCAATGATGACAAACGTGTCCAGGCCAATAGCGAACGCAGCAATGGTCAGAGCAGAAATGACGAGTTTCGTTCGCGCGTCGGGAGGGGATAAGGTCATGACGGTGCTCGTGCATGTTGTTGTGATGTGTTCAAGGCAGCACGTCATGCAACTCGGGATTAAGGCTGGCGATGATCGTACCCGAGTAGCGGCGTCATCGCCTGACCGACTTCTTCCACGATCTCGAGCTTGTCGGGTGTTGGACCGTCGATATGCTGAAAGCGATCCCCGCATCACACACGCCTTCAAGGAGTGTTTTTCTCGACGACCGGCTTTGTTGTTTCGAAATTCATCTTAGTCCATGCTTTTGGATGGAGATACCCACCATCTTGGGGGGGGGCTGCGTCCGAGGCTACTTCACATGCTTGCGTTTAATCACCGCGATGCTCTGGGTCGGTAGTATGAAAGGTGTCGACGACCTGGTGACCATCGCGGATCTTCTCGATCACGAGATAACATTCAGGTGGCACTGCACAGGGACATAGCCACCTCCGTGATTTGCGGGCTCGACTGTGGCAATCAGGAAATTGTCGACGAGTATGATTTTCGCATACGACGAGTCCTTGGGAACGCAAGGTACTAAGGACGCATGATCGTGAAAGCGTCTCGCTGGACCGAGCGTGTAGATACGCAACGATCAGGAGACAGCCTGCTCATTTAGTATTGTCGGTTCGAGCTCGCAGGCCCGCCTCCCATCAGCGCATACAGATCTTCGATGATCCGCCTGCGCAAGCCAAACCCACCTCAATCGCGGCGCAACGTGCCCTATCTCTGCCACGCGATCGGGTTGCATCATGTGCGCGCGGCGGTCGCTGATCGAGCCTTGCGCGGAAAACGGGCAGCAGCGGAGCCGACGGTCCCGAGGTGTTGTCTGCGGGGTCCGAGATGATGGTGCGCACCGTACTGATTTGATCGCGCGCAGGGTACCGAAATGATCGCGCCGGATTTTCGGACAGTGTGAGACTGGTCGTCGGCGCACTTCTCGGGCTGTGACCAGCTTGGATGCTCGGAGCCGATTCTGGGTGTCATGCGCCAGGTGAGCGTGATTGTGAGGTTTAGCCTTGAAGCTTGGCCCTCGACGCGCGTTGTGGCTAGGGTGTCGCGGTAGGGCCGACGACGGCCGACACGGATTGTCAGCTTTCAGGGCCAATGTCGGGAAGCTGGCACGGCGATGCAGGACGATGCGTCGGAAGCCCTCTGTTTGTCGGCGGCATGCCGCTTGCTCGTATCGAGCGGGCGGCCCGTCACAGGGTGTGCACGGTCGTAACACGAACTTGGCTACGTTCGCCCAGTCGCAATAAGTTTGGAGCTCGCCTGCGTGCCTGATATGAGGTTGAAAAAATCGCTTCTGCACGCCGCGCTGCTCTCGGCGATATGTCTTACGGTCGCGCTGCTCCACGGGCAGTCTAGTGCGACGTCGGCGGACGATGCGTTCCTCTGGCTCGAGGAGGTCGAGGGGCCGCGCACATTGGCTTGGGCACCCGCCGCGAAGGAAAGGACGCTCGGCGCGCCGCAGTGGTATTCTCGCTACAATCGCTCTTACCCGGACAAGCTGACGATCGGCGAGGCAAAACACCGGATTCCGTCCGTTTCTCTTGAACGGCAAGGTCTCTTATCTTGCTGGCAAGACGAGAGCCATGTGCGCGGCATATGGGGGCGCACCGCGCTTGAGGGCTACGGTGGCCAGGATCCCCGATGGGAGACCATCCTGGACCTTGACGTGCTCGCTGTCGCCGAGAACAAGAGCTGGATCTGCAAGGGTCACAGCTGCCTTGCGCGCCGCTGCCTCGTCAAACTCTCTGACGGTCGCAAGGACGGCGTGTCCATACGCGAGTTCGACAGCGAAGCCAAAAGCTCTGTGGCAAATGGTTTCGAGCTGCCCGAGGGCAAGCAGAGCGTCGGCTGGTTGGGCCGCGACACTGTCCTTGCTGCACGTAACTGGAGCGAGGGGACCACGACTGAGATAGGCTACCCCTTCGTGCCGAGGGAACTCAAGCGCGCTCAGCCGGTCGACCAGGCGCGCGAAGTTTTCCGCCGCCTGCGCACCGACTTGAAGATCGTGCCCTTGGTATTGGTGAACGGCGGATCGCTATGACCCGCGTCGTCTGTTGGACCAACGGCTTCGAGCGGCAGTATGCGCTTTTCGAGCCAACTGGGCCGATTGAGCTCGATCTGCCGAAGGAGGCGCCGATCGTCAGCATCGCAAGTGGTCGGCTGCTTGTGAAAATGAACGAAGACTGGATCCGCTACGGCGCTACCAGTTTCAAAGCCCGCGCAATGATCTCGCATGATTTGGTCGAATGCAGACAGGATCCGCTGCTGGCGAAACCACCTGTCGTTTTCCAGCCCGACTGTCGGCAGGCACTCCGACGATTTGGCGGCCCCAGGAATTTCCCCCCGCTCCTGACCTGTCAAAGCAAGGCATTCGTCTGTAAATACTTGATATGCCATGCCCCGCGTTAGGCGAGCCGTTTACGGATATCGAGCTGTCGACAATTGCTCCGCGTGGGCTTGGTCCTCGGCGGTGAACAACACGATGTGACGAAACATGGATGATCGGCGATCCCGGGGAGTGTAGCTGCGTTTACTATCTCGATCGTGAGCTCGCTGCAATGGCGGCGCTGGCCGCGCAGCCCCTGGTTGGTGCTCGAGCCCTTGCTGACGAACGGCCGCAACATGATATCGCTCGGAGGCGAAATCGATATTGCGTAGGGCTCTTTTCGCAGAAATCATGCAATCTGGCTGCATTTCCGCCGTCTTTGAGCGAGAGTAGGCCTTTATACCTTTGCCCTTGAAAAGGCGCGAGCTTCAATCGAGTTTCAGAAGGTTTCCGACCAAGCTGACAATGATGAATGCATGAATCCTGCCGCAGAAGCCAGGCACTACAATCGCGATAACAAAGCGCTTGTCCGCTTTGATTGGACGGTCCTCGAGGGGGAAGCTTTGTATGGGCTGCCGTTTGCAGACCTTATATTCCAAGCGCAGAACGTCCATCGCGAGAGCTTCGATCCAAATCACGTCGAGGCCGCTAGCCTACTTAGCATCAAGACAGGGGGCTGTCCGGAGGATTGCGGCTATTGCTCCCAGAGCGCGCACTTCGCTACAGATCTGAAGGCCACCCGCCTGATGGATGGTGGCGATGTATTAGCCGCAGCAAAACGCGCCAAGAATGCAGGTGCAACTCGCTTCTGCCTGGCTGCGGCTTGGCGTAGTCCAAAGGAGCGCGATCTTGATCAGGTCTGCGACATGGTCAGGGCCGTGAAAGGTCTTGGCATGGAGAGCTGCGTCACCCTCGGTATGCTGACCGCGAGCCAAGCAGCAAAACTCTCTGAAGCTGGGCTCGACTTCTACAACCATAATGTCGATACCTCGCCTGAATTTTACGGCAGCATCATCAAAACCCGTACACTAGCGGATCGCCTCGAAACCCTGGTGCACGTTCGCAGCGCCGGGGTCAAGATCTGCTGTGGAGGCATCATTGGAATGGGCGAGCGCATCGAGGATCGCCTCGGCATGCTCGTGCTGCTTGCAAACCTCCCAAGCCATCCTGAAAGCGTCCCGATCAACCTATGGAACGAGGTCAAGGGCGTGCCGGTCAATGAAACCGCCCAACGTCCTGATCCCATCGCCGTGGCGCGCCTGGTCGCGACTGCTCGAATCATGATGCCGAAGAGCGTGGTCCGGTTGTCGGCCGGACGGCAGTATATGACGGACGAACTGCAAGCCCTCTGCTTTTTGGCTGGCGCAAACTCAATCTTCATCGGTGATACGCTGCTGACGACAGAAAACCCCAACTTGGATCGCGACGCGCACTTGTTCGCGCGGCTCGGCATCACGTCTGAGCTTGCCGAACGAAACAGCGCAGACGATCGAGGCGCTGACGGGCGAGTGTGAAGTGAACATCACCCTCATGAAGGGCAAAATCCATCGCGCTTCCGTGACGGAAGCCGATCTTCACTATGAAGGATCAATCTCGATTGATCGTGCGTTGCTGGACGCGGCGGGGGTCCTGCTCTATGAGCGCGTCGAGATCTACAACATGGATACGGGGGCGCGCTTTGCAACCTATGTCATCGAGGCACCGCGTGGGTCCGGTATCATTGGTTTGAATGGTGCTGCGGCACGATTCGCGATGCCAGGAGACAAAATTACGGTCATTGCTTATGCATCCTTCGACGAAGCCGAAGCAGAGGTGTTCCAACCACGTGTCGTGCTCGTTGACCGCAACAATGGCATCCTCACCCGTTAAGACCTGAGTGGCATGTTCAAGCTCGTCGTCGGCGGCTATCGCCAAGGCGCCGGCAGCATCGGGTGGAGTGCGCAAGGAGCTCGTCGCGAATGGATAAACTCGGGCCCTACGTCAAGGCTTTGCGTGCCCTGCAAGATGACAACCGGTTGCGCGGTCTCAATTCGCGTGCCGGAATTGATTTTTCATCCAACGATTATCTGGCGCTTGCGAGTGCATCGCGTATGAAAAAGGCCGTCTTGGCGGCCATCGAACGTGGCACCCCGCTTGGTTCTGGCGGTTCGCGACTTCTGCGCGGCAATTGTGAAGAGCATGAATGCCTCGAGGCGGAAGCCGCTCAGTTCTTTGGCGCAGAGACGGCGCTGTTTTTTGCTGGCGGCTACGTCGCAAACTTTGCGGTCCTGACGACGCTGCCACAGCGCGGCGATCTGCTCGTCCTCGACTCTCTGGTTCACGCCAGTATTCATGAAGGCGCGCGAGCTGGCAGGGCCGACTTTCGCATAGCTGGCCATAACGATGTCGGAGCCATCGAAAGTGCGATCCGCGATTGGCGTGCGGATGGAGGAATGGGCCGGGTCTGGATCGTCGCGGAAAGTCTTTACAGTATGGACGGCGATTTCGCCCCCCTCAATGATCTGGTCGCGCTCGCCGATCGCCACGACGCCTTCTTGGTCGTTGACGAGGCCCATGCTACGGGCGTTTACGGTGAGCAGGGCCGAGGGCTCACCAGCCATTGCGGTCACCGTGAAAATCTCCTGGTGATACATACCTGCGGCAAGGCATTGGGAGTGGCGGGAGCGCTTGTCACTGCTTCCGGTGTGCTACGCGACTTTATAATCAATCGTTGCCGTCCGTTTATCTTCGCGACCGCGCCTTCACCCTTAATTGCCGTTGCCGTCAGAGAGGCACTGCTCATCTTGCAGCGGGAACCCGAGCGCCAGCGGCACCTCACAAGGCTGGTTGCATTCACGCATCGGAGGATGGAAGCCTGTGGCGTGCGATGTCCTTCCAGCTCGCAGATCCTCCCATACATGGTCGGGGACAATGCTCATACGATGCGGCTCGCCTCTGCGATGCAGGATCGCGGCTTCGATATTCGCGGAATTCGGCCGCCCACAGTACCGGCGGGGACAGCGCGCTTGCGAATTTCACTGACGCTGAACGTCAACGAGGATGATGTGGTCTCCATGGTCGATGCGCTCGCTGAGGAGACGAAGGAGAAGGCTCGATGAGTTTGCGGATCGTGGTGACCGGAACAGATACCGGGATTGGGAAGACCGTGTTCGCAGCCGGCTTGGCCGATCTTCTCGGCGCCAGTTATTGGAAGCCGATACAAGCCGGCCTCGACGGAGAGACCGATACCGAAACCGTCACAAGGTTGGCTCGTCTCTCAGCCGATCGAGTGGTGCCGGAGCTCTACCGGCTTCGAACGCCCGCATCGCCCCACCAGTCTGCCGAAGTGGACGGCGTTCGCATTGACGCAGCCTCCATAAGCCCGCCAGACACGGAAGGACGGCCTCTTGTCATCGAGGGCGCCGGCGGGCTTATGGTCCCGCTAAGTGGGGATACACTCTACATCGACGTGTTTGAGAGGTGGCAGCTTCCGGTCGTGGTTTGCGCGAGCACAAGACTCGGTACAATCAATCACTCGCTGCTGTCGATCGAGGCTCTTCGAAGGCGGCAGATCACGATTCTGGGTGTTGCGTTCATCGGGGAACGCAACCCGGAAACTCAGACTGCCATTCGTGAGATTGGCCGCGTGCGCTGGTTGGGACGACTACCTCTGCTTTCGCCTCTCACGCCAGAGGCACTTCAGGCGGCATTCAAGTCTTCGTTTCGTGCTGACGATTTCAGTTGAAATGCTGACCCCAAGCTCGCCAATTTGGCATCCGTTTACGCAACACGCGCTTCAAGGCGAGATGACAAGGATCGCGCGCGGTGAGGGGGCTTACCTTCACACCGCCGACGGCCGACATATCATGGACGCAATCTCGTCCTGGTGGGTCGTGACCCACGGCCATTGCCACCCACATATTGTCAGCGCCATCCAGGACCAGGCGGGCAAGCTCAATCAGGTTATCTTCGCGGGTTACACCCATGAGCCAGCCGAGGAACTTGCGGCGCAACTCCTGCAGCTCACGCCGCCTGCGCTTGAGTACGTGTTCTTCTCAGATAGCGGTTCGACGAGTGTCGAAGTCGCGCTGAAGATGGCGCTCGGCTATTGGAATAACATCGGCAAACAGCGGACCCGCATTGTGGTCATGCAACACTCTTACCATGGCGACACGGTAGGAGCGATGTCGGTCGGAGCTCGTGGCGTGTTCAATGCGGTCTACGAGGCCCTTCTGTTTGACGTCAGATCAATCCCGTTCCCGGCGACAGGTCGCGAGCGGGACACGCTCAGTGCGTTATATTCAGTGTGTCGGGAGGAGATGCCGGCGGCCTTGATCGTGGAGCCTCTGATTTTGGGCGCGGGCGGAATGCTGATGTACCCAGCCTGGGTGCTGCGGGAGATGAAGCGGATCTGCGAAGAATGGGGCGTTCTCTTCATTGCAGATGAAGTCATGACGGGCTGGGGTCGAACCGGAACGCTGTTTGCGTGCGAGCAGGCCGACGTCACTCCGGATATCGCATGTTACTCGAAAGGGCTCACTGGTGGATCGCTTCCGCTCGCAGTGACACTCTGTCGCGCTGATATTTTCGAGGCGCACTATTCGGAAGATCGCAATTTGACGTTTTTCCATTCGAGTTCATATACGGCGAACCCGCTTGCCTGCGCCGCCGCAAAGGCCAATCTGGATCTTTGGCAGAACTCCGATGCGCGAACGCACGTGTCATCCCTCGCATCCATGCAAGAGGACGCAATTCAGCCGTTTCAGACAGATCCACGCTTTGCAAACGTTCGTCGGACCGGCACCATTACTGCGCTTGATCTGAAAACAGATGACGCCGGCTATCTCGCCGGTATCGGTCCGAAACTGCAAGCCTTCTTCAGTGACCGAAGTCTTCTCCTGCGTCCGCTCGGGAATACGATCTACGTAATGCCGCCGTATTGCGTTACAGCCGCAGATCTCGATCAGATTTATGCCGCGATCAGGGAGGCTGCCGATCTGTTCGCTTGATGCACGGCGAGCAGAACCGCGAAAGATCTGGTGAACATCGTCAAGCAGAGCTGAAATATTGCAGGATTTGCGCGGCCAAATGCCGTTCATTGCATTTTTAAGGATCAAAATAGCAGTTATAGCTGGGGAAGTTTGGCGCAACTGCTTTCAAGGGCGGCGCCAAAAAAAGGCGAGCATCAGGGTCATCCTGCTGCGCCCGCTGCTTCTTGCATACCCGAGAATCGGAACTGGCGACTCCGCACGTCATGTGCGGGCGCTGTGACGTGGAAGTGGAGAATGCATGGGACTAATTTAGGAGGCAAACATGCGCAATAACTCTCACGCTTTCCATGGTGGAAGGTGCTGCGCTATTTGTGGCGGGAAGTTCGGGCTGATCCGCTACTACTGCTGGCGAACGGCGCTTTGCTCTAAAAGGTGTGTCGACCGCTTTAAGTGGCGGCGCGAGGCCGACCAAAAATGGTTGCGCTGGTTACGAGCCGCTTGACAGCTGCCACTAAGTGAGCTCCCTTGGACAGTGCCCTAGCCGGGCGATGCCTAGCGCGACATCACCCGACAGGCCAGCGAATCGAGCGAGGCGCTTTCAAGGGTGGTGTGGAAACTAGGTGAGACGGAGCACGGCAACAATCATCAGTTCCAATCCTTACGGGCTGAATAAGGTTGCTACGGCTAAGCTGTGATCGGGCCGACTTTGCACGACCGCCTCCAATGATGCGCTCAAAGCGTACTATTTCTTCTGGCTTTCTGTCGCATGGATCCCGTTCGCCCTGATGCGTTTGTCTGCAGAACGGAAACCCCTCCTGATCGATCACATGGACGGGTGTGATTTTGGGAGAAGCAGCTTTCAACTCATTCGTCGGCATCTGCCGCAGGCCGGCTGCGAGCTTGGGCGGCTATTATGGTATCGGCCACGAACGGCTTGCGAACTCTAGCCCGCCGACGCTCCGAGACGCGCATCGATCAGTCTCGCCGAGGTGGGCGGGCACGGAGGCGCCAGGAACTAATGCTGAAGCGGCAGACTCGGTTCTTCGAAATTGGTCTTGAGTAGAGCTATGGCTTGAGCGGGCTGCCATGTCCGATCAATTTTCAATTTACAAAGTCTCGCTTGAACGTTGCCGTCGAGGGTGGTCGTGGTCCATCTCCGCGACGAATGGCTCGTTGGTCATGGCGGGAACGCAAACCAGCCGAGCCGCGGCGCGCTATGAAGCCAACAGAGCGCTCTTCCTGTTATTGCAAACTGCGCCGTACCGACGGCGGCTTCCGTGTGGTTCGACCAAATAAAACGGTATCTTCGCCCTTGGAACGTGCCTTGATCGATGCTTCCGCGTCGGGAGATGAAGCCGCTCTCCTCTTCTGAACGAAACTCTTTCCGTGTCCGTTCCAACCATCAGTGTCGTAGAATTGTCCAAGCATGAGCCACACTTCAGGTCGTGTCTTTGCAGGGCGTCACCATTCCAGTCCTACAGCAATGGAAACGGAGGGGCTCCCCATAGCGATGACGACAGCTTACGATGCGGTCACGCGCGCATCGCCGACACAGCGGTCGACATCATTCTCGTCGGTGATAGTGTCGGCAAGGTCTGCCCGGAGCGTCCACGATACGCTTCCCATCAGCATGGCAATGATGAATCATCACCTGGAAGCAGCCTCGAGCACAAGGCCTCGTGCGCTGGTTGTGGCTGACATCCTGTTTCTCAACTTTCATCTCAGTCTCGATGAGACAATACGCAAAGCCGGAGGTGAAACTCGAGGGCGGCGCCAAGCGTCTGGGATCATGCGCGCTTTGGTGATCGCGAATCCCAGTGATGCGGCATCTTGGTGTGTGTGGTCTTTACCACAGAGCGCCCATGTCATGGGGGCTTAGCGCCTTTGGGCTGGTCGAAGACAAAAAGGCCAAAATTCGTTCGCGCCTACGCCAATGAGGCGGTTCTACAGGAGGCGCTGATACGCTGGGCGGTCGATGTCCGTCACGGCACATTCCCTCGGAGCAGGAATGCTATCAGCTTCCCGATGAGCTCCGCGCGGCCATTGCGAACCGGAAGGTTCCAACACGAACGGAGTGAGGGCGATCTGCAAACATAGAACTGAGTAGGATTGACGAAAGTGCAATGCCACAGGTCCGGCCAATGCCGGCGATCAGGTCCTAGAGCCGCTCAGAAGAATGGGACGCGCCTAGTCGTCGGGCGCGTCCCCTAGCCGCATCGCACTGCGCGCGGTCATGCGGAAATTGGACTATAACCGGCGCGCCCGCGCGGATTTTGAGCGTCGATGGTTGTTGATTGCATCAAATCAGTGCCAAGAGCGCCCTAGTGTGCAGCATTGCGCTCCGATCTTGGCAGGTCGGATGGGGTGCCTGGGGGGAGAAGGATATGGTTCGCCATTTCTACCGGCTCCGAATGGGCACATTCGCAGCTGCATTGCGGCAGCACAGCAGGCGCGAAATGCTGCAAACAGTCCGGTTTCAATACAGTCTCATGCAGCTTGGGAATGAATTGAAGTCCTCCGACAAACGCTGCATCGCGGCCGGAGATCCGTTAGAGGTTGAACGGGCGCGCGATCGAAGTCGTTCCTCACAGCCTTGCTCCTAAGATCCCGCGGAGCCCGGCGGCATTGCCCTCTACCGCAAAGCGGCTCAACGCCCTGACCCTCACGAGCTCTGCGCCGGAGCGGTCATTCGCCTGGTCGACAACGCCCGCAGGCGCGTGAGGGGTTAGTCTGCACGCTATCGCCTCGTTGACATGGGGTGTGCGTTCGCCACCCGCCCAGGGCGGCCTGGCTGACTAACGCCCTCGCAGGTCCGCAGAGCTTGCAGCACGATCGTGGGCTCCAACGTAGGGCCACAACTTAGGTCGAAAATTGTGCGATTGACGTGAGCGATCTGCTTTCGTCGGATTGCGAAAAAAGGCCGTGCGAAAATTCCGCACGGCCAAGTCAGGGAGGAAACGCCCCAAAGGGCGGCTGAAGAGAGCATAAAGTGAGTGCCCACACTCACTGGAGCTCCAAGCTTGCGCCTACGGTCAAGTCGCGCAAGCCGGATGTTGAAATATCCGTTTCTTGTGCTGATTGAGCCCGAATTTAGCGCATGCGTCGCATGTTTTATGCGAATTGAACCATTTAGATGCAGCTATTCCGCGAGACGCTCAGTTCAAAATGATCACGTCTCCCACGCTCTATGTTCGTCACTGACCCAACAGCAGTTAAGTCGTGCACCGGCACGGGGCGCGCGCTCGCACGAGTTCAGCATTTGGAAATTAATCTAAAGTAGGCAGCGCTCGTTGTTGATTGAACGAAGCAGGTTGAGCCAGTCCGATCAACGTGCGCGTTGCTTTCTGACCTGCGATGGTCAGCAATGCTCAAACAGATCAGGTCACATCGAGGGACAAAAAGTGAGCAAGAATTCGTCCGACACTGGCGAGCGTCCGTCCGTCAGATGGGGCTTTCGAATCGGATTGCGCGAGCAGATGGCAGCGCTCGGGGATTTCCGGTGTGCTGGTCACCGGCGTAATCTGCGCCGCAGCTTTGCACTACGCGAGTATCGTTCAGCGAGAGGCGAGTGCGAGTAATGAATTGAAAGCCCGTGTCGTTTCATTGTCACAAAGCTTTCTGGAGTCTGGCCAAATCGCGACCGAGTTCCTCCGCAGGCCCAGTGAAATGTCGGTCGAGACGCATGCGGATCTTGTTGATCGCCAGCTCGAAGAGTTAGGTGGGGTCGAAAAACTGATCGGGGAGTTGCCCGAGGATGATCCGCTGCGGCAGGCAGCCTCCCTGCGGCCGGTAATCAATCTCTATGCGACCCGCTTTGGGAACGTCGTTGCAGCACAACGCAACTTAGGCTTCAATGAAAATGAGGGATTCCAGGGCAAGTTGCGCACAGCCGTGCACGCCGTCGAGGAGCGATTGAGCCAGGTGAGGCAGCCGCGCCTGATGATCTTGATGCTGTTGATGCGCCGCCATGAGAAGGATTTTATCTTACGGGGCGAAGAAAAGTATGGCGATCAGCTTTCCGCCAGGGAGATGGAGTTCGAATCCGAACTTGCTCAGGCAAGTCTGCCTACGGAGGAGAAATCCCAGCTTCTCGAGCTGATGCGGGCGTACAAGGCAAATTTTATATCATTCATGGTGACGCAGCAGACGCTGAGCGATCAGGTGGATGATCTTCGACAAAATTACAGCCGCATTCGCCCGGCAATCGCAAAGGTCATGTCCGCGGCAGACGCGCATGCGCTCGCTATGGAGATCCGAGCCGGAGAGATTCGGCAGAGGCTGGTCTGGCTCATTGGACTTGCAACGCTGCTCGCGAGCCTGTTCAGCATGCTCTTCGGGCAGCGCATTGCCAAAACGGTCTCCTCGATGACTGCGGCCATGCGCCAGTTAGGTGAGGGTCGGTTCGATGTAGTTTTGCCCGGCCTTGGTCGAAAGGATGAGCTCGGCGATATGGCCGAAGCTGTAGAAATGTTCAAGCTGAGAGCTCGTGAAAAGCTGCAGGCGGAGCTTGATGCTAAGGTCGAACGTGACGAGGCTGCTGCTGACCTGCGTAAGGCCGATATCGCTCGGCTTGCGGGCGAATTCGAAGCAGCCGTAGGGCAGGTGATCGAAGCCGTTTCGTCCGCCTCGACGGAGCTGGAAGCCTCCGCCCGCAGCCTTACCTCTTCTGCGGTTGAGAGCCGCCAACTCTCTATGGAGGTTGCCTCATCATCCGACGACGCCTCCGCCAACGTTCAACGCGTCGCGACCTCGACAAGTGAGATGGCTATAACTATCGCTGATGTAGGCCGGCAGGTCGAGGAAGCAGCGGAAATGGCGCGCCAAGCGGTGCGCAAGACCGAGCTCAGCGATCAGCGCATGGTTGGTTTGGCGTCCGCGGCGGAGCGGATCGGCAGCGTCGTTCAACTCATCGCCGCGATCGCGCGGCAGACCAATTTGCTCGCGTTGAATGCCACAATCGAGGCTGCTCGCGCGGGCCATCTCGGCCGGGGTTTTGCAGTGGTCGCCGAGGAAGTGAAATCCCTGGCGATGCAAACCGCTCAAGCGACAATCGAGATTGGCAAGCAAATCAACGACATTCAGGCTGCAACAACTGAAGCCGTCGGCGCGAATACCCAAGCCGGCGCCATCGTCGCTCGCATTTCCGACATCGCTATGACTGTTGTCGAAGCCATCGGCGAGCAAAAAGAGGCCAGCAAGAATGTCGCGTTCAACTTGCAGGAAGCTGCGAGCAAGACCACTCAGTTGGCAGCGAGCGCCGGTGAAGTCACTTATCGCGCGAGGGCAACAGGAGGGGCGTCGATGCAAGTGTTAAGGTCTGCCGAACTGCTGTCTGAGGAAAGCGCTCGGCTGAAGCACGAACTTGGAGGTTTCCTCAGGAGAGTCCAAGCGGCCTAACTAGAGTAATGAGCCGAAGCTGTACTCCGGGTCGTGGAGGAGTTGCAGTCCGAAGGCTCGGAGGTGATCGTCTCTGAGGGGGGGACGAGAGAGCATCTGCGTACAACGCTGTTCGATCTGGCGATCCTTGATCTGACGCTCTCCCCCCACCCCTATCATTGAAAGAAATTCCTCTGCGCCGAGCCAGTGAGCAACGTCCCTTAGCCCGACAGTCGGTAGCCGACTTCTGCGCTGCAACGAAGGACGATCGATTGCATAGCGCTTGCTGCTACCTAGCTGCCTCTGCCGTGAATGAGATCGTTAGAAAGCGCTGGCAGTTTTAGTCAGGGCCGAGCATCTATGGGTAGTAATTGTCACTGGATAGAGTTGTCCAGTTGGTGTCATTCGCTTGCAACGCCGATTGAGACTTCCCACGCACCAACTGGCGATGATCCGTGAACTCAGCGCTGCCGGATAGCCGATGTCCTCTTGTAAGCCGAACAGATCAATCAACACCGCTGCCAAGCCTGCTACATTCCATGGAATGGAGTTCGTCGGCGAGGACCCTTAGGCGCCGCGGCTGGTCTTTGTTGCGTCGTTCCTATACCGGTGCCCACCATCCGCGTTGCAAGGAGCTGGCAAGACGATCTCCTATGGCACGACCCTACGCGCGCCGGATGGCGGAGCTGCCATCCGCGGAAGGTCAATAGAGGGCAGCCAGAGCCCCTCTCGAAGTGGCAGCAGGCGAAGTCGGGACACCCGTTAGATTATGAGAATTGTGGAGCAATAGCCTTCAGGAGGATGGAGCAGGACGGTGCTCGGACTTTCTGACTTTCAGGGCGCGCCTTTTCATGGTCGCGGTCAGCTTCTTGGTTTTGGAATTTCTCGGTAGCTTAGGATCTGAACGTTCGGACGATCCAATTGAGACTTTCTCTTCATTCCGTTTCATCCGTCCCTCTCCAACAAAGGGCTTACGCCCGAGTGAATCATCAAAACATCCGGAGTCGAGATCACACAAAGAATACGCCGTGCATTCAGAAGATTGTCGGGCTACATCTCAGGATTCTTGTTGGTCTGCCAGCCAAGCCTTCTGCAGCCGGTGCTTTATCGCGCTAGGTCTGTTGCCCAGCTTGCACGCCAGCTGAACAGCAGAGTCTCCAAAAACGAACCGAACGCGCTTTTCCTGCTTCGCGGCGATAATCGCGAGAAGTTTGCTGGCGTCGTCTGCCAATGAAAGGTGTATGACCCGGGGATCCCGCTTGCCTGGCTTGATAACGCAGCAATCTCTTCCTCTCCAGCAGCTCCGATTGCGCGGTGACGAAAGATGGATCAACCTTCATCAGCTTTGCAAGCACGTTGACCGGAGCACCTTGTCCTCGTCCACGTCCGCCAACACCATCAATCGAGAGCATCATTTGCGCCCTGGTAATGCCCAGCGCAGCAGCGCGCGGCAATGAAGAAGATCATTGGCACGCATTGATCAGCGGGATTCGCGCGTAGCGCCGGACCTCCTCGCCATACTCCGCAGGTTTGTTTCCGGGGTGTCTTGTTGGGGCGGACGAGTTCGGCGCATTGTGTGCAAGGTGCTCGATCCTCAACTTTGTTTGGGTTCAGAATTCGACAGAGACCCGGCTGTTGGGCCGACCGGCTGCGAGCTGCGGGACCTACCGCTGGTAGGTCACCATCCTATCGCTCCGCTCTCGGTAGCCCCCGCTTCGATGCATATACGCCGCAACTTCGCACGGTCGCGCAGGTGGAATTCGTCGAAATTTCTACTCGAGCGAGGAATTTTGGCGTTTAGGGCCGTCGCGTGCGCGATGGCCGTCTCGCTAGGTCGGCAAGGCTACAATTCAAGAGTGAAGCATCGGAATTGACCCACGAGGCGCACAGATCGGGAAAGGGTAGGCGGAAGCACAGGGAGCGCGGAGCTGAGGCCGACGATCGATCGAAGCAAGACGGTATTGGTCTTTCGGTTACTCGATCCATTCAACTAGAAGGCGCGCTGTGCTATCATCGCCCTTCAAGTTGGGGGGATTCTCCGATGTTCGACGCCACTACCACAGCACTTCTGCGTGAGATCCTCGAAACGGTCTGCGTAAACGTGCCTGGGAGTGATGGCGGCGTGCGGGCATATGTCGCCTCGAAGCTTCTGGAAGCCGCCAGTAAAGGTGAGAGCACGCGCGAGCGTCTTGAGCAGATTGGCCTTGATGCGCTTCGACACGCCCCGAGCATGTGGCGGTAAGCGACTAACATTCCAGGTCTCAGAGTTGAATGTCTCGAGAAAGAAGGCGCTCCACGCAATCTTAGGTCAGACCGCTTACCAGAGCTCATTTTACTCAAGAATTAGCATTGTGGCAGATTTAAAAAGAGCCGTCCGCCCACCGACCAGACTCCGTGCACTCGGTAAACTTGGTAATCCTGTCAATGATGCGATATGGCGCCAGAAAATCGAACTTGTGAGAGTTACCAGCGTCTCAGCCCCGACGTCATGTCATCTTGCTTCCGTTCCGGCGATCACCGCCGCGATGAGGCTGGGACTTCCGCAAGAGACCGGTTTCAAACGAGTCGCAACTGCCGCAGACGTCGGCCCTTTCGGAAAGGTTGAGCTTAACAGGAGCTTAGGGGCCAAATTCTTCGACGTGGGGCTTAGGTGCCGCTGCGTCAGTTCTGCATTCGTAAAAGACCTGGCTGACCGAGGCGAGGGCGGGCCGAGTGCTCGCGACGAAAGCTGCGGTGTAGATCGAAAGCCCTGTGTGAGGTGGCTGTGTCCCCTTAGGTTTGTAAGCCCGAGTTGCGGCGGCTCCAAGCGTTGTTGAGCTATGGTGCATTGACCGGTGGCATGGGCGCAGTCGGTCGAGGTGCAAAGTCAGTATGGAGCTGACCCCGTGCGGACACCATGATCGCAAAGGTCACTAGAAGAATGAAAAAGCCGCGCATTTGACGACATCAATCCGAAAGCCATTGAGCAACTACGAAGCGTTATGCTCCGATGCTTCACAAGGGCCGCGGAGGGATAACTACGAATCCGCGGCTCGTGAGGCGCGGAAGCCGGTAATGCTTTATGCTGTAGTGCTGCCGAAGAACAGCAAACTCGCCCGTGAGAACGACGAAAACATGCATTCTGAACCGAGAAGGGAAGGAATTTTGCATTGGTGTTGGACAAGAATGCTGTTCGGGGCGGGAAGCAGCAGCGGTTGTATTGCGTCTTTGGCGCGATCGAGGACGGCTCTATGCGCAATCACGACCTTGTTTCGGGTAGCTTCTTGGCCCTGACCGCTGTCGGCATCGCACTTTTCTGCTCTAGCTTGCTCGCATTTGCCTTGATTTAGAGCGCCGTAGCTGCAGCCAGGGAAGTCGCAGGCTTCGGCCTTCCGAGCGAGGCAACAAGCGGATCCCGGAATACTCGTGGTGGACACAGTACTGCCTCCAAGACATGCCTGGACTGCTTCGGAAACGACGGAAGCGCCGCCGCTATTGCGATTTGTGCTAGGGGGGGCAACTCGATGGCTGCAGATCTTTGGAGCCCAAGGAGCTGTTTGAGTATCCATGAAAAGCAATTATTCTGATATTCGCGACGGCGGCCGATTCATGTGCGACGATGAAAGTGTGGAGCTACCCATATCAAGGTTGCGCGGGAAGAGGCGACCACTGCGCTCTCCGAGATAGCCTTCGAATGGGCTGGAAGCAGGCCCCATCGCCCCATGCACTTGAAGTTGCGATGACTATAGCCCTGTCTTGCAGCTGGTGTCTCCAGCGGTCCAAGGAGAACGTGATGAACAACACGTTCCCATCCGTAGTGTTGATGCTGTTTCAACACGCGCCGCCCGATCTAAAGGATAAAGTAAGTCACGCACACGAATGCGTTACGCGTTCTGTAGTGAACTGCCGGAACTGGCAGCGCCAACGCGTTTTCTGCCGCTGCAGCGGCTAGAAGATCAAAAACAATATGCCATCTTGTTGCGCTACGAACCGAATTGGACGAGGCGAGACTGAAATTGACGAGTGGCTCGCGGCAAAGATAGCGGCAGGAAAGTGCTGACTCGATCAGCAGAAAGACGGCGATTGATCGGCCATTTTCGCCGCTAATAGTCGTGGACGCAATGTTAAGTTGTTTCTCCGCGACTGGCTGGGGGGCAACATGGTCAAAGCGTTTCGCAACACCGTCATTGCTGTCACTTTTATCGCAAGCGCCAGCGTCAGCATTTTGTGGGATCTTGACGGCTACATCGCCTGTGGCCTTGCGCTAGTAATCTCATTCGCGGCCGGCTATTGCGTCGAGCGCGCCTTCATCGATCGGTCCCATCGCGAGATGATCCACCTCTACGGCGCCGACTGGCATTCGGCAGACGACCGACGCGACGGTACATGATCGGCATCCCAGCTGGTCGGATGAGCGATCGTTGAGACACGTCGCACGGTTCACGCTGATCGACCTCTATATTGGTACGCATGCCCCGCCACCCTAGGGCTGTCTACGGGGCGCGGGTCTGAAATCCGTGCGCAATCGGTAGTTAAGTGAAAGGACGATTGCCCGTTACGTTCAGGATGTTGTACAGGAGACGAGCGGCGCGTGAAAGCTGGGGATTACATCTGGCTTATGTGCGGCGTGCGACGCGGCGTATTCGGCCTGCGGTTATTGTTGTATTGAGTGCAGGAAAACTCGGCCGCTGAGATTTGATTAAGGTCAACTCGTAGCTTACACCTCCGCCTTGTGAGGCGCCTGCGGTCATCGACGCCAGGACCAGCTTGCGCGAGGCAATGCCCTTCTGGTTGTTCCGCGGCCGCGATCGTGCGCTGATTTTCGACAAGAAGCTTGGCCAGACCATTGCCGGAATGGGTGGCCTGAAACTTGTCGATGCCGGTCATGCAGGTTCTCGCGGATGGACCGCAACTTGCGGCCGACCCAGACGAAATAGCCTATCGAAGGATGGAAAGCCCATCAGACTTCAGGGAGATCACGATGGCTGGCGATGCAGACGATAAGACCAATGAAAGACCTGAAGTGCTTCAGGGGCTTGCGCCCGTCGACGCCAAGCTGCTGCAGGAATTCCTCAAGGAGATGGACGAGAACGTGATTCCCGACATCGTCAAGGCTGTCGAGAAGAGGCGTCTGCGGGCAGCTGAAAGCCGCCAATGGCAGCTCAAATGCTGACGTAGCGACTTACCTGAGTGATTTTTTCGGCCGATCGTAGGCTGCGCGGACGAATGCTTCAACTGCCTCTCCGGCCTCCGCGTCCAGGGCCGGATCAGCCCGCAAGAGGCTGGAAATTTGCGCCATCGGTTCCGGCTGGCTCGCGCGATACGGCGCGTTGACAAAATCTGAGGCGTTAGGTGCAGCCCAGGCGGACAGCGCCGCCAGGATGGCGGCATCGGCACGCCGTCCCTGCGCCATCCACGTCAGGGTTTGCGGACGATCAATATGATCTTCAGATTCGGATGTTTGCCCGCGTAGGCCAGAAGACCTTGTCGCGCGCCCACATTGCGGTGGTCGGCCACGGCGCGGTCGGTAGCCTTCTTGTAGAATATCTGGCCCGCCCAAGCGTTGGCTATTTCACGCTAGTTGACGACGATGCGGTTGAAGCGTCCAATCTCGCGCGGTTGATCGGAGCATCGCAAGCCGATGCTGAAAATCGAACACCCAAGGTTCAGCTGGCGCGACGCCTGATCCAGCAGGCCAACCCATCCGCGCATATTGTGCACTTCAATGCTGATGTCGCGAAAGCTTCAGTCGCGGACCGTCTCAAAGGCTGCGACTACGTCTTCCTTGCGGCGGACTCGATGCGGGCACGCCTGGTCGTGAACGCGTTGGTCCACCAATATCTCATTCCAGCCGTCCAGCTGGGCTCAAAAGTCCGGGCCGATGAGCAGGGGCAAGTCATCGATGCATCCAGTGCTATTCGACCTCTTCGTCCTGGTGTGGGTTGTCTTTGGTGCAATCAGCTGATCGATCCCAATCTCCTCGCGAAAGAGGCCAAGACTGATGCGGAACGAAAGGCCCAAGCCTATGGCGTTGAGGAGCCTAATCCGAGCGTGATCAGTCTTAATGCGGTCTCCGCAGGACATGCGGTGAATGACTTTCTGATTGATTACCTGGGTTTACGAGCTGATCGGCCGTTGCGCTACCAGCATATCAATGCCCTGACCGGAAAGATGCAGCTGGTCGAACCGCGTCAAGATGTTGATTGTTCGGAACGCTCGAAAGGCGGGATGCGGTTCGAGCGAGGTGATGGCGTAGATCTGCCCTGTAGTGAAGGCTAACACCCGGCCCGTCCTCTTGACCTAGATTGTAACCAACGCAGCCATAAGGCATGCCTCTCGGGAAAGCCGCTTCGCTTTTCGGATATCTGCGGGGCGATGAGCGCTTGCGGTAATGCGATAGCGCCTTGAGCCCATCCTTTGGCGGGCCCAGCGCGGAGATCGTTAGAGCATGCGCGCGTCTGCTCACTTGAACTGAGGGGACAATCGCCTCCCTCGAGGATCATCGCGACGTGGCGACAAGAGTTCGAGGCAATGGTTGCAGGGTTGCCTCAGGAAATCATTCGCTGATCTCCGGAGAGTTAGATTACGAGCTGGAGCGTGGATTGCTGGCGCGACCCTCGCGCACGAGACAACGCATTGGACGCGCGATGAGCAGCGTCTCAATGGCGAATCTGGCCGCAGGCGCTTCGGCGAGTATGCGGTGGAAGAACTTGTCGCCGAACTCGGGGCCGCGTTCCTTTCGGCTGATCTCGAATTGACATCGGAGGTGAGGGACGCCGCCTAGTCGGATTGTGGATTAAGGTGCTGAAGAACGACAAGCGCGCCATATTCACCGCTTCATCGCACCCGCAGCGCGCGGCCGATTACCTGAATGGCTTGCAGCCGAATACCGACGAGCGGCGAGGGGAGACCGAAGCCGCCTGATTGTGGATGCCAAGTCCGCGATAAAAAAACCGGCGAGCGTCACCGCTCGCCGGTTTTGATTTTCGTACACGTGCACGCGACGTGGAAGGCTGAAGTGTTAGTGCGTGTAGCCCTTCACAAGCACCGGGCTCTCATTCAGAAAATCATCCGACTTCAGGCGGTTCAAGTCATAGTCGGACTGGGCAACGATGATCGGGCTCTGCACGAGGTCCGTGTCTGAGATGCTCCGGTCGATGCCGACAAGATGGCCGGCCCACACCGAACCATCCTTCGAACGCAGGAGGCTCAACTCGCCCATCACCACGCCCTTTTCGTTGCGATAGGTCAGCATGGCGCGCTTTCCGTCCGAACGGCCCGTGAGGTACCACCAGCGCGGATCGGGTTTGCCGTCCTCCGAATAGCCATGGAAGCGGCCACGAACCACGCCGGCACTATCGAGGTTCGAGATGCGGAATTCATACTTAAACTTGGTGGTCGTGTTGATTTTGCCCTGGCCGGGGGGCTGGTCGCCCGGCTCGTTCGTAAACGCCGCCATATCCTGACGCAGATACAGGTATTCGGCGGCCGGATCGACCCACTGCGGCGCGTGGGTGGCCGCGACCTGCTGAATGCCACCGGCCAAGACACCTGCGATGCCAAGCGTCTTCGCCAACACCAGCCCCCGGCGGACCGACGGATTGCGGATGAGCTGGCTTGCACCCGACTTCGCCCAGGCAAGCAACTGCTTGAGCGGCGAAACCGCGGCCGCCGCTTGGGCGGCGGCCGAAGCTTCGGCGATCTCGGGAGTGGCGACTGCCGCATCGCCAGAAGCGGTCACGACGGCGGCATGCGAGATGCGCGACGTAACTTCGACCGGCGCGATCACAGCGGCATCGTGCGAGATCCGCGCGGCTGTATCGTCCATTGCGGTCGCCGCTGTGTCGCGGGAGATACGCGCGACAGCATCGTCGGACTGCGGCGCCGCGGCATCACGGGACAGCGGCACGACCACGGCATCCATTGCCGCGGCGTCATGCGAGATGCGCGCGCTGGCATCACCCGGCGCGCGCGCCGCAGCATCGTGCGAAATCCGCGCGACTGGCGGGGTAGTGTTGGGGGAGAGTGACGCCGGCGCGTCATGCGAGATGCGTGCGGTAGAAGACTTATTCCCAAGCTTGGCCATGGCCAATCCTATTAGGGCGGTGTTGAACCTCATACCGCTGCCCTCGACGCGTATGAGGACCACGCGCCAAGGTTAAAGGATCGATTCTGAACGCAACCTGTCCGCATCCTTAACGTGTGGTAATGATGCGCTAGGCAGACACGCGGATTTTCGGCGGCAAGTCATTGATCCAGCGGCATCAAAGCCCTTGTGGTAAAGCCCGTGGAGGGAGCGAGCGCCATTGTGTCGCATGCCACCAGGCTACCGGCCACCGCAGTAATTGGCGCAGGCAATGAGAGCGTTGGTATCGGCTTACGTCCTCATGATGCGAACCCGCTGCTATCGCGCCACCGCGCAAAAGCTCTGATTCTCCATAAGAGCGCGGCGATGCCGTTCCTTATCGTCTCAAACCAAATGGACCGGCTGATCCGGCCGGCCGACCCGCGACGTTTATAGGAATGGTGGCTGCCAAGGACCTCGTACCGGGTGCCGCCGGCGTGGCCGAATCGACGAAATTCCTGCAGCTGGACTTTGTGCGGTCGTTGCGTAATGCATGTTCGGAGCCAGGCGATCCGCTGGCGGCCCGCAGCGGGCGCGAGTGGCGCAATGCCGCCTGGATCCCCGGTCAGATGATCTACGGTCAGCGGCAGGTCAATGGGCAGTTCCGCTCTTACGCGGCGGCCCTGGACATCGTCGCGCACGAATTGCTGCATGGCTTGACCGATTCAACCGCGCGGTTGGAATATCGATTTCAGTCGGGCGCGTTGAACGAATCCTACTCGGACATCTTTGGGATCATTGTTTCCAACCGCCACATCCCAAACATCGACAATTGGAATTGGGAGATGGGTGAGGATCTCACCGAAACCGGGCTGCCAATTCGCGATTTTCGTGAGCCGACTCGTTTCAACCAGCCCGCTCACATGGACGACTAACTCGATTTTTCGATCGACGAGGATTACGGTGGAGTGCACACTAACAGCGGCATTCACAACAAGGCGGCGTTCAACATTCTGACCGCAAGGACCGGCGACGAGCAGCTATTCACCCCTGCCGATGTGGCACGGCTTTTCTACACGACGCTCGTGAATCATCTAACTCGCACCTCCAAGTTCATCGACAGCAGGAGAGGGGCGATATTGGCGACAAGGTCGCTGTTCCAGTCCGATCGGCACCGCGATCAAAAGGTGAAAGAAGTCCAGACCGCATTTGACGACGTCGGCATTGTCGATGCGGGCGCAGGGGTTTGAACTTCCTCACTGCTATACGCTCAACGGAAGTGAATTCTGCGCTATCGCGGAAATCGCATTTGAGTGTGGCTTAGCTGGTTGGAATGCCAAGCGCATGTCGCCCGGCGCTATCCAGCACTACGACTTCATTCGTCGTGAGCGGGCCGCGAAGCCGCTCCTCGATCGTGATAGTGATCGGAGCGGGCGAATCCCCTTCCGGCGGCTCAAGGACGATCTCGTAAACCTGGGCGTCTGCGGTGGCCTGAATGATGCTGAACCAGGCCGATGCGCTGCCATCAGGTAGCAAAACATCGCAACTAAGGGTGAAACGGTCCGGTCCTGTCAGGGCGAGATCGAAATTCGAGCCGGTCGGCTTGATCAACCGCCCGAAGCCGGTCGTCTTCCAACGCGTGAACAAGTCGATCCATTCCTTCGGCCAGGGCCCCCCATGTGACTTCGGCGGCATCGGACTTGCCGCGTTCAGGAAGTCAAGGACGTCCTGATGCTTGTTTTTCAAGTCGTCGTAACTCGCCAAGTCCACGCGCTTTGCGGGTGGCAGCCGCAACATGTGTATCGCGTCAAGCGCGCGAAACATCGGCAGGATGTGCAGCTCGAATAGCGGGCGTCGGTCAGCCATCATCGCTCTTCCAGTGACAGAGTGCCCCAGAGTGGCCGCTGTGCGATCCGCTCGTTGGCGCTTGCGCGCGCACTTTCGAACTGACTATCAGAAGTCGGCTTAGCGTCGCTGGTCAGCGTGACGGTGAACTCGTTCCCGAGCGCTGTGACGGCGTTGGTAATGTCAAAGTTCACATTCGTGGGATGATGCGCGTGACCGTGCCCTTTCCAGACTGTCGCGGAGTCAGCGAGATAGCGCTGGCGCTCCTGCTCGCCGAGCGTCGAGATGTTTACGGCGGGCGGATGCACATAGGCGCGAATCGCATAGGTCGTGTCCGGCAGAACCGCAACGTCGCGGACACGCAAGATTCGCCGCTTCTCGCCTGCAACGCGCACTGCGCCCGTCGTCGTCATGCGCGGGCCAGCTTGCACCGACTCGAGATCCCGCTGTGTGCGGGCGGCGCTCGCGACGGGTACGGCAGGCGCATCGATCGAGAAGTCATACTGGTAACCGTAGGCGAAGCCGGCCGGCATTGTCGCGGTCTGAGCGGTGTCCGCCATCACCGGAGTGAACGGTTCGACCCAGATTTTGGTGTTCGGCGTCGTGAATGGTTGCGGAGACGTTGCACTGGTGTGCACACGCTGCCAGCGCGCCCAGATGAGGTCAATATATGCATGGAACGACCAGTAGATCGGATCGCGAGATGCGCTCTCCGGATTTCCCATCGTGGGGCCGATGTCGCCGTGGATGGTGTTGTGTGGCCCCTTCTCCACCCATCCATAGCTGCCGCCCGATCCATCCGGCGCAAGCGGCTCACCTGCGAACAGGAGCCAATCCGTTTCCTGCACCATCTTGATTCTAATTTCGTCCGCATCCCACTGGATACGACGAGTCAAAGGCGTAACCGCGTGCGCGCGGCCGTCATGGAATAGCGGCGAGGTCCTGTCCTCGAAGGCCGTCGGAAAACGCATCCCCGACGCTGGCTTCGTCCAGTCCCAAAACGGCAGGCTTACGTCGGCGGTACGCGGAGGATCCGCAGCGCGCAACAGTGCCTCGAAGCCAGCGAGATGCGCCCGATGCCAGGGAAAGAAAAGCTCGTTGCGGTGCTCACAAGCGCCGATAGATCCGTCTGGACGGACCCGCTCAAAATCATTGTGCAGAGCTGCCTGCCACACGTAGCCATCCTTGGCTGTGGCTGACGCGAGCCCGCGTTGGACAATAATTTTGAATGCGTGCTTGTAATTGTCGAGCTCCGTCGGCGTGAGGTCATCGATGTTCTTGCGCTGCGGCATCGCGGCGAAGGCCGGCGTACTTCCGAGGCCGACAGGAAGCAGGGCTGCAACGCCCGCCTGGCAGGTCGTTCTGAGAAGGTTGCGCCGCGTCAATCTGCCATTGTCGTCCCGCATCTCAGCCTCCGCAGTTAATCGCTATGCAACATTTGTCACTTCAGGAGTTTGCGCAACGTCGGATAGAACTGCGCCCAGACGTTATCCATGCTGGCATGCTGCCGGTGACAGCTCTCGCAGACCTGATCGGGAAATGCCGGTGCGAACTCGCGAATGTTGGACGACCGTTGTTGGTCGCTGAAATCGTAGTAAGCCCATGGCGTCGTCTGGCCGTCGGGACGCGCCGAATTCTTGACAGCAACCTCCAACCCGCGCCGTTCACCGTTGAAAACCCCGCTCGACAGTACGCCGTCCGCCTCCTTGCTTGCGGCGCTAAAAACCTCCATCACGAGTATCGTCGGCTCCGGGAAAGTCCTAGTTCTGCGGAAATGCTCATAAGCCTCCGGATTGATGTAGACATTATGGAAGAGTTGAGGGGCGGCGCGCGCGGCTTCGACGGAGGTCATAGTCGGAAGCTCCTCCTTATACGCAAGACCCAAGTTGGAGCCGACAAAAACCCAACCCTCGAAATCGATCGGCGCTTTCAGCCTGCCGTCGGGGCCGTATTCTGGTTTCGTAGCTGACTGGCCTACAGCGGAAGAAGACGATGCAAGCCATGTAACGGCGAAAACCAAAAAGATATGGATGGAGCGACGATGGCGCATGACCGCATTTACCACCAGCAGCATGTAAAACATTGCTCACCCCCTTCCGGTATCCTTCGGGAAGTCCACTAGCTCATTGCTTGCGGGATCGGGGCTCCTGCCGTAATCCAATCTGACAGCAGCTGGATATCGGCCTGCGCCATCACGCCCTGCATGGGCCCTGTCCCGATGATCGCAACCACAAACATGCTGCGATCGGGCTCGCCCGGAATGATCAAGCCGCCGCGGATAAGCGCGGCCATCAAATCCAGCGGTATGTCGAACAGCGATTTCAGTGATACTGGCCTGCCGTTGACGTCGGGAAGTACGAGGTCGTCATGCGCGCGTTTGGCGCGGGGGGCGAAACGCTTGATCAACTCCGCGACCTGCGCGCCGAGGGCGTCGGGAGTTGCGCGCGCTGGGCGGACGATCATGCCAGTTGTCGGCTGGCCGTCGACAAGAATGCGGTACATGAAATGGCCCGTGCCGGCATCCACGCCGTCATCGGTCTTAAAATTCCAGGAGAAGGTGCGCGCGCCCGATTGTGGCGTGCGTTCGTCCGTCACGACCTTCACCAGCGTCTGCCTGGGATCGAAGATCGTGATCGCCAGATGCCTTGCGTCTTGAGGGACCTGGGCGGTGATGTCGAGCGTATCCCACGCCTTTGGAATCGGCGGCTCCGCGATCCGCGGCGCGGCCGCCAATGCGGCCAGCGCGGCGCCTTCCGCCGCGATGCATTGATAAATCGTTCCGCCGGAAGCGTAAGCGACGATCGGTTCCGTTTTGGTGAAACGAAAGCGATTGAGGAAACGGCCGACGCCGTTGGCGTCGAACCATGTCGCGCCGCCATCAATCGTCCCACTGGTCGTACCATCTGGATTGCCTGACGTGAAGCCGTGGCCCCACCCGCCGACCCATCCGACCTTCTCATTAATGAAGCCGATCCCCTCCAACTCCACGTTCCGCTGCGGATCGGTGATCGGGATTCGCTTCCAACTCTGGCCGCCGTCAGTCGTCTTCAGAATTGCGGCTGCAGTGTCGTTCTCCAAAGACACAAATCCGACTTGCGGAGTCAGGAACTGGATCTTCCAGCCCCATTCGCCGGTCGGGAAGTCGATCCCGGAATTCTGCAGCTTGTTTTCCCAGGTCTTGCCACCGTCAGCGGTGAACATGATCACGGGCTTCAACTTGTCGTAGGTGGTCCCGCCGTTGCCGCCGACCACCCAGCCATGCAGATCGTCCACAAAATAAGTATCGATCAGAAGATTGGCGTGGGCCGCCATAGAGATCGAATTCCAGGTTTGGCCGCCGTCTGTCGTGTGCATAATCGCGGCTTCCCGATTCGGATATTGCGTCCCAGAAGCAAAGACGACTCCCTTCGAGGGCGAGGAGATCCCGCAGATTGCGCTGGGCAGTGGCGGCAGGCTAGCGGTTATGTCGACCCAGGTCTTGCCGTCCTCCGTCTTCCACAGGCGCTGCCGCCGCGTGATCGAGCCGACCCAACCGTCGGTCGGGCTCGTGAAACTCATGCAGCGGAGCCAAGTATCGGCATCGACCGTGTGCTGGACCGTCCAAGTCGTGCCAGCGTCTTCGGTATGCACGATCTGGCCAGCACTGTTCACACCCCACCCGATCTGCGGGCTGATGAACCAGATGTCGTCGTAGCGTGTCTGGACTGGAGCCGTCGTGGGATGCCAATTGAAAGCCATGGGTCTTCCCCCCGGCAAAAACAAAACTGCGCGGGCCAACCGGAAACATCAGCATTCTATGCAATCAGGCAACTTTAATACAATTCCAGGATGCAATCAAATCACTTCATCTTAAGCGCGCATTTGCCGCAGCCCTCGCGGCTTGCTTCGCCCGGCGTGAGGCTTTTCGCAGCCTTACGGCGCAATTCAGGCGGTTCTGCGCGGCGGTAACAGCCTTCCTCTGATTGCGTTCGACCTCGATCACCTCAAGCAGATCAACGGTCGCTTCGCCGGCATGGTCGTAGCGCTACGCTGAGCGGAGAAGGAGCACACCTCTTTCACGGCAGTAATTAAGGCTAATCCATCATGCCTTAGCGGCTTGCCGGCACGGTCACGAGATTGACGTGCCGGATTTCGCTCGGCTGCGCTGGACGCGCCGCGGCACCGCTTTGTACGATCTGCAGGCGCAATCGCAACCGCCCCTCTACAAGAGCGGCCCGTGGTACGGGAATCGTGGCGGTCTCGCCGCGGGGCGCATTCGGAATGCCAAGTGATCTGACTGTCCCGAGGAGTTCACCTTGCTCGGTCATAACCTCCAGGCGGGCGCCGCGCGGCAACGGCCCGGTCACGATCTGAATTTCGACTGCTTCATCGGCCGCTAGCGGGTGCAGCGCCTGCAATTCGATCACGCCGCTCTCCTGCCCAATCAGCGGGCTCGCAAGCAGCACGCTGGCGCAGATCAAAAGCACTCCGGTCGGCAAGCCAGTTCGCATCCGGTCGTCAGTCTGTCCTAATTCGGATGGCGCTGACAAGTGGTGCGGGCGCTGCGGCTGCAGTCGGAGCCGCCGCGGGACGAGGGGGAGTCCCGATCGGCACGACACGCACATCGAGCGGAACGGTTGCCCCCGTCGCGGCCGAAGCCAGCGAATCCGGCAGCGGCACCGTGAACGTGGCCGGGCCGTGATGAGGATGGCCGAAAACGGTGATCGCGCCGGCCGCAACCGGTGCGCTGCCCGGACCGGCGGACACCAGCACGCGAAAGCGGCGGCCGGCGTCGTCATGACCGAGGTTCAGGGTGACCTCCACGACGGGGTTGCTGTCCGCGGAAGCACTCGATGCCAGCGCAGCCGCCGGCACGTCGGCGATACCGCCGGCTGCGGTCGCCGCCCCGACCGCTGCGGAAGTCACCCGGGCGGAAAATACCTGCGGAGAAGCCTCGGCCACGGGGCCCGGCGCAGGCACCTGATCGTCGCCCGAACCCGGCGAATAGTCGTAGTCGAACAGCACAGTCGCGGCGTAGTCGCCGGCCTTGGTTTGCGAGACCGGTTCGCCCTTTGCATTGCTGAAGAACAGGAACTTCTCGTCGGACCAGGCGGTGAGATCGGCGCCCTGCGGAAGGATTGGACGTCCCAACGCAGTCTGCCGGCGCGTCCAGACCGTCCAGAGCCGATCCAGATTGCTATGATGCAGGAAGAAGATGGGGTCTACCGGCGAGAAGAAGGAGATCATGAAGGCATCGCCGCCGCCGCCCATGGCGCCATGCACGTTGTCGTGAGGACCGCTCTCGAGAATGCCCTTAATGCTGCCACCGCTATGGTTAGCGGCCTTCGCGCTCTGGAAGCCAGCCGGAGCACCGGTAGCTCCGCTGCCGGCAAACTGCGACGTCCTCAACGCGCTGCGTATAGTGCTCATCCCGACTGACAATTTCGTGTTGGAATCGAGATCCGGATTCGACGCCGTCAGACCTCGCGCACTCGGCTGGTCGAAGAACACTTGCGGCAAGACCTGCCAGAAATCACCCGGCGTGGTGAATGGAAACGGCCGGAGCGCCAGCAACTCCTTCTGTGCCGGCGAAAATGATGCATAGAGCGCCGTGATGGCCGGTTCGAAGGCCGTTTTGAATTTTTGGAAGGTCGGAATGAATGCGCCGTTGTTGGGATCGAGCACATCGTCAAACATCGCCGCCGGGACGCGCGGCGTCTTGGTCCAGTCCCAGTAGGGCAAGGCGAATTCCGGATCGCCAGAGAGATCGCGCAGCGTCACCTCCAGCCAGCCGAGATAGGCCCGATGCCAGCCCAGGAACCACCAATTGCCGTGCGGGCAGTCGAAGAGATGAACGATCGCGTTGCGATACCAATTCCGCGGATCGGTGGGCGGCAAGGCCAGCATCTTTGTGATCCCTCCCTTGTAGCTGGCAAGAACACGCGGAGGCATCGCCGGGTCGGTGATCTCCCAGCGGCGGAATTTTGGAGTCTGGGCCGAGGCGCCGGACGGAAAAGCCTGCGATGCCGCGAGCGCGGCCCCTGCAGCTAGCAGATCGCGGCGAGTCAGAGAAGGACGAGCGGCACGGATCATAGTTTTCTCCAATCCATTTGGCGTTCGTCGCGCTTAGTGATCGTGATGTGCCGCCGCGATCCCACCCGTCCCGTCGGGAATACCGATACGGACGTTCTGCATCATGCCCTGGTCCTCGTGATCCAGGATGTGGCAATGCAAGACGAAGTCTCCGATGTAGCGGCGATAGCGGGTGTACACGTAGGCGGTGTAGCCTTGGCGGATGAATAGCGTGTCTTTCCACACCCCCTTCAGATTGGCATATTGGGGCTCGTCGGCATCGCCGCTCACGCTCACATCCTGGCCGGTGGAGTCTTTGATGATCTTGGCGACCTGAAACGGATTGACGTGGATGTGGAACGGATGTCCGAACGCATTGACGGTGGATAATTTCCACTCCTCGATGCCGCCGAGCGGCAGCAACTGGTCAATGCGGTCCGGCTTGTAAGGCTTGCCGTTGATCTGGAAACCCGCCGCCCCGATCTCGAATTTGGCTTCCCGTTGCGGTGGCTTGATATCGGTATCGGCGATCGAGGCGTGCGGGATGAATGAATCGAGGCGAAGGCCGTTCGTCAGGTCGTTGCGCACCTTCTGGCGCGCAGACAGGGGCATGAAGCTTTCCGCCGCCGCGACGAGCTGCGCCTGGACGTACGCCTTGGGATCGGCGACGGCGACGCCCGCGGCAACGGATACTTTGCCGAGAAACTGACGGCTCTTCACCTGGCTGTTCACGGTGCTGGTGGCGGGCGCCGCTCCGTCGAGCACACAATACTCGCCGGCCTCCGGGAACACCACGAGCAAGTCCTCGCGATAGCCCGGCTGAAGTGTGCTAGTGGAGCGCTCGACGACCTGCGAACGCGTCAACCCATCGGCGGCGAAGGCGAATTGCGGCAGCAGATCGTTGCCGGGACAGTTGCGCGTCACCCAGTCCTCCTGCCGTTGTGCCGCAATCACCGCATAGGGATCGGCGTTCGCCCGCATCTTCTTGAATTGCAGATTGACCGTATCCCTCACGCCGGCATGGACGACGCGCCAGCGCTCGATCGCACCGGCACGGGCGCCGGCAAAGGTCGGGATCACTTCACCATTGATGCTGGTGTAACGGCCGGACTTCCGCCACGTAGTCGGGCCGAACTGATCATAGCCCTCGATCCCCCCGACATCCGTCGAGGCGCAGATGTAGAGACCGTTGGCATCCTGCTTGATTTGCCCATTCGCATCCCGGCACGCGTACTGGATCTGCTGCAGCAGGATGACTCGTTCGCGGTACTTTGCTCCATCGCTATTGCGCAGCAAGGTATCGATGTCGCCATGACCATCCGGACCCGGCGGGCGGTTGCCCCGGACGATCAACACGCCTGCCATGCCGCTCGACACCTGAAGCGCGGTCGATCCATGCCTGTGCGGATGATACCAGTATGTTCCCGCCGGATGATCCGGCGGCAAGTTGTACTCGTACTGAAAGCTGACGCCCTGATTGATACTCAGCAGCACGTTGTCGCTGTTGCCGGCGGGGCTGACCCACAGACCGTGCGCATGCAGGTTGGTCCGGTTAAAGCAGTTCGGATTGTTGACGTCCGGATCGGTCGGCGGGCATCGCGGGTCTGCGGGCAGCTTGTCGTTGTTCAGCGTGATGCGTACGGTCTCGCCGGGGTCGATCTCTATCGTCGGTGCGACGAACGGGACTTTCGGAGCCTCGACTTCCCGGACGTCGCGATACGAGCGCAATTTCACCGAGTCGTATTGATTGCGCCCCGGATTATAGATCCTGGCCTCCGTGTATTGGATGTTTAGGTTGATCACCGCTTCTCCGCCGGCGACCGGCGCGGCTCGCGACGGCGCTCCCGCCGCCGTCGGCGCCGGCGCACCGACACGCGGCGATAGACGCTCGATATTGGCAACCGGGGGGTCGACGGCAATGCGCTCCGTGGCCTGCCCCGATGCGATCCCGGTGCCGGCGAGTTGAGCAAAGGCGAGCAGAAACGCGCCCTTGAAAATCCTGCTCAAGACGGCGGAGCAAGATGTCCTTCCAAAATCCGTCTTCGAGAAGAGAGCGTGCAATGAAAGGCAGGCCGGCATGGCGCGATACCTCGAATGATCGGTCTGGTGCGAGCAATCTTTGAAGCCGGTGATCGTTGCGTCTAGGGCCGCTTCACCGCGATGAACGAGGCTACATAGCCAGCTGGGGCCCCATCATGCGGCTTCGCACGGATGACGCTGCCGACGAGCGCAGGCACCTGGTTGACGCCGGTCGGCCAGCGATAGTTGAGCTGGCCGCGATAGTCATATTCCCAATTTGCGGTGCCAGTGCCGGGACGCCCGAGACCCACGATCTCCACCGTGGGCACTCCACTGGCGGTATCCTGCTTGACCGTGCCTTGCAGATCGAGCCCGCCACCCGGCCAGTCGATCGCTCCCTTCAACGTGGTGCTCGTCGGGATCTCGAAGGTGAAGACGGCTTCGGCGAAAATCAGCGCCAGCGCCTTCTCTGCCGCCGTGTTCGGATCATCCGCGACCGGCGTCGGGTTGTTGTGAAAGCTTCGATAAGTCCATTTCCCCGCCAGGCTGCTCGCCGAATTTTCTTCTGAATGCGACAAGGCCGGCAACAACACCAAAGAGAGCGCCGCAATGGACGCGAACAGATGTCGACGCATATCACGCTCATAAAATTTAGAGTTGAAACATCGTCAATATACCCCTGTGCTAGCACAACCGCAAGACGTCATTTCGCGCATCAGCATCCGCCGGCTTCAAGATCGGTTCGCTCGCAAATCCAGTTTCGCCTCTCCTTGATCGTCACATCCTGCATAGCCATCGATTCCGCAGTCATGCAGGCGTGCGCCCATTGCATCTCCGGGCTGCCGAACTCAGGACGAACCAGCGTGTTGTAGGAAATGACGCCCTGGATGTACCGTGGACGAAATTCCCTGCTCTTGTCGGTTCGTCGACATCCTCGATTGCGCCCTGCCAGCACAGGCCCGCCGGAATCACCCTGACAAAAGGCGCTCTGATGACGGTCGCCTGGGCCAGGCTTGAACTTGTACTGGCCGCCAGCATCTTTCTGCAGTGGCACCGGCCAGGTCAGATTGAAGCGACCGAGAGTGCCCTGGTCGGCGTTCGAGAAACCGTAGCCTGCGATCGTCGCGTCAGGAAGAAAGCCTTCTGCGCTCGCCAGGCGAGCCGTTTCGACCGGGTCCGCAGGGTACGGCGAGGCGAGTTGCAGCAGCGCCAGGTCATCGGCGTAGTAGACATTGTTGGTCTTGGCGGAGCCGCCATAGCGGCCATAGACGATCGCGCGCGACAGCTTGCGCTCGCGTTCAGCCGCAGTCAGCGTGACGGCGTTGTCCGCGGTGATCCGGAATTGGACGAGTTCGTCCGCGCCCATCATCAGGTCGGCGCCCTGATTGGCGCCTCGCGTGCTCGGGGGATCGTCCCCGATCAGGCAATGGGCCGCCGTCAGCACCCATTGCGGCGAAATCAGAGTGCCGGTGCACAGCGCATCCCAACGGCCGGCGGCGCTATTGTACTGGCTCATCTGCACGACTTCAGTGAACTGCGAAAGGGAGTATTGCTCGCAGCGGCGGCCGGCGGCAGTCGGGCCGGCTATGCAGGACTTTGCGCGCGTCGCCAGTTCTTCGAATGGAATGTCGCAGTCGGTCAGGCCGCTGTCGAAGGTCTGCGGACCGGCTCCGTGCTGCGGCATCGCCGCCGCAGCCGGCGCTGGCGGCGCAAGCTGGGAGACTGCGACATTCGAGTCAGCGATGATCACGGCCGTCGCGCCCTGCGGTACGACATGCGTCGTCGCGGACGCAGATTGCCGATTCGGATCAACGCCCGATCGTGGAGACGGTGGGGCGGGTGGAGGGCCGACCGGCGTACCGGGCACGACGATGATGTTGGGACCTATCGTACCGGGAGGGTGCCGGGTCGCCGGGACGACGATCACATTCACGCCTCCGTCGGCAGATCCCGCAACCGGGGGCGGAGGAGCTGCAGCACCGGCGGGCGACGCTGCACTCGTGGCGGCCCGGCTGCTCAAGCGCCGCGTGCAACCGGGCCCAACGCAGGTGCCGCTATCCACGATGTCGGGAGCAAGGCCGCTACCTGAGCGGGCCGGTGCCGCCGCGCCCGCCGCTACTGCCCCGGCGTCGTGCGCCCTGAGGCAGCCCGGCCCGACGCATTCGCCAGGATCGGTGATCGGATCGACCGGCCGCAGTCCGGTCTGTGCTACGACAGCGATACTGCCTGGAACGAATGAAATGGTTCCGAGGGCGACCGCAACAAAAAACCGCTTTCCGATTTTCAATTGCATGGAAAAATTCCAAATTGACAATGCACAACCTTTAGCCGCACTGCTCGGTCGTATCAACAGGATTGCGCAATTGCGCATCGAAGGCGGGAGCGTGTGCCTTGAGTCAAAGGATTTGCTGGTCGCTGCTGGTTGCGCTGCTGTTGGCCGTGCGTGCGCAGGCGGCCACCGCCTGCGACCCGGACCCGTGCCGCGGCATGATAGGCAAGCCGTTTTCAGCAGAATTGGCCGAGGAAGCGCGGCTCATCGCTGGCGCGAAATCCGTCAGACCGAGCGGACCGGGCATCCCGAGCAGCGCCGACGTGCGCGGCGATCGGCTCAATGTTCTTCTGGACGAGAAGCACATTGTCGTCGGCTTCAGGTGCGGATGATTTCTGATGATCGACTTCAGATCGGCTGACCGCGCTTCGGAAATATGTCCTTCTAGCTCGAACTTGCGGGTGGCTGTCGTGCTCGACGACGCTCGGCGTCAGCAACGGAGCGATCGAAGGGCATCAGCCTTAGATCTTGCCCGCTCGTTCACTCCGGCTTCCGTGAGGTCGTACGCACCACCGAGCGCACGCCTCGGCCTTTGGAGTACACATCACACCGTCATCGATCAGGACGATAAGACCTATATCGATTGAGGCGAGGCGAGCAGATGGCAAGCTCGTTTCTACAGTCCTTCCTTTCCAGCTGATGGTGAAGGAAAGACCTTGTGTACGCAGTGACTCGCTTCTTGAACGCGAACTGGCAGTGGATAACTGGCAGCCTTGTGATTCCTAAGTGCGATATTCTTGTGGAGTAGGCTTGTAGGCCAGAAGAGACAGGCGCCATTGCGAACGCCTATACAAAGTCCCTTTGGGCCTCGCGCTGAGGACCGCCTTCCAGTAAGACGGCTATAGGCTGCATTAGGTCGCACGCAGACGGGGGGATTCGAATTTTCGGCAAAATGGAAGCCGCGGCCGGGGCCTAGGAAAATTCACACATCTCCAAAATGGGAAAACTATGGGGCGCACTGGTTGAGTATCCCGATGAGCCGGCTAAATCGTTGTCGCCAGCAAGTCGTTCAAAATTCCAACAAGCGCGCTATATGAATCGGTCGAGCGCAAACGCATTTCGACCCCTATCCGCAGATCGCCCCTGAAGTGCCCGGCCCTGCGCATGTCCTCCAATAAAACCTTGCCATTGCACAGGTCGCGCCACTTATCGTCCCACTTGAGCTTTAACTCTTGTAACGACTCGGAAATCGTCGCTGGTATTCATCTTGGAAGTCATTTTTCGATAAGGCGTTGAACCGCCCGTTCATTTGTTCAATACGCGTCCAGAGTGCCGATGCCGCTTCCGGGGGCCGTTTTCTCAACGACTTTCATTTCAAAGCAAATGTCTTCTAGGCCAAGCTGTTTGAAGACATCGCGACCGGCAACAACATCGAGCTGCTTCAGAGCAAGCCGTTTCATCGCCGACGTTGCCTCGGTCACTTCGCAAAAGGGGCTTCTGCGAATTCCTTCTCTCTCGAAAGATCAGTGATTAGGGCAAAGCACGCCCCTGAATCGAAGAATTGGTAACTCTTAGAAAGAAGTTCTCTCTGTCGCTGCGACACTCGGACCGCTAAACGCCTACTTTAAAATGAGCTCCAACATCCAGCACGCGACGCGGCCCGCCTGGAGCCGGCAATGAACAATAGGATTCGATAACCCGAAGTCTCACGGGCGGACAGGAGATGGTCCGCGTACTGCCCTCAATAGAGATCTGAGGTCCGTAGCAAGCAAATTCCATCGCGGTTTGAGGGTATCCTATACCGTTCGGAAGGCGCTACGGCGACGCTCGCAAATTGGGAAAACGAGTGCGCGCAATTTCGACCAACTCCTGTCTCAGTGCGCCAGATACCGACACGACGTCCTCGCCCGTGATCATACGACGCGCGATGTGCTCGCCGAGTGCTCGATAACACTCGAATTGTTTCTCCGAGAAGAGCTGTTCCAATGTGGTCTCATGGGGGAATGACGGATTCTCTAACTTATATTCGGTGACATAGTCATTCTCGTCTCCCGTAAGCGATGCCTTAATGTAGATGAGTACGCCCATCTCTCTCTCCATCTTACCTTCGGGGGGTGGATAGTCTATCTGCCCGAGAGCAACGTGAGGGCCGGGCTGCGGATCGCGCTTGCCCTTTCTCAGTTCTGCTGAGGTTGCCCGGGTTCGCTCCGCGATCGGCTTCCAGTCAAGGGAAATAACGGTCCCGAGATCGATGCGCGCAAATGCCTGCAGCTGAACTAAGGACAAAGCTCTCATGTCCTCGTCAGCTTCGGCGTCCACGGCGACGATTATCCGGCATCGGCGGCGCAATAGTTCATAGATTCCAAGATTTTCGATGTGGCCTCCGTCCGTGAGAAAAACGAAGCCTTTCCTCTTGCCGTCCGTGAGGGAGCCTTCAGCGACGGTTGTTCCCGACTTGAAGAAGGCCTCATGCATTAGGTACTTCGGTCCGGGGCGGCCGGACCAAGTTTGACCTCGAACCTTTCGCTTAGCTAAACGATAAATATCCGCGGGATGGCATAACCATCTTCCGAGCCTCAGATTGAGAAATGCAATAGTCGGCGATAGCGGACGTAGCGATGCTACTCCCATATTCGGAGCTGCAGCCGCACCAGATATCGCCATCGCGGTTCCTATGTTCAGTCCGTCAGTGATTTTTTCTGCCGACCGTGTATCTACGTATCCCGTGGCTTCGCTTCCTACAAAGAGCCTGCTGAACAGAAAAAAGTCAGCGTTTCGGCCTCGCCTGTTCGCGAACTTGGAACCGGGCACGTTAAGTGCAGTGTTGATAAGATGATAGGGTGATCTACCGCCAGGAATTTCGCTGAATTTTGTGGTGTCCGCACCTTCAAGAACATCGTTTGAACGCGTTCCGAACAAGCGCTCGATCACGCCGCGCGGCGGCGTGGCCAGGACTGCCCTTCGCTTGAAAAGAAAGGCTCTGCCTAAGCGATCGCGATAGAGTTGGTGGAGTGAGTTAGCGTTGACATTCAGTATCGGCCAGAAGAGGAAAAATGCAAGCGCTAGCGCAATGTAGAACGCCGTCGCAAGCGGACGAACATGTTCGATCGTGACCTCGTTTTGCAGAGCTAATGCTGGTGCAAGTGGCCAAGGCGTGTGGTCAGTCCATGTGTCGGTAGCGGTCATTCGACAGGGTTTGATGTCATTCGTGCAATTTGAAATGCCGATGGCCCAATACGTGAGTTGAAGCACAAATAACCAGAATAGTAGCGGGATAATCAAAGCAAGAAAGAATAGAACGATGCGGCTTGTCCACTTGGAAAGTGCTTCGGCAATGCTGTTTGAAACCGCTTTAAGAGCCTTCTCCGAGATCGAGCGCAGAAAAGGCATGATCGCAAGAGCGATCGGAGTAAAGAACGCAATGACTGCGGCGATGTTTCCGAGGGGGCCGTTTCCAGCTTGCGAAGAGATGTGAACAATGTCCGTTCCTCCGTTCCAAGGCAGTCCAAACATGATTCGCAGAATGGCGAAGTGTCCCTCTAGAAAAAGCGAAACCAGGAGAAGAAGGAATATCGACGACGAGGCTCTCGCATAAAAGCGCCGGTCTTCAACCTTCACTATAGATGCAAGTGAGACTATGACGGAGAAGGCGACCAGCGCGATGAAGATGGTGCCGGTCGATATCATAGTGAGCGGAAATCCTGTTCGTCTCAGCGTCTCCGGTATGTGGGACCAGACAGGCGGCATCATCAGCGTTTTTGTGTCGGTAACCAGGGCGAGCGCACCGGCTGCGAGGAGGAGAAATGGCAAGATGACGACGACGTTCATCGCTAGCCCGCGAAGGTAGATAGCTAACGCGGAGATTGCCGAAATGGCCCCATCCTGGAGGAGATAGCGCGAGTTGTCGCGCAAGTGTTGCGTCTCCGGAGTTTCGCCTGGATCGAATCCTGTGCGGCCGAATGGAAACTCGTTGTCGTAGCCCATCGAAACCGTTAGCGACGTTCCGATGTAGCCTCCGCCAGAGACGGTCGACATATAATCGAATCTATGAAACGAGTCGTGCGCGTTCAGCGCCTGCAAGACTCCTAGACAAAAGCTTGCGGACCTTATGCCTCCTCCGGAGAGCGAAATCCCGGTGAGCCCCTGGAGCGTGCTCGGCGTTAGCCTAAGCGCGTCAGGAAGCAAGTCCGCGCCTCGTATGGCACGGTACTCGGCCAGGAAGACGCGTTGAATATCGGTTTCGAACACTGGGGCCGGTTCAGTCGGCTCGCTGCGAGCGGTCCTCAGGATCTTTCATTGTCCCCCTCACAATGGCGCGCCCCTCTGCTTGAATTGCTGCCGAAACCAGCGGCCCGTGCAAATGTGGAAGGGGCGCCTTTGAACCCAACGTTTGAATTGACACCTGCAATCAATGATTGTAGGCCGATTTTTGGGGGAACCGAAATGATTGTTGTTGGGCGGCGCGGTAATGGCGTGCAGGGCGGCAGGGTGAAGCTGTCTGCTTTCTTGCCTGACTGGAAGATGGCTTTAACATTTCGCGCCAAAGTTTTTGCCGCAGTCCGGCCGCTCTGCCATTTTATCGAAGTGCGCTTTGCGACAGAGCATTCAGTTGCCAGGCGGTTCTCCCGGGGAGTCCTGGACCGGCCATTCGACCGAAAACTGCAGCGACGCTGGTCTAGGAGCGTTCGGGTCAGAGAGGTCGAGTTTCTGGAATACGCACCTCAGGTCGGTTCGGCCCGATCAGTCCGAACTCTCGTTCTCGGCTCGCGACGTGTTGTCGTGTACGTGATCAATGGTGTGGGCGCGGGCGGAAGCTTTGTGGCGCGCCGCGTCCTGAACATACCTCGTCGACAGGCCTACCACGACGTCTTGATATCTCATGGCATCGACCGCGCCGACCGTACCGCACTCAACTACACCCCCGCGATGCTTACGGCAGCAGTGCTGATGTATCGGCGGCTGGGCGTTCATCTGATCTATTTGACCGCGGGTTTATCAGCAGGTGGACGGATTTGGCCCAAGTACGGCTTCCGGCCGGTCAACTCGAAGGAATGGTGGCGCTGCCGTAAGAAAATATTGAGTAATCTCAATAGGATGCCGCCTGAAATCCAACGCTTGCGCGGGGCCAGAATTCGGGCTTTGCTCGATCATCCCAACCCACTGAATTTGCGAATTATTTACCAACTCAACGACCAAGTACCGGACATTGTGGAACCGACACGCTTTCGAAACCTGGGCAGCGTCCTACTGACCGGCACAAGGTGGCACGGAGTGCTCGACTTGTCAGACGTGGACTCTCGGCGCATATTTGAGGACGCGGTAAAAATGGATCTTCAGTGGGTGGGCAGAGGTTAGAAGGTCATGAGGCCTGTAACGCTCACGAGCGCAGAAGAATTCGCTGACCGTCTGGCGGCTGAGCAGGAAAACGGTGATCCGCACTGGGACCGCGGCGCGCGTGTGTCCACGTGCCGGGAAGCACTGCTGAAAGATCTGCTCAGCGTGGTTGAAGCCCGCAATATGTACGGCGCGGAAGTCGTCAGCGAAGCCCTAGGAGAAATACAGCAGCGGTTGAAGGCAGTCCCCTATAGTGACGAATCTTTCGTCGCAGTCGCGCGCGCCGTGGACCCCAAAAGGCCGCCAGTCAGTCGCTCTGATTATCCGTATTTCGATGGCGGACATCACTACGCGAAATACGCTGGCGCCGTAGCTGTCCTAGTTCTGGTTCTTGGTTGTGGCACCATTCTGGGCTCCTGGCTGGAGTTTACAGGGAGTCTTGCGCGTCTGCCGTCCGCGCCGGGACCGGTTGCGGCGGTCGCGAAGATGTTGCCGTTGCCTGAGAGCCCCGTCGAAGTGAACAACGACAGGGTGTCCCTTACGGACGGCACCCCACCGCTCAAGTACAGCGTGCCGGATACCACAGCGACTGAGAAGATGTTGGAATCGGAGGTGGCATCTGCCCAGGCGAAGGCAGAAAAGTCGCCAGAGATCATTGCTGATCAGATTAGAGCACTCAAAGCTCGCGTCGAAAACGATATTATCGCCATCGAGGCGCGCAAGCGTGCGCTTGCCCGCAGCCATTCAAAAACATCGGACGCTTCCTTCTCCGTTGGAACAGTACCTAAATTGAGTATCCCAGCCAGGTTCGATGTTCGGTGACCAGCGAGCTAGTTCCCTGATTATGCCATCCCGCCGACAATTCAGAAAAATTCCCGACCATTCGGATTTGGATGTGGAGGAGTTCCGGATGTTCGTTTTATCCGCCACCGAACGGTCTTCAGACGCTCGGAGCGGTCGCTTAATGTTTGCGTTTGTCCCCGGTCCCGTGAGCCGGTGCATTCCGGCCTGCGAGTCGGTCTGAGAGCATGAAAACGATCTCTCTGCCATACCGCTGCCCCGCCGAGGATCGCGTCTTCTTAGACGATTCCCGCCGGATCTATTCCGCGGCGTTGAGGGGGGCCTATGCGAACGCGGCCGATCTAAGCGGAAGCCGCTGCGGGACTTAGTCAAACGCTTCACTGCGCCACGCTGGAAGGAATGGACCTGCGCAAGCGCAATCACAGGCAGCTTGTTGTGATCTCATGAACAATGACGTTGTTTTAGGCGCAGAGTTGCATCAGCGACGCCACATGTGCAAGGCGCCTTGCTAGCCGAGCAGTGTCGGCGACAATGATGTCGGTCACTTGACCCGATCTGATCGCGGATATTAATCCATTGAGCCCATCGCGCTCCAGGGACATCCCCAACTTTCCGGAGCCCTGAAAAACGAAGTCAGGATCGCAGACAAACGTCAGGGAGCAATAATTGACGCAGTTCTGACCTGCCGCTTCATAAGCAAGATCGCGCCTCGCTCGGAATGGCCTGGCGCAACGCTCTGTTGCTCCCGTTGAGATCCGCATCGCTTCGCTCACGACCGCGGAGCAACTCCGCCATTGCAAGTTGCGCTGCCCCGTCAAAGCCATTTCCATGAGTGAGGGACGTGCTGCGGCTCGCTCATGCTTGCCCCTTGAAGGCCCCGAAGCTGTTCGATAAATCCAAGGCGTTGAGCTTTTTGGAGATAATGCAGTGGCGATGGGTGTTGTGAAGTGGTTCAATCCAACTAAGGGGTATGGGTTCATTCAGCCGGAAGATGAGGGAGCGGATGTTTTTGTGCATATCAGCGCGGTAGAGAAAGCAGGCTACACTGGCCTCGCGGAGGGGGCGCGCGTCAGCTACGAGCTGAAGGCCGGTCGTTCGGGGAAGATGAGCGCCGAAAATCTTCGTATCGGCTAATCTCGACGAGGCCGGCATTTGGCAGCCTCCCTCGGTCTTGTTGTGTCGTTTTCCGGTCATCCAGCAAGCATCAAGGGTCTCAGAAATCCCGCGGTGCTGCCAACACCGCCAACACCCTGGGGGTTCGACCCCGTAGCATCTTGCCACGACTATGAAGCAGGCATCCGGGAACGGAGTGGTGGTCAGTGACTTTGCGTAAGCGCGCATGTGTCTAAGATATCACATGGACTGCCTTTCGTGGGAGAGTCGGATATCCGACCATTCTCCGCTCGCGCTCGAGTTAGGATGACTGCGCGGGTGGAGATCAGCGTTTGATTGTTCCCGGTGGCTGCTTGATTGCGGGCGGCCTTTTTATAGTACCTTCAATCTAGGTCTGCCATGGACCGGAATCAGCACTCGTGCACAGCGTGTGACAGGCCGCGGAGGTTCATCAGTAGCGAACCAGTGGCCAGCCGGTACGAAATTCGGTCCTATGAATGTCCATCCTGCAAGAATGTCCTGAGGATGGTAGAGCGCACCGAACCAAGCATGTTTCCAAGACGATCGGGAACCCGTCGCCGTATGCATCGTAAAACGATTTGCCGGCAGGCCTCATGGTGCAATCGTTGCCCCGGTCGTCATAGGTCAAAAGAACGGCGTTTCTCCCGGGGCCGCTTTATCTGCCAGCTCGGAAACGCGCAGCTCTAGTGTCATGATCAAACGTAAGACGTGCTCGTTCCCGGGCACTTTCACGGCAGACGCTTGCGGGATTCTTAGCGCTCGCAATCGCAACTCCATACGCCAGCAGGGCCGCACTGATCTGTAAGAAAGACTAAAACACCTGTTTCGAAGTGCTGGCAGACAAGGCAAAGGTCTCCGAGTCTGCTGATGCTCGATGTAGAGGTTAGCGAAGGGTCGAAGTCGGTAGCTTGCTTATTACGTTGCCACTCTCTGCTACGATGCGCAACGGCCCGTCGCGCATTGCGATCATATACTCGAACGTGCTTGAGCCGCCCCCTTGCACGTTCCTCGCCGGGCTGCGAACCACCCAATCTACGATACCATTGGCCTTACAACCTCCAATACTCGCGTCACACTGCACCGTGAGAGATCCTTGGCGTACTTTGTACAGGCGTTGAGGCCAACGATTCATCGAGTTAATTTTGTCCGTAAGCACCTCGTTGTCTGACACTTCACGACCATAAAAGAGCACGCGGCTTCCGTACAGTCGGGGAAGGATGCTGGTTACCTTCTCGTTTGGGCTGGACCACAAAGCAAATAGCGTGGTTATGAATTCGCCGACTTTATCGCGCAGTGTGACCGCTGAAGCGGAGGGGGCACTCTCACTTTCGCTGTTGCTTGACGTTGTCGAAGTCGGCTCCGTTAGCGTGAGATCGATCTCGTTCTTCTTGGCCTCCTCAGCGGTCAGCCAGGTCATGGAGGTTGGCGAGGCCTGCGTGATGTAGATGACGGCAGAATAGGACAGTCCTAGTTTGTTAACGTAGGCCCCAAGAATGGCGTTGCCGATACCAGTCTCGTTGCCGTTACCGTCATAGGCGGCGTGGAAGCCAATTCGAGCCTCGGGCGACATATAGCGTCTGGTCCCGCCAAGCCAGACGAGCGCGCATGCGGATGCACAACGAGCATTTGCTGGGACCAAGGTAGCAAAGCCCTTTGACCGAACCAGCTCTCCCATCCCGATGCCTGCAATTAGACTTCCACCATCACTGCGGAGCGCAACGACGGCTTTGGAAACCTTCGTGGTTCTCTCGGCAAACAGATCAGCGTCGCCTTTCTCGATATCTCCAGATAGCTCTATGAGAGTGAGTTCGCCGAGAGGGCGGATGTGCAGCTCCATGGCACTGCAGGAAAGACCTCCAACAAGGACCAGTGCGCCTCCAAGGAGGCCGCGGCTTAGCTTGTTTTTGAGAGAGTATCGTCGCCAAACAAGACGCGGGATACAGGAAAGCCTGGCTCGTCGTACATTCGATGCAGAGTGTTGGTGTTTCATCTGGCCTCAGCGCGAAGCGGTAGTCTTACGATATGCTTCCACCATCGCCGGGGTCACGTCGGTCGGATAGCAAAGTGGGACGGATCCTCCCGGCCGCGAGTAGGCGCTTCGTCCGCCACAGGCGCGGCCATTGCGCATCAGGTCATCCGGACAAGCGCATGGTCTTCCAGTTGCGTGATACTGATTTCGGCTTGCCTGGATCAGAATTGCCGCAATGGCCGCCGCAGTCATTACCATCGCGACCTTATGCTTTGCGTCCTGTTTGGATAGTCGCTCCGCTGAGTTCGGCTTTTGGCTCTCGGCGCCCGACTGCACCTTGATGACCGACGATCGTAAATCCTGGTGTTCAGAACCAGCAGACGTCGCAGCAACAGGCCACGGGCTCAAAGTGCCGGGAGGAGCTTGCGCCGCAATCGGTGGTGGGGACGGTACGTTAGCTTTCCGATCCTGAACTGGATCTTGGCGGCCCAAAGAATAGGCGGCCAACGCCGCCAAGCCGACTAGGACAAGTACTGCTCCCCCGCGCATCGCCGTGCCTTAGATATGGATGCCTTATGCTACCGTCCAGGACGGCTCGCATCAGCGCCTTCTATGCTCCTGTCGGCCCTTGAACAATTTCGATCACGTGCCGATCAGGACCAATGGAAATCACAATCTGATAGGTCTTCGTCCCTCCGCCATCGGGAGTCACCGGAGGCGCAAGATGCAATTGGCCACCGTACCATTCGCCTGGCATGAAAGTATTATCTTTGATTACCGACTGCTCGATCACTGCCATATTGCGCTGACCCGTCTCGATCGTTGCGGCAATCATGGCCTCATTCTGAGCCGTCGCATTGCTCTGAGCGATCGCTGCCGCAGTTGGGCTATGGAAGGTCCCGGTGCGTCCCCCAGGCGTAGTATAGTGTCCGTATCCTGCCTGAGACGCACTATAGGCATTTCCGGCAGCTGCCAGTCCTGTGAAAGCTGCCGCTGCGACCTGCCGGTTCTTCTCCTCCTGAACCAGCATTTCGTAAGTAACAACTTGCATGCCGTAGTCAGATCCGCCGACGTGTTGGCTTGCCGCAACTTGTGCAACCCGGAAATCGATAGGCATCCTGCTTAGGTTGTTGATCGCGACAGCGAAAACGGGGCGCCCGCTAGCGCGCACCTGGCGGAGGCGGGTCGGACTAGAACAAGCGAGCTCTTCTGCTGCGAGACCAGGGCCGGCTGCCCATCTCGCATTAGTGCCTGTTGTTGTGAGTTTGACGGCCGAAACTGAACTGTTTCAGCGCTCGTTACGCATGCGCCTAATGCACAGCACAGAATTACTATTCTCAAGACGCGCATGACTAAGCCCCCGCCTGCATCGATAAAGCGCAACCAGCAGGGGCAATCAATAGACTTGCAGCATCTAAGGACGCTAGACCTTCGTCGTGTCCAGCGATCCTCTGCATCTGGGTACGCTCAAGCCTGCATTGAGCGGCGGCAGCGGCGGCCCGCTGCGGCGATTCGGAACTTCAGCGTAACATCGGAACTGAGGCCTCTGAGGCCCTCTTGTTGACGATTTGGGTGCATCGGCGGAGGGTTCGTGCATAATGGGGCGGTCTGCCTCGGGGCTGGACCTGAGCAGCGGACCTCTCGGCCCCGTGCTGCGGATTCGGTGCGGACCTCCAAGGCGGCACGGGGCCGATCTGGTCCGCTCTGTGCGAGCGGCGAGCAGATCCCCGCCTTAGCTCAGCAATCCCCCGGTCACCCTCTGGTGTAGCTCGAGCCAGCCCCGCGGGGCCACATAATTGTTGCGCAGCAAGTCGAGCTTTCGGGGGCGCGGATCCTCGCGATGTGGATGCAGCATTCCGGCTGGAAAGGCCCGCCTTGCGGCGGCTCGCGCATCATCAGATGGCTGAGCGTAGTCGGGGCTGCCGAAATGCTATCCTCGAGCTGTCGCGGCCAAGGGACCACTGGGAAAGCGCCAGCATCTTGGCGGCGCCAGTAAGACCGACACGCTGCTGTGTCCGGCTAACGCCGTGCACGCGGCCGCCACTGCTCCCGTCGTTACAGCCATAGGCGCGACCTGACGAGCCTTTGAGTTCGTGATTCTGAGGTATGCCCTGCTTCGTCTACCCTCCAATGCTCAAGATAAAAAGCCGGAGCGGGGTCGTGGTGAAAGGCCGACGTATTACCGGTCCAACAGGTGCTCCGATGGGAGACCAATATCGAGCTCACGCGCAGACCCTTGTCGCTCGTGTCGACTTCGGAGGTTTGTAAGGATGCTAACCCTTGCTGTAGGGCTACCCGCATCGATCGGCCTGGGAGGAGGACAGCAAACCGCCAAGCTTCGCGTGTTCATGGCCGGTGGACGTACTCAAATGCTTCGACGTGTGCGAACAAGGCGAGATTATTCTGTAGGCAGTGGCGCCGCCCTTCATCGAAACCAGAACTGCCGAGCAAACCCTACGCTTGAAACGCTTGAGGGGATTGCCGCCAGCTTCGGGGTACGGTTCATCGACTTAATTTGATCGGGCTCGCCTCATGCGTTTGAATGCTGAACATGTGGGGGGACCCGTCTTTGTCCTAATAGGGCTTGCAGCCCTGATTGCCTATACTGCCGGACGCCATGATGCCCCTCCGGCTTTGCCATCGCCATCACCTGTCGCATCGCGCTTAGTCACGCCAATGGCGCTCGTCGAAGCGTCGCAGGAAGCCCCGGCGATTGCTCAGCCGTCGCCCGAGCCTTTCGCCGCAACCGGCCGCGAAGCCTAGCCGGTCAGAACCAGCGTCTCCAAAGTCAGACGCGACGCGGAAGGTGGAGGTCGTGCTAACTGCGGCGGCCATCGCGGCAATAATCGTCAAAGCGAGCCGAGATCGTTACTACGCTGCGGGACACCCGTGTGCTTGCCCGGATGACCTTACGCGCAGCGGCCGGGCATGTGGAGGGAGAAGTGCAAACTCGCGACCGGGCGGAGCTGCGCCAGCCTGTTATCCGAGCGACGTCGCGGCCGCCATGATGGAGGATTGTCGCAAGACCGTCGCGCGTTGAGTGTTGTGACGCCGCGGGAAGAGTAGAGTATAAGCCGCTGTTATTGGCGGCGCTCGTGTTGTCGGCTCAGAGGAGAAGCCCATTGCGTGATCTCCCAGACTCACTTTAAGGCAAGATTATCGCAAAAACTGGACATGAGGCGAAATGTCGAGATCGAGCCGCACCTTGCCAACCAGTGGCTACGCAATTTTGGTCGATGGATTGGTTAAGGCCGAATTTTCATCCAAGGAAGGCGTTGAGAGCGGAGCGCTGAACCTTAAGAGGCGCTTTTCGCTGCTGCAGGTGAAGATCTACGATGCTCAGGCAAAATCAGAGCGCGAGGTCACCTCGATCTAGCTAAAACGCCATCGACGATCGTTTCAGTCGGCTCTAATACCGTTGCTTCTGATGCCTTGCCTCATCTGCGGTCACGAAAAGACAATTGATGCGCACCTGATCCCGCGTGCGTTTGCCTTGGAAGTGGCCCCGCATTCGGGCGAAAAGCATGTCATCGGATATCCCGGGGCCGACAAGTTCCGGAGAACTAACACCGGTGTTTACGATGCCAATATACTCTGTGGCCCTTGCGACCGGAAGCTCGGTGCGCATGAGGGATACGCAGTCGAGTTCCTAAGAAAGGCACGAATGCGACTCGCGCCCCCGCACTCGTATTTGCATGCAAAGGAGGTCAACGGGGACCGCTTCGTTCGCTTTGCTGCTGGCTTGTGCTGGAAGTACGCGGTCACAAAGCAGGCCAACGGAAGGATCGGTACTGGCCGGTATCGCGAAATCCTTGCTGACGTTGCGTTCGAGCGAGCTCCGGTGCCTTCGTCGATCGATCTGACGGCTATTCAGTTGTACACCGGCGACACCGAGGTCTATTTCTACAGGGCCCCCAAAGCGGACAGACAGCAGGGCGTAAATCTGTTTCGCTTTTACATTGGAGGGTTCTTGTTCTTCCTAAAGACAGACAATCGCGCCAACCCTGAAGTCCCTCCTCAGGAATGTTGGCTACGCGGCAAGCAGTCGGCCTCCTTTGCCGTTCTCCCGGCAGAGATGTTTGAGGAGTGGGCCATCGGCAAGCAGATCGCTGGCCGTCCGAACCTTCGATCGTATTTCGATAAGATTCGGTCGAAGCCAGCCCGGTGAATGACTGCCTGCGAACTAGCCTTGTTGTCCTCCATGTCGTGCAGGCTTCCGATCGAACCGTGATCGGCCCGCACCGCGCGGGCTACTCAAGAAGACGCAGGTGGCTAAGACCTGCGAAGTTCTTGTTTTGCTGAAACGGCCCGACCAGGCCGCGAGCGAATGAGGTATTTTCGCCGGTACGCATCCAGGAAATCCTGATCGCAACAGATGCATTTGCCCGAGGTGTCGCGGGCGCGCGGATCGGCTAGTACGGGAGCCAATGGGCGCAACAGGTTGATCCGCGTGATGGACGGCGGAATCGGTAGGCCTGCGGCATGCTTCAGAACATCGGCTGCCAATCCCGAGCGGATTGAAACGCCATCGGAACGACTGCCGTGCCGGCGTTGCCGGGATTCGCTACGTCGCGGTGGCGGCCGCGGCCGCTAGGCCTCAGCTTGATCGGATAACGAGCCCGTCAGATGCAATCAAGGAAATATTAACCGTTTAAGTCAATGTTTTGTAATGCGATGTTCTATGTTCTTGATTTGTTCTTGGCGCGTGATAGGCTTTCCTGACGCTTTTGCGTTGTCTCTTCAAAGCAGGGGACTTCGATTCTGCGGATTCGACGCCGCGGCAAGGGCTAGCTAGGGTTGGACGATGAACCTTCTCGCAAGAATGAATGATAGGCCGGCCGTACGCTCAATCTCGCCGCGCATGGAGTTGGGTGCTTACGAAGCGCTGTGGCTCGAGAAGGGGGCCACCTTCAAAACGATCGCGGAGAAGTTCGCAGCGGACCCGACTGCCGTGCCGTCCGACTTCGTTTCTGGCGCTGTGGCGGACGCGCGCGCATCCGAAGTTTTAGCTGCGCTCAAGAGGGCAGGCGTGTCTAGGTTCGGCACTCGGCTGAATCTCACCGGCAACTATCCTGCGAAGCTCCGAGATGCGAGGCATCCGGTCGAAATGCTTTACTTTCAAGGCACTTGGGAGCTCGTTGAAACCCGATGCGTTGCCGTTGTGGGCAGCCGCAATCCAAGCGAAGACGGGAAGTTGCGTGCGGGAAAGTTGTCACGTGCGTTGGTCGAGCGCGGCTTCACCGTCGTCTCGGGACTCGCGACCGGTATCGACACCGCAGCTCATACGGCCGCACTCGAGGCGAAGGGCCATACCATCGCTGTCATCGGAACGCCCATCGGGACCTACTACCCGAAGGAAAATCAGGCGCTCCAGCGCAGGATCGCGGAGGACAATCTGCTTATTTCTCAGGTACCTGTTCTCCGGTACGCCAGTCAGCACGTCCCGCAGAACAAGCTGTTTTTCCCTGAGCGCAACGTCACCATGAGCGCTCTCACCGAGGGAACGATCATCGTCGAGGCCAGCGACACAAGCGGGACGCTTACGCAGGCCCGCGCCGCCCTTCAGCAGGGCCGCAAGCTGTTCTTTCTCGATTCTTGCTTCAAGCGGGACGACATCACCTGGCCGGCGAACTTCGAGAAACGGGGCGCGATCCGTGTTCGCGACCTCGCCGATATCTGGGGTGCGTTGGGTAATGGCGCTCCTACTTCAGCAAATTGACGAGACCAACCGCCGGGACCCTCGACGAGGGTGACGATTGCCATTACCTCTACGAATACACGGCTGGTAAGGGTTGGCAGGGCGGCGAGACCAATCAGCTGATTCACAATCTTCAGAAGAAGCGTAACGATGGTGGCTACCACTACAAAGCTCCGGCGATCGCCAGATGCGCTCGCGACCTATCTGCGGTCTTGAGCGCCGAATGGCTGGACCAGGCCACGATCGTTCCGATACCGCCATCGAAGGTAAAGACCGATCCTGCTTACGATGATCGGATGGTGCAGGTTTGCAGAGGAATCCGCGCGCCGGCGCCGCCAGACGTCCGGGAACTAATCGAGCAGATCGCCTTTACCGACACGTTCAAGGGCGGCAACCGGAAGGCACCGGCCGAACTCAAACAGAACTACAGGATCGCGGAAAACCACTTGCAAAACCTGCGAGGTATTGTCGGCATCTTCGACGACGTCCTCACGACAGGCTCCCATTTCAAGGCCGTCAAGGAGATGATCTTGGAGCGCGCGCCAAAGACGCGAGTGATCGGTCTCTTCGTCGCCAGGCGAGCGATTCCAAACCCATTTGGCGAGGTTTCGATTGATGAGTTGTTGAAATAGAGATCCTTGCCGGGGTAGTGGCGATGGCGTCTAAGCCGATCGTCGTCAGCGCGACCTAACCCTGTAGAATAAATGCTCGCCGATACCCATCGCGTCAAGAGTGGACGTAATAGCGCCGCGGGTACTGAAGGCTAGGCTTATGACGGGTCAGCGCTCACAACACGAACTTATCGGCTGCTACGACTGCGGCAACGGTGTCTCGTTTTCGGCTTTGGCTTGTCCGCACTGCGGCTCGCGTGAGCCAGCCGGCCCCTATGTGGAGACTCTAAAGAGCGACGCCTGCACCGGATCGAAGAGAAAAACGATCAGACCTTGATTGGCATGACGGTCCTGTGCGCCGGAATAGGCTTCTTTTAGCAGGGCCGCCGGGAGCGTCTGTATCATTTGAGACTTAGCCTGTGCGAACGCCGGCGAGTGGTCCTGGGCATCAAGCCGACCGTCCTGCCCGGCTCCGACTGGAAGATCAGCAATTCGCTCGATCCGGAAGTCTTCGCCACCTGCTCTCGACCGATGCCGTCCAGATCAAGGTCGGCACCTCTCGTTCGGATCGACGGCTGGAGTGTTCAGCCCAGGTGGTCCCCGTATATGGACCCGGTAGGCTTCCTGAAGGTCTCGGCATTCGGCATCGAAGAACAGCGGGTCAGGGTGACCATCTACTTCGCGGATCCGCCCGAACCGTGGGCCGCGCTCGGCCACGACTACGGGGGCGTCGTCCACGTGACCACCTGGAGCGTTCCGGACGCCCTGACGGTGCCGGTGAGCGCCTTGTTCCGGAAGGGCGACCAGTGGGCCGTTTTTGCTGACGAGAACGGGCGCGCCAAAGTCGTTCCGGTCAGCATCGGCCGCCGCAACAACCGGCAGGCCGAAGTGCTTGCCGGGCTGGGTGCGGGGGACCGCGTGGTGCTGCATCCCAGCGGCCGGGTCACTCACCGGGGCAGAATTGCTGGCCGCCGAGGAGGCGGCAAGCTGGTGGTTAATGAAACTTAAAGGGGGGAGCGGCTCCGAAAAGCCTAAATAAGCTCCTCGCGATCGCGATATGTTATGGCTTTTTGCAGGAACCCAAACTATAACTAGGAAAACTCCCCCTTATTTTAGGTTCCCGTGAAGCGCAGCGATCTCAGCCACACGATCCGCGAGACCCTGAAGCGGCTTCCGCCGCCCTACGACTCTCACTACGGGATCGTGCCGCCGGCACCCCCGGAGGAGGGGGTGTTCGTCGGAGGGGCGATGAAGGCCCTGGAAGCCGCTCAAGCGGCCTTCGGCAAGGTCGACGCCATCGCCGCCCAGATGAAGGACCCCTACATCGTCAGCCGAGTCCTTACCAGACGTGAGGCAGTCAGTTCCTCTTCTATCGAAGGCACCCAGAGCACTCTCGACGAACTGCTTTCGGTCGAAGAGACGGGCGACGACGGCGCCCGGGACGAAGCGCGCCAAGTCCGCAACTACGTCGTTGCCTTGGACGGATTCATTCCGAGAGCCGCCAAGGATGGCTACGGCGTCTTCACGATGGATCTGATCAAGCACCTCCACCGCGCCGTGATGAAGGACGACCCCGACTATCAAGACGTTCCCGGCGACCTCCGCACGCGTGTCGTGTGGATCGGCGGAAACAAAGACATCGCATATTCCAGTCTGAATCCCCCGCCTCCGGCCGACGTCGCCGACTGCCTCGCCCAAACGGTCGACTACCTCCGGAACGAGGGCATGCAGCAGATGACGCAAGGGTTCATCACGCGCATGGCCATAGCGCACACCCACTTCGAGGCGGTGCACCCCTTCCGCGACGGCAACGGTCGTGTCGGCCGCCTTCTGCTTCCTCTCATGATGGCGGCGGAGAGGCACGTCCCTCTGTATCTTTCGCCTTACATCGAAAGCAAAAAGGGGGCGTACTACGCTTCGCTCAAGGACGCTCAACAACGGCTCGACTGGGAGCCGATCATCACCTTCATGGCCGACGCCGTCGCCGGCACCGTCGAAGAACTCATCCGGACCCGGACGGCACTCGCGGAATTGTCAGAGCGCTGGAGGGAGCGCCGAAAATTCCGAAAGGGATCCGCGGCCACCCGCGCTTTAGACGAACTTCACAACTATCCGGTCGTGACGGCGAAGCGCCTTGGCCAACTGCTCGATGTCTCGCCCACGCAGGTAAATCAGGCCATCGCGCAATTGCAGGAAGCCGGCATCCTGCAGGAGAGGACTGGATACGCGCGAAACCGGATCTACGCCGCTCCCGAAGCGCTCGCCATCATCAACCGTCCCTTCGGCGAAGAGCCCATCTTTACCGAAGTCGCTGCGGCCGATACCGATCTGGACGAGGTCTTGCCTGGCCCGAAGTGGCCTTGATCTCTCGCTAGAGACCACACTAAGGCGGCTGCGAACGAGCGTCCCCTGTATCCTGCAGCTTATCGCTCCGGGTGGGGAGGCGATGCCGCCGACGCCACAGACGACGGCGAAGTCTCAGCTCATCTGACACGCGTCGCGCCCGCCGGACGAGCAGGTCCATTTCAGATCGACGGCAATCGACGCCAATCGGTACGCTCCGCCCATCATCCGTGCCACTTCCTCGTCCGTGATCGGACGATCGACTTGATCGGGGATCCGCGCGGTACCGACGAACATGCCGGTCTCGGCGTCGATGCAGTGACGGTGCCCAGGCTCGGCGGATCTTCGCTTCCGGTTACCATTACGTCGCACTACCTTCGCGATCGGGCTCAGCGCGAACAGTTATTCACCACACAAATGAAGGAACGCCGACCGCTTCAGAAGCGGATGGACGAGATTAGGGTTTGGCATCAGGCAGAGCGCGCCCGGTTGGCGCGACAGATTGTCGAGTTCATGCGCCGCTCAAGGCGGCGGCACGACCCCGAGAAGGAAAAGCAGCGCCGCGGTCCCCAATTCGAAATGTAGGAGATGTGTTCATGAACGCGCTAGTTTCCTTCCGCGACATCGCCGCGAGCGATCCGACGCCCGCGCCCAAGCGCGTATCTGCTCCAGAGCCCCACGCATTGAATATGCCCTTGGGCACGGCCCGGTGGCGCTTGCTCATTCGACGCACTCCTCCTCTCGTCCGTCCGGGCATGGACGGGCGTTCGCCGCAGGTGCGGCGCGCATCAAAATCCTGATCGTGGGACCGAGAGAGGATCCGGGAGCGGCGATGTCGACGCCAATTCCTCCTTGCGAATCCTATGGGCGAGCGCCCTCCGGAATCGATGGAGCACGCCTGCCTGCTCTCAGGCCTGAACCCAGCTGATACCCCAATCGCGCAGCGCGTCAAACGGAATCTGGAAAAACGATAGCTGGGTCAATCGCTTACGGCTGTTTTTCAAGGATTCGTCTGTCTAGCTAAGTCAGCTGAATCACGAGGGTTTGTAGGATTCACAGCTTGCGCATTAACCATCGAGATTTTTGTTGTAGAAACTCGCTCTCGACGGACCTACGAACCCAGCCTACGCGCCTACAGATCGGTCCACTCGGCCATCATCGCCTCCTCGCATGCTCGGTGAAGAAGTGCCGAGACGCGCTGGCGGCGCGCGTGGGCCAGAACGGAAAACCTTGCGATGCCGGGCGGCGTGCCGATCGAAGGATTGGCGGTCTCCATGACGATCACCTGATAGTCGCTCAGGTCCGCCAGGTCGCTCGCATTCCCGATGTGCATCGTACCGAGCGGCCGGCGCAGCGCGCTGCTGCCAGGCGGCCAAAGTTCGACTGTCACGACGAGCACGTGTTGATCTCCTTGAGATCGGCGGTTGCCCGCAGCGCGGCGGACGCCGCGGCGAGCCGCTGGGCGATGCGTTGCGGGCCGGTGCCGGGGCGGAAGGCCGCGTGCAGGTCGTCGAGATCGAGTTCGGCGAGGGAGGCGTCGTCGAGCTCGACCGGCGCCCGCCCGGCGAAGCGGCCGATCGCGGCCTTCACCACGGCCGCTGTCGGAGGTCCGAGCCGGATCGTGAGGTCGGCGGCGCCGACCAGGGCTCGGGGAAGCAGGCCGACGTCGGCGGAAATGCCGACCACGGACCGGCCGGCGGCCAAGGCGCCCGAAACAGCGCTCGAGCCGGATGACCGTCCCAGGCCGGGCCAGTTCGGTCGGCTCCTAGTGTGCTGCAGCCATCGGTCGCCGAAACACCGGCGGAAATGGTCCGAAACCGGCAGGACCCAGGCAGCCGTCGGCACCATGACGATGACGCAAAGTGCCTGGCCGTGGCGCAACTTGCGGCGCAGATCCGACGAGGCGGCGGCCTCGAAGGCGGCACCGACGGGCGCTGTGATTGCTTCGGGACGACCACCCGGGGCTGGGCTGTCGGTGTCCTCCTCGGTTTCCAGGTAGAAGTTGCCCTCGATCTGGGACTCTTCCTCGGGATCTTCGAAGCGGCCGCGATCGCGGTCGAAGACCCGGTCGATCAGGACGGTGCCGGGCGCCAGGCAGTGCTGGTCGACGAGGCGCTTCGGCCTCATCTGGACGGCGATGCCGGTCGAGCGGCGTTTTGTTGTCTTCTTCATGTACGGTACCTCACCATAGTGGACGGCCCGAGCGGCTCGGACGTCAGGTCGAGTTCGAGGAGATTGGCGCAGGCGAGCGACATCACGGCCGGCGATGGATCGGCGTCGCTGCTGATCATCTCGAGCAGCCGGCCGAGCTCCATCGGCCCTTCGTCGGCGAGAGCTTTGAGGATGCGCAGGCGCAGCGGCAGGGAGACCGGCCGGTCCTTGTAGGACCAGACCAGGCTAACATTGGAGCGGCGCGGTTCGGCCCGCAGGTCCTCGGCCGTGACGATGAGCTGCTTCACGCCGAGCTCGCGTAGCGCGATCAAGGCAAGACCTTCCTCGTCGAGCGAGCGGATCCGGCGGGCAGGAACGACGTCGAGGTAGAAGCGGCCGTCGAGCCGTGTCAGGACGACGGCGTCGACCTCGACTACTTGCGCGGTCCCAGCAGGCGCCGTCGCAACGTGTGAGATCGCGCGGACCGCCGGATCGAGCGATGCGATTGCGAGCGCCTCTCGGAGCGCAGGGTGTCGCGCGGGGACCGGGGACCGGTTTTGGCGGATGAGAAGAGGTGGGGGCGGCGGGGCTTGGGGGAGAACATGACGAGGCATCCGAAACCATGGAAAGGGCGGGGCGGGTTTCGGTGTGGTTCTGGTCGGCGTCGGTCATGGTCGGCCCCCTTCAGATCTCGATGATGAGCTTCTCGTTGAAGTCTTGGTTTTCCCAGGTCTTCTCGCCGGGCGGCCACGGGCCGTACCCCTTCGCGTTCGATACGAGGCGGGTCTGGCCGATCACCCTGTCGAAGGATTGGTGGGTGTGCCCAAAGACCCAGAGGTCCGCGGGCCGCAACGCGTCGCGACCATCGTCGGGTGCCGGCACCATCAGGTCGGTGAGGTCGCTGTAGTATGCGGCGCTCAGGAGCTCGTCCGGCTTGGGCGGGTCCGAGAGACGCAGCTCCGGGCGCCGGCATGCGTGGTGGGTCACGATCACAAGCGGACCGGGCCGATCCTTGCGGAGCTCGGCTTCCAGGAAGGCCCGGGACCGTCGGTGCCTGGCCAGCGCATGCGAAGGACGAAAGCGCTGGGCGTAGCGGTCGGTCCTGATTTTCTTGAAGTCGTTCATGCGTTCCGCCGCGATCGCCATCTCCCGGCGCTGATCTCCAAACAGCGCGAAGTCGGTCCAGAGCGCGCAGACGACAAAGGTCACGTTGCCGATGCGCACGGTCTCGTTCTCCAGCGCGTGCACGTGCGTGCCGGCCGCGGCCGCCTTGGCCTTCTCAAGGGTGCGGTCGATGTCCTCGCCATAGGCTTCGTGGTTGCCCATGCAGTAGATGACCTGCCGGTCCGACGGCACGCGATCGATCAGCCAGGCGACACCTCTTTCCATGCGCGGGGTCAAGTCGCCGGCCATGATCATGACGTCGAATTGCGGTCGCGCGTCTCCGGCCGGCAGGTCCCAGCCGCGGGTGAGTTCGATGTGGAGGTCGGACATGGGCCAAAGCCTCATGGCGCTACTCCTCGACGCCCAGCGAAGCAGGGTCGACGTCGACGAAGACGTCGTTCTGGCGGTCGTACCAGCGGCACGTGAGGAAGCGCCTGCCTTCGACAAAATGACGAACCAGGTGGATGTTCTCGATGCCCGACCGGTGCTCGACCGGGGGGCGGCCTTCCGAGTGCGCCTCGCAGCGGGTCGTCAGCCAGGCGCCGTCGCGGAGGCGGCCCTCCTCTCCGCAGACCTCGCAGGTAACGGCGCTGCGGGCCTCCGCCAAGCCGATGGCCTTTTCGACCTGGGCGTCCGCGTCCGGAGGCAGCCGGCCGTCCCAGGAGACCCTCAAGGTCCCGTACTTCTCTTTGATCTGGCTGAACCTAAAGGCGCCGCCGTCGGCTTGGACGATGCCCGCGATCCGGACGCAGAGACGGTCGAGTAGGTCGCGCCAGCCGGCGTCGCACTCGGGCGAGCCTTGGGCCAGGCCGGGGAGGTCAACAGGCGGCTGGAAGAGTTCGCGGTGAGCCTCGATGAGCTCGACCCTCCAATTGCCGATGCTGCCTGACATGACTGACCTTGAACACTACCGTGAACGAAACAAGAACATTTAGACAGGAAGATCAGCTGGAGTCAAGGGGTTAGCGTCTGATTCTTATATAAGAAGCAGACGCCTTGTTATATAAGATCGGCGTGTCGGCTCTGGCCCTGCCGCCGCTCCGGCCTTATGGTTGACCAAAGCTTATCGCGCAGCGGGCGGATGGATGGTCGGGAAAAGGAAGGCGCCGAAGCGGGGGAAGAGAACTCCTGTCGGGAATAGGGTTCAGTTCCTGACGATGATGCATCCTGACGTCATCGCAGACATCAAGGAGGTCGCTATCGCGGAGCATCGGGCAGCCTGGGACATTATGGAGCAGGCAGCCCTGGAATTCCTTAGGCGAAGGAAAACAAAAAGGGCGCCGCCGAAAGGTCCCTGACGCGAACGGCTCTAAGCCGCCTTTTGCGGCAGCGACAATGCGCTTGCTAGAGGCAAGTTCATCGACATCAACGTCTTCAAGGATATCGAAGCTGTTCCACAGGCGCGATTGTACAAGGCGGTCATCTCGAGAGAATTCAACGTGTAGGCCATTGCTCTCAGGTCCGCCATCGAGGCATCGGACGGCGGAGTCAGCACGATCACGTGGTTTTCCGCAACGAAAGGCCCGACATCTTCCAGGAACCTTCGATCGACTACGGCGGCATTGATGCGCCGCCTCTGCTTTCGGTTCGCCGTCCGTTGCACCACCAGACACGGTCGGCGTATGACGTAGGAAAGCTCGGTATCCACGGTGACGCGATGGCCATCCACATTGGCCTTCATGTGGTCGAAGTCCAGCGATCCGTCCGGACGAATTGCCGCCGCCCATAGCAGCGCGACGGACGAAGCCGCACGGGTCTTTGAGATGCGCTCTTGCCACCTGTGGGGAACGACCGGCCCCACTTTCCCTGCCCAGCCGAGCTCGGACAGCGAGCGTCCCGTCGAGATCACGTCCGACGTAGGAAGCTCCCAGCGCCCGCCTTCGCGGTCGAGCCTGATGCTGCCCAGAACGCGATCCCTTCCATCGTGTGCCAGGCTGCCGACGCGGACCGCAGAACCCTGCGCGACCCCACGGCGCATCGTCACGATGATGCAGTCCTGCGTGACGTCCAGGAACACGCGTTGGCGGTTCTCAATCCTATCGATCGCGATGACTTCGTCGGCGATCGACTTGCGGAACGCCGTGAATGAGGGGCCTCCGATCATGCTCGCCGGCATCACGAACGACAGAAGCCCGCCCGGCTTCACGAAGCCGCGGCAATGATGCAGGAAGGCCATCGACAAATTGAGATAACCTCCTCTTTCGGTCAGATCGGGCCAGCGTTCGACGTAAGCGTGGTAGTCGTCGCGACCGATGCGAACGTAGGGTGGATTGCCGACGACCACGTCGTAGTTGCCGCTGGTTTCCTTTTCCAGCGTGTCCGCGACCTCCACGCAGTTTTCGACTGCTTCCCAGTCCTGTTCGGTAGGACCGTCAGCCCCGCGCGCGAGAGCAACCCGCCAGGCGAGCAGATCCTTCGAGACCCGGGCGAGCCGGCGGTCGATCTCGATGCCGCGCAGGAGTTTGAGCGCCTTGCCCGGATTGCGTCCTTGAAGCGAACGGCTGATGACGCCGTGCAGCGGAGCGAGGAAGGCGGCTCCGCCCGCCGCCGGATCGATGATGGAGTGCCGGGTCGGGTCGTAGCCCTGCGCAGTCAGCCTGTTCAACACGTATGCCGCGAGATACGGAGGCGTGAAGTACGCTCCAAGACGCTCGCGCTCGCCTGATTTGAGTTGCAGCGCGGCGACGACTGCGGCCGCATGCTCGCGCCATTCCAAAGGCAGCGACTTGATGCGGGCATGCGCTGCCTGAACGGCCACAGGCGCCCTCGGAAGCCGCCCATGCGCGATGCTGGCGACGGGATCCGCACAGCGCCATTCCGAGGTTTCGATTGCGCGGCGAACCGCGCCGAAGAAGCGGGTGGTCGCGTGTTGGTATACCAGATGCTGCTGCTGTTGCCCCATGCCCAAACTCTACCGAACAAGTCGGCATTCCGGAACAACGCTCTCTGCAGGTTTTTTGTTAGTTAATGGGAAGAAGGATTTTCCTGAGTACCTTGATTTGACCATCTGCGAAATCTCGTGGTTAATGAAGTCACATATCAGGAAATCGGATGCTCCCATGTCCCCCCAGTATGCACTAGAGCACGATCAGCGGTTGAAGGATGCTTGGGCTTATCAACGTTCGCGCGTCGATGCTTGGGAGGACCGGCCGTTTCCGCCCCTTGAGTGGGCGGAACTGGAAGCGTTTCTGTACGGGACGGCAGCAACCTTGGCCGCGGTCGTGGGCCCTGTCGCGAACTTGGAACGCGAGCTTGCGGAATTGATCGGCACCTATCTGACCGGCGATCGCGCCGGTCAGATCGACATTCCCCCCACGACGCCACCGGGCCGGGCTTGGTCGGCGGTTCCGCTCGCCAGCCTCTCGGGTCCGTTCGTGGACTCGATGCGGCGTCTACATGCCTATGGCTCGATCGGAACGCTACCCGACGACGATCTGCCGGGTGGGATCGAGCAGTTCGTGCGCCGCATCGAATCCGACCTGGATTCGCTTGCTTCGCTCTTGAAGAATTTGCCCAAGGCGGCAGCCACTCCAGGACGACTGAACCTTCAAATGGTCCACGACATCGCGTCGACTCGCTTGGCGGTGGACGAAGGAACGCGTCAGGCGCCGGCCGCCGGACTGGCATGGCTCGGCCGAGTCAGCGTCAAGACCGTCCAAAACCTGCTTTCCCGCGGGCAGCTCACCGGAGGCTCCGGATCGGCTGACCCCCACTCGGCGCGAGGCTGGCTCGCCGACCGCAAGGACTGGTCTCGCTCTTGCTGGCGCGAAGCCATGGAGGCCATCAATTCGGGCTTGGTGGCCCCTTTCCAGGAATTCGACGCCGAGCAGGTTGCAGATACGTCTGCGGATGGCGAGGACGCGATCGTCGAATGGACCTTCGTGCCGCGGGCGGCGGACGGTTCGCTGTTCCTTCCCGACCTTATGCGGCTGCGTGGATGGACGATCGGGGCGCGCGGCGCCGAGAGGTCGTTCGGGGATTACTGGCGCGCGCTCGATCATCTGCAGCAGACGGATCGGCCGCATTGGCGCCGTCCGAACGAGGCTGGAGCCTATAACATCGTCGTTGGACGAGACTGGGTGAGGATCGCGCGCGCCGAAATCGACTTGCAGCTCCGGGCCGTGCTGAAGACCGGGGGGCGTCAATGAAGGGACGCGACGGCGACCGTCGAAACCGCTTCGGCTCCAACCTCGACGTCATCAGACAGTCTCAACGGAACGATCTCGAGCGGCGCCGCAGCCTTCTGACGAGAGCCCCGACGGAGCCGCCCGCGGCGATCCAAGCGCAGTCCGCGACCCCGACCGCGACCCCCGTGCTGCCGGCGCTGCGGCTCTACCATCGCTCCGACCTGAATTCGGAAGTGAATTATGTATCCGCAGCGCACGCCGCCGTTTCGACCGTCGCCGATGCGGTGATCGAACGAAAGAGCGGCGTGATCTTCACGTGGCCGGACCGGATCAATAGGCCGCTTGGCGTGACGATTTCCGCATTGCTTCGGGCCCAGTCGGCGCGGCCGACGCTGCGATGCACGGTGGCCTATTATCCTTTCTCGGACCGCAAGACTCATAGTCTCCAATCCATCTTCGTCGACGAGGAGGATCTTGCGGCCCGCTATCTCGAGACCATCAGGGCGATGGACCGTTCCCAATATAGCGGGCCGGACTATCAAAACGCCTACCTTTTGAAGGGCCTTAGGGAGGCCTCCGCGGCTGGCGGCAGCGCGAAGATCAGCCATCCGAACCTGCGCGAACTGATCCCGACATTCGCGCCTATCGAGCACAACCACACGATCCGCTACGCCGACCGCGACGAGGACTTCCTCGGCGACATCGCTTCGCGCAGGACGTTGATCAAGGAGGCCTCGAAGTATCGCCGCGAGATCTCGTCGAAGGACGTAGCCCCAATCGCGATCCTCGGTCTGCCCGCGTCGGTCGACGGCATCAATCGCCTCTTCAAGGCCGATTCCCGGCTGGGCGACCGATGCGACCTGATCGTCGCGGACGCGACCGACGTCGCGTTCGGCCAGGCCGATTCCTGGCTCAAAGGCCTGCGTCGTCTCGCGCATCTCGCCCGCAGCGCCGGGCAGTCGGTGCCCATCGTGGTCATCACGCAGGACGGCGTCATCGCCAAGACGGCCTCCGAAATCATCGCGTCGGCCGGCGGCGGCGACCATGCGCGGCCCAAACGCATTGGCGTGCGCAGCGTAGTCAAGACCGTCCCCAACGATTTCACGACGCAATCGGAGGTCTTCGAAACGTGGAATGCGGCCTCGTTCACGGCCCACCTGAAGGCTAGGGAACTCGCCCAATTTCGCGAGGACGCGCTCTCGCTGGCATCCAATCTCCGGAGCGCCGGCTATCCCGGCGCGGCCGACGCCGTCGTCAAGGCCGTCACGTTCGCGCGAACGATCGCTTGCCTGCCGATTCCCCTGACGATCTTCCGAGAGCATCTCGACTACATGGAGCGCGCCGGCGCGGTCTCGGACTATGTCGCGGCTCAGTATCGTTTCCTCGGCGTCGCCGATTCTCTCCGCAAAGCGGAGCGGGATGCCGACAGCCTCGGAGATGCCGTGCACGCGTTCCGCAAGCGGGCCGAAGGCATGGTGGTTCGCTATGCCGACGGCGGGGAGGTCGCCGAGCTCGTCCGCGAGCTCATCGGCAAGGCCGTAAGCAAGGCGAATCGCACCATCGTCGCGTTCCGGGACCGCGTCGTCCTCTCCGCCGTGTCGGAGTGGCTGGCAGATCGCGAAGACATCGACCAAGCGAAGCTCGCAAGCAAGCTGATCCTGACGACGACCGAGGCGCTTGCCTCCACATTGTCCGCGACTTCGCGGGGAGCGCCGGTCGACTCGCTTTTCCTAGTCAATCCGAAGGTCCGCCACTTCGAGCGCATCATCCTGTCGCCGTCGTTGCCCCGGAAAGTCGGCTTAATAGGAGACGGAGGAACGCTCGGCGCGATCGCCACCGTTCTGGCGCCGGTGACGCCGCTGTTCGAGGGCGAACCGGCCGCGCGGCTTAAAGCCGTGTCGGCCAGCCTCGCCGAATACGCGGAACGTATGACCGCGTTCGACTTCGAGAAGACGATAATTCCCGAGTTCGCGCCGGACCTGACGCTCGACTTCACCATTCAGGACTCCTCGGAGGGCGGACCGTACGAGGGTCCGGTCGTGGAGCTCTATACCGAAGACGGGTACCTTCTCCGGCTGCCGTCGCACGCCGAATGTCTCGTCATCCAGGAAGACGATCTGAAGCCTTTGAAAGAACAGCCTGCGGACAAGGTCTCGGTCGGCGATCGCATCTTCGTCTTCAGCCGGGATCTCCACGATCGTTTGGAATTTCTCTTGGGCCCGGTGAAATCGGAAGGCACGACGCTGCTCGCGTCCTATCAGCAGGCGGTCCGAGACCGCGTCGCCTTGATCCCCGGCGACCGGCAGAAGCAGGCTTTGGAAATACTGACGCGAATGAAGACGGCGGCTGCGCTGATCGACGAAGAGTTCGACGTCGGCCGCAACGAAGTCTCCAACGTCATCCGCTGGATGTCGACGGGCCGCGCGAACGGCCGTCCCGATGCCCCCCGATCCGTCAAGAATTTCGCCCTGTTCATGAACGCCATCGGCGTACCCGAAACGATCGCCGCGCAGTATTGGCGCAACGCGGTCGTCAGCTCGCGCGTGATGGCCATCCAGGTCGGACTGCACGCCCACGGCAGAGCCCAGGAATTCGTCATGAATCCGCAAGGCTTCTACGCGCGCGCTTCCGAAAAGAAGCCGGAGCTCAAGCAGCTCTGGGAAGAGATGGTGCGCAGCGCGAGCGTGGTCGTCCGCAGGCACTTCGTTTCAGGAAAACAACGTAAGGAGAATGACCGATGAACGCGGCTCAACCGGGTCTGCCAAACGTCAACTCCGCGCTTCGCGACGACCCCGACCTCGCGCAAGAACTTAAGGAGGCGGTTTGCGACGCGGTGGTCAACGCGGTCGGCGGCAAGGCCTCGGGGGCAGGGGAGTTCGGAACGGTCGTGCTCGGACAGCGACCGCGCGATCAATTCGCATCCGGATTCCTCCTCAACCAAATGTCTCCTGCGGGCGAGGACGAAAGTAGCGACATCCGGATCCCCGTGCACGGCGCGAGCCTCAAGCTCCGGAGAGATGCCGACGGCCGAATCACGGTCCAGCCGCATCTGGCGGTCTACGTGCGCGTGCTGCCGACATGGGAAGATCTCGACAACGACGTCCTGGGCCTTCGTCCGAAGCCGAGATTGTCGGCGCACGTCCGCCAGGAGGTCAACGCGGAAGCTTTCGCGATCGCGGAAGCCGCGCGCGTCGGCGGCGACACGCGTTCCCGGAAAGTCATCTTTGCGGAGACGGCGCGGCAGTTGCTGATGCGACGCGGCGTACGTTTCGCCGGGACAGTTGAGACCATCGTAGCGGTCAATCCGGAGGAGGAAACGAATCTTGGTGCCGAACCGCAAATTCCTCGCCCGGGCCGGAGCACCGAAAAAAAGACGGCTGGCGAAGAGACGCCGGTCGAGGTCGCCGAGACGACCGACGGAGCCGTGTACCCCGACGATCTGTGCTCTCCCGAAGATATCCCGATGAAATTCAGGCGGTTGACCGTCGTGGTTCCTCCTCTGGTCCTTTCGTTGCGCAGCGCGGACAGAGAACGGAGCGAGGCGATCCGCGAACACGCCGTCCTGATGAGCGGGGCGATCGCGAAGGCCTACGACGATTTCATGCGCTCCGAGGAAGGGACGCAATGGTGCTGGCGGAAGATGCGTCTGCCGCCAAGCGCCTTCCGGTCGCAGCGGAGCTGGGACGCGGCACTGTCGACAATCCGGGCGACGCCGGTCAACAGAGCCCACCTTTGGCCTGCTCAGAACGTCGAGATCGCTCTCGAGTGGGCGACTAGTCCAGCCGACGACCGGATCATCCATGCCGGGGTCGGCCTGATGCACCGGACCTGCGGCGCCGTCGGAGATCAGGACGGCGACGGCGGGCTCTACCAGGTCCGTTTGGACATCGACGTGCGTCCCGCCGCGGCGCTGATCCCCTACGTTCTCGAACGCGTCAAGCCTGCCTACGACATCCAAGGATTCCATTCGATACCGGCCGCGGGCTGGAACGCCGGAGTCGCACAGAACGAGCTGGAGGACGGCATCCGACTTACGACGACATGGATGCCCCGGTATAACCTGCCCCGCATTGTTCCCAACCGCATCGAGAAGCTGGACATCAGCTTCAAGGCGCTGGCCGATCCGAACAAGCCCATCGATCAGCTCGAACTCGTCCCGGATGCCTTCGCGCGTTGGGTCGACGAGCAGAGCGGCACCGTTGACCCGACCTCTGGGCTCGCCGCCGACGATGCGGATGGGCGCGAACGCGAGCGCGCGAAGTTCGCGAAGGACATCGCCGGCTACGGCGAAGAGATCGAAGATCTGCGCGTCGGCATCAATCTGTTGAAGCAGAGCCGCGCGGCATGGCTCAAGGATCCGAAAGCGCCCGCCGCGGCGCCGTTCAGGGCTTGGTATCTGACGAACCAGGCTTTTCATGAAGTCGGCCTGATCGAGAACAAGACGTCATGGCGGCTCTTCCAGCTCGGATTCATCCTGTCGAACATCGTTTCGCCGTCGACCCGCATCAAGGAATTCGAGCATCTCTATGCGCCCAACCGGCAGACCATCGAGTCGGCGTCGCTGCTCTACTTCGCGACCGGAGGCGGCAAGTCGGAGGCGTTCTTCGGGCTGCTCCTTTTCACCCTCTTTCTGGACAGGATCCGCGGGAAGCGCCGCGGCATCTCCGCCCTGATCCGCTATCCGCTTCGCCTTCTGACGGCGCAGCAAGCGCGCCGCCTGGCCAAGGTGCTCGCCAAGGCAGAAATCGTCCGCCGAAACGACGGCATCGACGGCGCGCCGTTCGAGATCGGATTCTGGGTCGGAGGCAGCAGCACGCCTAACCGCCTGGCGAACGGCGATCAGGTCCTCGACGAGTTCAGGTGCATTCCCGCAGTCGACGCATCGGAACATGCGGACGAGGAGGCCAACCTTGCCGACCCGGCGTACTCCGCCGCCCTGCGCGACTACAACAAGCTGCCGAAATGCCCCTTCTGCGATCGGGACACCGCGCTGCGTCGCTACCCGAAGGAGAATCAGCGGCTCGGCATCGTCTGCCGGAACGCCGAGTGCGAGTGGAACATCAAGACCAAGAGCAACGTAGAACGGCCGCTACCATTCCTGCTGGTGGATTACGACATCTACCGGTGCGCGCCTTGCATTCTCCTCGGCACCATCGACAAGCTCGCTCTCATCGGACAGCACTGGTCCACGATCAACAGGATCGGCGGGATGTTCGGTCTCGCACGGCTGATCGACGACAACGGCCTCTTGGAGACGCCCTACGATCTGAACGTCGCGAAGGCCATGGAAGGGCGCCATCCGATCGCGCCGTCCTTCGCAGGCGGCGTCGAGGTATTCTTCGATCCTGTCCCTTCGCTGATCATCCAGGACGAAGCGCACCTGCTGGAGGAGAGCCTCGGGACCTTCGCCGGTCTGTTCGAAACTACCCTCTATCAATGGTTCCGCTCGCTGCGTCCCATTCTCGGCGACCGCATGTCGCTCGTCCCCGGCGATGACTCGGACATCCGCCTTCCGAAGGTCGTCTGTGCCACCGCCACCATCTCCGACCCGGAGCGCCAGATCCGCGTGCTCTACCAGAAGCGCGTGCGGCAGTTTCCCCGCAAGGGGACGCGTCTGTATCGTTCGTTCTACGCCAACCCTAGCCGGTTCGAAGGCAGCGCCGGCGAGCGCAATGACGCGCTCTCGTCGTCGGTGGATGCCAAGGCGATCGAGACCTTCGCGCCGTGGGCGCGCGTCTACGTCAGTCTTCTGACAAACGGCCGACCGCATACGACCGCATCGGTCATGATCCTCGGCGCGTTCACCGCGGTCGTCACAATACTTCTGCGCGATCTGTGTTCCGGGAATCCCGAGCGCCAGGCCAAGGCGTGCCGGATGCTCGTTTCGAACCTCGGCGACACGCCGGTCTCCGCCCGGCACAGGGCCGCCTTGGAGCGACTGGCGGGGTCCGGCCGTTTCGAAATCGTCGCATCCGCTGTCGACCTCCATCGCGTCGCTCTCACCTACGTCACAAACAAAAAGGGCGGAGACCAGATACTGTCCGCGCTTCCAGGCATCGCGGACCGACAGCATCGGGACTTCGGGCGAAGTGCGGTCGTCGAAAGCATCCGTACCGATCTGATCAGCGGCGGCGTCGAGTCAGGGGCGGTCGAGGCGATCGTGCGCAAGGCCGAAAAGCAGTTCGATCCGGCAACGGAGGACATCCAGGACGCGCTGCGAATGATCGTTGCCACCTCGGCGGTTTCGCATGGGGTCGACGTCGAGAACTTCAATTCGATGTTCTTCGCGGGCATGCCCACCGCGATCGACGAGTTCATCCAGGCGAGTTCACGCGTCGGCCGCACGCATGTCGGCTTTTCGATGCTGATTCCGACGCCGCAAAACAGACGGGACCGCTTCATCTCCGAGGTCCATGAGACCTTCCATCGTTTCCTCGAGCGCATGATCGCGCCCCCGGCGATCGAGCGGTGGGCCGATCGTGCCGTCGTCCGGGTCATTCCTTCGCTCATCCAAAACTGGCTCATCGGCAAGATCTATCAGGAGCAGTTCGTCGCGGACGCGGATCCGGAAAAGAAGCGGACGCGCATCTTCAGCAAGGTTTCGTTCGTGCGTTCGCTGGTGAACCGCATGAAGTCGACCACTTTCGTCGACGAAGCGGAGAAGTACATCGCCGGGTGCGTCGGGATCGACGCCGAAGTCGGCGGGGCCGACGCGCAACGGCAGATCGTCTCGACGATGGTCAGAGATCGGCTGCAGGAGTTCGTGAGACTTCTCGACATGCCGACGGCGGACGGCGACCTCGCTGCCTTCTGGGACCATTTTCGGGGCAACCTCGACAGTCCGATGACATCTTTGCGCGACGTCGATGCGCCCGGAACCGTCCGTCCTCTCATCAATGCCCGCAAGGCGGACGCCAAGGACCGCTTCCAGGCGATGATGCGGTTCATCAGGGAGGGCGGCACCAGGAAGCCGCAAGGCATGATCGAAACCACCGCGGAGCTTCGCAATGACTGACGAAATCTTCACCATGAAGCGGTCCCGGTCGCAGCTCGCGACGATCTACGCGCCGGGGGCGTTCTTCACCTTCGAGGGCGGCATGGGCGCGTGCATCGCCCAGCCGGCCGCGCGCATCGAGGCCAAACTTAGCGAGATGCTTAAAAATCAGGTGCTCGACACCATCAACGAACGCGTACGGAACTGGGAGATCCAAGGCTTGAACTGCCGACGCCCGGCGGGCCAGCCGCCGGTCGACCCGGAGCTGGTGCTCGACCCTCAGCTCCGCAACGACGACGGGGCCCCTCGTCTTCGCGGCGACCGTCTGGCCTTCCTCGTTCCGGACGTGATGAACTATATTCCGGAGCCGCTGACCTTCGTCTGCCGCCGGTGTGGTCTTCTGAAGGACTTCGGTGGCGTCGAAGAGTTCGAGACGAAGAGCGGCACGCTCGAAGACGGATGTCCCCACCGCATGCAGGACGAGCCCTGCAGGTCCAATTGGGAACAGCTGGACGTGGTCCAAGTCCATTGGTCCGGCGGCTACCACCGTGTCTCCACGCTTTACAACAGGTGGGACCGCGACCGTCAGGACATCGTCTGGAACCGCGTCCAGTGCCACTGCGGCAACTCGCACTACCTCCTCGATCGCTCGTCTCCAGTCTTCAGCAAATGGCGGTTGATCTGTTCGGCCTGCAAGAGCGCCACGAAACTCCCCGTGCTCAAAGATCCTACCAGCTTGCGGGTTCTCGGCGACGGGCTGAACCAAGGATCGAACCAGCAGGTCGAAGTGAACATGGAGCCCGTGTCGTATCGCGCCAACAACGCGTACTACGTCCAGGGCGACAGGGTCCTCGCCTTGGCCAACGAAGACTACTTCCCGCTGCTCCTGCGTAGCCGCACGGAAGAACTGAAGGGTTTCATCGCGAAGGCCTTCGCCTATCCCGTCGCGGCGATTTCCGAGGCGGACATCGAGAACACGCTGCGCGAAAAGAACCGAGCGACGGAGTGGCTCTCGTACAAGAACCACGCCGAAATCATCGCAATGATGCGCGGCATGAAACGCGAGGATCTGGCCGAAGCGTCGGTTAAGGCGCGGCAGGATCAGCTTGATCGCTGGCGGACGGAAGGACTCATTCCCGATGTCTACCAACGCACTCCCGCGCTCGACTACGCCGTGGACATCCGCGCCGAACAATGGGACCGCAAATTCGATCCCATCCGGCAGGCGGTCGAACACAAGACGCTGGAAATCGACGTCCTCAACGACGCCGACAAGGTGATCAACGTCAGGGAGCCGAAGGATCCGATCCTGCCCGACATGAGCCCGGACGAAGTCGAGACGACCAAGTCACAGGTATCGAACGTCCTCTCGATGCTCGGCATCGAGGACATGCGTCTCGTCCGGAAGTTTCCGGTCTGCGAATTCACGTTCGGCTACTCGAGGGTCGAATCCGGCCCCCGCGTCAGCCGGGACAAGACGGGCGAGATGTGGGAGATGCCCGTGAAGCTCAACCTTTTCCCGCGCGCGTACTTCCACGAAGAGCATGTCCAGCCGATCTACGTGATGAGGCAGGACAACGAAGCGTTCTACGTGCGCCTGGACGAGAGCTGCGTCCGGGCATGGCTCGATGCGAACGGGATCACCTACGAACTGCCCGCCCCGACGAGCCGACTGGGCGCCGCGATCATCGACGGCTATCACACGACCAGGCCGGAAGGCGGCGGGTTTTCCAGTTGGCTGGACGAGTATCGCGGCAACGCCACGCCCGAATCCCGCAATCTCTGTTCATACGTCTACACGCTGCTGCACACGATGGCTCACCAGATGATGCATTCCGTGGCCCAGGTGTCGGGACTGGAGCTCGGAAGCCTGACCGAGCACATCTTCCTGCCCGACCTGGCCTTCGTCGTGTATCGCCGGGGCACCACGATGGATCTGGGTTATCTCAGTTCGGCCTGGCGGATGGCAACCAATGCGACCGACGGCAATCTGGTGCTCTCGTCGATGCTGGACCCGACGAGCCTTCGCTGCGGCTCGGGAGCTTTATGCGACGAGCGCGGGGGAGCCTGTCCGGACTGCATCCTGATTCCGGAAGTCTGCTGCATTAGCCGAAACAACTTGCTCAGCCGATCGGTACTCCGTGGCATGGCAAAGCCGCACTGGGACGTAGCCATACCCCGCGATCAGACCATCGAAGGCTATTTCGAGGTCGTGAGGCGGTTGCGCCGAGTCGCGCGCGAAGCGGCTTGACGACCCGCAACTCTCCGACGAGGCGGAGGGATCGACCGAGCTTCTCGAGGTCAAGGTCGCGCCAACGATCATCTAGGCGACTTCGAGGTCTGCTTAAGGTCGAAAAAGACCCCCCTCGACTCCTTCGCGCTCGCGCTTGGGCGTCAGAAAAAATCAGGCGGGAAAGCCGAGCGGCATCAGCGGTCTACGAAATCGAGTCACTCTTAAAGGCGGGAACCGAGTCACTCTTAAAGCGGAATCGAGTCACTCTTTCGGTGTCCGCACAAGGCGGGGTAAGTTGGTGGGCCCGGCAGGACTCGAACCTGCAACCAGACCGTTATGAGCGGCCGGCTCTAACCATTGAGCTACGAGCCCCGCCGCGGGCGACCGCTGAAAGACAGCCCCGGACGATGCGCGGGCTCCTTTATAGGGTGGCAGGCATTCTGGCAACGCCAAAGAAAGGGCTCATCGAAGCATGCCACAGGCTGACTGACCAAGTGAGCTTCTCGTCGCCCTCGAACACAAGCGCCGGCACCGCCTCACCAAGCCATGCCGACTCGATATCCCAGCCGTCCGGTATCGAACCTGACCAAAATCGTGGTCGCTGCGCCGGCCTTCATCGCCGCTCGCGAGGCTTGCACGCCCGCACCACGATCTAGTTTTGCAGGCAAAAACTCGCGAGCCGCTGCCGATCTACAATCATGATCTCGCGTTGAGTATTGCCGATGAAATCGAGCACGCCGGCACTACGCAATTGCGACACTGCATGTGAAACTGCTTCAATAGTCAGGCCAAGGTAATCAGCGATGTCGGCAGTCTGATGATCTGCGTGCGATTCCTCGCTAACATACGCCTGCGGTAGCCGTGCCGAATCGCGCCTGTTTGCAAAATCACAGGCTCTGAACACAAAAGGATAGGAAGAGACGGGGAACAGGTGTAACTCCGGTCGATGAAAACATTTCGGGCGGTAGTCCTCACAGTCGAGGGCGAAATCATTCTGACGATTGGTTTAGTTTGTGCCACCGAAAACGAGGCCAAGGCACGTGCTGAGGACCTGCTCGAGGACGATCCTGTAGAACTCTGGGATGGACCGCGCAGAATTGCGCGCTTCGAGCCCGAGTGCTAGCCAGCCTCGCACGAGCACGGCTTCTCTCATCGTCTCTTCGCACAAAATGCAGAAAACGATCGGCGCGAAACCTGAAAACTCAGCGCAAATATGCAATCTGGTGTTTTTGGTCGCGCCGAAAGCATGGTCTGTAAGGCGCGCGGAACGTGGCAGATGCTTGAGATGGACTTCACGCGGGCTGAGCGCAGGGGATGCAGCGAGAGTTCTCCGCCGCAGCTGAAGGGCTAAAATCATCCAAAGCGCAGACTCTTCTGCGGGCACTTTGCCTGAGCTGGTTCGAGCTCGAAGCCGATCCGGGTCCCTCCGCAGGAGCGGCGTAGCCGGCCTTCTCAACCGCCCTGATTTGCACGAATAGGTCGACTCCACCATCATGCTTGATGATACCGTAGCCCTTCGCCGCGTTAAACCACTTTACCATGCAGGCCGTCACGTCAGTATCTCCAGTTGAATGACCGCGATCCGGCCGTTCTTTACGCAGCGATCCGTCCCTTACCTGGTGGGTGCACGTGACAATCGCAATCCGCTTTGCAAGCTATCGCGACTGGCATTCGCGCCCGGACGGCCGATTGCGGCGGCGATGTCTTCGACTGCCATTGTGAAGTGGCGACGTCAAAGGAGGCGCGGGAAGTTAACTTGCGAGAGGCTTCTCAATTGTCTCTTCGATCGCTCGCTCGCTCGCTCGCTCCTGAGTGATCGTCCCGGCCGCTCGTTCGAGCGAAGCAAGAAAAGCGCGTCCCCCTTCTGTTATGATCCAGTGCCCGGAGTCTCGCTCAACCAATTTCTGCCCGAAAATATTGAGACCTGGTGCCCGCTCGGCCAGTCGCTTCATGCGAGCCGTCCACTCCGGACCGCTGGTGTAGAACACTGTCAGGTAATTCCTTAGGACGGCAAGACGGGCGCGGCCCTCCGGTTGGCCGGCGAGAATTTTAAGTATCGAGAGCTGAAAACTCACATCCGTCTACCAACGCCCCAACACGAACGCAGTATATATTAGCGGCACCCCTGCTGCGGCCTCGCGCTCCGTTTCAAAACAAGAACATGAAGAGTAATGCTAACGCGCGGAACGTTCCACAGCGTGGGCGCAAGCTTAAACTGCCGTTTCGAATCCTGGAAGCGGCCTTTTAATGTTGTTCGTGGGCTAGGCTGCCAAGCATCCAAGCTGCGTGACGCTGGACAGCCCAGAGCTTTCCGAAAGGCAAGCCTCAACGTCTCACAGCGACCAGCCAAATTCGCGAGAGCGCCGATCGAAGGTCGCGACGTGCAAGAAGAGTGAGACTACCATACGCGCGTGAATGTATCCGCGCCCTTCAACTTGCTGGGCTTGCCGTTCTGGTCAACGTAGAACAGCGTCCATGACGTTGGCATTTTGGAGCCATTAAGTTTGCCAACCCAGCGGGTAACGGAATTGCACTGGGCAAAAGTGACAACAAAATACAACCCCCTGGGACTAACGGCTCCGGATGCGGGATAGGGGATGCCTTGGCACGCAAAACCGTGAGCGTGGTTTGTGAAAGTTCCTTGTATTGCCCCGCTGTTGGCGGGCAAAACGAACAGTTCTGAACCCCGTTCATTCTTCCAGAATGAAGGAGCAGGAAGACCCTGCGCGGTGGCCTCGCCCGACAGCATGAAGCATTGGGCAAGCAGCAAAAGTCCTAGAAGTCTCTTCATATTCAAACCTCGGAAGAAGTCGCGTAACGGTGGCAACATAGATCGTGCAATTTGGTACAACTTGAGGTGACGTTCGCTGCCTTATCTTGCATTCGGCAGTGGAATGCTGCGCATATACCCGGAATCGCGCCGGATCCCGGCGCCCTACGGCCTGGATCCCCCGAATGACTGGTTGCGGCGGCCGCGCGGTAAGCCGATGCTCGGCTACTTTGATGTCGGGCGAGCGCTCCCGGCGCGCCGACGAGAGCGACATCGGTTTTCGCGATCTTCGCCATTGCGCGCCGATTGCTGACCATCGAAAGCAAGTTTGAAGGTCTGCCGGCGTCTCGCAAGCAACCAGCTGACTTCGACGACCTCGCATCAGCTCGCTAGGTGCGTTAAGCCCCCGTATCCATCCGTTTTCGCCGCTGGATCGGCAAAGCCATGAGAAGGTTTGCGTTTACAATAGAGCACTCCTCGGGGAGAGATCGTGGGAATCGCGAGGAAAGTCATCCGTCATCTTGGTGTGTCAGTGCTCACCCCCGCCAATTCTTGGAGTTTCAACGGCAAAGAAGTGGCCGTATCAGCAGCAAGGTAGCGCTGGCTCTCGGAGCACGTCGTGAACTGAGCTGGAGCACTGGCAATATTGCGCAAAGAGGTGCTGTCGTCGACGGTACCACTTGACGGTTGGCCGGTATGGCGTCAACGAGAAAAGCCAATAGGAACTGGACATGGATGTGATTGATCAAGCGAACGCCTCGGAGTTGCCGCCCGACTTGCACAGGCCTTCAAGGCGCTTTTCTTGGATCCTCTTGCTTTTGGCCGTCTCCATCGGCCTGTGCGCTGTGGGTGCCTATTATTGGACTGGCGCCGAGACACTTTCCGGGACGTCATCGGCGCGTGAAGCTGCTCAGATGACAGGCTTGTCACACGAGGAAAAGGAAGCTCTCTGGGAGATCCGATTGGGACAACAGAAGGCGAGTGATGAAATTGAGAAGGCAAGTGATGGAATTGCAGAGCTCAATCGCAACATGGGTGCGCAGCAAGCCGATTTGAAGCGGATGGCCGACCAGATCGAGGCATTGACGGCCAAGATCGAGTCTTTGCAGAATTCACCGGTCCCTACATCTGTGCCTGAGGCTCCTTCTCCACCAGCAGCCCGTCCTGTATCGAGGCCGGTGAAGAGAATGGTCCAGCCCTCTAAGTCAGAAGGCCCAATCTCGGTCGGGGGTGCGCCGCTAATTGCTGATCCCGGCTCCGACCAGCGTTGATACACTCGATAGTGCTGTCGCGGGCGCTTCAGCCTTCCGGCTGGTCGGCCGAGCCTGGGTCGAGTTTTCTGCGTCTCTTGAGTTCGAGAGATCAAAAGGTCGAGGGCTGCTTCAACCAGCAGTCCGACGAATGGCGTTGCCGTCGGTACCGGCTGGATCATGTTTTCCTCAACGCGTCTGAAGCACGTGACCCTGCTCAACCGAGCTCAATACGCGTGTTGGACGCATCGATAAGCGACTGCGTGTTTCCACAGCCTCGTTGGAGCATTCCTGCGCCTTTGCGGCTCATATCGACTAAGAGCGACCTGCATCAATATGGACTTCTGTCAGGGGAGCCCGCTTTGATCAGGAAATGATCCGCGATCGCGAGAAGTCTGCCGGCAAGCTTTCCGACCGCCGAAGTGGATACCTCTGGCGGAAAGGTGATCGCGATTTCCAGGGGCACGCTGGCGCGACCTGTGGCTGTCGTTCCCCCCAATTGGTACGACACCGTTGCCTATGAACACTCCAGAGAGAGCGCGCGAACGTGGGGTCGCATCAGCGCTCCCGGTGTGATCGACGGGCCGATCAAGGGCGAAGCGTCCTGGCCTATGTCGAATAGGTGTTGATGCCATCCCTCTTGCTCGGCGACACTGTCGTCATCAACAATCTCGGCACCCACAAAAGAAAGATCGCGCGGCGCGCCATCCGACCGGAGCTGTTCTTCCTGTCGCCCACAGCCCGAGCTCAATCAATCGAAGTCTCCGCCAAGCTCAACTCCGAAAGGCCGCCGAGCAACCGTAAACACAATCTAGAAGCGCAGCGGTGCCTTGCTGGACCGCTTCACGCCCGGGAATGCGCCAACTACCTCGTCAACGCCGCATACGCTTCAACATGACGCGCTCACGCTCAAACCACCAAAATGGCAAAAGCGAGTAGCGGTAAAAGAACGAGACCAACCTTTGTCGGGTTTGTTGGGTTCGTGACCTAAGTGTTGCAACGTGTTCGCAGAGCCAAACCGACGGAAACCCAATAAACGAGGGCCTGGCGCAATCAGCGAAGTGGCACGAGTTTTGATGCATTCCTTGCGGTGCGGCAGGCGCTGCCGTCTGGAATCATGTTTCGGTTACCTCATGGGTCAAGGGAGGAGGGAAAGCGGCATGACGGGCCTCCGTCAAATCGCATGCTTCAAATTGCATGCTATTGGATGCCGGGGATGGCATAGTTCGCGACCTCGACGCTATGGGCCAGTCGACTTCGGAAAGAGTTTTTTGAAGGCTGGCTCCAGCCGCTTTTTATGGACGGCGAGTGCTAGCCTAGCAGGCTCGAGAGTTTGTGCGGTCTCGGCCTTGTCTTGGTTCCCTGACATCAGCAATGCAATCCGCATCGGCTTTTCCCTAAAGCCTTACAGGAGGTGCTTGCATGAGCTTGGATGTTGAATGCGATGGTGCGCCGCATGTCAGCCCCGTCGCAGGTCAAGTGTTCCGCGACCTTGGCATTGAGCCGATCATTAACTGCACCGGCGTGCGTACCTCCTACGGCGGATGCAATCCAACCCGACCTGTAGTCGCCGCAATGGAAGCGTCGGGTCAGGGCTTTGTCGTTCTGGATGAACTAGCGGAAGCGATCGGACGGAAATTGGCTGCGCTCACCGGTGCCGAATGGGGGCTCGTGACCGCTGGAAGTGCCGCAGCAGTCAGCCAGGCGGTCGCTGCTTGCGTAGCTGGTAACAACCCAGAAAAAATGCTGAAGCTCCCGTTACGAGGCGAGAGGATGGTGGTTGTCGCTGCTGATCAGCGAATGGCTTACGAACACGCAATTCGAGCAGTCGGTTGTATGGTGCTTCCGATCGGCCGTGCCTCAGACCTCGATCAGCTTCAAATTGAGAAGATCGCAGCAATATGCGTTGTTGCCTCAGATATTCCGAAGTCGGCGTTATCGTTCGAACAAATCGCTTTGCGCTCTAAAAAACTGGGAATTCCACTGATCGTAGACGCGGCCGGACAGGCGCCCAAGTTTCCGAACGTTTGGCTTCAAAACGGTGCCGATCTGCTGATTCATTCAGGCGGGAAGTATATCAGCGGACCGCAATCTACCGGCTTCCTACTCGGGTCGGAAAGATTGTGCAGAGCGGCGTATCTAAATGGGCCTCCTGGCCAGTCGTTTGGTCGGTCAATGAAGGTTGGTAAAGACGAGATCATTGGCGCTTACGTCGCGTTGGAGCAATGGGTAAAGGGAGGGGCTGCTCGTGCGATGGAAAGATGGCGCGAGTGTATTTCGATAATGAAGCGGGAATTTTTGAGCGTGCCCCGGCCTTTATGTCCAAGAGATGGAACCGGACTCTGCGTTCTGCAATCCACGAATAGCAGTTTCTTGGGACGTTAGGACGTTCTCAGTGAACGCCAACCTGATTGCCAAAAAGCTGGCCAGCGCTCGGCCGCGCATTGTGTTGCACGACTGTTGGCAAGGCCCCCAACGGATCGTAGTTGATCCGACCAATCTGACCAAAGTTGAAGCCGAGATCGTTGGCCGTTCAATCGTTCATGCCATTGCAGAACCGCCGTTAGCGCCAGCGGCACCAGCAGAGGGCGCTTTCGAGGAGCTGGCGGGAGCATGGCAGGTCTTTATCGACTTTCTTCACGGCAGCGCTGTCCATGCGTTCACTCTACTACAGGATCGCCACGATATTGCGGGCACGCACATTGGCGCCGAGGTTTCGGGTAGCTGCCGAGGCAACATAATTGGATCGAAATTGAAGCTCCTTTCACAATTACCGGGAGACCCCTTGGGCTTAGACTACGAGTTCGAAGGTACGTTTAGCGATGGCAGCCTGACGGGCGTTGTTCACTTGGGTGCATCCGCACCCAAGTACAGCGGCATTACTTTTAGGCGGCAGTTCGGACAAGCGACTTGGCGCGCTGAGCGTACCCGAACAAATCACGCCGACAGTGTAAGCTGTGCAAGTTGTCTCTAGGCAGTGGCCTTTTTAAAGGTAGGCCCGAGCAAACAGCAGAGAATCACGGTGGACGGTAAGTCAGCCATGTCCATGCTCGCTTAGAGTGCATGCCGGCCGCGCTTGATAGGTGTGCTTAGTGTGGACGGTTACATCGAGACCGGCTGTCATCACGGTTAGCCCGACCAAACGCTTTGAAAGTCGGCTTGCCACGTACTTCGTATCATGACCATGGCTGGACTCGGACGAAAGTGGCTGCAGCACGCCGCGGAGTGCCCCACCGATGGTGGCGTCAGTCGCGATGACCAAATCAACGTGCCCCTCCTCAGCCTGTGCTTCGGTCATTCCAGTGCGGCTTGCGGCGCCTTGGTGTGCCCAGGTTCGTCGCTCCAGTCGGCTCGCGCTGTTGATTGCGGCTCCCGGATCTTGCACAACACAACTCTGCCGGATACGCGCCGACCTCGGCCTGGCGACCTAAACTGTTAGGCATGCGATTTCTCCATCGAAGATGCCCCGACAATTGTTTACTATCCGGTCAAGTTTAGGTCGCCCTCACTCTGAGGTGGAAACACATTTCTTCAACGGCTCGGCTCTCGTTTTGACCGAGCGCTCACAAATGCGAATGAAAGCGTGCTTCCTATTGCGCAGAGAGCTAGAGATGCCAATGCGAGCACGATACCATAGTGGCTTTGGATGAAACTGAAGAAGAATGGCGCAAACGATGCCGTGGACAATCGTAACGTCGTGATCAACCCGACTCGTGTTCCATACCCATCCGGACCGAAGACTGAGAGAGGCAAGCTTCCACGACAGATGCTGTTTAGACCAGAGCTAAACCCAAAGAAGGCAATGAAGATTACAATTCCGACGAGAGTGTGAGACGCCAACATAATGACGAATGTAGCAGCCGCGAGAATAACACATGAGAGCATGGTGAGCTGAATTGGGGATACCCTCTCGGTAAACGAGGCTGCAAATAGCCGTACCGCAACCTGCGACGGGCCGAAGAGAGTCGAAACCAGCGCTGTCCGCTCCATCTCTAAACCGGTCGACGAAAGGATTGGGATCATCCGGCCGAGAAGTGCTGAGAAAACAAAGGTCGTCAGCGAAAAGCCGACCGATACCAAGACTAGATCGATCAGCTTGGAAAAGGAGCGGGCTTGCGGCCCATGGACCTTGCGCTGATTTCCAAGTGTCCCGGAGGACCCTCCAAGAGCCAAGTGGATTAAGGGGAGGGCGAGAAGAACATTGCAGCCTCCGTAGATCCAACAGACTTGCCTCCAGGATATCGAAGCGAGCAACAGCGAGGTCAGCGGCCAAAAAACCGTTGACGAGAAAGCCACGATCAATGTCAATAGAGCAATTTTCCCTTTGGCATGAACCGCATCTCGCTGAACCAAAAACACGAATGCGGCCTCGTAAAAGAGAAAGGCCGACGCAAGTTGCATGCCGAATAGGGCGATCGCGAAAACGACTGCATTCCAAGATATTGCCGCAAGTCCCAGACTAGCACCTCCAGCGAATGAGGCCACTCTCATAGTTTTGCCTGCGCCGTATCGGTCCATGAGCCGACCGGCAATCAGCGACATCAGCGCACTGGCAAACAACGCTAAGGAGAAGCAAGCGAGTATCCACTCCTCTGTGACGCCGAGGTCACGGGAAGCCTCTTTTGCGATGGCCCCTACGCAATAATAGAGCGTGCCGTAGCTGATAATTCCTGCACCGCCCAATGCCACGACAATCAGCCTATCATCCTCCCAGAGGCATCGTGATCTTCTCGGTTCCTGTAGCATATGCCGAGTGTCTCACCTGATGCGGCTCACCTGAGCAAAAAGGGCTCTGTTTGCAGGACGAGGCAGGGAGTGCTCCTCGCGGTGACGGTGCTCTGGAGACTTTGAACTTCAGCCTGTATAGGAGAAGGGCCAAGCTAGCCGATGCTCGGACTCGTCTCGTCTCAGCTCCGCGCGACGGGAAGAGCGGCCGTCTTAGCTCGAGGAATCATTAAGCGCGCCTCCTAGAACTGGTAGTTTGCGGACTTGGTGGACCTCGCCCAACTTAAGCGTAGTTGCGGTACGTAAGCGGCCGCAAGGGCGTGATTGCGATCGCCTTCGGCAGAAACAACAATATCGAGGCCCGATGATCGCCTTCCTAGCTGACCGCGCAAACGCCGTTACTGCAGTGGGGATCCTCTGCTCTGGTGCAGCGATGGGGCTAGTAACGAGAGGACACCAGGAGGCGGGAATAGCGCTCGGACTCTGGGCCATTATCGCTGATGATGTGGATGGCGAAATTGCCCGGCGCACCAAGAATCGTACAGCGGCCACCAAAGCCATTGGTAAATCTCTCGATGCGTTCTCGGACCTCATCTTTGGATCAGTCATCCCGGCAACTGTCATCGCATCTTTCATCGATTTGCCAGCATCTGCGGTATTCACAGCCTTCATGATATTGATCGGGGCTCTTCGCCTGGCATATTTCGACTATTTCGGATTAGACGATCGCGGCTATTCGACCGGTCTACCTCTCTCCTACGCTCTGCCAGTGCTCGCGGCGATCTTGCTAATTGACCACACGATCGCGCCGCTTGAGTTGGGCATCGTTCTTCCTGCTGTCTTTGTACCTCTATCGCTGCTCCACATCGCCCCGTTCAAGGTCAAAGCCTCAGGCACTCTTGTGCATGTCATCACCATCTGCGTAGCGGTCACCGCGTCCGCCGGACTGCTGATTGCGAGTAGAACGGGCGCATAATCGGTGTGGCCTAGGACACGGATAAGGCTGAGAAATGTCGAGCTTAATTGATGGCGTGGTATTTGCCGGAACCAGGGGACTTGCGACCCGCTGTCTTCTGTTTGTCATCGAGACCTGCGGCAAAGACCACATCGCGGGCATTCTCGGCGCTTCCCGGTACGAGAAAACATGGTGGCGGCATGAAACCAGTGAGGAGCTTTGGCAAATCGCTGATCGCTTCGGGATACCGTTCTTCGAGTCGATAGACGATGTTCCTCCTCTCGGAGAATTTCTCGTCAGTGTCATGTGGAACAAGATCTTCCCTGCCCGAATCCTCGCAGGCTTTGAGCGAGGAGGCATCAATCTTCATCCAGGCCCGCTCCCTGAATATCGCGGCAGTTTTGCGCGGACGCATGCCATACTCAATGGCGAGAAGAGCTTCGCGGTGACTGTCCACGAGCTCTCGGAGCGAGTGGATAGGGGCGATATCATTGGCGAGTTGCAGTTCCCCGTCCTGCCTTCAGAGACAGCTCTTTCTTTGGATACCAGAGCCCAACGTTATGGCTACGCGCTCTTCTGCCAGGTGTGGCTGCGTTTGTTGGACGGGTCCTTCACTCGGCGCTCCCAAGACCAGTTGATCACTCAAGATAAGCGCAAGCCTTGCTTCTATCCCATGCGCATGATGACCGCACTTTTGGATTCGTCGGACGTTCCACGCAGCGCCGAAGAACTCGATCGGCTCTACCGCGCGCTATATCTTCCACCACGTATTGAGCCTCCGAAGTGGCTCGTGGAACGAGTCCTGACCAATGAGGTTCGGACGCTCATCCGTCGTGTTTAGCCTCAAAGGGTAAGGTTTGCTTGGCGCGCGGCGCGGCAGGTAATCCGGAATACTTGGATCGCGCTTTTCGATGAGGTCAATGAAGGCCAGTTTGTTGCCAGCACACCGCGGCTCCGAAACCTGACCGTGCTCTTAGCTCTGGAGGGCGTTTTTTGGAGCATCCAGCCTATCGAGAGGTGCCGGCGAGCCGGCGACCCGACCGCCTGGGCGTCGGCTTAGGACGCATGAGGAGGGCTAGCTGTGTGTGGAATTTGCGGATTCATTGGACGGATTACCGATAAGTCAGTGACCGAACGGAACCTCGTGCGTTGCGTTCAGAGGCTCGCCCACCGCGGACCCGACGCGAGTGGCAGTTGCGTGACGTCCTCGTTTGCCTTCGCGCATCGGAGGCTCTCTATCATCGATCCGGACCCTCGGTCGAATCAACCGTTCCTCGATGATGAGCTCGGCCTGACAGTCACTTACAATGGGGAGATCTACAATTATCGAGACCTAAGGCGGGACTTGCTCAGGCTCGGATACCGCTTTCGGACAGAGTCGGATACGGAGGTACTTTGCAAGTCATTTGCTTGTTGGGGGATTGATAGCGTCAAACGTCTGCGGGGAATGTTTGCTTTCGCAATATACGACCAAAAGACCGGCACAGCGTTCCTCGTCAGGGATCGGCTCGGAGTTAAGCCGTTGTACTACGCTTGCGCAGACAATGGAATTGTCTTTGCCTCACAGCCGTCAGCCATCCTGCATTGGCCGAGAGTCCGCTCAAAGCTCGATCCGGTCGGATTATCAAGCTTCCTCTCCTACCGTGCCGTCTTCGGCGAGAGGTCGCTGTTTGCAGATATTCGAAAGCTACAACCTGGCACCTGGCTGAAGATCACAGCGCAATCGCACGAGCATACGCGTTGGTGGGATCCTGCGCGCATCGATGATAATGGTGATTGCAGTTCTCTCGAAACGTTGATCGGCAGCGCCGTGAAGGAAAATTTGGCGGCCAACAGCCCAGTCGCCGCGCTGCTTTCCGGAGGGCTCGATTCCAGTGTCTTGGCCTTCGAGCTTTCAAGGCAATCTTCACACAAGCCGACATGCTTCACTGGCGTCGTATGCGATGATGAGTACGATGAAAGCCCCTATGCTGTCGAGGTCGCTAAATCCCTCAAGCTCGCCCACGTCTTGGTTCGGCTGCCCGGGGCAACGAGCCTGGATGTCGTTAAGCGCCTTACCGCATTACGTGGTCACCCCGTCGGCATGCATAACGAAGCGGCGATGTATTTGCTCGCGCAAGCGGTCGGCCCACTCTCACAAGGTTCTCCTGACCGGCGAGGGTGCCGACGAGATATTCCTGGGATATAGCCGGATCTTCAGATTGTCCTTCGACCTTCGCCGACAGACAGTGCTAGCCGCTTTGCCTGACGTCATTGGCCGCCCGGCGCGACGTCATATCGGCCTTCCCAAGTTCAAGGCGAGCGAATTTGACCTCTTTCTTGCGCGGTACACCTACTTTCCCCAAGCCGAGAAGCTGCAGCTGGGGACACCGGCATGGAGAAAGGACATTGTTCACGATGCGGATTTGATCAATTGGATGAATAACGCCTACCATTCAGGCGGCACCAGTCCGGTCGAGCGCATCAGGCAATTCTTTGTACGGCATCATCTGCCGGCGCTGCTGGAAATGGTCGACAACACCACAATGGCGGCCGGGGTGGAGTCTCGAGTGCCCTTCACAGACCATCGTATCGTTGCGTTGGCTCTGCGCATGCCGTTTTCAGAACATCTGCGTTGGAAGCATGCCTTCGCCCCGTTTCAGGCGGCCTTCACTTCGATTGACAGATTTAGCGAGACGCTTGACGTTTCCAAGGCCGCTCTGCGCTCGCTTTACAGAGATCGAATTCCCGCAAGCGTGATCACGAGAAAGAAGCTCGGGTTTCCGTTGCCGTTAGGTAAGTGGGCGGCAGACCAGAGCTCGGCGCCGTTTCGAGAGTTAATCTTCAAAGACTGTCCCGCGATCGCCGATTATCTCGATGTTGGCGCTCTCCGACGATGGTATGCACGCCACTCTCAAGCGGCCGACGATAGATTCGGAAAGCAACTCTGGTTGATCTGCAATCTAGAAGTTTTCCTTCGTGAACTATCTTCATAGATCTTTGTAGGATCGGGCGAAGGCAATCCGGAATTCCGTACCCATCAGCGGTAAGCCTCGAGCCGATCGGTACGGAGCGGGAGAATGCCAGAGGGCGAAATGGAGAATGTGTGGACGCGCCATCCTGCGATCCAGTTCGCATAAAGCGTTCTGAGGCAGCTGGAACGGCGGCGAACTAGACCTGATGCATTAAGACACGACTGAAGGTAGTCGACCATGATTGCGGCCTAACCCTTCTGCACCCGGAAAACGCACGTTAGACTAACGCCCCGTAGGAGTGCAGGGCCGGCCATCCTGATGGCTGGTTATGCTACTGGCGGACGCGGCGCGTACCGGCGCTGCCGACCGATGGCATCATTCGAATCAGCTGATAGTGGCTACGTTGGGCCTTTAGCGGCTACCAAAATACATCAGCGTTCGGGACCAGAAACACTCGGTGTGTCAGGCCGAAGTTGAGGGCTAGCAGGAATCCTGGGCAGCGGAAGCGCAACAGTCGCCATTTTTGGAAGTCCGGCAAGAATGACCGCCCTTTCCCGGTCGGGACCGAACTCCGTCATGCTGGCAAAGCTCTCGTGGTCGACGCGCGTGGCAGCATCTGCCTCGGCGGGATCTTTGAGAGGATCATTAAACAATACGTAATCGGCGTTGGCCCCGGTCACTACCACCCAATGAGTGATGGTTTTACCTTCGAACTCAATGCTGACCATCACGATGGGATACCACCCCACCGCCATCCATTTCGAGAGGTCGTCGGGGCTGTAAGTGCCAATATGGACAGGGATGCCGCGCTGGTATGCTTCGGCGAGATCTCGCTCCTGGAGAATCTGCATCACCTCCACCTCGCCGCCTTGTGATGCGCGAGACTGAAGAAAAAGCCCATCATGGCTCACGACTACGAGGGTTGCGAAGCCGCGGCGTTTGAGAGCTAATGCCAGACCAACCGGCCCGCAGCCGCCGTGAATGGTGGTTGCCTCGCGCCAGATCTCGAGCTCAGCTGTTTCATTCGGCTGATATCGCTGGTCCAGCGCGGACATGACCATCATCAGGGAAGATGGTCCACAAGTGAACTTCCTCTTTTGCCGATACAGAGGAACGTTCCTGACCATTTGATTTGTTGAGCTTTCGAAGTCGGGACGCGACATGATGGCACCTCAGATGGATGTGAAAGAAGCTGAGCGAGGTGTCATCTGGCGCAGCGACTCGCTGATTGCCATGAGGGCGATCGCTGTCGCTGCGATGACGAGGCCCGGCGCGAACGCGATCCACCATGCGGTCATCAAATAGTCTCTGCCGAATCCCACCATATTACCCAAGCTGGACATCGGCGGTTGTATCCCCAGTCCCAGAAAGCTCAGGGTGCTTTCCAGGAGAACCGTCTCGGTGAGCCCAAGGGTCATGCCGACCACGATGGTAGGTGCACAGGCAGGCAGAATATGCCTTGCGTAGATATGGACCCGCGAAGCATTGTAGGTCCGCGCCGCCGTTACATGGAGTCGATTGCGGGCAGTCAAAGCCAGTCCTCTCGCGATGCGGGCGTGGCGCTCCCAACCATGCAAGCCCACAAGACACACAAAGAGTGCCAGGGAATTGCCAAATATCGTTATGACAAGGAGTGCAGTGATCATGAACGGCACAGCAGCCTGCATATCGACAAGTGCCATAACCCCGTCATCGACCAGTCCGCCAAGCTCGGCAGCGAGAAAGCCCAATGAAACGCCGAGCAGCGTACTGATGAAGGTCCCGCCAGCCGCAACGAGCATGCTGATCTGGATCGAATATATCAAGCGTGCCAGCACGTCCCGGCCGAGCTCGTCGGTGCCCAACAAATGTTCCAGCGTGCCGCCGAAGAGCAGTGGTGGCGAAAGCCGTGCACCCAAGGAGATCTGTGCTGGATGATAGGGGGAGATCACCTGGGCCAGTGCGGCAATCAACAGACACCCGACGATCCATATGGAGGCACCATAGAATCCTATTTTTGGTAGCCTTTGCGGAACGCGCCCGTCTTTCGACGAACGAAAGACGCTCCAAGTCCAATCACGCGCCCAGACGGTACTCATCTATGTCTCCGAGGAGTTCGACCGCGGATCGAGCCAGGTGTAACCGAGATCGACGGCCAGGTTGGTCATGATCATCGCAGTGCCAGCAAGCAGGACAATTGCCTGGACCACTGGAATATCTCTGCTTCCGACGGATGTGACGAAGAGATTTCCGATACCGGGCCATGAGAAGACCGTCTCGACGACCGTCGAACCAGTTACCGCTCCGCCGATGAGTAGGCCAAGTATGGTCAGGATTGGCACCGCCGCATTGGGCAGTACGTGGTGGATCAATATCCGCGAGAACGGAATGCCGCGCACAAACGCAGCCAACACATGCGGGCTATCCAGCGATTCACGAACGGCCACGCGCGTGTAGCGAGCAAGCACGGCCGAGCTTGCGGCCCCCATGGTGACTGCCGGCAGAGCCAAGCTGCGCAAGCTTTCAGCCCCGCCGGTTGGCAACCAATTGAGCTGAATTGAGAACACCAGCATCAGGACGATTGCCAGGAAGAAGCTGGGAACGCACAATCCCACGAGGCTCGCGATCGTGCACGCACGGCCTATGAAGCTCGATGGAAACACCGCGGCAGCTATTCCTCCCGCAATGCCCGTGACCGCTGCCAACGTAAGCGCAGAGCAGGTGAGCATCAGCGTCAACGGAAGGTGGCTGAGGACGACACCGAGTGCATCCTGTCGGTAAACGTAAGAAACGCCTAAGCTGCCTCGGACGACGTTATGGAGATAGGCCAGGTATTGTACCAGGATGGGGCGGTCGAGCCCCAATTCGCCCGAGTATGCGGCGCGCATGTCGGCGCTCGCATCCGGCCCGAGTAAGACGGTTACGGGATCGCCCGCGCAGCGCATAAGAATGAATACACTCGTTACCATCAGAACAAGCGTGACAAGTGCGCGGGCAATTTTGCTCGCAAATACCTTCTGGGCTTTTCGCCTCATGCGGCTCTCACCTCTCCGCCGGCAAGCGCCGACGCCCTATTGGCTGCGAACAGGGTTTTGAAGATAATGCCATTTCAACGTCGAGTTCAGAATTGGGCACCGCCCTCAGCAGGGACTTCATGTAATCTGTCTTCGGATCGAGCAGTACCTGTTCGCGTGAACCGCTCTCAACGATGGTTCCGCGCTTTAGGACAGTGATCTCTGAGCAGAGATAAGCGACGGATCTGATGTCATGGCTGATGAATAAGAGGGAAAGACCCCGGCTCTCACGCAGATCAGACAGAAGGTTCAGAATCTGAGCTTGAACGGTCATGTCGAGTGCGGAGACGGGCTCGTCACAGATCAGAACTTCGGGATCGAGAATAAGCGCCCGCGCTATATTGACCCGCTGCGCTTGTCCGCCGCTTATCTGATGTGGCAGTTTGCCAAGGATCTCACCCGATAGGCCGACGGCGGAAATTGCTGCAGCGAGCCGAGCCTGACAACCGGAAGACTTCATTTTGAAGTTCACAAGCAGGGGCGCGATAATTTGTTTCCCGATCGGGGTGGCTGGGTTCAGTGCGTCGATAGGGTTCTGAAAGACAGGTTGGACACGGAGGCGGAACGCAGCCAATCGAGCCGGCGTTAGCAGCTCGCCATCGAAAAAGATCTGGCCCGCTTGTGGCGCTGTCAGCCCAAGCAGAAGCTTCGCAATTGTGCTTTTGCCACTGCCGGACTCCCCAATCAGCCCATGGGCTTCCCCACGACGGATGCTCATGTTGATCTTGGTCAGCCTGGCGCCGCCAAGGACCTCCGCAGTGGAGCGGCGAGCAGCCGGGTAACAAAAATCGATATTGCGCAGCTCGAGAATGGGCTCGGTGGACGGGGGCGGTGTGCGAACGGGAGGAGGCCCGATTGGCAACGTCATTCATGCCTCCAAGTTGTGGCATGCCACCACTTGTTGTGGAATGCCCTGCAAGGGGGGCCTTGTGTGTCGGCAAATCTCCATCGTTCCGGAGCACCGAGATGCGAAATTGCAGCCGGCCTGGCGCTGAGTAGGTTCAGGGAGGCTGCCCGCAGGGCTGTGCAGACGCCGAAGATGCCCTGAAAGCGGGGGCACGGCGGAGAATAGCGCGCGCGTATAGGGGTGCAGGGGAGTGCGACCGACAAGATCGGCGCCCCCGATTTCGACCAACTGGCCGGCGTAGAGAACGCCGATGCGATCCGACCGCTGCAGGGCAACGCCGAGGTCATGGGTCACAAAGAGGATTGCCATGTCTGAGCGGAGCCGTTCAAGCAAGTCAAGGATCTGCTTTTGCGTGGTTACGTCGAGAGCCGAGGTCGGCTCGTCTGCGATGAGAAGCTTCGGCTTCATCGCGAGCGCCATTGCAATCATGACGCGCTGATTCATTCCGCCAGACATTTCGTGCGGATATTTTCTCATCGTCTCTCTGGGGTCATCGATCCCCACATCGCAGAGCAGATTTGCAGCGCTTTCGCTCGCCTCTCGCTTGCTCAAGCCGCCAATCATCTGGACGGTCTCGCGAAGCTGGAATCCAATGCTCCGGACGGGGTTAAGATATAGACTTGGCTGTTGGTAGATCATCGCGCGCAGGCGCCTATCGACATCGGTAAGAGGCTTGCCTTCGATGTGAATGTCGCCGAGACATCTCAGCTCGGAACTTGCTACTCCCATGATGGTCGAACACAGGACGCTTTTTCCGCTGCCGCTTTCGCCGACAAGCGCGAAAAACTCACCTTTCCGCACCTCGAACCGAACGGCATCCAGGAGGCGCGTCTCGGGCCGGTCTGCAAGAACAACAGTCAATCCATCAATGCTCAGGAGCGGCGGGCTCCCAGCCGCAATCGCTGGGCGCCCGGCATTCCCGTGCTCAAAGGTTTGGACATAAGACGCTTCAAGTGCATGCGAAGTGGTTTGGTCCATGATTCCACCTTCCGAGCAGACAATATTCTTCTGCGTCTGGCCCAAGGCGTTCTCGGCTAGATGTTGATTGCGCCTGGCCGAAAATCCATCAAACCCGTCGGCGTCGGTGTCCACTTGATGTTGGCGCGCTTTCCGAAGAACTCGCCAAGCGAATGGAGCACCGTTCCTGGTGGATCAATCTCGTCGAATATGTCGAGCATCTCTTGATAGGCGGCTCGTCTTTCTACCGCATCCTGAGCCCTCAGCAAGATCGTCTCCAGCACGTTGAATCTGTCGTTGCGCCAATACCCACCCCTCTGAAAATTGCTTTGAGACCCCCAGCGCGAGACGAACGAGGCGGTGGGGTCGGGGTAGTATGTTCCATCGGACGAGTTGTTCACAGCGCGGCCCAGACGGTCTTCCACTTGGGACCAGTTCTCTTTCATTTGGATATCGACGTTAAGGCCGGCAGCCCTCCACATCGCTGCAATGGCTTGCGTTTCGATAAGCTCAGCCGTGTAGTAGTTGCCGACCGTTTTGAAAGGAATTGCTGCCCCGTTATAACCGGCTTCGGCAAGAAGTCGCTTGGCCTCTTCCGGATTGTACCGAGGGATTGGCCGGTCAGGATTGTAGAGAACGCCGTAAGCAGGATGTTGATGGGAGGGCGGCACACTTATGCGCTTGCGCCAAATACTATTGACAATGGTCTGCCGATCGATCGCAAGATTCATGGCGCGCCTTATGCGTGGATCCCGCAGCACATCGTTCGTGGTCGAATCATAGACCAACGTGCGGAAGGACATCGTGTCGCCTCCAACCACGTCCAAACGGTTGTCTGCCGCGAGGATATCGAACTGATCCGGCGCTACGGTTGTGACGATATCGAAGTCGCCGGCGCGAAGGCCGGCGACGCGTGCCGCCGGCTCCCGCACCATCCGAAACTCGATCCCCTTCAGCGGCGGCTTTCCACCCCAGTACCCATCGTGCGCCTCAAGGCGTATGTAGCGGTTTTCAACGGCCTCAACGACCCGGTAGGGCCCCGCCGCTATGGGAGCTCTGGCCCACTGATCAAACGTCGCCGCCTTCAGATAGGCCGATCTCGAGACGATGCCGGCTCCATAAGAGGTCAGGCGTTTGACAAAAACAGGATCGGGCGCCTTGGTGCTAAACTCGACAGTATGTCGACCGGTTGCCCGCACCGCGCTCATAGATGGAAAGCTGATTTGGCCAACGCCAAAACCCGGACTGTCCTTCGCGAGCATACGCTCTGCACCAAAAGTAAATGCGACGTCCTCTGCCGTTAGCTCTTCGCCATCGTGGAAGCGAGCGTCTTTCCGCAGAGACACGCGATATGTGGTGCTGTCGAGGGCTTCGATGCTTTCGGCCAACATCGGCCGAATCTGCCCGTTGTGCTGATAGTCGATTGCAAAGAGCTTGTCGTAAATACTCTCGAGTACCCGGAAGCTCACGAGCGCCGTTGCACGGGGATGGAGCGGATCGAGCTCGACCCGCAGATCCTGCATTGCAATCCGCAGTGCCGTTCGGCCAGCGTCTTGGGCAAAGACAGAGGTCGACGGGAGCAAGCTCAGCCCGCCGACAAATCTGAGAACCTCGCGTCGATTGCAAATATTCATTAGACATCCTTTATCGATGCGGAGCTCTGGACCACGTGCTCACGTTTGGGCCGGGCGGACTCGCACAATGTTTTTTCTGAGGGGCCGTTCGAGTACTGCGAGATATAATTCACAGCATGTGACACCATCATGACAGACCTAGGTGCCTAGGTAGCTCTGGACAAGCAGGCTGCCACTCCCGTAGGTTGAGGCTTCGGAATCGGAGCTGGAAGGTGGCCGAATGAAATTCGTAATTGTCGTGCTCGATGGCCTGCGCCCTGACCAGCTAGACGAAGCAGTCACGCCGAATCTCGCCGAGATGTCCAAAATCGGCCTTCGACTTGCCCGCCATACCTCATCTTTTCCCAGTGAGACGCGCGTTTCATCGGCCGCGCTGGCCACGGGGGCACATAGCTCGGCCCATGGAATCATCGGCAACCGTTTTTTGGCAAACGGTCGATCGATCGACGGATCTTCGCTCGCGGCCCTCGTGACCCTCGGCAGCGAACGCGGGGGCGTCCTCACCGCCACTACAATCGGAGAAGTCTTGGCGGCGCATGGCCGTGCGATGCTGTCGATCGGATCTCAGTCGCAGGGCTCTTTTGGTCTTTCGAGCTGGGGCAGTTGGCAGGCTGGTGCGCCGGCATTCTGGGTTCATGACCCATCGAAGTTCAGTAACAACGCGGCCGTTCGCCGGATTGCGTCATGCTTTCCGATGCTCCCTACCGACGAGCGGCCGGCGCGTGCTACCATTGAGCGTATCGTCGATCTATTCTTTTCATTTCTCACGAAAGCAGCGCTTCCGGAGGTCAGCCTGCTGTGGCTTTCGGAGCCGGACATTACATATCACATGTTCGGACTTCAGCATCCTACGGCCCGTGAGGTGCTCCACGAGGTCGATCGGCAATTTGGGCGCATTTTCGCTTGGTGGAGCGAGAAAGGAGAGCGAGAGGGAGTACAGCTTATTGCTGCATCCGATCACGGGCACGCCATCATTGGAGAAAAGGTCTCCGTATTGAACCACCTGCAGCGGTCGGGATTCAAGGTCGGATACGAGCTTACGCCCGACGTAGACGCCGCAATAACCGCTCAAAGGGTTGTCAACATTTGGGTCCGGGACAGAGAAGGCCGTCTTCTGACAGAGATGTATCACAGCCTTTCCGAGGAGCCATGGTTTGGCGTGGCTTTCTCACGTAAGGCCGCTGATGGGTCTCCACTTGTCGCCAACACCCTCCCGCTTTCGGCTGTCATGGCCGAACACCAGCGAAGCGCGGATCTGTCGTTTGTTCTCGCCGATTGCAGCGCGGCCAATCGGAACGCTCCGCCCGACGCCGTGTACTACGATGGAGCCTATCCGATCGGCGTTGGCATGCACGGCGGGCTTTCGGCGAACGAGCTGTCTTCATTATGCATCCTTGCTGGCAATGGCTTTAAAACCGGAGTTGCTGCTGTCCCAACCAGCATCGTTGACCTGGTACCGACGATCCTTTCCAGCTTGAGACTGCCGCTACCCTCGACTGTGCAGGGCCGTATCATTGATGAAGCTTTGCAAGATCGCGAGGACGCAAGCCAGTATGATGTCGAAGATGCGAGCGTCTCAGTTGCCTCTTCAGCTCGCCGGGCAACTGTCTTCCGGGAGCGTTACGGACAGCGTCTTTATCTGAGGGGAGCGGCCGTAACGCGGCTGGCGCAACCGAAGAACGGTAGACCTGACGCTAATCCGACGCAGTTGAACACCTGAACCACGGACCATTTGCCCTATGTATCAAGGAAAGCGCTGGGAATTTGTTCGATCGAACATCGAAGAAGCTATTGCGTCGAGCCGATTTCGGCCAGGCGAAAAGCTTCCGAACGACGTCGAGCTTGCTCTCAAATATGGTGTCAACCGGCACACCGTAAGATACGCCATTCGGAGACTTGAGCAGGAAGGATTGCTTCGTGTCGAGCAGGGGAGAGGCACCTTCGTTGTCGAACATCCAACAACCTATCTTCTCTCCCCTCAAACCCGGCTGACCGATAATCTCATCTCGCAAGGCCGCTTGGCACGTCGTAAGATCCTGTCTGCTGCAACGGTACCGGCAGACGAGCGGTTGGCCGGCTACCTCGACTTGCAGGCCGGTGACGATGTGCTGCGCATCGACACGCTGAGTTACCAAGACGAGATCCCGATCGTCATCGCGCATAGCTACTTTCCGGCGAAACGCACTCCCGGACTGCTGGACAAATTCTCTGGCACCAACTCGATCTCGACAGCTCTCAGGCGCATCGGAATTGACGACTACTCGCAGCAATGGGTTACGATAAGTGCGCGTCTGCCTTCCGCTCAGGAGGCGCGCCTGCTTGAAATGTCCACTTCGGCGCCGGTCTTCGTCAAAGAGAGCCTTGATTGCTCCGGCCGTGTTCCGATCAAATTTGGCGAGAATGTACTTTGCGCACCAAGAATCAGCTTCAGATTCGACTTCAAAGAGATTAGTTCCGCGGAGCAGTCGCTTGCAGGAAAGTCTCGATCCGGAAAAGCGCAAGCGAGCAAATCGAAATCATCTGCCTCCCTCAAGGTCTAGGTCTCGTCCCATTCCCGCGGTCAAAGCGGCTGGGCGCAAAATGACTGTTTCGCTACCACCTCATCGCTTGGGATGTGTTTTCACATTGTATGCCGGAACGAGCGCTTGCGTTCTGCTAAGACAATGGGCGCCGCTTTGATTGCGGCCTCCGTCAAGCTTACGGTTCTTGGCCGTTCTGACCCGCCCGGCCTCAGAGGCTGCCGCGAATGTCGAAGAGGCGCAGCGACAAACCTTCCGTGACCGTCTTGAACTTCACCCTGGGCGATAGGATCAAACGTAGTCGGCTTCTGCGAAGATGCGCTCGGCGGTACGCAGATCTTCCGCGTCATCGATTTCGTACCACCTGAGCCCGTCGCATCTCACCGCAGCAAGCAGCAAGCCTCGTGTTTCCACGAGATAGGAAAGAAGCTCTTCGGTGTAGGCCTGGGTAGCTCCGGCCCTGATCATATCGTCTAGGGCCGGAATGACCTCTGTCCGCAGAGTAGACGCGGACAGCCGTAACAGATTTATCGTCTTGTAGAGAGGGGGGCCACCCGCGATTAGATCTCGCGCTGTTTGCTTCAAGCGAAATTCTGAAATGAAGCCAAGATCGGACAACAGGACCGCCGATCCCTGCATCAGCTCATGGAAGGGAGCGACAGCAGCAGCGTTGGGCGCTTCAGTGATGATCAGCTGCCGCAATACATCTTCCTCGAAGAAGACGTCGCCCTCAAGAACGAAGTAATCTCCGGAAAGGAGTGCGTCACGCGCCAGCCATAGCGAATAGGCGCTCCCAGTACGGTCGTAAGCGGAGGATTCGACGTAGTCAATCGTAACACTGCCAAAGCGGCTGCCGCAGGCCTCTTGGATCGCCTCTTTGCGATAACCCACGACAATCGTTACGTGTTCCACGCCAACACAGCCAAGATTATGTAGGGCGTTGTGCAGGATGGGGGTGCCATGGATTTGGACTAGAGGTTTTGGGCTTAGCTCCGTGAGCGGCCGTAGACGAGAGCCCGCTCCAGCGGCAAGAATGAGAGCATGCTTGGGAACATTCACAGGCATTTCAATTCGCTTTCTTCATCCCGCCTATCGTTCTGCAAGCATCCTGAGCGCCTCTGTTAAGTGTCAGGTGCCGCAGACTTGTGAGACCACCCCAGAGCTTGAAAGAGGCAGGCATGAATCGTGGTCGGCGTATACACTTGCATCAGCCGCTGTGTGTCCGTTCTTGAGCCGCAGGCAAAGCTGTTTTGCCATGTCGAGAGCCTCTCCAGGAGTTTTACGTCGCTGACAGTTCTGTGACACTGAGCGGGACCGACGAAAGGTGAGGGGACTCATCGGCAGATTTTGAACAAAGGAAGCTTCAGGTGACAAACCCTGCTGCCATGGACTAGCGGGGCTGCAGATATTGCTTTTCGGCCACGGCGAGTTCGTCATACCTCAGGAGCTCGAATATCTCGCTGAGCGGTGCGATCTGAGGCTCAATGCTCGCAACGCTCTCTTGAGCTGCGATACTATCGCAGGCGCGCCGCATTGCAGCTGCCGCAGCTCGCATGGAGTGGTTGGCCCAAACCACTGTGGAGATGCGCGCATCCCGATAGGCTGAGACTGGCGTTCGATAGTATGTGGTCGGAACGATCACGACAGGTAGCCGGTTGCGCCACTCGGTGACGAACGAAAGTATCTCGTCCGCGGTACTCTTTCGCGAGTGAATCAAGATAGCATCGGCTCCCGCGTCGGCATAAGCGTGAGCACGCAAGATAGCTTCGTTCAATCCGTGCCCGGCGATCAGCGCCTCGATCCTGGCCACGAGAACAAGAGTTTCGGCGACTGCATCCTTTACAGCCCGCAGACGACCGGAGAATTCATCGATATCGGCGAGCGGATGCCGCTCACCAATGAGCGAGTTCAGCTTCGGGAAGCAGCTGTCCTCAAGCGAGACGCCTGCTGCGCCAGCCTGACCAAGTTTGCGTGCGAGCAGGCGAGCATTGTTGAAATTGCCGAAGCCGCCATCCCCATCAACGAGCACAGGTAGCTCTGTCGAGTCCACTATGCGCTCGACGCTCTGGACGAGCTGGCTCCATGAAGCTTCATTGGCATCACGATAGCCCAGGGAGCTGGCAATCGACAGACCAGACGCCCAGAGCCCCTTGAACCCTGACCGCTGTGCGATTGTGGCGGATAGGCCATCATGCGCTTCCATCAGAAACGAGAGCTCATCATTCGAGCAGACCTGGACATGAAGCATTTCGGCAGGCAACGGCCGCGCGCATTGATGACCTGCGGTGGGCCGAACGGCTTGTGGTTGATACTGCATGCCTAAATCCCGTAAGCCGACCTAGATTGCCACCAATGTCACTGCTCATATCGCTTCGGCGTGATGCCGCTCAATGACCAGCATTGGTAGTTTATCGGGACCGCAAAGGCTTGCATGATCGCCATAGAAGGCGCGCCGAACGCAAAGCTTTCGCTATGGGTTGATTGGCCTCGCGCCTAAGGCTGGAAAGAAGGGCTTGGATGCAAAATGAATGACCTGGGTTCGCGAGCCCGTGCTACTCCCCGAGAGGGAATTCCCACACTCCTTCGGGGGAGGAGTGCTTAGGGAAAGCGTAATATCCGGCTCACATAGATTTAGACGCAAATATCGACAGCCACGCTTGTCGTAATGCCGCCGTCGGATTGACGACAATGTCGAAAGCCCGTCGATAGGGCTACAGCAGGATGGCAGCCTCGTGCGAATGCAACGGCAATCGCCGACGAACTTGTCCTGCCTCGCCGATACTTTGCAGGCGCCACTGAGTGGTATGGCATTTGCTGATGGCATTCCTGTTCTCTCGACTCCAGGAGAAAATCATGGCGGATGTGAAAAAGGGTGTGCTGTCGGAACGAGAAAAACAGTGCTTGCGATGGATCGAGCAGGGGAAGTCATCCTGGGAGATCGCAGTCGTCCTGAACGTGAGCGAGAACACCGTCAATTTTCATGTCAAGAATGCGATGCGAAAGCTGGAAACGTCCAGCCGGACTTAGTGCGTCGTCAAAGCGCGACGTCAGGGTATTATCTAAGATAACGGCATCGGTTCCGTTGCCCCTAATGCAAATATGGCGAAGTGTTAGGCGCGACTTTGGGTTGCTCCGGCGGAATGTGAAGCAAATTACGCGCCCGCAGCTGTTTATGAAGGGTGTGCTTCTATTTCGTCGCCGATCGTCACGGGGCGCCGTGGACCACCAGGGGAGGTCAGATCGCGGCGCAAAACGCTCTTGAAAGCTCGAGGGTCTGTCGGATCCCTGTGTTAACGTTCTCATCGATCCGTCCCCGTGCTGCGGACGCGGCGGTCGGATGCGTGTCCCAATTGGGAGGCGGTCGTAGCGGTTTAGGTACTAAAGTCGTTGTCATCGGAAAGGCTGTGTAGACAGCCTAGGCCGGGCACGAAGACTGCAATAATAGTCCGTGAACCGATTTTCGAAAGCGTGCTGCTGTTAGAAATTGCCCCATACTCTAGCGCTCTGCGCGCTACCAAGTGCGGGCAATCCTCACGAAGCGTAGCTGGCTCTATGAGCGACCTCTTCGCTGACCTCCAATGCGAATGTTCGGTTCTTCCGATGATGTAGCGGATTCGAGATAAGCTAAACATGTTTGCGGCGGAAGCCGCGATCCGGGTATCTCTGGAAAGGCAGGTGACTCCGAAGTCAAGCTGACTTGAGTTGGACCACGACCAGAGGGCGCCATCAATGATGTGCAAAGTTGCAGTATCCACGGGGAGGCGAGGTGTGCAACGCGACTACAATCGTTGCGCAATGTAGAGCTCATATGCATTCTCTGCGAGGTGGATACGACAGGTGCGCAGAATTGCTGCTGATGATTTCGCCATTTTGTTGCGCAGTAGAACCTGATCTGGTGCTTGTATGTTGTTTGTTGGCTCAATCCCAAGACGTGTTGCAGCGTAGGTCGTTTCTTGGGCATTTTTACTCTCACGTCCCGAGCGCAATTCTCCCGGCAGTCTGTTAACGAATCGAGTTGTCGGCGTGACTTCGTGTGTTGCGCAAGGAAAAAGCTCCTCCAACTCGGCAATGCTTGCAGCCGACGGGTCGGAGATCGCCATGCATACCACCCTTAGCATGATGTCGATCTGGCTGCTGATCAATGCGCTGATCGTTGTGCTGATGATGCCCGTCGACAAGTCTGCCCGGTGACGCCAACAGGAGAACCTCGGATGCGGAGGTAAGCACCATCGCTGCGTCCCAGTCTTGCCACTGAAGATCGAAAAATGCTGGCGCTGTCTCACAGGCTGTCCGCCGACACGCTGTGATGTCCGCTTGGCAACCAATGGCGGCAACGGAACACGGTCGTGCAGCCCCCGAACGGCTGAAACTTGCGACTCCTTAGCCGGCACGCAGCTTGCACTAAGCGGCGCATGACATAGCGCAGGCCGCGCTATGTCATGCGCTTCCATGGTTTCCGCCGCGTCTGCTTGACGCGCCAGGGCCGGCCAGCGTGGCCCGCCGATCTTATCGAGAAAAGTCCATGAACACGCCACCACTCTTCTCCGCGGTGTTGCCTTCGATTGCTTGCGCCACGTCCACGGCGCTTTCACAGGAGCGAACGGATGCCGCCGTAACTGACGACCCATTCCTTTGGCTCGAGGAGATGGAAGGGCGAGGCGCGTTGGCTTGGGCTCGCGGCGAGAACGAGAAGACGCTCGGAGTGCTTCAGTCAGATCCTCGCTATCGGCGCTTCTACGAGCAGGCGCTCTCCATCCTGCAGGCCAAAGATCGGATCGCAGATGTTCCATTCGAAGGGGGCGGTTTGGAGCAGTTCTGGCGGGACGAGAATCAGGTGCGCGGCGTCTGGCGGCGCACCACGCGTGAGAGCGATCGTAGCCAAGACCCAAAGTGGGAAACCATCCTCGACGTGGACGCCTTGGCCGCCGCCGAAAACAGAAATTGGGTCTTTCAAGGTCACAGCTGCCTTCCGCCTGAAGAGCGCCGTTGCCTGATTAGTCTTTCCGATGGCGGAAAGGATGCCGTGTCCATACGAGAGTTCGATCGCGCCGCCAAGACCTTCGTCGCGGACGGCTTTCATCTCCCCGAGGGCAAGCAGGACGTCAGCTGGGTCGATGGTGACACCCTCCTTGTTGCACGGGACTGGGGCGAGGGGACTTTGACGCAAGCCGGCTACGCTTTTGTGGTGAAGGAGCTCAAACGTGCTCAGCCGCTCAGTGAGGCTCGTGAGATCTTTCGGGGCGAGCCCACCGACGTTGGGGCGTCCCCCTTCGTGCTTCGTGACAGCGAGGGTCATATTCATGCGACCGGCGCCGCCCGCGCAATCAGCTCTGTCGAGTCCGAGTATGTGGTCTTCCGCCCCGATGGGCCCGTCAAGCTCAATCTACCGAAGAAGGCCGAGATCGCCACGCTCGCGTGCGGCCGCCTGCTTGTGAAACTTGATGAGGACTGGTCACCGTCCGCGGGCATCTGCTTCACGGCCGGCTCGATGATCTCGTATGACCTCGATGAATGGAAACAGGATCCGTTGCGCGCCAGACCATCGCTCGTCTTTCAGCCGGGGCCCCGGCAGGCACTGAGCGAGTTCACTCACACAAGGAACTTTTTGATTCTGATGATCCTTGAGAACGTTCAGAGTAAAGCGTTCCTCTACAAGTACGATCAGGGAGCTTGGTCCGCGACACCGATTCCGCTGCCGGAAGATACAAATGTCAGCCTGTCAGCCACCTACGATGAAGCCGACCGGGTCATATTCACCGTCTCGAGCTATCTCAGACCAACCTCAGTTTGGTCTTTTGATGCCGAACGCAAAAGCTTGGAGGAATTGAAGAAGGCACCCTCTGCCTTCGATGCGTCGAACCATGTCGTGGAGCAGCTCGAGGCCATTTCGCGTGATGGCACGTCAATTCCCTATTTTCTGGTGCGGCCCAAAAACGCAAGGTTTGACGGCACGATCCCGACACTTCTCCATGGCTATGGCGGTTTCCAGGAGTCGCAACTGCCGTCTGATCTGGGACCGATGGGGCGGCTATGGCTCGAACAGGGCAATGCCTATGTCGTTGCGAACCTGCGCGGGGGCGGTGAGTTTGGTCCACAATGGCACCAAGCGGCCCAGGCGGCAACGAAGCAGACGACATGGGATGATTTCATTGCCGTTGCCGATGACCTGATCCGTCGGAAGATCACTAGTCCGCGCCAGCTGGGCGCGATTGGCGGCAGCCAGGGCGGCTTGCTCGTTGGCGCCGCGATCACCCAGCGTCCCGATCTCTTCAACGCGGCGATCATCGAGGTGCCGCTATTCGACATGCTTCGATACACCAAGCTGGGCGCGGGCGCCTCCTGGATCGGCGAGTACGGTGACCCCGCCATTGCCGAGCAGCGTGCGTGGATCGAAGGCTACTCGCCATACCAGAAGCTGGTGGCGGGCAAGACCTATCCCGCTCCCTTAATTCTTACCTCCACCAAGGACGACCGCACGCATCCAGCGCACGGCCGCAAAGCTGCCGCGAAGCTCGCCGCGCTGGGCCAGCCTTACTTCTATTACGAGAACATCGACGGCGGACATAGCGCCGCGGCCAATCTCGTGGAAGATGCGCGTCAACTCGCCCTTGAATACACCTATGCATCGAGGCGGCTTTGTTCTGAGTAAGTTCGGCGGACGGGCTGATCGAAGTCGATATCTAGAGACCATTGATTATCTCAACTCCTCACATTGCTCATCTGAATTCATGGAACGCAAGGCGAGAGAGCTGATGAGGGTGGTCGGCTCGATGAAGCTCGTCAGATGCGCAAATTACCGGTCTGAACAGCTTCCGCCGCTGGCGAGCGGATTTCCTGGCGTCCCAAGCACAACATGACGAGCTGGAAGTAAGTTGCCAGATGGGCTTCCTTGACTGAGAATTGTCAATCCGCGCCATGCCTGCATTGAGCTACGTGAAGTGCCCTGATAAACCATCTATTTCTCGTACGGTGAAGTCGCTACGCAAGCGGTCACGGATGCGACCAATTGCTTATTCCTCCGCGCAGTCGCCGTCAGAGGCCGCGGCGACGCAGGAACGGCAGATCCAATCGACGAACAGCGTGACGCAGCAGTCGCCTCGGCTGCCACCCCGGCTGCGAAGCGCGCGCGGCACTTAACTCAGGTAAAGTGCTATCGTTCTCACGCAGCATAGACCCAAATCGACAGCGATTGTTGATGGCCTGGAATGATTGTCTTTCCGCGGTGAGAAAGCGTTCGCGCAGGGTTGCACAATATTGTCGGCCAACTGCACGGGCGGGCGGTATGACCCCGACACATTTCGCGATCGTCAAAACTTCTATTAGGATGCTACTCATTCGCCGAACGTGAGGAGGTCGCCACATCGAGTGGACGCCAAGGACCATGTTTCGCTCGACGGATGAGCGGGGATTCCCTCCCGTCGTCATCGATTTCCAAAGAACCGAGTTGGTGTTGGCAGCAGAATTCCCCATCGGTAACTTTCCGGGTCGCCCAACCGGCTTTTGGCTTAAAAGTTCCCGTTCGGTAACCTTTTTGCCCGTATCGGAACTGCGTAGAGAAATCCCGCTCGGTAACTTTTCGCTGGACATTCCCGTTTCAGCTCATAAAATTCCCGATCGGTAACTGACGAGGGGAGCTATGAACACGCCTCCAAAGGGTACTCCCCCCTCATGGGGAAAGGACGCTCCTGGCGAGACCGGTGTCGCGCGCCAAGCCGCCGAGTTCGCTGCAGCATTCGGTCGCCTCATCCAGGCAGAACGCAAACGCCAGGGCCTCCGGCAGGACGAGCTGGCCATGGTGAGCGGGACAGGAAAGCGCTTCATCGTTGACCTCGAGGCCGGAAAAAGCACCTGTCAGCTCGGGCGCAGCCTGCACGTGGCAAACGTGCTCGGGCTGCGCATCGAGGATGTTCTCAAGGACGCCCAAGCCCGCCGCGCGAACACTTCCGAAACACCGGACATTCCCGAGAGCGACGAGGAGGAGCCTGATGGACCGTCTTCCGGTCTACTTTGAGACGCGAGAGGTCGGCTGGATCACGACCGCTGACGAAGCGTCAGGCTTCACCTATGCCGAATCCTGGCGCGGGCTGACCGGTGCCTTCCCTGTGTCGCTCACCATGCCGCTCTCGCGGGCGTCCCACGATGCCTCGGCAATTCTGCCATGGGCGGCAAATCTGCTGCCGGAGAACGCAACTCTCGGGATCGTAGGTCATATGCTCGGCAAGTCGCCGGCCGATGTCATCGGTCTTCTTGCCGAGATGGGCCGCGACACCGCCGGCGCGCTCTCCGTCGGACAGCCTGGCACCGGGCTGATCGCCGGAAAATGGCGAGAGATCCCCGACAAGGCCGCGCTCGAGCGCATCCTCAATGAGCTACCCCACAAGCCCCTCCTCGTCGGCGAAAATGGCGTGTCGATGTCGCTTGCCGGTGTGCAGACGAAGCTCGCCGTCGCTCTGGATGGCGACACCCTGTACATACCGATCGACGGCGCGCCATCGACCCACATCATCAAGCCCGATGGCGAGCGCTTGCCTGGCGCCGTTCAGAACGAGGCATTCTGCCTGACGCTCGCGCGCATGATCGGAATCCCGACGCCAAAGGTGACGACAGGGAGGGCAGGCGAACGTAGCTACCTACTGGTTGAGCGCTATGACCGCCGTCATGACGGCAAGAGGTGGCGGCGGCTGCATCAGGAGGACTTCTGCCAAGCCCTGGGCCGACCGCCAGCTGCCAAGTACCAGAACAACGATAGAGGCCTAAAAGGACCATCATTGGCCGACATGGTCGGCGTGACCCAGCGCCACATGACAGCACAGGAGACCGCCCGCTTCGTCGATCTTGCCATCTTCAATCCAATGGTGTGGAACACGGATTCCCACGCCAAAAATTACTCGCTGATGCTATCGGCGCGCGGCGCCGCCATGGCGCCAGGCTACGACATCGTCTGTGCGGCGCCATATCCGAAGATCACACGCAACATGGCGCAGAAGATCGGCGGGCAGAAGCAGGCTGATCAGCTTGGACGCAACCACTGGGAGCGCTTCGCCATCGACTGCAAGCTCTCTCCAACACAGACGATCCGCCGCGTCTCCGAGATTGCTCAGGCCGTGACGCACCATGCAATGGCGGCCAAGGCCGAGGTCGAAGCCATGCCTGCCGGCGGCGATCCCGTCCTGGACACTGTCGTGGAGGCGGTGATTTCGCGCGCGCGCGGCTACCTAGAGCGCCTGAAGCAAACGGAGCCAGCGCCGAAAGGCGCAGCAGCCCTATCGCCCTAGCATTACAGTTGCTATTTTCGGTGAGTTCTGAATCCATGGGTAGGACCATGTTCGGAATCTGATGATTGGCGGCGCGTCGGTTGAAGATACGCTGACGCTGTGGGCTTCCTCGTTGCGAGATGCCAAGCAACGCATCCGTCCGCTGTTTACGCAGGAGCGGGTGGCGGCCGCGGCGTGGCGGTTTCTCGACGGACTGTTGGGTAACGAGCCGCACAAGACGGGTTGGATGCGGGCTGAAGCGGCCGGCGATCCAGGCCCGTGGCGCCAGCAGGCGATCCTGGGTCGGGGGCAGTGGGATGCCGACGCGCTGCGCGACATTGTGCGTGAGTACGCGCTGGAAACGCTTGCCGATGAGGACGCGGTTCTGGTTATCGATAAGACCGGGTTTTTAAAACAGGACAAGGCATCGTGCCGCGTCGCACGCCAGTACACTGGCTCGGCGGGCAAGATCACCAATTGCCAGATCGGAGTGTTCGCCTCCAATGTGTCGCGGCATGGCCATGCCTTTATCGATCGCACGCTCTACCTGCCGGAGGAATGGACGGACGCCCCCGCTCGCCTGAAGGCACCGCATGTACCGAGCGATGTGGACTTTGCGACCAAGCCCAAGATCGCGCGTCGAATGATCGCTCGTGCGATCGCCGCAAAGGCGCCGTTCTCGTTCGTGGCGGCGGACAGCCTGTATGGCACGGGCGAGATCGAAACCCTGCTGCGCGAGGCGGGCAAAGGCTATGTTCTGGGTGTTGCTTCCAATCACGTGCTCCGTTCCTGGGGCAAGCCGCAGCCTGCCGCCGGCACCGCCTCCGCGATCGCGCAGAGCCTTCCCAAGAAGGCCTGGCGCGGCCTGTCATCCGGCGAAGGGACCAAAGGTCCGCGCTGGCACGACTCGCCTATCTCGAGTTGGGCCGATCTCGACGTCAGTGAATACAACGACGACCTTGCCGGGGAATGGACGCGGGGTCTTCTGATCCGCCGCAACACCGCCTACGGCAGCTCGGCCTTCTTCTCCAGTTGGTGCCCCAAGGGCACCTCCATGCAGAAGCTGGTGTCGGTAGAAGGCCATCGCTAGCCCATCGAGGACAGCTTCGAAACCGCCAAGAACGAGCTCGGCCTTGATCACAACGAAAGCTGCTCCTGGCATGGCTAGCATCGCCATGTCTCACTCGTCATGCTAGCCTTCGCCATGATGGCCGTCATCCGTCATCGGGCCAATGCTGAGCCAGCGCTCAAAAAAACGCGACGCCGGCGCACCAAACATCGTTCCTGATCCGCTGGTCGATCCAGGAAATCCGTCGCATCGCTATCAAGCTCGCTCAACGGCGCATCTCGATCGACCGTGTTCTCGCATCCTCTGGAGGCGAGCTCACCAGGCCGACGCTCGCCGCGCTCACCTCAGACGAAAAATGCAACTGTAATGCTAACTTAGATGAGCCCAGAGCCTCTCTTCGCGAAAAGCCTAATCAGTCTCAAATTATCTGACGTCGGACAGGTTGCCAACTGCGTTGTTCAACAAGGACCTACAGAATGCAGGCGTGAGCTTGCCGCGATGGATCACGACGTTTTCGTGCCCCATCGCGGCTCGCGCGCTCTGCCAGTGCCGATTGTAGCCGCGCTGTTCATTGGATTTCACATGGCAAGCGGCGAATTCGGCGTCAGCCGCCGTCGCCAACTGCCACGCATGTACCGGCCGCTTCGTATGGATGTGCACCCACATCGGATTCGCCGCCGCACCGTTGCGCAGCGCCTTGGGCCGCAGCTTAATCTCGAACAGCGTCCCCGGATCGCCGCTCAACGCGCGCGGAGGATCCGGAGGCTCCAACTCCCCGGCCGCCCGCAACTGTTCAAGGTATTTCTGCGAGGGAAAGCCATAGCTCTTCATGCAATCGATCATGATCGCGGCTCTTTGCCTCTTCAATGAGTTTGCCTGTCCCTGCACCTCGGAATACATCGTCTTCAGCCGGACTATCTTGTCGTGCACTTCGGGCACTTGCGCGGGCGTGAGCAAGCCACTTCGACGAGGCTCCTCCACCGCGGCTACACAGGCTTCGATCTCGGCGGCCTGTCTGTGGAGGCGCTCGACGACGATGTTTAGGACGTGGTCGGCGTCCTCGGGTTTCATCTGACGCGCTTGCGAGACGGCGCTTTGCTGAGCGGGCAGATCGAACTGCAAAAGTTCGTCCAATCGCTTGAGCATTCCCGTCAGCGCTTCTCTGGAGGGCGGAGCCTGCCACATCATCAGGTTTCCGCTCGCCGACGATGACGCCCGCGCGCGGGCCTCCTCCGCGCTCGTGAGTTTCTTTGTACCCAGATCCGAGAGTACGATAACCTTGCGTGTTGAGCCCGTGCCAGCGTCGGACCCGGCGAGCTGCGGCTCAGCGCCCCCAGCTGTCGAACTCCCCTCGCCTGCGGCCGCTGCGCGCCTGCCTTTGCCCTTCCTGCGCGCTGCAGTGCCTTCGCCCACCCCGGCAGTATGTTCCGGCAGCACAGCCCAAGCCGGCGGTTCAATCGTGGCTGGCGTCTTTGGCTGAAGTGCCAGCAGCCGCATGACTTCGTCCGCTGTAAGCCACGCACCTTCCACTATCTGATCCAGCAATTCTAACGGAAGATCGGCTCCCGCGCCGGCGTCCGTCAGGCTGGCAACCATGCCGCTTACTCCTGACGCAAATTCCGAAAGCCGCTCCATGACTCCTTCCAGAACGTCACGGTGCTCAGCGTCAAGCGGCGCTCCGTTGCGGTTCATCACGGCCTCGGCCGTCGAGGCGAATGCCGGAACAACATCCTCGATGAAGGTCCCGAGCAGACGCACCCGCCCGTCTCCATCGATAAGGGCGTCTCTGACGGCTGGTCCCAACCTGCTCGCTAGGGAGAGCTGCGCGAGAGTGATCTGCGATTCCAGATACTTGTACTTCGTATTGAGTGCATAGCCGGTATGCAGTCGTAGCGCGGCCTCTTCGGACTTCCGCAACTCGGGCGTGCTGCTTGGTAGGTCGGCAGTAGCCGCGCAGACGGATTGCATCCGCTCCGAGCGCAATGCCCTCTTTCTCCACCACTCCATGCAGTGCTCATAGTAGGGCTCCACGCCTGAAAGCACGCGGTTCAGCTGGTCAGGCGAAGCGGTGCGGATGATCCTGCCGAGCAGGGCTGCCGCTTTGTGTCTGCTCTTCTCCAGGTCATCGAAAATCGTAGCAGCCACGGCGTTACCTTCGTCGGCCGCGCTCAGCGTCTCATCGCGGAGCTGGCGAGCCCGATCGTCGGGCAGAATGCGCCTCGCCAAACCTGGGGGCAGAGCAGCGTAGTAGTCCAGAACTGCTGAGCCTGCCTTGACGACTTGATCGATCAGCTCTTGCCTCTCGGACAAGGTCCGGCCGCCCGTGGCTGCCCTACGACAGGTGTTAAAGTCCTCAAGCAGGCTGCCCAACGTTCGCTTTGCTGCCTTAACCTCATCTCTTGTTGGCGCCGCCACATCCGAAGTTGGTTGCCGGTTCACGAGCGGCGCGGTTCTATCTTGAGGCCCGGAGCGCATCCGCTCCACGACGGCCTCGAAAGATTGACTGCGTTCCCCAGAGACGAGGCCGAACTCCAGGCTCGAACTGCTCGATACCCCAGTGCTGTCGGCTCCTGCAGCTTCAACGTACGATTTGCCAGCTCGGCCGATGCCCGTCATATTTATCTCCGATAGAAGAGTCGAGAATGCGCAGCCTTCCTGGCTAAACCGCTTCGCTGACGAGTAGCTGACCAAGAGCCTTTTCCCCGATGCACAAGCCCATGTCGCCTCGGGTCCACTTCCATCGCAGCTGCTGTGCTGCTGAAGACAGCGATGCCGGCATAACCGCCTCAGCTGCGGGATCATCACGTGCAGTACATGACCGCAGCCTGAAGCGCGAATTTTTCGCGAGTGCGCTGGGGGCAGCACACCGTCACTCGACAGCCTTGCATTGGGGGTTCATTTTTCCTCTGGAAATTGCGCGCGATCGGCGCAGCAATGGGCGCGCGGACGTTTCGGGCGAAAAATTCGTACGCGGGACATCGGCGCATAATCTAGTGTCCTAAACCAGAAGTTCATGGCGTTTTAGGCCTTGGCTGATTGTGAGCGCAGAAGCGTTCGATGGAGGCTGAGAATGTCGTCAGCTGATTTGGTCCATCGGAATGTGCTCGGGTCGGCGTTGTGCTGTTCGATGAAGGACGTGATCTCAGCACGTAGCTCCGCCAGGCTGCGATAGATGCCGCGCCTGATTTTGCGCTCGGTGATGAGGGCAACGAAACGTTCGACCTGATCGAGCCAGGATGAGCTGGTTGGGGTCAGGTGGACGTGCCAGCGCGGTCTCTTGGCCAGCCAGTTACGGATCAGCGGCGTCTTATGGGTTGCCTAATTGTCTTGACGAGATGGACGTCCAGATCATCCGGCACGGGACTTCGATCTCATCAGAAACTTGCGGAATTCCGTGGCCCGTGGTGCCCGTAACACTTGCCGATGACCCGGCCGGTTGCGATGTCGAGAGCGGCAAATAGCGATGTCGTGCCATGGCGCTTGTAGTCGTGACTGCGGCGTTCCACCTGACCAGGACGCATGCGGAACGAGGGTTGGCTCCGATCTGGCGCCAAGATCTGTGGCTTTTCGTCGACACACAGCAGATGGCTCGCTCGGGCGGGACCACGTAGAGGCCAACGACGTAGCGAACCTTGGCGACGAAGTTAGGATCGTTTGAAAGCTTGTAGGTCTCCAACCGATGTGGCTGCAGGCCGAAGGTGCGCCATATCCGCTGTACCGTCGAGACCGACAGTCCACTGGCCCTCGTCATGCTGTGCGAGCTCCAGTGAGTGGCCTTGGGCAGTTTCGTCTCAAGGGTGCGGACGATTACTGCCTCGATCCGGGCATCTTCGATCGTGCGCGGCGTCGCTGGTCGATCCAGGAAACCCGTCGCATCGCTATCAAGCTCGCTCAACGGCGCATCTCAATCGACCGTGTTCTCGCATGGTCGCTCTGGCGGCGAGCTCACCAGGCCGCCGATGCACGGCGCGCTCTACGCCGCTGTATGTCTGATGGGCCATCGAACCGACGAGCGTGGCGCGAAGTGGGAAAAGTCCCGCGCGCGCGAGTTCGTTGACGACGAGATCTTCCATGTGGGGAAGGCAGGGTAACCGGCCCGCCTCAACTTTGCTGCCAGCTCGCGTCGCGCGCGATAGCCAATCTTGGCGCGCTGGAAAGCTTCCGCGCGTTTGGCAATCTCGGGATCGTCGGTCGGACCGACATATTTGAGGGTCGTCTTCTTCGATCCCTCGCCACCGAGGGCGTGTAGATCTTGTACTAATAGTATTCGCGGTTGGCTCGCTTCTGCTTTGAGAAAGGTCCCGTTTTCCGGAGCGGCTCGCGAGCCTCAATAAGGATCTCTCGCAGCGATTCGGCGGCTTGATCGTGCAAAATCCGCCTCAACGGAGCCGTCGAAAAGCTGAGGCCTGAGATCACCGACCGCAAGCAGCGCGAAGCCGCGCTCGCCGTCCGCGAGGCGCGCAATCATGCCGACCAGTTCACTAGTCTAAGAGCCTGCGGGCCATTCTGGCCGACCTGAAGCGCGTCCGACGGACCGTCATGGAGCCGAAAACAGTCGCTACCCGGCTGGAAGCCTTTTTCGAGGAGTTCGTCCAACAACTCCTGCTGAAGGACTTCGGGTCCATTCTCACCGTTAATCATCCGTACCGCTTCCGCGACGCCATCGTCGATCTCGCGCGGAGGATCTCCTGCACCCTAGAAACCATGCAGGTCCTCGCCGAGGAGTACACAGCTTCCAGCATGGCAGCCGACATTGAGGACGGTCGGATGGCCGCTGCCGACGACCTGCTGGCCATCGAAAGCATCTTCGATCAGATCGGGGAGAAGTTCGAAAGGATCGAGGCCTTCCGCAGGTAGCTCGAAGCCCGGTCCGCAACACCATTGAGTACGCCGAGCGGGTCGGGCAGGGACTCGTCGGGCCGGGCCGGCGACCTGGAGCGACGCCTGGATGCCCTACTGCGGGACGGCAGGCACCACAAGGCGAAAATCGAATGGAGCATAGCTTCGTTCAATCCGTGACCGGCAATCAGCGCCTCGATCCTGGCCACGAGAACAAGATTTTCGGCGACTGCATGTTTACAGCCCGCAGACGCCCGCAGAATTCATCAATATCGGCGAGCGGATGCCGCTCACCAATCAGCGAGTTCAGCTTCGGAAAGCAGCTGTCCTCAAGCGAGACACCCGCCGCGCGAGCCTGACGAAGTTTGCGTGCGAGCAGGCGAGCATTGTTGAAATTGCCGAAGCCGCCATCCCCGTCAACGAGCACAGCTAGCTCTGTCGAGTCCACCATGCGTTCGACGCTCTGGACGAGCTGGCTCCATGAAGCTTCATTGGCATCACGATAGCCAGCGAGCTGGCAATCGACAGACCAGACGCCCAGAGCCCCATTGAATCCTGAGCGCTGGGCGATTGTGGCGGAAAGGCCATCATGGGCTTCCATCAAAACGAGAGCTTATCATTCGAGCAGACCTGGGCACGAAGCATTTCCACAGGCGAGGGCCGCGCGCGTTGTTGACCCGCGGTGGACCGAACGGCTAGTGCTTGATGCTGCATGCCTGGATCCTGTAAGCCGACCTAGATTCCCACCAACGTCGTTGCTCATATTTTCTCGGCGTGATGCCGCTCAATGAACAGCATTGGTAGTTTATTGGGACCGCAAAGGCTTGCATGATCGCCATAGGAGGCGCGCCGAACGCATAGCTTTCGCTATGGGTTGATTGGCCTCGCGCCTAAGGCTGGAAAGAAGGGCTTTGGATGCAAAATGAATGACCTGGGTTCGCGAGCCCGTGCTACCCCTTGAGAGAGAATTCCCACACTCCTTCGGGGGAGGAGTGCTTAGGGAAAGGGTGATATCCGGCTCACATAGATTTAGACGCAAATATCGACAGCCACGGTTGTCGTAATGCTGCCGTCGGATTGACGACAATGTCGAAAGCGCGTCGATAGGGCTACAGCAGGATGGCAGCCTCGTGCGAATGGAGCGGCAATCGCCGAAGAACTTGTCCTGCCTCGCCGACAGTTTGCTGGCGCCACTGAGTGGTATGGCATTTGCTGATGCTTTCCTGTTCTCTGGACTACAGGAGAAATTCATGGCGGATAGGCGAGAGGTTGTGCTGTCGGAACGGGAAAGACAGTGTTTGCGATGGGTCGAGGAAGGGAAGTCATCCTGGGCTATCGGAGTGATCCTGAAAGTGAGCCTGAACACCGTCAACTTTCATGTCAAGAATGCGATGCGAAAGTTGGAAACGACCAGCCGGACGCAGTGCGTCGTCAAGGCGCGGCGTTTGGGTCTTCTTTGAGCCGCGGGTTCGGTGCGCTGTGGCGAAATACAAGCAGACGTCACGTGGCAAGTGTACAGCGATGATAGAGGTTCTGATACTATGAACAGTGCGTGCTTCCATGTCATCGCTGGTTGCTACGGTGAGGCGCAACGCGGACAAGGTAATCAAGCTAACGGCGCACGCGCATCACACTCTTGAAAGCTTGACGGTCCGTCGAATCCCAATGTCCGTCCTCCCCTTGCCGGCGTGGCGGTTCGATATGTGTCGGAAGCTGAAATCTGGTGATCATAGCGGCTGACGTGCTGAAATTGTGATCACCGAAACGCGGCTCGGACGGCGCGGGCCGGACCTCAAGTCCGCAATGATGGTCGGCAGACGCATTTCCAAAACACGCTGCTGGTAGACGCACGAACTAGCGCCCTTAACCAGGTTCGGGTGTTTCTCACGAAACGTTGCTGGCTTAGTGACCGACACTTCGCGGACCATCAATGCAAGCGTCATGTTTATGGATTATTGGGGAATGTTCGATGCGTGCAACTCTCTTGTGAACCGTTCGCCGCGGCAACCGAAGCGAAGGTCAAATCCTCATCCGCATCCACAGGAATGGAATGCGGTCGCGTCAGGGGCTTTCCATCGTTTGCATATTGGGCGACAGCTAGGCGTTCCGACAGAAGAATGAGACGAGACCTTCGCATCCATGCCGCGCTGTTTTTTGCCGCTGCTCTTGATGGCCGGAAGACTCTTCGCTAGATCACAACGGTTCACTAAGGAGGTGCCGACGTGGCAATGGGTATTGTGAAGTGGTTCAATCCGACCAAGGGTTATGGATTCATTAGGCCCGAGGATGGAGGCCCCGATGTCTTCGTGCACGTCAGTGCCGTGGAAAAGGCCGGTTACACCACTCTCGAAGAGGGGGCCCGCGTAAGTTATCAGCCCAAGGCCGGGCGTACGGGCAAGATCTCAGCTGAAGATCTCCGGGTTGGCTGATCCGAACGCCGGATGACGTCTTGGACGAGAGCGGGGTCTCTGTCTCGGGTTGATGAGGATAGTTGTCAGGTAATGGTGAGGTCTTGTTGACGTGACCAGCTCCCCTTCTCAGCTGAAGCAACATGGCCGAGGCGTGCGCCGTCCAGGCATTTGGGATTGCGACACCGGTGAAGCACTGTTGGCGCAGAGCCGTCAGTCCCGCGACAAATAGTTCTCGGTGCGGGCTGGTAATCATTGTGGTTCGAGTGCGGTGATCGTTTCATCACGAGAGCCGAGCTAGAAAAGCGCGTCAGCATAGCGCCGCACCGTGCTCTGGCGCAGAGTCTGGCGTGTCTGCTCTGCCTGAACTGCCTGCTGAAGGTGGTCTGGAATTTATTGCCTGGCATGCGCCGCCTGAGGCACGAACTCGTCCTGGACCGCCATCAAAGCCGTCGGGCTCGACGGAGGATTGTCCACGCTCTGCTCCTTCTCTCAAGAACAGCACCGCTACACCGGAGACCTTGCGAGAAGCTGACGGGCTTTGCCGCTGGCTGCAAGAAAGGCGACGCGCCATTTGCCGCACTTGATCTTGTCGATCAGGGGCTACCATAATTCTAAACGCAACTGTTCAGACCACGGACGCCAGCTTACGAATTTTTTGTGCAGCCACACCACCATTCCACAGAGTGCCTGTAAGCCCCGTTTGATGCCGTGGTTTGCGCGAATTCGACCCACATATACCTCGGCATGGTTGTCCGCCTCAATCCACGTGAGAGGCGTGCCAGATCGTGCCAATTCTTGGACTCACAGATCGCACCGTTCAGTCACTGAAGTCCGGTCTGTATATAAACCGGAAGACGCCGGCCTTTGCCTTGCGTGTCCGCAAGAGGAACGACCTGGGTCGTTATCAAACAACCGCACCAAAATTCGGCTGGGTCACTATCCTGACATGAAACTTGCTGAAGTACGCCGCCGTGACGCGGGTTTTGTTGTCGATGCACAGCTTAGTGTCGGCGACACTCAGAATAGCAATTCCCATCGCTGCTTGGGATCGGCAGGGTTGTAGACTGCAAGCGTCAGCGCTACTTCCAGCGATGCGATCGCCTTCCTGTGCCATCGCGAGCTTACCTGCGCTTGAGTTCAACGTTGATACACGAATGTCGGGTTGCAAACAGTTTGCGTCCTGATGGACATGGAGACAGAACAAAATAGGATACACTTCACAAGTATACACAGCCCAAGCGAGGTACAGCAGCCTTTTGGAAGAAGGGCACGGTCCTTGCTTGGGTGCAGTGAGCGTCACCGGTCTTGCAGGGGCTGTGATGCTGGGGCGCGCCTGACATGTTCTAGACCATTTCGGGTCCGCCCCGTTACTGCTCGCGAGGCAACATGGAGCAACGTATTCGAGCCCCTTCAGCGGCTAACGCGTTCGCTCATGCGCTCGGTCACGAAGTCCTCAGCGCATAACGAACAAGAAGGCCGCAGGTACAACAGAATCAGAGTCCGTGTAACCGGGAGCATAACAAACGGTTACGACTTCGAAAGTGAATGCCACATCCCCGGTCGCTACCGAGTATATATCACTTCGGAGCGGAGTCGCATTGGCTACTGAGGCCCAAGTGCCCAGGAGTCTATAGCGGTCTTGATTATTGCACCTCAACCTCCTTCTCCGTGAGAGTGACAGACAATGGTGTCCAGATAGTCGATTGGCGGAGGAATTCCTTCACATACAACGTCTGGTGGGTGGTCCGCGCAATAGAAGGAAGCCGACGATGGAAATTGTGCTAGCAATTGGCGCTGTACTCGTTTTCACCGCAATCACGGTCGCTTGCCTGTGGGCGCTTGGAGCCTCGCGTGGCCGAGTATCTTGGTGAATGAGCCGATGGAGAAAGCGTTGTTACCATGCCGCTCCTTCTCGTTGATTTTCTGCGCGATCCGGATTGGCCCGATTGAAGGTGAGACAGTTCGTTCCGAGCGGCGCAGGTGCGTAGCATCGCGAGGTAGGATGCAAGCGGGCCACGAACTGATCTTCGACCAGGCTGGGCCAAACGCGGTTTCGGAATTTAAGCGTGAGATCATATCGTGAACAGCCGTGGCATCAGATTGCGAGGAGCCTCCAACCCCCTTCTGCATTCCGGATCGACTGCCGATCGCCCGCACAGCACGTCAGTCTGGCGTTAACGTCGGCCACTGCGGCTCACGCCGCAAGGTCGTCGCAAAAGATGGTGGGAGCACTCTGGCCGACATCGGCTGCCGGAGCGAGCGCCGCTACAGGCTCGTGGTTGCGGCTTTCGCTGTCTTGCTCAAGACATCAGTTGTTTCAGTCGCGACAAATAGGATTGCCGGCAGCCAGATGGCGCGAAAAAACTTACATGATTCTCTCTATAAAGTGCTCGAGGGCATTGGCATTCCGGTTGCTTGAACGTGTGACGGCACCAATTTGGCCATGATATTCCTTCAGCACCCGATCCAGGTAATCAAATGAAACGTGGCCACTTCATCGATGGCAGACGTCTCCTGATGGACTTTCCAAAACGCGTGCCAGCGTCGCGAACTCTGCCACCTTCGGATTGCCGTTGGCTTTGCGGGCCAAAATCCGACTGTCCTGCAACGGGCTCGCGACCAATGGCGGTCCTCAGCAAGATGGCGCACACCGGGGTTAAGACGTTACGCTTCTGGACATTCTTTTGCGCCACCTTTAACCCGTGGCTCAAGCGCCCGTAGCGGCGAGATGCCAAGCGTGGGTTCTTGGAGCTAAGCGCCGGCCTTGCATCGGTGGTTACACATGATCAATGAGATGTTGCAGGACGATTGGGATGCGGAGAAAATAGTCAGGCAGCAGGATGAGCTCAAGGTCAAGCTGCTTCGTGCCCAATCGGTCGTCGCCGAATGTAAGGCAGGATTGGCGGATTTGGAGCGGAGGCTTGAGGGTCGAGCAATCTCATTGCCGATCGATGAACGCCACCGCAACTCTGCGGCAAACAATTGAATACGTGACGCGCTACCGCGCGAACCGCGAAGCATCGATGATCCTGTTGACCAGGAAGCTGCTGTGAGGTTTACCAGGCGATCATGAGACCATTGAAAGCTGCCGTAGCCCACGTTAACGGCGAGAATACCGACCGGCTTGCGAGGCATCATTTTTAAGGACCCGGGCGGGCGAGCTGGCGGCCTGCCGTTATGCAGGGCGTTTTGGTGATCGCGGTGCGTTGGGCCGGCGGATGGGGCGCGGAGTAACCCCACATGCCGGACGTCACCCTGCGGTGTTGACTAGAGCCTCCTATCTGTAGGGCTGCTCACGCAGATGTCTGGATTGAACGTCAAGAGCTGTCCCCCTTACTCAGGGCCAGTTCGGTCGCGTTATCCATCTTCCCGGCCGTAACCTCGTCAGCTTTTCGAAAGCTTCTCCGAATACGGATAGACCCATCGATCCTGGACGGGAGGCGGGCGTGCACTCGCACAATTTTTAGTGCTGCCCCTCCACCATCGGTACAGCACGCCTGACTAAACGATCAGCAGCCGAGACTGGCGAAAGAATATGCCTTTGAGCCGCAACTGAATACAGCGCGCGTGGCAGGCCTTGACTCGATGCCGCGGTCGCAATCCGCCGTCGAATGTCTCGCGCGCGGATCATGATTACATTCACGAGATGGTGAGCGGTCCAAGTACTCGTCGGAAACTCTCAACATCTACGGCTGAGAAGTATCTTCAGATGCTTTAAAGGGGCGGATTTCCTCGGTGAGGGCAGCCAGTCGCTCCAGGCCAGTGATGACAGTACACTAAACCAGCTCGTCAACACGGTGTTCAAGGAGAACAAGCACGCAGGTGTGGCTTCCCAAACGCTTCAAGAACAGCGCGGAGCTTCAGCAGCAGCAGTCGAGGTCAGGCGCGGGTGAGTGCCGCGGCTTCGGCGGGTACTGGGCGTACACCAATTGCTCCCAGTGAGGCTGATGCGCCGCTTATCGAAATCGTTATCAAGAGCAAGCACTGGGCGCCGACGACTTTCTAGATGCAAAAAAGCCGAATCCGGCGACCCGCTTGATTGGCGCGAGAAGGCCGACCATTGACGAAGCTGTCGGATTTTGAACCATCGCATGACGCTTCGTGTTTTTTGCGCATCTGCAGAGTGCTGCTGCGCAGGTACACGGTCCGGGCCTCTGCTGCGTCTCATAAATATCATCTTGCGCGCGCCAGCGACGCGCGCGGCGGCAAGATGTAGCCCGCGGCTCCATACCGATGGAGCGTGGATGCCTGACAAAGCACGAGGAAGTCGATGAAAAAGCGTTTTCGCAACTTAGCCCTATTGTTCATACTCACCTCCATCGTTGTCTTCCCCGCCGCGAAAGCGCAAGACCGCCGGACTATCACCGAGCCTGTTGCACCTCATACGGTGTGCGAACGCCTCGTGCCGTCTGGCAAGCAAGATACGACCACGTTGCAAAATGCCATCGACCAATGTCCTTCCGGGGCCGCCGTGTATTTAGGGCGTGGCGAGTTCCGGTCGGGCCCACTCGAGATGAAATCGGGTGTGACGTTATGGGTCGGACGCGGGGCGACGCTGATCGCCATCCCCGAACCTGCTGCTTACGACAAGGGCCTCGGACAATGTGGTCGTATTGCGGAAAAGGGCGGCGGATGCCGGCCATTCATCAGCTTTTCCAAAACGAGCGGCGGTGGCATCTACGGAGAAGGCATCATCGATGGTCAGGGGGGCGCAATAATTGGCGGCGGCGCGGAAACCTGGTGGCAGCTAGCGCGCCGCGCTCAAGCCCAGGGCGGCAACCAGAACGCCCCGCGCTTGATCCAGATCGATCATGCGCAGGACATCACTTTCTCTGGTGTCACCTTGCGCAACGCTCCCAACTTTCATGTCGCGATGAACCGGGTCCAAGGTGCCACGTTTTGGGGCCTCATAATCGATTCACCGGCGGATGCGCGCAACACCGATGGCATCGATCTTGGCGCGAGTCAGGATGTGACCATTACCCGCAGCTTGATCCGTACGGGTGACGACAACGTCGCGATCAAGGCTGGCGACAATGGCTCAAGCAGCCATATCTCGATCACTGATAATTATTTCGGCTGGGGGCACGGCATGTCGATCGGCAGTGAGGTGAATTCCGGGGCCAGAGACATATTGGTGCATAATCTGACGCTGGATGGTACGACGTCCGGCCTGCGCATCAAGAGCGATGTTAGCCGAGGCGGTCTGGTCGAGAGCGTGACTTATGAGTACGTGTGCCTGAGGGGCAACCGGTGGCCGCTAGCTTTCGATGCAAAATATGATCCGCGCGCACAAGGCACGAGAATTCCGGTCTATCGGCGAATCGTTCTCCGTCATGTGCATGGCGACACCGGTGTGTTGCTGATCCGCGGCGTGGACGAGGAGCATGCACTTGACGTGACACTCGAAGATGTCCGATTTGCCGACTCCGCCACTTGGCAAGTTGAACATGCGAACGTCACCGCAAAACACTCTGACGTATCACCGCCGCTGCCCGGACAAGCTGCAAAACCGCTGCTGCGCGGCTCGGAGGTATGTTCCAGGGCGTTCCGCAACAGCAATCGGTAAGCACTACATCCGGCGCCGAACTCGGGTGGTGAGTTCAGCATCTGGGCCAAGATTACTGGTGTTGACGAAGGTCGGCCTCATGTCCGGACTTGTTTGCAATTGTCTGACGGTTTGCAGGGCCGGGAATGCGAAGGTGACGTGGAGGTTCTGATTTGGCGCGAAAAATGTGTTGCCCATGCGCTGCGGCTATCCCGCAGAGATAGGCTCTATCGACTGCGTCGAGGTGCCGCTGACTCAACGAAGTGTAGGATCATGCGTATTTTCGTTCACTCTGCTGCACTTCTGACGGGATGTTTCTGCATCTCGTCAGCATACGCTCAGCCACTGTTGGTGTCGCATGCCGTAAATGCCGACTATCACTCGGTGCAGCAAGCCATCGACGCATTGCCGGCGGAAGGCGGAGATGTTCGGATCGCGCCCGGTATCTATCGTGAGAAGGTCAAAATCTCCAAATCCGGTGTTCATCTCTCAGGCACTGGTAGCAAGCCGGAGAATACCGTCATTGTGTATGGCGATGGCGCGATCAATGTAGGAGGAACCGCCCGGTCGGCGACGCTGGATGCCAATGGCGATGACTTCCGGCTCGAGAATTTGACCATCCAGAACGACTACGCTCTCAACCCGGCCAATCCACCCTCCCAGGCGGTTGCACTATCCCTTACCGGAGACAGGGACGTCGTTACGCGCGTCCGCCTGCTCGGCGCCCAGGACACGCTGCTTGCCGGCAAAGGTCCAAACGGCAGAATGTCACGTCAATACTTCTCGAACTGCTACATCGAAGGGCATGTCGATTTCGTATTTGGCAACGCCAAGGCCTGGTTCCGGAAATGTGAGTTGCACGGCATCGCCAATCAAGCGGTCGTCTTTACCGCTCAGAGCAAGGCAGCACCGGACGAGGACAGCGGCTATGTTTTTGATCATTGCACTCTAAGCGCCGACCCTGCCGCGCGCGATATCGCGCTTGGCCGCCCCTGGCGGCCGTATGCCACAGTGGTCTTTCTGTCGACAAAGATAGATGCACAGGTCATTCCGGAGGGCTGGCGCGAATGGGATAGGGGCAAGACCAACAACTTGAGCACGAGCTATTATGCCGAATATAGATCCTTCGGGGTCGGGGCTAACCCCTTAGGCCGCGAATCTTACTCCCATCAACTGACAGATGGGGAAGCCGCGAAATGGTCGCTGACCGCGTTCTTCGCGGGTGCCACAGATTGGCTGCCTGCGGAACCATATCGATGGAAGACAAAACAACGCTGACGGTGAGGGAACAACGGCGATCCTCGGACGAATGATGGAGAGAGCGGACATGATGGAGAGTGGTGTCCAGCAACCAAACTGCCGGGGGCGTGAGAGGGGCAGCGCTTCGGCTGTCACTCCACGCTTAGAGGAGCTCGTTAAGACGCTCCATCGCTCGCGGCGGGGTGCGATCATCCGCTTATCCCACGCTTATTGGCAGCCTGTCCAACTACCCGTCGAAGATTGGCGAAATCGAATGCACAAGCGAGCGCAGAAGGTCATTCTTCAGGCTCAGATGCAGGCAAAGTCGGCTTAAATTTCCTGTCAGGCGCCGGCGGTCGGCATTCAAGATACCACCGTCAATGGACTCCTTATGTCAAGTGCCGCGCAACATTTCCAAGTGTGCCGATCAAGGAGAGCCCTGATGCAAGTGCATGCGTCAGGGTAGCAGACCTGCATGGCGCCGCCGGGGCGAGCCGCGGGTAACGGCTGCCGACAACAGGTACTCCATGGCGTCCAAAGCGCCACTTTGCGAGGAAAGACAGCACTTGGATCGGGATGATGGTCGTTTTTCATCGTTCCCGAAGTCAAAACTAAATGGGAGAATGCAAAAGTGCGCGACAGCTCCGAACATTGATCGACGACATGCGCTTCTATGCGTCTGGTCTCAGTAGAGAGCTAGCAGCCAGTCTACTCCAAGCATCGACCTGACCTACATCAAGCGGCAGCATGATAGACAGCAGCAACGCCGGTTTCTCGATCGGCACTCCGCTGCACTCGCTGTGCATTACGCGCCTCTGGGCCACCAACCGGCGCACCAGAGGAACGGCAGCAAAATTAGCAGCATCCTACGGCAAACGCGGCTTCAGAGCGCGAGGCCGTGCTCATTGAGCACCTTATCTCTTAGAGCGCCCTTGATCTCACGGGCGATCTCTTTGCGAACTGCGGGACCCAACACTCGCTTGGCATCTTCGACGAGGCCAGCTTCAGCTCCGGTCAGCCCTTGATCGGCGAGCTGTTGCTCCATTCGGCTGTCGAACTCCTTTCCCATTGCACCAATGAGCTGGTCCTGCGTCTTGGCATGCTCTTCAGGTGCGATGCGGCGAATCACATCGTCCCACGGCTGCCAATCCATTGCCAAATAGTCGGAAAATTCGGCCGCCTCCCTCTCCCGAACGGATGTCTCTGCCCTGTCAACGTCAGAGTTGTTAACGCCGGCGACCTCAAAGAAGCGCATGTTCGGCGCGACGTGTTGTAGTTCCAGCCGCTCGCGCAGCTTGTTCTGGTAGGCAAGAAAGACTTCAACGGCGTCGATGTCTTCTACGTTGTCAATCGAGGCGAGCGAGTGAGCCTTGTCGCGCGCGATCGCCTCGAGTGCGTCCATGCGGAACATGACGCGCCCCAATTCGACGAGCTTGGCAAGCCGTTCCTTGTTGTCATAGAGGCCGTTCTCGACTTCCGCGATGAGGCGCGCGGTCTGCATGCCGTTCCAGGTTAATGTTCTGCGATCCTCGCAGCTCTGGTTGGCGTCCCATGCCAATTGAAAGTACTGGGCACGCAATTGGGGGTTTTTTGCCGCCTGACGCAGATCATTGGCTACCGATTGCCGAAACCCTTCATTGCCGGAGTTGACGGACTCGAACAGCTTGCCGAGGAAAAGTCCGTATTCCCGAGCGCCCGGCTCTTCTGCAAAGTTCTGCCAAGCGGCAAGCACCTCCCGATCGCCCTCCTGTGGATTGCCCTTCAGCCATTCTGCAACTGTTTCAGCGAGAGCGTCCGCCTGCTCATCGTCTGTCCCGGACGATTCACTTTCGTCGTCGTGCGAAAGGTGGACAGTCGGGCCGACATAACCCTCCGCGCCGAGGATTGTACTCAGGTTCGCCAGCACCTGCTCAGATAGTGGATTTTCAGTGAGAACTAGGGTGCCATCATCGCCCAAGGCCGTCAGCAGGTCCTCGGGCAGACTGGTCAAATGGTTTTGGCTTACGTCGAGAAACCGGAGCGAAGCTGGGAGAGCCGGCGGCAGATCCGTCAGTTGATTTTGGCTTACGTCGAGAAACTCGAGCATAGCAGGAAGCTCCACCGGTAGACTCGTCAGCTGATTGTGGCTGATGTGGAGAAATTGGAGCGAAGCAGGGAAGGCGCCGGGTAGGTTCAGCAGCCGATTGTAGTTGGCGGAAAGAAATTGGAGCCCGGCAGGTAGGACGGCAGGTAGGCTCTCCAGCCGGTTCGAGTTCACGTCGAGGCCTCTCAGCCCGGCTGGGAGCGGGGGCAGGCTGCTCAGCTGATTGCCACTAACATCAAGACGCTGGAGCGAAGCCGGAAGTTCGTCAGGCAGATTGGTAAGCCGGTTGAAGGGCACATCGAGCACGACGATTTCGCTTGGAAGTCTGGGCAGACTGGTAAGGGACAGCGACTGGAGATCCAGCATGGCGTCTTCACCGAGAGCATTGACCCGCCTTGCCGCTTCGTCCCGGTCCTCGAGGGGACCCACGTGCTGTTCAGAAGCCCAATTCTCAAGCGTCTCGTCTGCTTCGGTCGCCGCATGGGTTAAATGCCCGGAGTTTGCTGCGAAACCCGTCACGAATGCATCCCATTGTGCCGCCCCCCGCCCGTCTTCCGCCCCTTCTTGTTGGGAAGATGCAGAAGGAATGCCTCCGCCGGGCGGAATCTGTCCTGTCTCAAAAGGATCCATTTCAACTCCCTTACCAAACCGGGCCAACTCAGCCCGTGACGGCGCCATCTAGGACCTAGGACACTTCGCTTTCGGCAAGCTGACGATCTTATCGCAGTTACCGCAGCGATGGCATCGAAGCAGGCATAATTTCGGTGCAACGATTTGGAACTGTGAATCCCTGGCCGCCCGTTATCTCCGCCTACACGTTTCCGCACCGACGCGGCAGCGGCTTAAACGTCGAGCCCGGGGGGCGGCACGGTGCGTTACCTCAATGGCAGGCAGGGATTCCTTTTCGGCCGAGTCCGTGAAAAACGAAGAGCGGCAGGCGCTCGAACGCTCACCTCCGCGGCCGTCCTTTCACTTGCCAAGGCAACCGGTGCAACGCTGGTCTTTGCGAGTGATTGGGCGTTTTGCAGCGAGACTCGTCAGCTGATCGACAGGTGGCCGTGCTAGCGGCAGAACGCTTTCACGTTATCGTCCTCCGGGTCTGTCAACGGAATGGCAGCAAACGTTGCAGCAGCAGCGATCCATTCGCCGCCTCCAAATCGTGTGAAGCTGATCCGCCTTCGACCAGGGCGGGCCGCCGCGGGCGCCCGTGCGCCCGCTCGAACGATTATTGCGCCAGCGCGCAAACTCCTGCTCCGCGGCTTTGCGCAGCGGCACGCGGATTTCTTAGTTTATGCCGAGGGAGATAAGATAATGGACACAGGACAGGCACAGCGGAGCGCAGGTTCTGCCCCGGATACTTTTGAAGAAGGGGAGCGGGAAAGCTACCTCGGCAGCTTCAACCGTGCCTTGGCAAATTTGGTCGAGAGCTTGACAGGGTTTCGGACCCCCAGCTCCGCGCGCGCGCGGATCCTGGACGAGTGGGTTGGCGAAGAGGGGCAGGGCTCAGCGGAAAACCGCGGACAGGGGCGCTCGCGAATCAGGGCTGCGGACAACATGCGCTCGCACTTGGTCGATTTGTCATCCCTGTCCTTAACCTCTTTGCCCGACGCCCTGCCGCCGAGACTGCTGAACCTCCGTGCCATGCACAACGAGCTAGGCAGCCTGCCCGCTAGCCTCCCACCTGGTCTCCACGAACTTTTTATTAGCCACAACCGGCTAACCAGTTTGCCGCACGCTCTTCCGGCGAGCCTCTATCGCTTAGAGGTGAGCGATAACAGGTTGACGAGTCTCCCAGATAGCCTCCCGGCGGAGCTGGGGATCCTGAACGCAAACAACAATCGACTGAGTAGGTTGCCCGACGCTCTCCCGAGCAGCCTCACCTCGCTCGCGGTCAGTGGCAATCAGCTGACCGAACTCCCCGAGTCCCTCCCATGGGGGCTCGTTGAACTCGATGTCAGCAGCAATCAATTGGCCAATCTCCCCGAAACCCTTCCGAGCTGGCTTGAATCGATCGATGTCAGCGGTAACCGGCTGACCAGCCTGCCTGAGGATCTGCTACCGGGGAGTTTGGGCCGTCCGCTGCAGAACGTCGAGTTCGGTGATAACCCATTCCCGGACGAAGTCCGCGCTCACCTCGCGGCACCCCATCTTGAGCAGCTGCCTCTGGACGAGGCTGCCGCGCACTGGCTCGGGGACGATCCGACGGCGCTAGCCGAGTGGCAGCACTTTGCGGATGAGCCTGGCGCCCAAGACTACGCCCGGTTCCTAGAAAGGCTACGTGGGACCGTCAATTATGGCAATCACGAGTTTCGGCAGGCCGTGGCGGATGATCTGCGGCAGGCGGCGACCAATCCGAGATTGCGCGAACAGTTTTTCACACAGGCTTCTGAAGCCAACGCGAGTTGCGAGGATCGTGTCACTCTGCACTGGAACGGTATGCGGACCGCGCGCCTTAATTCTGACGTCGAGGAGGGGGTGTATGATAATAGGCTCGGCCAACTGATCCAGCGCGGCCGCGTTGCGTTCCGCCTGGACGCGCTGGAAGGGATCGCGCGCGACAGGGTCAACTCGCTCCTCACTCTCCACCCGAACTCAGACGATGTCGAAGTCTACTTGGCCTATCAAAATCTTCTTCGCGAGCCGCTGGAGCTGATTCACGTCGCCCCTGACATGCGCTTTCTGACGGTTTCTCACGTGACATCCGATGATGCGGCGCGCGCGCTGCAGTCGGTTCGCGAGCAAGAAGCGAACCAGTTTACTGACTACATGGCAACCCGCTGGCAACCGTGGGAGACGGTGCTGAGGCGAATCGCTCCTGATGAATATGAAGCGATGCAAGACCGGCTCGTCGAAGCCATGGGCGAGGAGTTTCAAACCCGCTTGGATCAGCGACTGGCCGAGCACGGTCTTCTAGGCGATCCGGATGCCGAGCGGGTGCTCGGAGCCCAAGTCCGAAACGAGCTCGCCGGTGAGATCAAACGCGAAGTCATGCACCGTGTGCTGGCCGAGCGTGGCGGCCTCGAACTCTGAGGTTTCATCACGCCGGAGATATATCTATCAATGCTCTATAGCGGGGCCAAAAATCGATCGTCAAAGCCTCGCCAATTGCCGCGAAGGTGCTTTTGCACTTCGGGAAAATGGGGGCCTTTCGGTCTTCCGATCGATGAAGGCGCGCAAGGCGAGGCATATCTTCGTCAGCTCAACAGCTCCTCGGGATCAGAGCTCCACTGGTCGAAAGTTGTTGAGCAGACCAGACAGGGCGCTGCCGCGGCTAACCAGCTGGTTTGACTTTGAGTTAACTGTTCGTCAGATCTAGTTGAGTTCGAGTCCTTCCAGCGAGATCATCTCGGCAAGCAAGTGTTGGAGTACCGTAGCGATGGCCAATCCGGCATGCGGGAGTCGTGCACGCACTTGATCGAGGCGTTCGAGGCTGCACGACAAGCCTTGCGGTTCCGCAGTCAAGGGCTGAGGCAGACTGAAGCGAACGAATGAAGTCTGCCGGATCTTTATTTGCCGAGCTCGCTTGCCAAGCTCATCCTCGAACTGCGCGCTGCCTGTCCGATCCCGAGCGCCGAGAGGCGCTCGGGATGACTACCGAGAACTCAGGACAACCTGCACATCTTTTTGAAAAAGCTGTCTGGGCGATTTCATGTCTGAACGCGCTGTTCCTCTCGTCTAGGCGACTACGCTCCCTCATGGGCAGCCCTATGTGATCCACGTTTTCCCGGAAACGGCGGATGCGCGGTAAGCCCCCAAAAGGGACGTTCTGCATCCGAGCGAATGCGCCGGACCTGGTAAACCGCAGTAGGCCAATTCGGTCCTTCATAAGCGTAGTCGAAACCAACAAATGGAAGCCCAGGTCACCAGAACGCCTCCCGGTCTGCGTCAAGGAGAGGTCGCTGTCCGTCATTGAAGCAGGATAAGCTGAGCGCCAAAGTTGCGGAGAAGATGCTCGTCACGCATGACCTTAGACATTGTTAGCGGCCGAGGAATTCCGGCCTGATGCTTGAATTCCTCGCACGATCGTCAGGACCATCCATTGGTATCATCGGTTTACGAATTCCTCGACTGGAACAGGCTAGGCGAAGAGGTGCGAAAAATTGGAGCGCCTGTCGCCAGCCGATGCGAGGCCGTCAATCGCGCAGCAATGTCCTAATCTCGTCAGCTTTTCGAAAGGTTGCGGCTACAACAATCCACAATCTGTTTCTTGCTAGACGTACCGATTGCTGTCGGGCCTATACAAACATGAGGAGAGCAGGGTGGATCCGGTTGACCCATTCTTCGATTCAGGAGCCTGGATGCGGGAGTACGCTGCCCTGCAAGAGCGGGCCGCGCAGCGAGGAGACAACCAAAGGGAGCACGGCGGTTTCGAACGGCAGCTGGAGGATTTGAGTCTCGATCCGTCAGATGAAAGCAACTCAAATTCGTCCAATCCGGCTCCCGCAGGACGTCGAGCAGTCCGGCGGGAGGATTTCGGCGGTTCGATGCGGGTGCCGCCGGACTCCACTTTTAGGGAGAGTGCGCTGGGCGGCACGCGGCGGAGCGTAGACATTCCCAGCTTCCAGCTTCCCGCTTTGGCGCAAGTGCCGCAGTCCAGCTTGCGAGATGATCTGTTCAGCAGCGCGCGCTACAGCTTTCCGCAGGCAGAGTCTGCCGCGTCGGCCAAGAGCGGAAAAAGCGGCGGATTATGGTCACGCTTCAAGTCGGGAATCGGCAAGGCTTTTGGCGGGAGCAGCAGCGAAAAGTACTCGCGCAACGGGGGGCAGGGGGATGCCTTTTCCACGAATCTTCGCATTGACTATGCTCGGCAGCCGGGCCGGACGCGCGCTGTCCCAGAGGAGGACGAGGCGCTAATAAGAGATTTCAGAAACAAGGCGGCGGGTAACCTCACCGACGGCACGATCAAGAATGCCGCAGCCGATTTGCGCCATTTGAGCGCGCGCCTGAGCACCGCTGGCAGGCCCTCAATTGCCGATCGAATTCAACGGGAATCAGAAAACGCGCAGCAGGACAACCCGGAGGTGGAAAACCATCAGCTGGAAGCTGAGCTGGATGAGGATGTCGATACCTACGCAAAGGACAGAAGCAGACGCATCAAAGCGGCCTTGAAGAAGCTCCGTGAGGTCGGTGCCGGAAACGCGCTGGCGCCTGATCTCCGCCGACTGGCCCCTCACCGCGCGGACGCAATCCTCATCGACATGTGGTCGGCGGCGGAAAAGGCGGCGCACAGGATCGAGCCGGAGACGATCGACAGGCAAGCTCGCCGCATGTATAGGCTAAGTGAGTGGCTGCAGATGCATGATCGGCCGGCAATGGCTGGCAGACTTTCCACCCCAGCCCTTGACCGGGATGTCGAGGAATACAGGCGCGAAACCAAGGACGGCAAGATCAAGCCTGATCTAGTCAAGCTTGGCCAATACGAGCAAATCCTGGAGGCGAACAGGGCGCTTGGATTGCCGCCTCCTGAGGATCCGGGCCAGCCTTCTTGGGAAGCTGCTCGACAGCCGCACTCACTGCAGGAGCCTCCTGCAACGCCAGCCACCCCGAGCGCGGGAGCCTGGGATTGGCTTGGCGAGCAGATCCATGGGCCCACCACATCGATGCGAGCGCCCAGCGATTGGCAGGCCGGTTCGTCGCAAGAGCTTCCCGCAGCCCCGGCAACGCCGAGCGCGGCAGCCCGGGATTGGATTGGCGAGCAAATCCACGAACCCGCCTCACCAGTGCCAGCGCCGCACTGGGCCGCGCAAGCTCATCCGCCGCTCGAGCTTCCTGCTACTCCGGCCACCCCGAGCCAGGGAGCCTGGGCCTGGCTTGGGCAACAGATGCAAGAACCCGCATCGCCGTCATCGGTAAGGCCCCGATCCTCAAACATCTACGGCGGTCTCGACTCCTTCGTTGATCTGGATCCACCCACACCGCACGATTTGCGTGACGATGCGCGCTCTGCGCCAGCACCTGAATTTGCAGCCACCTCGTGGTTCGCAGGACCGCCGGGGCCGGCTGCGGAGCTGCGGGATATCGGAGCGATCGTTGGCGCCGACTGGCGCCACGGCTCCAGGGCGGCTTCAGACGTGTTGATCGACGTATTGAGCAATATCAATCTGCTGCCAAACCAGTTCGGGCCAAGTCAGTTTGCGATCAATGGGGAGCGCTATTCCGCGACTGTCGGGCCGGAAGGCCCCATGGATGTTCGCCTGATCCATCACCCGCGCGCTGGCGGAATAAACGAAGCTGGCCCATCGCAGCCCCTCTATCGTCCCCCGCAGATCGTCAGGGCCGCGCGACCCGACGAAGGTACAGTCGATCTTGGCTATTTGATTCGGGGCGGATGGGAGCACCGGGAGCGATTCCTGCCCGATTACCTTGTCCGCGTCCTTGAAGGCCAGCGCATCATGCCGGAAGTTGGGCGCCCGACCTATTTCGCTATCCGTGGAGTGCCTTATAGGGGCGAGTTGGTGGAAAGCGCGGGACGTCGGCGCGTTCGCGCCTATCCCGAACGTGGCTGAAGAATCAAACTTGGCTGCATTTCCAAATGCTCGGCGGGCAGTTCGCGCGCGGCCTTCGCTCACGTCGCGCTTGATGGGCCATGCATCCAGTCGATGTAGATTGCAGAGCTGAGGCGGGACGTTGGCGATGGTGCTGGCGGTCGGTTTATCGTGCTACAACTCCAATGCTCGTACTCAGACACGAGGTTGGTCTCGAAGACGACTGTCTCTCGCCAACGCCGTGTGCACCCCGATCGATAGGGCCCTCCTGCGACGCTTACCCGAGGGTTCCTCCCGAGAGCTCTGCTCTGCGTCGAGCTCCCCTCGAGAACTGCTCCTCGTCAACAGTAAACCCTTCAGGATCAACGAAAAACGAGAGGCCCAGGGGATCCTCCCATTGCCGCTGAACCTCGTCACGTAAGTCCTTTCGAGCTGCTGAAGCTCCTTTGAAGGAACGGAACATGGCAATGCTATGGATTGGTCGCCCAGATGATCCAGTAGGCAGCGAAGCTGCTCTTAAGAAGCTGCTCTGGACCGACAAGGACCTGTCCTTCGTGGAGAGCCGACGGTACGGGCGTATTATCCTGCCCACCCTGATGCTCCTCTTGCCGGTTAGCCTCGTGCGGCACGCGGTTCTGCACAGGGGCGCCATCGATGCGTGTCCGTGGGTATGGGGTCTTGGAGAATTGATGAGAGTCCGGTTCTGTGGGGGAAGAATTGAGATTAGCGCGAGTGCGCCTTGGACGCACGATGGGCACGACGCCCCCCGTCGAGCGAAAGGTCCGTAGATACTTTAATGCTTCAACGAGTCTGTTGCTATTCGCGTCCCCGCTGAACTGGCGCACGTCACCGCCGGGTCAGCGACTTTCCGTCAAGCCGAGCAACAATGCTTGGCTAGCGCAGATGCGGCGGATCCTTTCAAAGAGATCGCCAAGCTCAAGTCCCTCGGGTCACGAGGAGTTGGTAGCAGAATGGCGGTTGCGATGATCAGAAGAATACCAACGTAGATAGCAACAGATTGAGCGCGTCTTTAGTCTGGGGAGTGTGCGTGATGCTTGTCGGGTTATGAATGTATGACAGCCCCACCCCTGCATATATTCCCGGAGCGAGATGGGCGGTATATGTTGCGGTGATTGCTGTTGTTTCGCGATGCGCAAGCTGCCCTTTGGCGAGGGCAGCATCCACCGCAAAGTTGCTCCAGCTCGTGTTGCTAGCAACGAGTGCAATCAGATCACTGGGCCGACTGTCAAATGCTCCCCTCGCGTAAAGACGAAGCTCGCAATACCGGCTGATCCTGTTCAGGTCCGGCGGAGCTTCCATAATGGAGAAGCCGCCATAGATGCCGCGAGATGGGATCCCATCGGGGTCGTTCTGCCAGAACTGCCTGTCCGCAGCGATGTAGTGAAAGTTATTCCCGCTTTCCCTCCCTCGCTTGGGATCCGTCAAACTCGTGTACCGGCTGCTGTTGAAACCAACGCCCGCCCGCAGCCAGGTATCGGGTACGCCGGGAGCTGCCTTGCTCTTGTAGCCGGCTTCATCAATGAGAAGAATGCCTGCGTGGGGCGTGCTCCAGTTCAAACCCGTGGGATTCTCCGTTATCTGGACATAGGGACCATCTGGACTAATTGAGCGCTGGACCGAGGCCTTGTTGTACAAGGCACGGGCAAAATTGTACTTCAGGTTGACCGCAGGCGTCGGTGCGGCATTGGTGCTCATGCCCCCCTGGAACAAGGCAGACATGTTCGATCCTGTAATCCCTCCGAACAATGTGCCGGTGAATTCATTTTGGTTTCTGAGATAGCCAAGTTTGAGTTCTAGCGTCCTGTCGAAGAAAGTCTGGTAGTAGGCGAGCGTATTGAGCCCCACTCGATCTGGTCCCGCGCGATCCCACGTCCAGTGTTGCTGCTCGGCCCCTAGTACAATTTGTCCGTCGGAAATGCCAAACCGGCTGAGATCGTAGGTGACGATCATGAAGTTTGCCGACGCGAATGTCGGATTCTGGCCCATATAGAGCTGGTTTTCGATCGTGCTTCTGGCGGCATTCGGCAGCAGGTTGTTTGCAAAGCTGTTGTGTGTCCAGCCGATGTAGCCGATGCCGACATCTGCAAGCGCCGATCTAACGCCGCCCTTGTCCTGATCGATCGTGTCCGCAGCGCCAGGTATGTTGAACCACACCCCTTTTTCACGCAGATTATCGTACCGTGCGAAGGGATCGACCGTCTTTTGCGTTCTTGTCTGAGCAGCTCTGTCCGCACCAGCGTGCTTTTCGAAAGGCGCACCGGGACTTGGCGCTGGCGCCGGGGCAGGAGGGCTGATTGCCGGGTCCATCCGGAGCTTTTCGGCCGGATCAGAAGCCTTTCGTCTTTTGCTGGCCTGATCCACAGGGTGGCTACTAGGATCAAACCCGCTGGCGGTTTGTGCCAGTACGGAATTGTCGACCAGATAAGCTGCGAGCGAAACTGCGATGACAAGCCAACGTTGCTTTCCCCTCGGCTTTAAATGGATGGAAAGTGCTCTGGCCGCCGGGTATCCCCACGGCAAACTCGTCTCAAGAAAGTAATCACGCACGGCGCACCTTGCTTCCATCTCTGCCGGCCATGAACAGATTGCGCAGCGGCCTGATTGGCCAAGAGCTCAGCGTTTTCGCGTTCGAGAGCGAGGGAGGCGAGCTGGATCTCGATCGTTCCGACAAGAACCATCCACGCTTTGTAAAGCTGTTAGATCGCGACACGATGATCTGCTTCGCAACCATGCCTATGAACGAGGCCGGTGCGCCGAGGGCCAGCCCCGCGCGTTGGTTCATCGAGGTGCTAAGGAAGAGCGCGCAGCGACTCGCTGTCATGGATGCAAAAGCGTTGCGAATGTCCCGCTTGCTCACCGTGAGTCAGCCGATTTGGCGCTGAGGCCAGGCTTCACGAAGCGCTTCATTGGTATCGTTGTCACGGAAACACGAGACAGTCGCCAAGCTCGCCGAGGCGCCTTTGAATTTGCGCGTCCGGCAATCACACCACAAGGTCTAACCTGATGGCCCAGGAGGCCGGAGGAATCAGCGATCGAGCAACTTTGCCGCCTACCCGCGAGCAGGTTGCTGGCTCTGTTACCGCGGCTCTCACGGCAAAATCTGTGTTGCATCCGAGCCCCTTGACGTGCGCGGCGTTCGTTGATCACGCTTGCCATGTATCCGTCATCTCAAACAACCCGCCGGAATTGGGAGTTGAACAGTTTGCAATGATAGCTGGTCCAATCGGCCATTCCGGCTCGGCCGCTCAGCCGTTGTGCCTATGTGGCGTGTGCCGGATGAAGTTTGTGATGTCGCAAGACGGAGTCTCGCAATTTTGGTGACGCCGCTTGTCCTCGTCGTTTCAGCGCGCAACTTGATCGATCTGTTCGGCAATCGCGTGTACTCAAGCCCTGCGAGGACTCGACGATCGAACTCGACGGCTACGGATATCGCTGGTTTCGAGTCGACGAATGAGCGCACTCCGACGGATATACGCGACCTTCGCCGGGCCCTTGACTGAATCTCGTCGGTCTGCCGCGGGCAGCAAGCGCCATGGGGGAGTTACTGATGAAGATAGCTCAGATTGCTTCGCTCGCCGAAAGCGTCCCACCAAAGCTCTATGGTGGAACGGAAAGAGTGGTCGCCTGGCTCGTCGATGCACTCGTCGAACTCGGGCAGGGTGTCACCCTCTTTGCGAGCGGCGATTCCGGGACCCCCGCCACACTTTCTCCGGTCTGGCCAAAAGCACTTCGCCTTGGGCGACCACGCTCAGACCCGAACGCGGCTTTGGCTGCCCAACTGGAAGCAGTTTAGGATTGCGCAGACCAGTTCGACGTGATTCACGCTCACATCGACTGGCTACATCTGCCCATCCCCTATCGCGCAGGAGTGCCATTTATCACGACGATGCACGGCCAGCTGGATCTGCCGGGATTGCCGGCCGTGACCAGCAAGTTTCCAGAAGCTTGCTTCGCATCCATCTCGGATAATCAGCGCATTGCGCTCGCCAGCGCAAACTGGTGCGGAACGGTGTATCACGGTCTGCCCATGCACCAGTTCGGCGCCTCATTTGCTGCCGGATCGTACCTGGCGTTTCTCGGGCGCTTGACCGCCGAAAAAGGCCCCGAAGATGCGATCCGCATCGCGCTCGCCGCCAGGATGCCGCTTCGGATTGCCGCCAAGGTCCGTCGCGCCGAAAGTGGGTATTTCAGAGAGAAGATAGAGCCTCAGATTGACGGCAAACAGATCCAGCTCGTCGGCGAGGTAGATGACGATTCGAAACAGCCGTTCCTTGCAGGAGCCGCTGCTTTGCTCTTCCCAATCAGGTGACCCGAGCCGTTTGGATTGGTGATGATTGAGGCGATGGCCTGCGGAACGCCAGTCATTGCTTACCGGTCCGGTTCGGTGCCCGAGATTATCGAGGAAGAGGTGACAGGCTTCATCGTCAAAACGAGGACGAAGCAATTGAGGCTGTGTCGCGGCTTGGGCAAATCGATCGAGGGCGCGTCCGCGCGCGCTTCGAAGAGCGCTTCACGGCAGAGCGAATGGCACGGGATTACTTGCGCCACTATCGCGCCCTCTTGGTCCGGTAAAGCTGGACATCCTATGTATCGCTTTGGGTCAACGGCTCTGTGATCTACACCAAAATCGGTCGGGTCGGCGCTCCTGAACACTGCATCACAAAGTGGTTAGATGAAGCAGGGATCTTTCTTCGTTGGTAGGATACCTTGACCATATACTCATCGGCCACCGAATTTAGCGGCGACGCTCGGCCATGCCGGGTTGGGACGTGGATTGCGGTATCTCCGTGCTCAAGGGTGCGACCTCCAGGCGTGTTGATGGAAGCCGGCACCTTTGGCTATCCGCGCTGGGTCAACCTTGCTGATGTCAGGAGGCAGCCGTGACCGATCGGACCATGACGGATCGAGCCCGGCGTATCGCCTTGCTTGGTGCTCCCATCGACATGGGGGCTTCGCAGCGCGGCACCTTGATGGGGCCTGCGGCGCTGCGCACTGCCGGCCTTGCGACATTGCTGGAAAGCCTTGATTTCGAGGTCGTCGATTATGGCGATCTGTCCGTCGCCGACGTCCGGGATCTCACCGACAGGCCGCCCGAACAAGCCAATCATTACCGCGAAATCCAGCGCTGGACCCGCGTTCTGAGCCGCAGAGGCTATGAGATCGCGACAACCGGTGCGCTGCCGATCTTTCTCGGCGGCGATCACACGCTGTCGATGGGGTCGGTCAATGCCATGGCGCGGCATTGGCAGGAGCGCGGCCGCGAACTGTTCGTGCTCTGGCTCGACGCCCATGCCGACTACAACACGCCGGAGACGACGATCACCGCGAACATGCACGGCATGTCAGCCGCGTTCCTGTGCGGCGAGCCCGGGCTTGACGGCCTGCTCGGCGACGATCCGCGCGCTTCGATTCTCCCGGACAAACTCGATCTGTTCGGCGCGCGTTCGATCGACAAGCTCGAAAAGGAGCTGATGCGCTCGCGCCGGATCAGGATCGTCGACATGCGCCAGATCGACGAGTTCGGCGTCGCCGTCCTGATCCGCCGCGTCATCGAACGCGTCAAGACGAGCGATAGCGTGCTGCATGTCAGCTTCGATGTCGATTTCCTCGATCCTTCCGTGGCGCCGGGCGTCGGCACCACCGCGCCGGGTGGTGCCACCTATCGCGAGGCGCACCTGATCATGGAGCTGCTGCACGATTCCGGCGTCGTCGGATCGGTCGACATCGTTGAGCTCAATCCTTTTCTGGACGAACGCGGTCGGACCGCGCGCACGGCAGTCGAGCTGATCGGCAGCCTGTTCGGTCAGCAGATCACCGACCGGCCGACGCCGAGCAACGCCATCGCGCCGGGCGAATGATGGCCGCCATGCCTGCAGCACTTCCTGCCAAGACCAAGCAAGAGCCGCCCGCCCGTCCATCCTTGCAGAGCCGTCCGCAGGCCAAGCGTTCGGCAAGGCTATTGAGACGAGCGCCCGGACTTGCCACTCCGGCGCGGCTAAAGGCCGGGCCCTCCCGCGCAACCGATCGAGGGGGCCGGAGCGGCGGAATCCGCTGCGCTTCTCTCCAATCAGCTCTCTTCTGATCAGCGCTCGCCGATTTGAGGCTGTATCGAACACCGCCGCTCCATCCTCGAAATCTGGCCTGTCTGTCGGAGGCGCCTCTTGGGATCATTCCCTCGCGAAGAGCTTAGATGTTTGGAGTCTGCTCACATGCGTGGCTTAGCTAATAGGCGTACGGTCGAGATAAGTGTCGAATGCGGCAGCGACTGCACGAACGACAAACCGATGCTCCTGCTTGACCCGAATTAAACCCCCTTCAATGTCCACTATCCCGTCTTCGGCAAGCATTCCCAGCCGGCCTGCGGAATTGAGAAGAGGAATCGGATCAAATCCGTGAGCAGCACAGATCGCTGGTATGTCGGCCTGCAAATCGCACATTAGACGCTCGATGATTGCGGCGCGGAGGCGATCTTCGGCCGACAGCCAATAGCCTTTTGAGATTGCCAAGCGGCCGGCCCGAACGTGTTCGGAATAGGAAGTGGTCGCGATCTCGTTCTGGACGTAACCCTCACGCAAACGGCCGATGGCGGACGGACCTAGGCCGATTACGGTTTTGCAGGTATCAGCCGAATAACCGAGGGAGTTGCGGCGCAGTCGACCAGCTTTCTGCGCCAGGGCGAGCTCGTCGTTGGGCAGGGCGAAATGGTCGAGCCCGATCTGGTGGTAGCCGGCCGAGACCAGGGTATCTGCAATGGCCGCGGCTTGCTCAGCGCGGGCAATATTGTCCGGCAGCGCCGTCTCATCGAGATGGCGCTGACGTTTCATATAGGAGGGGACGTGAGCATAGCCGAAAACCGCAAGCCGGTCTGGCCGCATGGCCAGAGCTGTCCGCGCTGAGTCCACGCAGGACCGCACCGTTTGATGCGGTAGTCCGAAGAGAAGGTCGAAATTGATGCGGCTTATCCCATGCTGGCGTAGACTTTCGACGACAGAAGCCGTTAGCACCTCGCTCTGCAGGCGGTTGACCGACCTTTGAACTATAGGATCGAAGCTTTGCACGCCGATGCTTGCGCGGTTGATCCCGGCCGATTGTAACGTTTCGACCATCTCGGGCGTGACCCCACGCGGATCGATTTCTATGGCGATGGTAGGTGATCTTCTGAACGCAAAGCAGTGGCGCAGGAGTTCCATCAAGGCGAGAAAGTCGCTCGGTGCAATGGTGGTCGGCGTCCCGCCGCCGAAATGCACGTCGCTCACCGGCAGAGCGCGCGGCACTTGCTCCGCGACCAAGCCTATTTCCTCTCGCAATGCTGCCAAGTAATTGCGGACCGGTCGCTCGCTGCGAGTAAGGCTTGTAGGGAAGCCGCAATACCAACAGATAGAGCGACAGAACGGAACGTGGATGTAGAGCGATACGGGCTCGTCGGGCGGCAGTCGCCTCAGCCATGTCTCACAAGTCTCGACACCGACCATCGCGGAGAAATCCCGTACGGTTGGATAGATGGTGTACCAAGGCAGGCGAGCATCGCAATACTTGTTTAGAAGGGAGGTCTGCAAGTCCTAACTTTCCAGTGCTCAGGCCAGCATAAAGCTGACGAATACCCTCTCTAATGTCTTTGCGATATGTCAAACCCGCCTAGTGGTTTCTGAGATCTGGTCCCGTTTTCGACGCGACTGCAAACGCGGCTTAGGGGCAGGGTGAGGGAGTGAGACTCGCTCGTTGGCGGCTATCTGAACGTTTAGGATATGAATTTCTCGTGCGAGCACGCTCGAAGCGGCTAGTCGTGCCGACGAGCCTGCGCGGCGTTCAATCGCTCATACAAGGGCACGTCGTTTCCGCATTCGCTGAGGGCTAGTTATTTTTGCGACGAAAACAGGGACTGCAGCTCTCACCAGAAGCAGCTGAGCTTGCCGCAGATTTTCAAACCGGTTTTTCCAAGCAAAGGCCGATTTGATTGCTCACAGGGTTCAACGGATGCCTCCCGTCAAAGGCCGGCGTGCCACGGAGACAAGTTGCTTGATGGATGACAGCGAGAGGAGCGCAATAGTACAACGTGACGCGACGTGCGATTCGAGTCCGTCGGCGCTGCCGACGAAAACTCGCTTTGATCTCTAGTATCGAACGCATAAGCCTCAATTCCGCCACGCTGCTTGTCTCATTGCCACAAGCATCATCACGGATGTACTGATGATGTTGGGGCGAACCCGGCGCACTTTCAGCCCCCCGGCCGAGTGCGTCGGGGCGCCTTGGTTTGGCGGCGTCTCGTTGCTGTCTAATGCAGCTCACCAACTCACAACGACTGTGGACGTTCTGCTGATGGCAAAGCGAATTCTGGCCAGATGCATCAGACGTAACACTATCTGCAATGGTCTATTCTGCGTGACCAGCTAGGTTGTTTTCTTTTCGAACATAGCCTTTGCAGCTATCGATCGGCGCCAGATCGCGCATATCTACTCCGTTAGCCTTCATTCGCGTCGATGTGATGCACCTGCAGCTCTCAGTGTCACATAGGCCGCCTGGTCAGGCGTCGACCATCCAGTCACTATGTTCTCGATGCTGCGAGCTCGAGCCGTCTATGCAGGACCGGGGAGGGGAGATCTTGCGCCTTTTCATTGCATGAATGCGTTCGCATCCTGGTATTCCAGTCCATTCACAATGGATCGAGGAAGTTTGTGGTTCGGTAGACCAATCGAGCCTGCAGATGCTCTTGCGCGAATGCGAGCTGAGCCTACCCAGGTGTCGAGGAGATTGCCGCAACCGCTTGATCAGCCGAAAGTGGGTGCCCCACCCGACCTCTGTTGTACAATGCGGTGGCATACCAATGAAAATTATTAGTGCAGTACCACGCGCCTCGCCAACGCTCGTACAGAGCAGCGAGATGATCGCGAAGAGCAGAGAAATCATGCCTCAACGATCTTGGCGAAGATCTTCGCCGTTTCCACCGAGCCTTTCATAAGTTGTGCATCAGGTGCGGCCTTGTTGTGTTTCCGCAAGGGGGCTTAAGTGGGGATGGCGCGGCCGGAGCTGCAGTCAGGTCAAGGTCCTTAATGAGTGTCGTGTGTAGACCGTCCCATCAACTGCCGAACTTTGTACTTGACTGGGCTGGAATAGGGCTGCGCTTTTGGCCCTGAGAGGGCCGGACTCGAGGGGCCGCCGAGGTAAGCTGCATTTCTTGCTGTAAGTCACCTCGTGTCCCGGCTTCGCAAATGGTGCTGTCGCCTTCCCTACCAATGTCATGATTGCCGTTTTTGTGGGATCAACTCGCGAAAGAACCCCGACCGCGGGCCAGGGTTCCGATTCACGCAACCGCGTAGAGGTCTCTATCTAGCAAAGGGCGAGCCAAACTTGTAATTGAGCCGTGCCGTGATGAGATCGACATCCTGGTGGACGCGATCCGTACCAAGAGCCGCTGGGAAGCTGATGTTGCTGCGCTGCATGAAGAAGTGGTTATACTCGACGCCAGCTGACCAGTTCGGCGTGAGGCTGACTTCGGCACCGGCGCCCAGCACGCCACCCCAACGCACATCGCTGCTTTTGCCAATCTCGGTGCCAGTAGCCACTGAGTTGATCTGATAGGTGTTGCTGGTCACCGCAGCACCACCCTTGCCGTACAGGAGCACGGCATTGAACGCGTAGCCGATATGGCCCGTGAGTAGACCGAATGCATCTGTTGTGGTGCCAACGGTGTTTGCCGGAAAGGCGGTGCTGATATTGGAGCCGTTGAAGTCGGCCCAGTTGCCCTGACCTTCGATGCCGTAGACCATGTTGAAGATGTGCCAACGATAGCCAATCTGGCCACCAATGGTCCCGCCAGTCGAATTATGGCAGCCCTCGGGAGTGGCGCCATTGAAATCCCAGCAATTGTGGCTCGTTCCCCAGCCGCCATTTGCACCGATATAGTAGCCGGACCAATCGGTAATCGGGGCCGCGGCAGGCAGCGGTGCCGCTTTGACCTTGACAGGCTGCCCGGCCAGATCCGTGCCGAAGGAGGGAGCGGCGGCAACGAGTGCGCCGATGGTTGCAGTCAGAATCAGAATGTTTTTCATTCGAGTGTCGTTTCCTTTCGGTGCCCCCCGGCGCCGTGCGTTTAACAATATGAACGCGAATTGCTGTAACTGCCGCACAACATGTCTTGGAAAGAAATGTGTCCAATCGTACGCGGCGTTAGATTGCGGAGCGCGCAAAATGCCGCTGCTCCACATCCATCGAGACGCTGCGGCCCGGCAGTGGTGCCTCGCGGGGCCCTTCTTTGGACACGAGCCGTTCATGATGACGTCGATGCGACTGCAAAGTTGGGAGGTGCTTGGCTCCTTCTGTTGCAAACCGGCAAACCGAGGCCGCGCTTACACACTTCGTGCATGCTGACGGCTCAGACAGATCGGTAATGAAGGCCTTGATTACGGGCGCGCCGGGCAGAGCCTCAGTAGATGGAAAGTCTGCTCGACCACGCTCTGACCCGATTTGTCTATCGCATAGACCCGTTAGATGCGTTTACCAAGCCAGACGCTCCCAGCGGTACGGCTGCAAGCGCTCATTGCTCCGTCGACGGCGCGAGTTCAGCACGCAAGTTGCGTATCGCCTCGTTTGCCAGATTCAGAGTATTCCGTTCGCCTTTTCTTATCGAACACTCAAGGTAAGTGCGCAATTGTCTATGAAGGACGGCCTTCAGATTATGTGCCAGCAAGGGATCCTTCTCGACGAAGCCCCAAGCCTTGTCAAATGCGACGCTCACGACAGCATCTGGCACCTGCACTTGGTCGGAAGAAAACTGATCCATCTAAAACACTCCTCGACATCCTGACACAAGGGAGTAACCTCCCAAAAGCTAACCGAGATTTCGTGACGTGTAGCAAGCAAGACATCAGCGTGCAGACCCCCGATCGAGCTGCTCTCGGTGCTTCAGGGAAGTTTATAGATCGTTGTTGAAAGTCGGATGACCGAATGTCGTATTGCCAGGCGCAGTCGAATAATTCTGAAAGGAGTGAAACGAGCAGGGATTCTAGCGCGCTTCTTTACCGTAGTGCGCTGTTGATTGGTGTCGACAATAAATTGTGGATATTCTTCCTGCAAACGGAAGATCCGCGCTAGGCCAGTCACGACTAACCGGACGTGAGCGGCCCAACCGCAATATTGTGATCTCGGAAAGCTATGTGAGGTTCTCGGATACTGACAGGTCGTGCGCGCCGCGTCTCAGCGCCACCAGTGCGCGGCAGACAATCTCGGGGTGCCTCGCGGAAAGATTGCTAACGTGCGGAGTGGCTGATCGCCCTGTTCCGAGCATTAGCTTTGAAGGGTACCACACATCCAACATGTCGTAGCTACCTCATCTGGTAGACCTTGATCGGAAGAAGAAGCACCACATCCCCTAGGGCTGCTTGGGGAATCGTATCTGATACATGTAGCGAGTTCGAAGGTCGGCGCAGGGAGCGGTCGGAAGCGGCGATAGCCGTCCGGTGTCTCGAACGTATGTGTTGGGTTGCGCTTCCGCGCTATCAGCTCTTGGTGGCCACAGGCGTCGAGGAACAGCAAGGTCTTGCTAGATCGAACGTAACTGTGTCGTCCGCGGCGCGAGATAAAGCGAGCCTGCTCTCGAACGTCGTCGCGAGCAGTTGCGATATAGAAAGCCAGCGGAAGCGACCCGCTTATGGACGGGGAGCCCATAAGCCGCATACCCTCAATCTGGTGCGGACGACATTGGCACGATTGTCAGTCCAGCGATAAACGTTCGGTCAGCGCCGTCAACCCAGAAAAAGCCAAATGAAAGTTCAGTCCGCCGCCGCACGTGAAAAAATCAGCTTGGCGATCGTCATTCGATTGACGGAAGTTCGTAGCGCTGCCGGTAATGCCGCCACAGTCTGATCGAAGAGGCGTCCCAAAAAATGAAGGTCCTCGGGGTGGTAAACGCCACGGTCTCGCGACAGTCGCATTCGCCCGTCATCGGTGCTCGTATCACCACGCTGGCCGAGCTCCAGCTCCGCCGTAATCATTTGGCCTATGAGTGCATTGAGCAGTCGGATCGCTTCGAGCTCGTTGCCTTCTTCGCGCATGAGCGCGGCCACGATGTCGAGTTGCAGGTCGATGCGATCCTCGAGATCCTGTATGCGTGAATTGGAAGGGTCAAGTTTCACGGAATTTCTCCAAAATGGTGAAATGCAAGACAGGCGGAATAAGGGTATCTTTTCCCGTTCGCCAGATGCCGGATGCGTCGGCCGACGAATCGCTGCTGCACGGGAGGTGCGCACGGTCCCCAAACAGGGTGGCACACATCTCCCGCGACAGGATTGCAAAGGCGAAGTGAGCGAATATGGAAAAGCCGACAAGCGTTGTAAGTGGCCCGGACGTCTATTGGAGCGTGATCGAGCCGTCCAGCGCGTCGGATAGCTGCAGTGACTCCAGTCGGGGTCACACAGGTGATTGTACTGCCTTGCTTGGAGCCGCGGCGACACGGCTGGATTGTTGATGCTATCGGCCTGGTCAGAGCGAATAGTCCGGCCCGCACCGGTGCAAAGGACAGTTCACCTGCCCAAGTTCTATGCTGCGGACGCATTTACCTTCGCCGAACAGTGCGCGTGAAAGCTGTTTTCTTGGAGCCGCCGAGTATCATGGCAAAGGCGAGAGACAACAACGTGATAGATTGCGCGCCCGCCTGCGGTTGCTCATCGCACTGCATTGGTGCCCCGCGTGTTTCGCTGTCAAACATTGCGTGATGCAGCCACGACAGACGCGAATTGAGCTGCGACCAACCTGCAAAGAGCCATTGTCACGAGACATTCGTGGACTGTTCTTTCCGTAATCCGGCGTCGACTTATGCGGTGTTTGGGCTGAATGAGTAAAATCGAAAGTGTTGATGGGATGCATCCAGTTCGTTGATAGCGCCCGCGAGCAGCCTCACCGCCTTCATGGGAGCCGGTTAACTGGTTCTTCCCGCGGTCTGGGCTCAGAGCATTAGGGATGTCGGGCAGGGTTGCTGATCCGTTGATCACCGATCATGGTTGACAAAGAAGAAGTCGCAGGGCTGCACGTTTGCGAATAGCTTTGAAATGGAGCCGAAGAAGCTCTGCAGTAGTCCCGAGCCGAAGAGACAGACATGCAATCTCGGCGCCGACGATCCACCAGCTGTGGTTACCCGCAATACCCGGCTATAGCCAATGTAATGGGTCCTGATTGCTTCATGCCGTCCCGCTCTCTCTTCCCTGCGTGGATCCGAGCTTGCGCGATATGATCGGTCCAGGAGAATGTGTCAATGGCGATCCGGCTGGTCATGCCTTCAGACCCGCCAGAACTGTAGTCGACCGCCCAGCGGTCCTGTGCTGCCGGACGGATCAGGACAACGGGGCTGCTATTTGTCTATCATCGGACGTAGCACCTCCGTCAGCTCGACCCTAGCTAGTTCTGCGAGCGCCGCAGCGAACGCGAAAAACGCTCCGAAAGCAGCAAGTATAAAAGAGCTAGCGAGTATCGCTGCGATAACGTTCTGAGGGCGTCTCGTCATTCGTGATACTTTGCGTTTGGAGCCGGCGGTGCGTGCCAATCAGTACTGCTTGACACGTTCAACATGGCCGTCGCGCCAGCGGTAAACCAAAAATCCAGAAGCCGAGTTGTCTCCCTTTTTGTCGAACCGGACCGGGCCAATCACGGTGTCGACCGGCCATGAACGAAGTGCGCTGGCGACCCGCGTAGCATGGAAGGAGCCGCTCCGGTTCACCGCCTCTGCCCAGGCTTGCACAGCTGCATAGGCGTATAGCGTGTAGCCTTCACCGGACAGGCCGGAAGCTTTGAGTCCGGCGACAACGCCGGCCGCCTTGGCACTCCCGGCGGGATTGGGCATGAAGGTAAACAATGTGCCATTCCCAGCGCTGCCGGTAATCGCCCAGAATTCAGAGGTCATCAGCGGATCGTTTGCCATGACTATGAAGTCTGCTTTTGCATCTGATGCCTGGCGCACAAACAATCCGATTTCGGTATGATAGCCGCCGATATAGGCGACGCGCACTCGATCCTTTTTCATTCTTGAGACCAGCGCTCTGAAATCCCGTTCACCTGCAACATAGCTTTGCCGACTGACTTGTCGTCCGAGTCGATGAAGCTGAGCTTCAACCACGTCGGCAATGCCCTTTCCAGCAGTGCTCTTGTCGTCGATCACCGCGATGTTCTCGTTGGGATGGTTCACGTGAATGTACTCGGCGGCAACGGTCCCCTGTTGATCGTCGCGACCGCAGATCCGAAAGACAGTCTCAAGGCCGCGCTCTGTTAGCTGAGGAGTTGACGAGCCTGGTGACACCTGAACGATGCCTGCTTCAGCGTAGATGTCGGAGGCCGGGATCGACGAAGAGGAACAAAAATGGCCAACCACCAACAGGACGCGCTCTGTCGCGAGCTTATTCGCAACTGCGACAGCTTGCCTTGGGTCGCAGGCGTCGTCAGCGACCCTCAATATAACTTTGGCATTATCCGGAAGTAGGCCCGAAGCGTTCAAGTCCTCAACCGCCGCAGCTGCACCATCGCGCATTTGCGCGCCGAACGCGGCGCTGCTTCCAGTCATTGGGCCAGCCACGGCGATCTTTACTTCAGAACCGCGCGCAAGCGGGGCGGCGAGAGCGCAGAAGAGAATCGCCGCACTTGCAACAGAAGCGCGCTGCGTATTTGCAATTGTATAGCCTTCAATGCTCACTGAAGTGATCCCAAGTGGTTGTGATCAGACACCCATGCAGGTCAAGGCTGCTCCAAGCCAAACGTGCGTTGGCTCGACCAGCTTCCAATTTCCCTAGAGTCTACAATTTGACGTTACGTGCGGATCAAGCGGGTTTGAGGGGCATGGGTGCATCAGGAGCGCGCATCGGCGGGCTATGACGATCTGTCCGCTTAAGCCCATAAAGTTTTCAGCCCGCATCAGAGAGCGGCCAATCAACCTAGCGTTGTCAGGTTGCCGTCAACCGACGTGTGGAAACGGCCATGAACGGGTCAGTACGGCTGATCCTCCAACCCACCAAGGGCAAGATCGAGATATTGCATCAGGCAGGGATCCCAACCAGCCAGAGCGCGGGGGGCGCTCAGTCGTGCAAGTACCTTCAGGATCATCGAAACGCGTGAATCGGCACCGGCGATTTCGCTGATCAGCGAGCGTGCCGCAACCGCGACAGCCTTTGCGCGCTCACCGCAAGGGTGCTCGCTCCGATCCATGCAATCGCGAAGGTCGTCACGGATTCGCCGCCACCGGTCCTCGCGCTCTGACGCCAAATTGCAGATGCATGGGGACGTTTGACTACGCGTCTCGACTCGCGACATGGCATTCAGAGTGGCAGGCAGCTCATCCACACGTACTTGCGCCTCGCCGTCGATTGTCATGTTGCGCAAACGGTCGCGCAACAGAGTTGCTCGAGCGACTTGAAGTTCTATGCGCTCTAGATGTTTGCGCAGCAGGTCCGTGAGAGAGGTCGTGCCCTCCATGGCTTTACGGATCTCGACGAGTGAGAAGCCAAGCTCACGCAGCGCGCGAATCTGGTGAACCCGCTGCACGCTATCCCGGTCATACATCCGGTGGCCGCCGTCAGTACGCTCTGTGGCTGCTAGGAGTCCTGTGTGCTCATAATGGTGCAGCGTGCGTACCGTTACTCCGGTCGCCTCTGCAAGTTCGCCAATGCGCAATCGGCGCCTTCTTGGTGTAGGTCTGTTCATGTTGTTCAATTTTGAAGCCTACAACCTGACGTCACGTATGATTCAAGCGGCCTTCTAAGCTCCAGCTGAATCGTCTTCCATTCCAGCGCGAGAGTGGTGACTATCCTTAGAATGGCGGCGGATCAACCCTGGGGGGAAAGGGTGATCAACAACTTCGACAGGCATGCCAGTTGAGCCTCGCCAGCCGCTGTACGCTCCAGGATGAGCTTGGCGATTGCCGTACGATTTTCTTGACTCCGCATCGAAGGGGGTAGCGCGTCGACGGCGCTATCATAAAGTCGTCCGAGGGCAGAAAGCTCTTCTGGATCGAACACGCTGCTGCATAGCTTCAACCTTCAGCTCCTTGTTTGAATTGCGTCCAGGGCAGCGCACGTCGTCAAGACGTTTGGCTGCGGTAGGGCCAAAAGAAGTCATACCTGCGGCGCAGAGCGAGGGAGAAGCGGTGTACTGTAGAGTGATGCCATAGGGCCACACGCGTGCGCGATGCTTGCTTTGGCAGCGCGGCAGAGCCGCGCGATATGTATGCTCGACGCCCTCTATGCTCACGACGCATTTTGTTGCGACTCCAAATAGGCCGATCGCCTCCATCCATCGGGAGCAACTACTAACTCGGAGCGTTGACGACAGGAGCCCCGTGCCGGTCCTGCCTTCTCGAGAGACGCGCTTGGCGGTCGCGGTTGTAACTTTAACGCCTAGCCTAAGCGCGAACGTGCCGCTCCGTCCCCGTCTCTAAAGTCAGACCAACACTCTGCGGTTGGGACATCGCGCCTAACGCCAACGCGCGAAAGAAATCAAGAACGTCTCATGAACCGCGCGCCCGGAGGGTCTTTATCCGCGACAAGGAGAGCAAGCCAAGCAGGTGCAATTGTGGGTGTCGATACAAGTGTTGGAGTGTGAAGTTCGTAGACTTCACGAACATCCTTACGGCAACGGCGAGAAGGATTGTGCGAACTTCCCGGCACTGCCGGCTCCTTCCGGAGCGGCCTCCGGAGTGCTGGTCACGGGGTGCTCTTGTGCAGTTGCCATGCGCGTGGCCTCCTGGAACAATATTTCCCGTATCCACAGGCTTTCCGGGTCATTGTTGTGAATTGCGGGCCATTGGACCGCTTCAGTGAAGACGGGGAATGGATCCGGAAGCTCGACAATCTGAAGAGGCATGGTCTTTTGGAAATGCCTCACGAGCCCTAATGGCATCGTGCCTATGCGGTTCGTCCCAACAAGGAGGGGCGGGATCATGCTGAAGCTTTGCACGAGAATGTCGATGCGCCGAGTAGGGCTGAGATCGCTTAAAAATGATCGCTCAATTGGCGTGTGGGGCGCACCTCCGTGCTTAACTGCAACGTGACCCATCGACATATATCGATCGAATGTAAGCCCGCGTTGTAATTCCCTGTTCGTGCAGCAACCTACGCAGACGAGTCTCTCCTCGAATAGGGCCGCCCTGGGGTGCGCGCTGGACATGAGAGAATCTGGCAGGATAACAAAATCGACTTCGCCCCGGCGGAGGAGCTCCTCGTGCTCAACGGTCGGCGCTGCCAGTTCGAAGCTGACGGTGGGGGCTTCTCGCGTGACGCGCTCCACGACATTTCTTAAGAATACAACTGTCATGAAATCAGGAAGGGCGATCCTGAATCGCCGGCTCGATCGAGCTGGATTGAACACGTCTCGCGCCATAACTGAGAGTTCGATGTGCACCAGAGCCTGGCGTACAGGGGCTGCGAGCCCTTCCGCGCGCGAGGTCAAGACAAGTTCGCGCCCCCTCATCCCAAACAGTTCATCGCCAAAATATGAACGCAACCGGGCAACGGCTGCGCTCATGGCCGGCTGACTGAGATTGATCCTGCGTGCCGCTGAGGTGAGATTGCGCTCAGTTATCAGAGCATCCAGCGCGACGAGAAGATTTAGATCCAGGCCTTTGAAACGCATCTCTTCTTATCCGGCGCAAACGTCCTTGCTGCGAAAAAACGTGCGGTGGCGGCTCCACCTGGAGCAATCGTCCTGGCTCGCCCGAATGGACATCGGCTCAACCCTGCGATCACGATAAGGAAGTCGCGAAATGACCACAAGAATGGAGAGCAAGCGGTAAGCCGATCGGCCGCGGCGGGAAAGCTTCAGGACCCTCCAAGCTGATCCGTCTCGCCGGTTTCGGCCGACCACGTAGCTGGTCCGTTCAGCTCGCTGATGGCAGATCATCCCAGCGTCCGTGAGCGCCGTGAGCTCCCCAAAGCGCTCCGTCGACGGCTGCGTCGTGCAGCGCTAGTCGCGACCGTCAACCTACAACCTGACGCAATGTGCGATTCAAGCCATTTTATTGGCCAAGCTAAACATTTGTGATGGAGGCGTGTTCTATCCGCGATAGTGCCAGGGGTAGCCCTGAATGCAGCGCAAGACCATCAAACCACACCTGGGAAGTCACCTCGCTTACAACTGGAAAAGTCTTCGCAACGGATCGCTGCATTGTGAGGTCGTGGCAGTGTCTCCCCAGGAGACGACCAGGAGACGCGGAAGCGAGGAAGGGACCGAGCACGTCGAAGGGCCTATAGCGTGCTTAGGATATTCGGAGTCGCAGCTTGCGGTAAGCCTAACAGCGCCTGCGAGTTGGAGGCGTTTGCTCACCAGATGCCATGTTGGATGCCTCCTCCAGCAATATCCGCCGCATCCAGATGCTCGCGGGATCGGTATTGTGGAACGAGGGCCACTGCACGGCCTCTGTGAATATGGGTAGGGGCAGAGGCGGTTCGATGATGCGCAGTGGCATTCGTTTTTCGAAGTGTCTGGCCAGTCGTAAGGGCATCGTGCCGATACGGTTCGTGTCTAACAATATGGGCGGAATCAGGCTAAAGCCCTGCACGACGACCTCAATTCGTCTCCTCAGACCGTGCTCAAGCAAAAACCATTCTTCGAGGTTCGGTCTCAGTGCTCGTCCGAACTTGGCAGTAACGTGCCCCATCGAGATGTATTTCTCGAACGTAAGCTGTCGGGATAGCTGCTTGTTCGCGCGGCATCCCACGCACACAAGGGTCTCGTCGAATAGCGTCGCCTTAGGGTGCGCACTCGACATGAACAGTTCCGGCAGAATGAGAAAGTCGACTTCGCCCCGACGGAGCAGCTCATCGGGTTCATCGGAAAATGGCAGCAATTCGAACCGCACGGCGGGAGCTTCTTGTGCCATGCGGTCCACAATTCTGCGGAAGAAAACGATCGTCATGAAATCTGAAAGAATGACCCTGAAGCGTCGACTCGACTGAGTCGGGTCGAACGCGTCGCGTGATATGATTGAGAGTTGGATGTGCAGCAGGGCCTCGCGAACCGGACCTGCAAGCGCCTCCGCGCCAGGTGTCGGGACGAGCTCGCGACCTCTCATAGTAAATAGTTCATCGCGGAAATAGGTGCGCAGCCGTGCGATCGCAGCGCTCATAGCCGGCTGGCTCAGGTTAATTTTGCGAGCCGCCGCTGTGAGGTTGCGTTCCGTCATCACGGCGTCGAGCGCAACGAGAAGATTTAGATCGAGTCCTTTGAACCGCATGTTGTCAGTCTATCCATCGTGTGGATGTGTTCTATCGAAACAATCGATTTTACCAAATTGCGGGATGTTGGATAGCAAACTGAAGTTTGAAAAAGTAACCAGGCACACCACAACGGATTTTGGTCGTTCAGGTGAGCTCAGAGGAAAGCTCCTGGACGTGCGAGCGCGCCGCCGAGTCCGTTTCATGGCCGTCTACAGGCGCGGCATGCGAGCCGTGTTGCGCCTCCGTGCGAAGTGCGCTCGTTTGGTCGGCAAGCGGCGTCCGATAAACCTTGGTATGGGGATGCCATCCGTTTCCATATTCGAGGTTTACCCGCGTACACTTGAGAGCGCTTTCAGCATCATTCTAGTGTCAGGGAATAGCGGCAGGCGCAGATTGCGGATGCCAAGAAATCCAGGCGCCTTTCGAAATGGCTCGCCTGTCCAGTGCATTCGGGGCGTGTCGAAGATGTATGAAGGCCAGTTTGACTTGATGCCGATCCCAAGCGCCGTCGATGAGGGCCGCGCGTCGATGGTCTGCCCTCAGAGATCAAAGCGAGGGACATCGATGCGACAGGAGGCGCAAAAGCTCTTTGGTGCAGGCAGGTTCTGGCTAGTCGAATCGCATCGTGGGCATCTTCCGATATATGGCACGCAGGGCATTGGCCGGATGAGGAGCGCGAACCGAGCGCTGGCTGCCTCGCGAGCATGGGGCCAGCGGCGCTGTGCAGGCGAGCAGTGCCGAGGTCCGACACAGCAAGTCCGCGCATCTCGGTTTTGATTGGCCGTTCGGCGACTAACGAGTTCACCTGACCGTCTCGCTCTTAATTCCACTGGCGCAAGGAAGCTTGCCATGAACATTGCCGTGTCCCCGGCTGCGGAACGCTCTTCTGCGCGCGCTCAAGTGCAGTGGAGCCTTCGTTGGGAGAACGAGCTGCGGCTCGCCGATCATGCCGAGCTCGCGGAGTTCTTCCGCAAGAGTTATGGGCCGACGGGCGCGTTCAATGCGCAGCCCTTTGAGGGAAGCCGAAGTTGGGCCGGCGCAAGACCGGAGCTCCGTGCAATTGGTTACGACGCGCGCGGGGTAGCGGCCCATCTCGGGCTACTACGTCGCTTCATCAAAGTTAGTGAAGTCGATCTCCTCGTAGCAGAACTGGGGTTGTATGCGGTGCGTCCGGATCTCGAAGGGCTCGGAATAAGCCACGCAATGCGCGTGATGTATCCAGTGCTGCAGGAGCTTGGCGTTCCATTCGGCTTTGGCACGGTTCGGCCGGCGCTTGAGAGACATATGACGCGACTGGTCGAAAGGCAGGGGCTCGCCACCCTGATGCATGGCATTCGCGTCCGCTCCACGCAGCCGGATGTCTATCCCAATTTATCGCCGACCCGCCTCGAGGACGTGGTCGTCGTGGTGTTTCCGCTGGGACGCTCGATAAGCGAATGGCCGGCCGGGACTTTCATCGATCGGAACGGGCCTGAGTTGTGACAGAGCATTCCACCCCATCCACTGTCCGCTGCGACTACGCTGACGTGAGCGGAAGTCGAGCTGTCTATTTGACCTTTGATGACGGGCCGAACCCATTTTGTACGCCAGAGGTGCTCGATGTGCTGGCGCAATATCGGGTTCCGGCGACATTCTTCGTCATCGGCACGTACGCGATCGAGCATCCTGACCTCATCCGACGAGTGATTGCGGAAGGGCATGAGGTTGCGAACCATACGATGACCCATCCTGATCTATCCAGATGCGGACCTGCGGAGCTACAGGATGAAGTGCTGACCGCGAGCGAGGCGATCCGTCTGGCGTGCCCGAAGGCCTCGCCCAGGCATATGCGAGCGCCTTACGGCATATGGACGCAGCAGGTGCTCGCAATGACGGCGAGCGCTGGTCTCACGGCTCTGCACTGGTCGGTCGACCCGAGAGACTGGTCCCGCCCTGGTGTTGATACAATTGTGAATTCGGTGCTGGCGAACGTTCGCCCGGGTGCAATTGTGCTCCTGCACGACGGGTATCCTCCCGATGAGGAGAGACTGTGCACCGATACAACGCTGCGTGATCAGACCACGAAGGCGCTGGCATCTCTGATTCCGGCACTACAACGGCGCGGGTTTGTAATCCGTCCACTCCCTCAACTCCACTGAACAAGAACTGGCACCCCATGGACCTGCTCGCGACAACCAGTGCTGCCGCTGTTTCAAGTTATGCGCTACTCTCGACTGTCTATAAGAGCGTGCAAGCGCTTTATGCCCAGCCGACGATCAGCTCATCGCTACAGGACAGCCTCGGACAAGCCGAGGTGGTCCTTCCCTCTGTGGACGTCATCGTGCCGTGCTTCAATGAGAATCCAAACACGCTTGCTGAATGTCTGGAGTCGATTGCCAGTCAAAACTACGCCGGAAAGATGCGGGTCTATGTGGTCGATGACGGGTCTGCAAACCGGGACGTGGTCGCGCCTGTACACCAGATATATGCCATTGATCCGAGATTCAATATCATCTTGTTGGCCAACAACGTCGGAAAGCGCAAAGCGCAGATCGCTGCAATACGCAGCTCATCCGGGGATCTGGTTGTCAACGTCGATTCCGACACGGTTCTTGCTCCCGACGTCGTCACGAAGCTTGTATTGAAGATGCATGACCCGGAAATTGGTGCGGCGATGGGTCAACTCGTAGCAAGTAATCGCAACCAGACCTGGCTGACCAGGCTGATCGATATGGAATATTGGCTCGCGTGCAACGAAGAGCGCGCGGCACAGGCGCGCTTCGGTGCCGTCATGTGTTGCTGCGGCCCATGTGCAATGTATCGGCGTTCCGCACTCACCTTGCTTCTTGATCAGTACGAAGCGCAATTCTTTCGTGGGAAGCCGAGTGATTTCGGCGAGGACCGCCATCTAACGATACTCATGCTCAAGGCGGGGTTTCGAACCGAATACGTCCCAGACGCGATAGCAGCCACAGTCGTCCCGCACAGTCTTGGGCCATATCTGCGTCAGCAGCTCCGTTGGGCCCGCAGTACCTTTCGAGATACGTTTCTTGCATTGCGCCTGCTGCCAGAGCTCGATGGATATTTGACCCTAGATGTTATCGGGCAAAATCTCGGCCCACTTCTCCTCGCCATTTCAACACTTACTGCGCTTGCACAGCTCGTGATCGGTGGCTCTATACCCTGGTGGACGGGATTGACGATTGCTGCAATGACTATGGTCCGGTGCAGTGTGGCAGCGCTTCGTGCCCGCGATTTGCGGTTTATCGGCTTCTCGCTCCACACACCGATCAATATCTTTCTTTTACTACCATTGAAGGCTTATGCGCTTTGTACATTGAGCAATAGCGATTGGCTATCCCGAAAAGTTACCAATGTGCCGGCGGAAGAGGAGAAGCAGCGTGTCATCCTGCGCCCCAATGACGGACGAGGCGCGGCTAGTGTAGGGATGGGGCCTACTGCCATTCATACTGCCATTCAAAAAGGGGGCCTCGCGGCCACGGAGAGTGTTTCCGGTCGCGAACGCTCGACTGCCTACAAATAAGTGGTCGTCTCATGAATCTGGACGCGAACCATCAGCTATTAGAGCGAGAGTTGGCTGTCGACGACCCATGGCGCCTTGACAGCAGTTCGTTCGAGCAGGAGCGATACGCGCAAATGCTCCGGATGTCGTGTGGCAACGGAGATGCTGCGTCTGCCCTCGAAGTAGGATGTGCAGCCGGTGCATTCACGGAGATGCTGGCGCCGCTATGCGAGCGACTTACCGTTGTGGATGTCATGCCGCAGGCAATCGAGCGAGCGCGACTGCGGACCAGTAAGTGGTCACATATTACTTGGGTGACCTGCGACATTCAGCGGTTCTCGACCACTGAGCAGTTCGATTTGATTGTCGTGGCCGAGGTTCTTTACCACCTCAAAGACGTGAGGGAGATGCATGCGGCTATCTGCAACCTGGTGAGTATGCTTGCGCCAGGTGGCACTCTGATTTTCGGGTCTGCGCGTGATGAACTATGTCAACGCTGGGGGCATGCTGCTGGTGCAGAAACTGTGATCGCTCTCTTTAAGGAGAGCCTATCGGAGGTCGAGCGTCGGCACTGCTGCACCGGATCGGCAAACGAAGACTGCTTGATCGTCCGGTTTCGGAAGCCAGGCGCCTCGTCGGAACAATCAAACGTCGGTCATTAGGCCAGGAGCACGTATGCGCATCTGCGGAATAAAGCTGACACATGACGGAGCAATTGCTGTCGTCGAAGACGGTCGGCTTCTTTTTTGTGTTGAGCAAGAGAAGCGCGGCAACAGTCTACGCTATCAGTCCGTCGACAATCTCGATGCAGTCGTGCGCGCCTTGGCGGAGCATGGCCTGGAGCCGCGGGATATCGATCAGTTCGTCATTGACGGCTGGGACGGAGAGAGTGAATCGCAGTTCCAGCTCCTAAGCGGAGCGGTGCAGGTCGCGCTAAAAGGCGCGCCATATGTCGAGCGTCATGCTGAGGGCCTCCTTGATCCGGTCGACGGCGTTGGCCTCCTCCTCGGAGGCAAGGAGTTTCCATATAAGAGCTACCCGCATGTCACAGGCCATGTCGCGTCGGCATATAGCACCAGTCCCTTTGCAGCCGAGGGACAGCCCTCGTTCTGTCTGGTATGGGATGGCTGTATCTTTCCACGTCTTTACTATGTCGAACCGCGCGGAGCTCGGTTCATCGGATCGCTGTTTCCGATGATTGGCCACGCCTATGCTGCCGCGGGCCTTCACTTCGGGCCATACCGGCAGCCGAACCGCTCCAATTGGGATCTGGGCATCGCCGGCAAGCTGATGGCTTACATCGCTCTTGGCTCCGTTGATGAAAGCATCGTGGAAGTGTTTCAGGAGCTTTATGAAACACGCTTGGCGGCCGACACGGAGCAGGCTCGCCGCTACCGCGAAGACATCAACAATGCGGAATCGTCTCTTGCAGCTATGCACGCGTTCTTCGAGGCAAGCGCATTGCGCCTGGCCACCAAGCGAGCGGAGGACGTCCTCGCCTCGTTCCATGTGTTTCTGGAACGTCTTCTTGTTAGGGAAATCGCGCTGCTTCTGCTGAGATATTCGTCGCTTCCGGGAGCGCGAAATCTATGTGTCGCCGGAGGTTGCGGTCTCAATATCAAATGGAACAGCGCGCTTCGCGCGACGGGATTATTCGATGATGTCTGGGTGCCCCCGTTTCCGAATGACAGCGGCTCGGCAATCGGCGCGGCGTGCGGAGCCATGGCAGCGCAGGATGGCTTCGGGCCATTGCAATGGTCAGTTTACAGTGGTCCTGCCCTCCAGGAGAGCGAGGTTCCGCCGGAGTGGGAGGCCGCACCTTGCAGTCTGAGTGAACTTGCGTCGATTCTTGCCGACAATAAGCCCGTCATCTTTCTTTCCGGGTGCGCCGAACTTGGGCCGCGGGCGTTGGGGGGTAGAAGCATTCTTGCAGCCCCAGCATGCCCTTCAATGAAGGATCATCTCAACGAGATCAAACGTCGCGAGCACTTCCGACCAGTGGCGCCGATCTGTCTTGAGGATCGGGCGCCGGAGATCTTCAGCCCGGGCACGCCAGATCCTTACATGCTGTTCGATCACCAGACCCGGGCGAATTGGCGCGACAAGGTCCCGGCGGTGGTCCACCTTGACGGCTCGGCGCGGCTGCAGACAATTTCCCGCAACTCTCCTCACGAAATTGCTGCGCTTCTCGTCGAATTTGAGCAACTCACGGGCATTCCGCTGCTCTGCAACACGAGCGCCAACCTCCACGGAAGAGGATTCTTTCCGGACGCTGCGGCAGCTTGCCAATGGGGGCGTGTCGACCATGTTTGGTGCGAGGGCATGCTCTGGAGCAAAACGGTCGCCAAGAAGCCATCGTCCACGGAACGACTTCTGTCAGCCTAAGATGAACATGTCCACTGTGGCGATCGACTTTGCCGGTGTAAAGAAGTCATTTGGCGACAAGCTTATCGTCAACGACCTGTCGTTCTCGGTTGCGCGCGGAGAGTGCTTTGGACTGCTTGGGCCGAATGGAGCTGGCAAGAGTACGATTGCGCGCATGCTCCTCGGCATGATTTCGCCCGACGGAGGCAAGATTACAGTCCTCGATGAGCCTGTGCCTTCCCGCGCGCGTGCGGCGCGTGTGCGCGTCGGGGTGGTGCCGCAGTTCGACAACCTTGAGCTCGAGTTCACTGTGCGAGAGAACCTGCTTGTGTTTGGCCGCTATTTCGGCATGAGCGCTCGCAGGATCGGGGCGGTTGCACCCTCGCTGCTTGAGTTTGCGCGCCTTGAAAGCAAAGCGGACGTGCGTGTCTCCGAGTTGTCCGGTGGCATGAAGCGGCGGCTGACGCTGGCGCGTGCCCTGATTAATGATCCAGATCTACTCGTCATGGACGAGCCGACCACTGGGCTGGATCCGCATGCACGCCACCTGATGTGGGAACGCCTGCGGGCCCTGCTAGCGCGTGGCAAGACGATCCTCTTGACCACTCACTTCATGGAAGAGGCCGAGCGCCTGTGCGATCGGCTATGCGTACTTGAGAGTGGATGCAAAATCGCCGAAGGCAAGCCAGACGCCTTGATCGACGAGCATATCGGCTGCAACGTGATCGAGATCTATGGCGGTGATGTCAATCAACTTCGAGAGCTGATCAGGCCTTATGCGCGCCATATCGAAGTGAGTGGAGAGACGCTCTTTTGTTACGCGCCATATCCGGAGCAAGTGCGCGTGCACCTGCGCGGGCAAGCGGACCTTCGCGTACTGCAGCGCCCCGCGAATCTCGAAGACGTGTTCTTGCGGTTGACCGGGCGCGAGATGGAGAAATGAGCGATGGATGAAGGTTATGCATCGTTGATGCCGGCTAACGCGTACAACTGGATCGCGGTATGGCGACGAAACTTCCTGGCATGGAGGAAAGTCGCGCTGGCATCGATTCTCGGCAATCTCGCAGACCCCATCACCAATCTGTTGGGCCTTGGCTTTGGCCTCGGACTCATCGTGGGACGGGTTGAGGGGACTTCGTACATTGCCTTTCTGGCGGCTGGTATGGTCGCAATCAGCGCGATGACATCAGCGACCTTTGAAACCCTGTATGCGGCCTTTGCTAGGATGGGTGTCAAGCGCACCTGGGAGGGAATTCTGTTCACACAGCTCACGCTCGGAGATATCGTTCTAGGTGAGTTGGTGTGGGCGGCCAGTAAGTCCGTTCTAGCCGGGACAGCAATCGGGATTGTCGCTGCCGCGCTGGGTTATGCATCCTGGTCGTCCATTCTTTGTGCGATACCAACAGTCGCCCTTACCGGCCTTGTCTTCGCCAGCCTGGCAATGGTCGTCATATCTCTTGCGCCAACTTACGATTACTTCGTGTTTTACCAGTCGCTCGTCCTTACGCCCATGGTGTTTCTCTGTGGCGCGGTCTTTCCGACGAGCCAACTGCCCGACTCATTTCGGCATTTTGCCAGCTTGTTGCCGCTCGCACATTCGGTCGACCTTATTCGTCCAACGATGCTTGAGCGCGGCGCCGACAGTGCCGCCCTGCACGTAGGTGCGCTCTGTGTTTACGCGGTCTTGCCATTTCTCGCGTCGACGGCACTATTTCGGCGGCGCCTGCTGCGTTGACGTGAGTTGAGCGAAAGGGAGAAAGTCAATCGATGCAGTGACATGAGTCCTTCCGCGGTAGCTCGCGAGCGGCCTGGTCTGTTACAGCGGCTTCTGCAACGGCCTTAAGAGGCCGTGATCAAGCCAGCTCTATGGCCGCCTGTTCGGTCTGCATCGGACGCCAGCACCCTATTTATGAGCGCCTGTCGCTACGCGCCGAGACAGACCTTGTAAAGTCGTGTTGTGCTGTCTGGCCCGCGCACCGGCGGAGCGTGACTGTATAGGTTAGTTCGGTGGGACGGCAGTTGGCCTTCCCGTCATGACGATGGAGAACGGGATGTTGTGCCCGGGACTGAGCTGTGACCTTGATAAAATCCATGAAAGCTCTCCGGAGCTGCCGAATAGATCTGTTCACGATGGCGCTGCGGTTCTTGTGCAGGATCACCGCGTCATTGCTGCTGTCGAAGACGAGCGTCTCAACTGTGTCAAGCCATCCAACAAGCTCCCTAGCAACTCGATCCGATACTGCCTGTCTACCGCAGGAGTCGAGCTCGGGGAGATCGACCGCATCGCGTTCTACGCGACTGAAGCTTATTGCAAAACCACGCTCGAGCGTCCTGTTGTGTTTCAGCCGGTTACGTTAGACGCCAAACTGTTGCTGCGGCAGCTGCTGGCAGGGGAGTTCGGGGCAGAGATCGATCCGTCCCGAGTTTCCCTGGTGAAGCACCACGAAGCGCATGTGGCCACGCCTCCTATGCCTGCATGTGAGGGGGCCATTCCATCCGACGCGCAGGGAGTATTGGGCATCGGACTTCGGGCAGGTCGATGCAACACCGCTGAAGAAAGGACAGAAAGTGTTGAGAGGACGCGGCCATCACGGATAGCCCTGCTATGAAGTTCTACCGACGCAGCTCGCCGGCACCGCGATTGCAGACTGTGACGCCGGGGGAGAAGAGACCCGAGATGTCTGTATCGATGTCTTTTGTCCAACCAGGAGCGCGCGAAAAGGAAATCGAGATGGTTAGCGGTGCGATGAATGATCGGTTCGTAGTGTCCCGGCGACGTACGGGTTTTGGCGACTGTCTGTGGTCCCTGGCGGCAGCTTGGCGTTTTGCAAAGCAGACAGGGCGGACGCTAGCCATCGATTGGCGGGGGTCTTGCTATCTTGATGAACCATTCACCAATGCCTTTCCGGTCTTCTTCGAACCGGTTGAAGACATTGCCGGCGTGCCGGTGATTTGCGACGACGACATCAACAAACGTTCGTTTCCGGGACCATTCTTTCCGGTATGGTGGAACAAGCCATCTATCGATTGCGTCTACCGCCCGGACGAGCAGATCTTCCGTGAACGCGACCAACTCGATCAACTGTTCCAAAGTCAGAGCGATAGTGACGCTAACACGGTTGTGTGTGATGCCTGCCTGATGTGGCGCTGCGATCAGGAGGCGGAGCGAGAGATCTTTCGGAGCATCAAGCCGCGAGCTGCAATTCAGGCTCGGATTGATGCTATCTACCGCGAGCACTTTGAGCCGTACAGCGTGATCGGCATTCATGTCCGGCATGGCAACGGTGAGGACATTATGGGGCATGCTCCCTACTGGGCGGACGCGGAGCGCGCCTTTCGACAGGTCTGTAATGCCATTGACAAGGCGAGGGCGTTACCACATGCGAAGCCTGTGAGGGCATTCCTATGCACGGACAGCGCGCTCATCCTTGAGCAGATGTCGGCAGTACTTCCCGATGTTTTTGCGATTCCAAAACAGTTCCAGGCGCCTCACGCCGGACCGTTGCACAACGCCGCCCTCGGAGCCGAGGGTGGCTTTTCTGCCCTCACTGAGATGTATCTCCTTGCGCGCTGCGACACGGTGATCCGTTTTCCCCCAACGAGCGCCTTCACGCGCTATGCGCGTCTCTTTGCTCCACGCGTTATAGAGTTCGAGTTGAACGATCCGAGCAGGTTGATCTTGGTCGAAGACAACTCGCAAGAGCTCGTAACTTCATGAAAGTTGTAGCGCGCTTGATTGACCTGATTGTCGCTCTTTGCATCCAAGAGTACTGCCAGTTCTTGTACAGGCAACAATCGTCTGCCCAACGTGATGCTGTTGGCGAGAACTTGCAGCGAAGAGCGGAACGAAGCGACGGCCGGGTGCCCTGGCTTGAGCCATGACGTCGATAACAACCGCCCTAAAGTGCTGCGCAGCGTTAATCAGACGGAACACGTCGTCGTCATGCTTCGGTAAGCGACAAATCGGAGCTGATCAGTGCTCGAGCGTGGATGAACATATCAGTTCGCCAGCTCGTGCCTGGAGCCAACCCGTCCAGCGATATCCCGAGTTCTGCCCAGGGGTGCGACAAACAGAATCGACGAATGACAAATCTGACGTGCGAGGCGGGTACGTCAGTTTTGGAGTTAGCACGGCAAAATGTCCGTGGTCGCTCCCGAGCGGTCGTTGACTTCGGTGAGGCGGCGACAAGCCGCAGCTCATTCGGTTGCGCGATCAAGAAAGCGAGCGCGGTCCGTTCCCCTGTGATGAAGCAGGCGAGTGTGCTAGAGAGCTTACGTAGCTGATTTGCCATTGTTGTCACAAAGCACACCCACGGCTGTCTGAAATCGGCCAAGTGTTCGGCGTGCGCGACGTTAAGACGCAAAATGGAGGTGATTTATCTGCGCCGCAGTGGCGCAAATCCTGCTAATCGTCCGCTGGCCTAGCAGTAGAGGAGGCGGCCTTGGATCTCGATCTGCCGAATGACAATCTGATTAGAGAGCCGCTGGCCGAAACACATTTGGGTTGCCTCGTTTACGCCGATAAAGCGCGTGATAATCGTAGAGAACAAAAGACGATGTTGCTCACCGGGGCATCGCGCGGAATTGGTCATGCCACTGCCAAGCTGTTCTCGGAGGCGGGCTGGCGTGTCATTTCTTGCGCGCGCCAACCTTTCGACAGCGAGCGATGCTCCTGGGAGGCAGGGAATGACGATCATTTCCAGATCGACCTCAGCAATCATCGAATGCTGCCGCGTGCGATCACCGAGGTCAAGAAGCGCTTGGCTGGTGCGCCCTTGCACGCGCTGGTGAATAATGCCGGGGTCTCGCCGAAAACGCCCACTGGCGATCGGATGACGTCGCTGACCACGTCAACCGAGACCTGGATGGGGGTGTTTCATCTTAATCTGGTAGCTCCGATCCTGCTGGCGCAGGGTCTGTTCGACGAGCTAAGAGCCGCGTCAGGATCAATCGTAAATGTGACTTCAATAGCAGGCTCACGGGTGCACCCATTCGCCGGTAGTGCCTATGCGACGTCGAAAGCGGCGCTTGCGAGCCTCACACGCGAGCTGGCCTATGATTATGCGCCGCATGGCATTCGCGTGAATGCGATCGCACCCGGCGAAATCAAGACCGACATGCTATCGCCGGACACGGAAGCCCGTCTCGTGCCAAGTATCCCGCTGCGCAGAGTGGGGACCCCGGATGAAGTGGCCAAGGTCATCTTCTTCCTGTGCTCGGATGCGGCGAGTTATGTCACGGGAGCCGAGGTGCCGATCAATGGCGGGCAGCATTTGTAAAGTCGCCGCTCTGGCGACGCAGCTGACGTGTCCTGCAGCGGCACGTATGTTCTCCGCTGACGACGCGCACGATCCGCAAAAAGTGAAACGAGGGCACATTGCAAGTTTCGTGTCGTGCCATAATAAGGTGTCACGGTTCTATGTCATCCCGTCAACACGTGGGGCTAGATCAGAGAGTGACATGCAAAACGAAGCTCGCCAATCCCAGCATGACTCCAGGGAGGATAATCAAGACAACGGAGACAGGCTCATGCTGCATATCCCATCCTCGGGCGAACGACCTGCCTCGCAACCGGAGCCGGAGCGTAATCCCTCGGGGCAGCCGTCGTATGAGAGCGCGCTGGCCGGCATCTTCGAAATATCGAAAGTAGTCAGCGCTCCTGATCGGCTCGAAGTCACGTTGGCCAAGGTCCTTGGCCTGCTGCAATCGTTTGTGCAGATGCGACACGGCATCGTCTCACTATTCCGCGATGACGGCATCCCGGAAATTACCGTTGGCGCCGGCTGGAGCGAAGGCAGTGACGAACGTTACCGCACGTGGCTGCCGCAGAATGCAATCGCCCAGATCGTAGCGACAGACGGGCCTCTTGTTGTCGAGAGCGTAGCCGGCGAGCCGGCCTTCAGCGCTGCCGACCGGGAGCTTCTCGGCGCCTCCGACAGCGTGCGCGTATCGTTCATTGGGGCTCCTATTCGTATCGAAGCGAGGGTCGTTGGTACGCTGACGGTAGACCGCATCCAGGACGATAGTTCCAGTCTTCGGCTCGAGTACGATGCGCGGCTGCTCGCTATGGTCGCCGACTTGGTGGGACAAACAGTGAAGCTACATCGCTTGTTCGCCTGCGATCGCGAACGATTGTTAGTGGACAAAGACCAGCCACAGAAGGTAGTTGAGCTTGGGGTGGTCGCTCGCGAGCGCAAGAAGCTTCACGCCCACGGGATCATTGGCGACAGCGCCGCGCTGAGCGGGCTGCTCGAGAAGATTGCGGTTGTAGCCAAATCGAACAGCACGGTTCTGCTGCGTGGCGAATCCGGCACCGGCAAGGAGCTCGTAGCCAAGGCAATTCACGAGTCCTCGTCGCGTGCTAAACGACCGTTCGTTAAACTGAATTGCGCGGCGCTGCCCGAGACGGTCCTGGAATCGGAATTGTTTGGCCATGAGAAAGGTGCCTTTACCGGTGCGGTCAGCTCGCGCAAGGGGCGCTTCGAGCTTGCTGACAAAGGGACGCTATTTCTGGATGAGATCGGAGAGATCTCAGCTCCGTTCCAGGCGAAGTTGCTGCGAGTTCTGCAAGAGCAGGAGTTCGAGCGCGTAGGCAGCAATCACACGATTAAGGTCGATGTTCGAGTCATAGCTGCGACCAATAAGAACCTTGAAGAGGCTGTGGCAAGGAGCGAGTTCCGCGCGGACCTCTACTATCGTATTAGCGTAGTTCCCTTGTTGTTGCCGCCGCTGCGCGAAAGACGCACTGATATTCCGCTGCTAGCCAGAGAGTTCCTCAGAAAGTTCAACAGCGAGAACGGCCGTACGCTCACCCTGGAGGCGAGTGCGATCGATGTACTGATGAACTGCGGGTTTCCTGGAAATATTCGCGAACTCGAAAACTGCATCGAGCGAACAGCGACGCTGTGTACCGGGCCGTCGATTGTGAGAAGTGACTTTGCATGCTGCCAAGGCCAGTGCCTTTCCATGATGCTCTGGAAAAGCACATCGAACGACAAGTCTGACGTGGCGGTACCCATGCAGCCGATGCCTGCAAAGTCCATCATTCCGCTAGCTCAAACGACGTTGCCACCGCAGTCTGTCTGCGAATCGGCCCCACTGGCACCTGCCGGCACAGTTCTCGTTGGTGGTTCGAGCATGACCGATCGCGAGCGTGTCATTGCGGCCATGGAAAAATCTGGCTGGGTGCAGGCCAAGGCAGCGCGCCTACTCGGACTAACCCCGCGCCAAATCGGCTATGCGCTGCGAAAATACGGAGTTGAGATAAAGCGGTTCTGAACAACCACATCCGCCGGAACTTCTGCTACCAAACAGATAGTTGAAGAATGATTCCGAAGAGGCAATCTACGCCCTCTGAAGGGAATGGGCCGGCCTGCGGCGACGACGTGGCGCGCGCGCAACATGGATTTGTGCGCCATGAGTTACAGAGCCTCACCTGCGCACCATACAATCGCGAACCGTCGGTAGCTCGAACATGTAACAAGCTATTATCCCTATTCTGCGGACGTGTGAGCGGCAATGCTTAACCGTCGATCGGTCCGATGCCCGCAGGCAGTTCGCGGCAGTTATCCTGCGAGCATTCCTTGCGTCTCTCGGCTGGCGTGACGAGCGGAACCGCGTTGTCGGTGCCCTGACTTGTGTCGACATTCGTTCGTCAGGAAGAGACGGGCTGGAGCGACTTATCGCCCGCCTTAAGCCCTTGTGACAGCGAGCCGATTCCGAAACGGCGGCGATGGTACAACACTTGCTGTTCTCTTCGTAGCTATCGCAACTGTTGGAGCAACATCGTGCACAATGTCGTCTGCATCAAACAGGTTCCGGACTCGGCGCAAATCCGTGTTCACCCCGTGACCAATACAATCATGCGCCAGGGAGTGCCGACCATCATCAACCCATATGACCTCTTCGCGCTCGAGGCCGCGCTGGAGGTGCGCGATCGATTCGGCGGCGAAATTACCGTGCTTACCATGGGACCGCCATCGGCAGAAGAGTCCTTGCGAAAGGCGCTGGCTTATGGTGCTGATCGCGCCGTCCTACTCACCGATCGCTGCTTTGCGGGCTCCGACACACTGGCCACAACGTATGCACTTGCAACCGCCATCCGGAAAATCGGTAAGGACTATCGCCCGACGAATCTCATTTTCACGGGAAAGCAGACCATCGACGGCGATACTGCGCAGGTTGGGCCCGGCATCGCAAAGCGAATGGGCGTAGTGCAGCTAACTTACGTCGCGAAGATCCGATCCTTGGACCTCGCCGCTCAAACGATTGAAGTGGAACGACGCTGCGAAGGTGGTGTGCAGGTGTTGCAAACCAAATTGCCGTGCCTCATCACCATGCTTGAGGCGACGAATCAGATCCGGCGCGGCGCGATGGCGGATGCCTTGCGTGCCGCGCGTGCCCAAATCGTGAAATGGAGCGCGCAACAAGCCGGTGTCGAAGACACCTCCAACTGCGGCCTCAAGGGCTCGCCGACGGTCGTTAAGCGTGTGTTCGCTCCCTCTGCGCGGGCCGAGAGGGCAGCGCTGGTTGAGGCCGCTGAGCAACCGGCGCAGGCGTTGATAGACGCAATTTTCTCGCTTCAACCGAAGCTCGAACCCGATCTTGCGGCACTTGCTCGTGACGCTCGATCCGGAGAGTCCAGGCCATGACAGTGGATACGCCCGAGGAATGTATCAACGGCGCACCCGTGTCGGAGAGCGCACAACATGTGGCGACGCATCTCGGCCAGCTACCAATAGCGTCTGCCAATGGTATCCGTCGATCTCGCGAGCAGCGGGGCCGCATGTTCCGTAGACCACGTTATGCTCCAACGGAGTCGCGCGGGATTGTCGGGGCACAGACAAAGGGGCCTGCGCATGTTCCAGGGTCCCGTTCGGCCGTGTTGGAGGTCGTGGAAGGCCATTGCTTCTCACGTAACGGGCACGAGCCAAGACTGAATAGTCAGCGACCCGGGTCACCATACTAGCGCTGCCGTCTGCACGCACAAAGCGCTGTCGCTGGCTTCGGAGCGCAGAGTCAACCTATGCGTCGCCTTTGAAGCAATCTCCGCGATTGAGCAGACCTGTACGCATGTGAGCGGCCGCTGGCTCTTCGCTGTTTGCTGTCTGACAGCGGCGCGCAGGCAAGTTCGATACACTCGCAATGAGGAGGCGTCACGACCGTTTTATCAACCTGGTCAGATCTTACGGAGCGAATTCAACAGTTGGCATGATGATTGCTGTGAGCCACCAAGAACTTAGAGGCGGTCATCGCGAACGCGAAGAACGGGCGAGGGTCTCTGTGAGATGCTTTGTGCCGCCAGCAGCGGTATGACACCAGCGTCCAAAGGCCTTAAGAGCATCATAGGTACAAATTGGAGACTACAATTCTGTCCCAGGCTGACAGCGGTTCGACGAAATGGCGGGAGCAGCAACCGCGAGGCTTTGATCCATTCGCCCAACATCGCGAAAGCTGCAAGCGCGCCGAGCGGCCAGGCACGCCACTCGCGCACGCGACATTAGCATCAAAATGGCGTGGGCGGCGCAGTATCCATTATGAGTCTCCGCGCGAATGCTGGTCGTGGCGGGCGTTGCGGCGTCGGACTGCTCGTGGACGGGAATCCGACCGGATTCCCGCCGCTCCAATAATGAACGCATTCCTTCAATGCTCATGAGTTGGACTGAGCATGGCGCTGTCTGCCATCGCGAAGGAAACTACCGAAAGTTCGCCTGGAAGGTGAACGCGATCATTGGCCCTTCGAAGCCGATGAAACCCAGGACGGTCAATGGTTGGCCCGGACACGAAGTTGCTTCGTCAGGGACCGTTCGCTTCTCATCTGCAGGGGTCACATGACATCTCAAGCGTCTCGATCTGCAGCGGATCAGCCTCCGAAGATATGCTGCGAGTACCTGACCGAGCAAGCGCGAGCCTTGTTCGGCCCGCATCCGTTCGCCGCGCAGATGTCCGAAGATCAGGTAGCCAGTCTGCTGCCCGAATATCTGGCGATGTCACAGGCGTTCCCGTACCTGCAGGCGGGGTCCCAAAGGGACCTCATATTTGATGCAATGCATCACAATCGGGATATTGCGAGAGACATTGAGCTGACCAGCGTGGTCGCGAACTTTATCTGTTGGGATGAGACCGGTGGCCATGGCCGAATTCTCCAGGGGGGCAAGGCCGCGCTACCGGATATTCTGTTGACGAAAAACTTTCACTCCAACCTGTTGAAAAAGGATGCCTCCCAACTACTCGGCCGAGCAATACTGCCCAACTATAGCTCTAGGACGAAGCAGTACCTGCATTCTCTCTATGCCGGATTGTCCTCGAAAGACTCCCTCGTTCGTTGCGCTTACATGGTAGCTTTTGAGCTACATGCTGCGGACATGATCCAGTCGCTGTGGACCACTCTGGCCAAAACCTTTAAAGCGCAGCCGGACGATCTTGAGTATTTTCGCAGCCATGTCGGCGGAGAAGATCCCGCGGAGAAGTACCACGGAGAAATGACAGGCCGGCTGATTGGTGAACTTGTGCAGCCTGACCGTAGTGGTCGCTTTTTGGATGAATTCTTTAGAGCCTATCGGATCAGCGTCCAGTGGTGCCGCGATCTCATCGGAATTGCGGCGCGCACGGGAGATGATCACTCGGAGATCCAACATCATGGCCGTTGCCATTGTGGCTCTATCAAGTTCTACGTCAGAGCGCCGCGAGAGCTCTCTGGAGTTCGATGCAATTGCTCGATTTGTCAAATGTCTGGGTTTATCCACTTGCTCGTAACTGGCGATAAGCTACGCATCGAGTGCGGTGAAGAATTTCTCACTACGTATCAGTTCAACAAGAACATTGCTCGGCATACGTTTTGCCGGCTCTGTGGGGTAAAGCCATTCTATAGGCCGAGGTCGAACCCATCCGGGTTCAGCGTGAATATTCGATGCCTGGATAGAAGCACGATCGCACGCGTAAGAATAACCGAGTTCGATGGCGAGCATTGGGAGCAAGCATTCGTCTCAATGCACCAGGACCCGGAGTCCTGCTTCGAAGATCAAAGGAGTGAGCTCGCATGGCGCGCACAATGAGTGATAAATCCCGCCTGCTTTCAGAAGAAGTGCTGACAAAGTACCGCGTAGAGCTGTTGGTAAAGGGGACGGCCGTAATCGCTCCCCAGATATTGTTCACCCAAGCCGACTTGGCCAAGATCGATCAGCTGCAGGCTGAGATTCCGGAAGAAGAAGTGCGGGAGGGAGATGCCGGCGACTTCCACAGCGTCTTTGTGAAGCGCGTGAGGGTAGCTCCACCCGGCCACAGGCCTAGCAACGTGAGTGGTACAGCTTCAGGGCAGATCATGGAGCTAATTGAAAGTAAAGACCGCAGCTTCGCGCTGAGACAGATCTTCGGGGCATCCTCAGATTACGTGGTTCGCCGATGCCAAATGCATCGTATGCCGCCCGGGTCCTTTGTTGGCATCCATTTGGATGCGGAGAGTGATCCGGATTTCGAGTACTCGGTGATTGTGCAGCTAGCGAGAGACTTCGACGGGGGGGAGTTCGTGGTATATCCTACTAGGCACGAACAGCACGTATTCCGACCGCCATTTGGCGCCGTGCTTGTCACAACCTGTAAGGTCCGGCATGAAGTAAAGCCGGTGTCGAGCGGGGAGCGCCGATCTCTCGTCTACTTCTGTTCAAAACGCGGCGGCGCGAACCGCCGGATCATCGAAAGTTCTGGCGCTCGGCTATGAGGTAGCGCGCCTAATATGGTTCTCTGAGAATCGGGTGGCGGGCGAGTTCTCCGGGAACTTATTACATTTCTCATCTTGTGGTCAGCTGTTCGTCGTAAGGTCTGCGACAATTCTGGTCGGAAGCCTTGCTTAACATTGATCCATGTATAGGCCACTACGCGCCTCCGAGCAAAGATTGCTCGGTGATTGTGGCCATCTTCGTCGCTAGGGTGAGACCAGGGAGGCGCGTCGGCGCTGCGCGATGGTGTATCCCGGACGGCCTGGGTTTTCGCAAGCGGTAGTGGCGAGCCTCTCGCGTTTCGAGATGCGTCTCTTATCGAGCTGTCAAGGCCGGGCACGCATCAGGGCCGGGTTCAAGGAGCGTACTGCCAAGCCTGATGTGGACTCTCTTCTGAGATTTGGACGATGGCTCGCGTAGGACCAGAAGAAGGGCATAGCCGCGTGTCTACGACACTGGCAGCGATGCAGCAGAGTTCAAAACTCGGGCGAGCGGGTCATCCTTGCCGCACTCCGTCGTCTGCGCGCCTCGCGGGCGGACACGCATCGTCGCAAGCCAGGCGAATCCCTCCGCCGATGAAACCGACCTCTTGAGAGTATGCAAGTCGACTATCATCAAGGAAAATAAGTGGCACAGTTCAGCTGGTCAGAAGTATGCTACTGGTGTTGGCAGCCTCAATGAGCATCTGCGTAAGAGCTCTAGGCCAGGCATCGCTGTTCAGCTTTGCGATCAGCCGGTTGACGAAGGTCTCACTCGCCATAACCCTCACCCGAAGATCGGTTCCGCGGTGTTTCACTTGCAAAATCACTGGTTGCAAGCGCAGCCGCTTGAGCATGACTCTAATATTCTGCAACGTGGGATTGATGGACGCAATGCGCCTGGCCGATGCCGTTGCGCAGGATAGCCCGTTGCAGCGAGCGGTCAGCTGGGCGAGAAATATGTCCCGCGCAGGGCACGATCTGGATCCGACATTTGGCATTAGTGATCACAGCCTAGCCTCTCGCCGTGTCCGGCGTTGAAGCGAGAGCAGCCGGCCGCAGCGCCGAACCCATTTGCTCTGACTTTGCTTCCTTTTATCTAGGGGCTGAGAAAGCGCTGCTTTGGAACGGGGCAGTGAATTGAGCGTGTGAAGATGTTCTCGCTAGGAACTCAAAAGTCGGTGTTGCTGATCGTGGGCCGCGGTCCTGTCGGGCGCAATCACAACGCACTCCACGGTACCAGCCTCCTCGTCGGCGGCAAGCGGGATCACGCCCGCCTTACGTGTGCGGTCGAATAGGAATCCTTCTTTGAAGAAGCGATCATGCGCCGCTTGAAAGGATGGCGATCGCACATTTCTTACAGATAGAATAACGTTGCGGCTGGAATAGTCGAAGCCGAGCAGCCGGATCGCAATGTTGTGTAACACCGATCCGCCACCCCAGCGGCCGTTCGCTTCATTGAACAGCAACCGTCCATCTTTTGTGAAAATGGCGTCGATGTTGATCATTCCGCGATAGCCCAGGTCTCTCGCTAGTGCCACAAATCGGTAGGCATGCTCCTGCGCAGTCAACCATTGCTCGTTCTCCAGGTCGCTTGGAAGCTCAAGCCCCGTCCAGGTGAGAGCCCGTTCGGACCGATCTGTGCTTTTATGCAGGCGTATGTTTCCACTGTTGATAAAACCGATTGATGCATCATCCTGGATTGCATACTCGAGATAAAACAAAGATCGGGCCAAGTGGTATGATTCCACGACCAGCGTCTTACACGATGCTGTTGTGATCTCAGAGTAAAGCGCGTCAGGATCAAGCGACGGCCACGAAATCATCCGAGTATCTCTGGCTCCAGGTAGCGGATCGCTTTTGCTGCCGGTCAAGATGACATTTCCGACTCCTCCAGCTCCATTATCCAACTTTACAATGACCCTGCCGGTCTCGGATTTGAGGGCAGTGACCGCTTTGAATAGTCCATTTGGGTCCGTCGCGACACATCCATGAGGGAGCGGAAGTGCGACGCTTGTTGCCAATTGACGGAAGTGGCTCTTGCGGTTCAAAAGATCAGGCCCGCGCTGCAGAGCGAAGTCGTCCCCGGTCTTCGATATGCCGAGTTTGGCCGCCAAGCGTGCGACACCTTCAGTAAAGTAGCAGGGATACAATCGCCAGGCGGATTTCTGACGAATATGTCTTTTGAGCCGCTCGACAACGGGCTGGGACAGCAACGTGCAATCATCGAGGATCGTCGATTGGCGGCTCGCAGGGACAACAAGGCGAAGACTCGATGCATCGAAATCGAGCGTCGCGCCAATGAAGGATAACAGATCCGCCGGGATCACTACCGGGGAGACGATCAGATCGCCCTCCTGAGCAAACCACGCTGAACGGTATGCCGAGCTGGCGGCCAGCGAACGTTGAGCCGTTGTTAGATGGGCGCCCGACATCTGAGGCGTACCGGCATTCATAATTAGGATCCGCGGCATTCGCGACCTCCGGGCATCTGGACTTGATCAGGATGGGTTGGTCATGGCAAGCATGACAGCCTTGCGACCCCGTAGTAAGTCGCTGAGACAGGGAGAGTTTGCGCCGTCTCGATGTCACCTGCGATGTAGCGGGAGAGAACGGCCCGTCTCCGATCTGCCGATCTCAATTGATAGCTCGGTCGCGTGGCTATTCGCTTCAGAAAAAGCGCTGGCAGTTGCCTAGCGCGGTGTTCGGAATGCTTCGTGTGAAATGATTTCGCGCGGTGCGCTAAAACGGACTTTGACCAAACATGTGCGATCAGCGCGTCTGCCCCGATCTCGCGCCCCAGTCGCTTGGTCATATAAGCAACCGGTACTTCTACCCAGCGCGCATCGGCTCGACCGACCGGCCGCATTTGGCTACATCTGGATGTTACGTAAGCACCCGCTTTATTTTCGCTAGGTAGACGTTCTCGGCGGAAGTAACCGAGTCTTGATTTGCCGTCGTGAAGCGGAAAAGATTCATCTGCGTCGCAGCGTCCAAGGTCCCCTGCGAGGCGAGGCATCTTGATTCGGCCTCCTCTCTGGACACCAAACTGGCTCTCGAAGGCGCGAGCGATCCGCTCGATGCGTCGATTGAGGATGACATAGCCGGGCGTCTTCCGTTCGAGATGGATTGCGGTCTTGTCAGGAGTACACGTGGCTTTTTGCTCGACCAAGGTGGAGAAATCCAGTTCGCTATTCATCTGCATCAGGTCCGCACATTGTGTTTGTGCCGATGCGGCTCAACGGAAGCCAGGAGTGCCTGGCGAGGCCACAGTCATATGCTTCTAATTGGCCCTTGTAGAGGCTATGATCATAGGGCCTTGGTAGAACCCGGCTTTTGATGACTGTCATGGGTTGCGAACGATGGCTATTGCTTGAGGGAAATCTGCTGATTGATCACTCACTTCGCTCGACCGCTCTGCTGCGGTCGTGTGCATCTGTCGGTAGTGATAGGCGCACCACGAAGAGTGTTTCTTGCCGCGCCTTTGATAGACAGACTCGCCGCACATTATGCCGCTCTCATATCTCCGTCTTTGAAACCAATGATGCAGCGGCACTGACCTTCAATATGATCAACTAACAGAACCTTCTTAAGGCCGTCCGGGTGTTTCAACTTGCTGCTCCAGCATGCCATGCAATAACGTCACGCGGAGTAAGACGCCGAGTCACTTCGAAAACCTGCGCAGGCCCACCATCTGTCACACCTTTGCGCGATCGAGACGCCACGTGCGGGAAAGCAGCTTGAAGGTAGCGGGTTCGGCGAACTGATTTTGTGCGCTGCTGCGCCAGAGGAGGGGCTTGCGTCAGCTTCAGGAAAGCAGCGCCAACTAGGTGCTTCGGATTGAGTTCTACCTCGATCAATTCTGTCGTTATCGGCTCTCTGCCGGGGCGGTACGCGACCGCCACTTCGTCCAGATCCGAAATGCCCCACCATTGAAAGTTACGTGCTACCCTTAGCGCCGCAATCGGAACTCGCTGCAAAGCCCTCTCGACCGATGGGCCATCGGGCATAAGGAGCATGACCATCGACCGGTCCGCGGATCTGACCAGCTGAGGCATCCGAAGTCCTTCACACCCATGTAGGTAACACCTCAAGAGCCTACGATTTAACGTTACGTCAGATTCAAGCCCCTTTTTGCGGGCCAATGAGAACGTGGCCAAGCTCATGCTGCCCGAAGAAGGGCCCCCGAGGGGCTGGTGTCGCAAGCATTCAGCGCTGCCCTGAGGGGGAAGCTTGTGGCTTAGGCCTTGGAGGAGCGATCCGGCGAACGCGCCGGCGGCGTGTCCAACGCATGACCCCAGTCGGCCAGTTTGGACGAAATGTAGAGTTGGTCAGGGTGCGTATGCAGGCCATCACCATCGATGGCCAGTCCGCGGCGAGATGAGCGGCGCTGAGCAATCGCCATCGGAATCACCGCTGAACGAGCGAGCAGCTCGAAGCCAAGCTTGGCCGCAAGCTTTTTGAGCGTGGGCATAGAGCGCAACGCCGGCCTGCCAGTGTCTCTCCGTGTGTAAACGGCATCCGGACCTAATGTTCTCTCAGGAGAACACGCCGCTTTGCCTCCAGAAGATGCCCATCCAGCGTCTCGTGCAGCGCACGCCGCAGCTCCGGCGGGATCGAGCTATCTGTATCGATCAATTCCCGAAACTTCCGAATGATGTGTTCTATCGTTGCGATAGTTCCAAGTGTTTCAATCCTCTGCCAGGCCATCTTCGATCGTCTCCTTTGGCGCGTTGCGCACGCTTCGTCGCGGGTCCTCACCTCAGCAACCGGGGCTCGAACACCCTTTAGTGCACCAAATGTTGGCTGTCGGGCTGAGTGTTCAGCGCGGAGCTGTTTTGACAAGGACTTGCGCAAGCGGGCGCTCCATGAGAAATCGGCACAATTAACGCGCATTCGCGGCTGCAACAGGTTTCTCGCGCGTAAGCTGCACTATTGATCGCCAGGATGCGGCATCAACCAGCTCGGAGGTCAGGCGTTTGAAACCGCGATCAAGCGATTCAATCGAGCGGCTGCAGCGCCCCGATCAAGTGATTCTTGTCCAAGCGCCACGCCTTCCTGTAGGTTCGAGGCCCGCCCGGCCACCACCAGTGCGGCCGCCGCATTCAGAAGGGCGGCATCACGAAAACGACCTGGCAGGCCATCAAGCACTTTTTGTAACGCAAAGGCATGAGCCTCGACATCACTGCACTCCAGCGCATCGGCGCGGTAGCGGGGGAGCCCGGCGTCCTCCGGCGTGACTTCGAACGTGCGGACTGTACCCGCCTCAACCGCAGCAACAAAGCTTGTGTCGGTGAGGGATAATTCATCGAGCCCGTCCGAGCCATGAACAACCCATACCGAATCGGCACCAAGGTTCTTCAAGACGTGCGCCAGAGGCTGCACCCATTCGGGAGTGAACACTCCAAGGATCTGCCGCTTGACCCTGGCTGGATTCGACAGAGCCTCGATTAGATTGAACATCGTGTGGGTTCCAAGTACGCTCCGGATCTGCCTGATGCGCTGCATCGCCGGATAGTCGGGTGACGCAAACATGAAGCCAATGTCGGCTTCGTGCACACAACGTGCAATCGCCTCAGGCTTGAGATCGACCTTTACGCCGAGGCGCGCCAACACATCTGCGGTGCTTGAGCGCAAAGATACCGCGCGGTTGACATTCTTGGCGACGGGAACGCCGACCCCGGCGACGATGAACGAAGCGCACGTCGATACGTTGAGCGAACACATAAAGGTATCGCTCGTGCCAGCGATATCCATGGGGTCACATCGCGTCTCGACCGTGGGCAGTATATTTCGCATTGCGGATGCGGCGCCCGTGACTTCTTCGATCGTCTCCCCTCGGACCCTCATCCCAATCAACAAGCCACCGATTTGCGAGGGAGTTGCGTCGCCGGACATCATGCTGTCAAACGCTGACGCGGCCTCCTCGCGGGTCAGAGTGGCGCCGGTGGCAACTTTGCCGATGATCGATTTAAGCGGTTCCATCGAACTTTACACGTTCCTTATCCAATCTAGCGTCCGTCCGTTCAGCCACACGCGTCTTCGCAACCGGGGGCCCTGGTGCAGCTGCCGGTCTATCCGCACTCGCTATGCCGCACGAGTCCTTGAGGCGGGCAGTCGGATGAACGTGGCATCCGTGGCGACGCTACAACCTGACGCTACGTCAGGGTCAAGCTTTCTCCATTCGATGGTGCCCTCGAGAGGACATCGGCGGCTAGTCAGAGCACTGAGTTGCTTGATGCGAGGATAATAGCTCTGTCTCGCGCCCGCTTGCCGTCGATGTTCCGGCCGGATCACAAGGCCTCGCTTTCCGGTGCCGCTGTGGCGGAGCCGCAGAGCGGCCTCCGCGCGTGCTATGAATATAATCGATGCCAATTCCAGGCTGAGCTTAGCTGGCTCTACAAAATGACCCCACCTCACTATAATGAACCTGCGCATGACAGCCTCCAAGGAGCGATGGACGCGTCCGTTGACCGGCCCCGCATGAGGTGGTGAGCCGTTCGGCGAACCCTCGTGTGACGTGCTGCACGTCAAGCTGGGACGACTTCTGGAGAGGAGTCGGACGGACAGCTCGCAGCATCTTCACTTCGATCCGCTGCTCTTATTGCCGATGTCCCGCCCGGAGATCACGTAGCGACATTGCTGACTGAGACGATCTTGCTTGGATCTGAGGCAGGCAGTAATAGCGGTACGATCTGGTATGTGACTGCTACAAAGGCGAAACACGTCTCCCATGCAGGCCTCTTTCTCTTCTGCGGTCGGCGTTCGATCACGCGCGTTGACCGGCGCAATCATTACAGTTGCCATTGCCAGGCCGAGGGCGATATCGCGGTAGTAGAGTCTGAGGCGCAGAGCCGACTGAATTCGTTGTTTTTGAACCATGACATTTCTTCAGTTCGGAGGAGCTGATTATTGTTTTTGCTGCCCGGAACGCATCACCTGCAAACCGGGAAACAGACGGATCTGCTTAGCTGTTTGCAAGCTCGTTGCTCTACGTTTGCCGTTCTCACTGTACGGAGCTCGTCATTTGTCTGGGACGACGGGAACGGCACCTTCCATACCGGCAGAGCCTTACGAAAGAGGTGAGGTACGAGCAGTTGCGCCGACGCACCAGATGAACGTCTTGGAGTTGCTGTGATTGTGCAGCCACTGCATGCCTCGATGCCTCGAGGCGTTCTTGAGTCTGCGTGAGATGACCTGAGGTACTATGGTCAGCTAATCGCCGGCGGATGAGTGACGGCGGACTCGCCACGATGTCGGCTCGACGCGGCCCTGGCCAGCTCTGGCGAAGCATAGAGATCAGGGGGGGCCAGATGTGTTTATGTCGTTGTTGATGATGCATTCGGCCTTGCAAGAGCGACCATTATGGCGCGCTGAGACAATGTTTGGTGTCATCGCGCTTCTGTTCCACTTTATGGGAAGAGGTTAGGCGGGGTTATCTGTGAGGTAGGTTCCGTCTTGCGTCGGGTCAGCGGAGTCTGCGTTGATCGGAGTCGGGTCGCGCAGACGTCGTAACGCGCGATTACGTCCAGCAGAAAGAGGAATAGCATTCGATGAATCGCGGGCCGGCTCGCATCTGGATGATGTTAGGCTCTCTCTTCGGTCGTCCCGGGCGATTGTAGATGTTTGAGGCATTCCCAATGCTCGTGAACTGTCAGGACTCGACTGATTGTCAGAGGTGATCCACACCTGTCCAGAACCCTACAATCTAACGCTGCGTGCGATTCAAGTCTTTTGGTGGGAGCAATGGTCTGAAGCTGTCGGTGACTGTGCATCCATCGTACGAGCATCGTCTGCAATGCGCATTCAGTCGTATCTGAATGATTGCTGTGGACTGGGACTGACTGCTTCGGCAGCCGGCGGCACGAGCGTCGCTCCTACGTGATAATACGGAGCGTCGGTGTCGCAATTCCTTGATCTACGGATTGCATGCTCTCGGCATGAATCCGAAAAGTAAACTGTACCAGCCCGATCACTGGCGAGGCCGCGCGGAAGCAACGCGAAAGAAAGCGGCAGCGCTCATTGACGGAAAAGCCAAAGACAGGCTGCTTAAGATTGCCTTGGAGTACGACAAGTTGGCGTGGCGTGCCCACGTGTGGCAGATGCGCAAGAATGAGGACGATACGTAGTCTGAGCAAGAGCTGCTACGGTCCAGAAGGCCTCAGCCTGTCGATCTCTAGCCGACGCAATGGCTAGGTATGTATCGCTCAGCAAGCAAGTCAATGCCGCCTGTACGGTGCGTTGAGAGAGCCAGAAGGCAAGGCGCCTGACCGTCCTATGCCACACGCACGTGAGGGCCGAGCCGGCCGCCTGCCAAACGTTTCCTCAGGTCACCTTGTTTCGTCAGCTTCTCGAAAGCGAACTTTCACATAAGGGCAATACGGCCACTAGTCCTCACTTGCAGTCGATCCGTCGCGCCTCACTTGCAAGCCCGGATCCCACTCGCCGCGGACGGTTGAGCTGCTACAGGTCAATTTGGCACTTCGTCGCGCTGCAGCGGCACATCAGTGTCGCTAATTCGAGGCATCTGGGTCATGCGTCGACATTTCCTTTGCACCCGCCGGAGCAGCCGCACTCTATGTCCAGGTAGCAGCGCGAAGCGCCCTGGCATCAGTTTGTTCGCAGCCGTGGCGACCCGCGGTTGCGAGAGGCGCCAGAAGTCCATCGCGCGGTTGCCATGCGCGAGAGTGTTTCAGAAGAACGCTGCGATGACTAAGTAGATCCCGGCCCAAAGCAGCGCGTTTATGAGGAGTGCGGCCAGAGGCCACAAGTTCCACCTTTTCTGGGCTCGCCGGGAGGGACGATCAGCGCCGAAATGCTTGATCGTTGGGCGCTTTGTTGCGCGCCAATGTGTCATTTCATTGCGCTGAGCGCCGGTGAACAGAAAAATGCCAAGCTTTGCATGCCCCCTATCACTCATAAGTTAGCAGTCCTCTTTTCATGGTGCATCAGAACCGATGTTCGTTGCGGCGACGATTCGGCCGATTCATTGCTCGTGCATCCTCGCTACAGCGAGGTCGCGTTCTGTCAGCACAGCAAGCGACATGCCACGAGGTAGAAGTGTCTGCAGCGCTTTTGATGCGGTGGGTTGGTGACACGGAGCCGTTATGCGACGTCTGAGTCGCGACATTCATGTCGGAAACAACACCCGGATTAGCGGCAAAGGATGAGCGGTTCGCGAGCGCCATGCCGTAGACAACGTGTTAGGAGCTGCAGCTCAGTGATGCGGAAAAATCGGGCGACATTCGCAGTTGCAGTCGATGAGATCGACTAATCATAGTTTCTGACCGTTAGCTTACGACCAAGATAGCAGGCGATCCGCCGGATGGTTCATTTGGAAGAACGGAGCATGCCGGCGTCCGCGGCTATGTGTGTGCCGATTTGGAAGCCATAAAACTGAACCAATTTCACATAAATGGCGCATTAGGCCTGTTCAGCCTTGGCGAGGAGGCCGTCGAGTGATCAAGTACTCTCTCGCGAAGCAGCAATGTAACCCCGATCTATCTGGTGCCACTACTGGTTTTTGCGAGCATCATGAGATCTAGATGTCGTCGCCAACAGGGGAGCGTGCCATGATGAAGACCAATTCATTGAAGACGAGGTGACGCGTCAAGAGTCGCCGATTTCGTCCGCTCATGCGGGATGTGCGGTTCTGCCGGCGATGAGCAGTGAATACTGCCTGGCATCGATGACAAACTGTTTCGCCTCGGAGAGACTTAATGATGGACTTACATAAGTAGCGGCAGGTGCAATCGCCGGCTCGATTCGCCCTACGTGCAGATAGTGGTACCGCTCACGCTCAGACAACCGGCGGCCCGATGGCGCAATACGTCTTAGAGGAATAATCAGAGGAGAGTGAGTGATGATAGACATCTACGGCTTTCGCGGATGGCGCGCTGTAGATTGGTTTAGGAACGTTGGGCCGAGGACCGAGCAGGTTAACTTGTTACGAGACAGCGTCATCTACGTAGACTTCAGGGCTATCCGAGAAGCAAAGGGGCGGGCGTGCGAGCGCAGATGATAGACAAGCTGGAGGCCGGCCGCGTGCAACACGGCCGGTTCGCTACTGCTCCAGGGTCAGGCCCTTCCGGTCTGTTCCTTGTGCAGGGGCCTTGTGGGTGTGAGCTCAAGATAAGTGCGTTCGTCCGTCCTGGCTGGGAGCATGTCGCTGTTTCGACCCCGCGGCGTTGTCCGAACTGGGACGAGATGTGCTTTGTGAAAGACCTGTTCTGGGATGAAGAAGAGTGCGTCATGCAACTGCATCCGCCACATTCAAAGTACGTGAATAACAGCCGATATTGCCTTCACTTGTGGAGACCCACTTATCGAGACATTCCGATGCCGTCCCCGAGCTTCGTAGGCGTCGTTGGATTAAGTCCCTCAGATGCGGCAACGTTGTTCGCGCGAATGAACGCGACAGCATGACGGGCTGAGCTAACAAAATGCGAGCAAGGTGTGGTCGAGCGGGTGCACAGGCACCGGTTCGGCTTCCCGAAATGACGTGTCACATGCGGGTGTATGTCGGGCTCGCTCGACTGTTGCAGTGTTCAGGCGGGCTGAACCTGAAATGCCGCCGTTAAACACGAGCGGCTAACGGCACACTGACCGGGGAGAGAAATGTCTGCGCCACTTGTTGTAGAGTGAACAAAACCGTAACTCGTGTTCAAACCGGGTTTTCGGATCTGTGCTGAAGGTACGTCAGCGGCAACAACAGCATCTCACTGGCCGATGGCCGATCACGGGGACGCGAATTGCGCACTCTTGGAGGCGAAGTTGTGCCGACCGAGCGGCGCAACACGATAAAGGTGAGATCGACCACCAAACCGACGGTCGCGCTGTCCAGCGGTAGCCATCATCCTGACTGCATCTGCAATTCCAAGCTCGCCCTCCGTAAGTGTGCAAGAGTAACTAGCCGTTCGGCCACTGCCTCACACCTGCAGCCCCGCTCGTGAGTGGCACTGTCGTGCAACCAATTGGCCGTCGCAGCGGTAGCTTCCCCAGGCTTGTTGGTGGTCAGCTCTTCGTCAGTTTGCTGCGATATCATCCGCAGCAAGATGTAAGCAGCGCGCTCTCCCTGAGGACGCGTGCGCCGAAGAAGCAGGTGAACCAGCATGTATAATCGACTCGATGGCCAATACACACGCGCTGATCAAGCCGACGGATCGATCAAGCCCGAAGACAGTAGCGAATTTGCGCAAACACTCACTGAAGTCGCGCGACGAGAGAGCCTGCCGTCCGGCGAATTGATCGACAGAATGGGGCTCTGCTTCAGCAAGCCACATACCTCAGAGTCAATCGTTTATAGTCCAAGCAACTCGCGCCACAGCTCCTCTCTGTCCTCCAGCTCGGAGTTATCCTCTGCCGATAGCCCTGTCCGCGCTCTATTCGATTACAGGACTGCTGAACTGCCCGAAGCCAATGTCAACGGAATCTGTGTTGGATTGGTAGCGGAGTGGCTCCTTAACCTCCCAAGCAGCCCGTCATCTCGAATGAGGGCTCTGCTCCCGGACACTGAAAAGCACCGCTCAGCGGCAAGTCGGCAGGAACAGTACGAAGAGCTGAAGGCTCAATTGAAAAACGATGGCGCGGAAGGGTCTCACAACCTCCAGGCAAAAAGCACAACGTTACGCGACGCTGGCTTAGAGCCGTCTGCTGAAGAGACGCGATATAGGTTTGATACATCTTCGTGCATTGACCAGATCGTGAAGGAGCTCACCGAGGATGCGTCCATGTATTTGGTAAGCTTGCGTTTCGCTGCAGGTGGCGCCCACATGATTGCGACAGTGACGTCGAATGGAACGACGACCCTCTTTGATCCTAACTATGGGGAATTTTCTGTTCCGTCAGATGAGGTCGGAGAGTTATTCAAGAGTCTTGCGGAGCGCTACAGGAGCCCCCCGAACAAAATGTACATATCGACTGTCGTCACACAAAGGGTGACGTGAGGACTTCCTAGGTTGCAACGGACCTTACCCGATGCCCCCGCACGGAACCTCATCGGCCGGTGCGGGACAGCCACGTCGCCTAGATGGTGCACTCGACGCGGTTCTTCGGATGTTGGATCGGTGCTCTCGACGGAAGCTCTCTGGAAGTAGTGCAGAGAGGGGAGAATGTTCAGGTGATATAGGTCGTCCGATCACCCAAGTTCGTGAGCCAGCGTCTTCGCCGCCTCAAAGCCCTTGCACTCGAGCAGGATCGAGGGCCCGTTAGGCTAACTTCCTCGTGTGGGTTCCGATGCCCGGCCAATCGCGCTCAGGGCCAAGGTCGGTGACCAGTCATCCACAGAGCTGGCACAAGCTGTAGTTCGACTGCTTCGGAATCCTCGCCAGCTCTTCTGTACTGATTCGCCAACCAAATAGCTGCAGCCGACGACAACCGCATGCAGTCGCACCGGCGCCCAAACGGAGTCCTCACTCGCCACGAGCTCCCGCGCCTTGTTGCGTCGCTGCACTTCCCGTAGCGTCCGGCTTTGGTGAAAATCTGAGCCACGATCTAACTCAGTGACAACACTATGCACTGCGTCGTTCCAAGCCTCACGGTCGAATTGTTTCGCCGAGCTGGACTACGTTTGAGAACTTACTTGCCGAATAATGCGAGGTGAGATCCTTCTCCTCGACGGAGCGAGCGCATGCGGGCATTGAGCTTGATCTGGAAGACCGCCGCCCGGTAGTGTGGATCTGATCCCAGTCTCACGTCGGAAGCAGCGCGGGCGCGACTCGGCGCTGGTCGGACTGGATGTATCAGATGTTCTCTCTGCCACGCCCGCACCACTGGTTGAAGTTAGCAGAAACGTGACTCGGCGCCAAAATCCCCACGCATACTCGGGGCAAGCGCTGTCCCTACCACGTGCTGCTAACTTCAACATCGATGTAGACGGGCGAGCTTTCCGAAACCTGACGAACCCGACGCCATGCATCAAGCGAAAGCGGCCTGTGCGGGGGAAGCCCTCCCGTCTTGACCCCGCCACCCGCCTAGCGGAAGTTTGACTTAAAAGTATCGCTGAGTACAGACGCAAGCTCCTCCTTTAAGAGGTCGTGAAAACTCGCATATGCCATGTGCCAGCGAGAAGGTGGCAGCAGGACGCTTAAACCACACCACGCCTATCGATGTTTGCAGCGCGTGGCGAATCGAGGCGGCTCAGCCTTCTCGAGCGCCAGCCCCGATCGGGGAGCGGTATCGGGTGCTCTTTAACGCGAAAGCCTTCGCTGCCGCGGCGTGCCGCCAGGAATGAGAAGGTTAGGCCCTCATAGCAGCGCGTGCCGCATGTAGACGTGACAGTTTTCACGGACCCTTCCGCTTACGGAAGTTGCGCGCTGCGCGCGGAACCACCGCGTGGAAGGACGTCGGACATGCGGGAGATGTCAGACATACTGCACCAATTTAAGGTAGTCGTCTGTGAGGACAGGTGAGCGAATGGAGCAAGCCGCATCGTGAAGAAAGGTGGCGAGTGTCCTATTAGCCCGACTGCGAGTTTCGACAGATTGTCGTGCCGGCACGCGAGTGCGGAGAGATGTCAGTTCAGAACTGACCAGGTCAGCCGCCGCTGCGGCGCAATCTGACGCTGAGAAGCAATCAGCAGACATGACAGCTTTTGCCAGTCCCAATGTGGTGAGCCAACCCGCATAGATCAGCACGGCACCGTCAGTCTCATTCAGCCCGGAGAGCTCGTCAATTGCAGCAGCATGGACTGATGCCGCCCCAATCGACCGAAACAGATCGGCTATTTCGTCGCGTGTGGCTTTAGAGAGGAGGCAACGGCCGAGATGCGATAGGAGCGCCTCAGTCGGACCTTCGAAGATGCGGAGGATGCGAGCGTCTCGGTAGATTTTGGCCAAAGGCGTTCCCTCATCGTAGCCGCGGCCGCCTAACAGCTGGACGCATTGATCGGCGACAAGGCCGCACCACTCTGAGGACAAAACCTTCGTCGCCGACGCAAGGTGGACGTTCGGCGCACCGCGCGCTGAAACAAGTCGGCAGGATGCTGCTAGCATCGCCTTCACTACTTCCCGCCGCAGCACCATCTGTCCAAATAGCTGCTCGATGTAACTGTTCTCGATCATGCGTAGTTTACCAAGCCGACGATGGCTTGCATAAGAGGCGGCTACCTGGATAGCGCGCTCAAGGGCTCCAAGACCCATAGCAGCCACACCGATGCGGCCGCGGTTCATACTAGATGCCGCCGCACCCCAGCCGTCTTGATCGCGAGAGAGCACGTAAGAACGGGGCATCTCGACGTCCTGGAACTCCAGGGTATTCTGAATGATGCCACGTAGGCCGAGTGTACGATGCTCGTGCGTGACCTTTAGGCCTGGAGCCTGTCTGTCAACGAGTACACCAACCAGCCGACCTTTCGCATCGGGTCCTGACGCGCGCGCAAAGCAAACGATCCAGCGAGCCCAGTCAGCAAGGCCGATCCAGATTTTGCGGCCAGAGATACGCACTTTATCTTCGTGCATGAAAGCCGCAGCCTCTATATGTCTCGGGGCAGAACCAGCTCCAGGCTCCGTCAAAGCGAAAGCGCAGAGATCGCCGCTTGTTGCACCCCGAATGATATGGGCTTGTGCGGGTATGTGCGATGCCGCTTCGATGCAGGGCAAAGCTAGGAAGTTATGGATAACGAGGGTCGACGCAGCGGAGACATCGAACGATGCCGTGGCGGAGATGAGATCGATGGCCTCTTGCAAAGAGAGAGCTAATCCGCCGTGCTCTCCTGGTGCGGTGAGCCCGAACAGTCCATGCCTTGCCAAGATGCTGTGTAGGGTCGGAGGGAAGGCTCGGCGGTCATCCGCGTCTGCGAAATTCAGCTGACTGAGCTCAGCGATGAAACTGGAGTATCGTGCAGTTGCATGCCCTTCAGCTAAGCGTTCCTGCGTCTCCCCGAATTGAGCGTAAACTTGGGTGTACATGGCCATAAGACCACAATGATCCTGACCGCGTTTCATGCCAATTCATCCGAGAGGCTACCTTGGCCAGACATTGGTATAGTGTGGATGCAGGCGCAGTATAGGCACATTGCCGAGGGCCGGAGTGTCTTGCGGCCGCCCCGCCGGCGAGTTCTTTTGCAAAGCACCCCACCATTCCCATCGGATACCCTATAGATTGGACGCAAAGCAAGCCTTGCGACTTTAGTGTGCGATCATTCTAAAGCATGTCATGCCCCGAGCTCCGCAGCAGGGGAGTTGAGGGGAGCGCCGTCCGCGATGACCAAATGAGGCGCAGAATAATCGGCGCACTTTCCGCAAAATACCTTGTGATTTTTGAGAATGTTCTCCGGGTTCGAACAAGCCCTTAGGCCACAAGATGTAAGTGCGAAACGTCACGAAAGGCATTTCGTCGCTTCCAGTTACGCGACAGGAAAAGAAAGTGGGCAAGGAGGTCGAAAGCGGGCAGGCGGCGCCGGGTCTACCGCACGCCAAGGGTTCGAACATTTGGATGAGCAGAGGCAGCTTCGTGCGTCAAAATAGCCGGCTCCATCGTCGTACCGGACGCGGTACTGTCGTCGCGAAGCACATGAAATTTGAATCGGGGTCCTGCCGCTGCGCACGTTAGATAGGCCGATGGGCCGGACCTTCGGGGGCTGGCAACGGGCTACCGGCCGCTCCATGCAAAAAACCCTGACATTATTGCCAGGGTTTCGCATGTCATCGAGAACTTGAGAAGGTGGATCAGAAGTCCATGCCGCCCATGCCGCCGCCCGGAGGCATCGCGGGGCCAGGGCCGCCCTTCTTGGGCAGCTCGGCAACCATCGCTTCCGTTGTGATCAGCAGCCCGGCCACCGAGGAGGCGTTCTGGACCGCGATGCGCACGACCTTGGCCGGGTCAATGATGCCTTTGGAGAGGAGGTTGCTGTACTCGCCTGTCTGCGCATCGAAGCCAAAAGAGTACTGCTCGTTATCGAGCACCTTGCCGACTACGATCGAACCGTCTTCGCCGGCATTGATCGCGATCTGGCGGGCCGGCCAAGACAGTGCTTTTCGCACGATCTCGACGCCGGTCTTCTGGTCGTCGTTCTGTGTGCGCAGGCCCTTGAGCTGCTCGGAGGCACGGAGCAGGGCGACGCCGCCGCCCGGAACAATGCCTTCTTCCACGGCCGCGCGGGTCGCATGCATCGCGTCATCAACGCGATCCTTGCGCTCCTTCACCTCGACCTCGGTCGCGCCGCCGACGCGGATCACCGCGACGCCGCCCGCGAGCTTGGCCTGACGCTCCTGGAGCTTCTCACGGTCGTAGTCCGAGGTGGTCTCCTCGATCTGCGCCTTGATCTGGGCCACGCGCGCCTCGATGTCGGCCTTCTTGCCGGCGCCGTTGACGATCGTGGTGTTCTCCTTGTCGATCATCACCTTCTTGGCGCGACCGAGCATGTTGAGCGTGACGTTCTCGAGCTTGATGCCGAGATCTTCCGAGATCGCCTGGCCGTCGGTCAGGATCGCGATGTCCTGCAGCATGGCCTTGCGGCGATCGCCGAAGCCCGGAGCCTTGACGGCCGCGACCTTCAGGCCGCCGCGCAGGCGGTTCACGACGAGGGTCGCAAGCGCTTCGCCTTCGACGTCCTCGGCGACGATGACCAGCGGCTTGCCGGTCTGCACCACGGCCTCGAGCAGCGGCAGCAGCTCGTTCAGCGAGGAGAGCTTCTTCTCGTTGATGAGGATGTAGGCATCGTCCATCTCAACGCGCATCTTGTCGGCGTTGGTGACGAAGTAGGGCGAGATGTAGCCGCGGTCGAACTGCATGCCCTCGACCACATCGAGTTCGGTCTCGAGCGACTTGGCTTCCTCGACGGTGATGACGCCCTCGTTGCCGACCTTCTTCATGGCGTCGGCGAGGAACTTGCCGATCTCGGCATCGCCGTTGGCCGAGATGGTGCCGACCTGGGCGATCTCGTCGTTCGAGGTGACCTTCTTCGAGTTCTTCTCGAGGTCGGCCACGACAGCTTCGACCGCGAGGTCGATACCGCGCTTGAGGTCCATCGGGTTCATGCCGGCGGCGACCGACTTGGCGCCTTCACGCACGATTGCGGCGGCCAGGACGGTCGCGGTGGTGGTGCCATCGCCGGCAGCATCCGCAGCCTTCGAAGCCACTTCGCGCACCATCTGGGCGCCCATGTTCTCGAACTTGTCGTCGAGTTCGATCTCCTTGGCAACGGCAACGCCGTCCTTGGTGATGCGCGGCGCGCCGAACGACTTGTCGAGCACGACGTTGCGGCCCTTTGGACCAAGCGTGACCTGTACGGCATTGGCGAGAATGTCGACGCCGCGCAGCATACGATCCCTCGCATCTACTCCGAACTTGACTTCTTTGACTGACATAGAGAATTCCCTCAGTTCCGTTTAATTCATCCTTCAGCGCCCCGGTGGGCTCTCCTCAGGAGGGTGAGCTGTGCCAGCCCAGGATTAGGCGACTTTCTTCTTGGAGAACACATCGGTGAGAACGCCCATAATGTCGCTCTCCTTCATGATCAACAGGTCTTGCCCATCGATCTTGACCTCGGTGCCGGACCATTTTCCAAACAGCACCCGCTCACCGACTTCGATGTCGATCGGAATTAGCTTGCCAGCTTCGTCGCGGCCACCGGGGCCAACGGCGACGACTTCGCCCTGGGAGGGCTTTTCCTTGGCAGTGTCGGGAATGATGATGCCGCCAGCGGTCTTCTCTTCTGCGTCGATGCGCTTGACCACGACGCGGTCGTGAAGCGGACGGAAAGTCATAGAGGTCTCCTGAGCGTTTGAACAAGTTGAAGTTAGGCACAATGTGACAAGTAGACTGTAGCAAGAGTCAGGCCAGAAATGCGCTGAGCGATCTATCCTTCCAGTTCTGTAAAAGCATTGCCCGGGCAGCGTGTGTGTTTGTCCGGAAGCAAACGCGCTGAGGTGCACAGCCCACTCGGGTGTTGTGAAAAAGACATTGCGCTTCTTCGAAACACCCGCAGAGAGCCCCGGGACACTTCAACGTTGCTCAGGCGGCGGTTGCACTGATCGAGAGGCCTCGGGTTTCGACGACGTCGGGATCGCACATAATTACCTGGCGGTACAATCTAGCAGTGTGGCCGGAAGCGTGCGGTCTACAAGCTTTATCGAAGAGCGGCTCGTCCAATCTACCGTAGTCGTGCATGCGAATATGTATGCAACGATCTCGAAAGATCAGGTGCTGTTTCTTGTAAGCGGTGGCGTGCTCCAAGGCAGGTCACCATCGAATTGTACCGGATTGCCCGTGTCCAGCCGTGGCAGGGCGCTCAAAGCCTGCCGAATCGACCCTGGTCGTCGGTACGCCGACAGCACTTGAAGAAAGTTGCACGCGCCACGAAAGCTTGATTGCACCGAGCAACGCGTGCGTCCCGGCTTTCGCCGACTTCGTTCCTCGCCCACGAGCGCCGGGAGCTACTGGCAGCGAATCTGAGATGGCGGCCATCAGTCGGCCGAGCACATTCTGCGCAATTGGCATCCATATCTGACAGGTGACGCCCAAACGAGGGTGCTCTTTCGGCAACTCGAAAGAGCTAAGACGACGATCTGGCTCACTGAGGCCGCACTTTCCGACAATAGGTTCGAGAATTGCAGCGCGAGGGATAGCCTCTCCGGTTGATGCCGATGGCATCCAAACAGCTTCGTGGATCAAGAGGACTGGCGGATAAATGAATCTTATACCTTGATATACGTTGTGCGGCGGCTTCCGGCGTGTGAAGGCGGATTTGAAGTCGAAATTTCACCAGATCTCCGCGCACCATGGAAAAGCAGCTGTGTCGTCCGTAGAAGTACATCAGCACATCGTCTCACTTCTTCAGAAGCCGAATCCAGTCATCCTGGATATCGGCTGCAATGACGGGACTGATACGCAAAAGTTCCTAGAACTGTGCCCACAACCCCAGCTCTACTGCTTTGAGCCGGACCCTCGAGCGATCGCGCGCTTCAAGAAGAAGCTCGGCCCATCCCTCAATAGGGTGAAGCTGTTTGAGATCGCCATCAGTGATCGAAACGGAACGATCGACTTCCATCCAAGCAATGCAGATGGCGATGCGAAAGATTGGGACCTATCCGGTTCAATACGCCGTCCAAAAAACCATCTTACCGAGTACGATTGGGTCCGGTTTGATCACCCTGTCTCCGTTGAGACACGGCGGCTGGACGACTGGTGCAGCGAAGCCAAGCTGGACGGAGTCGATTTTATCTGGATGGACGTTCAGGGAGCCGAGGCCGACGTTATCGCCGGCGGTATGCGGACCTTGAGCAACACGCGGTTCATCTACACCGAGTATAGTGACCGCGAGCTCTACGAAGGGCAGTTGTCCCTGCAAGCCATTCTTAACTTGTTGCCATCATTTGAAGTGGCGGCTCACTATCCGCGCGCAGTGGAAGGTGATGTCTTGCTCAAGAATACGCGTGCCTAGCGGCTACTCAGATCGAGCGTCTCATTCACGGCCTGACCAGCGGATTCTATGCTGGCCGCAGCTGCACAACGTTGATCATCAAGGCGAGCGGTTATCGCGAGCCGGACAGGCAGTGCGGCTGCGGTTGCCATTGGGCCGGCGTGCACGTTGGCCGATCGAGCGGGAGCGGCCAGCGCGCTATCGCAGTCCTCGGATCCACGCCGTCCTGAGGAAGGCAGGGCCGTGGGCTAGCGTGGCGATCGAACAGCCGATGTAGCAGCACGGCGCTCGCGCGCTCATGGCGCCGCTACGTCGGTTCGGCTCCACCGACACTCGCCAGGATCTAACGCCGATCACGCCGAACCTGATCGCGTGGCTTCACCGGCGCAGCCAAAATCGCGCCCGGCTTGCCGATATCACTCCATCCAAACGGCATAGGGCTAGCTGTATTGGCGGGCGCCATGGATCTCTTCAGCCGCAAGAGAGCCGCCCGGGCGAAGCGCGACCTCATGCGGGCCGAAGCGCCTCTTCCGCGCCGTCGATGCCGATTCGCCAGCAGCGGCAAGATGATTGATCGATTTTCCGATCGGGGGTGTACAGTACGCTTCAGGTTAACGTCCCACGGCCGTTGCCAGCGCTGGCGTGCCGCATCGATGAGCCGCAAGGGTGAGTGATAGGATAGTGGGCCATGGAGAGCTTCTTCCGCGCCGTGCGCCCCAAGCGGCAAGTAGGCAACCGGTGCGAGAGTCGAGCCCGCTTGCGTGGTGGTTTGGAGAGTTCGTGAGTTGAACCGCGAGCCGTTGCGCAGAAGTTCAGGTGTATCCTGGGCGGCCACGTCAATGATCGGGGCAGGGGCCAAGAGATTATAAGGGCTCGTATGTTTGGACAACGAACGGGTAGTCCAGGATATGGAGGGGCATCAAGACAGCCCAGCGGTGTCTTTGTTCACATTGAAACATGGGGCCATGTCCTCAGCGGCAGACCAAATCATCACGCAAGTGCAGTAATCCGTCGGCGTGGCGTGTGGCTTGCCCATGCGTGCCCCACTTTATGGGAAGCCCGGTTGTATTGCACTTCCCAGCAGGGCGCGGCCAGCGCTCTGGAGCGTTCCCTCGTTTAAAGCTGCGTGCTGGGCAACCACGAAGCTGTCGCACATGGCGCGGGCTAGATTGCTGTTACTATAGAGCGCCTCAGTTCCAGCAAGACCGCTCGCGATCCTGCACACCTCTGCCCCCTGCCGCGCGGCGTTCGTCGCGGCGAGTCGCATTAGCGTCGTGGTACCAAGATTTACCTCACCCTTGAGCGCCTCCTTCCACAGCTCCTCCGTGGCTTCGTAAAAGAAGGAACGAGCGGAACGTAACATGGCTTCGGCTTTGGCGATTTCAAGCTGGACATAGCCGCGCTCAGCCATCACGGGCGCTCCAGTGATCGAGGCACGGGTTTCGGCCATGGCGATTACGTCGTCTATTGCGGAGCGCGCAATCCCGATGCCGACAATGGCATGCGCCTGCGCGGCGAAGGCGACGGCCGGATAACGATAGATCGGCCCATCAAGTGTCGGCGGACCGCCGCGGATCAAGGTCCATTCCTCTGGCACAATGACGTCGCTGACCACGACATCGTGGCTTCCGGTGCCTTGCAGTCCGATGACGTCCCAATTGGGCCGAATTGTCACCTTCTCGGCCGGCATCACCGCTACACGCGGGAGGTCACCGCTCGGATCGTCTTCCAAGGTGATACCAACTCCTATCAAATCCGCCTCGGGTGAGCCGCTAGCGAATGGCCACACGCCGTTCACGATAAATCCGTCGGCGCATCGCTTAGCGGGTTGGAGCGGGAAAAGCGCACCCGCCAACACCACGTCAGGTCCATTGGCGTACACTTTGCGAAGGGTGTCGTCGGGAAGAGCAGCGAGGTAGCGAGCTCCATCCCCGAAGCTGGCGACCCAACCGGCGGAGCCGTCGGCCTCGGAAATGCGCTCAACCAGCCGACAAAAATCGGCTGGCGTTCGCTCCTCACCGCCGAATCGCTTGGCAGCCATAGCCCGATAGACGCCGACGCGTCTGAAGCCGTCGACGATTTCTTTTGGAATCTTCTGCGCGCGGCTAAACTCGTTGCGACGCGCTCGGATGTCGACGAGTAGCTTCGACAGATCAGCCCAGGTCGCAGTCGCGGCGTGGGTCCCGGAAGTTATCTTTTCTGGTGGAGCGTTCATAGATCATCCTCCGTATCTTGAGCCGATCATCGCCGCGCGTCATTCATATGGACTAGGCGTATGGCGAGGCCAGGTGATCTGGCACCCGCTGGGCGGCATTCTCAAACCTGTCGCAGTTGATATCGAATGCATGAGATTGCATGGGGTAGCTTCCCAAGTTAAGCGGCCGGAGGCCTGAACGAGATATAGCTGTTGTCGCTGGCATTGAGGCTGGCCGGCAAAGCAGCCGGTACGCTGCGGCGGCATCGATCCGCCTTTGCCGCACTGACTCTCCGGCGGTCGATCGGGGGCTGCGGTGCATGTCTTCTCCACATGAACGTGTGGTCACACTTGGGACAGGCCGGGTCGAACCAAGTTTGGAATTCTTGAGTTGTGCTTGGTAGAGCGCCCAAGCCTGCGGCCTCTTGCCCGCCTTCCCAGCAATTGACGTGCCATCAAGCATGGCTGCCGACTTTGTCTGAATCGCGCGAGATCACTCCGCCGTGCCATGCCAGCACGATGCTCGTGTCTCCGTGTTTTCTTTCAGGCACAAGATGTCATTAACTCAACAAGCGGCAAAGAAAACCACAGAGGCGGACCTCGACCGCCAACGACCGGGTTCAACGTTCCTGCTTAAGCTTAAGTCCCGCTCCGGTCTCCTGACGCCACCAACAGCCCAAATTTGCTGCTCGTGCGACTGCTGGTGAGCGCTTGCTTAGATGCTGACCTCCAGACCGCAGGTGTTCAAGAAACGCACGGCGGCTCCAGACGCTGTAATTGCACGATTAACTGTGGTTCGAGGTGACTGCAAGAGTGCCCCGCTCATGCAAGCGAAGACGAAGCGTTTCGAACAGGTTTCGGGGGCTTTCCGGGCTTGCCAGCAACAGAGGAGCCTGTCCGCGTTCTGTCGTACCGAACGCAAGAAGTTCGTGCACATTCCTGACTGGCCGACCCTCTTGCGGCGGCTGGCGGCTCTTTCTTCGGCGGTCTACCAATTCTTCCGATCTTGGCCGAGCTTGCCAAATTCCTGCGACAACTATGCGCGCATCACGAGCGTTGCGACAGACCAGGCACGGCACGTTCTGAAGCTAGTGCTCTGTTCCCATAAGCGACTCCGTGGTTGAAGAGCCTGATTCCGGAAGCGCGGTTGCCAGATGATTTCCGTCGGTGCGCGCAGTTGAAACATGGCTGCTGGCGCACCGAAGTCAGCTGTGCAGATAGAACTCGAAACATTCGCTAAGTCTCGCCGGTTTCTTTTCGTGTCGAGCTCGTCATGGAGGACGGCGAACGAGACGATCTAACGAACGATTGATGCGCGGCTGGCTTTCCGATGGTCGCGGTCTCCCAAATGGCTGATGCAGGAGGGCTGTCCGGTACTGATGCGGGTAGCATGTTGCTTTACAGCCCCAGGCCGTGCAGTCTTGCTGGTTGTACTATGTGATCCTCGGCCCTGGCTGAGCTCGGTTATAAAAGCAGGACCGTGGATGCCTTGCCCGCTCGGAGCTGAGAAGCTCTCGGGATCGTCGCGTGCTCTGGAGTTCAGAGCCTGCAATGCTTCGCGATGCGATCTGCTGCCTGAACACCTCCATTGGGTTGGCGGTTCAACCAGGAGGCATGAATGCTGCCGGACGCGCTATGTGTGTTTCTTGATGCTGGCCGCGCGTTGCCAACATGAGTGCGTATAACACGAGAAGAATTAAGAGGCCGCGCATATCTAAGGGTTCCTGAAGCGATGACAATTGTGGAGCGGATGGCATCCGGCGTATTTGTTGTAGACGATGGACCAACAAAACGGCGCGGAACAGAAGCGCTGTATCAGGCAGCAGACGATTTGCCGGGAGTGTGAAGGTGCTGGCATCAGCTCACAATATCGACCTTGCCGGTGTCGATCCGATACAGGCCCCCGACGACCTTCAGTCGGTTCTGCTCGACTGCGGCGTTCAGAATCGGACCCGTCGATTTGAATTTGCTCACGTTATTGATCACATTTTGTCGGGTTGCTTGGGCGAACGCGTCGCCGGCTTGGTCGCCAGATGCTTTCACTGCAGGAGAAAGTGCAGTGACCAGGGATGAAATGTGCCCCGGCGGCCGCTTATCTTCATGGAGCGACTTGATCGTGGCGTCTATCGCACCGCAATGATCGTGGCCAAGTACGAGGATCAGCGGCGTGTTGAGTATGGCAACCGCGTATTCCATACTGGCGAGCGTATCATCGTTAGCGAAGTTGCCGGCGACCCGGCAGACAAACAGATCACCTAGTCCGCTGTTGAAGACAAGTTCGGGGACCACGCGGGAGTCGGCGCAGCTCAGAACCGCTGCATATGGATTTTGTCCCTCAACCAAGACCGGCCGCTCGCGCCTGAAATCGTCGACTCGTGATGCGCCCTGGACATAACGATCGTTCCCCTTCAGCAGCCGACTCAGGGCAGCATCTGGCGAGAGCAGGTTGTTTGGCTTGGGCGGGCCTTTTGCTTCCTTCCCGTCGACAATCTTACTGTCGAACCGCAGGAAAGCTGTCGAAGCAGCAAAGAGCAACAGTGACCGGCGCGAACGCGCGTGCTTGTTTAAATGGGACATGTCTTGAGATGGGCTGCTTGCATGTGTCGCCTCATGGCACGGCCTTACGCCACCCGGTGGCTTCGGCTTCCGCTTCGCTGCAGAGCCAGCGTTCGCCGCGCTTCTTCGTCATGCCGATTTGTTCGTAACCGGGTTGCCCTGGCAGGTAATAAATGCGCTCGCCTCTGCGCTCGACAGTGCCTTTTATCAGGCACTCGGGGGACGGCGGTTCCGATAGCAGGACGGATCCAAGCAGGACTTCCTGAGCGTCGACCGGAACCGACGTCGCGCCCACGATAATCGTACCCCTATTGCGGCGAGGCCAGTCCCAGGGCGCGATGAACGCGCCGGACCACAGCCCCGCATGGGCTGTGCTGGCCGCCAACTCATAAACAAGGTAGGTATGGTGAGATGCACCAGCCGATAGCGCCAAGCCCGAGCGTACCATCCAGGCGTTTATATCCTCGCCTTCGATGAAGCAGCTGCCGAGGGCTCGCCGATACTCATCGACTCTTTCGGTATGACAATCCCACGTTCGCCCATTCGAATGCTTGATCAGCTCGTCGCGAACAGCTACGCCGCAGGCCCATTTCCGGCCCTGTGCGTCGAGGCAAATCTGATCCGTCTCAGGAGCTTCGATGCCTGAGAGACGAACGGTCGTTTTCTCGATCTGGATTGTATTGCCGTCGAGGATGCGCGGAGCACCGCTGAGTGTCGCGGCGAAAACCGGAGATGTGATGAGAGCGATCAATGCGAACATAATTCCGCGGTGCTTCATCCCGACAATAACCTTTCGCTACTGATCCATGTTAACGCACGATACGGTGCCGATACATTCGATTGCTCGACCACAGATGTAGATTCCGCCGGCTTCGATGTGTGCTTTATGAGAGCTTGGCGTGAGACCGAGCCTACGACCTGACGCTGCGTAAGGATCAAGAGCTTTCTTCCCGTGCGTGCGGCGGTGTCCTTCGAGCATCGGCGGCTCTCTCACCGGAAGCGTACTGTACCGTTGAACCTAAGGAGGAGATCCTCCGCGTGGCGCCGAACTCGCGATGCTGGACAAACCCGATCCTCGGAATCCTGTGCTCCTCCTTGCAAAAAGTGAGCGACTATGAAGCGTCGGCGCTTGCGGCTGAGTCAGGCGTTGAGGAGCAACCTTGCCATGGTTAGTGATGACTTCCATCGGCAAGCCGGACAGTTCCGACGAGGGCGAGGAAATTCGCCCCAAAGTCTTGTCACGAAAAAGATGTTCACCTGGTCTGGCTCGCTCTGACCGGGTTAGACAAAGACGCGATGGAGTTCAGCCTCAACGCTCGCCGCGTAAATGAAGCGTTCTTGTTCGAGCAAACCGCGTAAATCCGTTCCTTGTTACGCCAGACGAGATGATCGTTGATACCAATCGCATTATGGCATTTGGCTCCTCCGCGCGGCACCATCGTCGTTGGTGCTACTGCCCAGACGTGTGTACAAGAATTGAACTGTTTATGGCTCAGGCGGCGCTACGGGCCGCCGCTCTTTGGTAGTGACGGTTCCCCGCGATCTCAAGTGGCTTACCCAGGAACGCTGGCATCAGCGCCCGTTTTCTCCAGGAATTGGAAAGGCTGCGATATCGAGCCGCGGGCTTTGCCGTGGATGCACCCGGCGTGGGCAAGCTGCCGACGTGTTCGGACAATCGCGAGTGCCATCCTGATGCAATTCAGTGTGAGGTTTCAGTCCACAATACGTGTTTGCCCATCGCGCACTCGGGGCGAATAGCTCTGGTGCGGTTTAGCCGACTCAAGCTACACATCGTTCCTTAGCACCTCACTACATAATGGGAATGAGATGGTCGCAGTCGTTCGGGAAGTACCGGTCTCATCTTACGCGCTTGAAGTAGATGGCCAACTCAGAGCCGAATTCGCGACCAAAGACGGTGCCACGGCAGGTCGAGCAGAATTAAAGAAGCGGTTTCCGATGCTTAAAATCCGGGTCTATGACGTGCAGACGAATCAATGCGAGGAAATCTAGGGCCGAGTCAGTTCGGCGCTCAACGTGCTTGCGTACAGCTCCGGAGCTTCCCGCCCTGCGCACTCGGAAATGGGCAGGCGCTCAGCGGGTATGCCGGGGTTGCTACCAGTTTAACTTCCTCGCCCGTTTCGTCTCAGCATAGGTCCCTAGTGCCGGGTCAAAGTCGCTTGGCTCACGCTCCTGCGTATGCCGCAGTCATACGATGCGCGGCGCGCACGCCGGGTCGGCTTGGGCCGGAGGCATCTACAAGCTCTCTACTGAAGAATGCATGAGAGCTGGTTCCCCCCCAGCAACTTGGTGTGCTCTCACTGGGTGGAGTGCAGGCGGCAAACCACATCTCGCAAACTAGTACGCGCCGCTAAGCTCGACACGTGGTGGAAGAACGCAATTGTGCTGCTCGACCTTCCTTACGGCGGGCCGAACTGCTGCGAGAAAGGCAGCGGGACTGTTGCGGAGCCGTAAACAACGCAACTGCAGAGCGCGTATGTCTTGCAGTTGGTACGAGGCGTTCGACCGTACGGCAGCTGCGGTGCGATGTTGCCCTGCGCGACCGTCTGCTAAGGCCTTCGCTCTCCTAGTCTTCCTCTTCCTTTGGCTCGGTCCGTTGGAACCAGGAGCCCGGAGGAAATTTCGCGATGCGCTTGGCAAAAGAGGATTGTGGCTCCCAATCTTGGCCTTCGCTCTTCTCGAAGGTGATGACCCCGTTGTGTGTAAAATAACGTGGTCCTTGGATATCGCAATTCACCAAGAGCAGAATGCGCCATAGATCGCCTTTCTCGTTCGGCTTGTCATTCTGCTTGGGTAAGTAGTCGACCCCAACAGGTTCAATGATAGTGCATCGGCCCTGCCGCAGAAGATCGCCGAGCCGGCCTTGCGGCGTAGTCACAAAGTTGAAGTTACTTGGATCATGCAGAAAGCTAAGATTTGCGTCCCTTTCACCATCTGCGACTTCTTTGGCGATCAGCGAGAGCGCTAGGGCACGCCAGCCCAATTCCATCGGCTTCGCATAGGTTGACGCAAGCTCAATCGTACCGTCGAGCGCGACTTTCCAGGTGATAGCGTACTGTTCGTCTGATTTGTTGTCTCGGTGCCTGGTCCACGAAACGAAAACATGGTCGTTTTCGCCAAGTTCAGCGACCCCCCACATCTGAGGGACGAACTGTGCCACCTTCGAGACATTGGAGATGATTTGTTCTATCGTCTCACCATCTTGCGCTCGCCACGTTGACTTGAGTCTTTCGACAAGTGGGTTGTCGCTGGCGCGAATAGTGTTACTCATGGCAGCCGGCCAGGCTAGGCAGATTAGAAGTCCGCCCAGGCGAAGCCATAGCGCGGGTCTTCCTGACATTCTCTTCATGACCCTCGGCCTATCACGGTTCATCCGTACATCTTTCAAGGCGGGCAACCTTGAACCTGCTATGAGCGAGCGCAAGAAGTTTACGGAGACGCGACGGGGCACCCGCGGCTGTCCCGCGCGGGCAGGCGCTCCCCTCTATGTCACGCGCCGCTAACTTCCATAGCCAGCGACAGCGTCAATTGGCTGAGCTGGACATCCCCAGCAGAAGAGACTGGGCATGTCGAGGGGCTTGCATTCTTCGTGCCAGGCAGCAGGCGGAGATTTGCACGGGTTTTATGTCCCTATTGTCGACTTTCCGACCTGCGCACGTTTCGATGTTTCCATTCAGTGTATCGGCCGTAGTTTGTGCATCCTTGTCCCGCACAGATAGTTTGCGGAAGAGGTGAACGCCTCGATGCCAAGTGCCTGATGAGATTCGACGGTGTGTTTGCCGTCATTGAACCGGGTGGTTCGCTAAAGTTGCCGTCGGCGTTCGGCCTACATGATGGCTGGCGATACGAGCCGAGAAGTCTGGCTGGCACGAAAATCAACCTGCTCGCCGCGTATGTTGCTAGATTGCGCCTCCTGCCTTGACGTGTTCAATGGGGATCCTCTAGTCGAGAAAATAGCTGGCCAGCGAATGTGCTGGGCGAACCGCTGGAAATCGGAAGCCGCATCGAATGCATTCTGCTCGAAACGGCGGTAATCGCCGCTACGCGGGCTGGTTTTGTCCCTTTCATTGATGGGGCGGGCGGCGTCGCCTCAAGGCAGCTCCGAGTCGCACTCCGACATCCGACAAGGACATCTCTGATTGCGATAGCTCTGTTTAGAGAATCATAGAGATGGACGGTCATTCGCCTAGTAGATGTCGCAGATTAGCGTGGCACATAATCTGAGAGGTTGACGGAAGAGTCCTCCTGCCGATAATCCAAGCTCGTCGAGGTTCTCCGAATCCCACTTGATCCGGAGCTAAGAGGGAAGCCGGTCCAAATGCCGGCGCTGCCCCCGCAACTGTGAGCGGCGAGCTACTGTCCAACGATGTCACTGAAGCCCGCACGGCTTTGGGAAGGCCGGACAGCAGCGATGAGCCAGCGAGCCAGGAGACCTGCCCCGACGATAGATTGGTCCACGGGCGGGGTGTCTCGGTGGTGCGCCAAGCAGCCGTCGCGCGCGCGACTTCCTCTGCCTGCGTCCGCCATGGCCTCTGTCCCCAACAGGGGTTAACACTATGTCTCTTCTCTCTCTTCCGGTTGCTACGCTCGGTACGCCACGCATCGGTCCAAGGCGTGAGCTCAAATTCGCTCTTGAAAGCTACTGGGCCGGAAAGATCAGCGAACAGCAATTGCTCGAGGACGCATCCGGCCTGCGCGCAGCGAACTGGGCTCGTCAGAAGTCTCTCGGCGTCACGGTCATTCCGTCGAATGACTTCTCGCTGTATGATCAGGTGCTCGATACAAGTGTCATGGTTGGCGCTATCCCGGAGATCTACGCCTCGAAAGGAGAATCCGTTTCCCTCAAGACGTACTTCGCCATGGCTCGCGGATCACAATGCGACGATCAGGATGCGAGTTGCGGTCTGGGCCCGCGGGGGTCTGGCGCACCCGCGCAGGAAATGACTAAGTGGTTTGATACCAACTACCACTACATGGTTCCCGAGTTTTACAAGGGACAGGGGTTCAGACTTTGCTCTCGCAAACCAATTGAAGAGTATGTGGAAGCAAAGGCTCTAGGCTTTCAAACCCGCCCTGTCATGATCGGGCCCGTCACATTCCTAAAGCTCGGTAAGAGTGCCGATAGCGCGTTCCAGCCCCTCTCCCTACTGGATGATTTGATACCGGTCTATATCGACGTTCTGCATGAATTGGCCGAACGAGGGGCAAGTTGGGTTCAGTTTGACGAGCCCTGCCTGGTCCTTGATCTGGACGAAGCGGTGCGAAAATCATTGCTACATGCCTATAACCGGTTCGCAAAGGAGGGACCGGCTATCAAGATCATGGTTGCCAGCTATTTCGGCGAGCTAGGCGACAATCTGGATACCGCATTGAGCCTCCCGGTTTCCGGTCTGCACTTTGATCTAGTTCGAGCGCCAGAGTTGTTGGATAAGATCGTCGCTGTCGGCCGAAGTGATCTCGTCATGTCGCTCGGGGTCATCGACGGCCGTAATGTATGGCGGTCGAACTTGTCGTCCCTTCGTCAGCGGCTGGAGCCCGCGATTGCGAAGCTCGGCAAGCACCGTGTACAGCTCGCTCCATCCTGCTCGCTGCTTCACGTGCCGGTCGATGTTGAACTCGAGACCGGGCTCACGTCCGACGTCAAGAGCTGGCTTGCTTTCTCTGTTCAGAAGATGCGTGAGCTTGCGATCCTGGCGCGAGCACTCGCTGGCGACCAAAATGTTGGGCTCGCTCTTGCCGATTCGGAATGCGCTGCGACTGCCCGCCGGACTTCGCCGAAGATCCATGATGCCAATGTCGCTACCCGGATGAGGGCGATCGACCAGACGATGCGCAGGCGCGCAAGCCCATTTGCCCGTCGTTCCGAGATCCAAAGGGCGCGCTTTGGACTACCAGCTTTTCCCACCACGACAATCGGATCGTTTCCGCAGACCAGCGAGGTTCGAAATGCTCGTGCGGCGCATGCGCTAGGCGCGATGAGCGACGAACAATATGACAGGTTCATCAAGGAGGAGATAGCCCGCGCCGTACATTGGCAGGAGGACATTGGTCTTGACGTCCTCGTGCACGGAGAATTTGAGCGCAATGACATGGTGCAGTACTTTGGCGAGCAACTCGGCGGCTTCCTATTTACCAGGAAGGGATGGGTACAGTCTTATGGTTCGCGCTGCGTCAGGCCCCCGATCCTGTTTGGCGATGTAGTGCGGTCGAAGCCGATCACTGTGGACTGGTGGCGCTATGCGCAATCACTAACTAGCAAGCCAATGAAGGCCATGTTGACCGGACCGGTGACGATCCTGAACTGGTCGTTTGTTCGCGATGATATTCCTAGAAGCGAGGTCTGCCGTCAGCTTGCGCTCGCGATCCGCGACGAAGTCCGCGATCTCGAGAATGCCGGTGCGGCCATGATCCAGATCGACGAAGCGGCACTCCGCGAAGGATTGCCCTTGCGCCGATCGGAGTGGAAGGCATATCTCGATTGGGCCGGAGATTGCTTCCGCATTTGCTCATCCGGCGTTGCCGATCAAACGCAAATTCATACACATATGTGCTACTCAGAGTTTAACGACATCATCGGTGCGATCGCTGCAATGGATGCGGATGTCATTTCGATCGAAACGTCGCGATCGAAAATGGAGCTACTGGACGCATTCAGCAAGTACGAATATCCAAATCAAATCGGACCGGGCGTGTACGACATCCACTCTCCACGCGTTCCCGAGGTGGGCGAAATGCAGGAGCTGATGGTGCTGGCTCGGACGCGTTTGCAGGAAGCGCAGCTCTGGGTCAATCCGGACTGCGGCCTAAAAACGCGCAACTGGGAGGAGGTTCGGCCTGCGCTAACCAACATGGTCGCTGCCGCCCGCGAACTGCGTGCAGCATCCGATCCGCAAAACCATTGATCCCGCGCTCGGGTCTGTTCTCGACCAAGCGAAATCGCTTGTGGTCATTTGCGCTCTCCACAATCTCGAGCAAGCCTTGGGGCCAACCAAAATGCCTGGCCCCAGTTGGTGGTCCGAAGGAGGTGCACCCGGTGGAACGACGCTGACGCGTCGCGCTACTTGGCCGGGAGAGAATAGCCGACGGTTCATCAAGGCGAGAAACATTCGCCGAAAATATGGACTCATATCGACACATTTATCGTGGCCAACTATGACGTGGTAAGCGATCGTTTGGTATGAGAGTCAAAATCTACACAGAGGTGTGTCGCTCGCGAGTACATTGGGAACGGTTGCGACAGCAATGCGAGGAGTGATGCCGGACGGTCACCGCAAGCCCCCACCACAATCGGTCCGCTCGGACATGTTTCCCGTCAGGCGCTCTCATTCAAGAGACTCTAGATAGTTTCCGACGAGAGGACGCCGAACCCAGTTCCTGCCTCAACTCACGCCGATCTATTGTGCAGGATGGCCGCCGCTATCCGAGCCAGATACGCCAATGCGTCGGCTGCACGGCGACGTGCTCTCCGGTATTCGCGTTGATCCATCCGCCGAACACCCGGCGACAAGGAAAGACCACCCGGTGAATTGAATTGCCCTCGATCACGGCAATCTCCAGATCCTGATCGAAGGGCGGCATGATTTCGAGCCGCTCCCAGATCGAGTCGCCATTAGATCCTGGACGAAGTTCATCGCTGCGAGCTGACAAATTTAGACAACCTTGTGAACATTGCGAACATCGCTTGGTTTCCGCGCGAACAGGCTCTGCCCGATTCGACCGGACGGCGCGCGGTATCGATGGCGTGAGCCGCGGCAGAGGGCTATCGGCCGTCGCATCGTTGGTACGGAACACGGTCCGCTCGCGAACCGAAATATTTAGATTTCCGCCGGGAAACAAGGCCTGAGCTTCAGTCGAAGCGATCTGGGTCAGCTCAAGACCTCGGCTGTTGGTATTTGTAACTGTTCTGCACGAACTAAACTGGTCTGCAGCTCCAGCAATCCGGCCCGCGGCGGGGTAGATGGTCCGGCTTTCCGTCATGTCACATCTCTTGTTGGTGACACATCTCCGTGTTCTGCAGCGTCATGGCGTGGGTGTGCGGGCGACCTCAGCCGCGCTCTCGCGCGCGTACCACGCGCTCCAGCGAGCGCGCGAAGACGCCGGATTCGGTTGACACCATTAGAATGAACGTAGCTTCGCTCGGAGCCCATAATCGGGCCTGTCCGCAGGTCGATAAAGTAGACGCCATCGCAAGCGGCGCAACTTATCATGTGCAGGTCATCGACCCGCGGCTCGGCTGCGCCCGGAAGGAGTCCTAAAAAGTGATCGCTGGTACCCGGACATGAAAGCATCATGGGCTCAAGTCGTTCTTTCCGCCATGCGTCTGACCTTACTAGAAGATGACTGCTATCAGGACGGAGCCGCCGCAGCATTGATGCGGGTCAAAAGGCCAGTCCATCCGGAGTGGTTGAGCTCGAGCGGCAGCTACGTGCCACAGACGCCCGCGTTGGCAGTCGACATGTCCGAACTCGGGAGTCCGCCAGTGCCTCGCACTCTCTGCAAGACGCCAGCGTGTTGATTTGAGGCGCAACTCACGCTCCAAGGGCTACGGCAGCATTTTTCCTCATTGCTCCGTGCACGCGGATGGTCAAACGATTGTTCGCCTTTCATTGTCGGTAGCCTTGCGGGGCTGATCCCACCCTTAGGGTTTGGCACTGAAGTCCGGACCTGGGCTCGTGGAAACGTGGGCTGCGACAAGCCTAATGATCGGCTTTGCTGTGGCGGCGGCTGGTGGACTGTCGGATGCATGATCGGGGTTCCTTGCCTGATTGCTGCACGATCGCCTGCGCGTATAGTGCCTCGCCGCCGCATATGAAAAATCTGCACGCGCGCGCCTGCAATGCTAGTGCATGTTGCGCTCGATCGTCTCTGCGAGACAATCCTCGATCAAACACTTGATTTTCCCGGTCGGCGGCATGAGGCTCCTGAGAGGCGCTGCCCCTCGGCTCAAAGCGTCGTGCGATAAGGCAGGTAGGACAGACAGGCCATCCCTGTTCTTCGCGACAATAAGCGGCTCGCGCCGCGCTGTTACATCTGGATCTATCTTCGGACGAGCGGACAGACCTCTTGGGGTGCTGCTTGAGGCAGATCAAGTACTCTCGGTGCGAATGGCAGAATAGTAGATAAGCGAACCACGGGAAGAGAGGGGCATGCCTTCATTTAATGTTCGGTTTATTAAGACCGTTTGTGACGATACTGGCGGCGAGCATCGTGCGTGCCAGGCAGCATTCAAGGTCGATGCCGCCTCCCTGAGTGCTGCTGCTCAGCAGGCGGAGACTGATTTTTGCAAGCAAAAGAGTGTCCGCGATTGGACAATCTTCGCCGATGTGGTGGAGCTTCGAACCTCACCTGCATTAGCTAATCCATCCAATCAGCCTTTCGAGGATCCCCAAGGACGAGCTTCTCATGAGCAAGCAAGGGTTTCGCCCTTCCTGAGGTTTCCACGGAAGCGGGACATCTTCACCGACCAAGGCTCGTAGTTCACGGGCGCGACGTTCACCAGCGTGCTCGCCAGTCATGGCATCCCCCTTGCTTGCCCGGCGCGACAACGAATTCGTCGAGCATGCCTATGAGACTGTGTCCGACGCCCGCGTCTCGGGCGGACGATACCTCGCCTTCTACAATGGCCGGCGTCCGCCTTCGAGCCTTGGCGGCGGCGCTCCGGATCAAGCTTACTTCCGGCCGCTGCCATTCCGTGCGGTAGCCTTACTATGGCAGACGCTCCACTTACACAATCGGCACAGATCGGCAGTCGGTCTGTGGAATCCTGAAGGCACGGCCAATACCGCGTAAGCGTGACCTTAAATTCGTACGACGAGGGGTCGAGAGTGAAGGAAGTCGTGGTGGGTACGGCCACCAATCATGCGGCTCACGATCGCGAACTCTCTTGCGATCTATTCTCTTATATCAATCTTAAGCTTCGCTGGGAGTGGTATTGTCCGCGTTCTCTCGTCGGCGGCAGCAGGTACGCAAGCTGGCGCACGGGTCCGCCACCGAATCCAGGACCGCTATCTCGGCGAACTGAATGAGGACGTCGAAGGAATTGTGAACCCGTTGCGGGAGCTTAACGTGAAGGTGCATCGACCGATGACCCTTTGCTCGTGCGGTCTCGAAAAGGTGGCTGATTATTTGCCAGAAGCAATGCGCAAGTGATAGTCGCGCCCGAACCACTCAAAAATAGTTCCCCAGCTTACGACGATGACGATCTGCCGTTGTCCAGTCTTTACATAGATATCAACGTCCTTTCGGTCCCTCCTGACGTCGTTTTAGTCAACGACGCCTGCCCCGAACTGGCCCGGATCCTTGAACACAGTCGCTTTCCGGTCATACCGGCTCGGCACCGCCATAGGTGGATCTTTATGGGAGGTCCATTGCTTTACTCTCGACACGGTCCGCGAAGACGGGACGGAGGATTTCTTCAACTATACCGGCGATAAACGTAATCGTCTGCTTCCCGAGGCGGCGCCTCGTAAAGCCATTGCTTGGGAAGCCTGATAGCTGGCGAGGGTGTGCTCGCTAGGACTGGTCAAGGTTATGCTGCATCAACTAGTTGCCAGAACCAAAAAACTGTAGCGTAGGTTCCGCAAAGCCGCAAAGTAGCTGAGTCAATTAGATGTACTCTCGCCACGTTTCAGGTCGACGATCGGCGAGTGCGCCTGTCAGCGGACCCTAAGTTGGGACGTGAACACGCTCACATCTTGCGCCACCATCGTGCCCGTGACGGTCTTGACGTATCAGGACGGGAGCTTTCGAATGTCATTTGATCGTCCAGTGACTTTAAGGGAGACTGTTGCTTCGATGCACCAAACCGATGAACGGCCGGTCTACGCTCGTGCGACAAAAGACACCACATGTTCGATATCTATTTGAACCAAAGACACGATCTTTTGGTCATTCCGACAGGCTTTGGGATCCCCGCGGGATTGGACGGCAATTGGAAGAGAAAGAAGCGGGCGGTTCGTTCCGTGAGCGACGTCATTCGTCAAGATGTACAACAGCGTGGTTACCACCGACGTCGTTTGATCTCGTACCGGTCCAAGGCGACACTTGAGACCTCGTCACACTCCTAGTCAACGCAGCTATCTAATGCTGAACCGTTCTTCGGAAACTTCGGGCAGGATGTGGCCGATGCCGTCGAAAGCGGTGCTTACCGCGGCGACAGCAGGCGGGTGTCGCGCATTGGGCTTAAGGAGGAAGCCTTCTTTTGAGGCGGGGCGCGCCTCTGGAGCTTACCGCAAAATAGGCGTTGTCGGGCTTTTCCTTGGGTCAAGGGCGTGTGCGTGAGTTTTCAGCTGTCTACCTCAAGATGCTGCCGGCCAGCCGCACGGTCGGGCAAGCATCGAAGTCGTTAAGCAGCATTGGCTATCTGTATAGCAGCGGCCCGGAGTGGCCAGCTCGTATGAAGCGCACCGCAGCCGCGCGCCCCAACTCGGTATTTTCGGCCAAAGCTGATGCGGGAGGCCGGGTGCTGGATCCTCAGCGAGGGGGGAAGGGAATATTTTGAGACGCTCGAACACTTAGATCGGTGTGCTATGCAGGCGTAGGTTGAGCGACAAATCGCGCAACAGCCGAAAGCTGAGCAACCGCCCCTTTGACTTCGCAGGTGGGAACGAAGGCGGGCAGAAAGCGCCCCACGGCAAGCGATTGAGCCCACGTAAACCGCTGCCGGCGTGACGGTCAGCCGATCACCCCCTTGCTGATGGTGATGTACTCAACTACACCTCGAAGCTCACATTTGGAAACAGTGGCGTTGTAATGGGTATTGCGAAGTTGTTCAACGCGGCTAGGGATATTGGCTTGATTTAACCTGAGGGATGGAGAATCTGGCCTCTTCATGCACATCAGCGTGGTCGAGACGACGGTCGGCTAAACTGATCTCGGGGTTGGCTTACTCATTCCAGAGAGTGTCAGTTGCTTAGCTGCGAATAGAAGGGCGTTGATTGGAACGTTCTCAGAGCGCGAGGTGTATATGAAGTTTACAGTTCCACGGCTGTACTAGCCCAGACGTCTCGCGTTTGGAAGGCATGACCAAGTTATACGCTGGCGCCACTTCTATCATATTGTCTGTTTTTTGCGGTCGTCGTGCCGTGAAAACTATGCTACAAGCCGCTCCTCTCAAAAGGAGCATTCATCGTGAAGAAAGCAACCAAGAAACGCGTTAAGCGGCGCGAATGGACGAGGGCAGATATCAAGGAGCTCAAAGTCCATTCGAAGGCCCGAACCCCGGTCATAAAAATAGCAAAGATGACCAAACGCAGCGTCGGTGCGCTCCGCCAGAAGGCCTTGCATCTTGGAATCGGGCTCGGACACCAACGGTAGTTTTGAGCAGCGCTGGTACTGGCGCGATAGGGCGGCTCGCTGGGCCGCCCTCAGTACCCATAGAAATTTTGTCGGAAATTAGCTTTACGGATCCGCGCTGAGAGAGTGTTTGGATCCTGGTTCACTGTCGCGGTGGGAGCTCCAGCATCCTCTCATTATTGACGGACTATCTTAGACGTGGTCTCAACGGTTGTGACCAATCGGCAGTGAAGACATTACCTTGGTGATGGCCCAATCAAGGATCTCCCACATGAACGGCCGATCCAGTGTGTTGGCCGACCAACGGCGGTGCTCACTGGAAGTAGCGTCTGGATCGCTACCGCGCTGAGAAGATTGCTGCGTCCTGCCATGTGTGATGTTCGCGTTATAGTCTGCTTCTTTGCAGCACTCCGCTCATATGCCTAAATTGTTTGTGTATGCCGAGCCTCAGCAACGTGCATGTCGCAGTTACCTCTTCAATGCCCCAGCGCATGATGTGCCGCGCGCGGTCTTTGGCAAACGTCCGTATAGTTCTTTTCAACCTTGCTATATTTGCAGTCAATCTTCGTGCAATTGAGCTGTTGCTTGATTTCGTTTTATCGGTCGAGCAATCGGGGAAGCGATTGCAGTTATCGTTCTGTGATCCCGCCCGATCGGACTGAACGGGTCTCAAGTCATGAGTGGCAGACAAAATTCTTGTCCTTTCGACTCCTTGTACGCAAGCGGTTGCCCCCATGTGATCCGGCGGCCGGCTTTGTTTCGCCCAATCGAGCTAGCGCCGACAGATGGCGCTTGCCAAGCACGAGTGTCTGAATGATGAGCGGACGTTTTGGTCGTTCACCTGAGGTGTGCTTTCTCCTTGGTCTTCCACGATCCGGGACCACACTCCTGGCACATTTGCTGCAGCTCCATCCAGACATTGTGGCTCCGCCTGAACCCTGGTTAATGCTGGCGCTTGAAGCAATTGGCAAGGTGGATCGGCGTCATCCGGCCGGCAGCTCTCTAATTGAGGCCGCCACCTCCGAATTCTTGGGACGGATAGATCGCACGATCGTTAGCCGCGCTTTTGCAGATGCAGCATACGATCAGTATCTGGCAAAAGCGGGTAAGCGCATCATCATAGATAAGACACCACGCTATTGGACGGCACTTGAATTTGTTGAATCCGTCTATCCGGAATCGCCACACATCCTTCTGATGCGCAATCCCTACGCCATCGCCGCTTCACTGAAATCGACGTGGGGCATCCCACTGCGGGCAGAAAGCGCGCAGCCGGTGAGCGTATCCAGTCTCGCTGACCTCATGCTTCGACTGCCCGATGGCATAATATCTTCACTGGCCGATTTGGTTTTGGGTCTTCCTAGGCTCGCCGCGCAACGTATTCGCCCGCAGACTCATTTGGTGCAATACGAACTGCTCGTGGCGCACCCGGACGAGGAAATCCAGCGTCTACTGACAGCGCTCGGCTGTGATCCAGGAGGCGTCGCATCGGCGAGCATGGGACGAGTAGATTATCTTCAGTCCAGCAGCTTTGGAGACCGAAAAATCCTGGAACGAAACACCATCGACGAAAGCTCTGTCAAATCATGGCAATCTCAATTGAGCGTCGAAGAGATGCAAACCGTGACCGATCTGGTCGGTGCCGAGCTTTTGGTGGAACTCGGATATGAGCAGGAACTGCTGCATGCCCAGAAAGCCGGAGTTCTGGACAGGGGACGGGAAGTAACCGAACTCTATCGTCGGATATTCCGAACCTGGTGGGATTTGCGAAGTGCCAAGGCGGGAGGCTCACGCTGGAGAGTCGGCCCACACTACTTGGAACATTTCGGAGAACCGGGACGTAGCTATCGAGATGTTGCGAGGCGAGGTCGCGCGGCTTGAGCAGATCCTAGGGAGCTCCTAAGGACTCTGAATGCTTGTGATCAAGCCACGCTGGTTGATTTAGCCAACTTAACCGGCACGCTGATCTCCGATCAGGTGTGCCGCACGCCGGCCGTACGAGCGGCAGAATGCGATATGCTGCCGCGTCCGAAGTGTGCTGTCGAACGGGTCTTGGCCTCATTGACGAGCCGTGCGCCTTGGCCGGCCATTTCTGCCGCGGATATTCCCCGCTCTGGGCTGGAGCCATAGAGCGGCGAAGAACAGAGATCCTGCACCGAAAACAAGATATATGCTGCCAAAACATCTGCACCGTCTCGAAGCTGAATCGATAGAAATCATGCGTGATGTGGTCGCCGAGTTCAAAAGGCCCGCCATGCTTTACTCCATCGGAAAAGATTCAAGCGTTTTGCTACACCTTGCGATCAAGGCGTTCTATCCGGCAAAAATACCTTTCCCCCTGCTTCACGTCGATACGACCTGGAAGTTCCGCGAGATGATCAGCTTCCGAGACGCGACAGCCAGGCGGCTCGGCCTCGACCTGATTGTCCATGTCAACAAGGACGGCAGCGCGCGTGGGATCAATCCGATCGATTCCGGCTCCGCGCTACATACCCAGGTGATGAAAACGGACGCGCTGAAACAGGCGCTCGACCTCCACGGATTTGATGCCGCCTTTGGCGGAGCCCGGCGCGATGAGGAAAGAAGTCGCGCGAAAGAACGGATACTCTCCTTCCGTTCGGCTGGACATGTATGGGACCCCCGTAACCAACGGCCGGAGCTCTGGAGCCTGTTCAATACACGGATTCGCCAGGGCGAAACCATGCGCGTGTTTGCGATGTCAAACTGGACCGAGCTCGAGGTGTGGGAATACATCATGATCGAGAAAATTCCGGTCGTTCCGCTCTACTTCGCAAAACGAAGACCGATAGTTCATCGAAATGGTGCGATGATCATGGTTGACGACGAGCGATTGCCGCTTAACTGCGACGAGGCGCCGGAAATGCGGATGATCCGCTTTCGCACCCTTGGATGTTATCCCTTGAGCGGGGCTATCGAATCCGATGCGACGACGATCGAAGGTATCGTCGCAGAAATGCAGACCGCGACCGTGTCGGAGCGCCAGGGGCGCCTAATTGATACCGATGAAGCCGCTTCAATGGAGAAGAAGAAGCGGGAAGGCTACTTTTGATGTTTACAGAGCCGACAACGGAACCGGTTCCGACCCGGACGAAGGATCAGCTACGATTCATCACATGTGGCTCGGTGGACGACGGTAAATCGACGCTGATCGGCCGATTACTGCACGACAGCAAGATGATCTACCACGATCAGATCACGGCGCTGGAACGCGACAGCATCAAGTACGGTAGCACCGGGGATAACATCGACTTCGCGCTGCTTGTGGACGGCCTCGAGGCCGAACGGGAGCAGGGCATTACGATCGATGTTGCCTACCGCTTCTTCACTACGCCGCGGCGCTCCTTCATGGTGGCCGATACTCCCGGCCATGAGCAGTATACCCGCAATATGGCTACCGGCGCCTCGCAAGCCCAGCTCGCCATTATCCTGATCGATGCCCGCAAAGGCGTGATGGTTCAGACGCGCCGCCACTCCTTTATCTGCGCGCTGCTCGGTATTCGTCATATCGTGCTGGCAGTGAACAAGATCGATCTTGTCGCATACGACAAGGAGTGCTTCGATCGGATCGCGTGCGACTATATGGCCTTCGCCGCCGGTCTCGGCTTCACCTCGATCGTTCCGATCCCGATCTCGGCGCGATACGGCGACAACGTCGTAGACCGCTCCGCGCGTGCCAACTGGTATCGTGGTCCCTGCCTGCTTGAATATTTGGAGAGCATTGACATCCAGTCCGGCACCGCAAGCCAGGCTTTCCGCTTTCCGGTACAATGGGTGAACCGGCCAAATCCGGATTTTCGGGGCTATGCCGGGACGGTGGTTTCGGGGAGGATCTCGGCGGGGGATGAGATCATTGTCGCCACGTCGGGACGGACCACGCGCATCAAGCGGATCGTGACCCACGGTGGCGACCTTGTCGGCGCCGAAGCCGGGGATGCGGTGACCATTACACTGGAAGACGAAATTGATATCGGCCGCGGCGACATTCTGTCCCGACCGGACGATCAACCGAAGGTCGCCGACCAATTCGCTGCTTATGTGATTTGGATGGACGAGGAGCCGCTCGCTCCCGGACGCAATTACATCCTGCGGATCGGATCGCAGACGATTTCCGGCAGCATTACCGAAATTCGGCATCGGATCGACGTCAACACTTGTGCGCATCTGGCCGCCGGGATGGTTTCGTTGAACGAGATCGCCTTCTGTAATGTTGCGACCACAATGCCCGCAGTATTCGATGCTTATGACGTCAATCGGAAGACCGGATCATTCATCGTCATCGATCGTTACACCAATCGTACGGCGGGGGCCGGCATGATTGCCGTTCCGCTGCGGCAGACCGCCAATATTGCTAGGCAAGCCCTATCCGTGGATAGGAGGGAACGTGCCGCGCTCAAGAATCAGAAGCCTTGCGTCATTTGGTTCACCGGCCTGTCTGGCGCGGGAAAGTCGGCGATTGCGAACCTCGTTGATCAAAAGCTGTTTGCGATGTCGCGGCATACCATGCTGCTGGATGGCGACAACCTCCGACACGGATTAAGCGCCGATCTGGGCTTCTCGGAGGCGGACCGCGTGGAGAACATTCGGCGTGTCGGTGAAGTTGCCAAGTTGATGGCGGACAGCGGCTTGATTGTGATCTGCTCGTTCATCTCGCCCACGAGAGCCGAACGGGACAGGGTGCGCATCCTTGTTGGCGACGAAGAGTTCATAGAAGTCTTTGTCGATACGCCGATCGAGGAATGCGCGCGGCGAGACCCGAAAGGGCTGTACTCAATGGCGAAATCAGGCAACATCAAGAACTTCACCGGAATCGACGCCTGCTACGAGGCACCAGAAACACCGGATATTCATCTCAGGACCATGGAGCAGAACCTAGAGCATTCAGCGAAAGCGGTAGTGGATGTCTTGATAGCGCGCTCAATTCTTGATGGTTAGATGTGCTCGCGCCAGGTCATCAATTCGCACAATATCCTTCCGGCGCGGCTCAGGCGGGACCTGCGGTCAAACTTTTCGCTCGAAAGGAACAGAATGGTCGCACCCTCTCGTGTACTCCCAGCTTCCGGTTATGTGCTCGAAGTGGATGGTCAATTCAAAACCGAGTACGCGAGCAAGGATGGAGCGGTGGAGCTCAAGAGACGCCGTCCCATGCTGCAGATCAGAATCTACGATGCGGTGAGAAAGGCCAGAGAGGAAGTCCGACTTCCACTAGGTTGAGGGGGGTGCCTCGCGCTTCTTGGTGCGCGTGCGGCCAAGGACACGCCGATCTGCCTTTAAAGCCGCGCCGGGCCGCGAACTCGGGCGGCTTTACTCTCCCGCACAGTACGAAACGCGGGCCGCGGTTTTCCGGGGCTGGCTATCCGGCGAGCCTGGGCTTACTCCAGGTATATTGATCAATCTGAAGCGAGCAATCGGTCGCGATCCATCCTGTCGTGACCTATGGTAACGTCCGGCAAGCTTGCTTCCTTTTGGCCGCCGCTCGTAGGCGAACACGGTCGGCGTACGCCCAGCACCTTCATCGCGAGGCAACGCTGCCGCGACCATTAGGCATCCTGCGCTACGGAGCTCCGTTGCGTGTTCGCGTCATGCTCCAGTCCTCCTTCCATCGTGTTGCCATGAAGGCGGCCATTGACGCGACCGAAAAGTTAAGGGAGCTCATCGCTGGCCAAGCGACAAAGAATGATCTCTCGATGAGCCGCTCTGGTCAGCCATCGACGCGCTCGACCGCACTTTAGACCGCGTAGAACGCGAGTGCACATCAACGAGCGGGCCTGCGGAGGAATCAAAGCGAGCAGAACGGCTCGGAAGTGACTATCCTTGAACCAGAGTGCCTCATGGGCGAGGTACTTGCGCTCACCGAGTGCTGGTGATGGGTGGCTCGCCGGCTGAGGCGTTTGAGCGCCGTAAATCACCGTACCTTCGCCGCCATGATCGCCCGGTGAGATGTCTCGCGGCGAGCGGCGTGTAGTAGCGAACAATGGATTCTGCCGACGATCGATTTGAAAGATGGACCTGTACCACTCATCTGGACTCGGCTCGACGCACTCCCAGCAAATCAGGACAACATGCTCTGTCGCACGGCCGCTCGGCGAAAGGTACCTACTGATCCTTGCTAAGCGGCCAGCAAGGATCGCTCAATCATCATCAAGTCGAACTCGACCGCAGGCGGCAAAGTCCTCTCGAGTCAACCGCAAGGACCGGATAACAGCAAAGCGATGCAGGAGTGATCTCGCCGGCAACGCGGAGAAGCGTAAGCGGTGTTTTCCTCCCACCTGAGATCAGATCGGGAATGGTCGGCTCGGGATTACACTTTTCATCACCAACGTCGAATTGAGGCGCATGACGTGTGGCAGGGCGAGAAGGCTGTCGTCGTACAGTCTTTGGAATGTAGCTAGGTCCTTGCTGACGACGTGAAGCATGTAATCAGGCTCACCGAAGAGTCGCTGGGCTTGGACTATCTCGGGCACCCCGAGCAGCGCCTTCTCGAACGCCAACACGTTTTCTCTGCTCCCCTCGCGAAGAGTCGCATAAACAATAGCCGCAAACCCAAGGCCCAGCTTCGATGGCTCTACGGAGGCTCTGTAATCCGTTATCACTCCGGCTTCTTCCAGCGCTCTCAATCGACGATGGCAAGGCGAAAGGCTTAAACCGACGCGCTCCGCTAAGTCGGTAGCAGAAATGCGTCCTTCGCGTTGAAGAATAGCAAGTATCTTGCGGTCAATTGCGTCCATGCGAGAGAATATGCCTCAGATCGCTCGTTCATTGCAATAATTTGGGAGCACATTTCGCCAGCGACGCCGTAAAAATCCGCATCTCGCAATCAGAGGTGCATGAGATGGAAATCGGTTTGGTCGCCGCCTTTTGGGCTTTGTCGCTGTCACTTGTCCTGACACCAGGAGCCGATTGGGCTTACGCGATATCGGCAGGCATGAAGGATCGTGCGATAGTGCCTGCCGTGGCTGGAATGTTGCTGGGGTACGTAGCAGTCACGACAGTAGTAGCCGCTGGTGTGGGAGCCATCGTCGCCAGCGTGCCGTCTGTCCTAACTGGGCTTACACTGATCGGCGCGGCCTACTTGCTCTATCTTGGGCTTGCGGTTTCACGGAGCCCGCCCCTTCCGGAAGCAGGTCAACAGCAGACAGGAAGTTGGTATCAGTGGCTGACGCGCGGCTTTGGTATCAGCGGCATCAACCCTAAAGCGCTGCTGCTCTTCCTGGCCATCCTACCGCAGTTCACCAGTCGTCTGTCTACGTGGCCGATATCGGCACAAATCGCCTTGCTGGGCGTAGTTCACATAATCAATTGTGCCGTGATTTACACAGCAGTGTCGGCCACCTCACGTGCTGTCCTTCGAACCAGACCACGCATTGCTCGGCTGGTCGCACAAGCTTCCGGTGTCGCGATGATCACTATCGCAATCGTGCTTATTGTCGAACAGCTATCACAGTTCAGCAGGTGACTGCTCGTTCGATCAGGGCATCCTGCAAACTTTAGCCATTTGTCCGCCGCGAATAGTTCCACGGCATCAGCACGTCGATATGCATCTGCCTGTGCCCGTTTACGATGGCGGTGAGTGTGGAGGACAGGTAGGCGAACGGATCGACGGCATTGAGTTTGCACGTTTCGATGAGTGAGGCGATGGTCGCCCAGTTCTCCGCTCCTGCATCGTGTCCGGCAAAGAGGGCATTCTTCCGGTTCAACGCAATCGGCCTGATGGTGCGCTCAACCGTATTGTTGTCGATCTCGATCCGGCCGTCAGTCAGGAAGACGCAAAGGACATCCCAGTGTTTGGCGATATAGGCCAACGCCTCACCGAGCGGCGACTTGCCCGCGACACGGGCGCGATGATGCGTCAGCCAAACCCTCATGTCCGCGATTAGCGGCGCTGATCGTTCCTGCCGCCCGGCGAGCGAGCTTGTGCGGAACCGCGCAGTTCTGCCTCGATCCGATAGAGTTCACCGATCCGCTTCAAGCCTTCGTCGGCAATCGGCGCTGATCCGGTGCGAGTGATCTCGACCAGTTTACGACAAGCATGCGCCCAACAATAGGCAAGTTGGATGTTCGACCCAACACGATCCGGCGCGATCAGCCGATTATATCCGGCATAACCATCCACCTGAAGGATGCCCGTAAATCCTCGGAATATCCGCTCGGCATGTAGCCCGCCGCGACCGGGTGCATAGGTGAAGGCTATCCCCGGCGGCGCACCTCCGTCCCACGGTCGATCATCACGGGCCAGCGCCCAGAAGTATCCTGTCTTGGTTTTACGAGAACCTGGATCAAGCACCGGCGCACGGGTCTCGTCCATGAAGAGCTTCGTTGACCGCTTCAGGTCCGCAAGCAAGGCATCGAAAACCGGACGCAGTTCGAAAGCTGCCCGACCAACCCAGTCGGCGAGTGTTGAGCGGTCGAGATCAATCCCCTGGCGGTTCATGATCTGGGCCTGGCGGTAGAGCGGCAGATGATCGGCATACTTGGACACCAGCACATGCGCGATGGTCGCCTGGCAATCCTGCATGGATCAATCGTGCAGGTGCTGGAGCCTGCGCTACGCCGTCGGTACAGGCACGGCAGGCGTATTTTGGACGATGAGTAACGATGACACGGAACTGCGCAGGGATGACATCCAGCCGCTCGGATACGTCCTCCCCTATGCAATGCAGGCCACCGCCACAGTTGCAGATCAAGCTCTCCGGCTGGATGATCTCTTCGACACGAGGAAGGTGGGCGGGAAGAGAGCCACGATTGGCGGCGCGAGATTTGGGGCTCGGTTTGCCCGAGGGGCTATCGGCTTCATCTTCGGCATGGATGGCCGCTATGGCGGTTTCCAGGTCTTCCAATGCGAGATCGAATTGCTCGGGATCAGACTTCTCGGACTTGCGCCCAAAGGCAGCCTGCTTGAAGGCGGCGACCAGCTTGTCTAGCCGTTCGATCCGATCATCCTTGCGGACTTCACGCGCTTGAGCTGCGAGCAGCATCGCCTTCAAGGCAGCAATATCGTCCGGCAAATCGGCGGCGTCCAACATGCCGGAAGTTTGTCAAACTCTACCTCTGTTCGCCGTCCGGATTTCTCGCTCGAGTCATCGTGCCGCACCTATTCGATTGCGGTCGGTGCTCTTGCCTCAACGGTACGAACCCGACGCCAGTCGAGCCCGCAAACAGCGCCTCGAACTGGGCAGCCCAAGGGTCATCAGACCGTCCCCGATATCTCGCCAAGTGAACGTGTGCTCCTCCAGCCGCTTGTAGGCCATCACCAGACCGCTGCCATCCCATTAGATCAGCTTCAGGCGGTCCGCTTTGCGGGATCGGAATACGAAGACCGTTCCTGTGAACGGTTCCTTGTGCAGCTCGTTCTTTACCAGCGCCGCTAATCCGTCGTGACCCTTGCGGAAATCGACGGGCTTGGTCGCCACCATGATCCGAACGCGGTTTGATGGAAAGATCATGAGGAACCTGCGCATGCAAGCGCGACAGAGGCGATCCGGGCGGCAGATGCGTCTTCTTCCAGACGGATCGTCACAGAGCCGAAGAGAATCTCGGGGCGGTTGGCTTTCTTGAGCGGCGGCTCCGAAATGGGGGCTCGACGATGACCGCTGCGAACTCCGCCGCGTCCTCGGGTTTGTGGCAGAACCAGCTTGCCCTGCCGCGCCATCGTCCGCCAGGTGGAAAGGTGGTTCGGCTTCAGGCCGTAGCGCTCTGCGACTTCATTCACCAACGCTCCGGGCCGAAGGCTCTCCGAAACGATCTGCGCCTTGATCTCGTCCGGCCAATGCCGATGCGGCTCACGTCCAGACTTTCTGGTCGTGAGAAACTCCAATGTACTCTCCATGGAGAAATTCCCGTTGCTCGTCCATGGATAGGCGATCACAGATCACGGCGGCGAGGACAACGTGGGAGCGGAACATCGGTTACCGTAAACGGGCCGATTAGCCCTCACTGCGGTCCAGCTCGCGCTTGCAGGCGGAATGCTTACGATAGGTCCAAATTGAACTCTCAAACGATTCAACCGCGCTGTGAATCCTCTGTCCTCTGCTGCTTACGTCAGCTTGTCGCCGCCAAATGAGAGTACGTCAGGAAAATTTACGTGAGAAAATCCCCGGAGAGGGTTGAACCGCCCGTAACGTCAAGTTGTACGATCTCCGAAATGGACATCAGCGTCCCAGATCCTCCAACCAGCGACGGAGTGCAAATGTATCAAGTCCAAAGCAACGCATTAGACTCCCGCTGCGAACCACGATCATCGAGTGTGCCAGGCATTGATAATCCGGGCACGTCGTCTCCTGGCTGCATCGCCCGGACAGGCTCACACGTAAATTGTCCGCAGACTGGCGCTTCATAGCTGCAAGAGGGCGATCGCGCTCAAGCTTGCACAGACGTGACAGTGGATGAGAGCGAACGTCGGCGCCGGTTGCGCCCGAGTGCTTAGTGCCAAAGGCTATTTGGGAGGTCTGAAGGGCATCAATGAGGAGCTTTGTGAAACATCGCTCTCCATCCGCGATGAGATATGGAGGTTGTCATCCGACAGCCTTCTCGGGCGCCGACGCGAAACGCGTCCACGATACATGTCGCTTCATTCGAAGCTGTTGATGAGAAACGGGGCGCGCGCCACGGCGCTCCCTGCTGTGCGTACTCCAGGTCATCGACCAATACAATGTTAGGAGGAATGGTTTGACAAGACAGCGGTCTTTGCTGACGCCTGGTCCATTATCGTTATCGCTGGCGGTCAGGAGCCAGATGCAGCTTGATCTCGCGTCTCGCGATGACGAGTTCAAGGAGGTGACCGCCTGCATGAGGCGGCTGATGCTCAACTTGCTGGGAAACGCTGAGGAATATTCGGTGGTGCCTATTCAAGGAGGTGGCTCCTTTGCAATGGAGGCGGCCCTCTCTTCATTTGTGTCCCGAGCCCACAGGCCGCTCGTTTGCGTAAACGGCATCTATGGCGAGCGCATTCTACAAATTTTGCGGCTGTGGGGTGTCGAGGCACTGAAGCTTGTCAAGCGCGCGACCGATCCGTTGGATCCGGAAGAGATCGGCGAGTATCTGAGCCGAAATCCCGGCGTTACGCACCTGTGTTTCGTGCATTGTGAGACGACGACCGGAATCGTCAATCCGCTGCACGAGATCGTGGAGGTGGCGAGGCGAGGTGGCGTAAAGACCATCATCGATGGGATGAGTTCCTTCGGCGCCCTCAATATCGATCTGAGCCAGCGTGGACCTGACGTACTGGTCACATCGAGCAACAAGTGCATAGAAGGGCCGCCGGGAGTTGCGTTTGTCATCGCCTCGCGCGAGCTGCTGGAGAATGCGACTCAAGAACCGAGATCGTTTGTGCTCGATGTGAGAGATCAATGGCGATCGCTCGAGCGCACGGGTGAGTGGCGGTCGACCCCTCCAACCCACGTCGTTCAGGCAACGACAATGGCTTTGAAGATTCTGCACGAGGAAGGCATCGATGCCAGGCGCTTCAGGTACGAGAAGGTCAGAGACGACCTCATCAAGGAACTCGAAGGGATAGTGGCTCCGCTGTTGTCCCCCGAGTTGCAGTCGCCGGTCTGTGTTGCGTTCAGTGCGCCGTCCGGAATAGTGGACCAGCCAGGATTCGATGGGCTGTATCGCCACTTGGCGGCCCATAATCTTTACGTCTACTCGAAGCTGCATCTTGCGACGCGGAGCTTTCGGGTCGGTTGCATTGGGCAAATCCAATCCAGCTGGATTGAGCAGTTGGGATGCGCCTTTCGTACATATTTCCGGTCCGGTCAGGCCCGGTCAGCAAGGCCGGCGTCGGGCCAAGAGGCATATGGGGCGCGCGTAAAGATGCCGGCTCAATCAGCTGGGGACCGGCAGCTGCGGCTTTCCCCCGAGACTGCTGTTCTGCATGCGGGCTATCGACGCGACCCGGTGACAAAAGCCGTCGCAGTGCCGATTTACCAGAATACAGCTTATGAACTCGATGGCGATCTAAATCACATCGCTGACGTCTACAACGTCAAGGCGGATGGGTTCACCTACACGAGGATTATCAATCCGACGACCCGCGCGCTGGAGAAGCGCTACGCCGCTGTCGACATGGGCAGCGACTCGCTCGCCGTTGCGTCAGGTCAAGCGGCGACGTTCCTTGCTATCATCAACCTTTCAAGTGGCGAAGTAGGGGACAATATTGTTGCCTCTCCGTATCTATATGGCAATACCTGGAACCTGCTCCACAACACCTTAAAGCGTTTGGGAATCAGCGTGAGGACAGCAGATCCCCGAAGGCCCGAGACGTTCGAACGTGCCATTGATGATCGCACGATTTGCCTGTTCGGAGAGGTAATTTCGAATCCCTGTCTGATTCCGCTCCCGGTCAAACAGCTGGCGGAAATCGGCCGAAGGTACGGCGTGCCTCTGGTCGTAGACAATACGACCACGCCGCTGGTATGTCGGCCGTCAGACCTGGGCGCCGCAGTTACGACGTACTCTGCAACAAAATATATATCCGGTCATGGCACGACCCTCGGCGGACTAATCGTTGACAGCGGCAAATTTAGCTATCGGGGAGCCTCCCGCTTTCCCTTGTTCAACGGTCCCGACGAAGCGCATGGCGGAATTGTCTGGCACAACGCTGTGCGCGATGTCGATGATCTAGGAAAGAGCGAGTTTCTCCTCAAGGCTCGCATGACCTGGTTGCGCGATACGGGTGCAGCCATCGCCCCGTTTGCGAGCTTTCAACTGATCCAAGGGCTTGAAACGCTGCCGCTTCGCATGAAGCAGCACTGCGCTAATGCCAGGATCGTCGCCGGCGTTCTAAAGGAGCATCCTAAAGTGCGTCGCGTCTTCTACCCGGGGCTCTTTGAGGGCGCCGATCGGGAAATCGTCGATCAGACACTCAACGCCGAATACGGACATGGGGCGATGGTCATGTTCGAAGTGGAAGACGAGCTGGCCGGGCGCAAGTTCATCCAGAACGTTGACTTGATGTATCACGTTTCCAATGTGGGAGATGCCCGCACGCTCGTGACTCATCCTGTCTCGACGACCCACACCACTGTCCCGCGGGAAAAGCGCGAAGCGGCCGGCATATTTGGCGGCTCAATCCGGCTTTGTGTCGGCATCGAAGATGTTAACGACATCTTGCGCGATCTGGACAAGGCGCTTTCCGCAATCTGACAACCTGCAAGGCGATCAGGAAGAGGTTCTCATGAATCAGGCAGACGCTTGGAAACTGAGGTCATCACGCTATGAGGCCGTTCAATTCAGTCGGGAGATCAATAAGCAGCTTTCGGAGCTAAGGCCGGACAACATCACGGGGGCCGCCTACATTGCGAAAGATTACGCTGTCATCACAGCGTGCACGCTTGCGACCGTGTCTGTCTCGTGGTGGTTCTACCCGCTGGCCGTTCTCCTGATCGGTGCCTATCAACGCGGATTGACAACCATCGCTCACGATGCGGCTCACCGCACGCTCGCGAAGAATACGACCTGGAATTATGTGCTGGGCATTCTGTTCGCTTCCTATCCCTTGTTCCAACGCCACTGGGCCTACCGGATCTCACATGTCTACTTGCATCATCCCTATCTCGGCGACCCGGACAAGGATCCCGACCTGAAGTTTTTCCTGGCCAGCGGCGTCTACGATGTGCAGCCTCCAGAGAGATACGCTTTCAACATCATCTGGAAGCCGATCTTCGGCGGCGCGACAGTAGCGTATCTGAAGTATCTTTGGACTAATCGGTTTTCGATCGAGGAGACCGAAGAGCAGAGCCGCTCAGGCATACTTGTCGACAGGTATGGCTTCTATCTGTTCTGGTTCAGCATCCTGGCCGGGTCATATGCTCTTGGTCTGCTCCATATCGTCGTCCTGTTTTGGATCGTGCCCTATCTCACGACGTTTCAGGTTCTCGGCTGGTTTATCGAACTCGCTGAGCACTCACCCATGTGCGAAACAGAGACGCAGAACGTCTATCTCACCAGGAATAGGAAAGGAAGCTTCCTCGAACGAGCCATCCTGGGACAGAATCTGGATGAGTACCACCTTGAGCATCACCTTTCACCCGGCATCCCGTTTTGGCTGTTGCGCAAGGCTCAGAAAATCCGAATGCAGGATCCGAACTACGCGAAGGTCGCCGCCACCTGGGGCGGGCTCTTTGTCAAGGGACCTCAAGGTCAACCTAGCGTCATAACTCAGTTGAAAGAGCGAAATCGACGGCTGTATGAGCAGTCCGTTGCCGGGGTTCGCACGCGAGGCAAGGTGGCGTGAGGTTGCAACAGCCCGAGCGCACCCAAGCCGTTGTCGCCGTCACTTCGAACCGTCTTCTGGTCGATGGTGTGCATCGCGACTGGTTACGGCGCAAGTACGTGCAGGCACTCCATCGTCATGCTGGAGTGGCTTGTGTCATATTGCCGACCGTCGACGCGGAAGATGCTATGGAGGAGGTCGCCCCGGCCATCATGCGCCGGCTCGACGGTCTGGTCTTGACAGGCGATGAATCAAACGTGGACCCCGCAGTCCTGTCAGCGCCCGCATCCTTTGCGGATCCTGATCGGCGGGATGTTGAGCCTGGGATCCTTGACCGTCCCCGGGACAGGCTCTCTGCCGTAGCCATAGAGAGCGCCATCGCCCTCGGAATGCCTATTCTGGGCATCTGCCGTGGGCTTCAGGAACTCAACGTCTATTTCGGCGGAACACTCCGCCCATCGCTTGCGGAGTGGAGCCGAGAAAGCGGCGCCATGCATGCCGAGAAGCCAAATCGTCCCAGGGACCGTCAGTACGATGCCGCGCACTGCGTCAGGATATCATCCTATGGCGCACTGTTTCCAATCGCGCGGACGATCGAAGCGCAAGTCAACTCGCTGCACAATCAAGGCATCGAGGCACTTGCCCCAGCGCTAAGGCGCGAGGCGTGGGCGCCTGACGGTCTGGTCGAGGCAGCTTCAGTGATTGGCGCTCCGACGCTGCAAATCGGTGTGCAATGGCACCCCGAATGGCACGTCTCAACCGACCTCCTCAGCAAGCAACTGTTCAAAGCATTTGGAGAGGCGTGTGTTGGGTACTGCCGGACTAAGAAGGGCTAGAGGCAGATCGTGATTTTGCAAACGAAACGTGGCCCGCGCGAGCCGAAAGGGCAGTCCTCCGAAAACGACGCGCGCGCCTGGGCTTCCGAGAGCTCCGCCCGGCCTCGCGGGCACAAAAAGGGTGGACGATCTACGAGTGGCTTCGCTCTAGGAGTGTTTTTTGTGGCGCTTTATGTCGTTCTGAGCGCGGCAGGGGAGGTTTATGCGGCATCGTATTTTCAGAAAGCGGATGTGTTCGTGGCGCTCCTGCTGTCTTTCGCGGTGGTTTGTATAACGTTCAACTTCTTGGCTCGTCACGAGGGAGGCGAAGCAAGAGCCGGAAAATGGTCGCTCCTGGTCTTCGTCGCACTCAACGTCGTGACGGCGATCAGCTGGATCGGCCTATTTATAGGACTGAAATACGCTGAACCTGCGATCGTGGTCGCTTTCATGGTGGCGTTGGGGCCCGCCGCAACAGTGTGGTTAAACGCCCTGATCAGGCGCAGGGGCGCCCCACCAGCATCCGATATTGTCGTGAGCGCCGCGATTGCGACGATCGGGACTTACATGATTTGGATCTCGGCCAGCGGCAATGCGGGCGTGGAGTGGGGGGCTCGATCGTCCATTGGCATCGTCTTGGCCATCGTGGCCGGCCTATCGCTCGCCCTCACAAATATACTTGTCAAGGTGCTGTTCGACCGTGGGTTTTCCGGCCGACAGGTGCTGGCGCATCGCTTTTATGGAACCATTCTCTTGCTGCTGGGGCTGGTCGACCATTCATCTATCGTGCCGGAGATCTCGCAGCATTGGTTTGCGATCGCAGCAATTGGGCTGTCGACGATCGTTTTACCTTTGCTCTTGATTCAGGAGGGCATTCGCCGCGTAGAGCCCTTCACCGTCAACATGGTCCTGTCCACCGCCCCCATCGTCACCTTCCTGTTCCAGTACTTCGATTCTCGCATCGTGCCTTCGTCACACACGTTCGTTGGAAATGTCCTCATTACGGCTATCGCTGTCAGCAACATCTACTTGCAGTATCGGAGATCCGCATGAAAGAACGGAAATGTGTAGTCGTGGACGCATACTCTACGGGCCGCTACCTACCCGAAGAATTCAAGCGCTATGGAATTGGGACCGTGCATGTGATGTCGGCCGCACAGATTCCACCCATATTCCAAGCGCATTTCAATGCAGATCTGTACGATGAACTCATTCGCCCCGGCGAGCGCATGGGGTATGATGACATCGTTGAATATCATCTTCAGGCTCTCCAGGGCAGAGAATTTGAGTTCGTTATCGCGGGTTGCGAGTCTGGAGTCGAACTCGCCGATTCGTTGTCCGAGCGGCTGGGCTTACCTTCAAACGGGACCGCTCTATCGGCTGCTCGGCGTGACAAAGCACGATTGTCTTGTGCGCTGACCTATGCCGGTGTGCGATCGATCAGACAAGTCGTGTCTGACAATGCTGTAGAGATCGCAAGCTGGAGGAGCGAAGCGAACTTCGACGAGATCGTGATCAAACCTCTGAACAGTACGGGCACCGAGGATGTATTCTTTTGCTCGACAGATGCCGATATTCAGCGTGCTCTAAGCGCGATTGTCGGGAAGACGAACCGTGTCGGAGCATTGAATCGTTTTGCCCTCGGGCAGGAAAAAATAAACGGTCAACAATACACCGTAAACGCCGTCTCGATCCACGGAGATGCCTTCATTACGGAGGCCTGGACCTATGACACCGTTCCTATCGAGGGGGCATCATCGGTCTGCTCACTCGAGAGATTGTTGGACGGCAGCGAACCAATCGTTCAGGAGCTCTCCGACTACCTGAAACGTGCGTTGCAGGCACTTCAGATCCTCGAGGGACCGGCTCATGCCGAGATCATTGTCGATCATCGGGGGCCCGTTCTGGTGGACTTCGGGGCGAGGCTTCAAGGGACTATGTCGGCAAAAGCACGAATGATGGCGTTGGGGCATAACCATATCACGCTGACCGCTTGGCGCTACGCAGATCCCGAGGGCTTTGGGGAGTACATGAGGATGCGCGGGCCGTACAACCGGAAGGCGCACGCACTATGTGTCTCCCTGATCTCCAACAGGGGCGGTGTCGTTGCCGGCTACCCGGGACTCCAAGCAATTCGCAAGCTCCCGAGCTTTGCGGATGCCATTGCATTCGTTCCAATTGGTGAAGAGCTGGTTCCGACCATCGATTTGGCGTCGACACCAGGCATCGTCTATCTCGTGAATAGCGACGTGAATCAGCTTAATGATGACTATCACAAGTTGCGAGCAATGCGGATGGACCAGGTGTTCGAACTGGTGGCGCGGGATAGCCAGTGATGACAACTGAAGCAACCTTGACCGGAGCGAGTCCAGCCCGCGCGGCGATGATCGGCGTAAGCGACTTCGACGGTGTGCTGCGAGGCAAGCACGTCTTAGGTGAAGATCTCTCGGGTCAAGATAAAGTCATCAAGTTCTCTGAAGCGGTGTTGGCGTGGGATTGTTCGGATCGGGTCATTCCGATCAGTTTCACGCAGCAGCCGGTATCAACATTTGGGGATGCTGACCTGCGTATTCTGTCTGCCACCGGCCGTTCGGTGTCTGATGTCGGCAATCAATATCTCTACCTCGCCGAGTTCACGGGCGCACATGAGAACATCTGCCCGCGGGGTGTTCTGCGTAAGGTCCTGAGAAGGGCTGCTGACCTCGGATACAGATGCGCTGTCGGGTTCGAGTTTGAATTCATGTTGTTCAAGGAGAACGCCGATACAATTGAGGATAAGCCGTTCAGCGAATGGGCTCCTTTAACACGGGGCCCGTTCGGCTACTCGATTATGCGCTCCGTTGCTCAACATGAGCTGTTCGATGAGATTTTGGCGCTTTGTGAGAAAGCTAGAATACCTCTCAGCGGACTGCACTTCGAAACGGGACCGGGAGTAGTCGAAGCGTCACTTCGTCATTGTGATGCGTTGGAAGCTGCCGATCGAGCAACCATATTTAAGTCGATGATAAAAGCATGGGCGCAAAGGCGAGGCTTGATGGCTACATTCATGGCCAAGGTTTCCGAGGATTGGCCGGGCCAGTCCGGCCATATTCACATTTCGATGTCCTCGGATGGTCAGAATGCGTTTTACGACAGCAATGCGGTTGGCAACTTCTCAAAGGTTATGAGGCAATTCATCGCCGGACAATTGAACTACATGAACGAGTTTTGTGTGCTCGCTGCGCCGAACTTCAATAGCTACAAGAGGTTGGTGCCTGGCTGCTGGGCACCAATCTGTCCAAGCTGGGGTGTTGACAACCGCTCCTGCGCGGTTCGCGCTATCTCGGGAGAGCCGTCCGTCCATCGTCTGGAATATCGGCTGGCTGGCGCAGACGTGAACCCATATCTTGCGCTCGCATGTGCCATTGGTTCCGGAATATTGGGACTCGAGACAGGTGTGGCACTACCCGCGTCGATCGCCGGTGATGCAAGCGTGGAGATGACTGCGAGACTACCTCAAAGCCTATCAGAGGCAACGTCTCGTTTTGCACAGTCAGCAGCAGCGAACGAGGTTTTCGGAGAAAGGTTTGTTGAAGCATTCTCTTGCTCGCGCCGTTGGGAATGGGACGCCGTTCAAAATCGAGTGACCGACTTTGAACGTCGGAGATACTTCGAGATCATCTAGTTTGTCTTGACAGTTCTGTGCCTCGTTCCTCTCGCAGCCATGTGAAGGGGGCGTGGAGCTGATGAGGTCTGCTGCCAACTGCTCTGTGGCCGCAATTGCGATTGCTTCGATGTGATGCAGGTAAGTTGTGCTAACTTTTTCAAGAAGGAAGGCGAAAGGGGAATAGTTGTCCAGTGGGGCGAAGCCGAAGAGCAGTGACGCGCAACGCTGTAGCCGAACCGCGGAGCCCCGCGCCCGAGACGAGGTTGGGGTAGATCAGTGCTGGCCAGGACGCGCTCCGAGCGGCGCTCTGAATTCCCTGCCGGCGAAGAGGGGCCAATCACTTTTGGTCCTGGATTCATGAGCGCGAGGAATGCTGCGCAGTCTATTTCGCGAAGATGCGTAAAGGATTGTCCCTCAAGCGCCGCACGAGGGTATCGCGCAGAACCGCCCCAGCAGATCTTGGGATGCGCGCGTACAAAGGCTGCAACAATGATCTTGCCTTTATCGGCTTCGAACGGGTGAGCGCATCACGCGAAAGGCCAAAGAACTTTAGGGAAGGCCGTAAGAAAGTACTCCTCCGGTGAGGGCCCCGGTGAGGCCGCCTTCGCTGGATAGCCGATTTGCGATCAAGCAGCGTGAGTGACGCACGCGCGCCAGGACCGGACCGTCGTAGGACGCGATCTATCGGTGAGTTGAATGGTCGTCTCGCCCCTGTCCTTCTGATCGGTCGCCTTGAGCGACGTCTCCGCGGCTGTCCTGATGGGTGCCGTCAAGCTTGGAGAAAATCGTGCCAAGCTAGCGAAGCCTTAAAGACATGGCAGAGCTCGCTCTTGGCGGTGCAGTTGAGTCCAAATGAGCGGGTCGCCACCGACTGCGATATAACCCAGCTCTGCTCCCTCACGTGCCCGCACCTGGACCGTTTACTTCTACAAAAATAACGACAAGAACAGTCAGAAAGGCGACAATCAGCACCCCATGGGGGATAGCTGTATTTGAGCGCGGCGTCTCTGCAGCTAGGAGATTAAAAGGCGGGGCGGCAGGATTGCACATCCCGTACGTCACAAGGGGGAGGTTGAGCCTATCAGCGCCATCGAGGATATTGACTGTCGGGCGTTGGGGCGTGCGGATCATACATCTAAGGCTGGGTTCCAGCCCCGCGGAATTGCCAGGCAGCTTGACGGGCTGGAGGTTGTGCGCCGGTTGACCGGGTGCGGCTAGCGTCGTTTGGCTGTCGTAGGGGCCGCCATTCCTGAAGCTTGGTAGCACCTCTCGGGGACCATTCTGCTCGAATGTCGCCACAGCTTTGACGCTCGAAGGACTTGCGCCAGCGGCAGCACTCGTTGCGTCTGAAAGTTCAGGTGCAAGCAGCATCAAAGCCAGGTGGAACAAGATAAATCGGATCAGCCTCATTAGCATTCCGAGATAGTCGCTGCGGCCTGCGTTCTTTGCGCCAGCCCCTGCTCGTTATCCAGCAATTTACGTGCCTTCAGAAATGCGGGTCCGGCGGCCTAGGCCAGACCGTGCATTGCGATTACATGGCCTTCTCCCGTCACACGCTGGCCGCATGCAAGGCCTTGAACGGCCGAGCCGAGATCACTCTTTCGCCCGCGAACTCGTGGCCCACCACCATGGGCACAGGCACCGTTTTACGAGCCCACTCGTCCCAGCGGAAAATATGAATATCCGTACCGCTAATCCCGGTCTTCTTGACCCTGATCAAGAGATCAGTCGGTCCGATCAGGGGCACGGGTTCGTCGCGTAGACAGAGTCCGGGCTCAGACTTAGCCTTGACGAGCGCCTTCATGTTAGAAACCTTACGCTTTAATTGATGCAGAGCACTGCGATCGCGCGCGTTGCGTAGGCATCAGTGGCGATGGTGCAATCGCGTGCGGCGGCGCGAGCGGAGACAGCAAATTCCATACCAACGTCCGGTGGAATCGCTAAGCGCCCTCTGCAATCGCCCGCGAGGTGGCTTCACGTCTTCGGGAATTGCTTGCCGTGAGATTTTGACACGATATGGGCCGAGCGTTCCTGTGGGCCGAGAAGGCTGTCGGAGAGATTCGTAGGGATCGCCGGCTACGGCGGCTGTTCTGCCCGGCCAGCGATCCGCCCAGCTCAACAGGATCATCCCGCGGCGCGGCTCCCGCACCTCACCGGCAGTTCGCGGGGCTCCGCGGCGGCAGGAGAGCGAAGCATCATTGAAAGCCTCGCGGGGTAAATGCCGAGCGTCTGAAGAGTGAACCATCTCACTCAACGTTGTGCGGATATTTACCTTCGGGTGGCTGTTGCGCATCAGCCAGCCCGGGCTAGCGCTTTCGCAACCGCTAGCTCCCCGACGGCAACCGCGTCCCCGTCCTGTCGCGAAGACGACATTCCACTCCAAGAAGCAAGACGAGCCGCACAATTCTTTGGCCTGGCTTTTGCTACCGCAGTTTTTTGGCCACGCGGTCGGTGCATTCAAAGCGCTAGATCGGTAGGACCACAGTTCGGCACTGGCAGCGCAAGGAGGCACTATGCAATCCGCCGATGGGGATGCACTATCGATCAAGACTATCGATCTTCAGGACCACTCGAGAGTCCTTGCGATCCTAACAACCGCATTTACGATGTGTCCTTTGTTGAGGTGGCTGTACCCTGAACCGCGGGAGTACCTGCAGCATTTTAATGGACTTATTAAGCATCACTGCGGCAGTCCATATTCGAGCGGCGCATACCTTAACGACGGCGACAAGGGGGCCATCTTATGGGACACAGCTGGCGAAAAGCGCGACAACACCAGCATGATGGAATTCCTTCTAAAGAGCGTTCCTGCGCACTGGCGTTCCGAAACCGAAAGACTTTTTGAAACGTTCGGTAAGTACCATCCGCATCAGCCGCATTGGTATGTCACTATGGTAGCCATTGATCCCATACATCAGCGATCAGGGCTCGCAGGACATCTTCTTCGGCACGCAACCGAGATCTCAGATGCCGCGCAGAGACCTGTGCACTTGGAGGCGACCAGTCCGCACGCGATGCGACTTTATGCTCAACAAGGTTGGAGTGTTTTGACGGAAGTCAAGGTCGGCGGTTCTCCACCGTTCTTTCCCATGTTACGCGAACCAAAAGCGTGATCGCTTGAAATGTTCGCAGGGGCCTCTTGATGCTTGATCAACAACACCAAAGACGCATTGATGATCAATTTGAGACTATGAAGGCAGCGAACGGATCACTCCTTGGTTATCCCTTCGCTAAAGGATTCAGCTACGAGTCGTTGTGGCGTTTCATGACTGCGTTAAGATTGGCGAATTACGCCCCTTGATATGATGCAGCCGTGAGCAGACGATGCGAAAGAGTGGACGCGCGTGATTTCAACCCGCTCAATCCTAGTGGGCGTGAGGCTTACAAAAACGGGGGGCAAAGGCGGCAACCGGACAGGCGGCCAATAGAACTTCAACCAGCCTTCCGGACGAGGCGTCTGGCGGCATCATCGCTTCAGTCGCCCGTTTAAGTCAACGGCAGATGGCTAGAGCGTGAGGACGAGCCAGGCCGGCGCAGCCCAAGCGAGGCGACCTCATTCGGTTCACCTGATGGTACCGAGACCGTCTTTCACCGTGAGTGTGCCGTGGCAAGCAATATGGTACTTGCGCCCAACAACAGGCATCTCGTCTGCCTGGGAGAATGACGGCACGTTGATCGAGAGTTCTTTTACGAGAACTTCCTCATATCCGCCATCTCTCTCCATGATCACGCGCCATCTCCATTCGCCGCCCGGGCTTTCATCGGCCATTGTGTTGTAGCGGAGGCGAATCAAAGTACTCATTTGAAGTGCCCATCGAGATCATCTCCGACCCGAGAGGTCGAAGGAAGCCATTGCCTTGTCCCAAACGAGGGCGAACAAGTCGTCAAGCCCAGGAAGCCTCTCCGCTGCCAGCGCCCTCTTTCGGCTTTTCAATTTAGCTGCTCGAAGCGCCTGTCCAATACATACAAACGTTTGTGCGGACCGACTTCGGTAGATCGCTCCAAAAGAAGCGCGCATCCCTGCAATCTGGCAGTTCTCATCGTGGCCTGCACGCGGGGTTGCCAGCGTAGCGAACTTTGCGGCCGCGTCCAGAAACCACCAATGCGATGCGTCATGATCGCGTCCTGGGACTCGCCGCGCCTGATATGGCCCTCACATACTGGACACGCACGGGAGCTGCCACAAGTCCGGGCGCCAGTCCTGGGAACACTTTTCATTCTCGCCGCCAAAACCTGGCTCGTCCGGGTCAATTTGCGTCAAGTCCGGCAGACGCTCTCGATGTTCCCAGTGGCGCTATCATCGTTGCCGTTCCGTGTGCCGAGGCGTGCTCCATCGAAACCGAACAGGGCCCGCCTGTGGCCATTGCTCCGAGCCCGAATTGGCATCCGATTTCACTCATTTCGAGAACAATAGGCTATAACCGGCAGCCTTAAAGGGCAGGACAACGGAGTTGGGCTGCTCGATCCGGACGCACAGTCATAACCTGACGCTCCTACCGCCGATAGGCTACACGAACGCGTACTGGCACCAACCCGAAGCGAACTACGGCAACAATCAGACCAGGCTCAATCTGCTCCTGGGGCCCTTTCCCTACGCCATCCCTGCAGGTTGCTTCCGCGGCCGAGTGAATCGCGACAAGAAGGGAAATAAGAATCGTTGGGGACGTTTTCGCGTCGAGAAAAGTGGCTCCGCCCGGAGGGAGGCACACCGAGCGCCACCGATGAGGAATGGAGCACTGAAGAGGGGTGACGTGATCCTTCTTCGTCGATCGGCTGCTCGCAGAGGCGCGTCGTAAGCGAAAGCCTGCGAACGGGATCGTTCTGCCGGAATACGCGCTCGACTGGAGCACGCATGATGCTCTGGTCAGGCACGTCCGCGATCACCATCCTTCGATTGAGTTCGTGATCTCGGGTGCGTCGAGGGACTGTAACGGCCTTCTCGGCAACTTCGTTGTGGTCTCGACTCCTATACCAACAGCTTCGGCGAGAGAGTTGCGGCAACTCATTCCAGGTGCAAGCATCATCGTTGGCAGCTCGACAGCCAGCAGATCGAGTCCTACAGCTTACAAGACGAGCTGTCCACGAAATGGGTGTGCTGGGAATATCTGGAAATCGGCCATCGCATCATCCACATCGACGTTTTCCGCAACCGGTCCGCTTTGACAGCCGTGATCTGTGGAAGACTTTGCTCGCGTCCACCCTGCGCTGTCGTGATCCCTCGGGCCCAATCTCGTGTGTGCGCTCCTCACGGACGGCCCCCAACTCGCTTTCCGCTGGCCAGGATCTTACGCTGCGAGCCTCACGGATGATCCCGGCTCGTCGGTGTTGACTATAACCTGCGCAGCGCTCATCGACCGCTCGAACGCCTCCGGGAAAGCTGCGGGTTTGAAGCGGGGGCCGCGGAGCATCGCGCTGTGGCGTCATCACCTCCGCATGGGAAGCGCTGCGCCTCCAATCAAGGAACGCACCAGTTCACGTTGCGGCCGAACCAACAGGCCTGATGCTGCAGCTCGACAGTAAGCCCGCTCCCGAAACGACGATCGACGGCCGAGCCAATTCCGACACCACGGCTTGGTATTATCTGAGCGAGGAAGCTATCGCGATTCCTCGGCAAAGAAATAAAACGGGAAGGCTGGAACTGGATCGTCGACGGCGTGAAGTAAGCGGTTAAGCTGCACGGCGTATATCGGCCGACCAGGACCAGGACCAGGACCAGGACCTGGATCCATGAGCCTGAGTATTGCTGGAGTCTCGCGCGGGCGACAGGTTGGTCTCGAGAACTTACCACCGCCGACCTGGAGATGATGAACCTGACCGGCGACAGCAACGCATTCTCGGAGGCCCTCGACCCGAAGCGAAGCGCATCTTGGCGGAGGCTGCTGGCGAAGAGCAGTCGCGCAGACCGATCGATGGTCCCGCCTCGTTTGTTGGAGGGAATAACCGACGGCAAAGTCCTGCTGATTTCTGCATTCTTGTTCTTCCTGGTCTGCGAAAGTTCTGGAACGGTCTTCTGGCTTCCTCAGACCATTGCCTCGTATTGCGGGACCTGACTGCGCTGGAGTCGGCCTCCCTTCGTGATGCCTTATGCGCTAGGTGGAATGGTCATGGTCGTCTGGAGGCGCATTCCGGCGGAAAGCGGGAACGGGCCAGGGACGGCCGGCTTCGGACGGCTGAGCAGCACACCGCGGCGGAGCCGCCGAGAGCACTGTCCCCTGAAAGCAGACGTTTTGTTGAGTGTGAACCGCACGCTAACAACGGCAACTTTTCTAAAAGACGAACAAAGCCTGGTGTCAATACGTCCTATCTAACACGGATTAGGGCTTGCCGCTTTTTCCTGGTCCGTTGTAGAATCTTCTTCGTGTGAGGATTTCGAAGGGAATAGCTTCCGTTCAGCTCCGGATTAAGCAAATTCATTTGAAGGATTCTGTGGGGGACATTGCGATGGCTAAGCCTTCCGTTTCCCGTGACGCCTTTCGTAGCTTGTTCGCCTTTTATGCGGCCAAGGCCCACCATGATCATAACGGTGTCGCCGAAGCCCGGCTCCTGAAGCTATTTGGATCGAGCGACCACATCCCGGACGGGCTGCTGGAGTTGTGGTCGTCACGGACCGAGCTGATTGGCCCTGAGGCCGTTGGCAACATAATGTCACCACTGGCTCATCAGATCCTGGACGACGGCGCACAATACAACCACGCCAGCGACTTCCTGCATCGATTGTTGCGAGAGTTGGACCGAGACGGCCATTAACCGCAACTACGAGATTGGTTGGATCGCTTTTCTGGGTAATCGGGCGTCATCGTTCGGCCGCGCAATGAGTACACGCCCAAACTCGGCGGCGTGGCGGACCCTCTAATCAGGACAAGCGGTCGCTTCGATCTTCATTCGACGTTGCACTTGGGAAGACGGCAACGAGCCGATCCCCTTCCCAAAGCTCAACGTCGTGCTCGCCATACATTTGCTCGGCCCGACATCTCGCAGCCTTCTCGTCGACGCAGTCGAGTTTCGCGGCGCATATCACTCGCCTGCTGCTGTCCACCACGAGCACCCTGTACCGCATGATGACAGTCCCATCCCAAAGGAGCCTGTCATCCTAGTCGAATGTTCGTGTAAAGCAGCGCCAAAGTAAGCGCAGACGCGCGGAACCTTTGTACGTGTGGCCACTCGGCTATACCGTCGCCTGGACTCGTCCGTCACACCGGCGCGTCAGGTATCCTGCCCAGTGTAGCGCGCTTCAGCACAAGCGGCGAGCCGGACGGCAACTTGGTTCGGCGCACTGCTGATGATGCTGGGGATGCTCTCCATCTTAAGCCCGAGCCGCTCGCTTCGGCACGCGGTGAGATTGCGATGCCACCGGTGCCGAATATTTCGCGACGTAATATCTGACCTCGCTGCAAGATATGCGAGTTGTGGGCCTGTGGTGACGCGAAGCGAAGGCTTCGGACCCCAGCGGCATCAGCAGCAACGCAACAATGGCCGCCGCGCGTACAATCATTCCCCCGCCCCATTCTGTCTGCTTCGTACAGAGAGCGGGTCTGAGTCGCCCACGCGGCGCAAATTAAGAATCGCGCACTGGTCAAAGTGCCGGGAAACTGTTGCTCCAATGCTTCGGTGTTCCGGCCAATGGCTGCAGACGGCAGCTGCTCGTGAAGCGACCTGACCCGGCTTCGTATCAATGTCGAAGCGGGGACGGGCGATCGTTGCATTGAACGGTAGCTATCACCGCCGAACAACTCTTCTCCGCGCGGCCTTCTGGATACGCCGACCAATCCTTCTCGCGTTAGCGGCTCGCAGGCGTCGCCGGAGCGCCTGCAGTTCGCCAAATAGTGCGATAAGCCCCTCGACCCGTTGACGCAGAATAGCCGAATAGTTGTAAACTTGACCTCGGTTACTCATTACTGCCTCGAACAATCACTATTGAAACAATATGCAGGCGAGAACGGGAAGAGTATGCAATCGGAGGTAGGATCGTACAAGCTAAAAAAGAGGGCAGTGTAAACGTGGAAGGACCCGTTGACACCAGAGGGGTCGTCGTTGCGGGTCACTTCGTTCGAAAGTCGGTCGACTTGGGCCAGGTTGCGGGTCTGATGCCGCAGCACAAGGTTGGACACCTTTTGTCGGTTCAGGTGGGGTGCTTACTTCCTTACTGATTGGCCGGGTGCCCGCTCAAGAGGCGAGGCTTGCCCAGCCCCATGGTCGGGGAGGGAGCCTCGCCCCCAGCTGTGGTGCTCCCAACCCGCTCAAACGTCGTGACGAATGCCGCGAAGGCGGCGACGATCACGGCAATCGCGAACAACAGGATCACAGCGTCGGGATTTCGCTCAGTACTCATGAGCAACTCCACTCAGGCGGCCTGGCAGCTGAGCAGCCCCGAACTAAGTTCCGCATCGCGGCGTATCAGCTTTCACTTGAGAGCTTCGGGCCAAGCGCTCTCCAAACATCGACGTGAGCTTGCAAAACGCGGGTTCAAAATATTTGTTGGTCAATCCAGGGCGTTGGTTCAGATTTGTCTCTGGTCTTGGGTTAGGCTCAACGCGCGGGCGCTCCCCGCGAAACATCATCCCGATGCTGGGCGGCTCTTCAACTGAATGTCCTTAGCGCCGTCGGCGACGAGGAGCATGTGGCAGGTTTGCTGTCATAACCCCGCCGGCTTCGACGTTGTTGAAGTCAACTGCGGTTGCGAGATCGGAGGCGGTACCATCCACCGGCTGCGAGCACCACCACGTGCGCGATTGAGGAAGGCCGCCGATCCGAGCGGAAGCTAAATCGAACAAGGCGTGCCGCCGATGTTAGAGAGGGAGCATCCGCCAGCGATGGATGCGAGTAGACTGGTCCTAGCCACGAATCAGCCCTGCGGCTGGGGCATTATACCGCTGGTGCAGCCCCGTCGGCTACTTGGCCCAACACGACGTCGCAGCACGCGGCTCGAGCTTAAGACAACTCCCAGGACCATCAAAAGCAGGCCCCCAGGTTGCCGTCCAGGCATTGCGAGGAGGTCAGCGCTCAATTGAAGACCATGAACGCGAGAAAAGAAGAAAACCGGCAAGATCTGATCGAAGAGCTTGACGCGGCGATCGGAAGGCTCCGCGGTATCGCAAAGTCGCTGGAGAACCCTTCCCTGAGGTCGGCCGGTCCGTTCGTCAACGCGCACCAAAGTTGGCGGCGATCTTCAACGGGTAGAGTCCATCAGTGTAGCGTCGCGTTGGCATCTACCAGATACGGCGATCCCAACGATTGAGAGGAATTTCGCGCTGGCGAGCTTGGTGAAGCTTGGTACGCTGCCATAGGATGACGTGCCACCGATGGCGCCTTGGGTGGTGTAGGTGCAATTGCTGGCATTATAAGACCAGGCCGCTTTGACGCGTCCGCGCTCGCCATGACGAGGCCGGTGAGGCAGGCGGCGCGAGCCGGTACGTGAACAAGCCCACCGAAACCCTAGACCCAAGCTCGACGCCAAACCTTCACCCCTGCAGCCAGCAAGCGTTCACGCGACGATAGAGAAGATGCGAGGTCCCGGCGTGCCGGCCACGAGCATCGCCGCTGCCAGGAAAAATGAAGAACTGGTACCCGAACACAGGTCGGCCTGGCGTTGCGGTCTGAAGCGTCGTGGCTCAGGCCAGCGTTGGGACCATGATGCTGACTTCCTGATCGCGCGGTTCTTGGCTCGCAGCAAGGCCGGTGACGACACCGATACGGTCGGCAAGAGGACGGTTCTGGCTCATCTTGCGCTTGCCCTCGAACTTGGTGACAGGAATGCGGATGCCGACAATCCCACGCAGCTGGGCGCCGATGAAGTCTGCCGGAGCGTCGCTGACAGACCAAGGTGTCACCCGTGAGCCCTCATGGATGTTCGTCAATCGGGTAACTACATCAAGCAGACGTTCGTTATCTTCGAAGAACTCAACCGGACCGTAAGCATGGACGGCGATGTAGTTCCATGTCGGCACTACCTTTTCGGTTTCCTGCTTGGTGGCGTACCATGAGGGGGTCACGTAAGCTTCCGGACCCATGAAAATGGCCAGGGCTTCGCCGATCGGAGCCGCGCGCCATTGCGGATTGGCCTTGGCGAGGTGGCCGTACAGGACTCCCCGTTCGCCTTCCATCGGGTCCAGGAATAGCGGAAGTGGTGTTGCGAGCGGCCCTTCTGCCGTGGCTGTGATTAGGTTCGCCAAGCGTGCGGAGCTGATGGTCGATCGGATGTTCTCGATGTTATCATCCCGGAAGGCGGGGGGCACGTACATAGCGGTTCTCCGTTCTCCGCTCCGGAATAGCCCAAGCCTGCTACGTTTAGAAAGGCCAGTTCGTTACGATTTCGCTGGTCCAGTTGTTTCGCAGTTATCACCGTGAACGAAACTGGTCCCTCGCTTGCGCCAGGAGCTGGCACCCACGCTCAATCTGATGAGCCTCCAGCGCAGCATAACCCAAGATGAGCCCGACGAGGTTTTGTCCGCGCCGGCGGTCCGGCTGACGTTGATCGTACAGGAGCGAGATGGGGTAGATGCCAACCCCCTTTGCGCGGGCTGCTTCGATCAATGCTGCTTCGGACTTCTTGGGCAGATCGTCGAACCAAACGACCAGATGCAAGCCGGCAGCGTCACCTTCGATTCGGACTCGGTCGCCAAATCTCCGCCGCAATGCCTCGATCAGGGCTCGCCGGCGCTCGTCGTTGCGCCGCCGCATGCGCCTGACATGGCTGTCGTAGGCGCCCGCATCGAGCATCGTCGCTAGTGCCTCTTGCTCGATGAGAGATGTGTGCCGGTCCATGATCTGCTTGCCGGCGCTGAACGCGAACTGCAGTTCAGGAGGCACCACGACATAGCCGATCCTCAAGGTAGGCGAGAGTGTCTTGGAGACGGTCCCAAGACAGATGACGTGCTCGCTCTCTTCGAGAGCGTGCAGCGGGAGCACAGGTTTCGTGTCGTAGCGGTACTCGCTATCGTAGTCGTCTTCGATCACGTAGGCCTCAACCTTCTTGGTCCAGGCGAGCAACTGATGCCGCCGCCCGATCGGCATGACACCGCCAAGTGGAAATTGGTGCGAGGGCGTTACGTAAGCGAGACGAGCTTCGGCCCTTGCAAGCCTCGCCGTGTCCAGCCCGTTTGCGTCGACCGGAATTGGCACCGCAATAGCTCCGGTCGCCGAGAGGATGTGCCGCGCCATAGGGTAGCCGGGATCTTCCATGACGAACCGATCTCCAGCGTCAAGCAGCAGCCGAGCACACAAATCGAGCCCTTGCTGTGACCCGTTGACGACGATGATCTGATCGATCTCGCATCGTACGGTCCGCGAACGCCAGAGATAGCCCTGTAGTGCCGTCCGCAGGCGCAGCGAGCCACGTGGATCATCGTAAGTCAAGGTTCGGGGTCGCTGCGTGATCGCAGCGGTTACGGCTCTCTTCCATGCTAGTACGGGAAAGTCCAAAGGTGAGAGATCACCATAGCGAAAGTCGGCAACGAGATTACGAGGTTGCTCGGTTGAGCGTGCGACGACCTGTCGCAAACGTTCACCATACCGCGAGACTCGTGCCTTGCGTGTAGACGACCGTGCTTTCGTGCCTTTGCGCCCGGTCCCGACGACAGCCTTTGCGACCCGTGGGCGGGCGCCATGGCGGGTCTCGATGAATCCCTCAGCCGCCAATTGTTCGTATGCGACCGTCACCGTCCCGCGTGATACTCCCAGCTCTTCGGCGAGAGCGCGGGACGAGGGCAGCGAGCCATTCGAGCCGTATACGCGCCCTAGGATCTGATCCCTGAGCACTTCATAGATCCGACGCGCTCCCATCTGCCCGACACGGTGTGGCACCTTAATCTGGACCATATGAACCTAACCAAGAACGCTATTGGTTAGACCAGTCTGCGCCCGTTCGGCTTCAAAACCAAGCTGGTTCAATCGAGGTGGCCGCGCAAAACAAGCTCCGTGAACTGCTGACCGTCTGTATTCCGGCGTGACCCAATATCGGTCTCGATGAAGTCTATCGCCGACTGAATTGCAAGGAGCCTTCCGGGTTATGTGCTCAACAAGGCCGGGACTGCCGTTTTTGAGACGATACCGACAAAGTTGGTGGGATTGTCGTGCTTGAAACCAAGTTCAGGTGCTTCTCGGCCTCGGGCGGCTGGAGATTCCATCTGCTTTGATTGGCCTGCCTCTTGCAAAGTTCAGGCAAGTCGCAGACGCGATCTCTCATGTGACTCTTTGAGACCAAATCCAGCGCTTCGTAGCTTCCGTCCAGTTCGCAAGAGCTTGGCCGGCCGACCCAGTCCAGGACATGCCCCTAAATAAGTCGCTCCTCCTCGCGCATCACTCTCCATGACATGTTATCCTCGGCGTTTCCCCATACCTTAGTGGCCAGCGTGTCGGCAGGTGATCCTTTTCTTTGGCTTGAGAGGAGGAAGGCGCCGCGCGCATTGAGGTGGGCTCGCAAAGAGACCCGTAAGACACTAGTGACCCTACAATCGGATTGGCGCTATAGGCGCTTCCACCAGGGCGCGCTCACCATCAGGAAGGGCCGAGACGACATCCCGAAGGTTTCCTTGGGATGGCGCGGCCTAGACAATTTCACCCGAGACGAGAAGCACGTGCGCGGCGTCTGGCGTCGTACCACGCTTGATAGCTATCGCACCAAAGAGCCGCAATGGGAAACTATTCTGGACGTGGACGCGTTAGCTGCGAAGGAGAAGAAGAATTGGGTTTTTAACGGAGACACCAGATGCCTACAGCCCGAAGAGCGGCTGTGCTTGGTCAAACTTTTCGATGGCGGAAGGGAAGCTGCATTTGTACGCGAGTTTGACCAAGATATGAAGGCCTTCGTCAAAACCGGCTTCAATCTCCCTGAGGGAAAGCAGGATGTCGACTGGGTAGACCGCGACACTATTCTGGTTGCGCGAGATTGGGGCAAAGGGACCATGACACGTGCCGGTCATCCCTTCGTCTTGAAGGAGGTCAAGCGCTCTCAGCCGCTCGCGCAAGCACGCGAGGTCTTTCGCGGCGAACGGACCGATTATAGGGTTGAGCCATTCGTGCTGCGAGACAATGAGGGCGCGGTCCATGCGACCGGCGCCGTACGATACACGAGCTGCGATGAGCGGGAGTATATACTCCTGGGACCCAAGGGACCAATCAAGCTCCGTCTGCCCAAGCGCGCGGAGATCGGCGGCATCACCGGTGGCCGCCTGCTCATTAAACTTGATAAAGGCCTTGATGAAGATTGGGCGCCGTTCGGTGGCGCCGGCTTCAGGGGCGGCTCGATGATCTCGTATGATTTGGCGGAATGGAAGCGGGATCCGCTGCATGCCAGGCCCTCGCTTGTCTTTCAGCCCGGGCCTCGACAGGAACTCAGCGGCTTCCTCATCAGCAAGAGCTTGTTGATACTCACAGTCCTTGACAATCTTCAGGGCAAGGCATTCACCTACAAGTACGACCGCGGCACTTGGCGGGTCACGTCCATTCCACTTCCAGAGAATGCGAATGTCAGCCTGTTAACCGCTTCCGATACTTCCGATCGAGTAGTGTTCACCGTCTCCAACTACCTCAAGCCGACGTCACTCTGGTACTTTGACGCCGAGACCGAACACCTTGACTCCTTGAAGGTCGCGCGTGAAAGCTTCAACGCGTCTAGACATGTCGTTGAGCAACTCAAGGCGACCTCGCGCGACGGAACGCGTATTCCTTACTTTTTGGTGCGGCCCCGTAACGCCCGTCTCGACGGTTCAATTCCTACTCTTCTCTATGGCTATGGCGGCTTTGGGCATCCCCTCCTGCCGTCCTATGATGGGGTCATGGGACGACTCTGGCTCGAACAGGGCAACGCATATGTCGTCGCGAACCTGCGCGGCGGCGGCGGGCTAGGGCCGCACTGGCACGAGGCTGCCCAGGGAGCGTCGAAGCAGCGCACATGGGAGGACTTCATCGCAGTTGCGGAGGACCTGATCAGGCGGAAGGTCACAAGTCCGCGGCGGCTGGGAGTGGTCGGCGCCAGCCAAGGAGGCCTGCTGGTGGGAACCGCGCTGACCCGGCGCCCCGATCTCTTCAATGCAGCGATCGCGCGGGTACCGTTGTTCGACATGCTTCGGTTCACCAAGCTGACATTGGGCGCGCTCTGGAGGGGTGAATATGGCGATCCCGCCATTCCCGACCAACGCGAATGGATCCAGCGTTACTCGCCTTATCAGAAGCTGGTGCCAGGCAGAACCTATCCGGCTCCGTTCATTCTCAGCGCGACTAACGACGACATCGTACATCCAGCACACGGCCGCAAGGCAGCCGCCAGGCTGCGTGCGCTTGGCCAGCCGTATTTCTACTATGAGGATTTCAAGGGCGGACATGGGCCCGCCACTCCTATCGAAAGTGCTCGCCAGGATGCGCTCATCTACATCTATGCACATCGGCGGCTTGTCGATGGTGGGTGAAGTGGAGCACGATCAGCTCGTCAGTTGTTACTTTCACCAACGCTGACTAACATCAGCTCGTGCAGCCCTCGGCAGCTTTGAGAACTTCTCAGTGGAGGCAAAGTGGCAGTCGGCTGGAGACCCTTTCGATATTCAGGCAGCGCGCAAGGGAAGTCGCTAATTAGGCTCAGACCCCGCATGCCGACCAGCGCCTTGAAAAGCGGTGCCGGGTAATGAGCCATCGTTCGGCCGGCGCCTCCTAGGTCTGTACCTAATTAGCGAACTCTGATTCCTTCGCACCGAGTTGATTCGGCGGAGACTTCGATGCGCAAAGGGCTGTTCTGGCTCAACCACAAGCGGTGGGCTCAGATAAAGCCGCATCTGCCCACGAACCAGACTGGCCCGGCGCGCGATAACGACAATTTGCTCACATAGATTGGGCTGAGACTTGATACGTCAGCTCAACTTGTTGCAGCTTGCTATGAGACGTCTCGCTGCTGTGTCTTTTCCATATTCTGAAGCTGAAGCTACTACTCTGACGGTTGATTCGCACGGAAACGGTAGAGCCAACGAGCGCCAGCTCCTTCCGGCATTCAGCCGTCATGGCCGCCCGCTGAAAGCGGCGACGACACACTCTCAAGGATCGCCGTCTGGCTTGCATTGAATCGCTTACCTCCGTCAATAGTCCCAGCACCCATGAACGGCCAAGAACTTCCGATTCAATTAGGGTCCAGGTTTTGCACTCCGGAGGAGACGTAGGCTGGACCGCGCCCGAACGCTCCTTCGATACTTCAGCCGGTGCTCAAACAGAAAATGATGCGGGTCCGTGATCGTGACGTGAGACACGACCCGCTTACGAATAGGGGGACTTTTGTTTCGGCGACCCCACCATGACGCTCGCCGCCATCGATCGCCTCGTTCACCAACCCACCATCGTTGAGGTGGACGTCGAGAGCTATCGCAGGCGCACCGCGCCATTCGGTCGAGTGGAAGTACTCGCACGCGCGCCGTAAGGCCAACCGCCTCATTCATGTTCGATCGCTCTAGTCGAGCGCGGTTATCTGGCGGATGAAGACCCTGAAGGGCCTCACGCCCTACGAATACATCTGCAAATGCTGGACATCCCAGCCAGAACGATTCAAGCTCAATCCGCTCCAGCAGATGCCGGGACTAAACACCTAATGCCGGGTGAGTTTAGCTTCCGCGTGCTCCATGCGGATCCGTTGCTTCGAAAAAGTGCGCGTCTTGCAGACCGTTTGCCGGTTACGAGTCAATTTGTTCGGGATGCGCGTCGACAAACACTGCGAGCTGTGGATGGAAGGGGCGCTGCGCCAACTCTTTAATCCGGCGAATGACAACTACGACTTCCCGTCTGCCGAGCGCCTTGCGATAGCAAAAGAGTTCTCCGAACAGAGTTTGGCGCTGAATCCTCCGGACGCTGTCCTTAGAGAAGGGTAGGAATGAGCATGTTGATGAAAGAGTCCCCCCAGGTGAGGCAAACATCATACCGTTCTTGTTTCGGCTATCGATGCAGGTGCGTGCTCGATAAATGCATCTTCCTCATTGCTTTAGACCAATCTCTAGAGTGGCGGCGATCATAGCGATTGAGGATCGTATACTGGCAGTGAAGTCTCGCTGGTTCACCGTGTCCGAGTTCAGACACGCGGGGCGCATTGGCGTTCACTGCAACGTCATTTAGACGACATCTACATCTAAAGACCAGACGGATACACATTGCGCCTCGCCGCATCGTCGCCCAGCGCCGATCGCCCCGGGCCGCCGCTGTTCTTTGTTCCCACAGGCTTAGGAGATTGTTCCTATATCCTCAACTTGGTGGAGGAAATGGACGCGGACTGTCCAATCTATGGTCTACCGTGGCCTTCTTTCAGTGAAGTTTGTTCACCAACTCTTGAAGCGATAGCCTCGCAAGTCATTCCGGCGATCAGGGAGATACGGTCCCGGGGTCCATATCGATTTGCTGGATACTCATCAGGCGGAATATTGGCTTACGCCATAGCCGAGCACTTACTGAGCCTCAATGAAACTGTCTCATTTATGGCGTTCATTGATGTTAGGCTACCCGCAAAGCCAGCCGGCATGACGCCCACCCAGATGGTATGCGAAGTGGTGCTGGAAACTCTTGAACCCCTTGAGGACGAGCACTTTAAACTATTAAAGCGCTTTGCACGGCACAGTTCAATTGCTCAACTACTTGAGAAGGCTCATCAAATAGGAGCTATACCTCCGGATCACAATGATGCTTTGATGTACGAGAGAATTGAGCAGTTTCAAAGGGCGCTGCAGCTATATCGGGCTCCGTCGCTGCCAATTGAGGTACATCAGTTTTACGCGACGGATTCTTTCGTAAGTTGTCGCGCACGACTAGACAAGAGCTCAATAGCTCCAGAGATGAGCTCGCCGATGCGAGGCTGGGACAGGGTTTTGAGTGCAGCGGCCATTGATACCACACCGATTCCAGGCAATCACGCGACGATGATGAACACTCCAGAAAACCGCAAAGTCCTGGCACGCTCGTTATCAAGAGCCTTAAATAGCTCACCGACGTGATCTGAGGCCGCCGGCGAACCGGACCATTTTTGGTTAGAGTTTTTCGCGATTTCCCAGGCCGGGAGGAGCGAAGAACGATGAAGGCTCGAAGTTTTCGGGCGCCCAGAAGGCGTTCATTTTGAAGCTCCACTGAACGTCCTTGAAGCGGCGTGCGGGTTGATCGGTCCTCTCGGCCGTAGCCTGGGCCGCCGTCAGTTCGTCCGCGATCATGGCGAGTAGCCGCGTGTTGCGGGCGAACCCGAACAGATAATCCACGTGGTTGTCCTCGCACCACGCCATCAGCGGCTCGCGCGCAAAGGTATATCGCTTCGCGCTTATGTCGGCGTTAACCAGTTGGCGGACCAGCTTGAGATACCGCTTCCTCACAAAGCAGCTATTCATGTATTCGCCACTTTCGACATGGACCGGCCTGGGCCAGCGAGGTAAACAGCGTCTCGTGGCCTGATCTGGTCCCGCCCCGGCCGTCGCAACGGCGACTGACCGGATCCAAAAATGCCTCGCCCGGTTAGTCCGGGCGGGGCATTACCTTGCGCAGGAGCCGGCTGCGATCTTGCGGCGGCGTCTCACCGACCATGCGAGCTTCGCAGGATGGACGCACCGGTTCCCTTAAGGAGCTTCAGTCGCAAGCAACGGAGGGCGCGTTGTCGTGCTTGAGGTGTCGCTTTCGGACATTGTAACTCACGAGCCAGATCACGCCGACCGCGATCGGCACGAAGGCTGCGGTCAGGAACGAGGGCTCTACTCGCAGTCCGACGTCATGCGCGCCCTTGGCAAGATAGCTAAACAAGCTGACCACATAATATCCTATCGCCCCGACCGACAATCCTTCGACCGTGCACTGCAGCCGAAGTTGCTGTCTCGCGCGCTCGTTGATAGCCTGCAACAGGTCACGATGTTGTCGTTCGATTTCGACGTCGACACGGGTTCGCAACAGATCGGCGGCACGCGCGAGCTTGACCGACAGAGCTGCCTGACGATCCTCTACGGTCGCGCAGGTTCGCATTGCGGGCGCCATGCGGCGCGCCAGAAACGACGACCAGGTTGGATAGCCCGAGACATCGTTGCCTTCAATGATGGACAGTCGCGATTGGACCAGCTCGTTGTAGGCCCTGCTGGCGCCGAAGCGAAACAGGCTGCCGGTCGCGCCTTTTTCGAAGGAGGCGGCCAGCGCCGTCAGCTCAGCAAGAAGATGGTTGTTGAACTGCAGCCCCTCACCGCTTTGCATTTTTTCGAGCGCCTCAACAAGCCGGCGATCGATGCGATCAACGGAAGGTGCAAGCTCAAGGGCCGCCGACAGGCCAAGCAGCGCCAGTGGACGGTAGGTCTCGATCTCCAGGAGCCGTTGCACCAGCGCTCCGAGATCGTGCGACGTCAATCCGAGGTCGCAGACGAGGATTTTCGTAAAGCCTTTTTCGTCTACGCGGAAGTCTGAGGCGGCAACGCCTGCGCCGCTCTTTGTGGCAACCATGGCCAGGCTGTTCTTGTCAAAAACCTGTTCGGCGCGCCTGGTCGGCGAGGCGTCCTGCTCCACTTCTAGCCTGATCGCGACCAGCAACTGTCCGGTCTGACGCAACGCGCGGATCAGCGATCGGACGGTACCATCAACTTTGTCAAATCGGTCTGCGGTGGAAGCATTTGTGTTACTCCAGATCCAGGTGAATGTTGTGAATTCCGAATGCTGCTCCCAGCGTAGCATAGCGGGCCCGATGACAATCTGATGAAGTTTCGCCGATTGCTCAGGTGGCGGAAGATTGCGCTCGAGGCAAAAATCGATAAAGCGGCAGCGATCGCTTGTGGCCGCCTCACCCTGCGCAAGAAAAGCCAAGTGGATCACGCTGAATGGCGAAACAAGGCGCGTAAAAGGGCGCGCGTGCACTTCGCCGAGCACGGCGTCGCGTTGCGGATGTGGCGTGAAGGTTCGCAGATCCAATTCATCGACCATGTATTGACGCCTCTCTTCAGGGTGAGCAAGCAACCGTCAGCCGCGCGAGGCCGTGGCAAGCAGGAGCGTCCTGCGTTCCGCCAGCGGGGTGCAGACAGGCGACCTCCGGTGCGGCAACCACATTGTCGATTGACAGATCGAGGCCCAAACACGACTCCCATCTTGCTGCCGCCGCGCCCTGACGCGGAGAGGCGGTGCAGGATTTGGGCCAGCACTGTAGAAGGGGCATGCTCGTGTCCTTTGGCGCAACGTGGCTTTCGAAGACAGTTGGAGGCAGGTTTTAGACATGATGCGCGCTTGTATTCTGACAGGATGCGTACGGGGCGCAGGCCACAGGAAATTGCCTGCTTCGCACCGTGATCGCTCGCCAAGCGGCTACATTATCTGAGACGCCATGCTGTGGACGGATTTGCCCATGCAGAGGCGGCGACTGACCGCGCCCGGACCAGGCGGGCAAGGCTTGGCCGATGGGCTGATAACGTTCCGTCGCGTGAGGTTGACGTGATCACGCAGCCGGAGCGCACGCCGTCATCGTTTTTTGAGGTGACATTCAGGGCAGTGCAGCGCCGCGGCTCGACCGCAGTGAGGCAGATACGTGGTGAATGTCGTGAGCGATCGACCGAATAGCGGCGGATCACAAGTACGGCCGACTCGACTTGGCGGGCGTATTGCTCGAGTGCGGTCGCGGAGGTTTTGATTCGTCGTAGCCATCCGGCCGAGATCCGGTTTCTCGCCGGTCTTTGCGGGACGCGAGGATCGCCACGTTCTCGTTGATGTCAACTCTGTTTCGGATCGAGCGCACGAAGTGGCCTCTTCGATCGGTGGATCTGGCCGAAGGCGCAACAGAGGCGTCACAACGTTCATCCCCTGCCGCCTGCGCCGTCATTCCTCGAGAAACAAGAAAGTTACTCCTTTGCTGTCGAGCCCCTGCGGGGTGCGCCGTCGATCGCCTCCGGCCTGTCGATCACCATCGAGGCCGCAAAGTGCGGGCTCGGAAAACAGAGGCCAAGGAGGATTACCATGGCGACCATCGGCACCTTCAAGACGACCGGCAACAACGAGTCCGGGCGCTCTATCTGCCAAATGAATGGACGGACGACCCCGCTCGCCTGAAAGCGGCGCATGTCCCGAGCGATGTGGGCATTGCGACGGAGCCGCAGATCGCGCGTCGAATGGTCGCTCGCGCCGTCGCCGCAAAGGTGCCGTTCTCGTTCGCGGCGGCGGACAGCGTGTATGGCACAGGTGAGATCGAAACCCTGCTGCGCAAGGCGGGAAAAGGCTATGATCTGGGGTTCTTACAATCACGTGTTCGTTCCTGGGGCAAGCAGCAGCCTGTCGCCGGCACCGCCTCCGCGATCGCGCAGAGCCTTCCCAAGAAGGCCTGGCACCGCTCGGCGTCCGGCGAAGGGACCAAAGGTCCGCGCTGGCCGGTGGTCCGGCGATTCGCGGGTAGGGTCGGGTTGTTGACACCAACCTGATTCGAGGAACTACCGATGCCCGACGAGATGATGAACCTCGGACGCTCGCGGAGAAGACCCCTGATGCGGATCTGCGGCGGGAGATGATCGGCTTGCCGCCCAGCTACTGATGGAGCTGGAAGTGCAAGGCCAGACCGGAGCGGCCTACGGCCAGGAGGATCCCGAGCGGCTGGCGCAGCGCAACCGCTAGGAGAGGTGGGCTTCGTTTTCCGTAATAGCTAGCGCCGACATCGGAGTGGCTTCCGGCGAACCACACCTGCTGCAGCCAATCCGCATGCTTGAAATTCGCGCAAGGGCTGCCCCGCATACTCAGCGCGAGAGCAGGCCTTTGTCGGGCACTTGCTGGGCCGGTTGTCGACATTAAGACTCAATGCCAGAAACCTGACACTACGCGCCGCTACGAAGTGTCTGCTGAGCCTGCGAATTCACTTCGGCACGCGATTTGCTCTGTTCACGGCATCGTCGCCAATCGCACTGCGATGGTCTTCGGGGACCGACCGCCGCGTTCGCGTCTGGTCCCCTCCGACGGTTTGCTGTGGCAGTAACTTGGCGCTCGGTTGTTGACTGAGAAAATGCAGGCAAGTGTTGGATGCGATCTAGAGTGCTTCTTTTGGGAGCCGCAACAATTGCGCCCGTCGCAAGCGGTGCAACCAAAACGGCGAACCTTGAGCCCGGAGTGAAACTGCCACCGGCGGTGCGGGACTGGTCCGGGGGCTATATGGGCGGACAGGTACGGTCGAACCTCGTTCACCAATCCCTGCGGTCAGTCGATCTATGGCGATGCCGACAGGTTCGATGTCACCCGGCACAACCCGCACCTGTCGATTGGCCACGGGCCGCATTTCTGCTTGGGCGCTGCGCTGGCCCGCCTGCAATTGCGATGCGCCGTCCCCGCGCTGTTCGTGCGACTGGATCTAGCGCTGATCATCGCCGCGGAGGACGTCGTCTACATGCCGTTTTACGTCATTCGCTGCCCGCAGCGCCCGCCGGTCACCTTCCGCCCTTCCATCGCTCAGAGAGTGAAGTGCCACCATGTCCGAGCAACCCTTGCCGACGCTGCCGATGTGGCGCGTCGATCACATCGAGCCCTCGCCCGAGATGTTGGTGCTATGCACCAACGGTCCGATCCACCGCGTGCGCTTCCCGTCCGGGCACGAAGGCTGGTGGGTGACAGGCTACGACGAGGCCAAGGCGGTGCTGTGTGACGCGGCGTTCCGGCCCGCGGGAATGCCGCCGGCGGCATTCACCCCAGATTCGGTGATTCTCGGTTCGCCGGGCTGGCTGGTCTCGCACGAGGGGGGCGAGCATGCCCGGTTACGCACGATCGTGGCACCGGCCTTCAGCAACCACAGGGTGAAGCTGCTCGCCCAGCATGTCGAGGCGATCGCCGCGCAGTTGTTCGAGACGTTGGCGGCCCAGCCCCAGCCCGCCGACCTGCGGCGCCACCTCTCATTTCCCCTTCCGGCCATGGTCATCAGCGCGCTGATGGGCGTGCTCTACGAGGATCACGCCTTGTTCGCCGGGCTGTCCGACGAGGTGATGACGCACCAGCATGAAAGCGGCCCGCGCAGCGCGTCGCGCCTGGCTTGGGAAGAACTGCGCGCCTACATTCGCGGCAAGATGCGGGACAAGCGCCAGGATCCGGGCGACAACCTGCTAACGGATCTGCTCGCGGCGGTTGACCAGGGCAAGGCGACCGAGGAAGAGGCGATCGGCCTGGCGGCGGGCATGCTGGTGGCAGGCCACGAGAGCACCGTCGCGCAGATCGAATTCGGCCTGCTGGCCATGTTCCGCCATCCGCAACAGCGCGAACGCCTGGTCGGCGATCCATCGCTGGTGGACAAGGCGGTGGAGGAAATCCTGCGTATGTACCCGCCGGGCGCGGGCTGGGACGGCATCATGCGCTATCCGAGGACCGATGTGACCATCGCGGGCGTGCATATTCCCCCGGAAAGCAAGGTGCTGGTCGGCCTGCCGGCGACGTCGTTCGATACGCGCCATTTCGTCGACCCGGAAATCTTCGACATCGGGCGCGACGGAGAGCCGCACCTGGCGTTCTCTTCCGGGTCTCACTCCTGCATCGGCGCGGCGCTGGCCAGGCTGGAACTCAAGGTGGTGTTCGGTTCGATCTTCCAGCGCTTTCCCGCGCTGCGCCTGGCCGTGTCGCCCGAAGAATTGAAGTTGCGCAAGGAAATCATCACTGGTGGGTTCGAGGAGTTCCCGGTGCTCTGGTGATGCGCCGCGGATCGCGATCTTCTCCGCAACTGTCGGCGCGCCTGGCGCGCGCCCGTCAGATCAGCCAGCCAACAGGTAACCATCAACGTGCAAGAAACCACGGCAGCATGCCGGGACGCCTTCGCCGAACTGGCGTCGCCAACCCGCATCCACGACCCGTATCCGTTCATGCGGTGGTTGCGCGAGCACGATCCGGTGCATCGCGCGGCGTCGGGCCTCTTTCTGTTGAGCCGCCACGCCGATATCTCCTGGGCGTTCAAGGCCACGGGCGATGCGTTTCGGGGACCGGCGCCTGGCGAACTGGCGCGCTATTTCCCGCGTGCGGCGAGAAGCCTGTCGCTCAATCTGCTGGCGTCCACGCTTGCGATGAAGGACCCACCGACGCATACGCGTCTGCGCCGGCTGATCTCGCGCGATTTCACCATGCGCCAGATCGACAACCTGCGGCCGAGCATAGCGCGCATCGTCGCTGCGCGACTGGACGGCATGGCGCCCGCGCTGGAGCGCGGGGAGGCGGTGGACCTGCATCGGGAATTCGCGCTGACCTTGCCCATGTTGGTCTTCGCCGAACTGTTTGGTATGCCCCAGGACGACATTTTCGGGCTCGCCGCCGGCATCGGCGGCATTCTGGAAGGCCTGAGCCCGCACGCCAGCGATCCTCAACTCGCCGCGGCGGACGCGGCCAGTGCCAGAGTGCAGGCCTACTTCAGCTGCCTCATACAGCGCAAGCGCACCGATCCCCGCCACGACATCGTGTCGATGCTGGTCGGCGCACATGATGATGATGCCGACACGCTGTCGGATGCCGAGTTGATCAGCATGTTGTGGGGCATGCTGCTGGGCGGCTTCGCCACCACTGCTGCGACCATCGACCATGCGGTCCTGGCGATGCTGGCGTATCCCGAACAGCGGCACTGGCTGCAGGCAGACGCCGCGGGGGTGAAGGCATTCGTCGAAGAAGTCCTGCGCTGCGACGCGCCCGCGATGTTCAGCTCCATTCCGCGTATCGCCCAGCGTGACATCGAACTGGGCGGCGTGGTGATCCCGAAGAACGCGGACGTGCGCGTGCTGATCGCGTCCGGCAATCGCGATCCGGACGCCTTCGCCGATCCCGATCGCTTCGATCCCGCGCGGTTCTACGGCACCAGTCCAGGCATGTCGACCGATGGGAAGATCATGCTGAGCTTCGGCCACGGCATTCACTTCTGCCTCGGTGCGCAACTGGCCCGGGTGCAGTTGGCCGAGAGCCTGCCGCCGATTCAGGCCCGCTTCCCCACGCTGGCATTGGCCGAGCAGCCGACCCGGGAGCCCTCGGCCTTCCTTCGGACGTTCCGCGCGCTGCCGGTGCGGCTGCATGCGCACGGGAGCTGAGATGCGCGTCACGGTCGACCAGGATCTGTGCGGAACCAGCGGGCAGTGCGTGCTGACGCTGCCGGGCACCTTTCGCCAGCGCGAACCGGACGGCGTGGCCGAAGTGTGCGTGGCGAGCGTCCCGCAGGCGCTGCACGCCGCCGTGCGGCTCGCGGCCAGCCAGTGCCCGGTCGCCGCCATTCGGGTCATCGAAAGCGACGCTGGCCATGGCGAGCGCGCCAGCGCCGACCCTGCGCCTTCTCCAGCGGAGGCCGAGCGGCATGCCGCGAAAGACCAGCACAATCTAGGATGACACGATGGGACGGTTTGAAGGCAAAGTGGCCGTGGTGACCGGCGCCGGCGCCGGCATCGGCAAGGCATGCGCCCTCGCCATCGCGCGCGAGGGCGGCAGAGTGGTGGTGGCCGACATTGAGGGCTCGGCGGCTATCGCCTGCACCGCGCAGATCGCGGCCGAAGCGGGCCACGCGCTCGCCCTGGCGATCGACATCGCCGATGCGCAGGCGGTGGCAGCGCTGTTCGAGACGGCGGAGCGGCACTTTGGTGGGGTCGACCTGCTGGTGAACAACGCGAGCGCGATGCATCTGACCCCGCGCGACCGCGCGATCCTTGAGCTGGACCTAGCGGTGTGGGATCAGACCATGGCGACCAATCTGCGTGGCACGCTGCTCTGCTGCCGGCAGGCCATCCCCCGGATGATCGCCCGCGGCGGTGGCGCGGTCGTCAACATGTCGTCGTGCCAGGGGCTCAGCGGTGACACCGCGCTGACATCCTACGCCGCGTCGAAGGCGGCGATGAACATGCTGTCGGCCTCACTCGCCACCCAGTACGGTCATGCGCAGATCCGCTGCAATGCGGTTGCGCCGGGTCTCATCATGACTGAGCGACTCCTCGCCAAGCTGGACGCGTGCATGCAACTGCATCTGCGGCGCCACCAGCTCCTGCCGCGCGTCGGCCGCCCCGAGGACGTGGCCGCGCTGGTGGCGTTCCTGCTCTCCGACGATGCTGCGTTCATCACCGGCCAGGTCGTGTGCATCGATGGCGGCATGCTGGCGCATGTGCCGACATACGCCGACGGTGGCAACAGCCGCGCCGCGCGGCCTGCCGGCGAGACCGCCGAAGCGGACGCGGCGCCGCGCTGCTGATGGACATGCTGCTCAACCCGCTGAACCGTCGGCATCGGCTGCGGCACGACATCCCGGTCGTGCCCGGCGCTTTCCCGCTGGTCGGGCATCTTCCCGCCATCGCCAGAGACCTGCCGCGCCTGCTGCGGCGCGCGGAACGGACGCTGGGTAGCCAGTTCTGGCTGGATTTTGGCCCTGTCGGCCACCTGATGACCTGCATGGATCCGGATGCTCTCGCACTGCTCCGGCACAAGGACGTGTCCTCGGCGCTGATCGAAGACATCGCGCCCGAATTGTTTGGCGGAACGTTGGTCGCCCAGGACGGCATCGCGCACCGGCAGGCGCGCGATGCGATCCAGGCGGCGCTTCTGCCCAAGGGGCTGACACAGGCCGGCATCGGCGAGCTGTTCGCGCCTGTCATCCGGGCGCGCGTGCAGAGGTGGCGCGACCAGGGCGACGTCACCATCCTGCGCGAAACCGGCGATCTGATGCTCAAGCTCATCTTCAGTCTCATGGGAATCCCCGCGCAGGACCTGCCGGGATGGCATCGCAAGTACCGGCAACTGCTGCAGTTGATCATCGCGCCCCCGGTCGACCTGCCCGGACTGCCCTTGCGGCGCGGCCGTGCCGCCCGCGACTGGATCGATGCGCGGTTGCGCGAGTTCGTCCGCGCCGCGCGCGAACATGCCTCGCGCACCGGGTTGATCAACGACATGGTGAGCGCCTTCGATCGCAGCGACGATGCGCTTTCCGATGACGTTCTGGTCGCCAATATCCGCTTGCTGCTGCTTGGTGGTCACGACACCACCGCCTCGACGATGGCCTGGATGGTGATCGAGCTAGCGCGGCAGCCTGGGTTGTGGGACGCCCTGGTCGAGGAGGCGCAACGCGTAGGCGGGGTGCCGACCCGGCACGCGGACCTGGTGCAGTGTCCGGTCGCCGAGGCGCTGTTCCGCGAGACGCTGCGCGTGCATCCGCCGACGCCGCTCCTAGTGCGTCGCGCACTGCGTGAATTGCGACTCGGCCAACGGCGCATTCCTGCGGGCACCGATCTGTGCATCCCGCTGCTGCATTTCTCGACCTCGGCGCTGCTGCACGAGGCGCCCGATCAGTTTCGGCTGGCGCGGTGGCTGCAACGCACCGAACCCATCCGGCCGGTGGACATGCTGCAGTTCGGTACCGGCCCACACGTCTGCATGGGCTACCACCTGGCATGGCTGGAACTGGTGCAGTTCTGTATCGCCTTGGCGCTGACCATGCACGAGGCCGGGGTGCGACCGCGGTTGCTGAGCGGCGTCGAAAAAGGCCGGCGCTATTACCCGACCGCACATCCGTCCATGACTATCCGCATCGGATTCTCATGAGCTGGCATCGCATGCCCCGTGTGGTGAGGCAGCGGCGCCGGCGACGCGCGGCATTGCTGCACTCGGCCCGCGCGCTCGGTGCGAGGCCCGCAACACCGCGGCGGCTCGCCGCTCGCCGTGGCCGTCTCCTGGCAGGTACAAGGACATGAACAACATGCAGACCGGTTCCACGCCACACGACGACCGAGCTGGCGTTTCCGCGAACGGCGGATTGGGCGCGCAGGCGCGCGGCGCATCCGGCAGGCTGCTGCCCGAGATCTGGATGCAGGACGGCGCAAAGCGGGTCGAACAGGCGCTGGCGCGTCTTCTCTGCGCCGAAGACGACGGTGAGACCGAGCTGATGGCGGCGATGCGCTACGCCACCTTGCATGGCGGCAAGCGCACGCGCGCCTTGCTCTGTTTGGCTGCCGGCGCACTGGCCGACACGCCGGCGCACATCCTCGACGACGTCGGTGCCGCCATCGAGATGATGCACGCCTGTACGTTGGTCCACGACGATCTGCCCGCGATGGACGACGACGTGCTTCGCCGCGGCCTTCCGACCGTGCACGTCAAGTTCGGCGAAGCCACCGCGATCCTGGTCGGCGATGCGCTGCAGGCGCACGCCTTCCTGACCCTGGCGAGCCTGGATGCGCCGGGCGACAACCGTATCGCGCTCGTGCGCGAACTGGCGCAGGCGGTGTCCGCCGAGGGTGCCGCGGGCGGGCAGGCCATGGATCTGTCGCTGGTTGGAAAGCACGTCGAGCTGGACAGGATCCTGGTGATGCACCGGATGAAGTGCGGAGCGCTAGTGCGCGCATCCGTTCGCATGGGCGCGCTATGCGCCATCGCGGAGGATGCCGCGCACGCTGCGCTGTACTGTGCGCTCGATCGCTACAGCGCCTGTTTCGGCCTGGCGTTGCAGGTGATCGACGACATTCTCGACGCGACAGCGGATACCGCGACGCTGGGCAAGACCCCCGGCAAGGACGCGGCGGCGCGGAAGCCGACCTGCGCGTCGATCATGGGGCTGCAGGCAGCGCGCCAGTTCGTGCTGGATCTGTTGCGCGACGCGGGGGAGGCCGTCGCCCCGTTGGGGCCGCGTGCGGAACGGTTGGCGCAGATCCTGCAGCGGGCCAACGCGTATCTGTTCAAGCACGCGCCATGCGCATGAGCGCACCCGTCCGCATGGCGTCGGCCCTGTGCCGCTGCGATCGGCCGGCGGCAGCGGTGCATGCTGCACTGTGTCCGAGTCCGCGGCGCCGATCGCAGCGGTTGCCCAGCACGGCCGCGACGGGCCTGCGGCGACGTGCGCGGCGTCTGCCCGATCTGGTTCCCGTCAACCGTCTGCAGAAGGAACATCCCGCGTGAACGCGCTGGCTGAACAGATCCTTTCCGAATTGCGCCACCTGCTAAGCGAGATGCGCGATGGCGGCAGCGTCGGTCCATCCGTCTACGACACGGCGCGAGCTCTGCAGTTCCACGGCAACGTCACCGGTCGGCAGGACGCATACGCGTGGCTCATCGCGCAGCAACAGGCCGATGGCGGATGGGGAAGCGCGGACTTCCCGCTGTTCCGTCATGCGCCGACGTGGGCGGCGTTGCTGGCTTTGCAGCGTGTCGACTCTCTTCCCGGCGCTGCCGACGCTGTCCAGGCTGCAACGCGGTTCCTCCAGCGCCAGCCCGATCCCTATGCGCATGCGGTGCCGGACGACGCGCCGATCGGCGCGGAGCTCATCCTGCCGCGGTTTTGCGACGAGGCCACATCCTTGCCGGGCGGCGAGGCGTTTCCGCGCCACCCGGCGCTGTTGCCGTTGCGGCAAGCGCGGGTCAAGCTGGGGGCCGTGGCGACGTTGCCGAGCGGCCATCCGTTGCTGCACTCCTGGGAAGCCTGGGGGGCGTCGCCGACCACCGCATGGCCAGATGATGACGGCAGCATCGGCATCAGTCCGGCGGCCACCGCCGCGTGGCGTGCGCACGCCGTGACACAGGGGAGCACGCCGCAGGTCGGGCGCGCCGACGCGTATCTGCAGGCGGCATCGCGAGCGACGCGCAGCGGCATCGAAGGTGTCGTTCCCAACGTCTGGCCGATCAATGTGTTCGAGCCATGCTGGTCGCTGTACACCTTGCATCTGGCCGGTCTGTTCGCGCATCCCGCGCTCGCCGGGGCGGTGCGCGTGATCGTCGCGCAGCTCGATGCCTGCCTGGGCGTGCGCGGTCTGGGCCCGGCCGTGCACTTCGCGGCAGATGCGGACGACACCGCCGTTGCGTTGTGCGTCCTGCGCCTTGCAGGCCGCGCCCGGGCGTTCGATGCGTTGCGCCATTTCGAAATCGGCGAGCTGTTCGTCACCTTCCCCGGCGAGCGCAATGCCTCGGTGTCGACCAACATCCATGCCCTGCATGCGTTGCGACTGTTGGGAAAGCCCGCCGCCGGCACCAGCGCCTACGTCGAGGCCAATCGCAACCCGCACGGTCTCTGGGACAACGAAAAATGGCACGTTTCGTGGCTGTATCCCACCGCGCATGCGGTCGCAGCGCTGGCGCAAGGCAAGCCGCGGTGGCGCGACGAGCGCGCGCTGGCGGCGCTGCTGCAGGCGCAGCGCGACGACGGCGGCTGGGGCGCCGGTCGCGCGTCCACATTCGAGGAAACTGCCTATGCGCTGTTCGCCTTGCACGTGATGGACGGGAGCGAAGAGCCGGCAGGGCGGCGGCGCATTGCGCAGGCGGTGGCGCGTGCGCTGGAGTGGATGCTCGCCCGCCATGCGGCGCATGCATTGCCGCAGACTCCGCTGTGGATCGGCAAGGAACTGTATTGCCCCACCCGGGTCGTGCGCGTGGCCGAACTCGCCGGGTTGTGGCTGGCGCTTCATTGGGGGCGGCACGTCCTGGCCGAGGGAACAGGAGCGGCGCCATGATTCAGACCGAACGCGCGCTGCAGCAGGTGCTGGAGTGGGGGCGTTCCCTGACCGGGTTCGCCGATGAGCACGCCGTGGAAGCGGTCAGGGGCGGCCAGTACATCCTGCAGCGCATCCACCCGAGCCTGCACGATATCAGCGCCCGCACCGGCCGCGATCCGCAGGACGAAACGCTGACCGTGGCGTTCTATCGCGAACTGGCGCTGCTGTTCTGGCTCGACGATTGCAACGACCTTGGCCTGATCGCGCCGGAGCAGCTCGCCGCGGTGGAGCAGGCACTGGGGCAGGGCGTGCCGTGCGCGCTCCCCGGATTCGAGGGTTGCGCTGTGCTGCGCGCTTCGCTGGCCGCGCTCGCCTACGATCGTCGCGACTATGCTCAGCTTCTCGACGATACCCGGTGCTACTGCGCGGCGCTGCGCGCTGGACACGCACAGGCGGCAGGGGCTGGACGCTGGTCCTACGCCGAGTACCTGCACAACGGCATCGATTCGATCGCCTACGCGAACGTGTTCTGTTGCCTGTCGTTGCTGTGGGGACTGGACATGGCGACCTTGCGCGTGCGTCCGGCGTTTCGCCAGGTCCTGCGGCTCATCTCCGTGATAGGGCGTCTGCAGAACGATCTGCATGGACGCGACATGGACAGCTCGGCCGGCGAAGCCGACAACGCGGCGATCCTGCTGCTGCAGCGCTATCCGGCTATGCCTGTGGTGGAGTTCCTGAACGACGAGCTGGCCGGGCATACGCGCATGCTGGATCGGGTGATAGCCAAAGAACGCTTTCCTGCGCCCTGGGCACCGTTGATCGAGGCCATGGCGACCATCCGCGCGCAGTACTACCAGACCTCGACGAGCCGCTACCGCAGCGACGCTGTGGGAGGAGGCTAATGTGCGCCGGCCTGAACGCGCGGGATGCGGCGGCGTGCGCGTGCTGCCGTCGGTCCGATCCGACGCAACACCGTCGCCCGATGCGACGGATGCCCTCGTTGTCCACCATGTAATACGCAGTGGTAGAGAGTCCTTGGGAAGTGGATAGTTGGTCTATGGATTGCCGATGAAAGGGGCTGCCATCGCTCATCGCGAAATCCCAGAGATGCGGCTTCGGCAGCAGCAGAACTCCGCTTACGTTCTTGTGCGCGCTGTGGTTGGATGCCCGCAATACGCGTTGACGATAGATCTTCGATATATTCGTCCGAAGTCGACGTCAGCAGCGCAACGCCTGCCGCATTCAGGCCCATGACTCAGCTTCCGGCAGCTCGAGCCAAGCTCAAGATTTTGGCGCTTGCTCAGAAGACCGCCTCTGTGTGAGACAAGTGTCCCTGTACGCGCAATAAGAGGAACCGCGCTGTGACAGTCTCTCTTGACGGCAAAGTTCGAGACGGACGGCACTACATGCAGGTCCGTGTCTACTTTGAAGATACCGACGCCGGCCAGATTGTTTATCACGCAAATTTTTTGCGTTTCATGGAACGTGGCAGAACGAATTACTTGCGCCTGCTCGGCACCAATCAGAAGGCGCTGCTCAAGGAAACGCGGAACGATGCGCCAGGCTTCGCCTTCGTTGCCCGTTCCTCCGTCGTGCAGCAGCACCACATCCGGCAATCTCCAGCATGGTGATCAGCGAGCGGTTGGTGTGCCCTTTGAACTCCGCCAGATCGGCCGCCCAACCGCACATCGACTCACTATCCATTCTAGCCGATCACGTATGGAAGGCGCGACCGTCTTATCTCACGGAGACCACCACCATGATCATCTTCGGACCACTGCTTGCCTCGTCGGCATCTGCTTTTTCTGCTGGCTGCTGTTCACGCTCGCTGTCTTCGCACTGCCCTTCTTCGTTGGCCTGACGATCGGCACCTGGACCTTCCACACCGGCGCCGGAGTGCTCGGTGGCGCAGTAGCAAGGCTCATGGCGGGCGGTGCAACCATTTGCATTGGCCAACTCGCGCTCGCCTTCCTCCCATGGACTTGGCTTAGAATCTTGATCATCCTCATCTATGTCGCGCCTGCTACCTTCGCTGCTTACAGCGCGACGCACGGAATTGCCCAGATGGGGATATCTTCACCCCCGTGGCAGACGGTTTTCGCAGTCGTCGGGACTGTTGCCGTCAGCATCACGGCCTTGGTTCGCTTCACCGGGATGGCCGCAGACGAACCAGCAAGACAACGCGTGACGCGGGGCTGACATCAGTACTGGCCGGCAAGACCTAGTCAGACCGTATATTACAAAGGCTTCGAAGCACTACCGGCGATCGATGTGGACGCAGACACAATCAGCATCATAGGACGCTCCAGTTCTTCGGCCAATTGCGGCACCTGCTGAATCTGCTCGCGTGTCGGGGCAAACTCCTCGACCTGCCGAATCTGAAAACCCGCGCTGATCAGCGTATTCAGGGTAGTGCCAAGCGTCCTGTGGTATTTCAGAACGCCCCTGGCGAACCAGTCCGTCCGACGTTCACCCTCGACGGAATATCGATTGACCGGCCAAGTTTTGCGGCCCTCCTCATCGGAAATCCAGTGCGCATGCGCCGCTGCCATGAAGATCGGATGCTCAATCGTGAAGACAAAATGCCCGTCAGGAACCAGTGCTTTGCGGATCACATGCACGAGGCGGCCAAAATCCTGAACATAGTGAAAGGTCAGCGCGCTGTAGGCGAGGTCGAAAGCCGTCTCAGGTAGGTCCAGCGTGTCGAGATCGGCGATGCGATACTCGATGGCCGTATCCGCTGTGTCTCTCCTGGCACGCTCGATCATGTTTTGCGACAGATCCAGACCCAGAACCGAGGCCGCGCCCTGCTCGCGCATCCAGCGCGAGGCCCAGCCGAAGCCACATCCCAGATCGACGACACGTTTGCCGCCCAGATCGGGCAGCATAGCCCGGATCGCGGGCCATTCAGGGGCGCCGTCCAGCCCATGCACCTGTCGGGGCAACTGGCCGTAGCCAGCGAAGAAATCGGGGTCGTCGTAAATATTCTGCGCCATGTCTGCCTACTACTCGGCTTTTCGCTCTGCCCCGGACGGTTCCTGCAGATCAAAACAGAATTGTCGCGGTGGGCTGCGAGGCGTCATGATCCTACTCAAATCAAGCTACACAAAAGGCATCTTGAATTGGCCGGACTTCTCGCGCCGAAAACGAAAAACCCCGGCATGAAAGCCGGGGCTCCCGTTGATGCCACGGCGTACATCCGGCCGCGACAACCAAGCGACAGTTAGCACGCGGTTTTCGAAGAAAATGTGACCTTCGCGTCGTCGTTCTTGAATATCGGCGGATTTCAAGGTGTTTGTACTTCGCACGACGATCACGCCGGGCATTCCAAGGCCTACGACCAGGCGAGACAACAGATCCCTTGCCACCTCGCGCAGAGACTTGCCGCACGGTCCTTGATTGATTTAGATGAGAAGGTGTTTTTTCTTTTTGGAGCAAATGACGTGGCGTTAGGGACTGTTAAGTGGTTCAATCCGACGAAAGGCTATGGATTCATCGCGCCGGACGATGGTGGCAAAGATGTTTTCGTGCACATCTCTGCGGTAGAGAAGGCGGGCTATACCTCGCTTGTTGAAGGCGCGAAGGTCAGCTACGAGCTGGTGACGAACCTCAGCGGCAAACAAGCCGCAGAAAATCTCCGCCTAGGATGAGGCGGGGCTCGACGTCCTGGCGTTCTTTGAGCTAGTCAGAATCTCGCGCTCTTGAGACATTTGGAAGATATCCGAGTTGGCGCTCGAGGGCGGCCAAAGTCGAGCGGGCTGAATCCAAACGTGCGGTCGCCTCAGTTAGGTTGGCCCACACTTCGTTCTGCCGCGAGACAGCTGCCGAGCCGATCTTACGGCTATTCTTAAGACACCGCGTGTTTTGGCTGCGTAAGGCGCGCCCCAATTCAGGCAGTATCCTGGTCAGCGCTCGATGCGCGGAACGTTCTTTTCGCTCCAGGCCGTCGACCACGGCGAGGGCCTCGCGACAGTGCCGTATCGCTTCGATGGTTCTGTCTTCGAGGTTGCTATTGTCGCTCATCCGATTCTTTTACTCCCTCGAGCTCTTAACGGGTGCCGTCCTGCACGAGATCCTCCCCGGGCTGCACGGCTAATATGTCGTGACCTCTGCGCCGTTCAGGGAAAGGCCTGGCGACGGGCGATAGGTCCGCATTGAAAGGGCGGATCAGGCATCCAGCGTGCTCGCGATTGTTATCTTTGAGCTACACTCAGAGCGGCCCAAGCGTCGAGCCTCGACCGATCATCGCAGAGTGGCAGTTTCGTGGCGGTCGTATGCGGCATCGGCCAAACGGCGACGGATCACAGATACGGCCAGCCGCTCTCGTGAATGTGGTGTGCTGTCGACGCGCGATCGTGGAAGCGGAGATCCGTCCACCTGCAATAAAGAGAGCTCATCACCATTGGATTCGGTTGAGCCAACTCTTTCAGTGGACTCGCAGATCGCCACGTCCTGCTTGATGTCAGCTCTGTTCGGACCGCGCGCAACCAAACGGCCTCTTCGATGGATTGATCTGGCCGAATGACGGCTGACGCCTCGACCGCCTATGGCGCAACGGCGCCGATCGACTTTCTTCCCCTGCCGGCTGCGCCGTCATTCCTCGCGAAACAAGAAAGTCGCCTGGCTGCCATCCTCCGCTGACGCTTGGTCATTGCACCGCCGGATTTGCCGTTCGTACCAGGCATGAAAGCGAGGATTGATCGTTGACATCTCGCCTTCGTCGCGCAAGAGGTCGCGATGACGCAACATCTCGCGGAGATACTCATCCCACATCACAGCCTGCGGCCACGGCGCAGACTCCGGTTTGAAACTGTATTGTTGGTAGCCACCGCGCCAGAGCGGCAGCACCTCCATTGGATCCACTTTGATGCCGTACCGCTCTGTTACCGCTCGAGGGGTGGCGATTGCCTCCGCGAGTGCCCTGCGGAACTCCACGTCACCGACTAACCGCTCCATGAAGCGTTTGAGGTGCGACAGCGTGCACAGTTGCTCCGGGGTGCGCCGGTCAAAAATCTGTCGGTAGTGTTCGGCGGCAGCGTGTGTCATTTGACGAAGCTTACTTCATGTTCTCATCGCACTCATCGCCTCCTCGAGCACCCCGCCGATGCGGGTCGGAGCGAAGCCATGTCAGACCTCGGTCACGACCGCAACAATAACAACCGCAACAACTGCAACGAGATCAACTGCGTTGGCGTGGACAGCGGCCGCTTCCGCGGCTTGCGCGCCGCTCGTGGCCACCTCCGCAACGGCCTGCACAGCGCCGGTCGAGATCGTATCACTCGAATTTAAACAGTGCCACCGGCGAGCCGTTTAGTCGTCAACTTCTGTCGAGCTCGAATGCAACTTTTAGCTTCATCAAGTGTGAAGCTGTAGCCGAGGCTCTTTCGGATCGCGACAATCGATGCAAGGCCGGTAGCAGTTGGTTTTACGCGTTCGAGCAGACACCCTCGTTCCCCAGATCGTTGACGAATCGCTCTACGTCAGTTCGCGACACAGCCAGTCTCCGTGAATTTGCTCAAAGTCGCCAACCATCTCGGGCTCACAAGCAATCGGTACCGACGCCGTGAACAAGGCAAGAGGCGTTGAAGATTGTTGATTTTTCGCTTTTTCTGACCCTACGTATCGTCCACTTGGTGACACTTTGTTGCCGAACTGACAACCGGCCCGCTAGGCGGGACGAGGTTTTCGTTGTCGGTGTCCAAACGCAGCGGCTTGGGGCGATATCAAAGGGCGGAATGGACGACTTCGGACGTTGCTGATCGTTGGTGCGACCTTGATTCAAGTTGCTTGACGAGTTGAATGCCCCGCTCTGCATTCGGACTGCAAAGACGACCGATCATGGTCGCATCCGTGGCACTCGCCAACAAGATTTGCCGCGCATCATCTAGGCCTTGCTCGTCAAGGCGCGGCATTTAACAGGCGCCGGCGGCAATGTTGAAATCTTGATCGAAGGAACACTCCAGCCGAGGCAAGGTGCAAATCTGGATGAACCTTGAACGACCACTGGCCGCCAGAGAAATGGATGATGGCCAGCGAGCAATTCCGACACTCACCCTTCTTTTTGTTGTTTGCTCCGTTGCCTGCGCTTTGACGCTGTCGGAAACCCGTCTTGCGGAGTTGCACAAACAGTCCCATAGCAAGCCTTCTCACCCTTGTAGTTGGCCAGCGCTTCGACCAACGTCGACATGACGTCCTGTTTCAGTTCGTCGGGGATAGGCTCAGGACCTCCTAGCGAGTTCAACGCCACCTCGATCAATTCGATCGCGCGATCCTTGTTGCCGCTCTCATAATAATACTGAGCGACCGTCCCATAGGACAGGTACTTAAAGCCACCGTCCCCTTGCGGAGGATTCAGCGCAAGAATGTGTTCGGACAACTCTTTGCCCATCGCGAGGCGCTCGGCAGACGGGAAGTGGGAGTTGTCATTCGCCGGATCAAAGAGTTGGCGCAGCGCCCACTCCATCCACTGCTCATCGTTTTTGTCGATCGCGTCGCGAGCGAATTGCCTCAAAACCGGCAAGCCGGTCTGCAAGTTGCGCAGTTTGTGAAGCAACAGTTCCGCATGGAGCGCGCGGAAGCGGAGATCGTCCGGCATCACCGCGACGGCCTCTTCAACCGTCGAAAGCGCCTTTGCCCAATCCTCCGCCTCCATCGCCGGCTGAAGCTTGGCGAGTATAGGCTCAGTCAGCGCCCGCTTGCGCTTCATTTCGCGCATTTCGCGTCGTCCGCTGTCGATCCGCTCTGTATCGGCGGCTTTAGCTTCATCGCTGGTGCGCCAGCTGCCGTTAAGAATTTTCGGCAAGACGTCATCGAGCTGTGTCGGAAAACCGACAAAGGCGATGCGGCCGTCACGGTCAACGACGAACGAGGTGGGAATCCCGACAGAAAAGCTGGGATCCATCCAAAGCTTGTTCATTTCGCCTGTGGAGTCGAACCCGATCCGAAAGTTCAGGTTCGAGAACTTGTCGGTCAACCACGCGTCCAAGCTTGTTCGGGCTTCGTCCGCCGTTGGAGCTTGTTCGTAAGCTGCGACGCCGAGCAGCTCAAGTCCGCTGTCTTTGTATTTCTCTTGCAGCTGTACTAGATGAGGCATCACTGCCGTACATGGCCCGCACCAAGTTGCCCAAAATTCGACGATGTACACCTTCCCGGGCTGGAAGCTTGTGAGGGGCTCGCCGCGCAGCCAATTCTCCACCTTGATCGGAGGAGCCGGGGACTCCATGCGCAGCACCATGTTGTTCTCCAAAACTATTGCCACTCGTTGCGCGACTTTGTGCGCTAGCCCGTCTCTCTCAGAAACGGAGCACCCCTTCAAGAGAAGGAGAGCATCACTCGTTTTGCGCATCTGATGTGCGCTCAGCCCTCACTCCGTGTTTCTGCATCCAAATAGCAACAAGCGTGCCATCTCGGTCAGCACCCATCAAGCGCCTGATTACGCTTTGAAAACTCCAAGGCGCCCCAAACGCAGCCGGTGTTTTGAACCTGACAAATTTGTCCCGTGTCAGACGTTGGACACGGAATCCAAGAGGGGTGAGCGCTTGGTCATGCGATCCGATCCGGCAAGATCTCGTGTCTAGGACTGCCGCCGCCCTAACGCATCATGTAGCAATGGCAGACAGGATCGATTTCGCAAGGGAGGCGCGCTCCCGTTCCAGGGTGACCAGCACAAGCATTTGAATAGGTCTTCCCACCGCCTTCGGCGAGACGATTGAGACGTCGGTTTCGATGATGCCCTCAGAGCGGAGCCTCTTCAGTCGTCGTTGACAGGGCGGTAGCAGGAAGCCCGGCCATTTCGCCGAGCACCTCGGAAGTTAGGCGGTTGTTCTTTCGCACAATCTCGAGGATGTGGGCGTCTACTCGATCATATCGCATGATCAGCTCCCGCCTGAGGTGAATTCCGCCGTGAAATTCTATGCGATGCAGGAAATCGTCCAAACCTCGGGAAAGTGCGCCGCAAATAGGTTCAGGACAATGCACGCAGACGACATGGCACAGACCTTGCTCACAGACCTTGCTACTGGAGTGCGGCAATAGCGAACGAGTGCTGGTGCAAACGGATGCGCACCACCCGAAGCTCTGCTTCCTTGAACGGATGTAACCCCTCATGAGGGAAAACCTTCCTGCTTGTGACTTGGATCGTCCTCGCGCTTAGCGGCGGCACCGACATTCGCCGCGGATCTCGCTGGGAAGCCCCCATGCGGCAAGCCGGTCGCGCCTGCGATCAGAGATCAGCTACACAAAAAGTCGCCCAAGGTCGGGCACTAAGTTTTGGAGAGTAACATGGTGCTCGGATTAGAATCTCCAGCTCCTCCGATCAAAGTGGAGAACTGGCTGCGTGGCGAGCCCCTCTCGAGCTTCCAGCCTGGGAAGGTGTACATCGTCGAGTTTTGGGCAACTTGGTGCGGACCGTGTGTCGCGGCGGTCCCGGAACTGGTGCAGTTGCAAGAGAAATACAAAAACAGCGGCATTGAGGTCCTCGGACTCGCGGCTCTTGAACGCGCTCAAACAGCGGACGAGGCCCGAGACAAGTTGGACGCCTGGTTGACTGAAAAGGTACCGAATCTCAATTACCGGATCGGGTTCGACTACACAGGCGAAATGGAAAAGCTCTGGCTGGATGCCAGCTTGTCTGTCGGGATTCCCACCTCGTTCGTGGTCGACCGTGACGGCCGCATCGCCTTTGTCGGTTTTCCGACACAGCTCGATGACGTTTTGCCGAAAATTCTGACCGGCAGCTGGCGGACCAGCGATGAAGCTAAAGCCGCCGAAATAGAGCGGATTGCCGAAAACGAGCGTATAATGCGCGAAATGGAGCAACAAGCCTGACTGAGCCGCTTTTCGCCAAACTTAGGCTAGCGATGGAGAGATTGGGCGAAGCCGCGTTCTGCCCTCGAAGAGGCGTCGCTCTAAGGCCGGATGAGCTTAACGTCCGTCTCCTCCATGCGGATCCGTTGCTTCGAACGGACCGGGTTTCCAGCTGCGAATGAATTTGTTCGCGGTGATCGACAAATACTGTGGGCTGTGGATGGAAGGGGGACGAGTGCCTCGGCACTTTTAGCTATACGGTGTGCGGTCCCATTGGCGACAAAGGATGCGTGTGCGAGTCATCAAGAGGCCCGCCTACAAAAGTGGTTCATCAGCGGTGGCGCCTAAAGCTAGCGCTGTCCCCACGACTGGACTGCACCCCTGCAGTGAGACACGATAATTACAGTGAGAGTGGGTTGTCGTGAATCGTTACCGCGCGTTGTTTTGCGCGAACGCTGCTTCGAACCGAATAGGTTTGCGAGCGGGGCATCGGCACCCGTAATCTTGCACCCGTTTCTAGTTCGGTCGTATTTTCCACAAAGGCTAACATGCCCGAATCCACACGCCGGCAAAACCGGGCTAAGATTGGATTTTCCCTTCTGGGGGCACCTCATGTTCGATACGGCAACCATCGCGCTTTTGCGCGCGGTCCTTGATCAAGTGTGCGAAAGCGTCTTAGGACGACAGATCGGCGCACGTACGCACGTTGCTTCGAAGATCCTGGAAACCGGGGGCGAAGTCTCACGCGAGAGGCTTAGGCAGATTGGGCGAGATGCCCTTTCGCACGCGCCCACGATGTGGCGTTGATCGGGGGGGCGGACGTGAACTTCCAAGTCACGGTCCTCAAGATCCTGGTGGCATATCCGGATGGGTTTGCCGTGATGGAGGACCTCAAGAGGGACATGGCCATCCTGGCGACCAGCGGACGCGATTGGGCGGACCGGACCAGACGCCTCGCGGCGCGGGTGCCGGATCTCGACATCTGGTCACAAGGGCTCATCGAACGCACAAGCGGTGGTTGGAGGCTGACTTCCAAAGGGCGGGAAGTGCTTGAATTTATGGAAGCCCGACCGATGCCGGAGCCAATCCAAGCGGCGGCGGCCAGCGAGACGACCCCGCCGGTAGCCGAAATAGCGGCGGTTCCTCCACTGACGCAGCCCGCCGACCGTGCGAAGCTGCGGCGCGAACGCCGTGAACGCCGCCGCGAAGCCCGCGAACGAGCCAGGGCGAACGCCTCCTAGTCAAAGAAAAAGCCGCCAGCGGAGCTCGGCGGCTTAATAGTCCCGGACTGTCGATTGCCTCCCCAGCCCCAAAGCGTACCGCCGCTACCTTGTTTGCGGTCATGCCGGCCCGATCTACCGACCGTTTTTCGATTCGGCCATCAGGCGGCCGAGTTGTGCACCGAGCTCTTACAGGCCCGGTAGGGCCAGAAACGAAGTGGGCGGGAGGCGCACCCGCACGATATCGCCGGCCACGACCGCCCCTCCAACCCGCACCACGCCCAGCACCCCACATCTGAATGCAGGGCCCCTTTCCGCCGACGAGTGCACGCGCCGCTTAAGGCCCGCCCGGAAGCGGTCTATCAGGACACAGGGCGTCCGGAGGCCGGTCAACTCGACGATGGCTGTGGGCCCGAGTTCGATGAAGTCCCGAGCGGCATCCGTTCGAGGTCCAGGCCTGCATTGGTGATGTTCTCGCCGAGCTCTCCGGCTCCGACCACGAAACCAGCCTTCGAGAGGGATGCGAAGAGCTCGAATGGGATCAGGTGGACCTGCCGCAGGTTGGGAAGCCGGGGTCGGCGCCGGGCGAGATAGCGGTGCCCGACGAAGGGGCCGGCGTGGGCGTCGCCTTCGACGCCACGGCCTTCAACCAGCACGATCTGATCCCGTGACGGCTTGCTGAAGTGGTGCCCGCGATCGGCGGCGACCGCCACCACCTTCCCTCGAGCGAGAGGTCGTGCGCGTGCGACATCAGGCAGCGCGGGCGAGGGAGCGCCGCTTCTGTCGCAGGTAGCGCGTGATTTCTGGCAACGTCATCGCGTTCAGGATCCGGTCGGCAGGGACGCCGCCCTTGCGGGCCATCTGGACGCCCCAGTGCATGTGGTCGAGCTCGGGAATCGAGTGCGCGTCCGGATTGATGCTCAGCATGCAGCCAAATTCGAGGGCGGCCTGCTGCCAGCGCCAATCCAGGTCAAGACGCCACGGATGAGCGTTGATCTCGACGACGACGTCGTGCTTCGCGCATGCCCGAAGCACCTTCTCGACGTCGATTTCGTAGCCAGGTCGACGCTGGAGTTGTCGTCCGGTCATGTGGCCGATGATGGTGGTGCAAGGATGGGAGATCGCCCGAAGCAGGCGCTGCGTCTGTGCCTTGCGGTCCAGCTTGAAGCGGCCATGGATGCTGGCGACGAGGAAGTCGAAGCGTTCAAGCACCTCGTCGTCATAGTCGAGCGACCCGTCCGCCAGAATGTCGGACTCGATGCCTTTCAGGATCCGGAAATCCTTGCCGAAGCGCTTGTTGAGCCGGTCGGCTTCCCGGTGCTGCTGCGCGATCTCTTCCACGGAGAGACCCCCGGCATAGTGGGCGGACTTCGAATGGTCGGCGACCCCGAAATACTCGAAGCCGCGCTGGTGGGTTGCCTTCGCCATCGACTCCAGGGTCTCGATGCCGTCGGAAGCATCGGTGTGGCAGTGAAGGATTCCGCGCAGATCCTGGTCGGTGACGAGCTTCGGCAACTTGCCCTTCAGAGCCAGCTCGACCTCGTTGCGCCCCTCCCGGAGCTCGGGATCAATGAAGGGCAGCCCGAGAGCGTGGTAAATGTCGGGTTCGTCGCCGGCGATCAGCGGGCGGCCCTTGTGCAAGCCGTCGGCCTCCAACCGCATTCCCTTCTTAGAGGCTATCTCTCGGAGCTGCTCGATGTGAGCGGTGGAGCCGGTGGCGAAGAGAAGGGCGGCGCCGAAGTGTTTGCGGTCGGACAAGCGGATCCGCAGCCCATCGGTCTGAGCAGGCTCCGATGTCTTGCCGCCCCTGGAAGCTTCCGCAACGATCGCGAGGTCGCCGACGAGCTCGCAGCCTCGACGGAAATCGCCGGCGATTGTTACGCGCTTGAGCTCGGGATGGGCCTTTCGGATCGAATCCTTCGCTTGCGCAAGCAGAGCGGCGGCACGGTGCAGGTGGAGGCGGCCTTCTCCGCTTTTGGCGATCGCCGATTCTGCAGGATCTTGGTCTGCAGCGCGGCTCCGAGCCCCTTGGCCTTGTTGATGCGGTCCTCCTTGGCAGCGTCCTCCAGCTCCGCGAGCGAGCCGATGCCGAGATCCTTGTAGAGGCGCAGCACTTTGTCCGGACGCAGACCCGGCACGGCAAGCATCTCGAGCACCCCCTCAGGAATCTCCTTCCGCAGCTTTTCGAGGCTCGGATGAGTGCCCGTCTGGTGAAGTTTGGTGACAATGTCGGCGATAGCATCGCCGACGCCCGGGATCTCCGTGAGACGATCTTCGGCGATGACCGCGTCCAGCGGGACGACAAGGGCGCCCAAGCTATCGGCGGCCCGAGAATAGGCTTTTGCACGGTAGGGGTTGCCGCCACGCAACGCGGTGCGCTGCGCATATTCTCGCAGGAGTCCTGCTATGGTGCGAGCGTCGAGGGAAGTCACTCAACGGACCTCCTGCCCCGCGCGATGAGGACTCGTTGCGGCAAAGCGAGTTCGAGGGGCCATGTCGTCGTTGGGCCGACTCTCCAGAGATCTCTCGAGCTTCTGCGCTGCCCGGAAGTCTTCCAGGTGTTGCGTGTTTGGGCCGTAAGCCGCCTCCTTCTTGAGGAGGTTATAGATCCGGCCGACCACAAGCTGCAGGTGCTTCATCCGGCCCTTCGGCATCGATCGGGCCTTGCAAAGAGCTCGGACGGCGTAGGGGCGGAAATAGTCGAATGCGTCTGACATGATCGGTAAACGCCTGTTCCCGCCGATAGTTCTGCCGCCAAGGCTGTCACACGCGCCCTGTCAAAGGTCCTCGGGTAGTCCTTGAAAGGCGGGTGCCGCACCTTCCCCTCCGCCGGCTTTGCCCGATACTCGACCTCGGCGAGCGACTTCGCTGTTCTGCTCATCCGGCTCCACGGCTCGCGCTCAATTCGTCCTAAATCGGTGACGGCTGTTGCGCCGCGCGCCGAGCGGCCCGTGACGGGCCATAAGCGATCCATAAGGCCGCTCTTCGGTGGGCCCGATTGTGTGTTCACTGGCTGGACAGTAGTCCGGGAAAATCACAGGAACCTGCGGTGGTCGATCGCAATCTCCTCGAACCTGTTGTGATCGACACAAAGGGCCAGCCGGTCAACCTCGGGTGGGGTCTTTAGTACACGGGTCACAAAGCGGGCCAGAGACGGGTGAACTTAACATTGGTGCGGCAGTGACAGGCTGCACGGCAGCACGCAATCGATCGAGAACCCGCACTGCTCGTCATGGCCCCGCACCGTTATGTCGATATTCGGCCGAGCTCGATCAAGCTGAGGCGATCGTCAGGGACGTCGGAGCAAGCCACTGCACCGTCCTATGCCCATGATTCAGAGCGATAGAAGGTGTCGCAGTGGCAATTGGGCAAGTTAGGAACGAGGGCTCGGATTCCACATTGCTTATGAGGTGCAATCGGGAGTCTCAGCATGGCAGTGCAAATCGTGATGGATCACAGCGGCGACAGCCAGCACTTCTTCGACAACTCCAATGCAGAAGCATTGGTAGAGGCGGAAAGGCTTTTTCTCCAATTTACCAGCACAGGATATACCGCGGCGGTGCGGAAGGGGCCCGGTGAGGTAATCCGGATCACCGCGTTCGATCCGACGGCCGAAGAGACATTGTTCTTACCGCGGCTCGTGGGCGGGTGAGCACCGGTGAAGAAAAGGATCGTTCGCATCGGCCCGTGGACCGTCCGGAGCTTGGCCGTTGGTAGGCTTTATCAAGCAGCAAAGGAGGAGAAAACGGTTCAGGGTCGAGCGCTGCGACTGCTGCGTTCTTGGCTTTCGCCCCAGCAAAGGGTCGAATTCGATAGGAAAGGATATTTCGACGTCGTGGGGTGCGATACCGGAAAGCGGTACCGCATCCGGCTGGGAACGTCCGGCAACGTCAACGAGATCGACGAATACGGGCGGCTCGGGAAAGGATGGTGCTTCGTTCCGGTGGGCGGCTTGGTCCTGGGCGATGTCATGCTTGCCCAAAAAATAGCTCTTGAATCGGATGAGGCACGGGTCTTGAGCATCGCCAATAGCTTCCCGGGGCCGATCCGTTGGCGCCGACCCGGTACTCGTCCGCCCGAGGGGAGAATTCCGCTCGGACGTGCCGGGTAGAGGCAGGCCGGCGTCGCCGACCGGCCGGCCTTCTGTGCGGCGGCCGGTAGCGTCGTGCGCGAGGCCCGCAGCGTCGCGGCGGCCGAGAAGTTGGCGCGCGAGCGCGGCCACAGCGGCATGGGGATCATGCTCGCAAAGCGGTTTTGCAGGTAGAGATCTGTGCCGGCCGGCTTCCCTGCCATCACCACAAGAGAAGGAAGGAGACCATGCAAAGGGCGCCGATGCCGTCTGTGCGACCGCTTGCAAGTGCGCCGATCTATTCAGAGGAGAGGAGCAACTCAGCGGCACAAAGTGTAGCGAAGTGTGTAGCAGGCGTTTGGCGCGCGCACCCGAACGCGCTGATTTTGTGGGGGCTCTCGGCGTCTTGGCGCTCCCTAGGGTGCCCCCATTGAACCCGCCGGGGTGTCCTATTGAAACCGGGGTTCGAGGTCGCCGATATTTTATCAGACAGTGCAGAATTGCATCGCATCCGAACGACTGTTCCCAGCGGGCACTCAGTTTCGTTCCCGCGGTGATCGTCGTCTCGATGTCTTGCAGCATTTCGCCGAGCCGTTCCGCAAGGCGTTCGAACAGAGCCCGGGACTGCCTGTCCTGGGCGGCCTCGCAAATCGAGCACATTCGGCTTCGTGTTGGCGAATCTTCTCAAGCTGAGCAACGAGTTCTTCCATATCCTATGTGGACAGTCACGCTCGGTACTTCACACCTGCGACGACTTTTAGCGGCCACAGCGGGCTTCTGGGAAATTTCCAAGGTTGGTGTCGCGGTATGGCCGAACCCGGCCGCTAACGCGCCTTGAGGGCGCCCGCGACGGTTCTTAAGGGCGGCCTCGACAATCCTGGGAAGAGACCTGCTTGCCTGCAAACGCCAAGCAGAGCTCGTATGCCCCGACGCATGAATGAACCAGGCGTGCACCCGCCATTCAACCAATCGGGAACCCAAGATCGTAGCCCGGCGACCACAAAGCCGAAAGTACAGGTCAACGAAACCATTTGATGGCGGAAGGAAAAGAACCTGCAACGCACGCTATCTACCTGCTCGCAAAGATCAACGAGACCCTACTCGCGATGGACCAGGCCGGCGAGATCAACCAACTCTGGGACAAGTGGCTCGGTCCGAGCACCGAGTTTAAGATGACACGCACCGACAAGGTCGCGCCGCTTAGCCAGTTGAAGTTCACGCCGCTCCCATGACTTAGTTGGCGCCATTCACATTTGAGCAAGCTATATCCTGAGCCGCCCGCTGGCTGCTCTTTCGCCGGGCGTGTGTACTATCAACGTGGTGCGAAGAACTTCAGCGCGGGGAAATCGCATTTTCGCGATCGAGCTGCGCCACGAGCCAATCTGCAAAGGCTCGTACCGCAGATCTCTGTCGGCTGGCCCGTGGGTAGATCAGGCGATGGCCGACGTAGCGGATATCGTTGGCGCGTCCTGCCAGGGGCGCAACCAATCGCCCGCTCGCCAATTCGCGTTCGGCCAGAAGCATTGATTCCAGCGCTACTCCCAAACCCTCCGCGGCTGTCGCGATCGCGAGAAAGCTGCGATCGAATCTCATGCCGTGGAGTGCAGGGGCCTCCAATCCGTTGGCCGCGAACCATTGGTGCCACTGAACCTGCTTCACGTCGGAGCGGATCAGCGTCTGATCGAGGAGATCGGCAGGCTTCCTGATCGATTTTGCAAGGGCAGGCGAGCAGAGCGGGGTGACCGTCTCCTCCTGGAGAGGAACAACCTCCACGCCCTCCGCGCGCGGCGGACCGTAAACGATATCGATATCAAAATCATCGTTGCTGAAGCGAGCGTAGTCCGTGCTCGCAGCCAGGCGGACTTCGAGCTTCGGATAAGCGGCGAGAAACTGTGCAAGCCGTGGTGCCAGCCATTGTGCGGCAAAGCTTGGCGCGGAGTGGACGCGCACCAATTGCGGACCGCGCGCGGCGACTTCCTCGAGGCCACGGCGAAGCTGATCGAAGGCCGCTCCCGTGTGACGCATCAGATTTTCGCCGGCCGGCGTGAGCCGCACTGATCGTGCGCGGCGTTCGAACAGAACGGTGCGGAGCGTGTCCTCCAGCTTGCGGATCGCGTGACTGACCGCACTCGGCGTCAGGTGAAGCTCATTCGCGGCATCACGGAATGATCCCGTGCGAGCCGCGGCTTCAAAGGCGCGAATTGCCGATATTGGGACATTCGACAGCATTCCATAAGTGAACCAGATTCATCGATCCGTGACAACTGTGCGTTTGTCTGTTGCGCCTCCGCGGTTCATTCTTGGCCTGCCAAGGGAAAAAATTCGCGGGAGGAACTGATGCTGCTCAGCAGTAAGGCGGCCATCATTTCGGGGCGCGGCATCGCCGCGCGGCATCGGGCTTGCCACGGCACGGCGGTTCGCCGCCGAGGGCGCCCGCGTCGCCATTCTCGACGTTGACGCGAGCGCGGCGGCGGACGCCGCGGCGTCGCTTGGCACGTCCCACATTGGGCTGCGATGCGACGTTGCCGACAAATCATCCTGTGAGCAGGCCGTCGCTCGCGTGATGGAAGCCCTCGGGGGTATCGATATTCTCATCAACAACGCCGGCATCACCCAGCCGGTCAAGTTCCTGGATATCTCGCCGGCTGATTGGGATCGCATTCAGGACGTCAATCTCAAGGGCATTCTGTTCCTCTCCCAGGCGGTGATCCCGCACATGCGTGCGCGCAAGTCCGGATCGATCGCCTGCATGTCGTCGGTTTCGGCCCAGCGTGGCGGTGGAATATTTGGCGGCCCGCACTATTCGGCGGCCAAAGCGGGTGTGCTTGGTCTCGCCAAGGCGATGGCCCGTGAATTCGGCCCGGACGGCATTCGTGTCAACTGCGTCACGCCCGGCCTGATCGGCACCGATATCACGGCCGGCAAGCTGACTGACGAGATGAGGACGAAGATACTCGAAGGCATTCCGCTCAATCGTCTTGGCACGGCGGAGGACGTGGCTGGTATTTACACATTCCTGGCCTCGGATCTCTCCGCCTACGTGACTGGCGCCGTGATCGACGTCAACGGCGGCATGCTGATCCACTGAGCCAGCGAGACAAGGTCCAGATCGATGGAAACGCTGACCAACACGCCCAAGCTGACGGACCGCGCCTATAACATTCGCCGCAATGCGCTGCGCATGGGCGAGGTCCAGGGCCAGGGCTATATCGCACAGGCGCTGGACATCTCGGACGTCCTCGCCGTGGCCTATTTTCACGCAATGCGCTACCGGCCGGAAGATCCCTCCTGGGAAGACCGCGACCGCTTCCTGTTATCAAACGGGCACTACGCCATCGCGCTTTATGCGGCTTTGATCGAGGCGGGGATCGTCCCCGAGGACGAGCTCGAAACCTATGGCAGCGACGAGAGCCGCCTGCCGATGTCTGGCATGGCCGCCTACACGCCCGGAATGGAAATGTCGGGCGGCTCGCTCGGGCTTGGGCTCAGTATCGCCGTCGGCATGGGCCTGGGGCTCAAGCGCAAGAAATCCGAGGCGCGGGTGTACACGTTGTTCTCCGACGGCGAGCTCGACGAGGGCTCGGTCTGGGAAGCCATCCAGTCGGCGGGCCATTACAAACTCGATAATCTGATCGGCATCGTCGACGTCAACAATCAGCAGGCGGACGGTCCTTCGACGCAGGTGATGGCGTTCGAGCCGCTGGTCGAGAAGCTTCAGGCTTTCGGCTGGTTTGTGCAGCGGATCGACGGCAATGATCTCGATGCCGTGGTTGCCGCGTTCGATGTCGCCAAGTCTCATCCCGCGCCCAAGCCGCGGATGATCGTCGCCGACACGCTGATGGGCAAGGGCGTTCCCTTCCTGGAGCAGCGCGAGAAGAACCATTTCATCCGGGTCGAGCAGCACGAATGGCAGCTGGCGCTGGCCGCGCTGGAAGCCGGGAGGCAGGCATGAAGACCGTCAGATCAGCACCCCAGCCGGGCAAGCCGCGCCTGACCACCTCGGCCATGATCGCCTCGATTGCGGCGGAGGGACAGAAGACGAAGCCGGCGCCGTTTGGACACGCGCTCGTCGAGCTCGCGCGCAGCCGTCCCGATGTGGTCGGCATGACGGCCGATCTTGGCAAATACACCGACCTGCACATCTTCGCGAAGGAATTTCCGGACCGCTATTATCAGATGGGCATGGCTGAGCAGCTTCTGTTCGGGGCAGCCTCCGGTCTTGCCGCCGAAGGCTTCATGCCGTTCGCGACCACCTACGCCGTGTTTGCATCGCGTCGCGCTTACGACTTCATCCACCAGACGATTGCGGAGGAAGACCGCAACGTTAAGATCGTCTGCGCATTGCCCGGGCTGACCTCGGGCTATGGCCCGAGTCATCAAGCCGCAGAGGATCTCGCGCTGTTTCGCGCGATGCCGAACATGACGGTCATCGATCCCTGCGATGCTCATGAAATCGAGCAGCTGGTGCCCGCGATCGCGGCGCATCAGGGGCCGGTCTACATGCGCCTGCTGCGAGGCCAGGTGCCGGTCGTGCTGGATGAATACGACTACAAGTTCGAGCTCGGCAAAGCCAAGCTGGTTCGTGACGGGAAGGATGTTCTAATCATCTCATCCGGCATCATGACCATGCGTGCGCTCGAGGCTTTGCAAACTCTGAAGAACGACCGCGTCGATGCTGCGGTGCTCCATGTTCCGACCATCAAGCCGCTCGACGCCGAGACGATACTGCGTGAAGCCGGCAAGTCAGGCCGCTTGGTCGTCGTCGCCGAAAACCACACGACGATTGGCGGTCTCGGCGAGGCGGTTGCCGCACTCCTGCTGCGTTCAGGCATCCATCCGCCGTTCCGCCAGATCGCATTGCCGGACGAATTTCTTGACGCCGGCGCACTTCCGACGCTGCACGACCGCTACGGGATCTCCACCGCCGAGGTCGCAAGGCAGATCAAGCAGTGGCTTTAGCGCACCAGCACTAAGCGCCAGTCACGCCGAATCCGAGTGAAGAGTTCCGCCCGCTGCATGTTGCAGCGGGCGAGCGATGGCTGTTGCCCGAATGCGGGCGGTCGAAGAGCCCGGAGAGCTGAAAGCCAGCGCAGGCTCATGTAGCCGCACAACGTCAATACAGGATCAGGAGGAAAACATGACTGTCTCGAAGCTCGGACGCATCAGCCGCCGTTCGCTATTGGTGGGGGCGAGCGCCGTACCTCTCTGCGCGATTCTGACCCGTCCAGCGTCTGCCGCCGAGTTCGTCTACAAGTTCGCAACCGGACAGGACCCGACCCATCCGGTGAACGTCCGCGCGCAAGAGGCGATCGACCGCATCCGCGAAGCAACCAGCGGCCGGCTGGAGATCAGGCTGTTCCCGGCCAATCAGCTCGGGTCCGACACCGAGCTGCTGACCCAGGTTCGCAGCGGCGGCGTCGAGTTCTTCAATCAGTCCTCCTCGATCCTCGCCACTCTGGTGCCGAGCGCGGGCATCGTGAACACCGGGTTCGCGTTCACCGACTACGACAGCGTGTGGAAGGCGATGGACGGCGACCTCGGCACCTACATCCGGGCGCTGATCGCCAAGACACCGATCATGGCGGTTTCGAAGGCCTGGGACAACGGCTTCCGCCAGGTGACCTCGTCCGGCCGCGAGGTGCGCACCCCGGATGATCTGAAGAATTTCCAGATCCGCGTTCCGCCCGCGCCGCTGCTCACTTCGCTCTTCAAGGCGCTCGGCGCCGGCCCGACGCCGATCAACTTCAACGAGGTCTATTCCGCGCTGCAAACCAAGGTCGTCGATGGCCAGGAGAATCCGTTGCCCATCATCGCGACCGCGCGCCTCTATGAGGTGCAGAGCACGTGCAGTCTAACGGGGCACGTCTGGGATGGCTACTGGATCCTCGGCAACAAGCGCGCCTTCGAGCGCCTGCCCAAGGACGTGCAGGAGATCGTGACGCGCGAGCTCGACCGCTCCGCCGTCGATCAGCGTGCCGACATCGCGAAGCTCAGCCAGTCGCTGCGCAACGATCTCTCGGCCAAGGGCCTCAAATTCATCGACGTCGATCGCGCCGCCTTCCGCCAGGCCCTGTCCAAGACCAGCTTCTACGCAGACTGGAAGGGCAAATTCGGCGAGGAAGCATGGTCGCAGCTCGAAAAAGCCGCGGGCCAGCTATCATGACCAGCGTGAGCCATCCGCCCCCCGTCCATGCCGGTGTGGCGGCCAGCGCCCCGCAGGCAGGCCGGCGCAGTTGGGTGATAACGGCGAACACGGTGCTTGGTCATGTCGTGGCGGTTCCGGCAGCACTGCTCGTGCTGGCGGAGATCGCTGTGCTGTCTGCCGGCATCGTGGGGCGATACGTGTTCCGCTCGCCGATCATCTGGTCCGACGAGCTTGCCGGCATTCTCTTCCTCTGGCTCGCCATGTTCGGTTCCGTGATCGCGTTCCAGCGCGGTGAACACATGCGGATGACGGCTATCGTTGGCGTTCTCAGTGCGGAGCATCGCGCGTTCCTAGATGTCGTCGCGGCCGCAGCATCGCTGGCATTTCTTGCGCTCGTTGTCTGGCCGGCCTACGAATTTGCGGCCGACGAGGCCTTCGTCACGACGCCGGCGCTCGAGATCGTCAACAGCTGGCGCGCGGCGGCGCTACCGATCGGCATCGGCTTGATGCTGATCGCCGCGGTTCTCCGGCTGATCCGCATCGCGAGCCTGCGCAACCTGCTGGCTTCGGTCGCGATGGTCGCAGGCATCCTCGCGACGTTCGTTCTGCTCGCTCCCGTCTTGAAGCCGCTCGGCAATCTGAATCTTCTGATCTTCTTCGTTTTTGTCGTCGGCGCAATGGTCTTCGCGGCCGTCCCGATCGCCTTCGCATTCGGCCTCGCCACGGTCGGCTATCTCGCCCTGACGACCAGTACGCCTGACGTGGTGGTGATCGGACGGATGGACGAGGGCATGAGCCACCTGATCCTGCTCGCCGTGCCGCTCTTCGTCTTTCTTGGCCTCCTGATCGAGATGACGGGCATGGCGCGCGCCATGGTCAGTTTCCTGGCGAGCCTCTTGGGCCACGTGCGCGGCGGACTGCACTACGTGCTGGTCGGGGCGATGTATCTGGTCTCGGGTATTTCCGGCTCCAAGGCAGCGGACATGGCGGCGGTGGCTCCGGTCCTGTTTCCCGAGATGCGGCAGCGCGGGGCCAAGCCGGGCGACCTCGTTGCGCTTCTGGCGGCAACCGGCGCGCAAACCGAAACGATCCCGCCCTCGCTGGTCCTGATCACGATCGGCTCGGTGACCGGCGTGTCGATCTCGGCGCTCTTCACTGGCGGGTTGCTCCCGGCCGTGGTGCTCGCGGTCATGCTCGCGGCCGTGGTCTGGTGGCGATACCGCCGCGAAGACCTGTCTCACGTCAAGCGGGCTACCGGCCTGCAAATCGGGCGGGCCTTCGTCATCGCGATACCGGCCATCGCGCTGCCATTCGTGATCCGGACCGCCGTCGTCGAAGGCGTCGCGACGGCAACGGAGGTCTCGACCATCGGCATCCTGTACTCGGCCTGTGCGGGTCTCTTCGTCTATCGCCAGTTCGACTGGCGCCGCATCTATCCGATGCTGGTCGAGACAGCCTCCCTTTCAGGGGCGATTCTGCTTATCATCGGCGCGGCGACAGGCATGGCCTGGGCGCTGACCCAGTCGGGATTTTCTGCCTCTCTCGCCAAGTTCATGACCAGCCTGCCGGGCGGGGTACCGGTCTTCCTAGCGGTGACGATCGTGACTTTCGTGATCCTCGGCAGCGTGCTGGAGGGAATCCCGGCCATCGTCCTGTTCGGTCCGCTGCTGTTCCCGATCGCGCGGCAGGTCGGGGTACACGATGTCCACTACGCGATGGTCGTCGTCCTCGCCATGGGCATCGGCCTGTTCGCGCCGCCGTTCGGCGTCGGCTACTACGCGGCGTGCGCCATCAGCCGCATCAATCCGGACGAAGGCATGAAGCCGATCGTGGGCTATATGATCGCGCTCCTGATCGGCACGCTGATCGTTGCCGCCGTGCCCTGGCTATCGATCGGCTTCCTTTGATGAGTTCGGAAGGAGCCTCGTGAAAACCCTTGCCTCCTGCTCAGGCGAATTTCGGCAGGTGCAGGGGCAGGCCGTCGCAAGGCATATCGATCTGCTCGACCTGGCCCTTGCCGACCTCCGTCACCCGGAGCTTCTTGCCTCCGAGCGTGAAGGCACAGTTCGTCGGCTGAGGCCCATCCAGGATCAGCCGATCTATCACTTCGCCGCGCTGATCCAGCACCGTGACGTTCTTCTGGTTGTAGACCGTGCAATAGAGCCGGCCGTCCGTTCCGAAGGCCATCCCGTCCGGCCCTTTGAAATCCGGATTGGAATCCGGCTGCAGCACGTTGCCGAAGACAAAGCGTTTCGGCACTGCCTCGCCAAGCACGTCATATCGGTAGATCTCGCCGGTGAAGGACGCGTTGGCGTAGAGGTGGTTGTCGGGACCGAAGGCAATGCCGTTGGTGAAGCGGATCTTGCGATCTAGCACGCGGAGCACCTTCATGGCTGCCGGATCGATCTCATACACACGGCCGTCCCAGTCGAGGTCCATATAACCGTCGACGAAGGCCTGACCGTTGATGAAATCCTCGGCGGCCATTCCGGAGTCGGTCATGTACAGCAATCCGTTCGGACCAAAGCAGAGGTCGTTCGGAAACAGAAACCGGTCCGCGCCTTCGCCCTGCATGCGCCGGACCTCATTTCCGCTTTCGTCGATGCAGATCAGCGCCCTGAGCCCGGCTTCCGCGATCCAGATCCGGCCGTGGCCATCGATCGTCAGTCCATTCGGACGGCCACCCGTCGTTCGGATCACGCGGCGATTGCCGCGAGGATCGAGCCGCGTGACGCAAAGGGTCGAGGCGGACATCTCCGTGACATACATCGAGCCGTCGGGCAGGCACACCGGACCCTCCGGCGCGCCAATTCCCGTTGCAAACAGTCTCGACGCCATTCATCCCTCCCGTTCTCGAATGTTGCTCTCGTTATGCGATGACCAGGCCGCTGGCCGGATCGATCAGCACCACGCGATTGAGGTCGATGGCTAGGTCGACCTGCTCGCCATGGCTGCTGACGTCGTGGGCCTGCAGCTCGGCAACCGCATCGACGCCGCCGATCTTGATGGTGGTGAAGGTGCGTGTCCCCGTCGGCTGAATGAGATCGGCAGTGGCCGAATAGGAGACCGCGCCTTCGCGCAATGGCCCGCCGGCCCGACTGAAGTGCTGGGGCCGAATGCCGACGAGAATCTCTCGCCTATCCATACTGGCCAGCGGCCTCGCCTTCGCGCTCGGAAGCGTCAGTTCACCGCCGGACTGAAACACCACTGCGGCGTCGCGGCCGTTTGTCTTGAGGGTCGCGGGGATGAGGTTGATCGAGGGAGAGCCGAGAAAGCCGGCAACGAACCCCGTGCGCGGCTGCTCGAACAGCTCGAGCGGAGCGCCTTGCTGCTCGATCTGTCCCTCGCGCAGCAACACGATGCGGTCGGCCAGCGTCATCGCCTCGACCTGGTCATGGGTAACGTAGATCATGGTCGTCGTGATCTCGTGATGCAGGCGCTTGATCTCGGTGCGCATTTCGTCACGCAACTGAGCGTCGAGATTCGAGAGCGGCTCGTCGAACAGGAACAGGTCGGCCTTGCGAACGATGGCGCGGCCGATGGCGACGCGCTGACGCTGTCCTCCGGAGAGCTGCCGCGGATAGCGCTGGAGGAGATTGCCGATGCCGAGCATCTCGGCGGCTTCACCGACCCGCTTCCTGATCTCGATCTCGTGAGTCTTGCGCGCGCGCAGACCGAAGGCGATGTTCTCGCTGACGGTCAGATAAGGGTAGAGCGCATAGTTCTGAAACACCATCGCAATATTGCGCTCGCGCGGGCGCAAATCGTTGACCACCGCGCCCCCGATGTTGATCGTTCCACCATCCGGATCCTCGAGACCGGCGATGGTTCGCAACAGAGTACTCTTGCCACAGCCGGACGGCCCCACCAGCACAGCGAATTCACCATCGGCGATGGTGAGATCAACTCCCCTGACTGCATGCACGTTGCCGTAATATTTGTGTACTCCGGACAGCTTGACGTCAGCCACTCCGCTCTCCCTAACCCTTGACTGCGCCCAGCGAGATGCCGCGCACGAGATAGCGCTGCATCACCGAGACCGCGACGAAGATCGGCAACGTCCCCAGGACCGACATCGCCGCGATCTTTGCCCAGAAATTCGATTGGCCGCCGAAATAGTGCGTCAGCATGACCGGAAAGGTGATGACCTCGGTGCGCGTGAGCACGAGTGCGAACAGAAAGTCGTTCCAGGCGAACACGAAGGTGAAGACCGACGTCGCCATGAGGCCGGGGCGAACCATCGGGAAGACGACCTTCCAGATCACCTCCCATCGATTGAGGCCGTCGATGAGCGCGCTTTCCTCGAGCTCCAGGGGCACGTCGACGATATAGCCGCGCATCATCCAGATCACGTAGGGAAGATTGAAGGCCGTGTAGAGCAGGATCAGCCCGAAGTAGCTGTCGACGAGGCCGAAATACACGTAGATCAGGAAGATCGGGAAGACGACCGCAATCGGTGGGATCATGCGCTGGGAGATGATCCACATCGCGAGGTTCTCGCCGCCGGTGCCGAACCTGGCAAGGCTGTAGGCGCAGAGCGTCCCGAGAACGATTGCGATGCCGGAACTGACGCCGGCGACGATCAGGCTGTTCAGGATCGCCAGGACGTCGCCATCTTTGAACAAGACGTAATAGTTTGAGAACTGGATCTGTCCGGGAATCCACAAGGGCGGGACGTGGTAGATCTCGTCCGGTGTCTTGAACGAAATCATGAACAGCCAGTAGACCGGGAACAGAAACAGCAGCGTTACGACGCCCGCGCCGAGATAGCGGGCCGTGAGGATCCGGGTCTTTCTCGCCGGAAGCCTGCCGATCCTCATCGCACAAGCTCCATGCGCTTGAGGACCAGGGTCGTGATCAGCGTCAGCAGCGCAATCACCAGGAAGGAGATCGCGGCCGTGTAGCTGGTCTCGAATTGCGAGAAGCCCTGCACATAGGTGTAGAGCGAAATGGTCTCGGTCATCGAGCCCGGCCCGCCTTCGGTGAGGGCCCAGATGACATCGAAGATGCGAACCAGATCGAGGCCGCGGATCAGGCAGGCGACGGCGATCACGGGCGCGATCGCCGGCAGAACGATCGCGCGAAGCACGCGCAGGTACGACGCCCCATCGGTCTCCGCGGCCTCGAGCTGCGACTGGTCAACATTCGATAGTGCGGCGAGCAGCAGCAGGAACATGAACGGCGACCACTGCCAGACCTCGCAGATGATGATCGCCGGATAGACGAAGGCGGGATTGACGGTCCAAAGGATCCGCACTTGCTCGCCGGCGAAGAAACTCAGAATCTGGCCAATCGGTCCGAAGCGGACGTCGAACATCAGACGCCAGGTCGCACCCGCGACGATCGGAGAGATCACCGTCGGAAGCACCAGCAGCGCGACGAAGAGCTGTCGACCCGGCATGCGATCGATGAAGAGTTGCGCCATCAGGAACCCGATCAGCAGCTCCAAGGGGAGGGCGATCGCGGTGATGATGGCGGTGTGGCCGAGCGAAGCCCAGAGGCGGGCATCCCTGAACAGCTCCGCATAGTTCAAGAAGCCAACGAAGGAGGTGTCGTTCTCGGTCATCGTGATGCGCTGGAAGCTCACGATCAGCGAGTAGATCAGAGGGAACAGGCCGACCAGGAGAAGAATCAGAATGGCCGGCGCAACGATGAGATAGGGCAGGCGGTCCTCGAGCATGCGCCCGAAGCGGCTGGGGCGGCGCTGCTCGGCGCCATTGAGGTTCACAGAAACTGTCATCATCAGTCCGGAAAACGGCACCGCACGGGAGGGCGATGCCTCCCGTGCGGTATCCAGTCAGTTATTGCGGGTAGGCGCCGGGCTTTGCGGCCCAGACCTTGTAGACGGCTTTCTGGTTCTCGACGCCGACCTTCTCGGTGATGGCGTCGAATTGTTGCGCCATGCGATCGAGAATGGCCTTGGGATCTTCACCGGCCCAGAGGCTCGAGATCGCCTTGGTCATTGCCTCGTCGTACTTGTCCTGTTGCAGCAGCGACAGGTCGAGCAGCCCCTTCTCGCCGGACGTCTTGATGGTGTCGAGATAGGCGGCAGCGTCAGGCCAGAGCGCACGATACTTCTCGCTCGCGTAGTGCGAGAGCCGGAACGGATCGCGCAGCGTATAGGGCAGCTGGACGCGCTCGAGGCTGGTCTTCTTGCTGTTCAGCCACTGGATGAACAGATACGCGGCCTCCTTGTTCTTGCTGGTGGCCGAGACCGACAGGTCGAAGCCGACGCCGAGCTCCGGGCGACCGAGAGGCGTGAGCGCGTAGCCGACCTTGCCGGCGACCTGCGATTTCGGCACCCACTTCAAAGCTTGCTCGCCCGAGCCATAGCCCGCGGCCCAGCGGCCGTAGGGCGGCCAGGAGATCGTCATCGCGGTCGTGCCCTGAAGGAACGCGGCGAGGTTGTCGACGAAATTCCACTGCTCCACGCCCGGCGGCATGAACTTGTTCTCCGCCACCATCTGCTTGAACACCTTGAGACCGACCTCGCCATTCACCGCGGCCTTCATGGTGTCGCCATTGAAGAACTTGCCGCCTTCCATGCGGAAGCGCTCCTGGAACATGTATTGCGGATAGGGCGCGGTACGGAAGAATCCGGCGCCGTAGACCTTCGGCGCCATCTTGTCGGTGATGAACTGGCCGATCTCGTCGAACTGCTTCCAGTCCTTTGGCGGGGCAAGCTCATAGCCGAACTTGGCCTTGAACTCGTCCTTCATCTTCGGATCGTCGAAGATGTCCTTGCGGTAGTAGAGCAACATAACGTCGCCGTCGTCCGGGAAGCCGTAGATCTTCCCGTCATACTGCATCTGGTTATCGCGGTACGCGGCCGCGATGTCCTGCAGCTCGTCGCGGTAGCCGAACTTGTCAACATACTTGTCGAGAGGCTCGAGCGCGCCTGCACGCGCAAGATCGGGCATCCAGGACGGAATGACGTTCAGTGCGTCATAAGCTCCGGCGCCCGATTTGAAATCCTGCATGATCTTGGTGAACATCTGGTCGGTCGGCACTTCGACCACCTTCACCTTGATGCCGGTGAGCTTCTCCCATTGCGGACCCGAATAGTTCAGCGGGTCGAGCGACTGGAGGCCAGCCTCCCAGACGATGCTGATCGTTGTACCCGCGTACTTCTTCGCGGCTTCCACCGCTGTGTCGGCGGCATCCTTGTCGGCAGCCAGCGCCGAACCAGCAGCCAGCGTTAGCACTGCAGCCGCGCCGAGAAATGTCCTGAACTTCATCCCTTCCTCCTCCTCTCCTGAGCGTCCGGAGTCCAGCAGCAGAGCCGGCTTCGGAGCGCTTCTCACGTGATCTCTGCCCGGTTAGCCAGCCGCCGGCGTGAACGGACGCTGTCGGCGGCGATCCTGGCCGAGAGAAACAAATTCATCTATGTCGAGGATTTGCAGCGCAGGCGCATCGCGGGTCCGGGCTTGTCGCCCGCAACCTGAATGGACGCCAGCTGGCGTTGTAGAAGCACGTATCCTCCCCAAAACGCTCGAGAGCGTTGACTTTGGGGCTAGTCTGCGTCGAGGCGGAACTGGTCGACAAATGAGAACTTTGCAAGCATCGGTGAACCGCAGTCACCTATCTGCTGAGGTCTCTCGGGAGCAAAGCGAGCCAATCATGCGGTTGCTAGATCGGGCAGGAGAACAGGCTCACAGGACTGTCCAGACGCAATGCTCGCGCAAGCTCGCGCCGGTGCAATCGTGGCGGAACAGGCCGCGCTTCAGGACAGTGGTCGCGGGCGCGGCGCCATTTCCGAGTCTAGGATCAGTCGGCCGTCGAGACGGCCATCCAACCGCTTCACGTATTCCGAAGCTTCCTCCATATGCGCCTTCATGAGCGCGCGCACGCGCTCGCTGTCGCGTGCACGGGCGGCCTTGGCGATCTCCGTGTGAATCTTGACGTTGGCGCATCCAAATCGCGTGTGCTCTTCCGGAGGCGTCTGGGTGCTGAAGACAACCAGCCGACGGAGCATCTCGTTGATCAGCTCGCATGCGAAGCGCAGGAAGGGATTGGGGTTTGCTGCAGCCAGGATGTCGTGAAAGTCGAGATCCGCCTGGCGTTGACGAACCAGAAGAGACGGCTCCTGCGAGGTAGGCTGGCACGTTTCGATGTTGTGCTCCAGCGCGTCGAGCTGCTCGTCCGACAGAAATGGCACCGAGCCGGCAGCCAGTTCCGGCTCCAGCAAGCGCCGGGCCGCATAGATGTCCTCCATGCTGACCTCTTTGAAGAACAGGTAGTTCTGCAACAGCTGAAAGGTGCGCTCGAGCGGGACCTCCATGATCGTCGCCCCGCCGGTCGGGCCGGTGCTGATGGTGATCAGTCCCTGCACCTCGAGGGACTTGAGCGCCTCGCGGATCGTGCTCTTGCTGACCGAAAACAGCCGCTGAAGCTCTTTCTCCATCGGAAGCTTGTCGCCCGGACGGAGATTCTTCTGGGTGATCAGCTGCTTGATCTCTTCGGTAACGAGGTCGGCGCGCTTTTGAATTTTCAGCCGGCCCCCCGGCCGCGGCAATTTTTCTAACTCCATCGTCATTCCCGAATTCTCCAAAGCTACCAATGAGTTCCAAGGTTGGTTCTGGCGGGAACTAAGCGTGTGGCCAGAGAAAGACCCGACTCATTGATTGACACTTTTCTCATAATAGGCATATTCATGCAAATCCGGTTTATCATGATAAATAGAATAGACCGGTCGGATGAGGGGAGCGAGCATGTCGATCGGGCAGAACATCCCGGAAATCTGGGCGGCGATTCACACCCCCTTCGACGCCTCCGGTGCCATCGACGAGGCCGGAGTCCGCCGGAACGTCCGCCACTACATCGCAACCGGATTGGCGGGCGTGTTCTGCAATGGGCTGATCGGCGAAGTCTGGTCGCTCACGCTGCAGGAGAGAAAGCGTGTCATAGAGGTCATTGCGGACGAGGCGGGGGGGCGCCTTGGGATTTCCGTGGTGATCTCGGGTCCCTCGGTGGAAGAAACCATCGATCTCGGCGAGCACGCGCGCCGGCTTGGCGTCAGCCACGCGGTGCTCATGGTCCCAACCTCCGGGCCGCGATCCCCTGCGCAGCAGTTCGCGTATCTGCACCACATCTGTGTCCGGTTGGAGATGCCGATCGTCATCTTCAACGCGCGAACCGCCGCGGGCAGTCCATTGGATCCCGGCGTTTTCACGCAGCTCTGCTCACTACCCAATCTCAAGCTGCTGAAGACGACAGGCAACGCAGCCGAGAACGCGGCGCTTCGCCAGGCTGCGCGAAACGGCGTGCTGGTGTCGGACCCGCTGGAAGAGAACTTCTTCGCCAACATGCAGACCGAGGGTCAGTCGATCCTCTATGCTGACCCCGAGCCTTACCTCTATCAACGCGGCGAGTTTCGCCCGATCGCGGACTATGTGGCACTGCTTGCGGCCGGACGGACGGACGAAGCAGCACGCATCTGTGCTTCACTCGCGCCGCAGCGGATCATCTTCAACAAATGGATCATGGACCCGCTGAAGCGCGGTCACATGCCGAACGCAGCGGTCAAGCATTGGTGCGATCTGATCGGCCTTGCCGGCGGCGCCGTGCGCTCGCCGGTCACGCCGCTGTCCGCTGCTGAAAGACGGGAGCTGGAAGCCGATCTCATCGCATGTGGTGCGCCCGGCCTGCTGTCCACCGCCGAGCGAATTTCGTCGTGACTTGTGCTGATTGCAATCTTCAATGGAGAGGAACATGACTTTGAGGCCTGTCGACCGTCGCTCGGTACTCCAGATGCTGGCCGCTGCCGGCTCCGCACCATTCGTTCTCAAGAGTACCTTTGCCCGCGCGGAGACGCCGCTCACGGTCGGAGTTCTGTACTCCGGTTCCAAGCAGGATTACGGCTTCAACCAGTCCCACGCGCAGGCCGCCGCGGCGCTCAAGAAACAACCCGGCATCAAGGTGATTGAGGAGGAGCGCGTTCCGGAAACGATCGCGGCCCAGCGCAGCATGGAAGGCATGATCCGTCAGGACGGCGCTCAACTCATCCTGGCGACGTCCTTTGGCTACTTCAAGCCCCACGTTCTGGAGATGGCGGCAAAGTATCCGGACGTCACCTTCGCTCACACCGGCGGCGTGTGGACGGCGGGCATGCCCGAGAACATCGGCACGTTCTACGCCTACATCTTCGAGGCGCAGTACATTTCGGGAATCGTCGCCGGCCACATGACGAAGAGCAAGAAGCTCGGCCTCGTCGCGGCGAAGCCGACTCCCAACCTTCTGCGCAGCATAAATGCGTTCGCGATTGGCGCGCGCTCGGTCGATCCGGCCATTCAGGTGCAGGTCATCTTCACTGGCGACTGGGTGCTTCCTGTGCGCGAGGCCGAAGCGACGAACACGTTGGTCGACCAGGGGGCCGACGTCATCGCCGCCCAGGTCGATAGCCCGAAGGTCGTGATCGAGACGGCGGAGAAGCGCGGCGTCATGTCATGCGGCTACCACTCGAGTCAGGCCGATGTGGCTCCCAACGGCTATCTCACCGGGGCCGAGTGGAACTGGATCACGCCCTACCTCGTCTATGCCGGCAGCGTGCGTGGCGGCAAGAAGCCGGAGCACTATCTCCGTGCCGGGCTTGGCGATCATTTCGTCAAGAACAGTCCTTTTGGAAAACTTGTTACGCCTGAGGCGCGCGCAGCGGCCGAGACGGCGCGGGCAGACCTCATCGGCGGTACGCGCGTGATCTATAGTGGCCCGCTCAAGGACAACAAGGGCAACGTCGTCATCCCTGCCGGAATCATGCAGAGCAGCAACGACCGTGCGCTCGACGGCATCAATTATCTTGTCGAAGGCATCATCGGCCAAGTGTAGGAGGCGCTCTTGTCTTCGATCTCCGGAATCGAACCCGTGCCTTCGAAGCCGCTGGTAACCGCAGCTCAACTGAGCGTGGCCTTGCCTGTCCTGGCGGTGCTGCTTGCGTCGGCTATCTTCGCGGCGTTCGTGGCCTTGTACGGACAGAACCCCGCCACGGTGTTCGGTCTGATCGTCCAGGGCGGCTTCGGTAGCAGCTTCGCCTGGCAGGATACCTTGTCACGCGCCGCTCCTTTGGTACTCGTGGGGCTGGCCGCCGCGATTCCCGCGCAAGCGGGGCTGGTGATTATCGGCGGCGAGGGGGCCTTGGTGCTCGGCGGGCTCGCGGGTGCCGTTGTGACGTTGCCCTTCGCGGGAGCGCACGCGCTTCCCATGCAACTCCTGATGTTGCTGGCCGGCGCCTTGATCGGAGGGCTCTGGTTCGGTCTGGCGGGTGTGCTCCGCCAGTATCGCGGCGTCAACGAAACGATATCTAGCCTGCTGCTGTCCTATATCGGAATCGCCGTCTTCCACCACTTGACCGAAGGCATGTTGCGCGATCCGGCAAGTCTCGACAAGCCGTCGACCCACCCTATCGATCCGTCCTACATGCTGCCGACGCTGCCAGGTGTGGGCGTTCACGCCGGCCTTGCCGTCAGTCTATTGCTGGCGATCGCCGCACATGTCGTGCTCCGCTACACGCGTTGGGGTTTTGCGCTGCGGGTGGTCGGCGGAAGTGCCCGGGTCGCGAGGATGATGGGCCTTGCCGTCAATCGCTGGATCATCGGTGCCTCGGTCGTGGCAGGTGGTATGGCGGGAATTGCCGGCGCCATCGAGGTGGCGGCCGTGCAGGGGACGGCCAACTCCTCACTCATCGTCGGCTACGGCTATAGCGGAATCCTCGTCGCATTCCTGGCGCGGCACCAGCCGCTTGCGATTGTCGCTGTCGCGCTGTTGATCGGCGGCATGCAGGCAAGCGCCAGCCTGCTGCAACGACGTCTTGGACTGCCGGATGCGACAATGCTGGTGTTTCAGGGGCTGATCTTCGTCTGCGTCCTCGTCGCGGATGCAATTGCGCAACAACTCCGAGAAACGACGCGGAGGTAAAGGCATGGACGGTACATCAATCGGCTGGCTTGCGCTGCCGCTCGCGATCCTGGGTGGGGCGATCCGTGTGTCGACACCCTTCATTTTCGTGAGCATCGGTGAGCTGATCACCGAGAAATCGGGCCGTATCAATCTGGGCCTCGAGGGCACTCTGATGCTCGGTGCCATGGCGGGGTACGCGATCTCTTACCTCTCCGGCTCGCCCTGGCTCGGCGTGCTTTCGGCCGGACTTGCCGGAATGGCATTCGGGCTGCTGCATGGCCTTTTGTGCAGTGTGAAGCGCGTCAATGACACCGCGATCGGCATCAGCCTGATCGTGCTAGGGACGGGCCTCGCGTTCTTCCTGGGCAAACCCTTGATCGAGCCCAAAGCGCCGCCGCTTCCCTCGATTGGACTCGGGTTTTGGTCGACCGTACCGCAGGTGCGAGCTGCGCTGGACGTCAACGCACTGTTCTTCGTCGGAATTGCACTGGCTTTTGCGGTCTACCTTTTCCTGAACAGGACCGGCTGGGGGCTGATGCTGCGTACGGTGGGAGATAGCGAGGATGCCGCACGCGCGCTTGGCTTTCCCGTACTGCGGGTACGAATCATCGCGACCATGGCGGGCGGCTTTCTCGCCGGCATCGGCGGCAGCTTCCTGTCGCTTTCGTATCCGGGAAGCTGGAGCGAAGGCCTGTCGAGTGGCCAAGGCATCATGGCCGTCGCGCTCGTCATCTTTGCGCGCTGGCGTTCGGTCAACGCGCTGGGCGCATCGCTGCTGTTCGGCGGGGCGGGCGCTCTCGGTCCTGCGCTCCAGGGCATTGGCGTGACCGGCTATTACTACCTGTTCAATGCAGCCCCCTACATCCTGACGCTGGCGATCATGGTTGCCTCGACGTCGCGCGCCGCTCCGTTCGCCGATGCGCCGGGCGAACTCAAGCTGCACCGGTGAGAAGCGCCGTGACGGGAATTCATCCTGGGAGGATAGTCCGATGACCGCTCCGCAAGTCGAGCTCAGGAACATGACGAAGCGTTTCGGAGCGAATCTCGCTTTGAACAACGTGTCGCTACTGATCCGCTCGGGCACCGTCCATGCGCTGCTAGGGGAGAACGGCGCCGGCAAGAGCACGTTGGTCAAATGCCTCGTGGGCTTTTATCATCCGGACGAGGGTCACATCCAGGTGGATGGGCGCGAGCACCGGCTAAACTCGCCGAAGGATGCCGATGCGCTCGGCATCGGCATGGTGTATCAGCATTTCACTCTCGTGCCGTCGATGACGGTGGCGCAGAATCTCGTCGTCAGCGGTGCGAGATTGCCGGCCTATATCAACTGGCAAAGCGAGCTGAGGCGGCTGGCCGAAGTCACCAAGAAGCTTCCGTTTCACGTGCCACTCGATGTACGCGTCTCGCAGCTCTCTGCGGGCGAGAAGCAGAAGGCCGAGATCGTTAAACAGCTCTATCTCGGGCGCAAGCTACTCATCCTGGACGAACCGACGTCGGTGCTGACGCCGGCAGAAGCCGATGAAGTGCTCGGCCATGTTCGCAGCCTGACACGGACGGGCGTACTCAGCGCCATCCTGATTAGCCACAAGTTCCATGAAGTGCGCCGATTCGCCGACGACGTGACGGTATTGCGTCGAGGCGTGTCGGTGAGAACGGGCGCCGTCGCCGATTTGACGGACGACGCTCTGGCAGAAGCTATGATCGGAGAGCCCGTCAGCAAGATAGTGCAGCACGCGCCGAAATCGCCGCCGAGGTCCGATATTATCCTCTCCATCAGCGACCTCCGCGTGAACGGCGACAATGGTCTTCCCGCTGTGAAAGATCTCTCGCTCGAGGTGCGGGCAGGGGAGATTGTCGGGATTGCCGGGGTATCCGGAAATGGACAGTTGGAGTTGGTCGAGGCCCTGATGGGGCAGCGGGATCGAAGCGGTACGATGACCGTGTCCGGCTCGCCGTTCAATGGTACGCGAAGGGAAATCGCCCGCCTCGGCGTCTATGGACTGCCGCAAGAGCCCCTGAAGAACGCCTGCATCGACCGCATGTCGCTGGCCGAGAACCTTGCCCTGCGTAATTTCGATCGGGTGCCGCTCTGCCGTGGTATCGCAATGAACTACGGCGCGCTCGCCCAGCAGGCCGAGAGGCTGGTCGCTCAATTTCGTGTCAAGGCGCCTAGCCTGACCGCAAGCATGAGCACGCTGTCCGGTGGCAACGTGCAACGGGCCGTACTGGCGCGGGAGCTCACGCAGGACGTTCGCCTGCTGGTCGCGTCAAATCCAACGTTCGGGCTTGATTTCGTTGCGTGCGAAGAAACGTACCGCCGGATCCTCGAGGCGCGGAATCGCGGAACCGCAGTGCTACTCATCTCGGAGGATCTCGACGAGTTGCTTGGCTTAGTCGACAGGGTCCTCGTCATCAGCGCGGGTCGCATAGTCCATGAAGTGTCAGCCGAAGGCGCCGACAAGCGCGTGATCGGCAAATACATGGCGGGAATGAAAGCGGCCTGACTCGAGGGCGCGCATCTGACCAAAATCAACAGGGAGACGTTCGTGGTCACGCAGATCAATCATTTCATCGATGGCAAGCAGGTCCCGAGCGGCACTGAACGCAGTTTGCCCGTCTTCAACCCGGCAACGGGTGAGCAGACGGGCCGTGTTGTGGCCGCCAACGCGGTCGTGGTGGCGGACGCGGTATCCGCCGCGAAGAGGGCGGCGCAGGGTTGGGCCGACACGACGCCTCTTCGGCGTGCACGCGTCCTCAATCGCTTTCTGCGGATCGTCGAGGATCGCGCAGATCAGCTTGCCGACGTAATCGTCTCCGAGCACGGCAAGGTTCACTCTGACGCTCTCGGGGAAGTTCAGCGCGGAATGGAGGTGGTCGAGTTTGCCACGGCCGCTCCGCAGCTCCTCAAGGGCGAACTCACCGAGAATGTCGGTACCCGCGTCGACAGCTATTCTACTCGCCAGCCGCTCGGTGTTGTCGCCGGAATCACGCCTTTCAATTTCCCGGTCATGGTTCCGATGTGGATGTTCCCGGTGGCTCTCGCCTGCGGAAATGCGTTCATTCTGAAGCCATCTGAGCGCGACCCATCGGCGTCGCTCATCATGGCGGAGTGGCTGAAGGAAGCCGGTCTGCCGGACGGTGTGTTCAACGTGGTGCAAGGCGACAAGGAAGCTGTCGATGCGCTGCTGCATCACCCAGATATTTCGGCGATCAGCTTCGTGGGCTCCACGCCTATCGCGCAGTACATCTATTCGACGGCCGCGAACACCGGGAAGCGCTGCCAGGCGCTGGGTGGCGCCAAGAACCACATGATCGTGATGCCCGATGCCGACATGGATCAGGCGGTGGATGCGTTGATGGGGGCCGCCTACGGTTCCGCCGGCGAACGCTGCATGGCGATCTCGGTTGCCGTGCCGATCGGCGAGGGGACGGCGGATAAGCTGATCTCTGCGCTCGAACCCAAGGTCCGAGGCCTGAAGGTCGGGCCGGGTACCGACCGCGAAGCGGAGATGGGGCCTCTCGTCACGAGGCAGCACCTGGAGAAGGTAAGGAGCTATATCGATGCCGGTGTCGCCGAGGGTGCAAAGTTGCTGGTCGACGGACGCAAGTTCAGGATGCAGGGCTATGAGAATGGTTTCTTCGTGGGCGGTACCCTGTTCGACCATGTCAAGCCGAACATGAAGATCTACAAGGAAGAGATCTTCGGACCGGTGCTGTCAGTCCTTCGAGCGCCGGACTACACGACAGCCGCGCGCATGATCAATGAACACGAATTCGGCAATGGCACCGCCATCTTCACACGTGATGGTGATGCCGCGCGTGAATTCGCCCATCAGATTAAGGTCGGAATGGTCGGCATCAACGTTCCGATTCCGGTGCCGATGGCCTTTCACTCCTTCGGTGGATGGAAAGCATCGATCTTCGGCGACCACCACATGCACGGCCCTGAAGGCGTCCGCTTCAATACGCGAATGAAGACCGTGACCAGCCGCTGGCCGACAGGAATACGAGCAGGTGCTGAATTTGTCATGCCAACCATGTCATGACGGCGTCTCGAAGCTGCATGTTTCTCTTTCTCCCAAACTGCGAGGGCCCTCGGCCCTCGTTTCTTTTTCGGGCCATTTCATTGGCCGCAGTCTTAGAGAAATGATCGAGTCTGCGCAGACAGTTGTGCAAGCGCAGTGCGGACAGGAGTGCGATTTTTCTCCAGATTGCTTGCTCGCTCGAATATGGCGAAGCTGAAGTTTCGGTACCGGGCGCGATATCGCATTGTACAACCTAGGGAATTGGCGCACCCGACACGGGTTCGAACGTGTGACCTTGCGTTCGGAGCGCAACGGTCGGCCGACGCGCGACGCGCCCGGTGCTTTCCGAATAGAAGCTGCGCAGCCAGTGGAGATAGTCTCCGCGATTGCGGCTGGCTACACGAACGTGACGACAAACATGCGCCACGGGAAACGCGATTCCACTGGCTCGAACCCCTGACACATAAGCCATAGCGGCGCGCAGCCCCGAACACTGGAAAAAAAGGAGCGGGAATGACTGTTACATCGAGAAATATCAACAGCTTAGATGGTGCCCCAAGTACGGCCTGCACCTGCCGCTTCATCGTCAGGGCGACGTCTACCAGCGTGAAGGCATCGATCTCGACGTATCGACGCTCGCGGACTGGGTAGGTGCCTCCGCGGTAACCCTGATGCCTCTGGTCGACGCGATCCGGAGCCATGTCTTCGCAGCCGAGCGCATCCACGCGGACGACAGTGTGCTGCAGAAGCACACGGAAAGGATGATCGAAATAATCTGAAAATCTGTCTGCACAAGCTGTGGCAGCGATGAGGGTAGGCCCCTCGGGATCGACTTTCAGGAGTAGGTCCCAAATCACTTCAAGCGGCTTCGCTTAAGAGGCGCGGTCGTGAGCGTTGACCCGAACCGGCCGGCTCTGACCTACGTGCGCGACGAACGTCCGTTTGCCGGCCCAGACCCGCCGGCGGCAATGTTCTTCTACTCGCCCGACCGTGGCGGTGCGCATCCGGAGCAGCATCTGGCAGGCTATGCCGGACTGATGCAGGCCGACGCCTACGCCGGCTTTGGCAGGCTCTACGAGGCCAATCGCAAGGGCGGCCCGACCATCGAGGCCGCGTGCTGGGCGCACGGCAGACGCAAGTTCTTTGGTCTCGCGCGGCTCGGCAAGGCGCCGATCGCGGCCGAGGCGGTCAAGCGCATCGATGTTCCGTTCGCCATCAAGCGCGAAATCAATGGTTTTACTGCGCAGGAGCGTTTGCGTGTGCGCCAGGAGCGTAGCCGGCCCCTGATCGTCGAGCTGGAGTCGTGGTTGCGCGAGCAGCGCGCCAAGCTCTCCAGGAACAACGATACGACCAAAGCGATCAATTACTGTCTCAACCGCTTGGATGCATTTGGCCGCTTCCTTGATGACGGACGGCTTTGCATGACGACGGATGGTGTTGAGAAGCTCTTACCTTCAGTTCGTAGCAATTTTTTTTGGTTTTTCCTTCCAGGCAGCCACCATGCGTTCGTAGGCCTGCTCGACGCGTGCGACGTAGCCAGCTTCCCGTTCGCGGATTCCTTGATCCAATAGTCCCGGCCCGGGCCAGCCTTGCCGTAGGCACGGGGAGCCCCAGCCTTCAGAGCCACCTTCCGGAGTTTCATCGCCGTGAACGCTGGCCGCGCGTAAGCGTAGTCCTTCCCGGTCGTCAGGACGTGCCAGATCATGACGGCGAGCTTGCGCCCCGTCGCGACGGCTGCGACCCCGGCCCCGTGCTTTTTCTGCGTGCGGTTGAAGAATGCTCGCAACGGACCCGGCGCCGTCTTGGCTGACCACGCCGCCTCAACCAGCATCTTGCGGGCGTCACGGTTGCCCTGCTTCGAGATCCGGCCATGCCGTGCCGGGTGCTCGCCTGACTGCCGAACCCGCGGAGTCAGCCCGAAATAGCTGCTGAGCTTATCCGGCGACGGGAACCGCGCGATGTCGCCGATGGAGGCCAGTACACTCGATGCGACAACCGAACTCACGCCGGGGATCGTCATCAGCTTGAGAGCCCGTGGATCGTCCAGAGCCTGCTGGGCCACGACTTTGTCGATCTCCGACAGTTGCTTCGTCACGCGTTCGAGTTCCGCGATCAGACGCCGGAGCATTGCACGCTCCTCCGATGGAAGAGGCAGACTGTCCAGCCAATGCTGTCCGCGCTTGCCGAAGAGATAGCCTTTGTAGGGCGGGATGAGGTTGGCATGCAGGATAACCTTCATGCGTCCTTTAATCCGGATGATCTGCGCCAAGACGCCAGCTCGCTCGGCCATCTGGCGCCGGCGGCTGTAGGTGTCCTCGTCAGCAACCCAGACCTCCGGCAAGAAGCCGGCAGCATGCAGCTTTGCCAGGGTCCCAGCATCGACCTTGTCCGTTTTGACTCGCGCATAGGCGATCGCCCGAACGAGCCTCGGATTGGCGACGGCGACGCGCTTAACGTGCGGGCGCAGAATACGTTCGACCGCCGCGCTGTTGCCCGTCACCTCGATGACCGCCTCATCCTCGAGGCTGAGTGTCTTGGCAAAGGCGACAAGCCGATCGTGGACGAGATCTACGCGGAGCTGTCGGATTATTGTTCCGTCCTCCAGGATCGCCACCTGGGCGAACGATCGGTGGATGTCCATGCCGACGATTTGCATGCTTGGTTCTCCTTCGTCTCAGGAGCCAGTGGCTTGCACGACATCTACGGATCCGCGCTCGCAGCGCAGCCGGGCAAGTCGTAGGGGGCGGCCAAGTAACAAAGCGAGCTCACAGCTCATGGTCATGGCGGCCTGCCACCGTTTCGTGCTCCAGCGCCCCTATCCCGGCTTCGACAGACTAATCCGGACGACCAGTCCTCTCCACCGGGTTTGAGCGCTGAAAACATCATGCCCTTTAACAATGCTGCTGAACGTGAGCTACGGGCGGTCGCCGTGGGGCGAAAAAATTGGACCTTCGCCGGGTCCGATGAGGGCGGCCGGCGCGCGGCTGCCATCTACAGCCTCATCGCCACCGCCAAGCTCAATGACATCGACCCACAGGCTTAACTTGCCGACGTGCTGGCACCCTGCCGGATCACCCTCCAAGCACATTGACGAACTGCTGCCTTAGAATTGGCAGCCCCAAATCGTCGCTCACGCCGCTTAAGCTCCATTAGCCTTCCGCCAAAACGGCCCAGCCGGGGGCCGTCGCCGGATGCGTACCCATGATGCCACCGCCCCGCTTTCAAGCTTACGCTCAAGCTTTGCAAGATCATCGCTCACGGTTGGGAATTGCGCACAACGACACACGAACCCGCAACGTGAGAAAGTAGCATTGCTCGCGCTCTTACGTAAGAGTTTACGATCGAGCCAAATGCGGTAGGGTCAGTTCACCTTTACCCGCCGCAACCGAGAGGTTCAATTTCTCGGCGGCAGCGCCGAGCACCGGCACGGAAACGGCACTCTCCCGCGCTAGGCGCACAGCACACTCAATATCCTTTGCAGAATTCGCAATAGAGATTGCCAATACATCTGGTTTCTCACCCAGCAGAAAGGCCGCGAAAGCTTGGAATATCCCGCTGTTTGTGGAGCCGCGTCCGACCAAAGAGCGGAGGGTTACAAGATCCATCTCAAGACTATTAGCAAATTGGCAGACCTCAGCGGCGACCGCAGCTATGCCCATAGTCATGCTGTTGTAAACAAGCTTGAGCTTGTGGCCGTCTCCAACATCTCCAGCATGCATAACGGTCTCGCAAAATGCAGCGAGAATGCGTTCAACGATAGGAAAGAGCTTTGGATCCGAGCCAACCATCGCGTTGAGAAGGCCGAGTTCCGCTTGTTCGGGGCTCCGTGTTACCGGTGCATCAATAAAGCTTAGACCTAGCTTTTCGGCTGTTTTGGCCAATGCAATCGTCGAAGCAGGGTAAGAGGTCGTGCAATCGATTATCAAACCGCCTTGGGACATATGGACAAACAGTCCATCTTGCTCCAGGCACACCGCCTCAACTTCACGGCTGGATGGTAAGGACAAAATGACGACGCCTACATGCTGCGCCAACTCAGCGATCGAAGTATGTTCGCGGGCCCCTGCACGAGTTAGACGATCAGCACCACACCGGTTCTTGTTGGCTTTGATATAGAGCTCGCATTGGCGACGTAATAGGCTGATGCCTATACCTGTTCCCATGCGCCCAGCTCCGATTAGGCCTATGCTCTGCTTGATCGTATTGGGAGAGGCGCATGCTGATGATCCCTTGCTCATGATTTAGCATTCCGAAAAAAGCCATGCCTTTGTAGGATGGGCAATAGCTCGTGATGGTTGTTGATGGTGTAATCTGGACGCGCGGCTTCCAGGCGCGCCGCCGAAACAAATCCACCTGTAATGGATATGCTTGTCAGCCCGAGATTGCGCGCAATATCAGTCTCGACGGGCATATCGCCGATGATGAAGGTTGAGGACGGATTCAGGTTGTACCTGTGCATATAAAGGCGAAGCCGCTCTCCTTTGCTCATCGATTTGTACTGCGTGGCGCGGCTTTCAAAGGCGAGCACATCGGTGATGTAGTTATCAACTCCAAGTCTCCTCAGCTGGGATTGTAGAGGCACGACTATATGGTTGCTAACGATGATGAGTAGAGCGGATTCCCGGCGCGCTAACTCGAACACTCTGCGCGCCCCCTCACGTAAATCGGCTTTTTCCGCAAGAGGCTCGTATGTGTCGTGGAACAGTGCGCCCTCGTCACGCTCTACTGCCGCAATCTCCTCCTGCGACATTCCAAGGCTACGAAAGAGACGAGAGAGGGGGACATCACAATGCTCTCGAAAGGTGTCTATATCGATGCGCGGATGACCAAAATGGCCCAAAATTACATTGGTCGTTTCGAGCAGCGCGTACGTGTCATCGAGCAGTGTTCCGTTCCAGTCAAATACGAGGGCGGGTTTCATGATCCTGACCCCAGACAAGGATTAACAGGAAGAGCGGCCAGCAACGCCTCCAAGCTTCTGTCCGCGCGCTGCCGTCCAGCGGGGGTCGGCATCTCGAACGTGAAGGGTGACAAATCGATGCCCTCTAGCCTGTCGGCCAGTACGGATACTAGGGCGCGGAAGGGCAGATAAGTTATTGTCGCTGCTTGGATCGCTGTCGCAATGTTGCTTTCAATGGTTCTGAGGACTGGCAAGTCCATCCTGTGGAAGCGAAGGCACTGGGCGCGCAGTTCAGGCGGCAGTCGCTTCAATGCCTGCCAGAATGCGAGCTCATCTAGCGTTTCAATACCCATGCCGTAGTAGTTTGGAGCAACTATAGGTGGCGAACCGATCGCCCAATGTACGGCTCTGGCTCCGGCGGCAAGGAGCATTGTTGTGACGGCTTGGCTGGTATCGCCTCGAATGAGTGCCTCGTCGACGACTACTATGGTCCGTCTAGCGACGGCAGGTTCCGACACCCGATACTTCTGAGCGATACGAGCTTGCCGGCCCCTGGGTCTGCCGAGGAGCGTTCGCTCCAGAAAGTGCGTTGCCACTACGTCATCACGCTCGGCGAGCACGCCCTGTTCGGCGAGAGAGTCAAACAGACCATCGGCGTACGGCCCCCCAGTATTTGGCATGGAGGACACGATTGGCGGCGTCACGAGTGGCTCTGCTTGAACTCGCTCGGCAACGATTCTCCCCAAGGCGAGCCCGATGTTGTAACGGGTATGAAGATGTGAATGGCCCTCGACCGACGTGTTCGGACTTCCCAAATAAAGAGTTTCGTAGGCGCAGAGTTTGGCCCTATATCGTCGGCTGTTCAGGGCATGGTCAACGCTGTCGCCCGTCTTCGCGTCCACACGCTGTATGCTCCCAGGCAAGAGCTGCTGGGTCTTACCTTTCAAGCCGGCGAAGGCACAATTCTCAGAGGCAAAGAGCAAAAATCCGTTGTCCGTGCGCATAGTCTCCAATGGTCGCAAACCACTTCGACTGCGGTATGCAACAAGATTTCCGTCCCTATCTATCAAGAGCGCGCTGATGGCGCCGTCGACACGATCATCAATTTCGCGAAAGATGGCCTCGTAGTTTGCGGGTAAACCGTGGCGCCAGTAGTCTCGTTCACAAAAGCGTTCAATCCACTTTAGCAAGAGATCGGAGTCTGTGTTGGCGTCTGTCAGTTGCTCGTGCGCCAATAATTCGTCCCTTAGTTCATCAGCATTGACAAAAGCACCATCCAGAGAAATTGCAAAATAGCCGCTGGTGCCTGTACCGGCGGGAATTGGCTGCATATCGCCATCACCTCCAGATCCACAGGATCTGCTACGGATCTGCGCGATTGCAACATGAGGCCGAAAGCGCGGATCTTGTTCGATGCAGTCAATGCGTACTGAATTATCGGCCGATTGAAATGCCCTTCCATATCGGATCCCACGCTCTTGCATGAAAGCAGCGACTACGACACCTGCTTGCCCACGGAGTGCAAGTGTCGGAATCATAGTCTTCAACTGATTTACAACACGCGGCGATGGTTCGGTTGAAGAGCAGAGAAACGCACCGGCGACACCGGACATATAGTCACCCAATTTTTTAAGGAGCCGATCTGGCGGGTCGTTTCCATGCCTAATGTGCTTATGAAGCCGGGACTTCGCTTCATCCTTAAGCAAGCGTCGTACCATTGCTTCGCCACCTCGAGATCGCGAAGAATTGGGATAAGTGCCATCTTAGGCGGGCAACGATTACTATGGGTCGTTCAGGTCCAGACATTTTGTCGGAGATGGTACAAGGTCGTACGAAAAGCACCACGCAGGGCGGCGCCCTCCGGAGCCCAGAGACAAAGTCTGCCGCGAGCTCGGGTGCCAGGCAGTTTCCTCGGACATGTGCAAGCCGCCCGAGGCTTTCTGATTTGCCACTTGTGCGTTCGATTTTGCAGTGAGCCGAGGCGGTCTTCACGCAAGACCCAGGATCAAAAATGGGAGTCACGACATCCCAGCAGGTCTTTAATGTCGGCGGCATTTCGTTTTTTTCGAGCAAGCATCGGCAGAGATGACGAGGAAAAGGTGCCGCCGTGTCTCGTCAATACCGAGCAAGAGCAGATCTAGACCGATGAAAGGCACCCAAGACGGTGTGCAGAGAAGGCTAGCGCATGTTCATGTCGTTCGCTCGAACGGTCCAAATGCATCTGGAGCGGTCTCTTCGCGTCACGAAAAGTCGGCCGCGCTCACGCTCACTATTTCGGTCGAACATCGGCTACGCTGGTGACGGGCGGGGGAAGGTCCGAAGGCTGGGACTATCACTGGCAGATGCTTGATGAGGGCTATCTGGTGGACGGAACGACGGCCCGATCAAGGGTGATTCCTGGTGCGCTTGCTTATGTCAAGCACGTCTCCTACGAACCCTGAGCGAAGGCGACACCGTCAAGTCTCGATGTTTCTCGGAAGCCACAAGTCGTCAGGCAGATGATCCAGGCTGCGACGGCAGGCTCTGGTACTTTCCGCTATACCCGCCAGACCTCAACCTGATCGAACAGGCATTCTCCAAAGACCAAACACTGTTTGCGGCAAGCGCAGAACCGCACCATCGAGGACACTTGACGCTACATCGGTCACCTCATCGAGGGTATTCTGTCTCGCGAATGCGCAAGCGACCTCGCCAACGCCGGTTATGCCTCCGTCAAAATGCGAGACACTCTAGAGCTTATCTTGCGCGATGTGGCGATAGCTTTCGGCGGGCGCAGTTAGGAATGGATCGTGTTAGCGGCTCCGGGGGATATCGGTTGAGAAGTCCAATTGCGGCACTGGTGATGTTCTTTTCTCGCATAGGTGAGAAATCGAGATAAGGCAGTCGGACTTGATATACACGAGCGCTGGTCTGAGCCGGGCGGTGGAATGTCGATCAGATCGGCTTCGTTAATCTTTGGCGCGATGGAGTGAGACCATCCAACTCACGCCATTGTAAGTGTCGTTTCTATTCAACTCGAACATGGCATCTTTGCCATCACCACGACATAGTGTTTGATTGCATCGACCGAAGCGAGCCCTGGACGCACGTCGTCGACGCTGGCCGGATCAACTACTAATAATGGCGATTGATCAGCGGAATAGTGCATGGCATTTCTCAGTGAGACGCAAGACCAGGCACCGTCTACAAGCGTAGCATAGAAGGCGAGCTGCATTGTGTCATCCTCGACGGGCCCTGCCGAGGCGGGGCAGCGTAACCCTGGTAGTTACACAATCCACAAGGTGTTGATGCTGTGTAATCGTGCGCAATCTCATTTGCGCGAAAAGCTCAGCAACTTCGAGGAGGGCAGAACCTTGTTCCTTCGCGGGCGAAGACAGGCTGGCGCTTTGTGCAACGACAGTCGGATCAATGATCACACTATTTAGTGTTCGGCACAATTTGTCTCGCCTGCCTCGGAGAAGTCCGGTGCCGCCGCGGAAAGTTCGTCACGCTGTCTCTCATCTTATCGGACTGTGAGCCGCGACAACAAGGCTGCCGGTGATGGAGGAAAAATGTGCCGTTTTGCGTGAACCTTTCAACCGCGCCGAGTGTGGCCGGTTTGCCAAACCACTAAGATAAAGGCGTTCGCGTGTCTTGGTTCACTCCCATCAGTTTCGACGACTGCAGGAGGTCACACTATGCTGTCGCGCTCGACATCGTTCAGTTCTAGAAAGTATATGCCCGGTGACCAGTACGTGGTTACGGGGTCTGCCGCTATCGGAGGCCGATTCATCGATCTAGGGAATGACGAAATCGTCCAGCCACTCTTATCAGCGCGCGAAAAGACAATGGAGCCGGTCAATTCACGGCCGAGCGGCTACTTCGATCCTACCGGCCTCATGCCGCTCCGGAAAGCTGTCGCCAAAAGGCTCGCCGCCCAAACAGGCATTGAGTGGACAGCGGAAGAGATCGTAATCACTGCAGGTTCAAACAAAGCACGGCTCTATGCTGCCTTGGCCGTCCTGAAGGGGGGCGATGAGGTTATCATTATTCGCCCCTGGCAGCCGGAGGTCCCTCCTCTGATTCTTGCCCTTGGCGCAGTACCAGTGTTCGTCGATGCTCAACGACCAAGATATACTCCTGATGTCAGCTCTATTCGAGCTGCTGTCACACCACGAACGAGAGCTATAATTATTCATTCCCCTAACAATCCGACTGGCGCAGTCTACAACCGAACAACACTGCACAATATCGGCGAGCTCGCTATCGAACTCCGGATATGGATCATTTCGGATGAGTGCTACTCTAGTTTCGTATTCACTGGTTTCCATCGCCACGAATCGATCGTCACCGTCCACCCTGGCGTACGGTCGCGGACAATCATCGTCAGTCCACGTTCAAAGTGCCTAGCAATGGCTCGATTTCGCTTGGGTTATTTGGCGGCGTCCGCGCCTATCGCGCGAGCTGTGGGAAAGCTTCAGAGTCGTGCAGGGACAACTCCAAGTCCAGCCGTCCAGGAGGCTGCTCTTTACCACCTTAAAGTAACCGAGGGCCATGTTGAGCGGGAGACATACAACTGGCTGGTCAGCGCTCGCGACATTGGTCTTCACATTCTTTCTGATTTACGTGACGTAGCCCCGCCTCGCGCCGATGGTGCGTTCTTCTTCTACCTCGATCTGAATAGGCTTGCATCAGCTTTGCAGGCCGACGGTCGAATTGGAGCGACGAATGATATTGCGCGGCGGCTTCTGAAAGAAACTAACGTAGGATGCGTTGCCGGTGACACGTTTGGCGACGTCAACGGCCTGCGTCTCTCCTTCGGCAGTCCGCCTGAAGCAGTGGCTATCGGACTGAAGCGTATCGTCCAAGCGCTGAATAGCCTTAGGCTTGAAGAACCATAAGTCCGATCTCATCACACGGAAGACATCGATATGAATAACAGCCTCAGGCCATGAAATGGCGGCGTGGGTAGTGCCGGTGGCCTTAAGACCGAGAGTCGCTTGGATTGTGAAATTGAACCCGAGAGCCGCCGCAGCTTCTGGCGATCACGGCTCCTGATCGAGGCTCCAATGAAGCGATCGGTCAGAGATATGACTGGTTCCTGCCACGCGCCAGAGGGCCACTCGGCCATCCCTGTGATGGTCGCGCGTTGCGGACGCTATCGTCCGCACTGAAGTGCTTGCCGCCTCTGTCGATCGAGCGGGCGCATGTCGGCAATGGTAGGTCGGCCGCATTGCGCAAAATTCAAGCCGGGGTCTTCATCTCGGGCCAGATTCTGCATCATCAATCCAGAGCTGCGTCACGCTCCTCCATCATCATCAGGTCACCGGAGGCCGAGGTCATCCAGGCGCGGCTAGCTCAAATGACGGGCCGGCGAGGGTGCCAACGTGCTCCTCTCGGCTGTCCGCAACAACCTCCGCGGCGTTGACGCCTCTCAGAGAATTCCTGGCCGCGCCGTGGGACCCCTACGGCGACCGCATGTCCAGCCAAGCTCAATACGGCTTCTTAACGGACGACTGGCTAGTGCTCTCCAATGAGCGTGAATTCCCTTACTAACTGGCAGGAGCGCGCTTCTGCTGGAACGTCAACAACAATCCGCGTAGTAAGACTTCATGCGTCCGTAAGTCAACCGTTTGGCGTGAACAACCTTGTTAGCTCCCAGTGACTCGCCTACGGGGCTTTCGTCCACATCGTACCATCGCACCATACGTGATCAACGCGCCCCCACTCGCAAGCCGCTGCGACACTTGGGAAGAATCCACGGCCATGGTGGTTGGCGCTTGTATTGCAAAGCAGCGGAATGCCAGTCAGCTTTTCGTATTCGATTAGAAGCTCGGCGACTTTGTGCTGAGAGGTTCTGCAAATCGTCTGTAGCCGCGCAGAGCCGTCGAGATGTACAATGGCCGGGATTCTGTCTCGCCACTCTGCTCTCGTCTCGTGATCAAAAAGCATGTAAGGGTCCCGCGTTCCAGGATCAAAGATATCGGGCGCACGATCCTCCAAGCAGATCGGCGCCACTGGTCTGAAGTGTTCGCGAAGTTTGATGTCGTTGAGATGATCTTTCATTCTCGATGATGTTGGGGCTGCGAGAATGCTTCGGCTGCCCAATGCGCGAGGTCCGAGCTCGGCGCGGCCGGAAAGAAAAACCACCGGCTTGTTGCTCGCGAGGATGGTAGCAAGCTCATGCAAGCTGCACGGCGTGGACCTCCATTCTGGTGGTACATCACAATGTTCCAAGGCCGGCCCACTATACACCGACCAATCTAAGGGCGCGAAACCTTTATCCGCCACCATCGCACAACAAGCCGCACCGATTGCGGAGCCGCTGTCATTTGGGAACGGGGGCACCCAGATAGCATCGAACAGGCCTGCCGCCCGTAACGCGCTATTCCATTTGATATTGAGACCGCAGCCACCAGTAATGCACAGATTGCGTGCTGAAAAGTCCGAATGGCGCTGTATTGCATTCGAAATCTCCTGGACGAGCAGACGTTCGAGGAAGCAATGAAAGGATGCGAGCACATCCTCGGGGGACGAAGTCTCCAAGCGACGCGCGCTAGCATCAAAGAACTCATGCGTGGTCGCAAGTGCGGACTCCATGCTCGGAACGTCCGTGCGGTAGCTGGCAAGGTTCGTCTCAGCCGCGAAGACCTTATGATAGAGATCTTGAAAGACCGCGACAATGTCTTCATTAACAGACCCGAGCGCGATATAGGCCATCAGTTTCCCGGCAACACCTAAATTGAGTTTGCCCGCACCGCCGGGGTCTAGCTTGCCGGGATCACCCAAGTCCCAGTTGGCGCGCTTCACCTGCTTGTATGGTCCAAAGTGAAGGCCCGCAGCGGCATAGACGTGCCCGATCATAGGGAAAAGACATTCGACGAATCGAGCGCTCCTGCGTTCTACGTGATAGAGACGTGGAAATGTGCCGCCATCCCATAAAAGGCAGAAAGCGGGCTGCCCAGCTTTGGCAAAGGGGCTGGTGCAATATGCGGCGGCCACGTGGCTCGTCACATGTGGAAAACTTATGTATGGATAGTCCGCGCCGTCGAGTCTAAGACCAAAGCCCTCATGTGAAGCAAGGACGCTCACTGCGTCCTTTTCAACATAGGGACCGCCTTTGAGGGCGATGGGTGCTGTCCCGCTGAGGACCCGGAATTGCGACTCGCGCTTGCCTACCCAGCCGTCGACGACGAACTGATCAACTTTCCCTGGATGCAGGCCGTGTTCCGCCAAGGCAAGGACGATTGCATCGAGATTGTCGATCGTTTGATACCGAGGGTTGTTGGTACGCTTTTCCTGCTCGATACAAAAGATAAGCCGTTCGTCCTCGACGAGAGCGACAGCTCCGTCATGCGTCAGCTTGATACCGCAGATGCGCATAGTGCCTCCATGATTTTGAAGTGATCAGAGCCGCTTCGGAAGTATGCGGGTACGTAGTCACCGCCCAAGGCACTGCTCGCGGGGACTTCCATCAACGCTCGAAACCCCAAGTTCACATCTGTTCCACCGTTAGGGGACGCTGATCTCATCGCAAAGAGCCGATTAGTAGGTGCCGCGCGAGGTGCAGAGCAAAATTGAGGCCAGTCGAGTTGGAGAATTGTTTGCGATTTCACGGCTGCATCGAGTGGTCACAGACAATTTGTAAGAGTTCTGACATCTGGGCGTATGTTTTCGGCGAGAGTTTGCAATACGTTTATCGAGAGGGAACGTTCTGGCACGCAAGGCGCGAGACCGCCGCCGGCATCCGATGTGCCCTCTCAAGTAGAAGCTGGAGAACGCAACAGTCGACTATCGAGAGCGACCGTAGGCTGATCATGGGAAGCGCGTCGCGGACCCTGGAAAACTGGCCCTCGGCATCACGAGAAATTGCCCCTGCTTGGATAGCGCGGGAGAGAGCGAAGGAACGAGAACGAACGACGGAAGGCTCGTCCGGATTGATCCACCGGGGGAGCTGATGAAGACATCGAATGATGTGGTGGAGATGTTGCGCCAAGTGGCGTGCGGGTGGGGTCTGAAGCGGATTGCGCCACAGCTGGGCGACGGGCATTACGGTGAAGGACTACGTGGCGGCGGGCGGCGGTCGCCTGAGCGCCGGAAATGGCTCCATGGACTCGAGGGTAGGCTGCGCAAGAGGTTCATTCGGCACGGCGGCGATGCGGATCTGGTGCGCCAGGACCTGTTGGTCGGAAAAGGCGTGGCTGTCAGCCCGCGAACGTGGCAACCCTGCCGTGCAGCCCTATCGTTAGGTGCTGAAGGCCGAAGCGCTGGCGACGACGCGGTTTCGAGACGGGCAGCGGCAGATGGACGTCGGCGAGCGTCTAGTCGAGATCGGGGAGGTGTAGATCAAGGCATTCGTATCTGGCGACGCCTGGGCATTCGCGGCGGCTGCATGTCGGTGCGTTTCGAGCCGCGAAGAGTCGATTCAGTTTAGCCGCAAGTTCATCGCGCTCGCGAAGCATTGGGCTTCTGTCCTCGCGCCTGTGCGCCGTGTCGGGCGTACACGAAGGCAAGACGGAGAATGGCATCGGCGACTTGAAGAAGAACGCGCTCGCGGGCGTTCCTTCGCGGGCTAGGAGGCATTCGAGGCGCATCTCGCCAAGTGGGAACGTAAGGTGGCGAACGTGCGTACCTACGACACGACTTGGCGAGGCGCCGATCGCTCGTGTTGGGCGTGACCAGGCAGACCGGTTGAAGCCGCTCTGCGGGCAGCCGTCGCTGGATCGTTGCGCGAACTGACCGCCTGGCGCCGAGCTCTTCGTCGCCGCGGGATGTGGCGCTGGGAGAGCGGTTCAGCCAGGCATGGAAGCCCGAGCGCGAAACCCTCAGCGCATCGCGTAGCCGTTCCACCGGCCAGACCGCCCGGTGCTTTGCGATGAAAACGAACTTCATGTCGCTTCCTCCGCGAGAAGGCTGCGGGCCTTTTTTAGGATATCCCGCTTGGCCTTCAATTTGGCGACCTCACGGCGCAACCGATCGATCTCCTGCTGCCGGCTTCATCTGCCCGTGGCCGGGAAAGGCCTGCACTGGATCGGAGCCCAACGCCTTCACCCGCTCGCGCAGAACGCTCTCATGAACATCCAGGTCGCGCTCAGCCTGCGCCACCGAAACACCCACGCTCCCTGACCAGCTTCACCGCCTCGATCTTGAACTCACGATTGAAACTTCCGTCTTTTCACCGCCCATCTCCGGCTTCAGACACACCTAATCTCGGTGTCTATCCAACCGGCAGCAGCCCGGCATGATGGGCCTGTCGGAAGGAGACACCTGGATAGGCAGCGGCGGTCGCACCTCCCAAAGCCAGCAGGGCACCCCAGCCTGCGCCAACCAACGTGAGCAGCCGGTCGAGCGCCACATCATCGCGCAGCCCCAGGCATGCATCGGTACTCCCCAGTTTGCTGATGAGCAGCTTATAGAATTCCGATCCCGCTCCGTGCCGTGGCAACAAGAGCGTCTCAATCCTCAACTCCCCCCAATGAACCACATTGTGCGCCCTAAATGGATGGTTCTCGGGACAGCGGGGACAACGCGTTCGCTCCAGACCGATTGGATTGGGCTCTGCTACGAAAGCAATATCAATTGCAGGACTGATGAGATCGGAGATCAGTTGGACTCTCGCTCGGTCGACTAGATGAGAATCGAAATTAGCGCCGCCGGTGCTCGAGGAGCGTGGCCCGCAGATTGCCGGCCAAGAGGGAAGTGTGAACGCCGGTGATCAATCGGCCGTTCTCGCTGCGCGAATGGATATTGAGGCGAGCGGTCAGTGCTCCGGATCGTCGACGATACACCGGGCAGCATTGAGGAATTCCTGACCTTGGATAATTGGTCCCGTGCCGCCGTTGGTGCGCTCCAAGAGGGTGCTACCCACGTTGTGTTCGAAGTTGCGCAATCAGCGACTCAGCGTCCACTGTTGGATTCGGAGTGCCCTCGGCTTGGCGCAGGCTTCGATGCTGAGAAACGGTGATTGTCCAGCGTAGATCGCGAAATTCCACCGCCACTCTCGAAGAGCAACCCGAACTCGCGTGGTTCAGTCAAATGCTACCATTCCAAATCGGAGTTGGGTCAATCGCAAATTCAACTTGGCACTGGCATGTCCTTCCGAATTGATCGGAAGCATGTTTCAATCGATGAAAGGGGTAGAACCGGTCGGGAATATTCATTTTGGTGACGCCATCCTTCGCGAGCCTGCCTCAGGCCAGTCGCTTGCCAAACTGCTGTCCAGCGAGAGCGCGCGGCTGAAGGCCGAGGGCGGCGAGTCACTGACAGTTTATGAGCCAAAAGCAAAGGAAGATCTTGAATTATCGGGGCTCTTCCGTTCTTCCAACTATCTGAAGCTGGCGGGTGTCTGCCTTTGTCCCAATCGGCGGCTGCTTTTTAGTGAGGCCAATCTTTTGATCTTACTCAATCTTACCCAAACCTTTGAGTGAAAGGGACGCTCGGACGAAACAATGATGGCTAGCCTTCCCCTGCCGCGGCCTGGAACCGAAGGGGCACGTGGATTTCCGGGCCAAAGAGCCCAGAGGAGGGATTGATGCCAAGGAAGCTCGCCGCTCTTCGCGACCATTCGACGAATTTTGCCAGAAACGCTCTCATCTGCTCGACGCTTTTGGTCGGAGCGGTCGGAACACTCAGCCCAACCAAAGCCGACGACCTCAATTGGCGGCAGTTCGAAGGTACATCGATTGTTTGGGCATACGACATCCATCCATATGCGGATGCGGTCGCGGCCCAGTTGCCCGAATTCGAAAAGCTGACGGGCATCAAGGTGACACCGGAGCTTTATCCGGATGATGCGTACTGGAATAAGCTCACCATTCAACTGAGCACCAAGTCGCCGAGCTGGGATGTTGTGGGGACGGGGATTCAGCCCGCCTGGGATCTCGCACCAGGGCAGTTGCTTGAGCCGCTCGATCGCTATCTGAACGATCCAAACCTAACGGCGTCCAGCTACGACTACAAGGATTTCTTCCCTGCACTGCGGAATGCACTCACCTGGAAAGTGAAGGAAGGGCAGATCGAGCCGGGAGGCGGTCAGGTATGGGGCATCCCGCATGGATTCGAGAACATCCAGCTGTTTTACCGCAAGGACATCTTGGACAAATACGGGATCAAGGTTCCGACAACGCCGCCTGAGATGTCGGCCGCTTGCGAGAAACTCAAGGCGTCCAATCCTGCCATCACGCCATTGGGCGTACGCGGCGTGCGCTTTTGGAGCAGCATCCACACAGCCGCAATCTCGATCGCCAAGTCCTACGGAGTCCACGATTTTATCCTCAAGGACGGAAAGCTGGAAACAGGTCTCGACTCGCCCGAGTCGATCGTCTTCCACAAAGAGTATGTGGACATGATCAAGAAGTGTGCGGCTCCATCCTTCGCCAACGACAACTGGTACCAGGTGGTCGATGGCATCAGCTCCGGACGTACGGCGATGGCAATTGATTCCAATATGTTCGGGTTCTGGAACAACGTGGCCGGCAAGCCCGCTTCGGGCAAGATCGCATTCGCACCTCCATTGCACGCTCCGAACAGCAAGAACTTCGAATCGAACATCTGGATCTGGTCTTTGGCGGTGAATGCTGCCTCCCAGAAGAAGGGTGCCGCCTGGCTGTTCATCCAGTGGGCAACGTCGAAGCAGGTAGAGTTGAACGGCGCGGTCGCCGGCAAGCTCGTCAACTCTCCGCGCGCCTCCACATGGAGCGACAAGGCTTGGCTGGAATATGCGGCAAAGCCCGAATTCAATAACTTTGTCGATACGTTCAAGAGCGTGCAGGACAGAGCAGCGCTCGCTTTCACGCCGCGGGTCGGATTCGCCGAAGCAATGAACGCCTGGGCCGTCGCCATGCAGAAGATGGTCAATGGCGCCGATGTGAAAACGACGCTGACCGATCTCGCCTCGGGAATCCGCTCGTCAATGTGAAGCCGAAAAGGGGCGGCAAGGTCAGTTGCCGCCGCCTCGCATCCTAGAGTTAGAGTGATGGATCCTCGAGGGATTAACGGGACCGTGACGCTACAGCCTACGGCCGGTCAACTTGCCTCGTCGAAGGACGAGCCGGTGAAAAGTGCCGGCGAGTGGCGTCTCGACTGGTGGAGCATTGCCGCGGTCGTACCCGCTATCGTCGTCCTGCTCGGCTTTCTTTTCCTGTTCTTCTACGGAATCTTTCAGTCTCTTACAGATCTCCGGTTTGGACGACCGCTGGTCCACTTAGTTGGGTTCAACAACTATGCAGCCCTGATCAAGACTGAAGATTTCTGGAGCAGCGTTCGCGCGACCCTCGGCTACGCGGGATTGGCTGTACTAGTAGAAGCCATATTTGGACTTGCGCTTGCAAAGCTATTCGCCACGGAGGTGTTCCTTGCACGTTTGATGCGGCCTGTCATTCTGCTGCCACTCGTCCTTCCGCCGATGAGCGTTGCCCTCATGTGGACGACGATGATGGACCCGCAAAACGGGATTCTGAATTATTTGCTCTCGCTTGTTGGGATCAGCCGCTTTGCATGGATTTCGGATCCAACGACGGCGATGTTCTCCCTGGTTCTCATCGACGTGTGGACCTACACGCCTTTCTTCGCACTGATCATCTTTGCCGGTCTACAGGGCATCAACGACGAGGTGAGGGAGGCCGCTCGGGTCAACGGCGCGAAAGGTTGGGCAACCTTCCGGTATATCGAGTTACCGCTCGTCGCTCCATATATTCTGATTGCCGCGGTATTTCGGCTGATCGAATCCCTCAACCAGTTCGACATCATTTTTGGGACCACGCAAGGAGGGCCGGGCGATAGCACCGCCGTGCTTTCGGTACGCGCCTACATTGTCGCCTTCCAGAATCTTGCCTTTGGGCGCGGTGCCGCGCTCATGGTAATCAATTGGTTGATAGTGCTCGTCGGAGCGTTTGCCATGGTCAAGCTGTGGCGCTTCGTTAGGCAGCGTGTAAGCTGAACGAGGTCGCCAATGCGTTTGAGACGATCAACCTCTACCAGTCTGATGCTGAATGTCCTGGTCGCTGCTTGCGCGCTGATCCTGACGTTTCCCCTCGTCTGGATCGTGATGATGTCGCTCAAACAGCAGTCCGAGGTCATGACGTGGCCGCCGACGTTCATATTCACGCCAACGCTGGAGAACTTTCGCGTCCTCTTTGACGTCGCCCAGGCCGGCGCGACCAGTTACGGTACCATCAAGGTTGATTTCCTGACACCGATCGCGAACAGCGTAGTGATTGCGTTTGGCGCCGTTACGATCTCTGTGCTCGTCGGAGTGCCCGCCGGATACGTGCTGGCGAGGCGCGACGTACCTTTCAAGGAAGATATCGCTTTCTTTATCCTGGGCTTCCGCTTTGCTCCGGCGTTGCTGGTCGTCATCCCGCTCTTTAGCGTTTTCCAGAGAATTGGGCTGTACGATACCTATTTCGGGATGATCTGGGTTTACCAGGTCGTCACCCTGCCGATGATCGTCTGGCTGAGCCGCTCCTATATCGAAGACATCCCGAAGGACATCGAGGAAGCGGCCGCCATGGATGGTGCAAAGCCGTTCCGCATCGTGCTGCACATCGTGCTGCCGCTCTTAAAGCCGGGTCTGATAGGCGCCTCATTGCTCATTTTTCTGCTCGCATGGCACAACTTCGCGCTCGGTCTGATCTTGAGCTCGACCAGGGCGCCGGTGACGGTAGCTCTTCTCAAGCTGCTCAATCCGGGCGTCCAATTCTACCCCGTCATGGCCGCCGGACTTGTGGTGACCATGGTCATTCCCGTCGTTCTGATCGTCCTCGGCCAGCGTCATCTTGAACGTGGTCTTACCTTCGGTGCCGTGAAATGAGCCCCAGGCCATTGATGTTCTTCGGAACGACCAATCTTGATCTCTGCTTCAATGTCGAGCGGCTTCCGACACCGGGCGAAAGCCTCATGGGAGCCTTGAACCGCAACCCCGGAGGCAAGGGCGCCAACCAGGCTGTTGCTGCTGCTCGGCTTGGACTGCGCCCACACTTTTACACGCGGCTCGGAGACGATGATGCCGGTCGATCGCTGTCGCTGTCCCTGCGGGATGCGGGCGTTCGCGCTGACGCTATCGAAGTGTGCCCAGGAGAAATATCGGGATCAGCTCTCGTTCTGGTCGGTGACGATGGCTCCAACATGATCGTCATAGATCCCGGCGCTAATCTGAACGTCACCCCTGCCATGATCGATAGAGCCGCGGAATTCATTGAGCACGACGCGATCGTTGTTGCCGAGATGGGCATGCCGATTCCCGCTCTTAATCGCCTCTTTGAGATGAAACGGGCAAAGGGATTTGAACTCATTTTCAATCCAGCGCCCGTTAGAGCCGGGCTTTCATCAGCGGCATGGAGAAACGTCAATTTCGTCACTCCGAACCAGACCGAAGCTTTTGAGTTAACCGGGGTCGAGGTGCACGACTTTGAGAGTGCCGCTCACGCCGCCGGAAAACTACTCGACCTCGGTCCAAACGCAGCGCTGATTACTCTCGGCGCGCAGGGGGCCTTTTACGCCGATGCGGAGCGGGCTTTTGCCCTGCGGGCATTTCCCGTGAAGGTCGTTGACACGACCGCTGCGGGCGATGCGTTCAATGGGGGCTTCGCAGCGTCACTCGCCCAGCGGCTGCCGTTGCGAGAAGCCGTCAAAAGGGCGCTGGCAGTGGCCGCATTGTGCGTGACACGACGCGGCGCCCAAAGCTCCATGCCGACCGGCGAGGCCGTCGACGAGTTCCTGAAATCCCAAACGATCTTGGAGTTGTAATGACCGAACAGTTCTCAGTTGCAGACAGGACCGTGCTCGTCACCGGGGCCGGCGGCGGCATAGGCTCCTCCATTGCCAATGCCTTCCGCCAAGGCGGAGCAAACGTCCTCGCGACAGACGCGAACCTGGAGAACCTCCGGGACATTCTGACGAGGTTACCTCACGGGAACGGCATACTGCCAATGGCGATGGATGTGGCGCGCGAGGAAGACGTTGCAAGGGTTCTCGACGAGATCGCCAGGCTGTTCGGCAGGCTTGACGTGTTGATCAACAACGCCGGCATAAAATCGGCCCAGCCGCTTCTCAGCGGCAATGCTGACAAGATCGAGCGTACCATACAGATCAACTCGGTCGCCGTGCTGCGCTGCTCGAAGCTGGCCATCGAGCGTTTTATGAACAGCAAAGGCGGTCGCATAGTCAATGTCGGCTCCTCACTGTCCTCGCAAGGCGCCGTTTTCAACTATCAGGCCGGCGGAGCCGACTATTGCTTGTCGAAGGCGATCGTCCACGACGTAACCAAGCTCCTCGCCTACGAATGCGCTCCTCTCAACATCAACGTCAACGCAATCGCGCCCGGCATCATCGATACACCCATGCACGGCCGTCCGCGGCAGGAGACCGAGGCACGGCATAGTGGCCGAATTCCTTTGGGGCGGGTCGGATTGCCCGAGGATATCGCTGGGCTTGCGGTCTTCCTCGCAAGTCCCGCAGCCTCCTACATGACCGGGCAGATCGTTCATGTGAACGGCGGGATGCTGATGAATGGCTAGCGCAGGCTCTCACCTCAGCTGGCCACCAATCCAAGGCATCATCTCGGATCTGGACGGGGTGGTCTATCGCGGGCACGCAGCAATCGCAGATGCGATAGGAGCATTCGCTCGGTGGCAGACAGCCGGCCTGCGATTTTGTTTCGTGACGAACAATTCGACGCACACGCCAGAGGACGTCGTCCGCAAGCTGGAAGGACACGGTCTTGCAATTGCGCCCGAGCAGGTGGTTACAAGCGCTGTCACGGCCGCGGAGCTCATCCGTGCGAAATACCCAGAATTGAGACGCGTCTATGTTATCGGTGCTCCCTCCCTCGTGAAGGCCTTGGTTGGCGCAGGACTCGAGGTCACCGAGCGAACACCCGAAGCCGTAGTGATGGGGCTCGATCGCGAGATCACGCACGAGAAGATGCGGATCGCGGTTGACGCGATCCTGAATGGAGCCGCTTTTATCGGCACCAATCCGGATCTTCTGCTGCCGACGGCGAGCGGATTCGAACCAGGAGCTGGTGCAGCGATCGCAGCTATTGCTGCTGCCACGCAAGTGAGACCGTTGATCGCCGGTAAGCCCGAACCGCATATGATCGAAACGGCACTTTCGCGGCTTGGTACCGCTCGCGATTCGACTATTCTAATCGGGGATCAAATTCAGACCGATATTCAGGCCGGAAAGAGGGCAGGTCTACCGAGCGTGCTTGTCACGACCGGTGTGCCGGCCCGAGAGGACCCGTCTTTGAAACCGCCCGATTTCATCGTGTCGAGCTTGGGCGAGATCGATGTGACCGCGACTCTCTCGGGGCCGTCACGACAGAGGAGGGTATGATGGCCGATGTGCGCCTGCAAGGCGTTAGGAAGGTGTATGGAACGATAGAAGTCCTGCGCAACATTGACCTGAAAATAGATCACGGCGAGTTCGTTGCCTTCGTCGGTCCATCTGGGTCGGGCAAGTCCACTTTGTTGCGCATGATAGGGGGGCTGGAGCCCATCAGCGGCGGGCGGCTCCTGATCGATAATGAGCTCGTCAACGATATCGACGCGGCGGACCGCAACATCGGAATGGTATTTCAAAGCTACGCTCTCTATCCGCATATGACCGTGAGAGAGAACCTTGCCTTCCCGCTGCGTATGGCCAAGGCTGCGAGGGGCGAGATCGCCACCAGGATAGGGGAGACTGCTTCGCTCTTGCAGGTGGATCATCTGCTGGACCGCAAGCCCCGACAACTCTCAGGGGGACAACGGCAGCGCGTCGCAATCGGGCGCGCAATCATGCGCGAACCAAAGGTGTTCCTGTTCGATGAGCCCCTCTCCAACCTGGACACGGAATTGCGGGTGCAGATGAGGGTTCAGATTGCCAAGCTTCATAAGCAGCTCGGCAACACGATGATCTATGTAACACACGACCAGGTCGAGGCGATGACCATGGCGGACAAGATCGTCGTGCTCAAGGACGGAAATATCGAGCAAGTCGGCAGCCCGCACGACCTCTACCACAATCCGGCATCGCGCTTCGTGGCAGGGTTCATTGGTTCGCCCAAAATGAACTTCCTGGGTGGCGAGGTCGAGGCGGCGCACCAGGGAGGTATGGACGTGCGCCTTCAGGCCGGCACCAGCGTCTGCGTCCCGGTCCAACCAGACAAAGAATTGGTCGGCAAGGCGATCACGCTCGGAATTCGGCCCGACGATTTCTCCGCGTCCTCGCAGACGCAGCAGGATATCGCCATCGAGCTCGATGTCGATTTCGTCGAGCATCTCGGCAGCGTTACCTACATCTACGGCAACGCCGGAAACGAAGCTGTCGTCGCCAAGGCGCCAAAAGAGCCGCTCAAGAGGGCGGGGAAGCTTCGTCTTGCTGCTGCTCCCGCGGATTGCCACCTGTTCATGAGCAACGGCAGGGCGCTTCGGCGGTTGCATGCGCCGGCGAATTGGAGCTAGTCTTTCGCTCAAGCCGGGCGATGATGTCGGCTCGAGTTTTGGATAGCGGACGGATGAGGTGAAGGGAGCCGGTATCAGGCAGTTCTTCCGAAATTCCCGCTCTTTTGTACTTGGGGCGGGAATCGGTTCAGGCATGACCGCACGAGCGGCCGAACGGGCGGGCGCAGATTTCGTACTTGCGCTCAATGCGGGCCGTTTTCGTGCGATGGGCGGCTCCTCGCCTGCATCCATTCTTCCAATCCGCAATTGCAACGAGTTCGTGGCCAGCTTTGGACGGACCGAAATCCTGCCTAGCACGAAACTGCCCGTATTCTTCGGTGCCTGCACGTTCGATCCGCAGCTCGATCTTGACCGCTGGCTCGATCGGATCATCAGATGGGGGTTTTCCGGAGTCACCAACTTTCCGTCAGTCATACACATCGATGACTACCGGAGGTCGTTGCTCGAGAAGTGCGGCCTTGGTTACGCTCGAGAGACCGAGCTTCTGGTGAAGGCCGCAAAACGCGGCCTGATGACCATCGCCTATACGCGCACCCAAGCCGAGGCCAGGCGCATGGTTGAAGCGGGTGCTGAGGCGATCTGCATCAACTTCAATCTAAACCGCGGTGTCGAAAGCACGTCGGACCCGTCGATCAGCCTGTCGGAGCTTGCAGCACGCACCAGTGCTGTTGCGCGCGTTGCTCAATCCATCGACAAGAGTGCCATTTGCCTGCTTGGCGGCGGACCGATTACAAAGCCCGACGAATTGTTGGATATCTGCCGAGAGACGGGTATCCAAGGTTTCATCGGAGGCTCTTCGCTGGACCGCGTGCCGTTGGAGATGTCCGTCCTTGAGGTGACCTCGGGCTTCAAAACCATCCACTTATTGCGGGAGAAGGTCGATCTGCTTGAACGGCAGCTCCAGCTGAGCGGATTCAGGCACGGGGTCATCGCGCAGGCGTCTTCGATGAAGCGCATCCTCGAGACGACAAAACGCTTGGCCGCCAACCCCAATCCAGTGCTTGTCTGGGGCGAAGCCGGCTCGGGGAAACGAAGAATAGCAGGTCTCGTACTCGCCTTTAGCGATCGCAAGCACGCCAAGGCGGCGCTGTTTCAGTGCCGGCCAGGCCCCGCGATCGATACGCTGGGAGCGTTGTTTGGCGCCGAGCGCGATGAGACCAGAAGGCGCCAATTGTCGCTCCTGGAAACGTCAAGCGATGGTGCGGTCTTGCTGCTGCATGTGGACCAGCTTTCGCGCGAGGGGCAGGAGCGTCTTGCCGATTACCTCGAGACTGGCGGTTTCACACCTTTGAACGGTATCGCGGTTGTCCGCTCCACGGCGCGGATCATCGCGACCGCCACCGTCTCCCGGGGGGCTGGCCTTGAAACTGTGTTATGTCCCCGGCTGCTCGCTTTGTTTGCGGGACTCGATATTGAGCTGCCTTCCTTGCCAGACCGGCTCGAGGATCTTCCGCAGCTGATTCAACACTTCACGGTCGAGGCGAAGGGAGATTCGAGGGCCCAGACGCTTGCAATTGAAAATTCAGCATTCCTGGCGCTCGCCGGTCATGACTGGCCGGGCAATTTGCGGGAATTGCGCCAGATCGTAAACCAGCTCGTGACCCTGCGGCAAACCCACATCACGGCCGATGTGCTAAGACCGCTTCTGGATGCCCAGTCACATGCCAAGCCCTCGGCTTCGCTGTCCGAACGCGAGTGGATCATTGAAGGCCTGAAAAGAAACCGGCTTCACCGAGGCAAGACCGCCCGCTCTCTCGGGCTTTCAAGAAAAACGCTATATAACAAGATCAAGAAGCTGCGGATCCTCGAATAGCGCTGCGCTTCTCACGTTGGAAGTGGCCGCCTTGAAGCGGTTGCCTCTAGGAGCGCGAACTTCGGTACCGGCGACCCCTGAGGTCCAAGGCTTACCAGCCCCATGTCGGTTCCAATCGTCAGAGCGAGCGCCTCCGGGGGCAAATAGACCACGCCATCGAGTTGCGAACCTAACCGCCGCTCCGCCGCCGCGACGTCCGACTCGTTGGCCGCCGCGAACAACGCCTTGAACCCGAGGCTTGCGAACCATTCCATGCGCCGAAGCTCGAGCTCCTGTCCGGTGTCGACGGGCACGCCTCCGCTCGACCGTTCAAGTATCGACGCAGGTGGAAAGTTTATGATCCCGGTGATCTCAGCATTTTTCAACAAGTCGGCGAAATCCTCCCAGCATGCAAAGGGATCGATCATGACGATCGCCGCATAAGCAGGAACGGGCGTCCTCTTTTTGATAATGTGCAAGTCCCGCAATAGGCAGTTGTTCCAGTCGATGACAGGCAGGGTCGCCATGACGAGCATAGCGTCCTCAGGAAGGCTGCGCAGCGACGGGGCATAGATCTGCAGGGACATGCCACGGCGAACCAAGAGGTCTGTGGCAAGTTTGCCGATAATTGTCGCTCTCACGGCTTCTACCCAATCTTACCCATTTACACGCTTCGTCGATCTTATACCCGGTTTGGGCCCGGTCTAGACCACCTGCTGTCACAAATGGTCCGGGAGGACAACCGTGTCTCACCATTGCGCGGACGGCCAGAGGTCGGTCCGGGATGGCCATCTATTCGAGCCAGCGACTGCGGCCTTGGGCGCGGTCGCGGTCGTGGCCACAATGGACACCAAGGGGAAGGAAGCCTCTTTCCTTGCGGATGTCATCAAGGGACAAGGCAGAAGTACCGTCCAGATCGATATTGGCACGTCCGCCAATCGGAATCTGGCGCGGCCAGCTGACGGTGCGGGAGCGCGCCTGGCGTCACCAGCCGAGCTCCTGAAAGAGATAGCCGCCACTACGCGCACGCGAGTTGCCGGGCTCCTGGCCTCCGGCGAGATCAGCGCGATCGTGGCGATTGCGGGAGGCAAGGGGAGCGCTGTTTTCGGCGAGATCGCGTCTGATTTGCCTTATGGCTTTCCGAAGCTGCTGGTGACGAGTGCGCGGCCAGCGCTCCTCGCTGAACTCGCGACCCATCACGACATCGTCCTGTACCCAACGCTGGTCGATCTCGTCGGTATCAACGCGTTCACGGCACGAGTGCTGGAGAATGCAGGGCGGGCTATTTCCGCCATGCATTATCAACCCAGCAGACGTGAACGCGAGAGGAAGGTCGTTGCGATCACGGCCTTCGGCGTGACGACGCCTGCAGCAAATCAGTGCGTGTCCCTGCTTGCCGATGCCGGCCTGCACGCGATCGTGTTTCCGGCCAACGGAGCCGGTGGCCGGAAAATGGAGCAGCTGATCGCTGCCGGCGAATTCGATGCCGTGATCGATCTGACTACAACGGAGTTGGCCGATGAACTCGTGGGAGGCACAGCCAGCGCCGGCCCCGATCGGCTCAAGGCGGCCTCGCACCAACAGATCCCGCAAGTCATCGCACCCGGCGCGGTTGACATGGTTAATTTCGGCCCGCCCTCCAGCGTACCCGATCAATTCCGAAACCGCCGGTTCTACTCCCATACTCCTTACACGACACTGATGCGTACGACGCCTGCCGAGAATGCCAGTATCGGCGAGCTTACGGCCGAGCGGCTGTCGCAGGCCCAGGGGCCTGCCATCGTGCTTTGGCCAGCCAAAGGCGTGTCGGACTACGACCGGGAGGGCGGCGTATTTCGTGACACGGAAGCCGACCAGGCCTGGCTGCAGGCAATCAAGACCAGTCTCCGGCCAGAGATCGCGGTCCGCGAACTCAGCTGCCACATCAACGACCCCGAATTTGCCGAGGCCGCCGTGACGTGGATCCTCGAGCACTTGGACCTGGGAGGTCTATTTCGTGCGAATATTTGATCGAGCGGAAATTGTTTCGAGGATCGCAAGCCAAGTCGCGGACCGAAAAGCGATTCTCGCCGCGGCCAGCAGCTGTGGGTTGGTCGCAAAATGTGCTGCGCTCGGAGGGGCCGATATGCTGGTGGTCTACAGCACAGGTCTCTCGCGGCTCATGGGCCTTCCCACCAGTCGCATCGGTGATTCCAATGACCGAACGTTGGAGCTCGCTGCGGAAATCCGCAACGTTGTATCTTCTGTGCCGGTGATTGGCGGCGTTGAAGCTTGGGATCCTCTCCGGCTTGATCTTGATGCTCTTCTGGACAAGTTCTCTGCTGCCGGCTTCTCCGGCGTGATCAACTACCCGACCATCTCCACCATGGGAGAAAAATGGCGTGACCGCCGCGGTCGTGTAGGGCTCGGCTTCGAGCGCGAGGTCGAGATGATTGCGACTGCCCGCAAGAAGAACATCTTCTCGCTCGCCTACGTAGCGAGCCCTGACGACGCCAAAGCCATGGCGAGTAGCGGAGCGGACTGCATTGTCCCTCATGTCGGCGCTACCCGAGGCGGGCTCGTGGGCCACGAGGAAGGACAGTCGATCCAGGAGGCGATCAGGCGCATCAACGAGATCAACGCGGCAGCCAAGGGGGTCCGATCGGATATCATTCTCCTCTGCCACGGTGGGGCAATCGCCGAGCCACAGGATACGTATGAAGTTTACCGCTCGACCGAATGTGTCGGCTTCGTTGGCGCCTCCTCCATCGAACGGATTCCAATCGAACGTGCAGTGAAGGCAGCGGCAGAGGAATTTAAAGCCGTTCCTCTGCCGCAGCAAAACTGATGTTCATCGCAAATAAAAAAGAGGCTGGAATGAACGAGCCAATCAGCCAATCAGGCAAGCAGAACAAGGTGACGCTCTCCCGAGCGGGCAGATCGGCGGATGATAGGGAAGCCGATGTCCTCGTGATCGGTAGCGGGGCAGCCGGTCTGTCAGCCGCCCTCTATGCGGCGAAGGCTGGACTTCGAGTGACCGTCTGTGAAAAATCTCCACGACTTGGCGGAACGACGGCTCTCTCAAACGGCATGATCTGGATTCCCTGCTCGCCCCAGGCGCGGTCCGCAAAAATCGAGGACTCGTTTGCCAAGGCCCGGACCTATCTTCAGCATGAGCTGGGCAATTACTACCGGCCAGACCTCATCGAAGCCTATCTGGAGGACGGTCCATCCGCGCTTGCTTCGCTCGAGAACGGGACAGAGGTCAAGTTCACACTGGCCTCAGCGCCCGATTATCACTCGAGCCAAGTCGGCGGCGTAGACAAGGGCCGGGCACTCAGCCCTGCCCCCTACGATGCGCGCCTTCTCGGCAAAGACTTCAATCTCATCGGGGATCCCATTCGTGTTGTACTCGGAGGGATGATGATCTCGTCCGGCGAGGTCCGAAGCTTCCTGAATCCGTTTCAATCCTTCTCGTCCCTCAAGCACGTCCTGCGCCGCGTCAGCCGCTACGCACGGGATCGCTTGAGCTATAGGCGCGGCACGGAATTCAGTGGAGGCAACGCGTTGATCGCTCGCTTGCTGGTGAGCTTGCGCAAGCTCAATGTCGAAATATGGCCGGCGTCTACTCTTCTTGAACTCATCAAGGAGGATGGGCGCGTCACGGGGGCAATCATCAAACACGCCGATTCCGAGCTTCGCGTGCGTGCTTCCCATGGCGTCGTCCTCGCAACCGGCGGCTTCGCGCGCAACGCCCAGCTGAGAGCCGAGCTGAGCGGACCGCATCAGCATGACGACACCCTGGCTCATCCCGATGTCACCGGCGATGGCATTGAGCTTGCAACGAAGGTCGGAGCCGCAGTCGATAAGGATGTCGCGTCCGCAGGGTTCTGGACACCAGTATCGATCCTCAAGACCAGGAGCAGCTCACAAGTTGTCCCGTATGGCTGGCTCGATCGGGGGCGTCCCGGCGTCATCGCGGTCGCGCCGAACGGGCGCCGATTCGTAAATGAGTCCAACTCCTACCATGACATTTGCCTGGCGATGTTCGCAAACGGATACCCCGCAGACAAGCGGTTCTATTTCGTCTGTGATTACGATTTCGTTCGCCTCCGCGGCATGGGACATCTGTTGCCGTGGCCATGGACGCTGAGCATCCGGAAATACGCGCGGCTTGGATATATCAAGGTGGGGCGAACAATCCCAGAGCTTGCCAGGGAAATCGGACTCGACCCAGCCGAGCTCGAGAGAACGATCGAGGAGCACAACGCCCACGCCGCCACAGGGATCGATCCACTCTTCAAGCGTGGTGAGTCGGCCTTCAACCGCACGCTTGGGGATCCATCGGTCGGAGCAAAGAACCCAAATCTCGGACCGATCCGAAAGGGCCCCTTCATTGCGCTGCCGATCGTTCCGGCAACGCTCGGCACTGCGTCGGGCCTCGCAACCGATAGCTGCGGTAAAGTTCTGGACGCACAGCGCAAGCCGATCCCGGGTCTCTACGCCTGCGGCAACGACATGACTTCGCCAATGCGCGGAATCTACCCGGGAGCAGGGATCACAATCGGTCCCGCGATCGTCTTCAGCTACCGTGCTGTGGCGGATATCCTCGCCGCCTCCAATACCGAGAAGCGAGTGGCTTCCTAAAGGGAGGATTGAGATTGCCGCCCTGCGATCGCGGAAATTCTGCTGATGCTTGCGGTTCCGTTCGAGCGGGGCGGCGACGTGCCGAAGGGCGCTATAAGTGTGAGCCGATACTATTGATGCTAGGCCGTCAGAAAAGGGGGAGGCCGTCGCGGCACTGTGATCTGCGCGACTTCGTTGTCTCTTCGGATACCAGTCCTTGTTGTGAATCATGATGATGAGCCGCGATAATCTCAGCTTGCTCTTTCCGACTGCCGATGACGCGGCTTTGCACGAGGCCGCCATTGCGCCCATTGAACAGCGGAGTGTTCTCGTTAACGGCGAAATGCGGGACTGGATAGGGCCGGTCAAGAACGTTCTGTCTCCCGTGATGGTCCGCGGAAGTAATGGCGGGTTGACGCAGATGCGGATCGGCAGCCATCCGTCCGGCGACGTCGCGACGGCGATAACCGCACTCGACGCTGCGGTCGCTGCATACGACAGCGGGCGCGGCGCGTGGCCCACCATGCGTGTTTCAGAGCGCATCCTGGCGATGCAAAGATTTCTCGCCGGAATGTGTGCGCGCCGCGCCGAAGTCACACGGCTTATCATGTGGGAGATTGGCAAAACGCTCGCGGATTCAGAAAAGGAATTTGACCGCACAGTGGACTACGTCCGGCAAACAATCGACGCGGTGCGCAATCTCGACAATGCCAACTCGCGGTTTGAAATCGTTGAAGGAGTGATTGCCCTGATACGCCGAACGCCACTCGGCGTTGTCCTCTGCATGGGGCCATACAACTATCCCCTGAATGAAACTTTCGCGACGCTCATTCCGGCGTTGATCATGGGCAATTGCGTCGTCTTCAAGCCGCCCCGACACGGCGTTCTCTTGTTCGAACCGCTGCTGGAGGTGTTCCGGGCCGCGTTCCCGCCTGGAGTAGTCAACTTCGCCTACGGTGAAGGCGCGGAAATCGTCCCGACACTTCTTGAGACCGGCCAAATCAATGTCCTTACGCTAATCGGCTCGAGCCGAGTGGCCGACCACCTTAAAAAACTCCACCCAAAAACCAACCGCCTGCGTGCCATTCTCGGTCTCGACGCAAAGAACGCGGCGATCGTTATGCCTGATGCTGATATCGCACTCGCAGCAAAGGAATGCCTACTAGGCGCGCTCTCGTTCAATGGACAGCGCTGTACGGCCCTGAAGATGCTGCTCGTGCACCGCGATGTCGCTGATTCGTTCATATCGGCGCTACAAGCGGAGCTCGCCCAACTAAAAATCGGTATGCCCTGGGCGCCAGACGTGACTCTGACGCCCTTGCCAAGTGTCGAGAAAGTAAACCAGATGAGCGCGCTTCTAGATGACGCCGTAACGAAGGGCGCCCGTATTCTCAACGCCGGCGGGGGTACGGCCGTAGGCACTCTTTTCTATCCCGCAGTCGTCTATCCTGTGGGGCCGTCCATGCGGCTCTTTCGGGAGGAGCAGTTCGGACCACTCATCCCCATGTCGAACTTCGAGGATGTCGACCTCGCGCTTGATTACGTGGCCACCTCTGAACATGGCCAGCAGGTAAGCTTGTTCGCCCGCGACCCCGACGTGATCGGTCGCATGTCGGATGTCCTGGTCAATCAAGTCTGCCGCGTCAACTTGAACTGTCAATGTCAGCGTGGGCCGGACGTGTTTCCCTTCACGGGCAGGAAGGATGCGGCCGAAGGCACCTTGTCGGTCACGGATGCGCTACGTTCGTTTTCCATTCGATCGATGGTGGCCGCGAAGTATACGAGCCCATCGCGCGAGATTCTGAATACCATCGTCGAGGGACGGCATTCCAATTTCGTTCACACTGGTTCATCCTCTAACTAGGGGATCCAAGATGCGTCGCTCTCGCTTTGCCAAAATTGTAGCAACGGTGGGGCCGGCGACGGCCGCACCCGAGATGATCCGCTCTCTTTATTTTTCAGGTGCGGACACGTTCCGGCTCAATTTCAGTCACGGATCGCATGATGACCATGCGGGGGTTCTTGCGTCGATCCGGCGGCTTGAACACGAGGTCGGCACGCCAATCGGCGTGCTGCAGGATTTGCAAGGACCGAAGCTTCGCATCGGCTCATTAGATGGCGGCAAGCTGATGCTGAATGCGGGCGAAACGGTCCGCTTTTCGCTCGACGGAGGAGGGGACGGAAAACAATCCATTCCCCTGCCTCATCCCGAAATCTTCGCAGCCGTCCATCCCGGCCAGGACGTCCTGATCGATGACGGCCGAGTACGTCTAAGTGTTGTTAGTCCCGGCGACAAGGAGATCGTCGCGAGAGTTGTCGTGGGCGGCGTGATCCGTGACCACAAAGGGGTAAACCTCCCAGGTGCACTCCTTGATATATCCCCCTTGACCCATAAGGATCGCACCGACTTAGCCTTCGGCCTTGAACTTGGCGTCGACTGGGTCGCTCTGTCGTTCGTTCAAAGACCATCGGACCTCCTCGAAGCACGTTCCCTGATCGGTGAAGCTGCAGGTCTGATAGCCAAGATCGAGACGCCCATGGCGCTCGAATGTATCGGCGATATCATTGCCCTGTCGGACGGCATTATGGTCGCGCGCGGCGATCTTGGTGTTGAGATCCCGCTCGAGGAGGTGCCTCCGCGACAGAAGGAGCTCGTTCGCGCCTGTCGGCTTGCCGCCAAGCCCGTGATCGTCGCAACGCAGATGCTGGATTCGATGACGGCTATGCCGACGCCAACGCGCGCGGAAGCGTCCGATGTCGCGACCGCCATCTACGATGGTGCCGACGCTGTCATGCTTTCTGCTGAATCGGCGAGCGGAGCCTATCCGATCGAGGCGGTTACCATGATGGACAGAATCATCAAAAGCACCGAGCGGCATCATCTCTATCGGTCGCTTCTCGACGCCTCGCAGGTCGGTGAGGAAATCACGCCTCCTCATGCGGTTGCGGCCGCGGGCGCGGATCTGGCCGCCGCGATTGATGCGAGAGCGATCATCGGGTTCACCGCAAGCGGGACCACCGCCGCTCGTATCGCGCGTAGAAGGCCGCTGGTCCCGATTCTCGCTCTTACGCCAGACGAGAGGGTCGCGGGGCGCATGAGCTTGCTGTGGGGGGTACACAGCATTGTTGCAGCCGACCCCTCCAGCTCCGATGACATCACGCAAATAGCGGCCGCGACGGCGCGCAAGGAAGGCTACGCCGAGCCGGGTGATTTAGCGATCGTGATCTCCGGAGTGCCATTTGGACTGAGGGGCGCGACCAACAATCTCCGTGTTGCGGCTTGCTAAGGTCACGTAATGCGATCCGCTGGCAGGCCGGCTTGTCTGCTTCCTCCCTAGACTAAGCCGCTGTTGGAGAAATCCAGCAGCGGCGATCTTTTGAGGCGGCAATCTCAATGGTCGATCGCCAGGAAGTGTCAAAAGCGACTCATCTCGTGTTTTACAGTATTCCAGCAAGATGTCTTCGTCATTTAAGTGGGTATCTAATTTTAATCGAGACGATATGATGCCGGACGTGCGCGCGTTCCTGGTGCTCTGGGCGCAAGCCTTCAACGCTCACGACGTCGACAAGCTGGCGGCCTTGTACGCACGTGACGCGCTACTGTACGGTACATCGAGCTCGAAGCTCTATTCGGGTGCTGAAGAGATTCGAACCTATTTCCGTCGCACGCATACAGTGGAATTTGAAGCTTGGCGTTCTGCGAGATTGGCCGCCAACCTCGTTCTGGTGGTGGGCAATTATGTCTTTTCCCAATCTTCCACGGATCACATAGCGGCGACACCGGCTCGTTTCACCTTCGTGCTGAGCCACAAAGACGATGCGTGGCAGATCTTGCATCATCATTCGTCCGCAGCCCCTGACTAGTCGATCTGTAAAATTTGCCCGCGACGAGGATGTGTTCGAACAACACATCCAATCCGCTTTGCGTCATCTCGCCTCGCTTGACGTGCGGGAGTGAACCTCCAGGCAGCAACTTTGGACTCTGCATCAGGGGTACCGCAATCCACGGCTCTTGAGCGAGCGTCGTTGGCTACCTGTCGCGGTGATCTTGGATCGCTTCTATTCCGACAGCTTCTGGATTGTAAACGCGAGAGCCAAATCTCGGTGCCAGCAGTTCGGTGTGTTAGTACACAAATGATCTATTCCCCGGTAGGACTAATAATTGTCGCGCTGAATGCGCATTATTCCCGCATAAATTGCTTCTTTTTTCGGCGATTTTTGTAGGATGAATTACTCAAAATTACCCAGTTTTGAGCGCGGGCTCGGTGACTCGGCTGCACCAAGCATATTTTCTTGAAATGTTAGTGACGAGCCACCGCAGAGCGGCCTCACAAATACGAATAGCCCACCTCGAGGAGGAAAGCCCAGTGTCAATCGTCCCGCCTACACCAGCGCAGTTGCGAGATGTCGCAGGGCAATGCGGTCTTTCACTTTCCGATGAAGACCTTGTCTCCTTCCGCGGCCTTATCAAGGGGGCGCTTGAAGCCTACAACTATGTCGACGCCGTTCCCGACGAATTGCCTGCGGTGAAGTATCCTCGCACGCCGGGATATCAGCCGAGAGCCGAGGAGAACCCGCACAACGCCTGGTATCGAAAGACGAGGGTGCTGGGGGCGCCTAGTGGGAAGCTCAAGGGAAAGACAGTCGCGCTGAAAGACAACATCATGCTCGCCGGGGTGCCCATGATGAACGGCTCGGCGACGCTCGAAGGATTTGTTCCTGATATCGATGCGACCATTGTCAGTCGGATGTTGGACGCGGGCGCCGAAATTGCAGGCAAAGTCCACTGCGAATGCTTTTGCACATCCGGCGGCAGCCATACCGGTGCGCTCGGACCCGTGCACAATCCTCACAAGATGGGCTACTCCGCAGGAGGCTCGTCTTCGGGCTCCGGGGTTGTCGTTGCCCTTGGCGAAGTCGATATGGCGATCGGCGGCGATCAGGGCGGTTCAATACGCATGCCCTCGTCCTTTTGCGGAATCTACGGCATGAAGCCGACTTGGGGCTTGGTCCCCTATACCGGCATCATGCCCAATGAAATGACGCTGGATCACACCGGTCCGATGACCGCAACAGTCGCCGACAACGCATTGTTGCTTGAAGTGATTGCTGGAGACGACGGTTACGATCCGCGCATCAAGGCGCCGAAGGTCGAAGACTACACCAAAGCGCTCGGCCAAAGTATCAGTGGATTGAAGATCGGCGTTCTGAAGGAGGGCTTTGAGCAACCCGGAGCGGAGGCGACTGTCAACAGAAGCGTTCGTGAAGCGGCCAAGCGCTTCAGAGATCTCGGCGCCTCGGTAGAGACAGTGTCAGTGCCGATGCACCTCCAGGGAGCCGCAATCTGGACGCCGATCGGTACCGAGGGCGCGACACAGACCATGATGTTCGGCGACGGCTATGGTACCAGCCGATCGGACCTCTTTTCACTGTCGCTCATGGACTTTCATCGCGGCTGGCGGCGGAAAGCGAATTCCCTGTCCGAGCAGGCGAAGCTGTTCCTGATGCTCGGCACATTCATCAATAACAATTATGGGCCGCGATTTTACGGCAAGGCGGTCAACATATCTCGCCGCCTGAGGGCGGCATACGACAACACGCTTAAGGATTACGATCTTCTTCTAATGCCAACGACGCCGATGAAGGCGACCCAGCTTCCTCCGCAGGATGTCAGCCGAGAGGACTATATCGCGCGCGCGACTGAGATGTTCACCAATACCGCTCCGTTCAACTTCACGCACCATCCCGCTATGTCGCTGCCCTGCGGAATGGTGGATGGCCTGCCAGTGGGTTTGATGCTTGTTGGTCGTCACTTCGAGGAGACGACCATCTATAGGGCGGCGCATGCGTTCGAGCAGATTGGCGACTGGAAACAAATGTAGAAGCAATGGGACGGGTGACGCCGAAGCTGTCCCGCCATGATCAATACCACAACCTTAGATGTGACGAGGGAAAGTCGCGCGTGCGAGCACGCGGCGTAAGAGATGACTCGTCAATTTTCTCACGCCAAACGCGATATCGAGAGATGACGGCGCCTGCACGCGGATTGCGGACTCTTTGAGAGACGATCGAGGTTTGAAACGAGTAGAGGAGGGAACTAATGCGCAACTTGTCTGCCTACGTTTTTGCAACAGCCGCTCTGTTGGCGTCGTTTACAGCCGCAAGGGCCGAGGATGTCCTGTCCGAGGTCTCCACGCTGGAGAACGAGTATTTCAACAACTGGTCGCAAGGTGCCGAGCAGGCGGCGAAAGCGCTCGGTTTGAATTACCGCATCCTTTCGGGAAAGGGTGATGCCGCCAAGCAAATCGAAATCTACGAAGCTCAGTTCGCGGCGGGCGTCAAAATTACATTCGGCGAGAATCTGGTCGCTGCAAACATCAAGCCCATCGTCGAGATGGCGAAAAAGGCAGGAGCAGTGCACGTTGCTGTCTGGGAATCTCTGCCGGGCTTTCATCCTTTGGACGGTGGGACCGACAACTATGCCTTCGCGACCTTCTTCACGCCGGACGACGTCGACAACAGCTATAGAATAGCAAAGCTGCTTTTCGACAAGATCGGCGGAAAAGGCAACGTCGTTCATATCACAGGCTTTCCCGGGGTCGATGCGGACATCGCCAGAACCGCAGGCTTCGAAAAGGCCCTCGCTGGATACCCGAACATCAAGGTCGTCGCCCGCCAGCCAGGAAAATGGAACCAGGTCGACTCCCGCAAGGTCATGGAAGACCTGCTGGTGGCACATTCCAAGATCGATGCGGTATTCGGTCAGAACGACTCGATCGCACTCGGAGCCATGCAGGCCGTTGAAGATGCTGGTATGCACATCCCGATCACAGGGCTTGACGGCAACGGCGAAACCCTGAAGCTGGTGAAGGAGGGCCGAATTCTTGCTACCATGGGCTTTACGCCACAGTGGCAGGCCGGTTTCGCACTTGTGCGGGCGTACGACGCCTCCAAGGGGTTCAAGCCGAGTCCGTGCGAACGCATGATGTACACGGGGGCGACGCTGATTACGGCTGCGAATGTCGACAAGTATCAGGCGTTTCTTGCAGGGGAAAAGCTGCCCTTCGACTGGAAGAAAATGTCGCGCGCGCTCCATCCCAACGATTGGGACCCTCAAAACTACGTCTGGCCGATCGACGTGAAGACCTATTGGGGAAGCCGTATGCCCGCCGGTTACAACCTTCCGAAGCCATATCAGGAAGCCTTCGACGCGGGTTGTGTGGGGAAGCTGACGGCGGAGTATAAGGACCACTACAAGCAGCGAATTCCCGAGTAAAATGCGCCTGGATGCCTCCCTTCTCGAGGGAGGCATCCCTCCAAGAAATGCTCAATCGGATCGCAAAATGTTGCAGGCATGGCAGGTCGGGCGTGGGGATGGCGAGCTAGCGCGGCGCATCGTAACCATTTCGGTGTTTGCTGTCGCATGCGCGGCCATCGGCTTGGCGGCCCCCTCATTTTTGACCGTGGGAAACCTGAGGGCGATTGAGCTATCCAGTTCTGTCCTCTTGGTTGCATCGGTCGGTGCGACTTTCGTCATTTTGATGGGCTCCATTGACCTTTCGATCGGAGCGATCGCGAGCTTCTGTGGCATGCTGGTTGCGCGGATGGCGCCGGACTTCGGTTTCTGGGCAATTCCCATTGTTTGTCTGGTGGGCCTGTCCTGTGGTGTGATCAACGGGCTCGTCTACGTCTACCTCAGGATCCCCTCCATCCTGGTGACGCTTGCAACCGCAACGACTCTCTCGGGTGCCGTCCTCTTTGTCTCTGATGGCCGTTCGCTGACGGTAACTGATGCCGCCGTGATCGACATCGCTCAGGGCGCATGGCTGAATGTGATTCCCAATGCGGTCCTGATTTCCCTCGTCATCTATATGGCTGCAGTCGTTCTAGGGGCGCGCACTCGGTTTGGCCGTATGACGCTTGCACTTGGAAGTGACGAGCAAACAGCCGCTCTTGTTGGAGTGAAGGTCAATACGATCAAAATACAGGCGTTTGCGTTGTCCGGCCTCCTGGGGGGTTTTGCCGGAGCGTTATTGGCCGCGCGTCTTGGATCCGCCACAGCGACAATGGGCAGCTTCATGACTCTGGACACCATTACCGCGGTGGTCGTCGGCGGTACTGCGATCACCGGAGGATTCGGCAACGTGCGCCTGACGATTCTTGGGGTGCTTTTCACGACGACTCTTTCGAATGGTCTGAACACGCTTGCGCTCGCGCCTCATCTGCAGGCGATCATCCAGGGGGTCGTCATACTGTTCGCTGTTCTCCTCAACACGAAGCGTGTGAGCGCGGAGGACGTGAGATGACGGCAGTACGCAATCCAATCTTCGCGATGCGAGGCGGATCCAAGAGCTTTAACGGCAATTGGGTCGTGGAAGGAGTTGATCTTCAGATTTTTCCAAACGAGATTGTCGGCATCGCAGGTGAAAATGGGGCGGGAAAATCCACGACCCTCAAAATGATCGCTGGCATCCATTCCCCGAATGGGGGCGAGATGGAGTTATTCGGTAAACCGTTCAAGCCCCTCCGTTACACCCAGGCCGTCGAGGCCGGGATCTCGATGGTGTTCCAGGAGCAGGCCCTTATTCCCAGCCTTTCCGTCTATGAAAATATCTTTCTGTCGCTCGAAGTCAATTTTACCAACCGGCTGGCCCTCGTTGATCGAAAAGCGATGATTGCCCACAGCGAACGGCATCTGAAAGACTTGGGTCTTGCGCACATCGACCCACGTCGGCGGACGAGTGACTACGCCTTCCACGACCGGCAGATGATCGAGATTGCCAAAGCCTTTGCATTGGCTGAGTACTTCCACATTGACCACCCTATCATCCTGCTTGACGAACCGACCGCGGCCATCGGTGAGCGCGAAGTCAGGCTTCTCTTCGACTCGATCCGCCAATTCCGTGCGCGCGCATCCTTCGTTCTTATCACTCACAGGCTTTCCGAATACATAGAGCTGTGCGATCGCATCTATGTTTTCAAAGATGGTCGAAACGTGGGTGAGTTTGCCGGAGAACGGATTTCCGAGCAGAACCTCCACATGGCGATGGTGGGGCGAATCCGGGATGAGGAGTACTTCAAGGAAAAGCGCCAGCTGGACGTCACCGAAGCGCCGATTGTGATTTCGGCGAATGGGCTTGAGGGCGATAACGTCAGGAACGTCAGTTTCGATGTTCGAAAAGGCGAGATCGTCGGACTTGGCGGACTGGTTGGATGCGGCAAAGAGGCCGTTGGAAGGGCAGTTGTCGGATTTGATCCGTTTCCGGCAGCCGGCACCGTCGAGGTGAACGGAAAAGTCCTGCCCCTTCGGAGGCGTGGCAAGGCCGCCATCGCAAATGGCGTAGGCTTCGTCCCCAAGGAACGAAAGACCGAAGGCATCGTACCTTACATGTCAGTCGAAGCGAACATTTCTCTGGCTTCGCTGCCCCTCGTCTCCCGGCTGACTGGAATCATATCGGCAGCGCGAGAACGGTCTTTAGCGCAGAAGCACGTCAATGGCTTACGGATTCGATGCAGCGGGCCGACGCAACTCTGCCAATTCCTCTCCGGCGGAAACCAGCAGAAGGTCGTGCTGGCAAAATGGCTGGCGCGAGGGGTACAGGTTCTGGTGCTCGACAATCCTACCCGTGGTGTTGATGTCGGCGCAAAAGAGGAGATCTACAGTGTCCTCAGGGATCTGACGGACCAGGGAGCAGCCATTCTTCTGATATCGGACGATTTGCTCGAGCTCATCGGTCTGTCAAACCGGATTCTGGTGATGCGCGATGGCGAGATCCAGTTCGAGCGGGACGCGCCTGCCAATGATAAACCGACGGAGCAGGAACTTGTCAGGCACATGGTCTGAGACAAAGGCGCGTAGATCGAGATTGCGACTCGAGGCTACAATGGAGATCGCGAGGCAGTTTGTTCAGCGTCACCGCGCGATCATAAATCCAGGTGGCCCCGCGCTTCTGCTGCTGACGATGGTCATCGTTTTCACAGCCATCAATCCTCGCTTCCTGAGCTGGATAAACCTTTTCAATCTGATGAGACAGTCCTCCATCCTGCTCATCGTGGCGACCGGCATCACCTTTGTCATTCTCATGGGAGCAATCGACCTTTCCGTCGGCGCGATCGTGACCTTCGTGGCAATCTCCTCGGCAGTTCTGATCCGGGATTTCGGGTTCAGCGCCGCTGCGATCCTGTTTGCTGCTTCCGTCATCGGGGCGCTTTGCGGCCTTTTCAACGCCATTTTGGTGCTGCGCCTGCGGATCCCGTCCTTTGTCGCCACCCTCAGCACCATGACCATCATTGGGGGCATTTCCACCTGGATCAGTGGCGGTGTGAACGTGTTTTTTCGCAGTCCGGATCTCACATGGGTCGCATCCGGTGTAATGATCGGGCGCATTCCAAACTCGGGAATTCTGGCGCTTCTGATATTTGCGGTCGCCTCTTTTATCGGTGCGAGAAGCCATTTCGGGCGATCTCTGTTTGCAATTGGCGGGGGAGGAGTGACGGCTCGGCTTTCGGGCATCGATGTTCTTCGCACGAAAGCAATCGCGTTCGTCGCATCCGGAATGCTCTGCGGAATTGCAGGCTTGCTGCTTGTCGCGCGAACCTCGACCGGAACCGCCCGGATGGGCGATGACCTTTTGCTTCAGGCGATCGCAGCTGTGGTCATGGGCGGCACCGCTCTTTCAGGCGGTTCAGGAGGCGTGCATCGAACGCTAATCGGGGTGTTGGTGATTGCCGTTCTGCAAAATGGCTTAAACATCGCAGGGGTGCATACCTACATCCAGATCATGGTGACGGGCCTTATCGTCATCCTGGCCGTGACAGTCACGCTCGATCGATCACGGCTTGCCTTCATCAAGTAGACGGGATCTGTTCCGGTATTGAGCGGGTCAATTGGGCGGCTTCCTTGCACAGGCTTCCCTTTCAGGCTTTATCTTGTTTTATGGGAGTGCGAGTGGTGTCCAAACAGCGCCCATGGACATCTCGGAACGTAAACGATGGCTATGAAGGTGCTACTGGCGAAGCGGTTCGTCTCTGGACATTCTTCGTCGATGCAGAGTCCAATAGCGGCGAGAGGTCTCGCGCATCATTTTATCAATACCGTTACTGCGAACGGCACCAGGAAGGATGTCACAAGGGCATTCAGGCCCATGCCAAGGCTTGAGAACACACCAGCGATCTCATCAACCTGGAAAGCGCGTGCGGTGCCGATGCCGTGCGCCGCGATGCCTGCGGCAAAGCCTCGAGCCCGAAAATCGATGATGCCTGTCCAGTTCATCAAGGGGGTCACGATGATGGCGCCCATGATACCAGTGAGAATGACTGCGACAGCAGTCACCGACGGATCCGCATGTAGCGTTTCGCTGATTCCCATTGCAACGCCGGCCGTGAGTGACTTCGGCGCAAGAGACAGGATAGTTTCGAGGGGAAGCCCGGCGGCCTCGGCAAGAAGGACCACAGATGTGACAGCTGTAACGGAGCCGGCAACCAGGGCGGCCAGCATCGGAACGATCGCCGCGGTGACCAGCTTGCGATTTTCATAGAGAGGCACGGCGAGCGCGACGGTTGCAGGCCCCAGCAGAAAATGTACGAACTGCGCACCAGCGAAGTAGGTTGTGTAGGAGGTACCCGTCAGAAGCAGAAACAAGCCGATGATCCACATCGCATGCAACACAGGGTTGCCGAGTGGATGACGGCGCGTTGCAACTGATACCGCGTCGGTTATTGCGTAGACCAGCAAAGTGATTGTCAGCCAAAGTAAGGGGGATTGCGACAGATAGACCCAGAGCGAAAACGGATCTTCCTTCATCGAGCGTCCTCTCGGCTTGTGAAGCGACTGACAATCTGGAACGTCAGCACGGTCGCGAGCAAGGTCACAGTCACCGACACCATAAGAATGCAAATGATGCCTATGCCATGCGCAGCGAGCAGATCAAGTTTCTGCACGACCCCAACGCCGGCTGGCACAAAAAGGAGCGACAGGTGAGTCAACAGTCCCTTGCTGACATTCTCCACGCTATTATCCCGAAACGGTCCTCGGGCCATCATCACGAAGCGGTCGCGGGCAAGCAGCATGATCAGCAAGAGGAGGAGACCAAGCACAGGCCCTGGCAACGGCAAGCTCAGACCTTGCACAATGATCTCGCCGATGAGTTGGCAGAGGAGGACAACAGTGAGACTCGCGATCATGAACGACCCTTACGATAAATCGCATCAAGTCGTTGAGGACCTGACGCATAATCCACAGCCTCCGGCAAAGCGCGATGCATCGTGGCCAAAGACGAAGCGACTCTAGTAATCAGTCCTTATCCTCGTCGGAATTATCGCGCACGCTCCTCTCCCTGTGAGAGAGCTTGCTAGGCAGGCAGCATTGCCTCGTCGATTTTCGATCTACGGTGACCGCAATACGTATTTCAAAAATCAGGAGGTCTCAAGTTTTCTGTGCATGGTTTGGCAAGCACAACTGGTGCTCATCTCGTGAGCCTCTGATCTCTCTATCTCCATTGTTTGGCCGTTGGTCAGAAAACGCACGATAATTGCAAATTGTGTCTCACATTCTTCGGATGCTGGGATCGATTTTTTTTATTTGCTGGTTGGCAAGCCAAGTGTCCGGCCTCGATAGGTTGAAACCGTTATCTGTGTAGGCCGCGAGTTTCTCACGATCTTCGTCCGGTCGCCTCTCGAGGTCGCCTGGTCTATTTACCCAAGGTTACCCCGATGCTGCGTCGTGCCCCAATGACCCAGGCGAGTTCATTTGGAAGAATGGCGATTGGAAGCAGGACTTCACTCCGTATCTCGAACCGTTTGATGACGTTCCAATGCGCAAAGTCGAAGTCGAATCGTTCCGCAATGCGAGCGGAAAGAGGTCGGCAGTGTCAATGGGCGACCACGATTGAGATTCTGTTTTGTTGCTCGGCTCCGCTGGCAGACCGGCTCGTCTGCTTTCTCCCAAGACTTAGGCCGCTGTTGGAGAATCCGGCAGCGGCATTTTTTGGAAGGCTGCCGGTTGTCTCATTCATTGATGCGCACCCAAGAAGGATGTCGCTGGATAGTGTTGTTGTCAAAGCAGGGCTCGCTGGATGGCTGCCACGCCCGTCAGGTGGTGCGGCACCAGCCCGTGGGGGTGCCTGAGGAGGGAGGCGCGGTGTAGTTGCGGACCGCGAACTTCTGATACTGCCTGCACAACATCCATTCCCGTGATTGCACAGGACCGCATCGACACGCTGGACCGCGTGTCGCGCAGCCGGCATCAAGGTCTGCTGTAGCGGCATCATCGGAATGGGCGAGCAGGCTACCGACCGGCTCCGCATGCTAGTGCTGCTCGCCAACATGACCGTTCACCCGGAGAGTGTTTCCATCAATCTTTGGAATGAAGTCAAGGGGCGTCCCGGTCAACGTAACCGCGGAACGGCCGGATCCCATCGATGTGGTGCGCCTCGTTGCGGTGGCGCGCATCATGATGCCACAAAGCGTGGTCCGGCTCTCTGCCGGACGTCAGTACATGACTGATGAATTGCAGGCACTCTGGAAGCGATGTGCCGGATGACGAGCGCCGTCTCTATGAAAACCACATGCGGCCTTTCCATCGGCAAGAAGCCGTATCTGAAGGACGGCTATGGAGCCCACGTCGGCTTCGAGCTGAAAGGCGGCGTCGAGGCCGGCCGTCGCTTCATCGATGCGCTCAAGCTGTTCTATCACGTTGCCAATATCGGCGACGCACGGTCGCTCGCCATTCACCCGGCGTCGACGACGCATCAGCAATTGACCGCCGCCGAGCAGCTCGCCGCCGGCGTCACGCCAGGCTATGTCCGCCTGTCGGTCGGCATCGAGCATCCCGACGACATCTTGGCTGATCTCGGCCAGGCGCTGGCGCAGGTCGATGCCGGCACACGCAAGGCCGCCTGAATCGCATCATCCAAATTGCAACGGAAATCTAGAATCATGAAAATCCTTCGTCGTACAACCCAGGCCGCCGGTCTTTGGCTCGCATTCACGGCAACCGCCTTCGCCGGTGAACCGCTGAAGATTGCGACCAGCGCCGGCCCGGTTGCCCAATTGGCGTCCTTTGCCGCCAAGCTCGCCAAGGAGAAGGGGCAGGACGTCAAGATCGTCGAGCTGTCGGACTGGATGGCGTTGAACGAGGTCGTGAACAGTGGTGAGGTCGACGCCAATCTGTTCCAGCATGCGACTTATCTTGCTCTTCAGAACAAGCAGCGCGGCTTCAATCTGGTGCAGGCCGACAAGGTGGGCGTGATTGCGTCTGTCGGCCTGTTCTCGAAGAAGATCAAGACGCTCGACGAGATCAAGTCCGGCGACAGCGTCGCTATTCCAAACGAGCCGCTCAACGGTGCCCGCGGTTTGATCCTGCTGGAACGGGCTGGGCTGATCAAGCTTGCGCCCGGCAAAGGCTTTTCGGTCAGCAAGCTCGACATCATCGAGAATCCAAAGAACCTCAAGATAGTCGAGCTCGACCCCGCCCAAACCTATCGGTCGCTCGACGACGTAACGCTGGCGCTCGTCAACATCACTTACCTTATTCCGGCCGGCGGCGATCCGAAATCCGCCCTGATCATCGATCGCACCGCTGACGATGGCCTCGTGCTGCGCTTCACGGCCCGGCCCGACAAGAAGGACGATCCGCGCCTGAAGGCATTCATCCAGGTGTTCAACTCGCCGGAGGTGAAGCAATTCATCGAGGAGAAAGTCCCGGCGTTCATCCCGGCGGGGTTCAGCAGCTAGCGCGCCCTCGAGGGAAAGCTTCGGCATGATCTATGTCGTCGACGTGAATCAGATGAGCTTTGCCTTCATGGCCGGAGTGAGGGCCACGCTTCAGAGATCGCGGGATCGCCGGCGTTTGTGCAGGCTCTGGGGCGCTTCTTCCTGAATCGACAGGGCTCCGAGGCGTTGAACCGCCGCCCGCGTGCCGCAACCGTTCAGGAACCCGCGCTCTTCAACGACATGTCTTCCGAATTCGCGGATGCTACGGCGGATGTCCTCGTTGCCCGCGTTGGATAGATCTTGCGGCAGATTGCGCGTGATGGCCGAAGCGCCGTTCAGAAATGAGACTGGAGATTAGTGATGTCGAACCCTGGTCGTGCCGAGAGGCTGTCGAGTTCGGCAGGATCCGTTGTCTTCGAGGCGGATGTGCTGGTGCTCGGGGGCGGTCCCGCGGGCACATGGGCAGCGGTCAGCGCCGCCGAGCATGGCGCGCGTGTCGTGCTGGCGGACAAGGGCTTTTGCGGCACATCAGGCGCCACGGCGGCGGCCGGAACCGGCGTCTGGTATGTCGACCCCGCTCCGGAGCGCCGCGAGGCCGCGATGGCCAGCCGTGAGAAGCTCGGTGGGCACCTCCAGGACCGCCGCTGGATGGCGCGCGTGCTGGACCGGACCTACGTCCAGAGCAACCAGCTCGCCGAGTGGGGCTATCCTTATCCCGTCGATGACGACGGCAGGCCGCGGCGCAATTCGCTCCAGGGCCCGGAATACATGCGCCTGATGCGCAAGCGGACCAAGCAGGCCGGCGTAACCATCCTCGATCATTCGCCCGCGCTCGAGCTGCTGGTCGACGGCAACGGTGTGGTGGCGGGAGCTTCGGGCCTGCGCCGCCAGAAGGGGGATCGCTGGGCGGTGAACGCCAAGGCCGTGGTGATCGCCACCGGCGGATGCGCCTTTCTCAGCAAGACGCTCGGCTCGAACGTGCTGACCGGGGACGGCTATCTCCTCGCCGCGGAAGCGGGTGCGGAATTCACCAGCATGGAGTTCTCCAACGCCTACGCGATCTCGCCGGCCTTCGGATCGGTGACCAAGACCTTGTTCTACAGCTGGGCCAGCTTCACCGATGAGCAGGGGAGCGTCATTCCCGGCGCGTCCTCGAAAGGTGGCCGCTCCGTGATTGCGCGCGCGCTCCGCAAAGGCCCCGTGTACGCTCAACTTGACCAGGCAGATGCCGAAACCCAGCGGCACATGCGCGCGTCGCAGCCGAACTTCTTTCTCCCGTTCGACCGCACCGGTATCGATCCCTTCACGCAACGTTTTCCGATCACGCTGCGCCTCGAAGGGACCGTCCGCGGCACCGGCGGCCTGCGGATCATCGACGACAGCTGTGCGACCACCGTGCCGGGTCTCTACGCCGCAGGCGATGCCGCGACGCGCGAACTGATCAGCGGCGGCTTTACTGGTGGCGGCAGCCACAATGCCGCCTGGGCCATGTCGTCAGGTTATTGGGCCGGCCAGGGCGCCGCCGATTTTGCGCGACAACTGGGCACAACCATCTGGTGCCCGGCTTTCCGGCGCGGCACTGTTGGTCTGCGCTCCGGCAACGGGCGGCCATTGCAGGGCGTCGCGCTCGCGCGAAGCGTTCAGGACGAGGTGTTCCCCTACGAGCTGAATTACTTCCGCGAGGCTGGGCGACTCGGTGGGTCGCTCCGTCGGCTGGATGCATTGTGGTCTGATGCCTCGGCTGCCGATGCGCCGGACGAGCAGGAGCTGCTACGTGCACGCGAAGCGGCCGCCATGCTCGCGACCGCGCGTTGGATGTATCGCAGCGCGCTGGCGCGTCAGGAAAGCCGGGGCATGCACCGCCGTGACGACTACCCCGAACAGGACGACCGTTACCTCCATTTCGTGACGACCGGCGGGTTTGACGACGTCTGGACATCGGCGCGCCCGTTGGCATCTAGGCAATATGCGGAGGCCGCGGAATGATCGAGGTCATCGATGCCGAACGGTGCACGGCCTGCGATATTTGCGTGAGCGTGTGCCCGACCAATGTCTTCGACAAGACCGACGGCATTCCCAGGATCGCGCGCCAGAGCGACTGCCAGACCTGCTTCCTGTGCGAGCTCTATTGTCCCGAGGATCCGCTGTTCGTCTCGCCGTTCGCCGACGCGCCGCAAGCGGTCGACGTGGCGGCGTTGAAGGAGGCGACCCTGCTGGGCAGTTATCGGCGAGCGGTGGGTTGGGTCGAGGAGAGCCGCCACCTGCGGACGGCCGATCGGAGCTATCGGCTGTTCGGCCATTGAAAATCATGTCGTCTCTGGAGGCCGGCCATGAGCGGAGATCGCCTCTTTCTGGTGAAGCCGGGATTTGAAGATCCCCGAGCGGCCGGGCCGCTTCTTCGTCTGCCCGCACTGCAACGCGATCGAGGGATTGCTGGCGTCGTTTCCCGGATTGGCAACGCAGATCGAGGTACACCGCCTGCCGTTCGCGCGTCCGCGAACGTCCCTCGTCGAATTCCTGGGCGAGCAGCATCAATCGCTTCCGGTTCTGGCCTTCGATGAGAGTCGGCCGGTGCCTGAGGACGCAGGCGTTGCCAACGGCCGGCGCTTCATCGATTCCTCGGAGCGAATACTCCGCTATCTGGCTGATCGCTACGCATTCCCATATCTTCACCATTAGGACCGATCGGGATCGTCGGCATTCCCCTAGGTTTGCACCTGTCCCCAGCGCTGGACCGTGATCCGCGTCAGGCTCCGGAAGATCACGCCCTCCACAAGGAGGCCGATCAAGATCACGGTGAGCAGTCCTGCAAAGACGCTCGCCGTCTCCAGCTGTGCGCGGCTGGTGTAGATGAACCAGCCGATCCCGCTGGACCGCGCGCTGACGCCGAACAAAAGCTCGGCCGCAATCAGCGTGCGCCAGGCGAACGCCCAGCCGATCCGCAAGCCCGACAGGATCTGCAGGAAGGCCGCTGGCACCAGGATCTCCGCGACGAACCGGCCGCCCGAGAGGCCGAGGTTGCGGCCGGCCATTCACAGGGTCGGCGGCACGGCGAGGAAGCCGCCGTAGCAGGTGAGGGCCACCGGCCACAGAGCTGAGTGCACGATGACGAAGATGAGGCTCGGCGGTCCCACGCCGAACCACAGCAATGCGATGGGCAGCAGCGCGATGGCCGGAAGCGGGTTGAACATCGACGTCAACGGGCCAAGGGCCTCATTACCCCAGCGCGACAAAGCGGCGAGGGTCGTCAGCACCGCCGCGACGGCAATCCCCAGTGCGTAGCCGGTGATGAGACCCGCAGCGAGGTCGCTGCACGGTTCGGTAGTTCGCCCGACAAGATGGCCGACCACAACGCCGACAGCGTCGGGCGCAGGGTCGGCAGCAGAAGCGCGTTGTCGAGCCAGCGCGCATAGAGCTCCCAGGTGAGCGCAAAGCCGGCGAGGATGACGAAGCGCCGCCAGAGCGTTCCCGCAAGCGCACGCCGTAGCGCCGGCGCATGAACGAGTTTGGGGGCCGCGATGTCAGACATGGTCGATTTCCGGTGCGGAAAACAGGGTCTCCTGGATCCGCCGCTCCAGCTCGCCAACCTATGCGTCGACCGGCCTCGTCTACGTCATGCATGTCGGCGCGGCTCAGACGATCAATCTGTTTGGTAATGATGACCAGAAGGAATGCTGGCTCAACACGAACAATGGTGCGTTGCTTGGCACATACTCGACAAGCGAACGCGCCACGGGCGGCCATTGGTGGTACAATCTATCCGAGGCTTCACGCGAAGGTGACAATTATCTTCTAAACGCCGAAAAATCGTTCGCCAGATCCCCCGCGAATAGCTTCGAGACATACGAGCTCAGATATGTCCTAATCTCGGACCCCGCAGGACTGGCTCTAACGTTGCCGCCAGTGCTGGAAGATCGCGGCAAACATTTGAGAAAAGATAAATTGTTGAAGTTCGCCACGTCCGGCGGCATGCGTGGCCGAACTCATCATTTAGCGAGGGGCGAAGGCGGGGCCGGGCGGGCTGACTTTCGTGTCCTCTATCACCGCAAACGCGGGGCACAGTTCTGTACATTACGTACTGACCTGTGCCTCTAATCGATCGCCGAATTCAGCTAACCGACCATGACGGCAGCTTGTGCACTAACCTGAATTAAACGGTGGGCCGGTACGAGATGATGACCAAAACGCCCACACATCACCTCTATTGGCCTGGGCGATATTCGACCTGGCCTTGCGTTCGCATCGCGCGTTTCTTGGGGTGAACGCGCAGCATTGCTTCATTCTATCGGACGGACGCTGGAAAGCGGCGAGATGTCGGGCGTCCACGATCGGCACCGCGTTCGTCCAGGCCAGAGGCTCAGTCGCGTATCCGCAGCTGAGGATGGGAGTCGCCTAGCGCGACCCGCCTCCACAACGATCGAGCCGAAGGTAACTATGTCCTTGTGGTGTTTGACGGCCTGAAGAGCCACACCCGCTTTAGTTGCGAATTGTGGTGGCGTTGATAAACTCACTAAACGCGCAACTAAGGGGTAACGATGTCCGCGTATGAACCCACTCCCGAGGAGCGGCAAAAAGTCGCCTTCGACGCCCTTCAGGCTCTTGCTGGAGCTGACGTCACGCAAAAGCGCCTACTTGCCGCGTTGGCTATGGGGACTCCAAGTATCGAAGCGACAAGCTATCTCATCAAGAGCCGCGTCAAGGATCACAAGAAGCTCGTCGAGAAGGTGTTCGAACGGCGGCAGAGTAAACCAACTTATCAAGCCAAGGATGTCACAGATATCATCGGCCTGCGCATCCTAACGCTGTACCGTAGTGACCTACAAAGCGTGCTACAGCGATTTCTCAAATTCGTTGAATTGGCTCGCAACGAACCCCTGGAACTTTTCTTCGGAAAATCAGTAAGTGAGGTGGTCGAGGAGCTGATCATATATGGATATCCTTACGAGCAATCGCTCTGCCAAGCGCTGGTCTCGCAGCTCAAAAAGTATGACTTAGTGCTAGATGGCAAGCGCATCCGGCACGAGCCAAAGGACAATGGCTACTCGTCTATTCACATCATCCTGCGGGCTCAAGGCTCCCTCGGCGAAACGCGATTTCGCGTCCCGGTCGAGGTACAAATCCGCACCGTTCTCGAGGACGCGTGGGGCGAGGTCCAACACGAGCTGATGTATAAATCTCGTTTCGGTAATCCAGAGAAGGCCACGGATGGCCTACGCAAGAGCGCGAGTGATCAGCTCCGAAACTGGAAAGATCTACTCGACTCGTGCGGAAATACCGCCGATATTATCAAGGAATTGATTAAGGAGATCTATAAGTCCGCAGATTCCGAATCGGGTCGAGCATTTCCCTCCATTGACAATCGTCAACTAACTAAGCTTGACCTGTCACCGGATATCCAGAAAGGCGTCAATGAGGCCGTCGAGCGCATCGACGCACTGTTCAGCAGTGTGCGGAATACGACCAACAATTTGCCTCGCGAACAAGGCATCACCGAGCTCGCAGAGATTGCGATTACCCTGCAAAACTCGCTCGAAAACGTAGGCTCACATTCGAAACGCGACGATGCAATTTATTATCTCAATATGGAGATCGCACTTTGTCTGCTCTGGATTGGTCGTCTTCTGCAGGAGCTCGCACTGGAAAACTCCGAATCTGGCTTCCTAGTATCGTCTGATCTGCGCGGAAAGATGCGAGCGGCGCACGTGCTCACTCGGTCCGGTGATGAGGTCAAGGACTTTCCCTTCGCCATAGAAAGCCTCGACGAAGCAGCTCGGCGCTATTTTGCTCTTGAGAATACTGCAAGTCATCCTCCTGACGCGCTACTTGCATTTCGGCTAGGCGAAGTTCTATCTGCTCGGGACGAGCCGGAGCTTGCGCTCAGCAAGTTCGAAGAAGCCATGGAACTGCTTGAAAAAGATCCGCAATTTCTGTCCGGCAACCCTATGCGGAGCTATATCGCTCGCCGCCTTGGGTTTGCATATTGGGAGGCGGCCGAGACCATCCGGCAGAAAGGGATGGAAATTGGCAGCACTGACTTCATGCTAACCAAGCGTCGCGATGCCTACGCCGACGCAATTCGCGTTACCAAACAGGCCTTCGATGCTGCAAATGCAGCCCTCCAGACCTCGGCAGGAGGAGCTGAGATGCAGCGCGAGGTCCGCCTTTCGGCAAACAACCTACTCTATTATTCAATAGAGTTTTTACGGGCTCGGGGTGCCGCCGAGACGCTCGAGCAGCTGGGCTTGAGCCGTAAAAATTGGGGAGACCTGCTTAAGGTTATAGTTCCCGCTGCTGCTGATTTAGATCGGCAAGAACTGCCGGCTGTTGTCGACACGATTCGGGAGGTGGCTCGCCTGTCAGGGGACCGCGACCTAGAAATTCGCGCGGCCCATCGCGTGATAATGCTGCTCGAAAAAGGCGACTGGCGGACGCGGTACCCAGCGGAGTTGTTGCAATCCATGCTAGAGGAAGCGAGAAACTCGCTGAAAACTTAATCTTAACTTGCAGCAGGTCTAATAGCGACGGAACTTGAGCGTTGCGACTGCGTTGACAGTGGTCGTCTTAGGCCCTATGTTTATGATCCTCTGAAAAAGGTAAGACGAATCAATGGCTAAGCCTGTTCTTTGGTAGTTTGAGACTGCCATCAACTTCGATATTGCCCGACGACGATCGGAGAAAGTTTTTCTTCGAAGCTTTTGCGCGTCGATCTGTTTGGTATCGTCCATCCCCTAGTTTAGTGTGGGCGGCCCCCTGACGAACATTGGAGGTTCATTCGGAAGGCCGGGTCAGGTAAGTGATTTCTCAATGATCCGAAGTGACTGTTGCCCCAGTTCCATGGTTCAGGAGTGTCAGCTTAGGGCGGCGTAGTATCCCACGGACAGCTGACCTTCCCCATATTTCGACGGCGAACCCGCTATCACGCGTGAAAGAAACTTGCCCCAATCCCTCTGACTGAGTTCGCCCGGCTTACCCGCCCGCTTTGCGGCGTCCGCCTTAAGAAGCTCAAGCGACTTGTCCGCCCGGAATACTCGTCCATTTGTTTTTTCGAGAAGACGGGCGAGGAGAGAGGAAGGGCATATTCCAATGTTTGGTATTGCGCGCGAATTCCTCTTTCACAGGAATCATCGCAACGAGTTCGGGACTCGTCATCAACTCGAGACCTGCAGCGCGCAACGTTGCATTGTGACTAGCGTGGTGATCTGCCCTGGCGGACCACCGCTTCCATCGACAAAGCTAAAGCTTGGCGTTTCATCCTAACTTAAAGCGAAGCTGTGCGCGGCTCACGTGAGCGGCACTGAATACTCCACATACAGTGGCGCGACGCCTGAATGAGCCGATTTGGGGCCGAAGCCAAGACGGGAGAAGAAATTCTCCCAGTCGTCCCGACTGAGTTCGCCTGGTTTGTCCTGACGACGATCTCGGTCGGCCCTCAGATCATCCACAGACTTGTCTGCACGCAAAACTCTTCCCTTTGTTCTTTCCAGCAGACGTGCCAGCAGAGAGGGGAATGGCATGTTCCAGTGCTTGGTCTTGCGAGCGAATTCCTCTCTCACCGGGATCATGGCGACAAGATCTGGATGGGTCATGAGCTCAAGGCCGTTGGCCCGCAGCGTCGCATTATGGCTAGCGTGATGGCCCACCTTGTACAGCACCGTCGCCGCGAGAAGTTTCTGTATGTCAATGGCGGCGGGATCCTCTCGCTTGGTGCCGCTCGGCCAAACGTATTGCTGCCAAGACTCCCAGTTTCCGACCTGCGCATCTCCTGGGAAAAGCAGGACGCGAGGATCAGTTTTGCTTCCGAACGCGAAAGCGAGAACCAAGCTGGTGTTGTTGGTGTCGGAATCGAGCTTCAGAGCGAGCTGTTCCGCGGCGCCGAGCCAATCGCGATCGATACGCCGCCAATCTTCCCGTTCGGAAAAATAGGCCTGGTTCCGTTCCCCTTCGACTTCCGAAAGCCGGCGAAAATGCTGGTTGTCAAAGGGCATTGAAAGTTCGATGGTTCTGGCTTCATCAGCATCAAGCGAAATGGTTTCCTTCTCCAGTTGAACCGCAGCTGCCAAATAGACGCCGAGTCCAGCGCTCTCGTCGGTCAGGTAGACCTCTCCCTTTCGCGGGTTGCTGCGGAGGAGCAGCTTGGTGTCCTTCGGAGGACCAAGAACGTATGCTTCGACGGGAATTCCGGCGGGCAGGGGAATCGGATCCGCCCCTGGCGTGAAGTATCTGACCTTTTTGGCAAGGCCCTTGAGCATCGTCAGAATGGCTCCGGTATCCATTCTCGATGCAGCCACACCTGGCGATTGACCGGTAAACGCGAGTAGCTCTCTTACTTCATCGCGTTGTCCTCCGCCTCTTGGCGCTGTTGCTGCCTCTTCATCATCCTCCTCCGGAGCGGCTGCGGCCGGCCCGAAGTGCTTGTCAAGCGTCAGCAGGAGCTGAAGTGCTTTTTGCCGTCGCGCGCGGATCCGTGCCGCATCCGCATCCTTGTCGTTCTCCGTCCAGGCGAGCCAGAGCTCATCGATCTCGAACTTTCGGAAAATAGTCTCCGCTTGACAGAATCCGGATAGATGGTCCCAATGTTCATGGGTGATTACCAACACATCGAGATGAGAACCCGTCGCTTTTGCTAGGTCGCCGGCGATCTCGTTCATAATGTCCGACGCGGATGGCATCCCTTGGAGCGCCCCGCAATCGATCAAGATTTTCACGTCCCGTTCCGGTCCGGCGGGAATCCTGATCAGAAAACAGTCGCCGAGGATATTGTTGTACATGCGAACAGAGATGTGGCCGGGCCTGGCTCGTGCAGCTGTTGTGGCTGAAGCCGCGTCCACCTCGCTGTCAAAACCCGTATCAGGAGATGGAGCGGACTGGGCACCTCTTTTGCGCGCCGGCTTTTTGTCTTTTGTCTTTTTCGCCGTCGTCCGCTTTGCAGCCTTCTTTCGTGCGCTTAACATGGCGTTATCCGTTCCGGTGCAGAAAGGCGAACGGCTCTTCGCGGGAATCGAGACCGAAATAAGTAGCCCCGAGCGACTCCGTCTCACGCTCGAACAGAAATCGCCTCTGCGCTTCGAGACGCGATGCGCTTAGAATGTCCTTGCTTACGATGTATCGAACTTTTGCCGAATGAAGATCGATGATCAGGGTACATCCACCACGGAAGATGAAGTCCGCCGCGCGCGACCGGTGCCCTGATGCATCGACGTTCGTTTGCTCCTGGGCATCGCTGAAGCCTCTTCGCTCCTGGACGATCTCGACCACAAGCTGCGGAAGTTCCTCGCCGTCGGGACCGATACGACGTGTGGTTCGGACCGACTGGACATCAAAGGCAGGTGCCCCGCCATCCTTGATCGACCGCCTGATCGTCTTCGGCGCATCGTCGTCAAGCGCCAATCCCATCTTGCGAAGGGTTTCCGCCGGTAACCGGCTTCGGTCCTTCAGGCGTCCATAGAAAGCCGCTGCGTTGTCGATGGCTTGCTTCCAGAGATCTTCACGGCTTTCCTTATGGCTCGTGTCGATTCCATCAAGCCATCCCAGAGCTACGTCCTCATCCGGTTCCTCCCACAACAGGCTGTCGACTGCCAGGGATCGGCAATCCCGCGGGTAGATGCCCCTTCTTCTGAAGGCTTCAACAAAAGCAATGCGGTATCCACGATCGTCATCAGCGACAAGATCGCTATCAGCCGTCACAACGCCGCGCAGGAAGTCGCCGAACGTGATGTCGACGGGAGGAAGATAGTCGAGCGCACGGATGCACATCCGCAGGACATGGCCTGCCGTCTTGTTCGCCTCAGCGGTCAAACGATTCAGCAGATCGGGATGAAGATCTCGGTCGGGGAAGCGCTCGCCCTCGCCTGTAACCATCCGGATCAGGTCCGCCACACGGGTTCGATAAATGGTTACGAATGCGTCGAAGACGGCCGCAACCAGAATGGCGCCGCGCTCGTGCGGCTCCGTCACATGCGCAATCGCCCGCGCGTCCGGAAGACCGGTCGCCCGATCGATCTTGTCGATGCCATCTCGGAGAGCTCCGTAATTGCCGATCGCCTGACCGAACTGCAGCGCAAGATTGCTGAGCAGCGAGCGCTGCGAAAGGTCGCCACGTAGCCGTCCGATCTGGTTCTTGACGGCTTCGGGCATGGTAAAGTGCTGCAAGAGGGCTACGATGTCCGCGAATGCCTCATGGAACGCCAACGAGTCAGGGTTGCTCGGCTCAAGATACATTCTGTGCATGCCGTCCAAGATCGCGTGACTCATCTCGTGCGCGATAATGTCGTGCGACAGACAAGAAAAGATCATTCCGCCCGGCAAGTTATTGCCAACATCCTCCCCGCTGGCCCGGAAGTAGCCGAACAACAGAGCTCGTTTTTGCGGACTGTAGTATGCGTTCGCCTCGCGTAGCGCGTGTGGATGGATGCGAAGTTTGCCGATATAGGTCCTGCGCTTATATGCAGTCAGATCGTCTTTTCGCGCCCATCTCCACGCCCAAAGAACTCGTCGACCGAGCGCGCGCTCAAAATTACGGATCGTCGTCATGCCGATCGCATAGACCATCTGTTGATGGAATTGCGGGTTGCCCTCCGATGGCGCGTGCCCGTCTTGCGCCAGTAGCTGCGGTGAGTTCAGATTGACCGGTTCATAAAACGCGTCGCTAGCCGGGTCTACGTCAATCACCTCAAGGTATTCGCCCGTTGGACCAGCCTCAAGTTGCTCCCAGGGCACCTTGATGACTGCCGCGTTCATGGTGGCGGTCCGCAGATCCGTCGACGCGGAAGGGTCGAACGCGTAGACGCGCAGTCGTCGGAACGCGGGAGAGCTGGGCTCGCGCACGATCAATATCCTCCAGCAAAAGGAAATTGCGTCGGAGGGGTGATGGCGACACCAAGCTTGTTCTGCAATGCCGGATCAATATGTGCACGCAGAGCTGCATCGCAGATGGCGTAACCCCAGTTTATTAGCCGATCCTGTAAATTCCTGGGCACCGCCTCAAGTCTGGTCGGAACCTCGGCGAGGGGGATTGGATTGCGGGTCGAGCATCCAAGTGGATCCTGGCCGAGCTTGTAGTCGGCGAAGGACGTCCGAATGCCCCAATATGTACCCGTGTGGTCCTTGCGTTGGAACGAGTCGATCAGGTGTCGCTTGCGCAAGCTCCTGACCTGATTGTCCACCGTATCAAGCACCCGCAAGGAGTGGCGGGTCCAATCCCGATGCGGATCAGGCTCGGGAGCGATTTTTTGACCTGCGTCACTGACGAGCAACGTCGTGTATCTCTTCGAAATCGTCTCCAGGCCGAGATTGTCGTACACTCCGCCATCGCTCAGGATCGCCGTCTTCGTGTAGGGCTCACGATGAAGGTCGGCGCCAGGAGTGTTCACGACGTCTTGTGTGATATCGAGCTCGCACGGCGACAGGATCGGAGGAAAGGCCGAGGACGCAGCCACGGCTTTCGCAAGCGCAACATCCGGGCGGTTCACCAATCCTACCCTGTAGTCGCCCATGTAGTTGCGCGAAAAGCGCCAGAGAGCCGCCGTCTGAATGTTCGTTGCGTTTATGACGAAGCGCGGATTGCCCGGTTGGCCGTCGTCAGGAAGATCTGCAAGTGTCGCTCCCTTGAAGGCGAGATCGTCATAAGCCTTTGCAACGCGGTCGCTGATAGACCCGGGCAGCAAGATTCCCCCGATGATCGCACCGGCGTCAATTGTCGTATTAGCCATTGCTCTGATTTTGCTGACGACGATGTCGAAGTTGGTTGCAACATCGTTCTGGAAATTCAGATCTTTCCAGTTTGCAGCGAGTATCCCAGCCGTGATCGAGCCGCCGGAGACGCTGGAGATCCGTTTGATCTTCCGCAGCAGCGATAGCTCGTTCAGTCGGATCAGTGCCCCGACATGGAAAACCATGGCACGGTAGCCGCCCCCAGAGAGTGCAAGGCCAATTCCGTCTTCCGGTTGGGAGGGGGCTCTGTCGATGAACTCGTCCACAGACATCAGAAAAGCTCCAATAGTTTTATACTGAGGAGTTGGGCTTAGAGGAGCATTCCATCAACGGCATGCCGCTCCGCAATATGCTTACGAAGGTACAAAGTAGGTCTTATGAAAGGACGGCAACAACGATACACGCTTCGGTAGAATTGGCAAGCGACCGGACCACTTAGGTAACCGACGCGGCGCTTATCACCAGAGGCGTCGCATGAGCTACAGGCACGCCCCTTTTTCTACTGACTGCCGTTGACTCGCGGTTGTGATAGACGCAACGTAACTACTTTTCAGTTATAGGAGGGGGCGGTGCGTTTTCAATCGAAATGTCGGGTTCGCTCAGCACGTCGTGCTGTTGCTTTGATGATGTTGTTGGCTTGCGCCACGGGCTGCACACGAGGCGAGCTTGAACATAAGGCCGACGCCTACAATCAAGCGATTGCCGAATCGAACAATCGTCAAATCCTGCTGAATGCAGTCCGGGCTAGTCAACGCGCGCCAATGTCCTTCGTCGGCTTCGGGGACGTAGCTGCGACTCCGACTTTTTCCGGCGCGGCGGGAGGAACGTTCAATTTCGATGTGCTGGGGCTCACGACCTATAATGTGAATCCGACAGTCAATGTGAATGGCGGATTCACCTCCTTTACGATGAACAACTTGAACTATTCGGCTTTCGCTCACGAGATGCAGGTCCCGCTATCGCCGAACATCGTCGCGTATTTCGAGCAGCTAAAATTTCCGAAAGAACTTCTCAGATTGATCTTCGTCCAGGAATATACGCTTCCCTTGCAAAAGAGGCAGCGGATCGCAGCCGAAGCTGCGGCGAGATGTCGGGCGAGAGCGAACCAACGTGATACTGATATCTGCGAGGCGATCGACAAGGATCGCGACCGCTTTGATAAGGCTGGCTGTCAGGACTTTCCGGAAACTCATGCGACCGTGACATTGTTAAATGTGGGCCGTGATCTATGTGCGATGGTGACCTTCCAGACGTTCGTAAGACAATTGCGGCTTCTCGAGATTGAACTCCCATTCAAGCCGCGTACTACGCAAGCGATCCTGTACTATCTCGGCGACCTGATCGCGGCGCAGAATTACTCGACGCATCCCTTCATACCCGAGGTCCTGGTCGAAAAGGACAACCGAAGACTGACGGTTCCGCTCTTCGAGGTCAGGCGGGCCGTTCCAGCCCCCTCCGGAGCTGCCGTTGCCGTCTCTTATGGCGGCGAGAGTTTCTTCATCCCGACACCTGCCTTTGGCAGCACCGAAGAGGCGCGTTCACTGCAGGTGTTGGACTTGGTGTCACAGGTGATAACAGCCGCCACCTCCAAAGACGCGCTACCGAAAACCTCGACCGTCACATTGGTGCAAGCTCGATGAATTCGGCGAGACAGCACCGAGGTAGTGCTGTCCACACGGACGGCCGAGAGTGGCCAGCAGTCTATACGTCGATCACGCTGAAAAAATGCAATTTCGCGCTACAACAAGCAGAAATGATGCGTCTGTTTTTCATAATGATATGCACTTGACTGGTTCGCAGCTCGCTCTCTGACGGCGCATCGCGGAACAGGTCATTGGAAGTTTCCGCCAAACAGCAATCTCTCGCCTTGGACGAGTAGGGATTGCCAAGTACAGTTCGTTTATTTGCGGCCGTGAGTCGTATTTAGCCAAAAAAGCAAATGGATCAACCATCTCTGTTTTCTCAATCTGAGCCGCCCCGGCAGTTTTTGCGGTCCGCCCTTGAGATCGTTAGGACGGTCTCTGTCGGTCAGATTCGGCACGTGCTCTACCAAGGCGGCCCGTGCGAAATGGTTCTCCTCGGTGAGGTGTCGGTCTCGCCAAAAAGGAGCGAGCCGACATACAGGCTTTCCACCGGAGAGACTGTTGTCGTCACGGCTCGGGCTCAGGTTGAGTTACCAACAGGTATTGACGGGGTTCTTCGCAACCTCGGAGATGGAAGGTTTAAGTGGCTAAGACACCGTCGCCTGAAAGCCTTTGAAGAGGCTGTAGCCAGAGAGGGTTGGGCGGGGGTAGCAAGGAAGCAGGCTCGAGAGTGGTCCGGACAGTTTAGCTTTCGTGCAGAGGGGGAGCGGTCGCAAGCCCTGAGACCGCCCCAAGTCGGTGCGTTGCATGCAGTCGGCGCGCATTGGAGCCTGTTCAGCCAGCCGGCCACCGTCGTCATGCCCACAGGGAGCGGTAAGACCGAAACAATGATATCGATCCTTGCGGCGTACGACCCGGCGCCGCTTCTCGTGATCGTGCCGTCCGACCCTCTACGTGCTCAAATTGCGCGAAAGTTCACCACCTTCGGCTTACTGCGAACACTCGAGGTTCTTGCACACAACGTGCCCAATCCGATCGTCGGGATCGTGTCAAACTTGAATGGTCGCTCGAAGACTACCTCTCGAGCTATCCTCCCATGGTTCGGTTTATCGATCTAACCGCGTGCCGCGCGTTAGCGACCAGCGGGAGACACAATTGCCATTTTAATGGGTGACTTCGGTGAAATGCTCGCTCAGATTGAGCACGGAAGTATTCGTAGATTCGGAAGCGATTTAGAATGCCGCTCTCGCTAAAGACGTCCATTACTACCGAATGCAATTTTTCTGAATGGTCGATTAACAAGAAAAGCCGTGCCAAGCTGATTGAAGTTATTGCCTACCTGTATTTGCGACAGGAGGAAAACGCTCAGCGCGTGATCAATGCCTTGGAGCCGCGCCGACGGGCTTCAAAGGGCAAGGTGGTACAGAATGTCGTGCGAAAGCTGACGGCTCCGCATGCGGAAGACCTAGAGTTGCGTCGGTCGGGCAGCGACGCGGAGAAGGAAGCCGCGGAGAAGCGGATCAGAACATCCATTATTCATCGCGACGGCCTACTGTTCCAACATATCTCGTGGGTCGCCGCGAGAATGGCTCTTCCGAATGGCTATATGACCGCTCCCGCATGTGCGGCAGGCAGATAAGGGCTTTGACGGTTTTATCGTCGACTTGGATGCGAATGGACGCGAGATCAAGCGAATTGTGCTTTGTGAGGACAAGGCTTCGAAATCACCCCGTAGCCTCATAAGTTCCAGCGTATGGCCTGAGATCGGGACTATTCTTAGCGGTGATCGCGACGATGAGATCCTCGCCGAACTCGTAACCCTGCTCAAGAGTGTCCCAAACATCGATCCCGAGACGGCGGTTGACGACGTGTTCTGGGAGGGCGCGCGCGAGTTCAGGGTTGCCGTGGCGACAGGCGAAGATCAGCGCAAGGCAGGGAATTTTCTGCACATCATTGCCGGCTTTGAAGCCGTGGCCGGTGGTTCGCTCGAATCGCGGACGGCCGGCGTGTTGGCCTTCGACAACGTGCGGAGTGGGTTGGCCCTCCTCGCAGGCGAGGTGGCGGCGAAAGTCAAGGAGATCGCCGGTGTTTGATCCAAGTTCCCGCGTTCTTCTACGCCAAGCACCGGACCTGCCTGGTCTGGACCCGGAAATATTGGACGAAATACTTACGGCCGCGCACATAGAGCTGGCCACAGTCCGCCTTCTGGGGGCATCTGCGATCACAAGCGATGTGATCGACCGGGTGAGGCGCCTTGCTTCGACCTTCGAGGCTTATGTCGCACTCAATCTTCGACCAGAGCAAACACGTGCTGCGGCCTTCGTCGCAGCGAGTGCTCATCAGATATTGAGCCGCGTTCGTGAAGCCGCATTAGACCGGCCGACGCTTGTTTCGGGTGATGCTGTAGGAGCGTCGATTTCGGCGACGCTCCTGTTCCTGATTGCCGACCGCGCGGCTGATGCTGCGGAAGTTGCAGGTCAACTGAGGGCCAGGGGCGAACGGCGGGCCGTCCGACGATCTTTGATTCTTAGCCTTCGGGAGTTGGCAACCGGCAATCTCACCCCGCTGATAGAGCGTGACCTCGACGAAGACTTCATTACGCAGGGTGACAGCCGCGAAGTCGCTACCGACCTCCTTCTGAGGGAATGTGCGTATGTTGTCCAGGGACTCGGTCAGGAGGCGCGCGGAAGCGCCACTCCTGACGCGGAGGTCCGTTCAAGGCTGAGCCGGGTCATCCGTCTGTCGGAGGCATCGGCAGTAGAGTTCAAGCTGGGGCTTGAGGGAACGGTACATCACCAGTTTGCGGGGCCGCATCATCTGGCAACGCTCTTGAGCCGCCTCGTCAATGGCATGCAGGCTGCAATGCTAGTTCGGCTTCCAACACCATCCGGTGCGCAGCCGAAGGCCTGGGCCGACTGGCTCCTCTCGCAGGCGCAATCGCGTCCGTTTTTATGGATCAATCATCTGAAGGCAATCAGGACCGGATACCTGAACCGCGGCAGATCGATGGTGATGACGTCTCCGACCGGTTCGGGAAAGACAACTCTATCTGTTCTGAAAATTGCAGCGACCTTATGTGCGGGGGAGAGCGTCGTCTACCTAGCGCCAACGCATGCTCTGGTCGATCAGGTCGAAACGGACATGTCTGCGCAAATCGGGGGCCTGGAGGCGGTCAGCGTTGTCGAAGACGTCGCCCTCGAGGAGCTTGGTGAGAGGCTGCCACGGTTCTCCGTAATGACGCCAGAGCGTTGCCTTGCCCTTTTGGGTTTCGCACCAGAACTATTTGAAAAGGTAGGGCTTCTTGTATTCGACGAATTTCATCTCATCAGTGCAGACGATCCGAAAACCTCATCAAAGGTGAGCGCGCGAGCGATCGACGCAATGCTGGCGCTTCTGACGTTTCTCCGTCATCGCAAGCAAGCGGACCTGCTGCTGCTGTCTGCCATGGTCGCCAACGGCGCCGAAATTGCGCGTTGGCTGCGCGGTGTGACGGGAAGGGAAGTCGAGCCGTTCGACGATCCTTGGAAGCCAACACGACAACTTCGCTCTTGTGTCATCTATGACCGCTCTGACGTTGCTCAGGCCGCGAAAGAAGCACTGAGGATGAAAAGTAAGGCGGCACAGAACCGCGTTCCCGCACAGCCGCTCGGGCTATTCTCGTTGATCTCAGGCTGGCACCCCAAGAGGCCGGAAAAACTAGTCGTGCAAGCACTCTCAGATCGACGGCCGCCGCTAGTGAGAAACGCCAGGGGCCGATTTACATCGAACAGGAACGAAGTCGCTGCGCAGATTGCCGCGGACTACGCGTCCGTCGGAAAGCGTGTGATCGTGTTCTGCAACGATACCAAGGCATGTGGAAGCGTTGCAGATCAGATCAATGGACTCCTGGCGCGGGCTACGATCGCGTTGGATGAGGCGCAGGAGGAGATGCGGAAGTCGGTTCTCAAAGATGTGGGATCGTCCGAAGCCACATTCGATCCCTCTGGGTGCAGGGCGACCGTACACCATGGCGATCTGCTCCCCCTGGAGCGGAGGCTGACGGAAAGCGTTTTCCGGGTTCGCAGGGAGATCGAAAGCGACGATCTGGGCCTCGATGTGGTCGCCGCGACATCAACCATTGCGCAAGGGTTGAATCTGCCGTGCGACGTGGTGATCCTCGCAGGCACCGACAGGAGCGCGGTTGATGACCCAAGTGGCAGTCCCCGCACGGATCTGCGTCCTCACGAGATACTCAATGCGCTAGGAAGGGCCGGGCGCGCGGCATACGCAGCAACCGGGCTAGCAATCGTCATACCTGCACAGCCGATTGGAGTAGAGAGAGCGAACCTCGCTCTACCGGAGGAAGGAATCTTGAAGACGGTCTTTTCCGAGCAGGATGCCTGTGAGGAAATCTATGATCCGATCGAGTTGCTGCTCGATCAGATCGAGGTATCCGCCGATACCGATCCGAAAATGCAGTCGGTTATCCGGCGTTTGTCGGCTGTCACAGCAGCGGGCGAGAGCGGCTTCGACGATATTGTCCGTCGCTCTCTGGGGTACTTCCGGCTGAAAGAAGCTGATGCTCCAGGAGCGGATAGATGGCTCCAACGCTGCCGTACCGCGCTCAAAGCTGCCGAGGAGCAACTGGAAGATCCGCCCGTTCTCGATTGGCAGCGGGAGATCGCTGTACGGAACGGTATTCCTCCAAGACTCATCGAGCGGCTGGAGGAGGCGCTTGATCAGGCGCCGGTTGATAAGACCGCAACCGAAGACTGGATCAGATGGTTGCTCGATGTCGTGGCTGAACACCCTTTGGATTTGACGATTTTTGTCAGGGAGGCGGCCCTCGAGTCGGTCTTCGGCCGAGCCTACACAAATACGACAGCGCCCAAAGCCACAGCCAGGCGGATACTGGATGCGCTTCAGACGTTAGTCTCGATGTGGTGTGGAGGACGCACGCTTGTTGAGATTGAGGCTTGGCTCCTCACCTTCATCCGGAAGCACGAGGGAAAGGTTAAACAACAAGCAAATCGATCGTCCACGGCGCAGCGTGCACGCCGTTTCGCCATACGCATTGCCCCTGATTTCGGTTTCCTCTGTGGCGTGCTTGGACAGATCGTCGCCCATAAGGCTGCAGAACGGGAAGGGACCGTGCTTCCGATCATCGACATGCTGCCCCAAATGGTGAGAGCCGGGGACTACGATCGCCATCATGCCGCCTTGAGACAAATTACAACCGCCGCTTCGCGGGTTGAAACCTTTGAGGCATGTCTCGCGTTACGAGGGCACTTCAAGGCGGGACCATCCGCAGAAATGGACGTTGTAAGAAATGAAGTCACGGCCGCGATGCTGTTTCAGTCGTTTACGGGCTTGAACGATGAGGAATAACGATTCAAGAAGGGGTTGAGGAACGCTTGGAGGATGACGCTTCGCCGAATCGCTTTGTAGCGAAATTCGATTCTTCAAATGCGTTGACTATCTTTCCGACAACCAGAAAGCTATTCGGATTCAGGGGAGGGGAAGGTCCTGAGCGACTGCACCGAACTGGTCGGGCGGAAAGAGGCAATCCGTCTGATCGACGAGCAAATCGGGCTTCACGGCGAGGCTATTTCGAAGCATCTGGCACAGTATGATGCGCGCGGTGCGCTGCCGACTTGGCACGGAATCATTCGTGACATCGAGGAGTTCATCAATGTCGTTCTCTACAGCGACATCGATGACGAGAAGTCGCTTCGGTTGATGCACCTGCCGGTCGGCGGGCTGGTCGCAGACCCGAATGTGCCTCTTCTAGCGCGAGACCTGGTGGCGCCATACTACGGCGAGGCGTTGGCAAAGCGATTCATCATCGCCATGCTTCGGGTCACTCGCGCTAGGCCCATCCGCGGTCCGTCGGTGCACTTTGTCACCGGACCTGCGGTAAGTGATGCAGTGCGAAAAGCCGTCTTCGCTTGGAGAAAAGCCGTCTTCGCTTGGAAATGACTCCCAAGCTTGAGTTTGCTAAAGGGCATTTCAGCCGTTTTTTCCAAATGAGCCTTGAAATCGCTGGATGAATTGAGCGGATTTTTGATTTCGCTGTGCGACTTCTGCCTCCGCGTCCAAGCACTTGGCCAACAGGCGGTGCAGCGGAGCTCTACGATCGTGCGACGAATACCCATTTCCGGCCGGTTAAGCCCCAGAGTGCGACCGGCAAGTCATTGATTCTTCAAAACCTGCGGCTGACTCTTAATCAGCGGGTCCCAGGTTCGAGCCCTGGACACGGCCGGTTTGCTATTCGGTGTTTCCCTAGTTTCTATATCTTCACCCATTCGATACAGCGCGCAGATCCGATGAGACAAGTCGGTCACGTGCTTGTCGTAGAATAGGAAATCGGAGCGGGCAAAACGGACGGTGTGTTCTGTCCCTCGCAGCAAGATACCGCTTGCTGCAAAACCACAACCAGAAGCAGAATGTTCCGGATCTGGCCCGCGAAACGCAATGCGCAGTTCGATGCGGCGGCGCAGCGATCGCTGGCGGAGTCACGCGCAAAGATCCGTTATGCACGCACGAACTAGCCGGCTTAACCTCTTTCGCGTCAGCCGCGCTTTCGCTCAGAGGGTAACGTAAACTCCACGACCTCGTGCTTGTCGCACGGATCAGGTGGCTGATTTTTCTTCACGATCAGCTCGAGCTCGAGAGCCTCGAAGGCGAGCTCATCCGCCAAGCGCTTGAACAGCTCGCGCTTTTCTATGTCCGTCGCCCGCTGACTCATCAGCGTAAATTCTCTGGCGTCAGCGCGGACCTTTTCCAAACGTCGTCGGAGGTCCTTCATGTGTGTCGGCGTAGCTTTTAGTAATATCCTCGGCCCGAACAATCAGTTTGCTTGTTCGGATCCACCGGGAGACAACTGCCGAAGCTCGATACTGGTTCTATGTGCACCGCTAATTCGCCGCTCTTAGTGCTGCGATATTTAGCCATGCTCCATGACCCAGCCCCGGTTCAGGGATTGCAGGCTGAGGTCGGCCGTCCTGGCTGATGAGCCATCTCTGTCCGGCTCTCGCCCGATGATGCATAGACTAGCATACCTGAAGGGCCTGAATGTTCGAAAGCGCACAGACGCGAGTGTTGCGCCCGACTAGGCTGCGAGCGATCCTGGGCGTTCGCGAAGCGCACAGGCCCAACGGCATCGGCGGATGCCAAATGTGCCGGCTGCGGCGACGCGGTTCCGTCCGCGAACGCAGCGTTGCCGGCTGCGTGCCGGGTATGAGGCAGGAACAAGCTCGGCAGATTAGATCAACGATGGTCGTTCTCGTGCGTAGTTTCCTTCTCATAGTGGGAATATGGCTGCTGGTGAACGTTCTGTTCGTTGTAGCTGTCCTGCCCTCGCGCAGACCGGCACCTACTCGGCGCGCAGCAATTCCATCGCCCGTGACGATCAACGGGACGGCCGGTCGCTCGGATGGTCGCGAACCACCACTCCTGCAGCGCCGGATGGCTCCAGTTGCAATCAGAGTTCTTTTCGTCGTCCTCCTCCTTCCAGCCCTTCGAGCGTGGAATGCGGTTAGGCGGCACTTCAGAGAGCATCACGACTAGAGTCGGGCCATCGTGCGCTTGAGTTCTCGTCGATGTCTTCACTGCGCCGCGGGCCCCCCGAGCGATTCAGCGAGACCGTCAGCCCGATCGCAAGTGCGGTCGCTATGGCCATGGCTCCAACCATAGTCATGACCCGCGTTAAAACGATAATGTGAAAATCTCAGATCGGGAAACAGCCGGCGCCAGCATTCCCAACCCAAAATGCCGCAATCGGCGCTCAATTTGTCTGCCGCTTTTGAGCTGAAGCCTGATCGATCAGGAAATCGTCCAAGTCTCGGCCGCTTCGAAGCTGCGGCCGCAGCCATCGCGGCTGCCTGCCACGACCCGACCATGTCTCCGCTGGGTTCTTCGGATTGCGATATTTGGGACGGACGGGCGGATATGGACGGCGGCGCTTGTAATTGAGCCGTGTGACCTCGCTGGCCAGTCTAATGCTGCGCAGCCTTTCCTCCAAACGTGCTTTTTGCACCAACATTTTCTGAGTGAGTTTGGCGGCGACCTCTTGGTGAAGGGTCCAGAGCTCGTCAACGGAGAGCGAATTAAAATGCGCGGTGTTCATGGCTCCAATCCGAATCTTGGGCAGAAGGCCCGGGCACACAAGTCGGGAATCAGGGAGCAGGCAAGCCGTCAGTTAAATATTGATCGTACAATCCACATTTAAATCCGCTAGGTGGCAGGGAAAAAGGCGCGACGATGGTAATATCGTGATGGAGTATTTAATTCGTAGCGGGGGTGTCCACGTATCGCGACATCCACGAACTCATCCCTCGGCAAGTTTTGCTTTGGTGTTCGGGAACGGGCGCAACTATCGCGATCGACCGGGCGGCTAAGCCGCGGATCGAGGCCGGCGCAACTCAGATGACCCGATGAATCCATCGGCCTATCCCCTTGTTGCAGGCATCCCTGGAGTGCTGGACCGGCATATCAATTAGGTGGCCAAGAATACCATTAATTCATCGCGTTGCCCGATTTAAGCCGCATGGGGGCCGTTGTCGCCGCTAAGGCTCAAGCGGGGGCGCACCCGGGAGTTTCCGATGTCCGGACAGTTGCGATTGTACTTCGCCAGTTTGCTCCTTGTCGGAGGTTTTTCGGCGACGCCTGCGTCTTCCAATCCTCTAACCGATTTCTTCAATACTGCTACGTCCCAACCCACGGTAACCACCTCTCCGCCGCAAGCCGAATGCGCGCCGCGTCCCGGTACCTCGACCATTGGCGGACAGCATTGGGTCTACCGAACGGACGGTCGTCGCAGATGCTGGTTCCTGGCCGAGGGCATCGCGACGGTGAAGAAGCCCATTCGGGCTCCCGCGGCCAAAGACCGTAGCGCCAGTTTCGACGAGAACCGGACCACGCAGACCACGCGGAGCGTGATCGTTGATGCGCGCGCGGAGTTGCTGCGCTCTGCACCGCCCGAGCAATCTCAGACGCCTGTAACGGAAATGCAGGTAGCAGATGCCACTTCCGATCTCGGCACGGGTGCTGCCCTGATGTCGGAGGCTCCCGTCGGAGATATTCCCCGCAACCAGCTCAAGCACGAACACTCCGTGCCGGATCAAGTCAACGTTGGGCAGTTTCTCGCCGCCGCGCCTGCCGACCCACCTCAAGATATGCCGCTGGGCCCGCGCACTGCAGAGGGGCACGACGAAGCGCGCAGCTGGACGGGCTGGCTCGGTGGGCTGCTGATGACGCTTGGTGGCCTCTCGCTCTTAAGCTCGAGCCACACGCTTCGGCACGCAGTGAGACTACGCCACTGAGGTGGCGACATACGAGGTATTGCCGCCGCGCGAGGTATCGCCGAACTGCCACACGTACAATGGTTCCGTTGCATCGCACTTAGTTTGGCGCTGCCTTAGCTGGACATTCGGGTACGATGATCGTCACCTTTTTGGATCGGACGGCATCATGCGGTATAAGGTTTTCGTGGTGGACGGCAGCCGGCAAGTGATCTGCACTGCAAAGCTCGACTGTATTGACGAGCAGGCGGCGAGACGCCGAGCCGAGCAAATGCATGACGAGCACGACGTTGAGCTTTGGGAAGGCGATCGGCTCGTTGCGGTGTTCCGAAGTGCAACGTCGAATGAAAGTCGGAGCTAACGCCCGACCCTGAATGGGCGGCCGGTCTCGCCGCCGAGTTCGTTCAAGTGTTGTGAGGCATCCCGGCCTGGCTGGTTGGCGACGCGTCGTAGCGACGTCATCGCCGAGGCTCGCTAGGCGCAGATGAAGCCGCCCAGTCCTCTTTCAAGGTAGAGGTGGACGCGAGGAACGCGGGCAATCCGTGCATCGAATCGCGCGAGTGAGCCGGGTCATCCTTCGGATCCGGCGGGTCTCTAAACGGCTCTAGCTCTGCCGCTCGCTTTGGTACGCCGCCTTCTGCCGATTGGTTCTGTTTCTAGATGTCGGAGCTTACTTCGAAGCTTCTCCACCTCTCTGAGCTCCTCCAGAAGCGCCTGGTGCCGTTCGCTCAGAACAGCACTAGAAGAAATTTGACGCGTACTCGACATCACATGCCTCAGAAAAGGACTTAACTAGGAAGTCGACGAAAAACGGAAGACAAAGAACGCCCGACTGAAGCTCAATGAGCTATGGCCGCGGCCGCCAGATGCTCCCAGTACTCTGCCTCTGCAAGCAATTTCCAGCTTCGCGCAGGTTGGAGTACGGCAGTCTGACGGCAAAGCAAGGCCATTGCGCGAAAGCGGCGGGCAGCTTCCATTCCAACCTCCCATGTTTTCTTTTTCCCAACATATTTTTTAATTTTGTGATGGAGTCATCATGATTATATACGATAACAAAATAATCGTTTGTTTTGCTTTTCTCCGCACCCAGGGCAGATGCGCCGGCTACCGAGCCCGTAACAATGATGGCGGGTCCTGGCTGCGCGCTACGCTCTAGAGCGTACCACCATCCCGCGATGGTCCGCCTCGCAAGGTGGGGTCCAGGAGCCTCTATGATTGCGGCACACCGGTGCAACTGACGGGAATCATGCGGCTACAGGCAGCGATCAGTGCGATCGGAATTTTCGAAGGGATCACCTCACCCGTCGTGCACAGATGTGCTGTCCGCGCCGCCGCACGTCGGCGAAACTTGCTCCATGCGCCCCGGCCTGGGCGCAGCATCGATGAATCTTATTAAACGCTGCTCATCCGTAATAATCCGGTGATTCTTTACCGGCTCTCAGCCGGCGCTCTTGTCGGGATTCAATTGTTGGGTCGGCTATCGTATTTGTATTGCGACGGTTTTGTCGATTGTTGGGTCGTCGCGACGGGTTATTTCGCGGTAGCTTAATATGAAATATGTATTATATATTAAATGTTGACGATAATAGACATTTAATGAATAGTTTGTCGCTGGCGGGGCCGGAGATAAATCCGCAGCCGCTGAAGTTGCCAAGGTGTCTGAAAAATCCATCTTGAAAGAAGGGATTCCTCCTATGTTGCATCATTTCATCGAGACCAAGGAAGCGTTGAAGCGTCTGCGGACGGACCAGGACGGCGTGGTGTCATTCGAGTACATCATCGTCGCGGTTTGCATCATCGGCGCAGTGTCGGCTGTGTTCGGCGTTGGTGCCGGCGGTGCGATCGGAACCGCGCTGACAGGCGGGATCACCGCGATCACCACCGCTTTTACTGCGGCAGTCTGATACGGCCGTCCGGCCAGAGGGGGGCATCGGAATGTGTCCCCCTCCGAATGTTATTTCTCTCCATTCTTATTCTTGCTGTGCCTTCCACCACCCTGAGGCATGCATGAGCTGGGTTTGTTCCATCGTCTCGATACTGGAAATCTCGTTGTTGCTGTATGTCGCAACGCTCGACGTCGCGACCCGCACGATCCGAAATGACGTCTGTCTCTTGCTGGCGCTGCTCGGGATCGCCCGTCAGCTTGCCAGCCCAATGCAACTTGCCGAATCCCTCATCGCCGCGACGATCCTGTTCCTGCTGCTGCTCGCGCTCTACCAGCGTGGCGGGATTGGCGGGGGCGACGTCAAGTTACTGGTAGCTTTGGCCATTGGCCTGCCGCCGACGGGCTTGATTGAGTTGCTGACGGTAACCACGCTGGCCGGGGGCGTTCTTGCCCTGGTGCATCTGGTGATGCGCGTCCTGCCATATCCGAGGTTGGCGCCGGTCGGATCGTCGCTCGCACGCCGCGTCTACGCGATCGAGCGCTGGCGCCACGTGCGACACGCGCCCCTGCCTTACGGGGTGGCGATAGCGTGCGGTGGCATCTGGACCATCTCGAGCAGAGGATTTTGACATGTCATCCACGTTGCGCCTCTCGATCATCCTGGTGCTCTTGCTCGCAACCACCGCATTCGGGCTGATCGCCTACAACATGAACCTGCCGAAACAGGTTCCTGTAACCGTTACGGCGCAAGGGCCGGCGCCTGCTTCGACTGTCGGGTATTTTGTCGCGGCACGTCCCCTGTCGAAAGGTACATTGACCCGCGAAGACGATTTCGCCGTGCGCTCGGTGTCGCCTGAACGCCTCCCTGCAGGAGCGATCCTGGAAACACCGGACTCGAAGGCCGGACTTCCCGGCTCTCTGGTTCGCAAGTTCGTCGACGCTGGCAGTCCCATTACCTTGCAGGACGTATTGCGACCTCGGGATCGAGGCTTCCTGGCCAGCGTCCTGGCACCGGATAGCCGTGCAATCAGCATCAAGGTGGACGAGGAGTCTGGCGTGTCGGGGCTGATCAGGCCGGGTGATCATGTTGATGTCTTGTTGACCCAGGTGTTCGAGAAGGCAGATCCCGCGCGCCGGGCCCTGAGCGAGACCGTTCTAGGAAACGTTCGAGTCATCGCGATTGATCAGGAAATCATGCAGGGTGGCCGAACCGTAAGCTCGGTAGCCGGCTCGGTGGCCGGCAAGCAAGCGCAGACTGTGTCGTTGGAGCTTGCCCCGGACCAGGTCAAGAAGATCACGGTCGCAAGGCAGCTCGGAACGCTTTCCCTGGCGGTGCGGGCCGCAGTCGAACAGTGGGATACGGCGGACACTGGCGCGATGTCCAGCTGCGATGTGTCGCCGGAAATCGCCCGCCAAAATGCGATTGCCGGCCGGACTGCAGCGGTCGTTGTTCATTCCGGTGGTCAGATAAAGCAATACTCGGTCAGGAAACAGGAATCTGCCGACGGCGACGTTCCGATCAACTGCGACGGGTCCGAAGTGTCTCGCCGCGGAGCGACGATGGTGGTTCAGGCAGGCAAGTTGCTGGAGAAACGTTGATGAGCGTTAACATAGCGGCCATCAGTACACCTGAAGAACCAACGTCTGTCGTCGCGCGCAATCGAATCGTCTGCTTCGTCAATGACGAACTGAGTGCCGCGGCTCTGCGCAAGGGCCTTGAAGGCAGCAACATTTCGATCAAGCGGGGCACGATCCGCAATGCCATACGGATGCTCGAAACGGACACCGAACTATTCGCCCTGGTGACGGACATCAGTGGAATCGATGATCCATTTGCCGAACTGGAGCGGCTGGCCGGCGTCTGTCCGCCCGATGTCCGGGTGGCTCTGATCGGTGAAAGCAGGGAGATCACCTTCTATCGCGCGCTTATGGAGCTCGGCCTGACCGAGTACCTGCCGAGACCGATCACGCGGGACATGGTGCTGGACCAGCTGCGCCCAAAGCTGCTTGGCGATCGTGCGCCGGCGCCGACCGACCGAGGCGGGCATGTGATCTCGATCTGCGGCGCGCAGGGCGGTGCCGGCGCAACGAGCATCGCCATCAATCTCGCGCTGCAACTGGCCGAGACCACCAAGGCCAAGGTCGCGCTGCTCGATCTTCATCTTCAAGGCGGCGAAACAGCCGTGATGCTGGGTGTTCAGCCCGGACCAGGCCTGCGCATCGCCCTGGAGAACCCGATGCGGGCGGACACGTTGTTCCTCGAGCGCGCCGCAATTGCAGTCAACGAGCGGGTTAGCCTGATTTCCGCCGATGAGGAGCTGGATGCTCAGCTCGACATCACCGAAGCGGGCGTGAGGCACGTCCTTGGCCTGCTCCGCCAACGATTCAACTACATCGTTGTCGATGTCCCGGTCCCGTTTCCGTCATCCATCCATCCGGTGATCTCTCTTTCCCGGCACGTGCTGGTGCTGCTGGAGGCGGAGGTGACCGGACTTCGCAATGCCCACGCACTACGGACCGCCGTCACCAACATTGCCGGCAGGGATCGGGTCTTCACCTTGCTGAACCGTGCCAATCGCCCGGGCGGCCTTCCCAGGGCCGCAGTGGTCAAGGCGTTGGGGACAGAGCCTGACATGGTCGTACCCGATCTCGGGAAGGGCATGACCCAGGCGGTCAATCTCGGAATACCCGCGCTGAAGCACGTATCTGCACTGCGACGCCATCTCGCGCCGATCGTACGGGAGATCACGGGGCTCGGCGCCGAGCAGAAGGGACGGCTGAGGAGGCTGCTGGGGCTATGAGAAGGTTTGGTAGGCGCGACGAGGAAACGCCGGTTCGCTTGCCTGCATCGACGCCGAGCTTGGCTGCAACGACGCCAAGCGTGCCTGCATCAACCTCAAGGCGCGACGAGGCTTCGATTGACCGGCCGGTGATGCCAGCTTCACTGCGCGAACGCGTCATCGAGCAGATTGAGCCATCGGTGGCCGCAACTGTTTCGCGTGACGTCCTTCGGCGCCAGATCGAGGAAATCATCCATGGCATCGCCAATGAGGAACGGCTCGAACTGTCGGGTCGCGAGCAGCTTCAACTGGCGGACGAGATTGCCGACGACATGACCGGCTATGGGCCGCTGCGTCCGCTTCTGCTCGATCAATCGATCAACGACATCATGATCAACGGGCCTAGTAACGTTTATGTCGAACGAGCCGGCAAGCTGGAGCGGATCGCGGTGCGCTTCCGCGACAATGATCACATCGCATCGGTGGCCCAGAAAATTGCCGCGCAAGTTGGACGGCGCATCGACGAATCCAGTCCGATGGTGGATTGCCGCTTGTCCGACGGCAGCCGCGTCAACATCATCTTCCCGCCGCTGGCGATCCACAGCCCCTGCATCTCGATTCGAAAGTTTCCGAGCCGCCGTCTGGATATCGCCGCACTGATCGAAAACGGCTCGATGACGGCAGCCGTCGGACAATTGCTGGAGATTGCCGCCCGGTGTCGGCTCAATGTCCTGGTCTCCGGCGGCACCGGGTCCGGCAAGACGACGCTGCTCAACGCCATGAGCCAGTTCATCGATCACAGCGAACGCGTCGTCACCATCGAGGATGCGGCGGAGTTGCAGCTCCAGCAGCCGCACGTGATCAGCCTGGAGACCCGGCCTCCCAGCCTTGAAGGCACGGGGCAGGTGACACAGCGCGATCTGTTGTGGAATGCGCTGCGCATGCGTCCTGACCGGATCGTCGTGGGCGAGGTGCGCGGCGCCGAAGCGTTTGACATGCTGCAGGCGATGAACACCGGCCATGATGGTTCGATCTCCACGGTCCATGCCAATAGTGCTCGCGACGCCCTGACCCGCATCGAGAACATGGTGCAGATGGGGCAGGTGAATCTGCCGTCGCGAGCCATTCGAACTCAGATTGTCGCTGCACTGGATCTCATCGTGCAAGTCGAACGCATGCGCGATGGGCAACGTCGCATTATCCAGATCAGCGAGGTGATGGGGCTGGAATCGGATGTGATCACCACCAACGACATCGCAACTTTCGAATACCAGGAGGAGGACGACAATGGGCGGATCTCGGGCACTTACCGGGCCACCCTTGCAGTCCCGAAATTCAAGAGCCGTCTCGTCTATTTCGGGCTCGATCGCGCCTGGGCCGAGGCAGTGAGGCAGATATGATACCTGAGGCCGTGATCGTCGCTGTTCTGGTGCTCGCGATGTGCGCAGCCGTCGGCTCGTTATGGCTCGACGGCCGGGAGCGACGCATGGACCGCCGGCTGGCGGTCGCTCTACCGGCCTCCCATCCGGCCAGTCTGCCATCCATTCGCCGGGCGGAGACCGGCTCCCGGTATCTGCTTCTCCACCGTTTGGCCAATTACAGGCCCGAGATGGTTCACGCCTGGCATCCGGCGTATGTGCTGCTTGCTGCCGCTATCGCCGTAGCAGCGATCTTCTACGCTAATCGCCTGCTGGGATTTTCCGTTTTCTACGTGTGTGTCGCGGCTGCGATTGCCGCCGTGGTAGTCGTGCGAGGTCTGTTTGGCTGGCAGCAACGTCGGTTCGCCAGTCAACTTTTCCGGCAGCTGCCTGACGCCATTCAGCTGGTGACGAGTACGGTTCGATCGGGTCTGCCTGTGCACGAAGCATTTCGCACCATCGCGCGCGAAATGCCGCAACCGACGTCCGGACAATTTGCAATCGTGTGCAGCGAAATGAATCTGGGAAGACCTCCGGAGGAAGCCGTCGAAGGCGTCTATCGGCGAACGCAAGTGGCAGAGTATGCGATGTTTGCGGTGACACTTGCGGTTCAATTGAAGTCCGGCGGCAGCTTGGCCGAGACCTTGCAGACGCTGGGCGACACGGTGAGTCAGCGTGTTGCGCTCGCTGCTCGCGCCAAGGCGCTGGCGGGAGAAGTGATCTTTTCCTCGCGAGCACTCACGATCTCGCCCCTGATTGCCGGAGCATTGCTATACGCGGCCAATCCGCAGAACGTCGATCTGCTGTTCACTGACCCGACCGGAAACAAGCTTCTGGCTTACGCGGTAGTCTCGGTGCTCATCGGGCATCTGGTGATAAGTTGGATGGTCAGGCGGGAAACAGAACTATGACTTTCGGTCTCGGGCTGGCGGCCCTCGCAGTCGTAGCTGGAACGGCGGCCTTCATGTTGATCATCCGCGAACTACACGTCCGTGCATTGGACACGCGGGTCTCAAGCGCCGTGATGGGTATCCCTTACCGTTCAGCCCCCTTCAAAGACCTGACCGGTTGGTTCTCGTGGCTGGGCATGCGCTATCGGCGCTTCTACGCCGAGGAGAATCTGGAGGAGCTACGAACGGTCCTCCACTCATCTGGTTTCAATCATCATAGAACCTTGCCGATCTGGATCGGCATCAAGATCGTCAGCATGTTCGCGCTGCCGGTCATTGCGCTGCTTCTGGCGCAACTTTCGGGAAGGAGACCTGCCGACGTGCTGGTCTTCACGCTGATGGGTGTGGTGATCGGAATCTTGGGTCCGCGATTGGCTCTGTCGGTGATGAAGCGGCGCTTTGATGCTGCCATTCGGCTGGGTACGCCGGATATGATCGATTTGCTGATCGTGTGCAGCGAGGCGGGAATGGGCCTGGAAAGCGGGCTGGGGCGGGTCGCCGAAGAAATGAAGTCGACCAATCCTGCCATGGCCTGGGTGCTGCACCGACTCCTTGATGATCTCCGGATACTGCCAAGTCGCGTCGAAGCATTCGAGAACTTGGCGGTCACTTCGGATGGTCTTCGCCGGTTTGGCACGATGATCAGCCAGAGCTTGCAGTACGGAACGCCGTTGGGCCAGGCGCTGCGCAGTATCGCGCTCGACCTGCGGCGGGAACGCATCACCAAGCTGGAAGAAAGGGCGCACAAGTTGGGCGCCAAGCTGACCATTCCGATGGTGCTGTTCCTGCTCCCAGCCATGTTCGTCATCATGGGGGGAAGTCCCGTTCTTCACCTCGTGCGTTCGTTCGCCAGCTTCGGAAAGTAGCCATGACCACAATTGCCCTCTCCAAGAGCGGATCTTACGACCGGATCATGCGGCTGCTTGGCAGCTTGTGGTTCTTGTTGCTGGCTCTTTGCGTCGCCGTCAGGATTGGGGCGTCGCTGCACGATCCATGGCCCTCGCTCTTGTCGAGCTTTTGCCTCGGCATCTTCTACATGCTCCTGGCACTGTTGATCATGACGCGCTCACCGGCAAAGGCGCATGCCGATGGCCTGCTTCCAAGAATAGCTGCCTTCGTCGGCAGCTATCTGCCATGGACGATCAGCTTCCTCGGCAAAACCGACGACACGCTGCCCAACCTGGCATCGACCGCCTGCGTGCTGGTCGGCACGATCATGATGCTTGTCACCATCCGACATCTGGGTCGGTCGTTCAGCCTGGTGCCACAGGCGCGCTCGGTGGTCCAGACCGGTCCGTATCGATGGATCAAGCACCCGCTCTATGTCGCAGAAGAAATCGTGGTGCTGGGCGTCGTGCTGCAATACCTGACACCGGTCACGGTGATCGTCCTGGTCCTGCATATCGGCATTCAGGTCTGCCGAATCCTTTACGAGGAAGACCTGCTTCGGCGCAATTGCCCTGAATATTCGAGTTACGAAGCATCACGTTGGCGAGTGATTCCTTACGTTTGGTGAGCGGCTATGCGTGGCCGGATTGTGGTGGACATGGTTCAGATCGCTGCGGCTCGGGTGACGCGATCGCACGTGGCAAGTCCCCGTGGAGGCAGGCGCGCGTATCGTAGAGGGTCCTTCGTCGCCGATCAGCGCGGCGCCGTCGCGTTTGAGACAGTCATCGTTTACATTTTCATGGTGTCGTTCCTGCTGATGCCGCTCGCCGACGTCGCTGCCGCGGGCTTCCGGTTTATCTCTGCGTGGTCGGCCTTGCGCTCATTCGGACAATACATTCAATACAAGAGTCCGCCCGACCCGGCGAACCCGGGGACCTGGGTGTCGACGCTGCAGACAACGGTCGCCGGGCATACCATCGGCAACATCCAGGTCATGTGCGGAAGCACAGCTTGCAACTCCGGCAACCTTGGTTTGACTCCCAAGTACTTTACGTTTTCGACGACCGTCACTTTGGCCCCGATTGTGTTGACGTCGGTGCTGTGCCCCAGCAGTTGCACGTACACGCTGCCTTACTCCGAACGTTTCCAGTAGGTGTTCTCATGCGCAGTCTGCTCCGTTCCAGACGAGGCTCGGCCGCATTCGCGACAGTGATCGCGCTGATTCCGCTCATCGGCGTGGTCGCACTCGGGGCCGAGGCGGGATCGTGGTACGTCACCAGGCAGCACGCGCAGAATGCCGCCGATGCAGCGGCCTACTCGGGCGCCCTGCGACTTGCATGCGACAATGCTGGTGTGCTCTGCGATACATCAGTGGATTATCAAGCAAAGGAATTCGCGGCGCAGAACGGGTTCTGCAACTCCGGTGACACGGCCTATCCGGGCACCAACTGTGCGACAAGCCTTCCAGCAGGAATCTCGCGCGCCGTGCAGATCGATATCGGCAGCTACAGTGCGGGTGCGTTCACAGCGCCGCCCGCAGGAGGCGGCGGTAACGCCGTTCGCGCCCTCGTCAGTCAGCAACAGCCGGCCTACTTATCGGCAGTGCTGGGTTTGACGACCGTCAACATCCCCGCCCAAGCCATCGCTCTGGTCGAACTGCCGAGCAAGGTGTGCGCCTTGGCGCTCGGACCTGATCCGAACGGCGGCGGAGGGGCGCTTAAAATTGCCGGTAACGTCAGCAACAACGGCACGGGCTGCCCGATAATGTCGGATGCCAGTGTACAGTTTGCCAGCACTGCCTCTTTCACCGGTTCGGGGTGGGCCGTCTTGGGCGTAACGGGCTGTAGTCCAGCCAGCACCTGCGCCGATCCCGGCGTCACGCACAACTATTTCATGCCGTACGCCAACAATCCGCTCAGCAAATTGGATAGCCAATCGTTCAATAGCTTGACATCGAGCGGAAGGCCAAACGATTTGGCATGCAGTGGTACGTTGACGCCCAACACTCCGCCGAGCAGCACTAACCTGTACCGCAACCTAACGTGCACGACCGGGGACACGGTGGATTTTAGTCCGGGCACGTACTTTTTCTACAATGGGACAATAAAGTTCAATGGCGGAACCATCACCTGCAATGCCTGTAGACCCTGGCCACCGGCAGGCACGGGCGAAGGCGTCACTCTGGTATTACTCGGGGATTCGAGCATTTCCATCTCTGGCGGCGCCAGCGTTGAGCTGTCCGCTCCCTACACCAACACCTTCTCTTCCGATCTGAACGGCGTTCTGATTGATGATCAGGCGCCGAGCAAGAGCAGTAATAAAGTCAACATCACCGGCGGTACGGTAAGGCTGGGTGGTGCGATGTATTTCCCGCATGTCGACGTGACCTGGAACGGAGCGACACAAAGTACCAATACGACCTGTTCACAAGTGATCGCCCAGACACTCACCATGGGCGGTGGCGGCTTCCTGAGCACGGATGGATGTAATCCGGTCACCGTCCCTTACACCCAAGTTGTCCGCTTGGTGCAGTGATGAGAAAGCTCGATCAGCGGGGCATCGCATCGTTCGAGTTCATCCTCGCCTTTGTGTCCCTTTTTATGTTGATCTTCGCCATCTTCGATCTCGGACGCTATGCGATCACGATGCAGTCCTTGCGGACGCTCGCGAGCGCCGGGGCCCGAGCGGTCATGATCAGCTGCTACACGCCCGCCTTGCTTCAAAGCCCGCCTCAGTCGCCGTCAATCTGCGGGGGCGATCCGATGTCCACGACCGCTAAACAGACTGCCGCGCCGTTCCTGTATCGCGGCGGTCTCACGCCGACGCTGAGCGTGGCATCCAGCGGCAGCAACTTGACCGTGACCGCTTCTCAAGCCGGCTTCACCATGCTGATGCCGATATGGGGCACAGCACTCAATGCGCCGAGCGCGTCAACGCAGATTCCCTTTTAGGCAAAATATGGCAACGTGCCTTACCCATCTTGGCCGACATCGCCTCGGGTCGGTGCTCGAGCTGGACAAACCCCTCGGAATCGAACTGCGCCAAAGCAATCTGAGCCTGGCCAAGTGCCGTTTGGAGACGACGAGCCGACGCCGTTCGATCGTGAGCCACGACGGAATCTCGCGCAAACGTGGTCGTGCTGCAGCAGTTCTGAACGGAGCTGCAGAGAGAAATGATGCGCGCCCGCAACATTGGAAAGTTTTCTTTGCCACTTGAGGCTGTGCGGGAAGCGTCTCTTCTTGCAAGCAGGCAGCATCAAGGACGATGATCTTGGAAACGCGAAGTAACGAATTGTAGTCGGACATCTTGTAAGCTCTGCGGCGTGGTGCGCAGAGGGGAACTATTGGGGATGTCGAGCACGTAGATTTGCGGGGGAGCCGCGGATCGCAGTTGGGGGACTCGAATGGGTGGCGATCGCATTTCAGGTAAGATAAGGGAGCTTCTCGCCTTCAGCGTGATGGGTCTTGGCGCGGCGCTCGCCTCCTTTGCGTCCGCTGACCGCGCGATGGCGGCAGACCGGCGGGGCTTCTCCGGCGGCGGCGTCTTCGTCAGCGAAATGAACGACGTCCAGCGGGTCAAGGTGGTGGTCAACAAGTCACGCACCTTCAAGGTCGATACGGCTTTCGCAACTATCGTGGCCGGCTCGCCCGACATTGTGGACGTGAAGTCGCTCAGCGATCACCTGATCTACGTCCAGGGCAAGCAGACCGGCACCACCAACGTCATCCTGCTCGACTCCTCGATGAAGCAGATCGGCATCCTCGACGTCGAGGTCGTGATCGATACCGGCAATCTCCAGCAGAACATCCGCAGCAGCACTGGCGGGCACGGGATCCGCGTCTCGGCTTCCGAGGGCCAGGTGGTACTCAGCGGAACGGCCGCCGATGCGGTTACGGCCGAGCGGGCCATGGCGATCGCCACCAGCACGGTCGCGAAGGGGGGCACCGTCGTCAACGCGATGAGTGTCGCGGCGCCGCAGCAGGTGATGCTGGAGGTGCGGTTTCTCGAGGTCACCCGGGATGCCGGCCGCGACCTCGGTGTGAACCTGTACGCAGCGAATGCCAACGGGACCAACGTCGCGAATACGGGACGTGGCAATTTGAGCACTACGGCGGGCCGGCGACCGATTGGTGGTATCAACACCGCTAATAGCCCCCTGGGCGTTGGCGGCGGCCAAGTCGGTGCTTCCCCCACCGGTAGCCTGCCGTTACTCGGAACAGCTGGTACGCTTCTTGGCACAGCGGGCGGCATAGCTCCGATCCCGTTCGGAAGCTTGTTGACCAGCATCGTCCGAACCAGCAATGGCGGTTCGGTGGACTTGTTGATCTCTGCGCTGGAAACCAAAGGATTGGCTCGCAGGTTGGCCGAGCCGAACTTGACCACGCTTTCCGGAGATGCAGCGCGCTTCCTGGCCGGTGGTGAGTTTCCAGTGCCGATTCCGAACACGACCGCAGCCGGCTTTCCGACCATCACCATCGACTACAAGAAGTTCGGTGTCGAGCTGGCCTTTGTCCCTACCGTGCTCTCGCGGGGGGTCATCAACCTTCGGGTGGAGCCGTCGGTCAGCGAGCTTGATTTCGCCAATGCAGTGACGATTCAGGGGACGACAGTTCCGGCGTTGACCCGCCGCGATGCACGGACCACGGTGGAGCTGCGGGACGGCCAGAGCTTTGCGATCGCCGGCTTGCTGCAAACCCGCAACCGTCAGGACGTTTCGCAATTGCCCTGGATCGGCTCCGTGCCTGTGCTCGGAGCCTTGTTCAGCAGCAAGTCGTACCAGCAGGAGGAAACCGATCTCGTCATCATCGTGACGCCGCGCCTGGTCGCACCGGCCGCACCGGGTCAGCAACTGGCGTCGCCGCTCGACTCTCGCCTTCCGGCCAACGACGTCGATTTCTTCCTCAATGGCCAGATGGAAGTCCGCAAGCGTTACAATGACTACGTTAACTCCGGCGGCGACGTTAAAGGACCTTATGGTCACATCATCGCTCCCGAGATCACTGCGACCATTCCGGCACCGGCTGTTGCGAACCAGCCCGTCGTAAAAACGCTCAACTGAGAAGGAAGCGGGAGATGACCATCAGGTATCTGGCTCTGTTCGCACCGCTGCTGCTCGGGGGATGTTACGGGGTGGCCGGTCATGACGAGGTGGACCGCTATTTCCAGCGTTCAGACACCATCACGATGAGTGCCGGCAATGCCAAGGAGGTCAACGCGGTCACCCACACAATCCATCCATGGCCGCGAAACGTCGGTGATCGCAGGATCGTGCACGACGCCCGGCGCGTGGGCGCCGCCGTGACTCGCTATGGCAACACGAAACAGCCAGTGGATCAGCTTCCCGACATTGGCGATGCGACGAAACAAATGGGCGTGCGGACTGCCCCAACCCAGAACGTCAACATAGAAGGATTGGGGGCTGGATCGACTACAGGAGTATCAGTGCCGGTCGGCGGAGTAGGCGTAGGCGGCAGGTAACGATTTTTAGTGCGTGGTTTTGGCGATGTTGTTTGCGAACGGCGCAGTGAAGTTGCTGCGACGTGCGGGGGACCAAGGGGTTATGCGACGTATCATCTTCATGCTGACCTGTTGCTGGTTGGGGATCGGCCTTGCGGGGTGTGATCATACGCTTAGGCAGGCTGCCGTCGTCGCTCCCGTCGAGCCGCCTGGCGGCGACCCGGTGCAGGAGCCGACCGACGTCAAATATTATCCCTCGGACGAGCCGGTACGGCTGGGCTTGGAGCATTTCAACCGCGGCAGCTACGGGTTAGCTAATCGCTATTTCAGGGATGCGGTCGAGAAATCGCCGAAGGACGTGACGGCCTGGGTTGGACTCGCGGCGAGCTATGATCGGATACGTCGGTTTGATCTGGCTGACCAGGCCTATGCCCAAGCGATCCGGCTGGGCGGCGAAACCGTGCAGGTCCTGAATGACCAGGGATATTCGTACATGCTGCGCGGCAATCTGAGTGCGGCGCGCCGAAAGTTTGAGAAGGCCTATTCGCTCGACCCAGGCAACCCGGTTATCGCCAATAACCTCGAGCTTCTCAATGGCAGCCGGCGGTTCATTGAAAGACCACCAAACAACCAGCCTTAAGAGGGCGATCGACTACTGCAATCGCGGCCAGTTCCCGTCAATTGGGCCCAATCACAGCATCAGCGTGACGGCTGCCGCTGCGGACGATGACAACAACGCCATTGCGAACGGTAAATCTCGCGCCGAGCAGCTTCCGCACCTTGTCCGTGATCGGAGAGGAAAAGGGAACGGTTTCTCCCACGACGGGATCGCCGACCTTTGTCGTCTCAGTCGCGGGGCCAGCAACTGGTGCAGGCTTGATATAGTCTCGGACAAGCTGAATCTCTTCACGTGACAGGATGAGCGGAGCCTGGTCGGCTTGGATCTCCGACGGCGGTTTGGGTATTCCACTGCTTGCCTTTTCGCGCATCTCATTCGTGCTTGCGATCTGATCGAGCCTGGCTACGCGCAGCTTGAGTGCGATGATATCACGTTGCAGTGTCGCGATCTCCAATTTGCGCGCGTTGACCTGCATGAAGACAATGATGGCGCAAACGCAACTCACGACGAAGCCGACGCTCAGCAGTGCGATCAACCAGCGCTCGAAGTTTCCCGTCGATCCCCCGGTCGTTCGGGGGAGTTGATCGCGCTGGAGATGGCGTCGCCAGATGCGACGTGCTCGGTCGATCCAATTGGTAGAGCCCGTTACGCCGGTCCCCGCCCGGCCCGACCCAAAATGCGCGGGCGACGAGGCGGCCTTCTCTCGGGCCGGTTCAACGGACGACGACGTGTCGACTTGCTCAAGCCCAGGATTGTCGGGGACGCGATCCGCCGTCGTCAGATGCGCGGCAGGGTGGAACGGATCCATCTGCTTATCGAGCCGGCCCATCTCCGCTCTCCATGCAGCCAATCTATCAACTCCGCCAGTTCCGCCGACGCGGCGGAATGAGGGTACCCGAGGATCCGATCAATCGGAACGGAAAAGGGTCCAATCCGTCGCGTGAGCCGCTCTAACGGTAGCTTGCAAGAGATACGGCGCCAACCAGATGCCAGGGTTTACCCCGCGGATGCTCCGACCGCGCGGATGGTAGCCGGTGAAATGCAGCACTTTGATCGTGCGACGAACGCCCACTTTCAGTCGGATAAGCCCGGTCGTGCGACCAGCAAGTCATTGATTGTTCTCAACCCAAGGCTGACTCTTAATCAGCGGGTCCCAGGTTCGAGCCCTGGTGCGCCCACCAAACAAATCAATGACTTGGCGAGAAAAACCGTTTGAGCAGCTGATTTTTCAAACGGGCTTTTGAGCAGCGATCAACCGGAACTTGGCGATGCGATGGGCTCACCCGAGTCATCACTAAGAGTTCGGGTTCTTGAGTTGCTGCCATTGCCCGGCGCGATTTCTGCTGCCAACCGGCATCAGTGGGCAGCAGCTCGGTCGCTCCGATGATGGATTGGAGCGAGAGTTTAAGTTTTTCAATTGGTTAGAGGGCCGCGTGGGCCCGATGTGTGCACCGCGAGATCAAGAAAAATCTCACCACAGCCAACGTGAGCAGGCTTGTGGCGCATTTGCAAAATCTGGATTTCCGAGGGCAGCAGGCCGGCGGGTGCTTACTTGCAATCTCAGCTGTTCGACGCGTAATGATCGAAGATCGTGGGTTTGACTCCCACTCTCTCCGCCATTTGCGCGGTTTTGTACGCCAAACGACGATTTCGTGCGCTTGGGTCCGTTTCGCGAGCGACTCGTCCATCTGCTGGTCGCCCTGGCCACGGCCCATCTCTGTAGGGTCGCGATCGGCACCGTTGGCACCCGTTCTTACCGAGCTCGCTTCATAGCCTCAACTCAAAGCGTGACCGGCCAGCCCGTACACCCATGGCTCATTTTCCTTGCGGTTCAGGAATGGCCGGCCCTTAGACATCGTCGTGACGGTCTCGGTGATCGCGAGGCGGCTCTGTTGAAGGAAGTCGGCAAACAGACCCGTCTGCTCCCGCGTATCGACGCGGACGAATTGTCCCGCGAGATCCCTCAGATGCACGGCGGTGAGATGGATCGCGTCACAATCGTTGCTGGCGACGATCGGGCCGATCACATGACCGCGCCCGAATTCGCGCTTCATCGAAAAACCGACGGCCTCTCCGCCGCGGCGCAAGACGGAGATTGACGCGCCATCGGAAAGCAATGCGAGCAGCTTCTGCCGGTTAGTTCCGAAGGCGCGCTCATCCAGTGCCGCGATCTCTCCGATGCTCGCCGTGGACAGTGAAGTCAATTCACCGTCGAGAGCCGGCACCGGCGGAGGTGGTGAGACGAGTTCTCCCTGCCACATATATGCGGTGGCTTCCTTCGTGAACCCCAGCGACAGATACAGGTGATAGGCGGCATGGGTTGAGTTGAGGGCCAAATTTCGGTCGCCGCACCGCTCGAAAACCTGTTCCATGAGCCAGCGGCCAGTACCTTGTGCCTGGGTTCGAGGCGATGTGATCACCAGGCCGATCGTCGCGAATTCCTGGCTATAAGGGAACCACATCGCGCTGCCGAAAACGCGGTCTATGCCATCAACGGCGACGATGCCGTGGCCGGCGCGGCGCAGGAAATCCCAGTCCTTGGGGCGATGCGGCCAGCCGACACCGATCGAAAGCGCGTGGAGCAGCTTCACATCAACGTCGTTGATGTCCTTGGCCATCAGTTCAAAGGACTTCACGCGTACCGTTCGTCCCATTTAGCTCATCCATTCCTTTGCGGGGCTCAAAGCCTGCGGCCTATGCCCGCCGGCCTTCTGCTGCGTGCCGCACAAGCCCTCTTTTGCAGCAGCATAGCGCGGAACGCCAGCAGGTTTCGCCTGTTTGGCAGGCGGTATTCGGAATGTTTCGCCGCCAGTGCAACTCGATTCAGCAGGGAAAGCTACTGGTTGCCGCCTATCGATATCCGGCAACAGCACGCAGGGTGAGCCCCAGTGAACGTTGAAGGCTTCGCTGGAGGGCTCGCCGCCTTTCCAGCCCTCGGTGGCCGGCCATGCCGGTCTCAACGCGCCGCATCCCGGGCGAGGACCTGAGAGGACCACGTCGATGGCGTTCCTTTTCAATTCCGATGCTGCTCGGGCGGCTATTTTCCGGCAGGCCTTTGCGCGCGAGCTCCCTGATCTCGGGTTCTATCATTCCAGCGAATGCTTCGAGCCGGAAAAGATACAGTACCTAATAACCTGGAACGCGCCAGACGACGTCTCACGCTTTCGAAATCTGGAAATGCTCTTTTCCATCGGCGCCGGGGTCGACCAGTTCAAGCCAGAGACCATACCTGGCCACGTCAAGCTCGTGCGCATGGTCGAGGATGGCATCATATGCATGATGCAGGAGTATGTCGTGCTTGGGGTGCTGACACTCCATCGCGAGATGCTTGCCTATCGGGAGCAGCAGGGAAGAGGCCTATGGCAGGCTCTTGCAACGACCCAGGCTGCCGATCGGCGCGTCGGCTTTCTGGGCCTCGGCATGTTGGCGCAAGCTGCGATTGATCGCCTCAAGCCGTTTGGATTTCCGCTTGCCGCGTGGAGCCGCAGCAACAAGAAGATCGAGGGCGTCGCGTGCTTCCACGGCGATGGTCAGCTTGGCAGCTTCCTGAAAGGAACGGACATTCTCGTCTGTCTCCTGCCCCTGACGGAGCAAACAAGCGGCATCTTGAACGCACAACTGTTCTCTCTCCTGCCGGCTGGAGCAAGGCTGCTTCATGTCGGCCGCGGTCCGCAGCTTGACCAGGGCGCACTCATCGAAGCACTCGACAGCGGGCGCCTCGCCGCAGCGATGCTCGACGTGACCGATCCCGAGCCGCTGCCGGAAGCCCATGCGCTCTGGTCGCATCCGAAGGTAATCATCACGCCGCATATCGCGTCCGTGACGCAGCCGCATACGGCCGCGCAATCCGTCATACAGAACATCCGGCGCCACCGCGCCGGACGAAATCCGATCGGCCTCGTCGATCGAACGCTCGGCTACTAACAGGAAAGATGCCATGTCACTTCTGATCGCCATCGACACCAATCCGGACTTCGCACCGAAGAAGGCCGTGCCGGATCCCGAACGGCTCATTTCGGGCAATCCGTCCTTCAAGACCTGGGCGCAGGACGCCTCGAAGGGTGAGAAAGTGCTGACGGGCGTCTGGGAGGCAACCCCCGGCGAGACCCATTCGATCAAGGGCACCACCTTCGAGTTCTGCCACATCATCTCGGGTCTTATCGAAATCGAGGAAAAGGGTGGCGAGACGAAGACTTTCCGCGCCGGCGACAGCTTTGTGATGAAGCCGGGCTTTGTCGGGGTCTGGCGCACGATCGAGACCGTGCGAAAGATTTATGTCTGCCATTATGACTGAGCACGGTGCCTGACGGCGGCTTCACTGAACGACGGCCAGAACAATCGACTTTCGAGATACCGTCTGACCGGATTCGACGCCATCAGACGCTTCCTTCTCGATGAAAAATGCGGCGCGCGGCGCGGTGCTGTATCGCTCGGTTGAGACGGCTTTGTCTCGCCAATCGCATATCCAGCAGTGATGGCGGTTTGACCCCAAGGGCAAGGGAACAAATACATGGTTGCATTGAAAGACAAGGATCTGTTTCGCCAGCAGGGACTGATCGGCGGCCACTGGCGCGACGCGAGTGCGAAGGCGACGGTGGATGTCATCGATCCTGCCAGCCAGCAAGTTCTTGGCACCATCCCGGATATGGGGTGCGAGGAGACGAGGGCTGCCATCAACGCTGCGGCCGCTGCATTCAAGCATTGGAAGACCAAGGCCCATGCAGAGCGTGCCGCCCTGCTGGAGCGCTGGTATGAGCTCATGCGACACCATGAGCAGGATTTGGCTCTTCTGCTCACGCTCGAGCAGGGCAAGCCACTGGCGGAATCGCTCGGCGAAATCCGCTATGGGGCATCATTCGTCAAATGGTTTGCGGAAGAGGCGCGCCGGATCAACGGATCGACGATCCCGTCACCCACGGTCGATCGCCGCATTCTGGTTCTGAAAGAACCGGTCGGCGTCTGCGGGATCATTACGCCCTGGAACTTCCCCAACGCGATGATTACACGCAAAGTGGCGCCCGCGCTGGCTGCGGGCTGCACCGTCGTCATCAAGCCCTCTGAATTCACGCCGTTTTCGGCCCTCGCGATCGGTGTGCTGGCGGAGCGGGCAGGAATTCCACCTGGCGTGATCAACGTCGTGACGGGCATGCCCGCGGACATTGGCAAGGAGCTGATGGCCAATGAGACCGTCCGCAAGATCTCGTTCACGGGATCGACCCGCGTCGGCGGGCTGCTGATGAAAGGCGCCGCCGACAACATCAAGCGGCTCAGCCTCGAGCTCGGCGGCAATGCGCCGTTCATCGTCTTCGACGATGCCGATATCGACCGGGCCGTCGAGGGCGCGATTGCGTCGAAGTTCCGCAACGGCGGACAGACATGCGTCTGCTGCAATCGCATTCTCGTGCAATCAGGCGTCTACGATACCTTTGCACAGAAGCTCGCCGGGAAGGTCGCGAAAATGAAGGTCGGCGCAGGTACCGAAGAGGGGGTCACAATCGGTCCGATGATCAACGGCGCGGCGATCGACAAGATCAAGCGGCACGTCACGGATGCCCTGGACAAGGGCGCAAAGATCATCTCGGAGAGTGAGGCGGTGCCGGAAGGTCGGCAATATGCCCGGCCACTCGTGCTCGGCGGCGCGACGACTGAGATGCTCCTGGCGTCCGAAGAGACGTTCGGGCCGGTCGCACCGCTTTTCCGCTTCGAGACGGAGGAGGAGGCGATTGCGATCGCCAATGGCACGCCGTACGGCCTTGCGGCGTATTTCTACACTGAAAACCTGAAGCGTTCCTGGCGTGTTGCCGAAGCGCTTGAGTTCGGCATGGTCGGCCTGAATACCGGCCTGATCTCGACGGAGGTCGCGCCTTTCGGCGGTGTCAAACAGTCTGGATTGGGACGCGAGGGATCTCAGCTCGGGATAGAAGAATATCTCGAGAGCAAGGCGCTCCATGTCGGCGGCCTGGACTGAGCGTCCATCGGATCTGAAATAAGAAAGGGGGCGGCTGAACCGCCCCCTTTTCCTTGACCAGCGCAGATCTCTATTGAAGTTTTACAAGAACTGAAGCGTCGTGAGGGATCCCGAAAAGACAGCGCTCAGGCGCTCTTGCGAAGAGGCTCCAGGCCGACTGCGGCAGCCAAGCCACCGATGCTCGAGACCTCGGTGTATTCATAGAAGGGATTCGCCGGCTCGTGACCGCGGTTCACCCATACCTTGCTCTTGATGCCCAGATCGTAGGCGGTCATCAGATCGTAGCGGAACGAGGAGGAGACGTGAGTGATATCTTCCGGGCCGCAGCCCAGCTTGTCGAACATGTATTCGAAGCCTTTCATGTGCGGCTTGTAGGCGCCAGTCTCCTCGGCCGTGATGACCGTGTGGAAGGGAGCGCCGAGCTTCTCCACGTTGGACATGATGAGGTTCTTCATGGAGTTCGACAAGATGACCAGCGGAATCTGCTTGGCAACCTTGGCCAGACCAGCCGGCACGTCGGCGTGTGGACCCCACGTGTGGATCTCTTCATTGATGCGCTGGGCATGCTCCGGCTTAAAGACGACGCCATTGCGCTTGCAGGCGCGCTCCAGCGCGTTGTGCACGACCTCGAAGTACGGTTTCCAGGCGCCGAGAACCTCGTCCAGGCGATAGGCTGAAAAGTCCTTGATGAGCTTTGCCATCGCCGCGGCAGAAAGCTCCGAGCCGTAGACACGGGTCGCGGCGCCGGCCATGTCGAAATTTGTCAGCGTCCCGTAGCAGTCGAAGGTGATGTATTTCGGTCTGAATGTCGCCATAGCTCCAATCCTTGCGATCTCGCACCGCTAGCCGGTACGACACACAGCCTAGCGAGCAACCGGCGAGATAAAGCGCCGATGTCGCGGTGGTCGGGAGCAGATTGTGTCGTATCGCATCGGAGCCGTGGCAGAGAGTTGCGCGACGACGGCTCTCCCCGTTTAGCCTCGATCCGTCGCCGCACCATGCCGGCATAACATGCCGCAGTGGTGCCCAATCAAAGTCAAAACGCCCTCCGTCCGTGTCATGCCTGGGAGCAAGTGCTGTCTTCGGCAACTTATGTTGAGCCCGGACACAACGGGCTGTTCGCACAAACATCGCGGCCGATCTGGAGGACAATATGTTGAGCAACTCGCTAATTGAGCTCGATCGCGCGCATCTGATTCACCCGGTCTCTTCTTATCGCAGCCACGAGGCGACGGGCGTCCGCGTGCTGAAGTCAGGCAAGGGCGCGACGCTGACCGATGTCTCGGGACGCCAATTGCTGGACGGCTTTGCGGGTCTATGGTGTGTCAATGCCGGTTACGGACAGGACAGCATCGTTAAAGCGGCTACGCGACAGCTGCAGGAGCTGCCTTATGCGACAGGCTATTTCGGTTTGGGCTCGGACCCGGCGATCCGGCTGGCGGCCAGGTTGGCTGAGTTGGCGCCTGGCGATCTGAACCATGTCTACTTCACGCTGGGTGGCTCCGATGCCGTCGACAGTACAATCCGGTTCATCAGGTACTACTATCATGCCAAAGGGAGGCCGCAGAAGGACCAGTTCATTTCCGTGGAGTCTGGCTACCACGGATCATCGACGGCAGGGTCTGGCCTGACTGCGCTGCCGGCCTTTCATACGGGCTTTGGAGTGCCATACAACTGGCAGCACAAAATTCCGTCCCACTACGCCTATCGCAACCCTGTCGGTTCGCATCCCCAGGCTATCATTGCGGCGTCGGTCGCGGCCTTGCGGGCGAAGATCGCCGAACTCGGCGCCGAACGCGTCGCCGCCTTCTATGTCGAGCCGATACAGGGGTCAGGAGGCGTCCTCGTTCCGCCGCCGTCCTGGCTCAAGGCCATGCATGCGGTCTGCAAGGAGCACGATATTCTGTTCGTGGCCGATGAGGTCATCACCGGCTTTGGCCGTGTCGGTCCGCTCTTTGCCTGCGAGGAAGATGATGTCGTGCCGGATCTCATGACCACGGCAAAGGGGCTGACCTCGGGCTACGTGCCGATGGGGGCCGTTCTCATGTCCGACGGCGTCTACAACACGATTGCCGACGGTGCCGGCAAGGCGGCCGTCGGCCACGGCTACACCTATTCCGCGCATCCCGTCAGCGCAGCCGTTGGGCTCGCGTGCCTTGATCTCTATGAAAACGGCCTGTTGGAAAACGGCCGGAAGGCCGGGCACCGCCTGATGGAAGGTCTTCGCGCGCTTGCCGATCATCCGCTCGTCGGCGATGTCCGCGGTCGCGGCATGCTGGCTGCAATCGAGCTTGTGACTGACAAGGAGCTCAAGACGCCTCTGCCGGCGGAAGCCGACGCGGCGCGCCGCATCTTCGACCGCGCATGGGACAATGGTCTCGTGATCCGCGCTTTTGCGCAAGGCGTGCTGGGCTATGCGCCGCCGCTGTGCTGCACCGATGACGACATCGATGGCATTATTGAGCGGACAAAGACTACGCTCGACCATACGCTCGAAGACAAGGACGTCCGTGCGGCGATGAAGGGATGATCACCGCGCTGCCGGCGCCGTTGTCTTAGTTGTTAGCCATTGAAGATGCTTTCGAGCGGAAGATGGGATTTCACGATCGGGGACTTCAGCACGACGAAGCTGAAATACTTGTCGATACCGATATCCATCTCGACCAGGCGTTCCATGACCGCCTGGTATTCGCTGATCCCCGCCGTGATGAACTTGACGAGATAGTCGTATCCGCCCGAAACGAGATGGCACTCGACGACGGAATCGATCTTTTCAATCGTCGTGAGAAAGCGCGCGAAATCGATCTGCCGGTGATTTTTCAAGGTGATTTCAGCGAAGACCGTCAGAGTTTGTCCGAGCTTGGCAACATCGATCTGGGCGGAATAGCCGGTGATGAAGCCCTCCGTCTGGAGCCTCTTGACGCGCATCAGGCACGGGCTCGGCGAAAGATTTATCAGCTCTGCGAGCTCGACGTTGGAAATGCGCCCGTTCTTCTGCAGTTCGCATAAAATCCTGATGTCAATCTTATCGAGCTTCATAGCAATGCCATCAGATGGGGCCGACAACGGCGTCGGGGCTTTGAGCCTTCAGCGTCATATGCATCTTCATAGCATCAACCAGCAGCTTTTCCCAACGAGGCGGAAACTGCAATTCAGAACTCGCTGACCTTGCCCCAGGCGCTCATTCTCAGCCGTTCCGGCCTGTAGGGACGCGGGTCGACGATCGGTGCCCGACCGGTGATGATGTCGGCGATCATGTGCCCGGTGCCGGGCCCAATCCCGAAGCCGTGGCCACTGAACCCCGCCGCGAGGATGAAGCCTGGAATGGATTCAACTTCGCCGATTGCCGGAATGCCGTCCGGTGTGCTGTCGATGTAGCCGGCCCAGACGCTTGAGATGGCGAGGTGCCGCAGCTCAGGAACCAGCTCGCACGCGCGTCGATGCGTCAGCCGAATCTGCCTCATGTCGGGGCGGGGATTGAGCGTTCGATTCAGCTCCATCGGGGTCACCTCATCCAGTCCCCATTTAGCCAGCGTCTCATGGCCCTGCCGCATGCCCTCGAAGGCCCCGGGGCTGAGGCTTCGCCAGCGGCGGGCGAACATGGGGAGGAATTCGCGGCCGAACCTGACCTGCTGCGGCGTCGGATCGACTCGCGCGCGCCCGCTGATGGCGAGCGTGTATCCGCCGTTGCCGCGCCGTGTGAGCGACAGCTGCGCAGTGTGCAGAGCATCAGGCAGGCCGGCTGCACCAGGAGCCACGGCGAGAATGGATTGGCGCACCGATGCCTGAGGGAAACGAATTCCAAGCTGGTTGCAGAACGAAGAAGCCCACGCGCCTCCCGCCATCACCACCGTTTTCGTCCGGATCGTGCCGGCCTCGGTCACCACCCCGCTGACCCGACCGGCGCTGAGCTCGATGCCGCGCGCGGCGCAGAGCTGGTGCACGGTACCGCCTGCCGCCATGATCGCACGCGCGGCGATGGGGACGGCTTTTGAAGTGTCCGCCGTCCCGTCTGTCGGTGAGAAGACGCCGCCCTTCCACTTACGACCCGTCGCCTTGCCCCGACCGCTCGCCTCTTCCGAGCTCAACATATGCGTCGTGACGCCAACGGTCCTGGCGAAGTCCCCCCACTTGGCCCAGCCCGCCAGCTCATTCTCGTCGTTCGACAAATACAACAGGCCGCAGCGGCGAAAGCCCGTGTCTTCACCCGTTTCCTGGGCAACTCGTTCCCAGAGATCGAGGCTCTTGGTCGCAAGCGGCAGCTCGCGTGCGTCGCGGTTCTGTTGGCGGCACCATCCCCAGTTGCGGCTGGACTGCTCGGCGGCGACGCGGCCCTTCTCGAGCAAGGCAACCTTGAGGCCGCGACGCGCGAGATAGTAGCTTGTGAACACGCCTACGACGCCGCCGCCGATGACGACGACGTCCGCTTCACGAGGAAGGGACGGACTGGATTCGATATGCAGGAGCGGCGCGCTCATCCGACAGGGATCTCCGGTGGTCGCCGTAGCGTAACCGAGGAATTGCGGCAGCCCCCGCGGACTTTCGTCGTGAGACCGAATATCCTGCGGTTTACTGCCTTTGACGCAGGCTAATATTGCGAAAACACCTTGCTTGCGTCGCAGCTTGCAGGCGGCGAGACTGATGCACGTGTTCCTGCGATCCGTCGCGCGCCTTCGTGGCAGGGGTCACGACAGGCCCGGCGGCGCAGATTGAAATGCCAAATCGGACTTCGTTTTCAGAAGTTCGTGCTGCCCGGATGCCGGCTTTCGGCGACTCCGCGGTGATTGAAATCGTCAAGATCGACAGAACCAACTGATCGATCGGCCAAGTCCATAGAGGCAACTTTCATGAGCCGTGTCCATGAACAGGCCTTCGCGGAAGCGATCAAGCCATGACGTGGATGCCGTCTGAGGTTCGCTTCGATCGAGTTGGCCGATCAGGTCGGCACTGCGCTCCGAGCAACAGCTCTTGCTTCTTGCGCGAAGAGACCTGAATCATGTCGCAGCCTCCAATGAAGGAATGGCAAGTTGAGCGGCGAATTATTGACCTGTCGAGGGAGCGTGGAGGCGCAAGGAGCCGAAGGCGCCGGCCGCACCAAGATGACGGCACTGGCTTGAAAGAGGAGGGTGCTCGCATGGTCTCTGGCATCCAGGTGGCAAGTCCCGCCGATGTCGCGCTGTCGGTGCGCGAGCTGACCGCAAGTTTGCCGGAAGGAATGGAGCGGGCCAACGCCGTCGAGAACATCTCCTTCGATCTGAAGCGCGGACAGATTCTCTGTATCATCGGGGAATCCGGATCGGGCAAGTCGGTCACCGCCAATGCGATCATGGGCCTTCTCCCGAAGGCGATCCGGATCCCTTCGGGTGCGATTCACCTGGACGGAATGAACATCGTGGGCCTCTCGCCCGACAAGCTCCGTAGCCTGCGCGGCCGCGTCGTCTCGATGATCTTTCAAGATCCTCTCTCGGCGCTCAACCCGCTGATGACCGTGGGCGCGCAGATCGAGGAGGTGATGGCAGCCCACGACGTCGGCACGCCGGCCTCGCGTCGCAGCCGGGCCATAGACTTGTTGATTGAAGTGGGTCTGCCTGATCCGCAGCTCATGTATCACCAATATCCCTTCCGGCTTTCGGGCGGGCAGCGGCAGCGGGTGATGATCGCCATGGCGCTGGCCCTCGAGCCCGCCATCCTGATCGCGGACGAGCCGACGACGGCTCTCGACGTCACGACCCAGGCGCAAATCCTCAAGCTGATCCGCGACATTCAGCGCCGCAAGGGGATGAGCGTCATGTTCATCACCCATGACTTCGGCGTCGTCACGGAGATCGCCGACAATGTCGTGGTCATGGAGAAGGGTCACATCGTCGAACAGGGCAGCGCTGCCCAGGTGCTGCAGTCGCCCAGTCATCCCTACACAAGGCGCCTCATCGCAGCAGTCCCGCACTTGACGGGCGAAGACCGTGCTCTTGTGGAAGCTCCGGCCAACGAGCCGATCCTCAAGGTCGAGGGGCTGGTGAAGACCTACCGCAGTGGCAGCGCGCTGTTCGGAAAACAGCGGATCGTGCCGGCGGTGAACCAAGTATCGTTCGATCTGGCGCCCGGACGCACGTTGGGGGTCGTCGGCGAAAGCGGCTCGGGCAAGTCCTCGCTGGGCCGGCTGTTGATCAAGCTGCTCGACAGCGACGACGGCCGGATCCTGTTCGAAGGTCGCGACGTCGCCAAGCTCTCGGAGGCCGAATTCCGTCCGCTACGGCCGCAAATCCAGATGATCTTCCAGGATCCCTTCGCCTCGCTCAATCCGCGCTCGACGGTTGGACAGATCCTGACCGTAGGTCCGGCCGCGCATGGAATGCCTTACGCGAAGGCGTGCGACCAGGCACGGTCGCTGCTGTCGCGTGTCGGTCTCGATGCCGGAGCTTTCGGCCGCTACCCGCACGAGTTCTCCGGCGGGCAACGTCAGCGCATAGGCATCGCCCGCGCGCTGATGTTCAAGCCGAAGCTCCTGATTGCCGACGAGGCGGTCTCCGCGCTCGACGTGTCGATCCAGGCGCAGATCCTCAAGCTGCTGGACCAGATCCAGCGCGAGACCGGCGTCTCGATGATCTTCATCACCCATGACCTGCGTGTCGCCAGCCAAATCTGTGATGAGATCGCGGTCATGCACAAGGGCCGGGTCGTCGAGAGCGGGCCGCCGTCGCAGATTTTTCTGCGCCCGCAGTCGGCCTACACGCGCGAACTGGTCGCAGCGATTCCCGGGGAGCAGCAGGGCGGCGCACGGGCCTTAGCGGCAAATTCATGAGAGCCACGGCGGACAGCGCCATCTGGAGGGAGATACGATGACAAAACGCTCTGGAAATTCGAGCTACTCACGACGCGACGCGCTGCGCGTAATGGCCATGGGCGGGGCAGCCAGCCTGCTCGCGCCCAACCTGCTCGGCAAGACGGCTTACGGCCAGACTCGTCCGGAAAAGCCGACTGGCCGCATCATCGTCGGGCTTTCCCAGGAGCCCACGATCTTCAATCCCCTGATGGTGAAGATCGAGGTCGACGATGGCGTTCATTTCTCCGTCTTCGATGCCCTGTTCCGCGTCGATCCCAAGGGCGTCATCCAGCCGAATCTCGCCGCGGAGGTCCCGAGCCAGAAGAACGGCGGTATCTCGGAGGACGGCCTTAAATGGCGAGTCCGCCTGCGCGACAACGTTCGCTGGCACGACGGCGCTCCCTTCACGGCCGAGGATGTCAAATTCACCCTCGAGCTCATCACCAACCCAAAATTCCGCAGTTGGCGTACCGCGGGTCATTCCCTCGTCCGCGACATCACGGTGGTATCGCCACAGGAGATCACTTGGCGCATGGAAGAGGCCTTCGCGCCCTACCTGTCGTTCCTGACCGAAACCTTCATCGTCCCCAAGCATATCCTGGAGAAGGAGGCGGACCCGAACACAGCCGCCTTCAATCAAGCTCCGGTCGGCACCGGTGCTTTCAAATGGGGCAAACGCGTAGCAGGCGACCATCTGGAGCTTGTCGCCAATCCCGACTATTTCGGCGAAGGTCCCTACATCAATCAACTGGTCTTCAAGTACATCCCTGACCTCACGGTCCTCTACACTCAATTCAAGAGTGGCGACATCGACCTCGTCGGTCAGGCTTACATCACGCCTGACAATTACCAGGAGGCCCGCAAGCTGCCGGACCGTGTGGTGACGCTGGTGCCGAGGTCCTCGGTCGAGACGATCTATTTCAACCTCGAGCGGCCGCAGTTCAAAGAGCTTGCAGTCCGCCAGGCGATCTATGCCGCCATCGACAGGAAAGCGATCCTCGAAGGGCTCTATTATGGCGTGCCGAACGCCACGGAAACCTTCATGCCGCGGCAATCGTTCTATCATAATCCGAACCTGCCGGTTCAGGAGTTCAGCCCGAAGCAGGCGCGAGAGATCCTGGATAAGGCGGGCTGGCTGCCGGGGCGCGACGGTATCCGCGCCAAGGATGGGGTGCGTCTGTCCTTCGCGAATTCGGCGACATCAGGCGACCATCTGCGCGAGCAGGTTCAGCAATTCCTCAAGCAGTCACTGGCCGAGATCGGCATCGAGATGACGATATCGAACTTGCCCTCAGCGGTGATCTTCGGCGATTTCTGGGTCAAGTCGCAGTTCGATACGATGTTCGCGGGCATCACCTATCTGATCGGCGCCGATCCGGACGTGACGAATCGATTTCATTCGCGGGCAATTGCTGCGAAAGGCGGTCGTGGCTCGAACACCGCTCAGTATGCCAATCCGGAAGTCGATGCCCTTCTCGATAAGGGCGCCCGCTCCTTCGATCCCGATGAGCGGCGTGCGATCTACCACAAGGTCCAGGAACTGGTCCGTCGCGACCTGCCCTTCATGCCGCTGTACCAGAGCACGTCCGTCCATGGGTGCAAGAGCGCGATTCGAGGCGTGGTACCGAACCCCAACACCCGCACAGAATCGTGGAATGCCGCGAGCTGGTATCGGACGGCTTGAGCACGGCGGCCGCCGCTCAACTTTCGGGAAGGCCGGCGGCCATCCAATGGCACTATCACGTTACTGAGGGCCAAATGCGCGCATTCCTGCTCAGCCGTCTTTCGCAGAGCCTCGTGCTGCTGGTGATCGTTTCGATGATCGGCTTCGTCATCCTGAGCATCAGCCCGGGCGGCCCCCTGTCGCAACAGGGGCTCGATCCAGGGATGACACAGGCGGATATCGCCCGCATCAAGGAGCAACTCGGGCTCAACCGGCCGCTGTGGATCCAGTATCTCGATTGGGCGTGGCGCCTCGTTCAGGGTGATTGGGGCCATTCCTTCCGCGGCGGCACGCCGGTGCTGACGGTCATCGGCCGGCACGTCTTTGCCACGCTCCTTCTCATGGGCACATCGACGATGATCGCGATAGCGGTCGGCACCTGGATCGGCATTCGTGGCGCCACGCACCGTTATTCCCTGTTCGATTATCTGGCGACCGCCGGAGCCATGGTCGCACTGTCGATTCCTACCTTCTGGTTCGGGCTCGTCGGGATCTACATCTTCTCGCTGCGGCTGGGCTGGTTGCCTGCGGGCAACATGTACACGATCGGCGACGGCTCGGCGCTGAACTATCTGCATCACCTCATCCTGCCGAGCATCGTGCTGTCGCTGGTCCATGTGGCGGTCTGGAGCCGCTACATGCGGACGGCAACGCTCGACGCCATCAGCCAGGATTTCGTGAAGACGGCGCGCGCCAAAGGCGTGAGCGAGCGCCGGGTCTTGATGAAGCATGTCGTCGGTAACGCGCTCCTGCCGATGATCACGCTGGCTGGAGTGCAGTTGCCCAGCATTCTGACCGGCGCATTGGTGACCGAGACCGTCTTTACCTGGCCGGGAATGGGACGCCTGTTTCTGGACAGCCTCAACTACAGCGACTACCCGGTCGTGATGGGGCTGCTGATGTTCTCCGCCGTCCTGGTCATTCTCGGAAACCTGATTGCGGACATCGTCGTCGCTATTGTCGACCCGCGCATACGTCTGGCTTGAATCCGCAACGCCCTGCAAGGAGCCGACCGTTATGACCGCTCTCGCCGTAAGCACAGCGCCAAGCCGATGGTGGCACAGCCGCGCGGCATACCGCTTCATGAACCATCGCCTGGCGCTGCTGGGTCTGGCAATGATCACGCTGCTGACGCTGGCATGCGTCGTGGGCCCGTATCTGCTGCCATATGACTCTCTCAACATCGACTTGCGCGCACGCTTCGCTCCTCCGATGACCGGAAATCATTATCTTGGCACCGATCCGCTCGGACGTGACCTGGCGGCTCGACTGCTGATGGCAGGACGGATCTCGCTGCTGGTGGGATTTTCGGCGATGCTGATATCGATCGTGATCGGAGCACTGGTCGGCGTGGTCGCAGGATATCGCGGCGGCTGGATCAGCGCAGTCCTGATGCGGACGGTCGATGGGTTCCTGTCCTTTCCGTCGATCTTTCTCGTGCTGGCGCTGGCTGCAGCTTTGCGGCCGAGCCCCCTCATGATCACGGTTATCATTGCGCTCACGAAATGGATGGAAGTTGCCCGCATCGTCGAGACCGAGGTTCGCTCGCTACGCGAACGCGAGTTTGTCCAGGCCAGTCGAATGCTCGGCTTGAGTGGAACGCATATCATGTTCAGGGAGATCTTGCCCAACGCCATGGGCCCGATCATCGTCGCCGCCAGTTTGACGGTAGCCCGCGCGATCCTTCTCGAAGCCTATATCAGCTTTCTAGGTTATGGGATTCAGCCGCCGCTGCCGAGCTGGGGCAACATGCTCAACGGCGCCCAGCAATATCTGGCGAGCGCTCCATGGCTCGCCATCATTCCCGGCGCCGCGATTACGATCGCAGTGACGAGCTTTAACTTCATCGGCGATGGCTTGCGCGATGCCCTCGATGTTCGAAACGACCACATCTGATCAGCTCGCGCCAAGCCGCGGCTGAGCACGGCAGGATATGAGAGAAGCAAACTAACTCCCTCGGAACGCTTGCTACTTCCATGCAGCGCGCTGCGGCGTTTCGGTTTTTACTGTCGCGCCTTTGGGACTTATATCTGCCCCGCAAAGCTACGCTCTTAAAGCCACACGATCCGGGTCACTTCGAGCGCATGTTGCGTATGCTACGTGGAGAAATCCCCATGATGATCGCCGAAATGGCGCCCTAGCGACGATTGGGGGTAAGTATGACGCCGACTTTCGAACTCCGCGCCGCGGCAGCTCTGACGGCCCGTCTTCGAACGGCGTCTTGGCGCGCCCGCCGCCGACCGCAGATTGGCCGCCTCGAGCCACGAACAATGAAATTCTATGCCGAACTTTGCTCCAGTCCAATTGTGTAATGCTGTCTGGTGCAACGTACAGTGCGGACGATGCGAGGATCAGGTGGCCCTCACCGTCAATCAGGTCCTGGCGACAAGTACAGCGAGCAAGAGAAACGTCGACCAATGATGAAGCCCGCAGCCTACAAGGCCGGAGATCGCGACGATCGAGCCGCGGTGCTGGTTCCGTTCGCCAAGTTGCATCTGGAAGGCGCCCTGAAGCTCTCGCAGGAAATGTCCTGGCCCTATCGGCTCGAAGATTGGGATGTCGCGCTACAGCTGGGCCAAGGCTTTGTTCTGGAGCGGGCTGGGACGGTGATCGGGACCGCGGCATGGTGGCCGTATGGCGAGACCCATGCTTCCGCTGGTATGATCATCGTCGCGAAGACTGCTCAGGGCCGTGGCTATGGGGCCCGGCTCATGGATGCGTTGTTGACGTCCGCGCGTCCACGAAGCATTGCGCTGAATTCGACCGCCGAAGGCCAGGCGCTTTACCAGCGGCGCGGTTTCGTCCCCGTCGGGGTCATCCACCAGCATCAGGGACTTCCCAGAGGACGCCATGAGCCGCCGCCGGGGCTCGTCAGGCCGATGGCTGCCTCGGATTTCGAGGCGATCATGCGACTCGATCGCGACGCTACGGGCTTGGAGAGACGACACATGCTCGAAAAGCTGCTCAAAAGCGGTGATGGCTATGTCCTGCATCGCGACGGCACGGCCCGCGGCTACGCCATTTCCCGGCTGTTCGGCCGCGGGCATGTCATCGGTCCTGTCGTCGCCGAAACCGCGACCGATGCGCAGGCGCTGATCGAGGCTGCGCTCGCGCGGCTCGGCAGTGTTTTTGTCCGCATCGACACCTCTGCCACATCGCAACTCGGGGATTGGCTTGAAGGCATCGGCCTGGAGCAGGTCGGCGATGCCACCACCATGATCCTGGGCACGCCGGCGCTTTCGCGCGGGCCGGCGGGCGTGTTTGCGATTCCCAATCAGTCGTTCGGCTAGGAGACATCGACGTGCGACGCGAGGAGATGAGCGGAACGGATCACCAGAACTCCGAGACGGCCGCAACGCTCGGCACGCTGGCAACGCCGGCTCTCCTGCTCGACGAGCATCGGCTCGATCGGAATCTCGCCCGCCTGTCCTCGCGCATGGCGGAGCGGGGCGTCGTGCTGCGTCCCCACATGAAAACCGCGAAATCCATCGACGTGGCGCGACGGGCCTATCCGTCTGGATCGGGGCCGATTACTGTCTCTACCCTGGCGGAAGCCGATTACTTCGCGCGGCACGGTTTTCGCGACATGACTTATGCGGTGGGTCTGGCGCCCCACACAGCTGAAAGAGCGATGCGTCTGCGCAAAGCAGGCGTTGACCTTAAGGTACTGCTCGATTCGCCGGAGCAGGCAAGAATGCTCGGCGCCGTCGGTCGTGCCGCTGGTGTGACACCGACCGCGTTCATCGAGATCGACTGCGATGGTCACCGCGGCGGGTTGACCGCGAACGATCCAAAGCTCATTGCTGTCGCGGTCGCGCTAGGCGAGGCCGGCGTCAAGCTTGCCGGCGTTCTTACCCATGCCGGCGAATCCTACAGCCTCTTCACGCCCGAGGCTCTCGTCACGGCCGCGGAGAATGAGAGAGCGGTGGCGGTTGCCGCCGCGGAGGCCTTGCGGGCAGCCGGGCACCAATGCCCAATTGTGAGCGTCGGCTCGACGCCGACAGCGCATTTCGCCGAAGACCTGACCGGCGTCACGGAAATGCGGGCGGGCGTCTACATGTTCTTCGACTTGGTCATGCACGGTGTTGGTGTCTGTACGACGGAGGACATCGCCATCTCGGTGCTCGCTACCGTGATCGGCACCAAGTCTGAGAAGGGTTGGATTTTGGTCGATGCGGGCTGGATGGCGCTCTCGCGCGACCGCGGCACCGCGGCGCAGCGGGTCGACCAGGGATATGGTCTGGTCTGCGACGTGGCCGGCAAGGTCTATCCGGACCTGATCGTTTCGCAAGCGAGCCAGGAGCACGGCATCCTCGCCATCAGGCCCGGGTCGTCGGGCGCTTTGCCCGACCTTCCGATCGGCGCGAAGGTCAGGATTCTCCCCAATCACGCCTGTGCGACGGCCTCGCAACACGAGTTGTACAACGTCGTCTCCGCCGGCAGCGACGCGATCGAAGCGCGATGGCCCCGGATGCGCGGCTGGTAGGCCGCCGAAAGGATCGCTTCCAATGACCTCGCCCCTTCGACACCTGACGGAAGCTGGCCTCCTCGGAAAATTTTACATCGACGGAGAATGGCGGAAGCCGATCGGATCAGTCGCGGCAACAGCAACCGTGGTCAATCCGGCGACGGAGCAGCCGATTGCTGACGTCGCGCTCGGCGATGACGATGACGTGGACTGCGCCGTCGCAGCCGCCAGACGAGCCTTCGCCGGCTGGTCCGCGACACGGCCCGCTGAGAGAGCGGCGCTGCTCGACCGGATTCACGCTTTGCTTCTTGAGCGCCTGGAGCTGTTCGCGCAGGCGCTTACCTGCGAGATGGGAGCTGCGATTAGCTACGCGCGTCGCGCTCAGGTGCCGTTGGCCGCCGAACATATCCGCGTCGCCCGCGAAAATCTCGCGAATTATCCTTTCCTCGCCGCGCGCGGCAGCACCGCGATTATGCGCGAGCCAATCGGCGTCTGCGGCCTTATAACGCCATGGAATTGGCCTCTCTATCAAATCACAGCCAAGGTCGGTCCGGCGCTCGCAGCAGGCTGTACGGTAGTGTTAAAGCCGAGTGAGCTGTCGCCGCTGAGCGCTTTGCTATTCGCGGAGTTGATGGACAATGCGGATTGTCCACCCGGCGTCTTTAACCTCGTCAATGGGACAGGTCCGATCGTTGGCGCCGCTCTGGCGTCGCATCCAGAGGTCGACATGATCTCGATCACCGGCTCGACGCGGGCCGGCGTTCTCGTTGCGCAAGCGGCGGCGCCCACCGTCAAGCGCGTTGCCCAGGAGCTCGGCGGCAAGTCGCCGAATATCATCTTGCCGGACGCCGATCTTAGCCGTGCTGTTCCGCTCGGCGTCGGCGCCGCCTTCCGCAATCTCGGCCAATCCTGCAGCGCACCGACGCGTATGCTCGTGTCTCGCTCGCACATGGAAGAAGTCGAGACTTTGGCGGCAGCGGCCGCTTCAGAACTGGTGGTCGGCGATCCCCTTGCGGAAAGAACGACTCATGGTCCGATTGCGAACCGTCCACAATTCGAGCGAGTCCAGGCCATGATCGGTGTCGGCCTGGAAGAAGGCGCCAAGCTCGTCATCGGCGGGCGAGGCCGGCCCGGCGATCTTCAGATTGGCTTCTATGCGCGGCCGACCATCTTCTCGAACGTCCATCCCGACATGAGGATCGCGCAGGAGGAGATATTCGGCCCGGTGCTGTCGATCATTCCCTACGACACCGTGGACGAGGCGATCGCGATCGCCAATGACACTGTCTACGGCCTCGGCGCGCACGTGCAGGGCACCGATATGGAGACGGTACGGGCGGTCGCCCATCAGATTCAGTCGGGCCAAGTGCATCTCAATTATCCCGACTGGGACCCCAACGCACCTTTTGGCGGCTACAAGCGCTCCGGGAACGGCCGCGAATACGGCATCGAGGGCATGGAGGAGTATCTCGAGACGAAGGCCGTCCTCGGATTTTACCGATGAATGCTGGCAACATCTGCTTGGCACCGCACAAAACTGGTCTGCGCTGCGATCGGCCGGTTATCTGATGATGCGCCTTCACCTCCGAAGAACGTTCCAGCCGTCGTTCACAACGCACTGGAGCGCGCCTGCCGCCGCAACAACATCCTGTCCCGCGCCGAAGGCGCCGACACGATCTATAACCGCATTCCGACCTGGGGACCGTATCCGGACGTCCCCCCAAAGCTATGCTGCAATCCTTCCGGCAAATCACGGCCAGGTATTGCAGTCCAAGACCTGGAGATCGCCGTTTGCGGAGGCGAGGAAGTGGAAGAAACTTCTAAGCATCTGCTGAACTCCGCCAGAAGAGGGTTCTCACGCTGCACAGGTTGAACAACTGGTCCAAACATCCATTTCCGCCAACTCAGCTCTCAGCGACTAGATGGAAATTATACATGTCAGTTCAAAGTACGAGAGGTTCCGCCAAAACGGTGGCGTTCATCCATACGGTTTCCGGCGTCGTTTCCGAGTTCGAGGGCCTCGCCAAAAAACATTTGCCCGATTGGAAGCCGTTCGCGATCCTCGACGAGAGCCTCTTGAGAAACACCATTGAGTGCGGGTCGCTCTCCGATCTGACGAAACGGAGGCTCGCGACCTACGTATGGTCGGCAGCCGACGCCGGGGCAGATGCGGTTGTCGTCACATGCTCGACTCTCGGACCGGCAGTCGATGCCATTGTGGCGCTCTGCCCTGTGCCGCTGTTCCGTATTGATGAAGGTATGGCCAAAGCCGCTGTAGAGCTTGGAAACCGCATAGGCGTCCTAGCGACCTTATCCACAACGCTGGTGCCGACAGTGGATTTGCTGAAGCGCCAGGCATGCGAGGCGGGCAAGGCGATAGCGATCGACCATGTGCTTGTTGAGGGAGCGTTTCAACTCCTCGCCGATGGGGACGTCGAAGCCCATGACGCGCAGATCCGTCAAGCTCTCGAAGGGCTGTCGCAGAAGGTTGATGTGGTCGTTTTTGCGCAGGCCTCGATGGCTCGTGCAGTGCGGGGCACGGCCCACAGTCTTCCAGTTCTGACAAGCCCCGTGCTTGGGGTTGAAAACGTGAAACGGCGTTTAGAGCAGCGATAGGGACCAGGTGGGAGAGGCTGCAAATGGTTCGCCATCCTCGAAAACCTTCGATTGCAGCACCTGTAACAAGACTGATTAGGACATGCCAAAGGCCCCTTCGTCGCGCTCATCAAAGGCGACGACATTGGCGTCGACGTTCCGATGCCGCTATTTCGCGTCGCCGACCATCGCGACGCAAACGGGAGTTTCTAAACGCCGTCGAGTGCGATCCAGCGGGCGAGCAGTCGCGCCGCCCCTGCGCCGAACTGGGAGTCGATAGCGCTTGAGCAGCTCGTATCAATCAAGCGCTCAAAAACCCGAGCATCTTGCGAAGTTCTAGATGATTTCAGCACATTCTGTTGCGCGCACGATGCGATGAAGGGTTGATCGGAACTTTGCTTCCGCATTCCTGGCAGCCGAGGTTCGGTGGAACATGTCACCCCACGTCGAGCGCATTCACAGCGATGAGCGTCTTCCCGCCGAGGCGGACGTCGTCATCGTCGGCGGCGGCATTCTCGGCTCTACGGCCGCCTATTACCTGGCAAAGCGCGGCCTCTCCGTGGCGCTGCTCGAGAAGGGCCACGTCGCCTGTGAACAATCGAGCCGTAACTGGGGTTGGTGCCGCCAGCAGAACCGCGACCGGCGCGAACTGCCGCTCTCCGTGCTGTCCATGCGGCTGTGGGACGAGCTCACGCGCGATATTAATCGGGACCTCGGATTTCGTCGCTGCGGTCTCGTCTATGCGACCCACGACGAGGCTGTGCTCGCCGGCTGGGAAAAGTGGCGCGAGATCGCCAGGGAGTACGACGTCGACACGCGCGTGCTGAGCCGGGCGGAGGTGGCCGAACGCGTCCCGGAAGCGCGCGACAAATGGGTGGGCGGGACCTATTCGGAGCGGGACGGCAAGGCCGAACCTGCGCTCGCTGCGCCGGCTATCGCCGAAGCGGCCAGAACTCTGGGCGCCACAATCCACCAAGGATGCGCCGCGCGGGCGCTCGACTTGGCCAACGGCAAGATTGCTGGCGTGCACACGGAGAAGGGCTACATCAGAACCAGCGCGGTGCTGTGCGCCGCCGGCGCCTGGTCCTCGCGCTTCCTTCGGCCGCTCGGCATCAGTTTCCCCCAAGCGAGCATCCGGCAGACCGCGCTGCGTTCTACCCCGACAATCAACATAGGCGAGGCGGTCTCCACACCCTACTGCACCATCACGCGTCGACTGGACGGCAGCTATACGCTTGCGATCAGCGGCAAGGCGAACCTCGAGATTACGCCTCAGGCCATCAGGTATAGCCGGGAATTCATGCCGCAATTCTTGCGTCGCCTGAAGAACGTCAGGCTCGGCGTCGGCCACTCGTTCGTGTCGGGGCCGGATTCAATGTCGGCCCTGCTGACCAACGATGATCGGATCTTCGAACGGAATCGCGTGCTGGATCCTCCGCCCTTGAAATGGCTGGTGAGCCAAGTGGTGGAGAGTGTCCGGAAAACCTTCCCTCAACTCGGCGAAATCAAGATCGATAGCGCCTGGGGCGGCTTCGTCGATTGCACGCCGGACGCGGTGCCTGTGGTGTCGCAGGTGGATGGGGTGAAAGGCCTCGTCCTCGCGGCGGGCTGCTCGGGTCATGGTTTCGGTCTGGGCCCGGGGCTCGGCTATCTGGCCGCAGACCTTGTCGTCAACGACACGCCTTGCGTCGATCCTACACCGTTCCGGCTGTCGCGTCTGGTCGACGGCTCGAAGCTGGACATCTCCGCCATCTGAAGATCGAGCCGGAAGTCGGCAGTTCCGAAGGAACGTTTCCTCCCCAACTTGAGCCACTCCTTGGGGGTGGCTTTTTCTTTAGAAAGCGATTTGGATGATCCAGGGGCTTAGCCGAGGGCGCAGCGTTTGGGCCTGGACGAAAGTATCGCCAGCTCGCCGGACGGTGGTTCAAGAGCCGGGCGTCTCGTCCAGCGGACGAACGACCGCGTCGGAGTTCATGATATCAGCCGGATCAAAGGCGGTCTTGATCCGGCGCATTGCCGCGATGCGCCCAGGATCGCCGTACCGCTCCAGAAGGTGCTTCTTGAACCGCCCGACGCCGTGCTCCGCGCTGAACGTGCCGCCGAGCGCCGCGGCCGTGTCGTAGAGTTGCAGCGACAGGCTGCCTTCGATCCGCTTGGTGAACTCCAGCCGGTCGACATTGGGAGGAACGAGCACGTTGTAGTGCAGATTGCCGTCGCTGACATGGTCGTAGACGGACAGCTCAAGGTCGGCGTCATACGATCGCACCTGCGCGCCGGCCAGATCCAGGAAGCGCCGAATGGAGGAAAGCGGTACCGAGGTGTCGTGTTTTACTGATCCGCTCCGGCGCTTCTCCCCCTCGGGGATGGTCTCGCGGAGCCGCCACATCGCGGTCCGCTGCGATCCGCTCTGCGCCAGCAATGCGTCGTCGAGCCATCCGGCCTCGATCGCCTCGGCCAGCACGGCTTCCATCAATTCGTCGAGATCGAGATGGCGTGAGGAAGAGGCGAACTCGACGAGGACAGCGCCTGCTGGGCCGGCTCCAAGGCTGGGCGGATCGGTCATTGTATCGGTCGCAAGTGCGATCGATCGGGCCGCCATGAATTCGAATGCGGTCAGCAGATCCGCGGATTCGCGGCGGACCAGAGCGAGAAGCTCGGCAAGCGGCGCGCCGCTCGCGAGCTTCAGCCAGGCGGTCGCGCGGCGGGTCGGCAAGGGCGCGAGACGCAACACTGCGCCGGTGACGATGCCGAGCGTCCCCTCGCTTCCGACGAAACGCTGTTTGACGTCGTAGCCGGTGTTGTTCTTCCGCAGCTTGCGCATGTCGGAGACCACCGTGCCGTCCGCCAGCACCGCCTCGATTCCGAGCAGCAGATCGCGCGTCATCCCGTACCTGACCACCGACAGCCCGCCGGCATTGGTGCCGATGTTGCCGCCTATCCGGCAACTCCCTTCCGCGCCGAGACTGAGCGGCAGCAGAAGTCCGGCGGCCGCCGCGGCGTCCTGTATGAATGGAACGCGATCTTCCACCGAACCTAGCAATGTCAGCTGCGATGCGGAAGATTCCCCCGAAAGCGCTGGCGCATCTCGTCTATAGCTTGAACGAGATTGACGCTCCAACCGCATTGTCCTGGGGGCTCGTTGGAGTCGTCTTTCCCGATGCGTCGTTGGGGAGTGAGAGCGATCGGCTGCTTGCCACCATGCGGGCTCGTTCTCGAAGTGCGCTCGTCGCAGTTAAAGAATATCAACGCGCGGCTCCGGAACTTGGGCCACGCGCTGCGCGCGATTCCGCCGCAAACTTGCTCGCGACGGTGCTGTCCTCGGCGATCGCTAGAAGTTTGCGAGGATCCTGACATTTCACCGCCGATTAGCCCGCTCCTCCCATCACCTACTCGCTCGATACGGGCGGCGTGCTTATCATGTTTGCAAGCATTACTACGGTGCCCAGTACGGGGACAGTGTCAGCGCCATCACTGCGAGACTGTTGCGGAAGCCAGTCGTGCTGCAAGGCAGCAATTGAGATGGATGACATTGCCGGTCGGTCGCGTGTATGTTAACGCCCCACAGACCAATCAATTCGTATCGAAAAGCCTGAAGGGAGGTACTTGATGTCGACGGCCCTGCGCATCGCTCATGGTGCATTCGGCAGGGTCGCTCTGCTCGACATGGACCGGTCCCTGGTCCGTCACGCCCATCATCACTGCCATGTCCTGCTCAAGGTCGAGGGCGCCGACACGCATTTCCTGGTGGGCGAGCGGGTCTATCCGCTCATGGACTCGACGGCCGTGCTCGTCGACGGCTGGAAGCCGCACGCTTATGTGCATGACGTCAACCGGCCGCGAACCCTGATCTTAGCGCTCTACATCGAGCCCGAATGGCTAAAGGAGTTCCGGCCGGGTTGGGCCGCCAGCGGTGCGCCCGGTTTCTTCGAGCAACCGTCGGGCGAGGTTTCTCCGCGCATCCGCCAGCTCGCGTTGCACCTTGCTGCCGATATGATGGCGCATCCGGACGCGCTGCATGCCCATGAGCAGATGCTGTCGAATCTCATGATCGCGGTGATCGAGCGCTTCACGCCTTGGCGCAGCTTTCCAAACTCGATCCGCGGCATGAGCGCCGTGAGTTGCGACTGGCGGATCCGGCGCGCGATGGATGCCATGCGGAGCAGGGATTCTTACGCCAACGTTGATCAGTTCGTGAGGGGCGCAGGCCTCTCGCGCGCGCAGTTCTTCCGCCTGTTCGAGACCTCGCTCGGAGTCTCGCCAAAAATCTATCTCAATGTAGTGCGCATGGAACGGGCGCTGGATGCGGTGATGCGCGAGGACACCCCGCTCGGGGAACTCAGCGAGCGCTTCGGTTTTCCGGAGCCGGCGCACTTCACGCGCTTCTTCCGCGATCATTCCGGCGTCAGCCCGCGCGAATTCCGCAACGTCTCGCGTCTTGCGGGCTGATATTGCGGCGCACCTGCCTTTCAAATGAGACGATTTGGTAAGTCGTGAGAGCGGGCGGTATGGCGCCCGCACCCCTCCTCCTGACAACTGTCGGCGTCGCGTCGAAGAACGCGTCGGGAGGTATGCCGGGACATGGCGCAGGCCGCGGTCCGAACCGCAACATCGATCGATCAGGGCAAGGGTGACGAGCGGCCGTGGGTCGGGCGTTCGATCGAACGCGTCGAGGATGCCGCGCTGCTGAGCGGTCGCGGCCGCTTCATCGACGATCTCGGCGTTCAACCGGGCACGCTGCACGCCGCGATCCTGCGTTCGCCACATGCGCATGCCGATATCCTCGCAATCGATACCGAAGCAGCAATGCGATTGCCTGGCGTTGCGGTCGTTCTGACCGGCAGGCAGGTCAAGGCCGTGACGTCGAGCCTCGTCGTGGGCGTGAAAGCGCCCGTCGAGTGCTGGCCGATCGCGATCGACCGCGTACGCTATGTCGGCGAGCCGGTGGCGGTTGTGGTGGCGACCGACCGCGCCCGCGCCGAGGACGCCCTCGAGCTGATCTCCGTGGAGTACCGCCCGCGGGCCGTCATCGTCGATCCGCTCGGCGCACTTGCGCCGGAGGCTCCCCTCCTGCACGACGGCTTTCCGAGAAATCTCGCAAGCGATCGCACGTTCCGCTACGGAAATCCCGAGCAAGCTTTCGCGGACGTTCCTCACCGTTTCTCGATCGACGTCAAATATCCGCGCAACTCCTGCACGCCGCTCGAGACTTACGGCGTCATCGCCTCGCACGATGCCGCCGAAGATGCCTTCGATATCCTGGCCAATTTCCAGGGGCCGTTCAGCATCCACACCGTGATCGCGCGCGCCTTGAAAGTTCCGGGCAACCGGCTCCGACTTCGCACGCCGCCGGATTCCGGCGGCAGTTTCGGCGTCAAGCAGGGCGTTTTTTCGTACATCGTGCTGATCGCAGCAGCGGCTCGCGTCGCGGGCCGACCGGTCAAGTGGATCGAGGATCGGCTCGAGCACCTCACCGCATCGGTATCCGCGACCAACCGGGCCGTGACCCTGTCGGCGGCCGTTGCCGTCGATGGCAGAATTCTCGCGCTCGATTGGGATCAGGTCGAGGATTGCGGCGCGCATCTGCGCGCGCCCGAGCCGGCGACCCTCTATCGCATGCACGGCAATATGACGGGGGCTTACGACATCCGCCACGTCAGGATCCACAACCGCGTGGTCGTCACCAACAAGACGCCAACCGGGCTCAACCGCGGGTTTGGTGGGCCGCAGGTCTACTTTGCGCTGGAGCGCTTGGTGCAGCGAATCGCGATCGGCCTCGATCTTGATCCGCTCGAGGTCATCAGGCGCAATCTGGTTCCGGCCAACGCCTTCCCTTATCGCACGGCAACCGGTGCGCTGCTGGATTCCGGCAACTATCAGGAGGCGATTGCGAGCGCTGTCGAGCAGGGACAACTCGCGGAGCTCAGGGCGCGGCGCGATGAAGCGCGCGCGCACGGGCGTCTCTATGGGATCGGATTCACTGCGGTTGTCGAGCCCAGCGTGTCCAACATGGGCTATATCACGACCGTGCTGACGGCGGCCGAGCGCCGCAAGGCGGGGCCGAAGAACGGCGCGCAGGCCACCGCGACCGTCGGCCTCGATCCCGTCGGCAGCGTCACCGTTCACGTCGCCTCCGTGCCGCAGGGGCAGGGCCATCGCACCGTGCTGTCGCAAGTCGTCGCCGACGTCTTCGGCCTCGAGCCAAAGGACGTCCGGGTCAACGCCGAGATCGACACCACCAAGGACGCTTGGTCGATCGCGTCCGGCAACTATGCCAGCCGTTTCGCCGCGGCGGTGGCCGGCACCGCCAAACTGGCGGCCGAGCGCGTGGCGGGCCGTCTCGCCCGCATCGCCGCCAGTCAGCTCAATGTCGAACCGGCGGACATCGTGTTCGCCAAAGGCTTCATCGCGTCCCGGCATAATCCGGAAAACCGGATCGCATTTTCACGAGTCGCTGCACTCGGCCATTGGTCGCCGGGCTCGCTTCCGGACGACGTCGGTCAAACCATTCGCGAGACCATGTTCTGGACGCCGCCGGAACTGACGTCGCCCGACGACGAGGATCGCATCAACTCGTCGCTGTGCCACGGCTTCATCTTCGATTTCTGCGGCGTCGAGATCGATCGCACCACTCTTGAAACCCGCATCGACCGCTACGTCACCATGCATGATTGCGGCACGATCTTGCATCCCGGCATGGTGGACGGGCAGATCCGCGGCGGCTTCGCGCAGGCCCTGGGCGCGGCGCTCTATGAGGAATATGCCTACGCCGATGATGGCAGCTTCCTGATGGGAACGCTGGCCGACTATCTGCTGCCGACCACCACCGAGGTGCCGGAGCCGCAGATCATCCACATGGAGACGCCGTCGCCCTTTACTCCGCTCGGTGCAAAGGGCGTCGGCGAAGGCAATTGCATGTCGACGCCGGTCTGCGTCGCCAACGCGGTCGCAGACGCGCTTGGGCTCGCCGATGTCACGCTGCCGCTGGTGCCGGCAAGGCTTGCCGAGCTGGTGCGCGGCGCCGAGCCGCCGCCGCCGTCGGGGCGGTCGACGGCGAGGCCTGCGCGGCAGGGAGACCGGCGGCTTCGCGGAGAGGGCCTGGCCTTCGTGAAGGGCGCGCCGGAGCAGGTCTGGGCCATGCTGCTCGATCCGGCGACTCTGCAATCGGTCATTCCAGGCTGTCAGCGCGTCGACAAGATTTCCGAGACGCATTTCCGCGCCGACGTGACGCTTGGCATCGGACCTGTCACCGGGCGCTATCGCGCCGACGTCGAGCTGTTCGATCCCGACCCACCGCACGCGGTGACATTGCGCGGAGCGGCCCACGGTGCGCTCGGCTTCGGCAGCGCGCAAGGACGCATTACGCTCGCGCCCGACGGCAAGGGCGGCACGCACCTGACCTACAGCTATGACGCCGCCATCGGCGGCAAGGTGGCGAGCATCGGCGGCCGCCTGCTGGATGGTGCTACGCGGGCAATTATCGGGCAGTTCTTCGCGGCATTGGCCCGCAAGGCCGGCGGCGGGGCGGCCGGCCGCTTCTCCCGGTTCTCATGGCTGACGAAACTCGCAGGCCTGTTCGGAGGGCGCCGATGAAGCCCGCCGCGTTCGACTATGTCCGCGCCGAAACCGCTGACGAAGTCCTTTCCGGACTAGCGCAGGAAGGCGGCAATGCGCGTGTTCTGGCCGGCGGCCAGTCGCTGATGGCGATGCTCAATATGCGTCTCGCCAAGCCAAAGCGGGTGATCGATATCATGCGCCTCAACGAACTCCGTCATATCGAGCGGAAGGCGGGCGCCGTCGTCGTCGGCGCCGGCGTGCGCCAGGCCGAACTGTTGGCCTGGCCCGATCTCGCCGAGGTCCTGCCACTCGTGGCACTCGCGCTGCCATGGGTCGGGCACGAGCAGACCCGCAGTCGCGGCACGATCTGCGGTTCGCTCGCCCACGCCGATCCCAGCGCCGAGATGCCGCTCGCGTTGATCGCGCTCGGCGGCGAGGTGCATCTGCGCAGCGCCAAGCGGCGGCGGCATGTGGCGGCAAAGGACTTTTTCGCCGGCATGATGCTGACCGCGCGCGCGGATGACGAACTGATCGAAGGTATATCTCTGCCGATTATCCGCCAAGCGCGCTTTGCGTTTCGAGAGGTCGCGCGGCGGCACGGCGATTTCGCCATCGTTGCCTGCGCGGCGATGACGACGCCTGCAGGCATCCGCTTCGCCGTGGGGGGCGTTGCGGACGTCCCGACCGCGCGTGACTGGCCGCGACTCGAGGGCAGCGCGCTCGACGACGCCCTCAACGGATTTGCCTACGAACTCGATGCCCGCGACGACATCCACGCAACCGCGCGCTATCGCCGTGACCTGGTGCGGATGATCGGCCGCGAGCTGATCGGCGAGGTGCTGCAATGACCCGGCTAGTCGCTAATGCCCGCCATCCCGTCTCCATCACGCTAAACGGCAAGCCCGTCGAAGGGGAAGCCGAGCCGCGCATGCTGCTCTCCGACTTCCTGCGCCATGAGCTCGGTGCGACAGGCACTCATGTCGGCTGCGAGCACGGTGTCTGCGGCGCCTGCACCATCGTCGTCGACGAAATGCTCACGCGTGCCTGCCTCGCCCTCGCGGTGCAGGTCGATGGCTGCGATATCGGGACGGTCGAAGGGCTCGCGCCCTCGCCTGACCGGCTCGGCGTGCTGCAAAGCGCCTTCCGGCGCAACCATGCGCTCCAGTGCGGCTTCTGCACTGCCGGAATCCTGATGTCGCTGGACCACTATCTGAGTCGGCACAAGGCGCCGACCGAGGACGGTATTCGCGATCTCCTGAGCGGCCATCTGTGCCGTTGCACCGGCTACACCCCGATCATTCAGGCGGCCTTGGAAGCGGCCGCGGAGCTTGCCACCGTCACGGAAGAGACCCCAGATGCTTGATCTCGGCAGCAGCTTCGTTGCCAGCGCGTCGCGCGATCCCAACGCCATTGCGCTCGTGGATGGCGATCTCCGTCTCACTTATCGGCAATGGTACGAGAAGATCTCGGTGCTGGTGGCATCGTTCGACCAAGTCGGGCTGAAGCCGGGAGATCACGTCATCACCCTGCTGCAGAACCGCTGGGAGGCGGCCACGCTGCATTGGGCCTGCCAGTTCGCGGGAATCGTCATCACGCCGATCAACTGGCGGGCCAAAGCCGACGAGCTGGATTTTTGCATCGAGAACTCGGAGGCGTCCGCCCTTTTCTACCAGGACGTCTCCGCGGAGGCCGTCAGGCAATCGTCGCGCGCCGGCCAATTGCGGCGTTTCCCGGTCGATCCTGGGACAGGCGAGGCGTTCAGCTTTGCCGAGATGATCGAGGGCAGCGCGCCCGACGCCGAGCCGCGCGTGGGCGCCGACGCCTGGTCGATCATGCTCTATACCTCGGGAACGACCTCGCGGCCGAAGGGCGTGCCGCGGCGGCATCGCGCGGAACGGGCCGCGGCGATCGCCCATGTCGCGCAAAACCTTTATGGCCGCGGCGAGCGCACCCTTGGCGTGATGCCGCTCTATCACACGATGGGGGTTCGCTCGCTGCTTGCGATGTCGCTGATCGGCGGTACCTTCATCTGCCTGCCGCGCTATGACAGCCGCCAGGCGTTGGCGTTGATCGAAAAGGAGATGGTCAGCAACCTCTATCTGGTGCCGACTCTTTATCACGAACTCGTCCACCACGAGGCGTTTGGCGCCACCGACGTGTCGAGCGTACGCAGGCTTGGCTTCGCCGGCGCCTCAATGACCGACGGATTGCTGAAAAAGCTAAACGAGACGTTCAGGCCGGAACTGTTCGTCAATCATTACGGCAGTTCGGAGATCTATACCTTTACGATCGACCAGAATGCGCCGGCAAAACCCGGCTCTGCCGGCAAGGCGGGCATCAATCAACATATCAAGGTGGTGCGGATCGACGCGCGCTCGGTCGCGGAGCTTGCCGCAGTCGGCGAGGAGGGCGAGATCATCGCATTGCTCGCTACCGATGAGGCGTTCGAAGGTTATTGGCGGCGATCCGAGGCCGACGCCAAGGCGCTCCGCGAGGGCTGGTACTTCACCGGCGACACCGGCTTCGTCGATCCGGACGGCGATCTCCACGTCACCGGCCGTGTCGACGACATGATCATCACCGGCGGCGAGAACGTCTCGCCGGTCGAGATCGAAAGCTGTCTGTCGCTACATCCCGCCGTGTCCGAGGTCGCAGTGGCCGGCATTGCCGACGAGAAATGGGGCAAGATCGTCGCCGCCTTCGTCAAGCGTAACAAGCCCGTATCCGAGGCCGAGCTGGAGCAGTTCTGCCGCACCTCCGGGCTCGCCAATTTCAAGCGGCCGCGCCGCTATGTCTTCGTCGACGGCATTCCGAAATCGCCGGTCGGCAAACTGCTGCGGCGGCTGCTCGTCGCCGGGGAATACGAGACCGAGCGCCTGCCGCCGCCAGGCACCGCCTGACCTCAATCACCAACAGAAGGAACCACAAATGTCGTCACCCTACACATTTTCCGATTCCCGCCTTGCCAAGCTGAACGGCTTCAAGGTCGAAATCGATGAGGCACATGAGCGCGCCGACATCATCCTTGTCCGCCCGCCGTATAACATCGTGGCGATGCCGCAGCGCGATCAGCTCCGGCTGAGCTTCGAGACGCTCGATGAGGATACGCGCGTGCGCATCATCGTGCTGCGGTCGGAGGGAGAGCATTTCTCCAGCGGCGGCAATATCGGTGGTTTCATGGAGGCAAGTCCCGAACATGTCTCCAAACTCGCCTGGAATATCGCTGCACCGGCGCGTTGCGCCAAGCCAGTGATCGTCGCCAACCGCGGTTACTGCTTCGGTGTCGGCTTCGAACTCTCGCTCGCCTGCGATTTCCGGATTGCGTCGGAGACCACGCAGTATGCGCTACCGGAGCAGAAGCTCGGGCAAATTCCGGGATCGGGCGGTTCGGCGCGGCTGCAGAAGATGGTCGGCATCACCCGCACCAAGGACATCGTGATGCGATCCAAGCGCATCTCGGCGAAGCAGGCGCTGGAGTGGGGCATCGCAACTGAATGCGTGCCGGATGCGGAACTGGAGAAGGCTACCGACAGTTTGGTGGACGAGCTTCGCACGTTCTCGCCACTGGCGCAGCGGACTGCGAAGAAGCTCCTGAACGACACCGAGGATTCGACGCTGGCCATTGCGATCGAGCTCGAGGGGCACTGCTACAGCCGCCTACGCCAGTCGGACGACTTCAAGGAAGGCGTTGAAGCCTTCAACGCGAAACGTCCCCCGAAATTCATCGGCAGTTGAACCGTTCCGGCGCGTGGTGGCTAGCCACCGCGCGTCGTTTCCGGCGGAAATTTTCATAAACAAGACCATAGAGGGAGCGAATATGAATCCGTTTAGCATTTTAGCCGCTGCGAGCGCGCTGCTCGCCGCCACCGCGCTTTCGAATGCCGCACTGGCGCAGGCTGGACCGCTCAAGATCGGCGTGGTCACCCCTTTGTCCGGCACGTATACGCCTATTGGGCAGCAGGTCCGCTGGGGACTGGAGCTGGCTGCCAAGGATATCAACGCGGCAGGCGGAATTGCAGGACGGCAGATCACCCTGATCTTCGAGGACGAGGAAGCCAATCCGGCCGTTGCCGTTCAGAAGGCCGAGAAGCTGTTCCAGGTCGAGAAGGTGGACTTTCTCACCGGCACGGTGAATTCGGGGTCGACGCTCGCCGTCGCGCAGCTCGCAGAGCGTAACAACAGGCTTGCCGCTACGACTGTCTCCTTCGCCGACTCGATTACCGGCGACAAATGTTCGCCGAACATGTTTCGCGTGAACGCCCGCGCCGAGCAGCAGTCGGTCGCGCTCGCCGCCTGGCTTGAGAAGGAGAAGCCGAAGTCGAAGGTATTCTATCTCGGGCCCGATTATGAAATGGGTCGCTCCACCGTCGCCGCCTTCAAGGTCAACGCCGAAAAGAGCGGCGCCCAGTCGATGGGCGAGGTGTTCGCGCCACTCGATTCCAAGGATTACACGCAGTATTTCGGCCAGATCCGGGCTGCCCGCCCGCAGGTCGTCTATACCTCGGTTGCGGGGAACGACACGGTGCGACTGCTGACCCAGTTGCAGGATTTCGGCATGCTGTCGAACCTGACAGTCGTTGGCGCCTCAGGCACCGTGACCTCTCAGAACATCGGCGCGATCGGGGCCGCGGCGGAGGGCTTCGCCACCGGTGTGGGTTATTCAACTCAGATTGATACGCCCGAGAACAAGAAATTCGTCGAGGCGTTCCGCGCCGCCAACAAGGCCGACCCTGACCTCTACGGCGCCGACAGTTACGGCGTCCTCTTTGCCTACAAAGCGTCGGTCGAGAAGGCGGGCTCAACCGAAACCGACAAGGTACGCGATGCGTTGAGGGGACTGACCTGGAAGACGCCGCAGGGCGACAAGACGATCAGGGCCGGCGACCATCAGGCAATGCAGCCGATGTATGTGGTGCGCGTAAGCAAGGGCAAATTCGACATCGTCACGAGTGTGGCTGCGGATAAGGCGATCGGACCCGACGCCTGCACACGATTCTGAACCAAGGGAAACGTCCGCGTTCTCTCCCGTGAGTCCGGGCGAGCGCGGGCGGAGCATGATCTCTGGAGACGACGTCCATGTCACCGATAGACTATCTGCAATTTGTGTTGGCACCGCAGATCCTGAACGGGCTGACGCTCGGCGTTGCTGTTGTTCTTGTTGCGCTGGGGCTCACCATCATTTTCGGTATGCTGGACGTCATCAACATGAGCCACGGCGAATTCTATGCAGTGGGAGCCTATGCAGCGGTGGCGCTTGGAGCCGCGGGCGTCGGTTTCTGGTTTCTGCTGGTCTTGGTGCCGATCTTGATGATTCCCCTCGGTATGGTGGCAGAGCGGCTGTTGATCCGTCCGGTCTTCGACTCGAAGGACCGCCACGTCACCACGCTGCTCGTTACCTTTGGCCTGGGCCTCGTTGTCGAGGATGGGCTGAAAGTGATCTTTGGTGCGAACACGCAGCGCCCGCCGACACCCATTCCGGGCGCAACGGAATGGTTCGGAATTCTCGTGCCAAGCTACCGTCTCTTCCTTCTCGCGGTGGGAGCAGCGATCATCGGCGGCGTCGCCTATGTTGTGTACCGCACGCGCCTCGGCGCCATGGTCCGTGCAGCTGCCTTCGATCGCCATATGGCGGCCTCGCTGGGGGTGCCGGTCTCGGTCGTGTATGCGGGAACCTTCGCGTTCGGCGTAGCGCTCGCGGGGCTCGCCGGCGTGCTGCTCGCGCCAATCTATTCGGTCTTTCCCACCATGGGGCGGGACTTCATCCTGCTTGCCTTCAGCGTCGTCATCGTCGGCGGCATGGGCTCGATCTGGGGGTGTGTGTTTGCCGGGTTGCTGCTGACGCAGGTGCAGGCGCTCGCGAGCCTCGTTATTTCGCCGATATGGACGGATCCCATCGTGTTCGGGACGATGGTCGCCTTCCTCATGGTCCGCCCTCAAGGCCTGTTCGGGAGGCTCGGACATGCTTGATCGGCTCGCTGTCTCCATGCGTGCGAGCCATGTACTCGCGTTTCTGCTTCTCGCGGCGGCGTTGGGCCTCGCGGGCATTGGCGCTGCATTGGACGACAGTTTTTACCTCCGCCTCGGTACCGAAGCGCTGATCTTCGCTGGACTCGCTCTGTCAGTCGACCTTCTTCTCGGCTATTCGGGCGCGCTGTCGCTGGGGCAGGCGCTTTATTTTGGCATCGGCGCCTATGTTTCGGCCCTGACATTGATGACTGTTCCCTCGTTCTGGCTGGCCATGGCTGCCGCAGGTCTTGCGACGCTCGTTACCGCCACGATCGGCGGCCTGATCGCGAACCGGGTTCGCGGTGTCTATTTCGCCCTCATCACCTTTGGCATGGCGCAAGTCGTGGCCAAGATCGTCTACAACACGCGCGAACTGGGCGCTTCTGACGGCATGATCGGCATTCCCGTTGTCCAGATCCAATTCGGCCCTGTCGCGATCTCGGCTGGCAATCCAGTCGGGTTCTTTCTGATCGTGCTGGCCATCATCATGGGACTGTATGGACTGAGTGCCTATTTGCTGGAAACGCCCTTCGGCCGGGTGCTGATGGCCCTGAAAGCCAACGAGAGGCGAGTGCCCTTCCTTGGTTATTCGGTGTGGCGGGCGCGTATGGCGGTCTATATCTTCGCAGGACTCGTGGCCGGGCTGTCTGGCGCGCTCTATCCGGTGCTGCGGGGTTTTGTCTCGCCCGAGCTGATGTTCTTCGCCACTTCCGGGAACGCGGTGATCTCGGTGATCCTCGGGGGTGTCGGTACGCTCATCGGCGCGATCTACGGTGCGGTGCTGCTCGTCATCCTGAAATCGATCATCGGCAGCTGGACGGAGCATCATCTCATCGTCATCGGCCTGCTGTTCATGCTCTGCGTGATGTTCCTGCCGAAGGGGCTCGTCGGCTTCACAAGGCCCTGGATTGAACGCCGAATCGCCCGCGCGCCATCTCAGGAGGTCGCCGCGTCCGCGGTTTCCCCCGCGATCGTCAAATCCGGGAGCGTGTCATGATCCCGCATGTCCTCGACGTTCGTGGTCTCGGCATCTCATTCGGCGGCCTCAAGGCGGTCGACGATGTGAGCTTTTCCGTCGAGCGCCATCGCATTACCACGATCATCGGTCCCAACGGTGCCGGCAAATCCACCTTGTTCAACCTGATCAGTGGCGCCCTGAGGCCCAGAAGCGGAAAGGTCATGATCGACGGCGTCGAGATGACACGGGATTCTGCCGAGCAGAAGAAGGCCGCAGGTCTTTCCCGCTCGTTCCAGATCACCAACCTCTTCTTCGAGTTGACCGTTGCGGAAAACCTGCGGCTCGCGGCGCAGCTGCTCGAACCGCCATCGCGCGCCTTGTTGCCAATCCGCCGTTCGCGCCGCGCCATGGAGAAGACCGAGCAAATGCTCGAGCGCTTCGCGCTGGCGCATCGCCGCGACGAACTCGCCGGCAATCTCTCGCACGGGGATCAGCGCCGGCTGGAAATAGCAGTCTGTCTCGCATCCGAACCCAAGATCTTGCTGCTCGACGAGCCGACACAGGGCATGAGCCATGCCGATACGCGGGACACGGCGGTCCTTGTGCGCAGCCTGACCGAGGACGTGACCGTTCTGCTCATCGAGCACGATATCGGTCTTGTGATGAGCCTGTCGGACCATGTTGTCGTCATGCACCAGGGTCGCAAGCTGGCCGAAGGTCCTCCAAACGTAGTGCGATCTGATCCGGCCGTTCAGGCCGCCTATTTCGGGCATCGCTGACATGCTAGACATTCGCGGATTGCACTCCCACTACGGTCTCAGTCACATCATCCAGGGCATCGATCTCGACGCTAGGGCCGGTGAAGTCATCGGCATCTTTGGGCGCAACGGCGTCGGAAAGACGACATTGCTCAAAACTATCGCCGGTTGGGTGACAGCGAGTGCCGGCACGGTCACGCTCGCTGAGCGCGGACTTTGCGGCCTTTCACCCGATCGCGTCTGTCATGCTGGCGTCGGCTTTGTGCCGGAGGATCGCCGCATCTTTCCAGGGTTGACTGTTGAGGAAAATCTGTCGCTGGGTTTGCTGCAGGTGAGGGGGCGTTCGAGACAGCAGGAGCACCGTGCGATTGATGCGATTTACGGTCGCTTTCCGCGACTGGGCGAGCGACGGCATCAGCTCGGCACGACACTATCCGGCGGCGAACAACAGATGCTGGCAATGGCGCGGGTCATGGTCGGTGAGCCACGTCTCGTGTTGATCGACGAACCAAGCGAAGGCCTGGCGCCAATGATTGTTGCAGAAGTCTTCGCAATCGTGCGGGAACTGCGCGATCGGGGGGCAATCGTGTTGCTGGTCGAGCAAAACGTACATGAGGCCCTGTCGGTCGCCGACCGCTTCCATGTGGTCGAACGCGGAAAGATCGTATTCAGCGGCGAGGCAGGCGTCGAGACCGATTGCACCCGGCTGATGCAGCTAATCGCGGTATGAGGACGATACCAAACTGATCACCACCAACTCCCGTCGCAAAAGAGGAGCATAGTGGATGAAGTCGCCCCCGGATGAATTGAGTTAAGTGGAAGGACGTCTGTTTCGGGCGCTTTCGAACGTTCATGATGGTCAGACGGCGTTTGACGACACTCCTCGCGCGTAGGCTCAAACAAGCTTCACCACCTGGAGATATCGATAATCCTGCCCCGCTCGTGCGGTGAAAGACCGGGAAGCAAGAACTTCCGCTTGCCAGTAAATTGAACATGATTATTTATGATCATGATCACTAGTGATCATGGTCACATTTTGATTTTGGGTCCAAATCTGAGCAGGTCGGTGCCGTTCGAATGCCATCCCTCGCTGGGAGAGGCGCTTCCTTATTTGGAAACGCCTGCCAAGCAATTGATATCATTGCAGGCGAATTCGGCCATTTTTTCCAGATGTTCATTGGAATCATTGAATATTCAAACTGATCTTGATTCCGCGATTCTGGCGTTCGCTCAGGGCAGACGTTGCTGCAGAACTCCCAGACCTACCGCTCCACTTCGGCTGTTCGTTTGGAAACTAGGCATTTGGAAAGGCGCCGCGTTGCCGGTGGCCAGGACCTAGCGTGCGTTCAGGCTACATGCCAAATTCTGTCTAGATCCTCACCCAGATCGGCTCGCTTCATCTGGTGCCCGCCGGTTACACATCGGCTTGCGCAGGGTCCGAGCCAATCTCGCAAGGCGGCGTCCTTCGTAAGCATTTTGCCGATAGCGGAGAACACAGCAGTGCCGATTGCTTGTTGCTGGCTGCGCAGATGGTCCTCAAGCAGCTTGTGTCGGGTAACGTAGCCGGCATTCACGCCTGGGATTGATTGGTTCATTAGCAGCTTTGCATCGAATTCTGAAACTCCAGCAGCTGTGGCAATGGTCCGGAATGTTTGGCGAAGATCGTTACCCCACTTCGAAAGGGTATCGCGATCCTCTTTTGTTTCGGCAAGATGGCCCGACTCACTGTCGCCGGGAAAGATCCATTTCCGCGACTGCAGCGGATACATCTGCCTACCGAAGCGTATCGCCCGAATGAGACACAGCATCATTTCTCGGGAGAGTGGGACGTCGAACGCTCGCTTCCTGCCGCCCTTTGGCTTTTCGATGTGTAGAGTTCGGCGGCGAGAGTCGACGTGACTCGGCTTCACCTGCTGTAGTCCGAGATCCACAAAGCAGCGTGAGCAGATGGAATTCGCGACGGACCGGATTTTCGAGGGCAGCCAACTCCCGGAACCATTCGGTCAAGTCGCTCGCGCCCATGCCGGTATCTCGGCGCTTCTCTTCATTCCAATCGACGGCGTCTGCTGGGTTGTCGCGTGGCAGAAATCTGTTGGTCTTGCGAGCATGATTGTAGATTGCGCGCAGCGTTCGCATGCAGCCATTTGCGATATACGGACCGTTCTCTTTCGTAATGTCGTCGTGCTTTCTGGCAACGCGAGCAGGATCCATCGCGAGTTCGCTTAGCGAAGTATCGAGCCATTCCGCAAAGAGGCCTTCTACCTGATCGCGATAACCGCTTATGGTCTTTTCACTGCGACCCTTTCGGATCAAGTGCGCTTCCCGATATCGCTGCCATGCTTGTCTGAGGGTGACAGTCGAAACCTCGATTTTCGCCTCGTTCCCAGCCTGGCCGGCGCCAGTCTCTCCATCTTGCTTCGCCGTCTTCGGATGCTGTCCTCTGCTGATCTGAGCCAGATATTCCTTCGCAATCGCGCGGGCTGCTCGGGTGGTCAACTCGCGCGTGTCGCCGATAGATACTCTGATCGAAGACGCCCGCTTTCCTCCCTGCCGGAGATCGCCACGGTCGGTCTGGCGCTTCCCGGTAAACAACGCCAGATGAAAGCGGCTTGCCGGGAATGTTGGGTATCGTCTGCTGAAAGTGCGGCGTAACCGTTTCGCCGATACCACGGGCGGCGGCAGGTGTCGCCATGGCGATGGCAATGGCAGCATAGGCTGCACTTAGGATGTCGCATTTTCATGGTCGTGTTCTCCTTCGGTTGCATGGAGGTGCTGATGCTGTTTTCCGAAAGTGGCCTGCTCACCTGCCAACCACAGTCTTGATTGAGTCGACGAATACCCAGAACGAGGCGGCGAACAGGCCGACATCCTTCAAAAGAAACTGACCCGGCGCGACGGTGATCGCGGGCGGTCCGAGCTCCGGCACGACGACCCCCGGCGTCGAGAGCATGAAGCTAAGTGTCGCAACGAAGAGTCCGGCGGAGAGCAGACCACCGGCAGCGGAGAAGATCGGACTCGCCAATCTGAGGGCGATCAGCAGCCCGATGCTGAGTTCGAGGAGCCCAAGGAAGGTGGAGAAGCCGCGGACCGAGAACAAACTATAGAACCAGCTCAGTAACGGGCTGTTCTCAACCAGCGGCACCAGCCCCTGGGCCTCGTAATCAGTGAACTTCATCCCGCCGAACCAGGCGTAGATGATCCCGAGCGATGCATAGAGGCCGAACCGGCTGAGTGGTTCGGCGTAGACAAGCACATGGCGCGCGTGATCGCGCCAACCGGCAATGGCGAGCGGGGCAAGGCGCGGCGTTGAGATCGGGATATTGAAGAGTGACATGGTTGGTCTCCAATTTGTTGAGCACGTGTTACGCCGCAGCCGCGATTCGGTATCGCGCCGGAACTGAGCTGAGGGAGAGGTTTGGTATGAGCTTCTGCCGCGCCGCTTCGTAGTTGGCCCAGTCCGCTGCATCTGGAAGCGAGGGAATGCTGACGACTTCACCCTGATCGAAGCCGGCGAGCGCCGCGTCGACGAGGTCATCCGACGTCATGACGATGTTGGATGGCAGATTGTCGACGGCGCCGCCGGCTGCACCCCAGAAGTTGGTCGCTGTCGCGCCGGGCAGGACGGTCTGGATACGCACGTTCTTGTCAGTCAGTTCCTTCTGAAGCGACTGGCCCAGGGCGAGGACGAACGCTTTCGTTCCGCCATAGACGCCGTTCAGGACTTCCGGTGCGATGGCGACCACTGAGGCAATGTTGATGATCGCGCCGCCTCCACGCGCAACGAGCGCGGGAGCCGCGGCATAGGTAAGCCGCATCAGTGCGGTCACGTTGAGATCGACCATCTCCTCCATGGCATCGACGTCGGACTGCAACAGCGGCTCGAGTCCGCCGACACCTGCGTTGTTAACCAGCATGGTGATGGCGGGGTCCGTGGCGACGATCGCCTCGATCCGCTTCAGGTCCGCCTTGTTTTTCAGGTCCGCGGCAACAGTCTTGACCATACGGCCCGTGGCGCCGGCGATGCGCGTCGCCAGCTGGTCCAGCCGAACCTCGTTGCGTGCGACGAGAATCAGATCGTAGCCCCGGCGAGCCAGCCGGTCGGCATAAACTGCACCGATCCCGGCGGAGGCGCCTGTAATGACCGCGACACCTTTGAGAGAGATGGACATTGCACTTCTCCTTGTTGGCGCCACTGGCGCGTTGGGGTTTGATACTTCTGGGTTAATCTACCGAAATGCGGCGCGAACTTCGTCGATGGTCTGCTTGGGATTCTGGAGGTGAGGGTAGTGCCCGATACCGGGAAGGAGCGTCAGCCCGGCGCCAATTCTGTCGGCGAGCTCGATCCCCATCTCCTTCTTGATGTAGAGGTCGTTCTCGCCCCACACGACCTTCACCGGGATCGCGAGTTGCTCCAGACGCGATTCGAAGTGATTCTGGTCCCGCGTAAAGTGCGCATAGTAGTACGAGAAGGCATCCGCTGTCGTTATTGCGCCGTGGCCCCAGGCACGTGACATGTCGTCCTTGAATTCGCGCGGCACATCGAATTGCGCTTCCTTGGGCAGGCCTCTTCTGAACGCGTTTTCGAGGATGTCGTCGCGGTTCTTGTTCAGCTGGTCCCGAGCCTTATCCATTGAAGGGCCAGCCTTCAGGCTCTGCAGGCTCGCATACATGTAGTGGGACCTGTCGAAGGGGGCGAAATCGCCGACGATGATCGACGTCGCGATGCCGGGCTTCTCCTGAGCCAGGAGAAGAGCCGGCAGAGCTCCGACGTCAGTCGCGTAGATCGTAAGCTTGGATGTGTTGATGCCCGCCTTGCGTATGTAGTCGTTCAAGACGCGCGCGTAGTCCTTGGGGGCGTACGAAAACCTGTCGACCTTCGGCCTCGAGGAAAACCCGAAGCCGGGCCAGTCGAAAGCGTGGACTTCGTAGTCGTCGGCGAGGGTAAGAGAGATACTTTTCCAGGCGTACAGCGTTTCCGGAAATCCATGCAGGAAGAGGACGGTCCCCTTCGGGTTCGCGTTGTGGACCACCATTCTCCGGAGCGTGATGTCCTCGTCGATCTCGATGAAGCCGACGTCGACCTTCTGTTCCTGTTCGGAAAGAGTTTGGGCGCGTGCCGGCGCACCCAAAGAGCCGGATATGGGAGCGCCGAGTGCCGTAGCCGCCGCGACCGCCATCGCTACGCCGCGGTGACATCGGTCGATTCTCTCCGAGATATTGATCATGTCGGTCTCCCAAATGCGAAGGTCGCGTGTGTCGCAGTCGTCATGCCGCTTGCCTGGCCTTCCTGAGCTGTTCACTCGCTCAGCATCAGAAGCGGCTTGCCCTTCTCGACGATGTACGTGGCAAGCTCGGCGGCCTTGACGGAGCCGATGTTCTTCACCGCATGCGGCGTTCCGTGCGGAATGAAGAGCACCTCGCCGGCCTTGACGGTCAGCGGCGGCCTGCCGTCGAGCTGATACTCCAAGGCGCCTTCGGTGACGTAGACGAGTTCTTCGCCGGGATGCGAGTGCCGGACCGCGCTCACGCCCGGGCCGAACTCAACGAGCACCTGGATGACCTCGCGTCCAGCAGCACCGAGATCGTTGCGGAGCAGGTTGGTGCGCTTGATGTCGCCCAGATTGACTTCGTGGGCCTGAGCCACAGGCAAGGTCAAGCCGGCGGCGACGAACAGTGCCGCAACTGCGGCGATGGTGCGGAGTGTCTTCATGGATATTGTCCTTCAGGGTTGATGGGTTGCAGGGCGTTGAGATCTGGCTCAGGTCAGAGATTGCGGAGAGGCCGAAACGCCGCGGCGACTTCCCGGGAGAAAAGTTCGGGTTGTTCCCACGCAGCGAAGTGTCCACCCTTCTCGACCTCGTTGAAGTAGATGAGGTTGCGGTAGGCGCGCCGCGCCCAGCTCTCCGGAGCGCGATAGACCTCGTCGGGGAAGACGGAGATCGCGACGGGAAGCGAGATTTCGGCTGTCCTCTGCGCGGAGGAGAGAATGACGCTCTGACCCGCCGTCTCCCAGTAGATGCGCGCGGATGAAACAGCCGTGTTCGTCAGCCAGTAAAGCGTGACGTCATCCAGCATCTCGTCGCGCGTGAGCAGGCGAAGCGGTTCGGCGTTGTTGTAGTCGAACATCCAGGCCGCCAGCCCGGCGGGAGAGTCGGTCAGCGCGTAGCCGATGGTCTGCGGCCGCGTTCCCATCATTGCGGCATAGGCCCGATATCTCTTGTAGAAGATTGAGAGTGCGTCGAACGCGGCTCGTTCCTTCGACGAGAGATCCTGCGGAGCAGCAGCGCCGGTGGCAAGCAGCGCCGCGATCTCGGACGGCACGGCCGCCGGCAGATTGATGTGGATGCCGAGCAACCCTGCAGGAGCCTGTCGCGCCATTGCGCTTGAGATCGGCGCGCCCCAGTCGCCGCCCTGGGCGACATAGCGGCCGTAGCCGAGGCGATTCATAAGTTCGGCCCAGGCTCGTGCGATGCGCTCCGGCCCCCATCCGAGACTTCTCGGCTTGCCGGAAAAGCCGAAGCCGGGGATCGACGGTAGGATAAGATGGAATGCGTCCTCTGCACGTCCACCATGGCTCGTTGGGTTGGTCAGAGGACCAACAGTCTTGAGCAGCTCGAACACTGAGCCCGGCCAGCCGTGCGTCATGATCAACGGCAGCGCGTTCGCATGACGTGAGCGGATATGGATGAAGTGAATGTCGACGCCGTCGATTGTCGTTGTGAACTGCGGCAGGGCGCTGAGCCTGGCTTCGGCTTTGCGCCAGTCGTATTCAGTGGCCCAGGAGCGCATAAGTTCGCTGAACGCGGCGAGCTGAAGGCCCTGCGATCCGTCATCAACCGTCTCCCGGTCGGGCAGGCGTGTCGCAGCGACGCGCCGCCTAAGATCGCTCAGTGCCTCATCAGGGAAGTTGACACGAAACGGGCGAATTACATTGTTCGGTTCAGCCAGAGCGTGGTGAAGAGGAAACAGGCCAGCGGTGCCGGCAATCGCAATACCCATCGCAGCGCCGCCGAGCAGGGCGCGCCGATCCTGGTCGATAACTTCGTAAACGTGCGGCCTGTCCATCTTGCTCTCCCTTGCCTGACCGGGCGTTGACCATCTGGTTCGCGCACCGCCCGTGGCTTGAATGTCGCCGGAGAGCCGGAAAATAGCTTGTTAGGTGTTGTTAGACGCTGTTACCAATTGTTTACGTTGAAGAAATTCGCTACGCGGCAACCACATGCCTGCCGATGTCAAGATCCATGCCTGCCGATGTCAAGATCCATGACTGGGGTCCGGCAGCGATTGGTCGTGGTGAGTGTGACAATTTGGCCGGATCAGCGGTACTGGAAGTGCCGCTCCCTCCGTTGCACTCACTTGCACCTCACAACGTGCAGCTTCTTCTTGAGCTGCAAAACCTCCGATAACGATGTTGTCCGCACACAGATCGCCGGGCTTTCGGTGGTTTTCCCCGAAAGAAAAGGGAAGCTTGATGGGGGCAGACGCGGTACAGTGAATTCCGCAAACCAGCAATCGACAAGGGTGAGCGCAAGTGACCGGGCTTGACACAACGAGCGGTTCTCGCGCCAATCTCGTGAGGGCTCCGCACGACGCAGGCATCGCCTCCTTCGGACCGTTCTCCCTTCACGACAAGACGCGGCTGCTTGAGAAGGACGGGGTGCCCGTCAAGCTGGGCAGCCGCGCGCTGGATATCCTGCTGCTGTTGGTCAGCCGGGCTGGCGATATCGTGTCGAAGAATGAGCTGCTGGCCCACGCGTGGCCGGGCCTTGCCGTCGAAGAGATTAGTTTGCGAGTGCATATCGCCGAGCTTCGCAAGGCGCTCGGTGACGGCAAGGAGGGGGCGCGCTACATCACCAATGTACCGAGCCGCGGCTATTGCTTCGTCGCACCGGTGCAGCGCATCGCAGACGCATTTCCGGTGGTTTCACCTTCTGAGCAGGCGCCGAGCGCCCCTGAGGCGTCTGTGCCAGTCCTGCCTCCCCGCCTGGAGCGGATGATTGGGAGGGATGACGTTGTGCGGGAAGTGGCGCAGCGTTTGCTAGCCGAACGCTTCATCACGCTCAGGGGCCCTGGTGGCATCGGCAAGACCACCGTTGCGATCGCGCTGGCCCACGAACTCTCGGCCCGATTCGAAGGTCAGGTTCGCTTTCTCGATTTCAGCATGGTGAAGGATGCGGCGCTTGTCGCCGGCACGGTGGCCTGGGCCCTTGGGCTCGTGGTGCACCATTCTGATCCAACGGAAAACATAGTCGGTCACCTGCGCAACCGGCGCCTGCTGCTGGTACTCGACAGTTGCGAGCATGTCGTCGAGGCGATTGCGGCACTGGCGGAGCGCATCCACCAGCAGGCGCCTGGCGTCAGCATTCTCGTCACCAGCCGCGAGTCGCTGCTTGTCGAAGGCGAGCAGATCTTCGAGCTCGCCCCACTCGAGGGGCCGCCGCAGGGGGCGAGGCTGAGCGCACGCGAGATGCTGGCCTATCCGGCTGCGCGCCTGTTCACGGAGCGGGCGGCTGCGGCAGGCCATCGCGAGGAAATCGCCGACGAAGACGCCGAGATTGTCGCCGAAATCTGCAGCAAGCTCGATGGCATTGCGCTGGCGATCGAACTCGCCGCCGTGCGGGTCGGCACGCATGGATTGCGCGAGATAGTGACGCTGCTCGACGGCCGGCTAAAGCTGGAGTGGCGCGGCCGGCGGACGGCGCCTCCGCGCCATCAAACCCTCGGTGCAACGCTGGACTGGAGCTATGGCTTGATCAGCGAGAGCGAGCGCATCGTTCTGCGTCGCCTTGCCATCTTCGCCGCTCCTTTCACTTTGCAGGGAGCGACTATGGTCGCAGGCGAGGAGGGCGAGCCGGTCGAGCATATAGTGGAGTCGCTGGAGCAACTCGTTGCCAAGTCGCTGATTTCGGTGCGGCCTGACGCCCCCGTCACGCGCTATCGGCTGCTTGACACCACCAGGGCCTATGCCACGCAAAAGCTCGCTGACAGCGGTGAAGCGACGAGCATCGCGCGCCGGCATGCCCGCTATATCCAGCACGCGCTCGAAACGACGGCGACGGATTCAGGCGCTGGCAACCAAGCCTCGAGTTCGCGAGCTCGGACGCTGCTGTTTTCCGATGCGCGTGCCGCGCTGCAATGGGCTTTCGCCAATGATGATGGCGCTGGACTGCGCGTTCCGCTCGCCGGCGCTTGCGCCAGGCTGTTCGTCGAGCTCAATCTGCTGGACGAAGGGCGCCTATGGTCGAGCCGCGCGCTCTCGATGCTTGATGATTCGACCCGCGGCAGTGCGTGGGAACTGGAGCTTCAGGCAACGCTCGGACACGCTTTCATGTTTACCGAGCGCAATAGCGATCAGGCTGAACTGGCGCTGCGCCGCGGCCTCGAAATTGCCGAGGCGCTGGGTGACCGCCCCAACAAGTTTCGTCTGCTGGCGCGTTTGAATATGTTCTATCGGCGCACTGGTGATTTCCGCGAACTGCTTCCCACTGCTTTTGAGGCGGAACGTGTTGCGCGTGAGATCGGCGACAAGGCCGGTCTTGTCGGAGCCAAAGCACTAGTCGGCGTTTCCTATCACCTGATAGGCGATCAGAGAACTGCGCAACTGCATCTCGACGAGGGCCTTTCGGATGCCGGTGCGCTCCGCGGGGCTCAACCCGGTCATTTCGCTTACGCGAGAATGCCACAGGTGCCGCTCGCGCGCGTGCTATGGCTGCTTGGGTTCCCCGATCGGGCGGTCGAATGCGTTCACTCTATCATTAAGGCGGCGCCACAGGACGCGGTGATGCATTGCATCGCTTTGTGCTGGTCTGCATCACTCTATGGTTGGATCGGGGATTGGTCTTCAGTTGAGCAGATGGCCGGACGTATTTCGACTCATGCCGCGAGCCACGCACTGGCGCCATATCAGGCCGTAGCCACCGGTTTTCGAGCGCAGACAATGATCGCGCGCGGTGAGCGCAAAGCAGGAATCGAATTGCTGCAAAACGTGCTGGCACGTTTGCATGCGGATCGTTACGAACTGTATGCATCTGCCTTCATCTCCGAGCTTTCACAGGGATTGGCAGAGTTGGGTCAATTGGCGGAGGGGCTGCGCATCCTGCATGAGGCAATCGCCCGCATCGAGCCGGCCGGAGCGGCTTTCGACGCGCCGGAGCTTCTGCGCCTGCGCGGTGAACTCGAGGCGCGCGGCGGTGACACGAACGCGGCAGAGGCAAGCTTTGTGGCCTCGATCGCACTGGCAGAGAAGCAGGGCGCGCTGTCGTGGCGGCTGCGAACGGAAACATCGCTGGCCCGCCTTCGACGCAAGCAACGCAGGGCGAAGCCGCTGCACGGACTGGCCGAGACCTATGCCCGCTTCACGGAAGGCTTCGAAACGGCCGACCTGAAGGCTGCACGCGAACTGCTGGACGAGGCTTCAAAGTAGTCGCTGCGTCAGCCGAAGCGGAAGTCGGAGAGGTCGATCGACACCATCAGCGTATCGAGCATCGGCTTCAGGTCATCCGCGCGCAGATAAGCCCGGCGTCGGGTCGGAATCCAGATGCCGTCCACGTTCACGTGGTCGGATACGTACTGCGCCGCCGGGAAGCTGCCGGCGATATCGACGCGGTAGTCGTGCCGGCGGATGAGCATGTCCTCGCCGAAATAGAAGTCCTGCTCGGAGCTATGGCTCGCGATCTCCGCGGGAAAGGTGGCCCTCAAGCCGCGCCAAGTTTCCGCTTCGTCGCGCCAGGGCTCGATTTCCTCGACCTTGAAACCGTCCATGGCGAGCAGGAACGGTGTGGTGAGGTAAGTCCAGAGCGCGTATCCGTTGAAGTAGGCGCGATGCAGCGGGTCCCAACTCGTTCGCAGATCGTGCCGCGCAAACGAAGCGCGGGGATCGGATCGTTCGGCGACGATGCTGCCATCCTCGGCAAGGATGGCGATGCGGTTGGATGTGAAGGCGGTATGCCTGCCTTTTTTTTTTTTTTTCCAAACGGCGCGACCGATGCCCATTGCCGATGCAGCTCGACCTGCATGGTCCGCGCGACCGGATCCTGCGGGACGCCCTTGAGGGCCCAAAGGTCGCCGCCGCTGACGATGGTCGCGGTGAGCGTGTGGTGAGATTTCCAGCGGTTCAGGCCTCCGTGGGCCTCGATCGCGTCTTTCAATAACGGAAGCATTCTTCGTCTCCCAGCTCAAATATTTGCTTCTGCGCCAGCATCAGCATTGCCGATCAGCTTCGATCGTCGTGACCTGTGTTGCCGCTGCTGTCGAACGGCTTGACGCATGACCGCGTGGCGGCCCGTCAATTTGAACCGTGCGGGCGGCGAACAGCGCCGCACCGTATCCGAATTGGAGCTGGCCTTGCCGAGAACATCTCGCAGCACCCCGAGTAACGGCGTGCCGCCATCGGCATCGGCGCTGCGTGCAGTTTCGCCAACTTGGATGGTGAAGGTCATGAGGCGATCTCCTGAGAATTGCCAGATGAAGCGCACATCGCGCGCTTACATTTTCGACTGTGGCGTAGGCTTTAGCTGCCGAGCTGACCGACGTAGTGTCCTAGGCGATTCTCGACATCGCCCGGCCGATGAAAGCCGCGTGCCATCAGCGTTTTGATCCTGGCCTGAGCGGCAGGACGTCCGAGCGAGGCAACAAAAGCGTCCCACTCCGGCGCAATGTCCGAATCCGCAGGCAAGCTTGCCGCATCGACCAAGCGTTTGGTGTCAACGATGGCCTGCTTGTCAAAAGACGCGATCCGCATGGCTAGCGCATCGACGAAGGTGTCGAGCTCCGCATCCGCAAGCGATCGATTGACGTATCCATACCGCTCGGCGAGCTCGCCGCAAATATCGTCGGCGCTGAGAAGAATCTCCAGCGCGCGTCCGCGCCCGACCAGGCGAGGCAACCGCGCCATCGGCCCACCACCGGGTACGAGGCCGGCACCAACTTCCCATTGCGAAAGAATGGCCCTTTCGCGGCTCGCGAAGCGCATGTCGCTCGCTAACGCGAGTTCGCTGCCGACGCCCGTCGCCCGCCCGCGGATCGAGGCGATCGAGACGACCGGCGCGCGACTGAGCCGTACCAGCATATCGGGAAGAGCTTGCAGCCCGGTCGGTCCGGGCGGGATACTCGTCGAGTCCTCAAGGGGCGCGAGGAAGTCGTAGTGCGTCAGGAAAAAGCCTTCGACAGCGCTGTCGAATACAACGACCTTCACCTTCTCATCGGTTTCTAAGGCCGCAATGATTTCATCAAGCTGTGGGATGCTTTCCGGACCGAAAATATTCAGCGGCGGATGGTTGAACGTGACTCGCCAATAAGAGGGCAGGCGTGGCTCGAGCCGGACACGTGGCGCGGCAGATGTCTTCTCTAGGTGGGTCATAATGCACTCCTTGGTTGCTCACCGACCTTCCCCCATGAACTCTCAGAACGCTCGTTAGGCGTTGTTAAACGGTGTTGGACGTTGCGGTAGACGACAAAACCTTCGTCCATTCATGCGCTTAGGCTGGGCCCTGGCTTTAGAACCCGCACGGACCGCGATACCGATCCCCGGGGCAATCAATTCCTCCCGGCTCTGACCGGCCGAATCGCGCTGACAACGTCTAACAACGCTTAACGAGCCAACGTGCCGTACCCGGTGCATACCGCTTTCACACGAGGCCGATGTCTTTCGAAAGACGACGCCTCAACGGGAGCAAAGACCATGCACAAGGACGTCAACCAGACTCGCCGCGCGTTCATCGGTGCCGCTGCTGCGCTCGCAACCGGCATTGGCTTAACCGGCCCCGCAGCCGCGCACCTGAGCCAGGTCGCCGAAGCTGCAGATGCAACGAGTGCGTCCCTTGGGCATCTGAAGCAGATCAACGCCGGCATTCTGAACGTAGGATATACCGACAACGGCCCAGAAGGCGGGCCAGCGGTCCTGCTGCTGCACGGCTGGCCCTACGACATCGACAGCTTTGCCGAGGTCGTGCCGCTCCTGACCGCCCAGGGCTATCGCGTAATCGTGCCGTATCTGCGCGGCTATGGGACGACCCGCTTTCTTTCCGCTGCAAGCGCCCGCAACGCCCAGCCTTCGGCGCTTGCAGCGGATATGATCGCGCTGATGGATGCGCTGAAGATCGAGAAGGCAGTCGTGGCCGGCTTCGACTGGGGCGCGCGCACCGCCAATATCATGGCAGCGCTCTGGCCAGAGCGCGTCAGCGCCAACCAGCAGGCCGGCAAAGTGCCGCTGTCGCCGAAGGCCGAGCTTGAGTGGTGGTACCAATTCTATTTCGCCACGGAGCGCGGCCGCATCGGCTACGACAAGCACCGCCGCGAGTTCGCGAAGCTGATCTGGAAGCTTGCATCGCCGAAATGGGAGTTCGACGATGCGACCTTCGAGCGCAGCGCGAAGGCCTTCGACAATGCCGATCACGTCGCGATCGTGATCCACAATTATCGCTGGCGGCTTGGATTGGTCGACGGCGAAGAGGCCTATGACGAACTCGAGGCGCAGCTCGCGCTGGCGCCGACCATAGGTGTGCCGACCATCACCATGGAAGGCGACGCCAACGGCGCGCCGCATCCCCAACCCGCCGTCTACGCCAAGAAGTTCACCGGCATGTACGAGCACAGGCACATCACCGGCGGCATCGGACACAATCTTCCCCAGGAAGCGCCGAACGCTTTCGCACAGGCCATTCTCGACGTCGCCGCGCAGGTGTGATCGCGGCGTCCGTATTCACCACGCACACCAGGAGAGAACCATGACACTAGCAGTTAGTCCCGCCAAGGTCCGTTCGACGGACATGAAGTTCGAGCTAGCCGTTATCCCGGTCTCGGACATAGCGCGCGCCAAGGAATTCTACGCGAACCTTGGCTGGCGTTTTGACGCCGAGTTCACCAACGGTAGCGACTTCCACATTGTCCAGTTCACGCCCCCGGGCTCCGGCGCCTCGGTGATCTTCGGCAAGAATGTCACGCCGGCCAAGCCGGGCTCTGCCCAGGGCCTGTACCTGATCGTGTCCGACATCGAGGCTGCCCGGAAGGAGCTGCTTGCGCGCGGTGTCAAGGTCAGCGAGGTCTTTCACGGCGGCGATGGCGTCCACACCGGCACCGATGAGCCTTATCTGTTCGGAAGCGTCCGGATCAGTGGCCCGGATCCGCAGCGCCGCACCTATCAATCGTTCGCGTCATTCAGCGATCCAGACGGCAATGGCTGGGTGCTGCAGGAAGTCACCAGCCGTCTGCCGGGCCGGGTCGAAGGTGATACGACCTTCGCATCGGTATCTGACCTCGCAGCGACGCTTCGCCGCGCGGCGACCGCTCACGGCGAGCATGAGAAGCTCACCGGCGAGCACGACGTGAATTGGCCGGATTGGTACGCGGAATACATCGTCAACGAGCAGGCGGGCAAGCCGCTGCCGGAGTAACCATCATCAGCTGCGGCCCGCCGCTCGCCGGCGGACCGCAGCTTCAGAAGCCAGCTGCGGAGTAATGCCCATGAGCAATCGAATCCTCGTCTTCTACGGCTCCTATCGTTCCGACCGGATGGGTATCCGGCTTGCAGAGTACGTTGTCGACCAGCTGCGCCGCCGAGGTGACGAGGCCGAGCTGATCGACGCCAAGGCGATCAACCTCCCGATTCTCGACCGCATGTACAAGGAATACCCGAAGGACGAGGCGCCCGCGGCGCTCGAGCAACTCGCACGGAAGATCAAGGCGGCGGACGGGTTCATCTTCGTCACCGGCGAATACAACTGGGGCGTTCAACCCGGATTGAAGAACCTCACCGACCACTTCCTGGAGGAGTGGTTCTGGCGGCCTGCTGCGATCGTCAGCTATTCGGCCGGGCGTCTGGCTGGAGCGCGCGCCGCCACCGCCTGGCACGGCACATTGTCCGAAATGGGCATGGTGGTGATCTCGAGCACGGTCGCCGTCGGGCCGATCGGTCAGACCCTCTCGGCCGACGGCCAGCCGACCGGTGAGGGCGGCAACGCGCTCGAACAGTCCTTTCCCCGCTTTGCAGACGATCTGATGTGGTGGGTGGAGGCCGGCAAGGCACAGCGGCAGCGCAAGGCGCCACCGTACTGAATGCGACGTAGGGAGATGATCGCGCCACGGCTATCAAAACGACTCGTCTGACCGGAACTAGTCCGAACACCCGAACACGCCGTCGAGGTACAGTACCGCATCGTCAATGTCGGATATGTCTCCAGCGGCGGGCGGTATTGCACATATTTGATATATCATGTATCAGAGTTCGCAGGTATCTGCTTGAGATCTGCGAGACGCATGACGAAGCTCATCTTCGGGGTGGTGGCGGACGATCTGACGGGCGGCATGGAAACGGCCGCCATGCTGGTCGCTGCCGGAATCCGAATGCGGATTTGTCACCGACCCCGATCTCGTCGGCAGCTGCGGCGATGTGCCGGCTATCGTGGTCGCGCAGAAGACGCGGGTGATCCCCGCGAACAAAGCCGTCGGTATGACCGCGAAGGCGGCACGGGCGCTGCTCGCGCGGGACGTCAGGCAAATCTTCTTCAAATATTGTGCGACGTTCGATTCCACCGACCAGGGAAATATCGGGCCGGTCTCCGACCTGCTGATGCAGCTGACCAGCGCCGAATACACCGCCTTTTGCCCGGCTTCTCCCGCCCTTCGAAGGACCGTCTATAACGGTCATCTGTTTCTCGGGATCGAGCTGATCTCGGACTCGCCGAAACGCAATGACCCGCTGACACCCATGACCGATCCCGATCTCGTGCGGGTTCTGCAGCGCCAGACGCGGGCCAAGGTTGGCCTTCTGGCGCATTCGCAGGTCGACGCCGGCGCGGACTCGGCCGGACGCGTGATCGCGGAAGCGGCGGCTCGGGGTATCCGCTACTTCATTGCAGATGCGATCTACGATCGGGATCTCAATACGCTTGCCACGCTGACTTGCGATTGGAAGCTGATGACGGGCAACGCGACGATCGTGCAGCACTACCCGGACATCTGGAAGGCGCGCGGGCTCGTCGCCGCCGACAGGAGGCCGCCCAGTCTGCGCGCGGTTGGCGGCGGCGGCGTGGTCCTCGCCGGGAGTTGCGCTGAGCGGACGTTGGAGCAACTTGCTGAATTCGAGAAGAGCCATCCCTTGCTTCGCATCAATCTTCTGAACGCTGAAGATGTGGCGGCGACGGTTGGCGATGCGCTCGACTGGGCGCGGCCGCGGCTGGGCCGCGGTCCCGTTGGCTTCGCCACCTCGGGCGCTCCGGAGGCCGTTAAAATGGCTCAGCAGCGGTACGGCCGAGAAGGCGCGGCGGAACTCGCCGAAACCATTCTTGGTCGGCTTGCTGTCTCTCTTCGCGGTGTCGGCGTGCGGCGCTTCGTCGTGGCCGGTGGCGAAACGTCTGGTTCGATCGTCGAACAGCTCGGCATTCGGCGTTTGCGGGTCGGTCCCTATGGCGGGCCCGGCATCGGCACTGCGGTGACCGAAGACGAGGATCCGGTGGCCCTCTGCCTGAAGTCCGGCAAGCTGGGCCCTGTCGACCTGTTCGCGACGACGCTCGAAGCGATGTTGAATCCGGAGGCGGTGAATTGAACGAACGCGAACTTAGGCAATCCGTGCTGGAGACTGTAGCGCGCCTGGAAGCCAAGGGCTTCAATCACGGCAGCAGCGGAAATGTCAGCGCTCGCATCGGAGAAGACATTCTCATTACACCGACGGGCGGCAATAGCGGCAATACGACGATCGACGGTCTCGTCCGTTTGAAGCGCGATGGAACGGTGGTTGGAGACGGCTTGCCCTCGAGTGAATGGCACATGCATCTGGCGATCCTCAACGCCTATCCGCATGTCAACGCGGTCGTGCACAGCCATGCCGACTGCTGCGTCGCGCTGTCCTGCCTCGCAAGGCCGATTCCAGCATTCCACTACATGGTCGCCAGTTTTGGTGGAAATGATGTGCCTTGTGCACCCTACGCCACATTCGGCACCAGGGCTCTCGCCGAGGGCTCCGTCGCCGCGCTGAAACAGCGCAAGGCCTGTCTGCTCGCGAACCACGGGATGATTGCCGTGGGCAAAGGGCTGCAGGCGGCGTTCGACCTTACCGTGAAGCTCGAAACCCTTGCCCGCCAGTATCTGCTCGCCTGTCAGGCCGGCGAACCCGCGATCCTTGCCGATGACGAAATGGCGCGGGTGGTCGAGCGCTACGGCAGTTACGGCCGCGCCGATTTGCCGGCCTGAGAAGGACAGCTTCATGGAGATCACCGGCAGGACCAAGATCATGTTCGTGCTCGCCGACCCGATCGATCATGTGCGGGCGAGTGCGGTGATGAATGCCTATTTCGGATCGATCGGCGACGACTTGGCGGTGTCGCCGATCCACGTCCTGCCGGGCGATCTCGGCCACGTCGTTGCAAGCATCAGGCTGATGCGCAACGTCTTCGGCTTCGGCGTCACGATCCCGCACAAGACCTGCGTGACCGAGCATCTGGATGACATGACGGAGGCGGCACGGCGCATCGGCGCGGTCAACTTCGTCAAGCGAACGGCCGAAGGAAGTCTCGTTGGCGACAATCTGGATGCGAGGGGATTCATCGTCAGCCTCGCTCAGCATGACATCGCGGTTCGGGATCGGAAGGTGCTCCAGGTCGGTGCTGGTGGCGCGGGACGTGCAACTGCATTCGGCTTGGCGGAGGCCGGCGCCCGCGAACTCATGATCATGAACCGGGATGAGGAGAAAGCTCGCGCGCTTGCGGCCGCCGTCGCTGCGCATTATCCCGCGACGAAGGTCAGCGCCGGTCGTGCGGAGGCACGCGCATTCGATCTCATCGTCAATACGACGTCGCTCGGCATGAAACCGGACGACCCGCTTCCGCTGGATATCGAAGGCGTCGGTCCCGACGCCACCGTCAGCGACATCATCGTCAATCCTGCCGTCACGCGGCTTCTCGCAAGGGCGGCTGCGCAGGGCGCAAAGGTCATCGGCGGAAAGCCGATGCTCGATGCGCAGATGGCCCTTGTCGCCGGGTTCATCGCGCGATAGCCTGATATATCAAATATTATATCGAAGCGGAGCCGTGCCGGCGGCTTTGGATTGGGTGCAAGGGTCGCCCGCATCGAGGCAGACAGAAGGAAGCGAGGCTCCGTGGATATTGCATCGGCCAGACAATCGGCATCGGGCGCATCGATCCGCATCAGTGGCTTGGAGAAGCGCTTCGGTGCCGTATCCGCCGTCGATGGCGTCGATATCGATATTGCTGCCGGTGAGTTTGTCGCCCTGCTCGGACCAAGCGGCTCCGGAAAGACCACGATCCTGATGAGCGTCGCAGGATTTGAATTCCCGACCAGCGGCACCATTCACGTCGATTCCGAAGACCTGACCTATGTTCCTTCGAACAGACGCAATCTGGGAATGGTGTTCCAGAATTACACGCTGTTCCCGCACATGTCGGTTCTCGACAATGTTGCCTTTCCCCTGAAGATGCGCGGTCTCCGGACGGCTGAACGTCACGCGCGCGCCGAAGCCGCGCTCGCGACCGTGCGGCTGGCAGGCTATGGCTACCGTCGCCCGAATGAGCTTTCAGGCGGCCAGCAGCAACGCGTGGCGCTCGCGCGTGCCATCGTCTATCAGCCGCGCGTCCTGCTGATGGATGAGCCGCTCAGTGCGCTCGACAAGAATCTGCGCGAAGACATGCAGCTCGAGATCAAGCGATTGCACGCCGAGCTCGGCATCACCGTCATCTTCGTCACCCACGACCAAAGCGAGGCGCTAACCATGGCCGACCGGATCGCCGTCCTGAGGGACGGCAAGATCCAGCAGATCGGGCCGGCGCGCCAGCTCTACGAAAGGCCCGCGAATCTCTTTACTGCCGGCTTCATCGGCGAGATGAATTTCGTCGACGTCGCCGTCCAAAGCGTCGGCGACGACATCTCCGTGGCTCTTCCATGGGGTGAAACATGGCGTCTGCCGGCCACGGCGGCCGTTGAGCCGGTTGCAGCCGGCGAGGCCGCGGTGCTGGCCGTGAGGCCTGAGCGGCTGCAGTTCGGCGCCGGCTCCAGCGGGCAAGTCATCGCTGTGACGTTGAGCGACATCGTCTATGCCGGGGCGGCGCTGCTGCTGATCGGACGTCTGCCTGACGGCACCGAGATGCGGGCGCGAATCCCCGGCGCCTCGCAGCTCAGCTCTTTGACCCCAGGCGACGTTGCGTCCTTCGCGATCCCTCCGGAGGCGATGCTGCTCTACCGGGGAGAGCGGCAATGATGGAGGCGCGGCGATCGCATTTCTGGCGTTCCGATGGCCGTCGGCTGAGTGGCCTGTCGACGTTGCTGCTGCTGCTGCCATTTTTCGCCCTCGTCGCCTTCGTCTTTGTCTATCCGATCCTGCAGCTCCTGGTGATCAGCATTCTCGAGCCGCATCCGACCTTGGAGAATTACGCGCGCGTCGTCGAAAACCCGGTTCACATGCGCGTCCTGCTGCGCACGCTCTGGACCGCAACGCTGGTGACCGCCTTGTCCGTGGTCCTCGGCTTCCCGGTGGCCTACTACATGAGCCGGGCAAAGGGAACGGTCGCCGCCCTTGTCGCGGTCTGTGTCATCCTGCCGCTCTGGTCGAGCGTCCTGGTACGCACCGCCGCCTGGTCATTCCTGTTCCAGCGCAACGGGCTGATCAATTCGGCGTTGATGTCTCTCGGTCTGACGTCACAGCCGTTCAAGCTGCTTTATACCCAGAGCGCCGTGGTCATCGCCATGACCCACGTGCTTCTGCCGTTCATGATCCTGCCGATCTACGGCGCACTACGCAGCATTCCGAGCGACTATGCGCGTGCGGCCGCCGTGCTCGGCGCAACGCGCCTGCGGACCTTTCTGGAGGTCATCCTTCCCTTGAGCCTGCCGGGCGTCGTTTCCGGTTCGCTGCTCGTGTTCCTCACGGCGATCGGCTTCTTCATCACGCCCGCCCTGCTCGGTTCGCCGCAGGAGATGATGATCTCGACGCTCGTCTCAAAGCAGATCCGTGAGGTCCTCGATTGGCCCTTCGCTGCAGCGTTGGTCGGGGTACTGACCGTATTCGTGACGTTGCTTGCGGTCATCTTCAGCAAGACGCTTCGCTTCGACCGGCTGATGGGGAATGCCTCATGAAGCCGCCGACCGACCGCGGATCGCTCGCGCTGGCGGCCTATGTCTATGCCGTGCTGGCCTTCATCATCGTGCCGTTGGTCATCGTCATCCCAATGTCGTTCAGCCAGAACGACTATCTGGCATTTCCGCCGTCCGGCTTCACGCTGAAATGGTACTCGGAATATTTTGACAGCAGGCAATGGCGTGCCGCCACCTGGCTCAGCGTGCAGGTGGCCTTGCTGACCGCTCTTTTCGCGTCGGTCATCGGCACAGCCGCGACCTATGCAATGATCCGCGGCCGCAGCCGGTTGGTCACCGCTTTCCAGATCCTGCTGATCGGGCCGATCATTGTGCCGCATATCGCACTCGCCGTCGGCCTTTATCTGTTTTTTCAGACGATCGGACTCTCCGGCACGATTCCGGGCTTCGTGCTCGCGCATACGGTGCTCACCTTGCCCTTCGTCGTTTTCACGATGGCCGCCGCCTTGGGAAAGGTCGATGCTAATCTGGAGGCGGCCGCCATGAGCTGCGGCGCGACACGCTTTCAAGCCTTCCGCCTGGTCACGCTGCCGCTCGTCCTGCCGAATCTCGTCAGCAGTGCGCTGTTCGCCTTCATCATCTCCTTCGACGAGCCGGTGGTATCGTTCTTTCTGTCCGGTGTGCGACAGAAGACGCTGCCGCGTCGAATGTTCGAGGATATCGAGCAGAACCTGACGCCGGTGATTCCCGCGATCGCGACGCTGCTGATCGTCTTGTCCATTTTGATTCTGCTGGGGGCCCAGGTCCTCCGATCCCGCAGCGTTACCCGGATAGCGAGCCAGTGAGAAGCCAGAGAGGAGATCGTCGATGCTGAAAACAGGTTGGATGTGGAACTCGGCAGCTGTCGTGCTTGCCTCGGTTCTTTCCGGAGCGTTGCCGGCTGCCGCTGAAAAACTGGAAGACCAGTTGGTGATTGCAACGACCGGTGGCCTGATGGGCAACACCCTCGCAAAATATTTCTACGATCCCTTCCAAAAGGCCAAGAATGTCGAAATCGTCCCGGTCGCAATCGAGGTGCCCGATCAGTGGGCGCGCGCCAAGGCGATGCAGCGAACCGGCAAGGTGGAGTTCGACATCGTCACGGCAACAGGTCCCGACCTGGTCGGACGCACCGATATGCTCGAGAAGATCGATTGTGCGAAACTGCCCAACGTTCAGAAGTTCGGCGTCTCCGACGCCTGTCAGCCCTACGGCGTCGCCCGCACGACCGGCGGCATGCTGATCACCTACAATACCGAAACGTTCAAGAACAAAGCGCCCAAGACCTGGGCGGACTTCTGGGACGTCAAGCAGTTTCCCGGGCCGCGAGGGCTCCCCGACACCGGCGACAGCGATTGGTGGGTGCCGGTAGCCGCGCTGCTCGCCGACGGCGTCAAGCCGGAGCAGCTTTTCCCGCTGGACATCAATCGCGCCTACAAGAAGCTGGACGAGATCCGTCCCAATGTCGCGGTGTGGTGGAAGACCGGCGACCAGGTGCAGCAGATCATGCGCAGCCGCGAGGTCGTCATGGCCATGAGCTATTCGGGCCGCGCGCTCGCCGTGGTGAAGGAGGGCGTACCGGTTGCCATGTCCTGGGACCAAGCCATTCGCGACACCGGTTACATGGCTGTTCTCAAGGGTGCGCCCGACCTCAAAGCCGCCATGGCCTATCTCGACTTCTTCTATGCGAGCTCCGATGCGCATGTGCCGTTCATGCGCGCTGTCAACTATGCGACGGCCAGCAAGTCGGCCATCGAGTTGTTGAAGCCGGAGGAGCGCAATCTCTACGCGACTTCGCCGGAGAACTACGAAAAGCTGGTCAAGCCCGATTTCGCCTGGATCGGCGAGCACCGTAACGAACTGCGCGAGCGGTGGATGGCCTGGCTGACTCGCTAGGCCGCATTAGCTTCTCCCGCCATTTGCGCTTCTAAGTGAGGACCGAGCATGGATCACACCAGTGACCCCGGCGCGCTGCGCTACGTGATCGATCCCGGAAGGCTCGATCTCGTCAAGGAGTTCCGCGCAAGTCCGCTCGGAGCGCATAGCCCGGAACTCCGCAAGCTGTTGGCCCGGATGCGCTGGGGCAAGCCGGAAGGACGGCTTGTTCTGATCGTGCTCGAACCTGGCAAGGCCTGGCGGCTGTCGCGCATCCCCAAGCGTCGCGGCGATCCCATGCCTTTCGTCGATGATCGCGTCTTCACCTCTCTTGTTGAAGCGGAGTGGCATGTCTTCAAGCTGCGTTGGCAGGAAATGACGGGAACGACGCTGCCTGCGGAGATTTCCGGTGATCTATAGGACCAACGAATATCTCGGCTATCCGGATCGCATCAGCGTCCCGGCAGGCGAGCCCGTCAGATTCCAGCTCAGCAGCAAGCGGCCGAGCGTGAAGGTCGAGGTGCTCAGGCTGCGCTGCGGCGATGTCGACAGCAACGGCCCTGGCTTCAAATATGAAGTGATAACGAGCCCCATTGACGGTGAGCATGCCTGCCTCGACCAGCCGATCCGGCCGGGATCCAACGTCGTCATTGACCACGACGGTGCACTGGTCCCGACCGGCGGGCACTGGTGTTTCGGGGCCTACGTGTATCCGACGCGGATCGCGGACAATGCCAAGGCCGTGATGGGAAATTGGTGCGAGCGCTCGGCGTGCGGCTACGCGCTCGAACTCGACGAGGAGGGGCATCTGGTGCTGGTGCTGGGCCAGGTGAGCGGTACGCCGGCGCGTTTTGCCCTCGACGTCAAGCTGCGCCCGCGCGTCTGGGCATTCGTATCGTGCGCGCTTGACCTTGCGGGGGGATCGGTCTCCTTATCGCTGATCGTTCCGGCAGATGGCGTTCGGCCAGTCGCTGCCTATTCGAAATCGTTTGCCCTGCCGCAAGCGCCCGCGCTCGATTCCGGCCTGCCGTTCCTGATTGCGGCCCATCATGCGAATGGCGATCGCCAATATACCTCGCACTTCGATGGCAAGATTGAAGCTCCGCGGGTCTTTTCGTATCCATTGAGCGCAGAGGCGCTGCGGGTATTCGACGGCCGGTTGCGGACGGGAGCAAGCGATGCAGGGCTTGTCGCCTTCTGGGATTTCGCAAACGGCATCTCGTCACTGTCGATCAAGGATATTTCACCGAACGGCCTGCACGGCAGCCTCCACCAACTGCCCCGCAGGGGCGTGACCGGCTTTCAATGGTCTGGATCCGTTCACGACTGGCGGCTGTCGCCGCAGGAGTATGCGGCGATTCATTTCCACAGCGACGATATCTACGATTGCGAATGGCAGACAACCTGCACGCTCGATGTGCCAGCCCACTGGCGATCAGGCGTCTACGCGCTCCGGCTGACCTCGGGAGGTGACAATCCAGACCGGGACTGCGAAAGCTACGTCACCTTCTTCGTGACGCCCGGCAAGGCGTCCCGGCGGGCGGATCTGGTCGTGGTCGCTTCGATCGCGACATATCTGGCTTATGCCAACAGCGCGTTGCGTCTCTATCAGGTTCACTTCGAGACTTTGATGGAGCACGTTCTGTGGTTGCCGCAAGATGACGTCTTCATGCAGGAGAACCCGGAGATCGGCCAGTCGACCTATGATTGCCATGTCGACGGCTCGGGGCGGGCCTACAGCTCCTGGCTGCGGCCCATCCTCAACATGCGTCCGCGCGGCTATTGGTTCAATTTGATCAACGACACCCATATCCTTGACTGGCTCGAGGAGAAGGGGATCGCCTACGATCTGATCACGGATGTCGAGCTTGACCGGGAAGGAGCGCGGGCGCTCGCTCCTTACCGGGTCATGATGACGCCGACCCATCCCGAATATTTCAGCTTCAACATGATGAACGCGATCATGGCGTATCAGAACGCCGGCGGGCGGCACATCTCGATGGGAGGCAATGCATTCTACTGGCGCTGCGGCTTTCACCCGGCCGCGCCCGCCGCGCTGGAGGTTCGCCGCGGCATGGCCGGGACGCGCACCTGGGAATCGGAGCCCGGCGAAGTGCATCTAGCCGGCACCGGGGAGCCGGGATCGCTGTGGCGGCATTCGGGCTTTGCGCCGCAGAAGCTGGTCGGCGTCGGGTTCTCCGCCATGATCAACGATACCTGCGGCTACTATCTGCGCACGGCCGAAAGCGAGGATCCGCGTGTCGCGTTCATCTTCGAGGGCACAGGCCGTCACGAAAAATTCGGTGATTTTGGATTTCGCTACAATGGTGCCGTCGGCAGCGAGATCGATCGATACGATCTCGAACTCGGAACGCCGCCGCATGCGTTGCGGATCGCGACATCCGAAGGATTGGGCGCGGGCGCGCTGCCCACACCGGAGGAGTTTCGCACCGTGGTCGACGGTCTCGACGGCACGCAAAATGCGCTGGTGCGCGCCGACATGGTGTTCTTCGAGACCGCCCATGGCGGCGCCGTCTTTGCGACGGGATCGATCACCTACGGCATGTCGTTGGGTCACAACAACTATGACAACAACATCAGCACCATCACGTTGAACGTCGTGAATCGGTTTCTCGATCCGAGGCCGTTCGTCATGCCTGCCAAAACCTAGACTGCAGCCTCGATTTCGGCCCAACATGCAAAGCCGCCATCTCGCCGCCAGAGATGGCTTTTCGAACCAGGGAGGCTGTCATGTCGGACAAGCCTGAGTTTCATCCGCCTGAATTGGGATCCGTCAATGTCGCTCCCCGCAAGGCGCGCCCGATGCATGCGGACGAGCACTGGGCCAGCCAGCCCTGGTATGAGGTTCCGCGCGGCGATCCCTCTGTTGCGGAAGTCTACACCTATACCGATGCGATGTCTTACGACCCGGGAGACGAAGTTGTCTTTCGCTCCTCGGCAACAGCAAAGGTCTGGCGGTTGCAGATCTATCGCGACGGTCTCGAGCCCGAGATGGTGCATGAGATCGATGTGCTTGACGGCGTGTTCGCGGCTACGCCGTCCGATGCCTATCGCAATGGCTGCAACTGGCCGGTCGCTCACCGATGGACGCTGCCGCCGGATCTGCGCTCGGGCTTTTATCGTGTGGTCTCGTCGTGCGAGCGAGCGAATGGGGCCCGCTTCATCCAGCACCATTTCTTCGTCGTGCGGCCGACGGAGAAGACGCGGCGCGCGAAAATACTGATGATCCTGCCGACGGGCACCTGGACCGCCTACAATGATTTTGGCGGTGCCAATCATTATTTCGGCGTCGAAGGTCCTGACAGCGACGAGCCGTCGCCGGTGCTGTCGCTGCAGCGGCCATGGACGCGCGGCATGGTCTGGCTGCCGTCCGGCGCACCGCGCATCTGCGCTGATCCCGCGCCCGAGATGGGCGACGCGCCCCGCTACCCGATGAAGGAGTGGGCCTTCTCCAACGGCTTTGGCCAGTATTACGCGGCGGCGGGCTGGGCCCAGTACGACCGGCATTTCGTGCTCTGGGCGCAGAAGGAAGGCTACGCGCTCGACATGATCACCCAGACCGATCTTCACTACCGGCCCGAGTTGCTCGACGCCTACCCCTGCGTCACCATCATCGGCCATGACGAGTACTGGACATGGGAGATGCGCGAGGCGATCGAGCGCTATGTGGAGGGCGGCGGGCGCCTCGCGCGCTTCGGCGCGAATTTCCTGTGGCAGATCCGGCTCGAGGACGACGGCAAGCGCCAAGTTTGCTACAAGTTCAAAGCCATCCACAAGGATCCGATCGTCGGTACGGACCGCGCGCGCCTGATGACGTCTGCCTGGGAAGATCGCAACGTCCGTTGGCCGGGCGCCTCGACGGTCGGCGTGAACGGCGCGCACGGCCTCTACGCATCCTGGGGCGGATTTGCGCCGAACGGCCAAAGAGGCTTTACGATCTATCGCCCGGAGCATTGGGCGTTTGCCGGCACGGGACTGCACTATGCCGACGTCTTCGGCGACAAGCAGCACATCTTCGCCTACGAGGTCGACGGGTTGGACTACACGTTCCGCAACGGTCTTCCTTTTCCGGTTCCGGTCGAAGGGCAGCCCGAGACCATCCAGATCCTGGCGATGGCGCCGGCCGTCCTGGCGGAAGACGAGCCGCAGGGTGAGGGCTTCCGCTACTACGTACGCAGCAGCGACCACGAAGGCCTGGTGGAGTGCATCACCGGCGAGGTCACGCCCGAGGGTCTGGCCCGCTACAAATACGGCTCCGGCATGATGGTGCACATGACCCGCGGCAAGGGCGAGGTGCTGACAGCCGCGACCTGCGAATGGGTGATGGGGCTGAAGCGCGGCGATCCGTTCACGCAGCGGATCACCCGCAACATCCTGGATCGCTTCACTGCGCCCCGTTCCGCGTGAGCAGCTTTCAACGACGCCTGGATTTCGCGCCTGCTGCCTTGGCAGCTGGCGCGGCGCGCGTCTTCGTCGCTTCAATCTCGACGTCGTCGTCGACGGCCGTCTCGGGAGTCATGAAGCGCGTACCGCCATGCTTTTCCAGTAACCGGACGAGATTCTGGCCACCCTCCATCATGTCGGCCTGGATCGACTCGCGAACCTTGTCCGGCCGGCGCTGCCGCAGATTCTTGAGAACCGACAGATGTTGGTGTTCGTTGGGATAGGTCGGGGGGGCGTGCGGGTAATGGAAATTCAACAGGGGTCCGTTCCGCATCCAGATATCGTCGAGGATGGCGAGCACTTCGGGAAGCCCCGATCCATCATAGAGACCGCGGTGGAATTGCCAGTTGGCGCGAACGGCGTCGGACCATCTATGCTCCTTCTCCGCGCTGATCAGCTCGCGGTGAGTGGCCTCCATCCTGTCGATATCGGCTTCCGAGATGCGCGTGGTTGCGTGCTCGGCGGCAAGTCCCTCGAGAAACAGCCTGACGGTCCTGAGCTCGATATACTGCTTGGCCGTCATGTGGGCGACCATAATCGAGCGTCCCGCCTGCATCTCGAGCGCGCGGCCGCGCACGAGCTGCATCAGGGCTTCGCGAATGGGCGTCTCCGACACGTTCATGGTCGCAGCAAGGTCACGGATCTTGAAGCGATGGCCCGGCCAGAACCGGCCTTCCATCAGCGCCTGGCGCAGATTGTTGTAAACCAGGCTTGTCAGGCTGTCGCGAGCCACCGGGCCCACGCCGCCCTCGCCAGGTCTCTGTTCAACGTCAACCATTCTCGGTCCCCGAAAGGTCTGGGCCGTTTCGGCTATCCGCGCCGACACGGGTTCGAATCCATTTCATATATAATATAGGAGATCGTTCTTGCGCGCCGACCGTCTGCGCTTCTTCTACGACAGAAACTTCAAGGTCCTCCCGAGACCCAAATTCGTCAGCTCGAAGTCGGGCTCCGCCAGCCGAGGTTCGACGGCCCGGGTCAGGCAAAGCAACAATCCCCTTGTAACCGAGAACATAATATATGATATATCAAAACTAAAGGAGAAGAAGGCATGCCGGAATTGATCAGGACAAGGGATGCTGCCCTGCGGGCGCGCGCCAAGAAGGTCGTGCCAGGCGGGATGTGGGGACATCTCCACGCGGCCAAGTTGCCCGAGACGTATCCGCAGTTCTTCAGCCGCGGCGAGGGCGGCGTGCTCTGGGATGTTGATGGTCACCGCTACGTGGACTTCATGTGCAGCTGGGGTCCCAACCTGCTCGGTCATCACCATCCCGAGGTGGAGGAGGCCGCCGAGCGTCAGCGGCGTGACGGCGACTGCCTCAATGGTCCGGCGGAAGTCATGGTCGAGTTGGCCGAGCTTGTCGTCGATATGGTGGCACATGCCGATTGGACGCAGTTTCAGAAGAACGGCACCGATGCGACGACGACGTGCGTCACGATCGCAAGGGCTGCAACGGGTCGGCGAAAGATCCTCGCCGCCAAGGGCGCCTATCATGGTGCCGTGCCGTGGTGCTCACCGTCGCTTCTCGGTGTGACCGCGGAGGATCGCGCCCATCTCGCATACTTCACATTCAACGACGTCGAGAGCCTTGAGGCGGCGGCCAACGCGGCGGGTGATGATCTTGCCGGAATTCTGATTTCGGCTTTCCGCCACGATCTCGGGGTCGACCAGGAACTTCCCACCGTAGAGTTCGCCCGTGCGGCGCGTCGCATCTGTGACAGCAAGGGCGCCGCGCTGCTCATCGACGAAGTTCGCGCCGGCTTCCGCCTGAATGCCGCGGGTAGCTGGGAAGGCCTTGGTGTCCGGCCCGACTTGTCCGCCTGGAGCAAGGCGATCGCCAATGGTTATGCCCTGGCGGCTGTGACCGGAGCCGATTGGCTGCGTCGTGCTGCATCCCAGGTCTTTGTCACGGGGTCATTCTGGGCCGGCGCCGTCGCCATGGCTGCTGCCGTCGCGACATTGAAGATAGTACGCAGGGACGATGTTCCGACCCGCCTCGGGCAGCTCGGACAAACGCTGCGTGATGGCCTCGAGACGCGCTCCCATCAGTTCGGACTTTCAATCCGTCAATCGGGGCCAGTGCAAATGCCGACGCTTTTGTTTGAAGGGGACCCGGACTATCGGAAAGGTTCGGCGTTTTGCAGCGCGATGCTTGCAAGAGGTGTCTACTTCCATCCCAAGCACAACATGTTCCTCTGCGCCGCCCATACCGAGGCCGACATCGCCGTTGCACTCGAGGCCGCGGAGCACGGCTTTGCAACTGTGGCGGCACTTTGAAGAGAATGATGGTGCGACGAATGCCCATGTTCGGTCGGATAAGCCCGTGGTGCGACCAGTAAATGATTGATTGTTCATTACCCGTCGCTGTCTCTTAATCAGCGGGTCGCTCGACGCGCAAGATTGCGAAGATCAACGCGCCGCGAACGGTCTCGGGCGCGACCTGGGCGCCGAACTCGGTCACCTACACTGGAAACAACCGAACCCACTTGATGCGAAGTCCCGAGGCCGGCCGTTTCGAGCTGCGGCTCGCCGACGGTGCTGCCAATCCCTACCTGCTGCAGGCCGCGGTTCTATCCGCCGGGCTCGACGACCTCAGCAACAAGCGAGATCCCGGAAAGCGACTCGACATCAACATGTATACCGAGGGGCACACCGTGACCTCGGCCAAGCGGCTCCCGATGAATCTGCTCGATGCCTTGCGAGCGCTCGAACACTCAAGCGTGCTGCGGGATCATCTCGGGGAGTTCGTACCCGCCTATCTCAAGCTGAAGTATGAGGAGTGGAACGACTACGCACGCCATCTGACCCAATGGGAGCGCGACAGCACTCTGGACTGTTGAGTCGCAACAGGTGTTCAGCACTGGCGCGATGGGAAGCCGGCACGCGCCGTATCACACACAGACGATCTGGAGGACCAGGTACCAAACCATTTGCTCGTCAACGAACCATCATTGTCGGTCCAGGGGATCGGTGGCAATTGCGGCAGGTAGGATGCATATGGCATCACTTTCGCAAGCGTCACCCTGCCCGGATACCGTGCGAGAAAAGCCTTGTTCATTCCGCCGTCCAATCCGCTGTAGATCGGGGCAACTGGCACGTTGTCTTCAAGCAATTGCGCGTACGCGCGCTCGTCGGCGCGCCGTTTTTCCAGCGCCCTTCGCGCGATTTCCGGATTGACGACAAAGGGAGGGCATTTCTCGATCGGATTGAACACGAGAGGGTGCGGCGAATTCGGGGAAGGTTGCGCATCGAACACATAGCGGCGGTTACACACATCCACTTTGGGTTCGAGTTGTGTCGTCTCGAAATGATCGTTGCCGACCTTGAGCATTTCCCAGAAGGGCAGGTTGGGATTGTTTCGATGGCGCGCCAGATTCACCGGTGTCAGGCGGAACGGGTAGGCTTGGACCTGGAACGATGTTCGGCCGCCGCGGAATGAGTCACGCGCCAGCGAATAGATCTCGCTGATCTGTTCGTCCGTCATGGCATAGCAACCGCTCGACCAGCAGTCGCCGTGGATCATGAGGAAGCTGCCGTTTCGCTTGTTTGCCCTGTCGAAGCTGTTCGGATAGCCGAGGTTGATCGAGAGATAGAAATTGGAGTTGGGGTTCATCAACTCAGGCGTAACTGTATAAAACCCTTCCGGAGCCTGTCGGTCGCCCTCGTACAATTTCGGCCCGAGATCGCCCGACCACCGGCAGATCGGATAGGTCTTCAGCAATTGGAAACGGCCGGCCGTGTCCTGCTTCCAGACTTCGAGCTCTGCCTCGTCCTTGAAGAGACGCACAAGGATAGGGGAATATTTCGGCATCTTCTTCTGTTCGAGCAGCGCGAGCAGCTCGGCCGGCAATTCCTGCGTCGCCTTGGCGGGCAGCGGCTTGCTGCTTTCGCCGAAGCATGTGGCAGGTGTCAAGGCAGCGGCAAAAGCCGCCGCCAGCACAATTGCGTGTCGGACCATGGCGCATATCACTGCTGTACCTCCAGCCCGCCGCGCGCCGCTATTTCTCAAGTCCGACGAACATCGTAGCCTCCTCGACCGACTTCCGCTCCGACACCATCGCATTCGCCGGAAAAGCCTCATCATTCTGCCCCCGATGTCGCCGAACCACCGGACGCTGTTTCAGCGGTTCGACGCCGCGTCCGGCGAGCACGCGAAGGCGCAACACAAGTCGTTCGATTGCAATACTATGGATCAATCGGACGACATCGTCTACGGAGTGCACGACCTCGAGGCAATGTGCTCTCCGCAAGCCTCGCCCGTTCGGCAGGCTCAGCTGAACTCGACCGAGAGGTGATCGCGCTGGTGCTCCGTACCTCGCCGGCAACTCCGGCAGGGCGCCAGGCGATCCATCACGGCGCCTGTACGCTTCAGCACGCGATGACACATCATGGTTCTGCTGCAAGATGGTCCCCGCTACCGGCGAACGCACACGCTGGCGCGACCACCATTACTACAAGATGGCTGTCTCAGCGCGGCTTTCATCTTGACGAACCGACGTCGTCGCTAGCGACTAGCGCAGCACGACTTCTTGATCTGTCCAGCGAAGATAATGCCGCGGTGCAGCGCCCAGCTCGCGCTTGAACATGGCGGCGAATGCGCTCGGGCTGTCATAGCCCACGTCCAGCGCTACGCATGTGACGGGTTCGCCTGCGCCCAGGCGTGCCAAAGCTTCCAGGAGCCGCACGCGTTGTCGCCACACTGAAAAGCTCTGACCGGTCTCGCGGCGGAACAGCCTCGTCAGCGTTCGCCGGCTGAGGCTGCATTTGTCTGCCCAGTCGTCGAGCGTGAGGTCCGAGGAGGGGTCGCCAAGCACTGCCTTACAGATCGCCGCAAGGCGGGGGTCCGGTGGCACCTGCACGTGAAGCGTCACCTCCGGCATGTGTGAGATCTCGGCGAGCAGGAGTTCGAGAAGCTTGCCGTCGCGTCCGTCCTGGTCGTAGGTCTGCGGCATCCGCACCGCCTCGTCCATCAGGGCTTCGACGAGCGAGGATGCGCGAATCAGGCGGCACGTCTCCGACGTTCCTCGTCGGCGATCAGGCGTGACATAGATCGTCTGGGCCTCGACTTCACCCCAGGCGCGCGACTGATGTACAACGCCGGCCGGAATCCATAAACCATGCCCGGGTGGAACCACGAAATGACCGCGCTCGGTCATCATCGCCGTGACGCCGGTGATCTGCAGGATGAACTGGTCGCGCCGATGCGCGTGCCGCGTGCTGGTGCTCTCGTTCGGATAAGTTGCGGTCATCGCGGCGACCGGCCGCGCGATCGTCTGAAGTTGTCCGGCATAGTTGGCGGCCGCTGCGGGGCCCTCCTGTTTGCTGCAGGTTCGCAATTCGCCAGTCACATCTCGCCGCGCTACGACTTTCACGTGTCGTGAACTCCCGATCCAAGTCCTTTTCTGCAAGGCTCTTATGCATCTTCCGGGCCAGATATGGCCCGATCGCGATGGTTCTTGTCCCCGATCAGGTAGCGCGGGACAGGGCGTTTGGCAACAATGCTCGCGCCGGTCAGATTCGTCAAAGCCGAATACGGCGTCTGGCAAGGTCCTTCTCACGCCGATATGCGACACGGAGAGCTCGATGAACAGACGCGAATTCACCCAGGCCATGCTGGCCGCCGGCGCCGCTATCCCCTTCGGCATCACGCGATCGGCCGGCCAGACCCGCGGTGGAACACTCAACACCATCATCCAGCCCGAGCCGCCGCTGCTGGTCACCGCCTTCAACCAGCAACAGCCGACGCTGACGCTCGGCGGCAAGATCTACGAGAGTCTTCTCAAATATAGCGCTGACCTCAAGCCGATGCCGGGCATGGCGCAGTCCTGGGAGATTTCGCCGGACGGGCTGACCTATACGTTCAAGCTGTTTCCCAACATCACCTTCCACGACGGCAAGCCGATGACGTCCGAGGACGTCGTGTTCAGCTGCATGAAGGTGTTGACGGAGACGCATCCGCGCGCGCGGCAGAATTTTGCGCGCGTCGCTTCGGCCGAGGCGCCCGATCCGCTCACCGTCGTGTTCAAGCTGAAGCAGCCCTTTGCGCCGTTCCTCGGCTGCTTTGACTGCACCTCGGCGCCGATCGTGCCAAAGCACATCTATGAAGGCACCGACTACCGCAAGAACCCGCTGAACGACAAGGCGATCGGCACCGGCCCATTCAAGCTGAAGGAATGGGTGCGCGGCTCGCATGTCCATCTGGTGCGCCATGAAGGATACTATCTGAAGGACCAGCCGTACCTGGATGAGATCATCTACCGCATCATCCCGGATTCGGCATCACGCGCGCTGGCGCTGGAGAACGGCACGGTGCAACTCGCGCAATGGACCGACGTCGAGTTCTTCGACGTGCAGCGATTCAAGGCGCAGAAGAACCTCGAAGTCACCACCAAGGGCTATGAGTATTTCGCGCCGCACCAGTGGCTCGAGATGAACAACCGTATCGCGCCGATGAACGACAAGCGCTTCCGGCAGGCGGTGATGCACCTGATCGACCGCGACGCGCTCGCCAAGCGGGTCTATTTCGGCAGCGCCAAGGTCGCGACCGGCCCGATCTCGTCCAAGACGAAATTCTACGACGGCAAGGTCAAGCGCTACGACTATTCGATCGACAAGGCCAAGGCGCTGCTCGATGAGATGGGGCTCAAGCCCGACACCAACGGCAAGCGCGCTGAGATCAAATACATCGTGCCGCCTTACGGCGAATCCTATCAGCGCGCCGGCGAGTTCTTCCGCCAGAGCTTTGCCCGCGTCGGCATCGATCTCGTTCTCGTCGGCACCGACATGGCCGGCTGGGCCGAGAAGGTCGGCAACTGGGACTATGAGATGACCCAAAACCTGCTCTACCAGCTCGGCGATCCCGCGCTCGGCGTCTCCCGCACTTACGTGTCGTCGAACATCAAGAAAGGCATCCTGTTCTCGAACACCGAAGGTTATTCCAACCCTGAGGTCGACAGGCTGTTCGACGAGGCCGCCGTCACGCTCGACGAGGCCAAGCGACTGGAGCTATATTCCAAGGTGCAGCAGATCCTGGTCGAGGACGTGCCGGTCGCCTGGACGCTGGAGCTCGAATATCCCATCATCTACGACAAGGCGTTCAAGAACATCGTGTCGACCGGCATCGGCTCGCACGAAACTTTCGGGTCGGTCTACAAATCGTGATCCGTCTCGGCAGCGCGGCGACGATCGGGCTGATGGCACTGAGCCGGATTGCCCAGCTCCTCGCCGTCATCCTCGTCATCGCCACTTTCAACTTCGTGCTGGTGCGGGCCGCCCCTGGCGATCCCGCCCAGGTCATGGCCGGCCAATCCGGCGCGTCCGATCCGAAGCTGCTGGAAGATCTGCGCAAGGAATATGGGCTCGACAAGCCCTACGCGGTGCAGCTGGCAAGCTATCTCGGCCGCGTCGTCAGGCTCGACCTCGGCTATTCCTACCGCCAGCGCCGCGCGGTGGTCGATCTCATCCTGGAACGGCTGCCGGCGACGCTGCTGTTGACGGTGACGGCCTTCTGCCTCGCGCTGCTGATCGGCACGACCCTCGGCGCGCTCGCGGGGCTGGCGGCGGGCAGCGTGCTCGATACGGTTTTCACCGTGCTGTCGCTGGTGCTTTATGCGACGCCGGTGTTCTGGCTGGGGCTGATGCTGGTGCTGGTCTTCTCCGTGACACTCGGCTGGCTGCCGCCGTTCGGTTACGAGACCATCAACGTGAAGCTCTCGCCGCTGGAGCATGTGCTCGACATCGCCAAGCACATGATCATGCCGGTGACCTCGCTGGCGGCTATCTATCTCGCGATCTATGCCCGGCTGATGCGGTCCTCGATCATCGAGGTCGCCCAGCAGGACTTCATCAAGACCGCGCGCGCCAAGGGCCTGTCCGGGCCCAGCATTGTGGTCGGCCACATGCTGCGCAACGCGCTGGTGCCCGTCGTCACCGTGGCCGGCATGCAGGCCGGCGCGCTGGTCGGCGGCGCCGTGGTCATCGAGACGGTGTTCGCCTGGCCGGGCCTCGGCCGGCTGACCTTCGATGCGCTGCTCCAGCGTGATTATCCCGTGCTGCTCGGCATTTTTCTCATTCTGTCAATCGTGGTCATCGTGCTCAATCTGCTGACCGATCTGATCTACAGGCTGATCGATCCCCGCATGACGACAGGAGCTGCGTGATGGATGCGGCTCGCGCCTTCCTGCGTCATCCTAGCGGCATGGTCGGCCTCGTCGTGCTGCTTGTCGTGGTCGTCATCGCGCTCATCGCGCCCATCGTCTTTCCGGTCTCGCCCTGGGAAATGGTCAGCGCGCCGTTCACGCCGCCCGGCGAGGACGGCCTGCTGCTCGGCGGCGACACGCTCGGCCGCGACGTTGCGGCCGGTGTTGCCTATGGTGCCCGCGTGTCGCTCGTCATCGGCATCGCCTCGGCCATGGCGGCTATGGTGATCGGCGTCACGATCGGCGCAATCTCCGGCTATTTCGGCAGCAAGGTCGATCTCGTGCTGATGCGGGTGACCGAGCTGTTTCAGACCATCCCCGCTTTCGTGCTCGCGATCCTCTTGGTCGCGACCTTCAACCCGTCGCTGCTGACGATCATCCTGACCATCGGCGCCGTGAGCTGGCCGCCGCTGGCGCGGCTCACCCGCGCCGAGTTCCTGCGCCTGCGCAATCGTGAGTTCGTCGAAGCCGCGCTGTGCCAGGGCGAGAGCACCTTGCAGATCGTGCTCGGCCATATCCTGCCCAATGCGATCTCGCCGATCCTGGTCGTGACCTCCCTGACGGTCGCCACCGCCATCCTACTCGAAAGCGCGTTGTCCTTCATGGGCCTTGGCGATCCCAATCTGATGTCCTGGGGTTTCATGATCGGAGCCGGCCGCACCGTCATCCGTAATGCCTGGTGGATGAGCGTGTTTCCGGGGCTCGCGATCCTCATCACGGTGCTTGCCATCAACCTGTTCGGCGAAGGTCTCTCCGATGTGCTCAATCCGCGTGTATCGAGGCGCCGGTCATGAGCGAGGCCGTGCAAGCCAAGGCACCCGTTCTGTCGGTCGAGGGGCTCTCGATCGCGCTGCCCGAAGGCGGCGATCGCCCGTTCGCGGTCGAGAACGTCTCCTTCGAGGTCAAGCCCAACGAGGTCGTCTGTCTCGTCGGCGAGTCCGGCTCGGGCAAGTCGATGATCGCCCATGCGGTGCTGTCGCTGCTGCCGAAGGGCGTCAATATTGCCGCGGGCGCCGTGACTGTCGCAGGACAAGATCCGGCAAAGCTCGACCGGCAGGCGCTGCGCCGCCTGCGCGGGGGCGAAGCCGCGATGATCTTTCAGGAGCCGTTGTCCTCGCTGAACCCGCTCAAGCGGGTTGGCAGGCAGATCGAGGAGATGATCCTCACCCATCAGAAGCCGATGCCGTCGACAATCGAGGTGCACGAACGCGTGCAGCAGCTCCTGACGCAGGTCGGCCTGCCAAATCCAAAGCTGCTTGAGAAGAGCTATCCGTTCGAACTGTCCGGCGGCCAGCGCCAGCGCGTCATGATCGCGATGGCGATGGCCAACCGTCCGGCGCTCCTGGTCGCTGACGAGCCGACCACAGCGCTCGACGTCACCACCCAGCGTCAGATCCTGCGCCTGATCGACGATCTCCGACGCGACCGCGGCATGGGCGTGCTGTTGATCACCCATGATTTTGGCGTCGTTGCCGATGTCGCCGACCGCGTCGTGGTGCTTCGTCACGGCAAGGTGGTGGAGCAGGGGACGGTCGAGGAAGTCCTGCGCAGTCCTAAGGCTGACTACACCCGCGAGTTGATCGATGCCGTGCCGAAGGCGCGGCTCGACGAGATCCGCCGCACCGCGGTCCATCCTACACCGCTGCTCGAAGTCATCGGTCTTGAGAAGACATTCCGGGTCAAGCGCGGCCTGTTGCAGCCGCCGCGCGAGGTCGTCGCGGCCGACGGCATCTCGCTGACCTTGTACGAGGGCGAGACGCTCGCCGTCGTCGGCGAATCCGGGTCCGGCAAGTCGACGCTCGGGCGCATGATCATGCGTCTGACCGAGCCGGATGGCGGTGTCATCCGCTTCAACGGCCAGGATCTGCGCCAGCTCCGCGGCGAGGCGCTCCGCCAGGCGCGAAAACAGCTCCAGATCGTGTTCCAGGATCCGTTTGCGAGCCTCGATCCGCGCCAGAAGGTCGGCGATGCCATTGCGCGCGGACCGATGGCCTTTGGCACGTCGCGCACGGAAGCGATGGAGCAGGCGAGGAAGCTGCTGGTGCGAGTTGGCCTCAACGCCGTCGCCGCCGATCGTTACCCCCACGAATTCTCTGGGGGCCAGCGCCAGCGCATCTGTATTGCGCGCGCACTGGCACTCAAGCCGCGCGTGCTCATCGCCGACGAAGCCGTGTCGGCGCTTGACGTTTCCGTCCAGGCTCAGGTGCTGGCGCTGCTTGCCGAGCTCCGTCAGGAGATGAAGCTCGCCATGATCTTCATCACCCACGACCTGCGGATCGCCGCCGAGATCGCCGACCGCGTCATCGTGCTCCAGAAGGGGCGCATCGTTGAAGAGGGCGCGACCGCGGACGTTTTCACGGCCCCTCAAGCCGCCTACACACGCGACCTGCTCGATGCGATCCCGGGCCGCGATTTCTTTGACCAGCCGGGCTTTGCCAGCGTGACCGGCACACTAGCGACAGCAAGGATGAATTCATGACCGACAGCCGTCCCCTTCCAGCCGGCGCGCGCGAGCGCATCGAGGCCGCTGTGGATGCCGCCTTCGACGAGCAGATCGACACCACGATCGCGTTCACGGCGATCCCGAGCACGCGCGCGGCGGAGGCGCCCTGTCAGGACATGTTCGCAAAGCTGTTGCGCGATCGCGGCTACGAGGTCGATGACTGGGTCATCAACCAGGACGATCTGAAGGCGCTGCCGGGCTACGGTCCGGTCGAGACCGATTTCTCGCGTGCCCGCTCCGTCGTCGGCACCTTCCGGCCGGCCAGGGAAGAGGGCCGCTCACTGATCCTTCAGGGCCATTGCGACGTCGTGCCGGCAGGTCCGCTCGACATGTGGGAGCGGCCACCGTTTCAGCCGGTGGTCGAGAACGGTTGGCTCTATGGTCGCGGCGCCGGCGACATGAAGTCCGGTACCATCTCGGCGCTCTACGCGCTCGATGCGATCAAGGCCGCGGGCTACAGGCCCAAGGGCCGCATCCACCTGCAATCGGTGATCGAGGAGGAGAGCACCGGTCTCGGCGCGCTCTCCACACTTCAGCGCGGCTATCGTGCAGATGTCTGCATCCTGCCCGAACCGACCGACGAGAAGCTGATGCGTGCCCAGGTCGGCGTGATCTGGTTCCGCCTGAAAGTGCGCGGGATACCAGTCCATGTCGCACGAGCCGGCACCGGCTCAAATGCGATCAAGGCTGCAATCCACCTGATCCAGAAGCTCGAAGGTCTCGAGGCCGAATGGAACGAGCGCGCCAAGACGCACCCCTCGTTCAAATCGGTCGAGCATCCGCTCAACTTCAATCCTGGAATCATCAAGGGCGGTGACTGGGCCTCCAGCGTGCCCGCCTGGTGCGATGTCGATTGCCGCATTGGTGTGCTGCCCGGCTGGAAGATCGCCGACGCCCAGGCCGAGATCGTGGATTTCGTCGCCAAGGCGGCGCGCTCGCATCCATTCCTCGCCAACAATCCGCCGGAGATCGTCTGGTCCGGCTTCCTGTCGCCGGGCTACGAGGCGACGGAGATTCAGGAAAGCGAGGCGGTTCTCGCTCCGGTCTACGAGCATGTGTTCGGCCGCAAGCTGACCAGCTTCTCATCAACCGCACTGACCGATGCGCGCTTCTATGGTCTCGATTTCGGCGTGCCTGCGTTTTGCTTCGGCGCCACAATGGAAGGCGCGCACGGCTTCAACGAGCGCGTCGATCTCGCCTCGGTCAAGCGCGTCACCAAGGCGCTTGCGCTGTTCACCGCGAGCTGGTGCGGCATCGAGGCCAATTAGCCGAAAGAAGAAACTCACCGCAAAGAGGGAGGTTCGCGAATGGACAGCCAGGGTGCAGGCGGCAAGCCGCCGGTCAAGACGCTAGAGGATCTGCGCGCGCATTTCGGGCAGCTCAGCCCGCTCGCCGAGAAGAAGGTCCTCAGCCATCTCGACAGGTTCTGTCGCGACTTCATCGCGCTCTCCCCGTTCCTCGTCCTTGCCACCAGCGACGGCAACGGTCATGCCGACGCAAGCCCGCGCGGCGATGCGCCGGGCTTCGTCGCCGTGCTCGACGACAAGACGCTGCTGATCCCGGACCGGCGCGGCAACAACCGCGTCGACACCTTCGGCAATATCATCGCTTCCCCCGGCATCGGCCTGATCTTCCTGGTGCCGGGGATCAACGAGACCCTGCGCGTCAATGGCCGCGCCGAGATCTCGCAGGATGCCGAGCTGTTGACGCCGCTCGCGGTGCAGAACGTGGTCCCAATCATCGGGCTGAAGATCCATGTCGAGGAAACCTATTTTCATTGTGGCAAGGCGCTGATGCGCTCGAAGCTCTGGAATCCGGCTGCTCAGGTCGAGCGCAACAGTTTCCCGACGCTCGGCCGGATCATCGCCGAGCAGACTGTCGCCATCGCGGTCGAAGAGGCCGAGAAGACGATGGAAGAAGGATACCGTACGAGGCTCTACTAGTCCGAACGGAGCGGCATCGTCAGCTTTCGGACGATTAGGCGGCTCCTCGCGCCCGCTTCATTGAACATTCAGTAAAGTAGTTTGCTAAACACGCGGCTATGGCCGACCTTCCTGCTCTCCTGTTGTTCGGGTGGGCTGGATTCTCCTGCCGGGCGACATCGGCGATCGCATTCGGCAAGATCTTCCGGCATTTTCGCTGCGACTGCGAACATCCCGCTTGCGCGCCAGCGCCGCGGGTCTTTCGCCGGACTCGCGACAAACGAGGCTTGACGATCTCCGAAATTTAGTAATACGTTTAGTGTTACAAAAAACTAAACATCACGCATCGGGCCGATGTGTGGGAGGAGCCCAAGCCATTCCGGAGCCATCTCCGGAAGCGGCCCGTCTCGTCCTTCACTCATCGTTCCTCAAACTCGGTTTCAGGGTCTTGGCGTCGTTCCGGCAGGACGCGCCAAGCGGGTCAGATGCTTCAACGAGAGAGGAAACGGATATGCGGACATTCAATTGGTTGAGAGGCTCGGCGGCCACCACGGTTCTTGGGGTGGCCCTGCTGGGGGGATTTGGCGGAGGCGAAGCTGCGGCCCAAGGTAAGCAGCTCACGCTGTGCTGGGCGGCATGGGATCCAGCCAACGCGCTGGTCGAGCTCGGCAAGGACTTCACCAAGCAATCCGGCATCGAGATGAAATACGAGTTCGTCCCGTGGACGAGCTATGCCGATCGCTTCCTCAATGAGCTCAACTCCCACGGCAAGCTCTGCGACCTGATTATCGGCGACAGTCAGTGGATCGGCGGCGCGGCCGAGAACAAGTGGTACGTGAAGCTCAACGATTTCTTCGGCAAGGAGAAGATATCGATGGACGACTTCGTCCCGGCGACGGTCGTCGGCTATTCGCAGTGGCCGAAGAACTCGCCGAACTATTGGGCGCTGCCGGCCATGGCGGATGCGGTCGGCTGGACCTATCGCAAGGACTGGTTCTCGCGCCCGGATATCCAATCGGCGTTCAAGGCGAAGTACGGCCGCGATCTGGCGCCGCCGAGGACCTATGACGAGTTGAAGCAGATCGCGCAGTTCTTCCAGGGCCGCGAGATCGACGGCAAGAAGGTCTATGGCGCCTACATCTTCACCGAGCGCGGCTCCGAAGGCATCACCATGGGCGTGACCAACGTGCTCTACAATTACGGCTTCAGCTACGACAATCCCAAGAAGCCGTACCAGATGCAGGGCGTCGTCAATTCGGCCGACGCCGCCAAGGGGCTCGAGTTCTACAAGGAGCTCTATAAGTGCTGCACGGCGCCGGGCATGACCAACGCCTACATGCAGGAGGGGCTCGACGCCTTCAAGTCCGGTCAGGTGGCGATGCAGATGAACTGGTTCGCCTTCTTTCCCGGCCTCTACAAGGATCCGAATGTCGGCGGCGACAGAATAGGCTTCTTCGTCAACCCGTCCGGGCCGAACGGACACTTCACTCAGCTTGGCGGGCAGGGGATCTCGGTGGTCGCGACCTCCGACCGCAAGGACGACGCGCTCGCCTACATCAAATGGTTCGCGCAGCCCGCCGTGCAGCAGAAGTGGTGGCAGCTGGGTGGCTACTCGGCGCTGAAGGCCGTGGTCGACGCACCAAACTTCCCGAAAAGCGCGGCGTTCGCGCCTCAGTTCCTGGAGTCGATGGGCATCGTCAAGGACTTCTGGGCCGAGCCATCCTACGCCCAGTTGCTGCTCGACATGCAGAAGCGTGTGCATGACTACGTCGTCGCCGACAAGGGCACGGCGCAGCAGGCGCTCGATCTCCTCGTCAAGGACTGGACCAAGGTCTTCAAGGAGCAGGGCAAGCAGGTCGCCTCGCAATAGGCCGTAGGCCTCGCGTCGACGAAACGGTACCCCGGGGCGTGTGCGCCTCGGGGAACCCGAGCCAGCCAGCCGATGGACAAGATGACCACGATCCTTCAACCTGACGATGCTACGTTTCCCGGCATGAGCGAGCCCGCCAAATCCCGCACCGGGCGACCTGTCCGCGGACTGTCGGACCGAACAATCGCATGGCTGTTCGTGGCGCCGACGATCGCGCTGTTGCTGGCGATCAACATCTTTCCGCTGCTGTGGATGATCCGGCTGTCCTTCACCAGCCTCAATCTCAGCATGTCCTATCTGCCGCTGCGCTTCGTCGGCCTCGACAATTTCACTGACATCTTGACCGACGAGGACGTCTGGTTCCGGCTCCAGACCACGGCGCAATTCGTGATCTGGTCGGTGGCACTGCAGGTGATCATCGGCTATGGCCTGGCGCTGTTGATCAACCGCCAGTTTCGCGGTCACAGCTTCTGGACCACGATCATCCTGCTGCCGATGATGCTGTCGCCGGCGGTGGTCGGCAACTTCTGGACGCTGCTGTTGCAGCCGCAGATCGGGCCATTCAACTACGTGATCAGCCTGTTCACCGGCGTGCCGCCGAGCTCGTTCAGCATGACCGGGCAGGTCTCGCTCGCGCCCTGGACCATCGTGCTGGTCGACACCTGGATGTGGGCGCCCTACGTCATGCTGATCTGCCTCGCCGGGCTTCGCTCCATACCCGACTACATCTACGAGGCGGCCGAAGTCGACCGCGCCTCGGCCTGGCGGCAATTCTGGTCGATCACGCTGCCGATGACCTTTCCATTCCTGATGCTCGCCGTGCTGTTCCGCGCGATCGAGAACTTCAAGATGTTCGACATGGTCAATCTGTTGACGTCCGGAGGCCCGGGCTCGACCACCGAGCTGGTGTCGATCACGCTGAAGCGCGCCGCGTTCGAGAAATGGCGTACCGGCTATTCCAGTGCACTCGCCATCATCCTGTTCGTGACCGTGTTCGGTGCGGCCAACATCTACGTCAAAGCCCTCAACAAGGTGAAGCAACGATGACCGCCGCCCTCACCAAGTCCACCGCGCACTCCATTGTCGAAGCGTCGCCGCGCGCAAAGATGGTGGCGGGTGGCCTCGTCATCCTCTACGCCGTGATCACGATCCTGCCGCTGGTCTGGATCGTCGCCACCGCCTTCAAATCGCAGAGCGACGCGATCGCATATCCGCCCAAGGTGATCTTCGAGCCGACTCTCGAAGGCTTTGTGAACCTGTTCACTGTGCGCACCCGGCAGACGCCTGACTTCATCGCCAAGCTGCCGCCGCCGGAGACGTGGTACGACAAGCTCGTGCGCCAGCGCGACATGGTCATTGCCGGACCGTCGAAGGTCGTGCCGCGTTTCGTCAACTCGCTGATCATCGGGTTCGGCTCGACCTTCCTGGCCGTCTTTCTCGGCACGCTCGCGGCCTACGCTTTCTCGCGCTTCCGCATTCCCCTGGCTAACGACCTTCTGTTCTTCATTCTCTCGACGCGCATGATGCCGCCCGTTGCGGTCGCAATCCCCATCTATCTGATGTACCGGCAGCTCAATCTGACCGACACCAGGCTCGGAATGATCCTGCTCTACACTGCCGTGAACGTCTCGCTCGCGGTCTGGCTGCTCAAGGGATTCATCGACGAGATCCCGCGCGAATACGAGGAGGCCGCTCTTGTTGACGGCTACACGCGGCTGCAGGCGCTGCGCAAGGTTGTGTTGCCGCAAGCCGTCACGGGTATCGCAGCCACCGCGATCTTCTGCCTGATCTTCTCCTGGAACGAATATGCCTTCGCGGTTCTCCTGACCAGCGGCGAGGCGCAGACCATGCCGCCCTTCATCCCCTTCATCATCGGGGAGGGCGGGCAGGATTGGCCGGCCGTTGCCGCGGCCACCACCCTGTTCGTCGTGCCGATCGTCCTGTTCACCGTGTTGTTGCGCAAGCACCTGCTGCGCGGCATCACCTTCGGAGCTGTGCGCAAATGAGCGGTTCTGCTGCAATCGCCAAAGGCGTGGTCTCTCGCTGGTTCCGACGCGGACCCTGGGAGACGGCTGCCATGACCCTGATCGGGGGAGGCATCGTCATGCTGGTGCAACCCTGGTCGATCGATCTCTACAGCTATTCCTTCGTGACGATCCTCGCCGGTACGCTCGGCTACGTCGTCGTGAGCCATTTTCCGGAATAGGGCGGCAGACATGGCACAGATCCGCGTCGAAAACCTGCGCAAGTCGTTCGATCAGTTTGCCGCCGTACAAGGCTCCAACTTCACGATCGACGATGGCGCTTTCTTTGCGATGCTCGGCCCCTCCGGCTGCGGCAAGACCACCACCTTGCGCATGATCGCGGGTCTGGAGCTGCCGACCGAGGGCAGGATCCTGCTCGACAATGAGGACGTGACCTTCCAGCGGGCATCCGCGCGCGATATCGCCTTCGTGTTTCAGCTTTTCGCGCTGTATCCGCACATGAACGTCGCCGAGAATATCGGCTTTCCGCTCAAGTGCCAGGGCATGGCCCGGCGCGATATTCACCAGCGGGTGCAGGAGACAGCCAAACTGCTGCGAATCGAGCATCTGCTGTCGAGCAAGACGTCGAAGCTGTCTGGCGGCGATCGGCAGCGCGTTGCGCTGGGGCGCGCGATGGTGCGGCGGCCAAAGGCCTTTCTGATGGACGAGCCGCTGGGCGCGCTCGATTCCGAGTTTCGTCATCTGATGTGCAGCGAACTCCGCGACCTGCACGATCGCATCGGGGCGACCACCGTCTACGTGACGCATGACCAGCTCGAGGCGATGTCGATGGCGGATCGGATCGCCGTCATGAACCAGGGACGCGTTGAGCAGATCGGCCTGCCGCAGGAGATCTATGATCGGCCCGCGAGCATGTTCGTGGCCGATTTCATCGGCTCGCCGCCCATGAATTTTCTGCGCTTCGAGGCTGGTCTGCGCTCCGGCGATCGGACGATCAGCTTCCATGACACGAGCATCGCGGTGCCGGAGATCCGAGAGGATCGCGCCAGCGCCGGTATGGCACTCGGCGTTCGTCCGGAGCATATCCGCTTCGCCGACGCGGCACCCGTCCGCGGCGAGGTGTTTGGCGCGGAGTATCTTGGGACCACCCAGATTGTCACCGTCGACACCGCACATGGACGCATTGCGGCGCGGTTGCCTTCCAGCACGCCCGTGCGGATCGGCGAGCGGGTCGGCCTTGAATTCCGTTCGGAACGACTCGCGTTATTCGACGTCGCCAGCGGCCTTGCGATACGAACTGCCACCGCGGGGAGCGCAGACCATGGCTGACGTCGCCCTACGCAACATCAGCAAGCGCTTCGGCGCGGTGGCGGCCGTGCGCGAGCTCTCGCTCTCGGTGAACGACGGAGAATTCATGGTGCTGCTCGGACCGAGCGGTGCCGGCAAGACCACGACCTTGCGGCTGATCACTGGGCTCGAGACTCCCGATTCCGGCTCGGTCATGATCGACGGACGCGACGTGACGCTGGCTCCTCCGGGAGCGCGCGATATTGCCTTCGTCTTCCAGCAATATTCGCTCTATCCGCATCTCACCGTCTATGACAACCTTGCGTTTCCGTTGCGCTCGCCCGCGCGACGGGTATCGGAGCCCATCATCAAGAAGCGGGTCGAGCAGACGGCGGAGTTGCTGCACATCGCAAGCAAGCTGAACAATCGCGCAACCCGACTTTCGGGCGGCGAGATGCAGCGGGTGGCAATCGGTCGTGCGCTGGTCCGCGATCCCTCGATCTATCTGATGGACGAGCCGCTGTCGTCGCTGGACGCCAAGCTCCGTGCCGAGCTGCGGCTGGAGCTCAAGCGGATCCAGCTCGAGCTTGGTGCGACCATCCTCTACGTGACCCACGATCAGGTCGAGGCCATGACGATGGCGTCCCGGATCGGCGTGATCAAGGACGGCGAGCTGCTCCAGCTCGGCACGCCCCGGGAAATCTACGAGAGACCGTCGTCGAGCTATGTCGCCTCGCGCCTCGGCACGCCCCAGATCAATTTCCTCCCCGCCCGGCTGTTGTCGGACGTGCCGCTGCCGCCGGGAACGGAGACAGTCGGTATTCGCACCGAGCACCTTCGCCTCGCGGCGCGCAATGGCGGGCCGATGGTCGGCCGCGTGCACCGGGTCGAGCACCTCGGCGAGCAGAATCACGTTCACTTGGACTATAAGGGAGAGATGCTGGTCACACTTGCGGATCCGCATCAACCGCTGCATGCCGGTCAGGAGGTTGAGCTGGATCTGATGCAACCGCTCTGCTTCGACGGCGCCGGGCAGCGCCTCCCGGCGGTTCATTAGAGGATCAAACGCGATGTCGCTGCAACCCGGGACGTTCAAATCGCTGGTCAAGCTGGCCGCAGAGCGGGTCATTGCCAGCGCGCCGGAGCTCACGAGCCTGGACCAGGCCATCGGCGACGGCGACCACGGATTCAACATGAAGCGCGGGTTCGAAGCCGTGCTCGGCAAGCTCGATGCGATCTCCGAACAGCCGTTCGACGAGGCTTTGAAGACGATCGGAAAGACGCTCGTGATGACGGTCGGCGGTGCTTCCGGCCCGCTTTACGGCAGCTTCTTCCTGGCCGCAGGCGAGGCCCTCTCGCACGACAAGCATCTGCCTGAGGACATCGCTGATGTCTTCGGCAGCGGTGTGAACGCCGTCAGTGCCCGCGGCCGTTCGCACGCCGGTGAAAAGACCATGCTCGACGTGCTCGTTCCCGTGCTGGAGACGCTGAAGAATGCAGCCGGCCAACCGGACCTGATCGCGCGAGTCAGCACAACGGCCGCAGAGGCGGTCGAGCGGACTGCGCCGATGCGGGCCACCAAGGGGCGGGCGTCGTTTCTCGGGCCGCGCAGCGTCGGTCATATCGACCCCGGCGCGCGCTCGAGCTGTATTCTCGTGCAGGCGGTATGCGCGAGCCTGGAGGGAAAGCAATGACTGATGCCGTGGGGATCGTGATCGTCTCGCATTCGAAGGACATCGCCAAAGGCACCGCCGACATGGTGCGGCAGATGGTCGGCAGCGAGGTCAAGGTGGCCTTCTGCGGCGGCAATCCCGATGGCGGGCTCGGCACCAGTGTGTCACTGATTGTCGACGCCATCAACGATGCCTGGTCGGCCAAAGGCGTCGCGATCCTCGTCGATCTCGGCGGCGCCGAAACAAACAGCGAGATGGCGGTCGAAATGCTGGAGCCGGCACGCCGCGATCTCGTTGTCGTATGCAACGCGCCGATCGTCGAGGGCGCCGTGATGGCGGCGACCGAGGCGGCGGGCGGCAGCTCGCTGGCCCAGGTCAAGGCCGTGGCCGAGGAACTCTCTGCCGACTGATGCGTCGGCGAACGATGATGGAATAAGACCATGTTGGATAAAGCGGACGGCCAGATCTTCACCGAGAATGTGCGGCTGGTGCACGCGGTGGGCATGCATGCACGCCCGGCGGTCAAGCTGACCAAGCTGGCCAAGAAGTTTCAGGCCCAGATTTCCGTCCGGGTCGCGGGCGCGACCGAGTGGATCAATGCCAAGAGCGTGGCCAAGATCATGGCCATGCGCGCGGCTCACGGCAGCACGATCGAGATCAAGGCGTCGGGCAGCGACGCACAGGCTGCCGTCGCCGCCTTGGTCAACCTGATCGCAACCGACTTTCCGGACGAGGCGTCATAGCATGCAGGGAGGCGCCGCCGGACTGGCTTTTCGCGGCAGGACCGCCTCGATCGGCTTTGCCCACGGCCCGCTCATCCGTGTCGATGCGGGCACGAATGGCGAGCGGATCGCAGGCTCGCTGGTCGAGGAGGCGCTCGATCTTCGCAAGGCGATCGACGCGGCGAGCGGGCAGATCGCCGAGCTCGCCGCGATCGCGGGAGGTGAGGCCGCGCAGATTCTCGAGTTCCAGGTCGCGCTGCTGGAGGATGAGGATTTCATCGAAGCGATATTCACGGCGATAAGCGAGGGGGATGCCGCCGACGTCGCATGGCGTTCCGCGCTCGACGAGCAGATTGCAGACTATAATGCGGCCGAGGACGAGTATCTGAAGGCGCGCTGCTCCGATCTTGCGGATCTACGCGACCGCATCATCAGCATCTTGCGCGGAGGCGGGGGCGAGGCCCCCAAGCTACCGAGCGGTGCCGTCGTTTGCGCCGACGATCTGCCGCCCTCGCGTTTCCTGGAGATCGACTGGTCGGCCGGCGGTGGTCTTGCGCTCCTGCGCGGTAGCCCCACGAGCCATGTCGCGATGCTGGCGCGCGCGCGGGGCATCCCCATGGTCGTGCAGCTCGGCGCCATTCCGGAGATCGGCGGAACGGCGCTGCTCGATGGCGAGGGCGCTACGCTCGAGCTCGATCCCAGTGCCGAGCAGCTGCGGCTGTTCGAGAAGCGGCGCGAAATTCATCGCAAGAGCCGGGCGTCCGCGCGGGCGATCCTGCGACGGCCGACCGCATCATGGCGCGGGGAGCGGATCAAGCTGCTCATCAACATCCAGCGCGTCGAGGATCTCGATCATGCCGACGCACAATATGCTGACGGCATTGGGTTGATGCGCACCGAGTTTCTGCTCCCAGAGCGCGGCGGCCTGCCCGACGAGGAGACGCAGTATCGCGCCTATGCTGCCGTTCTGCGCTGGGCCGATCGACGCCCGGTTACCATTCGCACGTTTGATGCCGGCGGCGATAAGCCGGTACCTGGATTCACCATCGACGGTGAGGCCAATCCCTTTCTGGGCGTGCGTGGCCTGCGGCTTTGCCTCGCCCGCCCCGAGATATTCAGCGTGCAGCTCCGCGCGCTGGCCCGTGCGGCCGTGCATGGAAATCTCAGGGTCATGTTTCCGATGGTCACGGCGCCGGACGAGTTCGAGTGCGGACGGAAGCTGTTCGCCGAAATCGTGCAGCGCTTGCAGGCCGAGGGCATTGCCGCGATGCTCCCGGAGCTGGGAATCATGGTCGAGGTCCCGGCGGCGGCCCTGGCGATCGCGACCTTCAAGGCCTCCTTCTTCTCGATCGGATCGAACGATCTCGCGCAATATGTCCTTGCATGCGACCGTTCCAATGGAGCTCTCGCCCCCTTGATGGATCCCTTGCATCCGGCCCTCCTCGAACTGATAGCGCGAACCGCGGAGCACGGACGTCGCGCCGGAACGAGCGTCAGCCTGTGCGGCGACATGGCGAGCGACCCGCGCTGTCTGCCCGCGCTTCTGAATTGCGGCCTGCGCGAGTTGTCGGTGAATGCGTCGGCGCTGGCGCAGATCAAACAGACAATCGACCGCTTGAGCAGCGGAGGCGGGCTTGGCTGATATGGCGATCGATGAACCGGCCGAGGCGGGCGCCGTTGCGGTTTACAAGCGCATCTTCAAGGAGGTGCTTGAGAGCCGCCCATCAGGCATGCGGCTGCGTCTGGCCCATGCCATGGGCAAGAACCGCAGCTTCGTCAGCCAGATCAGCAACCCGGCCTATCCGGTGCCGATTCCCGTGCAGCACCTGAACACGATCTTCGACGTCTGCCATTTCCCGCCGCAGGCGAAGGCGGCGTTCCTTCGTGCCTATACCCGTGCGCACCCGCGCCGGATCGGCCGCCTGACGGAGGGGGCGCATGAACGGACGCTGACGCTGCACCTGCCGGATCTCGGCAGCTCGAAGCGCAATGCGGAGCTCGATGCGCTGCTGCAGGAATTCGCGCGGCGCTTGGGAGCAATCATGCGGGAAAAATGAGCGCCAAGCTCAGAGGGACGAAGAGGGGAGGAGAACATGAAAAAGTTCATCAATTCGGTTGATGGCGTGCTCGCGGAGAGCCTCGACGGGTTGGCTGCGGCGCATGCCGATCTCGTGACGCTCGGGCCCGAGCGAAAATTCGTGCGGCGCCGCGAGCTCAATTCGCGGAAGGTCGCGCTCGTATCCGGCGGCGGTAGCGGGCACGAGCCGCTGCATGCGGGCTTCGTCGGCTATGGCATGCTCGATGCGGCTTGTCCGGGACAGGTCTTCACCTCGCCGACACCGGACCAGATCGTCGAGGCGGCGCAGGCCGTTTCGGGCGACGCCGGCGTGCTCTTCATCGTGAAGAACTATGCGGGCGATCGCATGAACTTCGAGATGGCGGCCGAGATTTCCGAGGGTCGCACGGCCACCATCGTCACCGACGATGACGTCGGGGTCGAGAATTCCACCCACAGCATCGGCCGCCGGGGTGTGGCCGGCACTCTGATCGTCGAGAAGATCGTCGGCGCGGCGGCCGAGAAGGGGGCTGACCTCCAGGCTTGCGTTGCACTCGGCGAGCGCGTCAACGCCCGGACGCGCTCGATGGGGGTGGCACTGACGAGTTGCACGGTTCCGGCTGCAGGCACGCCGACCTTTGTGCTCGCCGAGGACGAGATGGAAGTGGGTGTCGGCATCCATGGCGAACCGGGACGCCGCCGCGTCAAGCTGGAGCGCGCTGACGCGATCGCTTTTGAGATGACAACTGCCATTGCCGGGGATCTCGACGCCCGCGATGGCGACGAAGCCCTGCTGCTCGTCAATGGATTTGGCGGAACGCCCGCGATCGAGCTTTATCTGATGTACAACGCGGCGCGGCGGATGCTCGAAAAGCGCGGCTTGCGCATCGCCCGTTCGCTGGTCGGCAGCTATGTCACCTCGCTGGACATGGCGGGGTGCTCGCTCACCGTGAGCCTGCTCGATACCGAGACCCGGGCGCTGTGGGACCATCCCGTGCGCACGGCCGCGTTGAAATGGTGATGGCGGCTGCGAATGGCTGCTGATGATTTCGATCGTGCTCCGGCGGACGATCGGCCGGGGCCACGCCTCACGCATGTATCGGGAATTCTCCCGGTTCACCCTCCCTGAAACTTGCCGTGTCCCTTGGACACGGCTTCTTTTTTGGGGCGGTAGGCAGCTATTTCCCTGTCCGTCCCAGGCGCGGGGTCCAATGAGTGCTTTGCGCTGGAAATGATCGGCGGGCCCCCTCGGCTCCGGCCGAAACGAGCGTCGCCATTGCAGCAGCGATGAACGCGAAACTCCATATCGCCGCGCTGTTGCGGCGACGCCTGTAAGCTCTCCAAGACGATCTTGAGCTTCTCGTCCCCGAACCAGCGCCGCCGCCGGCCCGTATCCATCACCTCAGGCCGTTCGTCTCGGTCGCCGCGCCTATCTGATGCACCCGGTCCAATCAGGGACTCGGCCGCTCTGACATCTTTTGACTCAACATGCCGACGCGCAGAAACGTTCAGTCACACGCGGCCCAATTTGGATCCAGGTGTCTGGATAACGAGCGCGGGTCGGGAGAAGGGCGACGCTCGATTCCATCAAGATCGGACGTTCGTCGGGTAGTTCAGCTTTGCGAGAGCGGGAAAGCGAGGTCTGCAGCGTCGAAGAGCTTGATGTTCGCGGGGCGGTGCGCGGTGTGCAGCTGACCAATGGATCGAAGCCTGCAGCGACGATCAAGGTTCTAGAAGGAGGGCAGATGACTGTCGCAATAGTCGGCGCAATGAGAATCCTGACAACGCGCCGGTTGAATATGCCACGGCTCGGTTTTTGGATGCTGATGGCCGTCGCCGCCGCATCCCCTGCATCAGGGCAGGAGAGCTTCAATAGCGTCGCCGGTTCATGGTCGGGCAGTGGTTGGATGAAGCCCAAGGACGGCCCCCGGGAGCGGGTTCGCTGTAAGGTCGACTACGTGCCCAAGAACGAAGGCCAATCCGTCAGGATGAATGTGCGCTGCGCGAGCGAGGCGTACAAGATGGATCTGGGCGCCACGATCGAACAAAGCGGCTCGGAGCTTTCAGGAAACTGGTTTGAAAGCCAGTACCGCGTCGGGGGCAAGGTCTATGGGAAAAATCAGAATGGCGTGATCGATGCCCGCATCGAGGGCGACAAGATCACGGCGTTGCTCGTCGTTCGTACGAAAGGAAGCCGCCAATCCTTCGTCATGGAGTCGCCGGGAGCCTGGGTATCCGAGGTCGCCATCGATCTTACGCGCGATGCGCGATGACGCGAACAAAGTACCGACGCGATCTCTCTCATGGCTCGCATGTGTGCTGTTGACGTCGTGCGCTGTGCAGCCCAAAGGCTCGCCGATGGCTCCGGAGCCGTCGAAAGTCATGGGCTCGCTGAAGAAAGTCGCCGCCGAAGCCCAATTGAAGGAGCCTGTCGAGTTCTCAGAGCCTATCCGAGCCCATCCGATCTCCTCCGTTCCTTGGATCATATGTTTGCGAAGCGGCGCCACGGAGTTGTCAAAGCGGCGTCCTTATGCGGTGCTATTCGAAGGCAACCGCTACGTTGAGGCGCGACTGTCGGTGATCGTCGACCGCTGCGAAGGGCAGTCGTTCGCAGCTCTGCCGAAATGATGCAGAGGCAGGCTTCGCTCGCAGACGGAGGTCGACTGAGCGACCGCAGGCTCAGGAGTGCTCGTCCAGGTAGCTAACCTTGGCGGCGAGCTGATAGCCGCCGTTGCGCACCGTCTTAAAGATGTGGTTTGCGCCGCTCTCTGCAAGTTTGCGCCGAAGTCGACTGATCAGTACATCAATGGAGCGGTCCAGGACGTCTCCATCGCGCCCGCGGGTCAGATCGAGCAGTTGGTCGCGAGACAGAACGCGGCCGGGACGGTCGAGAAACGTCAAGAGGAGATCAAACTCCGCCCCGGTCAAATCGATCGAGGTGCCTTGCGGAGCGACCACCGACCGGGCGGAAGGATCGGCGACGAACCCTTCGAAGAGGTAGCGACCTTTCCCGCCGTGAGAGGGGCGGCCATCGTCGCCCCGTCGGAGCACAGCGCGGATACGGGCGATCAGTTCACGCGGGTTGAACGGTTTGCCGAGATAGTCGTCGGCGCCGATCTCCAGGCCGATGATCCGATCTACCTCTTCTTTCAGAGCAGTGAGCAGGATGATCGGAATCCGCGATCGTGAGGACCGGAGATCGCGACAAAGATCGAGTCCGGACCCGTCCGGGAGCATCACGTCCAGTACGACCAGATCGATCTGATTCGTGGCGATCCGTTCACGTACCTCCGCGCAGCGGGACGCGAGTTGAACCCGGAAGCCCTGCTCCTTGATGTAGCGAGCAAGGAGCTTGCGGATCTCTAAGTCATCATCGACGACAAGGATTTGGGGAATGTGCATGAGCGCCGGTTTAGTCCGGTTGGAACAGGCTGAAGGGTATTATTTGTAACGAAGGCTGTCCTCAATTCGGACTGGACATCTTTCGACACAAATCGCGGTCGGTCAGCAACATTAGGTCATCAGCGGCCAGATTCCGAGCCATGTAGCCCGTTTATCACGAGCGCAGGGTTCACAATAAGGGGGTCTGAATGCGCTCCGCCGCCGGTCTTAACCATCCTGGTTCATATCCGTCGTTTCCGTACCAACGCCGGTGGCCGCTCGGATATTGCGCATCGCGCCTGCTTCGCTTCGCGCTGTCGTACGGCCGGACGGGTGCGAAATTCGAGGGCGGCTTGGCCTCGGACAACCGAGTATGCCCCGCGATCGCGGCGGGTTGGAGGCAGTTGGCGGCGACGGGCCGAAACAAGTCGATGCGCTTGGCACTCCTGCCCATCCTTGCACTGTTGCCCGGTTGCGCGACTCCCGCGCTGGTCCAGGGCAACGGGCTGTCCTCCTACGAAGGATTGAAGCAGTCGGATGGAAAGATCACCAAGTCCCGTCTTCAGGTGAAGAAAGAGCAGGTAGCGGCGGCGAAGACGATCAATGTCGCATCGACGGCATTCCCTGCCCACGTTGCGCCTGCGCTAACCCATGAGCAACGTATCCTTGTTGCCAATACGGTAAGCCGCGCCTTGTGCATCAATTTGAGCGACAGATTCAGAGTGGTGTCGCCCGATCAACGGGCGGATTTGACCGTGCGTGCGGCCATTACGCGTGCGACGCCGACTGATGAAGTCGCCGCGGGCGTCTCGGCCGCGGCGAAGCTCGGTACAAGCTTCGTGGACACGGCCGTTCCGATTCCAGTGCCCCGCATTCCGGTTGGACTCGGAGACTTGTCCATCGAGGCCGAAGCCGTCGACGTCACGGGGCGGCAGCAAGCCGCCATGATCTGGGGAAGAGGGGCGAACGCCTTTTTCAGCACGCCGAGAGCATCGAAAGCCAGTGACGCTTACGATCTCGCTCGGGACTTCGGCGACGACTTCGCTAAGATGCTCAACAAGGGTGAAAGTCCCTTCGAGGGCTTTAGTATCGATATCCCGTCCTTGGAAAAGGTCGGCTCGAATATTGGTCTCGCTCCCAAGTATGCGGCGTGCGAAACCTATGGCCGGGCTCCTGGGATCGCCGGTCTGGTCGGCGGCAAATTGGGCCTTCCTCCCGAATGGACCGATGACGGTCCAGCGGAAACACGAAAGTAGTGGTGGTCGAGGACGGCCGGATCGGCAGACGCGGCCTTTGCGGCTCGATCGCGAAGGTCGCCTACGATGATGGTCATCCACGTCGTCGTGTACGGCCCCCGTGCCCCGTGTCGGCCGATCGAGCATCTATCGTCGAGCCCTTCAGGTGGACGACCCGTTCGCTCGGAGGTCTTATTAGGCGTCCTCAGATACCGAAGACCATGTGTACATCGAGATCAGTGATGCGTGTGGCCGCGCTGTTTCTGATGACCGGCCTTCTTTGCGGATGTGCCCTCCTGTTCCCGCGCGATGTGGTTCCGAAACGGCTCATTGACGAGGCCGAACTCACCGGGATGCCGAACATTCGGGTATGGGGGGACGCTCCGCCCGAGGCGCTTGCCGCCCTGTCTACAATCAAACAAATCCGGAGCAAGCCGAATGCCGCTCATGGTCGTCTCGGCCAACAATCGGATGAGCTCAACATTCTCGCAATATCTGGCGGAGGCGACAACGGTGCCTTCGGTGCCGGTCTCTTGGTCGGGTGGGGTGATGCCGGCACGAGACCTGAGTTCGATCTGGTCACCGGGGTGAGCGCCGGCGCGTTGACTGCGCCGTTCGTCTACCTGGGGCGGAGCAGAGATGCAGCATTGAAAGAGGTGTTCACGAGGTACGAGCGCAGCGATATCTACGATCCCGGCGTCGTGGCGCCATTGCTCGGATCGGGCTTGGTCGACAGCTCCCCGCTCGAGAGTCTGATAGCAAAGTATGTCGATGATCAATTCCTCCGCGATATCGCGATGGAGCGGCGAAAGGGTCGAGTGTTGCTCATCGGAACGACGAATCTGGACGCGCAGCGTCCCGTTCTATGGGATGTGGGACGCATAGCCATGAGCAATCATCCGCAAGCCCTGCCCCTCTTCCGAAAGATCCTGCTGGCTTCCGCTTCTGTGCCGGGTGCCTTTCCTCCCGTCCGCATCAAGGTCAGTGTTGCAGACCGCACCTACGAGGAACTTCATGTCGATGGAGGCGTGACTCAGCAGGTTTTCGTGCCGCGACCTTCGACCATCATTCGCACCGACGTCCCAACCAAGAAAGCTGCTGCACGCCTTTTCATCATCCGAAACGGAAAGATCAGCCCGGAATGGGAAGCCGTAGAACCGGGCATTCTCTCTATTTCTCTGAGGTCGATCTCCACCCTGATCAAGAATCAAAGCATCGGCGACCTCTATCGCATCTATGCGAAGGCCGAGATCGACGGTACCGACTTCAACCTTGCGGCAATTCCGTCGACCTTTCGAGCGACGAGGGAGGCTTCGTTTGAGCAGGGATATATGCAGGCGTTGTACACCGAAGGCTATCGTTCCGGTTTCGAAGGCTACCGGTGGATAAAGGCACCCCCGGGAATCGCGAAGAATCCGAAGCCGCTGGGTCACTTCTCCAGTTCGGCCTCGCCCCCCGCCAGCCAGAGTGCGGAGCTCCGGTAAATGTGTCCCGCCGGGGTTAAAGGGGCACCCGTCAGTGTGGCTCCGCCGGAAGCGAGTGCGTAACCGGCAGCGTCACGGTCTGGATCAGCCCCCGTGGTGATCCGTTCTGGATCTTGATGCTGCCTCCTGCGCGCTGAACGATCTCTTTCGCGATCGTCAAACCGAGCCCGGCACCATCGAACTGCTTTGTGCGCGCCCGATCGACGCGGAAGAACGGCTCGAAAACCTGCCCGATAAGATCGGGCGGAATCCCCGGACCGTCGTCGTCGATCACAACGACGATGTCCTTCGCGCTGCTTTGGACAGCGACCCGGGCCCGCTTACCATGCGTGGATGCATTTATGAGCAAATTCCTGAAGGCGCGGCTCAGGCCTGTTCGATTCGCGAGGGCGGTCGCCGCCGCAGAGCTGGTCAGAGTGACGTCGTAAGATAGCGTTCGAAGCTCGTCCACGAGGTCGGAAACGAGAATGTCCAGCCGGATCGGCTCAGGTGCCGACTTGCCGGAGTCCTCTCTCACGAGAAGAATTGCGCTGTCCGCGATCTTTTCCAGCTCGTCGATATCCTTTAGCCACATCTGGCGGTCCTCTTCATCCGTGACGAACTCGGCACGCAGGCGCATACGGGTGATCGGTGTCCGTAAGTCGTGGCCGGCTGCCGCGACCAGCCGCATTCGGCTTTCCATTGCCGCCTTCAGCCGGGAAGACAGAGAATTCAGCGCTCTGGCTGCGACCCGCACCTCCGCCGGTCCTGTCATGGCCAGTTCGGGAAGGACACCGTCCGGGCCTACGGTTTCGATCGCGCGTTCGAGAAGTACGAGAGGTTTGACCATCCGGTTCGCGAAAAAGAGAGCGACCGCCATTGTGCCCAGCGTGGTCAGCGCGAGCCAAATCAAAAGCAGATGGAAGACGCCGCCCGCGGGAGGCAAGTCAGGGATTTGCGTGACGATCCATCCTTGATCAACCGGAATGGACAGGAGAGCAAGATCGTCCCTGCGGGACACGATGACGTCGCGGGGGATCCCGCGGGCCATCAGCGCGTCGCGCAGCCAAGTGGTGAGATTGGTTTCGACTTCACCGCCCGCTGCGGCCTGTTGAACGATGACCAATTTGGGAGCGACCTGCCCAACTCGGGTCAATAACTCTACCTGGTCGACGAGTGGAGTGATTGCCTCCCGTTCGTTGGGCGGATCAAACAGGTAGACGAGAATCCCGGTCAGAATGCAGACCACCGAGATGATCACGACGGTGAGAAGGACGGCGAGTTTGGCGCGCAGGGTGTTCACGCCGGAAAGTCCTGCACCCCGACCTTCGCGACGAGCTGATAACCGCCATTGCGAACTGTCTTGAAAAGGGGCGGCATTCCGGAAGTGTCCAGTTTACGCCTCAACCGGCTGACGAGGACATCGATGGAGCGATCGAAGACCTCTCCCTCTCGGCCGCGCGTAAGGTCCAGGAGTTGATCGCGCGAAAGCACACGTCCCGGTCTGTCGAGAAAGACCTGCAACAGGTCGAATTCCGCGCCGGTCAGTTCGAGAGCATTGCCCTGCGCATCGGTCACGTTGCGCAACTGCGGATCGGCCGTAAGGCCGTCGAATCGGTACTTCCTTGCTTCTTGAGATCGAAGACTTCTTTCTGAGCGGCGTCGTAAGACGGCGCGAATTCTGGCGACCAGTTCTCTCGGATTGAACGGCTTGCCGAGATAATCGTCGGCTCCCATTTCCAGACCTACGATGCGATCGACATCCTCCTTGAGCGCCGTCAGAAGGATGACGGGGATCATGTTCCGTTTCGCTCGCAAATCGCGGCAGGCGTCGAGCCCGGAGCCGTCCGGAAGCATCACATCCAGGACCACGAGATCCACCGGTCCGGCGGCAAGGCGCTCGCGCATCTCGCTGCAGCTCGATGCCAGGACGACGCGAAGCGACTGGCTTTCGATGTAGCGGGCAAGAAGCTTACGAATCTCGGGATCGTCGTCGACGACTAGGATCTGAGGAGTGTGTTCGTTCATGGATGCCGTTCACAGTGGCTCGGAAGCGCGGTTTTACCGGTAAACAGGGGCGAAAAAAGCCGGAACTCGTAACGAAAGGCGCCGAGGCACCAATCTAGCAACATTTCGACACAAACTGGCACCCTCCAGAGACGATCCGACACAAATTGTACTAAGCGAGCAAACGCCACGTCCTACCCGAGTGGTCGTCGGCCCTTCGCGGAAGTGTGGCCGGCGAGGCGTTCGGGAGTCGACGGGGGCGCGGGAGGAAGGTGCTGATATGAAGAGAATCCATCGGGGCCTGAGGTCAATGGCGATCATGACGTCTCTGGTCTGCCATTCCATCGTCCATGCCGAAAGTCTCTCATTCGCGATGACCGTCGTGGCCGCATCGGTCGAGAGATCGGAGGTCACCAGGACGATCACCGCGACAGGCAACGTCGTGGCGTGGCGTGAAATCCCGATCAGCTCTGAAGCGGGTGGGCTGGCGGTGATCGAGGTCGCCGTGGACGAAGGCGACGTCGTTGTGAAGGGGCAGGTACTGGCGCGCCTCAGCCATGATCTGACAGCTGCGGCGATATCCAAGCAGAAGGCCGCGATCGGCGAACTGGAAGCGAGCCTTGCCATTGCCCGATCGGATGCTGCGCGCGCGCATTCGGTGTCCTTGGGGGTGATGAGCGCGCAAGCCATCGAGCAGCGCGAGACGCTCGTCAAGACGACCGAGGCCAAGCTGGAAGCGGCTCGTGCCCAACTCGACGAAGCAGAGGCACGGCAACGTCAGACGGTCATCATCGCTCCCGCTGCGGGAACGATCGCCTCGAGATCGGTGGCGATCGGCCAGGTGGTTCAAGCCGGAGTCGAGATGTTCCGATTGATCCAGGACGATCGCATCGAGGTCGATGCCCGCGTGGTCGAAACCGACCTGCTCGCTGCTGCGGCAGGGCAGCATGTGATGGTGCTCGGCCCCGGTGGGCGATCCGAGCATGGATCGGTCCGCCTCGTTTCGCCGGTGGTGGATCCGAAGACGCGCTTAGGTACGGTTCATGTCGCCCTGCCAAACGGAACGAATCTCAAGCCAGGGATGTTCGTTCGGGTCGAGATTTCGGCCGCAAGAAAGCTTGCGTTGACTGTTCCGTTGAAGGCGCTGGTCTGGCGCGAAGCGAAGGCTCACGTCTTCAAGATCGGACGCGACAGTCTGGTGTCGTTGGTCGAGATCGGAATCGGCGCCAAGGAATCGGATGACGTGGAAGTCCTGCGTGGACTGGAGGTTGGAGATCGCATCGTGACCCAAGGTTCTGGTCTCCTCAGCGACGGTGATTTCGTGAACGTGAAGACTGCCTCGGTCAAAGGCGGCGCGCTGCGATGAACGGCATCTCCGGTTGGGCGATCCGCAACCCCGTCGCGACCATCATTCTGTTCGTGCTGCTCACCCTTGCAGGGGCCGTCGGCTTCTCGAAGCTCCGGCTCAACAATATGCCCGACATGGACATTCCGACGGTGACGGTCAGCGTTGCCTGGCCTGGAGCAGCGCCGACTGAAATCGAGGCGCAAATCACCCGATTCGTCGAGGACGGCGTCGCAGGGCTTGGTACCGTCAATCGCACTCGTTCGATCGTGAACGAGGGACTGTCCATGACCATGGTCGAGTTCGCGATCGGCACCGATATCGATCGGGCGACGAACGACGTCCGGGATGCCGTCGTATCGGTCCGTTCGAAGCTCCCGCAAGGAACGCTCGATCCCATGGTCCGGCGTGTCGATGCGACGGGACAGGCGATCCTGACGTTCATCGTCGACGCTCCGATGATGGCTCCGGACGCGTTGAGCTGGTTCATAGACAACGACATCGCCAAAGCCGCGCTTGCGGTCCCCGGCGTCTCCAAGATTCTCAGATCCGGCGGCGTCGATGCGGAAATCATCATCAAGCTCGATCCAGACCGATTGCTGGCTCTGGGACTGACCGCCGCGGAAGTTTCAGACCTTGTGAGAAACCGCAACATCACTCAGCCCGGCGGTCGTGCGACGCTGGGGGGATCGGAGCAAGTCATTCGTACCGTGGGAAGCGTTCCTGACGTCGCGGCCCTGAAGGAGATGCGCCTGGCCTTCAGCGACGGCCGCAGCGTCAAGCTGTCCGAAATCGCAACCGTCGAGCGCTCATGGGCCGAACCGCGACAGAGGTCCCGGTTCAATGATCGGGAAGTCGTGGGGTTCAGCGTCTACCGCGCCGTCGGGACCGGAGAGTTTGCAGTGACCCGAGCCGTCAGGAAGCGGATGGCCGAATTCGCCGCTGCGCAAGGTGGCGTACGGATCCTGGAAGTGACGTCCTCGACCGATGCGGTCATCGAGGGATACGACGCCGCCATCGAGGCGCTCCTGTTGGGAGCGTTGCTCGCAGTTCTGGTCGTATGGATCTTCCTGCGGGATATTCGGGCGACCTTGATCTCGAGCGCTGCGCTACCGCTTTCGTTGATGCCAACCTTCGCGGTGATGCATGCGCTGGACCAATCGCTGAACAACATCACTCTTCTGGCGATTGCTCTGGTTGTCGGCATTCTTGTCGACGACGCCATCGTGGAAATCGAGAACATCGTCCGGCACATCAGGCAGTCCGGAAAGACCGTATACGAAGCCGCCATCGGTGCGGCCGACGAGATTGGCCTCGCCGTGGTTGCGACGACCTTCGCTATCATCGTGGTTTTCGCGCCAGTCGGCCTGATGCCGGGCATTCCGGGGCAGTTCTTCAAGGCTTTCTCGATCGCCGTTTGCAGTTCTGTCTTCTTCTCTCTCGTGGTCGCTCGCCTGCTTACGCCATTGATGGCGGCCTTTCTCCTGAAGACGACCGGAAGAGAGCATCCCGAGCCGGCGTGGGTGCGGTACTATGCCTTGATGCTGACCTGGACGCTGCACTATCGATGGATCACCACCGTCGCCGGTGTCATATTCTTCGTCGCGTCCTTATCGATCATTCCGTCCCTTCCGACCGACTTCATGCCAGCGGCCGATCGAGGCCGCACGATCCTCAGCGTAGAGTTGGCGCCGGGTGCGACGTTGCAGGAAACGGACGCTGCCACGCAAAAGGTCACGTTCCTGCTTAGAGCGAGACCTGAAGTCGCTTCCGTCTATGCCGCCGTCGGAACCGAGACTTCGACACTTTCCGGCCCGGGAGACCTGTCCACCTCGGTGGGAGAGGTCAGAAGATCGACCGTTACGATCAATCTCGTTCCGAGAGCCGAGCGAACCCTCTCCCAACAGGCGTTCGAAGCTTCGATCGGCCGTCAACTTTCGATCATTCCGGGCGTCCGGATCCGCCTTGGCGAGGACGGCTCCTCCGGTGCGAAAATCCAGGTGTCGTTGTTGAGCGATGATGCCGCAGCACTTGCCCATGCGGCAGGCCGATTGGCCCAGGATATGCGCGCAACTCCGGGATTCCAACGCGCGAGAGTCATGAGCAGTTTCGCCAAGCCTGAGCTGCAGATAACCCCCAAGGCGGACAAGGCCGCTCTCCTCGGAGTTTCTACGACCGCGATCGCCAAGACTGTCAATATCGCCACCGTAGGCGATATCGACCAGAACCTGTCGAAGTTCAGCCTGGGCTCGCGGCAAATTCCCGTTCGCATTCTGCTGAACGACACTGCTCGCTCCGACATGGCCGGCCTGTCGATGCTGCAGGTGCCGACTTTCGAGACGCCGGTGCCCTTGTCGTCTGTCGCCGATATCAGCTTCGGCTCAGGTCCGCTCCAGATCGACCGGACCGATCGCACCAGAAGCGAGACGGTCGAAGCAGAATTAAGTGGCTTGACGGTAGGCGAGGCGGAAGATCTGGTCGCCCAGATGCCTTCGATCAAGCAGCTGCCGGCAGGGGTATCCTACAAGCTCGCGGGCGATTCCGAACGCATGCAGGAGCTGTTCGACGGGTTCAAGCTGGCGGTCGGATCGGCGATCGTTCTGCTCTTCGTCGTCCTCGCGCTGCTCTTCAACGGGTTCGTTCAGCCGGTAACCATTCTCACCGCGCTGCCGCTGTCGATCGGAGGGGCTCTCGGCTCGTTGCTGATGACGCAGATGTCGATCTCCCTGCCGGTCATGATCGGGCTGCTGATGCTCATGGGAATTGCGGCGAAGAACTCGATTCTTCTCGTCGAGTACGCGATCGTCGCCAGGCGCGATGGCGGCCTTGACCGCACGCAGGCTTTGTTGGACGCGGCCCGGAAACGAGCTCGGCCGATCGTCATGACCACGATAGCGATGAGCGCCGGCATGCTGCCCATAGCCTTGGGCATGGGAGCGGATGCCGAGAGGAGGGCGCCGATGGCGATCGCCGTGATCGGGGGACTGTTCAGCTCGACCCTTCTCAGTCTGATGTACGTACCTGCCTTCTACACGGTGATGGACGATCTGCAGCGCTGGGCAGGAAAGGTCTTTCGGAGAGACGTCGCGCGAACCGGTGTGATCGTTCGACGCGCGCCGTGACGCACGCGGGGTTCGGGCGGTTGCAGGCGGTCGAGCGATTGCGTCGGGCTGCGCCGGAGAAGAAGCTCGTGATCGAGGTGAAGACCGCCGATGCCGCACTTGCCGCGGCCGTCGCCGGCTGCGACGTGATCCAGGCGGAGAAGCTCTCACCGGCGGAAATAGCCGCACTGGTCAAGCGCATGGCATCGATGGCCTATACAAGCGCTCGCCCGATCATCGCCGCGGCCGGCGGCGTCAACGCGGCAAATGCAGCGGCCTATGCGGCAGCCGGCGCCGAAGTCCTGGTCACGTCCGCGCCCTATCTGGCAAAGCCCAGGGATGTGCAGGTGCAGATTGCGGCAGCCGAAGCCGACAGACGTAGTGCGCGGCTTGGTCCGAGGACGGACGCAATCGCTCCGGCATTGACGTAGCTGGAGCAGATCGCCTCGCTATTTGGATGGGCTCTTGGTTTCGAGGTGACCTCCGAGGAGCAGAATGAGCCCGGCGGTGACGATCGCGATGCCGATCCACTCGATGATTGTAGGAACCTCGCCAAGTATCGGTATCGCCAACAGCGTTGCACTGGCCGGTACCGCCGCAGCCAGACCGGCCGAGGGCGTAGGCCCGAGAATCCTCACGGAAATGGAGAACAGGATGACCGCCAGGAAACCTGGGCCCAAGCCCTGGAAGGCGGCCTGAAGCAGTATCGTCGACCACGGCGCATCCTGCATGGTGGAAGGAAGAAGGAAGAACCAGACCGGTACGAAAAGTAGCGCGTTCGGCACGCTGACCAGCACCAGCGCCTGGCGCGCTTCGATCTGCCAGTGCTTCACGCCCACAAAGTAGATCGAGAGCACGGCTGAGGCTGCGAGGAAGAATCCGATGGCCGATGCCACGCTGTTGCCGCCGGCGCGCATGCCCGGAAGGGCAACGAGCACTGCGCCGACGAGCAGAATGAGAACTGCAATGAGTTGCCGCCGGGACGGCACGCGCCGTGCGACAAGCAATCCCAGCAGAATGGTGAAGATCGGCAGCGAGCCGTTGGCGAACGCTCCCCCGTATGCCGCCGACGCCCCCTTCAACCCGAAGTACATCAAAATGCTGTATAGCGCGCCGGGACCACAGATTGACATCGACAGGATTGCGTGCAGCGGCAGGTGGCGCGGCCACCAAGCCTTGGCGAACGGAAGAACCAGGGCGCCGGTGACCAGGAACCGAAGTGCGGTCAAATCGAAGGGTGTCAGGCCGGATTGCATGCCGGCCCTCGAGAAGACGAGAAAGCCGGACCAGATGCAGAACACGCCAGCTGCGCTCAGGAGTCCGACAATCCGCTCGTTCGATTTGGCTACAGGTGTCAAGTCCGTGTCCGATTGCTTGAGATATCTTAGCGCACTTAAAACACCTGCGACTTTCAAGATGCTCTCCGCAACATGGTCCTCAAGGGTGACGCCATGGTGAGCGATCCTCGGGAGTTTTTCTAGCCGAGAGTTCCGCAAGCCGCTGGGGCAGCCCGGCATTCGCGAGAAACAGGAGGATACGTTGAACGATCGCGACGCATTGTGCGAGAGATGACGTCGTATTCGGATACTCTGGGGTGCGGCCACGCTGTGCGATGACGGAATCAACGCCTGGAACACTTCCGTCGGCGCTCCGTTAGCGCAGCAAACGCCGGGAGTTGTCCATGACCAATTATCCAAAGCCGCCTTATCCTGCGCAGCAGCAGCCGATGCCGGGCTCGACGCGGGCCATGCAGCCGCGCCCGGATCATGGCGAGGAGAGTTACAAGGGCTCCGGCCGTCTTGCCGGAAAGAAGGCCGTCATCACGGGCGGCGACAGCGGCATCGGCCGCGCGGTGGCGATCGCCTATGCGCGGGAAGGCGCGGATATCGTCATCTCCTATTTGAACGAGGACGAGGATGCGGCCGAGGTGAAGGCGCTCGTGGAGCGGGAGGGTCGCAAGGCCATCCTGATCCCGGGCGATATCAGCAATCCCGAACATTGCCGCGCCATCGTGCGTCGCACCGTCGAGGAGCTCGGCGGAATCGACATCCTCGTCAACAACGCCGCTCATCAGGCGACGTTCAAGGACATCGCGGATATCAGCGACGACGAATGGCGGCGGACGTTCGAGATCAACATCCACGCCATGTTCTATCTGGCCAAGGCCGCCGTCCCCCACATGCGGCCGGGCTCTGCGATCATCAACACGGCCTCGGTGAACTCCGACATGCCGAACCCGAGCCTGCTGGCCTACGCCACGACCAAGGGTGCGATCCAGAATTTCACCGGCGGGCTTGCGCAGATGCTGGCCGAGAAGGGCATTCGGGTCAATGCGGTGGCCCCGGGGCCGATCTGGACGCCGCTGATTCCCTCGACCATGTCGGAGGAAAGGGTCAAGAACTTCGGCAAGCAGGTGCCGATGCAGCGCGCCGGCCAGCCGGCCGAGCTCGCGACGGCCTATGTCATGCTGGCCGATCCGCTTTCGAGCTACACGTCGGGCGCGACGTTGCCCGTCACCGGCGGCAAGCCGTTCATCTGATCCGGGCGAGCACCGTGGCGGCACCGCACTACCGGCGCCGCCACTCTCAATCAGTAGCTTTCAATCACGCAGCGCTGGACGCCTTGGCGTTGACGCCCTTGCGCAGGGCCACCGTGTTCAGCTTGGTGTTGGCGGCCTTCTCTTCGTTCAAATTGGTGGTGAGGAAGCGCACGATGTCGTCGTGGCCGAGCTCTTCCGCCCAGGCGATCAGCGTGCCGTACCGGCACATTTCATAATGCTCCACCGCCTGTGCGTTGGCGACGATCGCGGCGTCCAGCACGGCCTTGTCCTCGATCTCGCCGGCGGTCTCGTCGGCTTCCTTGATCAGGCCGTCGATGGCCGGGCAATGCGTGCCGCTCGGCTCCTTGCCGAGCTTGGCGAAGACCTTGTCGAGGCGCTCGACCTGCTTGTTGGTCTCTTCCAGATGCGCCTTCAGCCCGGCGACGAGATCCCTGTTGGTGGCCTTGTCGATCATCTTCGGCAGCGCCTTCAGGATCTGCTGTTCCGCGTAGTGGATGTCTTGGAGCCCGTGCAGCAGCAGGTCTTCCATCGACTGGATGTCCTTGGTGAAGAATCCCATAAAAGACGTCTCCTTTTCACAATGATGGCAGTGGAACGCGGAGCGGCCGCCGCTGTTCCATTCCCGTGTGCAGATCGGGAGAGCCGAATGAGCGATGGAGTGGATCATTTTGTAGGCCTGCTCGGACGTGCGGCGATGGACGTATGGGGCGACATGCCTCGCGACATCCAGGAGGCACTGTTCGAGACCGCGATGAAGGGCCGCGACACCGAGCGTGAGGAGCTGGCGCGATTGCTGCACGAGCGGCATCCGCGCACGCTGCATCCGGCCCGGCCGGGCTGACGCCGGCGGGCTGGGAACGAACATGCGATCTCCTGATTGGTGAATCGGGTGGCGCCACACGGGCTCCAACGAGGACCGCGCGGGGCGCATCGCCCGAGCCTGTCAACCTGTGAGTCGACCGACGTGACTGAGAATATCGGCAAATGGTACGACCCGATTTCGGAGCGGTGGATCGTGCCTCGCCAACCCCACACCATCGCCGCGTTCGATCGGTCGAGCGCGGAGAACGTGCCGGAGGCGAACAAGAGAGAAGAGACGCAGCGGATCTGGAATCTGCTGGTCGATTGCTGCGCACGTGGATGATGCAGCGTCGGCGCCAAAACGAGCGACATGACGCGCTCGACGACGCTCGGGAGTGTCAACGGCCTTGAGGCTGGCTTTGCGCGGGGCAGGCCAGCGTTCCCGTCAACCCTGATCTCGACGACGTCCGGAGCGGATCGGTATACTACCACCCATGCCGACGCCGCCGGAATAAGGATCAGAGATGGACGATACGATTGGTTTCCCCGACCCCGGTCTTGACCTGTCGGACGGCTTCAAGCCGCACACCTCGCATTGGGGCGTGTTCTCCGCGCGCCAGGGCGCGGCCGGGTTGGAGGTCAGGGCCTATGCGGGCGATCCCGATCCGAACGGCATCATCGACAATTTTCCCGGCGCGCTCCGCCACCAGGCGCGCATCGCCCAGCCGGCAATCCGCCGCGGCTGGCTCGAGCGCGGGCCGGGCCCCGACGATCGCCGCGGCCGCGACGAGTTCGTCTCCGTCAGCTGGGAGAAGGCACTGGATCTCCTTGGCGACGAGCTTGGCCGCATTCGCGACACCCGCGGACCCGGCACCGTGTTCGGCGGCTCCTATGGCTGGTCGAGCGCCGGGCGCTTCCATCACGCCCAGAGCCAGGTGCATCGCTTCCTCAATATCGCGTTGGGCGGCTATGTGCGCTCGGTCAACACCTATTCGTCCGGTGCGTCCTCGATGCTGCTGCCGCAGATCCTGGCCGGCTACGAGGACATCACCAAGCGCAACGTCACCTGGGAGCAGATCGCGGCCGAGACGGACATCGTGCTGGCGTTCGGCGGCATGGCGCTGAAGAACTCCATGGTGGCCGGCGGCTCGATCAGCAAGCATGTCGAGCGCGGCGCCATGGCGGCGGCGCGGGCGCGCGGCTGCGAGTTCATCCTGGTCAGTCCGCTGCGCGACGATCTGCCGGTCGAGGCCGGCGCCGAATGGATGAGTTGCGTGCCCGGCACCGACACTGCCTTGATGCTCGGCATCGTCCATACGCTGGTCAGTGAGAACCTGCACGACCAGGCCTTCCTCGACCGCTACACTGAGGGCTGGGCAATCTTCCTGCGCTATCTCAACGGCGAAAGCGACGGGCAAGCCAAGCACGCCGAATGGGCCGCCGCGATCTCAGGCGTCAGTGCGGATGCGATCCGCAAGCTGGCGCGGCGCCTTGCCGGAAAGCGCGCGCTCATCACCGTCTCCCATTCGCTGCAGCGCGCCGAGCATGGCGAGCAGCCGGTGTGGATGGGCATGGTGCTGGCGGCGGCCCTCGGCCAGATCGGCCTTCCCGGCGGCGGCTATGCCTATTCGCTGGGTGCGATCGGCTATTACGGCCGCCGCGTCAACGACGTGCCGGGACCGACGCTGGGGCAGGGCCGCAACGGCGTTGCCGATTTCATTCCGGTGGCGCGCATCGCCGATATGCTGCTCAATCCCGGCACCACGTATCGCTACAACGGCGAGACGCGCACCTATCCGGATATTCGTCTGGTCTACTGGGCGGGCGGCAATCCCTTCCATCACCATCAGGACATCAACCGCCTGCGCAAGGCCTTCGCGAAGGTGGACACGCTGGTCGTGCACGAGCTCGCCTGGACCGCCACCGCCCGCCACGCCGATATCGTGCTGCCCGCGACGATGACGCTGGAGCGCGAGGACATCGGCTATTCCACCAACGATCCCCTGATGGTCGCGATGCACCGGATCGCCGAGCCGTTCGGGCTCGCCCGCGACGACTACGACATCTTCGCCGATCTCGCCGAGCGTCTTGGGGCGCGCGAGCCGTTCACCGAAGGGCGCACGTCGCGGCAATGGCTGGAGCATCTCTACGAGCCGACCCGCGCATCGCTTGCCAAACGCGGCCTCGAAGCGCCGAGCTTCGAAGAATTCTGGGCGCGCGGCAGCCTGGTCGTGCCGCAGCAGCCCGATGACGGCGGCCGGCTACGCCGCTTTCGCGAGGATCCCATCAATCACGCTTTGCCGACGCCGAGCGGACGCATCGAGATCTACTCGGCCAAGATCGCGGGGCACGGTGATGCGGATTGTCCCGGACATCCGGTCTGGCTCGACAAGACCGATGTTCCCAAGCCGGGGGCACCGTGCTTCCTCATCGCCAACCAGCCCGTGACGCGCCTGCACAGCCAGCTCGATTTCGGCGGACATTCGCTGGGCTCGAAGCATCGCGGCCGTGAGGTCGCGCGCATGAACCCGGTCGATGCACAGGCGCGCGGCATCAAGGACGGTGACATCATCCGCCTGTTCAACGAGCGCGGTGCCTGCCTCGCCGCGGTCCGCGTTACCGACGGCATCGCGCCCGGCGTGGTTCAGCTGCCGACCGGCGCGTGGTACGATCCGATGGATCCGGAAGACGAGGCGCCGCTCTGCGTTCACGGCAATCCGAACGTGCTGACCCGCGACGTCGGCACCTCGTCCCTGGCGCAGGGCTGCACCGGCCAGTTGACGACCGTCGAGGTGGAGAAGTTCACCGGCAATCTACCGCCGATCCGCGCGTTCGATCCGGTTTGGGCAAACAAGGAGACCTTTAGATGATCCGCAAGGCAACAGCAGTCTGGAAGGGCACTGGTCGCGATGGCACGGGCCATCTGTCGAGCGAATCCGGCGTGCTTGCCGGGACGCCCTATTCGTTCAAGACCCGCTTCGAGAACGAGAAGGGCACCAATCCCGAAGAGTTGATCGCGGCAGCCCATGCCGGCTGCTTCACCATGGCGCTGGCCTTCGGCATGCAGATGGCGGGTTTCACGCCGGACGAGCTGTCGACCGAAGCCGCCGTTACGCTCGAGCCCGAAGGCAAGGGTTTCAAGATCAGCAAATCCGCCCTGACCCTGCGGGCGAAGGTGCCTGGTCTCGACGATGCCGGCTTCGCCCGGCTCGCCGGCGAGGCCGAGAAGAACTGCCCGGTGTCCAAGGTGCTCAACGCCGCCATCACGCTCGACGCCAAGCTGGTCTAGGGCGAGCGCCTGCTTCCGGTCCATCGGGTCCAGGCGACCGGGTGGGCGTCAACGCGCGGCTTTCGGCCGGGCGGCCGAAAGCCTATATGATGGACAAGCTTTTGAGCGATCATTGGGAGCACATCACATGACGACGGAACGCGCAGTTTTGGCCGGTGGCTGCTTCTGGGGCATGCAGGATCTGATCCGCAAGCAGCCTGGCGTGATCTCCACCCGCGTCGGTTACACCGGTGGGCACGTCAAGAACGCCACCTACCGCAATCACGAGGGCCATGCCGAAGCGATCGAGATCGTGTTCGATCCGGCCAGGACCAGCTTCCGGACCATGCTGGAGTTCTTCTTCCAGATCCATGATCCGACCACGCTCAACCGTCAGGGCAACGATATCGGCACGAGCTATCGGTCGGCGATCTTCTACACCAGCGAGGAGCAGAAGCGGATTGCCGAAGACACCATCGCCGACGTCGAGGCGTCCGGCCTGTGGCCCGGCAAGGTGGTGACTGAGGTCGCGCCCGCGCGCGAGTTCTGGGAAGCCGAGCCCGAGCATCAGGATTATCTCGAACGCTATCCCGATGGCTACACCTGCCACTTCATCCGGCCGGGCTGGAAGCTGCCGCGGCGCGCTGCCGCAGTCGGAGGCTAGAGCCTGAAGAAGGTGGCTCGCCGCCTGTGGCGGTCCACCTCCTCATCGGTCAAAGTCGACGCGAGTCCGCTCACGCATCGGCATGCGAGGCCCGGCGCTGCTCCGCGGTGACGATCCCCGCCGTCAACGTGACGAGACCCATCAAGGCGGCCAGCAGCCAGAATGCCAGCGGCAGTCCGCCGAGCTGTGCGACGAAGCCGACGCCGGCAGGGCCGAGTAGGATGCCTGCATAACCTGCCGTCGTGATCGCCGCGACCGCAAGTCCCGTGGGCATCACCGTTTGTTGCGCCGCCCGGCGGAATAGCACGGGCACGAGGTTCGAGGCGCCGAGCCCGATCAGCAGGAATCCGCCGATCGCGACCGCTGCGACGGGCGCGGTGAGCAGCACCACGAAGCCGGCAATGGCAATGAGGCTGCCCCACAGCAATGTCGTGCGGTCTCCGATGCGCGCAACGACCGCATCGCCGGCGAGCCGGCCGATCGTCATCGCGATCGAGAACACGATATAGCCGATGCCGCCTTGTGCCTCGCTGACGAGCCCGGCGCCGATCACGAGCAGCGCGCCCCAATCGAGCATCGCGCCTTCGACCAGGAAGGTGATGGCGCCGAGCAGCGCCAGCAGCAGCACCGATCCATGCGGCAGCACGAACAATGGGCCTTCCTGCACCTGCACCGAGCGAAGCAGGCGCGGCCAGGTCACGAGCATCGCGATCAGCATCAGCACGGAGCAGATCAACGTCGAGGCGAGCGCGCCGAGCTGCAGAGAGAGCAGCGCCGTCATCAGCGCGGAACCGGCGAAGCCGCCGATGCTGAACAGGGCGTGGAAGCCGGACATCAGCGGGCGTCGCGCGGCGCGCTCCACCTCCACGGCGTGAATGTTCATGGCGACGTCGATCGAGCCGAGCGCGGCGCCGAACGCAAGCAGCGCCAGCGCCAGCGCCAGCGGCGAGCTTGCGATCGCGAGCAGCGGCAGCACCAGCGTCAGACCGAGTCCGCCGGCGACGATGATCGGCCGGCTGCCATAGCGCGCGCTGAGCACGCCGGTCAGCAGCATCGCCACGACCGAGCCGATGCCGAGGCTGAGCAGGAGCAGGCCGAGAACTCCGTCGTCGACGGCGAGCCGCGCCTTCGCGAACGGCACCAGGGGTGCCCAGCACGCGATGCCGAAGCCCGCAACGAGGAAGGCAAGCCGCGTCGCAAGGCGGGTTGCCGGCCGGTCGGCAGAAGACATGGGAACTCCGGGAAGCAGGGGAGGAGACGGTCGACAGGCCCGAGGATTGCCGCGGCTTTATGGCAGAGCCCTGCTCGAATGGTCGTGGCAGGCGCTCAACGGCTGCATGCCTCGACCTAGCCCCCGAGGATCCGCCGGCACGCCTCGACGAACACCTCTGCGCCCGTCACGATGTCGGCATCCGCCGTGTTCTCGGTCCAATGATGGCTGATGCCGCCGATCGACGGCACGAACAGCATGCCGGCGGGCATGACGGTTGCCAGCATCTGCGCATCGTGGCCGGCGCCGCTCGGCATGCGGATGGAACGACCACCGGCGACGGACTTGCTTGCGGCCTCGATCGCGTCCTGAAAGCCCGCATTCATCATCGCGGGTGCGCCGGTGCGCAGCTTCGTCACCGTGACGGTGCAGGGCCCGTTAGCACTGGCCTCGTCCGCCATGGTCCGGAGCAATTGCTCCAGCCGGGCGATGACGGTCGGGTCGTCGTCGCGGATCTGGAACAACATCTCCGCGCCCCCGGGGATGATGCTCGGTGCGCCCGGATCGAGCGTGATGCGGCCGGTGGTCCAGACCGTGCGCGGGCCGCAGGCCGTCGGGAAACGTTCGTCGATCGCGACGCAGAACTTGGCCAGCGCCAGGCCCGCATCCTTGCGCACCGCCATGCGCGTGGTGCCGGCATGGTTCTGCTCGCCGGCAAAGCTGATCTGGTACTGCCAGATGCCGACGATGGACGTCACGACGCCGATCGCCAGGCGACCGCTTTCGAGCGTGTCGCCCTGCTCGATATGCGCCTCGAGATAGCCGACGTGCCGTCCCGGCTCGGCAGTGATGCGTGGACGCTCCGCCAGCCCCATGTCGGCAAGGGCATCGCGCATGGTGCGGCCGCTGGTGCGGTCGCGGGCCGCGTCGATGTCGGCCTCGCTCACCTGTCCGACATAGGAGCGCGAGCCGAGGAAATGACCGAAATGTCCCTCCTCGTCGCACCAGGCGGCAACTTCCACCGCGCCGTTCACGGAAGCGTCGGCATTCAGCACGCGCGCCGCCTCGAGCGCATAGACGACGCCGAGCGGGCCGTCGAGCCAGCCGGCATAGTTCTGGCTTTCCAGGTGCGAGCCCGCCAGCAGCTTCGGCCCGGGCTTCGAGCTCGTCCCGAACACATTGCCGATGCCGTCGATCGTCGCGGAGAGCTCGGCCTCGGGCAGCTTCTGGACGAGCCATTCCAGCGACAGCTTGTGCGGCTCGGAGAAGGTCGGCTTGTGCACGCCGGTCTTGTAGGCGCCGAAGGCGCGCAGTGCATGGAGGTCGGCGAGAACGCGATGGCCGTCGGCGCGGGGCTGGGTGTCAAGCATGTTCGGCAACCTTGAGCGCCTCGGTGCGGATCTCCTCGACCAGCCGTTCCTTCAACTGGACGAATTCCGGCGTGGTCTTGATCTTGTAGGAGCGGGGATGCGGCAGGTCTACATGAATGTCCGCCTTGATGCGGCCGGGGCGCGCGCTCATGACGATGACGCGGCTGCCGAGGAAGATGGCTTCCTCGATGTCGTGAGTCACGAACAGCACGGTCTTCTGGTCGCGCTCCCAGATCCCGAGCAGCATTTCCTGCATCAAAGCGCGGGTCTGGTTGTCGAGCGCGCCGAACGGCTCGTCGAGCAGCAGGATCTTCGGATCGTTGGCGAGCGCGCGTGCGATCGCGGTGCGCTGCTGCATGCCGCCGGAGAGCTGCTTGGGCCAATGGTTTTCGAAGCCGGACAGCCCGACCTGGCGGATGAAGGCATCGGCGATCTTGTGTCGCTCCGCCTCGGACACGCCGCGCTCGCGCAGGCCGAAGGCGATGTTCTCGCGCACCGTCAGCCAGGGGAACAGCGTGTAGGACTGGAACACCATGCCGCGATCGGCGCCCGGGCCGGTCACCTCGCGTCCGTCGAGCGTGACGCGGCCACCGGTCGGACGGTCGAGGCCGGCCACGATGCGCAGCAGCGTGGACTTGCCGCAGCCGGACGGGCCGAGGATGGTAACGAAGTCGTTGTTGCCGATAGTGAGGTCGGTCGGCTCCAGCGCCCTGGTCGGCGCGTTACCGTGGCGCGCGGGGAAGGTGCGCGAGACCTGCTCGATCCTAAGAATGGTCATGCGAGCTTCCAGGGAAACAGCCAGGCGTTGAACGCCTTGAACAGGAAGTCCGAGATCAGGCCGATCAATCCGATCACGATGATGCCGAAGATGATCTGGCCGGTGTTGAGCAGCGCCTGGCTGTCGGTGATCATATGACCGATGCCCGAGGACGAGCCGATCAGCTCGGCGACGATGACGTAGGTCCAGGCCCAGCCCAGCACCAGCCGCAGGATCTCTGCGATCTCCGGCGCGGAGGAAGGCAGCAGCACGCGGCGGATGATGCCGCGGTCGCTGGCGCCAAGCGTATAGGCGGCCTCGACCAGATCGCGCCGCGTGGCACCGACCGTCACCGCGACCATCAGGATGACCTGGAACACCGAGCCGATGAAGATGACGAGCAGCTTTTGCAATTCGCCGATGCCGGCCCACAGGATCAGCAGCGGGATGAAGGCCGAGGCGGGCAAATAGCGTGCAAATGAGACGAAGGGTTCGAGGAAGGCTTCGACCGGCTTGTAGGCGCCCATCAGCACGCCGAGCGGCACCGCAATGATCGCCGCGAGCGCAAAGCCGCCGACGACGCGCCAGATCGTCATGCCGATGTCGAACAGGAAGCCGTGCTTGGTGAGCAGCTCGAGGCCTTCCTGCACCATGGTGAGCGGATTGGCGAGGAAAGTCTTCGACACATGGCCGCCGAACGTCGCCCACGACCAGAGGGCGACGAACAGCACGAAGAACGCCAGGCCATATGCCGCACGTTGCTTCGATGTCACGGGATCCAGGGGACGCATCAAACTGTATCCGAATGGTGCGCCGGCTCCGCCTGAGGCGGAACCGGCAGCTTGGCGAAAGTTACTTGATGAAGCTCGCGTCGTAGAGGTCCTCGACCTTCGGCACGGCCTTGATGATGCCGATCTCGAGCAGGAGCTCGGCGGCCTCCTTGTTGAAGGTCAGGAAGTCGCCGGCGAAGAACTTCTGGTTCGCCGCCTTGTCCTGCCAGCGCAGGTATTTCGCCGAGTTGCCGAACTGCTCGGCGGTCTGCTTCACGTCGGCGCCCATGATCTCGTAGGACTTGGCCTGGTCCTTGGCGATCATCTCGAGCGCCTCGAAGTAGCTGTCGGCGAGCGCCTTGGCCGCCTTGGCATTCTCCGTCAGGAACTTCGGCGTGCAGCCGAACGTGTCCATGACCATCGGATAATCCAGCGTGGTGGCGATGATCTTGCCCTTGTCCGGCGCGGCACGCACGGTCGACAGATATGGCTCATAGGTCATCGCTGCATCGTTCTGGCCGGAGACGAAGGCCTGCGCGGCCGCCGCCGGCTCGAGGTTCACGACGGTGACGTCCTTCGTGGTGAGGCCGTTCTTCTTCAGCATCCAGGCCAGCGCGAAATAAGGCGAGGTGCCCGGCGCGGAGGCGGCGACGGTCTTGCCCTTCAGGTCCTTGATCGCGGCGATGTCGTTGCGCACGGCCATGCCGTCGGCGCCGTAGCTCTTGTCGAGCTGGAAGATCTGCTTGGTCGCAACACCGTTGGCGTTCCAGGAGATCCAGGTCTCGACCGTTGTCGCCGCACACTGGATGTCGCCGGAGGCGATGGCGAGATGGCGGTCCTTCTGCGGGATCTTCTTGATGGTGACGTCGAGGCCGTTCTTCTTGAAGATGCCGGCCTCCTTCGCCAGCGTCAGGGGCGCGAAGCCGGTCCATCCGGAAATGCCGATGCCGACCTTGACGTCCTGGGCGAGCGCCGGAGTGGAGGCCGCGAGAGCAATGATTGTCGCAAATACTGTCGAATTACGCATGATTATCGTCCTCTTGCCGATCGATGGTTTGACGTCCTGTTGATCTCTGCCGGCCCATATGGGCGGTTCCGCGAAGCGTTGCACGATTTGTGCCGACATATCCTCTCAGCCTCCCTTGAATCGCGCGACAAGGCGGTGAGAGTCACCGGGATAGAGCAGGCGCACGGCGGTGATCGTGCGTGCGCTGCGCCAGGTATAGCGGTCGATCACGAGACAGGGGGCGCCGACGGCGATCGCGAGCGCTTCCGCCGCGCGGTCGTCCGCAACGATGGCGCTGATCGTGTGCTCGGCCTCGGTCCATGGGACATGGTGAAGCAGCCAGGAGCCGGGCGGCTCGCGCGAGAAATCCGCGGTTGCGGCGTCAGGAACGGACGAGAGATCGATCAGCCTGTCCTCGACCGCGAACGGGACCTTGTCGGCGCTATGCCGGCAGGTGATCGCGATCACCTTGTTGGCCTTCTTCACGCCGAGCCGGTCGCGATCGGCGGCCGTCGCCGCGCGCAGCTTGCGGCCGATCAGCTCGTAGCCGTAACTGCGCCCGAGCGCGGTGATCTCGGCGCGAATGTCGGCGATCTTGAGCACCGCCGACTGATGCTGCGGCCGGCGCACGAACGAGCCGGCGCGCCGCCGCCGCTCGATCAGATCGGCCTGCGCCAGCTCAGACAGCGCCTTGTTCACGGTCATGCGCGAGCAGCCGTAGCGCGCGACCAGTTCGTGCTCGAAGGGAATGCGATGGCCGGGCGGCCACTCGCCGGTCAGGATCCGCTGCTCGATGTCGGCGCGGATGCGCTTATAGAGCGTCGGCTTGTCGGCATCGGTGACGAGGCTCATGCGACAAGCCTCCGCATCGATGCGTTGAAGCGTTCGCGTGCGGCTTGGCGCAATCCATGCTGACCGCCCTCGACCACCTTGCGGCCGCTGGCCCAGACGCAATCCACGGCGGCGCCGCCGGCGGCGAAGATCCAGCCGTCGATGACGGCATCGTGCGCGCGCCCTGCGAGCGAAGGATGCGACGTGTCGAGCGTGAGGATGTCGGCACGTGCGCCGGGCGCAAGGCCGATGGCCGGTTGTGCCAGCGCCCGCGCGCCGCCGGCGAGCGCCCCGTCGAACAGCGAGCGTCCCGTGGAGCGGCCGGCGCCGCCGGAGAGAACGTTGCGCTGGCGGTGCTTGAGTCGCTGGCCGTATTCGAGCTGGCGCAATTCGTCAGCGGCGCCGATCAGCACGTTGGAATCGCTACCGACGCCGAAAACGCCGCTGGCGTCGACAAACTCCCGCGCTGAAAAAGTGCCGTCGCCAAGGCTCGCTTCCGTAATGGGACAGAGGCCCGCCACCGCACCGGTCTTGGCGAACGCCGTCACTTCCTCGCTCGTCATGTGGGTCGCGTGAATGAGGCACCAGCGTTGATCGACGGGCGCATGCTCCAGCAGCCACTGCACCGGACGCCGGCCCGACCAGGCGAGGCAATCCTCGACCTCCTTCACCTGCTCGGCGGCATGGATGTGCACCGGCCCGCCCTCGGCGAGCGGAAGGATCGCGGCGAGCTCGTCCGGCGTGACCGCGCGCAAACTGTGCGGCGCGATGCCGAGATTGGCGCCGGGCAAGGCGCTGATCGCCTGGCGCGAGGCCGTCATCAATGCGGCGAACTGATCGACCGAGCAGATGAAGCGGCGCTGCCCGGCATGCGGCGCTGCGCCTCCAAACGAGCCATGCGCATAGAAAGTCGGCAACAACGTCAGCGCAATGCCCGAGGCTTCGGCCGCCTGTGCAATCCGCGCGGCCATCTCGGCGGGGTCGGCGTAGGGCGATCCGTCGCGGTCGTGGTGCAGATAGTGGAATTCGCCGACGCGGGTAAAACCCTGCTCGAGCATCTCGACATAGAGCAGGGTCGCCACGGCCGCGACGTCGTCGGGCGTCATCGCCAGCGCAAAGCGATACATCGTTTCGCGCCAGGTCCAGAACGTGTCGGTGGAATCGCCGCGCAGTTCGGCAAGCCCCGCCATGCCGCGCTGGAACGCGTGGCTGTGCAGGCTCGCAAGTCCCGGAAGGGCAATGGCGTGGCGTTCGTCGCCGGCGGCCGGCGCCACGCCCGGCGTCACCGCCGCGATCGCGCCGCCGGTGACGACCACCTGCACGTCATTGGCCCAGCCCGAAGGCAGGAGCGCGGAAGCGAAATGCAGTCGGGTCATGATTTACACGCCGGCTGGACAGAACCGCCTTACGATTATATGTCTAGACATATAAGTCAAGCATCCCCAGGGCGAACGGATACCCGCATGGCAGAGCGCTTCGACCGGATCTGGCACAATGCCCGCCTCGCGACGATGCGGGTCGATCGTCCCGATCTTGGCGAGATCGAGCATGGTGTCGTCGCCGCACGCGGCGGCCACATCGCTTATGCCGGTGCGAAAGCGGATTTTCCGCTCGACGCAGACGCGGTCGATCGGATCGATTGCGAGGGGCGCTGGATCACGCCGGGCCTCATCGATTGCCATACCCATCTCGTCTATGGCGGCAACCGTGCACATGAGTTCGAGCTGCGCCTGAAGGGGGCGAGCTACGAGGAGATCGCGCGCGCCGGCGGCGGCATCGTCTCGACTGTGGCGGCAACGCGCAAGGCCAGCGAAGCCGAGCTCGTCGCAGGCGCGCTGCCGCGGCTCGACGCGCTGATCGGCGAGGGCGCCACCACGGTCGAGATCAAGTCCGGCTACGGCCTCGACACCGAAACCGAGATGCGACAGCTCGCGGCTGCGCGCAGCCTCGGCCGTGAGCGGCCGGTTACGATCCGCACATCGTTCTTGGGAGCGCATGCGCTGCCGGTCGAGGCCGGTGGCGACAAGGATGGTTACATCGATCTCGTCTGCAACGAGATGCTGCCGGCGGTCGCAAAAGCGGGCCTCGCCGATGCCGTCGATGCCTTCATGGAGGGCATCGCATTCTCCGCCAAGCAGACCGCGCTTGTGTTCGAAACGGCGAGGGGACTTGGACTGCCGGTCAAGCTCCATGCTGACCAGCTCTCGAATCTCGGCGGCGCTGCGCTTGCGGCGAAATTCTCGGCGCTCTCGGCCGATCATCTCGAGCACACCGACGAGGCCGGTGCTGCCGCAATGGCGAGGGCCGGCACGGTGGCGGTGCTGTTGCCCGGCGCGTTCTACTTCATTCGCGAGACGCAGAAGCCGCCGGTCGAGACGTTCCGCCAGCATAACGTTGCCATGGCACTGGCGACCGACTGCAATCCCGGCAGCTCGCCGCTGACCTCGCTGCTGCTCGCGATGAACATGGGCGCGACATTGTTCCGGATGAATGTGGCCGAGTGCCTCGCCGGCGTCACCCGTGAAGGCGCGCGGGCGCTCGGCCTGCTGCATGAGACCGGCACACTGGATGCCGGCAAATGGTGCGATCTCGCGGTCTGGGACATCGAGCGACCGGCCGAGCTGGTCTACCGCATCGGCTTCAATCCGTTGCACAAGCGGGTATGGAGGGGGCAATGACGGAGCGGGAGACAGCGATCGTCGTCAAGCCGGGAACAGTGAGCCTCGACGATCTCTCACGCGTGCTCGAAGGCGCCCCCGTCGTGCTCGATCCTTCGTTCTGGCCGCGTATCGATGCGGCTGCGCTGATCGTTGCGCAGGCCGCGCAGGCCGACGTCCCCGTCTACGGCATCAACACCGGCTTCGGGAAACTGGCGTCCAAGCGCATTCCGCCGGACCAGACCGCGCTGCTCCAGCGCAACCTCATCGTCTCGCATTGCTGCGGGGTCGGCCAGCCGACGCCGGAGCCCATCGTCCGCCTGATGATGGCGCTTAAGATCGTCTCGCTCGGCCGCGGCGCTTCCGGCGTGCGCCGCGCGGTGATCGAGCAGTTGCAGGACATGCTGGCCCGTGGCGTCTATCCGCTGGTGCCGCAGCAGGGCTCGGTCGGCGCCTCCGGCGATCTGGCACCGCTTGCGCATATGACGGCCGTGATGATCGGCCAAGGGCAGGCGATCATCGATGGCAAGATCTTGTCCGGCAGCGAGGCACTCGCCGCCGCCGGCCTCACGCCGCTGACCCTTGGGCCCAAGGAAGGCCTCGCGCTGATCAACGGCACGCAATTCTCGACCGCATACGCCCTCTCAGGCGTGCTGCGTGCATATCGCCTCGCCCGCGCCGCACTCGTGACCGGCGCGCTGTCGGTGGATGCGGCGATGGCGTCAACGGCACCGTTCCGGCCCGAAATTCAGGCGCTGCGCGGCCATGCTGGCCAGATCGCGGCGGCCGCGACGCTGACCGCGCTGCTCGACGGCAGCGACATCCGCCTCTCTCACCTGGAAGGCGACGAGCGTGTGCAGGATCCCTATTGCCTGCGCTGCCAGCCACAGGTTGCCGGGGCCGCGCTCGATCTGGTCACGCAGGCGGCGCGCACGCTGATCGTGGAGGCCAATGCCGTCACCGACAACCCGCTGGTGCTGGTCGAGACCGGGGAGATCGTCTCCGGCGGCAATTTCCACGCCGAGCCGGTCGCTTTTGCCGCAGATGCCATCGCGCTGGCGCTATCGGAGATCGGCGCGATCAGCGAGCGGCGCATCGCGACGCTGGTCGATCCCGCGCTCAATTTCGGACTGCCGCCGTTCCTCACCCTCGATCCCGGCATCAATTCCGGCTTCATGATCGCCGAGGTGACGGCGGCCGCGCTCTATGCCGAGAACAAGCAGCGTGCGCTCGCCTGCTCGATCGACTCGACACCGACCAGCGCCAATCAGGAAGACCATGTCTCGATGGCCGCGCATGCTGCGCGGCGCCTGTCCGACATGGCCGACAATCTCGCCGCCATTCTCGGCATCGAGCTTCTGGTCGCAGCCCAAGGCATCACGCTGCGCGCGCCGCATGCAACCAGTGCGCCGCTGGTCGCCGTCATCGCCGCGTTGCGTGAGCAGGTGCCTGCACTCGGTGCCGATCGCTATATGGCCGGCGATCTCGCCAAGGCCGCTGCATTGATCGAGGCCGATGCGCTTCCGGCTGCCGCGCTCGCCCAGCTTCCCACCGATCCGTTTCCGCGACTCCTCTGAAGAGGCCCACATGAACCGCCGACTGGACAATGACCGCACCATCCGCGCTCCCCGCGGCAGCGACATCAGCGCGAAGAGCTGGTTGACCGAAGCGCCCTTACGCATGCTGATGAACAATCTCGATCCTGACGTCGCCGAGCGCCCGAGCGAGCTCGTCGTCTATGGCGGCATCGGCCGCGCCGCGCGCGACTGGGAGAGTTTTGACCGGATCGTTGCGGCCTTGCGCAAGCTCGAAGCCGACCAGACGCTGCTGGTGCAGTCCGGCAAGCCGGTCGGCGTGTTCCGCACCCATGCCGATGCACCGCGCGTGCTGATCGCGAATTCCAACATCGTACCGCATTGGGCGACGCTCGATCATTTCAACGAGCTCGATCGCCAGGGCCTGATGATGTACGGACAGATGACGGCGGGCTCCTGGATCTATATCGGCAGCCAGGGCATCGTGCAGGGCACCTATGAAACCTTCGTCGAGGTCGGTCGGCGTCATTACGGCGGCAGCCTCGCCGGCAAATGGATTCTCACGGCCGGCTTGGGAGGCATGGGCGGGGCGCAGCCGCTGGCGGCGACCATGGCCGGCGCTTCGATGCTTGCGGTCGAATGCCAGCCGAGCCGCATCGAGATGCGCCTGCGGACCGGCTATCTCGACCGGCAAGCCGCAACGCTTGATGAAGCGCTCGCGATCATGGCGGACGCCGCGAAGACGAACAAGGCGGTCTCGGTCGGCCTGCTCGGCAACGCCGCGGTGATATTCCCTGAGCTGGTGCGCCGCGGCGTCAAGCCCGACATCGTCACCGACCAGACCAGCGCGCACGATCCGATCAACGGCTACTTGCCGAAGGGCTGGACGCTTGCCGAATGGGAAGCCAAGCGCGCGTCCGATCCGAAGGCAGTGGAGCGCGCCTCGAAGACGTCGATGGTCGCGCATGTCCAGGCCATGCTGGATTTCCATGCGCAGGGCATTCCGACGCTCGATTACGGCAACAACATTCGCCAGATGGCGCAGGATATGGGCCTGAAGAACGCGTTCGATTTCCCCGGCTTCGTGCCCGCCTATATCCGCCCGCTGTTTTGCCGCGGCGTCGGGCCGTTCCGCTGGGCCGCGCTGTCGGGCGATCCCGAGGACATCTTCAAGACCGATGCCAAGGTCAAGGAGCTGATGCCTGACGACAAGCATCTGCACAATTGGCTCGACATGGCAAAGGCGCGCATCAAGTTCCAGGGCCTGCCGGCACGGATCTGCTGGGTCGGTCTCGGCGACCGCCATCGCCTCGGCCTTGCCTTCAACGAGATGGTGGCGCGTGGCGAACTGAAAGCGCCGATCGTGATCGGCCGCGATCATCTCGACAGCGGCTCGGTGGCGAGCCCCAACCGCGAGACCGAGGCGATGAAGGACGGATCGGATGCCGTCTCCGACTGGCCGCTGCTCAATGCGCTGCTCAATTGCGCCAGCGGAGCGACCTGGGTGTCGCTGCATCATGGCGGCGGCGTCGGCATCGGCTATTCGCAGCACGCGGGCATGGTGATCGTCGCCGACGGCACGCCCGAGGCTGCGAAGCGGATCGAGCGCGTGCTGTGGAACGATCCCGCCACTGGCGTCATGCGCCACGCCGATGCAGGCTACGACATCGCGATCGAGTGCGCGCGCGACAAGGGGCTCGATCTGCCGAGCCTGGCGGAGTAGACGAGGCTCAGGCCACGACCTTGGTCCCGGTGCCATCGAGGCGCCGGCTCTCCTTCGCAAGATGGTCGCCGATCGCATCGGCCGGCATGGGCTTGGCGAAATAGTAGCCCTGGATGAAGTCGCATCCCAGGCGGCGCAAGGTGTCGAGCTGAGCACGCGTCTCGACGCCCTCGACGACGCAGGCGATCTCCATGTCGTCGCAGAGACCGGTGAGCGATTTGATGATCTTGTGGCTGACGGGATTCTCGTTGATGTCGGAAACGAAGCTGCGGTCGACCTTGATCTTGTCGAGCGGCAACCGGTGCACGTGGCTCAACGACGAATAGCCGGTGCCGAAATCGTCCAGCGAAATGCCGCAGCCCATTGCCTTCAGCGTTGCGATCGATTGCTGTGCGCGGACGAAGTCGAAGGTGACGGCGGTCTCGGTGATCTCGAAATCGATCCGGCGCGGCGTCAACCCGCTCTTCTCGATGATCGAAATCAGCGGCAGGATGCCCTCCGCCGCACAGACATCGTGGGCTGAGAGATTGAACGACAGGCGGATGTGATCGGGCCATGTCCTGGCGATGGCGAGCGCGCGCACCAGCAGCGCCTGCGTCAGCGGCCGGATCAGCCCGATGCGTTCGGCGGCCGGAATGAAATCGGCCGGAGAGACCAGGCCGAGGCGGGTGCTGCGCCAGCGCGCCAGGACCTCGAAGCCGGCGGTGTGCTCGCTCATGGCATCGACGATCGGCTGGAACACCAGGTCCATCTCGGTGCTGAAATCGGCGGTGCGCAGCAGGTTCTCGATGACTCCGCGACTGCGGATCTCGGCCTCGAGTTCGCTCGAGAAGATCACGGTGCGGCCGCGCAGATGGCGCTTGGCGTGATAAAGTGAATAGTCGGCGCATTCATAGAGTGCTTCCGCGGTCGTTGCCGATTGGGGAAACGAGGCAGAGCCGATCGAGCAGGACAGCCCGGTATGGGCAGTGTCGAGCTGGTAGGGAAGCCTGACCTGGTCGCCAATGCGCTGGCCCAGCCGCAGCAGGTCTGCATCGTCGGGGTCGCCGCAAACGACAAGGCCGAACTCGTCGCCGCCTAATCGGGCGAATTCGACCCGCTGCGGACCAAAGCCCTCGCACACCTCGCGGATGCGGCGGCCGGCCTCGATCAGGACGCGGTCTCCGACCGAATGGCCGTAATTGTCGTTGATCGGCTTGAAACCGTCGAGATCGATGATGCCGACCGCGATCCGAACGTTCCTGCGTTCGGCATCGGTGAAGGCGCTCGACAGCTCGGCGAAGAAGCGGCGGCGGTTCGGCAGCTCGGTGAGTGAATCGAGATTGGCAAGGCGGAAGTTCTCGTCAGAGAGCGCCTGCGTCGCCGCCTGTTGCGCGAGCAGCGACTTGCGGCTGGCGACGAGATCGGCGAAGTCGCGGTAGTAGATGAACAGCACCGTCACCATCGCGGCGGAAACCAGCAGGTTGTTGACCGCGATCGCCTTCAGCGTCGGCTCGCCCGTGGCGAAGAAGAACAGCACATAGGGCACGTCGACGATCAGCGTCACGATCAGCGCCGCCGAGCGCAGATGCATCAGCGAGAAGATGCAGCCGATCACGGTGACCGCCATGTAGAACGCGACCTGGCTCTTGGCGAAGGGATCGCCGTAGGGGTAGAGCGCGAAGGACCAGGCGGTGAAGCCGGCACCGATCGGCAGGGTCAGCCAGTTGGTGGCGCGCAGATTGCGCAGGATGTCCGCATCGCTGCGCACCAGCCGGCGCTGGCGTAGCCACCAGAAAGTCCGTAAGGCCGCGAGCACCGTCAACACGGCCGGCACGATCATCGTCAGCCAGTCCGGCGCCACGTTCACATAGGTGTAGGCGACCGCAATCGTGTTGCTGATGAGGATGAAGTAGAGCAGCGGGATCTGCTTGGAGAAGGCGTCGAATTGCGCCCGCGTCAAGTCCGGATTGTCGGCAGGAACGCGAAACAATCGCATCGCGGCGGCAAGATGAGATTTCAAATCGGCAATAGGCATTGCAATACGAGCCCCAGACCCCCTGAAAAACGTGGGCAATCTTGCACGGCAGGGGTAAAGGGCCCGTTAGATCAATCCTGGCCCGGGCAGGCCAGCACTGGTTGCGCGCTGCCTTACGATTTTCCGATCGCGTGCATTGGTGAGGTCCCGTTAAGGATATCCGGCCGCAGCGTGCGCACGTCTCAGGCACAGATCGCCCGAAATCGCTGCAGCTACCGCCTGCTATCGCCCATGCGCGACATCAGCCTAGCACATGGCCACGGTCGGATCAGGCGAGGACGGCCTGGCGCTCGCGCGCCGGTTCGCGGACGCGCTCGCCGGTCCGAGGCTCGGCAAGCTGCGTGAAGCTCCGATGGCTCGCCTGAACCGGTGCCTCGACGATCACGCCCTCACAGACGATCTGTCCGCCGAGCATCCTGAATTCCAGCTTGTCGTAGCGCGGCATTGTCTCGCCGGGTGCCGGGGGCAGCAGCCCGATGCTTCCCTGGATGTTCAGCGCGGCTTCGCCGGTGCCGTGCAGCCGCGGATTCCACATCCTGATTCCGCTCTCCGCCCAGCGCTGCCGGATCAGCGCCGCGCGGTCGGCGGGCTCTGCGGCTCTCGCGCGAACTTTCGGGACGTTGCGGATCTCTGGCGAAGGAGACGCGAGAGCCGGAGCCGGCTCGATGTCGGTGACACCGCTCAAGGAGTCGTTAGTCGCCGCAGCGAGCGGAACATCGTTTGTAGGGACTTGCGGGCTTTCGACAACGAGCGCCGGTTCGCTGTCGGCGCTGGCTTCGGAGGCATCAGTCGTGACGCTATCGGCCTCGGCGCGGAGAAGCTCGACTTCTTCGACGGCGACCGGATCGACGGCGGCGGAAACGTCGGGCGAGGAGGCTGCCTCGATGATGACATCAGGGACATCAGTCAAGGCGGTCGCGACCTCCGCCGACGAAATCACAACCTCTTCTACGACGGCGGAGTCGACCTCTGCAGGAATCTCAGCAGGCGATGCATCATCGTCAACGATGGCGAGATCAGAGGCTGCAACTGGCTCGCTCTCCGCACCGGCCGATGCAGCCAGCACCTCCTCGGAGGTTGGCGGCGTCGCGGGCGCCTCGATTTCCGGCACCGTCGCCGGAGAGGAGTCCCCGCTGATACGGATTTCGTCGGACGGATTCTCAGCGACGACAGACACAGCCGCATCGTTCTCCGCGACCAGAGCCTTGGTGGCGGGGGCAGCGTCGTCGCGCACCGGGGCGGTGCTGATCTCGGCGCTTGGAGCTTGAGCCGGGACCTCGACGTCTTCGATGATGGCGGGCGAAGCGTCCGTGGCGGTCGGCGCGACCTCAATGTTGCCGCTGTGCGGCACAGGCCGGAGTCGGGAAAACGCCCAGTTCACCGCAGGGATGCGGCGCAGCAACGATATCAGTCTCGAAAGCACTGGGAGTTGTCCAAGAGGTGCTCGGCGTGAGGCAATCGCTGATTCGTCAGCAATGTGAAAACCTGCCCCGGCCGTCACATCCGTGTCAATGTAAGGTGGACCAATTGCAGAACATCCGCGCATCCAGCGCGCATCCGCCCGAGTTACGCAACCCGCACAGCAGCCGATGATGCAATAATACCCCTGTTTTGCCCGACGCCGCAAGCGCGTCTTCGGTAACACCGAAAATACTCAAGCCTTTCAACCCCATCGCTACTGTGCATGGGGTTGTTTTTCACTTCTTGTTTTGCAGGCGTGCCTAGCGCGCGCCGGCGCGCTTTTTTTGCCAGACGAGGTGCACCGCGCGCATCAACTCTCGTTGCAATCCAAGCTTGGGGTTCCCGTCGTCGCCGCGAGTCGCTATTCAGAACCGTCATTGTCTGGCCGAGGACGTCGCATGAGGAAGCTTGTTGCCATCGGAGCGGTCCTGCTCTGGTCCACAATCGCATCCGCACAGGATCGCACCATCACCGTAGCTTCAACCACCTCGACGGAACAGTCGGGGCTGTTCGGTCATCTGCTGCCGCTGTTCGCGAAGGCCGAAGGCATCAGCGTGAAGGTCGTCGCCGTCGGCACCGGCCAGGCGCTGGACATCGGGCGGCGCGGCGATGCCGACGTGGTGTTCGTCCACGACAGGCCCGCCGAGGACAGGTTCATGTCCGAAGGGCAGGGCGTGAAGCGCTTCGACGTCATGTACAACGACTTCGTCATCATCGGCCCCAAGAGCGATCCGGCGCAGATCTCAGGCAGCAAGGACGCGGCCGAGGCGCTGCGCAAGATCGCGACGGCGAAGGCGCCGTTCATCTCGCGCGGCGACAAGTCCGGCACGCATGCGGCCGAGCTGAGACTATGGAAGGAGGCTGGCGTCGACCTCAGTGCCGGCAAGGACATTTGGTACCGGGAGATCGGCCAGGGCATGGGTCCGGCGCTGAACATGGCCTCGTCGTCGAATGCCTACCTCCTGTCGGACCGCGGCACCTGGCTGTCGTTCAAGAACCGTGGCGAACTCGCCATCCTGACCGAGGGTGACAAGCGGCTCTTCAACCAGTACGGCGTCATGCTGGTCAATCCCGCAAAGCATCCGAACGTGAAGGCGAAGGAGGGACAGGCCTTCGTCGACTGGCTGGTTTCGCCGCAAGGGCAGCAAGCGATCGCCGGGTACAAGGTCGGCGGCGAGCAGCTATTTTTCCCCAACGCGCCCAACTAGGACGAAGGCGACGGTCGACACCGCGACGCTGAGAGCGAGCAGGATCAGCCCGAGCCCGAGCGCCAGCGGCAGCTCGCCTTTGCTGGTTTCCAGCGCGATCGCCGTCGTCATCGTGCGGGTGAAGCCGCGGATGTTGCCACCGACGATGATGATGGCACCGACTTCCGCAATGGCGCGCCCGAACGCGGCGAGAAAGGCCGTCAGCAACGAGGTCCGGCCGAGCGCGAATAGCAGGGCCATGCTGCGCAGGGCCGACAGCCCGTCGATCCGCGCCAGGTCGCCATACTCCGCCCACAACAGGCTTGCCGGCCGGTGCACCAGCGCCACCACGATCGGCGTCGCCAGCAGCGTCTGCGCGATCACCATGGCGGCCGGCGTGAACAACAAGCCCGCCGCCCCGAACGGGCCGGACCGCGACAGCAAGAGATAGAGCGCGAGCCCGACCACGACCGGCGGAAGCCCGAGCAGGGCATTGGTCAGAATGATGATGATTTGGCGTCCCCGGAAGCGGGTGATCGCAAGCAGGGCTCCAAAGGGGGCGCCGATGAGGAGCGCCAGGATGCTGGCGGTCATGCTGACCCGCAACGACAGGGCGACGATGCCCAATAGCTCGGTGTCGGCATCGCCGATCAGCGCAAAGGCGGCACCGATGGATCGTGCGAAATCGTTCATCCGGTCTCGGGCAAGCCCCTGTTCCGCGGTAGCCCCGCGCCGCCCTTCTCGCTGCTGCCGCTGCCATAATCAAGGGGCCAGGGGTGGGCAGCCCCGCCGGAGCCGTTGGAGAAGGGCTCAGGATGATCGGTAAACGCGGCCAGGGACCCACAATCGAGGCACCTGGCGGCCCCGCGGGCGGCTTTCTTCCGGCCTCGGATGCGCTAAGGAACAGGATCGGGTCGCGCCGGCCCAATGGCGGTGCTAGACCCTAATGCAGGAACAATGAAGCCGGGCTGCGACTGGCGCGCCCGCAAGGATGAAGGATGTGACGCAATGATCCAGACCGTTGGCATCATCGGGGCAGGGACCATGGGGAACGGCATCGCGCAGGTCTGCGCGGCCGCCGGCCTCTCGGTCGTAATGGTCGATATTTCCGATGCGGCGGTGAACCGCGGCCTTTCGACCGTCGGCGGAAGCCTCGAGCGGCTGGTCAAAAAAGAGAAGATGTCGGCGGCCGACCGCGAGGCGACGCTCAAGCGCATCACCGGCACCACGGACCGGGCGAAGCTGTCGGATTGCGACCTCGTCATCGAGGCCGCGACCGAGAACGAGGAGCTCAAGGTCAAGATCCTGAAGGATCTCTGCGCCACCCTGTCGCCGCGCACGCTGGTCGCGACCAACACCTCCTCGATCTCGATCACCAAGCTCGCCGCCGCGACCGACCGTCCCGACCGCTTCATCGGCATGCACTTCTTCAACCCGGTGCCGGTGATGGCGCTGCTCGAACTCATCCGCGGCCTGCAGACCTCGGACGACACCCATGCCAAGGCGCTGGATTTCGCCAAGCGCGTCGGCAAAGTGGCGATCACCGCCAAGAACAGCCCGGGCTTCGCCGTCAACCGCATCCTCTGTCCGATGATCAACGAGGCGATCTTCGCGCTCCAGGAGGGCATCGCGACGGCGGAAGAGATCGACGCCGGCATGAAGCTCGGCTGCAACCATCCGATCGGGCCGCTCGCACTTGCCGATCTCGTCGGGCTCGACACCATGCTTTCGGTGATGGAGGTCTTTTACAAGGGTTTCAACGATCCTAAATATCGGCCAGCGCCGCTGCTGAAAGAGATGGTCGATGCCGGCCATCTCGGCCGCAAGACCGGGCAGGGCTTCTACACTTATACCGCCTGATGAAGGCATTGGCGGCGGGCGCCTTAGCGTCCGCCGCCAGATCCCGCAATTTGCGCTGCGACAAAGACGCCGCGTGCGATAGGCCCGACAATGTCGAACGGGCGGCCTGCGGGGATAACGGAACGGATAGCAAAGGACATGTCGGATCGACTGAAGGCCGAGCGGGAAGCTGCGGCCGCGCGCCGGAGCCTGTTGACCCAGGATGCGATCGAGCGAACCGGGATCACCGAGGAGATGATTGGAGAACTCGTCACCCGCTTCTACGGACGCGTGCGCGAGGACGCGCTGTTGGGACCCGTCTTCGGCGTCGTGCAGAATTGGGACGAGCATCTCGCCAAGCTCAGGGATTTCTGGTCGTCGGTCGTGCTGATGAGCGGCCGCTATCATGGATCGCCGATGCGGGCACACCTGCCGCTCAGCCTGGCCGGTGGCCATTTCGATCGCTGGCTCGACCTGTTCGAGCAGACCGCGCGCGAGGTCTGCCCGCCGGCGGCGGCTGCGCTGTTCATCGACAAGGCGCGTCGTATCGCCGACAGCTTTGAGATGGCGTCGGCAACATTTGCGGGCCGCATCGCTTCGCCGCGTCACGTGCTCAGGTCGTGAAGGACACGATGCCTGCGTGGGATTCCGCATCGCATCGTGGCGTCGCACCAATTCCTACATCATCGGTCTGATCTGCAAAATCATCATGCCGTTCGCGCAATGCGATGTAGAACTTGCGAAAACGCGCTTGCTCGCTTTCATTCTCGTTCAATCAACGCGAGCAAAGCCATATTGATGCACTGCGGCGCCAAGTCTTCGCCTTGTTTTCGGCAGAGTTCCAGCGCCTGCTAGCGGGCATGGCTCGCGCATCGTTCGATACCCATTCATCATCTTCCGAACACGCTACGGAACCCGACGTCGAAGCGGGCACCGAACAGACACGGCGATCCCTGCTGCTCGGTGCGATGGCGACGACGGCGTGTCTCGGCTGTTCAACCAGGACCCGCGCAGGTGAGGATCCGCCCGGCTCGGATGAGCGGCCGCAGAAAGGCGATCTGCTTGTCTTCTCCGAAGGTGACCAGGAGGGAAAGCTCGTCACTGCGGCTGATCTCAAGGTCGGTGGACCGCCGATCCATGCCTGGCCGAAGGACCCCACCACATCGGTGGTGCGCAGCGCCTCGCGGCTCAACGAAATCCTGATCATCAAGCTCGATCCCGCCGACCTCGACGAGAAGACCCGCGCGCGCGCCGTCGACGGCATCATCGCCTATTCGGCGATCTGCTCGCATGCCGGCTGTCCCGTCACCGCCTGGGTGAAGAGCGATGTCGGCGACAAGGAGGTGTTCAAGTGCATGTGCCACAACTCCGAATTCGATCCCCGCGCGGGCGCGCAGGTCGTGTTCGGGCCGGCGCCGCGGCGGCTTGCAGCGCTGCCGCTGGAGCTCGCTGACGGTTCGCTCAGCGTCGCCGGCAATTTCATGGGAAAGGTAGGTGGCACACAGCCAGGATGATGGACGGTTGCGGGCTGGGCCCGCGTCAGGACTAGCCGCTTCCGCCGAAGGGCGGGCGACGGGACGAACGACAAGAATTCACAACAAGAATTCAAGCGGATGAAAAGGGGAACGTCCATGAGAACTTCCATGACCAGGAAGCAATGGTTACTGTCCGGCTTGGTCGCCTTCACGTGTCTTGCCTCAACCGCCGCCCTATCGGGTCCGATCGAGAGTTATTCTCCGGTCACCGCGCAGCGGCTGGAAAACCCCGAGCCCCACAACTGGATGCTCTACCGGCGCACCTATGACGGGCACGGCTATAGCCCGCTCGACCAGATCAACACCTCCAACGTGAAGAACCTCACACCGGTCTGGACCTTTTCCACTGGCGTGGTCGAAGGCCATCAGGCCCCGCCGATCGTCAACAATGGCGTGATGTTCGTGACGACCCCAATGGGCCAGGTGATCGCGCTGAATGCGAAGACCGGCGACGAATACTGGCGCTACAAGCGGCAGCTTCCTGACGATCTGTTCCAGCTGCATCCGACCAACCGCGGCGTCGGTCTGTGGGAGGACAAGCTCTACCTCGCCACCACGGACGACCACGTGGTCGCGCTCGATGCCAAGACCGGCAAGGTGCTGTGGGACACCAAGGTGCAGGACTACAGGAAGGGCCAGTACCTCACCCTGATGCCCTTGATCGTCGACGGTAAGGTCATTGTCGGCGGCTCCGGCGGCGAGTTCGGCGTACGTGGCTATATCGTGGCTTATGATGCCAAGGACGGTAAGGAGCTGTGGCGGACCTACACCATCCCCGGTGAAGGCGAGCCCGGCCACGAAACCTGGCAAGGCGACGACTGGAAGAACGGCGGTGGATCGGCCTGGATGACCGGCAATTACGACAAGGAGACCAAGACGATCTATTGGGGTGTCGGCAATGCCGCGCCATGGCCCGGCGACTCGCATCCCGGCGACAATCTCTATACTGCATCGGTGCTCGCGCTCGATCCCGGCACCGGCAAGATCAAGACCTATTTCCAGTACCACCAGAACGATTCCTGGGATTGGGACGAGGTCGATGCGCCGATGCTGATCGATTTGCAGCGCAACGGCCGCACCATCAAGAGCCTGGTCCATCCCGGACGCAATGCGATCTTCTGGGTGCTGGAGCGGACTCCGACCAAGATCAATTACGTCGCCGGATGGCCGTTCGTCTTCACTGACGTCTGGAAGGGCATCGACGAGACCGGCAAGCCGATCGTGGATCCTGCGCACAAGCCGGTGATCGGCAAGCGCGTCGAGTTCTGTCCCTCGCTCTGGGGCGGCAAGGATTGGCCGTCGGCGGCCTACAGCCAGAGGACCGGCCTCGTCTACGTGCCTGCCAACGAGAATTTCTGCGGCGGCTTTACCGGCGAGAAAGTGCCGCTCAAGCCGGGCGAGCTCTGGCTCGGCACCAAGCCGGAAGACATCGGCCTGAAGACAAAGCCGGGTGCAGATCATTTTGGCGAGCTCCAGGCCTGGGATCCCGCAACCGGAAAGAAGGTCTGGCAGCACAACTTCCCCAAGTCGCATCTGTTCGGATCGGTCACCGCGACCGCGGGCGATCTCGTCTTCGTCGGCGGGACCAACGACCGCTATTTCCGCGCCTTCCACGCCAAGACGGGCGAACTGCTGTGGGAGCAGAAGACCAACTCCGGCATCGTCGGCATGCCGGTGTCATATGAGATCGACGGCACGCAGTACATCGCGATCCAGTCGGGCTGGGGCGTCGACGCGCAGCGCATCCAGGATGCACTCGTGACCAATAATATCGGCATTGAAGCCAACGTGCCGCAGGGCGGCGTCGTCTGGGTCTTCGCGCTGAAGAAATAGCTCCGCGGGCGGATCGAAAGAAGCGGAGCAGCGGGGGGTGGCGAATGCGGCGGATGGCAACATCCGCCGCATTTGTTTGCGCAGCGCCAGATAGCTACTTCCCCTCGCGCTCGACCTTGTCCTTCTCCTTCTGGTTCATCTCGCGAATCTTGGGATCCGGATTGTGCTGCCCGGTGGTCTGGGTGGTGGAGGCGGGTGGGGCGTTGGCGTTGGGCAGCGAAGTCTGGTCGGGGCCGGTGGGGCGCGTCGCAGTGGTCGGCGGCGCCGTGTTGCTCTGGGCGAATGCGCCCGCGGCGGTCAAAAGAAAGGCGCCCGACAGCGAGACTGTGAGCGCCCTTGAGATGTTGGTCATCGATCTGCTCCTGTCAGATCGATGGAAACGGCGCGAGGCGGCTTGTGTTCCGCCTCGCACTTCGGTTCCGTCTCACGCCTCCAATTGCTTGCCGATCGGAAGTGCGCGGATGCGTTTTCCCGTCGCTGCGAAGATCGCGTTGATCAGGGCTGGCGCGAACGGAGGAACGCCGGGCTCGCCGACGCCGCTCGGCGGCGTGTCGGGTCCGGGCGGTACGATGTAGACGTTGGTCACCACAGGCGAGTCGTCCATCCTGACGACCTGGAAGTCGTCAAAATTCTTCTGCTGCACCTTGCCGTCCTTGAAGGTGATCTCGCCGTATTTGGCGAGACTGAGCCCCATGATTGCCGCGCCCTCAATCTGCGAAGCGATGCGCTCGGGGTTGACATAGGTGCCGCAATCGATCGCGGTGTCGACCCGCGGCACCGTCAGCTTGCCCTTGTCGTCGACGGCGACCTCGACGACGGTCGCGATGTAGCTGACGAAGCTGCGGTGCACGGCGATGCCGAGACCGTGGCCCTTCGGCACCTTTCGTCCCCATTCCCCCTTCTCGGCGACCAGCTCGACCACCTTGCGCAGGCGCGCGGTGTCGATCGGGTAGCTGTCCTGGGGCTCGCCGTAGTTCCAGAGGTCCTTCACGTTGGGCTTGACGATGCGAGGCGAGCCGATCAGCTCGAGCAGCATGTCTTTCTGGTCGCGGCCCGTTGCCTGCGCGATCTCGCCGACCATCGACTGAACGGCGAAGGCGCGCGGGATGTTCGAGACCGCGCGGAACCAGCCGATGCGGGTGAACGCCGCGGCTTCCGGGTTCTCACACGAGATGTTCGCGATCTCGAACGGCATATCGACCAGGCCCATGCCGATTTCGAACGGCGCCTGATGCACCGTGCCGGCGGCAAAGGTCGAGGCGATGCTGGGAGCCACGCTGCGGTGGCGCCAGGCGATCACCTTGCCGCTCTTGTCGAGGCCGGCCTCGATCCGCTCGACCGAGACGGTGTGCAGGAAGCCGTTGTGGATGTCGTCCTCCCGCGTCCACTGCACCTTCACCGGCGCGCCGAGCTCCTTCGAGAGCAGCGCGGCTTCGAGCGCAAAGTCGCATTTCGACTTGCGTCCGAACCCGCCGCCGAGCAGCGTCACGTTGACCGTGACGTTGGCCTCGGGAATGCCGAGCGTCTTGGCGACGTCCTCGCGGGTGCCGCCGGGGCTCTGCACCGGCGCCCAGATCTCGGCCCTGTCGCCCTTGACGTCCGCGACCGCCACCGGCGTCTCCATGGCGACATGGGCGAGATGCGGAAGGTAATATTCGCCGACGATCACCTTGTCGGCGCTCTTCAGGGCAGCGTCCGCATCGCCCTCCTTGCGCAGCACGAGCCCCGGCTTGCGCGAGGCCTCCTCGAGCTCCTTGCGGTAGGCGACGGAGTCGTATTTGCCGTTGGGACCGTCGTCCCAGGTCAGCTTCAGCGCGTCGCGGCCCTTGATCGCCGCGCCTGTGTTGCGCGCGATCACCGCGACGCCGCCGAGCGGCTGGAATTTCGAGGGCCACGGCCAGCCGCGCACCTGCATCACCTTCTCGACACCGGGGACCTTCAGCGCCTCCGCCGGCTCGAACTTGACCAGTTTGCCGCCGGTCACCGGCGGACGGGCGATCACGGCATATTTCATGCCGGGCAGCCGCACGTCGGCGCCGTAGTTCGCCTTGCCGGTGGTGATGTCGTGGAGATCGACGATGCCGATCTGGCCCTTGCCGAGATAGCGGAAGTTCTTGGGGTCCTTCAGCTTGAGGCCCTCGATGCTGGGCACCGATTCCTTGGCGGCGTCGGCGGCGAGCTCGCCGAAGCCGAGCTTGCGCCCGCTGGCGCTGTGCACGACCTCGTGGTTGACCGCCTTGACCTCGGTCGCCGGCACGCCCCAGCGCTTGGCCGCGGCCTGCTCCAGCATTGTGCGGGCCGAAGCGCCGATCTGGCGCATCGGGATCAGATAATGCCGCGTGCTGCGCGAGCCGTCGGTGTCCTGGTTGCCGAACTTGACCTCGTCGCCATGGGCTTGCTGCACCTTGACCCTGGACCAGTCGGCCTCCATCTCCTCGGCCACGATCAGCGGCAGGCTGGTGCGCACGCCGGTGCCCATTTCCGAACGGTGCCCGACGATGGTGACGATGCCATCCGCGCCTACCGAAACGAACACGCGCGGATCGACCACGACGCCATGCGGCATCTTGCCGGCGCCGGTCTCATAGGCGAGCGCCTGGCGCGACATCACGGGGGCGGCGAGCACGAAGCCGCCGGTGACGCCGAGCCCCTTCAGGATGCTGCGGCGCGACACCTTCTCGACCTTGATGTGCTTTTCGAAGCCGCGAAGCTTGCGGGGATTGTCGATGAAGTTCATGTCACACTCCCGTCGATGCGAGATGGACGGCGTTCTCGATGCGCTGATAGCAGCCGCAACGGCAGATGTTGCCAGACATCGCCTCGCGGATCTGGTCGTGCGAGGGTTTGGGATTCTCCATCAGAAGCGCCGCGGCCTGCATGATCTGGCCGGCCTGGCAGAAGCCGCATTGGGGCACATTGACCTGACGCCACGCCTTCTGCACCGGGTGATCGCCGTTCGGATGCAGCCCTTCGATCGTGGTGACCTCGCGTCCGGCGACGTCGTTGACGGACGTGATGCAGGCGCGCACCGCTTGCTTGTCGACGATGACCGTGCAGGAGCCGCACAGGGCCTGGCCGCAGCCGTATTTGGTGCCGGTGAGACCGGCCTCGTCACGCAGGAACCAGAGTAGCGGGAGATCCGGGTCACCGTCCCAGCTCTGTTCCTGGCCGTTGATCTTCACCTTGATCATGATCGTGCCTCGCTCTTCATAAGCATGCCAAATTCAAAGTCCGCCGACGCCGGTCGGCGACCTCGTGCGTCGTCTCGCCACATCCCGCCGTAGTCCCGCGCGGGCAAATCCCGGAGGGAGGCAGGAACGCAGGTAGCGAAGTCTGGATGTGCTCGATACCTCCCGTTTTCTTCTTAATTGATTGTACGTCGTGCGGCATCGTGACGGCGCGACCCTAGCAGAGATCGCGCCGACCTGGCGTTCACAGCCGAGTGTTCTCACCGGGAAAAGATTGCATCGACGGTTTGTCAAAAGCAGGGCGCGTCATCCGCCACGTTGCGCATCAAATGGGCGCAACGAAAAAAGCTTCGTCCGCCGGCTGCACCGAACGGACGAAGCAGTAGGCCTCAGTCGAGGGAGGGAGAACGCAGAGCACCGCGAACTTCAAGCAGGAAGCGGACGGTCCTGCGCAGTCATTCAGATACCAGGACTGAGGAGCCGATGGTCCTCACCCACGCGTGGTGCAGAAGCGGCGGCATCGCGCCGCGGTGGTCCCGGCAGCGGGGACCGTGAGGCTCGCTGGCGGCAACGAACGCCAGCGAGCTGCAGATGGTGTAGCCAAGATCCGGCGGCCGGCCAGTTCAGGCGGGCGTCCCAGGCAGTCTTCCTAAGCGGCTTTGGCCTTCGCGACATGGGTCGCGATCGCGTCCATCAGGGCCGGGGACAGGCAGTCATAGGGCTCGAGGCCGATCTCCTTCAGCCGCGAACGGATGCCGGCCATCTGCTCGGGCTTCACACCCGATTCGATCACGGAGGAAACGAAGGCGGCGAATTGCGGCGCCTGCGAGCCCTGCTCCTGGAACAGTTCGGGATGGATGAAGTCGAGGCCGTAGAACGGATGGTTCTTGTTCTCGATCCGGCCGTACATGTGCGTGCCGCAGGCCTTGCAGGCGTAACGCTGGATCACCGCGGAGGGGTCGACGATCTGGAGCTTGTCGCCGTTCTCGAGCACGGTGACGTTCTGGCGCGGCACGACGGCGACGACGGAGAAGGTCGCGCCCTGCGGCTTCCAGCACTTGGTGCAGCCGCAGGCGTGATTGTGGGCGACGTCGCCCTTGATGCCGACCTTCACCGGATGGTCGCTGCATTTGCAGGCCAGCGTGCCACCGGCGAAGCTGCCGCTGCCTTGCTTGATGCCGTTGTCGATCGAGGGATGGAGTGCAACAGTCATGGTCGATCCTCCTTGGTGTGACGTTTTCGAGCTAGAACACGACGACTGAACGGATGGATTTGCCCTCGTGCATGAGGTCAAAGCCCTTGTTGATCTCCTCGAGCTTGAGCACGTGGGTGATCATCGGATCGATCTGGATCTTTCCGTTCATGTACCAGTCGACGATCTTCGGCACGTCGGTGCGCCCGCGCGCGCCGCCGAAGGCCGTGCCGCGCCAGTTGCGGCCGGTGACGAGCTGGAACGGGCGGGTGGCGATCTCCTTGCCGGCCTCGGCGACGCCGATGATGATTGAGGTGCCCCAGCCGCGATGGCAGGCCTCCAGTGCCTGGCGCATCACGGTGGTGTTGCCGGTGCAGTCGAAGGTGTAGTCGGCGCCGCCGTCGGTGAGGCCGACGAGGTGCTGAACGATGTCGCCGGTGATCTTCTTCGGGTTGACGAAGTCGGTCATGCCGAACCTGCGACCCCATTCCTCCTTGGAATCGTTGATGTCGACGCCGATGATCTTGTCGGCGCCGGCCATCTTGGCGCCCTGGATGACGTTGAGGCCGATGCCGCCGAGGCCGAACACGACCACGTTGGAGCCCGGCGTCACCTTGGCGGTGTTGACGACGGCGCCGACGCCGGTGGTGACGCCGCAGCCGATGTAGCAGCTCTTGTCGAACGGCGCGTCCTCGCGGATCTTGGCGACCGCGATCTCGGGCAGCACGGTGAAGTTCGAGAAGGTCGAGCAGCCCATGTAGTGGTAGATCGGCTTGCCCTTGTAGGAGAAACGGCTGGTGCCGTCGGGCATCACGCCCTTGCCTTGCGTCGCGCGGATCGCGGTGCAGAGATTGGTCTTCTGGCTGAGGCAGCTTTTGCACTGCCGGCATTCCGGCGTGTAGAGTGGGATGACGTGATCGCCCGGCTTCACCGAGGTCACGCCCGGGCCGATCTCGCGGATGATGCCGGCTCCCTCATGTCCCAGGATCGACGGGAAGATTCCCTCGCTGTCGAAGCCGTCGAGCGTGTAGGCGTCGGTATGGCAGATACCCGTCGCCTTGATCTCGACCAGGACTTCGCCGGCCTTCGGGCCTTCCAGATCGACCTCGACGATCTCGAGCGGCTTCTTGGCTTCGAAAGCAACGGCGGCACGTGTCTTCATCGGTAGCTCCTCAAATTCTCATCAGACGCCAAGAAGTAGTCCTGGCAGCCCTCGTAACGTTCATTTCTTGCCCATGCAGGCGTCTTCAGCCTGGGTATAGGCCTCCGTCTTCTCCTCCTTTTTCGCAGGACGCTGCCGGCCCAAGGCGTCGGTGGAGCGCGCGCGGAGATAGACGTAGAGATCGTCCATGTAGCAGGCGACGTTCGGGTTATCACCGAAGGCCGGCATGACGTTCTCCTGCGCGGTCGAGATGCTCTTGCGGCCGGAGGCGACCACGCCGAGGAAGTCGCCGTAACTCATCGACTTGACAGAGTCCCTCAGCGCCGGTGCGTAGGTCGATCCCATGCCGTCGGGGCCGTGACACACGTGACAATCCGAGTGATAGCGGCGATATCCGGAATAGGTGAACCAGTCCACGGTACCGTCGGCCGAAATCTTGTAGGTCGGGTTTCCGTCCTTATCGAGCCACTTTCCGTCGTCTTCCTTCTTCACAGCGGTCGGGTCGCCCGGACCCTCTGCGACCGCGATTCCTCCGGACACAACGAAGATCATCATCACAACAATGACAGAGCAGATTTTACGCAAGAGATTTGTTCCTCGGCCGGCATTCGGTGGAGACGAGCCGGCGCGTGGAACGATCCACGCGCCGGAGCGATGCTAAGCGAGGCCTAGTTCGGCAGCGAGAACACGGTCAGCGTACCGCCGAGTGCCGTGTAGTTGCTGAGGGCCGCGTAGCCGCCGACGGCGCCGAGGCCTGCGGTCGGATCAGTCAGGCCTGCCGCGAGACCAATGCCGGCCCAGCCGCCCACGCCGGAGAGCACGGCAATGTACTGTTTGCCGTTGTTCTCATAGGTGGTGACGTTGCCGATGATGCCGGACGGAGTCTTGAACTTGTAGAGCTCCTTGCCGGACTTGGCATCGACCGCCTTCAGGTAGCCTTCGAGCGTGCCGTAGAACACCACGCCGCCTGCCGTTGCGAGCGCACCCGACCAGACCGAGAACTGCTCCTTGTTCGACCAGACGATCTTGCCGGTCTTGTTGTCCCAGGCGATGAAGTTGCCCATGTGGCTTTCACCCTGGGGCGGGTACATCGAAAGCGTCGCCCCCACATAGGGCTGGCCTGCGGTGTAGCTCACCTTGAACGGTTCGTAGTCCATGCAGACGTGGTTGGTCGGAACGTAGAACAGCTGCGTGTCCGGCGAGTAGGCCGCCGGCTGCTGGTCCTTCGTGCCGAGCGCGGCCGGGCAGATGCCCTTGGTGTTCTTGTCCTCTCCGCCGTGCTCGGTGGAATATTGGGCGACGACCTTCGGACGGCCATAGGTTGGCGAGTTCTTGTCCATGTCGACGCCGCTGGTCCAGTTCACTTTGGGATCGTACTTCTCGGCAACCAGCAGTTCGCCGGTGTCGCGATCCATGGTGTAGGCGAGGCCGTTGCGGTCGAAGTGCGTCAGCAGCTTGCGGTTCTGACCGTTGATCTGCTGGTCGCTGAGGATCATTTCGTTGACGCCGTCATAATCCCATTCGTCATGGGGCGTCATCTGGTAGACCCACTTCGCCATGCCCGTGTCGGCATCGCGGGCGAAGATCGCCATCGACCATTTGTTGTCGCCGGGACGCTGCTTCGGGTTCCAGGTCGAGGGATTGCCCGACCCGTAATAGACAAGGTTCAGAGCGGGATCGTACGAGAGCCAGCCCCAGGTGCAGCCGCCGCCGATTTTCCACTGATCGCCCTGCCAGGACTTCAGCGAAGAGTCCGGGCCGACCGGCTTGCCGAGCGACGTCGTCTTCACCGGATCGACCTTAATCTGATCGTCCGGACCCGTGGAATAGGCGCGCCAGACCTGCTTGCCGGATTTGAGGTCGTATGCGGTGACATGGCACTGCACGCCGAACTCCCCGCCGGATATGCCGACGAGGACCTTGTCCTTGACGACCAGGGCCGCCGAGGTACCGGTCTCGCCCTTTGCCGGGTTGCCATTGGTGGCCGACCAGGCCACCTGACCGGTCTTTGCATCGAGCGCCACGAGGTTGGTGTCGGCCTGATGCAGAATGATCTTACCGTCGCCATAGGACAGGCCGCGGTTGACGGTGTCGCAGCACATCACGGGGATGACGTTGGGATCCTGCTTCGGCTCGTATTTCCAAACGATCTTGTTCTCTTGCGAAAGGTCAATGGCGTAGACCTTGTTAGGGAACGGCGTGTGGACGTACATCATGTTGCCGATGATCAGCGGGCCGCCCTCGTGGCCACGCAGCACGCCGGTCGAGAAGGTCCAGGCAACTTGGAGTTTCCCGACATTCTGTGCGTTGATCTGGTTTAGCTTCGAATAGCGGGTATTGGCGTAGTCGCCCGCCGGCATCACCCAGTCTTTCGGGTTTTGCGACATCTTGATCAGCTCGTCATTTGCTGAAGCGCTGCCGACGGCGAGAGCCGCCGCCGAACCAAGACAGGTCGCCAGAAGCACCTTGCGCATAGTTATTCCTCCGTTGGTCTCGTTTATTATTTCCGAAGCGTTGCTCAATCGCCGGGCTTCTCGTCCGGCGTCTGCTCGTGCAGGGCGGTCACGATGGGGACCAGAAACGATGCTGTGCTGTTTCCTCCTCCTGATGAGAGCCACGGGTCCACGTGCAGGAGCGGCCCGTTCTTGTTGTTCCTGCCGCAATCCCTAACGGCTTCGCCATCGGGAAACTTGCCCAAGAGCGAAGGCGGTTTGCTCGACAGCGCACGGAGGTGAAGATTTTGATTTTGCAGTAGCGAATTCAGCGGCTTCGGTGCGCCCTCGAGGCCGCCTCGGCGCTCAGGTTCCCCTTGACGGCGCTGCAACTAAGGCGGAGGATTAAGTTTCAAGAGTGGCAATGGAACGATGGCGCTCGTTGCAAGAGACCGCTCAAATGCGAGGTAAACGTCACGCAATCACGGCTGAGGGCTCCGGCAGCGCTGGTTGCGATTCGCGCCGAATCTCCGGATCAAATCAGTGGCTGGATTAATGTCCGACACCATTCACACGCTCTCGACGACCGGAATGACGCCGAAGCGGCAGATCCAGAGCTGGATCGACGGGCTCACGAGCCTGTGCGGGCATTTCGACGTTGATCCGCTGGAGGCGTCCTCGCTCGAAGGTCGCATCGATTACACCACGGTCTCGCGCCTGAAGCTCTGCCAGATCGAGGTCAGCCAGCATCGCATCGCGCACACGCTGGCGCGCGCCAAGGCCAATGAACACCCGTACATAAAAATCCATTTCCAGACTTACGGCGTGTCTTATTTCGAACAAGAAGGCCGCCACATCGAGATCAACCCGGGCGACATCATCGCCTATGACGTCTCCTGTCCGCATTCGATCATCAGCCCCGCCTTTACCCGACATGACGTGGTGATCGTGCCGAAGGCGCTGCTGCGCGACCGCGGATTCCCGTCGCAGCGGATGCCGGCGTGCAAATTGACGGCGAAGACGGGGACCGGGCGGATCGCCCACGATTTCGTCCACGCCACCTTCGACGAGGCGGCAAAGCTGTCCGCCAACAGCGCGGTCGGCGTCGCGGATTCACTGATCGACCTGTTGCTGCTGCCGCTGCGCGAAGCCGACACGATGTTCGATCGTGTCGGGCCCGAAGCGATGTATGTGCGCGCGCAGTTCTTCATCCGCGAGCACTTGCGCGACCCCGATCTGTGCATCGATCAGATCTCGGCCGAGCTTGGCTGCTCCAAGCGCTATCTGCACATGCTGTTCTCGGAGCGCGGCACCACGGTGAGCGACTACATCTGGCAGGCGCGGCTGCAGAACTGCCGCCAGGAGCTCGAGGCCCACGCCGGCAAGACTATCACCGACGTTGCCTTCTCCTGGGGGTTCTCCAGCTCATCGCATTTCAGCCGGGTGTTCCGGAAATATTTCGGCGTGGTGCCGTCCTCGATCCACAAGGCACAGCAGGGCGCGGCGAGCTCGGGCGAGCATTAGACGCGGTTTTTCCAAAAGCGGCCGGCGAGGCCGTCCTCGTGATGTGCCCAACTTTCTGATCAGGCCGGCTCGAGGCCCAACGACTTCGCGCTCTCGATCCAGATCGGCAGCTCGCGCTGGTACAGCGCATTGGTTTCCTTGAAGCCGATCGCGGGCTCGAGCACGAAGGTCGAGAGAACCTCCTTCACTTTCGGATCGGTGTTGGCGGCGACGCAGAGCTCGGCGAGGCGGTCGACGACGGCTTGCGGCGTCGCCTTGGGCACGGCCCAGCCGGTGAACCCGCTCACGGTGAAGAATTTCGACGTCGCGCCCTGCTCGGGAAGGGTCTTGATCGCGGGGATCGCATCGACCTTCTTCGAATGCACGGCGAACACCGTGCCGCGGTCGCTTTGCAGGACCGACTGCGCGGCCGTGTAGCTGCCCATCGCGGCATCGAGGGTGCCTTCCAGCATTCCCGTCCACATCGGCGCCTCGCCGCGATAGTGCACCGGCTCGATGTTGAGGCCGTACTGCTTGTTGAGCTCGTTGACAGTCATGTGCGGGGCCGAGCCCGCGCTGTAGGTGCCGAAGTTCACCTTGCCGCTCTTGCGCGCGAAGGCGACGAAATCCTCCAGCGTCTTAACCCCTGTTTTCGGGTTCGCGACCAGCAACAGACCCGCGCCGGGAATGACGCTGACGAGCGTCAAATCCTTGTCCATGTCGTAGCCGGGATTTTTCATCACCACACGGTTCATGATGTAGGTGGTCGAGATCGAGCACAGGATGGTGTGGCCGTCGGGCTCGGCGCGGGCGACTTCCGCCGTCCCGATCGCGCCGGAGGCGCCGGGCTTGTTCTCGATGACGACGGTCTTGCCGACCTGCTTGGAGATGAACTCGCCATAGGCGCGCGCGAGCAGGTCGGTCTGGCCGCCGGCGGGATAGCTGCAGATCATGCGAATCTGCCGCGCCGGCCAGCTACCCTGTGCCGATGCGCCGCGCGCGACGAGCGGCATCGCCAGTGCACTGGTCCCGGCGGCGATGAAGTGGCGGCGATCGAGCTTGGCGGACATGATTCTCTCCCTGATTTTTGCCGAACCTACTGCATCCGGCTGTCGCTGCCATCGGTCGCAGGCGAGACAGATTGGCGCATTCGATTGGTCTGCGCGGTGCCTATTCGGTGATCACCCGGACGCGCAGATTGCTGGCGATGGCCGGGGAATTCACGGGGCACCGATGGGCGAATGAAATGCCTCCAGTATACGAAGGGAGACGCCGCTAGCCACATCCTCCGTCATTCCGGGATGCGTGCGCAGCACGCAGGCCCGGAATCCATCGCCCCGCATGCGCTGCTGATAAATGGATTCCGGGCTCGCCCTGCGGGCGCCCCGGAATGACGGTGCCTCACCGCTGGATGATCTTGGTCCAGACATCGCCGAGGATCGCGGGCTCGCGCGGCGGCAGATAGGTGAGGCCGGCCTGCTTGCCGAATTCGGCGATCTTGCCCGAAGCCGTGAGCTCCGTCAGCGCCTTGTTGACGGCCGCGATCAGCGCGCCATCGCTGGCGAGCCCGACATAGCCGCGATTGGCTCCGATCGGATAATAGTAGCCGGACGCCGTGATCGCCGTGTCCGGGTGCGCGGCGCGATGGGCGTCGAAGCGGGCAAGATCGATCAGCGTCGCGTCATGGTCGCCGCGCTCGAGCGCGCCGAGAAGATCGTCGCGGCCGGGGACGAGGTGGGTGATGTTGTCGATCAGGCGCCCCTTGTCGAAGGTCATCAGGATGGCGTCGCCGAGCGATCCGCTTTCGATGGCGAGACGAAGGCCGGCGAGATCGCCGATGTCGCCGACCTTGCGCCCGCGGGCCTTTGGCCCCAGCACCACCGTCATCGGCGAATAGATGTAGGGCTGGCTCGGCGCGAGCACGCCGAGCGGGACGCGGCGCCGCCGATCGTCGCGCGTGGCGCCGGCGAAACCCGGCAAGCGCGCCGTCTTCATCCCGGGTGCGACAAGCGAATCCTGCGTCAGCGCGTAGCCGCCGACCAGCGAGCAGCGCCCGTCCGAGAGCAACGCGTTGGCCTCGAGTTGCGGGCTCGAATCCTCATCCAGCCTGCTCTCGAACCACTGGATCTTCAGCGGGCGTCCCATCCGCTCGGCGATCGCCTGCGCCAGCAGCACGTCGAAGCCGGCATCCGGCTTGTCGCGGCGATGCACCGAGAGCGGCGGCCGGTCCTCGTCGAGACAGACCTTCAGAGGATCGTCGGCTGCGAGAGCGACCGACGCCATCGCGGACAGAACGGCCGCAGCGCTCCAGGCAACGCGCCGGCCCCTCATGGCTTCCTCCGGCTGGAGACGAAGGCCCAGAGGTTTCCGATCTCGTCGTCGCTGAGAATGTCGGCCCAGGGTGGCATCTTGTTGTTCTTGCCGTTCTTCACCGTGGTGACGAAGCGCGTCTTGTCGTCGGGAATGGCACGCAGATCCGGCGTGACGGTGCCGGAATTCATCAGATTGGGGCCGTGGCAGTGCGAGCATTTCGAGGCGTAGGTCGACTTGCCATGGTCGATCTGCGCCTGCATGGAATTGCCGGTGGTGTCATCGGCGCGGACGGTCGCCGCATGCGCGACCGACAGCACCGCGACGGCGGCGATCATCGCCGCCGTCTTGTGAGGGATCACTTTCAGCATCGTACCCGTGTCTTACTGTTTGACCGCAAAGACCCACAGCGAGCCGCCGGGCGGCACGTTGGCAAGCCGCTCGTCGCCGGAGAACAGCGAGTAGACGCCGCCATAGCCGCTCGTCACGGCGACATACTGCACGCCGTCCTGCTGCCAGGTCACCGGCTGTCCCTCGATGCCGGAGCCGGTCTGGAACTGCCAGAGCTTCTTGCCGGTGTCGGCGTCGAAGGCCTCGAACTCGCCGGTCAGCGCGCCTGAGAATACGACGCCTCCGGCCGTCGAGAGCACGCCCGAGAAGCGCGGAATGTCGCTCGGCGCCTCCCATTTCGATTTGCCGGTCATGGGGTCGATGGCCTTGAGATGACCGCGCGGCCCGTCGCCGTATTCCCAGAGGTCGGTCAGATCCATGCCGAGATACCATTCGCCCTGCTTGTAGGTGACGGGCTCGGTCTTGTACCTGCCGCCGAAAGCGAGCGTGTTGGCATAGGCGAGGCCGGTCTGCGGATTGAACGACATCGGCTCCCAGTTCTTGCCGCCAAGGATCGAGGGATAGACGGTGACTTTCTTGCCCTCGCGTGCGTCCTTCGACACGTCGGTCTCGATCGGACGTCCCGTCTTCATGTCGATGCCGGTTGCCCAGTTGACCTTCACGTAAGGATTGGCCGCGAGCAGCTTGCCGTTGGTGCGGTCGAGCACGTAGAAGAAGCCGTTGCGGTTGGCATTCAGCAGCGCCTTGGTCGGCTTGCCCTCGATCGTCATGTCGGCGAGCACCATCTCGGCCACGGCGTCGTAGTCGAACGGATTGTTCGGCGAGAACTGGTAATGCCACTTGATCTTGCCGGTCTTGGGATCCAGCGCCAGGACGGAGCAGGTGTAGAGATTGTCGCCGGGGCGCACCGCCGAGTTGAACGGGCCGGGATTGCCGGTGCCCCAATACACCGTGTTCAGCTCGGGGTCATAAGAGCCGGTGATCCAGGTCGAGCCACCGCCGAGCTTCCAGGTGTCGCCCTTCCAGGTGTCGCCGCCGGGCTCGTCCGGCGAGGGGATCGAGTGGGTCCGCCAGAGATGCTTGCCCGTTGCCGGATCCCAGCCGTCGATGAAGCCTCTTGTGCCGAATTCGGCGCCGGAGATGCCGGTGATGACGACGCCGTCGGCAACGAGCGGGGCTACCGTCATCGAATAGCCTTCCTTGATGTCGGCTGCTTTTTGCCGCCACAGCTCCTTGCCGTTCTTGGCGTCGATGGCAATCACGTGGGCATCGAGGGTCGTACGGAACAGCTTGCCCTCGTGAATCGCGACGCCGCGGTTGATGATGCCGCAGCAGACGATTCGCGGCGTCTCCGCCGGATATTCGATCTTGCTCTTCCAGATCTGCTTGCCGGTCTTGGCATCGACCGCCATCGTGGCATTGTGCGAGGTGACGTAGATGACGCCCTGATAGACGATGGGCTGCGATTCCTCGCTCCGATCGTCATTGAAGCTGTAATTCCAGATCGGGACGAGATTCTTGACCGTATCCTTGTTGATCTGCTTCAGCGTCGAGAAGCGCTGAAGATTGTAGCCCATTCCGTAATTGAGAACGTTCGATGTGTCGGTCGCACCCTTGACCAGCTGCTCGGTGGTCTGTGCATTTGCACAGGTTGACGCAAGCATGACGAGGCTCGCGGCCATCGCAAAGCGTTTCATCCGTTCCTCCCAAAATGCGCGCCTTTTGACGCTGCGGCTGCAACACTCCGTCGGAAACCAAAACGCGTCAATACGAAAGTCGTAAGCAACGTGCCGATATCGTCGGCGGTCACCTGACGGAAACCTGACAAAGGCAACTCCAACTTGTGCGGAGACGCTGAGAATTCCGTGGCGCGAAGCGCGATCGGGAGCAGGTCGATGCATCTCCACCGGTTGTGGCGCGCGTAAGTTGCAAGTCCGGACTTGAACCGAGGTCCGCTTGCGGGTTTATCTCGGCTCTGCCCCATTAATCAGGGGCTCTATGTCAGGGAGGTCTCGATGATTTCGGCTCGCTCGATTGCCCTTGCACTTATGATTGCACTCTCGGCCGGTCCGGCGTGGTCGGCTTCCGGCAATGCGGTCAAGTTGTTCGACACCGACAACGACGGCACGCTCGATCTTGCCGAGGTGAAGAAGGCCGCTGCCACCACCTTCGCAAAGCTCGATCCCGATCGCGACGGCACGCTCGATGCGCGCGAACTGCGTGGACGGTTGAGCGCGAAAGCACTCGCCGCGGCCGACCCCGACCGCGACGGGACCCTCACCCTCGACGAATATTTGTCGGTGGTCGAGCAGCGTTTCAGCGCAGCCAATCCCGACAAGGACGGAACGCTGGATGCGAAGGAGCTGAACGCGCGCGCCGGTCGCGCGCTCGTGCGATTGCTCCGGTGAGCGCCGCGGCCGGAACGGGCGTGACGGGCGTAACGTTTGCGATCATTCTCGTCTCGCGCTCGGGAACATCGGGCTGCTCGGCCTGTTTCTCCGCATGTCCTGCCGGCGCCGGGGCTGCGCTGCGGGAGAAAAGGAGATGCAGATGAATACGAATCGTTCCCTTCTTGCTGCCTGTGCAATCCTGGCGCTGAGCGCCGGGGTTGCGGTCGCCGGTCCCTGCAACACCGGCAGCGCCAGCACCGACAAGGATGCTGGTTCTGGTCCGGTCACCGTGGGCTCCGCGCAATCGCACACGTCCGGTTCGGCGAGCGGTACCAGCCAGCATCCGCCGACCAGCACCATGAACCGTGCCAGCGGTGAATCGCCGGCGTCGTCCGAGGATGCGCAGCGCCAAATGCAGAGCGAGCCGACGGCGGCTCAGCGCGCTGCAGGCGCCAAGCCGAATGCCGAAATGGCCGACAAGGATTGCTGACGGCACCGTTGTCGATTGGACGCGCGGTGCATTGCACAAGGCAGTGTCTCGCTGGTCAGGTTTGACCAGGAGGGAACTTGCCTTGTCCGAGAGAGAAATTGCGGCCGCGAAGAATTGGCACAGACGCGGCGGCAGTCGAATCGAGGCTTGAACTGCAATTGACGCAGCCCTAGGTTTTCGCCGCGCGATGTCGCGCTCAATACCTTGGGAGACCCGAATGGCTTGGAAAGCTCCGAAGATCGTGGAAGTGCCGGTCGGCATGGAAATCAACATGTACGCCTGCGCCTCGCGCAAGTAAGACCGACGACCTGCCGCGGCTTCGATGGCAAACGCCGTCGGAGCCGTGGCAGTGTCGGATCTGCGCCTCGCCGTGCTCCATGCTTTGCGGATTGACGTGAATGCCGCACGTGGACGGGCTTCAATTCTCTGGCCGCAAAATCTCGACCGTGCTCTGCGGCAGTGTGTTACGCTGGCGCCCGGTCAGCGCTGCTGCCGCATCATAGCGGCGCGCGCCTTTGGGGCACGGGATGGGCGGCAGAGCCTGCAAGTTCTGGACGGTGATCGTGTGCGCGATCGTGCTGGCGCCGGCGCGCAGCAGCGCCGAGGCAGGTTTTGATACCGAGCACATCTTCGGCTTCATGATCGGCACCGATATCGGCAATGTCGGCGAGCGCGAATTCCAGACCCAGACGACGGGGCGCTTCGGCAAAGGCGGGGGCGCTTATCGCGCCCTTGAACACGAGGTCGAGATCGAGGTGGTGCCGCTGCCGAATTTTCGTGTCGAGGTCGGCGGCACCGCCAGCTTGCACCACATCACCGGCGTCCCTGACATCGACGACCGCCGCCAGTTCAACTTCCAGGGCATCTCGCTTGACCTGCGCTATCGCCTGCTCGACCGTGAGCGCGCACCATTCGGCCTCACGATTGCGGCCGAGCTCCACGGCGACCGCATCGACGAGACCAGCGGCGCGAAAGGGCGGATGTACGGCACGGAATTCACGTTCGCCTTCGACGGCGAACTCATTCCGAACTTCGCCATCGGCGCCCTCAACCTGATCTACCAGCCGGAATGGGCGCGCTTCGAGATTGGAGGGGCTTCCGAGAAGAGCTCGACGATCGGGGCCGCGTTTGCCGGCCTGGTGCGCGTGCGGCCCAATGTGCTGCTCGGCGGCGAGATGCGCTACTTCCGGCAATATGAGGGCATCGGCCTTAGCGAGTTCTCAGGCCAGGCCCTGTTTGTCGGCCCCACCGCCTATTTCCAGCTCTCCGAGCGTTCCCGGCTCACGGCGAGCTGGAGCATGCAGGCCTGGGGGCGCCCGGCCAGCTCAGGCGGCAATCTCGACCTCGTCAATTTCGAGCGGCATCAGGCACGATTGGTGTTCGGCGTGAATTTTTAGCGCGGAAAGTCGTCATGCCCGGGCTTCTCCCGCGTGCGCGGCCGAAGCCACTTCGGCGAGGCGACGGCCAGGGCATCCACGTTCTTTGTTCCACGAGGCAAGGAGGCCGAGCCCGGCCATGACGAGGCTCCGGCGCTATGAAACTTCCCCCTCCTTCGCGCGTAGCTTCATGTGCTAATCTCTCCATCGCCCCCTTGCGAGAGGATCCCGGCATGAACCCGATTGACCTGGTGGTGACTGTGTGCGCGGTGCTCTCGCCTGCGACCTGCGAGGAGCGGCATCTGGTGTTCCACTATTCCGGGTCGCCGCGGCAATGCGCGATGGCCGCGCCGCCCTATATCGCGCAATGGGTCGGTGAGCATCCGAAGTGGCACGCGGTGAAGTGGCGCTGCGAATATCCGCACCCGAACGACAAGGCGTGAGCTGCCAGAATCCGTTCGAACGCTACTTGGTGCAGTCCTTCAGATCCTTGTCGGCGATCGAGAACACCGCGTCGGCCTTGATCTCGATATCGCGGACGACGCACTGCCGTGCATTGGGGTAGCTGACCCTGGCGTCGTAGCGGCCGGGCTCGATGCCGGTGATGCGCAACCGCTCGTCGTGGTCGACCTCCTTGTCCTTGTCATTCAAGCACTGGTTCGGACCCCAGTCGGTCTTGCCCGCGGGTGCAAGCTGGAAGCCGGAGATGGTCTCCGTCGTGAGATTCCAGAGCCTTATGCCCTTGCCCTTGGTCTGCGCGGCGGCTTCCCCGGCAAGCGTCAACAACGCGGTCAAAGCAAGAACCCCACGCATCAGCCAGTCCTCCCAAAGGGCGCCGTCATTCCCTGATCAGCCGCTCGCGGTTCTTTGCCTTGTCGAAATTCTTGGCGCGGTCAAGGCCATTTGGTGCGATCAGCTTCGCCGAGACGAGATCGGCGCCGTCGAAATCGGCGTCGATGACGATGGCGCCGGTCAGATCGGCTCCGCCGAGTTGGGCGTTTTTCAGTGATGCGCCGCTCAGATCGGCGCCCCTGAGGACTGCGAATTCGAGGTCGACGCGCGACAAATCGGCGTTGCGCGCGTTCAGCCGTTCCAGCTTGGCGGATCTCAGCACCGCGCGCATCAGTCCCATCGACTGGTTGCGCATATCGGCGCCGAGATTCGCGTCCGCGATCGAGGCGCCGACCAGGCTTGCGCCGGTGAGGTCGGCAGCGATCCGCGCTCCTGACAGGTTCGCACCGTCGAGACGCGCGCGGGCCATTTGCGAGGCGAACAGATTGGCGCCCTTCAGGCTTGCGCCGGTAAGATCCGCATCCAGCAGCCACGCCTGATCGAGGATCGCACCGTCCAGCCTGGCGTCTCGAAGTATTGTCTTGTTGAGCCGCGCGGCGCGGAGAACCGTGTTGGACAGGTCCAGCTCCGAGAGATCGAGACCCGACAGGCGTTTGCCGGTGAAATCGGCAGGCTGCTTTGGGCTCGCTTTGGCCAACATGGCCTCGACCTCCGGCCTCGTCATTTCAGCCGAGACCATCGCGGGGGAGGTGAGGTCGACGCCACGCATCATGTCCTGCGCGCCCGCCGTCATCGCAACGAGTGCGAGGCTAAGCGCTGCAAGACCAAGCGTTGCGAAGGCGACTGTCCGTGTCATCATCAGCTCCGCCGCCCGCTAATCTAGCACGTCCACCAGGCGACCGGCTATGAGGCATCTCGCTCAGTGCGGTCGCCTTGCGTTCGTTGCGCGAGGCCGGCCTTGATCGCCGCAATTTCGGCTTCGCCGCGTGTGTCGCGCGGGATGCCGATAGGCACCTCGGCCACGATCCGCGCTGGTCGCGGCGACAGGTAGAACAGCCGGTCGCCCAGGCGCACTGCATCGTCCAGGCTGTGTGTCACCAAAAGCGTCATCACCGGCCGGCTCGCGACGAGCGTTGCAATTTCATCGCGCAGGCGTCCGGCGAGAGCGTCATCGAGCGATGCCAGCGGTTCGTCGAGCACCAGAATATCCGGCTCGACGGCAAAGGCGCGGGCGAGCGCCACGCGCCGGGCCAAACCCAGCGAGAGCTCACCGGGATAGTGGTCGCGATGCGCTTCCAGCTCCAAAATCCTGAAGAGCTCGGCGAGCTTGGCATCAGCGACATCGGGCGCAGCCAGCCGTACATTCTGCTCAACCGAGCGCCACGGCAGCAGGCGCGGCTCCTGGAACACCATGCCGATCCGCGCCTCCGGCGGTCGCGCGACGCGGCCTGCAAAGTCGTGGTCCAGTCCCAGGATGATGCGCAGCATCGTGCTCTTGCCGCAGCCGGAGGGGCCGATCAGCACGCCGACCTCGCCGGATTGCAGCGCGAACTTGACGGGCGCCAGAACCTCGTGCGTTCCGCCCGCGGCACTCCTGAAAGTCTTGCCCGTGATATCGACCTCAAGCCGCACGGGGCCGCCACCTGTTTGCGCGGGCTTCGAACGGCTGCACCAGCAAGGTTTCGATGACGAGCACGACGGCGGCGAAGGTGAGGGAATAGGCCAGCAGCCGCGGCGTGTCGAACAGCTGGAAGGCGACGCCGATCTCGAAGCCGACGCCGTTCGGCCGCCCCAGCAGCTCGGCGACGAGCACGATCTTCCACACCAGCGACAGACCGGAGCGGGCCGAGGCCGCGATATAGGGCGCCAGTTGCGGCAGCACGACGTGGCGGAAGGCGCGCCAGCGCGGCATTGCGAACACGCTCGCCATCTCGTCGAGCGAACGGTCGAGCGCGCGCGTGCCCTCGCGCAATGTGACGATGGCGGTCGGCAGCTTGTTGATGGCAATCGCCGCGATCGCGGCGGCCTCGGTGAGGCCAGCCCAGATATAGGCCAGCACGATCACGACCAAGGCGGGCAGGTTGAGCAACAGGATCAGCCAGGGATCGCCGAGCCGGTCGGCGAGCTTCACCCGGCCCATCAAATAGCCGATGGCACTGCCGAGCGACATCGCGAGGGTGAAGGCGAGCGCGACGCGCGCCAGCGTGGCGCCGAGATGCAGGAACAGCGCGCCGCTTGATGCTTCCGCGATCATCACCTGAAGCACCGCCGGCGGGGAGGGCAGCTTTGCGCCGCCGACCACGAGCGCGGCAATCCACCAGATCGCGAGGAACAGGGCGAACGACAGCAGGCGCAGCACCTCAGTCTCCGGGGACTGCGTGATAGAAGGTGCCGGGATCGAGCTCGGCTGCGGGGCCGACGAGGTCGCGGCCGCCGATCTCGGCCAGCACGCGGTAGAGCACGCGCGCGTCCTTTTCCTCGTCATCGATGCTCCGGCGCGGAATGCCGTCGCGGTAGCGGTCGCGGTAAGCCTTGAGCAGGGCAGGATCGGTCGTGCCGGTAAGCGGCGCGACCTTGTCCCAGGCCGCATCCGAGGTCGCCAGCAACTCCTTGGCCTTGCGGGTCATTGCGATGAAGCGCGCGACGGCCTCCTTATGGCTCGCGGCCCAGCTCTCATCGAAGACATAGCCGACCGCGGCGACCGCGCCTTTGGCACCCAGCTTCGGCAAGATGTCCTCGATGCCGGCGAGGCGCCTGAAGCCCTTCGCTTCGAGCTGGGCGCAGAAATTCCAGAAGTTGAGGCTCGCATCCATCTCCCCGTCCAGCGCCTTGGCGGCGATCAAAGGCGGGGCGCCGTAGACGATGGTTGCTTCCGACTTGAGGTCGATGCCGTCCTGCTTCATCCGCGCCTGCAGCAGCAGCCAGCTCTTGTCGATCGCCCCGCCGGCGACCGCGAGCTTGCGGCCCTTGAGGTCGGCGAGCGTCTTGATCGGCGATGAGGCCGGCACCATTACGGCGCCGAGCGCGCTGGAATAGGGATAGAAGGTGAGCTTGGCACCGAGCGTGCGCTCGCGTGACACCCAAAGCCAGTCCGACAGGATGATGTCGGCGCTGCCGGCGCGCATCGCGATCTTGCCGGCTTCGGTGCTCGCCAGCTCGGTGACCTCCAGCGACAGGCCGGCCTCCTTGTCGAGGCCGGCGCTGCGGATCGCGGCCAGCTCCCACGAGAATGTTCCGGTCTTCTGCACCGCAAGGCGGATCGTGTCCGCAGCGCCAGCAGGTGCGGCTAGCGCCAGCACCGTTGCGAGCACCCAAATTCGCGCCAAAACTCTCATCACCTTGTGAGCCGTTTCCTCTGACAGAGTGCTTTTCAGCACAATACGCATAGCATAGCCTTGGTCGCAACCAGCGGGAGGACGCGCATGAACCTGGCCGGACGGCTACGACCGATTGTCGCCGCATTGACGGCGCTCGCTGCGAGCGTATGCGCGGCACGGGCCGAAGAGGCCAACGACTATCCCACCGCGGCGCGCGCGGAGTACGTCTATGGCTGCATGAAGGCCAATGGCGAGACGCGCTCCGCGATCGAGCAATGTTCCTGCTCCATCGACGTGGTCGCCTCGATCATACCCTACGAGCGCTATGTGACCGCCGAGACCGCGCTCAGCATGTCGCAGGTGCGCGGCGATCTCGGTGTGCAGTTTCGCACTTCGGAGCAGGCCAACTCGGCGGTGAATGACTTGAGGCGCGCCCAGGCGGAAGCCGAGGTGAGGTGCTTCTGAATTGTGCCGCGGTGTCTCTTACCCTCCCCTGGAGGGGTCCGGGACGAGCGTAGCTCGCCCGTAGTCGATCGCGCGAAGCGCGAGCGGGGTGGGGTGATCTCTCCACTCTGGCAGTGTCGGATGCGGAGAGACCGTCACCCCACCCCGTCCCATGTTTCGCTACGCTCAATGTGAGCCGACCCTCCCCCTCCAGGGGAGGGTGCTCCTCGCCTCACGTCCCCGGCTTCTCGACATCCCATTCATTGCGGAACACATGCCCTTCCGTATCCCTGGCCTCCGCACGAAAGCGCTTGGCGCCGTTGGAGACATAGGTGAAGCGCAGGTTGGGATCTTCCGAGATCGAGATGCCGCCTTCCATCGACAGCACCGGGCTGTCGTCCTGCGTCAATCTGAGCTGGTTGATGAAGAAGGCGGGGATATAGAGCTGCGTGACCTGGTCCATCTGCAGGCCGGAATTGTTGGGATGGCCGATCATGATCTGCGCTTCGCGCAACCGGCTGGCCGGACCGTCCTCACGGGCGAATTGCCGGTAGCGCATCTGGCCGAGCCGGTTCTTGGCTTCCTCCACGTTCTTTGCAGTCGGCGCCGAGCAGCCGCCGGAGGCCTTCACATAGACTTTCGAGACGTAGAGCTGGCCGTCGCTGAGCTCGGCGACCGCGTGCACGTCGGTGTAATTGTTGACGCGCACGCGGGTCGAGATTTCCGTGACATTGGCGTCCGGGCCGAGCTCGAACTTCGCGGCCATCGGCGCGGGATTGCGGTCGATCACCAGCGTGATCGAACGGATGCGTCTGCTGTCGCCGGGCGACAGCTTGCTGCGCAGCGTCACCGGCACGATGGCGGCATCCTCGGCGCGATAGGGCATCTCGATGCCGATGACCTCGGCGCCGTCGTTCATCGGCCGGTTGTTGAAGATGTCCTGCACCAGGCCTGGCCAGGGATCGTAGGCCTGTTCCGCCTGCGCCGGCACGGCAAAGGCGATGCCGAGGAGCAGGGCGATCAGGGGCAGGCGGCGTGTGCATGCCGTCATGGTCATGCTCCTCGGTTTAGGTGAAGCTGATCTCCTGCCAGCGTAGCGCGCCCGCTATTCCCATTCAATTTCCGAAAATGCTGCAGTTGCGTTGCGGGCGTTGTAGTCCTCGAACAGCTGCCAGTGCGGCCGCTCGTCCGCGGCCGCCTTGTCCGCCGCGGCGCGGATCGGCGCGCCCTTCTTGTTCAAGGCGCGGACGTCGGACAGCAGCGTTGACAGGTAGCGCCGTTGATCGCTCAGCGCCGCAGGCCAGCCGCTCACAGGACCGTGGCCGGGAACAACGCGCAGCGCTGGGATCGTCTCCAACTCCTTGAGCGTGGCGAGCCAGCCGCGAATGCTGCCGTCCATCACCGGAATGTGGCCGAGAAAGACGAGATCGCCGGCAAGCAGGGTTTTGGTGCTCTCGTCGAACACGGTCAGATCGTTGTCGCTGTGGCCGGCCGGCCATGCGCGCAGTGTCAAGCGGCGCGAGCCCAGATCGAGCGTGAGCGTGTCCATCACGAGCAGGGTAGGCGGTACGATCTTCACGGGATCAATCAGTTCGGGGCCCATGAGGCGTCTGAAATTATCGAGATAGAACGGCCCGCGGGCGGCCAACGCCTGCGGCAACTTGCTGTGGCCGACGAAGCTGGTTCCCTCCGCCGCGAAAGCAGCATTGCCGAAGACATGGTCGGGATGGCCATGGGTGTTGATGACATAGCGGATCGGCTTTTGCGTGCGCGCTCGTACCGTCGCCAGCAGCGCCTCGCCCTCGCGCTGGCTGCCGCCAGTGTCGATCACGGCCACCGCGTCGTCTCCCACGATGAAGCTGAGGTTGGCGATGCCGCCTTCATTCTCGCGGCTCATCAGCGCGATGGCCCCGGAGTGTACGAAGATTCCCGGCGCGACTTCGCTCACAGGCAATTCGGCCGCCCCGGCGCGTGCTAGCGTGGCTGTTACCAGGGACAAGGCTGCGATCACGAGAGCGATGCGAGACACTTTTCCGCCTCAGTTCAAAGGATTGGCCTCATTGCACTGCAACAAAGAAAAGCCGGCAAAAGTTGGCACACGTGGCGCGTCATGCGTCGCATGGATAACATTCAAACAAAACGAGGAGGAAGCGCGATGACGCAGGCCGGACGACATCGTCGCTGGTGGTTTTCACTCTGGATCGTAATCGCATCATGTGCGCATGGCGATCTCGCCATCGGGCAGACCAACGAGACCGGAGATCTCTCATTCGAGCTGGTCGACCCGAAGGTGCTGCGCGTCTGCGCCGACCCGCGCAACCTGCCGTTCTCGAATGAGAAGGGCGAGGGCTTCGAGAACAAGCTCGCCGAGTTTCTGGCGGACAAGCTGCAGAAGAAGCTGGACTACGTGTTCTTCCCGCAGGCCGCCGGCTTCGTGCGCATGACGTTGGGTGCGCATCGCTGCGACGTCATCATGGGCTACCCGCAGGGGGACGACCTCGTGCAGGGCACCAATCCCTACTACCGCACGACCTATGCACTGGTTGCCAAAACTGGCAGCGGGCTCGAGGACGTCGACACGCTGGAGGACGCACGCCTGAAAGGTAAGCATATCGGCATCGTCGCCGGCACGCCGCCGGCGACCAATATGGCGTTGGCAGGCCTGATGGGCGACGCAAAGCCCTATCAGCTGATGATCGACACGCGCTTCGACAATTCGGCGCAGGCGATGATCGAGGACCTCACTGCCGGCAAGATCGACGCCGGCGTGCTCTGGGGACCGATGGCCGGCTATTATGCGAAGAAAGCCGGCCCCTCGCTGCACGTCACGCCGCTGGTCAAGGAGACCACCGGGTCCAAGCTGGTCTATCGCATCGGCATGGGCGTGCGACCCGCCGACCAGAACTGGAAGCGGCAGCTCAACCGGGTGATCCAGGAGAACCAGGGCGAGATCAACAAGATCCTGCTCGATTTCGGCGTGCCGCTGCTGGACGAGAACAACCGGCCGCTCGGCGCGGAGACGGCCAAGAAGGCGCCATGAGCCGGCCGCTTGCCGCTGCGTTCGTCGTTGCCTTGCTCATGGCCCCGGCGTCGGCGCAGCAGCAGGAGCCGTTCGAGCCCGAGGGATATCGTACCGACAATTATCGCGCGCCGGTGCCGGCGACGCTCGCTGGCGCGCGCGTGCTCACGACCGGCGAGGCGGAGGCGATCTGGCGTGCGAACAGCGGCACCTTCGTTGACGTCATGCCGCGCGCGCCGAAACCAAAGAACCTTCCTGTGAGCACGGTATGGCGTGACGCGCCGCGCCAGAACATTCCGGGCAGCTTCTGGCTGCCGGACACCGGCTACGGCAACTTGCCGCCCGCCATGGACGATTATCTTCAGCGCGGCCTCGCGCGCGCCTCACGCGGCGACAAGGCCGCGCTGCTGGTGATCTATTGCCTCGCGGATTGCTGGATGTCCTGGAACGCCGCCAGGCGCGCATTGGCTTACGGCTATGCCAACGTCGCCTGGTATCCCGACGGCACCGACGGCTGGGAGCGCGCGAAGCTGCCGACGGAAGATGCGCAGCCGGAGCCGCGGCCGGAGCAATAGTGATCAAGCGCAGGTGCGCTCCCTCGCCCCGTTCTTACGGGGAGAGGTGAAGATCCAACCTACGGCCTCTGCTTCTGCAACTTCGTCAACGTGCCCGTACCGTTGGTCTCGGTCGCAGAATAGCTCACCCTGTCGCCGGCATGGACGGCATCCAGCATCGCGGCATCTTTCGCCTTGTACTCCTGGAGCGCGCCGGCGCTGCCTGTGCTGGCGCCGACTGTGCCCTTCTGGGTCTGCTGGATCGAGATCGTGCCGTTGAGCCGATCGATCCGCGTGATCATCCCGGTCATGTCGTCAGCAAAGGCGCTGGTTGCGAGCATGCTGAGGACCGCAGCGCCCGCAAACATGATTCTTGTGGTTCCCATCGAGGCCTCCCGACGTCTTGAGTTCACGTCGACAAGCAATCATAAATCGATTTGGTTCCGGCACATAGCGCGGCGAAAGGTTAACGTTGCCGGGGCGATTGCGGGAACTTTTCGTGAGCGGTCAGCGTAACTGACGCTATTCCATTTCCTGCTGGATCACACGCCCGAGCGCGAACAGGCGCTGGTCGATCGAGGTTGGAACCTCGCAGACGAAGCGCACCACCTTGTGGCGGTCCTCGAAGATCCGGGTCTTCCAGATCAGCTCGTTGCTGAGCGCCTGGACCTTGGCCTCGTCGCGCGGTGTGGCCCCTTGCAGGGCCTGGAGCTGAATTGCCTCCTCACGGATCTTGTCGGCGGCATCGCGCTGCTTGCGGCTGACGCGCTCGAGTCCGTTCATGACCTGGGAGCGCTGGGCGTTGAGCGTGTCGAACAGGCCGGCGAACAGCAGCTTTGCGTTCGCGGTCTTGTCGGCAGCGGAACCCGCGAGAAACTCCTTCACCAGCTTTTCCGCCTCATCCAGCGGCGTCTTGCGCGCCGCCAGTTTCGCAACGAGCGCGCTGATCCTGGCGTCGTCCTTCCATTTGTTCTGGACGTCATCGAGCGGCGGACCACCCCACACGGCCGCCAGCGAGATCTCGGGCACCTTCGCCTGGGTGCACGGCCAGTCCGGATAGCGCGGATCGGCGGCGAGCGCCGTCGTGCTCGCGACAGCGAGCACGAGTACAGAGGTGACCAGAACCCGAACAATCATCCTTCGCCTCCCGCAGGCCCGCGTCGCGCCAGCCCGCGCGAGGGATCATAGGCCAGGATCGCGCCGATCATGAAGACGATTGTGCAAGCAGCGACCACCGCCAGGGAGATCCAGTTGATCTGGCCATACAGCGCGAAGCGGATCAGCTCGACCGCATGGGTGAACGGATTGGCCTCGCACAGATAATAGAGATAGGGGCTGCCCTCCTGCACGCGCCAGAGCGGGTAGAGCGCAGAGGAGGCAAAGAACATCGGGAAGATCACGAAGTTCATGACACCGGCGAAGTTCTCCAGCTGCTTGATGCCCGACGAGATCAGCATGCCGAGCGAGCCCAGCATCAGCCCCGACAGGATCAGCGCCGGCAGCACGGTGAGATAGCCCTGGGGCGGCGGGGTGATGTCCCAGAGCCAGGCGATCAGCAGGAACGCATAGACCTGAAGCAGCGATACAGCGGTTCCCGCGAGCAGCTTGCAGAACAACAGGAAACCGCGCGGGAGCGGACTTACCAGGAGCGTGCGCATGTTGCCCATCTCGCGGTCATAGACCATCGAGAGCGAGGACTGCATGCCGTTGAAGAGCTGGATCATCGCCATCAGTCCCGGCGCGATATAGACCTCGTAGAGGATGTAGGTCTCGTAGGGCGGGATGATGGAGATGCCGAGCACCTGACGGAAGCCGGCGGCAAAGATGAACAGCCACACCAAAGGCCGCACCAGCGCCGAGACGAAGCGCTCGCGCTGATGCAGGAAGCGCAGGCCCTCGCGCCAGACGATGCCGCTGAGGCAGGTCATGTACTCGGCGAACGAGAAGCCGCGCGGCGCCTCGCGCGTTGAGATGCTGCTCATGCGCCGCCTCCCGGCATGGTTTGCGCGCCGGTCAGGCGCATGAAGGCGGTGTTGACGTCCTGCGCGCCTGTTGCGGCGATGACGCGGCTCATCGGCCCCTGCGCCAGCACCTTGCCCTGGTGCAGCACCACGAGATCGTCACCGGGCATGATCTCGTCGAACAGGTGCGTGGCCCAGAGCACGCCGATGCCCTGCTCGGTCACGAGCTGGCGCACGTGGCTGATGATGTCGGCGCGCGCCTTGACGTCGAGACCGACGGTCGGCTCGTCGAGCAGCAAGAGGCGCGGCCGGTGCAGCAACGCGCGGGCGATCTCCAGCCGCCGCATCTGTCCGCCGGACAGGTCGCGCACCTTGCTTGCGGCGCGATCGGCAAGGCCGATGCGGCCGAGCAGCTCGGCGCTGCGCACCGATGCCTCGCGGCGGCCGATGCCGTGCAGCGCCGCGTGGTAGAGCAGGTTCTGCGTCAGCGACAGGTCGAGATCGAGCGTGCGGGGCTGGAACACGACCCCGAGCAGCCGCAGCGCCTCGCCGGGGCTCTTGCTGACGTCATGGCCGAAGATCGAGACTCGGCCGGACTGGATGCCGAACAGGCGCGTGATCAAGGAGAACAGCGTGCTCTTGCCGGCGCCGTTGAGTCCCAGCAGCGCCGTGAAGCTCGCGGGCTGGACATTGAAGGACACGTCCGTCAATGCGCGCCGCGGACCATAGGCATGGCTGACGCCGTCGATCGACAACGCCGCCACCGTGGCCCCTTCGGGTCTCGGCGTCTCCTGCGCTTCGGCGATCGGGGCGGGGCTGGTCATGGCGCGATCGTGACGCCCCAGGGCAGCTCGCCGACCTGAATGGTCTTGATCACCTTCTGCGCGGCGACGTCGATGACGGAGACGTCGTTCGACACACCGTTGGTGGTGAGCAAATATTTCTCGTCCGGCGTGAACGCCATGTGCCAGACCCGCTGCCCGACCAGGAGGTATTTCGTCACCTTGCGCGAGGCGACGTCGACCACCGCGATGCGGTTGGCGGGGCCGAGCGCGACGAAGGCGGTCTTGTCGTCCCTGGTCATGCCGATGCCGACCGGCTGGATCGCCTCCTTCCGCAGGCCCGGGATCTCGAACGTGATCTTGCCGATCACCTCGTGCTTCTTGGGGTCGATGATCGAGACGGTGCCGCCGATCTCCGAGGACACCCAGACTTCCGACGAATCGTGCTTGTACTCGGCAAAGCGCGGCCGCGCGTCCACCAGCACGTTGGCGACGATCTGTCGCGAGGCGGTGTCGATGAAATGCGCCATGTTGGTGGTTTCCGAGGTGTTGATCAGCGTCTTGCCGTCCGGACTGATGGTCATGCCCTCCGGCTCGACACCGACCTGGATGTCGCCGAGGCGGGCGCGCTTCTCGAGATCGATCACCGTCACCGTGTTGTCGTTCTCGTTGGCGACATAGAGCATCTTGCCGGCGGCATCCTGCGCGAACAGCTCGGGGTCGGGTCCGGAGGGCAGGCTGTCCACCACGGTTTGCGTCTTGGCGTCGATCACCTGGATGGTGTCGTCGTCGCCGACCGCGACCATCACGAACTTGCCGTCGCGGGTAAGGTCGATGCCGCGCGGACGCTGGCCGACCTTGATGGTCTTGGTCACGGTCCAGCTGTCGGTATCGATCACCGAGACCGTGTTGCTCTTCTCGTTCGAGACGTAGGCGATGAACGCATGCGCGGGCGGTGCAGCGAGCGTGATCGCCACGGGTACGGCCGTCGCCAGCATGCGCAAGGTCTGTCCGCGGGCGGTCTTCACCTCCCCCGCTTGCGGGGGAGGTCGTATCGCATCGTCAGATGCGATACGGGAGAGGGCTCTCTCCTCTTGGGGGTTATCGCGCGTGGAGACACCCTCTCCCCAACCCTCCCCCGCAAGCGGGGGAGGGGGCGCAGCGTCGTCGCGGTGACGGCTCGATCTCATCTCACCATGCTCACTTCAGCTTGCATTTGCTCTCCGGGCGATCGTAGCCGAGCGTGTCGAGCTCGGAGACCTGGTGCAGGAATCCTTCCTGCGGCGACACCGATACCACCATGCGGCCGTCGACCAGGAGGATCGGCTGACGCAGCTGCAGGTTCCAGTCGCGCAAGGTCAGCCGCGTGCCCTTGAAGGCGGCGACCGAGAAATCCGGGCCCTTGATGAAATCGGTGACCTTCCTGACCTCGCCGGAGTTGGTGCGCGAGGTGGCTTCGCCGATCATGCGCACGGCCGTCCAGGCCTGCATGTCGCGTGCGGTCATCCGCCGCGAATTCAGCTTGATGAAGCGGTTTTGCATCTGGATCGCGCCCCACTGATCCTGCGATGCGTCCCAGCTGCGCGGCACGAGGCCGGCCGAGCCGGCGACTGGGCGCGGATCCCAGGTGCGATAGGGCAGATAGGCGCCGAACACCTCGCTCTCGTCGGCGGCGACCAGCACGTCATAGGCCGGCGCCTGCTGCGTAAAAACGGGGATCTGGCGCTGGATCTGCGCCACGCCGCTATCGGTGCGCCGCGCACCGCCCTTGTCCTCGAAGGTCCGCTCCTGCACGATCTTGGCGCCGAACCGCGCCGCGGTGCGCCTGATAGCATCCGCGAACAGCTTGTCCTCGTCGTGCGAGCCGACCACCAGCAGCCAGCGCGACCATTTCTTCCACACCAGATATTGGCCGAGCGCATCCGCCAGCATCGCGCGCGTCGGCGCGGTGTGGATGACGTTGGCACGGCAATCGGCTTCGCGCAGCCGCTCGTCGACCGCGCCGGCGTTGAACAGCAGCGTGCCGCGGTCGCGCAAGGCGTCCGCGACCTTCAAGAGCGCATCGGCGGGCAGGTCGGCGATGATGAAGCCGTTCTTCTCGGCGAGGGCGGTCGCAGCCTGCGCCACGTCCTCGCCTTCCCTGATGCGGCGCTCCTCCAGCGTGAAGCGCTGGCCGGTGAATTTCCCGGTGGTGTTGTTGTCCTCGATGGCAAGGCGCGCGCCGGCGAGGCCGTCGTTCTCGGCGGGTTGCTCGGCCAGCGACAGCGTTGATCGAATGCCGGCGATTCCGAGATAGCCGACGCCGATCGTGATGGGATCTGCCGCAAGCGCGCTCGTCGCGGCAAGACCAAAGCCGATCAGGCCGGCCAACCATCGGATCATGTTTCCTCCAGACGATCTCCCCGGCTTGACCGCCGGTGAAGAATTGTCTCTGCTTCAAGCATGACCAATTTGTCAGGCCATGCAACCCCGCATTTCGTCCCCGCGCGCGCGAAGCCGGGCATCACGATCATGCGAGCATTGTTGGCGATTCCAGCTTTGCTGTTGACGGGCTCGGCCGCGCTCGCCGACCCGCCGAAGCTCGCGGTGTTCGATTTCGAGCTGGTCGACACCAGCCTGCCCGGCGAGTTCTACGGCTCCAAGCCGGAAGAGGCGCGGCTCGTGCGCATCAGCGAGCAGCTGCGCAAGGAGCTGGCAGAGTCGGGCAAGTTCCAGGTGCTCGACATCGCGCCGGTACGGGAGGCCGCCCGTCGCGCGAACCTGCAGGCCTGCGGCGGCTGCGACCTCAAGCTCGCCGGCCAGCTCGGCGCCGACCTGGAGATCACCGGCCTCGTGCAAAAGGTCTCGAACCTGATCATCAATCTCAACATCTATCTGCGTGACGTGAAGACCGGCAACATGATCACGGTCGCCAGCGCCGACATGCGCGGCAACACGGATGAATCCTGGTCGCGCACGATGAGCTATCTCATCCGCAACCGCCTGCTGGCGTCGAACTACGGCAAGCGGGAGTAGATCTTTCTCTCCGCGATTCGGGAATTGTAGGGTGGGCAAAGGCGCACTTGCGCCGTGCCCACGATCAATCAATGCTTGAGAGAAATCGTGGGCACGCTTCGCTTTGCCCACCCTACGATACTGCGGTCGCGGAGAGACACCCCTCATCAAAACGAGACAAGGGAGGAAGATCACCCCTTCAGCTTCTCCGCATGCCAGTGCAGGTGATCGCTCATGAAGGTCGAGATGAAGTAATAGCTGTGGTCGTAGCCCGCCTGGCGACGCAGCGTCAGGGGGATGCCCGCTTTGGTGCAGGCGGCTTCGAGCAGCTCGGGCCTCAGCTGCTCCTTCAGGAAATTATCGGCCTCGCCGACGTCGACGAGGAAGCCGGAGAACTTGGCACCGTCCTCGATCAGCGCCACCGTGTCGTGGTTGCGCCAAGCCTCCTTGTTCGGTCCGAGATAGCCGGTCAGCGCCTTGATGCCCCAGGGCACGAGCGAGGGCGCCACGATCGGGGCAAAGGCGCTGGCTGCGCGAAAGCGGTGCGGGTTGCGCAGCGCCACCGTCAGCGCGCCGTGGCCGCCCATCGAATGTCCCATCACCGATTGCCGCCTGGCATCGACCGGAAAGCTCTCCGCAACCAGCTTCGGCAGCTCGTCCGTGACGTAGCTCCACATGCGATAATTGCGCGCGAACGGCTCTTGCGTGGCGTCCACATAGAAGCCGGCGCCGAGGCCGAAATCGTAGGCATTGTTGGCGTCGCCCGGCACGTCGGGCCCGCGCGGGGAGGTGTCGGGCGCGACGAAGATCAGGCCAAGCTCGGCGCAGGCCTTGCGGAATTCGCCCTTCTCCGTGACGTTGGCATGCGTGCACGTAAGGCCGGAGAGATACCAGACCACGGGCAGCTTGGCACCCTCCGCATGCGGTGGGATATAGACCGAGAACACCATGTCGGTTCCGGTCGCCTGGCTGGCATGGCGGTAGACGCCCTGCACGCCGCCATGGGATTTGTTGGTCGAGACAGTCTGAATCGTCATGCCTAAGAGCTCCGTGGCATCTCACCACATCAAGATTGCAACGCTTGTGTGACCGAATTTGTGGCGAGGTCAGGCAACGCCGCTGTCGATCGCCAGCCGCACCAGCTCCACCGAGGTCTTCACCCCGAGCTTCTGGCGCATGATGGACGAAGTATTAGCCACCGTCTTGTAGGACGATTGCACCAGCCACGCGATCTCGGACAGGCTCTTGCCGGCGCTGAGCAGCCGCAGAATCTCCATCTCGCGCGCGTTCAGCTTCGAGAGCGGGTTTTGCGCCAGCGTCGGTCCGGCGAAGGCGATGCTGCGCGCGATCGCGGTCGGAAGATAGGTGCCGCCGCTTCCGACGGCGCGGATCGCCTCGACGAGGTCGTCGGGGTCGCCGGTCTTGGAGACGTAGCCCTTGGCGCCGCACTCGATCGCACGCGCGGCGAAGGCGGGGTCGTCATTCATGCTGAACATGATGATGCGGGCCTCGGGGGCGCGCTCGAGGATGCGGCGCGCGAGCTCGAAGCCGGAGACGGTCGGCAGATTGATGTCGATGATGCAGAGGTCGGGACGTTCGACGATGAAGACGCACTCGCCGTCCTCGGCGTCGGCGGCTTCCAGGATTTCGATCTCGCCTTCGTCGGCCAGCACGGCACGGCAGCCGGAGGCGACGATGGGATGATCGTCGACGATCAGAATGCGCATAGGCGTTCCCCGCGACAGCCCGTTCCCTTGGAGCTTGCCTGTTCTGCGCCGCACGAGGCTGACCAGACAAGACGCGCGTCTCGTGTCGCCTCATGCAACCCGGCCGGGATTGCTGTACGCTTCCGATTAGATATCGGGCGGTTCGCCTCTGTCAACGTCGTCGGACAGGCGTGGCAAACCCTTCGCGAGGCACGAGCGAGACCAATGTGGCAGAATCTTTCCTTGCGCGGGCGCATCAATCTCTTGCTGGCGCTGCTGCTGGCGCTGGGGCTCGCGGTCAATATCGGCCGGCAGATCGCCGAGGCCGGCCCGCGCGTCCAGGCCGAGGACCAGAGCGTGATCCGCCTCGCGCGCGAATTCATCGAGATGATCGTTGCCGATCTCAACGAGGCACCCGATCCTGATGCCAGGCTGAACCAGATCGCGCGCGATCTCAGCCGCCTGCGCCATGTCAGCATCGCGCTGCACGATTCCGGTGGGAACCCGCTGACGCCCCGCCGGCTTGGCTCTGAGGTCGACACGCGTGCTCCGCCGGCCTGGTTCGTCAGCCTGGTCCATCCCGAGCAGACCGCGGTCAGCGTGCCGGTCTCGATTCGCGGCAAACCCGGCTCGCTCGTGATCACCTCGCATCCAGACGATGAGATCGCCGAGATCTGGGACGGCATCGTGACCCAGCTCGAGGTCGGCTCGGTGATCGCGCTCGCGCTGTTTTTCCTGATGATGAAGGTGGTCGGCCGTGCCCTGGCACCGCTGCAGTCGCTGGCGGACGCCATGGGGAAGCTCGAAAGCGGACATTACGAGGCCCGTGTCGCGCCGGGCGGCGCGCCGGAGCTCGCGGCGATCTGCACCAGGCTCAACCATCTTGCCGCGACGCTTGGTGAAGCGGTCGAGGACAAGCGGCGCCTTGCCGAGCGCGCGGTGTCGCTGCAGGACATCGAGCGCAAGGAGATCGCGCGCGAATTGCACGACGAGTTCGGGCCCTATCTGTTCTCGCTGCGCGCACATGCGAGCGCGTTGGCGAAGCAGGCGGACGGACGCGAGCCGAGTGCCGATGCCGTACGCAAACATGGCAGCGCCATGCTGGAGCAGATCAATGCACTCCAGCAGTTCAATCGCCGCGTGCTCGAGCGTCTTCGGCCCGTGGGCCTTGCCGAGCTCGGCCTGCGCCAGGCGCTCGAATCGCTGTCGCGGCTGTGGCGGGAGTCGCGTCCCGACGTTGCGATCGAGACTTCCATCTCGCCGGCGCTGGGCCCAACCGGCGAGACCGCCGATCTCACCATCTACCGCATCGTGCAGGAGGCGCTCACCAACGTGTTCCGCCACGCCGGCGCGACCTCGGTCAGTGTCGTCATCGAGCCGGTCGAGCAGGCCGGCGGCCGCTGCTGCGCCCGGGTGCGGGTCAGCGACAACGGCCGCGGCATGGAGCCGGGGCAGAAGCTCGGCTTCGGCCTCGTCGGCATGCGCGAGCGGATCCTGGCGCTCGGCGGCACGCTCAATGTGGTCTCCGGTGAGGGCGGTGTGACGGTTGAAGCGCTGGTGCCCACAGCGGCAACCTGATCGTACCGGAAGCGATCGGGAAAAATTCCCGATTTTGTCGGGAAAATGGGTGCGGATAGGGTCCGACCTTTTGTGGCTGGCGTCCCCATTGCGGCCGAATAAACTCGCCTCGACCAATCGGCGGAACATCAAAACAGCCGGTGGTCACGGATGGGAAGGCGGGGATGGGCAGGGTTGTTTCGTTCAGGCGTGCTTTGCTGATGGCTTCGGTGTCGACCGGGCTGGTATCGGGCTTGGTCTATGCGACCCCTGCCGGGGCCGCGCCGGACGAGGAGACCAACGTCCAGAACCTGCCCCCGGTCGAAGTGACCGCACCACCTTCGGCAGCGCGGCGCGCGGCGCCGTCGCGACCTGTTGCGCGCGTGGGGGCGCCGGGATCGGCCGCGCCGAGGACACGGCTCTACGTCTTTCCGACCTCGCCGGGCATCGGCCGAGGTCTCGATGTCGACAAGGTCCCGTCGGCGATCAATGCCGTCGATGCCAACCAGATCAGGCGCACCGGTTCGCTGAACGTCACGGACGCGCTGCGCGACAACATCGCCGGCGTCAACATCAGCGAAGTCACCGGCAATCCGTTCCAGCCGGATGTCGAATTCCGCGGCTTCGTCGCTTCGCCCGTGACGGGCACGCCGCAGGGGCTTGCCGTGTACCAGAACGGTGTCCGCATCAACGAGGCATTCTCGGACGCCGTCAATTGGGACCTGATCCCCACCGCCGCGATCAGGTCGGTGACGCTGGTGACCAACAACCCGGCCTTCGGCCTCAATGCGCTCGGCGGCGCGATCAACCTGCAGATGAAGGACGGCTTCACCTATCAGGGCGCCGAGCTCGACCTCATGGGTGGATCGTTCGGCCGCATTCAGGGCTCGGCGCAATGGGGCAAGCAGGTCGACCAGAACTATGCCGTCTACGGTGCGCTCGAAGGACTGCGCGACAACGGCTTCCGTAATTTTTCCCAATCGACGGTGCGGCGCTTCTACGGCGATGTCGGCTACAGGGCCGGCGACAGCGAATTCCACGTCAATATGGGCGTGGCCAAGAACGATTTCGGCGCCAGCGCCACCGTCCCGGCCGAGCTGCTCGACAGATATTGGGGCGCAACATACACCACGCCGCAAACCACCTCCAATCGCGTCGGCTATCTCAACCTGACCGGCAAGGTCGACGCGACGCCGACCTGGACGCTCGAAGGCACCGCGCGTGTGCGCAGGTACGAGCAGAAGGTGGTCGACGGCAACCCGACCGACGTGGAGGAGTGCGCTGCAGATCCGGCGCTGCTCTGCTTTGGCGACGACACCTCACCCGCCTACGGTGGGGGCGGCGTGCAGCTTGCCAACCCGTTTGCGCCGGGAACGATCCTAGGCGCGATCGACCGCGGCTCGATCCGTTCGACCACCTTTGGCGTGTCGGGGCAGGCCACCAACACCGACCAGTTGTTCGGCCATGACAACCGCTTCGTGGTGGGCGCGACCTATGACGCCAGCGTCACGCGCTACAACGCCTCCTCCGAAATCGGCTCGATGGGAGAGAACTACGTCGTCAGCGGCAGCGGCGTTTTCCTGGGACCGACTCCTGTGGCGGACCCCGTCGCCGGCCCGGTCTCGCTGCGGACCGTCAATCAGTATAACGGCCTCTACGCGATGGATACTTTCAACGTCACGGATGCCTTCGCGATCACGGGCGGCGGCCGCTTCAACCTGGCGCGGATCACGTTGGAAGATCAGCTCGGGACCGCGCTCAACGGCGATCACACATTCGCGCGTTTCAATCCAATCATCGGCGGCACCTACAGGGTCACGCCGGAATTGACCGCTTATGCTGGTTATTCGGAGGCCAACCGCGTGCCGACGCCGCTCGAACTCGGCTGCTCCGATCCCGCCAGGCCTTGTCTCATCGCAGCCTTCCTGGTTTCGGATCCACCGTTGAAGCAGGTCGTCTCCAAGACCTTGGAGGCCGGTTTTCGTGGCACCAAGGAATTGAACATCGGCACGCTGGGATGGAAGATCGGCGGCTTTCGCGCCACCAACCACGACGACATCATGGCGGTGCCGGTCGTTGGGCGGACTGGTTTCGGCTATTTTTCGAACGTAGGCCGCACGCGGCGGCAAGGGCTCGAAGCCGAAGTCAACATCAAGTCGCCCACGCTGCAGTTCCAGGCGAGCTACGCCTTCGTCGATGCGCGCTTCCTGGATCCGCTCGAGCTCGGCTCGGAAAGCCCGTTTGCCGATGACATCTCCGAGACCATCCAGGTCAGGCCCGGAAACCAGATCCCGGCAGTCCCGCGCCACCGCGTCAAGGTCGGCGTCGACTATGCCGTGACCGACGTCTGGAAGGTCGGCGGCAACGCGCTGTTCGTCTCCAGCCAGTATCTGGTCGGCGACGAGTCGAACCAGTTCGCGAAGCTGCCGTCCTACACGGTGTTCAATCTCCACACCTCCTATCAGGTCGCGAAGAACGTCCAGCTCTACGGCCGCGTCGACAACATCTTCGACAAGCGTTACGTGACCTACGGCCAGTTCTTCGACCGCGACGCCTTGCCCAACTTCACCAATGGCGGCGCGGATTTCACCGACCCGCGCTCGCTGAGCCCGGCACGGCCGCGCGCGTTCTATGCGGGGTTGAGGGTGACGTTCTAGATTTTCACTCCACCTTCACCCGCTCGAGCGGTGCCGCAGCGACGCTCGCCTGCTCCCGGCCTTTGGCCGCACTCGCGCGGTGGCGTCGCTGCACCAGATATTGATCGCCGAGCACGCCAACCAGGATCACCGTTCCCATCACCGCAAAATTGAGCGAGCTCGGAATGCCCAGCAGGTTGACGAGATTCTGCAGCACCTGGAGCAGCACGGTGCCGAGCACGACGCCGATGATCGAGCCTTCGCCGCCGCGCAAGGAGCAGCCGCCGAGCACGGCGGCGGCAATGGCGTAGAGCTCGTAGAACGAGCCGTGCACCGCCGGCGAAATCGAACGGGTGTACATCGCGATCAGGATCGCCGAAAACGCAGTCAGCCCGCCACAGATGACATAGGCCGAGATGATCACGCGGTTGGTGCGAATGCCGGAATAGCGTGCCGCTTCCTCGTTCTTGCCGACGGCAAAGAGATAACGGCCGAACACCGAGCGGTGAAGCACCACCCAGGCGATCACCGCCACCACGGCGAGCGCAACCACGCTGTGCGGCAGCGGGAACCCGAGCACGTTGGTGCGGCCGGCGGCCAGCCATTCCAGCATCGGAAAGCTCGCGCCGAAGCCGAAGCCCGCCGTCGCGTCCTCGGTGTAATAGCGCGCCGCGCCGCGGTAGATCAGGAGGCCGCACAGCGTGACCACGAAAGCCTGGATCCGCATCCTGGTCACCAGCGTGCCATGAATGAGGCCGATCACGAGCCCGGCCGCGACGATCATCGCGAGGGCTACGACCCAGTTGACGTCGTGATTGACGATCAGGTCGATGAACAGGACGCCGAGCAGTGCGATCACCGAACCCACCGACAGCTCGATCCCGCCGATGATGATGATGAAGGCTTCGGCGATGGAGAAGATGCCGAACAACCCGATCTGGTTGGCGGTGTTCGAGAGATTGCCGACGTACAGGAATCTCGGATTGATCAGGGCGACAACGGTCCCGACCACCAGAATCAGAACGAGAAGGCTCAGGTCTTTCTTGCTCAAGGTCCCTCCGCCGTGATTGTGTGGCCAACGGCAAGCTGCAGCACATTGTGCTCACTGAACTGGCTGCGATCAAGGAAGCCCGAGATCGCGCCTTCATGCATCACCGCGAGCCGGTCGCTGACCCCGATCACCTCCTCCATGTCGCTGGAGATCATCAGGATCGCCACCCCGGCATCGGTCAGGCGGCGCAGCATGCCGTAGATTTCCTGCTTGGCTCCGACGTCGACTCCGCGCGTCGGCTCGTCGACGATCAGGACCTTCGGCCGCATCGACAGCCATTTGGCGAGCACGACCTTCTGCTGATTGCCTCCCGACAGCGAGCCGACGGCGGTCTTGACGTCCGGCGCGCGGATCTTGAGGCGCTCCCGCTGACGCACCGCGTTCTCGTTCTCGCGCTCGGTATCCACCAGCCAGAAGCGCATATAGGACGCCAGATCCGGCAGCGAGATGTTTTCGGTGATCGAGACGTCGAGCAACAGGCCGGCGCCCTTGCGGTCCTCCGGAACGAGATAGATGCCTTGCTCGATGGCGGCACGCGGGCTTGCGATGCGGATCGGCTCGCCGTCGAGCCGTATCGTGCCGCCACGCAGTGGGTCGATGCCGAAGACGGCGCGGGCGAGCTCGGTGCGGCCGGACCCGACGAGACCGGCAAGTCCGAGGATCTCGCCGCGGCGGACCGACAGGCTCACGGCGCGGCCGGGATAGGTGTCGGTGACGGCATCGACGATCTCCAGCACGCTGTCGCCGGGCGGCGCGGCCGGCGGAACGTAGAGCGATTTCAGGTCGCGGCCGATCATCAAGCGGATCATCGCCGCCGGAGAGAGCTCCGCACGCGTCAGCGCGCCGACAACGCGACCGTCGCGCAGCACGACCGCGCGGTCGGCGCACTGCATCACCTCGTTGAGCCGATGCGTGATGAAGATGATGCTGACGCCGTGGGCTTTCAGGCCGGCCACGGTGCGCATCAGGCGGTCCGTCTCGGCGAGCGTCAGGCTCGAGGTCGGCTCGTCCATGATGACGAGACGAGCGTCGAGCGAAAGCGCCTTCATGATCTCGACCAGCTGGCGCTGCGCCAGCGACAGTTCGGCGAGCGGCGCATCGGCCGCGAAATCGCAGCCCAGCCGCTCCAGCAGCGGCGCGACATCGGCATACATCCGTTTGCGGTCGATCAGCCGCAAGGGTCCGCCGTGCACGGGCTCGCGGCCGATGAAGACGTTGCCGGCCACATCGAGATTGTCGAACAGGTTCAGTTCCTGATGGACGAAGGCGATGCCCGCCTTGATCGCATCTGCCACGGTGAGCGAAGATCGCGCGGCGCCGTCGACACGAATGAAGCCGCCGCTGGGCTCCACGACCCCGCCGAGCACGCGCATCAGCGTCGACTTGCCGGCGCCGTTCTCGCCGATCAGCGCAACGACCTCGCCGGGCGACACCTGGAGACCGACGTGGTCGAGGGCGACCACGCCTGGATAGCTCTTGCTGATGTCGACCAGTTCGAGGAATGGTTCTGGCATGGCAGGCTGCGCGGGGGGCAGCGCGGATCTCTCCTATTTCTTCAGCATCTGCTTCATCGAGGCCATGAACTCGTCGACATTGGCCTTTTCGATGACCTTGCCGGGCACGATGATGATGCCGTTGGCCGGAATGCCGGCCTTGTTGCCGCCGATGTAGTTCGCCATCAGCTTCATGCCCTGATAGCCCCATTCGAACGGCTGCTGCACCACCGTGCCGACGATGCTGCCTTCCTTGACGCCGCCGAGCGTGATCGGATCCTCGTCGAAGCCGATGATCTTGATCTTGCCGAGCTTGCCGGCCTCCTTGAGCACCTCGTAGATCCGCGGCGTGTTGTAGGAGTAGAAGCCGACGAGACAGCTCACATCGGGCATGGCGGCGAGGATGTCCTCGACGTTGCGCTTGGCGCGGGTCTGGTCGATCTCGTCGCCGCGAACGTCGACGAGCTCGACCTTCGAGCCTTTGAGCGTCTCCTTGACGCCTTCGATGCGCTCGCGTGCGTTGTCGGCGCCGGGCAGGCCGACGAAGCCGACGCATTTGCCGCCGTTCGGCAGCGCCTTGACCATCAGCTTTCCTGCCTCCTTGCCGAGGTCGGTGTTGGAGGAGCCGATATAGGCCACGCGCTTGGATTTCGGCGCGTCGCTGTCGGTGGTGAACAGGACGGTCTGGGACGCAACCTTGTTGAGATGCTCGGTCTGGTTCTTCGGATCGACCGCGCTGACCATGATGCCGGCGGCACCGGCGGCGACGAGGTCGTCCATCACGCGCTGCTGCACGGCGGCCGCAGCCTGTTCCGGATATTTGAACTGGAGCTCGTAGTTGGGCAGCTCGCCCTGCGCCTTCTTCATCCCGGCCTCGGCGATCTTCCAGAAGTCGGACGCGCCATTGACGACGAAGGCCAGAACCTTCTTGTCCGCCGCATCGGCCGGGCCGACACCCGCTGCAACCGCGAAGGCAACAGACACACCTGCAAGCAAGAGACGCTGCATATCATTCCTCCCCTAAGGCGGTCGGCCCTTTTTGATGGCCAACTCTGCTTGAGCCCGGATTGGGCGCATGCCTCACCCCCAGCGGCACGGCAATCAGCCGCTACCCGCATCGTTGCGGCAGAGGCGGGTCACCGACCCGGCCGGCGAGGTGAAATGAGGCACGTACCTCAAGCTAGCAGAAGCCCGCCGCGCACGCAATTGGAAGCAACGGTCTGGACGTCAACCGCCGCGCTCAGGCTGGTGCAGCCGGTGCTGCGGCAACCTTTTCGGGCAATCCGCAACCCGGCCGCGGCTTTAACCAACTGGAAACCATCGCAAATGATCTGAAAATTGTAACGAAACTCTCCGGCCGTGTCCGCGTCGGTTCGCCGGAGGGCAAGTCTGATGACAGAGCGCCAGTTGAGAGAGCAGGAATTCCAGATTGCGCGGTACCGGCATCTGGAGCGCGAGGTGACCGATCCGCTAGCAGCGTGTCTGCTTCACAGCATCATCGAGGAGCTCGAGGCCGAGCTGCGCAAGCAAAGACCGGATTGGCACGGGCCCGGTCATTAACCGTTTGTTGGCGCTAATGATGGCAATTGTCGCCGTGGGAATACTAGGGGAGGCTGCTCCCATGCTGAAGGACGGCACCTACGCGGCGTGGTACAAGACGCCGATCGACCAGGGTACCGGGATCGTCCATGTCGCAGACGGCCAGATCTGGGGCCGTGACAGCCTGATGACCTATCACGGCACCTGCCAGATCGATGGAGATCACTTCACCGCAACCGTATTGACGAAGCGTCACACCGACGGACGCGCCACCGTGTTCGGCAACGATGATGAGTTGACGTTGACGATCGAGGGAAGCTGCCCTGGCAAGATCGCGACCTACACCGCGACGGCACCTCAGGCGCCGGGCATGATCCTCCACGGAACGCTCATCCTCACGGAACAACAGCCGCCCGCACCTGAACCACCAGGGCAGATGCCGGCATTCAACCCCGACAAGCTGCCGAAATTGAAGCGCTCGCGCTGATCATCGCGACGAAATCGCACGTCGTCTCGACTGGCCGCCGGCCGGCTCCGAATCCAGCTCATCTGCGGCGCTTCGTCATTTTTCCTCCGGCCATCCCCGGGCGAGTATCGCCGCCTGTTGCAAGGTGATGCTTCGGACCAGCGGATCCGCATGGCGGTGCACGAGTTGCCAATCCGTGCCGTCCTTGCGGTAGACTTCGGTCACGCGCAGCGACCAGTCTTGAGCCGGCAACCCGCCCACCTCGGCGCGCTGGCGCTCGACCATGACGAGAGCGACGAGCGCGTCGGATGCATAGGTTTGCAAAACCTCAAGTTCGGTTTCGCCTTCCCTGAAGTATCGGGAGAGGGCAGCCAGACGCTGGGGACTAGCGTCGAATCCCCGACTTGTAGGCCCGCCAAAGGGCTGCATCAGCGTGAAATCGGGCGCGATGCGGACAAGCTGGGACCAGCGGTCCACATCGCCACGCATGAAGGCGGCATTCTTCTCGCGGGCGCGTTCGACGAGGCCCGCTATCGCGTCGCTTCCCGCGGCCGCATCGGCCGAAAGCTGACCGGATAGGGGAATTGCTGCGGTAGCGGCCATCATCGAGCGCCGCGATATCTTTTCCTGCTCGCATGGCCACCTGTTCAGCCCGGACGGTTTGTTGGTCATTTCTCAGCTCCTGATCGAACGACGAGCCCCATGCATGAAGCCTTGATCCCAATGAATCCAGCGATATGATTTCAGCAACATGCTGAACCAAATTGATTTATCCAGGATCGACCTCAATCTCCTCGTGCTCTTCCGTGTGGTTTTGGAGGAGCGCCATGTGGCGCGCGCAGCCGCTCGGTTGAGCCTGACACCGTCGGCGGTCAGCCATGCGCTCGGCCGGCTCCGGCTTCTGCTGAACGATCCGCTGTTTCTGCGGACCCCGAAGGGCGTCGTTCCAACGGCACGGGCCTTGGAGCTAGGGGAGCCGGTGGCTGAGATCATCGCGCGCGTCGAACAGCTGTTCGGCTCGGCTACGCCGTTCGACCCCGAAAAGAGCAGCCGCAGGTTCACCATTGGCGCACCCGATGCGGTGCTGGTCTCGGCTACCGGTCCGCTGTTGCGGTCGATCGCAGCTGCCGCGCCGCACATTGACATCGGGTTGATCCACCTGATGCCCGCGCCGCGCGACGGCGCGACCGGAGAGCCTTGGCAGCAATGCCTCGACATGCTGGAAAGACGCGAGCTGGACGTCGCAATGTTGCCGCTGCCTTCGGTATCACCGCGGTTCGAAGCGCGCAGCCTCTATGAGGAGGAGTTTGTGCTGGCCATGCGCAAGGGACATCGCTTGTCAAAAGCGCCAACCCATGCGGCCTTCGCGCAATCGCAACATCTGCTGGTCTCTCTCAGTGGTGAACCGCGCGGTTTCGTCGACGACATGTTGGCTAAGCGCGGCCTCCAACGCCGCATCGCGTTAACGGTCCCGAATTTCATGATGGCGCTTGCCCAGCTTTCCGGGTCTGACCTGATCGCAGCCTTGCCGCGCCGATTGGTGGAGCACCACGCGCGCCGTTTCGGCTTGGTGTTCGTCGAGCTGCCTTTTGCGCGCAAACCGGACACGATCCGGGCCATCGCAACCAAGGCGGCGATGAGAGACGCCGGCATTGAGTGGCTGATGCAGGTCTTGGTCGGTTCAATCGGAGCAAGTCAACGCTAGAATCCACCCGCTTCTCAAATCGCCCGGAACTGTTCATTGTGCCGGCCCGAAACGAAAAGAAGTGGAGCAGCATCAATGACGGAGGGGGTCTCGCGCCGCCGGTTTGCCAAGCTGGCGGGATTGTCCGCAGCCGGGATTGCGAGTCCCCTTGTCGTCGAAGCCAAGCCGGCTCGGCCGCCGCGCAATGCAGGCGGTTTTCCGGCGGGCTTTCTCTGGGGCACGGCGACCTCGTCCTATCAGGTCGAGGGCGCGGTCGAGGAGGACGGGCGAGGGGCCTCGATCTGGGACAAGTTCGTCCGCATCCCCGGCAAGATCGAGGACGGCACCACCGGCGACCGCGCCAACGAGCACTATCACCGCTACAAGGAGGACATCGCCTTAATCAAGGAACTCGGCTGCAAGGCCTATCGCTTCTCGGTGGCCTGGCCACGGCTGTTTCCGGAGGGCGACGGCAAGCCCAATCCGAAGGGGCTCGACTTCTACAATCGTCTCGTCGACGAGCTCCTGAAGAACGGCATCGAGCCGTGGCTGACCCTTTATCATTGGGATCTGCCCCAATCGCTCGAGGACCGGTTCGGCGGCTGGCGTTCGACCGAGACCTGCAAGATCTTCGGCGACTACGCGGCCTATGTCGCAAAGCACCTCACCGACCGCGTCAGGAACGTGTTCACGTTGAACGAGAGCGGGCGCTTCGTCTATTTCGGTTACGGCGTCGGCATCGACGCGCCGGGCTTGAAGCTGCCGCAAGCCGATGTCAACCAGATCAGGCACAACAGCGCGCTGGCGCACGGGCTCGCAGTGCAGGCGGTGCGCGCCCATGGCCGCCGCGGCACCAGGGTGGGGCCGGCGGAGAACATCGATGCCTGCGCGCCTGCGTTCGACACGCCGGAAAACGTGCGCGCCGCGGAGATCGCGCTGCGCGAGATGAATGCCGGCTATCTCAACGTCATCATGACGGGCCGCTATACCGACGCCTTCCTCAAATACGCCGGATCCAACGCGCCGAAATACACCGATGCGGAGCTCAAGATCATCTCTTCGCCGGTCGATTTTCTCGGTCTCAACATCTACGCGCCGCAGAACTACATCGTGGCCTCCGACCAGGGCGCGGGCTTCAAGCCGCTGCCGATCCCGAAATCGTTCCCGCACATGAATTCGGACTGGCTGCGCGTCGGGCCCGAGACGATCTACTGGGTGCCGAAGCTGGCGGCGAAGATCTGGAAGACGGACGCGATCTATATCAGCGAGAACGGCACCTCCGGCGACGATGTGGTGTCGCCCGACGGCAAGATCTACGACACCGATCGCATCATGTATCTGCGCAACTATCTCGCCCAGCTCCAGCGCGCCACCGACGAAGGCGTGCCGGTGCGCGGCTATTTCCTCTGGAGTCTGATGGACAATTTCGAGTGGGTGTATGGCCTCAACAAGCGTTTCGGGCTGTACCACGTCAATTTCGACACCCAGGTCCGCACGGCAAAGCTCAGCGCCAGCTTCTACCGCAACGTGATCGCCAAGAACGCGGCGGGGGCGTAGCGGCTGGCTCGGTGTTTTCGCCTCTCGCCGCCTGCGGGGAGAGGCCAGAATTTGCGCCAGCAAATTCCGGGTGAGGGGGCTCTCCGCGAGTCCATCTGCTACTGAGTTTGCGGAAGCTCCCCCTCACCCGGATTTTCCGCTGCGCGTAAAATCCGGCCTCTCCCCGCACGCGGGGAGAGGCGAAGAAGGCAGCGCGCATTGACTCGCCAGTCCCTCTGATTCACAACGCTCACACACGCATAAACAAGAGGACGACGCCAATGCCTGACGCGCTGATCATTGATGCCTGCCGCACGCCGCGGGGCATCGGCAAGGCCGGCAAGGGAGCCCTGTCGGGCATTCATCCGCAGCAGCTCGGGGCGACCGTGCTGCGCGCACTCGCCGACCGCACCGGCATCGATACCTCCGATGTCGACGACATCGTCTGGGGCTGCAGCGCGCAGGTGGCAACGCAAGGCGGCGATCTCGGCCGCATGTCGGCGCTCGATGCCGGCTACGACGTGCGTGCCAGCGCGGTGACGCTGGATCGTTTTTGCGGAAGCGGCATCACCAGCGTCAACATGGCGGCAAGCTCGATCATGGCCGGTGCCGAGGATCTCGTCATCGCCGGCGGCTGCGAGATGATGTCGATGGAGGGACGCCGCGGCGGCGGTCCGATGATGATGGATAGCGGCAATCTGCGCTTGCGGGCACGGCATCCGCAATCGCATCAGGGCGTCTGCGCCGATGCGATCGCGACGCTGGAAGGCATCACCCGAACGGACGTCGACGCGCTCGGGCTGGAGAGCCAGAAGCGCGCCGCGCATGCGATCGCGAACGGCCACTTCAAGAAGAGCCTCGTGCCTGTTCACCGCGAGGACGGCAGTCTGGCGCTGGATCATGAAGAATACCCGCGGCCGCAGACCACGATGGAAGGCCTCAGCAGCCTGAAGCCGGCATTTCCCGCCGTCGCGGACTACGCGCTCGACGACAAGGGCACGACCTATCGCGGCCTGATCCTGCAAAAGTACCCTGATCTGAAGATCGACTTCGTGCATCACGCCGGCAACTCCTCCGGCGTCGTCGACGGCGCTGCCGCGATCCTGCTGGCCTCGCCCGCTTACGCCAAGGCGCATGGCCTTAAAGCCCGGGCCCGCGTGGTCGCGATGGCCAACATGGGGGACTCGCCGACCCTCATGCTGAACGCACCGGTGCCGGCAACGCGCAAGGTGCTGGCCAAGGCGGGCCTCACAATCGACGACATCGACCTGTTCGAGATCAACGAGGCCTTCGCCGTGGTGGCGGAAAAATATATCCGCGACCTCAAGCTCGACCGGGCCAAGGTCAACGTCAACGGCGGTTCGATCGCGCTCGGCCATCCCATCGGCGCCACCGGCTCGATCCTGATCGGCACCGTGCTCGACGAGCTCGAACGGCGCGATCTCAAGCGCGGTCTCGTCACCATGTGCGCCGCCGGCGGCATGGCGCCGGCCATCATCATCGAGCGCGTTTAGCTTGTTTACCTCGCCCCGCTTGCGGGGAGAGGTCGGATTGCATCGAAGATGCAATCCGGGTGAGGGGGACTCTCCGAGCACTGAACTCTCACCGTCTTTGCTGAAGCGGCCCCTCACCCCGACCCTCCCAGCGCGAGCAAAGCTCGTCGCGCCCCCGTAAGAACGGGGAGAGGGAGAGGATCTGCAAATGCGGCTGCTGCGCGATCCAATCCTTATTTTTCAGGGTGAAACACGCGCCTCCTTTCACAAAGGGGCCGGTCGTCGCTTGTCGAAGGCGGCGAATCAGTTCTAGCAAGATGTCGTGCGGGCCTTTGAAACAAGGCAAAAGCCGCTGCCCGAGGCTTCCTCCGCTCCGGAAGTAGCTAAAAAGCAGGGTTTTTTGTCACAGCAGGCCAGAAAAGCCCGTAATTTCGCGACAAAACTGTGCAGAAGGCTATAGGCCTTCAACGGTTGGTCTAATATGCAACCGGCAACGAATCAGAGGAGACACGATGCCGACCCAGATGTCCAAATCGCAATTGATCGAAAAGATTGCGACCGCCACCGAGCTTTCCAAGCGTGACGTCAAGAACGTCATGGAGACGCTGACCGACGTCGGCCACAAGGAGCTCAAGAAGAACGGCCTGTTCCTGGTGCCGGGCTTCGCCAAGTTCGTGGTCATCAAGAAGCCCGCGACCAAGGCGCGCAAGGGCACCAACCCGTTCACGGGTGAAGAGATGATGTTCAAGGCCAAGCCGGCCCGGAAGATCGTCCGCGCCCGCCCGGTCAAGGCCGCCAAGGACGCCGTGGGCTAACAACGCAAAGGCCCCCTCGAACGAGGGGGCCTTTTGTCTGGGGCTGCCGCGAGGGTTCGAGACGGAGGGCTCAACCCTTGCGGCGCTTCACTCGGACCGTAACAGGCTGAAGCCGCGGCTCGCGTCCTGCGAGCCCATCGCGAATCCGGTCGATCGCGCGATCGAGCAATTGGCGCAGCCGCTGCGTCTTCCGCGACCGCTTCGCTCTTTCCAGCAGTTTCTTCATCGCCTTCACTCCGCCGCTTCCTTGGCTTCAGCCGGCTCGAGCGCCGCGGCGATGGCTTCGTCGACGCGCTCCAGCCAGATGAACTCGAGGGTGTCCCGCGCGCTCTTCGGGATGTCGTCATAGTCCCGCTTGTTGCGCGCCGGCAGCATCACCCGCTTCAGGCCGGCAGCAGCCGCAGCCACCACCTTCTCCTTGATGCCGCCGACCGGCAGCACCAGGCCGCGCAGCGAGATCTCGCCGGTCATCGCGGTGTCACTCCTCACCGTGCGGTTGGTGAGCAGGGAGGTCAGCGCCGTGAACATCGCAACGCCCGCGCTCGGCCCGTCCTTCGGGGTTGCGCCCGCGGGGACGTGAACGTGGATGTCGCTCTTCTCGAACGCTTGCGGATCGATGCCGAGCTGAGAGGCCCGGCTCTTCACCAGCGTCAGCGCAGCCTGCACGCTCTCGCGCATGACGTCGCCGAGCTGGCCGGTCAGGATCAGCCCGCCCTTGCCGGGCACGCGCGTGGCTTCGATGAACAGGATGTCACCGCCGACCGGCGTCCAGGCGAGGCCGGTGGCAACGCCCGGAACGCTGGTGCGCAGTGCGATCTCGCCCTCGAAGCGCGGCTGGCCGAGCACGGTGGCGATGTCCTTTGCCGTCACCGTGACCTTCGCGGCCGTGCCGTCGGCGACCTGCACCGCGGCATGCCGGAACACCTTGCCGATCTCGCGCTCGAGGTTACGCACGCCGGCCTCGCGGGTGTAGCCCTTGACGATCAGCTTCAAGGCTTCCGGCTCGATCTCGGCCTGCTCAGCCGAGAGGCCGTTGGCCTCCAGCTGCCGCTGCACCAAATAGCGCCGCGCGATCTCGAGCTTCTCGTCCTCGGTGTAGCCGGCGAGGCTGATCAGCTCCATGCGGTCCAGCAGCGGACCCGGGATCTGGTCGAGCATGTTGGCGGTCGCGATGAACACGACGCGCGACAGATCGAAGGGCACGCCGAGGTAATTGTCCCGGAACGTTCCGTTTTGCTCGGGGTCGAGCACCTCCAGCATCGCGGCGGAAGGATCGCCCTGCACGCCACGGCCCATCTTGTCGATCTCGTCCAGCATCATGACGCAGTTCCTCGCGCCCGCCTTCTTGATGCCCTGGATGATGTTGCCGGGCAACGCGCCGATATAGGTGCGGCGGTGACCGCGGATCTCGGCCTCGTCGTGCACGCCGCCCAAGCTGACGCGCACGAAGGGGCGATCCATCGCGCGCGCGATGGATTGGCCGAGCGAGGTCTTGCCGACGCCGGGCGGGCCGACGAAGCACAGGATCGGCGCCTTGCCCTGCGGGGCGAGCTTGCGCACCGCCAGATATTCGATGATCCGGCTCTTGATCTTCTCCAGGCCGAAATGGTCGGCATCCAGGATGGCTCGCGCCTCCTTGATGTCGATCGGCTTCTCCGCGGGCAGCGCCCAGGGCAGCTCGATCAGCCAGTCCAGATAGGTGCGGACCATGCCGGCCTCGCCGGCAGCCTCCGGCATGCGCTCGTAGCGGCGCAGCTCCTTCTTGGCATGCGCCTCCGCCTCCGGCGGCATGTTGGCCTTGGCGATCGCAGCCGTCAGCTCGGTGACCTCGGCCTGCTTGCCGTCGCCTTCGCCGAGCTGGCGCTGGATCGTCGCCATCTGCTCGCGCAGGATCGCCTCGCGCTGCCGCTCGTCGAAGGAGGCCTTGGTCTTCTGGCCGATTTCGTTGGAGATGCGCAGCACCTCCAGCCGCTCGGCCAGGTGCTTCGACACTTTCTCCACGCGAAGAGCGAGGTCGATGGTCTCCAGCACCTCCTGCTTGTCCTGCGGCTTGATATCCATGAACGAGGTTGCCAGATCCGCCAGCGCGCCGGGCGCGCTGGTGCCCTGGAACATCGCGGCGAGCTCGGGCGGCGCCTGCGGCAGCAGCTCGATCGCCTCGATGGCCTGGCGCTGCAGATTCAGCGCGCGGGCCTCGATCTCGGGCGAGGTCGTGGCCGGCTCGGGGATCTGCTGGAAACGCGCGGCCGGGAACGGCGTCCCCGGCAGGAAGTCGAGGATGCGCGCGCGCTGCACGCCCTGGCAGACGATGTGATGGGTGCCGTCGGGCGCGGTGATGTAGCGCACGATGTTGGCGATGGTCGCGACCCTATAGAGGTCGTCCGGCCCGGGGTCATTGGTCTCGGGACTGCGCTGCAGGACGATGCCGATCGGCCGCTGCTCGCGCAGCGCCTGCTGCGCGGCGGCAATGGACTTCGCCCGGCCGATCGTGATCGGCGCGATCGCGCCAGGAAACAGCACCATCTCACGCACGGGGACGATGATCAGTGCATCGTCGGGGATCTTCACGTCGTTATTGGCTTGTTCGTTGTTCATCTGTTCGGTGGCCATGATCGACCTCAGGATTTCGCGAGGCGCAGTGCGACGCAGCCGTCCATCACGAAGCGGCTGATGGCGTAACGGCCGAGGGGAAGCGCAATGCGGCGCTCAAAACGCCCTTGCGGCAGCTCGAGCCGATGGATGCGGGCGTTGCGAAGCTCCGGCGGGAGGGTGCGCTGACCCGAGATGACGAGCACGCCGTCATGGATGACGGTCTCGACATTGTCCGGATTGACGCCGGGAAGCGCGACCAGGATCAGGAGTTCACGCTCGGTCTCGAGCACGTCGATCGGCGGCTCCCAGCAGGCTTCCTGGCGGCCGAACTGCTGGCGCAGCCGATCGGCGCGGGTCAGCGAGTCCAGGGCTTCGGACAGCATCCAGTCGAGGGGATTTTTGGGTTGCATGATGCGGGCTCTGGGATGGGAAAGCCTGCATATGGGGCCGGTTCCAAGGAAATCCAGTACGGAAATCCAGTGCAGTGGCGCTGACGTGTTATGCGCCGCCGTGCGATCAAGGCAAGCGAACGCCGCGGCATGGCCGCGACGTTCCGTTCATTGGCAGGGCGGGTCAGGCTGCGGCGCGGTACTCTTGTTCCGCTTCGAGGTTGATCACGGAGGTGGCGAGCTCGGTCAGCGTGCGATCGGTCGCCTCTTCCTCGTCCAGCGTCTCCTGGAGCAGCCTTGCGGCGTCCTGCATGCCGAGCTCCTCGGCCCAGGTGCGCAGCGTGCCGTAGCGGGAGATCTCGTAATGCTCGACCGACTGCGCCGCCGCGAGCAGTCCGGCATCGAGCGCCGGCGCGCCCTTGAACTCCTTCATGATCTCGGCGCCTTCATCGGCAATGCCGTTGATGGCCTCGCACGGCTTGCCGCGTGCCGGCTTGCCCAGCATCTTGAAGATCTGGTCGAGCCGTTTGACCTGGCCCTGGGTCTCACGCAAATGCTTGTTGAAGGCGGCCGTAAGCTCCTTGGAATTCGCGGCCTTGGCCATCTTGGGCAGGGTCTTGATGATCTTGTTCTCGGCGAAATAGATGTCCTTCAGCGTCTCCAGAAACAGGTCGCTGAGCATCTTCGGCGCCTGACGCGGCCGGCGCGCCGCGGTCTTCTTTGTCGTGCGTTTCTTCGCTCGTTTAGCCATACGTCCTCCTCATGAGGTAACACGGGAAGGCCTCGCCCTCCTCAATCCTCAGGCGATCAAAGCCGCTCCATGAACGAAAGTTCCAAACTGCAACCGGCGAAGGCTCAGGTCGGGCGCTTGTAGGGATCTTCCTGGCGCTGCCGTGCCTCGGTGTTGCGATCGAGCTGCGCCCGCTCGCTGCGGCGCAAGTTGCCCGCCTTCATCACGCCGTAAACGAGCGCCCCGCCGAGCACGAACGCGCCGATGAACCAGAGCCAAAGCATCTGGGCCGAGGCGTGGCCCAGGAGCATGCTAATGCCGCTGTCGCTCATGATTGGTCTCCACGATTGTCCATTGCTATCACGCTGAGCTAAGTCGGCGGTCGAAACCTCGTTCCATGCGGCCGCGGCGTCAGACCAGGTCGGTCAGCGGTTGCCGCACCGCTTGCGCTTTCGGCTCGCCGCCCCGGGCGGTGAAGTCTCCGGCTTCGGTGGAAGTCCGCAGCCATTTCGTCACGTCGCTGATTGCTTCCCGCGGCGAGTGGCCGAACTTGCGCAAGCCGCGAAAATATTCGAGCTGAAGGTGGGCCGATGTGCCGCGCTTGGGGATCGACTTCAGATGCTGGATGTCGTCTTCGATGCCGAGATGATCGACGTGGGGTGCCACCATGGCGATCACTGCATCGAGCCAGCTTCTGAATGAGACCGGCTCGAACGAGACCAGGTCGATATAGGTGCCGTCGGTTCCGTAGCGCTGGGCGCGCCAGCGATTCTCCTCGACCAGCGCGCGGTGCACGGCCGAATAGGTGGCGTTCAGCTCGGGATGGTGGACGGCGTGGCGGACCAGCGCGCGGAACAGCGCCGCGATCGCCACCGAATCCGCAATCGCCGTGCAGCAATCGGTGATGCGCAGCTCGAGCGTCGGATGCTGCAACGAGGGCCGCAACGCCCACCAGACATAGGTGGCGTTGGGGATGATGCCGGCATCGACCAAGGTCTTCACGTAGGTCTCGTATTCGGACAGGTTCCGAAACATCTCGGGAAAGCCGGTCCGGGGCAGGGCATCGTTGGCGGCATTGCGGTAGCCCAGCAATCCCGTCGGGTAGCCGCACCAGAACGGCGAGGAGGTCGAGAGCGCCAGCAGCAGCGGCAGGAACGGCACCAGGCGGTGCATGATCTCGACGCGCAAATCGGGCTCGGGCACCTCGACATGGACGTGCAGTCCGCTGATCGGGTTGCCGAGGCCGACCATTCCGAGCTCGCTGATGACCTTGCTGTAGCGGCGCTTGCGCGTCATGCGCTGCTGCTGCGGCTGCGCCAGCGGGTGTGTGCCGGCCGCGATGATGCCGACGCCGTGGTCCTTGCCGACCTCGGTGAGCACCGCGCGATAACGCGCGAGCTCGGCCAGCGCATCGACCGAAGACGTCAGCGGCGGGGTCGCCACCTCGATCTGGGATTGCAGGATCTCGGTGGTCAGCCGCTCGCCAAGGCGCTTCTGCGCCGCGGCCATGTAGGCCTTGGGCAGCTCGGATCGCGGCGCCGCGGACTGGCGGTTGACCAAGAAGTATTCCTCCTCGATGCCAAAGCGGTAGCGGTGCACGGCCTATGCCGCCCCCTGCGCCCTGGCGTGGCGGCGAACCGCGTCCCCGAAGGCTGACAGAATGCGCGCCGAGGCGTGGTCGGAGCTCGCCCAATAATCGGGATGAAAAAGCGTGCCGAGCGCAAAATCGCTGGCGCTCTCGACGCTGACGGCCTCGATCGAGCCGTCGTCGGCGACGGCCTCCGCGACGAGGCCCGGTGCGAGATCGGCGATCAGGAAGCTGTGCAGCGAATTCACGAGAATCGAATCCGCGCCGCAGATCTGCTGCAGGACGCCACCCTTGCGCAAGCCCACCTTCTGCCGCAGCCGATAGCGGGCATCCTCGTTGTCCGCGTCGGGCGTGCCATGGCGTTGTTCCTCAGGCAAATCGTCGGGCTCCTTCGAAAGCGTGCCGCCCAAAGCGACGTTCAGCTCCTGGAAGCCGCGGCAGATGAACAGAGCGGGGATGCCCCGCGCCAGCGCCCGCGGGATCAGGCGCAGCGCGACCTCGTCGCGGAATTCGTCGAACGGGCCGTCACGCTTCTCGTCGACTGTTTGTCATAGCGGGACGGATGGACGTTGGTCTGTCCGCCGCCGACGAAGAGGCCGTCGAGCCCGTCCAGATAGGCATCGATGTCGGCTTCCGGCGCCGCGGGCAGAATCCGCGGCACGGCGCCGGCGACAAGGCCGATCGCATTGACGCAGACCATCGAAACCGCGGCGAGTTGTTCGCCGCGCGCGACCAGGGAATCGGAGAGAATGCCGATCTGCGGTGCGCCGCTGCGCCCCTGCCACTGCCCGCGCGAGGCGCTACGCCGCCACTGCTGAAGGCCGTACGCCACGGCATCCGCTGCGCTGCCGAATTGATGAATCGCCGCCTTGAGCTCTCTGACGTTTGTCCCCAATCGAAGCGCCCAACCGCTGCAGGCAACGGGATCGTGCGGATCAATTCTGGAACGGGGCTCGTGCAATTGCTTCGGCTGCTTCTGTTCGTGTATCGATGCACAGTGAAACGGCAATCGTCGGGAATGGTTGCTTCGCGATTGCACCGCTCGATCTCATTGCCTCCGCACCAGCCTTAACTTTTGTTATTGCTCTCGCGCGTCCTCGGGATGCTGCTCGCCGCCTATTCCGTGCAGTTCGTCATCAACGGGGTCGCGGCGGTCCGGACCGGCCTGCCCTGGTAGCTGCGACAATCTGTTAACCTGTCGCTATCCCGTTCGGCCGGAGTGTCACGGGATCCGGGACGCTTTCGCTTGCACTGTCACGTTGCTTTGACGTAACTCGGTCCAATAAGCCCTCGACAGGAAATCGACATGTCGATGACAGCGGACGAGCTCGGCAAGAGACAGGCCATTATCGACGCCTGCCGGCGCATGAACGCGCTCGGCATCAACCAGGGCACATCGGGCAATATCAGCGTCCGGCATGTGGACGGCCTCCTGGTCACGCCGACCAGCCTGCCCTATGAGGCCATGCGTCCGGACCAGATCGTCTTCATGGCCATGGACGGCTCGCACGCGCCCAACCAGAAGCCGTCGAGCGAATGGCGCTTTCATCGCGACATCCTGAAGTCGCGGCCCGACGTCAACGCCGTCGTGCATGCCCATCCGACCTATTGCACCATCCTGGCGATCATGGGCATGGAGATCCCGCCCGTGCATTACATGATCGCGGCGGCGGGCGGCGACAGCATCCGCTGCGCGCCCTACGCGACGTTCGGAACGGCGGAGCTGTCCGAGCACGCGGTGCGGGCGCTGGAGGACCGGCTCGCCTGCCTGCTCGATCATCACGGCATGATCGCGATCGGCAAGACCCTGGACAAGGCGATGTGGCTGGCGGTCGAGGTCGAGACGCTGGCGCGGCAATATCACGGCTGTCTGCAGATCGGACAACCGCCGCTGCTCCCGAGCGAGGAAATCGAGCGGGTCCGTCAGCGCATGGCCGGCTACGGCCTGTCGGAAGGGTAGGGCGGCGAAACGGTGTTAGTGCGGATCAAACATCTCGTCGATCGCAAGAAGACGAACCGCACCATGGTTCGGCTGCGCGCCCTGCTGCGCAGCAACGAGTTCTACCTGATCCCGCTGGCGCTCGTGATCGGCACGCTCGCGGGCGCGGTCGTGACGCTGATGGCCCACATCGCGCAGATCGCGCATGTCGTGATCTACGGCATTCCCATTGACGTCCACCTGTCGGCCCACGCGAGCGTCAGCCCATGGGCGGCACTGATCGCGCCTGCGCTCGGCGGGCTGGCGCTCGGAATCATGGAATGGTCGCGGCGGCGCATGAAGATATCGAACGCGGTCGATCCGATCGAGGCCAACGCGCTGCGGGGCGGCAATCTGTCGATGCGCGACAGCGGGGTGGTCGCAGGCCAGACCCTGATCTCGAACGGCTGCGGCGCCTCCGTCGGCCTCGAGGCGGGCTACACCCAGATCGGTTCGGGCATCGCCTCGCTGATCGGCAAATTCTTCAATCTCCGCCGCAACGATCTGCGCCTGATGGTCGGCTGCGGGGCCGCGGCGGCGATCGCGGCGGCGTTCGGCGCGCCAATCACCGGCGCCTTCTATGCCTGCGAGCTGATCGTCGGCGTCTATGCCGTAGGCAGTGCCGCGCCGATCCTCGCCGCCTCCCTCGCGGGCGCCTTGACCGCGCAATGGCTGGGCGGCGCGCCATACTCGCTGGAGATACCGAAGGTCAGCGCCGTCGGCGTCGAGCAATATCTGGCACTGATCGGGCTCGCCCTCATCACCAGCGGCGTCGGCATCGCCGTGATGCGCTCCTCGCCGATGTTCGAGCGGCTGTTCGCCTGGATGCCGGTCTGGCTGCGTCCTGTGATCGGCGGGCTCATCGTCGGCGGGTTCGCCATCATCACGCCGCAGGTTCTCGCGGCCGGCCATGGCGCCATGGTGCTCGATCTCTTCCACGACATGACGATCGGCCTGATCGCGCTGATCATCGCCTTGAAGGTGACGGCCTGCCTGATCTCGCTCGCCTCCGGCTTTCGCGGCGGCCTGTTCTTCGCCTCGCTGTTCGTCGGCAGCCTGATCGGAAAGTTCTTTGCCGCGGTGCTGCTGCTCATCAGCCCGAACTTCGCGATCGATCCGCTGGTGGCGATGTTGACGGGCATGGCGACGCTCGGCGTCGCCATCGTCGGCGGCCCCCTCACGATGTCGTTCCTCGTGCTCGAGATGACACGTAACGTCGACGTCACCGCCGTGGTGCTGGCCGGCTGCATCGTGACCTCGATCTGCGTGCGCTTCATGTTCGGCCATTCGTTCTCGACATGGCGCCTGCATCTGCGCGGCGAGACCATCCGCAGCGCCAACGACGTCGGCTGGCTGCGCAATCTCACGGTCGAGCGCCTGATGCGCTCGGACGTCGGCAAGGTGCCCTCGACCACGACGATCGCCGCCGCGCGCCGCGAGTTCGCGCTCGGCTCGCGGCCGGGAATCGTCATCGTCAACAATGCTGACGAATATATCGGCCTCGTCCTGCTGCCCGATTTGTTCTCCAGCGACCTCGACACCATCGCCGACGACATCCAGGTGATCGAGCTCGCCCGCCTGATCGACATCGTGCTGATCCCGGAAATGAACGTGAAGTCGGCGATGGCGGTGTTCGACGAAGCCGAGGCGGAGATGCTGGCGGTGGTCGATTCCACCGACAGCCGCAAGGTTGTCGGCTTCCTCACCGAGAGCTTCGCCCGCCGCCGCTATGTCGAGGAAATCGACAAGGCGACAAGAGGCGTGCTGGGGGCGCTGTCGTAGGCGAGGTTACCGGCCGGGTGGCGCCTCGACGAGCCAGGCCACGACCCGGCGGACCAGCGGCAAGACCACGAGCAGGGTCGGGAAGGCGACGAGCCAGGACAGTCCCCAGGCGCCCGGCCAGGTCGCCAGGAACGCCGGCGTTGCCCCCAGGCTCCGCAGCGTCGAAATGACCGATACCACCGCCGTCATGAGGATGGACAGCACGAATGGCGTCACGATCGGCGCATAGCGCGCCGGTAGTTTGCGAACCACAATCATCTGGTTTCTCTAGGATCTGGTTTCTCTAGGAAAGGACGCGTCGATCTCGTTGAACCTGGAAAATGGCATCGATCCCGACGGCGTCGGTTGATGCGTTGGTTCACGTAAACGCTTACGGCGGCCGAAAACGGCGCGGCTGTTCATTAACCGCTCAGGTTGCCTGGTTCAAGCTGGGTCTGATCGTTCGGGATTTACAATCGTTCAAAGCGTGGCAGATCGCCGCGATCATGAAACCATTTCAGTGGTTTGCGGATTATAGATCGTTTGCTTATGTTTCTTTGGGCGAGAACAGAGGAAATTCGAACATGAGTATTGGACCCGTGATTTCCGCAGCCGGCCGCAACACGATCGTGGTCGCGCTCGCAGGCCTCGCCCTGATTGCGGCTTCCGCATCCCCGTCTGCAGCGGCTTCGGCCGGAAGCCCGGCCGCCAAGTCGGCTGTCAATGCGGCCGTTGCCGGCCAGGCTGCCTCCGACGTCACCGATTTCAGCGCACACCGGCGTCGCCATTATCATCGACGCGGGCCGAATGCCGCGGGTCTCGCCTTCATGGGCATGGCCGCAGGTCTGATCGGAGGCGCGATCGCCGAGAGCCGCCGCCGCGAATATTATGAAAACCGCTATTATTATGGCTATGGCCCGCGTTACTACGGCGGCCCTGGTTACTACGGCGGTTCCGGCTACTACTACGATCCGGGCTATCGTTACGCACCATACTGAGCGGCCGGAGCCCGGAAGCCCCGGATTGTACTAGCCGGGGAGCGTTTGAATCCCATCTCCCGTAGCCCGGATGGAGCGAAGCGAAATCCGGGTCCGCTCGCGCGGCATCTCGAATTGTCCCGGATTACGCCCGCGCTCCATCCGGGCTACGAGAGCAGGGTGTTTCGCTTCTCTGTCAACCTGCCCGCATAAAAATATTCCGCTTTACCGAAATTCGGAAATATCGTATGTGTCGCCCATCCCGGCTCAATCTCGAGGGGCGATCATGAGGTCGTCATTGTCGCGAGCCGGGCTTGCGGTGGACGCGGCAGCGTCGTGTACGAGAGCTGAGGGCAGGGCGGATTGCTCTCCGTGAGCCCGAGGCTTCGTACGGACGAGCGGCGCTGTCAGGTTCGTCGCGCCGGCATTTCGATGGCAACGTGCACAGCGCCGTCGAACCCTGCGGCGCCAACGGACCGCGCGTACGGCAAAACCGTGTGGTCCTGGCCGTCGTTGCTACGGTCAAGCTCTCGCGAATGCGGCGCTCGCGTCAACCGGCGCGGTGCCGGTGACTTTCGCAGGAGCGAGGGAGGCCAGAGGGAACTCGGCTCCCAGGAGAGCGCGGCATAAGCCGTCCGACCATCGCGCAGGGAAGGCCGTGTGTTGGGCTTCACCTGTATGCTGCTGTGCGGTTCTTCCTGCGTGTGCTTTTCGCGCAGCGGACCGCGGGTGCCGCCGGCACCCGGCCTTCCCTGCGCCCTCTTGGAAAAGAGGGTGAAGTGACCAAGCAAAGCTCGGGCGAAATCAGCCGCGAGAATGCGAAGGCATGTCTGCACCTCCACACTCGCTGTCATCGCCCGCGAAGGCGGGCGATCCAGTACGCCGAGACGCCAGTGATTGAAACGAGGGGGGCGCGGCGTGCTGGATTCCTTGCCTTCGTAGGGAACGACAAGTGTTACTTGGAGAACGCAGCGTCGCCTCACACTCCGTCATTGCGAGCGCAGCGACTTGTCCGCCGAAGCCTTTGGCGAAGGCGGAAGCAATCCAGAATCTTTCCGCGGCGGGATTCTGGATTGCTTCGTCGCAAGGGCTCCTCGCAACGACGAGAAGGAGAGTGCGAGCGCTACACTCTCTCGTGCCCCGGACGCAGCGCAGCGTCCCCCCGGCGATGCGAAGCATCGTCCGGTTCGACGATGCGCTGCCGAGCCGGGGCCCATCCATCCGCAATTGCCGCGTTACCTAGGTCCCGGCTCTGCGCCGCAACGCTTGCGCGCTGCAGCTTGTCCGGGACACGGGAGAGCTGCATTGTCGCGCTGGAGCGCGCCAGACGTCGTTGGCGCCGGCGCCCCTTTACCCGGCAATTCTGCCGGTGGACTCACCTCCTGCAATCCGGTTCAATGGCAACGAGCTTTCAGGCGATCGGGCAGGCCGGGTGGCGTGCCCAACTCATACGAGAGCCTCCCGCGCCACTTGCGCGAAACGGTCGGGAGTGCTTTTTGCTGAAAGTTCCCCGCGGGGCGCATCGCCCCCGATCCAGAGAGATGAGATGAGCAAACTCGTTATCCGCGCCGGCGATTTCACCTTCGATGCCCGTTTCGAGGAGCAGGCGGCGCCCAAGACCGTCGCCGCCTTCCGCAAGGCGCTGCCGTTCGAAAGCCACATCATCCATGTGCGCTGGAGCGGCGAGGGCGTGTGGATGCCGCTCGGCGACCTCGACTTCGGCGTCGGCTACGAGAACCACACCAGCTATCCCGCCCCCGGCCAGATCATCCTCTATCCCGGCGGCATCAGCGAAACCGAGATCCTGCTGGCCTATGGCGGCGTGCACTTCGCGAGCAAGATGGGCCAGCTCGCCGGCAACCATTTCATCACGCTGACCTCGGGCCTGGAGAACCTCGCAACGCTGGGCAAGAGCGTGCTGTGGAAGGGCGCGCTGCCGATCCGCTTCGAGGAAGTCTGAGTGACCGAGCCCCGCTACCCGCGCGATCTCCGCGGCTACGGCCGCAATCCGCCGCATCCGCAATGGCCTGGTGACGCGCGGGTCGCGGTGCAGTTCGTCGTCAATTTCGAGGAAGGTGGCGAGAACAACATCCTGCACGGCGATCGCGCCTCGGAGGCCTTCCTGTCCGACGTGCTTGGCGCGCAGCCCTGGCCCGGCCAGCGCCACGCCAACATCGAATCCATGTTCGAATATGGCTCGCGCGCCGGCTTCTGGCGGCTGTGGCGGATGTTCAACGAGCGGACCTGGCCGACCACGGTGTTCGGCGTCGCCACTGCGCTCAAGCGCAATCCCGAGATTGTCGCTGCGATGAAGGAGGCGGGCTGGGATATCGCCAGCCACAGCCTGAAATGGATCGAGCACAAGGACATGACCGAGGCGCAGGAGCGCGCCGAGATCGCCGAGGCCATCCGCGTGCATACCGAGGCGACGGGGGCGCGGCCGCTCGGCTGGTACACCGGGCGGTCCTCGATCAACACCAACCGTCTCTTGATGGAGGAGGGCGGCTTCCTCTATCTCTGCGACTCCTATGCCGACGATCTGCCGTATTGGGTCAAGGGCGCCAGCGGCAAGCAGCTCATCATTCCCTATACGCTCGATGCCAACGACATGCGGTTCATCAACCCGCAAGGATTTGCCGAGGGCGAGCAGTTCTATACTTATCTGAAGGACGCCTTCGACGTGCTCTACGCGGAGGGCGAAACCGCGCCTAAGATGATGTCAGTCGGCCTGCATTGCCGCCTCGCCGGCCGGCCGGGCCGCGCAGCGGGCCTGATCCGCTTCCTCGACTATATCGGCAAGCACGAGCGCGTCTGGGTGCCGACCCGGTTGCAGATCGCGCAGCACTGGCACGAGAAGCACGCCCATCTTGCCGCCGACGCATTCGAGATCGGGTGAGATGATGTCGCAGATTTCGCTGGCCGATCTCAACGCTGCAACCACGGCCGACTTCGTCGCGGCGCTCGCCAACGTCGTCGAATATTCGCCGTGGATCGCCGAGCAGCTCGCGGCAAAGCGGCCGTTCGCCGGCATCAACGAGCTGCACGCCGCGCTGATGGCCGCGATCCAGAGTGCCGAGCCTGACGTGCAGCTGGCGCTGATCCGGGCGCATCCCGATCTCGCCAACAAGACGCAGCGCGCCGCGGGCCTCACCGCGGAATCGACCGACGAGCAGAACAGCGCTGGGCTCGACCGGCTGTCGGATGCCGAATATTCCGCGTTCGAGCGGGCCAACAACGCCTACCGCGACAAGTTCGGCTTCCCCTACATCGTCTGCGTGCGCCGTCACACCAAGGATTCCGTGCTGCGCGACTTCGAGGCGCGGCTGCTCAACATCGCCAAGACCGAGATAAGGCGTGCGATCGAGGAGATCGGCCGCATCTCGGCGCTGCGGCTCGACCAGCTGGTCGCCGCCGACGACAGGCTGAAGGTGCACGGCCGGCTTTCGACCCATGTGCTGGACAACCAGATTGGCAAGCCCGCACCTAGCATCCCGATCGAGCTCGTGGAGCTCGCGAGCCTTGGCGAGAACCGCGTCATCGCGCGCACGGTGACCAATGCCGATGGCCGCACCGACCAGCCGCTGATCGGCGGCCGTCCGCTGCCGATCGGCCGCTACGAGCTGCGCTTCAGCGTCGCCAAATATTACGCCGCGCGCAACGTGCCGCTGTCCGATCCGCCCTTCCTCGACGAGATCCCGCTGCGCTTTGCGATCAGCGAGCCGGAAAGCCATTACCACGTGCCGCTGCTGGTCACGCCCTGGAGCTACTCGACCTATCGCGGCAGCTAGAGCATGATCCGGAAAAGTGCGTAGCGGTTTTCCGACAAGATCATGCTCAAACAATCAACTAAAGCACGATGACGATTCATCCTAGTCGCATCGCGCTTTAGACATGCTGTGCCGATGCGGCGGCTGACGCCGCGTCGGCCTCGGCGGCAGCGCCACCGCTCAATCCGTTGAAGAAGGCATTGAGCAGCACCGACACGACCGCGCAGAGCAGAATGCCGGACTCCAGCAGCGGGTGCAGATTGTGCGGCAGATTGCGGAAAAAACCGGGAGCAACGAGCGGGATCAATCCAAAGCCGATCGAGATCGCGACAATGAAGAGATTGTAGCGGTTGTTGCGGAAATCGACCGAGGCCAGGATGCGTGCACCGGTGGCCGCCACCATGCCGAACATCACGAGGCCGGCGCCGCCGAGCACGACCAGCGGCACCGCCTCCACCAGCGCAGCGAGCTTCGGCAACAGCCCGAGCACGAGCAGGATGCAGCCGCCCGTGACCGTCACCCAGCGCGATCGCACGGCCGTGACTGAGACGAGGCCGACGTTCTGCGAAAACGAGGTATAGGGAAACGTGTTGAAGATGCCGCCGAGCAGCGTGCCGAGCCCGTCAGCGCGCAAGCCGCGGCTCAAGGCTTCGCGGTCGACGGCCTTGCCGGTGATCTCGCCGAGCGCCAGGAACATACCGAGCGATTCGATCATCACCACGATCATGACGATGCACATGGTGATGACAGGCACCAGGTGGAATTGCGGCATGCCGAAGCGAAAGGGAATCACGAGTGCGCCCCAGGGGGCGGCGGCGACCTTCTCGAAATGCATCACGCCCAGAATGCTCGCGAGCACCGCGCCGGCGATGATGCCGAGCAGCACGGCGACGTTGGCAAGAAACCCGCTGCCCCATTTGATCAGGCCGAGGATGAAGAGCAGCACGAACAGCGAGATGCCGAGCCCCTGCAATTGTCCATAGGCTGGATTGGGAAAGCTGCCGGAAACGCCGTCGACCACCTTCGTCAGCGTCGGCAGGCCGCCGCCGGCCCAGTTGATGCCGACGCGCATCAGGGAGATGCCGATGATGAGAATGATGGTGCCGGTGACGACGGGAGGAAACAGCGGCAGCAGCCGGCTGACGAACGGCGCAACGACGATGCCGAACAGGCCGGCGGCGATCACGGAGCCGTAGATGCCGAGCAGGCCGATGTCCGGTGAACCCGCCATCGACAGCATCGGACCGACCGACGCGAACGTCACGCCCATCATCACGGGCAGGCGGATGCCGACGCCGGGGAAGCCGAGGCACTGGACCAGCGTCACAAGTCCGCAGGCGAACAGGTCGGCGCTGATCAGGAAGGCGACATCCTCCGGCGGCAGCTTCAGCGCGCGGCCGATGATGAGGGGGACCGCGACCGCGCCGGCATACATCACCAGCACGTGCTGGAGCCCGAGCGCGAGCAGGCGCGGGACCGGCAGGACCTCGTCGACGGGATGGACGTCGTTGCTCATGGATGTATCCCCCGAAACGTGCGTCTAGCCAAATTTGCCATGGAGCGCCGGAAACAGCCGGTCCGGCTTGAAGGGCGGCGCGGTGAAGCGAATGCCGGTGGCATCCGCGATCGCGTTGCCGAGCGCGGCGGCGACCGGATTGTACGGGCTCTCGCTCATCGACTTCGCGCCGAGCGGGCCGATCGTGTCGGACGTCTCGGCGAAGAAGACCTCCGTGCGCGGGACGTCGGCGAAAGAGGGCAGGTGGTAGTCGCGGAATTTCGGATTGGTGACACGCCCGCTCGCGTCGATCACCATCTCCTCGTAGAGCGCAGCGCCGAGCGCCTGCGCCACGCCGCCTTCGACCTGACCGCGGCACTGCATGGGATTGGCGACGACGCCGGCGTCCGCGGCGTGCACGCTCCTGAGAATCCGGAGCTCGCCGGTCGCCTTGTTCACCGCGACGCGAAAGCCCTGCACGTTGAACCCCACCGATCGCGGCGTGCCGCCGGACGTGCCGCTGCCTGCGAACGGCCGGCCGCGCTCGCGGGCGAGCTTCGCCAGCTCCGTGAAAGGCATGCGGCGGACGCCGCTGACGACGGAGTCCGCATCGAGCGCGCAAGTCTCCACATCGCACAGCCAGGCCCCGGCGGCTGCCGCCTTCAGCTCGCTCGCAAGCTGGACGGCGGCCGCATGCGTCGCCTTGCCCGCAACGAAGGTGCCGGCGCTGCCATACGCGCCGGTGTCGTGGCCGCCATGGGCGGTGTCGGACTGGCGCAGACGAATCTTGTCGACGGTGGTCGCCAGCGTGGTCGCCGCGATCTGGCGATGCACGGTGCTGGTGCCGTTGCCGAACTCGGCCGTGCCGACGGTGAGGTCGAAGCCTCCGTCGTCGTTGAGCGCGATCGTCGCATCGGCGAAGTGGCCGGCCGGCGGCACCGTGTCGATCATGGTCAGCGCGATGCCGTCGCCAATCAGCCAATCCGGCGACAGCTCCGGGTGCGGGGTATCGGCCTGCATCGCGCGCTCGACGAGATCGAGGCACTGGTCGAGCCCGTAGGAGCCGTAGAGCACGTCGTGATATTCGGAGGGCGGCGGAGACAGCATGGGATCGCCGGGCCTCACGATATTGCGTCGGCGCATCTCGTAGGGACTGATTCCGAGCTGCCTCGCCAATTCGTCGATCGCCGCTTCCACCGCGATCAGCGCCTGCGGCAGGCCGTAGCCGCGAAACGCGCCTGCCGGCACGGTGTTGGTGTAGACGGCGACGCCGTCGACCCGCTTGTTCGGGCAATTGTAGACGGCGATGGACTCGGCCAGCGCGTGGAACATCACGGGGCCGGCATGATTGCCGTAGGCACCGGTGTTGGAGAGCACGTCGAGCTGGAGCGCAGTGAGCTTGCCGCCCGCATCAGCGCCGGCTTTGACTTGGATCCGCATCGGATGCCGCGTCGAGGTCGCGATGAACTGCTCCTCGCGTGTCAGCTCCAGCTTGACCGGCCGCCCAGTCTTCAGCGCGGCAAGCGCCAGGATGTCCTCGACGAACATCTCCTGCTTGCCGCCGAACCCGCCGCCGACGCGTTCGCAGAACACGCGGACCTTGTCCATGGGGAGCTGGAAGATGTCCGACAGCGCACGCCGGGTCAGGAACGGCACTTGCGTCGAGGTGCGGACGTTGAGCACGCCGGAATCATCGAGCCAGGCAAGGCCACCATGGGTCTCGAGCGCAGCGTGCTGCACACGGTGACTGTGGAAAGTGGCCTCATAGGTGGCGGCAGATGTGGCGAGGGCCGATGCGACATCGCCGAACTCGCCATGCGTCTCCGCGACCAGATTGCGCTGGGCATCGGCAACGCGGTTCGCAGTGGTGCGGTCGGGATGGATGACCGGCGCACCCGGGGCCATCGCCAGCTCGGGATCGATCAGCGCCGGCAGGACCTCGTAACTGACTTTCAGCTTGCGGCACGCCGCCTCGGCGGCGGCTTCGGTCTCGGCGACGACGGCGGCGACCTTCTGGCCGATGAACCGGACGACATCGTCGAGGACGCGGGTATCCTCGGGGTCCATCCAGTCTTTCTCATGCCGCGCCGTCGAGATCAGGACGGACGGCGCATCCTCATGCGTCAGCACAGCGTGCACGCCGGGAATGCTCAGCGCGTCAGACTTGTCAATCGCGACGATCCTGGCGTGCGCATGCGGCGAGCGCAGCAGCTTGATGTGCAGCAGACCATCGATTGCGGTGTCGAAGGTGTAGCGTGCCGTGCCGCGGACCACGTCGGGGCCTGCGGGGGCGGGCAGGCTGCGGCCGAAGGCGGCGCCGGCCTCGACGCTCGCCTCGACATTGGTCTTGCCGAGGATCGCGTCCTCGATCGACCGATAACCGGTGCAGCGGCAGATATTGCCTTTCAGCGCCGTGCCGAGATCGGTGCGCTGCGCCTGGTTCAGCGAGGCGCAGGTCAGGATCATGCCGGCGGTGCAGAATCCGCATTGAAAGCCCTGCGCATCGAGGAAGGCCTGCTGCATCGGATGCGTGCCGTGATCGCCGCCAAGGCCTTCGATCGTGGTCACGCTGCGGCCCTCGGCCCGGAACGCCGGGATCAGGCAGCTGTGCACCGGCTCGCCGTCCAGCAGCACGGTGCAGGCGCCGCAGTCGCCGGCATCGCAGCCTTTCTTCACGCCGAAATGGCCAAGCTCGCGCAGGAACGTGCGCAGGCACTGGCCGGCGCGCGGCTCCTGGGAAAATGCCTCGCCATTGACCTCCAGACTCATGCGGTTATCGCTCCCAGCAGCTCGCCGCGAATGTCCTCGGCCAGGCGCAGCGTCATGTGCTTGCGCCAGAGTGGCGCGCCATGGATGTCCGTGTGGTACAGATCATCGGTAATCTCCTGCATGAGCGCCGCGCGCAACGCGCTTGCGTCCGGGGCTTTGGGGAAGCGCAGCTGGATTGGCCGCACCGTCGACGCGGTGACCGTGAGTGTCAGCGTATCGTCGGCTTCGAGACTGCCGATCAGCAGCGCCGCCGAGCGGCCGACCGGCGCCAGCGAGATCTGGCGGAAGGCCGTACGGCGCTTCAGCGCGGGAAGCGGGATGTCGATCTGCCGGAGCAGGTCGCCTGGCGTCAGGCTATTGCGCTGGTTGCCGGTGACGAATTCGGTGACCGGAAGCCTCTGTTCACCGCCGCCGGCCTTCCAGATGGTGCAGACGCCGTCGAGTGCCGACGTCAGCGAGATCATCGGTCCCGCCGGCAGCGACATGCAGAGATTGCCGCCGACGGTCGCGGTCTTCCAGATCTTGAACGAGGCAAGGAAGGCCCGGCAACACTGGTTGATCAGCGGCGCTGCGAGCCAATCGGACGGGCAGGCGAGTCCATCGAGCTCTGCGATGGTGCAAGTGGCGGCGATCGAGAGGTGGCTCTCTGTGATCGCAAGTGCCGGCCATTTCAGATCGGTGAGATCGATCAGTCGCGTCAGATGCGTTTGCGGCTCCGAGAACAGCCAGGTGCCGCCCGCGAGCCAAGCATCACCTGCCGTCCAAACGGGCAGCTGCGCGCGCGTTTGCGGATGGGCGACGGCTGTGATGGTATTCAAGTCCATGGCTGCGCCAACGCTTCCGACGGTTGAATGGTCCGAGCGAAGTGTTGCAAGACGGGAGCCAAGTGGCAACAACAAGTCGAAGCAAGGACGCAATCGTCCTCGGCCTTGCAGGTCCGCCGTCAGCGTGGGTGAGGAGAAGCAGGATCATGACTGAGGCAAGTTCGACCTGGATCAGGGATCCCCTGGCCATCCTCGCCGACGGGGCCGAGAGCGGCATTGTCGTGAAGGGCGGCCGAATCGTCGAGCTCGTGCCGGCGGGCGGCGTGCCCGCAACCGCCGATGTCGCAGTGTTCGATGCGGGCGAACACGTCGTGCTGCCGGGCCTGATCAATACCCATCATCACTTCTACCAGACGCTGACGCGGGCGCTGCCGGCGGCGATGGACCGCGAGCTGTTCCCCTGGCTCCAGGCGCTCTAGCCGTTGTGGGCAAGGCTGACGCCGGAAGCGCTCGAGCTCGGCGTCACCGTGGCGATGTCCGAGCTCCTGCTCTCCGGCTGCACCACCACGACGGATCACCACTACGTCTTCCCGCCCGGACTCGAAGACGCCGTCGATATCGAGGTGGCGGTGGCGAAGCGCCTCGGCGTGCGCGTGCTGCTCACGCGCGGCTCGATGAACCTGTCGCAGCGCGACGGCGGCTTGCCGCCCGACAGTGTCGTGCAGGACGAGGACACCATTCTCGCCGATAGCGCCCGCGTGGTCGCCAAGCATCATCAGCGCGGCGCGGATGCGATGGTGCAGATTGCGCTCGCGCCATGCTCGCCGTTCTCGGTGACGACGTCGCTGATGCGCGCCACGGCCGACCTCGCCGACAAGCTCGATTTGCGCCTGCACACCCATCTCGCCGAAACCGAGGACGAGAACAGCTTCTGCCAGCGGATGTATGGCTGCCGTCCGCTCGACTATCTCGAGCAATGCGGTTGGCTCAATGCGCGCACCTGGCTCGCCCACGGAATCTTCTTCAATCCGGACGAGATGAGACGGCTTGGCAAGGCCGGCACGACCGTCAGCCATTGTGCGTGCAGCAACCAGCTGCTCGCGTCGGGCTGTTGCCCGGTGTGCGACATGGAAGAGGCCGGCGTCGGGATCGGCATTGGTGTCGACGGCTCGGCCTCCAACGACGGATCCAACCTGATGCAGGAGGTGCGGGCCGCGTTCCTGCTGCAACGCGCGCGTTATGGCGTCACGAAGGTCAGCCACAAGGATGCGCTGCGCTGGGCCACCAAGGGCTCGGCGGCATGTGTGGGCCGGCCGGAACTCGGCGACATCGCCGTTGGCAAGGCCGCCGATCTTGCGCTGTTCCGGCTCGACGAGCTGCGCTTCTCGGGCCACGGCGATCCGCTCGCCGCGCTCGTGCTGTGCGGGGCGCATCGCGCCGACCGGGTGATGGTGGCTGGAAAATGGGCGGTGATCGACGGTGCGATCCCGGGTCTCGATGTGGCAGACCTCATCTGCCGCCACAGTTCCGCGGCGCGGGCCATGCGGGCTGGATAGCGGGCGAAATAGAGAAAGAGGGGGCAGCCACAAGTGCCGGGTGCTTCTGGCCACCCCCTCCGAACCTCCTCCGGGAGGAGCAGGTGATTTAGTCAATGCAAGAAGCGTGCTACTTGCCCGGCAGCTTGTCGTCGATGCCTTTCACGTAGAAATTCATGCCGAGGATCTGGCCGTCATCCAGGTGACCGCCGCCCTTGCATTCGACCGGCTTGCCGTCCTGCCCAACGATCGGGCATTTGAACGGATGCAGCTTGCCCGCGGTGATCGCGGCCTGGGCATCCTCAGCCATTTTTTTCACATCGTCGGGCATGTTGGTGTAGGGCGCCATGGTGAACATTTGGCTGTCGAGGCCACCCCAGGTGTCCTCGGACTTCCAGGTGCCGGCGAGCTCGGCCTTGACGCGCTGAATGTAGTAGGGGCCCCAGTTGTTGATGATCGAGGTCAGCTGGGCCTTTGGCCCGAACTGGATCATTTCGGAATCCTGGCCGAAGGCCAGTTTGCCGCGTTCGCTGGCGATTTGCATGGCGGCCGGCGAATCCGTGTGCTGCATGATGACGTCGGCACCCTGGTCGATCAGCGCCTTGGCGGCGTCGGCCTCCTTGCCTGGGTCGAACCAGGTGTTGGCCCAGATGATCTTGACCTTGATGTTCGGGTTGATGGTCTGCGCCGCCAGTATCGTCGCGTTGATGCCGGAGACGACCTCCGGAATCGGGAACGAGCCGATATAGCCGAGCACGCCCGACTTCGACATCTTCGCCGCAATCAGGCCTTGAATGTAGCGGCCCTGATACCATTTCGCCGAATAGGTCGACATGTTCGGGTTGCGCTTGTAGCCGGTGGCGTGCTCGAAATGCACGTTCGGATATTTCTTGGCGACCTTCAGCGTCGGATCCATGTAGCCGAACGATGTGGTGAAGATCAGTTTGTTGCCGGCGCGGACGAGCTGCTCGATCGCTCGCTCGGAGTCCGGGCCTTCGGGCACGTTCTCGAGATAAGTGGTCTCGATCTTGTCGCCCAATTCTTTCACCAGCGCCTGGCGACCAAGGTCGTGCTGATAGGTCCAGCCGAGGTCTCCGATCGGACCGAGATAAACGAAACCGACTTTCAGCTTGTCGGCGGCGGAGGCCGCACTGACGCTCGCAGCGAGCAAGAGCCCGGCAGCCAGTGCAAGAAGTGATTTCCTCATCATCGATCTCCAAACTTCGGGGGAAGCCACGATCCGCAGCATGCGCGCCCCATCGTGCACACTGCCGAAACGAAAGCTAACGGTCGGGCACGAACACCGTGCCGAGCGCGGCCGGTGCGGTTGAGCCGCCCGTGCGCGCGCGGGAGAGCAGGACCAGCACGATGACCGTCGCGAGATAAGGCAGTGCCGACATGAATTGCGAGGGAATGCCGACGCCCCATCCTTGCGCATGCAGTTGCAGGATCGTCACCGCGCCGAACAGATAGGCGCCGATGACGAGCCGGCCCGGCCGCCAGGACGAGAACACCACCAGCGCCAGTGCGATCCAACCGCGGCCTGCGGTCATGCCCGGAATGAAGAACGGCGTATAAGCGAGCGGCAGATAGGCGCCCGCAAGACCCGCGCAGGCGCCGCCGAACATCACGGCGAGGGTGCGGATGCGCAGGACGGGATAGCCGAGCGCATGCGCGGAAACGTGATTGTCGCCGCAGGCGCGGAGGATCAAGCCTGCCCGGGTGCGGTACAGGAACCACCACACCGCGACGATCAGTGCGATCGAGAAATAGACGAAGCCATTCTCGCCGAACAGCACGCGGCCGATCAGGGGGACATTAGTGAGACCTGGAATGGCGAGGGGCACGGCCGGCGTGATGCGCTCGCCGACGAAGCCGGCGCCGATCAGGCCGGAGAGCCCGACGCCGAGGATGGTCAGCGCGAGGCCGGTTGCGACCTGGTTGACGGCGAGCCCGAGCGCCATCAGCGCGAACACGAGCGACATCAGCGTGCCTGCAACGATGCCGAACAGCGCGCCGATCAAGATCGATCCGGTCAGCCACGCGCCGGCAAAGCCACAGGCCGCGCCGACGATCATCATGCCCTCGACGCCGAGATTGAGCACGCCGGAACGCTCGGCCACGAGCTCGCCGGTCGCCGCAATCAACAGCGGCGTCGATGCGGCAAGCACCGCCAGGATGATGGCCTCAACCAGCTCCACGGGCCACCGCCTTTCGGTTCGGGAACACCAGCTTGAAGCGGTAGAGAATGAGGGAGTCGCAGGCGAGCACGTAAAACAGCAGAATGCCCTGAAAGACCTTGGTGACGTCCAGCGGAATCTTCATCGCGATCTGCGCCTGCTCGCCGCCGATAAAGGTCAACGCGAGGAAGAGGCCTGCAATTAATATTCCAAGCGGGTTCAGCCGGCCGAGGAAAGCGACGATAATCGCGGTAAAGCCGTAGCCTGGCGAGATGCCGGGCTGGAGATGCCCGACTGGACCCGCCACCTCGATGATGCCGGCAAGCCCGGCCAGCGCCCCGGAGACGGCGAAGGTCAGGATGATGAGCTGGTTGGCGTTGAAGCCGCCGAACCGCGCGGCGCGCGGCGCAGCGCCGACCACGCGGATCTCGAAACCCTTGATGGTGCGCCCGAGCAGGATCGCGGCTGCTGCGACGACGAGCAGGGCGATGATCGAGCCGAGATGCAGCCGGCCGCCTTCGATCAGCAACGGCACGGTCGCGACCGGATCGAACTCGGCCGTGGTCGGGAAATTGAAGCCGTGCGGATCGCGCCAGGGGCCGCGCACGAGATAGTCGAGGAAGAGGTCGGCGACATAGACCAGCATCAGGCTGGTCAGGATCTCGCTGGCGCCGAATTTCACCTTGCAGATCGCCGGGATCAGCGCATAGAGCGCGCCCGCAGCGGCGGCGAGGACTAGCATAGCCGGCAGCACCCAGACGCCGGCATCAGTACCTTGCGTCTTCACCGCGATCCAGCTTCCCGCGACTGCGCCGATCAGGAATTGCCCTTCGGCGCCGATGTTCCAGGCGTTGGCGAGATAGCACAGCGACAGGCCGATCGCGATCATCACCAGCGGCGTCGCCTTCACCGCGATCTCCTGCAGCGAATAGCCGTCGGTGAGGGGCGCAATGAAATAGGCGTGCAGGGCAAGCAGTGGATTCTTGCCGAGGATCGCGAACAGGATGACCATGGTCACGATCGTGAGGCCAATCGCGATCAGGGGGGACACCAGCGCGATCGTGCCGGAGCGCTCGGCACGCTTCTCAAGCACCAGCTGCATGCGCGATCTCCTTTGGCTGCAGGCTGCTGCCGCCCATCAGAAGGCCCAGCTTCTCGCGGCTTGCTTCGCGTGACGGGAGCGGAGCCGACAGCTTGCCGTGGAACATCACGGCGATGCGGTCGGCAATCTCGGCGAGCTCGTCGAGATCCTGGCTGGTCACGAGTACCGCCGCGCCTGCGGTGGCGAGATCAAGCAGCGCCTGACGGATGACGGCGGCAGCGCCCGCGTCGACACCCCAGGTCGGCTGGCTAACCACCAGTACCGCGGGATTGCGCAGGATCTCGCGTCCCACGATGAACTTCTGCAGATTGCCGCCGGACAGGCTGGCGGCCTCGGGATCGCGCTTGGCCTTGCGGACGTCGAAGGTTTCTGTGGCGCGGTCGACCGTTCTCAGCGTGGCCGCCGTATCGATGAAGCCGCGATGGACCATGCCGCTGGCGGCATGGCCGGTGAGCAGCGCGTTCTCCGACAGTCTCATCCGCGGCGCGGTGCCGTGGCCGAGCCGCTCCTCGGGAACGAAAGCCGCCCCCAGCTTGCGCCGCTGGGTGATCGAAAGGTGACCGGCGGCGATGCCCTCGATCACCACCGTTCCGGGGTTCTTCGCGAGACGCTCGCCGGAGAGCGCTGCGAACAATTCGTCCTGGCCGTTACCGGCGACGCCGGCGATGCCGAGAATCTCGCCGCCCTTCAGCTCGAATGAGATGTGCTCGAGCCGCACGCCGTGCGCTTCGACGGGAGCCAGCGAGAGATCGTTGACGACGAGCCGCGGCACGGTGGTCTTGCGGCCGGATGCGCCCTTCACCTCCTTGACCTCGCCGCCGACCATCATCCGCGCAAGTGAGGCGGCGGTTTCGAGCCGCGGGTTGCAGGTCTCGACCTTCCTGCCGCCGCGCAGGATCGTCGCGGTGTCGCAGAGCCGCTTCACCTCCTCCAGCTTGTGGCTGATATAGAGGATGGCGCGGCCCTCGGCCTTGAGGCGATCCAGCACGATGAAGAGCTGGTCAGCCTCCTGCGGCGTCAGCACCGCAGTGGGCTCGTCCAGGATCAGGAATTTCGGATCCTGCATCAGGGCGCGGACGATCTCGATGCGCTGACGCTCGCCGACGGAGAGTTGCCACACCTCACGCCTGGGATCGAGCGGCAGACCGTAAGTCTTCGACACCTGTTCCAGCCGGGCCGACATGTCCTTGAAGGATTCCTTGCCGTCGAGGCCAAGCGCGACGTTCTCGGCAACCGTGAGATTGTCGAACAGCGAGAAGTGCTGGAACACCATGCCGATGCCGCGGCTGCGCGCTTCGGACGGACCGGACAGCACGATCCGCTCGCCCTGCCAGTGAATCTCGCCGGCGCTGGGCTGGATCAGTCCGTAGATCGCCTTGACCAGCGTCGACTTGCCGGCGCCGTTCTCGCCCAGCAGCGCGTGGATTTCCCTCGGCCGGATCTCGATATCGATGCAATCGTTGGCGAGGAAATCGCCATAACGTTTGGTGAGGCCGATGGTCCTCAGGAGCGGGGGCTCGCCGCAATGCTGGCCGTCGGGCGTCGGATCTAACATTCGCTGATGCGCTTGCATGGGTGAAGTGCCTCAATACTGGGCCAGTTTGAACCCCGGCGTAAGATGTGAAAAAGCATCATCCCTTGCTCAACGCGTCGGCAGGCTCTCGGCCCAGCGCTCGTCGTCGATTTTCGAGCGATCAAACCCCGCAAACAGCACCTCGTGGGCGGGGCGATTGCGTCTGCCGGCCGAAGGCTGTTGCAAATTTGTGACGGTCCAAGGCAAATCGGAACCCGCTGTGCAGACCTGACGCCATGTTGAGCAATGGACGCGTCGGTCGTCCATCGCGCGGAGTGCAGCGGCCGCAATGGTTGCCTCAATGCGGCACTCCACGGTGTCGTCCCCCTTGGGATGTGCTGCTACTTCGTCCAAACGCCGACATGCAGCGCTTCGGCTTCGTCTTCGAGCAGCGGCCCGACGACCTCCGTCGGCCGCTGGCCGCTGGCAAAGACGTCGCGGCATGGCAGGTTGAGCGTCGGATTTTCCGGATGGTTGCCGGTGATGCCGCGCAGGCGATGCTCGCTGAGGCCATAGACGACACGGCCGATACCGGCCCAGTAGATCGCGCCGGCACACATCGCGCAGGGTTCGGCTGAGGAATAGAGCGTGGCCTTCGCCAGCACCTCGCGGTCGAGTGTACGGCTGGCCTGGGTGGCTGCGAGACGCTCGGCATGCGCGGTGCCGTCGTGATCCGGCATGTAGCCGTTCTCAGCCTCGATCAGCACCTTGCCGTCCGCATCGACGACAATGCAGCCGAAGGGGTGGTTGCCATGGGTGAGGGAACGGCCGGCGACCGCGAAAGACAGGCGCAGAAAGTGCTCGTCCCGCCCGGATGCATCGCCCATCGATCCTCCGTTCAGTGCCCCGCCATGTGGCGGCCGACCACCGTGAGATCGGCTTCGCTGGTCCGCGCTTCATACACGAATTCGCCGTGGAACATCACCACGAGCCTATCCGATAGTTCGAGCAGCTCGTCGAGGTCCTCGCTGACGAGCAGGACGGCGGCGCCGCGGTTGCGCGCGGCCATGATCTCGGCGTGGATCTGCGCCACCGCCGCGAAATCGAGGCCGAAGCAGGGATTGGCTGCGATCAGCACTTCGACGTCGCCGCCGAGCTCGCGGGCCAGTACAGCCCGCTGCACGTTGCCGCCCGACAGCGCCGAGATCGGCGTATCGGGCGTGCGGGTCTTGATCTTGTACTGGCCGATCTTCTTCCTGGCGTCGCTCCGGAAGGCGCTACGATTGAGCCACCAGCCGCCACTTGCAAAGGGTGCGCGGTCGAATTCTCGAAAGGCGATGTTGTCGGCGACGCTCATGCCGCCGACGCAGGCGTTCTTCAGCGGCTCCTCGGGCAGCAGCGACATCCTGTGCCGCCGCATCTCCTCGCGGCTTGCGTGATAGAGATCGCCGGCGACGCGCACCTCCCCGCTCTCGGCCTCGCGCTGGCCGGCCAGCACCTCGACGAGCTGGCGCTGGCCATTCCCGGAAACGCCGGCGATGCCGACGATCTCGCCGGCGCGAACGGTGAGCGAGACATCGTGCACGGCAACGGCGCCCGCATCGTCCAGGGCGCGGAGCTTTTGCAGCTCCAGCCTGGCCTGACCGGCTTCGCCGGTGCGCGGCGGCTGCACCGTCAACTCCTCGGCACCGATCATGGTGCGGGCCATCGCGTCCGGCGTCAGCTCGGAAACCTTGCCGGCACCGGCGAGCTTGCCGCGGCGCAGGATGGTGACGTCATCGGCAAACGCCATGACCTCGCGGAACTTGTGCGTGATCATCAGGATGGTCAGCTCGCCCTTCACAACCATGTCGCGGAGCATGCCGAGCACCTCGTCGGCTTCCGCCGGGGTCAGCACCGAGGTCGGCTCGTCCAGGATCAGGAAGCGCCGCTTCAGATAGAGCTGCTTGAGGATCTCGCACTTCTGCCGTTCGCCGGCAGAGATGTCGGAGACCTTTGCGGAGAGCGGTACCTTGAAGGGCATGCTGCCCAAGAACGCCTCCAACTCCTTCATCTCGTTCGGCCAGTTCACCACGGCCGGCACGTCATCGCGCGCCAGCACGAGGTTTTCGGCAACCGTCATCGCCGGCACCAGCGTAAAATGCTGGTAGACCATGCCGAGGCCGAGCGCGTGGGCATCCTTCGGGTTGGCGATCGCCTGCTCGCGGCCGCCGACGATGATGTCGCCTTCGGTCGCGTGGTAGTAGCCCATGATGCATTTGACGAGGGTGGATTTGCCGGCGCCATTCTCGCCGAGCAGGGCGTGGAACGAGCCCGGCCGCACCTTCAGCTCGACATTGTCCAGCGCCAGGAAGTCGCCGAAGCGCATGGTCATGGCGACGGCGTCGACGCCGAAGGCGCCCGAGGGCGGTGGCGTTTCGCCGATGATCACGAAATCGCTCCGATGAAGGCATCCGAGGTCGAGACCGCGCCGAATACGCCGCCCTGCATCTTGATCATCTTCAGCGCATGGTCGTGGTTGCTCTTGTCGGTCGCGCCGCAGCAATCGTGCAGCAGGACGCATTCGAAGCCGCGGTCGTTGGCCTCGCGCATCGTGGTGTGGACGCAGACGTCGGTCGTGATCCCGGTCAGCACGATGTTCTCGATGCCGCGCACGCGCAGGATCAGCTCCAGATCGGTGGCGCAGAACGAGCCCTTGCCGGGTTTGTCGATGATCGGCTCGCCCGGCAGCGGCGCCAGCTCCTCGATGATGTCCCAGCCCGGCTCGCCGCGCACCAGGATGCGTCCGCACGGGCCGGGATCGCCGATGCCGGCCCCGATCTGGCGCGAGCGCCAGCGCTTGTTGGCGGGCAGGTCGGAGAGATCGGGGCGGTGGCCCTCGCGGGTATGGATGATGTGGAAGCGTTGCTTGCGCATCGCCGCGAGCAGCCGCTTGATCGGCTCGATCGGTGCCCGTGTCAGCGAGAGGTCATAGCCCATCTTGTCGACATAGCCGCCGACCCCGCAGAAATCGGTCTGCATGTCGATGATAATCAGCGCGGTGTTCTCGGGGCGGAGATCACCATTGTAGGGCCAGGCATAGGGCTCGGACTTGATGTAGCGCTCGGGCATGGACGACCTCGTGCGTGTTACCGTGTGATCGAGAGTTCGGCGGGCGCGCCGGTCAGCGTCCGCTTCGGCGAGCAGGTGATGATCATGATCGCCAGCGTCAGGATGTAGGGCGCGGCGTTGAAGAGGTGATAGCCGGAGGTGACGCCGACCGATTGCAGCGCCGGACCCAGCGCCGCTGCGCCGCCGAAGGCGAGCGAGGCCCACAGGCAGAGCAGGGGATCCCAGCGCGCGAAGATCACGAGGGCCACGGCGGTGATGCCCTGGCCCGAGGAAAGGCCCTCGTTCCAGCTTCCGGGGTAGAACAGGGACAGAAACGAGCCGCCGATGCCCGCGAGGAAACCACCGGCCATGGTGGCGCGCAGGCGGATCAGCAGCACGGAATGGCCCATCGCGCGTGCGGCATCCGCGCTCTCGCCGGCGGTGCGGATGAGCAAGCCCCAGCGGGTGGTGCGGAAGGCCCAATAGAGGATCGGCGCCAGCGCCACGCCGATCAGGAACAGCACGTTGATGCGCAGCGCTGCCTGGACTTGCGGGATGTCGCTCCACCAGCCGAAGTCGATGGCGGGCAACCGCGGCGCTGTCGGCTCGATCAGCGGCTTGCCGAGATAGAACGCAAGGCCAGTGCCGAACAGCATCAAGGCAATGCCGACGGCAACGTCATTCACGCGCGGCAGCGAGCAGATGCCGGCATGCAGCGCACCCAGCAGCGCGCCGGTGATGCCGGCGGCAAGCACGCCGAGCCACGGAGAGCCGGTGAGATAGGAGATGCCATAGGCGCTCATCGCGCCCATCACCAGCGTGCCTTCGAGGCCGAGATTGATGCGGCCCGCACGCTCGGTGATGCATTCGCCCAGGCTCACGAACAGGAATGGAGTGGAGACGCGAATCGCGCCGCCGAGGACGGCGAGCGGGACGGTCCAGAGGCCGATCGATCCGTCTGCCATCTCAGGATTTTCCCTTCAGGAATCCGATGCGGCCGTAGAGCGCATCGCTGGCGAGCACGAAGAGGAAGATGATGCCCTGCAGCACCAGCACGGACGCATCGGGCAGCCCCAAGCGGCGTTGCAGCAGGCCGCCGCTGGCGCTGATGCCACCGAGCAGGATCGCGACGGGGATGATGGCAAGCGGATTTTGCCGCGCCAGAAAGGCGACGAGAATGCCGGTGAAGCCGTAGCCGGCAGCGAGGTTGGCGTTGGTGCGTCCCTGCACGGCGGCGACCTCAACCATGCCGGCGAGGCCAGCCGCGCCGCCGGCAAGGAAGCAGACGGTCAGGATCAGCTTGTCGACGCCGAGACCGACGATCTTTTCGCAGCACGGATGTTGCCGCCCGCCACGCGCGCGGCGAAGCCGAACACAGTGTGATAGATCAGGATGTAGGAGGCGATCGCAGCGATCAGGCCGAACACGAGGCCCCAATGCACGTCGGTGCCAGGAATGGAGCCGATCATGTTGGCGGCGCCGATCTCGCGGGTGGACGGCTTGTTGAGGCTGGCGGGATCGCGCATCAGCCCCTCGACGAGATGGTTGAGGATCGCGAGCGCGATGTAGACGAGCAGCAGGCTCGAGATGGTCTCGTTGACGCCGCGATATTGCCGCAAGCCGCCCGCGAGCATGATCCACAGCCCGCCGCCGATCACGCCGGCGCAGACCATGGCGACCTGGACGACGAGCGGCGGCATGCCCTGAAGCGCGAGTGCGGCGCTGGTTGCCGACAAGGCGCCGATCAGCAGCGCGCCTTCGCCACCGATGATGACCATGCCGAGCTGCGCCGGCAGCGCAGTACAGAGTGCGGTGAGGATCAGGGGCGCTGCGCGCGTCAGCGTGTTCTGCCAGGAGAACCAGGTGCCGAACGCGCCGTAATACATGTAGAAATAGAGATCGAGCGGATGCTTGCCGAACATCGCGACGAAGATGCCGAACACCGCGAGCGCGCCGACCAGGGCCGCGCCCGGGATCAGGACATATTCGATCGTGCCGCCGTGACGCTGGAGGAAACCGGGATCGGCGGCCGGGGCGACTGTCCCGACCGCGTCTGTGGAATCCGCCGCTTCCGTCGTCACGAAGTGGCTCCGAGCACGCCCTCGACGAGGTAGTCCATTTTCTCCAGTTCAGGATCCTTCTGGCCGCGATTGGTGCCGGCAGGGATCACTGTCTTGCCCTTGTTGTCGACCAGCCCGCCCTTGAAGATGGCGTAGCCTTCTGCCGACAGGAATTTTGCCTTGGCCTCGTCGGCCGCCTTGCGCGCTTCGGCCGAGACCGCTTCGCCATAGGGCGAGGTCTTGACGATCTCTTCCTTCAGGCCGCCGCGGTAGAAATTCGGGATGCCTTCGCCGGAGGCGATCATCTTGACGAACTTCGGATAGAGCGCCTCCCAGTTCCACTCCGCGCCGGTGAGATAAGCCTTGGGTGCCAACGCCGACTGGTTGGTGTGATAGCCGCAGACGAAGGCGCCGCGCCGTGCCGCGTTCTCGACCATGGTCTTGGGCCCATCGACGTGGCAGGTGAGCACGTCCACGCCCTGATCGATCAGGCTGTTGGTGGCTTCGGCCTCCTTGACCGGCATCGACCAGTCGCCGGTGAAGATCACCTGCGTGGTGGCCTTTGGATTGACGGACTTGGCGCCAAGCGTGAAGGCGTTGATGTTGCGCAGCACTTGAGGGATCGGCTTGGCCGCGACAAAGCCGAGCTTGCTGCTCTTCGATGTCAGGCCGGCGACGATGCCGGAGATGTACTGAGCCTCGTCGATATAGCCGAAATAGCTGCCGGCGTTCTTGGGGTCCTTCTCGCTCCAGAGGCCGCCGCAATGCTCGAAGCGTAGCTTCGGGTACTTGTTGGCCATCTTGATCATGTGCGGATTGTAGTACCCGAACGAGGTCGGGAAGAGCAGGGTGGCGCCATCGAGATTGATCATGGACTCGATCGTCTTCTCGACCGCATCGGTCTCCGGCACCTTCTCCTCCTCGACCACCTTGAGGCCGGGAATCTTCTTCAGCGCCGCCGCGCCCTGCGCGTGCGCCTGGTTGTAGCCGTAGTCGTCGCGCGAGCCGACATAGATGAAGCCGATGGTGGTCTCGGCTGCGAAGGCCGGGCGGAGGCCCGCTGCCGCGCCGAGGGTGAGGGCCGCGCCGCCCTGCAACACATGACGTCGTGAAATCCTGCCAGAATCCATTGCTCGCTCCCCTTGGCGGATGCCCCGCCTTGATCTCACGGCTGCGCCGGCTTGGCGGAGCCGGGATCAGATGTCGCAAGCTTCGTGCCAGAGACTATGAAGCGTGCAATTCGTTATAAGTACTTGAAACAAATATGGGATAATGTGTGCTTTGAACTTGGCGAGGAAAATGGCAGGCTAATTTCTGGGCAATATCAAAGCATTGTATGCAGCGGAGTTGAGCAGCCAGAACCTGCTCGCGCATGTGCATGATCCGCGTCGGACGGTCGGCCGGCAAGGCGCATTCATGCTAACCACGCGCTGACTGGGACGGCGCCGGAGGATGTCCGCTGGCACCGAACCTGTATCGATTGTCGTCAGGACCGCCGTGTCCTCAGAAGATGGAAAGCTCGCCGAGATGGGCGCTGGTACCGTTCACGATGCATCGCTCGGCAATGAGATCGTTCGCCGGATCAACGAGCTCGGCGCGATCTCGGAAGACCCCGAGAAGCTCACCCGCATCTTCCTCAGCAAGGAGCTGCGCAAGGCCGCGGACCTCATCATGGGGTGGATGCGCGAGGCCGGCATGAGCGCCCATCTCGATGCCATCGGCAATGTCTGCGGACGGTACGAAGGCGACCGGCCGGGCATGCCCTGCCTGATGCTCGGCTCGCATTACGACACCGTGCGCGATGCCGGCAAATGGGATGGACCGCTGGGTGTGATCACGGCGATCTCTTGCGTCGCCGATCTCAACCGCCGCGGCAAGCGCCTGCCATTTGCGATCGAGGTGATCGGCTTTGCCGACGAGGAGGGGGTGCGGTTCGCTTCGACCTTGCTCGGCAGCCGTGCGGTGGCCGGCACCTTCGATGAGAGCGTGCTGAATACGCGCGACCGCGACGGCGTGTCGATGCGCGAGGCGCTCGTGCAGTTCGGCCTCGATCCCGACCATATCGGTGCGGCCGCGCGCGCGCGGTGCGAGCTGCTTGGCTATCTCGAATTGCACATCGAGCAGGGGCCGGTGCTGGAAGCGCAGAACCTGCCCGTGGGCGTCGTCACCGCCATTGCCGGGGCCACGCGCCTTGCAGCCCGGCTCTCGGGTATGGCCGGTCACGCCGGCACCGTGCCGATGGCGCTGCGCCGTGACGCGCTCGCCGGTGCGGCCGAATGCATCAATGTGATCGAGCAATTTTGCCGCACCGACGAGGGCGGCCTCCTCGGCACCGTTGGCTACATCCAGGCGAGGCCCGGCGCGACCAACGTCATTCCGGGTGAGGTATCCTTCACCATCGACATGCGCGCGCCGACCGACATGCATCGCAAGCGCGCGGCGGCCGATGTCGTCGGCCAGATCGAGGCGATCGCCAAGCGGCGACAGCTGGCGCTTCAGCTCGACGTTACCCACGAGAACCGCACCGCGCCCTGCGCGCCCTGGCTCAAGCAGCAGATCGCGCAGGCGATCGAAGCCGAAGGCTTCTCCGTGTTCGAGCTGCCGAGCGGGGCAGGGCACGACGGCATGGCGATGATCGACATTGCCGATGTCGGCATGATCTTCGTCCGCTGCCGCGGCGGCATCAGCCATCACCCGGACGAGCATGTCGCGCTCGCCGATGCCGATGCCGGCGCGCGTGTGCTGCTGCGGGTGATCGAGAATTTCGGGCCGCGTACGGCCTAGGCGAGCGTCACGAACCCGCAAGTCACCGGGTAGAGATACGAATCAGTCATGTTTAAGATGGCGGCCATCATCACGAGGGTCACTAGACAATCAGCCGATCGACGGACATGAACAGCGACATCTCTTTTCCATCACATCGTGAAAACCGGTTCTATCAGGGGATGGCTGCGACCTTCGTCGCCAACGCCCTTCAGGCGGTCAATTTCCTCGGTGATCGATTCCTGAGACAATCGCATCATTCGTTGTCGGCGATCGAGGACCTCTATCGGCACTCGATGGACAGCGCCTTTTCGGTGACCGAGGCCTTCCTCGTCACCGGCGCACCGCACGCCTCCGCCTATTACCCCCGCGACTTCGCCTGGTTCTATCCCGACGTTCTCGATCCTGAAACCATCATGGATGCGCAGGACGCGGTGCGGCGGGTGCGCCTGCTCGAGAAGAGCGTGCGCCTGCTGCTGGAGGCCGTTCGCGCCGACGTGGTCACCACGACCATCGTACCGGCCGGGCGCGGCCGGTATCTCGGCGTGAACTATTTTTCGCGACCCTCGGATACGCTGCTCGGCATTCTCGCCGGTCTGCAGCAGATGATCTCTGCCGAGGAGAGGGCGTCGTCCCACCTTGCGATGTCGCAATGCGCGCATGCCGGCCGCTTGTTGCTGGCCGAATATGGCGGAGACCTGAAGCGCGCGATCCTGAAGCTTGCGAGCGAGCTGGAGTCCTTCGACGCTGACGGCACCAGATATTTGCTGTGCGACGCCAGCGGCCCGCGCTCCGCGGCGACGGATACCCGCGCCGAGCGCCGGCGTTTCGTCACCAATGCCTGCGTCTACACGACCTTCGTGTGGGGCGTGCAGCTCGGGATCGTCGGCGAGAACGAGCTGAAGCGGCTGCTCGGGCGCGACCTCGCGCAGTACAAGAGGGATCTGCTCCGCCTCTTCGGCAAGAACGGCTACATCAGGCATTCCCTGGACGGCCCGGCGAGCTCACCGGCATCGTCGGTCGCATTGGATTTCGTCAGCGTGCATCGCGGCTTCTGGGATATGAGCGAGGCGAGCGAGCGCGCGCTGTTCGCGGCTACGACGGATCTGATCATCGCCGAGCCACGGTTTCGCATTCCGAGCACGTTCCACTTCCTGGTTTCGGCGGACAACCCGCGGACCAAGATCATCCACAAGATCGCAGCTCCCGCCTATCAGGGGCGCTCCTCCTGGCCGACGTTCAACGTCGAATTTGCCGACCGCATGCTGGATTACGATGAGTTCTCAGGGAGCGATACCTATCGGGCCTGCGCGCAAGGAATCCTGAAGGACATTCGCGCCGCGACCGAACTCCATGGCGGCTATCAGGAGCTGATCTCGGAGCAGGGTCTGAAGTATCGCACCTGGGCCTATAAGGGTGCCGTGGCCCACTCGTGGTTTCCGCGCTTTCTGTCGGTTTGGAGGAGGGCCTACGGCACGCCACTCCTCCAGTGGAACGATTGATCCGCGACCGAGGTTGCCGAGCGCGCAGGCCACGGTGCCAGATTGTCGCGGTTTCACCCCGAGAAACCCGGATTATTCCGCCGCCTTCGCCGTCTTGCCGAACATCCGCGTCGGGGCCGGGAAGCCGCACGAGGTGCCGTCGGTGACCTTGACCTGATTTTCCCACGGCAGTCGGAAGGTGCCGGCGACCATGTCCTGCATGAAGGTGTAGGGGCAGTCCATCGCGCCGCCCTTCACCGCGACGTAGCCGCGGTGCCAGAGCTGGTAGATGTTGTTTTCGACGCCCCAGTTGATGCGGGCTTCGCGCACGAGATCCGGCCGGACCTCTGCGGTGATGATCTCGTCGGCACGGCCGGTCGTACCATGCGCCAGCACGGTGCCGTCGAAATTGACGATCATGCCTTCGCCCATGGAATCGAACGAGCCGTCCGAGCCGCACATGCAGACATTTGCGGTGATCATCAGATTCTGAAACGAATTGGCCTGGTTGGTGAAGCGCCAGGCTTCGCGGATCGGCGCGGTGTAGCCGGCGGTGCGGATCATGATCTCCGCTCCTTTGTAGGCGCATTCCCGTGCCATCTCCGGGAACATGCCGTCATGACAGATGATCAGCGCGATCTTCGCGCCCTTCGGACCCTCGATCACGGGAATGCCGATGTCGCCGGGCTCCCACGGCTCGACCGGAATCCAGGGATGAAGTTTGCGGTAGTAGAGCTTGATCTCGCCGTGATCGTCGATGATCAGGCCCGAGTTGTAGGGATTGCCATGCGGGTTGAACTCCATGATGGAGAAGCAGCCCCAGATCTTGTTGTCGATACAGGCCTGCTTGAAGGCCGCAACCTCCGGTCCGTCGAGCCGACACATGATCTCCGGATTGATGTCCATCGAGAGGCCGTGCAGGGAGTATTCGGGGAAGACCACCAGATCCATGGTGGAGAGATTGCGGCGGGCCTTGCCGACCATCCAGACGATGCGCTCGGTCTGCCTGGCGAGATCGGCCGCGCTCACCACATTAGGCAGTTGCAGCTGCACAAGTCCGACTACCACACCGTTGGGGGATTTGTTCAGCCCGCCAAGCCCGTTCATGATCAGCTCCCTTGCCTGTCTGGCGCAGCGTCGTTGCGCGCCGGATCTTTTGCCGCAAGAAGCAAATCCGATTTCGATGAAGAGCTAAAGGTTATTTTTCAGGCGATGGCGCAGTTCCGCGGCAGCAGGCGATCTCGTCACGCCACGAGATCGAGCAGCCGGCATGAGCCGCGCACCAGCACCTTGCGTCCTGCGGATGTTATCGCAGGCACGCCGTCATTCATGACAACGAGGCCGAGCTTGGCGAGGCTTTCGACGAGATAGGCCTTCGCGAGGCGACCGTTCGACACGGGGTTGCGAAGCGCCTTTAGCGCTTCCCACTGGTCCGTCGATAGATCAAAGTCGAAATCGTTGCTCATGTTGCCTCAGCCGATCGTCCGGTTCGCGTGCCCCTGTTAGCGGCGCCGCATGAAGACCATGCGACGACAATGAGTCGGGAATTCGGTCAGCTGTTTAGAACATCTCTTCACAAATTGCGGCACTTCGTTGCGCCACAAGAGTTAACGTCGTTCGTGCAGAATACCGTCACGATCTCCGATCACTAATTGATGATCCGCAATTGATGTTGCGATGCGAGCTGCCGCAGTGCACGGCAAGCATCACTGTCCTATTTGGCGTCGCGATATGCACAGAAATGATGAGGCGGGAGGTTGAGGACTCTGTTACCTTGGCCCGCGGGGAATGGCTTCACACGGCAGGAGTGGAGTGCATGAACAGGCTGGTGGAAATTCGCAGTCAGGAATTCCTTTGCCGAGAGCGCGCGGCGCTCGATTCGAAGCGCCGGCCGTTCTGGCTGGCGCAGGCAGAAGAATGGGAGCAGCGCGCTCTCGACGAAATCGCGCGTCACTTTCGGGCGTGCAATCAGGCCGAGCTGAACGCCGCCTGACGGAGGTGGCTATTATTGCTTATTGATAAGTCGCCACAATATCGGAAACAGCGCGTTCGAGCTGTTGCGCGGTGGCGCATTGGCGCACGACGCTGCAAAAAGTTGCGTAGCGCGGCATCTCGGAATCGCCAAAGCCCCAGGCGAGCCGCCCCTCGGGATTGAGCCAGACCAACCGCTTCGAACGCTCGGAGATCCGGCGCAAAATGTCGGCGCGTGGGTCGAGATTGTTGCTGCGGGCATCGCCGAGCACGATCACCGTGGTCTGCGGCGTCAGCGCGCTCATGAACTCCTTCTCGAAATCGACCAGCGAGGAGCCGTAATCCGACGAGCCGAAACCGACCTTGGACATGATCTCGGACATCGCTTCCTCCGGCGACTTCGTCTCCAGGATCTCGCTGACTTCGATCAGGTGTGAGGAGAAGGCGAAGGAGCGGACGTCGTCGACCACCTCGTGCAGCGAGTGGATCAGCAGCAGGAAGAAGTCCGAGACTTGCGCAACGGAGCCCGAGACGTCGCACAGCGCGACGATCTTCGGCCGGTCGCGATGCTTGCGCTTCCATGCCGTGAGGAAGGGCACGCCGCCCCAGGCCGCGTTGCGGCGGAGCGTTCGGCGAACGTCGAGATGGCCGCGGCGCTGGCGCTTGCGCGGCTTGGAATAGCGCTCGCGCAGCCGGCGTGCGATCTGGCGGATGAGGGCACGCATCTCGGCGACCTGGCGACGCTCGATGCGGGCAAGCGGCGCGTTGCGCAGGATCTCGTTGCGGAGGTTCTCGGCCTCCTCGCGGGCATAAAGTGCAAGCCCTTGCGAGACCGTGTCGCGCACGGCTTCGCGCAAGGCATCGAGCGCGGCGCGCAGGCGTTCGGCCAGCGACGGGTTGGTCGCGGTCAGCTGGTCGAGATCGTCGCGCAGGCGCTGGAGGCCCATGGCGTCGAGGATGCGGCTGGAGAATATGCCGCGCTGGGTGGAGTAGCGGATATCGGACAGGGAGGCCGCGCCGGAGGCACTGGCAATCGCGGCAGCGATCGCGTTGCGATCCTGCGACAATAGCATCTGCGCCAAGGGACCCAGGCCCTGGGAAGGCTGACCTTCGCCCGCCTCGCTCGCCGAGCCGGCGGAGGGCGGCTGATCCTCGCCTTGCGCAGCATGATCTTCGCCGGCAGCCTCAGGCTGATCCTGCCGCGGCTCCGGCTGGCTGAAGAACAGATCAAAGCAGTCGCCGAGCGCGAGCTTCTCGTCCTGCGACTTGGCGAGCGTCAGCAGCAGCGCATCGCGCAGCACGGCACGATCGGAGATGCCGACCTGCGCGACGGCGCGCATCGCATCGATGCTTTCGGCCGGCGAGACGTGAACGCCAGCGCCGCGTGCCGCCCGAAAGAAGCGATGGAGATTTTCGCGCATCGGCGTCAACCGAAGACGTTGGACCGGGCCGCCTTGGCAATGAAGGTCGTCACCTGCGGCGTCGCGGCCTCGATGTCGGCTTCGTATTTCAGGAGCACGTTGAGCGTATCCTTGACGATCTCAGTATCGAGTTCGGAAGCCTGGAGCAGCACCAGCACACGCGCCCAGTCGATGGTCTCGCTGACCGAGGGCAGCTTCTTCAGATCCAGCGAGCGGATCTCGTGGATGAAGCCGACCATCTGCCGGCGCAGCGTCTGCGAGATGCCGGGCACGCGGCTTTCGACGATGCGCTCCTCGAGCCGCTGCTCGGGAAAGCCGATATGCAGATGCAGGCAGCGTCGCTTCAGGGCATCGCCGAGGTCGCGCTCGCTGTTGGAGGTGAGGATCACCGTCGGCGGCGTGATCGCCGAGACGGTTCCGAGCTCGGGGATGGTGACCTGGAAGTCGGACAGGATTTCCAGCAGCAGCGATTCGAATTCGGCGTCCGACTTGTCGATCTCGTCGATCAGGAGCACGCAGCCGCCCGGCTGCTCAAGCGCCTGGAGCAGCGGCCGCGGCTCGACGAATTCCTTGGAGAAGAACACGTCGCCGAAATCGTGGAGCTGGTCGAGCGCGGCATGCAGCGTCTGCGCGCCGCCGAGAACCTCGCCGAGCTTGTCCTTGAGGATCTGCGTGTAGAGAAGCTGCTTGGCGTATTTCCACTCGTAGAGCGCCTTGGCCTCGTCGAGGCCCTCATAGCATTGCAGGCGGATCATCTTCATGCCGCGCCATGCCGCGATCGCCTTGGCGAGCTCGGTCTTGCCGACGCCCGCGGGGCCCTCGACCAGGATCGGCTTCTCGATCTGCTGCGACAAATAGACGGCAGTCGCGATCTGCCGGCTCGCGATGTAGCCCTGCGCGGCGAGGCCGCTCTCCACTGCCTCGATCGAGGTCGAGGCCTTCTGATCAGCCACGAAAGGGCGCTCCCAAAGGTCTTGCTTGAGGCTTGTTCTGCCTGCGTTCCAGGCAAAGAACAAGCCACGTTTGGGAGACATCCGACCCGCGTGAACGGCGTTTTTTCCGCTAAGCGCAAATAGTTGGGCGCTTCGCTGTTGGCGCGATCAGTGCCGCAGCAACTCCGGCTTGCGGATCGTTTGCCTCAGCTCGGCGCCGCAATCGGCGCATTCATAGACGAAGTCGATCTTGGCAAGGCTCCAATGCGGCTCGACCTCGCGCACATACATCGGCAGGAACCCCATACAGGTGGGGCAATTCACTGGCGCGATTTCGACGTCCTGATGATGCTGAACGTAAGCTGGCATCTCGGCTCTCCTTCGCAGGCGACCCATCAAACCCCGCGCAAAGGCTACTCCCGGTCGCCGCGGGGCCCTCATCAACTCTTTCGAATGGAAGTGGAACGGCGGCTGTTTGTCGTTCGCTGTGACATTCTTGTTACGGCTTCTATACTGTAACGGGCGGACCAAATGCCTATTTCACAGGCCGATCCGGTGTTCGGACTTTCATTTCAACGATAAAGGAGCACGCCCATGACGCATGCCATTCGCTTTCACAAAACCGGCGGTCCGGAAGTCCTGGTCTGGGAGGAGGTCAGCGTCGGCAAACCTGGGCCCGGCGAGGCGCGCATCCGCCACACCGCGGTCGGCCTCAATTTCGTCGACATCTATAACCGTTCCGGCCTCTATCCGGCGCAACTGCCGAGCGGGCTCGGCAGCGAGGCGGCTGGCGTCGTCGAGGAGGTTGGGCCTGGCGTCACCGATCTGAAGCCGGGCGATCGCGTCGCTTACGGCGCCTCGCCGCTCGGGGCCTATGCGGAGGCGCGGCTGATCCCCGCCGACCGGCTGTTGAAATTGCCCGACGGCGTCGACGACAAGACAGCGGCGGCGATGATGCTCAAGGGGCTCACCACGCAATATCTGATCCGCCAGACCTATCGGGTGAAGGCCGGCGATACCATCCTGCTGCATGCGGCCGCCGGCGGTGTCGGCCTGATCTTGAGCCAGTGGGCGAAGCATCTCGGCGCGACCGTGATCGGCACCGTCAGCAACGACGAGAAGGCGAAGCTGGCAAACGCGCATGGCTGCGACCATGTCATCATCTATACAAGGGAAGATTTCGTGAAGCGGGTCGACGAGATCACCGGCGGCAAGAAGGTGCCGGTGGTGTATGATTCCGTCGGCAAGGACACGTTCCTGAAATCGCTGGATTGCCTCGCTCCGCTCGGCGTCGCCGCGCTGTTCGGCCAGTCCTCCGGCGCGGTTGAGCCGCTTAATCTTGGCCTGCTCGCCCAGAAGGGCTCACTCTACGTCACGCGTCCGACGCTGTTTACCTACGCCGCCAAGCGCGAAAATCTGGTGGCGATGGCGGGCGAGCTGTTCGACGTCGTCAAGTCCGGAGCGGTCAAGATCGAGGTGCACCAGACCTACCCGCTGAAGGACGCCGCCAAGGCGCATGCCGATCTTGCGGCACGCAAGACCACGGGATCGACTGTTCTCCTGGTGTAGTGCCGACGGGGCGGTGGCGCGAGCTCCGCTGCACACTTTGCGCTAACGCGGCCCTTCAGGTCCGGATCATGCTGTGGGCCTGCGTCACGTCCTCTCGTGCTTGCGCAGGTCGCGGACGTGATCGAGGCGAATTGCCTGGAGATCGACGTCCTCGGGCTCGATCTGTGGGAGGGCCGCCTCGGCCAGGATGGCCTCGGTGACATCCTCGACCGAGTTCTCCACGATCTCGTGGATGAACGAGACGTTCCGATACTCACCCGAGGCGATGCGGGAAATGACCTCGCGCCGGGTGATTTCGGGATCGACGACCGCCTCGCGGCCCCGCCGTCCATAATCGATCATCACGACGAAGTATTGCATGAAACGATCCTGCCGCGCCCCGTGGACGGGACGCGGCAGATTATTTCCGAAAATCGGAATTATGTCAAGTGTGATTTCTGTTAATCAGAAGCGGCAGCCCTCATTTGCCCTTCTTGCGCGGCCGCGCCGACTTCGCGCGCAGCCGCTCAAGCTGTCCCTTGGGCATGGACAGGCAGATCTCCCCGACCCAGTCAAGCTTGACGCCGACGATCGGCTTGGCATTGAAGCTCGTGAGGTTGACCACTGAGGGAGATTTGCCCCGCTCGATGGTCTTCAGATAGCGCTCGCCCGTCTTGAGGCGGACCACGGCCTCTTCGCCGTAGAAGCTCGACAGCGGGTGGCGCTGGTCCTTGTAGACGACGATCACGTCGCCGCTTTCGTATTTGGGCAGCATCGAATCGCCCACGATCTCGAATGCGATCGTCTCTTCCATGATCGGGAAGGGCAACGCGACGTCGCCGAGACCTTCCGGCGGAACCTGTTCGTAGTCCGGCTCGATCACCGCGCCGGCTCCGACGCGGCCCATGATCGGCGCGAGATTGAGCTCGAGATATTCCATGATCGGAATTATCTCCGAGGCCTTCACCAGGCGCTCGCCGCCGAGAATCTCCGAGACCGCGCCGGGCCGCACGCCCATGGCCGCAGCCAGGCCGCCCTTGCTCTTGCCCGTCTTCTCCAGGCCCCGCTCAATCATTGCTACGTCCAGCATGGTGATTCCCTCGATTGCGCACCGTCTCGCCTCTTGTAATCCGAAATTCGGAATTGATGCAATTATGAATATCAGAAATACGGCTTGACTCTGTATTCGGAATAACGGAATGTGCGTCTCGCCTCCCGGGTGGAGGCGCATCACAGGACAGCAGCATGGAACCGGGCCATTGGCCGTCGGAGCACTCCGACGCGCTTCGCGACTATTTTCACAAAGGCATGTCTTATGCGGAGATCGGAAGACAGATAAACGCAAGGTTTGGAACGGCTTATACGCGCAGCGCGGTGGTCGGCCGCGCCAAGCGGCTCGGGCTCATCGTGCCGCAATGGATGACGAGCCCGGCGCTCGCGCCGCCCTTGCCGGGTGAACCCACCCTGCTTTCGCCGCGCCGGGTGGCGTGGCCGAGCCTCAATCTGCCGCCGAAGTCCGCCATGAAGCCTGCAGCGCGGGTGAAGTTGCGCTGTGTCGGCATCCAGCCGCGCCTGATCCAATTGGTCGAGCTCGAGCCGGCCGACTGCCGCTATCCCTATGGCGGCGACAAGGACGGTGAGGAGATCACCTTCTGCGGCCACCCGCGCCAGCCGGGCTCGAGCTATTGCGCGCCGCATGGCCGTCTGACGCGCCGTTCCGAGGCTGCGTCGGCGGCCCGTGCCGCGGGCCCGGTCGTGCTGAAGCTGGTCTCGGCGCTCTGACGGTGCCGCCCTCCGTTCAACTCTCAGTCTTGCAAGGAGATCCGAGTGGCTCGTGCCCGACGCAACAAGTCCTACAAATTGGCGCAGATCTACGACCGGCGGTCGCGGGAGGTGCCGTTCAACGCCGAGACCGCGGAGGTGGAGGTCGACAATCCGCACGCGCTCGATTCCGACGAGAAGATCCTGGCGATCCGGTCGGTCCGCGGCGATCCGCTTGGCCGGCTGCACGCGCACCATCAGATCGACGAGGCGCAATACCGCGGCGGGCGCGCCTTCCAGAACGATTGGGAGCGGGCGGAACGCGGCCCGCAGGCGGTGGATACGACGCGCGAATATGTCGATGGGACGGGCACGCGTGAGCCCGTCACCGAAAGCCAGCGCCAGGCGGTGCTGCGGCTCAACCGGATCGAACGAGAGCTCGGCACCGACGGCGCCGCGCTGGTGCACGACGTGCTGGTGCTGGGTCTGACCATGGATCAGGTTGGGCAGCGTCGTGCCGTCCGCACGCAACGCTGGAACGATTACTTCGCGCGGCGTTTTCGCGAATGCCTGGACCGGCTGGCGCTGATCTACGGCTTCGCGACGGACACGGGAACGGCGCGCGGGGGCCGACGTGGATGATTGCGGAGCGCCGGCGGTCTCGGCCGCCGGCGTCCCGCCCATTGCTTACGGGTGAGGGACGATCTGGTAGGGCGTGGTGTAGGGCTCGACGCGCAGCGAGGCATGGGCCAGCAGCCCGATCTTGGCTGTCGGTGCCTGCTGTAATTCGCCGTTGGGGCCACGATGCACGTTGTATTGCCAGACGGTGAGATCGCCCTTCTGTGCCAGCGCGTGTGCAACGGCGCTCGCATCATTGCCGCCGAGCGCCTGAAGCTCTGCCGCCGACAGTCCGACGACGATTTCGTCCTTGACGGTGACGATCTTGAACAGGTTCATCTTGGTCTCCTGCGCCCATGCGCCTTGTGTCGAAAGGGTGAGAAGCGCGATTGCGGCGCCCTTGATGAGATCGCAGCGAGAAAGCATGCCGTCGTCCTTTTTGGTGCTGAGGTGCGCCCAATCGAAGAGTTTTCAGCCATGGCGCCCGTGTCTGCGTGGCCGTGCCGCAACGGCTTGGTCGCTCGCGCGTGGACGGCGGTTCACGGGGACCGGCCGCGAGATCGACTTTCACGCGCCTAACGCAACCGCCGGGACCGATTCAACAAATGCGTGCATCTTGCTGAAGAATCGCCAATTCGTGCGCGCTAACGTGGATTTCACGTCGGAAGCACGACGAAACCCCGTGTCGATTGACAGCAAGAGGGCTGTGCGCGTGATTGATGACGCTTCTTGACGCAGGTGGGTGACGGCGATCGATATTCCTGTTATCCGGAAACGCCGTGGCGCGATGCAGACCAAGCATCGCTATACCCACGGTTGGGCTTGCCGGATGGGTTGTTGCTTGGCATAGTTGCAACCAGATGGAGGCCGTCGTTTGGACGCGGTTCAGCCTGCAACCCGGCGGGTCCCTTCGGCCTAACGTTCGTCGCCATAGTTCTGTTGCGGCGTTCGGTTCTCGAGCGGATCACGACCGATGCTTGTCATAGGTGCGAGATGAAAAACCTCAATTTCGCGGCTGAGCTGCATCTCAAGCTCGGTGTGCCTGCAGGCAGCACCGTGGAAAGTCTGCGCCTGCTGCGGGCCTTCCTGAAGCTCGCGCCGCGACAGCGCTTCGAGGTGATCAAGCTGGTCGAAGATCTCGCCACCGACGAAGCTCTTCCCGAGCACCCCTTATCCTAGAGCCCGGCCGCGCGCCCATCCTGCCCATTTTCCTGCCAGAGCAGGCTCCCCGGCATCGTTCGCCGGAGCGCTGGCGGCTGGATGGCGGTCAGGCAAATGTGGTATTCAGACGGAAAAAGGGAGGAGCGAGACCATGATCGAACCGAAAATCGAAGTTCCGGCCGAACTGCGTGACTTGGCCGAGAAGACCATCGACCAGGCCGAAAAGGCCTTCGGCATGTTCTTTGAAGCGGCGACCAAATCGATGTCGTCCGTTCCGGGGGCGGGGACAGAGGTGTCGAAGCAGGCGTTGGCTTTCACGGAGCAGAACATGAAGTCGGCCTTCGAGCATGCGCGCAAGCTGGTGCATGCCACCGACCTCCAGGAGGCAATGCGAATCCAATCCGATTTCCTCCGTAGTCAGTTCACCAGCGCCGGAGATCACATGCGTCAGATGACCGGCAGTCTCATGCAACCCGGCAAGGGCAAGCCCTGATTTTCGGTCTGTGTACAGCGTGCCCACAAATTGATCTTGTATGACGTGAAGATCCGCGCTTCGATACCGGTGCAGGTCCATGATGGGCCACCGAATGATCTCATTCGCCGTCTGTCATCCTTTCTGCTGATCCCTGCCGGTCCACCGGCAGGGATTTGCATTTGCAGCCTTCGTGCAGCCCGGCGTGACCATCCGGGATGAAGCTCAGACTATCGCTGAAGCATGACTTCGGAAAAGCGCTGAACGGTTTGCTCGAGCGCGGCCTTCGGCGGCCGATCAGGCATCTAACGCAGCGATGCGATGTAGGCCGCGATATCGCCGGCTTCGGTTCGGCTCAGGGGAAAATTCGGCATCTTCGGGTGCGGATCGAGCAGGAAGAATGCGAGCCTTTCCGCACTGAAATCCGGCCTGCGCGCGACGGACGCAAAGGAAGGGACGTCGGCGCTCGCCTGAGCCTGTCCGTTCGCCACGACATGGCAGCTCGCGCACCAGCGCCTGGCGAGGTCGGCGCCGTGACCGGCATCGGCGCCGAGAGCGGACGACGAGCCGACGCCAGAGACGAGTCCAAGCAGCAGGAAAATCCGTCTCACATGCCGGAGCATAGGGCAATCTTTCTGCATTCGCTTGCGGCTGCTGTGCTCATCCGCAGCAGGATCCTGGAAACTGCGAGAGATCGATGCGAGCGACGATCGAGCGCAGCAGCCTGCGGGTCGAACGATAGAGATGCCGCATGGATGCAGGCACTCTCGCCGCGAGCAGGCCCTTCGGAACAAGGCTTTTCCTACCAAGACTTCCGGTATAGTGCGACACGTGTCTCTCCGACGGCACGTGGTTTCTTACCGTGCCGTGTCGGAGCCGCCTTGATCTGCCGCAAAGCGTCCCGGCCAATAGTCGTCCGGGTTCATGATCATTGGGCTCTGCAAGCGCAAGGGGCGGCTAGAGACAGGCGGCCTTGCCGCGTTCGGGGCAGAGCCGGAACGCGCTCGACAGCGTGAAAAGAAAGCGTGGGCTGCGACGCTCGTTGTCAGGCGCCCGGTAGCTTAAGGGGACGGCGACGCCGAAATCGGCCTGGAGGTCGTCCGGCAGGAAGAAGCGCACACCGGCCCCCGCCGATGTCAGCGACAGCCCGTCGCTCAGGCGATAACCGTGGTTCCAGACGGCGCCAGCGTCGCCAAAGGCATAGAGTTGGTAGCCGGTCCAGTAGCGGAAATTGAGCTTCTGGTCGAAGCGCAGCTCGAGCGAGCCGGCAAGGCCGTTGTCGCCGCTGATCTCAGCTGCGCCATAGCCACGGCCAAAGGCCGCGCCGCCAAGATAGAATTGCTGCGAGGTGAACAGCGGGCGCGATGCCGTCTGGCTCGCCGCACCGAGCTTGAGCGACCAGACATCGTTGAGTGTCTGGTAGCGCGTGAACCAGAGGTTCAGGACCGAGAAGTTCGAGGAGGCGCCGTCGCGTGACAACAAATCGTCCTGGAAATGCGAGGCGCCAAAAATGTCCAGGCCCTGACGGTAGGTCAAAGTCGCAAAATTGGTACCGCCAAAAGGATCCAACAGCCGGTAGTCGGCGGTTAGGCTCGCCGTCCTGATGTGGTCGTTGTACCAGGGCCCGTAAAGGTCATGCTCGGACACATTGCTGAAGGTCGTCGCCGCGGTCAGCGTGAGCGTGGAGGATTGCGACTGCAACGGGACGACGCCGGCACGCAGCTCGAACGCCTCGGTCGTGGTGATGTCGCTGTCGAGCCGGCGCATATCGCCGGGCCTTACCGCGCTGTACAGCACGGAAGCGCCGAGGCGGACACCGTCGACGCCGACGGGCGCATCGTACGACAGGCGTGCGAAGCCGAGCTGACGGGGGTCGTTGGCGATGGTCGACAGGTTGACCGCCAATGTATCGCCAGGCGTGAGGTAGGAGTTGAACGCGCCGGTGGCGTAGGTCTGCCAGGGACCGACCGACGAGGATCCGAGATTGTCGAGGCCGAACGAGGAGAAGACGTGCCAGGTCTTCAAGTAGATGGTCAGGCGGAAGCGGCCCGTCGTACCGCCGATCTCCTCCAGCGCAGTGTCGGTGATCCGGACGCCCGGCCTGCCATTGATCAGGAAGAGCTGGCGTTCGAGCGTTGCCAGTCGCGAAGGCTGTTCGGTCAGAACCGGCGCCAGCATCGGCCTTATGCCGAACTGTTCGGCACCGTCGCCCTTCAGCTCGGCCTGCACGATCGCACCTTCCAGGACCTGAATCCGGACACGGCCGTCGGCGATGTCTTGTGGTGGCACGATGGCGCGGCTCAGATGAAAGCCGGCTTCGCGGTAGAGGTCGCTGATGGCGCCTGCAATCGCGGCCAGATCCGCCTGCGAGACCTTCCGGCCGAGATAAGGCTGGTAGACAGCGGCGATGCGATCAGGGGAAACCGCGTGGGCGCCGCTGACGCTGACGCCGCGCAGCACGAATTGCGGCTTGGTATCGCCGCCCGTCGTGGGCTGTCCGACGCTCGGCAATCGGACCGGCGGCCGGCCAAGCGATTCCTGCTCGGTCTGGTTATCAAAATATTTCTCGGGCTGGCGCGGATCGAAACCCGGCTGGTTCGCCTGTTGAGCAAATGCCGCTGGAGTTGCCGCGAAAAATACCGCCGCCGATACCAATGCGGTAAGGAGATGCCGCTTCTCACCGCGCGCAGCGACGCTGTCTCCGTAGTTCGACGGAGGATCTGCCACGGGACGGTAAGGGTTCGTTAGCCGCATGATTTTTCATAGGTTTTTATGGTCAACGATTGGTTAATCCGGCCGCTCCGCTGGCCGCTTTCCGATAATCCTATCTTGAGTGATTTCGGATACCCCTCAGGCTTGGCTGTAAACGCGGGCTGAGGATCATCATGTTCGGCAGAGTTGGAATGCGGCGCGCCCTGGCGGCGGCGCTGATCCTGGGGACGGCCTCCAGCGCATTCGCGGCGGACGACGGTGTGTGGTCGGTCAGCAAATCCTCGGGCGAGGTCTGGCTTGCCACGAGCGGCGCCCAGCAGGTGTCGTTGACGTCAGAAGGAACGCTGAAACCCGGCGATACCATTCGCACCGGTCGCAACGGGCGCGTTCTCCTCGTCCGCGGCGAGGAAACGATCCTGATCTCTCCCAATTCGGTGGTGGGCCTGCCGGCCGAGAAGAAGGACGGCCTGTCGACCACCATCACCCAGCAGGCGGGTTCGATCCTGCTCGAGGTCGAGAAGCGCAACGTCAAGCATTTCGAGGTCGAGACGCCCTATCTCGCCGCCGTGGTCAAGGGAACGCAGTTCAGCGTCACGGTCGGTGCCGGTAGCACCAAGGTCGGCGTGCTCCGCGGCCAGGTCGAAGTCTCCGATTTCAAGACGGGACAGATTGCGCAAGTGATGCCCGGACAAGCGGCCACCGTCTTCGAACACGGCAAGCCCGGTCTCAGCCTCAGCGGTGCGGGGACGCTCAATCCGATCGAGCAGGGCAAGCCCCGCGCACCCACGATCGAGCGTGTCCCAGTGCCGAAGTCGGGCCTGTCGGCGCCGCGCCATGCGGCCAACGGCCATGCCATCCATGCGCTCGGCCCAGTCGACAAGGGAAGCAAGGCGTCCGGCGCACCCAAGGCCTCGGGGCAGGCGGCCGGGGGGCATGCCCCCAAGGCGGGAGTCGTGCGCATTTCGGCCGCGCTGGGAGAGGTCAAGCTGAACGTCCACAAGGCGACGCGCGGCCTTGCGCACGGCGGCGTTCCGCCAGGGCAGGCACGTAACGCGAATGCCAGGGGCGACAGTCAGACGGTCTGGAACGATGGCAAGACGAGCCCGGCCGCATCCAGCAGCGCGGCAAGCAGCGGTGCCGCCAGCGCGAACGCCACGATCGCCGCAACGACGGCCGGCGCATCCAGCGATGCCCCGCGAGCAAACAACGGAAAGGACGGTGGCAACGGTAACTCGGACAACAACAACGGCAACGGTGGCAACAGCGGCAACAGCGGCAATCAAAACAATAGCGGTAACGGCGGCAACAACGGTCACGGTCACAGCAGCCATGCCGACAACGGCGCCACCGGCAATGGCAGAGGCAACAACGGCCACGGCCACGGAAATGGCAGCAATGGGCACGGCAGACGCTGAGCTCTAGGTGGACGCTTCCGTCGGGGCGGGTGTGGGGGGCTCGGGTGAAACGCTATCGGCCGCATATTCTTGTCGTGATCGCGCTCGCGGTGGTGTTGTCCACGGGCTGGCACGCTGCGCTTCGCAATGCGCTCACCGATCTTCGATTCAAGTGGCAAACGCGTGCGGCCACCGGCGACATCGTCGTGGTCGGTATCGATGCGCCGTCGATCGACCAGATCGGGGTGTGGCCCTGGCCGCGGCGTCTCCATGCCGAAATGCTGCAAAGGCTGGAAGCGGCAGGCGCGCAGGAGGTTGCCTTCGATGTCGATTTCAGCACGCCGTCGGATCCCGCCTCCGACGCGGCCTTCGCCAAGGCATTGCGAGACGCCGGCGGTTCGACGATCCTGCCATCCTTCAAGCAGCCGACACCGAGGGGCGGCCCGGCCCACGTCAACCGGCCGCTGAAGTCGTTCAGCAACCAGTCGTGGCCGGCTCTCGTCAATGTCGCAATCGAATCCGACGGGCTGGTTCGCCGCTATCCGTTCGGCGAGAAGCTCGGCGATGCTTTCATGCCTTCGATGGCCGTCGTGCTGGCGGGACAGGACGCCAATCGGCGACCGCCCTTTCTGATCGATTTCAGCATTCGCGCACCCTCCATTCCCGCCGTCTCCTATGTCGACGTGCTGCGCGGCGATAGCGCCACGCTCGACAAGCTGAAAGGCAAGAAGGTCATCATTGGCGCCACGGCGCTCGAGCTCGGCGACCGTTTCAGCGTTCCCAACGGCAGTATCATCTCGGGGCCAGTCCTCCAGGCGCTCGCCGCTGAATCGATCCTACAGAACCGGACCCTGCGCTGGACCTCCGATGTCGGCATGGTGGTCGGACTGGGCGCAATCTGCCTGCTGATGCTGTATTCGTGGCGCCGTATCGCGCCAGGACTTCGCGTCGCAATCCTGATCGCAGCCGGGGCGGTGGTCGAGCTGGCCGCAATCCTTGTGCAGGCAAGATGGCCCCTGGTCATCGATACGTCGCTGTTCCACATCGCCATCGTCGCTTACCTGACCGCGATTGCGCTCGACGAAATCGACTTCCGCAGCCTGCTCGGACGCATCGCCGAGAGCCGCTTTCATCGCATCGCGATGTCGCTCGGCGACGGGCTGGTCTGCACCGACGAGGATCACCGCATCACGGTCTGGAATCCCGGCGCGAGCGCGATCTTCGGCTACATGCCGGCCGAGATCATCGGCCGCCCGTTCGAAACGCTGTGCGCTTTGCCGGCACACGCCGGTGCAAGACCGTCCATGCACGACGCCGCGCGCCAGGCGCTTCTGGTGCCGGGGGGCGCCGTCGTCGTCGAGTTCGAAGGCCGGCGCAAGAACGGGGAAACCTTCCCGGTCGAGGCGAGCTTTTCGGGCTGGCAGGGAACGGACGGCTTTCAATATGGTGCCATCCTGCGCGATATTTCTGTGCGCAAACGTGAAGCCGAACGCATTCGATATCTCGCCGAACATGACGCGCTGACGGGGCTGGCCAACCGGAACATGCTGCATGTGGGCCTGACCGATCTGATCGCCGCGGCGGAGCGATCGAGCGTCGCGTTGCTCGTGCTCGGGCTCGACGGCTTCCAAGAGATCAACAACATGCTAGGGCACTCCGCCGGCGACCTCGTGCTGCGCGCGGTCGCCGAGCGGCTCCGGAGCGAAGTCGGTGGCAAGGCGATCGTCGCCCGGCTCAGCGGCGACGAATTTGCCATCGCGATCGATTGCGCAGAGATCACTGAGCCGGTCGCGGCGGTGACCGAGCGAATCGCGCGCGCGTTCGAAGCCCCTCTCGCAACCGGCACGCGCCAGCACCGGGTCAAGATCAGCGTTGGCGTCGCCGTCTATCCTGAAGGCGGGAGCAACGCCGATGACCTCCTGAGCAACGGCCATCTCGCGCTGACGAAAGCCAAGGCGACCAGGCGCGGCGGCCACGTCGTATTCGAAGCCGCGATCCGGCAGGAGCTCGAGACCCGCTTGAGGCTGGAGGGCGAGCTGGCGCTTGCGGCCGATCGCGGCGAATTCGAGCTGTTCTACCAGCCGCAAGTTCATCTGATCGACGGCAGCCTGGTCGGAGCCGAAGCGCTGATCCGCTGGCGGCATCCGGTGCGCGGCTACGTCTCGCCGGCCGAATTCATGCCTGTTGTCAACACCTCGGCGCTGTCGGAGCGGATCGCGAACTGGGTGATGGAGACCGCCTGCCGCCAGGCGCGAGCTTGGGAATTGTCCGGCAGCGATGTGCGCGTCGCGATCAACCTCTCTCCCTCGCAGCTTCAGTCCGGCGACCTTGCGCATTCGGTTGCAGCGCTGCTCGAGACGACGGGGCTGACGCCGTCGCTGCTCGAGATCGAAGTCACCGAAGACATCCTGCTGCATGACGAACGCCGCGTGCTTGAAATGTTCAAGCGAATCCAGGAGCTCGGCGTCCGGATCCTGTTCGATGATTTCGGCACCGGTTATGCGAGCCTGAGCTATCTCAAGAAGTTTCCGCTCGACGGCCTCAAGATCGACCGGTCGTTCGTCTTCGGTCTTCTCTCGAACTCCGACGACGCTGCCATCGTCGGGTCGACCATCGGCCTCAGTAAGCAGCTCGGTCTCACCGTCGTCGCCGAAGGCATTGAGAACCGCGCAACGGCCGACTTCCTGGTCACCATGGGATGCGAGGAAGGGCAGGGATATTTCTTCGGCCGTCCGATGCCCGCCGAGGCGTTTGAGAGACAGTTCCTGGCGGCCGAACTCCAGACTGTCAGCGCCGCCTGAGCGGAGGCTTTGGCCTGCGCGTGACACTAGCACTCCGAATGGAGGCTGGTTGTTTTGGCGAGCACCGTCGCGCGGGTCAACATCTGGTATTCAGCATCCGGTGACGGGGCCTACATTCCTGCTTCCCGCGAGTTCGCATCGCGATCTGAGCGCGGAAATGCGCCACGGGGATTGGCCTCGCATGGTCTGCTTTCGAAAGCTGAGCGGAGAGACATCTTGAAGTTGCGCAGGGCAGCTTTTGACCCACAGCCGACGAAGGCCGAGATCATGAGTATTTTGCCAAACTGAAATCACGGAACTAAGCACCGGGAACCAAATGGCCGGAGCTAAGCTGATCCTGCCGGATCGCGCCTCGACAACGTGATGCCGACACAAGGCCTCAGCTCGGCCAGCCCCGGAGCTGAGGCCTTTTTATCCCTGTGTACATTTTTGTACAAAGCGGCGGAACGCAGTACGAGTTTGTGGCTTCATCCCACGGGGCCTTCATGGGATAAAGAGACGTGCCGCGTTACATCTCCTTCGCCCGAGAGGCGGCAGCAACGCTGCTGCGAATGGCAAAAACAACAAAGGACCCACAGGTTGCGTCGGGATTGATCCAGCGAGCGGCCGACCTGAAGGACCGCACGGGCGAGTTGCCCCCGGTTGATATCGAGATTGCCGCGGCGGACCCAAAGAAGCCGTTGACGAAGAACTGAGCCCGCCGCAATCGGCGGTCCCCTTTATCGGAAATATGGTCCTTTATCGGAAATGGGGATGAAGCTGGGGCCCAACGGGGTCGCCAGAACGCTTTCATACATTTCCTTTCCAGATCAGCCATCGGTAGACGCCGAACACGTTGATAAGTGTCACCACCACGTTTTGCACCATCAGCGCATATTCCGCTGTTAGATAGCCGACGACGATCCAGATCACCGATGCACCGCTCAGTACGACGAAGGCCCAGCCGGTAATGAGTGGCCGCGCCCGGGCAGCTAGGATCAGCCCGGCGCCGATCGTGCCGACTGTCGCCACCCAACGCAGGATTTCATCCATGATGCGTGTGCTCCCCGAAAGCCGACGTCGGAGCGTCGCTCCGCGATTTGCCTAGACGGACGCAGTCACAGGCAGGCCGCCGGAGTGGAACTTTCCGTCTCGTGCCGACCACCATGCGACCCCCGCCCGAGCGACTTGGCCCCACAGTGGCGGCCGAAGGTCAGGGCACCACTGTGGTGATCCCGTGCGGTATCAACTCCGCTGCGCCGAAATCGGAAGCTCCTTTTTTCTCATCCCCGAACCGCGTTTCTATCAACCGGCGTGCTGGCACATTGCCCCGGGCTGCGAAATGAAATCTGAGCCAAGGACTTATCTCGCAACGAGCTGATGAATGAGCGCGACTTCCGCTGTTGCCCCTTAGCCGAACAAGGCAAGACTGTTGTATGTCGGCTATCGGCGGCAGAGCGGACGAGGGGCCGTGCTCACTTCGACCCGCTGCTTGTGACTCAAGCCGAAATGAAGCTCGACCCACCCAACACCGTTGTCAATTGACTAGGGATTGATCTGCAACCTAAGCCTAGCGTCACCGATTTCGGTAAATGGCTTTAGTTTACGAGCGCGACATGACTGAAAAAGTTGCCAATGATGGGAGCATCTCGCAGCGTATCGCAGCTTACCGGAAGGAAGCGCGTCTCGCGTCGGAAGACCGGGGTGCCGCCCGCGACTTGATGAAGCCGCAGGAGCTTTGAAGCGCAAATCGCTACACAAAAGAAAGCCCGCTGGTATCCGCGGGCTTTAGGCTACTACCACTTCTGGCGACCAAACCAGTCGTTGAGCTCTTTTTTGGCTTGATCCTTTTGGTAACCGTAACGCTGCTGGAGCTTACCTCAAGTTGGTCTTGCTTGCCATCAATGGTGTCTAGGTCGTCATCCGTGAGTTTGCCCCACTGCTCTTTCACTTTGCCTTTGATCTGCTTCCAATTTCCTTCGACGCGGTTCCAGTCCATGGTGGCCTCCTCTTAGAACTTCAATTCAGATGCCGAGACCGCCGCTTTGGCTAGCTATCGCAAGCGCTTCGGAGAAGCGGGCATTTGACCTTTGGCTATCTGCGATCGGCGCCGCAACAGAACGGCGGGCGATGGTCTCCCGCAAACAACAACGTTGAGGGACATTGGTTCGCGTCAGCTTTGGCTCTGGAGCGATTTTCACGATGCACCAAATCGCGATGCCATTAGGATGAATCGTCATCGCGCTTCACGTTATTGTTTGAGCATGATCTTCTCGGAAAACCGCTACGCACTTTTCCGGATGATGCTCTAACGCACAGCGGCGCCGAATGCCGTCACCCGTTCAAGGCTGTAACAGCGAGAGGAGGCGTTGTCGGTCCTGATCAAGAACACGCTGGGCTCTGCGCAATGTGTCCAGCTCTGCTTCAGCAGTAGCGGTATCCTTTCCTTCCCGCTTCAACTGAAGGATCGCTCTCTCTTGCTCTGCAAGGCGTCGTTCTCCTTCAACTACATCGCGCTCGATCTGCCTCAACGCATCATAGACGAAGGTCTTGTCCATCAGTGTGCTCAGCTGGCGCCGCCAATCTCTTCTTTTTCGGTCAACCTCAGCTCCGTCCCGACGTTCCCGCTCGCCACCGCTTTTCGGCCAAAGCCAATCTCATGCGCAGGGCAGATTAAAGCTGCTTGAGCCGCAGAGCACTGCGCTGGCGCCGGGCTGGGGTTCCTTGTCTGGCGATTCTTCAGAGCCGCCTCATCGATCCAGGGGTACCGCCTGGTCTCTCGATGCCATTGCGAGAGAGCAGCCGCACGCGCTCGTTGTCATGCATGCCAGCATTCCATCGTCTTGGATCCAGTCAGGCCCTCGGGGGGCTTGCTTGCGGCTGGCCAGCCACAGCTTGCGTCCCTCGCATGCTCGGGCAGATAGATCGCTCACCGTAAAGCAACCCTTTTCCCAGCGGCTGCATCGTTCAAATCGTGGCGCAATTAAATATTAATATAATTCGCCATTTTAAATGAATTAAATGCTGGACGAGATTTAAAGTTGGATTAGAATGAGGACCGCTTGGCGCCGGATGAACGCGTCAAGGACCTCCTAGAAGCGGTCCCATCATCCCGCCCTGCCGCCCTGTTCCAAGGATGTAAGGGGCCGCTTCTAGGGCAAATTGTGAGCTAGATCATGCACCTGTCACTAGGTGATTGCTTTCTCATCTCCGCAGCAACGGCTACGCTCCTCATGATTGAGATCGGAGTCTTGATCATCGTGGGTCTGATCTGAGCCAATGAGAAGAGCGTAGGGACGTTCTGAGGGCCAGCTACATATCACGTCTCCTTGGAAACGTGTTCGGCCTCGACGGCGCGGAGCAGGGCGGCAAGGCTGGGATACTCCACGCCATTGCGGACGTAGCGGTTGACGTGCTCGGCATAGCGGGCCGATCCGTCGGGCTTGCCCTGCCACCTGAACAGCAGCACGGCACTGTTGTGTTGGCGCAGTACGTGGCCAGTCCCATTTCCGAAATACTTGCTCATGGCGTGGCGCTTCATGGTCGCGCCTCCGGCTTCGCCAGCTCCGGCTCGTCGATTTCCAGAAAGCATCCGGAACGGAGATGTTCCTATTGTGAAGCGAGGAGATCTTCGCCGGGGGCGAGCAGCTTCACGCAAGTTCCGCTTTCGTGAAGCATCAGCCAGCCCTTCTCGACCGCATAGACGATGCCAGCGCCAAACTCTGTGGCGCCGGCCTTAAGCTGGTAAGGAAACGTTGCACTGATCTTCTCGATATGAATGCGGCCGTCTTGAAACAACAGCACGGCCGACCAACGCTGGAGGGCTGAGGTTCGTCAACAGCAGCACGGCCGGCATCGCTACGACCGCTTGTACAAGCCCGCCGTGCGCGACCGGGCTCAGCGCTTGACCCTTAAGGTGAAGATTTCCGTTGGCAAGTGCCACCGCGGGGGGAGTGCCTTCAGATCGGCTCCGGGACCGAACCGCAGCGCCGAGCGAGTCAACGGAGGACGGTCTCACTAGGGGCGGTCGCAGAACAGCTACCTTCGGCGCGCGACCGCGACGCCAAAAAGGAAGGCGACGAACAGGCTCGCAAGCGGTGCTTCGCGCGTGATCGCGGAAACCGTCGCGAGTGCCCCGCCGGGCTTGCGCGATTCCTCGACTGCGGAGGTGAGGCGATCGACCGCTGCGTGCAGGCCTCCGGCGACTTCACCGATGGTGCGGGAGACGTCCGCGGCCGTATCGATGGCACGCTCGGCCATGCCGGGCTGGGACGAGGATTGCGGTATCTCCGTGCTCAAGGACGCGACCTCCTGGCGTGATGATCGAAGCCGGCACCTTTGGCTATCCGCGCGAGCGCTCGTTTTGAACAGCGGGTCTGGTGACCTTTGGCTATCCGCGACAGGCGCCGTGATTGACGGCGGGTGCCGGCCTTGGATGAGCAATTCAGCGCGCGGGATATTGTTCCGGAAGATATGCGGCCACCTGCGGGCTCCCCGGGAAACGACGGGTGCGAATCTCTGTTAGGCTAAAGTGAACCTTGCTGACGTCAGGAGACAGCCGTGACCGACCGGACCATGACGGATCGAGCCCGGCACATCGCCTTGCTTGGCGCTCCCATCGACATGGGGGCTTCGCAGCGCGGCACCTTGATGGGGCCTGCGGCGCTGCGCACCGCCGGCCTTGCGACATTGCTGGAAAGCCTTGATTTCGAGGTCGTCGATTATGGCGATCTGTCCATAGCCGAAGTCCGGGAGCTCACCGACCGGCCGCCCGAACAGGCCAATCACTACCGCGAAATCCAGCGCTGGACGCGCGCCCTGAGCCGCAGAGGCTATGAGATCGCGACATCAGGTGCGCTGCCGATCTTTCTCGGCGGCGACCACACGCTGTCGATGGGGTCGGTCAATGCGATGGCGCGGCATTGGCAGGAGCGCGGCCGCGAATTGTTCGTGCTCTGGCTCGACGCCCATGCCGACTACAACACGCCGGAGACGACGATCACCGCGAACATGCACGGCATGTCAGCCGCGTTTCTGTGCGGCGAGCCCGGGCTCGACGGCCTGCTCGGCGACGATCCACGCGCCTCGATCGGCCCGGACAAGCTCGATCTCTTCGGTGCGCGTTCGATCGACAAGCTCGAGAAAGAGCTGATGCGCACGCGCCGGATCCGGATCGTCGACATGCGCCAGATCGACGAGTTCGGCGTGGCTGTCCTGATCCGCCGCGTCATCGAACGGGTCAAGGCCAGCAATGGCGTGCTGCATGTCAGCTTCGATGTCGATTTCCTCGATCCTTCCGTGGCGCCGGGCGTCGGCACCACCGTGCCGGGTGGCGCCACTTATCGCGAGGCGCACCTGATCATGGAGCTGCTGCACGATTCCGGCGTCGTCGGATCGGTCGACATCGTCGAGCTCAATCCGTTCCTGGACGAACGCGGTCGGACCGCGCGCACGGCGGTCGAATTGATCGGCAGCCTGTTCGGTCAGCAGATCACCGACCGGCCGACGCCGAGCAACGCCATCGCGCCGGGCGAGTGAAGCGCGCGTCTGAGACGGCGGCCTGTGCGCACGCCTCGTCCTTCGAGACGGCGCTTACGCGCCTCCTCAGGATGAGGCTATTTGGCATTAGCGCTCGTTGAAACTGCCGCCGCGCACTCCGTCCTCATCCTGAGGAGCCCGCTTAAAGCGGGCGTCTCGAAGGATGGCCGCGGGGAAGACTCTCAGATGCGTTAGCCCGGCCTTCAAGCGAAAGGCCGCGCCCATGTCGAGCGCGGCTCTCGTGCCGCCTGATCGGCTGCTCTCACCAATGGCGGTGGTGCCGATGCCAGTGGTGCCGAACGACCGGATAGGACCCACCGTAATAGGCGTAGGCGGGGCGCACGACGCGCCGATAGCGATAGCCGTAGGAAACGGGCGCCGTGTAGTAGGTGGTGGTGTAGCCACCGCCCCATCGATAGGGCTCGTCGTATCCGTAGTCGTAGGCGTAGGGGCCGCCGTAGTAACCGGCACTGTAATAGCGGGGTCCGCCATAGTAGCCATAGCCGGGTCCCCAGCCGTAGGCGGAGGAGGCAAGGCCACCGATGACGGCGCCTGCGACCAGGCCGCCGGCGATGCCAGGTCCCCAACCTCGCCAATGGGCTTCGGCGGGAGACGTTGCTGCGATCGAGCTCAGGCCTAGAGCGCCGGCCATCAAGGCTGACATTGCAATCTTCTTCATCAACATACCTCTCACATCACATTGCCTTAGGGAATAACGGGAAGAATAAGCAATGGTTGCTGCTGTCCGGTGGCGAGAGCCAATGGGTGCTCGGCGTCGGGACAGCGTCACCGAGAATTCGGGCCTGGACGGCGACGCCCGCCGCTCCCATCAGTTCGGCCAAGTGCCTCCCAGAGGTTCGGGACTGCCCCGAGCGGCGCGCGGCGCGCCGAGAAAGAATCCGATCAAATCGCCTTGAATCATTAAATGGTCGAATACCGGGAAAAACCGGAAACTTTGGAGCGTGTCCTTAAGTTGGGACGCCACGAGGTTCGGATTTCCGGAGAGCAGGCATGGACGACGACATGGTCTTGAAGAACGCCGCGGACACCGCCTGGACGGTGTACCGGGCGCGACACCCCGAGGTCGCCGCCCACGACACAAGGCGCTGTCTGCTGGAACGCCATCTGCAGAGGAGGTGGGAAGAGCACCCAAGCGATACCGAAGAGCTCGCCTCTTTCGGGATAGCCTACCTGCACCGCCTTCCCAGGGATGAATGTTGACGTGCATGAAGATGCTCGTTGTCCGCGTGGCCCGCACGAGCACGAGGCCGAGTTGGACCCTGCTTGCGATTTCATGTCTCATCTCGGCGACCATCGTGACGGTTTTGCGCGTCGTGTGCGAGGGATAGAGCTTGCGCCCGGAGTGCCCGAGCCGGGAACTCCATCCAGCAACCCGTCGCCTCGCCCGAGACCACGACCGGCGCGGCATCGACCAGCGCTACGAGCCGCAACAGGAGGGGAACCGGAGGGGGCTCAACCGAATTAACCTGCGATAGGAAAATTGCGGACCCTTCGATGGCAAACGGTCGCTTCGCGTACTCCATGTCCAGAGCCCTGCGTCACCCCGGCGTGATGGCGTTGATCGTGGCGGGCGTGACGATTGCGGCCATGCTGATCGTCGACCACGGCCCGTGGAGCCGGGCCAAGACACAGCCTGCCCACGTCGCGATGTACGCGACCACAGGCGAAGCGGCACGGGCCGCTGGCGCCCTGGTGCTCCCGACCGATCCGAAATCGCCGATCGAGCCGCAGCGGCCGAAGACGTCTCCAACCGTCAATCCCGTGACGCCCTAAAGCGCGACGAATTGTCATCGCGCTTTAGGTTATCGTTTGAGCATGATCTTTTCGGAAAACCGCTACACACTTTTCCGGATCATGCTTTAGCCTCTCAACCCTTGCGGCCGTAGTTGAGGAGCCCGCCACTCGTCTTCGGCGGATGAGCCCGCAAGGCTTCTTCGTTCGGCTCGGTGCCCCAGCCGGGCCGGTTCGGGATGATGAGATGGCCGTTCTCGATCTCCGGCTCGTGCGTGAACAGCTCGCGATCCCAGGACAGACGATCGATGTCGATCTCCATGATGCGCAGGTTCGGCACCGCGGCGCAGAAATGCGCGTTCATCATCGAACAGAGATGGCCGTAGAAATTGTGCGGGGCGACGTTGACCTCGAAGGCTTCGGCGGCAGCTGCGATCTTCATCGACTGCCAGACGCCGTTCCAGGGCGTGTCGATGATCGCGACATCCATGGCCTGCGCGTGGAAGTAGGGCAGGAATTCACGCAAGGAGAGCAGCGTCTCGCAGGACGAGATCGGGTGCGGGCTTTGCCGACGGATATAGCCGAGCGCTTCGGGATTGAAGCTGTCGATCTCGACCCAGAACATGTCGAGGTCGGCAATGGTGCGCAGGATCTTCAAGTAGCCTTCGGTCTTGGCGTTGAAGTTGCAGTCGAGCAGGATATCGACGTCGGGGCCCGCGCCGTCGCGGATCGCTTCCAGATGCATGTGCAGGTCGCGCAGGATCTTGCGGTCGACGTTGATCTCGGGCGCGAAGGGCGAGCCGAAGCCGGGGCGCCAGCCGGTCGGCTTGCCCTCGTCATAGGAGAAGATGTTGGTCTTGAGCGCGGTGAACTTCTTCTCGCGCACCTCGCGCCCCATCGCCTTGACGCCGTCGAGAGTTTCGATCGCCGGCTTGTACCAGGACGGGTGATTGATCCGCCACGTGGCGCAATGCGACCAGTAGACCCTGACGCGGTCGCGGATCTTGCCGCCGAGCAGCTCATAGCAGGGGACGCCGAGCGATTTCGCCTTGGCATCGAGCAGCGCATTCTCGATCGCCCCGAGCGCCTGCGCCACCACGCCGCCGGCCGCAGGACGCGTCGCTGCGAACAATTCGGCAAAGGTGCGCTCGTGCTGGAAGACGTTCTGGCCGATGACGCGCGCCGAGAGGCGCTGGATCGCGGCGCCGACGCCGGGCGAGCCAAAGCCTTCGTCGAATTCGCTCCAGCCGACGATGCCGTCCTCGGTCGTCAGTTTGACGAAATGATAGTTTCTCCAGCCGGCGTCGCAGGCGAGGATCTCGAGGCTTGTTGCTTTTGAAGATTTGGTCATGTCGCTCCCTGTCGCCCGGCCGGGCTTTTCTTATTGCCCGATCTTGAGCCGGGCCCGGGCCGCATTGTTAAGCCAAGCGCGGGGCGGCTGGAAGATGCAGCGATGCGGCGCGGCAGCGCGTCCGAAGCAGGCCTTGCGTCAGCCGATCACCGACGAGCCGAGCAAAGCGAGAACGGCGAGCGCCATGACTGCGGTGCCGAGCCAGCCCAGCGCGATCAGCCAGGAGCGAGCCCTGAAGCGGCCCATGATGGTCCGGTTCGAGACGATCAGCATCATCATCGCCATGATCGGGACGGCGACGATGCCGTTGAGCACCGCGCTCCACACCAGCATGTTGATCGAGTCGATGCCGGTGAAGCCGAGGCCGAAGCCGATCAGGGTTGCCGCGGCGATGATGGTGTAGAAGCCGGCCGCTTCGTCCGGCTTGGCCTCCAGCGTGGCGCGCCAGCCGAAGATCTCGGCAACGCCATAGGCCGCCGAGCCCGCCAGCACGGGAATGGCGAGCAGTCCCGTGCCGATGATGCCGGTCGCGAACAGGGCGAAGGTGAAATCGCCGGCCAGCGGCCGCAGCGCTTCGGCCGCTTCCGTCGCCGAGCCGATATTGGTGATGCCGTTGGCGTGCAGCACCGATGCGGTGGTCAGGATGATGAAGAAGGCGATGCAGTTCGAGAGCAGCATGCCCGAGATGGTGTCTGTCTTGATGCGGTCGAGCTCGTGATCGCCGCCGCGCTTGAGCTGGCGAAGCGGCTCGTCGCGCTCGCCCTGGTTCATCTCCTCGACCTCCTGAGAGGCCTGCCAGAAGAACAGGTAGGGGCTGATGGTGGTGCCGAGCACGGCGACGACCATCAGGAGATAGTCGGCGCTGACATTCGGCTTCGGCCAGACCGCGGCGAGCAGCGCCGTGCTCCAGGGAATCTGCACCGTGAAGGCGGTCGCGACATAGGCGAACAGCGCCAGCGTGAGGAATTTCAGCACCGGCGAATAGCGGCGATAGGGCACGAACACCTGCAGCAGGGTCGAGCCGGCCGCGAAGATCAGCGCGTGCTCGTGGTTGAGGCCGCCGATGACGAGCGAGAGCGCCTCGGCCATCGCGGCGATGTCGGCGGCGATGTTGAACGTGTTCGCGGCGACCAGCATTGACACCAGCGCCAGCACTGCCCAGCGCGGCGCGACGCGCATGACGTTGGCGGCGAGCCCCTTACCGGTGACGCGGCCGATCTGCGCGCTGACGAGCTGGATCGCGATCATGAACGGCGTGGTCAGAAACACGGTCCACAACAGACCGAAGCCGAATTGCGCGCCGGCTTGCGAATAGGTCGCGATGCCCGACGGGTCGTCGTCGGCAGCTCCGGTGATGAGGCCGGGCCCCAGCCGTTGCAACAGCGTCGGCGCGGATTTCGTCGGGGTGAGGGCGCTGTCGCTCATGAACGGGCTCGAACGGGTGCGGACGTCGTCTTTAGCAAATGCGAATCGAATACCATAAGTTCCCGCTGCCGAAGCGGACGGCTGATTTCCGAAAATGCTAAGTCGCGTTTGCTCCGTCGGGCAAAACAGGGCTATATTGCCATCATCGGCCTATTTGATGCTGACGAACATGCCCCAGGCGGCGGCCAGCGCCGCGCCGGTGAAGAGAACCACCGGGTTGTCGCAGAACGTGCCGCCGTAGCTGCACACGTTCGCGCCGAATTGGCCGAGCTCATGACGGCTCGCGGAATAGAACAGTCCCGACAGCACCAGCAATGCAGCGGCGACGTAATACATCGAAGGTCTCTCCGGCTTGCCCCCGTCCATTCGACATGTCCCAGCATGAGGCGAAGAGATTTCACTTCGGCCAATCCGCTTTGCGGCATTTGAGATAAAGTTTGACCCGTCGGGCAAAACACCGGCAAGATGGCACCATCGACCGTGCCGGCGTGATGGCTGGTCGTCGACATCAAAAAGGCCCCGCATCGCGGGGCCTTCGTCGTGTCGGGGCTCTGCTGCCTATCGCCGCATTCCATAGAGCTCGCGCTCGCGGACGATATCCTCCGGCGACAATGGCGGGCTTGCGGCGTCGAAGTCGCTCCAGCCGGACTTCTGCCAGGCGGCGCTGCGCTCCTGAAGGTTGACCGATCGTTCGTGCAGAAGCGCATCGAGGCGCGCGCGGTCCTGGTCCGGCACCCTCGCCGACACCAGCGTGCCGCCGCGGCGGACGCCCTCGGCATAACGCGATGCGTCTTCCTTCGAGACGCCGGCCTGCGTCAGGGCGCCGACGATTCCGCCCGTGGCCGCGCCGGCAGCAGCGCCTGCCGCGGTCGAGGCGAGCCATCCGGCCGCGACCACCGGGCCGAGACCGGGGATGGCGAGGAGGCCGAGACCTGCGAGCAGGCCGGCGGCGCCGCCGAGCCCCGCGCCGATGCCGGCACCGGTGCCGGCGCCTTCGGCGCGATCGTCGACGCCGTCGCGGTCACGATCGACCTTGCCGGCGACCTTGCCGGAGCGTGAGCCGTACCAATTGTCCGAATTGTTGGCGACGAGGCTGATGTCGGAATGCGGCACGCCGGCGCTTTCGAGCCGGATCACGGCGCGCTCGGCATCGGCGTAATTGTCGTACAGGCGAGAGATGGTCGTCGTCATGTCTGGATCTCCTGATTTCGCGAATTTCTTGCGCGAATTACTTGGCGGGGTTGACGTTGCCCTGGAAGTCGACGCTGACGTCGGTCTTGGTGCCGGCCTTGTCGGCCTTGCCGCGCCAGACGCCCTCGTTGTCCTTCTGCAGGCCGGAGACGTTGGAATAACCCGCGCCCTCGATCCGCGATTTCGCCTGTCCTTCGGTGAAGCTGTTGCGGCCCGCGACCGGTGCGTTGGAGTTGTTCTGGTCGGAGCTGTTCACGGCGTTGTTGCCCGGCCCGCTTTGCGCCGGTTGCGACTGGGCGCCGGCGGGCGCCGAACCGAGCAGCAACAAGGTTGTGGCCAGAACTGTCAGACGTTTCATGTTGTTGTCTCCTGCAAGTGATTGTGCGGGCGACAACAAGTGAGAGTCGGATTGGTTGCTATTCTGAAGGAGAAGTTTGCTGCGGCGCTTCGGTCGGGACAATCCGGCAGCGGCGTTGCCGAGCGAGCTACGGGCATCGCTCGTCCGCTACGCTACTTCGAGGATTGCACGGACTCGGCCTGGCCCTTGGTGGGCTCCCACGGCGCCGGAAGGATCACGCGGATGGGGCGCGCGTCGGTTGTGGTTTGAACGACGGTTGGGGCCTTGTCCTTCGGGGGCTCGGCCAGCGCCACGCTGACCAGGGCGAGCAGCATCGCCAGCGACGTCGTCACGATCCGCAAGTCGAGCATGGAAGCCTCCTGTTTCCGCACCAACGCGATCGGGCGGAGTTGGTTCGGCTTTAAGAACCGGGAACAAGCGGCAATTCGTGACGTTTGTAGTCTACACGCCTGGATCACCGGGCTGCTGGAGGAGGACACACGATGAAGTTCAAAACGATCATTGCCGCCGCCGTGCTGACGTCGGTTGCGGCTCCCGCGTTTGCGCAATCGTTCTACGTTGTGCAGGACGTCAAGACCAAGAAGTGCACCATCACCGAGTCGAAGCCGACGACCACGGAAACGACGGTCGTCAGCGGCGACACGGTGTACAAGACGAGGGCGGAAGCCGAGGCCGGCATGAAGACCGTCAAGGTCTGCACCTCGAACTGATGCACTGCGGGAAGGTCTCACCCGAGCCTGCGCTCGAAACAAAGCCCACGCGGAGCGATCCGTCGCGGGCTTTGCTTTCGGAAACTCATGTCGCGAAGCCTGATCCGTGCTCCGCCCGTCACGCGCGGCCAGGATAGGAACTCCGTCCGTCTCGGCCGATTGTCGCCAGCGCTATAAACGACGGTGAGCCAGCTTCGACCATGCAATCACGCTATCCCTTGCTGAAGAGGTGGACGGCGGAAGAGCATGAGCGGCTGAAAGCGCTGGCTGAAGCCGGAGGCCGGCCCGACGAGATTGCCGCAGAGCTGAATCGGACCGAAGCGGCGGTGCGGGTGCGCGCCTGGCAGCACGGCATCGCGCTGGGTTCCGCCCCGACCAAGCGCGGCAAATAGCGCGTGCTGGGGCGTATAATCATCAACGCGCCGCCCTAGCAAAGACCGGTTGTTTGCTGCATCACGCGCGCCAGGTCATCTTCGGTGAAGGGCTTGCGGAGCAATGGAAGGCCGCCTCGTCGCGGCTCCCGGCCGGATACCTGCAGCACCTTCACGGCCGGACGCAGGCGTCGAGCGCGTTCGGCCAATTCATGACCATCCATGCCCGGCATGTTGATGTCCGTCATCAGGATGGAAATGCTTTCATTGTCCCGTAAGGCGTCGAGTGCTTCGCCGCCGCTCTGGGCGCAAACGACCTTGCAGCCGAGGTCCTCCAACATGCTTGCGAGTACGTCGCGCACGTTGGGATCATCATCGACAAGCAAGACCGTGTAACTCATGGGCAAGAACTCCTTGCCCGTCAACTTAGGCAAATCCGATACGTTCCCTGGCAAAGGCGCTTTGGCACTCCGATCGCGTTGACTGCCAAGGTACAAAGGTCCGTTGGACTTACTTCACCGATCGGACCTTGGTCTCGTCGCCGGACGGGCCGGGCGCGGCGCCTGCTGCTGGAATCTCATGCGCGGATTGATATCGCAATAGCTGGTCCACCGTCCGGATGCCGAGGCCAGGCACTGCTCTCTCGTTTCATACATGCACTCGCCGGGGTAGCCAACATTGCCACCGAAGACGCACCAGGGATAGTCGCGGCCGGCCTTTGCTGCTGAAGAAAGCCCCAGCAGCAGGGCCCCAATAAGCAAAGCGAATCGCATTTTACTCTCCATCATGCAAAGTCGGCGGACTATAGAACATCCCGAAATGGACGCGAGCCTCGAAGGCAATCCGCAGGGCGCTGGCCATCGACCAAGGAGATGTTGTTCTGTTCGCGGTGCAGCAGAGGCGAGATCGCAGGAGTGAATTGCTCCTCCCAATGGTCGGCAACAGGCGAAGACGGGAGCGCCACCAGCGGAAGTCGCCGTTCCGCCCGTACAATCGCCTGGTCGGCGCAGGTCGAATGTTGATTCAAATCAATGGTTATCCCGACGCTTCGAGATCAATTGCTTCGGATGCTGCTTGATCTCACCAGGAGATGAGCATGCGGATATTCGCTCTCGCTGCTGTCCTGAGCCTGACGCCGGCTACGGCCTTCGCCATCTCCGAGTGCAGCGTCACCGGCAGCCCATCTGTGTTCGGCGTGGACATGACCGCCTACTTCGCGGTCAAGTCGGGCGAAACGTGCAATTTCCCGATGCGAATTCCGGGAGCGATGCATCGCTCGGGCGTGGCCCGGAAGCCCGCGCACGGCAAGCTCAGCCAAGTCAACGTAACGACGTTCAGGTACACCGCGGCATCCAACTACAAGGGCACCGATACGTTCGCCATCTATGGTGAAGGAAAGGGTCCGTACGGCTCGGGCAAGTCGGTCATGACGGTGAATGCAACGATAGAGTAGTAGCTGCCAATGAACCATCGCAGCGCCTCTTGGCAACTCACGATGCCGGGTCAAAACCGACAAAGCTTTCTCCAGCAGATGTTGTCCGCCTGACCATCGACAGCCGACATTCCCTTATACGTAGCGGCGGCCAGCGCGCACGCCTCTCCTTCGAGACGGCGCTGACGCGCCTCGAAACTGGTCCGTGTCAGTGCCCTCTGAAAATGCAGCCACGCACGTCGTCCTCACCTTGAGGAGCCCGCTCAAGGCGGGCGTCTCGAAGGATAATTACGGCGGAAGCTCTCAAATGTGATGGCCGCTGTCGACGGGTAAGACGCAAACCCGGCCGGCGAAAGCGGGATCAGCGTTCAATTCTGCACACAAGCACGCCGAAGGCTGCGGTGTAGCCCACGGACGAAACACGTCTGAAACAGTGCTGAAACCAGATCGTCCTGAACTCGGCGCCCGCCGGGGCCGACCAACCAAGCGAAACGGAGAGACAATCATGATCCAGATCGGTTCGAAGGAAGAAGTCGCGCTGCTGCTGGCGCTGTTTGGAACGCATACCCAGCCGGCGCAGCGGCCGAAGCCGAAATCGCAAGCGAGGTGACAGACGCCATGCCCGGCTTGGCCGAATGCCAGAGCCTGCTCAGGCTCCTGATCGCCAGGGGCGATCCCAAGGCCATCCCGCTTGCCAAGGGCGCCATCGACCAGTACCTGAACACCGCACCGTTAAGCATGCGCGGGCGGGGCCTGCGCGTGCTCCAACGCGATGCGCTGGACCAGCACGATGCCGCCGTCGGGGTGCAGCGCTCGTTCGCCGAGACGGTGGACGCCTATATCGAGCGCAAGCTTGCCGAGGAGTGAGGCCGGCCCACGGTCGCGGATCCCCCGTGTTCCCGGAACTCATTGATCCCAAGCGATTTTTTTCGACGCGCTAGCAACCTTTGCCCGCTCTTGGGCCTATAGGCCAAAGGAATGCGGTCATGGCCCGATATTACTTCGACCTTCGCGACGACAAGGGAATTGCGCTGGACGAGGAGGGGCTGGAATTGTCGAGCCCGCGTGCCGTTCAGGCCGAGGCGGCCAAGTCGGTCGCTGACCTCGCGCGTGATGCGCTGCTCTCCGCGCCGCTCACCGGCGACCGGCAGGAGCTGGCGATCGACGTGCGCGATGCCAGCGGTCCCGTCATGCAGGTGAAGTTCTGCTTCCAGATCGAAGATTTGAAGTCGCGGCCGCGCTCACGCGGTCATTGACGCGTCAGCGTCGGGCGGGACGGCTCGGGCAGGGGCGGGCGCAATTGCTCCGACTCCAGCACGGCGATCTTTCGGCCGAGCTGCCAGACCTCGACCTTGCCGAGCCGCGTGAACTTTTTGGCGATGACCACCGCGCTGGAATCGGACGGGGCTTCGAACGCTTCGGCGGAGCGGAAGACGCCGTTCTCGCCGACGAGATAAGCGCGATATTGCATCATGTCGGCGCCCTCAGGCCGGGCGAGCGCAGCCAGGAATCGATCTGCATGGCGGTTTCGTCCCGGCGCGCCTGGCGCAGCAGCATGTCGCGGCGGGGGCCAGGGGTCAACTTGCGCGCTTCCTCGCGGCAGCGCTCCGCTTCGTCCGCGAGTCTCTCGCGCAAGGTGGTGGTCTGTTTGAAACGACGCCGCTTTTGCATGGCGTTCTCCCTCGTTGAAGTAGGCGGGAGCGCAACTGGCGTTCTCGTCACCGATCTCTGCCAGGTGCCTTGCGGTGATGGATTAACCTTATGCCTTCTGCAGTGGCGAGTCACATCATTTGATATGACGCGCCGATTTATTTTCGGGCGAAATTTGAGCGTGTTGAGTGGCTTACTCATCTTGTGCCCGGCGAGTCCTAAAGTTCAATATTGAGCAAAGGCGACCTGTGTTAGTTGATGTTGCATCACCGGCCAAAGGCTTCGTCCGTAGGCGTCGGTGGCTGAGAGACCGAGCGCGCTCCCGCCTGCAAAGCGAAGGGAGCACCGCGATGACCGTCTATCGGCCCTTGCCAGCCGACCGTGAGTTGGCCGAATACATGCGCCAATTCGTGCGCGAATGCCGCGAGCTGTTGAAGCAATCGCCACCCGATACGTTTCTGGGACGCAAGACGCACGAGCCTTTCCAGGGCGACGGCGACGCTACGCCGAACGAGGAGCGCTGACCGTCAGCGCAATCGCGATCGCCGGCAACAGGCCGGCCTGCAAGGTGCGGGTTTGCTCCGCGCCGTCACAGATGGTCCGGGCGATCGCGCGCTGACGTATCAGGGCGAGGCAAAGCCGTTCTGCTTCGAGGAGGGCGGCATCGGCGCGCGCCAACAAAGGATCGTCCGTTGATCCGTGCATGGGCGGTGCAACGCGGTGTGTTGCCGGTTGTTCCTGGTGGTGCTCCCCGGGTGTGACTCTGGCGACAGCGCGCGGTATTTCTTGTTGTTGCGTGAACCCCTCTATCTTGCGCTCACCCGGGCGGACAACGCCGATTGACATTGTTCCCTATTTGTTCTAAAGAGGTTTCTGTTTCAACCTCTGGGCGAACAGCCGAAGTTTGACTCACACTGGAATTTCTGCGGGGTCGTTGATGAGTAGCTCCCTTCTCTCTTTTGTCCTGTTGAGCAGACCGATGACGCCTGACATGTCAGCAGTCGCCAAAGTTCTTCACGCCCGCCATCCGGAATTGGCAGCAGAGGCGCCGGACGATGACGAGCTGCAACCGGCTCAGGCGAATTCGCCGCTCATCCGCTGTGGCAACGAGCTTGTTGCGGTCATGTCGATGCCGGCGCCCATCCCGCAGGATCCGGGGCTTCCCTCCAGTGGTTGAACAAGTCGGAAGGGTTCACGCGAAGTGATCCACGCTTCACAGGCGCGCTTCCACCCTTTCCGGCACCGGGCCCCGATGAAAAACGGTTCGGTCAGTTGCCTCCGACAACGGCCGCTCCGGCAGATCCGCTGGTGCTCCAATCCGATCCGCACTCAGGAGTGACGTATCAATATTACGACAATCCGTTGGCAGGCGGCACGCCTGTGGTGCGTAATGCAATCAATGCACTTGCTTTGACGGCTGGAGGGACTGCCACCGCCGCCCTAGCTCCCTCTATCCTTCCCTGGCTGCTCGGCATTGGAGGCATTTTGGCGTTTACGCGCGCTGCCAACGCGGAGGAAAGTCGTTCCGGCGCGACGATGGGGGCTGCCGCTCCTGGCGGAGGAGTGTTCTCGACGGGAGCGCCTGCGCAGAACACAGTGAATAATGGACACAACCTTGGCAACGCGACTGGCATCAGGGGCGTTTTGACACCATTGACCCCTAACCCGCAGCTGGGCGGCGCTTCCCCGTTTGATCCAGAGGTGCCCGCTGGCACTTTTGCAGATCGCTTCGGGGAGTGGACCACTACCGCAGCTGGCACCATGCCCGCGAAAAATCCCCCAGCAGCGTCCACATCTGTCGCAGGATCAGTCGCGCCTGAAGACGTTCGCCGTCTCGCCCGTGTAAATGAGGCGAATGCGGGCAACGTGTTCACGACGGGCAGTGCGCCAGTCCCGTATCTACCATTCACCGAATTCGATGGGCGGTTTGGCAGTTGGACCGTCCCGACCGCTGGCGGCCAGCAGCCGCAACCGAGCAAGCCGATCGGCGTGTTTGCAGACGAGCCGAGCTACCTCATTCCTCCACCCATCTTTGGAGTGGATGGGCCCGTCAATCCGCAGACCGACAGTGAGGAATGGTTCTCGCGCTGGATACGATCTTTGCTTCGGTCCGAATGACATCTGTGGTGAAGCGAGAGCCGTCATTTGACACGTCGGGCAAAACACTGGCAGAATAGCATCATCGAAAAATTCGGAACAAGCTCGCGGATCTGCCGCGGGCTTGTTTGTTTTGGCGGCGCAGAGACGTTCGTGCGTTACGCGCCACCCGGCCCGAACCACCGCGTCAGCGCCTCCACAAGTCCGCGTTGGCTCTCGTCGCCTACCCAGGCCACATGGCCATCGGGCCGCACCAGCACCGCGCTCGGCGCAGCCACCGGTCCGATGGCCGGAAGCTGCCAGGCGCCGTCGTAATCGGCATCGACGAACTCCAGGCGATCCGCCCAGGGCGTGATGTCGATGCTGCCGCGCTTGCCGAAATTGAGCAGCACGCCGCGCGCGCCGTGCAGCAGCGTGAACAATCGTAGCTTCCGCCCGCCCGCCACGAGATCGAGATCGGGCATGCGGCGGCCGAGCAGCGCGTGGCCTGCGCCGAGGTCGTAAGCGATGTCGAGCCCGCTCATCATCGCGCCAAGGCGCTGTCGCGGCTCGTCCATGGCGAGCAGCTCGGCGATCACCTCGCGCGCGGCCTTGCGGCCGTCGTCGCCGCGGCGGAGCAGGGCGATCTGCGCCATGGTGTTCTTTAGCACGCGCGCGGCCACGGGATGGCGCTCGCCGTGATAGGTGTCGAGCAGGCTCTCGGGCGAGGTGCGCCCCACCACCTGCGCCAGCTTCCAGCCGAGATTGACCGCGTCCTGCACACCGAGGTTGAGGCCCTGGCCGCCGACGGAATGATGAATGTGGGCGGCATCGCCGGCGAGCAGCACGCGGCCCCTGCGATAGGACGCCGCCTGCCGCGCCGCGTCGGTGAAGCGGGAGATCCAGGCGGGGTTGTGCACGCCGAAATCGGTGCCGTAGACGGATTCGAGCGCCGCGCTGAGATCGCGCAAGCTCGGCTCGCCGCTGCGCGCAAGCTCGGCTTCCGTCACGACGACCAGCACGCGCCCGCTCTCGGTCTGGCTGAGGCCGTGGAAGCCGAGCGCGTCGTGACGCAGGCCGAACTCCGGCGGCTCGCGCATCTCGACCTCGGCCATGAGGTTGCTGAGCGAAGGTTCTGAGCCGGGGAAGTCGATGCCGGCGCTCTTGCGCACCGCGCTGCGGCCGCCGTCGCAGCCGACGAGATAAAGCGCGCGCAGGCGCATCCCGCTGGACAGCGTGACGTCGAGGCCGGTGTCGTCTTCCGCAAAGCCCGTCACCTCGCGGGCGCGATAGATCGGCACCGCGAGCTCGGAGACCCATTCGGCCAGCAGGCGCTCGATCTGGTTCTGCCGCAGCGCGAGCCCGTAAGGATGGCGGGTGGGGAGATCGCCGATGTCGAGCCTGGTCCAGGCGAAGCCAGCGAGCTGGGTGATCTGCCCTTCGCGCAGGAAGCGCTCGGCGACGCCGCGCTGATCGAGGATCTCGATGCTGCGCGCGTGCAGTCCGCCGGCGCGCGTCTCGGCGATGTCATGGCTCGCGCGCCGCTCGACTAAGGCGACGTCGACTCGAGCCAGCGCGAGCTCGGCGGCCAGCATCAAGCCGGTCGGGCCGGCGCCGGCGATGATGACATCATGGCCGGTGGCAGTTGCGCGTTCTGCTCGCGGCCGGGACGTCGGAAGCGGGAAAGGCATGTCGTGACCCCTCGACTGATTGTTCAGGCCGAGAGGTCTTACGCGATCGCCGGGGGCTTGAAGCAAGTCCCATGCGCACCACATATTGAGCTCGGAGGAGGGGCTTTGCGATTTGCGCGCTGTCGATTGACGCGTCGGGCAAAACACCTTCAAAATGGCATCATCGAGATGCGCGCCGCTCGTGGCGCAGCTCAATCGTCCTTCGACATATCGCCGGGTTTTGTGGGCAGATCGATGCTGCCGCCCTCGCCATGCGCGAGATCGCGGCCGTCATCCGCCGTCGCGCCGGCGTCTTCGACGATCTGCGTGGAGTGTTCCTTGTCGATGCGCGGCTTTGAGGGCGGACGATCTCGCGACGTGTCGTCTTGCGATGTGCCGGGTGAGGTCATCTTCATCGTCATGGCCGGTCGCTCCTGATTGTCCAACGCGGCTTGCGCGAATTCGTTCGTTTGACACGTCGGGCAAAACACTGGCAGAATGGCATCATCGAAACGAGTTTGACTTGGCCCGCGCGGGACGCAATCCGCGGCGGGCTTTTTAAATTCAGCGGAAGGTTTTGACACGTCGGGCAAAACACCGGCAGAATGCCATCATCGAGACGAGCTTGGTTCACCCGCGCGGAACAATCCGCCGCGGGTTTTTTCGTTCTCGATGTCGCAATCGGACGGCGGCGGCGCATTGCGGCCACGCACTCGCTTGATAACGCGTTGAGAGAGCGCCGATCGGCGCGCCGTCGTCCGAACCATTGCTGGCCGTGCACGCGCGAACGTGCCGGCCCGCGGCGCAGGGCCGCGTGCCCGCGCCGCTGCGGTCTCCGGGACCGGAGATAGGGTTCGCGCCCGAAACGATCGCGCTCTTCGCGCGATCTGCCGCGCATTTTCTTGACAAGGAGAGATGATGACCGCCTACCTGATATCGCTTGCCGTCGCGGGCCTCGTTGCCATCGTGCTGTGGGAGACGTTTGCGTGAGCGAGGACATCGTCGAAGGTGAACCCGAGCGCGCACCGGTCCGCTTACCCCCGCGAGCGAAGACCTCGCGGGCGCGTAACCTGACCGAAATCCGCTCGCTTGCGCGCAGCCACACCAGGACGGCCATCAGGGTGCTCGTCGGCGTCATGCGCAGCGAGGATGCAACGCCCGCGGCGCGCGTCTCGGCGGCCAACGCCATCCTCGATCGCGGCTGGGGCAAGGCCGCACAGCCAGTCGAGAACGGCGAGGACGGCGTGCTGGAATTGATCCACCGGATCGAACGCATCATCGTGCATCCGCCGAGCTCGAACAGCGGTGACGCCGTCACGACGCTCGAGATGGCGGAGCTTCCAATCTGCAATCGCGCCTCGATTGACCGTTGACCCGTCGGGCAAAACACTGGCAGAATGGCATCATCGACAGAAGTTGGTGTTGCCCGCGCGGATGCGATCCGTCGCGGGTTTTTCGTTTGATGCCTTTGCGAACGAGGGCATCTCGTGTCCATCCTGAAAATTCCGACGGCGAAAATCTTCGAGCCGCTGCTCAAACCTGCGCGCTACAAGGGCGTTTATGGGGGACGCGGCTCGGGCAAGTCGCATTTCTTCGGCGAGCTCCTGGTCGAGACCTGCCAGGCCGAGCGCGGCACGCTCGCGGTCTGCATCCGCGAGGCGCAGCGCACGCTGGCGCAATCGTCGAAGCGCTTGATCGAAGGCAAGATCGCAAGCCTCGGGCTCGGGCACGGCTTCAAGTTATTCAGCGACAAGATCGAGACGCCCGGCGACGGACTCATTATCTTCCGCGGGCTTCAGGATCACACCGCCGACTCGATCAAATCCCTGGAGGGGTTTCGCATCGCCTGGATCGACGAGGCGCAATCCTTGAGCGCACGCAGCCTCGCGCTGCTGCGGCCGACGATCCGCGCCAAGGACTCCGAGCTCTGGTCGAGCTGGAATCCGCGTCGCAAGAGCGATGCGATCGACGATTTTCTGCGTGGGCGGCAGCCGGACGGCGCCGTGGTCGTGAAGGCGAACTGGCGCGACAATCCCTGGTTTCCGGATGTGCTCGAGGAGGAGCGGGTGCTCGACCAGAAGCTCTATCCGGAGCGCTACGATCACATCTGGGAGGGAGACTATGCACGCGCCTTCGAGGGTGCTTATTTCGCCTCGCTGCTCTCGGAAGCGCGCGCGCAGGGGCGGATCGGCAAAGTTGCCGCAGATCCGCTGCTGCCGCTCCGTGCCTTCATCGACATCGGCGGCGCCGGCGCCGCCGCAGATGCCTTCACGATCTGGGTCGTTCAGTGGGTCGGCAGCGAGCTGCGAGCCGATCTTCAGCACCTGCGGAGGTGGCGAAAGAGCGTGGAGCAGGCCCAGAGCTACACCTTCAAGGCAGTGATCACAGTGATTGCCACTGGCCTGATGGGTGCCGTCTGGCTTGGCGTCAAGGTGGTACTGGGTAAATGAGCCTTCATGGCGCCGTTGACGTCGCTCCGTGCCCGATCAGGATCTGCTGCCCAATGAGTGGCTCATGTACAGAATTCGTATCGTCGATGCGTCCGATGATGACGTTGCTGAAACCTTAGCCGATCTGCATCGACTCACGTTTTTCGATGCCGCGGCGATGCCCACGTTCGACCTCGGCGCGTGGTGGATGGCTTATCACGACGCGGACGCAGTCGCGTTCGCCGGAATTGTGCCCTCGACCCACGTTCGAAGCGCCGGCTATTTCTCCAGAGTTGGCGTGTTGCAGCGGCATTGGGGACGTGGCCTTCAGCGCAGATTGATGCGTGCGGTGGAAGCGAGGGCGCGGCGTATCGGATGGGACAGCATTGTCTCCGATACAACGGACAACCCGGTATCAGCGAACAACTTCATTCAGGCGGGTTATCGGCTGTTCGAGCCCGAGACCCCTTGGGCCTGGGCGCATACGCTCTATTGGCGGAAGTGGCTGCACTGAGCAGGTTTGCCGCCGCACGGAACGCGCCGTCTATCTAATGGCCAGTACGCGCCTGGAACGTCCGAGGACCCGGCAGCCTGGGGGCTGCCGGGTCCTTTTTGCGTATTGAAGCGATGCCGGCGTGGGACTTGCGAAGTCGGCAGCGCCGGGCTTTAAGCTTGCTCTTGCAGGAAATTCGGCGGCCATAAGCCGATGTAAGGGAGAGCGCGACCGATGCCCACCAAGCCTCAATTGCCGTTACGTTCCTCGCAAGGGACGGGAGGGCCGACCGCGCTCGATGGTCTATTGGTCGTTGATTTCACGCGTGTGGTCGCTGGCCCGGCCTGCACCCAGACACTCGCCGACTACGGTGCGCACGTCATCAAGATCGAGAATCCCGATGGCGGCGACGACACGCGCGCCTATGAGCACGCGGAGATTGGAGGTGAGAGCGCCGCCTTTCTCAGCCTGAACCGCAACAAGCGCGGCATCGCGCTCGATCTTGCCGTGCCGGAGGCGCGCGAGATCGCGCTGGACCTGATCCGCAAGGCAGATGTGGTCGTGGAGAATTTTTCGAGCGGGGTCATGAAGAAGTTCGGGCTCGACTATGAATCGGTCGCGCCGCTGAACCCGCGGCTGGTCTATTGCTCGATCTCCGCCTACGGACGCAGCGGACCGTTTGCCTCCCGGCCAGGCTTCGATCCGATCACCCAGGCGGAAAGCGGCTTCATGTCGCTCAACGGATTTGCCGATGGACCGGCGGTTCGCACCGGCCCGCCCATCGTCGACATGGCGACGGGGATGTCCGCCTGCAATGCCATCCTGCTGGCGCTGCTGGCGCGGGAGCGGCTCGGCCGGGGGCAGCATGTCGAAGTCGCCCTGTTCGACGTTGCGATGGGGATGACCGGTTTCTACGGCATGGCCTATCTCATCAACGGCGAAAATCCCGGCCGGTTCGGCAATTCGCCGAGCGGGTCTCCGACCGTCGGAGTCTACGAGGCCTCAGATGGGCCGCTCTACATGGCCTGCGCCAACGACCGGCTCTACCGCCGGCTTGTGGTCGAGGTGCTGAATCGGCCCGATCTCATCACCGATCCGCAGTTTGCGACGCGCAAAGCCCGTTCGGAGAACAAGGAGCTGCTGCGGGCAGCCATTGCCGAAGTCTTCGCCAGCGATACGCTCGAGAACTGGATGGCGAAGATGAAGCTGGCCAATATCCCGGTCGGCTATCTCCGGACGGTCGAGGAGGGTTTCAATGCCCCCGAGGCTCGCGAGCGCCATCGCTTGAACCGGATTCCGCATCCGACAGCCGAGTGGGTGCCCAACATCGAGCCGCCGATTACGATGAGCCTGACAGGCGCGGTCGACCCCGTCGCGGCACCTCTTTTGGGCGAGCACACCAAGCAGATCCTGCAAGATATGCTCGGCTACGACGAACGTCGGATCGCGGATTTTGGCGAGAAGGGCGCTTTTGGGTTGGTCAAGCCTCCGAGGTCGACTTGAGGCACTGGCTCGGCTTGATTTGGCGAAGGTCCCGCCGCATAAATGTGTGAAAGCGAGGGACACGAATGGCGCCTGGCCAGGAGCCGAGCATGACCCAGCCCGCAGGTCTGCAAGCCGGCGGTGAGGTCTATGCGGCCATGATCGCGAAGGCCCGGAGCCTCCTTCCGCGACTACGGGAGCGGGCGGCACGGACGGAGGAGCTGCGGCATCTGCCTTCGGAAACAGAGACGGATCTTCATGAGGCCGGCTTGTTCCGGATGCTCCAGCCGGCCCGGATTGGTGGCGCTGAGCTCGACTATGTCGCTCTCGTCGATTGCGCTGAACTGCTCGGGCAGGCGGATGCGTCGGTCGCCTGGAATCTCGCCAACCTGGCGAGCCATCATTGGATGCTCGGCATGTTCGAGCGACGGGCGCAGGATCTGGTCTGGGGCCGCGATCCGGATACGCTGATTGCATCCTCGTTCATTTTTCCGGCCGGGCGCGCGACGAAAGTCGAGGGCGGATACCAGTTGCGCGGCAGCTGGCCGTTCTCCTCGGGTGTTGCCTCCTGCGAATGGAACATGCTGGCAAGCGTGGTCTATTCCGACGATGAGGCGGACGGTATCGAGTATCGGATATTCCTGCTACCGAGCGGCGACTACAAGGTACTGGACACCTGGAATGTCGCGGGATTGCGCGGGACGGGGTCGTGCGATGTGGAGGTCAGCGACGCTTTCGTTCCTGACCATATGACGGTCGCCGTAGGGGACCTCTCGGGTGGCCCGACGCCGGGAAGCACGGTCAATCCGAATCCTCTGTATGCGCTGCCTGTCTTCTCACTATTTCCTTACGTCCTTTCCGGTGTCGCGCTGGGGAATGCGCAGGCGTGCCTCGACGATTACACGGAGGTCGCGCGTCATCGTATTTCGACCTACAACCGCGCCAAGCTGAGCGATTTTCAAAGCACGCAGATCAAGATCGCCGAGGCCTCGGCCAAGATCGACGCTGCGCGCCTGATCATGCGATCGGCTTGTCTCGATGCCATGGAGGACGCGCGGCGCGGCCATATTCCCGATATGGCGACCAAGACCAGATACCGCCGCGACGGATCCTTTTCCGTGAACTTGTGCACGGACGCAGTCTCGATGCTGTTTGCGGCCAGCGGCGCGCGCGGGCTGTTCACGAGCGGCGTGTTACAGCGGCAGTTCCGCGATGCGCACGCGATCAACTCACATCTCGCATTCAACTTCGATGCGGCCGGGACCAACTACGGACGGGTGGCCCTCGGCCTGCCCTCCGAGAATCTCACGCTGTGAGGTCGGCCGATGAATGACTTGCCGAAGCAGCCTCGCGCTCCGGATCCTGCCAACGAGCTCGCGAGCGACAGCTCGCAGATTGATCCTCGCGACTTTCGCAACGCGCTCGGGACGTATGCAACGGGCGTGACGATTATCGCGGCGGCAGCGCCCGACGGCACGCCGTACGGGCTGACATGCAATTCCTTCGCCTCGGTCTCGCTGAATCCCCCGCTGGTTCTGTGGAGCCTCGTCGTCTATTCCTCGAGCCTGACCGTCTTCCAGAACGCCAGCCATTTCAGCGTCAACGTTCTCGGCGCTTCGCAGCAGGCGCTCGCAAACAAATTTGCAAGATCGTCGGACGACAAGTTCACAGGCGTCGACTGGACCCCTGGCCTCGGCAACGCGCCAGTGCTAGCCGAGAGCGTCGCCAACTTTCAATGCCGCTCCGTGAATCGCTATTATGGCGGTGACCACGTGATCTTTCTCGGCGCGGTCGAGGCATATACCTACAATGCGAAGGAGCCGCTGCTCTTTGCGCGAGGGGCGTTCGGTCGTTTCATAGCCGACGATGAGCGCAAGAACGTGCCGTAACGCGCCCCCTATACTGCTTTGCGCTCTGCCGCCGAAAGCTTGTAGATCTCCAGCGCGTCCGCGTCCGCACCTCGCGCGGCCTTCGCCAGCCTGAAAAGCTGTCCGGCAAGCGCGGCCATCGGCACCGGCGTCGAGGTTGCCTGTGCAACATCGGCGACCGTATCGAGATCCTTGAGCATCGTGGCGATGTGGCCGAGCGGCGGGCTGTGAATGCCGTTGACCATTCGTGGCACGAACAGCTGGAGCGGGATTGAATCCGCAAATCCGCCGGCGAGCGCTTCGGGCAATCGGTTGGCGTCAATTCCGGCGTTCACGGCAAGGCGGGTTGCTTCCGCGAGCACGGCCATCGCGCATCCGACGATCACCTGGTTGCACAGCTTTGTGGTCTGGCCGGCGCCGACCGGGCCCATGTGCGTGAACCTGCGCGCCATGGCCAGCACATAGGGCCGCACCCTCTCGATGTCGCCAGCTTCTCCCCCCGCCATGATGGCGAGCGTGCCTTCCTCGGCGCCCTTCGTGCCCCCGGACACCGGCGCATCGATCCAGCCCGTCCCGTTCGCGTCTTTCAATCGCGTTGCGAGATCGCGCGCCGCGTCGGGATGGATAGACGAGAAGTCGACCACAAGCTTGCCCGCGCCAAGGGCTGCTGCCAGACCTTCGGGCCCGAAGATCACCTCCTCCACCGCCGCCGCATCCGTCACGCACATGAAGACGATATCCGAGCTCGCCAGCAGATCTCGGGGCGTAACCACGTGCTTGGCACCAGCCTCGACGAGCGGCGCCACCTTGCCCTCCGAGCGATTCCAGACAGCGACCTGATAGCCAGCCTTCAGCAGGCGTCGGGTCATCGGCGTTCCCATGAGTCCGAGGCCGAGATAGCCGAGCTTCTCGGTGCGGTTCTTGCTGTCGTCAGCCATAGGTTGCCTCCTTCTGTCGCAGACGCCGCTTTACCATACATAGCCTACCTGCCGGCAAGATCGCCCACCTCGCATGGCTTGCCTGATTGTTTGAACCATGAAACATTTGAGGCGGTCGGGTTGGCGGCGCCAGTCGGCGCCGGAGCAGCGGAGTGGCACGATGCGAACCGTTTCGAAGTGGATCCTGGCTTTGGGGGCGGCAGCCGCCGTGAGCGCGGGCGCAAGCCCGTCATGGGGGCAGCAGACGATCCGCGTCGGCTGGACCATCCCTGCGGAGGAGTCCAAGTACTGGATGATGCGCAGGCCGGCAGAGTTTCCCAATCTCGGCAAGACCTACAACATCGAATGGACCCAATTCCAGGGCACCGCGCCGATGACGCAGGCCCTGGCGGCAGGTGCGCTGGACTGCGCGACGCAGGCGCCGCTCTCCCTCTCCAATGGGGTCGTCGGCGGCAATCTCAAGGCCTATATCGTCGCGCAGCATGTTTTCGAGATGCCCGGCGGCTTCTCGGTTTACTGGGCCGTCAAGGATGACTCGCCCATCAAGTCAATCGCGGATCTCAAGGGCAAGACCGTCGGCATTTCCGTGATCGGTGGCGGTACGCAAGGGCCGTTCAATCTGCTCTTGAAGCAGAATGGCGTCGATCCGGCCAAGGACATCAAGCTGGTCGAGGTCGGCTTTGCCGTCTCCGAGGACGCGCTGCGCCAAGGCCGCGTCGACGCGGTCAATATGAACCAGCCGTTTGCTGCGCGCGCGGAGGCAAAGGGCGGCACAAGGAAGCTGTTCTCGCTCTCCCAGGCCATGCCGAACATCGTGCACATCCTGGAAGCCTGCCGTGCCGATTTCGTCGACAAGAACCCTGAGTTGGTCAAGGCCTATGTCCGCGATATTACCTCGGGCATGAAGAAGGCACTCGCGAACCGCGAGGAGACTCTCAAGGTCGTCAATGAAGTGCTGAAAGCCCCCATCCCGGTGCTTGAGACCTACCTGCTCAAGGACAATGATTTCGGCCGCGATCCGGGTGCTGCGCCGAACTTCCCGGCGATCCAGAAGATGCTGGATATCTATGCAGAGACAGGAATGCTGCCGAAGCTGGATGTCGCACAGTTCAAGCATCCGTCGATCGTCGCGCCGCTGCAATAGAAGCGGGCGAATTGCCGAACCAACATCGTGGCGTTCCGGATCATCCGGGACGCTGCACGAAGAAGATGCATATATGAAGAAGTTGCGATCCCGAGTCACCACAGACGGCCTCGACCGAGCGCCGCATCGTGCATTCATGCGCGCCATGGGGCTCGACGACGCTGCGATTGCGAAGCCGATGGTGGGCATCGTCAGCATGAAGGGTGAGCAGACGCCCTGCAACATGACCCACGACTTCCAGGTAGCTGCAGCCAAGACCGGGATCGAGGAGGCCGGCGGTACACCGCGTGAGTTCTCGACTGTTTCGGTGTCCGACGGCATCAGCATGAATCATGAGGGGATGAAGTTCTCCCTGTTCTCGCGTGAGCTGATCGCCGACTCGATCGAAGCCGTGGTCCATGGGTTGGCCTACGATGCGCTGATCGGATACGGCGGGTGCGACAAGACCCTTCCTGGCGTGATGATGGGAATGGTCCGCTGCAACGTGCCATCCATCTTCATCTATGGCGGCAGCTCGCTGCCCGGGCGCGTGGATGGACGTACGCTGACTGTGCTCGATTCCTATGAGGCTGTCGGCAGCTTCATGACTGGCGAGATCGACGGCGCCACGCTCGAGCGGATCGAGCGCGCCTGCCTGCCGACGATCGGTGCGTGCGCCGGCCAGTTCACCGCGAACACCATGGGCATGGTATCGGAGGCGATGGGGCTGACCATTCCCAACGTCTCGATGGTGCCCGGTGTCTATTCCGAGCGTGCGCAGATTTCGCGACGCGCCGGCCGACTGATCATGGAGATGCTGGACCGCGGCGGGCCGCTGCCGCGCGACATCGTGACGCGGAAATCCCTGGAGAACGGAGCGGCGATCGTGGCAGCGACGGGCGGCTCGACCAACGCCGCGCTGCACCTGCCGGCGATCGCGAATGAGGCCGGAATTGCATTCAGCATCGATGACGTGGGGGAGGTCTTTGCCAGGACGCCGTTGATCGGCAATCTGCGCCCCGGAGGCAAGTATACGGCGAAGGATGTCTACGATATCGGCGGCGCTGCGGTCATCATTCGCGAGCTGATCCAGAGCGGTCATATCGATGGCGGCTGCTTGTCGATCACCGGCCGCACACTTGCCGAAGAGTACGGTGTGGCCAACGCGCCCGACGGAGAGGTTGTGCACACGGCTCGTGCGCCGATCATGCCTGACGGTGGCGTCGCGGTGCTGAAGGGTAACCTCTGTCCCGATGGGGCGGTGATCAAGGTGGCGGGCTTGAAGAGCCAATTCTTCGAAGGCGTCGCGCGTGTTTTCGAGGATGAAGAAGCCTGCGTCGCAGCCGTTCGTGACCGCAGTTACAAGGCGGGCGAGGTTCTCGTGATCCGCAATGAAGGGCCAGTCGGCGGACCTGGCATGCGTGAGATGCTTGGCGTCACCGCACTGATCTACGGGCAGGGCATGGGTGAAAAAGTGGCGCTGATCACCGATGGCCGGTTCTCCGGCGCGACCCGCGGGATGTGCATCGGCTACGTGTCCCCCGAGGCATTCGTTGGCGGTCCGCTGGCGCTCGTCCGGAATGGTGACAGGATCCGGATCGATGCGGCAAATCGGCGGATGGATGTCCTGCTCGAAGAACAGGAGCTCGCTGCGCGGCGACGCGATTGGAAGCCGCGCCCGCCACGCCACCGTGCAGGTGCGCTGGCAAAATATGCGCGGCTGGTTGGGCAGGCGCCAGGCGGAGCCGTGACGCATGAAGGCCCGGCAGAATGGCCGTGGTTCGAATGACGCACCGCACGGGTGCGAAAATGACAGCCCGTCTGGCAGGCTTCTTGCTAAGCTCGTGCCGCTGAAGCTTCGTGCGAGTAGGACGGAAGGCGGGATGACGGTAGTGTCTGCGAGATCGAGCGAACGGGTGAGACCGGTGACGCACCAAGACCCGGCTTCCGCAATCATCGAGATCGACCGCGTCTCGCAGGTTTTTCAGACCTCGGCACGCAAGGATCATGTTGCGCTGTCGGATATCTCGCTGAGGATCGAGGAGGGAGCTTTCGTCTCCATCCTTGGTCCGTCCGGCTGCGGCAAGTCGACACTGCTCTACATTGTCGGCGGCTTCGTCAGTCCAACCAGCGGCGCGGCGAAGATGAAGGGGCAGGCGATCACGGGGCCCGGTCCGGATCGCGGACCGGTGTTCCAGGAGTTTGCGCTATTTCCCTGGAAGACCGTGCTCGGCAACGTGATGTATGGGCCGCGTCAGCAAGGAATTCGCATCGCCGAGGCCGAAGCGCAGAGCCGGGCGCTGATCGAGATGGTCGGCCTCAAGGGCTACGAGAATTTCTATCCCAAGGAGCTGTCGGGCGGCATGAAGCAGCGCGTGGCGCTGGCGCGGACACTTGCCTACCATCCCGAAGTGCTGCTGATGGACGAGCCGTTCGGGGCGCTTGACGCGCACACGAGGACGCGCCTGCAGAACGATCTTCTGAATATCTGGGAGCGTGACCGCAAGACGGTGCTTTTCGTCACCCATTCGGTCGACGAAGCCGTCTTCCTCTCGGACAAGGTCGTCATGATGTCGAAATCGCCCGGGCGAATCCGGCAGGTCATCGACATCGACCTGCCGCGGCCGCGCCGCCGCAACGAGCTGTTGCTCGATCCGCGTTACCAGAAGTACGTCGTCGATATCGAGCGCATGTTCGACGAGAGCGACGAAGCCGGAGCGCCCGCATGATGTCGGCGGCCGGCATGACCAAGCGCGCTGCCCCGGTGCTCGCCTGCATCGGATTGCTGGTGGTGTGGCAGGTCGCGTCACTGGCGCTGAAGAATGACAGCTTTCCGACCGCGATCGGAGCGATGAAAGCGATTCCGGACATCCTTGGCGACAAGGAATCTCTGATCAATATTCTGGCCTCGCTCCGGCGCATGGCGATGGGATTTGGCGCGGCCGTGCTCGTGTCGATTCCGCTTGGCCTCTTGATGGGACGTAGCGCCGCAGTTGCGGCCTTCTTCAATCCGCTCCTGATGGTGATCTATCCCGTGCCGAAGGCGGCCTTGATGCCGATCATCATGCTGTGGCTCGGCGTCGGCGACATCACGAAAACGCTCGTGATCTTCCTCGGCGTCAGCCTGCCCGTGATTTATCACAGCTTCGAAGGCGCCAAGGCGGTCGAAGAGAAGATGCTGTGGTCGGGTGCTGCGATGGGGCTCTCGCCGGTGCAGCGTCTGGTGCGGATCGTGCTACCGGCGGCCCTGCCTGAAATTCTGACGGGGTGTCGTACGGGGTTGGTGCTGGCGCTGATCACGATGATCACCAGCGAGATGATTGCCCGTCAGTCCGGTGCCGGAAACATCCTGTTCAACGCGCTCGACATGGGCCAATACGAAACCGTCTTTGCGATGATCATCATCGTGGGAGCGATGGGAATCTGCCTCGACGCGATTTTTGAAAGGGTTCGTGCCAGGCTCGTGCGCTGGTCCGAGCCACAGTTCGACATGCCGCTGAGCTTCTCATGATGTCGCGGCTTCTCTCCCCTAATTTCGTTCTTGGGATTGCTCCGATCGCACTGGTGATCGCGCTGTGGCAAGGCTTGGTGTCTTTCGGCTTCGCGCCGGCAGTTCTGCTGCCGCCGCCGGGCTTCGTCTTCGGCAGGCTGCTCCAGCAACTCGTAACCTCGACGTTCCAGCACGAGATCGCGGCGACCCTGATCAGGCTGTTTGCCGGCTTCGCGATTGCTGTCGTGCTCGGTGTCAGCATCGGCATTGCCGCCGCCGCCAATCCGACGATTAACGCCGTGGTTCGGCCCATCGTGCGCGTATTGGCGCCTTTGCCCAAGGTCGCGCTCTATCCGGCCTTGCTGCTGCTGCTCGGATTTGGCCACGGATCGAAGATCACATTAGTGGCTGCCGACGCTCTTTTCCCGATCCTGCTGTCGACCTATTACGGTGCCTCGACCGTCGAGCAGAAGCTGATCTGGTCGGCTATGGCTGCGGGATCGTCACGCTACGAAATCCTCTTCAAGGTAGTGCTGCCGGCAGCGATGCCGTCGATCCTGACCGGGTGCCGGATTGGCCTTGTCATTTCCTGCATCGTGGTGTTTCTGGCCGAAATGATCACGTCGACGGACGGACTGGGGCACGCCCTCGTGACTGCGGCCAGAACCTTCCAGGCCGTGGACATGTTCGTGCCGCTGATCACGATCTCGCTGCTGGGCTTGATCTTGAACGGCCTGCTGGGAGCCGTGCGCTCGTACTTGCTCCGGGGCTTCCCCGAAGCGTAACTAACAAGAATCCTGAAGACCGGGAGAGAACCATGCTGGCTGATCGTATCGAGGCAAAATGGATCGATGCGTTTTGCGAGATCTTTGAGCGATGCGCCGTCAAGGCCGGCGATACCGCGGCGATCCTGTCGGAGACCCAGTCACGCGCGTTGAACGTCCATCTCGCGGAGCTGGCCCTGCTGCGGATGGGCGCGCGGCCGTTTCATGTGGTGATGCCGACGCGGCGTAACCGGCATATCGTTCCGGTCCGCTCCACCGGGGCGAGCGAGGCGATCCAAAAGCTTGGTCCAGTGATCACGGCGCTTCAGCAGGCCGGCTTCGTCGTGGATTGCACCATCGAAGGACTGATGCATGCGGTGGAGACGCCGGAGATTCTCAAAGCCGGCGCGCGGATCCTGGTGATCTCTAACGAGCATCCCGAAGCGCTGGAGCGCATGGTGCCGGATTCCGCGCTCGAAAAGCGTGTTCGTGCGGCAGCCAAAATGCTGCGCGGAACGAAGCGCATGCGTGTCTCCTCGAAGGCCGGCACGGCGCTCGATGTCGATATGGTCGGCGCGTCGACGGTCGGTGTGTGGGGCTGGACCGACAAGCCCGGCACGCTCGCGCATTGGCCCGGCGGCATCGTCGTCAGCTTTCCCAAGAGCGGGACCATCAACGGCACTCTGGTGATGGCGCCCGGCGACATCAACCTGACCTTCAAGCGCTACCTGACCTCGCCGGTGAAGATGACTCTGAAGGACGACTATGTCGTGGAACTCGAAGGCGAGGGCACGGATGCCGCGATGATGCGCGCTTATCTGGCCGCCTGGAGCGATCGCGAAGCCTATGCCGTGTCGCATGTCGGCTTCGGCATGAATCCCGGTGCGCGCTATGAGGCGCTATCCATGTATGACCAGCGCGACACCAACGGCACCGAGATTCGGGCCGTTTCCGGCAATTTCCTGTTCTCGACCGGCGCGAATGAATTTGCAGGGCGCTACACGGCCGGACATTTCGACCTGCCGATGATGGGAACGACGATCGAGCTCGACGGCGTTGCGGTCGTCCGCGAAGGCGTGCTTCAGGACGTCTTCGGGTAGCCGCGATCGAGCACGGGCGGCCGGGCGAGGTCGAAGTGCCGGAGCAGGTCGACCATGGCCTGCAACCGCTTCACGCGATAAGCATCGACGTCCATCCCGGAGTAATCCAGGAAGCCGGCGCCCGTGCGCAGGCCGATGCGGCCTTCATGCATGTTGCGGGAAATGACCTCCGGCGCGCGATAGCGGTCGCTACCAAGCGCGCCTTCGAGGTAACGGCTGGCGTAGTACAGGATATCGCCGCCGCCCCAATCGATGAATTCGAGCAGCCCGAGTACGGCATAGCGGAAGCCGAAGCCGTAACGGATCGCCTTGTCGATCTCTTCGGCGCTGGCGACGCCTTCCTCGACCATGCGCGCGGCCTCGTTCATTGCCAGCGCCTGGATGCGCGGGACGATGAAACCCGGTGTAGCGGCGCAGACCACCGGCACCTTCCCGATGCCTTCGAGCAGCGTCTTGACCTCGTCGATGACGGCCGGGTCTGTCGCCTTGCCGGGCGAAACCTCGACCAGCGGGATGAGATAGGCCGGGTTGAGCCAGTGCACGTTTAGAAAGCGGCGCGGGTTCACGATTGCGCCCGAGAGATCGTCGACGAGGATGGTCGAGGTCGTTGACGCGATGATCGTTTCAGGGCCGACCCGCTTTGACGCCGCCGCCAATACTTCGCGCTTGAGCTCGACCACCTCAGGAACGCCCTCGAAGACGATGCCGGCCTCGGACAGAGCTGCAGCGCTTCCGCCGGCCGCCACCACCGAGACGCGCGCGCTAAGTGGATCGACATCCGCTTCGGCCAAGAGCCCCAGCTTCGACAGGCTGGCGAAGGTTTTCCTGACTTCGCCAAGCGCGTCCGTTTCCAGCTTGGTGAAGTCCTCCGCGGAACGCGCCTTGATATCGATCATCGTGACCCTGTGCCCTGCATACGCGAAGGCAACGGCAATGCCCCGGCCCATGCGGCCAGCGCCGAGACAGGCGATATTGATGCGATTGGTCATCGATCAGAATCCATTGCGAAGCAGCGTCTGTAGTTCAGCCTTGCTGAGATCGCCGAGCCCGAGCGTCTGGAGCGTTCGGCCACCTCGGGCAAAATCTTCGCCGCAGATTGCGCCGCCGATTGACAGAAGCGCTTTGGCCAGCGGTGTGTCCACGCCAGCGAGGCCCGCGACGGACACCAGCAGCGACAGCCCAAGCCGCAGATCTTCGCGCATGTAACGGTGCTCTGTCAGCACGATCCGCTCGCGCCAATCGCCGGAATCGGTCAGCCGGTCGTGCGAGCCGCGGCCATACATCCAGATCTCGCCTTCCTTCGCGTAATGGTGAGCGAGCGGGAAATGTGGCGCGCCGTAGCCGAGTGCCTCGCGCACCGCGATGCGTTCTGCGTCGAGCGCGTCAGTGACCCGGCGGATCGCGGCTTGCGTACCTTCCTTGTGAATGTCCCAGCGCTCGAAATGTTCGATCGGCCCTGCGTTCATCACGATCAACGGCGGGTGAATGATCGGACCTGCGTTCATCAGGGCGCCCGACAGCGCGTCTCCGCACGCCTCGATCGCGTCTGGGAAAGCGCGTCCGATCACAGCGAGCGCGTGGGGCGCCTGGTCAAGCGGGAACACGCCGACGGGGAGCCGCTTGGCGCGGATGGTGATCGCGACCTCGAAGGGTCCGTGCTTGCGGGTCAGCCACGGGAGTGTGCCGGTTTCGGCAAAGCTGGCCTTGGCATTGTTGCCGGCATCTCGGGCCGCCTGAGCGAAGATCATCGAGCCGAACGTCGCTGGCGGCAGAAACACGACCTGACCGTCGCGCAGATGCGGCGCGAGCTGGCGGGCGATGTCTGCTTGCGCGAAGGCGGGCGCGGGGCACAGGATCAGCTCCGTGCCGTCGACCGCGTCCGCGATTTCGGTCGTGACCAGCGCCAGCTTCACGTCATGACGGCCGTTGTGATCCTTGACCAGAATGCGCGAGCCGGCGGCGCGATGCGCTGCGACCTTATCGGCATCGCGGCGCCAGAGCCGCACCTCGTGCCCCGACAGCGCAAAATCGCCCGCGGCCGCGAAAGAGCCGTTTCCCCCACCCAGAACTGCGATCTTCAAGATGCTTCTCCTTGCGCCCGTGACTGCGCATCAAGCTGCTTCAGCAGGAAATGCTGCACCTTGCCCAGCGCCGTCCGCGGCAGATCGGTGACGAAGACGATCTCGCGCGGAATTTTGTAGCGCGCGAGTTGCGCTTGAAGATGCGCCTTCAATTCGTCCGCCTCGAGCCGGCAGCCGGATCTCGCAATGACATAGGCAATCGGCACCTCGTCCCAGCGCGGGTCCGGCCGGCCGATCACGGCGCAGTCGCTGACATCAGGATGTTCGAGCAGGACGCGCTCGACCTCGGCCGGGTAGACGTTTTCTCCGCCTGAAATGATCAGGTTCTTCTTGCGGTCGCGGATCCAGAAATAGCCGTCGGCGTCGCACAGGCCGATATCGCCGGTGCGATACCAGCCGTCGCGCAACGCCTCGCGCGTTGCAGCCTCGTTGCCCCAATATTCGAAGAACACGTTTGGGCCGCGCACCGCGATCTCGCCCGGCGTGCCCGCGGGCAGTTCAGCCCCGGCCTGGTCGATCACCTTTGCCTCGCAGCACAGCCCGGCAAGGCCGGTCGATCCCGCGCGCGAAAGATCGCCGCCAAGCCGCGTGTAGACGGCGATCGGGCAGGTTTCGGTCGAACCATAGACCTGAAGCACCGGGACGTCGCGCGCGACGAAGCGCTCGATCAGGTGCGGCGGTACGATGGTCGAGCCGGTGGCGACGGCCTTGAGTGAGGAAAGATCAGCGGTCGCCCAGGCAGCGTGCTCGCTCACCGCCTGAAGGATCGCAGGAACCATCACCGTGAGTGTCGGCCGTTCCCGTTCGATAGCCGCAAGCGCGGCGTCCGGCGTGAAGCGCGCATGCACCGTGACCGTCGCGCCCAATTGGAGCGCGGGCGTAGTCTGGATGTTGAGGCCACCGACGTGAAAGAACGGCAGCACGGTCAGCACATGGTCTTCGGATGTCATGTTGTGCATGTGCTGGCTCATGACGCCGTTCCAGAACAGCGCCTCCTGGCGCAGCACCGCGCCCTTTGGTCGCCCCGTCGTGCCCGACGTGTAGACGATGAGCAGTGGGCAGGAGAGGTCGGTGTGTGGATTTCGGCTCGTGCCGTCACCGCGAGCCAGCAAATCTTCGAACGACGTGCCGCGAGGCGGCGCGAAGTCGAGGCCGACGACCGATGTCCCCACCGCGGTCTGCCCCAGCTCGGCAAGCACGCCGGAAAACGCCTGCTCGAGCACCAGGACCTTGGTGCCGGCATCTCCGAGAATGAACAGCTGCTCGGCGACGGCCAGGCGCCAGTTCAGCGGCACCAGCATCGCGCCGAGCCGCGCACAGGCGTAGAGCAGAACCAGATAATCCGGCCGGTTCAGGCTTAGAATCGCGACGCGATCGCCGCGGCCGACGCCGAGCTCCCCCTTCAAGGCAGTCGCGGTCCGTTCGATCCGTGCGGCGAATGCCGCGTAACTCAGCCGCTTGCCTTCGAAGGCAATGGCCGTCTTGTCTGGGGCGAACGCCGCGTTGCGGTCGATGAGGCTACAGAGGTCCACGGTCAGTCGTCCGTTTCACCGGCCTCGTACAGTGCTTCGCGCCCGATCCGGTCGAGGCAGAGCTCGGCGGTCCAGGGGAGCATCAGCGAGCCGCAGCGGCTGTCCCGATAGATCCGCTCCAGCGGCAGCGAGCGAAGCATGGCCTGGCCGCCGCAGGTGCGGATCGCGAGCGCGGCGAGCTCATTGGCGCCCTCCATCACGGAATATTGCGCGGCATAGGCGCGCAGCACTTGCTCCTTGTTCGGATTGGCGCGCGCCTCGGTCACGGCCTGGAACCAGATTGCCTTGATCTGCTCCAGCTTGATCTGCATCTGCGCCACCGCGATCTGCTTGGTCGGGTACATCCGCCGCTTGACCGAAGGCATGCCCGCGACCTCGCCGCGCAAGTAACGCACGGTGAAGTCGTAGGCGGCTTGCGCCAGGCCCATATAGGTTGGCGACAGCGTCAGGAACATGTGCGGCCAGCGCTGAGCTGCCTGGAAATACACGCCGCGCGGCATCAGCGCCGAATCTTCCGGAACGAACACATCCTTGAACAGCAGCGTCCGGGAAACCGTGCCGCGCATGCCCAGCGGATCCCAGTCGCCGACGACCGAGACGCCTTCTGATTTGGCTGATATCGCCAGGTAGAGCGTGTTGCGGCGCGACGCCTTCTTGCCTTGCTCGATCTCGGTGCAAAGCACGCCGTAATAGTCGGCGTGGCCCGAGAGCGATGCAAAGATCTTCTTGCCGTTGACGATCCAACCGCCTGCGACCGGCCTTGCTTCAGTGCCGAATGCGACCCCGCCGGCAGCGGCAGCTCCACCTTCGGAGAAGGGCTGCGAGTAGATCGCTCCATCCTCGACGATGCGCTTGTAATGGATCGCGCGCCGCCGCTCGTGCTCGGCGCGCGTCTCCGCATCCATGTCCAGATCGTCGACGAGGGGACCCGACCACAGCGTCGAGCAGACATGCATGTTCCAGGTCAGCGCTGTGGCGCCGCAATAGCGGCCGATCTCGGCCGCCGCCAAGGCATAGGTCTGGTAATTCGCGCCGAGGCCGCCGTGCTTCTTGGGCACGGCGATACCGAGTAGACCGATGCGATGCAAATCGCGGTAATTTTCAGTCGGGAAAGTCGCCTCACGATCGTAAGTGGCGGCGCGACCGGCAAACACGGTCTGGCCAATCTCTCTCGCGCGGGTGATGATGCCGGCCTGCTCGTCGTTCAAGCGGAATGCAGTGGGATCGAAGATCGGCGCATCCAGCGCGACCCTGTTGGTCGCGCCAATCGTCTTGCTGACTTGCATGGTCATCGCGCAGTTACCTTAGGCTTTGGTCGCGAGAGAGTTCAGGAACCGGCCGAGAGCTTCGTCGAAAGCCTCGGGGCGTTCGAGATTGGCGAGATGGCCGACGCCAGGCAGCTCGACATATTCGGCCCCCGGGATATAGGTCGCCGTCTTTGCCATCATCGGCGCGGGCGCGTTGTTGTCCTTTGAGCCGGACAGCAACAGCGTGGGAACGGAGATACTTCCGAGCGTGCTGCGTTGATCGAAGCCGATGAGAGCCAGCATCATGGCGCGATAGCTCGCTTCGGGCACGCTCCCCATGCATTCGCGGGCGATCTCCATCCCGTTCGGATCGGGATCGTCGCCGACGAGCTCCTTCACCAGGGAGGGGGCCAGCGACTTCATCGTCTCGCCGCGATCAAGCGGTCCCAGTCGCGCTGCGATGAACGCTTTCTGCCAGTCGCCGTCCGCCTTTCCGAAGGCAGGGCTGGTCTGCGCCAGCACGACTGCGCGTGCCAGCTTGGGGGACTGAACCAGCCACTTCTGAACGATCATGCCGCCGATGGAATGGCCGACCAGAACAGGCCTGCTGACGCCGAGTTGCGCGATGAATTGCTGCAGCGCCTCCGCCAGGGCAGCGATACTGACGCTGGCAAGCGGCGCCGATCCTCCATAACCGGGCATGTCCCATGCGATCGCGCGGAAGCGGTCGCCAAATGTCGCAAGCTGCCGCCGCCAGGCCCGCGCCGCGCCGCCGATGCCGTGCAGGAAGATCAGCGGTATCGCGTCCGGATCACCCGCCGCTTCGTAGGCGAAGCGTTCGTCCTTTGTTATCATTGGCACAGGCTGCGACACGCGACATCCTTCTGCTGGGCCCTTCGATGCTAACAGGCCTGTGGGGGATGGAAAGCGATAATTTTATACTTAAAGCAATTTTCGGGCCGTCTCCCGCGCGGCGGTGCTCGCCGATCGAGCGCCGCTTTCGTTGCAAAAACTTGAAGTTTAAAATATATCGGAAGCGCGATCACGAGAGCCGAGGGAGCCAGCGTATGTCCGGATTGCCGCATTCGCCGCACGCGCTGGTCACCGGTGGTGGGCGCGGCATCGGCCGAGCGATCGGGTCCGCTCTCGTCGGCGCCGGTGCGACCGTGACCGTGCTTGGCCGGAGCGCGGCGGTTCTCGACGAGGCGGTTAATGCAGGCACCGCGCACTTTGCGGCTGTCGCTGACGTCTCGAACGAAGCGTCTTTGAAAGCTGCCATCGCCGGGGCAAGTGCGCGCAAGCCGATCGACATCCTGATTGCCAACGCGGGTAGCGCTGAATCGGCGCCGTTCGCGAAATCGGACAGCGCGCTCTTCGGCCGGATGATGGATGTCAATTTCATGGGCGTCGTACATGCTGTCCAGGCCGTGCTGCCGGGCATGAAGGATCGTCCCTACGGCCGCATCGTCGCGGTGGCGTCCACCGCTGGGCTCAAGGGCTATGCCTATGTCAGCGCGTATGCAGCGGCCAAGCACGCCGTGATCGGCCTCGTGCGTTCGCTTGCTCTCGAGATGGCCGGAAGCAACGTCACCGTGAATGCGGTGTGCCCAGGCTTCACCGACACCGACCTCGTCGCCGGGAGCATCGACAACATCATGAAGAAGACGGGCCGGACCCGCGAGCAGGCAATTGCCGAGCTCGCGAAGCACAATCCGCAAGGACGGCTGGTCACGCCTCAGGAGGTCGCAGACGCGGTTCTCTGGCTGTGCGGGGAGGGCGCGAGCGCGATCACCGGACAGGCGATCGCAGTGGCCGGTGGCGAAGTCTAGCCTGCCTGGCAGGTGCGGAAAAAGAAAGCCAAGGAGATCCCATGAGCAGACCAGCCAATCCCGTTACCGTGCCGCTTGCGGATTACTCACCGCAGCACTTCCTGCTCGCCGTGGTCGACGGCGTTGCGACGGTCACGCTCAACCGTCCCGAACGAAAGAATCCGCTGACGTTCGAGAGCTATCGGGAACTGACCGACTTCTTCCGCGCCTGCGCCTTCGACGACGCGGTCAAGTCCATCGCCGTCACGGGTGCCGGCGGCAATTTCTCGTCCGGCGGCGACGTGTTCGAGATCATCGGCCCGCTGGTGAAGATGGACACCAAGGGTCTGACCGCATTCACGCGCATGACCGGCGACCTCGTCAAGGCGATGCGGGCCTGCCCGCAGCCGATCGTGGCCGCGGTCGAAGGTATCTGCGCCGGCGCCGGGGCGATCATCGCCATGGCATCCGACATGCGCCTTGCGGCGAGCGGGGCCAAGGTGGCGTTCCTGTTCAACAAGGTGGGGTTGGCCGGTTGCGACATGGGTGCTTGCGCCATCCTGCCGCGCATCATCGGGCAGTCCCGCGCCTCCGAGCTGCTCTACACCGGCCGGTTCATGACGGCGGAAGAGGGCGAGCGCTGGGGCTTCTTCAGCCGTATCGTCACCCCGGAGCAGGTGCTGCCCCAGGCGCAGGTTCTGGCCAAGCAGGTCGCGGAAGGCCCGACCTTCGCCAACACCATGACCAAGCGGATGCTGGCGATGGAATGGGCGATGTCGGTGGAGGAGGCGATCGAGGCAGAGGCCGTGGCTCAAGCCCTGTGCATGACAACGGCGGATTTCGAGCGCGCCTTCGACGCTTTCGCCAACAAGGTCAAACCGGTCTTCAGGGGCGACTGAGCCGGTCGCAATCATCTGCAGCCAATCCAGTGAGGGGACTTGCGGGAGATTATTTTAGGCTTAAACTAATTTCATTGCCGCCTGCGTGAGATGAAGCTCGCCAATCGCGCGGTGATGTCGCCGATGCGCATGTATTCGGGTTCCGCAACAGCGTGCGCGACCGGCAGGATCTTGAGGAGCTGAGAATCAAGGCTAAGCCCAAGACCCGGGCCGAGCTCAAGGCGGAGGCGACAAAGCCGCTTGCGGCGGAGTGACCGCCCGTGCGACGTTAACCCATTGCCTGCGGTTCGAGTGGAGTTAGGGCGATGAAGGCGATTATCGTCGGTGGCGGTATCGGTGGTCTCACGACGGCTTTGATGTTCCGCTCGCGCGGCTTGGATTGCGAGATCTTCGAGCAGGCCGACACCATTCGCGAGCTCGGCGTCGGCATCAACACGCTGCCGCATGCCATGCGCGAGCTGGCCGGCCTCGGCCTGTTGCAGAATCTCGACGAGATCGCGATCCGCACCGATCAGCTCTACTATCTCAACCGCCATGGCCAGGAGGTCTGGCGCGAAGCTCGCGGCATCGACGCCGGCCACGACGTGCCGCAATTCTCGATCCATCGCGGCCGCCTTCAAGGCGTCATCCACCGTGCCGTAGAGGAGCGGTTGGGCCGTGAGGCGATTCACACCGGCTGCCGGCTCGGCGCCTTCTCGCAGGACGAGGGCGGCGTCACCGCTTACTTCTTCGATCGCGCCGGCGCCCATGTCCACACCGCGCGCGGCGATATCCTGATCGGCGCCGACGGCATTCACTCGCGCGTCCGCGAGACGCTGTTTCCGAACGAAGGGCCGCCGTGCTGGAACGGCCTCATGCTGTGGCGCGGTGCGCGTGACTGGCCGCTGTTTCTCACCGGCAAATCGATGATCGTGGCCGGCGGTCTCAATGCCAAGGTGGTGATCTATCCGATCGCGGAAGGATCGAGCCCGGCGAGCCGCCTGACCAATTGGGCGGTGCTGGTGAAGGTGGGCGAGGGCAACGCGCCGCCGCCGCGGAAGGAAGACTGGTCGCGGCCGGGCCGCCGCGAGGAGCTGATGCCGCACGTGGCGCGCTTCTCGGTGCCCTATATCGACGTGAAGAGCCTGATCTCGGCAACGCCCGAATTCTACGAATATCCGACCTGCGATCGCGATCCCTTGCCCTATTGGTCATCGGGCAGGGTCACGCTGCTCGGCGATGCCGCGCATCCGATGTATCCGGTGGGGTCGAACGGCGCCTCGCAGGCCATTCTCGACGCGCGCTGTCTTGCGGATGTGCTGGTGCGCGCCGAGCACCCGCGTCAGGCCTTGCTCGAATACGAGAAGAAGCGTCTGCCGATGACGGCCGAGATCGTTCGCTCCAACCGGCGCGGCGGGCCGGAGGGCGTCATTGACGCGGTCGAGCAGCTCGCGCCCGACGGCTTCGACAATGTCGACAACGTCCTGAGCTATTCCCAGCGCGAGGCTATCGTGCGCGGCTATGCCACCAAGGCAGGCTTCGCCGCGGTGCCGGGACTCGCGGCGGTCCGCGCTTAAGACAGGCTGCTAGCCGCCGGGCGGCGGCGGCAGGAAGTGGATGTTGAACTCGGCAGCCATCGCCACGACGTCCTCGGGCTTCTGCTCCTTCATGTTGTGAAGCCCCCAGAACAGGTCGAACAGCCTGCGGCTCGGCGAGACCCAGAACAGCACCTTGGCGGTCTGCTCCGACTTGTTGAAGATGCCGTGCGGCACGCCCATGCCGAGGCGGATCAGGTCGCCTGCACTTGCCTGCGCCTCCGAATTGCCCAGCATGAAATCGAGCTTGCCCTCCAGCATGTAGAGATACTCATCCTGGTCGGGGTGAATGTGCGGCGGCACGAAGGTGCCCGGCGGCAGCGTCGCGTGCCAGGAGAAGCTGTTCTCGGCGTAGCTCTTCGGCACGTAGGTCTGGCCGAGGATGTTCCAGGAAATGCCCTGGATTCCCTCATTGGCCCGCGTGATGCCGGTGATTTCGCTCTTCATTGCAGTCCTCCCGTAACGCAATACACGGCCTTAGTTCGCCGCCTTGCAGTCCTTGGCATAGCGGTCGCCGTAATTCTCGAAGACCTTCTGCACGATCTCGGTCTGGAACTTGCCGTCCGGACGCTTGGCGACCTTGGTCAGGTAGAAATCCTGGATCGGATAATTGTTGTTGTTGAACTTGAAAGCCCCGCGCAACGAGGTGAACTCGGCCTTCTTCAAGGCGGCGCCAACGGCGTCCTTGTTGGAGAGATTGCCCTTCACGGCCTTGACGGCGCTGTCGATCAGCATCGCGGCATCGTAAGCCTGGAAGGCGTAGGTGCCGGGAACGCTGTTGTAGGCGGCCTCGTAGGCGGCAACGAACTTCTTGTTCTGAGGATTGTCGAGGTTGGGCGCCCAGTTCGCGCCGCCGAACATGCCGACCGCCGCATCCTGCTGCGCCGGCAGGGTCGACTCATCGACCGTGAAGGCCGAGAGCACCGGAATGGTGTCGGCGAGCCCCGCCTGGCGGTATTGCTTGACGAGATTGACGCCGAGGCCGCCCGGCATGAACGTGAACACTGCATCGGGCTTCTGCGAGGAGATCTTGGACAGCTCCGGCTGGAAATCCAGCGTGTTCAGCGGCATGTAGGACTCTTCGACGATCTCGCCTTTATAGTCCAGCTTGAATCCCGCTACCGAATCCTTGCCGGCCTGATAGTTCGGCACCATCAGGTACATCCGCTTGTAGCCGCGATCCTGCGCGACTTTGCCGAGGATCTCGTGCACCTGATCGTTCTGATACGAGGTCACATAGAAGAACGGATTGCAATCCTTGCCGGCGAAAGTCGACGGACCGGCATTGGGGCTGATCAGGAAGGTTTTCGACTCCGTAATCGGCCGGTGGATGGCCTGAAGGATGTTGGAGAATATCGGCCCGACCACGAAGTCGACTTTCTCACGCTCCAGAAGGCCCTTCACCTTGGTCACCGCAGCATCCGGCTTCAGCTCGTCGTCGACGACGACGACCTCGACATCGCGGCCACCCATCTTGCTGCCGAGATCCTTCACGGCGAGCGCGAAGCCGTCGCGAACCTGCTGGCCCAGCGCTGCGGCGGGCCCCGACAGGGTCACGATCACACCCAGCTTGATCTTTTCCTGGGCGAGGGCAGGGGTCACCACGGTGCCGAGTAGCATCGCAGCTGCAGCCAAGGTCATTTGCGTCTTCATGATCTGTCCCTCGTGAGGATTGGCTTGCGCTGCAAGCCACGTACTTCAATCCAAAGCTTATGCCGATGACGGCGGCCCCGGCAAGCCGAGCGCGATGCGTCGCATCCTGCGGGCAGTTGTGCATGCAAGCTGCGCGCCAATTATTTGAAGCCTAAAGAAACTGGCGTGCGGTCGATTGTTGCAGCTTTGGACTTGCGGCCGGCGCGGATTTATTTGAAGCTCAAAACGTTGGGGAATCCGTGCCCGCGCCAATGCCGGCCGTGAGTGACTGCATCGACATGCTCGATTCCGAGACCAAGGTTGTCGAAACACCGGAGGACCACGCCGAAGAGCTGCGGCTGTGGTTGCGGCTCTTGACCTGCACGACGCTGATCGAGGGCGAGGTGCGCGGCCGGCTGCGGCAGCGGTTCGACGTCACGTTGCCGCGTTTCGACCTGATGGCACAGCTCGACAAGGCGCCTGACGGCATGACCCTGTCAGATGTCTCCAAGCGCATGATGGTCTCGAACGGCAATGTGACCGGGCTCGTGGAGCGCCTGGTGGAATCAGGCCATCTCGACCGGCGGACCTCGGACACCGATCGCCGCGTCCAGGTGATCCGGCTGACAAAGCTTGGGCGTGCCGAGTTCCGCAGGATGGCCGCCGAGCACGAGACCTGGATCGCCGATCTGTTCGCCGATCTCTCCCCGAAGGACGTGCGCGAATTGATGCGCCTCCTCGCCAAGACCAAGGCGTCCGCGCAGAAATCGGCCGCCCGCCGCCGGCCGTAGCCTGCGGGCGCGACAGCCCGACACCCTTTGCCGCATGAAAAAGCACGGGATGCCCAAAATCCCCTATTGCGCCGAATTGTTTTAAGCCTAAAATGTTTTCCAGATCGTGCTGCCGGGTGCAATCCATGCTGAAAGGAGCGTGCGATGGCCAACGCCGCCAAGATTCAAGTGTCGGGCTCGTGTGACGGCAATGCTGCGACGGCCCATGTCGATACGTTCGCGCGGCAACATCTGCCGCCGCGCGAGCTCTGGCCCGAATTCATCTTCACGCGGCCGGAGCTGAACTATCCGCCGCGACTGAATTGCGTCAGCTATTTCCTCGATCGCTGGGTCGAGCAGGGCCACGGCGATGCTCCTTGCGTCGTCAGCCCAGGCGTCAGCTACACCTATCGCGAGCTGCAGGCGCTGGTGAACCGCATCGCCAATGTGCTGGTTGGCAAGCTCGGCCTCGTCACCGGCGGGCGTGTGCTGCTGCGCTCGGCCAACAATCCGATGATGGTTGCGACCTATCTCGCGGTGATCAAGGCCGGCGGAATCTGCGTGGCGACGATGCCGCTGCTGCGCGCCAAGGAGCTGTCCTATCCGATCCAGAAGGCGGAGATCACGCTGGCGCTATGCGATGGAAAGCTCGCCGAGGAGATGGAGAAGGCGAAGGCTGCGGCACCGGGCCTCGATCGGGTCATCTATTGGGGCAATGGCGCGGCGGATTCGCTCGAAGCGCTGATCGCCGATGCCAGTCCGGAGTTCGAGGCGGTCGATACCGCCGCCGACGACATCTGCCTGATCGCGTTCACCTCGGGCACGACCGGCGATCCCAAGGGCACCATGCATTTCCATCGCGACATGCTCGCGGTCTGTGACGGCTATGCGCGCAACATTCTGCGCGCCGAGCAAAACGATCGCTTCATCGGCTCGGCGCCGCTCGCCTTCACCTTCGGCTTCGGCGGCGTGCTGTTTCCGATGCATATCGGCGCCTCCTTCGTCGTGCTGGAGAAGACGACGCCGGACGACATTCTGAATGCGATCGAGCAGTACAAGACCACGGTCTGTTTCACGGCGCCGACCGCATACCGCGCCATGCTCGGCAAGCTCGCAGGCCGCGACATTTCTTCGCTCCGCAAATGCGTCTCCGCGGGCGAGACCCTTCCCAAGCCGACATTTGATGCCTGGCTCAAGGCGACCGGGATCAAGCTGATGGACGGCATCGGCTCGACCGAGATGCTGCACATCTTCATCAGCGCGACCGAGGACGAGATCCGCCCCGGCGCCACCGGCAAGCCCGTGCCGGGCTATGAAGCCAAGATCGTCGACGATGAGGGCCGCGACGTTCCGCCCGGAACGATGGGCCGTCTGGCCGTGCGCGGGCCGACCGGCTGCCGCTATCTGGCCGACGAGCGGCAGCGGAAATACGTCCAGAACGGCTGGAACATCACGGGCGACACCTATCTGATGGATGGCGACGGCTATTTCTGGTACCAGTCGCGCTCCGACGACATGATCGTGTCGGCCGGCTACAACATCGCAGGAACTGACGTCGAAGCGGCGCTGCTCACGCATCCGGCGGTCGCCGAGTGCGGTGTGGTCGGTGCGCCCGACGAGGCGCGGGGCATGATCGTCAAGGCTTATGTTGTTGCCGCGCCCGGCGTGACCCCTGACGCTCAGCTGGTGGTCGAGTTGCAGGAGCACGTCAAACGCGAGATCGCGCCGTACAAATATCCGCGCGCCATCGAGTTCGTCGCGCAATTGCCGAAGACCGAGACCGGCAAGCTGAAGCGCTTTGCCCTGCGGCAGTTGGCGCAGGCTGCAGTGACGTCCTCAGGCGTCGCCGCGGAATGAGAGAAGGATAGAGAATTGTCTGTGACGACGCCGAAAAGCCCGCAACTCGCGGTGCTGCCGACCGCAGCCGAAGATGGAACGCGCACAAGGGCGCAGATCCTGCAGCCGTCAGGCTGGCCGCTGCCGAAGGGTTATGCCAACGGCATGGCTGCCGAAGGACGTATCGTCGTCACCGGCGGGGTGATCGGCTGGGACGCCGAGGAGCGTCTCGCCGATGGCTTCGTTGCGCAGGTGCGCCAGACCCTGGACAACATCGCAGCGATCCTGGCCGAGGCCGGTGCCCGGCCCGAGCACCTCGTGCGCCTGACCTGGTACGTCGTCGACATGGACGAGTACCTGGCCAATCTGAAGGAGCTCGGCAAGATCTACCGCGACGTCTTCGGAACGCACTATCCAGCGATGGCCCTGGTTCAGGTCGTCCGCCTCGTCGAGAAGGCGGCGCGCGTCGAGATCGAAGCCACCGCCGTCATTCCGAGCTGAACTGCACCGCGATCAGCTCGCTTTGGCGAGCTCGTCGTCTTCAGGCGAGTTGAGATAGACGCCGGATATGGTGTCGACCCAGCAGAGATGATCGTGCACCTTCTTCACGCCCTCGACGTTCTCCGCGGCGACGATCGCGGCCTGCCGTGCCCGCTCTTCGGTGATGACGCCGCTGAGATGAACGATACCGTCGCGCACGATGACGTTCAGCCCGAACGGGCACCAGTCGTTCTTCTCCATGGTGTCGATGATGCGGCTGCGAATGTGGTCGTCATCGGCGGTTGGATCCGGCACTTCGCGGGCGAGCCCGGCCAAGGCCTGTAACAGGTTGGCGCGGGACACGATCCCGACAACCTTGTCGTCGCGCACCACCGGCAGCCGCTTGACGTTGTTTCGCTCCATGAGATCGACGATCTCCGCAAGCGCCGTATCCTCGGTGATGGTCACGGGCGAGTCGGTCATCACTTCCGAGATCTTGCGGCCGTGCTCATGGACGAAGTCGCTGGCGGATTTGCCCGGACCGAGGATGAACCGCAGCCAGCGCCCGCGCTTGCGCCCGGTGCCGATCTCGCTGCGGCGGATGAAATCTCCTTCCGACACCACGCCCACCAGCTTGCCGGTAGCGTCGACCACCGTGAGGCCGCTCACATGTCGCTTCAGCATGATGTTTGCCGCCTCGACGATGCTGGTGTCGGGGGTGACCGAGATGACCGACCGGGCCATGATCTGGTGGGCGCGCATGGACAAACTCCGCTGGCTTTTTGGAATTTCGATGCATGAACCTAAACAGGGTACCAAGGTGCGGTTTGACTCAGGTCAATCGGATGAACATGTTCGTCCGATTGAGCATTTGTGAGACGGCTCCGCCACACCTAAGCCTCCGGCTCCGATCTCGGCGCGAGATCCGAGGAGCGGAAGGGCTTCGCCTTGTCCAATTTGCGATAGGCCGTCGACGCCTTCCGCAACAGCTTCTTCTCGCGCTTGCGATCGAGGAAGCGATTGCTGGCATCGATCCCGGCGCCATTCAATGACGCCGCCAGCGCCTGTCCGCGTGCATCGTCGTTCAATTGACCGAGCGAGCGTTGTGCCTTGCGCAATTGCTTGAGGATGGACTTCTGTTTCGTCGCCACGCCATCGGCGAACAGATCCGCAAGCGACTCGACCGAGTAGGTCATCCGCTTGTTGAGCAGCCGCAGCTTGTGACGTTTCTCGACATCGAGCTTCTTCAGCTTACGGGCCTTCTTGAGCAGCGTCGTTTCCCACTCGGTCAGCCGCTCCGTCGCATGGTCGGCGAGGGTGCAGCGACGCAACCGGATCGCTTCCTTGCTGCGGCGGGTCGACCAGGGGCCGCTTTCGATCCACGTTGAGGTTTGCTCGACCAGGCGGCGATACCGCGCCGATTGCAGCGCACGCGCCAGCAGCCGATGGCTCTCCGCGCGTTTCTCGTCCCAGCGCTGAAGCTCGGCGACCACGGCGAGCTCGTCGCTACTCTCTGCGACGATCCGCTCGATGGCCACGTCGAGGTCCCGCACCATGCCGAGCTGACTGTTCAGCCATTTCAGTTCGGCCCAGACTTCCGGTCGCACGTTATCGTCGACCATCGGCGAGAAGAAGCGGATGGCAGTCCGCAGATGCGTCAGTGCGATCCGGATCTGGTGCAGCGCATCCGGATCGCCGCGGCAGGTGCCGTCGTGCTGAGCGATCACCGCGCCGAGGTGTCGGCGGGCGATGATGCGGAAGGCCGTGTCGCAGGCCATGCCGGGGCTGAGGCGGGCGGGCAGGACATTGCGCCGCGTTGCCGGCTTGGCATGCGTATTTGCCGTCGAGCGCGTGGTGGGTCGCGACTTCCTTCGCATCAATCAGTTTGCCTTGTTTGCCCCTCAGCGATGACGTTCCGGCAGTTCTGAAGCGTCTGCTCTTGTGTCCCGGAGGCATCGATGATCGCCCAGCCGACATGGCCGATATTATAGTGCTCTTGCAGCGCGGCAACCTCCGGCGTGGCGTCCGATGCGTCTCCCCGGCGGCTGCCGATGCGCGCTTGCCGGGTTGCAAGGTCTGCGACCAGGAACAGCCCGTTCAACGTCACATTGCACTCGCGCGCCAGCGCCGCGATCGCATCGCGTTCGTCCTCGCGCGCGAATACGCCGTCGACGATCGCCGAATGGCCCTGCGCCAGCACCCGCCGGGCCAGCCGCACCAGCGCGTCGTAGACGCGGGTCGTGACCTCCGGCGCATAGGCCGAAGGCGGCAGACGGTGGGTGTCCTCGACGGCGAACATCTGCTTGCGGACGAGATCGCTGCGCAGCACGATGGCGCCCGGCTCCGGTGCTACGACCGGCGCGAGCGCGTGCGCCAGGGCGGTCTTTCCGGTGCCGGACAGCCCGCCGACCGCAATCAGGCGCGGAGCGGGAGGACGGATCAGCGTGCCGGCGAGGTCGAAGTAACGTCGTGCCAGGTTGAGAATGCCGGGACCGTCGGAATGCGGCCGCTTGAGTCGCGCCAAGGTCACTTGGGCGCGGATCGCCGCCCGGATCGACATGAATAGCGGCAGGGTCGAGAGCCCGTCGAGATTGTCGGCCGGCGTCGCGGCGAGATAGCGGTTCAGGACCATGTTCGCCGCGCCCGGCTGATGATGCTGCAGCAGGTCCATCAGCGTGAATGCGAGATCGTAGAGCACGTCGACCGTCGCCATCTGCACGTCGAACTCGATCGCGTCGAACAGCACGGGGCGATCATCGATCATGACGATGTTTGCCAGATGCAGATCGCCATGGCAGCGGCGCACGAATCCCCGCTGATTGCGCTCTGCGAGCAGGGGACGAATACGCGAGTAGGCCGCGTGCGAAGCCTTGCCGAGTTGCTCGATCGCCTCTGCGCTGAAATGGCCGCCGGGCTGCAGACCATTCGTGTTGCCGTCGATCAGGCCCGGGATGGAGGAGACCCATGCTTCTCCGTCGGCGCGTGTCGCCGCCAGGTGCGAAGCCGCAATGGCGTCGGCGGCGGCCGAGGCAAGCTTCGCGTCGAGCGGGCCCGCCTCGGCCAGATGATCCAACGTCCTGCTTTCGTCGAAGCGCGACATGTCGACCGCATATTCGATCGGCCGGCCGGCGCCCTCGACCTTCACCGATCCATCCGGCTCTTCCGTGATCGCCACAACGCCATGATAGATCTGCGGCGCCAAGGGCCGGTTGATCCGGATCTCCTCCTCGCAGGCCGCCTTGCGCTTTTCGAGCGTCGAATAGTCGAGAAAGGGAAACCGGACGGCGCGCTTGATCTTCAGCGCGCGCTTTGCGTCCAGGAACACCGAGGCGGCATGCGTGTCGATGCGCATCACGCCGGGATGGTCGGTCAGCATCCGAAAGATGCGCTCCTGAGCCGCCGTGTCATCCTTCATCGAAGCGGACATGGCAAGCACCATCAGGGCGTCAGCACGGCCGCGCCGAGGATCGGGTCGGGCCGCTCTTCCATCTGGAGCCGCGCACGTGGGGCCGGCAACACTATCGCACGCATGTCTGTCTCCGGGCGAACCGCTCCGACTGAACTATCTCATAGAACGACCGAGTGGCCAGTCCTTGACTCAGTCAACGCCCGTCCCGGGTGACCAGTACCGAGTTCCCCGGCTTGACGAGGATCAAGTATTTCGATGAAGCGCTTGCCTATGTTGAAGGCTGAGGAGCTTCCAATGCCCGTCGGGTACGTCTTTCGAACTTCCATGGCATCGACAACGTGACAATGGCCGTCATTGGCCAGCCACCGTGCTGGGTTATGATCTCGTACCAGGCTCCTTGCTTCGGCCGCATCCTCAATCATCGGAACCGCCGCTGACCCAGCGCATTTGCTTTCATGTCTATCTATCGCCTAAACAACCTGCTGTCGCCGCGCTCGGTCGCGCTCGTCGGCGCGAGCGCGCGTCCGGCGTCTGTTGGACGTGCGGTCCTGGAGAACATTCGCAAGGCCGGATTCAAGGGGCGGTTTGGCCTCGTCAATCCGCGCCACGCCGAGATCGGCGGCATCGCGGCGGTGAAGAGCCTGGACAGGCTGGACTTCGTGCCCGAGCTCGTCGTCGTCACCGCGCCCGCGGGCGAGATTCCAGGCATCGTCGAGCAGGCCGGCCGTCGCGGATCTGCGGGTGCGCTGATCGTCTCGGCGGGGCTCGGCCAGGGACCGGGATCGCTGCACGAGGCGACCAGCGCTGCCGCCCGCAAACACGGCATGCGGCTGATCGGGCCGAACTGCCTCGGCATCATGATGCCCGGCGTCAGCCTGAATGCCAGTTTCGCCGCCCACATGCCGGGGGCCGGCAACCTCGCGCTGATCTCGCAATCGGGCGCCATTGCCGCCGGCATGGTGGATTGGGCCGCGCAGCGCGGCGTCGGCTTCTCCGGCATCGTCTCGATCGGGGATCAGATCGACGTCGACATTGCCGATCTGCTCGACCATTTCGCGATGGATCACAAGACCCGCGCGATCCTGCTCTACATCGAGGCGATCAAGGACGCGCGCAAGTTCATGTCGGCGGCGCGGGCCGCCGCGCGCGTGAAGCCCGTCGTCGTGGTGAAGTCCGGCCGCATGGCGCAGGGTGCGAAGGCCGCTGCCACGCATACCGGGGCGCTCGCCGGTGCCGACGCCGTCTATGACGCGGCGTTCCGCCGCGCGGGCGTGCTGCGGGTGTCCGACCTGCGCGAGCTGTTCGACTGTGCCGAGACACTCGGCCGCGTGGAATCGCCGACGGGAAAGCGTCTCGCCATCCTCACCAACGGTGGCGGCATCGGCGTCCTCGCCGTCGATCGATTGGTCGAGCTCGGTGGTATTCCGGCAACCATCTCGACTGATGCGCGCAGGAAGCTCGATGCGGCGCTGCCGCCGACCTGGTCCGGTGCAAACCCCGTCGACATCGTGGGCGACGCCGACGCTGCGCGTTACGCAGCGGCGCTGGAGGAGCTGCTGGCCGATCGCGACAACGACGCAGTCCTCGTCCTCAACGTGCAGACCGCGATCGCATCGGCCGTCGAGATCGCCAAGACCGTGACGGAGCTCGTGGCCAAGTATCGGGAGCAGCACCGGCGATGGGCAAAGCCCGTGCTGGCGGCCTGGGTCGGCGCCGATCAGCACATCATCCAGGCACTCTCCAGCGCCGGCGTGCCGAACTATCCGACCGAGGACGACGCCGTGCGCGGCTTCATGCATCTGGTCCGGCACCGGGAAGTCGTGGAGGAGCTGACCCAGGTGCCTCCCGCGATGCCCGATACGTTCGTTCCGGATGTCAGGGGGGCGAGAGAGATCGTCACAGCCGCGATCGCGGACGGCCGCCAGTGGCTCGAACCTGTCGAGATCAAGCACCTGCTCGAAGCCTACAATATCGCGATGGTGCCGACCTTTGCGGCAGCCGATGTCGACCAGGCGGTGACCTATGCAAAGGACATCTTCGCCCAAGGCGGCACCGTCGTGCTGAAGATCATGTCGCGGGACATCACCCACAAATCCGACGTCGGCGGCGTCGTGCTCAACCTGACGACGCCGGAGGCCGTGCGTGCAGCGGCGACGGACATACTTGCGCGAGCGCGAAAGCTGCGGCCCGAGGCGCGTATCGGCGGCGTCATCGTCCAGGCCATGGTCGTCAAGGCAAAGGCGCGCGAGCTGATCCTCGGCCTTGCCGACGATCCGACCTTCGGCACGGTGGTGGTTTTCGGCCGCGGCGGCACGGCGGTGGAGATCATCAACGACAAGGCGCTGGCGCTGCCGCCGCTCGACCTGCAATTGGCCCGCGATCTGATCGACCGCACGCGCGTGTCGCGGCTGCTGAAGGCCTATCGGGACGTGCCGGCGGTGAAGCACGACGCCGTCGCCATGGTGCTGGTCAAGCTGGCGCAGATGGCGGCCGACATTTCCGAGATCCGCGAATTCGACATCAATCCGCTGCTGGCCGACGAAACCGGCGTGACCGCGGTGGATGCCCGCGTCGCAATCGCACCGCCGCAGCGGAAGTTCGCCGGCTCCGGCCCGGCCAATTTCGCCGTTCGCGCCTATCCGTCGCAATGGGAGCGCCGCCTCAAGCTCAAGGAGGACTGGCGCATCTTCGTGCGGCCCATGCGCCCCGAGGACGAGCCGACCATCCACGAATTCCTGCGTCACGTCACGGCGCACGACCTTCGCCTGCGCTTCTTCGCCCCGATGAAGGAGTTCACCCACGAATTCATCGCGCGCCTGACCCAGCTCGACTATGCGCGCGCGATGGCCTTCATCGCGTTCGACGAGGCCAGCGGCGAAATGGTCGGCGTGGTTCGGCTCCATTCCGACTCGATCTACGAGACCGGCGAATACGCGATCCTGCTGAGGTCCGACCTCAAGGGCAGGGGGCTCGGCTGGGCCCTCATGCAGTTGATCATCGACTACGCGCGGTCGGAAGGATTGAAGACCATATCGGGCGACGTGCTGCAGGAGAACACCGTCATGCTCGACATGTGCCGGCAGCTCGGCTTCGAGGTCAAGCCGGACCCGGCCGAGCCAGACATCTGCGACGTCAGGCTGAAGCTTTGATGCCGTTCGCCGGCCTGCGGGTCGGGACGCCTGACCGCGATGGGGTTCGCGGCGGGGGCGCCGCGATCGTTTGCCGCGAGCGGCGATGTGATGGGATGCGAGAGAGCTGTGGTCACGTGCCGTGTCCTCCTGGGCGGCGCAGGCGCGCTGCGCGCGAATGCGAATTTCGAAATGTGGATGAAGGGTTTATGCGCAACAGCGTCGGGGTTGGCGCAGCCTTGCAGGCCTGACGCTCGCGACTGTTGCGATGGTGCCAATATGCCACTGTTTTGCCCGACGTGCCAGAATTTATTTCGCAAATCCGAAAAGACCTCGTCCATCCCCGCAAGTCCTTGTTCTGACAGGGGCGGTCTACTGTGCATGGGGTTGTTTTCGCATTTTTGCTGGGAGGCAGCGTCTGGCGTAGCGCCCTCGATCCTCATCCTGAGGCCCGCCGACGGCGGGCGTCTCGAAGGATGGCCATTGCAGAAATCGCTCCATGCGATTGCTCTGCCGCGAGAGTTGAACAAGTCGCCGCGGCATCCGACTCGAGCCGAAGCCGTTCCTCTAGGAGCGCGCCTTGGCCGAATCTGCATCGGGCGCCGTCTTGGCCGCCGTTCGCAAGTTCTTCACGACGATTGCGATCAGCGGCAGCAGCGTCGGCACGATCGTGCTCAGCGGATGATGCACCGCGCCCGACACCTGGGCCTGGAGCGCACGTGCCTCGAGCTGGAGCGCTTCGATGGACGCGTCATGAATTTCGTTGGCGAGCTCGATATCGCGGCCCGACGGAGGCCGGCCGGCGATCAGGAAGAGAGCGGCCGCGATGGCGAAATTGACGGCGCCGAGGATGGCCGCCGCGGCGATCGCGCTCCAGATCTGCACCAGCGCGAAATAGGCCGACAGCTCCAGCATCAGCAGTCCGAACGCGGCGATCAGCGCCGCGAAGGCGCGCAGGCCGAGGCCGATCAGCAGATGGCGCAGCCTGATGTCGGCGATGATCCTGTCGGTGCGCCACAGCACGCGCAGATGTTTGACGACGTTCTCGGTGTTCACCTAGTGTCTCCTCAGCATGAAGCCGACGACCACGCCCAGCGCGAAGGCGGAGGCGAGCGAGGTAATCGGGCGCTCCGCAACGAGGCCCTGGAGCTTCTCCCCCTCCTGTTCGACGGTCTCGCCGAGCGCAGCCCTGATCTGATCGGCGAGCGCTTCGGTGCGAGCTTTCGAGCTCTCGAACATCTCCTCGCCGGCGGTGCTCAACAGGCGCGTGACGTCGACCTTCAGCGTTCGCAACTCTTCGCTCATCCTGTTGGCGTCGAACATGGATCTGGCACCCTCATTGAATTGAAACGAGCCTAAGACCCCGCGCAGCGATCGCGCTTGATTTGCGTCAAGAGGCGGGGGTGTCTTGAGACAGGTCAAGCCGGCCGCCACATGCTGGCCTAGAAGTACCGGCTGGATGGGGACCGATTGTCCCGATGAGGTGGAAAGCGTGGACCACGAACCGCTGCTACGCGCGACGCCGTCGGGCGATGTGCTGAAATTGCGTCCTGAAGGGCGCTGGACCGCCGCGAACGTGGTGAGGCTCGAGACTTTGTCCCGCTCGGTCGGGGCCGACGTCGATCGTTCGCGCGCCGTAACCCTGGACATGTCGGGCATCAGCGCGCTCGATACGCTCGGCGCCTGGGTCCTGGAGAAGTTGTCGCGCAGGGTGTCGTCGTCAGGTAGGTCGGCCGAGTTCGTCGGCGTCGCCGATCATTTCAGCGGGCTGATGGACGAGGTGCGCCAGGTCAACCGCCGCACGCCGGCTCCGGCGGCCGCGCCCAATCCGGTCCTGGCGCGGCTGGGCGATCTCGGCAAGTCCACGGTCGGGGCGCGGGAGGACGTCACGGTCTTTCTCCAGATGCTCGGCGCCCTGTTCATGGCCGTCATCGGCGTGCTGCGCCGGCCGCGTTCGCTGCGGCTGACCTCGCTGGTATATCAGCTCTACCGCATCGGATGGCAGGCGATCCCCATCGTCACGCTGATTACGTTTTTGATCGGCGCCATCATCGCACAGCAGGGCTTTTTCCACTTCCGCAGGTTCGGCGCGGAATCGTATACGGTCGACATGGTCGGCATCCTGGTGCTGCGCGAGCTCGGCGTGCTGATCGTCGCCATCATGGTCGCAGGGCGGTCGGGAAGCGCCTACACCGCCGAGCTCGGCTCGATGAAGATGCGCGAGGAGATCGACGCGCTTTCCACCATGGGGCTCGATCCGGTCGACGTCCTGATCCTGCCGCGCGTTGCGGCCTTGGTCATTGCGCTGCCCATCCTCACTTTCATCGGATCGATCGCCGCGCTCTACGGCGGCGGGCTCGTCGCGCAGTTCTACGGCGACATGGGGCCGGCGATCTACATCGCACGCCTGCATGAGGCCATTTCTGTCACCCATTTCGAGGTCGGCATCCTGAAGGCGCCGTTCATGGCGCTGGTGATCGGGATCGTGGCCTGCAGCGAGGGATTGCGCGTCAAGGGCAGCGCGGAGTCGCTGGGGCGGCAGACCACGACGTCAGTGGTGAAATCGATCTTCCTGGTGATCGTGCTCGACGGCCTGTTCGCGATCTTCTTTGCCTCGATCGGAATGTGACGATGGAAGAATCGCAAGACCAGTTCGCGATCCGCGTCCGCGATCTCGTGGTCGGTTTCGGTCGCCAGACCGTGCTCGACCATCTGTCGCTCGACGTCCGCCGCGGCGAGATCCTCGGGCTGGTGGGTGCCTCCGGCGGCGGCAAGTCGGTTCTGATGCGGACCATCATCGGCCTCATCCCGCGCCGGAGCGGGACCATCGAGGTCATGGGACAACCCGGCGGAGGCCACGGCCGCGGCGCCGCGATGGCCTGGGGCATCCTGTTCCAGCAGGGCGCGCTGTTCTCCTCGCTGACGGTGCGCCAGAACGTCCAGTTTCCCTTGCGCGAAAATCTCGTCCTGTCGCAGGAGCTGATGGATGAGATCGCGATCGCCAAGCTCGAGATGGTCGGCCTGCGTGCGGAGGACGCCGACAAATATCCGGCGGAGCTGTCCGGCGGCATGACCAAGCGCGTGGCGCTGGCGCGCGCGCTCGCGCTCGATCCGCCGATCCTGTTCCTGGACGAGCCGACCTCGGGCCTCGACCCCATCGCCGCCGGCGAGTTCGACGCGTTGATCAAGACGCTGCAAAAGACCCTGGAGCTCACGGTGTTCATGGTGACCCACGACCTTGCGAGCCTGACCACGGTCTGCGATCGCGTCGCCGCGCTCGCCGACGGCAAGATCGTGGCGATCGGCCCGATGCGCGAATTGCTGCAATCCGAGCATCCCTGGGTGCGCGCCTATTTCCACGGCAAGCGCTCGCAGATGCTGCAACACGAGATGAGATGAGAGATGGAAACCCGCGCTCCCTATGTGCTGATCGGCAGTTTCGTGCTGGTCGCGATCGTCGCAGTGTTCGGCTTCGTCTATTGGCTGAACAACACCGGCGGCATCGGCCCGCGCACGAACTATCACGTGCAATTCCAGGGACCGGTGCCCGGCCTCCTCGTCGGCGCGGGCGTGCTGTTCAACGGCATTCGGGTCGGAGAGGTCACCCAGCTCGGACTCGCGCCTGAAAACCCGCGCTTCGTCAATGCCACGATCTCCGTTGCAACCGCGACGCCGGTGCGTGCCGACACCAAGGTCGGTCTCGAATTCCAGGGCCTGACCGGCGTTCCCGTGGTGACGTTGGAGGGCGGCGTGATAATCGCGAAGTCCGGCGAGCTGCCGACTTTGATCGCGGAGGCCGGCGCAGGCCAGAGCATGACGCAGGCGGCGCGCGATGCGCTGCGGCGGGTCGACACGGTGCTTCAGGACAATTCCGGCCCGCTGAAGGACACCATTGCCAATTTCAAGACCTTCTCCGACGGGCTCGCGCGCAACACCGGCAAGATCGACGGCATCCTGGCGGGCCTCGAGAAGATGACCGGCGGCGGCACGCCCGCGCCGAAGGTCACCTACGACCTGCGGACGCCGCAAAATCCCGGGCCGGCCGGCAAGACGCTGTCGGCGTCGCTGGCCATCCCAGAGCCGACGGCAGTGGCAATGCTGCAGACCCAGCGCATGCTGTTCGCGCCGGCCGGGGACAGGCCGGGCTTTGCGGAGTTCCTCTGGGCTGACAGCATTCCGAAACTGGTGCAGGCGCGCCTGATCGACAGTTTCGAGAACTACGACATCGCCCACGCCCCGCTGCGCACGACGGATCTCGGCGCGGCGGACTACCAGCTCCTGCTCGACATCCGGCGCTTTCGGATCGCGACGGATGGGGAGGCTCGGGCCGAAATCGGACTGTCGGCGCGGATCGTCGACAAGAATGGCAAGGTGATCGCATCGCGGCTCATCGAGGCCAGCGAAAAGCTCGACAAGGTCGAACCGGCCGCTTCTGTCGCCGCCTTCGATGTCGCCTTCGCGCGCATCGCCAAGGAGCTGATCGGATGGACCGTGCAGGCGGTGTGAGGGGCGACTATTCCAGCGTCTTCAGATAGGATAGCAGGTCGTGGATCTGGTCCGGGCTGAGCGCGAAGGCCGGCATGTCGGCATGTCCGGTGGAGATCCCCTCGGCCAGCGCCTCGCCAAGGCTGTTGATCGGATAGCGCCGATGCAGGTTGCGTAGGGGAGGCGCGATCTCCAGCGGGCTCTTGGAGGCGCGGTCGATCGCGTGACAGCGTGCGCAATTTGCTCGGGCGAAAGCCTTGCCGCGTTGTTGGGCGGCCGGGGCCGCGAGCGCAGGCGTGATCAGAAGCAGCCCAATCAGGCCGTGACGCAGTGCGCTTTGCAGCATGGAATCATCCCGTCGAACCGTGGACGCAGAATAAGAGCGGGATGCCAGCCAAATTTGATCTGGGTCAATCGGCTGCGGCACGGTGCAGTAAAATGCAGCCGCGCGGTGGACTCGGCCTGACGTCGGGAGCGGCCGGCGTGGGGAGCGATGGATGAAGCCTTCCGTGGTCACGAGTGAGCCGAACGGACATCATTGCGACGATTGTGCCGTGCGTGGAGCGGCGGTCTGCTCGTCGCTCGATGCAGCCGAACTCCGGGAGTTCGAGCATCTCGGCCGCCGCGTCCATTTCGATTCGGGCGAGACCGTGTTTTCCGAGGAGGACATCACGACCTCGTTCTACAACGTCCTCGAAGGCGTCATGCGGCTGTACAAGCTGCTGCCTGACGGCCGGCGGCAGATCGTCGGCTTTGCCTTGCCCGGTGACTTCCTCGGGATGAATCTGTCCGGCCGGCACAATTTTTCGGCCGATGCGATCGGCGTGGTGAAAGTGTGCCAATTCCCTAAAGGGCCTTTCGGCCGTTTCATCGAAGACCGGCCGCAATTGCTCAGGCGCATCAACGAGCTGGCCATTCGCGAGTTGAGCCAGGCTCGCGACCACATGGTTCTGCTCGGCCGCCGCTCGGCCGACGAGAAGGTCGCGACCTTTCTGCTCGGCTGGCGTGAGCGGCTGGTCGCGCTCAAGGGTCCGTCCGACATGGTCGCGCTTCCGATGAGCCGTCAGGACATCGCCGATTATCTCGGCCTGACCATCGAGACCGTCAGCCGCACCTTTACCAAGCTTGAGCGTCACGGCGTGATCGAGATCATTCACGGCGGAATCAGCCTGCTCGATCCGGCCCGTGTCGAGGCCATGGCCGCAGCCTGACCTCATCTCCGGGACTCTCTCGGCAATTTGATCCCGATCAATGACGGCGGCCATGCCCCGCAAAATAACGCCGGAGAGAAATCCGGGAGGGGATGATGCCTGCTGACGCGTTGCTGGTGATCGTTGTCGTTGTCGCGATCTTTGTCGTGTTCGCCGCAGTTCTGGCCTGGGCTGACCGGCAAACCAGGGCGGGCCGGCTCGATCCGGATTCCAGGCACTGAAGCCTTCTGCAGGTCCAAGTCCAAGTCCAAGTCCAGGTTTAGGTCCGAGTCCGGCGCGCCAGGGTCGATGTTCGCCCAGGCGGGCGCTGGCCCTCGGCAGCGTCTCGACGCAATCGCAGTTTGCGTAATCCGCAACTCTGCGTCGAAGAAGACGCATCGCCGCAGCTTTTGGCTGCTGACTTCCTCGTTACCGGCCTTTTCGTGGCATTTGCCTCAAATCGCGCGCGTGCTTTCCGGTTGAAATGCCTGGTAACGTTGACTACGCAGGAACCCAGTGCCTCGTAGTCTTAGGAGCCCCGCGGCGTGCCTCAGGACAAGACCGGCGATCCCCGACAACCGGCGGGCAACAAACTATCGGTCCTGCGCAAGCACCCGATCTTCGCGGATCTGGAGCCGGAAGCGCTCGATCAACTCTGCCGCTACGCCAAGCACACCACCGTCAAGCGTGGGGCGACGATCGCGGCCAAGGGCGATCCCGGCAACAATCTCTTCGCGGTGATCGCGGGAACAGTCAAGATTTCCTCCTCATCGCCTGATGGGCGGAACGCCATTCTCAATCTCATCGGCCCGGGAGAAATCTTCGGCGAGATCGCCGTGCTCGACGGCGCGCCCAGGTCGGCGGATGCGACCGCCAACACCAATTGCGAGCTCTACGTCATCGATCGCCGGGACTTCCTGCCGTTCGTGAAGAGCCAGCCGGCGCTGGCGATGAAGTTCATCGAGCTGCTGTGCGCGCGCCTGCGCTGGACCAGTCAGCAGGTCGAGCAGGTGATCCTGCAGAATCTGCCGGGCCGGCTTGCCAGTGCGCTGCTCGGTCTCACCGAAGAGCGCAAGCTGGCTTCCGGCAGCGGCACGCTCGCCATCACGCAGCAGGAGATCAGCGAGATGGTCGGGATGACGCGCGAGAGCATCAACAAGCAATTGCGCGCCTGGGCCGGCCGCAACTGGGTCCGCCTCGAGCACGGCGCCATCGTCGTGCTCGATACGGACGCGCTGCGCGAGCTCGCCGAGAGCGGCCTCGGCGGCGAGTGACGCCGTCGGCCTAATCGTCGATGATGGCGACCGCGCAGGTCCAGCCCGCGGAGGCCCGCTCGATCTTTGGAGGCGTCAAGTCACGGGCCCAGCGACGTCGAGCCAGCCCGCCATACCCACCATAGTGCGAATTGCGCCAGAGATCGATCGATGCAAGTCTTGCATCGATCGATGCCGGATTTGGCTTGGACAGAGAATGCCGCCCGCCCTAGGGACGACATTGGCGCTTGACTTCACACCTGAAGCGGAGCGACCCAAGGCGGCCTGCAGCCGGGCCGACAACGATATAATCAATCCAATCAACCCAGGAGGAAGCCCACATGAAGACGCTCACCGGTATCATCACAGCCGTTGCACTGGCGGTCTCAGCACCCCTGGCCACTGCACGCGATTTCCGCTCGGCTGACGTTCACCCCGCCGATTATCCGACCGTCGAGGCGGTCAAGTTCATGGGCCAGCAACTCGCGGCGGCGAGCGGCGGCAAGCTTGGCGTGAAGGTGTTTCCGAACGGCGCCCTGGGTTCGGAGAAGGACACGATCGAGCAACTCAAGATCGGCGCGCTCGACATGATGCGGATCAACGCATCGCCGCTGAACAATTTCGTGCCCGAGACCATCGCCTTGTGCCTGCCCTTCGTCTTCAGGGACACGCAGCACATGCGCACCGTCCTCGACGGTCCGATCGGCGATGAGATCCTGGCAGCCATGGAGCCCGCGGGCCTGGTCGGCCTTGCCTATTACGACAGCGGCGCGCGCTCGGTCTATACCGTCAAGGGACCGGTCAAATCGCTGGCCGATCTGAAGGGCCTGAAGATCCGCGTCCAGCAATCCGACCTGTGGGTCGGCATGATCCAGAGCTTGGGGGCCAACCCGACGCCGATGCCCTATGGCGAGGTCTACACCGCGCTCAAGACCGGCCTCGTCGACGCTGCCGAGAACAACTGGCCGTCCTACGAATCCTCCCGTCACTTCGAAGCCGCCAAGTTCTACAACATCACCGAGCACTCCCTCGCGCCCGAAGTTCTCGTGATCTCGAAAAAGGTCTGGGACACGCTGAGCAAGGAGGACCAGGCGATGGTCCGCAAGGCCGCCAAGGAATCGGTGCCCGTCATGCGCAAGCTCTGGGACGCGCGCGAGCAGGCCGCCCGCAAGACCGTCGAAGCCGCTGGCGTTCAGGTCGTCACGATCGGCAACAAGGCGGAGTTCGTGGATGCGATGAAGCCGGTGTACCAGAAGTTCGCCGGTGGCGAGAAGCTGCAGAGCCTCGTCAAGCGTATCCAGGACACCAAGTAAGACAATACGGGAATCGGGTCCGGCGTCGCCGCCAGGCGGCACCGGATGCCGTGAGGAGGCGCGGGATGACAGACCCACACGTCGCAAGTCACGAGCAGGGGGCCGTAGCAGCACGCCCGTCCACCGGCTTGCTGTCGCGGGTCAATGCCCCCATCGCGCGCATTGGCATGTACCTTTCGGTCACCGGCCTGCTCGTCATCGTCGCCATCGTCTTCTACCAGGTGTTCGGACGTTACGTGCTCAACTCCAGCCCGACCTGGACGGAGAACCTGGCGCTGGTCCTGATCCTCTATGTCACGCTGATCGGCGCCGCCGTCGGCGTACGCGATGCCGGGCATATCGGCATGGACAGCCTGCTGGTCATGCTCCCCGATCACGCGCGGGAGAAGATCGAGATCGTGATCCACGTTCTGGTCGCCGTGTTCGGCCTCGCCATGGCCTATAACGGCTGGATCCTCGGCGCGTCGGTCGGCACCGTGAAGATCCCCAATCTCGGCCTGCCCGAGGTGATCCGCTACGTGCCGCTGTTCGCCTCCGGCATCCTGATCGTTTCGTTTTCCATCGAGCACATCATTGCTCTCCTGCGCGGCGAAGAGGTCGTCCCCTCATGGAACTGATCATCCTCGGCGCCACCTTCTTCGGCTTTTTGATCCTCGGCGTACCGGTCGCCTTCGCGATCGGCCTGGCGGCCATCTGCACCATCCTCTACGAAGGCCTGCCGGTCGCCGTCATCTTCCAGCAGATGATGTCGGGGATGAACATCTTCTCCTTCCTCGCAATTCCGTTCTTCGTCTTCAGCGGTGAGCTGATGCTGCATGGCGGCGTGGCCGACAAGATCGTGCAGCTCGCCAAGAATCTCGTCGGGCACATCCGCGGCGGGCTCGGCATGTCGAACGTGGTCGCCTGCACGCTGTTCGGCGGCGTCTCCGGCTCGCCCGTGGCCGACGTGTCGGCGATGGGCGCGGTGATGATCCCGATGATGAAGAAGGAGGGATACGATACCGACTACGCCGTCAACGTCACCACCCATGCCTCGCTCGTGGGCGCCTTGATGCCGACCAGCCACAACATGATCATCTATGCGCTGGCGGCCGGCGGCAAGGTCTCGATCGGCGCGCTCATTGCGGCCGGCCTGCTGCCGGCGCTGGTGCTGATGGTCTGCATGCTGGTTGCCGCCTACGCGGTCGCGGTGAAGCGCGGCTATCCCGCCGGCAAGTTCCCGGGCTGGGCCGAGGTGGTCCGCTCGCTGGCGGCGGCGCTGCCGGGGCTTCTGATCGTCGGCATCATCCTGGCCGGCATCCTGTCCGGCGTCTTCACGGCAACCGAATCGGCGGCCATCGCCGTCACCTACTCGATCCTGCTGACGTTCTTCATCTACCGCACCATGACCTGGGGCAACTTCCTGTGCGCCGCGGCCAAGGCGGTGAAGACGACGGGAGTGGTGCTGCTGCTGATCGGCGTCTCCACCATGTTCCAGTACCTGATGGGACTTTACGAAGTGGCGGATCTCGCCGGCGCGATGATGAACAAGTTGTCGACGCAGCCCTGGGTGATCTTCCTGCTCATCAACATCATCCTGTTCGTGCTCGGCACGTTCATGGACATGGCGGCCACCATCCTGATCTGCACCCCGATCTTCCTGCCGATCGCGATGAAGGCGGGCATGGACCCGGTGCAGTTCGGCATGCTGATGCTGATCAATTGCGCCCTCGGGCTCAATACGCCGCCGGTCGGAACGACGCAATTCGTCGGCTGCGCCATCGGCGGCATCTCGGTCGGTGCGGTGATGCGCACCATCCTGCCGTTCTATGCTGCGCTCATCGCAGCACTGATGTTCGTGACCTACGTCCCTGCATTCTCGTTGTGGCTGCCGCGCCTCTTGATGGGCTACAAGGGCTAGCAGCACCAGGGAGACATTGTCAGTGACGGACTATCGCAAGCTCTTCGATCTCACCGGCAAGACTGCGGTCGTTCTCGGCGCCGCATCCGGCATCGGCAAATCGTCGGCCGAAGCGCTTGCCGGTCTCGGTGCGCGGGTCGTCTGCGCCGATCGTGCGCTCGACGCAGCGGAGGCGACCGCCGCCGGCATTCGCGACAAGGGCGGCTGGGCGGAAGCAGCTGATTGCGACGCCGCAAGCGCCGCGGACGTCAACGCGCTCGCCCAAACCGTGATGCAGAAGTTCCCGCGGCTCGACATCGCCGTGACGACGCCCGGGCTCAACATCCGCAAGACCATCCTCGACTACACCGAGGAGGATCTCGACCGCGTCCTCAACCTTAACGTCAAGGGCACGGTCTGGTTCTTCCAGGCCTTCGGCCGCATCATGGTCGCGCAGAGGGGCGGCAGCATCATCGCCTGCTCCTCGGTCCGCGCGGTGACCATCGAGCCGGGCCTCGGCGTCTACGGTTCGACCAAAGCGGCGATCGGCCTCCTGGTGAAGGGCTTTGCCTCCGAGGTCGGCCACGCCGGCGTGCGCGTCAACGCGATCGCCCCGAGCATTGCCGAGACCGCGCTGACCGGCCCGTTCAAGCAGCGCCCCGACATCTACAATCTCTACGCCGGCCACACCGTGTTCAACCGCTGGAGCAGCGCCGACGAGGTCGCGACCGCCGTCGCCTATCTCGCCTCGGATGCCGCAAGCTATGTCAGCGGCAGCACGCTGTTCGTCGACGGCGGCTGGACTGCCGTCGACGGCCCGCCGACCGGTCTCACCCAGTTGCACAAATAGCAAAGGTTGTAGCTCGGGTTGCGCTTGCACGTCGGGCGGCTTACTGGCCGAGCCTCCTTCGCAACCGCAGCAGGAAGCTCCGGCGCGCGCGGCTTGAGCAAATCGCATGGGGCTTGCCGGATAAATGCGCTCGGCTGGCCGGTATTTTGGTGTTACGAACTGGGACATGAACCAGCACGCCAAGATCAGCCCGAAGATCGAGATCCGCCATTCGACCTGTCCGCATGATTGCCCCTCGGCCTGCGCCCTCGATGTCGAGGTGGTCGAAGGCCGCAGCATCGGCCGCGTCCGCGGTTCGAAGAAGCAGACCTACACCGCCGGCGTCGTCTGCGCCAAGGTCGCCCGCTATGCCGAGCGCATCCATCATCCCGAGCGGCTGATCTATCCGCTGCGCCGCACCGGCCCCAAGGGTTCAGGTCAGTTCGCGCGGATCTCCTGGGACGAGGCGCTGGACGAGATCGGCCACCGCTTCAACCAGGCGGAGCGCGAGTTCGGCGCGGAATCGATCTGGCCCTATTACTACGCGGGCACGATGGGCCTCGTGATGCGCGACGGGCTCAACCGCCTCACCCATGTGAAGAAATATTCGCGCTTCTACCAGACCATCTGCGCCAATGTCGCGCGCATCGGCTTTGCGATCGGCACCGGCAAGATCGCCGGCGTCGACCCGCGCGAGATGGCGCTGTCCGATCTCGTCGTGATCTGGGGCACCAATCCCGTCAATACCCAGGTCAACGTGATGACGCACGCCTCGCGCGCCCGCAAGGAGCGCGGCGCGAAAATCGCGGCGATCGACATCTACGACAACGAGACCATGAAGCAGGCCGACATCAGGATCATCCTGCGGCCCGGCACCGACGGCGCCTTCGCCTGCGGCGTCATGCATGTCCTGTTCCGCGACTTCTATGCCGACCGCGCCTACATGGACAAGTACACCGATTGCCCGGCCGAGCTCGAGGCACATCTGAAGTCGCGCACGCCGGAATGGGCCTCGGCCATTTGCGGCGTCCCGGTGTCGGAGATCGAGGCCTTCGCCAAGGCTGTCGGCGAGACCAAGCGGACCTTCTTCCGTCTTGGCTATGGTTTCACCCGCTCGCGCAACGGCGCGACGCAGATGCATGCGGCGCTGTGCATTCCCGCGGTGACCGGCGCCTGGCAGTATGAAGGCGGCGGCGCCTTCTTCAACAATTACGCGCTGTGGCACTTCAACGAATCCATCATCGAAGGCCACGACGCCATCGACAAGACCACCCGCGCGCTCGACCAGTCGCAGATCGGACGCATCCTCACCGGCGATGCCGAAGCTCTGCAGGGCAAGGGCCCGGTCAAGGCGTTGCTGATCCAGAACACCAACCCCATGACGGTGGCGCCGGAGCAGGCGCTGGTCCGGCAGGGCTTTGCGCGCGAGGATCTGTTCGTGGCGGTGCACGAGCAGTTCATGACCGAGACGGCGCAGATGGCCGACATCGTGCTGCCGGCGACCATGTTCATGGAGCATGACGACCTCTATTACGGCGGCGGCCATCAGCACATCTCGGTCGGGCCAAAGCTGATCGACCCGCCGGGCGAATGCCGCTCCAACCACGAGGTGTTGCAGGCGCTGGCGCCGCGGCTGGGCGCCAGGCATCCGGGCTTCGAGATGAGCCCGCGCGAATTGATCGACGCCACGCTGAAGCTGAGCAATCACGGCGACATCGCCGGCCTCGAAGCCGACATCTGGCGCGACCTGCAGCCGGATTTCCGCACGTCGCATTATCTCGACGGCTTCGCTCACGCCGACGGCAAGTTCCATTTTAAAGCCGATTGGGCGCACCCGCCGTTCGGGCAGACGATGGGCGATTTCGACAAAATGCCTGATCTGCCGGACCATTGGGCGGTGATCGAGCACGCCGACCGGGCCCACCCGTTCCGGCTCGCGACCAGTCCCTCGCGCAGCTTCCTCAACACCACCTTCAACGAGACGCCGTCCTCGCAGGCGCGCGAGGGCCGGGCCAGCGTGATGATCCACCCGCTCGACGCCGCCGCGCTCGGCATCGCCGATGGCGATGCGGTGACGCTCGGCAACGGCCGCGGCGAGACCACGCTGATCGCGACGCTGTTCGAGGGCGTGCGGCGCGGTGTCCTGATCGCCGAATCCGTCCATCCCAACAGCAACCATATCGGCGGCCGTGGCATCAACGTGCTGACCGGCGCGGACACCATCGCGCCGATCGGCGGCGCGGCGTTCCACGATAATAAGGTCTGGATCAGGAAGGCCGCCTCAGCTCAAGGCGTGCACTCCGTAACGCCGTAGCCTGCGAATTCCTTCGCAATGTTCGGGTTCATCGACTTCGCCTGCGCGATATCGGTGACGCCGTCGCCGCCGCTTCTGCGCGCAGCGATACCGCGGCCGAACAGCGAGGACGAGGAGCGCGGGTTGCGCTGGATCGCGTCGGTATAATCCTTGATTGCCTCACCATTGCGCCCGAGCTTGAGGTTGACGAGCCCGCGGCTGTCGAGTGCATCGCTCAAGCCCGGGTTGATCTGGAGCGCCAGATTGCAGTCGGCGAGCGCGCCTTGCGGGTCGCCCGTCGCAGCCCGGCTCCAGCAGCGGTTGTTCAGGGCTTCCGCGTCCTTGGGCGCGCGGCGGAGCACTGCGTCGAAATCCTGTATCGCGAGCGCATAGGCGCGCTTGATCGCGTAGACCTGGCCGCGTTTGTAGCGCGAGGTGACATCGTTGGCGTTGGCGGTGATCTTGCGGCTGAGATCGGCGATGACGGGATCTCGTGCCAGTTCGTCCGCATTCGGGGCGGGCTCCGCCTGCGGTACCTCGCAGACCGGCTTTTGCGGCTCGGGTGTCTGCACCTGTGGCTTGGCCGCGTCGTCCCGCGGCCGCGTCGCCGGGCTTGCGAACGAGAACTCGGTCGTCAGCGAGGAGGACAGCCAGGGCACCTGTTCGCGGTTGGTGGCGGCAACCACGCCGTTCTTGGTGTTGGTCAGGGCCTGTTCGGCGCTGATGTTCGGCGCGCGCATTTCGCGCAGCAGCTCGGCGACAAACAGGCTGCGATCGGTCTTGCCGGTCGCCGTGACCGCGCCGAGCGCGGCGGAGTAGAGCACCAGCGTATTGCTCGGTGCGATCGCCGGTGCCAGGCCGGCCGAATAGCGGCGGAAGCGCCGCTCGAACGGGTTGCGGCGGGAAGCGTCGATCAGCGCGATCTTGATGGCGGCACCGCGCGTGTTCATCTCGGCGAGGATGGCGTCGAGGCCGAAGCCGTCGCGCGAGACGTCCGGCTCGGTCCAGATCTGGGCATCGACCGGCAGCAGATAGGTCTGACGGTTGGACTGGATGGCAAAGCCGTCGAAGAAGATCAGCGCCACCGCGCCGCGCTCGATGCGGTCGTAGAAGCGGCCCAGCACCTGCCGCATGGCATCGCCGGTGAGATTGCTCTGCCTGTCGACGACGAAGCCGCCGCGCTTCAATTCCTCGGCGACGTCCTGGGCATCGTTGGCGACCTCGCTCAGGACGAACTCATTGTCGGGATATTTCGCGTTGCCGATCACCAGCGCGATCTTCGCGGTGTCGGCCGCATGGCATGCGGCACCGCCGCTCAGCACGACCAATCCTGCCAGCAACAACATCAATGCGGCGCGCATGAAATGGCTCATCGGTGATCAAATCTCCGGTCAGGATAACGCGCGCAAGCCCCAGTTCAATCGCGAAGCGAAGTTGCGCCCACACGCTATGGTGAGGCGACCCTGCAGATTGCCCTTGCGCGCGCCGCCGGTCCTGCCGCAAATGGCTGCAAAACCGGACCAAGCGAGCGAGCATGTCATGACCGACACCACAGCCGTCATCACCGAGAAGCGCGGGCAGGCGTTCTGGATCACCATCAACCGGCCGGAGAAACGCAACGCGCTGAACGGCGAGGTCATCGCCGGGATCACAAGAGCCTATCGCGACGCGCATGAGGACAAGGACGTCCGCGTCATCGTGCTGACGGGCGCGGGCGACAAGGCGTTCTGCGCGGGCGCCGACTTGCAGAATTCCGGCGCGGCTTTCGCGATGGATCATTCCAAACCAAATGTCGACTATGCCGATCTGTTACGTTTGTCACAGAACGCCACCAAGCCCGCGATTGCGCGCCTCAATGGCGTCTGCATGGCCGGCGGCATGGGCCTTCTGTGCATGACCGACATGGCGGTTGCGGCCGATCACGTCGTCTTTGGCCTGCCGGAGGTGAAGGTCGGCGTGTTCCCGATGCAGGTGCTGAGCCTGCTCCAGCGCATCGCTCCGCCCCGTCTCGTCAACGAATGGGCGCTTACGGGCGAGCCGTTCGACGCCAGGGCCGCGCAGGCCGCGGGGCTGCTCAACTACTTCGTGCCCGCCGCCGAGTTAGATGCCAAGGTCGACTGGCTGATCGGCCGCATCGTCGACAAATCCCCGACCGCGATCCGCCGCGGCAAATACGCCATGCGCGCGATCGCCTCGATGTCGTTCGACGAGAGCATCGCCTACACCGAAAGCCAGATCGCGCTGCTCGCGATGACCGAGGACGCCAAGGAAGGGTTGAAGGCGTTCAGCGAGAAGAGGAAGCCGGTCTGGACGGGGAGGTGAGGAGGCAGGGGCACTGCTCTCTGCTGTCATTCCGGGGCGCGCCATTTGGCGCGAGCCCGGAATCCATTTGTCGATATGATCTGCTGCACGACGGATTCCGGGCTCGCGCTGCGCGCGCCCCCTGAATGACGATCTCACCCCGCGTTCGCCTTCAGCCCCGCCGCTTGGATCCCCGCCACCGCGCAGGCCTCGTCATTGTCGGACGTATCGCCGGAGACGCCGACCGCGCCGAGCAGGGTCGCGCCGTCCATGATCAACACGCCACCGGGGACCGGCACCAGTGCGCCCTTGGCGATCGTGTTCACGGCATCGACGAAATAGGCCTGCTCCTGCGCGCGCTGGAACAAAGCGCGCGAGCCCATGCCCATGGCGAGCGCGCCATAGGCCTTGCCATGCGCGATCTCGGCGCGCATCAGGCTGGTGCCGTCCTGCGCCGCCGCGAGCTTGAGCACGCCGCGCGCGTCCAGGATGGTGACGACCAGCGGCTTCAGCTTCAGCTCGCCGGCCTTCGCGAAGGCTGCGTCGAGGATTTTTCGGGCGGTGTCGAGGGTGAGGTCAGCCATGGCTGGTTTCCTTTGCAGCTGGAGAGGTGGCGTTGGATTTGGCGCGATCGAGGCTCATGGCCAGCACGCGCGCGACGTGAAGCGCTTCGCGCTGGGTGCCGTCGTGGATCTGGTGCCGGCAGGAGGTGCCATCGGCGACGACTAGCGTATCCGGGTCCGCGCGCCGCACGGCCGGCAGCAGCGACAGCTCGGCCATCTCGATCGACGCATCGTAGGTGTCCGCGCCATAGCCGAACGCGCCAGCCATGCCGCAGCAGCTCGACTCGATGGTCTCGACCTTCAGCCCCGGGACGAGGCGCAGCACCTGCTCGACCGGCTTGAAGGCGCCGAAGGATTTTTGATGGCAATGGCCATGCACCACGGCCTTGTCGGCGACGATGCCGAGCGGCAGTTGCAGCCTTCCGGCCTCGGCCTCGCGCACCAGAAACTCCTCGAAGGTCAGCGCGTGGGCGCCGATCGCCTTGGCCTCGTCGTCCTTGCGCAGTGAAGCGAGCTCGTCGCGCAGCGTCAGGAGGCAGCTCGGCTCGAGGCCGACGATCGGCACGCCGCGCGCCGCGTATGGCGCGAAGGCCGAGACCAGCCGGTCGAGCTCGACCTTGGCTTCGTCAACGAGGCCGGCTGACAGGAATGTGCGGCCGCAGCACAGCGGACGGCTGCCGCTCGCAAGTTTTGGCAGATGCACGCGATAGCCGCCGGCCGTGAGCACGCGCAGAGCGGCGTCCAGATTCTCGCGCTCATAGATGCAGTTGAAGGTATCGGCGAACAGCACGACCTCGCGGCCGGTCTCCGGGCCGATGCTTTCGGCGGGCGGCACGAACACATCGCGGCGGAAGGCGGGGAGGGTCCGGCGTGCGCTGATGCCGGCGAAGCGCTCGAACAGCCTTCGCAGCAGCGGGCTGCTGTTTCGCAAATTCGCCAGCGGCGCGAAGCGCGAAGCAAGGCCGGCATAGCGCGGCAGATATCCGACGAGCCGGTCGCGCAGCGTCAGGCCGTGAGAAGCGGCGCGCGCGGCCAGCACCTCGATCTTCATCTTGGCCATGTCGACGCCAGTCGGACATTCATGGCGGCAGGCCTTGCAGGAGACGCAGAGTTTGAGCGTCTCCATCATCTCGTCGGAAGAGAGCGCATCCGGGCCGAGCTGGCCGGAGATCGCAAGCCGCAGCGTATTGGCGCGGCCGCGGGTAACGTCCTTCTCGTTGCGCGTGGCGCGATAGGACGGGCACATCACGCCGCCCTCCAGCTTGCGGCAGGCGCCGTTGTTGTTGCACATCTCGACTGCGCCCTGGAAGCCGCTGCCGGCGCCGGGATAAGCGGACCAGTCGAGCTTCGTCTTCAGCTCGCCGACCCGATAGTCCGGCTTGAAGCGGAACAGCGAGCGGTCGTCCATCCTGGGCGCATCGACGATCTTGCCGGGATTGAGCACGCCGGCGGGATCGAAGCGCTGCTTCACCTCCCTGAAGTCGGCGACGAGGCGCTCGCCGAACATGGCCTCGTGGAATTCGGAGCGCACCAGCCCGTCGCCGTGCTCGCCGGAATGCGAGCCCTTGTACTCGCGCACTAGGGCGAAGGCCTCTTCGGCGATGGCGCGCATGGCCTTGACGTCCTTCTCCAGCTTCAGGTTCAGAACGGGGCGCACATGCAGGCAGCCTTCCGAGGCGTGCGCATACATCGTGCCGCTGGTGCCGTGCTTGGCGAACACTTCGTTCAGCCGTGCGGTGTAGTCGGCGAGGTGCGGCAGCGGCACGGCGCAGTCCTCGACGAAGGAGACCGGCTTGCCCTCCTGCTTCATCGACATCATCACGTTGAGGCCGGCCGCGCGGAAATCGGCGATGCCGCTCTGCAGCGCCGGCTCGGTGATCTCGACCACGCCGCCCCATTTACGCGTGTCGTTGTTCCAGCCGAAGCCGAGATCGCCCATCAACTCGCCGAGCTGCTTGAGGCGCACCAGATTGTCCGACTGGTCTTCTTCGGCGAATTCGACCACCAGCACGGCGTCGGGATCGCCCTTGATCGCCGCGGAGATGACGGGTGCGAACATCGCGATGTCGCGGCCGAGCGCGATCATGGTGCGGTCGACCAGCTCGACAGCGATCGGCTTGAGCTTGACGAGGTGCTGGGCCGCGTCCATCGCCTCGTAGAAGCTGCCGAAATGGCAGACGCCGAGCGCCCTGTTGCGGATCACGGGCCACAGCTTCAGCTCGACCTTGGTGGTGAAGGCGAGCGTGCCTTCCGAGCCGACCAAGAGATGCGCCATGTTGTTCGGCGCATTGCGTGGCACCAGCGCATCGAGATTGTAGCCTCCGACGCGGCGCTGCACCTTCGGGAAGCGCGCGGCGATCTCGTCGGCCTCGCGGGCGCCGAGGTCGAGCATGTCGCGGAACAGGGCGCGGGTGCTGTCGCCGGCCTCGAGGTCGGAGAGATCGCGCGCGACCTCGCCGAAACGGCTCAGCGTGCCGTCGGCGAGTGAGGCCTCCATCGACAGCGTGTTGTCGCGCATGGTGCCGTAGCGCAGGCTGCGGCCGCCGCAGGAATTGTTGCCAGCCATGCCGCCGATGGTGGCGCGGGAGGCCGTGGAGACGTCAACCGGAAACCACAGGCCGTGCTTTTTGAGCTGACGGTTGAGGTCGTCGAGCACGATGCCGGGCTCGACCACGCAGGTGCGGCCTTCGACGTCGAGCGACAGGATCCGGTTGAGGTGCTTGGACAGATCGATCACGAGGCCGTCATTGACGGTCTGGCCGCATTGCGAGGTGCCGCCGCCGCGCGGGGTGACCTTCAGCCCCTCGTCGCGCGCGATCGCCAGCGCCCGCAGGGCCTCGTCCATGGTCTTGGGGACGACCACGCCTGATGGCATGATCTGGTAGAACGAGGCGTCGGTGGCGTAGCGGCCGCGGCTGAAGCCGTCGAACAGCACGTCGCCGGTCAATTCCGACCGCAGGCGCCGTTCGAGCGAGGAGGCGTTCGTCATCCCTGATTCCGGACTGACCCGGCCAGGCTCAGCCTTGCTGGGATATTCATTGTGGTTCCTGACCGACTATATTGCGAATGCAAAATGGGCAAGCCGGGCGCCCCTCAAGGCGATGCCGGCGCGCCCTCTTGGGGCTCGGTCAGGTGCTCGATCGCTGCCGTCCGTTTGTTGCGCAGATGCTGGAACAGGATGTCGCTAAGCTCGCTCCCGGCGCGGCGGCGCAATGCATCGAGAATGGCCTCGTGCTCACGCATGGCTTCCGCCCAGCGCTGCCGCTTGCGGGCGAAATTGGCGGAGTAGCGGACGCGTCGGATCCGGCCGGCGAAATTGGCGTAGGCGATCTTCAGCGTCTCGTTGCGCGCGGCCGCGACGATGCTCTCGTGGATGCGCTGGTTGGCCTGGAAATAGCCGTGCATGTCGCGATGCAGGTAATGGCCGTACATCTCGTAGTGCAGCTGCTCGATCGCCGTGATTTCCGCATCCGTTATGGCTTCGCAGGCGAGGCGCCCTGCCAGGCTTTCCAGGCCTGCCATGACGTCGAACAGTTCCTCGATATCGCGCTGGCTGAGCTGGCGCACCCGTGCGCCGCGGTTGGGCAATAGCTCGATCAGGCCCTCGGCGGCGAGCACCTTGAGCGCCTCGCGCAATGGCGTGCGGGAGATGCCGAGCATCTCGCAAAGCTGCCGCTCGGGAACGCGCGCGCCTTCCGGAATATTGCCTTCGACCACGTAGTCGCGCAGCCGCAGCAGGATCTCGCCATGCAGCGAGGCCTCCTGCCGGTCGCCATTGCCGGCGAGCGGGGTGATCGGAACCCCGGTGTCGGGAATCGTGGATTTCATTTGCAGCACAATAATTTGCCCGATTGGTCGCGTCGACGCTCAAATCGAATACCAGATTTCAATTGAAGGGACAAAGAATGAATGCAAAATAGCCGATGGAGCCTGCATCACCCGCCGGAAAGGAGCTTCACATGCCTCAGGGACGCCATTTCCTACAGATTCCGGGCCCGAGCCCGATCCCCGAGCGCGTCCTGCGCGCGATGGACATGCCCGTCATCGACCACCGCAGCGCCGAATTCGGCGAGCTCGGCCGGACGGTACTCGAAGGCAGCCAGCAGATCTTCCAGACCAAGGGGCCGGTCGTGATCTTCCCTTCATCCGGGACCGGCGCCTGGGAAGCCGCGATCGTCAACACGCTGTCGCCGGGCGACAAGGTGCTGATGGTCGAGACCGGCCACTTCGCCACGATGTGGCGGCAGATGGCCGCCCGCTTGGGCATCGAGGTCGATTTCGTCCCGGGCGACTGGCGCCGCGGCGCCGATCCCACGGTGATCGAGGCCAAGCTCTCCGAAGACGCCGCGCGCACCATCAAGGCGGTGATGGTCGTGCACAACGAGACCTCGACCGGCGCGACCAGCCGCATCGCCGAGATCCGCGCCGCGATCGACCGCGCCTCGCATCCGGCACTCTTGATGGTCGACACCATCTCCTCGCTCGGCTCGGTCGACTATCGTCACGACGCGTGGAAGGTCGATGTCAGCGTCAGCTGCTCGCAGAAGGGTTTCATGCTGCCGCCCGGCCTCGGCTTCAACGCGATCTCGGACAAGGCCTTGGCTGCGTCCAGAACCAACAAGATGCCGCGTTCCTATTTCGACTGGGAGGAGATGCTCAAGCCCAACGCTAAGGGCTTCTTCCCCTATACGCCCGCGACCAATCTGCTCTACGGCCTGCGCGAGGCGATCGCGATGCTGCTCGAGGAGGGGCTCGACAATGTTTTTGCGCGGCATCAGCGCTTGGCGGCCGCGACGCGGGCCGCGGTCAACCATTGGGGTCTCGAAGTGCTGTGCCAGGAGCCTTCGGAGTTCTCGCCGGTGCTCACGGCCGTGCTGATGCCTCCGGGGCATGATGCCGATCAGTTCCGGAAAGTCGTGCTCGACAATTACAACATGTCGCTCGGCTCGGGCCTGTCGAAGGTCGCCGGCAAGGTCTTCCGCATCGGCCATCTCGGCGAATGCAACGCGCTGACGCTGCTCGGCGCGCTCACCGGCGTCGAGATGGGCTTGTCGGTGGCCGGCGTGCCGCACCGCTCCGGCGGTGTGGATGTCGCGATGAAGCTGCTGGAGCAGCGCCCGCAGGGCAATGCCGCGCAGCATCTGAAGATCGTCGGCACGTAAAGGTCGGCACGCAAAGGTGGTCGCGACGGAGCGGCCGAGGGCAGGCCGGCCCGCTATGCACGAACGGCCCTTTGGAGGAGAGGACAAGCCGGTCAAATGGTGCTATTCGGCGCCACCAAACCAAGGCAAGACCGGGAAGGACGCCGATGACCGTGCATACTGGAAGGCATTTCTTACAGATTCCAGGACCGACCAATGTGCCCGATCGGGTGCTGCGGGCGATGGATATGCCGACGCTGGACCATCGCGGTCCGGAGTTCGCCGAGCTCGGTTATGCCGTGCTTGCCGCAATGCAGCGCGTATTCCGCACCAAGCAGCCCGTGATCATCTTCCCCTCGTCCGGTACCGGCGCCTGGGAAGCGGCGATGGTCAACGTTTTCGCGCCCGGCGACAAGGTCTTGATGTGCGAGACCGGCCAGTTCGCCGTGCTGTGGCGCGGCATCGCCGACAAGTTCAAGCTCGATGTCGACTTCATCCCGAGCGACTGGCGCCATGGCGCCGACCTTGCGGAGATCGAGAAGCGCCTTGCCGCCGACAAGCAGCACGCCATCAAGGCGGTCTGCGTCGTGCACAACGAGACCTCGACCGGCTGCGTGACGCCGCCGCTGGAGGTGCGCAAGATCCTCGACCGCACCAAGCATCCGGCGCTGCTGATGGTCGACACCATCTCCGGGCTCGGCTCGATGGAATATGAGCACGACGCCTGGGGCATCGACGTCTCGGTCGCCGGCTCGCAGAAGGGCCTGATGCTGCCGCCGGGCCTCGGCTTCAACGCCGTCTCGGAGAAGGCGCTCGCGGTCGCCAAAGCCAACCCCGGCATGCGCTCCTACTGGGACTGGCAGGAGGTGATCAGCTTCAACAAGCTCGGCACCTTCCCCTACACGCCCGCAACGAACCTGCTCTACGGCCTGCGCGAGGCGGTGAAGATGCTGGAGGAGGAGGGGCTGGAGAACGTCTGGACCCGCCACAAGCGCCACAGCGCCGCGACGCGTGCTGCGGTCAAGGTCTGGGGCCTCGAGACGCAATGTGCTGATCCCGCCGCGCATTCGCCGGCGCTGACCGGCGTGCGCGTGCCCGAGGGCTTTGATGCCGACGCCTTCCGCAAGGTGGTGCTGGAGAACTTCGACATGTCGCTCGGCACCGGCCTGAACAAGGTCAAGGGCAAGGTGTTCCGCATCGGCCATATCGGCCATTTCAACGATCTGATGCTGATGGGCACGCTCGCCGGCGTCGAGATGGGCCTCGATCTCGCAAAGATCCCGCACCGGAGCGGCGGCGTATTGGCGGCCATGGACGTCCTCAAGGGACGCGACGTTGTGCCGATGACCAAGGCTCAAGTTGCCTGAGGCTCAGGTTGCCTGAGGGCGGCCTGACTGAACTGTAGTGAAGGAAGTGAGCGCGCGATGAACGCACCGACGACTGCCAACGAAGACCTGCTCTACTCCGTCACGGACGGCATCGCGCGGATCACCTTCAACCGCCCGCAGGCGCGCAACGCCATGACCTTCGCCATGTATGACCGCATGGCGGAGATCTGCGAGGAGATCAACGCCGACCGCTCGATCAAGGCGCTGATCCTGACCGGCGCGGGCGACAAGGCGTTCGCCTCCGGCACGGACATCTCGCAATTCCGCGCCTTCAAGACCGCGCAGGATGCGCTCGACTACGAGGCGCGCATCGATCGCGTGCTCGGCACGCTCGAGCAGTGCCGCGTGCCGGTGATCGCGGCGATCGCCGGCGCCTGCACCGGCGGCGGCGCAGGGATAGCGGCCTGCTGCGATCTTCGCATCGGCACCGAGACGACGCGGATGGGCTTTCCGATTGCGCGCACGCTCGGCAACTGCCTGTCGATGTCCAACATCAGCCGCATCGTCGCGCTGGTCGGTCCCGCCCGCACCAAGGATATGATCTTCAAGGCGCGCCTGGTCGAGGCGCAGGAGGCGCTGGCGCTCGGCCTGCTCAACGAAATCGTGCCTGACGTTGAGACGCTGCAGCGCCGTTCCGACGAGACTGCAAAGCTCGTCGCCAGCCACGCGCCGCTGACGCTGGAAGCGACCAAGGAAGCGGTGCGCCGCATCCGCCGCACGCTCTCGCGCGAGGAAGGCGAGGACCTGATCCTGAAAGCCTATATGAGCGAGGATTTCCGCGAGGGCATGGATGCCTTCCTCAACAAGCGGACGCCGGTCTGGAAGGGCAAGTAAGTCTCACGGGCTTTCGGCTCCGTCAGTCGAAAGTCATATGCGCGCAATTGCCCGTCTGCTTGAACTCTACAGGATTAATCCGCACTATGCAGCGATAGAATTTTCCGCACCTACAACTCAAAAAACATCAGGGGACGAAACTCGTGCGAATTCCAGTGAAAGCCCTCGGCGCTGCGACGGCGCTGTTGTTGAGTACGCCGGCCGTTGCGGCCTGGGAGCCGACGAAACCGGTGGAGATCGTGGTGGCGGCGGGCGCGGGCGGCGCCTCCGACCAGATGGCCCGGATGATGCAGGCCGCGATCCAGAAGAACAATCTGATGAAGCAGCCGGTGGTGGTCTCGCTCAAGGGCGGTGCCTCGGGCGCGGAAGCGCTGATGTACATGAAGTCCAGCGAGGGCGATCCCAACAAGGTGCTGATCGCCTATTCGCTGATCTACATGCTGCCGCTGTCGGCGAAGATCCCGTTCAACTGGCGCGAGCTGACGCCGGTCGCGGTGGTCGCGCTCGACCAGTTCGTGCTGTGGGACAACAGCGCGGGCCCCAAGACGCTGAAGGAATTCGTCGCGGCCGCCAAGGCTGCGAGCGCGCCGTTCAAGATGGGCGGCACCGGCTCCAAGCGCGAGGACCACGTGCTCACCGTGTTCCTGGAGCAGAAGACCGGCGCGAAATTCTCCTATCTGCCCTACAAGTCGGGCGGCGAGGCCGCGACCCAGCTGGTCGGCAACCACACCGAAGCCAACGTCAACAACCCATCCGAAAATCTCGAGGTCTGGCGCGCCGGCCAGGTGCGTCCGCTCTGCGTGTTCGACAGGGAGCGCATTGCCTATAGGACCAAGGTGACCGACACCCAGTCCTGGGCCGACATCCCGACCTGCAAGGAGGAGGGCGTCGACGTGCAATATCTGATGCTGCGCGCGATGTTCCTGCCCGGCAAGGTCACGCCGGAGCAGCAGGCGTTCTACGTCGATCTGTTCCACAAGGTGACGCAGACCGCGGAATACAAGGACTACATGGAGAAGCAGGCCTTGAAGCCGATCTTCCTCACCGGCAAGGACATGGTGCAGTTCCTCGAGGAGGACGATGCGCTGAACAAGTCGCTGATGACGGAAGCCGGCTTCGTCGCGAAGTAGCTGTCCCTTTTTTCTCCCTCTCCCCGTTCTTACGGGGAGAGGGAGAATTGAACGCACTCCGTCCCTAACAGTCCATGTCCCAAACCGATATCGAAATCGTCGTCGAGGATCCCACCGCGCCCGAAGACGATTCCCCTTCCGTCGTCTCTTCCGGCACGATCGAAATCGTCGTCTGCCTGCTGCTGCTCGCGCTCGCGGTCACGCTCGGCTACGACAATTGGCGCACCGGCGCGTCCTGGGACGCGACCGGGCCGGAGCCCGGCTATTTCCCGTTCTATCTCTCCGTCATTCTCGCCGGCGGCAGCCTCTACGGTCTGATCGCCGCGCTGCTTGCGCGGCGCGCCTCGTCCGGAACCTTCGTCACGCGCGCGCAAGGCCGCCGCGTGCTGGCGGTGTTCGTGCCGACGTCGCTGTTCTGCCTGGCGACGCAGTTCCTCGGCCTCTATGTCGCGAGCTTTCTCCTGATCGCGGGCTTCATGCGCCTCGTCGGCCGGATCGCGTTGTGGAAGTCGCTGCTCACCGCGTTCGCGTTCACGGCCATCATGTTCGTTACCTTCGACGTCGCCTTCGACGTCATCATGCCGAAGGGGCCGCTCGAAGCGGCCCTCGGGCGCTAGGCGGAGCCCCCGCGCGATGGAAGCTCTCGGTCTCCTGCTCCACGGCTTTGCCGTCCTGCTGACGTGGAAGACGCTCGTGCTCATGATGGTCGGGCTGGTGCTCGGCATCTTCGTCGGCGTGCTGCCCGGGCTCGGCGGCCCCAACGGCGTCGCGATCCTGTTGCCGCTGACCTTCACGATGGACCCGACCTCGGCCATCGTGATGCTGTCCTGCATCTATTGGGGCGCCTTGTTCGGCGGTGCCATCACCTCGATCCTGTTCAACATCCCGGGCGAAGCCTGGTCGGTCGCGACCACTTTCGACGGCTATCCGATGGCGCAGCAGGGCAGGGCGGCGGAGGCGCTGACTGCTGCGTTCACCTCTTCCTTCGTCGGCTCGCTGGTCGCGGTGCTCCTGATCACCTTCCTCGCGCCGATGATCTCGTCCTTTGCGCTGAAATTCGGCCCGCCCGAGTTCTTCGCGGTGTATCTCCTCACCTTCTGCTCCTTCGTCGGCCTCGGGCGCGAAGCCAAGCACAAGACCGTCATCTCGATGTCGCTGGGCCTTTTGCTCGCCGGCATCGGCATGGATACGGTGTCCGGCAGTCTGCGCATGACCTTCGGCTCGCCGGAGCTCCTGCGCGGCATCAACTTCCTGGTCGCCGTCATCGGCCTGTTCGGCATCAGCGAGATCCTGCTGACGATGGAGGAGCGCCTTGCGCTGCGCGGGCATGCGGCCAGCATCTCGCTGCGCGTCGTGCTCGGCGTCTGGAAGGATCTGCCGAAATACTGGGTGACGCTGCTACGCTCCTCCTTCATCGGTTGCTGGCTCGGCATCACCCCGGGCGGTGCGATCGCGGCCTCCTTCATGGGCTACAATCTGGCAAAACGCTTCGCCAAGGAGCCCGCGAGCTTCGGCAAGGGCCGCATCGAGGGCGTGTTCGCGCCGGAGACGGCGGCGCATGCCTCCGGCACCTCGGCGCTGCTGCCGATGCTGGCGCTCGGCATTCCCGGCTCGGGCACGGCCGCGATCCTGCTCGGCGGGCTGATGGTGTGGGGCCTCAATCCGGGGCCGCTGCTGTTCGTCGAGCACAAGGATTTCGTCTGGGGCCTGATCGCCTCGATGTATCTCGGCAACGTCGTCGGCCTCGTGCTGGTGCTGACGACGGTGCCGATCTTCGCCTCGATCCTGCGCGTGCCGTTCGCGGCGGTGGCGCCGATGATCGTGGTGTCCTGCGCGATCGGCGCCTATGCCATCCAGAACGCTATGTTCGACATCTGGCTGATGCTGGGCTTCGGCGTGGTCGGCTACGTCTTCAAGAAGATCGGCATTCCGCTGGCCCCGTTCACCCTGGCGCTCGTGCTCGGCAACCGTGCCGAGGATGCCTTCCGCCTGTCGATGATCGGCTCCGGCGGCACCTTGAAGGTGTTCTGGTCGAACGGCCTAGTCGGCTCGATCACGACCCTGGCGATTGTGCTGCTGTTCTGGCCGGTGATCGACGGCCTGCTCGGCCGTGTCGGGTTGACGCATGGGACCAAGGCGACATCGCCCTAGGGTGGTAGAGAAATATTTTTTAAATCAATGGCTTATGTCAAGGTTAGCTCTTTGATCCGGATGCCACCGCGATCTGCGATTGTTTCCGAATGTTGCCGCGGCGGCACAGCCCTTGGGTGAGGATGCGCGTATATTTCGATCACAAGATCGTGCAAGGGGGAATTCTCCATGAAGCGGATAGTGATTGGAATGGCGGCTGCGATGTCGCTGTTTGCCACGGGCGCGCTGGCCGCCGATCTCGCGGCAAAGCCGTACGTCAAGGCGCCTATGGTCGATCCGGTCTGGAGCTGGACGGGCTTCTATGTCGGCGCCAACGGCGGCTACAGCTGGGGCCGTTCGCGCACTGACGTCACCTACACCAACACGGCGACCGGTGCGGTGATCGTGCCGCCGGCCGGATCCGTCACCAACGCCTCGTTCGACATGAACGGTGCCGTCGCCGGTGGCCAGGCCGGCTACAACTGGCAGAGCGCGAATTGGGTGTTCGGCATCGAGGGCGACCTGAATTGGTCGGACGAGAGGGGGCGCGCCGGCTTCAACTGCGCCCCCACCAGCCTTGCAGGCGGCGCCTGTCTTCCGGGCCTGACCTTTCTGCCCCCCGGCGCTGCTGCCGGCACCACTCTGACGCTCGACCAGGATCTGCAATGGTTCGGCACGGTCCGCGGCCGCGTCGGCATTCTGGCGACGCCGAAAGTGCTGTTCTATGGCACCGGCGGTGTGGCCTTCGGCGAGATCAAGACCACGGGCACTATCGCCGGTTTCACGCCGGCTGGTGTCGCGGTCGCCTCGACCAGCTCTTCATCGGACACGCGCGTCGGCTGGACCTTGGGTGCCGGTGTGGAAGGCAAGATCACTCAGAACTGGAGCGCCAAGCTCGAATATCTCTATGTGGATCTCGGCCGGTTCTCGTCAGGTCCGTTCTCGCTCGCGCCGTTGCCCACGATTGCGGCCAGTGCTTCCTCTCGCTTCACAGACCACATCCTGCGCGCCGGCATCAACTATCAGTTCGGTGGCCCGGTGGTCGCCAAGTACTGAGCGACGAAGTACTGAGATCAACAAGGCGTCCAACAACAAGCAAAGCCCGGCTCGCGCCGGGCTTTGTCGTTGCAGAGGGGCCTTGAGATTCACACCACCTTCGCGTCTTTGAGCCTTCCGATCTCGTCGGTCTCGAAGCCGAACTCCTTCAGCACTTCGTCGGTCTGCTCGCCGAATTCCGGCGGCCGCGCCACCATCCTGCTCGGCGTGCGCGACAGCGTCACGGGCTGGCCGACCAAGCGGATATGCCGGCCTTCATCGTTCGGCACGTCCTGCGCAATGCCGAGATGCTTGACCTGCGCGTCCTCGAACATCTGGTCGATGGCGTAGATCGGCCCGCAGGGCACGCCGGCCTCGTTGAGCTCGCGGACCCAGGTCTCGGTCGACTTCGTCACGGTGCGCTTCTCGATCTCGGCGTTGAGCGCATCGCGATTCTTCGAGCGGGCGGGAGCCGTTGCATAGTCGGGATGAGTGTAAAGCTCGGGCGCGCCGATCGCCTGCGCGCAGCGCTCCCAGATCCGCCCGCCCGTCGTGGCGATGTTGATGTAGCCGTCGGAGGTCTTGAACACGCCGGTCGGAATGCTGGTCGGATGGTTGTTGCCGGCCTGCCTGGCGACCTCCTTCTCCATCAGCCAGCGCGCGGCCTGGAAGTCGAGCATGAAGATCTGGGCCTGCAGCAGCGAGGTCTGCACCCACTGTCCCTTGCCCGAGACCTCGCGCTCGAGCAGGGCGGTGAGGATACCCATCGCGCAAAACAGGCCGGCACTGAGGTCGGCGACGGGAATGCCGACCCGCATCGGGCCTTCGCCCGGTGCGCCGGTGATCGACATCAGCCCACCCATGCCTTGCGCGATCTGATCGAAGCCCGGCCGCTTGTGGTAGGGACCGTCCTGGCCGAAGCCGGAGATGCTGCCATAGACGATGCGCGGGTTGATCGCGGCGAGGCTGTCGTAGTCGATGCCGAGCTTCTTCTTCACGTCGGGCCGGAAATTCTCGACCACGACGTCGGCCTTGGCGGCAAGGCGCTTGAACACCGCGAGCCCGCGCTCGTCCTTCAGGTTCAGCGTCATCGCCCGTTTGTTGCGGTGCAAATTCTGAAAGTCGGAACCGCGCCGCGGCCCGCCCGGCTGCTCGCCGCCGGCATCCTCGGTCAGGGCGTCGATCTTGACGACGTTAGCGCCCCAGTCGGCGAGCTGTCGCACGCAGGTCGGCCCGGAGCGGACACGGGTCAGATCGAGCACGGTGAAGCGCGACAGGGCTTCCGAGGCATGCGGGAAGGGCATCGTGAAAGGCTCCGGGACAGGTTGCGGGCCTACCATAGTGGCCAGAGATCACGCGACAAGCCGGGCCGGTGCCGATCCCGCCTGCTGAAATGCCTTGCCTGAGGCGCTGTCTGCGAGGTTAGCGCGACAGGCGCTTCAATTCGGCCCGCGCCTGCGCGGCAAGGGGATCATCGCCATGGCGCGCAATGAAGAGTTCAAGGGCCTCCCGCGTTCCCTTCCGGCGGGCAGCTTCATATTCCTCTGCCACCGCAGCGGCAGGATCTCGCGCCATCGGCATGGAGGGCGCGCGCCCTGCCTTGCTGCTGTCGTCTGCCTTGGCCTTCTCCACCATCACGGGCAGTCCTCCGAGAGGTTGATGGGACAGTCCAGCAAGCGCAATCAAGGCGCCAAACAGGCCGGCCGGGAGTGTGCGTCGTTTCATGAAACCCTGCAAATCACGGGAGTTCCGGGAACGAAACTCTATGCTGCCGTTCCGTATGACTACGGGATTTAATGGCTAACACGGCCTTATGGGAGCAGCGCAAACGCCGCTGCCCCATTTAAACCAAACGTTTAACTCTCTAGCTAGAATCATGTGCCCCCGCGGCGAATCACACGACGCGTTGCTTGGAGAGTCCATTGGCCACCGCCGTTTATGTCAGTGCCACCAACAACGCCGAGATTGACGGCCTGCTGTCCGGCGTCAAATGGTCGGGCACGATCACCTACAGCTTTCCTGACGCGCCGAGCGACTATTCGAATCCTTATTCCGGCGGCAGCGGCGAGCCAACCACCTCGGGCTTTGCCTCGGTGCCCACGCAGATCCAGGCGGCGATCAACTACGCCGTCGGATTGATCCTGAGCTACACCAACGCCAACATCCAATATGCGGGCACCAACGGCGCCGACCTCATGATCGCGCAGTCGTCGGCCGCCAATCCGACCGCCTACGCCTACTATCCCGGCAATTATGCACCCGGCGGCGACATCTGGTTCGGGACTCAATACAATTTCTCGCTGGCCAAGCTCGGCAATTACTACTTCACCACTGCGCTGCACGAGCTCGGACACGCGATCGGCCTCAAGCACAGCCAGGAGGCCGGCGGCCCCGGCAACGTTGCGGTGCCGAGCGCGCATGACAGCAGCGAATACACCGTCATGAGCTATCGCAGCTATGTCGGCGCTTCGACCACGGGCGGCTACACCAACGAAGCCTACGGATATTCGCAGACCTACATGGCCAACGATATCCTCGCGCTCCAGACGATGTACGGCGCGGACTACACGACGCAGAGCGGCAGCACCGTCTACACCTGGAATCCGACCACGGGGCAGCAGTTCATCAATGGCGTCGGCCAGCTCGCACCGGGCGGAGGCGTCGGCGGCTCGGCCAACCGCATCTACGAGACCGTCTGGGACGGCGGCGGCACCGATACCTACGACCTCTCGAACTACACGACGAACCTGAGCATCAACCTCAATCCCGGTGCCTCGTCGGTGTTCTCCTCCGTGCAGTTGGCCTATCTCGGCAACGGCCACTATGCATCGGGCAACGTCTACAACGCCTATCTTTATAGCGGCGACGCGCGCTCCTACATCGACAACGCCACCGGCGGGTCCGGCAACGACACGATCATCGGCAACGCCATCGCCAACACGCTGAACGGCGCCGGCGGCAACGACACGATCACCGGCGGTGCGGGCAGCGATACCATCAACGGCGGCTCAGGCACGGACACCGCAGTGTATTCGGGCAGCCGGGCCAACTACACCATCTCCTACAACGCGGCGACACAGACCTTCACCCTCGTCGACCTGCGCAGCGGATCGCCTGACGGTACCGATACCGTCACCGGCACCGAATATTTTCGGTTTGGGGATGGCACGGTAGCCAGCTCCAGCCTCGTTTCGACAACGATCGAGGCGTTCGGGTCGACCAGCGTGTTCCGGTCCGGCGGCAACTATTATCTGAACAACATCTCGACCGGCACCGGCCCAACGCTGAAATACCAAGGCAATGTGGTGGACACGGCCAATTACACGACGTGGTCCGTCATTGCTGCCGAGCAGGTGTCCGGTGGCGGCTACGACGTGGTCTGGAAGAACTCGGCCAACGGGCACTACTCGGTCTGGAGCACCGACAGCAGCGGCAATTTCGTGACGACGCTGGCCGCGGCTCCCGAGGTCCTGGGGAGCGATCCGACCCTGAAAGCACTGGAGCCGACGCTGCAGCAGGATCTCAATGGCGACGGCACGATCGGAGTGCCGATTGCCAGCCCCGTCACGATCGAGGCGTTGGGATCGACCAGCGTGGTGGTGTCCGGGGGCAATTACTATCTGAATAACATCTCGACCGGCACCGGCCCAACGCTGAAATACCAAGGCAATGTGGTGGACACGGCCAATTACACGACGTGGTCCGTCATTGCTGCCGAGCAGGTGTCCGGTGGCGGCTACGACGTGGTCTGGAAGAACTCGGCCAACGGGCACTACTCGGTCTGGAGCACCGACAGCAGCGGCAATTTCGTGACGACGCTGGCCGCGGCTCCCGAGGTCCTGGGGAGCGATCCGACCCTGAAAGCACTGGAGCCGACGCTGCAGCAGGATCTCAATGGCGACGGCACGATCGGAGTGCCGATTGCCAGCCCCGTCACGATCGAGGCGTTGGGATCGACCAGCGTGGTGGTGTCCGGGGGCAATTACTATCTGAACAACATCTCGACCGGCACCGGCCCAACGCTGAAATACCAAGGCAATGTGGTGGACACGGCCAATTACACGACGTGGTCCGTCATTGCTGCCGAGCAGGTGTCCGGTGGCGGCTACGACGTGGTCTGGAAGAACTCGGCCAACGGGCACTACTCGGTCTGGAGCACCGACAGCAGCGGCAATTTCGTGACGACGCTGGCCGCGGCTCCCGAGGTCCTGGGGAGCGATCCGACCCTGAAAGCACTGGAGCCGACGCTGCAGCAGGATCTCAATGGCGACGGCACGATCGGAGTGCCGATTGCCAGCCCCGTCACGATCGAGGCGTTGGGATCGACCAGCGTGGTGGTGTCCGGGGGCAATTACTATCTGAATAACATCTCGACCGGCACCGGCCCAACGCTGAAATACCAAGGCAATGTGGTGGACACGGCCAATTACACGACGTGGTCCGTCATTGCTGCCGAGCAGGTGTCCGGTGGCGACTACGACGTGGTCTGGAAGAACTCGGCCAACGGGCACTACTCGGTCTGGAGCACTGACAGCACGGGCAACTTCCTGACCACCCTTGCCGCGGCTCCGGAAGTGCTCGGGTCCGATCCGTCTCTGAAAGCGTTGGAGCCGACGCTCCAGCAGGATCTCAACGGCGACGGCACGGTGGGCGCTGCGCCGACATCCGGCGATGGTTTCGCGTTCGATTTCACCCAAAGCGGGGCGTCGCTGACTGCTCCATCCGAGCCGCCGGACTTTATCCCGGCACCAGCCGATCCGTGGACCGCGTCGGATCAGTGGACTCCACCGGCGGACAGTCACGGCACGGCCGCAATCGACATTCCGGCCGACTTTCTCCAGGCCCGTCACGATTTCGATTTCCAGCTGACCTGAAGGCGAGGTCGTTTCCGCGAGGCTTCTCCGGCAAACATCTCTGTCTTGGTTCGCCGATGTCCCATCCTGGCGACTAAATCGCAGCTATCCGCAGTGACGGGAATGGCTAGCGAGCGGGATCAGGCGATTTCGAGCGAGTGCTTGAAGTAAGCGATCGTCTCCTTCAGCCCGTCTTCGAGCGCAACCTTCGGCTCCCAGTTCAGCACGGCCTTCGCCTTGGTGAGGTCGGGCTGGCGCTGACGCGGGTCGTCCTGCGGTAGCGGCTTGAACTCGAGCTTGGAGCGCGAGCCGGTGAGCTCGATGACCTTTTCGGCGAGCTCGCGAATCGTGAACTCGGAATTGTTGCCGAGATTGATTGGGCCGGTGACGTCTTCCCCAGTCACCATCAACCGCATGATGGCCTCGACGAGATCATCGACATAGCAGAACGAGCGGGTCTGGCCGCCGTCGCCGAACACGCTGATCGGCTCGCCCTTCAGCGCCTGGACGATGAAGGACGAGACCACACGACCGTCATTGGGCTGCATGCGCGGGCCGTAGGTGTTGAAGATGCGCGCGACCTTGATCGGCAGGCTGTGCTGGCGCCAGTAGTCGAAGAACAGCGTTTCGGCGCAGCGCTTGCCCTCGTCGTAGCAGGAACGGATGCCGATCGGGTTGACGTTGCCCCAATAATCCTCGGTCTGCGGGTGGATCAGCGGATCGCCATAGACCTCGCTGGTCGAAGCCTGGAAGATGCGCGCCTTGAGCCGCTTGGCGAGCCCCAGCATATTGATGGCGCCGTGCACCGAGGTCTTGGTGGTCTGCACGGGATCGCGCTGGTAGTGGATTGGTGAGGCCGGACAGGCCAGGTTGAAGATCGCGTCGACCTCGATGTAGAGCGGGAAGGTGACGTCGTGCCGGACCGCCTCGAACAGCGGATTTGCGATCAGATGGGCGATGTTGCGTCGGCTGCCGGTGAAATAATTGTCCGCGGACACCACCTCGGCGCCGGCATCCAGCAGCCGCTCGCAGAGGTGCGAACCGATGAACCCGGCGCCCCCGGTCACGAGGATGCGGCTGTTCCTGTAGTTTTCAAACGGCATGATCGGTTCCAGATTGTCGGCGGGGAGCAGGCTGAGTGGTATCGGCAACGGCCGGACTCGCCAATAGCCAAATGGATTTGGATGGAGGTGTTAAAGTACCCCTACTGTGCATGGGGTTGTTTTGGCACTTTTTTCAGTTGGATCCCCGCCATACGTCTAGAACTCCCGCCGCTTCAGCCAGGCCCGCGCCCCCCAATGGGCAAAGCACCAGGCCGACCGGGGCAAGGAGAGCTGCTCGACATTGCGATAGATCTGCCAGACCCATTTGGCCGAGCGCAGCGGGCGACTGGAGACCGAGGAGCCTCTGACCCGGTAGCGGGCCAGATCCTCGTTGAGGCCGTATGCGGTATGGCCGCGCTTGAGGATCGAGAGCCACAGGCAGAAATCGTCGTAGCCCTCGTTCTTCATCGCGACGGGACCTGCGATCTCGCGGTCGACCATCGCGGTCAGCGTCGCGATCGCAGTGTTCTTCAGGAGCTGCCCATAGGTGAGCGAGGCCGGCACCTCGATCAGCCGGCCAGTCACCGTGTTGGTGTCGTTGATGCGGCGAAAGGCGGTGTAGCTGAGCGCGGCCTGCTTTGCCTTTGCGAAGGCGAGCTGCCGCTCGAGCTTCTCGGGCAGCCACAGATCGTCGCTGTCGAGGAAGGCGAGATAGCGGCCCTGCGCGGCGTCGATCGCGGCCTGACGCGCCAACGCCGGCCCGCCGTTCTTCGCCTGCCGGATCAGCTTGACGCGCGGATCGCGCTCGCCGATGTCGGCGATGATCTGCGGGGTCTTGTCCGTCGAGCAGTCGTCGGCGATCAAGAGCTCCCAATCTGTGAACGTCTGGCTCTGCACCGAGCGGATCGTCTCCTCGATCAGGCCTTCGACGTTCCAGGATGGAGTGATGATCGAAACGAGCGGCATGACGGGTCCGTTCAGTTCGCGCGGTCAGGCGCGGCGATTGCGGCACGCAAGGAGGCCGCAAAGGTGTCGAGCAGCTTAGTGTCGCTGACATAGAGCTCGCCCGGATAAGACCGCCGCCAGGCCGACTCGAAATAGGGCGCGCCCTTGGCGGGATCGAACGGCCCGGCGGCGAGCGCCTCGCGCAACCGTGCGGGTACGTCGGCCAGACGATCGACCGCATAGACCAGCGGACAGGAGCGGTAGAATGCGTCGCCCATCACCACCACCGGCTTGCCGAGCAGCAGCGCTTCGGCGCCCGACTTGCTGTTGACGGAGACGACGGCAGCGGCGCGATCGAGCACGGTGTAATTGTTGGTCTGCGGCGGCAACAGCACGAAATTGTCGAACCGGCGCGCGAGCTCGAACAGGCGGGCGGCCGAGATTGCCCCGATCTGGGCAGGATGCTCCTTCACTACCAGCACATGCGAATCCGGGATCGTGCGCAGCAGGAAGTCGACGGTCGCGACCTGGTCGAGATAGTCCGGCGAGCGAAGCGTCAGCGCCATGTCGGCGGGAACGTGGAACGGATAGTAGACGAAGGGCGTTTGGGGAAGCGGCTGGTAGAGCTTGCGCAGCCGCGTCGCGTTGAGCGCCATGGCGGCATGCACCTGAGCGTGACGCAGATTGTGCCCGAATTCCTGGTGCTTGCCGAGCGCGAACTGGTCCCAGAGCTTTTCGACGAGACGATTGGCGTTGCGCAAATTGACGACCTTCTTGAAGGCCGCCGAATAATGATGCTGGTCCTTCTTGGGAATGACGATCGCGCGCTGCGTCAGCGTGTCGTCGAGATAGGCGCGGACCTCGGACGACACCGTGTCCGCCGGCGTCGGCATCACGTCGGGCGCGCCGAGCGTGTCGGGCGTGAAGTACATGCGGCCGCGAAAGAACGACGGCTCGATGAACCAGTTGCGGATGTTGCGGCGCCTTGCGGCGTAGAAGCTCGCGATCACCGAAAGAAAGCCGCCGAGCTCCTGCACCAGCTCGGCGCGCTTGCCTTGCCGCTCCAGCCGGTCGAGCAGTGTCTCCATCGCGTTGGCGTAGATCATGAAGCGGCGGCGCAAGGCGGCGCTATCGCGGATACCGAAGGTGAAGCGTTCATGGCTGAACAGGAAATTGGTTCCGTCGAGGCCGTAGGCGGCGACGCGCGTATCGAACGCGCCGCGATCGTCGGGCGAGGGGGCGGCCTTGAGGCCTTCGCGATACATGTTCGTGACCGGCACGCCCCCGGCCGCCGACATCTCGGCGCTGCGATCGTCGAAGGCAAGCAGCTCCACGTCATGGCCTGCCGCGCGCAAGCGTTGCGCTACCGGAATCCAGAACCGCGTCTGATATTCGGCAAGCGTGGTGATGAGAATGGTCGTTGCGGATGCTGTCATGGCTCTAGTGGGCGTGTTCGATCGCAATGCTCGCGAGCGGCAAGCCCGTCATCGCGCAATGTGCGCGCCTTGCCGTATATTGCGACGGGCTCGCCTGATCGTGCGCGGCGATGCGCTGAAGCAGGGGCTGGACGAGGGACGGTGCGATCCGCTTGTCGCGACGGGCGGGATTGAACTGGCTGCGCAGCCGCTCGGTGACGGCCGAGCCGAGCGCCGCGCTGGCGGCGCCCTTGATGATCTGGCCGATGCTCGGCTTGTCGCGCGTGCCCTTCATGGTGGCAAGCAGCGATACGTAGGGCCGGCGCGCGTTCGTCGCGCGCGTCAGGACGTCGGCGACGCGTTCGGCGGCTTGCCCGTCGTTCAGGTGAAAGAAGGCCTCGATATCGGCAGCGTGAACGCGGGCGAAATCGAAGGCCTCGGTCTCGCGCTCGATATGGTCGATGGCGCTGAGCAGCTCGTCGAACGAGGCGACCGGCCGGCTCACGCGTGCGGGCAGCGCGGCATGGCCGGCGGTCGTCGGCGTGTTCAGGTATTCGAGCTGGAGCGGGAGCTTGCCGAGCAGGACCGATTCGACGGCCGTTCCGCAATTGAGATGAATGACGGCGGCCGCATTGCGGATGCGGTCGAGCACGCTGCCGGTGCCGTCGATCAGGACGTTGGCGTGGCGCGAGAGCGCGCTGCGGTAGACGTCTTCACTCTCGAAGGGGTGCGGTCGCACGAGAATGTTGCGGTCGGGGCGCGCTGCGGCAAGCCGGTCGATCTCGGCGAGATAGCTCGCGAAGACCTGCTTCAGGTCCGCGATGAAGCGATCGACATAGGTGCCGTCCCAGCCGGCCCGCACCATCGCTTCGCGCTCGCCGCCCGGCTTGCCGGTGAAGCGTGAATTGACCAGTGGAAAGTTGGCGTTGACGAGCAGATAGCCGCGCGGCTCGCCGTCGAGCAGCGTGCGCCAGCGTGGGGCTGCAAAGTCGAAGCGCGGGCATCCGGTAAGGTGAAGCTGCTCCGGCTTCATCGTTTCGGCGGCGAGAAAGGCGTCGTGCAGCCGGCTGCCCCAGAAGAAATAGCCCGTCAGGATGTCCGCGTAGCCGCTGCCCTTGATGTGGGCCGCCATCGCCGGTGGCGAATTGCCGCCTTTCTCGGCGAGCACGCCGCCCTCGGTATCGAGCACGTAAAGCGCGAGGCCCGCCTTGGCGAAGCTGCGCATCAGGTCGAGATTGACGGCACGTGCGTAGTTGACGACCAGTGCGTCCAGCCCGAGCCGCGGCACGTCGACGGCCTGCTCGTACATCGGCACCAGCATGACGGAGACGCCGCGCCGCGCGAGTTGATAAGCGAGCATGACTGCCCCAGGCAGGTCACGCTTGGGGTGATCGACCACGAGGCCTATGCGCAAGATGTGAGCTCCCGGCAGATCCGCGTCAGAGCCGCATCACAGTGCGCTCGAGCTCCGTCAGGGCACCGACCGCGCGGAAGCGCGGCGGCGGTTCGGGATAAATGCGCGGCTGCTGGATGTATGTCGCCGTGTACAGCAGGCGGCTGTGTTCCGACTGGATCCGGCTTCCCATGTGCAGGCAGCGGGCTGTGTTGACGATGAAGGACGACAGGCGCGGCGCGATCATTTCCTTGACCGCATCGGGGCCGGTCTTGGCGAACACCTGGGCGTCGCTCATGTGACTCTTGAGCGTGTTGCGGAACGCCTTCGATGGCCCGGCCGGAATGAAGGTGAACGGTCCGTCCGCGCTCTCCCGAACGTCGGTCAGATAGATGAAGAGCTTGCAGACGCGCTTGTCGTCGTGATCGAGGTGCCACAATTGCGAGAAGCTCAGCGCCTGATTCGGGGTCGGTTGCGACAACGTCAATACCACGTCGGACAATTGCGGCAGATCGTGCATGAAGTCACCGATGATGCGCAGTGCAGCAGGCTGCAGGGCGTAGCGCACGAAGGGATGGTCGGTGGCAAAGGAGCCGTTGACGAGATCTTCATCCAGCAGGCTAACCCAAAAGGATTTGTGCCGTTCCTTCTGCTGGCCGACGAGCTCGTTGAGGCGCTTCACCTTGCGGTCCGCGAACGAGGCAACGGCTTCCGCGAGGCTGCGATCCACGAGCGCGGACACGTCGACATAACCATCCTCGGCGAGCTTGCGGCTCGCCTCGGACCACTCGGGCTTCGTGGGAAGCTGCTTCAGCAGTGCGACGCGCTTGCTGCGCGCAGGCAGTTGCAGGGCGGTCAGAGCCGCCTTCACCGCCCATCCGAGGTCGGTGCGGTTGACGTGCCACAACAGGCGGCGGAACTGGCTGATCTTGGCCCTCTTCGGGGTAGACTGATCGGCCGTCGTGTTGATGGTTGTCATGTGGGCTCCCAGCAATACAAAAAACCATCATTGTGGATCGTCGGCGCGAACGGCATCCGTTCTCGCGCCAGGACGCGGACGCGGCCCTGTCGCTCATACTCGTCGAGCGTCGAGAACAGCTGCGTCTGGTAGTCGACCGAACGGATATAGAGGAAGCTGACGATATCTCGCGGGCTCGAGAGATTCAGCAGCTCCGTCGTCGGCTCGATGTTGATGACGCGCTTCGGCTTCGCAGCAATGATGTTGTCCACCACCTTGCGCACGTCATAAGGGATCTGCTCGATGCAGAAATAGGTGAAGACGACCTGACCACTGATGGCGGGATAACTCGGGTCGTTGCCGTCGGTCAGGTCGATCCTGTCGAGCGAAATCCGGTCCGACAGGCCAAAATGCGCCGCGATCTCGCGGCCTGCGGCGATTCCGTTCGGTGCAATGTCGAACCCGTGCAGCTTCCAGTCGGGATGATTGAGGTGAAGCGAAAGCAGGTTGATGCCGCAGCCGGCGCCGAGCTCGACGATCTCCGTGGCGCCACCTGCGTGCCGCGCGAGCAAGTCGCCGAGGGCTCGGGCCCGGTAGCGATAATAGTCGTCGGCCGCGACCCTGCAGATCTGATTGTCCACCTTGCGAAGACCCTGCGCGGGATTCTCTGGTATCAGGAACTCGTCGATGCTGGCGGCTTTCGTCCAGCTCTTCTCGGTCAGCATTCGCAGCCAATGCGTCAGATTGTACTCGGAATCGACGACGTCTGCCGTGCGCTTCACGCGGCGCAAGGCAAGACGGCCAATGCTCCTTGCCGCGTCTATGGCATAAGTCGTGGCCTTGTCCGACAACGACGCCGGAGCGAACCCTGTGTTGACCGCCTTCGAATCTGTCGCGTGGATGTTCATTTAGCTGCTTTGGATGTCAGTCCCATCAGTTGCCCGACTGCGGGAAATACGGTCCGGTGCCGATGCTCGAGGACCAGAAAGTACTGGAGCGCCCAGGTCACCAGACAGAAAACCATGGAACCGAGCGCGAGCTTTAGCACGCTGTCGAACCGAATGTAACCTGCAATTGTTGCTAGAAAAACGCTTGCCAGGAGAAGGATTGCGAACTGGGTTCTGATCATCTTCGCGAACTGATTGCGATCGAGCTCGAGTGCACTGCGCAACTCTCTCAACTGCAAGGGAAGCACGGCGATACTGCCGATGACCTGGCCAAGTATCAGGGCGCGTTCCGCGAACAAATGCAGTGTCGCGGCGGACACCGCCGCCCAGATCAGAAGCTGAACGGCCACCAGCCGGTTGAGCTTGGCCTGCACCTCGGGCCGCGTCAGGAAGATCAGGCTGCCGATTGCCACATATTGCGCGCAGATCGGAACCAGGAAGCTCAGGCCCATCCAGAACGCGTAAGGCGTAAGAAGCGGGCCGATCCAGATCTCCATGATTTGAGGCGAAAGGATAGCGGTGCTGGCGAGCGGCGGCACGACGAACATCGGCATCATGACGAGGCCGAGGTCACCGAGGCGCTGGAACGACGCGGCGCTGCCGCGCTCGTCGAGCCGACTGGCAACCGGAAGCAGAGCGGAAGTCAGGAGACTGACCACAACCTTGGAGAGCCGCGACAATCGTACCAGCGCGTCGTAGGTGCCGACGGCCCTGGGGCCGAACAGCAATCCGATCAGGAACGGTTGAAGCGGTCCGGAAATGCCGCCCATCAGCTTGCCTTGCAGCAGCAGCAGGCAACGATGCAGAATGTCCTTTCGGATGTCCCGGGTCCAGGGCAGCAATCGCACGTGCTTGTGCCGCAGGGCGACGAAGGCGGCAATTCCGATGACGACGGCGCGGGCGACCAGGGTGGCGAGATAGATGTAGGCGACCACCTCGAAGCCTGCCGCCGCCCACGATGCTGCGAATGTCAGGCCGACATAGGCCGCCGTCGACGTGACCTCGGCGGCGCGGAGCAGGTTGTAGCGCTCGAAGCCTTTGACAATGCCTTCCCACACCAGCGCCGGAACGAAGATCAGATTTGCGAGGGCAGTGTAGTGCATGATCCGGGCGAACGTCTCGAGGTGCGCGGCGTCAACCTTCATCGCGATGACGAACAGTGGCGTCGCGAGCCAGATCGCGGCGCTGAGGATCAAGGCAAGAGCGATGGAGGCCGCGCCCAGGAAGGCGATCTGGCGGCTGGCCTGGGTCCAGTTGCGGTGCTCGCGCGCGCGCGCGACGACCTGGGTTGCGACCTCGGACAGACCGAGGTCAAGCACCGCCATCATGCCGCTGGGAAGCAGAAGCCGCGAAATGACGATGAGACCGAACTCGGTCACCCCCCAGGTTCCGATGATCAGCGGAATGACTGCGAGGCCCAGCAAGGCGGCCACGCCGAAGGCAAACGCCGAAATCACCGTGTTCTGGATCAGGCGCTTGATCATTGGTGTTTCGTTACCAAGCGCTCAATCCGCCATCGACGGCGATGTTCTGCCCGGTCACGTAGGAGGCCGCGTCGGACACCAGGAACAGCATGGTCCCCACCATCTCATCCGCCCGCGCCATGCGGCCAAGCGGGACGCGAGCACCGTAGCGCGTCTTGAACGTCTCGTTCTGTCCGCTCTCCACCCCGCCCGGGGTGAGCGTATTGACCCGAACGCCCTTCGCCCCCCAGTAGGTCGCGAGGTGCTTGGTCAGGCCGATGACCCCGGCCTTAGACGCCGTATAGACCGCCGGCGTGTTGATGGCGCGGCCGAGATATTCGGAGCCGTCGTAGATGCGCTGGTCGGGTGCCATCAGGCCGTAGATCGAGGCGGTCTGCACGATCGCACCATAGCCGCGCTCGGCCATCCGGCCGCCGAACACCTGCGCGACGGTGAACATACCGTCGAGATTGACCGACATGATCTCGCGCCAGGTATCCTGCGAGAACGTCTCGACCGGGGCGAAGAAGGCGTCCACATCGCGGGTCTTGCTGGCGGCGTTGTTGAGCAGGATCGAGACCACTCCGAGGTCGGATTCGATTGCATCGGCCGTCTTGCGCACCGCATCGGGATTGGTGATGTCGCAACCATAGCCCTTGGCCCGGACGGCATGGCGTGAGGCGACGTCGGCCGCCGCGGCGTCGGTCGCAGCCTGATCGAGATCCACGATCGCGACATTGGCGCCGAACTCGGCAAGCCCCTCGGCAAATCGACGTCCGAGAATGCCGCAGCCGCCGGTGACGACGGCCGTCCGCCCAGTCAGATCGAACAGAGCCTTGAAGCTCGTGGTCATCGCTTGCGCCTCCTCAGGCCGGCGGCCGCTGGCGGAGCAACAGTTCCACCACTGCAAAATCGAGATCCGAATCGATGTCGATCGAACGCTCTTCCGGCATCTCGAACAGGCGCGTATCCGGATAGAACACCGCGGGGTGCTCCAGGAACGGTGCGACCCGCCAGACATAGATCGACGCGTTCATGTCGAAGCAGCGCGGGGCGTCCTGCCGTCGGGTGATCGGCGGATTCGCGGATTTCGAGAGGCCGACGCTGCCGTCGGTGCGCTGCTCGACGAGGTTGAAATACGGCGAGCGCCGCGCCGGCGCACCGGTGATGACATTGCGCGCGCCGCTCTCGCGCAGCAACGCCACTGCACCGGTGATGTCCGAGGCCAGCCTGAGCGGGGACGTGACGTCGAGATCGACGAAAATTTCCGGCGTCCGACCCATTTGCGCTATGGCCTGCTCGAGGCAGTGCCGGATCGCCGGCAGCTTCGGCGCGGTGTCGGTCGCCATCTCGTCGGGGCGCTTGACCGCGATATCGGCGCCGGCCTTCACCGCCGCATCGAGCAAGGCGTCCGAATCGCTGCTGAAGGCGATCGCGTCGAACAGGCGGGTCTCGCGCGCCTGCTCGATGCTCCACGCGAGCACGGGCCTACCCAGGAGATCGCGCGCGTTCTTGCCGACGACACCTTTCGAGCCGCCTCGCGCGCAGATGGTACAGACAAGGCTCATGGCGAAACCCAGGTCTTGCTGCGCAGCGCGCGCTCGCTGGCGTCGATCAGATGCATGACGCCGAGGGCCTCCGGCAGCGAACAGGCCGGACTGGCGCCACGCATCGCCGCCACATGCATGTCGCGATAGGTCTGGTCGCGCTCGCTGGGGATCTCCCTTGCCTTGCCGTTGACGGCGAGGCGCCCGCCGACGAGATCGGCCTCGATGGTGTCGTCATCGACATTGACGCGAATGCGACGGACGCCCTGACGATCGAGATAGTCCATATGGACGTGGACGGACGGCGCCCGCTGCATATCGAGCAGCAGGTCGAGGTGGTCCTCGACGTCGATGTCGCGCGTGCCGGAGGCGCCGCCAAGTGCTGCGACGCGATGCCATGGCCCGAACAGCCAGAGCAGATAGTCCAGCTCGTGGCTGAGATCCCGCAGCACGCCGCCTCCGGCATCAGCCGTGGCGGAGGCGGTTGTGCGGTGATCGCGGTCCGGTCGCCAGTCCCTGATGTCCTGGCCGACATAGGCGCCGACCGTGATCACGTCGCGTCCGCGCAGCGTGTCCGCCAGCGCCGTCATCACTGGGTGAAAGCGCAGATTGTATCCGACGCTGACATGGGCAAACGGATATTTCGGGGGCGGTGCCGGCGTTGCGAAAAGCGGCTTTTCGACGAGGACTTTGCCATGGAAGCCGGTTTGCGCCAGCTCTTGCAGATTGTCCGCATGGCGCGCCGTCTCGGTGGCAATCACGACGTAGTCCGGATGCGCCGCCGCAACGGCCTGCGCGATCGAACCGTAGTCGCCACCTTCGCGCCGGCTGACCGTTGCGACCCGAAGGCCGAGTTCGCGCAGGACGCGCGCATGCCTTGTGCCGATCGAGCCGAGGCCAACCACGACGGCTGTTGTCGAGGTCACGGGAAGACCTCGTGAAACTCCGCATGCGCCTGCTCGAAATCCTCCAGCCGGCCGATATCGAGCCAGTACTCGCGAATCGGATAGACCGCGACGCGTCCCTTGTCGGCAATCACGCGCTCGAGCACGGTCGGCATGTCGATGCTGACGCCCGGCGTGACGTGGCGGAAGACCGACCTGCCGATTACATAGATGCCGGCACTGACGAACCAGCTCTCGGTCGGCTTCTCGCGAATGGTCTGGAGAAATCCGTCCGTGGTGGACACCACCCCATAGGGGACGTGCACCTTGTGCTCGCGGACAGCCATCGTCGCTTCTGCCGGCGCTCCGTTGTGGAAGTCGAGAAGCGCTCCGTAGTTGATCGTGGTGAGGATGTCGCCGTTGGTGACGATCATCGGCAGATCCGGCGGTGTTGCAAACAGCCCGAGCGCACCGGCGGTGCCGAGGCGCTCGGTCTCGTGCACGTACTGGATGTTGGCGCCAAAGGCGGCGCCATCTGCAAAGTAATCCTTGATCGTCTGGGCCTTGTAGTTCACCGAGATGAAGATGTTGCCAAAGCCCTGCTGCACGACGTTGCGGACGATCGTCTCGAGCAGTGGGCGGCCGCCGACATTGAGCATCGGCTTCGGCACGTCGCGCGTCAGCGCGCCCAGGCGCTCGCCAAGGCCGCCGGCCATGATCAGCACCGGATTCTGATATTGGCGCGGCTCGAGCAGTTCATCGAGCGTCTCGACCACGACGAGATGGCCGCCCTCGTCGACGAGCGGGAGCTGCTTGATCGACCTCTGCCGCATCAAATGCAGGCGATCCTCACGGGACAAGGTCGCAGGGGCCGACACTGGCGTCCGGTTCATGATATCGGTTGCAAGCCCCGTGAGGGCGATGCCGCGCAGCAGTCCGCGTCTGACGTCGCCGTCGGTGACCACGCCGAGCAGCCGGTTCTGGTCGTCCAGCACCAGCGCAATCTGGATGCTTCCGCTCTCGATCGCGGCAATGGCCTCGCCCACACTGGCCTGGGTACCGACGATGGCCTTGCGCCAGGATTTCATGGCAATTCTGCCTCGTACACGCCGGATTTGTGGGCAGCCCACGGCTGAGCCTGCTATATCGCGGCTGCGAGAGGCGGCGTCAACCCCGTCAGGGGACCCGGGCTTGTCCTTGTTAATTCACGCGTTTTCGGGCGCAATCGGTCGGTTTGAAGCGTCCGGGCCCGCCCGCTAAGATCGGTGCAGCTCAGGGGAATCGCGATGGACGATCTGATCATCATCGGCGGCGGCGAACATGCCTTCATGGTCTACGAGGCAGCGCTTCTGTCGGGCCAGTTCAACGTCATCGGTTTCCTCGACCGCCAGCCGGGAACGTTGGGCGATGCGCGCTATCTCGGAACCGATGATGTTGCGCCGAACTATCCCGATGCCGCCTTCGTGGTCGGGGTCGGAACGATGCAGGCGGGGCCCGCGCGCCGGCAGATGATCGGCCGGCTGCAGCTGAATCGCTGGGCGTCGGTCATCCATCCCCGCGCGTTCGTCTCGCCGTCGGCCACGATCGGTCCGGGCAGCGTCGTCATGCCGGGCGCGATCGTCAATGCGCGAAGCATGATCGGCCATCACTGCATCATCAATTCGGGCGCGGTCGTCGAGCACGACGTGCGGGTCGGGCACTACACCCATCTGTCTCCGGGAACGGTGGTCGGCGGCGGCGCGGAGATCGGCGACAATTGCTTCGTCGGGCTCGGCAGCCGCGTTCGCGATCACATTTCCATTGGCAATGATACGCTGGTCGCGATGGGCTCTGTCGTCACGGGCTCATGGCCGCCCGGCTCGGTGCTGCGCGGGGTTCCTGCCAAGCCTCGCCGCTAGACCGGATCATCCGGCTCGAGCGCCCGCGGTGCCGCGGGTTCCGATCAGGGACCAGTACTCGATCGGCGACCGCCCCGTGCCCGGCCGCTTGGCGGTGATGTCGGCCGGACCAATGATCTCGCCGGCCTTCAGTGCGCGTGCCGCCACGATGCTCTTGCGCGCCACCGGCACATTCCCGACCTCGGACTCCCTCGGCGCCTTAACGCCGTCGCCGAGCGCGGCCTCGACATTGCGGATGGCGCCGACCATCCGCTTGAAATCATCAGGTTCGAGCGAGGCCGCGTGGTCGGGACCCGGCGCGCTGCGATCCAGCGTCAGGTGCTTCTCGATGACCGCCGCCCCGAGCGCGACCGCGGCGACCGAAACCTCGAAACCGTCAGTGTGATCGGAATAGCCGACTGGAAGCTGGAACGCCGACCGCATCGTCGCCATCGCAGCGAGGTTCACATCGGCGATGGGGCAGGGATATTCGGTCGTGCAATGGAGCAGGCTGACGTGCCGCGCCAGCGTGGCGCGCGCTGCCGGATCGCGCCACGCCGCGCGGAAAGATGCGAGGCCCGCAGCATCGTTGCGCTGCGCGTAGCCGTGCGCCAATACGCCGAGGGCTTCCTCGATTTCGCTGAGCGTCGCCATGCCGGTCGAGAGGATCAGCGTCGCACCGGCCCTCGCTGCAGCGTGCAGCAGCGGGGCATTGGTGAGATCGCCCGAACCGATCTTGATGCGCGGCAGTTTGAGCGACAGCAGAAAGGCCAGCGAAGCGTCGTCGAACGGTGTCGACAGAAACGCGATGCCGCGCTCCTCGGCGCGCGCGATCAGCGTGTGATGCGCCGCCTGGGGCAGCTCGAGACGTTCCAGCATGGCGAGCTGGCTCTCGGCGGCGTCCGTCGTCCGCTGCTGATAGTCGGCCTTCTTCGCCGCTCCGCCCGCCAGCGCCTTCGCGCTGAAGGTCTGGAACTTGACGATGTCGGCACCAGCATCGGCCGCAGCATCGACGAGGGCCAGTGCCTTGTCCAGGCTGCCGTCGTGATTGACGCCGGCCTCCGCGATGATCAGCGTGTGTCTCGTCATGGCCGCGCTCCGTTTGCGGGAGCTTCGTAGAAGCCCTTCTTCAGGAGCTGGCCGAAATCCGGGATGGCCGCGATGATGTCGGCAAAGCGCCGGCTGGAATCGCCGTCGCCATAGGGATTGACGGTGTCCTTGCGGCCCCGCTGAAGCGCTTGCGAGATCGCCGCGGCGATCGCGCCGCGCTCGGGCGTGGCGTGAAATACCGAGTCGGCGCGCTCGCGCCCCTTCTGACGGTCGCCGATATCCACCGTCGGAACACCGAATGACGGCGCTTCGAGGATGCCGCTCGACGAATTGCCGATCACGACGTCCACCTGGCTCATCAGGCTGAGATAGCGGAGCTGCCCGAGCGAGGCGACCGCGATCGTGTTCGGCCGGCCGGCCGCGAAGGCCTTGGTCCGGTCGTTCAGCGCGCGCCCTTCGGCATCGGCATTGGCGAGCGTGAAGATGAGGCGAAAGCCGGGATCGAGCCTCGACAGCGCCGCGAACAGCTCGTCCAGCTCGGCCACCGAGCGTCCGGCCTCGACCGTCACCGGATGGAACGTCACGAGCGCATTGCGTTCGCCGAGCGGCATCCCGATCGCGTTGCCGATGTCGTCGCGGTTCATCAGAACGAGATGCTTGATGGCGTCGATGCCGACCGAGCCGATGGTGTGAACACGGGTTGGGTGCTCGCCAAGCTGCATCAAGCGCCGCGTCGAGTCCTGATTGCTGGTGAAATGCAGATGCGACATCTTGCTGATGGCGTGGCGGACGGATTCGTCGACGGCGCCTTCGGTGACGTCGCCGCCGAACAGATGCGCCATCGGCAGCCGCATGAACATCGCGGCCTGGGCGGCCGCGAACATCTCGAAGCGGTCGCCGAGCACGACGACGAGATCCGGTCGCAGCCGCGTGAACGCGTCGGCAAAGCCGATCACGCCGAGCCCGACCGATTTTGCAACGCCCGCGCCGGTGTCGCTGGCAAGCAGCGTCTCGACGCGCTCGTCGACCTCGAAGCCCTCGTCGCGGATGTCGTTGAAGGTGTAGCCGAACTCGGGCGCGAGATGCATACCGGTGGCGATGAGCTGGAGCTTCAAGCCTGACGTCTCGCGGATCGCGCGCATCGGCCAGACCAGCAGCCCGAAATCGGCCCGGCTGCCGGTGACGAAGCAGATCTTTCGCGCGCCGCTATTCATCGCGGGCTCTGATGCTGGCGCTGCTCGGCAGGTTGATCAGCCGGCGTTCGATCGACTCGGCGGTGGAGAGATCGCCGCGCGGGCTGTCCGAGAACATCGGCAGGCGGTGCATCAGGGTCCAGGCCGGCCGCGCGCCGAAGCCGGCTTCGTTCAGCGCCGTCAGCAGGTCGTCCCGCCGTCCGGCATGGGCCTCGTCGAGCAGGATCGCGTTCAGCCAGTAATTGCTCGTGGTGCCCTCGGGCTCGCGCGAGAAGCTCACGCCGGGAACGTCCGCAAAGACGCGCTCATAGGCTGCCGCCAGCCGGCGCTTGCTTGCCAGGAATCCGTCGAGTTGCTCGAGCTGGGCGCAGCCGAGCGCGGCGTTCAGGTTGGGCAGGCGGTAGTTGAAGCCGATCTCGTCGTGCACGAAGGCCCATTTGTGCGGCAGCTTCGCGGTGGTGGTGAGATGCTTGGCGCGGCGTCCCAGCTCCTCGTCGTTGGTGAGGATGGCGCCGCCGCCGCCTGTGGTGACGATCTTGTTGCCGTTGAAACTCAGCGCCGCGAGCCGCGCCTGCGATCCGACGGCGTGACCCTTGTAGGTCGAGCCCAAGGATTCCGCGGCGTCCTCCACCAGTGCGATGCCCCAGTCGCGGGCGATCGCGGCGATCTCGTCGAGCTCGACGGGATGCCCGAACGTGTGCATCGGCGAGATCGCGGCGATGCGGCGTCCGGTCTCGCGATTGACCGCGCCCTTTGGCGTTCGCTCGGCAATTCTCTCGAGCCGCGCGGCGATGGCGCGCGGGTCCATGCCGAGCGTGGCGAAGGAGCTGTCGACGAAATGCGGCACCGCCCCGCAATAGGCGATCGCGTTCGTGGTCGCGATGAAGGTCAGTGCCGGCGAAATGACCTCGTCGCCGGGCTCGACGCCGGCGAGGCGGAAGCAGGCGTGCAGTGCCGCCGTGCCGTTGACGACGGCGACCGCGCGCCTGGCGCCCGTCACCTCTTCCAGCATCCGCTCGAATCGGTCGACGAACGGGCCGACCGAGGAGACGAAAGTGCTCTTGATGCATTCTTCGAGATAGGCGACCTCGTTGCCGGCAAACACCGGCTCGTGCAGGCCGAGGATGCCGTTGGGCGTGCCTGCGGCGCGCCGGACGGCATCGACCACGGCCTTCGGATCGAAGGTGCGCGTAGAAATGTCGGATCTGGTCGCGGCCGTTCCCACAATTGCCTCAGACATTGTAGACGTCCGCCTTGTAGCGGCCGAGATTGACGGGATTGGTGAACCAGTTCACCGTCTTCTCGATGCCCTGGCGCATGCCTTCGATCCCGCCGAATTCCGGGGCCCAGCCGAGCTGCTGGCGCGCCTTGGAATTGTCGGCCCAGAGGCGCTCGACCTCGCTGTTCGCCGGGCGCAGGCGCGCCTCGTCGGTCTCGATCTCGATCGTGGTCCCCATCACGTCGGCGATCATCTGCGCGGTGGCGCCGACCGAGATCTCGAAGCCGCTGCCGAGATTGATGGTCTGGCCGACGGTCTGCTCGGCCGGAGCGGTGAGTCCTGCGATCAGGCCGCGCGCGGTGTCGGTGACGAAGGAGAAGTCACGGGTCGGGCTGACGGCGCCGAGACGAATCCTGCGCTTGCCGGTCGCGATCTGGCTGATGATCGTGGGGATCACCGCACGTGCCGATTGCCGCGGTCCATAGGTGTTGAACGGCCTGATCACGACGACCGGCATGTCGAACGAGGCGTGGAACGATAGCGCCATCTGATCGGAGGCAATCTTCGAGGCCGAGTAGGGCGACTGGCCGACCAGCGGATGGCTCTCCTTGATCGGAACGGTCTGTGCCGTGCCATAGACCTCGCTGGTCGAGGTCTGCACGAAGCGCCGCACGCCGGCCATGCGCGCGGCCTGGAGCAGGTTCACGGTGCCGCGCACATTGGTCTCGACATAGGAATCGGGCGCGACATAGGAGAAGGGAATCGCGATCAGCGCCGCCAGGTGCAGCACGTCGGTGCAGCCGCTGGCGGCTGCGATCATGAAATGCGGATCACGGATGTCGCCGGCGACCACCTCCACGGACTTCATGATGTCGGCGGGAACGGTGTCCAGCCAGCCCCAGGAGTTGAAGGAGTTGTAGTAGACGATCGCCTTGACGCGGGCCCCGGCTTTCACCAGCTCCTCGACGACATGCGAACCGATGAAGCCGTCGCTGCCGGTAACGAGGACGCGGGCGTCCCTCAGATCTGCCATGCCGGACCCCAAAAGGCGATTAAGCCAGTCTTCGCAACAAGATGGCGCTATAGCATACTGGCGGTCGCGCGCAACAGAGCAGCGGTACGAAAGCTGCCAAATGCCCGGGGATGCAGCGGTTTTGATGCGCCATCTAAGTCTTGCCGGCTGCCTTCAGACGCGCTCTTACGAAGGCCTCGAGATTGCCGCCCTGGAACAAATGGCCGGGAAGGCCGGCCGCCTGCGCGGCCTCGAGGTCGCTTGGCTTGTCGCCGATCACCATGCTGCGCGCCATGTCGATGGGAAAACGCTGCGCCAGGTCGGTGATCATGCCCGCGCCCGGCTTGCGGCGGTCGCTGACACGGCAATAGCGGGCCACGGTTCCCTCGGGATGGTCGGGGCAATATTCGAACGCGTCGATATGCGCGCCGACGAGTGCCATCTGGTCCGCCATCCAGCGGTGCAGGGTGTCGACGTGATGCTCCTCGTAATAGCCGCGCGCGACGCCGGATTGATTGGTGATGACGAAAGCGAAATAGCCGGCGTCGTTGACGGCCTTCACGGCCTCGCGTGCCCCGTCGATCCATTCGAGCTTGTGCGTCTCGAATGTGTAGCCGGAATCATGGTTGAGCACGCCGTCGCGGTCGAAGAACACGGCGGGACGCCGCAGCTTCTCGCGCAGCTCGCGATCGGCGCGCGCGAAATCGTCGGGGATGCCGATGTCAATGAAATAGCCGCGATAGGCGGTGCCGCGCAGCTCGCCGCGCGAGGCAAGGCCGGGAAACGCGTCCTGTTCGAGAGAGGCAGGAAGCTTCGCGATATCGGCGAGAACGGACTTGTCGACGACGTAGATTCCGGCATTGACCGGACCGGTGGCGCCCGCACCCGGGGCGATGAAATCGCGCACCACGTCGCCATCGAGCGCGACGCGCCCGTAGCGGTCCCCGACGACGCCGTCGCGCAATGCCATGTGAATCCGGCCGTTCCGCGCACGCGCGATCAGATCAAGCAGGTTGAAGTCGAACAGCGAGTCGCCGTTGAGCAGCAGGAAGCGGTCGTGCAGCAGATCGCGCGCGTTCACGAGCGCGCCGCCGGTACCGAGCGGCTCGGTCTCGCGCGCCACCAGGATCTTTGCCCGGCCCCGCACAGCGCCGGCGTAGTGGCTCTCGACGATGTCGGCCTTGTGGCCGGCTAGCAGGAGGATTTCGTCGAAGACGTCATAGCGGACGAGTTCATCGATCAGAGTGTCGAGAAACGGCCTGCCCCCGATCTCGAGCATCGGTTTCGGCACCGCCTTGGTGCGCGCGCCAAGCCGCGTGCCCAGCCCTCCGACGAGGACGACAGCCTGTCTCAGCATGATTTGTCCCTTCGACAGCATGAATGATGCAGCACGACGCCAATCTGCCGCAATGCGGCGGGCAATTCCCGTCTTGTCTTCATATCAGCGCGAACAAGGAATGCGAACGACGACGGTCTGCCTGTTGGCGAACAGGACCGGAAACGGGCCTGCGCGAAGGGCATCAATGATCGTCGGCTCTATCGGCTCTGCGGGAGGAAAATAACCGAGACGCTGGTTGGCTGCGAGATGGGTCCACTCGATCGTGCGGGGTGTGATGATCGCGACGAGCTCCCAGGCGTTTTCGCCCGTCCCCAGGATGTTCTTAATCGCAGCCTTGGCCTCCTCAGGCGGAATTTCAGGGATTAATGCGGCGGCAACGTCGGCAGGCGGTGGGGCCTGGCCCGGTGCCCGCGCACTGCGGACCGACCGCATGATTCCGCTCAGAGCATCGGCCCTCCGCATTTGGAACAAGACTTCTGTGCTGATGGATGCCATCAGAGGGGCGATCAGGCTGCAAGTACTTGCAAGCCGCTGATCGCCCTCGGCCGGCTGCAGAATCGTGCGCACGACCGATTTCGCCCGCGTTGCGGTCATTTCGTTCACAGTGTCCAGATTGGAGAACAGATAGACGACCGGCGCGCCGGTGGTCGCCCGCACGATGCCCATCGTATACGGGTCCGAGAGGATGATTCCTTTTCGTAAATTCTGGCGGAGCCAATGGGCCAATTCGAGCTCGTCGGCGTTGTAGTGTGAGACGATCGCAGTGCGGTCGGGAAGGGTGCCGTAACTGTAACTCCTGTTGATGCCGGACAGACCGATCTTATCGATGGCCATTCCCAAGCCCACGATCCCCGCCAGAGCGAAGATGGAGACCCGTCGCGACTGAATCAGGGTCAATAGCGCGAGCGCGACGAGCAGCGCGACGCCGGCCAATTCCACCGGTCGCAGGACTGCCTGATAGCGGGCAACGGGCAGCTCGGCTCGCCATGCAAATGCGTAAACCAGAATCACGAGAGCCGTCCCGAGCAGCGCGACGGCGGCGGCCGTCAGGGCTCTCCGATAACGCGGGGAGCGATCAGAATCGACGAATAACTGACTAAAGAGCTCGGTAGCCGTGATCGTGAACAGCGACAGTATGATCGCGCTGGTGCGATACAGGAACGGGAAGCCCGAAAGCACGGCAAGGCTCAGACCACAGCCTACGACCCATGACCAAACGAGTGTCACGAAGCGGTCGCCACGAGCTCCGATCGCCCCGGAGGTATTACGGAGGGCGGGTCGGGTCATCCACCAACACCCAATGCCCAGCGTAGTACAGATGGACAAGACCGGACCGATCGTCCGGCCGAGCTCGATCGTGGCGACCAGCGGTCCGGAGCCCAGGAAGAGCTCTTCACCGCCTTCTATCCTTCTGCCCAGCATCAATTCCGTAATCGAGGAAAATGTGTCGTTGGCGCTCATTGAAGGGATGTAGCCGAAGCGCATTCCCACCACGCTGACGACAATTCCGAGAATGATCGGGGGCAACACGAAGGACAGAATCCGCAGCACCGCGAGGCTGGGCGATGGCCAGGCGGAATTCATTCGCGCCATCGCGAGATACATGAGCCAGCTGGCCACAGCGATCGGAACGAACAGGTAGGAGCCGCGATGTGCAAGCACCAGCGTCGCCGGCCAGATGCAACCAAGAAGGAAAACCGCGCCATATCTTCCGGCGCCGCCGAAAATCCTGAGCAGGAACAGCCCGGCTATGAGCAGAGCAAGCACGAGCGTGTTGTTGTTCAAGACGAACGCGAGCAGCAGAGTCGCGCCCGCGGCAATAGTCAGCAGCAGAACAGATCGGGCCGAGATAGCGTTTGCCTCGCGCGGCGCATTGCTGATCAGCACGCCGAGAAATACGACGCTGCTGACGACCGCCAGGCTGCCGTTCGTCATCAGGGCGACTGCATTGCTGGTCGCGGCAAAGAAGAAAGCGATCCATTTCCGGGGCGAGGTGGGATAGACGCCCTGCACGAAGGCGTAGGACGCCAATAGGAAAAACAGGATCGAGAAGAAGCGATAGGTCCAGGTAAATCTAAGGAGTTCGAGGCCCAGCGTTCCCGCGAGCGCGCCTGCTACTCCCGAACGAAGATCGACATAGGACTGGGCCGCATACGGATTGATGATACCGCCATCGGCGTACTCTTGTGCAGTCTTCATCCAGTGAACATCAGCGCCGATGTCCGCAAAGGGAAAGCTGGAAAATGCGCCGAACGACCACCACCATGTCAGCAGCGCGATTGGTAGCGACAGAATGCACCAAGTGGCAGCCGCGCGCGCCTCATTGGGGCTCGGGCACCAGCTAGGCAATGACCAGGCAAGTCCGAAGCAGGATACGACGACCAATGTCGCGAACTGAAGCCAGATGTCGGTCACGAATAGCGATAGGGCGCCGAGCAGGATGCCCGTGGCAGAGGCGCCGACGCTAAATCCAAGGACAACGAACTGAGCCTTCGTGAGCCGGCATGCCGATACCAGGCTCGCAGGCGCAATGGCCAAGATCGAAAACCCGGTGCCGAGCTGGATCAGGAAGTACAGCAAGGTTAGGACAAAGGTGGTCGTCCACATCGCGAGATCTCTAGGATGGGGGCCGTCGTAGCAGCCGAGAATTGAAGATCTTCAATCTCCTTTCGGTAGCTTGGCCTCGCTGCCAATGATCAGGAAGCAGAGCGTGAACGGGTGTTCCGGCGAAAAGCTTCTTAAGTGCGCGGCCATCAGGACCTGCCTTTCCGCCCGCAGCAGCCGTCGTGGGACGTGCGCTGCGGGGCGTATTGCAGACATTTGCCCCAGGGAATGTTCGACAATACGGAGAACGCCCGCGCCTTTGTTTGCCAGCGCACGTCAGCACTTCCTCGATGGAACGGCCAGAATCGGAGTGATGCTGACGAGCGGTCGTTGAAGCACGGTGTAGGTCCAGGAAAGGCCGATGTTCCGCCTGTGTGAGGTGGATACCAAGTCACTAGCCAGTTCGGTCATACGGGAGCCGCAGCCCCAATGCAAGGATTCGACCGCAGCGATGGCAGCACTCGTTCTGGTAGCAAGAGCACCCTCATGTCCAGCGGCCGCTTCGGCGCCGAAACTTGAGCCTGACGGCGGCCTTGCGGACTTAAAGTGCATTGTTGCGTATCGCTCGCTGCAGCGGCGTTCCCGGTTGATTCCCTTGTCGGCACAGCGTAAACAGGCGCTGAAATCGCGCTGACGTTTTAGCATGCGGGCAAGAACATCGCGTATGATTTGGGTTAAGCCGCCGACCAGCTGTGTCGATCCCTTGCTCTCCCGCCGAGTCCTGTCGAATGCCCGGTGATTTGCTGATTGGCGAAGCCGTCGCCAGAGGTTATCCGCCCGCTGTTCTCTATCTCCGCAATGACGAGACCGTCACGACGGAGGTCTCCGCATTCAACTACTTCTCGGTCTTCATGAAGGACCATCCGGAGGTGGATGCGCATGTCTGGTTCTTTGATGGTGCGGGCACGCCGGCCGGTCATTTCCACAGGGAACTCGGCATCAACGGCCAACTGCAGTTGCAAACTTCGGATCTGTGTCCCCGGGTTTCGGGTACGGTGGCGATGGCGCTGATTCCGAAGCACGATAAGCTTCGTCCCGGTCGGAAGGTGACCACCGGCTATTACGCACAATATTTCTCGCAGCACGGCGCGGTGACATTGTCGCACGAGCGCGAGCCGGTCGCCGCGGCACCATTCCCGACTTCCGCCTGGATGCAATCCTATCTCACCCGTTTCCTGAAGGAATCGGGCGTCGTGCTGGTGAACTCCTGCATGGCGCCCGAGGGCGTCTCCGTCGGGACGGCCCGGCTCATGGCCCTGGACGGCACCGAGTTGGGCCAGCGTGCGCTGCCGGAAATCTCACCGATGGGAGCCGCGCGCATCGGCACGCTGGATCTTTTCCCCGAGGCCGAAAAGCTGATCGGCGTGGCCGAAGGTTTTGCCCTCGAGTTCAAAGGCACCAACATCGCCAGTCCGTTCAGCTATTACGAGTTTGCCAACGGCAAGTTCAGCTTGCATCATTTTTGAAGGGCGCGTCCGTGACTCGTTTCCCATCCCGTCCCTGGAAGCCCTACGAGCCCAGATTCATGTTCCCGACGTTTGCCGGCGTCGAATCGCGCATGGGTTTCTCGATTCCTGTCTGGTATCGTCCGATCGACATCAGGTATCTGCGTAGCCTCGTCGCCGGCAGCCTGCGCAAGAATTTTCGCGAAACGTTCAAGGATCTTGTCCCCGAGCTCGCCAGCCTGGTCGCATCGGGCTTCACCAAGAAGCTGAGGTTCAAGCTGCACATTCTTTCGCGCAATGGCGAGTACCGGGCAACTTACGAGTTCCCTCGGGATTACGCGCCGGGTGCGTCCGTCGAGATCGAGCTGTCGCGTCTTTTCGCCTCGCTCAAGCTGCCACAGGACGATTATCTGGTCATCGCCGTGATGTCGCGCGGACGAATGGACGGCTTCCGATCCTCGCCTGCCAGCTATTCCATGACCTATGTCGACCAGGACAACGTCGCGATCTACCGCACCGGCGCGTTTGCCCGGCCCTTGAACGAGGGCCGGCTCAAGGCGCATGTCGGCTTCACCGGCATCAATCCGAAGATCATTGCGACCAGCGACATCGTCAGCAGTGTGCTGCTAATCAATCACTCTTCCGATCCCGAATATGCCCATCCGGCACGGCCGACGACGAGGCTGATCCGCGAGGACGGCGAGGAGCTCGAGGCGGACTTCGGCGAGATCCCGCCGCTCGGGGCGCGCGAGACGTCGGTCGTGGATATGTTCGGCCCTCGTGTGTTCGACTTCCTCAAGCCGTTCAGCGGTCGCGGAAGCACAGTCACCACCTGCGCCGGGGTCACGCTCGCCAGCCTGCACCTGCAGCGCACGAACGACAATCGGCGGACGCTGCTGGGCATCGAGCACTCGCGCCCCGCCCACATGAATCTCGCCGGGATCCTCCAGCACTAGTTGAGCGATCGATTGTCACAAGATGGATCAATAACGTCATCGCCCGGTCCTCACGGGCGGCTCTTAGATCTCGGCGACGGCATGAAGGCGCCATCGCTCACTCTTGTAATGGTGTTCTGGATCATCTCCAATCTCTTGGTTGTTGGTTGGTGGTGGCTCGAGCTTTCCGACACGTGGTGGTGGATTGGAAGTGTCGACAGATACCGCGTTCCCTGGGTGCTGCGGAAGCTTGGAGTAACTTTTCCCGATGTGTTGCGGGCTGCTAGCATAACATTCTATGTGCTCGTCGCGCTGGCGCCGCTGCCACTACTCTTCAAGTTTCGGAGGAATTTTCGCGGTCCAGTCGCCTTGGGACTGCTCGTCAGCTGTTGTCTGGCCGCGTCAATCACAGCTCACGAGGCCAATTTGCTGCGTGAGCAGATGCAGCACAGCCTTGATCACGAGCGGGCGTTTGCCCATGGAGAGCTCGTTGAAGGCATTATCCGTCCGCTGATATCGAAGGTCGTGGAAACCTACGTTCAGGTTCTCGGCGACGATCGCCTGCAAGGATCGACTTACCGCACGCATATCGCGATCAACTATATGTTCGACTCCTTATCGTTCCTCGGGGTGTTTGCGCTGGCGACCCTTCTGCTCTCGCCGATCTCGACTTGGCTCTGCCTGTTCACCTTCGCGTTCTACACGCAGATCGCCATCTATCCGGGGCGCATGGGGCCCGTATTCATTGCAGGTGGGTTGTTCTGGCAGCTGTTTCTGCTGGTATCTCAGCGTTACCCCGCCGCCATCATATCGGGGCTTATCATCAGTTTTGCTCGGACGGACGTCGTATTCGCATCGGCCTTCGTATTGGTCAGTCTCGCGGCCTTCGAGCGGCGTTGGCCTACTGCGAAGGAATGGTTCGCTTTTGCAGTGCTGGTCGGCATCTCTCTGGCGGTGCCAAAAATTCTGCTGTGGATGCATCCTGACGCGAACTTCAGCTCATTCCTGATTGCGCGTGGCGACTACTTTACCAAGCTCAAAGGCAATCTTTTGACCATGAAGATTGCGGTCGCCATTGCCTGCCCGGTGCTCGCGATTGTCATCTTGAAAACACGCGCGATCACCCGGACGATGGCCGCTGTCATCCCACCGGCCCTGATCCATGTAGGAATCGTGTTCCTAATTGCCGATTTCTCCGAAGTTCGGCTGATCATTCCCGCGCTCGGTGCGCTCGCGTTCGTTAGCAGTGAGGCGCTCGGAAATCTCTTGGCAAGCGAAAAAAGAGAAAAGCTCAGCGCCGGCTGAAGTGTGGACCGGTTGGATGATGGCAGGTCACCTACATCGGACTTAGACAGTTGCTCGGTGTTTCGATCATTGGTTGCGCCGCTCTGACGCCGTATGGTAAATTCTAACACATGACTAGGGGAACGCGGGCGGCGTTACACGGGCGAAGCTAAGTGGGGTTGCGAACAATATCCTGACCACTAGGCCCACGCATTCGTGCGTCGATCTTCTCGGCGGTCTTCTCTCATCGCATCGGAAGAGAATGACCTGTGGGGCCAAACACGTTGCGGCGAACATTGCCGAATGAAAGTTCTTAGAATGGATCACATTGTTACTACTAGCCAAGAGGGACTGAAGTCTGGGGACAAATCCAAGCCTTTTACGACAGAACTTTTGTTCATCATCTTGTTTGCCGTCGCGGCCGCGGTCCCAATCTATGTGATTTCGAAGTTCTTGCTTGTTGCCCCTTATGCCTTCCCTGAGTCCGACGACTTCTGCTGGTTCTATCGTTACAGGGACGACGGCCTATTGAAGATGATGATCATCTTTTATCATAGTCTCGTCGGTAGAGTTGTCCCACTGGCCTTGATCGCAGTGCCGGGAATCGTTACCGGCGGCTCCGCCCAACATTTCGTTGCAGCATATCCCGGAGTGCTTCTTGCCTTCGCACTGTTTTTCGCAGGCTCCATGGTTTGGGTTACAGCTCGGTTGTGCCGCGGCGCTCCGGTCAGTCGACTGATCTTCCTGTCCCTCGGTCTAGTCGCGACGATCTGGGCCAACTCGCAGGATCCTCGCGAACTGCTCTACTGGTTACCTGGGACTGCGTGTTATGCGGTCCCGGCGGCGTTCGTAGCGATCATTCTGGCGGAGCTATATACCAGCGCTGCGGATGGCCGCGAGCTCTCGCGCCTGGGAGTAAGCAGCCTTGCCGCGATTTCGTTTCTTTCGGCGATGTGCAACGAATTTACACCTCTTTGGCTGGTGGGGATCGTCGGTAGCTCTTTCTTATTCAGGCGATTTTCGGGCCATCCACGACCGCAGTTAGCTGCGCATATCGTATTGTTGACGGCCACGCTGGCGGGATTTGCCATTCTTCTGTTGGCGCCCGCGAATTCGACACGAATGGGCCTGTTTCCGGGCAGTGGGAACTTGGTGGAGGCGCTGAAATATGCCGTCAGGCCATCGCGCGCGGATTGGATACGAGCGTTCTTTATCGCGATACCCTGGTCCCTTGCCGCTAGCCTTTGTTTGGCTCCGTTCAAAGCCAAACAGGGTAATACAAAGAAGCTGGCAGTCTTGTCCGGTGGATTGGTAATCGTGCTTTTTGGTTGTGCGTACTTGGCGCACTTCGTTGCGTACTATGCGACAGCGGATCGCTTGCCCCCAAGAGCGAACAACGAAGTGATCATCGTGCTGATCGTGGGGTTTGCTTGTGCTTTTTCTGCAATCACGGCATTTGTCAGCAACTTAAGACTCGGTACTGTCGGTACAGCAATAGCGTGCGCGCTGCTCACGGTGCCGATTCTCAACGGAAGCGCCTTCAAGCTGATGCGTGCCGAGTGGCCTCTCTTAGATGCTTTCCGCACACAGAGCTTGCACCGCGAGCATCTCCTGTTATCCGCAGGAGGATCTGACCTTGTGCTGCCCGGCTGGACGGTTCGCCCGGAGCTACTGGTAAGTCAGGATTTGGGGCGTGATCCCGACCGTCTTCCAAACGACTGTATCGCTCGGGCATATCAGATAAAAAGCGTGGTTCCGGAGTGATTGTTGATGCGTCCAGCGAGAGCTGGGCGCGTTCAATCGAAATTGATCCGCTCGCGCTCGACCACGATCGGCCGTCGCCGGACCTGATTGAAGATCGCCACGATGTATTCGCCGAGCACGCCGAGGAAAAACAGCTGCACGCCCCCGAAGAAGAACAGGCCGATGATGATCGTGGGGATGCCGTGCGGACCGATGTCGAAGCCGGCTATCTTGAGCAGGAACACGACGAACGCATAGGCGAAGCTCAGCGACGAGATGATCAGTCCGAAGAAAAACGCAGTACGTAGCGGCACGGTCGAGAAGCTGATGGCGCCGAGCAGCCCCTGGTCGATCAGGCTCGACAGCCGGTTGCGCGAGATGCCGTGCTTGCGCGCCAGCCAGGTGTAGGGCACGCCGATCGAGCGAAAGCCGCATTCGAACGGCATCATCCGCATGAAGGGCTGGACGTCTTCGAATTGCTTCATGGCGTCCAGCACCTTGCGGTCGACGAGCTGATAGTCGCCGACGTCGGCCGGATAGTCGACATACGACATGCGGCTGATCATCTTGTAGTAGAGATGCCGCGCGGTCCGGCTCAGGAAAGGCTCCTCGCGCCGGGCCCGGATGCCGAACACGATCTCGTAGCCTTGCTCCCAGTGCTTCACGAAAGTCGGGATCAGCGATGGCGGGTCCTGCAAATCCGCGGGCATGAACAGCACGGTGGCATCGCCTGTCGAGGCAAGCACGCCGTTGTAGGTGTTCCTCAAAACGCCGAAGTTCCGGGCATTCACGATGACCTTCACCGAGGGATCGGCCGCTGCGATCTCCTTGAGAATCTCCACCGTCCGGTCGCTCGAGGCGTTGTCGCAGAAGATGTGCTCGCGCTCATAACCCGGGAGCTCGCGGTCGAAGATTTCCTTGACCGCCGCGTAGCATTCCCGAATTCCGGTCTCCTCGTTGTAGCAGGGCGTCACAAGGCTGATCTTCTTTCGCATCAATCCTCCAGGACGTCCGTCGAGCGGGGGCCACTTCCCCGCGTGGGAATCAGGCAGCCGGCGAACCGCCCGAGAGGACTGGCGCACCGGTGGTGGGGTTGCCATCCTTCAATCGTTTCTTTAGCAGGTAAGTCGGCAACTTCAACCGTTCCGGGAAACGGGGCGGGGCGGTTTGATCTTGTTGACAAGACTGGGCTAATCGTTCTGATGTGACGTTTTCTGCTGGACGGGTATGAGCATGAAGGCCGTGATTCTGGCAGGTGGCTTCGGGACTCGCATCACCGAAGAGAGCCACGTCAAGCCGAAACCCATGATCGAGATCGGTGGCAAGCCGATCCTCTGGCACATCATGAAGATCTTCTCGTCGCACGGTATCGACGAATTCGTCATCTGCTGCGGCTACAAGTCCTACGTCATCAAGGAATATTTCGCGAACTACTTCCTGCATATGGCGGACGTGACGTTCGACCTCGCCAACAATTCGATGGAAGTGCACAACAAGTTCGCCGAGCACTGGAAGGTGACTCTGGTCGATACCGGTCTCAACACCATGACCGGCGGCCGCCTCAAGCGCATCAGGGACTACGTCGGTAACGAGACGTTTTGCATGACCTATGGCGATGGTCTCGCCGACGTCGATATCGGTGCGCTGCGGGAGTTTCATCGCGCTCACGGGCGTCACGCCACGGTCACCGCGATCCAGCCGCCGGCGCGTTTCGGCGCGCTCGATATCGGCGACGACGTGGTCCGCCATTTCGAGGAGAAGCCGCGCGGTGACGGCCGCTGGATCAACGGTGGTTTCTTCGTGCTGGAGCCGGCGATCTTCGACTATCTCGGCGACGACGCCACCATCTGGGAGCAGGAGCCGCTCAAGCGCCTGTCGCAGGACGGCCAGCTTGCAGCCTATCGCCACGCCGGCTTCTGGGAGGCAATGGACACCCTGCGGGACAAGGTGCACCTGGAGCAGCTCTGGGACAGCGGGCAGGCGCCCTGGAAGCGTTGGCAATGAATCCAGGCTTCTGGAGCGGCAAGCGCGTTCTCGTCACCGGGCACACTGGCTTCAAGGGTGGGTGGCTGGTCGTGTGGCTACGGCGTCTCGGCGCCGAAGTCGCGGGTCTGGCGCTGCCGCCGTCGACGACGCCCAACCTGTTCGATCTGGCGCAGACTGAGCAGGACATCGTGTCGGTCTTCGCCGATATCCGCGATCCACTCGCGGTCAAGGCGGTGTTTGACCAGTTCCAGCCCGAGATCGTGTTTCACATGGCGGCGCAGGCGATCGTGCGAACATCCTATGACGATCCGGTCGGGACCTACGCGACCAACGTCATGGGCACCGTGCACGTCTTCGAGGCGGTGCGGAGCTCCGGCGTGCGCGTGGTGGTCAACGTCACCAGCGACAAATGCTACGACAACAGGGAGTGGGTCTGGGGCTACCGCGAGACGGATCCGCTCGGCGGCAAGGACCCCTATTCCAGCAGCAAGGCCTGTGCGGAACTGGTCACGGCTGCGTACCGGTCCTCATTCTTCGGTGGAACTCGCCGGATCGGCTTCGCCAGCGCCCGCGCAGGCAACGTGATCGGGGGCGGGGACTGGGCGCAGGATCGTCTCATCCCCGATGTGATCGCCGCGATCCGCAGCGGCCAGCCAGTGCCGGTCCGCAATCCGGACGCGGTGCGGCCCTGGCAGCACGTGCTCGAGCCGCTGTCGGGCTACCTTCTGCTCGCCGAGCATCTATGGCGCGATCCGGCTGCCTTCTCGAGCGAATGGAATTTCGGTCCCGACGCCGACAGCGTGCGCACGGTGCGCTGGCTGGTCGATCGCCTCGCGCTGCTGTGGGGTGTACCGCCGCAGCAGATGCCGCAGCCGGGACAGCATCCGCACGAGGCGCGACTGCTGTCACTGGACAGTTCCAAAGCGCGGGCTCATCTCGGCTGGGCGCCGCGTTGGGGCCTCGATCGCGCCGCCTCCGCTGTGGTGGCGTGGTACAAGGCGTTCGAGCAGGGCGCCGCGGTCAAGCCGGTGATGGTTGACCAAATCGACGCTTTCATGAACACACAGCGGGACTAGCCGCCTTTCCAATTGGATGAGTATGATGGCCACCACGTCGACGAGACCGCTTACCGAGATCAGAGGTTGCGAGGTCTGCGGCAATGACAAGCTCGTGCCGGTGCTCGATCTCGGCCTGCATCCCCTGTGCGACGACCTGGTGGCGGTCGGCGATTCGCGCCAGTGCCGCGAGTACCCGATCCAGATCGATTTCTGCCCGACCTGCGCCACCGGCCATCAGCGCTTCCAGGTGCCGAAGGAGGATCTGTTTCCCAAGGATTATCATTACCGCTCGCGCTTCACCGCCGACGTGCTCTCCGGCATGAAGAGCCTCGTTGCGACCTGCGCCGAGCGGATGGGACCGCTGACCGGCAAGATCGCGCTCGACATCGGCTGCAATGACGGCAGCCTGCTCGACTTCTTCCGCGAAGCCGGTGCGACAACAGCCGGCATCGAGCCGACCGGCGCGGCGCAGGACTCCGCCGCCAAGGGCCATTACGTGGTGCAAAACTATCTCAGCACGGAGACCGCGGCAGAGATCCGCCGCGCGGTCGGCACGCCCGACATCATCACCTTCACCAACGTCTTCGCGCATATCGAGGATCTGAACGGTGTGCTTGCGGCGATGAAGACCCTGCTCGGGCCCGAAACGGCGATCGTGATCGAGAACCATTATCTCGGAGCGGTGCTGGACCGGCATCAGTTCGACACCTTCTACCACGAGCATCCGCGAACCTATTCGTACAAATCGTTCAGCTTCATCGCAAAATCGCTCGGCCTCGACATCGTCAACGTCGAGTTTCCTGCGCGCTATGGCGGCAATATCCGCGTCATTCTCGGACATGCGGCCAAGAGCGATGCCGTCGCAGCCGACATCGTTGCGCGCGAGAACAATTTCCAGGCCGAGTTCGCCCAGCTCGCGCGCGACGTCGAACTCTGGAAGGCACGCAAGAGCGCAGAGCTGAAGAAGATCATCGCGGCCCATGGTCCGGTCAGGGCCAAGGCGTTTCCGGGCCGCGCGGCGATCCTGGTCAAGTTGCTGGGACTGACCGAAAAGGAGATTGTTGCAGTCCACGAGAAGCCGGGCTCGATCAAGATCGGGCACTACGTGCCGGGCACGCGCATCCCGATCGTCTCCGACGATGAATTGTTCGCGCATGGCGACCAAGCCAAGCCACTGCTCAATCTCGCCTGGCACATCTCACGCGAGATCCGCCAGTATCTGCAGGACAACGGATACAAGGGGCCCGTGATCGACGTGCTCAGCGCGGACGATTTTCATGCCTGAGGCGCCCGTTTTCACGATCCTCGGATCGGGTTTCGGGATGTACGGCTATCTGCCTGCGCTGATCGAGTGCGGGATGAAGGTGGCACTGCCGGAACGCTACCGTGCGGTAGTTGGCGGCCGAAGCGAGCTCCTCCAATATGTGCCCGAGGTGATTTGGTACCCCGGCACCGAGGAGGCGTTGGCACAGGCGAGCGGGGCGGTGGTTGCGCTTCGTCCTGCCGATCAGGCTGGCTGGATGGCGCGTCTGGCAGACATGCCTGGCATCCGCGAGCTGATCCTGGAGAAGCCGGTTGCGCCGACACCGCAGCTTGCGGCGCAGTTCGTCGAGGCATTCGAGCGCGCCGGCAAGCGCTACCGCGTCGGCTACACCTTTCGTTTCATGCCGTGGGCGGAGCGGCTTCGCGCGGTGCTCAGCGAGAACACCGATGGCCTCTCGCTGGATTGGAGCTTCATGGCGCATCACTATCGCGCCAACCTGACGAACTGGAAGCGGTTCGACGCCAGTGGCGGCGGTGCGCTCCGCTTCTACGGAATCCATCTGATCGCGCTTCTTGCAGAGCTCGGTTACGACGACGTGGCGATGTCGATGCTCGCGGGACCTTCAGACGCCGAGACATCGTCGTGGGATGCCGTGTTCACTGCCAAAGGCCTGCCGTCATTCGCGCTGCGCATCGACAGTCGCGCGCCACATACATGCTTTAGCATCGCGGCCGGACGGCGCGGGAAAACCGATGTGACGATCGTCGACCAGCCTGATCCGTTTTCGTCGGTCCAGCAGAGCTCGATGAACGTTCGCGATCCCAGGGTCGACGTGCTGGCGCAACTTTGCCGCTCGCTGGGCGCGGCCGACGCGAACCACGCTGAGCGTCAGCGCAAGATCATCGCGCTATGGGCTCGGATCGAGGCGGTATCCCGCCGAACATCTGCATCCTGAAGTGCGAGCCGCTACCAGACGCTCCTTCCTCCGTCCATCACCAGGTTCTGCCCGGTCATGTAGCTCGAGGCATCCGAGCACAGGAACTGCACCGCGGCGCGGTACTCGTCGACATCTGCCATGCGGCCCATCGGGATCAGGCGCGTCAGTCGCTCGACGAAGGCCGGATCCTGGTTGTTGAAGACCCCGCCCGGCGAGATCGCGTTGACGCGGACGCCGTGATCGGCCCAGTACGTCGCCAGATATTTCGTCAGTCCGATCAACCCGTGCTTGATCACGGAGTAGGTCACCGGCTTCACCGGCTGTTCCTCCTCGCGCGTCACCTGCGGTTGGCGATAGAGCCGCTGGTCCGGCGCGATCACGCCGAGATCGGAGGCGATGTTGAGGATCACGCCGCGGCCACGCGATGCCATTGCACCGCCGAACACCTGAGCGCACAGCATCGCGCCGGTCAGGCCCACGGCGATCTCGGTCTGCCATTGCGGCACCGGAAACGCCTCGAAGCGGGAGGAATGCATCACGCCGGGTGCGGAGGTCACCTTGGGATCGATGGCCGCGTTGTTGACGAGGATGTCGACGGAGACGCCGCGGCCGGAAAGCTGCTCGTGCGCAGCGCGCACCGAATCGAGTGTGGTGACGTCGATCGCAAGCGCGATCAGGTCGGCAGACGGCGCATTCTGCTTGAGTGCGGCAATTGCGGCTTCGGCCTGCGCAAGTCCGACGTCGGTGACGACGACGCGCGCGCCGGCTTCGGAGAGCGCGGCGACATGCTGCCGGCCGAGCAGGCCGCCTGCACCGGTCACGAGAGCGGTGCGGCCGGTCAGGTCATAGCGCGAGGACGGGCTTGGCATCGGGAGCTCCTGTTCAGCTGCGCAATTGGCCGCCGTCGGCGACCATGACGCTGCCGGTAATGAACGCCGCGCGCGGCGAGGCGAGGAATGCGACGAGGTCGGCAACCTCTTCCGGCTTCCCCAGCCGGCGCAGCGCCACCTCGCGAACAAGCATGTCCTCGACCGCGGCCCTGTTCTCGGCGAGCTTGCGCGCCCAGGTGCCATCGGCGGCGAGGATGTTGCCGGGCGCGACCGCATTGATGCGGATGCCCTCGAGCGCCAGCGGGCGTGCCAGCCCGCGCACGGTGGCGTTCAGCGCCGCCTTCGCGGCATAGTAGGTGACGGGCGCGCCCAGCGCCGCCATGCCGGCGATCGAGGAGATACAGACGATCGACCGGTCGCCGCTGCCGCGCGCCATCAGCGGCCGTGCGGCCTCGATCATGTTGGTCGCGGCAAAGAGATTGAGGTCCATCACCCGCGACCATTCCGCCGCATTTTCCTGCCCCGGCGGCACGGAAGCGCCGCTGCCGACGTTGCAAACGAGAATGTCGAGGCGTCCCCACTGCCGTTCGACCTCGTTCAGCAGCCTGGCTGCGGCAGCCGGATCGGTGACATCGGCCACGTGGACCGACGTGCTGCCGCCGACCGTAGCCCGCGCGGCATCGAGCGCATCTGCGCCGCGGGCCGCCAGCGCGACCCTGGCGCCTTCCGCGGCGAGCGTCGTCGCGATTGCGAGCCCGATGCCGCGGCTGGCGCCGGTGACGAGCGCGACGCGATCATCCAGCTCGAGCTTCATCGCGCGGCATCCTCGATCCAGCGAACCGTCATGTCGCGATATGTCGCCAGCGCGCCGGCGTGATCGCCGTCGCCGGCCCGCGCGGTTTGCAGGATGTATTGTCCCCGATAGCCGGAGCGCTCGATCAGCCGGATCGTCTTGGCGAGATCAGCGTTGCCGGTGCCGAGCGGCACGGTGGTGCCGCCGCGCACGCGGTCCTTCACATGGACGTTGAGAATGCGGGGCGCGTAGGCCTCGATCTCCTCGGCGCTGTCGTAGCCCAGCGAGGCGCTGTTGCCGCTGTCGTAGTTGATGCCGAAGACCTCCGCCGGAAACGCCTCCATGAAGCGGGCGAGGTCGCGCGGTGGCAGATCGGACTCGAAGACGATCTTGACGTTTTGTCTTATGAGCTGCTCGCGGCGGGCGATCAGCACCCGCTTGAGTGTGTCGCTCTCGCTCTCGCGCTCGATCTTGCCGTTGTCGACCAGCGGGATCACGATGAACGCGATGCCGATGCGGCTGCAGGCGGCAATCAGGAGATCGAGATCGTTGACGAGAGCATCGCGCACGACGGCATCGACCTTCCAGAACGGCGCCTGCATGAAGCAATCGCCGGTCAGGCTCGGGATGCGCACGCCGTTCTCGCGTGCCAGCGTCAGAATCTCCTGTTGTCCCGGCTCGGTCATCAGCGGATTTTCGCGCAGCCGTTCCTGATCGATGGTCCATTCCATCCGCCTCAAGCCGAGCGCCTTGGCGCGGGGAAATTCCTCCTGCCATTCGTTCCACGGGAACGCCTGGATCTTGCCGTCGACCAGGGCCGACAGGCGTCCCTGCATGAAGCCGATGCGGTCGAGCGTTGCGGTCACGATGTGCTATCCGAACTAATGGCGAGGCCCTTGGCGGTCCAGCCGCCGTCGACAAAGATTTCCTGGCCGGTCACATAGGCGGAGGCTTCCGACGCGAGAAAGACGGCGGCACCCACCATGTCGGCGGGTTGCCCCCAGCGGCCGAGCATGGTGTGGCGGCGCCGATCCTCGTGCATGACGGGGTCGGCATAGCTCTTCGCGGTCATCTCGGTCGCGACGTAGCCCGGCGCAAGTGCGTTGACGCGGATGCCGTCCGGTGCGTAGTCGGCGGCGAGTGCGCGCGTCAGCCCGGCAAGCCCCGCCTTTGCCGCGACGTAGCCGGGATTGCCGGGGAAGCCGCGCACAGAATTGATGCTGGTGACGTTGACGATCGCCGCCGAGCCCGCGTTCTTCAGGAGCGGATAGGCGGCGAGGATGGTGGCGTAGACGCCGGTGAGATCGGTTGCGACCGTGGCGCGGAAGCGCGCGAGCTCGCTTTCGCCGCCTTCGGCCGGAAGACTGATGCCTGCGGCATTCACGAGTGCGTCGATGCGATCGCCTTTTGCCGCGATGCTGCGGAATGCGCCTTCGATCGCGCTGTCGTCGGAGAGATCGCAGGCAATGGCGGTGACGCCCTGCGGCGCGATTCCGGACCGGCTGAGGCCGAACACGGTGGCTCCGGCATCCTTGAGGCCGCTCGCAATCGCCGCGCCAATGCCGCGCGAGGCGCCGGTGACCACCGCGATCTTGCCTGCGAGCGAGAAGGCGCTGAGATCAGGCATAGCCGTAACTGCGCATGATGGCGGCGCAAAGCTTGACGTCCTCGGGGCGGTCGATCTGGAACATCTTGTGACGATCCATGACGTGGAAGCCGATCTTGCCGCCGAGACGATTGTTCTGCTCGCGCAGGAGGGATGGGATCAGGACGTAGAACGAGCCGTTCTCGAGGTAGCGCTTCTCGATCTGCTGGCGCATGCGGCGGTTGCGATAGTCGTAATTGATCGGCTCCGGGCCGTTCGCGCCGATCCGCCAGTTGAAGTAGTCCTCGACCTCGCAGACGGACAGCAGGCTGTCGAGATGGTCGCGATCGAAGGTCCCAAGCGCGTTCTCGATGTCGCTGGGCTCACGGATCGGCGATGTGGCCTGAAGCGCGACCACGCGCTCGAACCGGCCCAGTCGCGCCTCGGTCGCATCGAGGGCATGCAGCCAGGCGGATTCGGAGGAGGCGAGGTCGCCCGAAATGTCGTCCGGGCGCCGCACGCCGACCGCGCCGGCGGCCTCGGCCGCGGCGAGGATCGCCTCGCTGTCCGACGAGACCGCCACCACGTCGACGCCGCGCGCCGTGCGAGCCTGTTCGACCGTCCAGGCGATCAGGGGCTTGCCGCAGAGATCGAGCAGGTTCTTGTGCGGGATGCCCTTGGAGCCGCCGCGCGCGGCGATCACAGCCAGCGTCTTGCGCGCCATCAGATGTGTCCCTCCAGACGCTCGAGCGCGGTCCAGAAGCCTTCGCCCATGTTCTTGTGGCCCTGCCATATTTCGGGAATGAACGAGGCCGTCGGTGCATGCTTGCGCAGCACCTGTCCGATCTCGTCGAAATCGATCTCGCCTTCGCCGATCTGGAGACCTTCGCCATCGAGGCCCTTGGCGTCGCCGAAATGCAGATGCGCGGTGTGCGGCCCGAGCTGGGCGAGGCCTTGCGCGAAGTCGAAGCCGAAATGATTGGCGGCGAGCTTGGTGTGGGAGATATCGACGCACATGCGCAAACCATGCTTGGCGCAGAACGCGGCCGATTCCTCCGGGAAGATGAAGATGTTCTGGTGGCGCTGGCCGCCGAAATGCCAGGGGAATGGCGCCATGGTCTGCGGCGTCAGCTCGACACCCTCCATGTCGAGCTCGGTCAAGCTCTGCGCAAAGATGCGGTAGCGCTCGGCTTTCTCCTCCGGCGGCAGCGGCTCGTCCATGGTGAAGCCGCCGATATTGGCGACGATGGGCGGGCGCTTGGTCTTGGGGAAGAACTTCTTCAGGCCGCGGGTGATGTCGATCACCGCCTGCGTCTGCTCCAGCGAGTAGCGCCGCAGCGCCTCGTCGGGCGTTGCAAGGTCCATCAGCTTGGAGCCGGCAAACAGCTCCGGCGCATGCACGACGAAACCGAGATCATAGGTGCCCGACAGATAGGCCGCCGGATCGCGCTCCATGTCGCTGTAGCTGAGATGGAATTCGATGATGTCGGGCTCGCAGATCTCCAGGAAGCGTTCGGTATCGTGATAACGCACCGGCACGCCCCAGGGGCGGTCGAAGCGGTAGCGCCGGGCCTTCGCGGCGCCTTCATTGAGGTCGCTCTGGAAGAAATAGTCGTCGGCCGCCATCGTTCGCGTCAGCTTGCGGCCGAGCAGCGCCGGCATCTTCAGCGGCGACAGGCCCTGTCCCGGGCTCTTCACCGCGATATCGCTTTCGGAGATGACGGTGCCGGCCGACAGGTCGCGCGCGGCCACCAGGCTCTTGGCGAGGTTTTCGCGGTTGATCAGCTCACCCTGGCTCAGCGCGCGCTCGGCGAGCTTCTCGCCGCGGGCCGCTTCCACCTCGCGAATGCCGGAGACGAGCGCCTTGAATTCCTCCGGCTCGAGACTTGCGGCATGGTCCGGACCTTCCATCTCGCGATCGAGCGTGATGTGGCGTTCGATGACGAGGGCACCGAGCGCGACGGCGGCGGTCGAAACGGCAATGCCCCGCTCGTGGCCCGAATAGCCGACGACCGGATGGATCTCGCGCAGCGTTTCCATGAAACGCAAATGGATGTTGTGGAGCGCGGCCGGATAGGTGCTCTGGCAATGCAGCAGCACGTAGCTGGCATTGCGGTCGTCGAGGAACTTCGCCGCGGCCTTGATCTCGTCCGTCGTGCTCATGCCGGTCGAGACGATCAGCGTCTTTCCGGTGGCGGTGAGGCGGGCGAGCAGCGGCAGGTTGGTGAGGTCGGCCGAGGCGACCTTGTAGGCCTCGACGCCGAAGCTTTCGAGCACGGCGACGCTCTTGGCGTCCCAGGGCGTGCAGAGGTACTCGATGCCCTTGGCTGCGCAGTACTCGGCGATCTTCTTCTGCTGTGCGGTCGGGAGCTCGAAGCGGCGCAGAAGATCGAGTGTATATTCGACGGCGAGGTCGTCGTCTTTCCCGGACAGGCTCGAGGCGCGATAGACCTCGTCGAGCTTGCGCATCTGGAATTTGGCGCAATCGGCTCCGGCCGCGACCGCGGCATCGACCAGCGCAATGGCGCGGTCGAAATCGCCATTATGGTTGTTGCCGATCTCGGCGATGACGTAGCAGGGTTCGCCATCGCCCAGAAGACGGTTGCCGATGCGGACCGGAGCAGGCTGTTTGGGCGATGTCATCAACATTCTCGTCTCATATGCGTCAGGCTGGCTGGGCGGGAACACGCGATTTCCACGTCCGCAGCCCGTTCTCCTCGAACATGATGCGCGAACAGTTGTGCCCCTGCTGTTCCAGCGCCGCGATCAGCTGGTAGCGTTCGAACGGGCGGACGAAGAACATGAAGTAACCGCCGCCGCCGGCGCCGAGCAACTTGCCGCCGACCGCGCCATGCTGCTTGGCAAAATCATAGATCGCGTCGATCGCGTCCGACGAGATCTTGGAGCTCAGCTTCCGCTTGGCGTGCCAGGCCTCGTCGATCAGCCGGCCGCATTCCAGCAGTTGGCCGCGCAGCAGATGCCGTCTTATGTCGCGCGTCACTTCCTTCTGCTTGGCAGCTGCGGCCACCGCGTCGCTGGTCTCGTGCTGAGCCTTCTGGTCGCGGTGAATGGCGCCGGAATCGCGCCCCGCGCCGACATAGCAGAGCACCAGGCTCTCCTCGAGCTCGGCGATGATGTTAGGATCGAGGCGGAGCGGCACGATGGTGTTCTGGTCGGAGAAGAATTCCATGTGATTGAATCCGCCGAACACGGTGGCGTACTGATCCTGCCAGCCGCCGGGGATGTTGAGCATCAACCGCTCGGCCTGGAACGCCATCTCCGCGATCTCGTGGCGGTCCCACTGGTCGCTGCGAAATTCGTTGAAGCAGCCGATGATCGCCGACGAGACCACCGCGGAGCCGCCGAGGCCGGAACCGACCGGGAAGTCGGCGGACACTTCGAGCTCGAAGCCGTAAGTCGGCTTGATCAGGCGCACGACCGACTTGATCAGTGCGAGATCTCCGCCCGTTCCGAGCTCTGCGAGGTTACCGGCCTCGACCGTGCGGCGGAAGTCGTGCGAGTAGATCCGGATGCTGGGATCGCTCCGGCGCCGCAACGTCGCGTGAGCGTACATCTTGATCGTGGCGCTGATGACCGCGCCGCCGTCATTCGCCACGAAGTAATGCGTCAGATCGGTGCCGCCGCCGGAGAAGCTGATCCGCACCGGCGAGCGGGCGCGCGCGAACACCTCGCTCTCTTCCGACAGGTTGAACAGTTCGCGGCTGAACACGTCGACCAGCCGTCCCTCGCCATCCAGGATCGGCACCACGTGGACGCGCTGGTCGAGCAGCTTGAGGATCTGCTCGCGTGGCCCGCCGGTCGGTGCCCAGACGAATTTGCGGTTGATGCAGGACCCAACCTGGTCCTGGATCGTGATACCCGTCAGCATGCGCCTGCGGATGTCGCCGTCCGTCACGGCGCCGACGATTCGCCCGCTCGCGTCCTGCGCGAACAGGATGCCGAGCATGTTCGCGTTCAGGCGCCGGAAGGCTTCCTCAATGGTCTCCGTCTCGGCGATCGTGACGAGGGTTCGGTCAAGCACGTTTTGGGGTCCAGAAAGGGCCGATTCCGGCCATATCGCAGCGTCTGGTAATACGGGAGCAGCCCGGACGATGCAAGGTTCCTGCGCCCGGCGGCATCGCAGCCATGGCCCGAAGGTCGGGCTCTACGCTCGTCATCTTCGTCGCGCCGCGAGCTCGTTCCGCGCTCCCGCATTCGCGGAGGGATGTGCTCAGCCCCGGCAATGACCTGCTGTCGAAATCGAGCTGAGGTTAGCGCTCGTCCACGATGACCTTACCGTCATTCGGCAGCGTGCCGGGACCGACCAGCTCGACGGCTCCTCCGAGCTTCGTTATCGCGCGCAAGCTGGCCGCGATGTCGTCGCGGAGCGAGTCGCCAGCAGTCGTGGCTTCCGCTCTCAACGTCATGGCGTCGGTCTCGCCTTGGCGCGTGACGACGAGGCGAAGTCTTCCGAGCCCCGCGTGGCGCTTGCCGATCTCGGCGATCTGCTCGGGACGGACGAACATGCCCTTGATCTTGGTGGTCTGGTCGGCGCGGCCCATCCAGCCTTTGATGCGCATGTTGGTGCGCCCGCACGGGCTCGTGCCGGGCAAGGCTGCGGTGAGGTCGCCGAGCGCGAGCCGGATCCAGGGATGGTGCGGGTCGAGCGAAGTCACGACAATCTCGCCGACGTCACCTGGTGCGACCGGATCGCCCGTGCCGGGCTTGACGATCTCCAGGATCAGATCCTCGTTCACGACCATGCCTTCGCGTGCCTCGGTCTCGAAGGCGATGAGGCCGAGATCGGCGGTACCGAAGGCCTGGTAGGCATCGATGCCGCGCCCCTTGATCTCGGCCTGCAGCGAGGGCGGGAACGCAGCGCCCGAGACCAGCGCGCGCTTGATCGAGGAAACGTCACGCCCCGAGCTTGCCGCGGCATCGAGCAGGATCTTCAAGAAGTCCGGCGTGCCGCTGTAGCCGACCGGCCGGTAGGCCTCGATCAGCTCGAACTGCTGCTCTGTGTTGCCGGGGCCGGCGGGGATCACCGCGCACCCTAGCGCCCGCGCCGACGCATCGAAGATGAATCCCCCGGGGGTGAGATGGTAGCTGAAGGTATTGAGGACGATGTCGTCGGGGCGGAACCCGGCTGCGAACAGCGCCCTTGCGCCGCGCCAGGGATCGGCTTGTCGCCCTTCCGGCTCGAAGATCGGACCGGGGGAGGTGAAGAGACGGGCGAACGAGCCAGGCGCCGCCGCCACGAAGCCTCCGAAGGGTGCGGAGGCCTTGTGCAGGGCGGGCAGTTCCGACTTGCGCAACACCGGCAAATCCGCCAGAGCCGCCCTGGAGGTCACGGCGGCGGGATCTAAGCCTTTGAGCCGCTCGGCATAGGCCGGGGCGGCCATCGCGGCTCGCAGCACCTCCGGGAGGCGGGCGAACAGGTCGGCCTCGCGCGCGGCCTGCTCACGCGTCTCGCGGGCGTCGTAATGGGCGGTCATGGCTGTTCTTTCCGTGTTGGCATCCGTTGCGCGCCGCCACCGGCATGGCTATCAGACCGCCATTGGCGAGGCTTGAAAGGGATCCGATGGCGGACGAAGGAATCATCGCGGCCGACGAGGCGTCGAACGTCGTTGCGCGCCTGAAGCGCCGTATGATCGACGCGGCGCTGCCGCTGTGGTCGACGGTCGGCTGGGATCACGCCGCGGGCGGCTTCATCGACAGGCTGCACCGCGACGGTGCGGCGGATGCGGCCGCGCCCCGGCGCGTGTTCGTGCAGGCCCGCCAGATCTGGTGCTACGCCAAGGCGGCACAGATGGGCTGGTATCCCGAGGGGCGCGCGATTGCGCTGAAGGGGCTGGAGCACCTGCTGGCCAAAGCGAAAGCGCCCGATGGCCGGCCCGGCTATGTGCACCGGCTGACGCCGGACGGATCGGTGCTGGATGCCCGGCGCGATGCCTATGACCACGCCTTCATCCTGTTTGCGCTCGCCAGCGTCTATGCGCTCGACCAGGATGCGCAGGTCCGCGCCGAGATCGATGCGCTGCTCGCCTTCCTCGACGGCCACCTGCGCTCGCCGCATGGCGGCGTTCACGAAGGCCTTCCGGTCTCGCTGCCGCGCCGGCAGAACCCGCATATGCATCTGTTCGAGGCGATGATCGCGTGCTTCGAGGCGACGCATGATCTGTCGTTCCAGAACCGTGCCGGAGAATTCTTCGCACTGTTCCTCGCCAACCTCTACGACAAGCAGAAGCACGTATTGTCCGAGTATTTCGAGGAGGACTGGTCGAAGATCGAGCCGGTCAGCGTCGAGCCGGGCCACCAGGCGGAATGGGTCTGGCTGCTGAAGAATTTTGAACGCATCACGGGATGCCCGACCGGCCAGCGGCGTGCGGAATTGCTGGAGACCTCGCTGCGCTATCGTGACGAGGCAACGGGCTGCCTCGTCGACGAGGGCGATGCAAGCGGCAACATCCGCCGCAGCACGCGCCGGCTGTGGCCGCAAACCGAGATCGCGAAGGCGTGGATCGCGCAGGCCGAATCTGGCGAGGCGGGTGCGGCGGACGAGGCGCGCGCGGCGTTGGTGCGGCTCGAACGGCATTATCTCAGCCATCCCGTCAAGGGCGGCTGGTACGACCAGTTCGATCGCGACGGCAGATCGCTGATCGACATCATTCCTGCGTCGTCGTTCTATCATGTTCTCTGCGCGGTCACGGAAGCCGAGCAGGTGCTCGGCTAGGCTCCTTGTGGATCATAGCCAGCGCTTGCGCCGCTTGAAGCTCTTGAGGTTCTTGAAGCTCTTGCGCTGGTCGCCGGCGCCGCCGAGGTAGAATTCCTTGACGTCCTCATTGTCGCGCAATGCGTCGGCGCTGCCATCGAGCACGACCTTGCCCTGTTCCATGATGTAGCCGTGGCTCGCCACGGAGAGCGCCGCGCGTGCATTCTGCTCGACCAGCAGGATGGTGACGCCGAGATCGCGGTTGATCTTCTGGATGATCGAGAACACCTCTTTCACCAGCAGCGGCGACAGGCCCATCGAAGGCTCGTCCATCAGGATCATCTTCGGGCGCGCCATCAGCGCGCGGCCGATTGCGAGCATTTGCTGCTCACCACCGGAGAGATAACCGGCAAGGCCGGTGCGCTCCTTCAAGCGCGGGAAATAGCTGAAGACCATGTCGAGATCGGCATCGACCTCGCGGTCCCGGCGCGTGAAGGCGCCGAGCTTGAGATTCTCGAGCGAGGTCATGTCGGCGACGATGCGCCGGCCCTCCATCACCTGGAAGATGCCGCGGCGGACGATCTTGTCGGGATCGATGCCGTTGATCCGCTCGCCCTCGAACAGGATCTCGCCGCGCGTCACCTCGCCGTCCTCGGTCTTGAGCAGCCCCGAGATCGCCTTGAGCGTCGTGGACTTGCCGGCGCCGTTGGCCCCGAGCAGCGCCACGATCCCGCCCTTGGGCACGTCGAGGCTGAGGCCGCGCAGCACCAGGATCACATCGTCATAGACGACCTCGATGTTGCGCACGGCGAGGAGGGGAGCGGACGCCACGGCGGTTGGCTTGGCGCGGGATGCTTCGAGGGTGTCGGTCATGCTTCAAACTCCGCTGTCGTCGCCCGGCTTGACCGGGCGACCCAGTATTCCAGAGGCGCCTGAGATTCATCGAGAAGCCGCAGCGTACTGGATCCCCCGCCCGGGTGCGCAATTGCGCACAACGCGAGGGATGACAGTGTTCGCGTGGTGAAAGCCGGGCTCACCACCCCAGCCATTCCGGCTTGCGCGGCAGCTCGACGGTCTTGACCTTCTCGAGCTTGATCGTGCCGTTGGCCATCAGGTCGTTCAGGTCGGCATTGGTCGAACCGGAGACCTTGGTGCGATAGAGATCGACCTTGAGGGTGCCGCGATGGTCCTTGTTGGTCCAGGTCGAGGGATTGCAGACGCCGTCCATGCCGGCCGGCACCCAGTCCTTCTTCTGGTAGAAGCCCTTGGCGACGTTCTCACCGGTGGCACCTCCGTTCTTGGCGGCCCAGTCGAGCGCTTCCCTGGCGTAGAGAGCGCTACAGACGCCTGCGATATAGTGCACCGGGCGATAGGCCTTGCCGCTTGCATCCGATATTTTCGAGATTTCCATCACCGTCTTCATGCCTGGCGCGTTGCCGCCCCAGGTTACGGCCGTGCGTAGCGGGAAGACGACGCCGTCGGCGGCGTCAGCCGCGGTCTTGGCGGCGTTCTCGTCCATGCCCCAGACATTGCCGAGGAACTGCACGTCCACGCCGGCGGTCTTGCAGGCCTTGAGCACGGAGATGTTCGAGGCTGCGGTGTTGCCGAGATAGGCGTAGTTGGCGCCGGAGCTCTTCAGGCTGAGGCATTGCGCGGAGTAATCGCCGGGCGTCAGCGCGAACACGATCGGCGGCAGCACTTCGAAGCCGAGCTCATTGGCGATCGCCTCGCCGGCGGCCTTCGGCGCGTTCGGGTACGGATGATTGCCGCCCATATGGACGAATTTCGGCTTACCGCTCTTGCCCTTGGCCTTCCAGTCTTCCGCTGCCCAGGTCACCAATGCCCGCATCGCGTCCGAATAGCTCGGACCGTAGAAGAAGTTGTAGGGCGCGGGTTTGGCCTTGCCGCTCACGCCTTCCGGATCGGTCAGCGCCGCCGCGTAGGAGGCGGAGATATAGGGAATCTTGTCCTGCGCGACAAAGCCGGTCAGCGCTTCGGTATCGGCGGTACCCCAGCCCATGATCGTTGCAACCTTGCCATCCGGCGCCGACCACTTCTTGTAGAGCGCGATCGCGCGCGGCACCTGATAGCCGTAGTCGTTGGTATCGAGGTTGACCTGCTTGCCGCCGATACCGCCGTTCTTGTTGATCCAGGCAAAGGTGTCGGCGACGGCCTGGCCGTAGGGCGTGCCAACGTCCGACGTCGCACCGGAGTAGTCGGCGAGATGGCCGACGGCGATCTGGGCCTGCGCACTGGCCGCAAAACCAGCGATCGCAAACGCGAGCGACGCGGTGCTTAAAAGCGATTTGGTCTTCATGGGTTGGTTCCTCCTGTTATCGTTTAAGTGAAGTAGCCGTGCTCAATGCGAGAACGGGTAGAGTTTCCAATACGCCTTGATCTGTCGCCAGCGATGCGCGAGCCCATCGGGCTCGAACATCAGGAATGCGATGATGATCACCCCGATCGCGATCTCGCGCAGAAAGGTGATGTTGGTGTTAAGCGAGAGCGCCTTGTCGATCGCGCCGCCCTTCAAATGATGGCTGATGAACTCCATCGCCTCGGGCAGCAGCACCACGAAGGCGGTGCCCATCAGCGTGCCCATGATCGAGCCGGTGCCGCCGATGATGATCATGGCCAGGAACAGTATTGAGCGCTCGATGCCGAAGCCTTCCTGGGAGACCACGAGCTGATAGTGCGCGTAGAGCGCGCCCGCGATGCCGGCGAAGAAGGCGGCGAGACCGAACGACAGCGTGCGGTACCTGGTGAGGTTGATGCCCATGATCTCGGCGGAGAGATAATGGTCGCGGATCGCCACCAGCGCGCGGCCATCGCGCGTGCGCATCAGGTTGGTGACGAGGATGTAGCTCAAGAGCACGTAGGCCAGCACGACATAGAAATATTGCCGGTCGCCCCGCAGCGTGTAGCCGAAGATCGAGAACGGCTCGGCGCTTGCCGGCACCGATCCGCCTGAGAACCACTCGGCGCGCGAGAAGAAGTCGAGCAGGATGTATTGTGCGGCGAGCGTCGCGATGACGAGGTAGAGTCCTTTCAGCCGCGCCGCGGGGATGCCGAAGACCAGTCCGACCAGCGCGGTGACGAGCCCCGCGAGCGGGATCGCAAAGAACACCGGGATCGGCGCGTTGTTCGAGATGTAGGCCGAGGTGAAGGCGCCGAGCAGGAAGAAGGCCGCGTGTCCGATCGAGATCTGGCCGGTGAAGCCGACCAGGATGTTGAGGCCGAGCGCCGCGATCGAGAAGATGCCTATCTGGATCAAGATGCTGAGCCAGTAGCCGCTGAAGAATTGCGGCGCGAGGCAGAGCAGTGCGACGCCCAGAATTGCGAAGTTGCGGCTGGTGGTGGTCGGAAAGATCGTGGTGTCCGCGGCGTAAGTGGTGCGGAAATCACCAGCGGGGATGAGGGCAGGGCCGGCCATGGGTCAGATCCGCTCGATGTCGTGGGTGCCGAACAGGCCGTAGGGCTTGATCATCAGCACGATGATGAGGACGTAGAACGGCGCAATCTCGTAGAGATTGCCCCAGTGCAGATACTCGCTGTCGACATATTGGGCGACGTTCTCCAAAAGCCCGATGATGATGCCGCCAAGCACGGCGCCGCCAACCGAATCCAGCCCGCCGAGGATCGCCGCCGGAAACACCTTGATGCCGTAGGCAGCAAGGCCCGAGGACACGCCATTGACCACGGCGACGACGACGCCCGCGACCGCCGACACCGTCGCCGAGATCGCCCAGGCCATCGCGAACACGCTCTTGACGGAAATGCCGAGCGACTGCGCGACCTGCTGGTTGAACGCGGTGGCGCGCATCGCAAGGCCGTATTTCGAGGCGCGGAAGAACCAGGCCATGCCGATCATCATCGCAACCGACACCACGAGGCTCATGACGTAGACGGTCTGGATCTGCAGTCCGAACAGGTCGACCGACTGGCTCTCGAACACGCGCGGAAACGGCTGCGGATTGACGCCGAACATCCATTTCAGCGTCGCCTGCAGCACGGTGGAGAGGCCGATCGTCACCATGATCACCGAGATGATGGGCTCGCCGATCATCGGCCGCAGGATCAGCACCTGCACCGCGATGCCGAACACGAACATGAACACCAGCGTGATCGGCATGCCGATCCAGAACGGCACCTGGTATTTCGCAAGCAAGGCCCAGCACACCCAGGCGCCGACCAGCAGCAATTCACCTTGCGCGAAGTTGACGACTTGCGTCGCCTTGTAGATCAGCACGAACGACATCGCGACCACGCCATAGAGCGTGCCGACCACGAGGCCGTTGACCAGGAGCTGGATGAGGAAGGCGGTGTTCATGTTGGGTGACTCGGCCCGTCATTGCCGGGCCTGACCCGGCAGTCCATCGATGCGGAAGGAAGGCTGTTCGGAAGAGGATGGATGCGCGGGTCAAGCCCGCGCATAACGAGGATCTGTATCACTCCGCAGCCTCCGCCATGTGCCCGTGCCCGCCGAGGTCCACCACCCGCAGCGTCGTTCGCACCCGCTGCGTGGTGCCGTCCTGGAAGCGGATCACGGTGTCGACGGGGATGTCGGAATCGCCGCGGTAGATGGCATCGATGATGCCGGCGTATTTCTCGTTGATGACGCCGCGGCGCACCTTTCGCGTCCGGGTGAGCTCGCCGTCGTCGGCGTCGAGCTCCTTGTAGAGCAGCAGGAAGCGCGAGATGCGCTGGGCCGGCGGCAGCGTGCCGTTGACGGTCTCGACCTCCTTCTGCAGCAGGGCGTAGACCTCCGGCCGTGAGGCGAGGTCGCTGTAGGTCGTGAAGGAGAGCCGGTTCTTTTCCGCCCATTTCGAGATGATGGAGTAGCGGATGCAGATCATTGCCGCGAGCGCGTCGCGGCCGGCCCCAAGCACCACGGCTTCGGCGATATAGGGCGAGAATTTCAGCTTGTTCTCGATGAACTGCGGCGAGAAGCGCTCGCCGCGCGAGGTTTCGGCGAGATCCTTGATGCGGTCGATGACGACGAGCTGGTTGTTGGCGTTGAAATAGCCGGCGTCGCCCGAGCACATCCAGCCGTCCTTGATGTCGGCGACGCTGGCCTCGGGGTTCTTGTAGTAGCCGAGGAACATGTTGGGGTGCCGCACGACGATCTCGCCGACGCCGTGGACGTCGGCATTGTCGATACGGATCTCGACATTGTCGGCCATCGGTACGCCGGTGGTATCAGGATCGACCTTGCCCTCGGGATGCAGCGTGTAGGCCCCGAGCAGCTCGGTCTGACCGTAGAGCGTGCGCAGCGGCACGCCCATGGCCTGGAAGAACTTGAAGGTGTCAGGCCCGAGCGCCGCGCCGCCGGTCGCGGCCGAGCGCAACCGGGTGAAGCCGAGGCGGTCGCGCAGCGCGCGGAACAGGAGCGCGTCGGCAAAGCCCGAGCGCTTGCCCTGTTCGAGCGCGGCAAGGCCCGACTTCATGCCGATGTCGAACAGGCGCTGCTTGAAGGGCGTTGCGTCCATCACCTTGGCACGGACGTCGGCGGCAATCGATTCCCAGACGCGGGGCGCGAACAGCACGAAGGTCGGTGCGATCTCGCGCAGATCGTTCATCATCGTGTCCGGCTCTTCGACGAAGTTGATCTTCATCCGGCAGAGCAGACCTTTGCCGAGCACGTAGACCTGTTCCATGATCCAGGGCAGCGGCAGCACCGAGACGTATTCATCGTCGGGACCCTTGGGGTCGAAGGCGAGATAGGTGGCGCAATGGCCGAGTACGCGGCCGGCGGCCAGCATCGCGAGCTTCGGATGCGAGGTGGTGCCGGACGTGGTGCACAGGATCGCGACGTCCTCGCCCCTCGTGGCATCGACCAGTCTGTCGTAGAGCTCCGGCTCGCGTGCAGCGCGGGCGCGGCCGAGCTCGGCGAATTTCTCCGCCGGCATCAGGCGCGGGTCGTCGTATTTCCGCATCCCGCGCGGATCGGAATAGATGATGTGCTTCAGCTTCGGCACGCGCTCGGCAAGGATGAGCAGCTTGTCGACCTGCTCCTCGTCCTCGGCGAAGACCAGCTGCGCCTCGCCATAGTTGAGGAGATAAGAAGCTTCCTCGTCCAGCACGTCGCGATAGAGCCCGAGGCTGAGGCCGCCAATGGCATGTGTCGCAACTTCTGCCGCGACCCAGTCGGGCCGGTTGTCGCCGATGATGCCGATGACGTCACCGCGGCCCAGGCCGAGCTCGATGAGGCCGAGCGCGAAATCGCGCACGCGCGACTGATAGTCGTTCCAGGTGAAGATGCGCCAGAGCCCGAGATCCTTCTCGCGCATTGCGATCTCGTTGCCGTGCTCCCTGGCATTGAGCCGGAGCATCTTCGGATAGGTGTCGGCCTGCGCGACGCGGCCCGCATAATCCATCATGCCGCGCTCTCCTGCGCCGGAGAGGCATCATCGGGATCGACCAGCACCTCGTCCTCTTCGCCGAGATAGGCACGCCTGACGTGCGGATCGGCGAGCACGGTCGCCGGATCGCCCTCGGCGATCTTCTTGCCGAAATCCAGCACCATGACGCGGTGGGAGATATCCATCACCACGCCCATGTCGTGCTCGATCATCACCACCGTCATCCCGAACTCCTCGTTGAGATCGACGATGTAGCGGGCCATGTCCTCCTTCTCCTCGAAATTCATGCCGGCCATGGGCTCGTCGAGGAGGATCAGGCGCGGCTCCAGCGCCATGGCGCGGGCGAGCTCCACGCGCTTGCGCAGGCCGTAGGAGAGGGTGCCGGCGGTGGCCTTCCGCACCGACTGCAGATCGAGGAAGTCGATGATCTCTTCCACCTTGCGACGGTGCTCGAGCTCCTCCTTGCGCGCGCCGGTGAGCCAGTACAGCGAGCCTGTGAGGAAATTGTTCCTCAGCAGGTGATGGCGGCCGACCATGATGTTGTCGAGCACGCTCATGTGGTGGAATAGCGCGAGATTCTGGAAGGTGCGGCCGATGCCGAGTGAGGCGCGGGCATTCGGCGTCAAGCCGGTGATGTCGCGGTCCTGATAGAACAGCTGGCCTTCGGTCGGCTTGTAGCGGCCGGAAATACAGTTCACGATCGAGGTCTTGCCGGCGCCGTTGGGGCCGATGATCGAGAACAGCTCGCCATCCCTGATAGCGAAGCTGACGTCGGTCAGCGCACGGACGCCGCCGAATCGTAAGGACACGCCGCGCACTTCGAGACTGGTAGCCACCAAACGAATCCCTCCCGGTGATGGCGCTTGATTGGCGCTCTTCCGTTCCTGTCAGGCGATCCTAGTACGGTCGTGCCGGCCAGACCATGCAGCTATTGGTCTCGACCGGACCGGCGCCACCTTCGTTCCCGTGAGGGATCAAAAGCCGCATCGCCCGAGGTGGTCCTCAATAGGGGAAAGCGCTATTTTGAAATGTCTCCGGCCTGACAATTCTGCGACAAAGTTTGTCGGGCCGAGCGGGTCTTCATCTTTCGTCGGATGGATGGCCGAAGCGATTCTGTTGCAGTGCAACAGGAGCAAGGGGTGACAGAACGGTGCGGCTGGCTTCGAGATCATGATTTCAGAGGATCATCTGAAGCGCATTGCCGCCTGGTCGCGTGAGCTCACACCAGCCGAGATCGAGGTTGCGCGCGCCGGAATCACGGAACGGTCCTACGGCACCGGCGAGAGCGTGTTCATGCGCGGTGATATCTTTGCCTATTGGGCCGGCATGGTGGGCGGCCTTGCCCGCATGGGCGGGGTCTCGCGCGACGGCAAGGAGACCAGCCTTGCCGGGCTGACGGCAGGGGCCTGGTTCGGCGAGGGCAGCGTGCTCAAGAACGAGCCGCGCCGCTACGACGTGGTCGCGCTGCGCGACAGCCGCATCGCGCTGATGGAACGCAGCGCCTTCATGTGGCTGTTCGAGAACAGCGTCGGCTTCAACCGCTTCCTGGTGCGCCAGCTCAACGAGCGGCTCGGCCAGTTCATCGGCATGCTCGAGGTCAACCGCACGCTCGATGCCACCGCGCGCCTCGCCCGCAGCATCGCCTCGCTGTTCAACCCGATTCTCTATCCGGAATCGACCGCGCATCTGGAGATCACCCAGGAGGAGATCGGAGCGCTCTCCGGCATGTCCCGCCAGAACGCCAACCGCGCGCTGAACCGGCTGGAGAAGGAGGGGCTGCTGCGGCTGGAATATGGCGGGGTCACGATCCTTGATATCGCGCGGCTCGGGAGCTACGGGGAGGAACGATGATCTGCGCATTCCCGGTGCTTCCGTGCTCATAGAGTTCGACCATCGCGCGTCGGACTCGCCTTACGTCGAGCGGGTATGGCGCAGCCGGAGCCGGCGTGGCGGCTCGTTCCTGTCGATGGCCGAGGGAAATATCGAGCTTGTGGTCACCAGGCTCCCGGAGCTTCTGGCGGTGACGCTCCGAGGGCCGGTCACCCGCGGGACACTCGTCGAGTGTCCCGCGAACGGCGAATGGCTCGCGATCCGGTTTCGGCTGGGAACCTACCTGCCGCAGATACCGACGAGCGCACTGATCGACCATCAAAACATGCAGTTGCCGGTGCTGCCCAACAGCCGTTTTCTGTTTTCGGGTCAAAGCTGGGACATTCCAGGCTACGACGATGCGGAAAGTCTCGTCGCTCGCATGGCGCGCGCGGGTGTCATCGCACGCAGCCACGCGACCGATGCGGCGATCGACGGCGACGTCGACTGGATGAGCCGGCGTTCGGTTCAGCGCCACTTTCGCCGCGTTACGGGCATGACGTTCAGCAGCCATCAGCAGATCCAGCGGGCGCGTCGCGCCGCGGCCTTGCTGGTGAGCGGCAGCTCCGCTCTCGACGCGACATCGGGTGCCGGCTATTTCGATCAGGCCCACCTCACCCGCTCGGTCAGGCAACTGATCGGCATGACGCCTGCGCGCCTCTCGCGCGAGCGGCCGCAATTGTCGTTTTCATACAAGACGACCGCGTCCTGACCGCAATATGCCTGGATCGCTCCGGCCGCGCTGGTGGAGCGAACATCGGAGGAGCGCTGCGGTGAGTTTCAAGGCCTATCTCGACAATATCCAGGCCAAGACCGGCAAGAGCCCGGACCAATTTCGCAAATGGGGCAAGGACCGGGGTTTTTCGACCGGGGCGGGATTGGCGGCCGGCGTGAAAGCGGGTGCCATCGTGGCCGCGCTCAAGGACGAGTTCGGCCTTGGCCATGGCCATGCGATGGCCATCGTCGCGCTTCTCAAGGGGAAGGCGTCGTAGGGTGATGACGATGTCCACGTCGAGACATGTGGCCGGCTCCGTCATGAGCGGGCTCGTGATTGCCTTCATGTTGTTTGATGCCGGGATGAAGCTCGTCCCGCTGGACGTCGTGATCAACGCGACCGCCGAGCTCGGCTATCCCCCGTCGGCCGATCTGGCGCGCGCGCTGGGCGTGGTGGCGCTGGCCTGCACCGCGATCTACGCCCTCCCGCGAACGGCCGTGCTCGGTGCGATCCTGCTGACCGCCTATATGGGCGGCACGGTGGCTGTTCACTTGCGGGTCGGCAACCCGCTCTTCAGCCATATGCTGTTCGGCGTCTATCTTGCTGGTCTTGCCTGGGGCGGTCTCTATTTGCGCGATTCGCGGGTGGCGGCGTTGCTTCCACTGAGATCGCCGCCGGCGGAGGTCTGACGTCGTTGCGGGGACGCCGTCATCGCGCATTGGCCGGCGCGTGCGCCGGCCACAGATCGGCGCGCCAGCGGATCGCGATTGCCAGCATCGCGACGAATCCTGCGCCGGCATAGAGCGCGCCCGTCGCGGAATAGCCGATGACGTCGATCAGGCTGCCGGCCGCGAGCAGTCCGATCGGCAAGCCATAGATCACCATCATGCGCACGCCCATGACACGGCCGCGCAGATGTGCGCTCGCGGTACGCATCAGGATGACGGCAGCCGAGATCATCGACATGCTCTGGGCGATACCGGCGAGGACGAGGCAGGCCATCGCCACCGGCATCGTCCTGACCTCGACGAACACCAGCAGCATGGCGTACCAGGCCAGCGTTGCGCCGATCAGAAGCCGGGCAATGCGTACGCCACCGACCAGGCTGAGCGTGATGGAGCCGATCAGCGAGCCGACGGCGAAGCTCGCCGAGAGATATCCGAGGCCGGTCTGGTCGGTGTGAAAGATCTCCCGCGCGATGTAGGGCAACAATCCGCCCGTGAAAGGAAATGCGGTGAGATTCGCCAGAAAAGCGACGCACAGCGCCGCGCGCATTGCCGGCCCGTTCCAGGCATAAACGATCCCCTCTTTGAGGTCGCCAAGCAGCCGCGAAACGGTGTGGCTGCTTGCGGGAAGATCGCTCGTGATGACGGTCCTTTTCGGCCGAGTCAGGCAGAGCATGAGAAGCGCTGCCGTGAAGTAAAGGCAGGCGATCGCCATATAAACGAGGCCGATACCGAGCACGGCGAACAGCCCGGCCCCTGTCAACGCTCCGGCAATGCGCGCGCTGTCCTGGGTCGTGCGCGCAACGCTGATGGCGCCCACTAGCTGCTCGGCCGGCATGATATCGGCGAGCAGCGCGCCGCGAACGCCGAGATCGGAGGGGCGGATCAAGCCCATGATCGTGACGATGATCATGACGCTCAGCGGAGACAGATGACCGCTCAGCGCCAGGACCATGATGGTCGACGACAGCGCCGTATAGGCAAGGCGCATGACGACCAGGAGATCGCGATGGCCGATTCGGTCGCCGATCATGCCGAACACGGGCGCGACCAATGTTCCGACGAACTGGAGTGAAGCCAGCAGCGTGAGCAGCAGCACCGAGCCGGTCTCGACGATGACGTACCAGCCGAGCACCAGCGTCTCGACCTCGAAGGCCCAGGAGGTGAGCAGATCGGACGGCCACTGGAAGCGGTAGTTGCGGATGCGGAATGGCGCGAGCGCCGAAGGTCGTGCAGTGGCGCTCACAACGCGATGACGCGTGTCACGGCGATTTCCTTAACCTTGTTGTTTCTTCTTGCTGTGGCGCAACCTAACGCTGGCGATGCCGGTGTCAATTGCAGCCGCCGCAGGCCGCCCCCGCGCTCGGCTCTTACCTCGCTGCGCTGGCCGCTTTCCTGTCGGCCAACGCACTTGCCATGGCCGAGATCAGAGGACGCATGAAGTAGGCTTCGTCGGCGGGTGAGACGTCCGTGCGCAAGCCATGCGCTGCGAGCTCGCCGGAAACGGCCGGGCCGACCGACGCGATCAGCGTGCGTTCGAGACCTGCACGCAGCTTCGTCTCGCTGCCACGCGCCTTGGCAACCTCGATCAGCCGGCGGACCTGGCCGAGATTGGTCAGGGCGATCGAGTCGATGCGTCCCTCTGCCATGTCGTCAATGGCGGCGACGATGTTGGCATCGGCAGCCTTGGAATCGTAGACGTAGGGCAGCACCGTATCGACGTCGGCGCCTTGCGCAGCCAGCGCGCCGGTCAGCGCGCTGTGATCCTTGTCGGGATAGAGCTGGAGACCGAGGCGCCGCCCCTTCAGGTCGAGTCTGGCCAGCATCTCGATCACGCCTTCGGTGGTCGGCTTCTCCGTGGTCTGCTGCGCCTCGAGGCCGATCTCGCGCAGTGCCTTGCCCGGCTTCGGGCCGCGGGTGAATTTTTGCGCTTTGGCGAGCACCGCGACAAGGGCGGCGTCGAGCCCGCGGGCACGGGCGAGCTTCATGATGCGGCGCAGGCCTTCGCCGGTCATCAGCACGAGATCGTCGAAGGGCTTGTCGATGGCGCGGCGGATCCAGGCCTCGACTGGAGCCGGATCCGGCGCATCATGGATGGTGAACATCGGGCATTGCACGACCTCGGCGCCTTGCTCGGCCAGAAGCTTGGAAAACTGCGCCTCCTCACGCGTTTCCAGGATCAGGATGCGGTAGCCGTTCAAGCGGTCGGCCATGGCTGTGCTCCGTTGAGAATTCGCAATTGTCCGTTCATCCTGACTCCGCGGCTGGGATTGGCGCAAGGGCGGGTCGGTGCTAGAGCAGGGCGCAATCCGCTGGATCGTTCCGCTGCACAAACCTTCATCAAGAGCCGAGCCTTGCCCGACCATCAATATGTCCTGACCCTGTCCTGTCCGGATCGCCCAGGCATCGTCTCGGCGGTGTCGACGTTTCTTGCTCATAACGGACAGAACATCCTCGACGCCCAGCAGTTCGACGACGTCGAGACCAAGAAGTTCTTCATGCGGGTGGTGTTCACAGCGGCCGATCTTGCCGTGGAACTGGCGGCACTGCAGACCGGCTTCGCCGCGATCGCCGAGCGTTTCGGCATGGAATGGCAGATGCGCGACCGCGCTGCGCATCGCAAGGTGATGCTGCTGGTGTCGAAGTCCGATCACTGCCTGGTCGACATCCTCTATCGCTGGCGAACCGGCGAATTGCCGATGATTCCGACCGCGATCGTCTCCAACCACCCACGCGAGGTCTATGCCGGGCTCGATTTCGGCGGCATCCCCTTCCACCATTTGCCCGTCACCAAGGAGACCAAGCGCGAGCAGGAGACACAGATCGTGGACCTCGTCGGCAAGACGAAGACCGATCTGGTGGTGCTCGCCCGCTATATGCAGATCCTGTCCGACGATCTCTCGGCAAAGCTGTCGGGGCGCTGCATCAACATCCACCACTCGTTCCTGCCGGGTTTCAAGGGCGCCAAGCCCTATCACCAAGCCCATGAGCGCGGCGTCAAGCTGATCGGCGCCACCGCGCATTACGTCACGCGCGATCTCGACGAGGGCCCGATCATCGACCAGGACGTCGAACGCATCAGCCATCGTGACACGCCGGAAGATCTGGTCCGCAAAGGCCGTGACATTGAGCGCCGCGTGCTGGCCCGGGCCATCCGCTACCATCTCGACGACCGCGTCATCCTCAACGGCCGCAAGACCGTGGTGTTTGTGGATTAGCGAATGGGGAGTGGCGAATAGTGAGTGGAAGCGGGAGAGCGCCCTATTCGCTACTCCCTATTCGCCATTCGCTTCCTCAGCGCCCCGCGCCAGACGACGTTGTCCCCGTCGCGCCCTTCTGGGCCTGTTCTTCCTTCTCGCGATCGGCCGCCGGCATCAGCCGCTTGCGCTCGCGCTCCTTCATGTAGGCATCGTATTGCGGGGTGCCGGGCCGCGGCGGCGCATCGGCGGGCAGGCCGCCGGCCCATTGCGGGACGTAGTCGCCCATCCCGGCGGAGAGCTTCTCGTTGACCGTCCCGCAGCCTGCGAGATTGAGCAGGGCGAGTGCGGCGGCGATCGAAAGCGAGAGAGAACGCATGAATATCTCTGGTCGTGCCCCCGACGGGGCGCGGATGGTGGAGCGCCATAGGCGTCAGCGGCAACCATATCTCTCAATACGTAAAATTGGCCTATTCGAGGGAGGTAAAGCTGTATACAGAGAAGGTATTATAATAGGCATATTTTGCACTTGATGAGGTCGCGGCAGCTGATACGGTATACACTGGGTATTTGTCATTGGACGGATCGTAGGACGGGGAATGCCAGGACGCACTTGAGATGTCCGGATTCTGCAAATGAGAGACTGAATCCTCCATCCCCGGTGTGGTGCGGCCCTCGTAGGCTGGCAAAGCCATCGCCCTCCGGCCCAGTGTCACAGGGCTTTTTCGTTGACAGGACCATTTCATTTGTACAATCGTACAAATAGCTCTCCGCCGTTGTTGAGGCAGATTGCGCGGCTTGCGCCGAATGGTCGCCCAACGTTCGATTGACAACGGGGTTGCAGAGGACGCCATGTGGCCGCACGGCATGGCTTGTCCGTGAGTGAAGCGCGGCAAGGACCGGGTACTCGGTCCGGCGCACAAGAGGTGAGGGAATGAAGGGGAGGGACATCTGATGTTCGAACGCAGGATTTTTTTACGCACCGCAGCGGTCGTTGCGATCGCGGGCCTCGCGGCCGTCGCGCCTGCCAAGGCGCAAGACACGGTCAAGATCGGGCTGATCCTGCCGATGACCGGCGGCCAGGCCTCGACCGGCAAGCAGATCGAGAACGCGATCAAGCTCTACATGCAGCAGAAGGGCGACACCGTCGCCGGCAAGAAGATCGAAATCATCGTCAAGGACGACGCGGCGATCCCGGATAAGACCAAGACTGCCGCGCAGGAGCTGATCGTCAACGACAAGGTCAACTTCATCGCCGGCTTCGGCGTGACGCCGGCCGCGCTCGCCGCCGCGCCGCTGGCCACCCAGGCCAAGATTCCTGAAGTCGTGATGGCGGCCGGCACCTCCATTATCACCGAACGTTCCCCCTATATCGTGCGCACCAGCTTCACGCTGGCGCAGTCCTCGACCATCATCGGCGATTGGGCGGTGAAGAACGGCATCAAGAAGGTCGCGACGCTCACCTCGGACTACGCGCCGGGCAATGACGCGCTCAACTTCTTCAAGCGGCATTTCACGGCCGGGGGCGGTGAGGTGGTCGAAGAAGTCAAGGTGCCGCTGCAGAACCCCGACTTCGCTCCGTTCCTGCAGCGCATGAAGGACGCAAAGCCGGACGCGATCTTCGTGTTCGTGCCGGCGGGCCAGGGCGGCAACTTCATGAAGCAATATGCCGAGCGTGGCCTCGACAAGGCCGGCATCAAGGTGATCGGGCCGGGCGACGTCACCGACGACGATTTGCTCAACAACATGGGCGACGCCGTGCTCGGCACGGTCACTGCGCATCTCTATTCCGCGGCGCACCCCTCGCAGATGAACAAGGACTTCGTCGCGGCCTACAAGAAGGCCTTCGGCAACCGTCCGGGCTTCATGGCCGTGGGCGGCTATGACGGCATCCACCTGATCTACGAGGCGCTGAAGAAGACAGGTGGCGACACCAACGGCGACAAGCTGATCGAGGCCATGAAGGGCCAGAAGTGGGAGAGCCCGCGCGGTCCGATCTCGATCGACCCCGAGACCCGCGACATCGTGCAGAACATCTACATCCGCAAGGTCGAGAAAGTGGATGGCGAACTCTACAACGTCGAGTTCGCGACCTTCGAGGCTGTCAAAGATCTCGGCAAGACCAAGAAGTGACGCGCGAAAGCGCGTCATCCCGGGGCTCTCCTCACCTCTCCCGCTTGCGGGAGAGGTGAGCGCGGAGCGCCGGGTGAGGGTTCTCTCCTCGTCGGGAGTCCTCCAAGTGGAAAGACCCTCTCCCCAACCCTCTCCCGCAAGCGGGAGAGGGAGTGCAGCACGGCCCTTGGCCACACTTGAGATGACCCTCGACTGCCGATGACCGCAATCCTCACCAACCTGTTCGATGGCGTCGCTTACGGCATGCTGCTGTTCGTGCTCGCCTGCGGGCTCGCGGTCACGCTCGGCCTGATGAACTTCGTCAATCTCGCCCATGGCGCCTTTGCCATGGCCGGCGGCTATATCTGCATGGTGCTGGTCAACCGGATGGGTTGGCCGTTCTTTGCCGCTTTGCCGCTCGCTTTCGTCTCCTCGGCTGCAATCGGCATCGCGCTCGAACGGACGCTGTACCGTCATCTCTACGCCCGCAGCCATCTCGACCAGGTGCTGTTCACGATCGGACTGACCTTCATGTCGGTGGCAGCCGTCGATTACATCCAGGGATCCTCGCGGGTCTTCATCAATTTGCCCGCCGCGCTCCAAGGCCAGTTCGATCTGTTCGGCGTCGGTATCGGCCGCTACCGGCTGATGATCATCGTGATCTGCGGCCTGCTGACCATCGCGCTTCAAATGGTTCTGGCGAAGACGCGTTTCGGCAGCCGCCTGCGGGCGGCGGTCGATGACCCCCGCGCCGCGAGCGGTCTCGGCATCAACGTGCCGCAGGTATTCGCCTTCACCTTTGCCTTCGGTTGCGGGCTCGCCGGCCTCGGCGGCGCGCTCAGCGCCGAGATCCTCGGCCTCGATCCGTATTTCCCGCTGAAGTTCATGATCTACTTCCTGATCGTGGTCACCGTCGGCGGCTCCTCCTCGATAACGGGCCCGTTCCTCGCCTCGCTGCTGCTCGGCATCGGCGACGTCGCCGGCAAATATTACGTGCCGAAGATGGGCCCCTTCGTGATCTACACCATCATGATCGTGATCCTGATCTGGCGCCCGAACGGCCTGTTCGGCCGCACGGCCGCGCGTTGAGTGCGCCGATGAGCGCTGCTTCCGACGTCGGCCATCATGCCCAGCGCAAGGCGCGCTGGCACTACGGCGAAATCGCCTTCTGGCTGATCGTGCTGGCCTGCGGCTTCGCATTTCCCTCGCGCTATCTGATCATGACCGACATCCTGCGCCTCGCGCTGTTCGCGATGTCGCTCGATCTCATCCTCGGCTATGCCGGCATCGTTTCGCTGGGCCATGCCGCCTTCTTCGGCGTCGGCGCCTATGCCGCGGGGCTGCTGGCGCTGCACGGCATCGTCAAGGAGCCCGTGCTGGCGCTGATCGTCGCCGGCCTTGCCGCCATGGTGCTCGGCTTTGCCACCAGCTTTCTGGTGATCCGCGGCGTCGACCTGACGCGCCTGATGGTGACGCTCGGCATTGCGTTGCTGCTGGAAGCGCTCGCCGAGCGCTTCTCCAATATCACCGGCGGAACCGACGGCCTGCAGGGCATCGAGATGCAGCCGATCTTCGGCGAGATCCCGTTCGACATGTTCGGCAAGGCCGGATTCTTCTATTCGCTGGCCGTGTTGTTCCTGTTGTTCCTGTTCGCCCGCCGCGTCGTGCATTCCCCGTTCGGCCTGTCGCTGCGCGCCATCAAGAACAATCCCCTCCGGGCCGCCGCCATTGGCATTCCGGTCAACCGTCGCCTGGTCGCGATCTATACGCTGGCTGCGTTCTATGCCGGCATTGCCGGGGCGCTGTTCACCCAGACGACCGCGATCGCCTCGCTGGACGTGTTTTCTATGGAGCGCTCCGCGGACCTGATGCTGGTGCTGGTCATCGGCGGCACCGGCTATCTCTATGGCGGGCTGATCGGCGCGGTGATCTTCCGCTTGCTCCAGGAATTGTTCTCGACCATCACGCCGCAATACTGGCAGTTCTGGATCGGCCTCGTGCTGGTCGTGATCGTGCTGGTCGGCCGCCAGCGCCTGCATCGCTGGGTGCTGTATGTGCCGAACCTGATCATCGGGCGGATTGCGGGGCGCAATGCGATCGTTGCCGTGCCGGAGAGCGATTCATGACCATCGCGCTCGAAACCCAAAATCTCGAGAAGCAGTTCGGCGGCCTGCGCGTCACCCGCGATCTGTCCTTGAAGGTCGAGCAGGGCGCCCGCCACGCGCTGATCGGCCCGAACGGTGCCGGCAAGACCACGGTCATCAACCAGCTCACGGGCGTGCTGAAGCCGAACTCGGGCCGCATCTTGCTCGAAGGTCAGGACATCACCGATCTGCCGGTGCACAAGCGCGTGCTGCGCGGACTGTCGCGCACCTTCCAGATCAATCAGCTCTATCCTGATCTCACGCCGCTCGAGACCATCGGGCTCGCGGTCTCCGAGCGCCTCGGCCATGGCGGCGACTGGTGGCGACGGATGGGCACGCGCAGTGACGTCAATGGCGAGACCGCCGATCTGCTCTCCCGCTTCCATCTGCTCGACGTCATGAACGAAGAGACCGTGACGCTGCCCTACGGCAAGCAGCGCCTGCTCGAGATCGCGGTGGCCATTGCGGCCAAACCGCGCGTGCTGCTTCTCGACGAGCCCGCCGCCGGCGTGCCCGAGAGCGAGCGCCACGACATTCTCGCCGTTGTGGGCAGCCTGCCGCGGGACGTCACCGTGCTCCTGATCGAGCACGACATGGACCTCGTGTTCTCCTTTGCTGATCGCATCTCGGTGCTGGTCTCGGGCGCGCTGCTGACCGAAGGCCCGCCCGAAGAGGTCGCGCGCGATCCGCAGGTGAAGGCGGTCTATCTCGGCGAGGAGGCGGTCGATGTCTGACCTGCTCGCGATCGATTCGCTTCGCGCCGGCTACGGCGAGGCGGTGGTGCTGCCGAAGATGACGCTCCGTCTCGCCGAAGGACAGGTGCTGGCGCTGCTCGGGCGCAACGGCACCGGCAAGACCACGCTGATCAACTCCATCGTCGGCGTCACGCGCCGCTTCGCAGGCTCCATTGCGCTGGCCGGCACTGATGTCACGGCGATGCGGCCCGACCAGCGGGCGCGCGCCGGCATCGGCTGGGTGCCGCAGGAGCGTAACATCTTCCGCTCGCTGACGGTGGAAGAGAACATGACCGCCGTAGCGCAGCCCGGTCCCTGGACGGTCGAGAAGGTCTACGAGATGTTCCCGCGGCTGAAGGAGCGACGGAGCAATTTCGGCAACCAACTCTCCGGCGGCGAGCAGCAGATGCTGGCGATCGGCCGCGCACTTACCCTCAATCCGAAAGTCCTGCTGCTGGACGAGCCGACCGAGGGCCTTGCGCCCATCATCGTCGAGGAACTCTTGAAGGCGATCGGGACCATCACCCGGTCCGGAGGTATCTGCTCGATCATCGTCGAGCAGAATGCCCAAAAGATCTTGGGGCTCGCCGATCGCGTTGTGATATTGGAGCGCGGAACGATCGTCCACGACGCTCCGAGCGCCGCGCTGAAGACCGACCCCTCTGTCCTGGAGCGCCATCTCGGCGTCGCCGGGGCGGCGGCCCACTAAGATGTCCAGGGAGTGACACATGCAGCGAACCAAAGCCCCCTTCCGCGCCGACGAGGTCGGCAGCCTCCTGCGTCCGCCCAAGATCAAGGAAGCCCGTAGCCGGCTGGAAAAGGGCGAGATCTCGGCCGACGATCTGCGCAAGATCGAGGACGTGGAGATCGAGAAGGTCGTGCACAAGCAGGCCTCGATCGGGCTGAAGCTCGCGACCGACGGCGAATTCCGCCGCTCCTGGTGGCATTTCGACTTCCTGGCCAAGCTCACCGGCTGCGAGCTGTTTCACCCCGACACCGGCATCCAGTTCACGGGCGTGCAGACCCGTCACGATGCGGTCCGCGTCATCGGCAAGCTCGACTTTCCCGACAGCCACCCGATGCTGGACCACTTCCGCTTTCTGAAGAAGATCGCGGACCAGGCCCACGTCACCGCCAAGATGACGATTCCCTCGCCGGCGGTGCTCCACTTCCGCGGCGGGCGCAAGTCGATCTCCAAGGAGGTTTATCCCGATCTCGACGCCTTCTACGAAGATCTCGGCAAGACCTACCGCAAGGCCGTGAAGGCGTTCTACGACGCCGGTTGCCGCTATCTCCAGTTCGACGACACCGTCTGGGCCTATCTCTGCTCGCAGGACGAATTGCAGAAGGCACGCGAGCGCGGCGATAATCCGGATGGGCTGCAACAGATCTATGCGCGCATCATCAACTACGCGCTGGCGGAGAAGCCGGCCGACATGGTGGTGACGACCCACGTCTGCCGCGGCAATTTCCGTTCGACCTGGATTTCTTCGGGTGGCTACGAGCCGGTGGCCGAGACCATGCTCGCCGGCACCAATTACGACGGCTATTTCCTGGAGTACGACTCCGACCGGGCCGGCGGTTTCGAGCCGCTGCGCTTCCTGCCCAAGGGTAACAAGGTCGTCGTGGTCGGCGTCATCACCTCGAAGTTCGGCGAGCTCGAGAAGAAGGACGACATCAAGCGCCGCCTGGAAGAAGCCGCCAAGTTCGCCCCGCTGGAGCAGCTCGCGCTGTCGCCGCAATGCGGCTTTGCCTCGACGGAAGAGGGCAACATCCTCTCCGAGGAGGAGCAGTGGGCCAAGCTCAGCCTCGCGGTCGAGATCGCGAAGGAAGTGTGGGGGCAGTAAGGCTCCGCCGTTAAGGCTCACCCGTGTCCCGGACGCGCAGCAACGCTCCAGCGTTGCTGCGCAGAGCCGGGATCCATGCTGCTCGACTTGCTGCGCGGAGCTATAGGCCTCAGCTCTGCAGCGCACCGCTGAGAAGCGCTGCGCTGCGTCCGGGCACGAGTCACTTTCTCCGCCAGATAGACCCAACAGAGAGGAGTTCGACCATGGGCACGTGCTTGTTCTTCGTGGTCGAGATCACCTTGCCGCGCCTGGCTTTGCCGCGATTGAGCTCGTGCCGCTCGGCGGGCCGTGCCCCTGCATCTCCCACGCGATGATTCCTTCGCAGGCATTGATCATCTTGTCCGCCGGCGTCGTGTCCGCCGTGCAGCTCGGCTCGAGCTGATTGTGCGTGCCTGCCCGACCGCGGGCGGACCACAGGATCGCGGCGAGCAGGGCGACCGGGCAGGCGCGCACGGTAAGGACGCGATCAGAGGAGAAGCGCCAGCTGTTGCTCGGCGGGGCCAGAGTGGGGCGCGGCTCGCGGACGGAGCAAACTGTGAAGGAGGCGCTTGGATCCGCTATTCCCTCAGTGGGCAGATTTTGCTAGGAGATTGGTCCCAATCCGTCTGCCCACCGATTTCCCACTCATGAAGAACGACGAAATCCTGAGCCAGATCACCGACTTCTGCCGCAAGGCGGACATGGCGGAATCGACGTTCGGCCGGCGTGCGGTGAACGATGGGAAGCTGGTGCACCGCCTGCGCGAGGGAAAGCGCATCACCATCGACACGCTGGAGCGGATCCAGGCCTATATGGCGGCGTCAATGGCCGGCGGCGTGCCGCCGCCGCGGGGACTTCAAGTGCCGCCCGAGAAGCGCGATCCGCGCGGCAATTTCCGCTTCTTCGAGAACCGTCAGAAATACCTGCTGTTCGTCCACACCTGCAGCGAAAAGCGGGTGATCGCGGACCGCGTCGCGCTCGAGCTTGCCTCGATCCATCCGCGCCCGCCGGCGCTGCGTCTGTTCGACGCCGGCGTCGGCGACGGAACGGTGCTGGCGCGGGTGCTGCGCGCCACGCACCAGCGCTTTCCGCACATGCCGTTCTACGTCGCGGGCAAGGAGCTCAGCCTGGAGGATTTGCGCCTGACGCTGGAGAAGGTGCCGGACCGCATTTTCGAGCACCCGGCATCGGTGTTCGTGTTCACCAACATGTTCTACGCCGAGGCGCCCTGGCTGACCCCAGCATCGCCTGCTGCAGCCGCTGCCACCGTCTGGCACGAGGTGCCGCTCCGCGGCGCTTCGTCGGGCGAGTTCGAGCAGCAGATCGCGGAGCTGAGGCCGTTTCTGGAGCAGAACTGGCGCGCTGCGATCAGCTCACGCACGGCCATGCCGCTCTACGAGCGGCCTGTCGTTCTCGTGCTCTATCGCGAGGACCACAGGTTCCTGCTGGATTCGACCATTCCGCGGCCGGGCCAGACTGAGGCCAATTTCGACCTCGTCATCGCATCCCAGCCCTACCGGGCCCTGTCATCGGTCAATTTCCGGGCCAAGCGGATCATTGCACCTCTGGCGCGGGCGCTGCGGCCGGGCGGCAGGCTGATCGGAATCCACTCCCATGGGCAGGATCCAGGTATGGAAATGATCCAGGCGATCTGGCCGGGAGAAAACCCTTTCTCAGTCAGCCGTCATGAGCTACTGCGTGCCGTTAAGTATGAACTTGGATCGGTGGGCCGCGACTTAAATTTTAATGCATACGCGGACAATCGTTCGATCTTCAGGTATGATATGGAAGCTCTGCCCAACGAGGTCACCGGCACCATCGGAACCTCGACGGCCTTTGCAGCGTGGAATGCGGCGGTGTATGTCGCTCAGATTGAGGACGACCGATTGACAGAAATGACTCAAAGCGGCCGCACTCTGGATGCCGCCAGGGATGTGCTGCGGAAGTACAACGGGCTCTGGTTTCTCGACGAATCCTACGTCATCTCGCGCCGGCGTGATTGACATCATCAAAAGTAAACATCGCAAACGCCCGCCGGCTAGCGGCGGAACAAGGGGTTACTGATGCGCGCGTCCTATCTCTTCACCAGCGAGTCCGTGTCCGAGGGCCATCCGGACAAGGTCTGTGACCGGATCTCCGATGAGATCGTCGACCTGTTCTACCGTGAAGGGCCGAAGGCGGGCATCGACCCCTGGCAGATCCGCGCAGCCTGCGAGACGCTCGCGACCACCAACAAGGTGGTGATCGCCGGCGAGACCCGCGGCCCGAAGTCGGTGACCAACGAGCAGATCGAGGGCGTCGTGCGCGGCGCGATCAAGGACATCGGCTACGAGCAGGAAGGCTTCCACTGGAAGACCTGCGACATCGAGATCCTCCTGCACCCGCAATCGGCTGACATCGCCCAGGGCGTCGATGCGCTGCAGCCGGGCGAGGTCAAGGAAGAAGGCGCGGGCGACCAAGGCATCATGTTCGGCTACGCCACCAACGAGACGCCCGATCTGATGCCGGCGCCGATCTTCTACGCCCACAAGATCCTCCGCCTCATCTCCGAAGCCCGTCACTCCGGCAAGGAAAAGGTGCTGGGTCCGGACTCCAAGAGCCAGGTGACCGTGCAGTACGAGAACGGCAAGCCGGTCGGCGTGCGCGAGATCGTGGTCTCCCACCAGCACCTGGTCGAGGACATCTCGTCCAAGCAGATTCGTGACATCGTCGAGCCCTATGTGCGCGAGGCGCTGCCGAAAGACTGGATCACGCCGAAGACGATCTGGCACATCAACCCCACCGGCAAGTTCTACATCGGCGGTCCCGACGGCGATTCCGGCCTGACCGGCCGCAAAATCATCGTCGACACCTATGGCGGCGCGGCCCCGCATGGCGGCGGCGCGTTCTCCGGCAAGGATCCGACCAAGGTCGACCGCTCCGCGGCCTATGCCGCGCGCTACGTCGCCAAGAACATCGTCGCCGCCGGTCTTGCCGACCGCTGCACGCTGCAGCTCGCCTACGCCATCGGCGTGGCGCGCCCGCTGTCGATCTACATCGACACCCACGGCACCGGTAAGGTTTCGGAAGACCAGCTCGAGAAGGCCGCCGCCAAGGCGATGGACCTCACCCCGCGCGGCATCCGCACTCATCTCGATCTCAACCGGCCGATCTACGCGCGCACCTCGGCCTACGGCCATTTCGGCCGCACGCCCGACAACGAGGGCGGCTTCTCCTGGGAGAAGACCGATCTCGTCGAGCAGCTCAAGCGCGCGCTCTAACGCTCTTACCTCGCCCCGCTTGCGGGGAGAGGTCGCCGCGAAGCGGCGGGTGAGGGGGACTCTCCGCAAGCTCGGTGCTTGGATAGAGCCCCTCACCCCGGCCCTCTCCCCGTAAGAACGGGGAGAGGGAGAATGGTGCCACATAGCGTTCAGCTTGCCTTGCTACTGACACGCCAGCCTCACTGATTAGGAAACAGACATGAACGCGAAGCCCGGCTTCACCGATTACATCGTCAAGGACATTTCGCTCGCCGATTTCGGCCGCAAGGAGCTCTCGCTGGCCGAGACCGAGATGCCCGGCCTGATGGCCACCCGCGAGGAGTACGGCCCGAAGCAGCCGCTGAAGGGCGCGCGCATCGCCGGCTCGCTGCACATGACGATCCAGACCGGCGTGTTGATCGAGACGCTCGCCGCGCTCGGCGCCGACATCCGCTGGGTCTCCTGCAACATCTATTCGACGCAGGATCACGCTGCCGCTGCGATCGCCGCCGCCGGCATTCCCGTCTTTGCCGTCAAGGGCGAGACGCTGACCGAGTACTGGGACTACACCGCCAAGCTGTTCGACTGGCACGGCGGCGGTCACCCGAACATGATCCTCGATGACGGCGGCGACGCCACCATGTATGTCCATCTCGGTCTGCGCGCCGAGAACGGCGACACCGCCTTCCTCGACAAGCCCGGCTCCGAGGAAGAGGAAGTGTTCTTCGCGCTTCTGAAGAAGCAGCTCAAGGAAAAGCCGAAGGGCTACTTCGCCGGGATCGCCAACAGCATCAAGGGCGTTTCCGAGGAGACCACGACGGGCGTGCATCGTCTCTATGACATGCAGAAGGCAGGCACGCTGCTGTGGCCGGCCATCAACGTCAACGACAGCGTCACCAAGTCGAAGTTCGACAACCTCTATGGCTGCCGTGAATCGCTGGTCGACGGCATCCGCCGCGGCACCGACGTGATGCTGTCGGGCAAGGTCGCGATGGTCGCCGGCTTCGGCGACGTCGGCAAGGGCTCGGCCGCCTCGCTGCGCCAGGCCGGCTGCCGCGTCATGGTCTCCGAGGTCGATCCGATCTGCGCGCTGCAGGCGGCGATGGAAGGCTACGAGGTCGTGACCATGGAAGACGCCGCGCCGCGGGCCGACATCTTCGTCACCGCCACCGGCAACAAGGACATCATCACCATCGAGCACATGCGCGCGATGAAGGATCGCGCCATCGTCTGCAACATCGGCCACTTCGACAACGAGATCCAGATCGCGTCTCTGCGCAATCTGAAGTGGACCAACATCAAGCCGCAGGTCGACGAGATCGAGTTCCCCGACAAGCACCGCATCATCCTGCTGTCGGAGGGCCGCCTCGTGAACCTCGGCAACGCGATGGGCCATCCGTCCTTCGTGATGTCGGCGTCCTTCACCAACCAGACGCTGGCGCAGATCGAGCTGTTCGCCAACAACAAGGACGGCAAGTACGAGAAGAAGGTCTACGTGCTGCCCAAGACGCTCGACGAGAAGGTCGCCCGCCTGCACCTCTCCAAGATCGGCGTCAAGCTCACCGAGCTCCGCAAGGACCAGGCCGACTATATCGGCGTGAAGCCGGAAGGCCCGTACAAGAGCGATCATTACCGGTATTGATCCGCCGGTTCGACCAACCATCGACGCAAAGCCCCGGAGCGATCCGGGGCTTTGTTGTTTCGGGGCATGGAATTCAACTCGCTTTGCAGTTGCGGCACGTTGATTGCCGATTGACGGCCAGCAGCGGCAGGCGGACAATCCGCGCCGGCGGAGGAAACCATGCAACAAGAACATTTCGACGTGCTGATCGTCGGCGCCGGGCTATCAGGCATCGGCGCCGGCTATCATCTGCAGACCAAGTGTCCGGCCAAGAGCTACGTCATCCTCGAGAGACGCGATTGCATCGGCGGCACTTGGGACCTCTTCCGCTATCCCGGCATCCGCTCCGACAGCGACATGTTCACCCTCGGCTATTCGTTCAAGCCGTGGACCGATCCGAAGGCGATCGCCGACGGGCCGCAGATCCTGAACTATGTGCGCGAGACTGCTAGCGAGAACGGCATCGACAAGCACATCCGCTTCCACTACCGCGTCAAGCGCGCGGCGTGGTCGACGCCGGATGCTCGTTGGACCGTCGAAGCCGAGCACATCACGAGCGAGGGCGCGACCGAGGTGGTGCGCTTCACCTGCAACTTCCTGTTCATGTGCTCGGGCTATTACAAATACGAAGCGGGCTATACGCCGGAGTTCAAGGGCGCCGCTGATTTCGCCGGCCGCATCGTGCATCCGCAGAAATGGACCGAGGACATCGACTACGCGGGCAAACGTGTCGTCGTGATCGGCTCGGGCGCGACAGCGGTGACGCTGGTGCCGGAGCTCGCCAAGCAGGCGGCGCAGGTCACCATGCTGCAGCGCTCGCCGACCTATGTGGTGTCGCGGCCGGCACAGGATATCCTCGCCAACAAGCTGCGCCGCAATCTGCCGGCGAAGTTCGCCTATCACCTGATCCGCTGGCGCAACGTGATGTGGGGGATGTTCTTCTTCCAGCTGAGCCGGAGCAGGCCGGCGAAGGTGAAGGATCTCATCCTCAAGGGCGCGAGAATCGCGCTCGGCCCGGACTACGACGTCGCGACCCACTTCACGCCGCGCTACAATCCCTGGGACCAGCGGCTGTGCCTCGTGCCCGATGGCGACCTCTTCAAGGCGATCCGCGAGCAGCGCGCCAGCGTAGTCACCAGCGAGATCGACACCTTCACGCATGACGGCATCCGCCTGAAGGACGGCCGCGAGCTGGCGGCCGACATCATCGTGACGGCGACCGGGCTGGTGCTCCAGGTCGCCGGTGGCCTCGAGGTCAGCGTCGACGGCCGCTCCGTCGATTTCGCCAACACGCTGACCTACAAGGGCATGATGTATGCCGACGTGCCGAACATGGCCTCGGCCTTCGGTTACACCAATGCGTCCTGGACGCTGAAATGCGACCTCACCTGCGAATATGTCTGCCGCCTCATCAATTACATGGACCGGCACAATTTCCGCCAGTGCATGCCGCACAACGATGATCCCACCATCACCGCGCAGCCTTCGCTCGATTTCACCTCGGGTTACGTGCAGCGCTCGATCGCCAAGATGCCGAAGCAGGGCTCGAAGCGGCCCTGGCGGCTCCACCAGAACTACGCGCTCGACATCGTCTCGTTGCGCTTCGGCCGGATCGACGACGGCGTGATGCAGTATTCCTGATCTTGCCACGTAGGATACCGCGATAGCCTTGCGTTCGCTTGAGACGAATCGCGACTTGCGGTAGTATTTTTGCGCTGCAAGAAGTTTAGTTCCGACAACGTCTGAGTTCCGCGTAGTCGCCGTCTTAAGGGGAGCGCAGGACATGCACGTCCTTGCCCTGGTCACGCAAAAAGGCGGAAGCGGCAAGAGTACGCTGTCCGTTGGACTGGCGGTGGCAGCAATGGAGCGCGCTGAGCGCGTCGTTCTCATTGAAGCGGACGCGCAAGGTACGATCTCGAAATGGAAAGAGCGCCGCGATCATCCCTATCCCCGCGTCGAGCGCGTTGCCGATCCTGCCGAGATCGAACCGTTGATCGCGCGGCTGAAGGCCGAAGGCGTCTGGCTTGCCATCATCGATACAGCTGCCACGACCAACAGCCTGGCGATGCGCGTCATCGCCTGCGCCGATCTCTGTCTCATCCCGGCGCGTCCGAGCCCGGCCGACATCGAAGCGGCAATTCCCACACTGATCGCCATTCGCAGGCTCAACCGCCGATTTGCCTTCATCCTCAATCAGGCACCGACGCGAGGGTGCCGGCTGAGCGAAGCTGCCACATCGCTAAGCTCGCTCGGCGTGCTTGCACTCCCGTTTATTGCGCAGCGTAACGATCACCAGGATGCACTCGGAGCAGGGTTGGGCGTGACGGAGTTCGCACCGGCCGGCAAAGCTTCGGACGAAATTGTAAGTTTGTGGGGTTGGATCGCGGCGCACTTGGCCGAGGAGTCGGATGATTATGGGAAAGGCGCGCTCAAAGCTGCCTGCTGACGTTGCACGCACCGGGCGTCGCTCGCTGCTGGAACTGGCCGCGGAAGTGAGTCGTGCGGTCGACGAGGGCTTGGCCATGCCGCCGGGCCCAGTGGTCGTCTTCCCCCAGGATGCGCCGCAGATCGCGCAAGAAGCACCTGCTCCGATGACTGTTCCGGTACAAGAAGCGGCCAGCGTCATCGTTGCAACACCTGAACCTCCGAGCAGCACCACCACGGATCTCATCGTGGACATGGTCAAGGAGTATCAAGCCCGCGCTTTGGACGGCATGAGCGCTACGCTCAACTACGCCAACGACCTCGCAAAGTCACGGCTGGCCAGTGTGAGTTCAGAGGCCAATGAAGCCGTCGTCGCGGAAAGCGATCTCATCGACGCGATTGGGACGGCAGCCGAGTGTCGCACCGTCGTGCTCGAACTGATGAAGGTCAATGCGGGCGCGACCTTGGAGTATGCGCGGGAGCTAGGCCGTGCAAAAACGCTGGCGGAGTTGGTTGAGCTGTCGGGCACGCATGCGCGAAAGCAATGTGAGTTGGTCCTGAAGCAAACCGAGTTGCTGAGATCGCTTGCTCAAGGCATGACAAAGCCCAGTGCCAGTTGATGCAGTTCGCCTGCCATCATCCCGCTCAGGATCTGCGCGGGATGATCAGGGCGCCGCCGAGATCGATTGCCAGTGCCAGTACCACCGCACCGCCACCGAGGCAGAACAGGACGAGATAGTCTCCGCCGCTTTGCGCATAGATCCTCGCCGAGATGGCCGGTGACGAGCGGGCCGACGATCGCGCCGAGATCATGTCATCCTCTTGCGCGCGACGGCGTGCAGATCATCCTGCCTGGGTGGCGCGGTGACGGCGGAATTCCTGCACGGGCAGGCCGCCCCAGCCCCAATTGTCGGTGTCGACTTCCTCGATCACGACGAAGGTGGACTCGAGCGGCTTGCCGAGCACATCGCGCAGCAGCTCGCTCGAGCCCTTGATCAGTGCGGCCTTCTCCTCCGCCGTGAGCGACGCCGCACCCGGCGCCGTTCCCTCGCGGGTCACTTGAATGGTGACGATGGGCATTGTCGTTCTCCTCCGCTCAGTGGCCGGCGCTCTGGCCGCCGTCGACATGCAGGATCTCGCCGGTGACGAAGGAGGCACGTTCGAGATAGAGCACGGCATCGACGATGTCGGACATCTCGCCCATGTGGCCGACCGGGTGCAGCGCGTCGAGCTGCGCGTGCGTCGCGACCGGATGCATCGGCGACTTGATGATGCCGGGCGACACCGCATTCACGCGGATGCCGCGCCTGGCGTATTCGATCGCGAGCGACTTGGTCGCGGCGTTCAGCCCGCCCTTGCTCAGCGAGGCCAGCACCGAGGGCACATTCGAATTGGCCTGATCGACCAGCGTCGTCGTGATCTGGACGAGGTGGCCAGACCCCTGCTTCTCCATTTCGGCGATGGCGAGCTGCGTGATGTTGAAGAAGCCCGCGACATTGGTGCCCATCACTGCGGCATAGTCCTTGGCCGTGTACTGCGTGAACGGTTTTGCGACGAAGATGCCCGCGTTGTTGACCAGCGTGTCGATCCGGCCGAAGCGGGCGATCGCTTGCGACACCACGCGCTCTGCGGTGGACCGGTCGGCGATGTCGCCTGCAACGGCGAGGACGTCGTCGTCACCCGACGGCTTGATGGAGCGCGCCGTTGCGGCGACGCGATAGTTGCGGTCGCGAAAACCCTGGACCAGGGCGGCGCCGATACCCTGCGATGCACCGGTGATGATGGCGACCTTCTGCTCGATACCCATGACGGGCTCCTGTTGTTGGCTTGAAAACCTGCGCCAGCGGCGGCTGGCTTGGGCGTTGAGGTACGCTGCGGCGGCTTGCTTGCGAATATCCGCTGCCCGGCAGACACTCTTTCGCGGCGCGAACGAATGCCGGATCGATCTTTGCGGAGGTTGTCGCAGCCGGCGCAAACGCCTAGCTTTCAGCCGAAATCTCAGGGGGGGTGCGGCGAGCGCATGGATCGTTTGGACGCGATGAAGGTGTTTGTCCTTGCGGTGGACGAGGGCAGTTTGGCTGCCGCAGGACGCAAGCTCGGCCGCTCGCCGGCGGCGGTGAGCCGCGCCATCGCCTTTCTGGAGCATCGGGTCGGCGCCGAGCTGCTGCACCGGACGACACGTTCGATCAAGCTGAGCGAGGAAGGCGAGCGTTATGTCGCGATCTGCCGCCGCGTGCTCACCGATCTGGAGGAGGCCGAGGACATCGCGGCCGGACCGCGCACGGCTCCGCGTGGTCTGCTCACGATCACCGCTCCGGTGGTCTCCGGCGAGATGGTACTGCGGCCGATCCTCGACGCGTTTCTCGACGCCTATCCGACCGTGTCGGCAAAACTCCTGCTGTTCGACCGTGCCGTCAATCTGATCGAGGAAGGCGTCGATATCGCGCTTCGCATCGGTCCGCTGGCGGATTCGGCGATGGTGGCGATGCGGGTCGGCGGGATCAGCCGCGTCGTGGTGGCAGCTCCCCGCTACCTGAAACAGCATCCGCGCATCACCGAGCCGGGCGATCTCGCCAAACACCAGATCGTCGCGATGGCGCATCTGCCCAATTCCTGGACCTTTGCGCCGCAGCGGGGCTCATCGGCACCGCGCACCGTGCAGTTCACCCCGCGGCTCGTCGTCAACAGCACCTATGCGGCAGTGGCCTCCACTGTGGCCGGGCGCGGCGTGGCGCGGATGTATTCGTATCAAGTGGCCGAGCAGGTCGCGCGCCGCGAGCTCGAGATCGTGCTGGCGGACGACGAGGATCCGGAGATGCCGGCGCATCTGATCTGCCCGCAGGGCCGGCTTTCGGTGCCCAAGGTGCGCGCCTTCACCGACTTCGCCGTGCCCCGGCTGAAGAAGCAGTTTGCGCTGCTGAAGCAGAGCATCAAGGCGCGCTGAGCCGCTTCATGCCTCCGCAATGCGCGTTTTCGCGTATACGGCGGGGCGGCTGAATCGGCGATGGTTCCGAAACGGTTAACGCCGATTTAACGGATGAGTCCTAGCCTGTCTCGGCCGGGGTTACTCGCAAGGCCGAGGTGAGCCCAATGGAAGCCCAGAGAATAGCGGTCGACGCCGTCGTCGCGCTGACCGATTGCGACCGCGACGCCGTCATCGCCTTCATCCGCCGCCTCTACCTCGCCGGCGTCACCGACCCCAAGCGCCTGACCTTCAAGGGCCTGCAGGCGCTGTCGCGGGCTTGATCGCCTCGTTTCGGCCGGTTTGGACCCCAGTCCATCCCCTTGCTCTCCCCGGCGTGATTGCAACCCAGCGGGAATATCTTGCCGCTCCGGCCGGGTCGGCCTACACGACACCCCGGCTGGGTCACTTGGGGATTGGGGAAATGTTGAAACAGCTTTTTGCGCCGCAGCTCGTCATTTTGTACGTGCTTGCGGCTTCGACGATTTACGTCCACTTCCGCGGCAAGGAGCGGCTGCGCTTCGCGCGCCAGCTCGGCGATCACTCGACCTATCTCGCACCTTACAATGTGCTGATGTATGCGGGCTCGGCGGTGCCGAACAAGCCGGTGATCTCGGTCGATCAGTTTCCGGAGCTGAAGCCGTGTGCCTGTTCGATGAAGGTTTTATCCGCGCGGCGGCGAAGAACAACGACTGGGGCTTCTACTCGTTCTTCAAGAGCGGCTGGAAGCGGTTTTACCTGAAATGGTACGACGACTTTCTGCCGTCGGCGAACACGCTGTGCCCGAAGACGGTGGAGCTGCTCAAATCGATCCCGAGCGTGCATGGCGCGATGTTCGCGATACTGCCGCCCGGCGGCAAGCTCGGCGCTCACCGTGATCCCTTCGCCGGCTCTCTGCGCTATCACCTCGGCCTGGTCACGCCGAACTCGAACAAGTGCCGGATCCTCGTCGATGGCGTCGAATGCGTCTGGCGCGATGGCGAGGCCTTCATGTTCGACGAGACCTTCATCCACAGTGCCGAGAATGCGACCGACGTCAACCGCATCATCCTGTTCTGCGACGTCGAGCGCCCGATGAAGTACGGCTTCATGACCGCGATCAACCGCTGGGTCAGCCATCACATCGTCAAGGCGTCGGCGACGCAGAATGTCGATGGTGAGCACGTCGGCGTGCTCAACAAGGTGTTCGGCAAGCTCTACGAAATCCACCTCGCCAGCCGCAAGGTGAAGGAGTGGAACCGCAACGTCTACTACACGCTGAAATACTCGCTGACGGCGCTGATCCTCGGGCTGATCGTGTATTCGGCACTGAATTGAGGCAAATGCACGGGGCGCGGATCAGCGAAGCTTGGTCCGCCATGCCTCATCTCGATCCGCCCTGGCGCGATCGTCTGATCTCGGTCGGCATTGTCTAGTGATGGTGCTTGTGCTTGTGCCCTGCGGAGCCGTCGGGACGCTGATAGCCTCGTAACTCTGCATACCGCTGCATCTGGCTCTGATCGAGCAAGACACCGGTTGATAGGTGGTATTTGAGGTGGCTCTCGCGGAGCTGCCCCTGAGTTTCGGCAATGGCCCCGATGCTGGTCTTGAGCGCTTCCGATGTGATCGCACGGGACGAGAAGAGGTGTACCAGCGCTCTCTCTTGCTCGACGAGCTTGTTACCCAGCGGAACGGCTTCCTGTTTCATGGCATCGAACAGCCGTTGAACCTCGGCGCGCTGATCGGCGGTCAGGTCGAGACGATCACTGAGCTCGAGTACGTGGCTGGGACCGGGATATCCATTGAGCTCCGCAGCAAGAGCCAGGCCCATCCCGCGTCCGGCGCGGAGATCGTCGATTTGTTGCTGTGACAGCGCCTTGATGGGGCGCTTCTCGAGGCCGACATAGGGTTGACTGGACTGTGCGCCGGCCGCGCTGTTGGTGAGGAGGAGGGAGGCTGCGAGCAGAAGGACGCGGTTCATGAATCTGGCTCCCACAAAATGGAGCCGGCCGATGTCGAAGCATCGAACCCGGCTGTGACGTTACCCCTGTAGCGATCGAGTGATCCCGGCGCGCAAATCTTGCTGGATAGTCCGGCCCGTGGCAACAAAGATCGCCGCGATTGAGTTGCCGAATTGGAGCAGGTGATGGCCTCGTTGCCGACCGCGAATGCTGAGATCATGCAGTTCTTCCGCCGATGGCTGGACACCTTCGCGAGTTATGTCCGCGACGTCGATTACGCCTCGGCGAGGCCGCTCATCCATCCCGACGTGCTCGCCTTCGGAACCCATAACGACGTCATCCCCGGCCTCGATCAATGGGTCAAAACCCAATGGGATAACGTTTGGCCGAAGACGACCGACTTCCGCTTCGTCCTCGATCAGGCGTCCGTTCTGGCATCACCGGACGGCATGATGGCAACCGTCGTCGCGCCGTGGACGAGCACGGGCTATCATCCCGATGGCAGCACGTTCGCACGCCCGGGCCGCGCGACGATGGTGTTTTCGAGGAACGGCGATGGCTGGCTGTGCGTGCATTCGCACATGTCGCTCAATCGCGGTGTGCCGCAGGCGAGCCACGCCAATCGGCCGGTGAAGGCCTGGTAGCTCGACCGCGTGCACGATCGACATGCAAAAGGCCCCATTCCGGGGCCTTTTGAGTTCGAGCTGCAGCGAGCCTTACTCCGGCTGGCCGATGCTGACCTTCAGCGTGCCGATGCCGTCGACGCCGCATTCGAGCTTGTCGCCAGGCTGGAGCTGCGACACGCCGGCGGGCGTGCCGGTCATGATGATGTCGCCGGCGGCGAGCTTCACCTGCTGGGAGAGCTGCCAGATGATCTCGGGCACGTTCCAGATCAATTCGGTGAGGTCGCCCTTCTGCGCTTCCTTGCCGTTGACCGTCAGCCAGATCTTGCCCTTGGAAGGATGGCCGATCTTCGAGGCCGGCTGCAGCGCGGAGCAGGGCGCCGAATAGTCGAACGACTTGCCGATCTCCCACGGGCGCTCCTTCTTGCGCGAGGCGAGTTGGAGGTCGCGGCGGGTGAGATCGATGCCGACGGCGTAGCCGTAGACGTGGTCCAGAGCCTTGTCGGCGGGAATGTTCAGTCCACCGCTCTTCATCGCGACGACCAGCTCGACCTCGTGATGCAGATCCTTGGTCAGAGGCGGATAGGGAATGGTGGCGCCGTCGGGCACCAGCATGTCGGCATGCTTGGCGAAGAAGAACGGCGGGGCGCGCTCGTCATTGCCCATCTCGCGAATGTGCTCGAGATAGTTGCGGCCGACGCACCAGATGCGGCGCACCGGATAACGGCCGCTCTCGCCGACGACGGGAAGCGAAGCCTGGGGCGGAAGCGGGATGACGTAGGAGGCGGCGTTCATGCGGGTCTCGCTGCTCTTGAGGTGAAACGAACTCTATGCGGTTGCGCTGATCGGCGCCAGAGCGCCGGCGTCGTGATGTTGCAGGCGGAAGAACGAGGCGTAGCGGCCGCCGCGACGGAGCAGCTCGTCATGGCAGCCCTGCTCGACGATCTCGCCGCCTTCGATCACCAGGATGCTGTCTGCGTGCATGATGGTGTGCAGGCGGTGCGCGATCACGATGGTGGTGCGGTTCTGGCAGAGATGCTCGATCGCCTCCTGCACCTGCCGCTCGGATTCGGAATCGAGGGCTGCGGTGGCTTCGTCCAAGAGGATGATCGGCGCGTTCTTGAGCAGCGCGCGCGCAACCGCAATGCGCTGGCGCTGTCCGCCCGAGAGCTGGGTGCCGTGCTCGCCGACGGGCGTGTCGTAGCCGAGCGGAAAGCCCGTGATGAAGTCGTGCGCGCAAGCCGCCTTCGCCGCCTCGACGATCTCGTCCTCGCTGGCGCCCGGCTTGCCGAAGGCGATGTTGTTGCGAATGGTGTCGCGGAACAGGTAGACGTCCTGGCCGACATAGGCGGTCTGGGCGCGCAACGATTTGCGCGAGACCGACGAGATCGACTGGCCGTCGATCACGATGTCGCCCTGCGTCACCTCGTAGAAGCGCAGGAGCAGCCCCAGCACCGTCGACTTGCCGCCGCCGGAGGGGCCGACCAGCGCAGTCACCTTGCCGGGCTCGGCGACGAAGCTCATGCGGTTGAGCACGGTCTCGCCCGAGCGGTAGGAGAAGCTGACGTCGCGCAGCTCGATGCGGGCATCTTTCAGCTTCAGCGCCGGCTTGTCATCGTCGGACTGCTCGCTCGCGGGGCTGTCGACGACCTCGAGCAGCATGCGGGCGCCGACCAGCTGGCTGTTGAGATCGATGTTGAGCCGGGCCAGCCGCTTGGCCGGCTCGGTCGCCATCAGGAATGCGGTCATGAAGGAGAAGAACGCGCCGGGCGTGGCGTTGAGCGCGACCACGGCATAGCCGCCATACATCAGGCAGCCCGCGACGGCGAAACCGCCCAGCATCTCCATCAGCGGGTTGGAGCGGTTGGCGACGCGGGCCATCTTGTTGGCGTTGCGCTCGACGACCGCGATGTTCTCGTCGATGCGCTTCTGCATGGTCTCTTCGAGCGTGAACGCCTTGACGGTGCGGATGCCCTGCAGCGATTCCTGCATCGTCTCCATGATGTCGGCGGTGCCGGTGAACTGGTTGAAGGCGAGGCCCTTGATGCGCTTGACCAGCTTGCGCAGCACCAGCATCGCCGGCGGCACCGCGACGAGGCCGATGAAGGACATCAGCGGGTCCTGCCAGACCATCACCCCGATCATGGCGAGCAGCATCAAGAGATCGCGCCCGATGGCGTTGACCAGCATGTTGAGCACGTCGGTGATCGACTTGGCGCCGGCGGTCAGCCGCGCGAGGAATTCAGAGGAGTGCCGCTCGGAGAAGAAGCCGACGCTTTCGCGCATCAATTTTGCGAACAGCTGGCGCTGGTTGGTGGCGAGGATCGCGTTGCTGATCTTGGTCAGGATCACCATGTGGCCGTAGGTTGCCACACCCTTGACGAACAGCAGAGCGACCGTGATGGCCGAGAACATCGCGATGCCCGGGATGTTCTTGTCGACATAGGCCTGGTTGATGACCTGGCCGAGGACGTAGGTCGCAGCAGCGGTCGAACCGGCCGCGAGCGCCATCAGCGCGAAGGCGACGAGGTAGCGTCGCCAGTAGACGATTCCCTGTTCCGTGATCAGGCGGCGAATCAGGACCGCTGCCGCGTAGGGATCGTCGGTGATTTTCTTTGGAAACTGGGCCATCCGGTGTCCATTGACGGCGCAGGACAAAGCCTGCCCGCGCGTCAGGGATCGATGGGCCTCTGTGCCCGGTCAAGCCGGGTTTTTCAAGCCCAATTAAGGGCTTGCGCTTGGGATGATTCTAGGCCGAGACGGCGTGGCGAAGCTCACCGTGGCGCTCGCGGAACAGCTTGTCCTCCCAGGCCAGCGCATGGGCTGCGATGGTCTCGAGGTCGTCGTATTGCGGGCGCCAGTCGAGCAGGCTGCGGATGCGGCTGGTGTCGGCGACCATGGTCATGATGTCGCCGGGCCGGCGCGGGGCGTATTGCACGGCGAAGCTGCGGCCCGAAACCCGGCGCACCGCGTCGATGGTCTCCAGCACCGAATAGCCGCGGCCATAGCCGCAATTCAGTGTGGTCGAGGCGCCGCCGTTGCGCAGATAAGCAAGGGCCGAGCGATGCGCCTGCGACAGGTCGGTGACGTGGATGAAGTCGCGGATGCAGCTGCCGTCCGGGGTCGGATAGTCGGTGCCGAACACGTCGATCTTGGCGCGCTGGCCGGTGGCGGCTTCAACCGCGATCTTGAGCAGGTGCGTGGCGCCGACGGTGGCTAGCCCGATGCGCGCCTGCGGATCGGCGCCGGCGACGTTGAAATAACGCAAGGTCACGTATTGCATGCCGTAGGCGGCAGCGACGTCGTGCAGCATGATCTCGGTCATCAGCTTCGAGGAGCCGTAAGGCGACAGCGGCCGCGTCGGCGCGTGCTCGGGCACCGGCACCTGGTCCGGATTGCCGTAGACCGCGGCGGTCGAGGAAAAGATGAAGCGGCCAATGCCGCGCTTGACCGCGACGTTGAGCAGGTTGCGCGCGGTGGTGAAGTTGTTGCGGTAATAGCCGAGCGGATCGCGCATCGAATCCGGCACGACGACCGAGCCTGCGAAATGGATGATGCTCTCGATGTCGTGCTGGGCGATCACGCCTTCGAGCAGGTTCTCGTCGCCGGCATCGCCGATGAACAGCGGCACGCCTTCGGGCAGGTAGGCCGAGAAGCCGGTGGAGAGATCGTCGATCACGACGACGTCCTCGCCGGCTTCCGCCAGCGCCAGGACCGTGTGACTTCCGATATAGCCGGCGCCGCCGGTGACTAGCACAGTCATGATCTCACCCGTCTTCGATCAACGCGCAAGGCTAGCGCTTGCGTGGTGAAGAGGGGGTATCGGCGGTGCTGAACTGGTCACTATGCTTAATGTTGCGTATAGGGACTTTGCGAAACGGAGTGTGACGTGGCGAATTCCCCCGGCGATCTCGAAGTGATCGTGCCAAATCTGCACAGGCGCTATTCCGGGGTCACCGCGACCAACCGGATGGTGGCGCCGCGGCTGGCGAAACTGTACCGCGCCGCCTGGTTCGGATCCGACGCGCCGGCGGGGATCGCGCGCCTGAGCATCGGAGATTTCCTCAAGCTCTGGCGCCGCAAGCGGCCGATGATCTGGCATGCGCGCCGCAACAACGAGATGATCGCGGGCGTTGGCTTGCGCGCGCTCGGCTGGCCGCTCAAGCTCGTGTTCACCTCGGCGGCGCAGCGGCATCACAGCTGGATCACGCGCTGGCTGATCCGGCGCATGGACGCGATCATCGCAACAACAGATCTCTCGGCCTCGTTCCTGAAGGTGAAGGCGACGGTGATCCCGCATGGTGTCGACACCGACGTCTATGCGCCGCCGCAGGACCGCGCCGCGGCCTTTGCCGAAAGCGGCCTGCCGGGCCGCTATGCCATCGGTTGCTTCGGCCGCGTGCGGGCGCAGAAGGGCACCGATCTGTTCGTCGATGCGATGTGCCGCTTGCTGCCGCACTATCCGGATTTCACTGCTGTCATCGTCGGACAGGTCACGGCCGAGCAGACGCCCTTTGCCAACGACCTGAAGAAGCGCATCGAGGCAGCCGGCCTGCAATCCCGCATCGTCATCACCGGCGAGCTGCCGATCGAAGCGGTGCAGCGCTGGTATCAGCGGCTGACGATCTACGCCTTCACCTCGCGCAACGAAGGCTTTGGGCTGACGCTGATCGAGGCGATGGCGGCGGGGAGCGCGCTGGTTGCCGCACGCGCCGGCGCGGCCGAGCTCGTCGTCGAGGATGGTGTCACCGGCGTGCTGATCCCGACGGGCGACGCCGACGCGCTCGCAGCAGCGCTCGAGCCATTGATGCGCGAGGTGGCTGCGGCAACCGCGATGGGCGAGCGCGGGCGGGCGCGGGTGCTAGAGAACTTCAGCCTCGATGCCGAAGCGGCGCGGATCGGCGCGGTCTATCGGCCGCTGCTCTGAGGCCGTTTTCGCCTGTCGCAAACAAAACCGCGAAAACAACCCCATGCACAGTAGCCGGGGTCAGCAAAATCAAGGAGTTGGCGGAGGGTTCGAGAGATTGCGGATTTTTCGAACGAATTTTGACTCGTCGGGCAAAACAGTGGCAGGATGTCATCATCGGCGCGAGCCGCGATCGCCTTAGATCTAAGTCCGCGCCCCAGCCTCCCCCAGCACCCTCTCTGCAATCCCCACCACCTCGCTCGCCGCAATATTCCGCATGCAGCGGTGATCGTTGATCTTGCAGACCGTGCTCTGGCAGGGCTGGCAGGACAGCTTTTCCTTGTCCTGCACCAGCGTCGCGGCGAGGCCGTTCAACGGGGCCCAGAGGTAGGGGCTGGTGGGACCGAAGATGCCCATGGTCGGCGTGCCCAGGGCGGCTGCGATGTGCATCAGACCGGAATCGTTCGAGATCGCAACGCCGGCCGCCGCCATGGCGAGGACGCCGTTGCGCAAGTCCGTGCCGGTGAGATTGCGGACGCCCGGGCCGCCGGCGGCGACGATCTCCTGGGCGAGGCCCTTTTCAGCGGGGCCGCCGACCACCCAGACCTCGAGGCCGCGCTCGACCAGCAGGCGGGCGGCTTCCGGATAATTGGTCCAGCGCTTGGAGACGCCGACCGAGCCCGGGGCGAGCGCCACCGCAGCGCCGGCGCCGAGACCATTGGCCTCGCGCCAGCGGGCGATCTCCTCGGTCGGGACGCGCAGTTGCGGCACCGGCCATTCCGCCGGCAGGGGCGCGCCGTCGGGCTGGGCGAGGGCGGCGTTCTTGTCGATGAAGCGGGGCAGCTTCTTTTCACCCCAGCGCCAGCGGTTGAGCAGGCCGAACCGGAACTCGCCGACGAAGCCGACCCGTTCAGGAATACCGGCCAGTGCCGGCGCGATGGCCGCCTTCCAGGTCCGGGGCAGCACCAGGGCGGTGCCGTAGTTCTGTTTCCGCAGCAGCCCTGCCAGGCCGAACTGGCGGGCGATGGCCAACCGGCTGCGCGGCATGTCCCAGACGATGCCGGCGCGCACCCCGGGCATGTAGTCCACCAGCGGGGCGCACAGGGAGGTGGTGAGGAGGTCGACGGGCCGGTTCGGCCAGCGCTCCTTCAGGACCCGCACGACGGTGTGATTCCGCACGAAATCGCCGATCCACATGTAGGGGACGATCAGGATCGGGCGTGTGTCGCTCCGGTCTCCATCACTACCAAGTTGCGAATCAATATTCATTCGTTATGAGGGCCGAACACGTGCCGATATGGCGGCTCGGTTAGCCGCTCCGGGCCGGCAGGTAAAGGCGGCAGAAGAGCAATCCCAAAACAGCTTACACTTTGGCGGATCATGCGCTAGGGCAGGATCGGGCACCTAAAATCGGGCAGGTAGGTGGAATGTTGCTGGTGACCGGCGGGGCCGGTTTTATCGGATCGAATGTCGTGGCCGCGCTGAACGAGGCCGGTCGCAGCGACGTCGTGATCTGCGATCTCCTCGGAACAGAAGGCAAATGGCGCAACCTCGCCAAGCGGCAGCTTGTGGATATCGTTCCCCCGACCGAGCTGATGGACTGGCTGAAGGGCCGCAAGCTGGAGGCTATGATCCATCTTGGGGCGATTTCCGCGACTACGGCGACCGACGGTGATCTCGTCGTCGAGACCAATTTCCGCCTGTCGATGCGCCTTCTGGACTGGTGCACGATGAATGCGGTGCCGTTCATCTACGCGTCCTCGGCGGCGACCTATGGCGACGGCACGGAAGGCTTCGACGACGATTCTTCGCTGCCGGCGCTGAAGAAGTTGCGGCCGATGAATCTCTACGGCTGGAGCAAGCACCTGTTTGATCTCGCTGTCGCCGAACGTGTGGCGCGCGGCGATCGGCTCCCGCCCCAATGGGCCGGCCTGAAATTCTTCAACGTGTTCGGGCCGAACGAATATCACAAAGGCTCGATGATGAGCGTGCTGGCGCGGCGCTTCGACGACGTCAGGGCAGGCCGCGTCGTGCAGCTGTTCAAGTCGCATCGCGAGGGCATCGAGGACGGCGATCAGCGTCGCGATTTCATCTATGTCGACGATGTCGTGCGCGTGGTCCTTTGGCTGCTCGCGACGCCGTCGGTGTCCGGCCTGTTCAACGTCGGCACCGGCAAGGCCCGCAGCTTCAAGGACATCATGCTGGCTGCCTATGCGGCGCTCGGCGCCAGGCCCAACATCGAATACATCGACATGCCCGAGCAGATCCGGGACAGCTACCAGTATTTCACCCAGAGCGAGGTCGATCGTCTGCTCCGCGCCGGCTATAACGGCGGCTTCACGACGCTCGAGGACGCGGTGAAGGCCTATGTCGGGGATTATCTCGACCGGCCCGACCGCTTTCGCTGAGGCCCTTTCGACCATGCCGACGCCCATTCTCGATTTCGATGCCCTCGCGCAAGCCATCTCAGGCCGTACGGTGCTGTGCATCGGCGACATCATGCTGGACGAGTTCGTCTACGGCGAGGTGTCGCGGATCTCGCCGGAAGCGCCGGCGCCCGTCATCGCCGCCCAGCGCAGCGAGATCCACGTCGGCGGCGCCGGCAACGTCGCGCGCAACGTCGCTTCGCTCGGCGCGCGCTGCATCTTCGTAGGCCTCGTCGGCGAGGACGACGCCGGTACGCGGCTCGAGGCCGCGCTCAATGATCAAGCCGGCATCGAGAGCGTGCTGGTGCGCGACGCCTCGCGGCCGACCACGCGAAAGGTCCGCTTCGTCTCCGAACATTTTTCCACGCATATGCTGCGCGCGGATTGGGAGCAGGCGCTGGCTGCGTCCGACGAGGTCGAAACGAAGGTGATCGACGCGATCCTGCCGCAGATCGCGCGCGCCGATATCGTGCTGCTGTCCGACTATGCCAAGGGCGTGCTGACGGCGCGCGTGATCCGCCACACCATCGATGCCGCGCGCAAGCTCGGCAAGCCCGTCATCGTCGATCCCAAGAGCCTGAACTGGGCGATCTATCGCGGCGCCACGCTGCTCACCCCCAACCGCAAGGAATTCTCGGAAGCGACCCGCAGCCGCGCCGACACGGTGCAGAGCATCGTCGAGGCCAGCGAGGATGTGATGCGGCTCGCCGACTGCGAGGCGATCCTAGTCACCCAGGGCGAGCACGGCATGACCTTGGTGCCGCGGAATGGCGGGGCCGTCCACGTGCCGGCCGTCACGGTGAAGGTGCGCGACGTCTCCGGCGCCGGTGACACCGTCGCCGCTGCGGTTGCGGTGTCGCTCGCGGCCGGCGCGGACTGGGACACGGCACTGCGCATGGCCAACGCCGCCGCCGCCGTCGCGGTCGGCAAGCAGGGCACCGCCAGCGTCAGCGCGGCCGAGCTGCGACGCAAGATCCTGCCGCATGCAACGCTCGCCGCCGAGGAGAAGATCGTGCTCGATCCGGCCGCACTCGACGCGCAGGTTGCCGAATGGAACAGGCAGGGCCTGCGCGTCGGCTTCACCAACGGCTGTTTCGACATTCTCCATCCCGGCCACGTCAAGGTGCTGACCGCGGCGCGCGCCGCCTGCGATCGCCTGATCGTGGGGCTCAACAGCGACGCCTCGGTGCGGCGCCTGAAGGGTGCCGATCGTCCGGTCCAGGACGAGCGCGCGCGTGCCGAGGTGCTCGCCGCACTGGAGGCCGTCGATCTCGTCGTCATCTTCACGGAGGACACGCCGATCGACCTGATCACCAGGATCAAGCCCGGCGTGCTGGTGAAGGGCGGCGACTACACACGCGAACAGGTCGTCGGCCATGAGGTGGTCGAGGCCGCGGGCGGGGCAGTCGTGCTGGTCGACATCCTCCAGGGCTTCAGCACGACGGCGCTGGTTCATCGCGCCCGGGGAGGGGGCAAGTGACGGCGCTCGCACGCGAGACCCCCGGCCAGATGTTGCGGCGGCGCCTGCGCAGTCCGGCGGCCTGGCGTGAAACGGTCGATCTGTTTGCGATCCTGACCGCGGCCTCGCTGCCCTGGTCGACCTCGCTTGCGGGGATCTTCAACGCGCTGATGCTGCTCTGCATGGTGCCGTTCCTCGATCTACGCGACTTCCTGCAGTCCCTGAAGCGTCCGATCTGCATTGCGCCGATCGCGCTCGTCTTTCTCGCGCTGCTGGGGACGCTATGGTCGGACGCGGCCTGGGGTGCGCGCCTCTACGCGGTCAATCCGACCGTCAAGCTGCTCGTGCTGCCGGTCCTGCTCTATCATTTCGAGCGCTCACCGCGCGGCCGGTGGGTCTTCGTCGCCTTCCTGGTGTCTTGCGCCTTGTTGTCGGTGATGTCCTGGCTGGTCGCCTTTTACCCGAACCTCGCGCTCAAGACCGACCCGCCCGAACGCGGCATCTTCGTCAAGAACTACATCGACCAGAGCCAGGAATTCGCGCTTTGCGCGGTTGCGCTGGCCTATCCGATCGTGATGCTGTTGCGCGAGAAGCGGTACTGGTTCGCCGCGCTGCTGACGGCGCTGGCGCTGAGCTTCTTCATCAACATGACCTTCGTGGTGGTGTCGCGCACCGCGCTCGTCACCATTCCGATCATGTTCGGCGTGTTTGCACTGCTTCACCTCAAATGGCGCAGCACCGCCATCATCTCCGGCGCGCTGCTCGTCGGCGCCGTTCTCGCCTGGCAGGCCTCGCCGCAATTGCGCCACACCGCCGAGAGGTTTACCACCGATTACACCGGCTATGTGGAACGGGGCGAGGCAACCTCCATGGGCATGCGGCTCGAGTTCTGGCGGAAGTCGTTCGGCTTCTTCGCGGAGGCGCCGGTCCTGGGGCACGGCACCGGTTCGACCCGCGGGTTGTTCGAACGCGTCGCTACGCCCGCCGGTCAGCGGCGGGCGTCGGCCGAGGTGGTCGGCAACCCGCACAACCAGACGCTGAACGTTGCGGTGCAATGGGGCGCGATCGGCGTCGCCATTCTCTACGCGATCTGGATACTGCATCTCCGGTTGTTTCGCGGCGACGGGCTTGCCAACTGGATCGGGCTGCTGGTGGTGGTGCAGAACGTCTTCACCTCGCTGTTCAACTCGCATTTGTTCGACTTCCACGAGGGCTGGATGTACGTCATTGGCGTCGGCGTCGCCGGCGGAATGGTGATCCGGGAACAACAGCTCGGGGCTAAGATGAGGGAAGCCGGTTCCTGAGGGGCCACGCGGCTGGCAAGACTTGTCGAGATGGGCTATCAGCGCGGTCAAGTTGCATTTAACTGGGTTTTCATCGGTCGGCGGATGACGCGACTTTCGCATCTCACCTCGCGCAATTTCCTGATCGCGCTCCACGACCTGCTGGCGACCACGGCGGCGCTTTTTGCCGCCTTCTATCTGCGATTCGAGGGTGGCGACGATTTCTACGCTCGATTGCCGCTGCTGTTCCAGATCCTGCCCTACTTCCTCGCCTTCAGCGTGGTCGTGTTCTTCCTCTGCAATCTGACCACGACGAAATGGCGTTTCATCTCGCTGCCTGACGCGCTGAACATCATTCGCGCGGCGACCGTGCTCACGGTTGCGCTGCTCGTGCTCGACTACATCCTCGTTGCCCCCAACGTTCGCGGCGCCTTCTTTCTCGGCAAGGTGACGATTGTCCTCTACTGGTTTCTCGAGATCTTCTTCCTCAGCGCGCTGCGCATGGCGTACCGCTACTTCCGCTACACGCGGGTGCGGCGTCACGCGAGGGGCGGGGAAGCCGCGCCGACGCTGCTGATCGGCCGCGCCGCGGATGCCGAAGTGCTGCTGCGCGGCATCGAGAGCGGAGCGATCAAGCGCATTTGGCCGATCGGCGTCTTGTCACCATCGCCTGCCGATCGGGGCCAGCTCATTCGCAACGTGCCGGTGCTGGGCGGCATCGACGACGTCGAGGATGTGATCTCGGATTTCGCCAAGCGCGACAAGCCCATCGCGCGCCTCATCATGACACCATCGGCTTTCGAGCCGGAGTCGCATCCGGAATCGATCCTGATGCGGGCGCGCAAACTGGGTGTGATCGTGAGCCGGATGCCCTCGCTGGAGAGCGGCGATACGCCAAGGCTCACGGCGGTTGCGGTCGAGGACCTCCTGCTGCGTCCGAGCGAGAAGATCGACTATGCGCGCCTGGAGGCCTTGATCAGGAGCAAGGCCGTGATCGTCACCGGCGGCGGCGGCTCGATCGGATCCGAGATCTGCGAGCGTGTGGTCGCCTTCGGCGCGGCACGTCTCTTGATCGTGGAAAATTCCGAGCCGGCTCTCTACGCGGTCACCGAGGCGCTGGCCGCGCGTGGTGCCACCGCACAGATCGAAGGCCGGATTGCCGACATTCGCGACCGCGAGCGCGTCATGCGCCTGATGGCCGAGTTCAAGCCCGACATCGTCTTCCATGCCGCGGCGCTCAAGCACGTGCCGATCCTCGAGCGCGATTGGAGCGAGGGCGTCAAAACCAACATCTTCGGTTCAATCAACGTCGCGGACGCCGCCGTTGCCGCCGGCGCCGAGGCGATGGTGATGATCTCTACCGACAAGGCAATCGAGCCGGTGTCGATGCTCGGCCTCACCAAGCGCTTTGCCGAAATGTACTGCCAGGCGCTCGATCGCGACCTCGCAGCCGGAGCGAACGGCAGCAAGCCGCCGATGCGGCTGATCTCGGTCCGGTTTGGCAACGTGCTGGCCTCGAACGGGTCGGTGGTGCCGAAGTTCAAGGCCCAGATCGAGGCCGGCGGGCCGGTGACGGTAACTCATCCCGACATGGTCCGTTACTTCATGACCATCCGCGAGGCCTGCGATCTCGTCATCACCGCGGCGACGCATGCGCTTGGGACGCAGCGTCCCGACGTCTCGGTCTACGTGCTCAACATGGGCCAGCCGGTGAAGATCGTCGATCTCGCCGAGCGCATGATCCGCCTGTCCGGGCTGCAGCCGGGCTACGACATCGAGATCGTGTTCACCGGCATGCGGCCGGGCGAGCGCCTGCACGAGATCCTGTTTGCCTCGGAGGAGCCGACCCGCGAGATCGGCGTGCCCGGCATCATGGCCGCGCAGCCGAACGAGCCGCCGATGCAGACGCTGCGCAAATGGAATGCGGCGCTTGAGCAGGCGATCGCGCGCGACGATCGCGCCACCATCAGGACCATCCTGAAGGATGCCGTGCCGGAATTTGGATCCACGGCGGCCTGACCATTGTTGCGCAATCCAGCGCTCGGGGAGCGACGATGAGCGAACGTAAGCCAGTCGTGCTGGTGACGGGAGCGAGCGGCTTCATCGGCCGTCATCTCGGGCAGGCGCTGGCGTGCGAGGGATGGTCGGTCCGCCCCGTGGTCCGCAAGCGTCAGGGCATCGACGGCGAGGTCGTGATCGAATCGATCGGCCCCGACACCGATTGGCGGGCCGCGCTCGAGGGGGTGGAGGCGGTCGTCCACCTTGCCGCGCGCGTGCATCACAGGCGCGAGGAGCATGCAGCCCAGCTCTACCAGGACGTCAACACCGCCGGCACCGTGCACCTGGCGCGCGCTGCGGCGAAGGCGGGCGTGCGCCATTTCATCTTCATCAGCACCGTGCTGGTGCATGGCCGCAGCAACGAGGGCAGGGCCCCGTTCAGCGAGACCGACGTCCCGACGCCGCGCGGCCTCTACGGTACGTCCAAGGCCGCGGCCGAGGCGGGCCTGAGGACGCTCGCGCGCGACAGCGACATGAAGTTCTCTGTGATCAGGCCGCCCATGGTCTATGGCGCAAGAGCCAAAGGAAGTTTCGCCCTGTTGACGCGCGCGATGAACCTTGGGGTGCCGTTGCCGTTCGCCGCGATCCGCAATCGCCGCGCCTTCCTTGCCGTGCAGAACCTGTCGTCCTTCATCCTGCACCGGCTCGCTCATCCAGATGCGGCCGGCCATTTCGAGATATTCCTGCTCGCCGACAGCGAGCAGTTCTCGACGCCCGAATTCATCGCGCGTCTGGCGAAGGCGTCCGGCAAGCGCCCGCGACTGTTCGGCGTGCCGCCGGGCCTGCTCAGCGCGCTTTTCCGAATGATCGGCCGGCAGGACATGCATGATAGCCTGATCGGCTCGCTCGAGCTCGACGTCTCCAAGGCGCTCGCGACGGGCTGGCGGCCGGAGGTTTCGCTCGACGAGGGGCTGCGGCTCGCCGTGTCGGCTCAGGACGCCTGAGGGCGGGAGAAGCGGCGCAGCAGGAGGGCGACCGCGATCGCGCCGGCGATCAGCGCGGGCAGCGTGACGGCCACCGTCGCGGCGCGAACGGCGAGGATCGCCAGCCCTGCGAGCACGAGGTTAAGCAGGAAGACTTCGCCGCTCACCCGGGACACCGAGAAACCGTTGTCGGTCGCGCGCTGATAGAAATGCGAACGGTGCGCCGACCAGAACGGCTCGCGGCGCGCGATGCGCCGAAACAGTGTGATGGTGGCATCGGCGAGGTAGTAGGCCGGCAGCAGCAGCGCCGCAGCCGCTTGTCCATGCCAGGCGAGCTCAAGCAGGCACCAGCCGAGCAGGAGGCCGATCGGCAGGCTGCCGACATCGCCCAGGAAGACTTTTGCGACAGGACGGTTGAACGGCGCGAAGCCGAGCATGGCGCCGCACAGCGCGGTGGCGATCAGCACGGCCGGCCATGGGAGATCCCCGAGCATTCCCAGCAGCAGCAGCGCAGCGGTGACCGGAACGACTTCCGCCACCGTCATCAGGTCGAGCCCGTCCATGAAGTTGACGAGGTTCACGAACCAGACGCCGGCAAGGACGATGAGGCCGCGCTCCAGCGCGAGCGGCAGCGCCGGCAGGATGCGCGCGGTGTCGGGGGCGGTGAACACCACGGCGCCGACGCAGGCGGCCTGCAGCACCAGGCGCACCAGCACGGGCAGCGACACGATGTCGTCGACGAAGCCGACCAGCGCGATCACGATTGTCGCAGCGACCAGCGCCGGCGGGATCGCGACATTGGCGGAGATCCCCCACAGCGAGGCAACGATCAGCGTCGCGGCGATCACCGCGATGCCGGCGCCCTGCGGGGTCGGGACGCGATGGGAGGACCGCGCGTTCGGCCGCGCCAGCGCGTAGCGCTGCAGCAGGGGGCGGCTGGTCCAGGTCACCAGCGCCGAGATCAGCGCGGCGGCCGCAACGGCAAGCAGCAGGACCGCGCCGGCGAGCGCATCGGCAGCCGAATTCACTCCGGCACTCCGATCGCGGCCGACCCTTGCGCGGCTTTCTCGGCGCTGAGGATCCAGACCAGGCCGCCGACCGCCCCGACCAGGAAGAACACGGCGCCGAACAGCAGCGAGACGTTGACGCCCTCGTTGGCGGAAAGTCCCGCGAAGCCGAACGCAAGGCTCATCGTGGCCTCACGCACGCCCCAGCCGGCGATCGAGATCGGCATCATCGTGATCAGCATCACCGGCGGCACGAGCAGAAAGACATCGCTGAAGCGAACCGGCGCCCCAATCGACTGCACGACGCACCAGGCGATGACGACGGCGAGCACGTGAACGAGGATCGACAGGATCGCGACGATGGCGCCGCTTGTGCCGCCGAAGATCACGCGGTTGGCGATGACGGCGCAGGCGTGGATGTGATGCGTTGCCCACCAGGTCTTCAGCCAGCGCCATTTCAGCGCGCCGAAGATCAGGAAGCCGAGGCCGCCGGCGAGCGCCAGGAGGTCGATGAGCAGCAGCGCCGAGCGACCGTGCGGATCGGTGATGAGGGTGTAGCTCCAGGGCAGGCTGGCGACGATCAAGATCGCGAGCGCGATCAGGCCAATGGCGCGGTCGACAAAGATCGAGTAGGTCGCCGTGCGCCAGCCGGCGCCGGCGCGGGCGACCAGCCACAGGCGCACCGCATCGCCGCCGATCGCCGACGGCAGCGTCTGGTTGAAGAACGAGCCGATCACGTTGTATCGCATGGCGCGGCCGAGCTCGAGCGGCGCGCCGCAGGCGGCGCTGATCTCGCGCCAGCGCAGCACGCCGACGAAGATCTGCAGGAACGTGACCGCGATCGCCACACCGAGCCAGAACAGGCTGGTCAGGGTGAATCGGGAAAACAGCTCGGACAGGTCGACCTTGCGCAGCGCCAGATAGAGCAGCGCCGCGGAAATCAGAATCTTGGCCGTCGACAACAGGATTCGGCGCATCTCGTCCGCATGAACAGGGTTTGCTAAGATTGGAGGCAACCCGACGCGAGGCGCCGAATTCGGCCGCTTTGGTATGGTTTTGGCGCCGATCTTGCAATAGCCGTCGTTAAGGACGCCATGAGGAGACCGCGTGAAGGAGCGGGGAACCTATTGCGACCCCGTCGAGGTGGCGGCTAGACAGGATCGGGCGAGGGATCACCCAGGGAACAGGATGACGGATCAGGCGATTTTGGTCACGGGTGCGGCCGGCTTCATCGGCTTCCACGTCGCCCGGCAGCTCCTGGGCGAAGGTCGCGCCGTCGTCGGGCTCGACAATCTCAACAGCTATTACGATCCGGCGCTGAAGAAAGCGCGCCTTGCTCTGCTCCGGGATCAGCCGCGCTTTTCGTTCGTCGAGGCCGATCTCGCCGACCGCAAGACCATGGCGGCGCTGTTCGCGCAACATCGTTTTGCCAAAGTCGTGCATCTGGCCGCGCAGGCCGGCGTGCGCTACTCGATCGAGCAGCCGCAGACCTACGCCGATTCCAATCTCGTCGGCTTTCTCAACGTGCTGGAGGGCTGCCGCAACAATGGCTGCGGTCATCTGGTCTACGCCTCGTCATCCTCCGTTTACGGCGCCAACACAAAACTGCCATTTGCGGTTGCGGACCGCACCGACCATCCGGTCAGCTTCTACGCCGCGACCAAGAAGGCGAACGAGGTGATGGCGCAGTCCTACAGCCATCTCTATCGCCTACCGGTCACGGGGCTGCGGTTCTTCACCATCTACGGGCCATGGGGCCGCCCCGACATGGCCATGTTTCTGTTCGCGAGCGCCATCATGGCCGGCAAGCCGATCCGGCTCTTCAACCATGGCAAAATGCGCCGCGATTTCACCTATATCGACGATGTGACGCGCGTCGTGTCCAAGCTGATCGATCTCGTGCCTGCGGACGATCCGGCTGCCGCAAATGCGCCGTCAAAGCTCTACAATGTCGGCAATCATCATCCGGAGGAACTGATGCACGTCGTCGGTCTTCTGGAGCGGGAGCTGGGCCGGACGGCGATCAAAGAATTGCTGCCGATGCAGCCGGGAGATGTGCTGGAAACGTTCGCGGATGTCGAGGATCTCTCGCGCGACACCGGCTTTGCACCGTCAACGCCGATCGAGCATGGGGTTCATAACTTCGTCACCTGGTATCGGGACCATTTCAAGGTTTGAGATCACGATGGACAAACGCATAATCCCCCTGATCATGTGCGGCGGTGCCGGCACGCGGCTGTGGCCCGCCTCGCGCGAGGTTCGGCCCAAGCAGTTCCTGCCGCTGTTCGGCACGCGCTCGACGTTCCAGGACACGCTGCTGCGCGTGTCCGATCCCTCTTTGTTCGACCGGCCGATCGTCATCACCAACGCCTCCTACCGCTTCATGGTGCTGGAGCAGCTCGCCGAGATCGGCATCGAGGCCGACGTGATCCTCGAGCCGATGCGGCGCGATTCCGGCCCTGCGATCGCCGCCGGCGCGGTATTCGCGCAGAACCGCGCCAGCGAGGCGATCGTGCTCGCGCTCGCCGCCGATCACGTCGTGCAGGATAATGCCGCCTTCGTCGCCGCCTGTCGCGAGGGCCTCACCGCCGCGAATGCCGGGCGCATCGTCACCTTCGGCGTCAAGCCGGAGCGGCCGGCGACCGAATATGGCTACATCAATCCGGGCGAGGTGATCGCGGGCGAGGTGCAGGCGGTTGCGCGCTTCGTCGAGAAGCCGGATGCGGTGAAGGCCTCCGACTACGTCAATTCGGGCTATCTCTGGAACAGCGGCAACTTCATGTTCCCGGCGAGCGTGCTGCTGGACGAATATCGCAAGGTCGATGCGGCAAGCGTCGAGGCCGTCACCAATGCAGTCAACAATGCCGGCCGCGATCTCGGCTTCGTCACGCTGGAGCCCGAGGCGTTCGGCGCGGCCAAGGCGATCTCGATCGACTATGCGGTGATGGAGAAGACCTCGCGCGCCGCCGTCGTGCCGGTGTCGTGCGGCTGGTCCGACGTCGGCTCCTGGCATGCGGTATGGGAGCTGTCGGAGAAGGACGCGCAGGGCAATGCCGCGCACGGCACCGCCGTGTTCGAGGATTCCCGCAACTGCAACGTCACCACGGATTCCGCGCTGGTCGCGCTCGAAGGCGTCGACGATCTCGTCGTGGTCGCGACCGCGGACGCGGTGCTGGTCTCGCGGCAGAAGGATGCCAACGGGCTGAAGCGCCTGGTGACGAAATTGAAATCGGTCGCGCCGAAGGTCACCGAGGAGCATCTCAAGGTGCACCGGCCCTGGGGCAGCTATCAATCCGTCGACAATGGCGAGCGCCACCAGGTCAAGCGCATCGTGGTGAAGCCGGGCGGGCGGCTGTCGCTGCAGAAGCACCATCATCGTGCCGAGCACTGGATCGTGGTCCGCGGCACGGCGCAGGTGACCGTCAACGAGACGGTGAAGACGGTGCATGAGAACGAGTCGATCTACATCCCGATGGGCGCCGTCCACCGGATGGAGAATCCCGGCAAGATCCAGCTGGAGCTGATCGAGGTCCAGACTGGAAGCTATCTGGGGGAAGACGACATCATCCGGATTGAAGACGACTATCAAAGGTCGTAACCAGCAAACTCCGAATCACGCGACCCGGGCCGAGAAGCGGTATCTTTTTCGGCCTAAGGCCCGGGGAACGTGTAACTTTTTGAATCAAATCGTGTCCGGCCCGTCAGGGCGGCATTCGCCACAAATGTGGCGTCCGTGCTAGAAGCGGCCCGGGGATTTGCGTTGAATCGGGGTTTGCTCAGATGACTTCCAAAGGGTCTGCACCGGCAAAGGCCGGCTTGCGCGTCGGTGTCATTGGCGCCGGCGTGATGGGCAGCAACCATGCGCGCGTGCTGAGCGGCCTGCCCGGCGTCAGCCTCGTCGGCGTCGTCGATCCCTCGCCGGCGCATCGTGCGCGGGCCACGGAGCTCGCCAATTGCGAAAGCTTCGAGACGCTTGACCAACTGCTCAGCGCCGGTGTCGATGCCGTCACCATCGCAGCGCCGACCCATCTGCATCACGAGGTCGCGCTCGCCTGCATCGCCAAGAACATCCACGTGCTGGTCGAGAAGCCGATCGCATCCACGGTGGCAGAGGGCCGCGAGATCGTCGCCGCCGCGCATAAGGCGGGCGTGACGCTGATGATCGGCCATGTCGAGCGCTTCAATCCGGCGGTCGCCGCGGTCAAGCAGGCGATCGCGGGCGAGGACATTCTCTCCATCGCGATCACCCGCGTCGGCCCGTTCCCGCCGCGCATGTCCAATGTCGGCGTCGTCATCGACCTTGCCGTGCACGACATCGATTTGATCCGCTGGTTCACCGAATCCGACATCGTCGAGGTGCAGCCGCAATTGTCGAGCGCGGTCGCCGAGCGCGAGGACATCGCGCTCTTGCAATTCCGCACCGAGAGCGGCGTGCTCGCCCACATCAACACCAACTGGCTGACGCCGTTCAAGGCGCGCAGCGTCACGGTCGCAACGCGCGGCAAATACGTGATGGGCGATCTCTTGACGCGCCAGGTCACCGAATGCTTCGGCTTCAAGCCGGACGGCAGCTACTCGATGCGGCATCTGCCGGTCGGCCATGACGAGCCGCTCCGCGCCGAGCTGATCGCGTTCCTCAAGGCGGTGCGCAACGGCGAGACGCCGGCGGTGACGGGCGACGAGGGCGTCGCCAGCCTCGAGATCGCCACGCAATGCCTGGAGACGCCCTCGCGTCCTGCGGCGACGTCACCTGCGCGCAAGGGGCCACGCCGCGTCGCCGGCTGATCTCTTCCATGTCGACCGCTCAAACGTCACAAGGCGCCAAGAATCAGGTCATGAACCAGCACTTACGTTCCGAACCCATTCCCTTCATCGACGTCGCCTCGCAGCGCCGCCGGCTCGGCGCCTCGCTCGATGCGGCCGTGAAGCGCGTGATGGACCATTGCCAATTCGTCAACGGCCCCGAAGTCTTCGAGCTCGAGAAGCAGCTTGCGGCCTACTCAGGCGCCAAGCACGTGATTGGCTGCGCCAGCGGCACCGACGCCATTCTGATGGTGATGATGGCCAGGAATGTCGGGCCCGGCGATGCCGTGCTGTGTCCGTCCTTCACCTTCATCGCGACGGCCTCGCCGGTGGCGCGGACCGGCGCGACGCCTGTCTATGTCGACGTCGACGAGACAACCTTCAACATGAGCCCGGAATCGCTCAAGCGCGGCATCGCCACCGCTCGCAAGGCCGGCCTCAAGCCCGTCGCGGTGATTCCGGTCGATTTGTTCGGCCAGCCCGCCGATCACGACGCCATCGCCGAGATCGCCAGGGCCGAAGGCCTGTTCGTGCTCGACGACGCCGCGCAAGGCTTTGGCGCGAGCTACAAGGGGCGCAAGCTCGGCACGCTTGGGCACGCGACCGCGACCAGCTTCTTCCCGGCAAAGCCGCTCGGCTGCTTCGGCGACGGCGGAGCGATCTTCACCGATGACGACGAGCTCGCCGCGACCTTGCGCAGCATCCGCGTGCACGGGCAGGGCGTCGACAAATACGACAACGTCCGCCTCGGCCTCACCGGCCGGCTCGACACCATGCAGGCCGCGGTCCTGATCGAGAAGCTGAAGATTTTTGACGATGAGATCGCCGCCCGCAACAAGGTCGCGGAGCGCTATGCGCGCGGCCTGTCCAATGTCGTCACCGTGCCGCGCCTCGCGCCCGGCAATACCTCGGTCTGGGCGCAGTACACGATCCGCCTGCCTGAAGGTACCGACCGCGACGGTTTCGCTGCCGCGCTAAAAGCCCAGGGCGTGCCGACCGCGATCTATTACGGCAAGTCGATGCACCAGCAGACCGCCTACAAACAGTACCCGGTCGCCGAGGGCGGATTGCCGGGTTGCGAGAGCCTGTCGCAGGACGTCATCAGCCTGCCGATGCATGCCTATTTGACCGAAGCTGACCAGGAACGAATCATCGCCGCCGTCAGCGGCGCGCTGGCGGGGTGAGTTCTTCACCTCTCCCGCTTGCGGGAGAGGTCGGATCGCATCGCAGATGCGATCCGGGTGAGGGGGTTACGGCCCCACGGAATGCTGCGGCCCCTCACCCGGATTGCTGCGCAATCCGACCTCTCCCCGCCGGGGAGAGGTGGACACACCGAGCGAGCCTCTTTTTTGATCCCGCCATCGTTCAAAGCCTTATCGGCTGCCCGATAAGCCTCTAGAAGAGTCCGCATGCTCGGACGCATCTTCACGGTCGGTGGCTACACGCTGCTCTCGCGGCTGACGGGGTTTGCCCGCGACATCATGCTCGCGGCGATCCTGGGCGCCGGTCCGGTGGCCGATGCCTTTTTCGTGGCGCTGCGGCTGCCCAACCATTTCCGCGCGATCTTCGCCGAGGGCGCCTTCAACGCCGCCTGGGTGCCGGCCTATGCCCATGTCCATGGCGAGAAGGGGGAGGCGGCGGCAAAGCTATTCGCCGATCGCATCTTCACGCTGCTTTTGGCCTCGCAGGTGATGCTGCTGATCGCGGCCTGGCTGTTCATGCCGCAGGCCATGAGCATCTTGGCGCCAGGCTTCGGTGAGGATGCCGAGCAGCGCAAGCTCGCGATCGAGCTGACCCGGATCACCTTTCCCTATCTGCTCTTGATCACGCTGGTGACGCTCTATGGCGGCATGCTCAACGTGATGCAGCGCTTTGCCAGCGCCGCGGCCGCCTCGATCTTCCTCAACGTCGCCATGATGATGACGCTGGCGGTTGCCGTCTGGTTTCCGACCGCGGGCCATGCCGCGGCCTGGGGCGTGCTGATCTCCGGCTTCCTGCAATATTTCCTGCTCGCAGGCGATCTCGCCCGCCATGGCGGCCTGCCGCGCTTTGCGCCCTTGAAGCTTGATGAGGACGTCCGTGGTTTCTTCAAGGCACTGGGGCCGGCGACATTGGGCTCGATGGGAACGCAGGTCGCGCTGTTCGCCGACACCATCATCGCGACCTTCCTGCCCGCCGGCGCGCTGTCGGCGCTCTATTACGCCGACCGGCTCAACCAGCTCCCGATCGGCGTCATCGGCATCGCCATCGGCACCGTGCTGCTGCCGGAGATGTCGCGGCGGATCACTGCAAACGACCACGATGGCGCGCTGAGGGCGCAGCGCCGCGCCTTCGATTTCACGCTGCTGTTCTCGATCCCGTTCGTCGCGGGCTTCCTCACCGTGCCCGATGCGATCATGCGCGCGCTGTTCGCGCGCGGTGCGTTCTCCAAGGCCGATGCAGCGGCCGCCGGTGCGACTCTCGCGGCCTATGCCATTGGCCTCATCCCGTTCGTGCTGATCCGCAGCGCGGTTGCGACCTTCTATGCCCGCAAGGACACCGCAACGCCAGTGCGGGCGTCGCTGACTGGTATCGCGGTCAATGTCGCGCTGAAGGTCGCCTTAATGGGATCGCTGGCCCAGATCGGCCTCGCTCTGGCCACCGCCGTCGGCGTCTGGACCAATCTGCTCCTCGTGCTGTACTTCGCCGTGCGGCGCGGCTTTCTCGTGCTCGATCGCGGCTGGCTGTTGTCGCTCGCCAAATTTCTGCTGGCCGGATTGATCCTCGCCGCCGCGTTCTGGCTGATTGCGCACTTCAGCAGCCCTTGGCTGGGCGCGATGCACTTCCGGGATGAATTGATGCTGATCCTGCTCGCCGTCGGCGGCACGATCGTCTACGCGCTCGCGATCCTCGTGTTGTTCGGACGCAAGTGGCTGGTCTCGCTGGTGCGCGGCTAGTAAGCACGGCGTTCGCCTCCAGGCTGCAACCGGTACTCCCACATCTCTTGATTTTGCGCGGTTGCCGTGATATCAGCGCGTCATGATCAAATCGTCGCGCAAAGTCTCCCGCAATCACATCACCCGCTTCGGCTGGGCGGTGGGAGGAGTCGTGCGCTAGGATTTCGACGACATCTTTTCCACCAGGCCCCGCCGGCATCGGACGGGGCCTTTTCTTTGGCCACGCTCCCTGCCGGCTCAACAGCAGGAGCGTCCGATGCCACCACAACTGACGAACATTTCATCCGAGGCCGAGCACGATGCGGCGGTGCTTCGCCTCGACCAATCCATTGCGCTCGCGAAGCAGGCCATGGACGAGGTTCTGGCGGCAGCGGCTCGTCTCAACGTGTCCGTTGCAACGCCGGGCCAAGCCTTGTCGGGGAGAGAAGCTGCCGCAGCCGCGCCGGCGCAAAGCCTCCCGGGCCTGCTCAAGCGATATTGGTCTGCTTTTAGGAATTGTCGCCTGCACCCGCGGGGCAGTTTGCTGGATCTGAGCGACAGGGAGCTGATGGACATCGGCCTGACGCGCGCCGAGATCAACTATCTCGTACCTGGGCGGGCGATCGATGCGCTCAGAGATAGTACGAGGTATCTGTTGAGCCGCGGAATGTGAGTGATCGACGATCCTCACACCGACATATGACCTGCCGCGCGCGGGTTGAACTCGGCAAGGTCTGGCTCAATCCAGCCGTGCCGAGCCTCCCGCGAGAACAGCGCGTCGCGGCTCCAGAAACGTAAGAGTACGTCCTTTTCGATTGCCGGGGACGCCAGCACCGCGTTGCAGGCGGCGACAATGTCGTGGCGGCCGACCTCCGCAAGAATTGCTTCGATGATCATCAAGAAGGCCAGCGTAATCGTGTGGTGGTAGCCACGCACATCGTCGTTCACGCCGCCAGCGGCAACATTGTAGGCGCAGATCATCTCGGGGAGCTCGACCCGCCAGTCCCGAGTCGGATCAGTGGCGAGCAAGTAGCTCGTCACGATCAGATGTTCACGATGGCTGAAACGTGCCCCCGGAAGTGTACGCGCGAGGAAGCCCTCGCTCAGTTCGGCGACTTCTGCAGCATCCGTGCAGCTACGTCTGTTGCTCATGGAGGCGCCATATGTTACCTTGGTACCAAGGTAACATTCTGGTGCGGGAAAGGCAAATTGGGAATCGGTCGAACGGCCGCCCAGGCTCTGCCTGTGTGGCAACAGTCGTTTCGCGGTCAGAGCGTCGACCCCGCAGGCGTCCGGACGAAAGCAGGATTCACCTGATCTCTGAGGGACGCGAGTTGCAGGGCTGGAGACCGATGCCCGAGCAAGTCCGGCAATGGCATGATGCGATTAAACCCCGCCTTCCGATCGAGGTCACACATCATGAGTTCAGAAAGCCACGAGCATTCAGTCCAACGCGTACAGACGGGAGTTCGGATCGAGAAGCGCATTCTCAAGGTCGCGAAGGGCCTCGCCGAATACCTGGATATGAGCCTCGGTGATTTGCTGGAGGGCGTTCTCCTGCATTCGTTCGAAGGCAAGACTCCGTTCGAGCCTGCGACGCTGCAACGCATTTCGACGCTGAAGGATTTGTACGGGCTGACGCTCACGGCCTCCGATGCTCATCAGCTGTTTGAAGCTCGGGGTGAGCACGAGAACAGCTAAGTGTGAGCGCTTGGCTCTCGCCGTCAGCGTCACACATCACGCTGGGACCTGCCGAGCATCCCAGTGAGGCACGCGTGGCGCTTTTGAAGCTGCGACCCCTGCGCCCGGCTAAACCCGTTTGCGTTGCCAGTTTTTCCACGGCAATATGCCCACAAAACAACCATGAGAACGGGAAGATAACATGGCGGCTCCCATCAAGTTCGGCGTTGGCCAAAGCGTGCTGCGCAAGGAGGATGACGCGCTCATCCGCGGCAAGGGCCGCTATACCGACGATTACGCGCCGCAGGCCGCGCTCCGCTGCCTGGTGCTGCGCTCGCCGCATGCGCATGCCAAATACACCATCGATGCGAGCCGCGCGCGCGGCCTGCCGGGCATTGCGCTGATCCTGACGGCGGACGACGTCGGGGATCTCGGCAATCTGCCCTGCCTGTTCAACCTCGAGACCGATCCGTTCACCGGCCCGCCTTACCCGATCCTGGCCAAGGACGAGGTGCGCCATGTCGGCGACGCCGTCGCCTTCGTGGTCGCCGAGACCATCGACCAGGCTCGCGACGCGATCGAGGCGATCGAGGTCAAATGGTCGCCGCTGCCCGCGGTGACCGGCGTCGTCAACGCCGTGAAGAAAGGCGCAGCCTTGGTCTGGCCCGACAAGCCGGGCAACGTGCTGTTCGACGTCTCGATCGGCGACAAAGCGGCGACGGAAGCTGCCTTCGCGAAAGCGCATGCGGTGGCCGAAATCTCCATCGTCAATCCGCGCGTGGTTGCGAGCTTCTTGGAGACCCGCGCGGCGGTCTGCGAATACGATTCCAAGCGCGACCATCTGACGCTGACGGTCGGCAGCCAGGGCAGCCACCGCCTGCGCGACATCCTCTGCCAGAACGTGCTCAACATTCCCACCGACAAGATGCGGGTGATCTGCCCCGACGTCGGCGGCGGGTTCGGCACAAAACTGTTTCCGTATCGGGAATATGCCCTGATGGCGGTCGCTGCGCGCAAACTGAAGAAGGCGGTGAAGTGGGCGGCCGACCGCTCCGAGCATTTCATGGGCGATGCGCAGGGCCGCGACAACGTCACCACCGCCAAGATGGCGCTGGCTGAAGACGGCAAGTTCCTCGCGATGGATTGCGACCTCATGGGCGACATGGGCGCGTATCTGTCGACCTTCGGGCCCTACATCCCGCATGGCGGCGCCGGCATGCTGCCGGGCCTCTACGACATCCAGGCCTTCCATTGCCGGGTGCGCACGATCTTCACCCACAGCGTGCCGGTCGATGCTTATCGCGGCGCGGGCCGGCCCGAAGCCGCCTACGTCATCGAGCGCCTCGTCGATGCCTGCGCGCGGAAACTCGACATGACGCCGGATGCCATCCGCCGCAAGAATTTCATCCCGCCGAAGGCGCTGCCCTACAAGACCGCAACCGGCAAGGTCTACGATTCCGGCGACTTCGCCGCGCACCTGAAGCGCGCGATGGAGATCGCGGAATGGAAAGAATTTCCCAAGCGCGCCAAGGTGGCCAAGAAGGGCGGCCTCATCCGCGGCATCGGGCTTGCGAGCTACGTCGAGATTTGCGGCGTGATGGGTGAAGAGACGGCCAACGTACGTCTCGATGCCAATGGCGACGTCACGGTGCTGATCGGCACGCAATCGAGCGGGCAGGGCCATCAGACCGCCTATGCGCAGATCGTCGCCGAGCAGTTCGGCGTCACGCCCGAGCGCGTGCATGTTCGCCAGGGCGACACCGACGAGATCGCAACCGGCCTCGGCACCGGCGGCTCGGCCTCGATCCCCTCCGGCGGCGTCAGTGTCGAACGCGCCACGCGCGAACTCGGTTCGAGGCTGAAGGAGATCGCGGCGCAGGCGCTGGAAGCCAGCGCGGGCGACCTCGAAATCTCCGAAGGCGTGGTGCGGATCGCCGGCACCGACCGCTCGATCTCGTTTGCCGATCTCGCCAAGCGGCCCGGCGTCGATCCGTCGAAGCTGAACGGCAGCGCGACCTTTGCCAGCGCCGACGGCACTTATCCCAACGGCACCCATATAGCGGAGGTCGAGATCGATCCGGCGACCGGCATCATCAAAATCGTCAACTACGTGATCGTCGACGATTTCGGCAAGACGCTCAATCCGCTGCTTCTGGCGGGCCAGGTCCATGGCGGCGCCATGCAGGGCATCGGCCAAGCCTTGATGGAGCAGGTTGTGTATGGACCGACCGACGGCCAGCTCATCACCGCAACCTTCATGGACTATGCGCTGCCGCGCGCGGCGGACGGGCCGGCCTTCGTGTTCGAGACCCACAACGTCCCCTGCAAGACCAATCCGATGGGCGTGAAGGGGGCCGGCGAGGCTGGCGCGATCGGCTCTTGTCCGGCCGTCGTCAACGCCATCGTCGATGCGCTCTGGCGCGAGTACAAGATCGACCACATCGACATGCCGGCAACGCCCGAGCGGGTGTGGGTTGCGATCAGCGAGCATCACCGCCGTCACAGCTTGTGAAGCCGCGCTTCCCGCGCGCACGGGAATAAACGCGCCGCGCGGGGTTCTACCCATGATGGGTCCCGGCTTCACCAGAAGCCGGTGACGTTTCATTCCCTGAACGTCTCGAGAGCCGGAGAAACGAACCAATGAAACGGACGATGATTGTCGCGGGCGCCTTCGTGCTGGGCGCGGGCGCCGTCATGGCGCAACAGGAGATTGCCGTCCAGCAGGACAATCTGATGCGAGCGATCGCCAAGAATCAGTACGGCGTCCTCCAGAAGATGAGCAAGGGCGATATTCCCTTCGACAAGAAAGCCGCCGATCAGGCCATCGCCGCCATCGAGGCCGATGTTGCCAAGATCGCCAAGACCTTCGAGATCAACCCTAAGCAGGATGTCGTCAACGCGACCTATGGCTCCTCGCCGAAGGTCTGGCAGAACAAGGCCGATTTCGATGCCAAGATCCCGCCGGTGCAGAAGGCGATCGCCGACGCCAAAGGCAAGATCACCGATGTCGCGGGTCTGAAGGCGGCCTACACGACGATCAACGACCGCTGCAATGATTGTCACGAAACCTATCGCGTGAAATTGAAATAGCGGGGCGGAGCTACCAAGGACTTCAGAAAGGGCGGTTGCGAAAGCAACCGCCCTTTTTCATGACCGCGGGCCCGCAGGAACTTCTGTCCGCAAGGCCTGACGGATTGCCGCGAGAGCGGCTATCTTTGTGCCAGCGGCCGTGCGCTCACACGAGTCTCCTCCCGGCATCCTCACGTCGGGTTTCCCAACGCGCGGCGAGCACCTCGATCAACAGCGAGACAGGCCATGGCAAAACCGTTCCCGTCCAAGACCCATATCGGCAATCATATGCTGCATCCGGAAACCTTGATGCTGACCTATGGCTATGATCCGCAATTGTCGGAGGGCGCCATCAAGCCGCCGGTGTTCCTGACCTCCACCTTCGTGTTCAAGACCGCCGAGGACGGGCAGGACTTCTTCGACTACGTCGCCGGCCGGCGCGAGCCGCCGGAAGGCATGGGCGCGGGCCTGGTCTATTCGCGCTTCAATCATCCCAACAGCGAGATCGTCGAGGACAGGCTCGCGATCTACGAGCGCACGGAGAGTTGCGCGCTGTTCTCGTCCGGCATGGCGGCCATCGCAACCACGATCCTGGCCTTTGTTCGCCCCGGTGATGTCATCCTGCACTCGCAGCCGCTCTATGGCGGGACGGAGACGCTGCTGACGAATACGCTCGCGCGCCTGTCGATCGGCGCTGTCGGCTTTGCCGACGGCATTGACGAGACGGCAGTCAAGCAGGCCTCGGAGGAGGCCATGGGCAAGGGGCGGGTGTCGATGATCCTGATCGAGACGCCCGCCAATCCGACCAACGGCCTCGTCGACATCGCAATGATCCGCCGCATCGCCGATTCCATCGGCAAGGCGCAGGGACACACGCCGGTCATCGCCTGCGACAACACGCTGCTCGGGCCGGTGTTTCAGCGGCCGATCGAGCACGGCGCGGACCTGTCGCTGTATTCGCTGACCAAGTATGTCGGCGGCCATTCCGACCTGATCGCGGGCGCCGCGCTCGGATCGAAGGCGATCATGAAGGGCATCAAGGCGCTGCGCGGCGCCATCGGCACCCAGCTCGATCCGCATTCCTGCTGGATGATCAACCGCTCGCTCGAGACGCTCAGCCTGCGGATGGAGAAGGCCGATGCGAATGCGCGGCTCGTGGCGGACTTCCTGCGCGATCACCCGAAGGTCGCCAGGGTGCACTACCTCGGTCATCACGAGCAGGGCTCGCTGTCCGGCCGCGTGTTCGCGCGGCAATGCCTGGGCGCGGGCTCGACGTTTTCGTTTGACATCGTCGGCGGCAAGGAGGCGGCGGTGAAATTCCTCAACGCGCTGCAGATCCTCAAGCTGGCGGTGAGCCTTGGCGGCACGGAATCGCTCGCAAGCCTGCCGGCGACGATGACCCATTCCGGCGTTCCCGCCGACATCCGCCAAAAGATCGGCGTGCTAGATTCCACGATCCGGCTGTCGATCGGCATCGAGAATCCGTCGGACCTGATCGCCGATCTCGCACAGGCGCTCAACGTGGCTTGAGCACGGTCAGAGTCGTAGCGTCGTAGCCCGGATGGAGCGCAGCGAAATCCGGGGACCTGTCCGCAACGCGCAGGGCTCCCGGATTGCACCAACGGGCGGCACTTTGCGCCGACCGTTGGCTCCATCCGGGCTACGAAGTTGCTTGGAATCGAAAAGGCCGGACGCTCCCTCCTTGCGTCCGGCCTTTCCGCGACGAAGCCCGCGTTTTCGCTTTACTTCGTCACCTGACCGCGGATCTCGCCGCCCGGGTTCGCGGCCGTGTGGATGTTGATGTAGTACTTGCCGCCGAGCAGATCGGCGGCCTGCGCGTCCGTGAGCGTGGCTTCGCCCTTGACCGGGCTCGAGGCTGCATTCGGGATCGGGACTGCGACGCCGGCGTTCTTGCCGGCTTCGGCAGGCCCGTGGAAATGTGCGGCGGTGGCGGGACCCGAGAGACCGGAATAAGTGACGGTCCAGGACAGCTTCTTGCTGGCAGCGTCGTAGTCCAGATCGGCCGTTCCGGTCGCGCTGCTGGTGTTGGCGGGGACTTCGGATTTGCCGTCCAGCGTCGCCTTCAGTTTCTCCGCGCCGGCCGGGGCGGCGAACGCAACGGCAGCTCCGAGTACCAGTGTGGCAAAAACGGCTTTGGTCATGGGTCTCTCCTGTTGACGCCTGATTGCTTTTCAAACAGTGCGTCATGCGGTTTATTCCGGCATTACAGCCGGACCGTCTAAAATATTCGTGTGTTGGATCGGGCGCGACATGACCCTTAAGTTCGCGCGTTCACGATGGAATGATCGAATGTTGCGACGAACGCTTTTTGCCGCCCTGATCGCCGCCGTCGCGGCGTTCGCCCTCTATTGGTGGTTGACCGCCCCGGCCGTGCTGGCCGTGCCGGCGCCGACACGCAACCTCGATGTCGCCAACGGGCAGGAGCTGTTCAACGCTGGCGGCTGTTCGTCCTGTCATGCCACCCCCAATCAGCCCGATCGCCTGCGGCTCGGCGGCGGGCTCGCGCTGGGCTCGCCGTTCGGGACGTTCTACGTCCCCAACATTTCCCCCGACCCGGCCTACGGGATCGGCCGCTGGAGCGAGGCCGATTTCGTCAACGCCGTGATGCGCGGCATATCGCCCGCGGGCACGCACTATTTCCCCGCGTTTCCCTACACGTCCTATCGTCTGGCCAGCGTCGACGACGTCCGCGATCTCTTTGCCTATCTGAAGACGCTTCCGCCGGTGTCCGGCACAGTGGGCGACCACGCACTGCCGTTTCCGTTCAACATCCGCCGCAATATCGGCATCTGGAAATTGCTGTTCATGGACACCGCGCCGTTCGTCGCGGACGCCGCGCGCTCGCCGCAATGGAATCGCGGAGCCTATCTCGTCAACGCTTTCGGCCATTGCGCCGAATGCCACAGCCCGCGCAATGCGCTCGGCGGCATCATCGCCGGCCAGCGCTTTGCCGGTGGGCCCAATCCGGAAGGGGAGGGCTGGGTGCCCAACATCACGCAGCAGGGCATCGGCAGCTGGAGCGAGAAGGATATCGCGGATTTTCTCGAGACCGGCGACATGCCCGAGGGCGACAGCGCTTCGGGTGCGATGCGGCCGGTGATCAAGAACCTTGCGCAACTGACCGCGGAAGACCGCGCCGCGATGGCCGCCTATCTGAAGTCGCTGCCGCCGGTGCAGGGACCGACACCGCCCAAGCGCAAGGAGGGCGGCTAGCGCTGCCGGCGCTTCGGCCGTTGTTTGCGCGTGATCTAAAGCGCGATGAGATTGGGATGAATCATCATCGCGCTTTAGGTTGTTGTTTACGCATGATCTTTCCGGAAAACCGCTTCGCACTTTTCCGGATCATGCTTTAGCCGGTGCCGAACGCCTTGAAGGTGATGATGGTGAGAGTGTCCTGGATGCCCGGCAGCACCTGCACCTTCTCATTCACGAAGTGGCCGATGTCGGTGTCCTTGTCGACGTAGAACTTCACCAGGAGGTCGTATTGGCCGGCCGTGGAGTAGATCTCGGAGGCGATCTCGGCTTCGGCAAGCGCATTGGCCACCGTATAGGACTGGCCGAGCTTGCACTTGATCTGAACGAAAAAAGGAACCATCGCGGGCACTCCGAAAGCGTATTCTTCCGGCTAATAGGCCAAAACCGGCTGGATTTAGCAAGCGAACTTGCTGGATCATTCGAGGCGCTTCGGGCGCGATGCTAGGATGGGACCGCTGCGGCGGCCAATGCATCCCTCAGCCGCTGGGCGAGCTCGACCTTGCGGTACGGCTTGGTCAGCACGACCGCTCGCGCCTGCGCGCGGCCCTGCTCGACCAGGGCCTCCAGCGCGTAGCCCGAGGTGAACAGGACCGGCAGGCCGGGACGCACACGCCGCGCCTGATCGGCGAGCTCCCAGCCGCTCATGCCGCCCGGCATCACGATATCGGTGAATAGCAAGTCGATGCCGGGATCGCCCTGCAACTGGTGCAAGGCATCCTTGCCGTTGACCGCAGCGACGACGCGATATCCGAGCGCTTCCACCCTGCGAATGACGGAGGAGCGGACGAACGGATCGTCCTCGACGATCAGGACCGTCTCGTAGCCTCGCGGCGCCGTGTCCTCGCCGTCGGGAAGATCGGCTTGCGACCTACCGGTGCTCGCGCGCGGCAGGTAGATCCTGGCCGTGGTCCCAAGGCCAGCCTCGCTGTAGATCGAGACATGGCCGCCTGATTGCTTGGCAAAGCCGTAGACCATGCTGAGGCCGAGGCCCGAGCCCTTGCCGACCTCCTTGGTGGTGAAGAACGGCTCGAACGCGCGTACGGCGACCTCGGGCGTCATGCCTTCGCCGTCATCGGTGACCGCGATCAGGACGTAGCTGCCGGGCGCGACCTCCCGGTGAACGGCACCGTCATCATCTTCGATCGTGACCAGCTCCGTGGCCAGCGTGAGGTGGCCTCCCGATGGCATGGCATCCTGCGCGTTGAGCGCGAGATTGAGCACGGCGGATTCGAGCTGGGCGCGGTCGGCAAAGGCCAGGATCGTGCCGGGCCCGGAGGTCGTCCTGATCTCGATGTCTTCGCGCAAGGTGCGCTTGAGCAGCTTGAACATGGAATCGAGCAGGCTCCGGCAATCGATCGTCTGAGGCCGCAGCAATTGGCGGCGGCTGAAGGCGAGCAGGCGCTGCGTCAGCTCGGCGCCCCGTTCGCCCGATTGGCAGATGTCGTCGGCAAAGCGCCCGAGGTCGGGCCTCGCCTTGAGCTGCTCGCTCAGGTGCTCGGCATTGCCGATGATCACGGTCAGCAGGTTGTTGAAGTCGTGCGCGATGCCGCCGGAGAGCTGACCGACCGTCTCCATCTTCTGCGCCTGCTGAAGCTGCTGCTCGGTCAGCTTGCGCGCGGTGAGGTCGTGGACGATGCCGACGAAGATCAATTCGCCGTCCTGCCGCGCCTCGCCGACCGACAGGTCCATCGGAAACGTCGTGCCGTCCTTGCGCAGGCCGACGGCCTCGCCGCCGGTCGCGAAATGCCGCGCCTGGCGGTCGGGCGCCGCATCCGCCTCGGGCATCAGCATGCCGACGTTGCGGTTCATCACCTCGTCGGCACGGTAGCCGAACAAGCGCTCGCAGGCCGGATTGAACAGCAGGATCCGGTCCTCCGCATCGAGCAGGATGACGCCGTCGACCGCGGTCTCGACGATCGCTGTGAGGCGCGCCACGCTCTCGCGCATCGCGCGCTGGGCGTCGCGGACCTGCTGCAGCAGCAGCGCGGCGTCGCGGCTCTTGATTTCCTCCTCCTCGAGCGCGGCCTGGACCTGTCGCAGCTCGAACGGCGAGGGGATCGTCAGGATCTTCGGCAGCAGCGGCCAGAGCGCGGCGGCGGTGAAGACCGACGCGACCGCCGTGGCGGCCTTGACCATGCCCTCGATGCCATAGATCGGAACCCAGAGCGTGTAGATCGACAGCACGTGGGTCAGGCCGCACGCCATGATGAAGATCGCGAACGCCCAATAGACCCAGCCGAATTTGAGGTCGCGCCGCTTGGTGACGAGGATGGCGAGGGCGAACGGGATCGAGAAATAGGCGGCGGCAATGCTGGCGTCGGAAACGACGTGAAGCCAGATCAGCTCAGGCTCCCACAACAGGCAGATGCCGTGCGGCGACAGCATGGACGAGTCGAGGAGACGTTCGAAGAAGGCCCACATCGTTCCACCCCAAGGAGTCTTGTTCAGGTGGCTTGCGCGGCCGGGCGGCCCGCAACATGGGGGCGCCGGACGGTTCCACCACCTGACGTCTCGCGTCACCGGCGAAGCACGCTAAGGTACGCGACTATAGCAAGGGTCCGGCGCCGTTGCATTTTCAAGTCCGCACCATTGCGGGCCCTGGTCCGCGCGGTGTCCGACTGATTCGCAAGGTGCGCAATCGGTTCGCGAATCACGCCTGGCGGCGGCCCGGCGCGCTTGCTGACGTTCCACAGTCGCGCTACGAGAGGCCATGGCGGCCTCCTCAAACACATGTCTCCCGCGATGACGACCCCGGTCGCACTCACCATCGCCGGTTCCGATTCGAGCGGCGGCGCCGGCATCCAGGCGGACCTGAAGACCTTTGCCGCGCTCGGCGTCTATGGCGCCTCCGTGATCACGGCGCTGACGGCGCAGAACACGCGCGGCGTGACCGGCATTCACGCGGTGCCGGCCGGGTTCGTCACCGAGCAGATCGACGCGGTGTTCTCCGACCTCGACATCGGTGCGGTGAAGATCGGCATGGTGGCCCAGGCCGCCAGCATCGATGCCATCGCGGCCGCGCTGTCCCGCTGGGCGCCGCGGCATGTCGTGCTCGATCCCGTCATGGTGGCGACCTCCGGCGACCGCCTGCTCGCCGCGGAGGCCGTCGACGCCCTGCGCACCAGGCTGATGCCACTGGCTGCCGTGATCACGCCGAACCTGCCGGAGGCTGCGGCCCTGCTCGATGCGCCGGTGGCGGCGAGCGAGGCCGAGATCGAAAGCCAGGGACGCCGCCTGCTGGCGCTGGGCTGCCGCGCCGTCCTGATCAAGGGCGGGCACGGGGAGGGCGCCGAGAGCACCGACTATCTCGTCACTGCCGAGACCGCGATCGCGCTTGCCGCGCCGCGTGTGGCCACCCGCAACACCCATGGCACCGGCTGCTCGCTGTCCTCCGCCATCGCAGCGAGGCTGGCCAGGGGCGAGGACCTCGAGGCCGCCGTGCGCAACGCCAAGACCTGGATCAGCGCCGCGATCGCCGCCGCCGACCGCTTCAGCGTCGGCCACGGCCACGGGCCGATCCATCATTTCCACAAGTTCTACTGAGGCGGGCTTGCTTCGCCTCTCCCGCAAGCCAAGCGGGGAGGGAGCGCACCTACCCTGCGGCGCCATGTCGCCTGATTGTCGCATGCGACTGATATTCGCGGGGAGGGCGAGGCAAGGCGTGATTCGTATTTGAAAGTGCCTCAAGGGTTCAATCGGTCATCCCGCTGTCACGGGACATTGTTACAGGCTGGCGCATGGGAAGTTACGATGTGAGTGACGAGAGCCCGGAGCGGCGCTTTCGCACGTTGTTCATCTCCGACGTCCATCTCGGAGCCCGCGGTTCACAAGCCGATCTTCTGCTCGACTTCCTGCGCTACCATGATGCCGATACGATCTATCTCGTCGGCGACATCGTCGACGGCTGGGCGCTGAAATCGAGCTGGCACTGGCCACAATCGCATAACGACCTGGTCCAGAAGCTTTTGCGCAAGGCGCGCAAGGGCGCCAAGGTCATCTACATTCCCGGCAATCACGACGAGTTCCTGCGCAACTATTACGGCACGCATTTCGGCGGCATCGACGTGGTCGAGAACACGGTTCATACCGGCGCCGACGGCAAGCGCTATCTCGTCATTCACGGCGACATCTTCGATCTCGTGGTGCAGAACGCGCGCTGGCTCGCCCATCTCGGCGACAAGGCCTACGATTTTGCGATCCAGATGAACCGCCTGGTCAACTTCTTCCGCCGGCTGTTCGGCGTGCCCTATTGGTCGCTCTCGCAATGGGCCAAGCAGAAGGTCAAGAACGCCGTCAACTATATCGGCGCGTTCGAGCAGGCGCTCGCCGCCGAGGCGCGGCGTCACCAGGCCGACGGCGTGATCTGCGGCCACATCCACTACGCCGTGATCCGCGACGAGGGCGGCATCCGCTACATGAATTGCGGCGACTGGGTGGAGAGTTGCACCGCCCTGGTGGAGCATGACGACGGCCATTTCGAGATCATCACCTGGGCGGATCAGTTGCGGAAGCCGGAGCAGGTGCCACAGGTCGCAGCCAGAGCTGCATAACAAGGACCACTTGATGCGCATCCTGGTCGCGACCGACGCCTGGCACCCGCAAGTCAACGGTGTGGTTCGGACGCTGACCAAGCTCGCTGATGCTGCAAAAGCGCTCGGCGTCGAGTTCACGTTCCTGACGCCGCAATCGTTCCGCACCTTTGCGATGCCGAGCTATCGCGACGTGCGCCTCGCCATGCCGCGCCCGGCCCGGATCGCAAGGCTGATCGAGGAGGCGCGCCCGGACAGCATCCACATCGCGACCGAAGGGCCGATCGGCCTGATGGTCCGCCGCTATTGCCGCCAGCGCAAGCTGCCGTTCACGACCAGCTTCCATACCCGCTTTCCCGAATATGTCCGCGCCCGCGTGCCAGTGCCGGGCTCGCTGATCTGGCGGGCGCTGCGGCGCTTCCACAGCGCCAGCCGCGCCGTGATGGCGGCGACGCCGGCGCTCGCGCGCGAACTGACCGAGCGCGGCTTCGACAATGTCGTGCTGTGGCCGCGCGGCGTGGACACTACGTTGTTCCACCCGCGCGTCATCGATCTCTGCCTGCCGGCACCCGTGTTCCTGTCGGTCGGCCGCGTCGCAGTCGAGAAGAATCTCGAGGCGTTCCTGGACCTCGACCTACCCGGCACCAAGGTGGTCGTCGGCGACGGCCCGGCGCGCGCCTCGCTGGAAGAGGCCTACCCCGATGCGATCTTCCTCGGCGAGAAGCACGGCGAGGAACTGGCGGATATCTACGCGGCCGCCGACGTGTTCGTGTTCCCGAGCAAGACGGACACCTTCGGCCTGGTGCTGCTGGAGGCGCTCGCCAGCGGCCTGCCGGTCGCGGCCTTCCCTGTGAAGGGTCCCCGCGACGTGATTGGCGATGCGCCGGTCGGCGCGCTCGATCACGATCTGCGCAATGCCTGCTTCGCCGCGCTCGATATCTCCCGGCAGGACTGCGTCGCCTTTGCCGCCAATTACACCTGGGAGGCCTCGGCAACGGTCTTTATCGACAGCATTTTGGCGGTCGGGGCGGTGCTGCCCGGCCGGACCGCCGCGGAACAGCCGCGCCAAGTCGCCTAGAGCTATCTCGATCCGATGGATCGAAATAGCTCTAGATTCTTGTTTTGACGCGTTTTCTTCACGCGAACCGGGATCCACTTCGCTCGAAAACGCTATGGGGAAATCCTCTCGCGGAGGTGTCTTGCCCGGGCCTGATCGGCCGCGATAACATTCCGCCATGACCGAACAGGCCCTTCCGGTCGGCCCTGCCGACATCGATGCCGCAGCGCGCGTGATCGCGCCTTACGCCATTCGCACCCCGCTGTTGTCCTTCCCCGTGCTCAACGAGCGCGTCGGTGCAAAAGTGTTCCTGAAGCCGGAGATGCTCCAGCGCACCGGCTCGTTCAAGTTCCGCGGTGCCTTCAACAAGGTGTTCTCGATCCCGCAGGACAAGCGCGCCGGCGGGGTCGTCGCGTTCTCCTCCGGCAACCACGCGCAGGGCGTGGCGGCGGCGGCAAAGATCCTGGACATGCAGGCAACCATCGTGATGCCCGCCGATGCGCCGCTGTCCAAGCGCGAGCGCACCAAATCCTACGGCGCCGAGGTCGTGCTGTACGATCGCTATAACGAGGACCGCGAGGCGATCTCGCGCGGCATCGCCGAGAAGCGCGGCGCGACGCTAGTCAAACCCTATGACGATCCCTTCGTGATCGCAGGGCAGGGCACCGCCGGCCGCGAGATCGCCGAGGACATGGCAACGCTTGGCCTCAGTCCCGACATCGTGGTGGCGCCGGCCTCCGGCGGCGGTCTGATCGCGGGTGTCGCGACCGCTGTGAAGGCGCGCTATCCGCAAGCCGAGATCGTGGTCGCCGAGCCCGAGGCCTTCGACGATCACGGCATTTCACTCAGCTCAGGCCATCGCGAGCCGCATCCGCCAGCCGGCCGCACCATCTGCGATGCGCTGATGGCGCTGATGCCGGGCGAGATGACGTTTGCGATCAACAGCAAGCTCTTGGCGCGCGGCGTCACGGCGTCGGACAAGGAAGTCGGCGCGGCGGTCGCCTTTGCCTATCGCGAGCTGAAGCTGGTGGTGGAACCCGGCGGCGCGGTGGGGCTTGCTGCGCTACTCGCGGGCCGCCTTGATGTGGCCGGCAAGAACGTCGTCATCGTGCTGTCAGGCGGCAATGTGGATGCGGATCTGTTCGCGGAGCTGGTGGCCTGACTTTGGCTGAAACGGTGTGAGCCGCAGTCCACCGCGTGGGCAGGGCAATCGCATTCGAATTTCGAGAGGCCGTCATGCCCGGGCATGACGACGTAGAGAGAGTTGGTGCCCATGGCCCACATCTCATTGCGATAGTCCTCCCCCGCAAGCGGGGGAGGGAGCGCACCTTCCTTCTTGCCCAATCAGTGCGTGAAGCCGCCGCGACGGTTGCCGCCATTGTTCATGCTTGGCGCCTGGTTCATTGACTGCCGGAAGTTGTTGTTGCTGCTGACCATGCGGTTCGGCACCGTGTTGAGCTGCGGACGGCTCGTCTGCACGTTGGTCTGCACCTGCACCTTGTTGACTGGGCTAATGTTGGGCCTCACGATGCCGGTGTTGCCGTTGTTGACGCGGATCGGCTGGTTCTGCGTCTGAACGTTGACCGGCTTCACGTCGATCTTGGTGCCGCCTTTGCCGACATTCACCGGCATGCTCACGATCTTGGGCGGAGAGCCGTTGCCGGCATTGTTGCCGCCGTTCTGCGGCTTGTTGGTCGCAGGCAGGGTCACGATCTTGCCGATGCCGACCTTGCCGTTGATCGTGTTGGTCGGCGCAGGCAGCGTGACGATCTTGCTCGGGGTCTGCGGCGGCGTGCCGTTCTGCGGGCTCGGCTGGTTGTTGCCGGCAGGCAGGGTGACGATCTGGCCGCCATTGCCGAGCTTGCCGACGACATTGCCGTCGAGCGGCTTCTGCACGACCGGCAGATTGCCGTTCACCTGCGCGCCATTGCCCTGCTGCATCAGCGGCATGTATTTGGGCTGGCCGAGATTGCCGATCTTGATCGTCGGAGCAATGTTCTGCGGCGCCAGGAACTTGGTCGCCTGCATCAGGGGGATCTGCTTCGGCTGCGCCTGCAGCTTCAGCGCGACCTGCGCATAGGGGCTGTTGCCGTAGCTGTCATAGAAGCTCTTGTAGGCGAGCGGCGAGTTGGCGAGCACCGCCTTGTGCCAGGCCTGCGAGATCAGGATGTTGTTGAGCAGCCAGCGGATGTGGTCGCACAGCGGGTCGTGCGGGTACATCCGGATGAACTCCTGATAGTACTCCGGCCGGCCCTCGGACACCACGTAGTCATAGGCCTGGCGGGTGGAGCGGCTCGGCAAATTGGAGGCCATCTGCACGACCGGCGCTTTCACCGGCGCGCGGTTGGCGGCAACGGCGGTGTCACCGAAGAAGGTGAAGTCGCTCGTCAATGAGGAGCTCTCCCACGGAATCTGCGCGCCGCTGGTGGTCTGGTTGACCTGCAGGCGCACGCGCTTGAACAGCTGCTCGATCGGCACGTTGGGCTCGCGCGCGACGTTCAGGAACGCCTGTGTGTACGGGCTGTGGCCATTGGTGCCGTCGAGCGCCTCGGCGCCTGGCGCGGTCGAGTAGCCGACGATCGAGCCGTTCGGCGCATCGACGATTGCCAAGCCGCGGCCGGCGTCGTTGATTTCAGGGAACGGGTTGTTGCGGCAGGCATCGAGGATGACGATGCGCATGCGGCTCGGGATCGTCTCCAGCGTCGACATCACGTCGACGAGGCGCAGCGAATTGTTGACCAGCTCGGTCGGGCTGGAAACCTTGGCGTCGACCGGAACGAGATAGTTCTCGCCGGCGAGCTGCACGCCGTGACCGGCGTAATAGACCATGGCCACCGTGTTCGGACCGCGCGAGGCGACCTTGGCGGAGAAGTCCTGGACGACGCGGAGCATGTCGTTCTGGGTCAAGTCGGTCGCGGCGACCACTTCGAACCCGGCGGAGTTCAGGAACTGCGCCATCGACTGGGCGTCATCGTCGGGGTTCGCAAGCTGCGGCGCGTTCTGGTAGTTGGCATTGCCGATCACCAGCGCCACCCGCTGCTCCGGGCCTTGCAGCCCGGTGGGGGCAGGCTGCACCGGGGCGACTTGCGCGGAAACGGGCCCGCAGGCGAAGCCGAACAGGCTTCCCAACAGGCTCGCCGTCATGAAAAAGGGCTTTAGGCGGAACATGGCGTGCTCCTTTGGCACTCATCTCGATGCGGATTGGTTGCGGCCAAGCTTGGCTGCGTTCGAGCCTTGCGGTCCGTGATCCCAGTCACCATGCTCGCCTCCGTGATCTGAATCACGCTCGGAACCTGTTATGGTTAGCGATCGATTGGGAGGACGTCCGCCACATGCTGAAATCGATCGATCCGATCCTGACGCCCGATTTGCTCTGGCTGCTCGCCGCGATGGGCCATGGCGACGACCTCGTGTTCGTCGACGCCAATCACCCCGCCACCCGGATCGCGCAGAGCACCTCGTCGCAGCGCCTGATCCAATTGCCGGGCATGACGATGGAAACTGCCATCCGGGCCATCATGTCGGTCTATCCGCTCGACAATTTCGATCCCGATCCGGTGCGTGTGATGATGCCGGTCGACGATCCCGACCGCGTGCCCGAGGTGCAGCGCGCGGTGCTCGCGGAGATCGCACGTGCTGCTGGTCGGCCGGTCACGCCCGGCAAGCTCGCGCGTCGCGATTTCTATCGCGCGGCAGCGGCAGGCTTTGGCGTCGTGCAGGTCGGTGACAGCAGGGGCTATGGTTGCTTCCTGATCAGGAAGGGCGTGATCGGTTAGGAATATCATGAAGCATCCATCCTCACTGATCGTGTTCGGCGGCCTTCCAGGTACCGGTAAGACGACGATCGCTCGCGAACTCACCGCCAGGCTGGCGGCGACCTATCTTCGTATCGATGCGATCGAGCAGCCATTGCGGGACGCAGGCCTCATCGTCGGCGCAGCCGGCTATGCCGTTGCCAACACGCTCGCCGCCGAAAACCTCAAGCTCGGGCGCATCGTCATCGCGGACTGCGTCAATCCCGTGCTGGCAAGCCGCGCCGGATGGCGGCAGACCGCCTTGCGAACCGGCGCAGCCATCGTCGAGATTGAAGTGATTTGCAGCGAACCGGCGTTACACCGGCAGCGCGTGGAAAACCGGCTGCCCGACATTGACGGTCACAAGGTTCCAACCTGGGATGACGTCGTGAGCCTGACTTTCGAACCGTGGGATCGGGAGCACTTGGTGCTCGATACGGCCGAGAGTTCGCTCGATCATGTCCTGGACCGCGTTGAAGCGCATGTGCGCGACAAGATGGGCTACAGCAGAATGGCTTTAGGTTGAATCGATTGCCACGGGCTCGGTGCAACCTCTCCCGCTTGCGGGAGAGGTTGCACCGAGGGCGCGGGTGAGGGCTTTCTCCTCTAGGGGGCTATCCCATTGCGGAAACACCCTCTCCCGCAAGCGGGAGAGGGAGTGCACCTCGCACTCGAATTTGAGTGGCCTTCTCGCATCCGCCTGTCTATCGTCGATTCATGTCTCGCCTTCTGTGTCTCTTCATTGCTGTCGTCCTGTCGCTGCTGCCCGCCGTCGCACCCGCCGAGCCCGTGCAAAAGCGCCCCAAGCCGGTCTGGAAGGGCTACGGCTTCCTGCCGGGCTATCGGCAGCCGCTCAGCAACAGCATTCCGCTCTACAAGCAGAAAGACGCCATGCGCCGCCTGTCGCGCGCAGACCGGCGCCATTGGTACATCGACCCGGTTCCGCAATTTTATCGCTGGGACGGCGAGTGGCACTATTTCGGCCGCCCCGGATTCAACGGCGGCCGCTACAACGGCGGCAGCTTTGGTCCGTGCTGGACGCGCACGCCGATCGGTCCGATCTGGAATTGCGGGTGAGGCGCGCGGCGGTTAGGGAAAGCTACGGACGACCTCGATCAAGCCGACGATTGCCGCATTGAACGCATCGAGCTCCTCAGCCGGAATCCAGTACTCCAGATGTGAACGTCCGCCCGCTTCCTGCACATCGTATTTTTCGATGAAGCTGCGCTTGACTGTGAAACGGGTCACGAAGCCCGATCCGCTCGCCGGGACATTCCAGTCCCGCGCGATCTTGATGGCGTAGTCTTCGGTCAGCACCGGATAAAAGATCGGCTGGTCAGGCAGGCGCGGCGGAAACGCGCGCATGCCGGATTGCTGGATCAATTCCAGCTCTTTTGGACCGACGGGCCGCCAGAGGGTGAGAGTATCTTCGGTGGGGGACATGGGCGTGAGGTCCAAGATCGAGCGTCGTCGTTGCGAGCGCAGCGAAGCAATCCGGAATCCTTCCGCGGAGACAGCCTGGATTGCTTCGCTGCGCTCGCAATGACGGGGTTGGGGAGTGCGCGCTCTCTTACGAAAAGAACGCGATCTTCTCGGCCTGGGTCATGCGGCGGATCGGGGCGAGCGGGTCGTTGGCCGGTGCGCGGGGTTTTTGCAGGATGCCGCTGGCGAGGATGGTGGCGCCGAGCGAGGCGTCGGACATGGACGCGGGCAGGGGCGAGGGCATCGGCAGCGTCGCGGTCGGGGCTGCCGCCATTGATGCGGTGGCCGCCATGGCCGGCGCCTGCTGCTCCATCACTTCGGCGGCGGCTTCCGCAATGGCGTCGGTGAGGCGCGCGAGCGAGTCCAGCGCGATCGGCGCGTCTGCGGCGGGCTCTTCGGCGATGGCTGCGAGGACAGGCTCGGCTGCGACCGGCTCCGGCTGTTCGGTGGCAATGGGCGCCACGAGATCCGAGAGCGCCGGCTCCGGCGTCGCGGCTGCCATCTCCACCGGCTCGATGATCTCGTCGAAGTCGGGATCGGGCGCGGCCATCTCCATCGCGATGGCCTCGAGGATGGCTTCGTCCTCGGCCTCGGCTGCGGCGTCGAGCGCGAACTCCTCGCTGACTTCCGTCAAGGCCTCAGGCTGAGCGGCCGGCTCTTCAAACGCGACGGCTTCGAGCTCGGCATCATCAGGCGCGACGTTTTCGAGCGCCGCGCTTTCGGCAGGGATCCGGCTGTCGGCCGCGATCCCCTCGGCGGCAGCGGCGTCCATGGCCTGCTCGGCCATGGCGGCGGTTTCAGCGGCCGCCGTTGCTTCGACGGCCGCATCGAGTTCCGGAGCTGCTGCGATCTCTTCGCGCGTCTCCGTAAAAGCCACGGGTGCGTCGCCGGCCATCGCCGCAGGCGCCGTCTCGACGGGCGAGGCTTCTGCGACCGATGAAGCCGCCTCCTGGGCCGGAGCGGCCCGCGGCGTTGCGTCGCCGTCGAGCTGCTCGACGCGGTCCTTCAGCAGATCGAACGCAGCCTTGAGCTCGATGCGGGGATCGAGGGTCGAGATCTGCCCGCAGGCGGCCTCGATCGAGGCGAGCTGCGAATCAATGAGGTCGCAGATTCGCCCGTCGGCGCCGATCTCGCGCCAGCGCCAGGAGATCTCCTTGATGATGCGGACCCCGCGCGGGATCGGCGCGAGACTCGCCTCGATCGCGCCGGGATCGACCGCGGCGAGCGCGATCGTCTCGGCCTCGCGGATGGCGCGGCGGATCTCGACCAGCGCCTCGGGCAGGCGGTCCTCGACGACCGGTTGCCGCTGTGCCGCAAGGGTTTCCTCGATTTTCGCGACCGCATCCAGCACCATGCGCGTGTCGGCGTTGCGGTTGCGCTTGGCATATTCGCCGAGGAACCAGCGGCCGCGCGCGGTCTCCATGAAGGCTTCGCGGATCGCTTCGTAATCCTGCTCGTTCGGCGCGGCCGCGCGGGCAGACATGGGCGAGAGGGCGAATGCTTCGTTGGCCATGACAATCTCGTCGCGCAAATCAGTGCGCGTTACTGTAACGATCACCACGATATCGACCGAATCGCAATTGGTTTGATGCAGTCCGAATCACAAATCCCCATCGCGGCAGCGACGAAGCGGCGATTCGCCGTGAGCCTCGCCGTGTTCTATTCGGCCTTCTTTGCGGTTCTGGGCACGCATGTGCCGTTCTTCCCGGTCTGGCTGAAGGCGATCGGCATCGACGCTGTCTGGATCGGCATCATCGCCGCGCTGCCGGCGATCACGCGCTTCACCACGCTGCCGCAAGTGACCGCCTTTGCCGAAAAGCGGCAGGCGATTCGCGCCGCCATCATGGTGTCGGCGCTGGCCACTGCGATCGGATTTACGGCGGTCGGCCTGCAGCAGCAGCAGCCGCTGGCGCTGTTCCTGGTCTACGCGCTGACCTGCATGATGTGGACGCCGACGATGCCGCTGACCGATGCCTATGCGCTGCGCGGCGTCGCCCGCTACGGGCTCAATTACGGACCCCTTCGGCTGTGGGGGTCGGCGGCGTTTGCCGCCGGCTCGCTCGCCTGCGGCTATCTCGTCGACATCATCGCTCCGCGCGACCTGATCTGGGTCATCGTCGCCTGGGCCGTCGTCGCGGTAGCAGCCAGCCTGCTGCTGCAGCCGCTCGACGATCTCAGGCGGAGGACGCCGGAGCGGCATGCCGGCAAGCCGCTGCTGCGCGATGCAGCCTTCTGGGCCGTGATCGCGTCGGCGGCGCTGATCCAGAGCAGTCACATCGCCTTCTACACCTTCTCGGCCATCAACTGGCAGCTCCAAGGCATCAGCGGGCTGACCATCGCGGTGCTGTGGACGCTGGGCATCATGGCTGAGATCGTCGTGTTCGCGCTGTCGCCGCGCTTCTCGCTGCAGCCGTCCACGCTGATAGCCATCGGCGGCGTGATCGCCGTGCTGCGCTGGATCGTCACCGCGAGCGAGCCGCCGCTCGTGCTGCTCGCGATCGCCCAGCTCGGCCACGGCTTCAGCTTCGGCCTGACCATCGTCGGCACCATGAACCTTTTGGCGCAGCGCGTGTCTTCGCATCAGATCGCGCGCGGGCAGGGCTATTACGCCGCGTGCAACGGGCTCCTGGGGGCGGCGACGTCGATCGCATCAGGCGCGATCTACGCCCGCATCGGCGACAATGTCTATTACGTCATGGCGGCGATGGCCGCTGCCGGTGCCATCCTGATCTGGTCGGCGCGGCATCGCCTCACGGCTCAGCCCCAGAGCGAAGCGTCCGGCGGGTAGACCAGGCTGCCGTCATAGCGCAGGCCGTGCTCGCGGTCGCGCGCCAGCAGCAAAGGGCCGTCGAGATCGACGAAGCGCGCCTGCGGCGTCACCAGCATCGCAGGCGCCATCGACAGCGAGGTCGCGACCATGCAGCCGATCATGATCTCGAAGCCGAGCGCCCGGGCAGCATCGGCCATGGCCAGCGCCTCGGTGAGGCCACCGGTCTTGTCGAGCTTGATGTTCACGGCGTCGTAGCGCTCGCGCAAGGGCGCAAGCGAAGCGCGGTCATGCACGCTCTCGTCGGCGCAGACGGCGAGGGGGCGCTTGATGCGCGCCAGCGCTTCGTCGCGGCCTGCCGGCAGCGGCTGCTCCACCAGGGTGACGCCGGCGGCGGCGCAGGCGGCGAGATTGGCTTCCAGATCGGCCTCGGTCCAGGCCTCATTGGCATCGACGATCAGCTCGGCCTCAGGGGCGGCCTTGCGCACGGCCGCGATACGCTCCGGATCGCCGCCGCCGCCGAGCTTGATCTTGAGCAGCGGGCGGTGCGCCGCTTTGGCGGTCGCCGCGGCCATCGCCTCGGGGGTTGCTAACGAGATCGTGTAAGCCGTGGTGCGCTCCTTCGGCGCCGGGCGGTCCAGTAGGTTCCAGGCGCGCAAGCCCGCCGCCTTGGCCTCGAGGTCGATCAGGGCGCAATCCAGGGCGTTGCGGGCCGCACCTGATGGCATTGCGGCCTGGAGGGTCTCTCGCGTCAGCCCGCCCGCGACGGCCTCCTGCATGGCCTGGATCGCAGCCAGCGTCGCCTCCGGCGTCTCGCCGTAGCGGGGATAGGGCACGCACTCGCCGCGGCCGGTCAGGCCGCCCCGGCTGACCTCCGCCACGACCGTGACGGCCTCGGTTTTGGCGCCCCGGCTGATGGTAAAGCTGCCGGCGATCGGGAAGCGCTCGATTCGCGTCGCCAGAGCTGCAAATTTCATGGAAGTCATTTTGAACTCTGGCGAAATCTGAACCTGCTAGTTACCTCTAGCAACTAACATTAACCCCTTGGGGATACCTTCTCTGGGTAAGGGCGCGTGCGCAACCATCTGATTTTCTCCGCCCCGGCGCGGGAGCGGACATGAGTGGCGATCCGAAGCTGGAACGGATTGCCAAGGGCAACGCCCTGGCACTGTGCGCCACCGGCACCTGGACCGCGAGCTTTGCGCCGGTCCTGGAGCGGATGGTGACTGAGGCCGAGAAGCTCGCAGGCACCCCGCAAAGCATCTTCATCGACGTCTCCGAGGTCGCCAAGCTCGACACGTTCGGCGCCTGGCTGATCGAGCGGCTGCGCCGCAGCCTGACCCAGGGGGCCGTCGAGGCGCAGATCGCAGGGCTCTCCGCCAATTATTCCAGCCTCGTGGACGAGGTGCGGCGGGTCAGGGGGGCGGCCGTGGTCGACAGCGACCCGATCACCATCTCCGGCATGCTGGAGCAGATCGGCCGGACCGTGGCCGGCGTCGCCGGTACGGTGGCAGGCCTCGTCGACATGCTGGGCGCCGTGCTCGCGGCGTGGTTTCGCGTCCTGATTCATCCGCGCTCGTTCCGCCTGACCTCGACCGTGCATCACATGGAGCAGGTCTGCTGGCGCGCGGTGCCGATCATCGTGCTGATCACCTTCCTGATCGGCTGCATCATCGCGCAGCAAGGCATCTTCCATTTCCGCCGCTTCGGCGCCGATATCTTCGTCGTCGACATGCTCGGCGTGCTGGTGCTGCGCGAGATCGGCGTGCTCCTGGTCGCGATCATGGTCGCCGGTCGCTCCGGCAGCGCCTACACCGCCGAGCTCGGCTCGATGAAGATGCGCGAGGAGATCGACGCGCTGCGCACCATGGGGTTCGATCCGATCGAGGTCCTGGTGCTGCCGCGCATGATGGCGCTGGTGCTGGCGCTGCCGATCCTCGCATTCCTCGGCGCCATGGCTGCGCTCTATGGCGGCGGTCTGGTGGCCTGGCTCTATGGCGGCGTTCAGCCCGAGGCCTTCCTGCTGCGCCTGCGCGACGCCATCTCGATCGACCATTTCATCGTCGGCATCGTCAAGGCGCCGGTGATGGCTGCCGTGATCGGCATCGTCGCCTGCGTCGAAGGGCTCGCCGTGCAGGGCAGCGCGGAATCGCTGGGTCAGCACACCACCGCGTCGGTGGTGAAGGGCATCTTCTTCGTCATCGTCATGGACGGCATCTTCGCCATCTTCTTCGCCTCGATCGGGATGTGACGATGGCAAGAGAAACTCAAAGCGAGATCCAGGACCCGATCATCCGCGTCCGCGGCATCACCGTGCAGTTCGGCGCCACGCGCGTGCTGGACGGGCTCAACCTCGACGTCAAGCGCGGCGAGATTTTGGGATTTGTCGGCCCCTCGGGCGCAGGCAAGTCCGTTTTGACGCGCACCATCATCGGCCTCGTGCCGAAGGTCGCGGGCTCCATCGAAGTGTTCGGCGTCGATCTCGATTCCTCGAGCGCGTCGCAGCGGCGCAACGTCGAGCGGCGCTGGGGCGTCCTGTTCCAGCAGGGCGCGCTGTTCTCCTCGCTGACCGTGCGGCAGAACATTCAGTTTCCGATGCGCGAATATCTGCGCGTCTCGCAGCGGCTGATGGACGAGATCACCATGGCCAAGCTCACCATGGTCGGCCTCAAGCCCGAGGTCGCCGAGCGTTTCCCGTCCGAGCTCTCCGGCGGCATGATCAAGCGTGTGGCGCTGGCGCGCGCGCTGTCGCTCGATCCCGACCTCGTCTTCCTGGACGAGCCGACGTCGGGCCTCGACCCGATCGGTGCCGGCGACTTCGACGAGTTGGTGAGGACACTCCAGCGCACTTTGGGGCTGACGGTTTTCATGGTAACCCACGACCTCGACAGCCTATACACAGCATGTGACCGCATCGCCGTTTTAGGGAACGGTAAGATCATTGCGGCAGGGTCGATCGCCGACATGCAGGCCTCGCAGCATCCCTGGCTGAGGCAGTATTTTCATGGCAAGCGCGCCCGCGCGGTCATGGGTTGAGAGCTGGGTTGAGTAGCCGGAGCACCTGATGGAAACGCGGGCGAACTACATTTTGATCGGCTCGTTCACGCTGGCGGTGATCGCCGCCGCGATCGGCTTCGTGCTGTGGTTTCAGTCGCTGCACACGACCAAGCAGCGCAGCCCCTTGCGCGTCGTGTTCGAGGGCCCGGCGGCGGGCCTGCGCAACGGCGGCAGCGTCAATTTCAACGGTATCAGGGTGGGCGAGGTGGTCTCGGTGAAGCTGGACAACCCGCGGCGGGTTGTCGCACTCGCGATGATCGAGAACAACGCCCCGATCCGCAAGGACACGCTCGTCGGCCTCGAATTCCAGGGCCTCACCGGTGTTGCCGCGATCTCGCTCAAGGGTGGCGAGGAGGCTGCGGCCCCGCCGCCGCTCGACCAGGACGGCATCCCGACGCTCACGGCCGACCCCAACAAGCTCCAGGACGTCACCGAGGCGATCCGCGCCACGCTGCAGAACGTCAACAAGATCGTCGCCGACAATCAGGAATCGGTGAAGAACTCGCTGAAGAACCTCGAGACCTTCACCAATTCGCTGGCGCGCAATTCCGAGAAGATCGACGCCGTGATGGCCAAGGTCGACGGCGTCATGCTCAAGGCCGACAATCTCATGCTCGGCCTCAACACGCTGGCCGGCGGCAAGGATGGCGGCGAGCTGTTCCAGGCGGTGAAGTCGATCCGCGAGCTCGCCGAGGATTTCGACAAGCGCTCGGGTGCCTTGATGGCCGACGGCCGCCGCACCCTCGGCGACATCAGCCGGGCCGTGAACAATTTCGATCGCAACCCGACCCGCGTCCTGTTCGGCGCCAGCAATTCGTCGCAGCCCGCTCCGCCGCCCGAGCCGCCGAAGCCTGCGGCAGCGCCGAGGCGGTAGGCGGTAGGGAAGCGCGAATGGGGAGTGGCGAGTAGCGAGTAGCGTATACAGCGTTCCTCACGGATCGATCCCAAACAAAAACGGAGCCCGCGAGGGCTCCGTTTTCATTCGCTATTCGCAATTCGTAATCGGCGAGCTTCCGCTCACCCCAGCCGGCCCGCCGCGTGCGCGAGCAGGGTGTACACCAGGCCCGTCTCCGAGATCAGGTGGCTGCGCAGCTCCTGCGGGCCGCGGCCGTCGCGGGCGACTTCGTCGAGCAGGCGCTCGAACTCGGCGACGTAGCGGTCGACCGTGCCCTTGAAGTTGCGGTCGGCGCGGTACTTGCGGGCGACCTCGTCGAAGGCCTTCTGGCCGGCGGGCGTGTACAGGCGCTTGGTGAAGGCCTTGTTCTCGCCGCGCTGGTAGCGGTCCCACATCTCGGTGGCGAGGTTGCGGTCCATCAGCCGGCCGATGTCGAGCGACAGCGATTCCAGCGGATTGCTGCTGGCCTGCGGCGCCTGCGGCTGCGGCACGGGTGCCGCGCGGCCACGCGGAGCCTGGCCGGCCGGCGCGCCCTGGTTGGCGTCGGTGCGGTTGAGCAGGTCCGACAGCCAGCCGTCACGGCCCTGGTCGTTGCCACCGGGTGCGACCGGCGGCGCTTCGGTGCGACGCGCGGCCGGCATGCCGAGGTCCGGCGGCGGCAGCGTCGAGGCGCTGCCGATGTCGCGCATGCGGGTCTCGGGAGCGCGGCCGCCGACGGCGGCCAGCACCGGCTCTTCCTGGCGCTGCACGGTGGCGCGGCCCGCCGTGGTGACGTCGAGCCCGCGGCCGTGCTGGGCCACGATGCGGTTGAGCTCGGCAAGCGCCTCGATCTGGTCGACGATCACCTTGCGCATCTGCGCCGTGCTCTCGGCGGCCTCCTGCGGCATCTCGAGTACGCCGCGGCGCAGCTCGTTGCGGGTGGCTTCGAGCTCGTTGTGCATCTCGAGAGCCATCTGCTTCATGCTGGCGACGAGGTTGGTGAACTTCTCGGTCGACTGCTTGAACATCGTATCCGCCTCGTCCGTGGTCTGGCGGTAGATGTCGTGCATGGCCTCGATGGTCTGCCGGTGCTCCTCTTCAGACGCCGCGCGCACCGCCTCGAACTGGCGGGTGATCGCGGCCGAGCCTGCGCCGGCGGTCTCGGCGACGACGCGGGCAATGTCGCGGGCGCGCTCTTCGGCCGCGGCAAGCGATTCATCGAGCAGGCCGGTGAAGCGCGACAGCCGCTGGTCGAGATCGGCCGTGCGCAGGTCGATCGTTGTGACGAGCGATTCCAGTGCCTGCTTGCGTTCGGCGAGCGAGGCAGTGGTGTTCTTGTTGCTCTGCTCGACGACCTGCGCGGCCTCGACCAGCGCTTGGCCATGCTTGTCGAACTGGGTCGACAGCTCGCCGAGATCCTGCAGCGCCTTCGTGGTCTTGCTGTTGAAGACGTTGAGCTGCTCTTCCAGGTTCTGCGTCGCCGCGCCGTTGCGCGAGGTGACGTCGTTCATTGCCGAGACGAAGTCGGCGACGCGGGTCACCAGCGCCCGCTCGAGCGAGTTGAGGTTGTCGTGCGCACCGGTCAGCACCTCCTGGAGCAGGATGTTGCCTTCGCGCAGGCGCTCGAACAGGGCGACCGTGTCGGTGCGCAGGATCTTGCTGGTCTCCTGCATCTCCGTGACGGCCGCGATCGAGACCTGGCGCGACTGGTCGATTGCGGAGCGCGAGGCCTGCTCGAGGTCCTTGAGCGACTTCCCGACGGCGCTGGTGGCGACCTCGCTCGCCGCGTTGATGGTGCGGGCGACTTCCGAGCCGTTGCCCATCATGGTCTGCGAGAAGGCCTGGCCGCGCGTCTCGATCGACTTCAGCGCGTCGGAGGTGACGCGGTCGATGTCGAGCGTGAGCTGGCTGGTCTTCGAGCCGATCGCGTCGACCAGTGCGCCGCGCTTGGCGTCGATCATGTTCGACAGGCGGTCGGCCTGCTGCTGCACGTAGGTGACGATCTCGTCGGTCTTGCCGGTCATGGCCTGGCCGAAGCTGGAGCTGGCGGCGAGCACCGAGCGCTCGACGTCGGCCGAGCTCGACTTGACGCGCGAGCTCGCCTCGTTGGAGGCGGAGATCAGCGCGTTCTGGGCGTTGAGCGCGCTGGTCTGGATGTCGTTGGTCGCGTTGGCGGTGGCCGCGCTCAGCGTGCGCTCGATCTCGGTCGAGATCGTGCGGATCTGGCTCGCGGCATCGGCCGAGGTCGAGGTCAGCGAGATCTGGGCTTCACGCGCGCTGTTGAGGATGGTCGAAGCGGTGTCGGCGCCGACCGCGGTCAGCGTGCGCTCGATGTCCGCCGTCAGCGACTTGATCTGGCCCGCCGCATCGGTCGAGGCGGAGATCAGCGTACCCTGGGCCTCGCGCACGCCGCTGGTCAGCGCCTCGATGGTGGCGCCGCCGGCGGTCGCCAGCGCGCGCTGCATCTCGGCCGCGAGCGAACGGACCTGGCTGGTTTGTTCTGCGGAGACAGCAAGAAGGGTGCTCTGGGCGTCGCGGGCGCTGGTGGTGATCGTCTCGGCGGTGGTCTGGCCGACCTGCGAGAGCGAGCGATGCACTTCGGCCGCGAGCGACTTGACCTGGCTCGCCGCGTCCGAGGACGCCGTCACCAGCGTGCTCTGAGCCTCGCGGGCGCCGCTCATGATGGTCTCGGCCGTCGAGGTGCCCGCCATCGTCAGCGAGCGCTGCACGTCCGAGGACAGCGCCTTGATCTGGTTTGCGGTCTCGGTCGAGGCCGCGATCAGCGTGCTCTGCGCATCGCGGGCGCCGGCGGTGATCGACTCCGCCGTGGCGGTGCCGGCCATCGACAGCGAGCGCTGCACGTCGGCGGTGAGCGTCTTGACCTGGCTCGCCGCATCCGAGGACGCCGTGACCAGCGTGGTCTGCACCTCGCGGGCGCCGGCCAGAATCGAGGCCGCAGTGGCGGAGCCCGCCGCCGACAGCGTGCGCTCGACGTCGGCCGCCAGCCCCTTGATCTGGTTGGAGGCTTCGCCCGAGGCCGCAACCAGCGTCGACTGCGCTTCGCGCGCGCTGGTCAGGATCGAGTTCGCCGCACCGGTGCCGACTGCGGTCAGCGCCTGCTCGACCTCGGCAGAGGTCATCTTGAGCTGGGCGTTGACATCGGAGGAGACCGTCAGCAGCGACTGCTGGGCGGTGCGCGCGCCGGTCTGGATGGTCTCGCTGGTGTTGACGACGAGGTTGGTGAGCGAGCGCTCGGCGTCCTCGACATGCGAGCGGATCGCGGTCGAGATCATCTCGGCGCGGGACATCATGTCCTCGCTGGCCTGGCGTCCGCTGCTTTCGATGCGGCCGGCGACGGCCTCGACGCGCGAGCCGAGCAGGTCTTCGAACTGTGCCACGCGCACGTCGATGTCGCTGGCGACCGAGCCGACCTTGGTCTCGATGGCCTGCTGGATCTCCTGGAAACGCGCGGTGACCGTGTCGGTCAGATGGGTGCTGCGGCCGTCGATGATCTCGGCAACCCCGGTAATGCGGCGATCGACCGCCTCGATCGCCTGCGCGGTGCCGTCGGTGAGGGTCGAGGTGAGGAGGGTCAGCCGCGTATCGATCGACTGCACCGCCTGCGAGGCGCCGTTCGTTACCGCGGTGGTCAGGTAGGTGAGGCGGGAATCGATGGATTCGAGCGCCTGCGTCGCGCCGCCGCTGAGCGTCGTCGTGAGATGCGTCAGGCGGGTATCGATCGTCTGGATGGTCTGCGATGCACCGTCGGTCAGCGAGCTCGTGAGGTGGTTGAGGCGCGCATCGATGGTTTCGATGGCCTGCGTTGCGCCGCCAGTGAGCGTCGTCGTGAGGTAGGTGAGGCGGGAGTCGATCGACTGGATCGCCTGCGCGGCACCGTCGGTCAGCGAGTTCGCCAGCGTGTTGATGCGTCCGTCGATGGTCTCGGTCATCGACTTCGCGCGGCTGTCGAACGACAGCTCGAGCGCGGCGACGCGGCCGACGAGCTGCTCGTCGAAGGTCCTGATGTGGCCTTGGATGGTGCCGTCGAGGCTGGCGATCTTGCCGTTCAGCGAGGCATCGATATTGCCGACACGTTCGCCGATCGTGGTCTCGAACTGCGCGAGGCGCTGGTCGAGCACCGCCGTGATCTGGCCGCCGTTCGAGGTGAAGCGGGTGTCGAAATCGTCGACATAGGTCTTCAGCGTTTCGGCGATATCCTGCGTGCGCTGGCCCATGCGCTCGACGATCTCGCCGCCAAAGGTCTTCACGGTGCGGTCGAATTCGGAGATGTGGCGGGTGATCAGCGCGCCCAGCGTGCCGGAGTCGCGGGCGAACTTCTCGACCAGCTCGGTGCCCTGGTTCCGCACCAGCTCGTCGAACGCGCTCATCTGCAGCGACAGCGAATCGTGCGCGGTCTCGGTCTGGCTGACGACCTTGGCGACCAGGGCGTTGACGGTGGCGTCGAGCGCCTCGCTGGCCTTGTCACCGCTCGTCATGATCTGGCCGGCGAGGCGGTTGCCGGCGTCGTCGATCTTGGCGGAGATGTCGTTGGACCGCAGCTCGAGCTCGAGCAGCAGGGAGTCCGACGAGTTCTTCAAGGAATCGTGCACCTGCTCGGTGCGCTCGGAGATGCCGTCGACGATCGCGGCGGAACGCTGCTCGAACTCGCCGGTGATGCGGTCGATGCGCTCGTTCAGCATCTCGTGGACGCGGTCGGCGAGGTCGACGAATTCGTCGTGGACGTGGCCGGTCTTGAAGTTGAGGCTGGTGGTCAGCCGCTCGCTGGCGTCGAGCACGGCGCGCGTGGTCTCGTTGCTGGCCTCCTCGAGACGGTCGAGCAGGTCGCCGCCGCGCTCGCCGAGCGCCAGGATCATGTTGTCGCCGGCATTGCTCAGCGCCTGAGTGATGTGGGCGCCGCGCTCTTCCAGAGCGCCGGTGATCGACTTGGCCACTTCGTCGACGCGGGAGGCGATCGCGTCCGAGATCAGCGCGATGTCGTGGCGCAGGTCGATCTGCACGCCGGAAATGGCGCTGCGAACCTGCTCGGCCTGGCCGACCAGGTTGTCGCGCTGATGCGCGATGTCCTGGAGCAAAGCGCGGATGCGCACCTCGTTGTCGGAATAGGCGCGTTCGAGCGCGGCGACCTCGTTGGCGACCAGCGTCTCGAGCTCACCGGCGCGCGCGATCGCACGCTCGATGCCGTCGCCCATCGCCGCGACCTCGCGGCGGATGGCCTGGCCGACGGTGACCATGGAATCGGAGGCCGAGCCTTCCGGCTCGGAGAAGCGGATCGCGACCTGCGCCATCGCCTGCGCGATCATGCGCATTTCCTGGCCGCGCCAGACGAGGCTCGCGAGGAAGTAGAACAGCATGACTGGCGCGAAGAACATCGCGACGAGGCCGGCGATCACGAGCACGCCGCCGCTCTGGCCCATCGCGGCCTGGATCGAGGGCAGGAAGCCGACGGTCAACGCGGCGCAGGCGGCGAGCCAGATGCCGGCGAAGATGGTGGCGAAGGTGTAGACGCTGCGCGCAGGGCGGCCCTTCTGCAGCGCCTGGAGCAACTGGCCGATGGTCTCGCGATCGTCGTTGGCAGCGCGGCGCGCGGCGCGCGGCTCCTCGACCGGGTCGAACACGGTCGAGCGCTCGTTGGCGGCGGGGCGCGGCTCGAAGCTCGGCTCGTCGAAGACCGGAGGCGCGGCCGGCGGCACCGGGGGCGCCGCTTCGTTGCGCATTGCGGCGTTGCGGCTGGTATCGGCCGCGGTGTCGCTGATGTTCAGAGCTTCCTGGATTGCAGAAAGCGCAACTTCTGTAGGGTCTTTGACCTTTTTCGGAGTGTTCGCCATGTTCAGTCCGAGCCCTCGTTACTTGTACGCGTCCCCCCGCGAGCCCTGCGCGCGGCGCAAGCCCACAGACCGGATCATGCCGCTTGCGCGGATCTCCGAGCCGTCCCCACCCGGACGGCTTGTCCGCCAATTTCTGCAACATCCTATTGGCAGAGCGTCGCGAATGAAATGCCCGCGATTAAGACATTCTTAATCATCGTTAACAGGATCGCGCCGTAACGCCTTAGCAATCAACGCAATTCTCAACCGGACTCGGCCAATTGCGGCAACTTTTCGTCAATAAACCGGCGGATCTGCGTCAAATCCCCCAAACATTTCGTTAACCATTTCCATGCTTGGGTGAGGGGAATCTGACCGCCGGACCGGCGGCCGTCGCGCGAAGCCGGGGCCTGCGCCATGACGCCTGAACTGCAAGGGATGGACTGGATGCCTTCGCCCCCGCTTGCGCCCATCGACAGCCCGCTCGACCTCGATCACCTCTCCCGAATGACGCTCGGCGACGCTGAGCTGGAGCAGGAAGTGCTGGCCATGTTCGCGGAGCAGGCGGCCCGCCTGCTCGCGGCGATGACGGCATTGCCGGCCGAGACCGGCACGCTTGCGCACAAGCTCAAGGGTTCGGCGCGCGGGATCGGCGCCTTTGCGGTCGCTGATGCCGCTGCCAGCCTGGAGACTGCGATCCGGACCGGCCATGGCCGGCCCTACGCCTTCGCCGCGCTGAAAGAGTCGGTGGCCGAGGCCCGCGCTGCCATCGCGGCGATGCTGAAGCGTTGAGCCGATACGATCGGAGCCGGGCTCTAGTCGCTTGTTTTGACGCGTTTTCTTCCCGCAAAGCGGGAATCATTTGGCTTCAAAACGCTATGGCGCCGGGCTGACCGACCCGTTATAGGACAGCCGGGACCCTCCTTCATTCAAAGCACCGCGGCAGCACGAGCACACATGGCCAAGATTCACTTTGTCGACCACAAGGGCGAAACCCGCACGGTGGAAATCGAGAACGGCGCAACCGTGATGGAAGCTGCGATCCGCAACAGCATTCCCGGCATCGAGGCCGAATGCGGCGGCGCCTGCGCCTGCGCAACCTGCCATGTCTATGTCGACGAAGCCTGGCGCGAGAAGGTCGGCAGCCCGACGCCGATGGAAGAGGACATGCTCGACTTCGGCTTCGACGTGCGCCCGAATTCGCGCCTGTCTTGCCAAATCAAGGTCTCCGACGAGCTCGACGGCCTCGTCGTGGCGACGCCCGAGCGCCAGGCCTGATCGTCTCCAAGCAGACTGTCCAAGTCGACTAGGTGCTCGGCGGCGCGACCTCGATGCCGCGCTTGTGCCAGGGTCTGAGCTTCTCGATCACCTCTGCGGTCAGCGGCGCCGGTCGCCGCGTCGCCTCGTCGAGCAGGACGCCGACCGACGTCGCCGACGCAATGCACGTGCCGTTCGAGAACACGACCTGCTCGAATGTCACCGACGTTCGCCCGAGCTTGACCACGCCGAGGCCGAGCTCGATCGAGCCGGGCCAGTGCAGCTCGGCGCGAAAATGCATGTCGAGCCGCACCATGATCCAGGCGAGCCCCGGCGGGGTCAGCCCGTATTCGGGAAGCTTCATCAGCGTGACACGGCCGGTCTCGAAATATGTGGCATAGACCGCGTTGTTGACGTGCTGGTTCGGGTCTAGGTCGCCGAACCGGACGTTGTCGCTGAGGCGAAACGGAAAGTCCTCAAGGCGCGGGGTCGTGTCGAGGCGGGCTGGCGCGTTCACCGATTGATCTCCGTCATATCCATCCTCGTTACAGCCCAGTTATTTTGGCCCGGCAAGTGGGCGCGGCGGCGGGGCGATCCCGCTTTTATGCCTTTCCTGTTCCATCCCCGTTGGCTAGACAGGCAGGGTCACCTCTGCCCAACGGGCGCCGTCCAACCGATAACGATCGATAAAGAGACGACATGAGCGACGTGATCAAAACCGATGTGCTGATTATTGGGGCCGGGCCCTGTGGTCTGTTCGCCGCCTTCGAGCTCGGCCTTCTCGACATGAAGGCGCATTTCGTCGACATCCTCGACAAGGTCGGCGGCCAGTGTGCCGAGCTCTATCCGGAAAAGCCGATTTACGACATTCCCGGCATTCCCCAGGTTTCGGGGCAGGGGCTGACCGACGCGCTGATGGAGCAGATCAAGCCGTTTCATCCGACCTTCCATCTTGGCGAGATGATCGAGACCGTGGAGAAGATCGGCGATCCCTTGTTTCGCTGCACCACGGATGCCGGCAAGGTGTTCGAATGCAAGGTGGTGGTGATCGCGGCCGGCGGCGGCTCGTTCCAGCCCAAGCGCCCGCCGGTACCGGGTATCGAGGCCTATGAAGGCACCTCGGTGCATTACGCCGTGCGCAAGATGGAGACGTTCCGCGACAAGAGCGTGCTGATCGTCGGCGGCGGTGATTCCGCGCTCGACTGGACGCTCAATCTGCATCCGATTGCGAAGCGCATCACGCTGCTGCATCGGCGCGACGAGTTTCGCGCCGCGCCCCATAGTGTCGAGCAGATGCGCGCGCTGGTTGCCGGCGGCAAGATGGATCTGCGGCTCGGCCAGGTCACCGCGCTCTCCGGGGCTGACGGAAAGCTCACCGGCGCGACCGTCAAGGGCAACGACAACAGCGTCACCGAAATCGCCTGCGACACCATGCTGCCGTTCTTCGGGCTGACCATGAAGCTCGGCCCGGTCGCGAATTGGGGCATCGCGCTGGAGAACAATCTGGTGCCGGTCGAGACGTCCGCGTTCGAGACCAATGTGCCGGGCATCTTCGCGATCGGCGACATCAACACCTATCCCGGCAAGATCAAGTTGATCCTGTGCGGCTTCCACGAGGGCGCGCTGATGTCGCAAAAAGCCCATCGTTATGTCTATCCGGAGAAGCGGCTCGTGTTCCAGTACACGACCTCGTCCTCCAGCCTGCAAAAGAAGCTCGGTGTCAACTGACGGAAGCGTTCGGGGCGGCGATGCCCCATGTTTCTGGTGCTGGAACCGTTCGTGAAATCGCCGTAGTCTACGGCCATTCCGGTCATAGGCTTGGCCAGGTTTTTGGCTTAGCACAGTTTGGCTCTGCGAAGTCTTGGCTCAGCAAAGGTGATTGGCTCAGCAAGGTGATCATAATGCGGACTCTCGTTTCCAGCTTTCGGCTGCTCTCCTTCCTGGCGCTCGCATTGTCGCTCGCGATCGTGACGCCGTGCGCGGCGCAGACCGCCGAGCCCACGGCGGCGGGCCTCTGGCAGAAGGTCGAAGACGGCAGGACGGTCGGATGGTTCCTCTTCGTCGATCGCAACGGCGTCTTCGAAGGCGTGATCGCCAAGACCTTCCCGCGGCCAACCGACGACCCGAATGAGGTCTGCTCCAAGTGCACCGACGATCGCAAGAACGCTCGGGTGCTCGGCATTTCCTTCGTCCGCGACATGAAGCGCGAAGGATTGAAGTACGAGGGCGGCAACGTGCTCAATCCGCGCGACGGCCAGATCTGGAAGGCCAACATGCGGGTCAGCCCCGACGGTCAGACCCTGACGTTGCGCGGCTATCTCGGCATCGCGCTGCTCGGCAAGGACGAGACCTGGACGCGCCTGCCTGATGCCAACATCGCGCAGGTCGATCCGGCCATCGTCGCAAAATACTTGCCCGCGCAGGCTGCAGCCGCCAAGCAACCGGCGCCCGCGGCGAAGAAGGGCGGCGCGATGATGGCGCCGGCAAAGCAGTAAAGGCGCAAGCCGCGCGCCGCGCGGTCTCAAAGGCCCTAGCGCAGGGTCTCCAGCCTGTGCGGGCACCTTCGCCGAAGGACGAACGTGCCTCGGGCGCCCTCCAGTAGTTCCCCGGAATGCGCGCTGGCGCCGGATTTGCATAGCTGTCGGCAAAGCTGCTGGGGGAGCGAGTCGCCGTCTCCACGCCTGCCGCGCACCATGCGGAAGGCGGACGGCAGCGTTTGCCCCGCGGTGATCACTTCGACCGCGGAGACCACATGAAACCTGCAAGACAGTGTGCCGCCGTGCTGCTGGGGCTGGCGGTTGTGACGCATTCGGCGCTGGCGCGCGACGACGGCCGCTTCGCCAACTCGCCCCTGAAACCCTGGTTCGAGAGTCTGCGTAGCGAGTTCGGGCAATGCTGCTCGGATGCCGACGGCTACGTCATCGCCGACGTCGATTGGGAGTCCGATCGCGGTCGCTACCGCGTGCGCATCGACGACGAGTGGGTCGTGGTGCCCGACGGCGCCGTGATCACCGTGCCGAACAAGATCGGCCGCACCATGGTGTGGAAGCACTATATCGACGGCCATCCGCGCGTGCGCTGCTTCATGCCGGGCAGCATGACGTAGACGCGCGTGCCATTCCGGCCGGCGCGGAGCGCCGAGCCGGAACGACAACGCCAGGCTTAGCGCGCCTGGTTGTTCGAATCCGCGCTCGCGAGCTGCTTGATCCGCGGCGACAGCACGGCGACCTGCACGGGCGAGGCCGGCATGGCGGCGACGATCATCGCGGGGCTCGCAGACTGCTCCTGGACGCCGGCGCCGCCGAGCACCTGCACTTGCGTTGTCGTGATCGGAAACGACGTCACTTCGTAGGAGGGAAGCTCGCTGGCGAACGCGGCGGCAGAGCTCGCAATCATGGCGCCGGCAACGGCAATCATCGAGAGAACACGCATTGGAAAATCTCCGTGGAAGATGTCAATCGGAGGTTTGGTCGCCGCGATGGCGGAACAGGTTCGCCCGGGCGGGAACATTCCCGTTGTCTTCGGCGCAGATATTGATTGCGTGATGCGAAGGGACGAAACGCGGAAGACGTTTTCCGCGCCAATGTTTCCGGACGGTTTCGCGAAAAGCGCCGATGCGCCCGCTCAATGCTCTTGCAGATCGAACTGCGCAGATCTCGCCAGCGCGGCGGCCGCGGCAAAGCGCAGGCGCATCGTCGTGCCGTAGCCGGGCGCGGAAGCGACGACCAACTCCCCGCCATGCGCCGCCATGATCTCGCGGACGATCGACAGGCCGAGACCGGCGCCTGCACCTGCGGCGTTGCCGGTCTGAAACGGCTCGGTCAGCCTGTGTTCGGCGCCATCGGGCAGGCCCGCCCCATCATCGTGAATAGCCACGCCATCGCAGCCGATCGTGGCGACGATGCGCCGCGCGCCATGGGCGTGGATGAGCGCATTGCCGACGAGATTGGCAAGTGCACTTCGGATCGCAGCGTCTACGCCCTGCACCACGAAGGGACCTCTTCCATCGTGCTCCAGCGCAAGCTCGATGCCGGCGTCCAGCGCCGACGGGCTGAAATCGGCCAGCACGTCCAGCGTGATTTGGGCAAGATCGATCGGCCGCTTCTCGATCGCATGATTTTGCAATCGCGCCAGGTCCAGCATCGCGGAGACCAGCGAGGTCAGCCGGCGGACGTCGCGCACCAGCTCGGCCTTCAGGGCCGGCTCGGGCACGTCCTCGATCTTGGCGCGCAGCAGCGTCAGCGGCGTGCGAAGCTGATGGGCGGCATTGCCGAGGAAGCGGCGCTGCATCCTGATATAGGCGTCGATCTCGCCGAAAGCGCGGTTCAGCGCCTCGACCAGCGGCTTCAACTCGCGAGGGACCTCGGACAGCGATATCAAACCTTGCGGCGCCGAGGGGTCGATCGCGAGCGCGCGACGCGCCACCCGCTCGATGCTGCGAGAGACGAAACGTGCGGCAAGCGCTGAACCGATGGCGACGGTCGCGGCAAAGGCCAGCGCCACCAGGGCGATCGAAAAGACCCTGCGGAGGAGAAAAGTCCTTGCAATCCGGCCAAAGCGAACCTGAGGCTCGCCGACCATCATCGCGAGCCGCAACGGGCCCCGTTGCACGGCGGAAAGACAGAAGGTGCTCTTCTGGTCGAGCGTGCTGAAAACGGACGAGCCGATGGGCCCGTGGTAGGGCAGCACGAAGGGAAGGGGAGGCCGGTGTTCGCTGCCGTACTCGCTGAGCAGGTCGCCCGCGGACACCACGTACCAGAGGTTTGGGCTGTCCAGCTTCAATTCCTCGAGCGCAGGAGTCGAGCGTATTATCAGACTTTGCCCTTCGATCACCGTCGCGCGATCGAGAACGGCCGCTACGACCTGGCATGCCCTGAACTCGCGCTCCTCCGTCGGGTAACGCCATATGAAGAGGCCAAGCATGATCAGGAAGATCGTGGTGGCGGCGATACCGAGCGAGAACGCAAAGGTTCGGGCGATTGACTTCATCGCGGCGTTGCCAGCCGCAGGATGTAGCCGATGCCCCGCATGCTGCGGATCTCGACGTCGCCGCCGAGTTCGGCCAGTTTCTTGCGCAAGCGCGAGACCTGCGCCTCGAGCGTGTTGGACTCGATCTCGTCGTCGAAGCCGTAGATCTCCTCGATCAGGGCGGCGCGGGTGATGACGCGGTCGCGCCGCATCAGCAGCGCCCCCAGGATCAGCGCCTCGCGCCGGCGCAGCAGGATCCTGGTGTCGGCGACTACCGCCTCGTTGCTGCCGAGGTGCAGCTCGACGTTGCCGAGCGACAGCACCGATGGGGCCAGCAGCCGAGGCCGGCGCAGCACCGCGCGCACGCGCGCAAGCAGCTCCTGCGGCTCGAACGGCTTGCCGAGATAATCGTCGGCCCCGCCGTTGAGCCCTTCGACGACATCCTCCTTGGCGTCCTTGGACGTCAGCATGATGATTGCGGGCCGCTCCGCCGATTGGCTCAGCGCCGTGACCACCTGGAGCGCATCTCCGTCGGGTAGCATCCGGTCGACGATCGCCAGATCATACTTGAAATTGTTCAGTGCCTGGCGGGCATCGGCGATCGAGCCGACGAGGTCGACGATGCCGTGCAATTGCCCGAGCAGCCGGCTGACATAGGCGCCGATCTGTGGTTCGTCTTCGATCACGAGGGAGCGCACGCGGGTCGTCCTTGACTCTGCTGGGGCAACAAAACCCTGACCGTGACGCTCCCTGGCCGAAGTCTGGCGCTTCGGCTCGTGCGCGAGGGTTCCCATAAAGGCGGCGAGCTTGGCGAATAAAAGGCAGGACCGAGTGAGCTCGCGGGCACGGCTCGTCACGTTTTTGAGGGCGTGATCGCGGTGGTGCAAGTTGGGGCAATGTTGATCCGGCGGGCGTGCCTGCCAGCGCCAGACATGGCCCTGGGAGCATCCGATCGCACCTTGCAATCTTGGGGCAATTTTGCCGGACCAGATGCTGTGGCTCCTAACCACAACAGTCGACTTGGCCTGCAAGGCCGGTCCGGGGCCCCGCAATGAATGATTTCGAAGAAGCCGCTCTCCGCCTCACGGCGATTGTGCGGCGGACGACCGCCTGTCTCACCGCACTCGGTGCGATCATGGCAACTGCGCCATCAGTCTCGCGCGCAGACCGCCTTCACGCTGCCAGCGCCGCCATTGGAGCTGCCGATGTTGCCCTCGCCGTCGGGAAACTGGACCGTCATGGTCGGCATCGGCGGTGAGTACAAGCCCGAGTTCGTCGGATCGAACAACGGGAAGTTTCTTCCGATCCCGATCTTCTCCATCCGCCGCGCCGGATCGATCGACCAGTTTCGCGGACCGCGCGACAGCGCCAGCATCGCGCTGCTCGACGTCGGCAATTTTCGCGCCGGCCCCGCGTTCAAATACGTCGCCTCAAGGAAGGCCGACAAATATGCCGAGCTGACCGGCCTTGGCAATGTCGACGCCGCCTATGAGCTCGGCGGCTTCGTGGAGTATTATCCGGTCGACTGGCTGCGCCTGCGCAGCGAGTTGCGCCAGGGCATGGGCGGCCATACCGGCACCGTCGCGGATGTGTCCGCCGACGTCATCGTGCCGCTGATTCAAAGGCTGACGATCTCGGCCGGCCCGCGCTTCACCTGGAAGAGCGCCAATGCCACTGCGCCATATTTCGGCGTCACCGACACGCAGGCACTGGCATCGGGGCTTCCGAGATACGATGCCAGGGGCGGTGCGCACTCGGTCGGTTTCGGCAGCCAGATCTCCTACCGCATCAACCCGCAGTGGGAGGTCCACGCCTATGTCGAGTACCAGAAGCTGCTCGGCGATGTCGCGGACAGCCCACTGGTGAAGCTGCGGGGATCCTCGAACCAGACCACCATCGGTCTCGGTGCGTCCTATTCGTTCGATTTCAGGATCCGATAGACCATGCGCGGCAAGATAATCCTAACTCTCGCCTGCGCGATCGCCAGCGTCGCGCTCGGTGCCGCCGCGGCGTTCGAGACGCGTGCGAGCCGGCTCCAGGCGATCAAGACCGTCGGCATCATCTCGGCGATCGGCGAGGAGATCAGCCTGACGCGAGCCGGCCTGACCGGGCTCGACAACGCCGCGCAGACCGCCTCGATCGGCGCATGGGGGCTGGACGAGCTGATCGTCCAGCAGGCGACGAAGCTGCTGAGCGGACGGTTTCATGTGCAGCCGGTGAGCTACCGGCGCGCGGCCTTCGCCGCGATCAGGGATTCGGCGGTCGCCCCGGTCAATCTGCTGCGGAGCGACCCGTTCAAGGAGCTGGTTCGCAGCGATGTCACGCCGCAGGGACTGGACGCGTATATCGTCATCACCCGGGCGAGATCGAAGCTTGGAAACGGCCGCAACGTCGAGGGCGTCGGGTTCGCCGAATATCGGACGTTGCTTGCGGATTACGGACTGATCCACGCGTTGTACGAGGTTCGCATCATCGAGGGCAAGTCGTTCGACGTGATCGAGAAGAGGGCGGCCGCGCCGCTCGACAACACTGGAACGGTGCGGATCGCCGGCCCGAGCGGACCGATCGAAGGGACGTTCGAGGAGGCGGGTTCGAGCGAACGGCTGCGTGCGGCGATCGCGAACCTCATCGTCCGAAGCCTGCCGCTCACGCTGGGCGACATGCACTTGATCGAGGGGCAGTGACGGTTCTGTCTTGACGCGTTGTCTTGACGCGAACCGGGACCCACTTCGCTCGGAAACGCTTTAGGTCACCGGCGCGGGATTGAACAGCGTGAGGTCGTTGTGGATGCCCCAGCGGTCCGACCAGGGTTTGGTTCGGCCGCTGGCGACATCGAGGATCAGGCGGAACAGGTCCCAGCCGGTCTCCTCGATGGTCTTCTCGCCGGTTGCGATCTTGCCGGCGTCGAAGTCGATCAGGTCTTTCCAGCGCCGCGCCAGCTCGCTGCGCGTCGCGACCTTGATCACCGGTGCTGCAGCAAGGCCATAGGGCGTGCCGCGGCCGGTGGTGAACACTTGCAACGTCATGCCTGAGGCGAGCTGCAGCGTGCCGCAGATGAAGTCGGAGGCGGGTGTCGCGGCGAACAGCATGCCCTTCTGCGTCGCCTTCTCGCCGGGCGAGAGCACGCCGGTGATGGCGCTCGAGCCGGACTTGACGATGGAGCCGAGCGACTTCTCGACAATGTTGGCAAGGCCCCCCTTCTTGTTGCCGGGCGTGGTGTTGGCGCTGCGGTCGGCGCCGCCGCGGGCGAGATAGGAATCGTACCAAGCCATCTCGCGCACCAGCGCGCGGCCGACGTCCTCGTTGATGGCGCGGCGAGTGAGCAGCTGGATCGCGTCGCGCACTTCAGTCACTTCCGAGAACATCACGGTCGCGCCGGCGCGCACCAGGAGGTCCGCGGCGAAGCCGACGGCGGGATTGGCGGTGACGCCGGAGAAGGCATCGCTGCCGCCGCATTGCAGCCCGATCACGAGGTCGGACGCCGGACAGGTCTCGCGCTTGCGCGTGTTGAGCACCTTCAGCCGCGCCTCGGCCTGGGTCATGATCGCCTCGACGATCGCACCAAAGCCGTCGAAAGCCTCATCCTGCATGCGGATGATCGCGTCACCCACGCCTTCCGGCACCAGGCGTTCGGGTGCGAGCTTCTCGCAGCCGAGGCCGACAACGAGGATCTCGCCGCCGAAATTCGGGTTGAGCGCGAGGTTCTGCAGAGTGCGGATCGGCACCACCGCGTCGGGCGCGGTGATGGCGACGCCGCAGCCATAGGCGTGCGTCAGCGGCACGACGTCATCCACGTTCGGATATTTCGGCAGCAGCTCGGCGCGGATGCGCTTGACCGCATATTCCATCGTGCCCTTGACGCATTGCACGGAGGAGGAGATGCCGAGGATGTTCTTGGTGCCGACCGAACCGCCCGGATTGCGGTAGCCCTCGAAGGTGAAGCCTTCGAGCGGCGGCAGCGGTGCGGGGACGGCGGTCGAGATCTCGAGCTTGTCGAGGGCAGGGGCCTCCGGCATGCGGATGCGCGCCTCGTCGACCCATTCGCCGGCCAGGATCGGCGACAGCGCGTAGCCGATGATCTCGCCATAGCGGACGATCGGTTCGCCTTCCGCGATGTCGACCAGCGCGGTCTTGTGTCCCTGCGGCACGAAGGCGCGCAACGTCAGGCCGCTGGCAAACCGCGCGCCGGCGGGGAGCCCGAAATCATTGACAACGATCGCGACATTGTCGCGCTCGTTGAGCTTGATGTAGCGGGGCTGCTCTTTCGCGGCGACGTCCTGGTCCATCGAGGACTCCGAAGTGTAGGGTGGGTTAGCCCCGTGATTGCGCGGAGCGCAATCACTCGGCGTAACCCACCAATGTCTGTATCTGCGGAAAGCAGAAGAGGTGGGTTACGCTGCGCTAACCCACCCTACAATCTCAACGATATCTCAGCCCGGGAACGTATAAGCCGTCTTCACCGTGGTGTAGAACTCGCGCGCGTAGGAGCCCTGCTCGCGGGCGCCGTAGCTCGAGCCCTTCCGGCCGCCGAACGGCACGTGATAGTCGACGCCGGCGGTCGGCAGATTGACCATCACCATGCCGGACTCGCTGTTGCGCTTGTAGTGCGAGGCGTATTTCAGGCTGGTGGTGCAGATGCCGGAGGCGAGGCCGAACTCGGTATCGTTGGAGATGGCGAGCGCCTCTTCGTAATTCTTCGCACGAATGACGGCGGCGACCGGACCAAAAATCTCCTCACGCGCGATGCGCATGTTGTTGTTGGCTTCGGTGAACAGCGCCGGCTGGAGATAGTGGCCGGGATTCTCGCGCTTCAGCAGCTCGCCGCCGAAGGCGAGCTTGGCGCCTTCGTCCTGGCCGATCTTGATGTAGCGCAGGTCCTGGTCGAGCTGGTTCTGGTCGACCACGGGGCCGATATGCACGCCGGCCTTGAGCGCATCGTCCACCGACAGACTGTTCAGACGCTCGGCCATGGCGGCGACGAAGCGGTCGTGGATGCCCTCGGTGACGATCAGGCGGGACGAGGCCGTGCAGCGCTGGCCGGTCGAGAAATAAGCGCCGTTGACGGCGACCTCGACGGCGGTCTTGAGGTCGGCGTCGTCGAGCACGACCAGCGGATTCTTGCCGCCCATCTCGAGCTGAAACTTCTTCATGGGGTTCGAGAGCACGCAGGCCTGCGCGATCTTGCGTCCCGTCTGCACCGAGCCGGTGAAGGAGATCGCGGCGACGTCCGGATGCTCGAGCAGGGTCTGGCCGACGACCGAGCCGGAGCCGACGACGAGGTTGAACACGCCCGCGGGAATGCCGGAGCGGGTGATGATCTCGGACAGCGCATGCGCCGAGCCGGGCACCAGCTCGGCCGGCTTGAACACCACGGTATTGCCGTAGCAGAGCGCCGGCGCGATCTTCCAGGCGGGGATTGCGATCGGGAAGTTCCAGGGCGTGATCATGCCGACGACGCCGACCGGCTCACGGGTGAGCTCGACGTCGAGGCCGGGACGCACCGAGGCGCCCTTCTCGCCGATCAGGCGCAGCGCTTCGCCGGCGAAGAACGCGAAGATCTGGCCGGCGCGGGCGACCTCGCCGATGCCTTCGGGGAGGGTCTTGCCTTCCTCGCGCGCGAGCAGGCGGCCGAGCTCTTCCTTACGGGCGAGGATTTCAGTCGAGATCTTGTTGAGCGCGTCGTAGCGCGCCTGCGGGGTCGACTGTGCCCAGGCGGGGAAGGCGGCCTTCGCGGCGGCGATCGCCTTCTCGGTCTGCGCCTTGTCGGCCTTGGCATATTCGCCGACGAGATCATTGGTGTTGGAGGGGTTGATGTTCCTGGTGACGCCGGAGCCGTCGACCCATTCGCCGCCGATGAAGTTCTTCAGGATCGCTGTCATCTTTTTCCTCCAGGGGAACGTTTCTAACGCACGAGGCAGGGACGCTTGTCGTCAAACGTCCAGCCGGGGATCAAGTCCTGCATGGCCATAGCGTCATCCCGCCCGCCGAGTCCATGCTTCTTATAAAGCTCGTGCGCGGCCTCGATGGCGGGGCGGTCGATCTCGATGCCGAGGCCCGGGCGGTCCGGAACGGCGATCTTGCCACCCTTGATCTGGAGCGGCTCCTTTGTCAGCGCCTGACCGTCCTGCCAGATCCAGTGGGTGTCGATCGCGGTGACCTTGCCGGGGGCGGCGGCGCCGACATGGGTGAACATGGCAAGCGAAATGTCGAAATGGTTGTTGGAGTGCGAGCCCCAGGTCAGGCCGTTGTCACGGCAGGTCTGCGCCACGCGCACCGAGCCTTGCATCGTCCAGAAATGGGGATCGGCCAGCGGGATGTCCACCGCCCCGAGCCGCAGCGCATGGGAGAGTTGCCGCCAATCGGTCGCGATCATGTTGGTGGCGGTCGGCAGGCCGGTGGCGCGGCGGAACTCGGCCATGATCTCGCGGCCGGAGAAGCCGGCCTCGGCGCCGCAGGGGTCCTCGGCATAGGCGAGGATGCCATGCATGCCCTTGCAGAGGCTGATCGCCTCATCCAGCGACCAGGCGCCGTTGGGGTCCAGCGTGACGCGCGCGCTGGGGAAGCGTTTTGCGATTGCGGTAACCGCCTCGATCTCCTGCTCGCCGCGGAGCACGCCGCCCTTGAGCTTGAAGTCGGCGAAGCCGTAATGGTCGTGGGTCGCCTCCGCGAGCCGCACCACGGCCTCGGGCGTCATCGCCTCCTGGTGGCGGAGATTGAACCATTCCGCCTTTCCGGTCTCGCCCGTGACGTAGTCGAGCTTCGACTTACGACGGTCGCCAACGAAGAAGAGATAGCCGAGCGTCTCGACGCTGGTGCGCTGCTGGCCTTCGCCAAGCAGTGCTGCGACGGGCAGGCCGAGATGCTGGCCGAGCAGGTCGAGCAGCGCGGATTCGATCGCGGTGACCGCATGGATCATCACGCGAAGATCAAAGGTCTGCTTGCCGCGTCCGCCGACGTCGCGGTCGGCGAAGGCGGTACGGATATCGGCGAGGATGTTGTTCATCGCGCCGACCGTCTTTCCGATCACGAGGTCGCGCGCGTCCTGGAGCGTCTGCCAGATCTTCTGCCCGCCCGGCACCTCGCCGACGCCGGTGTGGCCGGCATTGTCGGTGAGGATGACGATGTTGCGGGTGAAGAAGGGCGCATGCGCGCCGCTCAGGTTGAGGAGCATGCCGTCGCGGCCCGCGACCGGGATCACCTGCATCGCCGTGATAACAGGTGCTCCGGCGACTGACGCGCCGGAAATCTCAGTCTGGGCCATCGCAGGCTCCTCCGTTCGTCTTATTATTCTGCAGCCTGTTGTGACGATCGTGCGGCGGGCAGCTTCTGCACCAGTGCGGTCAGCTCCGCCATCTCCTGCTCGGTGAGATCAGTCAGCGGCGGACGGACCGGGCCGGAATCGCGGCCGATCACCTTCATGCCGGCCTTGATGATCGAGACCGCGTAACCCTTCTTGCGGTTCCGGATCGCGATCAGCGGCAGGATGAAATCCTTCAGGCCGGCCTGGATCGTGGCGTGGTCGCGCTTGCGCACCGCGGCGTAGAAGTTGGTGGCGAATTCCGGCACGAAGTTGAACACGGCCGAGGAATAGGTCGTCACGCCCATGTCGAGATAGGGCAGCGCGAAGGTCTCGGCGGTCGGCAGGCCGCCGACATAGGTGAGGCGGTCGCCGAGCTTGGTGTAGACGCGGGTCATCAGCTCGATGTCGCCGATGCCGTCCTTGTAGCCGACGAGGTTCGGGCAGCGCTCAGCAAGGCGCGCGAGCGTGTCGGGCTGGAGGATGGCGTTGTCGCGGTTATAGACGATGACGCCGATCTTCACGGCGGCGCAGACCGCCTCGACATGGGCGGCAAGGCCTTCCTGCTCGGAATGGGTGAGGTAGGGCGGCAGCAGCAGGAGGCCGTCGGCGCCTGCCTTTTCCGCACCGATGGCGATCTCGCGGGCAATCGCGGTGCCGTAGCCGGTGCCGGCGAGCACGGGCACGCGGCCCTTGGTCTCGTCGACGGCGACCTTGACGACCTGCGGAACCTCTGATGGCGTCAGCGAGAAGAACTCGCCGGTGCCGCCCGCGGCGAACAGGCCTGCGACGTCATAACCGCACAACCAGTCCATGTTGGCGCGATAGGTCGCCTCGTCGAAGGAATAGTCCGCCCTGAACGGCGTGACGGGGAAGGACAGGAGGCCCGATCCGATCTTCTGGGCCATTTCCTGCGGGGTCATCTTGCTCATGGGCGCTCCCTTCTCGTGTTGCGGAGGACGCAAGCAGAGGCCGCACGTCCATGCGCCGTGGTTTAGGAGACCGTTCGATGCGCGTCCAAACCAAAGCCTATATCGACCGATGCGGATTGAGCATCAATCCTCCGCCAGCTCCGCGGAGGACAATTCGCCGGCGATCTTGACCAGCGCCGACAGCAGCGGGTTCTCGTCCTCGCGCCGCCACACCATGAACAGCTCGACCGGAACGCGCGTGCGCAGCTTCAGCGGACGCAGGCGGACGTCGGAGATCTTCAGGCTCGCCGCTGCCGCCGGTACGATGGCGAGGCCGAGGCCCGCGCGCACCATCGCAAGGATCGAGTGGATCTGGCTGAGATGCTGGACGTAGCGCGGCAGCACGTCGGCGCGGGTGAACAGCGCCACCAGGAGGTCGTGGAAGTAGCGGCTCTCGTAGGGCGAGTACATCACGAAGGGCTGGTCGTCGAAATCCTTGATGGTGATGCCGTCGGCATTCGCCAGCGGATGCTTCTTCGGGATCGCCGCAAGCAGCGGCTCGGCGACGACGCGACGGCTGGCAAGCTCGGGCCGCGCGATCGGCGGCCGCAGCAGGCCGGCATCGATCTGGCCCGAGGTCAGCGCCTCGAACTGGTCGCCCGATACCATCTCCTTCAGAGAGAAATCGACCTCCGGCAATTTGGCGCGGCAGGCGGCGATGAGCTCGGGCAGAAAGCCATAGGCCGCGGCCGCGGTGAAGCCGACCTTCAGCGAGCCGGTCTTGCCGAGCGCGATGCGGCGGGCCACTTGCGAAGCGCTCTCCGCAAGCTTGAGGATGCGCCGCGCCTCCGGCAGGAAGCTGCGCCCGGCCGGGGTGAGGCGTACCGAGCGGCTGGTGCGCTCCAAGAGCGGCGCGTCGATGATGTGCTCGAGCACCTGGATCTGCCGGGACAGCGGCGGCTGCGTCATGTTGAGCCGCACGGCGGCGCGGCCGAAATGCAATTCCTCCGCCACCGTGACGAAACAGCGGAGCTGGTTGAGGTCGAACATCGATACATGCCTTAGATGAATAAGGCGTTTCCCCGGCACTTCTAGCATCGATCACCCCCAAAACAAAGACGGCGGCCTTGTGGGCCGCCGTTGAGTTGCCTGGTCAGGCTCTCCCATGGGAGCCCTCAGGAGGAACAGGCTGATGCGAGACCGCCTGACGTCCGCTGCGGACGCCACTGCGCTCATCACGCGCCTCTCTTAAGCCTCGGCCGTTTGCCCGACACGAGTCCTAGAGGTGCGCGCGGCGAAGTGTCCAAGTTCAAGGCAGTATCGATCGATGCTGTTTTTGGATCGATGGAACGGCGAAGTGGGGGATGATCGGTGTTGGGAAACCCTATCAAACCAGCGCTGTCATTCCCCGCGAAGGCGGGGAATCCAGTACGCAGCGGCGTCTCGATTCAATCACTGCTGTCACGGAGTACTGGATCGCCCGGTCAAGCCGGGCGACGACGGTGGGTGTGTGGAGGCAGCGCGCGCTATTGCTGCGCGCTGGGCAGCAACTGCGGCAGCAGTCCGCGCGTCACGTTCGGCGGCACGGCGTCGAGACCGAGCACGGCGCTCGCCGCCGGCAGCGCCGCGTCGGCCATCGCGGCATGGCCCTCGGCGCTCGGATGCACCGCGCCGCCATAGACGGCGGAGAGCACGCCCCAGGCCGCATCGTGGATGTCGGTCGGCTGGCTCGCCGCCGGCAGGCCTTGCGGATAGGTCATCGCGGCGAAATAGCTGTCATTGGCGTCGCGGATCCAGCGCGCGCGGGGCAGGTAGGCGCGGTATTCCGAGGCGCCGCGGCCGCACAGCATCGGCTGGCTCGCCGCGCTGACGATGTCGGGATCGAAGCTCTGGCCGTTCGCGGCAAAGCAGCTGCGGTCGAATTCGGGATCGTTGCCGGAACGGGCGCAGAAGCCGTGCTCGGCGAACGCGGCCTGGTGCGCATCGACGAAGGTCATGCGGTCGGCTTCGGGATCGCGGCACAGCGCACCGCGGGTGCAGGTGGCGAGCCCCTTCAGCTGCGGCAGGAATTCGCTGTCGACGAAGGCGGAGACGCGGGAAAGGCGCTGCGGATCGGCATTGAAGGACGGGTGGATGTCGAAGCCGGCCCGGCCGCCGCGGCAGGGCGCACCGCCGTCGGCGAGCGCAGGATTGGCATAGGAGACATAGACCACGTGCGAGAGGTCGCCGCCGACCAGCGGCTTCAACGCCTCGCGCAGCTTGACGAAAGCCTGCGGCAGCTCGCGTTGGAGCGCATCGCGGGAATCGTCGACGCTTGCCATCACGCCGGAGCGGCGGAACAGCGCGCGCTCGGTGGCGGTTTCGACGATGACGTCGGCGACCAGGCCGGAGAAATAGACGTCGTTGGCGCCGACCGAGAGCAGCACGAGATCGAGCGTGCGATCGGGCTGGCGCTTCTTCGCCGCGGTGACGGCTTCCCGCAGCTCGGCGACTTGCGCGTTCACGCTGGTGTTGCAGACGCCGGTCTTGCCGGGCGGGCATTCGCGGGCGCGCTGCGAGCCGAGCAGCCCGTCGACGATGCTGGCGCCAGTGCAGGCGAGCGGCAGGAAGGTCACGGCGATGTGGGTGTAGCGCACCGCGAGTGCCAGCGCGGTGCGCGCCTGATAGCTGTAGAGCGATCGATGGCACGGCGCATTGAACCAGAGCGCGCTGTAGCGCTGCCAGTTGGCGAGCGTATCCGGCGCCTCGCAGGCGCGGCCGCCCTTGAAGCCGTGGCGGCTCGGCCGATAGTACTGCTCGCCGGCGGTGCCGAGATAGGAGCGGAAGCAAAAACCTTCGTCCGACAGCGCCAGTGGCCGGTCCGGGTTGCCTTCGCCCGAGGCGATGCTGTCGCCTAGACCTGCGATGAAGATGTCGCGGACCTGGATCTCGGTCTGGACCCGCTGGGTCGGATCGGAGCCGGCCGAGACATCGACGGTCGCGACCGTCTGCTTGCCGTAGCGGACGCGCAAATTGACCGGCTCGGCACAGTCGAAGGTCGAGCTCTGCGGCCCGTCGCCGTCATCGAACGACCAGGCGCAGGTGGCGCCGACCGGCACCGCACCGGTCAGGCGCACCGTCACCGGATGGTCGATCGGCGTGATGTAGTTCTCTTTGACATTGTCGCGGGTGCAGGGCTGGTTGACCCGCCCCTGCAGATCGATGCACAGCCGGTTGACCATGTTGCGGGCCCAGCCGCGGCCCTCGCTCTGGAGCTCCAGCGACTGCTCGGCGGCCAGAATGCTGCGGTTACGCGCGTTCTCGACATGGAGCAGGAAATCACGCTCCTCGCGGAATAGCCGGAAGCGGTTACGCACCTCCCAGCTGATCTGCATGGTGCCGGCGTCCTGCGCGGCGGCACGCTCGGGCAAAGCGAGGAGGCTGGTAAGCAGCACGGCGCCTGCCGAAAGGGTGCGAAGGAATACGGAAATCATGGCCCGCGTCTTCAACGGCAAAGTTGAGGCGGAAATAAGAGAGGATTGCGCGCCGGCCCGCAACCTTTGTCCGATGATTCCGAGGTGCCTTCGGCGGCTCAGCGCTTGCCGGCCTGCCGCAGCAGCCGTTCGCGCTCCATCGGCGTCACCTCCTTCGGCAGGTTGGCCTGCGCGCAGGCTTCCGCCAGCCGCCGCCGCTCCTGCCACGGTGCGACCACATTCATCCAGAGCTCGCGCATGCCCATGATGGAGATGGCGAGGCCGAACGGGATCACGAAATAGAGAATGCGGAACACCAGCAGCGTGGCCAGAAGCTCCTCGCGGCCGAACTGGGGCAGCGCCACCAGCATGGCGGCATCGAACACGCCGATCGAGCCGGGGGCGTGGCTGGCAAAGCCGATCAGGGTCGCCAGGATGAACACGACCGCGAGCGACATGAAGTCGATCGGCGGGTTAGCCGGCATTAGGAGGTACATTGCGGTGGCGCAGTAGCCGAGATCGACGACGCCGATCAGGATCTGCACCAAGGTCAGCGGTGCCGAGGGCAGCACCACCTTCCAGCCTTTCTGGCCGAGCTCGCGGCGCTTCTCGCCCATGCAGAGCCAGACCAGATACGCGCCGATCGATGCGAGACCGCCGAGGGCGATCAACCGGTTGAGCGAGGAGGGCAGCTGATCCATCGAGGAGGCCGCATCCGGATGGATGGCCATGCCGATCGAGAGCACGAAGATGTTACCGAGCCAGAAGGTCAGGCCCGACAGGAAGCAGATCTTCGCGACGTCGATCGCGTTCAGTCCGTAGTCCGAATAGATCCGGAAACGGATCGCGCCGCCGGTGAAGACCGTGGCGCCGATGTTGTGCCCGATCGAATAGGACGTGAAGCTGGACAGCGCCGCGATGCGATAGGGCACGTGCTTCTTGCCGATCGTTCGCAGCGCAAAATAGTCGTAGAAGGTCAGCGTACAGAACGCGAAGACGACGCAGATCGCCGCCAGCCCGATGTTGCCGCGGGGAATCTCCGTCAACGCGGTCAGGATGACCCCGGTATCGATGCCCTTGAGCGTCCGCACCAGCGTGGTGATCGCAAACGCGATGATGAAGATGCTCGCGGCGACGCCGAGCCGTCGCCAGCCGATCCATCTGTTGAAGCCGCGTTTCAACGCGGGCAGCAGTCCGTGCATTCATCCTCCCGGCGGGGGGCAAGACCGACCGGGCCAGACATTGGCCGGTCGGGTGCGATCACGGCCAAAAGGCAGGCATCGATCGCTAGGCATGATCCAGCTCATTTAAGGCAAAATCAGCGGCTTGTGCAGCCCTTGACAACAATAGGTTCTGCGTTCGGCGGGCAACTTTGTCATACGCGGTTCATATCGGCGGCGCGTTAAGCATATGAGTCGCGAAACCCGACGCCATCCCCGCGCTCGCCGTGCCGATAAGATCTCAAATCCCGGCGCCGTCCGCATTGTTCCAGCGCAGAGCCGTATCGGCGTTTTTGGAACGTCGATGCCGCGTGGTCGTTAGGCTCCATCAGCAATCGAACATGGCGGAATACGCGGCTTTTTCGTGCAAGCCGGCGCCTCCGTGTTCCCAAAACCCGAGAGGATCAGAACGATGGGACTGTTCACAAAAGACATCAAGACCATGAACGACCTGTTCGTACATCAGCTCCAGGACATCTATTACGCCGAGCAGCAGCTCACCAAGGCGCTGCCGAAGATGGCGACCAAGGCCACTGATCCGCAGCTGAAACAGGGCTTTTTGACGCACCTCGAGGAAACCAAGCAGCACGTCGCGCGGCTCGAGGAGGTCTTCAAGATGCACGGCGTCCCCGTGAAGGCGGTCGACTGCCCGGCAATCGACGGCATCATCGAGGAAGCCGACGAGACCGCCGGCGACGTCGCCGACAAGGCGGTGCTCGACGCGGCCCTGATCAATGCGGCGCAGGCCGCGGAGCATTACGAGATCGTCCGCTACGGCAGCCTGATCGCCTGGGCCAAGCAGCTCGGCCGCAAGGATTGTGCGGCGGTGCTCGCCAAGACGCTCGAGGAGGAGAAGGCGACCGACCAGAAGCTGACGACGCTCGCCGAGAGCAAGGTGAATCTGCGCGCGGCGAGCTGATGCGATTGCACTGGACCGACGCCGAGAACGCCGCGCCATCAGCGCGGCGTTCCTGATTTAGTGGGCCTATATTTGAGCCCGAAGCCGAGCGCGATCACGGCAAAGGCCGCGATCATGGCGGCGAAGACGATACTCGCAAGGCGCGGGCTTGCCAGCGTCAAGATCACCCCGATGCCGATCACAGGAAGCGCGTTGCCTAGAAAGCCGCAGATGAAATAGGCCGAGACCACTTCCGCGCGACGATCCTCCGGCGCGATCTGGTTCACCACCTGCAGGCTGCCACGATAACCCAGCCCCACCGCAACTGCGCATAGCGTAATTGCCGCGATCATCAGGGCCATCGATGCCTGAAATTGTGCAGCGACGATCAGTGCCACGCTCGGGAGCATGAGGTCGAGGGAGCACAGCATGGCCGTGCGGCTCGACAGCGAGCGTCAGCGCGATAACGATGGCCACCACTGCGGAGAACTCGAGGAAGACAGCCCCGGCCACGGCGTGATGATGGCAACGACCGTTGCAGTGAGCGCTGTCCGGCGGCGGCCAATCTGGTCCGAGATGCGCCCGAACACCAGCAGCGCAGCCAGATTGCCGATCACATAGGTAGATCAGCGTCAGGGTGATTTGCGAGAAGCCGAACTGTCGCTCGTAGAGCACATAAAGCGGCGTCACCAGGGTGCTGCCCGCGAACAGCACGCCGATCAGGCCGGCGACGATTGCAAGCGTAGCCAGCTTGCCGAATTCGGACCCACTGTGTGATCAATGGAGTAGTGCTTCGTTGCCATGCCTAACCTATAGATGTAGTCCCGGCGGCCAACTCGAAGCAATCACCCCCGTTCCCTGTGTCCCCGGCGCGGCTGGCATGCGCGCGCGGGAAGGTTGATTGTATTGGCACCCGCTCATCCGCCAATTGAAAAATGGGGAGCGAACGCGCGCTGACCGGCAACGATCGGTTGATTTTGGAAGCTCCTGTTCACCATCCGGCACGCCAATCATCCTTCGTTACCTAATATCCACCACTTCCCGGCTTTGGTGATGGCAGGCTTGGGGAATGCTTATGTATCAGGTGCTCTACTGTCTGACCGACGAACATGACTGGCGGCTGGTCGCGCTTGCCGGCGCGGTGTGTCTGCTCGCCAGTGCGGCGGCGATCAGCCTGTTTCACAGGGCGCGCGCGACGCAGGGATCGGGGCGCCTGGTGTGGCTAACGCTCGACGCAGTCGTCGCCGGCTGCGGCATCTGGGCGACGCATTTCATCGCAATGCTGGCGTACGGACCGGGCGTCGGCGGCGCCTACAATGTCCCGGTGACGCTGGTGTCGCTGATCTTCGCCATCGCCGTCACCTTTGTCGGCTTGAGTGTTGCGGTCTCGACCATCCGGCCCAGCCTCGTCGCCCTCGGGGGGGCAGTTGTCGGAGGCGGCGTGGCGGCGATGCACTATACGGGCATGATGGCGCTCGAAATCCCTGCGCGCGTTAGCTGGTCAACGGGGACCGTGGCCGTGTCGATCTTGCTCGGGCTGATCTTCGGCGCGCTCGCGCTCCATGTTGCTGACCGGCGTGACAGCCTGTCCGGCGCGCTCGGTGCCACGGTGCTGCTGACCGTGGCCATCGTCTCGCATCATTTCACGGCGATGGGGGCGGTGCAGCTGACGCCGGATCCGACACTGGTGATCAGCGGGCTATCAATCCCGCCGACGTCGCTGTCGGTTTTGACCGCGAGCGCCGCGGCTGCGATCATCATGATCGCATTGCTCGCCGCGCTCCTCGACCGCCGCGCCAAGGGCGAATTGGGCCGCCAGCAGATGGTGCTGGATACGGCGCTCGAAAACATGTCGCAGGGGCTCTGCATGTTCGACGCCGACGGCAAGATCATGCTGTTCAACGAACGTTATGCATCGTTGCTCCGCCGCACCGGGATCGCCCTGACCGGCCGCCTGCTGGCCGACGTGCTGAGGGAAGAGCAGGCCAGCGGCGAGTGGCAGGGCAATGCCGATGAATTCTTCGCCCGCCTCGTCGCCGATGCGCGGGACGGCCGCACCACGACCGAAATCCTCAATCGCTCCGGCCGCTCTATCCGGGTGGTCAACCAGCCGATGCAGGGCGGCGGTTGGGTCGCAACCTTCGAGGACATCACCGAATGGCTGGAGGCGCAGGCGAAGATCTCCCATATGGCGCGCCATGACGCGCTGACCGGCCTGCCTAACCGCGTGCTGTTCCACGAACAGCTCGAGCATGGGCTGCGCCGGACCAGCTCGGGCGACCAGCTTGCGGTGCTCTGTCTCGATCTCGACCACTTCAAGGACATCAATGATTCGCTCGGCCATCCCATCGGCGATGCCTTGTTGAAGGAGGTTGGGCGCAGGCTGGAGGCGAGCGTCGGCGAGAACGACACCGTGGCCCGGCTTGGCGGCGATGAGTTCGCCGTGGTCCTGATCGGGCGCTCCGAGGAGGCGGTGGCTAGATCCCTGGCCAGCCGTCTCGTAGAGGTGATCTCGGCGCCTTACGAGATCGACCAGCATCAGATCGTGATCGGCGTCTCGATCGGCATCTCGCTGTCGCCGCAGGACGGCAGCAGTCCAGACGAGCTGTTGAAGAACGCCGACCTCGCATTGTACCGCGCCAAGGCGGACGGTCGGGGCACCTACCGCTTCTTCGAGACCGGTATGGATGCGCGCGCGCAGGCGCGGCGGCTACTGGAAATGGATCTCCGCGCGGCGCTCCAACGGAACGAATTCGAGGTGCATTATCAGCCGATCCGCGACGTCCTCAGCGAGCGCGTCGTGGCCTTCGAGGCGCTGCTGCGCTGGAGACATCCGCAGCGCGGGCTGATCGCACCTATCAAATTCATTCCGCTGGCCGAAGAGACGGGCCTCATCATCCAGCTCGGCGAGTTCGTGCTGCACCGGGCCTGTGCCGACGCGGCGACCTGGCCCGACGGTATCGACGTTGCCGTCAATTTGTCGCCGGTGCAGTTCAAGAGCCCAAACCTGATCGCAGGGGTGACCGAGGCGTTGGCCGCCTCGGGACTCGGTGCGCGCCGCCTCGAGCTCGAGATCACCGAATCCGTCCTGCTCCAGAACAGCGAGGCGACGCTGACGACCTTGCACGAGCTGCGCGCCATGGGCGTGCGGATCTCGCTCGACGATTTCGGCACCGGCTATTCGTCGCTGAGCTATCTGCGCAGCTTCCCGTTCGACAAGATCAAGATCGACCGCTCCTTCGTGTCAGAGCTGGCGACGCGCGAGGATTCCATGGCGATCATTCGCGCCGTGACCGGCCTCGGCCGCAGCCTCGGCATCGTCACCACGGCGGAGGGCGTCGAGAACGACGCGCAGCTCGAGCTGCTCCGGCGCGAGGGCTGCACCCAGGCGCAGGGTTATCTGTTCAGCAAGCCGCGGCCCGCCTCGGATGTCGCGATTATGCTGGAACGGCCGCGGCTGCGCGCGTCGGCTTGAGAGGTCAGCTTCGGCGCAGCGCGAAATGCGCGCCGCAGAACGCCATCACGGCGCCGAGACACAGGGCGGCAAGCCCGGCGAGCACGCCCGAGACGGTCGGGATCGGGCTCGGCGCCGACGCCGCCTGACCCGCTCCCGCAAGCAGCAGCACGCCGACCGCGATCAGGAATTGCCGCATCCGCTGCCGGATCTGTCCGGAAACGGCGCTCTGCATCAGGCTCGCCGTGAAATAGCCGCCGGAGAAGCCGACGGTGGCGATCAGCCACCAGGCGATGGCGGCGCCCGCCGGAATGAACTCATGCGTGTCGGAGCGCCAGAGGCGGCCGAGATCGAGACCGTAGCGCGCGCCCAGCATGTGCACCGCGAGCGCCAGCAACACACCGGAGATCATCGCGGCGCCGAGAATCAGGTGGCGCGGAAAAAAGGTCGTCTCAGCCATGTCTCGCTTGTAGGATGGCCGGGGGCGATCGCGCAAGCCGATCGCCCAAGCGATCGCCCATGGGTTCGTTGACGACATGCCGGAAGCGGAAGCGGGTTCGACCACGAGCTATGCCTACAAGGCCTCGCTGATCGGCTCGGCGCATCGCTTCGAGCTGACGGAGCAGGGGCTGTCCTGGCACATCGCCGGCCGCTCCGGCCTGTGGCGCTATGACGAGATCTCGGCGATCCGGCTGTCGTTCCGCCCGGTGTCGATGCAGCAGCACCGCTTCCGCGCCGATATCAACCGCACCGGCGGCGGCCGCATCGCGATCCTGTCGACGAGCTGGCAGACCGCGGCGCTGATGGCGCCGCAGGACAACGGTTTTCGCGATTTCCTGATCGAGCTGCACGCGCGGATGGCCAAAGCCGGCAGCCGCGCCGAATTGACTGCGGGGCTCGGCCGCAAGACCTATGCGGCGGTGCTGGCGTTCCTGGCCGTGCTCGCCGTGGCAATGGCGGGGCTGTTGTTCCGCGCGCTTCTGACCGGCGAGCTCGCCGGCGTGCTGTTCATCCTCGGCTTCGCCGCGCTGTTCGCCTGGCAGGTCGGCGGCTTCGTGCGGCGCAACCGGCCGCAGAGCTACAGTTTCGATCGCGTGCCGAAGGCCCTGCTGCCCTAAAGCGTTTGCGAGCGAAGTGAGGTCCGGTTCGCGTGAAGAAAACGCGTCAAATGAGAGCCCTACTCCGTCGAATCGAAATCGTCCTCCTTGGTGCCGAGCAGCGAGACGATGGTGCGCAGGCCGGAATCGAGCTGCTCGGGCGAGGGCGGGGCCAGCGCGAGCCGCACCGCATTCGGCGCATGACCGTGCGCGATCGCGAAGGTCGAGGACGGCGTCAGCGCGATGCCGCGCCTTGCTGCTGCCGCGACGAAAGTCTGCGAGCGCCAGTGCGGCGGCAGCGTCAGCCAGAGATGATAGGAGCGCGGATCGGCGGCGAGCTGGTAGCCGGAGAGCAGCCTAGCGGCGGTCTGCTGTCGGCGCGCGGCATCGATGCGTTTCAGCCGGGTCAGCTCGGCGACGGTGCCGTCGGCCATCAGCCGCTGCCCGGCCGCGAGCGCATGGCCGGAGGCGATCCAGCCGCCGGTCCGCACCGCGCTCATCACACTCTCGCGCAGATGCGGCGGCGCGACGAGGATGCCGAGCGCGAGCCCCGGTGCGACCTTCTTGGACAGGCTGTCGAGCACGATGCAGCGGTCAGGCCCGAGCGCCGCCAGCGGCGTGTCGTCGGCGAGGAAGCCGTAGACGGCGTCCTCGATGATGGTGAGATCGAGCTTCTCGGCGACGCGCATGATGTCGGCGCGCCGCGTCGCGTTCATGGTGACGCCGAGCGGATTCTGGATGATGGGCTGCAGATACAGCGCCGACAGATGCGCCTCGCGATGGGCCTTCTGGATGGCGTCGGGCCGCGCGCCGAACTCGTCCATGGGGATCGGGACCAGCGTCACACCGAGCCGCGCGGCGATGCTCTTGACGTAAGGGTAGGTCAGCGCCTCGACGCCGCAGCGGCCGCCGGTGGGCACCAGCGCGGCAAGCGCGGCCGCCAGCGATTGCTTGCCGTTGGCGGTGAAGAAGATCTGCTCGGGCTGCGGCGAAAAATCCTTGCGTGCGAGATAGGCAGCCGCGGCAACGCGGGCGCTCTTGGTGCCGGTGCTGGTGGAAACGCGCAGTGCGGATTCGAGCGCGTCGATGCGCTCGAGCCCCGCGAGGCTCTTGGCGATCATCGCCCATTGCTGCGGCAATAGCGGGTAATTGACCTCGAGATTGATGCGCGCGTCGGCCGGCTCGCGCATGGTCTCGACTTCACGCCTGACGTCGCCGGAGATGAACGTGCCGCGCCCGACCTCGCCGACCACGAGGCCACGGCGGAGCAATTCAGTATAGACCCGGCTCGCGGTCGAGACCGCGATGCCGCGGTCATAGGCAAAATTGCGCTGCGGCGGCAGCCGGTCGCCGGGCCTTAACGTGCCGTTAGTGATATCGGCCGCAATGGCATCGGCCAGCTTCACGTACTCGAACTTGGACATATTGCACCGAGAGCAATGTTTTGCTTGCTCCGAGGAGTGTACTGGAGCATTTAAGTTCCATCAAGTTCCGCGATTGAGCCGAGGAGAGCGAGAGCAATCCGGCGGCAAATGAGGTGCAGGCGCCCACTAGCGTCCGCGCCAACGGCACCTGCTTCGCCGCGCGGGACAATAGGCCGGAGAAGAAGAATGACCACGATCTCGCAAACTGCCGGGCGGACTTTACGCCCATCCTCATCGGGCGGATTTTTCAGTGCCCTAGCCCTGCGCCTCACCGCGCTGTTCGACCGGCTGGAGCGCCGCTCCGCCGTCAAGACCCTGAACGAGCTCGACGACCGCGCCCTGCGCGACATCGGCATCACACGCAGCCAGATCGAGGATGCCGTGTACGGGCAGTTCAAGACCGAGCTGTCGCGGTATCTGTGATACTCGCGTGTCCAGAAGCGCTGCAGCGGGAAACGCTGCTGCGCAGAGCCGGGACCCAGCGGATCGCACTCGCTGACGCATGGGCCCCGGCTCTGCAGCGCATCGGCGAAGAGACGCTGCGCGGCGTCCGGGGCACGGGAGCGCGAGTGTGGCTCGCAATGACGGAGTCTGCTGCCCTTCAGTGCCTCACCACCAGCACCGAGCACTTGGCGTAGCGCACGACGTGGCCGGCGTTGGAGCCGAGGAAATAGGTGCGCATCGCCGGGCGATGCGAGGTCATCACGATCAAATCGGCCTTCACGTGCACGGCTTCCTCCAGGATCTCGTGATAGATGCCGCCTTGGCGCACCACGCTGGAGATGCGGGACGGCTCGATGCCGGATTCCCGCGCGACGATGGCAAGCGCCTCTTCCGAGGTCTGGCGCTGTTGCTCGTCGAAATCGGCCGGGACGTACTCGGCCAGCATCACCGGCGTCATCGGCAGCACGTTGAGCAGGCGCACGGTGCCGCTCCAGGTCTGCGACAAAGTCGCCGCGGTCGCGATCGCCGGCTTGGCGAGATCGGTGTCGGCGAGATCGATGGGCACGAGGATGGACTTGAACATCTGCGCCTCCCTGAAGACCAAGCTGAACAACCGGTCGAGACGGCGCCCGCGCGTCTCTAGCTCGATCGAAGCAGCTTGGGGCTGACGAACAGCACCAGCTTGCCGCGGCGGTAGGCCACGTCATCCCAATCCTTGACGTCAAAGTCGAAGATCGCAAGCCCCGCTGTGGGCAGGTTGTCGCCGAGTGCCTTGGCGCCATCGGGATCGCCGCCGCCGATCAGCATGAGCGCGACCTCGTGCATGCCGGGATTGTGGCCGATCAGCAGCAGCCGCTTCGGATCGGCGGGGGCGGTTGCGGTGCGAATGGTGTCCAGGATCTGCGCGGGATCGGCGCCATAGAGTTCCGGCAGGACCTCGACCTGCGGCGCCGGGACGCGGTCCTTCATCGCCTCCCAGGCGATGTCCCAGGTCTGACGGGCCCTCACGGCGTGGGAGACCAATACGGTATCGGGGAAGGGCGGATGGGCCGCGATCCAGTCTCCCATCCGCGCGGCATCCTTGTGACCGCGGTCGTCGAGCCGGCGGTCCTGGTCACGGCCGCTCGGTGCGTCGGTCTCGGTCTTGGCGTGACGCAGCAGCATCAAACGGCGCATGGCATTCTCGAATCGTTCCACGTCCACGATAATCTACAGGCGCCGGTTGAGGACAAGGTGACAGGCGCCCGGTTGGTATCTTAAGAAACGCTATGAGCGAGACTTTCACAAGCGTGTCCCAGGAAGAAGCCGGCTTTCGCGACCGCGTGCGGCTGTCGTTCGATCTCGATGCCGACATTTGTGTGATCGGGGCGGGCCTAGCTGGGCTTACCGTGGCGCTGGAGGCGGCCCGGCTCGGGGCCAGCGTCGCGGTGCTCGAGGGTCGGCATATCGGCTGGAACGCCTCCGGCAACCAGCTCGGCACCGTGATGCCGGGCTTTGCGCTGCCGCTCACGGACCTGATCGAGCGCATCGGCTTGGAGGACGCCCGCGAATTGTGGACCCTGTCGAAGCAGGGCGCCGCGTTCGTCCGGGCCAACGCCAGCGAAGAGAGCATGCCGGGGATCGGCCTCAGCGACGGCGCGCTGGAGGTCTCCAACGTCGATGCAGGCGACCGGCTGATCAGCCGGCTGCAGATGCTGAACGAGGATTTCGATACCGAGGTCGAAGGCTGGCAGGTCGATCGCGTGCGCGAGGCGCTCAAGACCGATCATTACTTCCACGGCGTGTATTATCCGAAAGCGTTCCAGGTCGACGGCCGGAAATACGTGCACGGCCTTGCGGCGCTGGCACGGCGGGCAGGCGCCCGCATCTTCGAGGACACGCCGGTCGTCAGCATCGATCATTCCGGCATCCGCAAGCGCATCGTCACGCCCTCGGCGCGGCTGCGGGCGAGCCACATCGTGCTCGCCGGCAACATTCATCTCGGCGCCCCCTCCAAGCGCCTGTCGGAGACGCTGCTTCCGGTCTGGCGCTATGCCGGCGTGACCGCGCCGCTCGGCGAGCGTGTGCACGAAATCATCGCCTTCAAGGGATCGGTGATGGATTCCGACGGCGTCGACCATTTCCGGGTCGTCGACGGCGACCGGCTGATGTGGGAGAGCCCGGAGACCACCTGGGCCGCGCGTCCGCAGCGCTTCGCCGGCGCCATCAAGCGGCGGATCCGGACGATCTTTCCCGAGCTCGGCAATGTCGAGATCACCGACATCTTCGGCGGCGCCACCGGCCAGACCGTGCACGGCATGCCGCAGATCGGCCAGCTGCGCAAAGGCCTGTGGGTGGCGAGCGGCTTCGGTCGTCAGGGCATGAACACCTCCGCCATGGCCGGACAGATGATCGCACGCAGCATTTTGTGGGGCGATGAGCGCTGGAAGCTGTTCTCGCCGTTCGAACTGGTCTGGGCGGGCGGCGCCACGGGGCGCGTCGCCGGCCAGCTGGTCGGGATCTGGGGCAGGGCGAGCTCCGCCGCCGCAGGTGCGCTCGCCCGCTATCGCGAGCGCGCCAGGGTCAAGGACAGGCAACGCGAGGCCCGCGTCGCCGAAGCCAACCGCGCCGCCGGCACCGGTCCGCGCCGAGCGCCGCCCGGCGTGCGACCCCGGCCGGCGCCACCGCCGAAAGCCGCGGTCGGCGCTGCGGAACCGGTCGTGCACGAGGACCGCGTCTCGCAATAAGTTGAGCGAAATTCCGCTCCGACGTGTAACTTGGGCCGGCAGAAGCCCGTATCTCAGGGCGTGGACTTCCCGCGCACGGAGAATGACATGCTTGACCGCCGCATCCTGCTCACGACTGTCGCCGGCCTGTTTGGCCTTTCGGCCTTGCGCTGGCTGAGGGGAACACCTGCCGAGGCCGGCGAGAAGGCCGCGCAGAAGTTCGAGATCACCAAGACGGAGGCCGAATGGCGCGCGCAGCTCACGCCGCAGCAATATGAGATCCTGCGCAACCACGGCACCGAGCGGCCCGGCTCCAGCCCGCTGCTCAAGGAGAAGCGCAAGGGCATCTTCGCCTGCGCCGGCTGCGACCTGCCGCTGTTTACGTCGGAGACCAAGTTCGAGAGCGGCACCGGCTGGCCGAGCTTCTATGCGCCGATCGAAGGCAATGTCGGCAAGACCGAGGACCGCAGCTACGGCATGGTCCGCACCGAGGTGCATTGCCGGCGCTGCGGCGGCCATCTCGGCCATGTCTTCGACGACGGCCCGAAGCCGACCGGATTGCGCTATTGCATCGACGGTTTCGGCTTGGTCTTCCATCCCGCGGCGGCGTCGGCGACGTAGGTTTCACGGGAGTCATTCCGGTCCTGCGGACCGCTCCGGAACGACAGGATGCCCCGGCAATTGTTGCCGGTCCCGGCAAATGTGCCCCGGTCGTCAGACCGGGGCTTTTTCATTAAGTCATTGATTTGCTGAAGATACCCGCATTGGCATAGGCCTTGCGACGTCTCTTTCCGATTGCGGCCATGGTCGACCGGCCGCCGAGATCGGATTTGGAGACAAAGTTATGGGTATCTTCGATGCAATGAACACCTCGGTGGGTGGCCTGCAGGCGCAGTCCTTCGCGCTGCAGAACATTTCCGGCAACATCGCGAACTCATCCACCACCGGTTACAAGGGCATCGGCACCAGCTTCGTCGACCTCATTCCGGACTCCTCAGTCCCGAGCAAGCAGGTGGCAGGCGGCGTGCAGGCCAACGCCAAGGCTACCATCACGACGCAGGGCACGATCTCGTCCTCCAGCGTCGCCACCAACATGGCGATCACCGGCGACGGCTTCTTCTCGATCCAGAAGGCGAGCGGCGTCGTCGACAACGTGCCTGTCTTCACCGGGGTGACCTACTACACGCGGCGCGGCGACTTCCAGCTCAATGCCAACGGCAACCTGGTCAACGGCGCCGGCTATTATTTGATGGGCGTCACCGTCGACCCGAAGACCGGCAACCCGACCGGCAGCGTGGCAAACGTCCTGCAATTCCAGAACAACTTCATTCCGGCGCAGGCGACCACCTCGATCCAGTACGCGGCGAACCTGCCGACCCAGCCGAACACGGTGGCAAAAACCACGGCATCGACCGGCACCTTGCTCGCCGCCGGCGGCCTGAACCCGTCCGATTTCGCCGCCAACCCGCTGCCGGTCGGCACGCCGCCGGCGCCCTATGCCAACGCGACGGTCTCGGGCGCGGCCGCAACCGGCAACATCCGCTCGGCCTATTCTTCGACGACGGCCACGGGCACAGTTGCGCTCCAGAACAATTCCTCGGCAGTCGCCTCGACCACCACCTCGCTCGACAATGCCGCCGGCACGCATCTCGCCTCCAGCATTCTGACCGCGTTGAGCGGCCAGACGCTGACCATCAACGGCAACACCATCACGTTCAACGGCGGCACCACGGTCTCGACCGTCGGCAGCAACACCACGATCGGTCTCGGTGCGGGCACCACGGCGACAGTGGCCGACATTCTGAATGCGATCCAGACCGCCGGCGGCGCCGGCGTCACGGCCTCGCTCTCGGTCAGCGGCAATATCCAGATCGCGACCGGCACCGGCACGGACGTTGCGATCGGCAGCGGCACGGCCGCCACCGCGCTCGGCATCAGCAGCGTGACACGCGGCGGCAACGTGCTGTCGTCGCCGGCGATCTCCGGCGCGACCGTGTTGAGCGGCAGCGCGACGGCCGGCGGCGCCCAGGTGCTCACATCCGGCTTCTCCGCCGGCGACACCATCACCGTCAATGGTCAGACCCTGACCTTCATGAACTCCGGCGCCTCGGGCCCGAACCAGATCAACGTCACCGACAACGTCACGACCCTGCTCGGCAAGATCGATGCGCTCTCCGGCGCCTCGGGATCGTCGGTCAGCAGCGGCGGCGTGATCACGCTGAACACCGGCACGGTCTCCAACCTGACGGTCTCCAGCTCCAACAGCGCGGCCTTCTCCGCGCTCGGCTTCACCTCGACCATCACCAGGAATCGCGAGGGTGGCGGCACGGCCGGCACCGGCGGCGTGATCGGCAACGACATCGCCACCTTCACCAAGGAATCGATCAGCGGCGGCGCGGTGACCGCCTACAATGCCGCCGGTACGCCGGTGAACCTGCAATTGCGCTGGGCCAAGACCGACAGCGCCTCGCTGGGCGCAGGTCATTCCGACAGCTGGAACCTGTTCTACCAGACCGACCCGAACGCGACCGGCACGACGGTCGGATGGGTCAATACCGGCCAGACCTTCACCTTTGCCGCCGACGGCTCGCTGACCTCGCCGAGCGGCTCGGGCATCACCATCAACAACGTCACCGTTAGCGGCCAGTCGCTCGGCTCGGTCGCCTTCAACATCTCCTCGGGCGGCCTGACGCAATATGCCAGCACCAGCGGCGCGGTGACGATCAACACCATCACCCAGAACGGCTACGCCGCCGGTCAGCTCCGCTCGGTCGCCGTCAACAACAACGGCGTGGTGGTCGGCACCTTCTCCAACGGCCAGAACCTCAACCTCGCGCAGGTGCAGCTGTCGCACTTCAACGGCACCAATTATCTGAAGGCGATGGACGGCGGCGCCTATGCCGCGACCGAACAATCGGGTGACGCCATCGACGGCGCTTCGGGCACCATCAGCGGCTCGTCGCTGGAGGGATCCAACACCGACATCGCCGACGAATTCACCAAGCTGATCGTGACCCAGCAGGCCTATTCGGCCAACACCAAGGTGATCACGACGGCAAACTCGATGGTGCAGGATCTCCTCAACGTGTTGCGCTGATCGGCGCGTGACGTAACAAAGGCGGGCCAGTGATATGGGTTTGAGTTCAGCCCTCGCCAGTGCGATGAGCGGTCTGCGTGCCAACCAGGCCGCGCTCTCGATCGTCTCCTCGAACGTCGCCAATGCGCAGACGCCGGGTTACGTCGTCCAGACGCCGAACCAGATCGAGGTCACCACCGGCGAGTTCGGCGCGACGGCGATGACGACCGGCGTCAGCCGCCTGCTCGACACCTATGTGCAGAACCAGCTACGGACCGAGACCGGCGGCGGCGGCTACGCCGACCAGATGGCCAACATCCTGAAGCAGCTTCAGAATGTCTACGGCACGCCCGGCAATTCCGGCACGCTCGAAAGCGCGCTGAACAAGTTCACGACGGCGCTGCAGGCGCTGTCGACCAGCTCGGGTGCGTCGTCGGCGCAGACCGTCGCGCTCGGGGCGGCCCAGGCGCTCGCGACGCAGCTCAACGTCACCACCAAGGGCATCCAGTCGCTGCGCTCCAACGTCGAACAGGATCTCGGCAATTCGGCGCAGGCCGCCAATGCGGCCATGAAGCAGATCGCCGACATCAACACCAGGCTCCAGGGCCTGTCGGCCAACGATCCCTCGGCCGCAACGCTGATGGACCAGCGCGACCAAGCCATCAACACGCTGTCGAAATATGTCGACGTCCGCGTCACCACCGACAATTCGAACCAGGCCAACATCTACACCACGACCGGCATTCAGCTGGTCGGCGCCGGGCTCGCCTCCGAATTCTCCTTTGCCTCCGCCGGCGCGCTGTCGGCAACGTCCCTCTACAACATCGACCCTGCCAAGTCCGGCGTCGGCGCGTTCAACATCAAGCTGCCGAACGGCTCGCAAGTCGACGTCGTCGCCAACAACGTGGTGTCGTCCGGCCAGATCGCGGCCGATCTGAAGCTGCGCGACGACATTTTGGTGCAGGCGCAGAACCAGATCGACCAGCTCGCCGCCACGATGGCGAGCGCGCTGTCCGATAAGACAACGGCGGGCAGCACGGTCACCGGCCCGCCGGCCGGCTTCGATCTCGAGCTCGCCGGTGCGCTGCCGGGCAACACGGTCAACATCACCTATACGGACACGGCGACCAACACGCAGCGCCAGATCACGCTCGTCAACGTGACCGACCCAGCCGCGCTGCCGCTCCAGAACGCGACCAACGCCAACCCGATGCGGATTGGCGTCGACTTCGCCGGTGGCATGGGCGCGATCGCCTCTGCGCTGAACACCGCGCTGTCGGGCACGCATCTGTCGTTCTCCGCCGCCCCGTCGCCCGCGACCGCCACGACACTGAGGGTGACCGACGACAACACCGGGCTTGCCAAGGTCGGTTCGGCCTCGACCACCAAGACGATCTCGTCGCTGACCTCGGGCAATCCGCAGCTGCCGCTGTTCACCGACGGCGGGCAGGCGCTCTACACCGGCGCAATCACGGCGTCGGGCTCGCAGATGACCGGTCTTGCCGGGCGCATCGCCGTGAACACGCAGCTCGTGACCGATCCCACCCGGATGTCGGTCTACAATACCTCGCCGGTGACGCCCGCAGGCGACACCACGCGTTCGGACTATCTCTACTCGCAGCTCACCAGTGCAGTGTTTTCCTATTCGCCGCAGAGCGGCCTCGGCTCGGCGAGTCAGCCCTTCACCGGCAGCGTCTCGAACTTCCTCCAGCAGTTCCTGAGCGTGCAGGCCAACGCCGCGACCCAGGCGACCCAGCTCCAGCAAGGCCAGAGCGTCGTGGTCTCGACGCTCCAGGCCAAGTTCGACTCGACCTCCAAGGTCAACCTGGACTCGGAGATGTCGAACCTGATCCAGCTTCAGAATGCCTATGCCGCCAACGCCCATGTCATGTCGGTGGTGCAGACCATGATGAACACGTTGATCCAGGCTCAACTGTAAACAGTAACAGGGCTCCGAAAGATGGCGATCAGCAGCATCAACTATTCTTCGTCGATCCTGGGCGCGCAGATCCGCAACATCAATCAGCAGCTCACCGACCTCTCGACGCAGCTCTCGACCGGCAAGCTGTCGCAGAACTATGCCGGCATGGGGACGAACGAGGGCTTTGCGATCGCCGGGCGCGCGCAGCTCTCCAACATCGCCGGCTATACCGACACGATCACCAACGTCAACGTCAGCATCAACCTCGCCAACACCGCGCTGCAATCGCTGACCAAGATCCGCAGCACGGTGCAGACCGGCTCGGCCTCTACCGCGCAGGACCTCAACGTCAACGGTCAGACGATTGCCCAGAACACCGCCGCCGCCCAGTTCGGCTCGATGGTCGGTGTCCTCAACACGCAGACCGGCAGCCGCTATCTGTTCTCCGGAACGGCCGTCAACACCCAGTCAGTCGCCGATGCCGGCGACATCATTAACGGCACCACGACGCAGGCCGGCTTCAAGACCGTCATGGCCGAGCGCCAGGCCGCGGACTTGGGGGCCAGCGGCATGGGCCGCCTGGTGCAGACGCAGCCGACGGCGAGCTCCGTGCAGGTGTCGGAGGACGTCGCCGGATCGCCGTTCGGCCTCAAGATCAAGGCGGTGTCCTCGACGCTGAACGGGGCGACCGTCACCGGCCCGAGCGGCTCGCCGGTGTCATTCTCGGTCGATCTCAACGGCGTCAATCCGAACAACGGCGACAAGCTCAGCATTCAGTTCACCCTGCCGGACGGCACGACCGAGCAGATCGACCTGACGGCCTCCTCGGCAACGCCGACGCCGCTCGGCAGCTTCGCGATCGATGCGAGCACGCCCGTCAACCCGAACAATACCGCTGCGAATCTCAACACGGCGCTGAACACCGCGATTCAGAAGCTCGCCAACACCTCGCTGGTGGCGGCATCGGCGATCGTTGCGGGCGACAACTTCTTCAACACCGCGAGCTCTGCGATCGGCACCCCTGTCAACAACCAGGCGGCGCCGCCGACCCCGGTCACCGGCGCGACGGCGCTGTCGGGCGCGAGCCCCTCGGACTCGATCTCGCCGGGCTTCGTCGCAGGCGATACCATCACCGTCAACGGGACCACGCTGACCTTCGTGGCCTCGGGCGCGACCGGCAACCAGCTCAACGTTACCGACAGCATCCAGAGTTTGCTGAGCAAGATCGACACGATCACGGGCACGTCGAAGCCCTCGACGGTCCACGGCGGCTCGATCACGATCAACACCGACGATGCGGCGAGCCTCAACATCACGACGTCGAACACCGGCGCGCTGAGCGCGCTCGGGTTCAGCTCGACGCCGGTGACCGCCGCGCAGCCGCCGCTGCGCGTCGGCTCCTCGCCTGCGAGCTCGGCGACCACGCTGGTGAACGGCTCGGCCAATACGGTGAAATGGTATTTGGGCAATGACGGGCCCGGCTCGGCGCGCTCGACCGCGATGGCGCGGGTCGACGATGCCGTGACGGTGCAGTACGGAGCCCAGGCGAATGAGGATGCGATCCGCCGGCAATTGCAGGCGATCGCGGTGTTCGGCACCTTCTCGACCTCGCCGACCGGGCAATATTCGGGCGGGCAGGTCTCGGCGCTGAGCCTGCGCACGACCCAGGCGCTGACCCAGCAGCCCGGACAGCAGCGCATCGAGGACATCCAGACCGACATCGCGATGGCCCAGAACACGATGAAGGACGCGAGCACGCGCCAGACCCAGGCCAAGGCGCAGCTCCAGACCATCATTGACCAGGCGGAATCGGCTTCGCCCGACCAGGTCGCGAGCGAGATCCTGGCGCTGCAGAACGCCCTGCAGGCGTCCTACCAGGTGACCTCGAACCTGGCGCAGCTCTCGCTCGTCAAGTTCCTGTAAGGAAGCGTTAAGACGCCGTTAACCATGCCTGTTTACCTCTTGGTGAGGATTGCAAGCGGGGGCGGAGCGGTCGATGTCGGACAATTTGCAGGTGGTGGTGGCGACGCCTTGCTTCGGCGGGCAGGTGTCGAGCATCTATGCGAGCTCGATCTTCGCGTTGCAGCGGGCCGTGCACGGCATGTCCAATCTCGAGCTCAAGGTTCTCCTGCGCGACGGCGACGCGCTGATCACCCGTGCGCGGGCCAACCTGGTCGCGATGTTCCTGGACGATCCGAAGGCGACGCATTTCCTGTTCATCGATGCCGATATCGGCTTCCGGCCGGAGCAGGTGTTCCGCCTGATCGAATGCGGCGCGGACGTCGTCGCCGGCTGCTATCCGATCAAGCGGGTCAACTGGGACAAGGCCGCGCGGGCGATCCAGTCGGGTCGGGCCGACGTGCCGGCCGCCTCGCTCGACTACGTGCTCGAGATCGAGGATCCCGACCGCATCGTGGTGGTCAACGGATTTACCCGCGTGCGCTATGCCGGCACCGGCTTCCTGATGATCCGGCGTCACGTGCTGGAGGCGATGTGCCGCCACCCCGACTACGCGAACCTCCAGTTCTTCCGCGAACATTCCCATGATGCGCTGGCGGCGAGCCGGAACCGGTTCGCGCTATTCGAATGTATGATCGATCCGGCGACCGGCACCTATCTGTCCGAGGACTTCGCCTTCTGCAAGCGCTGGACCGACATCGGCGGCGAGATCTGGGCCGACATCCAGAGCCCGCTCGACCACGTCGGGCCATCGGTGTTCCACGGCGACATCGCCTCGCAATTCGCAGCCGTGCCTGCGGCGGCGGCCGATGCCGCGGCGTGAGCCTTTCGGGATGAGCGGCGGCCCATCCCCTCGGCGCGAGATGCAACGCGCCGCCGACGGCGGCTCGCGTTATCGCCTGCGCGACCTCTTCACGCCGCTCGACACGCTGCTCGTTTCCGGCGGAGATCCGCGCCTGGCGCTCGATCCCACCGGCCGCGCCAACGCCTATGGCTGCCCGGCTTCGCCGGAGCCGGAGGTGTGGAATTTCGCCTCCTCGACCGCGTCGACGATCTCGCAGGCGGCCTATGACCGCGCCGCGTTGGCGCGTGAAGAGCTGATGCACAAGTGCCTGCTCGACGAGGTCGAGCTCGCTTTCGATGCACGCTGCGAAGATATGCGCGACGAGCTGCGCGGTCATCTCCAGCTCTCGCCGCGCGTCGACGTGGTGTTCTCGCCGTCCGGCACGGACTCCCAGCTCCATGCCCTGTTCCTGGCGCGCGCGATGCTCGGCGCGCGGCCGGTGACGATCGTGGTCGGCGCCGACCAGACCGGCAGCGGCACGGTCCATACCGCGCGTGGACATCATTTCAGCGCCCTGACGGCGAGCGGCTTCGCGGTTCGCAAGGACGGTCCGGTCGCGGGGCTGGCCGGCGCCAGCATCTCGCTGCCGCTGCGCGCGGCGGGGGACGGGATCGCGATGCGCATGGACGCCGATGAAGCGGTGCTGCATGCGGTCGAGGCCACGATCGCGCAAGGCGCGCCGGTGCTGCTCCAGATCATGGATTCCTCGAAGCTCGGATGGCGTGCGCCGAGCGCGGCCTGCCTCGACGAGATCGCGCGGCGCTGGCCGCGCAAGGTCCAGATCGTCGTCGATGCCTGCCAGGCCCGACTCGGCCGCCGACGGCTGCGCTCCTATCTCGGCCGCGGCTATATGGTGCTGATCACCGGCTCAAAATTCTTCGGCGGACCTGCCTTCAGCGGTGCGCTGCTGGTGCCGAAGGGCCTGTCGCGGTCGCTCGATCGCGTCGAGGGGATCGCAGCTGGAATCCGTGATTACGCCGGCCGCTGCGATTGGCCGATGGCCTGGACGGCGCTGCGTTCGCGCTTCGAGCGCCGTCCGAATTTCGGTCAATGGCTGCGCTGGGAGGCGGCGCTGGCCGAGATCGGCAGCTACTACGGCGTGCCCGGGGCCTTCCGCGCCGGGATGCTCGCCGAGGTCGCTGCCGGCATCGACAGCATGATCGCATTGTCGCCGTCGTTGCGCGCTGTTTCGGCCGCGACCCACGCGGCCGGCATCGACGATGAGGAATTCGCGCAACCCACCATCTTTCCGTTCACGCTGCTGCGCGACGGCAAGCCGGTTTCTGTTGCCGAGACCGCTCCTGTTCATCGCGCGTTGGCGCGTGATGTCAGCGAAGGGACCAACGGCAGCACGGAGGACCGTCAGGTCGCCGCGCAGCGCTGCCTGATCGGCCAGCCGGTGCGGCTGGAGCGGCAGGACGAGACGCCGCAGGCCGTGCTGCGCCTCTGCGTCGGCGCGCGGCTCGTGACTGAGGCCTGGTCGCCGGACAGGGCGGAGGCGCAGCGCAACGTGCAGCGCCTTCTCGACCAGATCGCCCACGTCCTGGTGAAGATCGAGCTGCTGCTCGCCGGTGGCGCAGCGGCGGCCGTGCCAGTAAAGTCCGCGTTCGAGGTGTGAGATGCAGCATCCGGTTTCCGCGCCGATCGGCCTGACCGCGGCGAACTATGCCGACCGCGTCGGCTTTGCGCAGCTGACGCGCCGGGCCTTCGAAGGCGTCGATCTGCATCCGTTGCGCGATCAGCTCGTCGCGCGCATCGCGGCGGGGACCGCGCTGGCGGGCGAGGGGCTGGACCTGTCGTTGATCACCCAGCTGCTGGGTGACAAGGATCGGGGGCTTGCGATCCAGTCCGAGGTGCTGGCCTTCCATCAATTGTTCCGAACGCCTAGCGCCGCCCCGAAGCCGGGCCTGCGCCTGCTCGCGCTTGCAGCCGACATCGACATGGGCGGCAACACGCCGATCGATTTCCTGCTCGAGGGCTCCGATGTCGAGCTGTTGACTCTCTATGTGATCAAGGGCGTCGGGTTGCCCGAGACCTTGCCGGAGCACGACGTGGCCATCGTGGTCGCGTCCGATTCCGAGGAATGCCGCGAGGCGCTCGCGCTGATCGAAGGGGCCGCGCCGCACTGGCCGCGGCCGCTGCTCAATCGCCCCGATCGCATCGGCAATCTCGATCGCGACAAGCTGTATCGGCTGCTGATGGACGTGCCCGGCCTCGACATTCCCGCGACCATCCACGCAACGCGCGCGCAATTGTCGGACCTCGCGCAGGCGCGGATCGCATGCGCGGACATCGCAAGCGAATTGCACTTTCCGATGATCGCGCGGCCGCGCGGCTCGCATGCCGGCGTCGGGCTCGCAAAGCTCGATGATGCGGCGGCTCTGGCGGCCTATCTCGCCGAACGGAAAGAGCAGGACTTCTTCGTCGCACGCTTCGTTGATTATGTGAGCCCCGACGGGCTCTACCGCAAATATCGCCTTGCCATGGTCGACGGCAAGCCGTACGCGTGCCACATGGCGATCGCCGACCGTTGGGACATCTGGTATCTCAACGCCTACATGGCCTTCAGCGAAGAGAAGCGGGCCGAGGAAGCCGTCTTCATGCGCGACTTCGATCATGCTTTCGGCGAGCGTCACAGAAACGCGATCGAGGAGATGAGCCGGCGCGTCGGCCTCGACTATTTCATCGTCGATTGCGCCGAGAACGCGGGCGGCGAGCTTCTGGTGTTCGAGGCCGACAACACCGCCGTCGTGCACAACATGGATTCGCCGGTCGTGTTTCCTTACAAGCCGCCGCAGATGCGCAAGATCTTTTCAGCGTTCACGGCGATGCTGTTGCGGCATGCGAAGACGGGCGGGGAGAGCGCAGCATGAACGAGATCATCCGCAATACGCAAAGCTCCGTTGCGGATGCCCCGCTCGATCCGCAGGACTGGAGCGAGTTTCGCGCGCTGGCCCACCGCATGCTGGACGAGACGATCGACGGCATCGCCAACGTTCGTGCGCGCCCCGTCTGGCGGCCGATTCCCGATGACGTTCGTGCGGCATTCAGGTCGGACGTGCCGCGCGAAGCGAGCGACCTTGCCGAGGTCTGTCGCGAATTCTCCGAGCATGTCGCGCCCTATGCGACGGGCAACGTCCATCCCGGCTTCATGGGCTGGGTGCATGGCGGCGGCACCGCCGTCGGTATGCTCGCGGAGATGCTCGCCGCCGGCCTCAACGCCAATCTAGGCGGACGCGACCACATGCCGATCGAGGTGGAGCGCCAGATCGTCGACTGGATGCGCCGCCTGTTCCTCTTTCCCGAGAGCGCGAGCGGCATCTTCGTCACCGGCACGTCGATGGCCAATCTGATGGCCGTGCTGGTGGCGCGCACCACCGCGCTCGGCACGCTGGCGCGGCAGCACGGCATCGGCAATGACGGTGCGCTGCTCGCGGCCTATACGTCGCAGGCAGCGCATGGCTGCATATCGAGGGCGATGGACATTGCCGGGTTCGGCACCGATGCGCTGCGCAAGATCCCAATCGATGCCGATCATCGCATCGACGTTGCCGCATTGCGCGCGCAGATCGCCGCCGATCGCGAGGTCGGCTTCAAGCCTTTCCTGGTGGTCGCATCCGCAGGCACGGTCGATATCGGTGCGATCGACGACCTCAGGGCGATCGCTGCGCTGTGCAGCGAGGAGGGAATCTGGTTTCACGTCGACGGCGCTTTCGGAGCGCTCGCGATCCTGTCGCCGGAGCTTGCGCCGCTGCTCGGCGGCATCGAGCTTGCGGATTCCATCGCACTCGACTTCCACAAATGGGGGCAGGTGCCGTACGATGCAGGCTTTCTGCTGGTGCGCGACGGCGAGCAGCATCGGCAGGCCTTCGCGCAGCCGGCGGCCTATCTGAGCCGCGAGGCGAGGGGGCTTGCGGCGGGCACAGTCTGGCCCTGCGATCTCGGTCCCGATCTGTCGCGCGGCTTTCGTGCGCTGAAGACGTGGTTCACGCTGAAGACGTTTGGCACCGACCGGCTGGGCCGGGCAATCGCACGAAGCTGCGCGCTCGCCAAATATCTGGAGGCGCTCGTGCTGGCCGAACCGCGGCTGGAATTGCTGGTGCCGGTCAATCTCAACATCGTCTGCTTCCGCTATCGCAGCGGGGATGCGGTCAATCGCGAGATCGTCGCCGACGTCCAGGAGTCCGGCATCGCCGCGCCATCGAGCACGATGCTGGACGGAAAGTTCGCGATCCGCGCCGCGATCGTCAATCACCGCACCGAGGCGGCGGACATCGATGCGCTGGTCGCTGCCGTGCTGCAGTTCGGTGACCAGCGGAGCGGCGGAGTGATCGAGGTCGACGCGCCGCCGCTCGTAGCGCAATAGCTTGACGAGCGCCTGAAAACGACAACGGCCCCGGAGACGATCCGGGGCCGTTGTCGTTGGCGCGAACGCCTGTATCAGGCGGCGGCGGTGCTGACGTCGTCCTTGTCCGCTGCCGCCGTGGGATGCGTGGCCTCGAACTGGTTGCGCAGCTTGTCCTCATAGGCGATCAGCTTGCGGGCGTCCTTCAGCGCTCGGTAGAGGTCGCCGTTCAGGATGTTGTTGTTGATGCCTTCGATGATCGGCCAGGAGCTCGGCACCGCGGTGACGATGTCCCGCACCAGGTTGAAATAGGTGCCGTGTTGGGTCTGCGGATCCGGGGAGATGTACATGAGCTGGACCGCCAGATAGACGAGCTTGGCGGGCGTGTCGGCGGTCTCCGGCGTGAGGATGTCGCGCTCGCGCAGGATCGGAACGTTCTCGCCGTCGATCAGGAGGCGGGCCCGCTGGTCGGTGTTGGTGATCACGGAATTGCCGACGATGATGCGTTCGTGCGGCTTGAGCTCGACCTTGAGGGCCATTCCTGTTCTCCATCAACGCTTTCGTAACCGAGCGTTCGTTGCGGCCTGTCAGACCCTGATTCTCGCTTGCAACTAGTTAACGAGCTGTAAACTCAGGTCCTTCCGGCCAAAAAGCTCAATGCTTTCAAGGGCGGGATTTGGCGGCGGTACGACTGGGCGCGCCGCTTCCGAGGCCGAATCACGCGTGACCGGGTAAAAGCGCGGATTTCATTTCATGTTTCGTTAGAGGTCTCGGCGCCACGGTCCGCCGTCGCTGGATCAATCGCGATCCAAGCAGACGTGTAACAGTAGCGTCGTTTACCAGAAAGGTAACAGAGTCATGTCCGGTATCGTTCTCTCCGCATCGGTTCGTCAGAACCTGCTCTCCCTCCAGTCCACCGCTGATCTTCTCGCCACCACGCAGAACCGTCTGTCGACCGGCAAAAGCGTCAACTCGGCCCTGGACAATCCCACCAACTTCTTCACGGCACAGTCGCTCGACAACCGCGCCAGCGACATCAACAACCTGCTCGACGGCATCGCCAACGGCGTGCAGGTGCTGCAGGCTGCCAACACCGGCATCACCTCGCTGCAGAAGCTGATCGACTCTGCGAAGTCGATCGCCAACCAGGCGCTGCAGACCACGGTCGGCTACTCCACCAAGTCGAACGTCTCCGCCACCATCTCCGGTGCGACGGCGGCCGACCTGCGCGGCACGACCTCCTATGCCAGCGCGACGGCGAGCAGCAACGTCGTGTATAGCGGCGCGGCCGGCGGCACCACCGCGGCGACCGGCACCACGACGCTCGGCGCGACCATCGGGGCGTTCACGGGCACGGCGGGAACGGCCGGCGACGGCACCACGGCCCTGACCGGCACGATCACCCTGATCGCCACCAACGGCACGACCGCAACCGGCCTGCTCGGCAACGCCCAGCCCGCCGACGGCGACACGCTGACCGTCAACGGCAAGACCATCACCTTCCGCAGCGGCACCGCTCCGGCTGCGACCGCCGTTCCGACCGGCTCGGGCGTCAGCGGCAACCTCGTCACCGACGGCAACGGCAACACCACGGTCTATCTCGGCACCGCCGGCACTCCGGCTGCGAACGTCAACGATCTCTTGACCGCGGTCGATCTCGCCAGCGGCGTCAAGACGGTCTCCATCAGCTCGGGTGCTGCGACGTTTGCCACCAGCGTCAACCAGACCGCTTCGAGCGTTGGCGGCGGTGCCGTCACGCTGAGGAGCTCGACGGGCGCGGATCTGAGCGTCACCGGCAAGGCCGACCTGCTCAAGGCGCTGGGCCTGACCAGCTCGGTCGGCGGCGGCAACGCCACCGTGAGCGTCAACCGGACCACGAGCGCCGCCTCGCTGGGTGCGACGATCACCGACGGCTCGACGCTGAACGTCAACGGTCACGTCATCACCTTCAAGAACGCGCCGATCCCGGGCTCGACCGGTGCGCCGAGCATTCCGACCGGTTTTGGTGCGAGCGGTAACATCCTCACCGACGGCAACGGCAACTCGACGGTCTATCTGCAGGGCGGCACGCTCAACGACGTGCTGAAGGCGATCGACCTCGCCACCGGCGTGCAGACCGCGACGATCGCTGCCAACGGCACCGCCACGCTTGCGACGGCTTCCGGCCAGACCAACTCGTCGGTCAACGCCTCGGGCCAGCTGAAGCTGTCCACTGGCGTCAATGCCGACCTGTCGGTCACCGGCACCGGCAACGCGCTGAACGCGCTCGGCCTCGCCGGCAACACCGGGACGGCGACCGCCTTCACCGCGGCTCGCACCTCCGGCATCGGCGGCATCAGCGGCAAGACCTTGACCTTCACCTCCTTCAACGGCGGCACGGCGGTCAACGTCACCTTCGGCGACGGCACCAACGGCACGGTCAAGACGCTCGATCAGCTCAACACCAAGCTGCAGGCCAACAACCTGTCGGCGACGATCGACGCCAACGGCCTGCTGACGATCTCGACCACCAACGACTACGCGTCCTCGACCATCGGTTCGAGCGCCGCGGGTGGTGCGATCGGCGGCACGCTGACCTCGTCGCTCACGTTCTCGACGGCTTCCAGCCCCGTCCAGGACGTCGTCGCGCAGACGGCGCGTGCGAACCTGGTGTCCCAGTTCAACAACATCCTGAACCAGATCGACACCACCGCGCAGGACTCCTCGTTCAACGGCGTCAACCTCTTGAACGGCGACCAGCTCAAGCTGGTGTTCGACGAAACCGGCAAGTCGAACCTCAGCATCACCGGCGTGACCTACAACTCCAAGGGTCTGGGCCTCGCCTCGCTGACCAGCGGTGTCGACTTCATCGACAACGCCGCCACCAACAAGGTGCTGACCAACCTGAACGCCGCCTCGAGCACGCTGCGCTCGCAGGCCTCGAGCCTCGGCTCGAACCTCTCGGTGGTGCAGGTCCGTCAGGATTTCAACAAGAGCCTGATCAACGTGCTGCAGACCGGCTCAGCCAACCTGACCCTGGCCGACACCAACGTCGAAGCGGCCAACAGCCAGGCGCTGTCGACCCGCCAGTCGATCGCGGTCTCCGCGCTGTCGCTGGCCAACCAGTCGCAGCAGAGCGTGCTGCAGCTGCTCCGCTAAGGCGCGGACGACATCGCAAGACGATCACGGCGGCGGGGCTTCGGCCCCGCCGCTTTCTTTTGTGCCGGCATCGGAATGCTGCTCGGCGGAGGGAGTGCTGCATTCGAATGCAGCCAATTGCTCACTCTGAGTTATGGTTGACAAGTCGCAAATGCCTCCTAGCTGCCCGAAAAAGTATCATCCTATCATGATGATATCGGTGAGCACGTTTGGGCCTCGAAGGCGCATATGGTGAATCCGCGCAAGGACTGGCGCGACACGCTTCATGCTTTGTTAGCCCTCCGCGTTCACCGTCCCCGACATCGATTAATCCTAATCGAAGTCCTGTTGCGTTGCGTACCAGAAGGGTAACACTCAATGTCCGGTATCGTCCTCTCCGCGTCGGTTCGTCAGAACCTGCTCTCCCTCCAGTCCACCGCTGATCTTCTCGCCACCACACAGAGTCGTCTGTCGACCGGCAAGAGCGTCAACTCGGCCCTGGACAATCCCACCAACTTCTTCACGGCACAGTCGCTCGACAACCGCGCCAGCGACATCAACAACCTGCTCGACGGCATCGCCAACGGCGTGCAGGTGCTGCAGGCTGCCAACACCGGCATCACCTCGCTGCAGAAGCTGATCGACTCTGCGAAGTCGATCGCCAACCAGGCGCTGCAGACCACGGTCGGCTATTCCACCAAGTCGAACGTCTCCACCACCATCTCCGGTGCGACGTCGGCCGACCTGCGCGGCACGACCTCCTATGCCAGCGCGACGGCGAGCAGCAACGTCGTGTATAGCGGCGCGGCCGGCGGCACCACCGCGGCGACCGGCACCACGACGCTCGGCGCGACCATCGGGGCGTTCACGGGCACGGCGGGAACGGCCGGCGACGGCACCACGGCCCTGACCGGCACGATCACCCTGATCGCCACCAACGGCACGACCGCAACCGGCCTGCTCGGCAACGCCCAGCCCGCCGACGGCGACACGCTGACCGTCAACGGCAAGACCATCACCTTCCGCAGCGGCACCGCTCCGGCTGCGACCGCCGTTCCGACCGGCTCGGGCGTCAGCGGCAACCTCGTCACCGACGGCAACGGCAACACCACGGTCTATCTCGGCACCGCCGGCACTCCGGCTGCGAACGTCAACGATCTCTTGACCGCGGTCGATCTCGCCAGCGGCGTCAAGACGGTCTCCATCAGCTCGGGTGCTGCGACGTTTGCCACCAGCGTCAACCAGACCGCTTCGAGCGTTGGTGGCGGTGCCGTCACGCTGAGGAGCTCGACGGGCGCGGATCTGAGCGTCACCGGCAAGGCCGACCTGCTCAAGGCGCTGGGCCTGACCAGCTCGGTCGGCGGCGGCAACGCCACCGTGAGCGTCAACCGGACCACGAGCGCCGCCTCGCTGGGTGCGACGATCACCGACGGCTCGACGCTGAACGTCAACGGTCACGTCATCACCTTCAAGAACGCGCCGATCCCGGGCTCGACCGGTGCGCCGAGCGTTCCGGCTGGTTATGGTGCGAACGGTAACATCCTCACCGACGGCAACGGCAACTCGACGGTCTATCTGCAGGGCGGCACGCTCAACGACGTGCTGAAGGCGATCGACCTCGCCACCGGCGTGCAGACCGCGACGATCGCTGCCAACGGCACCGCCACGCTTGCGACGGCTTCCGGCCAGACCAACTCGTCGGTCAACGCCTCGGGCCTGCTCAAGATCTCGACCGGCGTCAACGCCGATCTGTCGGTCACCGGCACCGGCAACGCGCTGAACGCGCTCGGCCTCGCCGGCAACACCGGGACGGCGACCGCCTTCACCGCGGCTCGCACCTCCGGCATCGGCGGCATCAGCGGCAAGACCTTGACCTTCACCTCCTTCAACGGCGGCACGGCGGTCAACGTCACCTTCGGCGACGGCACCAACGGCACGGTCAAGACGCTCGATCAGCTCAACACCAAGCTGCAGGCCAACAACCTGACGGCGACGATCGACGCCAACGGCCTGCTGACGGTCTCGACCACCAACGATTATGCGTCCTCGACCATCGGTTCGAGCGCCGCGGGTGGTGCGATCGGCGGCACGCTGACCTCGTCGCTAACCTTCTCGACGGCTTCTACCCCCGTCCAGGATACGGTTGCCCAGACCTCGCGTGCCAACCTGGTCAATCAGTTCAACAACATCCTCCAGCAGATCGACTCGACTGCCCAGGACTCCTCGTTCAACGGCGTCAACCTCTTGAACGGCGACCAGCTCAAGCTGGTGTTCGACGAGACTGCCAAGTCGAGCCTCAGCATCACCGGCGTGACCTACAACTCCAAAGGTCTGGGCCTCGCCGCACTGACCAGCGGTGTCGACTTCATCGACAACGCTGCCACCAACAAGGTGCTGACCAACCTGAACGCCGCGTCGAGCACGCTGCGCTCGCAGGCCTCGAGCCTCGGCTCGAACCTGACGATCGTGCAGGTTCGTCAGGACTTCAACAAGAACCTGATCAACGTGCTGCAGACCGGCTCGTCCAACCTGACCCTGGCCGACACCAACGTCGAGGCGGCCAACAGCCAGGCGCTGTCGACCCGCCAGTCGATCGCGGTCTCCGCGCTGTCGCTGGCCAACCAGTCGCAGCAGAGCGTGCTGCAGCTGCTCCGCTAAGGCGCGGACGACATCGCAAGACGATCACGGCGGCGGGGCTTCGGCCCCGCCGTTTCTTTTTTGCGCACTCGGAGATTTCGAGGAGGGCAGAAAAGTAACCAGCGGTTATGGTTAACCGAGCGTAAGCGTCAGGAATTGCCAATAGTTTCAGATGGATTGCGAGCCGTGCCCGTACGTTCGACTCGCTTATGGTGAACCGGCGCTTATGCGGGCGTCATGCGTTTCACCCTTTATTAGCCATGTCACGGCACCCTGTGCCCGTCACTCGATCCAGAAGCGATCGAACGAAGACGCGTAAGCCAGAAGGGTAAGAGTCATGTCCGGTATTGTTCTCTCTGCGTCGGTTCGTCAGAACCTGCTGTCTCTCCAGTCCACCGCCGATCTTCTCGCCACCACACAGAACCGTCTGTCGACCGGCAAGAGCGTCAACTCGGCCCTGGACAATCCCACCAACTTCTTCACGGCACAGTCGCTCGACAACCGCGCCAGCGACATCAACAACCTGCTCGACGGCATCGCCAACGGCGTGCAGGTGCTGCAGGCCGCCAACACCGGCCTGACCTCGCTGCAGAAGCTGATCGACAGCGCCAAGTCGATCGCCAACCAGGCGCTGCAGACCACCGTCGGCTACTCCACCAAGTCCAACGTTTCTACCACCATCTCCGGTGCGACCGCGGCCGACCTGCGCGGCACGACGAGCTTCGCCAGCGCGACCGCGAGCAGCAACGTGCTGTATAACGGCACGGCCGGCGGCACGACCGCTGCGAACGGCACGACGACGCTCGGCGCCACCATCGGCGCCTTCACGGGCACCGCGGGAACGGCCGGCGACGGCACCACGGCCCTGACCGGCACGATCACCCTGATCGCCACCAACGGCACGACCGCCACCGGCCTCGTCGGCAACGCCCAGCCCGCCGATGGCGACACGCTGACCGTCAACGGCAAGACCATCACCTTCCGCAGCGGCGCCGCGCCGACGTCGGCCGGCGTTCCGGCTGGTTCGGGCGTCAGCGGCAACCTCGTCACCGACGGCAACGGCAACACTACCGTTTACCTCGGCACTGCCGGTACCCCGGCTGCGAACGTCAGCGATCTCTTGACCGCGATCGATCTCGCCAGCGGCGTCAAGACGGTTGCCATCAGCTCCGGCGCCGCGACAATCGCCACCAGCTTCAACCAGACCGCTTCGAGCGTTGGCGGCGGTGCCGTCACACTGAGAAGCTCGACGGGTGCGGATCTCAGCGTCACCGGCAGAGCCGACCTGCTCAAGTCTCTCGGCCTGAGCGCATCGGTGGGTGGCGGCAATGCCACCGTCAACGTGAACCGGACCACGACCTCGGCCTCGCTCGGCGCGACGATCACCGACGGTTCGACGCTGAACGTCAACGGTCACGTCATCACCTTCAAGAACGCGCCGATCCCGGGCTCGACCGGTGCTCCGAGCGTTCCGGCTGGTTATGGTGCGAGCGGTAACATCCTCACCGACGGCAACGGCAACTCGACGGTCTATCTGCAGGGCGGCACGGTCAACGACGTCTTGAAGGCGATCGACCTCGCCACCGGCGTGCAGACCGCGACGATCGCCGCCAACGGCACCGCGACGCTTGTGACCGCCACCGGTCAGTCGAACTCGACGATCAACACGTCCGGCCAGCTCAAGCTCTCGACCGGCATCAATGCCGACCTGTCGATCACCGGCAGCGGCAATGCGCTCAACGTGTTCGGCCTCGCCGGCAACACCGGCAGCGCGACCGCCTTCACCGCGGCCCGCACCTCCGGCATCGGCGGCATCGCCGGCAAGACGCTGACCTTCACCTCCTTCAACGGCGGCACGGCGGTCAACGTCACCTTCGGCGACGGCACCAACGGCACGGTCAAGACGCTCGATCAGCTCAACACCAAGCTGCAGGCCAACAACCTGTCCGCGACGATCGACGCCAACGGCCTGCTGACCATCACCGCCTCCAACGACTATGCGTCCTCGACGCTGGGCTCGACGGCTGCCGGCGGTGCGATCGGCGGCACGCTCACCTCGGCCCTGACCTTCTCGACCGCTTCCACGCCCGTCCAGGATGGCGTTGCCCAGACGGCGCGTGCCAATCTGGTGACTCAGTTCAACAACATCCTGAACCAGATCGACACCACCGCGCAGGACTCCTCGTTCAACGGCGTCAACCTCTTGAATGGAGACCAGCTCAAGCTGGTGTTCGACGAGACCGCCAAGTCGAGCCTGAACATCACGGGCGTGACCTATAATTCCAAGGGTCTCGGCCTTGCCTCGCTGACGGTCGGCGTCGACTTCATCGACAACGCCGCCGCCAACCGGGTGCTGACCAACCTGAACGCCGCCTCGAGCACGCTGCGCTCGCAGGCCTCGAGCCTCGGCTCGAACCTCTCGGTGGTGCAGATCCGGCAGGACTTCAACAAGAACCTGATCAACGTGCTGCAGACTGGCTCGTCCAACCTGACCCTGGCCGACACCAACGTCGAGGCGGCCAACAGCCAGGCACTGTCGACCCGGCAGTCGATCGCGGTCTCCGCCCTGTCGCTGGCCAACACGTCGCAGCAGAGCGTGCTGCAGCTGCTCCGCTAACAAGCAGCTGAAATCACTGACTAAAATCGAGCGGCGGGGCCTTGGCCCCGCCGCTTTTTCTTTGCGTCCGGGGGCGGGCAGGGGCGTTCATCGGCGGTTAACCCTATCCCTTAAACCGCCGTTAACCATACTTTAAAGGACACCTTCTAAAACTGGACAAAAGGCCGGCTTTCCAGTCCGCGCGGCCGATTCGTATCTGGTTCAAGAGGAAGACTCGCCAATGTCCAACATCGTTCTCTCGGCGTCAGTTCGCCAGAACCTGTTGTCGCTGCAGTCGACGGCCGACTTGCTGGCCACGACGCAGGAGCGGCTGTCGACCGGCAAGAAGGTCAACACGGCGCTCGACAATCCCACCAACTTCTTCACGGCGCAGGGGCTGGACAACCGGGCGAGCGACATCAGCAACCTGCTCGACGGCATCAATAACGGCGTCCAGGTGTTGCAGGCGGCCAACACAGGCATCACCTCGCTGCAGAAACTGATCGACAGCGCCAAGTCGATCGCCAACCAGGCGCTGCAGACCACGGTCGGCTATTCCACCAAGTCGAACGTCTCCACCACGATTCCCGGCGCGACCCCGGCCGACCTGCGCGGCACGACCTCGTATGCGAGCGCGACCGCGAAGAGCAACGTGCTCTATACCGGCGCGGCTGGCGGCGTGACCCCGGTCACGGGAACTGCCGCACTCGGCGCCTCGCTCGGTTCGAGCGCCGGCACCTTCACAGGTACGGCCGCGCTCGCGGCCGACGGCACCACCGCGCTGTCCGGCACGGCGACGCTGGTCGGCACAACGGCATCGACCACCTTCGGCACGCCGCCCGCGGACGGCGACACCATCACGGTGAACGGCAAGACCATCACCTTCCGCACCGGCGCTGCTCCGAGCACCCAGCCGACCGGCTGGGGCCTCGACGCCAGCGGGCACATCGCCACCGATGGCAACGGCAATTCGATCATTTATCAGGGAACGGCTGCCGCGCCCCTAGCGACCGTCAACGACGTCCTCACCGCCATCGACCTCGCCAGCGGCGTCAAGACCGCAACCATCAGCGCAGGCGCGGCCACATTCGCTGTCAGCGGCTCGGCCGGCCCTGTCGGCACGCTTCAGGTGGCATCGTCGATATCGGGCGGCGGCGCGGTGACGCTGAAGAGTTCGACCGGCGCCGATCTCAGCGTGACCGGAAAGGCAGACTTCCTCAAGGCGCTCGGCCTGACCTCCGCGACCGGTGCGGGCAATGCGAACGTGACCGCGAACCGCTCGACCACCGCGGGTTCGCTCGGCACCCTGGTCCAGGACGGCTCGACGCTGAACATCGGCGGCAAGACCATCACGTTCAAGAACGCGCAGACGCCGCAATCGACAGCGAGCGTGGCCACCGGCTATGGCGTCAGCGGCAACGTCGTCACAGACGGCAACGGTAACTCGACGGTCTACATCCAGAGCGCGACGCTGACCGATTTGCTTAACGCGGTCGACCTCGCCACCGGCGTCAAGACCGCCAGCATCTTCAACGGCGCGGCAACCATCTCGACCACTGCGGGCCAGATCCCGTCGTCGGTCAACAGCAGCGGTCAGCTTGCGCTCTCGACCGGCATCAATGCCGACCTGTCGATCACCGGCACCGGCAATGCGCTCAGCGCCTTCGGCCTCAGCGGCAACACGGGAACGGCGACGGCCTTCACCGCGGCGCGCACTTCGGGCGTCGGCGGCATCAGCGGCAAGACCCTGACCTTCACCTCCTTCAACGGCGGCACGCCTGTCAACGTCACCTTCGGCGACGGCACCAACGGCACCGTCAAGACACTTGACCAACTCAACGCGCAGCTTCAGGCCAATCACTTGACGGCCACGATCGATGCCAACGGCGTGCTCACGGTGACCACCGTCAATGAATACGCCTCTTCGACGCTCGGCTCGACGATCGCGGGCGGCGCGGTCGGCGGCACGATCACCGGCGTTCTCGCCTTCACCACCGCGCAGCCGCCGGTCCAGGATCCCGTGGCGCAGACCGCGCGCTCCAACCTGGTCAACCAGTTCAACAACATTCTGGCCCAGATCGACACGACCTCGCAGGACTCCTCCTTCAACGGCGTCAACCTGCTCAATGGCGACACGCTGAAGCTGGTCTTCAACGAGACCGGCAGCTCCACGCTGAGCATCAACGGCGTGGTGTTCAATGCGGCGGGCCTCGGTCTCAGCAATCTGGTCAACGGCGTCGATTTCATCGACAACGGTGCCACCAACAGGGTGCTGGCCAGCCTGAACGCGGCCTCGAGCACGTTGCGTTCGCAAGGCTCCACGCTCGGTTCGAACCTGTCGATCGTGCAGGTGCGTCAGGACTTCTCCAAGAACCTGATCAACGTGTTGCAGACCGGCTCAGCCAACCTGACGCTCGCCGACACCAACGAGGAAGCGGCGAACAGCCAGGCGCTGTCGACGCGCCAGTCGATCGCGGTCTCCGCGCTGTCGCTGGCCAACCAGTCGCAACAGAGCGTGCTGCAGCTGCTCCGCTAATTCCGCAGCGCAACTTCGCTATTCGAGATTACGCGGCGGAGCTGATGCTCCGCCGTTCTTTTGAGGAAGATCGCTAAGACGAGATTAGCCGAGATCGACGCGCATCACGCCAGGCGAGTTTACATCGTGCGTGCGTGGATCTAGCGTTGCGCTGACGAAGGACTCCGTGCCCCGTAATTCTGCGGAGTACTTCCAAGCACGATACGTAAGCAAATCTTAAGCGGTGCTGCCTAGGGTTGGGAAAGAAATCCTTAAGCGCGTACAACGTGCTAGGTAACCTCCAGGGTGTGATTGATGTCGAATTCCGCTGCCTCGGCTTATGCGCGTGTTGCAACCACCACCGCATCTCCTCGCGACATCGAGGCGCAGACTCTGCTCAAGGCCGCCAACAAGCTCCAGGACGCGGTGAACAACGCCGATCCGCTCAGCGAGCAGACCATGCAGGCCCTGATGTTCAACCGCAAGCTCTGGACAATCTTCCTGAGCGAGGCGATGCGCGACAGCAATCCGCAGCCGATCGACGTTCGACAGAAGATCGCCAACATCAGCGTGTTCGTGCTGAGCCAGACCGCCGCGCTGCAGATGAGCCCGCAGTTCGATCACTTCCGTCCGCTGATCGAGATCAACCGCAATATCGCGGCAGGGCTGTCCGGACGGCCGTGACGGAATTCGTGATGGTCGCCATCACGAGCACATCGGCGAAACTCGCAAATGTCGGCAGGAGCTGATCACGGCCAGTGGTCTTGCCTCGGCACGCGAACTCCGCGCTGACCGATGACGGCCAGGCGCAGAGCAGAAACATCGGCATCGATCGCGTGATCGTTAGGCGCTGAGATCCGTGCTGAGCGGACGCGAGGGCTCGGACTTCATGTCCAGTGCGTGGAAATAGGCACGCCGGCGAAGCATCGCCTCGTCAGGGAACTGGTTGACCACCGTGTCGGTCTTGTCGTTGACGACCTGAAAGACGAAGGACGCGGCCGCCTGGTCGAACACGACCTGGCGCGAAATGTTCTCGTGGTTCGGCAAATCATTGCGCACCGGCGCGCTCGTATCGCTCGCGGCGACCGTTTGCCTCACCGGAAGATCAGTTTGCACAGCCTCGTTCGCCGCCGAATTCGACGTCGGTACGAACTGCACGGGGGCCGGGATCCCCACCGGCCTGATGCTGAAATCTGTACTCATGGCAGCCTCCTGGTTGCCTTACGTGAGTCAAATCCCAACCCCTCTAATCACGCAAGCATGGAACACCAGGACTGAACACCTGGTAAGGAAACGTGCCTAACCGCGCGACGCCATCGCCGCGCGGTTTTTCTTAAAATCGTCGGTTGTTCTTGTGCTGCTCAGAGCGAGCGGCTGACCGCAAGCGGCGTGATATGGCGCGGACCTGGCGCCGCGCTGCGCCCTGCGGCGGTATAGGTGTTCGGCACGTTGCGCTTCTGGATCTCGGCGTTGACGCCGCGCACGACGCTTTCGGAAACCGCGTGCGCGGTCGCGAGCACGGTGAGATTGACCTGGAGCATCGCGCGGAACGCATCGTGGTGGCGATGCAGCGTCGAGAGCAGCTCCGGCGCGGACTTCGCGAGCTGGTCCTGGTTTGCCTTCAGCTGGCCGACTGCGCTGACGTAGCTGCGCGACAATTCCTGCTTCTTGCCCTCGAGTGTCATCGCCTCGCGGACCTTGCCGGCGCGGACGAGCTCGGTCTCTCGCTCGATCAATCCGAGCAGCGCGCTCATCGCGTCCATCAGGTCTTCGGCGAGCTTGCGCGCCTCGCTGCTGACGGGCGCGCTGCCCGGGCGCTGGGCCTGCATCGGCTGACGTGAGGCGTTGAAATGGTTCATCTCGTTTGACCTTATGCCGTGCGGATCGTTTTCGCCTGCTGCAGGATGAGGGTACGGTAGACGTCGCTGGCGATGCCGACGCCGCCGGCCTGGGCGAAGTTCTTGGAATATTGCTCGGTCAGCATCGAGCGCCATACGCCGGTGCCGGGCGTGTCGCCGAACGGGCCTTCGCCTTTCAGGCCCGAGGTCATCTGCGCGAACATGCTGTTGAGGAACATTGCCTCGAAGTCGGTGGCGGTCTTCTGCGCCTTGGCCTGTTGCTGCGGCGAGACCTTTTGCAGCGCGGCGGCGAGCTCGAAGTCCGGCCGGCCGTTCCGGCTCTCGACCGAGAAGGCCGAACTGGTGGCGAGGCGAGGGGTGTTGATCGCGCTGGTCTGCATCACATCACCTCAATGTCGGCTTCGATGGCGCCGGCGGCCTTGATCGCCTGGAGGATGCTGATCATGTCGCGGGGGCCGATGCCAAGGCCGTTGAGGCCGTCGACGAGCTGCTGGAGCGAGACGCCGTCCTTGACGAGCGCCAGCTTCTTGCCGTCCTCGGTGACGGTGACGCTGCTGCGCGGCGCGACCACGGTGCGGCCGCGTGACAGCGGATTGGGCTGGCTCACCTGCGGGCTCTCGGAGATGGTGACCGTGAGGTTGCCCTGCGCCACCGCGACGGTGGCGACGCGGACGTCGCGGCCCATCACGATGATGCCGCTGCGTTCGTCGATGACGATCTTGGCGGCGAGATCAGGGTCGACCTGGAGCTGCTCGATCTCGGTGAGGAAAGCGACGACGTTGCCCTTGAACTCGGGCGGAATCGACAGCTGCACCGTCGAGGGATCGATCGGTTCGGCGGTCTTGACGCCGAGATAGTCGTTGATTGCGGCCGCGATGCGCTTGGCGGTGGTGAAGTCGGGATTGCGCAGCGCCAGGCGGACGTTCGGCAGCCGGTTGAGCGCGAACTCGATCTCGCGCTCGATGATGGCGCCGTTGGCGATGCGTCCCACCGTCGGGACGCCCCGCACGATCTTGGCGGCCTCGCCCTCGGCCTGGAAGCCGGAGATCGCGAGCGAGCCCTGCGCCACCGCATAGACGTTGCCGTCGGCGCCGAGCAGGGGGGTGACCAGCAGGGTGCCGCCCTGGAGGTTCTTGGCGTCGCCGAGCGCGGACACGGTGACGTCCATGCGCGTGCCCTGGGTGGCGAAGGCCGGCAGGTTGCCCGTGACCATGACGGCGGCGACGTTGCCGGTGCGGATCGTGGCGCCGCGGATGTTGACGCCCATGCGTTCGAGCATCGCCTGCAGCGACTGCTTGGTGAAGGGGATGTTGTTGAGCGTGTCGCCGGTGCCGTTGAGGCCGACGACGAGGCCATAACCGATGAGCTGGTTCTGCCGCACGCCCTCGATATTGGCGAGGTCCTTGATGCGCGAGGTCGCCGCCGCGGAGGTGACCGACAGCGCCAGCGCCGACAGCGCGGCGCAGGCCAACCCAACAATCCTCACCCAACGAACGCCTGGCATCTCTGCTCCCCAAGACCCCTAGAAGAGGCTCCCAAATCGGACAGGACTTGCACGACACTCCCATGACGAGCTGGTCCGGCGCTTTCCTTGCGAGCGCTGTGCCAACGCCCGACGGCGAGGTAGGTGGCTGAATAGCTTGAATAAATCTGTTGCGACCGCTGTCAGCACTCGTTCGCCCTGGGGAGCGAAACTGCCGCCTGTCGGCAGATTTTGCCGGGCCGTTTACGCACCGTTAACCATAAGACAGCGAAGGTGAGGCATCGATCACCCGGATTCTTTCCGATGCGCATCTACGGACCGAACGGTACGACGCTTGGCACACCGGCCAGCCAGGCCAAGCGGACGGGCTCCGGCAGCTTCGTTCTGCCCGACACCTCATCGGCGCAGGAGACGCGGAGCGCTGCCGCACCGAAGGCGGCCGCCAACATCGATGCGCTGCTGGCGTTGCAGGGTGTCGAGGAGGATCCGGTCGAGCGCCGCAAGCGCTCGGTCGCCCGCGGCAGGACTGCGCTGGACGTGCTCGACGATCTCAAGATGGGCCTGTTGTCCGGCAATTTCGACGCCTCGACCGTGATGCGGCTGCGTGATGCGGCGGCCAACCTGAAATCGTCCTCGGGCGATGCCGGCCTCGATGCGGTGCTCTCCGAGATCGAGCTGCGGGTCGAGGTCGAGCTGGCGAAGGCCGGGCAGGCGTAGTCACGGAGGCTCTTACGCCGCTTCCTCCTTCAACTGCGCATCATAGCGGCGCTGGGCGGCGAGCACGTCTTTCAGGTTCTGCTCAGCCCAATCGCGTAACGGATCCACAGCCGCCGCCAGCGTCAGGCCGAGCTGGGTGATCGAATATTCCACCGTCACTGGCACGGTCGCGATGGCGCGGCGCCTGATCAGGCCGTCGCGTTCGAGCGACTTGAGCACCTGGCTCAGCATCTTCTGCGAGATGCCTTCAATCGTGCGGCGCAGCTGATTGAAGCGCATCGGCTCCTCGCGCAGGAGCAAGAGGATCAGCACCGCCCATTTGTCGCCGACGCGATCGAGGATCTGGCGGGTGGGGCAGTTCGCTGCGTAGACGTCGGGTTTCATCGTCAGTTCTCGGAAATCCATACCGTTGCTTGGCATCCGCGTGCCGGTTGTACGCGATCAGTTACCTCAGCGTAATCAGGTAAGCACAAAGTGCTCTCTTAACACCAGCATTCTTTGCGATATCTAGTCTCTGTCAGTTACCATAGAAGCAAAGGAGCCTTCCATGAAAATCGCAGTCGCCGGCGCCTCGGGCCGGGCAGGGTCCGAGATCACCAAGGAGTTGTCCCGCCGCGGCCACACGGTCACGGCCATCGCCCGGAACCCGGAAAAGATTGCGGCCCTGCCGAACGTCACGCCAACCAAGGGGGATGTGCTCGACCAAGCGGGCCTCGCCAAGCTGTGGGCCGGTCACGACGTCGCCGTGAGTTCCGTGCACTTCCTGGCCAGTGATCCGCTCAAGCTGATCGGTGCGGCGAAGGACTCCAAGGTCGGTCGCTACCTCGTGGTGGGCGGCGCCGGGAGCCTCGAGGTTGCCCCGGGCGTGAAGCTGGTCACGACTCCCAATTTTCCGGCCCAATACAAGGCCGAAGCGGAGGCGGGCTCGGCCTTCCTGGACCTGCTGCGGCAGGAAAAGGACCTGAACTGGACCTTCATCTCGCCCTCGGCGCTGTTCGAGGAGGGGGAGCGCACCGGCAAGTTCCGGCTCGGGACCGACCAGCTTCTCGCAGATGCGAACGGCAAGAGCTGGATCACCTTCGCCGACTACGCCATTGCGCTCGCCGACGAGATCGAAAAGCCGGCCCACCTGAAGCAGCGCTTCACGGTCGGCTATTAAGGTCCGCAAGCCGCCTCCGAGCCCGTAAGGATAAACCTTCCTGTGCAAGGGCTTGGGGGCGCGGACCGGGCGGCGAGGGAAATATTGTCTGTCACGGGAGGCCACTATATAAGGCCCGGCTCAACGGACCCCGGTCCGTCAGCGAGTCGTTGCTTTAGAAGATAGGCCTCCCTTGGAAAAGTTGAAAAACTACCGACCGACCGACAAAGAGCCTTTCATGAACGACCGGCAGAAGGAGTACTTCCGTTTGAAGCTCCTCGCCTGGAAGGATGAGATCCTCAAAGAGTCCAAGCTCACCCTGCAAGCCCTGCAGGAGGAGAACGTGAACCACCCCGATCTCGCCGATCGGGCCTCGTCCGAAACCGACCGTGCCATCGAGCTCCGCGCCCGCGACCGCCAGCGCAAATTGATCGCCAAGATCGACGCCGCGCTCCAGCGTATCGAGGACAATACCTACGGCTATTGCGAGGAAACCGGCGAGCCGATCTCGTTGAAGCGGCTCGAGGCCCGGCCCATCGCGACGCTCTCGGTGGAAGCGCAGGAGCGCCACGAGAAACGCGAGAAGGTCTATCGCGACGAATAAGGTCCGAGCCGCAGAGATGCGGCTCTTTGTTTTTGGACGCAAGGCGCGCCGTTTCGCGCCGTGCTCGGTATATTGCCCGTCGCTTGCCGTCGCGCCCACCATCGCGACGGCGCGATCGCGAAAAGTGAATCGCGATCAACGGGCTAGACTGGATTGCTCCGAGCTCACGTGAGTTCGGATGAGAAACAGCCTTCACTTCAGGTGCGGGAGATTTTGCGAGTCGCATCAACGAGATCGACTCTGAAGTTGAGACGCTGATCCAGCTGCATCAAGCATCGCTGCAATCAGGCCTGCTGCGACGTCTCGAGACGGGCATTCCCATAAAGCCCGGACCAGCTCAATATTTCCTTAAACGCCGGCAACAGGCGTAGGCCGCATCGGTCAACTCGTACTCGACCCTCAACGGCTTTTCCGCGAAGACAGTGCGCGACACAAGGCCGTCCTGCTCGAGCTCGCGCAGCTGCGTGGTCAGCATGTGCTGGGTGATGCCGCCGATCGAACGCCGCAAGGCGCCGAAACGAACCGCGCCGTTCATCAGCGCAAACAGGATCTCCAGCCTGAGGGAAAGCGGGTCATGAGCACTGTTCTGGTCACCGGCGGGTCTGGCTTCGTCGGCATCCATGTCGTCCTGCAACTTCTGGCCGCCGGCCATGCCGTGCGGACGACGGTGCGCCGGCCGGAGCGCCAGGCCGATGTGCTCGCCATGCTGCGCGAGGGCGGGGCGGCGACGCCCGAGAGCGTGGCCTTCGTCACCGCCGATCTGACCCGGGACGACGGCTGGGCGGCGGCGGTCGCGGGCTGCGACTACGTTCTCCACGTGGCGTCCCCGCTCTCGACCACCGTCCCGACGGACGAGAACGAGATGATCATCCCGGCCCGCGACGGAACGCTCCGGGTGCTCCGGGCCGCGCGCGCGGCCGGCGTCAGGAGGGTCGTCGTCACCTCGTCGCTGGGCGCGATCGGCTACGGTCATCCGCCGCGCGACAAGCCGTTCGACGAGACCGAATGGACCAATCTCGCTGGTGTCGACGGCCAACCCTACGTCAAGTCCAAGACGCTGGCCGAGCGGGCGGCTTGGGATTTCGTCGCGCGCGAGGGGGATGGGCTGGAGCTGTCGGTGATCAACCCCGCCGGCATTTTCGGGCCCGTGCTGGGACCGGACTTTTCCGGCTCGATCGAGATCGTCAGATCGCTGCTCGACGGCGCCATGCCGGCCGTGCCGCGGGTCTATCTCGGCGTGGTCGACGTCCGCGACGTCGCGGAGCTGCACCTGCGGGCGATGACTGCGCCGGAGGCGAAGAACGAGCGTTTCATCGCGGTCGCCGGCGAGACGATGTCGATCCTCGACATCGCCCGCGTGCTGCGGCGGGAACTCGGGCCCCGGGCGCGCCGGGTTCCGCGGCTTCAAGCGCCGGACTGGCTGGTGCGGCTGGCCGCGCGCCAGATTCCGCTGCTGCGTGCGGTCGTGCCGATGCTCGGAAAGGTCAGGCATTCCACCAGCGCCAAGGCGCGCTCGCTGCTCGGCTGGCAGGCCCGCTCCAACGAGGAGGCGATCCTTGCGACCGCCGAGGGCCTGATCCGGCTCGGCCTCGTCAAGGGGTGAGGGCATGCCACTCGCGCTTGTCAGGCCGGAGCGGGGATGCTGAAGTGCCGCCCTGCGACTGCGTAGCGTGGGAGGCGGCGCCGATGGACAAGATTCTCCAAGCCGCAAAGGCGATCGCGCTGGCGCGCCGCAACCATGCCCCGCTCGCGGCGCTGGAGCGGCCTCCTGCGGACGAAGCCGAGGGTTATCAGGTCCAGCGCGCCCTGCACGATCTGCTGCTGCCGCATGTCGGGCCGCTCGTCGGCTACAAGATCGGCTGCACCAGCCAAGTGATGCAGGACTATATCGGCATCCCGCACCCCTGCGGCGGCGGCGTGTTCCAGAAGGGCGTCCATGAGAGCGGCGCCAAGCTCGCCGCCTCCAATTATGTCCGGGTCGGGGTCGAATGCGAGATCGCGGTGCGGCTGAAGCGGGACCTTGCCGCCGGCGAGGCGCCGTTCACGGCCGAATGGGTCGGCGAGGCGGTCGAGTCCTATCATCCCGCGATCGAGATCGTCGACGATCGCTACGTGAAATGGGAGACGATGGGCGCGCCGACCTTGATCGCCGACGATTTCTTCGCCGCTGGCTGCGTGCTGGGCCCATCGGTCCCGCGCTCGTCGGTGCCGGACCTGAAGGCGGTCAAAGGCCGCGCCATCGTCAACGGCGAGGAGGTCAGCCACGGCACCGGCGCCGACGTGCTCGGCCATCCCCATAACGCACTCGCCTGGCTCGCCAACCATCTCGCCGCCGAGGACAAGGGGCTGCACGCGGGGCAGCTCGTGCTCACCGGCAGCCTGGTGAAGACGCTGTGGCTGAAGGCCGGCGACAAGGTGCGGATGGAGCTGGACGGGCTCGGCGTGGTGGAGGCGGAGTTTACGTGAGGGGGCAGGGGCACATCGGCACTCTCCGTCATTGTGAGCAGCCAAGGCTTCGGCGGGCTAGTCGCTGCGCGTCGCAATGACGGCGTGTGACGTCGCTGCGTTGCCAAAATGTCGCGAGCTTCGCTCGTGATGTTCAGCTTCTGGCTCCATCAGCAGAGACATCTTGCGCCCACTGGCGATCGGGTCTATGAGCCCCGTCCCATTCAACCTGCGTGTTCAACAATGAGGAGACCAGCCGTGCGTACGTTGTGGCGATCGACACATTCCGTGCCGACGCTCTCAGTGCGTCCGGCTGACAGTCATCCAATCATGTTGAACGACAATGGCACAGTCATTGATTCAGCGCCGGCGGGAGGCCGAGCGCACGCGGGTTGAAGCCTACGAGCTGTCGCTGCGGCATGTGTCGCAGCGGACACGTCCTCCACCGGATTTCGAGAACGCGATCAAAGAGGCCAGGCGTGGCTTCGAGGCAGACATCGTGCGCGATGCCGAGGCCTGGCAGCCGCGAATGAAGACTCGCGATGCCGCGCGTCTTCGTCTTGCCGCGGCTCGCTATCTCTTTGCGCGCTATCCCGTTGCCGAACATCTGGAGCAGATCTGGATCGACGGCGCGGGACTGGGCGCCGACGAGATCCACTTGCGCAAGCGCTGGTACATCGCGGCGGCCGGCGGCGGTTCGCTCTACGCTGCCGGTGCGGCCGAATGGCTGTCTCGCAAGGAGGTCCATGCCTTCCTCAATCCGTTCGGGAAGGTCGGCTTCGAAGCTGCGATCTGGCAGGCGATTGCGCGTTCCTATGCGACCGATCCCGCTGTTGCGATGCGGATCGCGCGCACCAGGATCACGCAGACGCAGCGCGCTCAGCATCGCTTCTGGCGCGAGGTGGTGCGCTTCTTCTGCGCGCATCCCACCACGGTCGAGGACATGGATGACTTCCATGATTACCTCGCCGATTGCCACCGGCGAGATCCCGAGTACACCCTCAAGGGGCGTTCTCTGGTCTCCCTTGGGCGGCAGATGCGCGAATGGCATCGCGATCTTGATGCGATTGCTCGTATCGAGGCCGCACGCCGTCGCGCCGAGGCGGCGCGAAACCGTGCGCGGGGGCTGGCAGCAGGCCCCGAGCAGAGCGAGGACCGTTGGCTCGGTGCAGCGATCGCGGACTGGTCATGGACCAAGTCGTCCAAGGACCGGGCCAAGCGCGAAGAATATGTTGTGGTCCAGTTGAGGACGGCAGCCGATCTCGTGGCTGAGACGCGCAGCATGCGTCACTGCGTCGCCACTTACGCGACGAAGTGCATTGCCGGGCATGCCTCGATCTGGTCGCTCCGTCGCCGTGCCTCGGGTGACGTCCAGCGGCTGCTGACCATCGAGCTTGATACCCGTTCCAGGGCGGTTCAGGTTCGCGGGTTTGCGAACCGCCCGCCGCTTGCCGAGGAGTACAAGATCCTCCAGCGATGGGCGCAAGCACGCGGGATCATGCTGCTGTGAGAGAAGCCTGCGCCGTTTCGGCGGCGCAGGCAAAATACATGCGGCCCTCGCCAGGGGAGCTAGCGAGGGCCGCGTCGTACATCGTCGTTCGCGCCTTTAGTTCGCGAGCACGATGTGGGAGCTCTTGAAGGGGCTTAGAAGGGCAGCAGCACGTCCATGACCTGCTGGCCGTAGCGCGGCTGCTGCACGTCGGTGATCTGGCCGCGGCCGCCATAGGCGATGCGGGCCTGGGCGATCTTGGTGGAGTCGATGGTGTTGTCGCTCTGGATGTCTTCGGGGCGGACGATGCCGGCGACGATCAGCTCGCGGATTTCGAAGTTGACGCGGATCTCCTGCTTGCCTTCGACGACCAGGTTGCCGTTCGGCAGCACCTGCGTCACCACTGCGGCGACGTTGGTCTGCAGGGCTTCCTTGCGGTCGACGCTGCCCTTGCCCTCGCTCGACGAGGTCGAGTCGGCGGTCAGGACGCGGCCCGGCAGGATCTTGTTGGCCTGGGTGATGGTTTGGGCGCCAATGAAGTTGGTGATTCCCGAATCTTCCTTGTTGGAGCGGCTGCGCGAGGTGTCGTTCTCGATGTTGGCCTTGTCGGTGATGTTCACGGTCACGGTCAGGAGATCGCCTACCTGGCGGGCGCGCTGGTCCTTGAAGAAGGCGCGGCTGCCGTTGCGCCACAGCGAGTTCGGATTGTAGGAGGCGACCTCGGGCTTGGGCATCGGCATCTGCACCGGCTTGTAGCCGGGCTGCGCGGTCGGATTGTCGATGGCCGACAGCTTCGGCTGTTCACCGATCTGCGACAGGCGGTCGATCGAGGAGCAGCCGCTCGCCAAGGTGCAAGTCGCCAGCAGCAGGGCAGAGATCGCGATGCGACGAAGGCGGGAGGCCGAACTGAACGTGGACATGAATCTACTCTGACTTGGCTGGAGCTTGCGAGAGACGAACTTGCGGAATCCGGGCTTGGGCGATCTCGGCTGCGGACGCGGGCGCCTGGACCAGGCTCTGCGCCAGGGCCGCGGCCGCCGGCGCTTCGTCGCGCTTGACCGACGAGGTCTGCTCGACCACCGGCGCCATCGGCGCGGACTGGCTGGCGCCCTGGACGGTCACCTGGCCGCGGCCGGTGATGACCCCGGTCAACGTGCGCTTGGAATGCAGATTGAGCACGCTGATGGTGTCGCCCTCGGCGCCGCTCTCGATCGCCTTGCCGCGCGTGGTGAGATAGAGGCCGGGCACCTGGTAGATGATGGTGACGGCCTGATCGCGCACCACGAAGTCGGGCTTGACGAGGTCGGCGGCGCGGATCGGCGTGCCCGCGCGCGTTGCTCGGCGCAGCTGCATGCCGATGCTGCGGTCGCGCGAGGCCGGCTCGCCGGCGACCTCGGCCTTCGGCCGGCGCTCCAACGACAGATCGGAGGATTTCAGCAACTCGGTGCGGTCGATGTCACGCGTCAGCACGGCCACCTCCACCGTCTCGATCGCGGTGCCCGTGAAGCGCAGCTTGGTCGGCGCGGCGTTGCCGTCGTTGGCGATCTCGAAGGCGATATCGAAACGGCCGCTGCGGGCATCATAGCGGGTTGCGACCGGCTGCAGCCCGCCGCTGTTGGAGGCGTCCAGCCGCATCTCGGCGACGCTGCGGTCGAACGTGATGGTGATGTTGGCGGCGTCTCCGAGGCCGAAGCGCCGCTCAAGCGCCGCGGCGACGGCGTTCTCGATATCCTTGCTCGCGAGCGTGCGCGCGAGGCGGGTGACCTGGACCTCCTTGATGTCCCCGGTCATGACGCCGATCACCTGTTTGGCCCGCAGCACCGACAGCACCTCGCCGACCGTCAGCGTGCCGGTGGTGCCGAGATCGGGCGAGCGGTAGACCGGGATCAGCGCGGCCGATCCGGCGTTGTCGATGAGATCGCCGATCCGGACCACGTCCGAGGTCACCGTGACGCTTGCGCGCAGCGTCGGCGCGGCGATGAAATCGTTGGCGGCCGCTGCTGGCAAAGCCAGCGCGACAAGAGTGGAGATGGCGGCGAGGGTGGCGCGGATCATCGTCATCACCTCAGCGGAACAGCGCCGTGGTCGATTGCATCATCTGGTCGGCGGCGCTGATCACCTTGGCGTTCATCTCGTAGGCGCGCTGGGCGGCGATCAGGTCGCTCATCTCCGAGACGACGTCGACATTGGCCTGCTCGAGGCTTCCTTGCGTGAGCTTGCCGTAACCTTCTGTGTTCGCGGTGCCGTCCTGCGGCGCACCGGACGAGGGCGTCTCGGTGAACTGGTTGTTGCCGACCGGCTGCAGGCCCGCCTTGTTGATGAAGCGCGTGACGCCGATCTGGCCGACGATCGAGGAGGTGGTTGAGCCCGGCAACGTCACCGAGACCTGGCCCTGCTCGCTCACGGAGATGCCCGAGGCGTTGTTGGGAATGGTGATAGTGGGCTGCACCGGATTGCCCTGCGCGGTGACGACGCGGCCCTGATTGTCCATCTGGAAGGTGCCGTCGCGGGTGTACTGGAAGGTGCCATCGGGCATCAGGATCTTGAAGAAGCCCTCGCCCGAGATGGCGAGATCGAGGTCGTTGCCGGTCTGCGACAGCGTGCCTTGCGTCATGCTGCGCGGCGTGCCGACGGTCTTGACGCCGCCGCCGATGTCGACGCCGACAGGCAGGATGGTGCCCTGGTCCGACGACTGGGCGCCGACGCGGCGGACGTGCTCGTAGATCAGGTCCTGGAACGCCGCCGTCTGCTTCTTGAAGCCGGTGGTGCGGAGGTTGGCGATGTTGTTGGAGATCACCTGAACGTTGAGTTCCTGTGCCGCCATTCCGGTCGCTGCGGTGTGAAGCGCCTGCATCTCAGTTCTCCTTCAATCAGGCCGGAACGTCGGCGAGCTTCTCGATCGCCGATTTGTGGAGGTCGCTCTGCTGCTGCAGCAGGTTGGCAACCGCGGCGTAGCTGCGCATCACCTCGACCATGCGGGTCATCTCGCCGACCGCATTCACGTTCGACTTCTCGACATAACCCTGCTGCAGGGTGGACTTGGTGTCGGGCTGCTGGTTCGCCGAGCCAGCGGCATAGAGATTGGCGCCGAGCTTGGTCAGCTTGGCCGGATCGTCGAACGAGACCATGCGGATCTTGCCGCGGATCGAGTCGGTTCGCGCCGTGCCCTCGAGCACCGTGACGGTGCCGTCGGGCGCGACGTTGATGTCGTGGTCGGTCGGCTGAAAGGTGATCGGGCCGGCATTGCCGAGCACGAGATTGCCGTCGGCGGTGACGAGCTGGCCGGTGCTGTTGAGCGAGAACTTGCCGTCGCGGGTATAAAACTCGCCGCCGTTGGCCTGCACTGCGAAATAGGCGCCGCCGTTGATCGCCATGTCGAGCGGATTGTTGGTCGGCTCCAGCGGCCCCTGGCTGATGTTGCGGAAGGTGCCGCGGTCCTGGACATAGGAGACCCGGCGGTCGCGGCCGATGAAATTGTCCTCACGCGCGTTCGAGTTCAGGTATTCCTCGAACAGCGAATGGTCGGACTTGAAGCCGTTGGTGTTGGCATTGGCGACGTTGTTGGCGATGACATCCATCTGCCGTTCCAACGTCATCTGCCGTGACAAGCCGATCAGACGCGCGTTCTGCATCGGAAATCTCCCCTGAGCGGATCTGCCATTTCGCTCTCCCAAGCGCCTGGCGGACCCCGTGACCGAGACCGTCGGGCTCTCCCAAGCCGTGAGGTCTCGGGCCTCTCTCAGCGAAAGCCGTGCCAATCAGGAAAATCACGTAACTTCAATGTGTTGGCGCCTTTCGAGGGGCGGGAGCAGGCGGCAGAAAGGTTCTGTTAGCCATGTTTGCCCGGCAGATTTTTCCTAGCGGCGGCCCAATCGAAAGATTCCGTTAACCATTATTACCGTAGCGTTTGCGCATCAGAGGAGCGCATTGCGCTGGGGCATTCGTATCGCGTCATTGTCTGCCAGGAGGCTTCGCTCTTTCGACCCCTTTGAGAGATAACCGGGCGCGGCAACCATGGCAGAGAATGAGGAAGGTGGCGCAGCCGCCGAGGGCGCGGAAGCCGCTCCGCCGAAGAACAAGCTCAAGCTCATCATCATGGTCGTCGGCGTGCTTGCTGTGCTCGGCGGCGGTGCCGCGACCTGGTTCTTCTTCTTCCGTCATGGCGATGCCGAGCATCATGCCGAGGCCGCGCCGCCGCCGAAGCCGCCGGCTTTCGTCGACGTTCCCGACCTCATGGTCAACCTCGCCGGCTCGCCCGGCGAGCGCGTGCAATATCTGCGGTTGAAGATCGTGCTGGAGCTGAAGGAAGAGAAGCAGATCGAGGCGATCAAGCCGACGATGCCGCGCGTCACCGACATCTTCCAGACCTATGTGCGCGAGCTGCGCCCGTCCGACCTCAACGGTTCGGCCGGCATCTTCCGCCTCAAGGAGGAGCTGACCAAGCGCGTCAACGCGGCGGTCGCCCCGATCCAGGTCAGCGCCGTGCTGTTCAAGGAAGTCGTGGTCCAGTGAGCATGACGGGCTAGGGATCATGGCGGGCAACGACCAAGTCGACCAGGATGCAATTGCCGCCCAGTGGGAGGCCTCGCTCGATAGCGAGGATCCCGCCGAGGCGGCAAAGGCTGCCGCCGAGAACGAACTATCGGAGACCATGGCCCTGCAATGGGCCGCCATGGTCGAGGACGGCAGCCGCGATCTCGGCACCGGCAAGAACTCCGGCGAGCGGGTGCTGTCCCAGGAGGAGATCGACAATCTCCTCGGCTTCACCGTCGGTGACGTCACGCTCGACGACCATTCCGGCATTCGCGCGATCATCGATTCGGCGATGGTCTCCTACGAGCGCCTGCCGATGCTCGAAATCGTCTTCGACCGCCTGGTGCGGTTGATGACGACCTCCTTGCGCAATTTCACCTCAGACAACGTCGAAGTCTCGCTCGACCGCATCACCTCGGTGCGCTTCGGCGACTACATGAACTCGATCCCGCTGCCCGCCGTCCTCACCGTCTTCAAGGCCGAGGAGTGGGAGAACTTCGGCATGGCGACGGTCGATTCCAACCTGATCTATTCGATGATCGACGTGCTGCTCGGCGGCCGCCGCGGCACCAGCCAGCTGCGCATCGAGGGCCGGCCCTACACCACGATCGAGACCGAGCTGGTCAAGCGGCTGGTCGAGGTGGTGCTGGCCGACGCCGAGCAGGCGTTCCGGCCGCTGTCGCCGGTGACCTTCTCGATCGACCGGCTCGAAACCAATCCGCGTTTCGCCGCGATCAGCCGTCCCGCCAACGCCGCGATCCTGGTGCGCCTGCGCATCGACATGGAAGACCGCGGCGGCAACATCGAGCTGCTGCTGCCTTACGCGACCATCGAGCCGATCCGGGGCGTCCTGCTCCAGATGTTCATGGGCGAAAAGTTCGGCCGCGACCCGGTCTGGGAGGGCCACTTCGCCACCGAGATCGTGCAGGCCGAGATCGCGGTCGACGCCGTGCTCTACGAGGCCGACATTCCGCTCAAGCAGCTGATGCGGCTCAAGGTGGGCGACACGCTGCCGCTCGACATGCGCGCCGACGCCAACGTCACCGTGCGTTGCGGCGACGTCACGCTGACCGAGGGGCGGATGGGCCGGGTCGGCGACCGCGTCGCGATCCGTGTGACGAAACCCTTGCGCAAGCCAAGTACGACACTTGCGATGTTCGAAAAGGTGGACGAGCAGAACAAGATGATGGAGGCCCCATGAACCACTCCCTGGGAATGGCGATCGAGACGCTGGTGGCTATCCTGCTGATGCTGACGATCGTCTACTGCGTCACGCTCAACAAGCGCTTGAGGCGGCTGAAGGCGGACGAGCATTCGCTGAAGGCCGTCATCGCCGAGCTGATCACCGCGACCGAGATCGCCGAGCGCGCGATCGGCGGGCTGAAGCTGGCCGTGCGCGACGTCAACGAGAACCTCGGCAGCCAGCTCGCCGCCGCGACGCAGATGTCGGATCAGCTCTACAAGCAGCTCGGCGAGGCCGACAACGTGGTGCGGCGCCTGTCCAAGATCGCGATCGCCGCGCGTCCCGTCACCAATCCGGAGACGGTCGCCGCGCCCGCGCCCAAGCCGTCGTCCGCGAAGGCGGTGGCGGCGGCCGCCGAAGCCTTCTCCGAGCGCCGACGATCCAACGGCCTTGCCGCATGAAGCCTGGGTATGAAGTCCTTTCGTAACATCCGCGTCATTCCGGTCGTCCTGGTCGCCGTCGCCGGCCTCGCCACGCTGAAGGTGGCGGGCCTTGCGATCAACGGCGGCTACGTCTTCGACTACAAGCCGAACCAGGGCAAGAAATCCTGGGCGGAAGAGAACCTGAACTTCCCGACCGGCCGCGAGGATCCCGACATCACCGGCTCGACCCCTGCGCCGAAGGAAGCACCCAAGCCGGCAGCGCCCGAGACCAAGATGGAGGGTGGCACCGTCGTCAAGATCGACGAGGGCCAGCCGCAGGTCTCGGCCGCGGAGCGCGCGATCCTGGAACGGTTGCAGGCGCGGCGGCAGGAGATCGAGGCGCGGCAGCGCGAGATCGACATCCGCGAAAGCCTGCTCAAGTCGGCCGAGAAGCGCATCGAGACCAAGGTCGAGGAGATGAAGGCGGTGGAAACCCGCATCTCCGCGACCCAGGCCGAGCAAAAGGCCGCCGAAGCCCAGCGCATGAAGGGCCTCGTGACCATGTACGAGGGCATGAAGCCCAAGGATGCCGCGCGGGTGTTCGACCGGCTCGAAATGGGCGTGCTGATCGAGATCGCCTCGGCGATCGCGCCGCGCAAGATGTCGGACATCCTGGGTCTGATGTCATCGGAAGCCGCCGAGCGGCTGACCGTCGAGATGGCCCGCCGCGCCAATGGCGGCGGCGATCAGTCCGCCTCGGCCGGCGAATTGCCCAAGATCGACGGCAAGCCGACGCAAAAGCCGAATTGAGGGCTCGAGGAGAAACGCGCTTTAAATCCGCGCGCTGTCGCGCGGTCGTTCGACTGAAGCCCAGCGAAATGACTCGTGCGCCTAATTCGCGAAGGCCTGTTGCACCCTGCGAACAGGCGGGCGCAACTGCTGCTCCATCTGGGCGAGGATATTGACCTGCTGCTTGATCAGCGCCGCCTTTGAGACGCGGGTCACGAGCTGCAGGGTGCTGTGGCAACAGGCACATTCATATGTCTTCAGGGCATATCCTCTGGCAATCGGGACGATCGCGACGACCGCTCTTGCTCTGCTACACACAATGCAACCGGCTTCTCCGCTCATTGATTACCCCCAGAGCTAACCAATGCGATTTGCATCGCCGAGATTCACATCTGATTCAGAGTCGCGCGCGAACCGCAACGAGCCGAAGGTTGTGAGCGCGCGCTCAGCAACTCGTCAAGGTGGAAATCAGAATCCCGTGGCGGATGCAGCCGGGGCAGGCGGCATCCTCCGGGACTGCGATGACTTGACGCGCGCAGGTGTGAAGTGGCGTACAGTGGCGCACAAGGCGTCGTCCTACGCTCCGGCCCATTCGCAGTCCGCAGCGCAGGAGGAGGCAATGAACTACTCGTCCGCAGCAGAACGCGTCATCGAGGCCGTCAACCGGCTGCTCATAACGGCGATGACATCCGCATGGACATCCGCGCTAAGCCATCAGCATGCCGCGCCGCCGGATGGCGAGGCCGGCAACGATGAGGAATCCTGTCTCGACGAAGAGAGTTCCTCGGCGCCCGATGGCGCCGGAAAGCAGCACTGAAGACGCCATTGGCTCGGGGCGTCACACGATCAGATCGTGCAAGCCGTGGCCGTGAGCTGCACTTGGCCCATGAGGCGGATCACCATCGGGCGGAGATGGTTCAGGCGTGAACGCCGGTTCGGACCCAACGCGTCCTCCTGCGTGGGCGTGATGACCGGCAAGCTCTGTAAGATGATCCGGCACGACGTTGTGCTGTGAGCCCTTTGAAGCGTTATCCTTGAACTGGAACGAGTCGCCGAGCTGCTGCGTCTCGCCTGCAAGCGAGTGGGCGTTACCTCCGGACGATGCCTTCGAAAGGCCTGGATTGAGCGCCGTGTCTGCCGTGTCATCGCTGCGACGACCATGGGCATGAGCCGCCCCGTCGGCGCTTTCCTGGGGAGAGACGCCGTGATGCCCAGCATCGTTCCCGAGCGCAAGCCCGCGGCCGGCATGCTGTTCGGCGGCAATATGATCAAAATTCAGCGCGGCGATGGCAATGTCAGGCATCTGACCACCATTCGCGCCATTCTTCCCGGCCGCCGAGGCTGTGTCGAAGCCCGTGAAGTGGAAGACAAAGCTGGCCTCCGTCGGTGCGACGACGGATTGCAAGGTCGTAGACGTTCCGCTGGCCGAGGGAGCTCCCGCATCAATGTGGGGCGTTTCGGTCGTGGGCGTTTGCACCGGATCCGAACCGGAGATGCTGGAATATTCTGTTCGTCCGATCTGGTCCGAAGTTGAATTCAGGTTGTAGGTCGAATCGCTTGACTTAATTTCCGGACTCCTGTCTGCGAGGAGCGTGCTGTCGCCGCTTCCGGAAACGGACGAGATCTCGGAAGTGGTCGTCACTACCGCGGCTGCATCACTCTGCAGGGGTGCGGTGAGGTCGACGAGCTCGCCGGCGGCGGCGATCACAGGTGCGGCCGCCGGTGCCAGGATGAAGTCCGAGGCGTCGACGGTCGCAATCCCCTGCAAATGGATTTCGAGCAGACTGGAATCGCCGATGTGCAGGGTTCGGTCCGTTGAATTGACGTACACGATGGTTTCATTCGTCGCGCTGTCATAGATCCAGGCGATCGTATGTGCCGGCACCGTCGTGCTGGTCGAGCTCAACGCCAGGATGGCAAATCCAAGCGCGCCAAAGGCGGTCAGGTCGATCCTGTCCGATCCCGACGCGAAGTCGGTGATGGTGTCGAACTGGCCGGCGCGGGAATCGGCGACGAACAAATATGCGAAACGATCGTTGCCATTGCTGCCGGTGAGTTGGTCCGCACCAAATCCGCCGGTTATGGTATCGGCGCCGTTGTTGCCGTTTACCGTATCGTTTCCCGAGCCGCCGTAGATGGCATCATTGCCATCGTTGCCCTTGATCGTGTCATTGCCTGAGCCGCCATAGAGAACGTCCGTCTTGCCGGTCCCATTGACCGTATCACTGCCGGCTCCCGCATAGATGACCTGACCCGTGTCGCCGCCACCGGCGATGGTTTCGCTCCCCGGCGTTCCGTACACGTTCGGGGGATCGGAGATCACGACGGATCCGGTGGCCAGGTTGTCAAAATCGTTGGGGTCAGCATCGCTGGCGCCATGAATGGCGACGGTCACCGTCTGCGTGGTACCGTCGATCGCGGTCACCGTGAATGTGTCGGTCAGGGTGTCGCCGGAATCGAGAGCCTCAACCACGCTGTTGTTGTTGTCGAGGGTGTACGTCCATGCGCCGGCTGCGGTCATCGTGAAGGTGCCGTATCCGTCGTCGCTCGCGGTCGGTGAAGAGATCGCGGTGAACGTATTCGGCGCGTTGTCGACGTCGGTATCGGTCAGCGTGCCAGTCGCGATGGGAGCGCCGGGCGAGAAGGTTCCTGCCTCGGTCACTGAGCCGGTCGTGGTGCCGGAAATGAGGGCCGCGTCGTTGCTGCCGTGAATGGTGATCGTCACCACCTGCGGCGTGCCGTCGAGGGTCGTGACAGTAAAACTGTCGGTGAGTGCGTCCCCGACATTCAGCGCCTGCACCGCGCCGCTCGCATTGTCGAGCATGTAGGTCCACGCGCCGGCCGCGGTGATCGTATAGGTACCGTAACCACCCGTGCTTGCCTTGGGCGAACTCACAGTTGTGAAAGTATTGGATGCATTGTCGACGTCGGCGGCAACGAGCGTGCCGGTTGCGCTCGGCGCGCCGGGGGTCGTGTTGGCAACGCCTCCGGCCTCGGTCACCGATCCGGCGGTTGTGCCGGAAATCACGGCAGCATCGTTGCTGCCGTGGATGGTAATCGTCACCACTTGGGCGGTTCCGTCCAGAGTCGTCACCGTAAAGCTGTCGGTCAGTGTCTGCCCGCCATTGAGCGCCTGCACCGCACTGTTGGCGTTGTCGAGCGTGTAGGTCCACACGCCCGCTGCCGTCATGGTGAACGTGCCGTAGCCGGCCGTGCTCGCCGTTGGCGAGACGACTGCCGTGAATGCATTTGCGATCGTGTCGACGTCGGTGTCGGTGAGCGTGCCGGTCGCGGCAGGCGTGCCGGGATTCGCATTGGCGATGCCGCCAGCCTCGATGACGGCGCCGGTCGTGTCGCCGGAGATGACCGCTGCATCACTGGCTCCCTGGATGGTGATCGTCACCACCTGGGGGGTGCCTCCGATCGTGGTCACCGTGAAGCTGTCGGTCAGCGTTTGGCCGGCATTGAGCCTCTGCACTGCGAGGTTCGAATTGTCCACGGTGTAAGTCCACACGCCGGCAGCCGTCATCGTGAAGGTGCCATAGCCGCCGGTGCTCGTCGTTGGCGAACTCACGGCCGTGAACGTATTTGGTGGGTCGTCGACGTCGGTATCGGAAAGCGTGCCGGTCGCAATCGGCGTGCCGGGCGTTCCATTGGCAATGCCGCCAGCCTCGACGATCGAGCCGGTCGTGGTGCCGGAGATGATTGCAGCGTCGTCGACACCGTTGACGGTGATTGTGAACGTCTGGCTCGCAGAACTGAGGCCGTCGGAAACCGTGATGACGAAACCGTCGGTCGTGGGCGCCTTCAGTGCGTTGATTGCGATGCTGTCAGGCACGAACGTGTAGGCGCCGCTCGTACTATTGACGTAGAGCGTCCCGTACGGACCGGGCTTTGACAGGTCGTATGTCACCCCGCCGAGGACCGTCTCGCCGGCGGTCGCCCCTATGACGCCAAAGGTCAGCTTGGCGCTGCCGCTGGTGCTGCTGGCAGCGAAGATTCCGCTCGTCGCAGTGAATGTATCAAACACCACCGTATCGAGCTCGGTCGGCCCCGCTCCGGTGCTGAGTGTCGGCGGTATGGGGTCGAAAACGGGAATGACGAATGGCGACACAGGCGCCAGCAAATTCTGCAGCGCGGGCGCATCCGGCTGAATGAAATTGATCGGCTGCAGCGACTGGGTTTTGACGAAGGGAGGCGTGCTTGAGCCATGCGGCCCCTGTCCTTCGAGATTGGCGAGCACGTCCTGTTGCGCGGCGTGCAACTCATCCATGCGAGCGGCCGTGTTCGTGACCTGATTGATACTGATGCTGGAGCCCACCTTCCTGAGCACGATCGTCTCGCCGGGATCTTCGACGATGATGCGCCGCGGGATCCGCTCCTTGGTTACGAGCTCGAATGCACCATGGGCAAGGTCCTTGTAAGTGATGGAGTCGTCATCCAGGAGCGTGACGTCCGGGTCCGCGGCTTCGGCATTTCGTCCGAGCGAGAAAGTCAATGCTGCAAGCGTCAACATTCCGGACCCGCCTGCGTGACTCCGGCCACGAATGCCTGCAATTGACGCGTTCGTCTGGTGAGACCGGGCTTCTGCCGGCCGGCCTGGTGCTGAAGTGGAGCTCCTTCGGGTCAGGTCGAGGAGGGCCGTCGATGGCTCGCCTTCGACTTCGAACACGAATGCGCTCAGCGAGACGCGAGTGCCGCAGGAGATGTCGAAGGAAGTACCGTCGATGAAGCGAACTGTGATCTGTCCGTCGGCATCGGTCTCTATCACGTCAGTCCGATAGACAGGCGCGCCAGCTACGGCCTGTGTGGCGATGCCGCTGGCTCGCGTAAGCGTACCGCAACCAATCACTGTCTGAATATGTCCGATGATTTGGACGGGCAAGGCCATTGCGGGCCTGGTACCAACCTGGATGTCGGATGCTGACATGGCTCGACCTCGCCTGGGTGATCGATTCAGGCTCGGCGTGCTGCCGTGGTCTATTCGGGGCGGCCCTCGCCAAAGGACAAATATCCTGGGCGCTGGCAGCCGATGGCATGCCCGCCGAAATATCAAATCTGCTATCGAGAGTTGCATTGCGCGGCGACGGTAACGCGTGCCGCCATTCGCGCATTCCTCCCGCCAAAGTGATTAAATCGAGAAACCAGACGTATTTAATTTGTGGCGTTTTCATACCGCCGCGATAAAGTAGGCCGATTAATCATATTAAACAAGAATTATGTTTGTTGTTGCTGCGCGTCGCGACTCAAAAAATGGAGCCGCCGACAGCCGACAAGGTCTCTCGAGAAAGGGGGGATCATGTGCAGAACCAAAATATTCTCAATAGCGGCGGGCCTGGTCTTGGCGCTTCTAAATTTCTCGCCGAGTGCGGCTCAAGCGCAAGTCGATTCCGCCGGGCCCGCCGACGCCAACTCGTCTTCCAAACCGATCGGGAAGGTGGCGACGGCCACAGGCTCCGTCACGATCGAACATGCGGGCGCAGTGATCGTTCAAGCGAATGTCTCAAGTGAGCCCGGCCGGGCCAAGAGGGGTGATCCCGTATATCTTGGTGACGTGGTGCTGACCGGAGACGACGGCCGGGTCGGAATAAATTTTAGCGACGGCAGCTCGTTCAATCTATCGAGCAACGCCCGTATCGTGCTGGATCACTATGTGTATGAGCCGGCCGGCAAGTCCAACGCGACCCTGTTCAGTCTTGCCAAGGGAACGTTCACTTTTGTTGCGGGCAATGTTGCGAAGACCGGCGATATAAAGGTCGATACGCCCGTCGCCACGTTGGGGATCCGAGGTACGACGCCGCACATCGAGATTTCTGATGACGGGTCAGCCAAATTTTCGACGCTGATCGAAGAGGGCAAAAGCAAGCTCCTGAAGAAGCCGCCGGCCGGCGCGGCGCCGGAGCCCGATCGAAGCGCCAATCGCAGGCTCATTATCTGTCGGGGATGCTGAGAAGTTTGCTCGATCGAAGCCGCCGTGATGCCGGCGCAGCGTCCGGCCGGGCAGAAAGACGCAACATGAGTGCTTCGTTTCGCTCGCGGAGTTCGGCGCTTGGTGTGAAAATCGCACGGGCCAGTGTCATCAGGGCAGGGATGCTCATTCTGATCGTTGGACTGTCCGGTTCGTCAGGCTTGGCGCAGACGTCGAAGAAGAGCAGCTCACTCAAGAATATCGAGCTATGTAACGGGTCAGATCGGGTCTCGCCCGAAGCTCGGATCGAGGCCTGCACGGCCTTTATCGATGCGGGCGAGGGGAGCACAAACGGCTTCGCCGTCGCCCACAACAACAGGGGCAATGCCCATAGCGCCAAAGCCGACTACGAAGGCGCGATCAAGGACTTCGTCGCAGCGACCCGGCTTAACCCGAATTATGCGAAAGCCTTCAACAACCTCGGAGTGGCCTATCTGAGGACGGGCTCGCACGACCTCGCCCTTGGCGCTTTTCAGGAGGCGCTGAAGCTCAACCCCAACTATGCCACTGCCTTTGCCAACCGTGCGGCAGCGTTCTTGAAGAGGAATGCGTACGACCGTGCAGCGCAGGACTATGACGAAGCAATTCGCCTTGACCCGAAGATGGAGGTGGCTTGGAGCGGACGCTGTTGGGCCCGGGCCGTCCTTGGCGCCTTGCAGGCTGCGATGGAGGACTGCGACATGGTGCTTCGATCGGGAGCGGGTAACGCCGCGACATACGATTCGCGAGCCCTGATAAATCTGAAAATGGGACAACTCTCCGCGGCTATCGACGACTACAACGCGGCGCTGCGGTACGCCCCCAAGCTGGCGAGCGCGCTGTACGGTCGCGGGGTCGCCAGATTCAAGCTCGGCGACACAGAGGGCGGCAATAGCGATATCTCGGCAGCCAGAAGGATCGAGGCCCGAATCGCCGAAGATTTTGTCCGCTATGGGGTGCCGCAAAGGGACTGACAGGCCGCGACGTCGTGCAGCCGTTAACAACTGCTTAACCGCCTGCGTCTCAAATTCAAACTGGCGGACCGGCCCCCGCTCCATCCGGCACGGCGTGCTGTTCCCGCAAATCAAGACATAGCATTAACAAGTCCTTAATTGGCGAGACCTACAGTCGACGGCACGGGCCGGCGCCAGTGCCGGCATGCCCGCCGAACCGGAAGAAATGCCGCCAATGGCGCGAGAGGCTGCCGCTGGATTTGTGTCGCGAGCCCGCGCATCGGCGCGGGGCTTGCCGCGTCACGCCCGCGCCGCGGCCTTGTTGGCGGCTTGTCTCCTGCTTGGCCTTGCGGCGCCCGGCCGGGCGGCCGATCCGATCAGGGGCGAGGCGACGTTTTCAGCCGGTGGCGGCTTTGCCCGTCTCGTCATCAAGCTCGGCGAGGACGTTCCCTCCGAGGTGACGACCGCGGGCTCGATCCTCGTCATCCGCTTCGACCGGCCCGTCGATGTTCCCGTCGAGCGCATTCCGGAAGGCGCGCCCGATTACGTCAATTCCGCCCGCCGCGACCCTGACGGCGGCGCCATCCGCCTGTCGCTGGCGCGGCGCGTCACCGTCAACACCATGAACGCCGGCGAGCGCACCTTCATCGACCTGCTGCCCGAGGGCTGGAAGGGGCCGCCGCCGAGCCTGCCCATGGACGTGGTCAAGGAGCTCGCCGAGCGGGCACGCGCGGCCGAGCGAGCGCTGCGCGCCCAGCGTGCCGCCGCGGAGTCCAGGAAGCGTCCGCCGATCCGCGCGCGCGCCTCGGTGCAGCCGACGTTCGTGCGCTTCGTGTTCGAGATGCCCGACGGGGTCGGCGTCTCCTCCGTGCTCAACGAGCAGAAGCTGACGCTCGTCTTCAACGCCAATCTCAATTTCGACCTGGCGGACGCGGTTCTCGCCGCGCCGCCGAACGTCGCCTCGATCAAGCAGAAGTCCGATATCGACCAGACCAATGTCGAGATCGCGCTGATCGGCGATGCCGACGTGCATTCGTTCCGCGACGAGAAGAACTACGTCGTCGACGTCTCCTTCCAGCCCGACAAGGGTAAGTTGGCGGCAACGCCCGAGGCGACGATCGCGCAGATGAAGCCGGCCGGTCGCGGGCCGGCGGCTGCCGCTGCACCTGCACCTGCACCTGCACCTGCACCTGCACCGGAAAAGCTCGCCGCCGAGAAGAAGGACGCCCATCGCGAGATCCCACCGCCGACCTCCGAGACGATCGCGCGCGAGGCCAGGATCGACATCAAGCCCGAGGTGAAGGTGGAAGCGCCCGCCGCGCTGCCGCCCGCCGAAGCGCCGAAACCGGCAGCCTCTCCCGCGGCCGAAGCGGCCCAACCGCCCAAGGAAGCTGCGAAGCCGGCGCCAGCGCCGGCGGCTGCGGCTGCGCCCGTCGAAGCGCCCAGGGAGGTCGCGAAGGAACCGGTCAAGGATGCTGCCAAGGATGCTGCCAAGGCTGGGCCGGCGGAGGTGCCGGTCGCGCCCGCGATTGCCAGCGTCGATGTGCGCCGGGACAGCGACGGCTTGCGCGTGACGTTCCCGCTTCAGGTTGCAACGCCGGCGGCGGCGTTCCGCCGCGGCGACACCGTGTGGCTGGTGTTCGATACGCCCAAACCCGTCGATGTCGAGGCGATCCGCACCAAGGGCGGCGCGATGATCGGCGAGGTGGGCCGCGTCCCGCTCGACAAGGGACAGGCGGTGCGCATCCGTCTCACACGTCCGCTGGTCTATTCGCTGACGAGCGAGGAGGTCGGCAAGGAGACCAACTGGATGTTGACGCTCGCCGACAAGATCCAGGCGACGCCGCTGCCGCTGATGATGTCGCGCAACATCACCGATCCCGCGCTCGCCAATATCGCGATCCCGTTCGCCAATCCAGGCCAGCTGCACAAGCTCACCGATCCCGATGCCGGCGACACGCTCTATGTCGTCACCGCGCTGCGGCCGGTGCGCGGCTTCATCAAGCGGCAGGACCTCGTCGATCTCTCGCTGCTGGAATCCGCGCACGGCATTGCGATCCGGCCGAACTCCGACGAGATCGGCGTCGAGGTCGGCTCCGACAAGGTCATTCTCGGTAAGAAGGGCGGTTTGACCCTGTCGCCGGTCGACATCTCGGCCGAGCGGGCGCCGACCGCCGTGCGCCCGATCTTCAGTCCCGAAGGCTGGCGCAAGGGCCAGTCGGAAAACTTCATGGCGCGCCAGGGCGAACTGATGACGGCGATCTCGGCGGTCGAGCCGGCGCTGCGTTCGCTGCCGCGGCTCGATCTTGCGCAATTCTACATGTCGCGCGCCATGTATCACGAGGCCAAGGCCGTGACCGACGTGATGCTGAGCGATCCGCTCAACAAGGAGGAGAGCGGCGCGCTGATCATGCATGCGATCGCCAACATCCTGATCGGCCGGCCGGCGCAGGGCCTGAAAGATCTCGCCAATCCTGCGATCGGCAATAGCCACGATTCCCAGCTTTGGAAGGCGCTCGCCTATGCGCGCCAGGGCAAATGGGCCGATGCGCGCGAAAAGTTCAAGAACGTCGAATTCGCCATCGCCTCGCTGCCGCTCGACATCCAGCGCATCGTGACGATGGACGCTATGCGCGCATCCCTCGAGGTGAAGGACTATGCCGGCGCCTCCAAGCGCCGCAACGAGCTCGAGGTGGTCGGTGTCCCGCCCGAGGCCGCGCCAGGCTTCGCCGTGCTGCGCGGCCGGCTCGCCGAGGCGCTCGGCCACGACAAGGATGCGCTCGACGATTACAAGCTCGCGGTCGCCTCGAATGATCGTCCGGCTGCGGCCGAGGCCAAGCAGCTCGAGATCGCGCTGCGTCAGAAGCGCGACGAGATCGGCAAGGAAGAGGCGTTGCGCGAGCTCGAGACGCTGTCGATGACCTGGCGCGGCGATGCGATCGAGGTCAAGACGCTGCAGATGCTGTCGCGCCTCTATGCCGAGAACGGGCGCTTCCGCGATGCGCTCACCGCCGCGCGCACCGCGACGAGGCTGCAGCCGAACGCCGAAGCCTCGCGTCAGGCGCAGGATCTCGCCTCCGAGCTGTTCACGCAGATCTTCCTCGGGCCGAAGGGCGACGAGCTGCCGCCGGTCGAGGCGCTCGGGATGTTCTACGAGTTCCGCGAGCTGACGCCGATCGGCCGCCGCGGCGACGAGCTGATCCGCCGTCTCGCCGACCGTCTCGCCTCGATCGATCTGCTCGACCAGGCCGCCGAGCTCCTGCAATACCAGATCGATCATCGCCTCGAAGGCGCCGCGCGCGCCCAGGTCGCCGCGCGCCTCGCCATGATCTATCTCGCCAACCGCAAGCCCGACTTGGCCATCACCGCGCTGCGCGCCAGCCGCATCAGCGATCTCTCCGGGGAGCTCCGGCAGCAGCGCCTGCTGCTGGAGGCGCGTGCGCAGAGCGACGTCGGCCGTCATGATCTCGCGCTCGACATCGTCTCCAACGTCGCCGGGCGGGAGGTGCTCCGCCTGCGCTCCGACATCTTCTGGGCAGCGCGGCGCTGGCGCGAGTCCGCCGAGCAGATCGAGCTCTATTACGGAGACCGCTTCCGCGACTTCAAGCCGCTCAATGCGGTCGAGAAGAGCGACATCATCCGCGCCGCCGTCGGCTACGCCCTCGCCGACGACTCGATCGGCCTGTCGCGCTTCCGCGAGAAATACGCCCCGCTGATGAGCGAGAGCGCCGACCGTCTCGCCTTCGACATTGCGAGCAAACCGGCCGCTGCCTCCAGCGCCGAATTCGCCGAGATCGCCAAGCTCGCTGCCAGCGTCGACACGCTCGACGGCTTCCTGCGCGAGATGAAGCAGCGCTTCCCCGACGCCACCGCCCGCGCGCCCGGCGCGCCGCAGGCCAAAGATACGAGCGACCACACCGGCTCGCTGCCCACGATTCCGGTCGTGCGGCAGATCAAGATGACGCGGTAGAGCTCGGTGCCGCGCGAAGCGCGGCCCGTGACCGCGCCGCAAACTCGTCATTGCGAGCGCAGCGAAGCAATCCAGAGTCTCTCCGCGGCGGCAGTTTGGATTGCTTCGTCGCAAGGGCTCCTCGCAATGACGAGGAGAGAGCGGGGGCTGCCGCTGAGAGCGGAAAGGACGCGGCAGCGAACGAAGCCCCTACCCCCCGTAACTCTGCACCAAGCTCCCCGCCACCAGCGACCAGCCGTCGACCAGCACGAAGAAGATCAACTTGAACGGCAGCGAGATCGTCGCCGGCGGCAGCATCATCATGCCCATCGACATCAGCACCGAGGCGACGACGAGGTCGATGATCAGGAAGGGCAGGAACAACAGGAAGCCGATCTCGAAGGCGCGCTTTAGCTCGGAGATCATGAAGGCGGGGACGAGAATGCGAAGTGCGAGATCGTCGGGCGTGGCCGGCGGCGCCTCCCCGGAGAGATCCAGGAACAGCTTCAGGTCCTTTTCGCGCACGTTCTTCTGCATGAAGCCGCGCAGCGGCACGGAGGCGCGCTGGAATGCATCCTCGACGCCGATCTGGTTGGCGACAAGCGGGCGGATGCCCTCGTCGTAGGATTTCTGCAGCACGGGGCCCATCACGAAGAAGGTCAGGAACATCGCGAGCGCGATGATCACCGAGTTCGGCGGGGCGGTCGCTGTGCCCATCGCGGTGCGCAGCAGCGACAGCACCACGACGATGCGCGTGAACGACGTCATCATGATCAGGATCGACGGGGCGATCGAGAGCACCGTGAGCAGCGCGATCAGCTGGATCGCGCGCTCGGTGACGCCGCCGCCACCGGCGCCGCCGCCGAGATTGATGCTGATGTCCTGGGCATGCGACGGCATTGCGAGCGAAGCCGCGCCGACCAGGACAGAAAGGAAAAGAACTCTACGCGGGAGGGCGGGCAAGCTCACGAAGACGGCTTCGGACGGCCGAGCAGGGAGGCCATCTCGTCTTCGAGATTTTCAAAGCTGGTCTTTTCCGCAGCCGGCTTCGCCGGCGCAGCGGGCGGTGCCGGCGGCTCGCTGCGGGCGGCGCGCGCCGGAGCGGGCGGCGGCTCGGGCGCAACCGGAGGCGCGACCGCCTCCCCAGCCGGGCGGCGCAGGGCAGCCTCGAGTCGCTGCGCCATTTCGGCGAGATTCTGCTCGGCGCTCGAGGGCGCGGCAGCCGCTGCCGGCGGCGGAACGGGCGCAGCCTGCGGCACGGGCGGAGGAGGCGGTGGCGCCGCGGCGCGCTCGGCCCGCACCGGCGGCATCTTCATCGGCTCACTGCCGCGCGGCGGACGCGGCATCAGCGGCGGCTCGCCGCGGGCGATGCGCGGCGGCAGCGGCTCGGGCCTCGGTTCGCGCTCGGGACGTGGCGCGATCGGCTCCGGCGTAAAGCCGCCAAGAGCCGGCTCGCTGCGGCGTTCGGCCAGTGCAGGCGCAGGCCGGCGCACTTCGTCGGCGAAGGATGGCCGCGCGGGCCGCGGCGGTGGCTCGGGCATTTGCGGTTCGGGATGATCGAGCAGCTCGGGCCGCGGCGCGTCGTCGGCCCAGCCGCCGGCATCGGGCAGGGGGGCAAGGCGCGGCGGTTCGGCGGCACTCGGACGTTGCGGAATCTGGTCGCGGCTGGGCGCGGCGCGAACGATGTTGGGCTCGACGACGATGTCGGTCGGGCCGCCGATCATCAGCAGATGCTCGACATTGTCGCGCCGGACCAGCACCAGGCGGCGCCGGCCGTCGACCGCGGCGGCGTCGATCACGGCGAGGCGGGGCATCCGGCCGCGCTGGGTGTTGGCGCCGATGCGGCTTCCGGCGAATCGGCGAACCAGCCATGCAGCGACGCCGATCAACGCCAGAACGACGATGAACGCGACGATGAAGGTGATAGGGCTGCCTTGCATACTTGTCCCCGACAAATGGCGCTTTTTTCGTGCCCATGGTCAGTCGAATCGACCACCGGCGGACGATGCCCCAAACTGCGATTTATTAACGTTCCACGGCAAGTTTTGCCGTCCCCAACTCTTAATAACCCATGAATCGCCCGATCCAAAACGACTTCTTGCCCTGTGCACGTCTCGCCAAACGGCTGGGTTAATGCCACTTTTCGCGGCGTCGAATGGCGGGGCGCAAGAATCAGTTTCGGCTGGGGACATGCATCACGACCGGTCCTTAACCAGCTGTTAACCATACAGGCGGCAAATTCTGCCTAGCGGCGGTCCCTAGGGTCCGTCGGGGCGGAGGGGGCCGCGACGATGTCCATCAACGATATTCCGGAACTGTCGGTGCTTCGCACCAAGATGCAGTGGCATCAGGAGCGCCAGCGCGTCCTGTCCGAGAACGTCTCCAATTCCGACACGCCGAAATTCCGGCCGCGCGACCTGGTCGAGCCCAAGTTCGACAAGGCCGGCACCGTCACGGGGTCCATGGGGCCCTTGGTCCTGACCCGGACCAGCGCCTCGCATTTGGCGCCGTCGGGGGCCCCTTCCGCCTTCGACCAGAACAAGAATGCGGGCTTCGAGACCCGCCCGGCCGGCAATGCCGTCAATCTCGAGGAGGAGATGATGAAGGCCGCCAGCAACCAGATGGATTACGCGGCGGTGACCTCGCTCTATTCGAAGAGCCTGCGCCTGCTGAAGACCGCGATCGGCAAAGGTTAGGCCCTAAAGGAGGCGGATCATGGCAAATGACAGCAGCGACTTCGCCCGCTCCATGGCAATCGCGACCTCGGGCCTGCGCGCGCAGGCCGGCCGCATGCGGGTGATCTCGGAGAACATCGCGAATGCGGATTCGACGGCGCAGACTGCCGGCGGCGATCCCTACCGGCGCAAGGTGCCGACCTTCTCATCCGCGCTCGACCGCACGCTCGACGCGCAGGTCGTCACCCTCGGCAGGATCAAGCCCGACCAGTCCGCCTTCCGCGTCAGATACGAGCCGAACAATCCGGCGGCGGATGCCAGCGGCAACGTCAAATATCCCAACGTGAACTCGGTGGTCGAGATGACCGACATGCGCGACGCACAGCGGTCCTACGAGGCCAACCTCAACATCATCAGTGCGACGCGCCGGATGATCCAGCGCACGCTCGACATCCTCAAGAGCTGAACAGGACATTTAAGCCATGGCATCACCGACAATCGCCGCCAATGCTTACGCCAGCCTCGCCCGCGTGCTCGAGAACACCGGCGCCGGCAAGGGCAGCGAACCGAACGGGCAATCCTTCGCCGCGCTGCTGAAGGACGCCGTCGGCAGCGTCGTGGAATCCGGCCGCAAGTCCGACGCGCAGACCGTGGCAATGGCCTCCGGCAAGGCCAACGTGATGGACGTGGTTACGGCGGTCGCAGACACCGATGTCGCGGTGTCCACACTGGTCTCGGTCCGCGACCGTGTCATCGCGGCCTATGAAGACATCATGAAGATGCCGATCTGATTTGAAGCGAGTGGCGAATGGCGAATGGCCAGCTCTGGCCACCATCCGCTACTCGCCATTCGCTACTCGCTTCTCGCGCCTTCCTCTAACCCCATCGGAACCTCCAAATGACCGGACCCGAGACCCTCGACGTCGCGCGCGATGCGATCTGGACCATCGTGATCGTGTCGTCGCCGCTGATGGTGGTCGGCCTCGTGGTCGGCGTCATCGTGTCGCTGTTCCAGGCGCTGACGCAGATCCAGGAGCAGACGCTGATCTACGTGCCGAAGATCCTCGCCATCTTTGCCACGATGCTGTTGGCGCTGCCGTTCATGGCCGATTCGATGCACGCCCACATGCTGCGGATATCGTCGCGAATCATAGGCGGCTGAGGCACTATGCGTGAATTATGCGCATCGACGTCTCGCTGCTGCCGGCGCTCGCCGCTTCCTTCATGCTCGCCTTCGCCCGGGTCGGCGCGATGGTGATGCTGCTGCCCGGCCTCGGCGAGACCAACATCCCGACGCGGATCAAGCTGTCGATCGCGCTGCTGCTCACGCTGATCATCCTGCCGCTACATCGCAACGCCTATCAGGTCGACATGGGCTCGCTGGCGCCGCTGCTGGTGCTGATGCTGCATGAGATCGCGATCGGCATCGTGCTCGGCGCGACCGCGCGCGTGACGTTGTCGGCGCTCCAGGTTGCGGGATCCGTGATCGCGCAGCAGATGGGGCTCGGCTTCGTCACCTCGGTCGATCCGACGCAGGGCCAGCAGGGCGTGCTGGTCGGCAACTTCCTGACCATGCTGGGCGTGACGCTGCTGTTTGCCACCGACAGCCATCATCTGGTGATCGCGGCGCTGAACGACAGCTACAGGATCTTCTCGCCGGGCGAGACCGTGTCGAGCGGCGACGTCGCCTCGCTGGCAACGCGCGCCTTCTCCGCCGCGTTCCGCCTCGGCTTGCAGCTCTCCGGGCCGTTCCTGGTGTTCGGCCTCGTCTTCAATATCGGACTGGGCGTGCTGGCGCGGCTGATGCCGCAGATGCAGGTCTATTTCGTAGGCGTGCCGCTGTCGATCTTCGCGGGCTTCCTGGTGCTTGCCGTGGTGCTCACCGCGATGATGGGCACCTTTCTCGACTACTTCATCGGTGTCATGCACCAGATGATGCCGCTCAAGTGAGGGGGATCGATCGGTGGCCGAAGACAACGATCCCGAAAGTCAAACAGAAGACCCGACGCAAAAGCGCCTCGACGATGCGCTCGAACGCGGCGACGTCGCCAAGAGCCAGGAGATCAACACCTGGTTCATGATGGCGGGCGGCACGCTCGTCGTCTCTACCTTCTCGGGCTCGGTCGGCAGCGGGCTGCTGACGCCGATGCGCAACCTGCTTGCCAATTCCTGGATGATCAAGACCGACGGCAAGGCCCTGCTCGCGCTGATGCAGCAGATCGAGCTCGCCGTGCTTGCCGCGGTCGGCGTGCCCCTGTTGATGCTGGTGCTGGCGGCCATTACCGGCAACATGCTGCAGCACCGGCTGGTTTGGTCGGCCGAATCCCTGAAACCCAAGTTCAACAAGATTTCGCCCGGCGCCGGCTTCAAACGCATCTTCGGCAAACAGGCGGCGGCCAATTTTCTCAAGGGCATCGGCAAGCTCGTCGCCTTGGCCGTGGTCATGACCATGATCCTGTGGCCGGAGCGGCATCGCATGGAGGCGATGGTCAGGCTCGATCCGGCCGCCATGCTCGGCGCCAGCACCAGCATGACCATCCAACTGCTCGGCGCGGTGGTCGCCGCGCTGGCGATCGTCGCCATCGCCGACTATTTCTTCCAGTACCGAAGCTGGTTCCAGCGGCAGAAGATGTCGCTCCAGGAGATCAAGGAAGAGTACAAGCAGTCCGAAGGCGACCCCCACATCAAGGGCAAGATCAGGCAGCTGCGGCAGCAGCGCGCCAAGAAACGCATGATGGCGGCGGTTCCCAAGGCCTCCGTGATCATCACCAACCCGACCCACTATTCGGTGGCGTTGTCCTACGAGCGCGGCATGACCGCGCCGATCTGCGTTGCCAAGGGCGTCGACAATCTCGCCTTCAAGATCCGGGAGATCGCGCGCGAGCACGACATCCCGATCGTGGAGAACGTGCCGCTGGCCCGCGCGCTCTACGCCACCGTGGACATCGACCAGGAAATCCCGACCGAGCACTACCATGCCGTTGCCGAAGTCATCGGCTACGTCATGCGCCTGAAGCGCGGATTCAGCGCCGGGCGGGGATAAGATGCCCGAAAAGTACCGGAAATGGCCGTAATCTGGGAATCAGCGTACCTTTCGCCCTTGCTGCCCTTGCACCTTAGGGTCCGATTCAGGCAGGGAGGACCCCACGCGCCCGGTGGCGCGTTGATTCTCTGCCGACAGGCTGCGCCAGCTCGAGAATGACCGCCGAGACCGACCACGACCTCACACGCGAGCCCGTTGCGGCGCACGAGCCGTCGCCGCGCTCGGGCAGCATTGCGCTGGTGCTGCTGGTGGCAGCCGGCCTCGTCGCCGTGGCCGTCGGGCTGATGACGCTCGGGCGCGCGCAGGCGCAGCCCTATATCCTCGGTATCCTCGCCGTGCTGGCGATGGTCGGCCTGTTCAACCTGTTCGCCTTCGCCGCCGGCATCATCCGCTTCGCCGACCGCAATCTCGACGATCCCGTCATCGGCCGCATCTCCGATCACGCCTTCGACGGCCTCGCGGTCACCGACGCGCGCGGACACGTGGTCTATTCCAATGCCGCCTATCTGACGCTGACCGGCGCCACCGGCCCGCAGGACGTCCGCCCGGTCGAGCGCGTCTTCATCGGCAATCCCGACGTCTCGGAAGCCGTGTTCCGGCTGCTCAAGGCCGCCCGCGAGGGCAAGCGGCAGCAGGAAGAGGTGCGCATCTCCGGCCACGACGGCAATCAGGGCCGCTGGCTGCGCATGCGCGTGCGCCCGCTCGGCACCGGCAAGCGCGAGGCGAAATACGCGGTGTGGTCGATCGCCGACATCACGCGCGACCGCGAACGCCAGGAGGACGTGTTCCAGGAGCTCCAGCACGCGATCGAATATCTCGATCACGCCCCGTGCGGCTTCTTCTCGGTCAATCCGGCCGGCGAGCTCGCCTATGTCAACGCGACATTGGCGAACTGGCTCGACTACGACCTCGCCGAGATCGGCTCCGGCGGCCTGAAGCTCACCGACATCGTCTCCGGCGACGGCGCTTCGCTCTTGACCTCGATCGTGGCGGTGCCGGGCGAGGTGAAGACCGAGGTGTTCGACATCGACCTGCGCATGCGCACCGGCAAGACCATGCCGGTGCGGCTCTATCACAAGCTCGCCTTCGGCGCCGACGGCGCGCCGGGGCCCTCGCGCACGCTCGTGATCAGCCGCGCCCGCGACGAGCGCAGCGACCCTGATCGTGCCGCCGAAGTGCGCTTCATGCGGTTCTTCGACCACACGCCAATGGCGATCGCGACCGTCGATCGCGCCGGCAACGTGGTGCGAGCCAATGCGCGCTACGCCAAGCTCAGTCAGGCGCTGGGGCTCGACACCTCCTCCAAGTCGATCTTCCGCGCGGTCAATTCGCGCGACCGGCACCTCTTGATCGCGGCCATCAACCAGGCCGCCGAAGGCAAGGCCGACATCGCGCCGGTCGAGGTGGCGCTGGAAGGGGCCAAGGAACGCTGGGGCCAGTTCTTCGTGACGCCGGTCGATTCGGCCGAGACCGAGGCGGAAGCCGCCATCGTGCACATGCTCGAGACCACCGAGCGGCGCGCGCTGGAAAACCAGATCAACCAGTCGCAGAAGATGGAGACGGTCGGCCAGCTCGCCGGCGGCATCGCCCACGACTTCAACAACGTGCTGTCCGCCATCATGATGGCGAACGACTTCCTGCTAAACGCGCACAAGCCGACCGACCCGTCCTTCCAGGACATCATGCAGATCAAGCAGAACGCAACGCGCGCCGCCACCCTGGTGCGGCAGTTGCTGGCGTTCTCGCGGCGGCAGACGCTGCGGCCGCAGGTGCTCGATCTCGGGGACGCGCTGTCCGATCTCACCATGCTGTTGCGCCGGCTGATCGGCGAGAAGGTCAAGCTCGACCTCGTCCACGGCCGCGACCTCTGGCCGGTGAAGGTCGACGTCTCCCAGTTCGAGCAGGTGATCGTCAACCTCGCGGTGAACGCGCGCGACGCCATGCCTGACGGCGGCAAGCTGATCATCCGCACCGCCAACGTCACCAGCGACGATTCGGGCAAGCTCGCCTATAAGGGCATGCCGGCCGCGGATTATGTCCGCATCGAGGTCGCCGACACCGGCACCGGCATCCCCGCCGACATCCGCGACAAGATCTTCGAGCCGTTCTTCTCGACCAAAGAGGTTGGCAAGGGCACGGGCCTCGGGCTCTCCACCGTCTACGGCATCGTCAAGCAGACCGGCGGCTTCATCTACGTCGATTCCGAGCCGGGGCAGGGCACCTCGTTCCACATCTTCCTGCCGCGCCACATCGCCGAACCGGAGGTGCAGGTCGAGCAGCCCGCAGCCGCAATCGGCGCGACCAGCGGCGCCGCGAAGGAAGCCGCGCCCGCGGCGGCAGAGGCGAAGCCGCGTACCGACCTCACCGGGCAGGGCACCATCCTGCTGGTCGAGGACGAGGAGGGCCTGCGCGCGCTCAATGCCCGCGGCCTGCGCTCGCGCGGCTACACCGTGGTCGAGGCCGAGAACGGCGTCGAGGCCATGGAGGTGCTGGACGAGCAAAGTGGCGCGATCGATCTCGTCGTCTCCGACGTCGTCATGCCGGAGATGGACGGCCCGACGCTGTTGAAGGCCATGCGCGAGAAGAACCCCGACATCAAGTTCATCTTCGTCTCCGGCTATGCCGAGGATGCCTTCGAGAAGAGCCTGCCCGAAGGCCAGCAGTTCGACTTCCTGCCAAAGCCCTTCACGCTCAGCCAGCTGGTGGCGGCGGTGAAGGAGACGATGACGAAGCAGGGGTGAGACCTGCCGCTCTCCTCGCAATGACGGCTGGTGGGCCAGCTCGGCTCGCGGACCCGGGGAAAAGCGGAAATCGGGTCGTAAACCCGGCGGTAAGCATCCTCCAATGGTTCCCGTAAAACCCCTGTCATATATGGGCTTTTGCCACATCCCCGCGACTGAGGGCCGCAGCCGCAAGTTTCGAAACCGGCTTCACTTTTCGGGAAGTCTGACCATCTTAGGGGTACGTCCCCATGCCGGGGATTTGGGAAACGCACATGACTTTCTCGCTTCGCTCCCGGAAATTCTTCAACGCGATCGCCGTCGTTCTGGCGCTTGCGCTGCCGACCGCGCTGACGATCTCGTCGGCCGACGCCCGCGCGGGTGGCGGCATGTCGTCCGGTTCGCGCGGTACGCGCTCCTATTCGGCGCCGCCGTCGACCACGACCGCCCCCGGCTCGGCCTCGCAGTTCAACCGCACCTACACCCAGCCGGGCGCAGGCATGAACTCGGCGGCGACCGCGCCGGCGCGCGGCGGCCTGTTTGGCCGCGCCGGCGGCTTCATGGGCGGCCTTGCAGCCGGCTTCCTCGGCGCCGGCCTGCTCGGCATGCTGTTCGGTGGCGGCCTGTTCGGCGGCCTCGGCGGCCTGTCCTCGATCATCGGCCTGATCATCCAGATCGCGCTGGTGGTGCTCGTGGTCCGGCTGGCGATGTCCTGGTGGCAGCGCCGTCACGCTCCGCGGGCGGCTTACGCCAATGCTGAGGCCGGCGCAGCGCCCGGACCGCAGACGAACTATCGCAGCGGTCTCGGTGGTGGCCTTGGTGGCGGCCTCGGCGGCTTCGGCTTCGGCGCCAACAACGCGCCGCTCGAGATCAAGCCGGACGACTATGAGGCGTTCGAGCGCCTGCTCGGCGACGTCCAGGCCGCCTGGTCGAACGAGGACGTGGCCAAGCTGCACACGCTCGCGACGCCGGAAATGGTCTCCTATTTCGAGCAGGACCTCGCCCAGAACCGCGCCCGCAATGTGGTCAACAAGGTCACGGATGTGAAGCTGTTGCAGGGCGACCTCGCGGAAGCCTGGCGCGAAGGCGAGACCGACTATGCCACGGTGGCGCTGCGCTTCGCGCTCACCGACAAGACGGTGGATCGCAACACCGGCGCAATCGTCGCCGGCAGCGAGCAGCCGGGCGAGGCGACCGAGATCTGGACCTTCGCCCGCCGGCCGGGCACAGGCTGGGAATTGTCAGCGATTCAGCAGACCAACTGATCGCGGACGAGATGAGGAACCAGGGCGTCGTGCTTCGGCACGGCGCCCTTTTCTTTTGGGCCTCTCGCAGCACGGCATCGGAATAAGCGGGGGCGCCTCGGGTTGAAGTCAGGCGGCGAACAAAAACAACGTTGGGAGGACAGGATGATCCGTATCGAGAGATCCATGACGATTTCCGGTGTAGCGCTGGCCATGGTCTTGCTTGCTTCCCCATCGGCGCTGGCGCAGTCGGCCGACATGACCTTCTTCGTGACCTCCAACGGCCCCGGCAAGGGCGCCGATCTCGGCGGTCTCGAAGGAGCCGACGCGCAATGCCAGAAGCTTGCACAAGCCGCCGGCGCCGGCACAAAGACTGGGCGCGCCTATCTGTCGACGCAGGCCGCCGACGGCAAGCCGGCCATCAACGCCAAGGATCGCATCGACAAGGGGCCGTGGCAGAACGCCAAGGGCACGGTGATCGCCAAGGACGTCGCCGAGCTGCACGGCGCGAGGAACAATCTCACCAAGCAGACCGCGCTCAGCGAGAAGGGCGAGGTCATCAATGGTGCCGGCGACCAGCCGAACCGGCACGACATCCTCACGGGATCGCAACCGGACGGCACCGCGTTCGCCGGGCCGGACGATCGCACCTGCAAGAACTGGACGTCGAGCACGCAAGGCGCCGCGATGGTCGGCCATTTTGATCGCCGGGGTCTGCGCGACGATGAGCCCTCGAAATCCTGGAACAGCTCTCACCCCTCGCGCGGGCCCGACGGCGGCTGCTCGCAGGCCGATTTGAAGACCACCGGCGGCGACGGTCTGCTGTACTGCTTCGCGACGAATTGAGTTTGGGGCGCTAAGTTCTTTCCAGCCGTCATTGCGAGGAGCTCTTGCGACGAAGCAATCCAGAGTCTTTCCGCAGAGGCAGTCTGGATTGCTTCGCTGCGCTCGCAATGACGGGCAGGTTGCGCGGCCGTTGCCTCACGCTGACGGAACCTTCAGCCACGTGCTACATTGGTCCGATCGCCTCCACGCTCACGGACCTCTCCCATGAAATACGAGCTCTACTACTGGCCCGAGATCCAGGGCCGCGGCGAATATGTGCGGCTGGCGCTGGAGGAGGCGGGTGCCGCTTACGTCGATGTCGCGCGCGGTCCGCGCGGATCGGCCGCGATGATGAAGATGATGGATGCGCAGAAGGGCACGCCGCCCTTTGCGCCGCCGTTCCTGAAAGCGGGCAAGCTCGTCATCGGCCAGACCGCCAACATCCTGCTCTATCTCGGCTCCCGCCATGGGCTTGCGCCGAAGACGGAAGCCGGCAGGCTTTGGGTGCACCAGCTTCAGCTCACGATCACCGACTTCGTCGTCGAGATCCACGACACCCATCATCCGCTCGGGCCCTCGCTCTATTATGAGGATCAGAAGGCGCCAGCGAAGAAGCGCACGGCCGACTTCTGGGACGAGCGCGTGCCGAAATATCTCGGCTATTTCGAGCGGCTTCTCGCCGGGAGCGGCGGCATTTACGTGACGGGCCGGCGCCTGACCTATGTCGACCTCTCGCTGTTCCAGCTCGTCGATGGGCTGCGTTATGCTTTCCCCAAGCGCATGAAGGCGTTCGAGAAGGATGTCCCGGGCCTGGTCGGCCTGCACGAGCGCATCGCCGCGCGGCCCAACATCAAAGCCTATCTCGCAAGCGAGCGCCGCATTCCCTTCAACGAGCAGGGCATCTTCCGCCGCTATCGCGAGCTGGATCGATAGCGGCTTCGTGCAGTTGGCGCGTTCACCAGACGCCGGGGATGAGGCGATAGCGCACCCGCGCCGTATAATCGGCATAGCCGGGCAGGCCCTCGCGCAGCGTGCGCTCCTCGATCGGGATGCGGACCGCGAGCAAGGCGAGGAGGAGCGGCATCATCGCAAGTCCCCACCACGATCCCAGCAGCAGCGGCACGCCGGTGAAGAACAGGGTCATGCCGCTGTACATGGGGTGGCGGACATAGGCGTAGGGACCGGTCGAGATCACGTGCTGCGCGCGCTCGGCTTGCAGCTTCACCACGGGCGCGGCGAACGAGTTCTCGCGGAACACCCACATGGTGAACAGTGTCGAGGCCAGGAATAGCCCGAGGCCGAGCACCTGCAACGCCGTCGGCATGTCTGAGGATCGAACGCGCCGGTCGAGCCCCATCACGGCAAGCCAGGCCAGGATGGCGACGATGAACAGCGCCATGAACATCTTGTCGGCGGCGGGCTGATCCTTTTGCAGCACCGGCCGCAGGCGTTCGGCGAGCAGCGCCGGATCGGTCCGGTAGAGCCACCAGCCGCAGAGTGGGCCGAGCAGGACGGAGGTTGCGAGGAAGGCCCAGGCCGACGGCCAATGCAGCGTCCCGGCGCACGCGAACAGCAGCGCGCCCATGCCGACGACGAACACCGTGTTCCGCAATAGCAGCCGTGCGAACATGCGCAGGTCCCGAGTGAACGGCGCATGATCCTCGTGCAGCTATCCGGCAAAGATGCGGCCGGACACGCCAAAAGCCCGATCGACCGGATCGGGCGCTTCGGTCTCGGGACGCCTGATCAGGCGAGCTGGTCGATCCGTGTGCCCTGACCCGGCGGCAGCGGCGCCGGCGGCTGCGGCTTGAAGGTCGGATTCTCGTCCTTGACCTTGGTCTGATCGTCCTGCGGCTTGGTCGTGTCGTAGTTCGGAACCACGATCGCGATCGGCGGGGGCGCAACGGTAGAAACCTTCATCCGCAAATCCTCACACATGGAAACAATCAAGCCTGCCCTGCGAGGAGCGAAATTTCCTTCAAGCCAATCGTTAAAATGTGAGGGAATTGGCGCGGTGAAGGCTGTGCACGCTGGCATCCGCGTGGTGCAAACCGAGACGACGAGGCCTCTCCCCGTCATTGCGAGGAGCGCTTGCGACGAAGCAATCCAGACTGCTTCCGCGGATACAGTTCTGGATTGCTTCCGCCTTCGCCAAGGCTTCGGCGGACAAGTCGCTGCGCTCGCAACGACGGAGTGCGTGGCGACCGCGTGGCGGCCCAACTGCGCCCCTATTCGTCCTTGCCGCGCGTGATCGCGATCGACGCTTCCGTCTTGGTGCGGGTGCATTCCATGTTGAGTCGGCGGTAGCGCATGGTGACCTTGTCGCCGCGGAGCAGGCCCATCCGCTTCAGGCAGCGCGTCGCGCCCGTCGTGGTGTCGTCCTTGGTCACGGTGAAGACGATCGCCGCCATCGAGCCGACCAGCGCGTAGAATTCCGGCTTCGGCTTGCGATCGCCCTTGGCGTAGAGCTCGATGGAGTATTTGTCGCCGCGGCAACCCACGGACAGCTCCTTGGCCGCCGGGTGCGTGAGATAGACGACGTTGGCGGCGCGGAAATTCACCTTGAGGCGATCGACCTGGCTCGCCAGCTCCTTGGCGCTGTCGTCGCAGCGATCGGCGCGGGCAGCCGAAGTGAGGGCCACAAGGCCGGTGATGGCGGCGGCGACCAGGATCGCGCCGCGGACGTTCAGTTTCAATGTCATGATGAAAAGTCCCTTAGGGCACGCATTCAAGCGTCGGCGGACGCGAATCGCAAGGGTGGTCAGAGGCATTTCCACGAGCTGTGCCAATGCCTTCCCGTGCCGAACCTACCCCTCCCATGCGCACCGCTCCCTTTCTTTTCTGGCTGGAATGCGCTTAGAACGCTTCTATGCTGAGAGGCCCGCCAGGGCCGCAAAACCCCGAGATTTGCCCCATGAACGCTCCCACCGCCTTCCCCGACCAGTCCAAGCCCGTTCCGCCCTACAAGCACACCCCGCTGTTCCCGCTGGGCAAGGACGAGACGCCCTATAAGAAGATTTCGTCCGAGGGCGTCAGGGTCGAGAAGGTGCTCGGCAAGGACATGCTGGTGGTGTCGCGCGAGGCGCTGCGGGCGCTGTCGGAGGCAGCCTTTGGCGACATCAACCATTATCTGCGCCCCGGCCATCTGAAGCAGCTCCGCGCGATCCTGGAGGACGGCGAGGCCAGCCCCAACGACAAGTTCGTCGCGCTGGACTTCCTCAAGAACGCCAACATCGCGGCCGGCGGCGTGCTGCCGATGTGCCAGGACACCGGCACCGCGATCATCATGGGCAAGAAGGGCTGCAACGTCATCACCGACGGTGACGACGAGGCGGCGCTGTCCGAAGGCGCGCGTGACGCCTACCTGCGCCGCAATCTGCGCTACTCGCAGGTCGCGCCGCTCTCGATGTACGAGGAGAAGAACACCGCCAACAACATGCCGGCGCAGTGCGAGATCTACGCCGAGGGCGATGACGCCTACAAGTTCATGTTCATGGCGAAAGGCGGTGGCTCCGCCAACAAGAGCTTCCTGTTCCAGGCCACGCCTTCGGTGCTGACCAAGGACCGGCTGCTCGCGTTCCTGAAGGAAAAGATCCTCACCCTCGGGACCGCGGCGTGCCCGCCCTATCACCTCGCCATCGTGATCGGCGGTACCTCGGCCGAGCTGTGCATGAAGACGGTGAAGCTCGCTTCGGCGCGCTATCTCGATGCGCTGCCGACGCACGGCTCGCCCGACGGCAACGCCTTCCGCGACGTCGAGATGGAGAAGGAAATCCACAAGATGACGCAGTCGCTCGGCGTCGGGGCGCAGTTCGGCGGCAAGTATTTCTGCCACGATGTGCGCGTGATCCGCATGCCGCGCCACGGCGCCTCGCTGCCGATCGGGCTTGGCGTGTCCTGCTCGGCCGACCGCCAGGTGCTCGGCAAGATCACCAGGGACGGCGTCTATCTCGAGGAGCTCGAGCACAATCCCGCGCAATATTTGCCGCAGGTCGAAGAGTCGCTCGGCGGTGAGGTCGTCAAGATCGACCTCAACCAGCCGATGAAGGACATCCTGGCGACCTTCTCGAAATATCCGATCAAGACGCGGGTCTCGATGACCGGCACCATGATCGTCGCGCGCGACAGCGCCCATGCCAAGTTGCGCGAGCGTCTGGAGAAGGGCGAGCCGCTGCCGGATTATTTCAAGAACCACCCGGTCTATTATGCCGGCCCCGCCAAGACGCCCGAGGGCTACGCCTCCGGCGCGTTCGGTCCGACCACCGCGGGCCGTATGGATTCCTTCGTCGACCAGTTCCAGGCCGCCGGCGGTTCGATGGTGATGGTGGCCAAGGGCAACCGCGCGCCAGCCGTGCGCGAGGCCTGCAAGAAATACGGCGGCTTCTATCTCGGCTCGATCGGCGGCGCCGCTGCGAACCTCGCCGAGCACTGCATCAAGAAGGTCGAGGTGCTCGAATATCCCGAGCTCGGCATGGAAGCGATCTGGCGCATCGAGGTCGTGGATTTCCCCGCGTTCATCATCATCGACGACAAGGGCAACGACTTCTTCAAGGAGTTGAATTTGGGCTGAGGCGGCGTTCCCCCGGATGCTGCGCAGCATAAAATGCTGCGCTGCTGATCCGGGGTCCATCGTGGAGCCTGGGTCCCGGCTCTGCGTTGCATCACTTCGTGCTGCGCCGCGTCCGGGACACGAGCGCGGCGCTTGCTCGCCTATTTCGCTAGCTGCAATTCGTGACCTGGTTGGAGCACAGCGCGCGCCACCAGCCGCGGACGCCGTCGTGGCTCTCGACCAGGCCCCAATACCCACTGCAGGCGAAGATGCGCTTCGGGCCGCCGTCGGTGTCGAGCGCACCGCCGAGCTCGCGCTGTGCCGGCATCCATTTGGCATCGGTGAAGGGCGCCTGGAACAGCCCGCCCATGCGCGTGGCGCCATTGGCATAGTTCGCGCCGACCTTGTTCGAGGCGACCCAGCCGCGGCCGGCATAGGGCCTCGGCGCGTTGCGCGGATATCGCTTCTCGTCCTCATAGTCCTTGCCGGGCGGCCTCGCGCCTTCGATCAGGAACCAGCCGTCCTTGAAGCCGATGATGCGGAATTCGGTGAGCCAGCCGCCCTCAGGCGTGTTCTCGGCGCCGCCGAGCCTCAGCCGGTAAGGGGCGGCAAGGTGCCAAGCACGCGCGCTTTCACCGAGGGTTCGGCACGCACGTTGAGGCCGCTGGAATCCTTGTCGATGGACCAGGCGCCGAGATCGCAGGGCTCGGTGCCAGCAGGCAGCGTTGCGCGCTTGGCGGCGAGCTCAGCGTGCAGCCTGGCGAAATCATTGTCGTGGTTGTCAGGGTCCGGCTCGATACGCGGCTGCAACTCGGCTGACGTCGCCCGCGTCGCGTCCGCCGTCAGCGTGACGACCAGAGCCTGGCGCGCTGCAAAGGCGCTTGCCCGTGTCTTCGGATCGTTCGAGGTCGCGGGATAGACCGCGAGATAGCTGGTCGACCCCTCGGTTCGATAAGCGGTGCCGGCAACATAGCCTGCCGGCACCAGAGCGAGCGCGCTCGCGCGCCACGCCGGTTCGCTGTCACCTGCGCGCGCGGCCTGTGCTACGGCAGACAGGACTGCCACCGCGATGAGGAGGAGCGCACGCATCGGTGCAGCGCGTGGCTTTACGCCCGCGCGCCCGTGAACGGGAAGCTGCCCATCGGGCCGATGCCCATCTCGCCACTGATGCTGTCACCGGAAACCGTGCCGGTGAATTCGAGCGTGAGCGGCATCGGCTTGTCGATCGAGACCTTCCAGGAGACGTTGTCGCCGGAGACCGTGCCGTCGAAGATCTCGGTGGTATTGCCTTCCGCGCCCTGCGTGCCCGTGAGCGTGCCGCCCGCAGCCTTCAGGCTCAGCGTCGCCTGGCGCTCGCCCATCGGCGTCGTCATGGTCAGATTCCAGTTGCCGTCTACGGCCATTCCCGTCTCCCGAACAGATTGCGGCGGTCCGCGACGATCCGCGGCCGTCCCTGGCCGAGCCTATAGCCCAACTCGCAGCTCCTGCCTAACGCTCCGGTAGGGCATTTAGGCGCGGGCAGCGGCACGTCGGCGGTTGGTTACGATCAGCCGCAGAACGAAGTACTGCACGGCAAAAGCCAGGATCTTGGCGCCGCCTGCGACCACCATAAGATAGAACGCCCAGAGCTTCAGATCGCCGGTGGCGGCGACTGCCATCATGCCGGCGCCGATCACGAACATCAGCGCCGCCCAGGCATAGCCCGCGATGGTGACATATTCCGGGACGGTCTCGACGATGACGGGCGGCATATAGCGCAGCATCCAGCCGCGCTTGAGCATGATCGCGCCGATCGCGAAATGTGCGATCGAGGGTTTTGCCAGCATGAAGCGCGGATCATTGGTCAGCAGTGTGATACCGCCGAGCACGATGACTAGAGCGAGACTTGCATAGGTCATGTAGTGGAGCGGCTGTCCCTTGAGACGCGCATAGATCACCTGCGCGAACGCGCCGGCAATCGCGACCGCCGTTGCGAGGATCACGTTGTCGGTGAGGAGATAGACCGCCAGGAAGATGATAACGGAGAGGAGGTCGGAGGCGAGGCGGGCGAATACGTCCTTCATCGTCATTCCTGTTTCGCGGTCGTGGGCAGGGCGCAGACGGGCGCACCCTACTTGATCCGGCGATGCCCGGCATATCACTATGTGAAGACAACCGTGCTGGTACGAGATGGCGCATGGCAGCCTCCCGACCAGAATGCCAGGCCGGGACCAGCAGCGCGGGATTCGGAACCGCAACAAGCAGAGCGCGATACGCGAGACAGGGAGCCGCGCCGGACCACTCGTCTCTTACAATGTCAAGACGACGTAAACGACCTCCAGAAAATGAAGTGCTGCAACGAGCTGGCTGGTCATCTCGTCGACCAACCCCGTCCAGGGCAGGCGCGACACCATCGGGAGTGCGGCCGCGAGTAGAAGGCCGGCAGCGAGCAGGACGCCGCCTTCGAAGAACGTGAGGCTGCGCCGGCGCAGCCGTATCGCGAAGCATGCAAGTACGGCGCCGGCCGGAGCGATGACAGCGGTGGAATACGCGGTGATCGAGAGCATGTGCATCGGGCTTTCTTTGACCACGCAATATCCACGTGGATTCCGGGGTCGCGATCTCCTCGCGTCCCCATTGGCGAGGGCTACGCCGCGCCGACCCAATTGCCGTGGAAGCCGTCGGGGACGCGGTGGCCGAGCTGCACCAACGCAGCGGGACCGGCCTCGATATCGGTGGCATTGAATACGGCGAGGTCGCTGCGGTTTTCCCGCGCGCGCCAGACCACCGCGAGCAGCCAGCCGTCGCCTTCGGCGGCATCCCTGGATCGCTCGACGAAAACAGGCTCGGAGATGGTGTCGCCGGCCGGCAGCAGGTATTGGCCGAGCCGCCTGCCGTTGCCGTCGACATGGACGATGCCTGCGAGCGCGCCGAACATCGGCAATTTCGGATTGGCGCAGGCGTACCAGCCGTGACGGCTCTTCAGGCCGGCGCGGCGATCGTCGATGCGCGGGAATTCTCCGGTGAGATCGTCGAGATACGTCTGCTGGAAGCGGTCGGTATTGCCTGCGAGATCGAAGGTCCAGCGGCAATGGCGGGCGCGCGACTTCTCGGGATCGGTGGGGCGGCCGTCCGGATGCGGAAACAGCGGCGCTTCCTCGAACTGCATGACGTCGGCGACGATGCGGCTCTCGTCCTCCCACGCATTCATGACATGGAAGACGTAGCAGGCTTCGGCACGAAACCAGACGATGTCCTTGGCCGTGCCGCTGCGCTTCATCACGCCGACATAGGCGCCCTTGTCCGGCTCCCAGGCATAGGGCGGCTTTCCGCTCATCGCGCGCTCCATGCTGCCGGTGATCGGCAGGATCGGAAACAGCACGTGGTTCGCGGTGACGATGAAGTCGTGCACCATGCTGGCATAGGGCGCCTCGAACCGCTCGAAGCGCGTCGCCTTTCCTGTTGCGTCGATCGATCCGTAGGAGAGGGCAGGCGTCAGCGGGCCCGCCGCGTTGTAGCCGAAGAACACCAGCTCGCCGGTGACGGGATCGATCTTGGGATGCGCGGTGAAGCTGCCGGCGACGCGGCCCTGGTAGTTGTGATAGCCGCGCGTCGCCAGCGTGCCCGGCTCGATCTCGGTCGGCAGGTGCGCTTCTTCCAGCGCCAGCAGCTTGCCGGCGTGGAAGATGATGTTGGTGTTGGCGACGCCGCCATCGGTCAGGTTTGCCGGCGCATCCGGCAGCTTGCGGCCGAAGCCGCCGAACAGCGCGCGCCCGGCGTCGTGCTCGGCGAGCCATTTCGGCGTGCGGACCCACCGGTTGCGGTAGCTGGCGCGCCCGTTCTCGAGATGGAAGGCGTGCAGCATCCCGTCGCCGACGAACCAGTGCGCGCCGGGCGAATCGAACTGCGGATTGGGGCCGTTGCGATAGAGCGTGCCGTTCAGCTCGCGCGGCAATTCGCCGACGATCTTCAGGAATGGCGCGTCGGCCTCGAATGGGATCGGCGCGATGTTGTTGCTGCGCTCGGCCATGGCGTCGTGCTGCACGGCGAATCCTCCGATATCTTTACATCGTAAAGATTTGGATAGGCCCGATCGCAGCTTTCGTCAAGTGAAATCTTTACACTGTCAATATTGCGTCATATAGCTTGTAAATGGCTAAGACAGACACCAAGGGCGACGCGGCGCGCAGCCCGCGTACCCTAAGAAAAACCACCTCGACCGCAGCATCGCGCACCGCGCGGCGCGCCAGAAGCGCCAAGACCGAGACGCCGTATCATCACGGCGCGCTCCGCGAAGCGCTGCTCCAGGCCGCCGAACGGGTGCTGGAGCGCGACGGGCTTGCCGGCCTGACATTGCGTGCGGTGGCGCGCGAGGCTGGCGTCTCGCACGCCGCCCCCACCCATCATTTCGGCGACCTGACGGGCCTGCTCAGCGAGCTCGCGGCCGTCGGCTTCCGCCAGTTCAACGTGGTCATGGCCGCTTCGTGCGATGCCGCCACCACGCCGCTCGAAGCCGCGCTGGCGCGGCCGAAAGCCTATATCGCCTATGCGCAGGCCCATCCCGGCATGTACGGCATCATGTTCCGCACCGAGCGGCTGGACTATTCGAGGCCGTCGCTGCACGAGGCGGCCGAGGCGTCTTTCGCCGGACTTGCCAATGCCATCGGCATGATGCGGCAGGAGCAGATCAGCGGCGACGCGCTGACGCTGAACCAGGGCGCGGCAATCGCGCGCGCCTGGTCGCTGGTGCACGGCTTCACCATGCTGCTGCTTGACGGACGGCTGAAGGACATTCTCGCGCGGCTGCCGGAGGGGACGACGGCGGAGCGGCTGCTCGAGACGATGCTGACGGTGCCAGTGACGCCGAAGCTACCCGGCTGTTGAACCACGAAGGCTAGCGCCTGATCGCGAGCTCGACGGCGCGGCCGGGCGTGCCGATGATCTTGACCTCGTCCTTGCCGCAAGCGAAGCCGCGGGCAAAATCGTCCGCGGCCTTGCGCGCGAGCTCGTTGGCGTTAGGGTTGGCGACGGCGTCGACATAAGCGACGTGGCAGACCGGGCCCGGCGGCAGCCGGGTCACCACCAGCATGGCCTTGGTGCTCGGCCGCCCCTGCTTGTCGGGATCGGAATTGTCGGCGATGTGCCAGCGTTGGATGATCGCGAACGGCTTTGCGCCGGCAGCGCGCCATTCGATGGTCGTCTCGGACGAATTGAACGGCGCGAACCAGAGGTTGGCCGCGGGTTCCTCGCTTGCTGCCTTGCGGTTGCGTCCGACCGAGACGATCTCGCGAAGGTCATCCTCGGCGATCAGCACGATCAGGCCGTCCTTGCCCGGACAAACCCGTGTGCTGCTGCCGTCGAGCGCGCTTGGCTTGCCGATTTGCCGGCAATCCTTTGGAGCCGTCGAGGTGTAGCTGCTGCCCAGGGATTGGGCCTCAGCGCAATTCAGGCCGATGCAGGTCATCAGGGCAACCATGCCGATGCTGGTAACGCGGTTCATATGCGGCTTCGATGCAGTGGGAACTTCGTACCATCAGACGTCTTGATTGTGGGCAAGGTTCAAACCCTGGTGGGATATACCTGACAGCAGCGCGGAATCGTTCTACAAGAGCGGCTTCGCTTGGGCTCCTCCTGCCTCGTTCGCGTTCTCATTTTCTCGATCATGCCAGCCACCTCGAACAAACCTTATCGCGTCGGCCGCTCCAAGACCGGGCTCGGCCTCTTCGCCACCAAGCCGATCAAGAAGGGGACCCGGATCATCCGCTATTTCGGACCGATCCTGGACTCGCGGATTCCAGAGCACGACGAGATCGAGAACAAATATCTGTTCGAGCTCAACGGGCGCTGGACCATCGACGGATCGGTGCGCAAGAACCTCGCGCGCTACATCAACCACTCCTGCCGGCCCAACGCGGAATCCGACGTCCGCCCGCGTGAGCGCAAGGTGTTCATCCGCGCCATCAGGAACATCGAGCCGGGCGACGAGATCAACTACGATTACGGCACCGACTATTTCAAAGCCTATCTGAAGCCGATCGGCTGCAAGTGCGATTCCTGCGAGAAGAAGCGCAAGAAGCTGCGTGCCGAGGCGCGGGCGGAAGCCGCCAAGGCGAAGGCGCGGGCCGAGCGCAAGGCGCAGAAGGCGGCCGCGAAAACCACCGCTGCGAAAAAGAAGAAGCTGAACGGCAAGCACTTCCCCGGCAAGGTCGGCCGCGCCAAGGCGTAGCCTCGCGCGGCGGCCGCCGGCTTTCACGAGTCCCCCTGATTGATCCTCAGGCTGCCGGCTGAAATGCAGCGGAGTCTCCACGCACCGTCATTGCGAGCGAAAGCGACTTGTCCGCCGAAGCCTTGGCGAAGGCGGAAGCAATCCAGAATCCCACCGCGGAAAGACTCTGGATCGCTTCGCTGCGCTCGCAATGACGCTGTTGATACAGCGCGTTCAGATGTCTGACCGTCACCCTGAGGCGGCCCGCCTCTTCGGCGGCCCTCGAAGGGGGGCGGCCCGCTTGCATCGGGGTCGTTCATACTTCGAGGCTCGCTGCGCGAGCGCCTCTGGCCCCGTCGGATGAATTGAGCCCTTGCGAAACCTATCGCTTTTCCGCGCCGCTCGCCGTTCTCGCTGCCTACCGGCGAGGCGTCGGGCAAAACACCCAAAGTCTGTCAATCTCGTCGCGTAAGAAATATCGATTTTCCGAATTTCGGATTTGTGGCATACATCCGCCATCCTGGTCCTGCCAGAGGGCGCTTCGCGATCGTCACGAGATGCGGGCCGGGGTGCGGTGGACGCGGTAGCGCCGGCGCGATTTGCTTGAGGACAGGGCGGGCAATCGTGAGTCTCAGGCGATGCGCATACGACACGGCGCGGTCACAGCGGTTTGGTCGATGGTCTGGGGTGCGCACACTAAGCCCCGGGTGCTGAGGCCAAATCGTCCGCGGACGGAGAAGTCGTGTGGTCCTGACGCCCGGGGTCTGTGCGTCAAGTCTTGCGGTGATGCGGCGGCCCGACCGGGTGCGCGCATCAGAAGCCGCAATGCGACGGGGGCAATAGTGCATCGCTCCCCGAGGAGAGCACGAAGGACACCGTCAAAACCATCCGCGCAGGGAAGGCCGGGCGACCGGCATCACCTGTAGTCCACCCCGTGTGCATTTCCTTGTACACGGACTCGGGTGCCGCCGGCGCCCGGCCTTCCCTGCGCCCTCCGGCAACCGAAGGGCGCAAGCAATGAAGCAAAGCTCGGGCGAAATCCGCCGCGAGAACGCGAGGTCATGCATGCATCCGGGTACGATCCGATATGACGAAGCCTTCGCGTTCCCCGGTTTGCGCCGCGGAGCTGGCACGCAAGGATCACGCCGCCACGGCGCGCCCGCTCTTCTTCAAGCCCACATATTGCAGCTCGGCGAACACGCCGGTAGCGATGGCTTGCGCGACGACCATGAGCTGGCCGGCGAGGTTCGGCGACACCATGCCCGAGAGCAGCAGCGCGATGCTGCCGACGGTCCAGGCGGCATTGCCGATCACGACCAGCAGCACCAGCGATTTCGCGACCGTGGCCCGCGAGGCGAGCCAGCCGACCAGGGCGGTGTAGGCGATCAGGAACAGGCCGGTCTCGCGCAGCAGCGCTTCGGGCAGGTTGAACAGCGCTGCGAATGCGGTCGCGCCGAAGGTGAAGCCGAGTGCGGCGACGCCGCTGAAGATGGCGTCGGCGAACAGGGCGCGGCGCAGGAAGGTGGATGCATCGATCATCTCAGGGTCTCCTTGGTTGGGCTGGGGTGGAACTTTAGCGCCGACCGCGCCACCAGGCGCGGAGCAGACGGGCGAGCCGGAACGGGCAGAGGCTCCTGCCGACGCCGTGCTCGAAGGCGATGACCTGCGCGAGGACATAGTCGCCGGTCGAATGCAGCAGCGGCTCGGGCATGTTGAGGCTGCGCGCCAGCATCCGCGTTGCGAACGCCATGGCCCAGGGCAAAACGTGGTCTGCGACGGTCCGGTAGAGCAGCAACGCGATCATGGTCATCTCCTGTTGCGACCGAAGATGCGCGTGCTCGTCCCCCAATTCGATTACCTCGGTGGTAATGGAAGCGCCTAAATCCGCGTGCTAGTTTTTGACCATGAACGCACATGCATCCACCGCACGCACCGAACGCAGCCAGCCGGTCCATATCGGCGACCATTTGCGCGAATGGCGGCAGCGCCGCCGCATGAGCCAGCTCGATCTCGCCGGCGAGGCCGAAATCTCGGCACGGCATTTGAGCTTCGTCGAGACCGGTCGCGCCGCGCCCTCGCGCGACATGGTGCTCAGGCTCGCCGAGCGGCTCGACGTGCCCTTGCGCGAACGCAACGTGCTGCTGGTCGCAGCCGGTTTCGCGCCGGCCTTTCCGCAGCGCCCGCTGGAGGATCCCGCCTTGAAGTCAGCCCGTCAGGCGATCGACCTCGTCTTGAAAGCGCATGAGCCCAATCCGGCGCTCGCGGTGGACCGGCACTGGAACCTGGTCTCCGCCAACCGCATGGTGGCGCCGCTGCTCGAGGGCATCCCGCAGCATCTGCTCGGCCAGCCCGTCAACGTGCTGCGGCTCGCCTTCCATCCCGAGGCGTTGGCACCGCGCACGGTCAATCTCGCCGAATGGTGCGGGCATCTTCTGGAACGGCTGCACCGGCAGTGCGAGGCGACAGCGGACCCTGAGCTGATCAAGCTCTACAATGATCTGAAGAGCTATCCGATTCCGGCGCGCTCGGCGCCGCTGCCAGCCGACAACGTGGCGATCCCGTTCAAGCTGCGGCATGGCGGGGAGATCCTCAGCTTCTTCTCCACGACCATGGTGTTCGGCACGCCTGTTGACATCACCCTGTCGGAGCTGGCGCTGGAGACGTTCTTTCCGGCGGACGAGCGCACCGCCGAACGGCTGAAGCAGATGGCGGCCGGGCTGCGCTAGCGCCGTTTACAGGACGGAGCAGCGCTCGCATAATTGGCGGATGGACACACGCGCGTTCCGGCGATTGCGGCCGGCCAATCCCGTCGGCGATCTCCTGCGCGGCTGGCGCACCCGCCGCGCGTTGAGCCAGGCGGAGCTGGCGTTCGAGGCCGGCATTTCTGTCAAGCATCTGAGCTATGTCGAGACCGGAAAGGCGGCGGCAAGCCGGGACATCCTGCTGCAGCTCGCCTCCGCGCTCGATCTGTCCTTGCGTGATCGCAATGCGCTGCTCGAAGCCGGCGGCTTCGCGCGGCAATATGGCGAGCGCGATCTGTCGGCGCCGGAGCTTGCCGAGGCGCGGCGTGCCATCGATCTTCTGCTTCTCCGTCACGAGCCGTTCCCGGCGATCGTCACCGACCGGCGCTGGAACGTGATGCAGGCCAATCGCGCCGCCTCGCGCCTGATGACCATGCTGCTTGGTCCTGCACGCATGCAGCGGCCGCTCAACCACATGCGCATGTTCCTCGCTCCCGACGAGCTCAAGCCGTTCGTCGAGAACTGGCCGATTGTTGCGGCCGCGCTGCTGACGCGGGCGCGGCATGAGGCAATGGCCGCGCCGCTAGACGAGGCCCTGCAATCGACCTGGCGCGAATTGATGCGGCTGCCGCAGCTGCCTGCGCCGGCGACCGAGGACAATGCCGCCCCGGGGCCGCTGTGCGAGGTGCGCCTGCGCAAGGGCGACATCGGCATTGGTCTGATCGGTGCGGTGCTGACGCTCGGCACTCCCCAGGACGTGACGCTGCAGGAGCTTCGCGTCGAGATGTTCATGCCTGTTGATGCCGCCTCGGAAGGCGCCTTGGTCGCGCTTGCAGATCAGGACGCCTGAGCCTGCACGGCTTCGCGCCGCTCGAAGCTCATGGCCTGCATCACCTCCGCGAACGGCCCGTTGCGGTCACTCAGTGTCGCCGTGGTGAGGCCCGCGCCATGGGCGCCGACGCGCGTCGCGGCGCGGATCAGGATCCATTCGCCCTCGGGCGGACGGAAGAAATAGAGGCTGATTTCCGGGTTGATGAAGGTCCATTGGCGCATGTCAACGATCTGCGCGACGCCGCTGGAGAAGTCCGCGGCCTGCACCGCCTGGAGCAGCGGCGTGTTCGGCTCGCCCTCGACCAGCGGCGCATCGAGCCGCATCCAGGCCGCCGCCGGGCCCGGCTTCTCCAGCGCGCCCTCGATGAGGCGCACCGACACGTTCTGGAAATAGCGGCTCCATTTCTGGGCGAAGGCGGGCGGCGGGCTGCCGGCCTCGGGACCACTGTCGGGGGCCAAGGGCCTCGCGAAGGGATCGATGGGCGACTCGCCGCTCGGCGCCGTCAGCAGCGCCGTGCAGCGGCCGATCTCGGTCTCGCCGTCCATCAGCCGCACCTGCAGGGTCTTGGCCTTGCGACCGTCGCGCAGCAGCTCGCTGACCGGCCTGAACAGGCGCAGGCCCGCCGGCCGCCACAGATCGAAGGTCAGGCGCCGCACCGCAAAGCCGGATGTGGCGGCGAGGCGCTCGACCTCGCGGGTCATCAGCGCGGTGGTGGCGCTTCCCTGCAGCATGTCCGGCGACCACGGCCCGCCGGCATGCTCGGTGGCCCGGAACAGATCGCCGTCCGGCTTGAAAATGGCGCTCATCGCGGTCTCCCCTCTGGGCTTGATCGTGGCCGTAAGTATCGGGGCGGGGAGAACCGGTCACAATAACCGCAGAGGTGAAGTCGTGAGCCATGCGGGACGGGTGCCTTGCGCCGCCCCCGGTTCGGCCTATGTTCGGGCGGACCCTCGAAGTGCCCGAAGGAGGCGCCTGACATGAGCACGCTGAAACCGCTCCAGATCGACGTCGTCTCAGATGTGGTCTGCCCCTGGTGCTATATCGGCAAGCATCGCATCGAGAGCGCGCTGGCGCTGGTGCCTGACGTTCCGGTCAAGCTCAATTTCCGTCCCTTCTTCCTCAATCCCTGGGTGCCGCGCGAGGGCATCAGCCGCGAGGCCTATCTCACCCAGAAGTTCGGCTCGGTCGAAGCCTATAAGGGCATTGCGGGACGCGTTGTCGCGGCCGCGAGCGAGGAGGGGCTCGTCTACAAGCCGGAGCTCGTGGCGCGCCAGCCCAACACGACTGACTGCCACCGCCTGATCCTCTGGGCGGACGCGATCGGCAAGGCGCCCGAGATGAAGCAGCGCCTGATGGAGCTGTACTTCCGCGATGGCGGCGATCTCACCGATGTGAACGTGCTGGTGCAGGCGGCCGCCGACATCGGCCTCGACGCCGACGACGTGCGCAAGCGCCTCGCCACCGACGAGGACGTCGCGCGCGTCTCGGCAGATGCGCAGGAAGCCGCCGACAAGGGCATCTCCGGCGTGCCGACCTATGTCTTTGCGCAGAAGTACGCCGTCTCCGGCGCGCAGGATCCGAACCTGCTCGCCCGCGCCATCCGCCAGGTCTCCGAGGAGATCAACGCGCAGGCGGCGGAGTAGCCTCGCTCATTTGCGGAGCCGGCGAACCACGCCGCGCGCGGCCTCGTGCGCGGCGTTGAGGCCGACCAGCGCGCCGTGAATGAGCGCCACGACCGGATCGTGCCGCCGCAGCGGGATCAGCACATCGCCGATCGCGAGGCGTCCGCGCCAGATCGGGTTGATCATGGGGTGATCGGCATTCGCCGTCGAGTCCGCGCTGGCGACGGCGGGGTCGGCGCAGAGATGGCGGGTGAGCTCGATCGTGAGCTGCACGCCCGGCGAATACTTTGCAAAGCGCTCGTCGATGCCGAGCTTGAAGAAGAACGCGCGGTCCTGGTGGCGCAGCACGATGCCGGCGGCAATCGGCGTCGCGCCGGCGCGAAGGGTGACGATCTCGCACTGCGCGGTCTCCGCCAGCGCGGGAACTGCGCGGCGGATGAAAGTTGCGTCGCCCGCGTGCTGAACCAGCGCGGTGCCGCGCTTGCCCTTCCAGCCGCTGGCTTCGAGCTGCAGGAAGGTTTCGAGCGCACGTCCGATCTGGTCGGAGCTGCGCGCGATCTCGAACACGACGGGGCCGTGCTCATCGAGACGGTGGCGCTGGCGCCGCAGCTCCTTCAGCTTCTTGGCGCCGAGCGCCTCGCGCAACAGTGCGTCTCCATCCTGCGTCGCATCGAGGCTGGCGCGGATGTAGGAGCTGAGGATTCTCGGCTTCAGGCGGTCGCGCTTCAGCGCCTGGTTGAGTGACGCCATCGCTGCGCCGTCGAGCGCGACGTCGCTCAGCACGAGCGCATGCGCGCCGGCCTTGCGCGCCTGCTGCAGCAGATGCGCAGCGGCTTCGAGCGGAGCGTCGCGGTCGAGCAGCGGGCTGCACAGCGTGCCATAGGGATGCGCGCTCACCAGGGCGGGCAGGGGAATCTTCAGGGCGCGCCAGAGGGAGACCACCGGCATCAGGCCGATCAGCCGGGCCGAAGTGCCGTCAAATGCGGACAGTGCCGAGGCATCCGTGCGACCGCGCGCAGTTGCGCTGACGGCGAGCTCCCAGGCGGGCAGGTAATATCCGTTCGGCTCGATCGCCCGCTGCGCCAGCGCGCGCCATTGGCCGGTGTCGACGGCGGCGAGCGGGACAGGCGCGCGCGCCATCGGGGCATCCCTTGCCGATGCCGGATTGATCGCAGCCTGATGCGCGATGTCGACCACGTCCCGTCGTCCCCGTTCACACGAGCTGGGCTCGTGCCACCGGTCATGCTTAGCGCAAAGATTGGAAAATACCGTTGGCACGCCGCCGTAATTCGAGCGGTAGTGTTAACATTCCATTCAGCATCCGGCGGGGGGTGACCCTGAGGAATCTTGGCTAGTCTCTCGGCACGAAATGATCGGGGGTGCTTGCGCGGCCGCCGCTGGCGGTATCGGTGATGGTGATCTCGATGTCGCGGGAGGTCTTCGGCAGGTCGCTGGGCCCGACCTGTACCGACAGCCTGACCTCGCGGGTCTGATCCTGCCCGACCTCGATGATGGGCTTGCCGCCGGGTTCCGCCTCGATGCCGGCGACGCGAATGGTCGCGCCCGGCAGACCGGAGACTTCGAGCGCAAACGATCGCTGTGCACTCTTGTTGAGGATACGCACGGTGTAGTCGTTGCGCACGCCGCCGTCCGAAAGCTGGACGAAGACGGGATTGCGCTCGTGCAGCACGTTGACGTCCATCGTCGCGCGGGTGGCGAGAGTGTACAGCATGATGCTGCCCACAATGGCGATTGCCGCGGCATAGATCAGCGTGCGCGGACGGATGATGCGGTAGATCGGCGGCTTGCCCTCGCGTCGGCGCTGCATGTTGATGTCGGTGTCGTAGCCGATCAGGCCCTGGGGCCGGCCGATCTCGCGCATGACGTTGTCGCAGGCGTCGATGCACAGGCCGCACTGGATGCAGCCGAGCTGGATGCCGTGGCGGATGTCGACGCCGGTCGGGCAGACATTGATGCACTGATGGCAGTCGACGCAGTCGCCGGCGGGATCGCCATGGGCGCGCGCGGCATCCGCCTTCTTCACCGACATGCGCGGCTCGCCGCGGTCACGCCGATAGGTGACGTTGAGCGCCCATTCGTCGGTCAGCGCCGCCTGGATCCGCGGCCACGGGCACATGTAGATGCACATCTGCTCGCGGGCATGACCGGCAAAGACATAGGTCGTGGCGGTGAGGATGCCGATCCAGAGATAGGCGATGAACGGGGCCTGGAAGGTGGCGAGCTCCTTCACCAGCGTCGGCGCGTCGGAAAAGTAGAGCACCCAGGCACCGCCGGTCCACCAGGCGATCATGATCCAGAGGAAGTGCTTGAGCGCGACCTTGCGAAGATGGTCGTACGTCCAGTAGCGCTTGTCGCCCTGCATGCGCTCGCGCCGGTCGCCCTCGACCCAACGCTCGACCGCATAGAACAGGTCGGTCCACACGGTCTGCGGACACATATAGCCGCACCACAGCCGCCCCGCGACCGCGTTCATCAGGAACAGAATCATCGCCGCGATGATGAGGAGGCCGGTGAAGTAGTAGACCTCCTGCGGCCACAGCTCGATGAAGAAAAAGTAAAAGCGCCGATGCGGGAAGTCGATCAGCACGGCCTGGTCGGGCAGGCCGGGTCCGCGATTCCAGCGCACGAACGGCAGCAGGTAATAGGTTCCGAGCGTGACGCACAGGATCGCCCATTTGATGCGGCGGAAAGGGCCATGGACCGACTGCGGATAGACCTTCTTCCGTTTCTCGTAGAGAGGTCCCTCGATGAAGGTGTCGTCGGTCATGGCAGTGCTCCCCGCGTCTTGCGAAGGCGAGAGTCCCACCTGGCGGCGCAGAAGAGGCGGTACAAAACCTCCAGCACTGCGCGGACTTTGGCTCGCGATGCTGTAGTATATCGTTCGGCCGTCCCGCCTCGGTTTGACCAGACTCAATGCGCGCATCATTTCCGAGATGCTGGAATAGTGCCGCCATGGTATTTGCGCCCAACGCAAGGGCGCTCTCGCTCGGGAGAGGTCATGGTCACGACGTCTTTTATGCCGATCGCGTCGCTCGTTGGCGGTGCGATGATTGGCCTCGCGGCCGTTCTGCTGATGTGGGCAACGGGGCGGATTGCCGGCGTCAGCGGCATCGCTGCGCGGCTGTTTCCGCCCTATGAGGATCGCGAATTCGCCGGGCGCCTCGCCTTCGTCGCCGGTCTCGCTGCTGCGCCCGTGCTGGTGCGGCTCGTCACCGGAGGTCTGCCGGAGCAGACGATCGCGGCGGGGCCGGCCCTCCTGATCATCGGCGGAATGCTGACGGGTTTCGGTTCGGTGTGGGGCAGCGGCTGCACCTCGGGCCACGGCGTTTGCGGCCTGTCGCGGCTGTCGGTGCGCTCCCTGGTTGCGACCATCACCTTCATGGCCGCCGGCATGGCGACCGTGTTCTTGATGCGGCACTGGAGCTGACGGCGATGGCAATCCTGGTTCAATTCGCGATCGGGCTGATCTTCGGTCTCGGCCTCATTGTCTCCGGCATGTCGGACCCAGCGAAAGTGCTGAACTTCCTGGACGTCGCCGGCATTCCGGCAGGGACATGGGATGCAAGCCTCGCCTTCGTGATGGCGGGCGCGGTGGCCGTGACCTTCGTCGGCTTCAGCCGCGTTCTCAAGCTTCCGCGTCCATTCTTCGCTGATCGCTTCTATTTGCCGACTCGGCGAGACATCGATCCCAGGATCGTCGCAGGTCCTGCGATCTTCGGTGTCGGCTGGGGCTTGGTGGGCTTTTGCCCGGGGCCGGCGCTGACCGCGCTCGGATTTGGCTCGCTCTCCGCCGTCATCTTCGTCTTGGCGATGTGCGCCGGCATGGTGCTCGCCCGCTTCATCGCTCAGCTGCCGTCATCGACGCGCTACGTCATGCCGGCCGATCCACTCGAAACCTGAAGTCACGGACCGGGCAAATAGTCTCGCCCGGTCCCCGACCATCAAGCCTTCATCGCTTACCAGCGGTCGTCCACACCGACGCCGACGCTGACGCCGGGCGCGCGAATGCCGACGCCGGCGCGCGGGCCGTCGTCGTAGTGGCGATGATAGGTCCGGCGCTCGTAATAGCGATCGCGCGGCATGTAGTTATAGGAATCGCGCACGATCACGCGCGAACCGCCGCGAGTGCGATAGCAGCGGCCGTCCTCGTCGCAGACGAGTCGCACCTGCTGCACGAGATCCGGATTGGTGTATTCGCTGCTCGTATAGATATCGGAAGCCTTGGCCCCCGAGGCGGCGGCCAAGGCACCCACGCCTGCTAACAGCGCAATAGTCAACGTCCTCATCATGTCCTCCTCGAAACTGCCCTCGGCGGTAACAAGAAGGGGAGGCGGTGATCGTTCCCGGTCGCGGTACTGGTTTTTCCCGGAACCCTGTCGTTAAGGCGGGTTCCTAGATCGGCTCGTAAGTCTCGGTGCCGCAGATGTCGTCGGCGTCGGCGCGCCGGCGGTCCACGACCTTGCCGGCGTTGATCGTCACGACGTAGGTCTGGGCGCCGAGCGACGTGCCGGTCGCCGAGGTGAGCTGCGCGCGGACGCACGCCGTCCAGCCCGGTCCTCGCAGCTCACGATGCGGCGGGGCGACGTGAACCTCACGCGGATAGGACGTTGCGAGAAAGACGACGTCGATCTGTTCGCGCAGCACGCGCTTGACGTCGGGCGGCGCTTCCGGCGGCGGCTGCTCGGCCTCCTTCATGCGCATGAACTCCGGCACCGGTGCGCGGCTGTCGGCAAAGCCGCAGGCACCGAGCGCAAGCGCGCCGACGAGCAGCGCCGCATGAGCAATGATCCGCAACATCCGTGAAGGTCCCCTGCGGGCCAACAGATAGGCACGATTGCGATCCGACGAAGTCGCGGCCGATCAAGATTTGCTGAAGTCTTGGAACCTGCGACATTGCTATTCCGCGATTGCGGGCTAGTTTCTACCCCAGAGGCGGGGGATTGCTGTGGTGAGCATATTGGTGATCGCGGGCGCCGTGTTGGTGCTGACGCCGCCGAAATGACGTGAGCGGATGGTGCGGACCTGCCTCTTGGTTTCGGCGAGGCGCCGTCGCTCCTGTCGCACACGATCTGTTGCGGTTTCATCTTCGATCGCGCGCGTGGTCGCTAGGCTCGTGATTGCGAGTCGCGGGCCGGCGCCGCCGCATCTAAGCAATCGTGATCGTGTTGTGCATGCGATGCGAACCTTCGTTCACATCGCGCCCGCTATTGCACGAAAGCGAGGCCGACGCGCTTGTCGCTGCGCCAAACTGTGCGACAATGCCGTACGAAATCGTCGCACGCGATCGAGAGCGTGACCGATGGCGGCAACATGACGGGAGTGTCGAGGTCGATCGCCGCGCCGCCCGCCGACATGTTGCGCACCGTGCAAGCAATGCCGCCGTTTTCAAAGGTGATCTTTCCACCCTTGAAAACACGGTGACGTTGCGATGTGCGCTTCTCAATCATCCGCGTTAGTCCTGCCGATGAGTAGGAAGTAGTGCAGAGAAATTACGTTGAACTAAACTCAATACTGGCGCTACTTGCACGGCGTTTCAGACTTTGTTTACGACGTTGGAGCGGCGAGCCGCTCCCACGAACCTGCCCAAAGAGCCAAGAGCCCACACAAGTGCCTTTCCTTTATGGCGCGACGCGCCGATGGAGATATTGATGAAGACTTCGCTTTCGATTTTGTTCGCCGCAGCGCTCTCGCTGGCCTCGATGCCCGCCCACGCCGTCAAGTGGGACCTCTCGACCATGACCTGCAAGCAGTTCCTCGAGAGCGGCGAGGACAACATCGGCGTCGTGCTAACCTGGATGGAGGGCTGGTACAAGGGCGACGAGGACAACGCGATCATCGACACCGACGTCTTCATCGAGAATGCCAAGAAGTTCGGCGCCTATTGCGGAAAGAATCCGACCGTCAGCGTCGTCACTGCGGCCGACGAGATCCTCGGCAAGTGACATTCCCGGCGCAATGACGGCAAGCGCGATCGCGCTTGCTGTCCCGACACGATTTCCATCGAGAGCCGGGCCAAGCCTTGCGCTTCGCGCGGCTCTCTTGTTTTCAGGGCGCGTTCACCCCGGCAGCATTGCGAACGCGCTCGACACCATCGCGGCCGGCTTGCCGTCGGCGGCCGAGAGCAGCGTGACGCGGCCAAAGCTCATTGTGCGCCCGAGCCGCACCACGCGCGCGTCCGCCAGCACGTCGGACGCGGCGATCGCGCGCATGAAATGCGTGGTCTGATCGACCGTGGTCATGGGACGGTAGCCGCGATTGGCCGCGAGGATCGCGATCACCATCGCGGTATCGGCGAGCGCCATCAGGGCCTGGCCGCAGACCACGCCGCCATTGCGGCACAGCCGCTCCGAAAACGGCATGCGCAGCAGCGCGCCGGGCTGCCAATCGGGGACGTCTGCGGGCGGCACATGCTCGATGCGCTCGACCGCAAGGTTGAGATCCTGGACCCAGGGCGCAAAGACCTCGCCGAGGATGCGACTGGCGTCGGCGGGGCCGAACTCGGCTTCTGGCTGCATTTGCATTGCTGTCGCGCTCTCCTGTGTTGCCGGATGTTTCGCCGCATTGTGCGCATCGCCGAGGCAAAGTCACCCGGTCTCGCGCCGGCCGCCTCGGCTTGAAAATGCCTGACTTGGCCCGATATGATGCCTCGCTTGGGTAGGGGTGGATGATGTTGCGTCGGTGTGTCCTCGTCTTTTGCATGGGCCTGCTCGGTCTCGCGCTGAGCGGGTGCACCAAATGCGGTCCGATCTGGGACGATTGGCTGCAGGCGCCCAAATCATGCCGATCGGATCGGCACTAGCGGCCACCGGGTCGTGACCGGGCTGACGAGGATGACACGGCGCGCAGCGATCCGCGCCTCATGGAAGACTTAAGGAGTGGATGATGAAGCTTTTCCGTTTGGCCGCGGTGCTGGCCGTGCTGGCGGGACCTGCCTACGCGCAAATGCCCAACATCAATTTGATGCAGGATGCCCCGAGCAAGTCGCCGGAGGAGAAGGCCATCGAGGCCGAGCGTGAGAAGGCCTACAAGGAAACGCTGAAGAAGATTCCGGATTCCAAGCCGTCCAGCGATCCCTGGGGCGGCATGCGCGCCGAACAGCCGAAGCAGCCGGCGGCGCCGAAGGCGTCGGCCGCAACCAGTGCGCCGAAGAAGACCAAGAGCGGGACGGCCGCCAACTGATCCGTTCCGGGGAGGCACAACGCTCCTCGGAAGGACTCCTCTTGATCCGGCCGGCGCCCTACATTGTCCGTAGCGTAGTGCGCAGAGGAAGGCAGGACATGGCCGATCGTCCGCAGGATCTCGCCGAGCGGATGGCGCGCCGGCGCAAGGCCGCCGGCAAGTCCGGCCAGTCCGCCGGCGACGGCTATCTGCGCGAGACCTTCACGCTGCCGCGGGCGGCGGCGCGGGAGCGGGCGCAGGCCTTCTTCGCCCGCTACCCCAAGGCCGGCTATATGAGCGAGGTCGAGACCTGGCGCGAATTGCCCGGCGGCGATATCGAGTTCACCATGCGTCGGCTGCCCAGCGCCGACTGACGCGCGCTATGACGCAGAAGGCGAAACGGTTCAGGCCGTCTTTCGCCCGATCGCCTTCAGCTCGCGGTCGATGCGCAGCTGCACGCGCCGGATCGCCAGCAGATCGATCCTGGTCTCGGTCTTGCCGGTCTTGATCCGGTCGCCGATGCGGAACTGCCACTGCCAGATTCCGGGAATCGCCGTCTTGGCGATGGTGAACTCGACGCCCCTGTGATTCATGGTCACCTCCCACGATTCACCCTTGTGCCTGCAAACATGTTGGTCGTCGCAATATTCCGCAGGCAAGAAAAATGTCGCCCGCGGCCTCCGTGGTTCTCCGACCATGAACAAAGTTCCTGGAGCCGGCCGGGGTGCATCCGGCGGTCCCGCAGCGCGGTTCCAATCGAAGCGCCGGATCCGCTCGACGGCATGTGCCTTGCTTGCGTGATCCCCGGGCAAGCAACCATGGGCGCTTCATGCTCGGCATTCCCCGCCGCTACTCGCATTTCGTCTTCGGCATCATCCAATCCGGGCTGACCTCGCTGATCGCGGCGGGAGTGGCCAGCTTTCCCGCAGGCAGCCCGATGCTCTTCGTGCGGCACTGGATGGTGTCCTGGTTGATCGCATGGGCCGCGATGCTGCCGGTCGTGCTGCTGGCGGCGCCCGCGATCCGCGCCTTCTCGCTGCGCCTGACCCAGGAGGAGCGGGAGCCCCGCGCCGGCCGGTAGCCGGGCGAACCATAGCCGGCTGGCTGGCGAAAGCAGGCGCGCGAGCGAAAGGCCGCACACTGGCCCCGTACCGGTCCCAATTTCGACATCCGTCCGCACCACTGCGGACACACCCGTCGGCAAGATTTTATCCGTTCGGCGCAGCCATGGGGGAAACGTGGCGCGCCGGAAACGGGGTGGCATCATATGGATAACGTAGAGCGGTCATTCGCCGCCGCGACGGCGGCTGGCTTCGTCGTGCTGGTGATAGGCCTGGTTCTGCTGGCGGTGCTGTAGCAGGCGCGCTGCTGCGGACGGAATTGACGTGCCGGGCCGTCCCATCGACGGTGCCGGCGCGCCTTGCCTCTCAAAAGTGGCAAAACAACCCCATGCACAGTAGGTCCTGGCGATTTCATCGCTTCGCCAATGGCTCGCTGGTAGTATTTAGCTACCCGGTGCATCTGCGGTCGCGGCGCCCCGACCGGCGATGCCGATCGGAGGTTCCGGCCAAGGACCGGAGCGGAGTGCCGCATCGCGGGCGGGCCAGGCCCGCTCCGGAGGGCGGTCCTGGCAGTGCTTAATGAACCTTGATCTCGTTCAGCGGCAGACGGAGCTCGGCGGCGCGCTCTTCGCGGTCCTTCTTGCGGAACTCGTTTTCCTTGCGCTCGAACTTCACCATCTCCTCGTGCGCCGCGTCCAGCAGCGGCTTTCGCCTGAGCGTATCGTGCTGCGTGTCGTTGTTCGTCATGATCAGAGGTCCCCAAAAGTTGCGGTCCCATCCCCACAGAAGGCCCGAGACCGCCAAAAGGTTCGGTGCCGTAGGATTACGGAAACATGACGGCGGCCCAGTCGCGCGTCGTTGATCCCGGTCATGTTCGCTTCGAGGAACCCGGCGCAGGCCCGGCTATTTCGGCGGCTGCAGCCCTGGCGATTTGACCCAATCGTTCAGATGATTGGCAACGTCGGCCTGGCGCGCCTTCTTGAGCAGCGCGTCCCGCTCCGGCCCCGGAGGTAGCTTGGACGCCTGCTCGCGGAGCTGCTTCACCCATGCCGACAGCCGGTCCTGAAGGGTCAGTTGCTGCTTGAAACGTCGTCGCTTCAACATGGCGCGCTCTTTCCGTGCCAGGAGGCGGGAGCGCGAGGTCAGCGGTCTCATCACCGAAGTGGCCACGGTCCGCGCGGTGATGATGCATTAGGATCCAGAAATGGATCCGCGTCTGTTCAGTTGTGCACTCAGTGCGGACGGCGTGACGATCCAGCATGGCAGGTTCGACCAGCTCCGTTGTCTCCTGGTCCAGTTAGAAAGACAAAATCCGCAAAAGAACATATTGCGAACTGAGAACAAATGAGGTACATTGCTTTTATCGCCGAGCTGCCTCGCAACTGTTTGTCCCTCACGCGAATCCTCGCCATAAGGAGCACGACCCAATGTCCGCAACTGCCCTGCGTATCGTCGAAGGATCCTCCATGGACAAGAGTAAAGCTCTGGCCGCCGCGCTCTCCCAGATCGAGCGGCAGTTCGGCAAGGGCTCGGTGATGAAGCTCGGCAAGAACGACCGCTCCATGGACATCGAGGCGGTGTCCTCCGGCTCGCTCGGGCTCGATATCGCGCTCGGCATCGGCGGTCTGCCCAAGGGACGCATCGTCGAGATCTACGGGCCGGAATCCTCCGGCAAGACCACGCTGGCGCTGCATACGGTGGCGGAAGCGCAGAAGAAGGGCGGCATCTGCGCCTTCATCGACGCCGAGCACGCGCTCGATCCGGTCTATGCCCGCAAGCTCGGCGTCAACATCGACGAGCTCCTGATCTCGCAGCCCGACACCGGCGAGCAGGCGCTGGAGATCTGCGACACCCTGGTGCGCTCGGGCGCGGTCGACGTTCTCGTGGTCGATTCGGTGGCGGCGCTGGTGCCGAAGGCCGAGCTCGAGGGTGAGATGGGCGATGCGCTGCCGGGTCTTCAGGCGCGGTTGATGAGCCAGGCGCTGCGCAAGCTGACGGCCTCCATCAACAAGTCCAACACCATGGTGATCTTCATCAACCAGATCCGCATGAAGATCGGTGTGATGTACGGCTCGCCGGAAACGACCACCGGCGGCAATGCGCTGAAATTCTACGCTTCCGTCCGCCTCGACATCCGCCGCATCGGTGCGATCAAGGAGCGCGACGAGGTGGTCGGCAACACCACGCGCGTCAAGGTGGTCAAGAACAAGCTGGCGCCGCCATTCAAGCAGGTCGAGTTCGACATCATGTACGGCGAGGGCGTCTCCAAGATGGGCGAGATCCTCGATCTCGGCGTCAAGGCCGGCATCGTCGAGAAGTCCGGCGCCTGGTTCTCCTATGACAGCCAGCGCCTCGGCCAGGGCCGCGAGAATGCCAAGGCGTTCCTGAAGGGCAACCCCGACATCACCGCCAAGATCGAGACCGCGATCCGGCAGAATTCCGGCCTGATCGCCGAGCAGATCCTCGCCGGCACGCCGGAGCGCGACGCCGACGGCGAGGAGCCGGCGGACGAGTAAGCCTTAACGCGAAGAGCTTTTCGCGAGGAGCGGGCACTGAGGACGTTGAGTTGCCGACGTCTTCGGTGCCCGTTTCGTTTGTGCGTTGCGTTGATCAGGTGGTGCGATGAAGCGGCTGATCTTGACGACAGATTCATCCGCCGCCGGCGCGATACAGCGGGCGGGCCTCGCCGACCTCGTCATGGCGATCGAGCGCCGGCTTGTTTGGGGATCGCTGCCGTCCACCGCGGAACTCGATGCATTCTGGCGCCTCGAAGGCTCGGGCTCTCACGGGCTGATCGAGCTGTTCTTAGAGTATGACACGGTCGAACTGTGGATGGAGCCAGAGCCAAATGCGCAATTGATCTTGCTCTGGCTGCTCGACCATTGCGGCAGCGATAGAGCGGCAGCCTCCAAACTCGTGATGCGTCCGCTGGACATCGCCGTGAGCGGTCTCGGTCCCGAGGGCCTCGCGAAGCTGAACCCGCCGCTGGTCAGGCTCACGCAAGATCACGTTGGCCTGGCGGGTCGCGCGTGGCGAGCTTATCGTGCGCCGACGCCACAGGCCTGGTTCGGCCTGCTCGAAACGGACTTGCGCCTGCTTCCGAAGCTCGAGCATTGCGTCGTCGCCCTGCTCGAAGAGCTTCCAAACGTGACCAGTGGCCTTGGCGCCACGGAAATGCGGATGCTGGAATCAATCGCGCCGGGTGGGGTGCAGCCCTATGACGTCTTCCCGGGATATCAGAAGCCTAACGAGCGTCGCGTCTTCGACTACTGGGAGGTGGGGGCGTTGCTCGATGGACTTGCGCGCTGCCCGGTGCCGGCCGTATCCGGCCTGGAGGAGGGACCGTTCACGCTCGACATGCATGATGATGCCCTCCGTCATGCACGATACAAGCAATCCCGCTTGTCGCTCACGGATCTCGGCAAGGCGATCCTCGCAGGAGACGAGGACTTCTGCCGCCATAATCCGCTTCGGCGCTGGTGGGGCGGCACCCTTCTCGCCAACGAACGGCTTTGGCGCTGGGATGACGAACGCCGGTTGTTGGTTGCGCCCTAGAGACACATTCACTGTTGTGGGGTAACCGAAGGCGTAATCCGCCACTGTTCATCTCGGTGAAAGCAGACGTGGTGGGTTACGCAGGCGACAGCGCTTCCCGCCGCCGCCCGCGAACCCACCCTACGAAACCTCACTCCGCAGCTTCCGCGTAATCGCTCACCGGCGGGCAGGAGCACACGAGGTTGCGGTCGCCGTAGACGTTGTCGACGCGGCCCACCGGGGACCAATATTTGTCGGTGCGCGAGACGCCGGCGGGAAAGCAACCCTCGGTGCGGGTGTAGGCGCGCTTCCAATCGTCGTCGGCGATGTCGTGCACGGTGTGCGGGGCGTGGCGCAGGGGCGAGGCCTCGATCTTGAAGCGGCCGGCCTCGACCTCTGCGATCTCCTTGCGGATCGCGATCATGGCGTCGCAGAAGCGATCGAGCTCCGCCTTGGATTCGGACTCGGTCGGCTCGATCATCAGCGTGCCCGGCACCGGGAAGCTCATGGTCGGGGCGTGGAAGCCGTAATCGATCAGGCGTTTTGCGATGTCGTCGACGGTGACGCCGCTGGTCGTCTTCAGTTGACGGGGATCGACGATGCACTCATGCGCGACGCGGCCTTTGGCGTTCTTGTAGAGTACCGGGAAGTGCGGATCGAGACGCGCTGCGATGTAATTGGCGTTGAGGATCGCGATCTCGGTGGCGCGCTTCAGGCCTTCGTCGCCCATCATCAGGATGTAGATGTAGGAGATGGTGAGGATCGAAGCCGACCCGAACGGCGCGGCCGAGGCCGGGCCGACCGGCGCTTCAGCATTCGTCATCGGATGACCCGGCAGGAACGGCGCGAGATGCGCCTTGACGCCGATCGGGCCCATGCCGGGGCCGCCGCCGCCATGCGGGATGCAGAAGGTCTTGTGCAGATTGAGATGGCTGACGTCCGCGCCGTAATCGCCGGGCCTCGAGAGGCCAACCTGCGCATTGAGGTTGGCGCCGTCCAGATACACCTGGCCGCCATGGCCGTGCACGATGTCGCAGATCTCGCGGATGTGCTCCTCGAACACGCCGTGGGTCGAGGGATAGGTGATCATGACCGCGGCGAGATTGTTCGCATGCTTCTCCGCCTTGGCGCGAAGATCATTGACGTCGACGTCGCCGTTCTTCTCGCAAGCGACCACCACGACGTCCATGCCGACCATCGCCGCCGAGGCCGGATTGGTGCCGTGGGCGGAGGAGGGGATCAGGCAGATCTTGCGATGGCTTTGTCCGCGCGCGGCATGATAGCCGCGGATCGCGAGCAGCCCGGCATATTCGCCCTGCGCGCCCGAGTTCGGCTGCAGCGAGATCGCGTCATAGCCGGTGATGTCGCACAGCCATTTTTCCAGCCGCGCGAACAGCGCGTGGTAGCCGGCCGCCTGCTCGCGCGGGACGAACGGATGCAGCGAGCCGAATTCCGGCCAGGTCAGCGGCATCATCTCGGTGGTCGCGTTCAGCTTCATGGTGCAGGATCCCAGCGGGATCATGGCGCGGTCGAGCGCGAGGTCGCGGTCGCTGAGCTTGCGCATATAGCGCAGCATCTCGGTCTCCGAGCGATGCGCGTGGAACACGGGGTGGGTCAGGAAAGCGGTGGTGCGCTTCAGATCGTCCGGCAGTGCCTCGCGCGTCTCGGCATCGATCTCGGCATAGGCGAGAGAGCCGCCGAAGGCGCGCCAGACCGCTTCGACCGTCGCAGGCGTCGTGGTCTCGTCGAGCGCGATGCGAAGCGCGGTATCACCGACACCGAGATTGATCTTCTCGCTTGCTGCCCGCGCGACGATCTCGGCGCGCTTGCCGCCGGCATCGACGCTCAGCGTGTCGAAGAAGCTGTCCGATTGCGGCGCGAAGCCGAGCTTGCGCAGGCCGCTCGCCAGTACCGCCGTGCGGCGATGCACGTTGCGCGCGATCTGCGTGAGGCCCTCGGGGCCGTGATAGACCGCATACATCGAAGCGATCACGGCGAGCAGCACCTGTGCGGTGCAGATGTTGGAGGTCGCCTTCTCGCGGCGGATGTGCTGCTCGCGGGTCTGCAGCGCAAGCCGGTAGGCCGGCGCCCCGCGGGAATCGACGGAGAGGCCGACGATGCGGCCGGGCAGCGAACGCTTCAGCGCATCGCGCACCGCCATATAGGCCGCGTGCGGCCCGCCATAGCCCATCGGCACGCCGAAGCGCTGGGCCGAGCCGATCGCGATGTCGGCGCCCAACTCGCCGGGCGAGGCCAGCAGCGTCAGCGCGAGGAGATCGGCGGCCAGAATCGCGAGCGCGCCCTTGGCCTTCAGCGCCGCGATCGCCGGCCTGAGGTCGCGCACCGCACCGGAAGAGCCGGGATATTGCAGCAGCGCGCCGAGCACGTCTGATTTGTCGAGGTCAGTGAGGGGATCGCCGACGACCAGAGTCCAGCCGAGCGGCTCGGCGCGGGTGCGCATCACCGCAAGCGTCTGCGGATGCACGTCCTTGTCGACGAAGAAGGCCTTCGCTTTCACCTGCGAGTGGCGCTCGGCCAGCGCCATGGCTTCGGCCGCGGCGGTGGCTTCATCGAGCAGCGAGGCGTTGGCGACGTCGAGCCCGGTGAGGTCGCAGATCATGGTCTGGAAGTTGAGCAGTGCCTCGAGCCGGCCCTGGCTGATCTCGGGCTGATAGGGCGTATAGGCGGTGTACCAGGCCGGGTTCTCCAGGATGTTGCGCTGGATCACTGCGGGCAGGATGGTGCCTGAATAGCCTTGGCCGATCAGCGAGGTGAAGACCTGGTTCTGGCCTGCGAGCTCGGCCATGTGCGCGATCGCCTCGGTCTCGCTGAGCGGCTTGCCGAGATCGAGCGGAGAGGCCTGCCGGATCGAGGCGGGGAGTGTCTCCGCCATCAGCGCGTCCACGCTTTTGGCGCTGACGGCCTCCAGCATCGCGGTGACGTCTCGCGCGGAGGGGCCGATGTGGCGGCGAACGAAGGAGGCGGTGTCGCCGTTGGATTTGCGGTGCGCGGTCATCATGGGTCCTCGCTAGATTTCGCTGTCATGCCCCGCGGAGGCGGGGCATCCAGTAAACGCAGGCAGTATTGCTAGAGCCGAGAAGCCGCAGCGTACTGGATCACCCGCCTTCGCGGGTGATGACACTGAGTATTGGGCGGCTACACTCGTCATCTCACGCCGTATGCGCCTTGTAGGCGGCTTCATCCATGAGGCCGCCGAGCTCGCTTCTGTCGGCCATCTTGATCTTGAAGAACCAGGCCTTGCCTTGCGCGTCCGAGTTCACCAGCGCCGGCTCGGCCACGAGCTCGGCATTGGTCTCGAGCACTTCGCCGGTCACGGGCGCGTAGACGTCGGAGGCCGCCTTGACGGATTCGACGACCGCGGCGGCTTCGGCCTTCTTCAGCGCGCGGCCGACCTTGGGCAGCTCGATGAACACGACGTCGCCGAGCTGCTGCTGGGCGTAATCGGTGATGCCGACCGTGGCGACGTCGCCGTCGATGGCGAGCCATTCATGGTCGGAAGTGTACAGCGTCGTGGTCATGTCTCGTCCTCAGCGTTTGTAGGTGTTTTTCACGAAGGGCATGGCGGCGACCGCGAGCGGCAGTCGCTGGCCACGCACCTCGGCGAAGAGTTTTGTGCCAAGCGCGCTCAGATTCGTGGGCACGTAGCCCATCGCAACCGGCGCATTCAGGCTCGGGCCGAAACCGCCCGAGGTGACTTGTCCGATCCGCTCGCCGCCCGCAGCGTCGGCAAACAGCAGCGCGCCCTCGCGCACCGGCGCGCGGCCTTCGGCGCGCAAGCCGACGCGGCGGCGTGATGCGCCGCCATCGAAATGAGCGAGGATCTTCGCAGCGCCCGGAAAGCCGCCGGCGCGTGCACCGCCGGTGCGGCGGCTTTTCTGTACCGACCATTCCAGCGCGGCCTCGACCGGCGTGGTCGTGGTGTCGATGTCGTGGCCGTACAGGCAGAGCCCGGCTTCCAGCCGCAGGCTGTCGCGGGCCCCGAGGCCGATCGGCAGCACGTCGGGATCTTCCAGCAGCATCTTTGCGAGGCGTTCGGCATCGCCTGATGGAACCGAGATCTCGAAGCCGTCCTCGCCGGTGTAGCCGGAGCGCGAGACGAAGCACTTGATGCCGGCGACCTCGTGCGGGCCGGCGTCCATGAATGTCATGGCGGGCGCCTCTGCACAGAATTTCGCCAGCACAGCTTCGGCCTTCGGGCCCTGCAGCGCGATCAGCGCGCGGTCGGCAAGCGGCTCGATCACGCAGGCGTCGGACAGGTTGGCGCGCAGGTGCGCCTCGTCCTCAGCCTTGCAGGCGGCGTTGACGACCAGGAACAGGTGATCGCCGAAATTGGCGACCATGAGGTCGTCGAGAATGCCGCCGTCGTCATTGGTGAACTGGGCGTAGCGCTGCCGCCCTGCGGCGATCGCCACGATATCCTGCGGCACCAGCCGCTCCAGCGCGCGGGCGGCGTCCTCCACATTGCCGGATTTCGGCCGGAGCGCGAGCTGGCCCATGTGGGAGACGTCGAACAGGCCCGCTTTGGTGCGGGTATGGACGTGCTCCTTCAAGACGCCCGCGGGGTACTGCACGGGCATGTCATAGCCCGCGAACGGCACCATCTTGCCCCCCAGGGACACATGGAGGTCGTAGAGGGGGGTGCGTTTCAGGGAGTCTTGGTCGTGCGCTAGCATCTTGAGGGCCCTCGGCGGTTCCCCGGAGAGGATTCCCCGATGGACACCAGTCGAAGCCCCATCTGTCGCTGTGCCTGAGAGTATTATCCCGTCGGCGGACGCTGTCCGGGTCTACACCCGTCGGCGCCTCTTTCCAGATGCTGTCAAAGCCACGCGGTCCTTTTGCCTGAGAGTTTCCGGGGCGGTTGCTCCTTCGGCGCCGGCTACCAGGTGCCGGTCTCTCCCGACGTGGCCGTACGATACAGATGGGTAGAGACCACAGCGGAGCCAAGCCTGTCAACGCGTCCGCGCGCCCTATCCAACGAGATTGCGCGCCTGCGGCAACCCTCTGATCTCCTTGCACAGTTTCTGGACAGCGAAGCTGGCCTTGTCTAAAAGCGCTTTGGCCCGCAGATATCAGCCTTAACGGTCCGGTTTGGACGGCAAAAAGCGGGCCCTAAAGCACGATGAGTCATCGCGCTTTAGCTCTTTGTTTGAGCATGATCTTTCCGGAAAACCGCTTCGCACTTTTCCGGATCATGCTCTAGCACACCCGATTGGATGAACATGAGCGGCGTCAACGAGATCAGGTCGACCTTTCTGAACTTCTTTGCCGAGAACGGCCACGAGATCGTGCCGTCCTCGCCGCTCGTGCCGCGCAACGACCCGACGTTGATGTTCACCAATGCCGGCATGGTGCAGTTCAAGAACGTCTTCACCGGCGTCGAGAAGCGGCCCTATCAGCGCGCCACCACCTCGCAGAAGTGTGTGCGCGCCGGCGGCAAGCACAACGACCTCGACAATGTCGGCTACACCGCGCGCCATCTCACCTTCTTCGAGATGCTCGGCAATTTCTCGTTCGGCGATTACTTCAAGGAGCGCGCGATCGAGCTCGCCTGGAAGCTGATCACGACCGAGTTCGGGCTGAAGAAGGACAAGCTGCTCGTCACCGTCTACCACACCGACGACGAGGCGGCAGGGCTGTGGAAGAAGATCGCCGGCTTCTCGGACGACCGCATCATCCGCATTCCGACCTCCGACAATTTCTGGGCGATGGGCGACACCGGGCCGTGCGGCCCTTGCTCGGAGATCTTCATCGACCGCGGTGAGCACATCTGGGGCGGTCCTCCCGGCTCGCCGGAAGAGGACGGCGACCGCTTCCTCGAATTCTGGAATCTCGTGTTCATGCAATACGAGCAGGTGACGAAGGAGGAGCGCGTTAATCTGCCGCGTCCCTCGATCGACACCGGCATGGGCCTGGAGCGCATGGCCTGCATCCTCCAGGGCGTCGAGACCGTGTTCGAGACCGACCTGTTCAAGAACCTGATCGATGCGGCCGCATCCGCGCTCGGCGCCGGGCCGAACCAGCGCACCGCGGCTTCGTTCCGCGTCATTGCCGACCATTTGCGCTCCTCGGCCTTCCTGGTCGCCGACGGCGTGCTGCCCTCCAACGAGGGCCGTGGCTATGTGCTGCGCCGGATCATGCGCCGCGCGATGCGCCATGCGCAGCTCCTGGGCGCCAAGGAGCCCTTGATGCATCGGCTGGTCTGGGCGTTGGTGCGCGAGATGGGCCAGGCCTATCCTGATCTGGTCCGCGCGGAAAAGCTGATCGAGGAAACGCTGCGGCTGGAAGAGACCCGCTTCCGCAAGACTCTTTCGCGCGGCTTGGCGATCCTGGACGAGAAGAGCGCCGGTCTGAAGAAAGGCGACATGTTCGACGGCGACGTCGCCTTCACGCTGTACGACACCTACGGCTTCCCGCTCGACCTGACCCAGGACGCGCTGAAGTTGCGCGGCATCGGCGTCGACCAGGCGGCGTTCACCGACGCGATGGAGCGCCAGAAGGCCAAGGCGCGCGAGTCTTGGAAGGGCTCGGGTGAGGCGGCCTCCGAGGCGATCTGGTTCCCGCTGCGCGAGAAGCTCGGCGCCACCGAATTCCTGGGCTACGAGACCGAGAGCGCCGAAGGCGTGGTCTCGGCGCTGGTCAAGGACGGCGCCGAGGTCGCGAGCCTCAAGGCCGGCGAGACGGGCGCGATCGTGCTGAACCAGACGCCGTTCTATGCGGAGTCCGGCGGCCAGGTCGGCGACACCGGCGTGTTCTCGGGCGAGGGCGGCATCAAGGTCCGCGTCACCGATACGCAGAAGAAGCTCGGCGACCTCTTCGTCCATATCGGCACGGTCGAGAGTGGCGAAGTGAAGCTCGGCACCGCGCTGCAGCTCGAGGTCGATCATTCCAGGCGCTCGACCATCCGCGCCCATCACTCGGCGACCCACATCATCCATGAGGCGCTGCGCCAGGTGCTCGGCGATCACATTGCCCAGCGCGGCTCGATGGTCGCGCCGGATCGGCTGCGCTTCGACTTCGTGCATCCGAAGCCGATCACTCCGGAAGAGCTCGCGCGGGTCGAGGACATCGCCAACGACGTGGTGCTGGAGAACGACGAGGTCACCACGCGCGTCATGGGCGTCGACGAGGCCCGCGAGGCCGGGGCGCGCGCGCTGTTCGGCGAGAAATATGGCGACGAGGTCCGCGTCGTCTCGATGGGCAGGACCGCGCGCGAGCGCGGCGCGAACGCGCTCGGCTGGTCGGTCGAGCTCTGCGGCGGCACGCATGTGAAGCGCACCGGCGATATCGGCCTGATCACGGTCACGAGCGAGAGCGCGGTCGCGTCGGGCGTGCGCCGGATCGAGGCGCTGACGGGCAACTACGCGCGAAAGCATGCCAACGACACCATGGCGCTGGCGAAGGTTGCGGCGAACGAGCTGCGCACCTCGCTCGACGACGTGCCGGCGCGCATCTCGGCGCTGATGGAGGAGCGCAAGAAGCTCGAGCGCGAGCTCTCCGATGCCCGCAAGAAGCTGGCGATGGGCGGCGGCGCTGCCGCCGGCAATAATGGCGCAGCGTCGGGCGTGCGCGAGGCCGGCGGCGTCAAGCTGATGGCGCGTGCGGTCGAAGGCATCGAGATGAAGGATCTCAAGAGTCTCGCCGACGACGGCAAGAAGCAGATTGGCTCGGGCGTCGTCGCCATCGTCGGCGTCACCGGGGACGGCAAGGCCGGAATTGTGGTCGGCGTCACACAGGACCTCACCGCGCGCTTCAATGCCGTGAATCTCGTGCGTATCGCCTCCGAGGCGCTCGGCGGCAAGGGCGGCGGCGGCCGGCCCGACATGGCCCAGGCCGGCGGCCCCGATGGCGCCAAGGCGTCCGAGGCCCTGAGCGCGATCGAAAAAGCGATGGCGGGCGCTTAAGGCGCGCGTCGCGGCTTCAATGGCAACGGCGTGGCGCCTTTCCGCGCCGTTCGGCCCGGAAAGCGGTCAGCCCTTCTTCAGGAAGACGTAGTCAGCCGAGTAGGGCACGCTCCTGAATTCGCCGGCCTTGTCGCAGACACCGTCGAGCTTGCCGCCACTTGTGTTGATGCGCTGGACCGTGGCGACTGATGTGAGCACGCCGTTGCCGCGGTGGGCCGTGACTTCCAGCTTCAGCCAGGGAATATCGGCGGCCAACGCGCCTGGCGCGTTGCCGACGGCCTTGCCGACCACGGCGCTGCCGTCGGCATGCTCCCAGTTCGGGCCGGCATAGTGGCGGCCGATCGTCTTGCCGTCTGAAAGCAGCGTTGCGATCGGCTCGCGGAAGGCCCAGGCGAGCTTGCCCTCGGTGCCCGCCTTGCACTCATAGACCTGCGCGCCCTCGGCGTGGACGCTGAGCACGACGCTCTCGCCCGGTGCGGCGATGGCGTCGGGGAGCGGGTCGGCGGCCGCAGCCGGTCCGGCGAGCAGCAACAGGCACGGCACGGCAAGCTTGATCGACATGGTCGCATCTCCGCGAAAGCTCACAAAAAGAAACGGGCCGCGCTGGTCGCGCGGCCCGTGATGATGTCTGGCCCGGTCGGGCGAAAGTGCGGCCGGTTTTACGCCGCCAGCTCTTTCGTGAGGTTCTCTGCGACCTTGTCGAGGAAGCCGGTGGTCGAGAGCCAGCGCTGGTCGGCGCCGACCAAGAGCGCGAGGTCCTTGGTCATGTAGCCAGCCTCGACGGTGTCGACGCAGACCTTCTCCAGCGTGGCCGCGAACTTGGCGAGCTCGGGGTTGTTGTCGAGCTTGGCGCGGTGCGACAGGCCTCTCGTCCAGGCGAAGATCGAGGCGATCGAGTTGGTCGAGGTCTCCTTGCCCTTCTGGTGCTCGCGGTAATGGCGGGTCACCGTGCCGTGGGCAGCTTCCGCCTCGACGGTCTTGCCGTCGGGGGTGAGCAGCACCGAGGTCATCAGGCCGAGCGAGCCGTAGCCCTGCGCGACCGTGTCGGACTGCACGTCGCCGTCGTAGTTCTTACAGGCCCAGACATAGCCGCCTGACCATTTCAGCGCCGAGGCCACCATGTCGTCGATCAGGCGGTGCTCGTAGGTCAGGCCCTTGGCGTCGAACTCCTTCTTGAACTCGCGGTCGAAGATGTCCTGGAAGATGTCCTTGAAGCGCCCGTCATAGACCTTGAGGATCGTGTTCTTGGTCGACAGGTACACCGGGTAATTGCGCAGCAGGCCGTAATTGAAGGAAGCGCGGGCGAAGTCGATGATGGAATCGTCGAGATTGTACATCTCCATCGCGACGCCGGCGCCGGGCGCCTTAAACACTTCCTTCTCGATCACGGTGCCGTCCTCGCCGACGAACTTCAGCGAGAGGGTGCCCTTGCCCGGGAACTTGATGTCGGTGGCGCGGTACTGGTCACCATAGGCGTGACGGCCGATGATGATCGGCTTGGTCCAGCCCGGAACCAGGCGCGGCACGTTCTTGCAGATGATCGGCTCGCGGAAGATCACGCCGCCGAGGATGTTGCGGATGGTGCCGTTCGGCGACTTCCACATCTGCTTGAGATTGAACTCCTTCACCCGGGCTTCATCGGGGGTGATGGTGGCGCATTTGACGCCGACGCCGACCTTCTTGATCGCCTCGGCCGCGTCGATCGTCACCTGATCGTTGGTGTGGTCGCGGTATTCCATGCCCAGGTCGAAATAGAGCAGCTCGACATCCAGGAACGGGTTGATCAGCTTGTCCTTGATGTACTGCCAGATGATCCGGGTCATCTCGTCGCCATCGAGCTCGACGACGGGATTGGATACCTTGATTTTTGCCATGGCGGATGGGGCCTTACTTTGAGGGTGTCGTAGGGAACAGCGCGTCCCGGTCAGGCCCTATAGCACCGCGGTGAAGAGGGTGGAAGGCGAATGGGCCGGAGGAATTGACTGGCCTTTATGCAAGGCAGAACCGTCGCTCCAGCCACGAACGCGTCTTGCCCTGGGGCATTGCCCGGACCACCCGGGCGGCCCCGTCAGGGCTTTTGCCCTGCTGGCGCTCGGCGACATGGAGGTACAGTCGGGCGGCACGCCAGCTCCGGTCGGGATGACAGAGTGCCAGGATCCTGGTCCAGACCGGCTTGGCCCAGTGGGCGTCGACCGCGAAACAGGCGGTCCACAGCGTCTCCAGCGCATAAGCCTGCGACGCTGCGGGAGTGACCTGGCCTGCGAGCGCCAGACATCGGGGCAACTCGCGTTCGACGAAATCGCGAAAGCCGCGCGCCATCGCCACGCTCAGCGGCCACGACATCACGGCGACCGTGCCATAGGCATCGTGACAGGCGAGAGCCTCGCGCGCCGCCTCCTCGAGAATCGACAAAGCGAGCTTCGGGTCGGCATGCTCGGCGACCGACGCCAGCGCCTGGACGCGATACCAGGCATCTGGGCAGCCGCGCGCTGCCTGGAGCGCCGCCGGAACGTTCGTGGCAGCAAGCTGGTGCGCACGGTGGCGTCCCATAACCGAGGCGCGCGAGGGTGAGGGAGAGCGAGAGCGGGACATTGGCGGCGCTGCGGACATCACGCGCTTGCGTCGCTACAAGCCGCGATCGGGTTCAAGGCAGCTCCGGAGCTGCGCGAAAAGTGGAATTTAACCTCATTATTTTGCTTGAGAATTCTGACAGGACAGGCAAACGCAAGGACACAGAAACGGGCCGGCTCACGGCCCCCTCTCAATCCATTCCTGAACAGCCGGCTCGAGAAAGTTGGTTGGCTAGGCCTTGAGAACCAGCGCGAAAGTGAAACGACATGTCGGGGACTGACAAGAGCAAGGCCGGCCTTTCCCTCGACGGTCCCATCGTGATCCTGGTCGAGCCGCAGCTCGGCGAGAACATCGGCATGGCCGCGCGCGCCATGGGCAATTTTGCCCTGAGCCGATTGCGCATCGTCAACCCGCGCGACGGCTGGCCAAACATCGCCGCCCAGCGAGCGGCCGCCGGCGCGGACCATATCCTGGAGAAGGCGCAGCTGTTCGACACGGTCGAGCAGGCGGTTGCCGATCTCGACCTCCTGTTCGCCACCACCGCACGCCCCCACGACCAAGCCAAGCCCGTGGTCGGGCCGGAGGCCGCAGCGGCCGAGATCGCGGGTCACGTCGCGACCGGCGGCAGGGCCGGCATCCTGTTCGGCCGCGAGCGCTGGGGGCTGACCAACGAGGAGGTCGGGCTCTGCAACCGCATCATCACCTTCCCGGTCAATCCGGGCTTTGCCTCGCTCAACCTCGCCCAGGCCGTGCTCTTGGTCGGCTATGAATGGTTCAAGCGTGCGACGTCGGGCGCGCTGCCGCACGCCATGCCTGAAAGATCCGAGCGCGCCTCGCAGCACCAGATGCAGGCCTTCTTCGACAACCTCGTGCGCGAGCTCGACAAGGTCGAGTTCCTGCGTCCGGCCGAGAAGCGCGACACCATGCTGGTGAACCTGCGCAACATCTTCACCCGGATGGAGCCGACCAAGCAGGACATGCACACCCTGCACGGCGTGATCATGGCAATCGCCGAGGGGCGCAAGGGGCCGGCCAAGGGCGGCGTGCTCGACGGCGAGCAGGCCACGCGCCTGCGCGCGCTGCTGGCCGAGCACGGGCAGGGCGGCGGTGTCCCCGACAGCGGCTCGACCGTGCGGGGCCTTGCTCGCCTGCTCCGCCGCAACCCGACCGACGCCGAACGCCTGCTCTGGCAGGCGCTGACGCGTGATCGCCGCTTCGCAGGTGGGTTCAAGCGCCAGACCCCGGTCGGGCGGCACATCCCGGATTTCGTCTCCTTCCCGCACCGGATCGCGATCGAGCTGGTGAACCCGGGCGAGGGCGAGGCGATCGCGGCAGATCGCGCGGCGCGGCGGACGTGGCTGGAAGCGCGCGACTATCGGGTGCTCGACATTCGGGCAGTGGATGTGGAGCGCGATCTCGAGGCGGAGCTGGTGCGGCTGCAGGGGATGGTGGAGCAGAGCGCGTAGGTGCCGTAGGGTGGGCAAAGGGAAGCGTGCCCACCACATCAATCAACGAAGCTGAGACAGAATGGTGGGCACGGCGCTTTGCGCCTTTGCCCACCCTACGAAATCTTCGTAGCCCGGATGAAGCGGAGCGTAATCCGGGACGGTGTCCCCGCATTCCGCTTCGCTGCATGCGGGCTACGAGACCGGCGCGATCACACCGCCTCCAGCTGATCCGCCGCGCGCTTCTTCTTCGCCTTGGCCTGGCCGAGCAGGGGACCTGCCGTAAGCGCCGCGGTATCCGCGACGCCCGGGTCGCGCGAGATCATCGCGGCGACGATGGCGCCGTCGATGATGAGGCCGAGCTGGTGCGCCAGCACTGCTGGCTCGGCTGAGCCGAGCTCGCCGGCGAGTTTCTCGATGTGGCCGAGCACGATCTTCTTGTGCTTCAGCGCGATGTTGCGGAATTGCTTGGCGTCCTTGTCGTGCTCGCCGACGGCGTTGATGAAGGGGCAGCCGTAGAAGCGCTCTTCGGCGAACCAGCTCTTCAGCGCAGGGAAGATGCGCGTGAGTTTCGCCTGCGCATCGCCGCCGCCTTGCTCCATGGCGCCGATGAACCATTCGCGCCATTGCTTGCCTTCGCTCTCCAGCACCGCGTTGACGAGGTTGGTCTTGGAGCCGAACAATTTGTAGAGCGTGGTCTTGGCGGTGCCGGCTTCCTCGATGATCGCATCGATGCCGGTGGCGTTGATGCCGTTCTTGCAGAACAGATGCGTCGCCGCGTTGAGAAGGCGACCGCGTGCGGATTCGTCGTCGCCAGCAGCGGCGTGGGGCGAATTCTTCTTCGATGACGTCTTTGCCATGGACTCAAACTTACCCGCAGCCGTGCCGCATCAGCAAGCCGCATCTGTTTCGCGCTGAAAAGATTCGCAAAGCCTGGCCGCTCTGCATCGCGTTTGAGCAAGGACCGGCTGTTCAATCCGCAGGCATGAAGGCTTAAGCGGCTCCAAAGCCTCGGCTTTTGTTTTTCGCGGGCTCTGGCACGCTCCATGCAAGGAAACAGACCGTTCGGTATCCTGCCGATTTCCACTTCTGCCAGGGAGAAGATTGATGACTGCCGTCGTTCAGAAGACAGTGCTGACGGGGTGCCTCGCGCCCATCGACAAGAACGGGCTCGAGCAACTGATTGCCAACGGCAAGGCAAACCCGAAGGTCATCAAGACCTTGAAGTGCAAGACGGTCGCGGAGGGCAAATTCCGCCACGCCAACTATATCCGCAACCTGCCGCCCTACATCGTCGACGAGCCGCCGGGGCTTTTGGGTGACGACACCGCGCCCAATCCGTCGGAGGCCTCGCTGGCCGCGCTCGGCTCGTGCCTTGCCGTCGGCCTGCATGCCAACGCCGTGCATCGCGGCTGGATCGTCAACAAGCTCGAGCTGGAGCTGGAAGGGGATCTCAACATCACCGCGGTCTGGGGCACCGGCGACACCTCCGACAAGCCGGTCGGCTTCACCGATGTCCGCGTCAAGGTCGACATGGAATGCGAGGGCATCTCGCCGGACGAGATCAATGCGCTGGTGGCCCATGTGAAGAAATGGTCGCCGGTCGCCAACACCTTCACCCGGCCGGTCAATCTCGAGGTCGGCATCTAGCAGGCGGCAATCAGGACAGGGGGCGGGAGACGATCATGGGTTCACTGGCTTTATCGCGGGCCGACGTTCTGGATCAGCCCGCACCGTCGATTGCGGACGAGGTGGCGCGGATCGCGCGCCAAGAACTCGCGCCGCTGGCCGCCGGCATCGACGACGGTTCGGTCTATCCGGCCGAGGTGCTGCGCAAGTTCGGCGCGGTCGGGGCGTGGGGCAGTCATGTACCGCACGAAGGCCCCGCCGATCTGCGCTGCGCGATCCAGGCGATGGCGGCGATCGGCGAGGTCTGCGGTGCGACGGCCTTCATGGCCTGGTGCCAGAACACGCTGGTCTGGTACGCGGCGAATTCCACCAATGTGAAGCTCGCAAAGCGCTTCGGCGATGCCTTCTCGACCGGTCACGTGCTCGGCGGCACCGGGCTCTCCAATCCCATGAAGAGCTTTTTCGGCATCGAGAAGCTCAAGCTGAAGGGCCGCAAGGTCGAGGGCGGCTACATCGTGCGCGGTGCGTTGCCCTGGGTCTCCAACCTCGGGCCTGATCACTACTTCGGCACCATCTTCGAACGCGAGGATGTTGCGGGCATCGCAAGTGGCGAGCACGGCACTGTCATGTTCCTGGCCGATTGCTCCGACCCCGCGATCACGCTGACGCCGTGCAAGCCGTTCCTCGCGATGGACGGCACCGGCACCTATGGCGTGCAGTTCCGCGACGCTTTCGTGCCCGATGAGCTGATCCTGGCCGATCCCGCCGCGCCCTTCGTCAAGAAGATCCGCGCCGGCTTCATCTTGCTGCAGGCCGGCATGGCGCTGGGGGTGATCAAGGATTGCATCAACATCATGGACGAGGTCGACAATCCCCTCGGCCATATCAACCGCTATTTGCCGCAGCAGCCGGTGCATTTCCGCGAGCTCGCCGCCGAGCTCGAGGCCGAGGCCATGGCGCTGGCGCGCGATCCCTACAACGAGGAGGAGACCTATTGGCGCAAGGTGATTGCGCTGCGGCTGCGCGCCGGCGAAGCCAGTGTCGCGGCGGCGCATGCGGCGATGCTGCATTGTGGTGCCCGCGGCTATCTCAAAAGCCACCGGGCGCAGCGGCGCCTGCGCGAGGCCTATTTCGTCGCGATCGTCACGCCGGCCACCAAGCAGCTGCGCAAGATGCTCGCCGATTTCTGAGTTCTACGAGTCCACCCCACCAACCTCAACGGAGAGGCTGCCATGACTGACGTTCTGATCACTGCCGTCGAACTCGCCGATCTCTTGAAGACCGAGCCGTGTGTCGTCATCGACACCCGCAACCCCGATGCTTACGCCGCCGGGCACCTGCCGGGCGCCGTGGACGTGCACGAGATCTTTACGTTCCTAGCGACCTCGACGCCGGAAGGCGTGGCCGAACTCAAGACGAAATTCGCCGATGCGTTCGGCGCTGCCGGTCTTTCCGGCAAGGAGACGGCGGTGATCTACGAACAGTCGATGAACTCCGGCTTCGGCCAATCCTGCCGCGGCTATTACCTGCTCACCATGCTCGGCTATCCCAAGGTGAAGGTGTTGCATGGCGGCTTCGACGCCTGGTCGGCCGCGGGCTTCCCGGTGACCAAGGATGTGCCCGCGCCTGAGAAGGCCTCGTTCGTGATCGTGCCCGAAGCGGGCGAGATCCTGATCGATGCGAAGACCATGCTCGCCGCGGTCGGCAAGCCCGGCATCGCGATCCTTGACGTGCGCGACGTCGACGAGTGGATCGGCGACAGCTCATCCCCTTACGGCAAGGATTTCTGCCCGCGCAAGGGCCGCATTCCGGGCGCCGTGTGGCTGGAATGGTATCGGATGATGAAGCCGACCGCCGAAGGCCCGCGCTTCAAGTCCAAGGACGAGATTCTGGCGGAATGCGCCACCGTCGGCATCTCGCAGACCACGCCGGTCTATCTTTATTGCTTCAAGGGCGCGCGCGCTTCGAACACGTTCCTGGCGCTGAAGAACGCCGGCGTGAAGGACGTGCGGATGTATTTCGGCTCCTGGAACGAATGGTCGCGTGATCCCTCGCTGCCGATCGAGCAGGGATTGCCGATCGCAACTGACGTGACGACCAAGGCGGCGTGAGCGCCTACGATCACACGGCTCGCGGACGAGGCGTAATTCCCAGCGCCTTGATCCGTGAGGCCAGCGTGGTCGGCTTGATGTCGAGGATCTCGGCGGCGCCGCCGGGGCCGAAGACCTTTCCGGCGCAGGCCTCAAGCGCGGCGAGAATATTGGCGCGCTCGTGGTCGCGCATTTCCGACGACGTCATGATTGCGGGGCGCGCGTCGGCCTTCTGGCGGGCGGCGCCGGCCAGAGCCAGCGCGCCGGAGGCGTCAGGCAGATCGATGCGCAGGCGACCGTTCTGCGACAGGATCGCGGCGCGCTCGATCACGTTCTGCAGTTCGCGGACGTTGCCGGGCCAGTCGTAGCGGGTCAGCCGCCGCGCGTCGCCCTCCGACAGACGCAGGTTCGATTTCAGCGCCTTGCTCTCGCGCGTCAGGAAATGCTGGGCAAGTAGGGGAATGTCCTCGCGCCGCTCGCGCAAGGGGACGGTCTCGATCGGAAACACGTTGAGGCGGAAATAGAGATCCTCGCGGAAACGGCCGCGCTGCACCTCCTGCTTGAGATCGCGATTGGTCGCGGCGATGACACGAACGTCGACGGCGCGGGTGCGCGCCTCGCCGACACGCTCGAAATGGCCTTCCTGCAACACGCGCAGCAGCTTGCCCTGCAGCTCGAGCGGGATCTCGCCGACCTCGTCCAGGAACAGCGTGCCGCCGTCGGCGAGCTCGAAGCGGCCGATGCGGTCGCGCGTCGCGCCGGTGAAGGCGCCGCGGACATGGCCGAAGAACTCGCTTTCGAACAATTCGCGCGGGATCGCGGCGCAGTTGACTCGGATCAGCGGCCGGTCGCTCCGGGTGGAGTCCTCGTGGATGGCACGCGCGATCAGCTCCTTGCCGGTGCCGGATTCGCCCGTGATCATCACCGCCGCGGTGGTCGGCGCCACCAGCTTGACCTGGCGCAGCGTCTTCTGGATCGCCTCGCTGCCGCCGATGATGCCGCGCGGGTTGGTCTCGATGCGGATTTCCTCCTGGAGATAGGCGTTCTCCAGCTCGAGCCGTTCGCGCAGACGGTCGACCTCGGCAAGCGCCGCGTGCAGCTTCTCGTCGGCCTCGCGGCGCTGGCTGACGTCGCGAAACACCACGACGGCGCCGACCACGACGCCGCGATCGCGGATCGGCGTCGAGGTGTATTCGACCCAGGCGGGCGAGCCGTTCTTGCGCCAAAACACCTCGCCATCGACTTGGTGCACGGCGCCGTCGCGGAACGCCGCATAGATCGGGCAGTCGTGGTTGTGATAGTGCCGGCCATCGTGGTGGGTGTGGTGGACGATCGGGTGGATCTCCTTGCCGACCAGCTCCTCGGCGGTCCAGCCCAGCATGCGCTCGGCCGCAGGGTTGACGAAGGTGGTCTTGCCTTCGGCGTTGACGCCATAGATCCCTTCGCCGGCGGCGCGCAGGATCAGCTGGTTCTCGCGCTCGATGTCCTGGAACACGCGCTCGACCCGCTGCCAGGTCGAGATGCCGCCGCGCATATGGTCTTCGGCGGCGGCATCGACATTGCGCCGGCGGCGGGCTTCGAGGTCGGTCAGCGTCAGCAGCAGCAGCGAGCGGCCGTCATGCGGCAGCAGGCAGCCAGCATATTCGAGCTTGAGATCTTGCCCGGTCGCGTGGCGTGGATTGAGCGCCGTGGTCCAGTAGGCGCCCTTGTGCAGCACGGCCTGGGTGAAGACGGTGAGGGCGGCAAGCTCGCCGGCGTGGAGCGTGCTGGCCCTGGTCTGCCGCAGCAAAGCGCGGTCGTAACCGAGCAGGGCGCAGGCGGCGGGATTGGCATCGACGATCTGGTCGCCATAGGGATCGACCAGCAGCATCGCCTCGACCGAGGATTCGAAGGCCGCGATGCGCGGGTCGATCACGGAGGCCATCTCGTCGTGGACGGGCATTGGCGTCGTTGCCATTGCGAAATCTCGTAATTGAACTACGAAATCTCGTTTATCACGAGTTTTCGTAGCGGCCAAGCGCGGGTGAAAATGCTGCGTCATCAAGGCAATGCCCGCTTCTTCGTCGGTGGCATGCTCCTTGCGTAATTGCTCCTCGCATTGACGCGCAGGAGGGCCGATGTCCACGTTCGACAATCCGTTTGATCCCGATCGCAAGCTTCGAGCCGGCTGTGTTTGCGGCCAGCATGGTTCCGACGCAGAGCATGAGCAGGCCACGGCGCTGCATTGCGAGCCGGTCGCAAGCGAAGAGAAGCGCTACGAGGGCGTGGTCGCCTCCGGATTGATGCGCGCGATGTTTCCGCAGGACGTGGCGCGGCGCGCTTTCCTGAAGTCGGTCGGCGCCTCGACCGCGCTCGCGGCGCTGTCGCAATTCTTCCCGATCAAGACGGCGACCGAGGTGTTCGCGCAAGCCGGCGCGCCCGAGAAGAAAGACCTCAAGGTCGGCTTCATCCCGATCACCTGCGCGACGCCGATCATCATGGCAGCGCCAATGGGCTTCTATGCCAAGCACGGCCTCAACGTCGAAGTGGTGAAGACCGCCGGCTGGGCCGTGATCCGCGACAAGACCATCAACAAGGAATACGACGCCGCGCACATGCTGGCGCCGATGCCGATCGCGATCTCGCTCGGCCTTGGCGCCAACGCCATTCCATTCACCGTGCCGGCCATCGAGAACATCAACGGGCAGGGCATCGTGCTGGCGAGCAAGCACAAGGACAAGCGCGATCCGAAGGACTGGAAGGGGCTGAAATTCGCTATCCCCTTCGACTATTCCATGCACAATTACCTCTTGCGCTATTACCTCGCCGAGCACGGTCTCGATCCCGATACCGACGTGCAGCTGCGCTCGGTGCCCCCGCCGGAGATGGTCGCGAATTTGCGTGCCGACAACATCGACGGCTTCCTCGCGCCCGACAACATCTGCCAGCGCGCGATCTATGACGGCGTCGGCTTCATGCATCTGCTCTCCAAGGAGATCTGGGACGGCCATCCCTGCTGCAGCTTTGCCGCCAGCCGCGAGTTCATCACGACGGCGCCGAACAGCTTCGCGGCGCTGACGCGGGCGATCGTCGATGCCACCGCCTACGCCTCGAAGGCGGAGAACCGCAAGCAGATCGCGGAAGCCATCGCGCCTGCGAACTACATCAACGCGCCTGTCACCGTGCTGGAGCAGGTCCTGACCGGCACCTATGCCGACGGCCTCGGCGGGGTGAAGACCGATCCCAAGCGGGTCGATTTCGATCCGTTCCCCTGGCAGTCCTTTGCGGTTTGGATGCTGACGCAGATGAAGCGCTGGGGCCAGATCAAGGGCGACGTCGACTACAAGGCGGTGGCCGAGCAGGTGTATCTGGCAACCGATACCAAGAAGCTGATGACCGAGATGGGCCTCACGCCGCCGGCAAGTGCCTACAAGTCGTTCGCGGTGATGGGCAAGAATTTCGATCCGGCCAAGCCCGAGGACTATCTGGCGAGCTTCAAAATCAAGAAGGCGTCGTGATGAGCTGCACTCTCGTGTCCCGGGCGCGGCGCAGCGCGAAGCGGTGCGACGCAGAACCGGGACCCATGCGGCCCAACTGGGTCCCGGCTCTGCGAAGCAGCACTACGTGCTGCATCGCGTCCGGGACACAACCGGTGAGGTTTGAATGATGACCGCCTCCCTCCGCCTTCGCGCGGGCCTCGTCTCCCTCGTGCTGCTCGCCGCCTTTCTCGGCATCTGGCATCTCGCCACGCGCTCCACCGCACAGGTGACGACGATGAGCCCGGAATACGCCAAGCTGATGGGGCTCACCGCGACGCAGGGCAAATCGGCGATGCCGGGGCCGCTCGATGTCGGCGCAAAGCTCTGGGAGCATCTGAAGCGGCCGTTCTACGACAACGGGCCGAACGACAAGGGGCTCGGCATCCAGCTCGGCTATTCCATTGCGCGCGTCGGCACCGGTTATCTGCTGGCCGTGCTGGTCGCGATCCCGCTCGGCTTTCTGATCGGCATGTCGCCGCTGCTGAGCAAGGCGCTCGATCCGTTCATCCAGGTCTTGAAGCCGATCTCGCCGCTCGCCTGGATGCCGCTCGCGCTCTACACCATCAAGGATTCCTCGGTCTCGGCCATCTTCGTCATCTTCATCTGCTCGATCTGGCCGATGCTGCTCAACACGGTGTTCGGCGTCGCGACCGTGCGCAAGGAATGGATCAACGTTGCGCGGACGCTCGAGGTCGGCACCGTCAGGCGCGCCTTCACAGTGATCCTGCCCGCGGCGGCGCCGACGATCCTGACGGGCATGCGCATCTCGATCGGCATCGCCTGGCTGGTGATCGTCGCCGCCGAGATGCTCGTCGGCGGCACCGGCATCGGTTATTTCGTCTGGAACGAGTGGAATAATTTGTCGATCACCAACGTCATCATCGCGATCCTCCTGATCGGGATCGTCGGCATGCTGCTCGACCAGATCCTCGCGCGCTTCACGCGCATGGTCACGTTTCCGGAGTAGAGGCGATGACCGACAAGTTCATCTCGATCGAAGGCATCGCCAAGCGCTATCCCGGCACGGGCGGCGCGACGACCACCATCTTCGAGAACCTCTGGCTCTCGATGGCGCGCGGCGAGTTCGCTTGCGTGATCGGCCATTCCGGCTGCGGCAAGACCACGGTGCTAAACATCCTCGCCGGGCTCGATGCGCCGAGCGTGGGCGCGGTCATCGTCGACGGTCAGGCGATCTCGGGCACCAGCCTCGACCGCGCCGTGATCTTCCAGAGCCATGCGCTGCTGCCCTGGCGCACGGTGCTCGGCAACGTCGCCTATGCCGTTAGCTCGAAATGGCGCAGCTGGGACCGCGCCAAGGTAAGGGCGCATGCGCAGAAGTTCATCGATCTGGTCGGCCTCTCCGGCGCCGAGCACAAGCGTCCCTCGGAGCTGTCGGGCGGCATGAAGCAGCGCGTTGGCATCGCACGGGCACTGTCGATCACGCCGAAGATGATGCTGATGGACGAGCCGTTCTCGGCGCTGGACGCGCTGACGCGCGGCACGCTGCAGGACGAGGTGCGGCGCATTTGCCTGGAGACCGGGCAGACCGCGTTCATGATCACCCACGACGTCGACGAGGCGATCTATCTCGCCGACAAGATCTTTCTGATGACGAACGGTCCCGGCGCGGTGCTGGCGGAGGTGGTCGAGAACCCGCTGCCGCGGGATCGCGGCCGCACCGATCTGCACCGGCATCCGCTGTACTACGCGCTGCGCAACCACATCATCGATTTCCTGGTGACGCGCAGCAAGACCTTTGCCGCCGAGACGCCCGGCCACGATCCGCGCAACGTGCCGCTGATCCAGATCGGCAAGCCCGGACTGACGATCGCCTCGAACGGCGAGGAGCAAAGACAGACCTGGATACCCGGGCCCAGTCCCGGACTCACCGCCTAACAGGAGACCCTAATGAAACGCGAAGACCTCACCGAGAAGCTGCTCGACATCAAGCGCGAGAAGGGCTGGAGCTGGAAACACATCTGCGAAAAGATCGGCGGCTATTCCGAAGTGCTGATCGTCGGGGCGATCATGGGCCAGATGAAGCTGACGAAGCCCCAGGCTGCCAATGCCGGCGAGCTGTTCGGCCTGTCGAAGGCGGAAGTTGCGATGCTCAACGAGGTGCCGATGCGCGGCACCGGCACGCCGATGCCGCCGACCGACCCGCTGATCTACCGCTTCTACGAGATGGTGATGGTGAACGGTCCGGCCTGGAAGGCGCTGATCGAGGAGGAGTTCGGCGACGGCATCATGTCGGCGATCGACTTCGACATGGGAATCGAACGCGTCGCCAACCCCAAAGGCGACCGCGTCAAGATCACCATGAGCGGCAAGTTCCTGCCGTATAAATATTACGGCGCCAGCGGCAACGTGCCGGAGTACGGCTTCAAGGAGGAGTGACCGCGGCGAAGGCGGCGCGCAGCTCGCCGACCGACGCCATCTCGCGGATGTAGGTGAAGGACCCCTTGTCCTTCATCTCGCGCGCGCAGTTCAGGAACGCTGCGAGCGCGTAGCGCGACATGGCTCCGCCGACGCTGATGCGCTTGACGCCGGCGGCGGACAATTGCTCGACGGTTAGCGTCGGGTCGGCAAAGCCCATCACGTGGTTGAACGGCTTGCCCAGCGAGGACGCCACCGTCCTGATCGTGGCGAGATCGTACAGGCCCGGCGCATAGAGGACGTCGGCGCCAGCGGCCTCGAAGGCCTGCAGGCGGCGGATCGTATCGTCGATGTCCTTGCGGCCGTGCAGGAAGTTCTCGGCCCGCGCCGTCAGCGTGAACGGAATGGGCAGCGCGCGTGCCACCTCTACCGCGGCCTGGACGCGCTCGACGGCGTGGGCGAAGTCGTAGATCGGGCGATCGCGATCGCCGCTGAAATCCTCGATCGAGCCGCCCACCGCGCCGGTGTCTGCGGCACGCCGAATAGCTTCGGCGGCGCCTCTCGGCTCATGTGCGCCGCAATTCTCGAGGTCGACGCTGACGGGCAGGTCGGTGGCTTCGACGATCGCGCGCGCGTTGGCGAGGATGAAGTCGAGGCTGACGCCGCTGCTGCCGAACATATTGGCGACCCCGAGGCTCGTCGTGGCCAGGGCTTCGAAGCCCATCGCCGCGAGCAGCTTGGCGGTGCCGGCATCCCAAGGATTAGGAATGATGAAGGCACTGGGCCGCTCGTGCAACGCGCGAAACGCTCTCGCCTTGTCCAACTGGCTCGTCATGGCTCGTCTCCATTGTCCGTCCCAACGAGCTTTAGGCGCACTTCCGTCATCCGCCAAATTTGTTATTCTGTCAGATATCATCAGCTTTTTGCATGAGGTCGCGATGGACAGTGACGCCCTCAACACCTTCCTGGCGGTTCATCGCAGAGGTGGGATTTCGCATGCCGCGAAATTCCTGCACCGCTCGCAGCCGGCGATTTCGCGCCGTATCGCTCTCTTGGAGCAGGAACTCGGCGTTCCCCTGTTCGAGCGGGTGGCAGGCCGCACGCGACTCAGCGATGCCGGGCGCGTGCTGATCCCCTATGCCGAGCGCGCAGTGGCCGCGGCGCAGGATGCCGAACAGGCGATCCGCGCACTGACCAAGCAGAATGCAGGGCCGGTTTCGCTGGCCGTGACCGGGACGCTCGCTGACAGCCGCCTCTCGACCATCATGAAGCGGTTTGCCAAGGAGCATCCCGCCGTCGTGCTGAGCTTGCGGACGGCGACCAGCGCGGAGGTCAGCGATCTCATCCGGCGCGGCGAGGCCACGATAGGCCTGCGCTACAACGCCGACGGCTCCGGCGATCTCGCCTGCGAGCAGGTCCTGCGCGAATCGTTGCAAGTGGTCTGTGCGCCAGACCATCCTCGCGCCGGACAGCGTGTGAAACGCCTCGCCGAGCTTGGTGGGGAGCGCTGGATCGCATTCCCCGAGATTCGCGGACGCCGCGAGATTGCCGCGGCTCACGTGTTCGCGCTGTTTCTGACGCGGGGACTTGGCGAGGTGGAATGGACGGCCGTGGACAGCCTCACTGCGCAGAAGCGGCTGGTGGAATCGGGCTTCGGTCTTGCACTGCTGGCAAAAAGCCATGTGGCGGAGGAGCTGCGTGCGGGCTCGATCGCGACGGTCGCCGTGGGCGACCTTGATGCGCACCAGGATATCATCCTCGTCACGCGTCGTGGCGGGTTTTTGAGCGCCGCCGCAGAGCGCCTGCTCGAAACCATCCGCCGCAACTATGCCGGGCCGAATGTCTCGACCACGCGGGAAGGCAGAAGAAGAACGCCGGCGCGCAAGGCTATTGCGCGCCGGCGGGTCGGTTGACTCGATTATTTCCCCGCCTTCACCTCGGCGGCGGCGACCGCGAGCAACTCGCTCATCTTGGCGCGAATCGTCTGCTCGGTGACGACAACGTTCTTGGCGGCGAAATCGGCCGTCAGCTTGCGTAGGACGTCGGCATCGCCGGCCTCCTCGAAATCGGCCGCGACGACCTCCTTGGCATAGGCGGTGGCGGCATCACCCGTGATTCCGAGCTTCTCGGCTGCCCACAGGCCGAGCAGCCGGTTGCGGCGGGCCTCCGCCTTGAACTTCTGCTCCTCGTCGAGGGCGTACTTCTTCTCGAAGCCTTCCTGGCGTTTGTCGAACTCGCTCATGCCTGTTCCAAATCCTCGCTGAATGGAGCGGGAGCCTTCCGTTGCGGCGACCCGGCTGCATGCCTACATAGATAGCACGAATCGGCAAAACAACGGGCCGTTAAGCCGCAGGCAAGACGGTATAAGTTGGTGCCGGACGGCCGGATCGATTGTGCTCGGACAGCCAATCGGATAGGTTGCCTAAGGCTTGGTTCCCGTTCTGTTTCCAACGGGTTATAGGTGGGTTCCTGGCCGTTCACGGCAGCTCCGCTGTGGGTCGTAATCCTAGTCAACCGGAGCACACCAAATTCATGGATTTCAACAAAACACGGTACATCCCCATGAGCCGTCGGCGTCGCATTTATGAAGGCAAGGCAAAGGTTCTTTACGAAGGCCCCGAGCCCGGTACCCTGATCCAGCACTTCAAGGACGACGCCACCGCGTTCAATGCGAAAAAGCATCAGGTGATCGAGGGCAAGGGCGTCCTCAACAACCGGATCTCGGAGTACCTGTTTCAGCACCTCAACGACATCGGGGTGCCGACCCATTTCATCCGCCGCCTCAACATGCGCGAGCAGTTGATTCGCGAGGTCGAGATCGTGCCGCTGGAGGTTGTGGTGCGAAACGTCGCCGCCGGCTCGCTGTCGCAGCGCCTCGGCATAGAGGAGGGCACGCAGCTGCCGCGCTCGATCATCGAGTTCTATTACAAGAACGACCAGCTCAACGACCCCATGGTGTCGGAAGAGCACATCACCGCCTTCGGCTGGGCGACGCCGCAGGAGATCGACGACATCATGGCGCTCGCCATCCGCGTCAACGACTTCCTCACCGGCCTCTTCCTCGGCATCGGCATCCGCCTCGTCGACTTCAAGATGGAGTGCGGGCGCCTGTTCGAGAACGAGATGATGCGCATCATCGTCGCCGACGAGATCTCGCCGGACAGCTGCCGGCTGTGGGACATCAAGTCGAACGAGAAGCTCGACAAGGATCGTTTCCGCAGGGATCTCGGCGGCCTGCTCGAGGCCTACACGGAAGTTGCAAAGCGTCTCGGCATCCTCATGGAAAACGAGCGTCCCCAGGGCACCGGCCCGGTGCTGGTGAAGAGCTGAAGAGGACTTTTGACGTGAAGGCACGTGTCACCGTTACCCTGAAGACGGGCATCCTCGATCCGCAGGGCAAGGCCATCGAAGGCGCGCTGAAGTCGCTCGGCGTCGACGGCGTCGCCAGCGTCCGCCAGGGCAAGGTGTTCGACATCGAGCTCGCCGGCGCCGACAAGGCCAAGGCGGAGGCGGCGCTGAAGGAGGCCGCCGACAAGCTCTTGGCGAACACCGTGATCGAGAATTACCGGGTCGAGCTGCTCAGCTAGACCCGCGCCTGTAGCCCGGATGGAGCGAAGCGGAATCCGGGTCTATCCGCGGTGGCACTGCCCCGGATTGCGCTTCGCTTCATCCGGGCTACAAGGCAACATACTCACAGCCATCCCGCCCGCCGAAAACGCCAGTACAGCGAGCCGCACGCGGTCAGCATCACGCCGAGCAGCATGAAGTAGCCGTACTCCCACTCCAGCTCCGGCATGTGCTTGAAGTTCATGCCGTAGATGCCGGCGAGCGCGGTCGGGACCGCGATGATGGCGAGCCAGGATGCGAGCTTCTTGGACACCGCCGTCTCCTGGGCCTGGCCGACGAGCAGGCTCGCCTCGAAAGCAAAGGCCAGCACCTCGCGCATAGAATCGATGCGCTCCTGGATGTTGCGGACGTGGTCGGTGACGTCGCGGAATAGCGGCTGCATGGCCTTGCGCACCATCGACAACTCGTCGTGCTCCAGCCGGCGGCAGACCTCCACCAGCGGTCCGATTGCGGTCCTGAGCCGCAAGAGGTCGCGTCGCAGCATGTAGAGCCGCTCGATCTGCGCCTTGCTGATCTGCTTGGAGAGCACGTCGTCCTCGATGCCTTCGATCTCGTCGTGGATGCTCTCCAGCACGGGCGAGTAATTGTCGACGATGAAATCGAGGATGGCGTAGAGGATGTAGTCCTCGCCGCGCGCGAGCGCCCGCGGGCAGCTTTCGCAGCGTTCGCGCACCGGCGTGTAGGAGGTCGAAGCGCCGTGGCGAACCGAGACCAGATAACCTTCGCCGACGAAGATGTGGGTCTCGCCGAAGGCGATGCGGCCCTCGATCAGCTGCGCGGTGCGCGCGACGATGAACAGGGCCTCGCCATATTGCTCGATCTTGGGCCGCTGATGGGCGTGGTTGGCGTCCTCGATGGCGAGATCGTGCAGGTCGAACTGCTTCTGCACCGCGCCGAGCAGCGCCATGTCGGGCTCGTGCAGTCCGATCCACACGACATGGCCGGGCTTGGCTCGCCAGCTCGAGGCCTCGCTGATGGCGATATTGGCGACTCTGCGGCCGTCGACATAAGCGCCGGCGGCGACGACGCCCTCGGCGGATACCGGTTCGGAGAGGGACGCGGGCAGCGACGGGACGTTCATGGCTTCAATCCCGGGCAAATCGAGCGGCCAAAGGCGCGTGGCTATGGCCTGTGTACAAGGGCGCTCCGCAACGCTAGCACTGGTAAAATCCCCGTCAAATGGTTATGTCTGTTCGCGAATTGGCCCGTTGGCCAGCTTCGATTCCCAGCCGCGTCGGAACCCCTGCCATGAAAGCCGCCATCCTCGTCTTTCCCGGAATCAACCGCGAGCGCGACATGGCGCGCGCGTTGAGGCTGATCTCCGGCAGCGAGCCCGCGATGGTCTGGCACGCCGAGACCTCGCTGCCATCAGGCACCGATCTCGTCGTCGTGCCCGGCGGTTTCTCCTACGGCGATTATCTGCGCTGTGGCGCGATCGCGGCGCGTGCGCCGGTGATGGATGCGGTGCGCGACTATGCGGCCAAGGGCGGCCTCGTGCTCGGCGTCTGCAATGGTTTCCAGATCCTCTGCGAGTCCGGCCTCTTGCCGGGCGTGTTGATGCGCAATGCGCGGCTGAAATTCATCTGCCGCGACGTGCATCTGCGCGTCGAGCGCTCCGACACGCCGTTCACCCGCGGCTACAATGCCGGCCAGGTGATCCGCGTGCCGGTTGCCCATGGCGAGGGCAATTACGAGGCGGACGAAGAGACCATCAAGCGGCTCGAAGGCGAGGGGCGGGTGCTCTATCGCTACTGCTCCGCTGCCGGCGAAGTCGACGATTTCAACAACATCAACGGCGCGGCGCATTCGATCGCCGGCATCGTCAACGACCGGGGCAACGTGCTCGGCATGATGCCGCATCCGGAAAACCACGTCGAAGATATCATGGGCTGCACCGACGGCCGTGGCCTGTTCGCCGGTCTCGCCCAGCATCTGGAAAAAGCCGCGTGATCTCGTTCGTGGTGAAGCGTGCGCTCGCCGCGATCGCGGCGCTGGCGTTCGCGACATTTTCGGTAGCGACTTGCGCATCCGCGCAGGATTATCCCAAGCGTCCCATCACCATGATCGTGCCGTTCGCGGCCGGCGGCACCTCGGACGTGATCGCGCGCGCGGTGGCCGAGCAGATGGGCATCGCGCTCGGCCAGACCATCGTCATCGAGAATGTTGCCGGTGCCGGCGGCTCGACCGCGCTGGCGCGGGCCTCCCGCGCCGAGCCGGATGGGTATACGATTGCGATCGGCAATGCCGGCACCAATGCCGCGACCTACACGATCTATCCAAAACTGCCGTTCACGCCTGATTCCTTCGTGCCGATCGCGATGGTGGCGAAGACGTTCGGCATCATCGCGCTGCGCAAGGACTTTCCTGCGAAGGACCTGAAAGAGTTCATTGCCTATGCCAAGGCCAATCCGGGCAAGATCAATCTCGGCCATGCCGGCGTCGGCTCCTCGAACTATCTGATCTGCAAAAGCTTCGTCACAGCAGCCGGGATCGACGCGACGCTGATCGGCTATCGCGGCGCCGCGCCGGCGCTGACCGACGCGGTCGGCGGCCAGATCGACGGCGTCTGCGACGCGGCCGCCTCGGTGTCGCAGTCGATCAACGACAAGCTGGTGAAGGGCCTCGTGGTCGGCTCGACCGTTCGGCTCGCCACGCTGCCGGATCTGCCGACCTCGGCGGAAGCCGGCCTGCCCGAGTTCGAGGCACAAGGCTGGAACGGCCTGTTCGCGCCCAAGGGCACGTCGCCGGCCGTGATCGCCAAGCTGAATGCCGCGGCGCGCACGGCCGTCGAGACCGAAGCGGTGAAGAAGCGCTTCGCGGATCTGTCGACCGTCGCGCCCGATGCCGACGAGCACGCGCCCGATGTGCTGCAAAAGCTCGTGACGCGCGACGTCGAGAAATACCGGAAGATGCTCGCGGACGACGCCAACAAGTAGCCTGCTCAACCCTGGTGGCGGCCGGCGTATGGCCGCCCGGAAGGCTTACTGGAGCACAGGAATGCGGGCGATGACCTTGATCTCGAAGTCGAAGCCGGCAAGCCAGTTCACGCCGACGGCCGTCCAGTTCGGATAGGGCGGTCCGCCGATCTCCTCGGCGCGAACGGCCATCACCGTCTCGATCTGGCTCGCCGGATCGGTGTGGAACGTGGTGACATCGACAACATCGTCCAACGTGCATCCACCAGCGGCGAGCACGGCACGCAAATTGGCGAATGCGCGCCGGACCTGGTCCTCGAATACCGGCTCGGGTGAGCCGTCCTCGCGGCTGCCGACCTGCCCCGACACGAACAGCAGGTCACCGGAGCGGATCGCTGCGGAGTAGCGATGCTGTTGATAGAGCGCGTGGCGGTTCGCGGGGAAGATTGCCTCTCGCTGGGCCATGTCAGGAACCTTTCATCGGATCGGGAGCGGGTGGAACGGGGCGTTCCACGGGTGGCGTTTCAAGCCCATTTCATATACGGTTCGTATGTGATAATTTACATACGAGGCGTATGTCAAGAGGGGCCAGGGAGCATGGCAAAGGGAAAGCGCGCAGCGGCCATGGCGGAAAATCGGGCCAGGCTCATCCGCGCCGCACGCGCGGCATTTGCCACGCAGGGCTATGCAGACGCGTCGATGGACGAACTCACTGCGGCCGTCGGTCTGACGCGGGGCGCGCTGTATCACAACTTCGAAGACAAGAAGGGGCTGCTCTGGGCCGTTGTCGAGCAGATCGACGGTGAAATGGCGGAGCGGCTCCGCATCGTCCGGGAGCAAGCGCCCAGCCCGTGGCTGGGCCTGCTCGCGGAGGGAAGCGCCTATATCGAGATGGCGCTCGAACCCGAGATTCAGCGCATCATGCTTCTGGATGGACCTGCGGTGCTCGGCGATCCCTCCAAATGGCCCGGCGAGAACGCCTGTCTCGATATCACCATGCGAACGATCCGTGCGCTGATCGAGGAGGGAATCGTGAAGCCGGTCGATGTCGAAGCGGCGGGGCGGTTGCTGAACGGGGCTGCGCTCAGCGCCGCCTTGTGGGTCGCGGCAGCCGACGATCCCAAGAATGTGCTGAGCAAGGCCGTCGACGCGTTTCGAGCGCTGGCGAGTGGATTGCTACGCGAGGCGCGTGAACCTGCATAGGTTTTGCGGCGACTGACTCCTCGTCACCATTACGGCGCGCGTCCGGGTTCGCTGATTTTTGCCGGTCGAGGCAACTCAAAGTTGTTTTATTGGTTCGATTGCGATATCAGGAGGCCGGCTGTCCGGATGTCACATGCCTGTTGCTTTGGTCGTTCTGCTGCTCGACATCACGTTGATCTATCACGCCTCGCGAACCGGACGGTTGCGGCCCTGGGCCTTCATCATCCTGCTGGTGCCGATGATGGGCGCGATCGCCTATATCGCGGTCGAGCTCATTCCCGAATGGTTTTCCAGCCCCGGTGCCCGGCAGGCGCGCCAGCGTGTCGCCAATCGCCTCGATCCCGAGAAGCGCTATCGCGAGCTGTCCGACCAACTCGCCGGCACCGACACCATCGCCAACCGCGCGGCGCTGGCGGAAGAGTGCGCGAATATCGGCCGGTTCGGCGAAGCTGAAGCGCACTATGATCACATCCTGAAGCTGCCGATGGGCCACGATCCTGCCTACGCGCTGCGCAGGGCGCAGGCGCAATTTGCCGCCAGCCGCCCAGCCGATGCGCTGGCGACGCTGGACGATCTGCAGAAGCAATGGCCCGATTTCGATTCCGCCGACGCGCATCTGCTCTATGCCCGCGCGCTCGCCGAGGTCGGACGTGTCGACGAGGCGCTGGAGGAATATCACGCGCTCGCCGGTTACTTCCCCGGCGCCGAGGCGCGGGTGCGCTACGGCATGCTGCTGCAAACGGTCGGCCGCACCGCAGAGGCGCGCATGGTCTTCAACGAGCTCCTGATCCAGATGCGGCGCGCGCCGAAATATCTACGCAAGGCGCAGGCGGAGTGGCTCAACATCGCCGAGAAGCAATTGTCGGCGTCACGCTGATCGCTACCTCAACGCCAAACTCCAGAGAAGGCGATCAGGTCAACCAGGTAGTGCACGAGCATAACCGGCCAAAGCGCGCCTGAGCGCCGGTACATCACCATGAAAAGGATGCCGATTGTTGCAGAGAGCAGGATGTTTCCGATCCCGGCCCACCAATGATAGGCGCCGAAGACGAGCGACGTGATGAGGATGGCGACGACTCCATCACCCACGTAAGGCTGCGATGCGTTCCGAAGCAATCGCCTGAAGATGATCTCTTCGCTGGCCGCGACCAGCGCGAGGCCAACGACGAGATCGAAGACATTAAGCCAGCCGGTCGGCTGCGGATACTTGCCAATGACGGTAGCCGGAAGTGCTGCATTGATGAGATGCTGCGGCCACTGACCGAAGCGGTCCAGCAGCGCAATTCCTGCGATCCAGACGCCGATCTCGAGAAAGGAAATTCGGCGTTGCTCGCGTCGATAGGCAACGGTCCGTGCTGCTGGAATCACCGCAAGAATGGCCAGAGCGGCGATCCGGCCGGCGTAGTCCCAGACAAGCCAACCCGCTGCAGTGTGCTGATGCAGTCGCATGAGCTGGGATGCAAAGTGCGGGACAAGCGCGAGTGCGAACCACCAGACGCTGGGCACGCGATCGGTTTTTGAATCACCAATGGCGGCCGGAGAACGACTTTCCATGCTGGGCCTTGAGGGAGGGATGCGTCACGACAGGCTTGCGCGCGACTACCTCACATTCGTCCAACATGTGTCAATCAGGTTGTGACTGTGCCTCCGTGCGCCTCGTTGCGTTAGCGCTCAGAGCCCGCGCACCCGCCCCGACCACCGCTTATACACCTCCGCCGGCACCGTCATCGCCGCAACACCGGCCATCACCAGCAATAACCCCAGTGCGAGGTTCGACGGCACGCTCTCGCCGAGCAGCAGCACCGAGAGGCCGACGCCGATCGGGATGCGCAAATAGCCTTGGGCGTTCGTCGTCAGCGTGCCGAGGCGGCCGAGGCAGACATAGAACAACATCAGGCCGAGCGCGCTCGAAACGATGCCCATGACGATGGTGGCGATGATCGCGGTCGGCGTGGGCTGCAGTGTCCAGGGCTGGTCGATCAGTAGTGAGGGCGGCAGCAGCACGAGGCCGCCGAACAGCAGCGAGCCGGCTGCCACCACCATCGGATCGTATTCGGACAGGCGGAGGCCGAAGATCGTCGCGCAGGCAAAGGAGATGGTGGCGAGCAGGATCGCGATCTCCGCCACGATCTCGCTACCGAAGCCGCGCAGCGCATCGAGCCCGACGATAGCGACGGTGCCGGCGAGTCCCAAAATCGCACCAGTGAGCTTGAGCAGTGTCGCTGGCTCGTGCCGCGTGATCAGCGAGGTGATCAGGAAGGCGAAGATCGGCGTGGTCGAGGCCAGCACAACCGTGTTCGAGGCCGGCACATATTGCTGCGACCAGGTGATGATCAGGAACGGGAAGGTCGAGTTGATCAGTTGCTGGGTCGCGAACAGCTTCCAGGCTTTTGCGTCGGTGGGGATCCTGGTGCCGCGCATCCACAGGATCGCGAACAGGAAGGCGGCGGCGATCAGCGAGCGCGCCGAGATGAAGGTGATGGGTGGGATCGTGGGAAGCGCCAGCTTGGTCAGCGGATAGGTGGAGCTCCAGCAGCAGGCGAGCGCCAGCAGCAGCGCATAATCGCGCCAGTTGCGTGCGCCGGTGGCGATGGACGGCAACGGCGATGATGCGGCCGGCCTCGCGCGACCCGCCTCGGATGTGCTCTGCGGCACCTTGTTCTTGCTCCCCGGCGCGAAAGCGCTTGGTGGGAAGTCTGGGCGAGGGGGCGCGAAAAGGGAAGGCGTCGAGCTATGCGTTTGGCTGAGGGAGTGCCTTCCGCTTCATCCGCTTGATCGTGCCGGAAAAGGTGAGCAGCAGGCGCTCGCCGGACATCATCTTGCCGCGCAGGAAGATCAGCGAGCCGCCGGCGCGGGTCACCTCGCCGGTGCATTCGATCAGCTCGCCCTCGCGTGCCGCATCGAGGAATTCACAGGCGAAATTGGTCGTCACCGCCCGGCTGTCCAGGACATGGGTGGCGATCGCAAACAGCGAATAGTCGGCAAAGGCCATGTAGCAGCCGCCATGGACGTTGCCGGAGCCGTTGAGGTGCTTCTTCTCGACGCGGAAGGCGCTGCGGACGCTGCCGTCCGCCTCGATCCGGTGCCAGAAGGGGCCGACATGGGACTCAAAACTGTCGCGAATCCAGGTCCGCCAGCCCACAAATTCGCCCTCGGTGGCGACATGGAGGTCGGGGCGGCGCGGCGGGGGCGCTTTGGTCAATTCGTGCAAGGAAATAGGCCTTCAATTGCGGGTCTTTAGACCTTAAATCCGATCCGACCGCGCCGCGCAATTCCCGTTCCCGCCGGCCCTGCCGGCGCAAAACGTGGGACAGCGGGAAAATGCGCCATAAAGGGCTTTTCGAAGCCGTCCGATGTTCCTAAGAACGGCCAAACCGCCGCCGAAAGCCTCGAATCCATGAAGAATGAACCCAAGATCACCCCCGAACTGGTTGCCGCCCACGGGCTCAAGCCCGACGAGTATGAGCGCATCCTGAAGCTGATCGGGCGGGAGCCGACCTTCACCGAGCTCGGCATCTTCTCGGCGATGTGGAACGAGCATTGCTCGTACAAATCCTCGCGCATCCATCTGCGCGGCCTGCCGACCAAGGCGCCCTGGGTGATCCAGGGCCCCGGCGAGAACGCCGGCGTGATCGACATCGGCGACGGCCAGGCTGTGGTCTTCAAGATGGAGAGCCACAACCATCCGAGCTATATCGAGCCGTATCAGGGCGCGACCACCGGCGTCGGCGGCATCCTGCGCGACGTCTTCACCATGGGCGCGCGCCCGATCGCCTGCCTCAATGCGCTGAGCTTCGGTGCGCCCGAGCACCCGAAGACGCGGCATCTCGTCTCCGGCGTGGTGGCGGGCGTCGGCGGCTACGGCAATTCCTTCGGCGTTCCGACGGTGGGCGGCCAGGTACGCTTCCACACCCGCTACGACGGCAACATCCTCGTCAATGCCATGGCGGTGGGCCTCGCCGATTCTGACAAGATCTTCTATGCGGCGGCCTCCGGCGTGAACATGCCGATCGTCTATCTCGGCTCCAAGACCGGCCGCGACGGCATCCACGGCGCCTCGATGGCTTCGGCCGAGTTCGACGACAAGTCCGAGGAGAAGCGCCCGACCGTGCAGGTCGGCGATCCCTTCGCCGAGAAGCTGCTGTTAGAGGCCTGCCTCGAGATCATGGAAAAGGGCTGCGTCATCGCGATCCAGGACATGGGCGCGGCGGGCCTGACCTGCTCGGCGGTGGAGATGGGCGCCAAGGGCGATCTCGGCGTCGACCTCGACCTCGATGCGGTGCCGACCCGCGAGACCGGCATGAGCGCCTACGAGATGATGCTCTCGGAGAGCCAGGAGCGCATGCTCATGGTGCTCAAGCCCGAGAAGGAGAAGGAAGCCGAGGCGATCTTCAAGAAGTGGGGCCTCGACTTCGCCGTGGTCGGCTACACCACGCCGAGCAAGCGCTTCGTGGTCAAGCATGGCGGCGATGTCATGGCCGATTTGCCGATCAAGGAGCTTGGCGACGAGGCGCCGGTCTATGACCGCCCGCACGTCCCGTCCACAGCGCTGCCGGTCGTGCATGCCCGCGACGTGCCGGCACCCATGGGCCTTGGAGCTGCGCTGGAGAAGCTGATCGGCACGCCTGATATGTGCTCGAAGCGCTGGGTCTGGGAGCAATACGACCACGTCATCCTCGGCAACACCATGCAGCGTCCCGGCGGCGATGCGGCCGTGGTGCGCGTGCAGGATGGGCCGAAGGGCCTCGCGCTCACTGTCGACGTCACGCCGCGCTATTGCGAGGCCGATCCTTATCAAGGCGGGATGCAGGCCGTCGCCGAAGCCTGGCGCAACATCACCGCCGTCGGCGGCAAGCCGCTCGCGATCACCGACAATCTCAACTTCGGCAACCCTGAGCGGCCCGAGATCATGGGCCAGTTCGTCGGCTGCCTGAAGGGCATTTCGGAAGCCTGCCGCACGCTGGACTTCCCGGTCGTGTCCGGCAACGTCTCGCTCTACAACGAGACCAACGGCCGCGCGATCCTGCCGACGCCCTCGATCGGCGGTGTCGGCCTGCTCGACGATTTCACCAAGTCGGCGTCGCTCGCCTTCAAGGCCGAGGGCGAGGCGATCCTCTTGATCGGCGAGACCCATGGCTGGCTCGGCCAGTCGGTCTATCTGCGCGACATCTGCGGCCGCGAGGAGGGGGCGCCGCCACCGGTCGATCTTGCGGCCGAGAAGCGCAACGGCGATTGCGTGCGCGGCATGATCCATGCGGGCACCGCGACTGCGGTGCATGATTTGTCGGACGGCGGCCTTCTGATCGCGCTGGCCGAGATGGCGATGGCGGGCGGCATCGGCGCCAAGCTGCTGGCGGCGCCGACTGCGCTGGTGCCGCAGGCCTATTGGTTCGGCGAGGACCAGGCGCGCTATCTCGTCACCGTGCCGGAAACCGAAGCCGGCCGCGTGCTCGCCAAGATGCGCGGCTGCGAGGTGCCTTGCGTGCGCATCGGCACCACCGGCGGCGATGCCATCGCGATCGCCGGCGAAGCGCCGGTTGCGATCGACACGCTGCGGACCTCGTTCGAGCGCTGGCTGCCGGAATATATGGGCGGGAAGGCGGCGTAAGGCGCTGCCGCAAATCAGATCTGTAGCCCGGATGGAGCGCAGCGTAATCCGGGACCCTATCACTTGTGGCAAGGTCCCGAATTGCGCTGCGCTACATCAGGGCTACGGACCGAGAGACCGCGCCTCACAACACGCGTGACGCGCCCGGGATCTGCCGCAACGCGCGCGTCAGCGCCCAGCTCGCCGCGACAGTCAGCACAAACCCGATCGTGGCCTTGACGATCGCCGGCAGGTCATAGTCGAACAGCCAGTATTGCAGCCACAATGCGATCGGATAATGCACCAGGAACATGCCGAATGCGTCGCCCTGCATTGGATCAAGCAGCCTGGCTGAGCCTGATTGCTTGAACCTCTGGAAAAGGGCCAGGATCAGAAACATGATGGCCACGCTGAAGACGGTGAAGCAGATGGCATAGAGCGCTTCATACCAGTCCGGCAGCGGCGACGGGTTGCCCAATATTTCGCGCTTGATGAAGATCAGCCCCCACAACAGGCAATACGGAACGATCGCGAGGACCATCCAGTCCCAGCTGACCTTTGCCATGCGGCCGTCGACAGAGAGCAGCCCACGATCCATTTGCGCAACGCCGATGCCGGCACCGAAAAAGAAATAGGTCGCGTACAGCATCACGCGCCCGTGCTGGACCGAGAACGGCCCGAACTCGAACCAGCTGCTGTGTCCGTAGTGAACCAGCCCAGGAATGTAGAACGCGGCGGTGACGGCCAGCATGACCGCGAAGAACACGGCGGGCCGGCGGCGACCATGCAGCGAGAGGCGATTGATCGGATCGAGCAGATTGGGTGACAGCCGGTACAAAAGGCAGGCAACCAGGTCGAAGGCGAACAAGACCCACAGGAACCAAATCGGCCCGCTCGGCCACGGACCCTTCGTGACCATATTCCACCAGAATTCCGCAAAACCGATCTCGGGATGGTGCCGCAGGGAGATCGCGTAGTAGGCGAGTGGAATGACCGTAAAGGCGCAGATCGCGAAGGGTAGGCCAAGCCGAAGCAGGCGATCTGCCAAATAGCTCCGCACTCCCTTCCGGGCGATGCCGGACCAGGCGAACAGTCCCGACAGGAAGAAGAACATCGCCATGAAGAAACTGTCGGTGGCGAGCACGATCATGTCGAAGCCGAAGAAATAACTCGGATCGGTATGACCGAAATAGGTATACGGGATCACCGCGTGATGCAGCAGCACCACCAGAGTGAGGAAGGTGCGGGCGCGATCGATCGCCAAGTTGCGCACCTTGCTCTGGGGCGCGGCATGCACCTCCGCGCCGATCGTCGCTGAATGTGACATCGTCATCGTGGCCGCCCCGATCCTAACCTCGGCTGGACTCTGCCGCCGGGAACTCGATTCAGCAAGGGCAGTTTGTTCGGTAGGTCGCCCCCGACCACCTCTAGGAACCAGTTCCTCGCAGCGATGTTAGCGTTGGCCGAAAACAGCGTAGGCCGTGAGACGCGGCAGTTCGGAGCTGGCGATGTCGATCCTGAAATGGGCGCTGATCTTCCTCCTTGTCTCGATCGTGGCCGGCGTGCTCGGCTTCACCGGCATCTCGGCCGCCTCGGCCGACATCGCCCGCTTCCTGTTCTACGTCTTCGTCGTGATCTTCCTGGTGCTGCTGATATTGGGACTCACGATCTTCAGGGCGTAGCTGATTGAGCCCTCTTCGCCGTCATGGCCGCGCTCGACCCGGCCATCCACGCCTACCGCGGACAGATGGTGGCTGCCCGGGCATGACGATTGGGGGTGCGGCGCTTATCCCACTTCCTCGATCTTCACCTTGTCCGGATAGAACGCGAGATGGCCTGAAATCTCCGTCATCGCTGGGAAGGGTGTCTCGTAGGTCCAGATCGCGTTGTCCAGCGTCTTGCCGTCGGCCTTCACGCTGTAATAGTTCGCGTCCCCCTTGTAGGGGCAATGGGTGACACGGTCGGTACGCTCCAACAGGGCCATGTTGGCGTCCTCCCGCGGTACATATTGCACTGCCGGATATCTGGCCTCCTTCAAGGTCAGCGCCTTGCTGGTCTCGGCGATCACGATGTCGCCCGCCGTGACGCGGACGCGCCGGGGATTTGGGGTGATCGTGATCGGGTGGTCGGGCCCTGGAAGCTTCATGATTTCACGCCTTTTCGATCAATCTGCCGCGCGCGGCACTTTGTCGTGCCTATGTCCTGATGGGATCAGGGATATAGTGCCGGAAAGCGTGACGTAGAAGGCCGTTCACGCTAAGTTTGACCTTGCCGGTGAGGGGACCCCCGGCAGCGATTCGATGATGAGGCTGCTTTGCAGCCGAGATAGGAGCAAGACCCGAATGCCCATGGACGCCCACGATATCGAGGCGATGATCAAGGCAGCGATCCCCGATGCCGAGGTGACCATCCGTGACCTCGCCGGCGACGGCGACCACTATGCCGCGACCGTGATCTCGGAATCCTTCCGTGGCAAATCGCGCGTCCAGCAGCACCAGATCGTCTACCAGTCCCTGCGCGGCCAGATGGGCGGCGTGCTGCACGCGCTGGCGCTGCAAACCGGCGTGCCAGGTAACTGACGAAGCTGCACCTGACCTGACCAGCGCCACGGGGGACGATGATGGCTGCGGACAATCCGCACGGCGCGATGTTCCGCGTCATCACGCCGAACCGGCACAGCCGCGTGACCTATGCCGAGCTGTTCTTCGATCTCGTCTTCGTCTTTGCCGTCACGCAAGTCTCGCACGCCCTGCTGCATCATTTCACGCTGATCGGCGCGGTGCATGTCGCGGTGCTGTTCCTGGCAGTGTGGTGGGTTTGGGTCTTCACCGCGTGGGTCACCAACTGGCTCAATCCCGAGCTGACGCCGGTCCGCCTGCTGCTGTTTTCAATGATGCTCGGCGGCCTCGTGCTGTCGACCACGATCCCGACCGCCTTCGAGGGGCGTGGCCTGTGGTTCGCTCTTGCCTACGCAGCCATGCAGGTCGGACGCACCGCATTCTGGCTGTTCGCAACGCCACCGCACCGGACCGCGGTGCGGCACAACGCGATTCGAATTCTGGTCTGGCTCTCCGTCTCCGCCGTCTTCTGGATCCTCGGTGGCCTCGCCCATCACGAAGCCCGGCTGTGGTTCTGGATCGCCGCGCTTGCGATCGAATACATCTCGCCCGCGGCCCGCTTCTGGGTGCCCGGGCTCGGCTTCTCCTCTGTCGAGGCCTGGGCCGTCGAGGGCGGCCACATGGCCGAGCGCTGCGCTCTCTTCGTCATCATTGCGCTCGGCGAGGCCGTCATCGTCAACGGCGCGACCTTCGCCGCGCTGGAATGGACCGCGGCCAACATCCTGGCCTTCGTCTCGGCCCTGGTCGGTGCCATCGCAATGTGGTGGGTCTATTTCCACAAGGGCGCGGAAGCCGGCGCCGAGTGGATCTCGAAGTCGGCCGAATCCGGGCGCCTGGCAAGGCTCGCCTACACCTATCTGCACCTGCCGATCGTTGCCGGCATCATCCTGACCGCGGTGTCGGACGAATTGGTGCTGAAGCATCCGACCGGCCATTCCGACATGCGCACGATCGTGAGCACGATCGGTGGGCCCTTGATTTTTCTGATCGGCACAATCCTGTTCAAGCTTGCGATCCGCGGCTTCCTCCAGCTCTCGCACGGCATCGGCATCTTGCTGCTGCTGGCGCTGAGCTGGTTCGCCTCGGACGTGTCGCCGCTCTGGCTCTCGGTCGCGACGACGATGATCCTGATCCTGGTGGCGGTGTGGGAATCGGTGTCGCTGGGGACCGAGCAATAGGCGGGTATGAGACACCTCCTCATCGTCGGCGCGGCCCTGGCTGCGATACTTGTCGTCGAGGAAGCGACGCAGGGCTGGGCGCTTGGCCAAATCCCGTCCACCTGCCGTGCCATGGGAGGAAAGCCTGCTCCAGCCGCCGGACGCTGCATCATGCCGGCGTGCTACTGGCAAGGCGATTGCGGGCATTGGGCCTATCCGCCGCAGTGGCTCGATCGTGTCAAGCCAGGCGACCACGTCTCAAAGGTGGTTTTCTGGCTCGGCGAGCCACTCCAGCGAGATGGTGAGAATTTCTCCTGGTCGTGCGGCAAGGCTAGCACCCACAGCTTCCGTGCCGTGATCCGGCACCAACGGCTTGTGTCGGTAGAATCGTGTCCGCTCGAATGAGACCGGCCAAACGACGGCTGCCGGTCTACTCCGCGACCTCCAGCGCGTGCACCGAGAACATCTTCGCCGCATCCGTCCAGCTCTCGCGCACGCGCCAGCCTGCGCTCTGGGCCAGCGCGGCAAAACGCGCGATGCTGTATTTGTAGCTGTTCTCGGTGTGGATGCTCTCGCCCGGGCGGAACGAGAAGCTGGTGCCGAGCAAGCGCACGGTCTGGCTCTTCCTGCTGATCAGGTGCATCTCGATGCGGTGCCGCTCGCGGTTGTAGATCGCGCGATGGGTGAAGGCGGACAGGTCGAAATTGCCGCCGAGCTCGCGGTTGATGCGCACCAGCACATTGAGGTTGAAGCGCGCGGTGACGCCTGCTGCATCGTTATAGGCGTCGAAGAGGATCCGCTCGTCCTTCTCGAGATCGGCGCCGATGATCATCTGCGCGCCCTTGCCGAGGATCTTGCGCGCGCTTTTCAGGAAGGCCTGCGCTTCCTGCGGCTCGAAATTGCCAATGGTCGAGCCGGGGAAGAAGCCGACCTTCGGCATGGAGGCGACCGCCGTCGGCAGCTCGAACGGCGTGGTGAAGTCGGCCGCGACCGGATAGATGCCGAGCGCCGGGAAATCCCGCTTCAGGCCGCTCGCCTGTGCCTTCAGGAAGTCGCCGGAGATATCGACGGGCACATAGGCCGCGAATTTGCAATGATCGAGCAGCAGGCGCACCTTCGTGGTCGCGCCGGCGCCGAACTCGACCAGCGCGGCGTGCTCCGGGATGATCTTCGCGATCTCGCTGCCGCGCTGCTTCAGGATCGATAGCTCGGTGCGCGTCGGATAATATTCCGGCAGCTTCGTGATCGCCTCGAACAGCTCCGATCCGGTCGCGTCATAGAAATATTTCGGCGACAGCTTTTTCGGGTGCTGCGAGAGGTCCTCGATGGCCTCACGGGCGAAAGCGGTGGTCTGCTCGTCGGGAAGATGGGCCTCGGCCAAAGCGCTGGCGTGCACATTCATGATACTCTCCTGAACGCGCTGTCCGGCGCGCATCTGTCGTCGGAATACTTAGTCGTAATCGGCAAGCCGCAGCCCGGTGAACTGCCAGCGGTGGTGCGGATAGAAGAAGTTGCGATAGGTGGTACGGCTGTGGCCTTGCGGAGTTGCAAGCGAGGAGCCGCGCAGCACCAGCTGGTTGACCATGAACTTGCCGTTGTACTCGCCGAGCGCGCCCTCGACGGCGCGATAGCCGGGGTAGGGCGCGTAGGAGCTGCGGGTCCATTGCCAGACGAGGCCGAAGGCGTCGTTGAGCTGGCCGGCGCGCGCCGCGACCTCCCATTCCATCTCGGTCGGCAGGTGTTTGCCGGACCAGCGCGCGAACGCATCCGCCTCGTAATAGCTGACGTGACATACCGGCGCGTCCGGATCGACCGGCTTGAGGCCGGCCAGCGTCATGACCTGCCATGCGCCGTCGACCTCGCGCCAATAGCCGGGGGCTTGCCAATCTTCCTTGCTCGCTGCGGCAAAGCCGTCCATCAGCCACAGGGTCGCGGTCCGGTAGCCGCCGTCCTGCATGAAGGCGAGCCATTCGGCATTGGTGACCAGATTGCGGGCGATCCTGACCGGACCGACCAGGGCGCGGTGCGCCGGCTTCTCGTTGTCGAAATGAAAGCCGTCGTCGACATGGCCGACGGTGTGGATGCCTTCGTTCAGTGCGAGCCAGTCATCACCGCCGCGCGTCGCGGCCGGGAAGCGCCAGGCCGGGTCATACGCCGGATAGATCGGGTTCTGCGCAAAGGCATGCAGGATGTCGGTGAACATCAGCTCCTGATGCTGCTGCTCGTGATTGAGCCCGACTTCGACCAGCGGGGCGATTGCGCGGAGCTTGTCCGCGCCGGCCTCGCGGAAGAATTTGCCGACGGCCGCATCGACGTATTTGCGATAGGCGCCAACCTCGTCGGCGCTGGGGCGGGTGATGTCGCCGCGATGATTGCGGGCATGTCGCGGGCCAGCGCTGACGTAATAGGAATTGAACAGGAATGCGAAATCGGGGTGGAAGGGCCGGTAGCCCGCAGCATGCTCGCCGAGCAGGAATTGCTCCCAGAACCAGGTCGTATGGGCCCGGTGCCATTTGGTCGGGCTGGCATCGGGCATGGACTGGATCTGCTGGTCCTCGGGCGACAGCGGTGCGGCCCGGCGTTCGGTCTCATTGCGGACAGTCGAGAACGCCGCTTCCAGCCGCTGGGCGAGGTCGTCCTCGCGGGAGGACGGTGACGAACGCAGGGAGGCCGTGGCTGAGGCTTGTTTCGTCACGTTTTTCTCCAGACAGGACAAGAGAACGTTGTTCGCACGACCCGGTTCCATGAACAGGGTTCGTCCTAGATAGGGGCTCCGTTACGGTATGAAAGTCCTCTGCGGCGATGATATTGATGTCATCAGCCTATGGACCCGGCTGGGGTCAATCCGGCCGCCGGAGACCCGTCGCCGCCATTTTACTTTGGATGCACAACGGTTTGGGCTACATATATGGGCAGGTATCGGGTTAAATCGGCTGAGCCGGCCCGAAGCAATTGGTGAGGGCTCTGCCCCAGAAGGACACGGAAATGAGCATCGCGGAATTCATCGACAATGAAGTGAAGTCGAACGACGTGGTTCTGTTCATGAAGGGGACGCCGCAATTTCCGCAGTGCGGTTTCTCCGGCCAGGTGGTCCAGATCCTCGACCATATCGGTGTCGGCTATAAGGGCCTCAACGTTCTCGAATCCGCCGAGCTGCGCAACGGCATCAAGGAATATTCGAACTGGCCGACCATCCCCCAGCTCTACGTGAAGGGCGAATTCATCGGCGGCTGCGACATCGTCCGTGAGATGTTCCAGGCCGGCGAATTGCAGCAGCTCTTCTCCGAGAAGGGCGTCGTCGTCGCGGCCTGACACGTGACCCTGCTGACGCGCCGGATTGGCGGCGCGGAGCTCGATGTCATCGTCGCCGATATCACCACGCTCGGCGTTGACGCCATCGTCAACGCCGCGAACACGTCGCTCCTTGGTGGGGGCGGCGTGGATGGCGCGATCCACCGGGCAGCCGGGCCCGAGCTCGTCGCCGAATGCCGCATGCTCCACGGTTGCAAGACGGGCGACGCGAAGATCACCAGGGGCTATCGCCTCAAGGCCACGCATGTCATCCACACCGTCGGTCCGGTCTGGAATGGCGGCACGCTCGGCGAGGACGATCTGCTCGCCTCCTGCTATCGGCGGTGCATGGAGCTTTGCGGGAAGCACAAGCTGACCTCGGTGGCATTTCCCGCGATTTCGACCGGCATCTACCATTTTCCTGCCGACCGGGCGGCCGATATCGCCGTGCGCACGACGATCGAAGGGCTGGCTTTGGCGCCTACCGTCGCTCGCGTCGTGTTCTGCTGCTTCTCTGAACCGGGCGCAAAGCTCCATGCCGAGGCGCTTGCGCGACAGGGCGGCCCTTGTGCCGATTGAGCTGGTCGGTACACTCCGAGGCGCCATGTTCCGGGGAGGGGATATGATTTCACAATTTGGACTGCGTGCGCTCGCCTGCGGCGCGTTGGTGTCGCTTGCCGCGATGTCGCCGGCGCACGCGGAGGGCACTTACGAGATTCCGGCCGGCGCGCATTTCAATCAGGAGAAGCTCGGCAGGATCACCGACTTCTTCAAGAACGAGGTCGCGACCGGCAAGATCGCCGGTGCAAACGTGCTGATCCAGCAGCATGGCAAGCCGGTCTATCACGAAGTCTTCGGCGTGCAGGACGTGGTCAGCAAGGCTCCGATCACGGACAAGACCATCTTCCGCCTATTCTCGATGACCAAGGCGATCACTGCGGTGGTCGCGATGCAATTGGTCGAGGAAGGCAAGATCAAGCTGGACGATCCCGTCTCGAAATACATTCCCTCCTTCGCCAATGTGAAGGTCGGTGTCGAGAAGAAGGCCGAGGACGGCACGAAGGCGCTCGAGCTGGTGCCGCCGAAGCGGGCAATGACCGTGCACGATCTGATGACGCACACCTCGGGCATCACCTACGGCTTCTATGGCGACAGCCTGGTCCGCAAAGCCTATCGCGAGGCCAACATCTATGCCGGCGATTTCGATCTGGCCGAGTTCGCCGAACGCATCGCCAAGCTGCCGTTGCACAACCAGCCGGGCGCGCTCTGGCAATACGGCCACTCGACCGACGTGCTGGCGCGTGTGATGGAGATCGCCGCCGGCAAGCCGCTGATCGACATCATGCGCGAGAAGCTGCTCGATCCTCTCGGCATGGTCGATACCGGCTTCTTGGTCACGGACCCCGCGAAGCAGAAGCTCCTGGCCCAGCCCGTGCCGAACGATGCCGATTTCCGCGTCGGCCGCATCAATGATCCGACGGTCGTCAAGAAGATCCAGTTCGCCAGCGGCGGCATGGTCACGACCATGGCGGATTACAGGCGCTTTTCGCAGATGCTGCTCAATGGCGGCAGTCTCGACGGCAAGACCATCCTCAAGCCCGAGACGTTCAAGCTGATGACCACTGATCAGGTCGGCCCCGGCTCCGGGGTCGAGCGCGACTATTTCTATTTCCCCGGCGACGGCTTTGGCTTCGGCCTTGGGCTTGCGGTCCGTACCGAGCCCGGCAACGCCAAGCCGCCGCCGCCCGGCAACCTCGGCGAACTCAAGTGGGATGGCGCCTCCGGCTGCTATTTCGTGATCGACCCCAAGCAGGACATGTTCTTCGTGCTGCTGGAGCAGACCCCGAGCGAGCGCCAGCGCGTGCAGCGGACGTTGAAGCAGCTGGTCTATGAAGCTATGGAGAAGTGACATGAACGGGCGCCGCGCGCTGTTCGCGGCGCTCGTTCTTTTGTTTGGCGCGGTAAGTGCGCGGGCGAGCTCAGAGGGCCGTGCGCACGGCTTCACGCCCGAAGGCCTGGCAAAGGTCTCCGACTACATCAGGAACGAAATCGCGACCGGAAAATTTCCGGGGGCGATTCTGCTGCTCCAGCAACACGGTAAGCCGGTCTATTACGAGAGTTTCGGCGTCCGCGACGTCGCGACACAACTTTCGATGAGCGCGGATACGATCTTCCGCCTTTATTCGATGACCAAGCCGATCACCTCGGTCCTGGCGATGATGCTGGTCGAGGAGGGTAAGCTTGCGCTCGGCGATCCCGTCTCGAAATACATTCCGGCCTTCGCCGGCATGCAGGTCGGAGTCGAGAAGAAGGCCGAGGACAACAAGGTCTCGCTGGAGCTGGAGCCGCTCAAACGCCCGGTGACGATCGAGGATTTGATGCGGCATACCGCCGGGATCCCTTACGGCTATTATGGCGGGGACCTGGTGAACAAGCTCTACGCCGACGCCGGTCTGTTCGACAGGAATTCGACCAATGCCGAATTCGTCGCGAAGATCACCGCGCTGCCGCTCGCCGAACAGCCCGGCACGATCTGGGATTACGGCCACTCCACCGACGTGCTGGGGCGCATCATCGAGGTGATCTCGGGGACATCGCTGCTCGAGTTCGCGAAGACGCGGCTGCTCGACCCGCTCGGGATGAAGGACACGGCGTTTTACGTCGCCGATCCCGCCAAATGGCCGCGCATCGCCGAGCCGATGCCGCACGATCGGGCGATCAGCCCGATCACGCAGGTTCGCGATATCAGGAAACCGCTGCGATGGGAGTCGGGCGGCGGCGGCCTCGTCGGCACGGTCGGCGATTATGCCCGCTTCTCGCAAATGCTGCTCAACGGCGGCACGCTTGAAGGTCGACGTTACCTGAAGCGGGAAACCATCGCCTTGATGGCGAGGGATCATATCGGTCCCGAAACCCGCGTCGCGCGCGACAAGCACTACTATCCGGGTGAGACCAGCGGCTACGGCCTCGGCTTCGCCGTACGTACCGCGGTGCGGCCGGGCACGAACTGGCCGCTTGGCGAATATCGTTGGGACGGCGTTGGCGGCACCTTCTTCTTCATCGATCCCGAAGACGACCTGTTCGGAATCTTCATGGTGCAGACCCCCTCGCAGCGCGGCCGGATCCAGCTCGAGCTGAAGACGCTGATCTATCAGGCGATGGGGCGGTGAGACCTCTCCCCCTTTGCGTAGCCGGATGGAGCAAAGCGCAATCCGGGACGTCCTCACCGCGTGGATAGATCCCGGATTTCGCTGCGCTCCATCCGGGCTACGGGGCTGAGCTTTACGCCCCGCGCACGATCTCGCGCACGTACCCGATCGTCTCCTCGATCTGGCTCGCATTGACATCCAGATGGGTGCAGGCGCGGATGCGGCCGTCCATCATCGCGAGTGTCACGCCGCGCTGACGGAGGGCCGGGACCATCTTGTCGCCGGGAATGCCGGCGCCGTCGGGCTTGAAGAACACGAGATTAGTCTCGGGCTCCTGCACCTCGATGCCCGAGATCTGCGACAGTCCGCGGGCGAGCGCGCGCGCGTTGGCGTGGTCGTCGGCCAGGCGCTCGACGTGGTGGTCGAGCGCGTAGATGCAGGCTGCCGCGCAGATGCCGGCCTGCCGCATCGAGCCGCCGAGCCGCTGCTTCCACTGCCAGACCGCGTCGATGAAGGCGCGCGAGCCTGCGAGCACGCCGCCGATCGGTGCGCCCAGGCCCTTGGAGAAGTCGATCCAGGCCGAGTCCCAGCCCGCGGTCATGTCGCGTGGCGAGATGCCGCTCGCGACCGTGGCGTTGAGCAGGCGCGCGCCGTCCATATGGGTGACGAGGCCGTGCTGTCTGGCGATCGCGACGATCTCGTCGAGCACCGCCTTCTTCCAGATCGTGCCGCCGCCGATATTGGCGGTCTGCTCGACGCTGACGACGGTCTGCGGCGGCTGGTAGCGCGTGCGCGGATGCAGCGCCTTGCGAAGAGTCTCCGGCGTGAACTGGCCATCGGGGCCCTTGAGCTGGGTGACCTGGAAACCGCCGATCGCGGCATGCGCGCCGCCTTCGCGCGCGATGATATGCGCGGTCTCATGGGCGAGGATCTCGTCGCCGGGGCGGCAATGCACCAGCGTCGCGGTGACGTTGCACATCGTGCCGGAGGGCATGTAGACCGCCGCTTCCTTGCCGAGCAGGTCGGCAACGCGTTCGCACAGCGCGTTCACGGTCGGATCATCGCCGACCTGCTCGTCACCGACCTCCGCCCGCGCCATCGCCTCGCGCATGCCTGCCGTCGGCTTGGTCTGCGTGTCCGAGAGCAGATTGATGCGCACCGGCGGCGCCTTGGGATCGACGGGGGGAGGGGTGTAGAGCATGCGACGGCTCCTAAGCAGTGCGGCCACTGAAGTGTGGCTCTTAAGCAAAAAGGCCCCGGCGAACCGGGGCCTTTCGATATTCAGATCTTAGCGCGAATAGAATTCGACGACCAGGTGCGGCTCCATCTGTACCGGGAACGGCACGTCGGAGAGGCCGGGGATGCGGGCGTATTTCGCGGTCATCTTGCCGTGGTCGACTTCGAGATAGTCGGGGACCTCGCGCTCGGGAAGCTGGCTGGCTTCGAGCACGTGGGCGAGCTGCTTGGAGGCTTCCTTGACCTCGACCACGTCGCCGACCTTGAGCTGATAGCTCGAAATGTTGACCTTGCGACCGTTCACCTTGATGTGGCCGTGGTTGATGAACTGGCGTGCGGCGAAGATCGTGGAGACGAACTTGGCGCGGTACACGACCGCGTCGAGACGACGCTCCAGCAGGCCGATCAGGTTCTCGCCGGTGTCACCCTTGAGGCGGCTGGCCTCGACATAGATGCCGTGGAACTGACGCTCGGAGATGTTGGCGTAATAGCCCTTCAGCTTCTGCTTGGCGCGCAGCTGCACGCCGAAGTCGGAGAGCTTTCCCTTGCGGCGCTGGCCATGCTGGCCGGGGCCGTATTCACGGCGGTTGACGGGGCTCTTCGGGCGGCCCCAGATGTTCTGGCCCATACGGCGATCGATCTTGTACTTCGCCTCACTGCGCTTAGTCATCGCGTCCTCTTCAGGTCATGGTTTGAGGAAACGCGCCCTCCTGTGTGACGGGATGGTCCCGGCACCGACAGGTCCGATCCCCAAAGCTTAAGGGAAGAGGACCACGGGTCGCGAAACGCTTCGCGGGCCGAAACCGGCCCGCGAGCAGGCGGCTTTTAGGGGACTTTGGGGTTGGCTGTCAATTCTTTAGCCTGTCATTCCGGGACCTGCGACGACGGTATTCTTATGTCCTGACCGCCCGGACCGGCTTTGACCCCGCCGCCCGCAATTCGGCAGCAATTTCAGTGTTCAGGACCTGTTCCAGCCGGGTCAGGACTCTCGCGATCGGGGCGGCGTCAGTGACGCGGTGGTCCCAGCGGATCACGACATGGATGGTCTGATCCGGCTCGACCAGCCCATAGCTCAAGACGTAGGGGCCCGGCGTGATCGGGTGGAGCTCGCCGCCGCCATAGGCAGCCACCGAGCTTACCCCGAAGCTGCCGAACCAATTGCCGCGCTGACGGCCGAAATTCAGGCCGGCGGCCCAGGACAGGCGCCGCAATGGCAGCGGCAGGCGCGTCGCCCGCATGATCTTTCGGAACATCGGGACGTCCTCGATCGGGGCCATCTTGCCGCGTCGGATCTCCGCATCGACGGCTGCCAGCGAAAGGTCCTCGGGACCTGCGATCCGCTGCGGCAGAACGCATTCTTCGCCATCATCGACGCGCGCGATCGCGACCGTCGCCACGCTCCTCGGCAGCTCATAGAGGGCCGGCCAAGGCCATTTGGTGTAAACCGTGCGCAGAATCGGCTCGTCCTTTGCAACCAGGGCGAAAGCCTTGACGAACATCGCGGCCCAGCCAGCGGGTGCGGCTGCGTCCGCACGGGCCTCCAGCAGGGGGCGGATATTGAGCGAACGGGCCAGCGAAACGAAAGGTACGCCCATCGAGGCGTGCATGAGGTCGCAGATCAGACGGCGCCGCAGCGAAATGGTCTTGGGCGTCCCGCGCATAGGCCTCCGGTTCCAAATCAAAAGATCAAAATATGTGCAGCGAGCGGGGCCCGCCCGCTCGCTCTAGCACGAACCAACCCGCTTGGGACCAGTCGGTTCGCCGCAGAAGGGATCGCCAATGAGGAGCCTCCTTTAGACCAAAAAATACTCTATTTTCAATTATTTACATCTTGAGCGGGCGGTCCTGGCGGCGCCGGTCGTCACGCGTCAATCGGCTTGTTCAGCGCCTGACTCCCTCGCAGGCCGCCATGATGCCGCGCTGGAACAGCGACCAGTCGAAGCCCAGCGCGATCGCACGGTAGCCACGGTCGATCAACGCGTTGGCCTGGTCGGCGGTGCGCGCCACGCCGCCGATCGGCACGCCGCTTTTGAGGATGCCGGCCTCGGCGCGCGCGATCAGGTCCAGCAATTGCGGATCATCCATCTGGCCGCGCTTGTTGATGGAGGTGGCGAGATCGCCGGGACCGATCACCGCGACGTCGATACCGGGTGTTGCCATGATCTCGTCGATGCGATCGACCGCGTCGACGTGCTCGATCGTGATCATGCAGATCATCTCGTCGTCGGCAGAGGCCATGTAATCAGGCATCGACTGGCCCCAGCGGAACGGCGCGTGGAAGGGGCCCCAGAGCCGATCGCCGCGCGGCGGGTAGCGCACGCTGCGCACCGCTTTCTCGGCATCCGCGCGGCTCGTGATCATCGGGAAGTTGATGCCGAAGGCACCGATGTCCATCGGCGCTTTCGCCAGCCACGGCTCGTTGGCGGCGATCCGCACCAGAGGCGTGCACGGCGTGCCCGTGGTCGCGGCGATCATCGCGTGGGCTTCGGTCAATCCGATCGGGCCGTGCTCGAGATCGACGATGATCCAGTCGAGCGAGCGCGCCATGATCTGCACCATCTGCACGCTCGGGATGGTCGCGATCGCACCGAAGGCGGGGCGACCCTCGCGCCAGAGCTGACGGAGACGGTTGAGCGGCGGAGTCGGGACCGACATGGAAAACCTGCGGGACGATGGCGACGGCAAAGCCTAGCAGCGCGCCGCCAGTGCGCAAGCTCAGGCCACCGCGCGTCCGCCGAAGAACGGCGTCAGCGTGGCGCTGAGACCATGCACGCGGTTCGATGTAAAAAACATCTCGGCGCCGGACTGCGCGATGCCGCCGGTCGGCGGGCCGAGCAGGTCGGAGACGCGGCGGGCGATCGCGGGCGCCGGATCGATCCAGTCGACCGGCCAGGGCGCGAGCTTCTTCATCCGGTCGAGCAGAAGCGGGTAGTGCGTGCAGGCGAGCACCACAGTGTCGGTGCGCGCGCTCGCATCCGAGGCGTCGCCCACGAAGCAAGGAGCGAGCTCGGCGAGGATGGCTTCGTCGCTGATCGGGATGCCGCCGAGCGCGGCTTCGGCCAGCGAAGCGAGCTCGGGCGAGCCGACCAGCGTCACCTCGCATCCTTGCGCGAAATCGCGGATCAGCGCCTTGGTGTACTCGCGCTTCACCGTGCCCTTGGTGCCGAGCACCGAAACGCGGCGGGTCCTGGACTGCGCACAGGCCGGCTTGATCGCCGGCACCGTGCCGACGAAGGCTACGGAATAGGCGGCGCGCAAGCGAGACAGGACCAGGGTGGACGCCGTGTTGCAGGCGATGACGACGAGGTCTGGACTATGCCGGCCGATCAGCTCCCCCATCAGCGGCACGACTCGGGCGATGATCTCGTCCTCGCTGTGGTGGCCATAGGGGAAGAAGGCGTCGTCGGCGACGTAGACGTAATGCGCGTCGGGCCGCCCCGCCACGACCTCGCGGAGCACCGTGAGCCCGCCAAGGCCGGAATCGAACACCAGGATCGTCGGAGAATTGGTCACGTCGCCACCCTAGCCCGGCATGGTTACCATTCGGTTTTTAGGGCGATTTTGCGGCGATCCCGCAAAGACCCGGGGGGCGTCTCGTGTCACGGACGCGCTGCGTCGTCATCCCCGGCGTCACATCGGCCGCGCGGCGCTCACGCGATCCTGTTGGTGGTGGTCCCGCGCTCGGTTGCCAGCTGCTTCTGCAGGCGGTCGATGTTTTGCAACAGGCGCTGGCTGGTCAGCACCAGGAAGTAATAGCCGAATTGCGGATCCTGGAAGTAGATCTCGAGCAGCCGGTCATAGGTGATGGTCAGCACCTGGCCGTCCTCGATGCATTCGACCGTCCCCGTGCGCCGGTTGTCCGGCGTGAGGAAGCCGAGTTCGCCCATCAGCGCTCCGGGCCCGATCTCGACGTTGATCTCCTTGACCAGGAACTTGCCGGTGACGGTGAGGAACATTTCGTTGGCTGGGTCACGCATCTTGAAGAGGATGTCGCCGCGCCGGTATCTGCGCTCGGTCATGAATGGCTTGAGCCATTCGATCGACATGTCGCCTTCGGTCGCATGCCGCGCCTTCTTGACCAGCTTGAGCATCTGCCGCAGGCGCAGGGCGTTGATCGGAAGCATCAGGAGATAGAGCAGGAACGTCGCGACGTTGGCGGAGAGCGCGCCGAAGAGAGCAAAGAACGCGCAGCCGATCATGTTGGCCACGCGCAGAGGGACCATCGTCCGCATCAGGAGTGTGGCGACGAAGAAGACCGCCCCGACCACGGCGAACAGATTGGCGAGTGTGATGTTGTGGACGAAGATCTCCAGGAGCCGGTTGAAGATCGCCTCGTAGGTGACGCTGTCGGGATCGAGGCCCATCTGGACCAGGATTTTCGCGATCCTGAGGTTGTCCGTGGCCGCTTCGAGGATGCGGTCGAGGATCGACGAAACGTCTGCGCTGCCGGACGGCATGGTACTAACCCCACGTAAGGCATTCAGTCCTGGTCGGCACCCGTATAGCCGAATTCGAATGACGACCGCTTGAATGACGCTTCCGGCCATCGTGCCGCAAGGGGCAAATTTTAGCCTGATCGGGCGTTTCGGCAATTGCCCGTTGGTTGCGCGTCCGGCCGCGGGCAGCCGTGATTCGGGCCATCCCTGCGGGCTTGAGCGTCGCGGACGGGCCGAAGCGACCTTCGCTTACGGCTTGGTGGCGGGCTGCACGACCTGCTGTTCGACCAGGCCGAGCCGCCCCGGCAGCGAGCCGGCGCGCAGCAGCATGGCGACGCTGTTGGCCTCTTCCAGGGTGAAATTGCCGGAAATCTGGCCGGAGCCGCCGGTGATCGGCTCGCGGATCACGGGCGCTGAGATCACCTTGTCGTCGAGCACGATGGCAAAGGGCTTTCCGACGTTCTCTGCCGTGATATGGGCAAAGCGCCGCGTGCCGCGGCCGTTGAAGCGGAACGATGCGATCGGCTCCTTGCTCTCGCCGGTCAATCCCGGCCCGGCATAGCTGATATCGCCGCCCTCGAGCGCGCTGTCCTTGGCGACGAGATAAGGAAGCTTGTCCTTGAAGCCGAGCAGGACTTCCGTGCCCGCCGGTGGCGTGCCCGATTGCGCCTGCTGCGCGGACATCGAGAGGTCGATCAGGCGAAAGCCGACCTTGACCTTCCGGGCGAAGATCGCGGTGATTTGCTCGGGCTCCATCACGCCGGGCAGGAAGATGCGGATACGGTCTATCCCCTCGGGCTGGACGCTGGCGAGCTTGACGCCGGCGTCCTTGAGGCGCTGCTCGATCATGGCGATGGAATCTTCGACGAGATCGCGCAGCCGCGCGGCTGATGCGGCATCGGTCGGCGCGAGCTTGAGCAGCCCGTCGCCGGCGTCGGTGACGTTGAGCGCTTGTGTGGGCAGCCCCTCCGCCGCCGCGACGAGCTTGCGCGTGAGCTGTTCGCGGCCTTTGCCGTCAGCGATCTTCACGTCGACGCCGCCGTCGCGGATCGCAAGTCCGGAGAACGCGATGCGGCCCTCGCGCAGGATCTTGTAGACGTCGTCGCGCAAATCCGTGACGACCGCCTCCCGCAAGGCATCGGTGTCCACCCTGTAGACGATCCGCGATCCGCCCAGCTTCTCCATCTTGTCGGCGATGAAGGCCGCGACCTTGACCCGCACCTTGTCGAGCTGGCCGTCGGCAAGCGAGGCACCGGGCAGGGCGATCGCGGATACCATTGTGAACGCAGCGACCAGCCGTGTGATCCGGTTCCGCAGGGGCGTCGTCATGATGACCTCAAGTCTTGCGGCAGGGCGCTGGCGAGCGAATTCAGTGCCAGTACTTGGTCCCCCGATCAGCCGCACAGGTTCAAGCGGCGCAGCCGGTAAGCAATGGACGAACGGCAAATCATCCATCATTCTGGTCCGGCTCGGCCGAACACGGCCGAGGCCTCGCCGAACCAAACTGTCAAAAGATACGGCGGCGGGGACATGCATCTGAGGGAGGACGGAATTCATGGCGGGCATCCACGCGCTCGATCGGTTGATCGGCAACGACTATCCGGAACTGTTGACGGACGAGGAGGTCCGGGCATTCGAGCAGGTCCCCTACGCCGACCGCGTCGCGGCCAAGAGCACCTATGACGCCATCAGGCTTGGTGCCGAGCGCAATCCCGACGGGGCGGCGATCCAGTTCCTGCAAAATGCCGATCCTGCCGACACGCCGCTGGTGGTCACGCACCGCGATTTCATCGCGCGCGTCACCCAGGCCGCCAACATGTTTCACGCGCTCGGCGCCGAGAAGGGCGACGTTATCAGCTTCATGCTGCCCTTGGTGCCGGATGCGTTCGTCACTCTGTTCGGCGCCGAGGCCGCCGGCATCGCCAATCCCCTCAATCCGCTGCTCGAGCCGCACCAGCTCGCCGAAATCTTGGAAGCCGCGAACACCAAGATCCTGGTGGCGCTCGGGCCGATGCCGGGCACCGACATCTGGCAGAAGGTCGAGCAGATCCGCCCGCAGCTGAAGCATCTGAAAGCCATCGTGCAGGTGTTCGGCGGCGGCGATCCGGCCAATGGCATCTTCGCCTTCAACGACCTGATCAAGCAGCAGCCGTCGGATCGGCTGGTCAGCGGGCGCAAGATTGGCGGCAGCGACATCGCCGCCTATTTCCACACCGGCGGCACCACGGGTACGCCCAAGCTGGTGCGGCATACCCATGCCAATCAGGTCTATCAGGCCTGGGCACTCAATCTGCTGCTGAAGGGCAAGCCCGGCGCCAACCTGCTGTTCGGCATGCCGCTGTTTCACGTCGGCGGATCGCTGACACAGGTGCTGACGACTTTGTCGGGCGGGGGCTCGTTGGTCGTGCTGTCGCCGAGCGGCTGGCGCAACCCGAACGCGGTGAAGAACATCTGGCAGCTCGTCGCGCGCTTCAAGCCTGAAGCTCTGTCGAGCGTGCCGACCGTGCTCGCCGCGACGCTCGCGGTGCCGCCGGGGAATGCGGATATCTCGAGCCTGAAATATGCGGCCGGCGGCGGATCGGCGATTCCGGTCGCGGTCGGTTCGGCGATTCAGGAGAAGCTAAAGCTGCCGGTGGTCGAGGTCTACGGCATGACCGAGACCTCGAGCGTGCACACGCTCGCTTATCCGGGCCGGCCGATCCGGCTCGGCTCGGTAGGCCTTCCCATGCCCTATGCGCGGGTGCGCATCGTGCAGCTCGACGCCGATGGCCGCCTGATCCGCGACTGCAAGCCGGACGAGATCGGCGTCGTCATCATGGCCGGACCCGGCGTGTTCGGCGGCTATCTCAACGACGAGCACAACAAGAATGCCTTCATCGACGGGGTCTGGGTCAATTCCGGCGATCTCGGCCGGCTCGATGCCGACGGCTATCTGTGGATCACCGGCCGGGCCAAAGATCTCGTGATCCGCGGCGGCCACAACATCGATCCGGCGCCGATCGAGGAGATCATGTTCCGCCATCCCGCCGTCGGCTTCGCCGCGGTGGTCGGCCAGCCCGACGCTTACGCCGGCGAACTGCCGGTGGGCTACGTGCAGTTGAAGCCCGGCGCAAAGGTCGAGCCGGGTGAGCTGGAAGCCTGGGTGCGCGAGCGCACGCCGGAGCGCGCCGCCGTCCCGGTGCAGGTCATCCCGATCGACCCGATGCCGGTGACGGGCGTCGGCAAGGTGTTCAAGCCGCAGCTGCGCTGGGACGCGGCCGAGCGGGTGTTCACAAAGGTGCTGGCGCCGCTGGTCGAGCGCGGCATTGATTGCAAGGTGAAGGTCGGTCCGCACGGCAGCCACGGCTCGATCGCGACCGTAACGCTGACGGGCCTGCCGGCAGGCCAGCGCGAAGCGGTGAAGGGGGAGGTGCACGCACTGCTCGCACCCTTCGTGATGCGCCACGAGGTGGTGCAGGGATAGGTATGATGGCACGTCGGATCGACCAGGCTCGCGCCGCGCGTGCACGGCGAGGGTCGACTGCATTAGCTATAAGTCGCGATCGAGGAGCTTGTGTGATAGACCTCACATAGAAAAATTTGGCTTTCGTCGACGCTCCGAATAGTCTCAGGAAATTGCATCCGAGGGGGCTGCAGTGATTCCGTTGCGGCTGTTTGGTTTATTGATTTTTGCGACCTTACTGGCCTGCGGATCGGCACACGCCGATCGGCGGGTTGCGCTCGTCATCGGCAATTCAGCCTACAAGAGCGCGCCCAAGCTCACCAATCCCGCGAACGACGCCACGCTGATTGGCGGCATGTTCAAGAAGGCGGGCTTCGATTCCGTCGACGTCAGGCTGGATCTCAGTGCGAGCGAGATGCGGCGCATGTTGCGCGAGTTCGCCGGCAGGTCACGCGATGCGGACATGGCGGTGATCTACTATGCCGGCCACGGCATCGAGCTCGACGGCAACAACTATCTCATTCCGACTGACGCGACGTTGGAGACGGATGGCGACGTCCTCGACGAGACCATCCCTGTCGAGCGCGCATTGTTCGCAGTCGAGCCCGCCAAGCAGCTGCGCCTGATCATTCTCGATGCCTGCCGCGATAACCCGTTTGCGAAGACGATGAAGCGCACGCTGGCCTCGCGAGCGATCGGACGGGGCCTCGCCAAGGTCGAGCCAACCAGCCCGAATACGATGATTGCCTTCGCTGCGAAGGCCGGTTCGACCGCATCCGACGGCGATTCTCGCAACAGTCCGTTCGCTGCCGCGCTGGTCGAGCACCTGCCGAAGCCGGGCCTCGATCTGCGCAAGGCGTTCGGCTTCGTCCGCGACGACGTGCTCAAAACAACCGGCTACAAGCAGGAGCCTTACGTCTACGGCTCGCTCGGCGGCGACGACGTGCCGCTCGTGGTGAAGCCGGCCGCAACCGGACCGCAGGCCAACCCGCAGGACGCGGTTCGCAGGGACTACGAGCTCGCGCTCCAGCTTGCGACGCGCGATGCCTGGGAGGCGTTTCTGGCGGCCTATCCGGACGGCTTCTATGCCAACCTCGCCAAGGGACAGTTGAACAAGATCGGCGCCGAAGAGACACGCGTGGCTGCCGAGCAAAAGGCCAAGGCGGCCGAGCAGGAAAAGGCAAGGCTTATCGCCGAGCGCGCTCAGAAAGCCGAGCAGGAGAAGGCGGCTGCTGCAGCCAAGGCCGCCGAAGAGGCGCGCATCGCCGCGGAGAAGCAAAAGCAGATCGAACAGGCCAGGGCGGAAGCGGCCGAGCAGCAGCGCAAGGCCGCCGAGGCGGCGGCCGCGAAAGCGCTGGCCGAGAAACAGGCGGCAGAGAAGGCCAAGGCCGAGCTGGCCGCCAAGCAGGCCGCCGAGAAAGCGGAGCAGGCCGCCAAACCGGCCGCCGATCGGCAGATGCCCGAAGTCGAGAACCAGAAAGTGGCTGCGCTCGCGCCCGGACCCACATCCACATTATCGGCAGCCGAGCTTTCCAAATCGGTACAAAGCGAATTGCGCCGCGTCGGCTGCCTGACCTCGTTTGCGGAGAGCGAGTGGAGTTCGGCCGCTCAGCGTTCGCTGACGCTGTTCAACAAATATGCCGGCACCAAGTTCGACGTGAAGCTGGCCAGCGTCGACGCACTCGACGCGCTGAAGGCCAAGCCGGGACGGGTCTGTCCGCTGGTGTGCAATTTCGGATTCAAGGCCGACGGCGATCAATGCGTCAAGATCACCTGCCGGGCCGGTTATCGTGTCAATGACGATAACGAATGCGAAAAGGTGCAGGAGAAGAAGCCTGTTGCGACGCGCGAGAACTCCAGACCGCGAGACGATGAGCGGAAGGCAAGCGAGTCCGCGCCGTCAAAGCCGCAGGCGACCGGTCAGGTCTTTTGCAACAGTGCAGGGTGCCGGCCGGTCCGGCAAGGTTGTCGGCTCGAGACGTGGGGCGCCAACAGGGCTGCTGGCTTGATGGCCGGCGGCGGCACCAGCATGATCGAAGTCTGCAACTGAACCGGCGAGTGCCCGCCCGCTAGCCCGCCGGCATTCGTGTTTCCACCAGGCGCGCCCAGAACGAGGCGCCGTGACCCAGAATGTTGTCGTTGAAGACGTAGGCTGGGTGGTGGCACTCGTTGCCGTCGCCCATGCCGACCAGCACCATCGCGCCGGGGCGTGCTTCCAGCATGAACGAAAAGTCCTCGGCGCCCATCATCGGGACGAACTTGTCGTTGACCCGATCGGCGCCGACGATGTCGCGGGCGACGTCGGCGGCAAGGCCGGCCTCGCGGGCATGGTTCATCGTCACCGGATACATCCGCGTGTACTTCGTCTCGGCCGAGCCGCCATAGGCGCGGGCGATGCTGTCGGCGACTTCGCCGATGCGGCGTTCGACGAGATCGCGCACTTCGGGGTCGAGCGTGCGCACCGTGCCGGCGAGCTCGGCGACCTCCGGGATGATGTTGAAGGCGGTGCCGGAGTGGAATTGCGTGATCGAGATCACCGCCGATTTCAGCGGATCGACGTTGCGCGCCACGATCGATTGCAGCGCGTTGACGATCTGCGAGCCGATCAGCACGCTGTCGACCGACTTATGCGGGCCGGCGCCGGCGTGGCCACCCTTGCCGCGGACGGTGATCTGGATGTTGTCGGAGGAGGCGAGCATCGCACCCGACGTGGTGGCGAAATGGCCCTCGGGCAGGTTCGGCATGTTGTGCATGCCGTAAACCTCCTGGATATTCCAGCGCGTCATCAGCCCGTCCTCGACCATGGCCTTGCCGCCGCCACCGCCTTCCTCGGCCGGCTGGAAGATCATCACGGCCGTGCCGTCGAAATTGCGCGTCTCGGCGAGATATTTGGCCGCGCCCAGCAGCATCGCGGTGTGGCCGTCATGGCCGCAGGCGTGCATCTTGCCCGGGACCTTCGAGGCATAAGGCACGCCCGACGTCTCCATGATCGGCAGCGCGTCCATGTCGGCGCGCAGGCCGATTGTCTTGCCGGAGGCCGACTTGCGGCCGCGGATCACGCCGACCACGCCGGTGCGGCCGATGCCCGTCACCACCTCGTCGCAGCCGAATTCGCGCAAGCGATCGGCGACGATGCCGGCGGTGCGGTGGACTTCGTAGAGCAGCTCGGGATTCTCGTGGAAGTCATGGCGCCAGGCGGCCATTTCGTCGGAGAGGGCGGCGACGCGATTGACGATGGGCATGAGGGAATCCGTTTTCTGGTTGTAGTTTGTAGGGTGGGTTAGCCCCGTGGATGCGCAAGCGCATCCACGGGCGTAACCCACCACGGTTTCCGTGGGAGCGAAAGAGGTTGGTTACGCCCAGCGGACTGCGCTTCGCGCAGGCCGCAAGGCTAACCCACCCTACGATCCTACGCTTCCCCGAACACGCGCCTGAAGATCGTGTCGACGTGCTTGAGGTGATAGCCGAGGTCGAACTGCTCCTCGATCTCGGCGTCGGTGAGATATGTCTTCACCTCACGGTCCTTCTTCAGCAGCTGAAGGAAGTCGCCTTCGCCGCGCCAGACCGGCATGGCGTTGCGCTGCACGAGCTTGTAGGCGTCCTCGCGGCTTGCGCCCTTCTGGGTCAGTGCCAGCAGCACGCGCTGCGAGTGCACGAGGCCGCCGAGGCGGTCGAGGTTCTTCTGCATGTTGGCGGGATAGACCAGCAGCTTGTCGATCAGGCCGGCGAGGCGCACCAGCGCGAAGTCGAGCGTCACGGTGGCGTCCGGGCCCATCATGCGTTCGGCCGAGGAGTGCGAGATGTCGCGCTCGTGCCAGAGCACGACGTTCTCCAGCGCCGGCGTCACATAGGCGCGCACCATGCGGGAGAGGCCGGAGAGGTTCTCCGACAGCACCGGATTGCGCTTGTGCGGCATGGCGGAGGAGCCCTTTTGTCCCTCAGAGAAGAACTCTTCGGCCTCGAGCACCTCGGTGCGCTGCATGTGGCGGATCTCCACGGCAATGCGCTCGATCGAGGAGGCGATCACGCCGAGGGTCGAGAAATACATCGCGTGACGGTCGCGCGGGATCACCTGGGTCGAGATCGGCTCCGGCACGAGTCCCATGGCCTTGGCGACGTGCTCTTCGACGCGCGGATCGATCTGCGCGAAGGTGCCGACGGCGCCGGAGATCGCGCAGGTCGCGACCTCCTTGCGCGCCGCGATCAGACGTTCCTTGGCACGCGTGAATTCGGCATAGGCATAAGCGAGCTTGAGGCCGAAGGTCACGGGCTCGGCATGGATGCCGTGGCTGCGGCCGATAGTCGGCGTCATCTTGTGCTCGAAGGCGCGCTTCTTGAGCGCGGCCAGCACCTTGTCGAGGTCTGCGAGCAGGAGGTCGGCGGCGCGGGTGAGCTGGACGTTGAGGCAGGTATCGAGCACGTCGGAGGAGGTCATGCCCTGGTGCACGAAGCGCGCCTCGGGACCGACGATCTCGGCGAGGTGGGTGAGGAAGGCGATGACATCGTGCTTGGTCTCGCGCTCGATCTCGTCGATGCGGGCGACGTCGAAGATGGCGTCCTTGGCCTTGGCCCAGACCGTCCGGGCGGCCTCCTTGGGGATGGTCCCGAGCTCGGCGAGGGCGTCCGCCGCATGCGCCTCGATCTCGAACCAGATCTTGAACCGGGTCTGCGGCTCCCAGATCGAGGCCATTTCCGGGCGGGTGTAGCGGGGGATCATTGGGCGCTCCAGGAAGGTGGGCGGGCGGTCCCGAGAACGGCGGCGCCGGCCAAAATGCTTTTTACGCCGTGATGTAACAGAGCAGGCAGGGCGAAACAAACGGTCTGGGCCCCGGAAGAAGGGCATCGCCGACCTTTCCACCGGACCGGCCGGCCGGGATGGCGGCGCCTGGCCGCAGATATTAACTGTCAATCACGGATCATTGACTGACAGATATTGAAATCTGTCAGCGAGACGTGTATATCCGTTCTCGGACGCTCCGATTGGGCGTCCCGCGACAAGCCCCGGGGAGCCCGACATCCGAGCCACGCTCGGATCGGAGGGCGGATTGAAGAGCGGGGACCGCGGACGAATGGAGACTTAGACAATGACGACCGAAATCCTCAATTTCACCGGCGTGATTGGGCATTGGCTCAATTTGCTGGTGGCGCGCCAGATCGCGGCGCAGGCTGCAAAACTGCCGCATTAAGGCATAGGCTTTCCGAACAGACCGGCCAGGGCGCTTCGGAAGCAGCCCTAGTGCCGGAGTAAACTGAGCCCTGAATGGGAACATGGTGCTGGCATGAATGAAGCCGTTGTCTTGACGCCGGAGCGGATCCTCGAAGTCACCGAGGACGTGCTCAGGCGTTACGGGCTTGCCAAGGCCACCGTGGTCGACGTTGCCCGTGCGCTCGACGTGAGCCACGGCAGCGTCTACCGCCATTTTCCCAGCAAGGCTTCGCTACGCGAGGCCGTTGCCAAGCGCTGGCTGGACCGCATCGACGCCCCGCTGCTGGCGATCGCCAGGGAGCAGGGGTCGGCGCCCGACAGGCTCGACCGCTGGCTGCGCACGCTGTTCGCGGCCAAGCGTTCGCGTGTGCTCGATGATCCTGAAATGTTCGAGACTTATCTGACTCTGGCGCGTGAGGCCTGCGCGGCCGTCAAGTGCCACAAGGACGCGATGATCGACCAGATCGCCGCGATCCTGACCGACGGCGTGAAGCGGGGCGAGTTTGCCGTGGGCGACGTCAAGGTGACCGCGCGCGCGATCTTCGATGCGACCGTCCGCTTCCACCATCCGGCCCATGCCGAGGAATGGAAGGACGCCGATCTCCCCGCACGCCTCGATGCGACGCTGGCGCTGCTGCTGCGTGGGCTGAAGGCGGCCTAAGGCTGCAGAACCCGTTCAGCCCTGGGTGCTGTCAATCAACCTCGCGTTTTCTGGAGAGCGGCGCCGTCGCGGGGCAAGGGTGCGGATGCCGAATGTCTTCGCGTGTGGAAGGCAGGATCTGACGATGGCACGACCGGCGGACTATCCGGATAAGCGTTGACCGCGATTTCGACGGCGTCCTTCGACCGCCTTCGAAGCCGGTAGAATGTCAGCTCCTGATCGAACATCGGACAGCGAAAGTGGACGATGGCGGTGTCCGGCAGGCGGCAAAGTTCGTCGATGAGCTCGCCTACTGTGATGATGGGGGGATGGTCGACTGCTTTGGGGTGACCCTTACTCATGACCCTTTACTCCTTGTCTGCCGTACTAACCGGAGCCGGGTCGGAACCGTTCCAATTTCGTTCAGCAGATTGAGGATTGCGAGGGATGAGGCTGTGCGGCAGCTTTGCTGCTAGATCCTCGTCAGCCCGCAGGTCGCGGCGAGCCGCACCAGCTGCGCATCGGTGCGCGCGCCGGTCTTCGACTTGATCAGGTAGTGATAATTCTGCACGGTCTTGACGCTGAGATTGAGATGCGCCGCGATCTCTTCGGTGGTGGCGCCGCCGGCAAACTGACGCAAAATCTCGATCTCGCGCTCGCCCAGCTGGTCCAGCACCGAGCCGGTCGGAGACAGGCTGTCCTCCGCCAGCACATGTGCGATGTCGTCGCTCATGGCGCGCTCGCCGCGCGCGACGCTGCGGATGGCGTTCACGACCGCGGACGGCTCGCTGCTCTTGGTGACGAAGCCGGAGGCGCCAGCGCCGAAGGCCGATTTCACCAGCACGGCCTCGTTGTGCATGGTGAAGACGAGAATCCGCGCCCGTGGGCTGCGGGCGCGGATGTTGCGGATCGCCTCCAGCCCGCTCGCGCCGGGCATCGAAATGTCGAGCACCACCACGTCGGGGTCATGCGCCTTGAACGCGCCGTACGCGTCGGCGGCGTTGTCGGCTTCCGCCACGACATGCAGATCGCCCTGGCTCTCCAGCACGCGCCGATAGCCTTGCCGCACGATCGGATGGTCGTCGACCAGCAGCACGGTGATGCCTGTTGCCGCCACCTCGTTCATCCCGGCCTCACGCAGCGAGCGGGATGGTCGCGGCAACGCTGAGGCCGCCGCGGGCGGGCAGGATCGACAGCGATCCGCCGGCCGCCGTGACGCGCTCGCGGATTCCGGTGAGGCCGAAGCCGGCCGATTGCGCGACGCGCTCCGCATCGCCGCCGCCGTCGTCCTCGACGCGGATCAGCAGCGCATCGTCCTCGCCTGCGCGCCGCTCGACGCGGAGCGAGATCTCGCGCGCCGCACTGTGGCGCAGCGCGTTGGTCAGGCATTCCTGTGCGACCCGATAGGCCGTGGTGGCGGCCGGGCCGCTGATATCGGTGAGGTCGCCCCTGAGATCGAGTTGGATCGCCGGCCGCGCCGCGCTGTGCGAGCGCCAGCTGTCGACGAGATTGACGAGGCTCGCCTCGAGCCCGAGCTCCTCCGGCAGCGGATTGCGCAGCCGGTTCAGCGCGTCGCGCAGCGAGGCCATCAGATGGTGCGTCGCCTGCGAGATCATGCGCGCGTCCTGCGCGATCCCATCATCCTTGTGCTGCTTCGTACTCGCCGTCTCGATCGTGTTGGCGAAGGCGAGAATGGCGGACAGATTCTGCCCGAACTCGTCGTGCAGCTCGCGGGCGAGCGCGCGGCGCTCGTCGTCGCGGATCTCGATCAGGCGGCGCGTCAGCGCGGCGCGCTGCTCGGTCGCTTCCTCCAGCCGGCCGCCGAGCTCGTCGACGGCACTGCCGATCATCGCCAGCTCCATCGAGCGGAACCGCGGCAGCCTGGTGCGGTATTGACCGCGCGCCATGCGCTGAAGCGCGGTGACGATCGCGCGCGCCGGCGCCAGCGCATGCGCGATGGCGAGCGAAGCAAGCAGGGCGATCGCCGCCGCCATCAGCAGCGCGACGTCGATGACGTTGAGGACATAGTCCCAGGCGAGCGCGATCGCGGCGGCCGCATGGGGCGTCGCAACGACGGTGCCGGCGGCTGCGGCGCGGGGACTGACGGGCCGCACCACCTCGGCGTGGCTGCCGAGGAAGGTCGGCACGATGGCGGCGAACCAGCGCGGCGGCGTCTTGCCCAGCCCCTCGCTCTGGCCGCAGAGCGGCTTCTCGAAGGCCGCAGCGGGCTGGAACTCGACGCAGACGCCGGGCGAGATCAGCTTCATCGTCTCCAGCGTGCGCCAGTCCGGAACCGGCAGGAGATGCTCGCGGGCCCTGCTGCTGCGCAACAACAGCTCGCGCCAATACAGCGCCTGAAGCGCCTGCGCGACCCGCTGCGCCGACGCCGCCGTCGCCCGATCGACGCTGCGGTAGGCATCGAACGTGGCCCATACGGTCGCGGCTCCTAGGCACAGCGCTACGATCAGAAGCAGGCGGGCTACAAGCTGAAGCACGAGGCGCATGCGATCACCCCCGACGTTTGCTAAGGTCAGCCTAACAACGCCGCCGTGCCTTGCCAATCGCAGGGAACGCTAGGGATTGCAGCTCGGGCAAATTTCCCAAGCCGGATTGGGCATGGGTCTTTGGACCTGAAACGGCGGCTTTGATCTAATCGGTGAGGACACGTTGCAGGCCGGCGCCTGCAAGCCAGGAGCGGTGCAGCATGAGTTCGATGACGATTGGACCAATCGCAAGCCAGGCTGCCGATCCATCCGAGCGCAGCGCGCTGCTGTTCTGGATGATCTTCACCGGGCTGTCGATCTTCGCTGTCGTGCTGCTGTGGCGCTTCGGCCTGATTCATCTGATGCTGACCTCGGACCGCACCTACATTTCAGCGGTGATCGCGGCGCTCTACGTCCTCACCTGCGGCCACTGCTTCCTGCGGACCCGGGCCATCGCGCGGGAAGGGGCCGCGGCGCGGCGCTGCCGCGCCGTGCTGGCGGCACCGGACGGCAGCAAGGCGCTGGATGCGAGCGCGGCGGTGCTGCCGCGCGGATTGGTGCGCGACCATATCCAGAGCCTGGTGACGAAAGCCGCGGCGCAGGACTACCGGCCGGTCGACCAGACGCTGCTGCTACGTAATCTCGCCGATCGCTTGCGCGGCTCCAACGGGTTCGGCGCCTTCGTCTCCGATACGCTGATGAAGCTCGGTCTGCTCGGCACCATCATCGGCTTCATCATCATGCTGGCGCCGATCGCGGGGCTGGACGCCGCCGACAAGGTCGCGATGCGCTCCTCGATGGGCTTGATGAGCGACGGCATGGCGATCGCGATGTACACGACGCTGGCCGGCCTTGTCGGCTCGATCCTGATCCGCATCCAGTACTACATGCTCGACGCCGCGACCCAGCGGGTGTTCTCGGACGCGGTGGTGCTGACCGAGACCTATGTGACGCCGGTGCTGGAGCGCAAGGGTTTTGGAACGCCGTCATGATGGATGATTTCGGTCTCTATCCGCGCGAGGAGCCGTTCGACCCGCTGGGCGTGATGCTGTTCAAGGCGCTCCAGGTGATCGCCTTCCTGTTCTTCCTGGCGCTGCTGGCGGTCTCCCCCGACGCCAAGGACGGCAAGATCGATTCCAAGGCGGAGTTCATGATCACGCTGGACTGGCCGGACAACCACCCCGACGACCTCGACCTGTTCGTGCAGGATCCCGCCGGCAACATCGCCTGGTATCGCCACCGCGAGGCCGGCTTCCTCACGCTCGACCGCGACGACCGCGGTGGCGCCAACAATTTCATCATCGTCAACGGCAAGAAGATCGCCTCGCCGATCCGCGAGGAGATCGTCACGGTGCGTGGCATCCTCGCCGGCGAGTACGTCGTGAACGTCTCGCATTTCGTCGCCACCACCGGAGAGCCTGTGACGGCCAGTGTGAAGGTGCAGAAGCTTAATCCGACCGCGCAGGTGATCTTCGACAACAAGTTCACGCTCGACCACACTGGCGACGAGAAGACCGCGGTCCGATTCCGGATCGATGCGGAAGGCAAGGTCGTCGATGTCGATCAGCGGCCGAAATCGCTGTTGGAGACGTTCCGCAGCAGCTGGCGCAACGGCGGCGATCTCGATGCCAGGACCGGCGTGAGCAGGAACGCTACGAGGGTACGCCGTGAGTAACCTGCAAACGGTCATCCTGACGCTGTCGGTCGCGTATGCCGTCATCGGCGCGCTGCTGCTGGTCGTTCTGGTCTATGCGCGGCTGCACTGGTCGCTGAAGGCGGTCGCCGTGGTCGTGACCAGCACCTTCTACATCGTCAGCTTCACGGAAATGCGCGGCCTGCTCGGTTGGGCCAGCACGGACCGGCTGCCGACCACGTTCAAGCTCCTGAAGGCCCGCATCGTCGAGCCGCATTCGCTTGATGGCGATCCCGGCTCGATCTATCTCTGGGTCGAGGCGCTGGACGAGGACAATCGCCCGAGCGGCATCCCGCGCGCTTTTCGTGTGCCGTACAATGACCGCCTGGCCGACAAGACCCACGCCGCCGAGAACGAGATCGCGGCCGGACATCCGCAAGGAGGGCGCGCGGCGGATTTCGGCGGCGGCGACGGCAGCCTGATCGACCTGGTTCGAGAATATGTGACGCCGAAGACCATCCTGGAGACCAGCGGCGGCGATTCCTCGACCGGCGAGTTCACTGCGCCGCCGGCCGGTGCCCAGGACGCGGTGTTCACGCCGATTCCGCCGCCCCGGATGCCGCCCAAGGACGAGCAATAGGCCCATCGCCATCATCGTAGAGCAGTGCTGGCAAACGGCCCAGTGCTGGCGCATCTTGTTGACCTCCCTCAATTTGGCCTTATCGGCTTCCAATAAGAATCTGAGGGTGGAGGGTGCGTGCTTCTCGCTGTCTTCTCGGATATCCATGGCAACAGGCAGGCATTCGAGGCCTGCCTGAAGATCGCGCGTGCGAAGGGCGCGGAGGGCTTCGTCCTGCTCGGCGACTTCGTCGGCTATGGCGCCGATCCGGAATGGGTGGTGGACACCGCGATGGAGCTGGTCGCGCAGGGCGCCGTCGCGGTGCGCGGCAATCATGACCAGGCGATCAATTCCACGGCCGAGACGATGAACGCCGAGGCGCAGATCGCGATCGAATGGACCCGCGGCCGCCTCGACACGGCGCAGCGGCGGTTTCTGGCCGAATTGCCGATGCAGGTGGAGGACGATGGCCGCCTGTTCGTGCATGCGGAAGCCTCGCATCCCCAGCGCTGGCACTATGTCCGCTCGACCGTGGACGCCGCCAAGAGCCTGATTGCGACACGGGCCCACGTCACCTTTTGCGGCCACATCCACAGGCCGGCGCTCTATTCGATGTCGGTGACGGCGAAGATGACGAGCTTCGTGCCGAAGTCCGACGTCCCCGTGCAGCTGCTGCGCGGACGGCAATGGCTCGCCGTGCTCGGCTCGGTCGGCCAGCCCCGCGACGGCGATCCGTCAGCGGCCTTCGCACTGTTCGACACCGAATCGTGCCAGATCACCTATTGCCGCGCGCCCTATGACGTCGAGACCGCAGCGAGCAGGATCCGCGACAACGGCCTGCCGCCTTGGCTTGCCGACCGCTTGTTGCAAGGGCGCTGACGGATGCCCAAACCCCTGGTCAAGTCAGGCGCGGAGATCGACGGTTTTACGATCGGCGAATGCGTTCATGCCGGCGGCATGGCGACGCTGTGGACCGTCACCCATCCCGGCATCGACGTGCCCTTGCTGATGAAGATCCCGCGGGTGTCGGAGGGCGAGGACGCCGCCGCGATCGTCTCCTTCGAGATGGAGATGATGATCCTGCCGCGGCTCGCAGGGCCGCACGTGCCGGCCTGCTTCGGCACCGGCGATTTCGCCCGCCAAGCCTATGTCGTGATCGAGCGCATTCCCGGTTCCACGCTGTACAAGCGGCTCCCCGACCTGCCGCTGCCTTATGACGAGGCGCGCCAGCTCGTCGCCAGGATCGCGACAGCGCTTGCGGATCTGCACCGGCAGAACGTGATCCACCACGACATCAAGCCGAGCAGCATCATGGTCCGCGAGAGCGGCGAGGCGGTGCTGATCGACTGCGGCCTGTCGCATCACAACCATTTGCCGGACCTATTGCAGGAGGAATTCCGCCTGCCTTACGGCACCGCGCCCTATATGGCACCCGAGCGGCTGCTCGGGGTGCGTGACGATCCGCGCAGCGATCTGTTTTCGCTCGGCGTGCTGCTTTACTTCTTCACCACCGGCGAGCGGCCGTTCGGCGAGGGTGAGACGCTGCGGGCGATGCGGCGCCGGCTGTGGCGCGATCCGCATCCGCCGCGGAAGCTTCGTGCGGATTGTCCGCCCTGGCTTCAGGAGGTGGTGTTGCGCTGTCTGGAGATCGAGCCGGTGTGGCGCTATCCGACCGCGTCCCAGCTTGCCTTCGATCTCGCTTATCCGGACCAGGTCAAGCTCACCGCGCGCTCGGAGCGGGTGAAACGCGATTCCCTCGGCACAGTCTGGCGCCGGCGTTTCAACCAGGGCGCCATGGCGCCGCGCGCGAAATCCGATGTCGCAGCCCAGATCGCATCGAGCCCGATCCTTGCTGTTGCGCTCGACACGGCGGAGGGCGCTCCGGAGCTGAACGAGGCGCTGCGCGTGACCACCGAGCGCATCCTCGCCACCTTGCCCTCGGCGCGGCTTGCCTGCGTCAACGTGCTGAAGCTGAACCGGATTGCGATCGATCGGACGTTGGACGAGCAGGGCTCCAACAAGCATATCGATCGCCTGGTCGCGCTCAGGCATTGGGCAACGCCGCTCAAGCTGGATGAGAGCCGGCTGTCGGCTCATGTGCTGGAGGCGGTCGATCCCGCCGCCGCGATCCTGGAGTTTGCCAAGGCCAACCAGGTCGACCATGTCATCATCGGCGCGCGACAGAGCTCGTTCCGGCGCATGCTGCTCGGCAGCGTATCGGCCAAGGTGGCCTCGGAGGCGAGCTGCACCGTCACCGTGGTGCGGCCGCCGCGATTGGCGGGGGACGTCGGCGGGCCGGAGGCCGGCGAAGGTTAGGCCGGCCGGGGCGATTTTACAGGCCGGATCAGGCCGCGTGGACGGCAAATGCGCGCTTGCGGCGGATCGGCCAGGCGAATTGCGGTCCCGGCTCGCCGTGATCCGCGCTGCCGCCGAAATACTGGATGATCTCGCGGCAGGGTTCGCAATTGAACAGGTTACGCGACGCGGACGCCTTGGTCATTTCCTTCAGGCAGTTCGGGCAATGCGGTTTCATGGGCGGTCCGGAAAAGAGTTCTTAGTGTCGGCGCGGCGAGCCAAGCGAACGGTCGAGGTCCGAAGTGTCGAGCCCGGCATCGTCGTCCAGCGTGCCATCGGCGCGCTCGAGGCGGCCGAAGAAATAATCGAGGCTCGGATGCGGGCGCCGTGGAATCCGGCACCGGCGCTTCGGCTGACGCCTCACGAGTGCGATCTGCATGACGTCAGCCCCTGGTGCGGTCGCGACGGATGTTGCGGGCCGGACGTGCCGGGGCCTCGACCGGTCCGGCCGAGGGACCGAACACCACGAACGCACTGAAACCAATCCACAACGCCACGCCAGTCCAAACCAGGGTCGTCGTCATGATGTGCTCCCGCGAAAACAGGCAGGAATCACTAGCAATGATTTGCGCGAATCAGTGAAGTCCGGATGAGTACGGACCAAGGCTACAATTTTAAGGTTTGCGCCTTGCAGAACCCGTGGAAGCCGCAGTTCTTCCCGCGTGCGGCCGACGCACTTTGCCGGTGCGCGCATCGTCGAGGATATCCCGGATGCGCCTTGCGTCTCGAACACAGCGAAATCCATAGCGCCCGGTGTAGTCGGCATCGGGCGAACGGGTCGAGCGCCCTGACGCAAAGTTGAGGTGGCCGACGCCGCCGCCGATGTCGAGGATTTCGAATACTTCATCCATGGCGTCGAACGAAGTAGCACTCACGCTGCGTCTGCTCCAGGCCGTGCGCACGATCAGCGCGCGGCGGTCGGTGATCACATAAAGCGTCTGCAGGTCTTGCAGCAGCATCACGAACGGAGCTGCAATCATCCCAACTCCAATCATTGCCAGAGGTTGGGTCGCTTGGTCGATCCAATCGTTGCTGACGGCGATGACGGTCAGCAACAACCAGGGAAATCCGATCCACCAGAGAAATCGCCACATTGTCGCGTTGGCGATGGCGTCGGGCTGCCCCTGCCAGACCACTTGCTCTCCATCCTGAAGGGACTCGGCGAGAAGACGAAGCAGGCCGGCAGTAAACGGAGTGGCGCGGAGTTTATCCATTCCACTTGGTCGTAGCGGCCGCGGCTCCGGTTCGGATCGCGATGGTCTCAGATCGCCTCGCCGCGTGCCCCAAGTGCCGCGTTGCGGATCGCGGCGATGTTGGTCTTGTAGGCCTCCTGCGTGCCGCCTTTGAACACCGAGGTGCCCGCGACGAAAGCGTTGGCGCCGGCCGCGGCGAGCGCACCCGCAACATCGGGGCCGACGCCGCCGTCGACCTCGATGTCGATCGGGCGGCCCGCAACCATCGCGCGGATGTCCCGGATCTTGCCGATCGCGGAGGAGATGAAGGCCTGGCCGCCGAAGCCGGGATTGACCGACATCACCAGCACGAGGTCGACGAGGTCGAGAACGTATTCGAGCGCGCTGATCGGCGTCGCCGGATTGAGCGAGACGCCGGCCTTCTTGCCGAGCGCGCGGATGGCTTGGAGCGAGCGGTGCAAATGGGGACCTGCCTCCGCGTGCACGGTGATGTGGTCGCAGCCGGCTTTCGCGAAGGCCTCGAGATAGGGATCGCAGGGCGAGATCATCAGATGCGCGTCGAAGATCTTCTTGGTGTGCGGGCGCATCGCCCTGATGACGTCAGGACCGTAGGAGATGTTCGGAACGAAGTGCCCGTCCATCACGTCGAGATGGATCCAGTCGGCGCCGGCGGCGTCGACGCTGCGCACCTCCTCGCCGAGCTTCGAGAAGTCCGAGGCCAGGATCGAGGGCGCGATGGCCAGGGGGCGGGGGGCGAAAGCTTGGGTCATGGCGCGTTTTCCCGGGACGGACGGACGACGAATGGCCTCGCCTAACATGGGCCCTTGTGGCGGGCAATGCAGGAGGGGCGCGCTTCCTGTGGGCGGAAATTTCTGCCGCCGGCGGCATGAATTGCCGATGTTTCCGCGGCTGCACGACCCGACGGATGCGGATATCGTTGAGCTTTTCGCGATGGCACGGCGCTTGCTGAGTTCAGCCGCAGAACATTGGTCGCGGCATGCCGCATCCTGTTGGAGTTGTGCAATGTTGTTCGCCCTTGGTGCGGTATCGAGCGCGCTCGACGCGATCCAGTCGCTGACAAACGCGAAATCGTCGTCGGCGGCGCACAAGACGGGCTCCTCGCAGAGCGCGCCGACCAATCCGTTCGCAATCGACAGCGGCAGCAGCAGCACGACCGGCGCGACCTCGTCGGTCAATGCAGGTAAATATCCGCAGATCTCGGCGGAGACGATGAATGCGCTGTTCGCGGCGCAGAGCCAGTCGGCCGACGGCACATCCTCGACGTCGAAGGGCCGGGAGGCTGCGCTGAAGGATCTCTTCTCGCGGATCGACGTGGATGGCGACGGCAAGATCACCAAGTCCGAGTTCGAGGAAGCGCTTGGCGCGGGCGGCACCAATCTGGCCCAGGCCGACGACGTGTTTTCGAAGATGGACGCGAATGCGGACGGCAGCGTCAATCTCGGCGAGATGACGAAGGCGCTGAGGGGCGGTCACGGCCGTGATCACGCGGAAGGCGCGGGCGATGGCTCGGATTCCTCGTCGCAACCCAGCCGCGGTTCGACGTCGACCACGACGACCAACGCCGACGGCTCGACCACCACCACCGTCACCTATGCCGACGGCTTCAAGATGTCGACCACGGTGCCGGGCGCCGCCAGCTCGTCGAATGCGAAAGGAGGCGGCAATTCGCCTTATGATTGGTTCGGGCAGATGATGCAGCGCCAGGCGCAGGCCAGCGCGGGATCAGCAGCTTCATCGATGTCGATCAGCGTGTGAGCCCATCCCGAAGCTAACCGGCAGGTTCGTGCGTGATGTCACGACAGGCATAGCGGTCGCGGATCTCGCGATTGAAGAACGTTCCTTTTGCGCGCGCATCCCTGAACGCGGCAGCGATCTCGGGCGGAACATCCTCATAGACATAGAGGCGCCCGCTGACGAACGTCACCTTCAGCTCGCGTCTATCTGGCGCATAGCAAAAGAAGCGGATCACGGAAGAGGGCATGGCCGCACACCTTGTCCGCCGGGTAACGCTTGGGTGACGGTTTCGTTTCTAGCCGAACCGGTCCTTCCAAGCCGCCTGCGCGCCCGGAAACGGTAGGGCCGTCGCGCTGTAGACGCCGCGGGCGATCGCGCGGGCGACCACGTTGGCGGCGATCGTGCCGAGCTCGGTGAGACCAACCAGCGGCTCGATCGGCTTTTCGCAGGTGGCGGCGGCGAACAGCACGTCGCCGTCGGTCGGCGCATGCACCGGATAGATCGCGCGGGCGAAGCCGGTATGCGCGATCATCGCCAGCCGCTTGGCCTGCGGCTTGGTCAGCACCGCGTTGGTCACGACGGCGCCGATGGTGGTGTTCTCGCGCGCGCTCGCGGCAGGACCGCCCTTGATGCGCATGCGGAGCATGTCCTCGGTGAACTTGTCCGGCAGGCCGCGTCCACCGAATTCGCCGTCCACCTCGAACGGCGCCGCCCAGAACCACGGGCCAACGCCGACGGTGACGCTGCCCACGGCATTGACGGCGACGATCGCCGCGACCTTGATTCCGCTCGGCGTCACGGCCGATGCCGAGCCGAGCCCGCCCTTGAACGTCGCGGTGGTGGCGCCGAAGCCGGCGCCGGCGCTGCCAAGCGCGAAATCCGCGTTGGTGGCGGCAGTCGCTGCGGCATAGCCGAGGTCGCGATAGGGCGAGAAGCGCCCCCAGGCCTTGTCGCCGCCATTGAGCAGGTCGAATAGGATCGCCCCCGGCACGATCGGGATCAGCGCTTCGCGAACGCGGTGGCCGCGGCCCTGCTCGGCGAGCCAGGCCTGCACGCCGCCGCCGGTGTCGAGGCCGAAGGCCGAGCCGCCCGACAGCGCGATGGCGTCGACGCGCTCGACCGTGTTGGCGAGATCGAGCAGTGCATCCTCGCGCGTGCCGGGGCCGCCGCCACGCACGTCGATCGCGGCGATCGCAGGAGAATCGAAGATGATCGCGGTCGCGCCGGAACCGACTTTCGAATCTTCGGCGTGGCCGACCCGGACGCCGGCGATATCGGTGAGAAGGTTCTTCAAGGCGGCCTCGTGTTTGAGAATTCGCGATATGCGATAGCGCAGCAATGCCGCAGGCTCAACCGGCGAGCGCGGTCCTCAGCATCTTGGCGAGCTCGGACTTGCGGTAGGGCTTGGCCAGCAGCAGCACGCCGGAATCGAGCCGGCCGTGATGGACGATGGCGTTCTCGGTGTAGCCCGAGGTGAACAGCGTCTTCAGGTCGGGGCGGCGCTTGTGCGCTTCGTCCGCCAGCTGGCGGCCGTTCATGTTGCCGGGCATGATGATGTCGGTGAACAGCAGGTCGATGGTCTCGTCGCTGTCGATGATATTGAGCGCCTCTGCGCCGTTGGCGGCCTCGAGCGCGGTATAGCCGAGGCTCTTGACCTGCGTCACGACATACTGCCGCACCAAGGCATCGTCCTCGACGATCAGGATCTTCTCGTTACCGCCGGTGATTGGCGCATTCTGGAGCGATTCGAACTCGGTCTCCTGCACACCTGTCGAGCGCGGCAGGTAGATCTTCACGCTCGTGCCGTGGCCTTCCTCGCTGTAGATCTTGATGTGCCCGCCCGATTGCTTGACGAAGCCGAACACCATGCTGAGGCCGAGGCCAGTGCCCTTGCCGACCTCCTTGGTCGTGAAGAAGGGATCGAACACCCGGTCGATCAGCTCGGCAGGAATTCCGCTGCCGGTGTCGCTGACTGCGATCATCACGTAATTGCCGGCAACGACGTCGGGGTTCATGCTGGCATAGCCGTCGTCGAGGAAGATGTTGCGGGTCTCCAGCACCAGGGTGCCGCCCTCGGGCATGGCGTCGCGCGCGTTCAGCGCGAGATTGAGGATCGCGGTGGAGAGCTGGCCCGGGTCGACCAGCGTTGGCCAGGCATCCTCGGTGAGCTGCGGCATGATGGTGATCTGCTCGCCGAGCGTCGGATGCAAGAGCTTGGCGGCTTCGAGCACCAGTGCGTTGACGTCGATCTCCCGCGGCTGGAGCGGCTGCTTGCGGGCGAAGGCGAGCAGATGCTTGGTCAGCTGCGCGCCGCGCTCGGCGGCGTCGTCGATCAGCTTGGTGATCGCGGCAAGCTCGGGCCGGTCGGCGACCGCGTCGCTGAGAATGCCGATCGTGCCCGTGATCACCGTCAGCACGTTGTTGAAGTCGTGCGCGACGCCGCCAGTCAACTGGCCGATCGAGTCCATTTTCTGGACCTGCCGGAGCTGGGCTTCGGCGGCCTGCTTGTCGGTGAGGTCGCGGCCGATGAAGAAGTGGCGTTTCACCGGCTCCGACCACGTGCCCATCCAGTTCAGCGTGACGTCGTGACCGTCGTAATGGTAGTAGCGCGCCTCGAAGCTGCGCTTGACCGCGCCGCGACGGGCTGCACGCATCTCGTTCCGCGTCTTCTCGAGATCGTCGGGATGGATGAATTCGGTCGCGCTGTGCCCGACCATGTCCTCGGGAGCGTAGCCGAGAATGTTCCGCACGCTCGGGCTGACCTGGATGAAATTGCCATAGCCGTCAGTGACCAGGATCAGGTCCTGCGATGTCTCGAAGATGCGCTGGCGTTCCTCGGTCTCGCGGCGCAGCTTCTCTCTGGCCTGCTTTTCTTCGGTGATGTCGTGGGCGATCTTGGAAGCGCCGATGATCTCTCCATCGTCGGTCCGCAGCGGTGAGACGTTTAGGACGACGTTGAGCGGGCGGCCGTCTTTCCGGATTCGGACCGTCTCGTGCTGGGCGATCGACTCGTTGCTGGCGATCTGGTTGAGGATGCTTCTGATTTCGCCCTTGCGATCCGGCGGCACGATGATGTCGATCGGCTTGCCGACGGCCTCGGCGGCGGCGTAGCCGAACAGATTTTCGGCGGCCTTGTTCCAGCCGGTGATGATGCCGTCGAGCGACTTGGTGATGATCGCGTCATTGGAGGATTCGACCACGGCGCCGTACAGCGCGAGGCGTTTGCCGAAATAGTCGCGTTCCGAGGCCGATTGCTGGCGCAGCTTTCCGACGAGGCCCACTGTACGCGCCTGGAGGCGGACATTCTCGACCAGGAGCACCGCCAGCACGAAGGTCGCCGCGGCGAGGCCGTAGAGCCGGCCGGCATAGAATCCGAGATCGAAGCGCGCGACGTTGACGATCGCCGACAGGGCGATGTCGAACAGCCAGGCGCACATGACCACCATGAGCCAGATGTCGATCACCGTATGCGGCTTGCGGAACCAGAGCGAGATCAGCGCGGCAAAGCTCAGCGACCACACGAAGGACACGACGCCGATCATGGTTGCCGTGTAGCGGCCCTCGCTCAACAGCACCGGCAACAGATCGTGCTGCGCGGTGACGATCCAGGCGAAGACCGCCATCGCGGCGACCACGCTGAGCCCGCAGGCATAAATCGCCTTGCTTACCGCGCCGCGGATCCGGGGCCCACCGTCCTGTTCCTTCAGCCAGGCATATGCCATCACGCAGAGCGGAAAGCCGGCGTGCCAGATCATGTAGAGCCACACCGTGGTCTGCCGGCCCGCGCCCAGGAGTCCCGTCGGGGCGAACAGCCCTGGGAAGGTGAGGGCATGAACCAGCGCCGCCGCCGCGGTGAAGAGATAGCCGCCCGCGAGCCACAGCAGCGCGCGGGTCCGCAGAATCGCAAATTGTGACAGCAGCAGCACGGCCGTGACGATGTCGCTCACGGCCAGCGCGGATTGATAGCTGGCGACAAAGGCGGGGACCGGCAGGAGCGGGGTACCAGCGAAGGGCACGGCTGCGGCGAACAGGAGCGAGGATACACCGACGATCGTCAATGCTGCGGTGCGGTCGGCCCCGGTGGCCGGCAGGGTCGACAGAAATGTGCTTCGGTCGATCGCCGCCGGCACGTCCATCTCGCGCGAGTCGGTGGGCTTAAGCATCTCCGCTAGTCTCATTGGCCGGCTGTCCGTTCATCGTAGCGGGTTCTGGGCGCGGGTGGTCAACGGAACCGGTTTACGACTCAACCGAGGGTTACAGCTTACCTAATTTCGGTGAGCGCACGGAACAGTGATCGGTAAGGGGCGCTTTACGGGGCGGTGTCATAATGCCCTGCCGCCGCGGCCGGTTCCAGGTTTGAAACAGGCGATTTTGATGTCGAGATCGGGAGTTTGCCCTATGCCCCGCGTTCTCATCATCGACGACCAGAAGGACGTCCGTGCGATGTGGCGATCGTGCTTCGGGTCAACCATTTCGAGGTCGTGGAGGCCGAAAGCGGCGCGGCGGGGCTGAAGGCCTTTGCGGAAGGCCGCTTTGACGCGGCGAATGTGGACATCTTCCTCGGTGATACCAGCGGCGTCGACGTCATCACCGCCTTGCGCGAACGCGCGCCGGCGCTGCCGGTGATTGCGGTATCCGGGATGACGGCACTCGATTTCATGGACCAATCGCCCCACCTCGCCAACGTGGTCGGCCTGCAAAAGTCGTTTCGGCCGAACGATCTGCTGCAGGCCCTGCGGAAGGCCCAGGCCGCGGCCGGCGGCGAGATTTCGGCCGCGGTCTGACCGGCAAAAGAACGCCCCGGCAAGCCGGGGCGTGGTCGCGATGGCGGGAGCCTTCGGGGGATCGCTGATCGGGATCCCCGAAGAGCATTCTGGATCAAGAGCCCTTGATCAGGAGCCCTTGGCGCCGAGCTCGGCGTAATTGCCCTTTGCGTCCCACTTGTAGACGACATAGTCGATCTGCTTGAGGTCGCCCTTGGCGTCAATCTCGATCGGGCCGAGCACCGTGTCCCACTTGCCGGCCTTGATGGTCTCCATGACCTTCTTGGCGTCGGTGGTACCGGCCTTCTTGACCGCCTGCGTCCAGACCTGCAGCGCAGCGTAGGTATAGAGCGTATAGCCTTCCGGATCGATGCCCTTGGCCTTGAACGCCTCGACGATCTTCTTCGCGGTCGGCTTGTTGCGCGGGTCGGGACCGAAGGTGAACAGCGTGCCTTCGCCGGCGGGACCGGTGATGGAGGCGTACTCCTTGTCGGCGAGCGCGTCGCCCGACATCAGCACCGTCTTCAGGCCCTGATCGCGCATCTGGCGCAGGATGAGGCCGGCTTCCTGATGGTAACCGCCGACATAGACGAGTTCGACATTATCCTTCTTCAGGCGCGAGACGATCGCATTGAAGTCCTTGTCGCCCTTGTTGTAGGATTCGTACATCTTCTCGGTAATGCCGGCCTTGTTGAGCGCCTTCTTGGTCTCGTCGGCAAGACCCTTGCCGTAGGTGGTCTTGTCGTTGAGGATCGCGATGTTCTTGCCCTTGTAGTTCTTGGCGATGTACTGCGCGGCGATCAGGCCCTGCTGGTCGTCGCGGCCGCACACCCGGGCCACGTTCCACAGCTTGCGCTCGGTGAAGAGCGGGTTGGTCGAAGCCGGGGTGATTTGCAGGACGTTACCGTCCGCATAGGCTTCAGAGGCAGGGATCGAAGACGACGAGCAGAAATGGCCGGCGACGAACGGGATCTTGGCGCCGGCGATCTTTTCCGCGATCGAGCGGGCCTGTTTCGGATCGCAGGCGTCGTCCTCGGCGTTGAGCGCGAGCTTCTTGCCGTTGACGCCACCGGCGGCATTGATGTCGGCCACGGCCATCTCGGCGCCGTTCTTCATCTGGCGGCCGAAGGCGGACTCGCCGCCGGTCATCGGGCCTGCGACTGCGACGGTGACATCCTGCGCGAATGCCGCGCTCGACAGCGCGAGCGATGCGCCGAATGCCAGACCGATGAGCTTCAGTGATTTCATGAGATACCTCGCGGGTGGTCGCCTGTGGAAGTTGCCGGGCATGCCCGGTTCAAACCGGCGCCATTCTTGAATGAATTCGAGGAGAAGTCACCGGCAAAATACGGGCATACGCCAAGATATCTAGCCGCATCCTCGCGCAGGGCGGGGCCCGGGTTAGTGCCGTCCGCCTTCCAGATAAGCGGCCCGGATTTCGGGGCGCTGCAGCAATTCGGCGCCGCTGCCGGCCAGCGTGATCAGGCCATTGACCATGACATAGCCGCGGTGGGCGAGCTTGAGGGCATGGTTGGCGTTTTGCTCGACGATCAGCACGGTCAGGCCGTCCTGCCGGTTCAGTGTGCGGATGGCGTCGAAAATCTGCCGCGCGATGAGCGGGGCGAGCCCCAGCGAGGGTTCATCGAGCAGGAGCAGGCGAGGGCGGCTCATCAAGGCGCGGCCGATCGCGAGCATCTGCTGCTCGCCGCCGGACAGGGTTCCGCCGCGCTGGGCGAAACGCTCCTTCAGGCGGGGAAACAGGGCGAACACGCGCTCGAGCGTGCTCTCCCGTTCCGCCGGCGTGCTCTCGGTGACGTCGGCCCCCATCTGGAGGTTCTCGGCGACGCTCATGCGCGGGAAGATGCGGCGGCCTTCGGGCGACTGCGCGATGCGCAAATGGGCGATCTCGTGGGTCGGGACGGCCGTGATGTCCTTGCCCTCGTACAGGATCTGCCCGGCGCGGGCGCGCGGCTTGCCGAAGATCGTCATCATCAGCGTCGACTTGCCGGCGCCGTTGGCGCCGATCAGCGCCACGATCTCGCCCGCATTGATGTCGACGTCGACGCCCTTCAGAGCCTCGATCTTGCCGTAGGCCGCGCGCAGGCCCCGGATCGCGAGCAGGGGGGGCGCCGCCGTCACGATCCGCTCTCCATGACGGCCGCGGCTTCTTCCTCGTCGGTGCCGAGATAGGCGGCGATCACCTTGGGATCGTCGCGCACCTCGCGCGGCGTGCCTTGTGCGATCTTCACGCCGTGATCCATCACCACGATGTGGTCGGAGATCTCCATCACCACCGACATGTCATGTTCGATCAGGAGGATCGACGTTCCCAGGTCGTTGCGGATCGAAAGCAGGAGCTCGTTCAGCGCCGCGCTCTCTCGCGCGTTGAGGCCGGCGGCGGGTTCGTCCAGGCACAGCAGCGCGGGCTCGGTGCACATCGCGCGCGCGATTTCCAGCCGGCGCTGGTCGCCATAGGCGAAATTGCCGGCGGCATCGTCGGCGCGGTCGAGCAGGTTGACCCGCTTCAGCCAGTCGGTGGCAAGATCGATCGCGCGCTTTTCGGCCTCGCGGTAGGCGGGCGCGCCGACGAGGCCGAGCAAGGTGAAGCCCGAGGCGTGCATCAACGCGTTGTGCTGCGCCACCATCAGGTTCTCCAGCGCCGTCATGCCGGGAAACAGGCGGATGTTCTGGAACGTGCGGGCGACCTTGGCCTGCTTGGCGATGCGGAAATCGTTGAGCCGCTCCAGCGCGATTTCCCTGCCGTCGTCATGGGTCAGGCGAATCGACCCGCCGGTCGGCTTGTAGAAGCCGGTGATGCAGTTGAACACGGTGGTTTTGCCGGCACCGTTCGGCCCGATCAGCGCGGTGATCTTCTTCCGCTCGGCGGCGAACGAGAGATCTTGCACGGCGACGATGCCGCCGAAGCGCATGGTCAGCCGGTCGACGCTGAGGATCGTGCTGCGGCTCATCCGTGGCCTTCCTTGACGAGGTCGGAGGAGATGGCCTGCGACTTCTTCAGGTAGACGGTCGGCGCGCGATGGCCGACCAGGCCGCGTGGCCGCCAGATCATGATCAGCACCATCGCCCAGCCGAACACCAGCATGCGATAGTTTTCGAGGCCGCGGAACAGCTCGAACCCGCCGATCATGGTCAGCGCCGCCAGCGCGACGCCCAGCTGCGAGCCCATGCCGCCGAGCACGACGATGGCGAGCACCAGCGCCGATTCGTGGAAGGTGAACGATTCCGGGCTGATGAAGCCCTGCCGGGTGGCGAAGAAGGCGCCGGCGAAGCCACCGAACATGGCGCCGGTCGCGAACGCCGTGAGCTTGGTCGTCGTGGTGTTGATGCCAAGCGCGCGGCAGGCGACCTCGTCCTCGCGCAAGGCTTCCCAGGCGCGCCCGATCGGCAGCCGGCGCAGGCGGATCGTCACCCAATTGGTGAGCAGCGCCAGCGCCAGGATCAGATAGAACAGGAAGACGATGCGGTGGGTCGGCGAATACTCGATGCGGAGCAGGGCGGCCAACCCATCGTCGCTCCTGTCGAGCGGAATGCCGAACAGGGTCGGACGCGGAATACCGGATACGCCGTTCGGTCCGCCGGTCAGATCCTGCCAGTTGATCAGGACGAGGCGGATGATCTCGCCGAAGGCGAGCGTCACGATGGCGAGATAGTCGCCGCGCAGGCGCAGCACGGGGAAGCCGAGCAGCACGCCCCAGAATGCGGCGAGGATGCCGGCGAGCGGCAGGCAGATCCAGAACGACCAGCCGAAATTGGTGGCGAGCAGCGCATAGGAATAGGCGCCGACCGCATAGAACGCGACGTAGCCGAGATCGAGCAGGCCGGCGAGCCCGACCACGACGTTGAGGCCCCAGCCCAGCATCACATAGGTGAGCACGAGAATGGCGAGGTCGAGGATATAGCGCTGGTTATAGAAGATCACGGGCACCAGCAGCGTGAAGATCAGCAGCGCGGGCGCAAGATAGCGGCCGACCAGCGACATGCCCTTCTGCACCGCCGGCGGCACGAGCGTCTCGGTGCCGGCAGGGCCGATCCATTGCCTGAGCAGCTCGATCGCGATCGAGCCGCCGAACACCGCGGCGACGAGGGAGGCGAGCTCGCCGAATCGCGTCCAGTAGGTGAGCTGGCCCTCGGGCCCCGCCTCGGTGCGGATGCCGACCATCAGCGAGAACAGCACCAGCGCAATGAGGGCGTTGATGAAGGCGGTCTTGAGGAGGGCGGCGGTGCCCGTTGCAGGTTTGGTCGTGTGGGTCGAGGGTGCTGTCACGCGGCCGATCCGTTAGACTTTTTCGACTTCGGGACGGCCGAGCAGGCCGGTCGGCATGAAGATCAGCACGACGATCAGGATCGAGAACGCCGCAACGTCCTTGTACTCGACCGAGAAATAGGCCGACCAGAACGTCTCGATCAGGCCGATCAAAAGCCCGCCGAGCATGGCGCCGGGCAGGGAGCCGATGCCGCCGAGCACCGCGGCCGTGAAGGCCTTGATCCCGGCGACGAAGCCCATGAAGAAGTCGACCAGGCCGTAATAGAGCAGGTACATCAGGCCCGCGACGGCGGCGAGCGCCGCGCCGATCACGAAGGTCATGGAGATGGTGCGGTCGACGTTGACGCCGAGCAGCGCCGCCATGGTCTGATCCTGCTCGCAGGCGCGCATGTCGCGCCCGAGCCGGGTGTTCGACACCAGCCAGGTGAAGATGGCCAGCAGCACGATGGTGGTGATGACGACGATGATCTGGATGTTGGAGAGCTGGATGACGAAGCCGTCCGCGCTTTCATGCAGCGTATAGCCGCCGGTGATGACGGGCGGGATCGGCTTGACCCGGGCGCCTTGCGCCACTTGCGAATAATTCGTCAGCACGAACGACATGCCGATGGCCGACAGCATCGGGGCGAGGCGGAAGGAATGGCGCAGCGGCCGGTAGGCGATGCGCTCGATAGTCCAGCCATAGAGCGCCGTGATCGCCATCGAGACAAGCAGCACCAAGAGCAGGATCACGGGAACGGCCGTGAGGCCGAGCGAGATCAGGATCAGGAAGGTGATGAGGGCGATGAAGCCGCCGATCATGAAGACGTCGCCATGGGCGAAGTTGATCATGCCGACGATGCCGTAAACCATCGTGTAGCCGATCGCGATCAGGCCGTAGATTGAGCCGAGCACGAGGCCGTTGATGAGCTGCTGGGCGAAATAATCCATAAGCTGCCGTACCCAAACTTGACGCGGCTCAAAGGGAGCTCTTGCAGAGAGTTCTTGGGCCCCGGCAGCCCTTGAGCGTTCACCAGGTTTTGTAACAGGAGGGAACTGGCGGCTGCAACTGGCCCGGTCTCCGCCTTAAGGCTTGTACAGAGATCATTTCAGTGCCGGGTTCCCTCGGTCCTGCGAGGAACCTGGTCCCCAAGGCAACCAAAGTGGATGCAGGCCGTTGTCTTGCCTCTGACGTCCAACAAGGGAGTTTCCCCGAATGACGAAGCAGCAGAACCAGAATCCGGGTCAGCAGAACCAGAACCCCGGCCAGCAGCGCCCCGGGCAGCAGCAGGGTGGGGGTCAGAAACCCGGACAGCAGCAGCAGGATCCGCGCCAGGGCGATCGCCCGGGCCAGCAGCAGGGCGGCCAGCGCGACCAGGAATAGCGAGTTTGGGAACCCAGGAGTGAGGAGAGGCCCCGCCGGAAGGCGGGGCCTTTTTTCTTGGGGCCATCGTTTGCCCGTCATTCCGGGAGGTGCGTCAGCACCAGACCTCAGGTGCGCAACTGCGCACCGGGGAATCTCGAGATTCTCGGCTGTGCAATTGTGCACCATAGTTCGGCTCTGCGAGCCGCCCCGGAATGACGAAAGCGGGCGGGCAGTTAAGGTAAACAAAGGGTTTAAATTGCCGCCACAGTCTGATGCGAGTTAGCTCCGGCATGGCCGCCGCCTTCCATCGAAGGCTCGGCAAACCAGGCGGGAAGCGGCATGTTCAGGAACTGGCGGATCGGCTCGGTCAACGGCGCGCTGCTGGCGGCCTATTTCATTCCCGTCTGGAGCCTCATAGCCTTCAGCATCATCGTGGCGCCCGTGCGCGGCCTCTACGAGCGGCCGAGCGTCGCGGTGGCGCTGTACCTGAGCGACCATCTGCAGATGGCGGGCATGGACACGGTACGTGCCGCCTGGCTGCTGGCGCTCGGACGGCTGACCGTGGTGGCGTTCTTTGCGATCTACCTCGTGCTGCTCTGCATTCCCCGCACCCGCAAGGGCGGCGGCAGCGACGAGGCGCTCGGTATTGCGCTGGCAATCGGCAGCCTGATCTCCTTTGCCAGCATGGTGATGGCCTCGAAGGTCGGCGAGCTGGCTGCGCTTCGGCTGCACGCCACCGAGCTCCTGATGCTGCTCGGTGCCGCGGTCGTGCTCGTGATCGAGAAGCCGGCAGCTGCGCCGAAGGTGGCCGAGGTCGCCGCACCGCCGAATCTTCAGCCTCTAGGTCTTGAGCAGGCCGAGCTCCTGCACAATCGCTGAGGCTTCCTTGACGGCGTGGTTGGCGGCCGGCACGCCGCAATAGATCGCCTGCTGCAGCAGGATCTCCTTGATGTCCTCGGGCGTGAAGCCGCCCTCAGCGAGCGCCGCACGCACGTGCAGGCGGAATTCGTCCCATTGCCCGAGCGCGACCATGGTGCCGATCACCAGCACGCGGCGCGTGCGCTCGTCGAAATGCGGCCGCGTCCAGATCTCGCCCCAGGCGTAACGGGTGATCAGGTCCTGGAAGTCGGTGTTGAAGGCGTTGCGGTTCGCGATCGACTTGTCGACCCAGGCATCGCCCAGCACCTTGCGGCGCACGTTCATGCCGCCATCGCGGCGCTTCTGGTCGTCCATGGTGTTTCTCCTCTTTCGTCATTGCGAGCGCAGCGAAGCAATCCAGAAATGTGCCCGCGGAGACGGACTGGATTGCTTCGTCGCTACGCTCCTCGCAATGACGGGTTGTTGCTAGCGCTGCGTCAGGAACCCCACCACCGCATCCGTGAACGCATGCGGCTGCTCGACGTTCGAAATGTGCGCGGCGTCGATGATGGTCATGCTGGCGCCGGGAATGCTGGAGCGGATCAATTCGGCCGCCGAGATCGGCGTCGCCACGTCGTGGCGGCCGGCGATCACCAGCGTCGGGCTTTTGATTTTCGGCAGCAGCGCGCGCTGGTCGAGCGCCGACAGCGCCTCGCAGCAGGCGAGATAACCCTCGACAGGCGAGGCGAGCAGCATCGCTTTCATCTTCGCGGTGATCGCAGGTTCGCGCTCGCGAAAATCCTGGGTGAGCCAGCCCGCGATCACGGCGTCCGCGACCGCGGCGATGCCACCCTCTTTTACCGCCTTGATGCGGTTGTGCCAGTTTGTTGGATCGGGGTAGTAGCAGGACGTATTGGCGAGGATGAGCTTGCCGAACCGTTCGGGCGCATTGGCGCCGAGCCATTGCCCGACCATGCCGCCCATCGACAAGCCGCACCAATGCACCTTCTCGATGTTGAGATCGTCGAGGATCGCAAGCACGTCGCGGCCGAAGCGCTCCATCGTGTAGGGGCCGGGCGGGACGTTGGACTTGCCGTGGCCGCGGCGGTCGTAGCGGATGACGCGGAACACCTGCGTCAGCGCCTTCATCTGCGGCTCCCACATCTGCAGCGTGCAGCCGAGCGAGTTCGACAGCATCAAGGTCGGCCCGCCGTCGCGGCCTTCCACGGAGACGTTGAGGAGGCATCCGTCGGCATCGATCATGGGCATGCGGCGTCTCCGTCGTATCTTGCGGTTCTTATTCGCGGTCGAGGTTGTCGAGCAGGCGGTCGATCAGCGCCTGTGACGCCCCTTGATAGGCCATCGGCTCGAACAATGCCGCAATTTTTTCCGCCGTAAGGTGCGCGGTGACTTGCGAATCGGCCGACAGCACCTCGCGCAGATGCTTCTTCTCGGCGACGGCACGCTTGCTCGCGGCCTCGACGAGATGATGTGCATCGCTCTTGCCGATGGCTTCGGCGAGCGCGAAGGTGACGGCCTCGGCCATGATCAACCCATGCGTCGCATCGAGATTGCTGCGCATGCGCGCCGCATCGACCTCGAGACCCTCGGCGATGTCGACGACGGCAGCCAGCGCGCCTGACGTGACCAGCATCAATTGCGGCAGCGTCGGCCATTCCGCGTGCCAGGGGCCTGCGCTGCGTTCGTGATCCTGCACTTGGGCGGCGAAGATTGTCGCGGCGAGCTGCGGGGCCATGGTGGAAGCGCCCAGCGCGCTCGCGGCTGCGACCGGGTTGCGCTTGTGCGGCATAGTCGAGGAGCCGCCGCGGCCTTCGCCGGCCGGCTCGAACGCTTCGGCGACGTCGGTCTGCATCAGCAGCGAGACGTCGCGCGCGATCTTGCCGCAGCTGCCGGCGAGAATGGCGAAGCAGGATGCGGCCTCGGCGATGCGGTCGCGATGGGTATGCCAGGGCGCCTCGGGCAGCGGCAGATCGAGCTCCTGCGCCAGGCGTTCGGCCACCGCGAGCCCCTTGTCGCCGAGCGCCGCGAGCGTGCCGGCGGCGCCGCCGAATTGCAGCGCGAGGCCCTCGCGGGAGAGCCGCCGCAGGCGGCAGCGGGCGCGGGCAAGGCTCGAGGCGTATTCGGCGGCCTTCAGCCCGAATGGCATCGGCAGCGCGTGCTGGAGCCAGGTCCGCGCCACCATCGCGGTGTTGCGATGGCTGCGCGCCAGTGCGGCAAAGCCCTTGATGGCGCGGCTGAGGTCGGCATCCAGCGCCGCGATGCCGGCGCGGAGCATCAGCATGGTCGCGGTGTCGATGACGTCCTGGCTGGTCGCGCCCCAATGCACGTAGCGCGCGGCCTCCGCGTCTTTCTTGCCGACACTGGCGGTCAGCATCTTGACCAGGGGAATCGCGAGATTGCCCGACCGCGTCGCGGCCTCGGCCAGTGCGGCCATGTCGAAGCCATCGGCCTTGCACGCCGCCTCGATCGGTCCGACGGCGGATGCGGGAATCACCGCACTGGCGGCTTCGGCGCGTGCCAAGGCTGCCTCGAAATCGAGCATGTTCTGCAAGGTCGACCGATCGTCGCAGACCGCGCGCATGGCGGCGCTCGACAGCATCGGTGCGAGCAGGGGGGAGATGGATGTGCTCATGTTGCGCGCGACCTAATCATCATGGCCCGGTCCTGCCAATCCCCCACCGCCCGCACACGTCATTTTGCAGTTGCGAATATGCATTGCACGTGACCGGGCGCCGGTCTTTCCTTTGCCGCTTCGCTGCGTTACTTGATCAGCATTATAGTTACGCGATCCGGGAGGCACCCTCATGGCCATGACAATGAACGGCGAAGTCCAGCTTGCGGCGCCGCGCGAGGCCGTGTGGGCCAAGCTCAACGATCCCGAGGTGCTGAAGGCCTGCATCCCCGGCTGCGAGGAGCTGGAGAAGACCGACGACGGCGGCTTCCGCGCGACGGCGAAGATGAAGGTCGGGCCGGTGTCGGCGCGCTTCAAGGGCAAGGTCACGCTGTCCGATCTCGACCCGCCGAACGGCTACAAGATTTCCGGTGAGGGCGAGGGCGGGGTGGCCGGATTCGCCAAGGGCGGCGCGGCGGTCAAGCTCGCCGAGAAGGACGGCGGCACGCTGCTCTCCTACGACGTCGAGGCGCAGATCGGCGGCAAGTTGGCGCAGCTCGGCCAGCGCCTCATCAACGGTGCCGCCAAGAAGCTGGCCGACGAGTTTTTCGCGAACTTCGCCAAGGCCGTACAGAGCTGAAGGTCCAATACCCTTAGCATAGCGCCTTCGGCATGGCGCCTTGCGCCCGGGGTGATGTTGCCCCGGGGCATAATGGCCCATATGATGGGTTGGAATAATTATAAGAACCGCTTCGACGGGACCCGTCGGGGCGCTGACAGAGAGTGCTTATGGCAAAAATCTCCCTCATCGTGAACGGCAATCCTGTGACGGCCAACGTCGACCCCCGAACGCTTCTGGTGCAATTCCTGCGCGAGAATCTGCGGCTGACGGGCACCCATGTCGGCTGCGACACCTCGCAGTGCGGCGCCTGCGTCGTGCATCTCGACGGCAAGGCCGTGAAGTCCTGCACCACGCTTGCGGTGATGGCCGACGGCCACGAGGTCAAGACGATCGAGGGGCTGGCTGCCGACGGCGCGCCGCTGCATCCGATGCAGGAGGCCTTCCGCGAGCACCACGGCCTGCAGTGCGGCTTCTGCACGCCCGGCATGATCATGACCGCGATCGATATCGTGCACCGCAAGGGCCATGAGCTCGACGACCACACCATTCGCGAGGAGCTCGAAGGCAATCTCTGCCGCTGCACGGGCTACCAGAACATCGTCGCCTCGATCTCCGCCGGCGCCAAGGCGATGGCCAAATCCGACCTCGCGTAACGCGCCTCCCGCGATCAGGACATACAGATGTACGAATTCAAATATCATCGCCCTGGGACCGTTCGCCAGGCGGCCAACCTCCTGGTGAAGAACGAGGACGCCAAGGTGATCGCCGGCGGCCACACACTGATTCCGGTCATGAAGCAGCGCCTCGCGAGCCCGCCGCACCTGGTCGACCTCTCCCATATCGAGGGGCTCAATGCGATCGAGATGAAGGGCCGCTCGCTGGTGATCGGCGCCACCGCCAAGCATGCCGAGGTCGCCAGCTCCGCCATCGTCGGTGAGGCCATTCCGGCGCTGGCGAATCTCGCCAGCCAGATCGGCGATCCCGCCGTGCGTCACAAGGGCACGATCGGCGGCTCGCTCGCCAACAACGATCCGACCGCCGATTATCCGGCCGCAGTGCTCGCGCTCGGGGCCACCATCGTCACCAACAAGCGCCGCCTCAAGGCGGAAGAGTTCTTCCAGGGCCTGTTCACGACCGCGCTCGAAGCGGATGAGATCATCACCAAGGTGATGTTCCCACTGCCGAAGAAGGCCGCTTACGTCAAGTTCCGCAACCAGGCTTCGCGCTATGCGCTGGTCGGGGTGTTCGTGGCGCGGCGTCCTTCGGACGTGCGCGTTGCCGTCACCGGTGCGGGCTCCGAAGGCGTGTTTCGCATCACCGCATTCGAGGAAGCCTTGAAGAAGCGCTTCGCCTCGAAGGCGCTGGAGGGCATCGCCGTACCGGCAGAAGGCCTCAACAGCGACATCCACGGCAGCGCCGAATACCGCGCGCATCTCATCGGCGTGCTGACGCGGCGCGCCGTCGATGCCGCCAATGCCAAGGAATGAGCTGACCTCATTCCTCGGTCCAGACCTGTCCCCGGTGAGGGCGTAGCGAGACTGGCTTTTTCATGACTTCAGCGGCCACTTCTTCCGGTGCTTTGCCGGCATCGGTCGATGCGATGCTCGAACTCCTGACGTCGCGCGGCTATCTCGCTGAGCGCTCGCTGGCGACAGTGACGTATCTGTCGCTGCGTATGGGCCGACCGCTGTTCCTGGAAGGCGAGGCCGGCGTCGGCAAGACCGAGATCGCGAAGGTGCTCTCGGCGGCGCTGGGGCGGAAGCTGATCCGCCTGCAGTGCTATGAAGGCCTCGACGTCTCCTCCGCGGTGTATGAGTGGAACAGCGCGTCGCAGATGATCGCGATCCGGATGGCGGAAGCCGCGGGCGACACTGATCGCGATCAGCTTTCGAGCGATATCTTCGCCGACCGCTACATGATCAAGCGGCCGCTGCTCCAGGCGCTGGAGCCTGACGTCGCCGGTCCGCCGGTGCTGCTGATCGACGAGCTCGACCGTGCCGACGAAGCGTTCGAGGCCTACCTGCTCGAGATCCTCAGTGACTTCCAGGTGACCATCCCCGAATTCGGCACCGTGAAGGCGCCGCATCCGCCGATCGTCATCATCACCTCCAACCGTACCCGCGAGATCCACGACGCGCTGAAGCGGCGCTGCCTCTATCACTGGGTCGATTATCCCGCCGCCGAGCGCGAGCTCGCGATCGTCAAGACACGCGTGCCCGGCATCTCCGCCAAGCTTTCGCAGCAGGTCGTGCGCTTCGTGCAGGCGCTGCGCAACCAGGACTTCTACAAGTCGCCGGGCGTTGCCGAGACCATCGACTGGGCCACGGCGCTGTCGGAGCTCGATGCCCGCTCGCTGACCCCGCAAGTGGTCGGCGACACGCTGGGCGCGCTGCTCAAGTACCAGGACGACATCACCCGCATGCAGGGCGACACGCTGCAGAAGGTGCTGAAGGACGCGACGAGCGAGAACTGATCTCGCGTCAAATTGAGTTCGTCATTCCGGGGCGCGACGAAGTCGCGAGCCCGGAATCCATCGGGCAGCGGCGACGGTGGATGAATGGATTCCGGGCTCGCGCCAAGTGGCGCGCCCCGGAATGACGAGGGGATGGATACGAGACCAATGGCCATCAACCACCTTGCCCCCGAAAAGACCGAGCAATTTGCCGACAACATCGTCGGCTTCGCCCGCGCGCTGCGTGCGGCCGGCCTGCCGGTCGGGCCGGGCGCGGTCATCGATGCCATGAGCGCGCTGCAGGTGATCGAGATCGGCAGCCGCGCCGACGTCTTCACCACGCTCGAGGCGATCTTCGTCAAGCGCCATGAGCATGCGTTGATCTTCAGCCAAGCCTTCAACCTGTTCTTCCGCGCTTCGGAAGAATGGAAGCACATGCTGGATTCGGTGCCGCTGCCGGACGAGGCCAAGAAGAAGCCGAAAGCCGGCGCCCGCCGCGTCCAGGAGGCGATGGCGCAGCCGCGCATGACCGAGACGCCGCAGCACCAGGAGCAGGATTTGCGCCTGTCGGTCTCCGACAAGGAGATCCTGCAGAAGAAGGATTTTGCGCAGATGAGCGCGGCGGAGATCGCCGAGGCGCTCCGTGCCATCGAGCGCATGCACCTGCCGCAGGCCGAGCTGCTGACGCGCCGGCAACGGCCCGATGCTCGCGGTCTGCGCCTCGACCTCCGCCGCACGCTTCGCGCATCGCTCCGCACCGGCGGCGACATCATCGACATCCATCGCCTCGGACGGATCGAGAAGCCGGCGCCGATCGTGGCGCTGCTCGACATCTCGGGCTCGATGAGCGAGTACACCCGCCTGTTCCTGCATTTCTTGCATGCCATCACGGATGCGCGCAAGCGCGTCTCGGTATTCCTGTTCGGCACACGCCTCACCAATGTGAGCCGCGCGCTGCGCCAGCGCGACCCGGACGAGGCGCTGGCGAGCTGCTCGGCCTCGGTCGAGGACTGGGCCGGCGGCACCCGCATCTCGGCCTCGTTGCACAACTTCAACAAATTGTGGGCACGGCGGGTGCTGAGCCAGGGCGCCATCGTGCTCCTGATCTCCGACGGGCTGGAACGGGAGGCCGATTCCAAGCTCGCCTTCGAGATGGACCGGCTGCACCGGTCCTGCCGGCGGCTGATCTGGCTGAACCCGCTGCTGCGGTTTGGCGGCTTCGAGGCCAAGGCGCAGGGCATCAAAATGATGCTCCCCCACGTTGACGAATTCCGCCCGGTACATAATTTGAGTTCGATCCAGGAGCTGATCACGACGCTCTCCCAGCCGCTGCCGCCGCATCACCGCAGCCTGATCCGCTCCGCAGCTTGAGAGGCCAGCCATGCTTGATCGCGACGAGGACATCCTGAAGGCGGCGGAGGACTGGCAGAAGGCCGGCCGTGGCGTCGCGCTGGCGACGGTGGTCGAAACCTGGGGCTCGGCGCCGCGCCCCGCGGGCTCCAGCCTCGTCATCAACGACGAAGGCACATTTCTTGGGTCCGTCTCGGGCGGCTGCGTCGAGGGCGCCGTGGTCACGGAGGCCATGGACGTGATCGAGAGCGGCAAGCCAAAGATGCTGGAGTTCGGCGTCGCCGACGAGACCGCCTGGAACGTTGGGCTGTCCTGCGGCGGCACCATCCGCGTCTTCGTCGAGAAGGTCGGCTAGCCGTGAAGCTCCAGATCCTGCACGAACTCAATGCCGAGCGCGCCGCGCGCCGGCCGGTCATTCTGGTGACCGACACCGAGAGCGGCGAGCAGCGGCTGGTGAAGGCGAAGGATTTCGCCGGGGATCCGCTGCGCTCCGAGCTGGAGAAGCAGCTTCGCATGGGCAAGAGCGCCAGCGTCGAGGCAGGCGGCAAGAAGCTGTTCCTCAACGTCTACGCGCCGACGGCAAAGCTCGTCATCATCGGCGCGGTCCATATCAGCCAGGCCCTGGCGCCGCTGGCGCGCTCGCTCGGCTACGACGTGACCGTGGTCGATCCGCGCACGGCCTTTGCGAGCCCCGAGCGCTTTCCCGACATTCCGCTGATCGCCGAATGGCCCGACACGGCGCTGCCGCCGCTCAATGTCGATGCCTATACCGCGTTCGTTGCGGTGACTCACGATCCCAAGATCGACGATCCCGCGCTGCTGCACGCCTTCGAGCGCAATTGCTTCTACATCGGCGCGCTCGGCTCGCGGAAGACGCATGCCAAGCGTGGCGACCGGTTGCGGGCGCAGGGCGCCAGGGAAAGCGACATCGCGCGCATCCACGCGCCCATTGGGCTAGCGATCGGCGCGGTCTCGCCGTCCGAGATCGCGGTGGCGATCATGGCCGAGATCACGGCCGTGCTTCGGCTGCCTCCCAAGGAAAAAGAAGAAGCGGCATGAAGTTTGGCCCGGCGAGCCCGAGGGACGCGATTGGCGGGGTGACCGTCCACACCCTGCGCCAGAGATCGCTGGTGCTGAAGAAGGGCACGACGATCGGACCTGCCGAGGTCGAGTCGCTGGAGCGCGCCGGCATCAAGGACATCGTCGTGGTGCGCATGGAGGAGGGCGACGTCTCCGAGGACGTTGCGGCCGCCAGCATCGCGCTCGCCATCGGCGGCGAGGGCATCCATGTCGAGCGCGCGTTCACCGGGCGTGCCAATCTGTTCGCCGCGCGAGGGGGCGTGCTGGTGATCGACCGCGCCGCGGTCGACCGCATCAACAACATCGACGAAGCCATCACCTTTGCCACGCTCGCCGCCTACAAGCCGGTGGTCGAGGGCGAGATGGTCGGCACCGTCAAGATCATCCCGTTCGGCGTCGAGGCGCGTTTGCGCGATGCCGCGGTGAGGGCCGCGGGCAAGGACGTATTGAAGATCGCGCCTTACGTGATCAAGCGCGTCGGCGTGGTCTCGACGCTGCTGCCGGGCCTGTCCACCAAGGTGATCGACAAGACCCTGCGCGTTACCGCCGAACGGCTGGCGCCGGCCGGCGCCAGCATCATTGCCGAGCGCCGGGTCCCACATGAAGAGCAGGCGCTGTCGGCCGCGATCAAGGAATTGCTCGGCCTCGGCGCCGAGCTCGTGATCGTGTTCGGCGCATCCGCGATTGCCGACCGCCGCGACGTGATTCCGGCGGCTGTCACCGGCATCGGCGGCGAGATCGAGCATTTCGGCATGCCGGTCGACCCCGGCAATCTCCTGCTAATCGCCCGCGCCGGCGAGGTGCCGGTGCTGGGCGCGCCGGGCTGCGCGCGCTCGCCGGTCGAGAACGGTTTTGACTGGGTCTTGATGCGGCTTCTCGCCGGCATCAAGGTGACGCGGTCCGAGCTGATGGGCATGGGCGTCGGCGGCCTCTTGATGGAGATCGTGACGCGGCCGCAGCCGCGCGCCAAGCCGGAGACCGAGGGCAACAGCCAGGTCGCGGCCATCGTGCTCGCGGCGGGACGCTCGACCCGGATGGGCGGGCCGAACAAGCTGCTCGCCGAGCTCGACGGCAAGAAGCTGGTGCGCCTCGCGACCGAGCAGGCGCTGGCCTCCAGGGCATCCGAGGTGATCGTCGTCACCGGTCACCAGGCCGAGCTCGTCGAGCAGGCGCTGCAAGGCCTGAAGGTGACATTCGTCCGCAATCCGGAGTTCGCCGGCGGCATCGCCAGCTCGGTGAAGGCCGGGATCGCGGCCGTGCCCGAGAGCTGCGACGGCGCGGTTGTGTGTCTCGGCGACATGCCGCTGATCGATTCCGGCCTGATCGACAGGCTCATCGACAGTTTCGCGCCCGACCGCGGCAATCTGATCGTCGTGCCCGTCAGCGAGGGCCGCCGCGGCAACCCCGTGCTGTGGTCGCGCCGCTTCTTCAGGGAGCTGATGACGCTCGACGGCGACATCGGCGCGCGGCATCTGATCGCCAAGCACACCGAAGCGGTCGCCGAAGTGCCCGTCGACGGCGAGAGCGCCTTCCTGGACATCGACACGCCGCAGGCGCTGGAGGCGGCACGGCGGGGCTGATTCCCACCCTGCAAGGTTGCTAAAGGCCGCCCACCGTCTTGAGGACCAGCTTTGGAGCTGATCCCGAAAGGTCGTGCACCAGCGTTGCCGACATGGCATCGCTTTCGCAGATGAAAGCGTTGCTGAGCGCATAGGTTCGGCCGGATAGCGTCAAGGCCAGCTTGATGCTGCCGCAAATGCGGTCTGTGTCGTTTTGCTGCGAGGGGCGGACTTCCCTGAAGAGGTCGTAGAGGTTTGTTCCGACCACCAGCGGTACTTTCTGGCAGACCTCGCAACCGCTTGGAAGTTGCTTGGTCAGTTCGGCCACCTCGTTGGGGGCGCTGAGAAACGTCTCTGAGAGCAGGATCGTCGGTGAAAGTCTGAGCAGGCGTGTCTGCAGCAGGCGGATGTCCGGTGCGAGCTTGAGCTCCTTGGTTCTCTTGATGTGCTCGCCAATTCGTTGGACCAGAGCCCGGTCCTGAATTTCCTCGAGCCTAATTTCGTTGACGGCGTCCGCCGGAGCCAGGACGGCGATCATCGACGCGCCCTTCGGCGGCTGGGTCGCGACCTGCAGCCGTGTACTCGTCGCTATGCCGTTCTGGAATTCCTCGTTCTTGTTCGAGAACCTTTCCTTCGGCTGGGCCGTGCTCTTCCAGCCCTTGGCGATCACCGTGACCTGCGCGTCCTTCGGGATCGTCCCGTAGACGCAGACGGAAGAACGTCCCCGACTCGGACAGGCGTAGGCGTCGCGAAACAGGCTGCTTTGTTGGTCGGCGAAACAGGTATCTGCCGCCGACAGGATGGCGAGTATGACAAGTGACAAGAACCTCATGCGATCAGGCTTCTCCCGGGCCACGGCGGTGAGCCTATCTGGGCGGCCGCAATGATGCCAGAGGGGCGGGCATGCGATGTCTTCGACAGGTCGCATCCCGTAATCGAGAGCATCGCCGCAGCGGGATAGGCCGGCCGGCCATCGTCCACCGCAGCTCTACGACGTCGGCGGACAAGTCGCCACCCTCCCGAAGCGACGGCTTGTTCGATCACGCGGCTTTTCAAGTACCCGTTCACCATCTGGAAACGACCCCCGCTTAGAGTTGCCGCCACCTGCCTTGGGGGTGAGGGGTTTTTCCATGGCTTCGAACGTCGTCGCGCGCCGTTGCGCGATGTTTTTCTTTGCGCTGTCCGTCTGTGTTTCCGGCGCCCGCTATATGACAGAAGCCCAGGCCGCCGGCGCCTTTGCGGTCGGCAAGTGCGGCGCTTATGGCCAGGCCTATGATTATGGCCACGAGCACGAGGCCCGCGCCGCCGCGCAGAAACAGTGCAAAGGCGATTGCACCACCGTGACGATGAAGCGCGCCTGTGCCGCGATGTCGGTCGATATGACCAATCCCTGCGGCGCCTATGGCTACGCCGTCAAGCCGAAGATCTCGGCCTCGCTCAACGCCGCCACGCGCGAATGCTACAAATACGGCGGCAAGGAATGCGTGATCCGCGCCTGGGCCTGCGATGCCAAGGGGTGATTTTCTCTTGCTGTCGTGATGGGGCGTTGCGTAGCATCGTCCCGGGAAGACAGTCGAGGGAATACATGCAGTTCGACACCAAGATCGCGGTCGTGATCCGTACCGATCTTCAGGCCTGGCAGAAGCTGAACGTAGCCTCCTTCCTCACCAGCGGCATCGCCGCGGCCTTTCCGGAATGCATCGGCGATCCTTATGAGGACGCCTCAGGCACAAAATATCATGCGATGATCGGCCAACCGATCCTGATCTACGGGGCCGATGGTCCTGCATTGTCGCGCGCGCTGGACCGCGCGCTCACCCGCAACGTCAAGGCGGCGGTCTACACCGAGGACATGTTCAAGACGACGCATGATGCCGCCAACCGCGAGGTGGTGAGGGCGGTTGCGCGCAGCGACCTCAATCTCGTCGGCATTGCGATGCGCGCCGAGCGGAAGGTGATCGACAAGATCGTCGACGGTCTCAAGTTCCATAGCTGAGCGAGTCGGCAACTGCCTTACGCCGTCATCGTGATGTCACGCTTGCGCAAACTTTGTGCTGTTTGACTCCCGTCAAAGGTGCGCCGGGCGGCGGCGCTATTCTGCTTCGCAACGCACAGAGGAGCAGACCGATGCCGACCATGAAAGCTGCAATCGTCAAGCAGTTCGGCAAGCCGCTGGTGATCGAGGACGTGCCGGTGCCGCAGCCCGGTCCGGGCGAGGTTCTGGTCAAGGTCAAGGCCTGCGGCGTCTGTCACACCGATCTGCATGCCGCCTCCGGTGACTGGCCGGTGAAGCCGGTGCCGCTTTTCATCCCCGGCCACGAAGCCGCCGGCATCGTCGCCGCACTCGGGCCCGGCGTGAAGAATCTGAAAGTCGGCGATGCCGTCGGGGTCCCCTGGCTGCACGACGCCTGCATGTCGTGCGAATATTGCGAGACCGGCTGGGAGACGTTGTGCGAGCACCAGCACAACACCGGCTACAGCGTCAACGGCGGCTTTGCCGAATATGTGATCGCCTCGGCCGCCTTCGCCGCCAAGCTGCCGGCGACGATCGATTTCGCGGCCATCGCGCCGATCCTCTGCGCCGGGGTCACCACCTACAAGGGATTGAAGGAAACCGAGGCCAAGCCCGGCGAGTGGGTCGTGATTTCCGGCATCGGCGGGCTCGGCCATGTCGCGATCCAATACGCCAAGGCGATGGGGCTGAAGGTTGTCGGCATCGACATCGCCGAGGACAAGCTCGAGCTCGCTCGAGAGACCGGCGCCGATCTCGCCGTGAACGCGCTTGCGGCCGGCGTGGTGGACAAGGTGCTGGCGGCGACGGGAGGCGGCGCCCACGGCGTGCTGGTGACCGCGGTCTCGACGCCGGCCTTTGCGCAGGCGCTCAAGATGGTGCGCCGCAAGGGCACCGTCAGCCTGGTCGGCTTGCCGCCGGGCGAATTCCCGACGCCGATCTTCGACGTCGTGCTCAAGCGCATCACCGTGCGCGGCTCCATCGTCGGCACGAGGCGTGACCTCGACGAAGCCATCGCATTCGCTGCAGACGGCAAGGTCAAGGCCGAGGTGACCAAGGTGCCGCTCGCGCAAATCAACGACGTCTTCGACCGTATGAAGGCCGGCAAGATCGACGGCCGCATGGTGCTGGATTTTGGTTAGTGTCGCGAGCGAAGGTCACGCACTGCTCACCCCGGCGGCATGCCGTTGAATTTCACCAGGCCAGGGTCGATAGGGTCCCACTCATGGCCGCGCGCGGCGAAAGTCACCGCTTGCGGCCTGAAGCGGGCGGGCTCGTCGAGGCTCGCCGCGCGGATCGTGAACACGTCAGGCTGCGCCGCGAAGGTCATGTAGACGGCTACGCCGCACTGCGGACAGAAGCCGCGCGTCTTCACCTTGCCGCTGTTGGCAACCATGTCCCAGTGCCTGGCATCGCCCGTCAGCGTGACACCGGCGCGCGCGAAGGTCGCGTACGAGCCATGGCCGCTGCCGCTTTCCCGCTGGCAGTCCCGGCACTGGCAGTGATTGCTGAAGAGGGGTTCCCCTTCGATCGAATAGCGGATCGCGCCACAGGCGCAGCCGCCGGTATAGGGTTTCTCCACCGCGATATCTCCCGCTCAATCTTCGCCGCTGATCTCATCGAGCTTGCGAACCACTTGCTTCCAGCCGCCGCTCATCACCGTGTAGGCCGACTCGTTCCTGGGCAGGACGAAGCCCGCATGGACGAGGCGGATCCGCGTGCCGGCTTCGACCGGGGTGAGGGACCAGGTCACGACGGTGTCGAGCGGCGCGCCATAGCCGGTGTTGCGCTCGTCGCCGCCCTTCCAGGCGTAGACGAGGCGGCTGAAAGCCACGACCTCCAGAACCCGGCAATGGATCACGCCGTCCCAGTTGCCCCCCGGTTTGGTCTGGAAGGTGAATTCCTTGCCTTCGACGGCTTCAAAGCCGGTCGGCTGCATCAGCCAGCGCCCGATCAGCTGTGCGCTGGTCAACGCCTTCCAGATCGTCTGGGCTGGGTGGGGGAAGACCTCGTCGATGACGATGTCTCTGGTGTCGGCTTTCAAGGCGGCAGCACTCACGGGTCGATCTCCTTCAAAAGGTCACGCAGGTTCTGGAAACGCTCGCGCCAGAAGACGCCGTAATGGTCCATCCAGGTGACCAGCGGCTCCAGTCCTTGCGGCGCGGCGCGGTAATAGACGTTGCGGCCCTCGGCGCGCTCGGCGACCAGGCCCGCCTGTTTCAACGATTTCAGGTGCTGCGAGACGGCGCCTTGGGTGACGCCGCTGCCGCGCGTCAGCTCGGCGACGCTGATCTCTTTGCTCTCGAACACACGCTCGAACACGGCGCGGCGGGTCGGATCGGCAAGGGCGCGCATCACGGTGGTGACGGGGTTTGGAGCGACTTCAATCATGAATTCAAATTAGCGGGCGCTAATGCATTAGTCAATACTAATTCATCTGACGATAGTGTCACGGCTCTTGACTATGACTGACTAGTCAGTCATATATATCGAATGACGAAGAAGCCGACCAAAGCCGCCTCGCCCTCTGCGCCTCCCACCCGCGCGAACGACCCTGTGACTGCGGGGTCCGATGCAGCGCCTGCCTCGAACCGCGCCACGCGCGCGGCGGAGCGGCGTGCGGCGATCGTGGAGGCGGCGATGGAGGAGTTCATCGCGCGCGGCTTTGCCGCCACCAGGCTCGACGATATCGCCAAGCGCGCCGGCGTCGCCAAGGGCACGATCTACCTGCACTTCAAGGACAAGGAATCGATGTTCGAGGAGCTGGTGCGCATCGTCATCGTTCCCGTGGTCGCGCGGCTGACCACGCTGCCCCCTCCCGCGGGCTCGGTGCGCGACCTCATCGAGACGTTCGCCGGCAACTTCCTGAAGGAGGTGATCGGCACGCGGCGCGGCGATCTGGTGCGTCTGATCGTGGCGGAGGGGCCGCGCTTTCCGTCCGTCGCCGACTTCTACTACCGCGAGGTGGTCTCGCGCGGGATCACTGCCATGCGCGCGCTGATCGAGCTCGGCATCGCCCGCGGCGAGATCCGGCAGAAGGACCTCGCGCGCTATCCGCAGATCCTGGTCGCGCCCGCGATGATCGCCGTGATCTGGCAGAGCCTGTTTGCGCGGCATGCGCCGCTCGACGCGCAGGAGATGCTGCGCGTTCATCTCGATTTGATTTTTGGCGAACGGAGGACGACATGAGGTCGTCGCAGGCAATTTGTGTCGTGGCATTGCTCGCGGTGCTCGCAACCGGGCTTGCCGGCTGCAAGGAGAAGCGCGATCCCGGCTTCCAGGGCTGGGTCGAGGCCGACATGATCTTCGTTAGTCCGGACGAAGCCGGGCGCGTCACCAAGCTCAATGTCCGCGAAGGCGACGAGGTCAAGGTCGGCGATCACCTCTATTCCGTCGATGACGATCTCCAGCTTGCCGACCTCAACCAGCAGAAGGCGACGCTTGCGAATGCGCAGCAGACCTATGACCGTGCGGCCTCGCTGAACAAGACCGGTTCGGGCACGCAGGCCAATCTCGATTCCGCCGTGTCCGCCTTGCGCGTCGCGGAGGCGCGGGTGGCGACCTCGGAGACGCGGATGGCGCGGCGCAAGGGCTTTGCTCCGGTCGCCGGCACCATCCAGCAGATCTATTTCCGCGAAGGCGAGATGGTGGCGGCGCAGCGGCCGGTGCTCTCGATCATGCCGCCCGGCAACATGAAGCTGCGCTTCTTCGTGCCGGAGACCGAGTTGCCGAAGCTCGCGATCGGCGACACGGTGCGGGTCTCCTGTGACAATTGCGCGGCCGACCTCACCGCGAAGATCTATTTCATCGCGACCTCCGCCGAATACACGCCGCCCGTCATCTACAGCCTCGAAGAGCGCAACAAGCTGGTCTATCTGATCCAGGCGCGCCCCTCGCGGCCCGATGCCTTGCGGGTCGGACAGCCGATCGACATCCACCTCAATCCGAAAATCTCTGAGACCAAGACACCGGTGGCGGACAAGCGATGAGCAACGGCAACGGCATCGCAATCGACGTCAAGGGCCTGACCAAGTCATTCGGCGGCCGCGAGGTCGTGCACGATCTGTCGATGCAGGTGAAGCGCGGCTCGATCTACGGCTTTCTCGGCCCCAACGGCTCGGGCAAGACCACCACCATCCGTATCCTCTGCGGCCTGCTCACGCCAGATAGCGGCGAGGGCACCTGCCTCGGCTACGACATCCGCCGCGATGCCGAGAAGATCAAGCGCCAGGTCGGCTACATGACCCAGCGCTTCAGTCTGTATCAGGATCTCTCCGTGCGCGAGAATCTCGAATTCGTGGCGCGGCTCTATGGCCTCACGGATGCGCGCGGCGCCGCGCGCGACATGATCAAGCGGCTCGGGCTCTCGGGGCGCGAGGAGCAGCTCGCCGGCGAGCTCTCGGGCGGTTGGAAGCAGCGGCTGGCGCTCGGGGCCTGCACGTTGCCCAATCCACAATTGTTGCTGCTGGACGAGCCGACCGCCGGCGTCGATCCCAAGGCGCGGCGCGATTTCTGGAACGAGATCCATGCGCTGGCGGCCGAGGGCCTCACGGTGCTGGTCTCGACCCATTACATGGACGAGGCCGAGCGCTGCCACGAGATCGCCTACATCGCCTACGGCTATCTGCTGGCGCACGGCACGGTGGAGGAGGTGATCGCGAAATCCGCGCTCACGACCTATACCGTCACGGGCGACGCCCTGAACGAGCTTGGCGCCGCGCTTACGGGCAAGCCCGGCATCGACATGGTGGCGCCGTTCGGCACCTCGCTGCATGTTTCCGGCCGCGACGTCCCGGCGCTCGAAGCCAGCATCGCGCCCTGGCGCGAGAAAGGCGGCCTGCACTGGCAGAAGTCCAAGCCCTCGCTCGAAGACGTGTTCATCGAGCTGATGGGACGCTCCAAGGACAATTTCCAATGAGCGCGGTAGAACATCCCGAACCACGGCGCGAAATCCGCGAGCGTTTCGGCTTCCTGCGGCGTTCCTACGCGATGCTGGTCAAGGAGTTCATCCAGCTGAGGCGCGACCGCGTCTCGTTCGCGATGATCGTGATGCTGCCGGTGATGCAGCTGATGCTGTTCGGCTATGCCATCAACACCACGCCGCGCCATCTGCCGAGCGCGGTGCTGCTCCAGGAGGATTCCGATCTCGCCCGCTCGGTGCTGAAGGCGCTGGAGAACACCAAATATTTCCGCTTCCTCTACGAGGTTCACGACGTCGACGATTTCGACAACCTCCTGAAGTCCGGCAAGGTGCTGTTCGGGGTCGAGATCCCGCGCGGCTTCGAGCGGGCGGTGCGGCGCGGCGACAGGCCGGCGCTGCTGGTCGCGGCCGACGCCGCCGATCCAGTCGCCGCAAGCGCTGCGCTCGGCTCGCTCGGCATGATCGTGCAGACCGCGCTTGCGCACGATCTCTATATCGGCGAGCCCCCGGAGATGCCGTTCGAGATCCGCGCCCACGCCCGCTACAATCCGGCCGCGAATTCCAGCCTCAATATCGTGCCAGGCCTCGTCGGCACCATCCTCACCATGACCATGCTGATCTTCACCGCGCTCTCGGTCACGCGCGAGGTCGAACGCGGCACCATGGAGAGCCTGTTGTCGATGCCGATCAAGCCGGTCGAGGTGATGTTCGGCAAGATCGTGCCCTACGTGCTGGTCGGCTTCGTCCAGGCCTTCCTGATCATCAGCATCGGTGTCGGCCTGTTCGGCGTGCCCGTGCTCGGCAATCTCGTCCTGCTGGCGTTGCTGTCGACGCTGTTCATCACCACCAATCTGGCGGTCGGCTACACCATCTCGACGCTGGTTCAGAACCAGCTCCAGGCCATGCAGATGTCGATGATGTTCTTCCTGCCGAGCATTCTGCTCTCCGGCTTCATGTTCCCGTTCGCAGGCATGCCGGCCTGGGCGCAATATCTCGGCGAATGCCTGCCGCTGACCCATTATTTGCGGATCGTCCGCGCCATCATGCTAAAGGGCGCGACCATGGAGAATTTGCGCTTCGATACGCTGGCGCTGGCGGCCCTGATGCTGCTCGCCATGACCGTCGCGGTGACGCGCTTCCGCCGCACGCTGGATTGAGGCACAATACCCCGGAATCCCGGAATCGAGGGGTGGAATGGCCAAGTTTGCGAGCAGGAAAGCGCGGCAGCATGCCGTCTTGTCGGAGGACTTCGAGCGCGAGCTGACGCGGGAGGTGCTGCGCACCGAGCTGCTGCGGGTGCGAGCGCTGATCGCGACCGGCTGCTGCATGATGTTTTTACTGACGGCCATTTACCTGATCGATCCCGCAGTGGTGAACCGGGTCTGGCGCGGAACGGAGGGGATCATGGAGGTCTACGGCCTTCTGGCCGGCTTCATCCTGTTCGAGGCCTGGGTCCACACCCAGATCAGGAAGAACCTCCGCCTCGATCGCGACCTGCCGGTGATCAGGCGCTATATCGGCACGCTGATCGAGACGTCGCTGCCGACGCTGATTCTCATTCTGCAAATCCGGACCATGGGCGCGCCCCAGGCCCTCGGCTTCGCCGTGCCGCTGATGTATTTCATCTTCGTGATCCTCTCGACGCTGCGGCTCGACTTCTGGCTCTCTGCATTCACTGGTTTCGTCGCCGCGGCCGGGCTCCTGGCAGTCGCACTATATTACAACTCGACCGGCGAGACGGATGAGCCCTTGGTCTATCTCCACGCCGTGCGCAGCATCGTCATCCTGATCTGCGGCGTACTCGCTGGCGCCGTCGGCGCTCAGCTCCGCCGCCAGTTCGCCGCGAGCATCGCGGCCGCGACCGCACGCGACCGGGTCACCAATCTGTTCGGCCAGCACGTCTCGCCGCAGGTGGTGGAGCGGCTGATGACGGCGGGAACGGGCGCTAGCGGCGACGTCCGCCGCGTTGCGGTGATGTTCGTCGATTTCCGCGGCTTCACGGCCGGCGCGCAGTCGCGCAGTCCGCAGGAGGTGGTCGACCGGCTCGACGGCGCCTTTGCCGTGCTGGTGGATATCCTCGACCGACATGGCGGCATCGTCAACAAGTTCCTGGGCGATGGGTTTCTCGCCCTGTTCGGCGCACCGCTGGAGGCCTCCGACGCAGCGCACCGTGCGGTTGCCGCAGGGCGTGAGATGCTGACCGCAATGGACCGCATCAACGCGCAGACGAGCTGGCCGCTGCGGATCGGCATCGGCATCCATTTCGGCGAGGTCGTCGCCGGCAATATCGGCTCGCCCCGGCGCAAGGAATACACGGTCATCGGCGATACCGTGAACTTCGCCTCGCGACTCGAGGCGCTGAACAAGGATTTCGGCTCGCAGCTCCTGATCTCCGCATCCGTGCGCGAGGCGCTGGGCGATGACGGGAGCGATGCCGTCGCGCTCGGCGAGGTCGAGGTGCGCGGCTACGAGCGGAAAGTACCGGTGTTTCAGCTGGGGTAACTGCATCACACATCGGCGCGCGCAGTTCACTTTCATGCAAGCGATTGCTCCGATTGCACTCAATTTTGGGGCATGACGGGCGATGTTTTCGGCTTGTAGAGTGCTGCGCGATGCGGCCGGTCGCGGCCGCGACTTGCATGAGGAAGTGACGATGCAGCGCCGCTACATCACCGTCGACGTGTTCACCGACCGCGCCTTCGGCGGCAACCAGCTCGCCGTGGTGCTCGATGCCGGCGGGCTGACGACGCAGCAGATGCAAGCGATCGCGACCGAGTTCAATTATTCCGAGACCACTTTCGTGCTGCCGCCGCGCGACAGGGCCAACGACGCCGAGGTGCGCATCTTCACGCCGGTGCAGGAGATCGCCTTTGCAGGCCATCCCAATGTCGGCACCGCCTTCGTGCTGGCCTCGATGGCGAAGGAGCCGAAGCCACGCCTGCTGTTCGAGGAAAAGGCCGGGTTGGTCCCGGTCGAGATCGTGCGAGAGCAGGGCAGGGTGATCAGAACCGAGCTCACCGCGCCGCAGCCGCTGCAGCGGCTCTCAACGCTGTCAACAGCGGAAGCCGCGAGCTGCATCTCGCTCGTTGCCGACGACATCAGGGCCGACAATCACGAGCCGCAGATTGTCACCGTCGGAAACGCGTTTCTGGTGATGGAGCTGCATTCGCGTGAGGCGCTGAAGCGGGCCCGGCCCGATGCTGCGGCCTTTGGCAAGGTCTTGCCGCGCGATGGTGCCCGCGCGGTGTGGTTCTATACGCGCGATGTGCCGGCGGCGGAGGCGCCTTGCGAGCGACAGGCGCGCATGTTCATGCGCGGTGCCAGCGGCCTCGTCGAGGATCCCGCCACCGGCAGCGCCACGGTTGCCGCCGCCGCGCTGTTCGCCGATCTCGATCCCACGCGCGACGGCGAGCTGAAGCTGACCGTCGGCCAGGGTTTTGACATGGGTCGTCCAAGCATCCTCTCGACCCGCGTGCGCAAGCAGGACGGCAAGATCGTCTCCGCCCACGTCGGCGGCGCTTGCGTGCAGATGATGGAGGGGACGTTCCGGCTGGCGGGGGAGGGGTAGGTCAATCTATCCGTCATTCCAGGGCGCGACGAAGTCGCGAACCGGAATGACGGCGACAACTACACCTGCCGCCCCGCCAAATTCTTCACCGCAACCCCATCGCGCTCCTCGATGATCTCCGCGATCATCTGGCGGTGGCAGTGGGTGTGGTCGCGCTCGTAGCACAGCAGGCACACCGGGCCGGCCTTTTTCACCAGCGCAGAAAGCTCGTCCATCTCTTCTTTCGCCTGCGGCGTCTTCAGGTGCTTGGAGAATATCTTCTCCAGCACGTCGTATTGACCGCTGCGGGCGGCGAGGCGGCCTTCCTTCGGCGTGCCGAGCGCGGCGAGATGGACATAGCCGATGCCGCGCTCGTCGAGGCCCGCCGAAAGCTGCTTCTTGGAAAAGCCTGGCCGGCGCGACGAGGTCACCGCGCGCACGTCGACCACGAGCTTGACGCCGGCCTGTTCCAGCTCGTCCAGCACGGCCTTCGGCGGTGTCTGCTCGTAGCCGATGGTGAAGAGCTTCTTCGCCTTTGCCATGGGGCCTCAACTCACCCGTGCGATCAGTTCCATGGCGCCGTGCGGTGCGCGCACCTTGCCCTCGTGGATGACGTAAGCGAACACGTCGCGCGGCTCCTTCTTCGGCTTGGCCTTGTCAACCTTCGGGAGATCGTCGGGTTCACCGCCCGAAGCCCAGTCCTGGAAGCGCTCGGCCCAGGCGTCGAGCTGCTTCGGCGGATAGCAGGTCTTGATCTCGTCATTGCCCTTCTGCAGCCGTGCATAGACGAAATCGCCGGCGACATCTGCGATGGCGGGATATTTGCCGTGCTCGGCGAAAACCACGGGCGTCTCGAACTCGCGGATCAGCGCCACGAAGTCCGGCGTGCAGAAGCTGTCATGGCGCACTTCCACGACATGGCGCAGCGCGCGCCCCTCAAGCTTGCGCGGCAACAGCTCCAGGAACTTGCCGAAATCGGCACCATCGAACTTCTTCGTCGGCGCAAACTGCCACAGCACCGGCCCGAGATGATCGCCGAGTTCCAGCACGCCGGAATCGTAGAACCGCTTGATGGAATCGCCGGCCTCCGCGAGCACGCGGCGGTTGGTCGCAAAGCGCGGTCCTTTCACCGAGAATACGAAACCGTCAGGCACCTCGCTCGCCCATTTGCGAAAGCTCTCCGGCTTCTGCGAGCCGTAATAGGTACCGTTGATTTCGATCGAGGTCAGCTTCGAGGCGGCATAGGACAGCTCCTTCGCCTGCGCGAGCTTCTCCGGATAGAACACGCCGCGCCAGGGCTCGAAGGTCCAGCCGCCGATTCCGATGAAGATGTTGCCGGATTTTTTGGACGCAGTTTTTGCTTTGGCCACGGGAGTATCTCGCATCGACGGGGAGGGATCTCATCCTAATCAAACCAGATGTGATTGGCCAGTTGGCCGGTCCGGTCTAAGCTCGCGACGGACCCGCGAAGAAGGAGAACAAGATGCGGATGCTGCCGGTGGGGGTCGCGCTCGTCATGATGACATCTGCTGCCATGACAAGTTCTGCCGTGACAAGTTCTGCCGTGGCGGATGACGACGACACGAAGGGCGCGCAAAAGCTCGCTCAGCAGGGCCGCGACGGCTACTGGCATTGCCTCGCGCGGGAATATTCGCGCGAGTCCAATCAGGGCCTGTCGGAGCAGGATTTCGGCCGCTCGGTTGCGGGCGCCTGTCCGTCGGAGCGGCAATATTACCGGGTCACGCTGCTCGATTATCTCACCACGCAATATCCTGATATCGATGCCGGCGCCCATCTCGCCACCGCGAATAGAGCGGTGGAGGCGGCGCAGAAGGACATCGTGATGGCCTTCGTCAAGCACCGGCCGCCCCAGAAGTAGGGGAGTGGCGAATGGCGAATAGCGAATAGGGCGACAAGGCAGGCCATGCTCATTCGCCACTCGCCATTCGCTATTCGCCCTGGGCCTTCCAGTCGCGCGCTCATCCATGGTATCAGTGAGCCCGTCTGGAGCAGGAACTTGCATGTCGTCTGAGTCGGTGGGTGGCATTCTGGGGGCGATCGTCGCGGCGGTCGTCCTTGCGGTTGCCGTCGTGTTCGGGCCGATCGGCCAGTACGGCAAGCCGCCCAAGCCGGCGAAGGCCGAGCCGGCTCCTGCGGCGGCGCCCGCAGCCCCGGTCGCGCCCGCGCCGCGCGGGCCGGTCATCCGGGAAGTGCCCAACCAATAGGACATGAGAATCGGGCTTCCAACCCCCTTGCGGAACGCCTTTGCCATCCCCATCTAGCTTCTAACGGCGGCGTTGAGCGTAAAGACCTCCGTCGCTGGAACGACCTTGGAATAGCTTAAGGCTTGCGCCGGATGTACGCGCAGCCCGCCGTTCCGGGGTCGTTGGCATTTTAGGCCTCTTTTCGGCCATTCCCCAGAACCTCGGCTTGGCAGCGCAGGATGCGGCGGATATACGCTGCCGTCATGAACGAAGCGATCAGACCGGGCATCGACAACTGGGCTCAAGAGGGGCCGGAACTGTCGGTCATCGTCCCGACCTTCAACGAGCGCGACAACGTCACCGTGCTGTACCGGCGCCTCGAGGCGACGTTCGCCAACGTCGCCTGGGAGGTCGTGTTCGTCGACGACAATTCGCCCGACGGCACCTGGGATGTCGTGCGCGAGCTGGCGCAGCGCGACAGCCGCGTGCGCTGCGTCCGCCGCATCGGCCGCCGCGGCCTGTCGGGCGCCTGCATCGAGGGCATCCTTGCCTCCAGCGCGCCCTATGTGGCCGTGATCGATGCCGACCTCCAGCACGACGAGACGCAGCTGCCCAAGATGCTGCTCTTGCTCGCGAGCGATCAGGCCGACCTCGTCGTCGGCAGCCGCTACATCGAGGGCTACAGGAGCGAAGGCTTCAACAGGCAGCGCGCCGGCGCCAGCGCGCTCGCGACCGAGGTCGCCAAGAAGATGCTGCGGGTCGAGATTGCCGACCCCATGAGCGGCTTCTTCATGATCCGCCGCGACCGCTTCGAGCAGCTCGCGCCAAAACTCTCCGTGCACGGCTTCAAGATCCTGCTCGACATCGTCGCGACCGCGCATGGCAGCTTGCGGGCGGTCGAGATTCCCTACACCTTCGGCGCCCGCCAGCACGGCGAGAGCAAGCTCGATTCCATGGTCGCGCTCGACTTCCTCGGTCTCGTCTTCGCCAAGCTGACCAACGACGTCGTCTCGCTGCGCTTCATCCTGTTTGCGATGGTCGGCGGCATCGGCCTCGTTGTGCACCTGACCACGCTGTTCATCGCGCTTCGCCTGTTCAACGCGCCGTTCCCGGAGGCGCAGGCCGCCGGCGCCATCGTCGCCATGACCAGCAATTTCATCCTCAACAATTTCCTCACCTATCGCGACCAGCGGCTGAAGGGCTTTGCGCTGCTGCGCGGCCTGATCGCCTTCTACATCGTGTGCAGCGTCGGCCTGCTCGCCAATGTCGGCGTCGCCTTCTCGGTCTACGACCAGGAGCCGATCTGGTGGCTGGCCGGCCTGGCCGGCGCGTTGATGGGCGTGGTGTGGAACTACGCGATGTCCGGACTGTTCGTCTGGCGCAAGAAATAGCGCGTGATGGGCGGGGCCGATGCGCGGATCGTCCGCAACACCGCGCTGCTGATTGTCGCGCTGGTGGGATTGCGGCTCGTCGCAGCCGCCTTCACGCCGATCACGTTCGACGAAGCCTATTACTGGATGTGGTCGAAGAGCCTCGCCGGGGGCTATTACGACCACCCGCCCATGGTCGCCTATGTGATCCGCGCCGGCACCATGATCGCGGGCGATACCGAGCTCGGCGTCCGCCTCGTCTCGGTCCTGTTGGCGCTGCCGATGAGCTATGCGGTCTATCGCTCGGCCGCGATCCTGTTCGGCGGCACACGCGTGGCCGCGACCAGCGCCATCCTCCTCAACGTGACACTGCTGGCCTCCGTCGGCACGCTGATCGTCACGCCCGATGCGCCGCTGCTGGTCGCCTCGAGCTTCGTGCTGTTCTTCCTCGCCAAGGTGCTGGAGACGGGACGGGGCGCCTGGTGGCTCGCGGTCGGCGCCGCAGTCGGCGCGGCGCTATTGTCGAAATACACCGCGATGTTCTTTGGCGCCGCGATCCTGATCTGGCTCGCTTGCGTGCCGAAGCTGCGGCGCTGGTTCCTCTCGCCCTGGCCCTATCTCGGCGGCCTCGTGGCGCTGGCACTGTTCTCGCCGGTGATCCTCTGGAATGCCGACCATCAATGGGTCTCGTTCGCAAAGCAGCTCGGGCGTGCCAAGATCGAGGACTTCCGCCCCGTCTTCATCGCCGAACTGATCCCGACCCAGATCGCGTTCGCAACGCCGCTGGTCTTCATCCTCGGTGCGATGGGCCTGCACGCGCTGACCTGGCAGCGCGCCGGCGCGCTCGCCTCGCGCGTGCTGATCGAGACGATGTTCTGGACCATCGTCGCCTATTTCGTCTGGCATTCGCTGCATGCCCGGGTCGAGGCCAACTGGTTCGCGCCGGTGTATCCGCCGTTCGTCATTGCCGCGGCCGCCGCTGCCAATCTTGCGCAATGGAAGCCGCGCCAACGGCGCCTCGTCGACTTCTGCTTGCGCTGGGCCGCGCCTGTGGGCATCGTGATGTTTGCAGCCTTGATCGTGCAGGCCAACACTGGCTGGCTTTCGGGCTACCGCCGTGACGCCACGGTCCGCAGCGTCGGTGTCGGCTGGCGCGAGCTCGCCTCGGAGATCGAAGCGGTGCGCGTGCGCGTGGGTGCGAGCTGCGTGCTTGCACAGGATTACGGCACCACGAGCTGGCTCGCCTTCTATCTGCCGCGCGGCACCTGCGTCGTGCAGCAAAGCCAGCGTATCCGCTGGGTCAACATGGCTGAGCCGGATCCCAAGCTGCTCGCGGGCAAGCTGCTCTATGTCGACGAGCTGCGCGCCGACGGTCATCCCGCCCTCAATGCTCTCTTTGCAAAGGTGACGCAGGTGGCGCAACTGCAGCGCAAGCGCGGGCCGCTCGTGGTCGAGACCTACGGCATCGACCTGCTGGAAGGCGCCAGAGGCGAAGTGCTGGACCGCTCGCCGCCACCGGAAGCGCGGTAGCGCCTTAGAGCGGAATGGCTTGAGGTCGAATCAATTGCCGCGCGCTCGGTGCAACCTCTCCCGCTTGCGGGAGAGGTCGCGCCCACCGGGTCGCGCCGTAGGCGCGCCCGATGACAGGCTCCGGCGCGGGTGAGGGTTTTCTCCTCTAGGGGATTGTCCCATTGCGGAAACACCCTCTCCCCAACCCTCTCCCGCAAGCGGGAGAGGGAGCGCACCTCCGTCTTTGCTACGATCGAGCATCACTTCATCGCGCTTTAGTCGATCATCTCGGCCTTGTCAGCATCCTGTCCCGGCCCGTCGCGATCGCGCCAGAACCAGACGGTTACGACGCCGGAACGGCCGCGGACCTGGGCGAGCAAGGGGCCGGACAGAACACCGTCGGGCGCGCCCTGGAAGTCGGCCGCATCCAGCAGCGTGTCGCTCAGCGCGAGGCGCGCATCGTTCTGGGCGGCAATCTCCATCAGCCGGCTTGCGACGTTGACGGTGTCGCCTGTCGCCGTGATGTGCTGATGGCTTTCGCCGAGTCGCGAGGCGACGATCGGGCCGCAATGTGCGCCGATCTTGTAGCCGAGTTGACCTGCGATCGCCGGCGGCAGCGAGGCGATCCAGCGTGCGAGGCCGCGATGCAGATCGACCGCGCATTTCAGCGCGCGCGCCGAATCGTCGGGCATCGCGCGCGGTAGCCCGAACAGGATCATGGCGCCGTCGCCGAGAAAGCCCGTGATCATGCCGCCGCAATCGATCGCGATCCGGTCGACCAGCGCATGAAACGCCTTCAGAATATCCGTGAGCTCGTCCGGATCGATCCGCTCGCTCAAACCGGTGAAACCGGAGAGATCGACGAACACCACGGCTGCATCCTGCCGCACCGGCTTCGACAGGAAGTTCGGATCTCGCGAGAGCCAATCCCGCAGCGCCGGAGCCTGGAATTGCGCAAGCGACCTGCTCTTAGCGGCGAAATATTGCGTGCGGCGGCCTCCGGCCCACAGCTGCACGCCGGCAAAGACCGCAACCGGCGGCACGGCGGCGGCGAGCGTGGTCGCGGCGTTCAGCCAGACGCCGTGCGTGAACGCGAACAGGTTGAGCCCGGCCCAGGCGATCATCACCGCGGCCGCCGCCATGGTGCCGAGCGCGATGCGCCGCCAGGCGAGCAGGCCGACCAGCAGCACCGGCAGCAGGATCGCCGTGAGCGCGTCGGCAATGCGGACCCGGTGGTCACGCAGGATGGCATCGCCGGCGACGAGATGCGTGATTGCGGTCGAGACCACCTCGACGCCGGGCATCAGGGAATCGAACGGCGTCGGATAGAAGTCGCCGCCGCCGGCGACGGAGGCGCCGATCACGACGATACGGTTCTCGATGGCCGCGCGATCGAGCGTGCCGTCGAAGATGCTCTGTGCGCTGACGGTGCGGATGGTGCGGCGCGGGCCGTAATAGGTGATCGGCAATGCCAGATTGCTGTCGGTCGGCACCACGCGATCCCCGAGCATGAGATGGCCTGGCGCGACGGTCAGCGGCTCGTCGAGCGCGCGGGCCGCGACGCGCAACGGAAACGACAGCTCGACCTTGTCGCGGGTCCGGAACAGCATCGGCACCGAGAGCGGCGAGCCTGATTGCCCGGTCGCGACATTGACGATGCCGACCTCGGCGTGCTCGGCGAATGCGGGCAATGGCTGCAGGAAACGCTCGGCCTCCGGCAGCACGGCGAGGGGACCTTCTCGGCTGGGTGCCACTGTTTCGCTGGCGGAGGGGAAGATCGCGGCGGCGGCGAGCACCATGGGACCGGTGGCCAATGTGTTGGCCAGCGTCGCATCGCCGATCGCGGCGCTGCGGTCGACCAGCAGCAGGTCGATCGCTACGACCTTCGGCTTGAACTGCACGATGGTGTCGACGACGCGGGCAAGATCGGCGCGCGGCAGTGGATAGGTGCCGCCGCGCTTCACGACGGTGTCGTCGATCGCAACGATGGTGACGAAATCCGGCGGACGCCGCACGCCGCGCGCCTGCGTCCGCCAATCCGTCAACGTGGCTTCGAGGCGGTCCAGGAAGCGCAGATGGCCGTCGGCGTGCATGGCATAGATGCCCGCGCCCCACAGTGCGGTGAGGACGAGTGCCACCAGGATCTGAACGCGTCGGCTGCGCATGCGGTCTTGCAATCGTATGATCCAAATCTCATGGGCCCGGCTTTGCCGGCCCGGGCTCATTGCCCGAGTCTGGCCATGAGCGCGTCAACGCGCGGCTGGCCCCAGGTCTTGACGGTCAACGGACCGGTTGGCTCGACATCGACGCCTTCTCCGGGGCCGAGCACGACGGCGCGTCCACGAGCCCTGCGGCTCACGCCAACCCGGCCGTCTGCGACGAACACGGAAGTCTTGGCGTCAGCGACATCGACCGCCCATTTCGTGCCGCGCACCGCGGCAATCGCTTGCGGCGTCAGCACCTTGAAGGGATTGCCGCGCGGCTTCTTGGGCACCTCGATCAGCAGCGCTTTGCTGCTCAACTCCACGGAGTCTATATGTCCGTCGCGGTTGGCGTCCTTAAGTTCAAATCTGGCGCCGTTTTCCGCAACGATGGTGATGCCGTTGTCGCAGCGCCAGGTCTGCGTCCCGGCAGCCGACGGCGATGCCGTGCAGCCCGCATTCGCCGCAGGCTGCGCAGTCGCAGATCCGATCAACAGAAACGACCCCGCCAGGGCGAAAAACCCTGCGCGCGCGATCCCTCTCATGCCAGCCTCCGTTTTGCGTGCTCGGCACAGCTCAGGGCAGGATGATACGGTACCGTATCACGCGCAGAGGCTGCTGAAAAGTGCCGAAGTGGGAGCTATTTTCTCGCGGCGGCGATGTCCAGAACCGCGACGATCAACTTTCAATCACGGCGCCGTGCCGCGTGAGGTCGCCCGGCGCCATAAGCATGCACCATTCCCGCGCGGCCGACGAGGCCAATCCGACGCATCGTCCACCAGCCTCGCGCAACGCTGGCACGTTACGTTCAGGGGCAGTTGAGGACCACGAAAATGACGTTCTCAAGTGCGTCATGGATGTGGCCGCAGACGTCCGCAGAGCGTGCTGAACCGGCCGAGAATTATAGTTAACAGACCCGACTAAGTCCGTAGTTCTGCGGGCTTTTTTCTCAAAACGGGACAGCATTAACGAGCTGCCGCAGATCCGCCCGAACTTAATCCGCATTTAACTAAAAGTCGCCTTAATGACGCTCCGACCCTCTGCGAGATGCTGTTCCCGGATCGTGACCAGCGGCACTTCGAAGGGGGACTGAGTGACACCGTCCTGGACGCAAGGCGAATGAGTACGAGTATCGCTGCGCAGAGTAACGCGGCACGGAAGTCCAAGAATTTCTCGAAGACCAATTCGCGGAAATCTTCCCGGAAAATGACCACGACCAATTGGCTTGGCGCCGCGGCGATCGGCTGTGCCGTGATGGGCGCCGGCTGGACTATCCACAGCAACATCTTCGGCGCGAGCGTCTATCCCTCGGTCGGCAGCGTCGGCTACGACGAGCCGGTGATCAAGCGCGCGCCCAGGGTGGTGCTGCGCGAGGCCGGCGAGGCCATCAAGGAAACCTTCGCGCTGCTGCCCGACCGCCTCCAGGTCGCAGCTCCGATCTCGCGCGAAATGTTCAACGAGCGCTTTGCGGCGGCCGCAACGCAGGGCGTGCCGTCGAATGCCACAAGCGCCGCACCCCCGGCGCAGGTCGTTGCGGTGGCCAAAGACGCCCCGAAGCAGGGCGTGATCGCGAAGGTCGCGGAGGCGCTGAAGCCGGCAGCCAAGGGCGCCGACAACGCCGCGGACAAGACCAAGCGCGCGCCGGCTGCCCAGCTGCAACTCGCCTCGGCCGACCCGGCCGAGATCGTGCCGGCGCCCGAAGCCAAGCAAAAATCCTTTGCCGATCGCGCCAAGGCCGCGGTGATGTCGATCACCGCTCCGCGCCAGGCAATGGTGGAAAAGCTGTGGGGCAAGCGCGAAGCGTCCGGCGGGCTGCTCGCCTACGCCTCGGCCGATGCCAGCATCACCGCGTCCATCGCCCCGAAGGAGCAGAACCCGATGTTCGGCGGCGCTCCGCCTTATGAGCGGGACACCGCGGTCTACGACATCACGGCCAAGATGGTGTATCTGCCCGACGGCACCAGGCTCGAGGCGCATTCCGGCCTTGGCGCCAACCGCGACGATCCGGACTCCCGCCGCCTGCGCATGCGCGGCGTGACGCCGCCGCACATCTATACGCTGAAGCCGCGCGAGGCGCTGTTCCACGGCGTGCCGGCGCTGCGCCTCACCCCGATCGGCGGCGAGAGCGCGATCTACGGCCGTGACGGCCTGCTCGCCCACACCTTCATGCTCGGGCCGGGCGGCGATTCCAACGGCTGCGTGTCGTTCAAGGATTACTACGCGTTCCTCGACGCCTACCGCAACAAGGGCATCCGCAAGCTCGCGGTGCTGGCGCGGGTGGAGTGAGGCGTAGCGTGGCCGCCGGTGCGGGCACAGCCAGCTATCGCTTGACGAAGGTGAAGCTGCACGGACGCTGTTCGTTGCGTTTGCCGCTGCCACGACTGCGCTCGAATTGCGCGTCGATCGTGTATGCGTAGGATGAGCCGGGGGCGACGTTGTTGATGGTGTAGGCGCTCGGACCGGTGAGGCCGCGTGCACTGAGCGTGCTCTTCCCATCAGCCGATATCTGACCGTCGATTTCGAGCGTACTGTTCGTACGCGGGTCCCGGTCCTCTGCATGAAATACGCCGTTCGCGACCGTGGCCGACAGCGCGCGGGTATAGCCCAATGCCTTGCCCGAGCTGGCGCAGTTCACGGTGACGTCCCACTTGCCATCGAACGTCTTGTTCTCGCCGCTCGTCGGCGCAAGTGCCACCTTTTGTTTCAGGCTTTCGATCCGCGCCCTGGCCAGATTGGCGAAGGTGCAATTCGGAAAACGTGCGAGGTGATCCTCAAAGGCGCCGACGGTGCCGATTCCATCGGCGGCCCTCCAATGTACTTCCGCGGATGCGCAAGGATCAGGCCGAGATGCACCTTGCGGAGCCGCAACCGTGACCGATACCGGTCCGTTCAGGTAGAACCTCCCGATGATCGACAGCGAAAGCTCCGGGAGCTGGGTCTTGCCGCTGCTCTCGTAGACGTCGCTGCTGATGTCGCGGAAGACATCGCCGATCTCCTGGGGCTGCTCGATGTGCTTGAGGAACGCGGTGGTATAGGGACTGTTGCGGCCGGTGCCATCGGCGGCCACCTGACCTGATTGCGTCGAGAACGACACGATCGTGCCGCGAGGAGCATCGACTTTCGACAGCCCCCGTCCGATCGAGGCGGCGCGCGTCGTGCCGGCGGAACGCTTGAGAGTTTCCGCCAGCGGATTGTCGCGGCAGGAATCCAGCACCAGGATGCGCAGGTTCTTGGCCTGCTGCAGATCGTTCACGATATCGTCGACCCGCACGAAGCGTTTGAGATCCGCCTCATCCGTGAGCACGGCATCGACGGGCATGAGGTAATTCACGCCGTTGTACTGCATCGCATGGCCGCTGTAGTAGAACATGGCAACATCTGCTCGGCTCGCCGCTCGCGCAAAGCGGATGGTCAGGTCCTGCATGTCGGCCTGGCGCAAATCGATGCCCTGGAGCACCTCGAAGCCGCTGCGCCTCAGCGAGGCAGCGACGTCCTCGGCATCATGCAGGGGGTTGGAAAGCTTCGCGGTCGAGACGTAGGCGCCGTTGCCGATGACCAGCGCGACCCGCGTGTCCGCCGATGCCGGAGCAAGGCCCAGCCAGCAGGCGAGGAGAGCGACGCAAGTCCGTGCCAGGCACATTCCGGAAGAAGCACGCATGAATGCCGTCCCAGGAAATATCGAAAAATATCCCTGAGATTAGCGCATGCCGCGCCGACATCAATGCTCTGCCTTGCCTGCGGCGCAGATCGCACCGCATCCCGTCACGCCGCGCTCGCCGCAACGGTCTTGCGCAGCGCCATCTCGGTCGCGATCGCGCGCCGGACCGCGGGGCGGGCCTGCATGCGTTCGAGATAGGCCGCGAGCGATGGCCATTGCGCGATGTCGATCCCTGCCGGACGGAGCAGCAGCAAGGTCCAGGTGAGATGGGCATCGGCCACGGTGAAGCCGTCGCCGACGAGGAATTCGCGGCCCGCCAGATGCGCTGCCGGCACCGACAAGGTCTGCATGATCCTCGCGCGCGGCTTGGCCAGCGAGCCGTCGTCCTTGTACCAGAAGGTCGGAAACAGGAACGCCTTGTGGATCTCGGCGCTGACGAAGCTCAGCCATTCCTGCAGGCGATAACGATCGAAGTCGCCGGGCCGCGGCGCAAGGCGTGCCTCCGGCTTCACATCGGCGATGTATTGCAGCACCGCTGCGCTTTCCGTCAGCCGCTCGCCGTTCTCCAGCACCAGGACCGGCACCGCGCCCTTCGGTGACACGCGGAGGAAATCGCCGCCATCGTCCACGAGCCGCTTGGTCCAGATATGGGCGAGGTGATACTGCGCCTCGATCCCGGCCTCCAGCAGCGCGATGCGGCTCGAGAGCGAGCAGGCCATCGGAAAGAAATAGAGCTGCAGCATCGGGACGGTCTCCTCAGGTCAGTGCGTCGCTCTGCGCGATGATCGCGAAGCGATCCGACAATTCGGCCAGAGCGACCTCGTGAACAATTCTCGCCGGCAGCGTGCCGCCGCGCCCGTCGGGAAGATCGCGCGTGGCGCAGGCGTCGGCCGCGATGGTCGTGCGCAGGCCGAGATCGAGCGCGGCGCGCGCGGTCGAAGACACGCACATATGCGTCATGAACCCCGCGAGCACGATGTTCTTGCGCGCCGTGGCGGCCAGCCGGGCCTGCAGGTCGGTGCCGGCGAAGGCATTCGGCAGCGCCTTCTCGGTCACGGGCTCGGTCGCAAGCGGCGTCAGGCGCTCGACGATGGCGCCGCGCGCCGCCTCGCGGTCGAACAGGCCGCCGGCGCGGCCCTTGTGCGCGACGTGGAAGATCGCAGCTTTGCTCTCCCGTGCGCGCGCGAGCAGGCGCGCAGCCGCGGCGATCGCCGCTTGCGCATCGGGCAGGGCGAGCGGGCCGGCGCAATGTCGATCAGAACGAGGCATGTCTCGTTGAGCTGGGGCGGATCGAGATCGGCGCCGGCGAGTTCGAGCAGCGTCTTTGGAGCGGTCATGCCGTCAGGCCCTCGTGAATTCGGATGCGTTGACATTAGCGCAGCAGCAGCCTGCCATTGTGCAGGACTATTGCAGCTGATGGCTGCAAATTTGCAGGCAGCGGCGGCGCCTGCTAGGCTCGCCCGATGAATTGGGACGATCTGCGCATCATCGCTGCGGTCAGGGACGAGGGCACCTATGCCGGCGCCAGCGCGCGGCTGCGCATCGACGAGACCACCGTCGGCCGCAGGCTTGCGCGCATCCAGCGCGATCTCGGCGTGAAGCTGTTCGATGCGGTGGACGGCGTGCGGCGGCCGACGCGCCAGTGCGAGGCGGTGCTCGCGCATGTCGGTGCGATGGCCGCGCATGCGGCGGCGATCGACCGCATCAAGGAAAGCCAGGTCGGCCCGGTCGGGCGGCTGCGCATCGCCTCGACCAATGCGGTCGCCGAGGAGCTGCTGGCGCCGCATGCGAGCAGCTTCCTGCGCGATCATCCGGGACTGACGCTGCAATTCCTCACCGCGAGCGGCAACGTCAAGTTCTCGCGCTGGCAGGCCGATCTCGCCATCCGCCTGCGCAAGCCGGAGAAGGGCGACTTCACCATCTCCAAGCTCGGCGACGTCAGGCTGTACTTCTTCGAGCCCGCGGACCGCGGCGGCAGTGAGCCCATTGCGTGCGTCTATCCGGACGAGCTCGACGCGATTCCGGAAGCGCAGTTCTTGCGTGCGAAGCGGCTGACGAACGTGCGCTGCGTCACCGACAATATCCGCATCATCCGCACCATGATCCAGTCGCATCAGGCCATCGGCGTGCTGCCCGAGCACAGCTGCGGGCCGCTGCTCGCCGACCGCAGCCTGCGCGCCACCCTGCTGCCGAAGCGCCGCGACGTCTGGCTGCTCGTGCAGAACCACCTCAAGCGCGATCCTGCGACACGCGTGACGATCGCGTGGGTGAGGGCGTGCTTCCAGGACGTCTCGCGCAATTGACATCGCATGTTACCGTGATCGTCGCACCACGGCGCAAGCAGATCGAAGTGGACGGAGAAGTTCGGGCGCAGCCGCCGCTAAGTCTGTGTAGTTGGAATGGTCATCGGCCCTTACGTATATGCGACCGATGAACGCAGAAGTAGCAGAGCGTATTGATTGTATCTTTAGCTCCCGCTTTTATGGATGCTACTTCAGCGGGTAGTATTTTTCGGGTGGTGGTCTTCGTGTCATTCAACCCGGTCATTGCCCTAGCCCGCCGTTATTTGCGCTACCAATTCGTAAGCGCCAACAATCATCTCCATAATCGTTCGATGCCTAAGCGGAAGGTGAGTGCGCGTCCCAACTCTCGGGAGACACGCTCGAAAACCAACCTTTCAACTCAGATCATTGGAGGAATTGCATGCCCCATTCGATATTTGCGGCTGGTACCTCGAGGATTGAGACCCGGCATAGAGAATTTGGCACGGAAGTTGTTCATGTGCCCGGATTGAAACCCCATGACCTGATACTTCTAACCCCATACACGCAGAATGGTGGCCCGTCTGGCCCTGAAGGAAAGGGGCCCCTTTATTGCGCCTTCATCAGCGAGAAAAATCAGGAGGCCTTTGAAATTCTCGTTTATGACATTCAGGGTGGCAGATTCAACGTTGTGGTGACCGTGGATTGGGCTGTCGTCCGCCAATAGTGCCCCAGACGATCAGGATCAGTTGTGAATCGACTTGCTGCACTTGATAACTTGCAGGTCGATACAAAAAACTTTGTAGTGCAGCTGCTGCCCTGCTACTGAACAGCAAATCACATTCAATACCGATTTGTGCCCTGGGCCTCGCGCCCGGGGCGTTTTGTTTTGAGCGTAGCGGAGTCGGGTGTGACCGAGAGGAAGCTCGCCACCAAAGGTGTCCCATAAGAGCGGAAAGAATTCTTATTGGGACGCTGCGACTAGGTCCTTTGCACACGAATCTTCAGGGTTCGTTCAAGAGCCTCAAGCCGCCCGGCCGTCCCGCCTATATCTTATTTGAAAGCGAGGGCAGACTGATGCGCGATTGGTGGGCTCCTTGCTCAAGCGACTGCCCGCCCATGTATGCCAATTGTTGCTTCCGGCCTCTGGACCGGCAACGGAAAACACGCGGGCGGCGCAAGGTGCTCCAGCGAAAAGTTCGGAGGCGGGCTGCAATGCAGCAAGCGGCCCTTCACATCGGTGTTGCCGCGGTCTGCGATGAACGCGATCGGCGCGAGGCGCGACCAATTTGAGCTCGTCGGGGATTGAGCGCGCTCGCAGGTTGCGTCATCCTGGAGCCGCAACGTCTTGATCAGGGAAGGCACATGACCGTTCTTCAGGAATCGATCCGCCCCGCAGCACGATCCAGCGACTGGAAGGCGATCGTCGTCCTGATCCTCATGATCCCGGTGCTGTGGTCGCCGGTGATCCTGTTTCGCTTCGTCCTGTATCAGCCGTTCAACATTCCGTCCGGTTCGATGACACCGGCGCTGATGGTCGGCGACTACGTCTTCGCCGCGAAATATCCCTACGGGTATGGCCGCTATTCACTCCCTTTCGCGTCGTCCTGGATCTCGGGCCGCATCCTCGCCGCCGATCCCGAATACGGAGATATCGTGGTATTCCGGACGGCGAAGGACAGTTCTGCCGACTACGTCAAGCGCGTCGTCGGCCTGCCCGGAGACCGCATCCAGATGCGGCAGGGCCGCCTCATCCTCAACGATCGCCCGGTGACCCGCGTCGCCCTGGAAGCGACATTTGCCGACGAGGCCTGCGGCGTGGACGACGGTGCGGCCGTCAAGCGCTGGCGCGAGACGCTGCCGAGCGGCGCGTCCTATGTGACATATGACTGCCTCGACGACGGCTATCTTGACAACACCAACGTCTTCACCGTGCCGCCGGGCCACATCTTCGTGCTCGGCGACAACCGCGACAATTCCACCGACAGCCGCATGTCGACATTCGGCTTCGTGCCGATGGACAATCTCATCGGCAAGGTGACGCGGATCTTCTGGTCGCTCGACGAAGACGGCGAGCCGCGCTTCGAGCGGATCGGGAAGGCGGAGTGAGGGGGAGCCTTTCCGCCGTCATTCCGGGGCGCGCCCTCTTGGGCGCGAGCCCGGAATCCATAATCACAGCCAGATGGAGTGGGCCCGCTATGCCCGTCGCCCGTGAGTTTCGTGGTTATGGATTCCGGGCTCGCGCCCAAGGGGCGCGCCCCGGAATGACTGGTTGAGAGAACAGAGGCCCCCCAAAACAAAAACCCCGGCATCGCTGCCGGGGTTTCGTAGTTCTCGAGGTGGTTGGACCTCAGAAATCCATGCCGCCCATGCCGCCGCCCGGGGGCATCGCCGGGCCGGCGCCGCCCTTCTTGGGCAGCTCGGCGACCATGGCTTCCGTGGTGATCAGGAGCGCGGCCACCGAGGCAGCGTTCTGGATCGCGGTACGGACCACCTTGGTTGGGTCGATGATGCCCTTCTTGACGAGGTCGGCATATTCGCCGGTCTGGGAGTCGAAGCCGTAATTGTAGGCCTTGTTCTCCAGGATCTTGCCGACGATCACCGAGCCGTCTTCACCGGCGTTGATCGCGATCTGGCGAGCGGGGGCCGACAGCGCCTTGCGCACGATCTCGACTCCGGTCTTCTGGTCGTCGTTCTTGGTGCGCAGACCCTTGAGCTGCTCGGAGGCACGGAGCAGAGCGACGCCGCCGCCCGGAACGATGCCTTCTTCCACGGCTGCGCGGGTCGCATGCATCGCGTCATCAACGCGATCCTTGCGCTCCTTCACCTCGACCTCGGTCGCGCCGCCGACGCGGATCACCGCGACGCCGCCCGCGAGCTTGGCAAGACGCTCCTGGAGCTTCTCACGGTCGTAGTCCGAGGTGGTCTCCTCGATCTGCGCCTTGATCTGGGCCACGCGCGCCTCGATGTCGGCCTTCTTGCCGGCGCCGTTGACGATCGTGGTGTTCTCCTTGTCGATCATCACCTTCTTGGCGCGACCGAGCATGTTGAGCGTGACGTTCTCGAGCTTGATGCCGAGGTCTTCCGAGATCGCCTGGCCGCCGGTCAGGATCGCGATGTCCTGCAGCATGGCCTTGCGGCGATCGCCGAAGCCCGGAGCCTTGACGGCCGCGACCTTCAGGCCGCCGCGCAGGCGGTTCACGACCAGGGTCGCCAGGGCTTCGCCTTCGACGTCCTCGGCGACGATGACCAGCGGCTTGCCGGTCTGCACCACGGCCTCGAGCAGCGGCAGCAGCTCGTTCAGCGAGGAGAGCTTCTTCTCGTTGATGAGGATGTAGGCGTCATCCATCTCAACGCGCATCTTGTCGGCGTTGGTGACGAAGTAGGGCGAGATGTAGCCGCGGTCGAACTGCATGCCCTCGACCACGTCGAGCTCGGTCTCGAGCGACTTGGCTTCCTCGACGGTGATGACGCCCTCGTTGCCGACCTTCTTCATGGCGTCGGCGAGGAACTTGCCGATCTCGGCATCGCCGTTCGCCGAGATGGTGCCGACCTGGGCGATCTCGTCGTTCGAGGTGACCTTCTTCGAGTTCTTCTCGAGGTCGGCCACGACGGCTTCGACCGCGAGGTCGATACCACGCTTGAGGTCCATCGGGTTCATGCCGGCGGCGACCGACTTGGCGCCTTCCTTCACGATCGCCTGGGCGAGCACAGTGGCGGTGGTGGTGCCGTCGCCGGCGGCGTCAGCGGACTTGGAGGCGACTTCGCGCACCATCTGCGCGCCCATGTTCTCGAACTTGTCGTCGAGCTCGATCTCCTTGGCGACGGTGACGCCGTCCTTGGTGATGCGAGGAGCGCCGAACGACTTGTCGAGCACGACGTTGCGGCCCTTGGGACCGAGCGTGACCTTCACCGCGTTGGCGAGAACGTCGACGCCGCGCAGCATCTTGTCGCGCGCTTCAACCGAGAATTTGACTTCTTTGGCTGCCATCTGGAGTTTTCCTTAGGTGAGTTTGACTGGAGGGAGGAGAGGGGCTCTTAAGCCGCCTTCTTCTTGGACTCGCTGACTTCGAGAACGCCCATCACGTCGCTCTCCTTCATGATCAGCAAGTCCTGGCCGTCGATCTTGACCTCGGTGCCGGACCACTTGCCGAACAGCACGCGGTCGCCGACCTTCAGGTCGATCGGGATCAGCTTGCCAGCTTCGTCGCGGCCACCGGGGCCAACGGCGACGACTTCGCCCTGGGAGGGCTTTTCCTTGGCAGTGTCGGGAATGATGATGCCGCCAGCGGTCTTCTCTTCTGCGTCGATGCGCTTGACCACGACGCGGTCGTGAAGCGGACGGAATTTCATGCAGTCCTCCTAAGCAATTGCACGTGTTGAGGATTTTGAGATTGTTAGCAGTCGTTGCCCGTGAGTGCTAGCACGGGCGAGCCTGAAATAGGACAGGAATTTTGCGGGGGCAAGGGTTTGTAGCAGAAAAATTAGCAGCCGAAAGCGCGGACTGCCAGAAACCCCTCGCCATCGTTAACCGCCTTGGAGGCCTCTCGACGCCTCTTGGGTGACCGTATTAGCACGGAGTCGTCTCTGCTGCTAAAGCATTGAATTTCAACAGCTTGTTAAACTTTTGGGCTTGAGATGAGTTGTCAGTTTGCGTCACATTTCTCTCATGTGAGCGCATCGTTTCCGGGTGGCTCCCCGGGGCACGGACCAAGCCACTCGCCGGATGCGCTCCTGCAAAGGAGGTTTGGCATGGGACTGCGCGTTGGGGGCGTTTCCGAGGAATTCCGGAAACAGATGCTGGGCTACGGGCTGACGACGGCACAAATTCTCTATCGGATGCCGGATCATCCCTCGCTGCTCCAGACCTATGTCTGGCAGAACTACGACATGTTTCCGAAATTCCCCGCGCTGACCGATTTCCTGGCGTTCTGGCAGGAGAAGCTCGACGGTCCCCTCCATTCGGTGACGGTGGCCCATTCCAAGCTGATCAAGCCGGCCGAGCTTCGCGCCGTCGACGGCGTGTTCCGTCTGCATTGAACGGAGCACCGGTCTCGTAGGGTGGGCAAAGGCGCGCTCTTCGCGCGCCGTGCCCACCGTCTGTTTCCGATTGAGAGAAGTCGTGGGCACGCTGCGCTTTGCCCACCCTACGATGTCACGCACCGACAGCGCCGTTGCAATAGCGTGTCCACATCGCGCGATAGGCCGCGTCCACCGCTTGTGCATATGAGATGGGGTTGCCCGCGGCCGCGGCGTTGATCGTTGCGGGCAGTTCGCGGCGCAATTTGTCGAGCTCGCCGATCTCGGCCGCGCGGCTGGCCGCGATCTCGACATAGGCCTCCTCGCTGTCGGCGACCCAGTCCGGCAGGCCAAGTGCGGTGAGGATGGCGCCGGCAGCGCGGCCGGGCAGGCTGTTGCCGAGCTTCGCCACCACGGGCACGCCCATCTGCAGGGCTTCCCATGTGCTGACGCCGCCGTTCTGCGGGAACGGATCGAGAGCAATATCGATGCGATTGAACGATGCCAGATGCTCGTCGCGCAAGGTGGCCCCGAGCAGATCGACGCGTTCGGCCGGCAATCGGCAGGCCGCAAATCGCGCCAGCAGCTTGTCGCGGACCAGCTGGTCGTCGAGCGCAACGTCCTTGATCAGGAGGCGCGAGCCCGGCACCCACTCGAGGATCCTGGACCAGACTGCCGCCGCCTCGTCCGAGATCTTGCTGATGCGGTTGAAGACACCGAACGTGACGAAGCCGTTCGAGAGAGCCGGCGTTGCGGCTCGCGCAATCCCGGCCGGCAGCGGCGCCAGCGTCACGAAGCACGGCAGGTCGACCACCTTCTCTGCAAACAGATGCCGAACCTCGTGCGGAATCCCGACCGGATCCGAGAACAGATAGTCGATCGCCGGCAACCCGGTGCCGGTGCCGTGGCCCCAGCCGTGCGCCTGGATCGGTGCCGGCTTGCGCGCAAATACGCCGAGGCGGTTTCCTCTTGTATGGCCGGACAGATCGATCAGGATATCGATGCGATCGGCGCGAATCTGGACGGCAAGGCGATCGTCGCTCCATTGCGAGGCGTCGCGCCAGCGATCGGAAATGCCTTGAAATTCGCGTGTCGTCGCATCCACTCTCGCCGAGCACGAATAGCAAACGATTTCGAACTGGGCGCGGTCGTGGTGTTGCAGGACAGGCTTGAAGATGAACGCAGCCGAATGCGCGTTGAAGTCTGAGGAGACGTAGCCCAGCACCAGGCGACGATCCGGATCGCGGCTGTTGTCATGCGGTGCCGCCGCTTCTGAAGCGATTTTCGCCCCGATCCGCTCCCACCATACGCGTCGCGCCTGCTGATGCCGCTCGACGCTGGCGTCCGGCACGAAATCGAGCGTGAAGATCTTGCTGGAGATCGCACTCTCGAGGTCGGGCCTGATGTCGAGGGCTCTGTCGAAACTGGCGAGGGCTTCGTCGACCCGGCCCAGTCCGGCAAGACAAAGGCCCAGCACCAGATGAGCTTGATCGGAATCGGGCGCGATCGCGAGCGCCTTCTCGCAATCGGATAGTGCCTGGGCCACCTGCCGGGTCTGGAGCAAGACATTGGCGCGCCAAAGCCATCCGTTCACGTCGTCAGGGGCGAGGGCGATTGCCCGGTTGCAATCCGCCATGGCCTCGTCGAATCGCTGCAACTCCCGGAGTGCCACGGCGCGGTTCGCCAGCGCCGCCGCATAGTCGGGCTTGATCGCGAGCGCGCGGTTCAGGCTTGCAAGAGCCTCGTCGTAGTTGCGCAGACGGCAGAGCGCAGAGCCACGGCCGTTGTAGGCTTCGGCAAGATTTGCGTCGATGGCGAGCGCCCGATCGTAGCTGTCGAGCGCTTCCTGGTAGCGATCAAGGGCCGCGCTCGCGTTCCCGAGGTTGGAGAGGGCGAGGGCGTAGTTGGGCCGCAAGGCGAGGGCCTTGCGGTAGCTCTCGCGGGCCTCAGCGTGACGTTTCAGCCCGTTCAGCGCGACGCCCAGACTCATATGGGCTTCGGCCGAGCGCGGATCCGCGGCAACCGCCCGGCTCAGCAGGATCTCGGCCTGCTGATAATTCCCAGCATCGGACTCCAACGCGCCGAGCATATGCAGCGCGATGAATTGATTGGGCGCGATCTGCAGGAGCTGGCGATAGGCAGCCTTGGCTTCGGAGAGGCGGCCCTTCTTGTGCAACTCGAGCGCTTGCCCGAGCAACGGCAGCACGTCGGCCTGTTGCCGCTTCTGAAGCCGGGCATTTTGAAATGCACGCTGACCGACATTGCTGCCCATGAATCAATTCCCCGAATGTCCCGGCGAGACTAGTTGAACGCGAGAACGAAGACGAGACGACCCCCGCCCGCCACGACAGCTTGGGGCAAGCTACGATCGACAACGCGATCGCGTGACTGGGCAACATCCTCTTACCCTCCCCTGGAGGGGGAGGGTCGATCGCGCGAAGCGCGAGCGGGGTGGGGTGATCTCTCCACACGGGCAGTATGCGACGTGGAGAGACCGTCACCCCACCCCGTCTCACATTTCGCTGCGCTCAATGTGAACCGACCCTCCCCCTCCAGGGGAGGGTATGATCGCGGATGCGGCGCTACTCAACCCAACGAGCTCTGCAATTGCTGCCTCGCGCGGGACTAGGGTAAGCTGGCGTACAAGCCATACCCGTGCGACGGGCGCGGCTCAGAACAGGGAGGCACACAATGGCCAAGCAAAAGGCATCGAGGCCCGCATTGAAGACCGCGGTGAAGAAGCGGAGCGGCGCCAAGGCGGCGGCGCGATCCTCGGCACGCAAGGTCGTGAAGGCGAAGGCGCGTAGCGCCGCTGCGAAAAAGCCCGCACGTCCGAAGCAGCGCATCGCCGTCAGCCATCACCGCGAGGAAGACTTCAAGGCCGACGGCCTGCGCGCCTACGCGAAGTATCGCGATCTCGGCATCGCCGAGGCGACCCATGGCCTCGCGCAGGCGCATGTGATCCGCTTGCAAGGCCCCTGCAATCCGGCCGAGGTCTCCAAGCTCCACTATCACGACGTCGAATTCCAGATGGTCTACGTGCTCAAGGGCTGGGTGAAGACCTATATGGAAGGCCAGGGCGAGACCTTGATGCAGCAAGGCAGCGCCTGGACCCAGCCGCCGAAGATCAGGCACATGATCCTGGACTATTCGGACGACGTGGAGCTGCTGGAGGTGATCCTCCCCGCTGAGTTCAAGACGGTGGAGCTGAAGGCGTAAGCGCAACTCTCGATCGCTAAAATGCGGTCGATCCGAGAAACCGGGCGGTCAGCAATCGGGATGATTTCAGCCGCCCCGCAAGCCTGGCGCTAACCAGTCGAAAATACCTCTCGCGTCAACTCAAGGCTGTGACAACGCGGGAGATGCTTCATGGCGACCAACACTTTTGGCCGACGCGGCACCGTGGCGCCAGCTCCAACAGCATCGTTTCGACCCGCCGCCGCGCCGATCGTCATAGAGAAGCCCTCCTCAAGCGAGGAGACGCTGTTTGCCGACAACAAGCTTCTGGCCGACATTCCCTTCCTCACCATCGGCCTGATCTTCGGTCTGCTCCTGATCTTCGTTCTGCAACGTAGTCTCGCCATCGACATCGCGCGAGACGGCGACCTCGATGTCCGCTCGTTGATCGCTCAAGGCGCGTCCGGCTACGATCTCGTCGTCGGACGGGGGGAGTGGTGGCGGATCGGCCTTGCACCGCTTCTGCATGGCAGCGGATGGCACCTCGTGAGCAATTGCGTTGCGCTGTTCATCGTCGGCGTCAGGCTGGAGTCGCTGATCGGCCGCGGCTGGTTTGCGCTGATCTTCGTTGCCAGTGCACTGGCCGGAGAGGCCGGCTCGCTGCTGGGCAACGGTCCCGGCACGGTCGGCGTCGGTGCATCGGGCGCCATCACCGGGCTGATCGCCGCGCTGTTCGTGGCGAGCTTCGATCCCGAAGCGGACGCCGATCAAACTATATCGCGGCTGAAGACGTCGCTGTTTTTCGGCGTTCCCGCACTGCTGCCAATGGCCTTTGGTGCGTCCGGCAACGTCAACTATTACGCCCATGCAGGTGGCGCCGTGGCCGGCGCCGCGCTCGCCGTCACGCCGTGGCTCGCCTTCTGGTCCTATGACAGCCTGCCGCGGAGCGCGAGCATGACCTTGTTGGCAGGATCCATCGGATCTCTCATCTGCGCCGGCTTCGCCGCCGCGCATTATTCGGCCTACATGGCCGATGCCGCGCACTATATCCGCGCCTCGGAAGTGCCGATGAAGGGCGATGAGATGGCCAGCCGGTCGCTCGATCTCGTTAATCGCTACCCGAAAGACGCGCGGGCTCACGTCTACCGTGCCGTCTTCTTCCTGGAACAAGCGGATATCAAGGCCGCCGAGAGGGAAGCGCAAACCGCCATGTCGCTCGCAGCTTCGGATGTGGCGGGTGGGCCGGTCCGCTCCGGGGCGCAGGGCTTGATGGCGGTGTTGCTGTGGGTGCAGGGTCGAACCGACGAGGCAAAGGCCATGGCGGCCGAGCCGTGCCGTGCCAAGATGCCTGAGGTGCGTCGCATCCTGCAGAAGTCGAAATTGTGCGGTTGAGGCCTATACTCCTTCGGTCGTCATTGCGAGCGCAGCGAAGCAATCCAGAAATGTATCCGCAGAGGCAGTCTGGATTGCTTCGTCGCAAGAGCTCCTCGCAATGACGGTGGAGAGAGACCTACGCCAACACCCCCACCACCGCTCCCATCAGACACGTCGTGAGCGTCCCCGACACGATCGACTTCAGCCCCAGCGCATTGATCTCCTCGCGCCGCTCCGGCGCCATCACCCCTAAGCCGCCGATCATGATGCCGAGGCTGGCGAAATTGGCGAAGCCGCACATCGCATAGAGCATGATCAGGCGCGAGCGCGGATCGAGCGTATCGGGCGGCAGCTTCGAGAAGTCGACATAGGCGATCAATTCGTTCAGCACCGTCTTGGTGCCCATCAGGCTGCCGGCGGTGATCGCCTGATCCCACGGCAACCCCATCAGCCAGCACACCGGCGCCATGACGAGGCCGAGCAGCCGCTGCAGCGAGATCGCGGCGCCGCCGACGTGTGGGAGCAGGCCGAGGATTGCGTTGACGAGATAGACCAGCGCCACCAGCACCAGCAGCATCGCGACGATGTTGATCAGCAGCTCGATGCCCGCGCTGGTGCCTTTCACGATCGCGTCCATCGTGCTGACGACCTCCGTTTGCGGATCCTCCAGCGCGCCGCCGGTGCGCTTGTCGGAGGTTTCAGGCACCATGATCAGGCTGATCAGGATCGCCGCCGGCGCGCCGAGCACCGAGGCGATGACGAAATGTGCGGCGGCGTCGGGAATAAGCGGGGCCAGCAGCGTCGCATAGAGCACCAGCACCGTGCCGGCGATGCCGGCCATGCCGCCGGTCATGACCAGGAACAACTCGCTGCGCGTCATCTGTGCCAGATACGGCCGCACGAACAGCGGTGCCTCGACCATGCCGAGGAAGATGTTGGCAGCGGTCGAAAGCCCGACCGCGCCGCCGACGCCGAGCGTGCGCTCCAGCAGCCAGGCCATGCCGCGGACGATCGGTGGCAGCACGCGCCAATAGAACAGCAGCGTCGTGAGCACGCTCATGACCAGCACGATCGGCAGCGCCTGGAACGCCAAAATGAAGTCCGCGCCCGGCGCCTTCAGATCGAACGGCAGGGGTCCGCCGCCGATATAGCCGAACACGAACGCGGAGCCGGCCCGCGAGGCCGCCGAGATCGCGCCGACCGCCTCGTTGATGGCGCCGAAGGCATGAGCGACGACCGGCAGCTTCAGCAGCACGAGGGCGGTGACGAAGGTCGCGGCGAGGCCGATCGCCGCCTGGCGCAGCGACACGGCGCGCCGATTCTCCGCCAGCGCGAAGGCGATCAGCAGCAATGCGAAAATGCCGAGTGCAGATTGCAGGCGCAGCATGATGTCCCAAGCCCCTCGATGATTATGGCCGTGCCTGCGCTGCAAAGGCAATGCCGACGGGGCGGGGAAGCGGGCCGCGTTGTTGGGGCTCCGCTCTCTTCGCGTCATTGCGAGGAGCTCTTGCGACGAAGCAATCCAGAATCTCACCGCGGCGGCAGCCTGGATTGCTTCGCTGCGCTCGCAATGACGATTGTTGAGATGGCGTGGAGACTTAACTCGCGTCACACCCGCGGCCCGGCAGCAGCAGGCGCCTCTTGACGCCTACTGTGCATGGGGTTGTTTTCGCGTTTTTTGTTCAGCCCCGCCCCACGAACGGCATCTTGGTCGCCATGACAGTCATGGTCAGCACGTTGGCATCGAGCGGCAGGCTGGCCATGTAGGCCACGGCGTCGCCGACGGCCTTGGCGTCCATGCGCGGCTCGTGCTTGGTGGTGCCGTCGGGCTGCAGCACGCCGGGGCCGTTGACCATGCGGTCGGTCATCGGGGTTGCGGCATTGCCGATGTCGACCTGGCCGACGGCGATGTCGTACATGCGGCCGTCGAGATTAGAGGCCTTGGTGAGGCCGGTGATGGCGTGCTTGGTCGAGGTATAGGCCGCCGAGAACGGCCGCGGCGCGTGCGCCGAGATCGAGCCGTTGTTGATGATGCGGCCGCCGCGCGGGGTCTGGTCCTTCATGATGCGGAAGGCGTGCTGGGTGCACAGGAACGGGCCGGTGAGGTTGGTGTTCACCACGGCCTGCCATTGCTCAAGGCTGAGGTCCTCGAAGTTGACGGCCGGCGCGCCCATGCCGGCATTGTTGAAGAGCACGTCGAGCCGGCCATAGGTCGCCTTCACCTTGTCGAACAGCGCGGCGATGGAGTCCGGCTTGGTCATGTCGGCGGTGACGCAGAGGCTTTTTCCCGCGGGACCGAGCTTTGCAGTCTCCTCGAGCATGTCGAGCCGGCGGCCTGCGAGCACCACGGTGAAGCCACTGTTCATCAGCGCCAGCGACGCCGCGCGCCCGACGCCGGTGCCGGCGCCCGTCACCAATGCGATCTTTTTCGCTTCACTCATCGTTTCCTGCCTTCTCTCTTCTGCTGTCAGGTTTTGGGTTCTTTGTCGTTCTTGTAGGGCGGGCGCGGAATGTTCTGATGAGCCGCGCGCAAGGCCGCCGACCAGCGCGAGCGAAGGTCGTGGAAATAGGGCTCGCCCGCCTCGATGCGATGGTTGAGATCGGCTTCGCAGGCGTCGGTGCGCACCACCAGCACGTCGATCGGCAGGCCGACGCCGAGATTCGAGCGCATCGTCGAATCCATCGAGATCAGGCCGGTCTTCAGCGCCTCATAGAGCTCGACGTCGTAATGCATGGCGCGGTCGAGCACCGGCTTGCCGTATTTGTGCTCGCCGATCTGCAAGTAAGGCGTGTCGGTGGTGCACTCGATGAAATTGCCGGCGGTGTAGACCATGAACAGGCGCATCCGCGCGCCCTTGATCTGGCCGCCGAACAGAAAGGAGACGTCGAAGGACACGTCCTCGGATTTCAGCGCCGGCCCTTCGGTGGCGTGCACCGCCCGGATCGCCCGGCCGATGCGCTGGGCGGCCTGGAACATGGTCGGCGCGTTCATCAGCGTCTCGATCTCGCCCGTATTGGGGTCTTCGAGGCCCTCGGTCAGCGTCGACAGCACCGACTGGCTGATGGCGAGGTTGCCGGCACTGGCGATCGCCATGATGCGCTCGCCGGGCTTGGAGAAGATGTGCAGCTTGCGGAAGGTCGAGACGTTGTCGAGGCCGGCATTGGTGCGGGTATCGGCGATCATCACCAGACCGTCCCGAACCAGGATTCCGCAGCAATAGGTCATTTCCAGTCCCCGAACGCGTTTGCGCGGAATTACTAGCCAATTTCAGGGAGCCATGAAACCCCCGATTCCCGCGGGGGAAGGCTGTCATTCCGGGGCGCGACGAAGTCGCGAGCCCGGAATCCATCGAGCCGCAGCGTTGGTGGATAAATGGATTCCGGGCTCGCGCGACGCGCCCCGGAATGACGAGCAAGGTACGCTGCGGCGACCGCCCACCTCAACCCGCCGCATCCACCAGAAACGCCTCGTCAACCGGCACGCCGAGCGCCGTCACCAGCCGGTTCGTCTCCGCGGCCATGCCCACGATGGCGAGCAGTTCGCCATATTCGGCCTCGGTCATGCCCCTGGCCCGTGCGGCGGCCGTGTGCGAGTGGATGCAATAACTGCAGCCGTGCGCGACCGACACCGCGACGTAGAGCATTTCCTTGACCTTGGGATCGAGCGCGCCGGGAGCCATCACCTCCTTGATGCTCTCCCAGGTTCGCCGCAGCGTCTTCGGATCATGCGCCAGCGCGCGCCAGAAATTGTTGACGAAGTCCGATTTCCGCACCTTGCGGATGTCGTCGAAGACGGCGCGCGCTTCAGCCGAGAGTTCATCATCCGAAAGCAGTTTCACAGTCGCCATGGCTACCTCGCGGGTCTCATCCGATCCCGCGATTGTAGCACGCCGAATGTGTTCGGCCGGCGGCTGCTAACTAGCCCTGCCGCTGGGACTGCGATTGCGACTGCCCGCCGCGGCCGGCCTGTTCGACCTTCACCGCCACCGTCAGCGTCTCCGTGCCGCCGCCGTAGCGCGTGCCGCGCACCGGGGCCGCGCCGAGATAGTCGAGCCCGATCGCGAGGCGGACATGAGCATCGGTAGCGCAGATGCTGTTGGCGGGATCGAAGCCGACCCAGCCGAGATCGGGCACGTAGGCCTCAGCCCAGGCATGGCCCGCTTCCTGATGAACCGTATCATCTGCGCGCAGGAAATGCCCGGAGACGAACCGCGCCGGCACGCCGCCGGCGCGGGCGCAGGCAATGAAGATGTGCGCGTAATCCTGGCAGACCCCGCGCTTGAGCGTGAACGCCTCCGCTGCGGACGTGCCGCTGTTGGTGGGGTCCTCGTCGAACGTCATGTGATCGGCCACCTGGGTCATCAGCGTGTGCAGGAAGCCCAGCGTGTCGCTCTCGGCCTCGCTGCGCAACTGGCGCGCGACCGCCGTCATCGCCGGATTGACCGAGGTGAGGTCGGTGACGCGCAGGAACATGCCGGGGGGAAAACGCTCGTCGCTGCCGCGCAGCACGCCGCCGGTGTCGTGGGTCTCGATCAGCCCTTCGGCAATGATCTGGATGTCGCCGACGGGCCCGCAGGACAGCACGTGGGTGACGTTGCCGAACGCGTCCTCATGCATGTCGAGCTTGGTGTCGGTGGAGACGTCGATCTGCCATTCCGCGACGTACTGCCCGTCATGGCTGCCCGGCGTCATGCGCAGGATCTGGATCACGCTGGTGGCCGGCGGCTCGTAGCGATAGGTCGTGCTGTGCTGGATTCGCAGGCGCATGGTGTTTTGATTCCGTCATTCCGGGGCGGTCCGCAGGACCGAACCCGGAATCTCGAGATTCCGGGTTCGCGCTGCGCGCGCCCCGGAATGACGAAGGCTGAGGTAGGTCCCTGTTCGACTAGATCAAATACTGCTTCGTGATGATTTCGCCCAGCCTGGAATTGTCCGCGATGAATTCCTGAATGAATTCATGCACGCCATGCTGGAAAATGTCGTTCATGTTGCTGTGTTCCAGCCGGTTGCGGATGCCGCGGGCGTGGCGCTGGGCCGGGCCCTGGCGGCCATAGGCGACGCCGATCTGGTCGAGGTTGCGCACGAGGTTGCCGTAGCAGCTGGCGAGCGAGCGCGGCAGCGTGTCGTTGAGGATCAAGAGGTCCGCGATCAGCCAGGGCTTCAGCGTCTCGCGATAGACCCAGTGATAGGCCGTCAGCGCCGAGACCGAGCGCAGGATCGAGCTCCACTGGTAGAAGTCGAGCGGCCCGCCGACATGCTCCTCCTCGGGCAGCAGCACGTGATACTTCACGTCGAGGATGCGCGCGGTGTTGTCGGCGCGCTCCAGGTGCACGCCCATGCGCGAGAACCAATAGGCGTCGTTGCGCAGCATGGTCCGATAGGCCGAGCCGTCGAAGCGCAGCGAGGTCTCCTGCACGAAGCGCAGGAATTTTGCGAGGTCCTCGCGCGTCGAGGTGCCCTTGCTCCACACCGCCTGAAGCTCGATCCAGGCCGAGTTGATGGTGTCCCACATCTCGCTGGTGAGGGCCGTACGCACCGAGCGCGAGTTCAGCCGCGCCGCTTCGATGCAGTTTCGGATCGAGGACGGGTTGTTCTGCGAGAACGAGAGATACTCGACGACGTTGTGCTCGTTGGCTTCCTCATAGGCCTGATAGAAGCTCGCGGCGACGCCGGCGGTGAGCAGCGCCGAATCCCATTCATTGGTCTTGCCGATATAGGCGGCGGGAAGCGCGGTGACGCGCAGCGTCGCATCGATGGTGCGCGCGAGATATTCGGCCCGTTCGACGTAGCGGGCGAGCCAGTAGAGGTTTTCGGCGGTACGCGACAGCATCTCTCTACTCGTCCAGAATCCAGGTGTCCTTGGTGCCGCCGCCCTGGCTCGAGTTCACCACCAGGGAGCCTTCCTTGAGCGCGACGCGGGTGAGCCCGCCCGGCACGATGGTCGTGCTCTTGCTGCCCGTGAGCACGAAGGGGCGAAGATCGACGTGACGTGGAGCGAGGCCCGACGCCGTGCAGGTCGGGCAGGTCGAAAGCGCCAGGGTCGGCTGGGCGATGAAACCTTCCGGCTCGCGCTTGAGCTTGTCGCGGAACGCTTCGATCGTCGCCTTGGTCGCGGCGGGGCCGATCAGCATGCCGTAGCCGCCGGAGCCGTGCACTTCCTTGACGACGAGCTCGCTTAGATTGTCCAGCACATAAGCGAGGTCCTTCGGCTCGCGGCAGCGCCAGGTCGGCACGTTCTTCAGGATCGGCTCCTCGCCGAGATAGAATTTCACGATGTCGGGCATGTAGGAGTAGATCGCCTTGTCGTCGGCGATGCCGGTGCCGACGGCGTTGGCGAGCGTGATGTTGCCGGCCGCGTAGGCCGACATCAGTCCGGGCACGCCGAGCACCGAATCGGGACGGAAGGTGAGGGGATCGAGGAAGTCGTCGTCGACGCGCCGATAGATCACGTCGACCCGCTTCAGCCCTTCCGTCGTCCGCATGAACACTTCGTTGTTCTTGACGACGAGGTCGCGGCCTTCGACCAGCTCGATGCCGAGCTTGTCGGCGAGGAAGGAGTGCTCGTAATAGGCCGAATTGTAGACGCCCGGGGTGAGCAGGGCGACTGTCGGCTCGCCGGAGGCGCTTTGCGGCGCGACCGAGCGGAGCGCTGCGAGCAGCTCGTCCGGATAGCGCTCGACCGGCGCCACCCGGTGGCGGGCGAACAGATCCGGAAACAGCCGCATCATGATCTCGCGGTTTTCCAGCATGTAGGACACGCCCGACGGCGTGCGGGCGTTGTCTTCCAGCACGATGAAGTCCTCGGCATCGACCCGGACGATGTCGATGCCGGCGATGTGCACGTAGACGTCGTGCGGCACCTGCTGGCCGTTCATCTCGGGCCGGAACACCGGGTTCTGGAAGATCAGATCGTCGGGCACGATGTCGGCGCGGAGGATGTCGCGGCCGTGATAGATGTCGCGCAGGAACATGTTGAGCGCGCGCACGCGCTGCTTCAGGCCCTTCTCCAGCCGCGCCCATTCCTTGCCGGACATGATCCGCGGAATCACATCGAAGGGGATCAGGCGCTCGGTGGACTCGGAATCGCCGTAGACCGCGAAGGTGATGCCGATCCGGCGAAACAGCAGCTCGGCTTCCTGGCGGCGATATTCGAGCGCCTCGGGAGGCGTCTCCTTGAGCCAGCGCGCCAGCTCCTGGTAGGCGGGGCGGAGGTCCCCGCCGGGAATGTTCATTTCGTCAAACGCGACTGCCATAGATCCCGACTTGTCTCCCCAGGCGTTGCGCCATGCGCCAGGTCGCGTCGGCCTTGATGAGACCGCAACGTCCTATGGCCATGCGTCAACAGTGCATGACTTTCATGTGGTAGCAAGGGCCGGGCCAGCGCGATAAGCATGGAGAGGGGGCATTTGCCGGCGACGGCCGACGGCGTGCCTGAAAAAATGGCTGAAGACTGCTTATTTCAGAAGCAAAACCGCGTGACTTCAACGCGTTACCTCGGCAAAGTCGGCGTCACAGGTGAGGGACTTAAGGCATGAGCGAGATCGTCACGGCGGGCATTCTGGTCATCGGAGACGAAATCCTGTCCGGCCGGACCAAGGACAAGAATATCGGCTTCATCGCCGAATACCTGACCAATATCGGCATCGACCTGAAGGAGGTCCGCGTCGTCTCCGACGACGAGCCCGACATCATCGCTGCACTGGATGCATTGCGGCATCGCTACACCTACGTCTTCACCACGGGCGGTATCGGGCCGACCCATGACGACATCACCGCAGATGCCGTCGCCAAGGCGTTCGGCGTCGGCATCGACCATCATCCGGAAGTGGTCGCCCGCTTCCGCGAGCGCTGGAGCGAGCAGGACCTCAACGAGGCCCGGCTGCGCATGGCCCGCATCCCCGACGGCGCCGAGCTGATCCAGAGTGCGACCATTCTCGCCCCCGGCTTCAAGATCGGCAACGTCATCGTCATGGCCGGCGTGCCCTCGATCATGCAGGCGATGATGGACATCGTCTCGCCCAAGCTGAAGTCCGGCGTGCGCATGCTGTCGGACTCGGTCCGCGCCAATGCGCGCGAGGGCGACATCGGCGGCCCGCTGCGGGAGATCGCCGCCGCCCATCCCGACACCATCATCGGCAGCTATCCCTTCATGGACGAGGAGCAGAAGCCCAACACCAATCTGGTGGTGCGCTCGCGCGATCCGGAGAAGCTCGCGGCGGCAATGGCCGCGGTGAAGGAAATGCTGGCGGGATTGAACGTCAACCGCTAGCAGGGAATTGCCGGAGGAGATTGCAGGAGACAGGCGATGGCTGGTGAAGCACCGGAACTGAGCGCGCAGGAGCGGGCAGGCAAGGCCTTCCCCGTCTCGTGGGACCAGTTCCACCGGGATTGCCGGGCGCTGACCTGGCGGCTCAACGAGGTCGGTCCGTTCCAAGCGGTGATTGCGATCACCCGCGGCGGCCTGGTGCCCGCCGCGATCGTGGCGCGCGAGTTAGGGGTGCGCATCATCGATACGGTCTGCATCGCCAGCTACGACCACAACAAGCAGGGCGAGCTCCAGGTGCTCAAGGGCATTTCCGAGGCGACCATGACGCTCGGCGGCGGCACCGGCAAAGGCCTGTTGATCGTCGACGACCTCGTCGACACCGGCAAGACCGGCAGGATGGTGCGCGAGATGCTGCCCGATGCGCATTTCGCCACCGTCTACGCCAAGCCGATGGGACGCCCGCTGGTCGACACTTTCATCACCGAAGTCTCCCAGGATACCTGGATCTTCTTCCCCTGGGACACCGCACTGTCCTACCACCCGCCGCTGCGCGACGGCGCGGCGTGACCAGAGCGAATGGCGAGTAGCGAATGGCGAGTAAGACCGTCCCCACTCGCCATTCGCCATTCGCCACTCACCCCCTGCAAAACCGCGTCACGCCCACCGGCGACATCATCGCCACCCCACACCGCGGTCTGTTCACCGGCAATCGCGGCATCATCCACGATCCCGCGACGAAGACGCTATTGAAGAAGCGCTGGTCGACGCCGGCCTGGATCACATGCCTGTGCGAATTCCGCGGCTGGCGTCGTCCGGTGATGGCGCGGCGGAGCTGGACCGAGCTGTTCTTCCTCGACGAGGCGACGGCCTTCGCGGCAGGACACCGGCCCTGCTTCTTCTGCCGGCGCGACGACGCCAAGCGGTTTCGCGCGGCGTGGGAGAAGGGCAATGGCGCGAGCGACATCAGCGCCAAGGCGATGGATGCCGTTTTGCATCGCGAGCGTCTCGATCGCGGTCGCAAGCAATTGCACCCGCTCCCGATGCCGTTGGCAGACCTGCCCGACGGCGCAATGGTGCAGCAGGGCGAAGACAGCTTTCTGGTGAGGCAGGGACAGGCGCTGCTGTGGTCGCCGGCGGGTTACGCGTCGCATGCACGCCTGGTCGATCAAGCGATGTTGTTGACACCGCCTTCGACGCTGCGCGCCATCATGGCCGGCTATCGGCCCGTGCTGCATCCGACGGCGTCGGGCTGAAGCGCCGACGTTTCGTGATCATCCCAGCCTCTCGCGCGCCAGCGCCGCGCCGGCGCCGAGCGTCATCAGCTTGGCTTCGGCGATCTCGCGCCGCATCGGCGCCATGCCGCAATTGGTCGTGGCGATGATGTTGCTCTTCGGCACGAATTGCGACACCGCCTCGATCACCTTCACGACGTCCTCGGCGGCCTCGACCGTATCGCTGGCGACGTCGATCACGCCGGCCTGCACGATCTTGTTCTTCAGCAGCGCGAGCAGGTCGAGCGGCACCTTGGAATTGCGGCACTCGATTGCGACCTGCTGGATCGGGCTCGCGTCGATGGCCGGGAAGATCTGCTCGTATTGCCGCCATTGGCTGCCGAGCGTCTCCTTCCAGTCCGTATTGGCCTTGATGCCGTAGCCGTAGCAGATGTGCACGGCGGTGGCGCAGGTGAGGCCCTGTGCGGCGCGCTCGAGCGCCTTGATGCCCCAATCGTTGACCTCGTCCATGTAGACGTTGAAGGCGGGTTCGTCGAACTGCACGAGATCGACGCCGTCGGCCTGCAAGGCCTTGGCTTCCTCGTTCAAGAGCTCGGCGAAGGCAAAGGCCATCTTGACCCTGTCGCCATAATAGCGGTCGGCAATGGTGTCGATGATCGTCATCGGGCCGGGCAGGGTGAATTTCAGCTGCTTCCTGGTGTGCGTGCGCGCGACGCGCGCCTCGAAGGCATGGACGCGATCCTTCAGCCGCAGCGGCGCGACCACCTGCGGCACCATCGCCTTGTAGCGGTCTTTCCGGATGCCCATCTCGACCTTGTGGGCGAAATCGATGCCCTCGATCTTCTCCAGGAAGCCGTGCACGAAGTGCTGCCGGGCCTGCTCGCCTTCGGTGACGATGTCGATGCCGGCGTCCTCCTGGAGCTTCAGCCAGATTAGCGTCGCATCGCGCTTGGCGCGGAGCAACTCGTCGCCTTCGGACTTCCAGGGCGCCCAGAGCATGTTCGGCTCGGCGAGCCATTCCGGCTTCGGCAAGGAGCCGGCGATCGTGGTTGGAAACAGCATGGCGGCCCTCCCGGCGGGTTGTTGCGCCCCTTCCTGCCATGTCCTAACGTCGAGGTACAGAACAACAAAAGTCGTCATTGGCTGGCGGCAGCGATAGGGACGGCGCAAGGGAAGGCCCATGATCGACCTCTATTACGCGCCGACGCCGAACGGCTGGAAAATCTCGATCATGCTGGAGGAGCTCGGGCTTCCCTATCGGGTGATCCCCGTGAATATCCGCGCCGGCGAGCAGTTCAATCCTGAGTTCCTGGAAATCTCTCCGAACAACCGCATTCCCGCGATCGTTGATCACGAGCCCGCAGATGGCGGCGCGCCGTTCTCCGCGTTCGAGACCGGCGCGATCCTGATCTATCTCGCGGAGAAGACCGGACGCTTCCTGCCCGCCGATTGGCGCGGCCGCTCCACCACGATCCAGTGGGTGATGTGGCAGATGGCGGGCCTTGGGCCGATGCTCGGCCAGCACGGCCATTTCGCGCTCTATGCGGCCGAGAAGATCCCTTACGCGATCGAGCGCTATCGCGACGAGGCGGCGCGGCTCTACGGCGTGCTCGATCGCCAATTGGCCAGGACCGGCGCTTATGTCGCCGGCGATTATTCCATCGCCGACATCGCCTGCTTCCCCTGGACCATGACCCACAAGGCGCAGGGTTTTACGCTTGACGACTATCCCAATGTGAAACGCTGGTATGCCGAGGTCCGGGCAAGGCCGCAGGTGCAGGCGGGGCTTGCGATCGGAAAATTCGTGAAAGAGCCGTTCGACGAGGAATCACGCAAGATCATGTTCGGACAAAGGGCTAAGGAAGTGTTGGGAAGGAAGTGACTCGTCATTCCGGGGCGCGCGAAACGCGAACCCGGAATCCATCAGGCAGCGTACCGAGAGGCAAAATGGATTCCGGGTTCACGCCAAAGGGGGCGCGCCCCGGAATGACAGCAAAAAGGAACCCCCATGATCGAATTCTTCTTCGACTGCTCCAGCCCCTGGACCTATCTCGCCTTCCACAACATCCAGCCGCTCGCCAAGGAACTGGGCGCCGAGATAACTTGGCGTCCGATCCTGGTCGGCGGCATCTTCAATTCGGTCAATCCGAGCGTCTACGCGCAGCGCGAGAAGCCGGTGCCGCTGAAGGCGCGCTACATGAAGAAGGACCTCGCCGACTGGGCGCGCTCGGCGGGCCTTGCCATCAAGATGCCGCCGACGGTGTTTCCGGTGAACAGCGTGAAGGCGATGCGCGGCTGCCTGTGGCTCGGTCAGGACATGGTGCCGTTCGCGACATCAGTGTTCGAGGCCTATTGGGGCGAGGACAAGGACATCTCGCAGGACGCGGTGCTTGCGGAGATCTGCAGAAAGGTCGGCATCGACGAACAGAAGTTCTTCGCCGGCATTGCCGAGCAGGGCATCAAGGACCAGCTCAAGGCCAATACCGAGGAGGTCGTCGCGCGCGGCGGCTTCGGCTCGCCGACGATTTTCGTGAACAAGACCGACATGTATTTCGGCAATGACCGCCTGCCGCTGATCCGCGAAGCGCTTCAGCGCAGCAAGGCGAGCGCGGCCTGATGGTGCGCGCCGTCGTCTGCCGCGAGCTCGGCGCGCCCGAGCGTTTGCTGCTGGAGGAGTTTCCGCCCCGCGCGCTCAAGCCGGGCGAAGTGCGCGTCGCCATCCGCGCCGCCGGGCTGAACTTCCCCGACGTGCTGATGGCCGCCGGCGAATACCAGCTCAAGCCGGAGCTGCCGTTCACGCCGGGCATGGAAGCGGCCGGCGACGTCATCGAGGTGGGGTCGGAGGCAAGCGGCGTTGCCGTCGGCGACAAGGTCATCGTGAAGATGCGCTTTGGTGCCTTCACGGATGAAGCGGTGGTCACGCCGTCGCAGCTCACTCCCATGCCGTCCACCTTCGACTATGCGGAGGCTGCCACCTATCTCGCAGGCCACGGCACGGCCTATCATGCGTTGATCGATCGCGGCCGGGTCGCGCCCGGCGAGGTGCTGCTGGTCCACGGCGCCGGCGGTGGCGTCGGCCTTGCCGCCGTCGAGATCGGCAAGATGCTGGGCGCGACCGTGATCGCGACCGCCTCCAGCGACGAGAAGCTCGGAATCGCGAAATCGCGCGGCGCCGATCATCTCATCCGCTACGACCGCGAGCCGTTCCGCGATGCCGTCAAGCGCATCACCGACGGCCGCGGCGCCGACGTCGTGTTCGACCCCGTCGGTGGCCAGGTCTTCGAAGATTCGATGCGCTGCATCGCCTGGGGCGCGCGGCTCTTGGTGATCGGCTTCACCGGCGGCATCGGCTCGGCCAAGACCAATCTCTTGCTCATCAAGGGCGCCAGCGTGCTCGGCGTACGCGCCGGCGAAGCGGTGCGCAAGAATCCTGCGCTCGGCGAGGTCCGCCTGAAGGCGCTTTTGCAATGGGCGGAGGAGGGCAAGCTGCGCCCCAACGTCTCGCACCGCCTGCCGCTGGAAGACTACGCGAAGGCGATGCGGCTGCTAATCGACCGCAAGGCTATCGGGCGGGTCGCGCTGGTGATGGAATGACGGTGCCGTAGGGTGGGCAAAGGCGCCCTTGCGCCGTGCCCACCATCTCTCCCGATTGCAAAAAATGCGTGGGCACGCTTCGCTTTGCCCACCCTACGAGAGCGCTATTTATACTCTCGCTCCGTCCACCACGGGAAATAATCCGGCATATCGGTCGACACCTTGTTCTTGAACTGCGCGGGACGCTTCTCCAGGAACGAAACCACGCCTTCCTTGACGTCGTCGGAGCGGCCGCGGGCATAGATGCCGCGGCTGTCGACCTTGTGGGCTTCCATGGGATCGTCGGCGCCCATCATGCGCCACATCATCTGGCGGATCAGCGCGACCGACACCGGCGCGGTCTTTGCTGCAAACTCCTTGGCGAGCGCGCGGGCGGTCGGCAGCAGATCATCGGGGGCCACGACCTTGCTGACGAGGCGGCCCGCAAGCGCTTCCTGCGCCGGGAAGACACGGCCCGAATAGCACCATTCCAGCGCCTGCGAGATGCCGACGATGCGCGGCAGGAACCAGCTCGAGGCCGCCTCGGGCACGATGCCACGCTGGGAGAACACGAAGCCGAACCGCGCAGCCTCCGAGGCGATGCGGATATCCATCGCAAGCTGCATGGTGACGCCGATGCCGACGGCCGGGCCGTTCACCGCCGCGATCACGGGCTTGAGGCATTTGAAGATGCGCAACGTCACCTGGCCGCCGCCGTCACGCACCTGCGGGTCGCTATAATCAACCTTGCCGTCAGCGAGGCGCTTCACCGGCCCGCGCCGCGCGTCCCGGTCGAACGTGTCGGCGCCGGAGGACAAATCGGCGCCCGCGCAAAAACCGCGGCCGGCGCCGGTGACGATGATGGCGCGGACATCGTCGTCCTTGTCGGCGGCGTCGAACGCGTCGATCAGCTCGGCTTGCATCTGCGCGTTGAAGGCGTTGAGCTTGTCGGGCCGGTTCAGCGTGATGGTGAGGATCTGATCGGCGACCTCGTACTTGATCGTCTCATACGCCATGGTGGTTTCCTTCCCTGTCATTCTTGAATCAATTCTGTCATTGCCGGGCTTGACCCGGCAATCCATCTTTTTGAAGAGGATGGATGCGCGGGGCGAGCCCGCGCATGACGAGTTGTGCTGAGACGCTAGATGCGCGCCGCTACGTTGCCGGCGGCTTCGGCCAGGGCCGCTGCGGGCCGCGCAGACCTTCGAAGGTCTTGGCCATGCCGAGCACGCCGATGTCGTCGAAGCGGCGGCCGGCGATCTGCACGCCGATGGGAAAACCTTTGGCGTCGAAGCCGCCGTTGAGGGAGATCGCCGGGTTCTCCGACATATTCCACGGCACGGTATAGGCGATATGCTCGAACGGCTTCATCGGATCGTTGGTGGGCGAAGCCCATTCCGCCGGATAGTTCACGTTCGGCGCGGTCGGCGAGATCACATAGTCGAGCTCGCAAAAGAGCTTTGCCGCAGCCGCGCGGATCGCCATGGTCTGGTTGAAGCCGCGGATGACGTCGACGCCCGAGAGCTTGGCCCCGGACTCGCCCCACTTGAAGATATAGGGCAGCACCTTGGCCTGCTCGGCCGGCGTCAGCTTGGACAGATCGTCCCACATCCGCGCGCGCCAGAAATTGTCGAGGCCGTCGAGCATCTCGCGCGTGAGGATGCCCTCGACCTCGGTGATGACGCTGCCTGCGGACTCGAACGCCTTCGCGGCCTTCACTGCGACCTCGCGCACCGGCTTCTCCAGCGCCAGGCCGCAGCCGGGATCGAGCATCAACCCGATGCGCAGCTTGCGCGGAGATTTCTCCAGCCCCTTCCAGTTCAGCAGCTCGGCCGGCAGGCTCATGCCGTCGCGCCGGTCGGGCTTTGCGATCGCGCTCATCATCAGCGCGCAATCGTCGACCGTGCGGGTCATCGGGCCTGCGACACGGCCGACATAGGTGGGGTCGATCGGCACGCGGCCAAAACTCGGCTTCAGGCCGACGAGGCCGCACCAGCCGGCGGGCAGGCGGACCGAGCCGCCGATATCGGTGCCGAGATGCAGGGGACCGTAGCCAGCCGCGGCGGCGGCGCCAGCGCCGGCGCTGGAGCCGCCCGGGTTCTTGCTGAGATCCCACGGGTTGCGCGCGAGCGCGTGGAACGAGGAGAGCCCGGAGGACAGCATGCCGTAATCGGGCATGGTGGTCTTGGCGAAGATGATGCTGCCGGCCTCACGCAGCCGCGCGGCGGGCGGTGCGTCCTTCTCGGCCGGCACGAGCTTGACGCTGGCGGCCCCCAACGGCACCGGTACGCCCTTGGTCGCGATGTTGTCCTTCACCGTCACGGGCACGCCGTCGAGCGGCCCGGAGGGCTCGCCGCCGGTCCAGCGCGCGGTCGAGGCCTTTGCGGCCTCGCGCGCGCCATCGGGGTCGAACGCATAGAGCGCCTTCAGATGCGGTTCCCACGCCGCGACATGCGCGAGCACGTCCTCCAGCACCTCGCTCGGCGAGAATTGCTTGGCGCGATAACCCGCGATCAGGTCGACCGCGGAAAGATCGTGCAGCGAGGTGACCGCTTCCTCGACGCGCTTATGCATTGCCACCCACCGGCATGCGCGTCTCGACGATGCGGGCGAACATGCTGGCGCCGATCGGCAGGATCTTGTCGTCGAGCACGAAGCCGGGATTGTGCACGGGCACCGAGCCGTCATGGCCGACCCAGAAGTAAGCGCCGGGAATCGTCTCCAGCATGTCGGCGAAATCCTCGCTGCCCATCTTCGGCTGGATGCGGGTGATCACGTTGGCGGGATCGACGATCGTGCGCGCGACCTCCTCGACCACCTTGGACTGCTCGACCTGGTTGACCAGAACGCCGAACGTGTCGCGGATGTCGACGTCGATCACGCAACTATAGGCGCTTGCGATGCCGGCGCAGATGGTGCGGATGCGCTCGGCGATCAGGGCGCGGACTTCGTTCGAGAAAGTGCGGATGGTGCCGCACAGATGCGCATCGCCCGGAATGACGTTGTAGGCGGAGCCGGCATGGATCTGGGTGATCGAGATCACCGCGGCCTGCAGCGGGTCGACGTTGCGGCTGACGATGGTCTGGATCGCCTGCGCCAGCGTCGTTGCGATGACCACCGCATCCTTGGAGCGCTCGGGCATCGCACCATGCGCGCCGTAGCCGGTGATGCGCAGGTCGAAGAAGTCGGCACTGGCCATGGCCGGGCCCGGAAGGATCGCGATCTCGCCATGGTTGAGGTCGGGCGCGTTGTGCAGGCCGTAGAGCTCGTCGCAGGGAAATTTCTCGAACAACCCGTCCTTGATCATGGCGCGGGCGCCGCCGAGGCCTTCCTCGGCCGGCTGGAAGATCAGATGTACCGTGCCGTCGAAGTTCCGGGTCTCGGCGAGATACCGCGCGGTGCCGAGCAGCATGGTGGTGTGGCCGTCATGGCCGCAGCCGTGGAAGCGGCCGGGGATCTTCGAGCTCCACTTCAGATTGGTGTTCTCTTCCATCGGGAGCGCGTCCATGTCGGCGCGAAGCCCGATGCGCTTGCTGCCCGTGCCCTTGCCCTTGATGACGCCGATCACGCCGGTGCCGCCGAGGCCGCGATGCACCTCGATGCCCCAGCTCTTCAGCTTGTCGGCGACGATGCCGGAGGTGCGCACTTCCTCGAAGCCGATCTCGGGATGGGCGTGGAGGTCGCGTCTGATTGCGGTGAGCTCGTCGGCGTAGCCGTCGATGCGATCGATCGTGGGCATGTGGTCCTGTCCGGTTAGCGTGAGGGAGGCGTGAATACGGGGCCGTTCGGCTTGATGCGGATGCCCGGGCGCAGGCGCGTCCAGGGCAGCGAAGCGGTGTCGGCCGGCATCGCACCGGGGGCGGCACAGATCATCAGCTTTTCCGCGATCGGCTCGAAATCGGCGCGGAAATGCACCGAGCTCTTGTTGACCAGAATCTTCTGTTCGGTCGGCTCGATGCCGACATAGCGGTACATCGCCTGGTCGGCGAGCTGAGCCTTGTGCGAGGAGACGACGATGCGGACATCGCCGATGCGCAGGGCTGCGGACGGGCCCATCTCCATCTCGCGGCCGCCGTAATAGGGACCGGGCGCGATGAAGCGGCCGTCCGAGAGCTGCTCGACCACGAAGGTCTCGCGATAGGGCTCGTCGCCGGGGATGCCGGACTTGCCACCGAGCGACAGCGTCACGGTGGCGCCGACGCCGGCTGCGTGCGCGGCCCTGGCCGATTCCGGATCGTAGATCGCGCCGGTTGCGGCACTCGCCTTGTTGCGCACCAGCGCGCGCAGCATGCCCGTGGTGTCGGAATCGCCGCCGGCGCCCGGATTGTCCTGGGTGTCGGCGATGATGATCGGCTTGCGCGCGCTCTTGGCAAGTTCCATGGCGTGGCGCACGCCATCGTCGGGCGTCCAGATCTTGCCGTCGAAATCGTTCTCGTGGCTTTCGATCAGCGTCAGAAGCGCGTCGGCCGCACGATCGGCGTCGTCTTGCGTCTTGCCATAGGCGAACACGCTCGGGCCGCAGTCGCGGAAATCGGCGGCGGGGAAGCCCGGCGCGAAAGAGAGGGTGGGAACGGCATCGCCCTCCAGCGCGGCGAGCTTTTCGTAGATGCTCTTCGTGGGCTGGTCGTTGGTGCATTGCCAGCTGATCGGGATCAGGAACGGCAATTGCCGGAAGGCCTTTGCGAAGCGCTGCTTCGTCTGCAGCAGCAGCGCGAGATGGCGCGCGCAGGCGCGGCCGGTCTCGGCCATGTCGACATGCGGATAGGTTCGGTAGGCGATCAGCGCGTCGGCATGCTCCATCATCTCGGGCGTGACGTTGGCATGGAGATCGAGGCTGGTGACCAGCGGAACATCCTTGCCGATGACGCGGCGCACGCGCGCGAGGATTTCGCCTTCGCCGTCGTCGAGATGCTCGGTCACCATGGCGCCGTGCAGGTCGAGATAGACCGCATCGATCGGCCCGGCGGCTGCGATGCCGTCGACCATCACCTTCACGATGCGCTCGAAGGCGTCCTTGGTGACGTGAGCGGACGGGCTCGCGCCGCAGGCGATGGTCGGAACGAGTTCCCAGCCGTTCGCCTCGGCACTGTCGACGAAACCGGCGAGGCCGACATTGATGCGCCGCATCACCTTCAAGACGTCGCTACCTCTGGTCATCGCCGGCCAGCCGCCGCCGTGCTGGAAGTCGGCGAAGGTCGCCTTGGTCGGAGCGAAGGTGTTGGTCTCGTGCAGGAAGCCGCCGACGGCGATGCGTGTCATTCAGTTCAGGTCCAGCGTTGGAAAGTGCGCGACGTTAGCCTTGGCCTTGCGAAGAGAGCAAGGCAGGAAGCAATCGTGCCACGCATAGGGTCAGATCGTTTTGGGAATGCTGCTCCGCCGTCATTCCGGGGCGCGCGTAGCGCGAGCCCGGAAACCATCGTGCGACAGAGTTCGCAGCCTGATGGATTCCGGGCTCATCGCTTCGCGATGCCCCGGAATGACGGCGGAGAGAGTTAAGCCGTCGCCCCCACGCCTTCCGCCACCGGCCGGAAGTTCGCAAAATCCCAACCCCGCCCGGGCGCCGCATCCAGCAGCGCCTTGGTGTAGGCCTCCTTCGGATGCGTCAGTACTTCGGCGGCGGGTCCCTGTTCGACGACGCGGCCGTGCTGCATCACCACGACCTCGTCGCAGATCTGGGCTGCGACGCGCAAATCGTGGGTGATGAACAGGATGGCGATGCCGAGCCGCTTCTGGATCTCGTCGAGCAGCTCCAGCACCTGCGCCTGCACCGAGACGTCCAGCGCGGAGACCGCTTCGTCCGCGACCAGCACGTCCGGATCGAGCGCGAGCGCCCGGGCGATCGCGATGCGCTGGCGCTGGCCGCCGGAGAATTGGTGCGGATAGCGCGTCACGGCGTCGGCGGGCAGGCCGACCAGCTCGAGCAGCTCGCGCGCCCGCTTCATCGCGTCGGCGTGCGCCACGCCGTAATTGACCGGGCCTTCGGCGATGCTCTCGCCGACGGTGATGCGCGGATTGAGCGAACGATAGGGATCCTGGAACACGATCTGGATCTTCTGCCGGTGCGGCTGCAGCAAGCGACGCGAGATGTCGGCGATCTCGCGGCCGGCGAGGCGCACGCCGCCGGAGGTCGGATCGATCAGGCGCACGATGCAGCGCGCAACCGTCGACTTGCCCGAGCCGCTTTCGCCGACGATGCCGAGCGTGCGGCCCTTGCGCAGGGTGAGCGTGACCTTGTCGGCAGCGACGACCTCGCGGCCTTTGCCGAAGAAGGAGCGCTCCTTGTAGACCTTGCCGAGCTCGTTGGCCTCCAGCACCACTGGCTCGCGGGTTTCCTCGCGCGGCGGGCGCGGCACCAGGCTCGGCACCGAGGAGAGCAGGTTGCGGGTGTATTCCATGGTCGGATTGCGCAGCACGGTCTCGAGCGGGCCGGTCTCGACCAGGCGGCCCTGCCGCATCACCGCGACGCGATCGGCAATCTCGGCCACCACGCCCATGTCATGGGTGATGAACAGCACCGCCGTGCCGTGATCGCGCTGGAGGTCGCGGATCAGGGTCAGGATCTGCTTCTGTGTGGTGACGTCGAGCGCGGTGGTCGGCTCGTCGGCAATGAGGAGCTTCGGCTCCAGCACCAGCGCCATCGCGATCATGATGCGCTGGCGCTGGCCTCCGGAGAGGCGGTGGGGGTAGGAGGCGAAGATGCGCTCGACCTGGGGCAGGCGCACCTGCTCCATCATGTCGAGGATGCGCTGCTTGCGAGCCCTCGCGTCGAGGCTGGTGTGGGCGCGGAGCACCTCGTCGATCTGGCGGCCGACCGGCACCACCGGATTGAGCGCGGTCATCGGCTCCTGGAAGATCATCGCCATCTTGGTCGCGCGCAGCTGGCGCAGGCGGCGGTCGGTGGCGGTGAGCAGCTCCTCGCCGACCAGCTTCACGCTGCCGCCGGTCGGCACCAGCGTGCCCTTCGGCAACAGGCCCATGGTGGTGAGCGAGGTCACCGACTTGCCCGAGCCGCTCTCGCCGACGAGGCACAGCGTCTCGCGCTCGCGCACCTGGATCGAGATGCCGTCGATGATGTTGGCGCCTTTCGGCTGCTTGCCGATGGAGACGACGAGATTGTTGATGTCGAGGATGGTGTTGGTCATCAGGTCACTCCGTCGTCATTGCGAGGAGCGAAGCGACGAAGCAATCCAGAAATCTCTCCGCAGATGCAGACTGGATTGCTTCGCTTCGCTCGCAATGACGGAACAAGGGGATGGGCCGGCGAGACAAGTCACTTCCCCTCCCGCTGCTTCATGCGCGGATCGAGGGCGTCGCGGGCGGCGTCGCCGATCAGGTTGATGCTGAGGATGGCGATGGAGAGCAGCAGGCCCGGCCAGAAGATCAGCGACGGCTTGATCTGGAAGTACTGGCGGCCCTCGGCCATGATGTTGCCCCAGGTCGGCGTCTCCGGCGAGATGCCGGCGCCGAGGAAGGACAGGATCGCTTCGGTCAGGATTGCGCTGGCGCAGATATAGGTGCCCTGGACGATCAACGGTGCGATCGTGTTCGGCATCAGGTGGCGCCACATGATCTTCGGCAGGCTCGAGCCGACCGAGATCGCGGCCTCGACGTAAGGCTCCTCGCGGGCCGACAGCACGACCGAGCGGACCAGGCGTGCAACGCGCGGAATCTCGGGGATCGTGATCGCGATCAGCACGGTCCAGAGGCTGGCGCCTGACAACGACACCACGGCGATCGCGAGCAGGATGCTCGGCATCGCCATCAGGCCGTCCATGACGCGCATCATGATGGAATCGACCAGCTTGAAGAAGCCGGAGACGAGGCCGATCGCGAGCCCGATGGCGATCGACAGGATCGCCGCGCCGATGCCGATCAGGAGCGAAATGCGGCCGCCATAGATCACGCGCGACAACACGTCGCGGCCGTAGGCGTCGGTGCCGAGCAGGAACTGTGCGGAGGACGGCTTGAGCCGCTGCGACGGGGCGAGCTGGACCGGATCATGCGGCGCGATCAGCGGCGCGAGGATCGAGACCACCACGATCAGCGCGAGCAGGCACGTCGCGGTGGCGATGATCGGGGTCGAGGTGAGGAATCCGAATCGCGGCCGCAGCGGCGACGTGATCGGAATGGAGGACTGGGGAAGGGTATCGACCGACATTTTGTTCTTGTCCTTGCCTCAGTACCGGATCCGGGGATCGAGCAGGGTGTAGGCGACGTCGATGAGAAGATTGACGACGACGTAGATCAGCGAGGTCAGCAGGATCATCGCCTGGATCACCGGATAGTCGCGCGCCAGCACCGCATCGACGGTGAGACGCCCGATGCCGGGGATGTTGAACACGCTCTCGGTGACGACGACGCCGGAGATCAAGAGCGCAAAGCCGGTGCCGATCACGGTGATCACGGGCACGGCGGCGTTGCGCAGCGCATGGCGCATCATCACCGCAACCTCGTTGATGCCCTTCGCGCGCGCCGTTCGCACGTAGTCTTCGCCGAGCACGTCGAGCATCGCCGCACGCGTCATGCGCGCGATCAGTGCGACGTAGATGAAGGACAGCGCGCAGGTCGGCAGGATCATGCGCTCGAAGAACGGACCGAAGCCGTTGAAGATGCTCCGGAAGCCCTGCACCGGCACCCAGCGCAGCTCGATCGCGAAGACCTGGATGAGGACATAGCCGACCACAAACACCGGCACCGAGAAGCCGAGCACGGACAGACCCATCACGAAACGGTCGATCCAGGTGCCGTGCTTCCACGCCGCGATCACCCCCAAGGGAACTGCGACCATGACGGCGAGGATGATGGTGCACAACGCGATCGAGATCGACGGCTCGACGCGCTGGCCGATCATCTTCATCACCGGCAAATTGGAGATCAGCGACGTCCCGAGGTCGCCGTGCAGCAGCTTGTTCACCCAGGTGATGAACTGCACGATCAGCGGCTCGTTGAGGCCGAGCGATTCGCGGATGCGCTCCAGCCGTTCCGGGGTCGCGTTGTCGCCGGCGAGGATCGCGGCGGGATCGCCGGGGGTGAGGCGGAGCAGGAGGAAAACGAACAGCGCGACCACGCCCATCACGGGCACGGCGGCGAGAATTCGGCGAAGGAGATATCCGAGCAAGTTGGATCCGTCAGTTTAGAGTCAAATTGGGCAGGGCTCTTCGGCCAGCCTGCCATCAGCCTAACATTTCAGCAATTCCCGTGCCACGAGGGCCACAGTTTTTGCGGTGCAGCCAATCTTCGTAGGGTGGGCAAAGCGGAGCGTGCCCACCTGCTTTCAGTCGGGAATACGGCGGGCACGGCGCTTTGCGCCTTTGCCCACCTACGGGATCGCTTCGCGATCACGCCAGCGTCGCCAGCAGCCCCGCCATCAGGCGGCCTCGCTCAACGAGACTCTCGACTTCGATATACTCCTCGAGCGTGTGGGCATTGCCGCCGCGCACGCCGAGGCCGTCGAGCGTCGGGATTCCCATCGCGCCGGTGAAGTTGCCGTCGGAGCCGCCGCCGGAGCTTGCATGCGGCAGTTCCATGCCAAGAGATCTGGCGATGCCGCGCGCCTTCTCGTACAGCGCCATCGTGCCCGCATTCGGCTCCCAGACCGGCCGCGTCACGCCGCGCGTGACCTTGAAAGTGACGTCGTCTTTGGTGCCGGACAGCGCCAGCATCCGCTCGACACCGCGATCGAGATCGGCCTGGCGCTTGGCCATCGACAGCGCTTCGCCGGTCGCGGTGGTGGCGACGCAATTGACCCATTGCCCGCCATGCACAACGCCGACCGAGAAGGTGCAGTCCTCCGTCGTCATGGCGTCGATGTTGAGAATTTGCCGCGCCATCTCGCGGATCGCCGAGCGTCCCGCCGACAGCGTGGCGCCGGCGTGGCTCGGCCGGCCTGTCGCTTCGAGGTTGAAGCGTGCGATGGCATAACGTCCGGTAGTGACGCCGTTGTCGGCGCGGCCGGGCTCCGGCACCAGCACGTATTTGTTGCGCGCGGCCTCGGCCTCGATGATGTCGCGTGTCGAGGGCGTGCCGACTTCCTCGTCCGGCGTGAACAGCACGGTAATCGGCAGCGGCGTGGTGAACGATGCGCGCGCCAGCTGCCGGATCGCTTCCAGCGAGAGATAATTGCCGCCCTTCATGTCGAAGATGCCGGGGCCGTAGCACTTGTTGCCTTCGCGCCGCCATTTCAGCTTCTCGATGGTGCCGACCGGGTGGACGGTATCCATGTGTCCGGCGATCAGGATGCCGGGCTCGCCCTGCTTTGGATGCGGAAAGCGCGCGCGGATCACGCCGCCAAAACCCTGCCGACCGGCGATGCGCTCGATCGTCGCACCCATGATCGCCATGTCCCGCGCTGCGATATCGAGCATGCGGTCCACGGCGCCCGCGTTCCAGGTCGGGCTTTCGCATTCGACCCAGGTGCGCAGGCCCGCGAGCATTGCCTCGGAATCAAAGGGGAGATTGGCAGGATTCATCTCAATGTCTCTCGAGCTTGGAAAGATGGAACGCGCATTGCATCGGCGCGGGCAGGACGAGTGGAGGTGTTGTAGAGCCAAATCGATCCCTGTGGAGCCCGTGCCTGCGCCGCAAGGGCTTGCAACGAAACCGGATTGACGCGCTCGGCACTGTCTGCAAGTCTCGAAAAGATAAAGGCATGCATGAGGTTAGTTCGCCCAACGAACGGACTTCATGCTCAATCAATAACCTGCCTTTGAACAGTTTCACGTCAGGAGAACTTTCCATGTTCCATTTCATGCGCCGGGGGCCTCGCGCGTTCGCCTCCACACTCGCGCTGTCAGTCGTCGCGCTCTCGACCGCGCTGGCCTCGCCGGTGTTTGCAGCCGGCAAGACCCTCACGGCGGTGCTGCACTCGGATTTGCGCATCATCGACCCGATCTTCACCACGGCCTACATCACGCGTGACCATGGCTACATGGTTTACGACACGCTGGTGGCCACCGATTCGAACTTCAAGGTCCAGCCGCAGATGGCTGACTGGAAGATCTCCGACGACAAGCTCACCTACACCTTCACGCTGCGCGACGGTCTGAAGTGGCATGATGGTGCGCCGGTGACGGCGGAAGATTGCGTCGCTTCGCTGAAGCGCTGGGCCGCGGTCGACGGCATGGGCCAGAAGCTCATGGACTTCACCGCCAGCATCGAGGCGACCGACGCCAAGACCATCACGCTGAAGCTGAAGGAGCCCTATGGGCTCGTCCTCGATTCCATCGGCAAGCCGTCCTCGCGCGTGGCCTTCATGATGCCGAAGCGCCTTGCGGAGACGCCGGCGGACAAGCAGATTCCCGAGCAGATCGGCTCGGGCCCCTTCAAGTTCGTGCAGGGCGAATTTCAGCCCGGCGTGAAGGCGGTCTACGTCAAGAACACCGATTACGTTCCGCGCAAGGAGCCGGCGAGCTGGACCTCCGGCGGCAAGGTGGTGAAGGTCGACCGCGTCGAATGGATCACCATGCCGGACTCGCAGACCGCGGTGAACGCGCTGCAGTCGGGCGACATCGACTTCATGGAGAACCTGCCGTTCGACATGTTGCCGGTGCTGGAAGCGAACAAGGAGCTCAAGATCGAGGTCCTGAACAAGTTCGGCTTTCAGACCCTCGGCCGGATGAACTTCCTTCATCCGCCGTTCGACAACGTGAAGGTGCGGCGGGCTGCCTTGCTGGCGATGAACCAGAAGGACGTGCTCGACGCGCTGGTCGGCAATGCCAAGTACCAAAAGATCTGCGGCGCTTTCTTCGTGTGCGACACGCCGCTCGCGACCGATGTGGGCTCCGAGACCCTGGTCAAGGGGAACGGCATGGCGCAAGCCAAGAAGGCGCTCGCCGAGTCCGGCTATGACGGCACGCCGATCGTGATCATGGCCCCTGGCGACGTCACGACGTTGAAGGCGCAGCCGATCGTTGCGGCCCAGCTGCTGCGCGAGGCCGGCTTCAAGGTCGACCTGCAGGCGACCGACTGGCAAACGGTGGTGAGCCGCCGCGCCAGCCAGAAGCCGCCGAAGGAAGGCGGCTGGAACATGTTCTTCACCAACTGGGTCGCGGCCGACGTCTCGAACCCGATCGCCAATCTCTCGATCAGCGGCCTGGGCAAGAAGGGCTGGTTCGGCTGGGCGGAGGATGCCAAGATCGAGCAGCTCAAGGACGCTTTCGTCCGCACGGCTTCGGTCGACGAGCAGAAGAAGATCGCGGCCGACATCCAGAAGCAGGCCTATGAGCAGGTGATCTACATTCCGCTGGGGCAGTATCTCATCCCGAGCGGCTGGCGCAAGTCGCTGAACGGTGTGCTCGACGGTCCCGCGACCCCGGTATTCTGGAACGTCGACAAGACGGAGTAAGCGCCGCGCGCCTTGCATGTGAAAAACGAACGGCGCCGCAGTCTCCTGCGGCGCCGTTTTTTATCAAGCAGCGCTTCTATGAAGCAGTCGGTGATCGCTCTCGTCTAGCAGTGGCTGTCGCGCAGCTGCTCGAGCCCTTCCCTCACGAATGCCAAGCTCGAGTCCTTTCGTTCATCGGAACGAGGCTGCGAAATCGGCTGTTCGATCTCGGACGCGGGCTGATCCGACCTGTTCTCTTGTTCCATCTCGCCAATCCTTTGAATTGCTGCGGTACAACATCGCGAGGGGCGGGAAGTTCCTAAAAGCATGATCCGGAAAGGTGCGAAGCGGCTTTCCGGAAAGATCATGCGCAACAACTATCACGATGACGATCCATCCGAATCTCATCGCGCTTTAGCTGATCGGACGATGTTGCGGCCTGAACAGCCGTCCCTTCTCGACCACCAGCACGATCGCCAGCGCGGCGAGGGTGGACAGGAAAAAGCCGATCGAGAACGGCAGCAGCGTGCCGTCGAAGCTCTGCCCGATCGCCATGCCGACCACGATCCCGATCAGCGTGGTGATCGAGCCGTACAGCGAGGAGGCGGTGCCTGCGATGTGGCCCTGCGGTTCCATCGCCAGCGCGGTGAAGTTGGCGACCATCATGCCGAACGAGAACATCATCAGGGCCGAGAGCACCATGAACAAGGCGAGCGGCAGCACGCTAAGGCTTTCCGTCAGCAGCATCACGCCGGCCACGGCCGTGTAGAGCGTCAGCGCGCCGTGCGAGATCACGCGCATGCCGAGCCGCCCGACCAGTCTTGCATTGAGGAATCCGGCGATGGCGACGCCGGCCGCGATCGCCGCGAAAGCAAGCGGGAAGTAGTGGCCGAGGTGATAGATGCCGGTGAAGATCTGTTGGGCGCAGAAGACGTAGGCGAACAGTGCGCCCATCACGCTGCCGGCAGCCGTGGCATAGCCGATGGTCTGGCGATGGGTCACGGTCTGCCGGTACGCGGAGAGCACGTCGGCGGGCGCCAGCGATCGGCGCTCCGACCGGGGGAGAGTTTCAGGCAGCCGCAGCACGCACCATGCGAGCGCGAGCAGGCCGTACAGCATCAGCACGACGAAGATGCCGCGCCACGCCGTCACCAGCAGCACCGCCTGTCCGAACGAGGGGGCGACCACCGGCACCGCGATGAACACCATCATGGCAAGCGACATCACGCTCGCCATGCGGCGGCCGACATAGCAATCGCGCACGATCGAGGTCGCGATCACGCGCGTCGCCGCGGTGCCGAGCCCCTGGAGCGCGCGCGCCAGCAGCAGCGTCTCGAACGAGGGCGCGGCGACCGCCAGCACGCTCGCCACCGCATAGACCGCCATGCCGCCGAGCAGCACCGGTCGGCGCCCAAAGCGGTCCGACAGGGGACCCATGACGAACTGACCGGCGCCGAAGCCGATCAGGAAGATCGACAGCACCAGTTGCAGATGGTTCTCGACGGGAATCTTGAAGGCGGCGCCGATATTGGGCAGCGCCGGCAGCATCATGTCCATCGCGAGCGGATTCAGCGCCATGATGGACGCGATCACGATGACGAATTCCGGAAAACCCATTGGGCGGTGTCCCGAGGACACCCAACCGTCGGCATTGACGTCGGACAAGAAGCTTACCTCTGCAATCGAGCCACTTATCTAGCTTCGATGCTGCGTCGCACAACCCATGTTTCGGGATGGCTGGCAGGCGGGGCAGGAGAGGTCAAGATCAGGTGAGGGCCCGTCGCCGGCCGGATGGTCGTCCTCGACCGCATCGCCGCGCACATCGAAACGTTTTCCGAAGCCGCGTCAGCGGACGGCTGGGGCCGGCAACCAGGGATTCACCATAGGACGCGCCCGGCACGCCGGGGAGATGAATCGGCAACCCGTCCTGTCCATTGTGGTCGGACCGGCTGCCGCAACGGCGCCGCGAGAAGCCAAACAGGGTATCGCCCGTGTCCGACATATCAGGTGCAGCACGATGGTTGGCGCCTGCGGCCAAGGCTGCCGGGCGCAACGTCTGGCTTGCCGGCGTGGTCACGCTGACCGCGCTGCTGGTGCTCGGTAATCTCGCCAACGATGCCTCGCTCGACCTGCCGTATGGCTGGGACGTCCGGGTCAATTGCGCGGCCGTCGATGCGCATGCCGACGGGCTCGATCCCTACTTCGTCAAGAACCTGAAGGGCACCACCTATTCTTATCCCTATCTGCCGGTGACGCTGGACGTCTTCCGTCCGCTCTGCGCGGGCGGCGTTCTGCTCGATCATTACAGAAGCATCTTTCTCGTTCTCGCCATGCTCTGCGCGCTGCTTTTGCCCGGCTTTGGAACGCGTGCCAGCGCGCGCGATGCTGGCTTGAAGGTGCTCTGCGCGCTCGGCGCGTTCGTCGGTTTCGAATTCGTGGTGGCGTCGGGGAATTTTGCGCTGCTGAGCGGAGTGCTGACCGCGATCGCGCTGAAGCTCCTGCTACGCCCGCTCGCATCCGAACAGAATTCGAACTTTTCCTCGCGCCTCGCCGGTGCTGCGGTGCTCGGCCTCGTGACCTCGTTCAAGCTGGTGTTCGTCCCGGTGCTGGCGGCGCTCTATTTCCTGCCGCTGCCGCGTGGCCGCAAGCTGGCCTTGATCGCGGTGGCCGCCTTCGCCTTCGCGTTGCCGGTCGCGCTGTCGCGCTTGCTGTATCCCGATCTGTTCGCGAGCTGGCTGCTCGCGATCGCAGGCCAAATTCCCGGCCAGCACGCCGTCGGTCTCGTCGAGACCAATCCGTCGCTGTTGCTGCTGGCGCGTGACCTCATGGCCCAGGCCGGCTTCGGTGGCGGCAAGCCGGCGATGCTGGCGGCCTATGCGTTCGCGGCACTCGCGCTCGTGCTCGTACCGTTCGCGCTGTCCGTCCTGCGCGCGGCCGCGAGCGGATCGGTGCGGGGAGGAGCATCGCTGCTGACGCAGCTCGATCGCTGGCTGATGGATCACCCGCGCACGGCCATGCGCATCACGGTGCTTGCCATGTTCGCGCTCTATCTCAGCTCGCCGCGTCTGAAGGAATATGCCTTCTTCGAGCTCGCGCTTCTTGCCGCGATCCTCATCGTCGATCTTCCGCCCCTGGCGCTCGCCGCCAGTCTCGGCATCGGCCTCGCCTTCCCGGCACTGATCTCGCTACTGGGCGCGCCGATCGAGGGCACCTTCATCCTCCTCGTCACCGCGCTGATCTGCTTCTGGATCGTGCTGCTCGATTTCCGCGCAGAGCCAAAGCGACTCGAGCAAGGGTGATACAAGCTAGTGGTGCGGGCAGCCAACCGGCACAGCGCTTGCGCACCGAGGGATTTCGCCGTCAGCAGACGGCGTTTGCGTCCGACAACCAAGGCAACATTCCGTTTCAAGCGGAATGTAGGAGCTAGTCGGTTTTGTTCTCGACAAGGACCTGAATCACGCCCGCAAGAGGCGCTTCGTCGCCATCGAAGGCAGTGATCATTGCATTGAGAAAGGCGTAGGGATCAAGGTCCTTAAGATCAATCGGATGCCCAGCTCGGTCCGCCAGCAGCAGGAAGAACGACAGCTGTGCGCGACCATTGCCTTCGCGAAAAGCGTGGATGACGTTGAGTTCGGATAGGAAATGGGCCGCCTTTTCTGCGAATGCCTCCGGCTCAAGGCCGGCCAGAAATTTGTCCTGCTTCAGCTGTGCGAACAGTAGCTTCGCCTGGTCTTCGATGTTCTCGGGAAAGCAGAATGGGTTTCCGCCTTTTGACATGCGAACGGTCCGAATCTTGCCAGCCCAGTCGTACACATCCTGGAAAAGGTGTTCGTGCACTGCCTTGAAATGCGCGAATCGAGTTTGCCGGCCGGAAGTTCCTCATCGGCCCGGGCATCGCTCACTTCCGCTTCGAAGGAATGAAGCTCCTCAGGGTTTCTGAGATCGAGCTTGTTCTTTAGAACTGTTGTGCCGGGATAACAGTAGTCGTCAGCGACGGCGTCGTACATCAGGCTAGGGCTTGCGGTAGGCCTTGATGATGGCCTTCCTGCGCTCTTCGGGCGTGCGTGCCTTGCTCGCCGTGATAGCAGAGCTGCCCTTCATCTCGGCCGAATAAACGATCCCTTCCACGGAGCTGATCTTCCTGAAGCGTGCGCTGCCGATCACAAAACCGGAGCCCTTGCCCTTCTTGGAGGATGATTTCTTGGTTGTCATACGCAAACCATAGCACAGATCGGGCCGACTCGCCCGAGGCATTGAACATCAATGCGAAGCGGCAGTGGCCCTTTTGGCGTACTTGCAAGGAAGTGGTGCGGGCAGCCGGGGTCGAACCGGCACAGCGCTTGCGCACCGAGGGATTTTAAGTCCCTTGCGTCTACCAATTCCGCCATGCCCGCTTGATCCAACGAGATCAAACACTTAAGTCCGTTCCGGCGGTCTGGAATTGGCGCGTTCGCCGGAGGGACGGTTCTTCCTTAAGCGAGCCGGGGGCACAAGGCAAAGCCTCAATCCGGACATCTGTTGCTGCTTTAGGCATTCTCAATCCACGGGGGCTATTCATCCGGCATGGCTGCTTCGTTTTCCTTTTCGCTGCGCGGCGTTGGCGCGCTGTTCGCGCTGCTTGCGGCTGGCCTCGCGCTGTCCGGCTGCGCCGGCGTGAGCGAGACGATCGCACCGGCCTTTGCCGATCCCGCCAAATACGAATTGTACGATTGCAAGCAGCTTGAGACCGAGCGCAAGGACCTCGCCAAGCGCACCGCCGATTTGCAGCGGCTGATGGAGAAGGCCGAGACCGGGGCGGGCGGTGCCGTCGTGTCCGAGCTCGCTTACCGCAACGACTATGTCGCCGTGCGCGGGCAGGCCCAATTGGCCGAGGACGCTTGGCGCCGCAACAGATGCCGGGAGACGCCGCCCGAGGCGCCGCCGCCTCCGGCATCGCCCGCGGCCAGCGCCAAATCCGGCAAAGCGGCCCGCTGAGGCATGCTGCCGGCGCCGCTCCGCATCAGGGCCGCCAGCCGTAGATCCAATCCTGTCGCGCCAGCATGCGCTGCGGGCCGAGCGCGCGGATCGCAACATCGCGTGCGAGCGCGAGCGGCCCGCTGAGATGATAGATGCGGCCCTGCTGCCGCGCGGTCCGCTGCACCCGCCGTACCCGCGCCTGGCGGGCACGGCCGTATTGCGTCAGCGCGGCGGCAACCGCTTTGCTGCCCTCGGCGGCTTCCAGGCTCAAATGCCGGGCGAGCACGGCGGCATCCTCGATCGCCATGCCGGCCCCTTGCGCTGCGAACGGCAGCATCGCGTGCACGGCATCGCCGAGCAGCGCCACCGAACCCTTGCTCCAGGGGCATCCCTCGGGAACGCCGAACAGCGCCCATTTGCGCCAGCTGTCGACCGCGGCGAGCAGCATCCGCGCCGCCGGCGGCCAGCGCGGGCCGGCAAAGGCGTCCATCACCTCGCTGACATCGCCGGGCGTGCTCCAGCCCGGCCGGTTCCAGGTGCCGGGCAGCACCGCGACCACGTTGATCTGGCGTCCGCCCGCAATGGGATAGGCGACCAGATGGGCGTTCGGTCCCATCCAGAGCTGCACCCGGCGCGCGGTATAGTCCTTCGGCAATTGCGTGGCATCGAGCGTGCCGCGCCAGGCGATCAGGTCGGAAAAGCGCGGCTGCACCTCAGGAAACAGATGCTGGCGCACCGTCGACCAGATGCCGTCGGCGCCGATCAGTGCGCTGGCGAGATCGCTGCGGCGGATCGTGCCGCTGCGATGGACCACGGTCAGGCCCTTGGCGTGAGGCGCGACGTCCTCGAAGGTCGCGCCCAGCTTCAGGTCGATGTCGGGATGGTCGGCGACGGCGCCGGCGAGGGCCGCTTGCAGGTCGGCACGGTGCACCACCCAATAGGGCGCTCCGGCGCGCAGCGAGGCGGCTTCGCCGAGCGGCATGCGCAGCAGCTCGCCGCCGGCGCGCGCGCTCATGATCGAGAGCGCTTCGGGGGTGACGGCGCGCAGTTTGAGGCGTTCGGTGAGGCCGAGCTCGACCAGCACGCGGCTGGCATTGGGCGAGAGCTGCAGGCCGGCGCCGACCTCCTCGAGGCGTTCGGCCTTCTCCAGCACGACGATGCGGAAGCCGCGGGCGGCGAGCGCGAGCGCGGCCGTCAGGCCGCCAATGCCGGCACCGGCGATGACAATCGTTCGGGAGAGCGCCACCCCTTAACCGATGGACGCGGTCAGGCCACCTTGTCCTTCAGCACACATTCCGGCGGGCGGGCTTCGCCCGGCTTCAGGTCGGCCGCGAAGCGGTACAGCGTCGAGCAATAGGGGCAGATGATCTCGTTGTCGTTGCCGAGGTCGAGGAAGACGTGCGGATGGTCGAACGGAGGATTGGCGCCCACGCACATGAACTCTTGCGAACCAATCTCGATGACGGGAACACCGGCATCGTTATGGAAGTGCGGGACGACATGGTCGGACATCGAAGTTCATCCTGGAGTGGCAATGGCGGCAGATACAGTCACGAACCGACGCGGCATCTTTGAGGCGCTGCGGACCATACTGGCGGGTACAGGTGATTGCTAGTCCAGCGGAACCGAAAAGCTTCGCAAGCGCCCCATGCTCATTTGCTCATGCAAATTCGACACAATCTTGCGGCCTGAGAGAAGCCCTTCTTTCGTCGGGGACGTTGTGTCGCAATTTTGGCATACTATCTCTGTGGTTGCGTGAAACCGGGACGAAAGACGTAGTGTTCCGCGCAAGCGATCTCAGGGCATCCGGGCTTTTCCACATGAAGTGGCTGCGAATCAGTACGGCGTTGGCGGGAATGGCCGTGTGCGGGTTCGTGCTCGCGCAGGTGGCGCCGCATGCCCGCGAGGCCGGCGCGATCCTGGCCGCCCAGGATGATCCGGTCGCGCTCTCCGAGCTGAAGCTCGATGCACTACTCCGGCACAACGACCGCCTGGTTCAGGACAATATCGAGGCCGCGCTCGCCTCCGGCGACGCCGATCTCGCCGACAGTTTCGTCACGCTGGCGCGCGAGCGCAACATCGCGCTTCCCGACGACCTCCTGAGCCGCGTCAATGACGCCGTGAAAGCGGAGAATTCCACCGCGCATTTCGCCAAGCGCTTCGCCACCGGTCTCGTCACCGGCAACGCGGACGATGTCGCGAGCCTGTCCGGGACCGTGGCCGGCGATCTCTTCGTGTTCGGCGACATCAGGGACGTGGTGCGCGAGGGCAAGCACCTCGCCATGGGCGAGGACACCGACCGCCTCGTACTCTCCCTTGCGGCGGTCGGCCTTGCGGTGACGGCGGCGACCTATGTCTCCGTCGGCGGTGCCGCGCCGGTGCGCGCCGGACTGACGCTGGTGAAGGATGCGCGCAAGCTCGGACGGCTCGGCGAGGGGCTCGCCGCGTGGGCCGGTCGGTCCGCGCGCGAGGTCGTCGACGCGCCGATGCTGCGGAACGCGGTGGCATCGGGCTCGGTGCTGCGCCCTGGCCAGACCGTGAGCGCGATCAAGGCCGCGTTCCGGGCCGAGAAGGCCGGTGCGCTGGTCCGGCTCGGCAAGGACGTCACGCGCGTCGCCGGAAAGACCGGCACGCGCGGGGCCATGGATACGCTCCGCATCGCCGAGGGTCCCAAGGACGTCGCGCGCGCTGTGCGGCTTGCGGAAGCGCAAGGCGGCAAGACGCGCGCGATCATCAAGCTGCTCGGCCGCGGCGCGCTGCTGCTCGTCGGCGGCGCGTTCGATCTGGCGATGTGGTTGTTCGGCGCGGTCGTGACGCTGTTCGGCCTGCTCTCCTCCATCAAGGCGACGACCGAGCGCCTGACCCAGGCCTGGTGCGATCGCAGGCGGGCGCGGCGGCTGCGCCGCGCGCAGATGGCGGCCGACGCTGCTTTGGCTAACGCGGCCGCGACGGCCTGAGGCGCGATCCGCTTCGGGCTATTGTTTGAGCATGATGTTGCCGGAAAACCGCTGCACACTTTGCCGGATCGTGCTCTAACATCGCGTCATTCCCCTCAAAACCTCACGGAACTGCTGATGCCGAGCTTTCACAACGGCGCCGTTGAAATTGCCTATCTAGACGAAGGCGAGGGCGATCCGATCATCCTGGTGCACGGCTTTGCCTCCAGCAAGAACGTGAACTGGGTCTATCCGACCTGGGTGTCGGAACTGCGCAAGAACGGACGCCGCGTCATCGCGCTCGACAATCGCGGCCACGGCGAGAGCGCAAAGCTCTACGAGCCCGCGCAATATTCTATACCCGTGATGGCCGGCGATGTGCTCGCGCTGATGGATCAACTCGCCATCCCGCAGGCCGACATCATGGGCTATTCGATGGGCGGGCGGATGACGGCCTGGCTCGCCCTCAACGAGCCGCAGCGCCTGCGCTCGGCGATCCTTGGCGGCATCGGCATCGGCGGCCTGATCGAGGGCACCGGTCCCGGCGAGAACGTTGCCAAAGCGCTGGAGGCGCCCGCGCTGGACGACGTCACCGATCCCGTCGGCCGCACGTTTCGCGCGTTCGCCGACCAGACCCGCTCCGACCGCCGCGCGCTCGCCGCGTGCCTGCGCGGCACGCGCGATCTCATGACGAGGCAGCAGGCCGCGCGCATCGAGGTGCCGGTGCTGATCGCTGTCGGCAGCGCCGACGACGTCGCAGGAAGCGCCAGCGCGCTCGGCGCCATCATCCCCGGCGCGGAAGTGCTCGACATTCCGAACCGCGACCACATGCGCGCGGTCGGCGACAAGGTTTACAAGACCGGCGTGCTCGACTTCCTTTCACGCCGCGGCTGAGTCGGCAAATCCCTAGGACCTTTAGCTCAGTTTCTCAGCGCCTCAATTTGGGTGACGACCGCTGCTTCACACCGCCTTGTCGCTGAACCGTGCGGGAAGCGTGTTGAGGAACGACATGACGCGCTGTGTGCGCAGGGGCGGGCGGCGGCCCGAGGTGCGCAGCATCCATAGGGGTTCCCCAGGCGCGCGCCAGGGCGCCAGCACCTCGACCAGCCGGCCGGCGCGAAGGTCTTCGCCAACGAGCCACGCCGGCCCCCAGCCGACACCGAACCCATTCGTCAACAAAGCCAGCGAAGCGTGCGCGTCGTCGCAAATGTGCTTGGGTTTGGGCGTGATGCGAATGGGTCCTTTGCCGCGCGGGTCGGCGAAGCGCCAGGTCAGGATCTGACCGCTTGCGGGATTGCGGAAGCCGACGTGGTCGTGCGCGGAGAGCTCGAAGGGAGTGGCCGGCGCGCCGCGCGCTTTCAGATAGGCGGGCGAGGCGCAAGCGATCCAGGAGAACGTGCAAAGCCGCCGCGCCTGATGGCCGGGCGCGCGGTCGAGGGGCCCTGTGCGGATCGCGATGTCGACGCCTTCCGCCGCGAGATCGAGAATCTCGTTGCGGAACTTGACCTCGATCTCGATTTCCGGCCGTTCCCGCAGGAACGCGGGCAGTCGCGGCAGTATGCAGGCGCGCGCGAACGAGGCGGGGGCGGTCACGCGCACCCGTCCGCCATCGTCGCGCGCGACTTCGCCGAGGGCGGATTGGACACGGGCGAGACTTTCGACCAACGCGCGTCCCGCCGTCATCAGCCTGTCGCCCTCTTCGGTCAGCGCCAATGAATGGGTGGAGCGATGCAAAAGCCGCAATCCGTGAGCCTGTTCGAAGCGGGCGACCGCCTTGGACATCGCCGAGGTGGTCGTACCCGCCCGCCGCGCGGCTTCGGCGAAGGAGCCTGCCTCGACGACGCGGACGAAGGCGAGCAGGCGCGAGAGATCGGGAGGCAAAGTCGTTGTGGACATAAAGTCCACATAGCCATGGCTAGGCGGTCACTACAAGACCCATTCGAGAACGGCTACTCAGGGAGTGTCAGCCGCATTCTGCGGCGCTCGAAACGCGGGAAGTCCCATGAACCTCGTCGAAATCACGCTGCAAGCCCTCGACGCCGCCGAGCGCGCAATCCCACCCGGCCAGCCGGTTTATATGCTCAATCTGCTGCGCTACCGCGCGCAGGCGCGCTACGAGGACGGCTTCGACGCCACGCCGTGCACGGGCCGCGAAGCCTTTCACGAACGCTACAGGCCGGCATTCCGGCGTCTTGCAGCCGGTAAGCCGCTCGCGCCGATGTTTTCCGGCCCGGTCCTGACGAGCCTCGTCGGCGCGCCGGGCGAACGCTGGGACGAAGCGGCCATCAATGAATACGGTGATTTCGCCACCTTCCGCTCGATCGTGGACACCGAGACCTATCGGCGCGAAGTCGCGCCGCATCGGCACGCGGCACTCGAGGAATTCCGGCTGTTCGCGCTGGCCAAGGCGATGTGAAATGACGGCATTACGGTCATCTCGAAAGACGAGGCGCGTGCTCAGGCCGTCCGAAAAGTCATAGGCGATAGCCCTGCGCTAGCGGGAGAGGGGCGTATCTCGTTGTCGCGATCGAACCAAAGTTCATTCCGCTTTGGTATCATCGCCCCAACGCCGCGCCAGCGCCATCAGCACCACGAACGTCGCGACCCACACCATGCGCGCACCGTAGCGGTCGTGGGGCCCTGAGATCACGCCGCAGATGAAGGCGTTGCCGAGCAGGGCCAGCGTCACGGTCGCCGCCAGCAGCGTCAGATCGTCCAGCCGGCGCCTCACGAGCGCATGGCCGAGCAGCGCCAGCAGCGCCAGCATCGAGGCCAGCGCGACCGGGACATGCAGCCAGTTCACGACATCGAAATTGACGCCCCAGTTCTGCTGCCGCGCCGCGCGCATCGGCGCGGCCTGTGCGGGGATATAGCGCTCGATGATGCCGCGGGTGTGCGGGATCCAGCCGTTGGTGCCTTCGCCGGTCGCCACGTGCAGCAATTGCTGTCCCATCGCGCGGAGCGCCGCGCCGGCCTGCCAGGCCGGATAATCCTTCAGCGACTGCACGACGATGGTGCCCATCTCCTCATTCATGCCTGCGAAACGGCCGAGCGTGTTGAACACGCTCTTGCCCCACAGGAATTCGTCGGCGCTCGCCGGCAGCTCGTTGCGGTAGGGACAAAGCTTGTAACGTTCGCGCGGGCAACGGTCGTTGAGATATTGCGCGACGATGCCGTCCTGCATCATGCGGCCGAAGGCGACGCCGTAGCCGCCGGGCGTCCAGGCCAGCTTGCCGGACAGCGCGTAATTCGCCGAGACCAGCATCAGGCCGCCTGCAACGATGGTGAGGCTCGCCTGCGCCAATCCCGCAATGGGCAGCCGTTTGCCCACGAACGGCCGCGCCATCCAACCCGCTGCGCAAAGTCCGAGCAGCACGCCGAGCGTGGCGCTGTGCGTTGCCGCGGCAAAGGCGGTGAAGACGAACAGCGCGATCTTCTCGAGCGTCGAGGTCCGGTTTGCGCCGACCACCAGGAGGAACAGCGACAGCACCGCGAGCCCGGCAAAGATGTCGGTGAGCAGCATGCTCGCAAGCCAGGGCAGCGCGGTCGACAGCATCAGGGAGAGGCTGATCGCGACGAAGCGGAAGGTCTGCATCAAGCCCAACACGCGAAGCGTGAGCTGCAGCAGCCATAGCGTCGCCAGCGACTGGATCGCGAGATTGATCCAGAAGCCGAAACCCTCGCCATAGTGCAAATAGAGGCCGAACACCGTGGAGCGGCTGGGGACGAGATAGCCCTCGTACCAGCGCGCGAGATAGCCGCCGGTATCCCATTGCAACAGCGGATAGCCGTTCCAGACCGCCGGCGCGATCATCAGGAGGGGCAGGGCCACCGCCGCCAGCCGCAGCCAAAATGAGCCCGCGGCGCGCGCGCGCAGTTGATCGGTGGTGATGGTCAAATCGGCACTGCCCCCAGTTCGGATCATGCCCGCAATAACGGTTGGGGGCGAATTCACCAATAGTTTGACGCGGCCCGCCTTGAATTTGGCGGAACTCTGACCACCTTGAGCCAACCTTGCCGCTCGGGCGTCAGAAGAAAGTCTTGTTTATCAATGCTTTGGCTTGCTCTCCGGGGCAAGGCACTGTTCACTCTCAGGCAAGCCCGTCAGGACTTAGTCGCCTAGACTGTGCTATAGAGCCAACAAAATCAGCCAATTCGAAAGAGCAGATCCCATGGCAGTGCATCAGGTCAATCCGGGAGGAAAGCTCGCATCGCTCGATCCGATCTGGGACCGGATCCGCAGCGAAGCGGAGGACATCGTCCGCCGCGAGCCGGAGCTTGCGACCTTCATCTATTCGGCGGTGCTGCATCACGGCCGGCTGGAGGATTCGGTGGTCCACCGCGTCGCCGACCGGCTCGATCATTCCGCGCTGTCGGGCGACCTCGTGCGCCAGGCCTATATCGAGGCGCTGCGCGACGACCCCGATCTCGGCAACGCCTTCCGCGCCGACCTCGTCGCCGTCTACGATCGCGATCCCGCGACCTCGCGCTTCATCGATCCCTTGCTCTACTTCAAGGGCTTTCATGCCATCCAGACCCATCGCCTCGCGCACTGGCTCTATCTGAAGGGCCGCAAGGATTTCGCCTATTACCTTCAGAGCCGGTCGTCGGCGGTGTTCCAGACCGACATCAATCCCGCCGCGCGCATCGGCCGCGGCATCTTCCTCGACCACGCCACCGGCTTCGTCTGCGGCGAGACGGCTGTGATCGAGGACGACGTCTCGATCCTGCACGGCGTCACGTTAGGGGGCACCGGCAAAGAGAACGAGGATCGTCACCCGAAGATTCGCCACGGCGTGCTGATCGGCGCCGGCGCAAAAATCCTTGGCAATATCGAGATCGGCCATTGCGCGCGCATCGCCGCCGGCTCGGTCGTGGTCAAGCCGGTGCCGCACAACGTCACGGTTGCGGGCGTTCCGGCCAAGATCGTCGGCGAAGCCGGCTGCGCCGAGCCGTCGCGCACCATGGACCAGATGATCAACGCGATGGGGCTCTGAGAAGGCCTTGATGCTGCGAAGGGCCGGATTTTCCGGCCCTTTTCGTTCCTAAATTCTTTGACAATTCGTGCTGGCGGTTCGCCGCATCTCGTCCTAAAACCCGCCGACCATTTTCGATCGGAGACTTGCCGTGGACGTCAAAGAAGTCAGAAAACTCGACGCATATTTGAAGCGCGTATTCGGCAATCCCAAGATCCGCGTCGTGCCGCGGCCGAAGAAGGACGATTCCGCCGAGGTCTATATCGGCGAGGAATTCATCGGCGTGCTCTTCGTCGACGACGAGGACGACGATCGCTCGTTCCAGTTCCAGATGGCGATCCTCGAGGACGACCTGGTCGATCAGGAATAATTGTTGTCATGCCGTCGTTGCGAGCGAAGCGGAGCCTTCGGTCGCGCGCGTGTCCCGGACGCACTGCAACGCTGCTTAGCGTTGCAGTGCAGAGCCGGAACCCAGAAGCCACACACCCCATCTCTCCGACATGGACCCCGGCTCAGCAGCGCACCGTCGAAGTGACGCTGCGCTGCGTCCGGGGCACGCATCGAGATCGAGGCGCGCGCTCTCCCCATCGTCATTGCGAGCGAAGCGAAGCAATCCAGGAATTCTTCCGCAGCAAGGAATCCTGGCACGCGCCTTCAATTGCAGACTTCGACGTTTATACTGTAGCCGCCGGTAGTGCTTTTTGATTCAAGGCGACAGCCTGACCGAACTGGACGACAGATTCCACTGGAACAGACCATTTGACCAGACGACTGCGGCTTCGCGGGTGCAGCTTCGGTTTGCTTGCGCTCCGTGTCTCGCTTTTGGGCATCTTCACGGGTCGCGATCGGCTTCTTGTCCTGCACCTTCTCGCATTGATTGTCGTCGTTGACGCGGAAGCCGGCGCGGCAGGTGATCTTCACGCAAGTATCGCCGTCCGCCTTGAAGCCGTGATTGCACACCAGCGGGCAGACGCGCCCCGGCTTGGCCTTGATGACATCGAGCGCTTCGAAGCTCGCGAATTTGGCGTCGAACTTCGTGCCGGCATATTTGTTGAAGAGGGTGAGCGAACGCTGCGAGTTCGCATTCCAGTCGCCGTCCGCATTGCTCGCGAGGCATCCGACTCGACGGAGTTCTGACTGCACGAGTTTGGCCGTCTCCTGCGGCGACAGACTCGGCGCCGATTGAGCAGGGGCCAGGGCCGCGACCTTCTGCTCAGCGTCACGCTGAGCCTTCTCTTTGGCGGCTAGCTCAGCCGCTGCTTTTTCGCTGGCGATCCTCTCGGCCAGCGCCTTCTCGGCAGCCTGCTTGTCGGCCAGCGCCTTGGCGGCTGCTTCTGCGTCTTTCCTGCGCTGCTCGGCGGCGGCCGCCTTGGCCTCTTCGATCCGATTGGCCTTCTCCGCGGCGATCCGAGCATCTTCGGCAGCCTTGGCCGCTGCTGCGGCTTTCTCCTGCTCGGCCCTCTTGGCCCGTTCGGCGGCAAGCTTTGCCTTCTCCTCCTCGGCCGCCCGCGCCTTCTCCGCCGCTGCAGCGCGGGCGTCTTCGGCAGAAATCCGGTTGAGTTGAGCCTTGGCGAGATCGGTATAGAAGCCGCTGGGATAACGATTGAGGAACGCGGTCCAAACGTCGCGCGTGCCGAGCTGGAGCGCCAGTTCGTAGTCGCGCCGGATTTCGCTGTCAGGATTGGCTTGCGGGCCCGGCGCTGCGACCGGCTTCGCCGGAACCAGGGCCACGTCGTCGCCGCCGAGCGAGCCGTACACAAACGGCTCCTGCTTGTAGCCGGTATTCTTGAGCACGTCGTCGCGCACGAAGCCGAACGCCTTGCGCAGATCGAGCCCGGGCGTCGGCAGACGTTCGACGAGAGCCGCCGCGAACGGGCTGTTCTTGGAGTCGCCGTCGGACGCCGTCGAGCCCGCTTTCGCCGCGAACGCGATCATCGTATTCGGGCTGGTTGGCTCGACCTTGGCGAGGCCGCGGCCGATGGCACGCGAGGCGATGGTACGCTTCATCGTCTTGGCAAACGGGTTGTCGCGACAGGCATCGAGGATGATCAGGCGCAGCTGCTTTGCAGGTTCGACCGCGAACAGCGCGCGGTCCAGCGCGATCGTTTCGTCCAGCACGTCGCTGTCGGTCTCAAGCGTCGCGTCGGTCGGGATCAGGTAGTTGACGCCGTCCAGTTCAATGCCATGACCGGCGTAATAAACCACCGCGACCCCAGCATCCCGCGCCTTGCCGCCGAAGTCACGCAGCGCCCGGCGCATCTCCGAACCGTTGAGGTCGAGCTTGATGTCGACGGTATCGAACCCGGCCTTCCTGAACATGCCGCCGACCAGGGTGGCATCGTTCGCGGGGTTCGCCAGCCGCGCCACGTTCTTGTAGGCCGAGTTGCCCATCACCAGCGCGACGCGCTTCTCAGCCAGCGCCGGTCCGGCTCCGACCCAGCTCGCAACAATCAACAAAACAAACAGCCGAAGCCGCATTCCAGCCCCCGAATGCAATAGCGTCAGATTATTCGCAGCATGGCCAATCGCAATCTGTGCTCAGTGATATCAGTCACACATCCATGCGCCCTCCGGGCAACCCCGTGCCACGCATCGCGGCCATCATGCCCTGTTTTGGCCCGATGGGTCAATCATTATTCGAAAAAAACGAAAAGACTCGATGCTGCCAACGCTTGGCTACTGTGCATGGGGTTGTTTTCGACGTTTTGTTTTTGGAGGCTCCAGCCGACCCCGCTCAGCCCCGCGGCCCGCGCAGCTGCGCGGTCAGCCTCTCCATCGCCTCTGCCACTTCGCGCCACTGCGACAGCCAGCTGCGTGGAAAGCGGAAGGTGAGGTCGGCGCCGCCGACGCGGCGCTCGGAGAGGCACATGCCCGGGGTGGCGGCATCGCGCGTGCAGCGCGCGGTCAGCGCCGGGCTCGCAGCCGAATAGAGGTCCTCGCTGCCGTAGGGCGTATCGCTTCGGAACATCCGCATCGTCAGGCCGTCCGCCGGCATCACTGCTGCCTGGTCGAGGTAGCGCGGATAGATCATGGCCGTGCGCTGCTCGGGCGAGAGCGCATCGTGATGGGCCGCGATCGACAGGAAGATGCGGTCGATCGACTGCAGCGCCGCTTCCGCCGTGTCGGAGGTGACGTGCTTGGGCGCGCCCGGCGGCTCCAGCGACGGATAGAGGAAGTCGAGATCGATGCGCTCCTGCGGCCCCGAGTGCCGCTGGATCTTCATCCGGATCGCGGTCACCGGCAGGTTGAACAACGTGCCGCCGACGCTCACCGGCAGCTTGTCCGGCGCGTTCGCGCCCCGGCTGCCCCAGGTCGGCCACAGCAGATAGGCGACAAGCGCGACAGCTGCGATCGCCGCCGCGCCGCCGAGCACGATCGGGACGACATGCGCCCGAGTGCGCGGGCGGGGGGACCTGAGGGGAGCTGCCGAGAACAATGTCATGAATTGCGCGAGGTCGACCGGAGGTCGGCCGATGGCCGACGAATCAGCGGCGAATATGCCATGCGACGGCGCTCTCGCGCAGCGTTCCCGGCTGCTTGGATCGGGGACGCCCCTGCACCGGACGCCCGGCCGCGTTAACCTTTCCTTAAGGATAATGTAGCGTTAACGGGCTCTGTTTGTCACAGGAAGGCACGCGCGTTGCGTAAGGGCGGAGCACTTCCGATGACACCTGAAGCTCTCAACACCTTCTTCTCGATCGGCATCGGTTTCGCGCTCGCGGGCGCGCTCGTGAACGGATACCAGGCGCTGGCGCAGCGGCCCGCCGGCTTCGGCCTGCTGCAGGACGGCGTGGCCCCGAAAACCTTCGCGGCGGTTCCCTTCCTGGTGTTCGCCGCGCCCTTCATCATCATGCGCAACACGCTGCGCGGCGTGCGGGTGGAAAGCCGCCGCGTCGAATTCGTGATGATGGCAACCGTCATCGCCGGGTTCTGGAGCATGATGAGCGGCACCTTCTTCCTGATGACGCTGCGCGCCGCCGGCCTTCTGGTCTGATCCGAAGCGCCTCGAGCGCGGCCGGCCCTTTGCGTCGCGGCTGCTGTTTGGCTATGCCACTCGTCAACGCGACAGGAGACCCCCATGGCCATCTACGAGCTCGACGGGCAGGCGCCCGACCTTCCCGCCGACGGCAATTATTTCATCGCCGAGACCGCGACCGTGATCGGCCGGGTGCGCCTGAAGCCGGGCGCGAGCGTCTGGTTCGGCGCGGTGCTGCGCGGCGACAATGAGTGGATCGAGGTCGGCGAGGGCGCCAATGTGCAGGACGGCTCGACCTGCCACACCGATCTCGGCTTTCCGCTGGTCATCGGCAAGAACTGCACGGTCGGCCACAACGTCATCCTGCACGGCTGCACCATCGAGGAGGGCGCGCTGATCGGCATGGGCTCGATCGTGATGAACGGGGCAAAGATCGGCCGCAACAGCATCGTCGGCGCCGGCTCCGTCATCACCGAGGGCAAGGAGTTCCCCGAACGCTCGCTGATCATCGGCTCGCCCGCCCGCGTGATCCGCACGCTCGACGACGCCCAGGTGCAGAAGATGGGGAGCGCGGCCCGGTTCTACGTAGCCAACGGTCCGCGCTTCAAGCAGGGCCTGAAGCGGATCGACTGACCGGCCCGCCCGGCCGCGCTTCTCCCCAGCCCGGCCACGGCTCGACCGTAAAAATACAGGTTGGCGCTTTAATCCTCTGCTAGCGCGATCACGCTTATCATCCAGCGTTTTCAACCAGGAGGAGCGGCGCGATGAACGCTGCGGCGCTGGAATCCGGCTTCAGTGCCGGAACCAAATTCTTGAAGAAATTGGTCCGTTTCGTGCGCGGCGTCGATACGCTGACCGTCGCGGAGAAGGTCTACAGCATCGCCGCCTTTCTCGCGATCGTCACCACGTTCCTGCTGGTGATGTCGGTCCAGTCGGTGCGCCTGCAGACGACGTATCGCCACCTGCATGCCACCTCCGCCGACGCGGCGGTCGGCGTCGGGCGCATCAACGCCCTGATCTACGCCGTCGTGATGGAATCGCGCGGCATCTACATGTCCGCCGATCGTGCCGCGATGAAGCAGTTCGCGGATGGGCTGGTGCGGCGCAACCGCGAGCTCGCCGAGGCCGTGAAGAGCATGGAGCGCACGGTGCGCGACGACGACGCCGAGCTGTTCTCGTCCTTCCGCCAGCGCATCCAGCAGTTCATCGACTTCCGCAAGGAGCTGGTGCGCCGCGGCGTCGAGATCAGCCCGGCCGCGGCCCGCGAGTGGGGCGACAACGACGCCAACCGCACCTTGCGCAGCAAGCTCAACAGCGATCTCGAAGCGCTCGAGCGCATCTACGAACAGCGCGCCCGCGAGGCGGACGAGCTCGCCGACAGCCACCGTTACGCAGCCGCCTATCTGTTCGCGCTGGGGCTCGTGGCGCTGATGCTCGCGGCGTTGAACGTCGTCGTCATGCGGAACTCGGTGGTCGGCGCCCTCGCCGATATCACGCAGGCGACCGACCGGATCGCGCAGGGCGACGTCAAGAGCGAGGTGCCGCATCTGCGCCGTCACGACGAGATCGGGCGCCTTGCGCGCGCGGTGCAGAATTTCCGTGACGCGGTGGCGCGCATCTTCGAGCTCGAGGAGCTCGAGCTCGGCACCGCGCAGGCGCGCGACGCGGCGATGACCGAGCGCGACAAGTTCAACGACAAGTACCAGGCCAAGAAGTGGCAGCTTTCGGCGGCGATCAACAACATGCCGCAGGGGCTGATCATGCTCGACGGCAAGGCCAATGTGGTCGCGATGAATGCCAATTACCGGAAGATGTACGATCTGCCGGAGACGATCCAGACCGGCTCGACCTTGGAGGAGATCCTCGAGCACAGGGTCAAGAGCGGATTGTTCAGCGGCGACGTCGCGAAATATGTCGCGGCGGTGCTCGACCGGATCGCCAGGCGCGAACCGACGGCCTACGAGCTTGCCTTGAACGACGGCCGCGTCATCAAGATCTACGAGCGCCCGATGGACGGCGGCGGCTGGGTGTCGGTGCAGGAGGACATCACCGAACAGCGTCAGCGCGAGCGCATGCACGAGCGCATGGAGCGCCTGCTCGCCATCGTCGTCGAGAACGTGACCGAAGGCATCATCGCCAAGGATGCGCGCAACCTGCGCTATCTGTTCATCAACAAGGCTGCCGAGAAGCAGATCGGCATGTCGCGCGCCGAAATCGTCGGCAAGACCGCGCGCGAACTGTTCTCCAGGGAAACTGCCGATCTGATCGAGCGGCGCGACAAGCAGCTGCTCGCCCAGCAGCAGCAACTCGAGCCCATCACCGATACGATCAACAACCCGATCCGCGGCCGGCGCAAGGTGTCGTGGCGGCGCCTTCAAATCGGCGGCGACGGAGAGGATTCGCATATCTTCGTGACCATGGTCGAGGATCTCGGGGCGGAGATGGGTGCTGCCGCGTAGTGGACGGGCAAGGTAGGACAATGAAGAGCATCTGCCGCCGATGCTCGCGCGGAAGTGAGACAGCGTGGCTGTCACGAATGGCCGACTGACGGTAGCTTGGTCCTGCTTTGAAGCGTGGAGCGACCTCCGCGCGGAGGATCGAGTGATGTTACGCAGGATGATGATGGCGGCGCTGGCCGTGGCGGCGGTCGGGCTGTCGGCGCCACAAAAGGCCGAGGCGGGCGGCGGTTTCGGACGTGGTGGAGGCTTTCACGGCGGCGGCTTCCATGGTGGCGGCTTCCATGGCTGGGGGCACCGTCATTGGCATGGCGGCGGCTTCTGGCCAGGGGTCGGGATCGGGGTAGGTCTCGCCGGCGCCGGCTACTACGGCGGTTATTACGGCTACCCCTACTACGGCGGCCCCACCTATTATGGCGCCGGCTACAACGACGGTTATGGCGGCTGCTACGTCGCGCGCAAGCGCGTCATGACCCCGTCGGGATGGCGCTACCGCCAGGTCGACGTCTGCGAGTGAGGCGGAATAGCTGTTAAAAAACAAGGTCGTTGACGCAGTATACCGTCAACGACCTTGCCAGCCCCGGATATTGAAATCGGCTCACGCCATCCGGTAACGGCGAGCATCGCGCGGAATCATACCGGCGAATGTGATCCAGTTCACAAGTGGCGAAAATAAAGTTCCCGCACCGTGACCGGCTCAGCCGCCCGAGCGCTTGCGTGCGCTGGCGTGGACGCGGCGCGCCGGTTTCCTGCGGGTAACCGTGGGCGTCTCGACCTCGGTCGCCCGTGCACTGGCAAAGGACTGCCGCAGGCCGTCGATGGATTCGTTCAAGGCCGTGACTTGCTCGGACAGGCGCTTGGTGTCGGCCTGTTGCGCCGCCAGCAGCCGCTTCATCGTCTGAAGCTGGTCCTGCACCACCTGGAGCTGGTCGATCGATTCCTGCTGGGTCGCCTCCAGCCCCTTGGTCTTCTCGACCAGCTGCTCGGAGGCCTGGGCGGCGCGGGCCTGAAGCTGCCGCGAGGCCACCACCCGGTCGCTCTCGGGGGCGGCGCCGGTATAGGCCCGCCAGATTGCGATCGACGTCACGCCGGCGATCAGCAGCAGGAGGGCTGCAGCAGTCAGCGCGATCGGCTGGGCGCCAAGGCGAAGGAGGGTGTTGGACGGCCTGTCCTGGGCGAGATCGATCATCGCTGACAAAACCCAAATTGAAACTTGGTGAGTGGCGAAGACCGGCAACCCAGAGGGGTCACCGGGGCGTCCCGAAAGCCTTACGTTTCGGCAAGGAATGGGACCAAAAAGAGGCTGAGCGGCAAAAAGCCAGTGATCAGCGGCCCTTGCAGCCCCGGAGCGCAGCGCGGGGGGCAGGGCTCAAGGCTGAAATTGCGAGAACGGCCCGGAATAGCTCTTTGCGCGCGGTGCCGCATAGGGCCCGAGCCGGGAGGTCTTCAGTCCAAGTCGCACGAGTGATTCCGCCAGCGTCACCGCGGCCGCGACGCCGTCGACCACGGGCAGGCCGTGCGTGGCGGCGAGTTCGCCTGCGAGATCGGCCATGCCGGCGCAGCCGAGCACGATGGCCTCGGCGCGATCGTCACGGATGGCGGCGGTGATCTCCGCCGAGATCTTGCCGAGCGCATCATTGTTGCGCTCTTCCAGCGCCAGCACTGGGACCTCGGCGGCACGGACGCGGACGCAGCGTTCGGCCAGGCCGTACTTGCGCAGATTGTGCTCGATCGGAACGATGGAGACGCCGAGCGTGGTCACCACGGCAAAACGAGCGGCGATCAGGCTCGCGAGGTGGAAGCCGGCCTCGCCGATGCCGATCACAGGCGCTTTGGCGGCGGCGCGCGCGGCATCCAAGCCGGTGTCGTCGAAGCAGGCGATGATGTGTGCGTCCGCGCCGTCGCGATCGGCCTCGCGGATGCAGCCGAGCATGCCGGGCACCGCGAAAGCTTCGTCGTAAAATCCCTCGATCGAGACCGGGCCCATCGCCGGCTGACGCGCATCGATCACGGTGCCCGCGAGGGCAACGCTGCGCGCGGCAGCGGCGATCTTCGCCGTCATCGACGCGGTTGTGTTGGGATTGACGACGTGAAGCCGCATCAGAACAGACGAGTCCTTATCTCAGACGAGTCCCTTGCCGGCGTCCGAGCCCTTGGCCGCCTGCCGCTTGTTGAGCACGTGAATGGTGCCGAGCGCAAGCGTGATGACCGTGAACGAGACTGCCGAGATCACGGTGCCGAGCGCGTAGATGTCGGGGTTGGTCACGGTGGTGGTGAGGCCTTGAAGATCCAGCGGCAACGTGTTCACCGCGCCGATCGCCTGGCTGGAGCGTGCGAGCTCGTCCCAGGACAGCGTGAAGCCGAACAGGCCGATGCCGATCACCGAGGGCAGGATGATCGGCAGCACGACATAGCGGAACGTCTGCCACGGTGTCGCACCGAGATCGCGCGCGGCCTCTTCCAGCCGCGGATCAAAGCGGTTGAAGATCGCGAACATGATGAGCAGCCCGAACGGCAGCGTCCAGGTCAGGTGCGCGCCGAGCCCGGACGTGAGCAGGCCCATCGAGGTCTCGAAATTCTCGTTCCAATGCGCCTTGATCAGGTCGTCGATGATTCGGAACTCGAGCGAGATGCCGAGCGAGGTGATGATCGAGGGCACGATGAGGCTGGCGATCGCCGAGTAGAACAGGATGCTCTGCGCCTTGAACTTGCGCCGGAATGCCATGCCGGCGGCGACCGACAGCACGACGGTGACGATCATCACGACGATGCCAAGCAGCAGCGAGCGGCGGAAGGCGGCACCGAGATCGACGATGCCGGTGCCCTGGAACAGTTTCGCGATCCAGAAGGTCGACACGCCGTTCATCGGGAAGGTGAGGCCGCCCTGCGGCCCCTGGAACGACAGCACGTAGATCGCGATCATCGGCCCGTAGAGAAACAGCACATAGGCCGCGAAGAAGATCGCGAGCACGTAGAACGAGCGCGGGCGTCCTTCCTTCATGCTCTAGAGCTCCTTCTTGATGTCGACGATGCGCGACATCATGGTGATGATCAGGAAGGTGATTGCGAGCAGGATCACGGCATTGGCCGCGGCGGCGGGGAATTGCAGCGCGTTGACCCGCGTCTCGATGATCTTGCCGGCGGCGGCGATCTGCTGGCCGCCCATCACGCCGATGGTGATGAAGTCGCCCATCACGATGGTGATGACGAAGATCGAGCCGATCACGATGCCGGGCTTGGCCAGCGGAATGATGACGTTGACGAGGGTCTGGAAGCCGCTGGCGCCGGCATCATAGGCGGCCTCGATCAGCGACTTGTCGATGCGCACCATCGAGTTGAAGATCGGCACCACCATGAAGAAGGTGAAGAGGTGCACCAGCGCCAGCACGACGGAGAATTCGGAGAACAGCAGCCATTCGATCGGATGGTTGATCAGTCCCGTCTTCATCAGGCCGGTGTTCACCAGGCCGTTGCGCCCGAGCAGCGGGATCCAGGCGATCATGCGGATCACGTTGGAGGTCCAGAACGGGATCGTGCAGAGCAGCGACAAGCCCATCTGCCAGGTCTTGGACTTGACGTGGAAGGCGAGGAAGTAGGCGACCCAGAAGCCGATGAAGAGGGTGATGGCCCAGACCAGGAAGCAGAGCTTCAGCGTCTTCAGATAGGTCTTGGCGATGGTGCAGAGCTCAGGGAGCTGCGCGATGCAGCCCTCGAACGTGTCGGTGTAGCCGCGGCCGGAGAAAGCCGGCAGCAGCTGGTATTCGTTGTAGTCCCAGAACGAGACGATGACGACGAAGACGAGCGGAATGAGGAAGAACGCGAGAAACACCAGCATCATCGGCCCGGCCTGGAGCCAGGAGATGAAGGACGGCGACAGGCGCGTCGGCTTTGCGGCGCGCGCTGTGCCCGACCCCGGGATCAAGCCCGGGGCTGCCTGTTGCAGGACTTCTTCCGACATGTCCGTTACGCCGCGATGAACTCGTTCCACTTGCGGACCATGTAGTCGTTCTCATCCATCACGGCGTTCCAGCACGCGACCCCGCCCATGCGATCCTCGTAGGAGCCGCCGTCACGCACCGCGCCGGCCTTTTCCAGCAGCGAGCCGTCGGGCGCCTTGATGTCCTTCTCGGCCGGCTTGCCTTCCATCCAGTAGGCCCATTCGTAGGGCTCCATGTGCGCCTTCGCGGTGGAGAGCACGGCGGAGTAATAGCCCTGGCGGTTGAGATAGGCGCCGGCAAAACCCGACAGGAACCAGTTCACGAATTCATAGGCCCATTCGAGCTTGGCACCCGAGACGCCCTTGGACACGCAGAAGCCGGAAGCCCAGGACCGGTAGCCTTCCTTCAGCGGCTGGAAGGTGCAGGGGATGCCCATCGAGCGCACCTTGGTCACCGCCGGCGACCACATCGACTGAATCACGGTCTCGCCCGAGGCCATCAGGTTGACGCTCTCGTTGAAGTCCTTCCAGAAGGCGCGGAACTGGCCGGCCTTCTTGGCCTCGGTCATCACCTTCATGGTGAGATCGATCTCTTCCTTGGTCATGTTGCCCTTGTCGGCATATTTGTACTTGCCGGAGGCTTCCACGACCATCGCGGCATCCATGATGCCGATCGAGGGGATGTTGAGGATCGAAGCCTTGCCCTTGAACTCGGGGTTGAGCAGCTCGGCCCAGGTAGTGATCGGACGCTTGATCAGGTCGGGGCGGATGCCGAGCGTGTCGGCGTTGTAGACGGTCGGGATCAGCGTGACGAATTCGGTCGCCGACGTCGCGAACTTCTTGGAGTCCTTGCCTTCCAGATAGAGCACCTTCCAGGGCGCGGTGCCCTGGCCGCCGATCTTCTTGCCGCCGGGCGTCTCGCCCTTGGTGAAGACAGGCGTGATGTTGCCGAACTCCTTGATCTTCTTGGCGTCGAGCGCAAGGATGTTGCCCGACGGCACAAGCTTCTTCAGCGAGAAATATTCGGTATCCAGCACGTCGAAGGAATTCGGCTGGGTCATCACGCGCTTGGTGACGTCGTCGGTGGTTGCGGTGATGTATTCGATCTTGATGCCGGTGTCCTTCAGGCACTGCTTGGCGATGTCGTCGCCCTCGTTCACGGCCGTGCCGAGATAGCGCAGCACCTTCGCATCGGCCGACTTCACGTAAGGAAAGCCGGTGATCGCGCCGGAGCCGGCGGCGAGGCCGGCGAGACCCGCGGTGCCCTTCAATAGCGTGCGGCGGCTGACGCCGGTCTTCCTGGTCGTCTCGGTCATTTCGCTCACTCCTCTGTTGCGCATTTCCGTGGTGAAGGGTGCTATTGCAGGCGTTGCGCCTTGGCGGGATCCCAGGTCGCCAGCACGCGATCGCCCGGACGGAACGGATGCACGTCGAAGGTGGACTCGGGAACGTGGGAGAACAGGGCGGTGCCGTCGTCGAGCGTGAGCGAGACGGCGATGTAGGAGCCCTGATACTCGGTCTGGGTCAGCAGCGCCGGCGCGCCGAAGGCGCCGTCGACGAACGGCACGATGCCGAGCTGATCGGCGCGAACGGCGATGAGATTGCCGGCGTCGCTGAGCACGTTATGGCCGCCGATGAATCGGGCCACGAATTCGGTGCGGGGACGATGGAAGATGTCGCGCGCCGTGCCCTGCTGCTCGATCTTGCCGTGGTTCATCACCACGATGTGGTCGGCGAGGGCCATCGCCTCTTCCTGGCCGTGGGTGACCTGGATGAAGCTGATGCCGAGCTCGCGCTGCAGCCGCTTCAGCTCGCCGCGCATCTTGACGCGCAGGAACGGATCGAGCGCCGAGAGCGGCTCGTCGAGCAGGAGGATCTGCGGCTCGGTGATCAGCGCGCGCGCGAGCGCGACGCGCTGCTGCTGGCCGCCGGAGAGCTGCGCCGAAAGACGGCCTGCATATTGGCTCATCGCGACCAGCTCGAGCAATTCGCCGGCGCGCTTGTGCCGCGTCGGCTTGTCGATGCCGCGCATCTTCAGGGCGAAGGCGACGTTGTCGAGCACGGAGAGGTGCGGAAACAGCGCGTAGGACTGGAACATCATCGCGGTGCCGCGCTTGGCGGGCTCGAGGTCGGTGACGTTCTGCGCACCGAGGATGATGTCGCCTTCGCTGACCGCCTCGTGACCTGCGATCATGCGCAGCGTCGAGGTCTTGCCGCAGCCGGAGGGACCGAGCAGGCAGCAATAGGTGCCGGCCGGGATCTTCAGGTTGACGTTGTCGACGGCCAGCGTGGCGTCGTAGCGCTTGGTGACGGCGACCAGTTCGAGAGCGGCGGGAATGGCCATGGCGTGTCCGAGGAGGGGCGTTGCGTCCCGCCTCTCTCCGCAAGGTCCGTGCCAACAGCCCGCGACGGTGCGAATTTCAAAAACTGTGCAGCGGAGTCAGTTCGTTAGATCGATTCCGGCCCAATTTGTCCGGCCGTCACCTGTGCAGCCAACTGCACACAAAACGGGCGAAGATTGTATAAAGTTTCGCCTGTGATTGGATACAGCTCGTCGACTAACATTGCAGGCCGAACGTTCGTCGATCGAGCCTCACAATCATGGCCGCCAAGACCCGCCAGAAACCCGATGCGCCAGACGCGAGCGATCGCGTCAGCCGTATCCGGGAGGGTGTGACCGCCGCGATCCTCGAGCATCGTCTGCTGCCCGGCACCAAGCTCGGGGAGGACGAGATCGGCGACATCTACGGCGCGAGCCGGACGCTGGTGCGCTCAGCGCTGCAGCAGCTTGCGTATGAGGGCATCGTCAACATCGAGAAGAATCGCGGCGCTTTCGTTGCGCGCCCGACGCCGGCTGATGCCCGCGAGGTGTTCGAGGCGCGGCGCCTGATCGAGCCCAACATCGTGGACCGCGCCATTGACGCGGTCTCGCCGGCCTGGCTCGATCGCCTGCAGCACCATCTCACGGAAGAACGCGAGGCCGAGTTGCGCGGCGATGCCCGCGCCTCGGTGCGGCTCTCCGGCGAGTTTCATCGTCTCGTCGCCGAGATGAGCGGCCACAGCATCTATCTCGGCTTCCTGAAGGAGCTGATCGCGCGCTCCTCGCTCATCATCCTGCTCTACCGCCGTCACGACACGCCCGCCTGCGGCACCGATCATCACGCCGGGATCGCCGCCGCGATCCGCAAGCGCGACAAGGCGCGCGCAGGCGCCTTGATGCTGTCGCACCTGAACGAGATCGAGGCGGAGCTGTTCCTGAAGGATCCCGCCGCCGACGAACTGCGGCTGGCGGACGTGCTGGGGACGTGAGAAGGGCGTCGCCAGCGCACGGGATCGGCGGGTCCGGACGCTATTGTGGCTCCAATCCGAGATTCTTGATCGACTCCAGCCAGACCGGCCCTTCTTTTTCGTAGAGGGCGACCGAGGATGCGCGGTCCATTGCCGGCGCATCGACCCCGAAGGCCTCCAGCAGCTTCTGGACACGCTCGGTCTTGCCGCCTTCGACCATCAGCTTGGCCAGCAGCTCGATCCGATCGGTCGGCGTCGCAGCGGGCGCCACCAGGGTCGTGAAGCTGGTCAGCTGGAAGACCTTGCCGGTGACCCCCTGCTCGGTGAACGTCTTGGTGTCCGGCAGCTTCTTCATGCGAACCAGTGACGGAACAGCGATCGCGCGGCCGACGCCGGTATCAAGGACCGGAAGCGCGGCTTGGTAGCTGCCGGTCGCGGCCTGGATGACGCCGGCCGCCAGGTCCTGCCACATCGGCGCTTCGCCGCGGTAATGCACGATGGAGATGTCGAGGCCATATTGGCGGTTGAGTTCGGCGATCGCGATGTGCGCGAACGAACCGATCCCATACGAGCCGGCCGTGACCTTGTTGCGGCGCGCATAGGCGACGAAATCTTCGATGGACTTTGCACCGGTGGCGGAATGGACGACCAGCGGCAGATGACCCGATGGCGTCATCGCGACGATCGTGAAATCCTTGTCCGGATCGTAGGCGAGCGACTTCAGCAGCAGCCGGTTTCCGAGCAGCGTGGACGAGATCGTGTACATCAGCGTATGGCCGTCCGCCGGCGAATCCTTGACCGATTGGGCTGCCAGCGCGCCGCTCGCTCCCGTCTTGTTTTCGATGACGACCGGCTGTCCGAGCTTCTGAGAGATATAATCGCCATAGGCGCGGGCGAACGCATCGGTGATGCCGCCGGCGGGCGTCGAGACGACGATCTTGATTGCTTTGGTCGGCCAGGCTTCGGCCGCAGCCCCGTCAGCCGTGGCCAGCACCAGGCCTGCAATTGCAGCGCCCAGCATTGCGACGATTGTCTTCACTTGCCCCTCCCGTTTTGTTGCGTCTTTGGGCGCCCTTGGGACGCCGGGCAGAGATGTCACACGAGCAGAGTCAAATAGAAACAACATTTCATTGTGTGAAATGGCTACCTCTTGGCGGCCGCGGACGGGCCTGCCGCAGCAAGCCTGGCGCTGAGCGTCTCGGCCAGTGCGGAGGCGACTTTCTTCATCTGAGGCACGAAGCGCCGGAGACCTTCCTCGGTGCTGACGGCCTCGCGCAGCATCATCACGTTCATGCTTGCGAACAGGCGGTTCGGAACAGCGACGGGAACGCCGATCGCCCAGACGGCGCCGCCGAAGATGCGGCGGCTGTAGCTCTCGTCCATCACTGCGAATCCGGCTTTCCGGATCGCGCGCAGCACCTTCGTGAGTTTGGCGGGATTGCGGGCGAGGTCGTTCCAGGGCTCCGGGCTGAGGGCAAGGCGCGCCGCGATGCGCTCCTGCTCGGCCGGCTCGCAAAACGCCAAATAGGCGCGCCCCATCGAGGTGCCCAGCACTGGAAAACGAAAACCCGGGGGACGGTGGAACAGCAGCGAGCCGCCGATCCGGGTCGTGTGCGCGATCACCATGGATTCCTGGTCGAGCACGGCCACGTCCGAGGGCCACTGAATCTGCTGGCGAAACTTGTTGAGCATCGGTTCGGCGATACCGCCGATCCAATTGGGTTCGTCGTAGCCTGCGCTGAGCAGGAGCGCCCGTCCGGTTGGGGCATAGCTGGGCGGCTCGGCGCGCCGCACCACATATCCTTCATGCTCCAGCGTTTCGAGCATGCGGACGATTGTTGCCTTGTTGAGGCCCGTCGCCTTGTGCAGCGAGCCTACGGTCGATTGCCGTTCCTGGTTGATGACGCGCAGGACCTCGAGGCCTCTCGACAACGCGATAACGGGACGGAACGAAGGCATGGCAGCTCTTTGTGAGGACCGTGCCGCTAGTCAATGATGCAATCGCCGGAACAGTCAACAGGCCCGACTCCCCGGCCGGGAATTGGACGGTGCCGCATCGGCTCCTCAGCGACCGAGTTCGCTTTCGGCGGCAAGCTGCCCCTCTGCCGTGATCTCGTATTCGCCGTCGTGCTTGGTCATCCATCCTGACCTGACCATCTCTCGTGCAAGCTGTATCGAGCAGATCGGATGATTGCCGCCCGGGTGATACAGCCTGTCGTTGCGGACGAGCAGGTGCCCGTACAATCGCGCCTGGCGCAGCGCCCTGCGCATCCCCGGTGATGGACTTTTCATGCCGGTTCAAGCGCGAGCACGATGAAGGTTCCTAATGAATGCGGCCATCTCATCGACGTTTCGTTCGGCAGCGCACATAGGAACCGTCATTCTGCTGCATGGTTTTCTTCTTCCGAGGAGTAGCGCCATGAACGTATTGGATGAGCACACTCGGTCCCTCTGGATGGACGTATCTGTCGCCGAAGCTCCGGTGCTGTCGCGTACGGTCGGCGTGGACGTTGCCGTGGTCGGCTCCGGAATAGCCGGGCTTTCGGTCGCATATGAGCTTGCTTGCCATGGACGTTCGGTCGCAGTGATCGATCGCGGCCGCATCGGCAGCGGGATGACGGCGCGCACCACGGCGCATCTGGCGACCGCGCTCGATGATGGTTACGATGCGTTCGTGCGAGTCCGCGGCCCTGACTGTGCGCGGCGTTACTATCAGAGCGTCGCTACCGCGATCGATTGCGTCGAGGCCATCCAGGGCGCCGAGCACATCGATTGCGATTTTAAACGCGTCGATGGCTACTGGGTACAGGCACCCGAAACGTCCGCATCCGAACTGGATAGTGAATTGGGCTGCTGTCGCAAGCTGCAGATCCCCGTCGAAAATCGCATTGAGCCGACACCGTTCCATGACGGGAGGCAGACGCGTTCGCTGCGCTTTCCGCGCCAGGCGCGCCTGCATCCGACTAAATATCTCGCCGGTCTGGCGAGCGCACTGCAGCGCCGGGGCGCCCAGCTCTATGCCGACACCTGCGTCGAGAGCATCCAGCAACGCCAGGGTAGCATGGTCGTCACCACCGCCTCAGGCTACGAGGTTCACGCCGCCGACGTGGTGGTTGCGACCAACTCGCCCGTCAATGTTCAGGTGGCGATCCACGCCAAGCAGGCGCCTTACCGCACTTATGCGCTCGCCGCGAAGATTGCCGCGGGCGCCGTGGAGGATGCGCTCTATTGGGATACGCTCGATCCTTATCATTATGTCCGCCTCCAACCGTTGTCTGCCGACGAGGACATCGTGATCATCGGCGGCGAAGATCACAAGTCGGGTGAGGCAAATGATGGTGCACAACGCCTTGACGCTCTTGAGCGCTGGGCGCGCGAGCGATTGCCGGATTTGCGCGAGGTCACCTATCGGTGGTCGGGTCAGGTGCTGGAGCCGGTCGATTTCGCCGGCTTCATCGGTCGCAGCCCCGACGAGGAGCATGTATTCGTTGTCAGCGGCGATTCCGGGCAGGGGATCACGAACGGGCTCGTGGCGGGCATGCTGATCGCGGATCTCATCACCAGCGGCGCCAGTCCCTGGGAGGACGTCTACGCTCCGTCACGGAAGATTCAAAGGAACATCGGCGAGTTCATCAGCGAGAACATCACCCCTATCAAGAATTTCGCGGAGTATCTCACCGCAAGTGAAATCGCGAGCGCTGAACAACTGCGGCCCGGCGAGGGGCGCCTCTTCCGAAGTGGCCTGAAGAAGATCGCGGCGTGCCGGGACCGAAGCGGACATTTGCATTTGCATTCGGCGAGCTGCACCCATTTGGGCTGCGTCGTGCACTGGAACTCACTCGAACAGTGCTGGGACTGCCCGTGTCACGGATCGCAGTTTGCACCCGATGGCACCGCGCTCAACGGCCCGGCGGTTTCCCCGCTCGGCGGGGCTGAAAAGCCGGCCAATCTTGAAGCGGCAGAATGAGCGGCATCCCTCGGCGCGTCGTGGTCAGGCGTTGAAGGGGTTTGCGCTGACGGCTGGCACCTTTTGTGTGACGCGTTACGTGTGAATCATGATCGCACGGCGATCTGATGTGACTAGTCCTCGCAGGCTGTACCGGCTATATCCTGTCGCCTTGTCATCGAACTGTCATGTTACCGCAAATGCTAAAGTCAGATGCTGCGCCGGCTCGCAAGACTCCGGGCGCGCCGGAAGCCAATACTGCTGTTGGGAACACCAAGAGAACGCAGCTCCTCACCGGCTTCCCGGGGCAACGCGAGGAGGTCAGCGTGGAACCCGCGACGGTCGAGGAGCGCGCTCCCCTTGAGCAGACGCCATCGCAGGACGTGACGCCCGCGCCGAGCCCGACCCAGCCCGCATCTCCCGCCGCCGAAATCGAGCTCAAGCTGCTCGTCGGTGCCGATCGCATGGCGCATTTCGGCGCGGCGCCCGTGATCGCGGCGAACGCACGCAACAAGGGCACGCGCAAACGTCTCAAATCCGTCTACTACGACACGCCCGAGCGGGCGCTTCGTCGTGCCGGCCTGAGCTTGCGCGTCCGCCAGAGCGGCACGCGTTTCGTGCAGACCGTGAAGACCGAGGTTGCGGACGATCCGTTGCGTCGCGGCGAATGGGAAGCAAGCGTGCCGTCGCTTGCGCCCGATCTCGCCTTGGCGATGCCGTTCATTCCGGAGAAGCTTCGCGGCCAGCTCGACGCGCAGCCGCTTGAAGCGGTGTTCACGGCCGATGTGCATCGGCACACGCGCATCGTCGACCTGCCGTCCGGCACGGTCGAGGTCGCCTTCGACCAGGGTGAGCTGATGGCCGGCGACCGGTCGGTTCCTGTCAGCGAGATCGAGCTGGAGCTGAAGAGCGGCAGCGCGAGCGCGATCTACGAGATCGCGCTGCGCCTTGCGGAGCACGGAACGGTGAAGCCGTCCATCCGCAGCAAGTCCGCGCGCGGATTCGATCTTGCCGCGGACCTGCCGCCGTCGGCTCGCCGGCCGCGCAAGCTTCGTCTCGATCCCTCCGTGACGCTCGACGAAGCCTTCGCGACCATCCTGCGCGCCTGCTTCCTTCACCTGCTGCAATCGCTGCCGGCGGCCGAGGACGGCCGCAATCCGGAAGGCGTGCATCAGCTGCGCGTCTCGCTGCGCCGGCTGCGATCCGCGCTCGACTTGATGCGATCGGTCGGCGCGCTCAGCAACCTCGAGGCGCTGCGCTCGGAGGCCAAATGGCTGGCGCAAGGCCTGTCTGCCGCGCGCGACTGGGACGTGTTCCAGCTCGCCACCTTGCCGGCGATCGCAAAAGCTTGTCCGTCGGTCGCGGGTTTCGATGCGCTTGGGCGGGCCGCGGCTCAGCGTCAGGCGGAAGCTTATCGCAGCGCCCGCCACGCGCTCGATGATCGCCGCTGCGCGCTCTTCCTGATCAGTCTTGGCGGTTGGATCGAGACGCGTGGCTGGCGTAACGGCGTTGCGGCGCAAGATCTCGGCCGGCTCGCGGAGCCCGCCGTCAATTTCGCCGAGCGCGTCTTGTCGGAGCAGTATGCGAAGGCACTCAAGCGCGGTCGCCGCTTCAAGTCGCTGACGGTCGACGAGCTGCACCGCGTGCGGCTCGCCACCAAGCGGCTGCGCTATCTCAGCGAGTTCCTGCTGCCGCTGTACGAGGATCGCAAGTCCGCACGAAAATTCGCGCGCCGGGTCGCCGGCTTGCAGGAGGAGCTCGGCGTCTTCAACGACATGGCGGTGACGGCCTCGTTGCTCGACGGGCTCGGCACTGACGATCGCGACAGCGCCATTGCGGCGGCCGCGATCGCCGGCTGGCAGGCGCGGGCATCGATCGGCATGCAGCAGGGCTTGCAGGATAGCTGGCGGGATTTTGCCGCCGCACGCGTGCCCTGGTCGCGCCAAGGCGAGCAGAGCTGATCGCGCTTTCCCAAAAAGTTGCGCCCAGCCATTGGGGGATGGCTGGGCGCGCGCGAACCGGTCTGGGACGGGGAGGGGTGGGGATGTGACCGGGTCGCGTAACCTGTTGTCTCGTTCCTACTAATCTTTGGCGCTGGCGGTGGAGACCGCCGGCTTGGTATCGCCCAGCGAGACCCAGACGTTGGGATCGCTCTGCGACTGGCGCTTGACGAAGCGGTAGCCGGTCTCCGTCCAGGCGAGGACGTTCTCGTTCTGATTGTCGAGAATGAACTCGCCCTTGTCGGTCTTCACCGTCAGCACCGCGTGGCCTTCGCCCTTCTTGTCGCGCACCACGGTGATGAGCAGGGCCTGGCGCGGCCAGCCGGCATCCATCAGCATCTTGCGCTTCAACAGCACGTAGTCTTCACAGTCGCCGTAACCGTCTGACGGCAGCGACCACTTCTCGATCACGCCCCAGTGCTCCTGGTCGGTCAGAGGCTTGACGGTCTCGTTGACCCAGCGATTGACCTTGATGAGGTCGCGCCATGCGGCCTGCGACATCACGATGTCGCGCGGCTGCAGCGGTGCGCCCTGGCACTGGGCAGCATTGTCCGCGCAGAACTCGACCCAGCCTATCGGCGCACGCGTGGTGTCGCCGAGGCTCGCGTAGAGCAGACGGCCTTCGCCGGCCTGCGCTGCCGCGCTGATCCCGAAGAGCATGGCGGCCAGCGCCAGTCCCTTCCCCCGTCCCCTGAAGTCAAACATTGCGGCCCCCGTTTCTTGTTGGGACCACATTTCGCACGGAGCTTTTGAGTTGCCGCTAAGTCGACCAAGTCAAGTCGAGACGAATGCAAGTAAAAGGCGCGGCGAATTCGATCTATACTTGAATAGAATTCGCGTAAAATTGGATATGACTGCAATTGATTCAAATTTTATCTATTAACGCGGAAGCGCTGGGAGGAGCGTTGTTTGCGCTTATCTGCAGCCCCTCCGTTAACCGCTGGCCATTCGCCGCTGGACATGAAAAAGGCGGCGTCCGCATCGCGGAAGCCGCCTTCGAGCCTGGAAATATGGAGGTTTTCGCGTCCTTGCGCTTTACCGCGCGGTAACGCTCTCTTCGAGTGTCTCTGCCGGCTGCTCGTGCATGAACTCCAGCGCGAAGCCGTCCTCGAGGTTTCGGACCACGCGGCCCTGGACCCGGCCGAGCAGAACCGTCGATTTCAGCGGCGGCCGGTTCTCGGCAGCGATCGCCGCGCCCGACAGCGAGAGGTCGATGATGCGGCAGGTCATCTTGGTGCCGTCCTCGAGCGTCAGCACCGCGATCGGGTTGCGCGGCACGATACGGTCGTGGCGGCGGTCCTCCGGCAGATTGAGGATGTCGCGGTTGGCGAGCCAGGTCAGCTGCGCGGCGAGCTTGTCGCGCTTGCGCGGCGTCGCACCGATGGTCATGGCGAAGCCGTTGTCGATGATCCGGGTGATCTTGCCCTCGACGCGGCCGATATGGTCGAGATAGGCGACCACGCGGTCGCCGACATTGCCGATGCCGGGGGCGAGCAAGGCGAGGCCGCCCGGCGACATGTTGATCACCTGGCAGGGGAATTCCCGGCGGTCCGGCAACATGTAGCGGCCGAGCAGGTGCACCTTCACCCGCTGGAAGCGCCTGCGCTCCTCGGCGGCCGGAAGAAATTTTTTGTTCGCCAACGCCATTTCCAACACCCGACCCCCCGCCCGGGCGGAGTCCTTGCGACCCTAAGGTGCACAGGGTTAATGCCGCGTTAGGATCGGGCGCGCCGGTTGCGGACAGACACGATGCGCTCGAAAAGCCACACCAGGGGCGGGCACGCAAGCACCGTCAGTGCGCCGAGGTCGAGCGCGACCGCCGCGCTCCCGGCCGATTTGGCGAGCCGCCCGGCCAGGGCGGGACCGAGCATCATTGCGGCATAGAATAGCGTGTAGAACACGCCCATTCCGATCGCCCTGGTCTCCGGGACAAGCACGCGGGCGGCGAGGCTCATGATTGGGCCGGCGGGATGGCCCCCGATGAGGCCGATCAGGACCAGAATTGTGATCACCCAGTCCGATCGCGGCAGCCAGGCCAGCAGCACGGCCACAAGTAGGCTGGCCGCGATCGCCAGCATAAAAGGTCGCTTGAAGCGATCGGCGAGAAAGCCGCCTGCCGGAACAGAAATGACCGACAACCACATCACGATGCTGATCGCCGAGCCTGCCGCGGCGATGCTCCAACCGCGCTCGGCCAAGAACGTCGGGCCGAACGAGAAGATCATGGCGAAGCCGACATTATAGAGGCCCCAGATCACGCCGGCGACGACCACCGCGAGCAGGGCGAGCGGATCGAGCCGGCTCGAGCCGGCGGCGCTGACGGCAGCTCCGGATGGCGGCTGGTAGAACGCGACCAGCAGAATGCCGATCGCGGTCAATGCGCCCACGGACAGGAAGACGGCGCCTGCGCCATGGGCGGTGCCGATTGCTGGAAGGACCAGCAGCGAAATCGCAACGCCGGCCGGCCAGGAATTGACGAAGATCGCCATCGCGGTGGCGATCTCCTTGCCTGCGAACCAGTCCGCGGCCATCTTGGTGAGCTGCACCGTCAGCAGCACTCCGCCGGCGCCGGAGGCGAGCCGGCCCGCCATCTGCCAGCCCCAGACGTCGGCGGTGGCCATGACGAGGCTGCCTGCCGTCATCAGCAGCAGCGCGGCGATGGTCGTCGGCTTGTCGCCGAGCGCGCGGCCGATTGCGCCGCCGGGCAGCGCCAGCACGACTCCCGGCGTGAAATACAGCCCGATCAGGATGCCGATATCGGCAAGGCCGACGCCAAAGGTCTGTTGCAGCAGCGGCGCGACCGCCGCAACACTCTGAAACTGGAACGCGATGGTGAGGCGCACGACGAACAGGATCGCAAGAATGCCCCAGCGATTGCGCAATGCCTCATCTCCCACAAGTCTCGAGCGTGCGGTGGGGAGACGCCGGAGTCAATCGGCAGTGTCGTAGCGCTGCGCCCTCACGCCCGCTTCGCCGCGCGCTGATACAGCAGGCACAGCAGCGCCAGCAGCACCGCGGCCGAGAGCCCGAGCGACCAGTGGATGCCGATCGCCGCACCGGCTACCCCGATCGTGATGCCGCTGAAGGCCCGCATGCCGAGCCCGGCCATGTTGTAGAGGCCGACGACGCGGCCGCGGATGTCGTGCGGCGCGTTGAGCTGCACCAGCGCCTGCGCCATGGTGTTGAACGAGAGCTCGAAGAAGCCCGCGAAGAACAATAGCGCGATCGCGACCGGATAGACCGGCACGAGCGCGAAGCCGAGCAGCGCCACGCTCCACAGCATCGCCAGCGTGATCGCGGTGCGCGGGGTGCCCTTCAGCCGTCCCCAGGATTCCAGCGCGATGCCGGCCAGCAATGCGCCGGCCGCGTCCGCGGCGAGCAGCACGCTATAGGAGACGCCGGGATCGCCATGGCCGAGATCGCCGGCATAGCCCGGCATCTGGGCGTGATAGGCGTTGCCGATCATGAAGGAGGTGAGGCCGGCGAGCCACGTCATCGCCAACAGCACCGGCTGGGTGCCGATCGCGCGGATGGTGAGCACGATGTCGGCAAGGCCTCGCACCGCGAAGCGATGCGCCGCCACGCTCTTGTCCCTGATCGGGGCCCAGAACAGCCAGAGCAGCATCGGCAGATAAAACAGCGTGTTGAAGATGATGCCGTGCGAGGGACCGAGCGTCAGCATGATGATGCCGCCGACCGCAGGTCCGACCAGGATGCCGAGATAGCGCGCCATCGCGTTCAGCCGCACCGCGCTCGGCAGATCGGCCGGGCCGACCAGGTCATAGAGCAAGAGCTGGTTCGGGGTCTGCCAGAGCACGCCGGCGCAGCCATGGATCACCAGAAGCAGCATCGCGTGCCACATCTGGATCTTATCGGTAAGGAAGAAGTAGCCCCAACCGGCGGAGGCGACGATGAACAGCAGCATGCCGCACTGGATGATGCGGCGCGGATCGAACCGGTCGGCGAGGCCGCCGACCGCGACGGAGAACAGCAGGAACGGCAGCCAGTGCGACAGCACGGCAAACCCGCCCAGCGTCGGCGAATGAAATTTCTGGAACACCACCCAATAGCTGATCACATGCTCGATATTGTCCGCCATCATCGCCAGCACGTAAGAGACGAACTGGAGACGGTAGGGCACGGACCTCATCGCCGCGAACGATCCGGACGCGGCCACGGGATTTTGGGGAAGGGGATTCACGGGATGACCTGAGGTGAGACTCGTGGCGAGTTACACGCTCGGCGGCCGGCGCTCAAGACAATTGGGTGTGGTGGAACAGCAGCCATGCATGCTTGCCACGAGGCCCCGTGATCTCAGGTGCAAGCCTTGCGAGCTCCGGCCCGCTCTCGTCGAGCCGGGGCAGCGACGCAATCCAGGCTGCACCTGCGGAGGGGTCTGGATTGCTTCGTCGCAAGAGCTCCTCGCAATGACGGCGCCCGTACCGCATCGGCCCCGTCATCGCGATCATCACGCAGCATCGGCGACCCCATCGCGCAGCTTCGCCTCGGTCAATCGCCGCAAGCCGGGCCGTTCCGGCAGGTTGTGCGGCGTCCTGACATTCCAGACCAACCAGATCGCTTCGAGTGATCGGATCAGCCACCAGCCGGGATCGACCTGTCCCGGCAAAAGTCCAAGCTTCGCCGAGCCCGGATAGGCGTGATGGTTGTTGTGCCAGTTCTCGCCCATGCTGATCAGCGCGGCGAGGCGGACATTGTAGCCTTGGGCCGCGACGCCATCGACGGTCCAGATCTGATCGCCGCTTGTGTGGGAGAAGTGGCCGACCAGCCAGTGGCCGGTGACGCAGACGCTGACGCGCACGCAAATGCCCCAGACCAGCCAGTCCAGCCCGCCGATTGCAAAGAAGAGGAGGGCCCATGGCAATTGCTGCAACATCCATGTGCGTTCGATGAAGGCATAGAACCGGTCACCGGCAAGCCGCGGTTCGAGCCGAAAATCCGGCGGATGGCGCAGCACCAGCCGGCAATGCAATTGCCACCAGGCATCGCGCCAGAAGCCGGCGCCGTGGCGGGAATACTCATGGCACGCGCCCTGCCGCTGCGCCCAGTCGCGGAAATCGTGCAGGCGGATCATGCCGAACGGCCCGGCCATGCCGACGAGCGTGCCGAGATAGACGAAGAGATGTTCGAGCCAGAGCGGACAATCGAAACTCGCATGGATCAGCTTGCGATGCATGCCGACGGAGTGCCCCGCGCAGAGCGTGACGGCGCTGGTCGCGAGGAACAGCGCCAATGCCGACCAGGAGCAACAGATTGGTCCGAGCGCGATGCCGGCCGCCGTCATGCCCGCCAGCCACAGCGACTTCTGCGGCGCCCATTGCACATATCCGTCCAACGGATCGGTGTCAGAGGCGACAAAAATTCGTTCCGAACCCGGTCGCAAATCCATCGATTGATCCCGGCTGACAGCGGCGCGAGGAGCCGCGCAGGTCCGAAGCAGGCATCGCTTTGGCACACGCAGCCTGCTCACACAACTGCGGCGTGTCAACGCGCCGCGTTGGTATTTCCAATGTCGCAGGGCTGTCATAGGTTGATCGCAGGCCCGCACGATCAAAACACAACAAGCGGGCAGCGAGGAAACAGCCATGCAACTGATCCGCGTCTGCACCCACGCAGGGCCCGGCTCGGAGCCCGTCATCCGCACGGTGCCGTGGCCGAAGGTCGGCCGCAAGGCCGCACTGATCAAGGTCGGCGCCTGCGGGGTCTGCGGCACCGATCTGCATATTTTGAAAGGTCATTGGCCGAAGCCGCTGCCCTGGCCGTTCACGCTGGGACACGAACTCGGCGGCGTCATCGTCGAATGCGGCGACGAGTTCACCGAAGATTTCATGAGCAAGCCGCTCAGCGTCGGTTCGAAAGTAATGATCCCGCCGCTAATGCCCTGCGGCCGCTGCTATTACTGCATCCATTATCCGCAAACCGCGAACAAGTGCCTGACGCCGGTCTATTACGGCCGCTATCTCGGCTTCGACAAGGCGCCGCATCTGTGGGGCGGCTGGGCCGAATATGTCTATGTCGATCTCGACATGCTGCCGGGCACCAAGATCTACAAGCTGCCGGACGACATGTCGTTGCGTCTGGGTGCGCTGTCGGAACCCCTGACCTCCTGCATCCGTGCCTTCAATCGCGCGACGCGCGCCGGCGGATTCAGCTGGGGCGACACCGTGGTGATCCAGGGCTCCGGTCCGATCGGTATCTTGGCAGTCGCGGCCGCCAGGGAGATGGGCGCGGGGCGCGTGATCTGCGTCGGCGCGCCGGAGGAGCCGCGGCTCAAGCTGGCGCGCGAGTTCGGCGCGGAGGCGACTGTGAACATCGACGAGCTGAAGTCACCGCAGGATCGCATCGATCGCGTGCGAAAGATCGTCGGCGGCTTCGGCGCTGATCTCGTGATGGACTGCTCGGGGCATCCGACCGCCGGCCCCGAGGGCATCGAGATGCTGCGCGACGGCGGCACCTATGTCGAGATGGGCCAGTTCACCGACGCCGGCTCGATCGACACCTCCTGGCACCGCATCTGCACCAAGGACCTCAACGTGCTGGGATCCTGGGGCTTCACCGGCAATGATCTCCCGCTCGGCGTCGACATGCTCTACCGCACGCGTGACAAATACCCGTGGCTGAAAATGCAGACGATCTACCCGTTCACGGAAGGGGGCGTCGCGCAGGCGGTGAAGGACGCGATGGCGATGAAGACGGTGAAGTCGACCATCGTGCCGTGGCCGGAGCTGGTGGAATAAGGACGTAGCCGAGATGAGCGACGAAATGACAAACGAAGAGACGGCCGACCCAAACCGGAGCTCCCCCTTCCACGCCATCCGCGCGATCGACTACACCGTCGTCTTCGTGCGCGACATGGCGGCGATGCGCCGCTTCTATGAAGACGTCCTCGCCTTCCCCCTCTCGCGCGAGCTGTCGCCGAACTGGATCGAGTACAGCCTCGGCAGCAACACGCTGGCGCTGGCAAGGCCGAGCCGCACCGCCGGTGATGCACCGACGCCGCCGGGCAGCGCCTCGCTGCAACTGGCCTTCAAGGTCTCCGTCGCCGAGGTCGACGCGTGTGCCGATGAACTCGTGCGGCAAGGCGTGGCGCTGCTGTCGCCGCCGACGAACCAGCCGTTCGGCCATCGCACGCTGTTCTTCCGCGATCCCGACGGCAATCTGCTGGAGGTGTACGCCGAGATCTGAGAAATTCTATTTGACGTATCCCGACAACATGGCGTGCGCCCAGTCCGGACGGTTGTTGGCGAGCGCGCGCGCCGAGGCGGCCTCCCAGTCGTATTCGAGGGCCAGCAGCTCGACCTGCCAGCCCTTTTTGCCCTTGGTGAGGATCGCGTAGCGGGCGTGAGGCGAGCGGTGTTCCAGTTTCGCGGCAAAGGGAATGTCGGCGAAGACCGGGCATCCGACGCTGCCGGGATTGAGGACCAGACATTCGCGCGGCCCGTGAACGACGGCCGGGCGGTGGCTATGGCCACACAGCACCACGCGCGCCGCCGGCTCGCTCGCAAGGCGTGCTTCCAGCACGTCGCGGCGTGCCGGCACAAAGCGGCCGTCGTCGAGTGCCTCCTCCAGCAGGCACGCCGTATCGTTCTCGGGCGTGCCATGGCAAGCCAGGATGCCGTCGTCCAGCCGCAGCTGGGAGGGCAGGTTGTGAAGTGCACGACGCTGCTCCGCAGTCAGTGCGTTTCGCGCAAACAGGCCTGCCGGCGAGAGCTTGTCGTCCGGAAACTCCTCGATCCAGCGATCATGATTTCCGCGCACGGTCGGCAACGACAGCGATTGAAGGAATTCGAACGTTTCCCTCGGCCACAACGGGCTGGTGACGCAGTCGCCGAGGTTGACTATCCGATCGACGCCCCGCGTCTTGATATCCGCCAGCACCGCCTCCAGGGCGGCAAGATTGCCGTGGATGTCGGAAATGACCGCCAATCGCATCTTTATTCCCCATATCGTCAGACGTGAGCGTGGCTCGGCTATAGGCCGATCCCGCTGCATCAAGGTTAATCGAGCTGACCGCAAAAATCCGCCGCAAGCTTCGGGCGCGGCTCGCCGTCAAGCCATGCATCACGGCTATGGTGATTTCCCGGCGCTTGGCGTAAAGAGCGCCCAGATCAAATCAGCGTGCGGTCGGGCCGTTTGCCGCGCACGCAGCTCGGGGCGCCGGTTCAACCGTTCGCGCGCCTGAATCAAACAAGGTTTCCCATCTCGTGTCTCCTCCGGCCCTGACCCCGCCGCTCGCCCGCGCTTTGGCCGAGCGGAACTATGATTCACTGACGCCCGTCCAGCTCGCGGTGCTCGCCCATGAAGCCACCGGCCGCGACCTCCTGGTCTCGGCCCAGACCGGTTCCGGCAAGACCGTCGCTTACGGCTTGGCCATCGCGAACAACATCCTCGATGACGCCGAGCAGTTCGCACCAGCCGCCGCGCCGCTCGCCTTGATCGTGGCGCCGACCCGCGAGCTCGCGCTCCAGGTCCAGCGCGAACTGGCCTGGCTCTATGGGCATGCCGGTGGGCGTGTCGTCTCTTGCGTTGGCGGCATGGATCCGCGGCGCGAGCAGCGCGAGCTGGCCGCTGGTGCACATATCGTTGTCGGTACGCCCGGGCGTCTGTGCGATCATCTGCGGCGCGGCCGCCTCGACATCTCCGAACTCGCCGCGGTCGTGCTCGACGAGGCCGACGAGATGCTCAATCTCGGTTTTCGCGAGGACATGGAATTCATCCTCGAGACCACACCGCAGACGCGCCGCACCTTGCTGTTCTCGGCGACGTTTCCGCGCGGCATCGTCGCGCTGGCGCGGCAATATCAGCGCGACGCCTTCCGGATCGAGGTCGCCGGCGACGAGGGCGGCCACGCCGATATCGAATACCGCGCGATCCGCATCGCGCCCGCCGACGTCGAGCATGCCGTCGTCAACGTGCTGCGCTTCTACGAAGCGCCGAGCGCGCTGGTGTTCTGCAGCACGCGCGATGCCGTCAGGCATTTGCAAGCCGCGCTCCTGGAGCGCGGCTTTTCGGTGGTCGCGCTGTCGGGTGAATTGACTCAGAACGAACGCACCCTGGCGCTGCAGTCGCTGCGCGACGGCCGCGCCCGCGTCTGCGTTGCGACCGACGTTGCCGCCCGCGGCATCGACCTGCCGAGCCTCGACCTCGTCATCCATGCCGATTTGCCCAACGACGCCGAAGTCATGCAGCATCGCTCGGGCCGCACCGGGCGCGCGGGCCGGAAGGGGACGAGCGTCCTGTTGGTGCCGCCCGCGCGGCGACGGCGCGCCGAGCTGTTGCTCGATCTCTCTGGGATCGACGCGGTGTGGGGAACGGCGCCGCAGGCGGATGACATCCGCAAGCTCGATCACGCACGCATGAAGGACGTGCTGTTCACGGAGGAGACCACTCCCGACGATCTGGCTCTGGCGCAAGCGCTCTTGGCGGAGCGCTCGGCCGAGGACATCGCCGCCGCGCTGGCGCGGCTATATCGCGCGCGGCTGCCGTCGCCCGAGGACATCATCGACCCCGGCGAACGGAGCGGCAAGCCGGAGCGCGGGCGTGATAGATCCGGAGAGGGCGATGACCGCGCCAAGCCGCGATCGAAGGCTGGGAAATCGTCGAAGCACGCCATGGCGGAGGGCAGCGTCTGGTTCCGCGCCGCCATCGGGCGGCGCAAGAACGCGGAAGCACGCTGGCTGCTGCCGATGATCTGTCGCCGCGGCGGCATCGACAAGCGCGACATCGGCGCCATCAAGATCATGGACACCACCACCGAGTTCGAGATCTCGAATCGGGTCGCCGAATCCTTTGCGGCGAAGATCAAGCGTCCCGACAAGGAAGACAGCATCCGGATCGAGCCGATGACGGATGCGCCGCACCGGCAAGAAGCTCCTCAGGAGCGCTCCCGCGCGCCGCAGCGCGAGGCCGGCGCTCATCATGAACGGCGCGAGGATCGCCCGCGCGAGGCAGCCGGATTCAAGCCGCGCAGCAAGCCTCAGGGCGAGCGCGCGCCGAAATTCGGCGATGCGCCTTCCTTCGGAAAGAAGAAGCACAAGAACAAGAACAGGCCCGGCCATGCAGAGCCTTCGGTCACGCCGTGGCCTGCGAAGGGCGCGCCCGGAAAAAATGCGAAGAAGAAGCGTCGGGGCTGATCTGCCGCTTTCCGGCCCCGGCCAGACTAACGCCGCCGAAGGCTCGCGCGGTGCGCTATGGCGCAACAAAGCGGCAAGAGCGGCGCCTGCGGCGAGTCGTCGCTTGAATCGAATTTAATCAAGTCGAGAGTCTGAAAGCGAACTGAAGGTCCGATCCTGGTTTGTCATAGTTGGCATCGGCAGGGGGCGAGAGCAGCTCATCAGCAGCATCCCTCCATTTTGAGAGTAGGGGCACTGGTTTCCCGGTGCGGCCCGCACCCGGGAGCTTCTGAGAGTCTTCAATCCAACATCTGGTTTCGCGTGAAAGGATGGAATGACGATGCATGATGCCAATGTGAAAGCCGAGACGAATGCCACTCCCGCGGGTGGGAATGGTGGTGCAAGGCTCAAGTTCGACGTGCCGTTTTTCAATATCCAGGAGATCTTCGGCGATCTTGCCGAGCAGGGCGCCGCGCGGGCCAAGGCAAATCTCGAGCAGATGAAGGCGGCTTCCGAGGAGATCACCGACGCTTTCCGCGAAGCCTGTGCGACCAATGCCACGCGTGCCGCCGACTACGGCACCAAGGTCATCGAAATATCGAAAATCAATACCAGCTCCACCCTGGAATTCCTGTCCCAGCTCGCCGATGCGAGGTCGTTTGCGGATGTCGTGAACCTCTCCACCACCCACACCCGCAGGACCTTTGAAATGGCTTCCGGGCATAACCGGGAGCTTTGGGACCTTGCCCAGAAGGTTGCGACCGAGACGGCCGAGCCGATCAAGAAGAGCTTCAACCGGGTTCTGCACAGGGCAGCTTGAATCGAGGCTATCGGCCGCGTGAATCGGCGGACGAGCGTCTTCGCCAGAAGAGACGCCGTCCGGCTGATAACGGCGACGCCTTTCCGTGAAGGGATGCCGAGCTGGAGGAAATCAGATGGGTATGGTGATGATCAAGTGCCCGGAAACGGGCCGAGCCATTTCGACCGGCATCGAGATGGACCGCGAACGATTTCGGTGCAGTGCAGTGTTCTTCTCTCGCACGTATTGCGAGATGTGTGCGGCAACGCACGAGTGGTTTGCCAAGGAGGCCTGGGTCTACGAAACGGGAAGTCCGGGGGCAGGCAGTCGTTCCGCGCGGGGGCGGCGTGAAGCAGCCTGACGGCGTCCTGCGAAGCAATCCGATCAATTTTGCCCGGGGACGGGCATTACGTCGCGGCAAGTTCGCGCAGCATGTAGGTCGCGTCGTCGCCATAGGATGCGAGCTTTGCGTGCAACTCGGCGTCGGCCGTCACAGCCCGAAAGCCCATGCGTTCCCATAGCGGCGGCGTGCCGTGGACCGAGACCAGCGCGAGCGTTGCGATGCGTGATGCACGCGCCAGCTTCTCGATATCGGCGACATAAGCGCGCATAACGCCGCCGCGGAAATCCGGCAGTACGGCGACATCGTGGATGTAGAGACAGTCCGCGCCATCAGGCAATTCCTGCAGAAAGCCGTCGAGCGGCGGAATCCGGTACCGCATCCAGGGATGCGCCAGTCCGTAGCCGACGATGCCTTGGTCCGTATCGAGTACGCCGCAGCCCTCCGGGCAAAGCCTGATCTTCTCCGCCAGCACCTCTTCGCGTTCGGGCAACGCCGGATGGATGCGTGCCGCAATCGTGCTGATCGCAGGAAGGTCGGAGGCGCGCGCGAGACGCCAATGCGGCTTGCTCATGTCGATCCGTCGTTCGTGGTGTCCCAGTCTATTCCGCCGCGGCGATGCGCGCAGCGGGAAAGATCCTGGCGGTCGTTATCGCGGATATTCCAGCTGCATCGCCACGAAGTCGGCCGTGCGTGCTCCGTAGCGCGTCTCGATCGCGCGCAGCGTTTCGTCCAGCGCCCGCGCCGGCGGCGAGGCGCCGGAATCCGGCATGGCCTGCTCCGCCGGCCAACTCCCGGCAATGCGGTCCGGCAGGATGCGAAGACCGCTGCGGCTGGTCCGCGCCTCTGCCGTGGCGGCGAAGGTGAGGGCGCGCGAGCGGTAGGTGCGCGACCACGCATCGGCGATCAGGGCGAGCGAGACCTCGTCGACATCAGGCGTCAACGCGATGCCGAGTTGCTCGCGCTTCCAGAATGCGAGCGTGTTTGCGATCGCCGTCAGCGCGAAGGGGCGTGTGAAGCTGAACGCGTCGCTGCGGTGGCGAGCATCCCATCGCGCAAGGCCGATGTCGCCGGCGACCGCCTCGGCCTTGGCGCGGCCGGCGATCGCCTCGATCAAGGTGAGGGCCATCGGCATGGATGCGGTGATGCCGGTGGTCGTCGCGACGCCCTGGTCGACGACCAGCCTGCGGTCCGCCGCGTAGCGGATCGTCGCATGCTTCTTCAGGTCGCCCACGGAATACCAGTGCGTCGTGGCCCGCTTGCCGTCGAGCAGCCCGGTGTTGGCAACAACCGTGGCACCGACGCAGACGCCGATCACGATCGCGCCCTTGCCGGCTTGGCTCCTGATCCAGTGCAAGACCGTTGCGTCGTCGTCGCGGCTCATCGCCGGCACGATGACATAGTCGGCGCCATCGGGGTACGCGGCATCGAACTCGGCGATGGTCGCATGCGGCTGCACCTTGAGGGCGGGATAGAGCGTGACGGGCCCTTTCTGCGTCGACAAGGTGAGGACGTCGGCGACGTCGGCGCGGGCGAGAATGCCGTAGGGCATCAGGTAATCGGTGGTCTCGCTCATGTCGTTGATGCCGACGATGGCGATTAAGGGGCGCTTGCGTTTCGGCGGTTTCAGCGCCGCCAGGGTCGATTCGGTTTCGTCTCTGGAAATCGCAGGCGCGGTTCCCGAGGCTGGCGCGGCTGGCAGCAGGAGCAGCCAGGTCGCGCCGATCCCTACCAGCAATGTCATGCCGCCGAGGGCAGTCCACGCTAGATTGCGCCAGCTCATCATGATGTCACCCGCTCGTCTCACGCGGCGCGGAAGCTATCCGGTCGCATCGACGTCAGGAATGACGCAAATCCGGCAAAAACGGTCACGCTGCGCGACGATCCATCGCAGGATCGCCGCACGTCTGCAGGGGCTCTATCGCAGCCCCTCATACACCATCAGCCCGCGCGCGATCTGCAATTTGCGGATGGCGCGCGGCAGGAGTTTCTCCGGCTGGTGCAGGTAGCGCCAGGAAGTGAGGGTGAAGGCGGACAACGTGCCACATTCGTCGTCGAACGGCGCGAGCACGCCGGTGACGCTGACCGGCGTATGCGGGCGGGCGTTGAAGGGCAGCAGCAGGAGCTCGAGATGCGCCTTGCTGCCGTCCTCGCGCGCGGCGGTGACGCCGGCGATCGCGCCCAGCGTCTCGTCGGCGACGATCGTCGTGATCTCCTCGATCTCGCTGCGGCTGGCCTCTGTGAACAGCGCCGCAAAGCTGCGGTCCTTGAGGTCGGTTCCCGCGAGCGCGCAGACGCGCGTGCCGGCGACGCGGAACGGGAAGCCGAGGTTCGGCTCGCAGGACAGCACGAAGATGTCGCCGAGCAGGCCGCGGACCGCGGCCGGGTCGATGTCGCCCCGGTCAGGAGCCCGTGCAGTGCCGCGCTGCTTGTCCCAATACGCGAAGAACGCGCGGCTCGACTGATGTTTCATGACTGAACGCTCGCCCCGGGGTGCAACCTCGAAGGGACAGACTTGTCCCGCTTCAGTGCACCCGCGATCCCTTCTGTTGTTGTGCAGGAGGGGATTTGCAGCGTCCATGCCGCCGGCGCGTTTTCAGGCTTCTTGGGCCGGCCTTTGCGTCGTTAACGTTAAATTAACTATGCGCTTCGTGCCGGCCGCGCGCCTGCTATGGTGACCGCGGTCGCAAGCCTCGCCGCTTTCTCCAGGTTCTCGGCGGGGCCTGTACAGGGCGTCAAACAGTTTGGTCACGGGCCGCGGGGAGGGGTGGGGATACGCCTTATCTCTCCGGCCATCGGAAGACCGACACGGACAGGCAGGGCTTTCCCAGGGCCCTGCCTTTTCCTTTTGTCGGCTAGTTCGTGAGCCCCGGACGCAGCGCAGCACTCCTTCAGTGATGCGCTGCAGAGCCGGCCCATGTTGCACTCGACAGAGAAATCTGGGTCCCGGCTCTGCGGCGCGTCACTTCGTGCCGCGCCTTGTCCGGGACACGAAACCGGTTCGCATCGGGGGGCCTGGTGTCCCGGACGCGCTGCAGCGCCTTAGCGCTGCTGCGCAGAGCCGGGACCCAGTTACTCAGCCAAAGAGCTCAGTTCATCCGTCAGATCCCGCCAGTCCGGATTGATGTCCTCGATCAGCTTCAGCTTCCAGGCGCGCCGCCATCGCTTCAGCGAGTGCTCGCGTGCCCGTGCTTCGAGGATCGATCCGTAGCTTTCGAAATAGACGAGCAGGGTGACCCCGTACTGTTTCGTGAACCCAGGCACGAGCTTTGCCTTATGGGCGACCATCCGGCAGGCGAGATCGTTGGTGACGCCAACATACAGCGTGCCGTTTCGCTTGCTCGCAAGGATGTAAACAAAGAAGGCGGGTTGCATTGGGGAAGCTCGGGAGTTGAACTACCTAAAATTGCATGGCTTGAGCTTGCTGCCAACTGGGTCCCGGCTCTGCGGCGCGTCACTGCGTGCCGCGCCTTGTCCGGGACACGAAACCGGTTCGCATCGGGGGGCCTGGTGTCCCGGACGCGCTGCAGCGCCTTAGCGCTGCTGCGCAGAGCCGGGACCCAGTCTGCCTGCCAGCGAACGATACAGCCCGCATGATTTCCTTTTGTGCACTTGCGCAGGGACGGCAAAGGCGCCTATCTCCAAGCCTGTCGCCCCGATGTCGCCCGAAAGCGAAGCTGCCTTGGATTCCCCGCAAGATTCATCGCCGCAAGGTCCTCAGCCGGGCCCGCCGGCCGTCGTGGAGGCTCCGCGCGAGCCGATCCTGACGCTGCCTCCGGCGCTGACCGCCTATATCCTGCTGCTGGCGGCGATCCATCTGCGCGTGCTGCTACCGCCCGAGCTCGACAACTGGACCATCGACGTCTTCGGCTTCATCCCGAAGCGCTACGATTCCTCGCTGCTCAATCTGCAGATCCCGGGCGGGGCGGGGGCGAAGGTCTGGACCTTCGTCACCTATTCGCTGCTGCACGCCAATCTCACCCATCTTGGCTTCAACGTGCTGTGGCTCCTGCCGTTCGGCAGCGCGTTGGCGCGGCGTTTCGGCACCGTCAGGTTCTTCGTCTTCCTGGCCGTGACGGCGGCAGCCGGCGCGCTCGCCCATCTCATCACCCATGAGCATGCGGTGGCGCCGATGATCGGCGCCTCGGCCTCGGTGTCGGGCGCGATGGCCGCCGCAATGCGCTTTGCCTTCGTCCGCGGCAGCTTCCTGTCGTTCAGCCGATCGGATGCCGATACCGCCGCGAAAGTTCCGGCGCTGCCGCTGTCGCGCGCGCTGCGCGACGGGCGGGTGGTCGGCTTCCTCGCCGTGTGGTTCGGCGTCAACATCATCTTCGGCGTGGGCGCGATCGGCATCGATGCGGAAACCACGAGCGTGGCCTGGCAGGCGCATATCGGCGGCTTCTTCGCCGGCCTGTTGTTGTTCGCGCTGTTCGATCCCGTGCCGCGCGTGCGAAGCGATGCTGCGGATGCGTCATCACGGGACGTTTCAGACCGAATCTGAAGCGGCGCTTGCGACGCGGCCCGAATTCATCCATCATTCCCGCGAAGAATGTTCCGAAGCGACACGTCCTTAGCGACGATGCTTCGCAAAGCGCACGAGCGTGAAACCGGCGCTGTAACTGTTAGTTGAAGACTCGCGAACAAGTCCGAACCGCCGAAGGCGAACGGCTCGGATTCAGGGAGGCGACGATGACGGTACGTTCCATTCTGAACACCAAGGGCCACCAGATCATGAGCGTCGAGCCCGACGCCAAGCTGGCGGACGCGATCAAGCTGCTGGCTGAGAAGAAGATCGGCGCGGTGCTGGTGATGAGCCAGAGCCGGCTCGAGGGCATCCTGTCGGAGCGCGACATTGTGCGCGTGCTCGGCGAGCGCGGCGCCGGCGTGCTGGAGGCGCCAGTCTCCGAGGTGATGACCCGCAAGGTCGTGACCTGCAAGGAGACCGACACCGTCGCCGAGCTCATGGAGATGATGACGACCGGCAAGTTCCGTCATCTGCCCGTGATTGACAACGGCAAGGTGGTCGGCCTGATCTCGATCGGCGACATCGTCAAGCGTCGCGTCCAGGAATACGAGAGCGAGCAGGAAGCCCTGCGCGACTACATCAAGACTGCCTGATCAGGCCAAGTCTCCCGCTTTCGGCTCGTCCGCTTTCGGCGCGATGCCCGCGGGCGCCGGCGCCAGCACGTGGATCGCCTCCTGGATGGACTCCAGTGCACGCTCCGCAGCGCGCGTGCCATGCGCGATCAGGTCTTCGGAGCGGTGGAAGTCGAACCAGCCGAACTGGCCGACCCGCGGCGTAATCAGCATGTCGGGCGGATCGCCGGCGAGACGGGCGCGGGTGATGCGGTCCTGCATGATGTTGAAGGCGTCCACCATCACCGAGGAGATGCCGGGTCGGCCGTTACCGCCGAAGAACTCGCGCTTCATCGTCTTCTCGGGCGAGAACAGGCGCGGGAAGCGCCGCTTCGCCGTCGGCTCCTCGGCCACCGGTACGACCGGGGCGGGCACCGCGCCGTGCGAATAAATCGTGGTGGAATGGGTGAAGATGTCGCTGGAAAGATTTGCGGCGATGACGATTTCGGCGCCGAGCGCGCGGGCGGCCGAGACCGGCACCGGGTTCACCAGCGCGCCGTCGACCAGCCAGCGGTCGCCGATCAGCACCGGCGCGAAGATGCCGGGCAGGGCGTAGGAGGCGCGCATGGCATCGACCACGCGGCCGCGCGTCAGCCAGATCTCGTGGCCGGTGCGAACCTCGGTCGCGACGCTCGCGAACTTGATGGGCAGGTCCTCGATCAGGATCTGCCCGATCGCCTCCTCGAGCCGGGTCGCGAGCTTCTCGCCACCGAGCAGGCCGGAGCCGTTGAGACGGATATCGAGATAGCCGAGAATGTTGCGCATCCCTTGCAGGCTGCGCCCCCATTCCTCGAACGTATCGAGCCGGCCGGCCGCGTGGAGGCCGCCGACCACGGCGCCGATGGATGTGCCGACCACGACATCGGGCACGATTCCATTGGCAATCAGGGTCCTCAGGATTCCGATATGGGCAAAGCCGCGCGCCGCGCCGCCGCCGAGGGCAAGGCCGATCACCGGCCGGCGGATGCTGCCCAGGCCAACTTTTTCGCCGACTTTTTCGCCCACTTTCTCGCCGTTCGAGCCGTTCGCGCCCCGGCCTTTCAATCTGTCCAGCACCGAAACTCTCCTACGCCGGGCCAGCCCGCATCGTCAGACTAGGCATCGCACTTGCGCTCCGCCATATCAGGCGCGAAGCATGGTTTATGCCGCTTTGGAAAGGGCACGGGGCAGGAATATGGCGAGGGCCAGTTGCCAAGGGGCTAATCACGCAGCCGTCAAGCCGGTTCCACCGAAGGTCTAGGGCCGTATTTCCTGGGGTTTCAGAGGCTTGAATTTGCCGCGTTTTCGGTGAAAAGCAGGGAGCATGACACGCGGGGGTGACGGCATCAGCGGATGGCGGCGCAGCGGCAGGCTGCTGCCGGCGCTGATCCTTGCCGTATGCCTCTTTACTTCCGGCCGAAATGCCGCCCAGGCGCAGCTTTTCTCGGATCGTCCGCCGCCGGTCCCGCCGGCCTCGGTGCCCGACCCAGGCAACGCTGTCAGCCTGGCGCCGCCCTCCGGGCTGGGCGCGGGACCCTCAAGCCTGCCGCCGACCCTGATGCAGCCGGCGACCCCCAGCATGCCACCGCCCGCGGTCTCGACCGTGCCGCCCGCCGCCCCGCTGAATGCGGCCGTGCCCGGACAGGGCGTGCTGTCGCTGACGGCGAAGTACGGCAAAGACTCGGCCCCGATCACCAGCGGCCTGGTCTGGCGCGTATTTGCCGACCGGCCCGACGAGAACGGCACCTTCAAGCTGATCCGCGAGGACCGCAGCGGGACGCCGAACATCGTGCTGCCGCCCGGCAATTATGTCGTCCACGTCGCCTTCGGCCTCGTCAGCGCGGTGCGCACCGTCAGCCTGAAGTCGGAGACCAATCGCGAATCCTTCGTGCTGCCGGCCGGCGGCCTGCGCATCGAGGGCCGCGTCGGTACCAGCCGCATTCCGCAGAACCAGATCTCGTTCGCGATCTACAAGGGCAGCCAGTTCGAATCGGGCGAGCGCGCGTCCCTGGTGCCGAACGTCGCCGCCGGCGACGTCGTGCTGATCCCGGAGGGCACCTATTACATCGTCTCCAATTACGGCGATGCCAATTCGGTGGTGCGCTCGGACATCCGCGTCCAGGCCGGCAAGCTCACCGACGTCACCATCACCCACCGCGCCGCCGTCATCACGCTCAAGCTGGTCAGCGACAGGGGCGGCGAGGCGCTCGCCAACACCGCCTGGTCGGTGCTGACCCCGGGCGGCGACGTCATCAAGGAATCGATCGGCGCATTCCCGCGCGTCGTGCTGTCCGAAGGCGAGTACCGCGCCATCGCCAAGAACGAGGGCAAGGTCTACGAGCGCGGATTCAACGTCGTCAACGGCGTCGACGGCGAAGTCGAGGTCATCGCGCGCTAAGGCCAGCCGTCGGCGAGAGGCTCCGGCACGACGATTCTCATCGCGCGCACGGCTGTGCATCTTCTGTTACCGTCACCTTCAGCGCGTTTCTGCCAGGTAACCTCGGGCCCCTCTCTGTGTTCTGTTGTGAACACTGGTAGCGTCATCATTGCGTGGAGGGGGCCAGGAAACACCGGCGGCATCGGCTTATTCCGGCAGCAGCGCGTCTTGCTTACGACCGTGGACGGTACGTATTTCCGATCATCAATTTTATTCTCTTTCCATCCTGCTGCGCTATATGTCTGGCGTCCGTCCAACGGGGGAAGCCGGAGCAGGCTCATGCCTTGCAGGACCGGCATGGAGCAGGGGACCAGGCTTGTCGGCATGTTCGAAGTGATCCTCACCAGGCGCAAGCGGTTCGGCTGGCGGTGGCAGGTGTGCGACCAGTCCGGCAAGATATTTGCCGACGGCTTCGAGCGCACGCGCCCGTCCGCCAAATATCAGGGCGAACGCGCGTTGTTCTTCCTGCTGTCCCAGGCCTATTTGCGCAACCGCTCGGCGGCCTCCAGCGAGGATTAGCGGGGTAGGCCACCATCCCTTGCGTTGCCCGACGGGCAAAACACGCGAGCGCTAGGTCAACGCACTCGGCCCAAAATATTCCGCTTTACCGAAATTCGGAAATCGCGTATGTGTCGCGCAACCCGGCCCAAGGAAGAGGGGCGTATCGCGATCGTCACGAACGCGGGTCGGGGGGCGGTGGACGCTGATGGCGTTGGCGCGAAAGGGTTTGCAGGGCGGAGAGCCGTGAGCAAAGACCTCGCGCATACGACCGGTGTCATCGGCGTACGGCAAAATCGTGTGGTCCTGGCGCCCGGGGTCTGTGCGCCAAGTCTTGCGGTGATGGGAGCGGCCCAACCGGGCTCACGCGTCAGCCATCCGCAAGGCGACGGGGGCAATAGTGCATCGCTCCCCGGGGAGAGCACGACATAAGCCGTAAAGCCACTGCGCAGGGAAGGCCGGATGTTTGGCTTCACCTGTATGCCGCTGTGCAAATTCTTCGTTGCCACCTTTCGCACAGTGGACCGTGGGTGCCCGGCCGGCACCCGGTCTTCCCTGCGCCCTCTTTCAATTATGAGGGTGAGACGACAGGCAAAAGCTCGGGCGAAATGAGCCGCGAGGATGCGCAGGTGTGTCCTCAAATGAGATGCCCGTCGCAGAACGGCGCCGGCGCCACTTGCTCCGTCATTGCGAGCGCAGCGAAGCAATCTAGAATCTTTCCGCGGAGGGATTCCTGGATTGCTTCGCTGCGCTCGCAATGACGATGTTGAGGCAGGTGCGCGCCAAAGCTCCGCTCTCGGGCCCCGGCTCTGCGCCGCACCGCTTACGCGTCGCGTCCGGGACACGAGAGCAGCTTCGCGCAACCGTCACAGTCTCTAACGCCCACTAACCAACACCTGACTTAAAACTGTCATAATCGCTGAATGGAACCCGCGCCTGCGCGCTTTTTACATGTCGTTAAGCGCGCCTGCATTGCATGCGGCGGGAAAGTGCGTTGGGGACTGCAATGACTGCCGCGAAGAAGATCCCGGGAAAACCGGCCGCCGAAATGTTCGACGACATCCCGGTGCTTCAGCGCAAATGGCGTGCGGCGTTGAAGCCGGGCGAGCGGCTGCCGCGCTACGAGGACGTCATGCTCGGCAGTCTCGGGCGGCTTGCAGACCACATCGCGCTCTTGAAGAACGATGGCGTGCTCGAGCTGTCGCGCAGCGGACGCTACGTGCAGAAATGGCTCGGCGAGGAGCGCTGGGACATTCCCCTGGCCGAGCTGTCGCCCGATTGCGCCACGGCCCTGTCGGAAGCGGCGGCGAGCGCGCTGGCGGCCGGACGGCCGCACCTGGCGAGCGCGCATTGCGTGCGCGACGGAATGGTCAGAACCTACGACGTGCTGGCGCTGCCGACGTCCTCGCGCTGGGGCGCGACGTTGATCGGCGCCTATGTCAACGAGCGCGGCGCGCAGTACAATCTGCTCGACGCCATCTTTTCAGCGACCGAAGACGCGGTGGTCTCGCTGGCGACGCTGCGCGATGCCGCCGGCAAGCCGTTCGACCTTCAGGTCGTGCACCACAACAAGAGCGCGGGCGAGCTGCTGAAGGTTGCAGGCGCAAGCCTGTTGTGGCGGCGGATCGGCGAAGGCGGCACGCTGCTGGCCTTGCCCGAGGTGATGGAATTCCTGCTCAAGGCCGTATCGGGCAGCCGCTGCGAGCAGCTCGAGCTCGAGAGCGAGGGGCGCTACCTCAGGCTCAGCGCCACGGCCTTTGCCGACGTGGTCTCGCTGACCATCTCCGATGTCACCGTCCTGAAGCGGCGCGATGCTTCGTTCCGCCTCCTGTTCGACAACAATCCAATGCCGATGTGGGTGTTCGACGCAGAGACCAAGGAGTTCCTCAGCGTCAACGACGCCGCGGTCCAGCACTACGGCTACAGCCGCGCGACCTTCCTGCGCATGAAGCTGCACGAGATCTGGCCGGAGGACGAGTGGGACAGCCACGCCGCGGCGCTGGAGCGCCTCGGCGACGCCTACCACTCCTCGCGCAATTGGCGACACTTGCGCGCCGACGGCAGCGAGATCGAGGTGCTCACCTTCGGCCGTCGCGTCGCCTTCGACGAGCGCGACGGCTATCTGGTGGCGGTGGTCGACATTACCGAACGGCGCAAGGCCGAAGCGCGCATCGCCTATATGGCGCATCATGACGGGCTCACCGACCTGCCGAACCGCGAACACTTCCAGGAGCGCCTGAAGCAGGCGCTGGACCAGGCCGCGGGAAAACGGGTCGGCGTGCTCTACATCGATCTCGACCTGTTCAAGAACATCAACGATTCCTTCGGTCATCCGGTGGGCGATCGCCTGTTGAAGCAGGTCGCCGAGCGCCTGACGATTGCGGTCCGCGGCACCAATCTCGCCGCGCGGCTCGGCGGCGATGAGTTCGCCGTCATCTTGGCTGCCGACGTCTCGCCGAACGAGGCCAGCGCCTGTGCCTCCCTGCTGATCGACATGCTCAAGGCACCTTACGACGTCGACGGACAGGAGATGGTGATCGGCGCCAGCGTCGGCATCGCGCTGTCGCCGGGCGATGGCACCACGCCGGAAGAGTTGATGCGCAATGCCGACATGGCGCTGTACCGGGCCAAGGCCGACGGCGGCGGCGTGCACCACTTCTTCGAGCGTGAGATGGACCTCCAGGCGCAGAGGCGCCGCGACATGGAGCTGGATCTGCGCCGGGCATTCGCCAACGGCGAGTTCGAGCTGCACTATCAGCCGCTGGTGTCGATCGCCTCCGACCGCATCTCCGGCTTCGAGTCGCTGCTGCGCTGGCGTCATCCGGACAAGGGCATGATCTCGCCCGCGGAGTTCATCCCCGTCGCCGAAGACATCGGCCTGATCACCCAGCTCGGCGAATGGGTGCTGCGCGAAGCCTGCACCGAGGCGGTGAAATGGCCCGTCGACGTCAAGGTCGCCGTCAACCTGTCGCCGGCACAATTCCGCAGCCGCAACCTGGTCCAGGTCGTGATCTCGGCCCTGGCGCAGTCCGGCCTGTCGCCGAAGCGGCTCGAGCTCGAGATCACCGAGTCGATTTTCCTGGCCGAGACCGACGCCAATGTCGCCACCTTGCACCAGCTGCGCGAGCTCGGCGTCGGTATTTCCATGGACGATTTCGGCACCGGCTATTCCAGCCTGAGCTATCTCCGCAGCTTTCCGTTCGACAAGATCAAGATCGACCGCTCCTTCGTCAAGGATCTGGCCGAGCGGCCCGACTGCGGTGCGATCGTGCGCGCGATCTCGGGTTTGGGGCGCAGCCTCAATATCACCACGACCGCGGAGGGCGTGGAGACCGAGGATCAGCTCGACTGGCTGCGCGCCGAAGGCTGCAACGAGGTGCAGGGATTTCTGTTCAGCGCCGCGCGGCCGGCGGTCGAGCTCGGAAAGCTCCTCGCCGATTTCGGCCAGCGCACCTCACGGGCGGCGTAATGCGGGCGGATAGCAATCGTAAACCAGCGCCTTGAACGCGGGGGTAATGCGGCCGCGCTCGTTCTGGGTCTGCTGCATCATGACGTAGACCATGTCGAGCTTGGGATCGACGCCGAAATAGGTGCCGCTCCCCGAGTCCCATTTCAATTCGCCGAGCGAGCCCGGCGGGGGCGGTTTTGCATTGCCGGGATCGGTGCGCACCGCAAGGCCGTAGCCATAACCGAAGCCGTCGCCTGGAAAATAGAAATAGTCGCGTCCGACGCCGGAGCCCGGCCCGATCTGATCGGTCGTCATGGCCTTGAACGCGGCGGGGCTGAGATAGCGCCTGCCCTCGAACTCGCCGCCGTTGAGCAGCATCTGCGAGAAGCGCTGATAGTCGGTGATGGTCGAGAGCAGGCCGCCGCCGCCCGATTGCCATTCTGGATGGTCCAGGCGGTCGCGCTCGCCGGCGAGCAGGATTGAGTCGCTCGGCAGCGGCCGCGCCATCCGCGCCAGCTCGTCCTCGGTCGCGAGCGTAAATTTGGTGCTGTTCATGCCGAGCGGATCGAAGATGCGTGCTTTCAGGAAGTCGTACAGCGTCTGGCCCGAGATGATCTCGATGACGCTGCCGAGCACGTCGGTGGAATGGCCGTAGCGCCACAGCGTTCCGGGCTGCCGCGCCAGCGGCAGCTTGGCGATGCGATCGGCGAACTCCCTGTTGTTGAAGGGACCCTCGAAAATATTGGCGGCCTTGTATGCGTGCTCGACCCATTCGCTGCCGATGTAATCGTAACTGATGCCCGAAGTATGCCGCAGCAGATCCTCGATGTTGACGGGGCGCTCAGGTGGGACGAAGTCGAGCTCCAGCTTGCCGTCGGGCCGGGTCACCTCGAGGCCGACCTTGGTCTCGGCAAACAGCGGGATGTATTTCGACACGGGGTCGGTCAGCGCAAGCTTGCCCTCGTCGATCAGCATCATCGCGCCAAGGCACGTGATCGGCTTGGTCATGGAGTGGATGGCGAAGATCGTATCCGGCGTCATGGCAAGGCCGGTCCTGGTATCGCGCACGCCGAAGCATTTCAGATAAACCGGCTTGCCGTGCTGCTGCACCAAAATAACGGCGCCCGGCAGCCGGCCGCTTGCCACCTCGTTGTCGAAGAACGCCGTGATGCGGTCGAGCCCGTCGGGCGAGGGGGCGGGGATGTCCGCGGCCGGGCTTCGCGCCATCGTGCCGGCCAGCATGGCTGCCCCGACCAGAAATTCACGGCGTCTCATCCGCAGCTTCCTCCCCGGCGGGATCAAGCCGCAAGACGCTCGATGCGTCAACACAACATCGATTAAAATCGCGTCACGATGTCCGAAAGGGACGGGCGCGGACGGTCCTCGCTCGGCTTGGTCGGCGTGCCGACATGAATGAAGCCGGCGAGCTTCTCATCCGGCTTGAGGCCGAGGCCGTCGAGCACGTCGCGGTCGAACGAGAACCAGCCGGTCAGCCAGCAGGCGCCGTAGCCGAGCGCGGCGGCGGCGGTGACGATGTTCATGGCGCTGGCGCCCGCCGACAATTCCTGCTCGAACGCCGGCACCTTCGGGTGCGGCTTGGTGAAGCTGACGATGCCGATCACCAGCGGCGCGTCCATCAGGCGCTTGCGCTCGGTCTCGACGTCGGCCGCCGGCGCCCCCGGATTCTTCCTGGCGAAGACCCGCGCGATCACCTCGCCGGCCCGTGCACGGGCGTCGCCCTCGAAGATGATGAAGCGCCACGGCGCGAGCTTGCCGTGATCGGGCACGCGCGCTCCGATGGTGAGGATGGTCTCGAGCTCGGCCGCCGACGGGCCGGGCCCCGTCATCTCGCGCGGCTTGACCGAGCGGCGGGTCTTCAGGAGTTCGATGGCGTCGGGCACTGCGATATCCTCTTCAAATGGTCGGCGGGCGTGCCATGCCGAGATAAGCATGCACGCCCGCAACCGGAAGCGAATTTAGATCGATTCAGGGCTCAGACGGCGCCGCGGGCCCGCTTCACATCCGGCGGGGTCGCCTCGTCGACCAGGGCGGCGATCGCCTCGGCCGTGGTCATCACCTTCTGGCCGTCGCTGCCGAGCCGGCGGACCGAGACCGAATGCGTCTCGGCCTCTTTCTTGCCGACCACGAGCAGGGCCGGGATCTTGGCCAGCGAGTGCTCGCGGACCTTGTAGTTGATCTTTTCGTTGCGCAGGTCGATCTCGGCCCGAAGCCCGGCGCGCCGCGCCTGCTCCAGCACCACCTGGGCGTATTCGTCGCCTTCCGAGGTGATCGTGGTGACAACCGCCTGCACCGGCGAGAGCCAGAGCGGGAAGTTGCCGGCATAATGCTCGATCAGGATGCCGATATAGCGCTCCATCGAGCCGCAGATCGCGCGGTGCACCATCACCGGCGGTTTCTTGCCGCCGTCATGGTCGATGTAGAACGCGCCGAACCGCTCCGGCAGGTTGAAGTCGACCTGCGTGGTGCCGCACTGCCAATCGCGACCGATGGCATCGCGCAGAACGTATTCGAACTTCGGTCCGTAGAACGCGCCTTCGCCCGGGTTGATCTCGGTCTTGATGTGATTGTTCTGCGACTGGATCTCGCGCAGCACCGTCGCCATCACGCGCTCGGCGTGATCCCACATCGCATCGGTGCCGACGCGTTTCTCCGGCCGGGTCGAGAGCTTCACCGTGAGGTCGCCGGTGAAGCCGAAATCGGCATAGGTCGACAGGATGAGATCGTTGATCTTCAGGCACTCCTCGGCGAGCTGATCCTCGGTGCAGAAGATGTGCGCGTCGTCCTGGGTGAAGCCGCGCACGCGCATCAGGCCGTGCATGGCGCCGGAGGGCTCGTAGCGGTGCACCACGCCGAACTCAGCGAGGCGCAAGGGCAGGTCGCGGTAGCTCTTCAGGCCGTGCTTGAAGATCTGGACGTGGCCAGGGCAGTTCATCGGCTTGAGCGCAAACCAGCGCTTGTCCTCGGCCTCGTCGCCGGCCGATTGCGCCGCGAACATGTTCTCGCGATACCAGCCCCAATGGCCCGAGGTCTCCCACAGCACCTTGTCGAGGATCTGCGGCGCGTTGACTTCGCTGTAATCGCCGGTAAGGCGACGGCGCATATAGGCGATCAGCTGCTGGAAGATGGTCCAGCCCTTCGGATGCCAGAACACGACGCCCGGACCTTCCTCCTGGAAGTGGAAGAGGTCGAGCTCGCGCCCGAGCTTGCGATGGTCGCGCTTCTCGGCTTCCTCGATCTGCTTGAGGTAGGCGTCGAGATCCTCCTGCTTGGCGAAGGCCGTACCATAGATGCGGGTCAGCATCGGGTTGTTGCTGTCGCCGCGCCAATAGGCGCCGGCCACCTTCATCAGCTTGAAGGCATTGCCGACCTTGCCGGTCGAGGTCATGTGCGGGCCGCGGCACAGGTCGAACCAGTCGCCCTGGTAGTAGATCTTGATCGGCTCGGTGCCGGGAATGGCGTCGACCAGCTCGACCTTGAAGGCCTCGCCCTTGTCGCGGAACACCTGCTTGGTCTTCTCGCGGTCCCAGACTTCCTTGGTGAAAGGCTTGTCGCGCGCGATGATCTCGCGCATCTTCTTCTCGATCGCGGCAAAGTCTTCCGGAGTGAACGGCTCGTTGCGGAAGAAGTCGTAATAGAAGCCGTTCTCGATCACGGGGCCGATCGTGACCTGGGTTCCCGGCCACAGCGTCTGCACCGCTTCCGCCAGCACGTGTGCGCAGTCGTGCCGGATCAATTCGAGCGCGCGCGGGTCGTCGCGATTCACGAACTCGATTCCAGCGTCGGCCTCGATGGGATCGTTGAGATCGGCAAGCGTGCCGTCGAGCGCCATGGCGACCGTGCGCTTGGCCAGCGACGGCGAGATGCCCTTGGCAATATCGAGGCCGGTGATGCCCTTGTCGAACTGACGCTTGGCGCCGTCGGGGAAGGTGAGGGTGACCTTGGCCGCGGGGGTCACGGGCTTCAAATTGGACAGGCTGTACTGGAAGCCGGACTCGGACTTGGGCTGGTCGGACATTGCTTTTCTCCTGGGGCTCACTCCTGCGAACGAGCGCAGGTAAGCGGGAACGAGCGATATATCAGGCGATTCGGCCTGCGCAATCCGGCATTTCCAAGAAAGTGGCGCGCAAAACCCGGGGCGGAGCCCGCAACTATTTGACGTTGTACCCTTTAACCGGTCGCAGGCCGCCGCTACATGCGTTTGCATGAAAAGCGCCCCAGCTGCCGGCCGTTTCGCGCCAACCGCCCTGATGCTCGGCAATCTCGTGACCGGCTGCTCGGTCTTGGCGCCGGCGGGCATGCTGCCGGAATTGTCGGCGGGGCTCGGGATCAGCATCCACGCGGCCGGGCTCCTGATCACCTTCGGCGCGGTGACGCTGTGCGTCGGCTCGCCGCTGACGGCGTGGCTGACCAGCCGCATCGAACGGCGGACCCTGCTCGCCACGACGCTGGCCGTGCTCGCACTCGGCAATCTCGCCTCCGCGTTTGCGCCCGATTACACCAGCCTGCTGATCATGCGGCTCGCGATGCTCGCAGTCGGCTCGCTCTATACGCCGCAGGCGGCCGGCACGGCTGCGCTGATCGTGCCGGCGGAACGGCGCGGCAGCACCATTGCGTACCTCTTCCTCGGCTGGTCGCTCGCAGCCGCCGTCGGCCTGCCGCTGATCACCTTTATCGCCAGCCGCTACGGCTGGCGCGCGGCCTATGGCGGGGTCGGCGCGCTCGGCTGCGTCAGCTTCCTGCTGTTGCTGCTGCGTCTGCCGGCGGGTCTGCAGGGCGCACCGGTCGATCTGAAGACATGGGCCGCCGTCGGCCGAAGCAGGACGATCCTGCTGCTGCTCGCGATCACGATGCTGCAAATGTCGGGGCAGTTCGTCGTGTTCACCTATATGGGCCCGCTGCTCAACAAGCTCACCGGCGCCGGTCCCGATGCGATCGGCTCGGTCTTCGCGCTGTACGGGATCTGCGGCTTCCTCGGCGTCGTCGTCGCCACGCGCATCGTCGACACTGCGGGGCCCTATCGCACCTCGTTGCTGTTCACCTGCCTGCTGCTTGCCGGGATGAGCGGGTGGGCCCTCGGCGCCGGCTCGCTCGTCATGATGGCGGGCGCGGTAGCGATCTGGGGCCTTGGCTTCGCCTCGACCAATTCGATGCAGCAGGTGCGGCTGGTCGCGGCTGCGCCGCCGCTCGCATCGGCCACCGTGGCGCTCAACACGTCCGTTCTCTATATCGGCCAGGCGGTTGGCTCCGCCGTCGGCGGGCTGCTGTTCGCCCGCGAGCTCCTGCACGCGCTCGGCTTCGTCGCGGTCGGTTTCGTCGTGCTGGCACTGATCCTGGTGGTCGTGACCCGGCCCCGGCGGGCGGCTGCCGCCACCGCCTGAACGCAGCAGGTCGTGCGCGCAAGGCGCTTGGCAAACCTCGCGCGGGAGCGGTAGAAGGCCGGCGTGGGGATCAAAGAGAGTTGACTGAGATGAGGATGATTCTGGCGGTTGCCGCGGTGCTCTATTCAGCCTCCGCATTTGCGCAGACCGAGAAGCCACCCATGGTGGGGGACAAGCCGCTGGTGCAGGTCAAGCCGAAAGGCGCCAAGGAGGCTGCCGCCGCTCCAAAGGGCAAGCCGCAATCGATCGCCGTCCGCCTCCAGGCCTGCCTCGAGATCGACGACGGCACCAAGGATCGCCTCAACTGCTACGACGCGGTGATCCCGCCGGCGCCGAAGCCGAAGCCGGCCAAGGCCAAGGGCTATGCCGACTGCCGCTTCTTCAAGGAAGAGGACGAGCGGCTGGCCTGCTTCAACGGCTTTGCAGAGAGCATTCCGAAGCTGCCCAGGAACTAATATTTGGAACTGATATCGAGACCTGATATCGGCCCGGCTAGGGATTTGTGGAGGCGACGCGCGTCAGCGCGAGCGACGGCGTCGCCGCCATCTTCACCAGCACGTCCTTGAGCGGATCGCGCGTCCAAGCGCGGGTGACATAGTCGCGATGGGTGATGCCCTCGCCGGTCTCCACGAACACCACGCTGCCGGGTCGTAGCGGCCCGTCCATGTCCTCGGCGACGCTGATGCCCTTCTGGCGGAGCATGCTCATCAGCTCGCGGTCGCGCCGCGCGGTGTGGCGGGTGTAGGCGCTGACGAAGAAGCCGGAACGGTGGTTCTCGATCCAGGACGCGAATTTGTCCATCTCGCCATAGACGGCATCGAGCAGCACCACGCCGCGCACGCGGTCGCTGATGCCGCCGACCTCCAGGCTCCAGGCTGTCGGCAGGAAGCCGCCGCTATAGCCGACGATCACGATCGGCATGTTGGCGAAGGCGCGCGCGCTGTTGGGATCGCCGGTGAGGCGCGCAAGATGGTCGGCCGATTCCGCCATGAAGCGCTTGAAGCCGCCCGGCTGCCAGAATTTTCCGGCGCTGGAATCGGCGGCGTCGACCGCCATCTGCGGCGCAAGCAGGATCGCATTGGCGCCGGAATCGGTGACCTGTTTCGGCACCATCTGCCGGTCGCGGACGTCGCGCTCGAGCGTTGCGCCATTGCCGTGGAAGAACACCACGATCACGCCCGGCTTGCGCAGGTCGAAATGCTCGGGCACGTGCACCAGCACGCGGCTGTCGCTATAGGTCTCGTCCTGCCAGTAGACGCGGCCGGAATAGCTGCGGTGGCCGCGGCGGTCGCCTTTGGAAATGTTGAGGAAGGGCGCGTCGGAAGCGGGGTTGTTGCCGAAATAGGGGAAGGCCGACGACTTCATGCTGACGAGTGTCGTCAGATCCTCGCGGGCGGGGCGCTTGTACGGGACTTGCGGCTCGAGCGACGCCACCTTGTAGGACGCCAGCTCCGGTGTTTGTCGCTGGACCGCGCTCTTGGGCGAAAGGTCCGACATCTGCCGTTGCAGGAAGCTTTCACTCGCCGAGGGAAAGCGCTCCCTAAACTGCGGGGCAGGGAAGCGATCCTCGAACGTGTCGCCGCTTGCCACGCGCGCGTTCGAGGTCTGCGAATTGGTCTTGGCGACCACCTGGACATTCGCCTGGGAGTTCGCCGCCAACGCCGCCGGATCCGGCGCCTTGCCGCATTGAACCAGCGTCAGCGACAACGGCACCATGACTGAGATCAGACCGGCCCGGAGCGCACGATCATGCCGATCGGACGGTGTCCGATCGGCACGATCATCAGCTCTCAGTTTAGGAGCGGCCCCGGCCATCCACCCATGACCCCAAAGTCACGACCCAAGTCTTACGTCCCAGGTCACACGTCCAAGTCACACGTCCATCGGCAATCTTGAAACAATTGAGCCGACTGGCGTTTAGGCGACGTTAAGCGTCCGGAGAAACTTCCCCACATCCGGAACGCTCGAAAGGACCATGCAATCGTGTCCTGATTGTGGGGGAGCGGAACGGGCAATTCCGGGTGCAGCCAGAGATATCGTCCAAAGAAGCGTCTAGGCGGTGGTCTGGTACCTGCCTCCGTTGCCTCATTTAACCCTTGTTAACCCTGCTTGAATTGACTGGGCCAAAGTGCACGATGGGCCCCACGAGGCGAAGCGCCTGAGGTCAAGGACCCTGATGACGGCATCAGATGCGGGTACCCCGCCCTGGACGGACCGGCTGACCGGGAGGGGGGCCGGGGTTTCCGTTCCGGTCGCCACCGCCATCGTCGTGGCCGACATGATTGGGGTCGGCGTCTTCACCAGCCTCGGCTTCCAGGTCAAGGACATCCCGTCCGGCTTCTCGATCCTGCTCCTCTGGACGGTTGGCGGCGTCGTCGCGCTGTGCGGTGTGTTCGCGTACAGCGAGTTGGGCGCGATGTTTCCGCGCTCGAGCGGCGAGTACAATTTCCTCGGCCGCGCCTACCACCCGGCCTTCGGCTTCCTCGCCGGCTGGGTGTCGGCCACGGTCGGATTCGCAGCGCCGGTCGCGCTCGCCGCGATGGCGTTCGGGGAATATGCCAAGTCGGTCGTACCCGATCTGCCGGCGATTCCGCTCGCCATCGGCGTGGTGTGGCTGGTTTCGCTGGTGCAACTGACCGGCGTCAGGCACTCATCCACATTCCAGTTGATCTCGACCGTCCTCAAGGTCGTGCTGATCGTCGCCTTCCTGGTCGCCGGCTTCGTCATCGCCGTGCCGCAGCCGATCAGCTTCACGCCGCAGCCCGGCGATATCGCTCACATCGTCAGCGCGCCGTTCGCCATCGGGCTCGTCTTCGTGATGTATTCGTTCTCGGGCTGGAATGCCGCCACCTACATCATCGGCGAGATGAAGACGCCGCAACGGAACCTGCCGCGCGCGCTGCTCGCGGGCACGCTGATCGTGCTCGTGCTGTATGTCGCGCTGAACGCGGTCTTTCTCCATTCGACGCCGGTCAGCGCGCTCGCCGGCCAGCTCGACGTCGCAAGTGTCGCCGGCACCGCCATCTTCGGCAGTCTCGGCGGTCGGATCGTCGGCGCCATGATTTGCTTCGGTCTGATCTCTTCGATCAGCGCGATGATGTGGATCGGCCCGCGCGTGATGATGACGATGGGGGAGGACATTCCCGCCTTGCGCGTTTTCTCCAAACGGTCGGTGAGCGGCGCGCCGGCCTATGCCATCCTGTTCCAACTGGCCATCGCCAATCTTCTGCTGTTCACGCGCAGCTTCGAGGCGGTGCTCGATTTCATCCAGTTCGCGCTGTTGTTCTGCTCGTTCTTCACGGTCGCTGGCGTCATCAAGCTGCGTATCACCGATCCCGATCTGCCGCGGCCCTATCGCGCTTGGGGATACCCGTTCACGCCGCTCGTGTTTCTGCTCGTGACCGCGTTCATGATGTACTACCTTCTGACGGAGCGGCCGCTTCAGTCGCTGTCGGGAATGCTCGTCATGCTCTCCGGCCTTTTGATTTACGCTGTTTTCCGCAGGCGGCCCGTCGTCGCTGCCGCATCACCGCATCCCGAATAGACATGCTCCGCCCCCTGAGAATTGCGGCTGTTGCTTTCGTCCTCCTGGCTACGGCCGTCTCGTCCGCGCGTGCCGCAGACGTCACCTTCGATGACACGGCGCGCTTCCTTGCGGGCATGCAGCCTTCGGCGGACTCGCCGCTGGTGCCGCTCACCAGGGACCCGGCCTGGCAGCGTCACGCCAAATTCTTCGACGGCGCCTTCGCTCAGCTCGAGCAGCGTCAGCTCTCGAAGATCCGCAGCTGGGCCGACCTCAATCTGGCCGCGCCCCGACCGACCATGTTCTATTTGTTCAGCGGCCCCGATTTCCTCTACGCCGACGCCTTCCATTCCAAGGCCAGCACCTACGTGCTCGGCGCGCTGGAGCCGGTCGGCGCGGTGCCCGATTTGACGCGGCTGCCGCGCGGTTCGGTCGGCGCTGCGCTCTATAACGTCGAACGCTCGCTTGGCTCGATCCTGAGCTTCTCGTTCTTCATCACCAAGCAGATGAAGGTCGACCTGAGCGCCAACCAGGTGAACGGCACCCTGCCGATCCTCTATGTCTTTCTCGCCCGCTCCGGCAAGAACATCCGCAACGTGGAGATGGTCGCGCTCGACGACAAGGGCGGGCTACATGTCGGCGGCGACAATCCCGGACGGAACGCGACGCGCGGCGTCCGCATCAGCTTTGCCGGCAGCGACGGGGAAGCGCGTACGCTGTATTATTTCGCGACCGACCTCTCAAATTCCGGCGCACGTGCCACGGGCTTCCTGAAATTCTGCGAGACGCTCGGGCCCGGCAACAGCCTGCTCAAGAGTGCGTCCTACCTGTTGCACTCCGGCAATTTCACCGTCGCACGCGACTGGTTGCTCGCCAACAGCGCCACCATCATCCAGGACGATTCCGGCATTCCGCTTGCGAACTACAATGCGCGGCAATGGAGGTTCTTCCCGTTCGGCCGCTATCTCGGCCCCATCGACGAATTCCCCGGCCGCTACCAGGAGCGCTACGCCGAGCTGTTCACGCGTGCCCAGCCGATCGATTTCGGCGTCGGCTATCGCTGGCGCATGCGTGAATCGAATTTGCTGCTGGCGGTGAAGGTGCCGGGCAGCGAGACCGCACCGGCTGCAGAGACCACTTCGGCCGCCGAGCCGGCGCCAAAGCCGCCGCGCCCGAAGCGGCTACGACCGCCGGAGTCGATCCCTCCGTCACAGGGACGGTTCTACTGGTTCCGATGACTACCAATGCACGCTCTGGCTCGGCACGATGAACGTCGTCGTGCTCGGCTGTGTCGCAAGGCTTCTCTCAAGATACCAGCCTGAGCCGAGGACGAGCGCAAGCAAAGCGATGATGGCGAGCAGGTCGATGGTTCTTGGATCGTGCGCCCTGTGATCGAGATTCGGACCGGGCTTGACGTGAAAATGCGGGCTGATTTTCCAGCGCATTGTTGTTTCCTCCCGTGGGGAGCATCAAAACAACGCGGGCGGAAAGTCTAAGGTTCCGGTCAGGGCGGCGCTGTTCAGAGCACCGCAAGTCAGGGCGCGTTAACTCCGCGCCAGCGGCCATAGCGCCAGGGCTGATACCAGCGTGCGCCTTTGGGCGCGGTGAGGGGCACATTGTCGATGCCGGACGTGCCGAAGGGATGGCAACGGAGCAGGCGCGCGAGCGTCATCCAGCCGCCGGCCCACAGCCCGAACCGTTCGATCGCCTCATCGCCATAGGCGGAGCAGGTCGGCAGATGCCGGCAGTTGTACCCGACCAGAGGCGACAGCGTATGGCGATACACCCAGATCAGCCCACGGCCGAATCTGCGCGGCAGCCGGAGCACACCATCGACCGAACTGGAACAGCGCTGGCAGGCTGAATGCTTCATGGGCGCTTTGCTGCGACCTTAGGCGCGATGTTGCATAGTTCCGGGGCAGGGAACCGTAAGCTATTGTTTCCGCGCCATATTTTGCGTGTTTTTTTGGGAGCACTGCAGCAAGTATCTGTGGACGATCTGTATTCGCCCGGATACCATTTTTATGACGGCCGTGTGTAGAAACATACGCCTGTATGATGGACTCAGATAGCGCTACCGGGGAATGTTTGGTGGCTTGGGGCTTGGGGCTTGGGGAAGGAACCAGATTGAGACTTCTGAACTCCCTTAATCTTCGCGGCTGGTTGCTGGTGGGAACCGCCGTTTGTGGGGTCGCGCTGGCAGGTGCCGTCGCGACATTCGGATCGTCGGCCCGCGCAGGCGCTGTTCTCGAAGAGCGCAAGCTGCCGATGAAGTTCAGCTGGGTCGCCTGCGAGCCGAACTGCCGCGGCTGGATCAGTGCGGTCGGCATCATCACCGCCGATACGCCCAAAGAATTCGAAGAGTTTTCGCGGGGCCGCCAGCTCGGCGGCGCCACCGTAGTGCTCGATTCCAGCGGCGGCTCCGTCAATGACGCGATCACGCTCGGCCGGCGCTTCCGCAATCTCGGGCTTTTGACCACGGTCGGCGTGAGCCTCCGCGGCGGGCCGTCGACACGGCCGGCCGTCGCGCCGGAAGCGTATTGCGAGTCCATGTGCGCGTTCCTGCTGCTGGCCGGCAAGAAGCGGTACGTGCCGGAAGCCGCTCATGTCCGGGTTCACCAGATCTGGATGGGCGACCGCGCCGACGATGCCAAGGCGGCGAGTTATAGCGCACAGGACCTGATGATCGTGGAGCGCGACATCGGTCGCCTAGCCAAATACACCTTCGATATGGGTGGCGCCGGGGATCTGCTGTCGCTTGCGCTCAGCGTCCCGCCCTGGGAGGACCTGCACGAGCTCGATGCCGGCGAGCTCAAGCTCACCAATCTGGTTACGACCGATCTCGTGGCTGACGTGCTCCCGCACGTGGATATCTCGGCGCCGGCAATGGCGGAGCTTGCACCGAAGACGCAGGCGAGGTTCGGCGCGGAACCGGAGCAGGCTTCCAAGTCGACCAAGACGGCGGAAGCCGTGGTGCCGACCGGTAGTGTTGCCACGCCGGCTGCTGCGACGGCGCCGAAGTAAGCTCTTAAATATCGGCAGTCATCCCCGGGGCGCGCGTCAGCGCGAACCTTGGTAAGCAAGTGCGTACCTGAGGTACGCAGGTTCGCCCGGAATGACGAAGAGGGGGTCAGCCTTGCGCTGCGGCGGGCTGCTTGGTTCTGGCCTCGATCTGGCCGATGGCATCAACCACGGCATCGAAGGTGAGAAGCGTCGAGGCATGGCGCGCCTTGTAGTCGCGGACCGGCTCGAGGAACTTGATCTCCTCCCATTTGCCTTGAGGAGGCGCACCATTCTCCTTCAGCATCTTGCGAACGGTTTCGCGTAACTCACGGAGTTCGCTCGCAGTCGAGCCGACCACGTGACTTGCCATGATGGATGAAGAGGCCTGGCCCAAGGCGCAGGCCTTCACGTCATGGGCGAAGTCGGTGACGGTGTCCCCGTTCATCTTGAGATCGACCTTCACGGTCGAGCCGCACAGCTTGGAATGGGCGGTGGCGGAGGCATCGGGGTCCGCCAACCGTCCGAGCCGCGGAATATTCCCGGCCAGCTCGATGATCCGCTTGTTGTAAATGTCGTTCAGCATGTGATGGAGTCCAACGCGTCCACACCCGCTTCCAGCCGGATCGGCCTTGGCGGGCGCCGCCCACGGTCCTATATAGGGGCGGAACTGGTGGAAAAACAGTCCAGGGATGCGGTGGCGGTGATCCAGATCTAGGCTGCCGGCGTTGTGACCTCGGGACTTTTGCACCGAAACTTGTTCTGTTCAGGCGTCCGGCGGCTTGCCGCCCCGTCTGCCGGTGACACTCCGGCCGTTAGGCCGTCGAACGGAGAAGATATGGACGCTGCAATCAAATCCATCCGCCCGGGCAAGCCCTCCGACCGGCAGCCCGAGAGCCGCCCGGCCGAGCTTGATCCTGCCGAATTCCTCGCGGCCGCCGTCCGCGCCGACCAGCCGCGCCCCGCGCGCGCCGAGGCGGAAGCGGCAGTGAAGACGCTGCTCGCCTATATCGGCGAGAACACCGAGCGCGAGGGCCTGCTCGATACGCCGCGCCGCGTCGTCGAGGCTTTCGACGAGCTCTATCAGGGCTACCACCAGTGCCCGGCCGAGGTGCTCGATCGCACCTTCGGCGAGACGGCGGGCTATGACGACTTCGTCCTGGTGCGCGACATCGAGTTCACCTCGCAATGCGAGCATCACATGATGCCGTTCTACGGCAAGGCGCACATCGCCTATACGCCGGTGGAGCGCGTCGTCGGCCTGTCCAAGCTGGCCCGCCTGACCGACATTTTCGCCCGCCGGCTCCAGACCCAGGAGCACCTGACCGCGCAGATCGCCGCCGCGATCGACGAGGTCCTCAAGCCTCGCGGTGTTGCCGTGCTGATCGAGGCCGAGCATACCTGCATGTCGGTGCGCGGCGTCGCCAAGCATGGCGCCTCTACTTTCACCAGCCGCTTCACCGGCATGTTCCGCGACAATCCGGCGGAGCAGGCCCGTTTCCTGTCCCTGGTGCGAGGCACGACGCGCTGACCTCGCGACAAACCGGCGAGAGTTGCTGTGTCCGCTCATTCCCATGAGATCGAGGAGGGCCTCGCCTTCCTGCCCAGATTTGATGCCGCTGGCCTCGTGACGGTCGTCGCCACCGACGTCGCTACCGGTGACGTGCTCATGGTCGCGCACATGAACGAAGAGGCGTTGCGCAAGACGATTGCGACCGGCGAAGCCTGGTACTTCAGCCGCTCGCGCAATGCCTTGTGGCGAAAAGGTGAGACGTCGGGTCAAACCCAGCGCGTGGTCGAGATGCGCACCGATTGCGATCAGGATGCGGTCTGGATCCGCGTCGAGCAGATCGGCGCGGCCTGCCATACCGGCCGGCGGTCGTGCTTCTACCGCAAGGTCGAGGCCGAGGGTGGGGGAGCGAGATTGGTCTTCACTGAGGCGGACCGGCTGTTCGATCCCGACAACGTTTACAAGAAGTAGTCCTCTGTCATTCCGGGGCGCGCGCAGCGCGAGCTATGGTGCGCAATTGCGCACCTGAGAATCCATCGCAATGCGTCACGGGCAGCTCAATGGATTCCGGGCTCATCGCTTCGCGATGCCCCGGAATGACCAGGGCGGCGGGATTAACCCCTCCTTAACCATACCTGTCCCACGGTGAGACGACGGGCGCCGAATTGCCGGCGTCGCTCAGCGCCGCGCGGGGCGGGCCCTCCACCATGTCGATCGACAGTTTCAGTGCCACGCAGACGGCCGGCCTTGATCCGTCGCGGGCGCGTGTCGCCGGTGCGATCAAGCAGGCCTCGAACGTCTCCGGCGTCAGCTTCCAGTACATGCTGACCACGGCCAAGATGGAATCGGACTTCAATCCGACGGCCGCCGCCACCACCTCGTCCGCGCAGGGGCTCTACCAGTTCATCGACCAGACCTGGCTCGGCACGGTGAAGGAAGCGGGTGCCCAGCTCGGCTACGGCAGCTACGCCGACGCCATCACCAGGACGTCATCGGGGACCTACACCGTCGACGATCCCGTCAAGAAGCGGTCGATCATGAAGCTGCGCGACGATCCCGAAGCCGCTTCCGCCATGGCCGCGGCGCTGACGCAGTCGAACAGCTTCAAGCTCACCGGCCTGCTCGGGCGCAGGCCGAGCGACAGCGAACTCTACATGGCCCATTTCATGGGCGTCCGCGGCGCGGCGAAATTGATCGCCAATGCCGAGGACAATCCGCAAGCCGTCGGCGCGCGGCTGTTTCCCAACGCGGCGGCGGCCAACCGCCCGATCTTCTACGCCAAGGACGGCCGCGCCCGCAGCGTCTCCGAGGTCTATTCGGTCCTGGACAGCCGCTATGCCAGTGCGGCCAATTCAAAGGTAACCCGCAGCGCGATGGCGATGTATGGCGCCACGCCTTCGACCACGCAGGTCGCGAGTGCCAATGCAGTGGTGCCCACTGCGCCTGTCGTGGACAACGCCGCCTATCTCCAGACCTTCCCGAATGCCCGCACAGTGACGCCCGTCAGCGCGAGTTCGTCGACACATGTCGCGGACAATGCGACGGGCACGCCGGTGTTTCGTTCGATCTATCAACCCGGCGATGCCACGCAGCCGGTCTCGACCACGGTGCAGAAACTATGGGGCAACAGTGCCTCGCTCACCTCGGTCGCATCGGCAACGCCCGACGTGCGGCCGCCGCAACCGCTCGATCTCTTCAGTGATCGCAGCGGCACGTTCTCGAGCTAGCCGAGATCTCGTGTCCCGGACGCGCTGCGGCGCGCAAGCGCTGCTGCGCAGAGCCGGGAGCCATGCAACAAAAACTGCTCTCGACCATCTGGGCTCCGGCTCAGCAGCGCATCACTTGCGTGTTGCGCTGCGTCCGGGGCACTCCTGCCAAGCGGCTTTGTTCCCTTAACAAATCATCAATGAAACCAGCCGGTTATGGTGAACGCTTTGTTAAGCGTCGTGGTTTATTTTGTGTTGCAGGTGACGAGCCGTCATCATTTTCGTTTGTTGTGTAGCCCGAAGCAGCATGATTGTTCGGCAGTTCATTCATTGGATCAGGACGGCACCCGCAGGCGAGCGGGCCGAGGCAACACGGGCGCTGGCCCGGGCCTGGCTGATCTCCGACCTTTCTGCAGACGATCGCATCGCCGCCGAAGGCGCGCTTCTGATGCTGCTCGACGATGCCTCGCCGCTGGTGCGGCAGGCGATGGCCGAAGCTTTTGCCCGCAGCCTCGATGCACCGGCCGCAATCGTGCGGGCGCTGTCGGCCGATCAGCCGACGGTCGCGCTGCCGGTGCTCGAACATTCCCCGCTCTTGATCGACGCCGATCTCGTCGACATCGTCGCGACCGGCGGCGAGGAGGTGCAATGCGCAGTCGCCCGCCGCATCGCATTGCCGGTGTCGGTGTGCGCCGCGATCGCCGAAGTCGGCTGCGCAGCTGCCGCGCTGGAGCTGATCGAGAATCCCCATGCCGAGCTCGCCCCGTTCTCCTGGGACCGGATCGTCGAGCGTCACGGTCATCTCGCCGCGATCCGCGAGGCGATGCTGGTGCTGGAGGATCTGCCGGCCGCAACGCGTGCTGCGCTGGTGGCAAAGCTCTCCGAGACGCTGGCGCAATTCGTCGTGGCGCGGAACTGGCTGAGCGCCGACCGCGCCGACCGCATCACCATCGAGGCGCGCGACCGCTCCACCATGAACATCGCGGCGCGCTCGCGCGGCGATGACATGCAGGGCCTGGTCCGGCATTTGCGCGTCACCGGCCAGCTGACCGCGGGCCTGATCCTGCGTGCACTACTGTCCGGCAATCTGGGCTTGTTCGATGCGGCACTCGCCGAGCTCGCCGATCTGCCGCTCGCGCGCGTCTCGGCGCTGCTGCACGAGCGCGGCGGCAACAGCGTGCACGCGCTGCTCCGTCGCGCCGGGCTTCCGGAGGCGACATTTGCGGCGTTCCAGGTCGCGCTCGATGCCTGCCACGAGCAGGGCTTCGTCGATAGCGACGACGGCGCGGTGCGGCTGCGCCGGCGCATGGTCGAGCGCGTGCTCACCCATTGCGAGTCCGATCGCGGCGCCACCGAGCCGCTGATGGTCCTGCTGCGCCGCTTCGCCACCGAATCCGCGCGCGAAGAGGCACGGCTGTTCTGCGACGAGATTGTCGCGGATGATGTGGTCGATCCGGTTTATGACGATCTGATTGCGGCGTAGTTCGAAGCTCGCGATAAGGCGGGCCGGAAGAGACAGGCTCCGTCATTGCGAGCGCAGCGAAGCAATCCAGAATCCCTCCGCGGGGGCAGTCTGGATTGCTTCGCTGCGCTCGCAATGACGAGAGGAGAGAGTTCGGCCTTATTCCGCCGGTGCGATGCTCGGTGCCAGGATCACCTCGAGATGCTCGGGGCGGTCGCGGTTGACGTGGGCAAGATAATCGTCGGCGACCTTGCGCAGGCGGCGGCTGAGCTCGGCCGAGACGCTGATCCTGTCCAGCCTGGTGTTCTCGTGCACGATGGCGAGAATGGCGTTGATGTGGTGCGTGAACAGCTCGGCCGGCACCTTTTCCAGGTCAGGCGCGTGCTCGATGACGCGGCACAGGCTTTCGGCGATGCCTGCGGCTGAAGGAAAGCCGAATGTCGCCGCATCGCCCTTGATGTCATGCGCGGCGTGAAACAGCTCGTCGCGCAGTTTCTTCGTGAAGCCGTCCCTCTGCACGGCAGTCCAGGCGGCGGACAGTCGCTGGACCTCGATCGCCATCCAGTCCTTGAACTCGCCGGAGAGGCGCGCGAGCGCCTGCTCGGCGCGGCCGACCGGGTCGTCCAGGTCTTTTTCTTCGACGCGGCGCAGGACCTTGCGCAGCGGATTGGGCTGCGTGATGACTTGGTGCGTGGCGAAGGCCTTGACCTCGATGTCCTTTGCGCTGTTCTTCGCCATGATGCCTGCCTCGTCTGAAGCGGTTGCGCTAGATGGTGGAGCGGGCCTTGTCGAGCAGCGAGGGCTGCTGCAGCACCTCGTGCTTTTCGCCGACGCGTCGCTCCGGGCCCATATAGGCGGAGTTGGTGTTGCGGCGCCGGTCGGGGCCGAAATAGGTCTTGGTCTTGATGAAGGGGCGGGGATTAGCGACGACGTTGAGGATGCGCTGATAGAGCCCCTTGGCCGAGATCGGCTTGGCCAGAAATTCGGTGACGCCGGCATCGCGCGCGACCGTGACGCGACGTTTCTCCGAATGTCCGGTCAGCATGATGATCGGTGCGTAGGGATTGCCCTTGGATTCCGGCTGCCGGATCATCTGCGCGAGCTCAAGCCCGTCGAAGATCGGCATGGCCCAGTCGGTGATGACGATGTCGGGCACGTAATGGCTGTACATTTCGAGCGCCGTGGCGCCGTCCTCGGCCTCATAGACCTCGCGCGCGCCGAACGAATGCAGCAGCGTCCGCAGGATGCGGCGCATGTGCGGATTGTCGTCGCAGACAAGGAAGCGCAGCTTGTTGAAGTCGATACGGAACATGACGCCCGGGCCAAAAGCGGGTCAACCTTCGTTAACCATATCGTGCCGGGAGTTAACGAAGGGTTGCGGCCAGGGGTGGGGCGGCAGGACGCTCAGTAGCCGAACTGCTCCCGCAAGATACGCTCTTCCAGGCTGTGGCCGGGATCGAACAGCATCCGCATCGAGATGCTCTTGTCCGAAAGCACCTCGACGCGCCGGACCCTGCGCACCTCCTCGTGGTCGGCGACCGCGGCGACGGGGCGCTTGTCGTCTTCCAGCACCTCGATGACGACATAGGCGGTATTGGGCAGGAGGGCGCCGCGCCAGCGCCGCGGCCGGAAGGCGCTGATTGGCGTCAATGCCAGCAGGGCGGCGTTGATTGGGAGGATGGGTCCTTGGGCGGAGAGGTTATAGGCCGTCGAACCTGCCGGCGTCGCGACGATAATGCCATCGGCGATCAGCTCCGGCATGCGTTCGCGCTCGTCGATCAGGATCCGCAAGCGCGCCGCCTGGGAGGTCTGGCGGAACAGGTAGACCTCGTTGATGGCGTGGTGCAGGTGAACGCGGTCGTTGACGTCGGTCGCGCGCATCAGGAGCGGATTGATCTCGGATTCATGCGCCGTCTCGAGCCGTTGGCGCAGATCATGCGTCGAGTACTCGTTCATCAGGAAGCCGACCGTGCCGCGGTGCATGCCGTAGATCGGCTTTCCCGTGCGCATATGGTGGTGCAGCGTCTGCAGCATCAGCCCATCGCCGCCGAGTGCGACGACCACGTCGGCCTCATCGGGATCGCAATTGCCATAGTCCCTGGTCAGCTGGCCAAAGGCGGCTTGCGCCTCGTTGCTCGGGCTGGCGACGAAGGCGATCCGGTCGTATCGCGCAGGCTTGGTCATGGCTTCTCGGCAGGGCCGCTGGGTCGAGGAAGGTTCCGCCGGGTTCGTCTATACGAGGTAGGCCCGTATTGTCGAGGATGACCGCCCACCAAAGCTAACGGGGACGGTCCAACCGGACTTAAGCACAGAACCGGGCAATTTGAACCCGGCCGGCCGCTTCAGGGTTCGCACTGCCAATGATTCCCCAAACCGTCGCAATTTGGCGCTACCTTTCTGAGTCCCGGCGATCACGGCCGGACACGGAGGACGATCATGGTCACGACTTTGCCGGCGCTCCGCCGCGCGGGCCTGGTGTTGGCGGTGTCGGCTTTCGCGTTCGCTGGCTTTGCGTATGCGGATGAACCGCAGCCGCGCTCCGAGGCGGCCGCGCCGGCCGGACAGAAGGGGGGCCGCGGCGGTGGCGCGCAAGGCGCGCCGCAGACGTCGTCGTCCGCGGCCGAGCCGCACCGTCTGCCGCCGGATTCGACCACCAAGCAGACGCTCGATCTGCCCGGCCGGACCCTCAACTTCACGGCCACCGCCGGGTCGATCCGCGTGTTCGATGGCAAAGGCGAGCCGTTGGCCGACATCGCCTATACGTCCTACCAGCTCGACGGTGCCGAGCGCGCCACGCGTCCGGTGACGTTCCTGTTCAACGGCGGGCCCGGTGCGTCCTCCGCCTGGCTTCAGTTCGGCGCGGCCGGGCCGTGGCGGTTGCCGCTCGATGGCGAGGCCCTGTCGCCGTCGGCCTCGCCCGAGGTGAAGCCGAACGCGGAGACCTGGCTCGACTTCACCGATCTCGTCTTCATCGACCCCGTCAGCACCGGCTACAGCCGCTTCGTGGCGAGCGGCGAGGATGCCCGCAAATCGTTCTACTCCGTCGATGGTGACGCCAACTCGATCGCGCTCGTGATCCGCCGCTGGCTCGAAAAGCACGAGCGGCTGACGTCGCCGAAATACGTCGCCGGCGAAAGCTATGGCGGCATTCGCGGCCCCAAGGTCTTGCGCCAGTTGCAGCTCCAGCACGGCGTCGGCGTCAGGGGCTTGATCCTGGTCTCGCCGCTCTTGGATTTCCGCGAGTTCACCGGCACGAGCCTCCTGCAATATGTCGCGACGCTGCCGAGCTACGTGGCAGTGGCGCGCGAAGCCAAACGTTCAGTCAAGCGCGCCGACCTCGCCGACGTCGAGGCTTACGCGCGCGGCGAATTCCTGACCGACCTCGTCAGGGGCGAGGCGGACAAGGAGGCAACGACGCGTCTGGCCGACAAGGTCGCCGAACTCACCGGCATCGACCAGGCGGTGAGCCGCCGCCTCGCCGGCCGCTTCGACGTCGGTGAATTCCGCCGCGAATTCGACCGCAAGAACGGCAAGGTGACCGGACGCTACGATGCCTCGGTGCGCGGCTTCGATCCCTATCCGGATTCGAGCAGCTCGCGCTTCGGCGATCCCTCCGGCGATGCGCTCCAGGCACCGCTGACGAGCGCCGCGGTCGACGTGCTCTCGCGCAAGCTTAACTGGCGGCCCGGCGGCTCATATGAAGTCCTGAACGGTGCCGTCGAAGGTCAATGGGATTTCGGCCGCGGCATCAACCCGCCGCAATCGGTCTCCGATCTGCGCCAGATCCTCGCCACCGATGCGAAGCTGAACGTGCTGGTCACGCACGGCCTGTTCGATCTCGCCACGCCCTATTTCGCAACGAGGCGGGTGCTCGACCAACTGCCGGCCTTCGTGACGCAGCGCGTGAAGTTCGTGGTCTATCCCGGCGGCCACATGTTCTATTCGCGCGACGGATCGCGGCAGGCGTTCCGAAGCGAGGTCGAGGCGCTCATTCGGGAGTAGGCCGGCGCTTGCGCGGCGGATACCGGCGCGCGATCTCGCGTGCGACGACTTTTTTTGGCTTCACGTTCGCGCCGGCAATCCAGATGTCGCTGATCTTGCCGCGCTTGTCACGGATCCGGCGCACCGGCTCGCCGTGGCTGGAATAGCCGGCAGCCCAGGCGAGCTTGCCGGTGTCGCGGCCGGTCACTTCGATTTCGGCGGCATCCATGAACGGGTTGTTGAACTGCGGGTTGGCGACGAGCACGCGGTTGCCGGCGGGGACCAGATCGGTCGCGCCCCAGATCGTCCACCAGCGCCCGGTCCAGTCGCGCACGCGCCGGTCGGGGGCGCCGCGGGTCTGGAAGACGCGCAGGATCTGCATCGCGCCGTCCATCCAGAACGGCGCCGCGCCGTCGATCGAGTTGCTGAGGATGCTGATTGCAAGCTCGCAAGCGGGAATGGAGCAGGTCCGCGAGATATAGCCCTGGAAACCGCCGCCATGGCCGAACCAGTCCCAGCCGTCGGTCTTGCCGGCATTGACCCCCAAGCCGTAATAGGTCTCGACGCTCTGCGGGATGCGCCAATGATTTCGTGTCATCTCACGGCGGCTCGCGACCGACAGCACGCTCTTCTTCGCGTTGGGCGCCAGCTGCGCGAAGAAGCGGGCGGTGTCGGCGGAGGTGGCGACGAAGCCTGCGGCAGATGCCATCGCATGAGCGGGATTGTCGCCGGGGATCACGCAGCGCTCGCCAAACGGCACTCTTCGCGTGTGGCCGCGCGCGAAGGCTGCGCCCTTGGGAAGCGGTGCGTCCGGCTCGGTCTCGCGCAGGCCGGCCGGCGCAATGATCTCGCGCTTGATCCAGACGGAGTAGGGCTCCTTCGCAACAGCCTCGATCACGAGGCCGAGCAGGCCAAAGCCGTGATTGGAATATTTGAAGCGTGTGCCGGGGTCGATCGCGGTCGGCAGCTTCAATTCTTCAAGCAGCTCCTTGGCATCGAGATAGGGGCGGCTGTCGATGAACTGGCCGGAATCGGCGCCGTCGCGCGTCAGCCCCGCGCTGTGCGACAGCACTTGCGCGATGGTCGTCTCGGCGACGCGCGGATCGAGGCCGCCGACATATCGGCCGACATGGTCGTCGAGCCGGAGCTTGCCCTGCTCGCGCAGCTTCATGATGCCGGCCGAGGTGAAGCTCTTGGAGTGCGAGGCGATGCGGAAGCGATGGCGCGGGGTGAGCTTCTCGCCGGTGTCGAGATTGGCGAGGCCGAACGCATGCTCGGCGACGACCTCGCCGCGATGAGCGAAAGCCACGATGACGCCCGGCTGCTGGATCGTCGTCAGCTGGTATTCGATCCAGGAGCCGATGTAGTCGATCGCGGATCGCAGCCACGTGTCCATTGCGCTACCGGTTTGCGAGGGAGGTCGGTGCGAAAGGCTAGCCGAGAAAGCAGAACGGGCACAACCTGAAAGGTTGTGCCCGTTCGCGTCGTTCGAAGATGCGATGCCTTCAGTAGGTGCCTTCAGTAGACGAGCGTCGCGCCGGTCGGCTTGTCGAGCGCTTCGGCCAGCGAGCGATATTCCGAGCTGCCGGTGCCGGCGAGCGAGGCGATCTTGTCGAGGTGGTATTGCGCCTGCTCGCGGTTGCCCTGCTCGAGCTGCCAGAGGCCGTAATATTGCCAGGTGCGGACGTGGTTCGGATCGTCCTTCAGCGCCAGCTCATAATAGGCCTTCGACGACTGGTAGTCGCCGAGCTTGCGATAGGAGTAGCCGATCAGGTTGGCGACGTCGGCGACGTCGTTGCGCTTGAGCGATTTCAGCTGGTCGATCGCGCCCCTGTAATCGTGCTTGTCGTAGATCGCGGCATAGGCGGTGCGGTAGGCCGCGAGGAACTTGGGGTCGCTGACGGAAGAGCTCTTCTTCTTGCCCTTCTTGGTCGAGGTGTCCGATTTCGGCGGCGACGAAGGGTCGTCGCCGCCCGCGGCGTACGCGCTTGACAGCACCGGCGCGGCCGCCAGCGTCACGGCGACGAGTCCCGGCACAACGAGCATTGAGAGTTTGCGCATCTAAGTTCTCCGGTATGGAACGTGGCGATCCTACACGATTGCCCGAAGACCGGAACACCTCTCGGGCAAAAACATTCCCGCGTCGCACGATCTATTCGCCCGGCCGTGGATGACAAACGTGTCATCGAGATGAACGGAAGCCCGCTGAGGGCTTCAGACTGGGTTCAGTGCCCCGCGCCTAGGCTCCTCCCCACGATCGATGGGCGGGCGAGAGGGCGCCGCCTGGATGATCTTCCAAGAGGAGACCACCATGTTGAAGACCATTTCTGCAGCCTTGCTCGCAACCTCCGTGATCGCAGCCCCGGCGTTCGCCGCCGAGGCCGGCAAGACCACCACAGCCGCGCCGGTGATCAAGGCCGACCAGAGCCAGACCAAGGCGGCGACCACTGCCGCAAAACCGGAAGCCGGCGTCAAGGCCGACGCCAAGACCGACGCCAAGACGGACGCCAAGACGGACGTGAAGACGACGGACGCGAAGGCTTCCGATGTCAAGACGGACGCCAAGGTGGATGGCAAGTCGAAGGCAATGGACGCCAATGCCGCGGTCACCACCGACCAGCACAAGAGCGTGAGCAAGCATCGCCATCACGACAAGCAGGTCACGGCCAAGGAGTCGCAGAAGGCGCAGCCGGATGTGACCAAGCCCGCGACGTCTGACAAGCGCAACTGACGACTGATCGCGCGCGGCGGCATCCCTGGCATTGCCCGCCGCCGCGCGCGGACGTCAGGCCTGGCCCGTTGCCACACCTCGGGCGGAAGCCCGAGATGTCGGCGGCTGGCCGGTGCGCTGTTTTAAGCCGCTGCAAGCGAATTCCCTTCATCCAGGCTTGGGGCTAGAACGTCTCCTGATCTGTTCGAGCGGAGAGCGGGGCCTGTGGGGCGATTGGCGAGATGTGCGGTGATCCTGGCGTTGCCGCTGGTGCTTGCGGCGTGTTTCGGCAGCGACAGTGACCGTCCGACTTTCATGGGCGGGACCCAGGCCGGCGGGCCGCAGCCGTTTCCCGACAATTTCCGGAGCGACACGGTGGCGTTGATGCGGGCCTATCTCAACAATCCGGTCGGCGTGCGCAATGCCGCCATGGCCGAGCCGGTGCAGCGCGAGGTCGGCGGCCGGCAGTTCTATGTGAGCTGCCTGCACTTCACCCCGCGCGAGACGGATGGGAGCTACAAGGGCATGCGCGAACGGGCCGTGATCTTCGTCAACGGCCGGGCGGACCGCGTGGTCGACCAGACCAGCGATCTCTGCGCCGGTGCGGTTTACGCACCGTTTCCGGAACTGGAAAAGATGACGCGGTAGCGCAAAGGCAGCCTTCATCGCCCGGTGTTAGACAGAAGGAGCCGGAGCCGCGGGATCACATTTCGGCGAGCTTTGAACGGGGTGGTTTCGACTTGCGACAAATCGTGGCGGCGGCCTTGCGCAGCCGAATTGACGGAACAAATTCGTGTTGTTGCCACGCCGTCACAGTCACGAACGATCAACGTTCCGGCATTGCCGCGAAGCAACCCAATTCACGCCACGTTGTTTCCCGAGTGTCGTAAATGAAAGAACGGGGATGATCATGAAGTCGATCTTGCTGGGTGCAGCAGCTCTGCTGGCGCTGGTTGCGCCGGCCGCAGCGGCCGACATGCAGCCGCGCGCCTACACCAAGGCTCCGGTCACGCCGCCGCAGGTGATCTATAACTGGACCGGTTTCTATATCGGCGGCCATCTCGGCGGCGCGTTTGCCGGCGACAACAGCTTCCAGTCGAGCGACGCGCGTTTCCTGGGCGGCGTGCAGGGCGGCTTCGACTACCAGTTCGCGCCCAACTGGGTGGTGGGTATCGAGGCCCAGTATTCCTGGCTGCCGACCAACAACAATGGCGCCATCTTCCCGCTGGGCACGCAGGTGACATCCAACACCGACCAGATCGGGTCGGTGACCGGTCGCATCGGTTACACCTGGGGACCGACGCTGCTTTACGCCAAGGGCGGTTATGCCTGGCGGAATAACGGCCTTGGCGTGAACATCGCCGGGGTGCCGCAGGCCTTCACCACCACCGGCAACAACAAGGACGGCTATACGGTCGGCGCCGGCCTCGAATACATGTTCGCGCCGAACTGGTCGGCCAAGGCCGAGTATCAATATTACAATTTCGGCAGCACCACCTTCACCTCCGGCCCAGCTGACATCGTCGGCGTTCGTGGCCGGGAGGACGAGCATACCGTCAAGGCCGGGGTGAACTATCGCTTCGGCTGGGGCGGCCCGGCCGCCTCGCGGTACTGACGGTCAGCGCCGACCCAAGACCTGAAGATCAAGACCTGAACATCCAAGACCTGACAAAGGCCGGCTCCGCCGGCCTTTCGTTTGCCGGCCTCCCGCCTCCGGCGCCGTCTTTCCATTCCGTGAACCATCTGGCGCGTCATTTGCTTGCAAACGATGCTGGCGCGCGCCTTCTCACGCGCGTCATGGGGCTGGCGTAAAGCAAAAATAATTTTTGCGGTTTACGGAACTCGCGCTCCGGAACGCGTTATATGACAATTACCGGGCAGGTGGGACGACGGACATGCGTATCTTGGTGTCGGCAGTGGTGCTCTCGTGCTTCGGCTGCTTGCCGTGCTCTGCACAGACAATCCTCAGATCCGAGCCTCTGATGTTGGCACCTTACGAGGTCGCCTTCGTGAAGGACGCTTCATGTCCGTCGGGCAAGGTCATGAAGGTCACCGGCGCCATCCGCGGGCTGCACCGCCGCAAGGCCTGCGTGACTATGCCGGGCGAGCAGGCCTCGCTTGTGGCGGCCACCCCCTGAGCTTTCGCTCCGGCTCCGTGCCGGAGCTCAGGAATTCAGCTCGAGCTCCATTCTGGACTGCCGATCGGCCTCCGCCTTGTTCTTGGCGGGGTCCTCGCCTTGGGCCGCCTGGCACGGCTCGATCTTGTAATCATTGTCGAGCACCCGGCGCGGTCCCGGCCGCTCGTCGTCCGCCGTGACGTCCACCACGAGACCACTCCGCTCGGCGAGCTTCCAGACGTCGGCCTCGCTCGGATAGGCCTTGCTGATTTGGGCGTCATTGCAGAAGAGGGCGTAGGGCATGCATCCCGACTCCAGGAATGCCCGTTAACGAGCTTACGGGGGGAGGGGTTCCGGCCACCCGCCCGATCACGCGCCCGTGATCGTCGGGGACGGCCCTTGAGTCCTTAACGAGTCCTGAATCCCGGAAAAAAGAATCTCTGGGACTCTTCGGCCGGAATCAGCGGATGTTTTCCGCCATGACGAGCGACCTGAACACATCCTGCGGGCACATGCTCCTGCCGCTCACGCTGGCGCTGTTCGGCGCCTGCGCGGCCAATCTCTGGCTGGTCTGGTCGTGGTTGTAGGGTCCTGGCTGTAGGCCCGTGGCCCAGCCTTATTTTTCGGCCGGTGGACCTGAAGCGTCGCGGATGGCGGCACGCAATTTGGTCAGGGTCGCCGCACAATATTCCTCACGTTCGCGCTCGAAGCGCTCCTGGTGCTTGCGGAAATTGGCGATGCGGGCCTGCATCTCGGCGCGGAAATCGCCGCTCGTCCGCGGCGGCAGAGGCGCGGGCCGCGGCGGAAGGGGGGCTTGCGGCGGTTCGATCTCGACGGTGACCGCCTCCACGGTGGCGATCTCCATCGCGACGGCCGGGCCAGATGCGGGCGCCTCCGGCTGAAGGACGTCATCCTTCCTGCCGGTCACCGATTGGACGAAGGCCAGTGTCTGCGCGATCAGTGCGTCGCGCTCTCTGATCCATTTCATGATCCACCTCAGCCGCGCGTATTCCAGCAAAGCGGCTGCTTCGAATCAAGGCTGTTTGCAAGGGTTGCATATTTTTCCCGGTAGTCCGAAACTGGGCAGATGGATGCATCGAAAGAAAGACCGAACGAGGCGGAGGGCCTGAGGCTCATCCGCGCGTTCCTGACGCTGCCGCCCGGCAAGCGGGCGGAGGTGATCGCGTTTGTCGAGGAATTGGCGCGTGTCCACGGCCGGCCCGAGGAGGGCGCCAAGGCCTCGCCGAGGTGAGCGCTATCGCTCGCGTGGCTTGACGTTGGGCTCGAACGGCGCGCCGACCACCCGAACCGGGATCTGAGCTGGCGTGCGCGGAGTGGGGTCGATCACGGCTCGATCGGCGACCAGCTTATCGGGCGCCCGCCCCGGCGCCGGCTCGAACAGCGCCAACGTCCCAGCCACGGCGCTACAGCACAGCGTCACCGTCGCCAGCAGAATCATGTTTCGATTTTCTTCCTGGATCCGCATGCGCCGACAACGGCTGACGCGGGAGCCGGTTCCGGGCCGGCGTTTCTCGATGCGAAAACGGGGGCTTTAGATCGCGCCTAGTGCGACAGCACAAGGCCGAGCGCAAGCACGAACAGCATGGCCGTCGTGACGACGGCCGTCACCGCGCCGGCGACGATCTTGGCCTGCTCTTTGGGCGTGGTGGAGCGCATGGTCTCGACGAGACGAATGACGTGCGTAGGTTCGCTGCCAATTTGGAACAGTTCGGCCGGATTGTATAGTGTACCCGCGCTGCAAAAGGCTCGCCCAATGACCGCCGATCGTCCCCCCGTGCTTGCGCACGAACGCTTCCTTGCCGACCGTGACAATTTCTCAGGGCTCGATCTCGCCGCGCGGTTCGCGCGGATCGAGCGGACCAACCTCTGGGGCGCGGCCACTTCGGTGTCCGGCCTCGGCTCGGAGGATGTCGCCACAGCCGCGATCCAGGAGGCGCTGCCTGCATTGCTGCAACGGCTCGGCGCGCGCTCGCTGCTCGATGCGCCCTGTGGCGATGCAGGTTGGATCGGCCGGCTCAAGCTCGATATCGATTACACCGGCATCGACATCGTACCGTCGCTGATCGAGGCAAACCGCCGGCGTGTCGCAGCCGACGGTTTGTCCGGTCGGTTTCTCGTTGCCGACATCACGCGCGATGCGCTGCCGCACGCCGACGTCATTCTCTGCCGGGATTGCCTGGTGCATCTGAGCTTTGCGAACATCTATCGCGCGCTCGCGCAATTTCGGATGAGCGGCGCGCGCTTCCTGCTCGTCACGACCTTTCCGGAGTGGCAAGACAATCACGATTGCGAGGATGGCGACTGGCGCGCGCTCAACATGGAGAAGGCACCGTTTCACTGGCCGGCACCGCAGGCGCTGATCAACGAGCGTTGCGAGGAGGGCAATGGCGGCTGGCGCGACAAGAGCCTCGGCCTCTGGCGGACGGATGGATTGCCGGAGAACAGTTGCGCGTCAGAAGCTGGTGCCGGCTGAGGGGATTGAACCCCCGACCTTCGGTTTACAAAACCGCTGCTCTACCGCTGAGCTAAGCCGGCGATGCCTCAAGAGGCAGGGGCAGAGCTCGGCTCGCGCCGGGGCCGTCCACCCGTGCGCGCCGCAATACCAGACTTGATCGGAAAGTGCCAGAACCGGGAGGTCGCCGTCGCAGCACGTGAATCGGGCGGCCGCGCGGGCCGCCCGATGTGTTGCGTTCGGCTCAAGCCGGCTTACTGGCAGAGCTGCCGGCGGCCGTCCGCGCCCTTGAACCAGGTGCCGGGCGTACAGACGAAGCCGTTGCGCTGGGCATAGGTGCGCCTGTCCCAGTTACGATTGTCCCAGCCGCGGTCCCACGAATTGTCGTAGGCGTAGGAATTGTCCCAGCCGCGGAATGGTGCGGTGGCAATCGCGCCGGCGGTGCCGATCGCGGCGCCCGCGACGCCGGCCGCCGTCCCGACGGCGCCCGCCGCAACGTCGGTTGGCCAGAAGCCGGTGGGGCTCCTGTTCCAGTCGTTATTCCAGTCGCGGTTGGTCTGGCGATAGGCCGCGCGGCGATGGCGATAACCGCTCTCTGTGGTGGCCTGTCCCGGTCCGAAGGTCTGGCAATTGGCGTTTGGGAATTGCGCCGAGCAGCGGCCCTGATTGGTGACGACGGTCTGCGCCATGGCAGAGCCTGCCAGCATGGTCGCTGCGATCGCCGTGGCCCCGAGAAGCTTGATGGTCATGGTTGTTCGCTCCCATTTTGTGGACAGGAGCTAAACGCTGACGGCGCAGGACGTTCCGATGCAACCTTGGGATTTTTCGGATGCGAGCCGTCAAACCGATGTGAGCAGATGCGTTGTTCCAGTCGCGCGGTTCCGCGCCGTTAACGCTTCGCTAGCTCGCCGTGCAGCATTTGAGCGGCGCGCAATCCTTGCACGTTAGGCTTACCGGAATTTGGTGAGCAGGCCTTAACTCTCTCTGCGTCGCGATCGGTTAGGTTGCGCCCGGATAACCGGGGTCTCCTCATGCGTGCCGTGGCGCTCGCCGCCTTTCTGATCGGACTGCCTGCGACGGCGTTGGCCGGCGGTTTCGAGATCGTCGTTCCTGGCCGTCCCGGCGTGCCTGTAATCATCAACAACATCGATGCGTCCTATGCCGTCGTCGAGGGCACCTGGGGCCTCGGCAAGGGCCAGCAGGTGCAGCCCACGATCTATGGCGGACGCTATATCGCCGAGCGGCAGCCCGACGACGTCGGCCATTATTATCCGACGCTGGGCCTGCGGCCGGGCTACGGCCGGCTCGAGGTCGAGCCGCCGGCGAACCGCAAATTGCCCAAGCCCGCCGAGAGCTACCACCAGAGCTGGGGCGCCTCGTCCGCGCCGCTGCCGGCGCAGATGGATCCGCCCGTCGATCCGCCGCCGGTGATCTACGCGCCCGAGATCAACGACCGTCCTCGGCCGCCTCGGCCGCGGCCGCGCACAGAGATACCCGGCAGGCCGCCGGGTTGAGAAACGTGAAAACCAAAAACGGAAATCAACAGGAGAGAGTAATGCGTCAGATGATTTCGGGACTGGTCGCGGCAACTGCCGTGATGTTCGCCGCCACCGCGCCTGCCGCGGCCTGCGGCTTCACCACATGCGCGCCGGTGGCGCCGGTCTATACCGGCTGCAACACCGGATGCGGCGGATATGGTTACGGCTACGGCTACGGCTACGGCTACGGTGCCTATGAGCGTCTCGCCGAGCCGACCACGCAGTATTACTACGTCAACCAGGGTCCGACCTATACCGGTCCGGGCGCCTTCGCGCCGTATCCGACCTATCGCGAGGACGCGGTCGTCGCGCCTGCCAATTACGGCTATGGCTATGGCTATGGCTATCGTGCCGCTGCGGTCGCGCCGCCGGCCGCTTATCCCTATCGCCGCCCGTACTTCCGTCCCTATCGCTACGGCTACGGCCCGCGCTACGGCTATCTGCCGCGCGTGCACTACGGCCCCCGCTACGGCTACGCCCGCCGCGCCGCGCCGTACTATTACGGCGGTCACCGCGTGCTGCGCCGCTACTACTGATCTCTGATCCGTTACGTGAAGAGACGCCCGTTCGCGTGATGCGGACGGGCGTTTTGCTTTTCTTCAAAACAACCCCATGCACAGTAGCCGGCAACTGTGAAATCAAGGACTTGAAGCGCAATGTGCCCGCGATGAGCGAGCATCGCTCATTAGCTCGTTGTTCGAGCTCTAGATTTCGGAAAAACAGAGATTTCGAATTGATCCGTCGGGCAAAACAGGCCTAGTATGGCATCGTCCGGATATGCGGGGTGCCCAAAGCGCTAGCGCTTCATCAGCCCCAGCCGGCTCGCGCCGACATAGAGGGAGAGTACGGCCGCATTCGAGACGTTGAGGCTCTTGATCTCGCCGGGCATGTCGAGCCGCGCCACGACGCTGCAGGTCTCGCGGGTCAATTGCCGCAAGCCTTTGCCTTCGGCGCCGAGCACCAGCGCGAGCGGCTCGCGCAGTGTGACGTTCGAGAGATCCTCGGTGCCTTCGCTGTCGAGACCGACGGTCTGGAAGCCGCGCTCGTTCAAAGCCGTTAAGGCGCGGGCGAGGTTTTGCACCGTGACGACAGGCACAAGCTCCAGCGCGCCAGAGGCGGCCTTGGCGAGCACGCCCGTCGCCTCGGGGCTGTGACGCGCGGTGGTCACGATCGCCTTCACCGCGAAGGCCGCTGCAGAGCGCAGAATGGCGCCGACATTGTGCGGATCGGTGATCTGGTCGAGCACCAGCACCATGCCTTCCTGCTTGAGCGTCTCGATGTCCGGCGAGGGCAGGGGATCGGCCTCGGCGAGCAGGCCCTGATGCACGGCGTCGGGCGAGAGCAGGCGGTCGATCTCCTGGGGACGGACGATCTCGGGCGCGATGCGGGTCGCGATGTTTTCGTCCGCCAGCCGCCGCGCGGCGTTCTCGGTTAGCGTCAGCTTGCGGATCCGCCGCTGCGGGTTGGCGAGGGCCATGGTGACGGTGTGCCAGCCATAGAGAATGACGGGCCCGTCGGGGTGCGAATCGCGTTCGCGCCAAGCCGGCCGGCCGGTCGATTTCCCTGGTTTGTTGAAGGGCTTAGCCCCCCTGCGGGGGCCCCTCGGGGCGAATTTTTTGTCCTTCATGGGCTCGCTTGTGTCACGGGGGCCCCAATATGGCAATTTGAGTGGCTTCGAGGGCGATTTTAGCTGCTTGCCTCGGTTGACTTTGCCCCACCGCTTCGCCCATAAACGCGCCCGGTCGCGCCCCGATACGGGTTGCCGCGGCCTTCACGTTCCATGGCCGTCTTCGGTCCGCCGGCAAGGTCCGGCCCGATTGTGCTGCCGTCGAGCGGGGGAGTGTCCCGAGTGGCAAAGGGAGCTGACTGTAAATCAGCCGCCTCATGGCTTCGCAGGTTCGAGTCCTGCCTCCCCCACCAGCCTTCGCTCGCTTTGCGAGCTACGGCTCGGCAAGCCAGCACAAGTGCTCGTGGCGCGAAGTGAGCGAAGGCTGTCACGCCGTAGCCCGCAGGGCGTAGGCGGACTGAGACTATCTCATGCACGCTACCCCATCATCTCCCGCACCATCGGCACCACCTTCCGTCCGTAAAGCTCGATGCTCCGCATCAGCTTCTCGTGCGGCAATGGCCCCGCCGAATACTTCAACTGAAACCGCGAAAGCCCGAGCGCCTTTGCGGTCTTCGCGATCTTGCGCGCCACCGTTTCCGGCGCGCCGACATAGAGCGAGCCGTGCTCGGCCTCATGGACGAACTCGTCGCGTCCCATCGGGGGCCAGCCGCGCTCCTTGCCGATGCGGTCGCGCATCGCCTTGTAGTCGGGCCAGAGCTCCTCGCGCGCCTGCGCGTCGGTCTCGGCGACGTAGCCCGGCGAATGCACGCCGATCGGCCGGGCCGGGTGGCCGAACTCCTTGAACGCGCGGTGATAGAGCTCGACATAGGGCGCAAAGCGCGCGGGATCGCCGCCGATGATCGCCAGCATCAAGGGCAGATCGTAATGCGCGGCGCGCACCACCGATTGCGGACTGCCGCCGACGCCGATCCAGGTTTTCAGCTTGCCGTTTTCGACCGGCGGATAGACCAGTTGATCTTTCAGCGGCGGACGCAGCTTGCCTTGCCAGGTGACCGGCTGCTGCGACAAGAGCGCGGCGAACAGATCGAGCTTCTCCTCGAACAGCTCTTCATATTTGCGCAGGTCGAAGCCGAACAGCGGGAAGGATTCGGTGAACGAGCCGCGGCCGAGGATCACCTCGGCGCGGCCGTTGGAAAGCGCATCCAGCGTGGCAAAGCGCTGGAATACGCGGATGGGATCGTCCGAAGACAGCACCGTCACGGCCGAGCCGAGATGGATGCGCTTGGTGCGCGATGCGATCGCGGCCAGCACGGTCTCCGGCGAGGAGATCGCGAAATCGGCGCGGTGATGCTCGCCGAGACCGATGAAATCGAGACCGAGCTCGTCCGCCAGCACCGCTTCGTCGACGACGTTGCGGATCACCTGCGCATGCGGAATCATGTCGCCTGAGGTGTCCTTGGTGACGTCGCCAAAGGTATCCAGTCCGAATTCGAGCGGTGCGGTCATCGATCAGGTCTCTGTGGGAGGAACGATGAGACTTAATGGACGACGGCCAGCCCACAAGGTGGCTTTCGGAAATGCTCGGTTTCCGTTTGTGAATGCTACCGCGCGATCCGCACCACCATCTTGCCGAGCGCAGCGCGCGCCTGCATCGTCTTGAACGCCTCGCGAAAATCCGCCAGCGCGAAGATCTGGCCGACCACCGGCTTCAGCTTGCCGTCGGCGAGCCAGCCCGTCAGCTCCGACATCAGGCGCTTCTGCACGTCGGGCTCGCGCACGGGAATCTGCGCGAGATCGACACCGAGCAGAGCGCCGCCTTTCAGAAGCGGCAGATTGAACGGCAGCGCGGGAATAGCGCCGGCGGCAAAGCCGACCACGAGATGGCGTCCGCGCCAGGCGATGGATCGAAATGCCTGCACCGAGATTTCGCCGCCAACGGGATCGAAGATCACGTCCGCGCCATGTCCTGCCGTTAACTCCTTGAGCGTGTCGCGCCAGCCGGCCTGCGTATAGTCGATCACCGCATCGGCGCCATGCGCCTGCGCAAACTCGCGCTTCTCCGGTGTTGATGCAGCCGCGATGACGCGAGCGCCGAGCAGCTTTCCGATCTGAACGGCCGCAATCCCAGTGCCGCCGGCGGCACCCAGCACGAGAAGCTGCTCGCCTGCGGCCAGCGAAGCGCGCGCGCCCAGCGCATAAAGGGCCGTCAGGTAATTGGCGCGAAACGAGGCGGCGACCTCGGCTGCGACGCCGTCCGGCAGGGGATGGACCGCTTCAGGCCTAACGACGATCTCTTCGGCCAGCGCGCCCGATCGTGTCATGCCCATCACGCGCATGCCGGGTTGGTAACCGCCCGGTGCGCCGGGCGCGTCCGTCACCACGCCTGCGAACTCCGTGCCGGGAATGAAGGGCAGGGGGTCCTTGGTCTGGTAGCGTCCCTCGATCTTCAGCCCGTCGACGAAGCCGATGCCTGCTGCCTCGATCTTGATGCGCAACTGCCCGGGCTCCGCGCGCGGAGATGGAACATCCTTCAGATCGATCTGATCGATGGGGGCGTATTGCTCGACGACAACGGCTTTCATGTCGGACCTCTGCTGTCCCAGTCATCCTGACAGGTGCCGCGACCAGCCTCTTGCGTCTACCGCCACATCCCCCGCATTCGCGCCCCGATGTCGATCTTCGGCCCCTGCGCCGCGCTGCGTGCGGCGCCGCTTGCTGCCTTCGGCCAGGCGGTGCGCTCGAACAGGTAGACCAATTGCTCCGGGATGAAGCGGGTGCGCGAGGCGTAGACGTGGCGGTCGCCCCTGGCGGCCTGGCCGTGGACGAAGAAGCGCTGCGGCACGACGAGGTGGAGATCGTCCTTGGCGCGGGTCATCGCGACATAGAGCAGGCGGCGCTCCTCCTCGAGCTCGGCGCTGGTCCCGGCGCCGAGATCGGACGGCATGCAGCCGTCGACGACGTTGAGCACGAACACCGATTTCCACTCCTGGCCCTTGGCGGAGTGGATGGTGGAGAGGATCAGGTAATCCTCGTCGCGCAAGGGTGGACCTGATTTGTCGCTGGTCGCATCCGGCGGATCGAGCGTGAGCTCGGTCAAAAATTTCTCGCGCGAGGCATAGCCGCTCGCGATCTGCTCGAGCTGCATCAGATCGGCGCGGCGCGTCTCGGCATCCTCGTGCATGCGATCCAGATGCGGCTCATACCAGAGCCGCACCCGTTCGAGATCGACGGGCCATTCCGAATAGCGCAAGTTTTCGACCGTACGGACGAAGTCGGTCCAGTCCTCGCCGGTGCGCGCCGGACCCGGCAGCCGGCCGAGCGCGGCGAGCGGATCGGTGCTCTCCGCCATCTGGTCCAGCACGCGCTGTGCGGTCGCAGGCCCGATGCCGGGCAGCAGGTGCAGGATGCGAAAGCCGGCGACGCGGTCGCGCGGATTCTCGGCGAAGCGCAACACGGCCAGCACGTCCTTGACATGCGCGGCATCCAGGAACTTCAGGCCGCCGAACTTGAGGAAGGGGATGTTGCGGCGGGTCAGCTCGATCTCCAGCGGACCCGAATGCGAGGAGGTGCGGAACAGCACCGCCTGGTGCTTGAGCAGCGCGCCTTGCTCGCGGTTCGCCAGCACCGCCTCGACGATGTAGCGCGCCTGGTCGGCCTCGTCGTGCACGGTGACGAGCTGCGGCTTCTGACCTGAGGTGCGGTCGGTCCAGAGGTTCTTGGTGAAGCGCTCGCGGGCGAGGCCGATCACGCCGTTCGCCGCCGACAGCACCGCCTGCGTCGAGCGGTAATTGCGGTCGAGCGTGATCATCTCCGCGCGCGGCGAGAAGCTCTGCGGAAAGTCCAGGATGTTGCGCACGGTGGCGGCGCGAAACGAATAGATCGACTGCGCGTCGTCGCCGACCACGGTGAGGCCGCGGCCGTCGGGCTTAAGCGCCAGCAGGATCGAGGATTGCAGACGGTTGGTGTCCTGATATTCGTCGACCAGCACGTGGTCGAAGCGGCCGCCGATTTCTTCGGCGATCAGCGCATCGCTCATCATCTGCGACCAGTACAGCAGTAAATCGTCGTAATCGAGCACGTGCTGGGCCTGCTTGGCCTCGACATAGGCGGCGAACAGACCCTTCAGCTCGGCGGCCCAGCCCGCGCACCAGGGAAAATGCTGGGCGAGCACCTTCTCGATCTCCATCTCGGCATTGACGCAGCGGGAATAGATCGACAGGCAGGTGCCCTTGGCCGGAAAGCGGCTCTCGGTCTTCGATAGGCCGCGCTCGTGCCGGACCAGGTTCATCAGGTCGGCGGAATCCTCGCGGTCATGGATGGTGAAGGCGGGATCGACGCCGATCCGCTCGGCATATTCGCGCAACAGCCGCGCGCCGATGCCGTGGAAGGTGCCGGCCCAGGTCAGCGCATCACGCATAATTGCGGCGTTATTCTCGCCCAGCACCTTGCGCGCGATGCGCTCGACCCTTCCGGCCATCTCCGCCGCCGCGCGTCGGGAGAACGTCATCAGCAGGATGCGGCGGGGATCGGCGCCTGCGACGATCAGATGCGCGACGCGGTGGGCGAGCGTGTTGGTCTTGCCGGAGCCGGCACCGGCGATGACGAGCAGGGGGCCGCCCACGATTGCGCCGTCGGCCACGCCATGCTCGACGGCGCGGCGCTGCTCCGCATTGAGCGTGTCCAGATATGTCGCCACGAATCGCCCCGGTGAAAGGATCAGACTCGGCGATCCCGGCGCGAATCGCAATGCGGCTGGACGGAACTGGAATTAGGATTTAGGGGAAGACAGCCCTTTGGTTCCAGCATCCCATGGCGAGATGACCGAGCTCAAGCCCGAACAATTCGAGATGCGGCGGCTGGAGTCGCTCAGCAACACCATTTTCGGCGTCGCCATGACGCTGCTGGCCTACGATCTGCCGAAGGCGGCAGTGTTCAGTGGCGCGCCCGACTGGAACGATCTGGCCCGAGTGTATTCCGGCAAGCTTGCCGGCTTCGCGCTCAGCTTCATCATCGCGGGGGTGTTCTGGATCAGCCATCACCGCCGGCTGGCACGTCAGCCCGTCGGCAGCCGCGGCATGGTGGTCCTCAACCTGTTCTTCCTGCTCTCGATCGTGCTGCTGCCGGTCACCAACGGGCTCTACACCAACTACGCCATGAGCAGCGCGGTGGCGGTGCTCTACGGCCTGCACCTGACCACGATCGGCGGCCTCAATGCCCTGCTGTGGTGGACCATCCTGCGCGGCTGGAGCCGCGAGATCATGGCTTCGCTGTTTCCGGTCGCCGTGTTCATCCCGGGCACCATCGTTGCAGCGTTTGCGCCGCATATCGCGCCCTACGTCTGGTGTTTTGCCTTTGGGGGGCTCCTGATCCAGCGCTTCTACGTCGCGCCGAACCCATCGGCCGGCACGTAAAGCTTGACCGGGCGGATCTCGTACACCGCCGTCGGATTGACCGCGCGCAGCTTCCGCGCCGCTTCGATCGCCTCCTCCTCGGTGGCGCATTGCATCAAGTGGAAGCCGAGAAGCTGCTCCTTGGTCTCGGCAAACGGCCCGTCCAGCACCATTCCCGCGCCGGGACCCCGCAAGGTGCGGGCCTTCCGGGTCTCATCCAGCCGGGCCGCCGGACCAAACTGTCCGCTGGCCCGCAGCGGCGCCTGAACCTCGATGACCTTGGCGACGACCGCGGCGTCCTGCTCCGGCGTCCAGGACAGGACCTCGTCTTCCACGTGATAGGCCAGGATGGCGTACAGCATCGTCACCTCGTTCTTTTCTGCTTTTGTTTCTGCGCAAGTCCTGAGGACGTGGCACGGCAGCCCGTGCCGACACTTCCGAAGCAAAATATTGCGTGGCCGGCAAGCGGCGAAACCGTCCTGAAACCCGATTGCGTCCTCGCCCATGTGAACGCCGCCGGAACTGGTCGCGACTGATGGACCATAAACAACAAGTTCTTTGCTGGAGGCGGCAATGTCGGGTCATACCATTAAGATCATCTGCGACGCGCGGCGGGCAGGGCAGTCGGAGCCGGCCGATTTGCACGACCAGGCCGGCCATCACCGCTATTACGGCAGCTCGGCTGAGAACGGCGGTGAGCGGATCGTCGAAAGCCGGCGCGGCAAACGGCGGCGCGTGTCCAACTTCTTCGGCTTCTGAAGCCTTGCGGCGAGGCCGGCGTTCGAAATGGACGTTCTGCAAATCTCGATCGCGGCGATGCCGTTCCTGCTCGCGCTGATGAGCCGGACTTCCAAGGCCATCGTCCCGTGCCTTCTGACGAGCCTGTTCACGGTGCTGCTCGGCGAGGAGCCGCACCGCGCGGTGGTGGCCTGGTGCGTCGGCATGCTGATCGCCGCCGTCGCGCTGCGCGAGCGGCTTCGCGCTGGCTGACGCAGCGTTCGTCGTTGCCCGCTCAAGACCTGCTTGACCAAGGGCTCGCGCAGCATCTCGCCGCCGTCGGCCGCGCGTCGCTACCCCAGGGTCAGAATGCATGTGCTATCTACCGGAAGTTGGTGCTTGCACGCCGGCTGCCAGCAATCACTGCCCCGCTCGTTCCGCGAGCCATACCGGACTTTCACCGATGTGATTCCTGCACGGGCAGTGGTAGTTTGCCCAGCAGTCCCGCCGCGGGGGCGGAAGACGTGACTTGCCGACCTCGAGCTCGCGGGCCGACGGGATGTCGCTTGCATCGGGTGACGAGACGGGCGTCTCAACCCATGGAATGCGCGAGACTGCAACCGCTCGACCGCAGCAGCGAGCCGCCATTTCGGGACATGGTGCATGGTCAACGCAGGTGACGAGGACGCCGAGCGCAGCCGCGCCATCGCGCCGATGGCGGCGAAGCCTGGTCTGACCGACATCGATACGCTTGCGGCCATTGCCGAGTACGTCAGCAAGTACAGCGTGACCCGGCCGCCACCGCCGTTACGTCTGGAGCGCCGGCGGTCCTCCGGCGCCGACGAGCTGGACACGGTGATCGAGGCCTTCAACGCCATGTGCGCGAACCTCCAGCAGGCCTATGGCGAGCTGCGCGAGGCCAATGCCAATCTCGAGCGCGAGCTCGCCATCCGCCGGCGCGCCGAAGCGGAAGCGCGGGCGAGCGAAGAGCGTTTCCGCGACTATGCCGAGACCGCGTCCGACTGGTTCTGGGAGACCGGGCCGGACCATCGCTTCACCTACCTCTCTGACCGGGTGATTGCCTTCGGCATGGATCCAAAAGTGCGGATCGGCACGCGTCGCATCGATACCGCGCTCGATCGCGATACCGAGGCCGAGAAATGGCGCGCGCATCTGGCGGCGCTGGACCGTCACGAGCCGTTCCGCAAATTCGAATATCGCGGACGCGACACGCGGGGGCGGATGCATCATTTCAGCGTCAACGGCAAGCCGGTTTTCGACGCGGATGGACGCTTCCTGGGCTACCGCGGCTCCGCGACAGACCTCACCGCGCAGCACGAGACCGAGGAGCGGCTGCGTCAATCCCAGAAGATGGACGCGATCGGCCAGCTCACCGGCGGCGTGGCGCACGATTTCAACAACGTGCTCACGGTCATCACCGGCACGATCGAGATCATCCAGGAGGGGCTTGCGGACAAGCCCGAGCTGGCCGCGATCGCGCAATTGATCGATGATGCGGCCGCGCGCGGGGCGGAGATCACCTCGCAACTCCTGACCTTCGCGCGCCGCCAGCCGCTGGAGCCGCGCGAGATCGACGTCAACGCGCTCGTGGTCGAGACCGCGAAGCTGCTGAGGCCGATGCTCGGCGAGCAAATCGAGATCGAGACGCGGCTCGCCGACGAGGCCTGGTCCGCGATGGTGGATCCGTCACAGCTGTCCTCCGCGATCGTCAACCTCGCCGTCAATGCGCGCGACGCGATGCCGGGCGGCGGCAAGCTCATCCTCGAGACAGGAAACCGCGAGTTCGACGGCACGGGGACCGCCGGCGAGGGCGTGCGCGGCGCCTTCGTGATGGTTGCAGTCGGCGACACCGGTCACGGCATTCCGGCCGATATCCGCGATCGCGTATTCGAGCCGTTCTTCACCACCAAGGGGGTCGGCCGCGGCACCGGTTTGGGGCTGAGCATGGTCTACGGCTTTGCCCGCCAGAGCGGCGGCGCCGTCGCGATCGAAAGCGAGGAGGGGCGCGGCACCGCGATGCGGCTGTTCCTGCCGCGGGCAAAGGGCGAGGCGGTGGCCAGGACGGCGCCGGTTCAAACGCCCGCCACGGCGCGCGGGCGGGAGACGATACTCGTGGTGGAGGACGATCCGCTGGTCCAGGGCTATGTCATCGCGCAACTCGGCGGTCTCGGCTACCGCACGCTCGCTGCGAGCGACGGCGCGTCCGCGCTGACGCTGGTCGACCAGGGTGCCGGATTCGATCTGCTGTTCACGGACATCATCATGCCCGGCGGCATGAACGGGCATGAATTGGCCGAAGCCGTCAGGCTCCGCCGGCCGGGCGTGAGGGTGCTCTACACCTCCGGCTATACCGACAACACCATCGTCCACGACGGACATCTCGATCCCGGCGTGGCGCTGCTGTTCAAGCCATACCGCAAGGCGGAGCTGTCGCAGAAGATTCGCGAGGTGCTTGCCGGCGAGCCGCCCGCCTGAGCCGCGGCGACAGACGAAAAAGGCGCGGCGGGGAGGTCCCGCCGCGCCCGATTTCTTGCTCGCTGGTCCAGGGCTGAGAGCGCCCCGATGCCAAGCCCTACTCAAAGCCTAGCGGGCGATCCCAGCGAGGTGACAGCGCTTGAGATAAGACACTGGATCACCTCCTTTCGTTGGTTTCGGGAAACCTCGATATAGGTGGCGATTGCGCCGCTGATAAGGGGCGGCGGGGTCCGCAGGAACCCGGGTGGTTCGCTAGGCCGCCGAAGACGCCGGAAAGCGACCTCCTGGGCAGTTGAGACCGCAGCCCGGCCGTGTTAGGGAGCCCGTAACGCGGGTGTAGCTCAATGGTAGAGCAGCAGCCTTCCAAGCTGAATACGAGGGTTCGATTCCCTTCACCCGCTCCAGAACCTGTTGGACGCGATATCCCAGCAGGGCGTTTCCACGATAGCCGCCCGTGGCTTGACGGCCGATCAGCTATTCCTCGTCCCGTCGCTCGCGTCCCTTCCGTGCGCGATCGAGCGCGCCGCCTTGAAGCTGTCCGCCGACCTTCACGCCGGGGAGATGATCGACCTTGTTCTTGTCGGCCTCGTCGCCGCGCTGAAGTTCGCGATCAATGATGTCGCGTGATCCTTCGGCCGGTTCCTTGTCGAATGGGCTCTTGCTCTCGATGCTCATGAATGATCCTGCTTGACCGCGTTGATTGCGAGGGCAAACCCAGCTCGTCGCTATCGTTCCTGTCCAAAGCAGCCGCTTCGTGCAGGCTCTATTCCCTGTGGCTATCGATTTCGGCGGCGACCTGTCCGTAGTTCAGCAGCGCAACCAGGGTCGTTCCGCCGATAATATTGCCGAGTAGCGTGGGCAGGAAGAAGTCGGAGGCATATTGGCTGAACGAGGCCAGGCCGCTCTGCACCAGAAAGGCGCACTCGATCGAACCCGCGACGATGTGCAAGAACTGGCCGAGTGCGACCACATAGGTCATCACTACGATGATGTGTGCGCGCGAGCCTTTGGCAGCCGGAAGAAGCCAGGCCATCGAGGCGATCAGCCAGCCGGCGAAGATGGCCCTGACGAAGGTGCTTGAGAACGTCCCCTCGATCGTCGGCCGGCTGAGATCGATGAAGGCGTCCACGATGCGAGGTTCGAAGATGCTGGTGCGAGCGAGGACGGAGGCGGCCGCCCAGGTCCCTGCGATATTCGAGGCGAGAACCAGGATCCAGAGCTTGAGCACGCTTGCCAAGGTGCCGAGATCCCTGTTGTGCAACAGCGGCAGGATCGGTGTCAGCGTGTTCTCGGTGAAGAGCTGTTGTCGTCCCAGCACGACGACCAGGAAGCCGACGGTGTAGCCGAGCGGAGCAACTAGGCGGCGGGTCGCCTCATCCGAGATCAGCGCATGCAACTCGCCCTGAACGATCAACGACAGGCTTATCGAAAGGCCGGCGGCAAAACCGGACAGGACGATGGCCCACCATCGCCGCTCCAGCTCCTGCTCGCCTTCGGCGCGGATCGTCTCATGGATCAGCGCGGCGCTTGGCCTGCTCTGGGATTCGATCTGCCTGGTCTGGCGCCGCGACACGCCGTCGAGCTTGGATGCTGGGTTGAATGAGGCGCCGTCGCCAGACTGATCCACGCTGCGGTCTCCGAAAGCCTGATCCAGTCAAGACTTCCGGATGTCCCATTCAGTTCCCCTTGCGCGGTGCAGCCTCGCTCCGGTCTGATGCAGCATGCGGAGGAACCTTCGTCATGAGCGGGAGTTCGCCGTGGGGGCAAGGCTAAAAGTCACGAGGCCAACCGTGCAAGACGCCATGCGCGTGCGTTCCACCGCGCAGATCGCGGGTCATCCGATTCATCCCATGCTGGTGCCGATCCCAATCACGTGTTTTGTCGGGGCGCTGCTGACCGACATCGCCTATGTCGCCAGCGCCGAGATCATGTGGGCGGATTTTTCGGCTTGGCTGCTGCTCGCCGGAATCATCTTCGGCGTGCTGGCGGCGATCGTGGGCCTGATCGACTTCCTCGGCAACCGGCTGGTGCGGGCGCAGGCGCCGGCCTGGCCGCATCTGATCGGCAATGCCGTGGTGCTGATCCTTTCGATCGTCAATCTCATGATCCACATGCGCGATGGCTGGACCTCGGTGTGGCCGAGCGGGCTGGTTCTGTCGGGGATCACCGCGCTTATCCTCACCGTCACCGGCTGGCTCGGTTGGGCCATGGTCTATCGCCACGGCGTGGGAGTTGCACGATGACATCTGCGATGATCCGCGCGCTGCTGTGCGCGTCGCTGCTGGGCTTGGCCGGCTGCAACGACGGCAGCGGCGATCCCAACGCGCAAGTGGGCGCCAACCCGGTACTGCCTGAGATCCAACAATATCTGCTGCCGCCGGTCCACATTGCCCGCATCGTCGGCTGGAAGAAGGACGAGACACCGACGGTTGCGCAGGGCTTGCAGGCCAAGGCCTTTGCCACGGGCTTGCAGCACCCGCGCTCGCTCTACGTGCTCCCGAATGGCGACGTGCTGGTGGTGGAATCCAGGCCGCCGAAGCGCGCGCCGATCAAACGGCCCAAGGACGTCCTGGTGGGCTTCGTCATGTCCTTGGCGACCTCCGGCGGCGACAGCGGCGAGAGCAACCGCATCACGCTGCTGCGCGACAGCAATGGCGACGGCGTGCCGGAGACGCAAAGCGTCTTCCTCGATCATCTCAACTCACCGTTCGGCGTCGCGCTGGTCGGCAACGATCTCTACGTCGCCAACACCGATGCCATCGTCAGATATCCCTACACGGAAGGGGATACCAAGATCACCGCCCCGGCCACGGTGCTGACGCCGCTGCCGGGCGGTCCGATCAACCATCACTGGACCAAGAGCCTGGTCGCCAGTCCCGATGGCGCGAAGCTCTATGCCGGCGTCGGCTCCAACAGCAACGTCGCCGAGAAGGGCATGGAGGCCGAGCACAACCGCGCCGCCATCCTCGAGGTCGATCGCGCCAGCGGCCGCTGGCGCGTGTTCGCAAGCGGCCTGCGCAATCCCAACGGCCTTAGCTTCGAGCCGCAGACCGGTGCACTCTGGACGGTGGTCAACGAGCGCGACGAGCTCGGTCCCGATCTCGTGCCCGATTACATGACCTCGGTGAAGGACGGCGGCTTCTATGGCTGGCCCTACAGCTATTTCGGCCAGCACGTCGATCCCCGCGTCAAGCCGGAGCGGCCGGATCTCGTCGTCAGGGCAATCGTGCCGGATTATGCGCTGAGCTCGCATGTCGCCCCGCTCGGGCTCGCCTTCAACACCGGCACCAGCCTGCCGGCCGCCTATCGCGGCGGCGCCTTCGTCGGGGAGCACGGCAGCTGGAACAGGCATGTGCTGAACGGCTACAAGGTCGTGTTCGTGCCGTTCAAAGACGGCAAGCCGAACGGCCCGCCGCAGGACGTCGTCACCGGGTTCCTCAACAGCGACAACCAGGCGCGCGGCCGCCCCGTTGGTGTTGCCATCGACAAGACCGGCGCGCTTCTGGTTGCGGACGACAGCGGCAACACGGTCTGGCGGGTGAGCGCGACCCATCCGCAGCTGACGCAACGTTAGGCCCGCCGGCGCGTTATCGTGCAGACCTTTTTTCTGAAATCTAGAGCCAGGAGTTTGGACAATGGGCCTTGCGCAATATGCCATCGTGCCGGTGCGGGACGAATGGGGCGTGCTGCACGACGGCGACGTCAAGAACACCTACGCCACCAAGGAAGCCGCGTTCGAGTCCGCAGTCGCCGCCGCATCCCTCGCGCTGCGTGAGGGACATGAAGTTCAGGTCAGCGTGCCCGGCCGCGAGGCGGGAGGCAACGCGCTCGGCGTCCGGGACAACGCTTGAGAAGGAAGACGCGATGACCAGGCCCCGTGAGCCCAACGGCGTCGAGCCATCCCGCTCCGAGGACGACATCCAGCGCGAGCAGCTCGGCCCGCGCGGCGTGCCGGGCGCGCCCGATCCGGCCAAGATGACACCGCAGCGCGAGAAGAAGACGCCGAAGCACGTGGATCCCGGCCACACTGCGTGAGGGCGTGGCGGGCTATCGGCTCGTCGAACGTCAGCGGCGTTACGCCCTGTCGACTTAAGCGATTGCTGCGATATCGGTCTTCGCAAAGTCATCACCGACATAGAGCAGCGCGCAGCCATGCTCCTTGGCGATATCGTAGGCGAAACAGTCGCCGAAGTTGAGGCCGGCAGGATGATTGCCCTTGCCCCAAAGCGAGTAGATCTGCGCCACGCGTTCGGCGGATGCCTGGGTCACCGAGATCACGTTCAGGCCGAGATGTGCGATCAGATTCTTCATCTCTTCGTACACGCCGCGGCGTGCAGCGACGATCAGGCTCTCTGCCGCGGTGGCGGCCGAGATCAGGATTTCGTCCGCGGTCTGAAGCGCAGCGATGCAGGCATCGGCTTGCGGCTCGTCGAGCACGATTGCCATGAGCGCCGACGTATCGACTGCGATCATTCCGGCAGTCCATCGTTGCCGAAGAGAAAGTCCTGGCTGCGCGCCGCATCCGGGCCGGGAAGAGCTTTGGCCGCACCACTCTTGCGGGCGGCCTCGAGCACCGCGCGCCGGGTCGCAGCGTCGGCAGGACGCTTGATCGGAACGAGCCGCACCGCTGGATGTCCATGTCGCGTCAGGATCACCTCGTCGCCGGCTTCGGCGCGACGGACGAGATCGGTCAATTGGCCCTTGGCCTCGGTGACGGAGACCCGCATCGCATTGTCCCTCTTCGCGTTTCCATAAAATGGACCAGAGAGTGGTCCATGTCAATTCAGGTCTGGCTGTCGCCGCTCTGCGAAGCAGGCTTCCATGGCATTCGGAACTGACATTCCTCGGTTCTGCGATCTCCCGCTAAGAGATGTGCGCCGGCGCAATCTGCGCCTGCCGGGCAGGCGACGTTTGGAATGCAGTTCTTGAAATTTGACGGCAGGCTCATCGGGGTCCTGCTGATGCTTGCCACCACGCAGCTGGTCGGATGGGGCACGATCGGGCTTCCCGCCATCGTCGGGCGCGATCTCGCCGCCGATCTCGGCATGAGCCTGCCGGCGGTGTTCGCCGGCACGTCCGTTCTCTACGTCTCGATGGGGCTGTGTGGCCCGTTGCTCGCCAAGTCGTTTGCGCGGCATGGCGCGCGGACGGTCATGATGGTCGGCACGATCGTCACTGCGCCGGGCTTCGTGCTGCTGTCGCTGGCGCGCGAGCCGGTGTTGTATTTCGCCGCGTGGATCGTCCTGGGCATCGCCGGCAGCGCCACGCTGTCGACCGGCGCCTATATCATGCTGAACGAGATCGCAGGAAGGCAGGCCAAGAACGCGATCGGCGCGCTGATGCTGGTGACGGGCCTGTCCAGCAGCATCTTCTGGCCGACGACCTCGTTCCTGAGCGGTCACCTCGGCTGGCGGGGGACCTGCCTGGTCTACGCAGCGATGATGCTCCTCGTCAGCCTCCCGCTCTATGCGTTCGGCGCGCCGCGCCGGAAGATCACAAAGGACGAGGGCGCCGCGCCGGCCAAGCGATCGCCGCCGCCCGCGATCGCACGGAGCACGTTCGGCCTCGTCGTCGCCGCGATCACGCTGAACGCCTTCGTCAATTTCGGCGTCAGTGCGATCCTGATCGAGCTGTTGCGGGCGGAGGGGCTGGCGCCGGCTCAGGCGCTTTTGTTCGGCTCGATGCTGGGCGTGATCCAGGTCAGCGCCCGCGGGCTGGATTTTCTCGGCGGCGGACGATGGGACGGCATCACGACCGGGCTCGTCGCGGGCAGTGCATTGCCGGTCGCCATGCTGCTGCTGATGTCGAGCGAGGGCGCCACCTGGGCGGTCGCGGTCTTCATCCTGCTCTATGGCGCCGGCAGCGGCGCAATGGCGGTGGCGCGGGCGACCATCCCGCTGGTGTTCTATGACCAGGCCGAGTTCGCCAAGGCGATGTCGATGATCTCGCTGCCGCTCAACCTCGCCTCCGCGATCTCGCCGCCATTGCTCGCGGGCCTGCTGACGGAGTTCGGCAGCCGTGCTGCGCTCGGTCTCACGCTGGTGTTCTCCTGCGCGACGGTGCTGATCCTCGTTCTGCTCGCTCGCCGCCGGCCGCGACAGCCGGCGGTCGTGACCTGAGCCGATCACGCAATATTCGCGGCGCGGAAAGTTTGCGGACGGCGATCACCTCAGGCCCGGCAGGAGATAGCCGTATGCCGCCAGTGCAGTGCTCAGCGTGCGAAAATGGTGGTATCGGCAGGGAGCGCGGCCCCGCGATCCCGCCGCTGCGCCAAGGTTAGTTCCCCGGAGGAAATCGACATGTCGGCCCTGCCGCTCTCAGGCATCAAGATCCTTGACCTCACCCGCGTGCTGGCCGGGCCGCTGTCGGCCCAGATGCTGGGCGATCTCGGCGCGGAGGTGATCAAGATCGAGCGGCCGGGCACCGGCGACGACGCGCGCGCTTTCGGTCCGCCTTACCTCGCCGACCCCGAGGGCAAGGCCAACAACAACAATTCGTTCTATCTCTGCGCCAACCGCAACAAGAAGTCGGTCACCGTCAACATCGCCAAGCCGGAAGGGCAGGCGATCGTCCGCGAGCTCGCCAAGGACGCCGACGTTTTCATGGAGAACTACAAGGTCGGCGATCTCAAGCGCTATGGTCTCGACTACGAGACCATCAAGGCGATCAATCCCCGCATTATCTATTGCTCGGTGACCGGCTTCGGCCAGACCGGACCTTACGCGCCGCGCGCCGGCTACGACGCCATCCTGCAGGCGATGGGCGGCCTGATGAGCGTCACCGGCCATATCGACGGCGAGCCCGGCGAGGGCCCGATGAAGGTCGGCCCGTCGATCGTCGACTACATGACCGGCATGAACGCCTCGATCGGAATTCTCTCGGCGCTCTACCATCGCGATGCCAATGGCGGGCAGGGACAGCACATCGACGTCTGCCTGTTCGATACGGTGATCGCATCGCTGTCGCACTGGCTCCAAATTTACCTCGTCAACGGCAAGACGCCGCCGCGCCGCGGCACCTGGGGCAATGGCGGCATGCCCGCCGGCGTGTTCCGCTGTGCCGACGGCGAACTGATGCTGGTGGTCGGCAATGACGGCCAGTTTCAGCGCACCTGCGCCGTGCTCGGCCAGCCCGAGCTCGCGAACGATCCGCGCTTCGTCAAGAACAACGACCGCGTCGTGCACGGCAAGGAGATCATGGCGATCTTCGCCGGCCTGTTCCTGAAGCAAAAGGTGGCCTACTGGCTGGAGAAGCTGGAGGAGGCCGGCGTGCCCTCGGGGCCGATCAACAATTTCGAGCAGGTGTTCTCCGACCCGCACGTCCAGTCGCGCGGCATGCGCGTGAAGGTGAACCATCCCTTCGAGCCCGATCTGTCGCTGGTCCGCAACGCGCTGACGCTCTCGGCGACCCCGATCAAGGACTATCGCGCCCCGCCGCTTCTGGGCGAGCACACCCAGGAGGTGCTCGGCGGCAAGCTCGGCTATGATGCCGGAAAGATCGAGCAGCTGAAGGCGCAGGGCATCATCTGACGCTCTGTTCCGCGCCTGGGGCCAAGAGGCCGGGATTCATGCGCAGCGCGACTATATTGTGACAGCCGTGGACGCGCGCGCCAGGCCGGGGCTTGCGTGAAGCTTACCCGCAATCCCCAAGTAATCCCGGTCCGTAGTCGCACAGGCTTCCGCTTTGCCTCCGACTCTGATTCGATCTCTCCACTTGAAGTCGGGGAGGGAAGTGAATGTCCTACACGATCGGGTTCCAGGCCAAGGACCAGAAGGCCATTCTGGCGACCGAGGCGGCCACCGCCAATCAGGCCGTCGCCATCATTGCCGCGCTGCGGCAGAGCGCTGACGAGATCAAGTTCATCCGCTCGCCGCAGGAAGGCGAGATGGGCATCGAGATGCTGCTGTTGCTCGCCAAGGAAGAGGCCGAGGAAATGCCGCAGCGGGTGTAGTCCCGCCCAGCATTCTCCGATCAGATCGACTGCATCGCCTGAAGCCGCTTACTTCACCTCGCCCCGCTTGCGGGGAGAGGTCGGATCGCTCTTGCGATCCGGGTGAGGGGGTACAGGTCTCCCGAAGACCGCACGTGTGGAGAGAGGCCCCTCACCCCAACCCTCTCCCCGTAAGAACGGGGCGAGGGAGCGCACCGCGAATGCGGCTTCCAGCTCCGTACCGTCAACGCCCATCCGCGCTAACGCGCCGCCACCTTTGATGGCGCCTTCGGCTCCGTCCGTCCCGCCGTCAGCGCCATCGTCGCCACGCTGACGACGCGCGCGACCACGTCCTCGACGTCGTCGAGGTCGCATTTGCCCTCCGAGAGCTTGGTCAGCCGTTCGCTCTCGCGGATGGTGTGATGCGCCATCGCGAGCGCGAAATTGAGGCCCCAATAGATATCGACGTCGCTGCGCTCGGGCAGGGATCGCCGCATCGCGCCGGCGAATTTCCGCAAATGGTCGATCTCGCGGTTCTTGATGCGGCGGATCGGCGGCACGGATTCGATCGAGGCGCGGATCATGAAGCGCGCCGCGGTCGAGCGCTGGTTCTCAGGTCCCAGGCAGCCGCGCAAGGTCGGCCCGACCAGTGCGTGCAGGATCACCTCGATCGACGCGCGGCCGCCGCCTTGCTCCTCCGCCGCCTTCAACTCGCGCAGGCGCTCGCGGTTGGTGGCGATCGACCGCGAGACGAACAATTCCGCGATCAACTCGTCCTTCGAGCCGAAATGATAGTTCACCGCGGCGAGGTTGACGCCCGCCTCCGCGACGATGTCGCGCAGCGTCACGTCGCCGAAGCCGCGATCGGCATAGAGCCGCTCGGCGGCGGCGAGAATGGCAGACCTCGTATGATCGCTGGCCATGGGTGCCCTCGGGGAGGGGAGTTGCAATTCAAACAGTTGTATGAAACTATCGTTTGAAGGCCGGAAAAGTCAATCCGCAATCGGGACTCGTTCGCAGCTGCAGCCGGGTTTCGACAGGTCCGCAAGGACGCGCATTTGCGCTTGCGGGCCGCGCGAAGCGGGAGGACAGTCCGGCGCAAAAGGACCAGTGAGAGAGAGGAGCGTCGCATGGACTTCGATATGTCGCCCAAGCAAAAGGAATGGCTCGACCGCGTGCGGTCCTTCATGGCCAAGCACGTGCGCCCGGCAGTGCCGATCTACGATCAGCAGGACAAGAGCGGCGACCGCTGGAAGGTGATCCCTGTTCTCGAGGAGCTCAAGAAGAAGGCGAAGGCCGAAGGCCTCTGGAACATGTTCATGCCGCCGAGCGAGCATGAGGACGACGAATTCCGCGGCGCGGGACTGACCAATCTCGAATACGCGTTGCTGTCGGAAGAGATGGGCCGCATCACGTGGGCCTCGGAAGTGTTCAATTGTTCCGCGCCCGACACCGGCAACATGGAAGTGTTCATTCGCTACGGCACCAAGGAGCAGAAGCGCAAGTGGCTGCGCCCGCTGATGGACGGCGAGATCCGCTCCGCCTTCCTGATGACGGAGCCGGCGGTGGCCTCGTCCGACGCCACCAACATCGAGACTCGCATCGAACGCGACGGCGACCATTACGTCATCAACGGCCGCAAATGGTGGTCGTCCGGCGTCGGCGATCCCCGTTGCAAGATCGCGATCCTGATGGGTAAGACCGATTTCAAGGCGGCCAAGCACCAGCAGCAGTCGCAGATCCTGGTTCCGCTCGACACGCCCGGCATCAAGGTCGAGAAGATGCTGCCCGTGTTCGGCTTCGACGATGCGCCGCACGGCCATGCCCAGGTGCTGCTCGAGAACGTGCGCGTGCCGAAGGAGAACATCCTGCTCGGCGAAGGCCGCGGCTTCGAGATCGCACAGGGCCGCCTCGGTCCGGGCCGTATCCATCACTGCATGCGAACCATCGGCAAGGCCGAGGAGGCGTTAGAGAAGATGGTGAAGCGGCTTGCCTCGCGCACCGCGTTCGGCAAAAAAATCGTCGAGCACAGCGTGTGGGAGCAGCGCATCGGCGAGGCCCGCACCAACATCGAGATGACGCGTCTTCTGTGTCTCAAGGCGGCCGACATGATGGACAAGGTCGGCAACAAGACCGCGCAGGCCGAGATCGCCATGATCAAGGTCGCGGCGCCCAACATGGCGCTGAAGATCATCGACGAGGCGATCCAGGCCTTCGGCGGCGGCGGTGTCTCGGACGAGGCCGGCCTTGCCAAGGACTACGCCCACATCCGCACGCTCCGTCTCGCCGACGGTCCGGACGAGGTCCACAACCGCGCCATTGCCAGGCTCGAACTTCGGAAGTATGCCAACTCTCCCAATCACTAAGCGGGGGAGCCCTGCGGCGCTCCCGACTTGAAGAAACGACGGGACATGATCCAATTGCGGTAACCGCTTGACGCAAGTGCGTCAGCGGTTACCGATTAGGATCATGTTCGGACTGAAGAGGGAGCGTGACCGTGGCTGACGGCGTCAGGAAAGACGAGGAGTTTTCGGGCACCAAGCCGGTCGAGGAGCGGCATCGCTTCGACGAGATGCGGCTCGAGGCCTGGATGCGCGAGCACGTCGAAGGCTTCGAAGGCCCGCTTGTGGTGCTGCAGTTCAAGGGCGGGCAGTCCAACCCGACCTATCGCCTCAACACACCGAACCGCTCCTACGTGATGCGCCGCAAGCCGTTCGGCAAATTGCTGCCGTCGGCCCATGCCGTCGACCGCGAGTACCGGGTGATCGCGGCGCTTGGAAAGCAGGGCTTTCCGGTCGCGCGCGCCTATGCGCTGTGCCAGGACGACGGCGTCATTGGAGCTGCCTTCTACATCATGTCGATGGAGGAGGGGCGCGTGTTCTGGGATCCGACGCTGCCGAGCCAGAACAACGATGCGCGCCGACAGATCTTCACTAGCAAGATCGAGACGCTGGCCAAGCTCCACATGTTCGACCCTGTTGCCATCGGGCTCGGCGACTTCGGCAAGCCCGGCAACTATTTTGCCCGCCAGATCGACCGCTGGACCAAGCAATATCGCGCGTCCGAGACCCAGCACATTCCGGAGTTCGAGAAGGTCGCCGAATGGCTGCCGAAGACGGTGCCAGAGCAGGCGCGCGTCTCCATCGTCCATGGCGACTATCGCCTCGACAACATGATTTTCCACGCGACGGAACCGCGCGTGCAGGCGGTGCTGGACTGGGAGCTGTCGACGCTCGGCGATCCCATGGCCGACTTCACCTATCTCTTGATGCAGTGGATCATGCCGGGCCTGGAGGGAGCCGACCTCAAGGCGCTCAACATCCCGAGCCTCGAAGAGGCCGCGCAGATCTATTGCAACGTCACAGAGATGACGGTGCCTGATCTCAACTGGTACTTTGCCTACAATTTGTTCCGTCTCGCCGGCATCACCCAGGGCATCGCCGGCCGCGTCCGCGACGGCACCGCCGCCAACGCCAAGGCGCTCGAATCCGCCAAGCGCACCGTGCCGCTGTCGAAGGCGTCGTGGGAGTATGCGCAGAAGGCCGGCGCGGTGTAGGAAGAGCGAAGGCGCGGTTGATGGCCGCGCCTTTCGCTTATGACGTGGAGGCCGCTTCGAAGAGATGGACAACGATCTATCCAACGACCCGCGTTGGCGCCGCATGTGGGAGCGGCCATGGCGCTGCGAGTCCTGCCAGGGCGAGCACAAAGGCATATTCGATCTCGCTTGCGACAATCCCGAGCAATGGCCGGGAAAGATGCGGAGTGCACCGAACAGTGCGCTCGATCTGAACAGCGACTTCCTCTCGGAGGATTTCTGCGTTCTCCGCGGCGAGCACTTCTTCGTGCGCGCGGTGCTCGAACTGCCCATCATTGGCGGTGAGGGCAAGTGCTTCGGGTTCGGTGTATGGGGGACGCTGTCGCGCCAAAACTTCGAGCGTTATGTCGAGAGTTTCGACAGCGGCGAGCAGGCGAAGCTCGGACCGTGCTTTGGATGGTTCTCGAACCGCCTCGCAGGCTACCCGGACACTCTCAATCTCAAATGCCGGCTGCATTTTCAGAGCGGCCGCCAGCGACCAAAAGTCGAACTGGAGCCGACCGAGCACCCGCTAGCAGTGGAGCAGCAGCGTGGAATAACCTTCGATAGATTGCTCGAAATCTACGCGCTGTACGGCCACGACATCAGGCGCGCGTTGTCGGACTGACCGAGCGGCGACCTTTGACATCCCGTGGCCCGATCCTATCTCCGCCAAGCACGGAGAATGATCATGATCCAGCAATTGCGTATCTACGAAATCTTCGAAAAGAACAAGGCTGCCTTTCACGCCCGGTTCTGCGACCATGCCGCGCGCATTATGTGAACCCGATACGGCTTCCAGATCGTGGCGATGTGGGAGACGAAGTCAGGCGATCGCACCGAGTTCGCCTATCTGCTGGAATGGCCCGATGAGGCGGCCAAGACATCGGGATGGGCGGCCTTCATGGCGGACGCCGAGTGGGCCGAGATCAAGCGGGTCACTCACGCGGAGCACGGACTCATGGTAGGGCAGATCGAGGACCTCCTGCTGGCGCCGGTGGACTATTCGCCGTCGTCTAGCCTCCTACGCTGACCCGCTTCGGAGATTCGACCATGATCGATCGTGCCACGCTCATCACCTACGTCGTCATCGTCCTCGGTTTTGTGTTCATCCCGGGCCCGGCGACGCTGCTCACCATGGCGCGCGCCGCAAGCTCCGGCACAAGGGCGGGAATTGCGACCGGCGCCGGCATTGCGGCCGGTGACTTGATCCACACCAGCATGGCGATCGTGGGCCTCTCGGCGATCATCGCGACCTCAGCGCTGCTGTTCAGCATCGTCAAATATGCAGGCGCGGCCTTCCTGATCTATCTCGGCATTCGCGCCATGCTCGACAGGGCGCCGGTCGAGTTGAACAGCGCCGCGTCCGCGATTGGCGCGGGCCGTGCCTTCCGCCAAGCCGTACTGACCGAAGTGCTCAATCCCAAGACCGCACTGTTCTTCCTGGCGTTCCTGCCGCAATTCGTGAAGCCGGAGCACGGTGCGACCGCACTTCAGCTTGCCATTCTTGGTGTCGTCTTCGTGCTGCTCGGTCTCGTCAGTACCGTCGTATTCGCTGTCGGCGCCGGCCGCCTCGGCAAGCTACTGCGCCGCTATCCGGCGGTGGTGAAGTGGCAGGGCAAAGTGGTCGGGACCATCTACTGCGCCGTCGGCGTGCGGCTGGCCTTGCAGGAGCGATAGGGCGCGGTGAGCCCGTAGTCGCAATGAGTGCGACGATATCCGGACAGGTGTTTCCCCCGCGCTCCGTCATTGCGAGCGAAGCGAAGCAAGCCAGAGTCGTTCCGCGGTGACAGCCTGGATTGCTTCGTCGCTTCGCTCCTCGCAAAGACGGCGGACTACCCTTTCGCACAATGCGCGATCAGCCTTTCCACGAACCCCGCGCATTTCTCCAGCTCCGCCATCTCCACGAACTCATCAGGCGTATGCGCTTGTGCGATCGAGCCCGGGCCGATCACCACGGAGGGAATGTCGGCGATGTCGGCGAACAAGCTCGCCTCGGTGCCGAAGGCGACCTTGGCGTGGTCGTTGCGCCCTGCCAGGCTCTTGGCCAAGGTGACGATGGCGGCGTCGGCGGCGGTGTCGAGCGCGGGATAGTCGAGGATCTCCTCGAAATCGATTCCGCAATCTGGATGTCTCGCCTTCATCGCCGGCTCGATCTCGGCCTTGGCCCAGGCGACGATCGCATCGGTCACCTCCTTGGACTCGGTGATGCCGATGCCGCGGCATTCGAAATCCACGGTGCAGGTATCAGGCACGATGTTCAGCGCTGCGCCGCCGTGCACGATGCTGGTGAGCAGCGTCGAATGCGGGACGTCGTAGAGGTTGTCTGTCGACCGCACGGCCGCCAGCGCCACGGCGCGGCGGCGGATCTCGACGATCAGCTCGGCGGCATATTCGATCGCATTGACGCCGTCGGGCGCGATCGAGGAATGACGCGCGAGCCCGTGGAACGTGGCGCGTACACCGTGCTTGCCCTTGTGGCCGATGATGACCTGCATCTGGGTGGGCTCGCCGATGAAGGCGCCGAGCGGCCGGACCGTCTTCTTCGCGACCTCGTGCAGCATCGGCCGCACGCCGACGCAGCCGATCTCCTCGTCATAGGAGATCGCCAGATGGATCGGCGTCTGAAGTCTCGCCTCCACCATCTCAGGGACCATGGCAAGGCACACCGCCACATAGCCCTTCATGTCGGTGGTGCCGCGGCCGTAGAGCTTGCCGTCGCGCTCCACCAGCTTGAACGGATCATGGCTCCAGTCCTGGCCCACGACCGGCACCACATCGGTATGGCCCGACAGCACGAAGCCCGGCCGATCCTCCGGCCCGATCGTGACCCAGAGCGAAGCCTTCTCGCCGGTCTCGTCGACGATGCGCTCACCCTTGAGGCCGAACGCGGCGAGATAGCTCTCGATATGGGCAATCAGGGGCAGGTTAGTGCGGTCGCTGACGGTGTCGAACGAAACGAGGTCGGCGAGGAGCTTTCGGATGCGGTCGGGTCTTGAGCTTGGCATTGTGATGTTCTGTTGGAGAGCAGGAAGGCTGAAGCGCCTGCAGGAACCATACCAATGTGGCGGCCGGTCGGGCAAATCAACACCCCAGCCGTCATTCCGGGGCGATGCGCAGCATCGAGCCCGGAATCCATCGGGCCGCATCACCCGCTGCGAAATGGATTCCGGGCTCGCGACTTCGTCGCGCCCCGGAATGACGAGGGGAGGTCTACCATCCCTTGCGTTGCCCGACGGGCAAAACACGCGAGCGCTAGGTCAACGCACGCGGAGTGAAAATATTCCACTTTACCGAAATTCGGAAATCGCATATTTTTCGCGCCACCCGGCCCAAGGAAGAGGGGCGTATCGCGATCGTCACGAACGTGGGCCGGGCGGCGGTGGACGCGGGCCACATCGGCGCGAAAAGCTTCGCAGGGCGGAGAGCCGTGAGCGAAGACCTCGCGCCAACGACGGGTGCGGCTTGCGTACGGCAAAATCGTGTGGTCCTGGCGCCCGGGGTCTGTGCGCCAAGTCTTGTGGTGATGTGAGCGGCCCAACCGGGCCCACGCGTCAGCCATCCGCAAGGCGACGGGGGCAATAGTGCATCGCTCCCCGGGGAGAGCACGACATAAGCCGTAAAGCCACTGCGCAGGGAAGGCCGGATGTTTGGCTTCACCTGTATGCCGCTGTGCAAATTCTTCGTTGCCACCTTTCGCACAGTGGACCGTGGGTGCCCGGCCGCACCCGGTCTTCCCTGCGCCCTCTTTCAATTGAGGGTGAGCAAAGCTCGGGCGAGTCCGCCGCGAGGATGCGAAGGTGTGTCCGCAAATGAGATGTCCGTCGCAGAACGGCGCCGGCGCCACTTGCTCCGTCATTGCGAGCGCAGCGAAGCAATCCAGAGTCTTTCCGCGGATGCAGTCCTGGATTGCTTCGCTGCGCTCGCAATGACGATGTTGAGGCAGTATCGCGCCGAGCATCGCTCTCGTGCCCCGGACGCAGCGCAGCGCCTCCCCGGCGATGCGAAGCATCGTCCGGTTCGGCGGTGCGCTGCAGAGCCGGGGCCTATGTTGCAGCGAGTTCTGCAGCCTGCTGGATCCCGGCTCTGCAACGCATCGCTTACGCGCTGCGTCGCGTCCGGGACACCGCGAACTAAACCGGCTTGCCCGTATACGGCATCGATGCCGTCAAGCCGCCGTCGACCGGGAACGCCTGGCCGTTCACATACGAAGCCTCGTCGCTCGCCAGGAACAGTCCCATCGCCGCGAGCTCGTGCGGCTGTCCCGGCCGCTTGAGCGGGTTGAGCTGGCCGATCTTGTCTTGGGTGCCGCGCTCCTTGGCGCGGTCGAAGATCGGCTTGGTCATGCCTGTTTCGATCAGGCCGGGGCAGACCGCATTGATGCGCACGCCGGTGCCGGTGAGCGAATACGCCGTGGTCTGCACCAGGCTGATCACGCCGGCCTTGCTCGCGGCATAGGGATGCCCGCTCGCGCCGGCCTTGAGGCCGGCGACAGAGGCGGTCAGCACGATCGCGCCGGACTGCTGCTTGACCATGTGCGGCATGGCGTACTTCACCGCGAGGAACGGCCCGATCAGGTTGACGCGCAGGATTTCCTGCCAATGCTCGACGGTCTGCTCGGCGAGCGGAACGAGTCCGCCGGAGACGCCGGCATTGGCCCAGATCACGTCGAGCCGGCCGTGCGTCTTCACCGCCTTGTCGATCACAGCGATGACGTCTTGTTCGGAGCCGGCATCCGCAACCATCGCTTCCGCGACGCCGCCGGCCTTCTTGATCTCCTCGACCGTCTCCTTCACCGCCTCGGTGCGATCGACCGCGATCAGCTTGCCGCCTTCCTTGGTGAACAGCAGCGCAGCCGCGCGACCGATGCCGCTGCCGGCGCCGGTGATGATGACGGATTTGCCTTGCAGGCGGCCCATGCGTTTCTCCCTTTATGCTCGTGCACGACGCTTGCCGCGCGACGGAATTTCAAACAAGATTTCAAACGGCAAAGTGTCTTGAGACACGTTCACTACTCACGTACAGCGACAATAGACGGGATGGAAGGGTTTCGATGGCAGGTGCAGACAAGCCGAACGTGGTCATCACGCGGTGGTGGTGGGTCCGTCACGCGCCGGTGCGCAACGACGGCGGCAACATCTACGGGCAGAGCGACATCGCCTGTGACACCAGCGATACTTATGTGTTCAATGCTGTTGCCAAGGTGCTGCCACGCCAGGCGGTCTGGTATTCGAGCAATCTGATGCGCACCCATCAGACCGCCGAGGCGATCTGGGCCGCGGGTTTTCCAAGGCCGGCAGCGCTGAAATGGGAGGCGGATCTCGCCGAGCAGAACCTCGGCCGCTGGCAGGGCATGAACCGCGCCCAGTTCATTGCCAGCCGCCCCGTCGGTGCGAGCTGGTTCGCCGACATCAACGAGCCCGCGCCCGGCGGTGAAAGCTTCATGGACCTGTACAACCGCACGCGCCGCACCATCGAGCGGATCAACGCCGAGGCGGCCGGGAAGGACATCATCGCAGTCGCGCATGGCGGCACTATCAGGGCGGCAGTGGGTTTCGCGCTCGGCGGGCAGCCGGAACGCGGGCTGTCGTTCGACATCGACAATTGCTCGGTGACGCGGCTGGATTATTTTGCGAGTCCCGATCGCACGGTCTGGCGGCTGCCGATGGTCAATCAGCAGCCTTGGATCGCCGATCCCGCGCACGCGGCGATGCATCAGCCGGCGGGACCGGAAGTCAAGAAGCTGGCCTGATACTGAATACGAAAATCAATCTGGGAGAGAAACATGACCTTGTTCGACATGAAGGGGAAAGTCGCCGTCATCACGGGCTCGACGCGCGGCATCGGGCTTGCGATCGCCGAGCGCATGGCCGAGCACGGCGCCAAGGTGGTGATCTCCTCGCGCAAGGCCGACGTGTGCGAGCAGGTGGCGAAAGGCATCAACGACAGATTTGGCAAGGGCACCGCGGTCGCGGTCGCCGCGAACATCTCCTCGAAAGAGAATCTGCAAAACCTCGTCGACGAGAGCAACCGCGCCTTCGGCAAGATCGACGTGCTGGTCTGCAACGCCGCATCGAATCCATATTACGGCCCGCTCGCCGGCATCTCCGACGATCAGTTCAGAAAGATCCTCGACAACAACATCGTCGCCAACAATTGGCTGATCTCGATGGTGGTGCCGCAGATGATCGAGCGCAAGGACGGATCGATCATCATCGTCTCCTCGATCGGCGGCCTCAAGGGCTCGACCATCCTCGGCGCTTACGCCATCTCGAAGGCCGCGGACATGCAGCTCGCGCGCAACCTCGCCTGCGAATACGGCCAGCACAACATTCGCGTGAACTGCATCGCGCCGGGCCTCATCAAGACCGATTTTGCCAAAGCGCTGTGGGACAATCCGGAGAACCTGAAAGCCTCGACCTCGCGCTCGCCGCTCTTGCGCATCGGCATCCCCGACGAGATCGCCGGCGCGGCCGTGTTCCTGGGCTCGAAGGCCGGCGACTTCATGACCGGCCAGACCATGGTGATCGACGGCGGCGCGACGATCAGTTGAGATAACGACCGTGTCCCGGACGCGGTGCAGCACGAAGTGCTGCTCCGCAGAGCCGGGACCCAGAAAACCAAGACCGCGGTTGTGGAGGCATGGGCCCCGGCTCTGCGCAGCAACGCAAGGGCGTTGCAGCGCGTCCGGGGCACGAGACTAATCCACCGCCGCGTACACCAGATCTCGCACCAGGGTCCGCGTATAGTCGCGCTGTCCCGGCCCCTGGCTCATGAACACTGCGAACAGATCCTCCTTCGGATCGATCCAGAAGAACGTGCCGGCAATGCCGCTCCAGAAATACTGGCCGACGCTGCCGGGGAAGGGCGCGATGCCGGCCTCGCGGCGCACGGCAAAGCCGAGGCCGAAGCCATGGCCCGGCGATAGCAGCGTGCCGTTGGTCGGCACGCCTGGCCCGAGGTGATCGGAGGCCATCAGCTCCAGGGTCTTGCGGCCGATGATCCTGTTGCCGTCGAGCGTGCCTCCATTGCGCAGCATCAGGCAGAAGCGGGCGTAGTCCATCGTGGTCGAGACCAGGCCGCCGCCGCCGGACTCCATCACGGGCTGCTCGAGCATGTTGAACAGGGCGACCTTCTCGCCGGTCCACGGGTCGGCCGCGAACGGCTCGGCAAGGCGGCCGGCATTGGCCTGGCTTGTCGAGAAGCCGGTTTCGGCCATCTGGAGCGGCGCAAGCACGCGCTCGGTGAGGAACTCGCCGAGCGATTTGCCGCTGACGACTTCGATGATGCGGCCCAAAATATCTGTGGAGCGGCTGTAGTTGAACTCCGCGCCGGGCTGGCAGACCAGCGGGAAGCTCGCCACCAGCGCGGCATGTTCGGCGTTGGTGATCTTGCGGCTGCGGACGCGGGACTCCTGGTAGAGCTTGTGCACGGGGCCGTCGCCCTGGTGCTCGTAGGTGAGGCCGGAGGTGTGGCGGAGCAGGTCCTGCACGGTCATGGGCCGCGCCGGCGGTACCAGCTCCAACCGGCCGTCCTTGACGACGCCGACCTGCTGGCTCGCGAACTCCGGGATGAACTTTGCGACGGCATCGCTGAGCAGGAGCTGTCCGTCCTCGACCAGCGCCATGATGCCGACCGAGACGATCGGCTTGGTCATCGAGAAGATGCGGAAGATCGAATCGCGCGCCATCGGCGCCGCGCCTGCCGGGCTCTGCTTGCCGAGCGCCTCGAACCAGCCGATCTGGCCGCGCCTCGCCACCAGGACGGTGACCCCGGGAACGGTTCCCTTGTCGATCTCGCGCTTGAAGGCGTCCGACATGGCCTGGATCCGCGGCCGCGACAGCCCGAGCGTCTCTGGGCGCGCTTCCGGCAAAGCTGGGGTGTGGGGCGCGTTTGCGGCCTGCGGGGCGGCAGTGGCGGTCGCTGTAGCGGTCATGGGCACTCCCGATTGTTTTTCGTTATGGCCGATGGACTGTGACCCAGAACCCCCAGCACAAACAAGCGAAGCCGGCGCGGTTCACCCTTGCAAACCGGCCGCTCTCTGTGCTTGAAAGCGCCCCTGATCCGCGGCGACGCGGGTTCGTAGGAGTGTAGCTCAATTGGTAGAGCACCGGTCTCCAAAACCGGGGGTCGCAGGTTCGAGCCCTGCCACTCCTGCCAGCCAAATCAATCACTTAGACTAGATTTCGGCGGGAGGCGTCCCGCGCGCAGGAAATCCTGCAGTCGCCGTGCTGGACGTGCCGTTCCGGGCCTAGCGCGCCGGGGTCCGTTCCGCGTCGGCGGGAATCTGTCTGAGGTTGACGTTCCGGATGGGAACGCGGCGCAGCAGGGAAAGGATGGTCCCGCCGAGCTCGAGATAGGTGCGCAGCCGCAGCGCGCGCGACGAGCCCCTCAGCTCCGCGTTCAGGCTCACCGGAACCTGGACGTAGGTGAGGCCGAGCTGGAGCAGGGAGATCAGCGCACAGATCTGGTAGCCGTAGCCGTCGGCCTTGACCGCGATCTGGCGCAGCCACTTCACGGGATAGACGATCATGCTGTGATAGTCGGACAGCCAGAAGCCGAACAGGCAGTTCAGGATGAACCGCAGTGAATGCGACTGCAACGAGCGGTTGACCGAGCGGTCCGACTGGTTATCGCGATAAGTAATGACGAGGTCGGCGGCGCCCGCCGCCTTGAACATCCGGGCAATACCTTCGTTCTGGAAGGCGTGATCGCCGGGGATGAGCGTGATGGCATCGAATTTCGCGCGCGACAGCGCATATTCGAAGCCGGCACCGACACCCCGCGGTTCGGCATTGTGATGCACGATGATGCGCGGCTCGCCGGCTGCGAACTCGTCCATGATCGCGCCGGTGGCGTCGGTGCTGCCGTCGTCGATCAGGAAGATCTCGAAATCGTCGAGCAGCTCCCGGGCGAGCGGCAGCACGCCGTCGATCGTATCGGCGATCTTGTCCTGCTCGTTCAGTGCAGGAATGACGATCGTAAGCCTTTTTGCCGCTCTCGAAGGTGTCATTGTATGCGCCCGTTGGCGGGGCCACTCTGTCCCGGTGGCCCCATGCAAGTCTAGGTCATCTGAACCGGGCGAACAATGCGGCTCGCCGGTAGGGACCCCGCACGAACTGCATGAAACCGGCAATGTGTGTGTTCCGCGCAACTAGTCGGAAAAATCATAGAGGCTGGTGTCGCCAATGCCGAAGGCGCGGCGCAGCCGTCCGACGTGGCCTGCCATATTCCGGCCCGCCGCCGTCGCCGCGAAGTGCGAATCGGACCGTTCAACCAGGCCGCCATCGACTAAGTTCCCAATTCGTGCGCGGAACAGATCTGGAACCTGCCCGTCAGCGATCTCCGATAGCGGTGCCCTGCGATCGGGGCGATCGACGAGACTGAGCAGGATGCCCAGCGAAACCGATTTATAAACGGCGCCAAAGGCGAACACGTAAGCCATGACACAAAATCCGAAAATCGATGCGGCGTCCCAGTACTGAAGCTGCGGGACGAAGAGAATTCCGAGCATCACCCCGAGACCGTGCGAGACAACCGTGGCAATCGCCAGCAGGGTCACGGGTCCGAGCGGCCATGCGCGTGCGCGGGCCATGAACTGCAGGGCAGGCGCCAGCAGGGCGAACACGGCGACCGCGGCAAGTCCGACAGCAAAGGACATCGACTCACCCAAGGCCTGTCGACAGACGAACGAGCTTGACGAGGTGCGCTACCGCAACTCCCTTGGTGGTGGGGGCAAGCCGGCCGTCCGCCGTGATCACCATGCCGGTCCCGATCAGGAGCTTCAGGCGATTGTGCGTGAAGGTGCCGAGATCTCCACCTTGCATGTAGGCTGTCGCCCATTGCTCCAAGGTGAGAGGACGTCCAGCCTGAACGAGTGCGGTGAGCAGCGTCAGCGTGAAGCCCCAGGCCAGCAGGCTGAACAGGATGTAGCAGAACATCATTGCGGTCCCGAGCAGGAAGAGACCGCCAACCACGTCGCCAAGGTGGCGCTGGCCTGGAAGGGCGATACACGCGACCGCGTAAAGGATGACGACGCTGATGCAGCCCAGCCGGAAGCGGCGGCCGGATCCGCCGGTGGCGGCGATGCGCGCGTAACACAGCAACAGCAATGGAAAGGCGATGCTGAGACCAATCGCAGCGGCTTGCGTCGGGCCCGGTAGCATGTTCATTGTGGAAAATCGTCCCGGACGCTTCTGAAGGCCCAGCCAGGGTGGCAGTCTATAGGAGGTCGCATTTTTGCGGTCAAGGGAGCCCCGGCGCCCCGGCCTTGCGGTCGCCGCTTGGGCGTGCGAATCCTCGCCGACGATGTCCTCCCTTTCCCCTCCGAGCTTGTCCCCGTCGCTGCGCGCCATAGCCATCCTGATCGTCGTGCTGCTGGTTGCGCATGCGCCGATGCTTCTCAATGACGGCCTGTTCATGGACGACTGGCTGGTGCTCAAGCCGCGTCCGGACTATTTCATCGACATCGATTTCCTGTTGAATGGCGCCGGCCATCCGATCTTCTACAGCTACGACACGTTCGCGAACTGGACCGGCGCCCCAGTCGTTGTGATGGTATCGCTGGCACTGGCCGGAATCGTCTTCGGCGCGGTGTGTCTGATGCTGACGGCGATACGGCTCGATCTACTCGACCGCGCCGAAGCGGTCGGCTTCGCTCTGATCGTCTGGACCTATCCCGGTTATCAGCTTTGGGCCGGCAAGGCGAACGCGGTCTATGTCTTCAGCTTCGGACTCCTGTTCGTCGGCGCATGGCTGCTGACGCTCGCCTTCAGCGCGCAGGGCTGGCGGCGTGTGTTGCTTCGCGTGGCCTGTGCATGCCTATTCGTGCTCAGCTTCGCGCTCAACTCGACGGTTGTGCTCTATGCCTGTGTCATGCTCGGACTGTTCGTTGCAACATGGCGGAGCGGAGCCGTTGCGCAAGGCTTTGTTCGTCGTGCATGGCTCGCAGCCTGGCGCTGTGCTTTGGGCTATCCGGAATTGATTGCCCTTCCTATTGTTTATGCGGGCACGCTTGGTATCTGGTTCAAGCGCATCGGTTTGTACGCGCAGCATTATGGCGCCCATTTGCCGACCCTCGGGGAGCTGGCGAGCGGATGGAAGGCGTTCTTCGACGCCGGCTACAGGGACGTCGTGGCCCACGCGATCAGGGCGGCGATCCAGGTCCCGGCTCCCTTTATCCTGGCTGCGGTGCTCGTCGGCGTCGCATTGCTGCTACTTCGTCCCGGCACAGAGGCAACTGCACTCAGACGGGCGACCGCCTTGCCGCTCATCCTCGCCGTTGGTTTGTTCCTCGCGTTGTCCTCGCCCTATCTGATTGCCGGCCTGCGTCCCTCGTCCAAGCATTTCTACGAAAGCCGTCACCTGCTGCTGTTTGGCGTGCCGGCGGGGCTGGCGCTTCTCGCGTTCAAGCGTCAGGCCGAACGTTGGATCGGCCCGACCGCCGCCGTTGCGATGTTGTTCGGATTGGGCTCGATCCTATGGATCGGAATGCTGTGGAATGACTACGTCTTCATGCAGGCGAGAACGCTGAAGCAGGAGGCTCTGACGCGCAGCCTCGCCGACCGAATCCAGCCCACGGCGACGGTCTACGCGCTCGACGACCGATTCTTCGACTATCGGTCACGGGACGTGCCGTTCGGCCTGGCCGAAGTCACCGGTATGCTCCGGCTCGCCTGGGGCAATCAGCCCTTCTTTGGGTTTGCCTTGCGTGCCGAGCGGCCCGACATCCTCCAGGAAATGGAGTGGAAGCGGGCTGCTCCGGGAACTGCATTCCGTCATTTCGATCCGTCGGGACCGCAGGCGACGATCTCGTTGAAGGCGGGCGGCTCTGGAGCTGCGTCGGACCGGGCATTGGTACGAAAGTACTACGCGTGTCGGTTGCTGGCGCGCTGTGACGTTGCAGAGTTTCTGGCTCAACTCGCGGAGGTCAAGATCACGGTCGGCCCGATCGCTGGAATCTTGCCGCTCAACGGCGCCAGCGAAGATGTCTCACCTAGCCGCTAGCGCGCCGCTTCCAGATCGCTTCTGCAAGCGCGATGTCGGTCACCGAGTCTTGGCCAGGCGCAAGGGGCATCCGTCGTTCGGTAACATCGGAGACAAAGGCAGCGGCCTGGCGCCGAAATGCCCAGCTGGTTGCATGCTCGAGCTGCGTGGACTCGTCTTGATGATCGAGGATGACCCGTGCCTCCTCTTCGGCGAAGGGCGCGGGCAATTCGATGGTCAGGGCGCCGCGCTCGAAATCGATCGTCAGTCCCTCGCGCCAGGCTCCGTCGGACCCGTTCACGAGATCCAGCGTACAAGCGATGCCGTCGAAGTCGAGGGTGATGCGCGCGGCTCCCGAAATTTCGACGGAACTATCGGCGACCGTTGGCGATGATCCGAGCAGGTAGCGCGTCAGATTGATGATATGGCTGAAGACGTTCAGAAAGTTGTCGTAGCCGGCCCGCATCGCGCTCGGCATCCAGTCGGGACCGTCCTGCCAGAGCTCGATTCCGTCCGGCCGTGTTTCGCCGGTCATGACGAAGTTGTCGCGCGACCGGCCGGTGTCGCCGCCAAAGCACCAGCCCTTGGCGCGGACCACCCGACCAAGCGATCGGTCGTTGCGCAAGCGCGTCAGCACCTCGAGCGCGCGCGCCACACCGGCATCGTGACGCTTCATGTAGCCGATGCTGTAGACGAGGTTTCGCTGCCGCGCCGCTTCGACCAGCAAATTCGCCTGAGCCGTCGTATAGGCCATCGGCTTCTCCGACAGCACGTGGCGGCCGCTGTTCAACGCGTCCAGCACGATTGGACCGGTGGCTCGCCGCTTCGTCACGACCACGACAGCGGACACCGCAGCGTCCGCGAGCAGCTCCCGATGCGTGCCGTAGACCTGCGAGATGCCGAACTTCTGCGCTGCGGCGGCAGCGAGATCCGGCCGGAGATCGGCGATGGCGACGACGCGGCAGGCGGGATTGGCGACGAAATTGGCGAGGTGGCACATCTGGCCGACCATCCCGGTCCCGATGATGCCAATGCCTGGCCTCACGGCTATGATCCCTTGAAGCGCTTCCGGATGACGAGGAAATGCGCCGGCTGTCCCCAGGTGTTGATGAACGCCGGATCTGTCTGGGTCAGGGCCGTGACCGCGGGCGCATCGCGTCGCCCGATCGCGGCGAAGATGCGGTGGAAACTGTCGAGCGTCGCAACGATGGTTTCGATGTCGGAAGCATCGTCCGCGAGAATGTCCGTCGTTCGGATCGCCTCGCGTAAGGACGCAAGGCTCGCGATCACGCGCGGCAGGCTCTCGCCGAAGGGGGCGTCGATCATCGCGTCGACGTCGAGAACCAGCGTCTCGATCGATGTCGAAATCGCCGCCACGGCATCGGCCTTGCCGACCAGGTAGAGCTTGCGTCCGCCGAGGAAGCTGAGGCGGCTGCGGTCGAGATGGCGCGCCGCACGCCGCAGCTTCTCGTCGGCTGAGAGAACCTTCTTATGCCAGTAGACGTCCAGGCTGTCGCGATAGGCTGGCCACGCCGAATGGATGTCGAATCCCTCTTCATGCGCTGCCGTGCACAAGGCGGCTGCGTCGAGGAAGTACCGATGCCGGACGAACGGGTTCTCGAGCACGTCCATCAGCCAGGATTCGAAGCTGCGGGTGTGCGGAATGCTGTTCCATTTCGCGTCGAAAAGCGTCTTCGCGGTTTCGAGTGCGGGACGGCCCGACAAAGCCTTGCCGGCGGCATGGATTGCCTTGAGCGCGAGCTCGAAGAAGCCGCCATAGCGCTCGTAATAGGACACGACGGCGAAACCGTCGAGATTGAGCAGCCGATGGAAGACGCCGAGCCAAGTTTCGGTCGGCTGCACGGTGTAAATGAAACCTTCGGCATCGATGATGTCGTAGCGGCGCTCGCTGCGAAATCCCTCGACATCGGCCAACGCGAGTTCGCGCAGGCGCTCGCTCAGGCCAAAATGCGCGAAATAGGCCTCAATTTTCGGATGCGCATGCCGGTTCGGTTCGGCAAGCGCCATGTTCGCGCCCCAGCCGGCAAACACCAGCGCATTCTCACCGGAATCTGGACCGAATTCGAGCACCTCCGCATCGCGGAACAGCCGCGGCGGCAGCACGAGCTTGTCGGAAAACAGCTCGCGCCGCTGGCTGGCATATGCATCGAGTTCCGCGGCCGATTTGAAATTCCCGAACGTCGGTAGGACGTCCTGACGTTCGTAGTAATTGAAGAGCTTCTCGTCAGCCATGCCGCGTCCCTAACCCAAGGCCGCCTCGAGCCGGTCGAGCTCGCTCCAGATGTCGGAGGGCGCGAAAATCGAAACGATGTGCAGCGGCCGCTTCACGTTCTCGCGCAGCCGGCCGCTGACCTTGGCTTCGTTTTCCTGGTTCACGGCGAGAAGGCAGACGAGCGGCTCCGACTTGCCGACGAGCTCGTCCGGCGAACGGATCGGTATGCCGGTGCCGGGCAGGAACAGCCCCTGACGCTCCCTCTGGTCGTCGACCGACAGGTCGACGAGATCCGCCAGCTCATGCGCGTTGGTGAAGGTGCAGGCGCGGCAGCCCGCGCCGTAGATCGCGATCTCGGCGCCGCTCGCACGGGCCTTGGCGAGGACCGGACGCAGGCGCGCGCCGTACTCCCTTGCGCGCTGGCCGAATTTCTCACCGACGCCGGAGGGCGCAGGAGGCGGCGTCACGTCGCGGGCTGCACGACGGGCGGCGACCGCGAGGCTGCCGCCGCTGAAATTGTACTTCTTCACCGACACCGCCTCGAAGCCGTGGCGGGCCAAGAGCGCGAGCAGGATCGGCTCGGTGAAGTAGCTGACGTGCTCCTCCCACAGCACGGAGAGGTCTCCGGCCGTCGAACCGGGATCAAAGTCGGGCACGTCGATGAACAGCAGCCCTTCGTCGCTGAGCGCGATCTTCACGCAGTCGAAGAAGTTCTCGAAATCGACGATGTGCTCCAGCACCTGACGGGAGACGACGAGGTCGAACTTGCCGGCCTGGGCGACCGCGTCGTGACACAGCGCCGGGCTGATCATGTCGGCATAGACCTTGATGCCGCGCTCGCGGGCGATCTTGCCCGACACCGGGTTGGGCTCCACGCCCACCAGGACCTTCGCGCCGCGTTCGCGCAGCTTGTCCATGAACAGGCCGTCGTTGCATCCGATCTCGAACACGGATTGATGCTTGGAGAATTTCGCGATGGTGTCGAGCTCGTCGACCTGGTGCGGCTCCGGCTTCCAGCTGCTGAAATTGTAGTTGAACTGGCGATACAGGATGTCCGGATCGATCGGCTTGACGATCTGCGGCAGGCCGCAATCGCCGCAGGCGAGCACCTCGAACGGATAGCGTTCCTCCTGCTCGTTTCGGCTGTGCCGAAGGCGATGCGCAATCGGCATCAGGCCGAGGTCGATGACCGGTCGCAGGTCGGTCGAATGGCAGAGGCGGCAATGGTCGGTCACGGCTCTAGCTCTTGGCAGGACAAGCGAGGAACGTCGGCGCCTCGAAGCGATGTGGGCGCAATTGAAGCCTATATATGGCAACAGGCCGTGCCACAATTCTTAAGTTGCCACGGGCGGGCTATACACAACTGAAGCTGGTACCCCGGGGCCTCTATCGCAGGCTTCGATCTTGCCGAACATGCGCGGAACCGAGGCAATCGCACGCGAGACACGACTCAGTGGCAGGTGGAGAGCTGGTCGAGCGCCCTGATGTCTGCGCGCTGGCCGTCGGGAGGCAGGCGGTGCTTCACCACCTCGAACGGCTCGATCCCGTAGGCCTGCCGGTAGATGTCTTTCGACCTGGTTCGTAGCTCGGAAATACCGGCCTCGACTTGGGGGCTCAATGTTTGCTCGCCATCCCTCCACGTCAACAGCCAGTAGTTCGGGGTCTCGCTGAAAAGGGCGAACCGCTTCTGCAACTCGGCGCCCTGAAAGAGGTCAGAGAAGCCGTTGAGCCAGAAATCGCAATTCTGCTTTTGGACATAGAACAGCTTAACGCCGAGGGATCGAAGGGCGGCCTCTGCCGTGTCGGCGGTCCCCAGTGCGATCTTCCTGAAGTCGCGCGCAACGTCGCTCTCGTAGGTGTGGATGATCTTGCCGCGTGTGAGCAGAAGCGAAAAATAGCACGGCACCATCGCGCGGTAGCCATTAAGAGGGAGAATGCGGTCGGAGCCCGTCGTTTGCTGCAGTTCGTCACAGCGCTGCCAGTTCAGGGTGACGCGGGGCATCTGATCGAGGGGGCGCCCGCGCGCAAAGGCGATGGCCTGGTCCTCTTTGAAGCTCTTCCAGGGAAACGAGATTAATGTCCAGGCGCAAGCGACCAGCAGCGCCAAAATGGCGACACTGGGCGCAAAGCGCCCGACGAACAGCGCCGGGACCAGCCGCCGCACGATGACGAGCGCCCAGCAAGCGATTGCGACAGTTGCGAGCGGGAACAGCGCAGTGACGTGAATGGACAGTCTGATCAGACTCGGAATATTCAGCGTCATGTCCAGCAGTCGCACGCTGGCGATATAGGCGATAATGATGAAAAGTCCGGCAATGCCGGGCAATGCCCGCGATTTCGCGGCGCTGGAGCGATCAGGAAACCGCTTCGAGTCGACGAGAGCGATCGCACAGGTTACCGCCGCGAGGAGAGCTGCAACCAGGAGAACTGACTGGCTTTGCCTGCCGACGGCGACCAATCCCGACTTGCTGAGGAAGTCGGTGACCTCGATCGACTGCGCCACCACGAAGAAATCAAGAATGTCCAGGCTGCCGAATTGTGAGAAACGTTCGACCGACGCGACTTTTCGAAAGAGCGAGTATGGATTGGTCGCGGGGATTCCGAGATAGAAATAGTTGATGGCGAAAGCCAGGATGCATCCGGCAATCGCCCCGAACCCCAGCAGCAGACTAGTGACGAGGCCGGATCGATCTCGCTGAAGCGCCTTGGTGAGCACGCCCAGCGACGAGATCAGGAAGACGAAGGCAGCGTAGAGCGGATAGGAGCCGGCGACGGCAAAGCCACAAATGCCGGCGGCAAACCTGTCGCGACTCTGGGAGGACCGAATGACGACCAGCAGGAAATAGACGAAAAAGGCTGCCGTCTGAAGGTGGTATTTGCCGAACTCCATGATGTAGAGGCCGGCCAAGATGCTCGGCATCGTCCGTGGCCACGCAAGGCCGAGGATTGCCAATCCAAGTGCAATCGGTATCGCGGCGTCTTCCCAGCGGCGTCCAAGGGCCTGCAACGGCACAATGAGACGGGCGAGCTCAAAAACGACCGCGCCGATTCCGACGAAATAGAGAAACGAAATGATCTGGGCGACATGGGGCGGCAGGAACGCCGCCAGGAACAGATGCAGCCCGTTTCCGCGGCCGATCTCGAAGTCGGAAAAGATGGGATTGTCGGCCGCAAGCCAAATGCTGTGATTTCTCGCAACCTCCGCAAGATAGGGCGCGTAAAGCTGCTGAACGTCGGTCGAAATGACGTCGGGTATCACGGCGCGATCGAGGAACACCGTTGCCAGCAGCCAAAGACCCAGCAACAATGTTGCGACTAACGGCAAAGTCACCGTGAGCTTGCGCGGCGTCCTGAGGTCGCGGCTGTCCCACAGCAGAACCGCGATCGCAAATCCGAGAACGATTTGCGGATAGAGGATGGAAAGAGCACCGAGCCCGAATCCCGTCAGGATGAGCGTGGCCGCCCCGACAAAGAACTCGTCGACGCGCTGAGTGGGCTCGTGCCTGATAAGCGAGAACGTCAGGCGTCCGGTCGCCATGATGAGCCAGCCGAGATACGGTGTCAGGACAATCCAGGCGAGGACGTAAAATCGCGTCGTCCAGCCGCCTTCGAACAGCAGGGTACGGTAGGTGCCGGGCCGGTTCACGAACCAGATGGAAAGTGCGACAGGCACGAAAATGAGGATACGCCACCACCAAGCCTCGACGCTGGTGCGCAAACGCACTTCGGCAGTTGCCATCGCTTGTTCTTGTCCAGGGTTACTCATGCTAAACCGGCGCTGCATCCGTTCGCTCGGCGGTGGCCCGCGCCTGCTCGGGACTGAAGCCGGCGCGCTCGGGCGCGAGCAACCAAACCAGCCCGCCGAACAGCCCGACGATCAGGCCGCCAAGTCCAAGTAGGACCGATATTGCGAGCGCCTTGTCGGATCCGATTCCGGCGAGACCAAGCGCGGCCACCATCGCGCCTTCCCGAACGCCCCAGCCTCCGATCGAGATGGGAACCGCGGAAGACAGAATGACGAGCGGGATGAGCGCGAAGGCGTCGAGCGCGGAGAGGGGGGCCTGCAGCCCGATCGCGAGGAGATAGCAGGTCAAGACGGTGATCAGGTGGACGACAATGGCTGATACGACCAGCATGGCTCGCCCATCGGCTGCCAGCAACGGAGCCCGGATCAGCATCGCAAATTGCCTGATCCTGGCCGGCACCGCCGTGATCGGGCGCTGCGGCCAGCGGTTAAGCGTCACGAGGGCGATTGCGCCGAGGCATGCAGCCGCTAGAACGGCCAAGATCGCGAAAAGCAGCGAGTTGTCGCGGACGAGCGGCAGCAGAAACGGCATTCCCGCCAGCACGATGACGCCGAGAGCCAGCAACGCCAGGAAGCGATCGGCCACGATGCTGCTGATGGTCGGCGACCATTGCACGCCCTGCCGCCGCAGCATCCAGATCCGGACCGCGTCACCGCCCGCGGGCAGCACCTGATTGAAAAAGATGCTCACCATGAGAATGCGCCAGCCGGCCAGCCAATCGAGGGGCACGTTCATGGCGCGGAGGATCAGGATCCAACGGTGACAGAGCATGAAGGTCTGGGCGAACAGCAGCAGCACGGCAAGTGCCAGCATGTCCAGTTTGACGGCGAGAAGATCGGCTTGCAGGGACGACAAATCCTGGGCCCGCAGCAACAATGCGAGGATACCGATCGAGACCGCGAACTTGGCCAGAGTAACCAGTGCTTTTGCAGGCAGCTTCATCGGCTAGTGTCGTCCTCGATCATTCACGGATCGTCGATCAGCGACAGCAATCGAAGTCTATTTTCTCGCCAGATGCTCCGCGGCGAGCGTACCAATTCTCGTCACGTAGTCCTGCACCGCGGCAGCGTCGCTGCCATCAGGCGCCCAATCGGGAAATTCGGTGCGCGAAGGATCGAACGGGCCGGCGGTGGTTTCGTGAAATACCAGCCATTCCGAGGTGATCAGGATCGAGTGGAAGACCTGTTCCGGCATGCGATAATAGCAGCGCCTGCCCTGACCGTAAGGCGCCATCTCGAGCACCTCGCGTATGCGGCCGTCGTCCTCGAAGATCACGACCTGCGCGGTCCCCTCGATCACGTGGAACGATTCAGGTTTGCCAAGGTGCTTGTGCGGCCGCACATAGGCTTCGCGATGGTGCACGATCAGCATCTCGTGCAGTCCGGACGAGGGATCGGGATGCGTGCACAGCCGGCTGCGCAGGCGCGGGTTGCCGGCGGCGATGCGTTTCAACTCCGCGATCGTGGCGTCATCCGCGGTGACGATGGCGTCGTCCGAATAGTACACTTCCGGATTTTGCGCGCGCAACGAGGTCGGCCGGTGCAGGCCTGCCTCATTCGAAGAAGATGAACCCATGGTCGCCCCGATACCCGCATTTGTCGTAGATCCAGGCCCATGTTTGCGGACCGTGGAAGCTCAGGCAGGTGAGCTGCCAGTAAAGCAGATTGGCCTTCTCGCGCTCGTTGCGGAAGGATTCGACCATCAGATATTTCGAGGTGCCGCGTCCGACCCGCTCGATTTCAGGTACCGCGCGGAACACGTCCTGGAGCGGAAGGTTGTGCAGCACGCCGAGCGAGACGACGAGGTCGAAGCTGTGGTCGGGGTAGGGGAGCTCGACGGCGCTGCCGACCTTCAAATGCGGCCGCACCTCCTCCTTGGCGTTGGCGATGCCATACTCGGAGATGTCGATGCCGGCGATCCTGAGGTCGGGGACGAGCTGAGTGAACTCGTAGAGCAGGTAGCCCTTGCCGCAGCCGACGTCGAGCACGCTCATGCCCGGCTTGATGCCGTAGCGATCGATCAGGGTCTGGGCGAGCGGGCGCCACCGTCCGTCATAGCGATAGCCGCCGTAGCCGTAGCGCCGGTCGCCGTCCCAATAGTCGCGTCCCCATTGCCGCGCCACGGTGGCGGATTCCGCCTTGTCGTGCTCGACCACGCGCTGGACGTAGTCCCGCCTCGTCGATGCGTGCATCGGCTGGAGCAGGTTGATCTCGGTCATGGGGCCCAACTGCTCCGCGGCATCGTCACAGGATGGTTGCGAACTTGTTGACGAGCAGGATGTCCTCGACGGCCTGGATGTCCTTCTGAGACGCCAGCGTGATCTCCTCGACCGCTGCATGGAGATCGCAGCCCTCGCGCAGCACGCGGTCGTAGATCTGCCGCCGCCGAGCCTCGTCGGGCGGCAGCATGAAAATGCTGTAGAGGATCAGCCCACGCAGCTGCGGCAGCTCGTCCAGGATGTCTTCCAGCACCATGTAGCTGCCGGGCATGGTGTGCTCGGCGGCGCTCAACAGATAGTGCAGGTTCTTGCGCCGCGCATAGTCGCGGATCACGATGTTCTGGACGTGCTGAGGGGTGCGGCTGCCGTTCAGCGGCCTGGCGCCGATATAGCCGCGGTGGCCGGCTCGTTCAGCCATGGAAGCCTCCCGGCAGCTTGTATTGCATCCCGACCCGGGTTGCGGGGCGCAGCAGGATCGGCTCGAAGAACTCGCCGAAGCGCTTGTCTGCGTAGGGCGACATAATGCTCTTGAAGCGGCAGTTCATGCTCCAGCGCGTGCCGGCTTCCTCGTTGACGCGATTGCCGTGCATCAGGGTCTGGTTGAACAGCATGACGTGACCGTAGGGAATCTCGATGAAGGTCGCGTGCGGCTTGATGGTCTTGTAGAGCTCTTCGGCGCTGCGCAAGGCCGCCATCCGGTCCTGCATCTCGCCGTTCAGGGACGGCGGCAGCAGATACATCGACTTGGTGCGGTGGACATCGACCAGGGGCACCCACACCACGACCTCGAACGGCGAGTCGCCCGACCAGACGTCGGAATGGGTGGCGAGCAGCGAAGAGCTGTCGCCGGGAAGCTGGATGCTAAGATTGACGCGGCGCTGCATGCAGAGCTCGTTGCCGACGATGGTCTCGATCGTCGAGCGCGCCAGGCGGAAATAGGTCGGGCGGAACCAGGGCTCGGCGTTGAGGCCGTTGAAGACGTGCAGCCGCAATCCGTTGAGATCATCCACGCTCACCCGCGTGTGGATGGTGTCGAGCATCGCGTAGGGATCGTTGCTGTGCGGCAGCTTCAGGTAGTCGGCCGCGAGCTCGGCGGCACGACGCTGGATCCGGTCGAGCCCGGCGCGATCGTCGGCCGGGGTGGTGACGAAGCCATCGTCGATGAATCGCTGCGCCAGCGCCTGCTCGTCGGCGTGCAGGAAGTCCGTGTCCGTCATGCAAAATACTCCCGGGCGGTCGCGCAAATATAGCTGATGTCGGCGGCCGACAGGAACTGGTTGATGGGAAGCGTGAGGATCTGGTCCGCCTGCCGTTCCGTTACCGGGAAAGCGCCGCGGCCATGGCCGAGATGCGCCGCTGCCGGCTGCAGGTGGATCGGGACCGGATAATGGATTGCGGTCTCGATGCCTTTGTCGGCAAGATATTTCTGGAAGTCGTTGCGACGCTCAGTCTGCACCACGAAAGTGTGGAAGGTGTTGAACTCGATGTTCCTGCAGGGCGGAATGAACAGGGGCAGCCCGGCGAGCTCGGCGCGGTATTGCGCGGCGTTGCGCCGCCGGCGTTCGATCACGGAAGGAAGGTGGCGCAGGCGGATGCGCAGCACCTCGGCCTGGAGCGTGTCGAGCCGCGACACGATCCCCCATTCCCGGACGTCGCTGCGGTTGATCAGGCCGTGATTGCGCAGCCGTCGGATTCTTGCGGCAAGCTCGGCGTCGGCAGTGACGAGGAAGCCGGCATCTCCGGCGGCATTGAGATTCTTCAAGGGGTGGGCGGAGAAGCAGCCGAAGGTGCCGATGGTGCCGCTCATCCGGCCGTCATAGGTCGAACCGACCGCCTGGGCGCTGTCCTCGATCACGGCGAGCGCGTGCTTGGCAGCGATCGCCATCAGCGGAGCCATGTCGGCCATGCGTCCGGTCAGATGCACCGGCATGATCGCCTTGGTCCGCGGCGTGACGGCGGCCTCGACCGCGGCCGGGTCGATGTTCTGGTCCGGCAGCACGTCCGCAAACACCGGCGTGGCGCCGACCGCGATGATCGCGGCGGTCGATGCCACGAACGAATTTGGCGGCGTGATCACCTCGTCGCCGGGACCGATGTCGAGAGCCCGCATGGCGAGGATCAGCGCGTCGGTGCCCGAATTCAGCGTCACGACATGCGGTGAGCCGAGATACGCGGACAATTCTTCTTCGAGCTTTCCAACCGCGGCGCCGCCGATGAAGTCGCCGCGGGAAAACACGCCCTCGACCGCCTGCAGGATCTCGGTGCGCTCTTCCTCGAACTGCGCGGGAAGATTGACGTAGCCGATGCGCCGGCGGCCGGTGTCAGCGTCCATGGCAGAACTTCCTGACGGTCTCGATGACGCGGTCCTGCTGGGCGCGCGTCAGGTGCTGGTCGACCGGGAAGCTGATGACTTCCTTGGCGTGGCGGTCGGTGACCGGGAACGTGCCCGGCGCGTAGCCGAGATGCTTCAGGCCTTCCTGCTGGTACAGCGGGATGGGATAGTGGATCTTGGCCTCGATGCCGTTGTCCAGGCAATATTTGTAGAGCTCGTCGCGACGTTCGGCGAACACCATGTAGAGATGGTAGACGTGCTTCACGTTGGGACGGCGCGGCGGGACGCGCAGGCCGGGCAGGCCGGCGAGACCCGCGTCGTAATAGGCCGCATTTTCGATTCTGCGGCGCGTGATCTCGCTGGTCTGGCCGATCAGCCAGTTGCCGACCACGGCCTGCAAGGAATCGAGCCGCGAGTTGCAGCCGAGGATCGCGATCTCGTCGCGGTTCTTCATGCCGTGGTTGCGGATCAGGCGGAGCTTTTCGTTCATGCCGTCGTCATTGGTGACGACGACGCCGGCATCGCCCCAGACGTTGAGGTTCTTGAGCGGATGCAGCGAGAAGCCGGCCGCGATGCCGTGGGTGCCGGAGCGTTTTCCCGCAAACTCCGACAGGATGCCCTGGCAGGCGTCCTCGACCACCGGCAGGTTGTGGCGCTGCGCGATCGGCATCAGCTTGCCCATGTCGGTGACCTCGCCGGTCAACTGGACCGGCATGATCGCCTTGGTCTTCTCGGTGATGGCAGCCTCGACTTGGTCCACGTTCATGCAGAAGGAATCGTCGCAATCGACCAGGACGGGCGTCGCGCCGGTTTCCGCGATCGCGCCGACCGTGGCGATGAAGGTGTTCGCGGCGGTGATAACCTCGTCGCCATGACCGATGCCGAGCGCCTTGAGCGGCAGCTTGAGCGCGTCGGTGCCGGATCCGACGCCGATGGCATGACGGACGCCGATCAATTCGGCGAAGCGTTTCTCGAATTCGGCGACGGGCTTGCCAAGGGTGAAGTCACCGGTCGCAACCAGCCGGCCGATCTCGGCGAGGATCGGTGCGGGATCCGCGAATTGCTCGAGCAGATAGGAATATCGAACGTCGTACATGTGACCCGTCAGGTGGAATGAAGTTGAGGTGAGGGGGTGTGCGACGCCGCGAGCGCATGCTCGATCGAGGTCGCAATGGCGCCGGCGGAGAGCCCGTGCTTCTTCAGCAGCGAGTCCTGCGAGCCGTAATTGTGCATGAAGCGGTCGGGCAGCGACAGCCGCAGCATCGCAGGGAAACCGGAGCCGAGCTTGTCGATCAGCGCCTCCGCGACCGCGCTGCCGAGGCCGCCGGAGGGCACGTGCTCCTCCAGCGTTGCCACGAGCCTGGTGCCGCGGATAGCCTGCAGCAGCGCTGCGGTATCGAGCGGTTTCACGGTATGCATGTGCAGGATGCCGGCGCGAATGCCTTGCGCGGCCAGCAGGTCGGCTGCGGCGAGGGCGCGCTGGAGCATGATGCCGGTGGTCACCATGAGGACGTCGCCGGGCGGCCGCATCAGGATGGCTTTGCCGATCTCAAAGCCGTGCTCGGCCTTGGACACGATGGCATCGCCGCCCTTGCCGAGCCGGATGTAGATCGGGCCCTTCCAATCCAGCGTCTGCTCCATCATGCGCGCGGCCTCGTCGGCGTCGCACGGGCAGATCACCGTCATGTTGGGTAGCGCCCGCATGATGGCGATGTCCTCGATCGCCTGGTGCGTGGGACCGAGCGGCGCGTAGACAAGGCCGCCGCCATTGGCGATCAGCCGTACCGGCAGATTGTGCAGGCAGAGATCGACCGCGACCTGCTCGTAGCAGCGGCGGGTGAGGAAGGTCGCGATGGTGTTGACGTAAGGCACGAAGCCCTCCATCGCGAGACCGGCCGACATGCCGATGATATGCGCTTCCGAGATGCCCTCGATCAGGTGGCGCTTGGGAAACTCCTTGCTCATCGCGCGCAGCGTGCCGGCACCCGGATCGGAGCCGATGTAAAGCACACGCTCGTCGCGCGCGGCGAGCTTGTGGACCATGTTCATCGCGGTGTTGCGCATGGGGAGCCGATCAAAAATCGCCGACGGCGACGCGAATGGCGTCGAGCTCGCTGTCGGTCAGTTTGTTCTTGTGATGCCAATCGGCATTGGATTCCGCAGCCGGAAGACCCTTGCCCTTGACGGTATGGCAGATGATGGCGGTGGGCTTGCCGGCAACGGCCGGGAGCTGCTTCAGGACCATGCGCAGTGCGCCGACGTCGTGGCCGTTGACCTCCTGCACCGCGAAGCCGAAGCTGCGCCACTTGTCCGCGAGCGGCTCCAGCGGCAGCACGTAGTCGGTGGGGCCGTAGCTCTGCAGCTTGTTGTAATCGATCAGCGCGACGAGGTTGTCGAGGCCGTGCTTGGTCGCGCCCATCGCCGCTTCCCACACCGATCCCTCGTTGATCTCGCCGTCGCCGAGCAGCACGAAGGTGCGGTAGCTGCGCTCGCGCATGCGGGCGGCGAGCGCAAGGCCGACGCCGATCGAGAGGCCATGTCCGAGCGCGCCGGTCGAGGCCTCGACGCCGGGCACCATGCCGTATTCGGGATGCCCGCCCAGAATGCTGTCGGGACCGCAAAAGCCGTCCAGCTCCGACAGCGGGAAGAAGCCGCGGTCGGCCAATAGCGCATAGAGCGCCAGACATCCGTGTCCCTTGCTGAGGATGGCGCGGTCGCGATCGGGATCGCCCGGGTTCTTCGGGTCGATCCGCAGCACGTCGTCGTAGAGCACGCGGACCATCTCGATCAGCGACAGGGCAGGCCCGACATGGCCGCGTCCTGCGGAGCGGACCGAACCGAGGACCAGGCGGCGCAAATAGAGGCTCCGCTCGTCCAGCGTGCAGGTGAGAGCAGCTTCAGCGTGGGGTGAGATCTGGATCACGTTGGCAAATCGTTTGGTGGAGCCGACGGGCTTTGTCGAGCTGGCCGGCAAGGCGGACCGTCAGATCGCCACCTTGCGCAGCCAGGGCACGCCGGGAGCGGCTTTCCGGCAAATAGGCATTCAGGACAATCAGGCACCAAATCGCCCCGAACACAGGATACAGTACGTCAAGGCGGACCGCAAACGCGTCATCCCCAGCCGCGAAGGCGCGCGAGAGCCGCTCGATCAATCGGTTCGCATCGGCCACGGGCAGACCGCTGCCGGGGTGAATCGCGGTGTCGGACACGAGCTTGACCGGGTCGTCCCAGCCGAAATACTCGAAGTCGATGAAGCGCAATTTGCCGTCGTCGGTGCGCAGTGCGTTGTGCAGTCCGCAATCCGACGGGCTCAATGCACGTTGGGCGGGCGCAAGGTCCGCGGCGGGATCCAGGCCCCGTTCCGCATAGCGCCGCCGGAGTTGCCGGATCGCGACGGCAGCGGTGGGAACAAGGCTGCCGTCCATGAACGCGCGCAAGTGCGGATGATCATCCGAAGCCCGCCTCAGGTCGTCGAGGCGTTGCTCGTACTGGGCGATGGCCGCCTCGGCCGAGAAGATGCTGGCTGACGCATTCCGCAGAGTCTGTGCGCCTTCAGCGTCGTACAGCTTTTGCAGCTCGATCAGGAAATCGGCCAACTGGTCGGCGTCGTCGGGCTGCGGATGCAGGACCGCGGGTTCACCGTCTAACCATTGATACAGCGCACAGAACGCGGCCGGATCTTTTGCGATCGGCCGCGGCGTCGCATTGATGCCGTGGCGCGAGAGAAACGAGAGCGCGTCATACTCCTGTCCCAGCCGATCGCGCCCGTCGGACGGGTAGTGCTTGAGGGCGAGGGGCGGGCCTTCCGCCATCTCCAGCCGAAACACCCGGTTGTTGCCGCCGGCCCGCGCCGGTTGCGCCGCCGCGACCCGCGCCCCGGAGAGGCGGCTGCCGATCGAGACCGCATCCTGTACGCTGAGGTCCGGCTGGCTCATGCCCCGAACACTCCGCGGTGGATATCGGCCCAGGTCGCGAGCGGCTCGCAATGCGCCGGATACGGCGGCTGCGACTGCGTGAACAGGATCGATCGCGTCGCCTTCGGAAAATGCGGCTGCTCGAAGACGTCGACGAGATCGTCAATAAAGATGTCGAGCTGTAGGCTTGCCAGCCGCTCGACCTTGGCCGCCAGCGTGTCCTCGAAATGGACATTGCCCGCCGAGATCGCCGCGTCGGCGGTGTCGATGAGGCCCGCGCTCTTCAGCCAGCCACGCGCAGCCTCGCGCAAGTCGACCCGATCGGGATCCTGATGGCCGAACTGCGTCTTGTGGCTGACGATATGGACGCTCGCGCCGGCCTTTCGGCACGCGGCAAGGAACTCGCGGACGCCAGGGTTGATCTCGGCGCCGCCGATTCCCTTGCCGTAGACGAAGCCCTGCAGCCCCTGCCAGGCAAGCTCGCCGCCGGCGCGGGATCGCAAGAAATCCCGCACGTCGGTCTTCAGCCCGTCCCAGCCCTCCGGCACCAGCCCGCGCTGGCGCGCGGCGGCGGCAAAGACCTTGTCGTAGCAGATGATCGTGTTGTCGAAATCGATGCCGATCCGCACGCCGCTCACTTCAGGCTGATGTTCTGCATCATCTTGATGTTGAAATACCTGGGATCGTTGAGCGAGTTCGGCAGGCGGCCCGCCCTGAAGGCGTCCACGAGGCCGGACACGGCCTGCTCGATCGTGTGCGTCGGCGCAAAGCCGAGCTCGCGGCGGATCTTCTCCGACGAGACGTGGTAGGAGCGGAGATCGTCGGTCGGCTCGACGGCCACGTCGACATTGTTGCCGACCACCGATTTGACGATGTCGGCGATCTTCATCAGCGAGTGGTTTTCGTAGCCGATGTTGTAGGTCTTGCCGTCGATCTTCGCATCATCCTGCTGCAGCAGAAACAGATAGGCCGCCGTCATGTCCTGGATGTGCAGATTGGGCCGCTTCTGCGTTCCGCCGAACACGCGGATGCGGCCGGTGTTGACGGCCAGATTGGTCAGGATGTTGACGACGACGTCGAGCCGCTGCCGCGGAGCGTAGCCGCAGACGGTGGCGGGGCGAACCGTGCAGGTGACGAAGCCGGACGCGGCCTCGTCGGCAAGATCGGTCTCGCACATCGCCTTGAACTTGGAGTAGTCGGTGAGCGGCTCGCAGGACAGCTCCTCGGTCACCTCGGCCTCATCCTTGATGCCGTAGACGCTCGAGGAGGAGGCGTAGATGAAGCGCTTGATACCCGCCTTCTTCGCGGCGCGCACCATCGGACGGAAGCAGTCGTAGTTGATGGACTTGCCGAGTGCCGGGTCCAGCTCGAACGAGGGATCGTTGGAGATGCAGGCGAGGTGGATCACCGCGTTGTTGCCGCGCAGGGCCTCGTTGACCGCGGCCTCATCGCGGATGTCGCCCTTGATCAGGCGGAGGTTCGGATTGTCACGAACGGCATCGAAGACGTCCTGGCCATACATGAACAAGTCGAGCACGGTGACCTTGTGGCCCGCGGCAAGCAATTGCGGAACCAGCACGCTGCCGACGTAGCCGGCGCCACCGGTAACCATCACATTCCATTTCCGATCAATCACTGTCGTTCTCCGGATTCTTCGATCGCGCTACTTCAACAACGCGGTGACGAACTTGACCAGCGGCGCCTTCTCGACCGAGTTGCGGTGACCGACGATGCCAACCTTGATCGCGCCCGCCGCATTGCCGATGAAGGCGACGTCCTCGATGTTGCCGCCGGCCGCCACCAGCGGCGCCGTGATTGTCAGGAAGGCATCGCCCGCACCGACGGTGTCGACGACGGTCTTGGTGAAAGCAGGGACGCGCGCAACGCCGGTCTTCGACGAGAAGGGGTAGCAGCCGAAGGAGCCGTGCGTGATGATCATGTTATCGCAATCGATCTTGCGATGCAGGCCGCCCTCGATCACCGATGCGATGTCGTTGAACTTGTCGGTGGCGGCCAGGCGCGCTTCCGGTGCGTCGATGCAGATGTAGTCGGCCCGCGGATACTTCGTGATCAGGTTGTAGCCGTGGTTGCCGCTGTTGCTCTGGGCGTTGACGGCCAGGAACTTGGAGTTCGCGATCAAGGCGTCGATCGTGCTGGATGCGATCATGCCGTGACCGAAATCGGTGACGATGACGACGTCGGCCCCGCGGACGCGCTCGGCGGTGACGCGGTCGATCTCCGTGCGCGCGGCCTCGTCGAGCGGCGTGTCGTCCATCGTGTAGACTTCGAACAGCTTGTGCAGGTAGCCCATCTCGACGTACCGCAGCTTGCGGGTGGTCGGACGGCTCTGAACGCGGATCGGCGTGAGCGTGACATTCGGGCGGATATGCGCGCGGATGAACTCTTCGGGGTAGTCGTTGCCACCCAGCGTCGTGACGATCTCGACAGATTTGCAGAAGCTTGCGACGTGATTGGCCGCGGCAATGACGCCGCCGGCAAACTGCTCGCCGTTCTTGAGCAGGGTCGCGACGATGTTCTCCTTGGAGGCCTTCCCGAGCGCCGTGACGTATTGGTATTCGTCGATGATGGTGTCGCCGACCAGCACGACGTGCATGTCCTGGATCTTGTCGATCAGCTTCAGCAGCCGTTCGGCGCCGCCTCCATCGCGCACCTTCTGGAGGTAGTCGCGCAGCGGGGGATCGTAGATGTCGAAATAGCGGTTCAGCAGCGACGACGAGCTGAACGTCACGTCCCGCGTGAAGACGATGCGCCCGCCGTGACGCTCGACCGCCTCGCGCTCCACCGCGATCTTGCCGGTCACGTCATCCTCGGGATTCTCGTAGTCCGAGCCCTTCACGTAGATGTCGGGGCGCACGGTATCGAGGACCGGCTCGGCGCTGGAGGTCTGATTGATGCCGACCCAGTCGACCGTGCCGAGCGCGGCCAGCATCTCGGCGCGCATGTTCTCCGGAAAGATCGGCCGTCCCGGGCCCTTGTTGACGTAACGGTCCGCAGTGATGGTCACCACGACGACGTCGGCCTCGTTGCGGGCTGCCAGGATGTGCCGGACGTGACCGAGATGCACCAGATCGAACACGCCGTGGCAGAGCGCAACGGTCAGGCCCTCAGCCTGCGCGGCGCGCACAATCTCGCCGAGCTCCTCGATCGTCTTGATCTTCTCGTGCGGTGCCGGATGGCCGGCCGGCCTGTCTGTCGCAGCATTACCCATGTGAATGACCCAAGGCGCCGGTCGGTCTCAGTTGGCCGGCCCGGACGTGATCGGCTGGCGGCAAAATTGGGGGGTGAACGAATCTGCTCAACGGCTTGCCTTCTGCGGGGCGACCTTGTCGTCACCGAGATATTTGAACCAGTCCTTGGTGGCGTCGGCGATCTTGTCCACCGTCCAGAGCGGAGCGTCCTTGTACTGGTCCATCGACTTCAACATCGTCGCGACGCCGTCCTCGAACTTCACCTTCGGCGCCCATTTCAGGACCCGCTTGATCTTGCTGATGTCGGCGTAGGTGCAGTCGGGCTCGCCCGGGCGCTTGGGAATGTGGACCTTGTCGCCGCCGAGAAGCTCGACCAGGCGGTTCACGCTGTAGGTGTTGTCCGAGCCGACATTGAAGATCTCGTGCGAGACGTCGGAGCGCGCAGCGGTCACGAAGGCATCGGCGACGTCGCTGACGAAGGTGAAGTCGCGCGTCTGCTCGCCGTCGCCGACCACCGTGAAGGGCTTGCCCGCGAGCTTCTGTGCCATGAACACGCCGAACACGGCCCCGTAGGTGCCGGTGGTGCGATGGCGCGGTCCGAACACGTTGAACAGGCGCAGCGCCACGGCAGGCAGCTTGTAGACCTGGCACCAGTGCATGACGCATTGCTCGCCGAGATTCTTGGTGAGCGCGTAGGGATACATCGGCCGGATCTCGGCACTCTCCGGCGTGGGATAGACATCCGGAATGCCGTAGCAGGAGGAGGAAGCCGCATAGATGAAGCGGCTGGCGCCCGCGTGCCGCGCCGCTTCGAGAACGTTGACCGTGCCATCGACATTGGCGCGATGATAGGGGATCGGTGATTCGATCGAGGGTACGATGTCCGCCAGCGCGGCGAGATGGAAGACCCAATCCACCCCGTGGAAATACGGTTTGATCGCGTCGAGGTCGGTGACGTCAGCCCGCACGACCTTCAACTGGCTCGAACCGGCGCGTGCGGCGAGGTTTTCAGCGCGTCCGATCACGAAATTATCGAGCGCAATGACCTCATGGCCGTCATCGAGCAGGCGATCGACGAGGTGACTTCCAATGAACCCGGCGCCGCCAGTAACAATGCATTTCATGGGGAACATCCGTGACGCGAATGCCCAGCGCAATAGGCCCGCCAATGTTGAGTGAAACCCGAAAAGCCGACTATCAGCCGCCCGCAAACTTTGCAAGTATTATACCTTTGCAATCCTTGGTAATAGCCGGTATCACCCGGTAATGTTGCAATCGAGCCGTCAGCCCATGCCTGCCGAATCCGTCGATCCCGATCACAAGGCTTTCCTCGACGATTACGTGGGGCGCCTGCATCGCGCGACGGCGGTCGACGACGGTATTTTTGCGAGGATCTCCGCGACGCGCGCGTCCTGGTTGCGCACGCGCGAGCAGGGCGGTCGCGTCATCTTCATCGGCAACGGCGGGTCGGCCGGCATCGCTTCGCATCTGGCGATCGATCTGGCGAAGAATGCGTCGGTGCCCGCACTCTGCTTCAGCGATGCGAGCATGATGTCGTGCCTTGCCAACGATTACGGGTTCGAGGACTGGATCGCGCACGCCGTGCGGCTGAACGCGCGCGCCGGCGATTGCCTCGTCGCGATCAGCTCGTCGGGGCGTTCGAAGAACATCCTCAACGCGGTCGCGCGGGCGCGCAAGATGAAGCTCGACGTGATCACGTTGTCGGGCATGAACGCGGACAATCCGCTGCGCAATCTCGGCGACGTCAATTTCTGGGTCGACAGCCGCAGCTACAACATTGTCGAGACCACGCACCAGTTCTGGATGATGGCCGCAATCGACCTCGTCATCGGTCGCGCGGAATATCCGGCGTCCTGAGGCGGGCATCCGATGCAGTCGCGATTCAAGCATGCGGCCCTGTTTTCGGTGAAGCTGCTGCTGTCGATCGCCGTGCTGGTCTACATCGCGCGTGGCCTCGACCTGCGCCAGCTGCGCGACCATCTCGTCTCGGTCGATCCGGTCCTGTTCGTCGTCGCGCTTGCGCTGATCTTCGTCCAGACCTTCGTGCTCAACGGCCGGTGGGAGCTGATCATGCGCGCGCTCGGCGTGTCGCTGGATTGGCTCGCCGGCTGGCGGATACTGATGACCAGCCTCTGGTTCAATCAGGTGTTGCCGTCATCGGTCGGCGGTGACGCGGTGCGGATCTGGCTACTGCGCCAACGCGGCGTGCAGTGGCCGGAGGCGGTCAAGGGCGTTGCAGCCGACCGCTTCACGGCATTGATCGGACTGGTCGTGCTGATGGTGGCCGGATTGCCGTTTCTGCTGTCGCGCGTGTCGAATCACGCTGCGATCCTGGCGATCGGCGGACTGACGGTGGCCGGCGTCGCCGGTACGCTGGTCCTGTTGACGCTGGACCGTCTGCCGAAACGCTTCATCGCGCTTCCCGCGATCGCGAGCTTCGTGCGGTTCGGAACGCTGGTCAGGTTTTTGCTCCTGCAGTCCGAGCGCCGTGCGCTGCTGTTCGGATCGGCGCTCCTCATCCATCTCGTCACCGCCGCGGCCTGCTACACCTTGGCGCGCGGTGTCGGAGCGCAGCTCTCTGTCCTCGATGCCGGCATCCTGATTCCGCCGGTGGTGCTGTTGACGGCGGTCCCCATCTCGATCAGCGGCTGGGGCGTTCGCGAGGGAGCGATGGTCGCCTGCCTGGGTCTGGCGGGTGTGTCGTCCGAGCAGGCGCTGTCGGTATCGCTCCTGCTGGGCGCCATCAGCGTGATCATCGGGCTCGTCGGTGGCGTAATCTGGCTGGCAAGTCCGGAGCGCGGCTCGTATTCGGCCGACAAGGTGGCCAAGGCAGCGGAGGACGCGCCCAGCTACGGGCTGGGCAACGAGGCCTCGAGCCACCCATGACCCGCTTGAGCCCGTTGCCGATCTGGTCTTCACAGGGTGGGATTATCCCACTCGCGCGCGTATCTCATTCTTCGGTTGCACGATGAAAAACCTGTTCTACGTCCGCAATACTTGCCGCCTCTGTCATTCCAACAAGCAAGAGCTGGTCGTCCCGATGGCAGGCATGCCGATCGGCACGCCGAACTTCCAGGTGCCGAACGCCAGCGTCGACGACCCCGTTTTCCGCGCTGCGGTGCCGATGGCGCTGCATCTGTGCCGGGACTGCGGCCACCTCCAGATCCTCCATGTCGGCAATCCGGAGATCCAGTACCGAAACTACGTCTATACCACCTCGCTCTCGCTCGGCTTGCGCGAGCATTTCGCTACCTATGCCGACGACGTCGTCAGCCGTTTCGGCATTGCGCCGGGTTCGCTGGTGGTCGAACTCGGCAGCAATGACGGATCGCTGCTCGGCTTCTTCAAGGAGCGGGGGATGCGGGTGCTGGGTGTTGATCCCGCCGTCGACATCGCGCGGCGCGCCACGGAGGCGGGCATCGAGACCATCGGCGATTTCTTCACCGATGCCGTTGGTCGCCGCATCCTGCAGAGCCATGGCGCGGCGAGCGTCGTGATCGCCAACAACATGATCGCCAATGTCGACAATCTGGATCCGCTGGTGATCGGGGTTCGCGACGTGCTCGCACCGGACGGATTGTTCGTCTTCGAAACGCAATACGGCGTCGACGTCACCGAGAAGAACCTGCTCGATACCGTCTATCACGAGCATCTGTCGTATTTTAACATCAAGCCCCTGATCCGTTTCTTCGCCCGGCTGGGCATGGAGCTGATCGACGTCCAGCACATCTGGACCAAGGGCGGTTCGATCCGCGTGACCGTGCAGCGCGCCGGCGGCGCCAAGAAACCGTCGGCAGAGGTCGCGCGTTTCGTTGCCGAAGAGGAGCGGCTCGGTGTCGATCAGCCGGCTTATTACGCGCCCTATGTGAAGAGGATCGCCGCCATCCGCGACGAATTGGTCGCGATGGCCGATGCCGCCCATGCGCGCGGTCAGCTGGTCGCCGGCTATGGCGTCTCCGTGGGCACCACGACCCTGCTGCCGCAGTTCGGCCTGGAGAACAAGATCGACTTCCTCGTGGACGACGATCCCAACAAGGGGAAGGTGATGGCCGGCCCCGGCTATGACATCCCGATCCTGCCGCCTGCCGCCCTCTACGAGCGCAAGCCGGCGTTCGTCGTGGTCTTCGCCTGGCGCTATGTCGACCCGATCCGGGCCAAGCACGCCCGCTATTTCGCCGAAGGCGGGAAGTTCGTGGTGCCGCTGCCGGGGATTTCCATGGTCGACCGGGCCGACTGACAGCTGCCGGCTCCCGATAGCCTTGCCGGGGATGGCGCGTTCCGGGCGGTCGACAAGTCCTTGATCCGCATGGCTTCTGCACGGGCGTCCGGGGAAGGGCGGCCTGCTGGCGCGACCTCTCTATACCTTGACCTTTGGCCGCATCCGCAGTAGATACCCCGCACTCGCAGCCGGCCCGTTAGACGCGGATTTCCGGCGCGGCCTTGAAATCCCCGAACAATCGAGCCCGGTTTCCGGCTCATCCTTCGAGACAGAGGGCTGGGCCAACGGCGGCTGTTCGGATCCCTGAAATTCATTTGCGTCTGTCGACGGACGTTGGACCTCAAGCGATGGCAGTCAGCCCGTTCAAGTTCTTGCAGGAAGTGCGCTCGGAGACTGCCAAGGTCACTTGGCCGACCCGCCGTGAGACCACGATCACCACCATCATGGTGTTCGTGATGGTCGCCGTGGCCTCGATCTTCTTCTTCGCCGCCGATCAGATCATCCGCTACCTCATCACCTTCCTCCTGGGCATTCACTGATGGCAACAGCAACCGCTCAAGTGTCCGACAAGCGCTGGTACATCGTCCACGCCTATTCGAACTTCGAGAAGAAGGTCGCCGAATCGATCCGCGAGCAGGCCAAGCAGCGCGGGCTCGAGGAGCTGTTCGAGCTGGTGCTGGTTCCAACCGAGAAGGTCACGGAAGTGCGCCGCGGCCGCAAGATCGACGCCGAGCGCAAGTTCTTCCCCGGCTACGTGCTGGTGAAGATGAAGCTGACCGACGAGGCGTTCCATCTGATCAAGAACACGCCGAAGGTCACGGGCTTCCTCGGCGCCGAGAACAAGCCGATGCCGATCTCGGAAGCCGAGGCCATGCGCATCCTGCACCAGGTGCAGGAGGGCGTGGAACGGCCGAAGGCGTCGGTGTCGTTCGAGATCGGCGAGAACGTGCGCGTGGCCGATGGCCCGTTCGCCTCGTTCTCGGGTGTGGTCGAGGAAATCGACGAGGCGCGCTCGCGTGTGAAGGTCGCCGTGTCGATCTTCGGCCGCGCGACGCCGGTCGAGCTGGAATTCGGTCAGGTCGAGAAGGTCTGATCGGGTAACGCGGGAGGCTTCGGTCTCGCGCAACAAGAGGCCGTGGGAGGGAGGGGCGGTTGCCAGCCGCATCCCACCCAGACCACGAACCTGAAACCGCCGGTCCTGCCGGCACAACAGGAGTGATACATGGCAAAGAAAGTGACCGGATACCTGAAGCTTCAGGTCCCGGCCGGTGCGGCGAATCCCTCGCCCCCGATCGGTCCCGCGCTCGGTCAGCGCGGTCTCAACATCATGGAGTTCTGCAAGGCGTTCAACGCCCAGACCCAGAAGGAAGAGAAGAACACCCCGATCCCGGTGATCATCACCATCTATGCGGACCGTTCCTTCACCTTCGAGATGAAGACGCCGCCGATGTCCTACTTCCTCAAGCAGGCTGCAAAGATCCAGTCCGGCTCGAAGGCGCCGGGCCGTGACAAGGCCGGCAAGGTGACCAAGGCGCAGGTGCGCGAGATCGCCGAAAAGAAGATGAAGGACTTGAATTGCGACACCATCGAATCGGCCATGAAGATGGTCGAGGGCTCGGCCCGTTCGATGGGTCTGGAAGTTGCGGGGTAAGCGGCCATGGCAATCGGAAAGCGTTTGAACAAAGCCCGCGAAGGCATTGACCGCGAAAAGCTTTACCCGCTCGCGGACGCCATCAAGATGGTCAAGGAACGCGCGAAAGCGAAGTTCGACGAGACCATCGAGGTCGCGATCAATCTCGGCGTCGATCCGCGTCACGCCGACCAGATGGTCCGCGGTGTCGTGACCCTGCCGAACGGCACCGGCCGTACGCTCCGCGTCGGCGTGTTCGCCCGCGGCGCCAAGGCCGATGAAGCCAAGGCCGCCGGTGCCGACGTCGTCGGCGCCGAGGACCTGGTCGAGAAGGTGCAGAACGGCACGATCGATTTCGACCGCTGTATCGCCACCCCCGACATGATGCCGCTGGTCGGCCGCCTCGGTAAGGTGCTGGGCCCGCGCGGTCTGATGCCGAACCCGAAGATCGGTACCGTGACCATGGACGTCACCGGTGCGGTGAAGGGCGCCAAGGGCGGCTCGGTCGAGTTCCGCGTCGAGAAGGCCGGCATCCTGCAGGCCGGCGTTGGCAAGGCCTCGTTCTCCGAGGAGAAGCTGGTCGAGAACATCAAGGCTCTGGCTGACGCTGTCTCCAAGGCGAAGCCGGCCGGTTCCAAGGGCACCTACATCCAGCGCGTTGCGGTGTCCTCGACGATGGGCCCGGGCGTGAAGGTCGAGCCGGGCACCATTCTCGGCTGAGGTTTGGAAATTGCATGAGGCGAGGGGCGGGATCGGGTGACCGATTCCGCCCCTCGTCGTTTGTGGCGGCGCTCTTCGGAAACAACAACAATGGCTGACAAGGTCCTGATCTACTCGCGCTTTCCCAAGTCGATGATGGCGCGCTTCGCCGAGCGGTTCGAGCTGCTCGACACCGGCGGCAAGCCCGTGCGGGAGGTGTTTCCGGCGGAGGAGCTGGGCGGCATCCGCGCACTGCTGACTGCTGGCGGCTCGCCACTCGGTGCGGAGGCGATGGACCTGTTTCCGAATCTCGGCGCCATCGTCTGCTATGGGACTGGCTATGATGGCGTCGACCTGAAGGCGGCGGCCAGCCGGAACATCGCGGTCGGTCACAGCCCCGGTGCCAATGCGGCTTCCGTCGCCGACATCGCGATGACCTTGATGCTGGCGACGACCCGGCGGATTTTGGTGGCCGACCAATATGTCCGTAGCGGCGATTGGGCGGCCTCGAAACAGTCGCCGATGATGCGTCCCCAGGCCGGCATGCCCGGCCGCCGCATCGGCATCTACGGCATGGGTGAGATCGGCCGCAAGATCGCCGCGCGCTGTGCTGCTTTCGAGAGCGAGGTCGGCTATTTCAGCCGCACTCGGTACGATCTGCCCTATCAGTACTTTCCGACTCTGGAGGCGCTCGCCGATTGGTGCGGCGTCCTGATGATCGCGGTGCGGGCAGGGGCCGAGACCCAGCATGTCGTCAACGCCGATATCCTCAGGCGCCTCGGGGCGGAGGGCTACGTCGTCAACATCTCCCGCGGCTCCGTCATCGACGAGAAGGCGCTGGTCGCGGCGCTCACCGACAAGACCATCGCGGGGGCGGGCCTCGACGTCTTCGAGAAGGAACCGCACGCGCCTGACGCCCTGACCGAACTCCCCAACGTAGTGTTCGCCCCGCATATCGGCGGCCACACCCTGGATTCGCACATCGCCATGCAGAACTGCGTGCTGGCCAACCTGACCGCGTTCTTCGAGGGCAAACCGCTGCCGTATCGGGTCAAATCAGCCTGAATCGGCCCTTGTTGGGCCATCTCAAGCCCAACCGCCAATCGATTGGAACTGGTGTGAATTTTGCTCTTGGCAAGCAGGCTCCGAGCGGTTAAAGAACCGCCTCCGGACGTGCCGGCCTCGGCTGGCGCGTTCGTGCACGCATTCCGAAAACCGACACGACAGGAGATCATTCCTTTTCAGGACGTCCGTGAGGATTTGCCCGAAAAGGAAGGAAGATCCGTCTTTTGGCAGGGATGCGAGCAGAGGTCGGGCGGTTCGCCGGCTGACCTCGTCCTGTCCAAGACTGCAGGCGCCCGCGGGGAATTTCGATTCCTCAACGGCTTAATCGCATGGCCTGCATAGACGGGTGAAGACCGGATTTCACTTCGCATCCAGCTTTAAGGGCTGGTTTTGCGAAACGGGTCTGGTTCGGACCTCGACACGCCGTGGGCCCTTGGGCTCCCGGAGGGCAGGCTTTGAATTGTCGTCTTGCCCGGCGTGTCCGATGGGTTTTTGGCCCGGAGGTTCAGGTTTGGGCGGGACGATGGGTGCAACCCGGCGGTCCCGCTTCTCGCGATGACCGCCAACCGGAGAGAGCTTGCTGTGGAACGAGCGGCAAAAAAAGAAGCGGTCGAACAGCTCAACGAGGTCTTCAAGACCACGAGCGTCGCGATCGTTGCTCAATATTCCGGCCTCACCGTCGCCCAGATGCAGAAGCTGCGCCAGCAGATGAAGCAGGCGGGTGCCGCGGTGAAGGTCTCGAAGAACCGTCTCGCCAAAATTGCTCTTGAAGGCACTGACGTCGTTGCCATCGGCCCCATGCTGAAGGGGCCGACCGTGATCGCGACTTCGAACGATCCGGTAGCGGCGCCAAAGGTCGCCATCGAATTCGCCAAGGCGAACGAAAAGTTCGTCATCGTCGGCGGATCGATGGGGAAGACCGTCCTGAATGTCGACGGCGTGAAGGCGCTTGCCTCGCTGCCGTCGCTTGACGAACTGCGCGGCAAGATCGTCGGCCTCATCGTGGCCCCGGCGACAAAGCTGGCCCAGCTCGCCAACGCGCCCGCGGGCAAGCTCGCGCGCGTCATCCAGGCTCATGCCTCAAAGGGCGAAGCGGCCTGACGCCCTTCGCAAAACTCAAACCCGAACCAGACTTACAGTTAAGGAAACTGAACAATGGCTGACCTGCAGAAGATCGTTGACGACCTCTCGAGCCTGACCGTGCTCGAAGCTGCCGAACTCGCGAAGCTCCTCGAAGAGAAGTGGGGCGTTTCGGCTGCCGCGGCTGTCGCCGTGGCCGGCCCGGCCGCTGGCGGCGGCGGTGCTGCCGCTCCGGCGGAAGAGAAGACCGAGTTCACGGTCGTTCTCGCCAGCGCCGGCGACAAGAAGATCGAGGTCATCAAGGAAGTCCGCGCCATCACCGGTCTCGGCCTGAAGGAAGCAAAGGACCTCGTCGAGGGTGCTCCGAAGCCGCTGAAGGAAGGCGTGAACAAGGACGAAGCCGACAAGATCAAGGCCCAGCTCGAGAAGGCTGGCGCCAAGGTCGAGCTCAAGTAAGCACTGCTTACTGGCGGGGTCCCGGGCGGGCAACGGCTCTGCCCGGGATCCTGGTCCTCCTTCGAGAGAGTGGACCGGAATGCAAAAGGCGTGCGACGGAACGATCCGACGCAGGCCAAACACGAAAAAGTGTGGGGATTTGAGGGTTTGACCCTCGAATCTGCACTATTGTCGCCCCATATCGGGTCGGCAGCACGAAAGCGCGGTGGGCAGGGATGCCGGATTTCCCTGTAAGCCGTTGGGAGAGCAGGCTATTTCGGGCTTTTGCAGTCCGTGAAGATGATCGTTGTGACGGGCGGGCGCGCATCTGCGCCCCGCGCGTCGTTTTGCGTTTTGAAGGTCTGAAGAACAGATTCAGGACATCGGCGCCTGAAACTGCTGTCTCCGGCCCCCAAGACGGGTTCGAAAATTCAACCCGGAAAGCGGTGGCAGCCGCGGTCCGGACGGTGCGCCCAGGGCGGGCGACGAAAATGAGAGGCCACGATGGCGCAGCAGACATTCACCGGTCGCAAACGCGTTCGCAAGTTCTTCGGACACATCAAGGAAGTCGCCGAGATGCCGAACCTCATCGAGGTTCAGAAGGCGTCCTATGACCAGTTCCTGATGGTGGACGAACCCCAGGGCGGACGTCTCGACGAGGGTCTGCAGGCGGTGTTCCGCTCGGTGTTTCCGATCTCCGACTTCTCCGGCACCTCGATGCTGGAATTCGTCCGCTACGAGTTCGAGCAGCCGAAATACGACGTCGACGAGTGCCGCCAGCGCGGCATGACCTTCGCTGCGCCCCTCAAGGTGACGCTGCGCCTCATCGTGTTCGATATCGACGAGGAAACCGGCGCGAAGTCGGTGAAGGACATCAAGGAGCAGGACGTCTACATGGGCGACATCCCGCTCATGACGATGAACGGCACCTTCATCGTCAACGGCACCGAGCGCGTCATCGTCTCGCAGATGCACCGTTCGCCCGGCGTGTTCTTCGACCACGACAAGGGCAAGACCCATTCCTCGGGCAAGCTGCTGTTCGCCGCCCGCGTCATCCCGTACCGCGGCTCCTGGCTCGACATCGAGTTCGACGCCAAGGACATCGTCTATGCGCGTATCGACCGTCGCCGCAAGATTCCGGTGACGTCGCTGATGTTCGCCCTCGGCCTCGACGGCGAGGCGATCCTGTCCACGTTCTACAAGAAGATTCTCTACAAGCGGACCAAGGAAGGCTGGCGCGTTCCGTTCGACGCCAACCGCTTCCGCGGCTACTCCACGGTCAACGACCTGATCGATGCCGACACCGGCAAGGTCGTGCTCGAGGCCGGCAAGAAGCTCACCGTCCGCGCCGCCCGCCAGCTCCAGGAGAAGGGGCTGAAGGCGCTGCGCATGGCCGACGAGGAGCTGGTCGGCAATTACGTCGCCGAGGATCTCGTCAACCCCAAGACCGGTGAGATCCACGCCGAGGCCGGTGAGGAGATCACCGACAAGCTGATGAAGGCGCTCAACGAGCAGGGCTACAAAGAGCTGCCGCTGCTCGACATCGACCACGTCAATGTCGGCCCCTACATCCGCAACACGCTCTCGGCCGACAAGAACATGACGCGCGAGGACGCGCTGTTCGACATCTACCGCGTGATGCGTCCGGGCGAGCCGCCGACGCTGGAATCGGCGCAGGCCATGTTCCAGTCGCTGTTCTTCGACGCCGAGCGCTACGACCTCTCCGCGGTCGGCCGCGTCAAAATGAACATGCGCCTCGACCTCGATGCGCCCGATACCCAGCGCACGCTGCGCAAGGAGGACATCCTCTCCGTCATCAAGACGCTGGTGGATCTGCGCGACGGCAAGGGCGAGATCGACGACATCGACCATCTCGGCAACCGCCGCGTGCGTTCGGTCGGCGAGCTCATGGAGAACCAGTATCGCATCGGCCTGTTGCGCATGGAGCGCGCGATCAAGGAGCGCATGTCCTCTGTCGACATCGACACGGTCATGCCGCAGGACCTGATCAACGCCAAGCCGGCGGCCGCCGCGGTGCGCGAGTTCTTCGGCTCCTCGCAGCTGTCGCAGTTCATGGACCAGACCAACCCGCTCAGCGAGATCACCCACAAGCGCCGCCTCTCGGCGCTCGGACCGGGCGGTCTCACCCGCGAGCGCGCCGGCTTCGAGGTGCGCGACGTGCATCCGACGCATTACGGCCGCATCTGCCCGATCGAGACGCCAGAAGGTCCGAACATCGGCCTGATCAACTCGCTCGCGACCTTCGCGCGCGTGAACAAGTACGGCTTCGTCGAGACGCCGTATCGCAAGGTCAAGGATGGCCGTGTCACCGACGAGGTCGTGTACCTGTCGGCGATGGAGGAAGGGCGCTATTCCGTGGCCCAGGCCAACGTGCCGGTCGACGCCAAGGGCCGCTTCACCGAAGACCTCGTGGTCTGCCGCTCGAGCGGCACCCGCGACGTCGTGCCGATGACGCCCGACAAGGTCGACTACATGGACGTGTCGCCGAAGCAGCTCGTTTCGGTCGCCGCGGCGCTGATCCCGTTCCTCGAGAACGACGACGCCAACCGCGCGCTGATGGGCTCGAACATGCAGCGCCAGGCGGTGCCGCTGGTTCGCGCCGAGGCGCCGTTCGTCGGCACCGGCATGGAGGGCGTGGTTGCCCGCGACTCGGGCGCTGCGATCGCGGCGCGCCGTTCGGGCGTGATCGACCAGATCGACGCGACCCGCGTCGTCATCCGCGCCACGGAAGATCTCGATCCGACCAAGTCGGGCGTCGATATCTACCGCCTCATGAAGTACCAGCGCTCCAACCAGTCGACCTGCATCAACCAGCGTCCGCTGGTGAAGGTCGGCGACGTCGTCAAGAAGGGCGACATCATCGCCGACGGTCCCTCGACCGATCTCGGCGAGCTCGCGCTCGGCCGCAACGTGCTGGTCGCGTTCATGCCGTGGAACGGCTACAACTTCGAAGACTCGATTCTGCTCTCCGAGCGGATCGTGAAGGAGGACGTCTTCACCTCGATCCACATCGAGGAGTTCGAGGTGATGGCCCGCGACACCAAGCTCGGACCCGAGGAAATCACCCGCGACATTCCGAACGTCTCGGAAGAAGCGCTGAAGAACCTCGACGAAGCCGGTATCGTCTACATCGGCGCGGAAGTGCGCGCCGGCGACATCCTGGTCGGCAAGATCACGCCGAAGGGCGAAAGCCCGATGACGCCGGAAGAGAAGCTGCTGCGCGCCATTTTCGGCGAGAAGGCGTCCGACGTCCGCGACACCTCGCTGCGCGTTCCCCCGGGCGTGCAGGGCACCATCGTCGAAGTCCGCGTGTTCAACCGCCACGGCGTCGACAAGGACGAGCGTGCGCTGGCGATCGAGCGGGAGGAGATCGAGCGCCTCGCCAAGGACCGCGACGACGAGCAGGCGATCCTGGACCGTAACGTCTACAACCGTCTTGCCGAGCTGCTCGAGGGGCGGCAGGGCATTGCAGGTCCCAAGGGCTTCAAGAAGGACACCAAGATCACCCGTGCGGTGCTCGAGGAGTATCCGAAGTCGCAATGGTGGCTGTTCGCTTCGCCGAACGACAAGCTGATGGCCGAGATCGAGGCCATGCGGAAGCAGTACGACGAGTCGAAGAAGGGGCTCGAACAGCGCTTCCTCGACAAGGTCGAGAAGCTTCAGCGCGGTGACGAATTGCCGCCCGGCGTGATGAAGATGGTCAAGGTCTTCGTCGCGGTGAAGCGCAAGATCCAGCCCGGCGACAAGATGGCCGGCCGCCACGGCAACAAGGGCGTGGTGTCGAAGATCGTGCCGATCGAGGACATGCCGTTCCTCGAAGACGGCACGCATGCCGACATCGTGCTCAATCCGCTCGGCGTGCCTTCGCGCATGAACGTCGGACAGATCCTCGAGACCCATCTCGGCTGGGCCTGCGCCGGCCTCGGCAAGCGTATCGGCCAGACTGTCGATGCGTACCTGTCGAAGCAGGACATCAAGCCGCTGAAGGAGACCTTGAAGAAGGTCTACGGCGAGGACGAGACGATCAAGTCACTCAACGACAACGAGCTGCTCGAACTCGGCCATAACCTCAGCCGCGGCGTGCCGATCGCAACCCCGGTGTTCGACGGTGCCAAGGAAGCCGATATCGAGGAGATGCTGAAGCTCGCCGGTCTCGACGCTTCGGGTCAGTCGACCGTCTATGACGGCCGCACCGGCGATCCGTTCGATCGCAAGGTGACGGTGGGCTACATCTACATGCTCAAGCTGCACCATCTGGTCGACGACAAGATCCATGCGCGTTCGATCGGTCCGTACTCGCTCGTCACCCAGCAGCCGCTGGGCGGCAAGGCGCAGTTCGGCGGCCAGCGCTTCGGCGAAATGGAGGTTTGGGCGCTCGAGGCTTACGGCGCGGCGTACACGCTCCAGGAGATGCTGACGGTGAAGTCGGACGACGTCGCCGGCCGTACCAAGGTGTACGAGGCGATCGTGCGCGGCGACGACACGTTCGAGGCCGGTATTCCGGAATCGTTCAACGTGCTGGTCAAGGAAATGCGCTCGCTCGGCCTCAACGTCGACCTGCACAACTCCAAGATGGGACCGGCGCCGACGTCGGAAGCGGCCGAGTAACTCGACCTGTCATGCCCGGCCTTCGCGGCCGGGCATCGGCGCCCCGCCCGAGGCCTTGAGGGCAGGGCGCCATGCAGAAGTGATTTTCGAATTTGCGGCCGGAGGCGACCGGCACGCGAGGAGAAGACGATGAACCAAGAAATTATGAATCTCTTCAACCCGACGACGCCGGCTCAGGTCTTCGACCAGATCCGGATCTCGATCGCGTCTCCAGAGAAGATTCTGTCCTGGTCCTACGGCGAGATCAAGAAGCCGGAGACCATCAACTATCGTACCTTCAAGCCCGAGCGCGACGGCCTGTTCTGCGCCCGCATCTTCGGGCCGATCAAGGACTACGAGTGCTTGTGCGGCAAGTACAAGCGCATGAAGTACAAGGGCATCATCTGCGAGAAGTGCTCGGTCGAGGTCACGCTGTCGCGCGTCCGGCGCGAGCGCATGGGCCATATCGAGCTCGCAGCTCCCGTCGCGCACATCTGGTTCCTGAAGTCGCTGCCCTCGCGCATCGGCCTCCTGCTCGACATGACGCTGAAGGATCTCGAGCGGATCCTCTACTTCGAATATTACGTCGTGCTCGAGCCGGGCCTCACCGCGCTGAAGGACCGTCAGCTGCTGTCGGAAGACGAGTATCTGAAGGCGCAGGACGAGTACGGCCAGGACAGCTTCACCGCCATGATCGGCGCCGAGGCGATCCGCGAGCTGCTCAAGGGCATGGACCTCGAGAAGCTCGAGGCCTCGCTGCGTGCCGAGATGCAGGAGACCGACTCCGACATCAAGCACAAGAAGCTCGCCAAGCGTCTGAAGATCGTGGAAGCGTTCCGCCATTCCGGCAACAAGCCGGAATGGATGATCATGACCGTGATCCCGGTGATTCCGCCGGACCTGCGTCCGCTGGTGCCGCTGGACGGCGGCCGTTTCGCGACCTCTGATCTCAACGACCTCTATCGCCGCGTCATCAACCGCAACAACCGCTTGAAGCGGCTGATGGAGCTGCGCGCGCCCGACATCATCATCCGCAACGAGAAGCGCATGCTTCAGGAAGCGGTCGATGCGCTGTTCGACAACGGCCGCCGCGGCCGCGTCATCACCGGCGCCAACAAGCGTCCGCTGAAGTCGCTCGCCGACATGCTCAAGGGCAAGCAGGGCCGCTTCCGCCAGAACCTGCTCGGCAAGCGCGTCGACTATTCAGGCCGTTCGGTGATCGTGGTCGGTCCCGAGCTGCGCCTGCATCAGTGCGGCCTGCCGAAGAAGATGGCGCTCGAGCTGTTCAAGCCGTTCATCTATTCGCGGCTCGACGCCAAGGGCCTGTCCACCACCGTGAAGCAGGCCAAGAAGCTGGTCGAGAAGGAGCGGCCCGAGGTCTGGGACATCCTGGACGAGGTGATCCGCGAGCATCCGGTGCTGCTCAACCGCGCCCCGACGCTGCACCGCCTCGGCATTCAGGCATTCGAGCCCGTGCTGATCGAGGGCAAGGCGATCCAGCTTCACCCGCTGGTCTGCTCCGCGTTCAACGCCGACTTCGACGGCGACCAGATGGCCGTGCACGTTCCGCTGTCGCTCGAAGCGCAGCTGGAAGCGCGCGTCCTGATGATGTCGACCAACAACATCCTGCATCCGGCGAACGGCCAGCCGATCATCGTGCCGTCGCAGGACATCGTGCTCGGTCTGTACTACGTCTCGATCATGCGCGAAGGCCTGCCCGGCGAGGGCAAGGTATTCGGCGACATGGCCGAGCTCGAGCATGCGCTGCACGCGAAGGTCATCCACCTCCACACCAAGATCAAGTACCGGTGGGAAGGCATGGACGAGACCGGCAAGGTCTCCAAGCGCTGGATCGAGACCACGGCGGGCCGCGTCATGCTCGGCAATCTGCTGCCGAAGAACCCGCGCATCTCCTACGAGATCATCAACAAGCTGATGACCAAGCGCGAGATCTCCGGCGTCATCGACCAGGTCTACCGCCACTGCGGCCAGAAGGAGACGGTGATCTTCTGCGACCGCATCATGGCGCTCGGCTTCTACAACGCGTTCAAGGCCGGCATCTCGTTCGGCAAGGACGACATGGTCGTGCCGCACGGCAAGTGGAAGATCGTCGACACCACCCGTACGCTGGCGAAGGATTTCGAGCAGCAGTACAACGACGGCCTGATCACCCATGGCGAGAAGTACAACAAGGTCGTCGACGCCTGGTCGAAGGCCACGGAAGAAATCGCCAAGGCGATGATGAAGGAGATCTCCGCCACCAAGAAGACGGCGAGCGGAGCCGACGCCGACATCAACTCGATCTACATGATGGCTCACTCCGGTGCCCGCGGTTCGCCGGCCCAGATGCGCCAGCTCGCCGGCATGCGCGGCCTGATGGCCAAGCCGTCGGGCGAGATCATTGAGACGCCGATCATCTCGAACTTCAAGGAAGGCCTCTCGGTGCTCGAGTACTTCAACTCGACCCACGGCGCCCGCAAGGGCCTCGCGGACACCGCGTTGAAGACCGCGAACTCCGGCTACCTGACCCGTCGTCTCGTCGACGTGGCGCAGGACTGCATCATCACGCAGAGCGACTGCGGCACCAAGCTCGGCATCAAGATGCGCGCCATCGTCGACGCCGGTACTGTGGTCGCCTCGCTCGGCTCGCGCATCCTCGGACGCACGGCCTGCGAAGACGTGCGTGACAGCTCGGGCCAGGTGATCGTCAAGCGCGATACGCTGATGGAAGAGAGCCACGTGGATGCCATCCACCAGGCCGGCATCCAGGAGGTGAAGATCCGCTCGGCACTGACCTGCGAGCTCGTCAACGGCATCTGCGGCAAGTGCTACGGCCGCGACCTCGCCCGCGGCACGCCGGTCAACCACGGCGAAGCGGTTGGCGTCATCGCGGCGCAGTCGATCGGCGAGCCGGGCACCCAGCTCACCATGCGCACCTTCCACATCGGCGGTGCGGCGCAGCTCAACGAGCAGTCCTTCGTCGAAGCCAACTTCGACGGCAAGATCGTGATCAGGAACAAGGCCATCGCCCGCAACAGCGAAGGTCACCTTATCGCGATGGTGCGCAACATGGTTGTCGCGATCGTCGATGCCGACGGCACCGAGCGTGCGACGCACCGGATCCAGTACGGTTCGCGTCTGCACGTCGACGAGGGCGACATGGTCAAGCGCGGCCAGCGCATCGTCGAGTGGGATCCCTACACCCGTCCGCTGCTCACCGAGGTCGAAGGAACCATTGGCTTCGAGGATCTGGTCGAGGGGCAGTCGATCTCGGAAACGCTCGACGAGGCCACCGGTATCGCCAAGCGTGTGGTCATCGACTGGCGCTCGACGCGCGGCGGCTCGGACCTGCGTCCGGCCATCGTGGTCAAGGGCAAGGACGGCAAGGTGCTCAAGCTCGCCCGTGGCGGCGATGCCCGCTACATGCTGTCGGTCGACGCCATTCTCTCGGTCGACATCGGAGCCAAGGTCCAGCCGGGCGACATCCTCGCCCGTGTCTCGACCGAAAGCGCCAAGACGCGTGACATCACCGGCGGTCTGCCGCGGGTGGCGGAACTGTTCGAGGCTCGGCGCCCGAAGGATGCGGCGATCATCGCCGAAATCGCGGGCACCATCCGGTTCGGGCGCGACTACAAGAACAAGCGTCGCATCTCGATCGAGCCGATGGACAAGACCGACGAGCCGCGCGAGTACCTGATCCCGAAGGGCAAGCACATCCACCTTCAGGACGGCGACGTCGTCGAAAAGGGCGACTTCATCGTGGAAGGCAACCCGGCGCCGCACGACATCCTCGCGGTCAAGGGCATCGAGGAGCTCGCTGCCTATCTGGTCAACGAGATCCAGGAGGTCTACCGGCTTCAGGGCGTGCTCATCAACGACAAGCACATCGAGGTGATTGTCCGTCAGATGCTCCAGAAGGTGGAAATCACCGACCAGGGCGACACGGACATGATCTCCGGCGAGCAGGTCGACAAGATCGAGTTCGACGCGCTCAACGTGAAGGCCAAGGAAGAGGGCAAGAAGCCCGCCACGGGAACGCCGGTTCTGCTCGGCATCACCAAGGCGAGCCTCCAGACCCGCTCCTTCTTCTCGGCGGCATCGTTCCAGGAGACCACCCGCGTCCTCACCGAGGCGGCGGTCAACGGCAAGATCGACCCGCTCGAAGGCCTCAAGGAGAACGTCATCGTCGGCCGGCTGATCCCGGCGGGCACCGGCGCCTCCATGGCCAAGATCCGCGAAGTCGCCATGAAGCGCGACAAGCTGATCCTGGACGAGCGCGAGAAGCAGGCCGCCGTCGTGTCGCCGGCGCCGGAAGCCGAGCTTCCTGCGCTGCCGCCCGCGGAATGATCGTTCATCCGTAGGAATACCGAGGACAATGAAAAGGCCGGCTTTCGCCGGCCTTTTTGCTGCTTTGTTTGCTTGTTGCGATGCGGGATCAACCTTTGTTCATCTTTCCTTCAGCCGCAAAAGCGCTTGTGCTATGGCGCCTTAGACCGGTGGTCCCGCCAAGGGGGCAGGGCCGGAAGACCACGGAACTCTCATGCTTGATCTCGCAATCGTAGGCGGCGGCCCCGGCGGGCTGATGAGCGCCTGGTACCTGAAGCGCAAGCTCGGCGACCTCTGCCGCGTCACCATCTACGAGGCCTCCGACAGGCTCGGCGGCAAGATCGTCACCCGCAAGTTCGATTCGGCGCCCGCGATGTACGAGGCCGGCGTTGCCGAGATCTACGACTACTCCATGACAGGCCCGGATCCTCTGCGCGAGCTGATCCAGCATTTCGGCCTTCAGACCATTCCGATGGATGCCGAGCAGGTGCAGTTCGGCGGTGAGCTGCTCAACGACGTTCCCGGCATGCGCCGCAAATACGGCGCCAAGACTGCCGCCGCGATCGAAGCCTTCCGCAAGCGCTGCGCCGAGGTGATGTCGCCGGTGGAATATTACGAGGGTGTCGGCGCGCACGACAACGAACATCCCTGGGCCTACAAGACCGCCGAGCAGGTGCTCGACGAGGAGGTCGAGGACGTCACCGCAAAGCGCTTCTTCAAGGTAATGGCGCGTTCCGACATCGCGACCGAGAGCCACAACACCAACGGCCTCAACGCGCTCAAGAACTATCTGATGGACGTCGACGGCTATATCGGCCTCTATTCCATCCAGAACGGCAACGAGCAGCTGATCGAGTGCCTGCAGTCGAAGGTCAATGCCGACATCCAGCTCAATCACCGCGTGCTCACCGTCGGCAAGGCGCCGACCGGCCGGTATCAGCTCAAGATGATGAACGGCAAGGGGCCGGAGACCCGTGACTTCGATCTCGTGCTGGTCTGCCTGCCGCATTCCTGGCTCGCCACTCTCGGCTGGGAGGGCGAGCAGCTGCGCAGGTCGATGGTCAAGCACGTCGCCTATTTCGACCGGCCCGCGCACTATCTGCGCGTCTCGATCCTGTTCGACGAGCCGTTCTGGGGCGACAAGATTCCGGGCGCCTGGTTCATGTCGGAAGCCTTCGGCGGCTGCTGCGTCTACAACGAGGGCGCACGTCACGACGTCGGCAAGCATGGTGTTCTGAACTGGCTCATTCCCGGCTCCGATGCGCTGGCTTTTGCCAATCTGTCGGACCAGGAGCTGATCGATGCCGCCCTGAAATCGCTGCCGGCTTCTCTCGGCGATGCGCGTCTGCACTTCATGGAAGGCAAGATCCACCGCTGGCTGTCCTCGGTGAACGCGCTGCCTGGTGGTTTGCCCGCGCGCGACGTCATGACCAATCACCGGCCCGAGCCGAAGGAGCACCCCGGCATCGTGGTGGTTGGCGACTATCTGTTCGATTCGACGCTCAACGGCCTGCTCGATTCCTCGGACGCGGCGACCGACATCATCCTGACCGAGATGATGCGCCTGCGCCGCCAGCGCGCGCAGGACGACAAGCCGCTCTCGGACAAGATCGATCGCAAATATTTCGAGAATTATCGCGGTCTCGGCCCCTATCACCAGGCGTGGCGGCACTTCACCGATCCCGACTACCTGACGACGCTGATTGGCATTGTCTGGGGCAGGGCGGCGGGCGCCAAGCTGCTGGTCGCGGGCTCCGCCAGCGGCGAACTGGTCGGCGCCCTGCGCGATCGCGGCATCGATGCATGGGGAATCGAGAACAACCCCGCGATCCACGCCAGGACGCCGAAATCGCTGAAGAAGTACAACAAGCTCGGCACGATCACCGAGATGCCGTTCAAGGACGGCACGTTCGACTTCGTGTTCGAGACCAGCCTCTGCCACGTTTCCCCGAAGCAAGTGGTCCGCGCGATCCGCGAGCTCAACCGCGTGGTCAAGACCGGCCTCGTGTTCGGCTCCATCACCTCGGACATGGCGCCGGCATTGATCGACCGCTACGACCTCTTGCGCGGAGTCAAGAAGCTCGGCACCTGGTGGGAATGGTCCGAACTGTTTTTCGGCAACGGCTTCGACCTGTCGATGCACCGCAAGGATTGCACCGATGCGCTGTGGGAGGCGACGCTCGCCGCCAACAAGGGGCCGGGGCAGTGGTACGCCGACGCGGACAGCTTGCGCTATTCCTTCTTCGACAAGGTCGAGGACGAGGACTAGCCTGGGGGACGCCAACCGAATTCGCCAATTGTTTTGCCGAATTCATCTTGATCGCATAAAATCGGTGCAATAGCGGTTGCCGCTATTTCCTGCGTTCTCTGCGGTCATGCCGGCCGTCAGCATCGGTTGGTTTCATGGCATCCAAGCCTTTCTTGCCTGGCGACAAGCCTCTATCTCCCGATCAACAGAAGCTCGCCGCGGAGGAGGCGGCCGGGCTCGATGGCAAGCTCGCCGACGCTGCCAAGCCGGATCTCAAGGACGACGAGGACGCCGAAGACGAGGGGGATGACGAGCTGGAGCTCGACGAGGACGATGAGGACGAGGACCTCGTCGTCTTTACCGCGCGCGAAGCCGCCGGGGCCCTTGCGACCATTGTCGGGTTCGTCAAGCCCTATCTCTCCAACTACAAGCGGATGCTGTCATTCGTGGCATTCGGCGTCGTGGTCGAGACGTTGTTCAACGTCATCATGCCGCTCAGCCTCAAGTTCCTGATCGACGATGCGCTCGGCGAGGAGGATTTTCAAGCGCTCTACAAGATCCTCGGCGTGCTCGCCGTCGCCGGCATCTTCACCTCGATCGTTGCGGTCTGGTACGAACGCTGGGACGCGCGACTCGCCGCTTGCGTCATCTCCGATGTTCGCAAACGCCTGTTCGAGCACGTCCAGGACCTGCCCGCCGCCTATTTCGGCCGCACCAGGCGCGGCGAGATCCTATCGCGCTTCTCGGTCGATCTCTCGGCCTTCGAAGGCTCGGTCAAGACGTTCGCCAACAGTGCCGCGCTGCCGTTCCTGGAGCTGATCGCCGGCATCATCCTGATGCTGTTCCTCAACTGGCAGCTCGCCGTCGTCGCGCTGCTGGTGTTCCCGATCACGCTGATCGGCCCGCGGATCCTGACGCCGAAGGCGGTGCAGGCCAATTACGAACAGAAGCTCAATGAATCGGCGTTGCTGGGCCAAGTCCAGGAGAACGTGGCCGCCCAGGCGGTCATCAAGGCGTTCAGCCTGCAACGCAAGATGTTCGGCTTCTTCCGGTTGCGCAACGACGAGACCCGCAACAAGATGGCCTCGGCCACATTCCTCTCGACCATGGTGGAGCGGACCGTCACCATCTCGGTGCTCCTCCTGCACCTTGTGGTGCTCGCGATCGGCGCGTATCTGGCGACCAAGGGCCATATCACCATCGGCACCTTCGTCACCTTCGAGAGCGCGTTCTGGGAGGTCTCCTACAACATCGCCCATGTGATGCATTTCATCCCGGTGTCGATCTCCTCGGCCGCTGCGATCCGCCACATCCAGGAATTGCTCGACGAGCCGACCCGCAGCGCCGATCGGCCGGGCGCGCCAGATCTGCCGCGCATCACCCACGACATTACCTTCGATCACGTCACCTTCCAGTACGAGGGCAGTCAGACGCCGGTGCTGGACAATCTCAGCCTCAAGCTCGATGCCGGCAAGCGCATCGCGATCGTCGGTCCGAGCGGCTCCGGTAAGAGCACGCTGCTCAATCTGATCCTGCGGCTCTACGTGCCCGACGAAGGCCGCGTCACCATCGACGGCGTCGACGTCCGCAAGGTGACGCTGGACTCGCTGCGCCGGAGCATGGCGGTGGTGTTCCAGGAGAACATGCTGTTCAACATGTCGATCCGCGAGAACATCCGGCTCGGCAAGGAGGGCGCAACCGACGAGGAGGTGGAGGAGGCGGCCAAGAAGGCCGAGATCCACCGCTACATCATGAGCCTGCCGCAGCGCTACGACACGCCGGTCGGCGAGCGCGGCGACACACTGTCGGGCGGCCAGCGCCAGCGCATCGCGATCGCGCGCGCGATCATCCGTAACCCCTCCGTGCTGCTGCTGGACGAAGCCACCTCGGCGCTGGACCAGACCACCGAGGCTGCGATCAACCGTACGCTGCTCAGGGTCGCCAAGGGTCGCACCATGATCTGGTCGACCCACCGCCTGACCTCGGTGGTCGAGATGGACGAGATCATCGTGATTTCAGGGGGCAGGGCGATCGAGCGCGGTTCCCATGCCGAGCTGCTCGCCAAGAATGGCACCTATCGCAAGCTGTGGAACGACCAGATCCACCAGTCCCATGCCGCGGCAGCTCACGCCGACGCCGACCGCGATGATGACGACGAGGACGAAGACCTCGATGACGATGAGGACGACGAGGAGGAGTAACCGCGGGCGGTCAGCTTCGAGGGGCCGCGTCTGATCGCCTCGTCTCACAGGCAACGCGCGGTTCAGCGCCGACTCGTCGATTCTCTGATGCAAGGCGTTCGGCCGCCGCGACGCCGCGTTTTTTTTTCGCACGCATGGTTTGGGGCAAGAGCCATTCGCGGATCGACCAGTCCGGGCTGAAGCCCCGTCACACCGGGCATCGCGGCGGGCGCCTGGTTGACCGGCCACCAGCCAGCAAACTGAGCGCAGGCAGGAGAAACACCCCTGAGCCTGGTAATAAAACTACATTAAGCCCGGGTATAATTGTTTTCAGATCTGGCAGGTCAATCGCCTCGATCCCATATCAGGCAGGTGCGGGGAGTCGGCCAAGAGGCTATTTTTTGCAGGCGCATGAAGCGCTTTGTGACTGTCGTTTCACCTTGACTTGACCGATTCTCACTTATAGAAAGCGCCTCACTTAACGACAGGCGGTGAGCATCGCCAGCGTCGGAACGGGCCACCCGTTGATCCCCAAAGACTAGATCTGCCAGGGGTCGCAAAGACGGGCACCAACCTCGACGAATGCCGCTCAAACGCTGTCGATCATAGCTAGGCAATGCCAGTGCGACTTTAGTTCTCTCGAGCACGTTCTCTTGAGATCGAATTCGGATGCATGACCTCAGTGCGCGGGCCGCGGCGTTACGCTGGAACGGCTTCGAGACTGCGGTCCTCTGTGGCGTCGAAGCGCTTTCCGCTCGTTGATGGAGCGGTTGGCGCAATTTCGCTTTGCGCGGATCATTCGCGCCAGGCGGCCCGTTCGGGCGGGTAGCTCGAGCAGAATTTGCGGACCCGGTGACGGGCCGCGGCAAGACAGCGGACCCGCGAGGGGCCGCGGCAGAAAAAGGGTGAAGGCCAGAATGCCGACGATCAACCAGCTGATCGCTCAACCGCGGGAAGTGCAGAAGTCGCGCAAGAAGGTGCCGGCGCTGCAGCAGTCGCCGCAGAAGCGTGGTGTTTGCACGCGCGTCTACACCACGACCCCGAAGAAGCCGAACTCGGCGCTTCGTAAGGTTGCCAAGGTGCGCCTGACCAACGGCTTTGAGGTGATCGGCTACATCCCCGGCGAGGGCCATAACCTCCAGGAGCACTCGGTGGTCATGATCCGCGGCGGCCGCGTCAAGGACTTGCCGGGCGTGCGCTATCACATCCTCCGCGGCGTTCTGGACACCCAGGGCGTCAAGAACCGTAAGCAGCGTCGTTCGAAGTACGGCGCCAAGCGTCCGAAGTAAGCGGGAACCAAGCCTATGTCTCGTCGCCACTCTGCGGAAAAGCGCGAAGTTCTTCCGGATCCGAAGTTCGGGAACATCATCGTCACGAAGTTCATGAACTCGGTGATGTACGCCGGCAAGAAGTCGGTTGCGGAAGGCATCGTCTATGGTGCGTTCGGCATCATCGAATCCAAGACCAAGCAGAACCCGCTCGGCGTGTTCGAGCAGGCGCTCGAGAACGTCATGCCGACCATCGAGGTTCGCTCCCGCCGCGTCGGCGGCGCGACTTACCAGGTTCCGGTCGAGGTCCGCTCGACCCGCCGGCAGGCGCTCGGCATTCGCTGGCTGATCGCGGCTGCGCGCGAGCGCAACGAGAAGACGATGACCGAGCGGCTCTCGGCGGAGCTTTTGGACGCATCGAACAACCGGGGGAACGCCGTCAAGAAGCGCGAAGACGTGCACCGGATGGCGGAAGCCAACCGCGCCTTCTCGCACTATCGCTGGTAACGGCGAAACAAACGGACTCGCAAGGAACACCCTATGCCCCGCCAACATGCCATCGAGGACTACCGTAACTTCGGTATCATGGCGCATATCGACGCCGGCAAGACCACGACGACCGAGCGCATCCTCTATTACACCGGCAAGAGCCACAAGATCGGCGAAGTGCACGAAGGTGCCGCGACGATGGACTGGATGGAGCAGGAGCAGGAGCGTGGCATCACGATCACCTCGGCTGCGACCACCGCGTTCTGGAACGGCAAGCGCCTGAACATCATCGACACTCCCGGTCACGTCGACTTCACCATCGAAGTCGAGCGTTCGCTCCGCGTGCTCGACGGCGCCGTCTGCGTGCTCGACTCCAACCAGGGCGTCGAGCCTCAGACCGAGACCGTCTGGCGCCAGGGCGACAAGTACAAGGTTCCGCGCATCGTCTTCGCCAACAAGATGGACAAGATCGGTGCCGACTTCTTCAAGTGTCTGGCGGACATCGTCGACCGTCTGGGCGCCAAGCCCGTCGCGATCCAGCTTCCGATCGGTGCCGAGAACAACTTCAAGGGTCTCGTCGACCTCGTGAAGATGAAGGGCGTCGTCTGGAACGATGAATCGCTCGGCGCCAAGTTCGATTATGTCGATATTCCGGAAGACCTTGCCGACCAGGCCAAGGAATACCGCGAGAAGATGGTGGAAGCCGCCGTCGAGCTCGACGACGATGCCATGGCCGCCTATCTCGACGGCAAGGAGCCGGACGAGGCGACCCTGAAGCGCCTGATCCGCAAGGCGGTGCTGACTGGCGCGTTTTATCCCGTGCTGTGCGGCTCGGCCTTCAAGAACAAGGGTGTGCAGCCGCTGCTCGACGCCGTGGTCGACTATCTGCCGTCGCCGCTCGACGTGCCCGCGATCAAGGGCACCGACGACAAGGGCAACGAGGTCGTGCGCAAGGCGGACGACAAGGAGCCGCTGGCGCTGCTCGCGTTCAAAATCATGGACGACCCGTTCGTCGGCACCATCACCTTCTGCCGCATCTATTCCGGCATTCTGCAGAGCGGCACCGGCGTCGTGAACTCGACCCGCGAGAAGAAGGAGCGGATCGGGCGCATGCTGTTGATGCATGCGAACAACCGCGAGGACATCAAGGAAGCCTATGCTGGCGACATCGTCGCGTTGGCCGGCCTGAAGGAAGCGCGCACCGGTGACACGCTGTGCGATCCCGACAAGCAGGTGATCCTGGAGAAGATGGAATTCCCCGAGCCGGTCATCGAGATCGCGATCGAGCCGAAGTCCAAGGCCGACCAGGAGAAGCTGGGCGTGGCGCTGGCCAAGCTCGCCGCGGAGGATCCGTCCTTCCGCGTGTCGACCGACCACGAGTCCGGCCAGACCATCCTCAAGGGCATGGGCGAACTCCACCTCGACATCAAGGTCGACATCCTCAAGCGCACCTACAAGGTCGACGCCAACATCGGCGCGCCGCAGGTGGCGTTCCGTGAGCGCATCACCAAGCGGGTCGAGCACAGCTACACCCACAAGAAGCAGACCGGCGGTACTGGCCAGTTTGCGGCCGTGTCGTTCATCGTCGAGCCGAACGAAGCCGGCAAGGGCTTCGAGTTCGAATCGAAGATCGTCGGTGGCGCGGTGCCGAAGGAATACATCCCGGGCGTCGAGAAGGGCCTGGAGAGCGTGCTGTCGTCCGGCGTGGTCGCGGGCTTCCCCGTGGTCGACGTCAAGGTGCAGCTCGTCGACGGCAAGTATCACGACGTCGACTCGTCGGCGCTCGCCTTCGAAATCGCCTCGCGCGCCTGCTTCCGCGAAGCGCTGCAGATGGGCAAGTCGGTCCTGCTCGAGCCGATCATGAAGGTCGAGGTGGTGACCCCGGAAGACTACACCGGCTCGGTCATCGGCGACCTGAATTCCCGGCGCGGTCAGATCCAGGGTCAGGACATGCGCGGCAACGCCAACGTCATCAACGCGATGGTGCCGCTCATGAACATGTTCGGTTACGTGAACAATCTGCGCTCGATGAGCCAGGGTCGCGCGACCTTCACCATGCAGTTCGATCACTACGCAGAAGCGCCGGCCAACGTGTCGGCAGAAGTCCAGAAGAAGTTTGCCTGATTGTCGTCGGTTGAAAGCTGACGATTGAACGGAGAGTCAAATGGCCAAAGCAAAGTTTGAACGTACCAAGCCGCACTGCAACATCGGCACCATCGGTCACGTCGACCATGGCAAGACGTCGCTGACCGCGGCGATCACCAAGGTTCTCGCCGAAGCCGGCGGTGCGACGTTCACCGCGTACGACCAGATCGACAAGGCGCCGGAAGAGAAGGCCCGCGGCATCACCATCTCGACCGCGCACGTCGAGTACGAGACGCCGAACCGCCACTACGCCCACGTCGACTGCCCCGGCCACGCCGACTACGTCAAGAACATGATCACCGGCGCTGCCCAGATGGACGGCGCGATCCTGGTTGTGTCGGCCGCTGACGGCCCGATGCCGCAGACCCGCGAGCACATCCTGCTCGCCCGCCAGGTCGGCGTGCCCGCGCTCGTCGTGTTCCTCAACAAGTGCGACATGGTCGACGATCCGGAGCTGCTCGAGCTCGTCGAGCTCGAAGTCCGCGAGCTGCTCTCCAAGTACGAATTCCCCGGCGACAAGATCCCGATTATCAAGGGTTCGGCGCTCGCCGCTCTCGAAGACTCCGACAAGAAGCTCGGCCACGACGCCATCCTCGAGCTGATGAAGAACGTCGACGAGTACATCCCGCAGCCGGAGCGTCCGATCGACCAGCCGTTCCTGATGCCGGTTGAAGACGTGTTCTCGATCTCGGGCCGCGGCACCGTCGTGACCGGCCGTGTCGAGCGCGGCGTCGTCAAGGTCGGCGAGGAAATCGAGATCGTCGGTCTCCGCGCCACCCAGAAGACCACCGTCACCGGCGTCGAAATGTTCCGCAAGCTGCTCGATCAGGGCCAGGCCGGCGACAACATCGGCGCGCTGCTCCGCGGCACCAAGCGCGAGGACGTCGAGCGCGGCCAGGTTCTGGCCAAGCCCGGTTCGGTCAAGCCGCACACCAAGTTCAAGGCTGAGGCCTACATCCTCACCAAGGAAGAGGGCGGTCGCCACACCCCGTTCTTCACCAACTACCGTCCGCAGTTCTACTTCCGCACCACCGACGTGACCGGTGTCGTGCACCTGCCGGAAGGCACCGAGATGGTGATGCCGGGCGACAACATCGCGATGGAAGTGCACCTGATTGTGCCGATCGCGATGGAAGAGAAGCTCCGCTTCGCGATCCGCGAAGGCGGCCGCACCGTCGGCGCCGGCGTCGTCGCCTCGATCATCGAGTAACAACGCGAATAGGGAATGGCGAGTGGCGAATAGTTTCTATTCGCTATTCGCTACTCGCCACTCACTAAGAAAGATTCGGCAATGAACGGCCAAAACATTCGTATCCGTCTCAAGGCGTTCGACCATCGTATCCTCGATACGTCGACCCGTGAGATCGTGAACACGGCGAAGCGCACCGGGCGCGCAGGTCCGCGGACCCATTCCGCTGCCCACCCGCATCGAGAAGTTCACCGTCAACCGTTCGCCCCACGTCGACAAGAAGAGCCGCGAACAGTTCGAGATGCGCACTCACAAGCGCCTGCTCGACATCGTCGATCCGACCCCGCAGACCGTCGACGCTTTGATGAAGCTCGACTTGGCCGCCGGTGTCGACGTCGAGATCAAGCTCTAAGATTTTGGATCCCGTTCGCCAAAAGCGGACAAAGAGAACAGGAAGCAAGCCGATGCGCTCCGGAGTGATCGCACAAAAGGTCGGGATGACGCGGGTCTTCACGGAGGCCGGCGAACATATCCCCGTGACCGTGCTGAAGCTCGGCAATTGCCAGGTCGTAGGCCACCGCACCGAAGAGAAGAACGGTTACGTCGCGCTCCAGCTCGGTTCTGGCAGCCGCAAGACCGTTTACATGCCGAAGGCCGAGCGCGGCCAGTTCGCGGTCGCCAAGGTCGAGCCGAAGCGCCGGGTCGAGGAATTCCGCGTCACCGCGGACGCCATGATCCCGGTCGGCGCCGAGATCCTGGCCGACCACTTCGTCGTCGGCCAGTTCGTCGACGTCACCGGCACCTCGGTCGGTAAGGGCTTCGCCGGCGGCATGAAGCGCTGGAACTTCGGCGGTCTGCGCGCCACGCACGGTGTGTCGATCTCGCACCGCTCGATCGGTTCGACCGGTGGCCGCCAGGACCCCGGCAAGACCTGGAAGAACAAGAAGATGCCCGGCCACATGGGTGTCGACCGCATCACCACGCTCAACCTTCGCGTCGTCCAGACCGATGTCGAGCGCGGCCTGATCCTCGTCGAAGGCGCCGTTCCAGGCTCCAAGGGCGGCTGGATCCGCGTGCGCGACGCCGTCAAGAAGCCGCTGCCGAAGGAAGCCCCGAAGCCCGGCAAGTTCAAGGTTGCTGGCGACGCGGAAGCCGCTCCGGCTGCGCAGGAGGCGTGAGATGGAATTGAAGGTCACCACCCTCGAAGGTAAGGAAGCCGGCTCCGTCCAGCTGTCCGACGCCATTTTCGGCCTCGAGCCGCGCGAGGACATCATCGCGCGCTGCGTGCAGTGGCAGCTCAACAAGCGCCAGGCCGGCACGCACAAGGCCAAGGGCCGCGCCGAGATCTGGCGCACCGGCAAGAAGATGTACAAGCAGAAGGGCACCGGCGGTGCTCGTCACGGCTCGGCCCGCGTGCCGCAGTTCCGCGGAGGCGGTCGTGCCTTCGGTCCGGTGGTGCGTTCGCACGCGACCGACCTGCCGAAGAAGGTTCGTGCGCTCGCTCTGAAGCACGCGCTCTCGGCCAAGGCCAAGGACGGCGATCTCGTCGTGATCGAGAAGGCCGCGCTGGAAGCCGCCAAGACCAAGGCGCTGCTCGGCCACTTCTCGGGCCTCGGCCTCACCAACGCGCTGATCATCGACGGTGCCGAGCTCAACAACGGCTTCGCCGCTGCGGCTCGCAACATCCCGAACATGGACGTGCTGCCGATCCAGGGCATCAACGTCTATGACATCCTGCGCCGTCAGAAGCTCGTTCTGACCAAGGCCGCCATCGATGCGCTGGAGGCGCGCTTCAAATGAGCAAGAACATCGAGCCTCGCCACTACGACGTGATCCTGTCGCCGGTCGTGACCGAAAAGGCGACGATCGCCTCGGAGCACAACAAGGTGCTGTTCAAGGTGGCCGCCAAGGCGACCAAGCCGCAGATCAAGGAAGCGATCGAGAAGCTGTTCGACGTCAAGGTCAAGAGCGTCAACACGCTGGTCCGCAAGGGCAAGGTCAAGGCCTTCCGCGGCACCATCGGCTCGCAGTCGAACAGCAAACGCGCGATCGTGACCCTCGAAGAGGGTCACCGGATCGACGTCACCACCGGTCTGTAAGGTCGTACGACGATGGCACTGAAGACATTCAATCCCACGACGCCGGGCCAGCGCCAGCTGGTCATGGTCGATCGTTCGGCTCTCTACAAGGGCAAGCCGGTCAAGGCGCTCACCGAGGGCAAGAAGTCCTCGGGCGGCCGCAACAACACCGGCCGCATCACCGTGCGCTTCCGCGGCGGTGGTCACAAGCAGACGCTGCGTACCGTCGACTTCAAGCGTGAGAAGATCGACGTGCCCGCGACCGTCGAGCGTCTCGAGTATGATCCCAATCGCACCGGTTTCATCGCCCTGATCAAGTATCAGGACGGCGAGCAGGCCTACATCCTGGCGCCGCAGCGCCTGGCGGTGGGCGACACGATCATCGCCGGCAATTACGTCGACGTGAAGCCGGGCAACGTCATGCCGCTCGGCAACATGCCGGTCGGCACGATCATCCACAACATCGAGGTCAAGATCGGCAAGGGCGGCCAGCTGGCGCGCTCTGCCGGTACCTACGCCCAGCTCGTTGGCCGTGACCAGGACTACGTCATCATCCGCCTGAACTCGGGCGAGCAGCGCCTGGTGCACGGTCGTTGCCGCGGCACGATCGGCGCGGTGTCGAACCCGGATCACATGAACACCTCGATCGGCAAGGCCGGTCGCAAGCGTTGGATGGGCCGCAGGCCGCACAACCGCGGTGTTGCGATGAACCCGATCGACCATCCGCACGGCGGTGGTGAAGGTCGTACCTCGGGCGGCCGCCACCCGGTCACCCCGTGGGGCAAGCCGACCAAGGGCAAGAAGACCCGCACCAACAAGTCGACCAACAAATTCATTCTCCTAAGCCGCCACAAGCGGAAGAAGTAAGGAACGCCGGACATGGTTCGTTCAGTCTGGAAAGGCCCGTTCGTCGAGGGTTCTCTGCTCAAGAAGGCAGATGCCGCGCGCGCGTCCGGCCGTCACGACGTCATCAAGATCTGGAGCCGTCGCTCGACGATCCTGCCGCAATTCGTCGGCCTGACCTTCGGCGTCTACAACGGTCAGAAGCACGTGCCGGTGGCCGTGAATGAGGAAATGGTCGGTCACAAGTTCGGCGAGTTCTCGCCGACCCGGACCTTCCATGGCCACTCCGGCGACAAGAAAGCCAAGAAGGCTTGAGGATTAAACGATGAGCAAACCTAAGCGCGAACGGAGCCTCGCCGACAACGAGGCCAAGGCGGTCGCCCGGATGCTGCGGGTGAGCCCGCAGAAGCTCAACCTGGTCGCCCAGCTCATTCGCGGCCGGAAGGCGTCTGCCGCGCTCGCCGACCTGCAGTTTTCGCGCAAGCGGATCGCGGTCGACGTGAAGAAGTGCCTGGAATCGGCGATCGCCAACGCCGAGAACAACCACGACCTCGACGTCGACGATCTCGTCGTGGCGCAGGCCTTTGTCGGCAACGGCCTCGTGATGAAGCGCTTCGCCGCCCGCGGCCGCGGCCGCTCGGGCCGTGTCTACAAACCGTTTTCGCAGCTGACGATCATCGTTCGTCAGGTCGAAGCTGAAGCCGCCGCTTAAGGGCGCAGGAGAACACGATGGGTCAAAAGATCAATCCGATCGGTCTGCGTCTCGGCATCAACCGGACCTGGGATTCCCGCTGGTTCGCCGGCAAGCAGGAATACGGCAAGCTGCTGCACGAGGACGTCAAGATCCGCGAGATCCTGCATAAGGAGCTCAAGCAGGCGGCCGTCGCCCGCATCGTGATCGAGCGTCCGCACAAGAAGTGCCGCGTCACGATCCACTCGGCCCGTCCGGGCGTGGTGATCGGCAAGAAGGGCGCCGACATCGACAAGCTGCGCAAGAGGGTCGCGGACATCACCTCGTCCGACGTCGTCATCAACATCGTCGAGATCCGCAAGCCGGAGCTCGATGCGACGCTGGTGGCCGAATCGATCGCGCAGCAGCTCGAGCGCCGCGTGGCGTTCCGCCGTGCCATGAAGCGCGCCGTGCAGTCGGCGATGCGTCTCGGCGCGGAGGGCATCCGCATCAACTGCTCGGGACGTCTGGGCGGTGCGGAAATCGCGCGCATGGAGTGGTACCGCGAAGGCCGCGTGCCGCTGCACACGCTGCGTGCCGACATCGACTACGGCGTTGCGACCGCGTTCACGACCTTCGGCACCTGCGGCGTCAAGGTCTGGATCTTCAAGGGCGAGATCCTCGAGCACGATCCGATGGCCCAGGACAAGAGAATGGCCGAAGGCGAGACCGGCGGCAGTGGCGATCGCGGTGGCCGTCAGCGCCGCGAGACGGCCGCTGCCTAAGGCCAGACAGGAATTTGAGGGCTTAAAGCCATGATGCAACCTAAGAAAACGAAGTTCCGGAAGGCGCATAAGGGCCGCATCCACGGCGTTGCGTCTTCGGGCGCGACGTTGGCGTTCGGCCAGTTCGGCCTGAAGGCGACCGAGCCTGAGCGCGTCACCGCGCGCCAGATCGAAGCCGCCCGCCGCGCGCTGACCCGCCACATGAAGCGCGCCGGCCGCGTCTGGATCCGCGTGTTCCCCGACGTTCCGGTGTCGAAGAAGCCGGCCGAAGTTCGCATGGGCTCCGGCAAGGGTTCGCCGGAATTGTGGGTCGCGCGCGTCAAGCCGGGCCGGGTGCTGTTCGAGATCGACGGCGTCAACACCCAGACGGCGCGTGAGGCGCTGACCCTGGCGGCCGCCAAGCTGCCGATCAAGACGCGCTTCGTCGAGCGCATTGCGGAGTAATGGCCATGGCACAGATGAAGATCGAAGACATCCGCGCGATGAGCCCCGACCAGCAGGATGAGGCCATCCTGAACCTGAAGAAGGAGCGCTTCAACCTGCGCTTCCAGCGCGCCACCGGGCAGCTCGAGAACACCTCGCGCCTGCGCGAGGCCCGCCGTGACATCGCCCGGATCAAGACCATCGCCGCGCAGACGCGCGCGAAGAAGAAGTAAGAGGCTTACGAAGATGCCGAAACGTACTTTGCAGGGCGTGGTCGTCAGCGACAAGCAAGCCAAGACCATCGTGGTGCGCGTCGACCGCCGCTTCACGCACCCGATCTACAAGAAGACGATCCGCCGTTCGAAGAACTACCACGCGCACGACGAGAGCAACCAGTTCAAGCCGGGCGACATGGTGTGGATCGAGGAAACGAAGCCGATTTCGAAGTTGAAGCGCTGGGTCGTGATCCGGGGCGAACACAAGAAAAGCGCCTGATCTGTTGGCTTTAGCCGACTGACTTCAGGGAAATGTTGAGCGCCGGCTGGGCTGGCGCAAAGAGAAAGAGGACGAGGTGCATCAATGATTCAGATGCAGACCAACCTCGACGTGGCCGACAATTCTGGCGCACGCCGTGTCATGTGTATCAAGGTGCTCGGAGGCTCCAAGCGCCGCTACGCCACGATCGGCGACATCATCGTCGTGTCGATCAAGGAAGCCATTCCGCGTGGCAAGGTGAAGAAGGGCGACGTGATGAAGGCCGTCGTGGTGCGCGTCCGCAAGGACATCCGCCGCGCCGACGGCTCGGTCATCCGTTTCGACCGCAACGCCGCCGTGCTGATCAACAACCAGTCCGAGCCGGTCGGCACCCGTATCTTCGGGCCGGTGCCGCGCGAGCTGCGCGCCAAGAACCACATGAAGATCATCTCGCTCGCGCCGGAGGTGCTGTGATGGCTGCGAAGATCCGCAAGGGCGACAAGGTCGTCGTGCTGACCGGCCGCGACAAGGGCCGCACCGGCGAAGTGTTCGAGGTTCGCCCCGACGCCGGCACTGCGCTGGTGCGTGGCATCAACATGGTCAAGCGTCACCAGAAGCAGACGCAGGCCCAGGAGGGCGGCATCATCTCGAAAGAGGCGCCGATCCAACTGTCCAACATCGCGTATGTCGGTAAGGACGGGAAGCCGACCCGCGTCGGATTCAAGATTCTGGCGGACGGCAAGAAGGTCCGCATCGCCAAGAGCTCGGGAGCTGAGATCGATGGCTGAGGCCGCTTACACGCCGCGCCTGCGCGCGGAATATGACGCGAAGATCCGCACGGCTCTGACCGAGAAGTTCGGTTACGAGAACGTCATGCAGGTTCCGCGCCTGGACAAGGTCGTGCTGAACATGGGCGTTGGCGATTCCGTCAACGACCGCAAGAAGGCCGAGACCGCCGCCGCCGAATTGACCCAGATCGCCGGCCAGAAGGCGATCGTGACCTATTCGCGCATTGCGATCGCGACCTTCAAGCTGCGTGAGAACCAGCCGATCGGCTGCAAGGTCACGCTGCGCAAGGCCCGCATGTACGAGTTCATCGATCGCCTGGTGAACGTCGCGTTGCCGCGCGTGCGCGACTTCCGCGGTCTGAACCCGAAGAGCTTCGACGGCCGCGGCAACTACTCGCTCGGCATCAAGGAGCACATCATTTTCCCCGAGATCGACTTCGACAAGGTCACGGAAGCCCGCGGTATGGACATCACCGTCTGCACCACGGCCAAGACCGACGAAGAGGCGAGGGCCTTGTTGACCGCTTTCAATTTCCCGTTCCGGCAGTGAGACGCTGACTTAGAGCCTCTCAAACGCGGATACCCAGGAGCCAAGCATGGCAAAGAAGAGTTCAGTCGAGAAGAACAACCGGCGCAAGCGGATGGTGAAGAACGCCGCCGCCAAGCGCGAGCGGTTGAAGGCGATCATCGCCGACAAGACGCTGCCGATGGAGGAGCGGTTCGCCGCGACCCTGAAGCTGGCGGAAATGCCGCGCAACTCGTCGGCGACCCGCATCCGCCTGCGTTGCGAGCTGTCGGGCCGCCCGCGCTCGAACTATCGCAAGAACAAGCTGTCCCGTATCGCGCTGCGCGAACTTGGCTCCAAGGGCATGGTCCCGGGCCTCGTGAAGTCCAGCTGGTAAGGAGGGTCGTTTAGATGTCTACGCACGATCCAATCAGCGATCTGATCACCCGTATCCGCAACGCGCAGATGCGTTCGAAGACCAAGGTCTCCACGCCCGGCTCGAAGATGCGCGAGAACGTGCTCGAGGTTCTGAAGGCCGAGGGCTACATCCGCGGTTACGCCACGCTCGAGCACTCCTCGGGCCGCAGCGAGATCGAGATCGAGCTGAAGTATTTCGACGGCGAGCCCGTCATCCGCGAGATTGAGCGCGTTTCCAAGCCCGGGCGCAGAGTCTACGCCTCGGTGAAGAACCTGCCGCGGGTGAACAACGGTCTCGGCATTTCGGTGTTGTCGACGCCGAAGGGGATCATGGCCGACCACAGCGCGCGCGACGCGAATGTGGGCGGTGAAGTCCTCTTCACGGTGTTCTGAGAAGGATTTTCGATCCATGTCACGTGTTGGCAAAAAGCCTGTGACGGTGCCGTCGGGCGTTACCGCGACCGTCGACGGCCAGACCGTCAAGATGAAGGGGCCGAAGGGCCAGCTTCAGTTCATCGTCCACGACGACGTCGAGGTGAAGCTCGAGAACGGCCAGGTCAAGGTCAAGCCGCGGACCGAGACCAACCGCGCGCGGGCGCTGTACGGCACCGCTCGCGCCCAGGTCGCGAATCTGGTCGAAGGCGTCACCAAGGGCTTCGAGAAGAAGCTCGAGATCACCGGCGTCGGCTATCGCGCCGCGATGCAGGGCAAGAACCTGCAGCTCGCGCTCGGCTACAGCCATGACGTGATCTATCCGATCCCCGAGGGGATCACGATCACCGTCCCGAAGCCGACCGAGATCACGGTGGCTGGCAGCGACGTCCAGCGCGTCGGCCAGGTCGCCGCCGAGATCCGCTCCTATCGTCCGCCGGAGCCCTACAAGGGCAAGGGCGTGAAGTATGTGGGCGAATTCATCTTCCGCAAGGAAGGCAAGAAGAAGTAACGGAGCCGGTCATGTCGAAAGCCAAGGTTACGAATGCCCGGCGCAAGCGGAGTGTGCGGCTGAAGCTGCGCCGTTCCGCCGGCGGCCGTCCGCGCCTGTCGGTGTTCCGCTCGTCCAAGCACATCTACGCCCAGGTCATCGACGACCTGAAGGGCGAGACGCTGGCCTCTGCCTCATCGCTCGAGAAGTCGATGCGCGACGGCGGCAAGACCGGCGCCGACATCGATGCGGCGAAGGCGGTCGGCAAGCTGCTGGCTGAGCGCGCTGCAGAGAAGGGTGTCAAGGAAGTCGTGTTCGATCGCGGCAGCTATCTCTATCACGGGCGCGTCAAGGCTCTTGCCGATGCAGCGCGTGAGAGTGGGCTGAGCTTCTAACAGAATTTGAGGATTGGGGCGTAAGCCTCTGAAGGATTGGAAAAACCATGGCAGCTGAACGCGAACAACGTGGTGGACGCGATCAACGCGGCGGCGGACGTGAACGCAGGGAGCGCGAGGAGCGCGACAGCGAGTTCGTCGACAAGCTCGTCCACATCAACCGCGTGGCCAAGGTCGTCAAGGGCGGCAAGCGCTTCGGTTTCGCAGCGCTGGTCGTGATCGGCGACCAGAAGGGCCGCGCCGGCTTCGGTCACGGCAAGGCGCGCGAAGTGCCTGAGGCGATCCGCAAGGCGACCGAGTCCGCCAAGCGCAACCTGACGCGGGTGTCGCTGCGCGAGGGCCGCACGCTCCATCACGACATCGCCGGCCGTCATGGCGCGGGCCGTGTCTATCTGCGTGCAGCTCCCGCCGGTACCGGCATCATCGCCGGTGGCCCGATGCGCGCCGTGTTCGAGACGCTCGGCGTCCAGGACGTGGTGGCGAAGTCGATCGGCTCGTCGAACCCGTACAACATGGTGCGCGCGACTTTCGACGCGCTCAAGCACCAGGATTCGCCGCGTTCGGTCGCAGCCCGCCGCAACATCAAGGTGTCCACCCTCCAGTCCCGTCGTATCGGCGGCGATGCCGAGGCGGCCGCCGACTAACGGAAGCTTTTCGGAGTAGACTCCCATGGCCAAGGCCGCAAAGACGATCAAGGTCGAGCAGACCGGCAGCGCGATCCGCCGCCATCACTCGCAGCGTTCGACCCTGATCGGGCTCAAGCTCAACAAGATCGGCCGCACCAGCGAACTGCCGGATACCCCGGCGGTCCGCGGCATGATCGAGAAGGTTCACCATCTCGTCCGCATCATCGACGAGAAGTAAGCAAAGGCGCACGGTCCCGGAGAGCGGGAAGCGGTTTTCGGTGAAGATCGTGCGCAAGACACAAGGAGAAGGGCGATGAAGCTCAGCGATATCGCCGACAACGCCGGCTCGCGCAAGAAGCGTATGCGCGTCGGCCGCGGCATCGGTTCCGGCAAGGGCAAGCAGTCCGGCCGCGGCGGCAAGGGCCAGACCGCGCGCTCGGGCGTGCGCATCAAGGGTTTCGAAGGCGGCCAGATGCCGATGCATCGCCGTCTGCCCAAGCGCGGCTTCAACAACATCTTCCGCGTCGAGTTCGCCGAGATCAATCTCGACCGGCTCCAGGAAGCGGTCGACGCCAAGAAGATCGACGCCGGCAGCGTCGTCAACGTCGAGGCCCTGGTGAAGGGCGGCGTGCTGCGCCGCGCCAAGGGCGGCCTGCGGCTGCTCGGCCGAGGCGAGCTCAAGTCCAAGCTCAACATCGAAGTGCACGGCGCCAGCAAGACCGCGATCGCGGCGGTCGAGAAGGCCGGCGGCTCGGTGAAGATCCTCGCCCAGCCCAAGGAAGAAGGCGAGGCGGCGTAACAACTGCGTCATTGGCCCGCGGCGCGCGGGCCTTTACGCATGCGGGACGTGGACTTATCGAAGCCGAGCCCCAGATAATGTCCGGCGTCCGCTAAACTAGCCCGGCCGCGGGCATGACGGCGCAACAGGCGGCGGGAGAAAGTCCAAGATGGTCTCTGCAGCGGAACAACTGGCAGCCAATCTCAATTTCGGCGCGTTTGCCAAGGCCGACGAACTGAAGAAGCGCATCTGGTTCACCCTGGGTGCGCTGCTCGTTTATCGGCTCGGGACCTATATCCCGCTGCCGGGCATCGATCCCAACATCTGGGAGCAGGTGTTCCGCTCCCAGGCGGGCGGCATCCTCGGCATGTTCAACATGTTCGCCGGCGGCGGCATCCACCGCATGGCGATCTTCGCGCTGAACATCATGCCGTACATCTCGGCCTCGATCATCATCCAGCTCCTCACCACCGTCTCGCCGCAGCTCGAGGCGCTGAAGAAGGAAGGCGAGGCGGGCCGCAAGACGCTCAACCAGTACACGCGCTATCTGACCGTCATCCTGGCCGCATTCCAGTCCTACGGCATCGCCGTCGGCCTCGAAGGTGCCGGCAACGTCGTCAGCGAGCCCGGCATGTTCTTCCGCCTGTCCACGGCGATCACGCTGACCGGCGGCACCATGTTCCTGATGTGGCTCGGCGAGCAGATCACCTCGCGCGGCATCGGCAACGGCATCTCGCTGATCATTCTCGCCGGCATCGTCGCCGAGTTGCCCGCGGCGCTCGCCGGCATGCTCGAGCTTGGCCGTCAGGGCGCGATGTCGACCGGCCTGATCCTGGTCGTCATCATCATGGCCGTCGTCGTGATCGCCTTCATCGTCTTCATGGAGCGCGCCCAGCGCCGCCTCTTGATCCAGTATCCGAAGCGCCAGGTCGGCAACAAGATGTTCGAGGGCCAGTCCTCGCATCTGCCGCTCAAGCTCAACACGTCCGGCGTGATCCCGCCGATCTTCGCATCCTCGCTGCTCCTCTTGCCGACGACGGTTGCGAACTTCAACACGGGCAGCGGGCCGGAATGGTTCCAGTGGATCACCACCCAGCTCGGCCATGGCCGTCCGCTGTTCCTGATCATGTATCTGGCGCTGATCGTGTTCTTCGCCTTCTTCTACACCGCGATCGTGTTCAACCCGACCGAGACCGCGGACAATCTGAAGAAGCATGGCGGCTTCATTCCCGGCATTCGCCCGGGCGAACGCACCGCGGAATACATCGACTACGTGCTGTCGCGCATCACCGTGCTGGGTGCGATTTATCTCGCCATCGTCTGCTTGATCCCGGAAATCCTGATCTCCTACGCCTCGGTGCCGTTCTATTTCGGCGGCACCTCGCTGCTGATCGTCGTCAGCGTCACCATGGACACGGTGGCGCAGGTGCAAGGCTATCTGCTGGCGCACCAGTATGAAGGTCTGATCCGCAAGTCCAAGCTGCGAGGCCGCCGTAGATGAGCAGGGAGCTCGCGCGCCGTATCGCTTTCACGATCGGCGCGCTGCTCCTTTTCAGGCTCGGTACGCAGATCCCGATTGCGGGACTGAATCTCCCCGCCGTCTCGCCGACGCTGGATATCGTCTCCCGGCTTTCGATCTTTGCGCTCGGCCTCATTCCCTATCTGACTGCGGCAATCCTCATCCGGCTGCTGGCCGTGGTGTGGCGCGGCCCGAATTCGCTCGAACGGTCCGGCGAGGGCGGACGGCGTAAGGTCGCGCGTGCCACGCTCGGGCTTACACTCGGAATTGCGGCCTTCCAGGCCTACGGCATCGCCTCGGCACTGACGTCGATCCCGGGCCTCGTCAAAAATCCCGACGGCTGGTTCGTGACGACGGCTACGGCCTCGATGGTCGGCGGCGTCTTCGTGCTGGTGTGGCTCAGCGAACAGATGACCCGCTACGGCATTGGCAATGGCTTGGCGCTGATCTTGAGTGCCGGCTTCATCGTCGCCATTCCGCAAAACATTGGCGGTATCGCGGATCTCGTGCGGAGCGGGACGATCTCGGGCAATCTTGTGCTCGGCCATGTCGTGTTCTGGATCGCGATCGTCGTCGTGATCGTGCTTGTCGAAGGTGCGCGGCGAGATATCCGGGTCCAGTTCGCAGCACAAAGTGTCGGTACGCGGCAACTGCCTGTGCGCGATGCAATGCTGCCGATCAAGCTCAACAGCGCCGGGTTCGTGATTCCCGTCACCGTAGCGCCGTGGATATTCTATCTGCCGCTTGCCTTTGCGGGCTTCATCCTGGGAGGCGATCATCCCCTGGTTGCCGCAACCTACCGGCATCTCCAGCTGGGGCAGCCGGCGTACCTCATCCTCGTGTCGATCGCCGTGTTCGTGCTCGCCTTCGTCTACACTGCTTATGTGATCGATCCCGAATACACCGCCAAATCCCTGAGCCGCCACGAGGGCGCAATTCCCGGTGTCGCTCCCGGCGAGGCCACCGCGGACTATCTCGATCGCGTCGTGTCATTGACGACAGTCGTCGGAGCCGTCTACCTGACGGCGTTGCAGTTGATTCCGGAGGTGTTCGAGCTTTACGGGATCGGGCTGCCTTATAGTATGGTCGTCAATGGTGGTGCAGTGCTGGTTGTGGTTTGCACCGTTCTTGATATCAAAACGCAGGTGCGCGAGGTGTCGCTCACCAATCCGGGGGGCGTACGCCGATGAGAATTATACTTCTGGGACCGCCGGGGTCGGGCAAGGGGACCCAGGCCCAGCTCCTGGTGCAGCGCTATGGCATCGTCCAGCTCTCGACTGGCGAGATGCTGCGTGCCGCGGTTGCGGCCGGCACCCCGGTCGGGTTGAAGGCCAAGGAGATCATGGCGAGCGGCGGCCTCGTGCCCGATGACGTCGTGGTGGGAATCATTTCCGATCGCATCGAGCAACCGGACGCCAAGAGCGGTTTCATCCTCGACGGTTTCCCCCGCACCGTGCCGCAGGCCGAGGCGCTGGACGAACTGCTCAAGCGCAAGCACCTCAAGCTGGACGCCGTGATCGAGCTCCGGGTCAATGAGAGCGCGCTTCTGAGCCGCGTCGAGACCCGCGTCGCCCAGATGCGGGAGCGCGGCGAGGAGGTCCGGCTCGACGATACGCCGGAGGTCCTGACCAAGCGGCTGGCCAGCTATCGCAGCCAGACGGAACCGCTGATTCACTACTATTCCGAGCGGCGGAAGCTCTCGACCATCGACGGCATGATGACGATCGACGAGGTCACCCGCGCCATCCACCGCCAGCTGCTGGCTCTGGGGGCGGTCGAGCCCAAGACGCATGCTAGGAGCGCCGCCAAGGCGGCGCCGGCCAAAAAGGCCAAGGCGGGGAAGAAGGCGGCGGCAAGGCCGGCAAAAACGGCCAAAAAGGGCGCAAAATCGGTAAAAAAGGCCACGAAATCGGCGGTGAAAGGCCCAAAGAAGGCGGCCAAGAAAGCCACCAAGAAAACCGTCAAGAAAGCAGCCAAGAAGACGGTCAAAAAGGGTGCCAAAAAGGCCGCAAAAAAGGTCACGAAAAAGCGAGCCAAGCGCTAGCAGCGGTTGACGAAAGCCCCCGGAATCCCCTAATAAGCCCCGCATCCAAGTCGGATAGTTTCAGACGATGCCGGGCCCCAGGAAGACCGGGGGTGGGCGTCGTGTTCGCGTTTGTGAACACCTGCCCGAGAAAGCAAGCACTTAAAGCCCGATTCCTGACGAGGGATCGGCAACAGGAGAGAAGGCCGTGGCCCGTATTGCCGGCGTGAACATTCCCACCAACAAGCGCGTGCTGATCGCGCTCCAGTACATCCATGGCATCGGCCAGAAGATCGCTGGTGAGATCCTCGAGAAGGTGAAGATCCCCGTGGATCGTCGCGTCAATCAGCTCAGCGACGCCGAAGTGCTCCAGATCCGCGAAGTGATCGACCGCGACTATCTCGTCGAGGGCGACCTGCGTCGTGAGGTCGGCATCAACATCAAGCGTCTGATGGACCTCGGCTGTTATCGCGGCCTGCGTCATCGTCGCGGTCTGCCGGTGCGCGGTCAGCGGACCCACACCAATGCGCGCACGCGCAAGGGCCCGGCCAAGGCCATCGCCGGCAAGAAGAAGTAAACTGGCGAATTGGACGTGGCGAGTGGCGAGTAGGGGGCTTCCCTGTTCGCCACTCGCTACTCGCTATTCGCTTCCATAGGTGTAGCCGCTGGCATTACGGCGGCGTTTGAGATCTTCAGGAAAGGGACTCAATGGGCAAGGAAGCCACCCGCGTTCGTCGTCGTGAGCGCAAGAACATCGCCTCCGGCGTCGCGCATGTGAACTCGTCGTTCAACAACACGACCATCACCATCACCGACGCGCAGGGCAACACGATCGCCTGGTCTTCGGCCGGCACGATGGGCTTCAAGGGCTCGCGCAAGTCGACCCCGTATGCCGCGCAGGTCGCCGCCGAGGACGTCTCCAAGAAGGCGCAGGAGCACGGCATGCGCACGCTGGAAGTCGAGGTCGCCGGTCCCGGTTCGGGCCGCGAATCGGCGCTCCGCGCGCTCCAGGCCGCCGGCTTCACCGTCACCTCGATCCGCGACGTGACCACGATCCCGCACAACGGTTGCCGTCCCCGCAAGCGTCGGCGCGTTTGATTTTGACGAGCTGCGGGCGCGTCGGCGCCCGCGGCGACTTTGCAAGAAGCCGCGGGAATGATCTGCGGCCTTTCTCCAACGCCAGTATTTGCACCGTCAAATTGACTGGCCTGTATGGGTGAAACAGTGACGATCCAGAAAAATTGGCAAGAACTGATTCGGCCGAACAAGCTCCAGGTCACGCCCGGCAGCGATCCCTCGCGTTTCGCGACCATCGTCGCCGAGCCGCTCGAGCGTGGCTTCGGCCAGACCCTCGGCAATGCGCTGCGCCGCATCCTGCTCTCCTCGCTCCAGGGTGCGGCGGTGCAGTCGGTGCACATCGACGGCGTGCTGCACGAGTTCTCCTCCATCGCGGGCGTCCGTGAGGACGTCACCGACATCGTGCTCAACATCAAGGACATCTCGATCAAGATGCAGGGCGAAGGCCCCAAGCGCATGGTCGTGAAGAAGCAGGGCCCGGGTGTCGTCACCGCCGGCGACATCCAGACCGTCGGCGATGTGGTCGTGCTCAACCCCGATCTGCAGATCTGCACGCTCGACGAGGGCGCCGAGATCCGCATGGAGTTCACGGTCTCGACCGGCAAGGGCTACGTGCCCGCCGAGCGCAACCGTCCCGAGGACGCGCCGATCGGCCTGATCCCGGTCGACAGCCTGTACTCGCCGGTCCGCAAGGTCTCCTACAAGGTCGAGAACACCCGCGAGGGCCAGATCCTCGACTACGACAAGCTGACCATGACGATCGAGACCAACGGCGCGATCACGCCGGATGATTCGGTGGCCTACGCCGCCCGCATCCTGCAGGATCAGCTCAACGTGTTCGTCAACTTCGAAGAGCCGCGCAAGGAAGTCGCCCAGGAGATCATCCCGGACCTCGCCTTCAACCCGGCCTTCCTCAAGAAGGTGGACGAGCTCGAGCTGTCGGTGCGTTCGGCCAACTGCCTGAAGAACGACAACATCGTCTACATCGGCGACCTCGTGCAGAAGAGCGAAGCGGAAATGCTCCGCACCCCGAACTTCGGCCGCAAGTCGCTGAACGAGATCAAGGAAGTGCTGGCTCAGATGGGTCTGCACCTCGGCATGGAAGTGCCGGGCTGGCCGCCGGAGAACATCGACGAGCTCGCCAAGCGCTTCGAGGATCATTACTGAGCGAATGGCGAGGTGGGAGTGGCGAATAGGGGAAGAAGATCTATTCGCTACTCACCATTCGCCACTCGCAGCCTAGGGCGAACGCAGGAAGCCCACCTGAAAACCAGTCGCTGAACCACCGCGACACAATCGAAGAAGGACTACACACATGCGTCACGGCAAGGTTCATCGGAAGCTCAACCGCACGGCCGAGCACCGCAAGGCGATGTTCGCCAACATGGCGGCCGCGCTGATCAAGCACGAGCAGATCGTCACCACGCTGCCCAAGGCCAAGGAGCTTCGCCCGATCGTCGAGAAGCTCGTCACTCTCGGCAAGAAGGGCGGCCTGTCGCTGCGCCGTCAGGCCATCTCCGAGCTGCGCGACGTCGACATGGTCAAGAAGCTCTTCGATACGCTCGCGACCCGCTACAAGGACCGCCAGGGCGGCTACACCCGCATCATCAAGGCCGGCTTCCGCTACGGCGACAACGCCGCGATGGCCGTGATCGAGTTCGTCGATCGCGATGTCGATGCCAAGGGCCAGGATTCCGGCCCGGTGCAGGAGAAGGAAGCCGAGGCGGCGTAAGCCCGACCGGCGTGAAGTTTCAAAAGCGGCGTCTTCGACGCCGCTTTTTTGTTGGAACGGTCGGGTTGGCAAAGGCGCGCTCTTCGCGCGCCGTGCCCGGCATTCACGCTCCTCACGCGTCGGTGAGCCCTGATTGCGGCTGAAGGAGCCGCTTCCGATATCTCCATCCACATCCATGGAGATAACGCATGAAGATCGACCTTTCCGGCAAGACCGCCCTCGTCACCGGCTCGACGGCCGGCATCGGCCACGCCATCGCCAAGGGCCTCGCAGACTCCGGCGCCAGCGTCGTGATCAACGGCCGCAGCCAGGACAAGGTCGATGCGGCGGTGCGCAGGCTGGAAGGGACGGGCGCCAAGGTCCGCGGCATCGCGGCCGACGTCTCGACCGCGGCAGGCTGTAAGGCACTCGTAGCGGCGCTGCCCGAGGTCGACATCCTCATCAACAATGCCGGCATCTTCGAGCCCAAGGATTTCTTCGACATCCCCGACGAGGACTGGAGCCGATTCTTCGAGGTGAATGTGATGAGCGGCGTGCGCCTGTCGCGCGCGTACATGAAGGGCATGCTCGCGCGCAATTGGGGCCGCATCGTCTTCATCTCCTCGGAATCCGGGCTCAACATTCCCGTCGAGATGATCCACTACGGCATGACCAAGACGGCCCAGCTTTCGGTCGCGCGCGGCCTGGCGCAGCTCACCGCTGGCACCGGCGTCACCGTCAATTCCGTGCTGCCAGGCCCGACCATGTCGGAGGGCGTCGAGACGTTCGTCAAGGATCTCGCCAGGCAGAACGGCCAGTCCGTGGATGAAGCCGCCGCCAACTTCGTCAAGCAGCATCGCCCGAGCTCGCTGCTGCAGCGCTTCGCCAGCGTCGACGAGATCGCCAACATGGTGGTCTATGTCGCCTCGAAGGAGGCATCCGCCACAAACGGCGCAGCGCTGCGCGCGGAAGGCGGCATCGTCAACACGATCGCCTGAGAGATGCGCATGGCCGCCTATGTGATCTCGGAGGTCGAGGTGCGCGATCCCGCCGCATTCGAAGCCTATCGCGCGCTGGCTGCCAAGACGATCACGCAGTATGGCGGGCGTTATCTCGTCCGCGGCGGTCAGGCCGAGCTGCTGGAGGGCGGTCCACCACCCAACGCCATCGTCATCGCGGAGTTCCCGACGATGGCGCGGCTGAAGGAGTGGTACGCCTCCTCCGAGTATGCCGAAGCCCTGAAGCTGCGCGCGAGCGCACTGGAGCGCAGGCTGCTGCTTGTCGAAGGCGTATTGACGCCGTAGGCGATCGGCTACTCGTCCTTGATCCCTGCCTTCTGCGCGATCTCCTTCATCTTGGCCGTCTCCTTGGTCACCGCACCGGCCCAGTCGTCGAAGCGTGCGAAGCCGGGCTCGAAACCGACCTTGACGAAGCGCTCGGCAACCGAGGGGCTGTTGATGATCTCCTCCAGCGTCGCCGTGAGCTTGTCGCGAACCGGTGGCGGCAGCCCCTTGGGTGCGACCACCGCGCCCCATGACGAGAAGTCGATGGCGGGATAGCCGAGCTCTGCCAATGTCGGTACCTCGGGCAGGAATGGTGTGCGCTGGCTCGAGAACACGGCCATCACCTTGACGGCGCCGGCCTCGATTTGCGGTTTAACGGCGATCACGGTGTCGACATGGTATTGAATGTGCTTGCCGATGAGATCGTTCATGGCCGGCGCGCTGCCCTTGTAGGGCAGGTGGACCATCTTGATTCCGGCATTCGACTTGAACAACTCGCCGGCGAAATGCGACACCGTGGCGACGCCGAAGGAGGCCAGCGACAGCTTGTCCGGATTGGCCTTTGCCTCCGCGACCAGCGCGGGCAGATCCTTGACCGGATTGTCCTTGTAGGTGACCAGCGCCAGGGTGATCTTGCCGACCCGGCCGAGCGGTTCAAAATCCTTGGCCGCGTCGTAAGGAACGCTCTCCTTCACGGCGGCCGGCAAAGTGAAGCTCGAATTCGAGCTGAAGAACAGCGTGTATCCATCGGGCGCCGCGCGCGCGACCTCCTTGGCGGCGATCGTGGTGCCGCCGCCGGGACGGTTCATGATGATCACGGGCTTGCCGAGCCGCGCTTCGAGCTCGCCGCCGATGATGCGGGCCACCACGTCGGAGGCTCCGCCCGGCGGAAACGGGACGATCAATTGCAGGGATTTCTCGGGATAGGTCGATTGCGCGGTTGCTAGCGAGTTGACGCTGATCGAGCCGATGGCGGCGAGCGCGAGCGTCAGGAAGGTTGTTTTCATCGTGTCGTTTTTCCGCAGGTGAGGTTCAATCGAAGGCGAGAAATCCCGGCTTGCCCGCAATTGGCGGCTGTTTGGCAAGCCATGCAATGTCGGGAACGGGGCGGGCGGTGTCCGGATTGGCGGCAAGCACCGCTTCGATTTCGCGCGCGACCGCGAGCGTTAAGAGATCGCCGCCGCGCGGGCCGATCACCTGGATGCCGAACGGCAGGCCGGCCTCGTCCCGTCCGGCCGGGATTGCGACGGTGGGATGGCCGACATTGGTGACGGCATAGGCGAGCGCGAGCCAGTGGAAATAGCTCTTGGTCGGCCGGCCGTCGATCTCGGCTGGATAGAGCTCCGACCACGGCCGTGGGCTGATGGTGACCGCAGGCGCGAGAATGAAATCGTGATCCGCGAAGAAGGTCTGCCAGCGCCGGTAAAGGTCGGTCTGCATCGAGAGCGCACGCGCCACGTCGGCAGCGGAATAGCCGAGCCCCTCCGCAACATTGTCGCGAACGTTGGGCCCGACCTTGTCCGGAAACTTCTCCACGAGCTCGCGGTGGCGGCCGAGGAATGCGACGGCGCGCAGGATGCTGAACACCTCGTCGGCGCCGGTGCAATCAGGATGGGTCCATTCGACTCCGCGAAATACAGTTTCGAACGAAGTGAGCTTCTGCGCGAAGGCGCGGGCGACCGCCCCCTCGGTCGGCGCAAAGCCGAAATCGGTGGTCGCAGCAATGCGGAGCGCGGAGAGATCGACGCGCAGCGGATTGCGATAGAGCACTGGCGAAGGCGCACCGCCGGCATGAAGGATCGCCGATAATGGATCGCGGGCGTCACGATCCAGCATGCAGGACAGCATGAGGCAAGCGTCCGACACGGTTCTCGCCATCGGTCCGAGTTGCGAGATCTGCAGCCAGGCCATGTTGCGGCTGTTGCTGGCGATCAGTCCTGGCGAGGGCCGGAATCCGACCACGCCGCAAAAGGATGCCGGATTCCGTACCGAGCCGCCGGTATCGGATCCGGTCGCGAGCGACACCATCCCAGTGGCGAGTGCGACGGCCGATCCACCCGACGAACCGGCGGCGGATCGATTGGGATCGAAGGGATTGCCGGTCGCGCCATAGACGGCGTTGCGCGTATTGCCTCCGGCGCCCCATTCCGGCACGTTCGTCTTGCCGATGACGATCGCGCCCTCGCGCTTGAGCATCGCGACGATGGCCTCGTCCTGCGAGGCGACATTGTCCGCGAACAGCACGCTGCCGAAGCTGGTCGGCAATTCTTCGGCGTCGATCAGGTCTTTGACACCGAGCGGCAACCCGTGCACGGCGCCGAGGGTGTCACCGCGCATCACGGCGGCCTCGCGCTCGCGCGCCGACTTGCGCGCGGTTTCGAACGAGCGCGCAACGACGGCGTTGACCGCCGGATCGACCGCTTCGATGCGGCGGATGCAGCTATCCGTGAGCTCGACGGGGGATAGCTTGCGTTGGCCGATCAGCGCGCGTGCCGCGACCGCCGAAAGGTCGCATGGTTCGGTCATCATCAATCTGCTTGTTGCTGGTCCCGGAGGGCGGGGGCGACCCTCTTTTCCGGGACCGCAGATGCATGATGCCTCAATTGACGCGGAGTGCCAAGCCTACCACCCCTCCAGCACGATCTTGCCGCGCGACTTGCCGCTCTCCAGCAGCGCGTGCGCGCGCTTGAGGTTGGCGGCGTTGATCGTGCCGAAAGTTTGGTCGAGTGTGGTGCGCAACACGCCTTTATCGATAAGGTCTGCCACATCATTGAGCAGATGATGCTGCGCGATCATGTCAGGGGTCTGGAACGAGGAGCGCGTGAACATCGATTCCCAATGCACCGAGATCGCCTTGCCCTTGAATGCGGCAATCGTGAACTCCGGAGGATCGTCGATCAGGCCGAACTTGCCCTGCGGTGCCATGAATTCCGCAATCGCCTTGTAGTGCTGGTCGGTAAAGGTGAGGCTGGCCACGAGTGCGACCGGCGGCAGCTTCAGTTTCTCGATCTGCTCCTTCATCGGCTTGCCATGGTCGATCACCGCATGCGCGCCGAGGTCGAGACACCATTTCTGCGATTCCCGCCGCGTGGCGGTGGCAAGCACCGTCAGCCCGGTGAGGCGGCGGGCGAGCTGGATCAGGATCGAGCCGACGCCGCCGGCGCCGCCGGTGATCAAGAGGGTGCGCGGATCGACGCTCTTGCCCGGCACTGCGCCGAGCCGGTCGAACAGCAGCTCCCAGGCGGTGATGGAGGTGAGGGGAAGAGCGGCGGCTTGCGCGAACGACAGGCTCTTCGGCTTGTTGCCGACGATGCGCTCGTCGACCAGGTGGAATTCGGCGTTGGTGCCCTGACGCAGGATCGAGCCGGCGTAGAACACCTCGTCGCCCGGCTTGAACAGCGTCACGTCGGGACCGACGGCATCGACCACGCCGGCCGCGTCGTAGCCGAGGATTTTCGTCTCGCCCTCGGGCGGGGCGGCGCGCTTGCGCACTTTGTAGTCGACCGGATTGGCCGAGATCGCCTTCACGGCGACGCGGATGTCGCGCCCCTTGGGCTCGGGCTTGGCGGTCTCGAAATCGATCAGTGAATCCGCATCCTCAATCGGAAGCGATTTCTTGTAGCCGACGGCCTTCATGGCTTGTCTCCATCAGATGGGCTGTTCGCCTGCCGCTCTAACTGTCGCCCTGGCTTCAAATTGGCAAGTACTGTAAATTCGGGGATATAGTCCCTGTTTGGATACTATTGGGAAAACACGCATGAAACGGCGCGATTTTGCCCGGCGCCCGGGCTGCTCGGTCGAAGCGACGCTGGACCTGATCGACGGCAAGTGGAAGGGCGTGATCCTTTACCACCTGCAGAGCGGCACCCAGCGCTTCGGCGAATTGCGCCGCCGGATGCCCGGCATCACCCAGCGCATGTTGACGAAGCAGCTGCGCGCGCTGGAGGAAGACCAACTCGTCATCCGCAAGGTCTATGCCGAGGTGCCGCCGCGCGTGGAGTATTGCCTGTCCGAGCTGGGCGAGAGCCTGAGGCCCGTGATCGACATCCTGAAGGCCTGGGGCGAGAGCCACCAGGAGCGGTTGTCCTGCGCGCCGCCGCCCATGGTCGTGAAGAAGAAGCGCGCGGCGTGATGAAGGTGAGGGGGCGGTGCCGTCACCTCTCCCCGACGGGGAGAGGTCGAATTGCGGAGCAATTCGGGTGAGGGGGCGCGGCATCCTCAATGGAGCGTAACCCCTCACCCGCGCCTTCGGCGCGACCTCTCCCTGAGGGAGAGGGTGTAAATTTAGAACGCGAATTGCGTGCGCATCGCGACCGCGTCGAACTTCGAGCCGACGTCGGCGGTCGAGATCGGCGAGGCCTGTCGCGATACCGTGCCGTGCAGATAGTCGAGCATGACGCGCACGTTGCCGTTGACGTACCAGTTGAGCGCGAGCGTATAGACGGTCTGCCGGCCGCCTGCGACGCCGCTCGCCGTCGCGAGCTGATCGTTGAGGTCGATCGTCGAGAACCGTCCTGCGATCTCCCACGCGCCCCAGCCGCCGCCGTCGAGCGAGAACGGATGCGCCGGCTTGACGCCGCTATAGGCCGCGTTCGCCGCATTGTAGGACCGGCCTTCGCCGGTCAGCACATAGCCGGCCTGCGCGTAGCCGCCTTGGAATTTCAGGCTCGGTGCACCCGTCAGCGGCACGGCTGTGTTGGCGGTGCGATCGACATTGTACCAGAAATACTCGCCCTGGACGATGAACGGACCGTAGGTCGCCGCCGCCTCGACGCTGTAGACCTGCGCGCCCGAGGCATTGGCGATAGCGCCGGTCGAGATCAGCGTGGTCGGGTCGAGCCGCAATTCCGGACGATCGCTGAGCGTGACCGTCTGGGTGTTGGCGATCAGATTGCGCGGCGGCTGGATCAGCCATTGCGCATTGGCGCCGATATGCACCGAGTAGTCCTTGGTGCTGATCGGATTGCCGGCCACGCGCGCCACGGCACCATATTGCTCGCTGGTGCCGGGCGGCGCCGCGCTTGAGGCGGAATGGATCGCACCGGTCGTCGGTCCCGTGACATAGCCGCCGATCCAGAGCTGGTCGTTGAACCAGCGCGCACCGGCCGCGGAACGGAAGTCACCGGCAGCGATGTTGGTCGCGATCACGCCGGGCGAGGCGCGCTCCATGAACATGATGTCGTTCGAGCTCGTCGCTTCGTCGAGCGTGTATGGCAGATCCATGATGCCGGCCTCGATCGCCATCTTGCCGCCGAACGGTTTCAGGCCGGTATAGCTGATATAGGCGTTTTCGACGCCGGAGACGCCGCCGCCGGGCAGCGATCCCGGCGCGGCGCCGCCAAATCCGTCGGACGAGCCGCCGAAATCGTAGACGAGGGCGAAGTTCCAATCGTGGAAGAACTTGCCGGTGACACCGATGCGCGCGCGGCGGACGTTCTGGCCGCTGTCAAGCTTCTGCGGCACCGTCGCCGCGGTGTTGGGACGATAGTCGTAGCCGCCGACATCCCAATGCAGGCGGCTGGTGATGGCGACGCAGTTGGCCTGGTCGGCGGTGCAGATCGTCGGCCGGTTGTTCGGCATCGTCACGACGACGCCGGATGCCAGCGCGGGCCCCTTGACGGGGATTGCCGCGTTGGCATTGGCCACCGCGGCCTTTGCCTCCGCGCGCGCCTCGGCCTTGGCCTCTGCCTTGGTTTCGGCTTTCGCCTTTGCCGCGGCGGCCGTGTTCGCCGCGGTCTGGCTCTGCAGCTTGTCGAGCTTCTGTTCGAGCATCTTCAACTGCTGCTTCAACAGCGCGATCTCCTGCTCGCTGCTGCTTGCCGACTGGGCCTGGGCCTGCGAGGCCGCCAGCGCGCCGGCGAGACCAATCGCTGCGGCCGCAGTTCTTTTTTTGCTCACGTTACGCCTCCATCGTTTGACTGTTTTCCCCAAGTCGCGAACGGAGAGCCTAGGTGTGATCGATGACTGCCCCGCGACGCTGCGAGCGGTTGCGTCGGTTCCTACTGATGCAAATTCGCCGCAACCGAATCCGCCTCACACCACCATGCAAGATGACGCACATCATGCCAATCCGCCGCTGGGCAAATTGCCGATTCGCACGGCACCCTTGCATCCCGGACACGGCTTCGAGGCGGCCGAATATTGCCCTCCGGCGCTCTTCTATTGGGAGGCGAACGCGCCTATATTCCGGCGTCATTTCCAAGAGGTAGGAATGTTTCGAGCGACCTGGACTGCGGCCCTCACGGCGCTGTGCGTAGCCTTTTCGGCCACCCTCAATCCGACTGCTGCGCAGGACCGTCGGGTCCCGTCGTCGCCGGCCGAGCTGCGGATGTCCTATGCGCCGATCGTGCAGCGGGTGCAGCCGGCGGTCGTCAACGTCTATGCCGCAAAGGTGGTGCAGAACCGCAATCCGCTACTGGACGATCCGATCTTCCGCCGCTTCTTCGGTGTGCCGGGCCAGCAGCCCGAGCAGATGCAGCGCTCGCTCGGCTCCGGCGTCATCGTCGATGCCTCCGGCCTCGTCGTCACCAACGTCCACGTCATCGAGGGCGCCGACCAGGTGAAGGTGTCGCTGTCGGACAAGCGCGAGTTCGAGGCCGAGATCCTGCTCAAGGATTCCCGGACCGATCTTGCCGTGCTGCGCCTGAAGGACAGCAAGGAGAAGTTCCCGACGCTGGACTTCACCAATTCCGATGAGCTCTTGGTCGGCGACGTCGTGCTCGCGATCGGCAATCCGTTCGGCGTCGGCCAGACCGTGACCCAGGGTATCATTTCAGCGCTGGCGCGCACGCAAGTCGGCATCACCGACTATCAGTTCTTCATTCAGACCGATGCGGCGATCAATCCCGGCAATTCCGGCGGCGCGCTGGTCGACATGGGCGGCAAGCTCGCCGGCATCAACACCGCGATCTATTCGCGCTCCGGCGGCTCGCAAGGCATCGGCTTTGCGATTCCCGCCAACATGGTGCGCGTCGTCGTCGCCTCCGCCAAGAGCGGCGGCAAGGCTGTGAAGCGGCCCTGGCTCGGTGCGAAATTGCAGGCGGTGACGCCCGACATCGCCGAGAGCCTCGGCTTGCGCTCGCCGACCGGTGCGCTGGTCGCGAGCGTGGTGTCGAACGGTCCGGCGGCGAAAGCCGGCCTGAAATCCTCCGACCTCATCACCGGGATCGACGGCCAGATCGTGGATGATCCCAACGCGTTCGACTATCGCTTCGCAACCCGTCCGCTCGGCGGCACCGCGCAGCTCGACGTGCAGCGCGGCGGCAAGTCGGTGAAGCTCACGGTAGCGCTGGAGACCGCGCCCGACACCGGGCGCAACGAGCTCGTCGTCACCGCGCGCTCGCCGTTCCAGGGCGCGAAGGTTTCGACCATCACGCCGGCCGTTCGCCGATGAGCTGCGTCTGGATGCCGACACCGAAGGCGTCGTGATCACCGATATCGGCGGCGATACGGCGGCTGCGAGTGTCGGCTTCCAGAAGGGCGACATCATCCTGGCCGTCAACAACCAGAAGATCAGCAAGACCGGTGACCTCGAGAAGGCCGCAGGTGAACGGGCACGGATCTGGCGCATTACGCTGGTGCGCGGCGGCCAGCAGATCAACGTCACGCTGGGCGGATGAGTCCGAAGCGACCAACGGAGACACCGACTCTCTTTGCCGCGGCGGGGCTCGATCACGATGCTCCGCATCCGCTGCCGGACCGGCTGCGCCCGCGCGCGCTGTCAGAGGTCGTCGGCCAGGATCACATCCTCGGCCCGGACGGTGCGCTGACGCGCATGCTGGAGACGCGCACGCTCGGCTCGCTGGTGTTCTGGGGCCCGCCCGGCACCGGCAAGACCACGGTGGCACGGCTCCTGGCTGACGCGACGGATCTGCATTTCGAGCAGATCTCGGCGGTGTTCTCCGGCGTCGCCGACCTCAAGAAGGCGTTCGATGCCGCGCGCGCCCGCCGCGAGATGGGCAAGGGCACGCTGCTGTTCGTCGATGAGGTGCACAGATTCAACCGCGCCCAGCAGGACTCTTTTCTGCCCGTGATGGAAGATGGCACCGTCGTCATGGTCGGCGCCACCACCGAGAACCCGTCCTTCGAGCTCAATGCGGCGTTGCTCTCGCGTGCGCGCGTGCTGGTGTTTCGCTCGCTCGATGCCGCCGCGATCGAAAAGCTGTTCCTGCATGCCGAAGCCGTCGAGGGCAGGAAGCTGCCGCTCGATGCGGAGGCGCGCGCGGTGCTGGTGCGCATGGCCGACGGCGATGGCCGTGCGTCGTTGACGCTCGCCGAAGAGGTCTGGCGTTCGGCGCGGGCGGACGAGATTTTCAATGCCGTGCAGCTGCAGGAGATCCTGCAGCGCCGCGCGCCGATCTACGACAAATCGGCCGACGGCCACTACAATTTGATCTCGGCGCTGCATAAATCGGTGCGCGGCTCCGATCCCGATGCCGCGCTGTATTACCTCGCGCGCATGTTGGACGCCGGCGAGGACCCGCTGTTCCTGGCCCGCCGCGTTGTGCGCATGGCGGTCGAGGACATCGGGCTGGCCGATCCGCAGGCGCTCGTCATCGCCAATGCCGCCAAGGACGCCTTCGACTTCCTCGGCCATCCCGAGGGCGAGCTCGCCATCGCCCAGGCCGTGGTCTATCTCGCCACCGCGCCGAAATCGAACGCGGTCTACACCGCCTTCGGCACCGCGATGCAGGTCGCTAAGCAGGCCGGCTCGCTGCTGCCGCCAAAGCACATCCTCAATTCCCCGACCAAGCTGATGAAGTCCGAAGGCTACGGCTCCGGCTACGAATACGACCATGATGCGCCGGACGCCTTCTCCGGCCAGGACTACTTCCCGGAAGCGCTCGGCCGCCAAACCTTCTACGACCCGCCCGAGCGCGGTTTTGAGCGCGAGATCAGGAAGCGGCTGGATTACTGGGCCAAGCTGCGCAAGGAGCGGGGCGACTCGCGCTAGAAGCGGCCATTTCGTCGTGACGGAAGGCCGCTTTTAGGGTACGCAGGCAACCATGAGCCGCCGCATCAAGAGAATGAACCCAAAGCCGCGGTCGCGTGACGAACGCGACGACTCGCAGGCGCATCAGGCGCGTAGCGCGAAGAGGGCCGGGCCGCGTCCGGGCGGCAAGCCCGGCGGGAAGCCGCAGCGCTTTGTCGGCGAGCGCGCCGAGCGGCGTCCGCCCAAAGCGGTCCAGGAGAGGCCTGCGCCTGAAAAGTCCGTCGAGGCGCTGCTGCCGACCAAGGTGCAGACCGTCACGGTCACGGCGGACGAGAACAACATGCGCGTTGACCGTTTCTTGGAAGCGCGCTTTCCCGGCCTGTCGTTCTCCCACATCCAGCGTGTCGTGCGCAAAGGCGAGCTGCGTGTCGACGGCAAGCGCGTCGACAGCAAAGACCGGCTGGAGGAGGGACAGAGCGTCCGCATTCCGCCGCTGAAGCTCGACGCGCCGAAGGCGGCAGGCCCGCTCTCGGAGGCCGCGCAGAAGACGCTGAAGGCGCTGAAGGAGATGACGATCTGGGAGGACGACGACGTTCTCGTCCTGAACAAGCCTGCCGGCCTTGCCGTGCAGGGCGGCTCGGGCATGACGCGGCACATCGACCAGATGCTTGAGGTGATGCGCGATGCCAAGGGCCAGAAGCCGCGCCTCGTGCACCGCATCGATCGCGAGACCTCGGGGTGTCTGCTGATCGCCAAGACGCGCTTCGCTGCCTCACACCTGACCGGCGCGTTCCGCTCGCGCTCGGCGCGAAAGGTCTATTGGGCCCTGGTGCCGGGCCTGCCGAAGCCGAAGCAGGGCCGCATCTCGACCTTCCTTGCGAAGGAGGAGGGCGAGGACGACACCATCATGCGCATCGCCCAGCATGGCGATGAGGGCGCCAGTCACGCGGTGACGTACTACGCCGTGGTCGAGACCGCCGGCAACAAGCTGACCTGGGTGTCGCTGAAGCCGGTGACGGGCCGCACCCACCAGCTGCGCGCCCACATGGCCCATATCGGCCATCCCATCGTCGGCGATCCCAAATATTTCAACATCGAGAACTGGCAGTTGCCAGGCGGCCTGCAGAACCGGTTGCATCTGCTCGCACGGCGCATCGTCATCCCGCATCCGCGCGGCGGCGTGATCGACGCCACCGCGCCGTTGCCACCGCACATGCAGCAGTCGTGGAACCTGCTGGGGCTGGACGCAACCAGATTTGATCCGATCGAGAACGCGCCGGAAGAATAGCGAGGTTGAATGGGGGCGGCAGGCGCACGAAATGTCCCCCATGAGACGAGCATCGACCTGCTTTGCGCTGTTGGCGGCGCTGTTCGTAGGGCAGGCTGCCCACGCGCAATATGTCTCGCCCGGCGCCTCGCGGCTTGCTCCGCCGCTGCCTGCGCCGCCACCGCCGCCGAAGATCGAGGTGCCCAAGGTTCCGCAATTCGACGCGCCGCCGCGCTACAACTACCAGCCGCTCCCGCGCAATTCGTTCAGCGATCGCGTCACGAAATGTCTCCACGACGGCGCAGCCGCAGGACTGGGCCCGGCCGATCGCGGCACGTACGCGCGCATGTGTGCGAACTAGCTAGCAGCACTCCTGGTCCTACTGGCGAGGCCGTGACGACACTGGTAATTCGACTGACGACAGGAACCAAAAACCGACATGCGCGAATTGTTCGAAGAAGCAGCAAGTCAGCCCGCGCCGGATCCCCAGGAATCGGCGCGCGCGTCCACCCGCACGCCGCTGCGCAAGCGCTTTTATAAGGAAGCCGGCGTCGCCGATGCCGAGGGCGGCTTCGCCATCACTCTCGACGGCAAGCCGATCCGCACGCCCTCCGGCCGCCAGGTGGTGATCCCGACGCGCGCGCTCGCAGATTGCGTCGCCGCGGAATGGGCCGCCCAAGGTGACACGATCGATCCCATGACCATGCCGTTGACGCGCATCGCCAACAGCGTGGTCGAGGGCGTCATCGACCGCGTCGACGACGTCAGCGACGACCTCGCCAAATATTTCGAATCTGACCTGCTATTCTATCGCGCCGGCCATCCCGAGGGACTGGTCGCCCGCGAGGCCGCGCATTGGGATCCCGTGCTGTTCTGGGCGGCGCAGACGCTGGGTGCGCATTTCATCCTGTCGGAGGGTGTGATGCACGTGAAGCAGCCGGACGAGGCGGTGAAGGCCGCACGGGCCGCGCTGCCCGGCAACCCTTGGTCGGTCGCCGCGCTCCACATGGTGACCACCCTGACCGGCTCGGCGCTGCTCGCGCTGGCGCTGGACCAGGGCGTGCGCGATGCCGATCAGGTCTGGGCCGCCGCCCATGTCGACGAGGACTGGAACGTGGAGCAATGGGGCGTGGACGAGGAGGCGGCCGCCCGCCGTGCCGCCCGCTTGAAGGATTTCCAGGCCGCCGTGACGGTTCTGGCGGCGGTGAAGCAGCCGGCCATCTGAGGTCCTTAACGAGAGGTTTACGACGCAGCGGTTACGGTGGCCGGCATTCCCTAAGGCTGCCGAGATGCCGACGCCGGTCACCTCCATTGCTCCCGTCAACGCTGCCGGCCGCCCGGCTGATGCGGCGACGCCGGATCTCATGCTTCAGGCCGGCAGTGTGGTCGATGCCAGGGTGGTCAGCGTGCTCGCCGACAATCTGGTGCGGATCGCGATCGCCAACCTCTCGATGGACGTGATGTCGGAGGTGGCGCTGACGCCGGGGCAGAATCTCCAGCTCGCGGTCTCGCAGAGCAACGGCACCATTCGCCTCGCGGTCATGGGCGGGGCAGGCGAGGCGGCGGGAGATCAGGTCACGCTGACGCCGCGGGCGGCCTCGCTGGTGGAGAGCCCGCCGCTGGCGCCGCCGGTGGCCACGGCACGGAACACCCTCACTCCGTCCGAGCAGGTCGCCGTTGCAACGGCCTCCGCCGAGGCCGCGACCAAGCAGGGCAGCCAGGCGCCGCTGTTCGCCAACCTGGCCTCCGTCGTGACGAGTAGCAATCTGCCCGCTGGGCTGAAGCAGGCCGTGCTCGCTGTGCTGGCGCAGCAGACGCCGCTCAACGCAGCCCTCGACGGCGGCGATATCGAATCCGCGTTCCAGAAGTCCGGACTGTTTCTCGAGGCCTCGTTGGCCGCAGGCACAACGCCGTCCTCCGGCGCGATCCCGGACTTGAAGGCCGCACTGCTGGTGTTGCGCCAGACTCTGGCATCGACCTCCGGCGCGCCGCAGGCAACTGCGCAAGGTGTGGCGCTGCCGGCGAGTGCTGCGGCCACGACGCAGACCGCAGCCTCCGCGCTGGCGGGCGAAACGGCCCAAGCGGCGTTGCCGGAACTGGCCCGGCCGGCGCAAGCGTCGCGCGGTGCACTTGCTGCCGCTCTGCTGGCCGATGTGGCGGGCAACAATCCGCAAGCTTTGACGTCGCGCACCATGTCCGCGGGTCTTGCCGCGAGCCTGCTGCAGGAGGTCACGGAAAATCTGCCGCGCCTGACCGGCAACGTGCCGGGCTCCAACAAGTCCGTGCCGGACGCCCATCTCTTCGAGGCGGCCGCACATCCGACACCTCCGCCGATCCGCGGTGCGCTGCCGGCGCCTCAGTCCATCGCCGCACCGGCGCTCGCGCCGGACGCGCCGCTGGCTGCGACCGTGCATCGTCTGCTCGACGACACCGATGCGGCGATCGCGCGGCAGACTTTGCTGCAAATCGCATCGCTTCCCGATCGCAGCGACGCCAGCGGCCACCGCATCGATCCGGCCGCGCCGCAGTGGAATTTCGAGATTCCGTTCGCGACGCCGCAAGGCACCGCGATGGCGCAGTTCGAGATCTCGCGCGATGGCGGCAACGAATCGGCCGATTTCGCCAAGCGCGCCTGGCGCGCACGCTTCTCTCTTGATGTCGAGCCGGCCGGACCCGTGCATGCGCTGATCACGCTGAACGGCGACAAGACCTTCGTTCGGATGTGGGCGGAGCGGCCGGCCACGGCGCAGCAGCTCCGCGCCGGCATCGGTGAGCTCAGCCAGGCCTTGACGAAGGCCGAGCTCAAGCCCGGCGATATCGTGGTCCGCGACGGCATGCCGCCGCCACCGGCGCCGGCCCGCGCCGGCCACTTCCTGGATCGCGCCACATGAGCGATCCCTCCAAGCTCGCGATCGCGCTGCATTACGAGAAGGGATCCGGCGCGCCCGTCGTCGTCGCCAAAGGCAAGGGCACGATCGGCGAAAAGATCGTCGAGATCGCCAAGGCCCACGATATTCCGATCGAGGAGAACGAGGTCCTGGCCGGCGCGCTGTCGAAGGTCGAACTCGGCGACGAGATCCCGCCGGATCTCTACAAGGCCGTCGCCGAGGTGCTGGTGTTCGTGCTGCGGCTGTCGGGCCGGGGGCACTGAGCGCTGTCATCGTTTGACCAGATATCGTCGGCATTGTAGCCGTCGCTTTCATCGTCTAACGGACACCGCCCTTGCTGACCCGCCGTTCCACCCTCGGCCTCCTCGCCGCAACCGCGATCCTGCCTGGACGCGCGCGCGCCCATGTCGCGCCGCCGCGCAATGAAATCCGCGACGCTCTTGCAAAGCGCTTCACCGATCTCGGCACGTCGGGCACCTTCGTCGGCTACAAGGTCGAGGACTATCTGATCGTCGCCAGCGACAAGGAGCGCTCGGGCGCGGGCAAATTGCCGGCCTCGACCTTCAAGATTCCCAACTCGCTGATTGCGCTCGAGACCGGTGTTATCACTGACCCCGACAAGGACGTGTTTGCCTGGGACGGCGTCAAGCGCCCGATCGAGGCCTGGAACAAGGATCACACGCTGCGCAGCGCAATCGCGGTGAGCGCGGTGCCGGTCTATCAGGAGATCGCGCGCCGCATCGGCGAGGTGCGCATGCAGCAATATGTCGACGCGTTCGACTACGGCAATCGCGACATCGGCGGCGGCATCGACCAGTTCTGGCTCACCGGGGCCTTGCGGATCGATCCGGTCGAGCAGATCGATTTCGTCGACCGGCTGCGCCGCCGTACGCTGCCGATCTCAAAGCGCAGCCAGGATCTCGTTGCCGATATCCTGCCGGCGACGAAGGTCGGCGACGCCGTCATTCGCGCCAAGTCTGGTCTCCTGGGCGCCGAGCGCGGCGAGCCGTCGCTCGGTTGGATGGTCGGTTGGGCCGAGAAGGGCGAGGCACATACAGTGTTCGCGCTCAACATGGATTGCAAGGAGCCGCGCCACATCGAGGCTCGCATGACGCTGACCCAAGCCTGCCTTGCCGAGATCGGCGCGCTCTAGCGCGACCGTGTGCACGTCAAGCCGGCACCTGAACCTCGGTCGTCGCAATCAGACGCCAATCGGCGAGCGCGGCCAAGCGGTGGGGTTCGGCCTCACGCCGGTAATCGGAGCTCAAGACGATGACTCGAAAGGTCGCGAAGTCCGGGGTAGCGAACGATTGCGGCGTCGTGCCAGGCTTCGCCTTGTGCTGCCACCAGCAGAGCTCCGACAGAGCCAAGCCAAGTTGGCGTCACCCCTTGCGGAATCGCGACCTTGCGAAATGTGGGGACATAGCGCGTGTAATAGGCGTCGCGGCCGCTACAGGCCGGAAGCTCGGATTTGTCTGGGTACAAGGCCTCATCCCGATAGCGTAGAAGATTGAGCATGAAGATGGGTTGATCTCCGGGCAAACTCGAGGCTGCCATGTCGAGTGATGCATGATCGATATCGACGAACATTGTTCTCTCCGGTCGTGGGTTCTTGCTGTGCTGATATCGCTTTCGAACGGCCGGCGTTGTAGTGGTTTCGGTGTCACCGCTATGATGACGTCATGGCAACACCAAGCGGCCATCGGCAACTCCTCGGCAATTCTGAGCGCCAACCCGGCGGTCCAGCTCGAGCTGAAAGTCGACGATTTCGGGGACGGAGTTCAGGCGTTGTCGGGTTTTGCCGTGAGCGCCCGGTCAATCGCAAAGCCGCCGATCTCGCTCATGGCCTGCGAGATCGGATCGCCACGCCGGGCAAAGCCGCTGGAGAGATAATCGAATTGCGTTCGCGCCAGCCGCAGCACCTCGATCGGCACCGAGACCGCGCTCTCGTTGAAGCTGTCGACGGAGGCGCGCAAGCTGTCGAGCTCCGTCGTGAGCTTGCCGATATGTCTCTCGGCATGCTGCATCAGCTCAAGCAGCTTGCCGCGCTCGGCATCGAAGGCGGCGCGCTCGGCTGCGGTCGCGGCGGTGAGCTCGGCGAGCTGTGCCCGCAGCGCCGCGATCTGGCCGACCATGGCGTCGGAGGCGAGTTCGGCGGACTCGCGCAGCTCGGCGTTGCGCGTGCTCTCTTCCTGCGCCTGATGATAGAGCCGCTCGGCCGACATCGCCCGCTGGCCGAGCTGCTCGATCATGCCGGCCGCGCGCAGCAGCATCTCGCCGTTCCGTCCTGACACCATGCCGGCCATGCGGCGCAGGAAGTCGATGGTTTCGGACGCTGGGTTCGGCGGCAAGGGGACGACCGTCGCGGACATCTTGCGTGATGCCAGTAGGTAGATGCTGGAGCCAGGGCATGATGATCACCGCCGTACCGATTGGGTTCACGCAACATTCGGCGCCTGATCTGACTCGGAGCAAGCCTGAATCGGTCGGCCCGGTCAACCTGCCGGGCTGCCAAATTTGAGGTCAGGAGTCCTTCTGCCGCCCGATCCGCCCCAGGTGGGTAAAGCCGAATCCGGCGGAATATTTCAGGCCGTAGCCGAGCGCCCGGTCGATGCCGATATGGGCAAGCCAGATCAAGGCGATGGAGAGGGTGAGGGGCGAGGCGAGGGCGAAGCCCAGCGTCAGCAGCGCCACCGGCGCCATGTAGCTGTGGGCGGCGTTGTAGACCATCGCACCGAACCTGGTGTCGGACAGGTAGGCCAGGAAGCTCAGATCGGGTACGAAGAACAGCAGCGCAAACACCAGCCACGACCCGTCCCAGGCCGCATAGAGCGTCACCATCCCAGCAAACAGGGTGAGGCCCTCCAGCCGCAGCAGGATGTTGACGCCGCCTGTCGCAGCGCCCGTCTCGGCCGTTCCTTCGCTCACGCTTGCCTCCCGGGCAAAACTTTGTAATTCCTTGCGCTTTCCCGCTACGGCAGGGCAGCCCTGCGACCGCGAAACCGGCTTTCCGGGCCGCAAAATGCCGTGTTAGAACCCGCCCATCACTTAAGAACTGGCGGGAGCAAATGAAACACATCCTGGACGCCCTTGAAGATCGTCGTGCCGGCGCAAAGCTCGGCGGCGGGGAGAAGCGCATCGAGGCGCAGCACGCCCGCGGCAAGCTGACGGCGCGCGAGCGCATCGAGCTGCTGCTCGACAAGGGATCGTTCGAGGAGTTCGACATGTTCGTCGAGCACCGCTCCACCGAGTTCGGCATGGAGAAGACCAAGGTGCCGGGCGACGGCGTCGTCACCGGCTGGGGCACCGTCAACGGCCGCAAGACTTTTGTGTTTGCCAAAGACTTCACGGTGTTCGGCGGCTCGCTCTCGGAAACGCATGCGCTGAAGATCACCAAGCTCCAGGACATGGCGATGAAGGCGAGGGCGCCCATCATCGGCCTCTATGACGCCGGCGGCGCCCGCATCCAGGAAGGCGTCGCCGCACTCGCCGGCTATTCCTACGTGTTTCGCCGCAACGTGCTCGCCTCGGGCGTGATCCCGCAGATCTCCGTGATCATGGGCCCCTGCGCCGGCGGCGACGTCTATTCGCCTGCCATGACCGACTTCATCTTCATGGTGAAGAACACCAGCTACATGTTCGTCACGGGCCCCGACGTGGTGAAGACCGTGACCAACGAGGTCGTCACCGCCGAGGAGCTCGGCGGCGCCTCGGTGCATGCGACGCGTTCCTCGATCGCCGACGGCGCCTTCGAGAACGACGTCGAGACGCTCCTGCAGATGCGCCGCCTGATCGACTTCCTGCCCTCCAACAACACCGACGGCGTGCCGGAATGGCCGAGCTTCGATGACATCGAGCGGGTCGACATGTCGCTCGACACGCTGATCCCCGACAATCCGAACAAGCCCTACGACATGAAGGAGCTGATCCTGAAGGTCGTGGACGAGGGCGACTTCTTCGAGATTGCGGAAGCCTTCGCCAAGAACATCGTCACCGGCTTTGGCCGCATTGCGGGCCGCACCGTTGGCTTCGTCGCCAACCAGCCGATGGTGCTGGCCGGCGTGCTCGACAGCGACGCATCGCGCAAGGCGGCACGCTTCGTCCGCTTCTGCGACGCCTTCAACATCCCGATCGTCACCTTCGTCGACGTGCCCGGCTTCCTGCCGGGCACCGCGCAGGAATATGGCGGCCTGATCAAGCACGGCGCCAAGCTTTTGTTCGCCTACTCGCAATGCACCGTGCCGCTCGTCACCATCATCACCCGCAAGGCCTATGGCGGCGCCTTCGACGTCATGGCCTCCAAGGAGATCGGCGCCGACATGAACTACGCCTGGCCGACCGCCCAGATCGCGGTGATGGGCGCCAAGGGCGCGGTCGAGATCATCTTCCGCAGCGACATCGGCGACCCCGACAAGATCGCCGCCCGCACCAAGGAATACGAAGACCGCTTCCTGTCCCCCTTCATCGCCGCCGAGCGCGGCTATATCGATGACGTCATCATGCCGCACTCGACCCGGAAGCGCATCGCGCGGGCGCTGGCGATGCTGAAGGACAAGAAGACGGAAATGCCGGCGAAGAAGCACGACAATTTGCCGTTGTGAGCGAAGTGTAGCCCGGATAAGCGCAGCGACATCCGGGTATTTGCCCAGGTCCCGCATGTCGCTTCGCTCATGCGGGCTACTCGCTAAGGATACCAAGTGGGCGATCTTCATCGAAGTGTCTTCCTGAAGGAGCTGAAGGACTCCTTTCCGGACTTAAGGCCCGAGATTGACGCGCAGCACGGCCTGCTGAATCTAGAGATGCACGTGTTTACCGACCTCGTGCAGCGAGGCATCGCCGCGAGAAATGCAAAGGAAGTCGCCTCGTGCTTCAAGCTTGCCGAGAAGTACTTCAGGGATGGGAATGATCATTTGCAAAATGCCATCGGCGTTTCCTTCCTCGAGCACCTGAACTTGCAAAACGCGCAATGGGCATGGGAGTTGCTGGGTCCAATTCTGCAGCGAGAGTATTTGCAGTTGGTCGACGCTGGCATGGCCAAGCCTTTACCCTATCGCCGCTAGCGTCCCGGTTGAGACACGATGACCGAAGACGATCCGACCGACGAAATCTCCGATATCGAAGATCGAATTGAGGCGCTCGCCGAGACCGCCGAGCGGTGCCGCAAGTACATCCTGGCGTCCAAGATCGCCGTCGGAGGCGGGGCGGCGCTGCTGCTCGTGACGATCCTCGGTGTGTTCGGATTCGGTCAGACCGCAGCGCTCGGATCAATCGCCCTGGTGCTGGGCGGGATCGTCTCGCTCGGCTCGAACATCAGCACGCTGCGGCAGACGGAGGAGGCCATCAGTGCTGCGGAGGCGCGGCGGGCGGCGTTGATCGGCAGCATCGATCTGCGCCTCGTCGCCGATGCGCCGCTGAAACTGATGTGAGGTGTAGGGTGGATTAGCGACAGCGTAATCCACCAAGGTTTGCGTCACCGGATAGAGAAGTGGCGGATTACGCTATCGCTAATCCGCCCTACACATCGGACGCCTCCAGCGCCAGCAAGCCTCACGCGGCCTGCTTGACCGTCAGCTCCGACAATTCGGCGCGGCATTCGGCGGCGTAGGCCTGGAGCCGGTCGGCGGTCTGCCGGTCGAGGATGGCCTTGGCCAGCCGCTCGGCGCGGGCGATCTGTCGCTTGAGATATTCGATGCGGACCATGGGTCACCTGTCGAATTGAATCGTTCCGGTGCCGGCGACTCTATGCCAAGCACAGGACCGGTTATGTGAGCCACATCACGTCCCACGCGCCTTATCCGCCGCGGCGAAATGCGCCAGCTGGTCGGCGTGGGCTTTGGCGAACGCCGGACGTCCGGTGGCACGCGCGACGTAGGCGCGGCAGGCAGGACTGTCCGTCAGCCCGTTGAAACTATCGACGACGCGCAGCACGTCCGCCATCAGGATGTCGGCGACGGAGAAGGAGCCCACCAGCCATTCGCGGCTGGCCAGCACCGGCTCGAGGTGCTTCAGGCGCAGCTTGAGGAAGTCATTCACGAACTTCCATGCTGCCGTGTCGGTCGGATGTCCCATGAATTTCGACATGCCCCATGGCAGGCTGGCCATCTCCACCGAATTGAGCGCCGCGAACACCCATTCCGCCGCTTCAGTGCGGCCGCGCTGGTCCTTTGGCATCAGCCTCTCGCTGAGGCCGCCGAGATGCAGCAGGATCGCGCCGGTCTCGAAGATCGAGAGCTCGCCATCAGTCAGCCACGGCACCTGGCCGAACGGCTGGTGGGCGAAGTGCGCAGGCCCGCGGTCGTCGAACGGCACGCTGGCGACGCGATAGGGCAAGGCGGCTTCTTCGAGGGCCCAGCGCACGCGGAAGTCACGCACGAAGCCTCGCGGCGGTTCGGGAACCCAATCGAAGGTGGTCAGGGTCAGGTTGGCCATTTGCTGTCTCCGTCCTGGTTCGATGCAAAGGACGAACGAAGGTCGTTCATTCCGACATCCAGGCCAACTCTTTTGTCGCCGGCGGCTTAACCGGCTAGGCTCGCCCCAAACAACAGGAGGAAATCCGATGCCAGCAGCCTTCTTCGTCGTTCGCGCCGTCGTCTCCGACGCCGAAAAGCGCGCTGCGTTCGACCGGTGGTACGAGACGGAACACTTGCCTGACGCGGTGAAGGCCTTCGGCGTGAGCAAGGCGTGGCGGTTCTGGAGTCTCGACGATCCCTCGCTGCATCAGGCGATGTATCAGTTCGACGACGAGGCCAAGCTGAACGCGATGCTGAAAGGTGACGCGCTGAAAAAGCTCGTCGCCGATTTCAACCGCGACTGGCCCGACGTGAAGCGCTCGCGCGAGACGCTGGTGCTGGCGCAGGAGTTCGCGACGTAGCGAGGTCCTGTAGCCCGAATGGAGCGCAAGCGTAATCCGGGGTCTTCGCGCACGAATCCTGGATTGCGCTGCTCTCCATCCAGGCTACGAAATCCTCATCCGGGCTCGCATGAATCTGAACGCCAGCTTCAGCTTCGGTTCATGGCGTTGCGGCGACATTCCTTCTGCATCACGTGCACGATGATCCAAGAAGGAAGAAACGATGGAGCGCCGGAACTTTTTGAAACTTGCTTTGGGATTGACGGCGGGCGCCGCCGCTTTCGCTGCGACTGCCGCGCAGGCCGCGCCGCTGTCACCGCAGCCGCTCGCTGATCCCGCCCGCACGCCGCAAGGCAATCCCGACGCTCATCCCGCCGTCACCACCAGCGAGGAAGCTGCGCAGCTCGCTCCCGAGCAGGTCCACTGGCGTGGGCGTGGCCGCCATTGGGGCTGGCACCGCCGTCATTGGCGCCGGCATCGCCGGCGCTGGCACCGCCGTCATTATTGGTAAGCTCGCGACCATTCGCGGACTCGACGGGGATCGCCACTGCCGATCCCCGTTTCGATTTTGGGGAGCGCTCGGGTTCCGCGGCGGATGGATCATCAGCAATAAAAAACGGCCGCGCAGGCTTTCGCCGCGCGGCCATTTGCAACGGAATGGAGGAGATCAGTACGGGCGGCAGCGGCCGGCGTACCAGCGAAAGCCGTAGGGGCATACGCGCGCACGGGGTACGACGACGACCGGCGCCGGCGCGACCACCACCGGGGCGGGGCGAACGACGACAGGGGCGCGCATCGGGCGGCAGCTGCCGTAGGGGCCGCGATACCAGCCCGGGCCGCAACCGCCGGCGGCGCTTGCCACCTCGCTGAAACCGACGACCGCGCTCGCGAGCATCACGGCAGCGAAGAGATATTTCATTTGATCTTCCTTCTCGTCCTTGGGGCAGATTCTTGGGGCACGGCGCTTGAGACGCACAATGAATCAACAGACACGATTCGACACGTTAAATCTGGGAGACTCGTGCCGATACGTCGCGATCCAAACCTGCCAATCATGACCTGAATGCGGCATGAACGTTCCCCGCGTCCTGCCTCGGACGACACGCAGGTGTCGCTAGCGGCCGAGAAAGTTCAGCACCAGTTCCCTGTACGTCTCCGGCGCCTCCAGGAAGACGAGGTGGCCGGTGTCGGGGATCACCTCGGCCCGCGCGTTCGGCATCTTCGCGGCGAGCTGCTTCGCAAGCTCCGCGTTCTGCCCCATCTTGGCCCGCAGCGCCTCCGGCGCGAGCGGCCGGCCCGGCGCGTTGTGGTCGTCCGTACCCATGATGAACAGAGTCGGTGTCGCGATCAGCGGGATCTCGTGCGCCACCGGTTCACGATAGATCATTTGGCCGGAAGAGACGAAGGCGCGCAGCCAGCGCGGATAGTCCGGGCTGCCCTTGATATTGAAGCGGGCCTCGATGAACGGCGTGATCGCCTCGGCCGGCAGCTTGATTGCGTAATTGGTCTGGAGCTGCTTGCGATAGCCGTCGGCGGTGAGCTTGTCCTCGGTCTCGATCATCTTCTCGGTCGGCGTCGGCGGCACGTAGAGGCGGTAGTCCTCGAGCCCGATCGGCGCGGTCAGCACCAGATGGGCGAGGCGGTCCGGATAGGCGCGAGCGATGCGCACGCCGAGCATGCCGCCGAGCGAATGCGCGACGATCTCGGCCTTGTCGATTTTGAGGTGATCGAGCAGCGCAATGGTGTTGCGCGCCAGATTGTCGAAATGCAGCTCGCCCGCCGGCTTGGAAGACTTGCCGAAACCGACCTGGTCCGGCACCACGACACGAAAGCCGGCCTCGCTCAGCATCTTGATCACGGGCGCCCAATAGCTCGACGGAAAATTGCGCCCGTGCAGCAGCACGACGGTGCGACCGTTCGGCCGCGCCGCGGCGACATCCATATAGGCCATGCTGAGCTGCTCGCCGTCGTTGACGATGGGGAGCATGTGCACGGGGTAGGGATAGGCAAAGCCTTCGAGCGCGATGCCGTAGGGCTCGCGGGGCGCGGCATCGGCGGCGTGGGTCGATGTGAGTTGGGAAGTAAGAAGGGCGGCGGCGAGCGCGGCCAGGAAGATGCGGTTCATCACAGTCTCCGTCATGCCCGGGCTTGTCCAGGGCATCCACGTGCCAGCCGCAATAAAGACGTGGATGGCCGGGTCAAGCCCGGCCATGACGAGAGTGCGCATTCACACGCAAACGTGCGATCTCACGCAGCTTGTGTGATCAGTCCTTCCCACCGCCGAACAGCGCAGCGAACTGCTTCTCGCCGGTACGGGTGAAATTCACGATACGGCTGCCGGGCGTGGGATCGCGCGCGGCCCATTTCAGCTCGGCGAAGCGCTGCATCATGGCGGCCCCCAAAGTGCCGGCGAGATGGTGCCGCCGTTCGCTCCAGTCGAGGCAGGCCTTGCACACCGGGCGGCGCGGATGGCTGAGCATGTCGGGCGAGATCTGCAAGTGCTTGGCGAGAAAGCGCTCGCCCTCGGCCGTCAGCTCGATCTCCTGCTTCCTCTGCCTGACCAGATGCCGCTCGCGCAAGGAGTCCAGCATCTGCACGCCGAGATCGCCGGCAAGATGGTCGTAGCAGATCCGCGCGCGCCGCAGCGCCGGATCCTTCGGACCGGTGCGCACGCGCATATGGCCGGTCCGCGCGGCAAGGCCGGCGAGCCCCTCGAGCACGCCGGCGACGTCGTCGTCGGTGAGGCGGTAATAGCGATGGCGGCCCTGTTTCTCCGGCTCGATCAGGCCGCCGGCCTCGAGCTTCGACAGATGCGAGCTCGCGGTCTGCGGCGTGATGCCGGCCTCCTGAGCCAGCTCGCTCGCCGTGAGCGCACGGCCGTTCAGCAGCGCCGTGAGCATGTTTGCGCGGGCGGGATCGCCGACCAGCGAGGCGACCATGGCGATGTCGGGTCCTGATTTCATGCTTCGATGGTAACCGAACCGTTGGTGTCGGGCAAGGGCGTAGCGTGTCACCAAGTCGTCATTGCGAGCGTAGCGAAGCAATCCAGACTGCGTCCGCGGAGGGACTCCTGGATTGCTTCGCTACGCTCGCAATGACGGCGAAAACAAGGGAGCCCATCATGTCCGTCACCGTCTTCATCCGCTACCAGCTCGATCCCTTCAAGCGCGCGCAGTTCGAGGAATATTCGAAGCGCTGGCTCACCATCATCCCGAGATGTGGCGGCGAGTTGATTGGCTACTTCATGCCGCATGAGGGTACCAACAACATCGCGTCCGCCCTGATCTCGTTCGATAGCCTGGCCGCCTATGAAGCCTATCGCAAACGGCTGCGCGCCGATCTCGACGGCATGGCAAACTTCAACTTTGCCGAGGCGGAGAAATTCATCCTCGCCGAAGAACGCACCTTCCTGCGCAAGGTGGTATTGTAGGCCCACCAACAGCAGGAGACGCCCATGATCGCCGTGATCTTCGAGGTCTGGCCCAAGCCGGAACACCGCCAGACCTATTTCGACCTCGCAGCCGACCTGAAGCCGCTGCTGCAGACCATCGACGGCTTCATCTCGGTCGAGCGCTTCGAGAGCCTGACCGATAAGGGCAAGATCCTGTCGGTGTCGTTCTGGCGCGATGAGGCGGCGGTCGCCGCCTGGCGCAATACGATGGAGCACCGCCGCACCCAGGCCAGGGGCAGGGCGCAGATCTTCGCCGATTATCACCTGCGCATCGCCACTGTGATCCGGGACTACAGCATGGCCGACCGCGAGCAGGCGCCGAAGGACAGCCGCGTCGTGCACGACGCGCACTAGCGGACTCGAAAACGCAGCCTTATCTCTGCGCGGCCAACAAGGGAGAGAAACATGCACGTGACGACCGCTGACAAGCGCGCGACGTTCAAGAAGATGCACGAGAGCGGCTGCTTCATTCTGCCCAATCCGGTCGATGTCGGCAGTGCGAAAGCCTTGCAGCATCTCGGTTTCAAGGCGATCGCGTCATCGAGTGCCGGCTTTGCCTGGACCATCGGCAAGGCCGACAATCAGGTCACCGTCGAGGACGTCTGTCAGCATCTGGCAGCATTGAGCTCGGCTGTCGACATTCCCGTGAACGCCGATTTCGAGGGTGGCTTTGCGGTCGAGCCCGACAAGGTTGCGGACAATGTCGAGCGCGGTGTGCGCACCGGCGTTGCGGGCCTCTCGATCGAGGATTCCACCGGCGACAAGGACAAGCCGCTCTACGATCGTGCCCTCGCCGTCGAGCGCATCAAGGCCTCGCGCAAGGCGATCGGCGACAGCGGCACGCTGCTGGTCGGCCGCTGCGAGGCGTATCTGTGGGGCGTGACAGATCTCAAGCTCGTCATCGACCGGCTCACCGCTTACGCCGATGCCGGCGCCGACTGCCTCTATGCGCCGGGTCTGAAGAGCCGCGAGGACATCGCGGCGGTGGTCAAGGCGGTCGCACCGAAGCCGTTCAATCTTCTGATCGGCGGCTCCGGCCTGTCGCTGCAGGAAGCCCAGGATCTCGGCGTGCGCCGCATCAGCGTCGGCGGCTCGCTCGCCCGCGCCGCCTGGGGCGGCTTCATGCGCGCGGCCAAGGAGATGGCGGAGAAGGGCACCTTCACCGAGCTCGGCGGCGGCTATCCCGGCGGCGAGCTCAACAAGATGTTCGGCTAGAGCATGATCCGGATCCGAAGGGCCGCGTTAGCGCAAAGTGCGTAGCGGTTTTCCGAAAAGATCATGCTCAAACAATAACCTAGCGCGCGATGACGATTCATCCTAATCCCATCGCGCGCTAGCCAAACGAAAAGCGGCGGGATGTTGCATCCCGCCGCTCTCGCGCTTCATTGCGCAATGTTACTTCGCGCCGTCAGAGGGAGCTGGCGTATTCGGGGCCGGCCTGCTCGGCGCTGCACCCGTGGTCACGCCCGGCTCGGTGTTGCTACGCGGCGTCACGTCACGCATGCCGGGAGGTGCGGCCGGATTGGTTGGCTGCGTCTGCGCAGTCTGTGAGGCCGGAGTGTTGCTGGCCTCGTTGGTGGTGCTGGAATTATTCAAGCCGTAGAACACCGCGCCCAGCACCAGGGCGACTGCGACCGCGAACATCGCGATCTTGCCGCTGGAAGCGGGGCCTTCCCCGAGCTCGGGATCGGCCTGTAGGTCGGCATCCCGGCGCGCCGCGCGAGAATACTCATCGTCGGCGAGGTTCGGGCGGTACGGATCGTTGGGAAGACGGTCGTCTGCCATCGATTGGTCTCCTCGGTTGTGACCCCGGGACAACCCTCAGGTGCGAGATTCTGTTCCGCCTCCTTAATGCTTTCGTCGCATGTTGCCTCCGTGTGGGGAATCGGGAACCTGTTCCATGGGAACCCGCGCCTGAGTTCGAGGAACGCGGAGGAGGGAACTCGGCGATGTGGAGCCTGCCGCCTACAGATAGCGTGCTGCATTTCCTGTCCCTGGTCGCGGTGGCCGCGCAGGGCATGACGGCTGCGCTCGCCGCGGGACGCCGCAGCATGGATTGGCTGGGCGTCTGCTTCCTCGGCTGCATCACCGCGCTCGGCGGCGGCACGCTACGCGATCTCTTCCTCGGACATTATCCGCTGGCCTGGGTGCAGAACCCGATCTATCTCGCGCTCTCCGGCGGCGCCGCCCTCCTCACCATCCTGTTTGCGCGCCTCGTGCACCGGCTGAAGGTCGCCTTCATCGTGCTCGATGCCATCGGTCTTGTCGTTTTCACCATGACCGGCTGCGACGTGGCCTGGCAGATGGGTGCCTCGCTGCCGATCGTCATCGTCTCGGGTATGGTGACGGGCTGCGCCGGCGGCGTGCTGCGCGACGTGCTCTGCAACGACGTGCCGCTGCTGTTTCGCTCCGAGCTCTATGCCAGCGTCTCGGTGGTGACGGGACTGTTCTATGCGACCGCATTCGGTCTCAAGCTCAACGCGGAGCTCTGGACCATTTTGACCTTCGTCCTCGGCATCAGCTTCCGCCTGCTTGCGGTGCGCTACAAATGGGAGATGCCGAAATTCGTGTTCACGGGGGATGAAGAGCGGTAGCGCTGTCGCGCGCGAATGGCGATTTAGCGAATGGTTCTGGGCCATTCGCCACTCGCTATTCCCCATTCGCCTCCCGCTTCCTCGCCTTCGCCACCTGGGCCGGTGTCACCAGCGGGCCTGCATTGCCCCAGGAATTGCGGATGTAGTTCGTCACCGCGGCGATCTCGGCGTCGGACAGCTGCTTGGCGTAAGCCGGCATCTCGCCGGTGTTCGGCGCGCGCGGCGTCGTCACGGTGTGAGCACCGTCGAGGATGATGCGCAAGGTCGAGGACGGATTGTTCGATTGCAGCAGCGCATTGCCCGGCAGCGGCGGATAAATCCGTGGCGCTCCCGTGCCGTCGGCCTCGTGGCAGGCGATGCAGAGCTTTGCGTAGACCGCCTGGCCGGCCTTCATCTCGGCTGCGTCCGGCGGCGTTACGATCGTCTCGCGCCGGGCCGGCGGCAGGCTCTTCAGATAGGTCGCGATCGCGCGCACGTCGGCATCGCTCATCTTCGAGGTCGAGTTGACGACGACCTCCGCCATCGGCCCGCCGGCGTGGCTTTTGGCATTGCGCCCGGTTTGCAGGTACTCCGTGATATCGGCCTCGCTCCAGGATTTCAGCCCGGTGCGGGGGGCGCCATCGAGCCGCGGGGCAAACCAGCCGCCGACCGCGTTGCCGGACAGCGCCTGTGCATCCCGGTCGGCGCCGAAATAATTCTTCGGGGTATGGCAGGCGCCGCAATGGCCGAGCCCGGTGACGAGGTAGCCGCCTCTGTTCCAGGCCGCGCTCTTGGTCTGGTCCGGCGCGAACAGGCCGGGCTGGAAATACATCGCGTTCCAGATCCGCATCAGGCCGCGATAGCCGAACGGCCAGCGCAGCTCCGGCGGTTTGTTGCGGCTGGTGACGGGCGCCAGCGTGCCGAGATAGGCGCGGATCGCCAGCGTGTCGTCCTTCGTCATCTTCGTGAAGTAGGGGTAGGGAAACGCCGGGTAATAGTTTGAGCCGTCGGGCGCGATGCCATAGCGCAGGGCGCGGGTGAAATCGGCATCCGTCCAGCCGCCGATGCCAGTGTCACGGTCCGGCGTCAGGTTCGGCGCATAGATCGCGCCAAAGGGCGTGTCGATGCGCTTGCCACCCGCGAACGGTTTTGCCGGATCGGCGGTGTGGCAGCCCGCGCAGTCGCCGGCCTCGGCCAGCGCCTTGCCATAGGCGATCAGCTCGGGCGATGGTCCGGCGGCGCCGGCCGCGCTTGTGACCGTACTTGCAACCGCACTGCACAATGCCAGGCCCACAAGCGCCAGGCCCGTCAGAATCGTCCGCATCGACAGCCTCTCCTGCGACCCATCGACCCTACCTGCGTGAAGGGAAGCGTCGATTCATTTCGCAACGATGGGGGTATGGTGACACAAACTGAAAATCGCCAACGTGTTTCAGGCCACGAAATTGCGATTTTTACCCGAGGCCTCCTTTGGTCCAGAATTGTGATGCGGATCATGAAATATCCGACATAGAGTGGCGGAGGTGGTCGGCGCGCCCTAGCTAAAAACAACGGGCAGGCAACGACTTAAGTCAGCAAGACCTGAACAGGGCGCGAAGCGAGGACAGCATGGGCATCAACCAGGGTCCGATCAGTCTCGATCAAAAGTACACCCAGCAGACCGGACACGTCTTCACCACGGGCATCCAGGCTCTGGTCCGCTTGCCGATGGCCCAGATCCGGCGCGACCGCGCCAACGGCCTCAACACCGCGGGCTTCATCTCCGGTTATCGCGGCTCGCCGCTCGGCGGCTACGACCAGCAGCTCTTCGCCGCCCGCAAGCACCTCGAGCAGTACAACATCAAGTTCCAGCCCGGGGTGAACGAGGACCTCGCCGCGACCGCGGTGTGGGGCTCGCAGCAGCTCAACCTCTCGCCCGGCGCCAAATACGACGGCGTGGTCGGCATCTGGTACGGCAAGGGCCCGGGCGTCGACCGCTGCGGCGACGTGTTCCGTCACGGCAATGCCGCGGGCTCGGCCAAGAACGGCGGCGTGCTCTGCCTTGCCGGCGACGACCACGGCGCAAAATCCTCCACCGTCCCGCATCAGTCCGACCATGCCTTCATGTCCGCGCTGATGCCGTATCTCTATCCCTCGAGCATCCACGAGATGATCGAGATGGGCCTGCTCGGCATCGCGATGTCGCGCTATTCCGGCTGCTGGGTCGGCATGAAGGTGATCACGGAGACGGTGGAGACCACCGCCGAGATCGACCTCACCGACGAGATGAAGCCTTTCATCATCCCCACCGATTTCGAGCTGCCCCCCGGCGGCCTCAACCTGCGCTGGCCCGACGACCGCTTCGAGCAGGACCGCCGCTTGCAGGACTACAAGGGCTTTGCCGCCATCGCCTTTGCCCGCGCCAACAAGGTCAATCGCGTCACCATGGATTCGCCGAATGCGCGTTTCGGCATCATGGCCTCGGGCAAGAGCTACGAGGACGTGCGCCAGGCGCTGCGCGAGCTCGGCATCACCGAGGAGGTCGCCGCTCGAATCGGCCTTCGTCTCTACAAGATCGGCATGCCCTGGCCGCTCGAGCCGGAAGGCGTGCATGAATTCGCCGTCGGCCTGGAAGAGATCTTCATCGTCGAGGAGCGGCGCGAGATCGTCGAGAACCAGGTCAAGCAGGTGTTGTTCAACTGGCGCGACGACGTGCGCCCGCGCATCGTCGGCAAGATGGACGAGCACGACAAGCGCTTCCTGACCTTCGCCGCCGAGCTCACCGTCGCCTCGCTCGCGACCTCTCTCACCGAGAGGCTGCTTCGACTTGATCTCAACCCTGAAATCGCGGAGATGCTCCGCGCCAAGGCCGACTGGTTCAACGGCCGCCAGGCGACCCAGATGCAGGCGGTCGCTCCTGTCTCCCGAACCCCGTATTTCTGCTCCGGCTGCCCCCACAACACGTCGACGAAAGTCCCCGAAGGCAGCCGCGCGCTTGCCGGCATCGGCTGCCACTTCATGGCGCTGTGGATGGACCGCTCGACCGAGACGTTCACGCATATGGGCGGCGAGGGCGTGCCCTGGGTCGGCATCGCGCCCTTCACCAACGAGAACCACATCTTCGCCAATCTCGGCGACGGCACCTACTTCCACTCCGGCATTCTCGCCATCCGCCAGGCGATCGCCTCCAAGGCCAACATCACCTACAAGATCCTCTACAACGACGCGGTGGCCATGACCGGCGGCCAGCGTCACGACGGCGATCTCTCGCCGCAGCAGATCACCCAGCAGCTGTACGCCGAAGGCATCCGCGAGCTCTATCTGGTCTCGGAAAACCCCGACGCTTACCCCGCCGATACCATCGCGCCCGGCGTGAAGAAGTATCACCGCGACGAACTCGACAACGTCATGAAGATGTGCCGCGAGTTCAAGGGCACCTCGGCAATCGTGTTCGTGCAGACCTGCGCCGCCGAGAAGCGCCGTCGCCGCAAGCGCGGCCTGATGGAGGACCCGGCGCGCCGCGTCATGATCAATCCGGCCGTCTGCGAAGGCTGCGGCGATTGCTCGGTGCAGTCGAACTGCATCTCGGTCGAGCCGCTGGAGACCGAGTTCGGCCGCAAGCGCGCCATCAACCAGTCGTCCTGCAACAAGGACTATTCCTGCCTGAAGGGATTCTGTCCGTCCTTCGTCACCATCGACGGCGGCGCTCCGCGCCACCGCGCGCCAGCCGAGCTCGCCGAAATCGGCGCGCTGCCCGAGCCGGCCTCGCGCCCGACGCTCGACAAACCCTATAACATCGCCGTCGGCGGCGTCGGCGGCACCGGCGTGCTCACCATCGGCGCGCTGCTCGGCATGGCCGCCCACATCGAGGGCAAGGCCTCGATGATCCTGGATATGTCGGGCCTCGCGCAAAAGGGTGGGGCGGTGCTCAGCCACGTCCGCCTCTCCGATCATCCGGCCGAGGTGACCTGCTCGCGCATCGTCACCGGCACGGCCGATCTCGTGCTCGCCGCCGACGAAGTCGTCGCAGTCGCCAAGGACACGATCACCCTTTGTGACAGCAGCCGCACCCACGGCATCATCAACAGCCACGTCATTCCCACCGCCGATTTCATCCTCAATCGCGATTTCAATTTCCAGACCCGCAAGCTGAACGGACTGTTGGAAACCGCGCTGCACAAGGATTCGGTGTTCTTCGACTTCACCAAGCCTGCCGAGCAGCTGCTCGGCGACGCCATCGCCACCAACATGATGATGATGGGCTATGCCTATCAGAAGGGTCTGTTGCCGCTCTCTGCGGAAGCGATCGAGCAGGCCATCGAGGTCAATGGCGTCTCGATCAAGATGAACAAGGAAGCTTTCCGTCTCGGCCGCCTCGCAGTCGCCGATCCCAAGCGGCTGGCCGACATGCTGAAGGGCGGGGACGAAGTGGTCGCGCCGAAGGCGCTGGATGCCATGACGCTGGACGAGGTCATCGAGCACCGCGCCAAGCATCTGACCGCCTACCAGAACGCTCGTCTCGCCAAGCGCTATCGCAAGCTGGTCGACCAGGTCCGCGATGCCGCCGCGAAGGGCGGCTATGGCGACGCACTGCCGCGCGCGGTCGCCGTGAATTATGCAAAGCTCCTGGCCTACAAGGACGAATACGAAGTCGCGCGCCTCTACACCGACGGCGCCTTCGAGCAGCAGCTCCGCGACCAGTTCGAGGGCGACTTCAAGTTCAACTTCAATCTCGCGCCGCCGATCCTCAGCAGCGGTGTCGATGCCATGGGCCGTCCCAAGAAGCGCGCCTTCGGCCCGTGGATGCTGAAGGTCTTCCGCGTCCTGGCCAAGTTCAAGTTCCTGCGCGGCACGCCGTTCGACATCTTCGGCCGCAGCGCCGACCGCAAGCTCGAGCGCGATCTCATCGCCGGCTACGAGAAGGACGTCGCCACCGTGCTCGGCCTGTTGTCGCCGCTCACGATCGACACCGCGGTCGAATTGCTCTCGCTGCCCGACCGCATTCGCGGCTACGGCCCGGTGAAGGAGAAGGCGGTGCACGACGCCAAGGCCCGACACGCCCAGCTCGCCGCCGACCTCGCCAATCCGCCGCCCGCGCCAAGGCAGATCGCGGCGGAGTAGGGAGGTCTCGTAGGGTGGGCAAAGGCGCGCTTGCGCCGTGCCCACCATCTCTCCAAGTCGAGCCAGAAGACGTGGGCACGCTTCGCTTTGCCCACCCTACGACACCACCGCTTGCGCTACCCGTCGGGCGAAACACCCACGCCATGGTCAATCCGGCCGGGCAGAAACATTCCGCTTTACCGAAATTCGGAATTATCGTATCTGTCCGCCACCTCATCCCTCTCAGAGGGGCGTATCGCGATCGTCACGAAACGCGGGGTGAGCGGCGGTGGACGCGGGCTGCGTCGCGCGAGCGGTTGTCTCGTGCACGACGGGCGCGGTCTCGCGTACGGCAAAATCGTGTGGTCCTGACGCCCGGGGTCTGTGCGTCAAGTCTTGCGGGTCGCTCGCAAGGCGACGGGGGCAATAGTGCATCGCTCCCCGGGGAGAGCGCGACATAAGCCGTAAAGCCACTGCGCAGGGAAGGCCGGATGTTTGGCTTCACCTGTATGCCGCTGTGCATCTGTTCTTCGCGCAATTCGCGCACAGCGGACCGTGGGTGCCAGCCGGCACCCGGTCTTCCCTGCGCCCTCTGTTTGGGAGGGTAGCAAGACGGACGCAAAGCTCGGGCGAGATACGCCGCGGGGACGCGGCGCTGTGGCTGCAAGTTAAAGCCTCGTGCCCCGGACGCTGCGCAGCACGAAGTGATGCGCTGCGGAGCCGGGGCCCATGTCGCACTGAGTCCGCGGCCTCCTGGGTCCCGGCTCTACGCAGCAACGCTTAAGCGTTGCAGCGCGTCCGGGACACGAGAGTATCCTTCCCTGGCACCAACCCGCCACCCTCTCGCCCGGCGGAATATTTCCGCGCTTGCCAATCAGCCCGGTGCGGTTCAGAAAAAAGAGCCAAAAAAAGAGCCACGACGAGACGCGAGCGGAGACTGAAGTTTGACCATCAAGGGCAAGGCCTACATTGCCGGGATCTACGAACACCCGACCCGGCATGCGCCGGACAAATCCACCGCCCAGCTCCATGCCGAGGTCGCCAAGGGCGCGATCGAGGATGCCGGGATCAGCAAGGACGATATCGACGGCTATTTTTGCGCGGGCGACGCGCCCGGCGGCGCCTGGCCGATGGTCGACTATCTCGGCCTGAACACCAAGAAGCTTCGCCACATTGATTCCACCGAGACCGGTGGCTGCTCCTACATCATCCATCTCGGCCATGCCGCCGAGGCGATCGCCGCGGGCAAATGCTCGATCGCGCTCGTGACGCTCGCTGGCAAGCCGCGCACCGGCGCGATGCCGCCGCGCGCCGCCGGCGCCGAGGTCGATTTCGAAACCGCTTACGGGGCGACCACGCACAATGCCTACGGCATGTGTGCCATGCGCCACATGCACGACTACGGTACCACAAGCGAGCAACTCGCCTGGATCAAGGTCGCGGCCTCGCATCACGCGCAGTACAATCCGCATGCGATGCTCAAGGACGTCGTCACCGTCGAGGACGTCCTGAACTCGCCGATGATCTCCGATCCCCTGCATCGCATGGATTGCTGCGTCGTCTCCGACGGCGGCGGCGCGCTGATCGTGACGACGCCGGAGATCGCCAAGAGCCTGAAGAAGCCGCTGGTGCGCCTGATCGGCCATGGCGAGGCCATGAAGGGCCCGCGCGGCGGCAAGGATCTCGATCTCACGTACTCCGCCGGCGTGTGGTCCGGCCCGCGTGCGTTCGAGGAAGCCGGCATCACGCCGAAGGACATCAAATATGCCTCGATCTATGACAGCTTCACCATCACGGTGCTGATGCAGCTCGAAGACCTCGGCTTCTGCAAGAAGGGTGAGGGCGGCAAGTTCGTCGCCGACGGCAATCTGATCTCGGGCGTCGGCAAGCTGCCGTTCAACACCGACGGCGGCGGCCTGTGCAGCAACCATCCGGTCAACCGCGGCGGCATGACCAAGATCCTCGAGGCCGTCAGGCAGCTGCGCGGCGAGGCGCATCCGAAGGTGCAGGTCAAGAACTGCGATCTTGCCATCGCCCACGGCACCGGCGGCCTCTTGGGTGTTCGCCACGCCGCCTCGACCGCCATTCTGGAGCGCGTGTGATGAGCGAAGTGAAAAAGTATCCGGCCCCGGTGACGAATCCCGAGACATCAGCGTTCTGGGACGCCGCGAAAGAGGGCAAGTTCATGATCAAGCGCTGCACCGCCTGCGGCGAAGCGCATTACTTCCCGCGCTCGATCTGCCCGTTCTGCTACTCCGACAAGACGGTGTGGGAACAGGCATCGGGCGAGGGCACGATCTACACTTACAGCCTGATGCGGAAATCGCCGACCGGCCCTTACGCCATCGGCTACGTCACGCTGAAGGAGGGGCCGTCGGTGCAGACCAATTTCGTCGACTGCGATCTGGAGAAGCTCAAGATCGGCCTGAAGGTGAAGGTGGTGTTCAAGCCGACCGACGGCGCCCCGCTGCCGTTCTTCACGATCGCCTGACGCGAAGCAAGATGTGACCCTCTCCCCTTGTGGAAGAGGGTGGCAGCCGAAGGCTGCCGGGTGAGGGGTCTCTCTCCACACGAGAAGTGTCACTGCGGAGCCAACCCCTCACCCAAACGAGTTTGCCGCACGGCTCTCGCAGCCCTCTCCCACAAGGGGAGAGGGCACTTCGACTGGCAGCGGCGCACAAGAATCCGGAGAGGAAACCAGAAGAATGTCCGCCAGATACGAAGAGCTCAAAGGCCTGAAAAATCTCGGCCAGAAATACGCCTACACCGATCGCGAAGTCATGCTCTACGCCTACGGCATCGGCCTCGGCGCCGATCCCATGGACGAGAAGGAGCTCGCTTTCGTCAACGAGGGCGCGTTCACGCCGCGGCCGCTGAAGGTGGTGCCGACTTTCGCCTCTGTCGCTGCCTGGGGCTCGGGGCCCGGCGAGATGAACCTCAACCGCGTCATGGTGGTCGACGGCGAGCGCGACATCACCTTCCACCAGCCGCTGCCGGTCGCCGCCAACATCACTGCCGACTCCTCGGTGCTCGAAGTCTACGACAAGGGCAAGGACAAGGGCGTGGTCATCGTTCACCAGACCGTGCTGAAGAACGAGAAGGGCGAGAAGCTCGCAACCCTGGTCGCCTCGCGCTTTGCCCGCGGCGACGGCGGCTTCGGCGGGCCGAACCTGACCCAGCCGGATCCGCACAAGATCCCATCGCGCGAGCCGGACATGACCATCGACATCACCACGCGCCCCGACCAGGCGCTGGTCTATCGCCTCTGCGGTGACCGCAACCCGCTGCACTCCGATCCCGAGTTCGCCAAGAAAGCCGGCTTCCCGCGTCCGATCCTGCACGGCATGTGCACCTACGGCATCACCTGCCGCGGCGTGCTCCAGACCTATGCCGACTACGATGCGAGCGCCTTCCGTCAGCACGTCGCGCGGTTCTCCTCGCCGGTCTATCCCGGCGAGACCGTGACCATGGACCTCTGGAAGGACGGCAACGTGATCTCGTTCGAAGCCAAGGTGAAGTCGCGCGGGGTCACCGTGATCAAGAACGGCAAGACGGTGCTGGGGTGATAGGGCCGCTTGCGCGGCTCTGAGTTATTTCGTCATGCCCGGGCTTGTCCCGGGCATCCACGTTCTTTCGTGCAGTTGGCGCTCAAGTTCGTGGATGGCCGGGACAAGCCCGGCCATGACGGAGCAAGAAACAAAAACAGGGAGACGCCACCATGGGACTACTCGACGGCAAGGTCGCGCTGATCACCGGCGCGGGCGGCGGGCTCGGTGAGGCCTACGCAAAGCTGTTTGCGCGGGAAGGGGCCTCGGTCGTCGTCAACGATCTCGGCGGTCCCCGCGACGGCTCCGGCGCCGACAAGTCCATGGCGCAGCAGGTGGTGGATGCGATCAAGGCCGAGGGCGGCAAGGCGGTCGCCAACGGCGCCGACATCTCCACCATGGAGGGCGGCCAATCGGTGTTCGACGATGCCATCAAGCACTTTGGCCGCGCCGACATCCTGGTCAACAATGCCGGCATTTTGCGCGACCAGACCTTCGCAAAAGCCTCGGAAGCCGACTGGGACAAGGTCATCAAGGTCCATCTGAAGGGCACCTTTTGTTGCACCCTGCCGGTGTTTCGCTGGATGCGGGAAAACGGCGGCGGCGTCATCGTCAACACCTCCTCGACGTCGGGGCTGATCGGCAATTTCGGCCAGACAAATTACGGCGCGGCCAAGGGCGGCATCTGGGGCCTGTCCAACGTGCTCGCGATCGAGGGCCGCAAGTACAACATCCGGATCTGGACGCTGGCCCCGGGCGCCCTGACCCGCATGACCGCAGACCTGCCCCGCTATAAGGAGAACCCCGGCGCCGCGCTCGGGCCGGACGGCATCGCGCCGGCCGTGCTATACATGGTCAGCGACTTGTCGGGCGACCAGACCGGCAAGGTGCTGGGCGTGTCCGGGCCCCGCGGCGTGCGCGAGATGCGGATGATGGAAATGGAAGGCTGGAAGCCGCCGCACTCGGGCTGGAAGGCCCAGGACATCGTCGATCACGCCAAGGAGATCTTCTTCTCCGAGGAGCAGATCAAGATGGGGGCGCGGCGGTTTTAGCCAAAACTGTCATTCCGGGGCGCGACGAAGTCGCGAACCCGGAATCCATAACCACTAGCCGGGGTTATGGATTCCGGGCCTGGCCCTTCGGGCCATCCCGGAATGACGACAATTGATAGGACAGAGAGACCCAATGAAACTCACCGCCGATGCCAAGGGCACCTTCGCAATCGCGCCGACGCCGTTCCATGACGACGGCCGGATCGACGAGCGCTCGATCGACCGCCTGACCGATTTCTACGAGGAGGTCGGCTGCGACGGCGTCACGGTGCTGGGCATCCTGGGCGAGGCCCCCAAGCTCGACGCCGCCGAGGCCGAGCAGGTGGCGGTGCGCTACGTCAAGCGTGCCAAGAAGATGCAGGTGATCGTCGGCGTCTCCGCGCCGGGCTTTGCCACCATGCGCTCGCTGGCCAAGGCCTCGATGGATGCGGGCGCGGCCGGCGTCATGATCGCGCCGCCGCCCTCGCTTCGCACCGACGACCAGATCATCGGCTATTTCAAGCAGGCGGCGGAAGCCATCGGCCCTGATGTGCCCTGGGTGCTCCAGGACTATCCGCTGACCTTGCAGGTCGTGTTCACCCCCGCCGTGATCCGCAAGATCGTCATGGACAATCCGAACTGCGTGATGCTCAAGCACGAGGACTGGCCGGGCCTGGAGAAGATCTCGACGCTGCGCGGCTTCCAGAAGGACGGCTCGCTCCGTCCGCTCTCGATCCTCTGCGGCAATGGCGGCACCTTCCTGGACTTCGAAATGGAGCGGGGCGCCGACGGCGCCATGACCGGCTACGCCTTCCCGGAGCTCCTGATCGATGTCGTGAACCTCTCCAAGGCCGGCAAGCGCGACGCCGCGCATGACATCTTCGACGCGCATCTGCCGCTGATTCGCTACGAGCAGCAGCCCGGCGTCGGCCTCACAGTGCGCAAATACGTGCTGCAGAAGCGTGGCATCATCGCTTCCAGTGCGCAGCGCAAGCCCGGTGCGACCATGACGGCGACGGCGAAGGCCGAGGTCGATTATCTCTTGTCGCGCGTCGCCCGTTTCGACAAGCGCGCCAATCTCGGCCCGCAATCCAGCGCCGCAGGCTAGTTGCATGGCCGAATCATCAGCATCACGCCCGGCCTCGACGATCCTCCTGCTGCGCGACGGCGCGAAGGCCGATGGCAAGAGCCGCGGCGAAATCGAAGTCTTCATGATGGTCCGCCATCATCAGATCGAGTTCAACTCGGGCGCGCTGGTGTTTCCCGGTGGCAGCGTCGATGCCGGCGACAACGAGATCGTTGCTCGCGCCGACCTCTATTCGGGCGGCGAAAGCCTCAGCGAAGCGGACCGCGGCTTCCGGATCGCCGCGATCCGCGAGACCTTTGAGGAAAGCGGCATCCTGCTGGCGCGGTCGAAGGACACCGGCGCGCCAATCGACGCCAAGCGCGCCGGCGAGATCGCGGACGCTCACCGCGTCGCCCTCAACGAGCACAAGATCAGTTTCCTGAAGATCCTCGACGACAACGGCCTCCAGCTCGCGCTCGACACGCTCGTGCCCTATGCGCACTGGATCACGCCGGAGGGCATGCCGAAGCGGTTCGACACCTGGTTCTTCCTGGCCGCGGCACCGCCCGACCAGCTCGGTGCCCATGACGGACGGGAATCCACCGATTCGATCTGGGTCTCGCCGCGCGAGGCGGTGGAGGGCGGGGAGAGCGGCCGCTTCAAGCTGCCGTTCCCGACCACACGCAACCTGATCCGCCTCGCCAAGCAGGGAAGCGTGAGCGCGGCGCTGGAGCACGCCCGCGGCCTCTCGATCGTCACGGTGATGCCGGTGATGACCAAGACCGAAACCGGCCGTCAGCTCCGCATCCCCAGCGAGGCCGGCTATGACGGCGAGGTGTTCGAGGTCGGGGCCGTCGGCTAATACACTTCGACACGCAACGAAGTATCGACGAATCCCGGCCCGCAGGGCAGCCAGCGTCAAACTGTCGTAAACCTGAAGCGGGCGGCAGGTCCTGATATTAACGATATTCCGCGTCCCGAGGCATGTTCCCCCCGGGCAGGAATACGTCGTATATTGGACCTCCAGCAGTCCGGTCCTCAAACCACCAATGTCCGCCGAATTGACGCCGTCCCCTGAGAAAAGGCGAACCTTCTCGCTCTCCATCGGCCAGCTCACCTTCGGTAGCTTCCTGTTGGTGCTGGCGGTGATCATAGTCACCTCGACGGCGAGCGTGATCGCGATCCGGCACATCGATACTACATTCGCGGAGCTGCAGCGGCTGCAGAGCGTCGGCGACCTCGCCGAGGACATCGATCGCCGCATGAACGAACTGCGTCTTGCCGCGCGCGACTTCGTCACGGATCCCGGTGCCGGCATCCAGTTCCAGCAGGTCGGCGAGGCGGCCTCAACGCTCAGCGACATCCTGAAGAAGACCCGCATCGAGCTCGCGCCCGAGCAGCAGGACATGCTCGACGGGGTCACCGAGCGGCTCGCAACCTATCGCTCCGGCCTGGAGCGGATCTCCACGCTGATCGACCGCCGCGCCCAGCTGCTCGCCGGACTGCCGCCGCTGCGCGAACAATTCGACGCAGCGGTTGAAGGCACCGCGGACCGCGAGCTGGCGTCCCGCTTGTCCGAGGCACAGGGCCGGATCGCGATCGGGCTGCTCGCGCGCAACCCGTCCGCAGCCGAGCAGGCTGCACAGGGAATGCGGGGGCTCGATATTGCCGATGCCAAGCTGAAGTCGGCGGTGAACGACTATGCAGAGGCGATCATGGCCGTCGCCGTCCGCGAGCGGCAGATCGCCGACATCGATCGCGAGGTGCTGGGAACCGAAGGCCGGTTGATCGGCCGCGTCACCGAATTGCTGCGCGAGGTCAGCTCCCGGCGCGGCCACGTGCTGTCGCGCGACTTCGCCCGGACACTGACCGAGGCGCGATGGCAAAGCATCGTGCTCGGCACGGTCGGCGTGCTCATCGGCATCGGCGCTGCCTGGTTCGTGGTGCGCAGGACGGTGCGTCCGCTCGCCCAGATCGCGCGATCCATTCGCGCGCTTGCCGCCGGGCGGAAAGACGTCTCAATTCCGTCCGCCGACCTCGGCAACGAGATCGGCGACATTGCGCGGGCGGCCGAAGTGTTTCGCCGCGCGCTGGAGGAGGCCGACACCGCGCGCGAGGCGGCGGTGCGCGCGCTCACCGAGCAGCGGCTCGCCGAGGAGAGCTATCGAAAATTGTTCGAAGGCTCTATCGACGGCATCTACGTGACGACGCCGGCCGGTGACCTCCTCAACGCCAATCCCGCGCTGGCGCGCATGATGGGCTACGACAGCCCGCAGCAGCTGATCGACAGCATCAGCGACATCGCCCACACGATCTACGTCCACCCCGAGGCGCGCGCCGAATACCAGCGGCTGATGGCGCGCGACGGCATGGTGCGCGAGTTCGAGTATCAGGTGCGCCAGCGCAGCGGCGACGTCCTCTGGCTCTCCGACAGCGCCACGGGCGTGCGAGACGAAGCGGGCAACATCATCCGCTACGAGGGCACGCTACGCGACATCACCGACCAGAAGCGGGCGGAGGAAGCCATCGCCGAAGGCCGGCGCCTGCTCCAGCAGGTCATCGACACCGTGCCGGCGGTGATCAACGTCAAGGATCGCAATCTGCGCTACGTGCTGATGAACCGCTACATGGCCGGCATCTTCGGCATCGAGCCCGGCGAGGCGCTCGGCCGCACCACGGCCGACCTGATGTCGCGCTACGGCGCATCCAAGTCCGACGAGAGCGACAAGCGGGTGCTCAAGCTTCGAAAAGGTCTCGGTTTCTATGAGGAGGAGTATCAGGACGCCTCCGGCAACATGCGGCAATGGCTGGTCAACAAGTTGCCGCTGCTCGACGCCGAGGGCGAGATCGAGCGGATCGTGACCGTTGCGCTCGATATCGGCGAGCGCAAGCGCGGCGAGCAGGAGATGCGCAAGGCCAAGGAAGCCGCCGAAACCGCGCTGCGCAATCTCCGCGAGACCCAGGCCTCCCTGATCGAGGCCGAGAAGCTGGCCGCGCTCGGGCGCCTCGTCGCCGGCGTCGCCCACGAGGTCAACAATCCCGTCGGCATCAGCCTCACGGTTGCCTCCGCGCTGGAGCGCAAGACCGCCATGTTCACCGCCGAAGTCGAGCGCGGCGAGCTGCGCCGCTCCACGCTCAACGACTTCCTCAGCACCAGCCGCGATGCGTCCTCGCAGCTCGTCTCCAATCTCAACCGCGCCGCCGAGCTGATCCAGTCGTTCAAGCAGGTCGCCGCCGACCGCAACTATTCGGATCAGCGTACTTTCGATCTCGGTGACCTCACCGAGCAGGTGGTGATGAGCCTGCGGCCGGGCCTGCGTAAGCACAATCTGACGCTCAACGTCGAGTGTCAGCCGGACCTGACCATGAACAGCTATCCCGGCCCGTACGGCCAGGTGCTGACCAATCTGTTTCTGAACTCGGTGGCGCACGCCTTCCCGGACGGCCGGCCCGGGACGATCGAGATCCAGGTGCGCGAGTCCGGCAAGGACAACGTCGAGATCATCTTCTCCGACAATGGCTGCGGCATGTCGCTCGACGTCCGTCGCCGCGCCTTCGATCCGTTTTTCACCACGCGGCGCGACCAAGGCGGCACCGGCCTCGGGCTGCACATCGTCTACAGCATCGTCACCAACCGGCTCGGTGGCCGGCTCGATCTCGATTCCGAACCGGGTGGCGGTACGCGCATCCAGATGATCCTGCCGCGTGTGGCGCCGCTCGAACAGGCCGCGGAATAGCTAATCGACGTCTGCAAGCTTGTGCAGCGTCGCGCCGAAGATCTGGCTGGCCTTGCCGACCAGCGCGGTGCCGGTCATCTGTCCGCGCGTGTCCGTGAACGTGCCGGTGACGCCGATGCCGACCGGGGCAGGGCCGCCGAACAGCGGATTGTCATCGCCTCGAGGCGAGGTGTGCCGCTGCACCAGCACCTCGCCCTTGAAGCTGTTGTTGTCCTTCACCGTGTAGCTGCCGGTGTAATAGAGGTAGGCATCGCCGCCGAGAATCTTGCCGTCGCGGAAGAGAATCACGCCGCTGCCCTTGCCGACTCGACCATCGAGCAGGGTGACATGAATTGAATAGAGGCCGTTTTTCATAACGTCCCGTAGGCCGGCCGCCATCGCCCAATGGCGCAACCGGTCCCGCTTTTATGCCAAAGCCCATCCCTGCGCGCAACGAGGCAGTTTGCCGGTCGCGGCGGCCTGCGAGCCGTAGTTGTTCCAATTTGTCCATGACACCGTCGTGACGCTCTGATGGTGAGGCGAGGCCCGACGTTGCGAATCAGAGTTGGCCCGCGAAATGCATAACCATTGCTGCACTGGCCGCTGGGTGCTGGAGCAAGACGAACGTGACCAACTGGATCGATTCCGGCGGCAATGAGCCGCGTCTGTACAGTGCGCGTCCCACGAATTGCAAAAGCGAACAACGGCGGATTGGCGATGCGATACGCCGGGCAAACCTGACGAGGCTGGCGCCGGCGTTGGCTTTGATCGCGCTCGCAGCCCCCTCGGGGCACGCGCGCGACCGCGGGCAGTTCGCCAACACCAATCCCGAATTGAAGGCTTGGTTCGACAGTCTGCGCAGCGGCAAGGGGCCTTGCTGCTCCGATGCCGACGGTTCGGCGCTCTCGGACTCTGACTGGGACAGCAAGGACGGGCATTATCGCGTCCGCGTCCCGCGCTATGGCTATGCGCTCGATGGCCAGCAGCAGGAGCTCGTCTGGGTCGACGTGCCCGCGGAGGCCGTGATCTCGGAGCCGAACCGGGTGGGACGCACCATGGTCTGGCCGATCTACGGCTACATGGGTGTCACCATCCGCTGCTTTATGCCCGGTAGCATGACTTAGCCTTCGGGCGTGACGTCGTCCCCGGCTCGGTGCCTGGACGGCGGGGCGCCCCGTCGCGTCAGGTATATTTCTTGTCGCGCTCGAGCAGCTCGATCGAGATGCCTTCGGGCCCGCGGATGAAGCAGATGCGTACGCCGGGACGAATGGTCGTCGGCTCGCGCGTGAACGTGACACCCTTGGCCTTGATCTCGGTGGCGACCGCGTCGATGTCCTTCACCGTCAAGCCGAAATGGTCAAGGCCCTGATGTGGGTGCGGAGGTGGCGGGCTGACGGCGCTGTCGCCCTCGAGCGGCGCGATGAAGATGCTGGCTCCGCCGAGGTTCACGTCGATTCGTCCTGGCGCGTGCACGATCTCGCCACCAAGGATGTCCCGCAGCCAGGCCGCGGTGGCCTCCGGATCGGGGCTGCGCAGATGGACGTGATCCCAAGCGACGGCGAACGGCATTTCATAATCTCCCAACGGGTCTATTCGATGCTACGGCGCATGCTAGCAGTATCGCCGGTGGTCACCACCGCCGTTGCCGACTCGCATGACGTTGGGGGAACCTTAGTTCGTCGCCCGAATTAAGGTAAGCTGTGACTAAATCCATCTTCGATGCTGCTTGCGGTCGCGATCGGTGTGCAACCATGAATGCGAGGCTCGACCGACTCGGATTGGGGCGCTTGGCCGGCACCGGCGAACGACTGGCGCGGGCCGTGACGATTGCGAGCGTCTCATTTGGCCGAAGCCTTCTATGGCTGCTGGCGGCAATCATCGTCGGTTGCGGCATTTGGATGCTGCTACCTCTCTCCAAGGGCAACAGTGCTGAGCCGGTGAGGCCTGAGCTGGCGGCTGTTGAAGCGCCTCCCTCCGGCGATGCGTCCAAAGTGGCCTCGCCTGTGTCCGAAGCTCAGGTGCCGGCGACAGCAGGACTTGGTCGTCTCAGGATTTCATCACAGACCTGGCGTCGCGGCGGCCTCGGCTCCAAAGCCCTGGTGACGTTCACGCTGCGAAACGACAACGACTATGCCGTAAAAGATGTCGAGATCGTCTGTGCCTTCACGCGGCGCGACGGAAGTCATCTGACCGACCGCAGCCGCGTGCTGGCGGATCCGGTCAGCATGAAGAGCCGCAAGACCTTCGTGCGTATCCCAATCGGCTTCGTTAACGTGAATGCCGATCAGGCAAAATGTTCCCCGGTTGCAGCACGCCGCGCTTGAAGGCGGCCTGTCCCGGTAGCTGAAAAGTTACCTTCTGCGGTCCTTGGCCGAAAACCATGCATCACCATTTGAACCGAACGGCTGGGCCAGGAACCAATTGGAAGATCGCCTGTTGAGGCGAGCAGAGCCCACGCGGGGATGCGGGGGCGGAGCGCGGCCAATGCCCATCTTTAGGTATCTCATCTTTGTCGGTGGAGCTTTGCTCACACTGCTGTTCGCGGCGGATTTCGTTTTCCCGGCGGCGCCCGTAGCGCAGGCCGTTGCGACCGCAAGCAACGACCAGCCGCTGATCCGAATCCGGTCCGATCGTCATCTGCCTGAGCGCGTCGTCCTCGACACGAGCCAGCCGACGATTGCCGCACCCGCGGTTCAGACTGCCGCAGTTGCGGCTCCCCAGCCGCCGGTACAGGAGAGCCTGTCGCCGGCTTTTGCCGAAATGTCGGCCAAGACGCGGGTGCGCGAGACCTTCGCCCAGTTCACGCCAGAGCCGAGGGCCGGGACCGCCGCAGCCAGGAAGTCCGAGGCCATCCAGCCGCAGACGCCCCAAGCTCAAACTTCTCCGGTCCAGGCCCAGCCCAAGCGTAAGATCGTCAGGACCTATCCGGCGCATCAGCCGGGCCGCCCCATGATGCTGGTCGCTCAGCAGCCGCATTTCGGCCTCTTCAACACGACCTGGTAACAGCGCCTTCGGCTGCCTCGATCGAGGTGGCAAGGGCTTTTTATTGGCCGGCCTCTCTGCTAATTCAAACCAATCCGACCGCCGTCGGGTGTGCTGGCTCCTCGCCAGCGCCGGCCGGCGGATCTCGGTGGCCCGCTACTCGGGCCAGGGCGCTCGTAGCTCAGCTGGATAGAGCATCGGATTTCGATTCCGAGGGTCGGAGGTTCGAATCCTTCCGAGCGCGCCAGTCTTCTTTGTTCCATATATGTTCTAAAGCGGCGCGGGCGGCGGATCGCCGACGATGGGCCGGCGGCGCGTGCATCAGGTTGCCGGGACGCCGGTTTGCCGCCGCGCGCCCGACCGCAGCAATTGCTTCTCGATCTCGTAGTTCGGTGAGAGGCGGTCCCCCTGGTTGTGCGTCTGCGCGGCCTGAGCGCGCAGTCGACGCCAATCGGAGAGATCACCGTCGCCGTGGCCAATCCGGGTCAGCGCCACCCAGATTGATCTCAACATTGAGAGCGTGTGGATGAAGCCCGCGAACTCCGCACGGTGGTTTCGCCGCGCCCACCGCCGCCGCAGCTCAAGTCGTCGTCACCGATGTCCAGAACGACGCCACTCCCCCCGCTTCGCGGTGGGATCACTCGATTTCGAGATGATGAAGAAGACCTTCTCCGGCGAGATCGACAGATATGGATGACTGGCATTCAGCGGCTGCCGAGCCGTGATGTCCCGGTCAGCTCGCCGAAGGTTTGTTCATCTGTATTACATTTCGGTTCGGCCACAATTTGATCAGAACGACCTCGATATCCTGCATCGCGCAAGCGGAGGAAGACATCATGAAACTCAATACTGGCCGATTGGCTACGTCCCTATTCGGCGCTCTCGTTGCGTCATCGACGGCATCCGCCATGCCCATCGCGCCTGCGCCTGCGACACCGCAGGTCTCCGGCATCGAGCAGGTCCGCATGGTTTGCGACGCCTGGGGACGGTGCTGGTGGCGGCCAAGCTACTATGGCTACTACAGGCCGCGGCCATATTACGGCCCGCGGTATTACGCGCCGCGCTATTACGGTCCGCGCCCTTATGGGTACTACGGCTATCGCCGCTGGTAACGTTTGAAGGGGCCCCTCGAGGCCCCTTCGCTTTTGCGAGGTCATGTCTTGCGCAATGATCACTGGCCTGCAGCATCAAAAGATGAGGTCAGCGGATAAGGCCACTTGTCGTGACTTGACCGGTACCATCAACATGAAAGTGCAAACATCTCGAGCCGGCCATGATCCGACGAACATCCTGCGCACGTGCCCAAGGCTTCCATCATCCCGGCGAATTTGCCGCTGGCCAAACAGAGGAGCAGCAGCGGCCGCGGCCCCTCAGTAGCAGGGGTGCCGCCGGCCGTCCTGACCGATATAGGCGGCCGCGCTGCGGTAGCAGTGGTTGGTCGCCGGGCCGTCATAGTAGGCGAAGGTGCCGGGGGTGATACCCGGGCCGTAATTGTGCAGGTAGCTGATCGGGTAGGGCAGCGGGTTGGCGTAGGAGCGGTGGTAGCGGTGGCGGCCGTTCGCCTCCGCGAGGGCGGGGGCCAAGACCGCAGCCGTCAAGGCCGCAACCGCGGCGACACGCGTCAACTTGCTCATCTCGATTCTCCGGAACCCGCTCGAATAGGTCAGCCTGTTATAGCAATTTCGAGCGGCCAAGCATCGCTCCGGAGGCCCGAAATCACGGCCAATCCCGCAGATTTCCGGGTGGGTGTGACAGAATTGCCGGACATGCGGCCAAAGCTGCCCATTTTTGGCCTTTTCGGGATGCTTAACGAATTCCCCACACAAGTATGACCAAAGACTATTCGGTTAAGAATTCTGCCGCCGGCCCCGGGGGATCATTTGCGGGCCCCTCGAGTCCGGTACATTCCTGAAGGCCTTCGTCGTCATCTCGCCATGCGCATCACGCTTCCGAGTCTGCTGTTGCTCTGCTTCGCCGCCGCCACGCCCGCGCGCGCCGAGCTGCACATCACGCGCGACCACGGCGGCTATGTCGAGGAGTACAAGGCCAAGTACAAGCGGGTGCGCGAAAAGGGCGAGCGGGTCATCATCGACGGCATCTGCAATTCGGCCTGCACGCTCGTGCTTGGCATCGTGCCGATGAACAAGATCTGCGTGACGCCGCGCGCGAGCCTCGGCTTCCACCAGGCCTATTACGACAAGGCGTTCACCTTCGGCATCAAGGTCACCAGCGCCGAGGGTACCTCCGATCTCATGTCCTACTACCCCGACACGGTGAAGGACTGGATTCGCCGCAATGGCGGGCTCACCACCGACATGAAGAAGATCAAGAACGGCGTCGAGCTCTGGAAGATCGTCAATCCCTGCCCGGAAGAATGGTGAGCGGCTGAGACGCACCGCGATCCTCCGTCGCAGCGCAGCATATCGTCACCACGAAATTCGCATTGCCGCATGGCCGAGGGTCGGGCAATGAGGGCGGCAATGAACCATAATCAAGAAACCCTGGCCGCCCACGCCGCGCCGATCCTGTTCGTGCTGCTCTGGAGCACCGGATTCATCGGGACCAAATACGTCGTCAACAATGCCGATCCCTTGACCTATCTCGCCATTCGCATGGCGATCGTGGTGGGGCTGATGGCAATCATCGCAGGCATCGCGCGGCCGAAATGGCCTGATAGCGCCGGCATCGCGCACAGCGCGGTCGCTGGCATCCTCGTCCACGGCTTCTATCTCGGCGGCACCGCGATTGCGATCGCGCATTCGATTCCGGCCGGCCTGTCGGCGCTGATTCCAGGTCTGCAGCCGATTCTGACCTCGACCATCGCCAATCGCTGGCTCGGCGAACGGGTCACGCCGCTGCAATGGGCCGGGCTCGTGCTCGGCCTCGGTGGGGTGGTGCTGATCCTGCACAACCGCCCGATGACCGGCGAAGCCGGGCTCGGCTGGCTCGCCTCGGTGGTCTCGCTGGTCAGCATCACGCTCGGCACGCTCTATCAGCGCCGCTACTGCAATCACATCGACTGGCGGTCCGGCAATCTCGTGCAGTATGTGGCAGTCACCATCTTCTTCGCGGTCGGCGCCTTCCTGTTCGAGGATCGCGTGGTGCACTGGACGCGGGAGTTCGTGCTTGCACTCGCCTGGCTCGCCGTCGCGCTCTCGATCGGATCGATCGGGCTGTTGTACTGGCTGATCCGCCACGCCGCGGCGACCTCGGTCGCAAGCCTGTTCTATTTGGTTCCGGCCGTCACGGCCCTGATGGCCTATCTGCTGTTCGGAGAAACGCTGGACGCGATTGCCATTGCAGGCATGGCGCTCTGCGCCGCGGCGGTCTTTGTGGTCAATTGGCGGTCCTGACGGCACGCAGTTCGGCTCGCCGGAAACGCGGAAGTGCTTCAACGCCGAGCAAGCGGCGAGGATAGGTGCGGGCTGTCTCCGGGCGCGCCCGCACCCGGAGACGTCTTCCGGTGCGATCAGCGCTTGGCCTTCTTGGCCTTCTTCTTCGACTTGCCGGCCTTCTTGGCTACCTTTTTCGCAGACTTTTTCGCGGCCTTCTTGGACGACTTCTTTGCGGCCTTCTTCGTCGTCTTCTTCGCAGCCTTCTTGGCTTTCTTCTTGGCCGCCTTCTTCGGCGCTACTTTCTTCGCGACCTTCTTGGCGGCTTTCTTCACCTGCTTGACTGCGGTGACTGCCGCGTCCTTCGTCGTTTCCACGGCAGTGGTGATCGTCTCCATCGCCTGTTCGGTGATCGGCTTCTCGTCGTCCATATCGTCCCCCACGGTTTGTATGGAGCGATGACGATAGCGGGTTTCGAAATTGTGTCAAAGCGACGCTCAACCTTTGCGAATTTCTGCGTAGGCGGCCAGCGCGCGTTCGCGTGCCTCGGCATGATCGACGATCGGCTGCGGATAGGTCTTGCCGATGATGCCCGCACTCGCAAGCTCGATCGGCGTTGCCTGCCAGGGCCGGTGGATCAGCTTGGCCGGCAGGGCCTTCAGTTCCGGAACCCAGCGTCGAACATAGGCTCCGTCAGGATCGAACTTCTCGCCCTGGATTAACCGCCTGATGAGGCGCCTGCGCGATCTCGTTCCAATAGACGGCGCGGGCACCCGCTCTGTCGCACCACCTCAGGGATCACCTTGGCCGCCGGTCCTCTGCGCAGGACAAGCGAGCCGCCGCGCGCGCCGATCTCGGCGCCGAGCGCCCGCAGCGACTGCGCCAGCCACCAGCGTGCCGCGCCGCCCGGCGCTCGCCCCGCCGCCTCGTCCAGTACGTAGAGGCAAAGCACCGGCGCTCCGGACGTGGCGGCGTGGAGGGCGTGTTGGTCGGACAGGCGGAGATCGTCGCGAAACCAGACGATGATGGACGGCTGACTGGGGCCGGGTCAGGGAAGGCCTCGTTTACCAATTGCAAACCATGCCGCTCGCCGCGGTGGGAACCCGTCGTTAATGCGGCTGTAAGTCAATTGCACCAATATGCAGGAATTACGGGGGTCATTCCATCCATGTCCAATCTTCTAACGGCGAAGTTCCTGCCGCGTTTCAAGCTCGGCACCAAGGCGGTCCTGTGCGCGGTGCTGCTGATCGCAATGAACACGGCGCTCGTTGTCGGCGCCGGCTATTGGTCGCTGACATCCGCCTTCAACGACCGCGCCCTGCGCGACATCGAGGTCAATCTGCGCACGCTGGCGCAGGCCTTTGCGGAGACCGTTCCCGAGGCCAAGATCACGATCCGGGACGGCGCGGTGGTCCGCGCCGAGATCCCCAAAATGCCCGACTTCAGGGATCACGCCATCGTCGACAGGGCGGTGTCCTATGTCGGCGGCAACGCGACGCTGTTCGTGTTCGACGCGGCGAGCGGACAGTTCATCCGCCGCTCGACCAACGTGAAAAAGGAAAACGGCGACCGCGCCGTCGGGACCCAGCTTGCCGCCGATCATCCGGGGCAGGCCCCGCTGCGCCGTGGCGAGGCCTATAAGGGGCCGGCGACGCTGTTCGGCAAGACGTTCATGACGGCCTATTTCCCGATCGCCGATGGCACCGGCAAGGTCGCCGGCATTCTCTATGTCGGCATCCCCATGACGCAGTTCGAGGGCATGCTGTCCCAGGCGATGGAGAGCATGGCTGCCGCTGCCGGCCTTGCCGCGCTTCTGGTGCTGGTCCTGACCCTGCTGGTCGTCCGCCGCATCACGCGGCCGCTGACCTCGGTGACGCATTCGCTCACCGCGCTTGCCAACGGCCAGGGCGACGTCGCGATCGAATGCGAGGACCGTGCCGACGAGATCGGCGAGATCGCCCGCACGCTCGCGGTGTTCAAGAGCAACTCGCAGGAGCGGGCGCGCCTACGCACCGAGCAGGCGGCGGCAACCGCTGCCGCAGCCGAGCAGCGCAAGGCCGAGCTGCGCAACTTCGTCGAGGGGTTCCGCGGCAGCGTCGGCGGCATTCTCGACAAGGTGCTGGCATCGTCCGGCGAGTTCGAGCGCGCCGCGCGACAACTGACCGACGCCGCGCGCTCCACGGCAGATCTGTCGGCGCAGTCGGCGGGAGCTTCCGAAAGCGCCTCCGAGCATGTGCGTTCGGCCGCGTCCGCTTCCGACGAGCTGTCTCAATCCATCTCCGAGATCACCCGCCGGGTGCAGGAATCGAACGAGATCTCCGCCGAGGCGGTGCGGCAGGCCGAAGCGACGGACCAGCGCATCGCGCAGCTCTCGGAGGCCGGCTCGCGCATCGGCGACGTCGTCAAGCTGATCACCTCGATCGCCGAGCAGACCAATCTGCTGGCGCTGAATGCGACCATCGAGGCTGCGCGCGCGGGCGATGCCGGCCGCGGCTTCGCGGTGGTGGCTCAGGAGGTCAAGACGCTCGCCGGCCAGACCGCGAAGGCGACCGACGAGATCTCGAACCAGATCGAGAGCATGCAGCTTGCGACCGAGGAATCGGTTGCAGCCATCAAGGCGATCAGCCAGACCATCGAGCGCATCAGCGGCATCGCAGGCTCGATCTCGGCGGCGGTCGAGCAACAGAAAAGCGCGACGCACAACATCGTGGCCAGCGTGCGCGCCGCGGTGTCAGGCACGGCCGATGTCGCGGTCAATGTCCGTCACGCCGCCAAGGGCGCCAGCGAGACGGGTGAAACGTCGAGCCGGATGTTTGCTTCCGCCCAGGCGCTGTCGGGCGAGAGCCTGCATCTGAAGGCCGAGGTCGAGAGCTTCCTCGACCGCGTGCACGCGGCGTGATTCTGGGTCGTCATCCCGGGATGGTCCTAAGGACCACCCCCGGGATCTCGAGATCCCGGGTTCGATGCTGACGCATCGCCCCGGGATGATTTTTGCGGCCGCTATCCGCGACCGCCAAAAGTCATCTGGGCTGCGGGACGATGCGGATGTAGGGCTTCGGCTCCTTCCACCCCTGCGGATAGATCGTCTTGGCCTCGTCGTTGGAGACCGAGCCCGCGATGATGACGTCGTCGCCCTGCGACCAGTCGGCCGGGGTGGCGACGCGATGCTTGGCGGTCAGCTGGAGCGAGTCGATGACGCGCAGGATCTCCTGGAAGTTCCGGCCCGTCGTCATCGGATAGACCAGCACCAGCTTGATCTTCTTGTCCGGGCCGATGATGAAGACGTTGCGGACGGTTTGGTTGTCGGCCGGCGTGCGGGTGAGGGGATCGCCAGAGGTCGAGGCCGGCAGCATGCCGTAGAGCTTGGAGACGTTGAAATCGGTGTCGCCGATCATCGGGTAGTTTGGCGCGGCGCCTTGGGTCTCCATGATGTCTTCCGACCATTTGGCATGACGGTCGACCGGATCGACCGAGAGGCCCATCAGCTTCACCCCGCGCTTGTCGAATTCCGGCTTCAGCTTGGCGAGGGCGCCGAGCTCGGTGGTGCAAACCGGCGTGAAATCCTTCGGGTGTGAGAACAAGAGGGCCCAGCTGTCGCCGATCCAGTCGTGGAATTTGATCTTCCCTTCGGTGGTTTCGGCTTCGAAGTCAGGGGCGGTGGCGCCGATCGGAAGTGTCATGATCTTACCTCATCTCATTGAATCTAATCGAGAATTCGTCTCCGGCCGTCACATCCATTATAAGGGCTTCGCCGGCCTAAGTGAACGCCAACTGAACCGGCTCAAGCAAAATGTGAATTCCTTCTTTGAAGGGCCGATTTTCTAGCAACCTTATTGTTACAGCGGCAGCTGCGGCGAAACAGCTCCACCCGGGGTCACACGGTCTCGCTCGCCCCGATAATGCCTTTTATGACTTTCATCACGCTCGCCCGGCGCGTTCTAGAACCAGATTGGTCCTGATAGCGACCAATTGGCAACCATCTAGAAAAGTCGCGATCCCCGTATCGAATCGTTAACCACCCCTTTACGCCGGCATGGAAATGCTGGTCGATCAGAAGAAGTCTGGAAGTGAACTATGTCCGCCGCTGCGCCTAAGCCTACCGAGCCGTCGTCCCTCGTGCCGTCCTGCCGCGATACTGCAGCTCATGCCCTTTCCGTCGTGCGCGACGGTGTGATCACGGGCGAAGGCCCGACCACCAAGGGACGGGTGCATTTCTCCCGCTCGCTCGACGCCGATGACACCGCCTGGTGCATGCGCATCCTCACCGCCACCGCCGTCAACGACCAGCCGGTCAGCCGCGCCGAGGCCGAAGTTCTGTTCGAGATCAACGAGGCCGCGACCGAGCGCACCGATGGCGGCCGGTTCGACGACCTGCTTGCCAAGGCGGTCGCCCATTATGCCGCGAGCGCCTCGGGCCTGAAGGTGCCGCCGCGCAGCGTCGCGCTGTCGGCCGACACCGAGATCGAGAGCTGGGCGCCGTCCTATGCTTCCAAGGTCAACAGCGAGATGCTGGAGTGGATCGCCGGCCAGATGCGCGGCAAGCGCCAGAACAACCGTCGCCTGATGGCGATGGTGGCGACCTTCCTCGGCGCCACCGCACTGCCTCTGGCGGGCCAATTGCCGAACGTGTTCGACATCGGGATGTAAGGCAAATGGGCCGCGGTCGCGGCTCGCAGCTTCGTTTCACGCTCGTGTCCAGCGCACGAGACTACTGCATTGTGACACCGCTGTCTCAACACCGTCATTGCGAGCGCAGCGAAGCAATCCAGAATCCCTCCGCGGAAAGACTCTGGATTGCTTCGCTGCGCTCGCAATGACGGAGTGTGTGGTGGGCAGCGCGTTCTTCAATTCGCATTTCGGTCGCGGACACGCCTTCGCATCCTCGCGGCGGACTCGCCCGAGCTTTGCTTCTTGCTCACCCTCATAATTGAAAGAGGGCGCAGGGAAGACCGGGTGCCGGCCGGGCACCCACGGTCCACTGTGCGAAAGTGGCAACGAAGAATTTGCACAGCGGCATACAGGTGAAGCCAAACATCCGGCCTTCCCTGCGCAGTGGCTTTACGGCTTATGTCGTGCTCTCCCCGGGGAGCGATGCACTATTGCCCCCGTCGCCTTGCGGATGGCTGATGCGTGGGCCCGGTTGGGCCGCTCACATCACCGCAAGACTTGGCGCACAGACCCCGGGCGCCAGGACCACACGATTTTGCCGTACGCCGATGACACCGGTCGTATGCGCGAGGTCTTTGCTCACGGCTCTCCGCCCTGCAAACCCTTTCGCGCCAACGCCATCAGCGTCCACCGCCCCCCGGCCCGCGTTCGTGACGATCGCGATACGCCCCTCTTCCTTGGGCCGGGTTGCGCGACACATATGTGATTTCCGAATTTCGGTAAAGTGGAATATTTTAGGCCGCGTGCGTTGACCCATAGATTGAATGTTTTGCCCGTCGGGCAACGCAAGGGATGGTAGCTGCAACCATTCAATCCGGCGCGGTCTGCGCCGCCGGTGGATTCGGTGCAAGCGCCTGCGCCGGCTTCGTCGCGGCCGGATAGAGTTCGGTCTTGGCGAGATCACGGCGGAGCGACGATGGTGCGGTGTGCAGGGCAAAGGCGATCGCGATCTGCGTTCTGTTCTGAAGCCGGTACTTGCGCATGATGTTGCCGATATGCGCCCGCACCGTGTTCTCCGAGATGTTGAGCTCGTAGGCGATGTTCTTGTTCTGCATCCCCCGCGCGATCAGCGTCATCAGCTCCCGTTCGCGCGGCGTCGGTGCGATCAAGTCCTTCGGATCCGAGCTCATGGCTGATGCCTCCCTGGCCTTTGCGAACATCCCGGCATGCTCTCACTCCGTCTTGAGCGCCTGGATCGGGCTCAGCTTGGACGCCTTGTGGGCTGGATAGAAGCCAAAGACGAGGCCGGTCGCGATCGAGAAGACGAGAGACAGGCCGATCGCCTGGCCGTCGATCGAGGTGACCCAACCGGCCATGCGGGCGACCGTCATCGAGAGCGTGATGCCGCCGGTGACGCCGATGGCGCCGCCGAGCAGGCAGAGGACGAGCGCTTCGCAGAGAAACTGCAGACGGATGTCGCGCATTCGCCCGCCGAGCGCCCGGCGGATGCCGATCTCCCGCGTGCGCTCGGTGACCGACACGATCATGACGTTCATGATGCTGATGCCGCCGACGAGCAGCGAAACCGAGGCGATGGCGACGAGCAGCAGCGCGACGGTGCGGATCGCGCCCTGCTGCGCCTCCATGGCGGCGGCGGGATCCTGGACCTTGAAGTCGTCGTCCTGGCCGGCGGGGATGCGGTGGCGCTGCCGCAGCAGGTTCGCGATCTCCGCGCGCGCGCCCGCCATCTGACCGTCTGCGGCCACCTTGGCGATGATGTAGGCGACCGCGTCGCGGTTGATCTTGCTGGCGCTGCCGAGGAAGCGCAGCTTGGCCGTGGTGAGCGGCACGAAGGCGACGTCGTCCTGAGCCGGTCCCTTGCGGTCGAGCACGCCGACCACCTCGAGCGGGACCTTCATGATCCTGATCTGCGCGCCGATCGGATCGTCGCCGGGTGCGAACAGCTCGCGCGCGACCGTGCTTCCGAGGATCACGACCTTGCCGGCGCCGGCTTCCTCGGTGGCGGAGAAATAGCGCCCGGCCGCGAGCTGCCAGTCGCGCACCATGAAGTGGCCGGTGGTCGTGCCGTTGATCGTCGTGTTCCAGTTCTTGCCCTCGTGGATGACCTGCGCCGTTCCCGCGATGGAGCCGGCTGCGGCCTGGATTTCCGGGATCTGCTCGAGAATGGCCTGCACGTCGCTCTCGGTCATCGTCAGCTTGCTGCCGTCCTTGAGACGCACGCCGCCCTGGTAGACCGCGCCGGGGGTGATCATTAGCACGTTGGCCCCGATCGAACGGATCTGCTCCTGGAGGCGGAGCTGCGCGCCGGCCCCGATCGCGAACACCGTCACGATCGAGGCGACGCCGATCACGATGCCGAGCATGGTGAGGAAGCTGCGCAGCGGATTGAGGCGCAGGGCGTGCAATGCGATCTGGAAGCCCTGCAGCATCGTCATGACACAGCGCTCTGTTTCGGCAGAGCAGGGGCCTGCGTTTCGTCGCCGACGAGCTCGCCGTCATGCAGGTGGATCGTGCGCCGGCACTGGGCCGCGATGCCGGGATCGTGGGTGATCATGACGATGGTCTGGCCGATCCGGTTGAGCGCGGCGAACAGGGACAGGATCTCGGCACCGGTGCGGCTGTCGAGCGCGCCGGTCGGCTCGTCGGCGAGCACGATCAGGGGGGAGGCGATCAGTGCGCGCGCGATCGCGACGCGCTGCTGCTCGCCGCCGGAGAGTTGCCGCGGGAAGTGATGGGCCCGGTGCAGCATGCCGACCGCCTGAAGGCTCGCTTCCGCGCGCGCCATGCGTTCCTTGCGCGCGATGCCGCAATAGACCAGCGGCAATGCGACGTTCTCGATGGCATCGTGGCGGGCGAGCAGATTGTAGGATTGGAACACGAAGCCGATGCTGCGAGCGCGCAGGGACGACCGGCGATCTTCCGTGAGATCGGCAACGTTGGCGCCCTGAAGATAGACCGCGCCCGCGCTCGGCAGGTCGAGCAATCCGATCATGTTCATCAGCGTCGACTTACCGGAGCCGGACGGTCCCATCACGGCGACGATCTCGCCTTGCGCGATGTCGAAGCTGACATTGCGCACCGCGGCCACCGCGACGCCCTCGGTGCGATAGGTCCTGCTGACCGACTGGAGGCTGATGAGGGGCGCAGCGGCGGTCATGACCCAAACCTGATTCCGAGAATTTCCATGCCCGCCGGGCGAATGGCCTGGCCGACCGCGACCTCGCTGCCCTCGACGAGGTCTCCGCTCCGGAGCGCGACCTGCTCGGTGCCGGCGGCGCCGACCGTGACGGCGACGCGCTGCAGCGCGCCGCTGGCGGTGCGCACCCACACGCCGCTGCGTCCGGCGTCCGGCCGCGTGCCGGTCGGCTGGAATCGCAGCGCTGCAAGCGGCACTTTCAGCACGTCGTCCTGGCGTTCGATGACGATCTTCACCAGGGCAGTCATTCCCGGCAGCAGCGCGCCGTCGAGGTTGGCGGTCGCCAGCACCACGGTGTAGGTGACGACGTTCTGCTGGGTCTGCGGCGCCTTGCGCACCTGGCGCACCACGGCCTCGAAGCGGCGGTCCGGGTAGGCGTCGACGGTGAAATGCGCGCGCTGCCCGGGTGCGATGCGGCCGATATCGGCTTCATCGACCTGCGCGTGAATCTCCATGTCCTCCAGGCGGTGCGCCACCATGAAGGTGGTGCGCGCTTCAAGTCCGACCGCGAGCGTCTGCCCCTCGTTGACGAACCTGCCGACCACGACGCCGTCGATCGGTGAACGGATCATGGTGCGGTCGAGATCGGCCTGGGCTGCCGCGAGAACGGCGGCTTTCTCCGGCACCGCCATGCGCGCTTGCTGCAACTCCGCCTCGATGCGGCGGACGTCGGCCTGTGCACCCTCCACCGAATAGGAGTTGAGGGACATCAGGATCTCGGCTTCACGTTCCTGGGCGAGGCGCGCGGTGAACTCAGTCTGCGCGTCGTCGACCGCGGTCGTCGCCACCACGTTCTGCGACTGCAGCGCCAGCTTGCGCTGCAGCGTCTTCTGAGCCGAGGACTTCACCGCCTGCGCGCTCTCGAGCTTGGCCGCGAGCACGTCGCGGCTGCCCCTCGCGTTCTGCAGATCGATCCTGGCCCGGTCGAGCTTGGCCCTGGCGATGTCGACCAGGGCATTGGCGACGGCCAGCGACGCCCGGGCCTCGTCGACCTTGGCCGCGAAGCTGCGCGGATCGATCAGAGCGAGCGGCTGATCCTTGGCGACGGCGTCGTTGAAGTCGACATAGACGCGGGCGAGCTGCCCCGACAGTTGCGATCCCACCTCGATCGTCTTGACCGGCTGCAGGGCGCCGGTGACGGTGACGGTCTGCTCGATGCTGCCGCGCTGGATCGAGGCATAGCGGAACAAGGGGGCATCCGATCCGAAGGTCGGCGCTTCGCGGCCGCCGGGCACGAGCAGCCGCCTGGTCTGCTCATAGGCGCGAGTCGCCGTGTCCGCCGCGCTCCCGGCAGCGCCGGCGATCGTGCCCGGAGCGGCGTAGAGGATCGCAGCGAGGCCGCATGAAGCTCCGAGCAAGGCAAATGCTGGCACAAATCGCATATCAAAACTCGCCGATTGAATTGACTTCGGGTAATCGGGAAGAAGTGGCAAACTCGCTATGGTTGTAAAACGTCTAAGGTTGTATCGAATGTCAGTATGTCGTCCTCGCCGGGCTGACGGTCGGGCGTGGCGCATCATCCAGTGGTAAAGCAGGTGGGGTGCTACTTTTCGTGATTTGATCAGGATGCATACGGAGCGTATCGATATGAGGCGCGCGGTATCGAACTCGATAAGCTGACTGAACGTCCCGTCTGATCCGGCCGGAGCGGCAGCAGCTGGCGTCGAGTCGTCACATGGGTGGCGTGCCATGATGCAGCCGGCGAGACCACGACGCAGCATTGCCGCATTCTCGATGTCGTTGCTCCCCGATGCCGCCGGCGGCAAGATGGACGCCCTTCCATCACGAAGCCCGATATGTGAACGCCTTCACTCGCCTCCGGCGCGCGTTGGCCCTATGACTTCGAACCGGCGGACCGACGCGCTTCGCTCGATCTGCGCGAATCATCCAAGCACCTTGATCTCGCTTGCAAGAAGAATGGATAGCTCGCTGCCTTTTCATCGAGCCCCAAGCCGGGGAGCCCATTGCCATGAGTTCGGACCAAGCCACAGTTTATGTCGTTGACGACGAAGCCCAGATTCGAGCCGCGATCGGAAGTCTCTGCGAGGAGACCGGGCATCAGGTGAAGTTGTTCGCCTCGACCGACGAGTTCCTCACCGAGACCGTTTCGCAAGGGCCGTCATGCCTCGTGCTCGACGTGAGGTTTCCCGGCACGTCGCCGACCGGGCTCGAGCTTCAGCGCCGGCTGGCCGAGACGGGCGTATCCATTCCGATCGTCTTCATCAGCGGCTACTCCGACGTCCGCGTCTCGGTCGAGGCGATGAAGCGCGGCGCGGTCGAGTTTCTGCCAAAGCCGTTTCGCGAGCAGGAGATCCTCGATGCGATCAGGCACGGCATCGAGCGCGACCGCAGGCGGCTGCAACGCGAGGATAGCGTCCGTGAAGCCCGCCAGCGCGTCGAGACGCTGACGGCCAGAGAGCGCGAGATCATGCTGCTGATGGCGGAAGGGCTCGTCGCCAAGCAGATCGCCGCGAGACTCGGCGTGAGCGAAGTGACGGCGAAGGTTCATCGTGCCAGGATGATGCGAAAGCTGCAGCTGCGTACGCCGATCGAGGTGGTGCGGCTGGTCGACAGCATGGGGCGCCAAGCCGAGACGACACGCAGCGTCTAGTCCGTAGCGACTAGCATGAACTGCAGTCTGTCGCGCCGGCCGCGATCGGTTCAGTCTCACCCCTACGATGTCGGCCTGTTTCCGGGAAGGCATCCGAAACCAGTCAGACAACTTGGCCAGAAAGGGATACTCCATGCGTAAATTGTTTTTTGCTTCCGTTGCCGTGTTCGCTCTGTCCTCCGCAGCTCAGGCCGCCAACACCTCCACCACCGTGCAGGTCGGCGTCGTGAACTCTTCGAGCGTTTCGCAGCAGGGACTCACCAACTCGACCTCGTCGACCAGCCAGCTCGGCATCATCAACGGTGCGACGACGATGCAGGGCACCAGTGCTGCCTCGCTCAACAACGGCAGCACCGTGAACCAGATCGGCGTGCAGAACACGGCGGCCACCGGCCAGGTGGCGCTCGGCAACAACGGCAGCGCGATCACCCAGAACTCGTTCGGGCCGGCCGCGCTCCAGAACAACTCCGCCGCCGTCGGCCAGCTCAGCGTGTTCGGCATCAACGGCAGCACCGTCTCGCAGACGGCGAACTGAGCCACGGTTGGTTTGGGTCGGACGCACCAGGTTGGTGCGTCCGGGCCACTCTCTAGAGCACCGCTACCGGGCAGGACGGTCAATTGCGACGCCGGCTCATTCTCGCGGAGGACAGGACATGCGGATCACCTATTTCATTGCAACTCTCGCAGCATTCGGTGCACTGACGGCAGCCGATGCCCGGGCCGGCAACTCGGCCAGCGTGCTGCAATTCGGCACGACCAACTCTTCGTTCATTTCGCAGAGCGGCGGCACCAGCAACAACGCCACCACGATGCAGTTCGGCGCCACCAATGCCGCGACGACCTTGCAGACGGGCTCGCTGCTCACCGTCAACACCTCCGTGATCGGGCAGGGCGGCACCACTGCGACCGCAACCAATACCGCACTGGCCGGCCAGGTTGGCGGCTCCAATTCGAGCCTGATCGGCCAGATCGGCGCGAACAACACCGCCGGCGTCGGACAGCTCGGGATCCTGAACGGATCGACTGTCCTCCAGCAGGCTCCGTGAGCTGATCCGAAGTGGTGAGGCATGTCATGAAACGTCATTTTGGCGGCGCATGTGCCGCAACGCTCGCTCTGTACCTGGCCGGCGCCCTTTCGGCGCAAGCGCAGACGGCCGACATCAAGACCATCGTGTCGGTCGGCGGGCCGCCCGTCGTGCTGAACCAGAACAGCCAGCTCAACATGGCGGGCGTGTTCATGATCGGGGGCACGACCAGCGCGACGGTCACCCAGAACGGCACCAACAACGCCACCGGCGTGCTGCAGTTCGGCGGAACGAATTCCGCATCGATCGGGCAGGCCGGCGTCAACAACTTCGCCTATGTCGGCCAGGCCGGTCAGTCGGCGACCAGCCTGATATCGCAGCTCGGCACGATGAATGCGGGCACGGTGGCGCAGTTCGGCACCGTCAACGCCTCGACCATCGTCCAGACCGGTCCCTGATGCGCGAGCGATCTCGCCAGTGTCGACAGCGAACGAGGAAGCGCGATGCGAGGCGGCAGACAGGTGCTGAGGCGGGCTTTGGTCCTGGCGGCGATGCTCGCCGCCGTCGGTGCGGCAACGCAGGCATGCGCCGGGACCGTCCAGCGCAGCGTGACCAACCGGAACGTAAGCATCCAAACGGTCGTGCAGTTCGGCGACAATGTTCAGCCTGTCACGATCGAGGAGAACAGCCGCATCAACATCGCGCGGGTGATCCAGATCGGCGGGACCGGCACGGTGGACGCGACCATCATCCAGAACGGCACGCACAACTATGCCAATGTGATCCAGGTCGGCGGCACCACCAATGCGGCGATCGGTCAATCCGGGGTGAGCAACACCGCCGAGATCACCCAGATCGGCAATTCCACCAATGCGCTCCTGCTCCAGATCGGCGACATGAACACGGGAGCGGTGAGGCAGTTCGGGCGTTTCAACTGGCTGGCGATGTTCCAGTTCGGCCGATGATGGAGGTGTAAGATGAAGCTGCTTCTGCTCGCATCCGGACTGGGATTCATGACCGTGGTTGCAATGGCGCCGGCCGGCGCCGGCGACGGTCACACCACCGTGGTCCAGGACGAGAACGGCACCTCGGTGATCACGCAGAGCGGTGATCCGGCGGAGGCCGAGGTCAAGATCGAGAAGGAGCCCGGGCGCACGACGGTCACTCGCCGCAGCGGCGGCAACACCGCGATCGTGACACAGGGCAGCGCAAGCCCGCAGGACATGCTCGACTGGCTTCGCAAGCTGCAGGGCCACTGACGCACGAAGCCATTGAAATGAGAGGGGAATTCCGGGCGTTCTGCCGCACTCTTGTTCCCGGTTATTCGCGTGCCTTAACCAATAATTAATTATACGTTTGCGGGTGGGCGACAGCCCGGCCTAGCCTCCTTCCGGGGAGCCGCTATCGCGAAGCCAAACGAGTGTGGTGCGTATCATGATTGCCAGATCATATGGGGCGTTGTTCGCCTCGCTCAGCGCAGCTGCGCTGCTGCTTAGCTCCAGTGACAATCCTGCCAGAGCTGCTGGCGCCACGGCGTCCGGCGTCGCCGCCGTTGCTGCCCCGCCGGCTGCGGCACGTCCGCACGTTGGGCCGGGCGCCAGGTTCCACCGCCGCAGCGCTCCCTGGGTCTATTGGCCGGGCGGCGGCAGCTACTTCTACGACGGCGCCGGCTACAGCCAGCCCTTCGCCGATGTGAACCAGTCGCTCTCCGCCGATGTGCGCTACACCTACACGTATGATGTGCCCTGGGACTGGACGCATCGCTATCCGCCGAACGTCGTGCCGTCCAATCGGCCCTACGTGCCGAGCTGCCCGACCGAGCAGGTGACGGTGCCCGGCCGCGGCGGCAGCGAGCACACCGTCAACATCATGCGGTGCTACTGAGCTAACCCAGCTCGAAGCTGGTGACGCCGAAGACGCGGTCGAGCCGCAGCGGCGGGATCGGCCCCGTATACATCCGCGCCGTCTCGAACACCGGCTCGAGGCCGAGCGCCTCGGCGAGCGCGATCGCGGCGGGATTGACGGCGGGGACGTCGAGGAAGACCTCGCCGGCGCCCGCGCTTCCCATTAGGGCCTGCACGACGTCATCCGCGGCGGCGCGATCGTCGGCTACGAGCGGGCCGATCTTGTAGCCCGTCCGGCAGGGGCGGATCACGCCCCATGCAGCGAGCCTGCCCTCGCGCAGCAACGCGCGGCCGACATGACCTCGCGTGTTGATCCAGGCGCGCAGGAAGGCGCTGCGCGCGGCGGGGAATACACGGGCGTCATCGGCTTCCACCAGCGCAAACGGGACCTTGTCGAGCGCAACGACATCGGCGGGCGGCTTCACCGATCCCGCGACGGTGCCGCCATAGCGGATATTGGCGTAAGCGAGCTGGAAACCCGACTTCTTGTAATTCTCCTGCTGCGCCACCACGCCGTCGAGGCCGATCACGCGCGCGCCTGCATGCGCGATCGCGGCATTCCAGATGCGCAGGCCATGGCCCGCGCCGCGAAAGCGCTCGCGCACGATGTAGAAGCCAAGGAAGGCGAAGCGGTCGTCGTAATTGACGCAGGAGACGGTCGCGACCGGCTCGCCCTCGATCTCGCCGACGAAGAAGCCTCGGGCGTCGGGGATCGCGAAGCAGGCGGCATCCGCCAGCCCCGGATTCCAGCCCTCCGCCGCGGCCCAGTCGACGGCGAGGGCGATTTCGTCGGGACGCAAATTGCGGATCTGCAAATCACTCATTTTCAAGCCGCTCATGATGGTGGCTGGATGATGGATGCCTTGGGCCATGGACCTGCCGACGGGTCTGGCTGTAGAAGGCCTCATGATAGGCCGAGCCTGCGGCTCGCCTCAACTGAAGGGATCATCGGATCATGGCAGTAGAGAAGGTTGCGCTCGTCACCGCCGGCGGCAGCGGCATGGGGGCGGGGGCTGCGCGGCGGCTGGCGGCGGACGGGTTTGGCGTCGCGATCCTGTCGTCCTCGGGCAAAGGCGAGGCGCTGGCGGCCGAGCTCGGCGGGCTCGGCGTTACCGGCTCGAACCAGTCGAACGACGACCTGAAGCGCCTCGTCGAGGCTGCGATGGCGAAGTGGGGACGGATCGACGTTCTCGTCAACAGCGCCGGGCACGGGCCGCGTGCCCCCATCACCGAGATCACCGACGAGCAATGGCACACCGGCCTCGACACTTACCTCTTGAATGTGATCCGTCCGACCCGGCTGGTAACGCCGCTGATGCAGGCGCAGAAGGGCGGCGCCATCATCAACATCTCGACCGCCTGGGCGTTCGAGCCCAGCGCGATGTTCCCGACCTCGGCGGTGTTCCGCGCAGGGCTCGCCGCCTTCACCAAGATCTTCACCGACACTTACGCGGCCGACAATGTCCGCATGAACAACGTGCTGCCGGGCTGGATCGACAGCCTGCCGCAACAGGACGCGCGGCGCGACAGCGTGCCGATGAAGCGCTACGGCAAGGTCGAAGAGGTCGCGGCGACAATCTCGTTCCTGGCCTCCGACGGCGCCGCCTACATCACTGGCCAGAACATCCGCGTCGACGGCGGGCTGACGCGCTCGGTCTGAGGCGGCCGCCTCAATGTGAGGCGATAAGCTGCGCCAGCTCCGGCAGGATCTTGTAGCGGGCGATCTCGTGCGGATACTCGCCGCGATTGGCCAAGAGGACGATGCCGATCCGCCGCGCCGGCACCAGGCCGATATAGCCGGAGGCGTTGTTGAGGCCGCCCGGCTTGTCGACGATGGTGATGCCTGGAAGGCGCACGGTCTCCCAGGCTAGGCCCTGTCCGAATTTTTCGTCGACGCGGAAGGCCTCGCGCTGCGTCAGCCGCAGGGCTTCGCGCAGATGCGGATCGATCGCGCGGCCATCGACGCAGGCGGCCGCGAAGGCGGCAAGGTCCCGGACGGAGGCGAACATCTGGCCCGTGCCGGGAAAATCAAAGTAGCTTTGCTGATTGCCGATCGGCCCGATCGCCATGCCCTGGTCGGAATAGCCCTGGACCGCGCGCTGCATCGCCGCCGCATCCATGACGGCGCGATTGTCCGGGCCGCGCTCGGGGACGAAAGTGGAGCCCATGGCGAGGGGGCGGAGAATGCGGTGCTGGATCAGCGCATGGATCGGCTTGCCGTAGCAACGCTCGAGCACGAGCTGAAGCAGCACATAGCCGGCATGGGTGTAGACGCGTTGCCGGCCGGGTGCGATGCCGGGTGCCGGCGTGAAGGCGTTCAGCATCGCGATGAACTGCTCGCGCGTATACTCTTCGTTCGGCCAGGGCGGATGATCGGTTGGGAGCAGCAGGCCCGAAGTGTGCGTTGCTAACTGGCCCACAGTGACGTTGCGGATGTAGTTGCCGCTCAGCTCGGGCAGGTATTTCGCCAGACGATCGTCGAGCCGCAGCTCGCCGCGCAGCACGCCGAGCGCCACGAGCGTGGCCTCGAACGGCTTTCGCAACGAGGCGAGGTTGAACAGCGTGTCGGGCGTCACCTTCCGCCTGGTGGCATCATCGGTGAACCCGTAGCTGAAGAATTCGACATGGCGCCCGGCATAGATGGCTGCGGCGAGGCCGCCCGCATGGTCCGCCGTCGCGGTCGGCGCCAGCTCGCCGGCGACGATGTCGCGCATTTGCGCAATCATGTCGGAATCGGCCGAGGCGCGGCGGGGGCAAAGCGCCATCGCCATAGCAATGGATGCGGCCTGGGCGAAGCCTCGCCGGGTGATCGGGGATGAGATGACAGGCGCCACGTGCTCTGATCGATCATGCTGTGCGCCCCCGGGATGGTTTTAGCGAGGAGGGCGCGAGGTCCCAATTCACGATTGCGCGTTGTGGGTTCCCGCCAATCCAGATCACAAAACTGAGCCGTTCGGCTAACAATTGTTGACGTCCGGGACCCGGCGTGTATAGTTAGCTTCATGGCTAACCAATTATCCGATCTCGACCAGATCTTCGCCGCGCTCGCCGATCCGACGCGGCGGGCGATCGTGATGCGGCTGTGCGCGGGCGAGGCGTCGGTCGGCGAGCTCGCCGATCCCTTCGATATGGCGCTGCCGAGCTTCATGAAGCACATCCACGTGCTCGAGACGAGCGGGCTCGTTCAGTCCGAGAAATCGGGACGCGTGCGCACCTGCCGTCTCAGCGCGGATGCGCTTGTCGGCGCCGAGGATTGGTTCCAGCAGCAGCGCGCGGTCTGGGAAGCGCGGCTCGACCGGTTCGAGGCCTATGTGATGAAGCTCAAGAATGAGAAGGAAAGGGCGGCTGCCAAGCGGCCGTCCCGAGCAACCAAACGGAAAGGTTCCTGACAATGACGAGTTCTGCCAATCCCGCTTTGTCGCAATGGTCGCTCGACCGCGAGATCGTGATGTCGCGCGTGATCGACGCGCCGCGCGATCTGGTGTTCGAGGCATGGTCCGACCCGAAGCATCTGCCGCAATGGTTCGGCCCGAAGGGATTCAAGGTCGAGACCTTCGAGATCGACGTTCGTGTCGGCGGCGTCTGGCGCTTCAACATGATCGGCCCCGACGGCACGGTCTATCCGAACCGGATGCGCTTCCGGCGCATCGAGCGGCCGTCGCTGATGGAGATGGATCACGGTATCGACCAGGATGACGATCCCCGCATGTTCCGCTTCACCGTCACCTTTGCCGAGCAGAGCAACGGCAAGACCGTGCTGATGATGCGCCAGCTGGCCTCGAGCACCGAGCAGCGCGATGGCATGATCGGCTTCGGCGCCGTCGAATACGGCTACCAGACGCTCGACAAGCTGGCGGCCTATGTGGCGGGCATGAAGCGGTGATGCGAGGTGATCGTTCTATCGCAGGTTAGCGCCGGATCCCTCGGCCGGAACAGGCGATGAAGACGGTCGTCTCTCCTGCGGCAATCAGCGCGGCATTGTTAGGAACAATCGCCTGTGCTTGCCGGTTGCGCGAACGACGCCAGTCAAATGGAGAACAGGAAAATGGCCAATGCAGCCCGCGATACGTTCGTGGTGGGACTACGCAATGCGCATGCGATGGAAGTGCAGGCGCGAGAATTGATGGAGCGCCAGTCGGAGCGGCTGGACGAATATCCCGAGGTCAAGGCGAAGATCACGGCGCACCTTCAGGAGACCAATGAGCAACTGCGTCGCCTCGAAAAGTGCCTGGAAGCCTGTGGCGAGAGTACGTCGAGCCTGAAGGATACGGCGCAGTCGGTGATGGCCAACATGATGGCCATGGCGCATTCGGTTGCCGGCGACGAGATTCTGAAGAACACTTTCGCGAACAACGCCTTCGAGAATTTCGAGATCGCCGCCTACAAGTCGCTGCTCGCGCTGTGCGGCGCCGCCGGCATGCCGGAGGCGAAGGAGCCGCTCGAGACGTCATTGAAGGAGGAGCAGCGCATGGCGGCCTGGATCGATTCCAATGTCGAGAAGGTCACCATGGAGTATCTGACGCATCAGCGCCAGGCCGCGTAGTTCTTCGCGTTCCTCGCCGACAGCGAACCACCGGCACGCACAGCGGCCGGTGGCTTTTTCGCTCCGCCGGGTTCCCTGCCATCTGCGCGTGAGCCTAGGAACGATCGCTGCGATCAGGCTTTGGCAGTGATGACGCACATCATCTTCAGCGACTACCGCAACCCCGCGGCGGAGCAAGCCTACGAGATCGCCTGGGACTTTCTGGTGCGAACGGGCGCCATCAGCGACGAATTCGACGCCTGCGTGTTCCTGGCGCAGCGTATCACCGTGATGGTCGAGGAGGGACACACGAATCGGATCCGCATGGCGAACCGCGCGATCTCCGAATTTCAGCGCCATGCCGCGGAACGCGACGATATCATCCGTGGCGGCGGCCGTTACGCCGAAGGGCGTTGAGCGCCGCGAAGCGGGTTCACTCCCTGGCTTTGTCCGTGACGATGTCGCCGAGCTTCTGCCAGCGCACGCCATCGAACTGTACCATCTGGAACTGCTTGTTGACGCGATAGTCCGTTGGCGTGGTCGTCACAGAGATTCCGGGGAGCGTCAGGTCGAGCTCGACGTTCTTGAGGTTGGCCGCCTGTCGCATCACGTTCTCGCGGGTCAGAGCGTCGCCGCATTGCTTCAGCACCTGCACCAGGAGCTGCGCGGTGATGTAGCCATAGACGTTCAGGTTCGAATCCTTGTCGCCCTCGGGATAGTACTTGGCCATGAAGGCGAGGTAGCGCTTCATGCCCGGGTCGTCCTTCCATTCGGGATCCGCGGCATCCTTGACGTAGCCGACGCTGATGATGCCCTTGGAATTGTCGAGCCCGGCGGGCTTCAGCACGGCGCTGAGCGAGGAGGCGTTGATGTCGATGATGTGCAGCGCCTTCCAGCCGATCTCGGCGACCTTTTTGATGGCCTGCGCCGCCTGCTTCGGCGTCGTCGCGCTGAACAGCACGTCGGCGCCCGCATCCTTCAACCGCAGGATCTGCGAGTCGATCGTCGGCTCGCTGATCTCGTAGGAGGTCTCGGCCACGACCATGCTCGCCTTGTCGCCGAGGCCCGCCTTGAGGCCGGCGAGATAATCCTTGCCGAGATCGTCGTTCTGGTAGAGCACGCCGATCCTGGCGTTCGGATGGTTCTTCAGCAGGTACTGCGCGTAGATCCGGCCCTCGACGAGGTAAGACGGGTTGAAGCCCATGGTCCAGGGGAAGTTCTTCGGATCGGTGAACCGTGCGGCGCCGGTGGCGGCGAAGAGCTGCGGGATCTTCTTGGCGTTGAGATATTTCTGCACGGCGACGTTCGGCGCGGTGCCGATGATCTGGAAGGTCAAAAGCACTTCGTCGCTTTCGACGAGCTTGCGGACCTGCTCCACCGTCTTTGGCGGCGAATAGGCATCGTCATACTGGATCAGCTCGACCTTGCGGCCGTTCACGCCGCCCTGGTCGTTGATCATCCTCATATAGGCGGCCTGGGTCTTGCCGATCACCGCATAGGCCGAGGCCGGGCCGCTGAGCGGCACGGTCTGGCCCACCTTGATCGCGGTGTCGGACGCGCCGGGATCGTATTTCATTTGTGCCTGCGCTGCCGCGACCGAGAGGAGAAGCGCGGAGGCTGCGACGAATTTTGTGACGACGTTTTTCATGTCGGTCTCCCCCAGCAATCCTCATTCGCCCTTGAGGCCGGCGTCGCGGATCAGCTTGGTCCATTTCTGCGTTTCGGCGTCGATGAACTTGCCGAACTCGGCGGCGGTGCCTGGGCGCACTTCGAGCCCCTGCGCGGTCAGCTTGTCCTTGATCGCAGGCTCGGCGAGCGCGCGCAAAACCTCGGCCTGGAATTTGTCCACGATGGCGCGCGGCGTCGTGGACGGCACCATGAAGCCGTACCAGCCGGCGGCGGCGACGTTGGGAAAGCCCTGCTCGCGCAGCGTCGGCGCCTGCGGGTAGAGCGCGCTGCGCTCGGCCGAGGCGACGCCGAGCACGGTGAACTTGCCGCTCTGGATGTAGGGCAAGGCGGTCGGCAGCGCGGTCAGCGTGGCGTCGACGCGGCCCGCGAGCAACTCGGTGTAAGAAGCCGCATCGCCCCGGAACGGGATGTTGAGGCCTTTGACGCCGGCATCGCGGAACAGGAGCTCTCCGGCGAGATGCGGCTGCGAGCCGGCGCCGGGGGAGGCGAAAGTCAGTCCGTCCGGCTTCGACTTGCCGTAGGCGATCAGGTCGGGAAGCGTCTTGAATGGCGCGTCGGCGCTGATGATGAGGAAGAGCGGCGCGATCACCACCATCGCCACCGGCTGCAGATCCTTGCGCTCATAGGTCAGCTTGCCGAACAGCGCCTCGGCGGTCGCGTAGGGCGCCGCGACATAGAGGATGGTATAGCCGTCGCCCGGCGCATGGGCGACCATGTCGTTAGCGATGCGCGTGCCGGCGCCCGGCTTGTTCTCGACGATGAATTGCTGGCGCAGGCTGCGGCCGAACTCCTCGGCCAGCAAGCGCAGCGAGATGTCGTTGGAGCCGCCCGGCCCGTAAGGCGAGATCAGCCGCACCATCCGCGACGGCCAGACCTCCTCAGCGCGCAAGGAAAATGGTGAGGCCGATACGCCGGCGGCGACGGCGCCCAGCAGTGCTCGGCGTGTGATGGTCATGACGGCCTCCCGGGGATGGGCGCCAGCTTGTTTGTTCATGTCCTGGCGCTCTTCTTGTTCTGCTTGTGCGTCTCGGCCGTCGGCATCGCCGCGTCGACCATGGTCCGGATGCTATCGGCGAGCGCCGCGATGCGCGGACCGATTTCGCCCTCGAGCTGCCCGGGCTGGAGCCGGAAGGCGGGGATGCCGCAATTGATCGAGAATGATTGTTTCGCTTCGCTGATGTGAAACAGCGGCGCGGCGACGGCATGGATCGAGGCCATGTACTCGCCCCAGCAGGTGCAAAAGCCGCGCCTTTTGCATTGCGCGATGCCGGCGCGGTATTTGTCGCGGAGCGCCGACCACAATCCGGCATCCTCGGCGGCGAGATTGCGTTCCAGCCGGTCTGCGTCGGCCGGCGGCAGGCTCGCCGCCGCAGCGCGGCCCATGGCGGTCATCACGACGGGAATGGGCATGCCGATGTCGGGCACGTGCGGGCCGACATCGCCGGAGCGCGCTGTCTCGACATAGATCATCGATGTCGCATCGAGCAGGCCGATCGAGACCGTGCCGCGGACGCTGTGCGCCAGCTCCTGCATCATCGGCCGCGCTACTTGGCGGAATTGCATTCCGGCGAGCAGGGGATGCGCCATCCGCAGCGCCCGTGCACCGACGCGGTACTTCGACCGCTCGGCGTCGTAACGGAGATAGCCGAGCTCGGCCAAGGTATGGGTCAGCCTCGCCACCGTCGGGCGCGGGATGCCGGTCAGCGTCGACAGCTCCATATTGCCCAGCAGCGTGCTCCCGGCCTTGAACGCCTCGAGCACGACGAGCCCCTTTGCCAGCGTCGTGGCGAAAGCGGCGTCATCGGCGCTCTCGGCCAGCACGGCTGCGGCAGAGGAGAGCGGGCGCTGCGGCTTGGGTGAGTCAGTCGGAGCCATCCCGGAATATCAGACGGACAGATTTCGAATGTCCAATAGATTCGCCATCTGCGACAAAATTGTCCGATATGTGGACACTCGGCTCGCAGCGCTTCTTGCGCCTTCCGGGCACCGCTGCAACGACTGGGCACACAGATTTTTGTCGTGATTGCATGCCGTTCTGTGACAGGATTATTACGACGACGTGTCAGATCGATAATTTTTGCGGAGCGGTTCATGTTGCAGTGGCAGGCGCGGTCAAATCCCCTGGCGTGGTGGTGGGGATCCCTCACGCTTGTGAGCAGCGCCAATATCCTCGTCTGGTTCATGCTCTATCGTGAGTTCTATCCGACGCCTTCGGCCAGCCTCGGTGGCGGCTCGGACATCGGGCTGATGTTCCTGCTGTGCGCCGGCTATGTGTTCGGCTGCGCCTTCCGTTCGGTGCTGCCGCGCGCCGACGTGCAGCGCATCTGCCTGTTCGACACCTGGCTCTCCAGCGTCGCCGTCGGCCGGACGGTGGCGACGGTGGCCGAGCTCTGCTTCGCCGCGCAATGGGCCATCATCCTGCATCAGCTCGGCAAGATGACGGGCGCGGAGACCGCGGTGAACATCGCGCTCGTGATCGTGCCGATCATCATCATCGCGGAATGTTTCTCCTGGTACGCGGTGGTGACGACCAACTTCCTCTACAACGCGATCGAGAATTCGCTGTGGGCTGTGACCTTCTTCCTGGCCGGCATCGCGCTGTGCCGTCTGATGCCGGAATTCCAGGGCGTAGTGCGCTGGGCGCTGATGTCAGGTATCGTCGGCATCGCCTGCTTCCTTGCCTTCCTCATCACAGTCGACGTGCCGATGTATCTCAGCCGCTGGCGGGCAGGGCATGAAGAGGGCAACACATTCCTCGGCTTCCTCGAAGGGCTGCATGACGTCTCGACGCGCTGGGTGGTGACCCACGACATCGCGCACTGGAAGGGCGAGCTAACCTGGATGTTCCTGTATTTCAGCGCGGCGGTGTGGTCGAGCCTCGCGCTCTGCGCGCTCTACGCGATGGAAGGCTATCTGACGCGCTATCTCGCCTGACGGTCAGATTCCAACTTGACGCGTTCTTTGAAGCGAAGCGGTATCCACTTCGCATCAGAGGGCTTACTTGCCGACCAGGCTGCATTTGCTGCGATCGAGCGGGCGGAAGGCCTGGTCGGGCGGGATCGTCGCGACCAGCTTGACGAAGTCCCACGGGTCCTTGGATTCCTCGGGTGTCTTGACCTGCACCAGATAGAGATCGTGCACCATGCGTTGGTCCTCGCGGATGCGGCCGTTGGGGGTGTAGGCGTCCGACACCGGCGTCGCCTTCATCTTGGCCATCACGATGGCGCTCTCGTCGGAACCGGTGTCCTTGATAGCCTGCAGATAGTGGCGTACGGCGGAGTAGACGCCGGCCTGGATCTGCGAGGGCATCGCCTTGCGGCGAGCATAGAACGCATCGGAGAATTTCCGGGCGGCCGGCGAGACATCCTCGAAGAAGGAGGTGACGATGAGATCGCCGCGCGTCGCTTTGAGCCCGACCGCTTCGATGTCGACGTTCTGGAACGACATCGGCACGATCTTCATGCCTTGGCTGGCGAGGCCGAATTCCTCGGCCTGCTTGATCGCCGTTGCATTATCGCCGGCAACGTTGATGGCCAGGATCTTGGCGCCCGACGACTGCGCCTGGAGCAGGAATGAGCTGTAATCGGGCGTGCCGAGCTGCGCCTTGACGCTGCCGGCGACCTTGCCGCCGAGTGCGGCGATGCGCTCGCGTGCGGTCACCTCGATCGAATGGCCGAAGGCGTAGTCGCCGGTGATGAAAAACCAGGGCTCCTTGCTGGTCTGCATGATGCCGGAGACCACGGCGGTCGCGGTGGAATAGGCGTCCTGGGTCCATTGCACGCTGGTTGGCGCGCACGCTTCATCGGTCAGCTGGTTGGCGCCGGCGCCGGAGATGAGGAATATCTTGCCGTTGCTGCGCACCAGCTCCTGCACCGCCAGCGCCGAGCCGGAGCTTCCGCCATCGGCGACGGCCTGGACCCCATCGCTGAACCATTTTCGCGCCAGCGATGCGGCGAGATCCGGCTTGTTCTGGTGATCGGCCTGCAAGATCTCGATCGGCTTGCCGTTGATCTTGCCGCCGAACTCCTCGGCGGCCATTCGCGCCGCTTCGACCGAGCCCGGACCCATGGCGGTCGCGAACACGCCGTTCATGTCCGTGAGGACGCCGATGCGGATGGCCTCGCCCTTGATCTCGGCCCGCGCGGGGAGGGGCGCGAGCGCAAGTGCGATCAGGAGGGTGGCGACGGAGGTGGTGCGGGTCGTGCCCATGGCGTTTCCTTGATGTTATCGTTGATTGATCGATGTTGACGGTCAGGCCGGTTCGGCGATCACCGTGTTGCGCAGGATGCCGATGCCGGAAATCTCGACCTCGACAGTGTCGCCGGGGCGCATCCACAGCGGCGGCGTGCGCTTGGCGCCGACACCGCCCGGCGTGCCCGTGACAATGACGTCGCCGGGCACGAGCGGGCAGATGGTGGAGATGTAGGCGATCAGCTCGGGGATGGCGGTGATCAGGAGATCCGTCGTGGTGTCCTGCACGACATTGCCGTTCAGCCTTGTCTGCAAGGTGAGCTTCGACGGATCCGGAATCTCGTCGGTCGTCACCAGCCACGGACCGAAACTGCCGCTCTCGGCAAAGGTCTTGCCGGCGAGGAATTGGCTGGTGTGGCGCTGCCAGTCGCGGATGCTGCCTTCGTTGTAGCAGGAATAGCCGGCGACGTGATCGAGCGCGCGGTCGGCCGGGATGTGACGGCCCGCTTTGCCGATGACGAGCGCGAGCTCGCCTTCGTAGTCGAAGTCGTCGCTCACCCCAGGTTTGACGATGGGCTGGAGATGGCCGACCTGGCTGCAGGCAAATCGCGCAAACAGCGCCGGCTTTTCGGTGACGGTGCGGCCGGTTTCGGCGACGTGATCGCGATAGTTGAGGCCGACGCAGATGATCTTGCCGGGATCGGGAATCACGGGCGCGAAGCTGATCTTGTCGAGCGGATGATCAGGGGCCGCGGAGGCGGCCAGCCTTGCCGCCTCGGCGAGCCGACCGGTTTCGAACAGCTGCCGCAGCGTGGCGCACCCCGCCATCCGCGCGCCGAGATCGACGACACCATTGTCCTTGACGGCGCCGAAGGTGGGGCGTCCATCCACACTGAATGAGAGCAGCTTCATGAAATGTCCTTGAGAGGGTTCGGTCAGGCCGCGGAGGGCGCTTGGGCTGAGGGAATATGGGTTGGAGGCGCGATGGCGGCGATGAGGCGGTCGAGCTCGGTCTCGTTGCGGGCGGAGCCGCGGATGTAACGGTCGGGGCGAACGAGTGCGGCAATGATGCCGTGCTCGCGCAGCCAGGGCCCAAGGCCGTTGGTATCGTCGCTGGTCAGGATCTTGATCTCCGTCTGCGACAGCGCGAGACGCGATGAGAGTGCCGCCGCCGTCTCGACGAGCAGCACGTGGCTGTAGCCGGTCCGGTCATCGCTGCGGCTGGCGTCGGTCAACGTGAACTGCGGCGCGAGATGTCCGGCGAGCGGCGGGTCGCCGAACGCGAGTCCAGGGCCGAGCAGGGGCTTCTTCACGTCCAGCTTGACCGGCGCGTTCTCGCGCGCTTCGCCGGCAGCAAGGCCGGCCTCGATCGCCTTGGTGTTGATGACACCGCCGAGGCGAATGGCGAGCGCGATGAACTCGCGTACATGCGGCAGCCGCTCGCTCTGATAGGTGTCGAGCAGATCGGGCGCGGCGCCTTCGCGGATCACGCTCGCCAGCTTCCAGGCGAGGTTGGCGGCATCGCGGATGCCGGCGCACATGCCCTGGCCGAGGAAGGGCGGGGTCTGGTGCGCGGAATCGCCGGCAAGCAGCAATCGCCCGTTCCGCCATTGCTGCGCGATGACCGAATGGAACGTGTAGACAGAAGCGCGCTCGATCTCGGCATCGTCGGGCGTGATCCAGCGCGACAGCAGCTCCCAGACTTTCGCGGGTTGCGCGACCTCCTGCGAATCCTCGTCCGGGAGAACCGTGATCTCCCAGCGCCGCCGCGTGCCGGTGCCGCGCACGTAGGTTGCGGGCCGGCGGGGATCGCAATGCTGGAGACTGTAATCACCGAGGTCGTCGCGCGCGCGCTTGAGCAGAACGTCGATCACGAGCCAGCGCTCGTGGAAGCCGAGGTCGTCCATGCCAGAACCGATGAAGCGGCGCACCAGCGAGCGGGCGCCGTCGCAGCCGATCACGTAACCGGCCCGGACCTCGCTGAGCCTCCCGTTGGAGAGGTCTTCGCAGCGGACGCGCACGCCGTGCTCGTCCTGATCGAGCGCGAACACCTCGCAGCGGTTGCGCAAGGTGACGTGCGGCCAGCGGGCGAGGCCGCCGATCAACACGTCCTCCAAATCCGGCTGGTGGAAGCGGTAGCTGAGATGCCAGCCCATCGGCGTCAGCGTTTGCGGACGGGACCAGTCCAGCAGCATGCGGCCGGCTGCATCGAGAAACAGCATGCCGGGACTGAGAATGACGTGCGGCAGGATCGCCTCGGCAAGCCCGATGGTCTGGAACACGCGCATGCATTCATCGTCGAAATGCACCGCGCGCGGCAGATGATAGGTCCGCGCCTCGCGCTCCAGCACCAGCGTCCGCACGCCGCACAGGCCGAGCAGGTTGGCGAGCGTGGCGCCTACCGGCCCGCGGCCGACGATCACGACGTCAAACTCTTCAGACGTGGATTTACCTTGCATGGGGTATCTCTTCCCCAAGCAGGGCCGGCGCTTCAACGCCGGCGTGGCAAGTGTCCGCCCAGCGGACGGCCTCTATTCCGCAACAGGAATGGCCGACGCCGTTTCCAGCAGCTGGCTCGCAAACTGCGCGACCGCTTCCTCGATCCCCAGCGCCGAGCGGATCCAGATGATCGAGATGCAGCCGAATACGGCGCCGTCCCGCACGATGGCAACGGCGATCGACGCCGTCTTGGGATTGTATTCGCCCTCGCTGCGGATGGCGTAGCCTCGCGCGGCGGTCTCAGCGATCATGCGGTCGAGCCGGCCCTGGTCGAGGAAGGGGCGGTCGTCGGCCTCATCGATGCGGCGGAGATGATTGATGATGAGATCGCGTTCGCGCGCCGGGCAGGCGGCGAGATAGGCGCGGCCCGCAGACGTGCGCAGCATCGGCAGGCGCTTGCCGATCATGCCGCGATCGATCGAAAGCGGGCTGCGAGAGTGCGTGGTCTCCTGCACCACCATCGCCGCGTTCTCGTAAGTCGAGAGATCGACCGGCCAGACCAGCTTCTTGCTGAGATCGGCGAGATAAGGCGCCGCCGCCTGGCAGATCACCACGCTGGGATCATAGCCGTCGCCGAGGCTCAATGCGCGCCGGGTGACCCGAAACCGGTCGTCGCTGGCGCTTCGGGCGATATAGCCGAGCTCCTCCAGGGTTTCGAGGAGGCGGTAGACGGTGGGTCGAGGCAGCTCGAGCGCGCGGGCAACGTCGCCGGCGCGGATGCCGCCGGAGCGGTTGACCTCCTGCAGCACGTCGAGTCCGCGCTTGAAGGCGCGGACGCCCTCAGACTGCCGGGGCTGGCCGTTTCGCGTCCGCTCCTTGGACACTTCCTATTTCCTCCCTTGTGGCACATCGCGGCGCGCTTATTGTCGTTGCGAACGCGAGGCGATTGCGGAACGCCACCGTAGGATCGCGCGCGGCCGGTATCAAGCTCGCCGCAGTACGGCGACCGCGATGCCTCCGGGAGGAATTCGATGGAAATCGCAGCGCTCGGATATATCGGAATCAGTTCATCCCAGATCGACCAGTGGAGCCGGATGGCGACCGGCCTGCTCGGCATGCAGCAGGTCGATCGCGGCGGCAAGATGCGGGCCTTCCGCATGGACGACCGCAAGCAGCGGCTGATCGTCGACGGCGGCAGCGATGCCGGTCTTGCGGTGATGGGATGGGAAGTTCCTTCGACCGCCGAACTGGATAAGCTGGCAGGACGGCTCGAAAGCCATGGCATCAAGGTGGCGAAGGGCTCGCGCGCACTCGCTGACGAGCGGCATGTCGCCGAGCTGATCGCGTTCACTGACCCCGCCGGCAACCGGCTGGAGGCTTTTTGCAAGCCGGAGCTTGCGAGCGAGCCGTTCAGGCCAGGCCGTCCGATCTCGGGCTTCCGCACCGGGGCGCTCGGCATGGGGCATGTCGTGCTCAACGTGGAGAATGTCGAGATGCTGTTGCCGTTCTATCGCGACGTGCTCGGCTTTCACGTCTCCGATTTCGCGCTGAAGCCTTACGGGCTTTATTTCTTCCACGTCAACGGCCGCCACCACTCCTTTGCGATGGTCGGCTCGGGACGGAAGGCGATGCATCATTTCATGGTCGAGCTCGGCTGCCTCGATGATGTCGGGCAGGGCTACGACCTCGCGCAGATGGACGAGGGACGCATCGCCTACACACTGGGCCGGCACACCAATGACCACATGACCTCGTTCTACGTGAATACGCCGTCCGGCTTCTTCATCGAATATGGCTGGGGCGGACGCGTCATCGATCCCGAAAACTGGCAGCCGCACGAGACCTTTGATGGGCCCTCCCTTTGGGGCCACGAGCGGCTGCATATGCCGGAAGAGCAGCGCACGCGATTGCGCGACATGCGGCTCGACGCGGCTGCCCGCGGCGTGCGCGTCGCCGATCCGCGCGTGCCGCCGCTCAATTGCGCGTGGCTGGACTCGGTGGTCGCGCGTGAGTGATCTGCGGCGACGCCGCGATCAGGCTTCGCCGAGATCGACCTCGGTCAAGATGCCCTGGCGCAGCGCCAGGCGGACCAGCTCGATGTCGGAGCCGACGCCGAGCTTGTCCTTGATCAGCGAGTGCAGGTTCGCCACCGTCTTCGGGCTGACATGCAGCGTCTCGGCGATCTCCTCCGTCGTGTTCTCGGCGAGCAGCAACCGCAGCACCTCGAATTCGCGCGGCGTCAAGACGTCGGCGGCGAAGGTTTCGCCGCTGATGCGGCTCAGCGCAAGCTCGTGGTCGATGTCAGGGCTGATGGCAATCTTGCCGGCGAGCACGTCCTTGACCGCGCGCACCAAGGTCTCGGGCGGGCTGGTCTTGGTCACGTAACCCCGTGCACCGGCGCGGATCGCCTGCACGGCAAAGCCGGCATTCTCGTGCATGGTGAAAACGAGGATTCGCGCCGCCTTGTCCCACTGCCGGATCCGCCTGACGGCCTCGATGCCGCCGATGCCGGGCATGCTGAGGTCCATGATGACGAGATCGGGCGTCTCGGATTTGTAGAGGCGATAGGCTTCTGCTCCGTCGGCCGCCTCAGCGACGACGCGCAGGCCCGGCTGCTTCTGCAGCACCGAGCGATAGCCCTCGCGGACGACGGAATGGTCGTCGACCAGCAGGATGGTCGCATCCGCCGCACTCATGCCGCGTGCTCCAGGGCCTCAGACGCGGCAGCCGCGAGCGGAATGAATACGCGCAGCGAGGAGCCCTCTGGGCTGGTCTCGAAGCTGAGCCGGCCGCGAAGCGCGGCGACGCGTTCGCGCATGCCGAGCAGGCCCATGCCCGATTTGGCCGAAGCCTCGTTCGGCCGGCCGTCGTCTTCGACCACGAGGGCAATCTCGCTTCCGGTCGCCGTCAGATGCAGGCTGACCCTTGTTGCGCCGGCATGCTTGGCCGCATTGGTGAGCGCCTCCTGCACGATCCGATAGAGATTGGCGCTGACGTCGGCGGGCACGCTGTCGAAGGCGCCGTCGAACCGGATCTCGAAGCGGGGCTGCCCGCGGCTGCGGCCGTTCCACCCCGAGACCAGACCTTCGAGGCTGGCGACGAGGCCGAGTTCGTCGACATCGGGCGGCCGCAGCCGGAACAGTGCGCCGCGCAGCGTCTCCATCATGCCGGTCGCGGTGCGGGCGATGCTGTCGCATTCGCCGAGCAGGTCGGGACAGTCCTGCGCCGCAGTCTGGCGGGCGGATGCGGCCAGTGCGCGGATCGCGGCGAGGGACTGGCCGAATTCGTCGTGCAGTTCGCGGGCGAGATGGCGGCGCTCCTCGTCCTGGAGTGCGATCAGCTTCCGCGTCAGCTCGTTGCGCTCGGCAAGCGCCGTGTCGAGGCTTTCGGCGAGGTGGTTGAAGACGTCGCGAATAGCCGAGAGCTCGGCGAGGTCGAACGGCGGCAGCCGCGTGGTGAGGTCGCCGGCGGCGATGCGTTCGAGGCCGCTGCCGATCATGCGGGTGGGGCGCAGGGCACGGGCCAGTGCGGCATAGACCAGCGCGCAGAGCAGCGGCAGCGCGATCGCAAGCGCGATCATCAGGCGGCCGGCCTCGTGCCAGGCCTCCGCCGTCTGCACCGCCGGATCGATAGAGACCACGGTCTCGCCGAGCTTGGTTCCGCGCACGATCACGGGCCGCGCCGCCTCGCGGCCGGGGTCGAACAGGCTGCGATAGAAGGCGGCGAAGGCTTGCGGCGGCGGGCTCGCCGGGGCAGGCGCGCCGCTACAGAAGCGCTGCAGCATGTCGCCGCTCGCGCTGCGGAAGCCGAGGCAGAGGCCGGGCGTCATCACATGGGCCGACACCGGGTCGAGGTCCGGAAAGTCCGAGCGGGGGCTCGCCCCCCATTGCACCTTGCCTTGCTGCAGCTCGAGCGTCTTGGCCACGATGGCGGCGATCCCGTCGATCCGCGCATGCGCGGCGTTATCGGCGGCGACGAGGAAATAGGTCGAGATCACGGCGAAGCAGGCAGCCGAGATCGCGGCCACGCGCAGCGTCAGACGGACCTTGAGATCGAATCTCGGGCGATTCCACATCGGCTTGCACCTGGTGCGAACGGGCTTGTCGCGCCTCATTAAAGGGCAGAACGCCGGCGGCGGGAAGCGTTCCCGACTTGCCGCACCGCAATGTCGTGAAAATTTCCCGGCATTGGTCGGGATAGTGGCAGCTGCGGGGCCTCAGGCGGCCCATCCAGATTTGCGTTGCATCCACGAGGTCCGTTCATGCACCGCTGCCGGCTGGTTCTCTCTGCCTGTCTCCTCCTCGTCCTCTCTTGCTCGCCCCTCGCTGCGCAGGCCGCCATCGGCGTCGCCATGGACGATTTCAGCTACACCGATACTTCGGGCGAGCCGACCGACCAGACCGCGGCCCACGAGCGGCGGCTGGCGGCGTTCATGGCCGCGCTTCGAAGGGACATTGAGGCAGACCAGCGCTACCGCTTGGTGCGATCCGCCCAGGACGGAGCGGTGTTCAAGGTGGTCGGCGGCATTCAGAAGACGAGCACGCTGGTGCAATGGGCCAAGGTCGCCGTGATCGACGTCGGCGCCAAGACGCTCGTGCTGGACAAGCTCTACAGCTTCCGCGGCGACAATGACCAAGCATGGGAGCGCGCCCAGATGTTCGTGTCCCGCGAGGTCATGGCCGCGCTCGGCGCGCCTGCGCCGGTCGCGCTGGCCGTGTTCGATTTCGAGCTCGAGGACATGACGGCCGCCTCAGCGGGGGCGTCCGCTGCGTCGGATTCGTCATATCTCGCGGAGGTCACTGGCGGTGTGCGCGAGGCGCTCGGCCAATCCGGCCGTTACCGCATCGTCGAGGTCGGCGCAGAGGCGGGGAAGGCCGGCGCTTTGCGGGATTGCGGCGGCTGCGAGGCCTCCATTGCGCGCAAGCTCGGCGCGGACCAATCACTGATCGGCGTAGTGCGCCGCGTCAGCCGCACCGAATACACGCTTGGTTTCCAGGTGCGCGATGCCAGGACAGGCGCGGTGCTGGCGCGCGGCGACAGCGGACTGCGCATGGGCGCGGACTATTCGTGGAAGCGCGGGGCCGTGCGGCTGGTCACCGACCGGCTGATCGAGGGGCAACAGGCCAAGGACGCGCCTAGAAGGTAAGCTGGACCTTCATCGACTGCGCGCGGTCGCTGGCGAGCTCGAAGGCGGCGACCGCGTTCTCGAACGGCATGGTGGCCGTGATTAGCGGCTTGACGTCAATCAGGCCTTCGCCCATCAGGCGCACCGCCAGCTCGAACTCGGGATCGAAGCGGAATGTGCCGCGCAGCTGCAATTCCTTGGCGACGATGGAGTTGATCGGCAGCGTCATCTCGCCGCCGAGGCCGAGCTGCACCAGCGTCGCGCCGGGCCTCAGCACGTCGAGCGCGGTGCGGAGCGCGGCCTGGTTGCCGGAGGCCTCGAACAGCGTGTCGAACACGCCCTTGCCGGCGCGCCAGGAATCGAGCGCAGTGGCATTGGTCGCGACGTTGATGGCATGCGTGGCGCCGAGCTTTTTCGCGACCGCGAGCGGGGCGTCGGCCACATCGGTGACAACGATCTCCGACGCGCCGCCGAAGCGCGAGACCAAAATCATCAGCGCGCCGATCGGACCGCAGCCGGTGATCAGCACGCGCTTGCCGAGCAGGGGACCGGCCTGCTTGCCGGCATGCAGGCACACCGCAAGCGGCTCGGCGACCGCGGCTTCCGCCAGCGACAGCTTGTCTGAGATCGGCACGGCCTGCGTCGCGTCGACCGTGATGAACTCGCGAAAGCCGCCCTGCACATGGGGAAAGCGCATCGCACTGCCGAGGAAGCGCATGTCGAGGCACTGGTTGCGCATGCCCTCCTGGCAATGCAGGCACGCCCCGCACGGCTTGCTCGGGTTGACCGCGACGCGCGTGCCCGGCCTGACATTGGCGACGCCGTCACCGACGTCAGCGACGACGCCGGCGATCTCGTGACCCAGGGCCATCGGTTGCTGAATCCGCACGACACCGAAGCCGCCGTGATGATAGTAGTGCAGATCGGAGCCGCAGATTCCGCCATTGGCGATCTTGACGCGGACCTCGCCAGGGCCGGGGGCGGGATCGGCATAGTTGTCGATCCGCAGGTCCTTCGGGGCGTGGATGACGACGGCGCGCATGGCTTGCTCCTTCGTAGTCTTGGCGGTCACATCGCGGCGATCATGCCGCCATCGACATAGATGATCTGGCCGTTGACGTAGGTGGAGGCATCCGAGGCGAGGAAGATCGCGGCGCCCACCAGCTCATCCGGCTTGCCCCAGCGCTTGGAGGGGATGCGGCCCATCAGCCAATTGTTGAAATCGGTGTTGTTGACCAGCGCCTCGTTCATGTCGGTGAGCATGTAGCCGGGGCCGATCGCATTGGCCTGGATGCCGTGCTGGGCCCATTCCACCGCCATCGATCGGGTCAGGTTCTTGATGCCGCCCTTGGCCGCGGTGTAGGGCGCAATGGTGGGGCGGGCGAGCTCGCTGCCAAGCGAGCCGATATTGATGATCTTGCCGTGCTTGCGCGGGATCATGCGCTTGGCCGCCTCGCGGCCGATCACGAAGGCGCTTGTGAGATTGGTCTCGATCACCTTGCGCCATTCGTCGGTGGTGAACTCCACCAGCGGCTTGCGGTGCTGGATGCCGGCATTGTTGACGAGGATATCGACGGCGAGGCCTTGTTTGTCGAACTCGTTGAAGGCGGCGACGATTGCGGGCTCATCGGTGACGTTGAAGGCGGCACCTTCGGCCTGATGGCCCGCGCTGCGAAACTCGGCGACGGCCTGCTCGACTCGCTCAGGATCGACGCCGTTGATGATGATCTTCGCGCCGGCCTTGGCCATGCCTTCGGCGATGGCGCGGCCGAGACCGCGGGACGAGCCGGTCACGAGCGCGGTGCGGCCGGAGAGATCGAAGAGGGAAGTGCTCATCTCAAGAATTCCTCAGACGTTGGAGCGGCGCACGGTAGATCGGTGCGCTCGAAAACGGAAGCAGGAGGTCGACGCCAAGGCCGGGTCCTTCCATCGGGTTTTGGTACCAGGCCGGCTTGTAGGGCTCGAGCGCACGGGCGATCTCTCACCAGATTGCAGCCGCCAATGCCGCGATCAGGGCCGGCGGCGTCACCAGGAAGCCGAGCTTGAGGAACGGCCAGGCACCGACCTCGATCTTCTCCCGCCGGAGCGCCACCAGCCAGAGGATTGTTGCGAGCGAGCCGGTGACCGACAGATTGGGGCCGAGATCGACGCCGATCAGGATGGCGCTGACCACGGGCGCGGGCAGATGATCGCTGGCGGCGACCGAGCCGGCGACGAGGCCGACCGGAAGGTTGTTGGCGATGTTGTCGGCGAGCGCGGTGGCAATACCGACGCTCCAGGCCGCCTGCGGGACCGATTGAGCCACCGCCTGGTGCAGCAACGCGCTGAGCTGCCCGATCACGCCGGTCTTGATCAACGCCTCCACCATGACGAAGAGCCCGCCGACGAGCGGCAACACGCTCCACGATACGCCCCTGAGCATAGGCAGTGGTGACTGGCGGCTGAGCAGCAGCACGAGAGCGGCTGTCACCACGCCGCAAATGAAGGTCGGCAGGCCCAGTTGCTTGTCCAGCGCAGACGCGGTGACCAGCACGACGCCGATCGCGACGATGCCTATTGCGGTGAGCTTGCCGCCGCGGCTGAGCTTGGGATGCGGCACGCTGTGCGCGATCGTCTCTTCCTTCAGCGCGCGGTGCTGGGTCAGGCGCAGCACGATGTAGGTCAGCAGGATCGACGCCGCCGAGGGCAAGGCGAACAGGCGCAGCCATTCCGTCAGATGCGGCATGCGCGCGCCGAACACGACGAGGTTGGCGGGGTTGGAGATCGGCAGCACGAAGCTCGCGGCATTGGCGATGAAGGCGCAGACGAACAGATAAGGCAGCGGCTTCGCGCCGGCTGCGCGCGTTGCGGCATAGACGGCCGGCGTCAGCACGATCGCGGTCGCATCGTTGGAGAGCAGCACGGTCACGAGCGTGCCGACGAGATAGATCAGCAGGAACAGCCGCTGCGGCGAGCCACGTGCGTATTCCACCGCAAGCGCGGCGAGATAGTCGAACAAGCCTTCGAGCCGCGCGAGCTCGGCGATCAGCATCATGCCGATTAGGAAGAGATAGACGTCGAGGCCTTTCTCGATGCCGACAAGCGCGTCCTGCCATGGCAGCAGGCCTGATAGCACCAGGGCGCTCGCGCCGATAGCGGCCCATATCGCTTCGGGCAGGGATAAGGGCCGGATGATGACGCAGGCGGTCGCGACGGCGATGATGCTCCAGGCCCAGATGGCGTCAGACGGCACGGTCAGTCCTTGAGATTCGGTCAGTCATTCGGCATCGATAACCGATGCGGGAACGGCTGTCTTCCCCTAGAGTCTTGCCGCGGTAACAGTCTGGATTGCTTCGCTGCGCTCGCAATGACGGAGTATGTGGCACCTTGGCGAGAACCCCACGCTCACCTTGCCACCGATAACTTCTCCATGATCGCCTTGCGCAGGATTCGCGAGAGCGACTCGACCGAATACGGCTTCTGGATCAGCTCGAATCCGCGGTGGGCGTTCTCGGCCAGCACGTTGCTGTAGCCGGAAGTGAGCACCACGGGCAGGCCCGGATAGCGCTCGCGGATGATGCCGGCGAGCTCGACCCCGTTCATGCCGGGCATGATGACGTCGGAGAACACGAGGTCCACGGCGAATTCATTCTCGCCGAGGATCGCCAGCGCCGCGTTGGCATTGGCGACGCGACGGACGACATAGCCGAGATCCTCCAGGAGCTCGGTGGAGAAGCGGCCGACCTCGTCGTCGTCCTCGACCACGAGCACGCGATAGCCACGCCCGGTCGTGGCCGCCTCGTGGCTCAGGGCCGCGGCTTCCTTCTCCGTGATGGGGCTTTGCGCCTGCGGCAGGTAGATGGTGAAGGTGGTACCTTCACCTTGCGTGCTCGTCACCGCAATGTCGCCCTCGGACTGCTTTGCGAACCCGAAGGCCTGGCTGAGCCCGAGGCCGGTGCCCTTGCCGACCTCCTTGGTGGTGAAGAACGGCTCGAAGATCGAGTCGAGATGTTCCGGCGCGATGCCGCTGCCGGTGTCGGTGACGGAGATCGCGACATAGTCGCCGCGGCGCGCCGATTGTGCGCGCAGGCTCGGTATTCCCGAGACCTTGCGCACGGCGATGGTGAGGCGGCCTTCGCCATCCATGGCGTCGCGGGCGTTGATGGCGAGGTTGATCAGCGCGGTCTCGAACTGGGCGATGTCGGCCACCGTGAAGCAATCGGCATCCTGAAGCTCCACGGCGATATCGATGCGGGCGCCGACCAGCGGCCGCACCAGCTGCGCCACGCCCTCGACCTGGCTGCCGACGTTGAAGATCTGCGGCTTCAGCGGCTGCCGGCGCGCGAAGGCCAGAAGCTGAGCGGTCAGCTTGGAGGCGCGCTCGACCGTCTCGGAGATGGCATCGACGTAGCGTCGGCGGCGCTCCTCCGGCAGCTCGCGCCGGCGCAGGAAATCGGTCGCGGAACGAATGATGGTGAGGAGATTGTTGAAGTCATGCGCGACGCCACCGGTGAGCTGGCCGATCGCCTCCATCTTCTGCGACTGCCGCAGCGCTTCCTCGCCGCGGCGACGCTCGGTGATGTCCACCGCCTCGGGCACGGCGCCGGTGATGTTGCCGTGGCGGTCGAGCACGGGGCGCATGCCGAAGTCGAAATCGCGCTCGCCGATCGGAAGGCGCAGGCGCATCTCCAGCCGCACGGGTTCGCCCTTGAGCACGGTGTCGAAGGCCTCGCGCACGGCGGCACTCATGCCCTCCGTGCCGGTGAACCAGGGTGTGTCCCAGAACGGCTTTCCGACCGCGTCCGCGGAATTCGCCTTGATGCCGGCGAGCGCGGTCTTGTTGGCGTAGACCAGCTGGCCCTCGAGATTGACCAGGCCCTGATACTGATTGCTGGTCTCCAGGATCGCGCGCAGCCGCGCCTCGTTGGCTTCGAGCTCGGCGGTGCGCTGGGCGATGCGCTCTTCCAGCGTCTCGTTGAGTTGCCGGAGCTCGATCTCCGCCTGCTTGGCGACGGTGATATCGTGGGCGACGCCGATGAAGCCGATATGCTTGCCTGTCGCATCCCAGCGCGGCTGCGATTCCGAGCGCAGCCAGCGCCATTCGCCGCCGGCGTTTTTGTAGCGCGCTTCCAGCACGAAGGGTTTGAGGGACGCTTCACCCTGCACGGATTGCTGCAGCACGTGCGGCAGGTCGTCGGGATGCAGCACCTTGCGCCAATCGAAGTCGATGGCCTGGTCGTAGGGCAGGCCGACGAAATCGACATAGGCCTGGTTGGCGAAGGACCGCTTGCGGTCGAGCTTGGTGACCCAGATCGGCACCGGCGCGCTGTCGGCGATCAGCCGGAAGCGCTCCTCGCTTTCGCGCAGCGTCTCGCGCGCCAGCGCCTGATCGGTGATGTCGATATGAGCGCCGACGAGCCGGATGGCGCGGCCGTCCTTGTCGCGCTCGATCTTTGCGACTACGCGGATCCAGCGGGTCTCGCCGTCGCTGGGGCGGACGATGCGGTATTCGGCGCTATAGTCTTCGCTCGCTCCGGCGAGCGCTTCGAAGAAATGCTTGACGGTGGCGTCGCGGTCGTCGGGATGGATACGGTTGACCCAATCCTCGTGCGACTCCTCGGCGGCTTCCGGCGGAAGGCCGTGGATCATCAGATATTCGGGCGAACGTCGGTTCTTGAAGCCTTCGCGGAAATCGACCTCGACGCCGCCGACCTTGCCGATGCGCTGGATGCGCGCCAGCTCGGCCTCGCGCTCTTGCAGCGCGCGATAGGCGTTGTCGCGCTCGCGCGCGACGTCTTCGAGGTGCTGGCGCAACCTTTCGGCGGCGATGGTCTCGGGCAAGGGATCGTTCAAGGCATCGGCCGTTGTCATGCAGGTGCGCACGTGCCGGACCGATATTCACACAGACGGAGCGTGATGGCCATTGTTTAGAGGGCAGGTGGTGCCGGGAAATGGGGGCGCGCGCCTGAACGCGGAGAAGTACGCGGTGGTAACGTCCGGTATGGCAATTTGTTCCGAATACTGGAACGATCGGCGGATTGAGGCGTCGTCGCGACGTACCAGCGCGCTCATAAGCTTTCCTTTCCCACGAGGCTAAATCTTGAAGCTCTTTATCTGCCAGGCCTGCGGCAACGTCCTTTATTTCGAGAACCGCGCCTGCGAACGCTGCGGCCATCGGATCGCCTTCCTGCCAGAGAAGGAGACGATGTCGGCGATTGAGGCCGACGGAGAGGCCTGGAGCATCCTCGCCGACAAGGGCGAGAGCCGGATGCTGTGCCGGAATGCCGAGTACGACGCCTGCAACTGGCTGACCGACGCAGGCGATAGCACCGGCTATTGCCGCGCCTGCCGCCACAATGGGACAGTGCCAAACCTTTCGGATCCGGCGCAGCTCGCCGGCTGGCGCGAGCTGGAGGTGGCCAAGCACCGGCTGTTCTATTCCCTGATCCGCTGGAAGCTGCCGCTCCAGACCCGCCAGGACAATCCCGAGCATGGCCTGATCTTCAACTTCCTCGCCGACGATCCGCACAGCGGCGAGAAGGTCATGACCGGCCATGACAACGGCCTGATCACGATCGCGCTGACCGAGGCCGACGACATCGAGCGCGAGCGGCGCCGGCTCGAGATGGGAGAGCCCTACCGGACGCTGCTCGGGCATTTCCGCCACGAGGTCGGACATTACTTCTGGGATGTTCTGGTGCGCGATGGCGGCAAGCTCGACCAGTGCCGCGCCGTCTTCGGCGACGATAGCGCCGATTACGGCCAGGCACTGCAGCGCCATTATGCCGAGGGCGCGCCGCCGGACTGGCAGCAGAACTACGTCTCGGCCTATGCCACGACGCATCCGTGGGAGGATTTTGCCGAGACATGGGCGCATTACCTCCACATCGTCGATGCCCTGGAAATGGCCGCCGAGTTCGGCATGGAGGTGCGTCCCAAGGTCGACCGCGACGGGGAGCTGACGGCGCGCATCCGCTTCAACCCGTACGAGGCGAGAGATGTCGAGGTGCTGGTCAACGCATGGCTGCCCTTCACCTTCGCCATGAACAGCGTCAACCGCGCCATGGGCCTGCGCGACCTCTATCCTTTCATCCTGTCGCCCGCGGTGGTCGGCAAGCTGGGCTTCATTCATGACCTGGTCCGGGACGCGGCCAAGGTCGGGAAGCCCTAGGGATGCCGCACGGCGGGCGCGCCCGGCGCATTTCGGTCTTGCGCTGGTACGCCAAAGGCGGCCCGATTTAGACCGTTGCCTCCGGCCCATTTTGATGTACCACGGGAGCCACACGGCCCCTCCCAAAGGCCCCAACGGCCAGGGAAGGGTCCCGCCCAAGGTCGAGACTCAAGAAAAGCATGTTCAAACGCATTCTGATCGCCAATCGCGGCGAAATCGCCTGCCGGGTCATCAAGACTGCCCGCAAGATGGGAATTCAGACGGTCGCGGTCTATTCCGAGGCCGACCGCGATGCCCTCCATGTCGAGATGGCCGATGAGGCGGTGCTGATCGGCCCGCCGGCCGCGGCCGAGAGCTACCTGGTGATCGAGAAGATCGTGGAGGCCTGCCGGAAGACGGGCGCCGAGGCTGTGCATCCCGGCTACGGCTTCCTGTCCGAGCGCGAGGCGTTTCCGCGGGCGCTGGAGGCCGCAGGAATCGTTTTCGTCGGCCCGAATCCCGGCGCGATCGCCGCAATGGGTGACAAGATCGAGTCCAAGAAGGCCGCCGCAAAAGCAAAAGTCTCGACCGTGCCGGGCTATCTCGGCGTCATCGAGGACGACAAGCACGCGGTGCGGATCGCCGACGAGATCGGCTACCCCGTCATGATCAAGGCCTCCGCCGGCGGCGGCGGCAAGGGAATGCGCATCGCCCATTCCAAGGCCGAGGTTGCCGAGGGCTTCAACCTCGCCAAGGCGGAGGCGAAGGCCTCGTTCGGCGATGACCGCGTCTTCGTCGAGAAGTTCATCGTCGATCCCCGCCACATCGAGATCCAGGTGCTGGGCGACAAGCACGGCAACGTGATCTATCTCGGCGAGCGCGAATGCTCGATCCAGCGCCGCAACCAGAAGGTCATCGAGGAAGCGCCGTCGCCGCTGCTGGACGAGGCGACCCGCCGCAAGATGGGCGAGCAGGCGGTCGCGCTGGCCAAGGCCGTGAACTACGATTCCGCCGGCACGGTCGAGTTCGTCGCAGGCCAGGACAAGAGCTTCTACTTCCTTGAGATGAATACTCGCCTCCAGGTCGAGCATCCCGTCACCGAGCTCGTCACCGGCATCGATCTCGTCGAGCAGATGATCCGCGTCGCGAGCGGCGAGAAGCTCGCCATCGCGCAGAAGGACGTCACGCTGACCGGCTGGGCGGTGGAATCGCGCCTCTACGCCGAAGATCCGTTCCGCAACTTCCTGCCCTCGATCGGACGCCTGGTGAAATATCGTCCGCCGGCGGAAGCGAGCCACGACGGCATCACCATCCGCAACGATACTGGCGTGCAGGAGGGCGGCGAGATCTCGATCCACTACGATCCGATGATCGCCAAGCTCGTTACCCATGCGCCCTCGCGCGCGGCGGCGATCGAGGCGCAGGCGACTGCACTGGACTCGTTCTATGTCGATGGCATCCGCCACAACATCCCGTTCCTGTCGGCCTTGATGCATCATCCGCGCTGGCGCGAGGGACGGCTCTCGACCGGCTTCATCGCCGAGGAATTCCCCAAGGGTTTTGCGGTGCGTGTGCCCGAGGGCGAGGTCGCGCGTCGCATCGCCGCGGTCGGCGCCGCGATCGATCACGTGCTCGGAGCGCGCAAGCGGCAGATTTCCGGCCAGATGGGCGGCCGCGTCGTGCAGCGCGAGCGGCGTCGCGCGGTCTGGCTCGACCGCCAGGAGATCCTGCTCGAGGTCGCGCGCGAAGGCGAGGCGATCGCGATCCGCTCCATCGACGCCGACGGCAAGGCCGGCAACACGCATCTGTTGCAGTCGCCGTGGAAGCCGGGCGATCCGGTCTGGCAGGGCACCATCGACGGTCAGTTCGTGGCCGTGCAGGCCCGCCCGATCGCCAACGGCATCCGCCTCGCGCATCAGGGCGTCGAGGTGCCGGTCTATGTCTGGACCGAGGCCGAGGCGGCCTCCGCGCGTCTGATGCCGGTGACCACGGCCTCCGACAGCGGCAAGAAGCTGCTCTGCCCGATGCCGGGCCTTGTCGTCTCGATCGCGGTGAGCGAGGGGCAGGAGGTCAAGGCCGGCGAGACGCTGGCGGTGGTCGAAGCCATGAAGATGCAGAACGTGCTGCGCGCCGAGCAGGACGGAACCGTGAAGAAGATCCACGCCAGCGCCGGCGCGACACTCGCGGTCGACGCGCTGATCCTGGAGTTTGCGTAAGATAAAAGATGTGAGTGGGGGTCTTGCCGGGCCCCAAGCTCACCGTCATTGCGAGCGCAGCGAAGCAATCCAGACCGCCGCTAGGGAAAGACACTGGATTGCTTCGCTGCGCTCGCAATGACGGAGTACGTTGCGGCTGCGTCGCAATAATTGGGAGGGCAACCATGGCCTTTCGTTCCCGCCGCGAGAAACTGCGATCGATCCTGTCGGGCGGGACGTGCGTCCATCCCGGCTCGGTCTATGATGCGATCTCGATCCGCATTGCCGAGGATCTCGGCGTTCCGCTCGGCATGTTCGGCGGATCGGTGGCTTCGCTCGCGGTGCTCGGCGATCCCGATGTCACGCTGATCACGCTCACTGAGCTCGCCGAGCAGATGCGGCGGATGTCGCGGGCCTCGGCGCTGCCGGTGCTCGTCGATGCCGATCACGGCTATGGCAACGCACTGAACGTGCGCCGCACGGTGCAGGAGCTGGAGACGGCAGGCGCGGCGGGCCTCACCATCGAGGACACGCTGCTGCCCGCGGCATTCGGTGAGACGAAGGCGCAGCTGATCTCGCTGGAGGAAGGCGTCGGCAAGATGAAGGCGGCGCTCGCGGGCCGCAGCGATCCCTCGCTGGTCATCATGGGCCGCACAGGCGCAGCCGCGATCACCTCGATCGAGGATGCGGTGCGCCGCGCCCAGGCTTATGAGGCCGCCGGCGTCGATGCGCTGTTTTTCACCGGCATCAAGTCGCGCGCCGAGCTCGAGGCCATCGTCTCCGCCACGCGGCTGCCGATCGTGCTCGGCGGCGCGCCGGAGGAATTGAGTGGGCTCGATTATCTCCAGGGCCAGCGCGTGCGCATCGCGCTGCAGGGCCATGCGCCGATCGCCGCCGCGACGCAAGCCGTCTACGAGACGCAGAAGGCGTTGCGCGAGGGTATGGCGCCAAAAAGCCTCAAGGGCCTGGCATCGTCGGAGCTGATGGCCCGCGTTACGCGCGAGGCCGCGGTCAAGGCGCGCAGCGCCGATTTGCTCGGATCGAAGCCATGAGCCGGGCGATTCTCCAAGTCATGGTCCGCGGCCGCGTGCAGGGCGTCGGTTATCGAGCCTGGGTGGAGTCTCAGGCCACCGCGTATGGCCTCGAAGGCTGGGTCCGCAACCGCCGTGACGGCAGCGTGGAAGCGCTGTTCGCCGGCGCGCCGACGCACGTTGCCGACATGGTCGCGCTGTGCCGCCACGGGCCGCCATCCTCGCGCGTCGACAGTGTCACCAGCGAGACGGCAAGCGTGGATGAGCTGAATTTGCGCAGGGCAGGGGAAGCATTTTCGGTGCTGCCGACGGTGTGATAGTTCACAAGCGATCGTCATGCCCGGGCTAGTCCCGGGCATCCACGTTCTTGGTGCACGTGTCCAGGCGTGGATGGCCGGGACAAGCCCGGCCATGACGGCGAGTTGGCCTTGGTAAGCGGTGAACATTCACCTCGGCAATTTCGCGATCGCCTCGCTCAGCTCGTGGATCTCATAAGGCTTGCGCAGGATCGGGAAATCGCCGCGGACGCCGGCGGCGACCTCGCTGTAGCCGGTGGCGAGCAGGATCGGCAGGCCGGGACGGATCTGACGGAGGTGATGGGCGAGGCTGAGGCCGTCCATCTTGCCGGGCATGACAATGTCCGAGAACACGAAATCGACGCCATCGCTCTCGAGCTCGCGCAATGCCGCTTCGGCATCGGCGACACGGCGCACCCGGTAGCCGAGCTGCTCCAGAAGACCGATGCTGACCAGCGCGACGTCGGGATTGTCCTCGACCAGCAGCACCGTGCCGCTGCCGCGGAACGCCACTTCCGGTACCTCCCGCGACGGCACATCTGTGCCGCGCGGCAGGACGATGGTGAATGTCGTGCCCTTGCCGAGCTCGCTCGCGACCTTCACCGTGCCGCCGGCCTGGTGGGCGAAGCCGTGGACCTGCGAAAGGCCGAGGCCGGTGCCCTTTCCGATCGGCTTGGTCGTGAAGAACGGCTCGAAGATCTTGTCGAGAACATCGGAAGGAATTCCGAGCCCGGTATCGCGGACGTCGATTGCGACGAAATCGCCGATGAGGGGGGCCTCGTTCAGCATGACGTTGCGCGCACCTATCGTCACCGTGCCGCCGTCCGGCATCGCGTCGCGCGCATTGATGACGAGGTTGAGCAGCGCGGTCTCGAGCTCGGAGACGTCGGCCTTGATCGGCCAGGTGTCGGAGTCGATCTCGAAAGCGAGACGCACGGAGCTGCCGACGCCCGCGTCGAGCACCTCGCGAATGGCTGCGATGCGTTCGCTAAAATCAATTGCCTGCGGGTTGACGCTTTGTCGCCGCGCGAAGGTGAGAAGCTGGTTGGTCAGCGCTGCGCCGCGCTTGGTCGCGGTGTCGATCGCCGAGATGGCTCGCTCGAGCTTGGGATCGTCGGCAGCGCCCTTCTTCAGGATGTGAAGGCTGCCGCTGATGATCATCAGAAGATTGTTGAAGTCGTGGGCGACCCCGCCGGTGAGCTGCCCGAGCGCATCGAATTTCTGCGACTCGGCCAACTGCCTCTGCATCGCCTCGAGCTTGAGCTGGGCATTGCGGCGCTCTGTGATGTCGCGTGTGATCTTGGCGAAGCCGATCAGCCTGCCGTCCTCGTAGATCGGGTCGATCACGACGCTCGCCCAGAAGAACGTACCGTCCTTGCGGACGCGCCAGCCTTCCTCCTCGTACCGGCCCTTTTCGCGCGCGATTCCGAGCGCCCGCGCCGGCTTGCCGTTGGCGCGGTCGGTTTCGGTGTAGAAACGGGAAAAATGCTGGCCGAGGATCTCCTCGGGGGAATAACCCTTGATGCGTTCGCCGCCGATGTTCCAGCTCGTAATGACCCCGTTGGGGTCGAGCATGTACAGGGCGTAGTCGGCAACCCCCTCAACTAACAGCCGGAAACTGCGCTCGCTCTCGAACAGGTCTCTCTGTTGACTGAACTTTTCGGCCATTCCGGACCCCGCCTCGACGGGAGCAAACGCGCCAATTGCGGGATGGTTCCCGCTCTGTGGGACATTTTTAGGCAGGACTGACGGGCGGCATGCAAGGCGTCTTGACAAGAAGGCGAGTTCGTCAGATATTTCTGTCATGACAGAAATAACCGGAAAGAAGAAACTCCCTGCTGCCGTCGAGCGCTTCATCCTGCACTGGGGCGACATGGGGGACGAGTGGGGAGTGAACCGCTCGGTCAGCCAGATTCATGGGCTGCTTTATCTCGCCGAGGCGCCGATGACGGCCGAGGACATCGCCGAGACGCTCGGCATGGCACGGTCCAACGTCTCCAACTCGCTGAAGGAGCTGCTCGCCTGGAATCTGATCCGGCGGGTGCCGATCCTGGGCGACCGCCGCGACCATTACGAGGCTGAGACCGACATCTGGGAGATCGCCGCGAGGATCGCGGCGCGGCGCAAGGAGCGGGAGATCGACCCGGCGATCGCGGCGCTTCGCGCCTGCGTGTCCGATGCCACGGACGATCCCGGCATCAGTCCCGTCGCTGCCAAGCGCCTGAAGGAGATGCTGGCGTTCACCGAACTCGCCGACCACTGGTTCATGCAGATGCTGAAGGTGCCGCGGCCGCGGCTGGTCGCCTTGATGCGGCTTGGCGAGAAGATCGCCAACCTGCTGCCGATCGGCAAGGTCAAATAGGATCGAGGAGGTTGCGATGACGTCGGCAAGACTATCGGGCTCCAACGCATCGACCTCCGCTCACGTAAGACTGCTCGACGACCGGCGTTTCCGCACGCTGCTGTCGGACGAGGATTGGGGCCGCCTGCCGCTCGCGACCTGGCGCCGCTTCTCGAAACGCGTCGCCGACGGCGACACTATCGTCTATGTCGGCGTGGTCGACGAGATCGCCTTCAGCGATTTCGGCTGGTGGTTTGCGCAGGCCGCACGCCTGATCGGCGGACCATTGCCGACCGGCCGCGATATCGGCATGCCCTTGATCGTCACGGTCACCGAGGACGGCGCGACCGGCGGCCAGACCTGGACACGCATCTGCGCGCGCAAGCGCGGCTTTCCTCAGGTGATCCATTCCGCAAAGCGTTTTGCCGGCCCAACCGGGCTCGAGGAATATGTCGGCTTCGGCGTGTCGATGGCGCTGCGCATCGCGGTCGAGGATCAGGTGCTAATCTTTCGCAGCGCCGGCTACGGCCTCCAGCTTGGACGGCTGTGGCTTCCGGTGCCGCGCTGGCTGACGCCGGGCGAGCTCATCGTGACACATCGAGATCTCGGCGAGGGCGCCTTCCGCTTCACCCTCGATGTCACTCACCCGCGTCGCGGCGCGCTGATCCATCAATCCGTCCTGTTCAGGGAGGCCGTATCATGACGCCGCTGTTGTGGACACTCATCGCCATCCAGATCGTGATGGGCGTGTTCGACACCTTCTATCATCACGAACTGACCGAGCGCCTGGCTTGGCGGCCATCACAGCGCTTCGAGCTGAAGCTGCACGGCATCCGCAACATGCTCTATGCGCTGCTGTTCCTGGTGCTCGGCTGGCTCGAGGTGCACGGCGTGCTGGCGCTGTTGATCGTCGCGGTGCTGGTTGCCGAGATCGTCATCACCTTGATGGATTTCGTCGAGGAGGATCTGAGCCGCAAGCTGCCGCCGAGCGAGCGCATCAATCACACGCTGCTTGCGATCAATTACGGCGCCATCCTGGTGCTGTTGATGCCCGTCCTGATCGCCTGGGCGATGCAGCCCGTCGGCGTGATCGTCGTCTATCAGGGTCTGCTCAGCATCGCCGCGACGGCCTGCGCAGTCGGCGCGGCACTGTGCGGCATCAGGGATTTTGCGGCGATGCGCCGGCTCGGCCGCATGCGAAGCGCGCCGGCGGCCGGGCTTGTCGAACAGCTACCAGGCCGCAAGACCGTGCTAATCACCGGCGCCACCGGCTTCATCGGCAGCCGGCTTGCGGCAAGCCTCAGCGGGGCAGGGCACCATGTCATCGCACTGATCCGCAATCCTGCGAAAGCCGAGATGCTGCCGCTGCCGGTGACGCTGATCACCAGCCTCGATCAGCTCGCCTCGGACACACAGATCGACGCCATAGTCAATCTCGCGGGTGAGCCGATCGGCAACGGCCTGTGGACCGATGCGAAGCGTGCGAAGATCGTCGGCTCGCGCATCGACACGACCGGTGAGGTCGTCAGGCTGATCGCGCGGCTCGCGCGCAAGCCAGAGGTGCTGATCAGCGGCTCCGCGATCGGCTGGTACGGCCTTTGGGCCGACCAGGTGCTGACGGAATCGGCAAAGTCGCATGCCTGCTTCAGCCACGAGCTGTGCGCGGCCTGGGAGACAGCGGCGCGGCCGGCGGAGGAGCTCGGCGTGCGCGTGGTGTATTTGCGCATCGGCCTCGTGCTCGGCACGGAAGGCGGCTTCGTCACGCGCATGCTGACGCCGTTCGAGTTCGGCCTTGGCGGCCCGCTCGGCACCGGGCGGCAGTGGATGTCCTGGATCGAGCGCGACGATCTGATCCGGCTGATCGCCTATCTGATCGCGACGCCGGATCTGTCGGGTCCCGTCAACGCCACGGCGCCGATCCCCGTCACCAATGCGAAATTCACCGAAGAGCTCGGCCGCCGCCTGCACCGGCCGGTCGTGTTCCGCATTCCCGGCGGCCTGTTGCGCCGGATCGGCGGCGGCTTTGCCGACGAGCTTCTGCTTGGCGGCCAGCGCGTGCTGCCGAACAAGGCGCTGAGCCGCGGCTTCGTGTTCCGCCACGAGACGCTGCGCAGCGCGTTCGAGGCGATCCTGTGAGGTGATGATATGCCTTGCGCGACTTGCGCACGAACAAGGCGAGGTTGGCTTGGCGCCCTAAGCTGCCAGGCTCCGGAATGTCGCCGCCACCGCACGCAGCGCGGCAAGTTTCGCGGGATCGCTGATCTTCGAATGCAGCATCACCTTCGAGCTGCCGAGCTTCGGCAGCTTGTGCGTGGGCCCGATGTCGATCAACCCAGGTGGCGCGATCCGTCGCGCCAGCGGCGCAATGGCGAGACCGGCGAGTGCGGCTGCGACCACGGCCGTGACGCCGCCGCCCATAAAGCGCTCGCGCCAGGCGATGCCGGCCTTGTCGAGCGCGCGCACGGCGACGGCGCGCACCCCGCAGGGTGGGGCGAGGGTCGCAAGCGGCAATGGTTCGCCCTTCGGCAGCGTGAAGCGGCGTGCGGCGAACCAGCCGAACTCGTCCTCAGCCAGCTTCTCGCCGCCGCGGCGGCTGCCTTCCTGGCGCACGATTACCGCATCGAGCTCGCCCGAATCGTAGGCATCCTGCATCTCGCGTGAGAAGCCGATGGTGACGGCGAGGGTGAGGTTCAACGACATCGCATGCAGGCGCTCAAGTAGCGGCACCAGTTCGGGCCCTGCGGCGTGATCGGAGATGCCGAGCGAGAGCGACTGCGCGGCCGGCGCGCCGCCCGACAATGCGAGATCGTGCGCCGCGATCAGCGCGCGGGCGCGATCGAGGAACGCGGCGCCATCGGCGGTAAGGCGGACTGCGCGCGGCGAGCGCTCGACAAGGCGCTTGTCCAGTACGGTCTCCAGCCGCTGCAGCTTCAGGCTAACCGCGGCCTGCGTCGTGCCGAGTGCTTCGGCCGCACGCGTAAAGCTCTGGAGGTCGGCGACCAGAAGGAAGGCCTGGACGGTAGCGATGTCGAGTGTGGCGGTCATTATAATCTGTTATCACTGATATCAATATTGATAAGATACCAAAATGACAGCGGCAGGTCTAGTTTCTTCCCGACCCCGCGCAAGTTGCGCGGCATATCGAGGAGAAAGACAATGCCCCTGATCACCGTGTCTTACACCACGTCCCGCCAGTCCCCCTCGCTGAAGGCCGATATCGCGAGCGCGGTATCCGCGCTCACAGCAAGTATCCTGCACAAGGATCCCAAGGTGACCGCGATCATCGTGAAGTCGGTCGAGGCAGGCGACTGGTTCGCTGGCGGCAAGTCGCTCGCCGAGCAGAAGCTTGCAAGCTACTGGATCGATATCCACGTCACCGAAGGCACCAACACCAAGGACGAGAAGGCAACCTATCTCGCCGCCATGTTCAAGCGCATGGCCGAGATCCTGGGGCCGCTGCATCCCGAGACTTATCTGCATGTCGACGAGGTCAAGGGCGACGCCTACGGCTTTGGCGGCCTGTCTCAGGAGCGGCGCTACATCGCAGGCAAGCTCGAGGTTTCGCTGCAGGCGTGATGCGAGAGGCCGCGGGTGAGCCATCTCACCCGCGGCCTGCAGCCATCAGCTCGCCGCGCGGAATTGCACTTCGGCGTTGTTGATGAAGCATGTTTTATCGAACAGCTTCAGGTCCAGCGGGTTCGGCAAGCGGACATCGCTGAGATCGGGGCAGGGCTTCGCTGCGGGATCATAGGATCGATCGATCTGCGAGATGAAGACGACGATCAGCCCCGTGTCGCGCGCGAACGACCTCAGCGCGCGCACCTGCACCGTCAGGTCGGGGTTTTCTCGCCTCTGATCGAGCAGTTGCAGATAGTCGATCACGACGAAGGTGCCGCGCGGCGCCGCTTCCATCTGCTTGACGATGTAATCGGCGCTGATTGCGTCCGAGCAATCCACCTCGAACAGCTTGACGAACTGTGCAGGCTCCACGCCGATCGCACGGAGGCGGTCCAACACATCCTTCTCGGTATATTCGAGCGAGAAGAACGCGGCGCGATGGCCGGACTTCATGGCTTCGACGGCAAGTTCGAGGCTCATCAGCGTCTTGCCCAGTCCGGGACGGGCCCCGACCAGCACCAAATCGCCCGGCCGGAATTGCGGGAACAGTTTGCTCGCGGGCGTCAGTGCGGCTGCTTTCGCCGCGAGCATGCTCCAGGCGGAAAAGCCCTCCGTCGCAGCGATGCGGTCAAGCGCGTCGTGGAGCGGAATGCCGGCCTCGCGGGACAGGCGCCTGGCCTTGCGCTTCAGATGGTAGATGGGCGCAGACAGTTTCATCGTCAAAACCTCCCATTGCGAGCATGGATCGCAACCCCTCCTGATGCCTGGCGCTCGAACAGTCGGCCGATGATCAACTCGCCCGGCATGAGGTCTGCTTTCCCGGCGGAGGGGGGAGGCGTGGGCGGCACCGAAATGAAGCGTAGCTGATTCCGCGGCGGGCGGAGAGCGGCGCGGTCGGCTCAAACAAAAAAGTATTAGACTGCCGCTTCCGGCAGCAGCGCGCGGGTCGGTCCGAACAGCTCTTCGAACGCCTGCCTGAGCGCGATATCGAGATCGGCCATGGTCACGAGCTGGCCGAGATCGACCAGCGAGGTGACGCCGTAACGGGGATCGACGACACCACAGGGCACGATGCCGGCGAAATGCGACAGCTCCGGCTCGACATTGATGGCGATGCCGTGAAACGAGACCCAGCGCTTCAGGCGGACGCCGATCGCCGCGATCTTGTCTTCGTGCTCAGGTCCCTTGTCGGGCCGCCTGACCCAGACGCCGACCCGGTCCTCGCGCCGCTCGCCGCGGACGTTGAAGGCGGCGAGCGTCTTCAGGATTAGCTCTTCCAGGCTCGCGACATAGGCCCGCACGTCCGGCCGGCGGCGCTTGAGGTCGAGCATGATGTAGGCCACGCGCTGGCCGGGCCCGTGATAGGTGAGCTGCCCGCCGCGCCCGGTCGCGAAGGTCGGGAATCGGGCCTCGAGCAGGTCGCCTTCCTTGCCCGAGGTGCCGGAGGTGTAGAGGGGGGGATGCTCGAGCAGCCAGACTAGCTCCGGCGCCTCGCCCGCGGCAATCGCCGCGACCCGCGCCTCCATGGCGGCCACGGCCTCCGGATAGGGCACCGGTGCGTCCGAAATCCGCCATTCGACGACCTCGCCGCCTGCGGCGGAAAACGACGTCAAATCGAGGTGTTGGCGGTGGCTTTCAGGGGAATTAACCATTGGCTAACCATAACGTGGTGATGATCTCTGGAGCAAATGAAGAGTCCCAAGTCCCAAGTCTCAAGTTGCGGCGGTCCTGACAGTGCCCACTCTCGACAAAGTCACCGTGGATCTCATGGTCGTCCTCGGGACGACCACCATGCCGATCCATCAGGTATTACGTCTTTCCCGCGGCGCCATCATCGAGCTGGACGCAACTGAGGCCGACGAGGTCAAGGTGCTCGCCAATAATCTGCCGGTCGCCTCCGGCGTTGTGCTGGTCGACCGCAACAGAATCGCGGTCGAGGTCAAGCAGATGCTGCCGCGCTCGCCGGGGACGCGGTAGGCCCCGGGTCACACGGGACCGGGCAAGCGGTAGCGGCCTGGGTATCCTATAAGGCCGATCTCCTGGGGGAGGGCGGTGTTTTTCCTGCCAAGCTTGTGGAATTCAGGGCTTTTGCAGGCTTGTATCCCCCTGATGGATTTGTTAGATCGGCGCCGCTGATCCGGCCGCCCGAACGACCTCAGGCCGGCATCTCCTAGCGCTCGTGGCGGAACTGGTAGACGCGCTGCCTTGAGGTGGCAGTGGGTAACACCGTGGGGGTTCGAGTCCCTCCGAGCGCACCATAATTTGCAAATCGATGGCGGGTTGCCCACCGCGGCGGTGAATACGAGTGTGCCAGAGCTGTCGAAAGTGAACGCAAACTCACTGTGTGGCTTGCTCGTTGCCTTCAAAATTTCACCCCCATCCTAAGTAATGATGAGTTTCAGCGGAGAGCTGGCCGCAATGACCTCACGCCCTCGGGCACGTTGCGGACGATTGGGGGCGGGGTAATCCGGGAAAATGCCTGGCATGCTCGGCAAGTTGCCGACGCTGCTGTTGAGCTCGCCAAACAAGCGGCGGATCGCGTCCACGTTCTTCGTCATCGAGTAGAGGTTGCACACGTTCAGGTTTCGGAAGGTGCCTGGCGAGGACGGTTGTCAGTTGCGGGTTGGGCATGCGCCAGCTCGCGGGTCGGTCAGACATACCAATTAGAACAGAATGGGAACGAAAGAGGCGATACCGTCGCTTGTTATCGACCGGGGGGCCACCAATGTTCTCCTGGGCCGTTGGGTATCGATGAAGTGGTCCTACACTAACGGGGTCCAGAAGAGCGCTTGCAATTCCATGCTGGCCTTCAACTCCAGGGAGCATAGTCGTCACAAATGCCCTGAACTGCGGATGCCTTGCATGCGATGTCTCATGCTCGGCGGCCTCGGGCGCGCGATGCGGACGCTGATCGTCGTCGTTGTCCCGAGCGCCGTGCTTCCGCCCTTCTTACTCTCTCGCGGAGCCGCCTCAATTGAGCCAGCAGGCTGACGAGCTCGATTCTTGTGTCACGCAGAACAGCCAGGCTGGAAATCCCACTACTCACTACAACACCCCCAAACAGGCCTTTGCCGAACTCGTGACGGAAGCTCGGATTTGTGGCGACGTGCCAACAACGTCTAAGCGATGGCCACCGGGGGCGTCGGTTCGTTTTACGACAATGCGCGAAAATATTCTAAATGGTTGCAATGCGTTGCAACAGCAACGCGCTATCGGAAGGGAACATCAACACACTCTCCGAAGCGCGCGCGTCATTTGCATCAGCACGTTGGCGCTGTACGAGCTACCTCTACTGTTCTGACGATCGGCTCCTCGACCCAGGCCTCGCGGGCAAACCAGTTGTGATTGGCCCGACAGTCCGGACAAAGAGTATTGCCGAAAAACACGATGCTTCGCAGGAAAGTCTCACGATCGGATTTGATGCCGGTCGGAATCGCGCGGCCGGATTGCGGACACTTGACCATGATCATGCCCATACGAGCCTCCCTGAAACACGTATTTGTGGGTAAAAGGGCCGGCCGGCTGGAGTGCGCTCTCGTCGGTGCGGGTGACTTGGGGGGCATCGCACCTGGGGTCGTTGTCGAGCAAAAGGGCAGCTTGCTCGTGACGACGCTTCTCCAACCGACCGGATTCCTGCTTGGCGAATTCTTGGGATAGCTGCGGGCTTTCGCCGCAACTCTGAATAATGTCCGACCTCAACCGAACGCTTCTGGGAGGCGCCTAATAACCGTCATGTCGAAATACCCGCGACTTCGTGTCGAACGTTCCCCCTGCGACGAAACCATCAATTTCCTCTCGACGGACAGATCAGCCAACCGCATCACTGGTGTCACTCCCCTCGGTGCAGTCCGTTAACTATTCTCTTTTTTATTATTTGTGCAAATTAAAACTCGCCTTGTCGGTCTGATTTACGACTCTCGGCAGATTTATCTTTTTGCGCGGCGCGATGCATTGCCGAAAAACGTCAGTCCCTTTTCTCGTAGGCTTCTGCAGGCCATCATTCTCAAGTCGGTTCGGCACGTGGTTGCGCTTTGTCAACGGTATTGAATGCTCGCCCGAGGTTCAAATATGAAACAAATTTTGATTATAAGCAAAATCTGTAAATCTCGTTGGTTAATTGCTGCCGATCACGTAAGGTACACTCGTCCAGGTTTCTTCGGCTGGAGGAGACAATGTGGGAATTAATTCTTAACCAGTGCAACCTCACCTCGGAGACGCTGCAGCTGGCTCAGATGCGCGCAGAATTGGTCAGCATTGGCGAGAAGGAGCGCATTCTAAGAGAACGGAGTGCCGATCGCGAAGCTTATCGGTACCTATTGGATGCTCATCGGTTGATCGCCAGGCCGAACCTCATGGGAGAGCAGGGGTTGAACATTTCTCCTCAAGACGGGGGCAAGGACGGTCAGCTCGCGGCATGACCAGCCGGATTGACATGTCCAAACGAGCCGGACAGGGTCGTGTATGTTCGTGTGAACGAAATCGCAGGCGCCGCAGGCCGGGCTAGATTGAGTCTCGCAGGTGGCGGCGGTCCGCTTGTCCGGTGCCGCGACAACATCGCATCCCGGAGGCTGTCGCCGCCTCGCCGGTACAGGCGAGGCAGAATGGTTCACATTGGTGGAAGCCGTGCTGGAAAGATCGTCGGCAGAGATAGTGTTGAGACCGGCTCCGGATGCAGTATTCGCGCTGTTGGATGGTCGACCAATGATCTTCAGCGAAGCGGGGCAGAAGATTTTTGAACTCGACCGAGTAGGGGCATTCATCTGGTGTAAGTTAGGGGAAGGCGCCTCGCTTGGAGACATTTATCGGGGGCTTGCCGCGCAAGGCATTGACGAGCACACGGCACGCCAGTTCACGCGACAGGTCGTAGATGTCTGGATCGATCGAGCGTTGCTCGAAGTCGATTGGCGAATGCCGACCGATTGCGCCTTCTCAGCTCATCTCGGTCGCCACAGAATAGACATCCGGGCTGCAAATCCGGACCTCTTGAGGCGGCTGCTGTCGCCATTCAGTGTGTCGGACCAGAGTGCCGGCGGCGACGGCGACATCGCGATCGAGGCAATGATACTGGATGAGCAAGTGTTCTTGCGCGCAGAGGATTCCAGCATTTCCAGATGCGAAGTCGATGCACTAGCCCCTACGATCAAAGCTCACGTCACCGAGCGGCTTATTCGAAACATTCGTTGGGTGTTCTCCCTTCATGCCGCTTCTCTCGTGAACGACGGCATGGGCCTGTTGTTATGCGGCCATCCGGGAGCAGGAAAGTCTACCCTCACACTGCAGCTGGTGGACGCCGGATTTCGGTACGCTGGCGATGACGTCGCGCTGGTTGGCGGTGACGGAACGATCTGCGGAGTCCCGTTTGCGCTCACCCTCAAGGAAGGATCGTGGGACTTGCTCTCGCGACTACATGGCGACCGCTACGATGCGACGCATTGCCGCTCCGACGGCGTTCGGGTGCGGTACGTACCCATTCCTGATGCGCAGAACGAAAGCTTCTCCGCAGGCTGGATCATCTTCTTGAACCGGGTCGCGAACGGTCCGACCGAGCTAACCGAAATAGATCGTGTGGATTCGATGAAGCGGCTCATCGAGCACGCATTCGCCGGCGATGGTAGACTGTCGCAGACTGGCTTTCTTGCTTTAAGGCGGATTGTCGCCGGCGCGCAATCGCTTCAACTCACCTACTGCGAGGCCGGAGAGGCTCGGCGCCTGCTTGTGGATCTGTGCAATGGCAAGGCATAGCAGCGCGGTCAGGAGCCTCTGCAACTGCTTGCGCGGCATGCCGCCCGTCGACGTAGAGTGGACCTCCGTCATCGGGCTCGCAAATCAGACCCTGACGACGCCGGCGCTCATCGACTTTGTCGACAAATTCGCGTCGGTGCTGCCGGAGGACGTCTGCGCCTATATTCGCCATATCCACCGCCGAAACGGGCTGCGCAATGACCGCCTCGTCGCTCAACTCGAAGAGGCCGTCGTTGCGCTGAACGGTCATGGCATTACGCCGGTCCTACTCAAGGGAGCTTCGACACTGGCGACCGCGCCCGAGGCGCGAAGAGGTGTTCGGATAATGTCCGATCTGGATATCATGGTCATGCCGGACGAGGCCAGAACGGCTGTCGCCGCGCTATCTGGAATTGGTTACGATATCCATAACCAGACCCCTCCCGAAAGCCATAGATGGTATGCCGATCTGAATCGCCCCCAGGATGTCGGGTCCATCGACCTGCAGCAGGCAGCTCCAGGTCCTGCGTACCTCTACCAGAACTTCGGGCATGCGCTGAACCATTGTATTCCTGCGCCGCTCGGACGGGCACGCGTATATATCCCTACGCCAACCTTCCAAGCGCTGATGTTGATCATCCATGACCAGTTTCAAGACTATGGTTATTGGCTTGGCGACCTCGACCTGCGGCACCTTGTTGAACTGCGCGACCTAAGCCATTCAGCCGAGCCTGTCGATTGGGAGAAGCTTACCTCTCGTGTCTCCGGCGACTTGATGAAGAACGCGGTTGAAACCCAGCTGATCGCCGTTGCCGAGCTGCTTGGCGTCGATATTCCACACGCGTTGCGCTCCCGACTGATTCCTCGCCTGCAGTTCATGCGTCAGTTGATGCAAGCACGCTTTCCGGCTACGCGCGTGCCTCTCCTGGCGATGAGCCTTCTGGACTTCAGAAACTACCGCAGAGAGGCAACTATCGTCTCGACAAAAACAGGGGCGAACCGACGGGGATTGTGGACTGTGCCAAGAGCTAGCACCTTACGACTTCTTTTGAATGCGACGACCGCAGCTCGTGCGGGCAAGGTCTAAGGCCAGCGAACTTCAGCGCTTTCGCGATTGAGGCGTCGGTTGGCCAAGCGGGTTTTCGATCCGCCGCCTGTTCGAGGCGGAATTCGCCGCTCGGGACGCACGGTGGAAATTCCCAGCTCAATGCGGTGTGTCCGACTTTCGCGCTTCTAGGAATGCTCTCGACCACCAGCATTCCGTTCGGACGATTCACCGTTCTCGGGGATCTTGAACTCCTCGAGCGTGTGGCCCGATTGCAGGGCGGCAACGAGCCAGCGGGGCTGCTTACCACGTCCGGACCAAGTCTCTGTTGGCTGAAGCGGATTGAAGTACTTCGGCACGACCTTCGGGTATTTGCGACGGGGCGGCTGGCCTGTTCCCGCCTCAGTCGCCCCGCTTTCAGCTCCACCGAGTTGATCCGGCTGGTTGAGCTGCGCAAGACGCTTTTCTAGCTCTCGCTTTTCGGCGGTGATCTTTTCGGCGAGAATCTTTGTCAGCTCCTCGTGAAGGAGCCAAAGTTCCTCAAAATCCATGGCTTCGAGATCTTGCCTTCGCATTAGCATCTCTCGACTGACCCGTCGTCATCCAGCCATTCTTCGTCAGTGACGAATGAATGTTTGACCAAATCAGTGCTCAAATTGACCATGCAATAAATCTATTATATATTATTTAATAATTATTGCGACGATTATTTTATTAATTGATCTCGGTGGCAAAGAATCTTGCGAAGATGCGTAGAGGAGGCATGGTTTGATAGAGTATCCTCTTGAACGTCTTCAGGATTCAGTCGGCCGGTTTGCGGCTCCGCCGACCGTGTTGTCCAATATCCGGGCCCTGAGCTTCCAAATCGAGCTCAGACGGCGCGCGCTGAAGGAGATTGGGATTATTAGCTGCCGTTTGCGTCTCGGGGGAGGCCGCAAGGCGGTAGGCAAGCCGAGGCTTAACAAAAAGCAGTCCGGCGCGTCAGCATCTAATGCTGCGGCGTGGCAGGTCCCTGACGGGATCGGCCATATGCCATCTCTGATGGGGCTTGAGCAGTTCCCGCACGGCGATTAAGCAAATAGATGTGCTCATGTCCTGTCCGTAGTTAAATTGTGCGGATCGCTCATTTTCCCGGCTTGATTATTAACGTGGACCCAGTTATCTGGAGCGACAGTTCCAGTTCGGTTCCCCACATTCTCTTGGGATAATCGGGATTCTCTGTCTTGATTAATATATGGACAGAGGCGATATTTGATTGGGCGCAACTACACGGTGAGACCATGTCGGCTAAGAAACTTGAGTTAGAGGCGATGTCCCTTGACGATCTCTGGTCGCTTCATGAGGAAATCAGCGGGATCCTGTCTGACCGGATCAAGGCGGAAAAGAACGAGCTGGAAAAGCGCTTAGCGGCACTTGGGGGCGGGATGGCTGTTTTGGCGGATTCGAGCCCGGCAGGCGCGTCTTCGACCGGCAAGCCGAGACGCAAATATCCTCGGGTGCTGCCGAAGTATCGGAATCCGCAGACGGCCGAGACCTGGTCGGGACGTGGTAAGCGGCCGCGCTGGTTGGTTGCCGCAATGAAGTCTGGCCGGAGAATTGAAGAGTTTCGCATTGGCGCAGCAAGTCCGAAGCTTCGCCAGCGGGCGTGACTAGTCGGCGATTGGCAGGCGCTACTCGCATGATCTGTGCTCTAGTAGGCATTGCGCCCTCGCAAGACCTCTACCGGAGTTCGCAGGAGGATTGCGAGATCCAGCCCAAGACTCCAGTTGTCGATGTACCAGAGATCATATTGGACACGTGTTTCGACCATGACTGCTGTGGGAGTGGCGCCCCGGCAGCCATGGACTTGAGCCCAGCCAGTCAATCCTGGCCTGACCCGATGCCGAAGCGCGTAGTTTCGCACAAGCTTGTCAAATTCACTGTCGTGAGCCACGGCGTGAGGACGTGGGCCCACGAGCGACATGCTGCCATCGAGAACGTTTAACAGTTGCGGCAATTCATCGAAGCTCATTCGGCGCAGCCATTTGCCGACGCGGGTAACGCGTCGATCGGCGCGGTTGGCCTGAAGGATTACGGGTCCGTCCTCGAGCACACGCATGGTCCGGAATTTACGGATCAAGAAGATTCGGCCGTTAAAGCCACAGCGTTGCTGCCGAAAGAATACAGGCCCGGGGGAATCTAACTTGATCGCCACCGCGGTGAGCGCAAGCAGCGGGGCGAGCATCACCAATGCGAGGCCCGCACCGATTACGTCAATCGTCCGCTTGATCGCGCACTCCAGCGGTGTGAGGGGGCCACGCTGGAGTTCTACACAAACGGCGCTTCCAAGACTCCGCTTGGGGTGTCGAAGCAATTCGGATGTCGTGCCAACGGGCACGAATATAATCGGGAAGGGCAAAACGCGCAGATCGGCAACAAAGGCTCGCAGTTCGGGCCATCGCTCCGGTTCAGCTTCCACCACCACCTGATCGAGATTGCAGGTGCGGATGTAGTCGATGACGCGCGTCGTGAGCCGCCTTCGGCAGGCAGGACCGAAGCCTAACGGAGGCAAGCTGAACCGTCCCTTGATGAGATACCCGTGCATCGACAAGGTCTCGGACAATCCCACGTTCTTCGCCAATGGTTGATCGCTGATCAGAACAATGTTTGTAGTGGCGAACCTCCTGCCGCTCAGGGCCCTTCCGAGAAGCACCTTGACTCCCCACCGTTCGCCCAAAAGTAAGCTCAGGCCCAAGACGGCGAAGAGCAGGACTGGGTGCTGAGAGGTGTCCGGGCGAATTGCGAAGCCGTACACCGCCAAGATGAAAAGTACTGAGGACATCCAAGCCAAACAGACCGCGCGCATCTGGTTCCGGAGGACGAGGAGCTCAACCGGCTGATAAAGGCCGTAGGTCTTCAGCAGGCAAACGAGACAAGCTGCGCTAACCAGCGCCAGGCCAAGCGCGTTGGCGAAGTTGGCCGCGGCTTGCCCATACTGAGCTTGGTAAAGCAATGTAGAGACGAGGCTGGCAAACAGAATAGTCGCAACATCAGCACCGAGCACCACGTGCTCGACCGCGTCATAACGGAGGGGCCATTTGGGCTCGCGGGATACCGTCGGTTCGGGACTGAGACGATCCGTAACCTCCCGATTGGGGAAATGTCGGTTCACGAAGTTCATGTGCCGGGGCTCTGCTATTTAATATTTAATTATTTATTAATTAATCGCTCTTATCAAGCAAAAACCCCGGTTCCGCGCATTTAATGGCGTGCGCCCCTTTGTCGCCGATCTGCGATCGCGGCTTGGGCTGAAGGCGCGCTCTTGAAGTTAGCGAGAACCCCTTCGCGAACTCTGCGCGTGCACCTGGTCGAGGAACGCCGGATCGAGTTCCGAAATCAGGCCTTCGAAATAGATCTTCCCATCAGCCGAGGCTAACCGGTACGCGGTCACAAGGGCTGGCTTGAGGGCAGGCCGATGTCTAACGACGAGGCTGACGTCCCGTTTGATCAATTCACGCAGGTCGGGCTCCCGCACCATGACATCTGCGGCGAGTGCGACCGATACGCGCAACGGAAGCAGGTCCAAATCATTCGGCGCAGTATAGTATGACATTCTAAGCATCGCTGCCGTGTTGGGCTGAGGCGAACTGTGCTTCGACGTCGCCGCGAGCAAGAGCCAAATGTCACCGCGGAGTGGCGAAGAGCGCAATGCGCGGGCAAACTCGTCCGAAGTCATGGGGGGAGCTGTCCTTTGTTCGTCGGCAGCCAGAGCCGAATCCCGGTTGAATCTTGATCCCCCTCGGATCCATAGATCTTCACGCGCTGCCGCAAGGGAACTCGTCTTTGACATCGCGCTCGGCCCTGCTGCTGCAGTCGACAGAACTGACGGCAAAGACGATCTTGCGCCGAGATACCGCTCAGGAAGAGCCATCCACGCTGCTTCCACGATCAGCACAATACCAAGTACCATCAGGCTAACGCGGGGCCAAATGGCGACTAGCGTTGGGGTCAACGTTCGGCGAGGCGCAGGTGCTTGATCTGCAATTTGGTCAGACGTCGCTTTCGACCCAGACGATATGGCATCACGTGCTGCGTCGGAGAGGCTTTGACCGAACGCCAGACCAATAAGCGCAGCGACCAAAAGCGATGCTCCCAATCCCAGAATTCCATGATCGGAGAACGCGAGTATCGTCACTGCAATCAAAGCGCCGGCGCCCAGCGCTGGGAAGACGTAATCGTAAGCACGTAACAGAGCACGTCGGATCAGCACAGTAGCGCAGAGCAAGGCAGCAACCACGACGGCGCAAAGAAAAGCCCATCCCATGTCTATAACGATTGTGGCGGCGGCGGTTGGTCTCTCTGGCGAGTCGCCAACGCCGGCGTCCTGGTAAATCGGCAAAAGTACCGTCGAAGCACCCGCACCGGATCCTGCCGGCGCGACGTCCTGCAGCATCCGTTCTGTTGCGGCCTGACTGCTCGTTGACAAGACGATCGTCAGGTCGGTGTTCGTTCTGAAGGGAATGACCGTAGCCGTGGCAATGAAGACAATCGTGGCAGTCGCAAGGACGCCAGCAGTACCCCACAATCCCGGGAACCACCTGCGAACCGCGAACACCGAGAGCAAGATTTCTAAGCCGAGGATGGCCGAGACGACTGCAGTCGCGTTGCCCCGAATGAGCAGCGCCGCCATACAGACAATCAATGCGATGGTCGCGACTGACAGCGCAGGGAGCGGGCCTAGCGCAATTGTCCCTGGTCGACTGCGTCGGAGTATTTGATCGACCGCACGAATTGCCGTTGCGCAGGAGAGCAACACACCGAGCACCGCGACGGTCGAGCCATCGGGCCCAGCCACACCGGCTATTTCCCTGCCGAACCACAAGGCGGTAACGATTGTGGCTATCGACAGCAGAATATGTAGCAGTTGCGCTGCGCGATACCGGTCAAGCGCGATGACTGCTGCAGCGAGAGCTGCAGCAAGCACGGCGCAATACTGCACGAGCGAGACCATGGTCGCCGTGGTGTCGACTGTGATTTTTTCGGCGAGGGGCTCGTTTAAGGTCGCCGATGCAGTTGCCCAAATGGGATTGCCGAGTTTGCCAATCGGCATCGGCACCGCCTGCAAAGCCATCCAGAGCGCCGGAGCCGCGAGTACAACGACGAGACTAGGACGGAGTAGTTTAGCGAGCCCGAGGGAGGAGGGCGGTGGAAAGATCGCGACCATTAGCGCCGCGGTTGCGAGTACCACCGATATCAATACCCAGGCCTGCAGGCTCTCCGGCATTGCGAACGCCGCGGCAATCGCCACCAACTCGGCCAATATGACAAGCCGGACCATCATGTGAACACCCGTGGTGTTGTGCGGCCACTCCGCTGGTCCCTCAGGCCAGCTAAAGGGGCAGGCCGCTATGAGCCAGCCTCAAGAGCCAGAAAGGCCATAACGGATGTAATGGCTATCATGGTAGTAGTAGCTCCGATGCCCGTCATATCGAGCCATCGCCTTGGTATCGGTCTTGCTGAGAACTGCCCCAATCAGAGATTCGTGAATGTTCGGTGCCGTGTGCAGTGCGTGTTGCACTACATCAATCTTGGTCCGGCCCCATTCAACAACGAGAATGTAGCAGTCAATCAGGGATGACGTGGCTCGAACATCCACCAACGGTGTCAATGGCGGAAGGTCGACGATGATGTAGTCATACTCGGCCCGTAAACGGTCGAAGAGCTTGCTTATCGAGTCCGCACAAAGAATTTCGCTGGTGTGAAGCAAAGGTCCCCGGCGCACGGCGGGCAGAAATGCAAGATTGGTCGCCGGGTCCCTCCAGACAGCGTCGGCGAGCGACCGGCTACCGTTTGCAACTTCGATGATCCCACAGGCCGCCTTGGGCGCGAAGATGCCGGTCAGTGAGGGATTCCTGAGGTCGCAATCGACGATGATAACTCTTTTGCCGGTGTGCCCGATCAACTGTGCGAGCGAGGCTGCAATCGTGGTCTTCCCCTCATTCGGTAACGCAGAGGTAATGCCGATGACCTGGGAGGAAATTTTCGCCGGGTTGTGGTCGATGGCTAGCTTGATGGAACGAATGGCCTCCGTATATCGAGATAGTGGCATCCCGACCACGGTCTGATGAATTGCGGTTGGAGACGAGGCTATTCGTCGCTGAACATCATCATCGGTCTTCTGAAGGCGGATTGGTGGTTTGGGAGATTTGCGGGCCGGCAGCAACGGGACCAAAGATAGACAAGGCAACTCCAGTACGGTTTCCACCTGTGAAGAGGTCCGAAAGACGCGGTCCATGAGGTCTCTGAGGAGCGCCAAGCCGATGCCCAGCGCGAGGCCGCCGAGAATACCAAACGCCAGGATCAACCTTGCTTTCGGCTTGCTCTTGCTCGCCGGCGGCGAAGCCGGAAAAAGTACCCGCGTATCCGAGGTGGGAAACGTCTCCTGCTGTGTAGAGCCCATGTAACGCTGAAGGAAGGTCTCGTACAAGCTATGCAGGCCCTTTGCCCTGCTTTCCAAGTCCTTGATGGTCAGCTCAGCAGAATTGACCGAACGGGATTGCGAAACGGCTTTGGTCAATTGCTTTTCGATCTCTTCCTGGCGCTGTTTAGCCAGTTCGAATTCGCTTCGGCTGACCTCGGCAAGTCTCTTGACCTCGTCAAAAATGGAGACGCGGAACTCTCGTGCGCGGTTCCGGATATTGACGACTGCCAAGTGGTCACGACCGACTCTCGCGGCCAACTCGGCCTCACGCCTGGTGAGCTCCAGATATTGCTGGCGCAGCCCCGTAATAATCTGGCTGTTCAGCGCATCCGTCCCGATAGCATCCAGATTGTCTATCGAGGACGGCCTTTTCGGGTCGACGGCAAGGAGAGTTTCATAACGAGCCAACTTGGCGGTGGCTTCAGATGTCTGAGCACGTGCGGCGGCCAGTCGATTGTTGATCTCCGTGATCTGCTGCTCGTCGATGGGCTTTCCACCCAGAGAAACAATGTTGTTCTGAGCCTTGTAGACGTCGACGGCACGTTGCGCGGCGAGGGCTTGGTCGCCGAGATCACGCAGCCTCTCCTGCAGCCAACTGGTTGCCTTGCGATTGGCGTCGAATTTTGCATTGAGCTGGTCTGCAACATAAGTGTCGGCTATCGCATTCACGATCTCCGCGGCTCGAGCTGCGTTGCTCGAACTGTAGCTGATCTCAATGACCCGGCTGTACCCGACACGTCCAGCGGAAAGCCGACTGAGAAATGCGTCTACGAGAGTGTCCGACGGTTCGCCATTCGTCTCGTGTGGCGCATCCTTCTTCGATCTGATCGACGGCCATGGCCAAATTCGTTGCCAGATCGCCTGCAAAGTGAGGCCGGACGCGCTAAAGTCCGGATCGTCGGCCAGTTTCAACTTGTCGATTACCGCAACCGCATTGGCCTTTGACCTCAGGAGCTGAAGCTGGGTCTCGATTTGACTGAGATCGAAGGCCGGTTCGGCAAGGAGTGATTGCTGCTGGACAAATTGAGGCCTGGGATTGGCCAACAGGATCTGAACCTGCGCCGTATAGGTTGGGGAGACCAAACGGAGATAGAGCAAGCTGGCCGCAGTGGCGAGTACGGCGGTAACAAGGATTACGAGATACTGGCGCCGTAGAAGCCCGATGCCGAAATTGATGATGTCGGTGATCCCTCCGCCGTCTGCCTGGGCGGGTTGAGCCGGTCCGTTCACCGGCAGCCGCATTCTATCCGCATGTTGAAGATTGTTCTGAAGCATCACGTACCTGTCCGACGATTGGTCACATTGCGCCCGCCCGCCCGCAGGCGGCATTTAAAGCGATCTGCGAGATGGTATGAAATTATATACCTTATAAAAACCTGCTTGCCAAATTAAATAGACAATATATTAATCTAAGCGGAGATGAAAAATGCAGGTGTGGCGGTTTTGCTCAAAGGGGCGTTTGCTAATGCCCTGAGATTTCCGTGACTTGCAGGCTGATCAACGGCTTTCGCCGAAATCGTGCGACGGTTTCGTGGTTGATTGTGAGCGTGAAAGATTAATCTCGACGGGGATTATGGTCCGCCTCAACGAATTGAGAGCGGGCAGAAGGGTACCCAATGTTGGAGCTGCGATCCTTGGCGATCCCTGATGTCAAAGTCATTCGCACAGATCGGTTTTCCGACGCCCGCGGTTACTTCTCTGAGACCTTCCAGCGATCAGCGTTTGCAGAGAAGGGAATTCTCCATGACTTTGTTCAAGACAATCAGTCCAGCTCGGATCGGATCGGCACGGTGCGCGGCCTGCACTTCCAGCGGCCGCCCTTCGCCCAGGCGAAGTTGATCCGGGTGTTGAGCGGGGCGATTCTCGATATTGCAGTTGACCTTCGGCGTTCATCGCCCAGCTTCGGCAAGCACATCTCGATACAGCTGGATAGTGAACGCGGCGAGCAGGTATTCATTCCGAAGGGGTTCGCGCACGGCTTCTGTACGCTGCAGCCCAAAACCGTCGTCTTATACAAAGTCGACCAGGTCTATGCCCCAAGTCATGACGGCGGCGTTTACTGGGCTGATTCAACATTAGCGATCGAGTGGCCCGTGACGCCCTCAGAAGCCCACGTGTCGCCAAAGGATCAGACTCTTCCTACGCTCAGCCAGCTCGGTTGCGTTTTCGACTAGTGGAGACGAGTAGAATGCGTATCTTGGTGACCGGCGGAGCGGGCTTTATCGGTTCTGCGGTCTGTCGCCGTTTGGTGCTACAGACTGGTGCCGCAGTGATCAACATAGACAAGTTGACGTATGCAGCCAATCTGGCTTCGCTCGCGAGCATCGAGAAGCTGGAGACTTATGCGTTCCTGCAATCCGACATCTGCCATCGCGCGGCCATGGATCTTGCGTTCGCCGACTATGAGCCTGACGCGATCATACATCTGGCCGCCGAAAGCCACGTCGACCGCTCCATCAACGGACCCGACGCCTTCGTCAATACCAATGTGGTTGGCACCTACACGCTCTTGGAGACGGCCAGAGCCTACTACGAACGCCTACCGGCTTCGAGGCGGAAGCACTTCCGATTCATCCATGTGTCGACAGACGAAGTCTACGGCTCGTTGGGACCAGATGATCTATTTCGCGAGGATACGCCCTACAGGCCGAGCTCGCCCTATTCGGCGAGCAAGGCCGCCGCGGACCACCTCGCACTCGCATGGTTTCGGACCTACGGCCTGCCGGTGATCGTGTCGAACTGCTCGAACAATTACGGGCCGTATCAGTTTCCGGAAAAGCTCATCCCGCTGACGATTCTCAATGCGATCGACCGGAAGCCTCTGCCGGTCTATGGCGACGGAAGGAATATCCGCGACTGGCTTCACGTCGATGATCATGCCGCGGGCTTGATACGACTTTTGCACGAAGGAAGGCCCGGCGAGAAGTACAACTTCGGCGGAGATGCCCAGCGATCCAACCTGGAGGTCGTCACCCGGATCTGTGACGTTGTGGATCGCTTATCTCCGGGCGCAGGGTGCAGACGTTCTCTCATTACGTTCGTGCCGGATCGACCCGGGCATGATGCCCGCTATGCAATAGACGCATCGAAAGCACATCGCGAGCTCGGCTGGAAACCGATCAGAACCTTCGAACACGGCCTGTTCGAAACCGTCGGATGGTATCTCAAGAACCGTGCCTGGTGGGAGCGTGCTCGCAGCGGAGTCTATGACGGCTCGCGTCTGGGTCTCCTGGCCGCCCAAAGCTGAGGTCGAGATGACAGATCGACCAATCCTCTTTGCCGGACGGAATGGTCAGCTGGCAATGTGCCTTCGTGATCTTGCCACAAGGCGCGGTTTGCCTGCGATCGCTCTCGGGCGCCCAGAACTCGATCTAGAGAACCGGGAAGGTATCGACAAGCTCATTGCGTCGATCGGGCCGTCTGCGATCATCAACACGGCCGCCTATACGGCGGTAGATCAGGCCGAATCTGAAGTGGCGAGGGCCTTCAGCATCAATCGCGATGGCGCGGCCGCGCTGGCGGATGTCGCGTGGCAAATGAACATTCCGCTCATCCATCTCTCGACCGACTATGTATTCGACGGTGCGAAACCCGAGGCGTACGACGAAAGCGACATTCCGGCGCCGTTGAACGTCTACGGCGCATCCAAGCTTGCTGGGGAGGCTGCTGTATTGGCAGCGCACCCGCTCGCGACCGTGATCAGATGCTCCTGGCTTTACAGTCCCTATGGCAGCAACTTCGTCCGAACGATGCTGCGGCTATGCGAGACGCAGCAGGTCGTGAGGGTTGTCAGCGACCAACATGGTAACCCGACTTACGCGTTCGACCTCGCGGAAGCCGTCCTCCGGATCGCACAACAGTCAGTAACGGAAGATCGCAGGGCCACCGCCGGGATCTTTCATCTCGGTGGCCAAGGTGAGGCAAGCTGGCACGATTTTGCGCAGGCAATCTTCCACGAGTGTTCCCGTCGTGGAGCGCGGATTCGGGCGCTCGAGGCGATAACGACTGAGGAGTTTCCGACCGCTGCGCGTCGGCCTCGGAACTCGCGCCTGGACTCATCCAAGGCCGAACGCGTGTTCGGGATTCGCCTGGCGCCTTGGCGCCATTCACTCCAAGCTTGTCTGGACCAGCTGGTCGGAGGAGAAACCGATGCTGAAGGGAATCGTGCTGGCTGGCGGCAGCGGAACGCGCCTCTATCCGATCACACGAGTGGTCAGCAAGCAGTTGCTCCCGATCTATGACAAGCCCATGATCTACTATCCCCTGTCGACGCTGATGCTGGCAGGGATCCGCGAAATTCTGATCATTACCACGCCTTCGGATCGGTCTCAGTTCGAGGGATTGCTAGGCGACGGCAGCCAATGGGGGATCAAGCTTAGCTATGCCGAACAAACCCGACCCGCTGGTCTGGCAGACGCGTTCATTGTCGGGGCCGATTTCATCGGAAGCGATCGCGTGGCGATGGTGCTTGGGGATAATATTTTCTTCGGCGATGGCCTGAGCGAGTTGCTTGCCAGGGCGGCAGGTCGCGCGGAAGGCGCAACCGTCTTTGCCTATCACGTGCGAGACCCAGAACGGTACGGCGTGGTCGCGTTTGATGAAGCGGACCGCCCCGTGTCGATCGAAGAGAAACCCAAACGGCCGGCTTCGAACTGGGCAATCACAGGGCTGTATTTTTTCGACAACCGCGTCGTCCGCTACGCTCGCCGTGTCGAGCCATCGGCGCGCGGCGAGCTCGAGATTACCGATCTTCAGATGCGTTACCTTTCGGCCAATACGCTCCACGTTGAACGCATGGGGCGGGGATTTGCGTGGTTGGATACCGGCACGGTCGAATCTCTCATCGACGCAGGGACGTTCGTCCAGACCCTGGAAAAGCGGCAGGGAATGAAGATTGCGTGCCTCGAAGAGGTCGCGTTCAGACTTGGCTTCATTGATCGCGATCAACTTCTAGCGTTGGCTCAACCGTTGGAGAAGAGCGGCTACGGCAAATATCTGAGCGAAATCACGCGACTGCCGCAGTTTGCCTCGCGTTAGCACCACTCGGCCGATATCGATGCCGGCTTAAATTATATGTATTGAATTGACCGTGGTTTAAAATGCAATTAAAATATTAAGAGGCGATTAATCATTTAATCGGTATGCTCATGCTGATTCAAAAGGCGACCGCCTTCGGCCGGGGAACTCGGCACGTTTTTTGGGAGCAGGATATTCCAGCCCTTTGGCAGGAATCGCCGTTCGCCAGCGCTTTCGCGAGTTTCGACGCACTTGGCCTCTGGGCTCCGCGGGTTGTTGATCGGTCAGTAAGCGGGTCATTCGCGGCAGGGGGGGACGCCTCGTTCTTCGAACGGACGTCTCGGGCCGACTCGGCGGGCTTGCGCGGCGTTATGCCCGCTCTCTTCGCTGCACCTTCCCGCTCGCGACTGCCTGCGCTGCTGTCTTCGACGTCTTTGACGAGCGGTCATAATGGCCTGGCGCCAACGTTCTCATCTGTGGCGGGCGAAGCGGCGCAGAAATCACAATCGGCTTCCACTCCCGGCGCCACTCACTGGGTCCATCCGACTGACGGCGCCTGGAATGTCGCAGCGAACTGGAGCGCCGGGCTCCCAGGCGCCATCGACGCTGCCTTCCTCGATGCGGCAGGAACGTATGTCGTCACGAGCTCGGCCGGTGTTGATATTGGGAGTCTGATCCTCGATGCAGGTGCGACGCTTTCGTTGGATGCCGGCTCGCCGTTTATCGTCGAAGGCGATGTGCTGAACAATGGGACAGTCGAGGTAGGAGCGTTCCTCGGCAATCGCATTCCGACCGGGGAGTTCAAGGGTGACGTCAGCGGTTCTGGATCTTTCGAGATTGCAGACAAGGCGATCCTGGATATCGGAGGTTCGGTTTCCGGCCAGTTCTTGAATGGATCGTTCTCCGGCATAACGGTGTCGTTCGAAACGGGAACTGGCACGCTTGTCCTCGATCAGTCGGCCAACTTCCACGGCTTGATCGCGGGTTCGTCGCCGGGAGCGCCGCTTGCGCCAGGCAACCTCATCGACTTGAAGGATCTTCCCTTTACATCGTCGATGTCGGCGACCGTCCACTACGACAATAGCTCGAACATCAGCACGGTCGATTTCAGCAATGGTGCGGCCAATGTCTCCTTGCTGTTCTCGGGGATGAACTCGAATTGGAAGTTTGAAAGCAATGGGCAGGGAGGCACCATTGTTTCCGATCCGCCCACGAATCCCATCGTGCTGGAAAACCAGAAGCCAGGTACGCCGAAGAGTGTCTGGCAGATTCAGCCGGGCGAGAATTCAACTCTGACCGAAGGGTTTGCGACAGCGATCAGCACCAATGTCGGAGGGACGGTCCAATTCAAGATCAACAACCTGACCGGCAACCCGAACTATCGCGTCGATGTCTTCCGGCTCGGCTATTACGGCGGGGATGGTGCCAGGCTGGTTACGAGCCTGCAGCATCAGGCCGCAACGGCGGTCGTCCAACCCGATCCATTGCGCGATCCGTCGACCGGCCTCGTCGATGCCGGCAATTGGAGCGTGACCGATTCCTGGAGCGTACCGAGCGATGCGGTCTCGGGCGTCTACATCGCCAGCGTCGTCAACGGCAACGAGATTTTCCAGATCCCATTCATCATAAGGAACGACGCATCGCACAGCGACATCGTCCTCCAGACAAGTGATCAGGACTGGCAAGCCTACAACGGCTGGGGAGGGGCCAACCTATATTTCGGGAATGGTCCGGGCGTCCGTGGATCAGCCTACGCGGTCAGTTACAATCGTCCCCTCATAACGCGTGACGGCGAGGGAACCTTTTCCGAGGGGGGAGACTCCCCGTTCACGGCTGAGTTTGCAGCCATTCAGTGGCTCGAGCAAAACGGGTACGACGTTTCTTACATTTCGGGAATCGATGCTGCGACGAACGGCTCGTTGTTGCTCAATCACAAAGTCTTCATGGACGCGGGGCATGACGAGTATTGGACCGAAGCTCAGCGTGCCAACGTACAGGCCGCAGCGCATGCTGGCGTGAACCTTGCCTTTCTCACGGGCAACGAGATCTATTGGAAAACAAGGTTGGCACCCAGCATCGATGGCAGCGGATCAGCCAATCGCACACTCATTAGCTACAAGGATACGCACGCAAATGCGTTGATTGATCCAACAGGACAGGCGACCGGCAATTACTCTGACCCGCGGTTCGGTCCGCCTCTCCCTTCGAACGAGTTGACCGGTACATTGTTCGCGGTCAATGCATTCCGGTATGATACGATCACGATACCGTATCCGATGACCCAATTGCGCTTCTGGCGCAATACGGCCGTCGCGCAAACGTCACCCGGGCAGACCGCCTCGCTGGTACCTGGCCTGTTAGGCGTTGAATGGGACACGGCGCCGGACAACGGATTTCGCCCAGCGGGGTTGATGAGTGTCTCATCTACCACATTGCAGGTGAATGGACAGCTTCTCCTCGATTATGGCAACTCGTTCGCAAACGGCACGGCAACCCACAATCTCGTGCTGCATCGGGATCCCGTCAGTGGCGCACTGATATTCTCGGCAGGTTCGATCAACTGGCCGTGGGCGCTTGCAAGCGACCACGACGGACCTGCGACTCCGGTAGACCCTAATGTCCAGCAGGCGATGGTCAACCTTTTCGCTGATATGGGCGTTCAGCCGGCGACGCTGCAAGCAAACCTGACGGCCGCGATTCGGTCGACCGACACAGCGGCGCCGACGTCTAGTATCGGCAATCTCTCCGCCGCCAGCGTTGTCGAGGGGCAATCGATCACGGTGACGGGAACGGCCAATGACGCGGGCGGAAAGATTGCCGGCGTCGAAATTTCTACAGATGGTGGAAGCACCTGGCACCCAACCAACAGCAATGTCGGCGCGGCGACCGTGACCTGGTCATACACGTTCGTCACAGGGGCCCAAGGGACCTATAATCTCAAAACCAGGGCGGTGGACGACAGCCTGAACCTGGAAACATCCGGTGCGGGCGCAACCTACACGGTCACACCATCTTCCAACCTGACACTCTTCAGTAGCACCGATACGCCTGCGTTGCTCTCAGACAGCGACTCCGCCTCGGTTGAGCTTGGCGTCAGATTCGTCCCGGCCGTGTCGGGGAAGATCACCGGCATTCGCTTCTACAAAGGGCCTCAGAATACTGGCACCCACAGCGGAAATCTCTGGACCGCAAACGGCACGCTGCTTGCGAGCGCCACCTTCACCAACGAAACCGCGAGCGGCTGGCAGCAGGTTAATTTCGCCACGCCTGTCAGTGTGAACGCTGGCACGACGTATGTTGCTTCCTACCACGCGAACACCGGTCACTATTCCGCAACCGACTTCTACTTCATCGGTTATGGAGGCGTTACGAAAGGTGCGCTCACCGCGCCGGGTAGCAGCCTTAACGGTGTCTATGCCTATGGCAGCGGCCCGACCTTCCCCGGCAACGTTTCCTCCACGAAAGCCCCGAATTACTGGGTAGACGTCGTTTTCGATGATTCAGGCGTGGCTTCGCCACAAGCTAATGGCGACAGTGGCTTCACGGTTACCCAGAATGGCTTGCTGAATATTGCGGCATCGACGTTGCTTGCGAACGACACCCATCCCTCCGGGCTGGCTTTCTCGCTCACCAGCGTCGGTAACTCGGTCAACGGAAGCGTAAGCTACAACTCGCAGAACCAGACGGTGACCTTTGCTCCTACCAATGGCTATGCCGGCGCGGCGAGTTTCACGTACACGATCACAGACACGAGCGGCCAAAGTGGTTCCGGCCAAGTGTCCCTCAAGGTCAACTATCCGGTCTTCGCGCAGAGCCTGTTCGGCACCAATGATGCGCCAAGCGTCCCCAATTCCGGGGATACCAGCTCCGTCGAAGTCGGAGTCAAGTTCACCGCATCGGTAAACGGGACGATAACCGGCCTGCGCTTCTACAAGGGATCGTTGAATACGGGTCCCCATATTGCGGATCTCTGGAGCTCGACCGGAACCCTGCTCGCAACTGCGACATTCACGAACGAGACAGCCAGCGGCTGGCAACAGGTCAACTTCTCCACGCCTGTGGCGATTACGGCAGGCACCACCTATGTCGCATCCTACCACACCAACGGCAATTATTCCGGTACCCAGAACTATTTCGCGACATCGCTTGCCAACGGGCAGCTAACGGCTCCGGCTGGCAGCAACGGGGTCTATGCCTACGGATCCGGAAGCACGTTCCCGACGAATACCTTCAGATCCTCCAATTACTGGGTCGACGTCGTCTTCAACGGCTCCTCCAGTCCGAACAATACGGCGCCAACCGCGGTCGCCGACAGCGGTGATGCCACCGAAAAGGGCGGCGTGAGCAACAGCGTCGGTGGCACGGCGGCGACTGGCAACGTGCTGACCAACGATACCGATCCCGACGCGGGCGATACCAAGACGGTCACCGCCGTCAGCTTCGGCTCGACCGGCGGTACACTCGGTTCAGCGCTGTCTGGAGCGCACGGCAGCCTTGTGCTCAATGCCTCGGGCGGCTTCACATATACGGTCAACGAGACGGATGCGGCCGTGCAGGCCTTGCGGCAGTCGACCGACACGCTCAGCGATATCTTCAATTACACAATGCGCGACACCGCCGGCGCCACGTCATCGACCACGCTCACCGTCACGATCCATGGCGCCAACGACGCGCCGGTGCTGGCCGCCCAGACCGGCAATCAGACCGCAACGGTCGGTACGTCATTCTCCTTGACGCTGCCTGCGGGTACCTTCACCGACGTCGATTCCGGGGATTCGCTCGCCTACACGGCGACAGCCGCCGACGGCACGGCGCTTCCCGCATGGCTGACCTTCAATGCCTCGACGCGGACCTTCAGCGGTACCCCAACGTCCAGCAATGTTGGCACCCTCAGCATCAAGACCTCGGTCACCGATCTCGGCGGCCTGTCAGCCAGCGAGACGTTCAATCTCACGGTGACGACAACGCCCTCAACCGTGAGCCTGTTCTCGAGCTCGGACACGCCGGCCATCCTGTCGGATTCCGATGCGTCGCAAGTCAATCTCGGCGTGAGATTCACGTCCTCCGTGGCCGGCACGATCACTGGCGTCAAGTACTACAAGAGTGCAAACGATCCCGGAACCCATACGGGCTCGTTGTGGAGCGGTACCGGCACGCTGCTGGCGAGCGCGACGTTCATCAACGAGGGCAGCAGTGGCTGGCAGACCGTCACATTCAACAATCCCGTGTCCATCTCGGCTGGCACGACCTACGTGGCGAGCTTTCACAGCAATGGCCATTATGCGTCCACCACCAACTACTTTACCACCGCGCGCACCAGCGGTCCGCTCACGGCTCCTGCGAGCATCAACGGCGTCTACACCTACGGCGCCGGCAATCTGTTCCCGACCAGCACGTACAACGCCAGCAATTACTGGGTCGACGTCGTCTTCAACGGCTCCTCCAGTCCCAACAATACGGCGCCAACCGCGGTCGCCGACAGCGGTGATGCCACCGAAAAGGGCGGCGTGAGCAACAGCGTCGGTGGCACGGCGGCGACTGGCAACGTGCTGGCCAACGATACCGATCCCGACGCGGGCGATACCAAGACGGTCACCGCCGTCAGCTTCGGCTCGACCGGCGGCACACTCGGTTCAGCGCTGTCTGGAGCCCACGGCAGCCTTGTGCTCAATGCCTCGGGCGGCTTCACATATACGGTCAACGAGACCAATGCGGCCGTGCAGGCCTTGCGGCAATCGAGCGACACGCTCAGCGATATCTTCAATTATACGATGCGCGATGCCGCCGGCGCTACGTCATCGACCACGCTCACCGTCACAATCCATGGCGCCAACGACGCGCCGGTGCTGGCCGCCCAGACCGGCAATCAGACCGCAACGGTCGGTACGCCATTCTCCTTGACGCTGCCTGCGGGTACCTTCACCGACGTCGATTCCGGGGATTCGCTCGCCTACACGGCGACAGCCGCCGACGGCACGGCACTTCCCGCATGGCTGACCTTCAATGCCTCGACGCGGACCTTCAGCGGTACACCAACGTCCAGCAATGTTGGCACCCTCAGCATCAAGGCCTCGGTCACCGATCTCGGCGGCCTGTCAGCCAGCGAGACGTTCAATCTCACGGTGACGACAACGCCCTCAACCGTGAGCCTGTTCTCGAGCTCGGACACGCCGGCCATCCTGTCGGATTCCGATGCGTCGCAAGTCAATCTTGGCGTGAGATTCACGTCCTCCGTGGCCGGCACGATCACTGGCGTCAAGTACTACAAGAGTGCAAACGATCCCGGAACTCATACGGGCTCGTTGTGGAGCAGTACCGGCACGCTGCTGGCGAGCGCGACGTTCACCAACGAGGGCAGCAGTGGCTGGCAGACCGTCACATTCAACAATCCCGTGTCCATCTCGGCTGGCACGACCTACGTGGCGAGCTTTCACAGCAATGGCCATTATGCGTCCACCACCAACTACTTTACCACCGCGCGCACCAGCGGTCCGCTCACGGCTCCTGCGAGCATCAACGGCGTCTACACCTACGGCGCCGGCAATCTGTTCCCGACCAGCACGTACAACGCCAGCAATTACTGGGTCGACGTCGTCTTCAACGGAACCAGCGGCAGCAACCAGCAGCCGGTGGCTACGACTGACAGCGGCTTCCACGCCACTCAAGGCGTCCCTTTTACTATCGACGGGGCGGCACTGCTTGCCAACGATACCGATCCGAACGCAGACGCTCTGACGATCACTGGCGTGAGCGGTGCCGCCAATGGGACCGCCAGCTTCAACGCCCAGAACAATTCGGTAACGTTTACGTCAGCGAGCGGCTTTACCGGGCCGACTTCTTTCGACTACTCCATCTCAGACGGCCGGGGCGGCACCGCAAGCGCCTCCGTCAACGTGACGGTGCATGCCCCATCGTCCAACGTCGCTAGCCTGTTCAGCTCCAATCCCACGCCGAGTGTTGTATCGGCCAATGATGGCCAGGCGATCGAGGTTGGTATGAAATTCCAGGCCTCCACCCCAGGTGATATCATGGGGCTACGTTTCTACAAGGGACCGTCCAACACGGGGACGCACGTTGCCGATCTGTGGAGCAGTACCGGCACGCTTCTGGCGACGGCCACGTTCACCAACGAAACGGCGAGCGGCTGGCAGCAGGTCAACTTCAGCACTCCGGTGACGATCGCGGCGGGGACCACGTATATTGCGTCTTACCACAGTGCGGGAGGCTATTCTGCGGATCCAAACCTCTTCGCCAGCTCCTTCACGAGCGGACCGCTAACGGCTCCGTCGTCGTCGTCGAGCGGCGGCAACGGCGTCTACGCGTATGGGACCGATAGTTTGTTCCCGACGAGCAGTTTCAACGCGACGAGTTACGCCGTGGACGTCCTATTCAGACCCCAGCTAGCAGCATAGGAGACGTAAGATGCACGCCGAACTTTATACCGATGGAATCGAAGAAATCACCGTCAGCGGAACCATCGTCCGCGTCGATCTGGTCAGTCTTTCACCGACAGAGCGTGACGCCAACAACGCCCCGAAGCGCGTATTTTCTCAGCGGCTGATCTTCTCGGTCGAATCCTTCGCCAACTCGGTCGACGTGATGCAGAAGGCGCTTCAAGGCCTGGTTGATGCGGGCGTGGTCCGGCGGAACCAGCCAGCTCAATCGCACAACGGTGCGTCGGGAGTACGTGATACGCTGGCGCCCAACACACGGTCTTTGAATGTCTCTTCGAACTTCCGCTGACATCGATGCCGCTGGCGGCGCGAAGGATCATGTTGCGGACGCGCCCGCGCCCGAATTGTCGACCCAGACGGCGTTGGAATGCCTGTCCAAGGTTTCCAGTCACCATGGCATAGATCTGCCGGTCGAACGCTTGAAGCATGCGTATGCGGTAGCCGGCCCGCTCTCGTTGAATCTCCTGCTGCGCATGGCGAAGGATGCAGGCCTGCGCGCGAGGAGCACGAAGCTGGATTGGGGCGCGCTGATTCGTCTTGGAGAGGCCTATCCGGCGCTCGCGAGGCTCGCCAATGGCAACTGGATCGCTGTCCTTGGTGCAGGACAGCGAACTGATGGCACCGAGGTCGTCAGCATCTTCGACCCGCTCGCCGACCGCAAGCACGAGGTCTTGGTTGTCGAGCGCGATCGATTCTGTGCGCAGTGGATCGGTGACGCGATCCTGATCAAGCGCGAGCAATTGACACAGGATGGCCGAGGAAGTTTCGGCCTCCGGTGGTTTGTGCCGGAACTGCTTCTTCAATGGCGGCTGTTCAGGGACGTCGCCATTGCCGCCATCCTGCTCTATGCGTTGGGCCTCGTCATCCCGATATTTTTCCAGCTCGTCATCGACAAGGTTTTGGTTCACGAGAGCTTCACCACTCTGTACGTACTCGCGGCAGGAGCGGCCGTAGCGCTCGTCTTTGACGCGATATTCGGCTTTCTGCGGCGCTACTTGTTGCTATATGCGACCAACAGGGTCGACATTCGCGTTGCTACGAAGACGTTCGGTCATCTCCTCGGGCTGCCGGTCACGTTTTTCGAGCACATGGCCGCCGGGGTCCTGGTCAAGCACATGCAGCAGGCGGCGAGGATCCGTGAGTTTCTGACTGGGCGCTTGTTTCTGACGATCCTCGATGCGCTTTCGCTATTCGTCTTCCTGCCAGTCCTTGCGCTTTATAGCGTCAAATTGACTTTGATGGTCCTGGCCTTCACCGCCATGAGCGGCGCCGTCGTCGGCTTGCTTATGGGTCCATTTCGGCGACGACTGTACGATCTGTACCAAGCGGAAGGTGCGCGGCAGGCTCTCCTCGTCGAAACAGTTCACGGCATGCGCACCGTGAAATCGCTGGGGATGGAGCCAGCGCAGAGCAGAGTTTGGGATAGCCGCTGCGCGCAGTCCGTGACCATGCGATTCGGTGTCGAGAAGATCTCCGCAGGCGCTCAGGCACTTACCGGGCTTCTCGAGAAGATCATGACGCTCGGAATCATCTCCGTCGGGGCACTCGATGTCTTCGCCGGCGAAATGACAATCGGCGCGTTGGTCGCCTTCAATATGCTGGCCGGCAGGGTCTCCGGACCCCTGGTTCAGCTCGTGACCATGGTGCACGAATACCAGGAAGTGGCTCTTGCCGTCAAAATGCTCGGCGAGGTGATGAATCAGAAGCCTGAGCGCGACGGTCGGAAAGATGGGCTGCGGCCCGACCTTGCCGGCAAAATCGAGTTCGAAGGTGTCTCTTTTCGCTACGGATCCGAGGGATCGCCGGCGCTTGATGATGTCTCCTTCACTGTCGAGCCAGGATCGATCTTCGGGATCGTGGGACGGAGCGGCTCAGGCAAGACGACTCTCACCAGGCTGATTTCGGGCATGTATCCGGTGCAGCAGGGACTGCTGCGCATCGACGGATATGACTCGCGGGAGCTCGACCTCGCGCATCTGCGCCGAAACCTTGGGATTGTCTTGCAAGACAATTTCCTTTTTCGTGGGACGATTCGCGACAATATCGCCTGCGTGAAACGTGATGCCACCTTTGCCGAGGTCGTCGCTGCAGCGCAGCTCGCAGGCGCCGACGAGTTCATCGAACGGTTGCCGCGTGGCTTCGACACCACGCTTGAGGAGGATGCCTCGAACCTGTCCGGCGGGCAGAAGCAGCGGCTCGCGATCGCGAGAGCTCTGATCGTCAATCCAAGGATATTGATCTTCGATGAAGCGACGAGTGCCCTCGATGCCGAAAGCGAAATGATCATCAGGCGCAATCTCCGCCGTTTGGCGGCAGGACGTACCGTTATCGTCGTTTCGCATCGGTTGTCGATGCTGACCGAAGCAAGCCAGATCCTGGTGATGGACCGCGGCCGAATCGTCGATTTGGATCGCCACGACCACCTGCTATCGAAATGCACCATCTACAGGCATTTGTGGAATCAACAGATGAAGCAGATTGCATGAGGGAGACAGGGCCATCACGCGCGGATGTGAAGCCGAACGGACTTGTTCCGGCCAGATCTGTCGAGCGCCGCCGCAAGCTATTCAGGCCAGGACCGAGGCGAGCGCCAGTCATCGCCGAATTCCAGTCCGATGCGACCGAACTCGAGCAGCAAGCGCCACCGCGGCTCGCGCGTTTCACCCTCTACAGCGTACTTGCACTGATTGCTTTCGCGGTCATCTGGGCTTCCGTTTCGCAGGTGGAGATGATCGTCACGGCGCAGGGAAAACTCACCACGACGCGTCCCAACCTGGTCGTGCAGCCGTTGGAAACGTCGGTCATACGCGAGATCCACGTCAAGGCCGGTGATCGCGTCAACCGCGGCGACGTTCTGGCGACCCTCGATCCGACGTTCTCGCAGGCGGATTTCGACCAACTGCGCGGCAGAGTGGCTGGATTCGATGCGTCGATCGATCGTCTGAGCGCTGAATTGAATGGAATCGAGTATACCGCCAAAGAGCTGACGAATGCGGATCAGATCCTGCAAGGCAAGTTGTTCCTGCAGAGGAGAGTCGCCTACGAGGCGCAGATCCAGAACTACGACGCACAGATCGCTTCCGCGCAAGCCAATCTCAAGACAGCACAGAATGAAGAGGCGGTTCTCCTTCAGCGGCTCGACACGATGCGTTCGATTGAAGCGATGCGAACCACGCTGATGGATAAGGAGGTCGGTTCGAGGCTGAACTTCCTACTGTCTCGCGATGCACGACTCGAGGTCGAAAGCAATCTGGCGCGTGTTCGCGGCAGTATCGCCGATAGTACCCATCGGCTGGAGAAGGCCCGCGCCGACCGAAAAGTATTCGCCGAGGAGTTGCGTCGCACCACTTATCAGGAACTGGTGGAGACGTTGCCGAAGCGCAATAGCGCAGCAGAGGAGTTGAAGAAGGCCGAGCTCCGTCGACAGTTGATCGTACTGCAGGCGCCGGCAGATGCCGTGGTGCTGGATATCGCGAACCGGACAGTCGGCTCGGTTGTTCGCGAAGCCGAAACGCTGTTTGTGCTGGTTCCGCGCGACGTGCCGTTTCAGGCGGAGGTCAACGTCGAGGGGCGGGATATCGGTCAGGTGGCGCTCGGACAGTCGGTTCGGATCAAGTTCGAAGCGTTTCCGTTCCAGAAGTATGGAACCGCAACGGGAGAAGTCCGCGTCATCAGTCAGGATACGTTCTCGCCGGATACGAAGGCCGAAGGTGCGCGCCGCGCGCCAGCTCCCTATTACCGCGTACTGGTCGATTTGTCGGACACGCACCTTCGGCTGCCGGCTGAACGCATTCAACTGATTCCGGGTATGGCGGTGACGGCCGAACTGAAAGTCGGCAAGCGCACCGTGATCTCTTACTTCCTCTACCCATTGCTGCGCGGATTGGATGAAAGCATCCGGGAATACTAGGCAATTCAGCGTAGATGCCGGCCGCCGGTCGCACGTCCATCGTCTGGATGGATGTTCCTCGCCCAATAAAATCCCTCGCACAGAAGCGTGATCTCCAAACGCTCAATGTGTTGCTTGTCTGTCTACCCGCCGCCTGAGAGCACCGGCCTTAGCAATACTTCGTCCAACGTCCCTCAGCTGGACTCCACTTCAGGAGTCGAAGCATGCCTTCGGGGTGGCGTTACAGGCAATTGTCGAAGAATGCTGCGCGCGCGTCGGGAGCGCGTGGTCGGAACTTGCATCGAACCGACGGAGCGAGTCGCGGCGGCTGCGGCAAGAGCGCCGCACGCTGTCCAGGCTAGATTTAAAATTATTATTATTTATCTTCTTGAAAATAGCCTCTCGCGCGGTATTATAAAATAATAATTAAACTGAAATTCAATTGAATGAAACAGTTTTCTGCGAGGCTGCGGTGCGTGCGTGGATGGTGCGATGGTCCTTCGATACTCAAGGTATGGCCGGCACGGTCGATCTCGCGAGCGCGGTTGTGGGCTGGCCGGCGTACGACATCTTCGCAGGCGCAGAGGGCGTCGCCTCGTATGTAGTTCGACCGCGAATGGCGGGACCGCATTTGTCAGGAGCCAAGGCGCGTGTGGTGGAGGTACGTCTCCTCGTTCGCATGTCAAACGCATCTATGAAGGATCCGCGTTATGATCTTCGTAACAGTCGGTACGCAAGTGCAATTCGACCGTCTGATCCGAACGGTCGACGAATGGGCCGGTGCACACGCAGGAAGCGATGTTTTCGCTCAGATCGGGCCATCAAACTATCCATTCAGGCACATCCGTACCGAACGATTCATTGACCCAAGTCGATTCAAAAGTTGCGTCGAGGCGGCAAGCGTGGTGATCGCTCATGCAGGCATGGGCTCCATTATCACCGCCCTCGAGCTCGGAAAACGAATCATTGTCATGCCACGTCGTGCGTGCCTGGGTGAACACCGAAACGATCATCAGATCGCAACGGCAAAACAGTTCGCTGCGCAAGGCCGTATCGAAGTCGCTTTCGAAGAACGGGAATTAACGGAGAAATTGGATCAATTGGACATCGTCAATCGATGCGAACGCCTCGGTGGTGAAGCATCGCCGCAGCTGATCATGGCAATTCGCACTTTCATCGAAACGGGACATGTTCGTTCCGGACCTAACAGCGCTTCAGCTTAGGCGGTGGATATGAAGTTACAATACGGCCGAGCTTCTTCTCCTCTCCAGTCGTGCCGTAACGATGACGGAGACCTCCGCCTAAGCCAGCAACGAAGATTGCCAGAAAAAGCGCACAGCCATGCTCGGCGTCGCCATGGCAACCGTGAGCTGGAATGTCCTAGACACACTGAGCGTCTGTCCGCGTTCATTTGGCCGCGTAGGCCACCGGTGTGGCCATCGCCAGGACTATCGAACTAACCAAGCAAGTTGAAAACCTCACGCGAGTTTTGATCACTGGTGCAATTATGTCGAGCGATACAGTTGGAATTGGGGTTATCGGATACGGCTATTGGGGACCGAACCTGGTCCGCAATTTCGCTGCTCATCCTTCGGTACGTCTAATCGGCATAAGCGACCTTGATCCGGAGAAGCTCGCGACCAGCAAGCGTCTCTATCCGGGAGCGATAACGACGTCCTGTTACGACGAACTGTTCAAGAACCCGGCCATCGATGCCGTGGCCATCGCTACGCCGGTTCATACACATTATGAATTGGCGCTATCCGCGCTCAAGGCAGGAAAGCACGTTCTGGTTGAAAAGCCGCTGGCACAGAATTCAGATTTGGCCCGACGCCTGATCGATGAGGCGGCTCGGCGCGGTCTGATATTGAGCGTGGATCACACTTTCGTCTATACGCCAGCCGTGCGGAAAATCCGCGAGCTCTTGCTTAAGAAAGAGCTCGGTGAAGTCTATTACTACGACAGCACGCGGGCCAGCCTTGGCCTGTTCCAGAGCGACGTCAATGTGATCTGGGACTTAGCGGTGCACGACATTTCGATTATCCACCATATCTTGGATGAGAAGCCTGTTGCAGTTTCGGCGACGGGATCGTGCCATGTGGCCGGCTCGCCGGAAAACATGGCCCATATCACATTGTTCTTCGATAGCGCATGCGTTGCCCATATCAGCGTCAACTGGCTCTCGCCAATCAAGGTCCGCCAGACGTTCATTGGAGGCAGCAAGAAGATGATCGTCTATGACGACCTTGAACCGACGGAAAAGATCAAGGTGTATGACAAGGGTATCACCGTGGACGGCCCCTCCGACCACGCCCATCAATTCCGGATCGGTTATCGGGCTGGCGATATGTGGGCCCCCCACGTCGCCCCTAAGGAAGCGCTGCAGGTCGAGGTCGAGCATTTCGTCGCTTGTGTGCGCAATGGGACGCCATCGATCTCGAGCGGCATGTCCGGACTGCGGGTGATCGAGGTCCTGGAGGCTGCATCTCGGTCGATCGCCGAACACGGCAAGCCAGTCCTACTGAAGCGGCAGGAGTACAGGAGTCCGGATCGTGCGACGGCGACGGTCTGAAGCATTGGCAGGCGACACGCTATCCGCGAACAGCGCGACGGTCTCGCGATGAATTCGGTAGAACGTTCCATCCTGTTTTCAGCGGCCGATCGCTATGGCAGCCTTATCCTGGTCTTCGTTGCCACCGCTATCCTCGCTCGTCTGCTTTCGCCGGCAGAATTCGGGGTCTACGCAGTCGTCACTGCCATCACGACGGTGATTGGCGCATCCTTTTTTGAGTTCGGGGGCGGAAACTACCTGATTCAGAAGCGTGAATTATCCACGGCGGACGTTCGCTCCGCGTTCACCATCACGCTCGGAATATCGGTAGCAATTGCGCTTCTGCTGTTCGTGCTTGCGAGCCCGCTCTCGGAGCTCTTCGCCCAGGACAGTCTCAGAAAGGGCATACAGGTGTCAGCGCTGAATTTCGTTCTAGTCCCGTTTCACGGAACCATATCTGCTCTGCTCCGCCGCGACATGAAATTCGGCACGCTGGCCGTGTGCAACCTGGCAACCGGGGCGGCGACTGCGCTCACATCGATCGTGCTTGCGATGGCGGGATTCAGCTACATGGCGCCGATCTGGGGCGGATTGGCGGGGAGCATTGTATTCACCGTGATGCTGCTAGCCAATCATCGTGACTGGGGCGCGTTGCGTCCATCGCTGCTCGGGCATCGCGAGGTAGTCAACTTCGGTCTTTACTCCAGCGCGGTCAGCGTCATCAATCTCATCTACAATCTGGCGCCGCAGCTGCTGCTCGCCAAGATCCTGGATTTTGGATCTGTCGGTCTGTACACCCGGGCTACCAATCTGACACAAATGTTCGACCGGCTCGTCGCGCAGGCTCTAAGTCCTGTCATCATGCCGGCGATTGTCGCACAACGCAGGGCAGGGGCGGATCTGAAGGCCGTCTATCTCGAGGCCGTTGAACTCCTTTCGGCTGTGCAGTGGCCGTTCTTGATTTTTGTCGCGCTCATGGCTCGGCCGATCGTTCTGATTTGGCTCGGGCAGACGTGGCTGGAAATAGTTCCTTTGGTCCGCATTCTCTGCATTGCAAATCTCGCGCTATTCGCGGCTTGCCTTACCTATCCCGTGTTCCTCGCGGTCGGAAGCGTGCGCGACGCCTTGGTGTCTTCGCTCATCTCGCTACCACCTTCGCTTCTGGTGGTTCTGTGCGCGTCGTTTTTCGGCGTAGAGGCTGTCGCAAGCGCGGCCCTCGCAACACTGCCGTTCCAGGCAGCCGTGGTGATATATTTCGTCAAACGTCATCTGGCCTTCAGTTCAGGGGAGTTTTTCCGCGCCTCTCTGAAGAGCGGCCTGGTGACGTTCACTATGGCCCCCGGTGTACTGGCTTGCGCCGCGTTGATCGAAGTGGGCATGCTAACTTCCCTGACCGGCCTGATACTCTCGTTCCCCATTGCCGGCCTCGGCTGGTGGTGCGGATTGATAATGACCGACCATCCGCTGCTGCATCAGCTTCGCCACCTTGTAGACGGGCTCCTCCGGAGTGCGCCGAGGCTGCGTCGATCACGTCCGGCATAATCTGGAGAACAACCATGCCCATAACGAAGGATGTAAAGCTCGGCCGTGACGTCAGGATATTTCATCCCGAGTTGGTCAACCTGTATGGTTGCACCGTTGGCGACGAGAGCAAAATTGGAACCTTCGTCGAGATTCAGGCGGGGGCAAAGATAGGTGCGCGTTGTAAGATTTCGTCGCATACCTTCGTCTGCGAGGGCGTCACGATCGAAGACGAAGTTTTCGTGGGTCACGGCGTGATGTTCACGAACGACAAATATCCGAAGGCGACAACCGCAAATGGTCGTCCTCAGCTGGCTTCGGACTGGACACTTCAGCGCACTCACGTCGGCAGGAGAGCCTCCATCGGCTCGAACGCGACCATTCTATGCGGCGTGACGATCGGAGAGGGGGCCTCCGTAGGTGCGGGAGCGGTCGTGACAAAGGACATTCCCCCCGGCGCAGTCGTGGCCGGCGTGCCCGCTCGGATTCTGTCCGCTGCTGAAGACGGGGTGCCAAGCGGTCGTAGCTCAGCAGAGTCGCTTCAGAAAGACTATCACCGGTAATATATATTCCGCTTGAATTAGCGCTTGATTAAATTAATAGGTGGATTTAAATGGCCAATATAATCTCGGTCAAATCAAGGCTTTGAATCTTGATACCCTTCCTGGACCTGAAAGCGCAGTACAGCCAGATCAAGCCGGAAATCGACGCCGCAGTGGCGAGGGTCGTCAGTAGCGGGCACTTTGTGCTCGGACCCGAGGTCACAGCCTTCGAGGAACGTTTTGCAGACTATTGCAGGACCACCGCTTGTCGCGCGGTGAACAGTGGCACCTCGGCGCTTCACCTTGCTCTGCTGGCGGCCGGCGTCGGATCCGGTGACGAAGTCATCACGGTCTCCATGACGTTCGTCGCAACAACCGCAGCTATTCTCTACAGCGGCGCCAGGCCGGTATTTGTCGACGTTGACCCGGTAACATGGACGATGGATCCCAGCTTGATCGAAGCTGCGATCACGCCGCGAACCAAGGCGATTCTGCCAGTTCACCTCCACGGGCTGATGGCCGACATGGATCCGATAATGGCCATAGCGCGTCGTCACGGGCTGGTGGTCATTGAGGACGCCGCGCAGGCGCACGGCGCGGAATATCGCGGACGTCGCGCAGGCTCGATCGGCGATCTGGGATGTTTCAGCTTTTATCCGGGCAAGAACCTCGGAGCGTTTGGCGAGGGTGGGGCGGTCGTCACCGACCGGCCTGAATTCGCACGCCGCGTATCCCTGTTGCGGGATTGGGGGCAGGAGGCGAAGTACGACCACGTCATCGCCGGATACAACTATCGCATGGACGAAATCCAGAGTGCGGTACTGAATGTCAAGCTGGACTATATTGAGCATTGGACGGATGCACGTCGGTCGCTGGCTGAGCGATACAATGCACTGCTTTCTGGTCTTCCATTCGCGCGTCCCCAGCCGCCCCAGTACGCCCGCCACGTGTATCACGTCTATGCGGTCAGATCGGAGCGCCGCGACGACGCGCTGAAGCGATTGCGTGATGCCGGGATTGGCGCCGGGATTCACTATCCCGTCCCGGTGCATCTGCAGAGGGCATATGCAGAACTCGGCTATCGGGCCGGTGATCTCCCCGTCACTGAGATGCTCGCGAACGACTTCCTCTCTCTTCCCATCTATCCCGAGCTGCCGCCGGAACGGACGGCCGAGGTTGTCGGAATATTGAGGAGTGGGGCGCTGCAGCCTAGCGCGGCCATCAGCACCCGGTCGGAGCATCCACAAAGCTTCACATGGTCCCACAACAGGAGAGCGTTTTGATCGATATCAAGGGTAAACGCGTTCTGGTCACCGGCGGGGCGGGATTTATCGGCTCCCACATCGTTGATTTGCTCTGCGACGAGGGCTGCATCGAGATTGTTGCCCTCGACAACATGATCAGAGGCCGCCCGGAAAATCTCCGGCGGGCGCTCGGGCGTGGGCCCGTAAGGCTGGTTCACGGCGACATTCGCGATCGCAAGCTGATGGAAGCGTTAGTCAAGGCTGCCGACATCGTCTTTCATCAGGCCGCGCTCCGCATCACTCATTGTGCGGCCGAACCGCGCCTGGCCAAGGAGGTCATGGTGGATGCCACCTACGACCTGCTGGAGCTGTGCATCAAGCACGATATTGAGAAGATCATCGCGGCCTCTTCGGCATCGGTATATGGAATGGCCGAGGAGTTTCCGACGACAGAGCGGCAGAATGCCTACAATAACCGAACCCTCTATGGGGCCGCCAAGGCGTTTAACGAAGGGCTACTGCGGGCTTTCAACGATGCATGCGGCCTCGACTATGTGGCATTCCGGTATTTCAACGTCTATGGCAGCCGGATGGACATCCACGGACGGTACACCGAGGTCTTGATCCGCTGGATGGAGCGGCTGGAAGCCGGATTGCCTCCGGTTATCTTTGGCGACGGCCGTCAGACCATGGATTTCGTCCACGTCCGTGACGTCGCGCGTGCCAACATCCTTGCCGCCAGGGCAAAGATTACCGATGAGGTCTTTAACGTCGGGAGCGGCACTGAAACAAGCCTGACCGAGCTGGCCAAGGTGCTTGCCTCGGTGATGGGGCACCGCGGCCTCACGCCCGAATTCGCGCCGGAGCGCTCGGTCAATCCGGTACCGCGACGGCTGGCCTCGACGGGTAAGGCAGAGCGTTTGCTGGGCTTCCGCACCACGGTATCGCTGGAGCAGGGGCTCGCAGATCTCGTGAAATGGTGGCGATCCGAGCGCGAGCTCGCTTCGGATCATCAGCGGCAGGCGGCGGCATCGTGATTCCGATCGCAGCGGCGCGCCCGGCCGTTCTCTCTGCTTGGGCGTCGGAGCGTTCGAGGGCGAGGCGGAACGCGCGGCCCTGCCATCCGGCTAGGTTAGGTAGAGTCCGCAGACGGGGGTGAGCACGGGTTCGCCCCTGTTGTCGGCTCGGTCGATGCCTGTGCCGCGCCCCCGCAAAGCCATCGCCTGTGAGGCTGAACCACCCCATGAGGCTGATCGAACCTGTGGCAGCCTCAGAGAGGTACGCAAATTTGATCGATCTCGACCGGACCATTCATGATTTCGATCGTCGTCCCAGCCCACAATGAGAGTTCTGTGATCGCACGGACGTTGAGGCAATGGGTTGGCAACCCAGCTTCGGACCAGATCCGTGTGGTCGTCGTCTGCAACGGGTGCTCAGACGACACTGCGAACGTCGCCCGGCGTTTCGGCCCAGCCGTCAATGTTGTGGAATCGAACATCGCAAGGAAGACCCACGCTCTGAACCTTGGCGATCAAATCGCGGACGCTTTTCCGCGGATTTATGTTGATGCCGATATTCTGATTACCGTTGATGCCATTCTGGCTTTGGCAAGACGCCTCGATGAAGGTGACGTTCTGGCGGTTGCGCCTACAGCCGACATCAATCTGGCAGGGTGTTCCTGGCTCGTCCGTAAATACTTCGGAATCCGGTCACGGCTGCCATCTTCGCGGGAAGGTATCGGCGGTTCTGGCGTCTATGCCTTATCTGAGGCGGGACGCAAGCGGTTCGGCCAATTTCCAGACATCACCGCTGATGACACCTTTGTTCGACTTCAGTTCAGACCAGAAGAGCGGGAGACACTGCCCCGCGTTAGGTCCACGGTATTCGCCCCACGCACTCTGCTGCAGCTTATCGCCGTCAGAACTCGTGCCTACAGGGGAACATTCGAGCTCGCCCGGCGCTTTCCTGAATTGCGCGTCAACAAAGGACCGGCGAATGGCCGGGCCCTCATTGCGCTGTTCAAGGAACCTCGCTTATGGGCCGGACTCTTGATTTATTGTGGGGTCAACATTGCTGCTCGCTGTAAGGCTACCCTGGGCTCCCGACGTGGAGCTCATCCTTGGCAGCGCGACGAAACTTCCCGCGCGATGCTACCAGATTCAATCAAATAGGATTGTAGTTGAGTGGCCGCATTGCAGGGAATCGGACGTTGCGGGCATATAAATCACTTGATTATAAATGGCGGCCTGTTAATTTAAATTTAAATATTAAATGCAGGCGTCGAGGACCCGATCCGTTCATGGGAGCTTGCGAGCCTGCAGCGTTCGAGGGAGGCCAGCCCATGCTTCTCAGCCCGGTCTTTCACCGCAAGCCGTTGCTCAAGAACAACACGCCGCGGTCACCCGGCACTCGGCCGAAACTGCTGGCGGTCTCTTCGGGTGGGGGCCATTGGGTGCAGCTGTTGCGAATCAAACCCGCCTTCGAGCATTGCGAAGTCACGTTCGTTACCGTCCACGACTCCTATCAAGCGCAGGTGCCCGACCACAAATTCTACCTTGTCAATGATGCTAACCGGTTGACCAAACTCGCGCTGTTGAAGGCGGCGCGCAGAATGGCCTGGATCGTTTGGAATGAAAGGCCGGACATTGTCGTTTCGACGGGTGCCGCTCCGGGATATTTGGCACTACGGTTTGGACAAATGATGGGTGCGCGCACTATCTGGCTCGACAGCATCGCCAACATCGAGCAGCTTTCGATGTCGGGCGACCGTATTGGTCATTGCGCCGACCTCTGGCTGACGCAGTGGCCCCATCTGGCGCGACCTGAGGGACCTCATTACACAGGCGCGGTGCTATGAGTTTCCTGGCGGTCGGAATGCCGTCGCAGCTGGACCAGCAGCTCCATGTCTTCGCGCACCGTGATTTCTCGTGACGGCATTGCTTGCATGATTACCTCAAGCTTGAAAGTGGATGATAGTCATGCCTCCTCGAGGGGGACTGGATCGCGGCTGCCCCCGGGCGACCATCTGCGCTGACGCGGTGGTGTCGCGTGACGTTCGGCTAGGCGACCGTAGTGCGTGCGCGTCGGCTGCAAGGAAGGCAGGTTGGCGCCTGAAGCTGCCCCCGACAGTGGCGGACATCTACATTAGATTGATTTATTATCTTTGGGTTTATTGACTTAATATAATAATCTATGACAAATAAATCGCCACACCGCATCGCGCTCCAGGATAGGAATAGTCCTTGATGCCCTTGTCAGGTTTGAAAGCTCAAGATCGTCGGGCCAGTTCTGAGATCGATGTAGCGCCAGGTCCGGGGGCGGGGGTTGGTCTGGGCGGCTCGCCAGCAGGAGGGCGATAATCCCATGATTCCAATCGCATTACCGTTCGTTGCTGAGGAGGAGGCCGACGCAGCTCGCGCAGCTGTACTCTCCGGCTGGGTCTCGCAGGGCCCACAGGTGGCAGCCTTCGAGCGCGATTTTGCGGCCCTGGTTAGTGCGCCTTATGCCTGCGCCGTTTCCAACTGCACAACCGCCCTGCATTTGGCGCTCGTCGCCCTGGAGATTGGGCCTGGCGACGAGGTCATCACGGCCAGCCACTCGTTTATCGCCACGGCCAATTGCATCCGGTATTGCGGCGCGACTCCGGTCTTTGTCGACATCGATCCCGGTACATACAATATCGACCCTAAGCGGGTTGCCGAAGCGATCACTCGGCGCACACGCGCGGTGATCGCCGTCCACCAGATGGGTATGCCCTGCGATCTGACAGCCCTCGCCACGCTGGCCGATCGCCAGGGCATCATCTTGATCGAGGATGCGGCCTGCGCCGCTGGCAGCCAGATCCGAGTGGATGGCGGCTGGGAGCGCGTCGGCAAGCCGCATGGGCGGATCGCATGCTTCTCCTTTCATCCCCGCAAGGTCATCACGACCGGCGAGGGTGGGATGCTCACCACCTCCGATCCGAAGCTCGACCATAAGTTCAGGCTGTTGCGCCAGCATGGCATGAGCGTTCCGGACATCGTGCGGCACGGCTCACAGCAGGTGATCTTCGAGGACTATCTGGTAGTCGGCTACAACTACCGCATGACCGATATACAGGCCGCGGTCGGACGCGAGCAGCTCGAGCGGCTGCCTGCACTGGTATCTCGACGCCGCGCGATCGCGGCCCGCTATCGAGAAATGCTCGGCAATTTCAGAGGCCTGAGACTGCCGATCGAGCCCGAATGGGCGCGGTCCAACTGGCAGAGCTATTGCGTTGGGCTGCCGGACCGCGTCGACCAGCTCAAGATCATGCAAAGCCTGCTCGATCAGGGCATCGCGACTCGACGCGGCATTATGTGCTCGCACCGGGAAGCGCCCTACGCCAAGGACAAGCACCGCCATGATCTGCGGCACTCCGAGTTCGCGCAGGACAATTCGATTCTGTTGCCAATTTACGCGCAGATGAACGAGGAAGATCAGGAGCGGGTCGCCTGCGCGTTGCGAAGGGAGCTCCAAGCCTCTGCATTGTAATAGGCCGCGTTCCTCAAGGCCCAAGACGCCCTGTGCGCTCTTCATGGCGCGTCATCGAGCAAGTTACGGCTTAGGCTCTTCAAAGTGCGGATCCACAATAGGCGAGTTATTCCAAATGCAAAAGCCGCTTGTTAGCTTTGTCGTCCCTTGCTACCGACTGGCTGCTTTCCTGCCAGAATGTGTCGACAGCATCCTCTCGCAGACCTTTGAGGATTTCGAAATCCTCATCATGGATGATTGCTCTCCGGACAACACGGAAGAAGTTGCCAGAACATTCACAGATAGCCGAGTTACCTATGTCAGGAACGAGCAGAATCTGGGAGCGCTCCGGAATTACAACAAGGGAATACTTTTAAGTCGAGGGAAGTACGTTTGGCTTATATCGGCCGATGATCGCTTGCGCCGACCGTACATACTGCAAAGATACGTCGAAACCCTGGAAAATCATCCGGAGGTCGGCCTTGCCTTCTGCCCCGGGGTTAGCCTGAGACGTGGAAAAGAAGGTGCAGTGATAGATTACTCGACCTATGGAGACGTCGATACGATCGTCAGGGGAGAGGAGATCATCAAGCACTCATTGAAAGTAAAAGGAAATGCGATTCTGGCTGCGTCGGTGCTTGTTCGACGTGACTGTTACGAGAAACTGAGCCTCTATCCGGTCGACGTGGTATGGGCCGGAATTCCGGTCGATTTCATATGGGGCGGCGATTGGTACATGTGGCTATTGTTCTCCTTGAACTATCACGTCGCATACTTTGCAGAGCCGATGGTGTGTTACCGTGAACATGAACTCAGTATGACAAACGCCATCACTCAAGAGAAGATCGATATCTGCTGGCACTCCGAGTTGGCCGTCATCACGATGATATCGCAGGCTGCCAAGGAGAAAGGCGCCCTGACAGTATATAAGGCTTGCTTGGGTGCGCTCGCCAACTTCTATGCCAAACATTGTGCCTCAAAACCCTATTCGTGGATGGGGCAGACATCCTGGTCCACTATAGATCTTCAGCAGGTGGAAGCGACACTCGATCGCAGCCCTTATACCGAGCAGGAGAAGGCGTGGATCCGTTCACGCATCATGGTGGCGTTGGCTGAGATCTATTATTCAGAGGGCGATTCTGTATCAGCGAGATCATATTATTTGAAGGGATTGAAGCTGAAGCCTTTCATGCTGCCGGTGTTCTTGAAATTGATTGTTCTTTCATTCGGTGGTCCAGGCCGGCAGGTTCGCGAGTTGCTGCGAACCGCTCGAGAGCATTTGGTGCGAGGCTGATTGAAGGATCAGTTTCCGAGTTTAACCGACTCTTTTGCTGTAAGTTCGATGAAGAAGACCCTAGTGATCAGCGACAGGTTTCCTCTGCCTGAGAAGTTTGGCGCTGACATCAGAACCATGAATCTCGCACGTTACTTTGCCGGCCTTGGGCCCGTCGATATTGCGTATCTCTCGGATTTGCCCTCCAGTCTGCGACAGATGGCAGGAGCGGGGGAACATCTCGAAAAGGATGACGTATTCTCTGGGAAGTATTGTTTACAGAAGCTGGAGTACCCTAGAACCTTGCGGGGACGGTTCGGAATTTCGGTTCGTGGCTTTCCGTATCCCGTTAGAGAGTATAGCAAAGCCTCGATGGAGAAGTTGGTCGCGCTAATAGAGTTTGGCGGCTACGATTTTGTGCTGGTGCGATACCTCCGGAACACCGCCGGCTTTTTTGGATTGTCACAGACGGCGAAAATGAAGGTCATAGTTGATATTGATGACGTCCTGACTCTTTCACTCTATGATACGCTGTTTACTCCGACGAATAATGCCCTAAGGAAACTGTTCCGCGCCATAAACAAGCTGCTTCTGACCTACTATCAAACGCGTTGTGTGACCGGCTTTGGCGCCTGCTTGGTATGTTCCGAGAAGGATAAATCAGATCTGTGGGGTGAAAGGGCCTCTGAAAGTATCTTCGTTGTGCCAAACACGTTGGGGATGCGAAGTTCAGGAAAACTTCCCATGGGGAGCGGGTTCGCCAGGCGACACATTCTGTTGTTCATTGGTGCGCTTCACTATCAGCCTAATGTCAGCGGCTTGCTTTGGTTTTTGGAGAACGTGTATCCGCTCTATAGGAATATGTACCCCGATGCCGTTCTTTTGGTTGTTGGACGTGAGCCATTGCCAGAGGTGATCGAAGCTTGCGCTCGCTCAAAGGGAGTCGAGTTGCATCCCGATGTCCCTGATGTGATCGAGTATTACAAGAAATGTAGAGCGGTTATTGTGCCGTTGCTTGAGGGTAGTGGGACGCGGTTAAAGGTTCTGGAGGCGGCACTCTTGGAGAGGCCCATTATGTCTACAAGGAAAGGTGTAGAAGGGCTGGATGTGGTGTCTGGCGTCCATTTTTTGGAGTTCAGTGATGATCGTAGCTTTTGCGAGGCGTATAGAACCTTAAGCAACGAAACGGTCTATGACGCGCTTGTGGCAAACGCCGAAAGCATGGTTCGAGAAGAATATTCGAACAGCGCTCTTTCTGCTTCAATGAGCAAAGTGGTTGCATATGTCGATGCAAGGAAGGCAAAAGAGTCCTCGCCGAGGTCTCACGCCGCCCCAGGGCAACCTTCCGATGAAGCTTTCAATTAGCTACGAGTTCTCATCGGTCCAAGCGCCCCTACAGTCCGCATGTCGCAGGCTGGCCGATCCCTCAGGCAATCACTCTCATGCCCTTGCACTTCAGGCCTGAGCCTCGGCTCGGACTTACGGTGATCCAGCCCTAGGCAGCGTTCAGCAGGAAAGCGACCTGGTCGCCCTGTTGTTCAATATTCAGCTTTGCCGCTCTCTTGGCAAACCCTCTCATTTCCCGCCGGCTGAACACGTCATTTGGTCTGGATGACGCGAGCGGCTTGGAGCTCCTGTACATTTCGCTCCCCCAGAACTGAAATGCAGTCGAATCGTCGATTGATTGCCTTACGCGCAAACCGCAGCGCTCCGCCAATGCATTCATTCCCTTGCGAGAGGGTATTACAACGTGGCGTGGCGCATCCAGTTGCACCCAGTTCGGGCCGTACGCTCTCCACGCATGCGAGGATGAGGTTGGAATGCGAACCAGAATGCGACCGCCGGGCGCAAGTAGCCTTCTTGCATTGCTAAGACTGTGGTCCGGCTCAGGCACGTGTTCTAGTGAATGATTGAACATGATGAAGTCAAATTCGCCGGACATACTCTGAAGATCCGATTTTTGAATCGTCACGGCACCTGCTGTCGGTTCGACGATGTAGGGATCGACCCCTGTAAGGTTCTTGAACCCTGCCGCAGACATTCTGTAGAGAAGTTTCCCGGACCCGCAGCCTACGTCCAGCACCCGAGAACTGGGATCAATTCCAAAGGATCCGATGACCGCTACGATGGGGTCGTACCTCACAAAGGACGCCAGGGCTCCCAATATGCTTTTGGTGCCAAGCGCGTGCGCGTCCCTGACGGCGGTAATACGCGAATTTCGCGAAGGTTTGGAAAATGAGTAATACCCATCGGGGTAAAGGCAGCTCTCATCGGCTACATCCGATAGGCGCTGGATCGTCCCACAATCACTACATTCCTGGTATTCAAACCGCTCTCTTGTGCCAAACATCATTTCAATGAACACGTGGCGGCGATGTTTGCCGTCAGACAAGCAAGTTTTACAAATCATATCGAGTACCTAGCCACAACGGCGGATCGAATTCCGGCACAGCGATCGGTGCGGCCGTAGAGGTGCAGTGTCCTAACTATGATGCGAGACTGACGAACTTGCTATGCCTTCGGCCGGATCCCTCTGTCCAACTTTTTGATCGGGCTGTCACTTCGCATGCCCCGCCTGTCGTTCTCGCCGGGTCGCGGCCCGCGGGCAATCAAGTGGAACTCCGTTGGTGCCCGGGGTCGAAGCTTCTTGTATTTGTCGTGAATATAATAAACAAATTGAATGTTGTCCAAATTAAATCGTTGACGGCCGCATGTTTTAATCCCAGGAACTCTCTCTGTAGTCAACCGAAGTCCGCATTGCCGGGGGATCAGGCTGCGCCGGCGTGGGCTTCGCCGGCCGCACCCCGTGAATGTGGAGCGTGATCGGGGGTGCGGGGCCGGTACTTCAGTCGAAGCCCCCTGTTATAATATAACCAAAGACGCTTTTGCTGCATTTAATCAGAAGGCGATTGAAATTTAAAATCGATTTAATTATGTTGGGCGGCGAGGGGGCCTTCCGAGGGGCTCCGGGTCTGACAGGCGGTATGCCATGCCTCCCGAGGTGACGCCGAGGTTTATTCTTGAGCGCAGACAAAGCGGTGAGTAGGCGAAGTTTGATGTGCTTGCGGACTGCGTCACCGGCGGAACCCGAGAAAGGCATTCTTGGCTTGTGCGCTGAAGCATTGCAAAAGTCTGGGCCAGCGAACCGGGAGGTCTTGCAGATGGCGCTGGCGTGTCAGGCTCGACTGACCAGGAGCATTTCGTGATGTCCAAGGCACATCCGCCCAAGGCTGGAGGAATGGCCGAAGGTCCCTTGGTTACGGTCGTGATGTGCGTGTACAACGCCGGCAAGTATCTTCGACCGTCGCTATTGAGCATAATTAATCAGACATACAGGAATCTCGATATTCTCATCGTCGACGATGGTAGTTCGGACGGCTGCTTCAGCTCAGTTCAGGATTTGCTGGTAGATGAGCGCGTTCGCGTGATCCATCAAGCGAACTCAGGCAAGCCTGTTGCTGTCAATCGAGCGCTCGATCAGATCCGTGGCGAGTTTTACGCAATTCAAGACGCGGACGACATCAGCTATCCAACAAGAATAGAAAAGCAGGTTCGTGCGCTGCTCAACAGCCCGCATTTGGCTGCCGTATTTTGTGGTAACGAGCTCATCATCAACGAGAGATTCATGGCACCCGTGTTTTCGCCGAAAAGCGAGAGCGACTGCCAGTCCGAGATCAGAGCCTTTCAAATGCCGGCTCTCGATCCCACGGGAATGTTTCGAATGTCGTTGGTTGGCGATATCCGGTTCGAGCCGTCGTTAATGGTTGCCGAGACCTGCGATTACATATGGAGAATCGGGGAGGTGCATCCGATGGTCGTATTGGGGGAGTGCCTCTATGCCTACCGCATTCTTCCCAATTCCCTCAGCCGGCGGGCGCCAACCTGGCGGAAGCAGTTTGAGGTCGATGTCTTCAAGCGAGCATGCGAGCGGCGCGGTTTGCGGTTTGAGCAGGGCTGCGCAGATGCGATGTGCGGCTACAGACGGTCTAACAACAGTTTACTAGACAACAACATCGCCGCCCATTTCATCAAGAGCGTGCTGGATTGGCGTAAGTCGAACCGTCGGTTGTCTGCATTAAAGACGGGTTGGCAATGCGCGTGTTTGCACCCAGCGGATCCGCACTACTATAAGGCGCTGGTTTACGCCTTGATTTCACCCAGCGTAGCGAGCCGCCTGCGTCGTGACTTCCTGGCGACTCCCCTGGAGACGACGAAATGAAGCGCCTCGTAGCGAGGAACCGTCCCTTTGTGCGGCGCCTCGGCTTCGAGCGCGTTGGCTGTTTGCAGAAACGTCTCAGATATTTGAGGTACTCGCGTTGACTCGCAAAAGCTTAGAATTGGAGCCGGGTTCTCAGCTTACGTATCTGTACGGTCGGCAGCGGAGTCCAGTTGTTCGCGCGGCGGGGGCGTCGCGTTGGGGGACCGAACTGTATCTGAAGTTATTGTTGGTCGCTATTTTTTTGCCCGAAGGGTTGTCTTTCTTCGTCGGCGATTTTCGCCTCTCGGTTGCTCGAGTTCTAATTTTCTGCTCCTTCATCGCCGCGCTACAGCAGCTTGGACAGCGTCTAGGCACGCGAACCGTCGTCTGCGTCCCATCGGATATCTTGGCCCCGCTTGCGGGCGTTTGGATGATGTTGGCTGCCACAGTCACTGATGGTCCGGCAGGTTTTAAAGGAGCCGGAATCGAGGCGCTTGCGTTTGTGGGCGCATACTTGACGTTCCGGTTTCTCCTCGGTCCGGTCGATAGTTCCGTTCGAATAGCACGGTTCTCCTGCAAGCTGATGATTCTGATCGTCGGCATAGCGCTTCTCGACCCGCTGAGTGATAAGCTGTTCACCTATGAGTTCATCAAAGGTATTACTGGCTATACGAAGCTCAGTTACGATGGACCATTGGCAATCAGGGCTGACACGTTCTACCGGGATGGTGTCGCTCGCGCCATGGGGCCGCTCGAGCATTCCATATTGTTCGGTGCTGTTTGCGTTTGGTTTGGGGTCGTGGCCTTCACTACGTTCAGGCACCAGGCACTCGGCTGGGGTGTGGCGGGCATCGCCCTCATCGGTGTGTGGTTTTCGCAGGCGCGCAGTCCATTGCTGGCTTATCTGATCGGGTTTGCGCTGGCGAGTTTCTATGCTGCAAGCCCTCGCTTCACTGCCCGATGGAAGTTAGTCGGGTTGTGTGTAACCGCTCTACTCCTTGTTGTTTTCACTTTCTCGGGCAGCCCGGTCGCAACCCTTGTGCGACTCAGCGGAGTAAGCCCGGAGGCGGCCTGGGCCCGTCAAGCAATTTGGGACACGGGAGGGCCTGTGGTCCTCGGTTCGCCGATCTTCGGAATTGGTTTGAACGGCGACTGGAATTGGCAGTCGCATGGCGCGCTCGTGAGTTCGAGCGTGGATGCCTTTTGGCTTGCCACCGCAATGTCGTATGGAATTCCGGGGAGCGCGTTGATCCTTCTGACAATTGCCAGCGCATGCTGGCTCGGCTCGATCGACAAATCGCCTAGTCTTACTTCCGAAGAGCGACGGCTATCAGTGGCGCTCGGAATTGTAATAACGACGATCGCTTTTCTAGGGTTCATTGTGCACTTTTGGGGCATCTGTTGGATCCTCATCGCCGTGTTTACCGGAATGCGAGCGAACCTCGCGGAGACCGCGATATTGCGCGATAGAGCCGCACCAGCGGCGCAAACGAGGTGCGACCCCATTAGCGGAGGCATTTGAGGACGGTGGACCGCGAGGTCATTACGCTGGCAGGGATGCCGATCAGGATTTCTCGCTGCGCAGGACTAAAGCATGAAAGTTTCCATTATCATACGAACTTTCAATCGTGCGTACATCATCGGCGAAGCGATCGAGAGTGCCTTGAATCAGACGTATGGGAATTTTGAAATAATCGTCGTTGATGATGGATCTACAGACGGCACGGCCGCGGCGGTGGAACAGTTTCGAAGCGATAAAGTGCGTTACATTCGGCACGATCGCAATCGCGGGGTCAGTGCGGCAGGCAACACGGGCATAAAGGCCGCCAACGGCGATATCATTGCTCATCTGGATTCGGATGACCTGTGGAAGCCGGAGATGCTCAGCAGTCTCGTCGATGTTTTGCTGCGTCATCGTCAGGTTGGCGCGGTGTTCTGTGACGTTGAGGTCGATCGCGGCAAATCCGTCTCGTCAATTGTTTCAAGCATGCGTGCATTTCCGAAACTGCTCGCATCGCGCGCGCGCTCTGATTTCGATGTTGTTCTCTTCAGCAGCCGTGAGATGTATCTGTGTTTGTTGGAAGAAGTGCCTATCAAACCGACTGCGGTATTGATCCGGCGTACTGTTCTGGATGAGTTTAGAGGTTATGATGAATCATGGTGTTCGGGCGAGGACTGGGAACTGTACCTGAGAATCTCGAAGCATTACGGATTTGGATACGTCGATCGCAAGCTTGCAGTTATGCGGGTGCTCGAGGATTCAACCCTATCGAGACTCCAGGAGGAGGATAAGTTGTCCTTGCTGCAGCTGGCAGTGAGCGAGAAGAAGGGGCTTCGGCGAGATCGCGAAGCACTCGAGGCGGCAAATCGTGCAATCGCTCGGCATTGCAAGGATCTGGGATGGATCTATCTGCACTCGGGAAGACGAATGAAATCGATCTCAACCTACGCTCGAGGATTTGCCGAAACGGGGCACGTACCTCTCGTTATGAGAGCCGGCGTGGCTCTTATACCTCTGTCGCTTACTGCGGGTTTGAAAAAGCTACTTCTATCCAGCGATCGCTCGCTCGCTCCATGAGAGATCTTTCCGGCGAAGTGGTCGATGGCCGTGTGTGCGGGAATAGAATGACTCAGAAACACATTTCCGACAGGCCGGCGGCACGGCGGATTGCATTCGCCACGATCGGGGATGGGCGCCTGGTCAGGTTCTGGTCCGGTACCCCGTTTCACATGTCGAGATCGCTCGCAGGTGAGGGTCACGAGGTGGTCCATATCGGTCCCTTGAGCGCACCGATACTGCCTCTCTACAAGGCGTATTCCAGGCTTTGCCGTGCCTTTCGCGGGCGCGGTCGTTCCCCTTTGCATGCGGGGGCGGTCGTTGCACAATATGCCGCGGACTCAGCGCGTAAAATCCGAGCGGTGTCGCCCGATATCGTCTTCGCGCCGGCCGGGTCTACCTTTGCATGGAGTGTGCCTAACGGCGTTCCGCTCGTCTATGCGTCCGACGCGACCTTTCGGCTCATTGAGAACTACCATCCCAACTATCGAAACTTGTCGCGAGGTGCTCGGGACGTCGCTGAACGCGTGGAGCGGGACACGATCGCGCGTGCGAATCTGATCCTCTACCCGTCGGAATGGGCAGCCGAATCTGCCATCAGGGACTACGGTGCCGACCGTAGCCGGGTGCATGTCATTCCTTGGGGCGCCAACCTCGAAGAAGCGCCGGATCGTGCCTCCGTGCTAGGTTGCCGCAAGCCGGGTCCCTGCCGTCTCCTCTTCATTGGCGCCAACTGGGAGGAGAAGGGCGCTGACATCGCGGTCGGCGTCCTCGCTGAACTGAGGAAGAGGGGCATGGAAGCGGAGCTCGTGATCTGCGGATGTACTCCGCCGAAGCCAGTCGCTCAGGATGGCCTGACGATCATCCCTTATCTCGACAAGCGTGATCGCGAACAGCGCGACCGATTGGATCAACTGTATCGGGACGCGGATCTATTTCTGCTGCCAACCCGGGCGGATTGCTATGGAATCGTGTTCTGTGAAGCCGCAGCCCATGGAGTACCGAGCATTGCGCCGGCCACTGGCGGCGTCCCCTGTGCTATCCGCAACGGGGAGACGGGCTTGTTGTTGCCACCGAAAGCGACGAGGGCGGACTATGCGGCGGTCATCTTCGAGACCTTTGCTAACCAGGATCGGCTGGCACGCCTGAGACAATCAAGCCGCGACGCCTTCGAGGCCCGATTGAACTGGCAGGCTTGGGCCCGGCGGGTTTCAGATCTGATAGAAACTCTATGATCGTCTTGAACTATCATGAGCTGGTGGAAGCCTCGCCGTCGAACGCGTGGTGCCTGACTCATGAAACGTTCGAAGCGCATCTCGCACTTTGCGGGGAAGCGCTGGTCTCGCCTCGGAGTTTTCTGGAGCACTGCTCCGATCCGACATCCTACGGCACCGGCACGGTCCTGTTGACTTTCGACGATGGATTTCTTTCGGACTATACGCATGTCTACGCCCGTTACATGACGGCCGGTCGTATTCCGGGTTTCATGTCCTTTATCCCGGTAGATTTTGTAGGCTCGCCGGGACGTATGAGTTGGGAGATGATCGAAGAGCTTGCAAAGGGGGGTGTTGCAATCGGCTCACATGGCATGGCCCACGTCGATTTGACGACTGTCTCGGACGCAGAGCTCGAGCGCGAGCTCGGTGTTTCCAAGTCGATGCTCGAGGATCGCCTCGGCCGACAGGTAGCTCTCTTCGCTTTCCCATATGGACGGTTTTCCCGACGGGTCTGGGAGGCGGCGTTGAGGGCTGGCTACACACACCTCTTTACAATCCAGCTTGGATATCATCGCGGCTTCGAATCTTTTCTGTACTCCCGCCTTTGTCTGACGAACAACATGGATGCGGAGTACATGCGCCGCCACTTGCGCGATCCGGATGCGATGCGCGGCGTTTCCTGGAAAATCAGCACAAGGCTCGGGCTCTATCGCCAACTGATGCGCTTGCGGTATCACTAGCGCTTTAGTATTTGGGCGGTTTCAGTGCTGTGCAAAGCCAGGACATCGCTCGTTGAGTCGTCTTGGCCTCGTCGATCACCTCGAATGCGCGCTTTGCCTCCCGCAACACTGCCAATGATCGCCGCGATGCGGTGTAGTTCGAGACGATGATGCAGCCCCCCGGTTTGAGTGATTGTGCGTAGCGCTCGAGCGACCGAACGGGGTCGCGCAAATAGAAGAGAGACTCGTTGAAGACGATGACATCGAAACGGCCGTCGGGCTCGTACACGTCGCCGTCAGCCTGAGAAAAGTCAGTGCGATCGTCGTTGTACAGACGGAGCTTCTCGATTGCCACGTCAGAGATGTCCACTCCGACATAGCGTTCATATCCAAGCTGCTTGAAGCGCTCGAATAGCATGCCGTCTCCGCAGCCGATTTCCAGGTACTCGCCGCCACGTCTAAAAGCGTCCATGAAACCAATGAGTGTCCAGTAGCGAGCTACTTCGCGCTGCATGTAGGTCCAGAGACCATCGCTGTACTCGGCGTCCCAAGTGGATTTTGCTTTTGGGCTGTCACCGAACCCCTGCGCAGTCTCCCACTCGCTAACGGCGCGCCCCAGCGCGTCGCCAAAAGGCAGCCGGGCCAATCCGAAGGCATAGTACGCGGCGCGCACCCGGCGCCATGCGTGGTAGTGAAGTGCTGCGAGCATTCCCAACCTGCCAACGCGTATTCGACGTCAGATAGTTTAATACAGGTGAAGTTATCGACAGATCAAGAGTGTACGGCAGGCGAGAACTGCGGATTTCATGGTACCTGTGAGGTGAGCTTTCGCCCAGCCAATTCGCTGGCGCATCTCGAACCTTTGTCCGTGGGCCGCCAAGGAACGATTACCGCAAACGTCTTGGCTCCTATCCTTCGGTGATCGGATCGAAAGTACCACGCCCCGCAGAATCACGGCACGTCCCCGGTAACTCGCCCCCGCTGCCAACGCGCGAGCATCATTAGGTAATGGCTGGACGCTGCCACATTGGGTCTTCCCGTGTGCCTTTTTGGCAGGAGCTACACACCCCAGATATTCCGAGAAATGGGTTGGGTTGTGCAGTGCAGAAATTAAATGCCTATTAACAGTTGACGGACGTATTTAACTGCGCCTATCATTATTTGTATTTTTCAATTTGTCACAGAAAATCAAAGCCATGAGTAGTGGTTTTGCAGAACTTGCCCAAGCGATAATTTCCCTTTCATTGCGTGCATTGCCGGGGCGGTTGCGCCTAAGGCTTAGACCCGGGGCACTCGGTTACCGGGTTCGTCGATGCATTTGTCTTAAATCGCTGCTTACAGCTGGTGGCCCATCGCTATCCGTTTGGCATGCTAGCCCTCGACCAATTTTCGCCTGAAGGGAGTTGTTATGCAGATCGGGCCGGCGCTTTCAGGTGTATTAGGTACCACGACGATTGAGGAGTTGCAGCGCGCCGGAGCGCAGGATGCGATCGTGATCGGCGGGGGAGCCGCCGGAGGATTGGCGGCGCTCTTACTCGCCGAGGCTGGCCTGCGCGTGCTCGTGCTCGAGGCCGGGTGGCAGAATTCGCCGCGAACGACCGGGATGCGCCGAGCCATAGCCAGCGTGAGCCGTAGGCTCGCGGACCCTGCGACACTTCGCTTGCTCCCTCCTGCGGTCGTTCCCTTTGGCAAGATGGCCTTGAGAGGCCTCGGCATGTTGCGCCAGCCCGTCCAATCTCGCTGCAGCATCTGGGGCCGAGCACCGGACTCGTTTGTAGACGATCATGACCTGCCTTACGTGACGCCACGGAACCAACCTTTTGTCTGGATACGCGCGCGAACGCTCGGCGGACGCGTGGGCCTTCCAGGGCACGGCCGGCAATACTATCGGCTGAACTCCTCCGACCTTACGCCGTGCGATGGATTGAGCGAGCCTTGGCCGCTAGAGCCGGGTGAGTTGGACCCCTGGTATTCGATGGTCGAGCGACGGCTAGCGCTTGCCGGTGCCATGGATGGCGTACCATGGCAGCCTGACAGTCACCTCTCGCGAGAACTTGCCCCTTCACTGAATCAGTTCGCGCTGATGGCAGCGATTCGCGCACGGTGGCCTCACTCGCGGCCGATGCTCACGCGCTTTGCGGCACCGCTGGATGCCTTGGAAACTGCTGCTCTTACAGGGCGCCTTCGATGCCGTGAGGGCGCAGTCGTACGGCAAATCGATGTTGATCGATCAGGTCGCGTACGCGGCGTAGTCTGGTTCGATCAGCAAAGTGGAGCCGACGTACGGGCTTCCGCTCCGTTGGTCTTTCTGTGCGCGTCCTCGTTAGAGTCGACCCGAATACTCTTGCTTTCACGTTCATCCAAAGGGGACCAGGGGCTAGGTGCAGGATCTGACGCGCTGGGGCGCTACTTGATGGACCATATTGTCGTAACTGGGTGGGGTGGGGGGGCATCGCTGAAGCCTAGTCCAGTGCTCGAAGATGGATGCGCGATTTACCTTCCACGCTTCGATGCGCGCGACAGGCCCGCGCCCCTCGGCGGGCGAGGTTTTGGCGTGCAGTTGTATCAATTTCCAGGAGGGCACGGGCGCTCCCATTTTACCGCGGTTAGCTTCGGTGAAATGCTTCCTCGTGCCGAAAACCGAGTAACGCTACATCCTACGCGACGGGATATATGGGGAATCCCCGTATTGCATATCGACTGCCGCTATAGCGAAGCAGACTTGGCGCGTGCCCGCGATCAGGCAGCTGCCATACGCGAGATCGCCGCAACAGCTGGCGTGACGTTGAGCCGCGTCAATGAACGGCCGGCCCCGCCTGGCTCCGCGATTCATGAATGCGGGACCGCCCGGATGGGTGTCGACCCCGCGACCTCCGTGCTCGATCCAAACAACCAGTGCTGGGACGCACAGGGATTGTACGTTACGGATGGCGCCTGTTTCCCGTCCCAGGGCACGCAAAATCCCACGTTGACCATTCTCGCTCTAACCGCGCGCGCATGCCATCACGCGGTGGGCACCGTCGCCCAACCAAAGCGAGAAGCTGCATTCGGCCTAGCCGGAGGCGCGTCATGACGGTTGCTGCTGCCGCGCCGTTTCGAGAAATCCTTCCGCGAAACATGCTTCCCCTAGGTTTTGGATCCGGCGCACTGTTGAGCAAGCGACGAACCCGCCGTGAGGCTCTTAAGTTGCTCGAAGCAGCCATGGATTGTGGGGTCACATATTTTGATACTGCGCGAATGTACGGTGCCGGTCGCGCAGAGAGCATTCTGGGAGAGTTGGCGGCGCGAAAGCGGCAGCGCCTGGTTCTGGCAAGCAAGGCGGGCATTGTCCCACAAAGTCGCGCACTTCATGTCCGCGCAATGGGTCGCAGCATTCGGCTTCTGCACAATGTCGCACCAAGTTCAAAGAATTACCTGCCTGTGCCGTCCAACTATCTGCCGCGTTTCGGAGCCTTTGGTCTCGTGGAGTTCCGAAAAAGTGTCGAGACCAGTCTCAAGGAATTGCGTACAGATTATCTCGATATTCTACTCCTGCACGAGTGCAGCGCTGCCGACATAGAGGAAACGGACCTGATCCGTTTTCTCGATGATCTTAAGCGTGAAGGGAAGGTTCGCGCCGTTGGCATAGCGACAGGCATGGAGGAGACGATGTCCATCCTCCAAAGGAATGCAGCCCTGTTCGACGTTGTGCAGATTCCAAGTGCCATCTGGAATATGAACGTTAGGAAAGTTCCGGCAACCAACCGCCTCGTGATTACGCATTCGTCCCTTACCAGCCGATTTAAAGTACTGCTCGATAGATTGTTGTCCGATGAGCGGATTGCAGCTGAATGGCGTTCGCTGACGCAGGTAGATCCACGCGATTCGACAGAACTGGCTCATCTACTGCTGGCTCATGCGCTGAATGCAAATCAAAACGGGATCGTCATCTTTTTCTCGTCCAATCCGTCGAATGTTGTGGCAAACGTGAAATCTGTCAGCAGTCGAGCTATCGATGAGAAGCAGATCGCGGGCTTGAACGCATTATTGGCGAGAAAGCACGTTGCCGAGTTCCTTGACGCGAGCTTCCGAGATCTGAGCTTCTGATCGGTGCAGACCGGCGACAGTGGCCTGACTTTGCATCAGTCGGACGCGACGGTAGTCGCCGGCGGGACCTGATCGAACGTCCGCGCGTTGCGACTTTGCCGGGGCAGCAGGTGGTTGTGTGCTGGGCTCGGGGACATCAACGATCAGGATAATCGGCGCGCGCTCGTAACTCTCGATCTGAGTGGTGTGTCCGCAACGGCATTCGCTTTGCTTGGCGCTTTGCGGATGGCGCTGGATGGGCCATTACCTGAATCGTGCCATACGGTTCGGATTGTTCGCAGCGCGATGTGTGCTCAAATGCCCTTGCTGAACGGTCGCTCTCTTGATTGTCCGAGACAAAAGTTATGTCGCATTTAGCGGCAGATAATCTTGTGGATCGAACTATTTAATTGGTTTTCTGCTGTGGCGCCGTCGACGACGCTCCTAGTAAGCTGTTGTCGAGTGGCGAAGGCGTAACATCGATTCCGGCATACTTTTGTATATCTTCGATCGCTCCGTGTGGCACTCGTTCAATGCGGTGCACGAGTGGTTGATCGGACTGAAGAAATTTCCGGCATTTAATTCGCGCGATGCGAATGTGTCTAGGGTAGCTCAGGAAATTACCTTGGGTGAGCCGTCGTGTCGTCGCAAAAAAGCCTCCACCCGCCGGGAAGACGCACTCCAACGGCGCTGCGCCAGCAGAGTCGCACTTGGGGTCGCGTCGCTTGGGGAAACAATTGGGCGCGTACCAGGGGCAAACTAGATTGAAATTAACAGGAGAAAACTAGATGGCATCCATTCCTCTGACATGGAATGATCCGATGTTTAGCGACCAGACCAATTCGGGGACGGTCTGGCTTCAAGATGGAGAGACGATTTCGGGTGTGAGCATTTCCGACCAGAGCGACACTGTCGCCGTCGGAGGGAGCGGCTCGTTCACCATCGACGACGTCCGTATTTCTTCAAGGGAAGGCGTGCGCATTGGGGGCAGCGGTGATGTCACCATCAACAATTCGTACATCGAGACAACGGGACTGTCGGGCGATCACGCCGACGGAATTCAGGCCTATGCTCCCGGCGCCACCGGGAATCTGACCATTACAAACTCGACGATTGTATCGCACGACCAGAATGCCACTGCTGGGCTGTTCATCGCAGATGGTTATAGCGGAACGTTCACTTTCAATAACGTGGTGTTCGACGGTGGCCCATTTGGTCTGCGCATTGCCGCGGACGCAGGAGCCGGTCACGATGACTACCTCGCCCTCAAGGACGTGTATTTTGTGGGGCCATTTGCGTATGGCGCGCTCTGGTTGGAGGAGGTCAATGCGAACATACACATCACGCAATGGGAGAATGTTCGTTACGCCACGATCGTGGACGGTCAACTCATCCCCGGCGATCTTATCCCGCCTCCCCTTCCGGTAGAAGGACCGACCGCACCCAGCACGCCGACCGCGCCGGATGCTCCGACTATCGCGTCGTTCTCGACCGACAGCGGCACCGCTGGCGACAAGATTACCAACGACAATACCATCGAGCTCAAGGGCACCGCGGCTGCCGGCAGCACGGTCAAGATCTACGACGGTACGACCCAAATTGGTTCGACGACTACGGACTCGAGCGGCAGTTGGGACTACATCACCAAGGTCCTGACCGACGCCAAACATACGCTGACCGCAACGGCGACCAGCTCGTCGGGTCAGACCAGCGCGGCGTCGTCTGCGTTGGCAATCACTGTCGATACCAAGGCTCCGACTGCGCCGACCATTGCCAGCCATACCGTGAACACCGCCAATCAGGTGGTGATGTCGGGCAGTGCCGAAGCGAGCAGCGTCGTGAAGGTGTTCGACGGCACGACCCAGATCGGGACCGCGACTGCCAACAGCACCGGCGGGTGGAGCTATACAACCAGCGCCCTTGCGGCCGGTTCGCACAGCCTTACCGCGACGGCAACGGATGCAGCAGGCAATACCGGCCCGGCGTCCACTGCGTTCACCGCCAGCATCACCGGCACCTCGGCGCCAGCCACACCGACCTCGCCGACGTCACCGACGTCGCCGACTGCCGGCACGGTGGTCGAGTCAGCTGGCGCGACAACTCTCGTTGAGAGCGGCGGCAAATATTACCTCAATGGCAGCACCGGATCGGGCCCCACGCTGAAGGACAACGGTGTGCAGTTTGTGAAAGGGTCGGATGGCACCTGGACTCCCATCGGTGCGGAGAAGACGGCGACGGGCTATGTGGTTGCGTGGAAGGAGACGAGCACGGGTCAGTACACGGCGTGGAACACCGACAATAACGGCAACTACGTGTCCCATGTCAGCTCCCTGACCGGCTCCACAGACGGTGGCTCGGTGTCGGGTACTGACTCTGGCCTTAAGTCGCTCGAGACGAGCTTCCATCAGGATCTGAACGGTGACGGGCAGGTAGGTACTTCCACTGCGACCATCCCGACGTCGCCAACCCCGACGACTGGCAAGGTCGTCGAATCGGCTGGTGTGACAAGTCTCGTTGAGAGTGGCGGAAAATACTACCTCAACGGCAGCACCGGCACTGGCCCGACGCTAAAGGATAACGGCGTGGATTTCGTGGGCGGGTCCGATGGCACCTGGACTCCCATTGGCGCGGAGAAGACGGCGACGGGCTATCAAGTTGCCTGGAAGGAGACGAGCACCGGTCAGTACACGGCGTGGAATACCGACAATAACGGCAACTACGTGTCTCATGTCAGCTCCCTGACCGGCTCCACGGACGGTGGCTCGGTGTCGGGTACGGACTCTGGCCTCAAGACGCTGGAGACCAGCTTCCATCAGGACCTGAACAGTGACGGGCAGATCGGTACGTCCAGCGTAGCTACGTCATCCACTGCAACCGGTAGCAACGCGGCTATTGCGGGCAGTACGTTCATCGCTTCGCCGGGCAACACGACCCTGACCAGCACTTCCGGCGATGACACCTTCGTTGGCAGCAGCCAGGCCGATACTTTCGTGTTTGGCGCGAACTTCGGCAACGACGTCATCAAGGGCTTCGTTGCCCGCGGACCTGCTCACGACACGATCGAGTTCAGCAAGAGTGTGTTCGACAGTTTTGCCAGCGTTCTTTCCCACGCGACCCAGTCCGGCACCGATGTCGTGATCGCGACGGGGAGCGATACGCTCACGCTGAAGAACGCCAAGCTCGGCTCGTTGACCAGCAACGACTTCCACTTCGCGTAGGGGACGGCATCCACAGAAAGCAATCTTCAACAACTGCCTTGGGGGATCTCTTGAGGGATCTTCCGACAAAGGCGCGTTTCAGGGGCAGAAGCCATGATTGACTTTGGACGGCGGGGGGTATTCCCCCCGCCCGCAAATCTCTATCGAATTCCATTTCTTCACATATCAGGACTCTGGTCAGCCGGACGGCAGTGGGCGGAAAACGCTCAACTGCAGGCGCCGCAACTGATCGGCTGGGCAAAGGGCCTGATCGAAGTGCTGCGGCAACGGATATTCGCTGGTCGACCCCGGCCAGTGGATCACTATGACGAGTCGCAGTCAGAGTTGTCGGCGTTCCTGCGGTCTTGCCGCCGGATTTTCTGGGCGCTAGCGGCATTCAGCGGCATGAGCAACCTTCTCATGCTCACCGGCTCGTTCTTCATGCTGCAAGTCTATGATCGGGTGCTGCCCGGACGCAGTATACCGACTCTTGTCGCTCTGTTGGCTCTGGCAACGGTGCTCTACCTGTTTCAGGGCGGGCTCGACTTCGTCAGGAGCAGGATCAGCGCCCGGGTGGGCCGGTATTTCGATGAAAGTCTCGGGGTTCGCATCTTCGACGCTCTTGTTCGCCTGCCTTTGAAGACCAGAGCGGATGGCGACGGCCTGCAGCCGGTACGGGACCTCGATCAGGTCCGCAGCTTCCTGTCGAGCGGAGGGCCGACGGCGCTCTTCGATCTGCCCTGGATGCCGATCTATCTCGGCGTCTGCTTCCTCTTTCACTTCTGGATTGGCATCACTGCGCTGGCTGGTGCGTTGGTGCTGGTCGGCATTACGATGCTCACGGAAACGCGTACCCGAGGTCCGGCAAAGGCGAGCTCGCGTCTTGCCATTTCGCGAACGGCCCTCGCGCTCGAGGGACGGCGCAATGCCGAAGTTCTGCAGGCCATGGGTATGCGGCAACAAGCGGCTTTGCGTTGGCAGGATGCCAACGCAAAGTACCTCGCAGCCCATGAACGGGCCAGCGATGTCGCAAACGGACTCGGTGGTGCCTCGAAGATTTTCCGCGCGATCTTGCAATCGCTGGTTCTTGCCGTTGGCGCCGTCCTCGTCATCAACCAGGAATCGACGGCCGGCATCATCATTGCCGGATCGATCCTCACCGCGAGGGCCCTTGCGCCTGTCGAAATGGCAATTGCGAACTGGAAGGGGTTCGTCGCGGCGCGCCAATCGGGACAACGGCTCGATTACTTGCTGAAACTTCTCCCTCAGGAGGAGGAGCGGTTGGCATTGCCTGCGCCTGTTGAAACCCTTAGCGCCGAGAACCTCTATATCGGTGCTCCGAACTCCGAAAGACCCACTCTCAGCGACGTGTCATTCCAGCTGCGGAGTGGGCAGGCGGTCGGAATCATCGGTCCGAGCGGATCCGGCAAGTCGACGCTGGCGCGTGCGCTGGTTGGGGTGTGGCCGTGCATTCGAGGCAGGATCCGGCTCGACAACGCCGCCCTCGATCACTGGTCTTCGGACGACCTCGGCAAGCACATCGGTTATCTGCCCCAGGACGTAGAATTGTTCGACGGCAGCATTGCGATGAACATTGCACGCTTCGACCCGGACGCAACCGCCGCCGCTGTTCTGGAAGCCGCCCGTGCCGCGGGCGCGCATGACCTCGTGCTCTCACTGCCGGACGGGTACAGCACGAAGATCGGCGAGGGAGGGCTGGCGCTGTCGGCGGGGCAGCGGCAGCGTATCGGGCTTGCGCGCGCCTTTTACGGCAAACCCTTCCTGGTCGTGCTTGACGAACCCTCTTCCAATCTCGATGCGGAGGGCGAGGAGGCCCTGACCGAGGCGATCCTGAACGTGCGACGCCGCGGAGGGATTGTGGCCGTTGTCGCTCATCGGCCGAAGGCGCTGGAAGGTGTGGACCACGTATTGTGCCTCGGCGAAGGCAGAGTTCAGTCCTTCGGCAAGCGAGAGGAGGTTCTCAAGAGGGTGCTGCGGAATCCGGTGCCGCTGAAGGTCGTCGCGGAAGCTCAAGGAGGCGGCCGATGAACGGTCAGGTAACGCCGGCGTTGCAGTCCATCCAACGTTACATGATCGTCGGAATGATCATGTTCGCTATGGTGACCTTTGGGGTCGGCGGCTGGGCGACGACTTCCCAGTTGTCGGGCGCGGTGATCGCGCAGGGCGTGGTCGTGGTGGATTCGAGCGTCAAGAAGGTCCAGCACGCCACGGGTGGAATCGTCGGAGAGTTGCGCGTGCGCCAGGGCGATCGGGTGAATGCAGGCGACATCCTGATCCGCCTCGACGAGACGCAGACGCTCGCGAATGCAACGATCGTCACGAATAGCATTGACGAACTGCTGGCGCGGCAGGCCCGTCTCGAGGCCGAGCGCGATAGTGCCGAGCAGGTCGTGTTTCCAAAGGTACTGCTCGACCGGGCCAAAGAAAGCAACTCCGAGGCGAGCCGTGCAATCGCCGCGGAGCGGAAGCTGTTCGATCTGCGTCGTCAGGCGAGGAGCGGCCAAAAAGCGCAGTTGCAGGAGAAGAGTGCGCAGTTGGAGAACGAAATCAAGGGCTATATGGGGCAGACGGAGGCCAAGCAGAAGGAAGTGGAATTCATCCGACAGGAGCTGGAGGGCGTGCGCAGCCTCTGGCAGAAGAACCTGGTGCCGATCACCCGGCTCAATTCCCTCGAGCGCGATTCCGCCCGCATCGAGGGCGAGCGCAGCCAGCTCGCAGGAATGATCGCTCAGTCGAAGGGCAAGATCTCCGAAATCGGACTCCAGATCATTCAGATCGACCAGGACCTCCGAACCGAGGTCGGCAAGGACTTGATCGAAACCCGCTCGAAACTCTCCGAGCTGGGCGAGCGCAAGACTGCGGCGGTGGATCAGTTGAATCGGGTCGATATCCGGGCGCCACAATCCGGTCGGGTCCACGAGCTCAGCGTCCATACGGTCGGGGGGGTGATCTCTCCGGGCGAGCAAATCATGCTGATTGTCCCTGACGCGGACTCGCTCGCGGTCGAAGTCAAGATCGCACCGAAGGATATCGACCAGGTCTACGTGGGGCAGACCGCGACAATGCGCTTCGCAGCATTCAACCAGAAGACCACGCCCGAAATCGACGGCGAGGTCAGCATGGTCTCGGCAGACATCACGCAGGATCAGCGTGCCGGCACGAGTTACTACACAGGCCGCGTCTTGCTGAAGACGGAAGAGCTGGCGAAGCTCGGCTCGGCCAAGTTGCTGCCCGGCATGCCCGTCGAGGTCTTCATCAAGACGGCAGGGCGGACCGCGCTGTCCTACCTGCTCAAGCCGCTACACGATCAGGCGCAGCGCGCATTCAAAGAGCGCTGAGCCCTTGCTGGGTGAAATGACACAGCCCCGAGTGCACGCGCACTCGGGGCTGCAGATCAGCGACCACCGAGGTCGCGATCAAAAAAGGTGATGCGTTGGCCGCATCAACGAGCACCGAGCTGACGACGAGCCCGTGCAATGCGCCTGGAGGTGGACGGCGTGGCTTGAGGGGCCTCTGGCCGCCAGGAACGAGCCACGAGGGTGGACAGTTTTCGCACCTTCGTCAGGCTTGATTGGGCGTGTCTGAGCAGCCGCGAGAGATTGGCTGGGGTGAGCCTGGCAGTACCGACCCACGTCGTCAGCGGCGGCAGCAAAGCCCCTGCGCGCGCACGGACCGAGTATGGCGCAGGCTTGCTGTGTCGGCCGGCGGACCTGCTAACCGCCCGGCGGTGCAGCCCGCTCAGCACATCCATTCGTTTGCTGTGCAGAGTCATCGCTGTGACGAAGACAAGCAGGATGGCTTCAGCCCCCAGAATGACGAGCAGTTCTTCCGGCATGCGCGCGCAATCTCGATTGTGAGGGGGGGAGGGTCGTTCGGAATACGATCTGCCGAGGGGCGCATTGAATCAACGATTAATTCGTCGGAATCGTTAAATTGTCGCCTTAATTCTGAGCGCAGCCGAGCAACTCATAGCGGCCGGCGATGCGCCCGCAACGGCATGCGTCTGCGGGGGATCTGGTGTGGCCGTATTGGATAATGCGCAAAACGGATTATTGTGGCTCGACCGTTATATTTAATTGACAATTAAATTAAATAAATTAAAGAAGAAATGTGGTTGCCGCGGGGCTGACAATGTCAGCCCTGCCAGCGGATCCGAGCCTCAGTCTTGCGTTTGCGAGGGGATCGGCAGATGTATCGAACCTTCGGCTCCGTCGTGGCGGTCGCTATCATGCTCGGAGGAGTTCAATGGGCAGGAGCTGGGCGCCTGTCTTTGCCGGCGACGCCGCGGGCAGTGCAGCACATCGAACTGGGAAACCCGACGCTGCCGCCCCTTGCGTACACCGTGTTCTGCCTGCGCTACGAGGCGGAATGTCCTCCGCCGCGCTCGTTCCGCGGCGGGCCGATCCGGCTGACCGAGGACCGCTGGGCGGCTCTGCAGGAGGTCAATCGCGCGGTCAATCTCGCCATCGTGCCGGCGCGCAACGAGCTCGGCCTTGCCGGCGAGGAATGGGTCATCAACCCCAAGCACGGCGATTGCAATGACTACGCGGTGAGCAAGCGCCACGAATTGCTTCGGCGCGGCTGGCCTGCGCGAGTCCTGCTATTGAGCGAAGTCGTCGTCAGTTCTGGAGAGCACCACCTCGTGCTTCTCGTGCGCACGCGAAATGGCGATTTCGTCCTCGACAATCTCTCACCCGAAATCAAACCATGGTCGCAAGTTCGCTATCGCTGGGTTCGGGTGCAAATGCCACGGCACATTCTTTGGGCGAGAACCGACGGGAAGGGAGCGTGAGCCCGACAGCCATTCAATGAAATGTCTCTGGTTAAGATCGCCTGCGGTCTGTGGCACGCGCAATCCGCATGGTCGCAATCGTTTGAAGGGGAAATCCGTGAAGAAAGTAACGCGTTGGCGAGGCTTTGGCTGGGCGCAGATAATCGCCGGCTTGTGTTACGCCGGTTCCGCACTGGCGGATCAATCACTTTCCACCAGCCAAGCGCCAGGTCCTGCCTCCTCGCCTTCGCCTTTTCCTGCTCCGGCGTCGACTCCTCCACTCTCATTTGATGACGCCCGCTTTGCTGGAAATGCCTCCGAGCCATACACCCGTTACGGGAAGTTCTTCAGCAACGGTGAAGTCGTCGAGCATCGTTCCTGGGATCACAACAACGATGGAAGCTCGGTCGTTTGCGGCGATTGCACTCTGAAAAATTCGCGGATTCGATCCAACGAGGGATTCCGGTGTATTGGCACCGACGGTGCTGGCGGCATCAAGATTGATGGCGTTTACATCGAGACCAAAGGTCTGCCGGGCGATCACGCAGACGGGCTTCAGTGTTATGATCCTGGCAAAACCAACACCATCACGGTTCGCAATACAACATTCAAGACCTATAACAACACCAATGCAACGGCCGGATTCTTCTATGCTGATGGACTAGGGGGCTCAGTTAGCTTTGAGAACGTCTTGTTCTGGGGTGGACCGTATGGGTTGCGAATGCATCCCGATGGCATGAACGTCGCCGTCTCCCTGAAGGATGTGTATTTCGTTGGCCCGTTCCTATACGGCGCATTTCTGATCAACAATGCGGGCGGCGGAACGATGACGATCACCAAATGGGAGAACGTCAGGAGTGCAACCATCGTAAATGGCCGGCTCGTCCCGGGCAGTTTGCTTCCTCAGCCTCGGATCCGCTGATCCATTTTCCTGCCAGGCCCCCGCGCTTTTGGACGCTCGCGGCTTGCATCCTCGGATTAAGGTCGCTCGTTATGAAATATCAGCTTGCAAATTAAACCAATTTAATAATATAAATGTTTAATTCGTGAGCTCCGGTAGGTTATGCCTTACAGAAGACGGAGAGCTGTCGTTTCCATTTGAGCTGGGATTTGGAGTGGAGGCGCGTGGTAAAATGGTACGCGATCCGGGGTAGCGCGCGGCGTTGGCGACCTTCGGAAGGACGAGCTGACAAGTCGCGCTCGAGCAAGTTGGTTGTCGAAGATGGGTTCGGTCGAACATTGAGCGGGAGTGGGTCCTGACGTATCGCACGAGACTGAATCCCATGCCGGATGCCATTTATCGAGCCGCTGAGCCCGACATTTCGATCATCATCGTGAGCTACAACACGCGCACCATGACGCTCGAATGTATTCGATCTGTCTTGGCACAAACAACGACGGTACTCTACGAAGTCATCGTTTTCGATAACGCTTCAACAGACGGATCTCCGGAAGCCATTCGCGCAAGCTTCCCTCAACTCGAGCTCATCGCGTCGCAAGAAAATCTTGGGTTTGCCGGCGCCAACAACATCGCCGCGATGCGGGCGCGGGGGCGCCGGTTTCTGTTGCTCAACCCGGACACCCTGATCTTGAATCACGCAATCGATCATCTGCACGAGTTCGCCGACGCGAATCCGCGCTTTGGGATCTGGGGCGGGCGCACCGTGCTGTCTGACGGCCGCTTGAATCCTGGCTCCTGTTGGGGAGATGCCACCTTATGGAGCATCTTCTGTTTTACTACTGGTCTGACCAGCTTGAAGCGCAGCAGCGCGGTTTTCAATCCCGAAGGATACGGTGGTTGGAAGCGTGACAGCATTCGTGCAGTCGACATTGTCACGGGCTGCTTTCTTCTCATAGACCGCGAACTTTGGAAGCAACTTGACGGCTTTGACCCCGAGTTTTTCATGTACGGTGAAGAAGCGGACTTGTGCCGCCGGGCGCGCAAGCTTGGTGCATCCCCGACCATCACGCCTGCAGCTACCATCATTCACTACGGCCAGTCTTCCGAGCCCGATCAAGCAGAGCAACGCATCAAGGTCCTTGCCGGCCGGATCACGCTGCTGCGGCGTCACAATTCCGCTGCGACGATTCTCGCAGGCAAGTCACTGTACATGATGCTTCCCCTCCTGCGCTTGCTTGCGTACGGAACGGCCGGCCTAGTCTCCGGCAGAAGTGATTTGCGTGAAAAGGCGCGAAACTGGCGCTATGTCTGGCAGCATCGTCAACGCTGGGTGAATGGCTGGAGCAATGTCGGCGTGAGGAGCGCGCGCGGCAATCCGCGCAACAACCTGTCAGAGGAGATAGCTGCTGTGGAACGTCCGTCAGGGGACGCGTTATCCCGCTCGCGCCAGGGATAGCCACCGATGCGGCGCGACGTTACCATTGTGGTCTATCATCATATCGCGGACTATGAAGACCCGTTAACCAGCAAGCTTGGAGTTGTTACAAGGCCAGAGGTTTTTGAGAAGCACGTCAAGTATTTCGTGCGTCATTTTGACGTGGTGAGCGGATCGGACCTTGTAAGCGGCGCTCTGCCGCGTAAACCTTTGCTGATCACCTTCGATGACGCATATCGCTCGGTCCTCGATACCGCAAGTACTGTCTTGAAAGCGGCAAACGCACCTTCGCTGTTCTTCGTCAATCCGACAACGTTGCTCGGAAGCAGATTGCCAGTGGATAACATCCTTTCGTTGGCAGCGGTGGTGCTCGGTAAACAGCAACTGATAGCTCTCCTGAACATCAACGAAACCGGAACAACATCAGTCTCTAGGCTCATCGCCAACGTGATTTCAAAATGGACTCAGGCGCAAATTGCGGAGGCGAAGCAGCAGCTGTGTACCGCAATGGGCACCAACGAATTGGAGCTCCGGCGTACATCGAAGCTCTTTCTTGATATCACCGACATCAAGCGGTTTGCGAGCTTAGGGATTGAAGTAGGAAACCACTCGATGAGCCACACGTTCTTCCGTTCGCTTTCATCGAGCGAGTTGGAGACCGAGATCGTGCAAAGCCGAGAGCTTCTGGAGAAATTATCCGGACAAACGGTTCAATGCCTAAGTATTCCTTATGGGAATGCATTGGACGCGACCGAAGGTGCGCTGCGCGCCGCACGGCGTAATCACAAGGCGATCTTTCTGGTGCATGCGAAAAGCAACCGCTTTAAACCGGCGGCTGACATTTTCTATCGGATTAGCCTGGGGAACGCCGCGCCAGAAGAGATTCCCTTCAAGCTCCGGATTATGCCTGTACTGCGGTGTGCGAGAGATTGGCTATGGTAGCTGCGCAGCCCGAACAAAAGAGAATAGTGATTCTGACGCGGGATGGCCCAGAACATCGCTATGTCGCAAACATGCTTTGCGCTGGACTCTCCATTGACCGCATCATTGTGGACCGGTCGACACGGAGGACAAGACTGCGGCGCGCCGTACGGAAAGGGTTAGTGCACTTCTTAGGAAAAGCAACCCGTGCTGTGTTTCTCAAGTTGATTCGAGACGATGAGGCCCGAACTCGGTCACTTGAAAGTCTGTTGGGGCAAAAGGCTCAAGCATTCTATGCATCTGATCGAATCGACTATGTCGAAGGCATAAACGGCGCCGAAAGCTTGGAAGTCCTGCGGCAGAGGCGCCCCGATGCGATTCTTATTTACGGCACGTCGGTCGTGAAGAATGCGGTCCTCGACTCTGCAAGCGATATGTGTGTCAACCTGCATACAGGTATTAGCCCCCAGTATCGCGGAACCGCGTGCAGCTTTTGGCCTGTAGTCAACGACGAGTTGGACATGCTCGGTGCGACCATTCATGAATGCACGTCCGGTGTCGACAGCGGGCCGATCTTTGAGACAGTGCATTCGAGATACGAACCAGGGGACGACTTGCATACGATTTTTGGCCGAGCCGTGATGGTCGGTGCCGAAGCGTATGTACGAGTGGTTCAACGCTATGTGGCGGGCACCTTGAGCGGAGTTTCGCAAGATCTCAATCTTGGGCGCGAGTACCGTGGAGCCGATTTAACCATTGGTCCGGAATTGGTGGCGCGATGCCGGCTCGCCCGTCTGAGGTCCATCGCCGAAACCTCGATCATTGGTCAAAACGACAGGGCAGTTCGCTGACGGGCGATCGTGCAAAAACTCGCCTTACCGGCCGAAGTCGTCGTTGAGGGCGGCGCCGACTAGCCGCCCCAGCAGATCGTCATCGATGAACGAAAGCCGTGACCGGCGTCTACTAGGACGACGCTGCGAGCCCCAGCGCCGTAACCGCTGAGGGGTCGACCCAACGTCGGATAGTGCCATCAATCAAATTGGCCCCGTACATCCAGCCATCGGGACCCTTCTGCATGTCGACGATGCCTTGTACGTTGTCCACCAACTGGACGCTGGTGACCTGCCGGCTTGCGTTCAAGGTCGCAGCGAAGATCGTTCCGTTTTGGACATCGTCGAAAAAAATGGTGTTCTGATTGTAGAAATCTCCCGCGGTAATCACGTGGGCATTGTCGGGAGCCCCGTGGCTTAGAGACAGGATCGGAAATACGGCGGGCGGGTCTGACGTATTGTTCCGATTGCCATTGTTATAGAAGGTGATCGCCTGCGCGAGATTTTGGTAGCTGCCGGTCCTGTCGGGGCCTTCGAGATAGGGCCATCCGAAGTTCGAGCCGGCTGGCCCCGTATTCAGCTCTTCCCAGCTGTTCCAGCCCACATCTCCGAGCACGGGAAGATTGGTAACTGGATCGAAGCTGAAGCGGTACGCGTTGCGAACACCGTAGTAGAACACCTTCGACGCATTGCTGTTTGGATCGCTTGCCTGATAGAACGGATTGCCGGGCACTCCCTCACCTGTAACGGGATCGATCCGCAACAACTTGCCCGATAGATTGTGGATGTCTTGGACGCGCACTCCCCGGGGGTCGACGAAGTTGTACGACACGCCATCGCCGACGGTGAGGTAGAGATAGCCGTCCGGGCCGAAATGAACAGCGCCTACGCCGTGCGAATCGCTATCAGTCGCCAGATAGTCACGAATGTTTTGGTTCTGGATGCCGGTCCGGTCCGGATCGTTGTCCTGCGATCCACTCTCGATGTGGCTCGCCGGAGCTGTGATCGTGGTGCCGTTGACGATACCGGAAGGGGCGATGCTCGGATCGCCTGTGCTGTTTACGTCGGGACGGCTCGTATAGGCCCAGATGCTGTTCTTTCCGACCAGCACTACCTCGCTCGCCGGATCGGCAATCATTGTGGTTGGGTCAACGGTGACCCTCACCAGGCGAGCAGGTCGGTTGCCGGCCTGATCGGGGCCGGCAAGGCCGGGCTGGCCCGCCGTCTCGGGTGGATCGTAGGTATAGAGCAGGTAGACATAGTGGTTCGTTGCGAAATTCGGGTTCACCGCGATACCCAGCAGTCCGCGATCATTGACGCCATTTACCTCGCTCGAAATGTCGATCAGCGGAGTTGATCGAAGTTCTCCGTTATCCACCACCCGCACCACGCCGTCCTTCTGGGCAACCAGCATGTAGCGGCCGTCTGGAGTCCAATCGATCGCCGTTGGCCCGCCGGCATACCCCTGGCCCAGTCCCGTCACGTACGTCTCACCCGCCAGATTGCCGAGATCGGGGTTGTCATTATCCAGGATCTTCACGGTCGTCGTCGTCTCGGCGCCGAGAGTGGCGCCGGTCGGGTTGCTCAAGGTGACCGTGAAGGTCTCGTCATTCTCCGGCGTCGCATCGTTGATGATCGGGACCGTGATCGTCCGGGTCACCTGGCCAGCAGCGAAAGTCACCGTGCCTGACGAGGCGCTGTAGTCGGAACCCGCGAGGGCGCTGCCGTTGCTTGTCGTGAAGCCGACAGTAGCTGTTTGACTGGTGCTGCCGCTGCGCAGCAGCGTAATCGTTGCCGTCTGTGTATTCTCGGTAACGCTGATCGCCGCGTCCGCCATTGAGATCGCGACGGGCGAGTCGTCGTCGATGATGGTCACGAGCACTGTGCGCGGGGTCCCGAGGGAGCCGGAACCGGGATTCTGAAGCCCGACCGCGAACGTCTCGTTACCCTCGGTGAGCTGATCGTTCACAATTGGGATAGTGAAGCTCTTGGTGCTCTCCCCGGGGTTGAAGACGACCTGACCGGTGTTCGACCGGCCATTAAACGAGGGCTGGATGAAGTCCTGGCCCGCCGTAGCTGTGCCACCGGTGCCGATTTCGTTCGTCGTGTACTCCACGGTCGCTTGAGATTGGAGGTCGCCGGAGCGTACGACGGTGATAGTAGCCATCCCTCCCGTCTCACTGACATAGACAGTGGAACTGCTAAGTAGCGAGATGACGTTGCCCGCGGCGAACACGACGTCGCGGAAATAGTTTGCATTCTGATAGACGTTGGTGGGGAAGGCGCCCTTGGACAGGTCGAAGACGCCGGCACCGACCGGGGCGTTCAGGCCGCCATTGCTGATGGGTGAGGCGAAGCCCTGCGTGGTGGAGACGTAGGAGCTGTTGATGTTGACGGAGACGATGTAGGTCGTGCCGGCCTGGATGGTCAGCGGCGTGGCGAGCGCCTGCTGCTGCCAGCCCGATGCGCCTTCGTTGGTAAACGTGACCGTCGCCAGCTCCTGGCCGGTGGCCGACCAGATGTGGCCGATATGCGTGCCCGTCTCGCCCGGGGCCCTGTAGTACCGGATTGCCTGGATCGAGCCGGAGGTGTCGCTGGTGAAGCGCATCCCCAGCTCATAACCTACTCCGTCGTTGGCATTGGTGATGACAGGCGTCTGGGTGGTGAACAGCGTAGTGGTGGCACTCGCAGCGGCAACCGTCGCCGTGGCCGCGCTGGTCACATTCTCGCTGGCGCCGAGCAGGTCGGTGTAGGTGGCATTCACGCGGATCCGCTTGCCGACCAGGCTGCTGTCGAGGGTGAGGCTCGAGGTCGTGGCGGCCAGGTTCGTCCAAGTGGTGCCGTCGGGGCTGCTCTGCCAGTGATAGGTGATGCTGGCGGGCGCGCCGTCGGGGTCCGTGACGCTGGCCGTCAGGGTCTGGTTCTGGGCGGCGGTGCCGTTGATCGTGACAGCGCCGGGGTCGTTGACGTTGGCCACTGTCGTGGCGGTCGCGGTGCTCACCGGGGCCTCGGTGCTGCCCGAGAGGTCCGTGTAGCTGGCGGTGACACGTATGAAGCTGCCGACCTGGGCCTGCCCGAGGACTAGCGTGCTCGCGGTCGCGCCACTGATGTTGCTCCACGAGTTGCCGTTCGCACTCTGCTGCCACTGATAGGAGACGGTGCCCGGCACTCCATCCGCATCGCTCACGGTCGCGGTCAAGGTCTGGTTCTGCGTCGGCGTCCCGCTGACGCTTACCGCACCGGGGCGGTTATTGGGCTGTGACGAGCCCGCAGCGAACACGACGTCGCGGAAATAGTTTGCATTCTGATAGACGTTGGTGGGGAAGGCGCCCTTGGACAGGTCGAAGACGCCGGCACCGACCGGGGCGTTCAGGCCACCATTGCTGATGGGTGAGGCGAAGCCCTGCGTGGTGGAGACGTAGGAGCTGTTGATGTTGACGGAGACGATGTAGGTCGTGCCGGCCTGGATGGTCAGCGGCGTGGCGAGCGCCTGCTGCTGCCAGCCCGATGCGCCTTCGTTGGTAAACGTGACCGTCGCCAGCTCCTGGCCGGTGGCCGACCAGATGTGGCCGATATGCGTGCCCGTCTCGCCCGGGGCCCTGTAGTACCGGATTGCCTGGATCGAGCCGGAGGTGTCGCTGGTGAAGCGCATCCCCAGCTCATAACCTACTCCGTCGTTGGCATTGGTGATGACAGGCGTCTGGGTGGTGAACAGCGTAGTGGTGGCACTCGCAGCGGCAACCGTCGCCGTGGCCGCGCTGGTCACATTCTCGCTGGCGCCGAGCAGGTCGGTGTAGGTGGCATTCACGCGGATCCGCTTGCCGACCAGGCTGCTGTCGAGGGTGAGGCTCGAGGTCGTGGCGGCCAGGTTCGTCCAAGTGGTGCCGTCGGGGCTGCTCTGCCAGTGATAGGTGATGCTGGCGGGCGCGCCGTCGGGGTCCGTGACGCTGGCCGTCAGGGTCTGGTTCTGGGCGGCGGTGCCGTTGATCGTGACAGCGCCGGGGTCGTTGACGTTGGCCACTGTCGTGGCGGTCGCGGTGCTCACCGGGGCCTCGGTGCTGCCCATGACGTCCGTGTAGCTGGCGGTGACACGTATGAAGCTGCCGACCTGGGCCTGCCCGAGGACTAGCGTGCTCGCGGTCGCGCCACTGATGTTGCTCCACGAGCTGCCGTTCGCACTCTGCTGCCACTGATAGGAGACGGTGCCCGGCACTCCGTCCGCATCGCTCACGGTCGCGGTCAAGGTCTGGTTCTGCGTCGGCGTCCCGCTGACGCTTACCGCACCGGGGCGGTTATTGGGCTGTGACGAGCCCGCAGCGAACACGACGTCGCGGAAATAGTTTGCATTCTGATAGACGTTGGTGGGGAAGGCGCCCTTGGACAGGTCGAAGACGCCGGCACCGACCGGGGCGTTCAGGCCGCCATTGCTGATGGGTGAGGCGAAGCCCTGCGTGGTGGAGACGTAGGAGCTGTTGATGTTGACGGAGACGATGTAGGTCGTGCCGGCCTGGATGGTCAGCGGCGTGGCGAGCGCCTGCTGCTGCCAGCCCGATGCGCCTTCGTTGGTAAACGTGACCGTCGCCAGCTCCTGGCCGGTGGCCGACCAGATGTGGCCGATATGCGTGCCCGTCTCGCCCGGGGCCCTGTAGTACCGGATTGCCTGGATCGAGCCGGAGGTGTCGCTGGTGAAGCGCATCCCCAGCTCATAACCTACTCCGTCGTTGGCATTGGTGATGACAGGCGTCTGGGTGGTGAACAGCGTAGTGGTGGCACTCGCAGCGGCAACCGTCGCCGTGGCCGCGCTGGTCACATTCTCGCTGGCGCCGAGCAGGTCGGTGTAGGTGGCATTCACGCGGATCCGCTTGCCGACCAGGCTGCTGTCGAGGGTGAGGCTCGAGGTCGTGGCGGCCAGGTTCGTCCAAGTGGTGCCGTCGGGGCTGCTCTGCCAGTGATAGGTGATGCTGGCGGGCGCGCCGTCGGGGTCCGTGACGCTGGCTGTCAGGGTCTGGTTCTGGGTCGCGGTGCCGTTGATCGTGACAGCGCCGGGGTCGTTGACGTTGGCCACTGTCGTGGCGGTCGCGGTGCTCACCGGGGCCTCGGTGCTGCCCGAGAGGTCCGTGTAGCTGGCGGTAGCCCGTATGAAGCTGCCGACCTGAGCCTGCCCGAGGACGAGCGTGCTCGCGGTCGCGCCACTGATGTTGCTCCACGAGTTGCCGTTCGCACTCTGCTGCCACTGATAGGAGACGGTGCCCGGCACTCCATCCGCATCGCTCACGGTCGCGGTCAAGGTCTGGTTCTGCGTCGGCGTCCCGCTGACGCTTACCACACCGGGGCGGTTATTGGACTTCACCGGCACGTCAGTTGCACTCCCCAGCTAGTCAGCGTGATCAAATGCTATCTAACGTAGCAACGCCAACTGTGCGGGTTGTAGTTTCGGTCGCGGCTGTCATGTTATTCACAGATAATATTAAATACCATTAAAAATATTAAATCAAAAGCGGATTTTGCCTTGGGAGTAGCGCCGTTCGTCAATTTCTCTTGAGCTTTGAAGAAGCCGGCGCGCGGATCTCGTGCACTCAGCGGGACGCAGCTTCGAACGCACTCGCTATGTCCAACTCTTATGGTTTCATCCGCTTCGCGATCAGGTCGGCGAACTCACCCAGATTCCGCGCCGCCTCGACCTCGCCAACGCGAAATCGGACGCGAAACTTCTGCTCGACGGCGATGACGAGCGAGATCTGCATGAGCGAGTCCCACTCATCGACGTCCGCCGCCGAGAGCTCGGGGGTGGCCGCGACCTTCTCGAGGAAGATTCCGTCGAATACTTCCTGCAACTTCGCCAATATTTCAGCCTGCTTCATAAGCTCTCCGGGCAACATCTATCTTTGTCGAACGCACCTGATACTTCCTCACCTCCAGCTCGAACTCTTTTCGGGTTGCGGAGTCTTCCGTGCGCGCGAAACCAAACTCCTCGTAAACTTCCGCGACGATACCGTTCTTGGTTGTCGGAAGATAAATGCCGCGCACTGTCGTGCAACCGGCCACCTCTGCGAGTCGAAAAATCTCATTCATGATCTCGTCCTCGACCTGGCGCTTCAGCACGCGGCAACTCATGAGCCACGTATCGAGAACGAAGACGCCGCCATCGACCTTTGCAATGACTACGGAGATGAGCCCGGAATCACCGAACTTGTCCTCGAGCCGCATCGTGAAGCACCGGTAGTCCGGCCTTCCCAGCAGTGCCTTGATCTCAGTCTCGGACCGACGCGTCGTCGTCAGGTTGAACTGGTTGCTGCGCGCGATCAGCTGGGCGATGCGAGGAACGTCGAGCGAATCGAATTCTTTGATCGTGCCTCGCATCTCAAGCGAGGCGAGGTAGGCAGGCATGTCGGTGACGCTCGCTGCGAGTTCTGCGCGTCGCCGTTCTTGCCTGTACTGCGCAGTCCGTTCGAGATCCTCCTCGGTGACGGTCCGTGGCTCGAAATGACGTCCGGCCTGGATGCGAACGATGAATTCGGCGGGGTCCGGCCCGAGGAGTACACCTGTCACCAACGGTTGAAACTGGCGCACGATCTCGATTTCCGCCGGGTTGTCGTCGGCAAACACGAAGCTGTCCAGGCCAAGGCGGAGTTCCTCCGCGATTCTCTGCAGGTTGTCGGACTTCGGGTCCCAATTGGCTTTGAAGGCCGCGAAATGCTCGAGCCGGACAACCATCTCAGGATGCTTCTCGAATACCTCGATTGCGCGTGCATGGTCGTTCTTGCTGCATACCGCAAGCAGGACGCCGCGTTGGGAAAGTCCAAGCAGGTATCTCTGGAAAGCCTTGAACGCTTCACCACGGGGGGACGAGTCGCCAAGTTCGATTCCCTCGATACCGTCCTCCGCGATCACGCCGCCCCATAGCGTGTGATCGAGGTCGATCGCCAGGACCTTCTTGGGACTCTGCTTCCGGGAGGCGATCAGGTGGCTTAGCTCTTGCGCGATGTCGACGAGAAAGTCAGGTGAGCCGAGCTGCTTCGATTCATACCACGCTCGCGCATCCGCCGCGGCTGAGATCCCTCGCCGCGCCGAGAGGAACTCGACGTCGCAGATCTGCACCTCAGCTGGGGCCCGAAGCCCGAGCTCGAGATTGACCGCCTTTCGGAAACTCCAGTCGGTGCCAAGCGTGCGTGAACGAAACGAGCCGAGATCGAGGTCGCCGGGCAGCGCAAGGTTGGCGAGGATCGCCGCCGCGCCGGAGCGCGCGGTGAAAGTCCGCGCGAGGTTGAGGAGGTGCTCAGCGGCGCAGACTGCGGCTTCGCGCTGATGTTCGACGGCATCGAGGAGCGAGCCGGAAAACCGGCAGTGGCTCGCGTTCGGCAGTATGAAGGCGAGATCCGGCCTGAAGGCGTACAGTGAGCTCGAGCCGTCTAGGATCTCCGAGACGAAATTATCGTACGCGCCGAGGAAACGTTCGCACTCGATTCCACGAATGGCCAGGAGATGTTCAACCAGTTCGTGCAATGGATAAAGGTTGTAGCCGCCTATCAGGGCGAGGCGGAGTCTTGGCTGGACGCTTCCGGGTGCATAAAGCTTCGTCTTTTTTCGAAGGGTCGACAGAAAGAACAGCTCGGAGAAGCTCGTCGCTTGCCGCGAGCGGGCGACAAGATGCCCCCAGAACGTGGCATCGCCTGACAACGCCAGGGACTTGAGTTCGGCATCATTGATGGGCCGGTCCGGCACGGGTACTGCAGCTAGAATGGCGAGCCTCCATTCAGGACAGCGACATCACGTGATTGTCCCCTACATTAAATGATGATATGGCTTGGGTCAATTAAATGAATTAAAGCTTAAATTAAGGTACAATAAATAGATGATGGTGCATGACAGGCCGGAGCCGGTGAGCCCAAATACGCCTTCCACCAAAGCTGAGAATCTGAAGCGGCTTCCCGCAGGAAACAACCTGCTTCTCCGAGAACTTCGGCTGGAGGACTCCGCGCAAGTCATCGCCTGGCGGAACGATCCCGTTCTCGGCAAGTTCCTGACCCGCGAGAAGCTGACCTTGGCTCAGCAGGAAGAGTTTTTCCGGAAATATCAGGCGAGGGTCGACGATTACTATTTCATTGCCGAATTCAAACGCTCGAAGAAGCCGGCTGGCAGCATCGCGCTTGCGAACCTGGATTTCGCGGCGGGACAGGGCGAAGTTGCGCGGTTGATCGTTGATCCTGCCGCGCGCCTTTTTCTGGCAGAGATGTTCGACCTTCTACTTGAATTCGCATTCGAGCAGCTGGGGCTTTCGGCCGTCGTGGCCAATGTTCAAGGCAGGAATAAAGCCGCGAAGAACTTTCATATTCGCCTCGGCTTCCAAACTGAAAAGGTTTCGCCGAAAGCTTGGTGGAACGGCGACGACGTGATTACGTTTCGGATGTCGCGCGCAGACTATCCACGGCTAAAACAGGTCTGGTCCGCGCTGCTCCTCGATGCACGAGAAGGTTAAACTGTTGGAGCAACCCGCCAGAGTCCGTTCGACGCCGCCCGTCTCCCTAGGCTGCCAGGGAAGGGAGGAGCAGCGCATGGATTTGCACTTTCATCACGTGGGAATGGCGTGTCGAAAGATTGCGGCGGAACTGCCCGAACTCGCGGTCGTTGGCTACAGTCCTGAAGGCCCCATGTTTGAGGACCCCATCCAGCAGGTTCGGATTCAGTTTGTGTCGGGCGGCGGTCCGCGCCTGGAGCTTATTGAGCCGACCGGCGCACAATCGCCGGTGGCGGGTATCTTGAAGCGCGGCAGCAAATTCTATCATCTTGCTTACGAGGCGGCTCGCTTCGACGACGCGATCGCTTGCTTTAGGGCGCAGCAATATCTTCCTGTATCGTCACCCGCGCCGGCGGTCGCGTTCGACATGCGCCGCATAGTGTTTCTTGCCTCCGCGACGCTCACGCTCGTTGAGCTCATCGAGGCGAGGGCCTAGCGCGAGTTGGCGATTGATCCGGATGCCAGGTAACGATTTGCGCGAGCCCGTCAGACGACACAGCTCCGCTGCGCCGAACCCATTCAGCAGCGCGCAGGCCGCCGGCCTGCAGTCTCACGACCGGCTCGGGGCCGAGGTCGGACAGCAGAATGCCCATGTGCCCCAGTTCCGGAGGCGTTGTTGGCCAAACACCCAACCCGTTTGCTGACAATGCGGTTCGATCCATGTCGCCCCAAAACTGCACGACAATGGCGCCAGGGGGCGCGCACGCAACGAGGTGAGCTGCTTCAGCCGAGCCGATGCGAGGCTCAGCCGCCGGTCGCAGCGCAACGATGATTGCGTCCCATTGGTCATGATACAAGGTCCGGACGTCCTCGAAGACGACCACGCTCGCTCCGGAGCTCACGAGACCGGAGCGAAGCGAGCCAATGAAGTCGTTGTCGCACAGCAGGGCAATGCGATTCTTGTAAGCGGATAAGCCGCTATCGTGCAGTTGCTTCACGCACAGCGGACCGAGGAACGAGAAGATATCGACTGACGGGTGACGTTCGTTCACGCCGACGATTGGAATTCCGCGCCGCAAGCATGCGTCCATGTCGAGGTCCTCGGAGCGAAATTCCCAGGCCTCGAACATCAAGGCGATGACGGCCTCCCTCGGTAGCTCATCAATAAGCGAAGCGGTAAGAGGCCGAAGATGGCCGCTGTTGGTTACGATATCCGTCTGATGGATGATATCGAGGGTGATCTGCTCCAGGATCTCGATGCGATGGGCCACGCCGACGGAATCTGCGAGCTTGAGGGTCTGGTCCCTGGCTTCAGCTGAGGTGCCGTGCTGCGTAGTTTTCGTAAAGGCATAGACGTGCCTGGCTCCGGCCATCGCTGCGAGAACGGCCGTCACGGCATACGCCCCGGTCGCAGCCTCGGTGAGAACCGTCAGTTCCGAAAGGTCTAAGAGAGTTTCGGTGAGGGCGCGGCTCATCAGGGCGCCCAAACGTGGCAATGAGAAGCCTGGTCGGAAGGTGGCGTCGAGGCGAGACCGCAATTGGCCGAATGCTGCACCGGACTCGGCCCCGATCATGAATCGCCTCTCGTTTTCGCCAGTTGGGAAAGCGGCCGTTTGGGCGCATGTGCGGCGACTGCTCTAGCCCCGTTCTGTGCCGAAGCGGCGGCTAAAGAGCGATATCGCATCATTTAATGCAGTTGAAATTACAATAGTTACAAACGCGCCCTGTGCATATAATGCGTTCGGTATAAGCTGCCTCTGGATCTCGCTTTGCGCGGGACTTCACCGATGTCGTGACGGATGCTGGCATGCAATAGCACTCGAGGTGTCGTTTGCGGGGGATTTAAAGTTCGAGATTAACATATTTAACTTGCGGCGCATCCAAATCCGCTTATTTTCTGTCCTCGACCATTGCAGGGAAAGCGCCGATGAATCCACTCGACTCCAATAGTGAAGACCGTCGTGAGTTCTTGAGGAGCTGCGGAAAGTTTGCCGCCGTGACTCCTCCCGTGATGACGCTGCTGCTTTCGACCTCTCTGACCTCAACCGCCATCGCTAGTTCTGGCGGAAAACTTGTGCAGGGCAACAATGGCAAGGGCAACCGTGGTGGCGACGGCAGTCCTAACGGGAAAGAAGATAGCACTCGCTAGAGTGGCGCCCGCGGCCAAGTCCTGAAGGCTGCCGCGTTGACCGCCCGAGGTTCAGCCGGCCCTGCGGCGCCGTTGTGCGGACGAACGGTCGATCAGGAGATCGTTCAGCTTCTTGCCGGCGCGAAGCTGCGCCTTCAGCCATCGAGGCTGCTTACCACGGCCGGACCAGGTTTCGGACGGGTTCTTAGGGTTCTGATACTTCGGTAGCACGGGAGGGTAGGGGCGACGTGCACGCCCCTCGTTCTGCCCCCCGGCCTTCCCCTCAATCCTGCGAAGCCGCTCTTCAAGCTTGGCTTTTTCCGCGGTCATCCTTCGACTGAGAACAGCCGTGACCTCATCATAGAGCTGCCACAGCTCTGCTGTGGTCATGGATCCCCAGTCCTCATTCCCCATGGAAGCCGTCCCCACTACCTCCGAACCAAATCAGGAGGGGGATTATCAGGTCAAACCGGGGTCCGGCAAGCACGATCCACTCGCGCAGCTTCGTGAGTTGTGCAACGCGGTAATGGAGTTACCGGCTGAGGCTGTACCTCCGAACGAGCGGTCGCTTCCCCCGCCCCCGGGCTCGTCGTTTCGGCGCAAGCAATCGGTGCTCGGCCTTCAACACGCGGTTACGCAAGTTCTGCAATTCAGTGAATTGAACGATGAGAGCCTGATGAGTTTGACGCAAAACTGCTGAAGAATACATGTGACCACCTACTCATTGCCAACGATGCCCTCCATGACCGCTCATTGAAGTTGCTGAATTACGAAGATGCAGCTCCAATTTGGGTGACCGGTTTTCATCGCTGCTACACTGGCTGCGCGGCGCAGCCGTTTTTACCCAGCTCGGCCTTGGTGAATAGTATTACTTTTCCTCCTTTCAGAAGCGCGGCTTGTTGAACGGTCTCGCGTTCGTCGAAATTTCGTCGAATGTTAGATTTGAATCGTGAATGACCCAATATATCGTTGGTAATAACAGTGCCACCCTAGTTAATTGAATGTTGACCATCATAACACAGCAGTCTATCCCCGCGCCGATGACATTCTTTGGGAGAATTTGCTGATTGAATCTATCAGACGTTGTCGTAAGAACGCCGGTTTGGTCGAGCTTGCGGCCTCGAATCTTGACCGCATTCTTACGGTGCTGCGCATACTTGCCCATCAAGTTACGGTGGCGCGGTCGCCGAATGTTGGGCTGTCATGGTTTTGAGGCAGTGTGACGTTGTGGCCGAGCGGACTGGTCATCCTCGCGTTTCGAAGAAATTGTTGGATTAAACGGCTGCACGGGGGGTTTTTAGCGATAGGCAGGGGAAGCATGCACCGCACCAGAATTGTCATCGCGGACCGACATCCGATCGTTTTGCAAGGGATCAGGAGCGTTCTTGCAGCGCAGCGCGATTTTGCGATCGTTGCGTCCTGCAGCGATGGTGCAAGCTGCAACGAGGCAATCCGACTTCTTGTGCCGGACGTCGCGCTTGTCGATGCTGCACTGCCCGATGTAAGCCGGCAGCAGATCCTCGCTCCTGCGAACGCTTCAGGCCCAGCTCCCGCGGTGGTCTTCTTCGCCGGTGTCGCGGCCGATTGTGAGTTGCAAAGGCTAGCCTTGAGCGGCGCCTGCATCGTCCTCTCCAAGGATTCGGATGCCGAGATGCTGGTCTCAACCCTGCGGAAGGCCGCCCAGGGCCAAGCAGCGGCATCGCCGGGCCCCTGGCAAACCAATGACGAGCCCCGTCCCGATGAGAAGCCCCTCACACAACTGACGGACCGGGAGCGGCAAATCATGCGGCTCGTGTCGGAGGGTCTATCGAACAAGGAGATTGGACGTCGGTTGAACCTTGCCGACGGCACGATCAAGGTCCACCTTCATCATATCTTCCAAAAGCTGGACATCAGCAATCGCACGGTTCTCGCGGCATTGGCGATTTCGCGAAACGAGCTGAATGCCCCGTCACGTGAGCTGGATTCCCCTGATCTGTTGCGTCAGGATCCGGCGGGCGTGAAATGACCGGGGCGTCTGGCTTCTTCCCGAGCGTGCGCGGGGGGTTATCGTGGCGCCAGATGCCCAGCCATGTCGCTGCAGGCCCCTTCGGCCTCTTCTAACGTTTGGAAAGGGCGAACCGCCGATCTTGATTGCGGCTTGGTTTCTGTGGAGCGGACGCCAACTCGCCAAATAGCCGGTGCGTCCATGAAAGCCGGGGCCTCTCGGGCTTTCGAAGCTGATCACGAACGAGAAGCCCTCGCTGGTCGCGCTCCAGATCTCCATGTCGCGGACAGACCGGTGGAATTGCAGTGGCATCGTCATCATCCGTTGCATCCGTTGCAATCGAGCCCTGCGCTCGACGTCCGTTAAAACGTAAATTAATCATATTAAATGGCGAGCGCAACTCCGAAGCTGCGCCCGAAAGGCCAGGAAGTACAGGAACGAGTACGGAAATTGCCACGATCAATTGACAGCGCACGTCAAGCAACGCCACTCGGATAAAGAAAATTATCGGTTGAAAATACATTTAATGTATAATACCATAAATTGATATTTTAAACCGAGGAGAGCGTATTGTGACCCGGGACGGCAACGAAGATGACGACCGGCGGGCGTTCTTGAAAACCTGCGGAAGATTTGCGGCCGTCACACCCCCAGTGATGACTCTGCTTCTATCCACTTCCCTGACCTCAAGAGCCATTGCAAGCTCGGGGGGGCTGCATCGAGTGACGCAGAAGGACGGGAGGCAATCGTCGTTCTTCGATAACGACCGGTCGTCCGTATCGGGACCGGGGAGCTCCAGCGGCGGGTCAACAGGGGGCGGGGGAGCCCCTGGCGGGGGCTCTGCTAAATCATCTCGCGCCGGAGGAGGGGCAGCCGGTGGCGGATCCGGCGGTAGCGGCGGGTCTGGTGGTGGCGGAGGCAATGCGAAAGGGCCTTTCGCAACTGGCGGCGGCTCTGGAATTCCAAACGCACAAGGTGGGCTCGATTGCGCAGAAGAAGATGAGGAAAAGCGCAAGGCCGAGTGTCCGGGAGCCAACACCAGGATTTCGAGTGCAGCCGAATCCAGCCGATAGCAGTCTTCTCAGCCCATGCGTGAGCCTGCGGCGCCGTACGGTTTAGCAGGGCTGGACCTTTCTTAAACGTTCGGCCGAGTCGTCCCTTGTTGCACCGCAGCAGCGCGATTTGCGGTGCAAATACTGCCAAATGTTCATGCGATTGTGGTGAACTGCATACTTTTTCTGACCTTATCAGTAGGCGACTTTCCTCAAGACCTCGATCAGGAGCGTGTCATGAATATCCGCGTTCGAGCGGAGAGACCTGCGGCGCTGCTTCGAGAGCGTCTCGAGGCGCTGGTCGCAGAGCTTGCGGAACTTGAAAAGCTCAGAGAGCGGGTAGGTCGAGAGGAGAATCTTCAGCGCAAGCTGCGCAAGGCGGGCGGCGCCAATAACCCAGCTCGGACCGCGGGTGAGCCTTCCGGCTTTGCACAGGCAAAGCTCATGGCCATACCGCTTATTCGCAAGAAGTCGGGCTGTTGTGACGAGCGTCCCAAGGCGAATGGATGACAGGAATTTTCGTCATTGTTCGCTTCGGCCGGGAGCCGGCCGCAAAGTCGAAAAAATGCCACGCAGGATCGGACGTTTGCAGCGACTGAGCTTCGCGCGGTTTGCCGGATGGCGCGGGCACATGCGGGTGGTTCGCGAAAACGAACTGGTTCTAAGAGCCTGTCCCGGCTATTCGACTGCCAGGCGAGCGGGAGGCGCTCCGCGCTGGAGGCCTATGAACGAGCCCGACCGTGCTCTGCGAGACGATCCGATCGATTCTGCGGCTCATGACCTTGTAGCATTCGCATGCCATGGCTTCGAGCCGCGGCCGATCGATTTCAAGCTGGCCACGTCGATTGGATCTTAGCGCTCTCGATGTCCGCATTGTGCTCACGACATGTGTGACGGTGGTGCGGCGGACGCCCAGCAATTCCGACAACGTTTCCTGGGTCAGCGGGAGGAGATCGCTGCCATTTGCCCGATCGTGAATGTGAAGCAGCCAGCGCGCCAAGCGGGATTCGACGGAATGTAATGCGTTGCAGGCAGCCACGTGCTGGAGTTGCGTCAGCAACGATCTCGTGAACACTTGCACCATCGCTGCGACGGCGGGGCTGCAATGTTGCGCTGTCAGGAATTGCGCGGGCGAGATCTGCAGCGCGGTCCCGGCGATGCGAGCAATGGCCGTCACGGGCGAGTGGGAGGCGCCAAGCGCTGATGTCAGACCCACAGCCCCTTCATGGCCCACTATCGTCGTGGCGACCGTCTGCCCGTTCGGCAGTTCCATGATAGTGGCTATCGCGCCGCTCAGGGGGAAGAGAAGATGTTCGATCCGATCGCCTGATCGGACGAGCACCGTATCGCGCTCGATCCCGATCTTCCGCAGATGAGGTGCAAGCAAAGCAAAATCCGCCGGCGGCAACGCTGCTAACAACCGATTACCAACCCTAGTCGCGTGGTCCATCATGGGATCAACCCCCCGACGGATGTTCGGCGCGAGAACTCATGCCGGCTCGTCGAGCTGCTGTCCGGCGTGCAGCTCAACAGCAGTCAACTGGCAACCACAGATATGGTTCCTGCGATGAAAGCCAGCACGCGCTGGTCTGCCATTCAACGGACGGCCTGCGCCCGCGACTCCAGCTTGCGCTTATACGGACCTGTCGCGGACCTGCAGTTGATGTCGCCGACTCGCCGACGGCAGCCTGCGCTGCGGCTGAACGGCATCCCAGCCAACGATCATTCTCCGAACAGCTGATCGGCCTTGAGAGTGAAGCGCGCAGGCGCGCATCGCGAGCGCGCTCTGAAAGTCTCGTCTCGGGGACGGCCAATTTCCAAGATGGTGTTCTGGGCGCCGGGACCAAAAGCGTTGGAATGACGGCCGTGAGCCGTTCGTGTGCCCCACTCGAAGCCCACCCAACGGCTTGGCGTCGCCGTACTATTCGGCAAAAGGCTAGGACTTACGGCAAATGGGCACATTTGCCGTCAAATTTGCGATTTTAGATATGGTTAAATCTGATTAAATCTCTTTCTTTATTCTATTCGTTGTATTTTAATGACCTCACTCGGCCTCGGCTATATGCCGAAGGACATAGACGGCCGGGTCGAGGCAGAGTCCATGTTAGACACGTCTGCGAAAGAGCGGGTACTCAAGCCCGTCCGGCTTGTGATCGTAGATCGACAGCCGATCGTTCTACGGGGGCTTGAGTCGGTACTCGGGGCACAGCCGGACTTCGACGTCATCGCGTCGTGCAGCGACGGGACAAGCTGCATCCAAGCGATGCGGAATTTGACACCCGACGTTGCACTTCTTGCTGACACCCTGCCAGATCTGACGGCATCCGAGATCCTCGCCATTGCGAAAGCTGATCGGCTGCCCACGCGCCTGGTGTTCTTTACAGATTCCGACACGGACCACGATCTAACCTTAGCCATCGCTGCTGGCGCGTGTGATGCAATCGCGAAGTATGTCGCACCGGACGCTGTGCTCCGATCGCTGCGACTGATGACGAAGCGTAGCTTTTTGGAGCAGTCCGATCTCTCGCCAACCGTCGAGAAAACCGACAGCAGCAAAATCGAGAACCTACTGGAGCTATTGACGCCGCGCGAACGTCAAGTTGTACGACTTGTTTCAGAAGGAATGTCGAACAAGGAGATCGCGCACCAGCTAAACGTTTCCGATGGAACCGTTAAAGTACACCTGCACAACATATTTCAGAAGCTTGAAATAACCAACAGGACGGTGCTCGCCACCCTCGCATTGCTGCAACGCCCGTCCGGGTTCGGAATGTTCTCGCTTGCACTCCTGGCGGTCGCCATTGCGGACGAACTCAAGGCGTCGGAGGCAAACGACATGCTTCCGCATGACGACAGCACCGGCCCCGCGGTGGAGTATGCCGAATATGAGCTCTGGAAGCGAGCTATCCTCCGTCACGCCATCGTCGCGGATTCCGACGAAAAGCCGTCGCTCACTCAGAGAGGCGTTTTTGTCGGGGCGAGCCAAATCTCGACCGCGGCATCGGCAATGGAAGCGCCTCGCACCGCTGAGCAATCCGCAGGCTCGAAATCGTGGAAGGACTACAGTTCTGTTGGATCAAGCACGCCCGGTTTGGCCACACCTTCCCTGCGAGGAGTGAACGACGCGAAGATTGGAGGTGACTCCACCGCGGAACATCTATTCTCGCGGCTGACATCCAATCCGACGTTGATTCACGGAGGGTATGGTACTTTCGCCACTCTCACCGGTGCGTTGATCTACACACTCAGCGATCCCCATTTGGCATCGCTGTCGCATGACCCGGCCAAAGCGCCGCTCGACAGCTTCGTGGACGTTACCGGATACAATGCGGCCACCAAACTGGCTGCGATCACCAATGCCGACGATCATCATGTAGACGATTCAGTCCCGGGTTTCGTTGCGCAGGCTTCTCGCCTGCCTTCGGCGTTTGTGGTCGCTGAAAACGAAAGCGCCGCCGGAGAAGGCACTCGGGGCCACTCGAGTGATGGTATCGTAGGGGAGACTCTCCAAAAACTTGCCGGCCTCGTGCACTTCAGTCACGATGCCGGCAGTAGCGGATATAGCCACGATCAGCTGATGGGCGGCAACGTCGCTGAAAACGTTGTTCATCGCGACCCGACCGATTCCAGTTCTACCTCTTCCGACTCTGTCTTCAACTTCGCGTCTGGGCCGAGCAGGATCAATCTTGCGGCTTTCGGAGCCCTTGCAAGGCTTCATATGACAGCAGCAAGCAAGTCCATACCGCCACACACCGTCGCTTGGATCTTCAACTCCACAACCAATGAAACGATCGTCTATGTGAATGCGACCGATCGTGTTCTGGAGATCGGAGACCGCGACCTGTTGGAAATCCATCTGCAGGGGATTGTATCCATCGCAGAATCGGATGTCGTCGGCCAGCCGACAGCCGCGGCGGCCGCTCTCACCTTGGAGCAGCTCGAAGAAGCGCTGACATCCGTAATTGCAATCGAAGCTATTCTGAGTACCGACAGTGCCCATGCAAGTATCGGGACGAGAGAGAGCACATTCGGGACCGCTGGAGTTTGGGACAGTCTGGCTGATGCCGGCTTGAGGACTGAATTCGCGCCGGCCCGCACAACGGAAGAGAGCGTCGATGGGACCGAGGGGTCGGCTCGCATATCACCGATCGTGCTTGCTCATGCTGCAGCGGTAACGGAAGTTGAAAGTCTTACATTGAAGAGTCAGCGGAACGATGCAGGCACCGGCCCCAGCATCGCAGCGGCCGGTAGCGCGGGCGGCAGTAACTCACAGCATGTTCTGGAGCCATGGCCTGCAAAGGAAACAGGTGCGGAGCAGACGGACGGTGGCTTCATACCTGGGAGTGATGTCGGTGATGAGAACGAGCATCAATCCCCGGCTTCGGACCCTTCGGGAAAGTCAGAAACAGGCAGCGCGGAACATGGCAAGCCGGTGCATTCAACCTCTAAAAGCGCACCGGAAGCAGCCGATTTTGGTGAATCGAGCCTCGCGACAGCGCACAGGGACGACCGCGAAGGGACGCGGCACGCTCCCGAGCAAATGTCTGCAATGGCCGCCGCCAGAGATGCGGCCGACGTGAAGTCCATACCGGGCAATCGCGCCGGCAAGGACAACGCGCATGATTCACCGGCTTCGGACCGTTCGTCAGGGTCAGCGAAAACGGTCGAACCGGGCGGCCTCGACGACAGCAACTCGCACGCGTCGGAGCGAGGGTCGGCAAAGGCGGCCACGGAGACGGCCGAAGCGAAGTCCATGCCGGGCAATCGCGCCGGCAAGGACAACGCGCATGATCCACTGGCTTCGGACGATTCGTCGGGGTTAGCGAAAACGGTCGAACCGGGCGGCCTGGGCGACAGCAACTCGCACGCGTCGGAGCGAGGGTCGGCAAAGGCGACCACGGAGACGGCCGAAGCGAAGTCCATGCCGGGCAATCGCGCCGGCAAGAACAACGAGCATGATTCACTGGCATCGGACGATTGGTCAGGGCCAGCAAAAACGGCCGAACCAGGCGGCCTGGACGACAGCAACTCGCACGCGTCGGAGCGAGGGTCGGCAAAGGCGGCCACGGAGACGGCCGAAGCGAAGTCCGTACCGGGCAATCGCGCCGGCAAGGACAACGCGCATGATTCACTGGCATCGGACGATTGGTCAGGGCCAGCAAAAACGGCCGAACCAGGCGGCCTGGACCACAGCAACTCGCACGCGTCGGAGCGAGGGTCGGCAAAGGCGGCCACGGAGACGGCCGAAGCGAAGTTCGTACCGGACAATCGCGCCGACAAGCACAACGCGCATGATCCACTGGCTTCGGACGATTGGTCAGGGCCAGCAAAAACGGCCGAACCAGGCGGCCTGGACCACAGCAACTCGCACGCGTCGGAGCGAGGGTCGGCAAAGGCGGCCACGGAGACGGCCGAAGCGAAGTTCGTACCGGACAATCGCGCCGACAAGCACAACGCGCATGATCCACTGGCTTCGGACGATTGGTCAGGGCCAGCAAAAACGGCCGAACCAGGCGGCCTGGACCACAGCAACTCGCACGCGTCGGAGCGAGGGTCGGCAAAGGCGGCCACGGAGACGGCCGAAGCGAAGTTCGTACCGGACAATCGCGCCGACAAGCACAACGCGCATGATCCACTGGCTTCGGACGATTCGTCGGGGTTAGCGAAAACGGCCGAACCAGGCGGCCTGGGCCACAGCAACTCGCACGCGTCGGAGCGAGGGGCGGCAATGGCGGCCACCGAGACGGCCGAAGCTAAGGCCATACCGGGCAACGGCGTCGGCAATGACAATGAGCATCATTCCTGGACTCCGGCCGATGCGCCTGGGCCAGCGAAAATGGCAGAGCCCAGCGGCATGGAGCACAGCAACAAATGGTGGCACTCGACCTCTGCTCACGGGCCGAAGGCTGACGAAAGTGTTGCAACGGCCGGTCGCGCGGATCGCGGTAGTACGCAAAACGTCGCGGAGCCGGAGCATGTAAAGGCGACAACCACCGAGTTGGCTGAAACTGTCATGTCCGAGATGAGTGTCGGCGATGGCGGCAATCATCGTGCATCGAACGCAAGCGCGTCGGCAGCAGTGGCCACGGCAAAATTGGCTGACCTGCAGCACAGTAATTCAGGATACAATTCACATTCGTCACACTCGACCTCCGCAAAGGCATCAGCAGCAGCCGAGATTGCCGAATCGAGCGCCACAAAAGGCGATAGTGCAGGGAACGGAAACTCGCAGCACGCTGCGCAACCTGCTGGAATCGCATCGGAGGCCGCACAGCCGGCTAAAGCTGCGTTCGAGGCCGGCGGCGCCGATCGAGAGCGGGTGTTCCGCTTCGACAGCGACGCAACTCCTTTCACTCCCATCGTCACGATTGAACCTAGAGAGGTCCACATTCCGCTCGATCCACGCGCCAAGCCCGGTCAGGCGGCCAACCTCGATATCCTCGTCAAAATCCTGCCCAACGGACTGGATGATCCCGCGGCCAACCATGGCAATAACGGTCCCCATCACGCCCCTGTAGCTGCGCATCATGACCTGCTGATTTGAAATGTTGCATTGTCTCGCGAGCAGGACGCAGGGCCGATGTTGAACAGCTTGCTCCGTATACTGGTCGGTTGATATGCGGCCTGGATCCTTGAGTGGCCGGCCGTGGGACCAAACCGTGCCGTGGGACAGCGCGATCTCTCGAAAAGCGCCACCCGACAAGACGCGCCTTGGGTGGCCTTCCTGAAAGATATTCTTAGACTTGAAATGCCCCTTATGCATTGATAGTCCTCGATAACTCATTGAAATCACAGAAAATGCGACCGCCCTCCGAGCGCACCACCTTCATTTTGTAGCTTTTCTGGGCGGGGTTCGCGCTGCACGCCGCGATTCGGAACCAAAGCCCTCGCGCCGCATTCGCAACTGGTCGCCGAATGCGCTTGAAGGTGGAGGACGATGAGGGACGCTATGGCCGATGTTGCCGAGATCCGCGGCGCCGTTCACTTGTGCATCGACATGCAGAACATTTTCGCCCCCGATGGCCTTTGGGCGACGCCCTGGATGGAGCGGGTGCTGCCGACGATCGTCTCGGTCGTTGCGCGCCATGCGGAGAGAACGATCTTCACACGCTTCATCACCCCGCAGAATCCCGAGGATCGCCCGGGGCAGTGGCAGAGTTATTTCCGCCGCTGGCGCCAGGCGACGCGCAGGCATCTGCCGTCATCGGCTCTGGAGCTCGTGCCGGCCTTGGCACGTTTCGTTCCGCCGGCGGCAATGATCGACAAGCCGGCCTATTCCGCGTTCAGCAATCCCGGTCTTGCGAGTCTGCTGGTCGAGAAGAACGTCGGCACCGTCGTGATATCGGGCGCGGAGACGGACGTCTGCGTGCTCTCGACGGTCCTGAGCGCCGTCGATCTCGGCTTCAGGATCGTCATCATCGAGGACGCGCTGTGCAGCTCGTCCGACGTCGGCCACGATGCGCTCATGACGATGTACCGCACCCGCTTCCACGGCCAGGTCGACCTGGTGACAGCAGAAGAGCTGGCCGAGGTCTGGCGGGAGTAGGCTCCCGACGTCATTGAGCCGCGCAAGGTCCTCGCGTCCCACGAGGCGGATCAAGCAACCGCGACGTCTGCCGCCACCGGTCTCGCATGCGGCGGCCGAGCATCGTCCGCGCCGGACCGCATGCTCAGGTAGGTTGGGTCGAAGCCGGCGAGCCGGACCAGCCCCGGCCAGTCCGCGATGGTCAAGGTCTTGCCCTGCCATTGCAGCAGATGGCAGCGGCGCAGCTCCTGGATGGTGCGGTTGGCATGGACCGGGGAGATGCTGCAGGCTGCGGCGAGGTCGGACTGGGTGAAGGGCGAGGACAACCTGAAATCCCGGGCAAGCCCGACGGTTTGCAGCCGCACCGTGATCTCGCAGAGCAGATGCGCCACGCGCGTCAACGCGTCCCGGCTGCCGAGATTGACCGTCCAGTTGCGCTGAATGGCGTGATCGGCAAGCAGCATCAACAGCAGGGCGTGCGACATCGCCGGAGAACGCGCCGCGAGCTCGCGAAAGAAGCGGTGCGGTACGAGCGCGACGATTGCGGAGCCGAGCGCGGTCAGATTGCCCTCGATGCGTGGGCGATACAGGCTTTGCAGGTTGGCGATGTCGCCGGGCACGCAGATCGCGGTGATCTGGCCATCTGCGCTTTCGTCATTCTGCCAGGACAGATATCCCTGGAGCACCAGGCAGCATTGCGTTGCCTCATCGCCGTGCCGCAGGATGGTCTGATGCCCGCCGAAATGCGCGATGCTGCTCGGCATGTCCGCCAGCAGATCGAGATGTTCCGGGGTCAGTTCGACGAGGCTCGTCAGGCGGTCGGCCAGCCTCGAGAAAGCAAATCCTGCCTGCATTTGATCTCCGACGGCCCCCATCGGCTCCAAGTGTGGCCTATAACGACGGCGGAAAGCATTAACGTTTGATAGGTTCGTCTGGAGTATCGGCGAGGCAGCAGGCCGCTTGCCGATACAAGATCCTCACGTTCAATTGACGTTGTCGCCGAGCATGTTGCGGACGCCTGTGGTCACGGCGGCGAGGCCGCGCGTGCCGTGCATCAGCGCGATCTCGCCCTGCTGCTCGTGGCGGATGGCGTGCGCCATGATGCGCAGCCGAGGGTCGCCGCGGCTGTGCCACATCTGGTCGGCCATCCTGACCGCACCGCGGTGATGCCGACTCATCGCCTCGACGAACAGCATGTCGAACTGGTCCGGTGGCGCGGTCTTGACCTGGCGCATCTCGGCCGGCGTCAGGAAGCCCGGCATCGCCGCCCGCTCCTCGGTGCTGCAATCGGGCATCTCCGTGTCGAACCAGCTCAGCCACCAATTCTCGAAGATCCGGTTCTCTCCGGTCTGGCTCGCGACCATCAGCATTGCGAGCTTGCGCAGATGCGGATCCTGCGCGCGCTCGGCAGCCGTCCGCGCCAGCTCGATGCCCTGGGCATGATGCGTTGTCATGTGCCGGATGTAGGCCTGGTCTTGATCCCTGTCGCGGCCCATCCACGGCAGCTCGTAGCCATGACCGCCGAACAATGCGACCGCCCCAAGTAGCGCAATCACGGCCAACGCGCCGGTCGTCCACATGTTGGTGAAGCGCACGTCGCGCGCCGGCGCAAGCCCGCGTCGCCAGCGCAGGCGCGCGAACAGGGGATACATCACGGCCGAGGAGCCGTGGACCAGCAGCCCGATCCAGTAGGGTTGTTGCAGCGTGAACAGCGGTTGCCAGAATGGAAACAGCGGCACCAGCACGAACCATTCCATGCCCGAGGAGAACACGGCCCAAGGCAGCGCCAGCAGCAGGATCGTCATCGGCCGCAAGTCGGCCGTCCAGCGTCCGAGCACGCCGAAGAAAACCAACGCCCAGGAAAAATCGGCCCATTGGTGAAAGGCGATCCCGGCCAGGATCGCGCTCCAGGATGGCTCGGAGCTGATCGCCCAGTCGCGCGCAGGAATTGCGGCGACGGTCATCCAGTCGACTGCCGCATCGCGGCCGATGCGGGCAGCGAAGAGCTGGCTGACGATGGTCGAAAAAGTGCTGCTGATCAGGCCGAGTGCGGCCGCGGCAATCCAGCGCGAACGCCGCCGCTCGCCAGTGGTGCGCCGCGCCTCACTCGTGAGTGCTGGTCGCGGCTCCGCGTTCACGTCAGCTGCTTGAGCTTCTTCAGCGGATTGAGTTCGCTCGGCTTGTCCTGTTCGTCGCGCCCGCGCTCGGCCTGCGCCTTGCCGTCATCGTGCAGATCCTGGTCGCCGATGATCTCGCCGACGGCCTGCTTGGTCTTGCCGGCGATCCGCTGCTGCAGACCTTTGGTCTTGCCCATGAGCTGCCTCCGATATGTCCTGCCGTGGCTCACGCCGCTACCCCGGCGCCTGAAGGGGCGTGGGCGCCGGGGCTGCGGTCTTGCAAATTGCTTCCGGCGGCGGGGGGAGACGCCGGAAGCGTTGTTCAGACTCTTCGCGACGCGGATGGTTCCTCCTGACGTCACCGAGGCTCGAGCGCGATGATCACGCCTTCGTTGCCCCGGAGCAGGATGGACGCATCCGGCACCGGCTCGGGAGGCCGATCCAAATGCGTCGACATCAAAAGACGGCCGCGACCTTGCCAATGGAATTTCCGCGGTTCGGCCGCGAGATTGAGCGCGACCAGGATTTCGTTACGGCCATCCTTCCGCTTGTACGCCAGGACATCGTTCTGCGACCGCAACGGTTCGTAGCCGCCCCGTTGCAGGCCGGCATGCTCGCGCCGCAGCGTCATCAGCGCACGAAACAGAGCGAGGATCGAGCGTTCGCCGCGCTGCTGTGCGGCGACATTGGCCGCACCATCGGGCGGCTCGAGCGGCAGCCATGGGTGGCCCGCCGTGAAGCCGCCGTCGGGGCTGTCATCCCACCGCATCGGTGCGCGTTCGGGATCGCGGCACAGGCCGTAGCCGGGCACGAGCTTCTCGAAGGGATCGCGGACGCGGCCAGGCGGGATCGGCACACGCTTGCGGCCGATCTCGTCGCCCATGAAGAAGAACGGCGTTCCCCGCAGCGTCATCAGCAGCATCGCCAGCACGCGCATCTGCGCCTCGCCGATCTTGCTCGCGATCCGTTGCTTATCATGGCCGCCGATGACCCAAACTGGCCAGCCATCGTCGGGGATGGCGTTGAAATAGGCGTCGATCGTGGCCTGCAGCGAGAGGGCGTCCCATTTGGAATCGAGCAGGGCGAAGTTGAGCGGCAGATGCAGGCGCGGCCGGTCATTGCCGTAGAAGTGGCCGATGCGATCGGTCTTACCCTGGACCTCGCCGCACAACATCCTTCCAGGATAGGCGTCGATCACCTCACGGATGAACTCGATGCAATCCATCGTCTCGGGCCGGTCATCGGTGAACACGGGTGTGTGCCGCTGCGGCGGCGGCTTGCCCTCTGCGTTGGGGTTCGACGGATTGTCGCGCAAGAGCCGGTCCTTGATCAGGACCGCACTGGCGTCGACGCGAAAGCCGTCGACCCCGCGGTCGAGCCAGAACCGCATGGAATCGGCGACCGCGGCGCGCACTTGCGGGTTGCGCCAGTTGAGGTCGGGCTGCTCCACCAGAAAGGAATGATAGTAATATTGCCGGCGCGCCTCGCACCATTCCCAGCCGCTGCCGCCGAACCGGCTCAGCCAGTTGTTGGGCGGCCCGCCGTTCTCGGCCGGATCAGCCCAGACGTACCAATCGGCTTTCGCGCTGTTGCGCGAGCTTGCGCTCTCGACGAACCATGCATGATCGTTCGCGGTGTGATTGGGGACGAGGTCGAGGATAAGCCGGATGCCCGCAGCGTGCAGCGCTTCGAGCACGCGATCGAACTCCTCGAGGCTGCCGAAGGCGGGATCGATCGAACAATAGTCGGAGATGTCGTAACCGAGGTCGCGGAAGGGGCTTTTGTAGATCGGCGTCAGCCACACCGCGTCGACGCCGAGCCATTTCAAATAGTCGATGCGTGACATCAATCCGGCAAGGTCGCCCTTGCCGTCGCCGTTCGAGTCCTGAAATGAGATCAGCGCGATCTCGTAGATGACGGCGGATTCCCACCACACAGCTTCGTCACGGGACTCGACGCTCATCACCTTGCTTCACCTCGTTTGTCTCGGCATGTGTCTTGGCATGGGCCGCGATCTGCCTTGCCGCAGTCCGGGCGCTCTCGATGCCCTTGGGAAAGCCGCTGCGGTTCGGATAGAGCTTGCGCCGCGCATCGCGCGGCGGACGGCGCGGCTTGGTGTCCTGGGCCGCACGGTAGTCGAGCACGGCGATGCCGCCGACCATCAGCAGCGCCAGCGCGATATTGCCCTTCTTGGGATTGTCCGACGTCAGTCCGGACAGCAGCGCGGCGGCATCGAGGCCGTCGCCGCCGACGCGGGCCCACAGGCCGGCGTTCTTGTCGACGGAGAGTGACATGATCCCGGCGAGGATCTCGCGCACGCCGAAGGCGCGGACCAGCGTCTCATGGCCTTCCATACCCAGCGTGCGCGTGACGCGCCTCGGCGCGAACAACTCGACGACGCCGAGGCCGATGCTGAACCAGCCGAGTGCGCGCGCGAGCTGGTCCGCCGGCTGCTTCAGGCTCGGTCCGCCCTCGACGATCTTGGGGTCGCCCTTGGTGCGGACGATGTTGGAGAAGTGAAACATAGCTGGCTCCTTCAGGGCTTCAGCACGACCTTGACGCAGGAATCGCGCTTGTCGCGAAACACCTGGTACATCTCCGGCCCCTGGGCGAGCGGGACGGTATGGGTGATGACGAAGGACGGATCGATCTCGCCCTCTTCGATGCGGCGGAGCAGGTCGTCGGTCCAGCGGTTGACGTGGGTCTGGCCGGTCCGCATCGTCAGGCCCTTGTTCATGAAGGCGCCCATCGGGAGCATGTCGGACAGGCCGCTGTACACGCCTGCGACCGAGATGATGCCGCCGGGACGGCAGACATAGATCATCTCGCGCAGCACGTGGGGCCGGTCGCTCTCGGCCATCACCATCTGCTTGGCGCGGTCGAGCAGGGTGTCAGGCAGCGATGGCATCACATGCGATTCCATGCCGACGCAATCGATGCATTTTTCCGGACCCTTGCCGTCGGTCAGCTCCTGGAGCCGCTCCACCACGCTCTCGGTCTCGAAGTTGATCGTGGTGGCGCCGCCGGCCTCGGCCATGCTGAGCCGCTCCGGCAGGCAATCGATCGCGATCACCTGGTTGGCGCCGAGCAGGATGGCGCTGCGGATCGCCATCTGCCCGACCGGGCCGCAGCCCCAGATCGCGACAGTGTCGGTCGGCTCGATGTCGCATTGCACGGCCGCCTGCCAGCCGGTCGGGAAGATGTCGCTGAGGAACAGCAATTGCTCGTCGGGAATGCCCGGAGGCACCTTGATGTGCGTGGCATCGGCAAAGGGCACGCGGAGATATTCGGCCTGGCCGCCCGGATAGCCGCCGGTCAGATGCGTGTAGCCAAACAGGCCGGCGGTGGTGTGTCCGAACACCTTGTCGGCCAGGTGGCGCTTGCGGTTGGTGGTCTCGCACACCGAGAAATTGCCGCGCTTGCACTGGTCGCATTCACCGCAAATGATCGTGAAGGGCACCACGATCCGGTCGCCCTTCTTCAGCTTGCCGTCGACGCCGGAGCCGACCTCGACCACTTCGCCCATGGTCTCGTGGCCCATGATGTCGCCGGGCAGCATGCCCGGAATGAAATTGTGGAAGAGATGGAGGTCGGAACCGCAGATGGCGCAGCTCGTGACCTTGATGATGGCGTCGCGCGGGTCCTGGATCTCGGGGTCGGTGACCGTGTCGCAGCGAATATCTTCCTTGCCGTGCCAAACCAGCGCCTTCATCTTCCGTCCTCTCGGCTGAACCAGTTGGCACTTAAGTCCAGGAATGAACGATGGTTGCTAATCGACGTGCATTTCTTCGCAAGCGCACCCGATAGGAACGAGATGGCGGCGGCGCGATTGGGCGTCATCATCCTCCTCTCAAGGACCTATGCCATGCCCGCCAATCAACTCGCCGTCGTCACAGGCGCCTCCACCGGCATCGGCCTGGAACTCGCAAGGTGCTGCGCGCAGGCCGGGTTCAACCTCGTCATCGCGGCGGACGAGCCGCAGATCGAGCGGGTGGCCGTCGATCTGCGCCGGCATGGCGGCAGCGTGGAGCCGGTCGAGACCGATCTCGCCACCACCGAGGGCGTCGACAAGCTCTGCGACGCCATCAGTGACCGGCCGGTGGATGCGCTGCTGGCCAATGCCGGAATCGGCCTCGGCAAGGCGTTCCTGGACCAGGACTTTGCCAGAGTGAAACACCTCATCGACACCAACATCACCGGCACGCTGTATCTGATCCACCGCGTCGGCAACGAGATGCTCCGCCGCAAGGCCGGCCGCATCCTGATCACCGGCTCGATCGCCGGCTTCATGCCCGGCAGTTTCCAGGCCGCCTACAACGCCAGCAAGGCGTTCCTCGATTCATTCTCGTTTGCGCTGCGCGAGGAATTGCGCGACAGCGGCGTCACGGTGACATGCCTGATGCCGGGTGCGACCGACACCGAGTTCTTCCGCCGCGCCGACATGATGGACACCAAGGTCGGCACCGAGAAGAAGGATGGCGCCTACGACGTCGCCAAGGCCGGCTTCGACGCCATGCTGCGCGGGGAGGCCGACATCGTCACCGGGCTGAAGAACAAGATCCAGACCACGGTCGCCAATGTCACGCCGAACGAGATGCTGGCCAAGCGGCATCGCAAGTTGGCCGAGCCGGGTACGGCAAGGTCGTGAGCTGAAGTTCGCCGCAAGCCCCGCGACCAACAGCCGCCCAACGAAATGCTGGACAAGGCGCGGCGGCTGATTCACATAGCCTAATGCGCTGGGTTCGCCGCCAGGCCAGACTGCATTCGTCAGGACGGGGCTGTAATGGCGATGGACCGCGTTGAAATAGCCTTTGTGGCGACCGCTATTACAGGTTTCCTGGTGATGATGGCCGCGATCGTCTGGATGATGCTGAGCTGATGGGGCAGGAGGCAGTCTTGCGGATCGCTCTGCCCTATGCGGCAGTCATCCTTTGCCTGGCGGTGACCGCCTGGCTCGCATTCGCGCATCTGTTCTGATCGTAGTCGATCGTCGTCAGCTTCCAGGCTCAACGAGCAGCGCCGCGAGCTGACGCGCCATCTTGGCAAGATCGATCGGTTTTTCAAAAAGCGGTACATCCTGAAATTCCGGTCCGACGGTGACCCTATCGTACCCCGTGGTGAACACGAACGGCACGTTGCGCGCCCTTAGTTCGCGAGCGACCGGAAAGATCCTCTCGCTGTGAATGTTCACGTCCAGGACCGCCGCATCCAGCGTGCTGCCGTCACGCAGGATCTTGAATGCATCCTCGATGTGCCCGGCAGGACCTGCCACCTCGGCACCCAGCGCCCGGAATGCCTCGCTGATGTCGTCGGCGAGGAAATACTCGTCCTCGACCACGAAAACCCTGCGCCCGGTGAAAGGCGCAGGCTGACCGGATGTTGTGCGCAACATCGTTATGATGCCTCAGCCTTCGCTTCGGCCCCGTAGGAACATAAAACGGGGCCCCGCCTTGATCCGAAACGATCAAATCGAAAACAGGTTCCATGAGCAACCGCGACATCATCGTGATCGGTGGCTCGGCAGGAGCGACCCAGCCACTGAAGCAGATCCTGAGCCGCTTGCCGCCGGATTTGCCCGCAGCCGTCTTCATCGTTCTGCACATTCCCGCGCAGGGCATCGGCATTCTGTCAACGGTCGCCAGGAGTGCCGGGCCGCTTCCGGTCCGCCAGGCCGAAAACGGCATGGAGATCGAGCCGGGGCAGATCTATTTAGCCGCCCCGGACCACCATTTGCTGCTGTCCAGGGATCGGGTGTTGCTCGGGCGCGGTCCGCGCGAGAACCTGGTCCGGCCGGCCATCGACGCCCTGTTTCGTTCCGCAGCCATCGCTTACGGGCCGCGGGTGATTGGCGTGCTCCTGAGCGGCTTGTTGTCCGACGGCGCGGCGGGTCTCAACGCCATCAAACGCTGCGGCGGGATGGCGGTGGTCCAGGACCCCACGGATGCCATCTCCGACGAGATGCCGCGGCGCGCGATGGAGGAGACCACGGTCGACCTCTGCGTTCCCGGCGCCAGTATGGGTGACGTCCTGTCCGAGCTCACCCGGGAGCAGGCCGGCGCGGCGCTGCCGATCCCGCCGGAGATCAGGCTGGAGGTCGAGATCGCGGCCGGAGACCGGATTGGCAGCGACAAGCTGCTCGCATTCGCCGATCCCGTCGCGCTGACCTGTCCGGCCTGCGGCGGCGTTCTGTCCGAGGTGAAGGAGTCGCGTCCGATGCGCTTCCGTTGCCAGGTTGGCCATGGATTCTCGGTCGATACGCTCGCCAAGGAGCAGGAGGGACGCGTCGACGAGGCCTTGCGTGTCGCCTTGCGCATCATCGAGGAACGGGCAGAGCTGGTCCAGCGCATGGCTGCCGACGGCCGGCGCAGCGGCCGGTCCGCGGTCGCCGAGATGTACCAGGCGAGGGCGGTCGAATATCGCGAATATGCCGATATGATCCGGCGGGTGGTGCTACAATCGCTCGATGCTCCCGGCCGCAAGCGGGAGACGTGAAGGGACTGCCATGGCCATCTCCGAACAAGCCCAGCAGCTCGGTGTCGAGCAGCGCCTTTTGGTCAAGGCCGACCGGGACATCGAAGAGGGCTCGCAGCGCATCCGCAAGCAGGAGGATCGTGTGCGCGAACTTCGCGCCGGCGGTCATGATACCCGCGAGGCGGAACGGCTGGTCGACGTGTTCAAGCAGAACCTTGCCGAGTGGGAGCGCCACCGCGTTCTGATCGCGCAGCGCATCACGTATCTGCAACGGCAGTTGGCTGCAGAACAGCCGGAAGCTGGTTGATGATCCCAGCGTTCAACGCCGCTCGTCGCCTAGCTGGCCGAGATGCTGCGCAGCCCCCTGGGCCGAGACTCGCGAGAGATCGAAGGAAGCTCTGTGACATCATTGTCTTTCAACTGTTGGGATCGAGCTAATTTCTGCTATCTGCAAGGATCGGGCGCCCGTTGGTGCCGGCCAGTGAGAGAGAGCTACCAGGTCCATGACTGAAGTCGGCGAGCAAGCGGCGGAAGGAGAGCGCCAGACCAAGTCCCCGCTCGTGATCGGCGTCGGCGCCTCACCGGCCGCTCTGGACAGCATCGGGCGTTTCTTTGCCAAGATGACCTTGAGCGACGACCAGGCGATCGTGCTGGCGCTTCAGCACCACGAGGCGTTCGACGAGGCTCAGCTGCGTCAGATCGTGCAAGGCTCGAACGGCTGCAGGTTGTCCGACCCCCGTCACGGCCAACCGATCGAAGGCGGGAACATCTATCTGTGCCCGCCGGCGATGATACGACGATCCAGGGCGGCCGTTTCGCGATCCGCAAGGCCGAGCAGGCACCGGGCGAGCGAGCCACGATTGACAGCTTCCTGGTATCACTGGCGGAGGAGCACGCCGAGAAATCCATCGGTGTGATTTTGTGCGGGACCGGCGGCGACGGCACGCTGGGTACTGCGACGCTGAAAGATCACGGCGGTCTTGCCATCGCTGAAAGGGTCGCCAGCGAAAAATCGGCTCCTCTCAAGGATGCCAACACGGCGGCGGCGATCGCCGACTATGTGTTGCCGGCCGAGGAGATTCCCGAGCACATCCATGTCTATGCTCGCCATCTGCGTCGTCTGGAGGAAAAGCAGGGGTTCGACGAGGTGCTCGCCGCCGCTGCGACCTCGCTCTCGCGGATAGCCGACATCCTGCGTAACAAGACCGGCAACGATTTTCACGGCTACAAGCAAAATACCTTCCTGCGCCGGGTGCAAAGGCGCATGCAGGTCGTCCAGATCGAGGACATCCCCGCCTACGTGGATTTCCTGCGCAACGACAAGGATGAGGCGCAACACCTTTTCAATGATCTCCTGATCGGCGTCACCGAATTCTTCCGCGACAAGCGCGAATTCGAGGTTCTGGAGACCCAGATCATTCCAAAGATATTCGAGGGCAAGGGGGCCGCTCAGCAGGTTCGCGTCTGGGTGCTCGGTTGCGCCACTGGCGAGGAGGCCTATTCGATCGCCATCCTGCTGCGCGAACACATGGCGCGGATGGACTCCTTGCCGCAGGTGCAGATCTTCGCCACCGACATCGACGGACGGGCGCTGGCCACCGCGCGGGTCGGCCGTTATCGCACCTCGATCGAGGGCGACATGACCAGCGAACGCCTGGCGCGCTGGTTCGTGCGGGAGGGGGACACCTATTGCGTGGTCAAGGAGCTGCGCGAGATGTGCATCTTCTCCCAGCACAACGTCATCAAGGACGCGCCGTTCTCCAGGCTGGACCTGGTTTCGTGCCGCAATCTGCTGATCTATCTCAACGCGGAGCTTCAGAACCGCGTCATACCGCTGTTTCACTTTGCGCTGTTGCCCGACCGCTATCTATTCCTCGGAAATTCGGAGAATGTGACGCGGCATCCAAAGCTGTTCGTGCCAATCGACCGCCGTGCACGCATCTTCAGGAAACTCGATACCGGAACGCGGCTGCCTCCCGAGTTTCCGATCACGACCGCTGCGAGCAGGGCGCCGGTCGACGTGCCGCCGGTGCGCTCGCTCAGCCCTGACGTCGGCCTGGAGCGGCGCGCGCAACGGATCGCGGACCGATATGCCCCGGCTTACGTCATCACCGACGAGAATTTCCAGATCTTGCACTTTTCGGGACGTACCGGTCGGTACATCGAGCCAACCGCCGGCGCCGCTAGCCTCGATCTGCTTCAGCTCGTGCATCGCGATCTCCGCCTCGAGCTGCGGACCGCGCTCGGCCGCGCGGCGGAAACCAACGAGCCTGTCAATGCCGAGCAGGTGCACCTCGGCGTGAACGGGCACCGCATCCTTGTGAGCATCACGGTGGAGCCCATTCAGGACGACGCCGGCGGTCACCGGAACTTCGTCGTTTTGTTCAAGGACGGACCGGCCCAACCGATCAGGGACGACCAGGGCAAGTCCAACGCCCTCATTCGCACCGAGCATGTCGAGCGCCTCGAGAGCGAGCTGCGCGCGACACGTGAGCGCCTCCAGGCCACCATCGAGGAGCTCGAAAGTACCAATGAAGAGCTGAAATCCTCCAACGAGGAATACCAATCGCTCAACGAAGAGCTTCAGTCCGCCAACGAGGAGCTCGAGACTTCACGCGAAGAGTTGCAGTCGGTCAACGAAGAGCTGACGACGGTCAATGGCGAGTTGGCGCACCGCGTCCAGGAATTGACGCGCGCCACCAGCGATCTGAAGAATTTCCTCGAAAGCACGCAGATCGCGACCGTGTTTCTCGACAACGATTTACGGGTGATGACTTTCACCCCGGCTATCACGCAAGTCTTGCACCTGGTGGAAACCGATGCTGGCCGCCCGATATCTCACATCAAGGCGCGCATTCCGATCGAGGCGCTCTACGACGATGTCCGCCGCGTGCTGCGCACCCTGGCCAGCGCCGAGCGCGAGCTGACCTCGCCGGATGACCGCAAGAGATATATCGCGCGCGTCTTGCCGTACCGCAGCGTCGACAATTTCATCGCAGGCGTCGTCATCACGTTCATCGATGTTACGGAGATTACCCGCGCCGAGGAGCGGCAGCGCCTGCTACTGGCCGAATTGCAGCATCGCGTCCGCAATACGCTTGGTGTCGTGCGTTCGATCGCCCGCCGTTCGGCGGAGACGAGCACCACCGTGGAGGAATACGCCTCCCATCTGGACGGACGGCTCAACGCCTTCGCCCGGACCCAGGGACTGGTGACGCGGGATCCCGAGGGCGGTGTCGATCTCGAATACCTGGTGGTGGAGGAACTGCTCGCCTACAATGCCCGCGAAGGCGAGCAGATGCGCGTTTCGGGCCCGAAGGTCCGCTTCCAGCCCAAGGCCGCCGAAACGTTCGCTCTAGCCATTCACGAACTCGCGACCAACGCGCTGAAATACGGAGCGCTGAGTCAGCCGTCAGGCCGCATAGACGTGTCCTGGCGCATCGACGAAAGCACGGAACCCGCACAATTGACGGTCGAATGGCGGGAGCGTGGGGGGCCGCAGGTGCCGCCGCCGCTGCGGAAAGGTTTCGGAACCGAGCTTCTCGAGCGTACACTGGCGTTCGAGCTGAAGGGCCAGACCACGCTGACCTTCCATTCGGGGGGGCTGCAATGCACGATCATGATCCCAGTGACCAAGGGCTCCTTCCACACTCCCCCTGTGGCTGAGTGATGTCCTTGTCGATCGCCGACCGCAGCGTTTTGGACCCGGCCATTCGCCGGTTGAATGCGCTGAGGCCGCTTTCGTCGGAGGCTCGCGCGTCACTTGAATATGCGATGCTCGAAGGGGTGCAGCACGCTGGAGCAAACGAGGACCTGATCTCCGAGGGAGACACCGTCGACAGTGTCCGCATCGTGCTGTCGGGCTGGCTCTGCCGCTATAAGATGCTCGAGGATGGCCGGCGCCAGATCGTTAACTTCATCTTTCCCGGCGAAAGCTGCGACGCTCATGTATTCCTGCTCTCGACCATGGATCACACCATCGGTACGTTGACCCCGGTCGTTTACGCCGAGGTCAAGCGCGCGCGCTTCGATAGCCTGCTGGCGGCCGACCGTTCGCTTGCCGAAGCATTCCTTTGCGAGACGCTCGTCAACAACGCGGTTCAGCGCGAATGGGCCGTCAATCTCGGCCGTCGCGTCGCGCTCGAGCGCGTGGCGCATCTGTTCTGCGAGATCTTCGAGCGGTTGCGTCCCGTCGGCATGGTCGACGGCAACAGCTGCGCAATGCCCGTGACGCAGACGGATCTTGCCGACGCCACCGGCCTCTCGGTGGTCCATCTCAATCGCACACTTCAGGAACTGCGCGCATCAGGACTGATCGTGCTGCGCGACCGTACCCTGGTCATCAAGAATCTCGACGCGCTCAAAGATGTGGCTCTGTTCTCGCCGGGTTATCTGCAAGTCTATCGCGGTGGTCGAAAGCGCGGATGAAAAGCCGCCGTCGGCCGTCTGCACACTAGGAACAGCGACTTACCTGAGCTAGTCTACCGGTATCACCGGCCAAGGCCCTGTCCGTAGGCGCCGGTGGCTGAGAGATCGCGCGCTCCCGCCTGCATGATGAGGAGCGCGGCCATGGATGGTGATCATCTTGGTCTGGAAACTCGGCAACTCCTGGCACGTGCCGATCGAGCCATCGAAGAGAGCATTCGCCTGCGGGCTATCAATGCCGAAGTCAGGCGGCAGCTCCGGTGGGCCCGCTATGAAATGGAACAGCAGCTTGCCGAGTCCTTGGCGAGGCACGACCCAGCGAGCGGTCGTGCACCCATCTTCGATCCATGAGGTCGCGCAACTTTCGACCTAATGAAAGTGTGCACATCTGCGCAATTACTCATTTTGAGTAACCTAGGTAAATGCGCGGCTTGGACACGTGGCTACCATGCGACCATGCGACCATGCGACCATGCGACCATGCGCGACGCCCTCTTTCTTCGCGCCTCTTGCGCGATCGATGCCAACCACGCTCTGCGGGAGGAGCGTCGGCTGCTCATGGAGCATCGCGATCGAATCGTGGCCGAGATGCGCCTGGCCGTGTTTGAGAGCGCCATGCTTCGTACGGAAATCAAGGCTTGCCGCGAGAATGAGGACAATTAACCCGCGTTTGGCGCAGTTGGCGTCTCCGAGGAATGATGTTTCCTCAGTCACTTAAGGCTCCAAGCAGATTTTTTGGGCAGCGCGGGCAACCGTTTCGGTTCCAGAACGTTAGATGCAGGTCAGCGCGACTTTGCCTGGCATTATCACCATATGAACGCAGTGGCGCGTTCCGCTGACTACAGGGATACGCCCATGACGATGATGCGGCGTCGGATCAAACACGAGGATACCTTGGAGACCCGGCTGGCAGCCGAAGCGGAGCGGTTGCGCGAAGAGGCCAAATTGCTGCCGCCCGGCGCGGCGCGCGATGAAATGTTGCGCAAGGCGCGACAGGCGGAAACGGGGTCTCAAATGAGCGAATGGCTGCGCTCACCGGGCCTGCAGCCGCCGAATTGACGGGCGCAGCGCCTGCAGCCTGGCAGGGCTGCACGCGCCGGGAACGGGTTAGATGTCGGCGCGTACCGATGCGCTGATATCGTGGGCAGAAACCGGAAAAATGAGCGCCACGTCCATCGTTCCCCGTTGCGTCCGGTTGTCACCCGGCGGTGCGGGGAATCAACGCCGCTTCGCGGCTTTGGTTCGCCGGTTGTAGGGCGAGCGATTGGCGGGCCGCAGCGAAATTCCTTCGCGCTGCGCCTTGCTGCGAATGGCCGCGACAGGGCGCTGAAGCTTGATGCTCATCACGCCGGTTGGCGTGTTGCCTTTCGCAAGCTGCTTCAACTTGCTCACATCCGCAGGCGTCCACGGCTCGCGTGCGCGGCGCTTGTAAGCGGGATTTGCCTTGCGTGGTCCTTTGCGGCCAATCGGCGAGCCCGGCCGCTTCCATGCTGCTTTTGCCATGATGATCTCCTTCAAGTCGTTCTTGAACATACGAATCAGCATTTCGGTTCCGGCGCAGCCCGGATCGATCGGACGCTGCGGTTGTGCTTTGCGCAAAATCGCGCAGCGTTAACTTATTGAAATGCTGGAACCGCGAATTGCGGCGGAAGCTACCAGCATTGCCGGGCTGGGCCGCCCCGACCGGCAAGTGACTTGAGACACTAGAGAACTTGGGCCCCGGCGCCTGATCCCCCGCCGGGGCCAATTTCCCCCGCATCATGCGTGAGTCCCATGACCGCCAAACGTAACCGCAGGAAACAGACTCAGTCGCTCCAGGAGCGGCTTGCTGCCTTCGCCGAGAAGGCCCGCGAGCGCGCAAGCAGCCTGCCGCCCGGTAGGGAGCGCGAGATGCTGCTGCAGCGCGCCAAGCAGAACGAAATGACCTCGAACCTTACAGACTGGCTGAGCACACCCGTGTTGCCGCGACGAGGACCGTCATGACGGGAAGCTTCAAGCACTACCGCGCGTTCCAGATCGATCCGGACGGACATGTGTTCGGATGCATCAACCTCGTCTGCGACAATGACGAACAGGCCAAGCGCGAAGCCGCCGCGCTCGTGCTCGTGCATCGTATCGAGCTGTGGCGGCTCGATCAAAGGATCGCCAAGTTCGATGCACCGCAGGAGCTTGCTCGCCAGTAAAGCTTGGGAACCGTGCGCTCGGCGCTGGGTTGGTCGGAGGACACCGACCTCGCCAGGAGCCAGCATGACGGATGCCGACATTCGCAAGGGGATGCCGCCCGTCAAGCTGTCGCGCGAAGAGTTCGCGCAGCGCTACAAGCGCCAGTTCGTCGATCCCGCCTTTGCTCCGCTCGGGCGTGAGCTCGACGCCATCACTGCGGCGGCCTGGGATGCCTACAGCCATTCGCGCAAGGCACCGTTGACGCGGAAGGCCGGCGCAGGCTTTTCCGACCCGGACTACGATCTCGCCGTCGACTGGCTCGATGCGCGCGCAAAAATCCTGGAGGCGCAGCGTCGCCACGACGATGCCGACGAGACGCCGCGCATCCTGATCATCAACGGCTCGGCCCGCAGCGAGCACACCTGTCCCGGCGAGATGTCCAAGACCTGGCGACTGGTCAAGCTGGCCGAGCCCGTCTTCATCGAGATGGGATTTATTGTCGACATCCTCGATCTGTCGCGCCTCGCCTCGGAATTCGGCAAGACCATTCATCCCTGCAAGTCCTGCGTCGGCACCGCCATGCCGCTGTGCCACTGGCCGTGCAGCTGCTATCCGAACTACTCGCTGGGCCAGACCCACGACTGGATGAACGAGATCTATCCGCTCTGGGTTGCGGCCCACGGCATTCTGATCGTGGCACCCGTGAACTGGTATCACGTGCCCGCCGGGCTCAAGGCGATGATGGACCGGATGGTTTGCGCCGACGGCGGCAATCCCGATCCGACCTCGACCCACGGCAAGAACGCCGCGGAGGCGAAGGCCATCGAGATGAAGGGCTGGCCCTATCCGCGCCATCTCGCCGGCCGCCATTTCGGCCTTGTCGTTCACGGCGATGCGGTCGGCGCCGAGGGCGTGCGCCGGGCCTTGTCCGACTGGCTGACCGACATGCAGCTGATCTCGGCAGGCCGCTACGCCGAGCTCGACGGTTATGTCGGCTACGACGAGCCATACGCCACATCCCATCGCGAGCTCGATGAGGACCGCGAATTCCAGCAGGAAGTGCAGAATGCGGCGCGCGCGCTCGGCAATGCCGTCCGGCTCGCGCGAAGCGGGCGCCTCGATGAGCCCGGCGCCGGTCTTGCGGACCCGAACCCCAAATGACCGGCGCGCCACCCCTTGAATGCCTGATCGTAGGAGGCGGGCCGGCAGGACTGATGGCCGCGATCTATCTGGCGCGCTTCCGCCGCCGCGTCTGCGTCGTGGACGCCGGCGCGAGCCGGGCGGCCCTGATCCCGCGCAGCCACAATGTCCCCGGCTTCGTCCACGGCCTGTCCGGCGCGGAGCTGATCGAGCGGATGTCGGCCCAGCTGAACGAGCTCGCCGTCACACGCGTGGAGGCCGAGGTCACGGCGTTGCAGCGTCACGAACACGGTTTCGAAGCGAGCTGGAATGGCGGCATGCATGCGGCCGCCACCGTCATTCTCGCCTGCGGGATCGTCGATACCCATCCGCCGTTCGACGATTGGCGCGCCGCCGTCGCGGATGGCCTGCTGCGCTATTGCCCGGTCTGCGACGCCTTCGAGGCGACCGGCCGCCGCATCGGCGTCGTCGGGCCGCTGGATCGTGCCGCCGCAAAGGCGCTCTTCCTGCGTGGCTATGCGCGCGACGTGACGCTGCTTGCGACCGGCGCGGACGACGCGAAGGCCGCAACGTCGGAGCTGTCCGAGGCGGGCGTCGGAATCGTGTTCGCGCCCGAGCTGCGCCTGGCGCGGCGAGACGGCGGCGTTGAAGCGGATTTCGCCGACGGACGTACCGCGCAATTCGACATCGTCTATCCTGCGATGGGCGCGGAGGTTCGCTCCCAGCTCGCGACGGCGCTGGGCGCCGACCACACTGCGGACGGTCATTTGAAGGTCGACGATCACCAGCGCACGTCGATCGCCGGGCTCTACGGCATCGGCGACGTCGTCACCGACCTGCACCAGATCTCGGTCGCGTTCGGCCACGCGGCCATCGCGGCCTGCACGATCCACAACAGCCTGCCGCCGCGATTTGCGTGATGGGAACGAAGCGTGGGCTGCCGTCTTGACTGATCGGATCCGAAGGAAGAGCCCATGCTGGAAGAGAAACTCAAGGAAGCGATCGTCGGCGAATTGCAGCGTCAGGCCGCCGACCGGCCGCAATCGCTGAAGGTGCAGGGCGCGGGAGACGCAGCGGCCTCGGAGGAGCTGACCGTCAACGGCAAGATCGACCTCGGCGCGCTTGTCATGGTGATCGCAGGATCGGTCGCCGGCGGGCCTTGAGCTCGATCGTCGACCGGCGGCCTCAGCCATACTCCTCGCCGATGCCGTATTCCCGGTAGATCTGCAGCGGGTCAAGCTCGGGAAACAGACGGCATTTGGCCTGCGCAAGATGCAGGCTCACCGCAGCCGGCTCCTTGCCGTTCGCGAGCAGCTTGCGGATGTCCTCCATATGCGCGTTCGGCTGGTGCTTCGGTTCGAGCTGCTCCAGCGCGACCAGGGCGGTCGCGAGTGCCTCGGTCAGAACCCAGTCGTCGTGGCCCGTGATTCCCTTCTTCGACATCGGAAGAACCCCACATCTGGTGGCGGTCACAGTTTACCGCGCCTTCGGCCAAATCGCCATTGAGCCGTTGCGGGCCGTTCGCGCGCGCGAGGCCAGGGGGCCATGCTCCGGCTTGCCTTATGGCCGCGTCAGGCTAAAAGGCAGCTAGTTGCGGGGGCGGCAGTATCTTTGTTGAAACAAACTTGGCGTAGACGGGCCGTATCCAGGCTCGCCGTTCCGGTCTGGTCCCGATCCCGCGCGTCGCAACACCATAGGGTTGCGACCCCCTCAAGCTTCGAGCCAGCATGGTTTTTCTCAGTTTCGTCTACCGCTTCCTCACCAATTTCGCCTTCATGGCGGTGGTCTATTTCAGCTTGAACTTCATGGAAAAGTATCCGAACCGCGCGATCCTGGCGATCCTGGTGCTGGTCTATGCCGCCATGCGCGCGGCCTCGACGCTGCGGGCGTTCTACTTCTTCCAGAAGATCGAGAAGCTGGAGGCCGAGACCAAGCGCCTTCAGGCTCCGCTCAACGACGGTTCGGGCAGCACCACTGCGCGCAAGCAGGTGATCACCGACGTCGCGCGGCTGCGGCGGGACGGCGAGCTCAAGTCCTACATGGACCTGTTCTTCCTGGCGCTGATCGTGCTGCTCTGCGTCGCCGCCATCATGCGGCAATAGCAGCTCAGGCGCGCTTTTTCAGGCTGGCGACGCGGGTCGGACGGGGCGGCACGCCCTTGGAGGCCGCGCCATTTGCCGCGGCGCTCTTCGCTGCGGTACTCTTGGGTACGATGTCGACGGGCTGCGCGGCATGATCCGCTGCAGCCGGCGCCGCCTGGGCGGTACGCCGCCCATGCAGCTTGGCCGTCTTGCCCTTCGCGCCTCTGCCCTGTGCTGCCTTGTCCTTGGCCGGATGCGGCCTCTCGGCCCCCATGGCGAGCCGGGTCGCGGCGCGCCGCGATGAGGTCGTCGACATCAGCACCTCGACCGAGCCTTCCGGAATCGCGAACAGATCGCGACCCGGGACGGGCAGGGTGGATGCGAGGTCGATCTGGCCCTTGCTCCGGCGCGGCAGCAGCGACTGATGCTCGCCCTGCACATTGAGGTTCGCGAGCGCAGGCGCCGGCAGCGTCCTGGTCTGCGTGAACACGAAATGCGGCACGCGCGGCCAGCGCGCGATCGGCGTCGTCTCGGATGGCGGATGCATCAGCCATTCGACCGGCGTGGTCGGCGTCGCCGGCCGCTCGGGACTGGCGGGCACCACATGCACAATGCGATAGCCGCGTGCCTTGAGGTCGCGGATGATCTTGGGCAGCGCCGCCACCGTGCGAGCCTGAATGTCGTGCAGCAGCAGGATGCCCTTGCCCTTGGCCTCCAGCCGCTGGATCGCGAGCTGGTAGACGCGGTCGGACGACACGTGCCGCCAATCGTCGGCCGGGAAGTCGGCGCTCCAGACCTGGAGGCCGCGCGCAATCAGATGGTTCTCGATGCCCTCGGCGCGCATCAGCCCGGGAATGCGGAAGAACGGGGCGAGCTGCGACGGATCGGTCATCGCGGCTGCGGTCCATTCGATGCCGCCATTGATCTCCGCCTCGGCCTTCTCGATCGGCATCCGGTCGAAGGTCAGCGGATGGTCCATGCTGTGCGTGCCGACGGTATGGCCCGCCGCGACCAGCTTGCGCACGCCTTCCGGATTGGCCTTGGCCTGGTTGCCGACGATGAAGAAGGTCGCCTTGATGCATTCGTCGGCCAGGATCTTGAGCACCTGGTTGGAATATTTCGGGATCGGACCGTCGTCGAAGGTCAGGACGACCTCATGGTCCTTCAGCGGCAGCGTCTCGCGGTACTGCATGGTGCCGATCAGCGGATGTTCGCGCGGATCGACAACGAGGGTGCGGGAGGTGCCGAGGGCGTCGGGGTGGCCGGGACACTCCGCCGCGAGCGCGGCCGGCGAACCGGCGATGAGCATTCCCAGACAGAGGACGATCCACGATCGCGTCCGCAAAACAACGCTACTTCCGATCATGAACCTCGTCTGCCCCCATGCAATTTGGCGCCCTAGATAGGTCGGAGATGGCTCAAAACGGTTCAGCCGCAGCCGCTCTCATCTTCACGGGGTAGCATGAACAGAGTGTTAATTGGCCCCAAATCACCCCATTTTGCCCGGGCGTGACATTCCGGCATCAGCGCGTATCGGCGCTCTTCTGTGAAGTGCCCGCCGGGACGATGTGGACCACCCGATAGTCGTTCTCCCTCAGATACCGGAGAAACGCCGGCATCATTGCGGCCGTGCGCGCCTTGTTGTCGTGGAAGAGGATGATGCCCTTGCCGCTCGCGGCGAGGCGCTCGGTGACGAGCTTCAATTGCTGCTCGGGCGTCATCTCCTCCCAGTCGCTGGCCCATAAATCGGCCCCGAACACAATGATGCCGCGCGACTGGAGCAGGTCGAGCTGCGCTTGGGTCGACTCGAAATAGGGAAAGCGGAAGAACGGCGTCGAGGGTGTCGTCGTCGGGGCCCCGCGCAGCGCCATCTCGTCTGCGGCAATGCCCCGGTCGATGTCGGCCATGGCCTTCTCGAACGGAATACGCCCCATGAACGGATGCGAGTAGGAGTGATGGCCGACGGTGTGGCCCTCGCGGGCGATGCGCTTGACCATGTCGGGATGCTCGGAGGCGTGCTGGCCGATCAGGAAAAAGGTCGCGCGCACGCATTCCTGTGCCAGCGCCGCCAGCACCTTCGACGTCGTCGGCGGGTTAGGCCCGTCGTCGAAGGTCAGCACGACCTCGCGATCGGCCAGCGGCAGCGTCTGCGGAAAGCTCTTCAGGCCCACGCGCGGATAGGTCTTGGGATCGACGCTGAGGACGCGCGAGGTGCCGAGCGCATCCTTGCGCGGGCACTCGGCGGCCTTCGTCTCGGCGGCGCCGATGACGGTTGCGGCAGTGCCGCCGATGGTCGCCGCGAGCGCGCCCGCCATGGTCGAGGTCCACCTCAGTCGCAGCATCTTTGCCATTGCGCTCGGCTTTGCCTTGTGGGTATTGCCTGAAGCCTCAGCTCACACCACCGGTTCCAACCTGTCAAACGGCGAGGCGCGCCATGGATGAACATCTGGACGTTGCCACACCCGCTGCGGATTCGGTACTCGACCACGTGCCGATGCGCAATGAAGACGGCGATATCAGGCACGAATTCGTCGAGGAAGTCGCCCGTGCGATCGAGGCCGGCGACAGCGCGGCGCTGCGTGCCTGCGTCGCGGAGCTGCACGAGGCCGATCTCGGCGATCTGATCGGCGCCCTCGAGCCCGACGACCGCGTCCGCCTGGTCGAGCTCACCGGCCGCGATTTCGACTTCTCGGCGCTGAACGAAGTCGACGAGACCGTGCGCGAGGAGATCCTCGAGGAGCTGCCGCCGGAGACGGTCGCCGAGGGCGTCCGTGAGCTCGAATCCGACGATGCGGTCGAGCTCTTGGAAACCCTCGGTGCCGAGGAGCAGGAAGAGATCCTGGAGAAGCTGCCGCTCAAGGAGCGCGTCGCACTCGAGCGCAGCCTGCTATACCCGGAGAACTCCGCCGGCCGCCGCATGCAGACCGAGTTCATTGCCGTGCCCCAGGATTTCACGGTCGGCCAGGCGATCGACTACATGCGCGAGACGCCGGATCTGCCCGACCGCTTCTACGAGATCTACGTCGTCGACAAGGAGCAGCACTGGCAGGGCGCGGTGCCGCTCGACGTGCTCCTGCGCACGCGCCGGCCGGTGGCGCTGACCGAGCTCACCGACGAGGATCGCCGCCGCGTCTCCGTCCTGGAGGACCAGGAAGAGGTGGCGCGCATGTTCGGCAAATACAATCTCGTCGCCGCACCCGTGCTCGACACCCAGGACCGCCTCGTCGGCGTCATCACCGTCGACGACGTCGTCGACGTCATCGAGGAGGAGGCGGACGAGGACCTCAAGGCGCTCGGCGGTGTCACCAGCGACGAAGAGCTATCGGACACGTTCCTCACCATCGCCCGCGGCCGCTTCAACTGGCTGCTGGTGAACCTCGCCACCGCGTTCCTGGCGTCCTCCGTGCTCGGCCTGTTCGAGGGCCAGCTGGAGAAGATGGTCGCGCTCGCGGTGCTGGCGCCGATCGTGGCGAGCCAGGGCGGCAATGCCGCGACCCAGACCATGACGGTGGCGGTGCGGGCGCTGGCGACGCGCGAGCTCGGTTCCTCCAACGCCTGGCGCGTGGTGATGCGCGAGGCCCTGGTGGGCCTCGTCAACGGCCTCGCCTTCGCCGTGATCACCGGCATCGCCGCGGTGGCCTGGTTCAAGATCCCGGGCCTCGGCATCGTCATCGGGCTCGCCATCGTCTGCAACCTCGTGGCCGGCGCGCTCGGCGGCATCCTGATCCCGATGGCGCTGGATCGCGTGCGGGCCGACCCGGCGGTGGCGTCGGGCACGTTCGTGACCACCGTGACCGACGTCGTCGGCTTCTTCTCCTTCCTCGGGATTGCGACGCTCTGGTTCGGGTTGAAGTAGGGTTGCCTCGCTCTCGGGTCCCGGGCGCGCTGCGGCGCGTAGCGCTGCGGCGCGTAGCGCTGCTGCGCAGAACCGGGACCCAGAAAGCGTCAGGGTCGGCTGCGGCAAGATGGGCCCCGGCTCAGCAGCGCACCACGCCGCAAAGGCGGCGCACTGCGCTGCGTCCGGGGCATGAGACCGTCATCTTTAATCCGACTTTAAGCGACCTGCCGCATCATCGCCTTTGCTTGGGGGAATGGGCATGCGGTTGCGGCTGAAGGCGGATGGACGGATCGTCGAATTGCGGGATGGGCAGGAATTTCCGGTCCAGCCGCTTGCGGTTCAGCCGACGGCCAATGCGGCGCCGGCTGACAGCGGCCCGCTCGCGGTGCGCGATCTGCGCCGGCGCGCCTGCTTGACCCAGATGGAGTTCGCCGCCAGGCTCGGCGTTCCCGTCGAGACCATCCGCAACTGGGAGCAGGGCAAACGCGCCCCGCGCGGCCCGGCCCGCGCACTGCTCACGGTGATCGCGCATGCCCCCGACACGGTGTTCCAGGCGCTCGCCAAGGCCTGACGCCAAGGCCTGACGCCAAAGCCTGACGCACAACCTCCCGTTAGGCCTGCATCGAATATCCCGCCTGGCTGCCGCGGCTTCCGTTGGCAGCATCATCGACCGGGTCCATAATGACGTCCGGGGCTGTCGCAACGGAAGAGGATTCCTCATGCTGTTCGTCGAGGCCAATGGCGCAAGGATTCCGGCGATCGGTCTCGGGACCTGGGAGCTGAGCGGAAGGCCGGCCGCGCGCGTGGTCGAGCAGGCGCTACGGCTCGGCTATCGCCATATCGACACCGCGCAGGTCTACGACAATGAGCGCGAGGTCGGCGACGGCTTGCGCGGCTCCGGCGTGCGCCGCGACGACGTATTCCTCACCACCAAGGTTTGGACCAACCATTTCGCACCCCATGATCTCGAACGCTCGGTGAAGGAGAGCCTCGCTCGTCTGCGGCTTCCCTCGGTCGATCTGTTGTTGCTGCACTGGCCCAATCCTCATGTGCCGCTCGCGGAGACGCTGGGCGCGCTGTCGCATGCGAAGAGGATGGGCCTGACCCGCCACATCGGCGTCTCCAATTTCACCGTGGCACTGATCGAGCAGGCGGTCGCGCTGTCGGCGGAGCCGCTGGTCTGCAATCAGGTCGAGTATCACCCCTATCTCGATCAGGCGAAGGTGAGGGCAGCCTGCGACCAGCATGGCCTTGCCCTCGTCGCCTACAGCCCGATCGCCAAGGGCCGCATCAAGTCCGACCAGACGCTGGCCGAGATCGGTCGCGTCCACCGCAAGACACCGGCGCAGGTCTGCCTGCGCTGGCTGGTGCAGCAGAATGTCGGTGCGATCCCGCGCACCTCGCGCATCGAGCGCCTGTCGGAGAACATCGAGATCTTCGATTTCGAGCTGTCGGAAGACGAGATGGACCGGATCGCCGCGCTCGCCAATCCGAAGGGACGCCTGACCGACTTTGGCTTCGCCCCGAAATGGGATTGAGAGGGACCCGGGGTATGCTAGGACCGCGGCGGCAACCCAAGATCGGTCGATGGAACTGTGGAAGATCATACGGACGGACATTGCCGCCTCGGCAATCGCCCATCTGACGCTGGTGGCGCTGATCATCGTGATCAGCGAGGTCCGTCCGTTTCATAGCCAGCCGCCCGAAACCGTCGCGGTCGACATCGTCACGCCGGAGCAGGTGAAGCAGGAGGAAACCAAGGCCGAGGAGAAGAAGGAAGAGGCGATGCCGCCGGAGCCGCTGCCCGATCTGAAGCTGCCGAAGCCGGATATCATCGACCAGGCGGGGGCATCGAAGCCCGCGGCAAGGCCGCAGGCGGCAGCACCATCGCCATCACAGCAGGCCTCGCCCGAGCCGCAGCAGAAGCAGCCGCAACCTTCGCAGGCCTCGAAGCAGCGTGAGGCCAACGCGCAAGCCCAGCCACAGCCCATGCCGCAGGCCGCGCCGCCGCCGGCCTACCAGACGCCGCAACCGGACGTCACCATCAAGTACGGGGTCATGCTGGGCCTGCCGCCCGAATTGCCGGTCGAGCCGAAAGGCGCCAAGGACGACGGCGGGGATGCCAACGATTCAATCGCTGCGAAGCTTCCGCCCGAGGTCATCGCGGAGCTTCGCCGTCACTTGCGCGGCTGCGCCAAGCTGCCGCCCGGCGTCGCACCGACCGACAACGTCCATGTCAAGCTGCGCACCGTGTTCGCCACCGACGGCACGCTGGCGCGCGAGCCCATCCTGATCGAGGCGCCGCCGTCCGCCAAGGGCGTGGCCATCGTCAAGTCCGCAACGAGCGCGCTGCAGAACTGCCAACCCTACAAGATGTTGCCGGCCAATCTGTACGGGGAATGGAAGGTGCTGGATCTGCCGTTCAGCCCGAAGGATTTCGGCGGATAGCGCTGCCGTAGCCTGGATGGAGCGAAGCGTAATCCGGGGCCGCTCGCCCGGCGTCTCGCACCGTCCCGAATTACGCTCGCGCTCGATCCGGGCAACGACATCGTGCCTGTTTCGGTCCTCTGTCAATCCATTCACGCGAAAATATTCCGCTTTACCGAAATTCGGAAATGACGTATGTGTCGCCCATCCCGGCTCAATCTCGAGGGGCGATCATGAGGTCGTCATTGTCGCGAGCCGGGCTTGCGGTGGACGCGGCAGCGTCGTGTACGAGAGTTGAGGGCGGGGCGGATTGCTCTCCGTGAGCCCGAGGCTTCGTACGGACGAGCGGCGCTGTCAGGTTCGTCGCGCCGGCATTTCGATGGCAACGTGCACAACGCCTTCGAACCCTGCGGCGCCAACGAACCGCGCGTACGGCAAAACCGTGTGGTCCTGGCCGTCGTTGCTACGGTCAAGCTCTGGCGAATGCGGCATTGGCGTCAACCGGCGCGGTGCCGGCGACTTTTGCGAGAGCGAGGGAGGCCAGAGGGAACTCGGCTCCCGGGAGAGCGCGGCATAAGCCGTCCGACCATCGCGCAGGGAAGGCCGTGTGTTGGGCTTCACCTGTATGCTGCTGTGCGGTTCTTCCTGCGTGTGCTTTTCGCGCAGCGGACCGCGGGTGCTGCCGGCACCCGGCCTTCCCTGCGCCCTCCTGACAAGAGGGTGGAGTGACCAAGCAAAGCTCGGGCAAAATGCGCCGCGAGGCCGAGTACGCACGTCTGTAGCCCCTCGCTGTCATCGCCCGCCTCCGCGGGGATGACAAGTGCTACTTGGAGAACGCAGCGTCGCCTCACACTCCGTCATTGCGAGCGCAGCGAAGCAATCCAGAATCTTTCCGCGGCGGGATTCTGGATTGCTTCGTCGCAAGGGCTCCTCGCAACGACGAGGAGGAGAGTGCGAGCGCTACACTCTCTCGTGCCCCGGACGCAGCGCAGCGTCACTTCGACGGTGCGCTGCAGAGCCGGGGCCCATGTCTCCGAGCAATCCGTGTGGCGCTGGGTCCCGGCTCGGCGAAGCAGCGCTTCGCGCTGCATCGCGTCCGGGACACGTGCCTCAATGATCGCGCTTCATACCCTCATCACCATTCACCGCCTCCGGTGCCATCGCGGCCCAGGCGCTGGACGCGAACTGCCGGCGCCAGGTCACGACCACGACCGCTGCCGTGGTCACGAACAGCACCCAGGGGCTGACGAACCAGCCGAGATAGCCGAGCGCAAAGAAGAAGGCGCGCTGGCCGCGGTTGAAGTGGCGGCCGGCGGATTCGAACAGGCGCGAGGTGCGGATGACGTGGGCTTCGGCCTCGGGGGTGTCGCGCTGCGAGGCCGGCGGCATACCGCCGAACAGGATGGCGACATAGTTGAACAGGCGATAGGCCCAGGCGAATTTGAAGAAGGCGTAGACGCAGATCAGCACGAGGCCGACGCATTTCAGCTCCCACAAAGCGGGCGAGGTGCTGAGGTCGATCGGCAGTTTGCTCAAAATCGTGATCGCGTCGTTGGTGGCGTGCAGCAGCGCCAGCGCGCCGCCGAGCGCGAACAGGCTGGTGGAGGCGAAGAAGGCGGTGCCGCTCTGCAGCGAGGCCATGATCTGCATGTCGACCATCCGCGTCTCGCGCTCGAGCAGCCGGCGTACCCAGACCTCGCGATAACGGTTCATGCGCGCCGACAGGCTGTCGCGGCCATAGGCCGAGTGCTCTAGCGTCAAGGCATAGGCCAGCCATTCGATGATGAAGAAGCCGACGGCGGTAATGTCGACCCAATGCCTGCTCATGTCTGTCTCATGTCTGTCTCTTGGCAAGGATCGCAACGATTGCCACGCAGGAGAGGACGCAGCAACGATTGATTGGCGGCAGGCGATGGCGCTAAAAGCGGCTGCAACTGCAGGACTCAACGAAGGACCAGTGACATGGCTGCGCTGAAACTCGCGATCGGCAACAAGAACTATTCGTCATGGTCGATGCGGCCCTGGCTCGCGCTCCGCGCCAACGACATCCCGTTCGTGGAGACGTTGATCCCGCTCTACACCGACGATCCCGCCGACAAGGCGCAGATCCTGTCCTTCAGCCGCGCCGGCAAGGTGCCCGTGCTGGTCGACGGCGACGTCACCGTGTGGGATTCGCTTGCCATCATCGAGTACGTCGCCGAGCGCTATCCGGAAGCGAAGCTCTGGCCTGACGACGTCGCCGCGCGCGCGCATGCCAGGTCGGTATGCGCCGAAATGCATTCCGGCTTTGTGGCGCTGCGCAACGAATGCGGCATGAACCTGCATCGGCCGATCCGCGCCGTGGCGCTGTCGGCGGATGCCAAAGCGAACATCGCGCGCATCGAGGAGATCTGGCGCGAGTGCCGCACCCGCTATGGCGCACAGGGACCGTTCCTGTTCGGCCGTTTCGGTGCGGCGGACGCCATGTATGCCCCCGTCGTGCACCGCTTTCGCACCTACGCGATCGAGGTGGCGCCGGACACCAGGGCCTACATGGAGACCATGATGGCGCTGCCGGCGTTCCAGGAATGGACCCGGGATGCACTGGCCGAAACGCTCGTCATAGCCAAGTTCGAGGACGCCTGAGCGGCAGTCCGACCGGCGCCGGCCGGAGGCGGGGACGCCAGCCGATCGGGAGGAGGGTGCGACAGGCCTGCGACATGTCGGCGGAATAAGCAGCTCCGCCGGTATCATCGCCCCACCGGCTGCCCCGTTATCATCCTGAAATAACTGGAAAAATTGTGCGCGGGCCATGCCGGCATGGCGCTGGCCAAAAGCATCGGACGCGTGCTATACACCCGCCCGGGTTTCCGGCCGGCCCTCGCAGTGGGACACTGGGCGAGGCGGGCGCTGTTTGAGTAATGGAGAGGGTGTTGAAGCACAAATTCCCCGTGGGAACGCGCGTCCTGTTCACGGCCAGCAATGTCGCGCGTCCGGCTGCGAGCGGCGCGTATGAGGTCATCCGTCTGCTCCCGACCGAAGGCGACGACTGCCAGTATCGGATCAAGAGCTCGACCGAAGCCTTCGAGCGCGTCGCCAAGGAAAGCCAGCTCGCGCTCTCCTGAAGGCCGACGCCGTCAGTGCATAGGCGCCTTCCGGGAATTGTACTCTGCCGCCGTCAAAAGGCCCGCTTCACCTTCACAAGGGTGGGCGGGGCAGTTGCCGACTCGCGGTGCTCGCTTGACCATCCGCTCTTTGCTCGCGTGAGGGGACGTCGCGCATGAACTGGGCATGGGCCACTTCGCTCGACCAAATCTGGCTCTCGCCGGCCTTCCCGATTTGGATGACCCTGGCGGCTGCCGGATTCTTCGGATTGATTCTGCTGATCACGCTGTTGCGCGCCGACAGATCGGTCGCGAATGGCGCGCTGACCGTCATTACCCTGCTATCCATCGCGATCGCCGGCGCAGCCACGGTGCGTCTCTATGGACCGGACGCGCCGTCCGCTCCTGCCGAGGCGCGCGCGCAAGCTGTGGTGAGCGCGAGCCTGCCTGCGCTGTCCTGTCTCGACGATCTCGCCGGCGATGCCGTTGGCGCCGGCTGCGAGAAGGCGCTGTTCGGCGCGCCTGACGCTGCGGCCGCGGCGGTCTCCTACACCGCCGCCAGGATCGACCGCCTGACCGCGCTCGGCGATGTCGCCACGGCGGAGAAGAGCCTGACCCTCGACATGAAGGTGCTGCGCAAGTCGCTCGAGCGGGATCGTTACGGTCTCGTTGCACATGTGCTGGTGGCGCGCGACGGCTGCACGCAGTTCGATTGCGCTGCGTTCCGCTCGCTGACCGACCAGCAGCAGGTTGCCGCCAACATGGACTCCCATCTCTACGAGACCCTGGTCGCGCGCTATGCGCCGACCTGGAACGCGCCCGCAGCAGCCTCAGCGGCGATGCCCGCCAACGCCGCGCTCGCCGGACTGCCGCCGTCAATGCCGACGGGCAGGCCGACCAATGCCGAGTTCCCGAGCGCGTCCTCGACGCCGCCGGTGAGCATCATGAATCCGGAGCCCACGGCGGCGACCCGCCAGGCCGCGCCGGCCGCAAATGCGGCGGCAGCACCGCGTGCGCCGGCCGCGGCCTCCGCACAGGCCGCAGCGCCTCCGGCATCGAGCCCGCCGGCTGCGAAGAAGCCGCCGCCCCAAAAGGCTGCGCGTGCGCCTGCGGCGCCGGTTCCGCTCGCGCCGCCGCCGGCCTCGACCGCCGCCCCCGCGCCTGCGGATAACGAGTAGATCGGCATTCCAAATGCTGGGTTGCCCGGCTAATGCTTGGGCATGCCACTCCATCTGATCAAGCTCGCCGTCGGCTGCGACTCCGTCAAGGAATTGAAGGAGTGGGTGGCCGAACGGATGCAGACCGCCAAGAAGAAGGGTCTGCCGCAACATCACATCCACATCACCCGCATGGTGCCCAAGCGCGACGCCGAGATCCTCGCCGGCGGCTCGCTCTACTGGGTGATCAAGGGCGAGATTGCCGCGCGCGAAAAGATCATCGGCATCGAGCCGTTCCGCGACAAGGACGGCATCGGGCGCTGCCGGATCGTGATGCAGCCGAAAGTGATCTCGGTCTCGCCGCGGCCGATGCGCCCGTTCCAGGGCTGGCGCTATCTGACCGACGATTCCGTGCCGGCCGATCTCGGCAAGTCCGCGGCCGGCTCGATTGCGGCGATGCCGGAGCCGATGCGGCGCGAGCTGCGTGACCTCGGACTGCTCTAAACAGCCATATTGTCGATCAGCCGGGTGGTGCCGAGCTTGGCCGCGACCAGGATCCGCAAGGGGCCGTCCTTGCGCGAGGTGACCGGTGCCAGCGTCTCGGCATGGCGGACCTCGTAATAGTCGAGCACCAAGCCGGCCGCCTTGATCATCTCCGCACCGCCGGCCATCGCCGGCGCGATCGAATCGCCGGCACGGATGCGCCCGGCGCTCTCTCTCATGGCGCGGTAGAGGACAATGGCGGTCTGGCGCTCCTCGGGCGAGAGGTAGACGTTGCGCGAGGACATCGCGAGTCCGTCGCGCTCGCGCACGGTGCGGGAGCCGATCACCTTGACGCCGAGGTCGAGGTCGCGCGCCATCTGCGTCACCACGCGCAATTGCTGGAAATCCTTTTCGCCGAAGATCGCGACATCCGGCCGGACTTGCGTGAACAGCTTGCCGACGACAGTGGCGACACCGCCGAAGAAGTGCGGGCGGAAGCGGTCCTCGAGGCCGGCGAGCGCCGGCCCCTCCGGCACGATGCGGGTGGCAAACCCCTCCGGATACATGGCCGCGACGCCCGGGTGCCAGACGATATCGACGTCCTCGGCCGCGAGCTTGGCGATGTCTGCCTTCCAGGTGCGCGGATAGGCGCCGAAATCCTCGGTCGGAGCGAACTGGGTCGGGTTGACGAAGATCGACACCACGACGCGGCTGGCGCGCCGCTTGGCGAGGCGAACCAGCGACACATGCCCGTCATGGAGCGCCCCCATGGTCGGGACCAGCGCGATCGTGGCCTTTCGCTTGCGGAGATTGTCGACGGCGCGTCGCAGGGCAGGGACCGTGCGGGCGATCAATGGGCTTGCTGACATCGGGACTCGACGATTGGGAAGGGGCGCAGGTGCGGGCGTCGCCCCCGGCCGGCTAACCTTAACAAGCGGAGATCGTGGACGCCATGCATCCGGATGCGGCACAGCATCCCGCGCAAGGCGGCGTAGAACGTCGCGACGTTGTGGACTGGTTCACAGACGAAAGACGGCGCCGCGATACATCGTGAAGAACGGCGCATTGCAATTTGCATTTCCTGTCACGCATTTCACTTGACCGGTGACGCGGTCAACTCGAAGATATTCGCAAGGGGTGTTGAGGATCGCCATGCTTGTGCAGGCTAGCCAAGGCCAATCCGGCTCGGCGCACGTGATCGTGCTGGGCAACGAGAAGGGCGGCTCCGGCAAATCGACCACGGCCTTGCACATCGCCGTTGCGCTTCTGAAAGCCGGCCAGCGCGTTGCCACCATCGACCTCGACTGCCGCCAGCAGAGCTTCACGCGCTACATCGGCAACCGGTCCGCCTGGGCGCAACGTACCAAGCTCGACCTCGAGCTTCCGGTGCATCGCTGCATCAAGCTCGGCGAGACCATGCAGATTGCCGAGAACGAGAATTCCGAGTTCCAGCAGTTCATGGAAGCCGTCTCCGCGGTCGAGAGCAGCTTCGACTTCATCGTTATCGATACGCCCGGCACCGACAGCTATCTGATGCGGCTCGCGCATTCGATGGCCGACACCCTGGTCACGCCGATCAACGACAGCTTCCTCGATTTCGACGTGCTCGGCACCGTCGATCCCGCGACTTACGCAGTGACGGGCGAGAGCCACTACGCCGAGATGGTGCGTGATGTCAGGCGCAAGCGACGCCAGCTCGACGGCGCGACCACCGACTGGATCGTCGTGCGCAACCGCCTGTCGATGCTCGGCTCGCGCAACAAGCAGCTCGTCGCCGAGGGCCTGAAGGATCTGTCGCTGCGGCTCGGCTTCCGCTACGTCGATGGCTTCGCCGAGCGCGTCGTGTACCGCGAATTCTTCCCGCGGGGTCTGACCGCCCTGGACGATATCGACGAGGCCACGCTGGGCATGCGGCCCAATCTCGGCCATCTCACCGCGCGGGAGGAGGTGACGAGCCTGCTCCGCCAGCTCAAGCTCCCGCTCGACGAGCGCGGCCGCCGCCGCGCGGCCAACCGGGCCGAGTGGTTCAGCCAGGTCGACAAGCCGCTCGAGGTCCACGATATCCTTGGCGCCTGACCTCGCGGTATAAGGCTACTCCCGGCCGATCCGGGCCTTCGGCTGGCGCGGGAACCGGGACTGCGCCGCGTGCGTTTTCACCCTGCGTTTACCGCGAGTCGAACCCGATCAAGACCGGTTGCGTCGAATAGGGACCTGCACCCTCACGTAGCGGTATGAGAATGGGGTGCTCACCGAACGAGTGCAACGCACAATGAAAGGGCTGCCGGTTCACAACATTTAGCCTTCCTGTCACGCTGCTGTGACATATATTAGGGAATAGGCGACAAGGGGACGAAGAGCCCCGGAGAACACGATTTTCAACAGGGATTCAGGCCGCTTAGGCCTGAGGCTGAGGACGAAAATGAAGCGTGGAATTGCCGTTCTGGTTTCGGTCAGTGCCCTCTGCGGCATCGCCTATTTCACGGCGAGCAAGTGGGCGATCAGGCACGAGACCATCACGTTCTACGATGCCTCGCGCGACAACCGTCCGGTGCCCGTGTCCATCGCGGTGCGCCGCGACAAGGAAATGCAGGCCAATGCCGGCATGATCAAGTTGCCCGTCGCAGTGATCAATCACGGCAACACCGTCAAGAACACCGAGTATGGCTTCCTCGCCAACATCTTCGCTGCGCGCGGCTACATGGTCATGAGCCCGCAGCACGATCTGCCGACTGATCCTCCGATGGTCACCAAGCCCGGCGAGCTCTATGTCGGCCGGCTGCCGCAGATACTTCGCGGTGTCGCCAACATCCATCTCGCCGTGCAGGAGATGAAGAAGGTTCAGCCCAACGCCGACTACGACAAGGTGACGATGGTCGGCCATTCCATGGGCGGCGACATCACCATGTACTTCGCCAAGCAGTATCCGGATGAGGTCAAGAAGGTCGTCACCCTCGACAATCTGCGCGTGCCCTTCGTCACCGCCGGCAAGTTCAAGATCCTGTCGTTCCGCTCCCAGGATCCGCAGTTCAAGGCCGATGCCGGCGTGATTCCGACCGACGAGGAATGCGAGAAGGCGGGCATTCAGGTCGTGAAGACCGAGTTCCAGCACAACGACATGCGTGATACCGGTCCGGATGTGGCGAAAAGCTCGATCCAGAGCATGCTCGACAAGTTCCTGAGCGCGACCGACAGCGAGATCGCGCCGGTCGACACGCAGTCCGCCCCGCCCAAGATCCTCGAGCCGGGCCCGGTTGCCTTGATGGCTCCTGCCAAGAGCTGACTTCCAAGATCTGACTTCCAAGCGCTGACCTCCAAGAGCTAACTTCCAAGAGCTTGCCGAGCTGACGTCGCCGCTCGACTGCACCAATCCTCGAAGCCTCCGCCGGTACCCGCCTGCGGAGGCTTTGCGCATTGACCGGGCCGCATGTGCTGACCACATTAGCTGCTGACGCAAGGTGTAGCAGCGATGTCGGGCGAACCCATCAAACCGCGCGGCCGCGATGCCGTCACTGCGCGAGCAGACAGCGTGCTGCCGCAAGCGCAAACCTCGACCTCGGAAGACATCGCCGCGTTCGTTGCCAAGGCGCGGACCCTCTCGCCGCATGCCCCGGGCGCGAGGGGGCGGCTGATCTTCGCGCTGGATGCGACCATGAGCCGGCAGCCGACCTGGGACATGGCCTGCGCGCTCCAGGCTGACATGTTTCGCGAGACCGCAGCGCTCGGCAGTCTCGACATCCGGCTGGTCTATTATCGCGGCCTCAACGAGTGCCGCGCCACGGCTTGGATTTCAGACAGCGCCAGGCTGGCGACGCTGATGAGCAAGATCGATTGCCGCGGCGGCGATACCCAGATCGGCAAGGTCCTGAGCGAGGCCAGGCGCGAGGCAGTCGCATCCGGCGTGCGGGCCGTGGTCTTCGTCGGCGATGCCATGGAGGAAGACATCGACGAGCTCTGCGCCAAGGCCGGCGAGCTCGGCATGCTCAAGGTGCCCGTATTCGTCTTTCAGGAAGGCCATGACGCGGTCGCCGAACAGGCGTTCCGCGAGATCACGCGGCTGACTGGCGGTGCCTGGTGCCGGTTCGATCCCGGTGCGGCGGCGCAGCTGCGCGAGCTGTTGCGGGCAGCTGCGGCCTATGCCGCGGGTGGACGTGAGGCGCTGTTGAAGCTGGCCGGAAGCGTGAGTGGCGCGGCGAAGCTGATCAGCCAGATGAAATAGCGGCCCGGCCGGTGCGGCTTGCGGCGCTGGACGCCATGCTTTTTGACAACAGCACGACTATATTCCGGCCATGACCCTGATCGCCGGCGCTGTCGCCGTTATCACGCTGTACCTGCTGCTCCAGATGTTCCGCTCCGCCAATCCAGCGGTGCTGGCGCGCACCCTCAAGTTCGGCGGCGGCGTGCTGGCGCTGGTGGTTGCGGCCTTCACCGGCTTGCGCGGCGAGCTGGCGGTTGCGATCCCGCTCGGAATTTTCGGCGCGGGCCTGCTCGGCTGGACACCACTCGCGAAAGCCGGCTTCGGCAATGTCGGCGGGGTGTTCGGCGGCGGTGCGACGCGCCCGTCCGGGCAGGCCTCGCGGGTGCGCTCGCAATTCCTGGACATGCGGCTCGACCACGATTCCGGCCAGCTTTCCGGCCAGATCGTTGCGGGGCCTCATGCCGGGCGCAATCTCGACGAATTCGATCTCGCCGGCTTGCTCGCGATGGTCTCGACGTTCGACGCAGAGAGCGTGGCCTTACTTGAAAGCTATCTGGACCGCCGGTTTCCCGCTTGGCGTCAGAACGCGCAGGGCGATACGGCAGGGCGGCAGCGCCGCACGGCGGCGAGCAGCAAAATGACGGCGGAGGAAGCCTATCAGATCCTTGGCTTGCAGCCGGGAGCGGGGCGCGACGACATCAGCCGGGCCCACAAGTCCCTGATGAAGAAACTCCATCCCGACCAGGGGGGCTCGACGTATCTCGCTGCCCGGGTAAACGAGGCCAAGGATACTCTGCTTCGCACGCATAACGGCTAACTCCGGCACCAACGCTACAAACGCCCGTACCGCGTGAGCTCCGTTTGCTCTGTCTGCCGTTGCCCGCCCTTGTCGGCGTGGTCGATCCCCTTGAGCAAAGTTTTAACCGTAAATCCTTGACGAGAGGTTGTCGTGGAACAGCCTTGTCCGGAACAGCCTGCGCATCACCGCCGCACCAAAACGAAAATGCCCGCGCAAGGCGCGGGCATTTGGTCTGGAGCGGAGAAGGAAATCAGTTGCGAACGGTGATGCAGGAGATCTCGGCACGCTTCAAGGTGCGGCAGACGGCTTCGGCCTGATCGCGCTCGAGCCCGGCGAAGCGGGCGCGGTAAAGCTTGCGATTGTCCTTGGCGACGACGGGCTCGGTGAACGGGTCCGCCTTGCTGAGCAGGCCGCGGGCCGAGTTGCGGGCCGCGTCGATGCGCTGCTGAGCTTCGTTCTCGCTCTCGAGCGCACCGACCTGGACGATCCAGCCGCTGTGGGTGACGGCGGGCTTGGCGGTGGCGCTCATCTGGATCGGCTGCGGCGTCGGGTCGGCCGAGGCGAGCTTGGGTGCGGCGGGAGCCGGTGTGGCGGCGGTTGCCGCCGGCAGCACGCCGAGAATGCCGTTGCCGGTACCGAAGCCCGCCGGCTGCCGCGGCAGTTCGGTGCGGGCCATCTCGGCCTTCGGCGCTTCGGGCTGGCTCACCGCCTCCGGCTTGTTGATGAGATCTGCCCTGGCGACGACGGCGCCGGAGGTTTCCGCGACGTCGGAGCGGTGCGGGACGGTGCTGGTGACCGGTGGCGCAACGACCTGGACACCACCCTGGGCCGGAGCCGCGGAGGCGACCTTCACGGCGCCGGCCTTGACCTGAACGGTCTTGACCCGAACCGGCTTCATCGGCTCGGACGAGCCGGGGATGATGGAGAGCGGCTGGCTCGAGATCACGCCATTGGTGAGCGGCGCCGGCTCCACCTTGGACTCCGTCGGCCGAGCTTCGGGTTTGGAGTGAGCGGGCGGCATCGCCGCAGTCGCTGCGGCCAGCGTCGACAGACGCGCGGCGAGGCGCGACGGGGCGGCTTCGGGAGCAGGGGCCGCCGCGGCCTGGACCGGCAGGGCGGGCCGTGCCGGCATATCCGAGGCATCGGCGACATCGGTGTTGGCTTCAGTGCCGTTGCGCTCCGTGACCGCGGCGACGGTGCGGACGGTCGCACCCTTGTCGAGGTTCTCCGCGAGCAGGTTGCGCATGATGGCGTCGCGCGAGCCACCGCTGCGGCCGCCGAGCACCACGCCGATCAGGTGCCGATTGCCGCGGCGGATCGAGCTGACGAGGTTGAAGCCGGAGGCGCGGGTGTAGCCCGTCTTGATGCCGTCCACGCCTTCGACACTGCCGAGCAGGCGATTGTGGTTGCGGATCGACTGTCCGCGCCAATTGAACGTCGAGGTCGCGAAATAGCGATAGTAGCGGGGGAAGCGCTCCTGAATGGCGCGACCCAGCGTGGCCTGGTCGCGCGCGGTCGTGACCTGCTCGTCGTTGGGCAGGCCGTTGGCATTGCGGTAAACCGTCCTGGACATGCCGAGCGAGCGCGCCTTGCGCGTCATCATCCGGGCGAAGTCGTCCTCGTCACCGGCGATCGCTTCCGCGATTACCACAGCTGCGTCGTTGGCCGAACGGGTGACGAGGCCCTTGATCGCGTCCTCGACGCGGATGGTCTGGCCGGCACGCAGATTCAGCTTGGTCGGATCCTGGTCGGCGGCGTGCTTGGACACCGGCATCTCGGTGTCGAGCTTCATCTTGCCGGATTCGAGGCGCTCGAACAGCAGATAGAGCGTCATGATCTTGGTCAGCGAGGCCGGGTGGCGGATCGCGTCAGGGCTCGTCGCCTGGAGCACTGCGCCGGAATTGCCGTCGATGATGATGGACGCGAATTTCGAGCTGGAGCTCTCGGACACGTCGTGCTGCACCCGGTGGTGCGCATAATGTCGACGATGGCGCCGCGCCTCGGCTGCGTCGATGGTGAAGATGACTGCGGTGGTGACCGTAAGAAGCCCGAAAACGCCAACCCGCGCCCAGCGCGAGGCAGACAAGTTTTTACGAAGCATGGAACCCCGTCCCCGTTTCTGACTTGATCACCGGCTCGTGAGGCGAAATTGTGCCCGACCGACCCGGGATCATTACCTGCTCAGGCTGTCCCTCCGCTGGTGTTGGCCGCGGGGGAAGTTGGACCCGAGCCGCTGTTCTGGCTAAGGTGATGTTCTCAAACGGCTTTTGGCCGCTCGCGGAAGTGACCACGTCCAGGGAATCAAGGTAGGGTGGCCCGGTTTCCAAAAGCTTAAGGAACCCTTGCGGGAAACCCCGGGAATCTCTGCGATTTGCGCCGGATTTGTGCGACGCACAAGATTCTTGACTTTTTTTGTGCGTTGCACTAATTTTGGGCGGAGTCAGGGAGCCGGGGCTTCCCGACGCGAGCCAGGGAAAAGGATTCCGAAATGTTCAAGGTTGAAGACTTCCAGAGCTACGGGAAAGAGCAGTTCGAGCAGTGCGTTGCCTCCGCGACCTCGGTGCAGCACGGCCTCCAGGCGATCGCCAGCGCCTATGGCGACTACACGAAGAAGTCGTTCGAAGACACCAAGTCCTTCGTCGAGAAGCTTTCCGGCGTGAAGTCGCTGGACAAGGCGATGGAAGCGCAGACCGATTTTGCCCGTTCCGCCTACGAAACCTTCGTCGCGGAATCGCAGAAGATTGCCGGCCTCTACAGCGACCTCGCCAAGCAGGCGTTCAAGCCGGTCGAGACCATCGTGTCGAAGTTCACCCCGGCCGCTCAGTAACGTCTCGAGACATCCTGGAATCGAAAAGCCCGGCTGAACCAGCCGGGCTTTTTGTTGTGAGCGATGCGACCGTCAGCGTGCGACGCGCAGCTTCGACAGCGAAGTGCCGATATCCTTGAACACCGAGACCGTCTGGCTCGCCGAAGTGACCAGATAGAACTTGTCGCTGCCGCTAGCACAATATTGCAGCACGCTCGAGGTCGGATCGCCGCCGGTGTTCACCTGCACCGTATAGATCGTGATGTTGTTGGGCTGGGCCTTGGCGTTGTCGCAGAGGATCTTCTGCCGGGCGTCGATCTGCGAAGCGCCGCTATACCAGCGGTTCTGCGTGTTGAGACCGTCGGAGAGCAGGACGATTGCGTCCTTGTAGGTGTAGTTCGTGTCCTTGGCCGGGGCATTCATGGGCTCGCCCGCCGACAGCGTCATCCAGCCCCAGGCAAGGCCGATGCCCTGGTTGGTGTTGCCGGTCGGAACCAGCTTGTCGATCAGAGATTTGAGCGAGGTCCAATCGTAGCTGAGCGGCATGACCGGCTGGATGTAGGCCGAATTGCTGGAGTTGCAGTAGGAATATTGCTCGGCCGGGAAAAGCGTAGCCGAATTGCTGCTCACTGGAGTCGTGTTCTTGGTGTCATAGTCCTGGTCACGATCGGTGACACACCCGTTCCACGTGTTGTGGTTCCTCGGTGTCCAAGTCTTGCCGTTGTTAACGCAGGTCCACTGTCTCGTGTAGGAAGAGTTGCTACAGGTCCCGTTCACAGCCTCCCAGTCGGACCAGTCGATCCAGCTCTTCGTGTAGTTGCTGCTGCCGACGTTGACGTCCTTGGCGAACGGCACGATCGAGATATAGACGTCGCCGTTGGTCTTCGCGAGCGCGCTGAGCTGGTCGACCAGGTTCTTCGCGGCCGTCTGCATCGCCGGCATCTTGCCGTCGGACGCCATCGATCCCGTAACGTCGAGCACCAAGGCCACGCGCATGCGCGTCAGGCCCCAGGCGCTGGTGGATGAGGTGCCGACGTCGAGGGTCGGGAAGCCGGCGATCTTCATGAAGCTGGTCGTGTAGGTGCCGGTTCCGGTCAGCTGGATCGTCGAGCCGATACTGGTGCTCGCGTTGTAGGTGGCGCCGACGCTGACCGAGGGCAGGGTCTTGGTGTCCGTGAACAAGGCGTTGAAATAGGATTGGGCCTTGGTGGCGATCTGAGACGTCGAGATGGTGCCGGCGGACAGGTCCCGTGACAGCATCAGCGCGGTGGAATCGAGGGCCGACTGCATTGCGGTACGCGCCTGGGCCGCACGGCTATAGTCGATCGCCGCGCCGACGAAGCTCAGCACTGGAACGAGCGCAATGGCGAAGATCACTGCGATGTTGCCTTGCTCGGCCGCTGCGAAACGGGCGAGTTGTCGACCAAGGCGGCTGACGAGGGGCAGACCAGACATGACGATCCCCGAAATCTGTATTTTGCCCGATTTCGCGCCATGCCATTGAATGGCAGGTAAATTGGACCGTAGAAAACCGGAGCGTTTTGCGGAAAACCGTCGCAGCCGGGTTAACGGCCGGGTTCCTGGTCAATACGTTCTAAACGTGCCCGGCGGAAGTTTTTGTCAAATCGCTCCGGATTGATTAACCTAATCAGGATCGCCCGGACCGGGAATCGGGACTGCTGCGACCGCCTGGGCTGAACCCCCGCGAGCTTGCGGCGGGCCGGGGGCAGGGCCATATTGCTGGCGAGCGATCCGGCCTCGACCGCATTTGCCGGGAGCGGCGATCCAAGGCGGCGCGCCTGCGCCAGGCTCCGAAGGGCGGGGTCGCGCGGTGACCGCCATTCGCTTCCGTGGGGAATTTGAACGCCTGTGCCATGCTGCAATTGACTTCCAGCCTCGATCTGTCCGCGCCAGCCGCTGCCGACGCGCCTCGCATGAGCAATGACGACAACCGTTCGGGTACTCCCTCGGGTCCGAGCACGTCGGTCATCACCAAGGTCAAGCCCAAGACCAAGCGGCCGAACCTGTATCGCGTGCTGATCCTGAACGACGACTACACGCCGATGGAGTTCGTCGTTCACGTGCTGGAGAAGTTCTTCAACAAGGACATCGAAGCCGCGACCAAGATCATGCTGCACGTCCATCATCACGGGATCGGCGAGTGCGGCGTGTTCACCTACGAGATCGCGGAGACCAAGGTGACGCAGGTGATGGATTTCGCCCGCAAGCACCAGCACCCGCTGCAATGCGTGATGGAAAAGAAGTAAGACGGCTTGCGGCGCGTTTGAAGCCCGCTCCTGTACAAGCCGCAGTGTGATTGTCGCGTAGCGGCTGCGCGCGGTGGGCTGCAGCCGGCAAAACTACGGAATTCTGCGCCGGCGCCGATCCCGCCCAAACCGGAACGGGTTTTGCATCGAAAAATGCCGCAAGTGTGTCGCCGCCGAGTGGCGGAACCGGTCTTTCGCCGCGGTCTTGTATAACTATATGTGACAAAGGTTGTTGTTGCCTGACCGGGCGATGACGATCATGATGGTGGGGGCCATAGAGGACGCGAATGCCGACTTTTTCCCAAAGCCTTGAACAATCCCTGCATCGTGCGCTGGCGATCGCAAATGAGCGTCATCACCAATACGCGACGCTCGAGCATCTCTTGCTCTCCTTGATCGACGACTCCGATGCAGCCGCGGTCATGCGCGCCTGTAGCGTCGATCTCGACAAGCTCCGTACGAGCCTCGTCAACTACCTTGAGACCGAATTCGAGAACCTGGTGACGGATGGCGCCGACGACGCTAAGCCGACCGCCGGTTTCCAGCGCGTGATCCAGCGCGCGGTGATCCATGTGCAGTCGTCCGGTCGCGAAGAGGTGACCGGCGCCAACGTGTTGATCGCGATCTTTGCCGAACGCGAGAGCCATGCCGCGTATTTCCTGCAGGAGCAGGACATGACGCGTTACGACGCTGTCAACTACATCAGCCACGGCATTGCCAAGCGGCCGGGCGTCTCCGAGGCGCGGCCGGTGCGCGGCGTCGACGAGGAGACCGAGACCAAGGGTAACGAGGACGCCAAGAAGAAGGGCGAGGCGCTCGAGACCTATTGCGTCAACCTCAACAAGAAGGCGCGCGACGGCAAGATCGATCCGGTGATTGGACGCAATTCCGAAATCAATCGCGCGATCCAGGTGCTGTGCCGCCGGCAGAAGAACAACCCGCTGTTCGTCGGTGAAGCCGGCGTCGGCAAGACCGCGATCGCAGAAGGGCTCGCCAAGCGCATCGTCGACAGCGAAGTGCCGGAGGTGCTGGCGGCGGCCACCGTGTTCTCGCTGGACATGGGCACGCTGCTTGCCGGCACCCGCTATCGGGGCGACTTCGAGGAGCGCCTGAAGCAGGTGCTCAAGGAGCTCGAGGCGCATCCCAACGCCATCCTGTTCATCGACGAGATCCACACCGTGATCGGTGCGGGCGCGACGTCGGGCGGGGCGATGGACGCCTCGAACCTGCTCAAGCCCGCGCTCGCCTCGGGCACGATCCGCTGCATGGGCTCGACCACCTACAAGGAATATCGCCAGCACTTCGAGAAGGACCGCGCGCTGGTGCGGCGCTTCCAGAAGATCGACATCAACGAGCCCACGGTCGAGGACGCCATCGCGATCCTCAAGGGCCTCAAGCCGTACTTCGAGGACTATCACCGGCTGAAGTACACCAATGAGGCGATCGAGGCGGCGGTGCAGCTCTCCTCGCGCTACATCCACGACCGCAAGCTGCCCGACAAGGCGATCGACGTGATCGACGAGTCCGGCGCGGCGCAGATGCTGGTCGCCGAGAACAAGCGCAAGAAGACCATCGGCATCAAGGAGATCGAGACCACGATCGCCTCGATGGCGCGGATCCCGCCGAAGAGCGTGTCGAAGGACGACGCCGAGGTGCTCAAGCATCTCGAGCAGACCTTGAAGCGCACCGTGTTCGGGCAGGACAAGGCGATCGAATCACTCGCCGCCTCGATCAAGCTGGCGCGTGCCGGCCTGCGCGAGCCGGAGAAGCCGATCGGCTGCTACCTGTTCTCGGGCCCCACCGGCGTCGGCAAGACGGAAGTGGCAAAACAACTCGCGGCGACGCTCGGCGTCGAGCTGCTGCGCTTCGACATGTCCGAGTACATGGAGCGGCACACCGTGTCGCGCCTGATCGGCGCGCCTCCCGGCTATGTCGGCTTCGACCAAGGTGGCCTGCTCACCGACGGCGTCGACCAGCATCCGCATTGCGTGGTGCTGCTCGACGAAATCGAGAAGGCGCATCCCGACCTCTACAACGTGCTCCTCCAGATCATGGACCACGGCCGGCTCACCGACCACAACGGCAAGCAGGTCAACTTCCGCAACGTGATCCTGATCATGACCACGAATGCCGGTGCGGCGGATCTCGCCAAGCAGGCGTTCGGCTTCACCCGGTCGAAGCGGGAAGGCGACGACCACGAGGCGATCAACCGGCAGTTCGCGCCGGAATTCCGCAACCGTCTCGATGCCATCGTCTCGTTCGGCCATCTCAGCGTCGAGGTGATCGGCACCGTGGTCGAGAAGTTCGTGCTTCAGCTCGAGGCGCAGCTCGGCGACCGCGACGTGACTATCGAGCTGTCCGAGCCGGCGAAGGCTTGGCTGGTCCAGCACGGCTACGACGAGCAGATGGGCGCACGTCCCATGGCGCGCGTGATCCAGGAGCACATCAAGAAGCCGCTGGCGGACGAGGTGCTGTTCGGCAAGCTGAAGGGCGGCGGCCACGTTCGCGTCGTGCTCGTCAAGGACGAGGCCGACGAGACCAAGGAGAAGATCGGCTTCGAATTCGTCGAGGGCCCGGTCACGCCGAAGCAGGAGAAGCTGCCCGGCACCCGCAAGCGCCCGCCGGGCAAATCCAAGCCGGGTGGCCCCGGCGGCTCGAAGGGGCCGACCTCCAAGGGGCCGCTGGTCAAGGTTTGATCGGCACAGGTGACAAATCGAAAAAGGCCGGCTGAGAGCCGGCCTTTTTTTGTTGGCTATCCGTACAGTGAACCGGTTTCAGTCGCCCCGGAGGCGCTGATCGTCCTGCACGCGGACGTGCTCGGCACCGCGCGCGCCGGCTGTGGAAAGCCGCAGCATGCTCAGCATCGCGCCGCAGAGCGCAAATCCAACGCCGACAAGGAGCGCCAGCCTGGTCCCCTCAACCGGATACCGTCCGAGCAACAGCGCCACCAGCGCCGCTCCGGTGGTCTGGCCGAGCAGGCGCGCCGTTCCCAGCATGCCGCTGGCGCCGCCGGCGCGCTCGCGCGGGGCGGCTGCGATCATGGTACGGTTATTGGGGGTCTGGAACAGACCGAAGCCGGCGCCGGCGAGCGCCATCCGCCAGATCACGTCGAGCGGCGTTGGCGTCGCCGGCAAGAAGGCCAGCGCGCCAAGGCCGCAGGCGAATAGCGTGAGCCCAATACCGCCGAGCAGGCCGGCCGGATAATGCTCGACCAGGCGGCCGGCGAGGGGGGCCGCAAACGCCAATGCAATCGGCCATGGCGTGATCAACAGGCCCATATGCACGGCCGAATAGCCGAAGCGGCTCTGGAGATAGAAGGGGATAGCGACGAAGGCGAGCATCTGCCCGCAGAACGACGCGATCGAGGTCGCAATCGACAGCGCGAAAACGGGGATACGCAGCAGGTCGACCGGCAAGAGCGGCGAGGTCATGTGAGTCTCGCGATAGATCAGCAGCGCACCCGCGGCGATCGCGATGGCGAATTGCACGAGACAGGTGATCGCGGCCTCGCCATGACCGACGCTGTCGACCGCCGCGATGCCGACGCCGAACGTGATCGCCGACAGCCCCGCACTCTGCCAGTCGAAGGAGCGGCTCGCGGGCTTGGTGTGCGGCAGGCTGCGCAGGCCCAGCACCAGCGTCACCACGCCGAGCGGCACGTTGATCGCGAACAGCCAGGGCCAGCTTCCGACTGCGAGGATGCCGGCGGCGAGCGTCGGGCCGATCGCGGCCGAGAAGGCGACGACGAGCGCGTTGAGCCCGATGCCGCGGCCGAGCAGGCTACGCGGATAGGTGAAACGCACCAGCGCCGCGTTGACACTCATGATGCCGGCCGCGCCAAAGCCCTGGAGGATGCGCGCGATCGTCAGCGTCGGCAGCGTGTGGGCCAGCGCACAGAAGGCCGATGACAGCGTGAACAGCGCCAGCCCGACCAGATAGACGCGTCGATAGCCGACGATCTCGCCGAGCGAAGCCAGCGGCAGCAGCGAGATCGTGATCGCGAGCTGGTAGCCGCTGACGATCCAGATCGACAAGGCCGGGGTCGCATCGAGATCGGCCGCGATCGTCGGCAGCGCCACATTGACGATGGTGCTGTCGACCACCGCCATGACGATGCCGAACGCAATGGTCAGCACCGCCTGATTGCGTTGCGGCTGCGGCAGGCCGTCGGCATGCTCGATGGTGACTGTCGACATCGTGAGCGGCGTATCGTTGGCGAATCGAACTCGGCCACATGCCGAGTATTGCGCCAACAGGGCAGGGTCGCGATAGTTCCGGAACCGCGCTGCCAGCGCGCCGGCTTACCCAAGCGCGCTTGATGCAGCTGTCCTACACCGCCGGTGGATTGCGGTCGCTGAAGGTCACGCGCTGGTGCCAGTAGGGATAGGGCAGCGTCACCGTGCTCGCGGCATCGAGCTTTGCGACCTGGTCCTTGGTCAAGGACCAGCCGACCGCGCCGAGATTTTCGCGCAGCTGGGTCTCGTTGCGTGCGCCGATGATCAGCGTCGAGACCGTCGGGCGCTGCAGCAGCCAGTTCAGCGCGATCTGCGATACGCTCTTGCCGGTCTCCTTTGCGATCTCGTCGATCGCATCGACGACACGGTAGACGTGCTCGTCCGAGACGGGCGGTCCGAATTCGGCCGTCTTGGGCAGGCGGCTGACTTCCGGTTTCGGCTGACCGCGGCGGATCTTTCCGGTGAGGCGCCCCCAGCCGAGCGGCGACCAGACCACGGCGCCCAACCCCTGGTCGAGGCCGAGCGGCATCAACTCCCATTCGTAGTCGCGCCCGATCAGGGAGTAGTAGGTCTGGTTGGCGACGTAACGCGGAAAACCGTGCTTGTCGGCGACAGCGAGCGACTTCATCAGGTGCCAGCCCGAGAAATTCGAGACGCCGACATAGCGGATCTTGCCGGCGCGCACGAGCACGTCGAGAGTCGAGAGCACCTCTTCGGGCGGCGTGAAGGCATCGAAACCGTGGAGCTGGAACAGATCGATGTAATCGGTGCCGAGCCGGCTCAGCGAACCGTCGATGGCTTTGAGCAGGTGCTCACGCGACGAGCCGATATCGTTGGGACCGTCGCCAAAGCGGAAGGTCGCCTTGGTCGAGATCAGGACCTTGTCGCGGCGACCCTTGATGGCCTCACCGAGCACCCGCTCGGACTCGCCGAGCGAGTAGACATTCGCGGTGTCGAACATCGACACGCCGGCCTCGAGGCAGATGTCCAGAAGACGCCGCGCCTCGGTCGCGTCCGTCGTGCCCCATGCCGCAAGGCGGCCGACGCCGCCGAACGTGCCCGTTCCCAGGCTCAAGGCAGGCACCATGAGGCCGGACCGGCCCAAGCGTCGGTATTCCATCGATCTGCTCCTCGGCTGGCCGCTCGTTGATCGGTACGGCCTTGGTGCCGAGTTTAGCGCAAGCGGGTGCCTTGTCCTATCACGCGCTCACATGGCGGCTCTGCTTGGTAGTCCGTATTTGTTAGGCTACGCTCGTGGTCTGCAAGTTTGCAGCCGAGATCTTCGCGCGCAGCCAAGCCTCGAACGCGCTGACATGGCTACGCCCTTTCGTCTCAGCCGAGCGCACCAGATAGTAGGAGATCGTCTCCACTTCGAATTTGGGTTCGCGGAACGGTACGATGAGCGTGCCCTTGTCCAGCTCCTCGGCGGCAAGGATCTCGCTCTCCAGCACCACGCCAAGCCCCTCGACGGCTGCATCGATCGCCATGGTGGAGCGGTCGAACCACAATTCGTGACGCGCCTTGATGATCGCGCCTGTGACCTTGCGCAGATAATCGGTCCAGGTCAGCGCGTTCGAGGAATGGATCAGCGTGGCGCGCGCGAGATCGCCGGGCTCGCGCAGGTCGAGCTGCTCGATCAGCCGCGGGCTGCAGAGCGGGCGCAGGCGCTCGGCGAGGAGCGGCTCAATCTGCCTGTCGTTCACGACTGGTGGGCGCCCATAGGCGATCGCGAGGTCGAAGCGGATGGTTTCGAGATCGCGCAGATCGGCGATGGTCGACAGTCTGATCCCGATCTCCGGATGCTGGCCGATGAAATCTCCGATCCGCGGTTGTAGCCATTTGGCGGCAAAGCTCGGTCCGCTGGCGATGAACAAATGATCACGCTGCGATTGCGGCGCCACCAGCCGCGTCGCACCCATGATCGTGCCGAACGCGCGCTCGATCTCGCCGGCATAGAGGCGGCCGGCGTTGGTAAGTACGGCACGGCCGGCCTGCCGCGAGAACACGCGCACGCCGAGAAAATCTTCGAGGTTCTGGATGTGATGGCTGATCGCGGAAGGCGTGACCCCGAGCTCCTCGGCAGCGCGGCTGAAGCTGCCGTGGCGGGAAGCAGCTTCGAACGCCGACAGCGCTTTCAGCGGCGGCATGCGCGGCCGCCCCGTTGAGCTTGCTTCATCGGCTGCTGAGTTTTTTGAACTGGCGCCCATCATGTCTGCCCGGTTACGAATTTCTCCATTGCACTGGCAAGTTTCGTACCGCGAACGCCCCGACGCAACAGCTGCGTGCCCACAACCTGACCCGAGACCGGCGAGCAGGCTCCGCATCGCCGCCCGTGCCCCGCGCGCGGCAGATGCCGCTTGCTTAAGGAGACGCCATGACTTCAGCGCTGAAACAAGCCGCCGACGAATTCCTGGTGCGGTACGGCGGAGACGTGTTCCCGAACCTTTTTACGACCGCGAAGGGGACCATCGTCACCGACAGCGACGGGCGCGACTATCTCGATTTCACCTCGGGGCAGATGTGCGCGACGATCGGCCACAACCACGCTGCTATTGTCGCGGCGGTGGAGCGGGCCGGGAAGAAGGCGTTCCATATGTTCAGCGGGATGATTCCCGAAGTGGTGGCCGAGCTCGCCCAGGTGCTGGCGACGGATTGGCTGCCCGGCGATCTCAAGCGCTCGATCTTCATCAACACCGGCTCGGAGGCGACTGAAGTCGCGCTCCGGATGGCCAAGATGTACACCGGCGGCTATGAGGTCCTTGTCCTCGGCGGCTCCTGGCACGGCATCACCGGCGGCGCCGCCTCGGTCTCGATGGCGAGCGACCGCAAGGGCTATGGTGTGCCGCCGCCCGGCGTGTTCGTCATCCCCGAGCCGAATGCCTATCGTCCCTACATCGACAAGGGGAGTGAGGAAGCATCCGCGCTCGCCAATCTCGAGCTGGCGCTGAAAATGTTCGACATGCAGTCGAGCGGGCGGGGCGCGGCGATCATCGCCGAGCCCGTGATCAGCGCCGGCGGCGTGCTGGTGCCGCCAAAGGCCTTCATGGAGGCGCTACGTAGAGCCGCCGACGACCGCGGAATGCTGCTGATCTTCGACGAGGCCCAGACGGCGTTCGGACGCATCGGCCGGAAGACGGGATCGGAACATTTCGGTGTCGTGCCTGACATCATAACGATGTCGAAAACGCTCGGCGGCGGGCTGCCGCTCGCGGCTGTATCGACCACCGAGGCGATCGAGAGCAAGCTGCACGAGGATCACTTTACCTATTACACCAGCCACGTCTCCGATCCGCTGCTGGCCGAGGTCGGGCTCGCGGTGCTGCGTGTGATCGCGGAGGAGAAGCTGGTCGAGCGTGCCAACGTCATGGGCGCCTATCTGCGCGACCACTTCGAGGGTCTTCAGCAGAAATACGAGCAGATCGGCGACATCAGGGGCATGGGGCTTCTGCTCGGCGTCGAGCTGGTCACCGACCGCAACAGTCGGCGCGCGGCCCACCAGCTCGGCGGCCTGACGACGAAGAAGTGCTTTGAACATGGGCTGAGCATGAACATCCGCCGCCGGCCCGAGCGCGGATCGGTGTGGCGCATCGCCCCGCCGCTGACCGTCTCGACCGAGGAGATCGACCGCGCCGTCGAGATCCTGGATCGATCCTTGAGGGAAAGCCTCGACGAGTTGTCGCGAAATTCCGCCGCATGATCAACAGTCCGGAGGCCGACATGATCCGCAGACACGCGCCGACGCTTGCCCTGGCCGTACTTTCGCTTGCGCTGTTGGACGTTCCGACGGCGCAAGCGGCCAGCCCAACCCTCGACAAGATCAGAGAGGTCGGCAAGATCAGCCTCGGCTATCGGGAGGCTTCCATCCCATTCGCCTATCTCGGATCGGACCAGAAGCCGATCGGGCTCTCGCTCGATCTCTGCTCCGCGGTGGCCGACAAGATCAGGATCGTGCTGCAGCGGCCGGAGCTGGGGATCGACTATGTCCCGGTGAATGCGTCCAATCGCATCCCGCTGCTCCAGAACGGCACCATCGACGTCGAGTGCGGCAGCACGACCAACACTGCCGAACGTCAGAAGCAGGTTTCGTTCTCCGTTGCGACCTATGTGGCATCACCGCGCTGGCTGGTGTCTGCGGCGTCGCGGGTGATGGAGCCGAAGGGCCTCGACGGGCAGACGGTCGTCATCACGCAGGGCTCGTTGAACGTTGCGGTCGCAAAGCAGGTTCTCGGCGAGCAGAAACTGAACGTGACGATCATCCAGGCCAAGGATCACGCCGAGTCCCTGCTGATGCTGGGAACGGGCCGCGCCGCGGCGTGGTTCGAGGACGACATCCTGATCGCCGGGCTCGTCGCGAACGCGTCCGATCCGAAGGCCTTCCGGATGCTGGGCGCGACCTATGCGCCGTCCTACTACGGATTGATGACCCGTCGGGAAGATCCCGAGTTCAAGGCCTTGGTCGACACCGCGATCAAGGAGAACATGGCCTCCGGCGCGTTCGACAAGCTCTATGCCAAATGGTTCGAGGCGCCGATTCCGCCGAAGGGACAGAACCTCCGGCTTCCCATGAGCGAGGCGATGAAGGCCCGCGTCGCCTCACCGAGCGAAACGCTCGCGCCGTAGGAGCGTCAATGCCGCAACTGGCTCTGCCTGAAGTCGCGCGGCGACATCCCGAAATGATCGCGGAAGACGCGGCCGAAATGCGAGAGGTCGTTGAAGCCCCAGGCGAAGGCGATTTCGCTGATGTGGCGATGGGCGAGCAGAGGCGAGGCGAGATCCCTCCGACATCGGGCGAGGCGTTCGGCAAGGACATGACGCTGGAAGGAGGTGTCCTCGTCTGCGAGAAGATCGTTGACATAGCGCGGGGAGATGCCGAGCGCGGCTGCGGTCTCAGCGACCGAGAGATCGGGATCGGCGAGGTGCGCGCGGATGTGCGCCTTCACTCGGTAGAGCAGGGCCGAGCGGTGGGTCGAGGACGGCAGCGGTGACTTGCCGAGCCGCTCGCTCAACGCCATCGCGAGCAGATCAACTGCCTGCTCCGACAGCGCCGTGGCCGTATCCGGAGCCAAGCTATCCGCATTCTGGCAGAGCCGGACAATGAAATCATAGGCGAGCCGCTCGAGCGGTGCGTCGACGCCAAATGACATTGCGGTCAGCGTCTCGGTGCCGCCGAGCCGCCGCTGCAGCATCTCGCGTGGGACCTTGAAGATGGTCTGCGTAAAACTGTCGTTGAACTTCAGCTCGTACGGGCGCGTTGTGTCGTAGATCGCGAACTCGCCAGGGTGGATCACGGTCTCGCGGCCGTCCTGCGCAACGCCACCGTTGCCGCGGTTGCCGAGCGCGACGAGGACGAAGTCCTGATCCGAGCGCGCGATGCGCGACGGTGTGCGGAAGACGTGCTGGCGGTCCGAGCAGACCTCGGAGCACACGGCCTTGCCGAGCGAGGCCTGCGTGACCGAGCCATGAAAGGCGCTGCCGAGGTCGGACTTGCAGTCGAGCCCGACGAAGACGTCGCAGACGATGTCCTGCCAGAGCGCGAGCCGCCGGTAGCCGGGACTGCCGTCTGTCGTGAACTGGATTGGCATCAGGACAGCCTCCCTTTCACATCCTGCAAAACCGCATGTTGGCGCAGATCGAGCCTGACCGGAGGCAAATTCCGTACCGGGCGATCCCTTCCAGTCGAGTTTTTGTTCCGCCGTGGTCGAGCGCCTGGCCGCCCGGCTTGGCCAAATAGACTGCATCGGACGTGGCTTGCGATCAACCGGCAATGGAGGCGGCAATGGGCATCGAACATCCGAAATACAAGGTTGCGGTGGTGCAGGCGGCTCCGGCCTGGCTCGATCTCGACGCTTCGATTGACAAGTCGATTGCGCTGATCGGGGAGGCCGCGGAAAAGGGCGCCAAGCTGATCGCCTTTCCGGAAGCTTTCATCCCCGGCTACCCCTGGCACATCTGGCTGGATTCCCCGGCCTGGGCGATCGGGCGGGGCTTCGTGCAGCGCTATTTCGACAACTCGCTGTCCTATGACAGCCCACAGGCCGAGCGCCTGCGCGAGGCCGTGCGCAAGGCAAAGCTCACCGCCGTGATCGGCCTGTCCGAGCGCGATGGCGGCAGCCTTTACCTCGCGCAATGGCTGATCGGCCCCGATGGCGAGACCATCGCAAAGCGCCGCAAGCTGCGGCCGACCCATGCCGAGCGCACGGTCTATGGCGAAGGCGACGGCAGCGACCTTGCCGTGCATGCGCGGCCCGACATCGGCCGGCTCGGCGCGCTGTGCTGCTGGGAGCATCTGCAGCCGCTGTCGAAATACGCGATGTACGCTCAGAACGAGCAGGTCCATGTCGCGGCCTGGCCGAGCTTCTCGCTCTACGATCCCTTCGCGCCGGCATTAGGGGCCGAGGTCAACAACGCGGCTTCGCGCGTCTATGCGGTGGAAGGCTCCTGTTTCGTGCTCGCGCCTTGCGCCACCGTCTCGCAGGCCATGATCGACGAGCTCTGCGACCGGCCGGACAAGAATGCGTTGCTGCATGCGGGCGGCGGCTTTGCGGCCATCTACGGCCCCGACGGCAGTCAGATCGGGGACAAGCTGGCGCCCGATCAGGAAGGCCTGCTGATCGCAGAGATCGATCTCGGCGCCATCGGCGTTGCCAAGAATGCCGCCGATCCCGCAGGCCATTATTCGCGGCCCGACGTCACACGGCTGCTGCTCAACAAGAAGCGGTACCAGCGGGTCGAGCAGTTCGCGCTGCCGGTCGACACCGTCGAGCCTATGGACATTGCCGCGGCGGCAAGCTGATCGCCGCGATCACGGGAGAGGATCCGGCCATGGAATCAGCAATTCCTGCGCATCTCGAAACCCCACGCACGCGCCACAAGCGCGTGCCGGACGATTACCAGCCGCCATATCCGTCCTTCGTGGCGCGCTACAAGCCTTCGGTCAGCCGGGTCGTGATGGCCTATTTCGGTGTTCAGTATGGCGGTGCGGCACCGGCGGCAGCAATTGACGCGTCGAAAGAACTCGCAGGATTGTTCGCAATGGATGGCGGCCCGTCACATTGGGACCGTGCGCGTTATGCCGATCAGTCCGGCTCCGAGAATGTTGTCACAGTCGCTTATTGGGACAATCTCGCGCGCTTTGATGCCTGGTTCGCGCGAGCTCGCGAGATGTGGACCGGGCGGCAGCGCGAAGGCATCGGTACCTTCATCGAGGTGTTGCGTCCCATTGTGACCCGTCACGAGACGCTGTTCTCCTCGCCCGATCGGCCCGAAGGTATCGCCGTCGTTGCGGAGGGCATGAGCGGTGAGGTGCAGGAGCACGCCTATTGGGGCGGCATGCGCGATCGCATCCCGCAATCACAGACCGATGCCATGGCGCCCGCGGGGACTCTAGGGCTGATCCGCGACGGCGCGCGGCTGAGAGTCGTGGCGCACGATAATCTCTGCCTGATCCGGTCCGGGCAGGACTGGAGCGATACGGAAGCATCCGAGCGAAAGCTCTATCTCGACGACGTCGAACCGGTGCTACGCGAGGGCATGGATTTTCTGCGCGATGATGGCCTCGCGATTGGCTGCTATGCCAACCGCTACATGCAGGTGCTGACGGCCGACGGCAGCGCGAGCGAAAAGTCCTACGGTCAGAGCTGGTGGAAGAGCCTCGCCGCGCTCGAACGCTGGGCGGAGTCGCATCCGACTCACGTCAAGATCTTCGGCGCGGCTATGAAATATCTGTCGACGCTCGGGCCGTCAGCCAAGCTGCGGCTCTATCACGAGGTGACGGTGGCAGCCGCCGATGAACAGTTCTTCGAATATCTGAACTGTCACTCGAAGACGGGTATGCTTGCTGCGGTCGAAACGGTCAGCACCTAAGCGACGCAATGGCCGAGCAGCTCGGGATGTGCCGCGCAGATGTGATGCGCGCCGGCCTCTCGCAGCTCGGTCTCGCTGCCATAGCCGTAGAGCACGCCGATGGCGGTCATTCCGTTGGTGCGGGCGCCGACCACGTCGTGGCTGCGGTCGCCGATCATGATCGCGCTGTTCCCATCGACCCTGGCCTCATCGAGCGCGTAGCGGAGCAGGTCGCGCTTGTCGACGCGCGTGCCGTCGAGCTCGGATCCGAACACGCGTTCGAAATACGGCTTCAACCCGAAATGATCGACGATGCGGCTGGCGTAGACGGCGGGCTTGCTGGTCGCCACGAACATGCGCTGACGTGTCGCTGCGAGCGAAGATAACGTGTCCGTAATTCCGCTGTAAGCCTCGTTCTCGAACAGGCCGATATCGCTGAAGCGCTCGCGATAGAGCAGCAGTGCGCGGTCGGCGAGCTCATCGGCTCCGGTGAGCTTTCGCAGGCTGGCAAGCAGCGGAGGGCCGATGCACCAGGTCAGTTCGTCCTCGCTCGGCACGGGAACGCCGAGCCGTTCCAGCGCATATTGGATCGAGCGGGTGATCCCGGGCTTCGGGTTCGTCAGCGTGCCGTCGAGATCAAAAAAGATTGTCACCATCGGGCGGGACCGGTGTTGATACTGCCGTCTGTTGCTAGTTGGCTCTGGTTCCAAGTCAAGGTCCGATTTGTCCTGTTACGTCGATGCCATGCGAATAGCTCGGGTCATTGCTGTCTTGTGCCAGGTCCTCGTGCAGTCGCCGGCGCTTGCAGAGGAGGCGCCCCCCATCGATGCGCCTCCGAAGGCCGAGGAACCCGAGAGGCCGCCGGAGAAACCGAACGACGCGCGCGAGAGCGACACGCGGGAGTCGATCTGCCTGATCGTGGAGGCGGCCGCGCGCGACAATAGCCTGCCGCTGGAATTCTTCGCGCGCGTGATCTGGCAGGAAAGCCGCTTCCAGGCCGATGCGGTCGGGCCCATGACGCGCAGCGGCCAACATGCGCAAGGGATCGCGCAGTTCATGCCGGGCACTGCCAGCGAGCGCGGGCTGCTCGATCCGTTCAATCCGGTGCAGGCCTTGCCGAAGTCGGCCGAATTCCTGAATGAGCTGCGCAACCAGTTCGGCAATCTCGGCCTTGCCGCCGCCGCCTACAACGCCGGCCCTCGGCGGGTGCAGGAATGGCTCGCCGGCACCGGACCGATGCCCGAGCAGACCCGCAATTACGTCTATGCCATCACCGGCACCAGTGTCGATGCCTGGGCCAAGGCGGGGAGCACCGGCAAGGGACCGCCCAGCTCACCCCCGACGAGCTGCCGTGATCTGATGGCGCTGCTCAAGCGTGCTCCCAATCCGTTCGTCGCCGAGCTCGAGCAGCATGTCGAGCTTGCAGCCGCAAAGATCTGGGGCGTCCAGCTCGCGGCCGGCTTCGACCGCAACAGGGCGCTGACGATGTATTCCCGGGCCGTGACGAAACTGAGCACCGTGATCGGCGAGCGTGATCCGAGCCTGCTCTCCTCGGTGATGCGCAGCCGCGGCACACGCGCGTTCTATCAGGTCCGCATCGGCACGGATACGCGCGCCGAGGCTGATGATCTGTGCAACCGCATCCGCAAGGCGGGCGGGGCGTGCTTCGTGCTGAGGAACAGGGGTGTGGCGGGGTAGGATAAGCTGTCATTCCGGGGCGCGACGAAGTCGCGAACCCGGAATCCATCGTCAGCGATTTCTGTGGCCTGATGGATTCCGGGTTCGCGCCAAGTGGCGCGCCCGGAATGACGGCGGTGGGTGTGTCACGCATGCCAGCCCCGCCGCACCCTTCCTTGACGCGCGCCCCCGTCTCGCCCGTTATGCCGGCACGATTCCTCACCGGCCAAAGCTTCCGTGGCGCTTCCTCCGCTCGATTCACCGCAATGGAATAGTCCCTGGCGCGCCTTCGCGTGGGGACTGCGCTCGATCACGCAGACGATCCTCACCATCGTGCTGTTCGTGACCTATCTCGGCATCGGTGCGCTCGCTCACGACACCCATTTCAGCCTGCTCTGGGCATTGTGCTCGACGCTGTTCGTCTGGGCAGGTCCGGCGCAGATCATCCTGATCACCACGCTCGGCTCGGGCGCCACCATCATCCAGTCGGCAATCGCGGTGACCGTCAGTGCCATCCGCCTGTTTCCGATGGTGGTCTCTGTGCTGCCGCTGATGCGCACACCCACGACCAAGCGGCGCGAGCTGATTTTCGCCGCGCATCTCACTGCAGTGACGCTGTGGGTCGAATGCCATCGCTTCCTGCCGCAGGTGCCGCGCGAACGGCGGATCGCCTTCGTCCACGGGCTCGGCTGCGGGCTCGTCTCCGTGTGCCTCGTCGCCAATATCGTCGGCTATTTCCTCGCCGCCAACCTGACGCAGACGCTTGGTGCGGCGATCCTGCTGTTGACGCCGCTGTCGTTCCTGTTCTCGACCGCGCGCAACAGCCGCGAGGTCGCCGATGTCGTCGCGCTCGTGCTGGGCATCGTGCTCTATCCTCTGGCGGCGAAGATGAACTCCGGTCTCGACATCCTCGTCAGCGGCGTGGTCGCCGGGACGATCGCTTATGGCGTGCACTGGTGGCGGGAGGTGCGCGCATGAGCTTTGCGCAAGCGATCGGCGACTGGCACGCGCTGGCGGTGCTGTTCGTCGCCGGCGTCATTCCCAACCAGATTTGGCGTATGCTGGGCTTGTGGTTCGGCGGTGGTATCGACGAGGGCTCGGAGCTGCTGGTCTGGGTCAGGGCGGTCGCCACCGCGATCCTGGCCGGCGTCATCGCCCAGATCGTGATCCAGCCACCGGGCGCGCTGGCCAGCGTGCCTGACGTCCTGCGCTATGGCGCGGTCGGTGCCGGGCTCGTCGTTTTCCTGCTGACCCGCCGTTCGATCTTCGCGGGCGTGGTCACGGGCGAGGTCTTCATGCTGGCCGGCAAGTGGTGGTTGGGCTAAAACCGCCAGCGAACAGCCAGGGAACAGGACATATGGTTCGCGAACAGGAGCTCCGCGAGGGCGAGGTCGCCATCGAGCTGCCGCCGACGCAAGATGCCGGCCTCGTCTTCATCGGTCGTATCCGCACGCCCTGGTCGTCGCGGCTGGAGACGCCGCGGCAGGGACGTCACGATGGCCCGATCTGCCGGCTCGAGATCTTCGAGCCGTTCGTGCCCGCGATCAAGGGCGTCGATTTCTACAGCAATCTCGAGGTCCTGTACTGGCTCGACAAGTCGCGCCGCGACATCATCCTGCAGAGCCCGAAGAACAACGAGAAGACCCGCGGCACGTTTTCGCTGCGCTCGCCGGTGCGGCCCAATCCGATCGGCACCTCGATCGTCAAGCTGGTCGGCATCGATGGCAATGCCATCCTGGTGCGCGGCCTCGATTGCATCGACAACACGCCGCTGATCGACATCAAGCCCGACCGCTGCGAGTTCACGCCGCTGGCCGCGCCGCAAAAGGGTGATTTCGAGACGGAGTGAGGGGCCTCCGCTCTAACCCCGTCATTGCGAGCGCAGCGAAGCAATCCAGAATCCCTCCACCGAGGCAGTCTGGATTGCTTCGTCGCAAGAGCTCCTCGCAATGACGAGGATGCAGCGCCGGCTATCCCTTCAACGCCGCCATCAGCTTCGCCGCGTGTTCTTGCAGCACCTTGTCGTCTTCCTTGCGGCTCGCCGGCGGCAACATGGCGACGCCGTCGTGGCGCGGCATCACGTGCATGTGCAGGTGAAACACCACCTGTCCGCCGGCAGGCTCGTTGAACTGCTGCACGGTGATGCCGTCGGCGTCGAACGCCTTCATCGCGGCGGCCGCGATCTTGTGCGCGCCGCGGGCGACATGGGCGTAATCGTCGGGCTTAATGTCGAGGATGTTGCGGGCAGGGGCCTTCGGGATCACCAGCGTGTGACCGGGCACCCGCGGCATGATGTCGAGGAAGGCGAAGACGTGCTCGTCCTCGTACACCTTGTAGCAGGGCAGTTCGCCGCGCAGGATCTTTGCGAAGATGTTGTTGCTGTCGTAGGCGGTCATGGCGGCGGCTCCTCGGACGATTTGCGCTTACTGTCACCAGCCGTGGCGAGGCGTCAAGGCGCCTCGTCGGCCCCTTTGCGGAACGGGCCGAGCTCGGCGAGCTCTCGTCCGGCTTCCGCAACATAGGCGCGCTCGCGCCTGAGGTAATCGTCGATGGCGCGGCGCAGGCCAGGATCGGCGATGAAGTGGGCGGAATGCGTGGTGCGCGGCAGGTAGCCGCGCGCGATCTTGTGCTCGCCCTGCGCGCCGGCCTCGACGTGTTTGAGGCCGCGCTTGATCGCGAAATCGATCGCCTGGTAGTAGCAGACCTCGAAATGCAGGAACGGGTGATGCTCGACCGCGCCCCAATTGCGGCCGAACAGCGTGTCCGAGCCGATGAAGTTGATCGCGCCCGCAATCCAGCGATTGTTGCGGCGGGCCATCACCAGCAGCACGTCCTCGTTCATGGTCTCGCCGATCAGCGAGAAGAACTCGCGCGTCAGATACGGCCGACCCCATTTGCGCGAGCCGGTCTCCATGTAGAATGCGAAGAAGGCATCCCAGGCATCCTCGGTGATGTCCTTGCCGGTGAGCCAATGGATCGTGATGCCGGCCGCAAGGGCATCGCGCCGCTCGCGCTTGATCGACTTGCGGTGGCGCGAGTTCAACGTCGCCAGGAAGTCGTCGAAGCTCGCAAAGCCCTCATTGTGCCAGTGGAACTGCTGGTCGGTGCGCTGGAGGAAGCCGTGCTCGGCGAGCAGCTTCCATTCCGACTCCCGCGCGAAGGTGACGTGAACGGAGGAGGCCTTGCTGACGCCGCACAGCGCGATGAGCCCGCTCGCCAGCGCCTCATTGATGCGCTCGCGATCGATGCCGTCGCGCACCAGCAGCCGCGGCCCCGTGGCCGGCGTGAAGGGAACCGAGACCTGGAGCTTCGGATAGTAGCGTCCGCCGGCGCGCTCATAGGCGTCCGCCCAGCCGCGGTCGAAGACGTACTCGCCCTGGCTGTGCGATTTCAGATAGCAGGGCACGACGCCAGCCACGCGGCCGCCGAGCTTGGCGACCAGATGCCGAGGTCCCCAGCCAGTCCGGATCGTGGCCGAGCCCGATTTCTCGGCCGCAGAGAGAAAGGCGTGGGAGACGAACGGGTTATAGGCGGGTCTTGAGAGGTCGAGGGAATCGCTTGGAAGAGCGGATAAGGTTCCGGCGCCAGCCCCGTTGCACCGTCCGCCGGGATTGGCGCAGGCGTCCCAATCCTCCGGTGACACGTCGCCAATCGAAGGTACGGCCTCGAGCGTGATTTCCGATGATGCCATCGTGCCCAAGATCGTGCATTGCAGCAGCGACTTCAAGAGGGCGGGGGAACACAGGTCTCGTGCCCCGGACGCGGCGCAGCACTCCTTCAGCGGTGCGCTGCAGAGCCGGGGCCCATGTGGCAGCGCGCTCGCGGAGAGATGGGGCCCGGCTCTGCGCCGCAACGCTGAAGCGTTGCAGCTTGTCCGGGACACGCGAGGTGCTACGGCACGAACCCCTCGAAGATCATCTGGTCCGCATACCGCTCGACCCGGCTCCGCTGCTCCGGGGTGCGGACGGTCCAGCCGAGCAGGGCGCAGCCGAACAGGTTGCGGGCGATCCAGGGGGCGGGGGCCGGCAGGTGGTCGACCTTGAAGGCGACGAAATGCGGCCGGGTCTGCAAGCCGTGGCGCAGGTACAGCATGCTGTCGCGCTGTTCTTGGGTGAGGTTGGCCCAGTACTCGTCCTCATAGCTCCGCTGCGCGACGATGCCGCGCGGACGGTTGGGCAACAGGTCACGCAGCGCCAGCACCTGGTCGGGATCGAAGGACATGCCGACGGCGGGGCCGTCATACGAGGCCAACACCTCGGCCATCCGCTTCACCAGCTTGCGATCGCCACCGAAATGGCTCTTCACCTCGATCACCAGGGGCACACGTCCGGCGACCATGGCGCAGAGGTCGGCGAGCGACATCATCCGCTCGTCGGTGTCCTTGAACCTGACGGCCTTCAGCTCGGTCGCAGTCTTTGCGATAACCTCGCCGGTGGCCTCGGTGAGTCGGCCCAGGGCATGGTCGTGATGGACCATGGCCTCGCCGTCGATCGAGAGCTGGATATCGACCTCGATCGCAAAATTACCAGCAATCGCAGCCTGCACCGCACCCGGCATGTTCTCGACGATGCCGCGCGAAATGTCATGCAGGCCGCGATGGGCGACCGGCCGCGCTGTCAGCCAATCTGGAGCGCGCATTTGGCGTCAGGCGACCTCGAACACGCCTTCGACCTCGACCGCCGCATCCGCGGGCAGCGAGGCGACGCCGACGGTGGTGCGGGCGTGGCGGCCCTTGTCCCCGAAGGCGGCAACCATCAGGTCGGAGGCGCCGTTGAGCACCTTCGGCCCATCCAGGAAATCGGGGGCCGAGTTGATGAAGCCGCCGAGGCGCACCACGCGCACGACCTTGTCGAGATCGCCGAGCGCCGCCTTGACCTGGGCCAGCAGGTTGACGGCGCAGCCGCGCGCGGCTGCGGCGCCGTCCTCGATCGAGACGCCGGCGCCCAGCTTGCCCTTGGCGATCAGCTTGCCGGCGGGGTCGAAGCAGACCTGGCCGGAGACGAACAGGAGGTTGCCCGTGCGCATGAAGGGCACATAGTTGGCGACGGGGGAGGGGGCCTCGTGCAGCTTGATGCCTTGCTCCGCCAGTTTCTGCTCGACCGTGCCCGCCATGTCCGACCTCGTTGTCCAAAAATCCTTCGCTCCGGCGCGTCCCCTGGATGGCCGGGCGCGCCCTGTTTCGCCCATCGTGCCGCCACATGCAAGCAACCGGAGGGGGGCGCATTGTGTTGGGGGGCAGCAGGTTCAACGTGGAGGGGCAATTTTACGTGTACGGCCTCAGTTGCGGCGCAATGGAACGGTCATTAAAATGTCGAATCTGCGCTTTCCTCAGGGAACAGACATGTTGCACCTTTTCCGGACTTCGCTCGGTGTGATGGCGCTCGCCGCAGCCAGTGTTGGCCTTGGCGGCGAAGCCCAGGCCGCCAACGGTCCGTTTCTTGCGCACCAGGCGCTCTATGACCTCCGCCTCGTCAAATCGCGCACCAATTCGGTCAATAGCGCCCGCGGCCGGATCCTCTACAATTTCACGGGGAACGCCTGTGAAGGCTATACCTCGGAATTCCGCCAGGTCTCCGAGCTCGACAGCGGCGAGGGCAAGGTCACGCTCAGCGACCTCCGCTCCAACTCCTGGGAGGATGCCGCGGGCAAGAGCTACCGTTTCAAGATCGAGACGCGCATGAACGAGACGGATGCCGGCCGCGTCGACGGCTCTGCCGAGCGCGACGGCGACCACATCAACGTCAAGCTGAAGCTTCCGGCGCCGAAGACGTTCACGCTCGACGGCAAGATCGTGTTCCCGACCGAGCAGATCCAGCGCATCATCGCAGCGGCGAGGCAAGGCAAATCGCTGCTCGAACTCTCCGTCTATGACGGCTCCGATGACGGCCAGAAGGTCTACAACACGCTGACCGTGATCGGTCAGCCGATCCCCGCCGACCGCGCCACCTCGTCCGATCCGTCGACTGCGGACGAGCACATGAAGTCGCTCAAGCGCTGGCCGGTCACCGTCAGCTATTTCGACCGCGACGCCCAGCAGAAGGAGGGCGAGCAGACGCCGGTCTATGCGATGGCGTTCGAGCTCTACGAGAACGGCGTCTCGCGCCAGCTCATGCTCGACTACAACGATTTCGTCATCTCCGGCGCCATGGGCAAGTTCGACGTGAAGGACAGCAAGCCCTGTAATTGAGGCACAGAGCTCTCCGCGCGCGCAGTGCCCGTAGGGTGGGCAAAGCGTAGCGTGCCCACCACTTCGAGGCGCGAGTGATGAAAGATGGTGGGCACGGCGCAAGGGCGCCTTTGCCCACCCTACAAGATGCCTCTTCGCCGCTTCACCGTGACAGGGCTAGCTCTCGTCACACTCTCCCGCTACGCTCCCTCACAACCACAAACTCGGGGAGCCAGCCCATGCCGAAGCTCGACCATCTCCGCCCCAGCGGCCTGCATCACAATCCAGCCTATTCCCACGTCGTCACCGCGACGGGCGCGCGCACGATCTACATTTCCGGCCAGGTCTCGACCGACGAGGAGGGGCGGATCGTCGGCGAGGGCGATATCGCCGCGCAGACGACGCAGGTGATGCAGAATCTCGGCCTCGCGCTGAAGGCCGCGGGGGCAAGCTATTCCAACATCGTCAAGATCACGACCTTCGTGGTGAACTACAAGCCGGAGCTGCGCCCCATCATCGGCAAAGCCCGTTCGGCCTTCTTCGAAGGCATGGAGCCGCCGGCCTCGACGCTTGTCGGCGTCTCCGCGCTCGCTGCGCCGGAATGGCTGATCGAGATCGAGGCGGTCGCGGTTGCGGATTGAGGTTTTCCTGTACCCCGGATGAAGCGCAAGCGTAATCCGGGAAGCCTGTCGCCACGGAGCACTGTCCCGGATTGCGCTGCGCTCCATCCGGGCTACAGGTGCTATGAGTGCTTCGCCTCCGACAGCTCTTGCAGAACGGCTATCGCCTCATCCGCACGGCCAACGGGTACGAAGAGATGGTCGTGGTGGAACGCCGACACGGCATTCACGCTGATGCCGGCGTCGGCGAGGCGCGCCGTGATTGCCGCCAGGAAGCCGACGGCATCGAGCGCGGAGTGAACCGTGAGCGTGATCAGGCGTGAGGCGAATTCGTAGCGCAGTCCCGCCCGTTCGGCATCCTCCAGCGGTGCTACGACCGTTGTGCTCTCCTGCTCGCGGAAGATCAGGAGCGGATCGACTGCTGCGGGAATAATCTCGTCTGCCGCGATCGTGCAAAATGCGAAGGTGCCCGGTCGCAGCTCCGGCTTCATCTGTCTCAGCAGCGCATTGAGATCGCGTTCGCCCGTCATCACTCCTGCGCCTTCTCCGGGCCCTGATAGGCAATGCCGCGGATCACCGCGGCGCTGCCGAACTTCTTGCGCAGGCTGTCGACCGCGCGTTCGGCGTGGGCGGCGCGGCGGTCGAGCATGTCGGTGTCGTCGATCGCGGAGCCCTCGCGCAGCGCGCTGACGCCGGCGCCCATCAGGCGGAAGGCGGTGCCGTCGATTTCCTTGGCCAGCATCTCGCGGCAGATCGAGAAGATCTTCGCGGCCAGCTGCGTCGGGGCGGCGATCGATTGCGAGCGCGTGCGCTGGCGGAAATCGGCGGTCTTCAACTTCAGCGTCACGGTGGAGCCGGCGAGCTCGCTGCTCTTCAGGCGCGACGACGTCTTCTCGCAGAGCCGCCACAGGATCTTCTCCAGCGTCGCGAAATCGCGGATATCGGTCTCGAACGTCGTCTCGCTGGAGATCGTCTTGGCGCCGCGGTCAGGCTCGACGCGGCGGTCGTCGATGCCGCGTGCGAGCCGCCACAGCCTGCGGCCCTCGCTCGGAAATTGCCGCATCATCTCGATCTCGTCGGCCTTCTGCAGATCGGCGATGATGCGGAAGCCGCGCTGCACCAGGCGTTCCTGCGTCGCGGGACCGACGCCGAAGATGAAGCCGACCGGCTTTTCCGCCAGCATCAACCGCGCTTCCTCCTGGTCGAGCGCGGCAAAGCCTCTGGGCTTGTCGAGGTCGGAGGCGATCTTGGCCAGGAACTTGTTGCAGGACAGGCCGACCGAGACGGTGATGCCGATGTCGCGCTCGACGTCGCGGGCAAAGCGCGCCAGCACCTTGGCGGGGATCATGCCGTGCACGCGCTCGGTGCCGGAGAGATCGAGGAAGGCCTCGTCGATCGAGAGCGGCTCGACTAGCGGCGTCAGCGCCTGCATGGCCTGGCGGACCTCGCGGCCGACCCGGACGTACTTTGCCATATCCGGGCGGATCACGGTCGCATGCGGGCAGGCTTCCAATGCCTTGAACATCGGCATCGCCGAGCGAACGCCATAGGTGCGCGCGATGTAGCAGGCCGCCGACACCACGCCGCGCTTGCCCCCGCCGATGATGACAGGCTTGTCGGCGATGTCAGGGTTGTCGCGCTTCTCGACCGTCGCGTAGAAGGCGTCGCAGTCGATATGGGCGATGGTCAGGCCGGCGAGCGAGCGGTGGCGGACGAGGCGGGGGGAACCGCAGGCCGTGCAGCGCCGCACGCCGAGGTTCTGTACGCCCATGTCGAGGTCGGCCAGACAATCCCGGCAGAAGCAGCGGGGCCCGGCCGGCTCTGGGACGCTCACGGCACGTCGCGCTCCCAGGAGGGGTCGCCGAGCGCATCGCCGAGGACCTGCCGCGCCGCGGCAACGTTGGTCGGGTGCAGTTCCGCGGCCTTGGCAAAGGCCTTCACGGTAGCATCGTCCCGCATCACGAAATCGAGCACGCTGAGGAGGAAATTCGGGTTCGCGGCGGCGTTGCGCAGGGTCTCCGGACCGACCCCCGTCTCGGCCAGGAACAGGCCCAGCCGCTCAGGCTCGCCCGCGACGAAGGACAGGGCCTGAATCGCAACGATTTCAGCGACTTCGCGGGGGTTGTGAACAGGCTTTTTCACGGGGACGGTTTGCCTTTCCGTTAACTTTCGGTCTCTAATTTGGAATCATCATGCCCGAGTCTCGTGCTCAAGTCTTCCGGCCCCGGACAAGCAACTGGAAACCACATCGCAGAAAGTGGACCCTCGGGTTTAACGAAACTCAAGCGAATCTGAGGCTAGTTTGAATCCAGTTTTCGAAACGCCGGGAAGCGGCGTCTGAGGCGTCATATGTACCGGTCCTTCGGACCAATCAGGAGGGCGGGATGGCTAAGACCGTCCTGATCGTGGAAGACAACGAGCTCAACATGAAGCTCTTCCGCGACCTGTTGGAGGCGCACGGGTACCAGACCTCCGGCACCAGCAACGGCTACGAGGCGCTCGACCTCGTGCGCAAGATGCGGCCCGACCTCGTGCTGATGGACATCCAGCTGCCGCAGGTCTCCGGCCTCGAGGTGACACGCTGGATCAAGGACGATCCGGAGCTGCGTGCCATTCCCGTTGTCGCGGTCACGGCGTTCGCGATGAAGGGCGACGAAGAGCGCATCCGCGAGGGCGGCTGCGAAGCCTATTTGTCCAAGCCGATCTCGGTCGGCAAATTCATTGAGACGGTCCGGCGTTTTATCGGATAGGAAGTGAGTTCACAGTGTCCGCGCGTATCCTGGTCGTCGATGACGTTCCCGCCAACGTCAAGCTGTTAGAGGCCCGCCTTTCCGCCGAATATTTCGACGTGATGACCGCTGCGAACGGCACCGAGGCGCTCGCGATCTCAAGGCGTGCCGAATGCGACATCATCCTGCTCGACGTGATGATGCCCGACATGGACGGCTTCGAGGTCTGCCGCCGCCTCAAGACCGATCCGGCTACGCATCACATCCCGGTGGTGATGGTCACCGCGCTCGACAGCCCCGCCGACCGCAACCGCGGGCTCGAGGCCGGTGCCGACGACTTCCTGACCAAACCCGTCTCCGACGTCGTGCTGATCGCGCGGGTGCGCTCGCTGACGCGGCTGAAGATGATGACGGATGAGCTGCGCATGCGCGCCATCACCTCGCTCGAGATCGGCATGCAGGCGCCCGAGCGCAGTGCGATCGCCGACACCGGCAAGGGCGGCCGCATCCTCCTGGTCGACGACCGCCAGTCCTCCTACGAGCGGCTGGCGACGATCCTCGCTGCCGAGCACACCATCGACGTCGAGCCGAACCCGACGGAGGCGCTGTTCCACGCCGCCGAAGGCAATTACGACCTCCTGATCGTCTCGCTCGACCTCAACAATTTCGACGGCCTGCGCCTGTGCAGCCAGGCGCGCTCGCTGGAGCGCACGCGGCACGTGCCGATCCTGGCCATCGCCGACCCCGAGAACTCGACGCGGCTGCTGCGCGGCCTCGAGATCGGCGTCAACGACTACCTGCTGCGTCCGATCGACAAGACCGAGCTCTTGGCGCGCGCCCGCACCCAGATTCGCCGCCGCCGTTACACCGATCATTTGCGCGACAATGTGCAGAACTCGATCGAGATGGCGATCACCGACGCGCTGACCGGCCTGCACAATCGCCGCTACATGGAGAGCCATCTGGCGACGCTCGCCGAGCAGGCCGCGACCCGCGGCAAGCCGCTGGCGCTGATGATCCTGGACATCGACTATTTCAAGTCGATCAACGACAATTACGGCCACGATGCCGGCGACGACGTGCTGCGCGAGTTCGCGGTGCGGGTGCGCAAATCGATCCGCGGCATTGATCTCGCCTGCCGCTACGGCGGCGAGGAATTCGTCATCGTGATGCCGGAGACGGATCTCCACGTCGCCGGCATGGTCGCCGAGCGCCTTCGCCGCTCGATCGCGGGCGAGCCGTTCGCGATCCACAAGGGTGCCAAGCGCATCGAGGTCACGATCTCGATCGGCCTCACCACGCTGGAGCGCAAGGGCGAGGCCGTCGCCGACGTCCTCAAGCGCGCCGACACCGCGCTCTACCGCGCCAAGCACGACGGCCGCAATCGCGTGGTGTCGCACGCAGCGTAAGGGCCGTCCGCGCAAAGTTGCGAAAACAACCCCATGCACAGTAGCCGGTGCGAGCCGGATCAATGGGTTACGCGGGTGGCGAGTTGGCTTGCGCCGGCGGCAGCGTCATTTGACCCGTCGGGCAAAACAGGAGCATATTGGTAGGGTCGCGAAATGGTCCTGACGGGTAGTCAGGCGCCCGCGCTTCCTCCGCAAATTCCGGTGTCATTCTCCGCCTTGTGCGCAGTCGCGCACTGGAGCGGGGAATCCAGTACGCCGCAGCTTCTCGGGTCTAGCCTCACTGTCTCTGGAATACTGGATCACCCGCTTTCGCGGGTGATGACAGCGAGCGATCAGGCGAGAGCGGTTAGTCTGGAGCGCGCTTGCTCCGTTTCTCCGCCGGGTTCGCATCCTCGCCCACATCCACCCCCGCATTCCGCAACAACACCTTCGCCGCTTCCTTCGCGGCCCTTGCCATCGCGGGATCGTCACGCACCAAGTCCTGCGCGATGGAGCCGTCGACCAGCAGCACCAGCTGTGTCGCGAGAGCTTCCGCATCGGCGACGCCGAGCTCGGTCAGGCGGTCGCGAAACCAGAGGCGGCGGCTTTCCTTGAAGGCGATCGCGATCTTCTTCACGGCGCGGTCGGCGGGGCCGAGCTCGGCGACCGCGTTGACGAACGGGCAGCCGCGAAAGTCTTTCGCCGCGAAGCGTCGCTCCAGCGAATCGAACGTTGCGAGGATCTGCTCGGCGGGCGGCTTGTCGGAGGGGCGTGCGCTGACGAAGCGGCGCTCGAGATAGGCCGCGATCAGCGCGTCCTTGGACGGGAAGTGATTGTAGAGCGTGCGCTTACTGATGCCGACCTCGGCCGCGATGGTGTCGACGCCGATGGCGCGAATGCCTTGCAGATAGAACAGCTTGTCGGCGGTCTGAAGGATCCGCTCTTTCATCGTCTGTGGGGCAGGCGGGGGAGCCATGCAGCGGAATGCGTCCTGTTCGCTTGACAGCCGCTTCCATCTATAGCCTAAGTAGACAGGTCTGTGTACCCAAAAACATCGGCAAAAGCAGACGACGGCACGCGTGCCGCGCCCAAAAGGGAGAAGAAAAATGCCCCTGCTGCAGGTCCTGCGTCCGACGTTGCCGATCCTGATCGGCGCCTCGATCATGCTGACGCTGAGCATGGGGCTGCGGCAGTCGCTCGGCATTTTCATGCAGCCGCTGACGCACGACATCCACATTTCGATCTCGGATTTCACGCTTGCACTGGCCGTGCAAAACCTCGCCTGGGGCTTCCTGCAGCCGCCCGCCGGTGCACTCACCGTGCGCTACGGCTTCCGACCGATCATGATCGCGGGCGCGCTGATGTACATCGCGGGCCTCGCGCTGATGGCAACGGCGAATGGGCTTCTCAGCATCATGATCGGCGCGGGCGTGCTGATCGGGACCTCGCTCGCCTGCACCGCGGCGGCGATCGCGATGTCGGTGGCGGCACGTGCGGTGCCAGAGACGGTGCGCTCGACCGTGCTCGGCATCGTCTCCGGCGCGGGCTCGCTCGGCGCGCTGCTGTCGGCGCCGATCGGGCAGATGCTCAACGAGGGCTTTGGCTGGCGCGTCGGGCTTGCCGGCTTCGTCATCATGTCGGTGCTGATGATCCCTGCGGCCTGGTATGCCGGGCGCGTCGACAAGATTCCGTTGCCGAAGCCGGCGGCCGACGAGATCGATGATGCCACGGCTGCAGCCGCGGCGAGGACCGCGTTCGGCAATGCCTCCTTCGTGGTGATGACCTGCGCCTATCTCGTCTGCGGCATGCAGCTCGTGTTCCTCACCACGCACCTGCCGTCATATCTCGCGATCTGCGGCCTCGATCCGATGCTGAGCGCGCAGACGCTCGGCATGATCGGCGGCTTCAACGTGCTGGGCTCGCTGTTCTTCGGCTGGGCCGGCCAACGCTGGAACAAGCTGGCGCTCTTGGGCGGGATCTACATCCTGCGCTCGCTCGCGCTCGCCTGGTACTTCATGCTGCCGGCAAGCCCGTTCTCGACGCTGCTGTTCGGCGCGATCATGGGCTTTCTGTGGATGGGCGTCGGCCCGCTGGTCGCGGGCGCGGTCGCCGAGATGTTCGGCCTGCGCTGGCAGGCGATGATCCAGGGCCTCGCCTTCATGAGCCACCAGATCGGCAGCTTCCTCGGCGCCTACGGAGGCGGGCTGCTCTACGACGCGCTCGGCTCCTACACCATGGCCTGGCGCATCGGCGTCGCGCTGGGCCTTGCCGGCGGCATCGTGCAGGTCGCGTTCGCGCTGATCAAGCCGTCGCAGCCGCCGGCGCCGGTGTTGCGGACGGCGTAGCAGGGCTGCGGTCGAAATCGCGCGCAGCCGGGACCAAGGCAAGTTCGCGTAGCAGATGGCCAGTACGGCCCATGTGACGAGCATGTTCCGAACGAGAAAGCCGATCGGCTTTCTCGGCCACATCACCAACATTGATACGAATTTACGCACTGAAGTTACCTGGCCTGCTCCTGCCGCGACGTTTCGGCGATGCCTTCGACAGCCCCGTTGCGTCAAATCACTTGTCGTTTCATTATGAATGGTTACACGCTACAGTAGTCTTCGCGAACGAGAAGCGAAGGCCTCGTCTTTTACGTTGCGTTCAAGGGGCCGCGCGACATTTCGTTCGGAGAGGGGCCGTGCGCGATGATGGCAGGAACTCTCTTGAATGCGTTGTACAGTGCGCGGCGCATCCGACCGCCGATCAGCGTAACATGTCGCTCGCTGTCGATCGCAGTCATGCTCTCGGCCTGGCCCGGTGGAGCGAGCCTGGCGCAGCAAGCGCTTCAGACCGGTGGCGCGGGCACGCTCTTTCAGAACGTCCGCATCTTCGATGGCAAGAGCGCCACGCTGTCTGCCTCCTCCAACGTCTTGGTGCGCGGCAACAAGATAGAATCAATCTCGCTCCAGCCGATAGCGGTGGATAGCCCGGCGGAGATTCGCATCATCGAAGGCGGCGGGCGCACGTTGATGCCCGGCCTCATCGACAACCATTGGCATGCGATGCTGATCCGAGTGACGCCGGAACAGTCGCTCGGCGACGTCGGCTACGTCAATCTTGTCGCTGGCGACGAGGCTGCGCACACTCTGATGCGCGGTTTTACCAGCGTTCGAGACGTGGGCGGGCCGGTGTTCGGGCTCAAGAGCGCCATCGACGAGGGTATCATCAAGGGGCCGCGCATTTTTCCGTCCGGCGCGATCATTACGGTCACGAGTGGGCATGGCGACTTCCGCCAGCTTACCGACCTGCCGCGGACGATCGGCGGCATGCTCAGCCGCATGGAACAGACCGGCGGGGCAATGGTTGCGGACAGTCCCGACGAGGTCCGCGTCCGTGTCCGCGAACAGCTCATGCAAGGCGCCTCCCAAGTCAAGTTGACGGCTGGCGGCGGGGTGTCGTCGCCTTTCAGTCCGATCGACGTGACCACCTTCACCGAACCGGAAATACGCGCCGCCGTCGAAGCGGCCGAGAACTGGGGCACCTATGTCGCTGCGCATGCCTTTACGCCTGCTGCCATTCGGGGAGCCATTGCGGCTGGGGTGAAGTGTATCGAGCACGGCTTCCTGATGGACGAGGCAACAGCGAAGCTGATGGCGGAGAAGGGTGTATGGCTGAGTCTACAGCCTCTCCCCGACGATTTGAGGCTGGGCTTTCCTGTAGGCTCGGTCCAGCGAGCCAAGGCGGATGAGGTCTGGCCCGGCATAGTCAGGTCCTACGAGTTGGCGAAGAAGTACAAGATCAAGACGGCGTGGGGCACCGACGTCCTGTTCTCTGCAGCGCTCGCGCGCCAACAGGGGGCCATCCTGGCCTCGCTCGCTCGCTGGTACACGCCCGCCGAAGCGCTGACGATGGCGACATCGACGAACGCCGAACTGCTGGCGCTATCGGGCAAGCGGAATCCTTATCCCGGCAAACTCGGCGTCGTGGAGCAGGGCGCGCTCGCGGATTTGCTGCTCGTCGACGGAAATCCCCTGGACAATATCGGCCTTCTTGCCGACCCCGCCAACAATTTCAGGGTCATCATGAAAGATGGGATTATCTACAAGGATGCGCTCGCCCGTTAAAGCGCGATGAGATTAGGGATGAATCATCATCGCGCTTTAGGTTGTCGTTCACGCATGATCTTTCCGGAGCCGCTTCGCACTTTTCCAGATCATGCTTGAGCACGACATCGTACCGGTGCCGGCGAATGCTCCGACAATCGCTGCCTGACGCTTCCCTTCCGCGACCGCCTCTATCGGGGATGCGGGCTGCGGCGTGGCTGGGGCGGCTGTTGCACGTAGGGGTTTTCCAGGCACATTGCCGACTGGCCCGCGGCGCTCGCTCTGCACTCGTCCCATGAACGATACTGGCACGAGATCCAGGTGATGCCGCCCCGTTTCCAGCTCTGAAGGCATACCGGCGAGTTGCCGCCGAACCGCTGCGCTGCGGCTGGACTGGGCGCGGACATGGTGATCAAGACGAAGAGGAGACAGGCAAGCGTGCGCACCACGATCAGCGCTGCCGGGGCGGAGGCGGCTGCTTGAACCTCACGCGTGGGTTCACATCGCAATACATGTTCCATCGCCCGGACGCCGACGCCAGGCATTGTTCTCGCGTCGAATACATGCATTCGCCGGGATAGCCGAGGTGCCCGCCAAAGACGCACCAGGGATATTCACGCTCAGCCTTTGCTGCGGAAGAAAATCCGATGACCATGACGACGATGAGTAGGGCGGTGCGCATGCGATTCTCCCATCATGTCTGAGCGGCGCAAGAGGTTCACTCTCGAAAGATAGCCGCTCGATGATCGTGGCTCAACAATGATGGCTCAAGCGGGTTCCTATCTCGCGCCGGAGTGTCGCAGGTAGGCGCTCGCAGAGGCGTGCGAGCGGTGTTGTCGCCACGCGCCGTCAGTGAGGGCCTTTTGCGACGAAGCAATCCAGATCCTTCTGCAGAGACGTCAGGAGCACATCAGTTTGGTCTCGTGCTCTCGATGCAGCGCAGCGCCCGATAGCTTGGCCCCGGGGCACGTGCGCCGAAACGACAACGGGGCCCGCAAGGGCCCCGCAAAAATCCTTAGCGCTACGCCGCGATCTTACTTGATCTTGGCTTCGCGGAATTCGACGTGCTTGCGCGCGACCGGGTCGTACTTCTTCTTGACCAGCTTGTCGGTCATGGTGCGCGAATTCTTCTTGGCGACGTAGTAGAAGCCGGTGTCGGCCGAGGACACGAGCTTGACCTTGATGGTGACCGCTTTGGCCATGTTCTGAACCTCAGAATATCAGGGGGAATCTGGAGCCGGCCAAACGGCCCGCGTTGGCCGGCAACCTAGTCAGAAACGGCGGGAAGTCAAGGTTTCAGGCTGCGGAAACTGCTCAAATCGGGCCCATTAGGCCGCAAAGAACCGGTTTTTCGGCCGCGGCAGGCCCAGATTCTCCCTCAAAGTGGGCCCTTCATACTCTTTGCGGAAAATCCCGCGCTTCTGCAACTCCGGGACCACCTTGTCGACGAAATCGTCGAGGCCGGCGGGCAGGAACGGGAACATGATGTTGAAGCCGTCCGAGCCGCGCCCGACCAGCCATTCCTCCATCTGGTCGGCGATGGTCCTGGCGGTGCCGACGAAGGACAGCCCACCATAGCCGCCGACTCGCTGGGCGAGCTGGCGCACGGTGAGCTTCTCGCGGGCGGCGAGATCGACCAGGCGCTGCCGGCCGCTCTTGCTGGCATTCGTCTCGGGGATTTCGGGAAGCGGCCCATCGGGATCGAAGCCGGAGGCATCGGTGCCGAGGATGACGGAGAGCGAGGCAATGGCGCTGTCGTAATGCACGCGGCTGTCGAGCAAAGCGCGCTTCTCCTTGGCCTCGTCCACGCTGTCGCCCACGACGACGAAGGCGCCGGGGAGGATCTTCAGGTGCTCGGGGTCACGGCCGATCTTCTCCATGCGGCCCTTGATGTCGGCATAGAGTTTTTGGCCATCGGCGAGGCTGCCGCCGCCGGTGAACACCGCTTCCGCGGTCTCGGCGGCGAGCTGCTTGCCGTCTTCGGAGGCGCCGGCCTGCACGATCAGGGGCCAGCCTTGCACGGGGCGGGCGATGTTGAGGGGGCCGCGCACTTTGAAGTATTTGCCCTTGTGGTCGAGGGTTTGCATCCTGGCGGGATCGAAGAACAGCCCGCTCTCGACGTCGCGCACGAAGGCATCGTCGGCGAAGGAGTCCCAGAGACCGGTGACGACGTCGTAGAACTCGCGGGCGCGCTTGTAGCGCTCGGCGTGCTCCATATGATCGTCGAGGCCGAAATTCAGCGCCGCGTCCGGGTTCGAGGTGGTGACGATATTCCAGCCGGCGCGGCCGCCGCTGAGATGGTCGAGCGAGGCGAAGCGGCGCGCGACGTGATAGGGCTCGTCGAAGGTGGTCGAGCCGGTCGCGATCAGGCCGATGCGCTCGGTCACGGCTGACAAAGCCGATAGTAGCGTGAACGGCTCGAACGAGGTCACGGTGTGGCTGCGCTTGAGCGCGTTGATCGGCATGTTCAGCACGGCGAGGTGATCGGCCATGAAGAAGGCGTCGAACTTGCCGGCCTCGAGCTTTCGGATCAGCGTCTTGATGTGGCCGAAATTGAAATTGGCGTCGGGCCAGGCCCCGGGATAGCGCCAGGCGCCGGTGTGGATGCTGATCGGGCGCATGAACGCGCCAAGCTTGAGTTGTGCCATCGACCGGTGTCCGTTCTTGGTGACGCTCGCAAAGACATAGGGACGCAGCGGAACTCCGCCATTGGGGGAGACGGGAAGATTATTTTGTTTTTCGATGCTCTCTCAGCACGTCATTCCGGGGCGCGCCTCTTGGCGCGAACCCGGAATCCATCGAATTGCGGAGACAATGGATGAATGGATTCCGGGCTCGCGCTGCGCGCGCCCCGGAATGACGGAGGAGAGAGCCGCGCTGGATGACGAACGAGGGCTTGGCACCTCGAAGCCTAGCTCAAAATATCCTTCTGCATCCTGCCGCCGTAGAAGTGGAAGAACGGCACCGGCGCGTCGTGGCGGAGCGGGCCGGTGGCAAGGCGGGTGTCGAGCTCGTTGAGCACGTTGCGCGTCATCGGATGCAGGTCGGCGAGCGGTTTTGAGCCGAGCTCGACCCAGACCAGCTCGACCAGCTCCGCATCGGCATGGATCACGCCCTCGACGCGGTGGGTGATCGCGGAGGCATCGGCGGTGAAGAAACGCGTGTCGAAGCGCTTGACGCGGCCGGGCGGGGTGATCGCGCGCGCGATCAGGAACAGGCTGGAGGGATCAGGCAGCAGGCCCGCATCCGCGAACGGCTGCCAGGGGCCTTCGAGCTTCGGCACTTTGCCTTCGGCCTTGCGGCCGAGGCAGAGGCCGGTCTCCTCGCAGGCTTCGCGGATGGCGGCAATGGCGAGCGATTTCGCGCGCGAGGCCGGCGTCTTCGGACTGCCCTTGGCGAGATTGGCTTCCAGCTCGGCGGTGATCGGCGCAGCGCAGGGTACGCGATAATCGGCCTTGTCGACGCGCCCGCCCGGGAAGACGAATTTTCCCGGCATGAACACCACCTTGTCGTGGCGCTTGCCGACCAGCACTTTCGGAATGGCGCCGCTGCGGTCGACCAGGATCAGCGTCGCTGCATCCTTCGGGCGGAAGTAAGGATGATGGTCGGCTTCCTTCTCCTCGTGAACCCTGGTCTTCTCCTCGGCCTGCGAAATATCGGTCATGTCCTCACCCGAACTGTTCTTGTACGTGTTTACACAGGCGGAATACCATCGGGAGGGTTGTCGTCAAACCCGTGCATGCGCAGAGCCCATTGCAAGCCGACCACAGCTCCCTTCACGGGCTGCAGCAGCGCGAGCGAGGCGACGAAGGTGAAGGGCAGATAGGCCGCGAAGCTGAGCCAGACCGGGGTCGAATAATTGGTCTCGATCCAGAGGATGGCCGGCACCACGATGTGGCCGACGATGACGATGACGAGATAGGCAGGCAGATCGTCGGCGCGATGCGGGGTGAAGTCGAGGCCGCACCTGGCGCAATGATCGGCGGTCTTCAGGAAGGCGCGGAACAGCTTGCCGTCGCCGCAGCGCGGGCAGCGGCCGCGGAAGCCGCGCTTCATTGCCGACCAGACGTCGCGCTTCTCGACGAGGCCGCTCTCGCGCGTCCAGATTTTCGGGGCCGTCCTCATCGTCACCACGCCTTGCCCTTCTTGCCCTTGCCTTTGTTCTTTCCTTTGGCCTTCTTTCCCTTGCCGGACTTTTGCTTCTCCGGCTTGCGTTTTCGCTCCGGGCTGCGCCCCGGATGCGGCTTGGACGATTTGCGCTGCGGACGGAGCGGCCTGCGCTCGCGCGGCCCGCCGTCGCTCTCCGACGACAGCAGCTCGAAGCGCAGTGCGCCCGCGATCGGAGCGGCCTCGATCAGGCGGACGTCGATGACGTCGCCGAGCTGGTACATGGTGCCGCTGCGCGTGCCGACGAGGGCATGGCGGCTCTCGTCATAGTTGAAATATTCCGTGCCGAGGGATCGGATCGGGATCAGCCCGTCAGCGCCGGTCTCGCTGAGCTTCACGAACAGGCCGGCGCGGGTGACGCCGGAGACGCGGCCCTGGAAGCTGGCGCCGATGCGGTCGGCGAGGTGATGGGCGATCAGGCGGTCGACGGTCTCGCGCTCCGCCTTCATGGCGCGCCGCTCGGTCAGCGAGATATGCGCGGCGACTTCGCTCAAGCTTTCCGGCGTCTCGCTGTCGGGCAGGGCGCCTTCGCCAAGGCCAAGCGCACGCACCAGCGCGCGGTGCACGACGAGGTCGGCATAGCGGCGGATCGGCGAGGTGAAATGCGCATAACGGCGCAGGTTCAGGCCGAAGTGACCGTAATTCTCCGAGGAATATTCAGCCTGCGCCTGCGCGCGCAGCACCACCTCGCTGACCAGCGGGTAATAGTCGTGGCCTTCGAGTTGAGCCAGCACGCGGTTGAACGTGGTCGGGCGGAGCGCGCCGGACTTGGCGAAGGGAACGTCCAGCGTCTCCAGGAATTCCGCGAGCGCGTGAACCTTCTCCAAGGTCGGCTCGTCGTGCACGCGGTAGATCAGCGGCAGCGATTTCTTCTCCAATGTCTCCGCTGCAGCGACGTTGGCGAGGATCATGAACTCCTCGATCAGCTTGTGCGCATCGAGACGCTCGGGGACCACGACGCGGTCCACGGTGCCGTCGCTCTTCAGGAGGATCTTGCGCTCGGGCAGGTCGAGATTGAGCGGATCGCGCTCGTCACGTGCGCGCTTGGCGCAGGCATAGGCGGCATAGAGCGACCTCAGGATCGGATCGAGCAGGGGGCCGGTGGTGTCGTCAGGCCGGCCGTCGATCGCGGCCTGCGCCTGCGCATAAGCGAGCTTGGCGGCCGAACGCATCAGGATGCGATGAAAACTGTGCGAGCGCTTGCGGCCGTCGGGGCCGAGCACCATGCGCACCGCCAGCGCGCCGCGCGGCTCGCCGGGCACCAGCGAGCAGAGATTGTTGGAGATGCGCTCGGGCAGCATCGGCACGACGCGGTCGGGGAAATAGACCGAGTTGCCGCGGTCGAGCGCGTCGCGGTCGAGCGCCGTGCCTGGCCGCACGTAGAAGCTGACGTCGGCGATGGCGACGTTGACGATGAAGCCGCCCTTGTTGTTGGGATCCGGATCGGGCTCGGCATGCACCGCGTCGTCGTGATCCTTGGCGTCGGGCGGATCGATGGTGACGAGCGGGACGTCGCGCCAGTCCTCGCGGCCCTTCAGATTGGCCGGCTCCGCCGCGTCCGCCTCGCGCTCGGCGGCGGAGGAGAATTGCAGCGGAATGTCGTGGGCGTAGATCGCGATCAGGCTGATCGCCTTCTCGGATTTGACCGAGCCGAGCTTCTCCTTGACCCGGCCGGAGGCGAGGCCAAAGCCGCGGCTGCGGACGATGTCGACGCTGACGAGGTCGCCATCCTCAGCGCCGCTAGTGTCGGTCTTGGCGATGTTCAGCTCGCGGTCCGCCATCTTCTTGTCGACGGGAACGAGCCGGCCGCCGCCCTCGGGCAGGCTGCGGAAGACGCCGAGGATGCGGCTCTTGGCCTTGTCGATGACCTTGATGATGCGGCCGCGATAGGGGGGACCTTCGTCGTCATCGCTGCGCTCGACGCGCAGCAGCGCGCGGTCGCCTACGCCGGCGGCGGTGCCGGGCCTCGGCCGGCGCGGCATCTCGATGAGGATCTTCGGCGGCTCGCCGTTCTCGACCTCGTCCCATTCGGCGGGGGAGGCGATCAGCTCGCCATCGGAGTCGCGGCCGGTCATGTCGGCGAGCAGCGTCGGCGGCAGCGCGTCCGGCTCGGAGACCTTGTGGCGCTTCTTCTTGATGATGCCGTCGTCGGCGAGCTCGCGCAGCATGCGCCTGAGCTCGGCGCGATCGGCGTTCTTCAGGCCGAACTCGCGCGCGATGTCCCGAGTCCCGACCTTTCCTGGATTTGCCTTGATGAAGGCGACGATGGCTTGTCTGTCGGGAAAGCCACGGTCTCTCTTTGGTTTCACTTAACCTCTAATTCTTGATCTCAGGTCTTGCCGGCACTCTTCTTGGCCGGAGTATTTGCCGGATTCTTGGTGGCAGCTGCCTTGGTCGGCGACGTCTTTGCGGTCGACGGCACGGCGGCGCGCGCCTTGCTGGTGGATTCGGATTTGGATTTGGCCGAGGCTTTCTTCGCAGCCGGCTTCTTCGGCTTCGGTGCGGCGTCCTCGCCGTCCGCAGCCTTCTCTGACGCTTTCTTGGCCTTGGTCGGCTTCGCCGCCTTCTTGGCCTTGCCGCCACTCTTGGCGGCGCGCTCGTCGATCAGCGCGATCGCCTGCGGCAGCGTGATGGTGTCCTTCTCGAACTCGGCCGGGATGGTCGCGTTGACGCCGCCCGCGGTGACATAGGCGCCGTAACGGCCGCTCTTCACGGTGACCGTGCCGAGCGTCGGATGATCGCCGAGCGCCTTGCCGGGATCGGCGCCGAAGCGGCGGCTCGGGCCCTTGGCAACCTTCTCCGCGATCAGCGTCACGGCACGATTGAGGCCGATGTCGAACACCTCATCGCCGGCCTCGAGGCTGGCATAGGTCTTCTCGTGCTTCACGAACGGTCCGAAGCGGCCGAGGCCCGCGGTGATGGGCTGGCCGGTCTCCGGATGCTTGCCGATCTCGCGCGGCAGCGACAGCAGCTTCAGCGCGAGCTCGAGATCGACGTCGCTGGGCGAGGTGCCCTTCGGAATGCCGGCGCGCTTGGGCTTCTCGCCTTCTTCATAATCCTTCTGCTCGCCGAGCTGGATGTAGGGGCCGAAGCGGCCGGCCTTGACCCAGACATCGCGACCCGTGTCGGGATCCTGGCCGAGCGAACGGTCAGCAGTCGCCTCGCCATCGGCGGCGAGCTGACGGGTGTAGCGGCATTCCGGATAGTTCGAGCAGCCGACGAAGGCGCCGAACTTGCCGGCCTTGAGGTTCAGCCGGCCGGTGCCGCAGTTCGGGCACTGCCTGATATCGCCACCATCGGCGCGCGGCGGATAGATGTGCTGGCCCAGCATGTCGTCGAGCACGTCGAGCACCTGGGCGACGCGCAGCTCCTTGATGTCGTCGACGGCGCCGATGAAGCCGGTCCAAAAGTCCTTCAGAACCTGTTGCCAGGAGATCTCGTTGTTGGAGATGCGGTCGAGTTGCTCTTCGAGGCTCGCCGTAAAGTCGTACTCGACATAGCGGGCAAAGAAGCTTTCGAGGAAGGCGACCACGACGCGGCCCTTGTCCTCGCCGTGCAGACGCTTCTTCTCCAGCTTGACGTAGCCGCGGTCCTTCAGGACCTGCAGGATCGAGGCATAGGTCGAGGGCCGGCCGATGCCGAGCTCCTCCATACGCTTGACTAGTGAAGCTTCCGAGAAGCGCGGCGGCGGCTCGGTGAAATGCTGGGTGACGGACAGGCTCTGCCGCTTCAGGGCGTCGTTCGGGCTCATCGCGGGCAGGCGGCGCGAATCCTCGTCCTCCTCGTCGTCGCGGCCTTCCTGGTAGAGCGCGAGGAAGCCGTCGAACTTGACGACCTGGCCGGTGGCGCGCAGCTCCAGGGTGCGGGAGCCGGCCTTCGCCGTGATGTCGACGGTGGTGCGCTCGAGCTCGGCGGATTCCATCTGGCTCGCGATGGTGCGCTTCCAGATTAGCTCATACAGCTTGGCCTGATCGGCATCGAGCTTGCGGCTCATGCTGTCGGGGCGGCGGGAGAGGTCGGTCGGGCGGATCGCTTCGTGCGCTTCCTGGGCGTTCTTGGCCTTGGCCTGGTACTGGCGCGGGCTATCCGGCACGTAGGCGTTGCCGTAGTCCTCGCCGATCACCTTGCGCGCCTGGGTGATCGCCTCCGGGGCGATCTGCACGCCGTCGGTACGCATATAAGTAATGAGTCCGGTGGTCTCGCCACCGATGTCGATGCCCTCATAAAGACGCTGGGCGATGCGCATCGTGTGCGCCGGCGCAAAGCCGTATTTGCGGCTGGCTTCCTGCTGCAGCGTCGAGGTGGTGAAGGGCGCCTGCGGATTGCGACGGGCCGGCTTGGCGTCGACCGCGGTGACCGCGTAAGTCGCCAGTTCCAGCGCCTTCTTGAAGTCTTCGGCTTCCGCGCCGGTGCCGATGTCGAGGCGCTGGATCTTCTTGCCGTCGGCGCCGACGAGGCGCGCCTCGAAGGCATCGCCCCGCGGGGTGAGCAGGGTCGCGATCAACGACCAATATTCGCGCGGCACGAACTTCTCGATCTCGAGCTCGCGGTCGCAGACGAGGCGCAGCGCCACCGACTGCACGCGGCCGGCCGAGCGGGCGCCCGGCAGCTTGCGCCACAGCACGGGGGAGAGAGTGAAGCCGACCAGATAGTCGAGCGCGCGGCGCGCCATGTAGGCGTCGACCAGGGCGCCGTCGATCTCGCGTGGATGCTTCATCGCCTCCGAGACGGCCTGCTTGGTGATGGCGTTGAACACCACGCGCTCGATCTTCTGATCCTTCAGCGCGCGCTTCTCCTTCATCACCTCCAGCACGTGCCAGGAGATGGCTTCGCCCTCGCGATCGGGGTCGGTGGCGAGAATCAGGCGGTCGGCGCCCTTCAGCGACTTCGCGATATCGTTGAGCCGGCCGGCCGCCTTGGGGTCGACCTCCCAGATCATCTTGAAATTGGCGTCGGGATCGACGGAACCGTTCTTCGCCGGGAGATCGCGGACATGGCCGAACGAGGCCAGAACCTCATAGGACGAGCCCAGATATTTGTTGATCGTCTTGGCTTTCGCCGGCGACTCCACAATGACGATATTCATTTAGTTCCAGTGGCTTACGGGAAAATCTTGGGCCGAAAACGAAAGGACTCGGGTCGGCCGTTTCGACCCGAACATGGGTGGTGAGCGGCCCCCTGTCAAATCGTGGGGTGTTGAAAGGCGCCGCAATGGGAAAAGTTTCATATCGAAAAAGTTGCAGAATACCACCTTGGAGTTGCGGTTGATGTGGGCGTAATGTCCTGTCGGGGCATGGATTCGGGTGGGGTACTGGTGACCAAGCCAGGAAAAAAACGGGCGCGCGCCGGGTCCGGCGCGCCGGGGGGCACGCGTCACGAGGAACCGGGGGAGGGCGGTGCGGACGAGGCCGTGGCCTTCATCGCCGAGCAAACGGGGGCCCTACGTAAGCTGGCCGAGCGCCACAAGCTGGACGTGCTGCATTACCTCCTAGGCATGACCAAGCTCGAGGCCGACGAGCATCTGCGGCTACGGACCAAGCGCAAGCTGTCGTGACAGGCTGGACGAATTGAACTGCCGCGCTCGACCCGCGACCAACCAAGCGTGAATAGCGCGTCCAATCTCTCGACCCTGGCTGACAAGCTCCGCAACGACATTCGTAGCCTCGTCATCATGGCGGCCTTGATCGGAGGGTTGATCCTCTGGTTTGCGGCTACCGGCTCGACCGACCGGGTGATCTATCGCGGCGTCGATCAAGCCTGGGCCGAGCCCGGCCGTGTCTATCTCATGACAGAGCCTTCCGGTCATTACATGATCGAGCGGAACGCAGATTTCGCCGCCATGAAGGTCGGCTGTGTTTATGACCTGAGCTACGACGTCCAGTTCGGGCGGCATCAACGCGCAAACCGCCTGAAAACCGTCCGCAAAGCCAGCCTGGTCGGATGCTAGCGAAGCTCAGCTTCGCCAGACTAGTTCGCTTCGGCCGACCTTCGTCGCCGCGCCGGCCGCGGCTTTAGGGTGGTGTCGGCGGGGCTGAGCAGGCGGCCGTCATCGGCGCGCATTTCCAGCTTCTTCACCGGACGGCCTTTCGCGCGATCGACCAGGATGGTCGCGATCTCCTCCGGGTGGTCGTCGAACTCCTCGCTCCATTGCCGCAGCGCGACCAGGATCGGGAAGGTGCCCGCTGCCCTTCGTCGTCAGCACATATTCCTGATAGGCGCTGCCGTCGGAGGCGGGGGCGGTTTCCAGAATGCCGTGGTCGACCAGCGATCGCAGCCGCGCCGCCAGGATGTTCTTGGCCATGCCGAGCTTGTTCTGAAACTCGCCGAAGCGGCGGACGCCGAACAGCGCCTCGCGGATGATCAAGAGCGACCACCAGTCGCCGAGCGCCTCAAGCGACCGCGCGATCGGGCAGGCATCACCGGCAAAGCTCGTTCGTTTCACCATCGTCGTCCATCCGGTCGCGTTCAGTCGATCACGCGCTTGTGTGGTTGCATCATAAAACCATATGGCCTAAATCGCAATATGGTTTCATCATGCAACTACTGGAGGCGAGCGTGAGACTGAAGGACAAGACGGCGCTGATCACCGGCGGCAATAGCGGCATCGGGCTGGCGACGGCAAAACTGTTCGTGGCCGAGGGCGCCAAGGTGGTGATCACCGGGCGTAACAAGGAGACGCTGGCCGCGGCCGCGAAAGAGCTCGGGCCGAACGCGCTCGCGCTGCCAGCCGACGCGACGGACATCGCGGCGACGGAAGCTGCGATCAAGCAGGGCGCGGAGAAATTCGGCAAGTTCGACATCGTGTTCGCCAATGCCGGCATCGCCGGCGGCACTCCGCTGGGATCGGCGACACCAGAGGTGTTCGAGAAGGTGATCAGCACCAATCTGACCGGCGTGTTCTTCACCGTTCAATCCGCGTTGCCTTTTCTTAAGGACAGCGCCTCGATCATCCTCAACGGCTCGGTGATCTCGGTGCTCGGCATTCCCGGCTACTCGGCCTACGGCGCGGCGAAGGCCGGCGTGCGGGCGATGGCGCGGATCATGGCCTCAGAACTGTCGCCGCGCGGCATTCGCGTCAACGTGGTCGCGCCGGGCGCGATCCGCACCCCGATCTGGGGACCCGCGACCGCGACGCCGGAAGCCGAAAAGGTGTTCGAGAAGCGGATCGCGCTGTCGACGCCGCTCGGCCGCATCGGCGAGACCGATCACGTGGCGAAGACGGTGCTGTTCCTCGCCTCCGATGATTCCGCGCATGTGCAGGGCCAGGAAATCTTCGTCGACGGCGGCGCGGTGGCCTCGCCGAGCGGCGCGCCGATCTATCGCGGCTGATCACATCAAGCGAACCTGCTCGGGCGCAACATTCGCGTTGCGCCCGACGCGTTAGCCGCGGCTAGGCCGCGCGCAGGCTTGTTGCCGACTGGAGCGCACCGGCGATCGCCTTCTCGCGGTGCTCCGGCCCGAGTTGGATGCCGTCAGCCGGGATGAATTCGACGCTGGTGATACCGATGAAGCCGAACACCCAGCGCAGATAGGTTTCGAGATGCTCGCCGGCTGCGTAGGGCGTCTCTGCGCCGTAGTGGCCGCCGCGCGAAATGGCCACGATCACGCGCTTGCCGCCGGCGAGTCCCTCCGGCCCGGCCGCGCCGTACTTGAAAGTCTTCCCCGCCACGAGAATGCGGTCGATCCAGGCCTTGAGTTGGCTCGGAATGGTAAAATTGTACATGGGCGCGCCGATCACGACGATGTCGGCGGCCAGGAACTCCTCCAGCGCCGCCGCGCTTGCGGCAAGGTCGGGCCCGAGTTCCGCCGGCGCGGCGGCGCCTTGCGCGGCGGCGAGGTGCGAGCCGGAGAGGTGGGCGAGCGGCGTCTCGGTCAGGTCGCGGTAGACGACTTGAAGCGAGGGCGTCGCCTGCCGGAGCCGGTCGACGATGGCGGCGGAAACCTGCCGGCTAACGGAGTGGGGGCCGAGCACGCTGGAGTCGACATGGAGGAGTTTCATGTGGGGTCACCCTGGTATAAGTTTGTAACCAGCGCTACATGTGTGACTATCGAAATCCCCGCAAGAACGCACTTTTTTGAGCCATGGGCACATCATTGAAACCTGCGCACACCGATTTGCCTGCTCCGCCGCGGCCAAATCCGAGGCCGGATACCAGGCCCATGCCGGATCCCAACCATGCGGACTGCCGCGGGGTCGCCTCCGTGCTGTCCCGCGTCGGCGACAAGTGGAGCGTGTTCGTCATCATGATGCTGAGCGACGGGCCAAAGCGCTTCAACGAGCTCAAGCGCATGATCAACGGCATCTCGCAGCGGATGTTGACCCTGACGTTGCGTGGCCTCGAGCGCGACGGCCTCGTCACGCGCACGATCTTTCCGACCATCCCGCCGCGGGTGGATTATGAGCTGACCGATCTCGGCCGCGGCCTCCAGCAGCCGGTGCAAGCGCTCGGAGAATGGGCGATCGCGCATCTGGAGCAGATCGAGGCGGCACGAACGCGGTTCGACCAGCGCAAGGAAGGTTAGCGTACGGCCTCCATTTCGTCATTCCGGGGCCCGAGCGGAGCGAGGGAGCCCGGAATCCATTTGGCCGCAGATCAAGTGGATGAAATGGATTCCGGGCTCGCGACTTCGTCGCGCCCCGGAATGACAACTGGGGACGACGCTAAACCAGCGACACCAATCCGCCGCCGTGGCGTTCCAGCTTGCCGGCGAGCTCGAGCTCCAGCAGCACGGTGCGTACGATCGCGGGCGAGGCGCCGGACATCCGGACGAGGTCGTCGATCGTAACAGGGGCTGGGCCGAGCAGGGCGGTGATCTGGTCGCGATCATGGCTTTGCGGATCGCTTTCGAACGGTTCGCTGTCGGGCTCGCCCGCGGGATGCATCAGCGGCCGCTCCATGATCGGCTGAACCGCGTTGATGATGTCGGCAGCTTCGGTGACGAGCGTTGCGCCCTGCTTGATCAGGTCGTTGGTGCCGGCGGCGCGCGGATCGAGCGGCGAGCCCGGAACGGCGAACACCTCGCGGCCCTGTTCGGCCGCCATGCGTGCCGTGATCAGCGAGCCCGAGCGGTGCGCCGCCTCGACCACGACGACGCCGAGCGAAGCGCCCGAGATCAGGCGGTTGCGACGGGGGAAGTCGCGAGCGCGCGGCTCGTGGCCGAGCGGCATCTCGGAGATCGCAGCGCCGGCGTGATCCAGAATCGCGGCGAGCAGGTCGCCATGCTCGGGCGGATAGATGCAGTCATGGCCGCCGGCGAGTACGGCGATCGTGCCGCTCTTGACGCTGGTGCGATGCGCGGCCTGGTCGACACCGCGGGCGAGCCCGGAGATGACGACGAAGCCGGCTTCGCCGAGCTCGCGCGCGAGCTGGCCGGCGAATTTAAGTCCGGCGCCGGAGGCGTTGCGCGAGCCGACGATCGCGATCATCGGCCGCATCAGGGATTTGGTGTCGCCGCGCACCGCGAGCAGCGGCGGCGCATCGTCGATCATCACCAGCCGCGCCGGATAGCCGTCCTCGCCGGGCGCGCGCCAGGCGATGCCGAACTTGCGGCTCGCGGCGAGCTCGGCCTTTGCTTCATCCGGGCTGCAGATGCGCCCCGATCGCGCCGCGCCGCCGCGCCGGGCAAGGTCAGGCAGCCGCTCCAGCGCGGCGCGTGGGCTGCCGAAATGATCGACCAGCGAGCGGAAGGTGCGCGGCCCGACATTGTCGGAACGGATCAGCCGCAGGCGGTCGATCCGCTCGGCCTCGGTCAGCTCCACGCTTCTGTTGATGGCGTCCACGGCGGCTCCTTGCAGGGACAGCATGGAACAACCTGAGGGCGTTGCGCAACAGGGACGTACGCTTGCACGACCTCGCTGCGATGCTAAAAGCGATCGCAATAAGAAGGATGTTGCCATGATCTCACTTGCCGACCTCCAGCGCCGCATCGAAGCGGGGGAGCTTTCGCCCGACGCCGCCATCGCTCAGTCGCATGCGGCGATCGAAGCCAAGGAGAAGGACGTTCAGGCTTTCGTCCGGCACGACAAATCCGCGAAGGCGCAAGCCTCGGGCCCGCTGCGCGGCATTGCCGTCGGCATCAAGGACATCATCGACACCGCCAACATGCCGACCGAGATGGGCTCGGAGATCTATCGCGGCTGGCAGCCGCGCGCTGATGCGCCGGTGGTGATGATGCTGAAGCGGGCGGGCGCCACCGTCATCGGCAAGACCACGACCACAGCATTCGCTTCGCGCGATCCGACGCCGACGCGCAATCCGCACAATACGGCGCATTCGCCCGGCGGCTCGTCCTCGGGCTCGGCGGCGGCCGTCGGCGCCGGCATGATCCCGCTGGGGCTGGGTACTCAGACCGGCGGCTCGGTGATCCGGCCGGCGGCCTATTGCGGAACGGCGGCGATCAAGCCGTCGTTCCGGATGCTGCCGACCGTCGGCGTCAAGTGCTATTCGTGGGCGCTCGACACGGTCGGCCTGTTCGGCGCCCGCGCGGAGGATCTTGCGCGCGGTCTCTTGGCGATGACGGGGCGCACGGAATTCTCCGGTATCACCCCGGCGAAGTCGCCGCGCATCGGTGTGGTCAGGCAGGAGTTCGCAGGCGCCGTGGAGCCGGCGGCCGAAGAGGGGCTGCAGGCTGCGATCAAGGCGGCGATGCGCGCCGGTGCCAAGGTGCAGACCATCGATCTGCCCGAGGCGGTGCAGGAGGCCTGGCGCATCCACCCGATCATCCAGGATTATGAAGCGCATCGCGCGCTCGCCTGGGAGTTTTCGGAACGTCACGACGAGATCGCGCCAATGCTGCGCGCCAGTCTCGATGCGACGGTCGGGCTGACGCCGAAAGACTATGACGAGGCGCGCCGCATCAGCCGTCGCGGCCGCCGCGAGCTCAGTGAATTGTTCGAAAGCGTCGACGTGCTGCTGACCTATTCCGCGCCCGGCACTGCGCCGGCCAAGGAGCTCGCGAGCACCGGCGATCCGCGCTACAACCGGCTGTGGACGCTGATGGGCAATCCTTGCGTCAACGTGCCGGTGCTGAAGGTCGGTGGCCTGCCTGTTGGCGTGCAGGTGATCGCACGCTTCGGCAACGATCCTTTGGCGCTCGCGGTGGCCTGGTTCCTGGAGGACGCGTTGGCAAAATCAGGCTAGCACAGGTTCGGAAGGAGCGAGGGCCTGAGCGGGCGCTGAGGGCGCCGCGCCGGCGCCCGCGCCTTGCCCGAGCCATTGCTCGGCGGCTGCGCGGCCGCTCCGGTGCAGCAGGCGAATAAAGCCGCGGCCGAGATCGGTGGATGAGCGCTGCGCCAGACCGTCAACGGAGTCTTCCGCCGCGATCCTCGTGAGCCGCAGCGGAGAGGTCATGTGCGACTGCGCCCATTCGATCGCGGCGATCTCGGCCTTGAGCGCGGCGTTGGCCGCGATCTGGTCGAGCCGGCGGTCGATCGCGGCGAGCGTGATCGGCACGTAGCTGTCGCGCGTTGGCGTGACCTGGACCAGCAGCAGATCCGTTGCCGCCGTGTCCTGCACCAGGCGCAGCAGCGGCGGATTGCCGCCAAAGCCGCCGTCCCAATAGGCCTCGCCGTCGATCTCGACCGCACAATGGACCAGCGGAGGGCAGGTCGAGGCCAGCGCGACGTCGGCGGTGATGGCCTCGTTGCCGAAAATCTGCTGCTGCCCGTCGCGGATCCGCGTCGCCGCGATCAGCAGTTTTGGGCACCGCGCATGGCGCAGGACGGAAAAGTTGATGTCGCGGGAGACCGCCTGCCGCAGCGGATCGAGGTCGAACGGATCGAACTGCCCGGAGCGCAGGGTCGGGCCGAACGCGACCGAGCTTCCCGCCGGCGAAAAGCCGCCGATCAGCATCAGTGAGCGGAACGAGGCCTCGTGCATCAGCCGGACCCAGAACCGGTTCAGCCTGGAACGGGCGCCTTCGCGGCCGCCTTCGGCCAGGCCGCAAGCGAGCAGCAGCGCATTGATGGCGCCGGCGCTGGCGCCGCTGACGGTGTCAATCTCGATGGACGTCTCTTCGAGCAGGCGCTCCAGCACGCCCCAGGTGAAGGCCGCAAAGGTGCCGCCGCCCTGCAGCGCCAGCGAAAGCTTTCGCGGCGGCCATTGGTCGGAACGAGCCCGCGCGGGCGCGGCCGGTGCAGCCTTGGCGACGACGATGTCAAGTGGAGCGTCAGGTTTAACGGTAGGCTCCGGCTGCTGCGCTGGCCGCGAAACGGGGGCAGGCGGGGGCAGCGGCGCGTCGGACCAGATATTGGTCGCCGAGAGCAGCCGGCTTGCTGCAGTGCCGGAAGCACCGAGCGAGCCGATCCCGTCATTCACGCCGACAATCTTCTCGCTCATTCTGAGCAACCGCCTAACGCCGTTTCCCGTGTCAGGATGACAGGCATGGAACCCGTTCGCTACAGCCTGCCGTGACTCGCACGGCAATTGCGAACAGGATTTGGCATATAATGCGGAAGGGGTGCGGCAGTATCCGTACTTTTTCCGACCTCAGATACTTGTTGACGCGTCTTCTTGACGCGAACCGGCATTCACTTCGCCCGAAAGCGCTCTAAAGCGCGATGCGATTAGGAATCGTCATCGCGCTTTAGGTTATTGTTTGAGCATGATCTTTTCGGAAAACCGCTACGCACTTTTCCGGATCATGCTCTAGGCTTTCTCGCCGATCCGGCTTTCCTTGCCCGCTTGCAGGCGCTTGATGTTCTCGCGATGCGCGTAGAACAACAGCAGGGTCAGCACGGCGGCAAGTGCCGACAATGCGAGATGACCGAACCACCACAGGAACATCGGCGTGATGAATGCCGCCACCAGCGCCGAGAGCGAGGAATAGCGGGTGGTGAAGGCGGTCGCCAGCCAGAGCAGGCAGAACACGACGGCGCCCGGCCAGAACAGCCCCAGCAGGATGCCGATATAGACCGCGACGCCCTTGCCGCCTTTGAACTTCAGCCAGACCGGGAAGAGGTGGCCGAGGAAAGCGCCGAGCCCGGCTACCATTGCGGCATAGGGGCCTGCGATGTAGCCGGCGATCACCACCGCCACGGTGCCCTTGAGGGCGTCCAACAGCAGGGTGCCCGCGGCGAGGCTCTTGCGTCCGGTGCGCAGCACATTGGTGGCGCCGATGCTGCCGGAGCCGATCGAGCGGATATCCTGGGTGCCCGCGAGCCTGGTCAGGATCAGCCCAAACGGAATCGAGCCGAGGAGATAGCCGATGACGAAAGCCACCGGCAGAAACGGTTCAAGCGCCATGGCGGCATCTCCAAAGGCCCATTCTCCACGTCGAACGAAGCCGCACGTCAGACATGCTCATATACCGTTCGTCCGCCGACAATGGTGCGCACCACCCGGCCTGTAAAGCGGGCCTCGTCGAACGGGGTGTTCTTGCAGGGCGACTTGAGGTCGGCGGGATCGACCACCCAGGGCACGTCGGGGTCGATCACGATGACATCCGCGGGGCTGCCGGCGCGCAGGGTTCCGCCCGACAGCCCGAGCAGCTCGGCCGGGCGGGTCGACATCGCGCGGATCAGCGTCTTCAGCTCGATCTCGCCATTGTGCACCAGCCGCAGGCCGGCCGGCAGCATGGTCTCGAGCCCGACGGCGCCGGGCGCGGCTTCCGCGAACGGCAGGCGCTTGCCCTCGACGTCCTGCGGATTGTGGTCGGACATGATGACATCGAGCAGACCGGAGCCGATTGCCGCCACCAGGGCGCGGCGGTCGTCCTCGGTGCGCAGCGGCGGCGACAGCTTCAGGAACGAACGGTAAGGACCGATGTCGTTCTCGTTCAGCGCCAGATGATTGATCGAGACCGAGGCGCTGACGGCGAGCCCGGCATCGCGCGCGCGCTGAAGGATGTCGAGGGAATCGATGCAGGTCAGCGACGCCGCGTGATAGCGGCCGCCGGTGAGGGCGACGAGGCGCAGATCGCGCTCCAGCATCACGGCCTCGGCGGCATTCGGGATGCCCATCAGGCCGAGCCGCGAGGCGAACTCGCCCTCGTTCATCACGCCTTCGCCGACGAGATCGGGGTCTTCGGTGTAATGCACGATCAGCGCGTCGAAATCGCGCGCATAGGTCAGCGCGCGGCGCATCACCTGCGCATTGGTCACGCTTCTGGCGCCATCGCTGAAGGCGACGGCGCCAGCGGCCTTGAGCAAGCCGAACTCGGTCATCTCCTGGCCGTGCATGCCCTTGGTGAGGGCGGCCATCGGCTGGATGTTGACGATCGCGGTGTCGCGGGCGCGGCGCATCACGAAATCGACCGTCGCCGAATTGTCGATCACCGGCGAGGTGTCGGGCTGGCAGATGATGGTGGTGATGCCGCCGGTCGCAGCCGCCTGGCTCGCCGTGGCAAAGGTCTCGCGGTGGCTGAAGCCGGGTTCGCCGACGAAGGCGCGCATGTCGATCAGGCCGGGTGCGACGATCTTGCCGGAGCAATTGACAATGTCGGTGCCCTCGGGGACGCCGGCCGCGCCAATGCCGCGGCGGGTCTCGCGAATGCTGCCGTCGGCGATCAGGACGTCGCCGAGTCCGTCGAAATCCCTGGAGGGATCGACGACGCGGGCATTGGCCAGCAGGATGGGGCGGCGATCGGTCAACATCGGCATCACGCGTTCGGCAGGTTACGGGCGAGCGCTTCCAGCACCGCCATGCGCACGGCGACGCCCATCTCCACCTGCTCGCGGATCAGGGATTGCGCACCGTCGGCGACCGCCGTGTCGATTTCGACGCCGCGGTTCATGGGGCCGGGATGCATCACGAGCGCGTCCGGCTTGGCGTAAGCGAGCTTCTTCTGGTCGAGCCCGAAATAGTGGAAGTATTCGTTCGACGAGGGCACGAAGGAGCCGTTCATGCGCTCGCGCTGCAGCCGCAGCATCATGACGATGTCGGCGCCGTTGAGACCCTCGCGCATGTCGCGCGCGACCTCGACGCCCATCCGCTCGATGCCCGGCGGCAGCAGCGTGGAGGGCCCGACGACGCGGACGCGGGCGCCCATGGTGTTGAGCAGGATGATGTTGGAGCGGGCGACGCGCGAATGCAGCACGTCGCCGCAGATCGCGACCACCAGCCCCTCGATCCGGCCCTTGTTGCGGCGGATGGTGAGCGCATCGAGCAGCGCCTGGGTCGGATGCTCGTGCGCGCCGTCGCCGGCATTGATCACGGAACCGTCGACCTTGCGGGCCAGCAGTTCCACCGCGCCGGAGGCGTGATGGCGCATCACCAGGATGTCCGGGTGCATCGCATTGAGCGTCATCGCGGTGTCGATCAGTGTCTCGCCCTTCTTGATGGACGAGGAGGCCACCGACATGTTCATGACGTCGGCGCCCAGCCGCTTTCCCGCAAGCTCGAACGAGGATTGGGTCCGGGTGGAGGCCTCGAAGAACAGGTTCACCTGCGTCCGTCCGCGCAGGACGGTGCGCTTCTTGTCAACTTGGCGGTTGAGCTCGACATATTCTTCGGACAGGTCGAGGAGGCCGCTGATGTCGGCCGCGGAAAGGCCCTCGATGCCCAGCAAATGCCGGTGGCCGAGGACGAAGGTCGATTTCGATGTCATTAAAAGCAGAGCTATAGGGGCGGACGGCGGGGGGAGCAAGCTTCAAATCCCGCCGCCGGACTTATCCACGGCGCTTTGCGGCGGAGGCGGCGCCGCCAGCCGGTGTTCGGGGCAGCCGCTTTGCGCTAGACTCGCAACATTGGTTGCGTCACGGGCTGGATCATGACGGGCACGCGGTATTTTAATCGACTGGCGCGCAATGTTGCTGCGCTCGCGACCGCGTGCATGGCTGGCCTTGCGACACCGGCTTGGGCCGAAAAACGCGTCGCACTCGTGATCGGCAACGATCTCTATCCGAACCTGCCGGCCGACCGGCAATTGAAGAAGGCCGCCAATGACGCAACGACCGTGGCTGACGCGCTGAGGTCGCTCGGGTTCGACATCGTGCTCGGGACCAATCTTGGCCGCCAGGGCATGATCGACCGGCTTGCGGATTTCACGTCGCGGCTCGAGCCGGGCGATACCGCCGCATTGTTCTATGCCGGACACGGCGTTGCGATCGCGGGGGTGAACTACCTCGTGCCGAGTGACGTTCCCACCGTCAATGAGGGCGCCGAGGCGCGGGTGCGCGGGGCCTCGATCGCCGAGCCCGACGTGATTTCGGAGCTTCAGGCCAAGGCGGTGCGGGTCGCCTTCGTCGTCATCGATGCCTGCCGTGACAATCCGTTTCCGCGCGCCGCGGGACGTTCGATCGGGAACAGGCGGGGGCTTGCTGACGCCCGGCCCGCGCGCGGGATCTTTACGCTCTATTCCGCAGGCATCGGCCAGACCGCGCTCGACCAGCTCGGCAGCAACGATACGGCGCACAACTCGGTGTTCACGCGGATATTCGTCGAGCAGCTCAAGCGGCCCGAGCTGCATCTCGGCGACCTCGCGGTCGAGGTGCGCGAGCGCGTGGCGGCGCTGGCGCTGAAGGCGACGGATGCCGGAGGACAAGCAGCACCGCACGAGCAGACGCCCGCTTATTACGACCAGACGCTCGGCGGGCGCATTTTTCTCTGGAATGCGGAATCGTCGAACGGGGCGCCGAAAGTGGCGGGCATGCTGGCGAAGCCGCCGGCAAGGCTTGCGGTCGCGGAGCGCGCCACCATGCGTCCGCCGCGTCCCTCCGCGGCAGGCGAAAGCTGCGCCCGCAGCGGCTTCGAGACCTATTGCGTCAGCTCGATGCTGAAGCCGCAATTCGGCAATTCGTACGGCGCAGCGAATTTGTTCGACGCCTCTACGGGGACGGCCTGGGTGGAGGGCGCATCCGGCAACGGCATCGGCGAATGGATCACCATCGAGTTCGAAACCGTGCGGCGGGTCAAATCGATCCACGTGCAGAACGGCTACCAGAAAAGCCCCGACATCTTCGCCAAGAACAACAGGGTCCGCCAGATCCGCGTACTGTTCTCGGGCGGCGAGTCGCAGACCTTCATTCTCGACGACAAGCTGTCGGCGCAATTGCTGACATTGCGGCCGCCCGTGTCGGCCCATTGGATGCAGTTCATCATCGACGACGTCTGGGCCGGCAACAAATATACGGACACCGCGATCACGAAGCTTCTGGTCAACTCGGATCCGGTGCAATGACCGCAAGGACCGGAACCGCGGCGCGCGCCGCGCTTGTCGTGCTGCTCGCACTATCGTTTCTCGTTCCCGCGCGGGCGCAGACCTTGCCCGGCGACTTCGTCTATCTGCGCGACATCGATCCCAGCATCATCCAGGACATCCGTTACGCCACGTCGAACAATTTCGTCGGCCGTCCGCTCGCCGGCTACGATGCCGGCGAATGCGTGGTGAAGCGCGAGGTGGGGCTGCGGCTGAAAGCGGTGCAGCAGGAGCTGGCGGCGCAAAATCTCTCGCTCAAGATGTTCGACTGCTACCGGCCGGCGCGGGCCTCGCTCGACATGGTCAAGTGGTCGCAGAACGGCCGCGAGACCGCGTCGGAGCGGCGCTACAATCCGAAGATCCCCAAGACCGAGCTGTTCCGCCTCGGCTACATTGCGAGCCGTTCGCAGCATTCGACCGGTGCGGCACTCGATCTCACGCTGGTCGATCTCAGGGCGGACAATTCCGCCAAATATGATCCAGCCAAGACCTATTCGGATTGCACGGCGCCGGTCGAGGCGCGGGCGCCGGAGGGCAGCGTCGACATGGGCACAGGCTACGACTGCACCGACCCGAAGGGGCACACTGCGGCACCATCGATCACTCCGGAGCAGCGTGCCTGGCGCAAGCGGCTGGTGGCTGCGATGGCCAGGCAAGGCTTTGTGAACTATTCGAAGGAGTGGTGGCATTTTTCCCTGCCGGGGACGGGCGGGGCGGCCTATGATTTCCCGATCCAGCCGCGGACGAGGTAGAGTTCGGTTGAAACGGAAGCACCTGCGAGCAGGGTTACCTCTCCCAAGGGGAGAGGTCGGCGCGAAGCGCCGGGTGAGGGGATCAGGTCCCTCGATAGAGCGTAGCCCCTCACCCGCGCCTCCGGCGCGACCTCTCCCAATGGGAGAGGTGGCGCCCGAGCCGAGATAGATTCGATGGAAGCAAAATGACCCAGCCCACATTTGCGACCCACGAGGTCTTCAACCAGTCGCCGCCATTCGAGGACATTGATCTTTTCGCCGTGGACCGACCGCTGATCGAGGCGGTCAGGGCCAATGGCGGCGCAGCGGCCGAGCGTGAGCTCTCGGAGTTCGGCAGGCACTGGGGCTCGGCGGCGATGGCCGATCGCGGGCGCGTGGCGAACGAGAACACGCCGAAGCTGCGCAGCTTCGATGCCAAGGGCAATCGCCGCGACCAGGTCGAGTTTCATCCCGCCTATCACGAACTGATGGCGCACAGTGCGCATGCCGGCGTTCACAATTCTACCTGGACCGCGGATGGCAAGCCGGCCGGCGATGGCGCCGAGGTCATTCGCGCCGCAAAGTTCTACATGGCTGCGCAAGTCGAGACCGGCCATCTCTGCCCGATCACGATGACGCGCGCCTCCGTCGGTGCCCTGGCGATGCAGCCCGACTTGCTCGCGCGGGTGATGCCGGTGCTGTCGACCAAGAGCTACGATCCGAGCTTTGCGCCGTGGTGGCAGAAGCGCGGCATGACCCTCGGAATGGGCATGACCGAGAAGCAGGGCGGCACCGACGTGCGCGCCAACATGACGCGCGCGGTGCGCGAGACGGACGGCTATCGCATCACCGGGCACAAATGGTTCATGTCGGCACCGATGTGCGATGCATTCCTGGTGCTGGCGCAGGCGGATGGCGGGCTGACCTGTTTCTTCATGCCGCGCTTCGCGCCGGACGGATCGGTCAACGCCGTTCAGTTCCAGCGGCTGAAGGACAAGCTCGGCAACCGCTCCAATGCCTCGTCCGAGGTCGAGTTCGTCGGCGCCTATGCCGAAAGGGTCGGCGAGGAAGGCAAGGGCATCCGCACCATCATCCAGATGGTGCAGCTGACGCGGCAGGATTGCGCGATCGCCTCCGTTGGCCTGATGCGCTCGGGGCTTGCGCATGCGCTGCACCACGCCCGGCATCGCAGCGTGTTCCAGAAGCATCTGGCCGATCAGCCCCTGATGCAGGCCGTGCTGTCGGATATGGCGCTGCATGTGGAGGCGAGCACGGCGCTGGTGATGCGGCTCTGCCGTGCCTTCGACCGCACGCCGCACGATGCGGCGGAGGCGGCTTATATGCGACTGCTCACGCCCGCGATCAAATACTGGACCTGCAAGAGCGCGCCGCCGTTCCTGTTTGAGGCGATGGAGTGCCTCGGCGGCAACGGTTATGTCGAGGACGGCATTCTGGCGCGCCATTATCGGGAGTCGCCGGTCAACGCGATCTGGGAGGGCTCGGGCAACGTGATGTGCCTCGACGTGCTCCGCGCGCTCTCGCGCGAGGGCGAGGCGGCGACGGCGGTGCTGCAAGCGCTGGCGGCCGAGACCAAGGGGCTGCCGGGGGCGGGCGAGGCGGCCAGCTTCATCGGCAAGACGTTTCGGCGCGCCGACGGCGAGCGCGTCGCGCGGCTTGCGGTCGAGAGGCTGGCATTGCTGGCCGCGACGGCCGCGCTCAATGGCGCGTCGTCGCGCCAGGCCGAATTGTTCGCGGCCACGCGCCTTGCGACCAATCACGCCAGCATGTACGGCGCAGTCGAACTCGATGGCGCCGACGTGCGCGCCCTGCTGGAGCGGGCGCTGCCGTGACTGGGCACGGTCTCTCCGCAGCGTCATGGCCGGGCCTGACCCGGCCATCCACGTCTTGCTGCGCGGCAAGAAGAACGTGGATGCCCGGGACAAGCCCGGGCATGACGATCGCTCGATAGTTTGCGCTCTCCAACGAAAGCCTGCTGATGGACTCCCTCAACCCCGATCATCCGCCGTTGACCGCGACGCCGGCGACACCGCGTGTCTGGAAGTTCTGGGGCACGGCGCTGTGGGGCCTCTTCATCTTCGTCGCGATGTTCGTCGGGCAGATCGGCGCCGTCCTTCTGCTGGCGGCGCAGCGTGGACTACCCATGGACCTCGCTTCGCTGCAGGTCGTCGGCCGCGAGCCCCAGACGCTTGCGCTCTCGGTCATCATGGGCTTGCCGGCGACACTGGCCGCGGTCTGGCTCGCCATTCGCATCAAGAAAGCTTCGTTCGTCGATTATCTCGCGCTGCATTGGCCGTCCTGGAAGCAACTGCTGTTCGGCGCCGTCGGCCTCATCCTGATCGTGCTGCTCTGGGAGACGATGTCGCGTGCGCTCGGCCGCGAGGCGACGCCGGGCTTCATGACCGATCTGTTGAAATCGGGCCGCGACAAGGGCGCCGCGCTGCTGCTGCTCGCCGCATTCGCGGTGGCGGCGCCGATGTCGGAAGAGGTTCTGGCGCGAGGCTTCCTCTTCCGTGGCTGGTCGGCGAGCTTCCTTCGCGCGCCCGGCGCGATCCTGCTGTCGTCGCTGGTCTGGACAATCGTCCATCTGCAGTACGACATGTACTTCCTCGCCGAAGTTTTCGCCATCGGCCTGTGGTTCGGCTACATGCGCTACCGCTCCGGCTCGCTGTGGCTCACCATCGTGCTGCACGCGCTGAATAATCTCACCGCGGTGGTGCTGACGATGTGGCTGGGGAGCTAGGCCGCAACTCCGTCATTGCGAGCGCAGCGAAGCAATCCAGAATCTCTCCGCCGCGGCAGTCTGGATTGCTTCGTCGCAAGAGCTCCTCGCAATGACGAGGTGAGAGAGGTGCGCTCGTCATGACGAGTGCTAGGCCGCCAGCCCGATCGCGATCGGCATCGTAATGGCTGCAAAGATCGTCTGCAGCGTGATGATCTGCGCCAGCAGCGGGGCGTCGCCGCCCATCTGGCGGGCGAGGACATAGGCGCTGGACGAGGTCGGCACCGCCGAGCAGATCGCCACGATCGCCAGGCTGTTGCCGGAAAGCCCGAACCAGAGACCGAGCCCCATCGCGAGCGCGGGCATCAGCAAGAGCTTTAAAACGACGCCGACGGCTGCGCCGAGGCTTGGACGGAAGAGCCCTTCGAGATGCAGGCCCGCGCCTGTGACGAGCAGGCCGATGGCGAGGGAGGAACTGCCGAGCGCGTCTGCAACCTCATGCCAGAGCCTTGGCAGCGGCAGGTGGGTGACATTGAAAGTAAGGCCGATGATGCAGGCCCAGATCAAGGGATTGCGCACCAATGTCATGACGATGGCGCGGCCGGATTGCTTTTCCGGCGATGCGTAACGAGCGAGCACCGAGACGCTGAACACGTTGACGAGCGGGATGATCGCCACCATCGCCACGGAGGCGAGCGCCAGCCCGACATCGCCGAACAGATTGGCGGCGATCGACAGGGCAACGAAGGTCTGCCAGCGCGTCGCACCCTGGAAGATCGACGTGAAGGCGGGGCCGTCGATGCCGAGCCGCGAAAGCGCAGGGCGCAGCGCGAGGCACAAAAGCGACATCGCCAGCGCCGACAGCAGCAGCGCGCTGCCGACGCCAGTCACCGGCACCTTGGAGAGGTCGGCTTTTACCAGGGTCTGGATCAGCAGCATCGGAAACAGCACGAAATAGGTCAGCTGCTCCAACCCGTGCCATTGCGTGTCCAGCCGCATCAGGCTGCGCTTCAGCACGACGCCGAGCACGATGAGGATGAAGACCGGCAGCAGCGCCGCGATGACGACGGCCATGGATCAGTCCGGTCCCGGGCTCGTGCGAAGATTGGCAAGGCGATCGAGCGCGCCTTGCAGGATGAAGATCGCGGCGTGCTCGTCGATCACCTCGGCGCGCTTGGCGCGGCTGACGTCCATGCCGATCAGCTCGCGCTCGACCGCCGCGGTCGAAAGGCGTTCGTCCCAGAGACCGATGGGCAGCGCGGTCAATCCGGCCAGATTTCGCGCGAAGGCGCGGGTCGATTGCGCGCGTGGACCTTCGCTGCCGTCCATGTTGATGGGCAGGCCGAGCACGAAGCCGACCGCCTTGCGCTCCGTGGCGATGGCCAGCAGCTTGGCGGCATCCTGCTTGAACTGCTTGCGCTGGATCGTCTCGACGCCGGTCGCCAGCCGCCGGTCCGGATCGGATACGGCAACGCCAATGGTCTTGGTCCCCAAGTCGAGCCCGACCAGCGCGCCGCGCGCGGGCCAGTGGGTTGCAGCATCGATGAGAGGCAGGATAGGAGCCGGCATGGCTTTAGCGCATATCACGCGTTGCGCTGCGGGGTGAACTGATAACCATGGATGCACTGACACTATTCGGCCTGTTTGCCGTGACGGCGATGCTGGTCTGCTATGCCCTGGAGGATCGCAGCCACTGGTTCGTGCTGCTGTTCGCGGCGTCCTGCGCGCTCGGTTCCGCCTATGGCTTCCTGCAAGGCGCCTGGCCGTTCGGCCTCGTCGAGGCGATCTGGGCCGTCGTGGCATTGCGGCGCTGGTACCTGAAGCCGTAGATCGCCAGAGGGCCGCAAGCAGCGCGCGAAATCGTGATGCACGGCTGTATCGATCAAATGTGGGAAATCTCACACTGGTGATGCTGCAGGCCATGGCATGATGCCGCGTGGTTGCGTGGCAATAGAGTTACCGGTCTAAAGTAGTATTGGGTGCATGCCCCCGATTTCGGGAACGATCGGCTGCGACCGGCGGTCCGGCCCGCCGCTGCAACTTGGCGCCAATTTTTTTGGGGGCGCCGACGACGTCCAATATTCGCCAATCATTTGAGAGGTCATGATGCTCATCAAGCCAAGTCTGATCGCGGGCTCAGAACGGCGATTCAAGCAAGCCGAGTTCTCACCCGAAGCCTTGAACCGGAAATTGGGCGACGGTCCGATCGACATGTCGGTCGAAAAGATGCGTCTGCGCCAGCGACAACTGCTGGCCGAGACGCGGGACGTGGAGAAGGCCGAAATTGGCCTGGAGCGGATCATCCAGGGCAATGATCTCGACAGCATCAATTATCTTGCCAAGGGGACCGCAGCCTCGCGCTCGGTCTGCCGTATCCAGCTCAGGGATGCCAAGTCGAATCTGCTCGGCTATGGCTCCGGCTTTCTGATCGGGCCCGGTCTGCTGCTGACCAATCATCATGTCTTCGGCCGGCCCTCCGACGCAGCCCATTCGATCGCCGATTTCAACTACGAACTGGACGCTTCGGGACAAGAGCGTGTGCCGGTGAGGTTCGGATTCGAGCCGGGCAGATTCTTCTACACCAATGACCGGCTGGATTTCTCGGTCGTCGCGGTGGCGCCGGCCTCGCTGTCAGGCCACGAGGAACTCGAGGATTGGGGATGGCTGCCGCTCAGTGACGCGCCCGGCAAGGCAGATCCGGGCGAGTATCTCACCATCATCCAGCATCCCAGCGGGCAGATGAAGCAGGTCTGCGTCCGCGAGAACAAGCTGCTCAAATATGTCGGTGACTTCCTCTGGTACAATACCGACACGACGGCCGGATCGTCAGGGTCGCCGGCGTTCAACCGCTTCTGGCAGGTGGTTGCGCTGCACCACAGCGGTGTTCCCCGGAAGAATGCGCAGGGTCGCATCCTGACCAAGGACGGCAAGGTGTGGAAGCCGTCGATGGACGAATCCTCGATCGAATGGATCGCCAATGAAGGCATTCGGATCAGCGCGATCGTCGCCGATCTGAAGGTGGCCGTCGGCTCTCACCCTCTGATCAGGCCTGTGCTGGACGAGATGGACCCGCCAGGCCGGCCCGAGATCGAGCGAGCCTTGCGGCCCCCGATTGACGCAACTCCGTACGGCGCCAATGTCTGGGTCGAGCAATCCGTCGACGGCACGTCTCTGGTGGTCCCGATCCGCGTTCCGCTGCCGATGTTCAGGAAGGAGATTCCTCTCGCTCCAACGCCGCCGCTACCGAGCCCGGCGGGAGGTCATGGCAATGGCCGGACGCCGAACGGCGGCACGAACGGCGGCAAGCGGAACGGCGGCACGCCATTGATTGCTCCGCCGACCGGCCTGTTGCCTTACATCAGCGCGAGGAACGGCCTCCCGATGGAGGCCGTGCACATCGATCAGAGCACGCTGAAATCGCGTCCCGGATACAAGGCGAACTTCCTTGGCACCGGCAGATTCTCGGTGCCCTTGCCGAAGATTCCGGCCTCGCTCAAGCCCAGGATCGCGATGCTCAAGGGAAGCTCCAGGCAATCCGAGCTGAAATATTTCAACTACAGCGTTGTCATGAACAAGGAGCGCCGGCTCGCCTTCTTCAGCTGCGTCAACATCGACGGCGGCAAGCAGCAGGACGTCGGCAAGCGCGAGGGTGATTCCTGGCTGCGCGATCCGCGCATCGACGACGATGCCCAGATCGGTGACGAGTTCTACCGCAAGCAGGCCACTTTCGAGGCGGATCGTAGCAAGAATCCGTTCGACCGCGGTCATCTCGTGCGCCGCCTGGATGCGACGTGGGGCGAGACCGTCGCCGCGGCCAAGCAGCATGGCGACGATTCTTTCCATTTCACCAATTGCTCGCCGCAATTCTTCTCGTTCAACCAGGGCAAGCAGCTGTGGGCGGGATTGGAGGATTATACACGCGATGTCCTGCTCGAAGGCGAGGAGAAGGGCATCGTCATGAACGGTCCGGTGTTCGACGGGCCCGACGCCGATGGATCCGATCTGCCCAATCCGGCCGGGCGGCCGCACAAGGATCCAAGCTTCGGCGGCGTCCAAATCCCGAAATATTTTTGGAAGATCCTGATCCGACGCAACGAGGATGACGATGCTCTCAAGGCGGCGGCCTTCCTGATGAGCCAGCGAAAGCAGGTCATGGAGATCGATCGCATCCAGGAGGCGGATCTGCGCGAGCGGATGTCCGAGGAGGATGTCAGCGTCTTCCAGGTCTCGATCGCGGACCTGACGAGGTTGACCAAGCTGGATTTCGGCAATCTCACTGATGCGGATTCGCACGAGGCGACCTCGGTCGGTCCGCGGCGGATCGAGTCCTACGAGGACATTCGACTCTGAGGAGCGCTTGTTTCGCCAAGCAGTGAAACCGACGCGACGTTCGGGTGAGGGCAGCGGTGCGCTCTATCGAGACACTGCAAGACCTCACCCGGCTTCTTTCGACGGACGCGCGTGTGGCGTCAGCGGATCGCGATCGGGTTGATCATGGCCTGCACGGCGCCGGTCCAGCGCGGCTGGCCCAGCACGAACAGGAATTCGTAGCCCTTGTCCCGGGCGAGCGCGGCGGTGTCCATGTTCTCGAGGATATAGGTCCCGTTCATCGCGAGCAGAATCTGGTGGACCTCGAACACGGTCTTGCCTTCGAACGGAAGCACCTCGAGCCCCCAGGTGTCGGCGCCGACCGCGACGACGCCCTTGCCGGCGAGGTACTTCGCGCCTTCGACGCCAAGGCCGGGCTCGCCGGCCGAGTAGCGCTTGTCGTCCTTGCCGATCAGGCTGAGCCAGCCGGTGTGGAAGATGACGACATCGCCCTGGCGGATCTCGACGTTCTGCTGCTTGGCGGCTTCCTCGATCTCCTTGACGTTGAAGGCGGTGCCTTCCTTCACCACGTCGGTCTTGAAATAGGCGGCCATGTCGAGCAGCACGCCGCGGGCGACCATCGGCGGCACCTTCTCGATGCCGAGCTTCTTCAAGCCATTGGGATCGGCGAAATCGGCCAGCTTGTTGCCGTTGTAGTAGACGTGCTCGACGCCGAGATGGCCGAGCCCGTCGAGCTGACTGCCGATGCCGACCCAGCTGTCGAGGATGTCATCGTTGTAAGTGGCCTTGTTCGGACCGAGACCCGGGGTGCCGGCCTGTCCGGGCTGCACGATGGTGAGCTTGAAGGTGCGCGGCGGGTAGGCGGGCGTCTGCGGCGTGACGGGGATGCCGAGGGCGTAGGTCTTGCCGGTCTTCACCAGCGATGCCGCCTTCACCACGAGCTCGGGCGTCATGTAGTTGGCGGCGCCGATCTCGTCGTTCGGCCCCCATTTCGATTTGGTCCAGTCCTGTGCACTTGCGGTTCCTGAAATCGCCGACAACGCAGCGACGCAGCACAACACGAGCGTATTGCGCATCAATAGTCCTCCCGATGTTTCTGCCGGTGTTTGGCTTCGTTTATGGTTTCGCGCTGGCCAGTCACTCATCCTAACGTAGAAGAAGCGGGGGCTTCAAAGCTTTTCGAAGTGCTGCGCTGCGATGGCGGCACGCAGCGCGGATCGATTCAAACGCGATGGATTTGTGACGAATTTCGTGGCGTGGAACGTTGGCGCTCCGTCATGCCGCGATGACGTCCTCGTCCTTCTTCAGGCAATCGGCAAAACCGCTCAGCGCGCTGTATTGATGTCCGGCGCGGCGCTGGATGAAGAGTGTTTCGACACGGGCATGTGACGGGCTCAGCGTGTGGACGGCGACGGCGCCGTTCATCGCGCTGCGTTCCACGACGGCGCGCGGCAGCAGCGTCACGCCCATGTCGGCGGCGACGCAGCCGATCATGCCGTCGAGCGTGCCGAGCTCGAAGCGCGCCGCCGACGGCCAGCCGAATTCGACGAAAATCTGTTCGAGCCGCTGGCGATAGGTGCAGCCGGTGCGGAACACCAGCGCGGTCGGACCCGACTCCGACGTGCCGGCGCGCAGCTCGGCGAGCGAGGCCCAGCGGCGCGCGCTGACCAGCACCAGCTCTTCGCCGAACGCGCTCGTCGTGGAGAGGTCGTCATGCGCGATGGGTCCGGCGACGAAGGCGCCGTCGAGCGTACTGTCGAGCACGCTCGCGACGAGGTCGGCGGTCGGCGCGGTGCGCAAGGACAGGCGCACGGCCGGGAAGCGGCGGTGGAAATCGGCGAGCAGCGGCGGCAATCGCACGGCTGCCGTGGTCTCCATCGATCCAATCGCGAGCGGTCCTTTCGGCTCGCCATCGTCCCGCGCGGCGAGCAAGGCTTCGCGCGACAGCGCCGCCATCTTTTGCGCGTAGGGGAGGAGGCGCTTGCCGGCACCGGTCAGCGTCATGCCGCGCGAATGCCGTTCGAAAAGCGGTGTGCCGATCTCCGCCTCCAGCGCCTTCACGCGCTGGGTGACGTTCGACTGCACGGTGTTGAGTTCTTCGGCGGCGCGGGTGATGCCCCCGGTGCGGGCGACGGCGGCGAAGGTATTGAAATCGCTGAGTTCCATGGCGTCGTTTCGCTTTCGAGATGGCAGCGTTCGCAACAATTCAATTTTCGAGAATGCTAGTCGCGCCTAATCTCGCTGTCCAGATCGGGGAGGAGCCATGCCGATGACGATGTCGCTGACCACGCTGCTGAGGATCAAGCATCCGATCCTGCTGGCGCCGATGGATGTCATTGCCGGCAGCCGTCTGGTCGCCGCGGTGAGCCGCGCCGGCGGATTCGGCATTCTTGGCGGCGGCTATGGCGAGCGGGTCTGGCTGGAGCAGGAGACGGCGAAGCTCGCCGACCTCAGCGCGCCGTTCGGGATCGGCTTCATCACCTGGAGCCTCGCCAAGCGGCCCGAGCTTCTCGATCTCGCGCTCGCTGCAAAGCCGGATGCGATCATGTTGTCGTTCGGCGATCCCGCGCCGTTCGCGCCCAAGATCAAGTCCGCCGGCGCGCGCCTGATCTGCCAGGTTCAGGACGAAGCGATGGCGCGGCAGGCGCTCGATGCCGGTGCCGACATCCTGATCGCGCAAGGCACGGAGGCGGGCGGTCATGGCGCTTCGCGCACCACCGTCGATCTCGTGCCTGCCATCGTCGATCTCGCCGCGGGTCGCGTTCCCGTGGTGGCGGCCGGCGGCATCGCGGACGGGCGCGGGCTCGCTGCCATGATGATGCTGGGCGCGAGTGGCGTGCTGCTCGGCACGCGCTTCTATGCGAGCCAGGAGGCCGACGGCGCCGAGGAGGCCAAGCGCCGCATCTGCGCGGCGAGCTCCGGTTCGACCGTGCGCGGCATCATCTTCGATCTCTCCCGCAACAACGTCTGGCCGGCGCCGTTTACCGGGCGGTGCCTGGTCAACGATCATGCCAGGCGCTGGATCGGCCGCGAGGTCGAGCTGATGCAGAATGTTGCCGCAGTCGCTTCCGAGTATGCGGCAGCAAGAGCGGCGGGCAATTTCGATGTCGCGGCCGTGATCGCCGGCGAGGCGGTTGGGTTGATTCATGATATCCCACCGGCGGCGGAGATCGTCGAGCGGATTGCGGCGGAGGCGGAGCAGTTGATCGCCGGGCGGAGAAACTCGGTGATCGCGGCGTAGGATTCTTCACCGCCCCTGGAGGGGGAGGGTAAAAGAGAGAGAGAACAACCATGTGGCCTGACCGTCGACTGATCGATCTCTTCAAGACCGAATTCCCGATCGTGCTGGCGCCGATGGCTGGCGTGATGGATGCGGAGCTGGTGATTGCAGCGGCGCAGGGCGGGGCGCTGGGGTCGCTGCCTTGTGCGATGATCTCGCCGGAGAAGGCGCGCGAGCAAGTTGGTCTCATCCGCCAGCGCGTCAAGGCGCCGGTGAACATGAATTTCTTCTGCCATACGCCGGTCGATCTGACGCGCGAAGCCGAGGCGCGGTGGAAGCAGCGGCTCGCGGAATACTATTCCGAGCACGGTCTCGATCCCTCCGCGCCGATCGCGGCTGCGAACCGCGCGCCATTCGATGCGGCGTTCTGCGAGGTGGTCGAGGAGCTGAAGCCGGAGGTCGTCAGCTTCCATTTCGGCCTACCGGAGCAAGCGCTGCTGAGGCGCGTCAAGGCGGCGGGTTGCCTCGTCATCTCGTCTGCCACCACAGTGAAAGAGGCGGTCTGGCTGGAAGAGCGCGGCGTCGACGCCGTGATCGCGCAAGGAGCGGAAGCGGGTGGCCATCGCGGCATGTTCCTGACCGACAAGATCGCCGAGCAGCCCGGCACCTTCGCGCTGGTGCCGCAGGTCGTCGATGCCGTGAAGGTGCCGGTGATCGCGGCGGGCGGTATCGCCGACGGGCGCGGCATTGCCGCGGCCTTCGCGCTCGGTGCCGCCGGCGTGCAGATCGGCAGCGCCTATCTGCGCTGCCCGGAATCCAAGCTCAGCGCGGCCGGCCGCAAGGCGCTCGCTGAGGCGGGGGACGATTCCACCGTGATCACCAATGTCATGACCGGCCGGCCCGCGCGGGGGATGCAGAACCGGCTGATGCGCGAGGCCGGCCCGATCTCGCCGGATGCGCCGCCATTTCCCCACGCCGCGACGGCGCTGGGGCCGCTGAAGGCGGCTGCCGAAAAGCAGGGCATGGTGGATTTCACCAATCTCTGGGCAGGGCAGGCCGTTGCGCTGGGCCGCGAGCTTCCCGCCGCCGAATTGACCCGGGACCTCGCCAAATCGGCGCTGGGGCGCATAAAGGCCCTCGCCGGATAGGGGGAAGCGCCGGTTGCGGCGCAAAACCGGCCTCTGCTATACGGCACATAGGTTTTGCCGTAAGAGGCCTTATATAATGTCCGTCGACGCCGCTACCGTCCGCCGCATCGCGCATCTGGCGCGCATTGCGGTTTCCGAGGACGAGGTTCCGCATCTGCAGGGCGAGCTCAACACCATGCTCGCTTTCGTCGAGCAGCTCTCGGAGGTCAATGTCGAGGGCGTGGAGCCGATGACCTCGGTCACCCCGATGCAGATGAAGAAGCGGCAGGACGTGGTCGATGACGGCGGGATCGCCGACGATATCGTTGCCAACGCGCCCGCGACCGAAGGTCACTTCTTCCTGGTGCCGAAGGTCGTTGAATAAACAGGTTAGGTTCGATGTGCCTGCTTTGCGACGATGAGAAGGCCTATCAGGCCTACATGAATTACCTCGACAAGATGGAGCGGCAGGGCAAGGCTGCCGATCCCGACGTCGCCGTCAATGCCGTGCTCGACGAGATCGAGGCGGCCGCGAAAGCCGCCGCCAAGAAAAACGTCATGCAAGACGACCCGGCCGACGACAAGACCCTGTCTCCGTTCTTCTGCAGCCCGATCAATAAATGACCGATTTGACATCGCTGACGCTCGCCGAGGCCCGCAAGGGTCTCGCGGCAAAAACTTTCACGTCGCTCGAGCTCACGGATGCGCATCTGTCCGCGATCGAAGCTGCGCGCGTGCTCAATGCCTTCGTGATGGAGACGCCGGACCAGGCGCGCGACATGGCCAAGGCGGCGGACGAGAAGATCGCCAGGGATGAGGGCGGCCCGCTCGCCGGCATCCCGCTCGGCATCAAGGATCTGTTCGCGACCAAGGGCGTGCGCACCACGGCGTGCTCGAAGATCCTCGGCAATTTCGTGCCGACCTATGAGTCCACCGTCACCTCGCAGCTCTGGCGCGACGGCGCGGTGATGCTCGGCAAGCTCAACAATGACGAGTTCGCGATGGGCTCGGCCAACGAGACCTCGTGCTTCGGCCCCGTCGGCAATCCCTGGCGGCGCGAGGGCAGCAACACGACGCTGGTGCCGGGCGGCTCATCCGGCGGCTCGGCCTCGGCCGTGGCGGCGCTGCTCTGCATGGGCGCGACCGCGACCGATACCGGCGGCTCGATCCGCCAGCCGGCCGCGTTCACCGCGACCGTCGGCATCAAGCCGACCTATGGCCGCTGCTCGCGCTGGGGCATCGTCGCCTTTGCCTCCTCGCTGGACCAGGCGGGTCCGATCGCGCGCAGCGTACGCGATGCCGCGATGCTGCTCCGCTCGATGGCGGGCCACGATCCCAAGGACACGACGTCGGTCGATATCCCCGTACCGAATTACGAGGCGGCGATCGGCAAATCCGTGAAGGGCATGAAGATCGGCATCCCCCGGGAGTATCGCCTCGACGGCATGCCGGCCGAGATCGAGAAGCTTTGGGAAGCGGGCGCGGCGTGGCTGAAAGCGGCGGGCGCCGAGCTCGTCGAGGTGTCGCTGCCGCACACCAAATACGCGCTGCCGGCCTATTACATCGTGGCGCCGGCGGAGGCTTCGTCGAATCTCGCGCGCTATGACGGCGTACGCTACGGCCTGCGCGAGCAGGGTAAGAACATCACCGAGCTCTACGAAAACACCCGCGCCGAAGGCTTTGGCGCAGAGGTGCGCCGCCGCGTCATGATCGGCACCTACGTGCTCTCGGCCGGCTATTACGACGCCTATTACCTGCGCGCGCAGAAGGTGCGCACGCTGATCAAGAAGGATTTTGAGGACTGCTTCGCCAAGGGCGTCGACGCCATCCTCACCCCGGCGACGCCGTCGGCGGCCTTCGGCATCGGCGAGAAGGGCGGCGCCGACCCGGTCGAGATGTATCTCAACGACATCTTCACGGTGACCGTGAACATGGCGGGCCTGCCCGGCATCGCGGTGCCCGCCGGCAAGGACGCGCAGGGCCTGCCGCTCGGGCTGCAACTGATCGGCCGTCCGTTCGATGAGGAGACGCTGTTCTCGCTCGGCGAGGTGATCGAGCAGGCCGCCGGCCGCTTCACGCCCGCGAGGTGGTGGTGAATGTCGCTGATTTCATCGCGAGCCTCGGCGGCGCGGCGCCCGCGCCGGACCTGAACGCGCCGCTCGCCGGCCTCTGGTGGGCGGCGAAGGGCGACTGGGACCGCGCGCACACGATCGTTCAGGACGAGAGCAGCCGCGAGGCCGCCTGGGTGCACGCCTATTTGCACCGTGTCGAAGGCGATCTCGGCAATGCCGGCTATTGGTATCGCCAGGCCGGTCAGCCGGTGGCAAAGGATTCATTGGAAGCGGAGTGGGAGCGGATCGCTGCCACGCTGCTCGGGAGCAGGACATGAGCACGGCCACGCACAAGCTTCTCAAGGGCTCAACCGGTGACTGGGAGATGGTCATCGGCATGGAGATCCATGCCCAGGTGACCTCGAACGCCAAACTGTTCTCAGGCGCGTCCACCGCCTTCGGCGGCGAGCCGAACAGCCACGTCTCGCTGGTCGACGTCGCGATGCCGGGCATGCTGCCGGTCATCAACGAGGAATGCGTCAGGCAGGCTGTCCGGACCGGGCTCGGCCTCAACGCGCAGATCAACCTGCGCTCGGTGTTCGACCGCAAGAACTATTTCTATCCGGACCTGCCGCAGGGCTACCAGATCAGCCAGTACAAATCGCCCATCGTGGGCGAGGGTGAGGTGATCATCGATCTCGATGGCGGCAAGACGGCCACCATCGGTATCGAGCGGCTGCATCTGGAACAGGATCCCGGCAAGATGCTGCACGACCGGTCGCCGTCGCTGTCCTACATCGATTTCAACCGCTCTGGCGTGGCGCTGATGGAGATCGTCTCGAAGCCTGATATCCGCGACGCCGAGCAGGCCAAGGCCTATGTGACCAAGCTGCGCTCGATCATGCGCTACCTCGGCACCTGCGACGGTGACATGGAGAAGGGATCCCTGCGCGCCGACGTCAACGTCTCCGTGCGCAGGCCCGGCGCGCCGCTCGGCACCCGCTGCGAGATCAAGAACATGAACTCGATCGCCTTCATCGGCCAGGCGATCGAGTATGAAGCGCGGCGCCAGATCGAGATCCTGGAGGACGGGGGCGAGATCGAGCAGGAGACGCGCCGGTTCGATCCCAACAAGGGTGAGACGCGCTCAATGCGGTCGAAGGAGGAGGCGCACGACTATCGCTACTTCCCCGACCCCGACCTGTTGCCGCTGGAGTTCAGCCAGGACTTCGTCGACGCGCTGAAGGCGAAGTTGCCGGAGCTGCCGGACCAGAAGAAGGCGCGCTTCGTCGCTGATTTCGGCCTGTCGGCCTATGATGCGAGCGTGCTGGTCGCCGAGCGCGAGAGCGCGCTGTTCTACGAGACGGTGCTCGACAAGCTCGCCAACCGCGCCCGCGACGGCAAGATGGCGGCGAACTGGGTGATCAACGAGCTGTTCGGCCGTCTCAACAAGGAAGGCCGGGATATTACGGCCTCGCCCGTCAATGCCGGGCAACTGGCTGCGATCATCGACCTGATCGGCGAGGGCACGATCTCGGGCAAGATCGCCAAGGATCTGTTCGAAATCGTCTGGCAGGAGGGTGGCGATCCCCGCGCGCTGGTCGAAAGCCGTGGCATGAAGCAGGTCACGGATCTCTCTGCGATCGAAAAGGTGGTCGACGACATCATCGCGGCCAATCCCGACAAGGCGGCGCAGGTGAAGGACAAGCCGCAATCGCTCGGCTGGTTCGTCGGCCAGGTCATGAAAGCATCCGGCGGCAAGGCCAACCCGCAGAGCGTCAACGACCTGCTCAAGTCCAAGCTCGGCGTCTAAGCCTCACGCATTCGAACGAGGTGACGGACGCGTTTCGTCACCTCGCTTTCGGTTCTCGATGCGACGCTCGCGCATCCTCGACGGCAAACTTCATCCTGATCGACGGCGATGCGGCGGGGCGAATCGCCGCCGCGCGATTCGCCCGAAACGGCGGCTTGGACGCGCTCCGGCGAGCGCCCGCGCCGTTAAGCATGAAAATATTTTCGTTGCCAAAAATCGCGACTCAGAGTCCGCGAAACGCCTTTGCGAGGCGACCGCACGATTGTCGATGCGCATCGCTGCGTTGGTCGCGCGCGATGCGCGCGTGCGAAAAAATACTTGCTGCATAGTGTTTTCGTGCAATCGCATCGTTCGCGAACGTCGGCGATGCGAGCGCTCGGCATGATCGCAAGTGCACGTCGTGCGAAGCGCCTGCGTCGCGCCCGCCAAGCGCAGGCGCCTTGCTGCGTCAACACTTCTTTAAGCGAGAAGCTGTTTTTTTCTTCGTGTTGGTGTATTCGGGATGAAGTGCATTCGATCCCCGAGTGCACGCAGCGATTAAAGCCATCTCACACATCGGAGGGCAACATGGCCAAGAAAGCGAAGAAGGCGAAGAAGGCGAAGAGCGCAGTGAAGAAGACTGCGAAGAAGACCCGCAAGGTCGCGAAGAAGAAGAAGTAACTTCGCTTCTGAAGTTGCCGGCTCCAGATAGCCGGCACGTCATCAGCGCCTCCTAGAGGTTCTGGTCGACGATAGAGGGTGTCGGCGAGACATCAGGTCAACGGTCGGACCGTTCTCTTTCGCGGTCCGGCAGAAGAAACGAGTTTTCTTCGTTCGGTGCGGTTCTCCTCAAACGGGCTCCGCAATTTCACGACAGGCCTTCGGGCCAAAGTGGAATCTGGTCCTGACGTGTTCGCCGACGCCCTCGTTCCCTTGAAGCCGGGGCATTGCCGGCATTCCTCTCCCTCACATCGTTGATTTGACCGCGTCGCGTCCGAGCGCGCTTCTGTCATGCCGGCTTGATCGCTTGGCTTGGAGAGGCAAGGCGGCCTGTGGCGTGATCGCGCGTCGTTTCGCCCTGCGGTGTCGCCGCCCGGCTCCGACGGGCCGATCCAGCACGCGCGGCTTGTCGTGGAACGATTGCGGCGGCTGGATACTGGATCACCCGCCTGCCGCCTTCGCCGAACTTGGACGGCCCGAGACCGAATGCCTAGGGCGAAGCCGGGGCGCGGATGACGACAAGAAAAGCAGCCACATGACCTGCGCCACCGCGCGCGATGGTTATCGATGTCCTGAAATCCCAGGGTAAACCGAATCTGACGAATGACAGAAGCGCCTGCGAATCAAGGACTTCTTGAATTCTCGGCAGAGGAGGCGCCCGCTCGCGTTTACGTCTGCTTCATCGCGATGCTTAAACTGCCATTCAAATTTGCCCGCCATCATCGCCTCCAACAAGCCGGCAAACGGCGGTGGGGAAGAGTTGAACGTTGCACGATCCCGGCAAGGGTCATGCACATCAGAGTTGGACGGGAGCCGCGCTCGGGGGACGAGGCGGCATAAGAACAAAGGGGATGCGTGATGTTTCAGGGTACTTTCGATCTGGAGACGGCGACGCCGGTCGATGCGAGCGCGCTGTCGGACGTGCTGTTCGAGCGCGGGATCTATTGGGCGAGCGGCCGCTCCGGCATCGTCGATCTCGTCGCCGCGCACAAATGGTTCAATCTCGCCGCGCTGAAGGGCCGCAAGGACGCCGTGGTGCTGCGCCAGGAAATCGCCGGCCAGATGTCGGACGCCGAGATCTCCGCCGCGCAGCGTGAGGCGAGAGCCTGGGTCTGCGCGCACTGAGCGTCACGTCGCTTGGGAACCGGACCTTGACCGTGCGGCGCCATCGCGCCGCGGCGGCTTCATAGTAAGGTTTGCACGGCAAACGAGGCCGGCGCTTCGCCGGCGCGATGCCTGCGCCAGATTTCGTCGAATGCCTTTTCGATATCCCGCGTCATGCGGACAGTATCGAAAAGCGGCCAAGTGGTCCGGCGCGCCGCCAGCTTGCTCCTGAGCGCGACGCGAAGCTCGGAATCGTGCGCGATCCGAAGCGCCAAAGCCTCATATTCCTCCAGCGATCGCGTCACCAGCTCGGGAAGGCCTACGGCGTTCAGGAGACTGGCTGCAACGCGTCCGGCAAAAGTGGTCCCAATGCACGTCAGGACCGGCAGGCCAGCCCAGAGGGCGTCGCTGGCCCCGGTGTGGGCGTTGTAGGGCAATGTGTCCAGGAACAGATCGGCGACCTGGTGGCGCGCCAAATGCTCGTCAGCTGGGACGCGCGGAGCGAACACGATTCTCTCGGCGGCAATCCCCCGCGCAACGGCTTCGCGCTTCAGATTCTCCGTGGCGACCGGGTCACCATCCAGCAGCCAAAGGACGCTTCCGGGGGTCTTGTCGAGCAGCCGCATCCAGACGCCGAACAATGGCGGCGTGATCTTGGGGCTTCTGTTGAACGCGCAGTAGACGAACGCATCGTCCGCCAGTCCGAGCTGGCTCCGACTCGGTGGATTTGAGGGGAGCGGTCGCTTCGCGTCGGTCGCCTGGTAGCTATTGGGAAGATAGATCACCTTCTCGGCGTAATAAGGCTGCTCTGCTTCGGGGATGACGATCCGGTCGGCCATGAGATAGTCGACATAGGGGGCGCCCATCGTGCCGGGAAAGCCGAGATAGCTCACCTGGATAGGAGCCGGCCGGCGCGCAATGATTTTCGGCCGTGCACCGGCGGTGAAGCCGCCGAGATCGACGAGAACCTCGATCTCGAGCTGGCCGATCAGCTTGACGACGTCCTCGTCGGCGAGATCGCCGACATCTTCAAAACGTTCGAATGCGGCCCTCAGGCGGTCGCGCATCTGGCTGTCGTCGTCGGGCCCGCAGGAGATGGCGGTGACGTCGAAGCGCTCGCGGTCGTGCGCCTCGAAGATTCCGGCCATCAAATACGCGGTGGCATGACTGCGAAAATCGGCCGACATGTACGCGACCCGGAGCCGGGGCGCCGGACGCGGCGTTGCGGGCCTGGCGGCACCGCCGTCGGGGGTCACCTTGGCGACATAGGCCTTCGCGCAGGTCAATTGGCGTGCAGGCGATGAGGAGACATGAAAGAAGGCGAAGGGGTCGATCGGCACGCCCGCCTCGACAGCTTCGTCCATGGCGGCCTGTTCACATTCGAAACTGCTCCAGTCGGCGCGCTTCCGCTTGCAAGCAACCAGGTTGCTCAGCGCAAACGGGAACGTCTTATCAAGTGCGACTGTTCGTTCCAGAGCCACGATCGCTTCGTCGTCTCGTCCCAGCTGGCCAAGAACCTCGGATAACGCGAAATGGTTCTGTGGGTCGCCCGCTGCAAGCTCGATGGCGCGGCCGTAGCTGTCACGCGCTTCCTCGAGTCGGCCAAGCTGGTGCAATGCGCTGCCTCGGTTGGCGAACGCGGCGCTCGACGGTGCGACCGCAATGGCGCGATCAAACTCGGCTATGGCGTCGCCAAGCTGCTGCCGTGCAATGAGGATCGCTCCGCGATTGAGATGCGCGTCCGCGAAGTTCGGAGCCAGGGCGATCACTTTCGCAAGCCAGACGAGCGCATCGTCCGGCTTGTTCAGCGCGCGCAGCACGTTGGCATAGTTGAAAAGCACGTCGGGATTGCCGGGGTCGACGCGCGCAGCCTTCTTCAGCAAAGGCTCGGCGTCGGCAAACTGTCCGCGCTGGGCGTGCAACAGTCCCAGCATATGGAGCGCGACGGCATGCGTTCTGCTCCCCTTCAGGATGGTCGTGTAGGCCCGTTCCGCTTCCGACAGATTGCCCGAACGGTGCGCCGCAATTGCCTGGTCCAGAATAGCCGACGGATGGAGTGAGGAGGGGGCCGAGGCTCCCTTGTTGCGGCCTTGTTGCGACATGCGATGGGTTTCTCGACCCGACGTAGGGGGGTCTGTGCTCGGGCGAAATGGTGCAAAAACTCTAGTCACCTTTGCCCGCGAGAACAACGGCCGCGCCGCCTGCGCTTGTTTCGCACGGGCAGGCCCGGTGCCGTGAAGTTTCTCCGTCACACCGCCGCCTGGAATCCGACGGCATGAGCAACCAGGCTACGAATAGACGATGGCTGCCGATTCAGATCGCTCCCGACGAGTGCGACCTGGAGCTCGGGCGTCTGCACCAAACAGGAATTGTGCCATGGTCCTTTCCATGCCGGCGCAAGAGCGGCATCTGGCTCAATGTCTGGGCCGACGAGGCCGTGCTGATAGCGCCCTCGCATTGGCGGGTCTGGCGATCCGGCATTTTGGGTGGGGGCTCACATATATAGGGAGCGCGCGAATCGGGGGGCTCGCCGCCCTCATCCTTCTGCGGAACTTTCGTGCCGGCGTCGCCCTTCGCCTTCCGCTGGACGCGCGCAGAGACCTTGATTCTGCTTCCGGGATTCTGGGGTGGCGGAGAGGGAGGGATTCGAACCCTCGATACAGCTTGAGACCGTATGACGCTTTAGCAAAGCGTTGCCTTCAGCCACTCGGCCACCTCTCCGGTGCGAGCCTTATGCATCTATTTGCTCGGGCTGGTCAATTTGGAAGCGCGTGTTTTCGCTCGAATATTCCCAGTGATTTGCGAAACGAGACGGGTTTGCGCTCGAACGAGGGCATGGCGCTGAATTTGCGAGGAAATTCAAAGGTGCAAAGAAAGGACGAGCACCTCCAGATCCTGCTTCGCCGAGCTGTCCGGCCCGGTCGTCCCGCCCCGCAACCTCCATATCTCCATATAGAGAGGGATAGAGCGCGCGACCCGGGCGGCCGAGGCATTGCAGGGACCTGCTTCGTCAGATTGCGGCGGGGAGGCAGGTCGATGCCTGCCCATTGAGTCTCCTTCTGATTCCACGATTCGAGCGCCTCAAAGCTGGCTCAAGCCGAGCTCTCGCGCGCGGCGCCTCATGTGCGGAACTTTGATGGCATTTGGAACCGCTCCGAAAACCTCAATGTAAACAACGCGTTATGAGAGCGGTTTGATCACATCTGCGTGTTATTTGTGCAACACCCGTTGGAAAACACGCTGCAACGGCCCGTTTCGGAGCGTTCTCTTGTTGTGTGTGCAAGGACGTTCGGTAATTGTGACTGAGCGACGGAGGGGGGCATCCCGAGGTCGTCCCGTTTAGGTCATTCGCTTAAGTCCCTCGCGTTCATGCGGGTGTGTCCGAAGACGCGAAGGGGCCGAAAGCGGTGATTTAGAGGGGGTTGGGGAATTGGCCGTCCGGTCAGTGACCTTCCCTGAAGAGCAACTTGGAGGTTTAACATGAAGTTGGTTAAGAGCCTTTTGCTCGGCTCAGCGGCGGGTCTGATCGCCGTGGGCGGAGCTCAGGCAGCCGATCTCCCCGTGAAGGCCAAGGCGGTCGAGTACGTGAAGATCTGCTCCCTGTACGGTGCTGGATTCTACTACATTCCGGGCACCGACACCTGCATCAAGTTCGGCGGCTATCTGCGTGCCGACATGCTGTTTAACACGAACAGCGACTACGGCATTGGCCAGGGCGCTCCCGGCGGCGCCAACAACCGTCTGGACAACTACTACCAGACCCGCGCTCGTTTGGACTTCACCATCGATACCCGCACGGCAACCGAGTACGGCGTGGTCCGCACCTACGCCGATACGGTTTTCAGCTGGGATGCCACGTCGGTGACCGGCAGCGCCCCATCTGCCTTCTCGGTCGGTTCGGCTTCGCTCGGCCTCTACCATGCGTTCATCCAGTTCGCTGGTTTCACCTTCGGCCGCACCGTCTCGATCTTCGACGCACCGTGGCAGAGCTATCCGGCTGGCGGTCCCGACTTCCTTCCGGGCGGCAGCAACAACGTCACCGGTGTGAACCAAGTCGCCTACACGGCTGATTTCGGCCAGGGCATCACGGGTTCGGTCGCGTTGCAGGATATGACGACCGCCGCTGGCGGCCAGTCGAACCTTTGGAACGCAAGCGTGACGGGCGTTGCGGGTGCAGTTGGTGGCTTCGCCACGACCGCAGCTGCGGGCGCTGCCTTCATCCAGGGCATCTACGGTGTCAACGATTGGGGTGGCACGCGCATGCCCGACATCGTCGGTCAGGTTCGTGTCGATCAGGCCTGGGGTCTGTTCCAGATCTCGGCGGCGGCGCACGAACTCCATTCGGCTTATTACGGTACGACGGAGCCCACTGGTCATCCGTCGGACAAGTGGGGCTGGGCGGTTCAGGGTGCGTTGTCGATCAAGAACATCCCGACCGGTGCGGGCGACTCGATCAACTTGCAGGCGGTCTACACCGACGGTGCTTCGCGGTACAACTTCCAGAGCCTGTTCCCGCAGACCATCTTCATCTACGGCGGCAGCGGCATTGCCTATCAGAGCGTCGGCTTCGCCGGTATTGCTGATGGCGTGTTTGGTTCCGGTACCGGGATCGAGACCGTCAAGACCTGGGGCTTCCGCGGTGGTTATACCCACAACTGGTCCCCGAACTGGTCGTCGGGCATCTACGGTGCTTATGCATCGCTCCGCTATGGCGATGCGAGCAAGGCTCTGATCTGCGCCAACTTCGCTGCTGCTCTGGCCCCCGTCGCTGGCTCGACCTGTAACCCCGACTTCAACCTCGCGGTTGTCGGTGGCAACTTGGTCTGGACTCCGGTCAAGGGTCTCGCCTTCACGGCTGACGTGAGCTACGTCTGGCTCGACCAGAAGCACTCTGGCGTCGTCACGGGCGCCAACACGGCCAACCTGGCTGTTGCCAAGCCCGCAGCGACCTACGAGCTGAAGGATCAGGGTAACCTCCAGATGCTCCTGCGCGCTCAGCGCAACTTCTAAGATCGACCCTAGGTTGATCGAAGAACCCCGGCAGGAAACTGCCGGGGTTTTTCTTTGCGGGTCATGAAGCGGGCACCTAAAAGGCAGATCGTTCGAGACCGCGGTAAGGGAGCTTCTGACCATGACCATTTCGACGAGCTGGGGACGGATGCTGAGCGTGCTGGCCGTGACATCAATGGTCGCCGGGGTTACGGCCGTGTTCGCACCGGCAGCTGCCGAACCCTTGAACCCCAATTATCCGGTGTGCCTCCAGCAATGGGAGTGGGGCGGCAGCAACCGGATCTACTGCAGCTACCGGTCCTGGGAGGATTGCAAGGCTTCTGCGATGGGATTGCCCGCGATGTGCCTTGCGAACCCATATTGGTCCCAGCCGACTTCGGCCCGCCCGGTCCGCCCGCCTCACGGCCGGTCCGCCCCCGACAGGATGTGGTGAGAATCGGATCCCGTGCTTGAGGCGTTTCGCATTCGCGGGCGAGCTGCGCCCTCTCGACGAGAGCGATCAGGTCACCATGTTGGCCCCTTCACTCCTTGAAGGCATAGGTCGGGTTGAGACCGCAGGCACCGATTGTTCCGACGCGATCGCCATGCACTGCTGTAAGTGGAACACTGGCAGTTGAGGTATAAGCTAGCCGGAGCGTGGGAACGAAACGCTCGTTCCAACTCTATCGTCAGGTCGCTGGTGCCGTCGACGAATCCTGCCGAGCCCTGCCCAGCAACCAGGCTCTGTTTCTATCGGGCCATCGACGCCCGTTACTGCACGCTGACGGCTCCGCGGCGCAGATCGGCTTCGATCTGCAAGCGGGTGCCGCCGCCGAAACGGGCGCGGTAGACCTGAAGGTTCTCCATGATCCGCTGCACATAGTTGCGCGTCTCGGAGAACGGAATCAGCTCGACCCAGTCGACCGCGTCGACCTTGGGGTCGCGCGGATCGCCGTAACGCTCGACCCACTTCTTCACGCTGCCGCGGCCGGCATTGTAGGCGGCGAACGTCATGATGTAGGAGCCGCGATAATCCTCGAGCAGTCCGCCGAGCTCGGCCGAGCCGAGCGTGGCGTTGTAGACGGAGTCGTTCTTCAGCCGCCCCAGGTCGTAGGTTGCGCCGTGGCGCTTGCAGACGTAGCGGGCGGCATCCGGCGTCACCTGCATCAGCCCGTAGGCCTGCGCCGGCGAGACCACCGACGGGTTGAACGCGCTCTCCTGCCGCGCAATCGCATAGATGATGCTGCGTTCGACCTCGGGGCCGATCGGCGTGAACTGAGGAATGCCGTTGACGGGGTAGGCGTAGAAGTCGAACGGCAGGCCGCGGTTGAGCGCGGCCTTGCCGAGCAGCAGCATGCCGCGCGCGTCGCTGTAGCGCTGGGTGAGCTCGCCGAGGCCGGCGAGCGCCTCGGGATCGCCGTTCTCGCCCATGTCGGCGAGCAGCGGTATCGCGAACTCGCGCTCGTCCAGCTCGTAGAGCAGTTGCGCGGCGCGCACGATCTCGAGCCGCTCGGCGCCGCGACCGCGCGGCTGGCTGTTGAGCTCGATCTGCGGCAGGCCGAGCTTTGCGCGCGCGAGCTGGCCGTAATAGCTGGTCGATTGCTCGGCCGCCCGCGCATAGGCATTGCGTGCCTCCTGCTGGCGGCCCATCGCCTCGGCAGCGCGGCCCTGCCAATAGCCGGCACGCGCCAGCGCGGTCGGATTGACGCTGCCGACCCCGATGCGGGCGAAATGCTGCGCGGCTGTCGCGGGATCGTTGAGGAAGCGCAGCGCGATCCAGCCGGCGGTAAACTCCTGCTCGGTCTTGTAGATGTCGCGCGAGGGCAGGGCGGCGTCGCGCGCGATCAGATAGGCGCTACGGAATTCCTCGGTGTCGATCATCTTGCGCGCCAGGAGGCGCCGCTCGATCCACCATTCATCGAGATTGTGGAGGCGACCCGGATCCTTCGGCGCGGACAGCATCAGCTGGGCGGCTTCAGTGAACTTCTCTTCGCGACGCAGCAGCTGGATCTTGCTGAAGACGAAGCCGGGATCGCCGTGCAGCTCGCGCGGCACGGCATCGAGCAGCGCCCGCGCGTTCGGCGCCTTCTTGACCGCGGCGATGCGGGCCTTGGCGAGCGCGACATAGCCGGCGCCGAGACGCTTGGCGGCGCGTAGCGCCGCCTCGTTCTCGCTGCCGTAGAGCAGGTTGTCCATCCGCGCTTTCTGGTCGCCCGGCGTGAGCAGGGCGCCGAACTGATCGAGCGCGTTGTTCTCGGTGTCCTCCGACATCGGATCGGCGCGCCAGGCATCGCGCACCAGCCGCTCGGCATTGGCGCGGTCGCCGCGCGCCAGCATCGCCTTGGCGAGCATGAAGCGGCCCTTGGCGGAGATTGGCGATTCGTTCTCGAACCACGACCACGCGACGGCCTCGTCGCGCCTGTCGTCCCACATCGCGGCCTCGAGGCGCCGGCGCAGGAAGGTCTGCGACGGCCAGCTCGGATTGGCTGAGAGGAAGGCGCGATAGCGTTCCACGGTCGCGCCGTTGTCCTCGCTGCGCAGGATGATCCATTCGGCGAGCTTTCGCGCGACCGGATCGGAGATGCCGGCCGCGGCATTGGTGGCGTCGGCGGCCTTGCGCTTGCGCACGAGCTCGATGACGCTCTCCAGGGTGTCCTTGTCAGCCTGCGACGTCGATGACGTCGCGGCGACGGCGGCCGGGATGACCGGCTTGCGCGGCGCTGCATGCTGGCGCGTTGCAGGCGCCAGTATGGGAGCTGCGGCCGGTCTCGCTGGGGCCGGCGCAGTCGGTTTGACGGTGGCAGTCACGGCCGGGGCGGGGGCTGCCTTGGGCGGCGCGCCGCTCGCAGTCGGCGCTGCCTTTGGTGCGGAAGCAGGTGCTGTCGCAACGGGAGCGGCGGCCGCAGGCTTGGGTTGGTCTTTGGGCTTGTCCTTCGCCGGTTCCTTGCTGGCGGTCTTGCCGGGGTCCGGCTTCTTCGCGGCGTCCTTGGCGGGGGCGCCAGGCGCGCCCTTGCTTGCAGCCTTCGCGGCGTCCGTGCCGGTTCCCTTGGCTGCGTCCTTCGCCGTTTCCTTGGTCGACCCCTTGGGAGGGCCCTTCGCCGCGTCCTTGGCAGCTGGTTTGGCGGGATCCTTGGTCGCCGCGGCCGTCTCGTTGGACTTGGCGAACGCGGCGCAGTCCATCGACAGGCCGGCCATCAGGCACAATGCCATACCCAGGGATCGCCACGCGGCAGAAGCAAAGGAGGTCACGGCGTTTCGTCGCCCCGAATCAGTGAAGTGGCTCAAGACCTAGCTGAATTTGCTTGAATATGCGGAGAAAATACCAACAGCCGCTTACCTCGGGGCCGATTTGCACCAGCACCGCGGCAAAATCGCGGCCTAAACGCAGCCTCGCACCGACCCCGGGTCTTTTACCAGCCGGATAGACCCGATATGAAGGGGGCTTGCTCAAGAGATCGCCGCGTACGGAGGAAGTCCATGGCAGCCAAGACGAAATTCCGAGGGTCGTTCACCGCCTTGGTCACCCCGTTCAAGAACGGCTCGCTCGACGAGGCGGCGTTCCGCTCCCTGGTCAACTGGCAGATCTCCGAGGGCACCAACGGCCTCGTTCCGGTCGGCACCACCGGCGAGAGCCCGACGCTCAGCCATGACGAGCACAAGAAGGTCGTGGAATGGTGCATCGCTGAAGCCAAGGGCCGCGTGCCCGTCATCGCCGGGGCCGGCTCCAACTCGACCAAGGAGGCGATCGAGCTGTCCCAGCACGCGGAAAAGGCGGGCGCGGACGCCGTGCTGATCGTCACGCCCTATTACAACAAGCCGACGCAAGAAGGCATGTACCAGCACTTCAAGGCGATCAACGATGCGATCGGCATTCCGATCATCATCTACAACATCCCGCCGCGCTCGGTGATCGACATGTCGGTCGACACGATGAAGCGGCTGTGGGAGCTGAAGAACATCGCCGGGGTCAAGGACGCCACCGCCAGCATGGTGCGCGTGTCGCAGCAGCGCGCGGCGATGGGCGAGGACTTCAACCAGCTCTCGGGCGAGGACGCCACCATCATCGGCTACATGGCCCATGGCGGCCATGGCTGCATCTCGGTGACCTCGAACGTCGCGCCGCGCCTGTGCTCGGAGTTCCACGCCGCCTGGCAGAAGGGCGACACCAAGGCGGCGCTCGCGATCCACGACAAGCTGATGCCGCTGCACAACAACCTCTTCATCGAGAGCAATCCGGCGCCGATCAAGTACGCGATGTCGCTGCTCGGCAAGCTGGACGAGACGCTGCGGCTGCCGATGGTTCCGGTGTCCGAGCCGACGCGGGTTGCCGTGCGCAGCGCGATGGTTCACGCCGGCCTGATCAACTGACGCATGAGACGTTCGGGGAGCCTTTCATGAGCGTGGAGGAAAAGGGCGCGCGGATGCTCAAGGAGTTCCGCGAGTTCGCCATGAAGGGCAACGTCGTCGATCTCGCGGTCGGCGTCATCATCGGCGCGGCCTTCGGCGGCATCGTCACCTCGCTGGTGGGTGACGTCATCATGCCGATCGTCGGCGCCGTCACCGGTGGCCTCGACTTCTCGAACTACTTCATCCCCTTGTCGAAGGCGGTCACCGCCACCAACTTGGCGGATGCCAAAAAGCAAGGCGCCGTCCTTGCTTACGGCAGCTTCCTGACGCTGACGATCAACTTCATCATCGTCGCTTTCGTGCTGTTCCTGGTGATCCGCGCCATGAACACCTTGAAGCGCAGGGAGGAGGCGGCACCCGCTGCTCCGCCCAAGCCGACGGCCGAGGTCGAGTTGCTGACCGAGATCCGCGATCTCCTCAAGAAGTGACGCGCCCACTTCATCCGAACTGTTAGAATCCGAGCGCATCTCGATCAGGTTTGCCCGTCATGGCCGATAAGAACGAACGTCCGATCAAGGTGATGGCGGAAAATCGCAAGGCGCGCTTCAACTACGCCATCGAGGACACGATCGAGGCGGGCATTGCGCTGACCGGCACCGAGGTCAAGTCGATCCGCAACGGCAAGAGCACGATCGCGGAATCATATGCCGATTCCAAGAACGGCGAGATCTGGCTGATCAACGCCACCATTCCCGAATATCTCCAAGGCAACCGCTTCAACCATGAGCCGAAGCGGCCGCGAAAGCTGCTGCTCCACCGCCGCCAGATCAACAAGCTGATCGGCGCGGTCGACCGCGAGGGCATGACGCTGATCCCGCTCAAGCTTTACTTCAACGAGCGCGGCCGGGCCAAGCTGCAGCTGGCGATTGCGAAGGGCAAGAAGCTGCACGACAAGCGCGAGTCCGAGAAGAAGCGCGACTGGAGCCGGGAGAAGGGCCGGCTGCTGCGGGCGAGGGGATGACGAGATGAATCAACGGAACCTGCTCGAGGTCGACTGGAGCCAGATTCCCGCGCCTTCCGACGATGGCGCCGCCGCGCATCTTGAGGGCATGACGTTGCCGCCGATCGGCCTGCTCGCGACCGACGACACGTCGGTCACCCTGTCGGCGCTGGGCGGCCGCACCGTGGTGTTCGCCTATCCCCGCACCGGCGAGCCCGGCAAGATCGCGCTGGTCGACGATTGGGACATGATCCCCGGAGCGCGCGGCTGCACGCCCCAGACCTGCGCCTTTCGCGATCTCTACGCCGAGCTGAAGGCCGCCGGCGCCTCGCACGTATTCGGTCTCTCGACCCAGAGCAACGACTATCAGATCGAGATGGCCTCGCGCCTGCATCTGCCGTTCCCGGTGCTCTCGGACGAGAAGCTGGCGCTGACGCGCGCCTTGAACTTGCCGACCATGGAGGTCGCGGGCTTGACGCTGATCAAGCGCCTCGCGCTTGTTATCGACGACACCAGGATCACGCACGTGTTCTATCCGGTGTTTCCACCGGACCGGAACGCCGGCGACGTGCTGGCCTGGCTCAAGGCGAATCCCGTCAATAAAGCGCGATGCGATTAGGGTGAATCGTCATCGGGCTTTAGCTTATTGTTTGAGCATGATCTTTTCGGAAAACCGCTACGCACTTTTCCGGATCATGCTCTAGCTAATCGAGATCCGCCTTCACCTTCGCGAACACGGATCTGAACATGTCTGGCGTCAGCACGCCGGTGTTCGTGTTGTAGCGGGAACAGTGATAGCTGTCGTAGAGCCGGAACGCGCCCGCCTGATGCACCGCGCCGTGGCCGAAGGGGGCTTGCGAGGCCTTCAGATTCAGCGGCTTGAGCACGCTGTCGTGCGCAATTCGCCCGAGCGCGACGATCGCGCGCAGCTTCGGCATCGTCGCCAGATTGGCCACGAGAAACTGGCGGCAGGTGTTGATCTCGATCGGCAGCGGCTTGTTCTGCGGCGGCACGCAATGCACGGCATTGGCGATCCGGCAGTCGACGAGTTTTAGGCCGTCGTCGGGACGCGCCTGATAGGTGCCCCGGGCAAAGCCGTATTCGATCAGCGTGGCATAGAGCAGGTCGCCGGCATAATCGCCCGTGAACGGCCGCCCCGTGCGGTTGGCGCCCTGCATTCCCGGGGCGAGGCCCACGATCAGGAGGCGGGCCTTGATGTCGCCGAAGGGCGCAACCGGCGCATTGTGCCACGAGGGCTCGCGCGCGCGGTTCGCCTGGCGGAAGGCGACCAGGCGCGGACAGAGCGGGCAGTCACGGTCGGGAACGATTGTGAGAGGCTGGCGGCTTGACCGGGCCGCCTCACTCCTCGAAGTCGTCATCGCCCCTCGGCGCCGTCGTGGTCGCGCGCTGGAGGAATTGCGGGGCGTGGTGGCGTTCACCACGCTCGCCGCGGTCACGCGGGGCGGGGCGCTCGGACGGATCGCGGCCGAGCTTGGATTGCAGCTCGACGAGGTCGGTGAAGACGTCGGCCTGGCGGCGCAGCTCGTCGGCGATCATCGGCGGCTGGCTGGCGATGGTGGAGACCACCGTGACCCGCACGCCGCGGCGCTGGACGGCCTCGACCAGGGAGCGGAAGTCGCCGTCACCCGAGAACAGCACCATCTGGTCGATGTGCTCGGCGAGCTCCATGGCGTCGACGGCGAGCTCGATGTCCATGTTGCCCTTCACCTTGCGGCGGCCGGAGGCGTCGATGAATTCCTTGGTCGCCTTGGTGACGACCGTGTAGCCGTTGTAATCCAGCCAGTCGATCAGCGGGCGGATCGAGGAGTATTCCTGGTCTTCGATGATGGCGGTGTAATAGAACGCCCGCAATAACGTCCCGCGGCTCTGAAACTCCTTCAGCAGGCGCTTGTAGTCGATATCGAAGCCGAGGGTTTTCGCCGTCGCGTAGAGATTGGCCCCGTCGATGAAGAGCGCGATCTTGTTGGTAGAAGAAGGTGACATTCAGTTTGCTCGCGTAGCGTTCGTGATTGATCGTTTTTTGTTGGCGCGGCGACAACAGGCCGCGCAGTTCTAGAGTGCCGCAGAAACCCGTCGAAACCGCAAATCCGGAGAAGTCGGGGCAATCAAGGTATAGTTATGGCGGACTTGCATACACCCCGGGGCCGCCCCCAACGGCAGCCCGGAAAACCACCCGTCCCAACCCCAATGTGGGGGTAGCAGAGCGGTTTGGCGAGGCCAAATCACAAAATGGTCTTGCGAAACCGTCCCGCCCCCTATAACTAGCCCCAATCATCCACATAATTCGTCCCACCCACAACGGAGCGACAGTCCATGGCTCGCGTCACCGTAGAAGATTGTATCGACAAGGTCGACAACCGGTTTGACTTGGTCCTGCTGGCCGCCCACCGTGCCCGCATGATTTCATCCGGTTCACAACTAACGGTTGACCGCGATAACGACAAGAACCCTGTTGTGTCTTTGCGTGAAATTGCCGAGACGACGATCTCGCCGGAGGACCTCCGCGAGGAGCTGGTCCACTCGCTGCAGAAGTTCGTCGAGGTGGACGAGCCCGAGCCGGATACGGTGCCGCTGATCGGTTCCGCGGGGGCAAGCGTCGATGCCGACGACACCGAGGTCGCCGTGGAGCGCATGACCGAAGAGGAGCTGCTGAAGGGCCTGGAAGGCCTCGCGCCTCCCGAGGAGCAGCCCGAGGAAGACGAGTAATTCCTCCATCGCGATCATCTTCTTCTTGTGATCATATCAAAGGCCCGAACGATCGTTCGGGCCTTTGCTTTTGTTGACCTTTTCGTGGTTACCATAGCGCTGCGGTCGGCGCTTGGCCCTGTCACTGAATTGATCGGACACGAGCGCGATCGGAGTTAGGATGTATGCAACGGGCCGGTTCAAGCCCGTTTGAAGGCAGGACGGCATGGTATATCGGCGCCGCAGATCCACGCAGATGCAGGCCGCAACCGAATCGGTTGCCGTGGCCCCGACTGCGCCGGTCGCGCGCCCCGCCAGGCCTCGCGCCCGGATGATGCGTCAATATGACCTCGTCGAGCGCGTCAGGTCCTACAACCCCAACACCAACGAAGACCTGCTGAACCGTGCCTACGTCTACGCCATGAAGGCCCACGGCTCGCAGACCCGCGCCTCGGGCGATCCGTATTTCTCGCACCCGCTCGAGGTGGCGGCGATTCTCACCGACCTCAAGCTCGACGACGCCACCATCGTGGCGGCGCTGCTGCACGACACGATCGAGGACACCGAGGCGACGCGGGCCGAGATCGACCAGATCTTCGGACCTGAAATCGGCGCGCTGGTCGAGGGGCTGACCAAGCTGAAGCGGCTCGAGCTGGTCTCGCGCGAGGCCAAGCAGGCCGAGAACCTGCGCAAATTGTTGCTGGCCATTGCCGACGATGTCCGCGTGCTTCTGGTCAAGCTCGCCGACCGCCTGCATAACATGCGCACGCTGGATTTCGTGCCGACGGAATCGCGCCGGCGCATCGCCGAGGAGACGCTCGACATCTACGCGCCGCTGGCCGGGCGCATGGGCATGCAGGAAATGCGCGAGGAGCTGGAGGATCTGTCCTTCCGCACCCTCGATCCCGAAGCCTATTCGGTGGTGATGCAGCGGCTCGACGCGCTGGCTGAGCGCAACCGCAACCTGATCGGCGAGATCGAGGACCAGCTCTCCAACAATCTGCGCCACCGGGGCTTGGGGGCGCGGGTCTATGGCCGCCGCAAGAAGCCGTTCTCGATCTGGACCAAGATGGAGCGCAAGTCGGTCGGCTTCGAGCAATTGTCCGACATCTTCGGCTTCCGCCTCGTCGTCAGCGACGTCGAGGCCTGCTATCGCGCGCTCGGGATCGTCCACACCACCTGGCCGGTCGTGCCCGGACGCTTCAAGGACTATATCTCGACGCCGAAGCAGAACGACTACCGCTCGATCCACACCACGGTGATCGGCCCCGGCAACCAGCGCGTCGAGCTGCAGATCCGGACCGAGGCGATGGACCAGATCGCCGAGCGCGGCATCGCCGCGCACGTCTTCTACAAGGAGGGCGTGGGTTCGCCGACCGAATTCCTCAAGCGCGAGTCCAACGCGTTCGCCTGGCTGCGCCACACCATCGGCATCCTCTCGGAAAGCGCGAACCCGGAGGAATTCCTCGAGCACACCAAGCTCGAGCTGTTCCACGACCAGGTGTTCTGCTTCACCCCGAAGGGCAAGCTGATCGCGCTACCGCGCCATGCCAACGTGATCGACTTCGCCTATGCGGTGCATACCGACGTCGGCAACAGCGCGGTGGGCTGCAAGATCAACGGCAAGTTCGCGCCGCTGTCCTCGGAGCTTCAGAACGGCGACGAGGTCGAGGTGCTGACCTCGGAGGCGCAGTCCGCGCCGCCGTCGGCCTGGGAAACGCTCGCCGTCACCGGCAAGGCGCGCGCCGCGATCCGCCGCGCCACGCGCACCGCGGTACGCGATCAATATGTCGGGCTCGGCCGGCGCATCGTCGAGCGCCTGTTCGAGCGCGCCAAGATTGAATACGCCGACGACAAGCTCAAGGGCGCGCTGCCGCGGCTCGCGCGCACCTCGATCGAGGACGTCATGGCGGCGGTCGGGCGCGGCGAGATCAAGGCCTCCCACGTCGCGCGCGCGATGTACCCCGACTATAAGGAGGAACGCATCGCGCGCTACGGCGTCAAGAAGGGGCTTGCGGCCAAGCTCAAGGAGAAGGGGGTCTCCGAGCCAGCGCGCAGCCCGGTCGCGATCCCGATCCGCGGCATCAATTCCGACCTTCCGGTGAAGTTCGCGCCGAACGGAGGCGCCGTCCCCGGCGATCGCATTGTCGGCATCGTCACGCCGGGCGAGGGCATCACGATCTATCCGATCCAGGCGCCGGCCCTGAAGGATTTCGAGGAGGAGCCGGAGCGCTGGCTCGACGTCCGCTGGGACATCGAGGATTCCGCGCCGCAGCGCTTCCCGGCCCGCATCAAGGTCGAGAACGTCAATGAGCCCGGCGCGCTGGCGCAGATCGCGACCGTGATCGCCGAGCACGACGGCAACATCGACAATATCAGCATGCAGCGCCGCTCGCCCGATTTCACGGAGACGACGATCGATCTCGAAGTCTACGACTTGAAGCACCTCAGCGCGATCCTGGCCCAGCTGCGCGCGAAGGCGGTCGTCGCCAAAGTCGAACGTGTTAATGGATAGGCGCATCTCGCATGCGCCGCTCCCTCTGATTTCGCGAGTTCTGAAATGCCCGCACCTCCGCTCCGCCTCGGCGTCAATATCGATCACGTCGCAACCGTGCGTAACGCGCGCGGCGGCCGCCATCCCGATCCGGTGCGCGCCGCGCTGCTCGCGATCGAGGCCGGCGCCGACGGCATCACCGCACATTTGCGCGAAGACCGCCGGCACATCCGCGACGAGGACATGGCGCGCCTGAAGGCGGAGATCTCCAAGCCGCTCAATTTCGAGATGGCCGCGACGGACGACATGATGCGGATCTCGCTCGCCACCAAGCCGCACGCGGTGTGCCTGGTGCCGGAGCGGCGCCAGGAGGTGACGACCGAAGGCGGGTTGGACGTGGTCGGCCAGCACAACGCGCTCGCGCCCTATATCGCGCGGCTGAGCGAAGCCGGCATCCGCGTCTCGCTGTTCATTGCGGCCGATCCCGCCCAGATCGAGATGGCGGCACGGCTGCGCGCCCCCGTGATCGAGATCCACACCGGTGCCTGGTGCGATGCCGTCGTCGACGGCCACACCGACAAGGCCGAGGCCGAATGGCAGCGGATCGTGGCCGGGGTGAAGCTGGCGAAGGACGCCGAACTTGAGGTTCACGCCGGCCACGGGTTGGACTATGCGACGGCGGAGAAGATCGCGAGCTTGCCCGAAATCATGGAGCTGAACATCGGCTATTACATGATCGGCGAGGCGCTGTTCGTGGGGCTGGCCGAGACCGTGCGCAGCATGCGCGCGGCGATGGATCGTGGCCGGAGCCGGGCATGATCATCGGCATCGGCTCCGACCTGATCGACATCACCCGCGTCGCCAAGGTGATCGAGCGCCACGGCGAGCGTTTTCTCGACCGCATCTTCACCGCGGCCGAGCGGGCCAAGGCGGAACGGCGCGCCAAGAACGAGAAGATGGTGGTGGCGACCTACGCCAAGCGCTTCGCCGCCAAGGAGGCCTGCTCCAAGGCACTCGGCACCGGCATCAGGCGCGGCGTCTGGTGGCGCGACATGGGGGTGGTCAACCTGCCGGGCGGGCGGCCGACCATGCAGCTGACCGGCGGCGCGCTGGCGCGGCTCCAGGCCCTGACGCCGGAGGGGTTCGAGGCGCGGATCGACCTTTCGATCACCGACGACTGGCCGCTGGCGCAGGCCTTTGTCGTGATTTCCGCCGTCCCGCTGCCGAAACCTTGATCGCGGCTCGGGCGTTTTGTGTTTTTCTTTGTAAATCAATATCTTAATCAGTTTTGATGCGATCCTTGATTGCGTGGCCTCCGACAACCGTCTAAAAGTCCGCGAACGCAAATCAGCCTGGGCGAATTCGGCTTTACGCCGGAATTGGCCCTCACTATCAGAATCAGGACAATCTCCTTGCGCCGCGAACCGGTGGGCCGTTCGCGGGAGGAGGGCGCTCTATGATCGCCGGCCGGAATTGAGAGAGCAATGAGCGTGACTTCGGGAACGAAAACTGAGAGCGGCGTCGGCGAAACGATCCGGGTCGTCATTCATGCTCTCCTGATCGCGCTCGTGATCCGCACCTTCCTGTTTCAGCCCTTCAACATCCCGTCCGGCTCGATGAAGGCGACGCTGCTGGTCGGCGACTATCTGTTCGTCTCGAAATATTCCTACGGCTACAGCCATTATTCGATTCCGTTCTCGCCGCCGCTGTTCTCCGGGCGGATCTGGGGCTCGGACCCCGCTCGTGGCGACATCGTCGTGTTTCGCCTGCCGAAGGACGATTCCACCGACTACATCAAGCGCGTGATCGGGCTTCCTGGCGACCGTGTCCAGATGCGGGACGGGCTGCTCTACATCAACGATACGCCCGTCGAGCGGCAGCGCATGAGCGAATATGTCGGCGAGGACCCTTGCGGCTCGGAAGGCGGCGGCATCTCCCGGGTGAAGCGCTGGAAGGAGACGCTGCCGAACGGCGTGTCCTATGAGACGCTGGATTGCGCCGACAACGGCTACATGGACAACACCAACGTCTACACCGTCCCGGCCGGCCACTTCTTCATGATGGGTGACAACCGCGACAACTCCACCGATAGCCGCTTTCTCGGCCAGGTCGGCTACGTCCCGCAGGAGCACTTGATCGGCCGCGCCCAGATGATCTTCTTCTCCATCGCTGAAGGCGAGCACGCCTGGATGCTCTGGCGCTGGCCGTGGGCGGTGCGCTGGAATCGGTTCTTCAAAATCGTCCGATGAAAGACGAAGCCAAGGACATCGCGATCCAACCGACCGAGGCGCAAGCCGCTCCCGAGGGCGAAGCTGCGGCGAAGGCGCCTGCCAAGAAGAAACGGCCGCGGAGCAGCAAGGCCAAGGGCACGAATGCCAACGCGGCGCTCGAGGCGCGGATCGGCCACAGCTTCGCCGATCCAAATATGCTGATGCAGGCGATCACGCATGTCTCGGCCCTGAAGTCCGGGCGCAAGCGAGGCGACAGCTATCAGCGGCTGGAATTCCTCGGCGACCACGTGCTCGGGCTCGTCGTCTCCGACATGCTGTATCACGCCTTCCCGAACGCAGATGAGGGCGAGCTGTCCAAGCGGCTTGCCGAGCTCGTGCGCAAGGAGAGCTGCGCGGACGTCGCCAAGTCGCTCGGTCTCGTCGACGACATCAAGCTGGGCTCGGTCGGCTCCAGTGCCGATGCCCGCCTGCGCAAATCCATCCTCGGCGACATCTGCGAGGCCGTGATCGGCGCCATCTACCTCGACGGCGGCCATGCGGCGGCAGCCGAATTCGTCAAGCGCAACTGGACCGAGCGGATGCACAAGCCGCGCCGGCCCTTGCGCGATCCCAAGACCGTGCTGCAGGAATGGGCGCAAGGCAAGGGACTGCCGACGCCTGTCTATCGCGAGGTCGAGCGCACCGGCCCGCATCACGATCCGCAGTTCCGTGTCGCCGTCGATCTGCCGGGCCTGGCCCCGGCCGAGGGTATCGGCGGCAGCAAGCGCGCGGCAGAGAAAGTGGCAGCGTCAGTGATGATCGAACGCGAAGGCGTCGGCGGCAGCAATGACGGTTGAAGCAAGCGGCGGGGCACCCGGCGCGACGCGCTGCGGCTTCGTCGCGCTGATCGGCGCCCCGAATGTCGGCAAGTCGACGCTGGTCAACGCGCTGGTCGGCGCCAAGGTCACGATCGTCTCGCGCAAGGTGCAGACCACGCGCGCGCTGATCCGCGGCATCGTCATCGAGAACAACGCGCAAATTATCCTTGTCGACACGCCCGGCATCTTCTCGCCCAAGCGCCGGCTCGACCGCGCCATGGTCTCGACCGCCTGGAGCGGGGCGCATGATGCCGATCTGGTCTGCGTGCTGCTCGATGCGAAGACCGGGATCGACGAGGAGGCGGAGGCGATCCTCGCCAAGGCCGCCAGCGTCAATCACGACAAGATCCTCGTCATCAACAAGGTCGATCTGGTCCAGCGCGAGAAGCTGTTGGCGCTGGCGCAGGCCGCCAACGAGCGCATGACGTTCGCAAGGACCTTCATGATTTCGGCGATCTCGGGCGATGGCGTCGACGACATCCGCAAGACGCTCGCGGACATGGTGCCGCCGGGTCCGTTCCTCTACCCCGAGGACCAGATGTCGGACGCGCCGATGCGGCAGCTGGCGGCCGAGATCACCCGCGAGAAGATCTATCAGAAGCTGCACCAGGAATTGCCGTACCAGTCCACGGTCGAGACCGACAAGTGGGAGGAGCGCAAGGATCATTCGGTGCGGATCGAGCAGACGATCTACGTCGAGCGCGAAAGCCAGCGCAAGATCGTGCTCGGCAAGGGCGGCGCCACCATCAAGTCGATCGGCGCCGACTCGCGGAAAGAGCTGATGCAGATCCTGGACATGCCGGTGCACCTGTTCCTTTTCGTCAAGGTACGCGAGAACTGGGGCGACGATCCCGATCGCTATCGCGAGATGGGCCTGGACTTCCCAAAAGAATAGCCAAGAATAGATCGGCATTCGATGAGCCTACCTACCAACGTCCAGCGCTTCGAAGCGCTGCTCTATGCATCGTTGATGCTGGACGCCTTGTCCGTTGCGGTGCAGGACCGCACGCCCAATGCCGAGCTGACCGAGCAGGTGATCATGACGAGGACGTTAACGGGAGGGGTCATGATCCTGCTCTTCGTCTATCTCGTCTGGCTGGCTGCGCATGGGCGCAAGAACTGGCCGCGCTTGTTGTTGACGGTCGCGCAGGCACTGTCGGTGATCGGGCTTGCCCGGATCATAGCCCAAAACGGCTTGGAGCTCGACAGCGCCATTGAGATCGTCTCCTGCGTGCTGACGACGCTGGGCCTGTGTTTCTCCTTCACCGGCGATGCGAAGGGCTGGTTCAACGCCTGAGGCGTTACGACCGGTAGGCGTGGAAGATGACGACCGCGCTCACGACGATGGCCCAGACGACGAAGCCCACGATCACGCCGAGCGCTGGGGACAGTGTCATCCGGCCTTCGACCGGGCGCCTGATCTGCAAGAGGCCTGTCCAGCCGATCCGGCTCAAGCTTTCCGGGAATTCGACAGTGATCCTGCCGAAGGTGGTTACGAATAGCAGCGCCAGTGCAGTGAAATAGAAAACGGTCGGCAAGGCCGCCCAGACGACCCAGAACACCAATTCGAGAACGAGCGCGATCAAGTCGAAAATGATGCTGGCCATCGTAATCCGGGCGTGTCCGAACTTCTGCATAAAGGCATATCCCGCTATACTTAGCACATGGAATGGACCGACGAAGGCATCGTGCTGGGTGTCCGGCGGCATGGCGAATCAAGCGCCATCGTCGAGCTGTTGACGCGCGCGCATGGCCGGCATCTCGGCCTCGTCCGCGGTGGCGCCGGCTCGCGGATGCGGCCGCTGCTGCAGCCGGGGAACAGCGTCAGTGCGGTGTGGCGGGCGCGGCTCGACGAGCATCTGGGCACCTATGCGATCGAGGGATTGAAGCTGCGCGCGGCAACGCTGCTGGCATCGTCCCACGGCGTCTATGGCGTCACCCATCTCGCCTCGATCGCGCGGCTGCTGCCGGAGCGCGATCCGCATGAGGACATCTTTGCGCTGCTCGAACATTCGCTCGACGATTTCGACGACATCGGCAGCGCGGCCGTGCACCTGATCCATTTCGAGCTGGCGATGCTCGCCGAGCTGGGCTTCGGCCTGGCGCTGGACAATTGCGCGGTGACCGGCGAGACCACGAACCTGATCTATGTCTCGCCAAAATCCGGCGGCGCGGTATCGCGCGGAGCGGGCGAGCCGTGGCGCGACCGGCTGTTGCGCCTGCCGCCATTCCTGCGCAAGGGCGAAACGGCGGGCGATCTCACCGAGCAAGATCTCCAGGACGGTTTTCGGCTCACCGGCCTGTTCCTGCTCCGCCACGTGCTGGAGCCGCGCGGCCAAGGCCATTCCGATGCGCGGGCCGGCTTCATCAACGCCCTGATGCGGCAGCAGGCGAGAGCGGCGATCCCGGCGCCATGACGGAATAGCTGGCCAGCCTTGCCCAGCAGCATGCAGTTCCCTGGAACGAAATCGGCCTGAGCGGATTGGCCGTCAGGTTCCACATCGGGGGACAGCCCAAATGTTGATCAAGGGATTCGCCTTGTCCGCGACGCTGCTTGCGTTCGCGCCCGACGCCATGGCCGGTGAGCCGCAGCCCGGGGCGTTTCGCCGGGCCTCGTGCACGGTGGTGCGGTACTATGTGGCGAAATATTCCGCTGCCACTGCAGAGACATGGGCGCGGTCACGGGGCGCGACCGACGCCGAGATCGAGACCGCCCGCCGTTGCCTGACCAATGCGCCGGCGCCTGCGCAAACACCTGGTCCGGCCCCAACCCAGACCGTCACAGCCGGCTGGGCAGGCTAGCAGGCCGCCCACAGGGAACCATTCGATCCTTGCCCGATTCGCTTCCACGGTTTAACCGGGCGGCATGGGAAAACGAATCGTTCCGCCGGAAGAACCGGCTGAAATCCACGAGGTGCCGCTGCGTGAGGCGCTGGAAGAGCGCTATCTCGCTTATGCCCTCTCGACCATCATGCACCGTGCGCTGCCGGACGCGCGCGACGGCCTGAAGCCGGTGCACCGGCGCATCCTCTACGGCATGCGCCTGCTCAGGCTTGACCCCGGCACGGCCTTCAAGAAATCGGCCAAGATCGTCGGCGACGTGATGGGCTCGTTCCATCCGCACGGCGACCAGGCGATCTACGACGCCATGGTGCGCCTCGCGCAGGATTTCTCCTCGCGCTATCCGCTGGTCGACGGCCAGGGTAATTTTGGCAATATCGACGGCGATAACCCCGCCGCCTATCGTTACACCGAAGCGCGCATGACCGACGTCGCGCGGCTTCTGCTCGAGGGCATCGACGAGGACGGCGTCGAATTCCGCGCCAATTACGACGGCCAGTCGAAAGAGCCCATCGTGCTGCCCGGCGGCTTCCCGAACCTGCTCGCCAATGGTGCGCAGGGCATCGCGGTCGGCATGGCGACCTCGATCCCGCCGCACAACGCCGCCGAGCTGTGCGATGCCGCGCTGCACCTGATCGAGAAGCCCGACGCGAAGTCGAAGGCACTCTTGAAGTGGGTCAAGGGCCCGGACTTCCCGACCGGCGGCATCATCGTCGATTCCAAGCAGGCGATCGCGGAGGCCTACACCACCGGCCGCGGCTCGTTCCGCGTTCGGGCGCGGTGGACGCAGGAGGAGGGTTCGCGCGGCACCTGGGTGGTCGTCGTCACCGAGATTCCGTTCCTGGTGCAGAAGTCGCGCCTCATCGAAAAGGTCGCCGAGCTGCTCGACCAGAAGAAGCTGCCGCTGGTCGGCGACATCAGGGACGAGTCGGCCGAAGACGTCCGCATCGTGATCGAGCCGAAGTCGAAGAACGTCGATCCAGCGCTGATGATGGAATCACTGTTCCGCCTCACCGAGCTCGAGAACAAGATTCCGCTGAACCTCAACGTCCTGATCAAGGGGCGCATCCCCAAGGTCGTGGGGCTCGCGGAGTGCTTGCGCGAATGGCTCGACCATCTGCGCGACGTGCTGATCCGCCGCAGCAACTATCGCAAGGCGCAGATCGAGCACCGGCTGGAAGTGCTCGGCGGCTTCCTGATCGCCTATCTGAACATCGACAAGGTGATCAGGATCATCCGCACCGAGGACGAGCCGAAGCCCGAGCTGATGAAGGCGTTCAGGCTCACCGAAGTACAGGCGGAAGCCATCCTCAACATGCGCCTGCGCTCCTTGCGCAAGCTCGAGGAGATGGAGATCCGCACCGAGGACAAGAACCTCCGCGCCGAGCTCAAGGGCATCAATGCGGTGCTCGCCTCCGAAGCCGAGCAGTGGAAGAAGGTCGGCGAGCAGGTCGGCAAGGTCCGCGACATGTTCGGACCGAAAACGCCGCTCGGCAAGCGTCGCACCACCTTTGCGGATGCGCCGGAGCACGACCTCGCCGCGATCGAGGAGGCCTTCGTCGAGCGCGAGCCGGTGACGGTGGTCGTCTCCGACAAGGGCTGGATCCGCACCATGAAGGGGCATGTCGAGGATCTCTCGGGCCTCGCCTTCAAGCAGGACGACAAGCTCGGCTTCGCGTTCTTCGCCGAGACGACCTCGAAGCTGCTGCTGTTCGCCACCAACGGCAAGTTCTACTCGCTCGACGTTGCCAAGCTGCCTGGCGGCCGCGGTCACGGCGAGCCGATCCGCCTGTTCATCGATTTGGAGCAGGAGGCCGCGCCCGTCGCGCTGTTCGTCAACAAGGGCGGACGCAAGTTCCTGGTCGCCAGCCACGAAGGCCAGGGCTTTGTCGTCAACGAGGACGATTGCGTCGGCACCACGAAGAAGGGCAAGCAGGTCCTCAACGTCGACATGCCGAACGAGGCGCGCGCGATCACCGAGGTGACGGGCGACACCGTCGCGGTCATCGGCGAGAACCGCAAGATGCTGGTCTTCCCGCTCGACCAGGTGCCGGAAATGGCGCGCGGCCGCGGCGTGCGCCTGCAGAAATATAAGGATGGCGGCCTGTCCGACGTTACGGTATTCGACGCCAAGGCGGGCCTGACCTGGAAGGACTCCGCAGGACGCGAATTCTCCGCGACCATGAAGGAGCTGGCGGAGTGGCAGGGCACGCGCGCCGACGCCGGCCGCCTGCCACCGAAGGGCTTCCCGAAGTCGAACAAGTTCGGCCGGGTGATCGGGTAGGGCACTCTGGTGTCCCGGATGCGCTGCAACGCATCTTGCGTTGCTGCGCAGAGCCGGGACCCACGCTGCACGGATTGCTCGGCGACATGGGCCCCGGCTCAGCAGCGCACCGTCGAAGTGACGCTGCGCTGCGTCCGGGGCACGAGAGTGTTGTGCACTCTGCTTCCCCACCATCATTGCGAGCGCAGCGAAGCAATCCAGAATCCCACCGCGGAGACACTCTGGATTGCTTCGCTGCGCTCGCAATGACGAGGTGCGATAGCGCCGCTCACCAACTTAAAAGTGTGAATCCTGCAAACGCGTGGCAGCTAGCTATGAGCGCATACGTGCGGGCACGAACATTGCTTTTTCCTGACGACTGCAAACGGCTGGTCAAAGGCAAAAACACCCAATGCTCAAACTGAAGGCTTTTATTCCCGCGCTGTTCGGCCTTGCGCTGGTGGCGGCGCCCGCGCATGCGGCGGGCAATCTCGTCGCGGTGCTCGAGGCGGAGATCGTCACGCTCGATCCGCATTTCTCCACGGCCTATATTTCGCGCACGTTCGGCTACATGGTGTTCGACACGCTGTTTGCGAAGGATGCCAAGGGCGACATCAAGCCGCAAATGGTGCAGGACTGGAAGGTCTCGCCCGATGGCTTGACCTATACGTTCACGCTGCGCGACGGCCTGAAATGGCACGACGGCCAGCCCGTCACATCAGCCGATTGCGTGGCCTCGCTGCGCCGCTGGGGCACCCGCAGCGCGCTCGGCCGCCGCATTTTTGCGATCACGGCGTCGCTCGAGCCGGTCGATGCGAAAACCTTCGTGCTGACGCTGAAGGAGCCGTCCGGGCTCGTCATCGACGCGCTCGGCAATCCCGTCAGCCCGGTCGCTTTCATGATGCCCGAGCGCATCGCGAAGACGCCCGGCGACCAGCGCATCACCGAGATCGTCGGCTCCGGCCCGTTCGTCTACAGCAAGGCCGACCACCGCACCGGCGACCGCATGATCCTGAAGAAGTTCGGCGACTATGTGCCGCGCCCCGAGCCCGCGGACTTCCTGGCCGGCGGCAAGCGCGTCAATGTCGACACGCTCGAGATCCGCGTCATTCCCGATGGTGCGACCGCAGCCTCTGCGCTGCAGGCCGGCGAAGTCGATTTCATGCAGTACGCGCCGTTCGATCTGTTGCCGCAGCTGGAGAAGAACTCGCGCGTCAAGCTCGTCAACTTCACCGGCGGCAACATGTTCGCCGGCGCCTACCGTCTCAACGCCGCATCGAAGCCGTTCGATGATCCGGAAATCCGCCGCGTGCTGTGGAAGCTAGTCGACCAGCGCGAAGTGCTGGATGCGCTCGGGCTCGACGCCAAATACGCCACCCCTTGCGCGACCTACTTCACCTGCGGCACCACATACGAGAGCAAGGCCGGCACGGAAGCCGCCGCAAAGCCTTCGATCGAAGCGGCGAAGGCTGCACTGAAGGCGACCAAATATGCCGGCGAGCCCGTCATCGTGATGCAGGCCAACGATCTCGAAGCCCCGCGCGTTTCGGCGCAGGTGCTCGCCGAGCGGCTGAAGGCGGCCGGCTTCAATGTCGATCTGCAGGTGATGGACTGGGCGAGCGTGCTGGCGCGCCGCGCCAAGAAGGAGGGCTGGAGCGTCTATGGCGTTCACGCCGGCGGCTTTGACCTCGGCTCGCCGCTGACCAATGTCATGGTCGCCTTCAACTGTGCCGACTTCACCGGCTGGCAATGCGATGCGCGTATCACCCCGCTGATGGAAGCCTTCGCCAAGGCGCCGGCCGAGGCGGACCGGAAGAAGATCGCGGGCGAGATCCAGGCCGTCATGTACGATCAGGCGCCCGGAATCCCGTGGGGCCAGTTCGCGCAGCCGGCCGCCTATCGCGCGACTTTGCGCGGTCTGATACCGTCCGCCATCCCGGTGTTCTGGAACGTTGAGAAGTAGCGCGATGCACGATGTCATTGTTGTCGGCGGCGGCTCCGCCGGCGCCGCCGTGGCCGCAAGGCTCTCCGAAGATCCCGCACGGCGGGTCCTGCTGCTCGAAGCGGGGCTCGATTGGCGCGCCGACGAGGCGCCCTGGGAGGTTAGGACGCCGAATCCGATCCCGATCATCCACAAGCGCGAGTATCAGGAGAAATGGCAATGGCCCGATCTTCTGACGCGCCGCGTCGCGGGGCAGGAGCCGCGCTTCTACTGGCGCGGCAAGGGGCTCGGCGGCTCGTCGATGATGAACGGCCAGATCGCGATCCGCGGCGTTGCCGACGCGTTCGACGAATGGGCGGCCAATGGCTGCACCGGCTGGTCGGCGAAAGAGGTGATGCCGCTGTTCTCGGTGATCGAGGACGATCTGGAATTCGGCGATGTCGAGGGCCATGGCCGCGGCGGGCCGCTGCCGGTCTACCGCGCGCCTCCTGAAAAGTGGGGCCCGATCGATCGCGGCTTGCGCGATGCGGCGTTGGCGAGCGGCTATCCCTGGTGCGCCGACGTCAATGGTCCGGACGGCGAGGGCGTTGCGTGCTACCCCATCAACAGCCGCAACTTGCGCCGCATCACCACCAACGAGGGCTATCTCGAGCCCGCGCGCGGGCGCGCCAACCTGGAGATCCGCGGGCATGCGCTGGTCGATCGCGTGCTGATCAGCGACGGGCGGGCGACCGGCGTCCGCGTTCATGTCGAGGGGCAGGGCACCCACGAGATCAGCGCACGCCAGATCGTGCTGTGCGCCGGCGCCATCCACAGTCCGGCGATCCTGCTGCGCTCGGGCATCGGGCCGGCCGAGGAATTGAAGGCAATGGGGATCGCGGTCGCGCGCGATCTGCCGGTCGGCCGCCATTTCTTCGATCATCCGCTGTTTCGCGCCACGATCCAGCTCCGGGACGAGCTTCGTCCCACCGATCCCGATACGCGCCACACCAATTGCTGCGTGACCTATTCCTCCGGCCTCGCCAATGGCGGCAAGCGCGACATGATCCTGATCGCCTTCAATCATCGCGGCATCGGGAACCCCGGAGCGATCGGCGCGGGGCTGTTCAACGCCTATTCGCGCGGGACGCTCAAGCTGACCTCGACCGATCCTGCGATCGATCCGGTCGTCGAGGAGAACATGCTGGCCGATCCGCGCGACATGCTGCGCATGATCGATGCGGTGAAACGGCTCGCGGTCATCACGTCGCAGCCGGCGCTGTCAGGCATCGCCGACTGGATCAGGCTCGCTGACACGGATCTGACGCTGCCGCAGGCCGCCAGCCTGCCCGATCACGAGCTCGACGCGGTGCTGCGCCGCGAGACCGGCGACATCCAGCATGCCGCCGGCAGCTGCCGCATGAGCGGCGGGAACGACGATGGCGTGGTCAACCCCGACGGTACCGTGAAAGGGATCAGCGGCCTTCGCGTCGCCGACGCCTCGATCATGCCGTCCGATTGCCGCGCCAACACGCACTTCACGACGGTGGCGATCGGGGAAGCGATCGCGCGGATGATGATGCGGTAGCCGGCGGCCAGGATCGAAGCCCGCCATGTGATGAGTCGTGCGCGCTACGCGGAAGGGTACGTCGAGTGGCCGCGGGACTGGAATCAATTGAACGTTGCGCAACATCGTTCCTAGCGATGTTGAAAGCCTCCGACGAATATCATCAGGAACGTTTGCGCGCGGCTTCGATTGGCATGTCATCGTCAATCGGAGTTTGAACCATGCGAAAGACAATCTTCTCAGTAGCCATGTGTGCGTTGCTTGCTGGCGCGTCGATCGGGTTCGCCCATGCGCAGGCGGGCGGAGGTGCCGGAGGCGGGGCAGGCGCAGGTGGAGCGGGCGGCGCAGGTGCGGGCGCTAGCGCCGGGGCCGGAGGAACCAGCGGCGGAACGAGCGGCGCGGCGGGTGGAACAGGAGCGGGCGATGCAGGTACCGGCAGTTCGACGGGATCCAGCGTAGGCGCCGGCGGCAGTGGCGCGGGTTCCGGCCAGGGCGGTCCTCAGACCATCCGTCCGGGCGGCACAAACGATCCAACCCGACGCTAACAAACGTCGGCGCTTATACGTGAAGCTTATACATGAATAAGGGAAGGCTGCTGAGTTCGACTCAGCAGCTTTCCCGCGGCATCAGCGAGCCGGCCCAAGGTGGAACGGGTCTATGGACTGAACAAGCTGCGGAGAAACCGCTCCTTTTCGCCGGGCGCGTAACCTTGAGAAGCGCCGAAATAAGGTTCAGTGGCGCCAGGATAAGCTGAGGTTTCCGGCGGCGGCGCGTAGGCGAAGCCCGAAGCTGGACCGGACGGGACCATACCCTGACCGGAATGCACAATCGCGTGCCGCCGGTGTGAATGACGCGGCTGTGCGGCGTCGGCAGCGCCGACCAAGGTGATCAGAAAACTCAAAGCCAGAATGAAACGCATCGCTGTTTCTCCAAACCCCCTGCTTAGGTGGCGTTCGGCCGCGGCGTTCCAACTCATCCTGGACTCACGATTAGTCACGTCCCTGGCATCAGATCACCCCGGCCATCCGCAACGCCACGCCCGCCGCGCAGCTGCCCGCGAGCACCGTCAGCATGCCGAGCTTGAAGCGGAAGATCGCGGTGGCCGCCGCGATCGCCAGCACCAGGGCCGGCACGTCGACGCTTCTCAGCACCGGCATGTCGAAGTTCAGCGGAAACGCATGCACCGGCACCGTCTCGCGGAACAGGGTATGCAGCGTGAACCAGATCGAGAGGTTGAGGATCACGCCGACGACGGCGGCGGTGATCGCACTGAGCGCGCCGGCGAGGCCGGTGTTGCCGCGCAAGCGCTCGATATAGGGGGCGCCGACGAAGATCCAGAGGAAGCAGGGCGTGAAGGTGACCCAGGTCGCGAGCAGGCCGCCGTAGGTTGCCGCCAGCATCGGCGACAGTCCGCCGGGGTCGCGATAGGCCGCCATGAAGCCCACGAATTGCAGCACCATGATCAGCGGGCCCGGCGTGGTCTCGGCCATGCCGAGACCGTCGAGCATCTCATGCGGCTTGAGCCAATGATAATGCTCGACCGCCTGCTGGGCGACATAGGCCAGCACCGCATAGGCGCCGCCGAACGTGACCAGCGCCATCTTCGAGAAGAACAAGGCGATCTGGCTAAATACGTTGGCCTCGCCGAAGCCCATTAGCAGCGCGATCACCGGCACCAGCCAAAGCGCCAGCCACAATGCACCGACGCGGATCGCGCGCGCCGTGTTGGGGCGGACGTGATCGGGCACGGCCTCGCCCAGCATGCTGTCGATCGCGCCGCCGCCGCCATGGCCGTGGCCGGCCGGCGCGAATTCCGGACGGCCGCTTCGGGCGCCGGCATAGCCGATGAGGCCGGCAGCGATGATGATGATCGGGAAGGGGACCGCGAAGAAGAAGATCGCGACGAAGGCCGCGGCCGCGAGCGCGATCATGATGCGGTTCTTCAGCGCGCGCTTGCCGACGCGCACTACGGCCTCGACGACGATGGCGAGCACGGCCGCCTTGAGCCCGAAGAACAGCGCCTCGACGAAGCTGACATTGCCGAAGGCAGCATAGATGTAGCTGAGGCCCATGATGGCGATGATGCCGGGCAGGATGAACAGCCCGCCCGCCATCAGCCCGCCGGCGGTGCGATGCATCAGCCAGCCGACATAGGTCGCGAGCTGCTGCGCCTCGGGTCCCGGCAGCAGCATGCAATAGTTCAGCGCATGCAGGAAACGGCCCTCGGAGATCCACTTCTTCTCCTCGACCAGGATGCGGTGCATCACGGCGATCTGGCCCGCGGGCCCGCCAAAGCTCAAGCAGGCGACACGGAGCCAGACGCGGAAAGCTTCGCTGAAGCTGATGCCGTGACCGGCACCAGCTCCCGTTTGATCGGCGCGAACGTCCATTACGCCTTCACCTTGTTGGTCGGCCAGTTGTGGGTCTCGGTGGTGGCGTCGCGGCACCAGCGGTAGAAGGCATCATAGAGCAGCATGCCGGCCTCGAGCTGCTCGAGGTCGTCGTCATACATGCGCGACAGCCCGAGCGAGGCTGCGAGCAGGCCGGGCGCCTCCGGTGCGAGGTCGGGTCGCGCGGTGTCGGCGCCGCGCACCAGCGTCGCGAGGCGCAGCAGGGGCGGAGTCGCGATGCCGAACTCCTCGATCATCACGTCGAAGGTGCAGAGCTCGCCGCGGTGGCTCCAGAACACGTTCTCGATGTCGAAGGGCGCTGCGCCGAACCGCTCGCCGACGGCGACCACCTCGGACGGCGCGACATAGAGGAACACTGCGGCCGGATCGATGAAGCGGCGGATCAGCCACGGGCAGGCGATGCGGTCGACCTTCGGCCGCGCCCGCGTCACCCAGACGGTGCGCCCCTTGGCATCGCGCGGCGGCAGCTTGCGGGCGTCGACCAGCGGCAGCTTGGCCGCCTTCCAGCCCTCGAAGCCGCCCTCCAGCGTTTCGGCCTGCGCGCCGAGCTGGCGTAACCAGGCCGCGGTGCCTTGCGCGAGCTTCTCGCCGCGGAGGCAGGAGACCACGGCGCGGCGGCCGCCGAAGGCGCCGCCCCATTCCGCCACGTTGTCGTGGCCGAGCTTGATGGAGCCGGGAATCAGCCGCCGGTCGGCGACGAAATCCTGCTCGGTGCGCACATCGATCAGAACCGGCGCATTCGCCGTGCCGATCAGCCGTGCCATTTTGTCGGATGAGATGGTCGTGAATGTAGACATGATGCGTCCTCGAGAACCAAACGGGACGCGATGCTTGGGCCTGTCGCCTCGTGGGGAGATCGCTCAAATCCCCATGGCACAGATTACAGCGAAACTAAGAAGCACTGTCAATCCGCGGGACCATTGGTCCTTAGAAAATTGGTGCCTGCCGTCTATATTGGAGGCCAACAGAGCTGAATCTTCGGGAGAATTCGATGCATTCCCATTCCATCGAGCAATGGACCCATGACCACGCCTTCCTGGGCGAGAAGCACGACGACAACGAGCGCCGCACCTGGTTCGTGGTCGTGCTGACGCTGGTCATGATGGTCGGCGAGATCGTCGCCGGCTCGCTGTTCGGTTCGATGGCGCTGCTCGCCGACGGCTGGCACATGGGCACCCATGCGGCGGCGCTCGGCATTGCCGCCTTCGCCTATCGCTTCGCGCGGCGGCATCTGGGGAATGCGCATTTCACCTTCGGCACCGGCAAGTTCGGCGATCTTGCCGCCTTCGCCAGCGCGATCATCCTCGGCCTGATCGCGGTCGAGATCGCCTATGAGAGCGTGCTGCGGTTGATCAATCCGGTGCCGATCGTCTACGGCGAGGCCATGTCCGTGGCTGCTCTCGGACTGTGCGTCAATCTCGCCAGCGTGTGGCTGCTGCGCGACAGCCACGATCATCACCATCACGGTCATGGCCATGCGCACGACGACCACGCCGGGCATGACCACGAGCACGATCGTCACCACCATCACCACGACAACAACCTCCGCGCGGCCTATGTCCATGTCATGACCGATGCCGCAACGTCCGTGTTGGCGATCGCAGCGCTTGCCGTCGCGATGTATTCGGGCTGGATCTGGGCCGACCCGGCGGTGGGCCTGATCGGCAGCGCCGTGATCGCCAGCTGGGCATTCGGCCTGATCAAATCATCGGGTGCGGTGTTGCTGGACGTGCGCGCCGACGAGAAGCTGGAGCGGGTGATCCGCGCCCGCATGGAGGTCGGTGAGGATCGCGTCACCGACCTGCATCTCTGGCAGGTCGGCCCCGGCCATTGTGCCGTGCTGCTTTCGGTGGTGTCGGACAAGCCGAAGCAGCCGGCTGTCTACAAGCGGCGGCTCGCGGGGCTGAAGGGCCTCAGCCACGTCACGGTCGAGGTCGAGACCTGCCCGCATTAGCGGTGAGTGAACGTGACTTCGCGCATGACGAGAAGAAGTTTGCGTTTTCATTTTGAGTTGTCGCGATTGCGACCCACCCGGGCGTTTCGCAAATCGTGATCTGGTTCATAACCGAGCGGCCAGCTGCGCAGTATGGATTGACGTGCGCTCGATGAGGGCGTGCGTGCGCTGAGTTCGCAACTGCCGGGCAAGGTCCGGTCAACATCAAGGAAGTGAAGCAGTACCGGCCTTAAGGGCCATTCACCTGAGAGCCCGGTCAGCGGAGGCCGGGCTTCGGAGAGACGAGCAATGGGCCTCGTGCAGCAGGACACCGTGGTCCTCTTGGTCGACCTCGTCGAGTCCGTGCGTCTGATGCGGGAGCATGAGGCGTCCGCGGTGCGTCGATGGACCGACTTCGTCCAACTTGCCACCGGCCAAATTCTGCCGCGTTATCGCGGCGGCCTCGTGAAGAGCCTCGGAGACGGGCTCATGGCCCGCTTCGAATCCGTGCGCGATGCCGTCAATGCCGCCGCCGAAATGCACCGGAGTATCTCCGTTCAGAACACCGGGCGGCCTGAAGATGAACACTTCCAGCTTCGTGCGGGGATCAACTCCTCCACCGCCTGGAGTGACGGCACCGACATCTATGGCACCGGTATCAACCTCGCAGCCCGGCTCGCAACTCTTGCCGGTCCCGGTGAAACCATCGCCAGCGAGGCCGCGCATGAGCAACTGGCGACAGCTCTTGCCAGCCTGGCCAGTCCGGGGGAGACGATTGGCAGCGAGGCGGCGCGCGACGAGCTGACGCACGGAGTGGATGCGCTGTGCGAAGATTTGGGCGACTGTATCCTCAAGCACTTTGACAAGCCGGTTCGCGCCTACCGCGTTGGTCCGGCCAGTCCACACCCAAGCCTCGCAGCTCGGCGAGACTATGGAACTCCCATGGAGCCGACAATCGCCGTCATCCCCTTCGACGCGCGCAAGGACGCGGAGGAGCATCTCGACGTCGGTAACCTGATCGCGGACAGCGTGATCTGGTGCCTCTCCAGATCGGCGAACCTCAAGGTGATCTCGCGTCTGTCGACCAATATATTTCGCGGCAGGGTCAGCGATGTGGCGGAAGTATCGGCGCATCTCGGTGCCACCTACATTCTCAGCGGCAGCTATGTGGTCAATGCGGACCGGATTCTGGTGACGGCGGAGCTGTCCGCGGCGCGAACCAATCAAGTCGTCTGGACCGACCGCCTGAGCGGCAATATCGGCGATCTGCTGCAGCCGGAGAGCGAACTGGCTCACCGCATCGCCGCTGCAGTGCATCTGTCGGTCTTCGATGCCGAGGTCGAGCATATCCTGACCCAGCCGTTACCGACGCTAGAAAGCTACTCGCTGCTGCTTGGCAGCATCCGCCTGATGCACCGGTCGAGCAGAGAGGAGTTTCTCCAGACCCGGACGGTGCTGGAGGAACTGATCAATCGCCACGGCCGAATAGCTGCCCCGCGCGCCTGGCTCGCCAACTGGTACATCCTGCGCATGACGCGCGGCTGGTCCGAGGACCGCAAACGCGAGGCCGCCGAGGCCTTGAGCGCCACTCGCGCGGCGCTCGACCGTGACCCGTCCGACGCGCTTGCGCTTGCGACCGAAGGCTTCGTCTATTGTCACATGTTGAAGGACCTGGACGCTGCCCGAAAGCGGTGTGAGCAGGCCGTCGATGCCAACCCCAGCCACGCGTTGGGCTGGCTCTACCGCGGCACCGTCGACGCCTTCAAAGGCGACGGCGAGGCAGCCGTGGACGCAACGCGGCGCGCTCTGAAACTCTCCCCGCTCGATCCGCAGCGGTATTATTTCGAGTCCCTGGGCGCCACGGCGCTTCTATCGGCGCATCGATACGACGAGGCGGAAGAGCTCGCGCGCTCATCTCTCATTCTCAATCGCATGCATCCGTCCACGTGGCGGGTCCTCGCTATCGCACTCGTTTCGCAGGGACGGGTCGCGGAGGCCCGCGAAGCCTTGGGCAAGATGCGCGAGCTCGAGCCGCATTTGACCGTAGATCGATACATCGGGCGCCTCCCCAATGCGCATCTCGAAACAGGCAGGCACTGGGCTCGTTGCCTCGAAGTGGCAGGACTACCGACGACAGGCTAACTAACCTCATACCGACTTGTTTTCATAAGGAGGCAGGCAATGGCTCAACTAGGCGGGGCGGGAGGAGCAGGCGGTGCAGGTGGTGCTGGCGGAGCCGGCGGCGCAGGGGGGGCAGGAGGTGCAGGCGGAGCGGGCGGCGCTGGAGGGGCCGGTGGGGCGATAATTGGCACGCTCGGCGACGTCTGGGCCAATCCCATCATGGTGGATGCACTCATCCACGCTCGCGAAGGGACGATCGTTGTTCCCGAAATTTCGACACCTCCATACTTTTATTTTTACGCGCCGGGCTTGCCGACAACGATCGACGACCCCGCCCAACTGGATCGCTGGGAGCCGTGGGTGCGCGCCTACACGGCGGTCGGGGAGATGCTGCAGGGCATCACCCTTCAGGTGTCGGCTACCGATCCAAACGCATTCCTGGTTCGGTCGCCCGCATACGTGATTGCGGAGATCGGACGTCCGAGCGCGTCGACGTTTCAAGACCAGATTGCGATGGTCCTGAGTTGGGCCGAGCTGCGCAACGAACGCGCCACGGAAATCATGGCGCAGATCGATCCCCAGTATGCCTTCTGGTCTTCGATCGTCTATCTGCATCCCGAGAGGACCAGGCGCACGTTCGAGCTCATCAACATGGTCCTGCAATTCTGCGTCTACGTGGAAATGCGCTTCAAACATGCGCTGGCCTGCTGGCGGCCGGTCGAATACAACGCCGAGATACAGCCGATGCTCACGACGCCGGGACACGGAAGCTTCCCGAGCGGACATGCAACGCAGGCCTATGCGGTGGCCTACGTGCTGAAACGGCTATTGAGCCTGCAGAAGTCGACATCCGGATTCCCGGAGATCGTCGAGCAGCTCGACCGGCAGGCCGCACGGATCGCAACCAATCGGGTCGTGGCCGGAGTTCATTTTCCGGTCGACAGCATGGCAGGGCGGATGCTGGGTATCGCCTTGGGCGAGTACTTCGTCGGCCGTTGTCTGGGGAGCACAGGGACCAAGAGCCGCACGTTCAACGCGGGCTACGCGGACAGCAACTCCAGGACGGACTTCAATCCCTTCCACGCTGACCAGGCGCTCAATGCCAACAAGTTCTATTCGGAAACCACAGGAGGGACTGTTACGCAGTCCCTCCTAATGAAGGAACTATGGGACAAGGCCTACTACGAAGTTTCGACAAGATTTCCGTAGGAAACACGTCCCTGCAGCCGAAGTGGAGTGCATTCCATGGCCGAGGAATTGCCGAGATGCTTTGACCCGTATCTCCGATACGCAATCGCGAGCGAATTCAAGAACTTCGACTTTTTCGACGAGCGGGAGTCCAAGCTATTCCTGTTCGTGGAGCTTAAGCACGCCGGGCTGGCCGGTGACTTTGTGAGAGCTCTAAGTCGTGACATCTTCGGCGCCGAATTCGGATTGACCAGTCCGAACTCGCGATATCTGACCATACGGGCTTACAAGGCGGCCGTCAGGTCGGAAAGTTTCCGGGCATGGAACGACAACGTATCCCGGGTCGAGTTGTCGCTTCCGTTGAAGCCGACAGCCATAGAAAAGGGGGCGCAGCGGGTTAGGTCCGCGAGCGAACAACCACCAACATCTCTCCTCATCGGCGTGATCGACGATGGCTGTCCGTTCGCCGCCGCTCCGTTTGTCAAATGGACCGCGGGTGTCGCAACCGGGACACGCGTGCGCGGCATCTGGGACCAGAACGAGGATCCAGCCAGAGCCCCGATCCCGGTCGGCGCCGACGTTTTCGGCGAGAAGCCGTTCGACTTCAATTACGGCCTCGAGTTCTTTCGCGAATCCGTACCAGGCGTGATCGGGCTCGACGACTGGATCCTGTTGCACAAGAGGGCGAACACGGTCGACGAGGATGGCTGCTACGCCGATGCGGGTTTCAGGAGCTTGAAGCATCAGCGTTCGCATGGCGCACACGTGATGGACGTCCTCGCGGGACGCATACCGCCCTCGGCGCGCATCGCGCGGCGCGATCCGCCGAGTTGGAATCCCGGAGATCCCTTGACCGATCCCGCTTGCGAAGCCGATATCGTGTTCGTGCAGTTTCCGGAGAGTTGTCTTCGTGATGCGACCGGCGTTTGGCTGAAGGGTTACGTCGCGGACGCAATCGAATACATCATGTCATTTGTCGATTCCCGCATAACGAACGTGGTGATCAATGTCAGCTACGGACCGACGACCGGACCTCACGATGGCACCGCGCCGCTCGAGGAGAAGCTGAGGGAGCTTGTCACTTACTATGACGGTACTTCCGGAAATCCAAAGCTTGATATCTTCCTGTCCGCCGGCAACACGTATCTGAGCGAGGGCCACGTCCGTTTCCTCAGGCAATCCATGGCAGACCCCGATCATGTCGAATGGACCTGGCGCCTTCCTCCCGACAACACCGTGCTCTGCTTTGTCGAAGTCTGGATGAAGAAGAACCACAGCGACGATGTCGTTGTTACGCTCACCTCGCCGGGCGGTTGTAGCTCCTCGTCGACCACCGGTCCTGCGCCCCCCGGCCCCCCACCTCCACCGCCCGCGGTACCCGCTCTTCCGCCCTACACCGGCGCGTATGCCCCGGTTGACTGGGGTGACAACAGGGTGTGGCTGCTTGCGGTCGAGCCCACCATCGCCGGAGCCGGGATGGTGCCCAAACATGGGAATTGGAAGATCAAGGTCGAGGGCATCGAGGCGGGGAACGAGGTTCATGCCTATGTGGCTCGTACCGATCCGAACATGAACATGCGCACCGGCGCGAAGCGCTCGTATTTTGTCGATGCCGGCTGGGAGACGGCCCGCGCGGCCGAGGCCGGCTGCAAATATGCCGGTGGAGAGTTCGACAAGACCGGGTCGCTTGTTTCTCGCCTGGGCACCCTTAACGGGATTGGTACGGACAGCGTCGCGGGTGTGCACGTGGCGGGCGGCTATATTCTGTCGGCGCCGAAACGCAAGTCGCCTTATTCGTCGGCGGGCCGCGCACGAACCGGGCCCCTCCCACGGCGAGTTGGTCCCGACTACGCGCTGTTTTGCGACGAGTCGGATGCTCTCCAGGGCGTACGCGCCGGTGGCAATCGAAGCGGCGCCGTGTTTCGCCTCGTCGGTACCAGCGCCGCCGCGCCGCAGCTCGCGCGACTGGTTGCGAACGGGGTGCCTTTAACGGCACACGATCCGCCAACCAGTCCTCCGGACGAGAAGCGAGGTGATGGCGATCTCTATCCGCCATGATGTGGTCGAAGAGCGCGCCAACAGGAAGGGCATCCGGTCGGGGCAAGCGTCAATCCGGCCGCCGCCCGGCCTCGATGCACAAGATTGCCGACACGCTCGCCGTCGTGCTGGTGCTGGCTGGATTGGCGAAGGGCAGCTTTGCACCGCTCGAGCACTTCACGTCGGCACAATGGATTGCCGGCGTCTAAGGGTGGCTTAGCCCTTCGGCGCGGTTGCTGTCGGCGGGCTCGCCTCCGGCGTCTTCTTCGGTTTCAGCGTGCCGGCATAGAACGAGATCAGCCAGACCAGGAGGATCGCGAGCAGATAAACGCCCCAAGCCTGCGGCGGCGTGGTCGCCCAGCGCACGAGGCCTTTGAATGTGCGGGGCGGGCTGTTGTCGTCGCTCATAGCCCGCTTGTGCGCGAAAGCTAAGGTCTGGTCAATCCGGCCGCCGCCCGGCGCGGATCAGGAACAGCGCGGCCAGCGCCGAGAGGCTGAGCGCGGATGAGACAATCAGCACCTTGGCGCCCATGAGGTCGATGAGCAGGCCGAAGGCGAGCGGCGCCACCGCCTGCGCCATCCGTGCCGGCGCGCCGATGATGCCGAGGCGGTAGCCGAAATCCTTCGGGCCGAAGATCGACAGCGGCAGGGTGCCGCGGGCGATCGTCAGAATGCCGTTGCCGGAGCCGTGGAACAACGCGAACGCGCTCGCCGCAGCGCCGCCGAAGATTGCGACGATCACGGCGCCGAGCGGGTGGGTGAGGCAGGCGAGCCGCGTCGACCACAGCGGATGGAAGCGGCTGAGGAAGCCGGCCTCCAACATGCGTGCACCGACCTGCGCCGGCCCGATCAATGCGCCGGCCGCGATCGCCTCGGCGGGCGTTGCCCCCATCGCCTCCAGGATGCGCGGAAAATGCGCGGCCATCGCGCCGGTGACAGTCCAGACCGCAGCGAAGATGAAGGCCAGCAAGATCATGGTGCGGTCGAGCGGCACATGCGGCTTCGCGGCCGCGGCTGCCGCCTGCTTGGCGCCCTTGATGACCGGCAGCATGAAGAAATTGAGCGGCAGGCCGATCAGGATATTGGCAGCGGCCCAGGCAAAACAGGTTTCGCGCCAGCCGAAATGCGACAGGCCCCAGGCGGTGAGCGGCCAGCCGACGGTGGAGGCGAAGCCCGCCATCAGCGTGATGCCGGTGATCGGCCTGCGCGCCTCGGTGCCGTAGATGCGCCCCAAAGCGGCGAAGGCGGCATCGTAGAGCCCCATTGCCATGCCGATGCCGAGCACCAGCCAGGCGATCGCCATCACCATCACCGACTGCGAGATGCCAAGCAGCACGAGGCCGGCGGCAATGGTCACGTTGGACGCCGACAGCACCTGACGGCCGCCGACGAGATCGATCTGCCGTCCAATGCGCGGGCCCAGCATTGCGGAGAGCACCAGCGCGGCCGAAAACGCGCCGAAGATCCAGTTGGAGGAGACACCGAGCTCGCGTCCCATTGGATCGGCGAGCAGCGCCGGCAGATAATAGCTGGAGGCCCAGGCCAGAGTCTGCGTGGTGCCGAGCGCCAGGATGATCGGAAGCTGGCGCTGGGTCATGTCCTCGTATTTCCGATCGGCCGTGTCATCGGCGCATTTGCAGCCCGCGGCGAGAGCGCGTCAACCGCGTCTGCGGCATATTCGACCTGCTGCCGGCGGGGAGCCTTTGGGTTGTATGCGGACATCCGCCTTCCGCTCGTCACGAATGCACGCCATAATGGCGCATGCAATTGACCTCGCGCCTTACGCTGATGAACTGGCTGACCGGCCAGGGGCTCACGGGCCTGCCCGAAATTGAACTGCTCCGCGGCTTCTGCGAGCGTTGCTGCGCCGAGGGGCTGGAATTGTCGCGTGGCCTCGTCGTCATCGACACGCTGCATCCGATCTATGAAGGCCGCGGCTTCCGCTGGAGCGATCGTCCCAGCAACGAGAGCGATGCCTTCGAATACGGCTCGACCGCCGACGGCGACGCCGCCAAGAGCTGGCGCCGCTCGGTGTTCTTCCACATGCTCGAGAATGGCCACGACGAGATGGTGATCGATCTCGCCGATGCGCCGTCGATGGATTTCTCGCAGATCGGCGAGCTCGCCGAGAAAGGCCACAAGCACTATCTCGCCTTCGTCCACCGCTTCGGAGAGAACGGCGCGCTCGGCCTGATGGATTGCCTCTATTCCTGCTGGACCACCCGCCGCGCGAGCGGGTTCTCCGGACTGGAGCTGGAAGCGCTGCGCGATCTGGTTCCGGTGTTGGGGCTCGCGATCAAGTCGGCGCAGCAGGTCGACATCGCGCGCACGCTCGGCCGCGTCTATCTCGGCCGCGACGCCTCCGAGCAGGTGCTGCGCGGGCGCATCTCGCGCGGCGTCACCGAGCGCATCAATGCCGTGCTGTGGTATTCGGACCTGCGCGGCTCGACCGGCATCAGCGAGAGCATCGGTCCCGACGAGATCATCCCATTCCTCAACGACTATGCGCAGGCCGTGATCGATCCGATCCACGAAGCCGGCGGCGACGTGCTGAAGCTGATCGGCGACGGGGTGCTCGCGATGTTCTGGGGCGAGGACATGGCGGATGCGCGGCGGGCCGCGCTCCGCGCCGAGCACCTGTTCCGCAAGAATGTCGCTGCGCTGAACGAGCGGCGGGCGGCGGAGGGCCGTCCGACCACGTCAGCCTATATCGGCCTGCATGTCGGCGAGGTCTTCTACGGCAATATCGGCAGCGAGGACCGGCTTGATTTCACCGTGGTCGGCCCGACCGTCAACGAGGTCAGCCGCATCGCCTCGATGAGCCGCTCGGTCGATCGTGAGCTCCTGGCCTCGACCGAATTCTACAAGGGCCTCGATGCCGCCGGCCGCCGCTACCTCGTCTCCACCGGCCGCTACGCGCTGCGCGGCATCGGCCGCGCGCAGGATCTCTACACGCTTGATCCGGAAGTCGACGCGAGCGAGCCGGTCAGGGGCAGCTACGAGCGCTATCTGGCGGGTTAGTCTCCGCGGCCTCAACAGACGCCGTCATTGCGAACGCAGCGAAGCAATCCAGAGTCCCGCGACGGAGGGACCCTGGATTGCTTCGTCGCTACGCTCCTCGCAATGCACTTGTGGTCAGCACCGCGCCGCCACCTCGTCTCCCACCATGTCCGGCTGCCGGTCCAGTCCCACCGCCGGGGACAGCAGGATCACCAGCGCCTGCATGCCGAACAATGCGGCGGCGACATAGAGGCATGCCTCCGCGCTCCAGAGGCCGCCGACGAGCGCGCCCAGCACTGAACCGAGCGGGCGGGCGCTGTAGCTCATGATGTTGATGGCGGAGACGCGGCCGAGCAGGCGCGGCGGCGTCACGGACTGGCGCAGCGTTGTGGTCGAGATCACCCACAGGATCGGGCCGACGCCAAGCAGGAAGAAGCTCAAGCCCGCGAGCCAGGGCGAGGGGACCAGCACCGTCAGCGCCATCACCAAGGCGGCGACAAAGCCGGCGACGGGGCCGAGGCCCACCACAGTGCCAAAGGCGATGCGCTTCATCACGCGCGTGGCGAGGAGCGCGCCGATCACCATGCCGACGCCGTACATCGTCAGCACCGTGCCGACACCGGCGGCGCTCAGACCGAGATGGCGCACGGCGTAGGGCACGAACACGGCGATCTGCAGGAACCAGCCGGTGTTGAAGATGAACTGGGTGATGAAGACCGGCCGCAGCAGCGGATGGTGAAACACGAAGGCCGCGCCCTCGCGGATCTCTTGGAGCGGATGCCGCCGGGGCGCAGGCGCGCGTGCGGGCTCGTAGATGCCGGAGAGCAGCACGACCGCGATGGCCGAGAGCGCCGCGGCAAAGCCGAACGCCGGGCTCGCGCCCCACCACCCAACCAGCGCACCGCCGAGGGCAGGGCCGCTGGCGAAGGCGATGGTGCGCGCCAGCTCGATGCGCGCATTGGCCGCCGGCAACAGGTCGGAGCTCACCAGCGAGGGCACCAGCGCCGGTGCTGCCACGCTGTAAACGACGGTGCCGCACACGGCGGCGAAGCCGAGCAGGGCCAGCAGCGGCAGGTTGAGGGCTCCCAGCGCGAGCAGCAGCACGACGGCCGCGAGCGCCACCGCCCGCAGCGCCTCGGCGCTCGCCATCAGCCTGCGGCGGGAAATTCGGTCGGCAAGCACGCCGGCGGGGATGGCGAACAGGACGAAGGGCAGGGTGAGTGCGGTCTGGAGCAGGCCGGTCTGCCCTTCGGCCACTCCCAGCGTCAGCACGGCGACGATGGGCGCTGCCGCGAGCGCAATCTGCTCGGCCGACTGCGCTGCGAGATTGGACCAGGCGAGGCGGTTGAAAGTGTCAGGGAGGCGAGGCGGCGTTGACATGGCGCATATCCCGTAAAGGCGAATTTGCCGATGTTGGCCCCCGATGACCACCAAACCCACCCGCTTCCCGACAAGAGGCGATCTCCCCACAATCCGCGGCGGTACGTTCGCCGCTAGATGCAGTTGCAAATGAGTTGCAATAAGAACGAAGTTGGGTATTCTGCCGACATGGATGCCAGATCACCCCACATCACTCCCGACCTCGCCGGCTGGCGCGCTGACGCCCCCATCACCAAGAGCCTCGCTGAGGTCAATTCCACAGTCGCCATTCCGGCCGCCGGCCGGTGGTGGCGGCGGTTGCTGGCCTTCGTCGGGCCGGGCTACCTCGTCTCGGTCGGCTACATGGACCCCGGCAATTGGGCGACCGATCTCGCCGGCGGGTCGAAGTTCGGCTACACGCTGCTCTCCGTCATCCTGATCTCGAACTTGATGGCGATCCTGCTCCAGTCGCTGGCGGCTCGGCTCGGAATCGTCACCGACCGCGATCTCGCGCAGGCCTGCCGCGCCTCCTATCCGCGGGTAGTGAACTTCCTGCTTTGGCTCGCCTGCGAGGCCGCCATCATCGCCTGCGATCTCGCCGAGGTGATCGGCACGGCGATCGCGCTGAAATTGCTGTTCGGCATTCCCCTGATTGGCGGCGCATTGATCGCCGCGCTCGACGCCTTCCTGCTGCTGCTGCTGATGAATCGCGGCTTCCGCTTCCTGGAGGCTTTCGTCATCGCGCTGCTGGTGGTGATCGCCGTTTGCTTCGCGGTGCAGATCGCGGCGGCGGCTCCGCCGGTGGCAGAGGTCTTGCGGGGTTTCGTGCCCAAGAGCGAGATCTTCACCAATTCCGACATGCTCTACATCGCGATCGGCATCATCGGCGCCACCGTGATGCCGCACAATCTCTACCTGCACTCCTCGATCGTGCAGACGCGCGCTTATGAACGCAACGACACCGGCCGGCGCGAAGCGATCAAATGGGCGACGACGGACTCGACCATCGCGCTGATGCTGGCGCTGTTCATCAACGCCGCGATCCTCGTCGTCGCTGCTGCGACCTTCCACAAGAGCGGCCATTCCGACGTGGCCGGGATTGAGCAGGCGTTCGAGCTGCTGTCGCCGCTGCTCGGCCTCGGCATCGCCTCGACGCTGTTCGCGGTAGCGCTGCTCGCCTCCGGTCTCAACTCGACGGTCACTGCGACGCTCGCCGGCCAGATCGTGATGGAGGGCTTTCTCGACCTGCGCCTGCCCAGCTGGGCGCGCCGCCTCTTGACGCGCGGCATCGCCATCGTTCCCGTGATCATCGTCACCGCGATCTACGGCGAGCGCGGCACGGCGGATTTGCTCGTGTTCAGCCAGGTCGTGCTGTCGATGCAGCTGCCTTTCGCGGTGATCCCGCTGGTCCGCTTCGTCTCCGACCGCCGCAAGATGGGCAAGTTCGCGATTCCGATGTCGGTTGCCGCGGTCGCCTGGATCGTCGCGGGCATCATCGTGATTTTGAATCTGAAGCTGCTGGCCGATACGTTTTTTGGGTGAGTGGCGAATGGCGAGTAGCGAGCAGGTGGGGTCGTTCTCCTATTCGCTACTCACCACTCACCATTCGCTAATCCTGCGGCTCGGATGCCGTGTCGCCCTGCGCGTCGATGCGGAGCCAGCCTGACGGGGCGAGGCGCTGCTGCGGCAGGAAGCGGGCCTTATAGTCCATCTTCTTGGAGCCTTCGATCCAGTAGCCGAGATAGACGTAAGGCAGCCCTTGCCGGCGGGCGCGTGCGATGTGGTCGAGGATCATGAAGGTGCCCATCGAGCGGCTGACCTGGCCAGGATCGAAGAACGAATAGACCATCGACAGGCCGTCGCTGAGGACGTCGGTGAGCGCCACCGCGATCAGCTCCTCGCCGCGGCCGGTGATGCCGCTGTCCGGGCCGCGCTTGCGGTATTCGATGATGCGGGTCTCGACGTGGCTGTCCTCGACCATCATGGCGTAGTCGAGCACCGTCATGTCGGCCATGCCGCCGTGGCGGTGGCGGGCGTCGAGGTAGGCGCGGAACACGGAATATTGCTCGGAGGTCGGCACCGCGCTGCGCTGCTCGCCGATGATGTCGGCGTTGCGGGCCATCACCTTGCGGAAGTTGCGCGAGGGGCGGAACTCGTTGGCGATGACCCGGACCGAGACGCAGGCCCGGCACTGGTCGCAGGCGGGACGGTAGGCGATCGACTGGCTGCGGCGGAAACCGCCATGGGTCAGGAGGTCGTTGAGGTCGCCGGCCCGGTCTCCGACCAGATGCGTGAACACCTTGCGCTCATGCCGGCCCGGCAGATACGGGCAGGGGGAAGGCGCCGTGAGGTAAAACTGGGGGGTGTCGCGCGAGTGCTGGGTCAAGGGACGTCGTGAGCCTCCGAAACAGGCATCAGCATCGCGCTCCCAAAGCCCCGGGTCAATCGATTAGCTCACCATGTCCGCGCCGCCTGCGGTGCGGGTATCCGAACCGAATTGTTGATCACGACCGTTCCCAGCACGAAATCGTGCAGCAGGCGACGGCGGCCGTTGAACAGGCCGACCAGCACCACGAACGGCGACAGGAACGAGACCGTCACCCAGAACAGCACGGCATGGGTGGCGCCGAGCACGAAGTAGCCGGGCGCGCCGTACCAGGTGCGCAGCTCCAGGTCCATCAGGCGCATGCCGACCGTGGCGGAGGACGCACCGCCGATGCTGGCGCCGTAATAGACGATGGCCCAGATCACGGAGGCCGGCCAGGCGATCCAGAACAGCGCCCAGCCGATGCCGAGGGTGACCACGCCGAACAAGGCGATGAAGATGTAGCCGAGGATCACCGGCACCGAGATCACGACCATGTCGATCAGGAAGGCGAACACCCGCCGCGTCGCGACGCCCCGGAACAGCTCCGGATGCAGGTCGGGGTCGTAGGCATGCGGTTGCATGGCGCCGTCATTGCGCCAGCCGCCCGAATTGCCCGAGTTGTACGACATGGTCCGTTCTCCCAGCGAAGCCCCCTCGCAGGACATGGGAACAGGCCATGCCCGTGCCAAGGGCGCGCGGGCGGCAGCAAGCCGAAATATTCCGGCGATTCGGGGGCGAAGGGAGGCCACAAGCGCGGATGCTGTAGGGGGCAAAGGCGCGCAGCGCCGTGCCCACCATTGCCCGCCGACTTAAACGATGGGTGGATCGGTGGGCCCGCTTCGCTTGGCCCACCTACGACAGCTGCGAGACCCTACGCTTGGCTGCGCAGCTTCTCCGCCGCCTTCGGCGCAAAATAGCTCAGCACACCGTCGGCGCCGGCGCGCTTGAAGGCGAGCAGGCTTTCCATCATGGCACGGTCGCCGTCGAGCCAGCCGTTGTTGGCGGCTGCGGCGATCATCGCGTATTCGCCGGAGACCTGGTAGGCGAAGGTCGGCATCGCAAAGGTGTCCTTCACGCGGCGGACCACGTCGAGATAGGGCATGCCGGGCTTCACCATCACCATGTCGGCGCCCTCGGCGATGTCGAGCTCGACCTCGCGCAGCGCTTCATCGGTGTTGGCGCTGTCCATCTGGTAGGTGCGCTTGTCGCCGGTGAGCGTCTTGGCCGAGCCGATGGCGTCGCGGAACGGGCCATAGAAGGCGGAGGCGTATTTCGCGGCATAGGCCATGATCTGCACGTCGAGCAGGCCGGCGCGGTCCAGCCCCTCGCGGATCGCGGCGACGCGGCCGTCCATCATGTCGGAGGGCGCGATGATGTCGCAGCCGGCTTCGGCCTGCACCAAGGCCTGACGCACCAGCACGGCGACCGTCTCGTCATTCAGGATCTTGCCGTCGGAGATCAGGCCGTCATGGCCGTGGCTGGTGAACGGATCGAGCGCGACGTCGCAGAGGATTCCGATCTCGGGAAACTCCTTCTTGATCGCGCGCACGGCCTGGCAGACCAGGTTGTTCGGGTTGGTGGCTTCCGAACCTTCCTCGTCGCGCAAAGAGGGATCGGTATAGGGAAACAGCGCGATGCAGGGGATGGTCAGCTTCATCGCGCGCTCGGCCTCGCGCAGGGCCTGGTCGACGCTGAGGCGGTCGACGCCCGGCATCGAGGCGACCTGCTCGCGCTTGTTGGTGCCGTCGATCAGGAACAGCGGCCAGATCAGATCGTCGGTGGTGAGGACGTTCTCGCGCACCATGCGCCTAGCCCACTCGGCCTTGCGGTTGCGGCGCGGACGAACGGTCAGATCGAGGGCATGCGGCACCGCGGTGCTGTCCCGGCGCGAAACGTCGCGCAATTCGATCGGACGTCCGTATTTGATCGCCATTACTCTTCCTCCGGCTGGAATTATTCTTATACCAGCTCGCATGGTTCCCGTCACCGCGGCTTGACCTGCCGCAAGGCAGATCTGAACCTGACTTGGGCAGCCGATTGATTTTGCGGGCCGAAGCAGCCAGAAGGGGCCATGTCCGAGATATCCACCCGCGATGCGGCCCAGGGCGGCGCCAATGCCAGGGACGCTGCCCGTGACACTGCCCGAGAGAGCGCGCTCTCGGTGGCGGCGATCTCCTCGGAGCGCCCGGAGTCCGACGACAATGTCTGGACCCGCCGGCTGGTGCTGTTCCTGCGGGTGATGGCGCTGCTCTCGATCCTGAAAGGCCTCTATCACTGGGCGCAGGTCACGGGCTTCGTCGGCGGCGAGGACGAGGCGTTCGAGAACCAGTCGATGGCCTGGCAGGCCGCGACCGTGTACTTCGCGGTGATCGAGCTCGTCGCCGCGGTCGGCCTCTGGCTGGCGACGCCCTGGGGCGCGGTGGTGTGGCTGACGACCGTGGTGTCGATGGCCGTGATCGAGCTGATGTTCCCGGGAATCTACGGCGGCAGCCTGGTCGTGGTCGGCGTCGAGGTCTTCATGCTTGCCGCTTATCTCGCGCTCGCCTGGATGGCCGCGCGCGAGCGGCCGCCGTAGGCGCAAACGTGCCCCGGACGCAATGCAGCGCGCCGCACTTGCGGCGTGATGCGTTGCAGAGCCGGGGCCCATCTCTCCGCGATCTCGTTTCCGGCTATCTGGGTCCCGGCTCGGCGATGCATCGCTGCGCGCTGCATGTTGTCCGGGACATGAGAGTGTGCGCGTTTGGTTGACCGCTGGTTGCCTAAAATTCGCGGCAAGTTTTCATTGACCAGCCGGTTCCGCCACAGCTCTTACGCGTGCGTTTCGAAACGGAGCGGGGCTGTTCTGGAATGCGACAACAGGGGCGGACGGAGGGTGAACAGGACCTTGCGAAGGTCAACAGAGGCTTTCAAAAAGTACTTGTGGCACAGGCTTAATGCGCAATTCACTGTCTTAAATTCATGATCTCTTTATTCTCTTATTTAAGCCGATCTTCAAACGCCCCTCTTAAGTTGCACCTATCAGACGGGACAAAAGTTTCGTCGAATAAGTGTCGATAAAAACGACAACAGGGGAAGTGTCATGATGAAAGCCGTCGCAACTGCGGCAGATACCGCAGAGCGCGTCTCCGGCCAGCAGGGTTCGGTGCAGTCGCTCTATCTGGAAGCTTTGACTCTGGTGGAGCGGCTGCATCGCCGGCTCCTCGACGTGATCAAGGACGAATTCGATCGCCGCGGCCGCGCGGACATCAACTCGGTCCAGGCGCTCTTGCTCTACAACATCGGCGACAAGGAGCTGACCGCGGGCGAATTGCGCACGCGCGGTTACTATCTCGGCTCCAACGTCTCCTACAATCTGAAGAAGCTCGTCGAGCTCGGCTTCCTCGATCATCAGCGCTCGCGGGTCGATCGCCGCTCGGTGCGCATCCGCCTGACCCCGCAGGGCCAGGAAGTCCGCCGCATCGTCGATGCGCTCTACCAGAAGCACGTCAAGACGGTGGAGCAGGTCGGCGGCATCTCCGGCGACGAGTTCGCGACCCTCAACAAGTCGCTGCACCGCCTGGAGCGGTTCTGGACCGACCAGATCCTCTATCGCCTTTGAGTTCTAAAGGGATCTGGGCGAAGCCGGCCCGCAACAAGACCGGCAGCCCTCCCGAACGTGCCTGACTTCCCCAAGCGCGCTGGTCCGGAGTTGCCCCGGACCGGTGCGTTGATATCTTTTTTGCACCTGCGAAAAAATCCCCCGGCAGCCAGGAACCAGTTCCGGGCTCGGCGCTTATCTTCTTCGGATCGGAGAAACGGCGATGCTGGTCGAGCGCGGGCTTCGGGTGATGAACGTGGAACTCGTCAGCGAGGCCTACGCCATCGCCGCGAACTACCTTCGCCGCTCCGGCGCAATCCCGGACACTCTGGTTACCGACGACCGCCTGCTTCACCTGATCGTCAAACTGCTCCAGCAGGGTGAATTCAACAAGATCAGGCTGGCCAACAAGGCGATCGGCCGGTTCCAGGCGCGGACCGAGGCCAAAGCGGTTGCCTGATCGAAACTCCCACAATCCCCCCGAACCAGAGGATGCCATGGAAGCCGCCATCGACCGCATCATGCAGACCTACGACCTGCTCGCCAACCGCACCGCGGCGGCCAGCGCCGAGGCGCGTGAAAAGGTTACGAATTACCTCAACATCCTGATGGAAGCCGGCGAGACCGACAGTCACAGGTTGACCGTCTGCGGCCTGACCTATCTGCGCCAGCTCGACGGCAGCGTCGACCCAGTGAAGGCGGGGTACACGGGGCTTTAGCACGACCTTCAGGAATGAGGCCCAAGGCGGCCCCAGCCCGGATCTTGACAGGGAGCGGTCTCGCAACCGCTCCCGGGCTGAAAACCTACAATCCCACCATATCTTGCATAAATATCAGGCCCGACCCGCAAATGCTTGGCCGCGGTCGGCCGATGTGGTAGATCGCGCGTGCTTCCGACCGCCACACCAGACCCGCCCGTAGCCCGCCAAAAGGCTGCGGCGGTGGAGATATTCGCAAGATGACCGCACCCAAGTCCGCCTCCGCGCCCGATTCGTTTTTCACCGCCTCGCTCGAGCAGGCTGATCCGGAAATCGCCGCCGCCATCAAGGGCGAGCTCGGCCGGCAGCGCCACGAGGTCGAGTTGATCGCCTCCGAGAACATCGTCAGCCGGGCCGTGCTGGAAGCGCAGGGTTCGGTCATGACCAACAAATACGCGGAAGGTTATCCGGGCGCGCGCTATTACGGCGGTTGTGAGTGGGTCGACGTCGCCGAGAACCTTGCGATTGATCGCGCCAAGAAGCTGTTCGGTGCCAGCTTTGCGAACGTGCAGCCGAACTCCGGCAGCCAGATGAACCAAGCGGTGTTCCTGGCGCTGCTGCAGCCCGGCGACACCTTCATGGGTCTCGATCTCGCCGCCGGCGGCCATCTCACCCATGGCTCGCCCGTGAACATGAGCGGCAAGTGGTTCAAGGCGGCGCACTACACCGTGCGCCGCGAGGACCAGATCATTGACATGGATGCGGTGGCCAAGCAGGCCGAAGAGGTCAAGCCGAAGCTGATCATCGCCGGCGGCTCGGCCTATTCGCGCGCCTGGGACTTCAAGCGTTTCCGCGAGATCGCCGACAGCGTCGGCGCTTACCTGCTGGTGGACATGGCGCATTTCGCCGGCCTCGTCGCCGGCGGCGTGCATGCCTCGCCGGTGCCGTATGCGCACGTCACCACCACCACGACGCACAAGTCGCTGCGCGGTCCGCGCGGCGGCCTGATGCTGTGGAATGACGAGACGCTGACCAAGAAGCTCAACTCGGCGATCTTCCCGGGCCTGCAGGGCGGTCCCTTGATGCACGTGATTGCAGCCAAGGCGGTCGCCTTCGGCGAGGCGCTGCGTCCGGACTTCAAGGTCTACGCCAAGAACATCGTCGAGAACGCCAAGGCGTTGGCCGAGACCCTGAAGGGCCATGGTCTCGATATCGTCTCCGGTGGCACCGACAATCATCTGATGCTGGTCGATCTCCGGCCGAAGGGCCTGAAGGGCAACGTCTCGGAGAAGGCGCTGGTCCGCGCCGCCATCACCTGCAACAAGAACGGCATTCCGTTCGACCCGGAATCGCCCTTTGTGACCTCGGGCATTCGGCTCGGCACGCCGGCTGCGACCAGCCGCGGGTTCGGCGTGGCCGAATTCCAGCAGGTCGGCGGCATGATCGCAGAGGTCCTCAACGCGATCGCGCAATCCTCCGACGGCAAGGCGCCGCTGGTGGAGGCTGCGATCAAGGAACGGGTCAAGGCGCTCACCGACCGGTTCCCGATCTACCAGTAAGGCGCCGCATGATCCGGAAAAGTGGGTACCGGTTTTCCGAAAAGATCATGCGAAAATAAAGGTCACACGGATGCGCTGCCCGAACTGCAACAGTCTCGATACGCAGGTAAAGGACTCGCGTCCGACCGAGGACTCGTCCGTGATCCGCAGGCGGCGCGTGTGCGTCGCCTGCAATTTCCGCTTCACCACCTTCGAGCGCGTGCAGCTGCGCGAGCTCACGGTGATCAAGCGCAACGGCCGCCGCGTGCCGTTCGACCGCGACAAGCTGATGCGCTCGGTGCAGATCTCACTTCGCAAGCGGCAGGTCGAGCCGGAGCGCGTGGAGAAGATGGTCTCCACCATCGTGCGCGAGCTCGAGACCGGTGGCGAGGCCGAGATCTCCTCGGAGGTGATCGGCGAGACCGTGATGGAGCATCTGCGCACGCTCGACGATGTCGCCTATGTGCGCTTTGCCTCGGTCTACCGCAATTTCCGCGAGGCCAAGGATTTCGCCGACGTGCTCGGCGAGCTCTCCGGCGAGGAGGAAGCGCGGCTCGCCGCGATCCGCAAATGATCTTCCGCATCCTGGAAGACCAGTTCGCGCAGAAGGCCCGCGAGGCCAAGGATGCTGATCGCCGTTTCATGGAGCTGGCGCTTGCGCTCGGTCGGCGCGGGCAGGGGCGTACCTGGCCCAATCCGGCCGTGGGCGCCGTCATCGTCAAGGACGGCGTCATCGTCGCCCGCGGCTGGACACAAGCAGGCGGACGTCCGCACGGTGAGCCCGAGGCGTTGCGGCGGGCGGGCGAAGCGGCGCGGGGGGCCACGCTCTACGTCACGCTGGAGCCATGCTCGCATTTCGGCAAGTCGCCGCCTTGCGCCGATGCGCTGATCGCGGCCGGCATCAAGCGCGTGGTGGCGGCGATCGAGGACCCCAATCCGGAAGTTGCGGGCCAGGGCCATGCGCGCCTGCGCGCAGCCGGCATCAATGTGGACGTCGGTCTGTGCGCGGCGGAGGCCGCGTTCGATCATGCCGGACATTTCCGCCGCATCCGGGACCAGCGTCCTCATGTGATCCTGAAGCTCGCGGTCTCGCCCGACGCCAAGATCGGCGCGGCCGGCGGCAAGCCGCTTGCGATCACGGGGGAGGCGGCACGCAATCGCGTGCATCTGCTCCGCGCGCAAAGCGATGCCATCCTGGTCGGCATCGGCACGGTGCTGGCGGATGATCCGCAGCTCAACTGCCGCCTGCCGGGCATGACGGCGCGCTCGCCGGTGCGTGTGGTGCTCGACCGGAGCCTGCGCATACCCGCATCGAGCCAGCTGGTTCGATCCGCGCGCGAGACGCCGCTTTGGGTGATCGCTTCCGAGCTTGCGGAAGCGGCCGCCGCGACGCGCCTTGGCGCGGCCGGTGCGCAAATCATGCGCATGCCTCCAGGGAGTGCATCCGGGCTCGATCTTTCGGCCGTGCTGCATGCGCTGGCGGAGAAGGGCATCACGCGGCTGATGGTCGAGGGCGGCAGCCGCGTTGCGGCATCGTTCGTCGCGGCCGATCTCGTCGACGAGGTCTGGCTGTTCCGCGGAGCGGAAGCAGTCGGCGAAGGCGGCGTCGATGCGCTCGATGCATTGCCCCTGTCGAAAATCACGCAGTCGCCGGCCTACAAGGTTCATGCTAGCGAGACCTGCGGCAAGGATACTCTCACCATCTACGAGCGCGCGTAATGTTCACCGGCATTGTCACCGATATCGGCGAGATCGTCAGCTTCACGCCGACGGCGCAGGGGCAGCTGCACCGGCTCCGGATCGCCTGCCGCTACGATCAGAGCACGATTGCGGACGGCGCCTCGATCGCCTGCAACGGCGTCTGCCTGACCGTGGTTGGCTCGGGCGTTGCGGATGGCATGGACTCCAAGCCAAGGACCTGGTTCGACGTCGACACCGCGGCCGAGACGCTGGCGCTGACGACGGCCAAGCGCTGGAAGGTCGGCACCAGGCTCAACCTCGAGCGCGCGCTGAAGATCGGCGACGAGCTCGGCGGCCATATCGTCGCCGGCCACGCCGATGGCATTGCAACCATCGTCAGCCGGGAGGACTTGCCGGATATGGCGCGGTTCGTGCTCTCGACGACGCGGGAGCTGGCACGGTTCATCGCCACTAAGGGCTCAATCACGCTCGACGGCGTCTCGCTGACGATCAATACGGTTGCAGACGTGACCTTTTCGGTGCTGATCATTCCGCACACGCTGGATGTCACGACAATCGGCAGCTGGAAGGCGGGGGATGAGGTTAATATCGAGGTCGACCTGATGGCCCGCTACGCGGCGCGGCTGACGGAAATGACGGTCTCTTAGAACTTGGCTTACATGCTTCCGGCTACTACATAGCGCCGACCCCTTTCGAAACGGATTGAACGATGGCAGACGCGCGGCGCGCACCCCTGAAGGACCAGACCGACATTTCCGGCGCGCGCGCGCTGATTGTCGAGGCGCGGTTCTATGACGATCTCCAGGATGCGCTGCTGGACGGCGCGGTTGCGGAGCTGAAGGTGGCCGGCCTGACCCACGACGTCATCACGGTTCCCGGTGCGCTGGAGATCCCCGCGGCAGTCGCCATCGCGGTCGATGCCGCGGCGGCGAACGGCAGGCCCTATGATGCGGTGATCGCGCTCGGCTGCGTGATCCGCGGCGACACCATTCATTTCGAGATCGTCTCGCAGGAATCCTCGCGCGCGCTGATGGACCTCGCCGTGGCGCGAAAGCTGCCGCTCGGCAACGGCATCCTCACCGTCAACACCGAGGCGCAGGCCTGGGCGCGGGCGCGTGCCAGCGAGCTCAACAAGGGCGGCGATGCCGCGCGCGCCGCGCTTGCGATGCTGCGCATAAAACGCCGCCTGGCGCAGGCCTGAAGCCATGGCCGATAACACCAAGAAGCCGACAGGCGTTGTCGAGAAGAAGGCGAACCGGCGCGGTGCGGCACGGCTCGCAGCCGTGCAGGCGCTGTACCAGATGGACATCGCCGGTGCGGGCATCAACGACATCTTTGCCGAGTTCGAAAGCCATTGGCTCGGCAACGAGGTCGAGGGCGAGACGTATCTGCCGGCGGAAGCCGCCTTTTTCCGCGACGTCGTTTCCGGCGTCGTCCGCGACCAGAAGAAGCTCGATCCCCTGATCGACGAGGCGCTGTCGAAGGGCTGGCCGCTCAAGCGGATCGAGGCGATCCTGCGGGCAGTGCTGCGGGCAGGAGCCTATGAGCTCCAGCATCGCAAGGACGTGCCGGGCCGGGTGGTGGTCTCCGAATATGTCGACGTCGCCAATGCCTTCGTCGACCGTGAGGAGACTGGCATGGTCAATGCCGTGCTCGACCAGATCGGCCGCCAGTTTCGCGGCGACGAGTTCGGGCGGGGGTAGTTTCCCGCGAGGGCGGTGAAGTGATGCGAGACGACTGCCCCATTCTCCGTCGTCATCACCCGCGAAGGCGGGTGATCCAGTACGCCGCGGCCTATCGGGCTAACACGACTGTCTCTCGAATACTGGATCGCCCGGTCAAGCCGGGCGATGACGGCGGAGGGTGGAGTTGGCGCCGATGACGAACGCACAGGACCCCTCCGGCGAAGACTCCCTCATCGCGCGCTATTTCAAGCCGCTGGCGACCGATCCGGGCGCGTTCGGGTTGGTCGACGACGCTGCGGTGCTGTCCTCGTCCGGCGAGGACATCGTCGTCACCACCGACGCCGTGGTGGAGGGCGTGCATTATCTTGCCGGCGATCCGCCCGACACCATCGCGCGCAAGGCGCTGCGGGTGAACCTGTCCGATCTCGCGGCGAAAGGAGCGACGCCGGCCGGCTTCGTGCTGACGCTGGCGCTGCGCAGCAAGGAGGATGCCTGGCTGCGTCCCTTTGCGGACGCGCTGGGCGAGGATGCGAAGACCTTCGCTTGTCCTCTGCTCGGTGGCGACACGGTGTCGACGCCGGGCCCGCAGATGATCTCGATCACCGCCTTCGGCCGCGTGCCTCGGGGGCGGATGATCGGCCGCACCGGGGCAAGGCCGGGCGACCGCGTCCTGGTGACGGGCACGATCGGCGATGCCGCGCTCGGCCTCGACGTGCTCAAAGGCGGCGCTGCCGCCAGCGCGCTGACATCCGATCCCGCGGCACGGGATTTTCTGGTCTCGCGCTATCGGGTGCCGCAGCCGCGCAACGTGCTGGCGCCGGCCGTGCGCGATCATGCCACCGCGGCGATGGACGTCTCCGACGGCCTCGCCGGCGATCTGACCAAGCTCTGCGCCGCCTCCGGGGTCTCGGCTTCGGTCGACGTGACGAGCCTGCCACTCTCGGCCGCGGCGGCCGGCCTTCGCGCCCGCAACGTCGCGTCTGTCGAGGCGCTGCTTGCGGGCGGCGATGACTACGAGGTGCTCTGCACCGTTCCGCCGGCGCAATGCGAGACGCTGATTGCCGCGGGGCGGTCCCTGGGCGTTGCCGTGACCGCAATCGGTGCGATCACCGAGGGGCAGAAGCCGCTGCGCTTCCTGGACGGGCAGGGGCAGGACCTGCTTTTGACGCGGCTGTCCTACAGCCATTTCTAGCAATTGCTCCAAACCGGCATCCTGGTTCTCAGCGCTTGGTCCTAAATACCTGCCGAGATCGGCCTTTTCGGCCTCATCCGGCGTTGCACCGTCAATTTGATTTTGGCAAGCTCGCGGCCGACTGAAGCCGCCCCTTAAGGGCAAGGGGGCGGCTTTGTTCAAAATCAAGGCGCTGCACCGCACGACGGACAACAAAAGGCGCCGGGGGTACATCAAGGATCTGAGGCAAACATCACATGACAGCATTATGGTTGATAGTGCTCTGCGGAGCGCTTTCCGTCGCCTACGCGATTTGGGCGACGTCTTCGGTCTTGGGCGCGGATGCGGGGTCGCCGCGCATGCAGGAGATCGCAGCGGCGGTGCGCGAAGGCGCACAAGCCTATCTCCGGCGCCAATACACCACCATCGGTATCGTCGGCATCGTCATCTTCGTGTTGCTTGCCTATTTCCTCGGGCTCTACGTCGCCATCGGTTTCGCCATCGGTGCGATCCTGTCCGGCGCCGCAGGCTTCATCGGCATGAACGTCTCGGTCCGCGCCAATGTGCGCACCGCCCAGGCCGCGACGACGTCGCTGGCCGGCGGCCTCGAGCTCGCCTTCAAGGCGGGCGCCATCACTGGCCTTCTGGTGGCCGGTCTCGCGCTGCTGGGCGTGACCCTCTATTTCGCCTTCCTGGTCCATTCGCTGAAGCTGGCGCCTGACAGCCGCGTCGTTGTCGACGCCCTGGTGGCGCTCGGCTTCGGCGCCTCGCTGATCTCGATCTTCGCCCGTCTCGGCGGCGGCATCTTCACCAAGGGTGCGGACGTCGGCGGCGACCTCGTCGGCAAGGTCGAGGCCGGCATTCCCGAGGACGATCCGCGCAATCCCGCGACCATCGCCGACAACGTCGGCGACAACGTCGGCGACTGCGCCGGCATGGCGGCCGACCTGTTCGAGACCTATGCGGTGACCGCGGTCGCCACCATGGTCCTGGCGGCGATCTTCTTCGCCAAGACGCCGATCCTCGCCAACATGATGACGCTGCCGCTCGCGATCGGCGGCATCTGCATCATCACCTCGATCATCGGCACCTTCTTCGTCAAGCTCGGGCCGAGCCAGTCGATCATGGGCGCGCTCTACAAGGGCCTGATCGCGACCGGCATCCTGTCGCTGATCGGCATCGCCCTGGTGATCTACTACCTGATCGGCTTCGGCAAGCTCGAGGGCGTCAACTACACCGGCATGGCGCTGTTCGAATGCGGCGTGGTCGGCCTCGTCGTCACCGCGCTGATCATCTGGATCACCGAATACTACACCGGCACCGACTATCGTCCGGTGAAGTCGATCGCCCAGGCCTCGGTCACCGGCCACGGCACCAACGTGATCCAGGGCCTCGCCATCTCGATGGAAGCGACCGCGTTGCCTGCGATCGTCATCATCGCCGGCATCCTGGTCACCTACAGCCTCGCCGGCCTGTTCGGCATCGCGATCGCGACCGCCACCATGCTGGCGCTGGCCGGCATGATCGTCGCCCTCGACGCCTTCGGCCCCGTCACCGACAATGCCGGCGGCATTGCCGAAATGGCGGGACTGCCGAAGGAGGTGCGTAAGTCGACCGACGCCCTCGACGCGGTCGGCAACACCACCAAGGCGGTCACCAAAGGCTACGCGATCGGCTCGGCCGGTCTGGGTGCCTTGGTGCTGTTCGCGGCCTACAACGAGGACCTCAAGTTCTTCGTGGCCGGCTCCGCGCAGTATCCCTACTTCGCCGGCGTCAATCCGGACTTCTCGCTGAACAATCCCTACGTCGTGGTGGGCCTGCTGTTCGGCGGTCTGTTGCCGTATCTGTTCGGCGCGATGGGCATGACCGCGGTCGGCCGTGCGGCAGGCGCGATCGTCGAGGAGGTGCGGCGGCAATTCCGCGAGAAGCCGGGCATCATGCAGGGCACCGACAAGCCTGACTACGGCAAGGCGGTCGACCTGCTCACGCGCGCGGCGATCAAGGAGATGATCATCCCCTCGCTGCTACCGGTGCTCTCGCCGATCGTCGTCTACTTCCTGATCTATGCGATCGCGGGCGGCGGCGCGGCCGGCAAGTCGGCGGCGTTCTCGGCCGTAGGCGCCATGCTGCTCGGCGTGATCGTGACGGGCCTGTTCGTCGCGATCTCCATGACCTCGGGCGGCGGCGCCTGGGACAACGCCAAGAAGTACATCGAGGACGGCCATTTCGGCGGCAAGGGCTCTGATGCCCACAAATCCGCGGTGACCGGCGACACCGTCGGCGATCCCTACAAGGACACGGCGGGACCCGCGGTGAACCCAATGATCAAGATCACCAACATCGTGGCGCTGCTGCTGCTGGCGATCCTGGCGCACTGAACTGCAAACGACGAAAGGCAAAACCCCGCGGCGTGAGCCGCGGGGTTTTTGTTTTGCATTGTCATTCCGGGATGGCCCGAAGGACCAGACCCGGGATATCGAGATTCTCAGGTGCGCAATTTGCGCACCGGAGTTCGGTTCTTCGAGCCGCCCCGGAATGACGCTGCGCGTCACCGCATGTCCATCTGTAGGGCTTGGTTCTGGCGGGCGCACGCCGCGCAATTCAGGCTCAGCTTGACACGTACAAACCTGCTGTTGACAATAGTTCGCACAGGTGCCGTCAGTCCGCGACGTTGGAAAAATCCCATGGCACTGCTCATTCGACCGGATGAACTGCCGCGCTTTGTACCGGGCGAGTTGCTGCGCTGCAGTGCCGGTCAAGGCTGGAGGGGCGTTGAGCTGCGGACCTATCGCTATCGTGGTCTCGACGTCCCAGTGCCCGCGATGGCCGACTTCATGATCGTCTCCTACAAGCGCGGCAGCACCATGATGGAGCGGCGTTTCGAGGGGCGCTGGACCCGGACCGAGTGTCATCCGGGCGATATTTCGCTATTGACCCGCTCGCAGGCATCGCACTGGCACTGGACCGAGCAGATCGACGTCTCGCATGTCTATCTCTCGGACACTGTGGTCTCCCGCGTGGCTGCCGACGTCCTTGAGCGGCCGATCGCAGCGGTGCGGCTGCACGACATATTGCGCACGCAAAGTCCGATCGTGACCGAAGCCGTCGAGGTCATATCTCGCGAAGCCGGCGGCAACGGCATCGGAGGTGCGTTATACGTCGACGCGCTGAGTACGCAGCTCGTCGTCAATCTGCTTCGCAACTTTGCATCCGTTCAGTTTGTCGACAAGTCCGGAAGGGGCGAACTGCCCCCGGCAATACGCAAACGCATTGTCGACTACATCGAAGCCCGGATCGATCAGGCGCTCTCGCTCGAAGAGCTCGCCGAAGTCGCCTCGATGGGCGTATGGACTTTCGGGAAGCGCTTTCGTGCCTCGTTTCAGACCAGCCCCCACCAGTATGTCCTCGACCGTCGGCTCGAAAAAGCTCAGCAAATGCTGGCTCTTGGCCGCCTGCCGGTGAAGGCGATCGCGTCGGAATGCGGCTTCGCGGATCAGGCCCATTTAACGCGCGTCATGCGCGCACGGCTGGGCCGGACACCGGCCGCCCTCAGGGACGATAGTCCTCGCTAGCGCTTCTTCACCCGATCCTTCAACAAGCTCACTGGTTCCTTCAAGACGACACTGCACGTCGCTTCTAACGTCCTTCCCACAGCCGAATGGCCATTCGGTCGCTCAAGCGGCCGGTACAAAAGAGGGGAAACGTTATGGGCACCTTGTTGGAGTCGACACATGCGTCGCGTGCGGATGCACCGACGACGCACTTGGACGCACTGGTCATCGGCGCCGGGATCGCCGGCCTCTATCAGTTGTATCGCCTGCGAGAGATGGGACTGAGCGTCCGCGCTTACGATACGGCATCGGGGGTGGGTGGCACCTGGTACTGGAACCGCTATCCGGGTGCGCGCTTCGACTCCCAAGTCGAGGTCTACCAGTATTGGTTCTCCGAGGAGCTGTACAAGGCCTGGAAGCCGAGCGAGCGATTTCCCGCGCAGCCGGAGACTGAGCGCTGGCTGAACTTCGTTGCGGACCACCTCGACCTGAAGAAGGACATTCAATTCAACAGCCGCATCGTCTCGGCCCACTATCGCGAGAAGGACGGCCGCTGGACGGTCACGACGGAGGCTGGCGAGACGATCGACACTCAATATGTCCTTGCTTGTTGCGGCATGCTGTCGGCTCCGCTCGTGGACCGCTTTCCCGGCCAGTCGACGTTCCGCGGCGAGATCCACCATACCGGACGATGGCCGAAACAGGGCGTCGATCTCAAAGGCAAACGGGTCGCGGTGATCGGCACCGGCGCGACCGGAATCCAGGTCATCCAGACCATCGCCCCTGACGTGGCCGAAATGAAGATCTTCGTGCGGACCCCGCAATACGTGGTGCCGATGAAAAATCCGCAGTACAGCCAGGCCGAATGGGACCTTTGGGCCAGTCAATTCCACGATCTGAAGAAGCGCGTTCGTTCGACCTTCGCCGGCTTCCATTACGACTTCGAGAACCGTCCCTGGGCGGAGCTGACGCCCGGAGAGCGCACGGAAGTACTGGAAAAGTTCTGGAAAGAGGGCTCGCTGTCGATGTGGCTGGCGACCTTCCCGGAAATGTTCTTCGACGAATCGGTCAGCGCCGTCGTGTCCGATTTCGTACGGGGCAAGATGCGTGAGCGCCTGCGCAACGATCCAAAACTGTGCAGCCTCCTGATCCCGTCCGATTATGGCTTCGGCACGCACCGCGTGCCGCTCGAGAACAGCTATCTCGAGGTCTATCTGCAGAACAACGTCGAAGCAATCGACTGCCGGTCCACGCCGATCGAGCGCATCGTGCCCGAGGGTATCCAAACCTCTGACGGCAAGGTTCACGAGGTCGACGTCATCATCCTCGCTGTCGGCTTCGACGCCGGGTCCGGCGCGCTGAGCCGGATCGACTTCCGCGGCCGCGACGGTCGTTCGCTGAAAGAACAGTGGAAGCAGGAGATCCGTACCGCCATGGGCCTTCAGGTCCATGGCTATCCGAATCTGTTCACGACCGGCGCGCCGCTCGCACCTTCGGCTGCTCTCTGCAACATGACCACCTGTCTGCAGCAGCAAGTCGACTGGATCGCCGACTGCATCGACTACGCGCGGATGCAAGGCAAGCAAACGATCGAGGCCACCCGCGAGTTCGAAGACAATTGGGTGAAGCACCATGACGACACCGCTGCGGCGACGCTCGTGGTCAAAACCGACTCTTGGTACATGGGCTCTAACGTCGACGGCAAGCCGCGCCGGCTGTTGTCCTATATCGGCGGCGTCGGCAACTACAATCGACAATGCGACGAGCTCGCCGCCAGCGGCTATCCCGGTCTCGCGATGACCTGACCCTACGGCTCCAAAGGAAAAGCCAAATGAGCAACAATCCCTATTACGGGCCTGAAGGTCACGGCCCCTACGAGATGATCAACATCGGCGACCTTCTGCTCGAGGATGGCGGGGCCATTCCCGACTGCAAGCTCGCCGTCGCCACCCACGGCACGCTCAACGCTGCGAAGGACAACGCCATTCTCGTCCCCACCTGGTACTCGGGCACGAGCAAGATCATGGAGCAGGTTTATATCGGCGCGGGCCGGGCACTCGATCCCACGAAATACTTCATCATCGTGGTCAACCAAATCGGCAGTGGATTGTCGACATCGCCGCACAACGCCAGCGGAGCGATGGTCGGACCAAATTTCCCAAAGGTCCGCATCGGGGACGACGTTCGCGCCCAGCACCGGCTGTTGACCGAATACTTCGGGCTAACGAGCCTTGCTCTCGTGGTCGGGGGCTCGATGGGCGCGCAGCAAACCTACGAATGGGCTGTGCGCTATCCGGATTTCGTCAAACGCGCGGCGCCGATCGCCGGTACGGCGAAAAACACCGAGCACGACTTCCTCTTCGCGGAGACGCTGAATGAGGCCATCACGACCGATCCGGGCTTCAGCGGGGGACACTACGGCTCGCCGGCCGATGTCGCTGCGGGCCTCAAGCGACAGGCGAAGCTCTGGACCGTGATGGGTTGGAGCACCGACTTCTTCCGTGCCAACCGACACAAGGCGCTAGGTTTCGAAACCATGCAGGGCTTTGTCGACACCTTCATGACCGGATACTTCGCGCCGATGGACCCGAACAATCTGCTATCCATGGCGTGGAAGTGGCAGCGCGGCGACGTCAGCCGCAACGCCGACGGCGACCTTGCTGCCGCTCTCGGGCGGATCAAGGCGAAGACATTCGTGATGCCGATCAGTCACGACATGTTCTTCCCGCCGGCCGACTGCGAGGCCGAGCAACGGCTCATTCCGGGGAGCGAGTTGCGCCCGCTGGCCAGCATCGACGGGCACCTGGGCTTGTTCGGCACCGATCCGCAGATGCTCGCGCAGCTCGACGCCAACCTGTCCGAGTTGCTCGCCACGCGTGTAAACTGAACGAGCTAAAGCGCGATGATGATTCAATCGGAATTCGTCGCGCTTCAGCGATCAGGTTCTTGACGCGGATGCTCGATCGATGCTCATTCGGCGTTGTAGCCGTCGAGAGCAAGGCGTCTACCCCCGCCGGTGCGGCAGCGGAGCTGGCAAGCGTTCTCCCGGCCAGCGGTGTTGCGGCGGTGCTCGTCTTTGTTTCACCGCGTTACGATCCGCAACGGTTTGCGGCCGAAATGAGGACCCGCTTTGTGGGCATCCCCGTCTTCGGCTGCACGACCGCCGGCGAGATTGCGCTCAATGGATGGGATGAAAACAGCATCGTCGCGCTCGCCTTCAGCGCTGCCGACTTCGACGTGACCGCTCACCCCATCCTGGGGCTCTCAAATTTTCGCATCGAAGACCATCGCGCGATTGGCGCAGATCTTCGACATAGCTTCTTCCGAAAGGGCCGCAATGCCGACGGTGAGCGCTGCTTCGGGCTCTTGCTCATCGATGGCATGTGCCAGCGAGAAGAAGTCGTCTTGGCGGCGATTCATGCCTCGCTTGGTCATATTCCGCTGGTCGGCGGCTCGGCCGCAGATGGTCTGCGATTTGACCGCAGCTGGGTCTATTTCGGGGGCCGCGCCCATACGGATGCGGCGGTGCTCCTTGTGTTTAAGACAGCGTTGCCGTTCCTTATCTTTTCTTGCGACACTTGCGAGCCTTGCGCAGAAAAGATGGTGGTGACGGAGGCTGATCCGGATCGACGCACTGTTAGCGAGTTGAATGCCGAGCCAGCAGCAGCCGAATATTCGCGCATGGCGGGCATCACCGACAGTGTACTCGATCTCGCTGCGTTTGCATCCCATCCTGTGCTCGTACGGATCGGCGATGCGTATTTTGCACGTGCGATACGACGGGTCGATGCGGACGGCACGCTGCATTTTGCCTCCGCCATCGACAAAGGCCTCGTGTTCACTGTGGCCACTCTGCGTGACCCGGTCGACCCAACCGGCAACCTTTTCGCGCAAATCCAGCAAGAAATCGGGGAGGTCTCGCTCTATATCGGATTCGAGTCCGTTCAGAGGCGTATGGGCGTCGAGCATCAATGCGCCCGCGACATGTCACGACTGTACCGAACCCATCGCGTGTTTGGGTGCAATACCTATGGTGAGCTGTATGGTCCGATGCACATGAACGGAACGCTCACCGGTGTGGCGATCGGCACCCCCGGGCGAAGTAGGTGCGCCGATACGAAGATCTCCGAGTTTGCCCGACGCGTCCCACGGGATTCGTAAAATGCCAAATGCGCGCTGGCCTTGAGCTGCGATTCCGGAGCTATTCCTGCGCCTTGACCAATCGGCGTTGCGCGTCGATGTTTCGCGACGGACAACACGAGCTGCGTTTGCTGCGTTCCATGCTCCCTTGCCGCTGATTTGCTCGACACGGCAATAGCTTGATCGAGCGGACATCGTGCCGTCCTGCGACAGCGCCTCTACTGTGCATGGGGTTGTTTTTCACTTTTTTGCCGGAAGGGGGCGGCGTGGCCCGGCAGGGAGGGGAGGGAGCACTATCGGCTCCCCTCGCAATGACGGGGAGGGACCTACTGCACGTCCATCTGCAGGCCTTCCTTCTGGATGATGCCGGCGAACTTCTTCGTCTCGGCGTCCACGAAGGCGGCGAACTGCTCGGGCGTGCCGTAGTCGGCGCGGGCGCCCATGGCGGCGATCTGCTTCTTGACGTCCTCGCGCTCCAGCATCGCCTTGACCTGGAGATTGAGCGCGCCCAGCACCTCGGGTGAGGCGCCCTTCGGCAGGAAGACGGCGAACCAGGAGGACACGTCGAAATTCGCCAGCTCCGGCGCACTCTCGCGCATGGTCGGCAGGTCTTTGGCGAGGTCGCTGCGCTCGGGTGTGGTGACGCAGAGACCGTTGAGCGTGCCGCTCTGCACCTGAGGCAGGGTCGGATAGAGATTGTCGAACAGGATCTGGATGTCGCCGGCAAGGGCGGCCTGGAGCGCGGGGCCGGCGCCGCGGAACGGGATGTGCGTCATCTTCAAGCCGGTGAGCTGGAGAAACCAGGCGCCGGTGAGATGAGGGCTCTGGCCGACGCCGGAGGAGGCGTAGCTGAGCTTGTCCGGATTGGCCTTCAGATACGCGATCAGCTCGGGAATCGTTTTGACGCCGGTCTTCGGATGCGCCGAGACGATGTTCGGAATCCGGATCATGTTCGAGACCGGCTGAAGCTGGTCCGGCTTGTAGCTGAGGTTCTTGAAGATGCTGTAGGCGATCGCGTTCGGGCCGGGGTTGCCGACCAGGATGGTGTGACCATCCGGCTTGGCGCGCACGGCCTCGGCGGTGCCGATCGTGCCGCCGCCGCCGGAGCGGTTTTCCACCACAGTCGACTGACCCCAGGCGGCTTGCAGATGCGCGGCCAGGAGGCGGCCCATCACGTCCGTCGAGCCGCCGGCCGCGGCCGGCACGATGAGACGAACGTTTTCAGTGGGCTTCCAGTCGGCAAGGCTCGATCGCGGCAGAATCGCTGCGGCCGAAAGGCCGGCAGCACCGGCGAGCACACGACGGCGGGACAACAAAGGCTTATGCACGAATCCACTCCTGCTTCTTGCTTTGCGGAAACCGTAGGGAACGGCACGTGCGACCGCAAGTCGCGCGCGACGACAAGTGCCGCGCAGAGAGCGGCACGACGACGCAGGCGTAAGCTCATATACCTTGCGATGGAATTAAACGGCTTCAGGAGTCTCGTTCGACGCGCATTTCGATCGAAGCGACAAGCCGCTTCGATCGAATCCTTCGACGGCCTCAGTTGAAGCTGAGCAGCTTGAACAGCGGGGTGAGGTAGCTCATCTCCTGACCCGACGTCGGCGTGGTGCGGCTGATGAAGTCGAAGATCTTGCCGTCCTGGAGACCGTAATTCGCAAGCCGGCGCACGCGCCGGGTCTTGTCGAAATAGACTGCGATGACACGCTGATCGACCACCTTCTGGTTCATGAAGGCGACCGGGCGCTCCGAGCGCTGCGAGATGTAGTAGAACACTTCACCGTCGAGGGTCGCGACCGTCGAAGGCGTGCCCATCACGATCAGCACCTGATCCTGGCTCGCGCCGATCGGAATCTGCTCGAGCGCGCCGGGCGGCAGGATGTAACCCTTCTGGAACTGCTCGCCGGTGCAGGCTGCAAGGGCCACGCCGATCACGGCGGTGGCCGCGAGCATGCGCAGGCCGCGCCAGCAGGCATGAAGGCCGCGCCGCATATCCGCGCGCAGGCTGATCTGGTTCGTTGTCGTCATAGCGGAACTGATTCCGTCCCCTTGCGTCGCGCGAGGCGCTGAAGTACCGGGCTGGGCGTCTGAATGCAACTCGCGCGCGCCCGCTTGCGGAAACCACAATGCTTTGGCCGTTCAATCACTTCAGGAAACCCCGGCGAACCCCGCCCGGCACCATTGAGGCGATCTATGGCATGATCGTGACGCAGGCGCGAGAACCCCTGTTTTACCGGGTCTTGGGTGTGCCCGATACGGTTAACGGGCGTTTCGACCTGTTGCTGCTGCATCTCTGGCTGCTGCTGCGCCGTCTGCGCGCGGTTCAGGGCGCCGCGGAGCTGTCGCAGGCGCTGTTCGACCGCTTCTGCGAGGACATGGACGACAATCTGCGCGAGATGGGGGTGGGCGACCAGACCGTGCCGAAGCGGATGCGGGCCTTCGGAGAGGCTTTCTACGGCCGCGTCCAGGCCTACGACCAGGCGATGGAAGCCGGCGGCGAGGCGCTGGCAGCGGCGATCTGCAAGAATATCTTGAATGGGACCGGCTTCGACCAGGCGGAGCGGCTCGCGGCCTATGCGAGGGCCAGCGAGGCCGATCTTGGTCGGACCGACGAGGCCGCGCTGCTGCGCGCGTCCTTCAAGTTTCCCCGGGCGCTGTCAGAGGATGTCACGCCATGAGCCGACCAGATACCGAGCGCGATCCCTGGCGGGCGCCCGTCATCGTTGCGCAAATCCCGGACGGCGGGCTGCACCGCGAGCTCGAGGCCTCAGTGGCCGAGCGGCAGGCGATGGCGGAGGTCGCGGGCTTGCGCGAGATCCTGTCCGCCGATGCCAGCTTCGATGTCGTGCCGAAAAGCGGGGGGCGGGTCCAGGTCACGGGCCTGGTTCGTGGCCGGATCGGCCAGACCTGCGTCGTCACGCTGGATCCGATCGAGAGCGAGATCGAGGAGGTGGTGGACCTGATGTTCGCCCCCGAGGCCGAGGCGCGCCGCCTGGCCGATCTGATCGAGGAGGGGCAGGACGACGAGGCGCCGCCCGAGGTTGCCGACCCGCCCGAGCCGATCACGGGCGGCATCATCGACCTCGGCCGGCTCGCCACCGACGTCCTGTTCCTGGCGATCGATCCCTATCCGCGCAAGGAGGGGGCCGTGTTCGAGGCGGAGGTCACCGCTCCCGATCCCGAAGACCATCCCTTCGCCGTGCTGAAGGCATTGCAGGACAAGAAGAAGGGCCAATGAGGGGCATTTTGGCTCGCGGCTGCCTTGCCAGGGGACGCGAGCCATTTGCCCTGATGGTTTGAGGCAGCTGTTGATCTGTCTGAATTCAATGGATTTTTCGCGAAATCCACGGCCGGCGGCCGGATTGCCCCGAATGCAAAAGGCTGGGGGCAAGAGGTTGTTTCGGGGGTACAAAACGCTATTGTCGCGCCCCGGTCCGGGTGCGGCGTGGCGCTTGGCCGGCCGCCGTCCCGGTGGCGAACCCATTTTGCGGCCCCGCTGATCCCAAGACCGCACCAGACCAGGTTTCCAGGACTTACATGCCAAGCAAGGTTCGCATCGCGCTGGACGCCATGGGGGGCGATGTCGGCCCCGCCGTGGTCATTCCGGGCGCCGCCATCTCGCTTGGCCGGCATCGCGACACCGAGTTCCTGCTGGTCGGCGACCGCGCCAGGATCGAGCCCGAGCTCGACCAGCACCCGAAGCTGAAGGCCGCCTCCAAGATCGTCCATACCGACGTCGCCGTCAGCATGGAGGACAAGCCGAGCCAGGCGCTGCGGCGCGGCCGCAAGACCTCCTCGATGTGGCTCGCGATCGACGCGGTCAAGAAGGGCGAGGCGGACGTCGCGATCTCCGCCGGCAACACCGGCGCGCTGATGGCGATGGCGCGCTTCCATCTGCGCACACTGCCGGGCATCGATCGGCCGGCGATCTCGGCGATCTGGCCGACCCTGCGCGGGGAGTCCGTCGTGCTCGACCTCGGCGCCACCCTCGGCGGCGATGCCCACCATCTGGTGTCGATGGCGGTGATGGGCGCGGCCAAGGCGAGCGTGCTGTTCAACAAGACCCGGCCCACGGTCGGGCTGCTCAATATCGGCGCCGAGGAGATCAAGGGGCACGAGGAGATCCGCGAGGCCAGCGAGATCCTGCGGGCGCGGAACCTGCCGGAGCTCGAATATATCGGCTTCGTCGAGGGCGACGGCATCGGCAAGGGGCTCGCCGACGTGATCGTCACCGAAGGCTTCAGCGGCAACATCGCGCTGAAGGCGGCCGAGGGAACCGCACGGCAGATGGCGGAATTGCTTCGTCACGAGATGCAGCGGAGCTGGATGTCCAAGCTCGGCTATCTCTTCGCGCGCAGCGCCTTCCAGGCCCTGCGCGACAAAATGGACCCCAACAAGTCCAATGGTGGCGTGCTGCTGGGACTGAACGGGGTGGTGGTCAAGAGCCACGGCGGAACCAACGCCGAAGGCTTTGCCTATGCGATCGATGTTGGCTATGAGATGGCTCACTACGATCTCCTGAACAAGATCAATCAGATGCTCAACCGCGAGGGTGGTGCACTCAAATTCGTGCAGCCCGCGCCGGAGGATGTTTCGTGACTCAGATTCGTTCGGTCGTGCTCGGCTGCGGCTCTTATCTGCCGGAGCAGGTGGTGACCAACGCCCAATTGGCGGCGCGCATCGATACCTCCGACGAGTGGATCGTGCAGCGCACCGGAATTCGCGAGCGGCACATCGCGGCCGAGGGCGAGTTCACCTCGCACCTCGCCATCAAGGCGGCACAGGCGGCGCTCCGCGATGCCGGCGTTGACGCGCAATCGATCGAGCTGATCGTGCTGGCGACCTCGACGCCCGACAACACCTTCCCCGCGACCGCCGTCGCCGTGCAGCACGGCCTCGGCATCAATCATGGCGCGGCCTTCGATCTGCAGGCGGTGTGCTCGGGCTTCGTGTTCGCGCTTGCCACCGCCGACAATTTCCTGCGCACCGGGGCCTACAAGCGGGCGCTGGTGATCGGCGCGGAGACCTTCTCGCGCATCCTCGACTGGAACGATCGCGGCACCTGCGTGCTGTTCGGCGACGGCGCCGGCGCCGTGGTGCTGGAGGCGCAGGAGCAGCCCGGCAATGCCGCGACCGACCGCGGCATCGTGACCACGCATCTGCGCTCCGACGGCCGCCACAAGGCAAAGCTGTTCGTGGACGGCGGGCCGTCCTCGACCCAGACCGTCGGCCATCTGCGCATGGAGGGCCGCGAGGTCTTCAAGCATGCGGTCGGCATGATCACCGACGTCATCGTCGATGCCTTTGCGGCGACAGGGCTCAATGCCGACGGCATCGACTGGTTTGTGCCGCACCAGGCCAACAAGCGAATCATCGATGCTTCCGCGCACAAGCTGCACATCGCGCCGGAGAAGGTGGTGCTGACGGTGGACCGCCACGGCAACACCTCGGCGGCCTCGATCCCGCTGGCGCTCTCGGTGGCGCGCAAGGACGGCCGCATCAAGAAGGGCGACATGGTCCTGCTGGAGGCCATGGGTGGCGGCTTTACCTGGGGCTCGGCGCTGGTGCGCTGGTAAGCCACACCGATAAAATTTTGCCGGAATCACCGCCGATTATCGCTACGTCTGCATTGATGTGCGGTGTTGACCGCCGTATCGTAAGCTCATAATTTCAGACAAGAATTGTTCGCCGTGAGGTGGGGCAGGGCGATGAGCGAGACCAGCAAAACCGTAACGCGTGTCGATCTGTGCGAAGCCGTCTACCAGAAGGTGGGCCTGTCGCGCACGGAATCGTCTGCCTTCGTGGAACTCGTGCTGAAGGAGATCACCGACTGCCTGGAGAAGGGCGAGACGGTGAAATTGTCCTCGTTCGGCTCCTTCATGGTGCGCAAGAAGGGCCAGCGCATCGGCCGCAACCCGAAGACCGGCACCGAGGTGCCGATCTCGCCGCGCCGCGTCATGGTGTTCAAGCCATCGGCGATCCTGAAGCAGCGGATCAACGCCCAGCACCGCACCAACGGCGACGCCACCCAGGCTCAAGAAGAGGCGTAACCGCCTTTCGGAAAGGACTGGCCTTTGGACAAGGCGCCGGATGCGTTCCGAACCATCAGCGAAGTAGCGCAGGAACTCGACATTCCGCAGCACGTGCTGCGGTTCTGGGAGACCCGCTTCTCCCAGATCAAGCCGATGAAGCGCAGCGGCGGCCGCCGCTATTACCGCCCCGACGACGTCGACCTGCTCAAGGGCATCCGCCGGCTGCTCTACGGCGAGGGCTACACCATCCGCGGGGTGCAGCGCATCCTGAAAGAGCACGGCGTCAAATCGGTGCAGGGCCTCGCCGACAGCGCGGCCGCGGTCTCGTTCGGCGCGATCGAGGACGCGATCGGCGCGAGCCTGATGGAGCCGGAGGACGAGGCCCCCATCAAGGGCGTCACCGACACCGACGATGACGACTATCAGGGCGATGAGGAGGAAGGCATCGACTTCCGCTTCACCGAGATCGACGACGAGGAGATCCTCACCACCTTCCGCAAAGGCGGCGCCGCCGCGCCCGCCGGCCCCAGCGCGCTCGACCGGGAGCGGCTGGAGCGGGTCCTCGGCGACCTCGTCGCCTGCCGGGAGATGCTGGATCAGGCCCTGAAGGAGGGCTAGGGCGGTCCCGCGGGCTTTCCGGGGCAGTTCCGGAAGCTTTGGGCGGATCCAGCAAAATGCTGCGGCCTCGCCTTGCGCAAAGCGGCGATCCTAGCTAATGGAACGGCATTCGGAGCGTGGCGCAGCCCGGTTAGCGCACTAGTCTGGGAGACTAGGGGTCGGAGGTTCAAATCCTCTCGCTCCGACCAATAATTAGCCGGATTTTAGGGCGTCCGGAATTTCCTCAGGGTAACGGACAGGGTAACAGGCGCCGGCGCGGTGTTCTGTTTTATCGTGGATATCTTCCAGGCATTGGAAGATTTGACGGCCACGCATTTCTTCTATATGTTAGAAGATACCGGCGAAGGCCGGCCCAAGAAGCAACGAAGCAAAGAAGCAACCCAAGTCTCATCAGGCAGGATCATGAACGACACCCTCAAGCAGACGGAGCAGGTCGTAATGCTCGCAATTTTGCGAAAGCAGCCCGACGCGTATGGCGTCTCCATCTACGAGGAACTGGAAAAACGTCTCAACAAGGCAGTTCCAATGGCGACGATCTACGCCACCCTCGAAACTCTGGAAAAAAAGGGGTTCGTCCAGAGCAAGCAAGGTCAAGCAACTGCAGAACGCGGTGGCCGAGCGAAGATGTTCTTTGAAATTACCGGTAAGGGGCAAATGGCCCTCAATGCATCACTCTCCGCGCTGGACCGGCTGCGCGCAGGGACCAAACTGGCAGGAGCCATGGCGTGACTGATAACAACGGGGACGACGAAAAGCAGGATATTTCTACTCGGGACGTCTGGATCACGTACTACGACGAAAAAGTCCTCAAGGTCGCACTTGGCAATCTCTTCATTCAGAAACAAATCGAGTCGGCGCGAATCGAGCGCAAGAAGCTCAGAGTGATGATTGAAGCGGCCCAAGAGCATTTGGATAAAGTATCGCAAGAATCCGCGACGCAGCGGCCCAAGCGTTCCTCGCCGCCTGCGTCAGCCGCAATCCTCCTTGCCTTCGTAGCGCCCAAGCATTCAGCGCAAGCGCTACTCGGCGATCTTGAAGAGATGTTCCAAAAGAACGTCGACAAGTTCGGTGATCGCGCTGCCCGACGAATGTATTGGTTCGAGGCCGCGCGATCAGTGGGGCCGCTCGTGTGGCAGTGGATCAAGCGAATGGGGTTTATCACGCTCGTGGTCGATTACGTTCGATCCAAGTTCGGTCTTTAAGCTTGCTTCTAAAGTTAGGAACAGGTGATGGCCCAAGATTTTTATGATCGCAGCGGTCGCGCGACTCACTATGTCGACGACCGAGGGACGTTTTACACGTGGGGCGGCCAGCCTGTTGGCTTTGTCCAGGGGGAAGAACTCTACACATCTTCCGGACGTCACGTTGGCCGCATTTCGTCGGGTTGGATCAGAGATCACAACGGACACGGCGTGGCTTTCTCTGAGAATGCCTCTGGCGGCCCGCTGCCCCCGTTAAGGTCGCTTCCCTCTCTGAAATCGCTGCCATCCTTGGCTCCGTTACGTGGGCTTCCATCATTGCCCCCGCTGCTCGCGTTGCCGTCTTTGAGTTGGAGTCAATATAGCGTCGACGATCTCTTCCGTTAGCGCAAGGTCAATTACCTAAAACGGAAACTCACTGACGCTCGTCACCGGTCCCTGCGTCGCCATCCATAGCGTTATGGCGACCGACAGCACCAAGTCATCGTGAGCGCCGACGCGCGCCGCGTAGGTCGTGCGGCCGGCCTCCGAAATCTTCCGTTTGAAGTCCTTCATTTCCTCTTTCAGCGCCGCGGCATCATTCGCGGCGGCCGCGATGCGCAGTTCTCCGCTGTGCGAGTGCGCTTCGAGGTTTGAGATCAGCAGAGCCTTGGGCACGTGCCAGGTCTTGGCGCCGTGCTGTGTCGCTTCCAGTCCTGCGGTGATCGTGATCCGGCTCGGGTGCAGCCCGGCAGCATCGAACATGTCGCCAACCGGCCGGCCGACGCCCGTCTCGTCAATGACCAATTTGGGCTTGAGCGCGTTCAGCGGCGGGCGCGCGAGCAAGTTGACCACACGCTGAATCTGTTGCGGGTAGGACATGCCGAGCGGCAGGCGCTCCAAATGGCGCACGTCGAAGTGCTCGGTTCGATCCTGGCGCCAGTACCCGGCCTTGATATTCTCCGTCCACGTGTCCAGCGGCACGACGCGGTGGTTCATGACGCTGATTGCAGTGGGGTCGGTGCTCTGGCCAAGGTCGACGCCGACGAACCACCGGTCGACCGCGCGCGCGGGGATCTCACGTTTGCTGATTGCCGTCATACCCATAGCGGTCGAACCTCATTGGTGAACATGGCATCGATGATCGCGGTCGAGAACGCTGCGTCCTCTGTGTCGAGGAATTCGCACAGATACTCTTGGCGATACTTCGTCTCACCGAGGTTCTTGCGCTCGCGAGCCAGGAATTCTGGCGTGATGCGGGAGCAAGATCCCAACTCGACGCGGATTTTGTGCCAGTCCGGATCGTCGGCGAACCAAGTTTCATAGAACGCGCCGCGCTTGCCGGCCGGCGTCGACAGATAGACGAGTTGCGCGCGCGGGTTGGTCGCCAGCATGGGGCGGATGGCCGTGATCAGTTCGTCCGAGCACCGCGACGCCTCGTCGATGATCGCCAGGCGCACGTTTGCCAGGCCGCGCAGCGTGTCGCCGTCATTGTCGCCGGGCAGCGCCAGCACGCGGCTGCCATTCTCGAACTCAAGACGGCGGGCGTTGTCGCCGACCAGCGGTGGCGCGTCGGGCAACCGGCTGAAGGTCTTCCGAGACCGGCGAACAAACTCGTCTGAGAGGCGCTGCGCCGGCGAGGCGATCAAGATCAGGCTGTCCGGTTCGGTGGTAGCCACCGACAGGCCCTTGATGGTAGCGGCTTCGGTCTTACCGTGTTGGCGTGGGATCAGCATGGCGATCTGCGGCGCGTTGGAGCGGACGAAATCGGCTTGCCATGGATCCAAGGTGATTTCTGCGTCGGCTGCCAGCAACGCGGGGTCCAGCGCGCGCGCGATGTCCATTGCCATCAGCATGGCGGCGTCCCGGGTAGCGGCACCGGGCAGGGCGGCCGGACTGGCTTGGCCTCGATGACCAGGGGCGGTTTGCCGGCACGTTGGGTGATCGCCGCAGCGGCGTCCGTCTCCAACCGGTGCAGGGCCGCGCCGACGGCACGCGCTGCCTCGGGGAAGGGCCGCAGGGCGGTGGTGATCGCCTGGCGCAGCGCCAGGTAATCGGCGCTGATCAGGAGCGACGTCGACCGCACGTCGTGCCGCTGGACGATCATGCCGAGCAGCTTGCCGACCAGGGCCAGGTTCGCGGTAATGGCACCCTCGGCACTAATCGCCGCTTTGATGTCGGCGAAGTCGATCGCGGTGGCCACATGCTGTTGCAGCCGCGCGCGCTGGTGAACGAGCTGCGATAGCAAGCCTTCCTGCTCACTGGCCTGCAGCGCCTCTAGGTCGATCTCGGTGGGCTTCTGCGCGGACAGGATCGCCGCGCGCATCGCGGGGCTGACGTGGTTCGCAGCGTGCCGGCCGACGGCATCAGCGCTGACATTGAAGCGGCGGGCGAGGGCGTTGTGCGCAATGCCGTGCGCGAGTCCGATCTCGATCTGATGCCGGGATTTGTGAGAGCAGATAGAACACTTCGGGCCGGTCTTGCCCATGACTCAACGCACCTGCGATTTGACAACGCGAATTCGCGTTTCGATACCCCTATGTTTACCCCAGCATACCAAAGAATCAGTGAATCAACAAAAGTGCTGCAATATGCGTCACAATGTGTAACGGAGCACTAGTCAGTAGAACTAAAGCGTCGCAATTTAGGCGAGCGGGGCGGCGCGATCAGGTGCAGAAGTGCGCGCGAATTTGACATCGCTGTCGACGTGCGGTCCAACGAGCATTATGGGAAACCCGCCACACATTGAGACGAATATTCGTTATGCATCGATCCGCCAAATCCACTGCGCAATCGAACATCTTCACCGTGGTGATTTCGAAGCTGCCATCACGTTGGCGGCAGCAGCAGAGGGGATGCTCCCCGATCCTGGCAAGCCCTTCATGTTTCAGAAAGTGAAGGCGTTGACGCCGGAGCCATCAACAGACTCATCGGAGTCCGATGGTGCAAACGACGTCATCGTTTGGCTGAAGCATGGAACTGGCCCGAACGGTCAGCCGCGAGAATACGCTTTCCGAAATCGAGATGTATGCAACGGTGATGAGGGCTATATCCAAGTTCAAAGCCGTGTACGACGACGTTTCTCCGCAAATGAGGCAGTTCGGAAAAGACGCCCGCGAGCGCTTTGGCGTTGCTTAAGATCTTCCAGTTCAGACGCCCCTTTCTGATTCTCGTATGACGGGAACAGTGATCTTTGCAGGTTTCTGGACTTGGCCAAACGCGGAGGAGCCAAAGCCATGAATGGGGATCTTGGATAATCGATTTAATCATTGTCATCGCAGCGGTGCTTTCGTTCTTCGGCTTGTGAACATTTCCAGCTCATTTTGATGTTGAGATTCTAAGTCATTGAAATCTAACGGACCGACCGGACCAAACACGGACCGCGGTCCGACCGGTCCAGCGCCGGCCATACGGACCGACCGGACCGCCCCCTATAAGGGCGGTACGGCGGTCCCGGTCCGGTCAGGTTTGACGTGGAGGGATTGGCGGAAATTGTCCGGCGAGTGCTGCCATGGGAATTGCAACACTGGCGCTCGCGGTCTGGTCAATAATCCGCACAAGCTGGTCCTGAACGAGGATCATTCGGTTGGCGAGCAACTTCACTTGTCGGCGGTGCAGATCGCGCATCGGCTTTGCGGCGTCCGGGCTGACGCCGCCGATCTTGAAGCATTGGTCCAGCCACTCGCTCAGCGTCACCGACCGCCCCGGAAACTCCGGCCGCAGTTGCCCTCTTGCCCTCAGGGCCTCGCCAAGTGCCTGCAGGGCGAGTCTGTCGTCATCGGACAGCTTGAGCGCCTTGCCCATCATGTCGCCGCCCTCGGTCACGGAGGCCACCACAAGGCTACTGGCGGCCTTCCCGTAGTCGACCCGTCTTTTCCAACCGTCCTCGCCGTCTTTCATTTTGGCGCATGTGATCTTGCCTCGGACCAACTGGCCGTCGCCCTCGCGCTCCACCAGGAACATGAAGTCGGAGCTGGCGCCAAAGTAAACCGACCCGAACGCGTCGCCGCTTTTGTTGACGTGATGCACGCCGACGGCGACGCCTTGCCCGATCTCCCCGAGCTGCTGAAGCCTCTCCATGAACCCGGTAATCGATTTGGCGTCGTAAAAATCCTCGCCAGGTAGGGCTCGCCCGACCGTATCGACCGCAACGACTTTGAACCTTCGCCCGCTCGCCGCGATCGCCGCTTTCAGCTCCTCGAATTGCGCCGGGTCGCCAAGGTTTGTCGGGGATCGCATGAACACGAGCCGGTCAGGGTCTGCGGTGATGCTGTGATGCGCCTTGAACGCATCGATGCGCTCGCCGAACCCCTTCGAGCCCTCGCGAGCGATCAACAGCACGTCGCGGGGCTCGCCCGGCAGCTTATCGCGCGGACCTTGGACTTGAATTCGGTAATTGTGCCGTCGTCCAGATACGCTGCTGCGTCCGTCGCGATCCAGATGCAATTGTGCTTTTTCGAGGCGATCAGGTTGTTCGCGGTCATTTGCGCACCGCCTCGATCGCCAAGCCGGCCTTCGTTCCGATCTCCAAGGCTGCGGCGAAGATCGCTTCGAGCATTTCGCCGTCGGCGCCAGCCTTCAGCGCGCGCAGATTGTCGACAGCGTCGTCGCGCGCCTGCTCGATGTCCGACGCGTCGCCGCCGGCCGCCACGGCGCGGAGGGCCGCAGCTTCGAAATCGATGACGATGTCTCTGATAGCGTTGGTCATGCGAAACCGCCGCCAAGCACAAATTCAGCGGAGGCGCTATCCGCATTCTTGGCCATGGGAATGGGCGGCGACGAGGTATGACGACCAAACGATCCGTCGGACTCCGCGCGATGCTGGCCGCGCTCGGCGACGTGATGGCCAAACGAGCCATCGGATTCCATGAGGGGGGTGTTGGGAACGATGACGACTTTGGGCATTGTGATCTCCTTGGATTGAGGGGTGACGCGACGCCGGCGGAGGAACGGGACACCAGCGTCGCGCCGTCAGCCTCCGCACGAAGCGGCGACCAAATGTTGAAAGTAAACGTCTATGTTGATTGTCAACATCACGCGGCGATTGGCTCGCGACGTGCGGCGACAGAGCGTTCCCACGCGGCAAGCTCGCCGAGACGCCAGAAGCGACGCTTCGCGATGTAGAGCGGGCGAGGGAAGTCGGGATCGTCTTTCAGACGGCGCTCGACCCACATATGACTCACGCCGCCGTAACGGGCGCGAACCTGTGCCGTGGGAATTAGAGCATTGGGATCGTCAGCGGACATCGTGACCTCATGTGTTGATCACAAGGTCTCACGAAGCAGCGCCAGCTATCTAGCGGGGGAAAATATGCAGAATTATTGCCGGGAATTCAAACGCCCCAATATGAGCGCTTGCGCTCCATATCGCGCGCGATCGTTGACGGCGATTTGTTGCGGCCCCGGGGATCTCCCGCCGCCCATTCTGCCGCGCGGTTTCGAGCGGCGGTCCCGGGGAATTTGCGCTTCGCTTCATCAAGCAATGCGACGTAAGCACGAACGTCCGCCACTTTGTCACGGGGGCGACCGGCAGAATTGAGTTCGCCGGCGAGTAGGTTTGCGAGACTGCGCCGGTCACCGCGGCTCAACGGACGTTCTGACAGCAGTTGCAAAATTAGGTCGGCCGTAGGACCGCCGTCGTCGCATGCCGCGCGAAGCTTTGCACCGTTGAACGCTTTGATGGCTTTGACAATGGAACCGAAGAAGTCATCGTCGGGAGCTGTGATAGTGATGTCGTGATTTGCCAGGCGCAGCGCCTTTTCAACCGTTCCAAGGCGCTTGCCGACCACGAAGGGAGCGGTCTTGTAGCCGTTTGACTTGCTCATGCGGGCTCCCTCTGAAACTGGTGCACGTTGCTCGCTGGACGATTGTTCACCAGATCATCGACATATCGAGCCCACGCGGTGAGCGCCTGCGTTTTTTCACGCAGGTATTTGTGACGGGCGTAAACCCGCGCAACGCCGCGAATCGCGCCCGATGAGTGGTTGACGCATGCCTCCGCGATCTCGATGGAGAACCCGAGCGCCTGAAGACCGGAATAGAATGTCCGCCGCAGATCATGCAGCGTCCAAGGCTGCCACTGGTGGTCGGGATCGGCCTTCCGCAGTTCGGCAAGCATCGCCTCGTCGAAGCGCTTTTTTGCTTTCGAGAGACCGCTAATAGGTGTCTCGCCCGTGGTGGTGAATAGCAGCCCCTTACCCTTGATCGTTGGCAGGGACTTGAATAGCGCCACCGCCTTCGGACTGAGCGGCACAAGATGCTCCCTCCCGTTCTTCGTCCGCTCTTTCGGGATCGTCCACAATGGCTCGCTCCAACGACTGCCGTCGTCGAGCAGGATGGACGGTCCGTTCATGTCCAGTTCGGTCCGGGGCAGCTCGCGCAGCTCGTCGCGCCGCTGCCCGAGCAGGATCAGGGATTGCACGAGGCGGCCGAAAGGGTAGCCCTCCCGTTCGGCGACTTTCCAGGCCGCGACCAGTTCGGGTGCCGATAGCACGCGCTCGCGGCTGGTCTCGTTCGCGAAAGCATCGAGAGATGCGACGGGGGAAGACTCCCGCATATCGCGGTCGACGCACCAGTCGAAGAAAGTTTTGAGGGTGGTCAGTGTCCGATTGGCGGTCACGCCGCGCCCGGAATCGACCAAGGCATCGAGCAGAACGATCGCGTCGTGCTTGGTGATGGAGGCGAGGGAACGACCTGACCACTTTCCAAGCACGCCGTTCCCGGTGGTCTGCCATTCGCCCGGCTTCTCGGAGTCGGGCTTGAGACCGAAATAATGGGCGGTGAGCAGGCGGGTCGATTCGCGCAGCCCTTGCCGCTTGCGACCCTTATAGCGTTTCAGGAACTCGACCATGGCCGCGTCGATCGTGTCGTCGCGCATGGCCTCTCGCTTCGCTTCAGCCTTCTCCTGGCGCCGGACATGAGTGGGATCGATCCCGCGCCGGACATCCTCCGCGGCCGCCGTGGCGAGCATGCGAGCCTGCCCGGGCGTAAGGGGGTGGCCGATCTGAGGTTCGGCTCGGGATGCCGTGAGCGCGAGCGTGCCGAGTGTCAGCTTTTTGGGCGCGCGTTGCCCGCCCTCGCGCTCCACCGGCGAACGGAACCGGAAAACCCACGATTTGACGCCGGAAGGGTGGACGACCAAGAACAGGCCGGCGGCGCCGCCATCTGACCTTTCGTAGCGAACCGCCCGCGGCTTGAGCGCTTCGATCGCCAAGTTGGATAGCGCCTTAGTCTTCGCCATGCCGTTACCCCAAGGTGCTGTGGGGTAACGTCCCGGTGCTGTTAGCGAGCGTTACCCTGTGTGACTAACATGGCGGAACAATCGTCAAAAATCAATAAAAAACAAGCATGTCTGGCGCTCAAGACGTTCAGTCTCGTTACGCTTCGTTACGGGATCACCTTCGTCTGGGAGACTAGGGGTCGGAGGTTCAAATCCTCTCGCTCCGACCATTTTTTCAACATCTGTCGGGTTGACCGTCGGCGCGAAGCCTGCTCCGGGCCGCGAGGGATGCCTGTGACCAGAAGCGGGGCCTGCGGCGGGCGGTACATCAAGACGCCGAAAACAACCCCATGCACAGTAGCGATGTCATTGGGACATAAGGTTTTTCCGAAACGATGTGACTCGTCGGACCGGGGTAAGGAGCGGATCGTCGGACAATGACGACCGAGCTGTCGGCGAGAGGCTCAATCTTGACCATTCTCCTCGCAATCCGAAACCGTTCGTGTCGATAAGAGTTTCGATACGCGGCATCAGGACGCTTCCATTTAGGCGAGGGCAACATGTTTCAGCTATCGTGGAGCGAGATCTTCGTCCCGACGCATTCCGTCACGGAAATAATCGTGCGGGGCACCATCATGTATCTCGGCATCTTCACGCTGATGCGCTTCATTTTGAAGCGGCAAACCGGCGGGCTCAGCATCCCTGATGTGCTTCTCGTCGTCCTGCTGGCGGACGCGGCGCAGAATGGCATGGCGGGCGAATACCGCTCGATCACAGAAGGTATCGTGCTCGTTGCCACCATCATTTTCTGGAATCTCGCCATCGACTGGGTCGGGTATCACGTGCCTTTCGTGGAGCGGCTTGCTCGCCCGGCGCCGCTCCTGCTCATCAAAAACGGGCAGGTCCTTCGCCGCCACATGCGGCAGGAACTGGTGACGATGGACGAGTTGATGAGCAAGCTGCGCGAGGAGGGCATAGCGAGCCCCTCGGACGTGGTAGAAGCATATATCGAGGGCGATGGAAATATTAGCGTGAAAAAGAAGGAAGCCTGACGGCCTTCCTCTGCCCGCCGAAATGATCGGCGTTGCGGAGCATCGACGATAGACTAATTGTTATCCTGCGAGGAGCTTCCGCCGGCTTCCATAAAGGCACACGCGCCGAGGACTGACGCCACCACCTCGAATACCCCATCGCGATCCGCGTGGTCCACCAGCGTGCGCACCATCTCCCACGACCAACCGAGGAAACGCCCATCAGGTCAGGCCCGATGACACAGCGCGCGCGTTTTGCTCGGAACCAAGATTCCCTGCCAGCTATCCGTGGGAAAATCCGAACGCCGGTTAGCCTCCGCGCGTTCGAGGTCATGCATGTACAGTACTGGGGCACTCGGCGGGTCGCTTGACTCAGGTCAATATCCGGCTGACCTCAGTGCGCCAACATTGTTCTATTGACCGCATCAAACTTCACTCGCTCTCGGCGAGACCGACGTGGTGCAATTGCCTTTGGGCGAAGTCGCTCCTCAAATGAGGCTCTCAGCCCGGCATCTAGCGTGAGCGATCTCGGCAGCTTCTCGGTGCTGGGTCGCGTACATCGATCGCGAATCGTTGCACGACGGAAAGCAGAATGAAGCTCGGGCTTGCGCTGCCGCCACCTCAACGTGATTTGCGTCTCGACCTGTTTCGCGGCCTCGCCAACTGGGCGATGTTTCTCGGCCATGTCCCCGGCACGGTGCTGGTGTGGTGTTCGTTCCGAAATTATGGATTCAGCGACGGGGCCGACCTGTTCGTATTCATCTCCGGCTACACCTCAGCGCTCGTATATACGCGAAAGATGGAGCGAGGCTTTGTGTTCGGAACCAGCAGGCTATTCAGGCGCGTATGGCAAATCTACACGGCGCATATCCTGCTATTCCTGATCTACCTGGCTTTTGTCCATTTCCTGTCGGAAAGGTTCAACGCCCCTGATCTGGTCAATCTGTTCAACGCCGGACCGGTCACCAGCGCGCCGGTAGAGATGATGACGCAGGGGCTTTTGCTGAGATACAAGCCTCTGAATTTGGACGTGCTGCCGCTCTACGTCGTTTTGATGGGGCTGTTTCCTCCCATCCTCTGGTTGATGTTGAGATTTCCCGACGCCGTCATGATCGGGTCGGTGCTGTTGTATCTGGCTGCGCGGCAATTCCATTGGAATCTGCCTTCCTACCCGTCGGGAAGCTGGTACTTCAATCCGCTGGCGTGGCAGCTTCTGTTTGTGACGGGCGCATGGCTCGCGTTGACCGGTGCGGGGCGCCTGCATTTCCTGCTACGGTCCAGGTTCGTGCTGGTCGTTGCGATTGCCTATTTGATTTTTGGGGCGCTCATGACGTTAGCTGCTCACCAGCCTCAGCTCCGGGCCTTGTTTGGGCCCGCCTTGTTCGAGCTTTTCAATCCCAACGACAAGACCAATCTGGCGCCCTACCGCTATCTTCATTTGATGGTGCTGATTATCCTGGGTGCCCGGTTCATACCGATCGATGCGCGCGGGCTACAAGCCACCATCTGGCGACCGCTGATAAAGTGCGGCCAGCAGTCCCTCGAAGTGTTTTGTGTGGGCATTCTGCTGGCCTTCATCGGGTACTTCATCCTGCAGTTGGCAGGGAACGGCATCCTCGCTCAACTGCTCGTCGGAGCGGCAGGAATCGCGATCATGACGGCGGTTGCCTACTACAGAGCCTGGTCAAAGCGAGTGGAGAAATCTTCACATGAGAGTCCGGTAGATGGAAAGAGAGCGCCGGAAAGCACCGGCTCCCTCGAGCATCTTGTCCTGCGCGGCGGCGGAAGGGTGCCGCAGGTCGCTCGCGGGACGGATTCGCGGCAGCCGCCCTTAACCGAGGTTTGACAACCGCCGCCGGCGCTGACGAAGAGTGCCTCGACAAAGTCGCCCCGGGTACGCGGTTCAATACTCCTGTTCGTAGGCAGAGCCGGCGGCCTTTGTCGCCCAGATAAGCGGGAGGCGAAGCCTTTACTGCGAGGTCCACGCGTTGGTGCGCACCTATCTCGAAAGCCGCCGCAACGAGATGCGCAAGATCGACCTCGATCCGGCGACCTTCATCCGCGTCAGCACGATCGAGTCGGCGGCGCACAACGTGGCCATCGCGCCAGTGCGGTATTGTGCGCGACCGGCTTTATCGCGCTGATGCCGATGAAGGCGGCGAGCCACTCGAGCGGGCAGATCCACAAGCGCGTCCGGTTATTCAATGTCACGGCGCTTCAAGAGTCATCTGCTACAGCACCTCGGCACGAACCTGGGCTACGCCGCGACTCGTAATCCCCAAGCTGCGCGCGGCAGCGAGCGAGAGATCGAGGACGCGGCCACGAATGAACGGGCCTCTGTCGTTGATGGTGACGATGACGCTGCTTCCTCCATGGGTCACGCGGACCTTGGTGCCGAACGGTAGGGTGCGATGCGCCGCCGTGAGGTGATTCCGATTGAATGTCGAACCGCTCGCTGTCTTGCCTTTGGAATATGAATAATAGGAGGCCTTTCCAGTAAAGACTCGATTGAAAGATCGCATGCCCGAGCGATCAGCCGATGGCTCTTGTGCGGTTGGAGGTGGCGCCTCAATCTGATCCTTCTTCGGCTGTTCGGGTCCAGCAGGCGCCGGCTCTGCCTGAGCCTTCGGAATGATGGACCACCGGTCATGGAAATCCTGTGCTTGAGCGCCGTTCGCGTTCAACCCGATCCAAGCAGGGACTGTCGCAATCGCCGCCATTCTGACGAGAAGATGCATTGTCGACCTCATGAACGATTGAAGATCAAGCCGACAATGCAAGCTCAGAGGTCGCGTTCCTTAAGACGCGCAAAACGGTGATGACATACCGACATCGCGGAGCAAGAGCGTGCCTGACTGAGGTTGACCACGCTCCGGCTCTCCCCGGCCTCAAATAATAATTATTTAATTTTTCAAAATTAAATATATTTAAATATTTAAATTGGCGGAGGCGAGTTACCGCGCGACGACTGACGCGGTCGCGTCCCGGCGGAGGATGAGTCGCGCAAATACGATCAGCTTTGGACGCGGGCAGTGCGATCGTCATCAGGCCAGATGCGAAGCTCAAGAAGGATCGTGCGGAGCTAGATCGCAAGTGCCCTGGCTTGTCGCCCACCTACCTCAAATACCCCACCACCATCCGCGTCGTCTCGTCCACCAGCACCTTCACCATCTTCTCCGACAGCATCTCGCCGTTCAGCACCGTGTTGTGCGCGATGGCTTCGATCGCGCTCACGCACATGAACGCTGCGAGCGCGGGGTCGAGCTTGCGCATCTCCTTGCGGTGACGTTCGAGATAGGCGCGCACGAGGGCGTGGATTTCGTGGCTGTAGGCTTCGACCTCGGCGAGGTGGCCGGAGCGGGGGATCTGCTCGGCGAGGACGCGATGCAGGTTCGGGTCGATATGATGGGCCTCGATCGCGACGGTGACGAGGCGGCGCACAGCCTTCTCGATCGGCAGATCGGCGACCTCCGCGAAGGCGGCGCGGACGACATTCATGATCGCCTCGTTGTGGCGGTCGATCACGGCGGCGACGAGCGCCTCCTTGCTGGGAAAATATTGGTAGAGCGAGCCGACGCTGACGCCGGCGATCTCGGCGATGCGGTTGGTACTGGTCTTCTCGAAGCCTTCCTTGACCAGAATGCGAGCAGTTGCCTCGACCAGCGCGTCGACGGTGGCACGGGATCGCTTCTGCGAGGCATTTTTCCGGGGTGTTGTGGACGGTTTGCGGGCCACGGACTTGTGATCTGAATGCGAGTAGGAAAAGCGAGTCAATGCTCGCATTATATCGTCCAATGGCGGCGGGTCGGCAACCCTCTTCGTCGCCGGGTCGAAACAGCCGGATGGGGATGTGGCGATGAGCGTTGCGAGACTTGTGTCGGCCTTTCAATTCTGTCCGGGCGGCTGCGTATTCGGCGCGCGGACGTCGCGCGATCCTGCACCAAGCCTGCAAAGCCGGGCCTTCAACCTGCTGCTGCGGCAGCTTCCGTACAAGGCGCAGCTCGCATCCGCCGAAGCGGTGCAGGAGCGCGTGCAGAAGCTGGCGCTGGCCCCGGCCTCTCACGAGCCGATCGGGGTCGGCGGCGGCGTCGAGGTGACGCTGACCAGGATGGGCGGCTGGCCGGTCTACTACACTGCTCCGGCGTCGGGCTACGAGGGCTGCAACTACGTCATGTTCCTGCATGGCGGCGGCTACATCAACGAGATCGCGCCGGCGCATTGGCGCTTGATCGGCGAGATGACGCGCAAGGCGCGAATCTGCTGCGTCGTGCCGATCTACCCGCTGGCGCCGCGGGCGACCGCCAAGGACGTCGTGCCGGCGACGGGCGAGCTGCTGCGCATGCTGCTGGAAGACGCGGGCGATGCAAAGGTGACGGTCGTCGGCAATTCGGCCGGCGCCGGCCTTGCGCTCGCCGCCTGCCAATGGCTGCGCGATCGCGGGCATCGGCAGCCGAGCCGGATGCTGCTGATCTCGCCCGCGGCCGATGCCTCGGTCAGCCGTCCGGAGCAGGTTGCGATCGCCGCGCGCGATCCGATCCAGGATATTCCGGGCATCGTTGAGGCCGCGCGGCTCTATGCCGGCGAGCTCGAGGTCGGCCATCCCTTCGTCAGCCCGCTCAACGGCGGTTTCCGCGGGCTCGCGCCGATGACGATCTTTTCGGGCACGCGCGATCTTCTCTATCCCGACAGCGTCGACCTTGCCGCCAAGGCGAGGGCGGTGGGCGTGCCGATCGAGCTGCATCTATTGCGCGAGCAGCCGCACAACTTCGCGCTGATGGCGACGCCGGAAGGACGGCGGGCACGCGCGATCATCTTGCGTGAAGTGGCTTAGAGGGAGGGCGTGATCATTGTCACAGAGCGCCTGCCGTGATCGGTCTGGCGCCGTGTCCGCGCGGAGGGATAAGCGGTCCCCGGGCGTTTCCTCTTGGATTGATCGTTCTGGTATCCGTGGTCTCGATACCAGTGGTTTTGCGGGGCCTTAGGCGTGGCCCTTGATCTCATAGTGACCCGGCACGCATTTGTAGCGCTCGAGGCGCCAGTTCGCGTGATAGATCGGATGCTCACCCATCCACTTCGCGAGAGGCGCTTGTGCGCCGATCGCGCACTGCATCAGCGAAATCTCGGGTGTCATGTTGCTGTCGGTCACGATTTCCTCGACACAACTGCCTGAGCTGGCTGCGCCAAGCCGGCAAAGCACGGCAACGACGGTCACGAACATTCCTATCACCTCGTTGGTTGTTTCTGACCACGAAGAGGATGCAAGCGGAGTGCCAGAGCCTGTGAAACGCAAACAACACGCTGGCCTGGCCGACTCAAATCCAGCGTCCAACCCCCATTTGGCGATTCGGATTGTAAAAAATTGCCATTAACCCGAAGCCGGACAAATACGGGGAACCCGCTGGAAAACACCTGGGAATGATCGAATGTCCGGGCCGTGTCGCCTATTAGCCACTTCACAAGGCCCGCGCGCGGCATCGCGCGTAGTCCGCCCGCCGAAATTACCGAAGGCGAAGAGGGCAACGCGCGGCTTTTACCCGCGGATGTCGCGCTGCTACAGTTTTGCGCGCGCCGCGGTCAGCGGCGCCGTGACCAAGAAACACACCGACAAGGGGAGGGACCGAAGTCCCATGAAGGATTTTGCTGGAAAGATCGCAGTCATCACCGGCGGCGGCACGGGAATGGGGCGTGAGCTCGCGCGGCAGCTCGTCGCCGAAGGCTGCAACGTCGCGATGTGCGACGTCTCGGAAGCGGCGATGGCCGAGACCAAACGGCTCTGCGAAGTCGAGAAGCTGCCGCAGGGCCTGCGCGTCACGACGCACGTCGCCGACGTGGCGATCGAGGATCATCTGAAGCGGTTTCGCGATGAGGTCGCCGAGCAGCAGAAGACCGAAAAGGTTCATCTCTTGTTCAACAATGCCGGCATCGGCGGCGGCGGCAGCCTGTTCACCAACACCCGCGAGCAATGGGAGCGCACCTTCAACATCTGTTGGGGCGGGGTCTATCTCGGCGTGCGCACCTTCCTGCCGATGCTGGTCGCAGCGGACGAGGCCCACATCGTCAACACCGCGAGCGTCAACGGCTTCTGGGCTTCGATCGGCATGGGGCAGGCGCACACCGCCTATAGCTCCGCGAAGTTCGCGGTGAAGGGATTTACCGAAGCGCTGATCAACGATCTTCGCCTGCACGCCCCACACGTCAAATGCTCGGTGGTGATGCCCGGCCATATCGGCACGTCGATCGTCTCCAATTCGCGCAAGGTGCAGAGCGGCGACGGCTCGGAGCGGCTCAACGCCGACGAGGTGGCACTGACCCGCAAGCGCATGGCCGCCGCCGGCGTGCCGGATGCAGACAAGATGTCGGACGAGGACATCCAGGCCGCGTTCGCCGAGCGCGCCCGCAGCTTCCTGGAGGACGCGCCGACCACGGCCGCCCAGGCGGCGAAGATCATTCTGGACGGCGTCAAGGCGGAGCGGTGGCGCATCCTCGTCGGCGAGGATGCCGAGCGCCTCGACGAGCGTGTGCGCGCCACGCCGGAGCAGGCTTACGACCGTGCCTTCTACGAAAGTTTTACGCAGGAGGTCGGCTGGCGGCTTGGTTGAGGCCGCCGGCGGGGCGCCCACCCATCGCACCCGAAAGCCCGAGGAGGCGCGTCAGCGCCGTCTCGAAGGAGAGGCGTGCGCGCACGCCGCCGCTAGGAGTCATATTCGTTAGCGCGCCAACGAGGCGCGCTAATATGGCTATGATGGTCGTCATGGCAAGAGACGCTCGGACAATTCTATGTGTCAGCTGCTGCCAATGTTCGTCGCGCACCATGAGCTGTTGGAATGTCATCCATCCGTCATGACGATGTTCAAGCGATGTTGATCTCAAATGCCTGTAATGCTGCGCGAGGCGGCTTGGTCGGCGATCTGAAATGGTTTAGTCAACCGCGTAACGCGACGATTAGAGCGTAGCTTTTAGAGCGTAGCTTTCGATGATGCCCGCATGCCTCTCCGACGACTGGACCTTTTGCCCGGAGCGAGAGGACATTTCAGCTGAGTTCACGCGGCTGCTCACGGCGGCCCAGGAGGGCGGCGCCACGATCGCGGAATGCCTGATGATCGCGCGGCAGCTGAAGCCCGACGACGACCGCTCTTGGCATCGCGAGTGGAAGAAGCTGGCGCAGACCAATCGGCAGCGCGCGGAGGCCGCGTTCGCGGAGGGCCACCGCGCCAGTGCGCAGCGCAATTGGCTGCGCGCCATGAACTATTATGGGGCCGCAGCGATGCCGCTCGACGCCGCCGACGAGCGCCGCTGGGTGGCCGTGCTGGCCACGCAGGAATGCGCGCGCAGCTACCTCACCGCGCGCAGGCCGGCCGGCGAGGTGGTGACGATACCCTGGCTCGACGGGCATTCGCTGCAGGGCTATTTCCTTCCTGCGTCGTCGGGGACGGAGCTGGCGCCGACTGTGATCTGCATCGGCGAGCCCGGCCACCGCAAGGAAGAATTTCTGTTCAAGCTCGAGCCGCACGCGCGCGAGCGCGGCTTCTCGATGCTGGCGCTCGACCTGTTCGGCGACCAGCGCGACGATTTTCTCGATACGCTCTTGCGGCGCAGGGATCTCGAGAGCGCGATCCCCGGCGTCATGGACTATCTGGAGACGCGGCAGGACGTCGATTTCGCGCGCGTCGCAATCGTCGCCGATGGCTGGGGCTCGTCCTTCGTGGCGCGCGCGGTATTGCAGGAGCCGCGGCTTGCCGCCGCCGTCTGCGACGGCGGCCTGTGGGACCTGCACGAGCGAGCCTTCTTCGCCAGCCGATTCGCGATGAGCGACGTCAGCATCGTGCCGGTGCCGCATGCGCCGCTGATGGCCTCCAGCGCCGACTGCCCGGTGCTGATCACCCTCGGCGAGGACGGCTGGCTCAAGGCCGACCGGGCGCGTCAGTTGGTCCAGAACTCCCGGCTCGGCAGCTCGGACGTCATGCTCAAAGTGTTCACTGCGGCGGAGACCGGCGCGGCACAGGCCCATGCCGACAATCCGAGCCTTGCCAACGAGTACATCTTCGACTGGCTCGAATCGCGCCTTCGCGCGCCCAGGCGGGTCTAGCCGCCGGCTTCCGCCTCAGAAGTCGAGACTCAGGCGGACGCAGGCCTTTTCCAGCCGGGTCTTCAGCGTCGCGAGCTTGGTGGTGAATTCGGCGAGCTCGGCCTCGTCGAACTCCTGGAAGACGAATTCCTTGATGGTCTTGTACTGCTCGTTGAGGCTTGCCAAGTGCTTCTGCGTCTTCTCGGTCAGGGATAGCCGGACCACGCGCGCGTCGGTCGGCGAGGGGCGGCGGCGCAACAGACCCTTCTTTTCCAGCAGCTTGGACTGGGTGGTGACGAAGGACGGATCGACGTGGAGGAGCTTGGACACGACGTTGACCGGAATGCCGTCGTCCTTGTCGAGGTCGGAGATCGCCATCAGGATCAGCCATTGCGGCCCGCTGATGCCGAGCGTCCTCGCCCAGAACTGACGCAGCTCCTCGAGATACATGTTGATCGACGATATCTCCCAGGTGAATCGCCTGATGATATCCAGGTTGCCGATGGTGCGCAGGCGCGCCCCTTCTTTCCTCGTCGCGGACACAGCGTCACTCCCGCAAGCTGATTCTCTTTTCGATCGTTCGTTTGTGGGCATAGTCCACGCAACTCTGCTCTGACGCAAGTGCAGAGCAGGCTAATTGTGTCACGAAAACTACAAATATGACCCGATCAACCTTCTCGGGCCCACCCCGGTGTTGCGCCGCGGACACACGGTTAGTGAAACTACAAAGCTGATCTAATAAACTATTTTGATTAACGGAGCTGCGCGGGCATATTGATCCGTGACGGTGGGGGGTTCTCGATCGTCCCGTTGCAGGTGGTTCGCTCACGTCCCTCGCGAATGCGGGTACGTCCGAAAACGCGAAGCGGCCGAGCGGATTTGATGAAGAGACGGGGATCTGGGGGGCCTCATGGTCCGGTCTCCGTTAAATGAGCAACTTGGAGGTTTTAAATGAAAGTGGTGAAGAGCCTTTTGCTCGGCACTGCGGCGGGATTGATCGCCGTTGGTGGAGCTCAGGCAGCTGATCTTCCGGTCAAGGCCAAGGCGGTCGAGTACGTGAAGATCTGCTCGCTCTACGGCGCAGGTTTCTACTACATGCCGGGCACCGATACCTGCATCAAGCTCGGTGGTTACGTCCGCGCCGACATGCTTCTCGGCGGCGGCGGCGACTATGGCTTCAGGAACAGCTCGAGCAGTGTGAACGGCGGGTCCAACAACCGTCTGACCAACTACTATTACACCCGCGCTCGTCTGGACTTCAACATCGATACCCGCACGGCGACCGAATACGGCGTCGTTCGTACCTACGCCGACCTCGTCGTCAGCTATGACTCCACGAACGTCACTGGCAGCAATCCCTCGGCGTTCTCGACCAGTTCGGCTTCGCTCGGTCTCTACCATGCGTTCATCCAGTTCGCCGGCTTCACCTTCGGCCGCACGGTCTCGATCTTCGACGCTCCTTGGCAGAGCTATCCGGCGGGCGGCCCCGATACCATTCCGGGCGGCTCCAACCACGTCAACGGCGTGAACCAGGTTGCCTACACGGCCGACTTCGGCCAGGGCATCACTGCTTCGTTCGCGCTGCAGGACGAGACGTCGGCGAACAATGGTCAGTCGAACCTCTGGAACGTGTCGTCGGGTACGGCGGCGCAGTTCGTGACCGGCGTCTATGGCGCCAGCGCTTGGGGCGGCACGCGCATGCCCGAGGTGATCGGTCAGGTTCGTGTCGACCAGGCCTGGGGTCTGGCGCAGATCTCGGTCGCGGCCCATGAGCTGCATTCAGCCTATTACGGCGCGACTGAAGTCTCCGGTCATCCCTCCGACAAGTGGGGCTGGGCCGTGCAGGGCGCCTTGTCGATCAAGAACATCCCGACCGGCGCGGGTGACGTCATCAACCTGCAGGCCGTCTACACGGACGGTGCGACCCGCTACAACTTCCAGAGCCTGTTCCCGCAGAGCTTCTTCATGTTCAGCGGCAGCGGCAACGGCGCCTATCAGAGCACCGGGTTCGCCGGTGTCGCCGACGGCGTGTTCGGAACCGGTACCGGTATCGACACCGTCAAGACCTGGGGCTTCCGTGGTGGCTATACCCACAACTGGAGCCCGAACTGGGCCAGCGCCATCTACGGCGGCTATGCTCAGCTGAGGTACGGCACGACGGGCAAAGGCCTGATCTGCACCAACTTCGCCGCGATCGCCGTGGCCGGTTCGACCTGTAATCCGGACTTCAACTTCGCGGTGGTGGGTGTGAACACCGTGTGGACCCCGGTCAAGGGCCTGGCGTTCACGGCCGACCTCAGCTGGTCGCGTCTGGACCAGAAGTACTCTGGCGCCATCAACAGCCCGGGCATTCCCTCGGCTGCGAAGCCGGCGGCCGTGTACGAGCTGAAGGACCAGGATTCGGTGAGCATGCTGCTGCGCGCTCAGCGCAACTTCTGACCATCGATCGCGCAAATCGATCGGAGAACCCCGGCGGGAAACCGCCGGGTTTTTTCATGGGCATAGTTTCGGAAAATCGAATGGCTGATGCGGAACACGAAGGCGAGCCATGCGATTCGAATGCATCAAGCTTATTTACTTACCTGAGTTACTAAGCTATATAGCTCTCAGCCAAATACGAAAGTTGCGGCTCTTAGCTTCATGCTAAGCCTCCAGAAACCTCCGGCGATGCCCCGCCGGAGGTTTTTTGTTGTCCAGATGCGCGCAACGTCAGCGTATCACGCGGGTGCGCGCCGGCGGCCGGTAGGCGAGGCGGCTGTGGCCGACGCAATAGGGGTGGCCGTCCGGCGCCGTGTTGCCGCAGAAGCAGAAATCGTCTGCGCCCGGCGTCGAGATCGGCCAGCGGCAACGATTCTCCGACAGCTCCAGCAGCGAGCAGCGGTTGGCCTCGTCGATCGGGCCGGCAACCACCGGCGCATCGGTCTCGCCATAGAGCGTGGCGAGCATCTCGTATTGCAGCCGCGGCACAGCCTTGCGCATCCGCGCCGGCGCCAGGCCTCTGTCCTGGACCTTGCGGTCGTCGACCGTCCGGCCGCGCGTCAGATTGAGCCGCGACAATTTGCCGATCACCGCGTTGCGGGTGACGCCGATGTCGGCGGCGATCTCGCGACAGGAGAGGCCGGCCTCGAAGTGCTGCTTCAGGAGTTCGATTCGTTCGTCGGTCCAGGTCGGTGAGAGAACAGGCATTTGTCGGCGATCCCAGGTTGCAGATGTCGGCCATCCGCGGTCTCGAGATCCGTCCGCCTCACGTACCGAGCGCGCTCACGTCCTGCCATTGTCGCGGATCGACAGAAGACCGTCCTTGATGGCGAGACGGATGCCTTCCTCGATCAATGTCCGTGCGACGCCGGGAACGCTGGTGCCGTGGGTGCCCTGTCTCACCAGCTTCTCCAGATACGCGATGGTCGAGAGCGCCAAGGTTACGGGAATGCGGTCAGTCTCGGCTTTTTCGGTGGCCATGGCCCGAACGCTAGCCTCTTACTCGGATACATAAAAGTAACGATTAAGACTCTATTTAGGTTCGGGGGCGGAAGTCAAATGCAGGCTGTGCGTGACGCTCAGCATGTTGGAATCGCACGGGAAATTACCCACGACTCAGCGCGCCGCGCGGTAGACCGGGCGGCGGGGGTCGTCAATCGGTCGGGAAGGGGCGGCCCGGCTCAGCCGTGCACGATCGCCTTTTCGATTATGCAATGGATGCCTTTGGCGCCGTTGACGGTCTGGGTCACCCGGAGATCGGCGGCGAGGCTGCACAGCGTGTAGGCGTCCTCGCGCGACAGATTTCGCGTCTCGCCGAGCAGCGCGATCATGTCGCGCAGCGCGCGCACCACGCACTGGTCGAGATCGGGGTCCATCGCCATGGTCATGTAATGCGTCGGCGTCTCGGCGCGGGGGTAGTCGAGCTTCAGGTCCTTGCGCAGCGTCAGGCGGAAGCGGCCCTGCAGCGCGGTCTCGATTGCGGTGACGCAGACCTCGCCGTCGCCCTGCACGCCATGGCCGTCGCCGCAGGAGAACATTGCCCCTCGCACGAATACCGGCAGATATAGCGTCGCACCTGCGCCGAGCTCCTTGTTGTCGAGATTGCCGCCCATCGCGCGCGGAATCAGCGAGGAGATGCGGCCCCAGGCTGGCGGCGGCGATACGCCCATCACGCCGAAGAACGGCTTCAGCGGCAGGTCGAGGCCCCACGGCATGCGGCCGACCATCCTGGTACGGTCGAGCGGAATGTTCAGGATCCGCGTCTCGTGGAAATCGTCGGGCAGGGTGCCGGACAGCGGCTTGATCATGTTCCAGCCCCAATCCTGCCGGAGCTGCACGTCGAGGATCTCGACCGCGAGCACGTCGCCGGGCTCGGCCCCTTCGACCGCGATCGGACCGGTGAGGATGTGGCCCGGCAGCATGCGCTCGTTTCTGGCATGAACCTGGTGCATCTCGGGCGGAATGTGAAACCTGTCGCGATCAGGCAGCATGTCGGGACCACCGCTGATGGTGTCGACCGTGACCTCGTCGCCGCTGGCCACGGTGAGGACGGGCTTGAGTGCGGCTTCGAAGAAGCCCCAATGGCAGGTTTCAGGGCTGGAATGCAGGTGATGATGGGTCATTTGCCGCGTCCGGTTGGTTTGATCGGTCCGGGCTTGACCCGGCGATCGATCCTCTTTCAAGAAGGATTTCCGAACAAGGCCGGGCCGGCCAAGCCCGCGCATGGCAGGCACGATCATTCCAGCGAGGCTCCTCTGTTTTTCGCTCTCTCAAAGACCATCGGCGTCGCGCTGCTGCCGATCAATCTTCTGGTCGAGCTCGGAATTGTGTCTGTCGTGCTGATGGCGACGCGCTTTGCCGCGTTTGGCCGCCGGCTTGCCGTGACCACGCTGGTGCTGCTGGCGCTCGCGGCGTTCTCGCCGCTCGGCAATCTCCTGATCTACCCGCTGGAGTCGCGCTTCCCGGCGTGGGACGCCTCGCGCGGCGCGCCCGACGGCATCATCGTGCTCGGCGGCTCGGTCGACACCGATCTGTCGGCGGCGCATCGCACGCCGGTCGTCGCGCACGCGGCCGATCGTCTGTTTGCGCCGGCCGAGCTTGCGCGCCGCTACCCCAATGCGCGCATCGTCTTCACCGGAGGCTCCGCGAACCTGGTATCGAGCGAGGCCAGGGAGGCCGACTATTCCGCGCCGATCCTGGAGAATCTCGGCATCGCGAAGGACCGCCTGATCCTCGAGCGTAACTCCCGCAACACCTGGGAGAATGCGATCTTCACCAAGCAATTGGTATCACCAAAGCCCGGCGAGCGCTGGCTCCTGGTGACGTCGGCCTTCCATATGCCGCGCTCGATGGGAATCTTCCGCAAGGCCGGATTTGACGTCGAGGCCTATCCGGTGGACTGGCGGATGGGGGGACGTGAGGATCTATTCTCCTTCACCAATATGGGCGCGGACGGCTTGAGACGAACCGAAGTTGCGGTGCGCGAGTGGATCGGTCTTACCGCTTACCGTCTGATGGGCAGGATCTCCGAGTTGCTTCCGGGACCGGGCAGGGACTAGAACAAAGCCGCAAAACAAGAATACGCGGCGCACCATCGCCGGCGCGGAGGAAGCCATGCAACAGCAGAGTACGGACAGGATCGACCTTGCCGGCCTCGTCGCCGATCTCAACAGCCTGCTGCGGCTGAAGACGAACGTGATCGGCATGAAATTGTTCGCGAGCATCGCGGAGATGGAGGCGATCCCGAAGATCCGCCGCCCGAACGCAATTCACACCACCGACCAGATCGTCAGCATGGCCGCGCGCCTGGGCTGGACCGTCGGCATCACCGCCGACGATCTCGTGGGTAGCCAATGCCGTGCGGTGATCGGTCTTGCGCCGCAGGACGAGAAATGGCTCGCCGGCGAAAACTATGTCGGGGTCTGGCACGGCACGGCGGAGGACGCGCGCAAGCGCCAGGCGGCGCTGGACGTGGTTCCGTTCGGGCACTATCAGGCGCTCGCCGTCAGCCCGCTCGCCAGCGGCCGGCTCGATCCGCCCGATATCTGCCTCGTCTATGCGACGCCGGGGCAGATGATCATCCTGATCAACGGGCTGCAATATACCGGCTACAAGAAGTTCGAATGGGGCGTGGTCGGCGAGACTGCCTGCGCGGATTCCTGGGGGCGGGCGCTCAAGACCGGGGAGCCCAGCCTGTCCTTGCCATGCTATGCCGAACGGCGCTATGGCGGCGTGCCGGACGAGGAGATGCTGATGGCCTTGCAGCCCTCGCATCTCGCCAGGGCGATCGAGGGCATGAAGGCGCTGGCGAAGAACGGCCTGCGCTATCCGATCCCGCCCTATGGCATTCAAAGCGACGTCCGTGCCGGCATGGGCGTGAGCTACGCGAAGAAGTAAAGGCCGATCATGAGCTCTGCGAAATTCGACATCGTCGTCTACGGCGCGACCGGCTTCACCGGCCAGCTCGTCGCCGAATATCTGGCGGCGCATTACAAGGACGACAAGGCGCTCAAATGGGCGATGGCGGGCCGCAGCCTCGACAAGCTGACATCGGTGCGTGACGCCATCGGCGCGCCGGCCGACACGCGGCTGATCGTGGCGGATGCGTCGGATGCGGCGTCGCTGAAGGCGATGGTGGCGCAGACCAAATCGGTGATCACGACCGTCGGTCCCTACCAGTTCTACGGCGAGGATCTGCTCGCTGCCTGCGTCGCTGCGGGCGTCGATTATTTCGATCTTTGCGGCGAGCCGGTGTGGATGCGGCAGATGATCGACAAGTACGAGGCGGCGGCCAAGGCGAGCGGCGCGCGCATCGTGTTCTCCTGCGGCTATGATTCCGTGCCGTTCGAGCTCGGCACCTTCTTCGTGCAGGAGGAGGCAAAGCGCGTGTTCGGCGCGCCGGCACCACGTGTGAAGGGCCGCGTGCGCGACATGCGCGGCACGTTGTCAGGCGGCACCGCGGCGAGCGCGAAGGCGACCTTCGATGCCGTCGCCAAGGACCTCAGCCTCGTCGCCATCCTCAACGACCACTTCGCGCTGACACCTGATTTCACCGGCCCGAAACAGCCCAAGGGCAACAGGGCGGTCTTCGAAGAGGACCTGCAATCCTGGGCCGCGCCGTTCATGATGGCTCTGATCAACACCCGCAACGTCCATCGCTCCAACATGCTGATGGGCTTTCCCTACGGGAAGGACTTCGTCTACGACGAGATGGTGCTGACCGGTCCCGGCGAGAAGGGCGAGGCCAACGCCAAGCGCGTGATGGCAGCCAATGCCGAGAAGACCGGGCCGAACGCGCCGAAGCCGGGCGAGGGCCCGTCGAAAGAGGAGCGGGAGAACGGCCTGTTCAACCTGCTCTATGTCGCGATCGCCCCCGACGGCCGCATGGTCCGCGCCGGCGTCACCGGCGACCGCGATCCCGGCTACGGCTCGACCTCGAAGATGATCTCCGAATGCGCGATCTGCCTGCTGCGCGATGCGAGCGACGTTCCCGCCGGCTTCTGGACGCCAGGCGCGGCGATGCAGCACAAGCTGATCAAACGGCTGCAGGACAATGCCGGGCTGACGTTTGGGGTGGAGAGCTAGGTCGGCTCTCGTAGGATGGGCAAAGGCGCAACGCGCCGTGCCCACCATCTCTCAGTGGTGGGCACGCTGCGCTTTGCCCACCCTACGGCACCGTCTCTGTCACGCCGCCCTGGCATCATACGCGTACATGAAGTCCATGCCCTTGGCGCCCAGCGGCAGCAGCCATTTCAGCATCTGATTGCGCATCCAGGCGCCGGTGGCGCTGAACTCGCGCTTGCTGTTGCCGTTGCGGCGGGCGATCGCGACGATCTTCTCGGTGCGCGGGCGGCGCTCGGCCTCGAAGGCCTGGAAGGTGGCGCCGAGCTCCTGGCCCTCCTGCATCAGCCGAGCAAATCGCATCGCGTCCTCCAGCGCCAGCGAGGCGCCCTGGCCGGCATGGGGGCTGGTCGCGTGCGCGGCATCGCCGATCAAGAGCGAACGCTTGCGCGACCAGGCCGGCAGGGTCGCGACGTCGAGCGTGTCGGTGACCACGATGTTCTCGGCCGCTTCGATGATGGCGGGGATCGGATCATGCCAGCCGTGATGGACGCCGCGCAGATGCTGCTTCAGCGTCGCATGGTCGAGCGCGCGGAACGTCGCCGCGTCCATGCCGTGCGCCGGCTGCGTGCTCCACCACATCACGCCGTCTTTCGGATCGGAGCTGCAATAGCCATAGCCGAAGAAGCCGCTCTGGCCGAAGGTCGTTTCGACGTGCTGGCCGATGGATCTGCCGTCGAGCACGGCATGCGGCACGAAGCCGCCGAAGCCGATCAGGCCGGTGTCGAACGGCTGCGGGCCGTCAGGCACGACCTGGCGGCGCACGACCGAGTGCACGCCGTCGGCGCCGATCAGGAAGTCGCCTTCGGCGGTGGTGCCGTCGGCGAAGTAGGCGATGATCGGCTGGTCGCCGCGATCCTCGATCTTGATCAGGCGCTTCTCGAAATAGAGCGAGACAGAGGCGCACCATGCCTTGTCGATCAGGATCTCGTTCAGCGTGGCGCGCGCGATGTTGACGGCCGGCTGGCCGAAGCGCCGCGCCAGGTCGCGGTTGATCGAGCCGAGCTTCTCGCCGCCCTGCGAATAGAAGTTGAAGGCTTCCGCGACCGAGCCGCGGTCGATCAGCTGCTTCGCCAGCCCGATCTCGTTCAGGACATGCATGCCGTTCGGTGCGATCTGCAGGCCGCCGCCGATGCCCTTCGAATAGGGCCAGGCCTCGTAGATAGCGGACTCGATGCCGGCGCGGCGGAGCAGCACCCCGGCGACGGGCCCGGCGATTCCGGCGCCGATGATCAGGGCCTTGCGGCGAGGATGGGACATGGCTTGCTCCCGACGTTTCCGTGGTGCTAGGAGAAATTACGGTCACTAATTATCTTAGTTGCTAAGATATATATCGCCTAAGAGATGAGGTGGGCCTTGTCAAGGACGAAGGCGCGCGCTGCGCTGCTGCAGGAGCTCGAGGACGCCATGCGCAGGTCCTCCGCGCAGGGCGTGCTCTACGGACAGACCGTTGCCAACGTTGCCGGAATTGCCAATTCCGATCTCGAATGCATGGACATCCTGTATCTCGAAGGCCGCGTCACGGCAGGGCGGCTCGCCGACGTCACCGGCCTAACCACCGGTGCCATCACCGGTGTTGTCGACCGGCTCGAAAAGGCGGGCCTGGTGCGGCGCGAAAGAGACGAGAAGGATCGTCGCAAGGTCTTCATCGCGGTCGTGCCGGAGGCGATCGCCGGCCTCGGCCAGTATTACGTGCCGATGCAGGAGGCGATGGAGAATGTCTGCAACGGCTATTCCGACGAGGAATTGCGGCTGCTGCTTCGCTTCTCCAATGAAGCATACAAGGGCACGCTCGCGGCGACCGAGGCCCTGAAAGGTCTGCTCGACACGCCGCCGGAAAAGCGGCCGGATCTCAAGCTGAAGAAGCGTCCTCGCCGGACCTGAGCTTGTAGGCTTGCGCGGCTGCGATCATCCCCCACACTGCGCCTAGCATCATCCAGAAGTGCCGCCAGTGGTCGGTGTCGATCACGAAGCTTTCGCCGACGGTGCCGAGGAAGGCGGAAAAGACCGCGAGGTAGGCGCGCTGCCACGGCACACGGATGAAGACGTGGCGGAAACCCATGATGACGGTGGTGAAGACCAGCGCGGGATAGCACACGCCGGAGAGCCAGCCGCCGGACATGAAGGCGTTGAGGTAGGAGTTGTGGGTGTCCTCGGGGAAGTAGCGGTTGAATTGCAGTGGACCGATGCCGAACGGCAGATCGAGCGCCATCTCCGCACCCAGGATGTGCCGGCCGAACCGGCCGAAGCGGCCTTCGTCATAGCTCTGGCCGAAGCTCGCGCGCTGCTTGAACATCTCCGCCGTGGAGTCGAGCGACAGCAGCACGGCGATCAGCGCGAGGCCGAGCACCGCGGCGACGATCGCCATGATGACGATGCGCGAGCGTTGCGCATTGGTGCGGCTGGTCAGCACCATCAGCGCCAGCATGAAGGCGGAGGTCAGCACCAGGCCGCCCCAGGCCGCACGCGAGAAGGCGAGCAGGATCGCCAGCGACATGATGCCGAAGGCGATGACGTTGCGGAATGCCTTGGCCATTTTATCGGAGACCACGCTCTGAAGCGCGAACAGCGCCGGCAAAATCAGGTATGCGCCGAGCACGTTCGGGTCCTTGAAGGTGCCGCGTGCGCGGCCGTAGAGCGTCAGAAGGTCGTTGCCGCCGGGAACCAGGTGGAAGTAGCCGGCGATCGCCAGCAGCGCGGCAATCATCGCGCCGACCACGAGGCCGCGGCGCAGCATGTCGAGCCGGGCCTCGGTGTCCTCGGAGATGACCATGGCGAAGAACAATACGGTCACCGCCATGTACCAGGAGGTCGCGATCCAGCTCACCACCTCGGTCCGCTGGTACAGCGGAATCGCGCTGATGGTGTAGCCGACATTGAGCAGGATCAGCATCAACAGCAGCGGCATCAGCACGAGACGCAGGCGCAGGCCGGTGGCGAAAAAGGTGACGGTCGCGAGCAGCGTCGCGATCTCGTAAGGGCTCGGCTCGATGAAGACGATGGCGCCAGAGGCGCCGACCAGCCACACCAGCGTGCGCTGCAACGCCAGCACGCCGGGCGCGGCCGTTGCGGCTGCGTTCACTCCACCGGCTGTCGCCGCATACGCCATCAAACGCTCACGCTACTCGCACGCCACACAACGCCGTCATCGCCCTGCCTTCGCGGGCCATGACAGAGAAACTCAACTCAATACGCGTTCTCGTTCTTGGTCAGCAGCGAGACCGGCGTCTTCAGGAGAATGACGAGGTCGAACAGCACCGACCAGTTCTCGATGTAATAGAGGTCAAACTCGACGCGCTTCTGGATCTTCTCTTCGTTGTCGATCTCGCCGCGCCAGCCGTTGATCTGGGCCCAACCGGTGATGCCCGGCTTGACGCGGTGGCGGGCGAAATAGCCGTCCACGGCTTCGTCGAACAGCCGGCTCTGCAGCTTGCCCTGCACCGCATGCGGGCGCGGGCCGACCAGCGACAGATTGCCTGAAAACACCACGTTGAAGAGCTGCGGCAGTTCGTCCAGGCTGGTCTTGCGGATGAAGCGGCCGACGCGGGTGACGCGCGGATCGTTCTTGGTCACCACCTTCGAGGCGGTCGGGTCGGCCTGATGGTGGTACATCGAGCGGAACTTGTAGACGTCGATGCGCTCGTTGTTGAAGCCGAACCGCTTCTGTCGGAACAGCACCGGGCCGGGGCTGTCGAGCTTCACGGCGAGCGCAACCAACGCCATCACCGGCAGGGCTGCGAGCAGCGCAAGGCTGCCGACAATACGGTCGAACAGCCATTTCATCACCAGGTCCCAATCGGTGATCGGCGCCTCGAACACGTCGAGCGTCGGCACCTCGCCGAGATAGGAATAGGAGCGGGGCCGGAAGCGCAGCTTGTTGGTGTGCGCGGAGAGGCGGATATCGACCGGCAGCACCCAGAGCTTCTTCAGCATCTCCAGGATGCGCGTCTCCGCCGAGATCGGCAGCGCGAACAGCACGAGGTCGACGCGGGTGCGGCGGGCGAACTCGACGATGTCGTCGACCTTGCCGAGCTTGCGCGCGCCGGCGCAGGTGTCGAGCGCGCGGCTGTCGTTGCGGTCGTCGAACACGCCGAGCACGTGGATGTCGGAATCCTCCTGCGCCTTCAGCGCCTCGACCAGTTCCTCGCCGTTGCTGTCGGATCCGACGATGATGGTGCGGCGGTCGAGCCGGCCCTGGCGCGCCCAGGCGCGGACCAGCGCGCGCAGCACCAGGCGCTCGGCAATCAACGCGGCGAGTCCGAGGAAGTAGAAGGCGGCGAGCCACAGCCGCGAAATTTCGCTGCCGAACTTGGCGAAGAAGGAGATGCCGATGAAGAGCAGGAAGACGAACGACCAGGACGAGATCATCCGCGTCATCTGCCGGAGCTGACCACGGAACAGCTGCACCTGGTAGATGTCGGCGGCCTGGAAGCAGACCACGGCGGCGATGGCGACGGCGATGACCTCGGCCGGATAGATCCAGCTGAACGCCCCCGCGAGCGGCATGACGTAGCCGAGATAGATTGCGATGCCGACGAGGCTCAGCAGCGCGAAATCGGCAAGGCGCACGAAGCCGGCGATCACGATCGGCGAATAGGCGCGGGCGACCTTCTGGTTGACGACGTCGAGCGCGGCAGGCGAGAGCCGGCGACGGCGCTCCACGAAGGGCTGGTCAGCAGGCTTTGCCGCAGCGTTGGCCGCGGCATCGAGCATCGAGCGTGCGTTGAGCGGTTCCACGGGCGTTCACGTCCATTCCAGACCCGCGGCACGGCCTTGCGCGCCCGGGCAAGCATCCCCTGGCGCTTCGATTATCGAACAAATCGGAAGATTTTCTAAAGCTGGCTTAAGGATGGTTAATGATTGGCAAATGCGTCGCGATAGCCGGCGAGCACGCCCTCGACCATCGCGGCTTGCGAAAAGTGCGCCGAGATACGCTCGCGCAAGGAGAGTGCCCGTTGCGCGGTCGTTTGCGGATCGTCCAGCGCTGCGGCGATCGCCTCCGCCATGGCCTCGGGATCGCTGGGCGCGAACAGCGCGGGGCTGTCGACGCCCAGGATCTCGGGAATGCCGCCGATCTTGGATGCGATCATCGGAATGCCCGCGGCGCCGGCCTCGATCACGACGTAAGGCATGGAATCGCCGCGCGAGGGGACGACGAGCAGCCGCCCCTTGGAGAAGCCGTAGCGCGCCTTGACGTGACCGATGAAGCGGATGGCGCTCGCCAGGCCGAGCCGCTCGACCTGTGCTTTCAGCGCGGCCGTCTCCTCGCCGTCGCCGCCGAGCGTGAGCGTCACCTTCTTGCCGCCCTCGTGCAGGCGCGCCACAGCATCGACCAGCAGGTCGGCGCCCTTGATGTGCCTGAACTCGCCGACATAGCAGAGGTCGGTCGCATCCTCGGCGGTGACGACCGGCTCGAATTCCTCCGGCGTCACGCCATTGAAAACGCAGTGCACCACGCCCTTGGGCGTGCCGACGATGCGCTGATAGGTGTCGCGGGCAAAGGCGCTCTCGAACAGAAACAGGTCCGTCGAGTCCATCAGCGCGCGTTCGAGCCGTGCGTAGAATTCGCCTTTGAAGGTGTTGAGCGGATAGTGCAGCGAGCCGCCATGCGGGGTGTAGATCCGGATCGTGTCGTCCGAGCGCCGCCGCATGCGGATGAAGGCACCGGCCTTGGCGCCGTGACCGTGCAGCACGTCGGGCTTGAGCGTGGCGATGAGCCGCCGCATGCGGAGCCATACCAGGACGTCGTCGGGCGACGGCTCGCGGCGGATCGCCATGCGGTGGACGCCGAGCTTCAGGCGCGGCGCAAGCTCGGTCAGCGCCTTGTCGGCGCGCTCGCCGCCGGTGAGGCTGTCGGCGAGGATGCCGACATGATGGCCGCGGTCGACCTGGCCGTTGGCGACGTCGAGGATGTGGCGGAAGATCCCGCCGACCGGAGCGCGCACGGCGTGAAGGATGCGAAGCGGCCGGTCGGGAGAGGGGGGCATGATCAAAACCAGCTCGACGGCGACTGCCGAACAATTCTCACGAAATAATCGAGATGGATTAAGGGGCCTCGTGGTTAACAAACGGTGACGGCTCGGCGCGCGCAAGGCGCGTGTCGTGGCGATTAACCCAGCGGCAACCTTAATGGAGTGTAATCGCCCCGGTTGAGGTAGAGTCGCAGCGTTGCCCTGCGGGAGTGTTCGATGCGTTTAGCGTTCTGGCGTGCCGGCAAGGACAAGGCTGTGATCGCGCGGGCCGTCGCGAAGTCCAAAGGCGAAGCTGCGCCCAAGAGCGAAACGAAGGCTGAAAAGCGCGAAGCGAAGGCCGAGAAGATCGAAGCCAAGGTTGAGGCCAAGATCGAAGCGAAGCCCGCAGCGAAGTCCGCTCCCGTCATCGCCAAGCCTGGGCAGGTCGAATCCGGCGACATCGACCTGCACGCGCTCGGTGCGGCCCTGGCGCGCAAGCGCGGCTGGGTCATCGTGCCGACGGTGCTGGCGCTCGTTGCCTCGCTCGCCATCGTCAATCTCGTCACGCCGCGCTACAAATCTGAAACCCGGATTCTGATCGACGGCCGCGAGAACGTGTTCCTGCGTCCGAACAGCGACCGCACCGAGGAGCGGCAGGCGCTCGATGCCGAGGCCGTCACCAGCCAGGTGCAGCTGGTGCTATCGCGCGATCTGGCGCGCGAGATCATCAAGAAGAACAAGCTCGCCGAGCGCCCCGAATTCGATCCGGTGCTGCAGGGCATCTCGCCGCTCAAGTCGCTTGCCGCGCTCGTCGGCATCGTCCGCGATCCGTTCGCGATGACGCCGGAAGAGCGCGTGCTCGATTCCTATTACGAACGCCTTCAGGCCTACGCCGTCGACAAGTCGCGCGTGATCGTGGTCGAATTCCAGTCCGCCGATCCCGAGCTTGCCGCGCGCGTCGCCAACTCGATCGCAGACGGCTATCTCGTGCTGCAGCAGGGGGCGCGCCAGGAGCAGGCCAAGAACGCCAGTCAATGGCTGGCCGGCGAGATCGAGAGTTTGCGCAAGAAGGTCTCGGACGCCGAAGCCAGGGTCGAGGACTTCCGTTCAAAGTCCAGCCTGTTCATCGGTACCAACAACACCACGCTGTCGAACCAGCAGATGGGCGAGGTCAACACCCAGCTCAACAATGCGCGCTCGATGAAGGCGGATGCGGAATCCAAGGCACGGCTGATCAAGGAGATGCTCCAGAGCGGCAAGCCGATCGAGGCATCCGAGGTCGTAAACTCCGAATTGATGCGCCGGCTGTCGGAGCAGAGGGTCACGCTGCGCGCCCAGCTCGCCGAGCAATCGTCGACGCTGCTCGGCAATCATCCCCGGATCAAGGAGCTGAAGGCGCAGCTCGGCGACCTCGACAATCAGATCCGCGATGAAGCCGCCAAGATCTCGCGCTCGCTCGAGAACGACGCCCGCATCGCCAGCGGCCGGGTCGATGGCCTCACCGTGAGTCTCGAGCAGCTCAAGAAGCAGGCGGCCTCCACCAACGGCCAGGACGTCCAGCTCCGCGCGCTGGAGCGGGAAGCCAAGGCGCAGCGCGATCTGCTCGAGACCTATCTCGCCAAGTACCGCGAGGCCAACACCCGCGAGACCATCGACACCGCGCCGACCGACGGCCGCATCATCTCGCGCGCCATCGTCTCGAACACGCCGGCCTATCCGAAGAAGCTGCCGATCGTGCTGATCGCGACGATCGCAACGCTGCTGCTCTCGTCCGGCGTCGTCGTCACCGGCGAGCTGCTGCGACAGACCGCGCCGGGCGCGGCGATGAGCTCTGCGCCGGCGCCGGTGCGCGAGGAGCCGCTGGTCGTTCAGCGGGCCATCGAACCCGTGGTCGACAGGGGCGGCGAACCAATGTTGGATCCGATGTTGGCGGAGCCCGCGCCGCTGCAGCCGGAGATAACGGCCGATTTGGATACGAGCGAATTCGCCGAGATCGAACGTCTGGCCGACGAACTGCGTGCCGCAGGCACTGCGGCCAAGAAGGTCACGGTGCTCGGCACGGCGCCCGGCGAAGCCATCACGCTGTCGACGCTGACGCTGGCGCGGAACCTGGCGCGCGATGCACGCGTCGTCGTGGTCGATCTCGCCGCCTCCTCGCCGACCATTGCCGCAGTCTCCGCCGATGCGCAGGCTCCCGGCCTTGCCGAGCTGATGCAGGGCGAGGCCTCGTTCGCGCAAGTCATCACCCGGGACAAGCTGTCGCGGCTGCATCTGGTGATGGCCGGCCGTCCCGGCTTCGACCGCAGCCTGCTGCAATCGCCGCGCGTCGCACTCGCGATCGACGCGCTGCTGCGGGCTTACGACCACGTGCTGATCGATGCCGGCAGCGCCTCCGACCTTCCGGCCGAGCTGTTGACGGCGCATGCCCGCGCCGTCGTGGTGCCCGACGCCGCGATGGCACCGGATGCGCGCGCGCAGATGTGCGAGCAGCTGAGAGCCGTCGGCTTCAGCGCGGTGGCGATGCTGAGCAAGCCGGTGCAGCCGTCCGATGCCGCCGAGACGCCGCGCGTTGTCGCGGCGTAGGTGAGGGACGCCGCTGCCGGGCGTTCGAGAGACTGAGTGAAATTGGTGCTGCTCTTACCCTCCCCTGGAGGGGGAGGGTCGATCGCGCGCAGCGCGAGCGGGGTGGGGTGATCTCTCCACTCGGGCACTGTTGGATGTGGAGGGACCGTCACCCCACCCCGTTACGCATTTCGCTTCGCTGCATGCGTAACGACCCTCCCCCTCCAGGGCCCTCCAGGGGAGGGTGCAAGGCTCGCTGGTGGAGAGGTCTTACCCGAACGCCTGCCGCAGCCGGCGGGCCATGTCGAACAGCATCTGGTTCTGCTTCACCAGCCGCTTGCCGTGGCTGAGCGAGGACATCGCCATCGCCGCGAGCCTGCCGCGCGAGGTCAGGGGCACGAAGCTGTCGAAGATCTCCTCGTCGTCCTTGCAGAACATCCGCTTGTAATCGTCCGAGCCGATGCCGAGGTCGAGCGAGCGGTAGCCGCGCTCGCCGTAGCGGTCGATGATGTAGCGCATCAGGATCAGGCCGGGGCTGTAGCGGGCGTGCTCGGACATCGTGTAGGTGTTGAACATCATCGAGAAGCGCTCGCCGTCGGCGACGCCGGCGAAGATCGCGATCACCTCCTCGTCGCATTCGAGCGCATGGATGTCGATCACGTGACCTTCGCCGCGCGGCGCGAGGCAGGCGCTGCGGACGAATTGCTCGACGCCGGGTTCGGAGAAGACGTTCGGCAGCTTCTGCTCCGCCATCCGCGCCGGCTTGACACGGAAGAACCAATCCAGCAGGCGAATGACGTCTGCGTCCGACGTCGCCAGGTGATAGCGGTAGCCGGCGAGGGACTGAAGCTTCTTCTCCTTGCTCTTGAGGCGGCGGCGGAGGGAATTGCTGATCCGCGATGCCGGCGGGCCGTCCGGCTCCATCACCAGTCGCGGACAGCCGTTGATCGGGCGCTGCCGCGGCAGGGCTGCAAACGGGTTTTGCTGGTCGTGCCAGCGCTCGGGCTGCTGTGTCAGTGCGAGCACGTCGGCGTGCTCGCCGAGCGGCGCAAGCAGTGCATCGAGATCGGCGCTGGCGGCCTCGGCTGCGAACTCGGCGTTCCAAAGGCCCATGTTGAAGGTGGTGTGCTTGCCGCCCATGAAGCCGGCGGTGCGCACGCCGTGGCCCTGCCGCAGCGAGAGCGGCAGCAGCAGGAGCGGGCGGCGATCGGCGTCGCGGGCGATCACGATGAACGGCCGGGCACCTTCACGGGCGCCGACCAGCCGCTGCCACGGATCGAGCAGATCGAAGCGCTGGTAGGGCGTGAAAAGATGGCCACTGGCCTCGAAGCCGCGCCAGACCGCCTCGGCCTCAGCGAGATCGGTGACGATGTCGACCTGTGCGATACGGCTCGCTCTCGACCGCGCTGGCGCTTCTGCCGTCCGGCTTTGCATCGCCGCAGCCATGGTCATTCGCGAAACCTGTCGAGAAATCGAAAATACGTACTTCGGCCCGTGGCCGACCTTTGCAAACAAAGGTCAACAAAGGGTAATGACTTGGGCGAGGGAACTGACCGCCGGCGCGCGCGAAGGGTGGGATTTTGGCTTCCGACGACAGATGGCTGGAACGGCTGCGCCTCGAGCTGGCCTGGTTCACCGGCCAGGCCGCGCTGCGTAGTCGCGGTGCCGGCGCCATCCTGCGCTTCCGCTACGTGCGGCCGCGGCGGCGCGGATTTCAGCCGCTGCGCGAGCACGAGATCACGGCACAATTCCTCGACCGCGCCATCCGCGCGCTGAAGCGGTGGAACTACGATTTCCTCGGCATGGACGAGGTCTGCCGGCGTGCGGTGACGCTGCCGGAGAAGCGGCGCTTCGTGGCGCTGACCTTCGATGGCGCCGGCAAGGATCTCATCAGCTTCGCCTATCCGGTGCTGGCGCGTCACGCCGTGCCATTCACGATCTATGTGCCGACCGCTTTTCCCGACGGGGTCGGCGAGGCCTGGTGGCTCGGGCTGGAGCAGGTGATTGCGCGCGAGAGCCGCATCGACCTGATGATGGGCGAGAAGGAGCAGCGCTTCACGGTGGCCGACAAGGCCGGAAAGCAGGCGCTGTTCTCGCATCTGGAGAGCTGGCTGCGCTCGCTGCCGCCGGCGGATGTGTCGGCAGCGATCGCCGATCTCTGTACGCGCTATCGGATCGACCTCGCTGCGCTCTCGCGCGAGGCGTCGATGGATTGGGAGGACCTCGCCAGGCTCGCCGGCGATCCGCTCGTGACGATCGGCAGCGCAACGGTGAACTATCCGATGCTGGCCAACATGAAGGACGCGGCCGCACTGCGCGAGATGACGATGGGCAAGGCCGTGGCGGAATCGGCCTTCCAGCGCGAGATCAGGCATTTCGCCTATCCGTTCGGCGACCGCGCTTCGTTCCGGCGCAGCCACGTCGTGATGGCAGAGCAGGCGGGCTTCGCCAGCGCGGCCTCGACGATCCCGGGCATCGTGGAGGCGGAGGGACGCACGAACTTGCGCGCGCTGCCGCGGATCTCCTGGGACGGGCGCGTGCGCTCGCTGCGGATGCTGCGCGTGCTGGTGTCGGGCGCCGCCTTTGCGCCGGTGCGGCCGACCGGGAGCGCTACGAGCCAGACCTGAGGCGATCGGGCCGCTGCATCCAGCTCACGATCGGCATCGCCGGCAGCACCCAGCCCATGCCGACCACGACGTAGTAGATCGCCTGCCGCCAGCCGGATTCGGCGATCCACGGCATCTGCGCCACCGCCATGCCGAGCAGGGCCCAAACGGTGGCCAGCACCAGCAGCAGGATGGCGCCGAGGAACTTGCGGGTGCGGATCGTCATGGCGGGAACTTTAAGGCTTTCGCGTTACTTGCGCTGCGGGAGCGGGGGACTATAAGGGGCACGCAATCCGGTTCAAGTCTCTTCGCCACGGGCTTGGTTTTGTCCTTGAAATGACGACGAATTCCGCCCCATCCGAGCCGCATCGCGCCGTGCGCTGGTGGCTTATCTGTGTGGCCGCGCTGATCGCGTTGATGGTGCTGGTCGGCGGCGCGACACGGCTGACGGAATCGGGCCTGTCGATCGTCGAATGGAAACCGGTCACGGGCAGTGTTCCGCCGCTGTCGGAAGCGGCATGGGCCGAGGCGTTCGAGGCCTACAAGAAGATCCCGCAATATCGCGAGCTCAATTCAGGCATGAGCCTGTCCGAGTTCAAGACGATCTTCTGGTGGGAGTGGAGCCACCGGCTGCTCGGCCGTTTCATCGGCGTCGCCTATCTGCTGCCGTTCCTGTTCTTCCTCTGGCGCGGCGGATTGTCGATTGAGCTGAAGCGCAGGCTGTGGCTGCTGTTCGCGCTCGGCGGCCTCCAGGGCGCGGTCGGCTGGTGGATGGTGGCTTCGGGCCTGACGGAACGCACCGAGGTGTCGCAATATCGGCTGGCGACGCATCTTTCGCTCGCGCTCCTGATCTTCGCCGGTATCGTCTGGACGGTGCGGCGGCTCGAGCAGCGACCTCAGATCGCGGCGTCCGCGCGGCTACGGTTCACGAGCGCGGTGCTGCTCGTGGTGACCTTCGTGCAGATCTATTTCGGTGCGCTGGTCGCGGGCCTGCGGGCCGGGCGGGCCTACAACACCTGGCCTGAGATTGATGGGGCGCTCATCCCCTCGGCGGAACGGTTGTGGTTCGAGACGCCGTGGTGGCGCAACATGTTCGACAATGTGCTGACGGTGCAGTTCGAGCATCGCATGACCGCCTACGTGTTGATCGTGCTGGCGCTGCTGCATGCGATCGACGCGGTGCGCTCGCGTGCAGGTGCGGCAGCGAGCGGCGCGTTGTGGCTGTTCGCGGCGGTGAGCGTGCAGGCGGTGCTCGGCATCCTCACGCTGCTCAACCAGGTGCCGATCGATCTCGCGCTGACCCATCAGGCGGTTGCGATCGTGGTGTTGACGCTGGCAGTGGTGCAGGTGGAGCGGCTGGCGTCACGGCAGTCGGCGCAGGCGCAGCCGCGCGCGGTCCCCGTGGGTCAGCCCGGCTGATCACCATCAGCCCGGCTGATCAGCAATAGCCGTAGACGCCGCACGCATAGGGCAGGCGCCAGAAATAATCGACCTGTTTCCCGCCGTAATAGGCGCCCTGATAATCGTAGCTCCAGGGGCGGCCGTAATAGCCGGGCAAGGTGTGGGAGCCCGGCAGCAGCGGCGTGCCCGGCAGGTTGCGGATGTAGCTGCCGATGCCGTAGGCCGGCGAGATCAGCGCATCCGGATCGGTTTCGACATAGACCTGAGGTGGTTCCTGCGGCGGCCCGGCCGCGCGCCGCTTCGGCGTCGCCGGCAGATCGGCGGCAATGGCCGCCGAGGCCGTCAGCATCACAGCCAGGGCGGGCACCATCCAGCGCAGCATCGTCGGCTCCGAATCAAAAGGGGCGATCCAAGCACGACGTATGGGGCAGATATGGTTAATGAGGGTTAACCGGCGGCGGCCAAAACGGCCGCCGTCGTTCCCAGGCGCTACGCCCCCAGCGCCTGTTCCAGATCCGCGATCAGGTCCTCCTTGTCCTCGATGCCGACCGAGATCCGGACCACGTCCGGGCCGGCGCCGGACTTGATCTTGGCGGCATCGTCGAGCTGGCTGTGCGTGGTCGAGGCCGGATGGATCACCAGCGAGCGGGTGTCGCCGACATTGGCGAGGTGCGAGAACAGCTGCAGCTTCGAGACCAGGCTGACGCCGGCGTCGTAGCCGCCCTTCAGGCTGAAGGTGAACACCGCGCCGGCGCCCCGCGGCGCGTATTTGCGCGCGAGCTGATTGTACTTGTCGCTCGGCAGCCCGGCATAGCTCACCGAGGCCACCGCCGGATGTCCCGCGAGGTATTCGGCAACGGCCTTGGCATTGTCGCAGTGCTTCTGCATGCGCAGGGGCAGCGTCTCGATGCCGGTCAGGATCATGAAGGCGTTGAACGGCGACAGCGCCGGGCCGAGGTCGCGCAGGCCGAGCACGCGGCAGGCGATTGCGAAGGCGAAATTGCCAAACGTCTCCTGGAGGCGGATGCCGTGATATTCCGGGCGCGGCTCCGAGAGCATGGGGTACTTGCCGCCCGTGGACCAGTCGAAGGTGCCGGCATCGACGATGATGCCGCCGAGGGAATTGCCGTGGCCGCCCAGGAATTTCGTCAGCGAGTGCACGACGATGTCAGCGCCATGATCGATCGGGCGGATCAGATAGGGCGAGGCTAGCGTGTTGTCGACGATCAGCGGCACGCCCGCCTTGCGCGCCACGGTCGAGATCGCCTCGATGTCGGTGATGCTGCCGGCGGGGTTGGCGATGGACTCGATGAAGATCGCTTTCGTGCGCGGCGTCACCGCACGCTCGAAGCTCGCGATATCGTCGGGATCGGCCCACACCACGTTCCAGCCAAAGCTCTTGAAGGCGTGCGTGAACTGGTTGATCGAGCCGCCATAGAGCTTTCGCGCGGCGATGAATTCGTCGCCGGGTTGAAGCAGCTGCTGCAGCACCACGACCTGCGCGGCATGGCCGGAAGCGACCGCGAGCGCGGCCGTGCCGCCTTCGAGCGCGGCGACGCGTTCTTCCAGCACCGCATTGGTGGGATTGCCGATGCGGGTATAGATGTTGCCGAACGCCTGCAGGCCGAACAGCGAGGCGGCGTGGTCGGCATCGTTGAAGACGAAAGAGGTCGTTTGATATATCGGAGTCGCGCGCGCGCCGGTGGTGGGGTCGGGCTGTGCACCGGCATGCACGGCGAGCGTTGAAAATCCCGGAAGGCGATCGCTCATTTGGGCGTCCTGTTCTTGTGGCCTGAAATTCGCGCGGCATGCTGATCGGCGCCGTGCCCGCCGTCAAGGCGCGGCGTCACATCGGAATCATTTTGGGAACGATCGTGCTGCGCATTGTCGCGTTTGCGAAACGAAGCCTTCGCAATCGCGTCAGCTTTGCTCGCTCTTGTTCTTCGCGGCGCGGTCCGATGCGGCGGTGTCGCCACCGCCGACACTCATCCGATTGAGGGACAGCCGCATGCCCTGCGTCGGCACCGGCGCGCGCTTGGAACTGAGCGTGCGCGAATTCACGCCCATCCAGGAGATTTCTGACGACAGGCGGCCATATTCGATCTTGGGACAGCGGTTCATGACCACCTTGATCCCGACTGATTCCGCTTTCGCCGCTGCCGCGTCGTCGCGCGCGCCGAGCTGCATCCAGATCACCTTCGGCAGCGGGTCGAGCGTGAGCGCCTCCTCGACGACGGGCATGATGTGGCTGGAGTTGCGGAAGATGTCGATCATGTCGACGGGACGGCCGATGTCCGACAGTGACGCGACGAACGGCTTGCCGAGCAGCTCCTTGCCGACATGGCCGGGATTGACCGGGATCATGTCGTAGCCGCGCTGCATCAGGTATTTGAACGCGAAATAGCTCGGCCGCACGTTAACCGGCGAGGCCCCGACCATCGCGATCGATTTCACGCTGTTGAGGATGCCGCGGATGTAATTGTCGGGATAGGCGTCGTGGTTCATCACTTATCTTTTCTTGTTGGCGGGGGTCATTCATCCCGCCATGTCGGCGCGCGCTTCTCGATGAAGGCGCCGATGCCTTCCTCGGCGTCGCGCGCCATCATGTTCTCGGTCATCACCTCTGCGGCATAGCGATAGGCGTCTGCAAGGCTCATCTCGGCCTGGCGGTAGAAGGCCTCCTTGCCGAGCTTGATCGTGTAGGCGGATTTCAACGCGACCTGTTGCGCGAGCTCGATCGCGGCGCCGAGTTCGGTGCCGGCGGGAACGACACGGTTGACGAGCCCGATCTCGCGGGCGCGTTCGGCCGTGACAGGCTCGCCCGTCAGCAGCATCTCCATGGCCTGCTTGCGCGGGACGTTGCGCGACAGCGCCACCATCGGGGTCGAGCAGAACAGGCCGATATCGACGCCGGGTGTGGCGAACTTCGCCTCCTCCGATGCGATCGCAAGATCGCAGCTGGCGACGAGCTGGCAGCCGGCAGCGGTCGCGATGCCCTGGACGGCCGCGACCACGGGCTTCGGCAGATGCACGACCGCCTGCATCATCGCGCTGCAGGCCGTCATGATCTGCGCAAAATAAGCCCGGCCCCGATCCGGATCGGTGCGGCGCGCGGTCAGTTCCTTTATGTCGTGGCCCGCGGAAAAAGCGGGGCCGTTGGCCGCGATGACGGCCGCGCGGATGTGCTTGTCTTCCGCGATCGCGTTGAGGCTCGCATGCAGCTGTCCGATCATCGCCTCGGAAAGGCTGTTGCGCGCGGCTGGTCGGTTCAGCGTGAGCACGGCGACGCTGCCGACGATCTCGCGCAGCAGGATCGGCGGTTGCGGGGTGGGGGCGCGGGCGGCCTGAACGGACATTGACGCGATTTCCGCTAAATGATTGCAATTGGATGACACCGATAACTTAATGTAACAGGGCAGGCGAAGCGAGGGTGGGGACGGCATGGCGTTAGCGAAAATGAGCGTGGCGGAGCTCGAGCGGTTCCTCCGTGATGAGTTTCCCCAGGCCTTCAGCGGTGACGACATCACGATCGAGAGCGCGGACGGCCAGACCAGCCTCTTGCGCCAGCGCTACAGCGAGCGGATGTTGCGGCCCGGCGGAACCGTGTCCGGGCCGACGCTGATGGCGCTCGCGGATTTCGCGATGTACGTGGTGCTGCTGTCCGCGATCGGGCCGATCGGGCTCGCCGTCACCACCAATCTCAACATCAACTTCCTGCGCAAGGGCCAGCCCGGGCAGGACGTGCTGGCCGAGGCCCGGCTGCTCAAGCTCGGCAAGCGCCTTGCGGTCGGGGAGGTGAACCTCTTGTCCGGGACCTCACCCGATCCGATCGCCCATGTCACCTCGACCTATTCCATTCCAAACGTTTGAGCTTTTTGCAGGTAATATCGCACCATATTTTTAAGTTATTGAATTTGCTTAGCTATTTTCAGATCTGGGGCATTGACCGTTGCGCCGCTCTTCTCTAGAACCGCGCGCAGTCTGGTGCGGTGTTCGCGCCGATATCTCCCGTCCACGGAAACTCCGACATGAAAACCTTTTCGGCAAAGCCGGCTGAGGTGACGAAGAAGTGGGTGCTGATCGACGCCAAGGGTCTGGTCGTCGGCCGCCTCGCCACCATCGTCGCCATGCGCCTGCGCGGCAAGCACCTCCCGACCTACACCCCGCACGTCGATTGCGGCGACAACGTCATCATCATCAACGCGCAGCATGCGGTCCTCACCGGTCGCAAGCGCGAGCAGAAGACCTACTACAAGCACACCGGCTATGTCGGCCACGTCAAGGAGCGCACCGCGCGCCAGATCCTCGAAGGCCGTCATCCCGAGCGCGTGCTCGAGAAGGCCGTCGAGCGCATGATCCCGCGTGGTCCGCTCGGCCGCGTGCAGATGGGCAACCTCCGTGTCTACGGCGGCGCCGATCATCCGCACGAGGCGCAGCAGCCCGAGAAGATCGATATCGCCAAGTTGAACCGCAAGAACACGAGGGCCGCATAACATGGCCGAATCCATTCAGTCGCTCGACCAGCTCTCGCAGCTCAAGACGGCGGCCGCGCCCGAGGCGCCCAAGCACGAGAAGAAGGTTGACAAGTTCAATCGCGCTTACGCCACCGGCAAGCGCAAGGACGCGGTCGCCCGCGTCTGGATCAAGCCGGGCGCCGGCAAGGTCACCGTCAACTCGCGCGAGGTCGAGGTCTATTTCGCCCGTCCCGTGCTGCGCATGATGATCGAGCAGCCGTTCTCCGTGGCTCAGCGTTCGGGCCAGTACGACGTGATCTGCACCGTCGCCGGCGGCGGCCTGTCCGGCCAGGCCGGCGCGGTCCGTCACGGCATCTCTAAGGCGCTCACCTATTTCGAGCCGGAGCTGCGCTCCGTGCTCAAAAAGGGTGGCTTCCTCACCCGCGACTCGCGCGTGGTCGAGCGCAAGAAGTACGGCAAGGCCAAGGCCCGCCGCTCCTTCCAGTTCTCGAAGCGTTAATCGCTTTTGTCGCATTCGCCGCGAAAGCGGCTTCAATGAGATGCAAAAGGGCGTTGATTTCAGCGCCCTTTTTGTTGTTCGTTTGTATGCAAATTGATGGCGTGTTTCCCGAAAACTTAGGGACCGGCGAAAACCTGAATGGAACTCGCGAGACCTAGCGTCGCCTTCGGAAGGGCGCGCAAATCGGCTGGGCCGATCGCGTAACTGCTATGTTCTAGAGGGGGCCGACATGATGTCGCTCGATAGCATCACGCTCTATTTAGTCGCCACAATGGTTGCCGCACTGCTCGGCGCCATGATGGTGTTTTTCGGCAAGCAGGAGAACAGCCCGGCGCTGAAATGGTGGGGCACCGCCTATCTGCTCGGTGCCGCCTCCGTCGCACTATGGACCGCGGCGGGCGACAAGCTGGGGCCGCACATTTACCTTGCACTGAACGCCGTTGGTTTCGTCGCCTGCGGCATGGTCTGGAACGCGGCGCGCGTCTTCCACGGCCGCAACCCGAACTGGCCGGGGCTCGTGCTCGGCGCGCTCGCCTGGGTCGCTGCTGCGACGCTGCTCGATCCCGCGGCATCGATGCTGCGCATGCTCGTCGGTGCCGGCATCGTCTCGGTGTACGCGGCGCTGACTGCGAGCGAGCTCTGGACCGAACGGCGCAAGAGCGTGCAACGGCGCTGGCCCGCCTTCGTGATGCCGGTGATGCACGGCTGCGTGTTGATGCTGCCGATCCTGATCGGCAGCTTCCTGCGCCCGCATGATGCCGGCTTCTCCTCGAGCATCTGGGTCACCGTGTTCGCGGTCGAGCTCATACTCTACGCCGTCGGTACCGTGTTCGTGATCTTCATGCTGGTGTCGGAACGCACCGTCACCGCGCACCGAACGGCGGCATCGACCGATCCCTTGACCGGCATGCTCAACCGGCGCGGCTTCTCGGAGGCCTGTGCGCGCGTGATCGAGCGCGAGGCCAAGGCCGGGCGGCCGGTGACCGTGATGATCTTCGACATCGACCATTTCAAATCGATCAACGACCGCTTCGGCCATCCCGCCGGCGACGAGATGCTGAAGCTGTTCTCGACGGTCGTGGTCAGCAATTTGCGCATCTCCGACCTGTCGGGCCGCATCGGCGGCGAGGAGTTCGCCGCGCTGTTGCCGTGCTCGCTGGAGGAGGGCGTGCTGGTCGCCGAGCGCGTGCGCGAGGCGTTCGAGACCTCCGGCGTCGTCGTCGATGAAGGCCCGGTCGATACCACCGTCAGCATCGGTGTCGCCGGCGGTCCGGCCGGCACCGAGCTCGAGGTGTTGCTGGCCTCGGCCGATACCGCGCTCTATCAGGCCAAGCGCGGCGGCCGCAACCGCGTCGAGGCGGCCGAGGAGCTGCCGCTGTCGCTGGAGAACTGGCGCCGCCAGAGCGCGGCGCGGACCGGCGCACCGCAGGCGCGTCCGGTCACCGCGTGAGAATGCAGGGCGGGCTTGCGGTAAATCTCTGTTTACCATTCGATCCCTACCATCGTGGTCATGGAATCGATCCGTCGACGGAATCCGCAAGCCGCCCTGATGTCGCTCGAAGCCGAAGCTGCCTCGGCCCGCGGCGGTTTCGCCTGTCTGTTCTCCACCGCGGACGAATACGAGAGCGCGCTGATCACCGAGCGCCGCGCGCAAGGGCGCTACACGCAGCAACGCAGCTACTGGCCGTTCGTGTTGTTCACGGGTTGTGCGCTGATTGTGACGGGCACCGTCCTGCTGTTCGCCTGACGCACCCGCAATTTGGCCGGGCAGGGCGCCGTTTCGGCGCCTTTTTCTTTGGCGCCGGCTACGCTAGACACGGGCATCGAACAAACAGGGTGGAAAGCCGATGATCACCGAGATCGCGCAAATCGACGTCAAGCCGGGCAGCGAGAAGGACTTTGAGGCGGCCGTTGCCAAGGCCAAGGCCGCTTTCGGCCGCTCCAAGGGCTTTCACGGCTTCGAGCTGCACAAGTCGATCGAGAAGCCGCAGCGTTACCGGCTGATGGTGAAATGGGCGACGCTGGAGAACCACACCGTGGACTTCCGCGGCTCGGAGAATTTCACCGAATGGCGCGGCCTGGTCGGCCAGTATTTTGCCGCGCCCCCCGAGGTCGAGCACACCGAGACCGTGCTGACGACCTGAGGCTTTATGTCGGGAGCATGATCGGAAAACCGCTCCACACTTTGCGCTAACGCGGCCCTCCGGGGCCGGATCATGCTCTAGGCCGCCTCCGCGAGAGGCGACGCCTCGTAGGTCTTGACGTGGTCGATCATGACCTTGGCGATCGCGACCAGCGGCAGCGCCAGCGCCAGGCCCCAGATGCCGAACACGACGCCGAGCAGGATCTGGAACGCGAACAGCGTGGCCGGCGGGATGTCGAGTGCCTGGCGCTGCAGGATCGGCGTCAGCACGTAGCTTTCCATCGCGTGCACGCCCATGAACAGCAGAAATGCCGACAAAGCGGGGATCCAGCCCGAGGCGAGGCTCGCCAGCACCACGATGACGCCGGCGATGATGGCTCCCACCGTGGGGATGAAGGCGAGCAGGCCCGCCTGGATTCCTAGGATGAACGCGCCGGGGATGCCGATGACGGCAAGTCCGATCCAGGTTACGGCACCGACCGCGATCATGACGATGATCTGGGCGATCAGCCAGCGCTCGAGCGTTTCAGCGATACGATCGATGACCAGGGCGACACGGGTACGGTGCCGCGCCGGTGCCAGGAACAGCAGGCCGTCATGATAGACGCTGGGCTGGGCGGCGAAGGCCAGGCCCAGGAACAGTACGATGAAGATGTTGCCGACGCCGTGGATGGTGCCGAGCAGCAGCTTGAATGTCTGGCTCACGATCGCCCCGCCGCTGGAGGCGAGCGTGCCGGCACTGGGCAGCGGAGCGCGCGAAGGAGTTGCCGGCGCGGGCGTTGCCTCCGAGGAGGTGTTGGCGGCGGGGTCCGATGCAGCGTTGCCGAGATCGAAGAAGCTGGTGTCGATGCCGTGGCTCTCGAGCAGGGATCTGACATTGGTGATCTGCGACTTGATGGTCTTGCTCAGCAGCGAGGCCTGTTCGGCAATGGTAGCGCCGCCGAGATAGGCGACGCCCGCGAGCAGCAAAGCGAGCGCGACGCAGACGATTGCAAGCCGGATCGTGTGAGGCAGCTGGACCCGGCGGCCGAGCGCATTGACCAGAGCGTTGAGACCGAGGCCGAGCAGCATGCCGGTGAAGATCAGCAGCAGGGTGGCGGCAAAATACCAGGTGAAGGCGAGCAGCGCGGTGAACAGCACGACGCCGATGCCTCCGACCGCGATCGCCCAGGCCTGATCCCGCGCGAGGTCGGCACGGGAGCGGGATCGTTCATCTGCGGGAAAGGTCACATCGTATCCTGTCTTTGGTGGCTGCAATGGGGGGCACTCTTTCGACAAACGCGCCTCCGATCAAGAGCGGCAACGCGCCGGTTTGACGCTGCCGCGCGAACGGTGCAGAGCGGTGGCGAAAAGGAAGTGAGGGGCGCTTGGGCATTATCAGCAAGTGGGCGGGTCTGCTCGGGCTGTTGGCTTTGCTCGTCGGCGGCGACCAGATCCGGATCAACAGGCCGGACCACAAATACCGCCTGACGGTCGAGGTGACGACGCCCGCCGGGATCAAGACCGGGTCGGCCATTCTCGCTGTCGTGCCCGATCGCAACTATAACCGCAGCGGCCGCACCACGACGCGCGGGGAGGCCGTGTTCGTCGATCTCGGCCAAGGCAAGAACATCGTGGTGTTGCTGGCGCACCAGCAGGGCGCCAAGCTCGACCTCGACGACATCAACTATGTGGCGCTCCGCGCCTATGGCGCCGCGCGCGGCAGCCGGGTGTCGTTCAAGGACATGAGCCGGCAGACCGGCATTGTCCCGGTGCAGGGGGAGCTCATCCCCGTGCTCGTGAGCTTTGCCGACCTCAGGGATCCCAACACCGCGCGCCTTGTCGCCAGCGACAAGGCAGAGGCAATCCTGGGCGAGGGCTATGCGATCCGCGGCTTCTCCGCCGAGGTGGTGCCCAACGGGCTCTGGCCGATCGACTTCGGAGGCGCGCTCGGGGAGCCCGTGACGCGCGGAATCGAGGCCAAGCTTCCCTGGCTGGCCGCGCCGGGCGAGACAGCGGCAATTGCGCTGAAGGCCGCGGGCCTGCCCGTCGAGGGTGGGTTGGACGCCCGGGAGGCATTTGCGCGGAAATAGCATTGCCGTCCCGCGATCCCCTCTGTTGAATTTGTTCCATCGGAGGGGCATGTTCGGGGAATCTTCTTATCCGGAGGCGCGGAACGAGAGATGAGAAAGCCGGTCGTCGGCGTGATCGGGAATTCCTATCGCGTCGAGAATCGATTTCAGGTCCAGATGGTTGGCGAGCGAAACCTGCGCGCCGTGGCCGAAGTCTCCGGCGGCTTGCCGCTGATGTTCGCTGGAGCCCCCGACATCACGGATATCCCGGCGCTGCTCGATACCGTCGACGGCATCATCCTGACCGGGGCCCGGGCCAACGTTCACCCAACCCGCTTCAACGTCGATCCCTGCGAGAAGCACGAACCCTACGACATCCACCGCGACGAGGTCGCGCTGGCCCTCTCGGTCGCCTGCGTCGCCCGCGGCATTCCGCTGTTCGGCATTTGCCGCGGCCTGCAGGAGATGAATGTCGCCTTCGGCGGCTCGCTGCATCCCGAGATCCGCGAGATCCCCGGCCGCATGAACCACCGCATGCCCCGGCTCGAGAACGGCGAGATCCATCCCGATCCGACCGTGGTGTTCGCCGACCGCCACGACGTCGAGCTGACGCCCGGCGGCGCTTTCGCCACGATTCTCGGCTGCGAGAAGATCCGGGTCAATTCGCTGCACGGACAGGGCATTCTCGATCCCGGCAAGCGCGTGCTGATCGAGGGCATCGCCGAGGACGGCACCATCGAGGCGATTCGCATCGCGGAAGCCCCGAGCTTTGCCCTCGGCGTGCAATGGCACGCGGAGTACGACCCGCAGCACAATCCGATCAACCGCAAGCTGTTCGAGGCCTTTGGCGAGGCGCTGGTGACAAGGCAGAAGGCGGAGGCGTAGCCGCGGTCGTGTCCCGGACCAGCTGCAACGCGGAGCGTTGCGGCGCAGAGCCGGGAATCCAGCTTCTGCCACGTTGCACTCGGCTTGGACTGAGTAGGGCGGATTAGCCGAAGGCGTAATCCGTCATCTTTAGTTCATGGGGAACAGGTCCTGGGAGCACCTCATCCGCGACGAAACCGACTATGCACGCCATATCGAGTATTGCTACATCAACCCAGTCAAGCGCGGATATGTGACCCGCGTGTTGGATTGGCCGCATTCGTCATTTCACCGAGATGTCGAGGCCGGACTGTTTCCGGCGGATTGGGCAGGAGATAGCAACGCGGATGGTAACTTTGGCGAACGTGCGTGAGCGTCGCACGCAGTAGGCGGATTACGCCTTCGGCTAATCCGCCCTACGAGGACTGTTTATCCAAGGTGCATCCCGAATTTCCGACGGAGTAAACCAATCAGTAGGAATTGCTCCGTCCTGGTTTTTGCGGCTCTGATTTGTTCTTCGAGAACGAATTGGAGTCAGATGCAGAACGAAAGCTGATGGCCTCTCCGTGGCGCGGGGTTTCTCTACTGTGTTGAATCGTAGGTGCGCACAGGCTGTGCCCAGCGAAGCGCCGCGACCGGACTGCGTCCATCGGTCATGCCACCGGCACCAGCCTCACACCGCCCGCTCCATCCGTCGCGCACGATAGGATTGCGTGACATCAGTGCCAGCTTGCGGAAGCTGCTCTCATCCTCATAGCCGGCAGCGCGCGCGATAGTCTTGATCGGCTGCGTCCTCGATTCCAGCAGGGTGCGCGCGTGCTCGACACGGCGGCGCATGATGAAGGATTGCGGCGGCTCGTGCGTGAGTCCTGGAATTTTCGGTTCAACGTACGCTGGCCGAGGCCGAGCGCGTCGGCAATCCTGCATGGGCATTCCCATTGCGTTGCACAATCGCAATGTTGATCTCCACGCGCAGCATTGAGGTTCATGAGAAGAATACCATATGCTCTGCAAGGGAGCCCGTGCCGTGCAGACCATGAAGGCGGCCCTCGTTGCGGCGATCACCGCCGTGGCTTTGAGCTGCTGCCTCCTTCCCAGCTCAGCGGAGGAGAGCAAGCGCGTAGCCCTTGTTGTTTCGATCGACGGGGCGATTGGCCCGGCGTCAGCCAGTTACGTGCGAGAGGCTTTGGCCATGGCGAGCGAACGGCGCGCCGAGGTCGTGCTTCTGAGGATGAACACGCCCGGCGGGCTCAATTCCAGCATGCGCGAGATCATCGCGGATGTGCTCGCCTCGCCCGTCCCTGTCATTGGCTACGTCGCTCCCTCCGGCGCCCACGCGGCGAGTGCGGGGACCTATATCCTTTACGCGACCCACATCGCGGCGATGGCACCAGGTACCAACATCGGTGCGGCGACGCCGGTCCAGATTGGCGGGCCGCTGCCGGGCCTGCCGAGCGGCACACCCGACAAGGATGGCAAAGACAAGAGGGATGAGCCGAAGGACGCGATGACGGCGAAGGCCACGAACGATGCCGTCGCCTTCATCCGAAGCCTCGCCGAGCTGCGCAACCGCAATGCGGAGTGGGCGGAGAGGGCGGTCCGCGAGGCCGCAACACTCTCTGCCAACGGCGCGCTGGAGGCACATGCCATCGATCTCGTCGCGCGCGATCAGGCTGAATTGCTGCGGCAGGTTGATGGCCGTGTGGTGGAGCTCGCAGGCGGCAAGACGCAACGCCTCGCAACAAAGGATGCTGTCGTCGAAGCCATCGAGCCCGGACGGATATCCCGGTTCCTGGCGGTCATCACCAACCCGAACGTGGCGTTCATTCTCCTGATGGTCGGTATCTACGGCCTGATCTTCGAGTTCATGTCTCCCGGAGCCGTCGCCCCGGGAGTCGTCGGCGCGATCTGCCTGCTGATCGGCCTCTATGCGCTCAATTTGCTGCCGATCAACTATGCCGGCCTCGCCCTGATGCTGGTGGGACTCGTGCTTCTCACCGTCGAAGCCTTCAACCCGACCGTGGTGGTCGGCTTCGGCGGCATCATCGCTTTCGTGCTGGGAGCAATGATGCTCTTCAGGAGCGAGGCGCCTGGATACCAACTGTCCTGGTGGGTGATCGGCACCACCGCGGTCGTGTTCAGCGGCTTTGCTCTGGTCGTGCTTGGCTCGCTTCGGCGCGTCCGCAAAGCTCCTGCGCTGGTCGGCGCACAGGCCATGCGCGGCTTGCCCGCCGAGGTTCTCGACTGGAACGGGAACGAAGGTCATGTCTTCGCCCATGGTGAGCGCTGGCAGGCGCGCGGCGCCGAAACCTTCAAGCCCGGAGAGACGGTGGAGGTCGCCAATGTCGTCGACCTGACGCTGCTGATACGCCGCACACCCGCCCGGACAGGCGAGGGAGGTACATCATGACGCTGGAATATCTGACGTATGCGGCGCTTGCGCTGCTTGTCATCGTGTTTCTATCCCAGGCTATTCGAATCCTGCGCGAATACGAGCGCGGCGTCGTCTTCACGCTCGGCCGCTTTACCGGTGTGAAGGGCCCGGGCCTGATACTCCTCATCCCGATCGTGCAGCAACTCGTCAAGGTCGATCTGCGGGTGATGGTGCAGGTGGTGCCGCCGCAGGACGTGATTTCGCGGGACAACGTCTCCGTCAAGGTCAACGCCGTCCTGTACTTCCGCATCGTCGACCCCGAGCGCGCCATCATCAAGGTCGGCGACTACATGGCGGCGACCAGCCAGCTCGCCCAGACCACGTTGCGTTCGGTGCTCGGCAAGCATGAGCTCGACGAGATGCTTGCCGAGCGCGACAGGTTAAACGCCGATATCCAGGAGATCCTCGACAAGCAGACTGACGTCTGGGGCATCAAGGTCACCGGCATAGAGATCAAGGACGTCGATATCAACGAAACCATGGTTCGCGCGATTGCCAAACAGGCTGAGGCGGAGCGCTTGCGGCGAGCCAAGGTGATCAATGCGATGGGCGAGCAGCAGGCCGCCGAAAAGCTCGTCGAAGCCGGCCGGATCCTGGCGCAGGAGCCTCAGGCAATGCAGCTGCGTTACTTCGCGGCTCTGCACGACATCGCCGGTGAGCGCTCGTCGACCGTGGTGTTTCCGCTCCCCACCGGCCTGCTCGACCATTTGATGCCGCGACCTAACAACCCGCAACAGAAAGCGGCGAGGTGCTGATCGCGAGCGGGCGTCACGGCTTCGACCGAGCTGCAGCGGCGATGTGGTCGAGACTCCTCAAACGAAAAGGCGCCTCCTTCCGGAAGCGCCTTTTGCTTGTCGCGGATGGTTCAGGCCGATCAGCCCGAATAGTACATGTCGAACTCGACCGGATGCGGGGTCATCTCGAAGCGCTCGACCTCGGTCATCTTCAGCTCGATATAGGCGTCGATGAAGTCGTCGTCGAACACGCCGCCGGCCTTGAGGAAGGCGCGGTCCTTGTCGAGGTTTTCGAGCGCCTCGCGAAGCGAGCCGCACACGGTCGGGATCTGCTTCAGCTCTTCCTTCGGCAAATCGTAGAGGTCCTTGTCCATCGCCGGACCCGGATCCATCTTGTTCTTGATGCCGTCGAGGCCGGCCATCAGCATCGCGGCGAAGCCGAGATAGGGATTGGCGAGCGGATCGGGGAAGCGCACCTCGACGCGCTTGGCCTTCGGCGAAGCGGTGTAGGGGATGCGGCACGACGCCGAGCGGTTGCGCGCGGAATAGGCGAGCAGCACGGGGGCCTCATAGCCCGGGACCAGACGCTTGTAGGAGTTGGTCGACGGGTTGGTGAAGGCGTTGATCGCCTTGGCGTGCTTGATGATGCCGCCGATATAGTGGAGGCAGGTCTCCGACAGGTCGGCGTACTTGTTGCCGGCGAACACCGGCTTGCCGTCCTTCCAGATCGACTGGTGCACGTGCATGCCCGAGCCGTTGTCGCCGTAGACCGGCTTCGGCATGAAGGTGGCGGTCTTGCCGTAGATGTGCGCGACCTGGTGGATGCAGTACTTGTAGATCTGGATGTGGTCGGCCATCAGCGTCAGCGTGTCGAACTTCATGCCGAGCTCGTGCTGGGCGGAAGCGACCTCGTGGTGATGCTTCTCGACCTTGACGCCCATCTTGGCCATGGCGCCGAGCATTTCCGAGCGCATGTCCTGCACCGAGTCCTGCGGCGGAACCGGGAAATAGCCGCCCTTGGTGCGGACGCGGTGGCCGAGATTGCCGCCTTCATATTCGGTGTCGGAGTTGGTCGGCAGCTCCGAGGAGTCGAGGCGGAAACCGGTGTTGTAGGGGGTGGAGGAGAAGCGCACGTCGTCGAACACGAAGAACTCTGCCTCGGGGCCGACGAACACGGCGTCGCCCACGCCCATCGACTTCACCATCGCCTCGGCCTTCTTGGCGATGCCGCGGGGGTCGCGGTTATAGGGCTCGCCGGTGGTCGGCTCGAGCACGTCGCAGGTGATGACCATGGTGGTCTCGGCGAAGAACGGGTCGATCGTCGCGGTCACCGGATCGGGCATCAGGCACATGTCGGACTCGTTGATCGCCTTCCAGCCGGCGATCGAGGAGCCGTCGAACATCGTCCCTTCGGCGAAGATGTCTTCATCGATCATGCTGACGTCGAACGTGACGTGCTGCCACTTGCCGCGCGGATCGGTGAAGCGCAGGTCGACGTACTTCACGTCGTTGTCCTTGATCGATTTCAGGACGTCTTTGGCGGTCTTCATGCATACCCCTTATGGCTCTGCGGGTCGGTTTCCAGGTGAGCAAGATTGTTCTCGCTTTTGGCGAGTTCGCGCGCGACCGCACAAACGAAATCAGGCCGCCGAAGCAGCCTTATTTCTTGTCAGAGTGTCGCAAAATGCGGGATAGCACCCGGCTCAGATAGCGTCCAGCCCGGATTCGCCGGTTCGGATGCGGATCGCCTCTTCGATGTTGGAGACGAAAATCTTGCCGTCGCCGATGCGGCCGGTCTGCGCGGCGCGGCGGATCGCGTCGATGGCGCGCTCGACCAGATCGTCGCCGATCACGATCTCGATTTTGACCTTCGGCAGGAAGTCGACGATGTATTCTGCGCCGCGGTAAAGTTCGGCGTGACCCTTCTGCCGGCCAAAGCCCTTGGCCTCGGTGACGGTGATGCCCTGCAGACCGACTTCTTGAAGCGCTTCCTTCACCTCGTCGAGCTTGAATGGCTTGATGATGGCTTCGATTTTCTTCACTGCGCGACTCCCGGCCTTTCGATCCAATAGCAACGTCTTCGTCAGGACGCGCATTTCTCAACGCACGATCTTGTCTTCTCTGTGCCGGGATCCCTGACCCGTCCGGCAACAACGGCCGGCCACGCCCTTCAAGATGTCAGTGAGCACGACGAACCGAAGCGGCTTCCTCGAAAGCAGGGTCTATGCCAAGTTGCAAATGCCCTGATTATCGGAGCGTTATCAGCCTTTTAACGAGCATCTCTGAGTGATGGTGCCGACCTGCACAAAATACCGAAGACCGCAAAATAGGCAAACGGTTCAATATATGTGCAGTTCGACGTTCCCGCCGCCGGATCGGCGCCAAATATGCCTGTTCAAGAGGCGTTTGTACTAGGAAGTGGCATGGAAGTTCTGACCAACGCCGAAATGCAGCGCGCCGACCAGCTCGCCATCGCGGCCGGCACGCCCGGTTTCAAGCTGATGCTCAGCGCCGGCCAGGCGGTCGCCGAGGCCGCCCATGCGCTGGTGGAGGAGGGGCCGATCCTGATCGTGGCCGGCCCCGGCAACAATGGCGGGGACGGTTTCGTGGCCGCGGCCGAGCTCGCCGCGCAGGGGCGCGAGGTCTCGGTGATCCTGATGTGCGAGCGGGACCAGCTCCAGGGCGATGCCGCCTCGGCCGCGCGCGGCTGGAAGCACCCGGTGCTGCCGTTCAACCCGCAGGCGATCGGCAGGCCTGCGCTGATCATCGATGCGCTGTTCGGTGCCGGCCTCAGCCGCACCGTGGATGGCGAAGCGCGCGCCATGATCGAGGCGATCAACGCCAACGGTGCCCCGGTGCTGGCGGTCGACCTGCCGAGCGGCATCAACGGCACCAGCGCGGCCGTGCTGGGCGTGGCGGTGAACGCCACCGAGACCGTCACCTTCTTCCGCAAGAAGCCGGCGCATCTGCTGTTGCCCGGGCGCATGCATTGCGGCCGGGTGCGCGTTGCCGACATCGGCATCGATGGGCAGGTGCTGGAGGAGATCGCGCCGCAGACCTTCGAGAACGATCCGGATCTCTGGCGCGCGGCCTTTCCGGTGCCCCGCATCGACGGCCACAAATACGCGCGCGGGCACGTGCTCGCGGTCTCGGGCGACGCAGCCGCGACCGGCGCGGCACGGCTCGCCGCGCGCAGCGCGCTTCGCGCCGGCGCGGGCCTCGTGACGCTGGCGAGCCCGCGCGATGCACTCGCGATCAATGCTGCCGCGCTGACCGCGGTGATGGTGCGCCCCCTCGATACCGCGGTCGAGTTCGGCGAGCTGCTCGGCGACAAGCGCTACAACACCTGCATCATCGGCCCCGGTGCTGGCATCGGTGAGCGCACCTGCGATCTCGTCCACACCGCGCTTACCGCGCACCGGCATCTGGTGCTCGATGCGGATGCGCTGACGAGCTTTGCCGCAACGCCCGAGCGCCTGTTTGAATCGATCAAGTCCTCGCAGGACAATGCGGTGGTGCTGACCCCGCACGAAGGCGAGTTTCCGCGCCTGTTCTCCGACCTCAGCAACAAGCATCCCGGCCGCTCCAAGCTCGAGCGCGTCCGCGCCGCCGCCGAGCGCTGCGGCGCCGTCGTGCTGCTGAAGGGCCCGGACACCACCGTCGCCGCCCCCGACGGCCGCGCCACCATCGCCGCCAATGCGCCGCCCTGGCTCGCCACGGCCGGCGCCGGCGACGTGCTGTCCGGGATCATCGCCGGGCTCCTGGCGCAAGGCGTGCCGGCGTTCGAGGCCGCCAGCATCGGTGTCTGGATGCACGGCGAGGCGGCGAGCGAAGCCGGTCCTGGCCTGATCGCGGAGGACCTGACCGAGACGCTGCCGGCCGTGCACCGGCGGATCTATGACGCGCTGGGCATCGAATACTGAACGTTCACTCCACCCCGTACCACCGCACCAGGCGCGGCGCGGCCCAGTCGGTCGCGACGGATTCGATCAGCCAGCGTCCGGGCGTGGTCGCGGCGAAGGCGATGCGCTGGGTCTGGCCGGGCTCGATCGCGAGTGTGTCGAGCCAGTAGGGCTTCCAGCCGTCGTCGAGCTTGTCGAGCAGGCGGAAATGGTGGCCGTGCAGGTGAAACACGGTGGTGATGGGGGCGGGGTTCTGCAGCGCCAGCACCACGATGCGGCCGGTCTTGGCGCGGAAGGCGGGGGCGGAGGCGGTGGAGAAGGTCGCGGGCCGTGCCCAGCCGGCATCGGTTGTACCGAGCGCGACATCGAACCGCAGGGCGCCTCTCAGATCGAGCTTCTCGGGCAGATCATTCGGCGGGAGCGGTTGGGGCGGCGGCAGCGGGGCGCGCTCCAGCGTCCTGGAGACGGTCAGGTTTCCGACCCGGCGCGCCTCCTTGCCATCATGCAGCAGAAATGGGGCCGAGGTGGCCGCATCCACGAAGGCGTCGGCCCGCGCACCAGGGGCCAGCACCAACGCGCCGTTGCGCGCGGGGAACGGCTCGGCCGGCTGGCCGTCGAGGGCCATCACGCGGACTTCGTGTTTTTCCAATTTGATTGCGAGAACAGAGCGTTGCGAGCCGTTGATGAAGCGTAGCCGCAGCCGCTCGCCCGCCGAAGCTGAGAGTTCGAATGAAGTCTCTCCGTTGATTGTGTAAAGCGGCGTCGTGTCCTTCGGGTCCTGGCCCGGCGGGACCGCGGTGCCATCCGGCCGTAGGCGCCATTCCTGGATCAGCAGGAGCTCGTCACGATCGACGGCGACCGGGCCGGTTTCGGCCACGATGATCGGAAGCGCGCGTGCGGGCTGCTGCAGGCGGTGCTCGAAGAGGCGGAAGTCGGCCAGCAGGGTGCCTGCATTAGGCACTGAAATAATTGATGTTTCCGTCGCATCCGGCGCTGCCGGGGCGCGGCCGCGGAGCGGGTCGGCGGCCATCGGCGCGTGGAGGCCGTACCAGACTGGCGCAATCGGCACAGGGAGGTTGTTGCTGAAGACCAGTTGGCAGCGGTCGAAACGCTTGAGACGCACGTCTCTGAGGTGGCTTACGGCGGCCAGCTCCCAGACTGGTGTAGCCGGCTGACCCGGTCTCAAAGCCAGCGTTGCCGGCCTCGCCTGCAGCGCGAGCTGGGCCGTGACGGAGGGGCCTGCGCCGCCCACGATCATCCCGGCTGCCGAGGCCCCTAAGCCGGCCAAAACCTCGCGCCGATGGGGAGCATGGATCCGCGTTGTCATGACACGATCCGGACCACGCCGTGCTGGATAAGTCCAGCCGCAGTGCCTACTTGAAGCTTGCCTCCATCAGGCCATTTTTTTGCTGCGAACAGTCAGGCACATGCTATAAGCCCGGCCGCCCGCGGCATCGCGGCCGGTCTTGATGCGAATTCACGCGGGCGTGGCGGAACTGGTAGACGCGCTGGATTTAGGTTCCAGTGACGAAAGTTGTGGGGGTTCGAGTCCCTCCGCCCGCACCAAGCGCTTATCGCGTTTGCACGGATTACGAGGCCTGCTTTCGCGCGGATGATCATCCGCCTGGAGCGGGTCCGATGAACCACCGGCGTGGAGGCGATCGCCTCGCGCCGGATCGATTAACGACAGCGTCCCGACGCGCGACGTGCCGGGGCCGAACGAAAAGAAGATTGGACGCCATGCAGGTCACAGAAACCCTCTCGGAAGGTTTGAAGCACGAGTTCAAGATCAGCGTTCCCGCGTCTGATCTCGACGCCAAGGCCGGCGCCAAGCTCGTCGACCTCAAGGACAAGGTCCGCATCAACGGCTTCCGTCCGGGCAAGGTGCCGGTCTCGCACCTGAAGAAGGTTTATGGCCGCTCGGTGATGGCCGAGACCATCGACCAGACCATCCGCGACACCAACACGCAGCTGTTCTCCGAGCGCGGCTTCCGCCTCGCGACCGAGCCGAAGATCACCATGCCGACAGAGCAGAAGGACGTCGAGGAGCTGCTGAGCGGCAAGACGGATCTGACCTACACGGTGGCCATCGAAGTGGTGCCGGCGATCGCGCTCGCCGACTTCAAGAGCTTCCAGGTCGAGAAGCCCGTTGCCGAGGTCACCGACGCCGACGTCGACGAGGCGATCAAGCGCATCGCCGATTCCAATCGCACCTACGCCGACAAGGGCGAGGGCGCCAAGGCAGAGCAGGGCGACCGCGTCACCATCAACTTCACGGGCCGCATCAACGGCGAAGTCTTCGAAGGCGGCACCGGCGAGGGCATCCAGGTCCTGATCGGCTCCAATACCTTCATTCCGGGCTTCGAGGAGCAGCTCATCGGCATCGGCGCGGGTGAGACGCGCACGCTGAAGGTGTCGTTCCCGAAGAACTACATGAACGACAAGCTCGCCGGGCAGCCGGCCGAGTTCGAGACCACCGCGACCCTGGTCGAGGCGCCGCAGGACCTTGCGATCGACGACGAATTCGCCAAGTCGCTCGGCCTGGAATCGCTGGACAAGCTCAAGGAAGCCGCGCGCGAGCGCCTGACCGCCGAGTTCGCCACCGCCACGCGCCAACGCGTCAAGCGCGCGTTGCTCGACCGCCTCGACGAGGCGCATCGCTTCGAGGCGCCGCCCTCGCTGGTGGACGAGGAGTTCAGCCTGATGTGGAACTCGGTCAAGGCTGAGATGGACTCCGCCGGTAAGACCTTTGCCGACGAGGACACCACCGAGGACAAGGCGAAGGAGGAATATCGCAAGATCGCCGATCGCCGCGTGCGCCTTGGCCTGGTGCTCTCCGAGATCGGCGAGAAGAACAAGATCACGGTGACCGACGACGAGGTCGGCCGCGCCGTGATCGAGCGCGCGCGCTCGATGCCCGGCCGCGAAAAGGAGGTCTGGGACTTCTACCGCAACAACGCCCAGGCGTTGGCCCAGCTTCGTGCACCGATCTACGAGGACAAGGTGGTCGACTTCATCCTCGAGCTCGCCAACGTGACCGAGAAGAAGGTTTCGCGCGAGGACCTCTACAAGGACGACGACGCGGAAAAGACCGCGGCCTGAAGGGTTTGAGATAGTCCGCTATTAAGGATGATGAGCGAAGAGGCCCAGCTAGCCAGGTGGCCGGCTGGGGCTCTTTGTGCGAATCAGCTTCAACTGCCGCCACGGATTAAGCCTTAATGCGCTGCGCACTTGTCAGAAGCGAAATGGGCTATATCTGTCGCTACGCCTTTCTACTTCTTACCCAAGTTCCTGCATCACAGGACGTCCATTCGCCTTCCGGCAAATCCAGCCAAGCTGGCAAGCCTGCCCGGCGATGTCCGTCTCCGAAACCCTAGGTGACTCATGCGCGATCCGGTTGAAACCTACATGAACCTCGTGCCCATGGTGGTCGAGCAGACCAACCGTGGCGAGCGCGCCTACGACATTTTCTCGCGCCTCTTGAAGGAGCGCATCATCTTCGTGACCGGCCCGGTCGAGGACGGCATGTCGACGCTGATCGTCGCGCAGCTCTTGTTCCTCGAGGCGGAAAATCCGAAGAAGGAAATCTCGATGTACATCAACTCGCCGGGCGGCGTGGTGACGTCGGGCCTTGCGATCTACGACACCATGCAGTTCATCCGCCCGCCGGTCTCGACCCTGTGCACCGGTCAGGCGGCTTCGATGGGCTCGCTGCTGCTTTGCGCCGGCGAGAAGGACATGCGCTTCTCGCTGCCGAACGCGCGCATCATGGTGCACCAGCCCTCCGGCGGCTTCCAGGGCCAGGCGACCGATATCATGCTGCACGCCCAGGAGATCCTGAACCTGAAGAAGCGGCTCAACGAGATCTACGTCAAGCACACCGGCCAGACCTACAAGTCGATCGAGGATGCGTTGGAGCGCGACAAGTTCCTGACCGCGAACGACGCCAAGGAGTTTGGCCTGGTCGACAAGGTGATCGACAAGCGCGCCGAGGAGCCGGCGCCGGCGAAGGCCCCGTAGCACTACTGGGGCGTCACGACGAGCCCTCGGTTTGCCGTGGACCCGTCAGGGCGGCGTTCACGTTAGGTGCGCGTGCGCACGGCGCAAAACGCGGTTTTGCGCCCTGCGACAAGCAGAAAGTTCCGCTTTCGTGCTTGTTTTTCGTGGCAATCCAGCAACGCCGGGGTGTTTTCGATCACTTCGCCCGTGCCAAGACCGGAAATCACGGTATTGTCACGGGTAGCCGGCGACCCCCGATTAGCGAATTCTTGATAGTCGGGTGACAGCATGGTTGGCTACGATTGATCGGCTATGATCGCGGGAGAATCGAGCCACCGTGATTCGCACCGAATGTAGTAAAGCGTAGGGTCTTTTTTGGTACGGAATTTGCTCTACTTAAGCTTCATGCCGACCATCGTGTCGGAATGGAGCGATCGAGCGGAACGGGATCGAACCGCGGACGGAGACATGAATGAGTAAGGTCGGCACGAGCGACTCCAAGAACACGCTATATTGCTCGTTCTGCGGCAAGAGCCAGCACGAAGTCCGCAAACTGATCGCGGGTCCCACGGTCTTCATCTGCGACGAGTGCGTCGAGCTCTGCATGGACATCATCCGCGAGGAGAACAAGTCCTCGCTGGTCAAGTCGCGCGACGGTATTCCGACGCCGAAGGAAATCTGCAAGGTGCTGGACGATTACGTCATCGGCCAGAGCCATGCGAAGAAGGTCCTCTCGGTCGCGGTGCACAATCACTACAAGCGCCTCAACCATCAGACCAAGCACAACGACGTCGAACTCGCGAAGTCGAACATCCTGCTGATCGGTCCGACCGGCTCGGGCAAGACGCTGCTCGCTCAGACGCTCGCCCGCATCCTGGACGTGCCATTCACGATGGCCGACGCCACGACGCTGACGGAGGCCGGCTATGTCGGCGAGGACGTCGAGAACATCATCCTGAAGCTGCTCCAGGCCGCCGACTACAACGTCGAGCGCGCCCAGCGCGGCATCGTCTACATCGACGAAATCGATAAGATCAGCCGCAAGTCCGACAACCCCTCGATCACGCGCGATGTGTCGGGTGAGGGCGTGCAGCAGGCGCTGCTCAAGATCATGGAAGGCACGGTGGCTTCGGTCCCGCCGCAGGGCGGCCGCAAGCATCCGCAGCAGGAGTTCCTGCAGGTGGATACCACCAACATCCTGTTCATCTGCGGCGGCGCCTTCGCCGGCCTGGAGAAGATCATCTCGGCCCGCGGTCGGTCGACCTCGATCGGCTTCGGCGCCCACGTGCTCGCGCCGGAGGATCGCCGGACCGGTGAGATCTTCCGTCACGTCGAGCCTGAGGACCTCCTGAAGTACGGCCTCATCCCCGAATTCGTCGGCCGTCTGCCGGTTGTGGCGACGCTCGAGGACCTCGACGAGACCTCGCTGAAGAAGATCCTGACCGAGCCGAAGAACGCGCTGGTGAAACAGTACCAGCGGCTGTTCGAAATGGAGAACATCGAGCTGACCTTCGCCGACGAAGCGCTTGGCGCGGTCGCCCGCAAGGCGATCGAGCGCAAGACCGGCGCGCGAGGCCTGCGTTCGATCCTCGAGGCGATCCTGCTCGAGACCATGTTCGACCTGCCGGGCCTGGAGGGTGTGGAAGAAGTCGTGATTTCCCGCGAAGTCGTGGAAGGCACGGCGCGTCCGCTCTACATCTACGCCGATCGGTCCGATCGCGCGGTCGAGAACGCCAGCGCCTGATCTGACGGCGCTGGAACGCTCCAATCGTCTCCTCGAGTTGGCTGCGGAGCCGTGGTTCCGCAGCCGGTATTGCGTCGCTTACCGCGTTGCGTAAGCGCCTGATGGCGCGCGTTTTTCAATGACTTGACACCCCCCGGGTCGATAGCCACCTAATGTCGGCGGCGAGCGAAAATTCTCTTCAAGATTCGCCTCAGTTCCGTTCCGGCGAGCCGGTCCAACTTGTAGAGGACCGACCGGTTCTGCGGATCACCTCGGCACCTTGTGGCGGTTGCGCATGATCGCGGGCTGCGTGCAAGGGGGCAAAGCAAAAGGAAAAGGCCATGACCAATCCAAAACCCCGGCCAACCATCGTTCATGGCGAAGCGCACGCCTATCCCGTGCTGCCGCTGCGCGACATCGTCGTCTTTCCGCACATGATCGTTCCGCTCTTCGTCGGTCGCGAGAAGTCGATCCGCGCACTCGAAGAGGTGATGAAGAACGACGCGCTGATCATGCTCGCGACGCAGAAGAACGCGTCCGACGATGATCCGGCGCCCGATGCCATTTACGAGACCGGGACGCTTGCCAGCGTGCTGCAGCTCCTGAAGCTTCCCGACGGCACCGTGAAGGTGCTGGTCGAGGGCCTCGAGCGTGCGCGCGTGGCGAAGTACACCGACCGCGCCGACTATTATGAGGCGACCGCCGTCGCGCTCGCCGACACCGATGCGAAATCGGTCGAGGCGGAAGCGCTGGCGCGCTCGGTCGTGTCCGACTTCGAGAGCTATGTGAAGCTCAACAAGAAGATCTCGGCCGAGGTCGTCGGCGTCGTGCAGGCGATCACCGATTTCGCCAAGCTGGCCGATACGGTCGCCTCGCATCTCGCCGTCAAGATCGCCGATCGGCAAGGAATCCTGGAGACGCTGTCCGTCACCACGCGCCTGGAGAAGGTGCTGGGCCTGATGGAGAGCGAGATCTCGGTTCTGCAGGTCGAGAAGCGCATCCGTTCTCGCGTCAAACGACAAATGGAGAAGACCCAGCGCGAGTATTATCTCAACGAGCAGATGAAGGCGATCCAGAAGGAACTCGGCGACGACGACGGTCGCGACGAGCTCGCCGATCTCGAAGAGAAGATCTCCAAGACCAAGCTCTCCAAGGAAGCGCGCGAGAAGGCGCAGCATGAATTGAAGAAGCTGCGCCAGATGTCGCCGATGTCCGCGGAGGCGACCGTCGTGCGCAACTATCTGGATTGGCTGCTGTCGATCCCGTGGAACAAGAAGTCCAAGGTGAAGAAGGACCTGGAGCAGGCGCAAGCCATCCTGGACTCCGATCACTACGGTCTTGAGAAGGTCAAGGAGCGTATCGTCGAGTACCTCGCGGTGCAGTCGCGCGCCAACAAGCTGACGGGGCCGATCCTGTGCCTGGTCGGGCCTCCCGGCGTCGGCAAGACCTCGCTCGGCAAGTCGATCGCGAAGGCGACGGGGCGCGAGTTCGTGCGCGTCTCGCTCGGCGGCGTGCGCGACGAGGCCGAGATCCGCGGTCACCGCCGCACCTATATCGGCTCGATGCCCGGCAAGATCATCCAGTCGATGCGCAAGGCGAAGTCGTCCAATCCGCTGTTCCTCTTGGACGAGATCGACAAGATGGGCGCCGATTTCCGCGGCGATCCGTCCTCGGCGCTGCTCGAGGTTCTCGACCCCGAGCAGAACGGGACCTTCAACGACCACTATCTCGAGGTCGACTACGATCTGTCCAACGTGATGTTCATCACCACCGCGAATACGCTCAATATCCCGGGGCCCCTGATGGACCGCATGGAGATCATCCGGATCGCGGGCTACACCGAGAACGAGAAGGTCGAGATCTCGCGCAAGCACCTGATCCCGAACGCGGTGTCCAAGCATGGCCTCGACTCCAAGGAGTTCTCGATCGACGACGAGGCGCTGCTGCTGCTGATCCGCCGCTACACCCGCGAAGCGGGCGTGCGCAACCTGGAGCGTGAGCTCTCTACACTGGCCCGCAAGGCGGTGAAGGAGCTGATGATCTCCAAGAAGAAGTCGGTCAAGGTCACCGAGAAGACTCTGGAAGAGTTGCTCGGCGTGCCGAAGTACCGCTTCGGCGAGATCGAGAGCGAGCCGCAGGTCGGTATCGTCACCGGCCTTGCCTGGACCGATGTCGGCGGCGAGCTGCTGACGATCGAAGGCGTCATGATGCCCGGCAAGGGCAAGATGACGGTCACGGGCAATCTGCGCGACGTCATGAAGGAGTCGATCTCCGCGGCGGCGTCCTACGTCCGCTCGCGAGCGATCAACTACGGCGTCGAGCCGCCGCTGTTCGACAAGCGCGACATCCACGTGCACGTGCCGGAGGGCGCGACGCCGAAGGATGGTCCGTCCGCAGGCGTTGCGATGGCCACCGCGATCATCTCGGTCATGACCGGCATCCCGGTTCGCCATGATGTCGCGATGACCGGCGAAATCACGCTGCGCGGCCGCGTGCTGCCGATCGGCGGCCTCAAGGAGAAGCTGCTGGCTGCGGCCCGCGGCGGCATCAAGACGGTGCTGATCCCCGAGGACAACGCCAAGGATCTCACGGAGATTTCCGATGCGATCAAGGGCGGAATGGAGATCATCCCGGTCTCGCGCCTCGATGACGTCGTCGCCAAGGCCCTGGTGAAGAAGCCTACGCCGATCGTCTGGGAAGAGGACACCAAGGTGACGGTGAAGCCGGACGGCGATGAAGCCGCCGGCGGCCTGACCGCTCACTGAGATCGCAGCTCGAAAATGATGATAAAACGGCGCCTTCGGGCGCCGTTTTTGTTTGGGGAAGGGGAGGAGGCAATGCACGTCGATGGGCAATGCCATTGCGGGAAGATCGCGTTCGAGGCAGAGATCGACCCCGAGGCTGTCTCGGTCTGTCACTGCACCGATTGCCAGACGCTGACCGGCTCGCCGTTCCGGGTGACGGCCATCTGCACCAAGGCCGATGTCCGCCTGACCCGCGGCTCGCCCAAAATCTACGGCAAGCGCGGCGACAACGGCCGCATGCGCTTCCAGCATTTCTGTGCCGATTGCGGTTCCCCGCTGTTCACCAGCGGCGAGGGCGATCAGGCCGACGATTGGGGCATCCGCTGGGGCAGCATCCGGCAACGGAACGCGCTACGGCCGGTGCGGCAGATCTGGTGCCGGTCGGCGGCGGTGTGGATCGATGCCGTGCCGCTGCTGCCGGGGCGGCCGCAGGATTGAGGGCTGAGATTGCCGGGCTGAATTTCGCCGCGATAAGACCGCCTTCGCCCGTTGGGCTTCGGCGCGGCAGCCTTCGCTCGCTTCGCGCCCATGACCTGCTGTGCTGGCCTGCCGAGCCGTAGCTCGCGAAGCGAGCGAAGGCTGGTGGGCGGTCACGGATTCGAACCGCGGACCCTCTCGGTGTAAACGAGATGCTCTAACCAGCTGAGCTAACCGCCCAATTGCGCCTCTTTAGCGCCCCGGCGGGTGCCGAAGCAAGAGGCGAGCGCGTCCGACCCGGCTCCAGGCTCGTGAGAGCATTTGCGCCGGACATGAGCAGCCCTGCAGCGGGCCCGCTGCAGGGCAAAGCTCTTTCGTGCTGCGGATCGCGTCTTTCGGCCGAGGAGACGACGATCATACTCGGCCGCCATGCACGGCCTCGAAGCTCGCCTGATGTCAGGACGTCTTGGTGAACATCGTCAGCACGCCGTCGACGATGTTGATCGCGACCACCTGTGCCGAACTCAAGCCCTTGGCCTTGAGCACGGAGGCAGCCTGCGGTGTGGCGTCGATGGACTGCCGAAGCGACTGGATGTCTTTTTCGTTGGTATGCGCCACGAGTTCATCGACCTTCGCGCGCACGGCCGGCTGCAATTCCTTGACGTCCATCACCTGTATGCTCCGGATCGCCGTGCTGGACTGCGTGGATTGCTGTTCCGCGCCGGGTTGCGACGATGCGCCCTGTGCCTGCGCAAGAGCGGGTGTTCCCAGCGAGAGAGCTGTAACGATGACGGATGCCGTGAAGGTGCGCATGGTCATGCCTTTCCTATTTGAGAAGCCCGCGAACCTAGCGAGGAAATCTGGTTGGCGTCTGATTCCGATGTGGCCGTTCGGTGAAACCAATGCGGCCGCAATGCGCGGATGGGGCGCTCGTGTCGGGTCTGGAGCCCAGAGCGCAACTCTGTTCCCGACTTCCACACGATCGAATGCAGAAAGCGAAAGCCCCGGAGGAACCGGGGCTTTGCGTTAGCGAGAGATCAGCATGGAAGATCAGTATTTCGCCACAACCGGGCCTCCGCCCCAGTTGAAGCGATAGACCAGTTGGCTGCGAACGGCATGAACCCATTTCTCGGAATCGATTGACGCTCCGACCGACAGACCCGTTGCAGTGTCGCGGATGGCGTTCGTCCCGGTGTTGAATTCAGAGAATCGATATTCAGTCTTCCAGAACAGGCCAGGCACGATCTTCAGCGCGTGTTCTTGGCCGGCGCCGATGAACCAGCCACGGTAGGTACGCTTGTCCATGAACTCGCCGCTTGGTCTTCCGAATGGCGCAGCGTTGAGGGTGAAATCAGTACGGTCAAAGTTGGCTTCGGTATAGCCGACTGAGAAATAGGTCAGAAGGCTCGGGGCGGCCAGCCAGCCGAGCCGGCCGCCACCCGCCCAGGCCGAGCTCATCTTTTCCTCGCCGACGATCCCGAAGCGCGGCGGGCTGAGCTGGCCCTTCAGGCTGCTGAGATCGTAATCGCCGAATGCGCCGACGACAAAGGCGGCGCCCGCTGCCGCAAACTGGTAGTCGCAGCCGCCCTGCACCGTGCCGAAGAAGCCGCGGCCTCCGGTCGTTGCCGTATCGCTGAAGCGGGTCCTTGGCGGTCCGTCGAGATAGGTCGTGTTGTCCTGATTCCACAGCCCGTAGCCGCCGCCACCACCGACGTAGCAGCCAGTCCAATTCGTAACCGGCATCGGAGTCGGAGGCGCCTTCAGGTAGGCAGGGGAAGTTACATCGGCGGCCGATCCGCTCGAATTGAAGCGGTAAACCAACTCGCTGCGGACCGTGTGGACGTACTTCTTCGAATCTTCGGAAAAGCCGATCGGCAAGCCGCTCGCCGTGTCCCGGATCGGATTTGTCCCGACATCGAAGTCGGAGAACCGGTATTCCGTTTTCCAGAAGAGACCCGGCAGGAAGCCCAGCGCATATTCGGCGCCGGAGCCGATGAACCAACCATTGTAGGTCCGCTTGTCCTGATAAAGTCCGGCCGAAACGCCGAACGGCGGGAAGTTCAGATTGAAGTTCGTGCGGTCGAAGGTTGCTTCGGTGTAACCCGCCGAGACATAGGTCAGCAGGCTGGGAGTCGCCAGCCAGCCGAGACGGCCGCCGACAGCCCAGGCCGAGCTCATCTTCTCGTCACCAACCATGGAGAAGCCGGAGGGAGTGAGCCGTCCGGTCAGGCTGGAGAAATCATAATCACCGAAAGCTCCGATCACGAAGCGCTCGCCGGCCGCGGCAAACTGATAGTCGCATCCCGCCTGTACCGTGCCGAAGTATCCGCGGCCGCCCGTGGTGGTGGTATCGGCATTCTGAAAGCGGGCCGGACCGTCGACAAAAGTCGAATTTTCCTGATTCCACATGCCGTAGCCGCCGCCGCCCGCGACGTAGCAGCCGGTCCAGTTGGCGACTGCTGCGGCGACAGCCGGTGGCCTGGAGGATTTGCGCGGAAGGTCGGCTGCCAATGCTGATCCGGAAAACGTCACCAATGCCACGAGGGCGGGCGCAACCTGCTTCATTCCAACATCCCCATTCCACCAAGCCGTGGCTCAGCGACCGCTCGCCCGCCAAAGTCGACTCCTCGGGGACAACATACGAAGTTTGGTTCAGAATGCTGTTGCAGGAAGGCTACAATCGCGGAAAGTGTGCTGCTCGCCTGTGCATTTCCAACCGCGAGCCGGGCTTTTTGCGACATTCCGTTTCTGGTGTCGGTCTCGCGGACGCAGAGGCTACGGCGCTTGGTCCTTCGAAGGGACCGGGTGGCGTTCGGAAGAATGTCTTTGCTACCAGAGGGCCAAGTGTGCGGCCCGTCGAGACATCTCCGAGCGTCAGTCTGCGATCCGACGCGGCTCGGACGGGCCGGATGGAACGGGCCGACTGCCGTCGGTTCCGGCCGCATCTTGTGCTTGCGGCCTGTCTTCGCCTCGGGCATATCGGCCCGAACCGGGACGCGTAGAGCGGCTGCCCTCCCAAGCACCATCTGGATCCGACGCCGGCCATATGCCGACCAAGCTGCCCTACCGACCGGAGATCGACGGCCTGCGAGCAATCGCGGTCCTGCCCGTCATTCTCTATCATGCCGGAATTCCCGGATTCTCGGGCGGCTTCGTCGGTGTCGACGTCTTCTTCGTGATCAGCGGCTATCTGATCACATCGATCATCCTGGACGAATATGAGAACGGCGGCTTCAGCTTTGTCCGCTTCTACGAGCGGCGCGCCCGGCGCATTCTGCCGCCCCTGTTCCTGGTCTGCCTCGTGTGCATTCCGTTCGCGATCTACTCGCTGAGCCCGCACGATCTCGAGGAGTTCGCCAAGAGCCTGCTCTCGGTTTGCGGTTTCGTTTCGAACTTCTTCTTCTGGTCGCAAAGCGGCTATTTCGACGGGCCAACCGAGCTCAAGCCGCTCATCCATACCTGGAGTCTGGCGGTCGAAGAGCAATTTTACCTGGTGTTTCCGATCGCGCTGTTCTGGTTTCTCAAGCTCGGTCGGCGTCACGCCATCGCGTTGTTTGTCGCAACCGCGATACTGAGCTTCGCCCTCGCTGTGTGGGGATCGCATCACGCGACGGCAGCGACCTTCTACCTCTTGCCGGCAAGGTTCTGGGAGCTTGCAATCGGTGCACTGCTGCCGTTGTGCCGTATCGAGGCCGGAGCACGGCGCTTGCCGCGTCTGGTCGCGGAGCCGCTAGCGCTGCTCGGCCTTGCGTTGATCGTGATCCCCATTTTCACCTATCACAACATTCCCTATCCCGGCGTCTACACGCTGCCGCCGACACTCGGCACGGCGCTGGCGATCGTGTTCCTGCGACCTGGCACGCTATCGGGCCGTATCGTTGCGACGCGCGGATTGGTTGGCATCGGCCTGATCAGCTACAGCGCCTATCTCTGGCATCAGCCTGTGTTCGCGTTCGCGCGGCTCGGCGCAATCTATGATGCCAACATCCCGGTCTTCATCGGCCTTTCGGCAATTACATTGCTCCTGGCCTACCTGACCTACGTGCTGGTCGAACGCCCGGTGCGCGATCGCAAGCGCTTCACCCGGAACGAGGTGTTCGCCTATTGCGGCGCTGCATCCGCTGGACTTGCTTGCCTCGGCCTCGTCGGCATCTTCACGGGCGGGCTCGAGAACAACTATCTCGCCCGCAACGACATGGCGACCCAGCGGGCCTATGCGCTCATCAAGCAATACGGCTTGCGCGACATCAAGGCCCGACTTATCGACAGCGGCTGCCGGTTCTGGTCTCCCCGTCCGGACGAGGCGTTCGAGGCGCGGTTTCGATCCTGTGCCGAGAAGCATGGCGCGGCGACCATGGTCGTCGGCGACTCGCATGGCGAGAACGTCTACAACGCGGTTGCGAAAGCCAAGCCCGGCGAGTTCGTCGTTGGCCTCGTCAACGAAGGCTGCCGAGCGTGGAACGACAGCGATGCTTGCCCGTATTCCAGGCTCGCAGGCTTCCTGGAGCGCAACGGCGCTTCGGTGCGCGGCATTGTCTTCAACGTGTCGGGAGCTCACCTTCTGACGGACTTGCAGGGTAACTCGGAGAACCACCATCTGTTCGAGTGGAAGACTGGTTTTCTCATCAACTACGAGAAGGTGCGCTTCACCATCAATTATCTCCGGACCATCGCGCCGCTGGCGAAGGTGGTATGGCTCGGTCCTTTTGTTGAAGCACGGGTCAATTTCCGCGATCCGCCCTCAATCGCCAGGGATGGCTTCAGGATGAACCCCGTCTCGCTCCATCATTTCAAGGCGCTTGACAGCGAGATTGCCAAGGAGGTCGCCGAGGGGCCGCAGACCTTCAAGTACCTGTCATTCTATGACGTGTTCAAGGTTGATCAGTATTTCCTGGTGACCGGCGATTGCCTGACGTTCAGCGATCCCGATCATCTGAGCGCTTGCGGCGAGGAATTGCTTGGCGAGAAGCTCAAGGCGCATCTGCCCTGGGCGAATTCGTAGGCGAGCTGCGGAAGCATCCGAGGCCTGTGCGCCGATCCTTCAATTTGATGCGCCGGGACTTGACTTCGTGATATGGCGCTGAACAGGGCAAGGGTACGTGATGAGGTTCCGATGCAACAGCCGAGCGGACACGAGCAAAACGCCGACCAGATCGCCTATTGGAACGGCCCGAGCGGGCAACGCTGGGCCGATCGCCACGCGGTGCAGGAGAAGCTGCTCGGGCCGATCGCCGATGTGCTGATCGATCGCGCCGGACCAAGGCCGGGCGAGCGCGTGATCGACGTCGGTTGCGGCTCTGGTGCAACAACATTTGCATTTGCAAAGGCGGTGGCGCCCGATGGTCTTGCGCTCGGGCTTGACGTCTCCGGGCCGATGCTGTCGCAGGCGCGCGCGCTTGCGCCGAAAGGCCTGCCGCTCGATTTCATCCTGGCAGATGCGACGGTGCATCCGTTCGAGCCGGCGAGCTTCGATCTGCTCGCCTCTCGTTTCGGTGTGATGTTCTTCGCCGACCCGATTGCGTCCTTCACCAATCTTCGCCGCGCGCTGAAGCCGACGGGACGGCTCGCCTTTGCTTGCTGGCGAGAGCCGAAGGAGAATCCGTGGGCGATGGCGCCGCTGATGGCGGTCTACAAGCACGTGCCCAAGATGCCGCCGGTCGGCCCCGAAGAGCCGGGCCCGTTCGCCTTTGCCTCGGAAGAGCGCGTGATGCGCATCCTGAGAGGCGCAGGCTTCGTCGACGCGGCGATGGAGCCGCATGATCTTCCGATGGATATCGCGATCGGCGGCGGTCTCGATGCGGCCGTGGAGGGCTCGCTGCAGATCGGCCCGGCCAGCCGCGCGCTCCAGGGCCAACCCCCTGAGACGTATGAGGCAGCCAAGGCGTCGATCCGCGAAGCGCTCGCGCCGTTTTTGAAGGGGCAGAGCGTGACGCTGCAGGGCGCGATCTGGATCGTGACGGCGAAGGCTGCGTAGGCGCTGCTCCTCCGCCGTCATTGCGAGGAGCCCGCGACAAATTCCGAAGCAATTTTGCGCCGGCGACGACGCAATCCAGACTATCTCTGCGGAGGACGTCTGGATTGCTTCGCTGCGCTCGCAATGACGCGGATAGTCCGGGGACTCCTACACCACATCATCCGGCGCGAGCGCGCAGCCGTTGTCCGGATGTGTCTCGACCTGGAGCGTGGTGTGACCGATGCGGAAGGATGTCTTGAGGAGCTGCGTCGTCTGCATCAGGAATGCGTCGTCGCTGCCCGCGGGCATGACGAGATGGCAGGTCAGCGCCGTCTCGGTGGTCGAGATCGGCCAGACGTGAAGATCGTGAATCCCCGAGACGCCGGGACGAGCGAGCAAAAACGCCCTGATTGCGGCGAGGTCGGTTCCCTTGGGCGCGGCCGCCATCGACATGTCGATGGAGCCGCGCAACAGGCTGGTCGTGCTCCAGAGGATGGTGGCGCAGATGACGAGGCTGGTGATGGGATCGAGCCAGAGCCAGCCGGTCCAGATAATGAGCGCGGCCGAGACCACGACGCCGAGCGAGACCGCGGCGTCGGCGGCCATGTGCAGGTACGCGCCTTCGATGTTGATGTCGTCCTTGCGCCCGCTCGCGAATAGCAGGGCGGTGAAACCGTTGATGAGGATCCCGATGCCGGCGACCACCATGACGGTGGCGCCTGCGACCGGCTCCGGCTCGCGCAGGCGCAGGATCGCCTCCCAGCCGATCGCGCCGGTCGCGACCAGCAGGAACACCGCATTGGCGAGCGCCGCCAGGATGGTGGAGGCGCGAAAGCCGTAGGTAAAGCGGCCTTTGGGCGCGCGGCGGGCTGCGATCGAGGCGCCCCAGGCAATGACGAGGCCGAGCACGTCCGACAGGTTATGGCCGGCATCGGCGAGCAGGGCGGTGGAGTTGCCGACATAGCCGTAAACCGCCTCGGCGACGACGAGCGCGATGTTGAGCGTAATGCCGAGCGCGAACGCCTTGCCGAAATTGGCGGGTGCATGGACATGGCCGTGTCCATGACCATGATCGTGCGTATGGCCATGCGCATGCGAGTGGCCCGCATGATCATGGTCGCGATGACCGTGGTGGTCGTGGCTGCCCAAATCTAGCGCTCCGCAGACGCCGCCAAATCAGGGGCCATTGTAGGCGTTTCCTTTGCCACGTCACGGCGGAACAGCACGTAGAGCGCCGGCAGCACCAGCAGCGTCAGCACGGTCGAGGAGAGAATGCCGCCGATCACCACGGTTGCGAGCGGCCGCTGCACCTCGGCGCCGGCGCCGGTGGCGAGCGCCATCGGCACGAAGCCGAGCGAGGCGACGAGCGCCGTCATCAGCACCGGGCGCAGCCGCGTCAGTGCGCCTTCGCGCACGGCCTCCGCGACCGAGCGTCCCTCGCTGCGCAGACGCTCGATGAAGGCGATGATGACGAGCCCATTGAGCACGGCAACGCCGGACAGCGCGATGAAGCCGACGCCGGCGCTGATGGATAGCGGAATGCCGCGCAGCAGCAGCGCGGCAACGCCACCGGTCAGCGCCAGTGGCACGCCGGAGAACACCAGCGCCGCATCCGCCGCCGATCCCATGCCCATGAACAGCAGCAGGAACACCAAGAGCAGCGCAACCGGCACCACGATCGTCAGCCGCTTGGTGGCCGAGACCAGCTGCTCGAACTGGCCGCCCCAGCCGATCCAGTAACCCGGCGGCAGCTTGACCTTCTCGGCAACGGCCGCCTCGGCCTCCGCGACGAAAGAGCCGAGGTCGCGCGCGCGGACATTGGCCGTGACGACGATGCGCCGCTTGCCGTTTTCGCGGCTGATCTGGTTCGGCCCCGGCGTCGCATCGACGGTGGCGACCGACGACAACGGCACGTAGCGCATCTGGGCGAGGGGAGAGCTGACCAGCGACGTTCGAACGGCGCTGCCGATTGCTGCGTCCTCGGCGGGCGGCAGCGGAATCGGAATCGCCCTGATCGCCTCGAGATTGCCGCGCAGGTGCTCCGGCAGGCGCACGACGATGTCGAAACGGCGATCGCCTTCGAACAGCTTGCCGGCCGACTTGCCGCCGACCGCGATCTCGACGATGCCCTGCACCTCGGCGACGCTGAGCCCATAGCGGGCGAGCGCCTGACGGTCGAGGCGGACGGTGAGGATCGGCAAGCCCGAGACCTGCTCGATCTTGACGTCGCTGGCGCCGCGGATGCCGCGGATCGCGGCCTCCACCTGTTTTGCGGCGCCTTGCAGGATGTCGAGATCGTCGCCGAAGATCTTGACGCCGACATCGGTGCGGACGCCCGAGATCAGCTCGTTGACGCGGAACTGGATCGGCTGGGAGATTTCGTAGGCGCTGCCGGGAATCTCGTCTGCCGCATGCTCGATGGCCCCGACCACCTCCGATTTCGACTTGCCGGGGTCGGGCCATTCGGCACGCGGTTTCAGCATGACGTAGCCATCGGTCTGTGCCGGCGACATCGGGTCGGTGGCGATCTCCGCGGTACCGATGCGGGTGAAGAACTCCTTCACTTCCGGGATTTGCATGACGCGCTTCTCCAGCGCCTTCTGCAGGTCCAGCGACTGGGTGAGGCTGGTGCCGGGAATCCGGATCGAGGCCAGCGCGACGTCGCCTTCGTCCAGGCTCGGGATGAACTCGCCGCCCATGCGCGAAGCGGCGATGCCGCTCGCGACCACGATGATCACGGCCATGACGGCGACGGCGGCGCGATTGTCGATGGCAAAGCGGAGCAGGGGCAGGTAGGCGCGCTTCGCCGCACGCATGAACAGGTTCTCATGTTCGGACACCTTGCCGGTGACGAAAATGGCAACAGCCGCCGGCACGAAGGTGATGGAGAACAGCACAGCAGCGCCGAGCGCCATCAGCACGGTCAGTGCCATCGGCGTGAACATCTTGCCCTCGACGCCGGTCAGCGTCAGCACCGGCAGGTAGACCACCGCGATGATCAGCGTGCCGAACAGGCTCGGCTTGATGACCTCACTCGACCCGCGCAGGATCGCGCGCAGCCGTTCGGGCGTCGTCAGCAGCCCGCCTTTCTCGCGCTGAGCCACCGCCAGCATGCGCAGGCAGTTCTCGACGATGATCACGGCGCCGTCGACGATGATGCCGAAGTCGATCGCCCCCAAGCTCATCAGGTTGGCGCTGACCTTGGTCTCGACCATGCCGGTGATCGTCAACGCCATGGACAGTGGGATGACGCAGGCCGTGACCAGCGCGGCGCGGAAGTTGCCGAGGATCAGGAACAGCACGGCGACCACCAGCGCCGCGCCTTCCAGCAGGTTGTTCCGGACGGTGCGGATGGTGGCTTCGACCAGGTCGGTGCGGTCGTAGACGGTCCGCGTCACGACGCCCTCGGGCAGCGACTTGGCGATGTCCTCCAGACGGGCTGCGACGCGGCGGGCCACGGTCCGGCTGTTCTCGCCGATCAGCAGCATGGCGGTGCCGAGCACGGTTTCCTCGCCGTTCCAGGTCGCAGCGCCCGTGCGCAAATCGCGCCCCTCGCTGACAGCAGCGACGTCCCTGATCCTGACGGGATTGGCGCCGCGCGAGCCGATGACGATGTCCTGGATTTCGCTGACGTTGCCGACCTGGCCCGGCGAGCGAACCAGATATTGCTCGCCGTTGCGCTCGATATAGCCGGCCCCGACATTGGCGTTGTTGGCGGCGAGCGCGGTCATCACGTCGCGGAAGCCGAGCCGGTAGGCCATCAGCTTGCCGGGATCCGGCAGCACGTGGAATTGCCGCTCGAAGCCGCCGATCGTGTTGACCTCGATCACGCCCGGCACGTTGCGAAGCTGCGGTCGAATGATCCAGTCTTGCACGGTGCGCAAATCGGTCAGCGAATAGTCGCGGTCACCCTGCGTCTTCGCGCCCGCCTTGGCCTCGACGGTGTACATGAAGATTTCGCCAAGGCCGGTCGAGATCGGACTCATCGCGACCTCGACACCCGCCGGCAGCTGGTCTTTCACCTGCTGGATGCGCTCGCCGACGAGCTGCCGGGCGAAGTAGATGTCGGTGCCGTCCTTGAAGACGATTGTCACCTGGCTGAGGCCGTAGCGCGACAGCGAGCGGGTGTAGTCGAGCTTGGGCAGGCCGCCCATCGCAGTCTCGACCGGGAAGGTGATGCGTTGCTCGGTCTCGAGCGGCGAATAGCCGGGGGCGCGGGTGTTGATCTGGACCTGGACGTTGGTGATATCAGGGACGGCGTCGATCGGCAGGCGCTGGAAATTCCAGGCGCCAAAGGCGACGGCGCCGAGCGCGAGGACGAGGACCAGCCAGCGCTGCTGCAGCGAGACGGCGATGAGACGCTCAATCATGCTCGGCCTCGCCCTTGCCCATCTCCGCCTTCACGACGAAGCTGTTCTCCGCGACGTAATGCTCGCCGGCCGAAAGGCCGGCCTTGATCTCGACATGGCGCGGATCGGAATCGCCTGTTTCGACCGGGCGCGCCTCGATCTTGTCGCCGTCCTCGCGCACGAACACGATGGTCTTGTTCTCCAGCGTCTGGATCGCGCTGCGGCGCACGGCAACCGCGACATTGCGCGCCGCGAGGATCAGCCGCGCCGTGACGAACAGGCCGGGCCGCAGGCGGCCGTCCGGATTTGGCAGCACCACGCGCGCCAGCGCGGTCTGGGTCTCGCTTGAGCCGATCGGCGCCATGTAGGAGATCGTGCCCTTGATCTCGCCGCGGCCGTCGTCGGGATCGATCAGGACCTCGTCGTTGAGGCGGACGCGGCGGAGGTCCTGCCGGTAGATCGACAGGTCGACCCAGATGGTGGAGAGGTCGGCGACCACGAAAGCCGGCTTCTGCTCGGAGGCGTATTCGCCGAGCGAGATCTGCCGCTCGATGATGGTGCCGGCAATCGGCGCCTTCAGCTCGTAGACGGTGAGGCTCTGGTTACTCTCGATCGCGGCGAGCAGGTCGTCCTTGCCGACCTTGTCGCCGATCCGCTTCTGGATGGATTTGGCGAGGCCCGGAAAGCGCGGCGTCACCTGCACCACGGCTTCCTGGTTGGCGCGCAGGATGCCGTTGAAGGCGAGCGTGTCGGTCAGCGTGGCGCTCGCGGCTTCCGCCAGCGTGACGCCCGCGGCCGCCAGCTTGACGTCGGAGATGCGGATGCGGTCGGCGCCATGCTCGTCCTGCTCGACGCGATCGTTCGGCTTCTTGTGCTCGGAATGCTCGCCATGCTCGGCATGCTCGGTGTGCGCAACTTTGTCCGGCGCGAGCAGGGAATGGCCGTAAGCCCCGAGCGCGGCGGCAACGATGGCGACGAGAATGGTGGAGAAGGTCCTCATCGTGCGCTCTCCCGCGCCAGCGTGAACGGATTGCCGACGAGGCCCTCGATGATGGCTACGCCCGCATGGAAATTCTGCAGCGCCTCCTGCTCGCGAAGCCGCGCCTGCGCGACGCTGGCTTGGGCATCCAGCACTTCGAGCAGGGTAAAGCGGCCCTGGCCGTAGCCTTGCGAGATCGCCTCGGAGGCCTCGACGGCCTTGGGGATCGCGGTCTCGCGCAGCACCGCGAGCTCGCGCAGGGAGCCTTGCAGAGAGTCATAGGCGCGGCCGGCGATCACGATCAGCGCGTTGCGGTTGGCCTCGCGCTCGGCTTTGGTCTTGGCGAGGCTTTCCTGGGCCGAAAGGATGTTGCCCTGGTTCTGGTCGAACACGGGGATCGGCACGGAGACGGTCAGCCGCGCCGCATCGTCGCCCGTTTCGTTGAAGTGGCGCCAGCCGGCCGCGATCCGCACGTCCGGATAGGGCCTGAGCCGTGCCAGCAGGAGCTCGGCATTGCGCTGGGCGTAGACCGCGGTCCAGCGCACCAGCTGCGGATTGGCGTCGATGGCGGCGACCACGGCCTGGAACGCCGGTGGGCGTCCGGTGGTGTCGAGCCGGCCGGACACCTCGCCGAATTTGGCGGCGGGATCGCCCATTAGCACCGCAAGCTCGCGCCGGGCGCTCGCCAGCGTCGCCTTGAAGCGCTCGCGGTCCGCCTTCACCAGGGCGGAGGCGACCTCGGCGCGGCCGGTCTCCGCCGGCGAGGAGGCACCGGCCTCGACACGGCGGCGCAGGAGCGGCGTCAGCCGGTCGATCGCGGCGATCTGCTCGTCGAGGATCTGGATGCGCCGCTGCGCGCCGAGCACGCTCAGGAAGGCGATCGCGGTCTCCGACAGCACTTCCAGCCTGATCGCCTTGCGCTGGATCGCCGCGACCTCGACGCCGGCTGCGCCTGCGGCAATCCGCGCCTCGCGCTTGCCGAACAGCTCGAAGGCCTGGCTGATCTGGAGCGTGGTCTCGGCCGAGCGCGTTCCGCGATATCTGCCGGAGCCAAACGAATCGTCCTGTTCGTAGGACAGTTCCGGATTGAGCAGGGCGCCCGCCTGGATGCGCTGGCCGGTGGCGATGCCGACGTCGCGCTCTGCCGCCGTCAGGCGCGGGCTCGCCGCCAGCGCGCGCGACAGCGCGCTCCGCATCGTCAAAGTCTGGGCGTGAGCCGGTGCAAGCGCCGATGCTGCAATCAGACACGCTGCCGCGCACGCGAGACGCGCGGTCATTCCCCTGCAAAACATGAAATCGACCTGTGAAGGATGAACCTAATGGGCGCGCGGCGCCCGACCAATCCGTTCAGGCAATGGATCTGGGAGGGGGCGAGTCGGTATCGGGCACAATTCCGGCGAGGCGGGGGGCCTGTTGCGGGCTCGGGGCCGACACCAGCACGATCGCCGCGGTCGACGGCGTCGGCTGCGCCACGGTCAGCGAGAAGCAGCCGTGGCAATGATGTCCGCCGATGGCCTTGTGGTCGCCATGGCCTGTGGCGCCGTCGAGGAACGCGGCGATCTCCGAACCGCCGCGGGGCGTGGTGACGTCGATGTCGTGCGCGCCGTGCAGCGCGCCCGCGAGCAGATAGACCGCCGCGATCAGGACGGACAGCAGCCCGCGCCAGGGGCGCGAGCGGCGGGATCCTGAGGGCTGGCGGTTTGCGAGCACGAGGTCACTCTGGTTGCGGTCTGTGCCCGGCCTAGCATGGGCGCGGGAACAGTGTCGACCCGCAACATTGTTACATCCCTGGAACAATTGCCGCAGCAGCGCATACGCTGCCTGCGCCTCTCACTGGCGGACAATGACGCGCCGATGCGGCGCGATGGTTTCGAACGCGGGGGCCGGAGCGTCGCTGCCATCGTCACCTTCCATGGTGATGACAGCCCGACAGCTCGCTTCCATCGCCCGTTCCAGCCATTTGATGGCTTCGTCGATCCATTGGTCGTGGTGCTCGGGATCGGCGAGGGCCTTCTCCCGGAATGCATTCGCCTGATGCAGGCACGCCGTTCTGCGGTCCACGCGCCACTCCTGATCCGGAGGTTCCGCCCCTGATCGCATCATTGATGATCCCGGCCCCGGCGTCGTTAACATACGACAGAAGGAGACGCCCCGGCCGCAACGCGGAAAGGCCCCAGCCGGACGAGCCAGCTGAGGCCTCATGTGCTCACAATCTCTATCCCTAGGACTTGGACAGACAACCCGCATCCTCCAAGTTCGTTCCATACGATCTGTCCAATTTGGAACGTTCCTCATACCTCGCGATTAGCCAGCAGAAGAAACTGAGGAGGACGGACAATGGACGGACTGATTTATCTGATCGGCTTGATCGTCGTCATCATGGCGATCCTGTCGTTCTTCGGCCTGCGCTGAGAGCGCCGCGATGACGGTCGAAACTCTGATGCGGGAAGAGGTCATCGAAGGCGGCCTGGCAGCCGAGGCGCCTCGAACGATCCAGTGGAGCTCGGTGTTTGCGGGCGCTCTTGCTGCGAGCGCAATGTCGTTCATCCTGATCGGTTTTGGTGTCGCGGTCGGCCTCGGCGTCAGTTCGGCCTCGCCGACCTGGCGCGATGCGTCGGCGGCGCTGGCGCTGCTTTCCGGACTGTATCTGATCATCCAGGCGATCGTCAGTTTTGGCTTTGGCGGTTACATCGCCGGCCGGACCACCCGGCCCGAGCCCACTCTCACAACCATCGAGGATGACGGCGAGCGGCGGGACGGGCTTCACGGGTTGACCGCCTGGGCGCTGGCGGTCCTGGCCGGCGCCGCGCTGCTGGCGCTTCTCGGCGCCGCCGCGATCGACCGCTCGCCGATGCGCAGTTCGGCGAGCAACACCTCGGCGGCCGAGCCCTTGTTGAGCTATGAGCTCGACAAGCTGTTCCGCGCGCCGCGCCGCGCTGCGAACACCGACCTGAGGGAAGCGCGCGCCGAAGCCGGACGTATCCTGATGACGTCGTCCAGCCACAGCGGCGTCGCCGCCGATGACCGGACGTACCTCGTGCAGCAGGTCGCCGCGGTCACGGGGCTGGCGGCCCCCGACGCCGAAAAGCGCGTTGACGCCCTGATCGCAGACGCGAAGACGGCGATCAACCGCGCGCGACGCAACTCGATCATCGTGGCGTTCTCGGTCGCAGCCGCGACCTTGATCGGCGCTGCAGTGGCCTGGGCCGCGGCGGTTGCCGGCGGACGCCATCGCGATGGAGAGCCGTTGCCGAACTGGATGGCGAGAGCCAACCGCTTCCACCGCAACCCGCGCGCGATGCCGGTGCCGTAGGCTAAATCGGGGGTGGACCTACCTGTCCGCCCCCGCATGTTGCTGAACGAACGCCGCAACGAGAGCTGTGATCTCCGCTGGGCACTCGAGGCTCGGAAGATGGGCCACATCACGAACCTCATGGCCTTCCGCGCCCGGAATTGCCGCGACGAGATGACGGCAGCGGTCCTGCACATAGGGGAAATCGAGGTCGCCCCATATGATGAGGGTCGGCACTGCGATCTCATGAAGCCGGTTGAAGAAGGGTCTAATATCGACGTCCGATCCGAACGGCGGCGAGCGGAGTGCGATGCCGTTCATATCAAGGAACAGATCGCGAGCCGGACCGCCAACGCGACCTTCGGCAGCCCGTGGTCCGTCCAGCCAGAGGCGCGCCTTCATCGCGTTCATCCGATCAAGATCGCCTGACGCTTCGATCTCCTTCCATCGCATCATCAGCGTCTCGATGTCGGCGGGATAGACCGGATCGGGTGCACCCGCGACATTGGGGGCGATCAGAACCAGGGCGCGAACGCGCGAGGGATGCCGGACGGCGGCATCAAGCGCGATGCGCCCGCCAAGTGAGCAGCCGACGAGGATTGCGGGCTCGCCGCCTGCGGTTGCTTCCAGCACTACGAGGAGATCAGCAAGCGCGGAAAAGTCTTCGGGCTCGGCGCGGGTTTCGCCGAACCCGCGTCGGTCATACCCGACCGCCCTGTGCGTGGCGCTCAATTCATCGCATTGAGCGCGCCACATGCGCCGGTCGCACACATTCGCATGAAGAAAGACGACGGCAGGACCGTCGCCTGCCACTTCTGTCGCAAGGCTGGCACGGCCGGACGCGACGTATTGCATCGAAGCGCGGTGATGATTCATTCCAGTCTCGTCGCGCTTCAAGCCTTCTCTTCCCAGATCATCGCCAGATGCACGATGGTCTGCACCGCCTTTTCCATGTCCTGTCGGCTGACCCATTCGAGCCGCGAATGGAACGCGTGCTCGCCGGCAAAGATGTTGGGGCAGGGTAGGCCCATGAAGGACAGGCGCGAGCCGTCGGTGCCACCGCGGATCGCGGTGCGCATCGGGCGCAGGCCGGCACGGCGGATCGCCTCGATGGCGTATTCCAGCACGTGCGGGTGACGATCGATCACCTGCTTCATGTTGCGGTACTGCTCCTTGACCTCGAACGTGTAGGTCGAGCGCGGATAATCCTTCATGACGTCCTTGACGATGCCCTCGAGCAGCGCCTCCTTCTCCTTCAGCCCTTCCTCGGTGAAGTCGCGGACGATGAAGGAGAGCGTCGCCTGTTCGAGCGCGCCGTCGATGCCGATCGGATGCAGAAAACCCTGCTTGCCCGAGGTGGTCTCGGGCGAGCAGCCCTCCTTCGGCAGACGCTCGACGATGGCCGCGGCGATCTTGATAGCGTGCTCCATCTTGCCCTTGGCGTAGCCGGGATGGGCGCTGACGCCGTTGATGGTGATGGTGGCTCCGTCGGCCGAGAAGGTCTCGTCCTCGACGCAGCCCGCGCTCTCGCCGTCCATGGTGTAGCCGAAATCGGCGCCAAGCTTGTTCAGGTCGACATTGTCGACGCCGCGGCCGATCTCCTCGTCCGGCGTGAACAGGATCTTGATGGTGCCGTGCTTCACGTCGGGATTGTTGATGAAGAAATGCGCGGCATCCATGATCTCGGCGACGCCGGCCTTGTTGTCGGCGCCCAATAGCGTCGTGCCGTCGGTGGTGATGATGTCGTTGCCGATCTGGTTCTTCAGCGCGGGATGCTCATTGAAGCGGATCACCTGGCTGGTGTCGCCGGGCAGGACGATGTCGCCGCCGCGATAGTTCTTCACGATTTGCGGCTTGACGTCCTTGCCGGTGACGTCGGGCGAGGTGTCCATGTGCGAGCAGAAGCAGATCACCGGCACCTTCTTGTCGGTGTTGGCCGGGATCGTTCCGTAGACGTAGCCGTAATCGTCGAGATGCGCGTCCACAACGCCCATGGCCTTCAGCTCGGCAGCGAGCACGCGGCCGAGATCCTTCTGCTTCTCGGTCGACGGCGAGCTGGGAGATGCCGGATCGGACTGGGTATCGATGGTGACGTAGCGCAGGAAGCGCTCGGTCACGGTATGCGAAAAGGAGAGGGAGGACATTTCTGGTCAAACCGCCGAATGTTCGGGAAGCAGGCGGTATATCAGAAAAGCGGGCCGGGATGCGGCCGGAACGGGCTCGGGGGCAGGCTTTAGTGGCCTCAGATCGCTTCCTTCAGTTCCTTCACCGGGCGGAACGCGACCTTCCTGGTGGCCTTGATGTGGATCGCTTCGCCGGTGGAAGGATTACGGCCGGTGCGGGCGGCGCGCTTGCGGACCTGGAGGATGCCGAGGCCGACGATGCGGACCCGGTCGCCCTTCTTGAGGTGCTTGGTGATCAGATCGACCATGTCGGTCAGGACGGCCTCGGCATGCTTTTTGGAGACATCCTGGCGCTCGGCAATGTCGGCGGCGAGGTGCTTGAGCGTGATCGTGGCTGGCGCGGCCGCCTTCTTCGCCGAATCCTTCTTAGCCGGATCCTTCTTAGCCAAATCCTTCTTGGACATGTCTGGCCTCCTCGATCTTGCAGGTCGTCCGCAGGGAGATGGCCCGTGACCCGCAAGTTCCCGGAGGCGTAGACGATTCGGGACCGGACTGACTACGCCGCCGGCGTTGCCGAGGGCCGCGTTCGTGTGTGCCAGCAGTGGAATCCGCCGGTTTGGGCTGCGGCTGCAACATCCTTGACTTCACCAGATCGGGCCTTTAAGTCCCCCCTCGTTCCGCAGACATTGCGTGTCACGCGGGAGTAGCTCAGTTGGTTAGAGCGCCGGCCTGTCACGCCGGAGGTCGCGGGTTCGAGCCCCGTCTCTCGCGCCATTTTTGGCAAATAGATCAAATAGTTGCTGTCTTTTGCGGCCAAGAGCGCCGCTTGGACGGCCGTTTCATCCCGATCGCTTCCTCCCCGCCAGAATGCGTTTATTTCGGCTTGGACTCCTCGATATGCGCGAGGATGCGCCGTGCGTCGGTGCTGCCGGCCTGCGCCGCCTTGGCCAGGAGCCGCCTGGCCTCGGCAAGGTCCCGTCGGCCGCCGATTCCGTTGGCGTTGCACCGGGCGAGATTGACCAGGGCTTCGAGCCCGCCCATCGCGGCGCCCCTCTGGTACAGCGCCCGAGCCAATTTCAGGTCTCGCCTGGCTCCCAGTCCCTTCTCGGCAAGCTCCCCCATCCTGTTGATGGCCGTCGCATCGCCGAGCTCGGCGGCCCGCTGATACAACGCATAGGCCTTTGCGGGATCGCTGGCCGCGCCGATTCCACGCTCCTGCTGTAGGCCGAGGCTGACGAGTGCTGGCGCAATCTTTTTCTCGGCGGCCATTTCGTAGTAGAAGCGCGAGCGGGCCGGATCTTTCTCGACGCCGTTGCCGTTCTCATACATCAATCCGAGCTCGTAGAGCGCGCGTGCGTTGCCGAGCTCGGATGCCGCCTTGTAGCTCGCCACGGCTCCCGCGTAATCGCGCATGGCGAACAATGAACGCCCGAGCTGGTAGTGCAGGCGGTCCACCCCTGGCGACCGCTTGACCGCCTCCGCGCACGCCGCAACCGCGCCCGCCACCTTTGTATCGTCGCGCGTCTCGCCTTGGTCGGCGCCGGCTGCCCTCAAATCCGCGAGCCCGGCAACGGCGCTGTCGCAGTGCTGCATGACGGCGGTACCGTCCTGGACGACTTGCTTGACGGGATGGAGATAGATCTTGTCCTTGGAAAGCTGACCATACATGTAGGGCGTCTGCTTCCGGTGCGTTGCCTGCCGAACCTCGTCGCGAACGTTGCGAAACACGAAGTTGATCTCGAGGTCGGCCTGCCGGAGGTATTTCAGCAGCGCCGCAGCGAAAGGGCTGTTGCGGCCTTCGCCTTCTTCCGCGGTCCGCCCCGGCTCCGCTGGAAAGAACACGAGCGTGTTGCGGATCGGTGCGCTTCCGGCTGAGGTCAGGGAAGAGCTGCTGCTGCGGCCATTCGGTATCGCAGGGAACGGGTTCTCCCGCATGGCATCCGGGATCACCAGACCCAGCCTGCGCGCCCGCCCTGCGGCAGCGGTCACCGCAGCCAGGGGAACGGTCTCTGCGTTGGCCGACTCAGGTGTCGCAAGATGCGCATCCACGGGGATCAGGTAACTGCCGACACCGGCAGCTGCGCTGTATCCGGCAAAATAGAAGACCGCGATGTCCGCAGCGGCGGACTTCTCGGTGAAGGCGACGAGCCCCACGCGCAGATCGTCGATGGTCGTGTTCTTGCGCAGATCGACGTCGAAGCCGAGGCCGGCGAGAGCCGCGGCAATGTCCTCGGCATCGTTGACGGGAGAGCCGAGCGGCGGCGCGTTCGCGTAGCTCGCGTTTCCAATGACCAAGGCGACACGACGGTTGGAAGCTTCCGCTTCGCAGTCGAAGAGAAGCCCGATGGCAATGAACAGTGCCAGCCAGCGCAAGATGGAGTCGCGTCCCTTAGTCGATGCCCGAACGGAGCTGCCGCCTCATCCAGTCGCGGTCGGTGAGGAAATCGAGGCCGAGCAGACCATAGTCGACGCGCAGAAACCCGTCCACTCCAGACGACACCGCCGCGGGAGTCTGCAGCGCGACCTCCTGCGCCATCACGCCGACATAGAACCTCGCATCGCCCTTGTATCGATAGCGATAGAGGCGGAGGCCAGTATCGGTCCAGCCGAGTGCCGTGATGTCTTCCTTGAGGCGGATGTCCGATGGAATGGTGACGCGGCTCGCGGCATTCGAAGCGGCGGTGGAGGCCGCTCTGCTGGCCGCGCTCGATGCGGCGCTCGAGGCTGATCGGCTGGCAGCGCTCGACGCCGCGGATGATGCCGCCTGCGATGCCGCCCGGCTTGCTGCGCTCGACGCGGCATTGCTGACCGCAGTCGAAACGGCATTGCTGACTACGTTGCCGACGACGTTGCTGACGACGCCGCTGACCACATTGCCGACATTCTGGTTCACGCGTGCAACCACTCGCCGATATTCGCGATTGCGAACCTTTTCCTGTTCCGAGCGGGTGTAGGCGGAAACCAGGAGCCCGCGCCTGCGCGCCTCGGTCACCGCGTTGATCATGCATCCCTTGGGATTGCCCTTGGTCCGGCAAAGCTGGAATTGAAGCTGGACGTAGTCGGGGTATTTTTTGATGGATCTGGCGCACGCCCCGGAATCGCCGTCGAAACAGGCGTTCACGTCGCTGTCGTGCGCTGATTGCAGCATCAGTTCGGTGGAATTGACCGGTCGCAGGGCAAGGTCGCTGCCCGGCGGCAGGCGGTTATGGCGCGAGCTCGGATAGCGCTCGGCAAACCTGCCAACCACGCTCTTGTCGCGTGATTCCTTGAGGACGTCCCATGCCTTCTCGACTGCCTCCGAATTGCCGGTGGTTGTCTCGGCCGAGGCGAGCTGATAGCTCGCCGGTGGCGGACCGGGCATGTCGATCTGCCCGGTGGCTTGGCCCGGCTTAGCCGACTTCTCGAGCGAAGCCAGCGCGACCCGGGCGCTCTCGACATGCTCGCCAAACGGATAGAGATCCAAATAGGCGCGGTAGGCCGCGAGCGACTTCTGTCGCTCGACGATCTTCCAGGCGTTCGTTTCAGCCGTCTGCAATTGCGCAATGCGCTGGTCGATTTCGGCCGTATGCGCGCTCGCCGGGAATTGCTGGGCGAAACGGCGCAAGGTCGCGATCTCGTTGGTCGAGCGGACGAACTCCCAGGCGAGCTGCTCGGCATCTGCTCCACCATCGCCGCTTGCGATGGCGGCTTCGCCGTTGAGATAGATGTCGCCCTTCGGCAGCGTCCCGTAGATTGCCGGCTCTTGTGTCCCGGTCTCCTTCCAGACTTCGTCGTGCACGATCCGGAAGAGATAGTTGATCTCGAGTTGCGGCGTTTCGACATGGCGCAGGAGCGAGCCGGAGTAGGGGCTATTCCGCCCGGCCCCGTCGCTCGCCGTCGTGCCGGCAGCGGCCGCAAAGGCAACGAGCACGTTGTCGCTCACCTCGACAGGGGCAAGACCGCGCGTGTCGGCCGCGAAAGGCGTCGGGGAACGGGGTGTGCCGGACACTGGCGCGGCCACCTTCGATGGCCGCGACGACAGCGCGCGTCCCGCGGCGGCGACCTTCGTCGTTTCGAACGGGTCGTTGCGACAGGCGTCGAGAACCACGAGGCCGATGATCTTCGGCATCACGGAGATATCGATCAGGGTCTCGAGATTGATCGCCTCGGCATAGACATCGATCTCGGACTTGATTTCGGCATCGACCGGAATCAGCCAGTTCTTTCCGTCCATTTCGACGCCATGGCCTGCGAAGAAGATTACCGCCTTGTCGGCCGTCTTCGCCGCATTGCCGAATTCGATGAGGGCCTGCCGGAAATGATTGTAGTCGAGGTCGGCGAGGTGCCTGACGGAATATCCCAGACGACCCAGCGACGTCGCCATGTCGGCGGCGTCGTTGGCCGGGTTGATGAGTTTTGGGACCTTGCGATAGTTGCTGTTGCCGACAACGAGCGCGATCCTGTCTCCGGCGGCCGCCTGCAGTATTGTCGAAACGAGCAGCGACAACGCTACGCAGCCGAGAACGGCGATCCGGCGTGCCAGATCCTGCAACATGAAGACGGGACGCGAGCTCGCGAGAACGAAAATCCCGAAATGGGCAGGCATCGGCAGAAACTCAGAAAATGAAAAATCGCAGAGGTGGGCTAAGGCGGCTTGTTCGTCGATTTTACATCAGGGGATGCTGGATGACGACATCAAAGGCCTCGGTGTTCAGGATTTCGTGAACCGGGAGTGGCGATGCTTCGACCAAAAGGCTGCACATCGCGAGCGGTGAAACCAGTCGCGCTGCGCTGGTGTTGATGGCGCAGGCGGCCGAGGCCGGCGACATCTTCGGAGACTGCGGATGACCAGGACAGTCAAGTTCGCCCGTGCGCCGATTCTGGCCCTGCCGCTGCTCGTCGCTTTGTGCAGCGTGGCCCGCTGCAATGATCCGGCCGAATCGTCACGCGACTCGATCATTCAGAACGTTCGAGAGGACGTGCGGCGGCACATCCGGGCACGCGATGCAGGCAAGGCCACGAAACGTCCGGAAGAGAGCCAAGCGGCAACGCAGATTCGCGCCACGAAGAAGCGAAACCGCGCGAGGGCGGAGTAGACGGAGATCGGCGCGCACCCCCGTGGCCCGGGAAAGTGTTGCAAATGAGCATCAGGTGGGCGCGCTTGATGGACCCGCCCCCACAATTCAGCCAATCGGGTGAAGACGCGGCGGGTGCTGTGCCAATAAAACTCTGCGCCAGAAGCTTGCGGGATTTGTCTCCCGCCAAGGCTCGGGCTGAACCAGCAGGGGGCTGATCGAAGACCATGAGGGCAGGAGTTCTCCGCCGCGGCTTTGCCGTTGCCGTACCTTTTTTGCTTAGTCTGTTTGCGACGCGACCGGCCTCGGCACAGGAGGTCAATGTTCCGCAGCAAGTCATCAACAACACCGTCCAGAACATCATTCAGAACGTCCGCGACCAGGTCCAGCATCGCAGGGTCGTTGCTCCTCCTGGAATGCTGCGCTTCAGCGGCGAGGAGTCGGATTTCGACCGTCGTAATCCGTTCGCCGCAAGGGGTGTCAGCAATCCGTTCGGTGCCTTGGCCTACGCCAAGGCTCCGGCACTTGCAGCGCCGCCCCCGGCGGCTTGGCTTTACGGCGCGAACCTCGTCGGCAGTGGCGACAGTGCGCAATCGAGCGGGGTCCAGGTCAGCGTTGCGACGGTGACCGGCGCAGTCGATGTGACCAAGATCGGTATCTTCACTGCAACCGACGCGCTGACCTTCATCGGGACTGGCTCCCACTCATGGGCGCACACCTTCACGAATGGCGGACTGACTACCGATGGTTCAATTCCATCGACTTCCGGCACCCTGTCGTATCTCAACGGCGGTTTCTCGACTGACTTCACCGCGCTCGCGAGCTGGACTCGCAGCACATCCAATCTGCCCCTTGCCGCGACCGCGGACGGCAGCGGCATCGCCTATACCTGGAACGGCCAATACCGGTTCGACTTCCCCTACACCGTGTGGTTCGAGCCCACGGTCGGCGTAACCTATTCGGAGAACTATACCGCCAATTTCGGCAGCAAGACGGGCGATTCAACCGAATTTCACGGTGGCATGCGCGTAGGATTCGAGGCGGACTGGCTGGGCTTTAAGGTCCAGCCGTCGATCTCGGGTCAGTACTACAGGATCGTGGATGCGAGCGGCGCCGGCGCCGTGGGAGGTGCGGTCCCCGTTGCGGCCGGCATGATCGGTACCAATGGCCTTCGCGGTTCCGCAAAGGTCAACGTGCTCTGGACGCCGCAGCTGTCGTCCTACCTCGAAGTTCATGGCAGCAGCATCACCGTGCCGGACCCGCTTCTGCCTGGGGTTGGCGGACTCGGAACCTCGATCGCCGGTACTCAGGCCGGCCTTCGCTATACCTGGTAAGTGATCTCGAAGACGGATGCCCGCCGTGCCCGGCGGGCATCTTGTTGCGCTCCTCTCGCGTCTGGCGGAGGGCAACATCCCCCACGGCGCCGTCGCATGGGCGAAACCAAACGAAAAGGCCGCCCGAAGGCGGCCGTTTGGTGTCAAACCGGACCTTTTCCGGTAGGTCAGCGAATCTCCGACGTCCCCGCGCTGGTCACGACCACCGGCTTGCCGGCCTTGATGACCTGGGTGGACTGGGCGGTCTGGCTGTAATCGGCGTGGGTGCGGGCCGCGATCCCGAAGCCGGCCACGGCAATGCCGGCCACCAGCGCCACCACCACGATCTTTAGGTGGGTCGCACGATCAGCGGAATGAATTGAGTGGTTCATCTGAGCCTCCCGACGGGCTTTGCCGCCGTCTATAGGCTTATCTTCTACGGGCCATCTGTTTCCGGATGGTTTCGCGGGTTCCGCAAAATGGTTTCATCTTCTGCTTGGCGGGGCTCGCCCGGAGTGCGAGTTGGAGGCGGCGCCCTTCCGAGGCCTGGCATGTCGATCCGGAGCGAGGGGGCCCCGGAGGGGCGGACGCCAAGCTCATCTGGACTGCTTCTAAGAGTCTTTCTAAGAAGCTTTCAATTAGGGAAATCGCGCGCCCTCACATAAGCGTCACTGCAAGCGCATGCCGTTGGGGAACAGGCGGCATGACGCATCGAACATGCAGCTTTGGGGTGGCGCGTTGAACAGTCTTGGAATGCTACGGTCGGCCGTGTTGGCGACCGCATCCGCTTGGGTCTTGATGCCTCAGGCATCGCTTGCACAATCTTCCGCGCAGAGTGGCGCGCAGAACATTCCGCCGGTGACGGTCACGGCGCCGGAAGCGCGCCGCCGCACCGCGGCGACGCCTCAGCGCCGCGCAACGCGGATCTCGGTGCAGACCCCCGCCACGAACAGGCCGCAGCCACGGCGCGACGTCGGCTTCGTCGAGACGCCGCGCGGGCCGGTGAACGGCTACGTCGCCGGCCGCAGCTCGTCGGGCACCAAGACCAACACGCCGATCATGGAGACGCCGCAGGCGGTGTCCGTCATCGGTGCCGAGCAGATCCGCGACCAGAAGCCGAACAAGCTCGACGAGGTCCTGCGCTACACCGCCGGCGTGCGGGCAGGGACTTTCGGCACGGACACGCGCAACGATTGGTGGCTGATCCGCGGCTTCAAGTCAGAGGATATCGGCCTGTTCCTCGACGGCATGCAACTGTTCTATACGTCTTACGCAAGCTGGAAGCTGCAGACCCCCAACATGGAGCGGGTCGAAGTGTTGCGTGGTCCGTCGGCAGTGCTTTACGGCGGATCGAGCCCGAGCGGCATCGTCAACGTCATCAGCAAGATGCCGCCGGCGGAGCCGATCCGCTACATTGAGGCGGGCGTCAACAATTTCGGCAACGCCTATGTCAGCTTCGACATGGGCGGCCCGGTCGCGACCAGCCCTGACAACGGCAAGCTGTTCGCACGCGTGGTCGGTCAGGTCCAGAACGGCGGTACGCAGGTCAACTTCACGCCTGACAACAACTACTTCATCGCCCCGTCGGTGACGTGGAAGCCCGATGCCGACACGACCTTCACAGTGCTGGCCTCGGCCTCGAAGCAGGATACCCGCGGCATCAACTTCCTGCCGTATCAGGGCACAGTGACCAGCGCGCCGTTCGGCAAGATCCCGACCAGCTTCTTCGTCGGCGATCCCAGTGTCGACAAGTTCACGCGCGAGCAGGAGATGCTCGGCTATCAGTTCGAGCGCCATCTCACCGACGATGTGACGTTCCGGCAGAACGCTCGCTTCGCGCATGTCGACATCACCTATCGCGGCTATGTCGGCAACGGCTGGGACAACATCAACACGGCGACGATGGGCCGCTATAACTGGTATGCGAAAAACACCGCGAACCAGGCCAATCTCGACAACCAGCTGGAGTATCGTTTCAACACCGGCGCCGTCAGGCACACGATGCTGTTCGGTGTCGATCTGCGGGGCTATCAAATCGACGATTACCAGGCCTTCGGGTTCGGTGTGCCCTCGATCAACGTCTTCAATCCGGCCTATGGAGGAGCTGAGGTTCCGCTACCCGGCTCGCCGTTCCGCAACTTCCTCATCACGCAGAAACAGGCTGGCACTTACGTTCAGGACCAGATGAAGCTCGGCAATTTCACGCTGGTGCTGAGCGGCCGCAATGACTGGGTCGAGACGACGCAGGAGGCTCGGGACACCGGCGCCAACCTCGCCAGCCGCGACGACAGCAGGTTCAGTGGTCGCGCCGGGCTGATCTACAATTTCGACAACGGCATCGCGCCCTATGTCTCCTATTCGACCAGCTACAATCCAATCATCGGCCTTAATGCGTCGAACCAGCTTTTCCTGCCGGAGACCGGCAAGCAGGCCGAAATCGGCGTGAAGGTCGCGCCGATCGGATTCGACGGCTATTTCACGGTCTCGGCTTTCGATCTGGTCCGTCAGAATGTCGCGACCACGTTGCCGGGCAGCGTTCCGCTCCTGCAAAATCAGACCGGCGAGGTGACCTCGCGCGGCATCGAGCTCGAAGCGGTGGCCAATGCCACGAAGGAGCTGAAGTTCATCGGCGCCTTCACGGCCTATAATCTCTTTGTGAGCAAGGATCTCGATCCGACGCTCGTCGGCAAGACGCCGACCAACACACCCGAACTCCTGGTGTCCGGCTGGGCCGACTACACCTTCAAGGACGGACCGCTCGCAGGGTTCGGCTTCGGCGGCGGCGTGCGTTACATCGGCTCGTCCTGGGCCGACCAGGCCAACACGCTCGAGGTTCCCGCGGTCGTGCTCGGCGATCTCGCGCTCCACTATGAATGGCAGAACTGGCGGACGGCGCTGAACGTGATCAACCTGACCGACAAGATCTATGTCGCAAGCTGCGCGTCAGCCACATCCTGCTTCTACGGCGACCGTCGGCGCGTCACCGCCAGCGTCTCCTACAAATGGTGAGGGCAGCCGAGGGCAGGGCCGGAAGGCTCTGGGACTTGGAGAAACCGACCGTGACGTTCGCCCGGCTCCGCCTGGGCGTCCGCTGATCCACCGTCAAGATGAGCTTCGCGGGCCATGCCCCCCGGCCCAAAGCTCATCCGGGCGCGGCGCGAGCGACCGGCAGGTCGCCGCCGCGCCCGCGGTCGGCTTGGAGCCAGTCGCGGATACATTCGCCGGACGAGCTCCGGTCCCGTGATGACGCATGGCTCCTCCGATTACTCTGAGCTGTGGACAGGTCTTTCCTGCACCTGAGGCGGCGGCACCAGCATTGGTGTCGGGGCCGCGCCGATCGGCAAATCTGTCGCCGCGACAACAGGGGGAAGTTGCCCCTACGGCGCTGCACTGCCGCACCAAAACCCGAGCATTTGGTCGGTCAGCGCGCAGCGAATAGCTGCCTCGGCCCGAGTGCCGCAATCTCAGAACGGCTGACCTGCGAGACCGTCGCAGCCCTTGCTGGCACTGGCGATCTGCTCCATACCAGCCGCGGGGTGATTCCGGGATTTTCACCGCTCTGGGGGCGGCAAAGGGCCTGAAAAGAGCGTGTCTTGCGCCCATTGGTGCACTGCGCTAAGGCTCAGAATAATTCCAAATCGGACGAATCCGTGGCTGTCCCGAGGCTGCGGGAAAAGGGCTCGCCAATGAGCGGCATTCTGCAGAACTATCTTCCACTCGTCGTCTTTATAGGGGTAGCGGGCCTGATCGGCCTCGTGCTGTTGATCGCGCCGTTCATCGTGGCGTTCCAGCAGCCGGATCCCGAAAAGCTGTCGGCCTACGAGTGCGGCTTCAACGCCTTCGACGACGCCCGCATGAAGTTCGACGTCCGCTTCTATCTCGTCGCCATCCTCTTCATCATCTTCGATCTCGAGGTGGCGTTTCTGTTTCCCTGGGCGGTGGCGTTCGGCAAGCTTGGCGCGACCGGCTTCTGGTCCATGGTGGTGTTCCTCGCCGTACTGACGGTCGGGTTCGCCTATGAATGGAAGAAAGGGGCCCTCGAATGGGATTGAACCCGAATACGCAGTCCGCAGGTCCGGTGATCGCACCGGCCCCGAAGGGCATTCTGGATCCGTCGACCGGCAAGCCAGTCGGGGCCAATGATCCGTTCTTCCTCGAGGTCAATTCCGAGCTGTCCGACAAGGGCTTCTTCGTGGCGGCGACCGACGACCTCATCACCTGGGCGCGTACCGGCTCGTTGATGTGGATGACCTTCGGTCTTGCCTGCTGCGCGGTCGAGATGATGCAGGTCTCGATGCCGCGCTACGACGTCGAGCGCTTCGGCTTCGCCCCGCGTGCCTCGCCGCGTCAGTCCGACGTGATGATCGTTGCGGGAACGCTGACCAACAAGATGGCGCCGGCGCTGCGCAAGGTCTACGACCAGATGCCCGAGCCGCGCTACGTCATCTCGATGGGCTCCTGCGCCAATGGCGGCGGCTATTATCACTATTCCTACTCGGTCGTGCGCGGCTGCGACCGCATCGTGCCGATCGACATCTACGTGCCGGGCTGCCCGCCCACGGCGGAGGCGCTGCTCTACGGCGTGCTGCTGCTGCAGAAGAAGATCCGGCGCACCGGCACCATCGAACGCTAAGGTTTTACGTCATGGACGACGCCAAGCTCGACGCCCTGGGGCAGACGATCGTTAGCGCGCTTCCGGGCGCCGCGACCGGTCACTCGGTGGCCTTCAACCAGCTCACCGTGGACGTCGAAGCCGCCAGGATCGTCGAGGTGGTCAAGTACCTCCGCGATGACCCGAACTGCCGGTTCGTCAACATCACCGACATCACGGCGGTGGACTACCCGGATCGCGAGAAGCGCTTCGACGTGATCTATCACTTCCTGTCGCCGACGCTGAACGCGCGCATCCGGCTCAAGGCGCAAGCCGACGAGACCACGCAGGTGCCCTCGCTGATCGACGTCTTCCCGGGCGCCGACTGGTTCGAGCGCGAAGCCTACGACCTCTACGGCGTGTTCTTCGTCGGCCATCCCGACATGCGCCGCATCCTCACCGACTACGGCTTCGAGGGCCATCCGCTGCGCAAGGATTTCCCGCTCACCGGCTTCGTCGAGGTCCGCTACGACGACCAGGAGAAGCGGGTGGTGTACGAGCCGGTCCGGCTCAACCAGGAATTCCGCAAATTCGACTTTTTGTCTCCTTGGGAAGGAGCCGACTATCCGGTGCTTCCGGGCGATGAAAAAGCGGGGCCGAAGGTCTGATCATGAACGAGCAACCGCAGAACCTCCGCAACTTCACCATCAACTTCGGACCGCAACACCCGGCGGCGCACGGCGTGCTGCGCCTCGTGCTGGAGCTGGACGGCGAAGTCGTCGAGCGTGTTGATCCGCATATCGGCCTGCTTCACCGCGGCACCGAGAAGCTGATCGAGCAGAAGACGTACTTGCAGGCGATCCCTTATTTCGACCGCCTCGATTACGTCGCGCCGATGAACCAGGAGCACGCCTTTTGCCTCGCCGCAGAAAAGCTGCTCGGCATCGAGGTGCCGCGCCGCGGCCAGCTGATCCGCGTGCTCTATTGCGAGATCGGCCGCATCCTCTCGCATCTGCTCAACGTCACCACGCAGGCGATGGACGTCGGCGCGCTGACCCCGCCGCTGTGGGGCTTCGAAGAGCGCGAGAAGCTGATGGTGTTCTACGAGCGCGCCTCGGGCAGCCGCATGCATGCGGCTTATTTCCGTATCGGCGGCGTGCATCAGGACCTGCCGCAGAAGCTGGTCGACGACATCGAGGCCTGGTGCGATCCGTTCCTCAAGGTGGTCGACGATCTCGACCGTCTGCTCACCGCCAACCGCATCTTCAAGCAGCGCAACGTCGATATCGGCGTGGTGCCGCTGAAGGAAGCCTGGGAATGGGGTTTCTCGGGTGTGATGGTGCGCGGCTCGGGTGCGGCCTGGGACTTGCGCAAGTCGCAGCCCTATGAATGCTACGCCGAGATGGATTTCGACATCCCGATCGGCAAGAACGGCGACTGCTACGACCGCTATTTGATCCGCATGGAAGAGATGCGCCAGTCCGTGCGCATCATGAAGCAGTGCATCCAGAAGCTGAACGCGCCCGACGGCAAGGGCCCGGTCGTCGTCGAAGACAACAAGGTCGCGCCGCCGCGCCGCGGCGAGATGAAGCGCTCGATGGAAGCGCTGATCCACCACTTCAAGCTCTACACCGAAGGCGTCCACGTGCCGGCCGGCGAGGTCTACGCCGCGGTCGAGGCGCCCAAGGGCGAGTTCGGCGTCTATCTCGTCGCCGACGGCACCAACAAGCCCTACAAGTGCAAGATCCGCGCGCCGGGCTTCGCGCATCTGCAGGCCATGGACCACATCTGCCGCGGCCATCTGCTGGCCGACGTCTCGGCGATCCTGGGCTCGCTCGACATCGTGTTCGGAGAGGTCGATCGGTGATGGCGCAGGCGCCGATCCAGTTTGACCGTGCCTCGGGGGCCCTTGAAGGGGCGAACCTGTGGGAGCGGACGGCTGCCTTGGCGCTGGTGACCGGATCGAAGATCTCCTCGCACTTCTCGCACATGGGCTACATCGCCTGCGCGAATTTGCTGCGCAAGACGCTGCCCGAGCGCAACATCGCGATCAGGCTCAATCCCGACGCGGTGTTCGAATTCCCTTACGGCGACGGCTATTGGAGCAAGCTGCTCAACCGCTCCTACATTTACGAGGACGAGCTCGAGCTCTTGTTCGCCGATTCCATCGACGTCGACTACACGCTGCTCGATTGCGGCGCCAATTACGGTTATTGGTCGGTGTTGGTCTCGAGCAAGCCATTCGGCGCGCACAAGGCGATCGCGATCGAGCCGTCGGGCCAGAACTATTCGAAGCTTGCCAACAATGCCCGCATCAACGCTGGCCGCTTCGAGACCATGAAATGCGCCATCGGCGCGGCGCGCGGCACCGCGCGTCTGTCGGGCACCAAGCACGAAGCCTTCAGCATCGCCGGCGATCAGTCGGCGGGCGGCGAGGAGGTGCCGGTGATCGCGCTCGACAATTTGATCGAGGACGGCAAGGTCGCGGCCACCGGCAAATACCTGATCAAGCTCGACGTCGAGGGTGTCGAGATCGAGGCGATCAAGGGCGGGGCGCGACTGCTGCAGGCCGACAGCGTCATCATGTGCGAGGAGCACGGCAGCGACCGTTCTCACGCCGTGTCGCGCTTCATCCTCGAACAGACCCCGCTGAAGCTGATCGTGTTCGATCCGCGCAGCAACCGCATGGAGACCGTGACCGAGCTGTCGATCCTCGACCGCATCAAGGTCTCGACCCACGTCGGCTACAACGTTTTCGGCACCGCAAGCGCATTCTGGCAGGACAGGATCGAGGCCATGAACGCCAAGAACCTGAATGCCAAGAATCTGAATGCCAAGTCCGCGCGCCGCATGCAGTGAGAGATTGAAGAGATGTCCGTTCGCCGATTAGCACCGAAGGAAGTCCAGCCCGCGAGCTTTGCGTTCACGGAGGAGAACCTCGCATTCGCCCGGCAGCAGATCGCAAAATATCCCGAAGGCCGTCAGGCCTCCGCCGTCATCGCCATCCTCTGGCGTGCGCAGGAGCAGAACGAGGGTTGGGTGTCGGAAGCCGCGATCCGCGTCATCGCCGACATGCTCGACATGCCCTATATCCGCGTGCTGGAAGTCGCGACCTTCTACACCATGTTCCAGCTCGCCCCCGTCGGCAAGAAGGCCCACGTCCAGGTCTGCGGCACCACGCCGTGCCGGCTACGCGGCGCCGAGGATCTGATCCACGTCTGCGAGCACCGCATCCATCACGAGCCCTTCCATCTCTCCAAGGATGGCAATTTCAGCTGGGAAGAGGTGGAGTGCCTGGGCGCCTGCGTGAACGCGCCGATGGTGCTGATCGGCAAGGACACCTATGAGGACCTGACCAAGGAAAGCTTTGGCAAGGTGCTCGATGGCTTCGCTTCGGGCAATCCGCCCAAGCCCGGTCCGCAGAACGGCCGCCAATTCTCGGCGCCGATGACCGGACCGACCACGCTCAAGGAGATCACCTGATGCGTGATCTCGCCATAACCGGAGGGACCGCGGCCGTGAAGAAATGGGGCTTTGTCGCCATGCACGCCGCGATCGCGGCTGCTTTCATGTTCCTGCTGCAGCGTTTCTTCATGAACGCCTCGCAGGAGACCAGTCTGCTCTGGGCGCTGTTCTTCGCCGTCTGCGCCGCCGGACTTGCCTACAAGCAGTCCATTCGTTGATCGGAAAGCACTGATATGCTCGAGGACAAGGACCGCATCTTCAAGAACCTCTACGGCCTCCATGATTGGGGGCTGGAGGGTGCGCGGCGTCGTGGCGCTTGGGATGGCACCAAGAACATCATCGACAAGGGCCGCGACTGGATCATCAACGAGATGAAGGCCTCGGGCCTGCGCGGCCGCGGCGGCGCCGGCTTCCCGACCGGTCTCAAGTGGTCCTTCATGCCGAAGGAATCGACCGACGGCCGTCCGAGCTATCTCGTCGTCAACGCCGACGAATCCGAGCCCGGCACCTGCAAGGACCGCGAGATCATGCGGCATGATCCGCATCTGTTGGTCGAGGGCTGCCTGATCGCGAGCTTCGCGATGAATGCGCATGCCTGCTACATCTATGTCCGCGGCGAGTTCATCCGCGAGCGCGAGCGCCTTCAAGCCGCGATCGACCAGGCCTACGAGGCCAAGCTGATCGGCAAGGACAATCTCAACGGCTGGCCGTTCGACCTCTACGTCGCCCACGGCGCCGGCGCCTATATCTGCGGCGAGGAGACCGCGCTGCTCGAAAGCCTCGAGGGCAAGAAGGGCCAGCCGCGGCTGAAGCCGCCGTTCCCGGCGAATGTCGGTCTGTTCGGCTGCCCGACCACCGTCAACAACGTCGAGTCCATCGCCGTTGCGCCCGATATCCTGCGCCGCGGCGCGGCGTGGTTCGCCGGCATCGGCCGCCCGAACAATGTCGGCACCAAGCTGTTCTGCATCTCCGGCCATGTCGAGCGGCCCTGCAACGTCGAAGAGGCCATGGGCATCCCGTTCCGTGAGCTGATCGAGAAGCATTGCGGCGGCATTCGCGGCGGCTGGGACAACCTCAAGGCCGTGATCCCCGGCGGCTCGTCGGTGCGCATGGTGCCGGCCGAGCAGATCATCGACACGCCAATGGATTTCGATAGCCTGAGCAAGTTGCGCTCGGGCCTCGGCACCGCCGCCGTGATCGTGATGGACAAGTCGACCGACCTGATCCGTGCGATCGCCCGCATCTCCTATTTCTACAAGCACGAGAGCTGCGGCCAGTGCACGCCGTGCCGCGAAGGCACGGGCTGGATGTGGCGCGTCCTGACCCGCATGGCTGAAGGCCGCGCCCACAAGCGCGAGATCGACATGCTGCTCGAGGTCACCAAGCAGGTCGAAGGCCACACCATCTGCGCGCTCGGCGACGCCGCGGCCTGGCCGATCCAGGGCCTGATCACGCACTTCCGCCACGAGATCGAAGCGCGCATCGACCAATATTCGCACAAGGCCGATGTCGATGACATCGGCGTCCGCGATCCCGTGAACATGGTCGCGGCGGAGTAAGAGACATGACCAAGCTCATCATCGACGGCAAAGAGATCGATGTCCCCGCCGAGTACACGCTGCTTCAGGCGTGCGAGGCGGCCGGCGCCGAGATTCCGCGCTTCTGCTATCACGAGCGGCTGTCGATCGCCGGCAATTGCCGGATGTGCCTCGTCGAGGTGAAGGGCGGCCCGAAGCCGGTCGCGAGCTGCGCCTGGGGTGTGCGCGACTGCCGTCCGGGCCCCAAGGGCGAGCCGCCGGAGATCTCGACGCGTTCGCCGATGGTGAAGAAGGCACGCGAAGGCGTGATGGAATTCCTTCTGATCAACCATCCCTTGGACTGCCCGATCTGCGACCAGGGCGGCGAGTGCGACCTGCAGGACCAGGCGATGGGCTATGGCGTCGACACCAGCCGCTTCGCCGAGAACAAGCGTGCCGTCGAGGACAAATATCTCGGCGCGCTGGTCAAGACCTCGATGAACCGCTGCATCCAGTGCACGCGCTGCGTCCGCTTCTCGGCGGAAGTGGCCGGCGCGCCCGAGATGGGCGCCACGGGCCGCGGCGAGGACATGGAGATCACGACCTATCTCGAGCACGCCCTGACGTCGGAATTGCAGGGCAACCTCGTCGACATCTGCCCGGTCGGCGCGCTGACCTCGAAGCCCTACGCCTTCGCGGCGCGGCCGTGGGAGCTCGGCAAGACCCAGTCGATCGATGTCATGGACGGCGTCGGCTCTGCGATCCGCGTCGACACCCGCGGCCGCGAGGTGATGCGGATCCTGCCGCGCATCAACGAGGCCGTGAACGAGGAGTGGATCTCCGACAAGACCCGGCACGTGGTCGATGGCCTGCGCACCCAGCGTCTCGACCGGCCCTATATCCGCGAAGCCGGCAAGCTGCGCGCAGCGAGCTGGACCGAGGCCTTCGCTGCGATCGCCGCCAAGGCGGCGCGCACCGACGGCAAGCGCATCGGCGCGATCGCAGGCGATCTCGCCGGCGTCGAGGAGATGTTCGCGCTGAAGGACCTGCTCGGCAAATACGGTTCGAGCAATCTGGCGGTGCAGGGCGGCGATGCCTTCGATCCCGCGCTCGGCCGCGGCTCCTACATCTTCAATCCGACGCTCGCCGGCGTCGAGCAGGCCGATGCGCTGCTCATCATCGGCGCGAACCCGCGGAAAGAGGCGGCCGTGTTCAACGCCCGCATCCGCAAGCGCTGGCGCGCCGGCGGCTTCAAGGTCGGCGTGATCGGTGCCAAGGCCGACCTGACCTATGATTTCGACCATCTCGGTGCCGGTACCGAGACGCTGGCCGAACTCGCGGCCGGCAAGCATTCCTTCATGGACGTGCTGAAGAACGCTGAGAAACCGATCATCCTGGTCGGTGCGGGCGCGGCCGCCCGTCACGACGGCGCCGCCATTCTCGCCGCCAGCGCCAAGCTCGCGCTCGATGTCGGCGCAGTCAAGGACGGCTGGAACGGTTTTGGCGTGCTGCACGAGACCGCCTCGCGCGTCGGCGCGCTCGACATCGGCTTTGCCGCAACCAGCGGCGGCCTCAATGCTGCGCAGATGACGACCTTCGGCACGCTCGACTTGCTGTTCCTGCTCGGCGCCGACGAGATCAAGGCGCCGGACGGCACTTTCGTCGTCTATATCGGCACCCATGGTGATCGCGGCGCACACCGCGCCGACGTCATCCTGCCGGCGGCCGCCTACACCGAGAAATCCGCGATCTACGTCAACACCGAAGGCCGCGTGCAGATGACGGGCCGCGCCGCGTTCCCGCCGGGCGAGGCCCGCGAGGACTGGGCGATCATCCGCGCGCTGTCGGAAGCGCTCGGCAAGAAGCTCGGCTACGACTCGCTTGCGCAGCTGCGCCAGGCGATGTTCAAGGCCGTGCCGCATCTCATCCGTCTCGACCAGATCGAGGCCGGCTCGGCCGACCAGATCAAGAAGCTGGCGGGGAAGGGCGGCTCGCCCGAGAAGGCGCCGTTCAAGCCTCTGGTCGAGGACTTCTATTTGACCAACCCAATCGCGCGTGCGTCCGCCGTGATGGCGGAATGCTCGCGCCTCGCCTCCGGGCAGATGCTGACCGCAGCGGAGTGAGCGTGATCTGATGGAATTCTTCGAAAGCGCATTCTGGACCGGGTTCCTCTGGCCGCTGATCATCATGGTCGCGCAGAGCGTTCTCGTGCTCGTCGTCCTGCTGGTCGCGATCGCCTACATCCTGCTCGCCGACCGCAAGATCTGGGCGGCGGTGCAGATCCGGCGCGGCCCGAACGTGGTCGGCCCGTGGGGCCTGCTGCAGTCCTTCGCCGACCTGCTGAAGTTCGTGCTGAAGGAGCCGATCATCCCGGCCGGCGCCAACAAGGGCGTGTTTCTTCTTGCTCCCTTAGTCTCATGCGTGCTCGCGCTCGCCGCCTGGGCCGTGATCCCGACCAATCTCGGCTGGGTGATCGCCGACATCAATGTCGGCGTCCTCTTCATCTTCGCGATCTCGTCGCTGTCGATCTACGGCATCATCATGGCCGGCTGGTCGTCGAACTCGAAGTATCCGTTCCTCGCCGCGCTGCGCTCGGCCGCGCAGATGGTGTCCTACGAAGTCTCGATCGGCTTCGTCATCATCACCGTGCTGCTCTGCGCCGGCACGCTGAACCTGACGGCGGTGGTCGAGGCCCAGCACGCGCGCGGCCTCGCCAGCCTGATCGGGTTGCCGCAGCTGACGATCCTGAATTGGTACGTCTGGCCGTTGTTCCCGATGTTCGTGGTGTTCTACGTCTCGGCGCTGGCGGAAACCAACCGTCCGCCCTTCGACCTCGTCGAAGCCGAATCCGAGCTCGTCGCCGGCTTCATGGTCGAGTACGGCTCGACGCCGTACCTCTTGTTCATGCTCGGCGAGTATGTCGCAATCGTCACGATGTGCGCGCTGGCGACGATCCTGTTCCTCGGAGGCTGGCTGCCGCCGGTGGACCTGCCGCCCTTCAACTGGGTGCCGGGGATCATCTGGTTCTCGCTGAAATTGTTCTTCATGTTCTTCCTGTTCGCGATGGCGAAGGCGATCGTGCCGCGCTACCGCTACGATCAATTGATGCGCCTCGGCTGGAAGGTGTTCCTGCCGCTGTCGCTGGCGATGGTGATCGTGGTGGCCGGCGTGCTGCATTTCGCCGGCATCGCGCCGAAGTGAGGGCCGTCATGGGTATCAACGTCAACGCCACTGCACGCTCGCTTCTGCTGTCGGAATTCGTCTCGGCGTTCTTCCTCGCCATGCGTTATTTCTTCCAGCCGAAGCCGACGCTGAACTATCCGTTCGAGAAGGGCCCGATCTCGCCCCGCTTCCGCGGCGAGCACGCGCTGCGGCGCTATCCGAACGGCGAAGAGCGCTGCATCGCCTGCAAGCTGTGCGAGGCGGTCTGCCCGGCGCAGGCCATCACCATCGAGGCCGGCCCGCGCCGCAACGACGGCACCCGCCGCACCGTGCGCTACGACATCGACATGGTGAAGTGCATCTATTGCGGCCTCTGCCAGGAGGCCTGTCCGGTCGATGCCATCGTCGAGGGCCCGAACTTCGAGTTCGCGACCGAGACCCGCGAGGAACTCTATTATGACAAGGCCAAGCTGCTCGCCAACGGCGACCGCTGGGAACGCGAGATCGCCAAGGCGATCGAGCTCGACGCGCCGTACCGGTGAGGTGAGGGCATGATCCTTCCCGCGCTCTTCTTTTATCTCTTCGCCGGCGTCTGCGTCGCCTCGGCCGTGATGGTGATTGTCTCGCGCAATCCCGTGCACTCCGTGCTGTACCTGATCCTGGCCTTCGTCAACGCCTCCGGCCTGTTCGTGCTGATGGGCGCCGAGTTCCTCGGCATGATGCTGATCGTCGTCTATGTCGGCGCGGTCGCGGTGCTGTTCCTGTTCGTGATCATGATGCTCGACGTCGACTTCCTCGAGCTGCGCGAGGGCTTCATCGAGTACCTGCCAGTCGGCCTCGTGATCGGCGGCATCTTCATGTTCGAGTTGCTGCTCACCGTCGGCTTCTGGGTCATCAATCCCGGCGTCTCCAAGACGATCACGGCGGCGATCCCGGCCAACGTCAGCAACACCGAGGCGCTCGGTCTCGTGCTCTATACGAAGTACATCCACTACTTCCAGCTCTCGGGCATGGTGCTCCTGGTCGCCATGATCGGCGCCATCGTGCTGACGCTCCGCCACAAGGAGAAGGTCAAGCGGCAGGACATCAACGTTCAGAACGCGCGCACGCCCGACATCGCGATGGCGGTGCGCAAGGTGGCGCCGGGGCAGGGGCTCTCGGACGCGGACGCGGCGGAGTGGGTGAAATGACGATCGGGCTCGGACATTATCTGGCGGTCGGCGCGATCCTGTTCACGCTCGGCATCCTCGGCATCTTCCTGAACCGCAAGAACATCATCGTCATCCTGATGTCGATCGAGCTGATCCTGCTCTCGGTCAACATCAACCTCGTGGCGTTCTCGAGCTTCCTCGGCGACATCGTCGGCCAGGTCTTCGCGCTGCTGGTGCTGACGGTCGCGGCTGCCGAAGCTGCGATCGGTCTCGCCATCCTGGTGGTCTATTTCCGCAACCGCGGCTCGATCGCGGTTGAGGACGTCAATCTGATGAAGGGCTGAGCGCATGATCCGGAAAAGTGGACGCCGGTTTTCCGATCAGATCATGCGGAAAGAGTAAGTCATGGTTCAGGCAATTGTCTTTCTGCCTCTGCTGGGCGCCATTCTGGCTGGCCTGATCGCGCTGTTCGGCGCGCATGCCCGCAACCCCTCGGGCGACGAGCTCGAGCATCACGGCGACCACGGCCATGGCGCTCATGCCCATGCGTCCGACAAGATCAACGAGGATGCCTCCGTCATCCACGAGAGCCATCACGACGACGCTCACGACGATCACGGCCATGGCCCGACCGAGCCGCCGGCGGCGGGCTCGCGCGCAGCCGAGCTGATCACCACCGGGCTGCTGTTCGTCTCGGCGGCCTTGTCCTGGATGACGCTGGTCGACGTCGGCTTCATGCATCACGACTACAGGATCCAGCTGCTGCCCTGGATCTTCTCCGGCGATCTCCAGGTCTGGTGGACGCTGCGCGTCGATACGCTCACGGCCGTGATGCTGGTAGTGGTGACGACCGTCTCCTCGCTCGTGCACCTCTATTCCATCGGCTACATGGACGAGGACCCGAACCGGCCGCGCTTCTTCGGCTATCTCTCGCTGTTCACCTTCGCCATGCTGATGCTGGTGACGGCCGACAATTTGGTGCAGCTGTTCTTCGGCTGGGAAGGCGTGGGTCTCGCCAGCTATCTCTTGATCGGCTTCTGGTACCAGAAGCCCTCGGCGAACGCCGCCGCCATCAAGGCCTTCGTGGTCAACCGCGTCGGCGACTTCGGCTTCGCGCTCGGCATCTTCGCGGTCTTCATGCTGGTCGGCTCGACCGACTTCGAGACCATCTTCCACGCCGCGCCCGGCCTCACCGGCAAGACCATCAACTTCCTCGGCTGGCACGCCGACGCGCTGACCCTGACCTGCCTGTTGCTGTTCATGGGCGCGATGGGCAAGTCCGCCCAGTTCCTGCTGCACACCTGGTTGCCAGACGCGATGGAAGGCCCGACCCCGGTGTCGGCGCTGATCCACGCCGCGACCATGGTCACGGCCGGCGTCTTCATGGTGGCGCGCCTGTCGCCGCTGTTCGAGCTCGCCCCGACCGCCCAGGCCGTCGTGATGTTCTTCGGCGCGACCACGGCGTTCTTCGCGGCGACCATCGGCCTCGTCCAGAACGACATCAAGCGCATCGTCGCCTACTCGACCTGTTCGCAGCTCGGCTACATGTTCGTGGCGATGGGGGCGGGGGCCTATTCGGTCGGCATGTTCCACCTGTTCACCCACGCCTTCTTCAAGGCGCTGCTGTTCCTAGGCTCCGGCTCGGTGATCTACGCGATGCACCACGAGCAGGACATCCGCAACATGGGCGGCCTCTGGAAGAAGATTCCCTACACCTATGCGGTGATGGTGGTCGGCACGCTGGCGCTGACCGGCTTCCCGCTCACCGCCGGCTACTTCTCCAAGGACGCGATCATCGAGTCCGCCTACGCCTCGCACAATCCGTTCGCGGTGTACGGCTTCCTGATGACGATCATCGCCGCCGGCCTGACCTCGTTCTACTCCTGGCGCCTGATCTTCAAGACCTTCCACGGCGAGCCGCATGACGAGCATCATTACGAGGCCGCGCATGAGGCTCCGCTCTGGATCCTGATCCCGATCGGCGTGCTCGCAGTCGGCTCGTTCGTCGCCGGCCTGCCGTTCAAGGAGCTGTTCGCCGGTCACGGGGTCGAGGAGTTCTTCCGCGAGTCCGTGAAGATGAACCCGCACATCATCGAAGAGATGCATCACATCCCGCAGACCATCGCCTTCCTGCCGACGGTGATGATGGTGCTGGGCTTCCTCGTCTCCTACCTGTTCTACATCCGCCGGCCCTATCTGCCGGTCGAGCTCGCGAACACCCAGCCGATGCTGTACCAGTTCCTGCTCAACAAATGGTACTTCGACGAGCTCTACGACATCATCTTCGTCCGTCCGGCGAAGTGGATCGGCTACCAGCTCTGGAAGAAGGGCGACGGCTTCATCATCGACGGCTTCGGCCCCGACGGCGTCTCGGCCCGCGTGCTGGACGTCACCCGCAACGTCGTCAAGATCCAGACCGGCTATCTCTATCACTATGCTTTCGCCATGCTGATCGGCGCCGCCGGCCTGATCACCTGGTTCATGTTCGGCTTTGGAGGCCAGTAAATGACAACCTGGCCCATTCTTTCGGTCACGACGTTCCTGCCCCTGGTCGGCGCGCTGATCGTCTATCTGAGCCGCGGTGACGACGAAGCGGCGCGGCGCAATTCGCGCTGGATCGCGCTCTGGACCACGCTGATCACCTTCGCGGTGTCGGTGATCCTGGTCATGCGCTTCGACCCCAGCAACCCCGACTTCCAGTTCGTCGAGAAGGCGAACTGGCTCGCCACCGGCATCACCTACCACATGGGCGTCGACGGCATCTCACTGCCGCTCGTGATCCTGACCACCGCCGTGATGCCGTTCTGCATCGTCGCGAGCTGGAAGGCGATCACCAACCGCGTCCGCGAATACATGATGGCGTTCCTGATTCTGGAAACGCTGATGATTGGCACCTTCTCGGCGCTCGATCTCGTGCTGTTCTACCTGTTCTTCGAGGGCGGCCTGATCCCGATGTTCCTGATCATCGGCGTCTGGGGCGGTCCGCGCCGGGTCTATGCCTCGTTCAAGTTCTTCCTCTACACGCTGCTCGGCTCGGTCCTGATGCTGCTCGCCATCATGGCGCTGTACTGGAACGGCGGCACCACTGATATCCCGACCCTGATGCACACCGCGGTGCCGCGGTCGTTGCAGACCTGGGCGTGGCTCGCCTTCTTCGCGTCCTTTGCGGTGAAGATGCCGATGTGGCCGGTGCACACCTGGCTTCCCGACGCGCACGTCGAGGCACCGACCGCGGGCTCCGTGGTCCTCGCCGCGATCCTTCTGAAGATGGGTGGCTACGGCTTCCTGCGCTTCTCGCTGCCGATGTTCCCGCTGGCCTCGCACGACTTCGCGCCGCTGGTGTTCACGCTCTCGGCCATCGCCATCATCTACACCTCGCTGGTCGCCCTGATGCAGGAGGACATGAAGAAGCTGATCGCGTACTCCTCGGTCGCGCACATGGGCTTCGTCACCATGGGCATCTTCGCCGGCACCATGCAGGGCGTCGCCGGCGGCGTGTTCCAGATGATCTCGCACGGCATCGTCTCCGGCGCGCTGTTCCTCTGCGTCGGCGTCGTCTACGACCGCCTGCACACCCGCGAGATCGCGGCCTATGGCGGCCTCGTCAACCGGATGCCGCTCTATGCGATGACCTTCATGGTGTTCACCATGGCCAATGTCGGTCTGCCCGGCACCAGCGGCTTCGTCGGCGAGTTCATGACGCTGCTCGGCACCTTCAAGGTCTCGATCCCGACCGCGTTCTTCGCCAGCTTCGGCGTGATCCTCTCGGCGGCCTACGCACTATGGCTCTATCGCAAGGTCGTGTTCGGAGCGCTGGTCAAGCCGCAGCTGGCGAGCATGAAGGATCTCACCTTGCGGGAGTGCGTCATTCTATTCCCGATGATCGCGCTGACGATCCTGTTCGGCGTCTATCCGAAGCCGGTGCTCGACATGTCGGCCGCCTCGGTCCAGCAACTCGTCAACAATTACAACACCGCCGTGACGGCCGTGAAGGCTGCCGCACTGCTCCAGTGATCGGGCAGGTCAGGATATCGCCATGAGCTTTTCGACTGCAGGTTATCAACTGGCGCCGGTGCTGCCCGAGCTCGTGCTCGCGGTCGGCGCGATGGCGCTTCTCATGCTCGGCGCCTATCGCGGGCAGGAGACGACCAGGACCGTGACGTCGCTGGCGGTGGTGCTTCTGATCGTGGTCGGTGCGCTCGTCTACATGCAACCCGCCGGCAAGCAGGTGACGTTCGGCGGCAGCTTCATCGTCGACGACTTCGCCCGCTTCATGAAGATCCTGGCCCTGATCGGCTCGGCCGTGACGCTCGTCCTGTCGACCGAGTTCCTGTCCGACCCGTCGCGCCGGATTTTCGAATACGCCATCCTCGTGCTGCTCTCGACGCTCGGCATGATGGTGCTGATCTCGGCCGGCGACCTGATCTCGCTCTATCTCGGCCTCGAATTGATGTCGCTGGCGCTCTATGTCGTCGCGGCCTCGAACCGCGACAACGCCAAGTCGACCGAAGCCGGCCTGAAGTACTTCGTGCTCGGCGCGCTGTCCTCGGGCATGCTGCTGTACGGGGCGTCGCTGGTCTATGGCTTCACCGGCACGGTGAGCTTCACCGGCATTGCCGCGGCCGCGACGGTCTCGAATGTCGGCCTCGTCTTCGGCCTGGTCTTCCTGCTCGTCGGCCTCTGCTTCAAGGTCTCGGCCGTGCCGTTCCACATGTGGACGCCTGACGTCTACGAGGGCGCGCCGACCCCGGTCACCGCCTTCTTCGCGTCCGCGCCGAAGGTCGCCGCGCTCGCAGTCTTCACCCGCGTGACGCTCACCGCATTCCCCGGCATCGTCTCGCAATGGCAGCAGATCCTGGTCTTCGTGTCGATCGCCTCGATGGCGCTCGGCTCCTTCGCCGCGATCGGCCAGAGCAACATCAAGCGCCTGATGGCCTATTCATCGATCGGCCACATGGGCTTTGCGCTGGTCGGCCTTGCCTCCGGCACGGTGGAAGGCGCGCAGGGCGTGTTGATGTACATCGTGATCTATGTCGCGATGACGCTCGGCTCGTTCTCGATCATTCTCGCCATGAAGCGCAACGGCCAGGCCGTGGAGCAGATCAGCGATTTCGCCGGCCTGTCGCGCACCAATCCGCTGCTCGCCTTCATGTTCGCGATGCTGCTGTTCTCGCTCGCCGGCATCCCGCCGCTCGCCGGCTTCTTCGCCAAATGGTACGTCTTCGTCGCCGCCATCAAGGCGAACCTGTTCACGCTCGCCGTCATTGGCGTGCTGACCAGCGTCGTCGGCGCCTACTATTATCTCGCCATTGTCAAGACGATGTATTTCGACGAGCCGGCCGGCCGGGTCGATCCGGTCCGCATCGAAGTGCGGACGGTGCTGGCGGTCGCTGGCCTGTTCAACCTGCTGTTTGCGCTGTTCGCGGGGCCCGTGGTGAGCGTCGCCTCCGCCGCGGCAAAGTCGTTGTTCTAGGATGGCCTTCGCGCTCGGTCCTCGCGCATCGGCTGCGGGCTACAGGCTCGCGGCGTTCGAACGGACCGGCTCGACCAATACCGAGGCGATCGATTACGCCAGGGCCGGCGAGCGCGGCCCGATGTGGTTCGTCACGTCCGAGCAGACCGCCGGCCGCGGCCGGCGCCAGCGCGCCTGGATCGCGCCGCGCGGCAATCTCGCTGCCAGCATCCTCGAAGTCATGGACGTTGCCCCCGCCGTCGCCGCCACGCTCGGCTTTGCCGCGGGGCTGGCCGAGGAGGCGGCGCTGGAGAAGGTGAGCCTCGAGGCTTCGCTCCGTCTCGGCGAAGGCCGGCCCCGCTACGCGCTGAAATGGCCGAATGACGTGCTCGCCGGCGGCAAGAAGCTGGTCGGCATTGGCCTCGAGGCCGAGGCCGTCGGTGGCGGCCTTGCCGTCGTGGTCGGTATCGGGACCAATGTGGTCGCCGCGCCCGAGGGCACCCCGACGCCCGCGGTGTCGCTGGCCGCCCTCGGCGTCCAGATCAGCGCCGAGGAGCTATTCATGGCGCTGTCGGATGCCTGGGTCGAGTTCCGCGGCATCTGGGACAATGGCCGCGGCTTTGCCGAGATCCGCAGGCTCTGGCTGGAGCGCGCCGCCGGTCTCGGCGAGAAGGTTGCCATCCACACGGGAATCATGACGCTGGAAGGTGTTTTTGACACGATCGACGACACCGGCTGCCTGATCGTCCGCACCGCGGAGGGCCGCCTCGTGCCGGTGGCGGCCGGCGAGGTGTTCTTCGGCCCCGCCGCCTCGGTGGGAGCAGCGTGATGGCAAGGCCGGACGAATTGGTGTTTGCGCCGCTCGGCGGCGTCGGCGAGATCGGCATGAACCTGTCGATCTACGGCCTCGGCAACCGTCACCAGCGCGCCTGGCTCGCGGTCGATCTCGGCGTCTCCTTCGGCGATGAGGAGCATCTGCCCGGCATCGATCTGATCATGCCCGACATCTCCTTCCTGGAGAAGGAGCGCAAGAACCTGATGGGCCTCGTGCTGACCCACGCCCATGAGGATCATTTCGGCGCCATCATCGACCTCTGGCCGAAGCTGAAATGCCCGATCTACGCCACCAGGTTCAGCGCCGCGCTGTTCGAGGCCAAATGCACCGCCGAGCGCAACGCGCCCGAGATTCCGGTCACCGTGGTGCCCTCAGGCGGCCGTGTCGATATCGGTCCGTTCAACGTCGAGTTCATTCCGGTGGCGCATTCGATTCCGGAAGCGCATGCGCTGGCGATCCACACCGACGCCGGCATCGTGCTGCACACCGGCGACTGGAAGATCGACCCGACCCCGACGCTTGGAGCCGCGACCGACGAGAAGCGGCTGCGGGAATTGGGCGAAGAGGGCGTGCTCGCCTTGATCGGCGATTCCACCAATGCCGTGCGCGACGGCCGTTCGCCCTCGGAGGCCGAGGTCGCCCGAACCATCATCGACCTCGTCAAATCCGCCAAGGGCCGCGTCGCGGTGACGACGTTCGCCTCCAACGTCGCCCGCGTCAAAGCGGTGGCTGACGCCGCGAGGGCCGCGGACCGCGAGGTCGTCGTGGTCGGCCGCGCCATGGAGCGCGTGGTGCAGGTCGCGCGCGAGACCGGTTATCTCGAGGGCGTGCAGAATTTCCGCTCGCCCGAGGTCTATGGCCACCTGCCGCAGGACAAGGTGCTGGCGCTGTGCACCGGAAGCCAGGGCGAGCCGCGCGCCGCGCTGGCTCGCATCGCCAATGACGACCATCCTGAAATCACGCTGAACCGCGGCGATAGCGTCATCTTCTCCTCGCGCACCATTCCCGGCAACGAGAAGGCGGTCGGCTCGATCATCAACAATCTGGTGCTGCAGGGCGTCGAGGTCATCACCGACCGCGATGCGCTGGTCCACGTCTCCGGCCATCCCCGTCGCGACGAGCTGCGCGATATGATCTCGTGGGTGAAGCCGCAGATCCTGATCCCGGTCCACGGCGAGGCCCTGCACTTGCATGAGCACGCCAAGCTCGCCCGCGCCGCCGGCGTGCCGCGCGTGCTGGTCTGCCGCAACGGTGACCTCGTCAAGCTCGGCCCCGGCGATCCCGGCATCGTCGGCGAGGTGCCATCGGGGCGGCTCTACAAGGACGGCACGATCCTGGAAGACTCCAAGTCCCGTGCCGTCGTGGAGCGGCGCCGCATGGGCTTTTCCGGCTGCGCCTTCGTCGCCATCGCCATGAACGCGCAGGGTGAGCTCGCCGGTGATCCCGAGCTCGATTTGGTCGGCATCCCCGAGAAGAACAGGGCCGGCGAGACCTTCGACGACATCGTCTTCGATGCCGTGATGTCGACCATCGAAGGCCTGCCGAGGGCGCGCCGGCGCGATCCGGACGCCTTGGCCGAGTCGGTGCGACGCGCTGTCCGGGCCGTGATCAACGAACATTGGGGCAAAAAGCCCCCCTGTCTGGTACATGTACTGACGGTATAGGGAGGGGAACATGTTGGGCAGGCTCAACCATGTCGCGATCGCGACCAGGGACGCGGTCAAGGCCGCGAAGATCTACGGTGCGGCCTTCGGCGCCCAGATTTCCGAGGCCGTGCCGCTGCCCGAGCACGGCGTCACCACCGTGTTCGCGACCCTGCCCAACACCAAGATCGAGTTTATCGAGCCGCTCGGCGAGGCCTCGCCGATCGCAAAGTTCATCGAGCGCAATCCCGACGGTGGCATCCATCACGTCTGCTACGAGGTCGTCGACATCATCGCCTCGCGCGACACGTTGGTGAAGGAGGGCGCGAGGGTGCTCGGCGACGGCGTGCCGAAGATCGGCGCCCACGGCAAGCCGGTGCTGTTCCTGCACCCGAAGGATTTCTCCGGCGCTCTCGTCGAGATCGAGCAGGCATAGGGCCGCGTCATGGCCATCCAGATTTCAACCTGGCTCGCGATCTATTTCGTGCTGTGGTGGGTCATGCTGTTCGTGACGCTGCCGTTTGGCGTGCGCAGCCAGCACGAGGACGGTGTTGGCGCGCCCGGCACCGACCCCGGTGCTCCCATCCTCACCCGCATGGGGCACAAGCTGATCTGGACCACGATCATCTCGGCAATCGTGTTCGGCATTGGCCTTGCGGCCTATCATGCCGGCTATCTCTCGATCGAGCGCCTGTCGAAGATGATGGGAATGCCATTTTAAGTTTTGATTGGCGTTGTTATGGGGTCAAAAATGACATTTCAGCGTATCGTCATTGCGCTTCTGGTGCTGATCGTCGCAGGGCTCGGTGCCATCGGCTATTTCGAATGGCGGATGGCGGTGCAGGTGCGCACCCTGAAGGCGTTCGTTGAGGGCTATGTCTTCAACGAGGCCGTGCTGGCCTGCGAGCAGGCCAAAAGCTCGACGCCGTTCAAATGGAACGGCGGCAAGAGCACCTCGGTGATCGGCCTGAACTCGGTCAAGACGGACAAATACACGGTCAGCGCCAGCTACACGCTGGTCGCGGACAGCGTCTATTGCGACTACGATCCGATCAAGAGAAAGGCCGACATCGGCTCCAGCTTCCTGGAGCGGGAGACCTTCTAGCTAGATCGCGCGGCGCTGCCGGCCGGCGAAGAGACCGTAAACAAACAGCACGACGATCGCGCCGACCACGGCACCGATCAGGCCCGCACCCTCGCCAGGGCGATACCAGCCCAGCGCTTGCCCAAGATACGAAGCGACGAAGGCGCCGACGATGCCGAGGATGGTCGTCAGGATGAACCCGGACGGTTCATTGTCGCCCGGCATGATGAACTTGGCGATCACGCCGGCGAGAAAGCCAATGATGATGGTCCAGAGAATGCTCATGAGTACACCTTTTCGAGTTGAGCCGCTGCTTCTATGCGTCGGGCAGGCGTCCATCCGGCGTGTATTTGTCGATGGCGGAAGGAAGCTCGCGGGTTAGCCGTGAGACGATCTCCTCCTGGGAAAGCCCGGTCTGCTGCGCGAGCTTCTCAAGGACGTCGCTGCCGATGGCTTGCTTGAGCTCCGGCGGGGAGATCTCCTTGTTGGGGCCTGGCTTCACCCATGAATCGGCGATCTCGCCCTGCCCATTCTGGTTGAACCTCTCCAGGAGCTCGCCAATCCCGCCATTGAGCAGGCCCCCGATTCCGCCAGCGCCGAGCATGCCGCCGAGATTGCCGAGCATGCCTCCGAGCGGCTGCTGGCCGCCCGTGGACGAGCCGGCGCCGGCGCCTTTCAGCAGCTCCGCCAGCTTGTCGCGATTTTGATACCCGGCGATGGCCAGCATCGCCAGCAGGGCAGTCATGGAAGGCATTCCGCGGCTCATCGCTAGCTCCTTTTAGAAGGTCAGAAACCCAAAACCGTCTCAGCCTGCTTGGGTTCCTCAATCGACCAATCGGAGCTCGCGACCAAGCGTCCCAGCTTGGCCGCCACCAAAGCAGCGGGTGGCAGACAGCGTACATTGTGGCTACGATCCGATGAAAAGAATGGCCGGATCGGCTCGAGCTTGCCAGCATCGGGAGTAGCGATCCGGCCCAGACATGGGATGGGATCGCAATGACCGGGGACCGGGCAGGGGACTATCGGATTTTGCACGAGGCGGACTTGCGGGACTATCTCGCAGGCTTGCCTGATATCTCCGCGCTCCTTGGCGGCGAACCGGCGTCTTGGGCGATCACCGAGGTGGGCGACGGCAACCTCAACCTCGTCTTCATCGTCAAGGGCGCACGCGGCGGCATCGCCGTGAAGCAGGCGCTGCCTTACGTCCGCCTCGTCGGCGAGAGCTGGCCCTTGCCGTTGTCGCGCGCCCATTACGAGTATCTGGCGCTGTCGCGCCAGGCCCAGCTCGCGCCTAGCCTGGTGCCGGCCGTGCTGCATCACAACGAGACCCTGGCGCTGACCGTGATGGAGCTGCTCGAGCCCCACATCATCATGCGCAAGGGCCTGGTCGCGGCAACGCGCTATCCACGCTTCGTGGACGACATCACCACCTTCATGGCGCGGACGCTGTTCTTCACCTCCGACCTCGCGCTATCCGCGGCCGAGAAGAAGGAGGCCATCGCGGCCTTTGCCGGCAACCATGCGCTCTGCAAGATCACCGAGGACCTGATCTTCACCGATCCCTACCGCATCGCCGAGCAGAACCGCTGGACCGCGCCCCATCTCGACGGCCTTGCCGCGCGCTTGCGCGAGGACTTGGAGCTGCACGTCGTAATCTCCCGGCTGAAGCTGAAATTCATGGCGGGTCCGGAAGCGCTGATCCATGGCGACCTCCACACCGGCTCGATCATGGTCACGGATAGCCAGACCCGCGTGATCGACCCGGAATTCGCGTTCTACGGTCCGATGGGCTTCGACGTCGGCGCGGTGCTGGCCAATCTCCTGATGGCCTATTTCGCTTCCGCCGGCCACGAGCGCGCGCCGGGCGAACGGGCGGCATTCGAGGCCTGGGTGCTGGAGACGGTCGAGCAGGTCTGGACCGAGTTTACCCGAAAGTTCCTCGATCTCTGGCGGGCGGGAGGCACCGGCGATGCCTATCCAGTCTCGCTTTTCGCCGGCGAACAGGGTGCCGCGCGGTTGGAAGCCGAGCGACAAAGCTACATGCAACGCCTGTTCGCCGACGCTGTCGGCTTCGCAGCCGCAAAAATCATCCGCCGCATCTTCGGCCTCGCCCACAACATCGATTTCGAGCTGATCGAGGACCCGCGCACGCGGGCGGTCAGCGAAGCCCGTGCCGTGCGGCTGGCGAGGGCGATGATGGTGGAGACGGCGTCGTTCCGGACCATCGCGGATGTGACGAATGCCGCGCGAAAACTGCGGGACTGGATGCCGGAATTGTCGGGCTGAACCAGCCACATGATGAGGCGCCCGCCCCACGCTCCGTCATTACGAGATGAGAGATCGTCCCCGGAACGTTAGTAAAGCCGCATCGGCAGCAGGACGCCGTCCGCGCCGGCCAGCAAACCCCAGGTCTCGTTGGCCGCGACCTCGAACTCCCGGCTCACTGCCGCTCCGCCATCCACCTTGAGGGTGACCTTGTACCTGCCGGGCGGCAGATCGAGCTTCTGGCTGTCCGGCAATTTGCCTGCGGCACCGTCGGAGTTCGCCAGTTCTTCGCCGGCGTGCGCCGCCAGATGGACGGCCTGGTCGGCGACGGTGATCACCGCCGCTTCATCCGTCTTGTTGCCGAGCATCAGCCTCACTTGCCCCGGCTTCGGCAGCAGGCCGATGGTCGCCGGAGCGAATTTGCGCCTCGACAGCTCGGCAATTGTCTTGCCGTCCTGACGTGAGAGCCGGAGCAGGAGCGGTCCCTCTCTCGTCAGGAACGTGATCACGGCCCGGTCCGGCTCTTCGAGCGCACCGTCTTTCTCCGTCCCGCCACGCTTGCCGAGTGCGTCGCGATAGAAGCCGAGCACAGAGGCGAAATCGCGCGGCGTCTCGGCGTAGATCGACCGGATCTGCGGCGATTCTTTCGCCGTCGCGAGGGCCCACCCTTCGGGCAGCGGCAGGCCGGTATGCTCGGAGAGCTTGGCTTCGAAACGTGCCCCCGCACCGCGCGCCATCATCCCGACGGGGATGCTGAGCAGTCGTTCGACGAAATTGTCCAGAGCGTCATGGCTCCGGACCGCCCACCAGGTCTGGTCGACATTGTCGTTCGCGCCGGAGGTGCGACTCCAGCCGAACTGGATAGCGTTTGTCGCGCTCTCTCCACCCAGGCCGGCCGCGACCGGGCGCGCCAGCACGGCCGTCGCGGCGACCAGACCCGTGGCGAGCAGGGCACCTAGCGTTCGGCGATGCATTTTTGCGCCATCCCTTGGGGCTCAGATAATGATCCTGAGCTTGGTCGCCTCGATCACGAAAAATGTTCATCGATCCTACCCGCCCGATGACGCACCGCGTCATTGCGCCTCCGCCGAAAGCATGCCTCAGGAACCGGCATCATTTGCCGTCAAAACGAAGCTTGCTTTCGGCAGGCGACGAATGATCAAATCACTTGTCGGAATAAGCCTGCGTCGGGGGGACACATGATGTTCAAGACCATCGCGATCGTTGCCGGTTTGGGACTGGCGCTCGCCGCCACAGCGGAGGCGCAGACACCGCGCAAGGGCGGAACCATCCGCATGACGGCGCCCTACGGCTCGAGCTTCACCAGCCTCGACATTCACACCACGCAGCGGGCCCAGGACGAGATCTACGCCAAGGCCCTGCACCGTTCGCTCTACATCTGGAATTCGGCGGAGGGCAAGCCGGTGCTGGAGCTCGCCAAGGAGAGCGTGGTCTCGGGCGGAGGCCTCGTTCACACCTTCAAGCTGCGCGACGACGCCTATTTCCATAGCGGCCGCAAGATGACCGCCGACGACATCATCTGGTCCTACAACCGCATCATGGACGGCAGCAAGGCCTATCCCGGCGCGCGTTACGTTCGCGTCATCGAGGGCGCGGCCGCAGTCGAGAAGGGCCAGGCCAAGGAGATCTCCGGCCTGAAGAAGATCGACGACTTCACCATCGAGATGAAGCTGACCGAGAAGGTCGATCCGGGCTTCTACTTCTTCACCGCGCTGACCTCGATCTATCCCGCCGACGAGGCCGCCAAGGAAAGCTTCATCCAGAAGCCGATCGGTCTCGGTCCGTTCAAGTTCGTCGAGCATGTGCCGGGATCACGCATCGTCCTGGAGCGCTGGGACCGGTTCTACAAGCCAGGCAAGCCCTATGCCGACAAGATCGTCGTGTCGGTCATGGGCGAGGCCGCGGCGCGCGACGTCGCCTTCCGCAACAAGGAGATCGACACCTCGGTGCTGGGACCTGCGCAGTACGTCGCCTACCAGTCCGACGCCGACCTCAAGGGCACCATCGTCGAGGTCGCCGAGGTGTTCACGCGCTACATGGGGATGAATCCCGCGGTCAAGCCGTTCTCCGACAAGCGCGTGAGGCAGGCGATCAATTACGCCATCGATACCGATTTGATCATCAACAAGCTGGTCAAGGGCAAGGCCTACCGCGCCACCAGCTGGCTGCCGCTGACCTCGCCGGCCTACGACAAGGCGATGAAGCCTTACCCCTTCGATCCCGCCAAGGCCAAGCAATTGCTCACCGAGGCGGGCTACGCATCCGGCTTCGAGTTCGAATGGACCACCAGCCAGAATGAAAGCTGGGGCCTGCCGATCGTCTCGGCCGTCATCCCGATGCTGGACAAGGTCGGGATCAAGGCCAAGGTCAAGCAGGTCGAAACCGCGGTGCTGGCGGAGGTGGTCCGCACCGGCGATTACCAGGCCTTCATCTATTCCCAGGCGAGCGGCCCGGATCCTCAGGCCGCGCTCAAATGCTTCCATTCGGCGACGCCGCAGGCGGCCTGCAACTACACGACCTACAAGAATCCCGACTTCGACAAGATCCTCGATGAAGCCGGACAGGCCGACGATCCCACAAAGCGCATCCAGCTGATGCAGAAGGCCAATGCGCTGCTCTACGAGGAGGCCCCGGTCTGGTTCTTCAACTACAACAAGGCTGTCATGGCGGTGCAGCCCTGGCTCAAGGGAATTCAGCTCAACGCGACGGAGCTGACCCACCAGAACGTCGAGGACCTCTGGGTCGACGAGACCTCGCCCGCGAAGTGACACGCGCGCTCCCTCCGGCGCGACCCGGCGGGGGAGGGAGCGGGGAAAAGTTGAGATGCTCGCGTTCCTGATCCGCCGCGTCCTGCAGACCATTCCGACCGTGCTCGCCGTGGTGCTGCTGGTGTTCGTGCTGTTCAGCGTCGTTCCCGGCAGCATCGTCTCGAGCATGAGCGACGACAGCGATCCGCAGGTCGAGCTGCGCATGAAGAAGCAGTTCGGCCTCGATCAGCCCGTCTATATGCGTTTCGGCACCTATATCGCCGGGCTCGCGACCGGCGATTTCGGAACCTCGTTCCGGACCCGTGAGCCTGTCACGACGATGATCGCCAAGCGGGCTTGGCCGACGCTGCAGCTGATCTTCGCGTCCATGGCGTTTGCGGTACTGATCGGCGTGCCGCTCGGCTTCGTCGCGGCCTTGCGGCCGGGCAGTCTCGTCGACACCGTCTCGATGATGCTGGCAGTGTCCGGCCTGTCATTGGCCAAGTTCTGGCTCGGACTGCTCTTGATGTACCTGTTCGCGCTCAAGCTCGGCTGGCTGCCGAGTTTCGGCTATGGCGATGGTGGCCTCAAATACCTGATCCTGCCCGCCGTAACGCTCGGTGTCTCGCCGATGGCGCTGCTGGCGCGGACCACGCGCGCCGCGGTGCTCGAGATCATGACCGCGGATTTCGTCCGCACTGCGCGCTCCAAGGGCATGAGCGAGACCAGGGTCGTCAAGTGGCACGTCATGCGCAACGCGCTCGTCCTCATCCTCACGACCATGGGCCTGCAGTTCGGCGCACTGATGGGGCAGGCGGTGGTGGTCGAGAAACTGTTCTCCTGGCCGGGCATCGGCTCGCTGCTGGTCGACAGCGTGCTCCAGCGCGACATTCCCGCCGTCCAGGGCTCCATCCTCGTCGTGGTGATGTTCTTTCTCGCGATCAATCTGTTGATCGACATGCTCTACGGCGTGATCGATCCCAGGATCAGATACGCATGAAGCTCCGCGCCAATCTCGTCATCGGGGGAGCGTTGTTCGCGCTGGCGATCGTCGTCGGCCTGCTCGCGCCATGGCTGGCACATACCGATCCCGTGATGGACGCCAACCTCATGAATGCGGAGGAGCCGCCGAGCTGGACCTGGTGGTTCGGTACCGACGCGCAGGGCCGCGACATCTATTCCCGCGTTCTCTACGGCGCGCGCGTCTCGCTGACGGTCGGCATCGTCTCGCAGCTCATCAACAGCGTCATCGGCGTGGCGCTCGGCCTCAGCGCCGGCTATTTCGGCGGCTGGTGGGACGATGTCGTCAACGCGCTGACCAATCTCATGCTCGCGATCCCCTCGCTGATCTTCGCGCTCGCCATCATGGCGGTGCTCGGTCCCGGCCTGACCAGCCTTTTGATCGCGCTCGGGCTGACCAACTGGTCGTTCACCTGCCGCCTCGCACGGGCCTCGGCACTGTCGCTGCGGAGCCAGGGCTATGTGCAGGCGGCCACCGTGCTCGGCTACGGTGATGTGCGCATCATGATCACGCAGCTCCTGCCGAACATGCTGGGACCGATCGTCGTCATCGGCACGCTGGGCATGGGCAGCGCGGTCCTCTCGGAAGCCGCGTTGTCGTTCCTGGGCCTCGGCGTCCGCCCGCCCTTTCCGAGCTGGGGCAGCATGCTGTCGGAAGCGCGCGAGCAGATCACGACGGCGCCGTGGCTTTCGATTTTCCCGGGCCTTGCCATCTTCCTCACCGTGCTCGGCCTCAATCTGCTCGGCGATGGTCTGCGCGACATCCTCGATCCGCAATCGCGGAGCCGGCGCATATGACCGGCGCGCCGCTGCTCGAGGTCGAGAATCTCCGCATCGATCTCGATGACGGAGCGAGGCGCGTTGCGGCGGCCGAAGGCATTTCATTCCGCATCGATGGCGGCGAGACGTTCGGCCTCGTCGGCGAGTCCGGTTGCGGCAAGAGCATCACGGCGCTCGCTTTGATCGGCCTGCTGCGGCCACCCTTGTCGATCGCCGGCGGCGTCATCCGGTTCCAGGGCCAGGAGATCCAGCACCTGTCCGCCGCCCGGCAAAGGCAGCTGCGCGGCAATCGCATTGCCATGATCTTCCAGGAGCCGATGACGGCACTGAACCCGGTCTCGCCGGTGGGGCGGCAGATCGCCGAGATGTTCGTGCTGCACAAGGGCAAGAGCTGGCGGGAGGCCAACCAGCTGGCTGTCGAGGCGCTCGCGAGCGTCCGCGTCCCAGCGCCGGAGCGGCGCGTGAAGGACTATCCGCACCAGCTGTCCGGCGGCATGCGCCAGCGCGTGATGATCGCCATTGCGCTGGCCTGCGGTCCGGACCTGCTGATCGCGGACGAGCCGACGACGGCGCTCGACGTCACCGTGCAGGCGGAGATCATCGAGCTGATGCGCAATCTGTGCGCCGAGCGCGGAACGGCGATCCTGATGATCAGTCACGATCTCGGTCTTGTTGCCAACGTCTGCCGCCGCGTCGCCGTCATGTATGCCGGTCGCATCGTCGAGGAGCGCGGCTCGGCCGACATCTTCCGAGCGCCCTCCCATCCCTATACGCAGGGCCTCGTCGATTCCCTGCCGCGGCTTGGCAGCCGCGCTGCGCTCGGCCGCAGCAGGCTCAAGGAGATCGCGGGCGTCGTGCCGGCGATCACGCGCTTCCCTGATGGCTGCCGGTTCAATCCGCGTTGCGCGCAGGCGACGGATATTTGCCGAACCACCGCGCCGCAGACGGATGGGCTGGAGGCGGGCGGTTTCGTCCGGTGTCACCACCATGCATGAGCCAAAGGGGAGAGCGGATGACGATGTGATCCTCAGCGTGGAGGATCTCGCCGTTCATTTTCCGCTTGGAGGCGGCCTGCTGGGCCGCGGCCGTCGGCTGCTCCGCGCCGTCGACGGCGTCGACCTCAGGCTGAAGCGCGGCGAATGCCTCGGCCTCGTCGGCGAATCCGGCTCCGGCAAGTCGACGGTCGCGCTCTCGATCCTCGGCCTGCTGACGCCGACGCGCGGCCGCATCGTGCTGGACGGGCACCTCGTCACGAACCGGCAATCCGGAGACCGGAAAGCGCTCGCCCGCATCGTGCAGATCGTGTTTCAGGATCCCTACGCCTCGCTCAATCCGCGCCAGACCGTTCGCCGCACGTTAGAGGATCCCCTGCGCGTGCACGGCGTGACCGCGAAAAGCGAGATCGAGGACCGCGTCGCGACGATGCTGAGGCATGTCGGCCTGCGCCCCGAGCAGGCCGACCGCTATCCGCATGAATTCTCCGGCGGCCAGCGCCAGCGCATCGGCATCGCGCGGGCGCTGATCCTCAACCCGAAGATCGTCATCTGCGACGAGCCGGTCTCGGCGCTCGACGTCTCGATCCGCGCCCAGATCATCAACCTGCTGCTGGAATTGAAGGACACGCTCGGCCTGTCCTACATCATGATCAGCCACGACCTCGGTGTGGTCGAGCACATGAGCGACCGCGTCGCCGTGATGTATCTCGGCCGCATCGTCGAGAACGGCGATTGGCGCGAGATTTTCGAACGTCCGGCGCACCCCTATACGCAGGCCCTGATCGCGGCCATCCCCGATCCCTTGCGCCACGCTCCGCTGGCAACGACCGGCGGCGACCTGCCCAACCCGCTCAACCCGCCGAACGGCTGCGCCTTCAGCCCGCGCTGCCGCTACGCGGAGGCGGTGTGCCGGAGCGAGCCGGGGCCGTCGCTGGAGACGCGGGTGGATGGGCACGCGGTGCGGTGCTGGCGGCGTGAGGAGATTGCGGGACGGATGGCGTTAGTCTCGACCACGGGCTAATGCGCCGAAGGGGGTACGTCCATTCCACACCAGGCGGTGGTTTTTCGCCGTTTCCATGTAGCGACCAGGTACGCGTAAAGACCCAAAATCGCGGTCCACAGCATGATCCGAAGTGGTTTCGATCCGCCGCTATCGACGAGGCCGTATAGCGTCAGGAGGAAGTAAACGACTGCGCATCCTAGGAGGGTCCATTTCAGCGCGCCTCTCGACATTCCAGAACCCTATCACACCCCGGCGGCCCAGTTGACGATCTCCTTCATACCATACCGAGGTCGGGTTGTGGCCCATCGGCGAAGTTGCGCCTCGGCGGTAGGTAGTCCGCTCGTTGAGCCAGAGCGGACCAGATTTGCTCAAATCTGAGTTCTTCGCGTTTTAACACGCAGCAGAAGTGGCGCGTCAGCAGGATGTCCGCTTGGCGCCATTACAGGCCGGGTGGGCCAGGTAGCACTTTGACTCCAAAGCATGCGAAAGCTCAGTCTTGTCCGGAACCTGATCGCACGGTTATGGCGGTAACTTCGTCACAAGTCTGTTAGCATCTTGCGGGCTTCCACGAGATCGAGCGTTTCTAAGCCTTCGCTGAACCAGCTGTAGATCGGCACAAGAACGTCGCGCGCCTCTCGCCGCATGCCGCGTGACGCTTGCAGCTTGGCGCGCGCAATGCTTGCGCGAAGCTCGGGCAACTTTGCTCCCTGGGCGGCGGCGATTTTGATCGCGGTCTCGAACTCCGCGTCCGCTTGATTTTCCGCCTGCTCCCCGCCTGTCAGCAACAGCAGTTCACCGCGCTCCCGGTGAAGCTCGACGGCGCACCAGCTCTCGAGACTTGCGTCCGCAATTGCGACCGCTTCGTCGATGATCCGAAGCCCGGTCATGGCGTTTCCGGCCTTGCGATGAAGCGCCGCGCGCAACCCAAGATGGTGCGGAATGCGTAGTCCCGCGCTGGTTCGCCGGAGATCCTCAAGCCCAGTATCAAAGTCCGCCAGACCTTCCTCAAGCCTGCCGGATTCAGCGATCGCCCAGGCGCGAACGAGGCTGGCCCATGCACGATAGTAGTCGAAGCGGTACTCGGTGCAGACGTCGCGCGACTCTGCCGCGGCTTTCAGTGCGGCATCGGGCTCTCGCCGGAATTGACAGAGCATGGCCAGATAATTGAGCGCGAGCGCGATGCTGAATGGATGTGAAATCTCGCGCGCGATGGCGAGCCCTTCCTCAGCAATCTTAAGGCTACGAATCGGATAACCGAGATGCCAGTCGCAATGACTCATGTAGGCGCGGCAGAATACGCTCATGTCGATTCCGTACACCTCGGAATAATAGCGGCCGCGGTATTCGCCGGCTTGCGCACTTCTCTCAAGCTGGTCGCGCGAGAATTGAAACTGGCCGAGGTGGAATGAGAGCACGCCCGCAAGATGATCGGCTTCGGCCTGGCGTACCGGATCACCGCTTCGTTTTGCTATCGCCTCCGTCTCCGCGACGATGCTCGCGGCTTCGCGCAATTTGGCGCGCACGTGGTAGACGTGGCCGAGCCCCTTCAGCGCGGCGGAGAGATCGGCCTCGCTCTGCAGCTCACGGCTGAGCTCCTGCGCCCGCTGGAATGCCGCTTCTGCCTCGCCTGAAGCAAACCCTTTTGTTGCAATCAGCGGTCCTCCAAGTCCGAGCTGTAAATCAAGCTCGAAGCGCGAGCGTGATGCTCCGGAAGGAAGTGTCTGGGCGCACTCTAGCCCCGATCTCAGATGGGCAATTGCTTCCATATTCGCGGATCGGGCGGCCGCAAGTCCCCCCGCCCTCAGCCAGTATGGAATGGCCTTCTCTGCCAAGCCCGCCTCGCCGAAGTGACGGGCGACCAGCTCCGGCTGCGCTTCGACAAGTTGCGGAAAGAGCGCTTCGATCGATGTGGCAATCCGTGCGTGCAGCTCCTGGCGGCGCCGCTTGAGAAGGCTTTCGTAGGCGGCGTCGCGCACAAGGGCGTGCTTGAAAACATAGGTGGCGGCAGGTGCGAGGCCCCGCCGGAAAACGAGCTCCGAGGCTACCAAGCGATCAAGCGCCGCGGCGAGCTCCACCTCTGGCATCGACACGACCGCAGCAAGCAACTCGTGATCGAATTCGCGGCCGATACAGGCTCCGATCTGGGCGACCTCCTTGACTGGAGCAAGACGGTCAAGCCGCGCCATCAATGAATCGTGCAGCGTCGCGGGGATCGCCAACGACGGGAATACGCCCGCGAGGACGTAGCGAGCGCCGGTGTAGCGGAGGATCCCGGCTTCAAGAACAGCCTTCGTGAGCTCCTCTGTAAAGAGCGGCACTCCCTCGGTCCGCGCCAGAATCTGGTCGAGGACCTCGGCGGGAAGCGCTTTGCCTTCGGTGATCCGGTCGACGAGTACAACCACCTGCGCCTTTGGCAAGCGATTCAGCATGAGCAACGTGACGTGAGGAAAACCGGTCCATGGCGGCGGGAGTTCCGGGCGGAATGTAGCGACGAGCAGCACTGGCAGGTCCTGAATACGATCCACGATCTGGTCGAACAGCTCGCGCGAGGTCGGATCAAGCCAGTGCGCATCTTCAAGCACCATCATCACCGGGCCACGACCGGCAAGTCGATCGAGCCGGGCCACGAACGTGCGAAACAGGAGCGCCTTCCTTTGCTGCGGCGACATCTCTGGCTGGGTGCTCGGCCTCTCAGTTAGAATGCCGAGCAGATCGGCAAGGAGCTGGATTGCATCGCCAGATAGCCCCTCGCCGTTTTCGCCAAGGAGTAGTTCGAGGCGCTCGAGCCGTTTTTCCGCAGCATCCTCAGGTGCGAACCGCGCCTCCCGCTCGAGCTGCGAGATGAAGGGAAAGAGCGAGCTGTTCAGGTGATGCGGCGAACAGGCGTAGCTAACGAGCGTGATTTGTTCAGCCTGTAGCCGTTCGCGCAGCGCGCGCACCAATCGTGATTTTCCGATTCCCGGCTCGCCAAAAATAGGGACGGCCTGTCCAGCCCCTCCTTCTGCAAGCCGCCACCGTGACATCATCAAATCGAGTTCCTCGCCGCGCCCGACGAGTGGCGTGACGTGGGCGCCGTGCAACGCCTCGAACCTGCTCTCTGCCCTGCCTTCGCCGATGACCCGCCACGCTTGCACCGGCTCCGCAAAGCCCTTGAGCTGAAGGGACCCGAGCTCAACAAATTCGAAGAGATCGCCGACCAGCCGGCGCGTGCTGTCGGCGATAACGACCGTACCAGACTCCGCAACCTGCTGCAGACGGGCCGCGAGATTAGGGGTCTCTCCAGTGACCGCTTCCTCTTTCGCAGCACCTTCCCCGAGCAGATCACCTACCACGACCAGGCCGGTGGCGATGCCGACGCGTGCTGCCAGCAGACCTCCCGCGCCTGATGACATGCCGCTGACCGCTGTTGCGACCGCAAGTCCTGCCCGGACTGCTTGCTCTGCTGCATCTTCGCTTGCGCGCGGCCAGCCGAAATAGGCCTGCACACCGTCTCCCAGAAACTTCGCGACGTGGCCCTCCAGTCGCACAATCTCTGCCGCCACTGTGTTCGAGTAGGCTCGCATGACCTCGCGCAGCTCCTCGGGATCGAGACGGCGGCTGAGGTCGGTCGAGCCGACGAGGTCGACGAACATGAGCGTGAGCCGACGGCGCTCCACCAACGCGGGCGGCCGCGCCGCCAGGTTCGCTGGTAGTAGACCGATTGCATCGAGAAGCTTCCTACGGTGGCCGACGGCCTGGACTCCAATCTCCTTGAGATCTTCAACCGTCAGTTGGGGCAGGATCTCGAGATCAATTCCGTTGTCGCGGAATGTCTGCTCATAGGATTGGAGGCCTAGGCTGCGCAGCCATTCTCCGATGTCCAACTTCGTCTCCGTAGCCCGTCAGGCGGCCGGTCGCTGTGCGGTGGACGGCCTGACGTTCTGGTTTAACCGGAACAGATTGCCGGGATCGTACTTGGCCTTCAGCGCGGCAAGACGAGCGTAATTCGCGCCGTAGGCGCCAGCGACGCGATCGGTCTCGTCCTCCGGCATGAAGTTAACGTAGACGCCGCCGGTTGCGTGAGGTGCGGTCTCAGTAAAGAGCCTGCGCGCCCAGGCGATCGAACGTTGCGCATCTGCCGGATCGCGCCATCGCGTGTGAACGTTCATGACAAAGTTCGCGTCGCGGTGGGGGAACGCCGTGGCGTCGACGGCCATGCGACTGGTGGCGCCACCAAGCTGACCAATGAAAATCTCGCACTCTCCGGTCGGCAGGCTGGTCGTATGGCTCTCCAGCGTATCGAGAAGGCCGTCGTTGAGCTCAACGAAATTGTGCGACTTCCAGTAATTGTAGGCGCCGGGCGTAAGCAGTGGGTCAAAGGCGGTCTGCCAAGCCGCGAAGGGCTGCATGCCGATCACGTCCGCGATCGGCTCTCCGAGCGCGCGCAGCGGCTCCAATGCGCGCTTGCCCTCGTTCTCCTCTCCCGTGTAGCAGACGGCGAACGCGACAATCTCCTTGCCGTGAACCTCGGCTGGCAAGAACGGCAGCGGCGGCGCCTGCCTCAGCACCACCCACACCGTCAGTTCGTCCGGCGCCTTGGCGGCGACGTCGCGATAGCCCGCGAGCAGCTCCTTCGCCCGCGCAAAGGGATGGACGATGAGTCCGGCCAGAACCATTGGGCCAACAGGATGCAGGCGGAACTCGAACGAACTCACCACCCCGAAATTGGCTCCGCCTCCGCGGAGCGCCCAGAACAGGTCGGTATTCTCGGCGATGCTCGCCCGGACAAGCTCGCCTTCGGCCGTCACCACGTTCGCCGAGATCAGATTGTCAGCGGCAAGCCCGAACTTGCGGCTGAGCCACCCAAAGCCGCCGCCCAGTGTCAATCCCGCAACGCCGGTCGTCGAGTTGATCCCGAGCGGGGTCGCAAGGCCGAAAGCCTGCGCCTCCGTGTCGAAGTCGCCAAGCGTCGCGCCCGGCTCTACTTGCGCGGTGCGGTGAAATGGATCAACCCTGACGGAGCGCATGAGGGAAAGATCAATTAAGAGCCCGCCGTCACAAACAGCATTGCCCGCGATGTTATGGCCGCCGCCGCGCACGGCGATCAAGAGGCCATGCGCACGGGCAAAGCGTACAGCACGAATGATGTCAGCGGCCCCTCTGCAGCGCACGACCGCGCCCGGGTAGCGATCGATCATTGCATTCCAGATCGTACGTGCTTCATCATAGCCCGGCTCCTCGGCCAGACAGACGTTGCCTCGCAAGGTTTGACGAAAGGCAGCAATTGCATCGCTTTCAAGCGTAATCGCCCCGCCCTGCAGCGAGGCCAGCCGGATCTCCGTCATGGTATCTCCTCCGTGACTAGTGGTCAGTATTGCGGCAGTCCACTTCACGCTCTTGGACAGATCGGCAAAGGGGCGACCACGCCCACGGCTCTTGCAACCTTGACGGCGCAGATCGCCCGTTGCATGCCGTTCGGCTTGCGAACGACAGATTTCCGCCTAGAGATTAGTCCTCCGGCAAATCGAATGGTTCTGCGACAGAATGTCTCGCGGATGAGAAGCGCCCACAAACCTCCGCATCAAGAAAATGCGGTCCGCAGAAGGAACTGCTGGGGTAGAGAAAGGATGGTCCCTTTGTCCTATTGCTGAAGCCAACTCGCCGGCCGATGTCCGTTTTACGTCAGCAGCTGCCACTTCTCGCAATTCAGCTCCTGGCCCTGCACAGCGGACCTCATCTAGGGCGCGGGTTTATGACGACGCGCCATAGACGGTCATCGCGATTTTCTCTTTACGGGTAGGGCGTTGAGTTGAAAGAAAGTCCGGGCCTCGACGCGCAACGTTGTGCCCCCTCAGCTCCCGACACCGCCAACCAGACGCGGGCGACGATTTGCGAGCGTTTTCGCCGCGGGCAGCGCGCGCAGCCATGCCCGAAAACGCACGATCTCCGGACAATCTGCCGTGCCTTCCGGCGCAACCAGCCAATCACCCGGGCCCGATCCCTCATTGATCCGCTCGCAGCGATAGCCTGGATGGTGGCTCACGCCGCGGGCGATCAAGAGGTCGACCTTGCCTTCGACGAGCTCGTGCAGGCCGGCGGGCTGCAGCACGCTCAAACCGATCTCTGCATGTGCGCTGCGAAACCCCGCAAGTTCGAGGCGGCGCAGGTCGTAACTGCCGTGGATCCCCACTTGCAGCAGCACCGTGCCTGCCGGCTTCAGCTGCGAGGTCGCCTCGGCAATGTGGCGGAAGCCTTCGGAGATCCCGGGCAGATAGGCCCGGCCGGCCTCGGTGAGGATGAGCTGCTTGTGCAGACGCTCGAACAGCTGCACGCCGAGGCGCGCCTCCAGCGCTTTCACCTGCTGACCAACGGCAGCGGGCGTGACGTGCAATTCGTGCGCGGCCAGCTTGAAGCTGAGGTGTCGGGCGGCGGCTTCGAAGGCGCGGAGCGCGTTGAGTGGGGGAAGAGCGTAGGTCATCGAGTGCACTTTGACACCGATAGGCCGCGGCCTTGCAATAGATTTTCTTGCGCTGAACCGCAGGAAGTATGCTTTGCGCAGCGCTGATGCCGCCGGCTAGGTTGGCGCGCAAATCCGGAGAAACGCCATGCCATCAGCTCACGTCGTCAGCCACAATCCCGCAACGGTTCATCCGCCCGCCGGCGGCTACTGCATGGGACTCGAGCTGCAGCAGCATCGCCGCCTGCTGTTCATCAGCGGACAGGTCCCTCAAAAGTCCGACGGCACCGTGCCTGACGGCTTCGAGGCGCAATGCGAGCAGGCCTGGCGCAATGTCAGGGAGGTGCTCGCCGCGGCAGGCCTTGGCGTCGAGCACCTGGTCAAGGTCACGACGTTCCTGACCGATCGCAGCCAAGTCGTCGCCAATCGCGCCATTCGCCGCGCGATGCTCGGGGAGCACCAGCCGGCACTGACCGTCGTGGTGGTCGAGACCGTCGACAGCAATTGGCTGCTGGAGATCGAGGCGATCGCCGCGGAATGAGGCGGCTCGTCGATGTTGCAATGAGCCAATCATATCAGGTGTCCAATGGCTGAGATCCATCCGTTCTACCAGACGCACCGCCACGCGATGGAGGCTGCCATGCGCGAGCGACTAGACCTTGCCGAAGCGATGCTCCGCGAGCGCACGGATCTCTCCGACATCCACGCAATCAGGCTGGAGGTGATGGACGAATTCGAGATCGTCCTCACCCAGATGCCCTATGTCGGCGGCGCGGCGAGCCGCATGAGCGATTTCTTCATGCGCCTGACCGGCTTCATGGCCATCAGTCGGGTGCTGCGGCGCCACGGCGTGCCGGTACCCGTGATCGGGGAGATCGAGCGGGAAATCTACAAGGCGCAGCTGCTGATGATTCCCGAAGCCGAGCGTCTCGCCGCAGGGCGTCAGTTCATGTCGCCGGAGAACCAGGCCTTGATGCGTGAGCAGGCGGCAAGGAGCGTCACAGAGGCTCACCAAGCGGAGTTTCCGGAAGATTTCGTCTACGATTTCGTCGAGCCGGGTCCCGAGGACACTTTCGAATTCGGCATCGACTACAAGGCCTGCGGCTTCTGCAAGCTCGCGGCGCGCCGTGGCGACACGGAGATCCTGCCGAACATCTGCGGCCTCGACTTTGTCGCCTACGCCACGCGAGGCATCCGCCTGGAGCGGACCCAGACGCTCGCGGGCGGCGCCAGCCACTGCAATTTTCGATTTTCGCGATTAGACCGCACCCGCTGACCGCGATATAGCTGATCCCGAATCCACGTCGTCATTGCGAGCGCAGCGAAGCAATCCAGAAATGCATCCGCGGAGAGAGTCCTGGATTGCTTCGCGGAGCCTGTCATCGGGCCGCGCTTCGCGCGGACCCGGTGGCTCGCAATGACGGGGGACGGGCGTGCACCGGCCTTTCAAAGCCGGCTGCCGATGATGCCACTATACCCCTGTTTTGCCCGACGGAGCAAATCGAATTCGTAAAATCCGCAATTTCACGACACCCGTCGGCAAGTCATTGATTCCGCTGGCCCCGGCTACTGTGCATGGGGTTGTTTTCGAACTTTTGTCTTGCCGGCCGTCTATTCCGCCGCTTTCTCCCTCAGCCGCTGCGCATAAACGTTGATGACCAGCGCCGCCAGCAGGATCAGGCCGCGGATCAGGATCTTCAGGAAGCTGTCGATGTTGACGTGGTCGAGGCCGTTGTTGAGCACGCCGAGCACGAAGAGGCCGACGATGGTGTTGCCGATGCCGCCGCGGCCGCCGAACAGGCTGGTGCCGCCGACCACGACCGCGGCGATGGAATCGAGCAGGTAGGTGTCGAACTCGTTCTGCTGCGCGCTGCCGAAATGGGCAACGCCGAGCATGCCGCCGAGGCCCGAGCACACCGCCGAGATCACCATGACCGCGCCGAGGATCAGCTTGACGTTGAGGCCCGAATATTCGGCCGCTTCGCGATTGCCGCCGACCATGTAGACGTAGCGGCCGAAGCGCGTGTAGGTCAGCACCAGATGGCCGCCGAGCAGCATGATGGCGGCCACGATGACGATCCAGGGGATGCCGCCGATCGAGCCGGAGCCCAGCGTCGTGATCAGGCTCGGCACCTTGTAGGCGATCTGGCCGCGCACCAGCAGCGCGGAGATGCCGGCGGCGATCTGCATCATTGCCAGCGTCATGATGAAGGAGGGGATGCCGATCACGGTCAGCCCCACCGCGTTGACGAGACCGAGCAGGGCGCAGAGCAGGAGCGACAGGATGATCGCGACCGCGCCGGGCAGGGGAATGTTGGCGATGTTGACGTAGGATTCCTGCAGCGTGAAGTAGGCGACCGCAATGCCCGTGACGTTGGCGATGCTGGCGACCGACAGGTCGATCTCGGCGCAGAGGATCACGAAGGTGAGGCCGACGGCGATGATGCCCGTCACCGATACCTGGGTCAGGATATTGCCGAGATTGTCGAGCGTCGCGAAGGAGGGGCTGGCGAAGGCGAAGAAGGCGGTGAGGAAGATCAGCGTCAGGAACGGGGCGATGTTGCGCATCTGCGAGCGCAGGAAGGGCGCAAGGCCCCGTGCCCGTTGTCCTGTCGCCAAAGCCGTCTCGCTGCTCATGTGCTTCTCCGTCACGCCGCTTCCAGCAGGCGGTCCTTGCTGACCGGCTCGTTCTTGAATTCACGCACCAAGGCGCCGCGCTTGAGCACGAGGATGCGATCGGCCAGCGACAGCACCGTTTCCGGCTCGGTCGACAGCACGATGATCGCGAGCCCCTTCGTTCTGAGGTCGCGCACGATGTTGATGACGTCGTTCTTGGCGCCGACATCCATGCCGCGGGTCGGCTCGCACAGCACCAGCAGCTTGGGCGGATAGGTCAGCCATTTCGCCAGCGCGACCTTCTGCTGGTTGCCGCCCGATAGCATGCCGAGATCGAGGCCGACCACCGGCGGCCTGATCTGCAGCTGCTCGACCTGGCGTTTGGCGATGTCGCGCTCCTGCGCCGGCTTGAGCAGCAGCGAGGAGATGCGGTCGAGAATGCTGATCGAGATGTTCTTGTAGACCGGCTCCTGGTGGAACAGCATGTCGCGCCGGCTCTCCGGCACCAGCGCCACGCCGGCGCGCCGCGCCGCAGCCGTGCTGGCGAAAGTTTTCGGCACGCCTTCGACTGCAAGCGTGCCGCCGTCCGGCTTCAGCTTGCCGAACAGGATGCGCGACAGCTCCTGCTGGCCGCAGCCCATGAAGCCGTAGATACCGAGCACCTCGCCAGCACGGGCCTCGAACGAGACGTCCTGAAGGCTGCGTGACAGCGACAGCTGGTCGACCCTGAGAATGACCTTGCTGTCGCTCGGCTGCGGCAGCATCAGGTCGTCGGTATAGCTATGCTCGAGCGCCTCGCCGCCGCGGCCGATCATGGCCTCGATCAGCGCGCCCTTGCTGGTCGCGGCGCTCGCCGTCTCCGCAACCTTGCGGCCGTTGCGGAACACGGTCACCGTGTCGGACACCAGCAGGATGTCCTCGATGAAATGCGAGATGAAGACGATCGCCGTGCCTTCCTCGCGCAGCCGCCGGAGCGTTGCGAACAGGCGCTCGACCTCGGGCGGGGAGAGGGCGGAGGTCGGCTCGTCCAGGATGACGATGCGCGCGCCGGAGAACAGCACGCGCGCGATCTCGATCAGCTGCTGCAGCCCGATCGGAAGGTCGCCGAGCCGCGCCATCGGATCGACGTCGATGCCGAAGCGGGCAAGCTGCTCGCCCGCCTCGCGCGCCATCCGCCGCCATTGCACGAGGCCGAAGGCGTTGGTCGGCTGGTTGCCGAGGAAGACGTTCTCCGCGACGGTCAGGTCGGGCGCGACGCTGAGCTCCTGGTGCACCATGGCGATGCCGGCGGCGTGCGCATCGCGCGCCGAGCGAAAATGCATCTCCTGGCCGTCGACCAGGAAGCGGCCGGAGAACTCGGTGTGCACGCCGGCGATGATCTTCATCAGCGTGCTCTTGCCGGCGCCGTTCTCGCCGACGAGACCATGGATCTCGCCGGGATAAAGCGCGAAGTCGACACCACGAAGCGCTTCGACGCCGCCGAAGCTCTTCGTGATGCCCTGCAGTTCCAGGATGGGCTGTTGTCCCACGCTCATGAAGGATCTGGAGGCTCAGATCAGGAAGTGATCCTGCATCCACTGCATCCCGGCCGCATTCGCCTTGGTCACGACCGGACCGTCGGTGACGACGTTCTTCGGGATGCCCTGTCCGCTCTTCTCGCCGCCGACCACGGCGGAGACGCCCGCGACGATCGCGCCGCCATGGATGCGGCAGGACGGATTGCGGACGGTCGCGAACATGCGGCCTTCGCTGACCGCCTGGATCGCCGGCGGCATGGCGTCGACCCCGCCGATCAGGATGTTGGTGCGATTGCGCGCCTTCATGATGTTGGCGGCGGCCAGCGCCATATCGTCATTGTGGAAGAAGGCCGCATCGATCTGCGGGTATTTGGTCAGATAGGTCTCCCAGAGACGGGCGGTCTTCGACACGTCCCAATCGGCCGGCTGGGTGTCGAGCACTTCGATGCCCGGGAATTGCTTGACGACCGAGTTGAAGCCCTTGGCGCGGCCCTGCGCACCGGTGTGGCCGAGCGCGCCCTGCGTCATGATGATCTTGCCCTTGCCGCCCATGGCGTTGCACAGCGCCTGCGTCACCGAAGCGCCCATGAACTCGTTGTCGGGAGCGAGGAAGGAATGGACGTTGATCTGATCGAGCGGCGCGATCAGCGTGTCCATGTCGATCACGGGCGTGCCGGCGTCGATCATCTTCTGCACCGGCTGGGTGAGGGTGCCGATGCCGAAGGCCTGGATCGCGACGAAGTCCCATTTCTGCGAGGCCATGTTGTCGATCGCCGCGCGCTGCTTCACCGCATCGAGCTGCCCGTCGAACCAGGTCACCTCGACATTGAACAGCTTGCCCCAGAATTCCGCCGCCTGCTTGCCTTGCGCGCACCAGGTGGCCTGGAGGCCGGCGTTGGAGAAGGCCGCCTTCAACGGCTTCTCGCTGCGTCCGACTGCGGCCAGTGCGGGGTTTATGCCCATGCTGCCGAGGATGGCAGCTCCGGCGCCGGCGGCCGCAGCCGCCTGAAGAAGATCGCGCCTGGTCGTCGAGAAATCTTTCGTCCCGGACATCGCTCGCTCCCATATATTTTGTCGTCGGCGCGTCATTGGTAGCGCTACCGATCTCCGAAAGTCTCTCACAAGAGTTGTTCGCACTCAATCTGCATTCAGCCGCAGCGTCGTCGCAGCCCGCGCGTTGGTGCAGCGCAAAGCGTCAGCTGGCCGCGGCGGCGAATGCGTCGATCTCGGCGAGCAATGTATCCCAGGCCCGCGCGATCTCGGGCGTCCATTCATCGCCGAGCAGATCGCGGAGCACGTCCCTGATGACGACGAAGAACGCGATGAACAGCTCGCGCGGCGCGCCATAGGCATCGTGCGAGGCGACCTCGCACGCGATCAGCCGGAAATGCCCGCGGCGCTCGCCGGCGAAGTCGAGAATCGCCTCGATCGTCAGCCCTAGCATCGACCCCTTCACGAGGTCACCGCTATCCGCGCGGAACATCGCCTGCGTTTCCGGATGGAGTTCGAACAGACGTCGATAGACGAGCGGCGTGAGGTCGGCGCAACGCGAGGCCGCACGTTCAAAGCTGTCGTGGATGGGATGAAAGGCCGCGTTCATCGACAGTTCAGTGCCGCGGGCAAAAAAAGAGCGGGGCCCTGGCCCCGCTCAAAAATTGTGTCGACCCTATTATCCCCGATCTTAAGATTTGATCTTGATTGACGGGGCGACGCTGCGTTTTGCGCGCCAGGGGCTCCTCCCGAGACTTGGACCACCAGGCCTCGACCTCGCGGTCAGCGCCTGAGCAAGAGGGATGCTAGATCAACTTTTCTCACTTGTCATCATTTTCGGCAACGAATGTTCAAAATAGGAGCAGCTGACGAAACGATCGGGCTTTCGCTCCCCTAAATATATGACAGATATAAGAAATTTGTGGATTGCCGGGCGGGTCTCCCTGCCTCAGATACCGGCCCGCCGGGGGTGGGGGTCGTCCGACCACAATTTTTCGAGCAGTTTGCGCAGGGCCCAACAGGCGGCGGAACTGGCCTCGACTCAGCTGCGCCCGAGTGATTAGTTGGCGCACGAACGAATGGTCCGGCGGATGCGCGCACGCCTGCAAAAATTCCTGCCTCTGGTCCTGCTCGCCCTTGTGATGCAGGTGCTGGCGCCGATCGCCGCCTGTCTCGCGGCCGGCCAGGCTGCGGCCGATCCGTTCTCTGCAGGCGTCATCTGCCACAGCGCAAGTGAGCAGGGCGGCCCGGTCGACGAGACCGGGACACCGGCCGCGAAAGCTGGCGCATGCGCGCTTTGTTGCCTCGCGCACGCTGACGCCTCGCTTGACGCGCCGCCCCATGCGGCGTTCTCAACGCCCGTCCGCCCCATCGCCCGCATCGTCTGGCACGTGGCGAACGCGCCGGTCCTCGCCGCCATCGACGGTTCGAGCGCTTGGGCGCGCGCTCCCCCTCGCATTTCCTGATCCGCGAAACCTTCAGCTCCGCGCCGGCTTCCGCCGTGCCGGGATCGCAATGCGCCGGCTCTCTGCCGGCATCAGGAATGACCTCATGCCTCGTTCAGGCTTCTTTCGACTGCTTTCCGCACGTAAGATTCTGCTTGCCTCAGCTTCTGCCCTCGTCGTGCCGTCCAATGCAATCGCCGAGGAAAACCGACGCGAGCTTCCTCCCGTCACGGTCGACGCGCCGCGGGAGAAACGGGCCTCACCAGCCCGCGCACAGCGAACCGCCGCGCGATCAACGCGGGCCCGCGCGCCCGCAACTGCGCGTCCGCAACCGACGGCAGCTTCCGAAGGGGGCCCCGGCCCTGGTGCCCTGACGGTTCTCACCGCCCAGCAGGCGCTGAGCGAGATCAACCAGACGCCGGGCGGCGTAGCGCTGGTCACAGCGGAGGCCTACCGGAACTCGACTCCCGCCAGCACGATCAAGGATGTCCTGGACTACGTGCCCGGCGTATTTGCGCAACCGAAATGGGGCGACGACACCCGGCTTTCGATCCGCGGATCCGGCCTGTCGCGCAATTTCCATCTGCGCGGCGTGCAGCTTTACATGGACGGCATCCCGATCAATACGGCGGACGGCTACGGCGATTTCCAGGAGATCGACCCGACCGCCTACAAATATGTCGAGGTGTACAAGGGCGCGAACGCGCTGCAGTTCGGAGCCAATTCGCTGGGAGGCGCCGTCAACTTCGTGACGCCATCGGGGCGCGACCGATTTCCGAATGGCGTCTCGCTCGACGTGGGAGCCTTCGGGTTCAGGCGACTGCAGGCCAATGCAGGAGGCGCCAACGGGCCGTGGGATGGTTTCGTCACCGCATCAACGCAGGCCACGGACGGCTTCCGCGATCACAGCTTCGGCTCGGGCAACCGCGTGAGCGGCAATGTTGGCTACCAGTTCTCGCCGGATTTCGAGACGCGATTCTATCTCAATGCCAACGAGGTGCGGCAACGCATTCCAGGAACCGTCACCAAGGCGTCTGCCTTGAGCAATCCGGAGGCCGCGGCTCCGGCGAACGTTGCGCTGGACCAGCAGCGCAACATCGACACGGTCAGGCTGGCAAACAAAACGACGATCCGATTCGACGACACCAGGTTCGAGTTCGGCGCCTTCGGCCTCGACCGGCACCTCATGCATCCGATCTTCCAGTGGCTCGATTATCGCTACAGGGATTACGGCGGCTTCGCGAAGGTCACGGACGACCGCATGATCGGCGGTTACCGCAACAGGCTGGTCGCGGGCGTCAACCTGTTGAATGGCAGCATCGACAACCAGCAATTCGCCAACATTGCCGGACAGAAGGGGGCATTGCTGTCGTCGTCGTTCGATCGCTCGGAGAACACCTCGGTTTACGTGGAGGACAGCTTCTATTTTCTGCCGAACGTCGCCGCGATTGCCGGCACGCAATTTCTGCATGCGACCCGCAATCGGCGGGACCGGTTTCTTAGCGACGGCGACCAGTCGGGAGCAACCCGCTTTGATCTTTGGTCGCCGAAGGCGGGCCTGCTGTGGCAGATCGACCCGACGTGGCAGGCCTTCGCCAATGTCTCGCGGAGCGCCGAAGTGCCGAGCTTCGGCGAGAGCGCGCGCGGTCCTGGCATTCCGACGATTCCGTTCACCAGCATCCGCCCGCAGATTGCGACGACCTACGAGATAGGGACCCGCATGCGACGGCCCGACTATTCGTGGGAGTTGACCGCCTATCGTGCCGATATCCGCGATGAGCTGCTGTGCCTGTACAGCGCGTTCGGCAATTGCAACGTGACCAATGCCGACCGAACCGTCCACCAGGGCGTCGAGGCGGGGGCAGGGGCAGCAATCTTCCGCGATATCTTCGTGACAGGAGGCGCGCCCGATAAGGTGTGGCTCAACCTCGCTTATACTTACAGCGATTTTCGCTTCGACAGCGACACGGCGTTCGGCAACAACCAGCTGCCCGGCGCGCCGCGTCACTATTTGCGCGCCGAATTGCTCTACAAGCATCCGACCGGATTCTACGCTGGTCCGAACGTCGAATGGGTGCCGCAGGCCTATTTTGTCGACAGTATGAACACGTTGACGACCGAGCCGTATGCACTGCTCGGATTGAAAGCGGGCTTCGACAATGGCGGGCCGTTCTCCGCCTATATCGAGGGTCGAAACCTCACCAACAGGACCTACATTGCAAGCGCCAGTATCATCGATCGCGCCACGGCGACGTCGGCCTTGTTCGAGCCAGGTGCCGGCCGGGCGGTCTACACCGGAATGAGGTATCGATGGTAAGCGCACTGAGGCTGCCGAGACCACCAAGACGGACCGTGGTCGATCAGATCAAAACCGAGGGAACAAAATGAACAGGATCAAGCTATCACTTCTCGCCGCCGCCATGATGCTTGGCACCAGCGCGGCGGTCGCAGCCGAGGACGTCAAGGCCGGCGATCTCGTGGTCTCGCAGGCCTGGAGCCGGGCGACGCCGGGTGGCGCCAAGGTCGCCGGCGGCTATCTGACGATCGAAAACAAGGGCAACGCGGCCGACAGGTTGGTCAGCGTGTCCGCCGATATCGCAGGCAAGGCCGAGATTCACGAGATGGCCATGGACAATGGCGTGATGAAGATGCGCGCGCTCGACAAGGGACTGGCGATCGAGCCCGGCAAGACCGTGAAGCTCGCGCCCGGCGGCAATCATTTGATGCTTCAGGAGCTGAAGGGGCCGTTCAAGCAGGGCGACAAGGTGCCGGTGACGCTTCAGTTCGAGAAGGCCGGGAAGGTCACTGTTGCGCTCGCCGTCCAGGGCGTCGGCGCGCAGGCGCCGGGCGATGGCGGACACTCGGGCCACATGGACATGAAGAAAATGCCGGATCATTCGGGAATGAAGATGAAATGAGACTGTTCTGGATTCTCGGGAGGCCGAATGTGTCGAAGCGATCCTGTCTGATCCTGATTGCCGCGCTCGCCGCAACACCAGCGGCGGCGCATGTCTCGCTTGAGACCAAGCAAGCCACGATCGGCGCGTCCTACAAGGCGGTGTTCACCGTGCCGCATGGCTGCGCGGGCTCGCCGACGGTGAAGATCCGCGTGCAGATTCCGGAAGGGGTGATCGCGGTGAAGCCGATGCCGAAGGCCGGCTGGACCGTCGACGTCGTCGAGGGCAAATATGCGGGGGAATACGACTATCACGGCAACAAGCTCTCGTCCGGCGTCAAGGAGGTGGCGTGGTCCGGCGGCAAGCTGCCGGACAAGAACTATGACGAGTTCATCATGCAGGCGGTGCTGACCGACAAGCTCAAGGCGAATACGACCTTGTACTTCCCAGTGGTTCAGGAATGCGAGACCGGCGTTCGTCGCTGGATCGAGATCCCAACCGACGCGTCAAGCCATTCGCATGAGGGCAAGTCGCCGGCGCCTGGCGTCAAGCTCCTGCCGAAACCCTGATGCGCCTCCTCGCCGCGCTCGCGACGCTGCTCTTCGCTGCCAGCTTCGCGAGCGGTGCGCTCGCGCATGCGGCGCTGATCTCGGTCGAGCCGGCGAGCGGCAGCACGCTCGCGACCGCGCCGAAGGTGGTCGAGCTGCGGTTCAACGAGCCGGTAACGCCGGGCGCGATCCGGCTGATCGACGGGACGGGCAGGGCGCGGGACGAGACGCGCGTCAGTGCGTCCGGCGACACGATTTCGATCCAGATACCAGCGGATCTGCCTGAGGGGACCGCGGTCGTCAGCTATCGCGTGGTCTCGCAGGACGGCCATCCGATCGTGGGATCGGTGATGTTTTCAGTCGGCATGCCGTCGGAAACGAAGCTGCCCGCGAGTACGGACCATTGGTCGGCCGCGCTGATCTGGCTGGCGCGCGTTGGCCTCTATCTCGGTCTGTTCGTAGGCGTCGGCGGTGTGTGGTTTGCGCGCTGGATATCATGGTCTCTGGCCGGCATGACCGTGCCGCGCGTGGCGCTCGCGGTCGGCCTTTCCAGTGCGGTGGTGTCGCTCGGTGCGCTGGGTCTCGATCTCCTTGGCCTGCCGCCGGCGGCGCTCGCGACGGCCGCACCTTGGAAGGTCGCGGTGGCAACCAGTGCCGGCCGCGCGTTTTTAGTTGCTGCCGCCGCGATACTGTTCGCTCTGCTGGCGCTGCGCAGCGCATGGTCCTCGCGGGCTCTTGCGATCATTGCCATGGTCGGCGTGGGCCTGTCGCTCGCCATGAGCGGGCATGCCGCAACGGCGCCGCCTCGAATGATGATGCGCCCGGCGATGTTTCTTCACGGCCTCTGCGTTGCGCTGTGGATCGGCGCTCTTGCTCCGCTCGCGGCTTTGCTGTCGAAGCCGACGCCGGCAACACTCGCCGTCGTGAAGCGCTTCTCGGGCATCGCCATGCCGGCGGTCGGCGTGCTGGCATTGACGGGCCTCGCCCTTGCGATTGTTCAGCTCGAAAAAGTTTCGGCGTTGGTCGAGACCCGCTATGGCCTCATCCTCTCGATCAAGCTCGGCCTGGTTCTCATGCTGCTCGCCCTTGCGGCGCTCAACCGCTTCCGCCTCACTCCGGCACTCGCCCGCGATCGTGGAGCCCAAGCCATCCTCAAGCGCTCGATCCTCCTCGAATGCGTGATCGCCCTCGCCATCTTCGCCGTCGTCGCCGGCTGGCGCTTCACGCCGCCGCCGCGAAGGATCATTCCCGAGACGCCTTTGGCGATCCACATCCACGGCGACAAGGCGATGTTCCAGGTGCTGGTGTCGCCTGGAAAGGTCGGCAAGGACGATTTCGTGCTCCAGCTCATGACCGGCGATGGGACGCCCCTGGCGGCCAAAGAGGTGACGTTGACGCTCAGCCTGCCCGAGCGCGGCATCGAGCCGATGGAACGGGACGCCTTGCTCGGGCCGGATGGCTACTGGCACGTGCGCAAGGTCGAGCTGCCCTTCGCCGGCCGCTGGCGTGTGCGCATCGAGGCGCTCGTGAGCGATTTCGAGAAGATCACGCTGGCGGATGAACTCGAGGTGCCACCGCCCTAGGCTCACCGGCTTTGCTGAGCACGGTGCTCCTGAAGTCAAACCTGAAGGCAACGGAAAAATGACAGGTATTTCGCCGCGTTAGCGGCTTTTCCTCATTCCCGTCTTGTGTTTTCGCTCCCAATCCGGTTTCACTGCAGGCGATCACTGATTCCCAGAGTATTACCATGCGGTTGTCGCGGTTCTTTCTGCCCATCCTGAAGGAAAATCCGAAAGAGGCGGAGATTGTCTCGCATCGGCTGATGCTGCGTGCCGGCATGATCCGGCAGGAGGCGGCGGGCATCTATGCCTGGCTGCCGCTCGGCTTTCGCGTGCTGAAGAAGATCGAGCAGATCGTGCGCGAGGAGCAGAATCGCTCCGGCGCGATCGAGGTCTTGATGCCGACGCTCCAGCTCGCCGACCTCTGGCGCGAGAGCGGCCGCTACGACGCCTACGGCCCGGAGATGCTGCGCATCGCCGACCGCCACAAGCGCGAACTGCTGTACGGACCGACCAACGAGGAAATGATCACCGAGATCTTCCGCGCCTATGTGAAGTCCTACAAGAACCTGCCGTTGAATCTCTATCATATCCAATGGAAATTCCGCGACGAGCAGCGTCCGCGCTTCGGCGTGATGCGCGGCCGCGAGTTCCTGATGAAGGACGCCTATTCCTTCGATCTCAACGAGGCCGCGGCGCGCGTCGCCTACAACAAGATGTTCGTCGCGTACTTGCGCACCTTCGCGCGGATGGGGCTGAAGGCGATCCCGATGCGTGCCGAGACCGGGCCGATCGGCGGCGATCTCAGCCACGAGTTCATCGTGCTCGCCGAGACCGGCGAATCCGGCGTGTTCATCAATCGCGACGTGCTGGACCTGCCGGTGCCGGGCGAGGACGTGGATTATGAGAGCGATCTGACGCCGATCATCAAGCAATGGACCTCGCTCTATGCGGCGACCGAAGACGTCCACGATGCCGCGCGGTTCGAGCAGGAGGTGCCCGTGGACAAGCGGGTGAACACCCGCGGCATCGAGGTCGGCCAGATCTTCTATTTCGGCACCAAATATTCCGAGCCGATGAAGGCGCTCGTGGCGGGGCCTGATGGTGTCGACGTGCCGATCCATGGCGGCTCGTACGGCGTCGGTGTCTCGCGCCTGCTAGGTGCCATCATCGAGGCTTGCCATGACGATGCCGGCATCAAATGGCCGGAGGCGGTGGCGCCGTTCCGTGTCTCGATCCTCAACCTCAAGCAGGGTGACGCCGCGGTCGATGCGGCCTGCGAGAAGCTTTATGCCGATCTTACGGCCAGGGGTGTCGACGTGCTCTATGACGACACCGACCAGCGCGCCGGTGCCAAATTCGCCGCCGCCGACCTGATCGGAATCCCCTGGCAGATCATGATCGGGCCGAAGGGCCTTGCCGACGGCAAGGTCGAGATCAAGCGGCGCAGCGACGGCGCGCGCGAGACCATGTCGCCTGCCGACGCGGTCGCAAGACTTGTGGGCTGATGAGGCCGGTCGGCTGAATATTGTTCATCGCGCGATATCGCGGCCGCCAATCCGGCCACAATTGACCCCGAATCATGGGATTATCGAGCGATGGATGAGACCATGACCGAAACCGTGCAAACCGCGCCTTTCGCGCCCTTCGAGTGGATGCTGTCGGCGCGCTATTTGCGGGCGCGCCGGAAGGAAGGATTCATCTCGGTCATCGCCGGGTTCTCCTTTCTCGGCATCATGCTCGGCGTCGCGACGCTGATCATCGTCATGGCCGTGATGAACGGCTTCCGCAAGGAGCTGCTCGACAAGATCCTGGGCCTCAACGGCCACATCCTGGTCCAGCCACTGGAATCGCCGCTGACCGACTGGAAGGACGTTGCCGACCGTCTCAGCCAGGTCCAGGGCATCCGGCTCGCGGCGCCGGTGGTAGACGGTCAGGCGCTGGCGTCATCGCCATGGAACGCCTCGGGCGTCCTCGTGCGCGGCATCCGCTCCGACGATCTCAACAACCTCACCTCGATCGCCAAGAACATCAAGCAGGGCTCGCTCGAGGGGTTTGACGAAGGGCAGGGCGTTGCGATCGGCCGGCGCCTCGCCGATCAGCTTTCGCTGCATGCCGGCGACAGCATCACTCTGGTGGCGCCGAAGGGCGCAGTGACGCCCATGGGAACGACGCCGCGCATAAAGCCGTACAAGATCGTCGCGGTGTTCGAGATCGGCATGTCCGAATACGATCTCGGCTTCGTGTTCATGCCGCTTGCCGAAGCGCAGGCCTACTTCAACCGCAGCAACGACGTCACCTCGATCGAGGTGTTCACGACCAACCCCGACAGGATCGACGCCTTCCGCAAGGCGGTGACGGAGGCGGCGGGCCGTCCGATCTTCCTGGTCGATTGGCGGCAGCGCAACTCGACCTTCTTCAACGCGCTCCAGGTCGAGCGCAACGTGATGTTCCTGATCCTGACCATGATCGTGCTGGTCGCCGCGCTCAACATCGTCTCCGGCCTGATCATGCTGGTGAAGGACAAGGGCAGCGACATCGCGATCCTGCGCACCATGGGCGCCTCGCAGGGCTCGATCATGCGGATCTTCCTGATCACGGGCGCTTCGATCGGCGTCGTCGGCACGCTGGTCGGCTTCTGCGTCGGCCTCGTGATCTGCGTCAACATCGAATCGATCCGGCAATTTCTGTCCTGGCTGACCTCGACCGAGCTGTTCTCGCCGGAGCTCTACTTCCTGTCGAAACTGCCCGCCGAGATCGACGTCGGCGAGACCACGGCCGTCGTCATCATGGCGCTGACGCTGTCGTTCCTGGCGACGCTCTATCCGTCGTGGCGCGCCGCGCGCCTCGATCCCGTCGAAGCGCTCCGGTACGAGTGAGGGACTGATGGAGCAGCAGCAGGGGGCAGAAGATGTGCCGGTCATTTATCTCCACGAGATAAAGCGGCAGTACTTGCAGGGCGAGGTGCCGCTGACGATCCTCGACGGCGCCAAGCTGGCGCTGTGGGCCGGCCAGTCCGTCGCCCTGGTGGCGCCGTCTGGCTCGGGCAAGTCGACGCTGCTGCACATCGCAGGGCTGCTGGAAGCCCCCGATTCCGGCGAGGTCTATGTCTCGGGCGCGCCGACCTCGCAACTGCCCGACATCGAGCGCACGCAGCTGCGCCGCACCGATATCGGCTTCGTCTACCAGTCGCACCGGCTGCTGCCGGAGTTCTCGGCGCTCGAGAACGTCATGCTGCCGCAGATGATCCGCGGCCTGAAGAAGTCCGAGACCGTCAAGCGTGCCAAGGAGATCCTCGGTTATCTCGGCCTCGGCGACCGCATCACCCATCGTCCGGCCGAGCTGTCGGGCGGCGAGCAGCAGCGTGTCGCCATCGCCCGTGCAGTGGCCAACGCGCCGCGCGTGCTCTTTGCGGACGAGCCAACCGGCAATCTCGACCCCGGCACCGCCGAGCACGTGTTCCAGGCGCTGATGCAGCTGGTCAAGGCGACGCATGTGTCGATGCTGATCGCGACCCACAACATGGAGCTCGCCGGCCGCATGGACCGGCGGGTCTCCCTGTCGCACGGTCAGGTGGTCGAGCTCGATTAGCTAACCGAAGCCAGTCGCAGGCGCGTTCACCTCTCCGGAGGGAGAGGTGCAGTCCCGACGCGGCGTGCGTTCAACGTCAAAATAACAACTGCGAAAACAACCCCATGCACAGTAGCCAAGTGCTTGGTGGGACTTCCGAAAAAATCGGCGACGGCGCTGCGCCGCGCGCCTCGGGACTCAGGGCCTGATTACCGTCGATTTGAACGGCCCGCCATTGGCCGCGGCGTGCTCCACGGCGGCATTGGCGTGATCGAGGTCGAAGGCTGTCGTCTCATACTCCTCCAGCTTGAGCAGTCCCGCGCGTACCAGCGCGACCAGGCGAGCCGCGGCATCGCGCGGGTACATCCAGACGCCATGGATTGTGATGCATTCGCGCATGATCCAGTTGTAGGGCAGCTCCAGCCCTGGACCGCCCTGCATGTTGACGCCGCCCATCAGCACGATGCGACCGTTGGGCCGCACCGTCATGATCGCGGCGCGCACCACCGTCGTGGCGACGGAGGGCGGCATGATATCGAACGCGCAATCGATCGGGCCAGGCGCGGCGCGCTTCATCAGTTCGCGGTCGTCATTCTCGTTGCCCGTCAGCTTCACCGGCCTGACGCGCGTGCCATGGCGACGCACGAGCTCGGCCAGCATCTTCTCGTTTCGGCCCGGCGCCACGACACAGGCCGCGCCCATCGCGAGCGCCACGGCCACGGCGGCACTGCCGAAATTGCCGGTCGCGCCGCTCACGAGCACGGTCTCGCCGGCCTGCAGCTTTGCGGCAAGGAAGCCGCCATAGGGCACGAGCATGGTGCCGAGCACGCTCCATTGCGTGGCTTCTGCTTCGCTGAGTTCGCCGAGCCGCGTGAGGTTCTCCGTCGGTACCATCATCCGCTCGGCGAAGGAGCCGTGGTGGAAATATTTCTGTAGCCGCATGCCGCCTTCGCCGCGCGCGCTCACACCCTGCAGGTGAATGTCGGGAGCGATCGCGTCGTCGCGCGAGCGCACCGTGGGATCGCAGAGCACCCAGTCGCCCACGGACAGTTTCGTTGCGTCCGGGCCGACCGAGCGTACCCGGCCGACCCCGCCGGCTCCGGGAATGACGGGCAAGTCCAACGCGTACTTGCGTTCACCGCTGAACACTTCCTTGGAATAGGACAGCACGCGGGTGGCGACGACATCGACGATCACCTCGCCGGTGCCCAGCACCGGTTCGGGGACGTCCTCGATGACCAGCGGGGATCCGAAAGATTTAAGTACGGCAGCCTTCATGATGTTGACCTTCGTTCGCACCTCATTGTGAGGTGCACGGAATATGCAAGGGCTGTCGGCGGGCAGGAAGGCCTGGTATTATCCTAGTATTGTCTTGTCCCTCCCTACGGGAGCACGTCATGGCCGACCCCCGCCGCGTCGAATTCGGCGACTTTCTGCGGTCCCGCCGCGAGAAGCTCACGCCAAAAGCGGTCGGACTTCCCCTGACCTCCAGGCGGCGTACCGCGGGGCTGCGTCGCGAGGAGGTGGCTCAACTCGCCGGGATCGGTGTCGATTGGTACATCCGGCTCGAGCAGGGCCGAACGGTCAGCCCGTCGGTCGCCACCATCGATGCGCTCGCCCGTGCGCTGCGGCTCAGCAAGACCGAGCATGCGCATCTGAAAGCGTTGGCCCGTGACGGTGCGAGAAACGCGTTCACCCGCGAGATCGTGCCGCCGCCCATCCGGCGGATGATCGAGAGCCTAGAGCAGCCAGCCTACATCACCGGGCGTCGCTGGGACGTGCTGGCCTGGAACGCGGCGGCCGAGGAGGTCTTTGGCTTCGGTCAGTTCCCCGAGGAGGATCGTAACACGCTGCTTCTGGTGTTGACGAACAAGCAGACGCGAAAATTCTACGGCGCGAGCTGGACCGACGTTGCCAAGCGCATGGTGGCGATGTTTCGCGCCACCCACGACGTCTGGGCCGGCGATCCCGCCTTCACGGAGCTGCTGATGCGGCTGCGCGAGGGCAGTCCGGAGTTCGTCAAATGGTGGGGGGCGCACGACATCCGCAGCACCATCTCGGGCCGCAAGACCATGAACCATCCGAGCAAGGGCGTGCTGCAGTTCGAGCACACCAGCTTCCAGGCCAACGACGATCCCGCGCTGAAGCTCGTGATCTATACGCCGGTCTAAGCCCGCTTCAGAGCGCGCTTCCGCCGTATCACGCCACGTCCGCTCTGCAGGACCGCGAGGTGCTCCCTTAGCCGGGGAACCTAAGGGCCATCCTACGGTTACCGTTTCATCATTATGCAGGTGGAGCGAGGGACGTGTTCGGGGTTGACCGATGACGAGAGCGACCGAGGGGGCCTCGGCCGATCGCAACGCCGTCTTGGCTACCCTCGGCGATCATATTCGAGAGATCGGCAGCCCCGACGATCTCGCCTATGCGGCGGCGGAGCTGCTGGGCCGCAGTCTCAATGTCAGCCGGGCAGGTTACGGCACCGTCGACACCTCAGCAGAGACCATCACGATCGCGCGCGACTGGAATGCGCCTGGGATCTCGAGCCTGGCCGGTGTGCTGCGCTTTCGCGACTATGGCAGCTATATCGAAGACTTGAAGCGGGGTGAGACGGTCGTCTGCGCCGATGCTGAAAAGGACCCTCGCGTCGGCGACCGCGCCCGAGCTCTCGAGGCGATCTCGGCGCGCGCATTCGTCAACATGCCGATCTCCGAGCCCGACGGGGTTGTGGCGCTGTTGTACCTGAACAATGCCACGCTCCGCGAATGGAGCCCAGCGGAGCTGGAGCTCATCCGCGAGGTTGCCGAACGCACCCGCACCGCGGTCGAACGTCGGCGCGCTGAGAGCGCGGTGCGCGAGAACGAAGCACGGCTCCTCTTCCTAGACGCTCTCAACAAGCAAACGGCCAAGACGCGCGATGCGGACGGCGTCATGGCGGTGACGACGAGAATGGTCGGTGAGTATCTCGGCGTCTCCAGCTGCGCCTATGCCGACATGGATCCTGATCAGGACGGCTTCACCATCCGCGGGGATTGGGCGGCCCCCGGTGCGATGCACATATTGGGGCACTACAGCCTTGCCGACTTCGGCGAGAAGGCGGTGCGAGAGCTGGGCGCCGGGCGGCCCCTCATCATCAACGACAATCTGAAGGAAATCGCTCCCGAGGAAGCCGCCACTTTCCAGCGCATCGGGATCGGTTCGACGATCTGCATGCCCTTGGTGAAGGAGGGGCGCCTGACCGCCTTGATGGCCATTCATCACCGTGGCCCCCATCTGTGGACGCCGCGCGAACTTGCCTTGCTCACCGAAGTGACGGAGCGATCATGGGCCCACATCGAGCGCGTACGATCGGAGCAGGCGGCGCGCGAAGCTGCCGAACGGCTGGTCCTCGCCAACAAGGCCGCAGGGATCGGCACCTGGGACTACGATCCGGTCAACGATATCCTTCGATGGGACGCCCGCTGCAAGGAGGTGTTCGGTCTCTCGCCGGATACCGAGGTCAGCTATGAGGGCTCATTCCTGAAAGGCATTCATCCCGACGACAGGCAGCGCGCTCATGAGGCCGTCTCGAACGCGCTACAGCCCAATTCTCCGGGAAGCTACAACATCGAATACCGGACCGTCGGCATCGAGGATGGCGTCGAGCGCTGGATCGCCGCAACGGGCCACACGATCTTTTCCAATGGTCAGGCCACACGATTCATCGGGACTGTGCTCGATATCTCCGTCCAAAAGAAGACCGAACGTCATCTGCGAATCCTCAACGATACGGGAGCATCGGTCGCCCGCGAACGCGATCTCGACAAGATCGTCCAGATCGTGACCGATGCCGGCGTCGAGCTGACGAGTGCCCAGTTCGGAGCGTTCTTTTATAACGTCCTGTCGGCGGACGGCGGCAGCTACATGCTGTATTCGCTGTCCGGCGTGCCGCGATCCGCTTTCGAAAACTTCCCGATGCCGCGCGCCACCGCCGTGTTCGAGCCGACGTTCAAAGGCACGGGCGTGGTGAGGTCGGACGACATCCTGCAAGACCCGCGCTATGGCAAGAATGCGCCGCGGAAAGGCATGCCCGAGGGCCATCTTCCGGTCCGGTCATACCTGGCGGTCCCCGTGGTCTCGCGCAGCGGCGAAGTGCTCGGTGGGCTTTTCTTCGGTCATGCGGAGGTCGGTCGATTCCACGAAGAGCACGAGGCCGCATTGCTCGGCATTGCCGGCCACGCCGCGACCGCGATCGACAACGCCCGGCTGCTGACCAGGCTCGAAGCGCTCAATGCCGAGCTGGAGCAACGTGTCGCCGACGAGATCGCCGAGCGCATGAAGGCCGAGGAGCAATTGCGGCAATCGCAGAAGATGGAAGCCGTCGGGCAATTGACCGGAGGGATCGCCCACGACTTCAACAACATGCTGGCCGTCATCCTCGGCAGCTTGAATCTCGCCAAACGGCGGCTCGGCAAGGGCGAGCTCGACATTGACCGCTTCCTCGAGAGCGCCATGGATGGTGCGAACCGCGCCGCCACCTTGACGCAAAGGTTGCTGGCGTTCTCGCGACAGCAGCCTCTTGCGCCCGAGGTCGTGGACATCAACAAGATGGTCGGTGAAATGAGTGAGCTGCTCGAGCGCTCGCTCGGCGAGCTCGTCCGTCTCGAGACGGTGCTGGCGGCCGGCCTATGGCGCGTCAAGGCAGACCCCGCGCAGCTCGAAAGCGCTCTCGTCAATCTTGCGGTCAATGCACGCGATGCCATGCCGAAGGGGGGCAGGCTGACGATCGAAACCGCCAACGCCTCGATAGACCCAAAATATGCCCGCGAATACGCGCTGCAGCCCGGGCAGTACGTTCTCGTTGCGGTGACGGACAACGGCACGGGCATTGCGGCGGACGTGCTGGGAAAGGTCTTCGATCCGTTCTTCACGACCAAGATCGTCGGCAAGGGGACTGGCCTTGGCCTCAGCCAGGTCTACGGCTTCGTGCGGCAGTCCGGCGGCCATGTCAAAATCTATTCGGAGGTGGATGTCGGTACGACCGTGAAGATCTATCTTCCACGCTTCGCGGGCGAGGAGCCTGTCTCAACTCCGTCGCACGGCGTACCACATCCCGGTGCAAGTCTGCAGAGCGAGACCATCCTCGTCGTCGAGGACGACGAGCGGGTCCGCGGCATCTCCTCCGAAAGCCTGCGCGAGCTTGGTTATACCGTCGTCGAGGCCGCCAGCGCCCGGGAGGCGATCGGCAAAATCGAAGGCGGCTTCGTTCCGGATCTGCTGTTCACGGACGTCGTCATGCCCGACATGACCGGTGCCGAACTCGCGGCCGAACTGTCGAGACGATACCCGGATCTGAAAGTGCTGTTCACCACCGGCTACACGCGCAACGCGATCGTCCACAATGGCGTGCTCGATGCCGGCAAGCATTTGCTGTCCAAGCCCTTTGCGATCGAAGACCTGGCCGCCAAGGTCCGCTCGCTGCTCGACGAGGGGTGAATGAATGTTGCGCGTTGAATCGCCCCGCGGGGCGATGTCCGACCTCATTTCAAGGCGAGGGAGCGGGCCGAGGGTTTGTGCTGACGGTCAGTTGGGGGGCGGGCGTCCAAGGGCTCTCGGGCCAATGAGGTGCCTGCCAGGGAGCCGCTTTCCCAGGCGTCGTCGGCCAGGAGCTTGTCGGGCCCGGCGTCGGCAATGCGCAGGATGCCTTGAGCCGAGCCCATTGTGACGGCAGGCCCGCCAGGTCGAGCTCGAATGTCATGATGTCCGTCTTGTCGTCCGCGATCGGCGTGCTTTCGCGGACATGCAGGGAGCGGGAGGCCAGTATCGCCTTGATCATGTCGGCATCGATGTTGCCGCGCCAGACCTCGTACTTGCCGGTCCGCAGCGGAGCTCCTCCGGCGGTCTTCTCTTTGTCGGCATCCGCCGCGATCAGGATCGTGCTCTTGCCGGCGGCCGCTTCGTCGACCTCGGCCACAAATGTCAGCGGCGCGCCCTTGCTGCTTTCGCAAGACAGCCGCAGCTCCATCGTTCGGAACGCGGAGCCGTTCGCCTTCTTTGCCGTGGCGATCTTGCGGACGAACGGCCGGGCCTCCTTCTCCAGCGACCAGTTCGTCTCAGCGAGCGGTCGCGTGTCAATGCCGAAACCGTACAGCTCGGATCGCGTCAGCACGTGCAGGCTTTCGAACTTCACCGTTCGGACGAGGGAGTCGAGCTCGCGGCTAATTCCCATCGCCGCGATGAACGCGGCGCGATCGCGATCGGCCGCCAGGAGCCGGCGACGCCTGTATTCTGCGACCGCCGCCGGATCGGGCCGTCCGTCGAAGGCGAGCACCAGCCTGGAGTTATGGACCGCCATTGTGGCGTCGGGGGCGACCTCGCGCGATGCCGCCCCGAGAAACAGGTATGCGCAGGCCGAGTTGCACATGGCACGGTTCGTGGCGAGTTCGGCCTTGACCTCGCCGCTCGCGTTCTTGAGCTTCAGGCAAGCGGCGTCTCGCTGCGTGCCCGCGGCGCAGGCGGTCGCGATCGTCCGGCCAACCCTGGCAACCGCCTTGCGGCTGCGCAGCAACCGCGCGATCGCGTAAGACTGCTCGACGTTGCCGCCTGGCGAATGGAGATAGATCGGACGCTGCAGGTCCTTGACGGCGGCGAGGAAGCGGCGAATGCGCAGCGCAGCCTCCCGATCGATCTCGCCCTCGATGGCGATCCAGCGATCGCAGCCCGGGCCGCATGCGTCGGCTGGCCCCTTGGCGAGATAGATCGTCAGCCTGGAGGCGAATCCTGCTTTCTCGGTCGGCGTTGCTTCGGCACGCAAAGTGCCGGGAAGCAAGAGCGAGGCAAGGAGCAGGATGCGAGCGAGCATGGATCGACTGCGCGAAAGGAAAGTTTGACCGGACGCTATACGATGACTGGCGCGGTCACAACTTGCGCTCGCCATGCGCATTTACTCGGACAACGGCCGGCAATGCTGCGTCCGAGAACGCTCTGGTACTGGCGGCGCGGCCCGGGCGGCGAGGGGGGACGTTCGCTCGGATCAGAGGTTCGCGCGTGAAGCTCCGCTTGTCGGGAGAATGCCGGTGGGGGCGAGCATGAGCGAGGCGCGGTGCTCTCAGCGAGGCAGCAGAAGGGATGATCGTCTGAACGCGCGCGGGCGAGCGTGCGATTGATGCGAGCGCGAATGTGATGAAAGCGAGCGAAAACATGGCGACAATTTGGATGCGGAACTCGAGCGTGTCTTTCGATTCTCCCATCACGCGAATGTGCGCGCGACGATGTTGCGCGCGCATGCAGTTTGTCTCGCCTCGGCGACATTGAAAGTGCTGAAGACCCTTGTTTCAAAGGGTTTCCGCGCACGTGCCGATAAACATTTGTTAGTGAGCAAGGTCCTTTCGATCGCACCTGTTGCCTCGTGGTTACAGCAATTCCGTCGATCGCTGTTATGACGACACCACGGCCGGGGGGCCCACTGAAGAAACTGGAACGGGAATCAAATGAAGAAGAATTTGTTGCTTGCAGCTGTCAGCCTCGTCGCGCTCAGCGCGGCTGCGCCGGCACTTGCGGCAGATCTCGCGGCACGGCCCTACACCAAAGCACCGCCGGCGGCGATCGCTGCGGTGTACGACTGGAGCGGCTTCTACATCGGTATCAACGGCGGCGGCGGTTCGGCTGACACGTCGTGGGATCTGGTCGGCTTCGGTCCGGAAGGCTCCCACAACTCGACCGGCGGCACCGTCGGTGGCCAGATCGGTTACCGCTTTCAGTCCGGCCAGTTCGTGTTCGGTCTCGAGGGCCAGGGCAACTGGGCCGACTTCTCGGGTGACAACATCAGCGGCCTCACCGGACTCCGGAATCGTACGCGGGTCGACGCGTTCGGTCTGATCACGGGTCAGGTTGGCTACGCCTGGAACAACGTCCTGCTCTACGCGAAGGGCGGTGCGGCGGTCGTCAGCAACAAGTACGACGTCTACAGCGTCGTGACGGGTGCGAATCTCGACCGGGCCGACGAGACCCGCTGGGGTGCCACGGTTGGCGCGGGCCTCGAGTTTGGTTTTGCTCCGAACTGGACGGTCGGCGTCGAGTACAACCACATCTTCCTCGGCGACCACAACGTCACCTTCGCCAGTGGCGCTGTCGAACGCATCGGGCAGGACATCGACATGGGTCTCGTCCGCCTGAACTACAAGTTCGGCGGCCCGATGATCGGCCGTTACTGAGACTGACCGCTCCACGTGAGCGGCTGACGAAAGCCCCGGCCTCGGCCGGGGCTTTTTTGCTGTTTGTCTTCAGCGAGTTAACCATCTCCTTTCGGCGGCTTCCGGATCGCTTGACTCCATAGAACGAAATGAGAACAATGTTCTTCATACGTTCCAACAAGGGAGCAGGCCATGTTCAGGGTTTTCGTGGAAGAAGCCGCCGCACTGGCGTCCATCACGCTGTTCGTCGGGATGATCGCGATCTGGGCCCAGGTCATTCCGCAGCTCTAGGCCGGCTTTCTCCGACCTCTTGGGGAAAAGCGGGACGACGCGCCCAAGCGGCCGCTCCGGCGTGGACTCTCAAGCTGTGAGACCCCACCATTGAGAGGCGAGTCGGCCGCGAGTGCATGATGCCTTGAGGCGCCGACGACCGCTCCATCTCATCTGCAAGAGGCCGTCACGCGACCATGCCGAGCGCCGGATTTGTCCACCTTCACGTTCACTCGGCCTATTCGCTGCTCAAGGGCTCGATCAAGATCGCCAAGCTCGCCGAGCTTGCCAAGAAAGACCACCAGCCGGCGCTGGCGCTGACCGACACCGACAATCTGTTCGGCGCGCTGGAGTTCTCCGACAAGATGGCGGGCTCCGGCATCCAGCCGATCGTCGGCTGCGAGCTCGCCATCGATTTCGGCGATCAGGATCCCAACGCGCGCAACGCGATGGGGCCGTCGCGCGTGGTGCTGCTCGCCGCGCAGGAACGCGGTTATCGCAGCCTGATGCGGCTGAACTCGCGCGCGTTTCTGGAATCTCCGGACAGCCATGCTCCGTTCATCAAGTTTGACTGGCTCGAAGGCGAGACCGAGGGCCTGATCGCGCTGACGGGCGGGCCGGACGGGCCGATCTCGCTGGCGCTCGCCGGCGGCATGGCCGAACTCGCCGGCGCGCGGTGCGAGCGTCTGGCTGCTCTGTTCGGCGACCGTCTCTACATCGAATTGCAGCGCCACAACGCCGAGAAGGAGCGGCGCGTCGAAGGCGGCCTGATCGACATCGCCTACGCCAAGGGACTGCCGCTGGTTGCGACCAACGAGCCGTATTTCGCGACCACTGACGATTACGAAGCGCATGATGCGCTGCTCTGCATCGCCGGCGGCCGGCTGATCGCCGAGACCGACCGTGTGCAGCTGACACCGGATCATCGCTTCAAGACGCGCGCCGAGATGGCGGTGCTGTTCGCCGACATTCCGGAGGCGCTGGCCTCGACGGTGGAGATCGCCGAGCGCTGCTCGTTCCGGCCGATGACGCGCAAGCCGATCCTGCCGTTCTTCACCGTCGGCGCCGCGGCGAGCTCGGACGCCGCCGCGGTCGAGGCGGCCGAGCTGAAGCGGCAGGCGGAGGAGGGGCTCGCCAACCGTCTGCGCGTGCACGGCCTCTCTCAGGGCACGACGGAAGAAGACTATAACAAGCGCCTGGCGTTCGAGCTCGACGTCATCATGCGCATGAAGTACGCGGGCTACTTCCTGATCGTGTCCGACTTCATCAAATGGGCCAAGGCTCACGGCATTCCGGTCGGGCCGGGCCGCGGCTCCGGTGCGGGCTCGCTGGTGGCGTGGGCGCTCACCATCACCGACCTCGACCCGATCAGGTTCGGCCTGCTGTTCGAGCGCTTCCTCAATCCGGAACGCGTCTCGATGCCGGACTTCGACATCGACTTCTGCCAGGACCGCCGCGGCGAGGTGATCAGTTACGTGCAGCAGCGCTACGGCCGCGACCAGGTCGCGCAGATCATCACCTTCGGTACGCTGCAGGCGCGCGGCGTGCTGCGCGACGTCGGCCGCGTGCTGCAGATGCCCTATGGCCAGGTCGACAAGCTGACCAAGCTGGTGCCGCAGAATCCGGCGGCGCCGGTGACGCTGGCGGCCGCGATCGAGAGCGAGCCGAAGCTGCAGGCGTTCCGCGACGAGGATCCCGTGGTGGCGCGCGCCTTCGACATCGCCCAGCGTCTCGAAGGCCTGACCCGCCACGCCTCGACCCACGCGGCCGGCATCGTGATCGGCGATCGCCCCTTGAGCGAGCTCGTGCCGCTCTACCGCGATCCCAAATCCGACATGCCGGTGACCCAGTTCAACATGAAATGGGTCGAGCCGGCGGGCCTCGTCAAGTTCGACTTCCTCGGCCTGAAGACGCTCACCGTGCTCGACGTCGCCTGCAAGCTGCTCAAGCCGCGCGGCATCGATATCGATCTCGCCACGCTGCCGATCGACGACGCCGAGAGCTACCAGATGCTGGCGCGGGGCGAGGTGGTCGGCGTGTTCCAGGTTGAAAGCCAGGGCATGCGGCGGGCGCTGATCGACATGCGCCCCGACCGTTTCGAGGACATCATCGCGCTGGTCGCGCTCTATCGGCCGGGCCCGATGGCGAACATCCCGACCTATTGCGCGCGCAAGCACGGCGACGAGGAGCCGGAATATCTGCATCCCGTGCTGGAGCCGATCCTGAAGGAGACCTTCGGCGTCATCATCTACCAGGAGCAGGTGATGCAGATCGCGCAGGTGATGTCGGGCTATTCGCTCGGCGACGCCGACCTGTTGCGCCGCGCCATGGGCAAGAAGATCCGCGCCGAGATGGACAAGCAGCGCGACATCTTCGTCGCGGGCGCGGTGAAGAACGGCGTGCCGAAGGGGCAGGCCGAGACCATCTTCGAGCTGCTCGCGAAATTCGCCGACTACGGCTTCAACAAGAGCCACGCGGCGGCTTACGCGCTGGTGTCCTACCACACCGCCTACATGAAGGCGCATTATCCAGTGGAGTTCATCGCCGCGTCCATGACGCTCGATCTGAACAACACCGACAAGCTCTCCGAATTCCGCTCCGAGGCGCAGCGGCTCGGCATCAAGGTCGAGCCGCCGAACATCAACCGATCGGGCGCGACCTTCGAGGTCGGCGAGAACACGATCTACTACGCGCTCGCCGCGCTCAAGGGCGTCGGCATCCAGGCGATCGAGCAGATCATCGCGGAGCGCACCCGGGGCGGCCTGTTCACCTCGCTCGCGGATTTCGCCGCGCGCGTCTCGCCGCGCGCGATCAACAAGCGCATCATCGAAAGTCTCGCCGCCGCCGGCGCCTTCGATACGCTCGAGCCGAACCGGGCGCGCGTCTTTGCCGGTGCGGACGCGATCCTCGCCGCCTGCCAGCGCGCGCATGAAGCTGCGACCATCGGCCAGAACGACATGTTCGGCATGTCGGCGGATGCGCCGACCATCATGCTGCCGCAGGTCGAGCCGTGGCTGCCGGCCGAGCGGCTGCGCCGCGAATACGACGCGATCGGCTTCTTCCTGTCGGGGCATCCGCTCGACGATTACGCGACCGTGCTGAAGCGGCTGCGGGTGCAGAGCTGGGCCGAGTTCTCGCGCGCGGTGAAGACCGGCGCCACCGCCGGCAAGGTCGCCGCGACCGTGGTCTCGCGCATGGAGCGGCGTACCAAGACCGGCAACAAGATGGGCATCATGGGGCTGTCCGATCCCACCGGCCATTTCGAGGCGGTGCTGTTCTCGGAAGGCCTTGCGCAATATCGAGACGTGCTGGAGCCGGGCGCGGCCGTGCTGCTGCAATTAGGGGCCGAGCTTCAGGGCGAGGACGTCCGCGCCCGCGTGCTGCATGCCGAGCCGCTCGATGACGCCGCGGCGAAGACGCAGAAGGGGCTGCGCATCTTCCTGCGCGACACCAAGCCGCTGGACTCGATCGCCAAGCGGCTCGCCGGGCCCGAGATGGCGGCCGCCAACGGCGGCGTGCCGAAGGTCGGCAGTCCCGGCATCGCACCGCGCGGAAACGGCGACGGCGAGGTCTCGCTGGTGCTGATGCTCGACCTCGAGACCGAGGTGGAAATGAAGCTGCCCGGCCGCTTCAAGGTCTCGCCGCAGATCGCTGGCGCGATCAAGGCGGTGGCGGGCGTGGTCGACGTGCAGCAGCTCTGACATTGCGCGCATCGCTGCAAACCAAAGCTTAACTATTTGGCTCGCACCTGGTTTCAAAGTTGCGCCAGCGCAGCTATCAGTTGTCGTCTCGGCAATCTCGTTCGGACCGGAAACCACGGAAGAAAAACACCATGTGCGACCAATGCTCTGACGACCTGCATCAGCCGGTTACTCCCTCCCGGCGCGCCATGATGCTGTTGGCCGGTTCAGCATTTGCGTCCGCCGCCATTGGCGGCTCCGCGTTGGCCAAAGAGGCGAAGGCGCCGCCGAAGCCGCACAACGTGTTGTCGCCCGATGCGGCGCTGAAGCGGCTGATGGAAGGCAATGCGCGCTATGTCTCGGGCGTGTCGCGCCGCCACGACTTCAAGCACGAGCGCGAGGCGCTGGTCGGCGGCCAGAATCCCTACGCGGCCGTTCTGAGCTGCGCGGATTCCCGCATCGCGCCCGAATATGCCTTCGACAGCGGACGCGGCGACCTGTTCGTGTGCCGCGTTGCCGGAAATTTTGCCGGCGATGAGACCGTAGCGAGCATGGAGTACACTGTCGCGGTGCTCGGAACGCCCCTGATCCTGGTGCTCGGGCACGACAATTGCGGCGCCGTCGATGCGACGATCAAGTCGCTAAAGGACGACAAGCCGCTGCCGGGACACATCCCCTCGCTGGTCGCTGCGATCGCGCCGGCGGTGAAGGCGGCGGCGCAGCAGAGCGGCAATGCGCTCGACAACGCCATCCGCCAGAACGTCATGAACAACGTCGCCAAGCTGAAATCGGCCGCCCCGATCCTCAACGCGGCAGTCGAGCAGGGCAAGCTCAAGGTGGTCGGCGGCATCTATCGGCTGAGCACCGGGACCGTCGAGTTGCTCGCCCAGGGCTGAGAGCATCGGGCGTGGGATGGTCGCGCCTCTTCCAGGGAGAGGCCGGCCGGCGGATTATCCCGTTGACGCTCGACACAGTGGTCGCCGGATGCTGTTGCAACCAAGTGGTGTTTCCCACTAGGATGCTTCCGGGGAATTTCTGGGGGCGTGATGTTGCTGCGTGGACTGGTACTGTTCGTGGCCGCCTTGTTGCTGTGCGGCTGCGAAACCGCAAGGAGCGGGCTCGACTATGCGGCAGCAGAGCGAAAGATCGGCCCACCGAAAGCAGGGCAAGCACGTGTGGTCGTCCTGCGCGAAAAGGGCTTCGGCGGGATCGGCGATCCCGACTGGGCATTCAGCATCGATGGAATACCGGTCAAAGGTCTGAAGACAGGGACATACGTCTATGTCGATCGGCCCGCAGGGCAACATCAATTCGTGGCGGAAGAGGCAGCGCTCGGCGTCACGCGCGTGGACTTCACCGCGCGATCGGGCCAGACCTTGTTCTTCGTTGCGCGCTACAGCGAGCGAAAAAACGCGATGATCGCAAATTCGAGTACGGGATTGCTCGGCTGGGGCCTCACGCTCGCGATCACCTCTGGGTACAAAAATCAGGGGCCGCTGGATTTCATGCCGCTGGAGGAGCAGGCTGCGCGGACGACGGTTGCAGAGCTCCGACTGGCCGAATAGGCGAGCGGGAGGCGTTTGTTGGTTTCGGCATCGCGGCATGGCGTGAATTGAGGGCCAAAGGCGGGAAGCCCACCTCGTCTTGCATCTTACGCTGGGCTCGCGCAGGCAGCGGCGCGGCCATGTCGTCGCCTCAATCCGGTCATCTCGTTCAAGTGCCATTCAGCTCGCCGCGCGCCTGATACGCGGTGGCCACCTCAACGACAAAAGCGGGCACAGCCATGCGCGGGACGCTCAAAGTCTTTCTCTGCCTTCTCCTGCCGATGGTGGCCCTTGCCGCGGGCACGCCGCATCAGGCCCGCGCCCAGCAGCAGGAGAAGCGCATCGCGCTCGTGGTCGGCAACGGCGCCTATGCCAAATCGCCGCTGGCGACCACCGCGAACGATGCCGGCTTGATCGCGCAGACGCTCCAGGCGGCCGGCTTCGACGTGGTCGGCGCGCGCGATCTCGACGGCGACACGCTGCGCAAGAGCTTGCGCGATTTCATCCAGAAGGCCCAGGCGTCGGGCCCGGGCACCGTCGCGATGATCTATCTCGCCGGCTACGGCGTGCAGCTCGCCGGTGAGAACTATTTCATCCCGGTCGATTCCAACATCAGCCGCGACACCGACATACCGACCGAGGCCCTGCGCATCAGCGACTATGCGCGCCAGCTCGCATCGATTCCGCTCAAGGCCAATATCGTCGTGCTCGACGCAGCCCGTGCGCAGCCCTTCATCGAGGGCGGTCAGCCGATCGCGAGCGGTCTGGCGCTGGTCGAGCCCGAGGCGAACATGCTGATCGCCTTCAATGCCGCGCCCGGCACGGTGGCGCCGGAGGAGCCGGGGCCCTACGGCATCTACGCGCAGTCGCTCGCCGAGATGATCCGCACCGGCGGCTTGCCGCTGCCCGAGGTGTTCGAGCGCGTCCGCCTGCGCGTCAACGAGGCCTCCAAGGGTGCGCAGGTGCCCTGGAACGAGCAGAAGATCTCGGCGCCATTCTCGTTCTTCGAGCGCGCGCCCGATGCGCCGCCGGCGGCTGCGCCCGACCAGGTCGCCGCGATCCGGAGCAAGCCGATCCGCGATCTCGGCGTGCAGGACGCCTATGCCGCCGCGCTCGAGCGCGACACGCTGGCGGCCTATGAGGAGTTTCTCGCGGCCTATCCGAATGATCCGCTTGCCAAGCGCGTGATGGCGATCGTTGCCGCGCGCCGCGAAGCCATCACCTGGCGGCGGACTTACCGGACGGACACGCCGGAGGCCTATTGGTCGTATCTGCGCCGCTATCCGCGCGGGCCGCATGCGGCGGATGCGCGGCGCCGCCTTGCGATCCTCACCGCGCCGCCCGAGCCGCCGCCGACCTTCGCGATGATCGACTACGACGTGCCGCCACCGCCGCCGGAGGAGGTGGTCTATGTCGATCGCCCGGTGCTGTATTTCAGCGATCCCGATTTCGGTTTCGCGCCGCCACCGCCACCACCGGTCTATTATCTGCCGCCGCCGCCGCCTGATTTCGTCGTGTTGCCGCCGCCGCTGCCGGTGGTCGGCCTGTTCGTGCTGCCGCAGCCGGTGTTCGTGCCGATCCCGGTGTTCGTGAGGCCGCCGGTCTATGTCGCGCCGCCACCGAACAACATCATCTACCAGAACATCCACAATACCACGGTCATCAACACCGTCATCAACCGCCCACCGGCGCCGCCGCCGGCCACGGGGCCGGCGCTCGGATCTGGGATCGGACCTGGCAATCTGGCGCCGGCGGTTGCCGGCCGCGCCACGCCGGCAGGACCGGCCGTGCCGCAGGCGGTCGTTCAGCGCGCCGCCCTGATCCAGCAGGGCAAGGCGCCGATGCCGCCGAGCGCGACCATCCAGCCGACGGCGAGGCCCGGTATCGCGACACCAGCTCCTGCCAATGTCGCGCCTGGCACGACAGCGCCGCCGCCCGCCGGCGCCAAGCTGCCGCAGGCCAATACTGTACCGCCGCCGGGAGCTCCCGGCAGCCCGCCGGCCGGAGCGCCGCCCGCGACGGGCACCCCCAGCGGCACACCAAGTCCGACCGCAAACGCTCCCGCCGGCAGCGCCGCTACAACCCCGCAAGCGCTGGCCCCGACCAAGCCGCCGCCGGCCAATACGCTGCCGGTGCCGGGATCTTCGGGCAGCCCAGCGGCCGGAGCGCCGCCCGCGACGGGGACGCCCGGCGGCACGCCCAGTCCGAGCGCGAATGCTCCCACCGGCAACGCCGCAGCAACCCCGCAAGCGCTGGCCCCGACCAAGCTGCCGCCGGCCAATACGCTGCCCGTGCCCGGCACCCCCGGCGGGCCGCCGCCGGCCAGGGCAGGGGCTGTGCCCGGGACCGTCCCATCCCCTGGCAAGCCCGCCGCGACCGCCACGGCGCCGAGCGGCAACGTTCCGCCGGCGCAGCCGAACGCGGCAACGACGCCCAATCACCCGCCGGCTTCCGGAACCGCGGCGAGCCCGTCCGCGGCCCTGCCCAGGCCGCCGGGGGCAACGACCCAGCCTGCGCCTGACCTGCGCGGCAGGCCGGGCGGGCCCCAGCCGGGCGCTTTGCCCCCGCCGAGCGCGGCTACCGGCAAGCCCGCGGCCCCGACTGCAGTCAAACCCGCGGCACCTCCGCCTCCGCCTGTAGCGGCGCGGACACCGTCCGGAGTTCAGGATCATCGGCCCGCGCCAGCGCCACCGCAGGCCGCCAGGCCCGCCGCTCCGCCGCCGCCTCCTCAGGCCCTGGCAAGGCCGACGCCGCCGCCTCCGCCGCGCGTTGCGCCACCTCCGCCGCCGCGAGCGGCGCCTCCGCCCGTGGCCGTGGCGCGGCCGGCGCCACCGCCACCTGTTGCCCGGCCGGCGCCGCCTCCGCCAGCGATGGCGCGGCCGGCACCACCGCCGCCGCCGGTTGCGCGGCCAGCGCCGCCGCCGCCACCACCTCCGGTCACCCGACCGGCGCCGCCGCCGATGGCCGCCGCGCCGCATCCGGCGCCGCATGCTCCTCCGCGGCCGGCCGGCCCGCCACCGAAGAGCTGCCCCCCGGGCCAGCCCAGGTGTTAGGAGGCGCAAGGGGCAGGGATGCGGGATGCGACAGCAGCCTAGAGGCGTCCCCGAAGGCCGTTATTTCCTTGCTTCTGGCCGAAATGGCGCTATATAGCGCGCCATCTCACACGGAAACATGGCTCACAAGGCCGTCCGGTGGCAACCGGGGCGAGAACGCTCCGTTTTGCTCACACGTTTCCGGAGGAACCAACCGGAGAATTAGAATCATGGCACTGCCCGATTTCACTATGCGTCAGCTGCTCGAAGCTGGCGTGCACTTTGGTCACCAGTCTCACCGCTGGAATCCGAAAATGGCTCCGTTCATTTTCGGCACCCGCAACAACATCCACATCGTCGACCTCGCCCAGACCGTGCCGATGCTGCACCAGGCCCTCCAGGCCGTCAGCGACACAGTGGCCAAGGGCGGCCGCATCCTGTTCGTCGGCACCAAGCGCCAGGCGCAGGACGGCGTTGCCGACGCGGCCAAGCGCTGCGCGCAGTATTTCGTCAATTCGCGCTGGCTCGGCGGTACGCTGACCAACTGGAAGACGATCTCGGCCTCGATCAAGCGCCTGCGTCACCTCGACGACGTGCTCTCGGGCGGCGAAGCCAATTCCTACACGAAGAAGGAGCGCCTGACGCTGCAGCGCGAGCGCGACAAGCTCGACCGCTCGCTCGGCGGCATCAAGGACATGGGCGGTCTGCCCGACCTGATCTTCGTGATCGACACCAACAAGGAAGACATCGCGATCCAGGAAGCCCAGCGGCTCAACATCCCGGTCGCTGCGATCGTCGACACCAATTCGGACCCGAAGGGCATCACCTATGTGGTGCCGGGCAATGACGACGCCGGCCGCGCCATCTCGCTGTACTGCGATCTCGTCGCGCGTGCGGCGATCGACGGCATCTCGCGCGCGCAGGGCGATTCGGGCATCGACATCGGCGCTTCGGCCCAGCCGGTCGCCGAAGAGCTGCCGGCGGCGTCCTCGAGCGGCTTCCAGGGCCTTGCGGGTCCTCGCGGCACTGCCGACGACCTCAAGAAGCTCCCGGGCGTGTCGGGTGCGATCGAGAAGAAGTTCAACGATCTCGGCATCTTCCACTATTGGCAGCTCGCCGAGCTCGACCACGACACCGCGCATACGATCGGCGAGGAAGTCGGTCTGCCGAGCCGCGCGGATGCCTGGGTGGCCAAGGCCAAGGCGCTGACCGCGGAAGCGGAATAGTCAAAAAGAGCGATGGGTTGGCCGGATAGGGTCCGGCCACCATTTCAGTTGACGCGAATTCCTGAGATGGACCGCGGCGGGGCGATTCGATGCCGCGCCGCGGCAAACCGGCAGGCACAAAGGATTTTCAACGATGGCAACGATCACAGCTGCGATGGTCAAGGACCTGCGCGAATCGACCGGCGCGGGCATGATGGACTGCAAGGCCGCGCTCACCGAAAACGACGGCAACATGGAAGCGGCGCAGGACTGGCTGCGCAAGAAGGGCCTGTCCAAGGCCGCCAAGAAGTCGGGCCGCGTCGCGGCCGAGGGTCTGATCGGCGCGCTCACCAAGGGCACCAAGGGCGTCGTGGTCGAGGTCAACTCCGAGACCGACTTCGTTGCGCGCAACGGCCAGTTCCAGGGCCTCGTCAAGATGATCGCCCAGGTCGCGTTCGACGTCGGTGCCGACGTCGAGAAGATCAAGGCCGCCAAGGTCGGCGACGTCACGATCGAAACCGCCATCAATGATGCGATCGCCACCATCGGCGAGAACATGACGCTTCGCCGCGCCGCCCAGCTCGAGGTGAGCCAGGGCGTGGTCTCGCACTACGTCCACGGTGCCGTCATTGACGGCGCCGGCAAGATGGGCGTGATCGTGGCGCTGGAATCGCCGGGCAAGGCCGATGAGCTCGCAGCGCTCGGCCGTCAGATCGCGATGCACGTTGCGGCCGCCAACCCGCTGGCGCTCGATCCGTCCGGCCTCGATCCGGCCGTGGTCAAGCGCGAGAAGGACGTGCTGGCCGACAAGTACCGTCAGCAGGGCAAGCCCGAGAACGTGATCGAGAAGATCGTCGAGTCCGGCCTCAAGACCTACTACAAGGAAGTCTGCCTGCTCGAGCAGGCCTTCATCCACGACAGCGGCAAGTCGGTGGCGCAGGCGGTGAAGGAGGCCGAGGGCAAGGTCGGCGGCGCTGTGAAAATCGCGGGCTTTGTGCGCTATGCTCTCGGCGAGGGAATCGAGAAGCAGGAAAGCGACTTCGCGGCCGAGGTCGCCGCGGCCAGCGGCAAGAAGTAAGCGCCGGAAGTTCCTTCCGGCGTGCCGCCGGAAGCGGCGCCCGGACAAGGAAAGTGCTCATGACTGATCCGGTCTATCGTCGCGTCGTGATCAAGCTGTCCGGCGAATATCTCGCGGGACAGCAAGGCTTTGGCATCGATCAGCCGACCATCGACCGGGTTGCGGACGATCTGATCGCCGCCCGCAAGCTCGGTACCGAGGTCGCGGTCGTGATCGGCGGCGGCAACATGGTCCGCGGCGTCGAGGTCTCATCCCGCGGGGTGTCGCGCACCACCGGCGACACCATGGGCATGCTCGCCACCATGATGAATTGCCTCGCGCTGGAAGCGGCGATCGAGCGCAAGGGAACGCCGGCCCGGACGCTGTCGGCCTTCGTCATGCCCGAGATTTCCGAGCTGTTTACCCGCACTGCGGCACACAAATACCTGGCCGAAGGCCGGATCGTGCTGCTCGGCGGCGGGACCGGCAACCCGTTCTTCACCACCGACACGACCGCGGTACTGCGGGCCGCCGAGATCGGCGCGCAGGCGGTCCTGAAGGCGACGAATGTCGACGGGGTCTACTCGGCCGATCCGAAGAAGGATCCGTCCGCGACGCGGTTCGACCGCCTGACGCATTCGCAGGCGATCGAGGGCGGTTACAAGGTGATGGATGCGACCGCCTTCGCGCTTGCCCGCGAGACGTCGCTGCCTATCATCGTATTCTCGATCGCGGAGCCGGGCTCGATCGGCGCGATTCTGCGTGGCGTCGGCCACGGAACCATCGTCGCCGGCTGACGGCTCAGCTGACGCGCCGAAAGGACGGTGCGGAGCGGTCGCCGGGATTTTGAAGGAGAAACGTGATGGCCACGGGTAATTTCGATCTCAACGAAGTGAAGCGCCGCATGCAGGGCGCCGTCGCCTCGCTCAAGCACGAGCTCGGCGGCCTGCGCACGGGACGCGCCTCCGCCTCGATGCTCGATCCGGTGCAGGTCGAGGCTTATGGCAGTCACATGCCGCTCAATCAGCTCGCCACCGTCAGCGTGCCGGAGCCGCGGCTGATCTCGGTGCAGGTCTGGGACAAGTCGATGGTCAAGGCCGTCGAGAAGGCGATCGTCGATTCCAATCTCGGCCTGTCGCCCGCGACCGAGGGCCAGGTGCTGCGCCTGCGCATTCCCGAGCTCAACGAGGAGCGCCGCAAGGAGCTGGTGAAGGTCGCGCACAAATATGCCGAAGCCGCCAAGGTCGCCGCGCGCCATGTCCGCCGCGACGGGCTCGACGTGCTCAAGAAGCTCGAGAAGAATCACGAGATGTCGGAGGACGACCAGAAGCGTCACGCCGACGAGGTGCAGAAGGCGACCGACGGCACCATCGCCGAGATCGACCAGTTGCTGGCCGCCAAGGAAAAAGAAATCCTCACCGTTTAAGGCACCGCCTTCATGTCCAACGCCGCCGCGCCCGCAACGGAAGGACCCGACAGGTCCGAGGCGCCTGCACATGTCGCCATCATCATGGACGGCAACGGGCGTTGGGCGGCCGCGCGCGGTCTGCCGCGTGCGGAAGGGCATCGCCGCGGCGTCGACGCGCTGCGCCGCGTGGTACGTGCCTCGCACGAGCTCGGCATCCGCTATCTCACCATCTTCTCGTTCTCTTCGGAGAACTGGTCGCGCCCGGCGAGCGAGATCGGCGACCTGTTCGGCTTGCTGCGGCGCTTCATCCGCAACGACCTGGCGAGCCTGCATCGCGACGGCGTCAAGGTCCGCATCATCGGCGAGCGCGAGGGGCTTGAGAGCGACATCTGCGCCTTGCTGAACGAGGCCGAGGAGCTGACGCGCGACAACACGCGCCTGACGCTGGTCGTCGCCTTCAACTACGGTTCGCGGCAGGAGATCGCGAAGGCGGCGCAGAAGCTGGCCCGCGAGGTCGCGGAGGGCAGGCGGGATCCTGCCACGATCGACGCCGAGACGCTTGGCGCGCATCTCGACGCGCCCGACATTCCGGACCCCGATCTCATCATCCGCACCAGCGGCGAGCAGCGCCTGTCCAACTTTCTGATGTGGCAGGCCGCCTATAGCGAGCTCGTGTTCGTGCCGATCCATTGGCCCGACTTCGACAAGGCGGCGTTGGAAAGCGCGATCGCCGAATTTGCCAGGCGCGAGCGTCGTTTCGGCGGCCTGGTTGCGAAGACCGCCTCGTGAACGAACCCGATCCTGCATCGGCGGGCGCCAAGCCTGCCCCGAGCAATCTGGTGATGCGGGTCCTCGCAGCGCTGGTGCTGGCGCCGCTGGCCATCGCGATCGCCTATGCCGGCGGCTGGTTGTGGGCGCTTCTCGTCACCCTGGTCTCGATCGGGCTGTTCGCGGAATGGCTGATGGTCGTGGGCGCAGCATCGGCCGCGCTGACCGGGGCAGGGACGGTCGTGATCGCCATGATGGGAGCCTCCGTCGCTTTCGGCGCGCTCAAGACCTCCGTCGTCACCGGCCTCATCGGCGGTGCCATCGTGACGCTGATCGCCCGGGGCAAGTTCTTGTGGGCGGCGAGCGGGTTTGCCTATGCGGCGGCGGCGCTACTGGCCTCGATCCTGGTGCGCAAGGATCTCGTCAACGGCTTCTCCGCGCTGATGTTCGTGCTGCTCGTGGTGTGGGCGACCGACATCGGCGGCTATTTCGCCGGACGCAGCATCGGCGGCCCGAAATTATGGCCGCGCGTGAGCCCGAAAAAGACCTGGGCCGGCGGGCTCGGCGGCTTTGCGGCGAGCCTTGCGGTCGCGGCCGGCTTCGCCGCCTGCGGGATCGGAAAGCTGGTTCCGCTGCTGCTTGTCGGCGCCGTCCTGTCGGTGGTGTCGCAGCTCGGCGATCTCTTCGAATCCGCCGTGAAGCGGCGCTTCGGTGTCAAGGATTCCAGTCACTTAATTCCCGGCCATGGCGGGCTTATGGACCGCCTGGACGGTTTTGTCGCCGCCATCCTGGCGGCCTGGTTTATCGGCTTTTTCCGCCATGGTGTGCATAGCGCCGGAAGCGGTCTTATGGTTTGGTGAGGATATGAGCGCGGTTCCCTTGCGTAACAACAGGCTTGCTGCGTCCGACATTCGCAGCGTCACGGTCCTCGGTGCCACCGGCTCGATCGGCGACAGCACGATGGATCTCTTGCGCGCCTCGCCCGAGCGCTACCGTGTCGAGGCGCTGACGGCGAACGGCAATGTCGCAGCGCTCGCCAAGCTCGCCAAGGAATTCAACGCACGCTATGTCGCGATCGCCGACACCTCCAAGCTCGCCGAGCTCAAGGCTGCGCTCGCGGGCACCAGCACCGAATGCGGCGCCGGCGAAAGCGCGGTGATCGAAGCCGGCGCGCGTCCGGCCGACTGGGTGATGGCGGCGGTCAGCGGCGCTGCCGGCCTGAAGCCGGCGCTGGCCGCGGTCGATCGCGGCGCGCATGTCGCGCTCGCCAACAAAGAGTGCCTGGTCTGCGCCGGCGACTTCTTCATGCAGCGCGCGGCAAAAGCCGGCGCCTGCATCCTGCCGGCCGATTCCGAGCACAACGCGCTGTTTCAGGCGCTGAGCTCAGGCAATCGCGACGAGCTCGTCCGCGTCATCATCACCGCCTCCGGCGGCCCGTTCCGGACCTGGAAGCCCTCAGACATCGAGCAGGCGACGCTCGAGCAGGCCCTGAAGCATCCGAACTGGAGCATGGGCCAGAAGATCACGATCGATTCGGCCTCCATGATGAACAAGGGGCTCGAGGTGATCGAGGCGTCCTATCTGTTCGCGCTCTCGCCGGACGAGATCGACGTGCTGGTTCATCCGCAGTCGATCATCCACGGCATGGTCGAGTTTTCCGACCGCTCGGTGGTGGCCCAGCTCGGTGCGCCCGACATGAGGACGCCGATCGCCCATTGCCTCGGCTGGCCCGACCGAATCAAGGGCCCGGCGGCGAAGCTCGACCTTGCCAAGATCGGCCAGCTAACCTTCGAAGCGCCGGACTTCGAGCGCTTCCCCGGACTGCGGCTGGCTTACGAATCGCTCCGGACCGGGAAGGGCGCGACCACCGTCTACAATGCCGCCAACGAGGTCGCCGTCGCCGCCTTCATCGCCGGCAAGATCCGGTTCGGCGCGATTGCCCGGCTGGTCGAGGCGACCCTCGAGGATTGGATCAAAGGCGGCAACCAGGCGCCCCTGACCTCCGCAGACGATGCAATCTCTGTTGACCATGTTGCGCGAAATAGGGCTGCCGCCCTATTGCCTCAAATTGCCTTAAAGGCATCCTAGTTGGTTCGGGACCAGGGCCTTGCGGCGCTGGGTGAGGGAATTCGATGATCGACTTTTTCGTCCATAGTTTCAATACGTTGAGCCATGGGCTCCTCGGCTACGCGGTTCCCTTCCTGTTCGTCCTGACCATTGTCGTGTTCTTCCACGAGCTCGGCCATTTCCTGGTCGCGCGCTGGGCGGGCGTACGCGTGTTAACCTTTTCGCTCGGCTTCGGCCCCGAGCTGGTCGGCTTCAACGACCGCCGTGGCACCCGCTGGAAGATCTCGGCGATCCCGCTCGGCGGCTACGTCAAGTTCTTCGGCGACGAGAGCGAGGCCTCGACCCCGTCGGCCCAGACGCTGGCGGCTATGTCGGCCGAGGAGCGCGCCGGCAGCTTCCACCACAAGAAGGTCGGTCCCCGGGCGGCGATCGTCGCGGCCGGACCAATCGCCAATTTCATCCTGGGCGCGCTGATCTTCGCCGGAATGGCGCTCTATTACGGCAAGCCGAGCACGATCGCCCGGGTCGACGGCGTCGTCGCCAACGGCGCGGCCGCTGCCGCCGGCTTCAAGGTGGGCGACGTCGTCATCCAGATCGACGGCAAGCCGATCGAGAGCTTTGCCGACATGCAGCGAATCGTTGCGATGAACGCCGGTTCGGCTCTTACCTTCCAGGTGAAGCGTGACGGCGCCGTCGTCTCGCTGACCGCGACCCCGGCGCTGCTGGAGCGCAAGGACCCCTTCGGCAACAGCCATCGTCTCGGCGTTCTCGGCATCGAGCATAAGTCGCAGGCCGGGGAGGCCTCGACCACCCCGGTCGGCGTAGGTGAAGCGCTCAAGATCGGCGTCGAGCAGGTCTGGTTCATCATCACCAGCACCTTCAAGTTCCTGGGCTCGCTGTTCGCCGGCCAGGGCAATCCGAACGAGGTCAGCGGCGTCCTGGGAATCGCGAAAATGTCGGGGCAGGCGGCCAGCGCCGGGTTCCAGTTCGTGATCAATCTCTGCGCGGTGCTGTCGGTGTCGATCGGCCTTTTGAACCTGTTCCCGATCCCGCTGCTCGATGGCGGCCACCTGATGTTCTATGCGGCCGAGGTGGTCCGGGGCCGGCCTTTGTCCGAGCGGACCCAGGAAATGGGGTTCCGAATCGGGCTTGGCCTGGTGCTGATGTTGATGGTGTTTGCGACCTACAACGACATCCTGCGGATGGCAGCTTCCTGATAGGGGCTTTTTTGTGGCGTTGCTGTTGAGCAACGTCTTGGAATGAAATTGAAATTACGGCGCTTTCGGCCGTTTGCGGCGTCGGCGAAATTGGCTACAAGCGGCCTGAACTTGGGGAATCTCCGGACCGGCGTTGGGGTTGGGTCTGGCAGGGAATGATAAGGGCGCGTTGCGCGATGAAGTTTGGACTGCGACTCCGGGGGGGCTTGCTCGCGACCCTGATCTTGTTCGGCGCGCCGGTGGTTGCCCCGGTTGGGGCTGTTTTCGTGTCTTCGTCTGCGCTCGCCCAGACCGTTCAGTCGATTTCCGTCGAAGGGAATCGCCGCGTCGAGGTGGAAACGATCCGCTCCTATTTCAAGCCGGGTCCCGGCGGCCGGCTGGATCAGGCCGCCATCGACGACGGCCTCAAGGCGTTGATCGAGACCGGCCTGTTCCAGGACGTCAGGATCAACCGCGGTTCCGGCGGCCAGCTCATCGTCTCCGTGGTGGAAAACCCGGTGATCGGCCGTATCGCCTTCGAGGGCAACAAGAAGATCAAGGACGAGCAGCTGACCGCTGAAGTCCAGTCCAAGGCCCGCGGCACCTTCTCCCGCGCCATGGTGCAGTCGGACACGCTTCGTATCGCCGAAATTTATCGCCGCTCCGGCCGCTACGACGTGCGCGTCACGCCCGAGATCATCGAGCAGCCCAACAACCGCGTCGACCTCATCTTCACGGTCGAGGAGGGCGTCAAGACCGGCGTCCGGTCGATCGAGTTCGTCGGCAACAATGCCTTCTCGTCCTACCGCCTCCGCGACGTGATCAAGACGCGCGAGACGAATCTGCTGAGCTTCCTCGGCAGCGGTGACGTCTACGATCCCGACCGCGTCGAAGCCGATCGCGACCTGATCCGCCGATTCTACCTCAAGAACGGCTTCGCCGACGTGCAGGTCGTCGCGGCGCTGACCGAATACGATCCGGAGAAAAAGGGCTTCAACGTCACCTTCAAGATCGAGGAAGGTCAGCAATACCGCGTCGGCGCGGTGGATTTCCGCAGCAGCATTCCGAACTTCGATCCGAGCTCGATGCGCGCCTATTCGCGCCTCAATGTCGGCTCGCTCTACAACGTCGAATTGGTCGAGAAGTCGGTCGAGGAGATGCAGATCGAAGCCTCCCGCCGCGGCTATGCCTTCGCCGTGGTCCGGCCCGGCGGCGACCGCAACTTCGAAGCGCACACCGTGTCTGTCGTGTTCAACATCGACGAGGGCCCGCGCACCTATATCGAGCGCATCAACCTGCGCGGCAACACCCGCACGCGCGACTACGTGATCCGCCGCGAGTTCGACATCTCGGAAGGCGACGCCTACAACCGCGCGCTGGTCGACCGTGCCGAGCGGCGCCTGAAGAACCTCGACTATTTCAAGAGCGTGAAGATCACGACCGAGCCGGGCTCGTCGAGCGACCGCGTCATCCTGATCGTCGACATGGAAGAAAAATCGACCGGCGACTTCTCGGTCTCGGGCGGTTACTCCACCACCGACGGCGCGCTGGCCGAAGTCTCGATCTCCGAGCGCAACCTGCTCGGTCGCGGCCTGTTCGCCAAGGCCGCGGTGACCTATGGCCAGTATGCGCGCGGCTACTCGCTGTCGTTTGTCGAGCCGTACCTGCTCGACTACCGCGTCGCGCTCGGCCTCGACCTCTATCAGCGTGAGCAGAAGTCCAACAGCTACATCTCCTACGGCACCAAGACGCTCGGCTTCTCGCCGCGCCTCGGCTTCTCCTTGCGTGAAGATCTCTCGCTCCAGGTGCGCTACTCGATCTATCAGCAGGAAATCACCCTGCCGTCGTATCTGGCGAACTGTAATAACGTCCTTGGTTCGTCTACCTTCAACCCCAGCCCGGCCTTCGCCGCGTCTCAGACGCCGCCGATTGATCTGTCGTCGACCAGCGGGCTCGGCTGCTACAACGATGGCGAAGCCTCGCTGCCGGTGCGCAAGGAGCTCGCCGGCGGCAAGACGCTGACCTCGGCGCTCGGCTACACGCTGACCTACAACACGCTGGACAACAACAAGAACCCGACCGACGGTCTGCTCGTCGACTTCCGGCAGGACTTCGCCGGCGTCGGCGGCGACGTCTCCTACCTGAAGTCGGTCGTCGACGCGAAGTACTACACTCCGCTGGTGTCCGACATCGTCGGCCTCGTCCGCCTGCAAGGCGGCATGCTGAACAAGATCGGCACCGATCTGCGCATGCTCGACCACTTCCAGATGGGCCCGAACCTCGTCCGCGGCTTTTCCCCGAACGGCATCGGTCCGCGCGACTTGAACCCGTTCGGTACGCAGGATGCGCTCGGCGGCACCAAGTATTGGGGTGCTTCGTTCGAATTGCAGATGCCGTTCTGGTTCCTGCCGAAGGAAGTGGGTCTGAAGGGCGCGGTCTATGCCGACGCCGGCGGCCTCTACGACTACAGGGGACCGACGAGCTGGACCACCACCAACGAAGTCAACGCGCCGGGCTGTATCCCGTCGACCATCAATCCCTCGAGCACGGGGACCTGCACCGGTCTCGTCTATGACGACAGCAAGGTCGTCCGCTCGTCGGTCGGTGTCGGCGTGATCTGGCAGTCGCCGTTCGGACCGCTGCGCTTCGACTACGCCGTGCCGCTCAGCAAGGGCAGGTATGACCGCACGCAGGAGTTCCGGTTCGGCGGCGGCACCACGTTCTAATTCGATCAGCACGGCACGATCCGGATCACCGGAGCCGGTTTCCGAAAGGGATCGTGCCGATCCAAGACATGAGGCATGATGCGGCCTGACCGCTTCATGCCGAAGCCGGACCGCGACGGGGTGGAATGGCGCAGCCGACCTTCTTCACAAAGCCGCCTGCCGCAGCGTTGGCCGACATCGCCACGCTGACCAAGGCGCAGCTGGTCGATCCCGCGAGGGGCGGCCACGTCATCACGGGCCTTGCTTCGCTCGACGAAGCGGGCCCGATGCATCTGGCGTTCTTCGACAACCTCAAATACGCCGATCAGCTCAGGGCGACCAAGGCGGGGGCCTGTCTGGTCAGTCCGCGCTTCGAGGCCGAGGTGCCCGAACATGTGGCCGTGCTGCGGGTGGCGCAGCCATTCCGCGCCTTCGTCCGGATCGCGCGGGAATGGCACGCCGACGCGCTGCGGCCGCAATCCTGGGTCGGCAACGACGGTATCGCGCCATCGGCCATCATCGATCCCACGGCCCGGCTCGAGGACGGTGTGGTCGTCGACCCCCTGGCTGTGATCGGCCCGGACGTCGAGATCGGCAGCGGCACCGTGATCGGCGTCGGGGCGGTGATCGGTCCCGGCGTCAAGATCGGCCGGGATTGCAATGTTGGCGCCCGGACTGCGATCCAGTGCGCCCTGATCGGCAACAACGTGCTGATCCATCCCGGCTGCTCGATCGGCCAGGACGGCTACGGCTTCATCTTCTTCGGCCCGGAGGGCCATCTGAAGGTGCCGCAGACCGGGCGCGTGCTGATTCAGAACGACGTCGAGGTCGGGGCCAACACCACGATCGACCGGGGGTCCTTGCGTGACACCGTGATCGGCGAGGGGACCAAAATCGACAATCAGGTCCAGATCGGCCACAATGTGACGATCGGCCGGCACTGCCTGCTCGCGGCGCAGATCGGCCTCGCCGGCAGCCTGACCATCGGCGACAACGTGGCGCTCGGAGCGAAGGTTGGCATCAACAATCACCTCAAGATCGGCGACGGGGCGCAGGTGACGGCGATGAGCGCGGTCAAGGACGACATCCCGCCGGGCGGCCGCTGGGGCGGGCACTTCGCCAAGCCGACCAAGCAATGGTTCAAGGAGATCATCGCGGTGGAGCGGCTGGTACGCGACAGTAAGGCCGATCCGAAGGACGAGGGACGGGAATGACGGCGGAATCACCTGTTAAGTTCGAGCTGGTGGACATCAACGCGATCCTCCAGACACTGCCGCACCGCTTTCCGATGCTGCTGATCGACCGCGTGATCAACATCCGCGCCGATTACAGCGGCATCGGCATCAAGAACGTCACCTTCAACGAGCCGGCGTTCCAGGGGCATTTCCCCGAGCGTCCGGTCTATCCCGGCGTCATGATGATCGAGGCGATGGCGCAGACCGCGGGCGTGATCGGCATCAAGTCGGTCGAGGGCACCGAGAAGCCGCGGGCGGTCTATTTCCTCACCATCGACAAGTGCAAGTTTCGCAAGCCGGTGCTGCCGGGCGATACGATCGAGTATCACATGCGCTCGCTCGGCCGCCGCAAGACCATGTGGTGGTTTCACGGCGATGCAAAGGTCAACGGTCAGGTCGTCGCCGAAGCCGACGTCGGCGCCATGTTGACCGATTGAGCGGCACTGGGCTCAGGTGCAATCGTAGCGGCTGCCGGCCGCCTCCCGCCTGATAGTCCGGTTGAAGAACTGGCCCATGGAGGGCGCGCCGAGGAGGCGCTCGACGGTGTCGGACGTCACGCCGCAATAGCGGTGATAGGCGCCGTTGCTCGCGACGATCAGGTCCTGCTGCGCGCGATCGTAACAGACCCGCTGAAGCACCGTGCTGCGGGTGATGTCCCGGCACTCGAATGTCTGGAGATCGACCAGGCGGTGTTCGCCGGTCTCGACCGCCTCCGACACGATCGGAGTATCCGCGAGCTGCGCCAGCAGAAGGATCAGGGCCCTGACCACGATCGTTGAAGCTCCACATGAACCTGACGACGGGACGGGAAGGCCGCCTCATCCGGCACTTGAAACACGGCGAGATGATACGTCACTGGACAGATCGGGCATAGTCGCGCTAACCAGCCGAAAACCGAGCGACTTCAATACATAACCCGACCTTCTTGACGAGTAAGATTGGCTTGATGAGCAAGATTGATCCCACCGCGCGGATCGCGGACGGCGCCGTGATCGGCGAGGGCACCGAGATCGGACCCTATTGCATCATCGGCCCGAACGTCGTCATCGGCGTGAACTGCAAGCTGATCGGGCACGTGCACATCACGGCGCAAACCACGATCGGCGATGGCTGCACCATCTATCCGTTCGCTTCGCTGGGCACGCCGCCGCAATCGCTCAGCTATCGTGGCGAGCTGACACAGCTCAGGATCGGCTCGGGCTGCACCATCCGCGAATCCGTCACCATGAACGCGGGTACCGTCGCTGGCGGGGGCGTCACCTCGGTTGGCGACCGCGGCTATTTCATGAACTGCAGCCACGTCGGCCACGACTGCCATGTCGGCAACGACGTGATCTTCGCGACCTCGGCAACGCTCGGCGGCCATTGTGAGATCGGCGACTTCGTCTTCATCGGCGGGCTGTCCGCCGTGCATCAGTTCACCCGCATCGGACCGCAGGTCATGGTCGGCGGCGTGTGTGGCGTGCGCGACGACATCATTCCGTTCGGTCTCGTCAACGGCCAATATGCCGTGCTCGAAGGCCTCAATCTGATCGGCATGAAGCGTCGCAAGTTCACCAAGCAGCGGCTTGCCACCGTGCGTGCGTTCTACCAGAAGCTATTCCATGGCGCCGGCACCTTCGCCGAGCGGCTGGAGGCGGCGCGGCCGCTCGCGGGCGAGGACCCCGCGATTGCCGAAATCCTCGACTTCATCGGCAAGGGCAAGCGCCCGCTCTGTCTTCCCGCCATCGCGAAGTGATCTTGGAGTGACCTTGGGATGGCCGCGGGCATGACATCGGCGGCTTTGCAGGTTTCGTCACCGGTCGGCATCGTCGCCGGCGGCGGCGCCATGCCGTTCGCGGTCGCCGAGTCGCTCGCCGCACACGGCATCACGCCGGTGCTGTTTCCGCTGCGCGGGGCCTGCGATCCCCAGCGGGTGGAGAAGTACCGGCATCGCTGGATCTCGGTCGGCCAGCTCGGACGCGCGATGCGGCTGTTCCGCGAGGAGGGCTGCCGCGACCTGATCTTCATCGGCACATTGGTGCGGCCTTCGCTGTCCGAGATCCGGTTCGACTTCACGACGCTGCGCCTGCTCGGCAACGTCATCCGCGCCTTCCGCGGCGGCGACGATCATCTGCTGTCGGGTGTCGGCCGCATCCTCGAGCAGGACGGCTTCCGGATGGTCGGCATCAAGGACGTCGCGCCGGATCTCCTGATGCCCGAGGGCTGCATCAGCCGCGCCTGGCCGAGCGATGCCAGCAAGGCCGACATCGCGCGCGGCCGGGCGGTGCTGACCGCACTCGGCCCGTTCGACATCGGCCAAGCCGTGGTCGTGATCGATGGCCACGTGGTGGCGGTCGAGGACATCGAGGGCACCGACGCGCTGCTCGCCCGCGTCGCGCGGCTGCGCGAGGAGGGCCGCATCCGCGCCGCTACCGGACGCGGCGTGCTGGTGAAGGCGCCGAAGAGCGGCCAGGACCTGCGCTTCGACCTGCCGACGATCGGCCCGCGCACCATCGAGGGCGTCGCGGCCGCCGGCCTTGCCGGCATCGCCGTCATCGCGGGCAACACCATCGCCGCCGAGCCGCAGGCGATGATCGCTCTTGCCGATGCCAAATATCTCTTCGTCATCGGCCTGCCCGCGTGATGTCGCGTGATCCCAAGCGCAAGATCTTCCTGATCGCGACGGAGGAATCCGGCGACAGGCTCGGCAGCGCCTTGATGAAGGTGCTGCGCCAGCGTCTCGGCGACGGCGTGCAGTTCGTCGGCGTCGGCGGCCGCACCATGGCGCGCGAGGGCCTGGAATCGCTGTTTCCGATCGAGGAGCTGTCGATCGTCGGGTTTGCCGCGGTGGTGCAGCAATTGCCGAAGATCCTGCGGTTGATCCGGCAGACTGCCGACGCAGTGACCGAGGCCGCGCCCGACGTGCTCGTCATCATCGACAGCCCCGACTTCACCCATCGCGTCGCCCGCCGCGTGCGCGCGCGCAATCCCGCGATCCCAATCGTCGACTACGTCTCGCCGCAGCTCTGGGCATGGCGGCCAGGACGGGCGCGGACCATGCTCGGCTATGTCGACCACGTGCTCGGCCTGCTGCCGTTCGAGCCCGAGGAATACCGCAAGCTCGGCGGGCCGCCCTGCAGCTATGTCGGCCATCCCCTGATCGAGCAATTGGGCTCGCTGCGGCCGAGTGCGGAGGAGCAGGCGCGCCGCGACAGTGAGCCGCCGGTGCTGCTGGTGCTGCCCGGCAGCCGCCGCAGCGAGGTGGGGCATCATCTCGACGTGTTCGGCGCAACGCTCGGCCGCTTAAGGGGTGAGGGCTGTGCGTTCGAACTGATGCTGCCGACCATGCCGCATCTCGAAGCCACCATCCGCGAAGGCATCGCGAGCTGGCCGGTCAAGCCTCAGATCGTGATCGGCGAGAACGAGCGGCGTGCGGCTTTCCGCATCGCTCACGCCGCGCTGGCGAAATCCGGCACGGTGACGCTCGAGCTCGCGCTGTCGGGCATTCCGATGGTGACGGCCTATCGCGTCGGCGCGATCGAGGCGTTCATCCTGCGACGCGCGATCCGTGTCTCCTCGGTGATCCTTGCCAATCTCGTGATCGGCAAGGATGTCATTCCCGAGTATTTGCAGGAGGAATGCACGCCGGGGAAGCTGGCGCCGGCGCTTCGGGACGTGCTGACGGAGTCTCCGCTGCGCCGGCAGCAGGTCGAGGCCTTCGCCAGGCTCGATCAGATCATGTCGACCGGCAACACATCGCCGAGCGTGCTCGCCGCCGACATCGTGCTCGCAACGATGCGCCAGGGCCGGCGAACGAGCTAGGGTGTTTCATAAAAGTCTGCTTGAGCCGCCCCCTCCAAAGCGTGAGCGGCCCTTCAAAGACCGACGCCAGGAAACGCAACAGCGAAGGCGTGAGTTACGCTAAAGCGACGTGGATCACCCCTGTTGCGAAGGCAGACTAAAGTGAAACACGGCCCCCCGTGGTTCATTCGCACCAGTCCAAAGTCGTCCTCCGTGCGCCTCGATGATCGATTGGCAAATCGACAAGCCCATGCCGGTCCCGTCCGGCTTGGTTGTGTAGAAGGGCTCGAACAGGCGGTCAACGATTGCGACGTCAAGCCCAGGTCCGGTATCCCGTACGGCGACAACAACGAGATTTGAAGCATCTGCAGCCGTTCTGATCCTCAGCTCTCGTCCGCCAACGTCGACACAGTTCATTGCCTCGATCGCGTTGAGGATCAAATTGAGAACCACCTGTTGCAGCTGAACGCGATAGCCCTTCACGAGCGGCAAGCCCGGAGCGAGGTCGGTCTGGATCGAGACATCATGTTTGAGCAGCTCGCTACGGGCGATGGTGATCACGTCCAGGATTGCACTATTGACATCGACGCTCTCCTTCGGCGCCGGAGCTTTCTTGATCAAGGAACGGATCCAACTGATGATCTCGCCGCCTCGCTTGGCTTCTGTGACGATGGATACGAGCGCCTGCTGTGCCTTTTCGAAATTCGGAGATTGTGTTCCTAGCCAGTTCAGTGCGGCCTCTGCGTTGCAGAGCACCGCGGTGATTGGTTGGCTTAATTCGTGTGTCACCGACGCCGTGACCTGGCCCATTGCCGCCGCGCGATTGGCGTGTGTTAGTTCAGCCTGCATCTCGCGGAACGTCTCGGCGGCTCGCTTGCGTTCGGTGATGTCGCGGCTCAGACAAATGATTCGTGACTGTCCGACTTCGCAGAACTCGCGCATACGAACTTCGACGGGAAACACAGTACCATCCTTTCGGCAATAGCGCCTCTCGAGCGTAGCGATGCCGCCGGCCTTGAGACGCTCGCGGTTGCGACGCCAAGTCGCTTCATCCATCTCCAGATCGAACAAGGCTGCAGTTGCCCCAACCAGTTCGGTCCGGCTGTAGCCGAAACTTTCGCAGGCATTCCGATTCACATCGAGAACGCGACCATCTTCACTGTGCAGCATGAACGTATCGGTCGCGTGGTCCACGAAAGTACGGAAACGGGCCTCGCTCTCGATCAGCGCCTGTTCGGCGCGCTTGCGCTCCGTGATGTGGCGCCCCACACCTCGGTAACCCACGAAGTTCCCTGTCTTGTCAAAGATGGGCAGCCCAGAGACGGAAATATAGCGCTTGCCGCCGTCGGGCATCGGCCGCGCGAGCTCGAAATCGCGAAACGGGAGGTGAGCGTCGAGTATCTCCCGGTGCTTGCGCCAGCCATCTGCGTCAGGCTCTAGATACGGGACCTCCCATCGAGTCCTGCCGATCTCGGAGACCGGCGGCTCGGGAAGCGTCTCGGCGAACTCCTGGCGGATGAAGCGATGCTCCGCGTCCGTTTCCCAGTACACGTCGAAGGAGAATTGCACCAGCGTGCGAAAGCGCTCCTCGCTCTCGCGCAGTGCCTCCTCGGGGCGCTTGCATTCATTCGAGTCGAGCGCGACCGAGGGCACTTCAATCGCATGTTGCATGATCATCTCTTGCTTACGCGTGATGGATCAATCGACAGATTTCTCGTGCCGGATCGCATCCCCCCGGAGTCGGTCAAGATCGATCGGGAATATGCCTTTGGCGACTATACTTCCGTATACAGGGCTTCTCTATAGCGACGTGGCTGTGACGACCCCGAGCCGAAACAACGCGAGCTAAAACCCGGTTCCCTCAACGCATGCGTGTGAGGTGGGCCCTGTTTTCTTGTCTCGCGGGCGGAAGAGCGGGCGAACGAGCTAAGGCGCGTACTCATGAACCTCCGAACCGTCGAGGCGGGCCTGACATGGACGGGAGGGCAAGGAGGTTCGTGGCGAGCTCTTAACCAGTGTTTCTGACCGCCTCAGCCAGAATGGCGTAAAGCTGCTGCCGGCTGAATTCCTTTGGCAGCTCCCTCTCTGCTGTACTCGGCGACACCCTCCGCGCGATGGGACGGGCGCAGGAGGCCGACGACGGCCTCAGCTTCGGGGCCGGCCTTATCTGGGGCTGCGCTGTGGGCGGCTTGTGGCCGCGCTTCAGGCCCAGACGGTTCAGCATACCGCATACCGCAGTTACGACTGCAGCCGAGATGGCGCGCAATCTGCGCCGCGCTCTGTCCCGCGGACCAGAGCCTTTTGAGAAGCGCTATGTCTTTCGCATCCCAGCCCATGAGAGATAGTATAACGCCGCCTGCCAGACACCGGCTAGTCTAGTCTTCGTCCGGCTCGCGCACGACCGCCGGTTCGTCGGCATCATCTTCCTCATCCTCGTCTTCGTCCTCCTCGTCTTCATCGGGATCCCTGGGTGGCATCACGATGCGCATCCGTATGAGCAGTTTCCTGGCTGTGGTGGAAAATGCTTCGGAGGTGTGTTGCTTCATGGCATTGTGCTCCTCGAAAAATGGGCGCAGTCGCCAGATTCTTGGCCGGCATATGCCGGTGCCGGGGCGCGACCGCCGCAAACGCGATGCGGGTCGGGTAGACTGCATGATCAGCGGGCGGCAGGCCCCTGCAACAGACAGCACTCTAGACTACTTGATCCCCGAGGATCCATTAGGCTCTATGTTTACCAAAACCTCGCCGGCAGCGATTTCAGGAACTCCAAGTTCGAGGTCGGGTAGACTGGCTTGAACAAATGCCAGTATCTTGGCGTTCGCTGCGTTGGCGCTTTCGCGGTCGTCAAATATCATCACCGCGATACCGACACCGTCGCCCGCATCCAGCACATGGTAAGATTTGAATCCCTGCGATTGTCTTAGGATCTCACCAACGCCGCTCTTGGCGCGACGAGCGGCGTCCGCGACCGAACGAACCTTGCTGTACTTGCGAATGACCATGTACATGGGGGCACCACGCGCCATACGCTCCTGCGCATCAAAGCACTTCGGTCCCGCTCGGACTAGTGCCAACTTCCGGGATGGGCCACAGCGTCCGGCTGGCGGACCGCAACGCGCCTGTCCAATGAGCCGTCCTCGCCCGAAGGGGCGAGGTGCTGAGGCTCAGGAGCCCTCGAACTTGAACGATACGTTGAGCTTGGCGCGATAGGCCTCAACTTTTCCCTGGTCATCCAGTTGCATGTCGAGCTTGACGACCTCTGCAATGCGAAGATCTCGGAGAGATTTAGCAGCTTGCTCGACTGCGTTAGCGGCCGCCTTCTCCCATGAGTCGCTGCTGGTACCGACCAGTTCAATGACCTTGTAGACGCTATCGGGCATGTTCGTCCTCCTAATCGGTAGGAGCAGGAAGTCTAGCACTGGGATCTCGACGCTGATACGTCTCGGGGGTGCCGCGGAAAGGGTCCGATTGGCTGTCGCTTTTCTCATCGATCCAAAGAAGAACTCGGGTCGTCCTGTCGGAGATTACGCTCGCATTTTCAGCCCGGACGAACGCGGACCTTCGCGCTCTCCGGCTTCCCAGTATAATTTTGCGCGCCTAAGTCGTCATTGCCGCCAAGGTTCCGATCCATGAAGCGATGGCACCGCGTAAGCATCAGCAGCTTGGTGATTGCCCTGAGTCTGGTGTGTGCCGGGGCCCTGGTGGTCAATCAATCGCACGTGCCATCAGAGGCCATAGCGTCATCGGTCACACGTACTCCGGAGCTTATTGAGCGTGCGTGGCACCTGCCCGTGGCAGCAACATTTGAACGACACGTTGATTGGCAGTCAAATGGCTCTCGCTGCGGACCCGCCGCTGTTGCAAATGCGTATCGGTCCCTTGGCGAGGCGGCAAGGACGGAAGGCAAGGTGCTGGCCGGGACGTGGAGTTGCTGGACAGGCGTATGCATCATGGGGCTCACGCTTGATGAACTGGCCAACGTCGCCCAGTCCAACACCAGCCGGAAAGTTACGGTCTTGCGCGATCTCAGCGAAAACCAGTTTCTGGAGCATCTCCGTCGCTCCAACGATCCGCGACGACGCTACATCGTGAATTTCGATCGCGCGCATATTTTTGGTGCTGGTAGTGGACACCATTCCCCAATCGGGGGCTATTTCGAAGCCGAAGACCTCGTTTTCGTGCTCGATGTCAATTTCGATTTCCAGCCGTGGCTAGTCGAACGGAAGCGGCTGTTCGACGCTGTAAATACGTTTGACGGCGATAAGAAGAGGGGACTGCTGTTCATAGAGTAACATCCCGCTCCATGTCGCCTCGTGACCCTTAGCCCGATCATTTGAGGCAGTTGGGATGTCGTCTATCGGCGGTGGACAGAACGCGGGGGACCGTCTTGGCCTCGACCGGCGCTTGTGTGCCCTATGACGGCCGCCACTTGCCGCCGGGGTCTCGCTGAGCGCGACATACTGACCCCGGGAGGACATTTGGGCGGCAACCAAGCGGACGACACGCTAACCCGGGACCGCATGCGGCCCGTGAACTGGCCACTTCCGGCGCCCGCGCAACTCGCCGTAGACGCAGCGCAGGCCGAGTGTTCTATTTCGGAGTGCCGGTCTGGCTACCCGAACCCGTGGTCTGCTCACTTCCCGGCCGGCCCGGAGGATGCGCCGAAGCGGCCGGCTTGTCCTGATCGGCCACGTATCCGGACTCTCCGGAGTTGCGGGTCTTGATCCCTTTGTCCGCATCGCGCTGCATCTGCTCGTTGGGCTGGCCGGCCTTGAGCTCCCGGTCCACGTCGCGCTTCATCTCCTCCTTGGTTTGCTCACTGGGTGCGGCCTTTTGCTGTTGGGCCGTTGCTTGGAAGGTCATTGCGCTTCCGGCAACTACAATCAATGCGAGAATTGCTGTTCGCATGCTTCTCCTCCACGGCTTGCTCCGGCCCCTAAACGCGCGAACCTCCCAAGGTTTCCTAGTTCCAACCACTATTGTCGAACGTCACGTAGGACTAAGCAAAGGGCACTCGAACGGTCTTATGCGCACCAAGCCTAGGCGAGTCCGCCATCGACCCTGAAACACTGGCTGGTGATGCGCTGGCTTTCGTCGGAGGCGAGGAACAGTGCCATATTGGCAATGTCTTCGGGCGTTACCGCATCGGGCACCGCCTGGCGCGAGCGTATCTCGGCGATGACCCGATCGTCCGGATACCACAGCCTGCGCTGGCGCTCGGTGATCACCATGCCCGGCGCGATCGCGTTGACGCGAATGCGGTCGGGGCCGACGGAGCGCGCCAGCGAGTTGGTGAAGCCGACGATCGCCGCTTTCGCCGCGGCATAGACCGGCAGCGCCGGCGCGCCGCGCATCCAGGCGATCGAGGACATGTTGATGATCGAGCCGCCGCCGCGCGCCTGCATCTGCGGAACCACCGCTTGCGCCGCGAAGAAGACGTGCTTGAGATTGACGCCGATCATCCAGTCGAACTCGGCCGGCGTCACCTCGGCGAGAACCTGACGCTGATCGTTGGCGGCGTTGTTGACGAGTGAGCCACGAGAGCCTTCGTGGGGCGCGGCGAACGCATCGTTCCACGATGGCGCCACAGCTGTCAGGCGGCCCATTGGAACCAAGACGACCGGCACGCAATTGGGATGCAATTCTTCAGGGAGGCGCTTTCCGTGCCGTAAGCGTCGATTCCAGGAGAGCGTTCAGGAACCCTATCAAAGAACTCCAAGCGAGGCGCCAATGTCTGACGTCGTAGCAACGTCGCCCATGCAGTACCTTGACAGAGCGACCCGGGCTTTGCAGGCAATCGGAATTGCGCCGCCCCAGGCCATAGAGGCTCCAATTGCCGGGTTGCTGGAGAAAATTACCACTCTCGATGAGGATCGGATCGTCATCATCGCTCGCACTCTGGGCCAGACCAGCGTCTTCAACGAGGTCGTCCGCGAGCAGGTTCAGGCGATGGAGATCGGCGAACGTTACCGTCAGATCACCGAATCCTTCAACTCCATTCGCGACGACACCAAGAAAATGGTCGACCAGCTGGAAGACCAGAAGATCGATCTTTTCGAACGCATCAACAACGTCTGGATGAAGCTGTCTCGCGGAGATGTGGCCGATCGCTTCGATGAGATCAGGCAAGTTTATCTGGACGTCACACGCTCAACGAAGGACCAGATCCAGCGCGAGCAAGTCATCCTCGACGCCTACCGCGACTTCCGCGGCGCGCTCAAACATGCCGAGGTCATGGCGTTGGAGGTGCTCAAGATCGCCGAGCAGAGGCTGGAGGGCGCTCAAGCCGAGTTGCAGAAGGCGTCCGATGCCGTGGCCAACTTCACAGGACAGGAGGTCTCTGAACGCGCGCGGCTCGAACTTGCCCGGGACGAGCAACTTCGGCGCACCCAGGACGAGGAGAAACGCTACCAGATCGCCAAGGACCTCTCGGACAACCTGACGATTGGCTACAACACCTCTGAGGTCGTCATGGCGCGGCTGATGCAGATGACCAACGCCAAGGAGCGCGTCTACGCGCAAGCCGTAACCTTCTTCTCGACCAACGATTCCGTCTTCACGGCTCTGAAAGCCTCGTTCACGGGCATGTTCGGCCTCAATGAGTCGACACAGACCCTGAATGAAATGAAGGAGGGCGTGTCCCGCAGTCTCGAAGTGCTCGCCGAAATTGGCGATCAGGTCGGAGAAGCGGCGATCAGGGCGGGCTATGGCCCGACGATCCGCGCAGATGCGGTCAAGAAGCTCGTCGACTCCGTGATCACATTTCAGGAGCGCTCCCAGGAAATCATTGGGGAAATGCGACAACTTGCGACCCGGAACTCGGCTGAGATCCGTGACGCTGTCGAGGAGGGCAAGCGCCGCATCGCTCGTCTCGTAGCGGAGGGACAGGCATTGCCGGCCAATGGCTGATCAAGCTGCATCGATCGGGCAGGAGCCATCGAAGGCTCCGTCGAGCCTCAATGACGTGATGCTCGCGATGGACGTCGTCGACACGCTGCGCCACCAGGAGAATCTCGTCAGTCGAGAGCTGGGCGAAGAGCAGCGGGACGCCCAGCTCCTTAAGCGATTGCGCGAGATCTATCGCGGACAAGGTATCGAAGTGCCTGACCGGATCCTGGTCGAGGGGGTGCAGGCCCTCAAGGAACAGCGCTTCGTCTACACTCCGCCTCCTGCCAGCTTCGCCCGCACGATCGCGCACGCCTGGGTCAATCGTGGTAGCATCGGTCGCCGTGTACTGTCTTTGCTGGCGCTGCTGGCGTTCGGCTGGGGCGCCTACCATTTCGGCGTAGTCGAGCCCGCACAACGACGGGCAGCGCAGGAGCAGGCCCAAGCGGAGCGGACCAGGGTCGATCTGGCCGAGAAGCTGCCGGCGGCCTTGGAGCAGAAGTATGAGGACCTTCTGCGGGAGGCGAAGGTGCCAGCAGCGCGGGAGAGGGCCGATAGCCTTCTTGCGGACGGAAAGGCCGCCATTGCCCGCGGCGATGCCGACGGCGCACGGCAGGCTGTCAACGATCTCGACGTGCTGCGCACGGAGCTGCGCCGCGAATATGTTCTGCGCATCGTTTCACGACCAGGCGAGGCGACTGGTGTCTGGCGCATCCCGCAACGCAATCCGACCAGCCGCAACTATTATTTGATCGTTGAACCGGTCACGCCCGACGGGCGTGTTCTGAAGCTGCCCGTGACGAGCGAAGAGGACGGCCGCACCGTAGAGGTCTCGAAATGGGGCGTGCGTGTGAGCGAGGCGACGGCCATGCAAGTGCAGCGAGACAAGAACGACGACGGGATCGTGCAGCAAAGCAGTCTCGGCGAGAAGCACCGCGGCCAGCTCGAGGTGGATTACAAGTTGCCGGTTCTTGGCGGGGCGATCACGCAATGGTAAGGCCATGATATCCGGAAGACAGGCGCTTGCCGAGATCGAACGGTTCATTCAGAAGGCTCGCCAGCAGGAGGCGCAGGTTGAGCGAGCCTATACGAAGGCCACTGAAGAAGTGGGCCGCCTCCGCCTGCAACGCACGGAAGCGTTCCGCGAGCTCGCACGGCTGAAGCTCGACGCAATCAGACAGAACCAAGTCGTCGGCGAACTGGATAGCGCGGAGCGCGAGGCCATCAGCCTGCTACAAAGCCGTCAGCAAGCCTTGCAGCAATTGACCGAGCGGCGGCACGAAGCCGAGCAACAGGTGCGGCAAGCGGAGGCCGAGCGGCAAGCCGCCTTGGATGATCTGCAACGGGCCTTGGCTGACGCGGAGACGATTCGTAAGAGCGTCGAGGCCAAGATCAGCACCAACGCCGAGTGGATTTCTGTGCGGGCGCGAGTTGACGAGATCGCCGCCGGACAAGCCCAGCAAGCCGAGAAGAAGGCCATACAGGCGGAAGCCGACCGCGAGGAGAAGCGCCGTCCCTACGAAGCCGATCCTCTGTTCATGTACCTGTGGCGTCGGAAGTTCGGGACCGCCGCCTACCGAGCGAACCCGTTCACCCGCTACATGGACCGGCTGGTGAGCGGCGTAGTCCGGTTTGACCAGGCTCGGGCCAATTACGCCCTTCTCAACGAAATCCCTGAGCGGCTGCGGGACCACTCCAGGACGATTATCGCGAAGCTGCAGGAGGAACGATCCAACCTGAAGGTCTTGGAACGCAAGGCGCTCGTGGAGGCAGGTTCCGAGGCCGCTGAAGCTGAAGTCGCAAAGGCACGCGATGTCGTCACGCACCGCGAAGCCCAGCTCGCCAAGGCGCGCGAGGCTCTCGCTGCTCAGGACCGAACTTATGACGCATCGATCCTCGAGGGGGACGCCCCCTACCGTGATGCGGTCGAGCTGCTGGCAGCCGCCGACCAGCGCGAAGACCTGCACAGACTCTACGAGGAGGCTACTCGCACGCCTACCCCCAAGGACGAGGAGATCGTGCGCCGCATTCAGTCTACAGATAAGTTGATGAATTCAGCGCTTCGCCAGGCAGTCGAGACTCACAAGAAGCTCAAGGAGCTTGCTCAGCGCCGCGCGACAGTCGAACAACAATGGGAGCAACTAAGGCATCAAGGCTACGACACGCCTTACGGGACGTTCGGCAATGAGGCATCGCTCGGAAACGTGCTTGGAGGTATCCTGACCGGCGCTGTTGGAGGTGCGATACTGGGGCAGGTTTTACGTGATGGCTTCCACCATGGGCCCAGCCCATGGGACTCGGGCTTTGGCGGAGGGTTGCCGATCCCCCCCCCGGATGGTTTCGGGACCGGAGGGTCGTTTGGGGACGGCGACTTCAGGACGGGCGGATCATTCTGATCATCTTTCAAGGCGCGAAACGGGCACCTCTTAGCCGAGTCCCGCGTCAACCCGAAAACACTGGCTGGTGATGCGCTGGCTTTCGTCCGATGCGAGGAACAGTGCCATATTGGCAATGTCTTCGGGCGTTACCGCATCGGGCACCGCCTGGCGCGAACGTATCTCGGCGATGACCCGATCGTCCGGATACCACAGCCTGCGCTGGCGCTCGGTGATCACCATGCCCGGCGCGATCGCGTTGACGCGAATGCGGTCGGGGCCGACGGAGCGCGCCAGCGAGTTGGTGAAGCCGACGATCGCCGCTTTCGCCGCGGCGTAGACCGGCAGTGCCGGCGCGCCGCGCATCCAGGCGATCGACGACATGTTGATGATCGAGCCGCCGCCGCGCGCCTGCATCTGCGGAACCACCGCTTGCGCCGCGAAGAAGACGTGCTTGAGATTGACGCCGATCATCCAGTCGAACTCGGCCGGCGTGACCTCGGCGAGAGCCTGGCGCTGATCGTTGGCGGCGTTGTTGACGAGAACGGCGGCGTCGCCAAGCGAGCGGCGGGCCTCTGCCATCGCGCTGCGCAGGGCATCGATGTCGAGGAGATCGCAGGGCACGAACAGCGGCGCGGGCCCGGACGGGGCCGCGATCTCCCGCACCAGGGCTTCGCCGGCGTCCTTATCGATGTCGAAGAAGGCGACCCGCGCGCCTTGGCCCGCGAAGGCCCGGACGAAGGCGGCGCCGATGCCGCTGGCGCCTCCGGTGATCAGCACCACGCGGCCGGCAAGGCTGGAATAGGTCGTCTTCGTCATGCGATTAGGCGCTCCGTCTCGGGGTCGAACAGGCAAATGCGGCGAGTGTCGAGCGCGAAGGCGGCGGACGTGCCGGGCGCGGGGCGGATATCCGGCGAGACTCGCGCCATCGCGGGCTCGCCGCCGAGCCGCAGGAGCACCATGGTCTCGGCACCGGTCGGCTCGACCAGCTCCACCGGCGCCTCGACGAGGACAGGCGCTTCGCTGGAAAACGTGCGGCTGCCCTCGGCAATGCATTCCGGCCTGATTCCGAACAGCACCTTGCGCCCGACAAAGGGTGCTGCGGCGTCATATCCCCTGAGGCGCAGACGAAGCTCGTCGGGCCGTCCTGCGCCGATCACGACGACCGGCCCGTCATTTTCGGCCTCGAGCCGCGCCGGCATGGTGTTCATCGGCGGCGAGCCCATGAAGCGTGCGACGAACAGATTGGCGGGATAGCGGTACACGGTGTCGGGATCGGCGAATTGCTGCACGCTGCCCTGATGCATCACGGCGATCCGCGTCGCCATCGTCATCGCCTCGATCTGGTCGTGGGTGACATAGACGATGGTGGCGCCGATGCGCTGATGCAGGCGCTTGATCTCCATCCGCATCTCGACTCGCAGCTTGGCATCGAGATTGGAGAGCGGCTCGTCGAACAGGAAGAGCAGGGGATTGCGCACCAGCGCGCGCCCCATCGCCACCCGCTGGCGCTGGCCGCCGGACAATTGCGAGGGCTTGCGGCCGAGCAGCGGCTCGATCTGGAGCAGTTTTGCGACATTGGCGACCGCAGCGTCCTGCTCGGTCTTGGGAATGTGGCGGCATTCCATGCCGAAGGTGATGTTCTGGCGCACGGTCATCGAGGGATAGAGCGCGTAGGATTGGAACACCATGGCGATGTCGCGGTCCTTCGGCGCGACGTCGTTGACGACGCGGCCGCCGATTTCGATCGTTCCCGCGCTCGGGCGGTCCAGCCCGGCGACGATGTTGAGCAGCGTGGATTTGCCGCAGCCGGACGGTCCGACCAGCACGGTGAACTCGCCGCTCTCGATGTCGAGCGCGATGTCCTTCAGCACCTCCAGATTGGCGTAGCGCTTGGACAGGGCGCGAATGCTCAGTGCTGCCATGACAACTCCATCATTTCACGGCCCCGGCAGTCAGGCCGCGGACGAAGTACTTGCCGCCGAGAAGGTAGATCAACAGCGTGGGCAGCGCGGCGATGATCACCGCTGCGCTCTGCACGCCATGCTGCGGGATATCGGCGATTGCGGCGGACAGCGCGATGAGAGCTGCGGTGACGGGTTGCTGCTGGCCGGTGGTGAACGTCACGCCATAGAGGAACTCGTTCCAGATGTGGGTGAACTGCCAGATCACCGTGACGATCAAGATCGGCCCGGAGAGCGGCAGGATGATGCGCCAGAAGATGCGGAAGAAGCCGGCGCCGTCGATCCGCGCGGCCCTGATCAATTCATGGGGAACGGCGACGTAATAGTTGCGGCAGAACAGCGTGGTGAAGGAGAGCCCCTGAATGGTGTGAATCAGCACGAGGCCGGTCAGCGTGTTGATGAGGCCGACGTCCCGCAGCACGATGGTCCAGGGCAACAGACGCATCTGCTGGGGGAGGAACAGGCCAAGCGTCACGATGCCATAGATCCAGTTGTCGCCGCGAAAACGCCAGAGCGACACGGCGTAACCGGCGATTGCGCCGAGCAGGGTCGAGATGATCGTCGCCGGTATCGTGACGAGCGCGGAATTCAGCATGTAGGGCCGGATGCCGGCGCAGGTTTCGGCGACGCAGAAACCGCTCCAGGCCCTCGCGTAGTTGCTCCAGGCCCATTGTTGCGGCCAGCCGATCATCGAGGCCTGCGCGATCTCCTCGTTGCTGCGGAGCGAGTTCAGGACGACCACAACCAATGGCGCGAGATAGGCGGCCGCGACCAGCGACACGACGAGATAGATCAGAAGCCGGCTCGGCGCGAAGGTGCGCTCACGCATGGGTGGCCCGCCGTCGACGGAGATAACGCCAGGCTGCATAGGGCAGCAGCACCGCGAGCAGAATGAGCAGCATGAGCACCGCCGCTGCCGCGCCGCGGCCGAGCTGGCTGCGTTGGAACATGAGGTCGTAGACGACGAGCGCCGGCAGCTGGGTCGCGATTCCAGGCCCGCCATTGGTCAGCGCGCGGACGAGATCGAAGGCCGAGATCGCAAATTGCAGCTGGACTACGACCACGGTGATCGTGATCGGCCAGAGTGTGGGCAAGACGACGCGACGGTAGATTCGGATCGGCCCGGCGCCGTCGATCTGCGCCGCCTTGATGATGTCGGCGTCGACGGATCTGAGACCGGCGAGAAAGAGCGCCATGGCGAAGCCGGAGGATTGCCAGATCGCGGCGATGACGATGGTCCAGATCGCCATGTCGCGGTCGACCAGCCAGTCGAACCTGAAGGATGTCCAGCCGAGGTCGTGAACGAGCTTCTGGATGCCGATGCCGGGATTGAGCAGCCAGCTCCAGACCGTGCCGGTGACCACGAAGGACACGGCCAGGGGGTAGAGGAAGATGGAGCGCAGCACGTTCTCGCCGCGAATGCGCTGATCGAGCAGGATCGCGAGCAGGAGACCGGTCACCAGGCTCAGCAGCACGAAAGCACTGCCGAACAGCAGCAGATTGTCGAAGGCGATCTGCCAGTTCCGGCTCGCCAGGACCGCCGAGTAGTTGCGCAGACCCACCCAGCCAGTGACAGGAACCAGGGTGGAGGGGGTGAACGAGATCCAGATCGTCCAGAGCGAAAACGTCACCAGATGCGCCGCGGACAGGAGCAGCGGCACCCAGATCATCAGATATTCGGGCAGCCGGCGCACCCAGTCGGGCGTCGCCGGCCGCGCTGCTGTTGCGACCACGTCGGTCAACGCGCACCCTCGACGGCATCGGCAAGACGAGTGACCGCCTGCTCCGGCTTGATCGTCTTGTTCTTCACGTACTCGGTGAGCACGTCGATCATCGCGGCGGTCAGGCCGTTTTGCTGCGCCATGTTGTGGGCAAGGCTGAGGACGGCCTGATTGTTGGCGACCGCGTCCTTCAGCGCGGCTGCGGTCCGCCGTTGGCCGTCCGACCAGCCTTCGCCGGAGAGGTCGACATCGGTGCGCACCGGAATCGATCCGGTGATCTGCGAATACATGGTCTGGATCGCCGGATCCATGACGAGCTGGGCCATCAGCATCTGGCCGGCCTGCAAGTCAGGCTCCTTGCGCTGCCAGAAGATGAAGGCATCGGCATTCAAGAGGAAGACCGGCTTGCCGTTGTCGCTGGGCCCGGGCGCGATGATGAAATCGTCGAACTTGAACCCGGCGTTGCGCAACACGCCCTGGGCCCATCCGCCCTGGATCATCATGCCCATGTCGCCATCGATGAAGCGCTTCAGATTGGTGGCATAGGGCTGTGCGCCAACATTGGGGTCGCACCAGTCGGCGATCTTGCGGGTTTGTGCGAAGGCAGCCTTGATCTCGGGCCCCTCCAGCGCCTTCTTGTCGAGGTTCATGATCGCCGCGCGATATGCGGTCGGGCTGATGCCGGCGAAGGAGGCCTCGAATTTTTGCCCGTCATCGGGACGGGTGCCGCCATTGGCGAGTGGGTAGTTCATTCCGGCCGACTTCATCTTGTCGGCAAGTTCGTTGAAGTCAGCCCAGGTGACGGGGATCTTGTCGGCCTTAGCCTTGTCCATCCCGCGCTTGGAGAGGAACAGCATGTTGGTGCTGTAGATCTGGAGCGGCAGGGCGATCCACTTGCCTCCCGGCTTGTGCAATTTCGCAAGGTCCGGCGCGACCACCTTCTCATAGCCGGCGGCGGCGACAATGCTGTCGAGATCCACGGTCGGAGCAATCTTCGACCAAGCCGCGATCTCGGGCCCCTTGAGCTGCGAACAGGCCGGCGGATCGCCGGCAATGATCTGGGCCCGCAGCTTGTTCATCATCTCCGTGGTGAAGCCTGGGACGGGCGAGTGCTGCCAGACGCCCCCTTTCTCCTCGAATTTCTTACCGAGCGCCGTAATGGCGGCCCCATCGCTGCCCGCCGACCATTGCGAGATTGCGGTCAGTCGCGGCTTGGCCGCGCCTTGCGCGCGGGCAAGGTGCGGAAATGCGAGCGCGGCAGCAGATCCAGCGAGCAGACGACGCCTTGTTGTTGTGATCGGCATGGCAGTTCCTCCCGGTGTGAAATCTTTCGCCCTTGCGGGCCGTTCAGGCTCAGCGCATGTCAGGCCGCCTCCGTCGATGCCGCGGGCATGCCGCCACGGCTGGCGAGACAGAAGGCGGCAAAGGCGAGCGCAGCCTGCGGGTCGTTGCCCGTCGACGGCGGCACGAAGGCGAGGGAGACCTGTGCCAATTTGCGTCCGCCCAGCAGGCAGGCGTCGATGCCATCGACCAGTGCTTTCCGATCCTCTTCAGCGAGAAGCGACGGCCAGCCGCTGATCGCAACGCCGCCGCACGGCTTGACGTTCAGCGTATTGCCGATCGCAAGGCCGAGCCGGAACAGCCGCCGGCGCAACTCCTGCCGCACGCGCGCTGAGATCGGGACCGTGTTGACCCATTCGTTGCCGAGCTGGAGCAGCTCGGTCTCGGAAACGCCGAGAAGCGCGGCCAGCGCGGGAATCGACGTATAGGCCTCGACGCAGCCGTGATGTCCGCAGCGGCAGCGCGGTCCGTCAGGCCCGAACACCATGTGGCCGAGCTCGATCGGCTGCAGAGCATCGGCCTCGGCCGGATCATCCATCCAGGCGCCGGCGACGCCGTGGCTGACGAGCACGAACAGATGCGTGTCGTTGAACGGGTAGTTTTCCGTGCGGCAGCGGTGAAAGGTGGCATGCGCGACGACCGAATTGGTGAATTCGAGCGGCACGCCCGCGAACATCGCGCCGAACATGTCGCTGATGCGAGCGACGTCGCAGGGAATGATCGGATTGGCCGATATGCTGAGACGGCCGAGGCCGGGAATCGAGACGCCGATCTGCGAGAGGGTGATCCGGCGGCGTCGCGTCCAGTCGCGCAACAACGTCATCGCTTCGCGAAATGCCCGGCCGACGGTCTCGACGTCAGGCGTCTTCGGGAGCGGCACGCGCTCGGTGTAGTGCAGTTCACCCGACAGGCCGCCGACCCCGACGCTGAGCCGCTGCGCCGTCAGCTCGAAGGCTGCCAGCGCCACCGCGCCGTCGAGCGACACGAGACCGGTCGGGCCGCCGACATAAGGGGCAGGGCGCCGCACTTCCTCGATCAGGCCCTCGGCCTTCAGGTCAAGCAGGATGCGCGACAGGCTCGCTTCCGATAGACGCACGGCCTTGGCCAGCGGCGGACGAAACGAGCCGCCCGACTGAAGCAGATGAGTCAAAATGGCAGCGCGCGTCTGCCGCCGACTTCTCGGCTGCTCCGGCATTTCCATCCCTGTCGTCATTCTTACTTAGAGTAAGAATGCGCGCGGAGCATTTCGGCTGTCAAGGCGCTTGCCGCCGTGAGCACGGACTTGTTGTTGTGCGTGGCAGCAAACCGGCCGATGGCGTACCCACCACCGGCGGCTCATTTAGGGGGCGCGGCGAAGCGACGTCAGCAATCGATGAGGATGAGCGCGCAATGATGCGATCTCGTCACGCACCTCAGATCGTGAACGTCTTCGCGATCGCCGCGGCCGTCTCCTTCTGGGCAAAATAGTTGGTGTGGTGCACGTGGGGGTTCGTGCCGAAATCATGGACGATCGTCACCTGGCGCCCGTCCGCGACTTCGGACATCGACGAAGTATCGACGACCAGGTCGTTTTCGGACTCGAAGATGATGTCGGCGCCGAGGTCGCCGAGACGCTGCATCGGCTTGGAGAATATCCTGAGGAAATTCCAACCGATCTCCGTCGGCTCGAAATTCGATTTGATCGCGAAGTACTGGATGGGCTGGGCGCCAAACTCGCCGCTCCCGGTATTCATGCGCAGGCGTCGAATCTCCTCATTGTTGCCGGTGCGTGATTGCGCATCGAGCCCGGGAACGAGAGCCAAGGCGGCATCGAATATCGGTGTCTTGGCGGCGAGATTGGTGACGGTGCTGAACACCCGCAGCAATCCGCTCGCCGCAAGGAAGAAGGGGTTGGCGGCGGCGAGATCCGCGCCCGCCCGCAAGACGTCTGCGATGTTCGTCAAGAGATCGAGCGTGCTGCGGAGACGTGGGGCAGCCGCCAGGCTGGTGCCGCCCAGGGGCGAGCCGACGAAGATCACCCGGCGCTTCAGTGCGGGCTCGCAAAATCCTTCGCACAGCCACCGGGCCACCAGTCCGCCGCGGCTGTGGCAGACGATGTCGAGCTCCTTCGGCGCAGGTCGCAACAATGCAGCCAGATCGAAAGCATTCATCACCGGGCTCACGCTGAGGGTGGGGTGGTCGTAGGCGATCACCAGGTCGTATTTCGCCTCCGCTCCCGTCAGCAGCTGCTGCCCCTCGGGAACTTTCGCCAGTCCGTTCTTGATGAGAGCCGCAGATCCGCTGAACGTCCCGTGGATCAACAGCAATACGCGCTTTCCCGCAACATCGGCGAGGTCGGCCAGTGTCAGCGGCTGGAGTTGGCCCTGTACCAACCGCCTGAGGCCCGTCGACGGTTTGACCGCATAAGACGCATCAGGAGTCAGCGTCCTGTCGAGCTTGAGGAGCGCATCATAGACCTGCGACGTGTCGAGAGTCTCAAAGGCGTACTGCTTTACGATCTGTCCCGTCGGGAGCGCGGCGCGCGATCCGGCGCGACTGGACATCATCGGAATGGCGGCGCCGAGGCGCCATCTCAGGATCCCGCCGTCGCGCACGAGTGAAATGATCTGCTGATCCGGCAGCCGTTCCGTGGATCCGTCGGCGGGCGCTGGCGCCGATAGGTCGGCCGGTAGGATTGCGGCCGCATGCCGTCCGTGAGCCGATCGAGCGGCCGGACGCCTTCAATTTCCGGCATCGACGCGAGCCAATCGTCGAAAGAAAGGAGCGTAGTCATGCGGGCTCCGTGTTTTGTCGCGGGGCGCTAGCCGAGCCGGTCCAGCAGGGGAAGTGGGGTGACGCTTTCGCCGCGGGCGGATTGAATGTCGATCATTGCGTCGAAGCTGTGCGGATGCAGATTGCTCGCGCCCCGTTCCAGGGCCTGGAAGAAGCCCTTCCGCGCGGTCACGAAGGTACTCTCGAACGGTACGAGCTCGCCTTTCTGCACGTAGCTCAGGAGCTCGGCGAGATTGTCGGTACCGGTGAACATCCAGCTCTCAGTCTGGCCTTTGGTATTGGCCGACTGCCCCGTCGTGAAGCCGTCCTGACTACGGCCGATCTGCCCGGGCATCTGCTGTTCGCTCTGGTCGAATCGAAAGCTTTTCATGCGCCACCAGGCCTTGTTGCTTCTCCAGTAGGCCGGAAACGCGTGTCCCGTAATCAGGAACACCGACGAATAGATGCCCACGAACTCCAGGCACGATGCGAACAGAAGCGCAAGATCGATGCAGGTGGCTGCATTGCCCTTGAATATCTCCGTCGGCGTTCGAAGCCGCTGCGACTGGCTGGTGTAGGACGGCGGCGGATTGATGTAGCTGACGGGCAGATCGTGCTGAAGGGCCGCCCAGATCGCCTGAACCTGAGGATCGACCACGTTGGGAGAATTGGAATCGTCCTCAACCACTTGCTGGTAGCCGTCGAAGCCTGCAGAGCAATCATCGAGCAATGTTTGCAGATAACGCTGGGCACAGGCGACGACCTTCAACACCGTCGGGTCTCGGGGCAGAACGAAGCTGGGCAGCCAGCGATGATCCTCGCCGTCGTCCCGCCACTCGTCTGCCGGAAGCACGGTCACGCGCTCGCTGGACTCGCGCAAGATCCGGTCGCCGCATTGGACCTTGATATAGAGGTTGCTCCTCAAGCTCTCGCTGGTCTGCCGCAGCATGCCCGCGACGAGAGGGAGCCGGATCTTGTCGAGAAGATTGAGTGTGGCGTCTTCCTCCGGCAGTTCCTCTGAGAAGCGGCAGCGGCATGATTCCGTACCGACTTCCAGCACCACTTCGACTTGAAGCAGATCGAGCGGACCTGCCTTGGTTTTGTGGACCGTGAAGATACTGAACGGCGAGCGGTCGTTGTGAAGCAGCGAGTAGTTCAAACTCGCGCTCGAGGTCTTACGCATCCGACCGGGAACGGATTTGTCCTGGACCAAAGTGATGTCCAGCCTGAGGTCCTTGTAGGTTGCCCTGTGCTTCGCGGCTCTTCTCGACTGCGCGGAGCGGGCCGCGATCGTTCCAGCCTGAGAGCTGTCGAGGAGCGAAACTTGGCTCCAGAGTGCTACTCCCGAGCGCTGCTCGTTGTCGCCGCCGGGCTGGGACATCCACTGTTGCCGGGCACGAAGGAAAGCGTCCTTGACGTTCCAATCCTGCGTCAAGGTCCGATAAAAGACGCTGAAGAACAGCATGGCGTCGGCATCGGTGATGGTGTCGACGAAACCGATTGCGTGCCTGGCGCCTTGCGCGGTGGCAAGAGGAGCAAGGCTCTGCGCGCTGTAGCAACTGCTGATTGCCACCAGCAGGGGTTTCTGCGCGCCGGCTGTGACGATCGAGGCCAGGTCGACCGAACCGACGGCGTCGTAGGCTTGAGTGCTTCCTTGGGAGCTTCCCTGCGGGCTTGCGCGGAGGACAAAGCCGTCCTCTTCGTTGGTCGCCTGGTCGATGAGCTTTTGCTCGACCAGAGACATCGGGTCTACGCCCACGAGATGCACGATCGAAGGGGAAAGCGCTTCGATCCTCGCGCGAAGGCCTTGACGGTCTGGATCCCGGATGATTTCGGTCCGGACCTCTTTCAGCGCGCTGCTGACCATCTCGATCTCTCGCGCGAATTCGTAGAGCGCGCGCAGTTTTCCGGGTCCGCTGTCGACCGCGAGCGCCGTCAAGGGTGCCAGCTGGTGATGATATGGCGATCCAACTACCAGATGGCGGACGACCGCAAATTCGCTTGGCTCGCTGCGATAGGGGGCGGTGGCCAACCACAGCGCGCTCTCCCAGGGGAACAGTCTTGCCGACCGCCCGACCTCCTCCGCAATGTAAGGGATTCCGACTTCAACAAGTTTGGCGGCCGCCATATCCTTGATCCGCGAAAGGATCTGGTCTTCGTCGAAATTGCGAGCGTGATCCTTTATCAGCTGCTGAAGCTCCCGGCTGAGATCGTCGCGTGTCGAACGGACGATCCGTCTCCGGTTGGCGATCACGTAGCGCCAGCGCTGGACAGAGGGGTAGAATGCCCGATCGTCAATCGGAATGACGATCTCGTCCATGCCCTTGCTGCCTCCATAGCGGATTCGCACCACGTACTCCCCGGACTGCTCTTCGACCGCGGGCACGGGCGGTAAATCCTGGCCGGTGTCGTTGGCCGTCGCGTCCGTCGTGCGGCGCCGCCGCGCTCGCGCCTTGGCGGCGGGCCTCTTGGCTTTCCGGCGGCCGGCCTTCGCTCGTGGGGACGCTACAGTCTTCGCGGACATGACCGGTCTCCGGGCTTCGCGAGCACGGATGCAGCATGCCAGAAAACTCGCGTAGATTGAAAGGAAATCATGCCGGCCATCCGGACGGCACGCAAAATGAAAACGGCGTCACCCGTGGGGTGACGCCGTTTCGCAGGACGATAAATCCGGACTTACTTGCGATCGCCGATCGGAACGTAATCGCGCTTTGCGACGCCGGTGTAGAGCTGGCGGGGGCGGCCGATCTTCTGCTGGGGATCCTCGATCATCTCGCTCCACTGGCTGATCCAGCCGACGGTGCGGGCGACCGCGAACAGCACGGTGAACATCGAGACCGGGAAGCCCATCGCCTTCAGCGTGATGCCCGAATAGAAATCGACGTTCGGGTAGAGCTTGCGGTCGATGAAGTACTGGTCGCTGAGCGCGATCTTCTCGAGCTCCATCGCCACCTTCAGCATCGGATCGTCGCCATGGCCGGTCTCCTTGAGCACGGCATGACACATCTTCTGCATGATCTTGGCGCGCGGATCGTAGTTCTTGTAGACCCGGTGGCCGAAGCCCATCAGGCGGACTTCGGAGTTCTTGTCCTTCACCTTGGCGATGAACTCGGGGATCTTGTCGACCGTGCCGATCTGATAAAGCATGTTCAGCGCGGCCTCGTTGGCACCGCCATGGGCCGGGCCCCAGAGGCAGGCGATGCCGGCCGCGATGCAGGCGAACGGGTTGGCGCCCGAGGAGCCGGCGATGCGCACCGTCGAGGTCGAGGCGTTCTGCTCGTGATCGGCGTGCAGGATGAAGATCTTCTCCAGCGCGTCGGCGAGCACCGGGCTAACCTTGTAGTCCTCGCAGGGCACCGCGAAGCACATGTTCAGGAAGTTCTCGGCAAAGCCGAGCGAGTTCTTCGGATAAATGAAGGGCTGGCCGACGGTGTACTTGTAGGCCATCGCAGCCAGCGTCGGGATCTTCGCGATCATGCGCATGGAGGCGATCATGCGCTGCTTCGGATCGTTGATGTCGGTGGAGTCGTGATAAAAGGCGGCGAGCGCGCCGACGGCCGCAACCATGATCGCCATCGGATGGGCGTCGCGGCGGAAGCCCTGGAAGAAGCGGGCCATCTGCTCGTGCACCATCGTGTGATGGGTCACGCGGTAGTCGAAATCCTTCTTCTGCGCGGCGGTCGGCAGGTTGCCGTAGAGCAGGAGGTAGCAGGTCTCCAGGAAGTCGCCGTGCTCGGCGAGCTGCTCGATCGGGTAGCCGCGGTATTCCAGCACGCCCGCGTCGCCGTCGATATAGGTGATCTTGGACTGGCAGCTCGCGGTCGAGGTAAAGCCCGGATCGTAGGTGAACAGGCCGGACTGGCCGTAGAGCTTGCCGATATCGATGACGTCAGGCCCGACGCTGCCGCTGAGTATCGGAAGATCGAAATTCTTGTTTCCGACCGTCAGCGTCGCGGTCTTTGGGCTTTCTTTTGCGTCCATCAGAGGTCCCCGATGTGTGGTGAGACGGGCCGGAGCCGGAGACCCCCAGGGCGACCATAGGGGCAGGCCGGATGTTCCAGAATGTGGGGGAGATGGGTATATTATTGCTATGTGCGCTGCAAGATCGCCGCACGCATGGTCGACTTACGTTGTAGCCTGATCCCTAAGCCGGCCGAGGCTTTCCTGGCGCCCCAGCACGTCCAAAACCTCAAATATACCAGGGGACGTCGTCCGTCCGGTGAGCGCCGCCCGAAGCGGCTGGGCGACAGCGCCGAGCTTGAGACTATTTTCCTCGGCGAAGGCGCGCAGCGCGGCCTCGGTGCTGGCGCCGCTCCACGTCTCGACTTTCTCCAGCGCGGAATGTAGCTGGCCGATCAGCTTGCGGTTCTCGGGCGTCAGCAGCGCCTGCGCCTTTGGATCCGGTGCCAGCGGCCGGTCGGCGAAGATGAAATGGGCGCCGTCGATCAGCTCGATCAAGGTCTTGGCGCGCTCCTTGAGGGCCGGCATGGCCTTGAGCAACTGCGCGCGCGTGGTGTCGTTTAACTTGGCCTTGATCTCGTCGCGGCTCGGCACGATGTGGTCGAGCACGTCCTCGAGCATCTTCACGAGCGATTGATCGTCCGCGTGGCGGATGTAGTGGCCGTTGAGGTTTTCCAGCTTGGCGAAATCGAAGCGGGCGGCGGCGCGGCCGACGCTGCCGAGATCGAACGCGTCGATCATCTCCTCGGTCGAGAAGATCTCCTGGTCGCCGTGGCTCCAGCCGAGCCGGACGAGATAGTTGCGCAGCGCAGCCGGCAGGTACCCCATCGCGCGATAGGCATCGACGCCGAGCGCGCCATGCCGCTTGGACAATTTCGAGCCGTCCGGGCCGTGGATCAGCGGGATATGGGACATGCTGGGCAGCGCCCAGCCCATCGCATCGTAGATCTGCTTCTGGCGCGCGGCGTTGATCAGGTGGTCGTCGCCGCGGATCACATGGGTGACGCCCATGTCGTGGTCGTCGACCACCACGGCGAGCATGTAAGTCGGGTTGCCGTCGCCGCGCAGCAGGACGAGATCGTCGAGGTTCTCGTTCTGCCAGACCACGCGGCCCTGCACCTGGTCCTCGATCACGGTCTCCCCGGTCTGCGGCGCGCGCAGGCGGATGGTGGGCTTGACGTCGCTCGGAGCCGTCGCCGGGTCGCGGTCGCGCCACATGCCGTCATAGAGGCGGGTGCGCCCCTCGCTGCGCGCCTTCTCGCGCATGGCGGCAAGCTCCTCGGCGGTGGCGTAGCAGCGATAGGCCTTGCCGTCGGCCAGCAGCTGCTCGGCGACCTCGCGGTGCCGGGCGGCGCGGCCGAACTGGTAGATGACCTCGCCGTCCCAGCCGAGCTCGAGCCACTTCAACCCGTCGAGGATGGCGCCGATCGCCGCCTCCGTGGAGCGTTCCCGGTCGGTGTCCTCGATCCGCAGCAGCATCTTGCCGCCGTGCTTCTTGGCATAGAGCCAGTTGAACAGCGCCGTGCGGGCGCCCCCGATATGGAGGAAGCCGGTCGGCGAGGGAGCGAAGCGCGTGACGACGGAATCGGACATTCTTGGCAGGGCCTATGCATTGGAGGCGGTGGTGTATAGCAGGAACGGGACATAACTAAAGGGCGACTGCGGACCCGGCAGGCCTTGCTTATGCTCTTGGCGCGGCCACGCGAATTTGGCAGAAGGACCGCTGATTTCCCTACAGGATTTTCGTAATGACAGAACCGGTGGCAGCTGAGGTTGGGCGCGATTTCATTCGTGACATCATCCAGGCCGACCTCGATCAGGGCAAATATAAGGAGATCGTGACCCGGTTCCCGCCGGAGCCGAACGGCTACTTGCATATCGGCCACGCCAAGTCGATCGCACTCAACTTCGGCGTCGCCCAGGAGTTTCCGGGCCGCTGCCACCTGCGCTTCGACGACACCAACCCGGTCAAGGAAGAGCAGGAATATATCGATTCAATCCAGGCCGACGTGCGCTGGCTCGGCTTCGACTGGGGCAAGAACTTGTTCTTCGCCTCGGACTATTTCGACCGCCTGTACGAATGGGCGGAGCAGCTGATCCGCGACGGCCTCGCTTATGTCGACGACCAGACCCAGGAGGAGATCCGCCTCTCGCGCGGCACGTTGACCGAGCCCGGCAAGAATTCGCCGTTCCGCGAACGCTCCGTGGAGGAGAACCTCGACCTGTTCCGCCGCATGAAGGCGGGCGAATTCCCCAACGGCGCGCGCGTGCTGCGGGCCAAGATCGACATGGCCGCGGGCAACATCAATCTGCGCGACCCCGTGCTGTACCGCATCCTGCATGCGCACCATCCGCGCACCGGCAACGCATGGTGCATCTATCCGAGCTACGACTATGCCCACGGCCAGTCGGATGCCATCGAAGGCATCACGCATTCGATCTGCACGCTGGAGTTCGAGGACCACCGGCCGCTCTACGACTGGTTCATCGAGAAGCTGCCGGTGCCCTCACAGCCGCATCAGTACGAATTCGCGCGGCTGAACCTGACCTACACGCTATTGTCCAAGCGCGTGCTGACGCAGCTCGTCCGCGACGGCCATGTCGCGGGCTGGGACGATCCGCGCATGCCGACCATGGCGGGCATGCGCCGGCGCGGCGTGCCGCCGGCCGCGCTGCGCGAGTTCGTCAAGCGCATCGGCGTCGCCAAGGCCAACAGCGTCGTCGATGTCGGCATGCTGGAGTTCTGCATCCGCGAGGAGCTGAACCGCACGGCGCAGCGGCGCATGGCGGTCTTGAAGCCGCTCAAGGTGGTGATCGAGAATTATCCGGAAGGGCAGACCGAGGAGCTCGAGGCGATCAATCATCCCGACGATCCCTCGGCAGGCACGCGGAAGATCACGTTCGGCCGCGAGCTCTATATCGAGCAGGACGACTTCATGGAGAACCCGCCGAAGAAGTTCTTCCGCCTGTCGCCTGGCAACGAGGTGCGGCTGCGCTATGCCTATTTCGTCAAGTGCACCGGCGTGATTAAGAACGACAAGGGTGAGGTGGTGGAGCTGCGCTGCACCTATGATCCTGCGACCAAGGGCGGCAATGCGCCGGACGGCCGCAAGGTCAAGGCGACCATGCACTGGCTGCCGGCAGCGGCCTCCAAGCCGGCGGAGATCCGCATCTACAACCAGCTGTTCGCTAATCCGAGCCCGGATGCCTCAAACTTCGCGGCCGATCTCAACCCGAACTCGCTGGAGATCCTCGCCGATGCGCGGGTCGAGGCATCCGTTGCGGAGAGCAATTCGACCGAGCCGATGCAGTTCGAGCGTCAGGGCTATTTCGTGCGCGACAAGGACTCGACGCCCGGCAAGCCGGTGTTCTCGCGCACCATCGGCCTGCGCGACACGTTCGCGAAGGAAGTCGCCAAGGGTTGAGAAGGGCTGAGCAGGACATGAGCAGCGAAGCCGACGCCATCGTTTCCGCCATCATCGCGAAATGGTGCGCCGGCTTCGCGACGCTCGATGCAGCCGCGCTGTCGTCGCTCTATGCGAGGAACGCGTTCTTCTTCGGTTCGAACCCGAAGCTCTATCGCGGCCGAGATGGCGTCGCCGACTATTTCAACGGCCTGCCGCGCTGGGGGAGGCCGAGCGCGACCTTCTCCGACGTGCACGCCGCGCAGGCCGGCCCTGATCTGATCAACATGGCCGCGACCATCACGTTCGATCTCGCGGGCGAGCGGGATGATCTCGTCGTCAAGATGAGCTGGGTCATCATCCGCGAGGACGGCGACTGGAAGATCGTCAATCACCACGCCTCGTCGCAGGCGCCGCTGATCTGAGCAGGACTCTCTTCACCAGTTTGTCATTCCGGGATGGCCCGAAGGGCCAGGCCCGGAATCCATAACCCCAGTTCGTGGTTATGGATTCCGGGCTCGCGCCAAGTGGCGCGCCCCGGAATGACGGAAGGATACGAACCGGAGTTCTCTCCGAGGGTTGAGGTGACTCCAAAGGGCACCATCATTTCATCGACAAGGGCGTTGTTGCCGATGTCGAAGGACACAAGGTGAGGCTGTCTGCCAAGGCGGACGTCGCCGTGACGATGAAAGAGGAAAAGTAAGCCGGTCCACGCCTGTTCCTGATCTGTACCGCTATTCGCGCAGCCGCACGGTCCGGTAGCCTCTGCAGCCGTCGCGTATCGTAAGGTGCAGGGGAATGGCGGAGCCGGGCCGGCCAGGACGGTCCCAGGGAGTTGCCGGGACGTGGCCGGTCGGCCGCGCCGCCCCGGCCGGCGGCTTGGCGCCAGCGGGCCTCGGCATCTGGCCGGCGATCGTCGACACGCTGCGCCAATGGGCGCGGGCCGAGGCCGGGCCTGGCCGGTTGTTGCCGTGGGTGCCGGTCGCCTTCGGCGGCGGCATCGCGCTTTATTTCGCCGCCGATCATGAGCCGGTGCTGTGGGTGGTTGCCGCCACAGCCATCGCGCTGATGCTCGGCGCGTTGCTGCTGCGGCGAAGTCGGCTGTTTGCGCCTGCTATCATGCTCGCGGCGGTCGCGGCTGGTTTTGCCGTGGCGACCTGGAAGACCGCGCGTATCGCGCACACCGTTTTGGCAAAACCGCTCTATTCGGTGTCGCTGTCGGGCTTCGTGGAAGCGCGCGACATCCGCGAGCGCACCGATCGCTTCGTGCTGCGCGTCAGCGCGATAGAGGCGCAGCGCAGCGACGTCAAGCTCGAGCGCGTCCGCCTCTCGGTGCGCAAGGGCACGGCGCCGGAGGTCGGCAGCTTCGTGCAATTGAAGGCGCGGCTGATGCCGCCGATCTCACCGGTGCGCCCCGGCAGCTACGATTTCTCGCGCGACATGTTCTTCCAGGGCATCGGCGCCTCCGGCTTCGTGATGGGCGCGATCACGGCGTCCTCGCCGCCGGATGGCGGCGGCCTGCGGCTGCGCTATGCCGCCTTCATGCAGGGCCTGCGCGACGCGATCGATGCGCGCATCCGCGCAACGCTCGAAGGCGACAACCGCGCGATTGCGACGGCGCTGCTCACGGGGCGGCGCGATGCGATCACCGCGCCCGTGAACGATGCCATGTTCGTCTCGGGACTCGGCCATGTGCTGTCGATCTCCGGCTATCACATGGCGGTCGTCGCCGGCGTCGTCTTCTTCGCGGTGCGCGCGCTGCTGGCCTTGATCCCGGGGCTGGCGGCCGGCTTTGCCATCAAGAAGTGGTCGGCGGCGGCGGCGCTGGTCGCGGCCGCGTTTTACCTTCTGCTGTCGGGCGCGGAGGTCGCGACGCAAAGATCTTTCTTCATGACGGCGGTGGTGCTGATCGCCGTGATGGTCGACCGCCGCGCCATCACCTTCCGCACGCTGGCGGTGGCGGCGCTGATCGTGCTCGCGGTCGCGCCGGAGGCGTTGGTGCATCCGAGCTTCCAGATGTCGTTTGCGGCAACGCTCGGGCTGGTGGCGCTGGTGCAGATCGGCATGCCGAACCTGCTCGCCTCGCCCGATCATTCCGCGACGGCGCGGATCGCGCTGTGGGGCGGCCGCGAGATCGCGATGCTGTTCCTGGCCTCGCTGATCGCGGGGCTCGCGACCACGCCATACGCCGCCTTCCACTTCCATCGCGTGACGCCATACGGCGTGCTCGCCAATCTCGGCGCCATGCCGGTGGTCTCGGCGCTGGTGATGCCGGCCGGGCTGCTCGGACTGCTCGCTGCGCCCTTCGGGCTCGACGGCGTGTTCTGGTGGTTGATGGGGATCGGCATCGAGTGGATGGTCCTGGTCGCGCGCTGGGTGGCGGCCCTGCCGGGCGCCGTCGGCCGCATTCCCGCCTTCGGCATCGCGCCGCTGATCGCGGCGAGCCTCGGGCTCATCGTGATGGGCCTGTTGCGCACGCCCTTGCGCTGGTCCGGCGCCCTGGTGCTGCTGGCAGCGATCCTCTGGGGGCTGTCGGTACGGCAGCCGGATATCCTGATTGCCGGGGACGGCGCGAGCGTCGCGGTCCGGGGCGGGGATGGGCGCTTGCAGGTGATCCGCGCCGGCAAGGACAGCTTCCTGCTGAAGGAGTGGTTGGCTGCCGATGCCGATCCGCGCGATGCCGGCAACGCCTCGTTGGCGAGCGGGGTGTCGTGTGACGAGTCCGGCTGCGTGGCGCCGCTCGCGGACGGACGGCTGATCGCGTTGGCGACGCGCATCGACGCGCTGGCTGATGATTGCAGCCGCGCCGCGCTGGTGGTGACGGCGCGGCCCGCGCCGTCCGATTGCGCGGCGATGGTGGTCGATCGGGCGCGTCTTGCCAGTCAGGGCGCACTGGCTCTGACGCGAAGCGGAGAGGGTTTTTCGGTGCAGGCGGTGAGAGCGAGAGGGGCAAGCCGTCCCTGGCTGCCTGCCGGCGCCGGCGAGGGGGATTTCGACGGCAGCCTGGTGCCGAAGGCGGCCGTGCCCCGCAGCCGGGACGCAACGCCATCCGAGGCCGACTTGCAGGCCGACGATTGACGCGGATCACAAATACCAGGCCAGCACGGCGTCAAGCCTTCCGTTGCCGATGACCGGCAGGGCCACCATTCGGCTCAGCCCGGCTGCGCAGGCTTCGGAGCCGGCGATCGAGCCGTCACGGGTGAGATCGTCGTTGAGGGCGGGCATGCCGGCGGCCCAGGCGCCGCCGATGCTGCCTTCGCCCCTGGCGATGGACTGCGCCGCATAGCGTGCGGCGAGGTCGGTCTGTGCGCTGCAATCGCCGGCGCGAAAGACCAGCGCCGAACGGTCCTCGTTCAGGACCCAGATCTCGAAGCGTCGTGCAATCGGCGTTGCCTGCGCGGACAGGAATGTCAGAACCCAGGTCTGGTCGGTACCGGTTCCGTAGGGCACGCCGACGCCGAGATTGATCCCGACCTTGGCGGCGTCCTCCCAGCGCAAGAAGCTCTTGGCGTCGTGCAAGTCCTTGATGATCAGTGGCAGGCCCGCCTTCCAGGTGCGTCCGGGCAGGCCGAAGCCGCGCGGAAATCTGGTGTGGCGGGAGTTGAATTCGAACATGTCCGCGGTGCCGTAATAGCCATCGACGAGCCCCATCTCATGCGAGAGATCAGGATCGTTGTGCCAGAGTTCGATCGCGCCGACGTGCGCCTCGTCGTCGCCGCAGAACAGCACCAGCACGGCTTGCAGGAATTCGCCCGCGAACACCGGCACCGCCACGCCGCAGGTGAGGCCGGCCGCAGCGGCCTGATCGGTCCGCTTGAAATAGGAGTTGGCGAATTTCGTGAGGATGACGGGGTGGCCACAGGCCCAGGCCTTGCCTGGAAGTCCCTCGTCATATCCGAAGTGCAGCTCTTCGCTGACGGCCTTGAACGCGGACAGCCCTTCGTCGTAGAGGCCGCCGCCGAATTCCAGCCGCATGCGCGTCCGGTCGGGTACCCAGAGTTCAACGACGCGAATGAAGGTCTTCATCGAGCCTGTCCGCCGCCTCAAGCCACTGCAGCATCGGTCATTTGGCTGCGGAGCGAACGTTCAAAATTCAGGCAGGACGGCCCAAACTTCATGCGGCGACGAGGCGCGGCGGCGGGCTCGCCGATCGAATGTCCTGAAACAAAAACCCACCGGGCTCGCCGGCCTCGGCCGGCGACGGCAATTTCAATCCCGGGCTCGGCCTTTCGGCCGAAGGGCGTCAGCCGATCGGCAGGCGCGTGATCGTGGGCCGCGTGTCGGCGACGGTCTGCGGCTTGTGCTCGCGCTCGGGGGCCGGCTGCGTCACCGGCAATTGCAGCACGGTCGCGCGCTGGCCTTCGACGAGCTGCGTCACCAGCACATATTTGCCGTCGGGAAATTCGATCGCGTCATGATGGCGATCGGGAATGTGCGGGTCGATCTTGCCGAACTTGCCGACGCGAGAGTTCACGGTGCGCGTCCAGATCCAGCGGTTGTCGTAGCGGACGTCGTCGGCGAAAGCGAGCTCCGTTCCCGGCAGCAGACAGACCGCGACGGAGGGATCGGCTTCAGAAGCGAAGCCGCGCGTCGAGGTGCCGCGGAAGGTTGTCGTGACGATCGTCTCGCCGACTACGGCGGGGCGCGTCGCGACGGCATGCAAGCTGTAGTCACACATCGGGTGCTCCTCATGCTGGGATAGCGACCCGCGTCTCTTTCGAGGCGCAGGCCTCTATCAGAGTGGAAGCATACAACGCTCTGCTCGGTTATGGGCAAATCTGCGGCTCGCGTTCGCAGCACGCGATCACATTATCTTTCCCGGATTCGATAGGAACAAACCTCGCGTCCTTGCATTCGGCCGGAGCTATCAGCACTGCCGGCACAACTCTACCGGCGAAGCAGAAATGGCTGCGCGCCTGCGCGGGCGAATGTCGCGCGGGAAGATGGACCGGACAGCCGGCGCAGAACCAGAGAAACCGTCCAGCCGGAGCGGACAAGTATCCGCTCCGATCCTGGATCGCCGATGCCGATCGAAGCGCGCGCGGCGCTTGAGACTTCCGGTATCAGTACTTCCGGTAAAGCCCGATCAACTTGCCCTGGATCTTCACGCGGTTCGGCGGAAGAATGCGGACCTCGTAGGCGGCATTGGCGGGCTCGAGCGCGATCGAGGCGCCGCGGCGGCGGAAGCGCTTGAGCGTGGCCTCCTCGTCGTCGATCAATGCCACCACGATGTCGCCGGTATTTGCGGTCTCGTTGCGCTGGATCAGCGCCATGTCGCCGTCGAGGATGCCGGCCTCGACCATCGAATCGCCGCGCACTTCGAGCGCGTAGTGCTCGCCCGAGCCGAGCATGTCCGGCGGCACGCTGATGGTGTGGCTGCGGGTCTGCAGTGCCTCGATCGGCGTGCCGGCGGCGATGCGGCCCATCACGGGCACCGCGACCGGGCGCTCGCCCTCGTCCGCGGGCGGGCTGGAGCTCGCGCGCACCTTGCCGAGATTGCCCTCGATGACGCTCGGGGTGAAGCCGCGGCGATTGCCGGCGGCGGCCTGGAGCTCGGGCAGCTTGATCACCTCGATGGCACGGGCACGGTTGGGCAGGCGGCGAATGAAGCCGCGCTCCTCGAGCGCAGTGATCAGGCGATGGATGCCTGACTTCGAGCGCAGGTCGAGCGCATCCTTCATCTCGTCGAAGGACGGCGGCACGCCGCTTTCCTTCAGACGCTCGCTGATGAACCGCAGAAGCTCGTATTGTTTGCGCGTCAACATCTCGACCAAAGTCCCCCGGTTGATGTCGTTCGATTCCGAGACGATGAAGTCGGCAATAAGCCGCTACATCCTCGAAACAAATCATGAACGGACACTATATGTTCGATATGTGTTCCGCAACTGCTTAATTTATGGTGAACGCGGCCAAACTCGCGGAATGCGTGTGGCTGGGCGGCTCAGACGGGCAGCCGGAGCACCTCGCAAGGCGTCCCTGCCTCGGCCTTCGGCGCGAACGGTGCACGCACGAGAAGTACCTGTGCCGCAGCGAGATTCGCAAGCAGGGAGGAGTCCTGATGGCTGACGGGAAGGGCGACGCGCGTGCCGTCGTCGCGCACCTCCAGTCGCGCACGCAGATAATCCTCGCGCTGGTCGTTGGCGGCGAGATCGCGGCCCAGCACGGCGCGCTCGCGCTGATGATGAATCGCTGAACGGCCCGACAGGGCGCGAATCAAGGGCACCATGAACAGGAAGGCGCACACGTAGGACGACACGGGATTGCCGGGCAGGCCGATCACGCGCATCGCGCCTAGTCGACCGTGCATCATCGGCTTGCCGGGCCGAATCGCGATCTTCCAGAACGCCATCGCGATGCCTTCGCCCTTGAGCGCCTGCTGGACCAGGTCGTGGTCGCCGACCGACGCACCGCCGGTCGTGATCAGGATGTCGGCGCCGCTCTCGCGCGCGCTGCGGATGCCGGCGGACGTCGCCTCCAGCGTATCGGCGGCAATTCCGAGGTCGATGGTCTCGGCGCCCTCGCTGCGGGCGAGCGCATGCAGGGCATAGCCGTTGGAATAGACGATCTGGCCACGACCAGGCGTGGTGCCTGGCATCACGAGCTCGTCGCCGGTGGCGAGAACGGCAACCCTCGGGCGGCGGATGACGGCGAGATGCGGATGATTCATTCCGGCGGCAAGGGCGAGATCGCGCTCGGTGAGACGGATTCCCTTGCGCAGCAGCACGTCTCCTTCGCGGAAGTCGACGCCTGCAGGGCGGATGTGCCGGCCGAAAATGGCGGCTTCCTTGATCGTGACATGTTTGCCGTCGGCAGCCGTGTCCTCCTGGATCACGACGGCATCGGCGCCGTCGGGAACGACGCCGCCGGTGAAGATCCGCACGGCTTCGCCGGGGCCGACGCTTCCCGCGAACGGCCGGCCCGCCGCGACCTCACCGACGACGGTCAACCTCGAATCGTATGCCGCGTCCGCCGTGCGCACGGCATAGCCGTCCATCGCCGACATTGCCTCCGGCGGCTGCGTGCGCCGTGCCGCGACATCGCGGGCGAGCACACGATGGTAGGCCTCGTCGAGGCAAACCATCTGTTCAGCCAGCGGCTCGACGCCGGCCAACACCGCGGCAAGCGCGTCAGAAACCGGCATCAGGGCCACGGGCGAACTCCTGCTGAGCACATCAGTCAATGGGCGGCGAGAGTTCTAGCCGAGTGCAGGCGTGAGGCAAAGCAGCACGCGGGATGATTTATCCTGCGTGATCGCGGGGTGGAGGAGGTCGGCTCAACTCCGCCGCGGCATGATGCGGAAGGCGAGACAGACCGGAACGAGGATTGCCATGGCAAGGACGAGAATGACGAGCGCCACGGCCAGCATCGGTCAACGCTCCGTCGGATCGCCTGGACTGAAATCCGCGACGTCGGGCGCCTTGGGACCCTGATCTTTGTCGGGCAGCGGATCGGCCTGGGATTTCAGGTCGGCGGCCTTGCTGATCAGCTTGGCGGAGAGGTCAGAATCCGAGGTGGTTCTAGCGAATTCGAGCAGGAGAGAGGCTTGCTTGGTGAGATAGGTCTTGCCCAGCACGTCGATCAGTCCAATGTAGAAGTCCCAACGGACTCATGAGTCCGAAAGGTGGTATTCCGTTCCCGGAACTCTGTATAAAAATGCACAAAGTGATCAGGTTCCACAATTTCAGCAGTTTTTGTTCCGGCAAGTGAGCGCGCTCCGGGCTTTCCCGCGGCTCAGATCCCCAGTGCTTTCAATGCGTTCCCGACATCGCGCGGCGAGGTGACATGCACGGCGGTCAACCCCCGCGCCCGCGCTCCCTCGATGTTCTCGGCGAGGTCGTCGAAGAACACGATGCGCTCGGCCGGCACGCCGATCGCCGCCACGACATGGTCGAAGGCCTCGGCATCCGGTTTGCGCAGGCCGATGCTGGAGGACAGATACAGCTCGCGGAAATGGCCGAGCAGACCGGCATATTCCTTCGAGAAATAGTCGACGTGCGGCCGATTGGTGTTGGAGAAGGCATAGAGCGGCATCTGCTTCGCCGCCCGCGGCAGCAGCTCGGCGATATCAGGCATCTCGCCGGCGAAGATCGCGTTCCAGCCTTCCAGGAATTGCGCATCCGAGATGCCGATCCCGAGCGAGGACCGCAGCGAGGCGAAATAGTCCGCATCGCTGATCTTGCCCATCTCGTGCAACCGGTAGGCCTCGTCGCGCACATAGCGCGCGATGATGGCCTCGGGCTGGCAGCCGGCATGTCCCGCCCAGCAGGCGATCGCCTTGGAGAAGTCGATGTCGAGCACAACGCGCCCGAGGTCGAACAGCAGCGCATCCGCGCTGCCGGGAGAGAGCGATGTCATTGCGTCCTTCACTTCAGTATGGCGCGTCAGTAACGATAGGGCTCGTGATCGAACAGCGGGAACGCGCTGAACACGCTGGGCGCGTTGGTGGCGGTCGCCGGATGCAGGCAGGATTTATCGATCTCGGCGAATGAGGTGGCGCCCAGGAGGCCGAGGCAGCGCAGCACCTCGTCTTCGAGCAGCTCCAGCATCCGTGCGACGCCGGCTTCGCCGGCTGCCGCCAGCGCCCAGCATTGCAGCCGGCCGATGCCGACGAGGTCGGCGCCCGCCGCGATCGCCTTGACGATGTCGGTGCCGCGGCAAAAGCCGCCGTCGACCATGATCCTGGCGCGGCCCTTCACGGCGTCGACGATCTCCGGCAGCACGTGCATGGCGCCGCGGCCGTGGTCGAGCTGGCGTCCGCCATGGTTGGAGACGTAGATCCACTCGACGCCGTGATCGAGCGCGATCTGCGCATCCTCGGCCGTGGCGATACCCTTGAGGATCAGCGGAATTTTGAACGTATCCTTGATCATCTTCACGGTCCGCCACTCCAGGCCCTTCTGGAAATCGCCGCCGGTGGCGCGCAGGCGGCTCTCGCGAACGTAGCGCTTGGCGATGTCACGTTCACGACGGCTGTAATGGGCGGTGTCGACGGTCAGGCAGAAGGCGGCATAGGCGTTCTTCTCGGCCCGGCTGACGACATCGGCGACGAAAGCATCGTCGCCGCGGACATAGAGCTGATAGAGACGCAGTGCATCGGGGGCAGCCTCGGCGGTCGTCTCGAGGCCGGGCTCGGACACCGAGCTCAGCATGTGCGCGGCGCCGAACCTGCCTGCAGCGCGCGCGACGCTCGCCGCGCCATCCGGATCGAAGATCTCGAGTGCGCCGACGGGAGCCAGCACCACCGGCAGACGCAGCTTGCGGCCGAACTGCTCGACGCTGCCATCGATCCTGCGCACGTCGCGCAGCACGCGCGGGCGGAAGGCGATCTCGTCGAGCGCCATGCGATTGCGCCGCATCGTGGTCTCGGTCTCGGCGGCGCCGACGATGTAGTCCCAGGCATTCTGGTTGAGGTTGGCGCGCGCCTTCCGGATGAACTCGTGCAGGTTCTGGAACGGCTCGTCGCTGGCGCCGAGCTCGACGTTCCGTTCCGGCCGGATGCGGGGCGCTTCATTCATTGTTGTCCTCCCGAGAATTTGAAGTCTTGTCGCCATCGCCTATCGCGTCCGGCCCTCCAAAACCATCCTAAAATCGCATAGCTGCGAGGCGTGAGCGGCTCGGACCGGCGTCGTGTTGCTTCGAAACAGTTTCGGAACGTTGCCAAAAGTTTAGGCCAAGGCGAAGAGATTTCTTCGGTGTACCCGCCAGCGCGGCATCCCGGCCTTGAAGAAACCAGAATGGTATTGTGAGAGATGGACTGGATCGCCATTTGCATGGCGTTTCCCAGCCTCAAGAGAAACGCCAAGCAAAAGGCACCTTCATGCGGAAAACCCTGCTGTTCCCCCTGGGCGCGCTCACGGGAGCGTGCCTGACCCTTCTGGTAGCCAGCCCGCAGGGCGGCGTATGGGCAGCGCGGGCGGCAGTGAGTGCGAATGATGCTTATTCCCAGCTCAATCTGTTCGGCGCGGTGTTCGAGCGGGTCAAGGCCAGCTATGTCGAGAAGCCGGACAATGCCAAGCTGATCGAGGGGGCGATCACCGGCATGGTGACCTCGCTCGACCCGCATTCGCGCTACATGAACGCCAAGGCCTGGACCGAGATGCAGGAGACCACCTCCGGCGAGTTCGGCGGGCTCGGCATCGAGGTCACGATGGAGGATGGCCTCGTCAAGGTCGTCTCGCCGATCGACGACACGCCGGCTTCGAAGGCCGGCATCATGTCCGGCGACCTCATCGGCAAGATCGACGGCGAGGCCGTGCAGGGCATGACGCTCGAGCAGGCGGTCAACAAGATGAAGGGACCGGTCGACACCAAGACCAAGCTGACCATCATCCGCAAGGGCGCGGATGCGCCGCTCGAGGTTGCGATCACGCGCGAGATCATCCATGTGCGTCCGGTGCGCTTCCGCGTCGAGAACGGCGACATCGGCTATATCCGCATCACCTCGTTCAACGAGCAGACCGCCGACGGCCTGAAGAAGGCGATCGCCTCGGTCTCCAAGCAGGTCCCGCCGGAGAAGCTCGCCGGCTACGTGGTTGATCTGCGCAACAATCCGGGCGGCCTGCTCGACCAGGCCGTGTCGGTGTCGAGCGCCTTCCTGCAGCGCGGCGAGGTCGTTTCGACCCGCGGCCGCAGTCCGGAAGAAACCCAGCGCTTCACCGCCCATGGCGGCGACCTCACCAAAGGCAAGCCGATCGTGGTGCTGATCAACGGCGGCTCGGCCTCGGCCTCGGAGATCGTTGCCGGTGCACTGCACGACCACAAGCGCGCGACGTTGATCGGCACGCGATCGTTCGGCAAGGGCTCGGTGCAGACCATCATTCCGCTCGGCTCCGGCAATGGCGCGCTGGCGCTGACCACGGCACGCTACTACACGCCGTCGGGCCGCTCGATCCAGGCCCAGGGCATCGCGCCCGACATCGAGATCCTCCAGGACGTGCCGCCCGAGCTGAAGGGGCGGATGGACACCATGGCGGAATCCCAGATGCGCGGGCATCTGTCGGCCGACGGCACCGAGCAGACCGGATCGCAGTCCTACGTTCCGCCGGAAGAGAAGGACGATAAGGCTCTGCACGCAGCCTACGACTTCCTCCACGGCGTTACGGCAAATGCCGTCGCTGCCAAGCCAGCGACGAAGTCTGCAGTGCCGAACTAGATCTTACGACGTTTCGGATCATGTTTCGCCCGGGAGCGGAGGACCGCTTCCGGGCGATTTGGTTTGCAGCGCCGTTTCGGCCTAACCGACCTCGCGGCGGCGGCTCTCGCGGCTTTCGCGCCGGGCGAGCCGGCTGCGGTGCAGCGCGAACAGCTCCAGCATCTTGTCGGCGGGTTTGGCGGCGCTGAACAGATAGCCCTGCATCTCGGAGCATCCGAGCGTGCGCAGCAGACGCTGCTGCTCCTCGGTCTCGACGCCCTCGGCCGTCGTGGTCATGCGACGGGCGGCCGCCAGGTTGACGACGGCTTGAACGATGCTGGCGGAGCCGTCGGGACGGGCGATGTCCTCGACGAAGCAGCGGTCGATCTTGATCTTGTCGAACGGGAAGCGGTGCAGATAGCTCAGCGACGAGTAGCCGGTGCCGAAATCGTCGAGCGCGATGCGCACGCCGATGGCGCGGAGCTGGTGCAGGATGGCAAGCGCGGCATCGTCGTCGCGGATCAGGACCGCCTCGGTGATCTCGAGCTCGAGCCGGCTCGCCGGCAGGTTCGACGCGGCGAGCGCCGCCATGATCTTCAGCGCCAGCGTGCCGCTCTTGAACTGCACCGGCGAGACGTTGACGGCGAGGCGGATGTCGTCGGGCCAGCTTGCCGCGTCCCGGCACGCGGTCGCCAGCACCCATTCGCCGATCTCGTTGATCAGGCCGGTGTCTTCGGCGATCGGGATGAAATCCGCCGGCGAGACCCAGCCGCGCTCGGGATGGCGCCAGCGCACCAACGCCTCGCAGCCGGTGATGCGGTCGTCCTTCAGGCCGAGGCAGGGCTGGTAATACACCTCGAGCCCGCCTTCGCGGCCGCCTTGCGCGATGGCGTGGCGCAGGTCGCCCTCGAGGTCGCGGCGTTCGCGGACCTTGGCGTCCATGGCCGGCTCGAAGAAGCGGTAGGTGTGGCGTCCGGCGGACTTGGCCGCGTACATTGCCATGTCCGCATTCTTCAGGATCTGGTCGAGCGCCGTGCCGTGTTCCGGCGCGAGCGCGATGCCGATGCTGGCGTCGCTGGTGAGATGATGGCCCATGCAGTCGACCGGCGTGCGGATGGTTTCGAAGACACGCGCGACGAGCTCGTTGACCTGATCCAACGACGTCACCGCGCCTTGCACGATGGCGAATTCGTCGCCGCCGAGGCGCGCCACGAAGTCTGCCGGGCCGGCACAGCGGCGGAGGTTCGTCGCGATCGATTTCAACAGCTCGTCGCCGACGAGATGGCCGAGCGCGTCGTTGACGCCCTTGAACTCGTCGATGTCGATGTAATGCACCGCGGTCTGCTCGCCGTGGCGGGCCGCAGCCAGCTCCTGCCGCAGATGCTCGTGAAACATGGCGCGGTTGGGCAGGTCCGTCAGCGCGTCGTAGTGGGCGAGGTGGGTGATGCGCTCCTCGATGCGCCGGCGCTCCGTGATGTCCTCATGGGTCGCCACCCAGCCGCCATCCGCGAGCGGCTCGTTGAGGATGTGGATCGAACGGCCGTCGGCGGTATCGACCACCATGGAGTTGCGGAGATGGATGTCCTTCAGGACGCGCGCGACGTAGGCATCGACGTCGCCGGTAAACGAGCCGGTCGTTTTGCGATGGGCGATGATGTCCCGAAAGCTGCAGGCGGGCTTCACGATCTCGGCCGACAAGCCGTACATCTCGATGTAGCGCTGGTTGCAGACCACGAGCCGCTGCTCGGAATCGAACAGCAACAGGCCCTGCGTCATGTTGTTGACGGCGCGGTCGAGCCGCTGCTTCTCCAGCGTCAGCTGTTCGCGCGAAAGGCGGTGCTGCTCCAGCAGCTTGCGCACGACGGCAATCAGCACGCCTGCGATCGCGAGCGCGGAAGAGGCTGCGATCGAGATCAGAATGCCGATCTGCTCGCGCCAGTCCGCCAGGGCTGCTGCGCGCGTCGTGGTGGCCATCACCAGGATCGGGAAGTGGGGCAGGGCGCGGGAGGAGATCAGCCGGTCCTCGCCGTCGACCGGGCTGTTGAAGCGGCCGGCGAAATGATCGAGCCCGAACACCCTTTGATGCTCGAACGGTCCGGTCTTGAAGTTTCGCCCCATCAATTCGCCGGACTGCGGATAGCGGGCGAGCAGTGTGCCGTCGCGATGCAGCATCGAGATCGTCGCGCCTTCGCCGAGCACCACGGAGGCGAAGAACTTCTCGAAGTTGGCGGGCTCGATTCCGCGTCCGACCACACCGAGGAACTCGCCGCGTGGCCCGACGACCCTCCGGGCCACCAGAATGGTCCACGCACCGGAGACGCGGCTGTGCAGCGGCTCGATCAGGACATCAGGCGCATTGGGATCGTACTTGAAGGTGCGGAAGTAGGCACGATCGGCGACATTCACCTTGGGGGCCGGCCACGCCGTCGACGAATTGATCAGATTGCCTTCGGCATCGATGATGTTGACGCCGCCCATGTAGGGCAGCGCCTCGATCTTCGACCGCAGCCTCCGATGCACGTCCTCGCCCGAGAGGCGCTTGCGATAGTCCTCTCCGGTCGCAATTCCGGTGGTGCGGACGTGATCGACGAAATCCTTCTGGATGACGGCGAAGTCCTGCAATTGCTGGTCGAAATGATGAGCGAGCAGCAGTACGGTGTTTTCCAGCTCGCGGCCGGAATTGCGCAGCGCCCGCTCCCGGAAATTTTGCGCGATCAGGACCGAGCCTATGGCGATGGCCGCGATCAGCAGCGTGCCGCCAACCACCAGCCAGCGGATCGGACCGCTGCGCACGAAGACCTGGTCAAACAGACGATTGCCGAATTTCATCTTCATGCTGGATTCGTTGCCGCGCACACGTCAGGATCAATTCAGGACCCTGAGAACATCCGTTGGTTTACGGTGACGGTGTGGAAGTAAAGTTAGGAAGCGCGGTTAACGAGACGTGAATGCTCGCGCGCAAAAGCAATCCATGCGCGCGGCGCGAAACCGGCGTGCTTGCGCAAACCCGCGTCAGGCGCGGTAATGGCCGGATTTGCCGCCGAGCTTCTCGACCAGATGGATGCCCTCGATGCGCACGCCGCGCTCGACGGCCTTGATCATGTCGTAGATGGTGAGGCAGGCGACCGACACCGCCGTGAGCGCCTCCATCTCGACGCCGGTCGGTCCCGTCACCTTCACGCTGGCCCGTACCACGCAGCCCGGCAGCTTGGCGTCAGGCTCGATATCGACGATGACCTTTGACAGCGCGAGCGGATGACAGAGCGGGATCAGCTCCGAGGTGCGCTTGGCGGCCATGATGCCGGCGATGCGCGCGGTGCCGAGTACGTCGCCTTTCTTGGCGTTGCCGGACACGATCAGATCGAGCGTCGTCTTGGTCATGACGACGCGTCCCTCGGCGACCGCAAGCCGCTCCGTCGCGGGCTTGTCCGAGACGTCGACCATCCGCGCTTCGCCGGAGGCGCCGATATGGGTGAGGGCCGGGCCCGCCTCGGCTTTGGCCTGCTTCGCTTTGGCCAACCTCTTCGCTGGCTGGCGCGCCATGTCAGCGCGTGCCCGCCGCGCGCGCCGTCGCCTGGCGCGCGAGCAGCGAGCGCGTCGCCGCCGTGACGTCGGCCTGCCGCATCAGGCTCTCGCCGACCAGGAACGTCGCCATGCCGACGCGCTCCAGCCGGGCGAGGTCCTCGGGCGTGAAGATGCCGCTCTCGCCGACCATCAGCCGGTCCGAAGGGATCAGCGGCGCCAAGGCCTCGCTGGTCGCGAGTGTGGTTTCGAAGGTCCGAAGATTACGGTTGTTGACCCCGATCATCGGCGAGCGAAGTCTCAGCGCCCGGTCGAGCTCGGCGCGGTCATGGATCTCGATCAAGACGTCCATGCCGTAGGCGAGGGCGGCGTCTTCGAGGTCTCTTGCGGCGGCGTCATCGAGCGCCGCCATGATGATCAGGATGCAGTCGGCGCCGTGCGCGCGGGCCTCGACCACCTGATAGGGATCGAACAAGAAATCCTTGCGCAGAACGGGAAGCGAGGTTGCTTCGCGCGCGGCTATCATGAAGTCGAGATGGCCCTGGAACGAGGGCGTGTCGGTCAGCACCGACAGGCAGGCGGCGCCGCCGGCCTCATAGGCCCTGGCGAGTGCCGGCGGGTCGAAATCGGCGCGAATGAGTCCCTTGGAGGGCGAGGCCTTCTTGATCTCGGCAATCAGCGCGTAGCCGCCCTTGGCGTGCTTTGCCTTGATCGCGCGCAGGAAGCCGCGCGGCGCGGAGGCGGCCTTGGCCTGCGCCTCGACGGTGGAGAGCGGACGCGCTCGCTTCGCCGCCGCGATCTCCTCGCGCTTGTAGGTCTCGATCTTGGTCAGGATGTCGGACATGCGGGAGTTCAGCTCTTGGAGACCGTGACCAGGTGCTTCAGCTTCGCGTTGGCTGCGCCGCTGTCGATCGAGCGGACGCCGATCGCGACGCCCTCCTTGAGGTCCTTGGCACGGCCGGCCACGACCAGCGCGGCGGCGGCGTTGAGCAGCGCCACGTCGCGAAAGGGGCTCGGCTTGCCGTCGAGCACGCTCTGCAGCGCGATCGCGTTGGCATCGGCGTCGCCGCCTTTGAGCGCACCGGCCTCGCAACGCGAAAGGCCGGCTTCCTCCGGCGTCACCTCGAAATTCCGGATCTCGCCGTTGTGAAGCGCGGAGACGAAGGTCGGGCCGGTGAGTGTGATCTCGTCGAGGCCGTCGGAGCCGTGCACCACCCAGACGGAGTCGGAGCCGAGATTCTTCAGCACCTGCGCCAGCGGCTGCACCCATTGCCTGGAGAACACGCCGACCATCTGCCGCTTCACGCCGGCCGGATTCGACAGGGGACCGAGCAGATTGAAGATCGTGCGCGTGGCGAGCTCGACCCGGGTGGGGCCGACGTTCTTCATGGCGGGATGGTGGGCGGGGGCAAACATGAAGCCGATGCCGCATTCGCGCACGCAGCGGCCGACCTGCTCCGGCTTGAGATCGATCCTCACCCCGAGCGAGGCCAGCACGTCGGCAGCGCCCGAGCGCGACGACAGCGCGCGGTTGCCGTGCTTGGCTACGGGCACGCCGGCGCCCGCGACGATGAAGGACGCGCAAGTCGAGACGTTGACCGAGCCGGAGCCGTCGCCGCCGGTGCCGACGATGTCGACCGCCTCCGGCGGCGCCTGCACGGTCAGCATCTTCGCGCGCATCGCCGCGACCGCGCCGGTGATCTCGTCCACGGTCTCGCCGCGCACCCGCAGCGCCATCAAGAGCCCACCCATCTGCGAGGGCGTGGCCTCGCCGCTCATCATGGCATCGAAGGCGGAAGCGGCTTCGTCACGCGACAGGCTGGCGCCGGTCGCCACTTTTCCAATGATCGATTTCAGGTCGTCCATCGCGTGCTTTCAACTCACTGGTTCGCGCCGGTCACCTGCGCGAAGGCGGCCTGATTAATGGTGGTCCCGATGTCGGTTTCAAGCTTGTTGACGTAGGAAGCGACCTGCTCCTCGGTCTGGGCGCGGTCGAGGCTCTCCTTCAGCTTCTTGACCGCGTCGGAGGCAAAGTCGACCGCGGGATCGACGATGTCGGTGACGCGGAAGACGATCACCTCGCCGCCGCCGCTCACGGCCGTCTGTCCGATGCCGTCCTTGGCGGTGCGGAAGGCCGCCGCCACGACGGTGCCGGGCACGCCGGCGGGCGAGTCGTCGCGCTTGAAGCCCGTCGCGGTCTCGACCTTGGCGCCGACAGCGGCGGCCTCGTCGGCGAGCTTGCCGCCCGCTTCGAGCTTCTGCACCATCTCGGTCGCCTTGGCCTTCAGCTTGGCCGCGATCTGGTCCTGGCGCCAGCGCCCCTCGACCTGGTCGCGGACCTCGTCGAGATTGCGGTCGCGCGAGGGCGTGATGGCGAGCACGTCGTACCAGACATAGCCACCCTTGAACGAGATCGCGTCGTTGTCGACGCCGACGTCGGTGTTGAAGGCCTGCGACACCACGTCGAGGCCCTGCGGGATGTTGGCGATCGGCTGGCCGTTCGGGGCGCGGCCGGAGCGGTCGACGGCCTCGATGGTCACGGCGGTGAGGCCGAGCTTCTGCGCCGCATCGATCACGCTGGAGCCGCCGCCGCGCTCGTCTTCCATCTTGTCGCGGAGGTCGGCGACCTTGACGCGCGCACGCTCAGTCGCGATCTCGCGCTTGATGTCGCCGACAAGCTTGGTGTAGTCGGCCTCGGCGCCCGGCTCGATCTTGTCGACCCTGACGATTGCGACGCCGAGTCCGCTCTGGATCGGCTGGCTGATCTCGCCGGCAGGCAGCGCGAACGCGGCATCGCCGACGGCGGGCGTGAGCGAAGACTTGGTCACCAGTCCCAGGTCGACGTCGGAGGCGCTCAGCCCGCGTTCCTTGCCGATGTCCTCGAACGACGTCCCGCCGACGAGGCGCTCGCGAGCGGCTTGCGCTTCGGCAACGTTCGGAAACACGATCTGCTGGATCTGGCGCTTTTCCGGCGTGCCCAGCCGATCCTTGCGCTGCTCGAACGCCTTCCGGGCATCCTCGTCCGAGACCTCGGTCCATTTGCCGATCTCTTCCGGCGAGACCACGACGAAGGAGATCTTGCGATATTCGGGCGCGCGGAACTGGACCTTGTGATCCTCGAAATAGGCGGCAAGCGCCTCGGGCGAGGGCGGGTCGATCGGACCGGCCTGCGCGGCGTCGAGCCGGACGAATTCAATCGAGCGTTGTTCGTTCTGGTAGCGCGTCAGGACGTCGACCATGGCCTTCGGGGGCTCGAGGCCGGCGCCGACCGTGCCGGTGATCTGCCGGCGCAGCGATACCTTGCGCTGTTCGGCGACATAGCGCTGCTCGGTGTAGCCGAAATTGCGGATCAAGGCTTGGAAGCGATTGGGGTCGAAATTGCCGCCGATACCCTTGAAGTTGGGGTCGTTCATGATGAGCTGGCGGATCTGCTCGTCGGATTGGCCGAGGCCGAGCCGGCGCGCCTCTTCGTCAAGCGCGGCCTCGGCAATGGTCTGCTGCAGCACCTGGCGGTCAAGGCCGAACGCGCGCGCCTGGTCGGACGTCAACGGACGGCCGAACTGGCGGCTGATCTGTTGCAGGCGGTCGGTGTAGATCTGGCGGAACTCGTTGAGCGAGATCTCGGTGCTGCCGATCTTGGCGACCGTGGACTGGCCGAAGCCCTTGAAGATGTCGGCAATGCCCCAAATGCCGAAACTGATGATCAACACGCCCATCACCACGGCCATAATGATCTTGCCGAGCCAGTTCGATGAGGCCTTGCGTATTCCTCGGAGCATTTGGTCCAACTTGTTTGGTCAGGAGGGGAACGGAGCGCGTCTTAATGCAGATTCCGCAAAAGCGCGTCACCAAATTGATAGATCATCATAAAGTGGCGGCTTTCCCCCCGCAACCTCGCCCCGGGCGACCACTTGAAGCTGCGGCGAAAGGGCCTCTGGTCTCTGGAACTGCAGGAGCACCTCTGCTAGCGCATGAACAAACCTCATTCTGCTGGACATTGACATGACCGACGCCATCCGACCGCTGATCGCGGGCAATTGGAAAATGAACGGCCTGAAAGCCCAGGCTGCTGAATTCGACGCCATGCTCAACGGCGCGGCAGACGCGGCTGGCAAGGCCGACCTGCTGGTCTGCCCGCCGGCGACCCTGGTTGCGGCGTTCGCCGAGAAGGCGCGCGGCAAGAAGGTCGCGGTCGGGGCCCAGGACTGCCACCCCAAGGCCTCCGGCGCCCACACTGGCGATATCGCCGCCGAAATGCTCGCCGATGCAGGCGCGACCGCCATCATCGTCGGCCATTCCGAGCGCCGCGCCGACCACGGCGAGGGCGACGCGCTGATCCGGCAGAAGGCCGAGGCGGCCTGGCGCGCCGGGACCGTTGCGATCGTCTGCATTGGCGAAACGCAGGGCCAGCGCGACGCCGGCCAGACCTTGGACATCCTGCGCGGCCAGCTCGACGGCTCGCTGCCGGATGGATCGACGGCGGCCAATCTGGTCGTGGCCTATGAGCCGGTCTGGGCGATCGGCACCGGGCTGACCCCCACAGCCAAGGATGTCGAGCAGATTCATGGCTTTATCCGGGAACTCCTGACCATCAGGTTCAAGGCTGAGGGCGCGAAGATGCGAATCCTCTACGGCGGCTCGGTCAAGCCCTCGAACGCGGCCGAACTGATGGCGGTGAAGAACGTCAATGGGGCTCTGGTCGGCGGTGCCAGCCTGAAGGCGGCCGATTTCCTTGCGATCGCCAAGGGCTGCCCCTAGCTAAGTCCAAACCGCGGGACCGGGCCCGATCGGGGGTGGCATTGCCACCTCCGATCGTGTAACACCGCGCAACTTCAGGAAAACCCGCGAAGCGCGATCGGCCGCCGTCAGGCGCCGCCCGCTTGTGACGGAAGGATATCATGCAGACCGTTGTCATCGTCATCCACCTCATGATCGTCGCCGTCATGATCGGTGCCGTCCTGCTCCAGAAGTCGGAAGGCGGCGGCCTCGGCATGGGCGGCGGCGCGGGCTTCATGTCGAGCCGCGGCACGGCGAACCTTCTGACGCGGACCACCGCGATCTTGGCCGTCGGCTTCTTCCTCACCAGCCTGTTCCTGTCCTGGTATGCCGGTTACGACCGCAAGCCGTCGTCGATCATCGGCCAGCCCTCGCAGACCCAGCCGGCCGGCGGGTCGCCGATCGCGCCGCCGACCTCGGGCGGCATCTTGGATTCGCTGAAGAAGGCTGACGAGCAGCAGCAGGCACCGGCTCCGACCGGTCCTCAGGTGCCGCGCTCGCAATAAAGCAGGGGGGCCATGCAGGGCGGTGGCTACCGTCCTGCATCAACAATCCCCATCAAGGCACTGTCATCACTCTTCGTTTCGGCTCACCCACAGGCCCGCAAAATCTTTGGGGCGGAATGCGAATCGCTTTGGCGAATCGTATTTAGGGGATTAGAGGTTAAGTCCCATGGCGCGGTACATATTCATCACCGGCGGCGTGGTTTCTTCGCTCGGCAAGGGTCTGGCTTCGGCGGCACTGGGTGCCCTGCTGCAGGCCCGAGGCTACAAGGTCCGCCTCCGCAAGCTCGACCCCTATCTCAACCTCGATCCCGGAACGATGTCGCCGTATCAGCACGGCGAAGTGTTCGTGACCGATGACGGCGCGGAGACCGATCTCGATCTCGGTCACTACGAGCGCTTCACCGGCCGTCCCGCGACCAAGGCCGACAACATCACGACCGGGCGCATCTACCAGGACATCATCTCCAAGGAGCGCCGCGGCGATTATCTCGGCGCGACCATCCAGGTGGTTCCGCACGTCACCAACGCCATCAAGGAATTCGTCCTCGACGGCAACGACGATTACGACTTCGTGCTGGTCGAGATCGGCGGCACCGTGGGCGACATCGAGGGCCTGCCGTTCTTCGAGGCGATCCGCCAGCTCAAGAACGAGCTGCCGCGCGATCACGCCGTCTACATCCATCTGACGTTGCTGCCCTATATTCCCAGCGCCGGCGAATTGAAGACGAAGCCGACGCAGCACTCCGTGAAGGAGCTGCGCTCGATCGGCATCCAGCCGGACATCCTGCTCTGCCGCACCGATCGCGAGATCCCGAAGGAAGAGCGGCGCAAGCTCGGGCTGTTCTGCAACGTGCGCGAAAGCGCCGTGATCGAGGCGCGCGACGTCGACAACATCTACGCGGTGCCCGAGGCCTATCACAATGCGGGCCTCGACGATGAGGTGCTCGCCGCCTTCGGCATCGGCTCGCGGATTCCGCCGGAGCTGCGCAGCTGGCAGCAGATCAACGAGCGCATCCGCAACCCCGAGGGCAACGTCACCATCGCCATCGTCGGCAAGTACACCGGCATGAAGGATGCGTACAAATCGCTGATCGAGGCGCTCTCGCATGGCGGCATCGCCAACAAGGTGAAGGTCAATCTCGACTGGATCGAGAGCGAGATCTTCGAGAAGGAGGATCCGGCGCCGTTCCTCGAGCACGTCAACGGCATCCTGGTGCCCGGCGGCTTCGGCCAGCGCGGCGCCGAAGGCAAGATCAAGGCGGCGCAGTTCGCGCGCGAGCGCGACGTGCCGTATTTCGGCATCTGCTTCGGCATGCAGATGGCGGTGATCGAGGCCGCGCGAAACCTCGTCGGCATCGAGGACGCCAACTCCACCGAGTTCGGCCCGACCAAGGAGCCGCTGGTCGGCCTGATGACGGAGTGGCTGCGCGGCAACGAGCTGGAGAAGCGCTCGCAGGCCGGCGACCTCGGCGGCACGATGCGGCTTGGCGCCTATCCGGCAACGCTCAACCGCGGCAGCCGCGTCTCGCAGGTCTATGGCGGCGCAACCGAAATCTCCGAGCGTCACCGCCATCGCTACGAGGTCAACACCGCCTACAAGGACCGCCTCGAGCAGCACGGCCTGAAGTTCTCAGGCCTCTCGCCCGACGGCGTGCTGCCTGAAATCGTCGAGTACGAGGACCACCCCTGGTTCATCGGCGTCCAGTTCCACCCCGAACTGAAGTCGCGCCCCTTCGAGCCGCATCCGCTGTTCGCTTCGTTCATCGAGGCAGCGGCGAAGCAGAGCCGGCTGGTGTAGCCGGCTCGGTCTGCCCTGACCAAAGTCTTGCTCGCACGTCCGGTTACGCGGCCGCGATGTCCATCCTGCGGCAGAAGCAAGATGCCTTGATCGGCACCTCCGCCCGCGACTGGGCGAGGTCAAGTCGCTGCTTGATCAGCGGCCTCTCGGCCTTGTCGCCACGCCGCATGAGACATTCGTGCAAACCGTGAAGCGACCACAGATTGTCGGGATGCTGGCAGGCCCGGCTCAGCTTTCCATCGAGGCCGAGATCGGAACGGTACACTGCCTCGGCTTCCTCGACCCGTCCCTGCTCCAGCAGCAGCGCGCCGAGTGCGTGACGCGGTGGCTGCATCCATCCCCACGGCTCGTCATAGGGCAAGGCGTCGCTGAGCGCGACCGATCTGCGCAGCTCAGCGAACGCGAAGTCGTAATTGGCTTTGCGATATTCCAGTTCGCCATTCAACATGGCTTCGGCCACGCCGAGCAGGGCGACGACCTTGTTGTTGTGCACGAGCCGGCTCTCCGGCACGCGCGTCTTCGCCTGTGCGAACAACGCTTTCTCGGTTTCGGCCTCAGTGACGTGGCCAAGCGCCGAATGAGCCACCGCCTTGGCGTAGTGGATCATCGCCGTCACAGAGCAGTATAGCTCGCGATCCTCCGGCAGCTGTTGGGCAATGATGTCGTGCCATTTGCCGAAACGCACGAGAACGTGCTGCTTCATCGTCAAATACCCTTCCAGGAAGTCCGCCATGGGGGGCGATTGAATGCGCAGCACTGGCTCGGGCACGGTGGCAATGAGTTCCTCGGCCGCTGCGATAGCGGGGGCGTATTGACCCAGGAACATCGCGCCGTAGATGGCGAAGTGGAAGTTGTGGATGACATAGACCAGGTAGACACCCGGATCGTCCGAATAAGCGAGGAATCTGCGGTCGGTCGCCAGCGCCTTCTGATTGTAGAGCAGGACGTCGTTGTACTGCCCGCACAGCACGTCGAGATGCGTCGGCATGTGGATCAGATGGCCGCTATCGGGGGCGATCCCGCGCAGCCGGTCCCCAGCCCGCATCGCCCGTTGCGGGAAGGGCGACATCTCCATGAGGTGGACGTAGAGATGGAGCAGCCCCGGATGATTCCACGCAGCCGGCCATCCATCGAAAGCTTGTTCGAGCACGGCCCTGCATTCCTCGGTGCCAGCGCCCTTGGTGGGTTCTCCAGACTCAAGGTCCCACATCAGCCACGGCGTCTCATTCATGATCGATTCGGCAAAGATGGCTCGGACATCGAGATCTTCGGGATACGTGGCGAAGACCTTTCGCATCTCTCGCGTGAAGGCCTTGTCCCACGGCGCCATGTCCTCGATCGCTTCACGCTGCGGATAGCGCACCGACAAGGCGCGGATCAGCGCTTGCTCGACCGGGCTCGCCCTATCCGCCTGCGCGAGCGCGTCCTGCGTCGCATCGTATGATGCCGCCAGCGCCAATTGACGGCCTTGTGCGTCATAGCGGACCCAGGGCAGGTTGTAGTTGGGACCCGCGGCGTAGCCGATGCCCCAGTGGGCCATGGCGCAGCTGTTATCGAACTCGAGCGCCTTGCGAAAGCATTTGATCGCCTCGCCGTGGTTGAATCCGAACACCCAGTTGAGCCCTCGGTCGAACCAGAGCTGCGCATCGGGCGAAGTCGTGCTGATCTTGCGGCTGTAGGGTCCGAGATCAAAATAGGTCATTGCCTCTGCCCCCCTTTGATCGCTTCGGTCGTTTTGCCGATTGCTCGGGCCGTCGGCGGCTGATCCGTCCGGACCGAGCCTGCACATTATCAAGAGCGCCGGCTCCGCGCTATCGAGCTATGCGCGAAACGCCATGAGGTCGCCCGGGCGAGGCTCAAGACAGAGTTGTGGCCAGCGGGTATAACCGCCGCTCCTGCCAGGGAGGGAGCAAGAATGATCTACGAAATGCGTATCTATCGCTGCGTGCCGGGCCGCCTGCCGGCGCTGCTGAAGCGCTTCGAGACCGCCACGCTAAAAATCTGGGAGAAGCACGGCATCAAGCAGGCCGGGTTCTTCACCACCCTGATCGGCGAATCCAACCAGGAGCTGACCTATTTCCTCGCCTGGGACTCGCTTGCCGAGCGCGAGAAGAAGTGGGGCGCGTTCATGACCGATCCGGACTGGATGAAGGCGCGCGCCGAGAGCGAAGCCGACGGCCAGATCGTCGCCAACATCGTCAGCCAGATCCTGACCCCGACCGCCTTCTCGGCGGTGAAGTAGCAGGCGGCGGGCAGGGAACCCTGGCGCAACCCTGATATTCGGACCGCCCTGGCGGAAGAGGGTTGATCCGACCCTCGTGGCGGCTATGGTCGCGCCGAAACGAGGGATTTGCCTTGAGCTCTTCGAATTCAGCGGCGCCGGTCGTCACCATCGGCAGGGTCAAATTCGGCAATGATTTGCCGATCTCGGTCATTGCTGGGCCCTGCCAGCTCGAGAGCCGCCAGCACGCGCTGGAGGTCGCCTCCGCGCTGAAGGAGATCGCCGCGCGGCTGAACATCGGCCTCGTCTACAAGACCTCGTTCGACAAGGCCAACCGCACCAGCGCGGCGGCGGCGCGCGGGCTGGGCCTTGCGCAGTCGCTGCCGATCTTCGCCGAGATCCGATCCTCGCTCGGCCTGCCCGTCCTGACCGACGTGCACGAAGCCACGCAATGCGCCGAGGTGGCGCAGGCCGTGGACATCCTGCAGATTCCAGCCTTTCTGTGCCGGCAGACGGATCTGCTGCTGGCGGCGGCCGCGACCGGCAAGGTCGTCAACGTCAAGAAGGGCCAGTTCCTGGCACCCTGGGACATGGCCAACGTCGTGACCAAGATCACGAGCGCGAACAATCCCAACGTGCTCGTCACCGAGCGCGGCGCCTCGTTCGGCTACAACACGCTCGTCTCCGACATGCGCGCGCTGCCGATCCTGGCGCGCACCACCGGTGCGCCCGTCATCTTCGACGCCACCCATTCGGTACAGCAGCCGGGCGGGAAGGGGACGTCCTCGGGCGGCGAGCGCGAATTCGTCCCGGTGCTGGCGCGTGCAGCTGTCGCGGTCGGCGTTGCCGGCGTCTTCATCGAGACCCATCCCGATCCCGATCGCGCGCCTTCCGACGGTCCTAACATGGTGCCGCTGCGCGAGTTCGAAGGGCTCATCGCCCGGCTGATCGCGTTCGACGCGCTGGCAAAGAATCCGCGCTGATGCAGCAGAGCGAGGCGCGGCCGCCAGATCACGGCTTGCCGACGGCGCTCTACGTCATCTCAGGCGCAAGCTTCGCCGCTGCCTTGTCGGCCCGTGCACTCGATCCGGTGCTGCCGCACGTCGCCGAGGATTTTGGCGTCAGCATCGCGACCGCCGCGGGCTTTGCCGCGGTGTTCGCCTTCACCTTCTCGATCATCCAGCCGATTATCGGCGCCGCCGCCGATCTGTTCGGCAAGACGCGGCTGATGATCGGCTGCCTCGCGCTGCTCGGCCTCGCCAACATCCTGGGCGCATTCTCGACGTCGTTCTCGGTTCTGTTTGCGACCCGCATCCTCGCGGGCATCGGCTCCGGCGGCGTATTTCCGGTGGCGCTCAGCCTGACCAGCGATCTCGTCGGGCCCGAGAAACGCCAGGTTGCGATCAGCCGCACGCTCGCCGGCGCCATGACCGGCAATCTGCTCGGCGCCTCGGCCTCCGGCCTGATCGGCGATTTCCTCGGCTGGCGCGGCGTGCTGGCGGTGCTCGGTGTGCTCGTGATCGTCGCATCGATCGCGGTCGCTGCCGGCTTTCGTGGCGCCAAGGTCAAGCATCCGCCGAAGACGAGCCTGTCGGCGCTGAAGGCCGGCTATCGCACCATCTTCACCAACCCGAATGCCTATGTCTGCTATTCGGCTGTGTTCATCGAAGGCTGCTGCGTGCTCGGGCTGTTTCCCTACATCGCTTCGTTCCTGTTCGAGCTCGGCCAGACCTCGTTGTCGATCGCCGGCATCGTCATCGCCGGCTTTGCGGTCGGCGGCCTGTTCTACACGCTAACGGTGTCGCGCCTGCTGCCTTGGCTCGGCGTGAAGGGGATGATGATCGCAGGGATGACGCTGGTCGCCTCACAGCTCATCGCCGTCGCCTTCGGTCCACGCTGGGAAGTGCAGGCGCTGAATCTCGTCGTGATGGGCTGGGGCTTCTACATCGCCCATGGCTGTCTCCAGGTCTTCGCCAGCGAGCTCTCGGTCGAGGCGCGCGCCACAGCGATGTCGCTGCATTCGTTCTTCTTCTTCATGGGGCAGACGGTGGGGCCGCTCGCCTACGGCTTCGGGCTCCAGCATGCCGGCAAGATGGCGACCTTGTCTGCAAGCGCCGCGATCATGGTGCTGCTCGGCCTCGTCTGCGCGCGGCTGCTCAAGCAGCGGGCGCCGTCAGACGCCCGCGTCTGAGCGCGCGTCCGGAAGAAGCGCCCTCTCAAAAAGCTTCGCGAGCAGTCTTTGTGGTGCTCAGGCGCTCGCGTGGGCCTCCTGCCAGAGGTCAAGCACCTCGTGGCGCGTAATGCCACGGGTGATGAACACGATGCGCGAACGGCGGTCGGCATTGGGCCATTTTGCCAGCGCCACCGGCGGATGGAAGACGTGGTGGACGCCATGGACCGCGACCGGCGTCGCTTCATCGCGAAGATTCAAGATGCCCTTGACCCGCAAGAGGTCCTCGCCCCGGGTGGCACGCAGATGTGCGAGCCAGCGCGATACGGCCATCCAGTCAAGGGGATCGTCGAATGCGATCATGAAGCTGAGGATCGACGCATCGTGGCTATGATGCTCGTGATGGGCGTGACCGTCATCGTGATGATGGCCGCGCTCATGCGCCGCCTTGGCGAAGTCGGCGAACGCCTGCTCGTTGAGCCAGCGCTCGATATCGGCTGTCTTCTTTTCGGGGTCAATGAGGGCGGCGCCGAACAGTTGAGCCGGATCGACCTCGCCATGCGCCACGTTCTCGATCCTGGCGCCGGGATTGAGCCGACGAAGCCGCAAGTCCAGTGCGTCAGTGTCATTGACCAAATCGCGCTTGGTGATCAGCAGCCGGTCAGCGAGCGCGACCTGCTTCACCGCCTCGTATTGGCGGTCGAGCTGCCGCGCTGCATTGACCGCGTCGACGGTGGTCACCACGGTGTCTAGCCGCAGGAAATGCGAGACCAAGGGGTTGTTCAGCAGCAGCTGAGCGATGGGAGCAGGGTCAGCCAACCCCGTCGTCTCAACCAAAATCCTGCGGAACGGCGGGACCTCGCCACGATCGCGGCGCACCAGCAGCGCGCGCAGGGTCTCTTCTAGATCGCTGCGAATAGTGCAGCAAATACAACCACTCGCAAGCACGGCGACTTCGCCGTCCACGCGTTCCACGAGGAGGTGGTCGAGGCTGACCTCGCCATATTCGTTGATGATGACGGCGCTGTCCTTCATCGCGTCATGGCGCAGCAGGCGGTTGAGCAGTGTCGTCTTGCCGCTGCCAAGAAAGCCGGTGATCAGTGACACCGGAGTCCGCTCGGCGGATTTGTCGCTCTCGAACAGGCTCATCGGCGTCCTCAACCCTGGTCTTATTTTTGTCGCTGGACAACAGCCTAATGGAGGACGAGCATTCCGAAAACAGGATCTTAAGCCCGATCTCAGCGGGCACACCCCGGGAGGAAGCGATGGACGATACCAAAGGCGATGAAGAGAAGGGCGGTGCGGCGACCGATCGGCGGACCTTGCTCCGCACGGCAGGTCTTGCTGGTGCGGCTGGGGCGGCGTTCGCAGGTGCGATGCACGGCAAGTTCTCACTTGCACCGATCACCGCGGCCCAAGCCCAAACCCCGGCGATGCCAAAGGGCGTGGACAAGCCTTGGTGGCCCTCGAAATGGGGCAAGGACGACGAGGCTGGCGCGTCGAACCACATCACGCCGGCGAAGGTTCTCGATGCCGTGAAGTGGATCAAGGATGGCAAGATCTACAAGATCGGCCGCGTTTACGAGCAAGGCATGCCGTTGTTCGGCGCCCGCGCATTCTCGTTGCGCATTCCCGGCGGGCCGACTGGCGGCCCGTTCGGCGACAACAAGCTCGTCTATCACGACGAGTTTCTCGCCACCGAAATCGGCCAGACCGGCACACAATTCGACGGACTCGGCCATATCGGTATCCAGCTGGGCAAGGACGGCGACAAGAGCGAGATGCGCTTCTACAACGGCTTCACTGCCGCTGAGATCGGCGACGCCTACGGCCTGAAGAAGCTTGGCACCGAGAAGCTCAAGCCGCTGTTCACACGCGCCCACCTGATCGATATGGTCGCGCTGAAGGGCGGCATGATGGATGCGGGCCAAGAGATCACCTCGGCCGATATCAAGGCGGCGCTGGCGAAGCAAAGCATCGCGGAGAGCGACATCAAGCCAGGCGATGCGATCATGTTCCACACCGGCTGGGGCTCCCTGTGGATGAAGAACAATGATCGCTACAATAGCGGCGAGCCTGGGATCGGCCTCGATGCCGCGAAGTGGATCATCGAGAAGGATCTCGCGCTGACTGCGGCCGACACCTGGGCGGTCGAGGTGGTGCCCAATCCCGACAAGTCGCTCGCTTTCGCGGTTCATTCCGAATTGCAGACCAAGCACGGCATTCTCAACCACGAGAACCTGATCTTCGACGAGTTGATTGCCGACAAGAAGTACCAGTTCGTCTACTGCTTCACGCCGTCGCCGATCAAAGGCGCGACCGGCAGCAATGGCTGTCCGATCGCGATCACCTGAGGCGGACAAAACGCGGGTGGGCGGGCTTCCCCGCGCACCCGCGAAAGGCCGCCCGATCTGCCCCGCCCGCGATAGGCGCGAGGCCGGGAGGCATTGCTCCCCATCCTGACCGCGCTCGGCAATGCCGGCCTCACCACCATCCTCTCCGGTTTCGAGACTACTTCCACGGTAGGGGAGCGCGATCGCCGTCCGGACCGACGAGCCGCGCCGGCTGCGCCGCTTCGCGCTGTTCCGGTGTCGCGGGTGCTCAGAAAATATGCAAATTTTTGTTGCTCGACAAACACATCGCGCCGAAAATCGTCCAGCCATGCGTGATGACACCGATCATCGATGGTTCGCGGGTGGCGAAGCAGCTAGATATTCGCTGTTTGAATATCTGACAATCGAGGGCAGCTGCAGCGCAGGGCCCAGCGGAATTTTCAATGATCCGGGCGGACGGGGTTGGGCCCACGCGTGGGGCGCTCTTGAGGGCTTTTCTCGCCGGCACAGCTCTTGCGACGGTTGCCTTGGTGCCGTCCCTGGCGCGAGCGCAGGTCTGGCAGGACGGTGGCATCGACAACGGCAATTACAACGCGCCGTCCAATTGGTCGACTGGTACGGTCCCCGACACCGCGGGTGAAACCGCGACCTTTTCCTCGACGGGCACGACGGCCGTCACAGTCACCCTTGGCCCCATCGCGCCCCAGTCCTGGATTTTCGACGCTGCCTCACAAGGCTACACAATCAGCGGTCAGGCGGTGAATTTTGTCGCCGGCATCACCAACAATGCCGTCGGTGTCGGTACTTTCATCTCGATCAGCAACAACATGACGGGCGCGACGATCTCGCAGGCAGGGTCGAGCCGGTTGACGCTGTCCGGCACCAACTCGTTCACCACCACCAGCGTTACCGCCGGAACCTTCGTCAACACCGGCAGCCTGACGACGTCGCTGACCGTCAGTGCGATCGCGAGCAATCAAGGTACCCTGATCGGCGACATCACCACCACCACCGGTTTCTCCAATCTTCCAGCCGGCATCATCTCCGCGACGACGATTGCCAACAACGGTGGCACGTTCTTCAACAATGGCTCGATCACGACGACCGGAGGCACGACCAATGCCGCCGGCGCCACCTTCAACACGACGGGCACGGTCAACGGCGGACTGACGAATGCGGGCACGGCCAACGCGAGGGGCGTGTTCAATGACGGCATCACCAACCAGGGCAGCGGCGCCTTCGCGCTGAGCGGCGACCTGACCACCAATGGTGCGGTGACCAACAACGGGACATCGAGCCTGGCCGTGCAGTTCGGCAGCTTCACCGGCATCACGACGCTGACGAACAATTCGACCTCGGCCACGGCGGTCCAGGTGGCGGCAGGCCGGACGCTGAGCGCGACCAGCATCGTCAACAACGCCGGTCCCTTCACCAACGCAGGTACGGTGACGACGACCGCCGGGACGACGAACGCAGCCGCCGGTACCTTCACGACGACTGGAACGGTCAATGGCGGACTGACGAATTCCGGCACGACGAACGCAGCCGGCACGATCAACGGCAACGTCGACCATCAAGGCGGTACCTTCACGGTGACCGGTGCGCTCACCGTCAACGGGACCCTGACCACCGGTGCAATATCCGACCTTTTTGTCTCAGGCGGCGATCTCACCGTCACGACGCTGATCAACCAGGCCAGTGCGATGATTCACGCCACCTGGATCGACGCCGGCCGGACGGTCAATGCAACGACCGTGACCAACGACGGCAATCTTGGAGTCACGGGAACGCTGAATGCGACAAACACGATCAGCAACGCCATCGGCGCCAATATTGTCGTCGACCCCACCGGGACGATCAATGGATCGATCAACGCCGCCGGCGGATACACGCAGCTCTATGGGACGATCAACGGCAACGTGACACTGTCCGGCGGTCTCGCTTCGATGAACACCTATGGCGGCAGCGTCACGGGGCGGGTGGACATGACGGCTGCCGGTGCGAATGTCTACTCGACCTCGGGCGGCGCGACCTACGGCTCGCTCGCCGGCGTGGCGGGCACCCAGCTCAATACGGGCGCATTTGCCTTCACCGTCGGCGGAGACAATTCGACGTCTGTGTTCGCCGGATCCATCATTGGTGCCGGTAGCTTCGTGAAGACCGGTTCCGGCGCCCTGATCCTGTCCGGCGACAGCAGCGGTTACACCGGCACCACCACGGTTGACGGGGGCACGCTCGTTGTGTCGGGGTCGCTGGCTTCGTCGGCTCTTACCACCGTCAATTCCAATGGATACCTGGCCGGAAACGGTGCAGTCGGAGCCACCCTGATCGCGGGAGGCTATTTCTCGCCGGGTGCGCCAGGTAGCCCGGGAACCTCCATGGCAGTGACAAGCCTCGTGATGCAACCTGGGGCGTACTTCAATGTCTTCGTCAATCCCACAACCTCCACCTTTGCCAATGTTGCCGGCAATGCATCGCTTGGCGGCGCCACCGTTAGTGCAAATTTTGCGGCCGGCTCTTACGTCGCCAAGCAGTACACGATCCTGAATGCGACCAGCATCACCGGCGCGTTCAGTCCTACGGTGACCAATATTGGCCTGCCGTCAGGTTTTCACACCAGCGTGAGCTATGACGCCACACATGCTTATCTGGACCTCGCGCTGAACTTCGTGCCCCCGTCCGGCAACCTCAACGGCAATCAGCAGAACGTCGGCAACACGATCATCAATTACTTCAACACCAACGGCACGATCCCGATCGCGTTCGGCGGCCTGACGCCCGCCGGCTTGACCCAGCTCTCCGGCGAGGTCGGCAGCGCGCCGCAGCAGGCGACCTTCAACGCGATGAGCCAGTTCATGGGCGTGATGACCGATCCATTCATCGCGGGCCGCGGCGATCCCGTCAGTGCGGGCGGGACGCCGAATGCCTATGCGGATGAGACAGCCCTGGCGTACGCGCGCAAGCGCCAGCCGAACGACGCACTGGCTGCGATCTACACCAAGGCACCGATCGCACCGTCGTTCGAGCAGCGCTGGAGCGTCTGGGCGGCGGGCTTCGGCGGCGCGCAGCAAACCGAGGGCAACGCCGTCGTCGGATCGAACACCACCACAAGCAACCTCTATGGCACCGCCGTCGGTGCGGATTATCGCATCTCGCGGGATACGCTGGTTGGCTTCGCGCTCGCCGGCGGCGGCACCAACTTCACCGTAGCGAACGCGCTCGGCGGCGGCCGGTCCGACCTGTTCCAGGCCGGCGCCTTCTTCCGGCACATCGTCGGCCCTGCCTACATCACCGGTGCGCTGGCCTATGGATGGCAGGACATCACCACAGATCGCACCGTGACGGTTGCCGGCGTCGATCGCCTGCGCGCCGAGTTCAACGCCAACGCCTATTCCGGCCGCCTCGAGGGCGGCTACCGCTTCGTCACGCAGGGCGTCGGCCTTACGCCTTACGCCGCAGCGCAGTTCACGACGTTCGACCTGCCGGCTTACGCCGAACAGGCCATCGTCGGCGGCAACCTGTTCGCGCTGGCCTATGGTGCCAAGAGCGTCACTAACACCCGCACCGAGCTCGGCCTGCGCACGGACAAATCCTTCGCCCAGGCCGACGGGATCGTCACCTTGCGCGGGCGGCTCGCCTGGGCGCACGACTTCAATCCGGACCGCGCCATCGGAGCCACGTTCCAAGCTCTGCCCGGCGCGAGCTTTGTCGTGAACGGCGCGGCGATGGCCGCCGATTCCGCGCTGGTGACGGGATCGGTCGAGAAGAAGTGGCTGAGCGGCTGGTCGGCTGCCGGTACGTTCGAGGGCGAGTTCTCGAACGTCACGCGCTCCTACGCAGGAAAGGGCGTGGTGCGGTACGCGTGGTGAAACGGATCCTGTCGGGACAGGACCTGGACAGACGCACTGAGAGAGGCGTTATTTCGCCCCGCCGGCCGCGATGGGCTCCATCCCGCTCGCGATGATGGCGTCGTGCGCGGCGGGGGAGGCGAGGAAGTTTATCAAGGCGCGGCCAGCCTCCGGCTCCTTCGCGCCCGTCGCAATCCCAGCCGAGAAGATCGTGATCCTCTGCAATTCGTCCGGCAGGGGACCTACGATGTCGATGCCCTTGACGGGCTTCAACTCGCTGATCTGCTGAAAGCCGAGCTCGGCCTCGCCGTGCGCGACGATCTCGCCGACCGGCGTCGCCGGAATCTTGCGCGCCTTGTCCTTCATGGCCTCAGTGATGCCGAGCTTGTCGAACATCTCGGTCGAGACGTAGACGCCACTGGCGCTATCGGAATAGGCGATCGTCTTCGCCGCCAGCAGCGCGCGCTTGACCGCATCGGCCGAGCTGATGTCCGGCTTCGGCGCGCCCGATTTCACCGCGATTCCGATCGGCGACTTCGTGAGATCGACCTGGCTGCCGGCGACGACCTTGCCTTTGCTCGCGAGGTCGCTAAGGGCATAGCCCACCATGATCAGGACGTCGGCCGGCTCGCCGCGCTCGAGCCGGACCGGAATCGCGTTCGCGGTCGTTCCCATCGACGGCCCATATTCGGTGAGCACCTTGTGGCCACTGGTCTTTTCGAATTCCGGCACGAGCGCCTTGTAGGCCGCCGTCAGCCCGCCCGAAATCATCACCCGCACCTCAGCGGCATCTGATGTGCCGGTCAGCAAGAGGAGGCCGAAGAGGCCTAGCGCCAAATTACGGAATGTTGCCGAGATTGATGTCATCGTCTTCGCCTCTAACTAGCCCCGTCCGCGATAGGGCGCGACGCCTTGCTCGGGCACCCAAAGGCCCTTCGGCACGCGGCCGGTCTGCCAGAACACGTCGATCGGGATGCCGCCGCGCGGATACCAATAGCCGCCGATGCGCAGGAATTTCGGCTTGATCTCCGACGCGATACGCTTGCCGATCATCACGGTGCAGTCCTCGTGGAACGCGCCGTGATTGCGGAAGCTCGCGATGTAGAGCTTGAGCGATTTCGATTCCAGCAGCCAAGCGCCTGGCGCGTAGTCGATCATCAGATGCGCGAAATCCGGCTGGCCCGTGACCGGGCAGAGCGAGGTGAATTCCGGCACCGTGAAGCGGACCAGATAATCCGTGCCTTTCTGCGGATTGGGCACGCGGTCGAGTTGGGCCTCTTCCGGCGTGTGCGGCCATTCGACCGCGCGGCCGAGCTGGAGGGACTTTTTCGCCATCGTCGTCAACATCCTGTTTCGGATGCCGGGATGGACGCAAACGGGCTCGTCGTCAACCGGCGGCGATTGTCTGGATCATGACGATGCGATCGTTGCCGGACTCGCAGCCCCAAAGCTCGCCCGGCCGGCCGTCGAGCTGGCGGACATTGGCGTTGGCCTTGTCGCTGGCGAAGACGTTGAACTTCTCGGTGGCGGGATCGAAGCGCACAATGGCATTGGCGGAGAAATCGGTCAGCCAGACCTTGTCCTTGTCGTCGACGTACACGGCATAGGCGCGGGGACGTTCGCCCGGCAGCTTCCAGGTCCTCCACGAGCCGTCGGCGGGATCATGCACCGAGACGTGGCCGCTGTTCCACTCGCTGACCCAGATCCGGCCCCTCGAATCCGACCAGACGCGCCGCGACCCCTGGTTCGGGGTCGGCGGTTCGACCACGGTCGCATTGCCGCCCGCGCGGTCGATCTTCGCGATATGGCTGCCGCCGAGGGAGGCGTACCAGACATCACCGTTGGGCGTGACCGTGATGCCGTAGGGGCCGCCCCCCTTCGGCGCCTTGAACACATTCATCTCGCCGGTCTTCGGAGACAGCCGCCCGTAATAGCCGGATTGGCCGGTGAACCAGTAGGTGCCATCCTTGTCGAACACGCCGGTGTTGAGATTGGCGGAGGCGAACCTTTCCGGCAGGCGGAACAACGTCACCTTGAGATCGGCAGGGTCGACCCGCGCAATCGCGTTCTGGCCGCCCTCGGTGATCCAGGGCGCGCCGTCGGGCCCGATGGTCACGCCGTGTGGGGCCGCGCCTTGGCCGAGGCTGACCGTCTTGAAGCGGCCATCGCGTGGATCGAGGCTGCCGAGCAGGCCCTTGCCCTGCGCCGTGAACCAGATCGTGCCGTCAGGGGCGGGCGTGAGATCGTGCAGGCCGATACCCGGGCTGATGGGGTAGTATCTCGTCCGGAACGCGCCTTCCTGCGCAAAACCTGGGCGGGCGGCGAGCAGCGCGGCGCTCGAAGCAAGAAATTGGCGGCGATTCATGGCGTTACCCCGACTGTTTGAGATTGAGGTTGGGCACGCGGACCAGATGCGGTCGAGCATATTCTGAGGCGCCTTTCGCGTCAGGCGGAGCGGTGCGTCCAAGCGTTCACATTTGCTTGCGGCCCGTGTAAGACCCGCGGCACCGATCAGCCCTAACGAACGGAAGTGGACATCATGACCGCCATCATCGACATCATCGGCCGCGAAATTCTCGATAGCCGGGGCAATCCCACCGTCGAGGTCGATGTCGTGCTGGAGGACGGGGCGCTTGGCCGCGCCGCGGTTCCGTCCGGCGCCTCCACCGGCGCCCATGAGGCTGTGGAACTGCGCGACGGCGACAAGACCCGCTATCTCGGCAAGGGCGTGACCAAAGCGGTCGGCGCCGTCAACGGCGAGATCTTCGAGGCCCTGAGCGGCCTCGACGTCGAGCAACAGGCCCAGATCGACCAGATCATGATCGACCTCGATGGCACGCCGAACAAGAGCCGGCTGGGCGCCAACGCCATTCTCGGCGTCTCGCTGGCCTGCGCCAAGGCGGCCGCAAACTCGCTCGACATGCCGCTCTATCGCTACGTCGGCGGCACCTCCGCGCGCCTGCTGCCGGTGCCGATGATGAACATCATCAATGGCGGCGTGCACGCCGACAACCCGATCGACTTCCAGGAATTCATGATCCTGCCGGTCGGCGCCTCGAGCTTTGCCGAGGGCCTGCGCTACGGCGCGGAAGTCTTCCATACGCTGAAGTCCGAATTGAAGAAGGCCGGCCACAACACCAATGTCGGCGACGAGGGCGGATTCGCCCCGAACCTGCCGTCGGCGGACGCCGCGCTCGACTTCGTCATGAACGCGATCGGCAAGGCCGGCTTCAAGGCGGGCACTGACATCATGCTCGGCCTCGACTGCGCCTCGACCGAGTTCTTCAAGGACGGCAAATACGTCTATGAGGGCGAGGGCAAGACCCGCTCGATCTCCGAGCAGGCGAAGTATCTTGCAGACCTCGTCGCGCGCTACCCGATCGTGACCATCGAGGACGGCATGTCGGAAGACGACATGGACGGCTGGAAGGAGCTCACCGACCTGATCGGCAAGAAGTGCCAGCTGGTCGGCGACGACCTCTTCGTCACCAACGTCAAGCGCCTCGCCGAAGGCATCAAGACCGGCCGCGCCAACTCGATCCTGATCAAGGTCAACCAGATCGGCACGCTGACCGAGACGCTCGCCGCGGTCGAGATGGCGCACAAGGCCGGCTACACCTCGGTGATGTCGCACCGTTCCGGCGAGACCGAGGATTCCACCATCGCCGACCTCGCGGTCGCCACCAATTGCGGTCAGATCAAGACCGGCTCCCTTGCAAGGTCCGACCGCACCGCCAAATACAACCAGCTCCTGCGCATCGAGCAGCAGCTCGGCAAGCAGGCGCTCTATGGCGGCAAGGCGGCACTGAAGGCGCTGGCGTAAGCCGGCGTCTCAATCCGCGCAAACGGAAGGACAGGGGAGGATCGACATGAGTGACGGCAAGACCGGACTGGAATTGCGTTCGCTGCTGAAGAAGAGCGGCGAGCTGGAATTGTCTCTCGTGACGGTCCCGACCGCGGAGCCGGCCGACGATGAGGTCGTGGTTCGCGTCGAGGCCACCCCGATCAATCCATCCGACCTCGGGCTCCTGATCGGTCCCGCCGACATGTCGGCCGCCAAGGCCTCCGGCACCAAGGAGATGCCGGTCATCACCGCCACGATGCCGGAGGCGGCGATGCGGATGATGGCGGCGAGATTCGATCAGTCGCTGCCGGTCGGCAACGAGGGCGCCGGCACGGTGATAAGGACCGGATCGTCGGATGCGGCCAAGGCCCTGATGGGCAAGACGGTGTCGATGATCGGCGGCGGGATTTACACGCAGTACCGCGTGCTCAAGGTCCGCGACGTCATGGAGCTGCCGCCGGGCACCACGGCGGCGGACGGCGCCTCCTGGTTCGTCAATCCGCTGACCGCACTCGGCATGACCGAGACGATGCGGCGGGAGAACCACAAGGCGCTCGTGCACACGGCCGCAGCCTCCAATCTCGGTCAGATGCTCAACAAGATCTGCATCAAGGACGGCATCGGCCTCGTCAACATCGTCAGGAACAAGGAGCAGGCCGACATCCTGCACAAGATCGGCGCGAAATACGTCGTGGATTCCAGCGCGCCCAGCTTCATGGACGATCTCACCAACGCGCTGGTCGAGACCGGCGCCACCATCGCCTTCGACGCCATCGGCGGCGGCAAGCTGGCGAGCCAGATCCTGACCGCGATGGAGATCGCGGCCAACAAGACCGCGAAGGAATACAGCCGCTACGGCTCCAACGTGTACAAGCAGGTCTATATTTATGGCAGCCTCGACACCCGGCCCACGGAGCTGAACCGCTCGTTCGGGCTCAGCTGGGGCGTCGGCGGCTGGCTGCTCACGCCATTCCTTCAGAACATCGGCCCGGCCGAGATCGGCCGCCTGCGCCAGCGCGTGGCATCCGAGCTCAAGACCACCTTCGCCAGCCACTACACCAAGGTGGTGTCGCTCGCCGAGGCGCTCGATCCCGCCAACATCGCGGTCTACGCCAAGCGCGCAACCGGCGAAAAATTCCTGATCAACCCGAACAAGTGATCGGCTTGGACGGTTATCGTGACACATCGGGCCGCCGCTTGGCGGCCTGATTCCTTTTTGTATCGGCCCGGATGGAGGGCACGCGGACCCATTTCCAGAAACGCAGCGTTTCCAAATCGGACCAGTTCATGCACTTGCATCTATTGGCCCGGATGGCTTAAGTGCCGTCCCGGCATTCCCGCTCAAGCCTTCAAGGACACCCAATGGCCTACAACATCGTCACGATCGCTGGCAGCCTGCGCAAGGACAGCTTCTCGCTCAAGATCGCCAATGCGCTCGCCAAGCTCGCGCCTGCCTCGCTCAACCTCGAGGTGATCACGCCGGCGGGCATCTCGTTCTTCAACCAGGACCTAGAGGGCGCGCCGCCCGCGGACTGGCTCGCCTTCCGCGAGAAGCTCAAGACGTCGAATGGCGTCCTGTTCGTCACGCCCGAATACAACCGCTCGATCCCGGGCGTTCTGAAGAATGCCATCGATGTCGCTTCGCGCCCCTATGGCAAGAGCTCGTTCCTCGGCAAACCGGTCGGCATCGTCTCCAATTCGCCGGGGCTGCTCGGCGGCGTCAGCGCGGCCAAGCATCTGCAGAACATTCTGCCGGGCATTTCTGGTCCGGTCCTCCAGCAGCCGGAAATCTACCTCAGTGGCGTCGGCGATGCCTTCGATGCGGAGGGCAACCTGACCAAGGACTCCCTCAAGACGGTGCTGCAGCAATATATCGACGCCTTCGCCGCGCATGTGGCGAAGAATCAGGGTTGAGCTTCCGGCCAAGCCGACGCTCCGTCAGGCCCGGGCTTGTCTCGGGCATCCACGTTCTTCGTTATCGCCGGCAAAGCACGTGGATGGCCGGGACAAGCCCGGCCATGACGCGTCGTGGGGATAGTGCCTCGTTCTGGCAATTAGCACTCCCTTAACCAACCTGTCCCATCTTCCGAAGATGGTCTCCCGCGCGCGCCTGAAATCGATCCTGACCGGTCTTGCCCTCTATGCGATGGCGGCGGCGATCGTCGGCTATTTCGGCGTCAACGCCTATACCGGCAAATACGGCCTCAACGCCCGCCAAGAGCTCGACCAGGAGATCATCGCGCTGACCAGTGAGCTGGCTCAGCTCAAGCGCGAGCGCGCCAGGAGCGAACAACGGGTGTCGCTGTTGCGGTCCGAGAAGATCGACCCGGACATGCTGGACGAGCGGGCGCGCTTCCAGCTCGACTATGTCCATCCGCGCGATCTCGTTCGGATGATCCCGGCGAATTAGCGCATCCGCAGCTTCCGAAAGCCGCTGCTGGGATCCGGCAACCTGCCTCCTCCTGCGAAGGTCGTAACTCCGGAACCGGGCGGTCGCCTTGACGGCGGCGCCGCGGCGGGCTCATGCCATTTGCAGGCGCTGGCTGAAGTTGACGTAGATCAACCGGGGAGCAGCGGCGCGTCCTACAATCGATATCCGGAGGAAACTGTGGTGAATGGGACAATGCCCCGGCATCACGCGGCCCGCGTCGAGGCCGCCATCGCGTCAGGCCAGGCGGCCCGGTCCGCGCTCGTGGCCTCGTGGCGCCGTTCCTCCCGATTGCATCATCTCGATCCCGGCGGCCACGCCGCGCCGATGCGGCTGACCGAAGCCGAGCTGCAGCAGGCGCGCGAGCGCATCGCGCCGCTTCTGGCGGCCGCCCAGGGCGCCATGGACCGGCTTTACCAGGCGGTCGGCGCAGCGGGCTGCTGCGTGCTGCTCGCCGATCGCGAGGGCGTGCCGGTCGATCGCCGCGGCACGGTGGCGGACGATGCGACGTTTCAGTCCTGGGGCCTTTGGACCGGTGCACTCTGGAGCGAGGAGCACGAGGGCACCAACGGTATCGGCACCTGCCTCGTCGAGCAGCGTCCGCTGACCATCGATCGCGACCAGCACTTCTTTGCGCGCAACACGCTTCTGAGCTGCACCGCCGTTCCGATCTACGATCACGAGGCGGCGCTCGCGGGCGTGCTCGACGTCTCCTCCTGCCGCGCCGACCGCACCGATGCCTTCGCCAGCCTGATCGCGCTCGCGGCAGGCGAGGCGGCCAGGCGGATCGAGGCCGACCTGTTTCGCAAGGTCTTCGCCCATGCCCGCATCGTGCTGACACAAGCGGCGGATGGAAGCTGCGGCGGCCTCGTTGCGGTCGATGCGGACGATCTGGTGATCGGCGCAACGCGCTCCGCGCGGGCAGCGCTCGGCATCGTGCCCGGCGGTGCGTTGCGGCCGGTGCCCGCGGCCGATCTTCTCGGCGGCGATGCCGCGCGCGATCATCTTGTCGGTGGCCAGCGTGCGGTGCTGCAGCGCGCGCTGCTGCGCGCTGGCGGCAATGTCTCCGCAGCCGCCAAGGCCCTCGGCGTCAGCCGCGCCACGCTGCACCGGAAGCTCAAGCGGTTCGAGCTGAACCACTGAGCGGCGCCGCGCCACGACTGTCGCAGAACTGCGACAGGTCCGCTCCGCGATCGCGTCCACCCGGGCTGACAGAAAACGCCTCCCGCATCATCGTCTGCGCAAGTCGCGAACAGGCGACGACAAGCGCAAACAGCAACATCGGGAGTGATCAATGAACAAGGTGGAATTCCTCAGCGTCACCAAAGTGCCCTTTGCCGAACGCTACGACAACTTCATCGGCGGCAAGTTCGTCGCGCCGATCTCCGGGAAATATTTCGACAATGCCTCGCCCCTGACTGGCCAGGTCGTCTGCAAGATCGCGCGGTCCGACGCGCAGGACATCGAGGCAGCGCTCGACGCGGCGCATGCCGCCAAGTCCGCCTGGGGCCGCACCAGCGTCGCCGAGCGCGCCGCGGTCCTGAACCGGATCGCCGACCGCATGGAAGAGAACCTCGAGCGCCTCGCGATTGCCGAGACCTGGGACAATGGCAAGCCGATCCGCGAGACGCGTGCCGCCGACCTGCCGCTCGCGATCGACCATTTCCGGTATTTCGCCGGTGTGGTGCGTGCGCAGGAAGGCTCGATCGGCGAGATCGACCACGACACCATCGCCTACCATTTCCATGAGCCGCTCGGCGTGGTCGGCCAGATCATACCCTGGAACTTCCCGCTTCTGATGGCCTGCTGGAAGCTCGCGCCGGCGCTGGCCGCCGGCAATTGCGTGGTGCTCAAGCCCGCCGAGCAGACCCCGGCCTCGATCATGGTCTTCGCCGAGATCATCGCCGACCTGCTGCCGCCTGGCGTGCTCAACATCGTCAACGGCTTCGGCCTCGAGGCCGGCAAGCCGCTGGCGTCGAGCCCGCGCATTGCCAAGATCGCCTTCACCGGCGAGACCACGACGGGCCGGCTGATCATGCAATATGCCAGCCAGAACCTCATCCCGGTCACGCTCGAGCTCGGAGGCAAGTCGCCGAACATCTTCTTCAAGGACGTCACCGCCGAGGACGACGATTTCTTCGACAAGGCGATCGAGGGCTTCGTCATGTTCGCGCTGAACCAGGGCGAGGTCTGCACCTGTCCGAGCCGGGCGCTGGTCCACGCCGACATCTATGACCGCTTCATGGAGCGGGCGCTCAAGCGCGTCGCCGCGATCAAGCAGGGCGATCCGCGTGATGCCACGACCATGATCGGCGCCCAGGCCTCCAGCGAGCAGCTCAGCAAGATCCTCTCCTATATCGACATCGGCAAGCAGGAGGGCGCCAAGGTGCTGGCCGGCGGCGGACGCGCCGATCTCGGCGGTGATCTCACCGGCGGCTTCTACGTCCAGCCGACCGTGTTCGAGGGTCACAACAAGATGCGAATCTTCCAGGAGGAGATTTTCGGCCCCGTCGTCTCGGTCACGACCTTCAAGACCGACGAAGAGGCGCTCGCGATCGCCAACGACACGCTCTACGGCCTGGGTGCCGGCGTTTGGAGCCGCGACGCCAATCGCTGCTACCGCTTCGGCCGGGAGATCCAGGCCGGCCGGGTCTGGACCAACTGCTACCACGCCTATCCCGCCCATGCGGCGTTCGGCGGCTACAAGCAGTCGGGCGTCGGGCGTGAGACCCACAAGATGATGCTCGATCATTACCAGCAGACCAAGAACCTCCTGGTCAGCTACAGCCCGAAGAAGCTCGGCTTCTTCTGATCGGGAAGCCGCACTCACGAGGTCGTCATGCCCGGGCTTGTCCCGGGCATCCACGTTCTTCGTGCGCGGGGCGAGGCGTGGATGGCCGGGACAAGCCCGGCCATGACGTCGTGGAAGCTGTAGCGCTCAATTTATGAGATTTGGCGGCAGGATGACTGCGCAGCACTTCTTGATCCGGTCACGAATCTGCGCGCACGATGGCGCGCATAGATTTGTTGCCCGATCAGCGCCAAAGATTTTGCAATATTTCGATCACGTTGCAGTGCGGCATAATGAAAGTCGTGCCATGCCGCCGCGGTGCTTTCCAAGGGCGTTTGACTTGGGTTAGAGAGGGCGAAAGTTTTCTCTGACCCGGAATTCCCATGGCCGCACTCAAGAAAGCCGCCGCAAGCGCTGCACAGGACAAGACCGACGGCGGTTCGCCCCCGGAATTCACGAAGGAGCAGGAACTCAAGGCGCTCCGCGACATGCTCCTGATCCGGCGCTTCGAGGAAAAGGCAGGCCAGCTCTACGGCATGGGTGCCATCGGCGGCTTCTGCCACCTCTATATCGGCCAGGAGGCCGTGGTGGTCGGCATGCAGATGGCCCTCAAAGAGGGCGATCAGGTCATCACCGGCTATCGCGACCACGGTCACATGCTCGCGACCGGCATGGATGCCAACGGTGTCATGGCCGAGCTGACGGGTCGTCGCGGCGGCTATTCCAAAGGCAAGGGCGGCTCCATGCACATGTTCAGCAAGGAGAAGCACTTCTACGGCGGTCACGGCATCGTCGGCGCCCAGGTCTCGCTCGGCACCGGCCTTGCCTTTGCCAACCACTATCGCGGCAACGACAATGTCAGCGTCACCTATTTCGGCGACGGTGCGGCCAACCAGGGCCAGGTCTATGAGAGCTTCAACATGGCGGAGCTCTGGAAGCTGCCGGTGATCTACGTCATCGAGAACAACCGCTACGCCATGGGCACCTCGGTCTCGCGCGCCTCGGCGCAGCAGGATTTTTCCAAGCGCGGGGCGTCATTCAACATCCCGGGCAAGCAGGTCGACGGCATGGACGTCCGCGCCGTGAAGGCGGCGGGCGAGGAGGCGGCGGCCTGGTGCCGTGGCGGCAAGGGTCCCTTCATCCTGGAGATGCAGACCTACCGCTATCGCGGCCACTCGATGTCCGATCCCGCAAAATATCGCACACGCGAGGAGGTCGAGAAGGTTCGCCACGACCAGGATCCGATCGAGCAGGTTCGCAATCGCCTGCTCGCTGCCAAGGTCAGCGAGGCCGATCTCAAGGCGATCGACGCCGAAGTGCGCGACATCGTCAACGCCTCCGCCGATTTCGCCCAGCATGATCCCGAGCCGGATGCCGCCGAGCTCTGGACCGACGTGTACCGCTGAACGCGCGCAAGCTTTCTTTGGAGAAGATATGCCAATTCAAGTGCTGATGCCCGCGTTGTCGCCCACGATGGAGAAGGGCAACCTCGCCAAATGGCTGAAGAAAGAGGGCGAGACGATCAAGTCTGGCGACGTCATCGCCGAGATCGAGACCGACAAGGCGACCATGGAGGTCGAGGCGACCGACGAGGGCACGCTCGGCAAGATCCTGATCCCCGAGGGCACCGCCGACGTCGCGGTGAACACCCCGATCGCGACCATCCTCGCCGACGGCGAGAGCGCGGCTGATCTCGCCAAGGCACCCGCAGCGGCGGCGAAGGCTGCGGAGTCCGCGCCGCCGGCCGCAGCAAAGGCCGAGGCGCCCGCGCCGAAAGCCGCGCCTGCTCCGCAGGCCGTCGCCGAGCCCGATCCGGAAGTCCCCGCCGGCACTGAAATGGTGACGCAGACTATCCGCGAAGCGCTGCGCGATGCCATGGCCGAAGAGATGCGCCGCGACGCGGATGTGTTCGTGATGGGCGAAGAGGTGGCCGAATATCAGGGCGCCTACAAGGTGACCCAGGGCCTGCTCCAGGAGTTCGGCGCCAAGCGCGTGATCGACACGCCGATCACCGAGCACGGCTTTGCTGGCGTCGGCGTCGGCGCCGCGATGACCGGCCTCAAGCCGATCGTCGAGTTCATGACCTTCAACTTCGCCATGCAGGCGATCGACCAGATCATTAATTCCGCGGCCAAGACGCTCTACATGTCCGGTGGCCAGATGGGCTGCTCGATCGTGTTCCGCGGACCGAACGGTGCGGCCGCGCGCGTCGCCGCGCAGCACAGCCAGGACTATTCGGCGTGGTATTCGCACGTCCCCGGCCTCAAGGTGGTTGCGCCATATTCGGCCGCGGACGCCAAGGGCCTGCTCAAGGCTGCGATCCGCGATCCGAACCCGGTGATCTTCCTCGAGAACGAGGTGCTGTACGGTCACACCGGCGAAGTGCCCAAGCTCGACGATTTCATCATCCCGATCGGCAAGGCACGCATCGTCCGCGCCGGCAGCCACGTCACCATCATCTCCTGGTCGAACGGCATGACCTATGCGCTGAAGGCCGCCGACGAGCTTGCCAAGGACGGCATCGAGGCCGAGGTGATCGACCTGCGCACGCTGCGCCCGATGGATACCGAGACCATCATCAACTCGGTCAAGAAAACGGGCCGGGCCGTCACCGTGGAAGAGGGCTGGGCCCAGAGCGGCGTCGGCGCCGAGATTGCCGCGCGCATCATGGAGAACGCCTTCGACTATCTTGATGCGCCGGTGACGCGCGTGTCTGGCAAGGACGTGCCGATGCCCTATGCCGCGAACCTGGAGAAGCTCGCGCTGCCCTCGGCGGCGGACGTCGTCGAGGCCGCCAAAGCCGTCTGCTACAGGTAGACCATGGCAGGCCCCAAGGAGCAGCCACTGCCGCCAGACGTCATGACCCGCGACGACGCGGTCGAGATCCTGCGCGTGTTCGTGCTCGACGGCGGGCTGTCGATGGCGTTCCAGCGCGCCTTCGAGGAGCCGGACATGTGGGGCCTCCTGCTCGTCGATCTCGCACGTCATGCCGCGCGCGCCTATGCGCGCGAGAGCGAATATACCGAGGAGGACGCGCTGAACCGGATCCTCGACATGTTCCAGGCCGAGATCGAGCGTCCCACCGACACCGGCACCACCACGCCGCGCGGCAAGGGGCACTGACCATGGCGATCGAAGCCCATCATTACGATTTCATGCTGGAGGCGATCCGCGAGGCGGAAGCCTCGATCGCGCAGGGCGGCCTGCCGATCGGCGCGGTGCTGACGCGCGACAACAAGATCATCGCCCGCGGCCACAACAACCGCGTGCAGGAGAACAATCCGATCCTGCATGGCGAGATGAGCTGCCTGCGCGAGGCCGGCGCGATCTCGTTCCATGACACCGTCATGTACACCACGCTGTCGCCTTGCTCGATGTGCGCCGGCGCGCTCGCGCTGTTCAAGGTTAAGCTGGTGGTGATCGGAGAGTCCATCACCTTCCCCGGCTCGAAGGACATCCTCGACAAGTTCGGCATCCCCTGGATCGACCTTGCCGACGACCGCTCCATCACCATGATGAAGAATTGGCGCTCCATCCCCGCCAATGAGCGCCTGTGGCAGGGCGACATCGGCAACTAAACCTGGTCTGTTCGTCTTCGCTGTCGAAAGACGACGTTTTGCAAAGTTCTTCTTGAGGTCAGCATGCCCATCAACATCCTGATGCCCGCTCTCTCGCCGACGATGGAGAAGGGCAACCTCGCCAAGTGGCTGAAGAAGGAGGGCGACAAGGTCAAGTCCGGCGACGTCATCGCCGAGATCGAGACCGACAAGGCGACCATGGAGGTCGAGGCGATCGATGAGGGCACGATCGCCAAGATCCTGGTGCCCGAGGGCACGCAGGACGTTCCGGTGAACGACGTGATCGCGGTGCTCGCCGGCGAGGGCGAGGATGTGAAGGCTGCAGGGAGCGCCAAGCCCAGCGCTTCGGCCGCGCCGCCGAAAGCTGCTGAAGCACCTGCTGCTGCGCCGGCGCCGGCGCCTGCTGCGCCCAAGGCCGCGGCGTCGCCGGCAGCTGCGCCCGCGCCGCAGCCCGCAGCTCCGGCCGCGCAGGCCAATGGCCACGGCGGTCGTGTGTTCTCATCGCCGCTGGCGCGGCGTCTCGCCAAGGAAGCCGGCATTGACGTCGGCATGGTCACCGGCACCGGCCCGCACGGCCGCGTGGTCGCGCGCGACGTCGAGCAGGCCAAGTCCGGCAAGGGTCTGAAAGCGCCCGCTGCTGCGCCGTCAGGCGCGCCCGCGATCGCGCCGACCATGTCGGACAAGCAGATCCTGTCGCTGTTCGAGCCTGGTTCCTACGACATCGTCCCGCATGACGGCATGCGCCGTACCATCGCGCAGCGCCTGACCGCGTCGATCCAGAACGTCCCGCACTTCTACCTCACCATCGACTGCGACATCGGCAAGCTGCTCACGGCCCGCGAGGAGATCAATGCCGCCGCGCCGAAGGACAAGGAGAAGAAGCCGCTCTACAAGATCTCGGTCAACGACTTCGTCATCAAGGCGATGGCGGTCGCGCTGCAGAAGATCCCGAACTGCAACGTCAGCTGGACCGAAAGCGGCATGGTCAAGCACCACCATTCCGACGTCGGCGTCGCCGTCGCGATGCCCGGCGGCCTGATCACGCCGATCATCCGGAAAGCGGAGACCAAGACGCTCTCGACCATCTCCAACGAGATGAAGGATTTTGCCGCGCGGGCTCGTTCCCGCAAATTGAAGCCTGAGGAATATCAGGGCGGCACCACCGCCGTCTCCAACCTCGGCATGTACGGCATCAGCCACTTCACCGCCGTGATCAATCCGCCGCATGCGACCATCCTTGCGGTCGGCACCAGCGAGGAGCGTCCCGTCGTGCGCGGCGGCAAGATCGAGATCGCGCACATGATGAGCGTGACCCTGTCCTGCGATCACCGCGCCATCGACGGCGCCCTCGGCGCCGAACTGATCGGCGCGTTCAAACAGCTGATCGAAAACCCCGTCATGATGATGGTCTGACGCGGCGGCAGAGGGGGCAACCTTGCATGTCCGGACCCGCTGGCCATGGATATCGCTATTGCTCGGAGCCATCGTCGCGCTCAACCCGGTCGGGCTCGATTTTCTTCACTCTGCGTTCTTTGCCGGCGAGCAGCTGGCACGAAACATCGCCCAGCCGATCGTGCTCACCGCGCTTGCCATCATAGTCCTGGTGGTGCTGTTCGAATGGCTGGTGAGGTCTTTTCTGGTCAAGCGCCGCGCCCGCGGCGCTTCTTGAGTTGAACGGGAGCCGCTATGGCCGACACATCCTTCGACGTCATCATCATCGGCTCCGGCCCCGGCGGCTATGTCACCGCCATCCGTGCCGCGCAGCTCGGCTTCAAGACCGCGATCGTCGAAAAGTCCTATCTCGGCGGCATCTGCCTGAACTGGGGTTGCATTCCGACCAAGGCGCTGCTGCGTTCAGCCGAGATCTACCACTACATGCAGCACGCCAAGGACTACGGGCTCTCCGCCGAGAAGGTCTCGTTTGATCCGAAGGCGGTGGTGCAGCGTTCGCGCGGCGTCTCCAAGCGCCTCAACGACGGCGTCGGCTTCCTGATGAAGAAGAACAAGGTCAGCGTGATCTGGGGCGCCGCCTCGATCGACGCGCCCGGCAAGGTCACGGTGAAGAAGTCCGACGTCGAGGGCCCGAAGGGCGCGCTAGGCGAGGGGACCTATCAGGCCAAGCACATCATCGTCGCCACCGGCGCGCGGCCGCGCGTGCTGCCGGGCCTCGAGCCGGACAAGAAGCTGGTCTGGACCTATTTCGAGGCGATGGTGCCGGAGCGGATGCCGAAGTCGCTGCTGGTGGTCGGCTCCGGCGCGATCGGCATCGAGTTCGCCTCGTTCTTCCACACCATGGGAAGCGACGTCACCGTGGTCGAGGTGCTGCCGCAGATCCTCCCGGTCGAGGACGCCGAGATCGCGGGCCTCGCCCGCAAGCAGCTGGAGAAGCAGGGCATCAAGATCATGTCCTCGACCAAGGTCACAAAACTGGAGAAGAAGGCCGACAGCGTCCTCGCCACCATCGACGACGGCAAGGGCAAGCCCGTCACATCAGAGTTCGAGCGCGTGATCTCGGCGGTCGGCGTCGTCGGCAACATCGAGAATCTCGGCTTGGAAAAAGTCGGCGTGAAGACCGACCGCGGCATCATCGTGGTCGACGGTCACGGCAAGACCAACGTCCCCGGCATCTACGCGATCGGCGACGTCGCCGGCCCCCCGATGCTGGCGCACAAGGCCGAGCATGAGGGCGTGATCTGCGTCGAGGCGATCAAGGGCCTCAATCCGCATCCCATGGACAAGAACATGATCCCGGGCTGCACCTATTGCCACCCCCAGGTCGCCTCGGTTGGCCTCACCGAAGCCAAAGCGAAAGAGAGCGGCCGCGAGATCCGCGTCGGCCGCTTTCCCTTCGTGGGCAACGGCAAGGCGATCGCGCTCGGCGAGGATCAGGGCCTGGTCAAGGTCATCTTTGACAAGAAGACCGGCCAACTGCTCGGGGCCCACATGGTCGGCGCGGAGGTCACCGAGCTGATCCAGGGCTACGTCGTCGCCATGAATCTGGAGACCACGGAAGAAGAGCTGATGCACACGGTGTTCCCGCATCCGACCCTGTCGGAGATGATGAAGGAAGCCGTGCTGGATGCCTATGGACGGGTGTTAAACATTTGAGGGGCGAGCGCGTCGCCCGCCGCCGTCATTGCGAGCGAAGCGAAGCAATCCAGACTGCTGCTGCGGAAAGATTCTGGATTGCTTCGCTTCGCTCGCAATGACGAGCAGAGAGAGCTGTTTGCAGAACAAGAAGGAAATCATCCCATGCACGACAACGACAATCTCACCATCGAACGCCCGACCTTCGTCACCCATCTCGAATGCGCGATGGAGGGCGATCATTACGCGGCCGACGAGGTCCACAACCTCTCCAAGGCCGGCAAGCCCCTGCTGGTGCGCTACGACCTCGCGGGCGTGAAGAAGGCGCTGACCAAGGATGCGCTCGCCCAGCGCCCTGGCGACATGTGGCGCTACCGCGAGCTCTTGCCCGTGCGCAAATGCAAGGACATCGTCTCGCTCGGCGAAGTCACGACGCCCCTGATCCGACTGCCGAAGCTCGGTGCAAAACTCGGCGGCGGCGAGATCATCGTCAAGGACGAGGGACGGCTGCCGACCGGCTCATTCAAGGCGCGCGGCCTCGTGATGGCGGTGTCGATGGGCAAGGCGCTCGGCATCAAGCACATGGCGATGCCGACCAACGGCAATGCCGGCGCGGCGCTGGCGGCCTACGCCACGTCCTGCGGCATCAAGACCACGATCTTCTGCCCGGCCGATACGCCCGAAGTGAACGTCAGCGAGATCGAGCTGCAGGGCGCGACCGTCTACCGCGTCAACGGCTATATCGACGATTGCGGCAAGATCGTCGGCGAGGGCAAGGCGAAAGTCGGCTGGTTCGACACCTCGACCTTGAAGGAGCCGTACCGCATCGAGGGCAAGAAGACGATGGGCCTCGAGCTCGCCGAGCAGCTCGGCTGGGACGTGCCCGACGTGATCTTCTATCCGACCGGCGGCGGCACCGGCCTGATCGGGATGTGGAAGGCGTTCGACGAGCTCGAGAAGATCGGCTTCATCGGCTCAAAGCGCCCGCGCATGGTTGCGGTGCAGGCCTCCGGCTGTGCGCCGATGGTGCGCGCCTATGAGGCCGGGACCGAGCACGCGACGCGCTGGGAGGACGCCCACACCATCGCCTCGGGCATCCGCGTGCCGCAAGCGATCGGCGACTTCCTGATCCTGCGCGCGGTGCGCGAGAGCAAGGGCTTTGCCATTGCGGTCGATGACGACAAGATCTCGGCGGCGCTGAGCGAGGTCGCGCGCGAGGAGGGGCTCTTGCTCTGCCCCGAGGGTGCCGCGACCTACGCCGCCTACAAGGAAAGTCTCGCCGACGGCCGGGTCAGCAAGACCGATCGCGTCATGCTGTTCAACTGCGCGACCGGCCTGAAATACCCGCTGCCGCCGGTCACCCGCACGCTCGATCGCCACAAGCCGATTGACTATTCGAAATTCTAACTTGCTTCTCCCTCTCCCCGTTCTTACGGGGAGAGGGTCGGGGTGAGGGGCTGCTTCCGCAAACACAGTGAAAGTTGAGCTCGCGGAGACTCCCCCTCACCCGAATTGCTTTGCAATTCGACCTCTCCCCGCAAGCGGGGCGAGGTGAAGAAAAAAACATCTGGGGAGAAGACAATGAAGAAGGCCGTCTGGGCTGCGCTGATTGCTGTTCTCGCTGTTGCAGGCGCCGCGCGCGCCGACGATTTTCCCTCGCGTCCCATTACCATCATCGTGCCGTTTGCGGCGGGCGGGCCTTCGGACGCGATGGCGCGGGTGCTCGCCGAGCGTATGCGGGTGCCGCTCGGCCAGCCGGTCGTGGTCGAGAACGTCACCGGAGCAGGCGGTTCGATCGGTGTCGGCCGTGCCGTGCAATCGCCGCCCGACGGCTACACCATCTCGTTTGGCCATCTCGGCACCCATGTCGCCAACGGCGCCGTCTACAAGCTCAAATTCGACCTCGTCGCCGACCTCGAGCCGGTGGTGCTGCTGCCGAGCAACCCGATGATCGTGGTCAGCAAGAATGCGGTGCCCGCGACCTCGCTGAAGGAGCTGATCGACTGGCTGAAGTCGCGGCCATCGCCGCCGACCGCGGGCACGGCCGGCGCGGGCTCCGGCAGCCACATCGCCGGCGTCTATTTCGAGAGCGTCTCCGGCATCAAGCTGCAATACGTGCCTTATCGCGGCACTGCGCCGGCATTGAACGATCTCATCGCCGGCCAGATCGACATCATCGTCGACCAGACCTCCAATTCCATCGGCCAGGTCCGCGCCGGCACCATCCGCGCCTACGCCGTCACCGACCACAAGCGCCTCGCCTCCGCGCCCGAGATCCCGACCGCGGAGGAGGCGGGCCTGAAAGGCTTCAACATGACGCTGTGGTCGGGCATGTGGGTGCCGAAGGGCACGCCAAAGGAGATCGTCGCAAAGCTCAACGCTGCGGCCGTGGAGGCGCTGAACGATCCGGCAGTGAGGAAGCAGCTGGAAAGCCAGGGTCTCGAGATGACACCCAAGGATCAGCTCACGCCCGAAGCGCTCGGCACGCGGCAAAGGGCCGAGATCGCCAAATGGTGGCCGATCATCAAGGCGGCGAACATCAAGGTAGATTGAACCGGGCGGCGCACTCCTCGCGGCGTCACCGCCGCGTTTGCTGGCGGCGGGCGCTCAAGACGTGGTTTGGTGACCTGGTGCCAGCGCACGGTCCAGGCATTGCATCAGATCCGAGGCGGCGAACGGCTTGCCGAGAAAACAGATTGCGCCCGCATCGAGCGCCCGCACACGCACGCCCTCATCCGGGAAAGCTGTGATGAATATGAACGGCGTAGCCGAACCCTGCGACCGCATCTTCGTCAACAGATCGATTCCGCTCATCAGCGGCATCTGTACGTCGGCGATCACGCACGAGGTGTCGCTCGAATCGGTCGAGCTCAGGAACTCTTCCGCCGAGGCGAACGTGTGGACGTTGTATCCGCGCGATTCCAGGAGATTGTTGATCGCGGCCCGAACGTAGGGGTCGTCGTCAAGCACCGAGATGACCGAAGCCACTGACAAGACGTCCGCTCCTCGCCGGGAATTACGCTTGCCGTCGCCACGGCTAGAACATAAAGGCGCAAGGTGGACCTGCCGGTCACGATTGGAAACTCATACTTAGGTTTGTGCATCGGGCTTGTTCGGGCCAATCCCGAGCGCCTCGCTCATTCTCACCAGATCGGCCAGCGACTTCGCGCCCATCTTCCGCATGATCTGGCCGCGGTAGATCTTGACGGTGATTTCGGCCAATCCGAGCTGGGCGGCGACCTGCTTGTTCATCAGGCCGGACGTCACCAGTGACAATACGTCTCGCTCCCGCGAGGACAGTGACTCGAAGCGTGATCTGACCGTCGAGACCGTCCTGTTGAGGTCGCGGCGCTTGCGGTCTCGCTCGATGGCGGCCTGGACTGCGTCGAGAATGTCCTGATCGCGGACCGGCTTGGTCAAGAAGTCGATCGCCCCGCTCTTCATGGCCCGAACCGTCATGGGAATATCGCCATGACCGGTAATAAAGATGATAGGCGTGTGGATATTTGCCTTGGCAAGGTCGGCCTGCAGCTCGAGGCCGCTCGTTCCGGGCAGTCGGATGTCGAGCACCAGGCAGCTCGGGACGTCTGGCGGCTTGGCCTGGAGGAGCTGCGGCGCCGAGCCGAATGCTTCGACCTTGAGACCGACCGACTCGAACAGATTGGTGAGCGCACGGCGCATGGACGCGTCGTCGTCGACGATGAGGACAAGGGGCTGATCGCCGTCCTTCTGCGGTGGCGAAGATTCCGCGCGCTCGGTCACGGTGCTTCCTCTCGGTGGAGGGGCAAGGTGATCTGAAAAGTCGCGCCGCGCTCCTGATTTGGTATGGCGGAAAGTCGCCCGCCATGGGCCTCGATGATCGATCGACAGATCGACAGGCCCATGCCCATGCCGGAGGACTTCGTGGTGAAGAACGGCGTGAACAGGCGGTCTATCGCCTGTTCGCTGATGCCGGTTCCGCAGTCGGAAACGCTCACCTGCATCGCGCCATCGCCGCTCGCCTGTGAGCGGATCGCCAGTTCGCGCGGGCGATCGTGGACGTCTGCCATGGCCTCGATCCCGTTCATGATCAGGTTGATCAGGACCTGCTGCAATTGGATGCGATCGCCAAAGATCTTCGGCAGCGCCGAGGACAGCTCCATGCGGACGGACACGCCGTGGCTGGCCATCTCGCGCTGAACGAGCGCGACGGCCTCCCGCACGACCGCATTGGCGTCGAGCGGTACCATCTCGATGTCAGAACGCTTGGCGAGCGCCCGAACGTGACGGATCACGTCGCCGGCACGCCTGCCGTCCTCGATGATCCACTCGACGGAGCGGCGGGCCGCTTTGAGGTCCGGTGGATTGCGCTGCAGCCAGGCGAGGCAGGCGTCGGCGTTTGCGATCACTGCAGCGAGCGGCTGATTGATTTCGTGGGCTATCGAAGCGGTCAGCTCACCCAGTGTCGTGACACGCGTCACATGGGCGAGCTCGGCCTGGGCCTTCCGTAGCGCGTCTTCGGCTTGATTGGCCCGGATGGCCGCGGTTACGTCCGTGCAAACGCCACGGTAGCCCAGGAAAGCGCCGTCCGCGTCGAAGAACGGCTTGCCGCTGGTCCGCACATAGATCGGCTGCCCGTTGCGGTCCTTGCTGCGATACACCAAGTCGCGGAACGGGACGTGGGCGTCGAGGGCCGCGCGATGTTGTCGCCATTTCTCGGGCTCAAGAGCGGCGTCGGGCGCAATGTCCCACCGCGTGAGCCCGATCAGGCCCGCGGGAACAGTGTTGGTATCCGAGTGTTCCGATACCTGGGTGACCCGGTGGTCCGGCCCGGTTTCCCAGAACCAGTCAGAGGCAGTTTCGGCATAATCGCGAAAGCGCTGCTCGCTGTCGCGGAGCCTGCGTTCTGCCTCTTTGGCCGCCGTGATGTCGCTGACTGATCCAACGAATTCGACGTAGCCGCTTGCATCTCGCGTCGCCCGTGCCACCGCCCGAACGTATTTGATGGAACCGTCGGGCATCACCAGCCGGTATTCGTGATCGTAGTCTTTCCCCTCGCGCGCCGCCTGGCCCGTCGTCTGCTGCACGGCGAGCCGGTCCTCCGGATGGATCCGCTGGAGCATGAACGGGATATTGGGCTTCGTCCCTTCTTCGCATTGGAAGATGCGATAAGTCTCCTTGGACCAGGTGATCTCGCGGGTTTTGGCCTTCCAGCCAAAACTGCCGGTGTGGCTCAATTCCTGCGCCTGGGCGAGATAAGCCTCGCTCTGTCGCAGCGCGTTCTCGGCCTCCTTGCGTTCGGTAATGTTCTCGCAGGCGACCAGCACGATCGGCCCGCCATTGGCTCGCAGCATGGCCTTGGCGTTCTCGCGCACCCATAACATCGAGCCGTCCTTGCGAACCTTCCGGATCTCCCAGGTGTGTGACTGATCAAGGGTCTTGAGGCACAACGCGACACAGGCGCGGACAGTGGCGCGATCTTCGGCGAGGAAGACATCCAGCACGGATCGGCCGATCAACTCCCCCGGCGTGTAGCCCAGCTGCTCGGCGCCGAAGGTGTTGACGTTGATCACGGTACCGGCCGGATCGACCATGAAGTACATGACCGGCGTGTGCTCGAAGACCTGCTGCCACTGCTTGACCGCCTCGAGCAAGTCGGCACCACGGGGCTCGGTGTGCTGCTTGGCGGGAACAGTTTGCCTCAGGCAGCCGACGAGGAATTGCGCGGCTGACTTCCCGAATGTCGCTGCCCGGCCAGGCTTCATCGCTGGCGCTCCCGGCACTCTCTGCGTGAACAGAAGTAGAGCACGTTGCGACGAGAGGAGCAATTCCAGCCAAAGTCGGATCGGCGGTCATGGTTCGCCTTTGGACTGTCCGCTCGCCGCCAAAGTCCATGGCGGCGCCTCAAGGACACCGTGCCGGCCAACGTTTCACGGTGACCGTGCAGCCAGAGGGTCATGCGCCATCACGTTGAACTCGGGCAGGGTGGGCCCCGGGCGAATACGGGACAAACCTAGGTATAGCTCCTCCATTCCTAGTCATGTCGGCCATTTACCTCCGTACAATTGAGCGTTTCGTGCCCGGCGGACTAGCCTCGCGACCATCGGAAGTCTCGAAGGCAACAACTGAGAAAAGCGCAAGCAACAGAGGGAGACAGCAATGTGTGATATGTCGGTACTTCCTGAGCGTCGCCTATCGGAGTCCGAAAGTTGCTCCTCAGGGAATGGCTGTGCGGTGTGCGGCGGCAAGTTTGGCCTGATCCGCTACTATTCCTGGCGCACGGCGCTCTGCTCCAAGAAGTGCGTTGATCGTTTCCGCACGCGAAGCGAACGCGACCGCCGGTGGTTGTTTCGGGCCCAGGTCGCATAAGGCTGGATTGGAGAGCTGATCCGGGAGGCCGTGCGTTGAACCGCTCATGCAAGCTCTTCTGCTGGATCGTTCTCATCGCCCCCATCGCGGCCGCCCACGGACAGGAGGCAGGACACGGTGCCGTTCATCGCCGGCATCCGCCCCAGGACCAGGCGCTGCACGAAAAATTCTATTCGACCTGGCGCATGCCGGACAATCCGGGCGTCAGTTGCTGCAACAGCGCCGACTGTTATCCGACCGACATCAAGTACATCGGCGACCAGATCTATGCACGGCGCCGGGAGGACGGGAGATACATTCTGATCCCACCGCAAAAGGTGGAGAGAAACAGGGATAATCCGGACGGCCGGAATCATCTGTGCGCTCCACCGCCCGCACTGTCTCCGCTCGACAGCGTTTACTGCTTCGCTTTGGGAGGTGCCACATGAGATTCGCGTTCGTGCTGGTCAACGGCCGGACCCCGTTCCGGCAGACCTCGTGTATGCAGTGCTGCGAGCCGATCAGCAGCAGTTATTTGCGCGAGATCGCGACCCGTCTGCCTTACTGCGATCATCAGTGCTACGCGCTGTTCTGCGAGACGCTCGCGAAAGATGGCGTGAGAGCGGCTTCATGAAATTCGTGGTGGTCAATCACGAGCCGCCGTTGCACGCGGCCGCGTGCAGCACATGCTCGCGGTCGCTCCGCTCCGGCTATGTCCGCCATGCGCGGACGCAGCGCCGTTACTGTGACGACGATTGTTACCGGCGCGGCGAATTCTCCACGCTGTTCATGCACTGGCCGGTGCCTGGGCGGACGGAACCAATTGCCGGCAAGGTCGAGCTCGCCGCTGGCAGCATGATCCAGACGTTGACGGTGATGAGTGCCGTCTGGTGCTGGAGCTGCACGATCACTGCCTGGACCTTCGCGAGAGCTTTGACCGCCGCATATTTGGACAGTCGCGACCCGATCACGATGGAAGGAGGTGACACCTAGAGCATGATCCGGAAAAGTGTAAAGCGGTTTTCCGAAACGATCATGCTCAAACAATAATCTAAAGCGCAATGACGATTCATCCTAATCGCATCGCGCTTTAGCTGCGCGACTGCACGCGCGTAGAAGCCGCAGCACCGTATCCTTGCAAGCGCCGCGTCCAGCCCCGGCGGCGTCGATCAGGGAATGGGTGCTGCGGCCGCCGCTGGCTCCGTTGCGCTGGCCTCGTGAGTCACCACGCGCTGGTCGCTCTTGCCGGCGATCATGCTGCTGCCCTCGAACCTTGCCCGGTAGACCAGCACGTTCTCCATCACGCGCTGGACGTAGTTGCGCGTCTCGGACAGCGGGATGCGCTCGACCCAGTCGACCGGATCGACGTTGGGGTCCCGGGGATCACCGCGCTTCTGCACCCATTCACGCACGCGGCCGCGGCCGGCATTGTATCCGGCGAAGGTCATGATCTGGTTACCGCGATATTCCGAGAACAGCGCGCTGAGCTCGGCGGCGCCCATCTGCGTGTTGTAGACGGGGTCGGAGACCATCCTGTCCCAGTCGTAAGTCAGGCCGAAGCGCTTCGCGGTGTCGCGTCCCGCTTCCGGCGTCACCTGCATCAGCCCGACCGCGTTGGCATGCGACTTGTCGCGCTGCTCGAACGAGCTCTCGGTGCGTGCCACCGAATAGATCACGCTGGTCTCGATCGCCGGTGCGACCTGCTTGTGCTCGGGGATGCCGATGGTCGGGAAGGCGTAATGGTCGAGCGCGAGCCCGCGCGCCAGCGCGGTCTTGCCGACCTCCAGCATCACGCGCGCATCGTTGCGCCGGCCCGCAAGCTCGCCGAGCGCTTCCAGCGCGGCGACGTCGGTGCTCTCTTTGGCGAAATCCTCGGCGTAATAGAACACCATGTCGCGCTCGCCGATGCCGTAGAGCATGTCGGCGGCGCGCACGCGCTCGTCCGCAAGCTGCGCATCGGTCGAGGCCAGCACCGGCGAGGGCGGACGCAGCTCGATGCCGTCGAGGCCGAGCCTGGCGCGGGCGAGCTGGCCGTAATAGGCGGTGTGATAGCGCGCCGCCGCCCGGTAGCTCATGCGCGCGTCGGCTGTCGCGCCCATGGCTTCGGCCGCGCGGCCGCGCCAGTAATGCGCCCGCGACAGCGCGATCGGATTGGACGAGCCAGCGTCGATCGAGGCGAAATGCACCATCGCCGTCTTGGGATCGTCGAGATAGCGTAGCGCGATCCAGCCGCACATGAAGTGATAGTCGACGCGGTAGACCTCCTTTTCCGGCACCGCGGCCGTGTGCACCACGTCATAGGCGGTCCTGGCCTTGCCCTGGTCGAGCAGCTTGCGCGCCAGCATGCGGCGCTCGCGCCACCAGGCGTCGGTGTCCTGGGCTGCCATCATGTCGGGCTTGGCAGCGAGGATCACCTCGGCCGCGTCGTCGATGCGGTCGTTCTGAAGATGCCACTGCGCGCGGCACAGCACGTAACCGAGATCGCGTCGCTCCTCGGCCGCGACATCCTCGAGCAGATCCTTGGCCTTGCTCGCCTTGCCGGTGACGGCGGCGCAGGCCTTCACGATCGCGAGCGCGTCCTCGCCGAGCCGCTTCGCCGCGCGCCGCGCACCTGCATAATCCTTGGCGCCGAGGCGCTTGTCCATGCGCGCGCGGTGATCGTCGGCGGACAGAAGGTCGCCGAACGCCGCATAGGAATCCTCTTCGCTCCGCTCGGACAGTTCCTCCGCGCGCCAGGTTTCCCGGACCAGCCGCGCAGCCCTGTCGGTCTCGCCTTCGGCGAGCAGGACGCGCGCGAGTGCGAATTTGCCCTTGGCACTGGTCGGGCGATCCATCGTGAACTTGTGCACGATGGCCGCGTCGGCCTTCTCCTGCCACAGCCGTGCCTCGGCACGGCGGCGGAGCAGGGCGCTGCTCGGCCAACCGGGATTGGCGGCGAGGAAGGCGGCGTAGCGCTTGAAATTCGCGGTACTGTCGGGATGGCGCAGCATGAACCAGTCGGCGAGCTTCTGTCCGGCAGGGTCCGTGATGCGGTCGCGCGCAGCGCTCGCGTCTTCGGTCTTGCCCTTGCGCGTCAGGTCGATGGCGTCCTTCAGCGCGGCGAGATCGCCGGTCAGCGCCGGCTTGGCCGCGGGCTCCTCGACCGCCTTCTTCGATTTGCGCTTGGCCTCGGCGTGCTTGCCGTGTCGCGCTTTGCCGGCGGAAGCGTGGCGGTGCTTGCCCGCTTTCGCCTCATGCGTCTTCTTCGGTGCGGATGATTTTTGACTGCTCTTCGCCGCCAGCTCGGTGGGAAGGAGGGCCATCGCGGCCACGGCAACGACACACGCGAGCGAGCGTAGGCACTGGTTCATTGGATGGTCCCCCCTGCGAAAACCACTACAAACCAAGGTCCGCGACATGCGGCTTGCGAATCAAAACACCGAACGATGCGTCGGGATCGTGTCGCATCCTCAAGCTGTCGCAACAATGCGGCAAAATACGGATAGGAGCTGGGGAACTTCCGAAAGGACGGAAGAGGCAGCGGTTTTAACCTTTTGTTAACGAGCAGGCTTCGCGCGACGATTGCGCGCGGTACAGGACGCCAGAACGGCCAGATTGCACGTGTTGCCTCGGCCAAATCCGGTGTATGAGTTCCCTCGCTTCATCCTTTCAGCCTTTGCCCTGTACCTATGCCGATTTTCAACCAGTCGATCCGGCGCAAGATCGTCGGCATCGCGCTCGGATTGATCGTTCTGATGCTGGTCACCTCGATCCTGTCGATGGTGATGTCCAGCCAGGTCGGCATTTTGCTCGACGAGCTGACCAACCGCTACATCCCGGCCTATAGCCATCTGGCGCGCGCGAACATCCGCTCGCTGGAACGGGCGCTGGCGCAGCGGCGGATGGTGATGACCAGGATGGAGGCGCCGTCGGACGAGGAGGCCTACACGGCGCGGCTTCGCGACTTCGAGGCCTTGGACCGCAATTTCGAGCGGGAGGCCGAGGCCGCTCGCAAGCTCATCAACGCGATCATCGACGACTCCAGGACGTATTCCGACAACGCCGCGCTGGCACGGCTCGACGTCCGGATCGAAAGCTCCGTCACCGAGCTGCGGCGCGATCTCGACGAGGGCAATGCGAAACTGCTCAAGCAGGTCGAGGCCAAGGATATGGCCGCGGCCCGCGGCACGCTGGAACACCTCGACACGCTGCGCGATGCGTTCAACCGGAAGGTCGATGCGATCCGCGCCGACATGCTGGCGCAGGTCTATTTCTCGACGTCTCAGGTGATCGGCCGCCAGCACCAGACGATCATCGTCTCTGGGGTCGTAACCCTGCTCGCGGCGATCGTCGGCTTCGTGTTTGCGCTGCTGGTGAGTAGCGGCATCACGCGACCGGTGCGCCTGCTGCTGGCCGGCGCCCGCGAGGTCGAAGCGGGCCGGTTCGACAAGCCCATCACCGTCTCGACACAGGACGAGATCGGCGAGCTCGCTGCCGCCTTCAACCGCATGATCGAGCAGCTCAGGCACAACGAGCGCATTCGCGAGACCTTCGGCCGTTACATCGACCCGAAGGTGGTGCAGGGCCTGATCGACCGGCCGGAGGTCGCCATCGACGGTGAGCGCCGGGTGATGACCATCTTGTTCTGCGACATGAGCGGCTTCACCTCGATGAGCGAGGGCATGACGCCGCGCGGCCTCGTCAAGGTGATGAACCACTACTTCACCGTGATGTCCGCTCCCATCAGGAACAATCGCGGGATCATCGACAAATATATCGGCGACGCCATCATGTCCTATTGGGGGCCGCCCTTCATCGAGGAGGATGAGCAGGGTCTGCTCGCAGGGCTCGCCGCCGTCGAGATGACCGATCAGGTGCCCGCGCTGCAGAAGCAGCTGCCGGACCTGCTCGGCATCCGCGCCATGCCGGCGCCGTGCGATCTTCGCGTCGGCATCGCCACGGGCGAGGTCCTGACCGGCAGTATCGGTTCCGAGCTGATGATGAGCTTCACCGTGATGGGCGATGCCGTGAATCTCGCCTCGCGGCTGGAGGCCGTCAACAAGGTCTACGGCACCCGCATCCTGATCTCGCAGGCGACCGCGGACGGGATCGGATCGCGCCTGGAATTGCGCGAGATCGATCGTCTGGCGGTCGCGGGCCAAAGCGCGCCGCAGGCGATCTTCGAGCTGATGGCGAGACCAGGCGCGCTCAGCAATGCGCAAGTGAGCTTGCGCACGCATTATGCCGATGGTCTCGCCGCCTATCGTGCGCGGCGCTTCGACGAGGCCCGCGCCGCCTTCAACGCGGCGCTCGAGGCAGTCCCCGGCGACGGCCCCTCGCGCACGATGCTCGGCCGCATCGCTCAATTTGTGGCCAATCCGCCGGATCCCGATTGGGACGGCGTCTGGCGGCTGGAGCAGAAATAGCCGTGCTTTGCGGTCGGGCACGCCGCGCCGGAAAAAAGATGCTACTCCATAACGATGTTCGCCGTGACCTATTTCCCGGGCTTAGGTTGGATGTCCATGAGGCGTCTGATGGGGACACGCCGATGACACATCTCGAAGACAGGCTGGAACGGTTCGAGACGCTCACCGCCGAATGCGAGCTGATCGCCAAGCTCGCCACCGACAGCAGCAAGCGCGAGTTCTATTTGAAGCTCGGGGAACAGTACCGTCAGCTGGCCGTCGATATCCGGCAGGCGATCGCGACGACGGCTGCGGCCTGAGCCGGCTGAAATCCGTTCTTAACGTTTGGCGCGCATCCTTGGAGCAAGCGAGCACCGCCGGTCGGCGACACTCGTTGGTGGGAAGGCCGGGGTTCGCTGCAATGCAGCGCGCCTCGTGAGTGTGATTTGCCATGTCTGACAGGGCAATCCCATGCGCCTCGTTGCAGTGATCATATTCGCGCTCATGACGGCGGCCTGCGATCAGGAGCAGGACATCACCGGCTCGACGACGCCGGCCTGTCCGTTGCGCAACTACAGCTACAATCCACGCGACATGAACCAGTGCGTCAGCGCCTGCAAAACGTGCGACCGCGGCACGACGGTCACCTGCACGACCTCCTGCACCCTCAAGGGCGCTCGCTGAGCATTTTGCGGATGCGCGGAACCGGTAGGGCCCTCGAGCCAATGCCGGCGGTGCTGGAGCACCGGAACGATTCACATGCATTAATCATTGAAGGAGGCGGCAGGACGCGGAGTCCAATGGAATGGGTATGCTCGATCCCGGTCGATTTCTGGTGTCGTGCTCGCATTGCGATGCCTGGCCGATGGCGGCCAATGTGAAACGGTCGAGCTGGTCGGCGTCGCCGCACGAGGTCCGCTTCGTCTGCACGCGTTGCCGCCGCGAAGAAACGGCGATCGTCTCGGCCTCCGGCGAATTGACCCCCATCAAGCGCGTGGATGCCCCGCCACGCGATGTCGCTGTCGCCTGGGCCCAGGCGCAACGCTCGCGCGGGCGGTCCTGATGTTCGGCGTCGTCGTCTCGTCGGTGTTTCGCTTCTCTGTCAACCCGCCCGCATAAAAATATTCCGCTTTACCGAAATTCGGAAATGGCGTATGTGTCGCCCATCCCGGCTCAATCTCGAGGGGCGATCATGAGGTCGTCATTGTCGCGAGCCGGGCTTGCGGTGGACGCGGCAGCGTCGTGTACGAGAGCTGAGGGCAGGGCGGATTGCTCTCCGTGAGCCCCTAAGCTTCGTACGGACGAGCGGCGCTGTCAGGTTCGTCGCGCCGGCATTTCGATGGCAACGTGCACAACGCCGTCGAACCCTGCGGCGCCAACGAACCGCGCGTACGGCAAAACCGTGTGGTCCTGGCCGTCGTTGCTACGGTCAAGCTCTGGCGAATGCGGCATTGGCGTCAACCGGCGCGGTGCCGGTGACTTTCGCGGGAGCGAGGGAGGCCAGAGGGAACTCGGCTCCCGGGAGAGCGCGGCATAAGCCGTCCGACCATCGCGCAGGGAAGGCCGTGTGTTGGGCTTCACCTGTATGCTGCTGTGCGGTTCTTCCTGCGTGTGCTTTTCGCGCAGCGGACCGCGGGTGCCGCCGGCACCCGGCCTTCCCTGCGCCCTCTTGGAAAAGAGGGTGAAGTGACCAAGCAAAGCTCGGGCGAAATCAGCCGCGAGAATGCGAAGGCATGTCTGCACCTCCACACTCGCTGTCATCGCCCGCGAAGGCGGGCGATCCAGTACGCCGAGACGCCAGTGATTGAAACGAGGGGGCGCGGCGTGCTGGATTCCTTGCCTTCGCGGGGAATGACAAGTGTTACTTGGAGAACGCAGCGTCGCCTCACACTCCGTCATTGCGAGCGCAGCGACTTGTCCGCCGAAGCCTTTGGCGAAGGCGGAAGCAATCCAGAATCTTTCCGCGGCGGGATTCTGGATTGCTTCGTCGCAAGGGCTCCTCGCAACGACGAGGAGGAGAGTGCGAGCGCTACACTCTCTCGTGCCCCGGACGCAGCGCAGCGTCCCCCCGGCGATGCGAAGCATCGTCCGGTTCGACGATGCGCTGCAGAGCCGGGGCCCATCAATCTGCGCCGTACCATGTCACCCTGGGTCCCGGCTCTGCGCCGCAACGCCCCGCGTTGCAGCTTGTCCGGGACACGAGCGATGTGCATCGCTTCGCGTGGGGCCGCCGCCGACTCACTTCCGGTATGCCGCCTGTCGTCCAGAGCGGATGTTCTGTGCCTTCCGAAAGATCTCAGGTTGTGGATCGTCATTTTAGCGAGGTATCCACGTAAGGAAGCCCGTGTCTTCCCGGTACGATTGTGCTGCCTGTGCAACACCCACATCGGATTTAACCCTCATCACCGGCGGTTCGCATCGCCGCCGCTTTTTGGCCACACCCGAACATGAATAAAATCGCTCTAATGTTTTAAGGGCAGTGGCGGTCTTCGAAGGCGACGAGAAAATCCCAAGGTCGATTCAAATCTTGGCTCTGATTTTTCGGGTCTGAAAGGGTTGGCAGGGGAAGCTGGTTGCGATGGGCGCGAAGATCAACAAGCAAAGGCTGCCGAGCCGTCACGTGACGGAAGGCCCTGCGCGCGCGCCGCATCGGTCCTACTTCTACGCCATGGGTCTGACCACCGAGCAGATCCACCAGCCCTTCGTCGGCGTCGCCTCGTGCTGGAACGAAGCTGCTCCCTGCAACATCGCGCTGATGCGTCAGGCGCAGGCGGTGAAGAAGGGCGTCGCGTCCGCCGGCGGCACGCCGCGCGAATTCTGCACCATCACCGTGACCGATGGCATCGCCATGGGTCATGACGGCATGCGCTCCTCGCTGCCGTCGCGCGAATGCATCGCCGATTCGGTTGAACTGACCGTGCGCGGCCATGCCTATGACGCGCTCGTCGGGCTCGCCGGCTGCGACAAGTCGCTGCCGGGCATGATGATGGCGATGGTCCGCCTCAACGTGCCCTCGATCTTCATCTATGGCGGCTCGATCCTGCCCGGCAATTTCCGTGGGCAGCAGGTCACCGTGCAGGACATGTTCGAGGCGGTCGGCAAGCATTCGGTCGGCGCCATGTCGGACGAGGACCTCGACGAGATCGAGCGCGTCGCCTGTCCCTCGGCCGGCGCCTGCGGCGCGCAGTTCACCGCCAACACCATGGCGACCGTCTCAGAGGCGATCGGGCTGGCGCTGCCGTACTCGGCCGGTGCTCCGGCGCCGTACGAGATTCGTGACGCCTTCTGCATGACCGCGGGCGAGAAGGTGATGGACCTGATCGCCCAGAACATCCGGCCGCGCGATATCGTCACCCGCAAGGCGTTGGAGAATGCGGCCGCCGTGGTCGCCGCGTCCGGTGGCTCGACCAATGCTGCGCTGCACCTGCCTGCGATCGCGCACGAGGTCGGCATCAAGTTCGACCTGTTCGACGTCGCTGAAATCTTCAAAAAGACACCATATGTCGCGGATTTGAAGCCGGGTGGCCGTTATGTCGCCAAAGACATGTTTGAAGTAGGTGGCATACCGCTTCTGATGAAGACGCTGCTCGACAACGGCTTCCTGCACGGTGATTGCCTTACCGTCACGGGCCGCACGATCGCTGAAAACCTCAAGAGCGTGAAATGGAATCCGCACCAGGACGTGGTGCACCCGGCAGACAAGCCCATCACCGTGACAGGCGGTGTGGTCGGCCTGAAGGGCAATTTGGCGCCAGAAGGTGCGATCGTGAAAGTCGCGGGAATGTCCAACCTCAGGTTTACCGGTCCAGCCAGGTGCTTCGACCGTGAGGAGGACGCGTTCGAGGCGGTCCAGAACCGCACCTACCGCGAAGGCGAAGTCATCGTGATCCGCTACGAGGGGCCGAAGGGCGGTCCCGGCATGCGGGAAATGCTCCAGACCACGGCAGCGCTGACCGGCCAGGGCATGGGCGGCAAGATCGCGCTCATCACCGACGGTCGCTTTTCCGGTGCCACCCGCGGCTTCTGCATCGGCCATGTCGGGCCGGAGGCGGCGGTCGGCGGCCCGATCGGGCTGCTCGAGGACGGCGACGTCATCGAAATCGACGCGGTGGCCGGTACCCTTAACGTAAAATTGAGCGACGCCGAGCTCGCCCAGCGCAGAACCAAATGGAGCGCCCGCGCGACTAACCACACGTCGGGTGCGCTCTGGAAATATGCTCAGCAGGTTGGACCGGCGATCGGGGGGGCAGTGACCCATCCGGGCGGCGCGCACGAGAAACAGTGCTATGCGGACATTTAGGCGTGCCACAGTTGCGTTTGTGTTGGGGGCGGCTGCGCTGGCCGTGCCGGCGTTCGCCTTCGACGGTTCGCCGGTCAATCCCAAGGATGCGACAATCCCGGTCGTGACGACCTTGCCCGGCGCTGCGGGTGCGGTGCGCACCAAGGTTCCGCCGCAGGTCGCAACCCAGGAGACCTCGCTCAGCGCCCTGCAATATGCCGCCGAGGGCGGCCACCCCATCGCGCAGTGGAAGCTCGGCCGCATGTACGCCAACGGCGACGGCGTCGCCCAGGACGACCTGCGGGCCTTCGAATATTTCAGCCGGATCGCCAATGCGCATGCCGAGGACAGCCCGTCGGCGCCGCAGGCGCAGATCGTGGCCAACGCCTTCGTCGCGCTCGGCCGCTACTATCTGGCCGGCATCCCGAATTCGAAGGTCAAGGCCGACCCGGACCGCGCCCGCGAGATGTTCTCCTATGCCGCATCCTATTTCGGCAACGCGGACGCGCAATACGACCTCGCCCGTCTGTACCTGAAGACCCCGGACGCCTCGCGCGAGGACTACCGCTATGGCGCGCGCTGGCTTGGCCTCGCCGCGCAGAAGGGCCAGCACCAGGCCCAGGCCTTGCTCGGCCAGATGCTGTTCAACGGCGACCGCCTGCCGCGGCAGGCCGCGCGCGGCCTGATGTGGCTGACGCTGGCGCGCGACAGCGCCGGTGCCGACGAGGTCTGGATCAAGGAAAGCTACAACCGCGCCTTCGCCAAGGCCTCCGACGACGACCGCGCCATGGCCCTGCAAATGCTGGAGCAATGGGTGCAGGGGCGTCGGGAGTGATCGGCTGAGGCGGCCTCAAGCCGCCTCGAGATCCAGATCCGCCCACACCGGAACGTGGTCCGACGGCTTCTCCCAGCCTCGCACATAGCTGTCGATGCCGACATTGGCGAGCTTGTCGCTGGCCTGCGGCGACAGCAGCAGGTGGTCGATCCGCAGCCCCTGGTTTTTCTGCCAGGCCCCGGCCTGGTAGTCCCAGAACGTGTAGAGCCCGCCCTCGTCGGTGACGGCGCGCAAGGCGTCGCTGAGGCCGAGGCCGAGCAGGGACTGGAAGCTCTCCCGCGTCTCGGTCTTGAACAGCGCGTCCTCGGTCCAGGCGGCCGGATTGTGCACGTCGCGGGCATGCGGGATGACGTTGAAATCGCCGGCCAGGATCAGCGGGACCTCCTCCTTGAGTCGCTCCTTCGAATAATCAAGAAGCCGCGACATCCATTTGAGCTTGTAGGGATATTTGTCGGTCCCGACCGGGTTGCCATTGGGCAGATAGAGGCAGGCGATGCGCAGCACGCCTCGCTTGAGCGTCACCACGCCTTCGAGGAAGCGGGCATGGCTATCCTCGTCGTCGCCGGCGAGGCCCGAGTTGGTCTCGTCGAACCTGAGCTTGGAGAGCAGGGCGACGCCGTTGAACGTCTTCTGCCCGTGCGTCACCACGTTGTAGCCGAGCGCCTCGATCTCCAGCCGCGGAAAGGCCTCGTCGACGCACTTGATCTCCTGCAGGCAGACGATGTCCGGCTGGCACTCCTTCAGCCAGGTCAGGAGCAGATCGATCCGCTGCCGGACCGAGTTCACGTTCCAGGTGGCTACTCTGATGGGCATTGGGAGGGCTCCGCGCAGGGGGTCTTGGGTTAGAACAAAATGCAAACGCGCCCGTCAAGCCGTCCGCAAAATCTCCCACAAAATTAACCCGGCTTAAGCAGGCCGCAGGCCATTGATCGTCAAGAGGTTCCTCGGATGGATGGCCGGACAAGGCGATGAATCGAACTCAGCCGCGTGACGGCCTGATCGGCGCGTTCCTGTATTGGCTCGGCGGCTTCGAGATCGAGGACGGTCTGACCGCCGATCTCAGCGAGCGCGAGATCCGGCGCATCCGCGCCAAACAGATCGACGCGGTGACCCAGCTGATCCCCGTGACGATGGCGGTGACGATGCTGAACGTCGCCATCGTACTGATCCTGTTCTGGGGCAGGGGCTGGAACGACTTCCTCGCGATCTGGGGCCTGACGCTCGCCGTCACCGCTTCGCTCGCGGTGCGCGCGTGGCACAGGTCGCATCAGGACCCGCCGCAGGAGGCTTCGCCCCGCGCGGCGCGGCAGACGCTGCGGCAGGCGTTTTTTCTCGCCGCGATCTGGGGCGCGCTGCCGCTCGCTCTGTTCAGCCGCATCGAGCCGACCAGTCAATTGCTCCTCGCCTGCCTGATGGTCGGCATGATGTCCGGCGGCGCCTTCACGCTCTCGACCTTCCCGCGCGCGGGCCTCGTCTATCTCGCGACCATGACGATCGCCTGCGCCGGCGCGCTGCTCCTGTGCGGCACCGGCCCATATCTGGTGACCGCCGTGTTCCTGCTGCTGTTCGCATTCTTCATGGCGCGTAACATCGTCTCCCAGGGCAACCTCTTCCTCGGCAATCTCAAGGCCCAGCTCGAGCTCGAGCGCCAGACGGAGATCATCTCGCTGCTGCTGAAGGATTTTCAGGAGAACGCCAGCGACTGGCTCTGGCAGACCGATGCCGAGGGACGTCTCGTCGACGTGCCGCAACGATTCGCGGACGTCGCGCAGCTGCCGCTTCCGCTGCTGAAAGGCGCGCAGTTCGCCGACGTGCTCGACATGCTCTGCCCCGAGGACAAGTCAGCGGCCTACAACATCGTCGGCCTGATGGAGCAGGCCGAGCCGCTGCACGAGATGAATCTCAAGGTCGTCGCAGGCGGCGAGGCCCGGCTGTGGTCGCTGACGGCGAAGCCGGCCCATGACCGTGACGGTCATTTCCTCGGTTATCGCGGCTTCGGACGCGACGTCACCGAACGCTGGCGCGCGGAAAAGGCCGAGGCCGAAAGCCGCGCCAAGTCCGACTTCCTGGCGGTGATGAGCCACGAGATCCGCACGCCCATGAACGGCGTGCTCGGTCTTGCCAGCATGCTCCTCGAAACCAGGCTCGATCCGGAGCAGCGCGAGGCCGTCGCCACGATCCGCGAGTCCGGCGACAACCTCCAGCGCATCCTCAACGACATTCTCGACCTCTCCAAGCTGGAAGCTGGCCGCTTCCAGTTCGAGGCGATCGACTTCGCGCCGCAAGCGCTGGTCGAGACGGTTGCGACCGTGGTGCGCGCCAGCGCCAAGAGCAAGGGGCTCACGGTCAAGGTCGAGCTCGATCCGAACCTGCCGCCGACGCTCCGCGGCGACGTCGCGCGCATCCGCCAGGTGCTGCTCAATCTCGCCTCCAACGCTGTGAAGTTCACCGACGAAGGCGAGGTGACGATATCGGCGACCTGCCAGGCGCGGCGCGACCTGCTGGCGACCGTCGAATGGACGGTGACTGACAGCGGCATCGGTATCGCGCCCGACAAGCTCGGTCTGCTGTTCAGCGATTTCGCCCAGGCCGATGCCTCGATCAGCCGCCGCTTCGGCGGCACTGGCCTCGGCCTTGCCATCAGCAGGCGGATCATCGAGCAGATGGGCGGCACGATCGGCGTCATCTCGACGCCGGGAGAGGGCTCGACCTTCCGTTTCACGCTGGTCCTGCCCTGGAGCCAGGCGCAGGCGTCCGATCAGGCTGGCGGCCGCGACGAAGCCGACGAGCTCAAGGCCCGGATCGCCGGTCTCGACCGGCCGCTGAAGGTGCTTGTCGCGGAGGACGATGCGGTCAACCGCATGGTCGTGAGCAAGATGCTGGGGGCTTTCGACATCGAGCAGCGCGTCGTCACCGACGGGACCGAAGCCGTCGCGGCTGCCTGCGAAGGCAATTACGATGTCGTGCTGATGGACGTGCGCATGCCCGACATGGACGGGCTCGCCGCCACCCGGGCCATCCGCGCGCAAGGCGGGCGCTTCGAGACCTTGCCGATCGTCGCGCTGACCGCCAATGCCTTCCCCGAGGACATCAAGATCTGCCGCGAAGCCGGCATGTCGGACTTCCTGGCCAAGCCGCTGCGCAAGCCGGCGCTGGTCGGAGCGTTGCTGCGGGCGCTGGACGGCCACGTCATGTCGGAGGACGCGCCGCTCCAGCCGGCGTTGATGCCGACCGAGGTGGCCTGGACGGACGAGGAAAGGCAGATAACGGGCGCGTAGCCGCGTTAGACCGAGAAGCTCGTCCCGCAGCCGCAGGACGCGGTGGCGTTGGGATTGTTGACGCGGAACGAGGCGCCGATCAGGTCATCGACGAAATCGACCTGCGACCCCGCCAGGAACGGCTGGGAGGCGGAATCGACCAGCACCACCGCATTGTCCTGCTCGATCACGAGATCGTCGTCGGTGCGGGCACGGTCGATGTCGAACTTGTACTGGAAGCCGGAGCAGCCGCCGCCCTCGACGGAGATGCGCAGCATCGCGCCAGAACCTTCACCCTTGAGGATCTCCCCAATCCGGCGTGCGGCCCGGTCGCTGATGGTCACGGCAGTCGTCATTGCTGGTCTCCGATAGTCCCGGCGTCATACCCAATTCATTTGGTATCCCGCACCCGACATAGTTAAGTGCCACCATACGCAGAATCAAATGGATAGGGACTAAATTCGCCGTGTCCGTCGGAATGGCAGCCCCCCGAGCGCCCTATGCCTGCGACCCCGATCGCAGCCGCGGCCGGTTGGTCGCCGAGCCCCCGAGCCGGACCCGCAGCCCGTTCCGGCGCGATTGCGACCGGGTGATCCATTCCACCGCGTTCCGACGCCTGAAGTACAAGACCCAGGTGTTCGTGTTCCACGAGGGCGACCACTACCGCACCCGGCTGACCCATTCGTTGGAGGTGGCCCAGATCGCCCGCGCGCTGGCCCGCCAGCTCGGGCTCGACGAGGATCTCACCGAAACATTGGCCTTGGCCCACGACCTCGGTCATCCGCCGTTCGGGCACGCGGGGGAGCGGGCGCTGGATGCTTGCCTGAAGCAGTTCGGGGGGTTCGACCACAATGCCCAGACGCTGCGCGTCGTGGCTTCGCTCGAGCACCGCTATCCCGAGTTCGACGGGCTCAACCTCACCTGGGAATCGCTGGAAGGCATCGTCAAGCACAACGGGCCGCTGACCGATCGCAGCGGCGCCCCGGTCGGGCGCTACCGCGAGCATGGCGTTCCCGTCGGGATCGCCGACTACGTCAAGACCTACGATCTCGAATTGTGGAGCTTCGCCTCGCTGGAGGCGCAGGTCGCCGCGATCGCCGACGACATCGCCTATGACGCCCATGACATTGATGACGGTCTGCGCGCCGGCCTGTTCCAGCTCGACGATCTCAAGGTGATGCCGCTGACGGCCGAGATCATCGCCGAGACTGCGGCGCATTATCCCGATCTTGAAGACGTCCGGCGCGGTGCCGAGCTGGTGCGGGAGCTGATCTCGCACCTGATCGGAGCGGTGTTTGCGGAGACAGAGAAGAACCTCGCGGCCGTGAAGCCGCAATCGGCCCAGGATGTCCGGCGGCAGAGCCGGGCGCTGGTCGCGTTTCCCGCCGAGGTGGCGGAGGAAGAGGCCGCCATCAAACGCTTCCTGTACCAGCACATGTATCGCCACGCGCGGGTGATGCGGGTGATGGGCGAGGCCGAGCAGATCCTGTTTGACCTGTTCGCGAAATACCTGAAATCCCCCAGCGAGCTGCCGCCGGAATGGCTGCTGGGGGCTGAGGCGGACGACGAGGGCGACCGGGCCCGCCGGATCGGCAATTTCATTGCCGGAATGACTGACCGCTTCGCCCTGACCGAGCACCAGCGGCTCTTTGACTCGACCCCGGATTTGCGTTAGGCGGCGGCCATGCCCCAGACATCCTCATCGCTGCATCTGTTCGCCGACGTGCTCGCACGCGTGCACGGCGCCTGCCGCGCGCTTGCGGCGGATTCCAGCTGGCCCGAGGGCATCGATTTCTCCCGCGTCGTCGTCGAGCCGCCGCGCGATACCTCCCATGGCGACATGGCGACCAACGCCGCCATGGTGCTTGCGAAAGAGGCAAAGGCAAAGCCGCGCGATCTCGCCGAGCAGATTGCCGAACGGCTGCGTTCCGACGCGCTGATCGCCAAGGTCGATGTCGCCGGTCCCGGCTTCATCAATCTGACTCTGAAGCCCGCCGCCTGGGCCGAGGCGCTGCGCACGGTGCTGCGCGAGGGTGCCGAATACGGCCGCATCCGGGGCGCCGCCAAGGTCAATGTCGAATACGTCTCGGCCAATCCGACCGGGCCGATGCATGTCGGCCATTGCCGCGGCGCCGTGTTCGGCGACGCGCTGGCGAGCCTGCTCCAGTTCGCCGGCCACGATGTCACGCGCGAATATTACATCAATGACGCCGGCGCCCAGGTCGACGTGCTCGCGCGCTCAGCCTTCCTGAGGTATCGCGAAGCGCTCGGCGAGGACATCGGCGCGATCCCGGAAGGGCTCTATCCCGGCGACTACCTCAAGCCGGTCGGGCAGGCGCTGGCGACGGAGCATGGCGACAAGCTGCTCGCGATGAGCGAGGCCCAGTGGCTGCCGACCGTGCGCGCCAAGGCGATCGCGATGATGATGGACGAGATCAAGGACGATCTCGCCGCCCTCAACATCCGCCACGACGTGTTCTTCTCCGAGCGCTCCCTGATCGAGACCGGCAACAACAAGGTTGCCGAGACCATCGACTTCCTGAAGGCCAAAGGCGACATCTACGAAGGCCGCCTGCCGCCGCCGAAGGGCGCGCCGGTCGAGGATTGGGAAGACCGCGAGCAGTTGCTGTTCAGGGCGACCGCCTATGGTGACGACGTCGATCGTCCGCTGATCAAGTCGGACAATTCCTACACCTACTTCGCCTCCGACATCGCCTATCATAAGAACAAGTTCGACCGCGGCTTTGCCGAGATGATCGACGTCTGGGGCGCCGACCACGGCGGCTACATCAAGCGCATGCAGGCCGCGGTGAAGGCGACGACGTCGGCTAAGGGAGCGCTGGACGTCAAGATCGTCCAGCTCGTGAAGCTCTTGCGCAACGGCGAGCCGGTGAAGATGTCCAAGCGAAGCGGGGACTTCGTCACCTTGCGTGAAGTGGTGGATGAGGTCGGCCAGGACGCCGTCCGCTTCATGATGCTGTACCGGAAGAACGACGCGGTGCTCGATTTCGACCTGGCCAAGGTCATGGAACAGTCGCGCGACAATCCGGTGTTCTACGTCCAGTACGGCCATGCCCGCGGTCACTCGATCTTCCGCAATGCCCGCGCCGAGGTGTTCCCGGAACTCCCAGAGGATGCCGGCGCGCGGATCGCATGGCTCGCTGAGTCGGCGATGGAACGCCTGTCGGACCCTGTCGAGCTCGATCTTCTTAAGCGCCTCGCAATTTATCCGCGCATGCTAGAAGCTGCCGCCGCTGCCCATGAGCCGCACCGAATTGCCTTTTATCTCTATGATTTAGCCAGCGAATTTCATGCACTTTGGACGAAAGGGCGCGATTTGCCCTATTTACGCTTCATTATCAATAATGATGCAGATCTTACAAAGGCGCGATTGGCAATGGTCCAGGGCGTCGTCTCGGTCCTGGCATCGGGCCTCGCCATCCTCGGCGTCCATGCCCCGGACGAGATGCGGTAGTTTGGGGCGAACTACTTAAGGGGAATTCGGGGGTAACCGGCAGAAGCCGGATCGCTTAGACTTGGTTGAAAGCCTTGTGGGTCGAAAGCCGTGCCTTGGTCGAGGGGCGCGCGGCTTTCCCGAAGGGACGCATCATCACGATGGCCGAACGATATCAGGACAGACCGTTTCCTTCCGATGACTATGGTCGCGGCGGCGACCAGCATGGGAAGGCGGATAGCGATCCCTTGGCCGAGCTCGCCCGTCTGATCGGGCAGACCGATCCGTTTGCAGCGCAGTCGCGTCCGCCGGCGGCGCCCGCCCATAGCTATCAGGACCACGATTACCGCCAGCTCGATGATCAGCAGGACTACGCGGAGCAGGCACCGTCGCCGCCTTCATGGATGCGGCGTGCCAACGTACAACCGCAGCCGGCACCCGCGCCCGAGCCTGACTATCCGGTCACCGTAAGCCCGGTTCATCCGCTGCATCGCTACGCGGCCAAGCCCGCCGCGCCCGAGCCTGTCGTTCATCAGCCGCAGGCCTACCAGGACTCCTATCAAGATCAGGCTCATCCGGAGCAGGCCTATCAGCAGCATGGTCAGGCCTACCAGGAGCAGTCCTATCAGGAACCGTATGCGCAGCCCGATCCGTCGCGCTACGACGATGCGCTCTATGGTCGGCTGGAGACGAGCGAGCAGGACTATCAGCGCGAGCCGGCCTATCCCGACGACCCTTACGCCTACCAAAGCGACTATCCCGAGGAAGAGGTCGAGGAGCCGAAGAAGCAGCGCGGCGGCATGATGACGGTTGCGGCGATCCTGGCGCTTGCCGTGCTCGGCACCGGTGCTGCATTCGCCTACAAGACCTATATCGGCTCGCCTCGTAGCGGCGAGCCGCCGATCATCAAGGCCGACAACACCCCGACCAAGATCGTGCCGGCGCCGACGGACTCCGCGGCCAAGGTGCCGGACCGCATGGTCAGCGGTGACGGCACTGAAAAGATCGTGCCGCGCGAGGAGGCGCCCGTCGACGTCAACGCCACGGCGGGCGGGCCGCGCGTGGTGTTCCCGCCGCTGAACCAGAATGCGAACCCGCCCTCGGTGGCGAGCGTGTCGCCATCCACCGTGCCGCCGCCGAGCGCGGGTCCGAGCCCGAGCAACGGCACGCTGCCGAACAATTCGCCGCGCGCGATCAGGACCGTTGCGGTGAAGGGCGATCAGACCGATAGCGCCGTGCCGCAATCTGCCGCCGCCAAGCCGGCGCCCGCGGCGCCGAAGCCCGTTGCCGCGCCGGTTGCGCCCGCCGCGCCGCGCAATCCGCCGACCTCGGCCAATGCCAGCGCCAACCAGCCGATGTCGCTGGCGCCGCAATCGTCCCCGGCGGCCGAGCCGCCGCAGCGGATGGCTGCGACCAACCCGACGCAGATCGCGCCGACCAGCAGCGGTGGCGGCTACATCGTGCAAGTCTCCTCGCAGCAGAGCGAGGATAGCGCCGCCGCATCCTACCGGGTGCTTCAGAGCAAATACGGCAGCGTGCTCGGTTCCCGTTCGCCCGTCATCAAGCGTGTCGACCTCACCGACAAGGGCAAGGGAGTCGTCTACCGCGCCTTCGCCGGCCCCTACGGTTCGGCCGAGGAAGCGACGCAGGCCTGCAACAATCTGAAGTCCGCAGGCCTGTCTGCCTGCTTCGTCCAGAGGAATTAACGGCCGTTTCCTTGACCCCCTCGCGGGGCAGGGTTAATCGGCCGTTATGAGAACGCGGGCCTTCATTACCGGCGTATCCGGAACGGAACTGACCGCCGCCGAGCGGGAGTTTATCCGTGCCGAACGCCCATGGGGCTTCATCCTGTTCAAGCGCAATGTCGCGACACCGGCTCAAGTTGCTGCATTGGTTGCGGAATTGCGTTCGGTCGCGAAGGCCCCCGACGCGCCGGTCCTGATCGACCAGGAGGGGGGACGGGTGCAGCGGCTGGGGCCGCCACACTGGCCGGTTTATCCGCCGGGGGCCGTATTCGCGAATTTGTACGACAGTGATTCGGCCCTCGGGCTCACCGCGGCGCGCCTCAGTGCCCGCCTGATCGCAGCCGATCTCGTCGATCTGGGCATCACCGTGGATTGCCTGCCGCTGGCCGATGTGCCGGTGCCGGGCGCCGATGCGGTCATTGGCAACCGAGCCTACGGCACCGAGCCGGGCAAGGTCGCGGCGATCGCCCGCGCCGTCGCCGAGGGCCTGGAGCAGGGCGGCGTGCTGCCGGTGCTCAAGCATATTCCCGGGCATGGCCGCGCCACCGCCGACACCCATTTCAAGCTGCCGACCGTCGACACGCCCCGGGACGAGCTGGAGCGGACCGATTTCGCCGCATTCAAGCCGCTGGCTGATCTGCCGATGGCCATGACTGCACATGTTGTGTTTAGCGCCTTCGACCCCGCCCATCCGGCGACGACATCTGCGACAATGATTGCTGACGTGATTCGCGGCGCAATCGGGTTCCAGGGTTTGTTAATGAGTGATGACGTGTCGATGAACGCGCTGTCGGGGAATATCGCCGAGCGGACTCGCGCGATCTTGGCGGCCGGCTGCGACGTGGCCCTGCATTGCAACGGCAACATCGAGGAGATGCGCGACGTCGCCGGCGAGACACCTGAACTGGCCGGTGGGGCGTTGGAGCGGGCGAACGCCGCGCTCGCCGCACGCAAGCCGCCGCAGCCGTTCGACCGCGTGGCCGCACGCGCCGAACTGGATGCATTGATCGCACGGGCAAACACGGCATCGGCATGACTGCAGAAATCCTATCGTTCGAAACCGGGCGGCCCGCAGAGCTCGCCGAGGGTGAGCCGGCGTTGGTGGTGGACGTCGAGGGCTATGAGGGCCCGCTCGATTTGTTGCTCGCGCTGGCGCGGCAGCAGAAGGTCGATCTCGCCAAGATTTCGATCCTCGCGCTCGCCGACCAGTACCTCCATTTCATCGAAGCCGCGCGAAAGATCCGGCTGGAGCTCGCCGCGGACTATCTGGTGATGGCCGCATGGCTTGCCTTCCTGAAGTCGCGCCTGCTGCTGCCGGAGCCGCCGAGCGCGGAAGGCCCGAGCGCCGAGCAGATGGCGACGGCGCTCGCCAACCGGCTGCGCCGCCTGGAAGCCATCCGCGAAGCCGCCAACCGGCTGATGAACAGGCCGCAATTGCAGCGCGACATCTTCCCGCGTGGCGAGCCCGAGCACATCGCCGAGATCAAGCACCCGAAATACACGGCCACGCTCTATGATTTGCTCACCGCCTATGCCGCGCAACGCCAGTCGCGCGTGCTGGCGAGCGTGCATCTGGCCAAGCGCACGGTGTGGTCGCTCGCCGAAGCGCGCGCCACGCTGGAGCGGCTGGTCGGCAGCATCACCGAGCAGGACGATTGGGGTGTTCTCGACGACTTCCTGATCCGGCATGTCGCCGACCCGACGCAGCGCGCGACGGTGTTCGCCTCAAGCTTTGCCGCCGCGCTCGAACTGGTGCGCGAAGGTCAGCTCGAGCTGAATCAGAAGGAAGCGTTTGCGCCGATCTATTTCCGGAAGGGGCGCCCAAAACCGGTCCCGGACGCAGCTCCTGCGCCTGATGCGCCGGTCGCTTAAGTGCAAGAAGGAGAATCTGCCATGGCAAGCCTGGCTGAAGTGCGGGTAGAAGAGGCCGAGCCGATGGAGAACGAATCCCAGGCGCGTCCTGAGGAGTTGCGGCTGCTGGAGGCGCTGCTGTTCGCCTCGAATGAACCGCTGGACACCGCGACGCTGGCCAAGCGCATGCCCGAGGGCGTCGACGTCAAGACGGCGCTCGAGCAATTGCAAGCCGATTATGCCTCGCGCGGCGTCAATCTCGTTCGCGTCGCCAACAAATGGACGTTCCGCACCGCGGGCGATCTGGCTTGGCTGATGACGCGGGAGAGCACCGAGACCCGCCGCCTGTCGCGGGCCGCAATCGAGGTGCTCGCGATCATCGCCTATCACCAGCCGGTGACGCGGGCCGAGATCGAGGAGATCCGCGGCGTCGTCACGTCAAAGGGCACGCTCGACGTGCTGCTGGAGACCGGCTGGATCAAGCCGCGCGGCCGACGCAAGACGCCGGGCCGGCCCTTGACCTTCGGAACCACCGAGGAGTTCCTGTCGCAGTTCACCTTGGAACAGCTCGGCGACCTGCCGGGCCTGGAAGAGCTGAAGGGGACGGGCCTGTTGGATTCGCGCCTGCCCACCGGGTTCAGCGTGCCGACGCCGTCGGACGATCCGGCGCTGCGTGAGGACGAGGATCCGCTGGAACCCGGCGATGACCTCGATCTCGCCCTTGCGCCTGCGGTCGAGCCTGAGAGCCCGCCAGAAGGCGGCAATGAGGGTGGCAGCGAAGGCGGCGCCGAGGACTGACGTACCGGCGAATTACGGGCCCCTGCGACCAGTTAACACTAGCAAGATTGCGTAGCACCGACAGCGAATTGGCGCTGCCTTGGTCCTTGTTTTTGAGGCCTGCCAAGCCTAGGTTTCGGTGAGATCGGCCGGGTCCCCGGCTATGCGCGTTTGGAGGGTTGCAGGATGGGTTCACTCAGCATTTGGCACTGGATCTTGGTGATCGCAGTGGTCCTGCTGCTGTTCGGCCGCGGCAAGATTTCGGATCTGATGGGCGACGTGGCTCAGGGCATCAAGGCGTTCAAGAAGGGCATGCAGGACGACGACAAGGCTGCCGAGAAGCCCGAGCCGGCGAAGTCGATCGAGCACAATGCTGCGCCGACCGCGACACGGTCCGACGTCGGCAGCAAGGCCGTCTGAGCCGGAAGAAGCACGCGAGACGCGGGTAGCGGCCCGATCCTGCGCGCAAGGGATGGGCCGGCTCCGGCTTCGCGTGAACGGAAGACCTCATGTTCGACATCGGGTGGAGTGAACTGGTCCTCATCGGGGTCGTGGCCCTGATTGCCATCGGCCCGAAAGAGCTGCCGGGCGTGCTGCGCATGGTCGGGCAGTGGATGGGCAAGGCGCGCAAGATGGCGGCCGAATTCCAAGGCCAGTTCCAGGAGGCGATGCGTGAGGCCGAGATGGCCGACCTCAAGAAAAGCTTCGACGAGGTCAAGGAAGCCGCCACGGGTTTTAATCCGATGAGCTCGCTCCAGAAGGACGTGAGCGACGCGCTTCGCATCGATGCGCTGGACAAGCCGGCCGAGACGCCGGCGGCCACCGCCGTCGATCCGCCCGTCACGCCCACGACACCGGAGACCCCGACGCCGTCGACCTTCATGGAAGCCGAAGCGCATGCGGCCGCGGACGAGCCGCTCGCGATCACCCGTGAGGTCGAACAGGCAAAGGTTGCGCAGGACACCGCGCCATCCGAAGCGATCAAGGACGCCAAAGCGTCATGACCGACGCCGATATCGAGGCCAGCAAAGCCCCGCTGATGGACCATTTGATCGAGCTGCGCTCGCGGCTGATCAAGGCGCTGCTCGGCTTCGGCATTGCGTTCATCTTCTGCTTCTTCTTCGCCAAGCAGATCTACAACGTCCTTGTCTGGCCGTTCGTGTGGATTGCGGGTCCGGAGAACTCGAAATTCATCTACACGGCGCTGCTCGAATATTTCATCACCCAGCTCAAGCTCGCGCTGTTCGGCGCCGGCTTCATCTCGTTCCCGATCGTGGCGACGCAGATCTACAAGTTCGTCGCGCCCGGCCTCTACAAGCACGAGAAGCAGGCGTTCCTGCCGTATCTGGTCGCGACGCCGTTCTTCTTCGTCCTGGGCGCGGCGCTGGTCTATTTCGTCGTGCTGCCGATGCTGGTGCGCTTCTCGCTCGGCATGCAGCAGTCCGGCGGCGACGAGACTGCGCAGATCCAGCTGTTGCCCAAGGTCGGCGAATATCTGTCGCTGATGATGTCGCTGATCTTTGCCTTCGGCATCGCCTTCCAATTGCCGGTGATCCTGACGCTGCTCGGGCGGATCGGCATCGTCAGCTCGACAATGTTGCGCGAGAAGCGCCGCTACTTCATCGTCATGGCCTTCGTGATCGCAGCCGTGCTGACGCCGCCCGACGTGCTCAGCCAGTGCTCCCTCGCGTTTCCGCTGATGGCGCTCTACGAGGGCTCGATCCTCGCGGTGGCGATGGTGGAGAGGAAAGCGGCCGCCGCACAGGCTGCCACCGGCACTGACGTGTCGACGCCGGCCAATCCGGCGGAGTAGGGCACTTTCGCACTATCATGTCGTTGTCCAGCCCATGATTCGTCATGCCCGGGCTTGACCCGGGCATCCACGACTTGATCTAAGGCGGCAGATACGTGGATGGGCGGGACAAGCCCGGCCATGACGGGAAGACAGCCATGCACGACATCAAAGCGATCCGCGACAATCCGCAAGCCTTCGACGCCGGCCTCGCGAGGCGTGGCTTGACGCCGATGTCGGCCTCGCTGCTCGCGATCGACGAGAAGCGGCGTGCGGCGATCCTGGCCTCCGAGCAGGCGCAGGCGCGGCGCAATGCAGCTTCGAAGGAAATCGGCGATGCCAAGAAGGCCAAGGACGAGGCGCGTGCGGCCAAGCTGATGGCCGAGGTCGCCGAGCTCAAGACCACGATGCCCGAGCTCGAAGCGGCGGCGAAAGCCGCCGACGATGAGCTGAACAAAGAGCTGGCCGCGATCCCGAACATCCCGTTCGACGACGTGCCCGACGGCGTCGACGAGCACGGCAACGTGCAGCACCACGTGTACGGCAACAAGCGCAACTACGCATTCGCGCCGAAGCTGCATGACGATCTCGGCACCGCTCTCGGCTACATGGATTTCGAAGCGGCGGCAAAGCTCTCCGGCGCGCGTTTCGTCGTGCTGAAGAAGGGGCTGGCGCGGCTCGAGCGTGCCATCGGCCAGTTCATGCTCGATCTGCACACCACCGAGCATGGCTACACCGAGATCAATCCGCCGCTCTTGGTGCGCAACGAGGTGATGTTCGGCACCGGACAATTGCCGAAATTCGAGCACGATCAGTTCTGGGCGATCAAGGGCGAGCTGCTCGCCTCGCCGGACCATGAGCGGCTGAAGACCGAGCGCCTCGGTCTGATCCCCACCGCCGAAGTGTCGCTCACCAATCTCGCCCGCGAATCCATCCTCGATGAGAAGCAATTGCCAATGCGGCTGACCGCGCTGACGCCATGCTTCCGCGCCGAGGCGGGTGCGGCGGGGCGCGACACCCGCGGCATGATCCGCCAGCACCAGTTCACCAAGGTCGAGCTGGTCTCGATCACGACGCCGGAAGTGAGCAAGGACGAGCTGGAGCGGATGCTGTCCTGCGCCGAGCAGGTGCTGCAGAAGCTCGACCTGCATTACCGTGTGATGACGCTCTGCGCAGGAGATATGGGCTTCTCGGCGCAAAAAACCTACGACATCGAGGTCTGGATGCCCGGGCAGGGCGAGGGCGGGGCGTTCCGCGAGATCTCGAGCTGCTCGGTCTGCGGCGACTTCCAGGCACGGCGCATGGATGCGCGCTCGCGCGGGCCCGACGGCAAGCCGCGCTTCGTGCACACGCTGAACGGCTCCGGCACCGCCGTCGGCCGCGCGCTGATCGCCGTGATGGAAACCTATCAGCAGGAGGACGGCTCGATCGCGGTTCCGGACGTGCTCCAGCCCTATATGGGCGGGCTGAAGGTGATCGCGCGCGACTAAAGCGTTTTCCTGCGAAGTGGACACCGGTTCGCGTCCGAAAACGCGGCATGACGAGAATCGCGTTGCGAAGATCGGGCGGCCCGCTATCCTGCCGGCCCGTCCACGCGAACCCTCCGTTCATGGCCTTGCACCGCGACATCTTCTGGGTCGGCAGACAATGGGCGGTGACGGGGGCCGGGATCCAGGCCATCGATCAGCGCCTCCGCGGCGTTCTCGACATCGAGATCGCGCGGCTCTGGGACGACGATCTCGTGCAGAGCCGGCGGGCCAAGCCCGGGGTCAATGCTGCGGATTTCGACAAGGCGCTGAGCGTGGCACGCGAACGCTTTCCGCAGGAGCCGACGTCCGATCCGTTCGTCGCGCAGCTAAAGGCGCTCGGCGTCATCGAGGCTTCCGTCGTGAACCCGGTCGTGCCGGCGATGCAACTGCGTGCAGAAGGCCGGCTTGCGCGCTTCCTGCCGCAATGGCGCGTTCGCCGCTAGCGGGACCAGCCAGGGAACCAGCCGCCGGCCCGCCGCAATCGTCCGGTTTGCCTGATCGGCGCTGGCCGGATAAGACGGCTCAGACCCGCTTTCAGGAATCGAACCTTCCGCATGCGCATTCTCTGCACCAATGACGACGGCATCCACGCTCCCGGCCTCAAGGTCGTGGAGGAGATTGCGCGCGCTTTGACCGATGATGTCTGGGTGGTGGCGCCCGAGCTCGACCAGTCTGGCGTGTCGCACTCGCTGTCGCTGAACGATCCCTTGCGTCTGCGCGAGGTCGGCCCACGGCACTTCGCCGTGCGCGGCACGCCGACCGACTGCGTCATCATGGGAGCGCGCCATATTCTGGGAGCCAAGCTGCCCGATGTCGTGCTGTCCGGCGTCAATAAGGGCCGCAACGTCGCCGAGGACGTGGTCTATTCCGGCACCATTGCCGGCGCATTGGAAGGCACCATCCTGGGGTTGCCGTCATTCGCATTGTCGCAGGAGTTCAGCGTCGAGACCCGCGAACGGCCGCCCTGGGACACGGCCCGCAAATTCGGGCCGGATATCCTGCGCAAGGTGATCGCCGCCGGCGTTCCGAAGGACACCGTCATCAACATCAACTTCCCGTCCTGCGCGCCGGAGGATGTGCTGGGCATCCGCGTCACGCGGCAAGGCAAGCGCAATCTCGGCTTCCTCAGGATCGACGAGCGCCGGGACGGCCGCGGCAATCCTTATTTCTGGATCGGATTCGAGCGGACCGCGATGCTCGACACGCCCGCCGACGGCACCGATCTCGCGGCGCTGCGCGAGCGCTACGTCTCGGTCACCCCGCTCAGGCTCGACCGCACCGACGAGGCGTTTTCGGAAGCGCTTGGCCTCACCCTGAAATAAGGGTTAGCTGCCGCGAAGCGCGGCCTCGATGGTCTTGCCGAGCGCGTCGAGCTGAAACGGCTTCTGGAGCGCCGGCCGGTCGCGATATTGCTCGGGCAAGCCGGAGGAGCCGTAACCGGTAGCGAAGATGAACGGGCAGCCCTTGGCCATGATGACATCGGCGACCGGCGAGATGACCTTGCCGTTGACGTTGACGTCGAGAATGGCGAGATCGAACTCGGTGGATTGCGCAAGCCGCATGGCCTCATTGATGTCGCCCGCTTCGGCGGCAACCCTGTAGCCGAGCTCCTCCAGCATGTCCGCAACCATCATTCTGATCATGACCTCGTCCTCGACGAGGAAAACAGAGCGGCCCGAAAGCCCTGTCGCAGTCATGGTTGAGTCCTTGCCCATTCCCGTAAACGTTCGCAGATAACGATAGGCGACGCAATGCGCGTTTCGGCGAACGCAAACCTCGCAAATGGCTTAGCGCTTTGAAAGCCTTGTTGTGGTCAAATGCTGCACTGAAACGCTATCATGAGTTCCTGAGCCGGAACAAGATTCTCGTCTCGGGTTCTTGCGGTGCAGTGCCGCGATCCGCCCGGACGAGATGAGCAATAGCAGCAATGACGCCCCACCAGCACCCGCCGGAAAAGATGATGTTTCAGCTCACCCTGAGGCGTCGGGGCATCAGCGATCAGGCCGTGCTCCGGACCATGGAAGAGGTGCCGCGCGAGCTTTTCGTCGACGAGGCCGATCGCGAGGGCGCCTATCATGACAGCGCGCTGCCGATCGCCTGCGGGCAGACCATCAGCCAGCCCTTCGTCGTCGCCTACATGACCGAGCAGCTCCAGCTCCAGAAGCAGCACCGGGTGCTCGAAATCGGCACCGGCTCCGGCTACCAGGCCGCCGTGCTGTCGCGGCTCGCCGGCCAGGTGCTGACCGTCGAGCGCTATCGCAAGCTCGCCGACACGGCACGCGCCCGGCTTGAGAAGCTCGATTGTCACAATGTTGAGGTGATGCTCGGTGACGGTCTCAATCTGCCTCCCAACATCGGCCCGTTTGACCGCATCATCGTCACCGCCGCGATGGAGCAGATACCGGAGAACCTGGTCGAGCGGCTGGAGGTCGGGGGCATCCTGATCGCCCCGGTCGGCCCGCATCAGGGCGTGCAGACGCTGACCCGCCTGGCCCGCAGCGAAACCGGAATCGAGCGCAAGGAACTCGTCGAGGTCCGCTTCGTGCCGGCACTGCCCGGGGTGGCGCGGGAGCTGTAGAATCCCGGATCGGCAGTGCCGCCAACATCTTATTGTGAGGGTTAAGCCGTTATTTACTCGGCGCGTGTTTACTTAAAACACCAGTTCTGTTGCGTACGAGTGAGTAACCATGTCCGCTGTCGCCGAGTTGCTTTACTCGCGCCGCGTGCCGCAGGTCGCGGTGCTGGCGCTGATCTCCTTCAGCTTTGCAGGGTGCAGCGCCGACATGTCGTCGCGGCTGTCCCAGACGAACTTCTCCAATCCTTTCGCCTCCGAGCAGACCGGTTCGGTGCAGCAGCCACCGCCGCCCCAGCGTGAGCTGCCGCAATATGCGCGGCCGCAGACGCAGCCCGGTTACTACCAGTCGCAGGCTTTGCCTCCGCCCGCGGTGTCTGCCCCGCAGTCCTATCCCGTTGCCTCCGGGGGCGGGGTGTCCGGTGGCGGACGCGGCGTCAGCTCATATGCGCCCCCGGCGCAACCGCACCTGGAGACCACGGCCACCGTCCCGCCGCGGTCGGTCGCGGCCGCCCAGCCGGCCGGCGGAACCAAGATCATCGTCGGTACCAGCGACACGCTCGACGTGCTCGCCAAGCGCTATCGCGTCACGCCGCAGGCGATCCTTGCCGCCAACGGCTACAAGGGTCCGCGGACGCTCTCGCCCGGCCAGCAGCTGATCATTCCGTCGCCGGCGACGGCAGCTGCACCGGCGCCCGCGATGGCCCCGGTCGCGGCAGTGCCTGCGGCGAAGCCGGTTGCTGCCGTCGCGGCACCGCCGAGCACGCACTTCGTCAACCGCGGCGACACGCTCGCCAGCATCGCGCGCAAGAACCGCATCTCGGCGGCAGAGCTCGCCCGTGCCAACGGCCTCGATCCGTCGGCAAAGCTGAAGCTCGGCACCAAGCTGACCGTGCCCGGTGCCAAGACAGCCGCCGTCGCGGCGCCGGTCGCTGCGGCTCCGATCGCGGCTGCACCGGTGGCCGGAACGCTCCAGCCCGTCGCGGCAGCTCCGGCGCCCGTGACCAAGGTGGCCACGGCCGCTGCGCCCGTGCAGAGCGCGCGGCTCGCCCAGGCCACGAGCAATGTGGAAGAGAAGGCTGCCGAGACGCCGGCGAAGGCTGCGGAGGCCACCGGCGCGCTGCCGACCTTCCGCTGGCCCGTCCGCGGCAAGGTGGTCACGAGCTACGGTGCCAAGACCAATGGCAAGTCCAATGACGGCATCAATCTCGCGGTGCCCGAGGGGACGCCGGTCAAGGCGGCCGAAGATGGCGTCGTCGCCTATTCCGGCAACGAGCTGAAGGGTTACGGCAATCTGGTTCTGGTTCGGCACTCCAACGGCTACGTCACCGCATATGCCCATGCGAGTGAGCTGTTGGTGAAGCGCGGCGATACCATCAAGCGCGGCCAGGTCATTGCCAAGTCGGGTCAATCCGGGGAAGTGGCGTCGCCGCAGCTCCACTTCGAGATCCGCAAGGGATCGAGCCCGGTTGACCCGCTTCAATTCCTCAACGGGGCGTGAGACTTACGTAGCCTCCGCACGAACAGTGTCGTCGCCCGGCTCGACCGGGCGACCCAGTACGCCGCAGCCTCTCGATCGATCACAACGGTCTCTGGAATACCGGATCGCCCGCTCCAGTGCGCAAGCGCGCACAAGGCGGGCGATGACAGTTGAATTCGGGGTAACAGCTCGCGCTACTACGCCGTCAGCTTCACACCCAGCCGTCCCGCCAGCTCCTGCACGAACTGCCAGGCAACGCGGCCCGAGCGCGAGCCGCGTGTCGTCGACCATTCCAGCGCCTCGCGCTCGAGCGCCTCGTCGTCGATCCCGATGCCGAAATGGCTGCAATAGCCGCTCACCATGGCGAGATATTCGTCCTGGCTACAGCGGTGGAAGCCGAGCCAGAGGCCGAAGCGATCCGACAGCGAGACCTTCTCCTCCACCGCTTCGCCCGGATTGATCGCGGTCGAGCGCTCGTTCTCGATCATCTCCCGCGCCAGCAGATGGCGCCGGTTGGAGGTGGCGTAGAGGACGACGTTCTCTGGCCGGCCCTCGATGCCGCCTTCGAGCACCGCCTTGAGCGACTTGTAGGAGGCATCGTTGCCGTCGAAGGAGAGGTCGTCACAGAACACGATGAAACGGAAGGAAGAGGCTCGCAGCTGCTCCATCAGGGCCGGCAGGCTCTCGATGTCCTCACGGTGGATCTCGATCAGCTTGAGCTTGTCGGCCGATTTGCGCTCCGCGTTGATGCTGGCATGCGCTGCCTTCACCAGTGACGACTTGCCCATGCCGCGTGCGCCCCAGAGCAGGGCGTTGTTGGCAGGCAGGCCGTTGGCGAAGCGCTCGGTGTTCTCCATCAGGATGTCGCGCATCCGGTCGACGCCCTTGAGCAGGAACAGCTCGACGCGGCTCACGCGCGGCACCGCCGAGAGGCGTCCGTCGGGATGCCAGACATAGGCGTCCGCCCGCTTGAACGACTCGGCCTCGACCGCCGGCTTGCCTTGGGCGGAGAGGTGCGCCGCAATGGTCTCCAGGGCACGGACGATGCGCTCCTGCGCGGGGTCTGGCTCTGCCTTGGTGACCGCCGCCGTGGGGCGTTTTGCCGCGACACGGGTGGGCTTGTTGGCAGGGGTGCGGGGGCCTTTGCCGGCCGGGCTTTTGCTATGGTTTTTGGGCATGTCCGAAGTTCCTGAGAACGCAGCCTTATCGGGCCTCACGGGCCGCCGCAAGGTGGCCCAAAAGGGCAGTCTGGCAGCGTTGCAATTGGGGCAATGGCCGCTATAGTCCGCGCGAATTTGACCGAACCGGTCGCCTTCGAGGGCCTGACCGGCTTTCCCCCGTTCTCACGAGGATCGTCCGAATGCTGATTACCCCTGCGTATGCCCAGGCCGCGGCCGCTGGCGACACCAACAGCATGTTGATGTCGCTGCTGCCGTTCGCCCTGATCTTCGTGATCATGTACTTCCTGATTCTGCGCCCGCAGCAGAAGAAGGTCCGCGACCACGCCGAGCTCGTGAAGAATATCCGCCGCGGCGACACCATCGTGACCTCGGGAGGTCTCGTCGGCAAGGTTACCAAGGTGGTCGACGACGACCAGATCGAGTTCGAGATTTCCGACGGCGTGCGCGTGCGGCAGATGCGCCAGATGATCTCGGGCGTTCGTGCCAAGGGCGAGCCGGCCAAGGAAAGCGCAAAAGAGAGCGCCAAGGACGACACCGCGGCGAAGTGAGAGCTTCACCGCGAGTCTCAAGTCTCCTGATCTGACAGGTCCAGTCGATGTTGTATTTCACGCGGTGGAAGGCGCTGGGGATTATCCTGACGGCGCTGATCGTGTGCCTCTGCGCGGTCCCCAACTTCTTCCCCGAGGCGCAAGTCAAGAGCTGGCCCGCCTGGGCGCAGCGCCGCCTCGTGCTCGGCCTCGACCTCCAGGGCGGCTCCTATCTGCTACTCGAGGTCGACGCTGCCTATGTGAAGAAGGAACGGCTGGATCAGATCCGCGACGAGGTTCGCCGGACGTTGCGCGACGCCAAGATCGGCTTCACCGGCGGCGTCACCGTCCGCAATGACGCGGTCGAGGTTCGCATCACCAAGGAAACCGACGTGCAGCCGGCGCTCGCCAAGCTGCGCGAGCTGTCCCAGCCGCTGGGCGGCCTGATGGGATCCAGCGGTCAGCGTGACCTCGAGGTGACTGATGCCGGCGGCGGGGTGATCCGCCTGAGCGTCCCGCAGGCCGCGGTGCTCGATCGCCTGCGAAAGACCATCGAGCAGTCGATCCAGATCGTCGAACGCCGCGTCAACGAGCTCGGCACCGTCGAGCCCGTCATCCAGCGCCAGGGCAACGACCGCATCCTGGTGCAGGTCCCCGGTCTTCAGGACCCGACCCGCCTGAAGGAACTGCTGGGCAGGACCGCGAAGATGGAATTCCGCATGGTCGACACCTCCGTGCCGCCGGATCAGGCGCAAGCGGGCAGGGTGCCGCCGGAATCCGAACTGCTGATGAGCGCCTCGCCTCCGCCGACGCCCTACGTGGTCAAGAAGCAGGTGCTGGTCGCCGGCGGCGACCTGACCGATGCGCAGGCGACCTTTGACCAGCGCACGGGTGAGCCGGTCGTCAGCTTCAAGTTCAACACCTCGGGCGCGCGCAAATTCTCGCAGGCCACGCAGGAGAACGTGGGGCTGCCGTTCGCGATCGTGCTGGACAACAAGGTGATCTCGGCGCCCGTCATCCGCGAGCCCATCACCGGCGGCCAGGGCCAGATCTCCGGCAATTTCACGGTGCAGTCGGCCAACGATCTGGCCATCCTGTTGCGCGCCGGCGCATTGCCGGCTCCGCTCACGGTGGTCGAGGAGCGCACCGTGGGTCCGGGACTCGGCCAGGACTCGATCGAGAAGGGTCAGCTGGCGGCCTATGTCGGCTCGATCCTCGTCATCATCTTCATGCTCGTGACCTACCGGCTGTTCGGCGTGTTCGCCAACATCGCGGTGGCCATCAACGTCGCAATGATCTTCGGCCTGCTGTCGCTGCTCAATGCCACGCTGACGCTGCCTGGTATCGCCGGCATCGTGCTCACCGTCGGCATCGCCGTCGATTCCAACGTGCTGATCTACGAACGCATCCGCGAGGAATTGCGCGGCGGACGCAATGCGATCTCGGCGATCGACGCCGGCTTCAAGCGGGCGCTCGCCACCATCCTCGATTCCAACATCACCACATTCATTGCCGCCGCGGTGCTTTTCTACATCGGCACCGGTCCGGTGCGCGGCTTCGCCGTGACGCTCGGCATCGGCATCATCACCACGGTGTTCACCGCCTTCACCCTGACCCGGCTGATCGTCGCCTGGTGGGTGCGGTGGAAGCGGCCGCAGAGCGTGCCGATCTAGGAGCCTGATCGTGACTCAGACCGTTCTCATCGGGCTCGGCGTTCTCATCGCCATTCTCACCGTGGTCTCGGCGCTCGGCCTGCTGCCGTCGCTGCGCATCGTCCCCGACGATACGCATTTCGACTTCACGCGCTTCCGTCGCATCAGCTTTCCGATCTCGGCGGCGCTGTCGATCGTCGCGATCGTATTGTTCTTCACCCACGGCCTGAACCTCGGTATCGACTTCAAGGGCGGCACGCTGCTGGAGGTGAAGGCGAAGTCCGGCGCCGCCGACATCGCGGCGATGCGTACCTCGCTCGACGGCCTGGGCCTCGGCGAGGTCCAGCTGCAGCAGTTCGGCGGTCCGGAGAACGTCCTGATCCGCGTTGCGGAGCAGCCGGGCGGCGACGCGGCCCAGCAGGCAGCCCTGCAGAAGGTTCGTGGCGCGCTTGGCGACAGTGTCGACATTCAGCGCACCGAGGTGCTGGGTCCGCGCGTCGCCGGCGAGCTCCTGGCCTACGGCATGCTCGGCCTGATGCTCGCGATCGTCGGGATCCTGATTTATCTCTGGTTCCGGTTCGAATGGCAGTTCGCGCTGGGCGCGATGATCGCCAACGTGCACGACATCGTGCTAACGATCGGCTTCATGTCGATCAGCCAGGTCGATTTCGATCTGACCAGCATCGCCGCGCTTCTGACGATTCTCGGCTACTCGCTCAACGACACCGTCGTCATCTACGATCGCATCCGGGAAATGCTGCGTCGCTACAAGAAGATGCCGATGCCCCAGCTGCTCAACGAATCCATCAACTCGACGCTGTCGCGCTCGATCATCACCCACGTCACGGTGACGCTCGCGCTGCTCGCGCTGCTCTTGTTCGGCGGCCATGCTATCCACAGCTTCACCGCGGTGATGATGTTCGGCGTGGTGCTGGTCGGCACCTACACCTCGATCTTCATTGCAGCGCCGATCCTGATCTATCTCGGCGTCGGCGAGCACCGCGAAGACGCGCCCGATACGACGACGCCGGCGAAGAAAAGCAAGGCATGATCCGAACCTCGTGCCCTCGCAGGCGTTTGCGAGGGCAGTAAGCCCATTCGGACGAAACTCATGGCCGGCGATCCCAACGCTCCGCATTTCCCGCGCTCGGCGCCGATCGACGCCTATGGCAAAGGCGGCTTCGCCTTTGCCGGCATGTCCCATCGGGGCTCGCTGCTCTGCCTGCCCGACGCGATCTGGGCCTGGGACGTGACCGACCCCGCGAAGATCGACCGCTACTCGCTGGATCGGGTGTTCACGGCGGCCAACAGCATCGACACGCTTCTGGTCGGCACTGGAACGGGGCTGTGGCTGCCGCCGCCGGAGCTGCGTCAGGCGCTCAAGGCGGTGAGGGTGGTGCTGGACACGATGCAGACCGGCCCGGCCGTGCGCACCTACAACATCATGATCGGCGAACGGCGGCGGGTTGCCGCCGCGCTGATCGCCGTGCCATGAGCAGCCCGGCGCCGCCATCCGACTCCGCCGCGTTCTGCGCCGATCTCGTGCGCAGCCATGACTTTCCGCGCTACGCCGCGACCCTATTCGTGGCGGCCGCCGAGCGCCGCGCGTTGCTGGCGCTGTACGCCTTCAACGTCGAGATCGTCCGCGTCCGCGACCAGGTGAGCCAGCCCTTGCCCGGCGAGATCCGCCTGCAATGGTGGACCGACATGCTGTCGGGCCATGTCCATGGCAGCGCCGAGGGTAATCCGGTGGCGGCGGAGCTGCTTCGTGCGATCCGCGATTTCGACCTGCCGGTCGAGCCGCTGTCGCTGCTTGCCGAGGAGCACCAGTTCGATCTCTACAACGACCCGATGCCGACCATGGCCGCGCTGGAAGGTTACCTCGCGGCGACCTCATCGGCGTTGTTTGCCCTGGCAGCGCAAGTGTTGGGACCGCCTTCGGAGGCGGCCGAGCATGTCGCCCGCCATGCCGGGCTGGCGCAGGGTATCGTGCAGGTCATCGCCAATCTGCCGCGCGATGCCGCGCACCGGCAATTGTTCGTGCCGCAGCAGGTGCTGGAGCAGCACGATTGCAGCATGGGGGATGTCTTCGCCGGCAAGGAGACGCCCAATCTCCATGCGGTGCTGGAGCAGCTCGCGGGCGAAGCCCGGCAGCATATGACCGCGGCTTCATCGCTGCTGGCGCAGCTGGCGCCGCCGTTGCGGCCGGCGTTTCTGCCGCTGCGCCAGGCGCAGGCCGATCTCGAGCGCCTGTCGCGCCCGGGACGCAATCCGTTTAGGTTGCAGCCGACCTCGCGGTTGCGCACGCTCTGGACGCTGTGGCGCGCCTCGCGATCGCGTGAATTTACCAAATAGACGCCGGCTTATCGCCTGGCCCGCCCAAATGCTCTATGCTGTCCTATGGCTGACATGTCCCAAAGCTCGTTCGATCTCAGCGGCCTTCCGGTCGCCCCGGAAGACATTCACGCCGCCGCCAAGACCATCCAAGGCGCCGTTGTCGAGACGCCCTGTAGCCACAGCCGGACGCTGAGCAGCATCTGCGGCTGCGACATCTGGCTCAAATTCGAGAACCTGCAGTTCACCTCCTCGTTCAAGGAGCGCGGCGCGCTCAACCGGCTCACCGCGCTGACGCCGGACGAGCGCGCGCGGGGCGTGATCGCGATGTCCGCGGGCAACCACGCGCAAGGCGTTGCCTATCACGCCAAGCGGCTCGGCATTCCCGCCACCATCGTGATGCCGATCGGCACGCCCATGGTGAAGATCGAGAACACCAGGCATCACGGCGCCGAGGTGGTGGTCACGGGCGCGACGCTGGAGGAGGCGGCCGCCTTTGCGCGCAGCCACGGTGAAGCGCACGGCATGGTCTTCGTCCATCCTTACGACGATCCGCTCGTCATCGCCGGGCAGGGCACGATCGGGCTGGAAGTGCTGAAGGCGGTCCCGGAACTCGACACGCTGGTCGTCCCGATCGGCGGCGGCGGTCTGATCAGCGGGATTGCCATTGCCGCGAAGTCGATCAAGCCGTCGCTCAGGATACTGGGCGTCGAGGCTTGGCTCTATCCCTCGATGTACAACGCCATTCACGACGGCAATCTGCCGGCGCGCGGCGATACGCTCGCCGAGGGCATCGCGGTGAAATCACCGGGCAAGATCACCACCGAAATCGTTCGGCGCCTCGTCGACGATATTGCGCTCGTCAACGAAGCCGAGCTCGAGCGCGCAGTCGCGACCCTGATCTCAATCGAGAAGACCGTCGTCGAGGGCGCTGGCGCCGCCGGCCTCGCCGCGCTGATGTCCGATCCGTCCCGCTTTGCCGGCGAGAAGGTCGGCCTCGTGCTGAGTGGAGGCAATATCGACACGCGGCTGATCGCCTCCGTGCTCACCCGCGAGCTGGCGCGCGAGGGGCGGCTGACGCAGTTGTCGCTCGATATCCCCGACAGGCCGGGGCAGCTCGCCGCGGTAGCGGCACTGCTGGCCGAGGCGGGTGCGAACATCATCGAGGTCTCACACCAGCGGACCTTCTCCGACCTGCCGGCCAAGGCGACGCTGCTGCAGCTTGTCATTGAGACCCGCGATGCCGCGCATCTCGACGAGGTGATGGCCAGGCTCAGCGCATCCGGACTGAGCGCGCGCTGCACCTGAGCACGCGCTAACGTGACGCCAAATCCGCGACGTGGTCGATCAGCCGGTCGATCTCGGCTTGGGTGTTGTAGTAGTGGGGAGAAGCCCGGACGAGCGGCGGCAGCTCGCGGATCTCGGCATCGATGCGGGTACTCGACGGGTCTGAAGCGCCGATTGTGATGCCCGCCGCCGCGGCGCTGCTGACAATGGCCTCCGCTTCATATCGATCCAAAGTGAAGCTGACGATGGCGCCAGGCTTGCGGCCAAGGTCGTGAATAGTGATGCCGCGAATGGAAGCGAGGCCGCTGCGAAGGCGGCCCGCGAGCAGCCGGCAGCGCTCCTCGATGGCATCCATGCCGATGTCGAGCGCATAATCGACGGCAGCGCCGAGCCCAAGCCGGGCGGCGTAATTATTCTCCCATGTCTCGAAGCGGCGGGCATCGTCGCGGAGCCGATATTCATCGCGCGAGACCCAGGGCGCTGCAAAATGGTCGATCATCGGTGGCTCGAGCTGCTGCAGCAGCGGGCCGCGCACATAGAGAAAGCCGGTACCACGCGGCCCCCGCAGGAATTTGCGTCCCGTGGCCGACAGCATGTCGCAACCGATCGCCTCGACGTCGACCTCCATCTGGCCGATCGCCTGGCAGGCATCGAGCAGATAGGGGATGCCGTGTGCTCGCGCAATTCTGCCGATGGCCGCTGCGGGATTGGTTAGCCCGCCATTGGTCGGAACCCAGGTGACGGCGATCAGCTTCACGCGTTCGTCGATCATACGTTCGAGTGCGCCGACATCGAACTCGCCCGTCGCATCGCTCGGTACCACATCGATGACCGCGCCTGTGCGTTTGGCGGCCTGAAGAAACGCAACATAGTTGGCGGCGTACTCCGCTTCGGCCGTCAGGATCCGGTCGCCCTCTCGAAATGGAAGCGAATAGAACGCCATCTGCCAGGCAACCGTCGCGTTTTCCACCAGGGCGATTTCATCCGGCGATGCGTTCAGGAGCCGGGCCACTGAGCCGTAAACGGCTTCGAGCCGATCTGACGCGCGATCGGCTGCGGCATAGCCGCCGATCTCGGTCTCGAGATCGATATGTCCCTTCATCGCCGCGACGACGGGCGCGGGCATGAGAGCCGCACCGGCATTGTGGAGATACGCGAGCCGGGAGGCAGCAGGCGTGTCGGCACGAATCTGGTTGATGTCGATCACGTCAGAGCCTCCATCGTCAGGTTCCTCGTAGACACAATGACGTACGCGAGCAAGCTCGGGCAAACGACTGTTCCAGCTGGAGCATGCGGATCGGGATGCCTATGCTGATCGGAAGCGCAATCTGGCACGGAATCACAGGGAATACCCAATGGCAAAGAACACGATCTGCCTCTGGTACGACAAGGATGCTGAAGCCGCGGCCCGCTTCTATGCCGAGACGTTTCCCGACAGCGCGGTGAGTGCGGTCCATCGCGCGCCCAGCGACTATCCGTCCGGCAAGGCAGGCGATGTCCTGACCGTCGAGTTCACAGTAGCCGGCGTTGCCTGTCTCGGCCTCAATGGCGGACCCGTCTTCAAGCACAACGAGGCCTTCTCGTTCCAGATCGCCACCGACGATCAGGCGGAGACCGATCGCTACTGGAACGCCATCGTCGGCAATGGCGGGCAGGAGAGTGCGTGCGGCTGGTGCAAGGACAGATGGGGAGTCTCCTGGCAGATCACGCCGCGTGTGCTGACTGAGGCGTTGGCCGCCGGTGGCACGGAGGCCAAGCGCGCCTTCGATGCGATGATGGGGATGACGAAGATCGACGTCGCCGCGATCGAAGCCGCGCGCCGCGGCTGAGACGGTCGCGCCTCAGATGCAGAGGCCGAGCAGCTTGACGTGACAATTGCCGGACTTCGGCTTGCTCGCGGGCGGTACCTCGCGCTTCACCGCGACGACGGGCTCCTTGTCCTTTTTCTTGCCTTTGCCCTTGAGCCCGTAATCGCCCGCGATCACCATTGCCCAATAAGTGCGCTTGCCACTCGCATTCTTGGCGCTGGCAATGCCGACGCGCGAGGCGTTGTGCAGCAACAGGTTCTTGCGGTGCCCGGAGGAGTCGATCCACTGGCCCAGCGTCTTCTCGAAGCTTTCGTAGCCGTAGGCGATGTTCTCTGCGGCACGGCCCGCGCCGGCCGGTGCGACGCGCCGGTTGAATGGGCCGAGTGCGTCGTGGCTGAGGTCGTCCTTCGCCGCCATCGCGCGGGCCTGATCCATGGCTATGCGATCGAGGGTGGCGTCGCGGACAACGCGGGCCTCACCATGCTTGAGACGGAAGCTGGAGATCAGCTCCGCCGGTGAGTCGGCCAGCGCAGGCGCCCCTGCCAGCAGCACAAGGCCGGCGATCGTTCCGCCAACCATACGATGCATCATCGTCCCCCGAGCGCCCATGATCTCTGCCATTTCTGCGTGATCCAAGCGCTTCTCGATCGCCATTGTGGAGGCTTCAAGGCGCAGATTCCGCGCTAGCTCGTCGGGAGCTTCGCCTCGAAATTGAAGCGGTCGCGCAGGTTCTTGCGCTGCTCCAGGATATCCTTGAGGAAGGCGCGATCTTGCTCGTTCTTCATCATCGGCTCGATCAGGTCGAGCTGGTTCATGGCGACCAGTTGCAGGACCTCGATGCGCGGCTTGCCGCTGGTGTTCCGTGGCAGGGCGTGCACGACCTGGATGTGCTCGGGCGGCTTCGGTCCCTTGGCGGCGGCAAGCTCGCTGCGGAGCTGGCCCTCGAGCGCGGCCTGATCGGCTTCGACGAAGGCGTAAAGCCCGACGCCGGAGCGACGGTCGGCAAAGGCGACGATGGCGGCGTCGCGCACGGCGGGATTCCGGCGGATCAACTCGGCCAGCACCGGCGCGTCGTTGACGAGCCGACGGCCGCCGCCCTCGCGGTCGGTGAAGTTGAACAGGCCGCGGGTGATGGCGCGATAGACCTTCTTGCCGGTGGCGAGCCACAGGCTCGCGGCGAACGACTTCCTCGCCAGGATCTTTCGCTCTCGCGGCGTCAGCGCCTCGGGCGCGTAGGAGCGCTTGTGCTTGAGCAGATGCCGGAGGTCTTCATAGGCGAGGATGCGATAGAGCCGGCCGCGGCGCTTGAAGCACGCGGCGAGCTGGAAGTCGGTGACATAGGCGCGGCCGTCGCGGCCGACCAGCCAGTTCTGCTCCTTGGCGAGATCGTTGTGGCAGATGCCGGCGCGGCGCAGCCGACGCAGTGCGGCCTTGGCGGAGCGGAAATAGGCGACATCGCCATGGGGCTTTGCCAGGTGCAGCGCGACGCCGTCGACGAAGCCGCGCACCAGAGCGCGGCGCCCGGCCCAGAGCAGCTCGGGGCCGACGTCGAGGCCCTTGGCCCGCACCAGGGCCTGCTTCTCGCGGGCGAACAGGTGGCGTGCCAGCAGAAACGACCACCATGGCACCTCGTCGAGCCGGCGCAGCACCGCGTCGATCTCGCCGCTTTCGCTGCGGAAACGGCCGCGCTCGACAGTCGAGAACACGTCGCGCTTGAGCATCACGCCTTCGGTCCAGCGCGCCGACAGCTCTGCGGCGTCGTCTTTGGGCAAGCTCATTGCAAACTCACGCGGCGGCGGCAATGCGCAGGTGATCGGCGATCCAGCGATCGAGATCGGCGAGCGCCCGTGCGCTCAGCGCCTGCTTCTTGGCCACCGTCTTCTCGTTGCCGCGCAGCCGCGTGCCGTCGGGCTTCTTCGTAGGCACGCTCGTGAGCGGTGGAAACAGGCCGAAATTGATGTTCATCGGCTGGAACGAGCGCGTGCCCGGCTCGATGGTCTCGATATGGCCGCCGGTGATGTGACCGAGCAGCGATCCCAGTGCGGTCGTAGCCGGCGGGCTGACAAGCGTCTCGCCGCGCGCTTCCGCGGCTGCATAGAGACCCGCGATCAAGCCGACGCTGGCGGATTCCACATATCCTTCGCAGCCCGTCATCTGGCCGGCGAAGCGCAGCCGCGTCTGTGCGCGCAGCCGCAGCTGGCCGTCGAGCAGCTTCGGCGAGTTCAGGAAGGTGTTGCGATGCAGGCCGCCGAGGCGGGCGAATTCGGCGTTCTCCAACCCCGGAATGGTGCGGAAGATGCGCTGCTGCTCGCCATACTTCAGCTTGGTCTGGAAGCCGACGATGTTGTAGAGCGTGCCGAGCTTGTTGTCCTGGCGCAGCTGAACAATTGCGTAGGGCTTGGTGGTGGGATCGTGCGGATTGGTGAGGCCGACCGGCTTCATGGGACCATGACGCAGCGTCTCGGGGCCGCGCTCCGCCATCACCTCGATCGGCAGGCAGCCGTCGAAATAGGGCGTGTTGGTCTCCCATTCCTTGAACTCAGTCTTCTCGCCGGCGATCAGTGCGGCGACGAAGCCCTCATACTGCTCCTTGGTCATGGGGCAGTTGATGTAGTCGGCACCGTTGCCGCCGGGGCCGATCTTGTCGTAGCGCGATTGGAACCAGGCCACCGACATGTCGATGGATTCGCGGTGCACGATCGGCGCGATGGCGTCGAAGAAGGCGAGGGCGTTCTCGTCGGTCAGCTCGCGGATGGCGTCGGCCAGCGGCGCGGAGGTGAGGGGGCCGGTGGCGACGATGACGTTGCTCCACGCGGCCGGCGGCAGGCCCGCGATCTCGCCGCGCGCGATCTCGATCAGGGGATGATCGTTCAGCGCCTTGGTGACGGCCGCCGAGAAGCCGTCGCGATCGACCGCGAGTGCGCCGCCGGCGGGCACCTGGTTGGCGTCGGCCGCGCGCATGATCAGCGAGCCGAGGCGGCGCATCTCCGCATGGAGCAGGCCGACGGCGTTGTTGGCGGCGTCATCCGAGCGGAATGAGTTGGAGCAGACGAGCTCGGCAAGTCCGTCGGTGCGGTGCGCCTCGGTCATGCGGGTCGGCCGCATCTCGTGCAGCACCACGGGCACGCCGGACTTCGCAATCTGCCAGGCAGCTTCCGAACCGGCGAGGCCGGCACCGATCACGTGGACGAGGTTGGATTGGGGTCCTGTCATGGGGCGGACAGGTAGCGCTTTTCGGCGGAGAGTGGAATCGCCGAGATCGAGTTTTCTGCCACCAGATGCGACAACGCCCGCACGAGGCGGGCGCTATCGGTCCGTTCTAGTGGAGGGCTGAAGGATATCAGCCCTGATACTGACCGGCGGCAACGCGCGGGATGTCCGAGCGATCGAGGCCGATGTCGGCCAATTCGCGATCGCTGAGCTGGGACAGCTCGGCAACATTGCGCTGATAGTCCCGGAAGGCCTGGATCATGCGGATGAGCGAGAGCAGCATTGGTAGTCTCCTGTAGTTCGATTCAGCCTTTGCTTGAGGCCTCATCGTTGAAATGAATATAAGTGAGAGTGGTGCAGTGCGAAAGTTCCGATGTTGCGATGCAGCTAAGCGCTGTACGCATATCGATCGTAACCAACGATTAACTGACGGGCGCTCCTGCTCGTCCGCCGGGCACTATGTCCGACTGGGAGCCACAAATCACCGTGAATTCACGGGCTTATGCTCAAACCCTAGACGTGCAACGCCCACGTGGACATAGGGTGCTTTTCACAGTGCGCTAGCGAGCGTAATAGCGACTCAGCCCAAAACACGTATGCATGATTTGCATGCATCCGAAATCTTAGAAGTGAAAATTGATTCATTCAAAAGCCGTTCCGACACCGATATTCGTACATCGGCGCACCGAATCTCTGCATGCTGCTCTGTGCCGAGTGCAACATCACGCAGTTCTCGCGAGGAGTTGATTGCGGCAAGTTGCCGCGCCCTGAGAAAAGTCGTGCTGCAGATTCCGGCAATTTCGCTGGTCTGCCTCATCTGAAGAAGGAAGTAACGTCATGACGAAGTTACTCGGGGTTATCGCCGTCGCCGCTGTTGCGTTCGCCGTCGCGCCCGCCGAGGCCGCCAAGCACGCCATCGGCGGTTGCAGCGGGGCCAATCTGGAGAAAACCGAAACTGCGATCGAGAACATGGCCGACGGCGACAGCAAGTTCGTCGCGCAGAAGGAGATCGCTGCGGCTCAGGACTCGCTGCTCAACGGCAAAATGGGTGCATGCGGTGCGCACCTGAACAAGGCGATGCATGCCACCATGGGCAAGTAAACGCGCCCAAGTAAATTCACCCAAGAGGGCCGGTCGCCTTGCGATCGGCCCTAGCGTTTTGACGTGTTTAGTCTAAGGGGCGCGCGCGAGCTGGGCGGCAAAATAGGCCACGGTCTTGGAGTAGACCTCGCTCTTGTTCCACTGCTTGAGCACCTCAAAGTTCGGGCTGCCCGGCTGCCAGTCCTTGCCCTTCTGCCAGCCATAGCCGACCAGATAATTGGCGGTGGAGGCGAGCACGTCGGGCACGTTATGCAGAAGATCGCGCTTGCCGTTGCCGTCGAAGTCGATGGCATATTTCATCCAGGATGACGGCATGAATTGGGTCTGGCCGAGCTCCCCGGCCCAGGCGCCTTTCATCTCGGCGGGCGCAAGATCGCCGCGCTGGACGATGCGCAGCGCATCCAACAGCTCGGCGCGAAACTGCTCGGAGCGACGGCAATCGTAAGCGAGCGTTGCAAGCGAGCGGATGGTTGCGAACTTGCCGGTGTTGACGCCGAAATCGGTCTCCAGGCCCCAGATCGCGACCAGGACTTCGCCCGGCACGCCATAGGCCTGCTCGATGCGCGACAGCACCGAGCCGTATTGCTTCATCCTGTTGGAGCCGCGCTCCAAGCGTGGCGGCACCATGCGGCCGGAGAACTCCTCGAAGCTCTGGGTGAATACCTTTTGCGAGCGGTCGCGGTTAAGCACGCTCTGGTCGAGTGTGACGCCGGCAAGCGCGGCAGTGATGGTCTGCTGCGAGATGCCCTTCGCCGCAGCGTCGGTTTTGAAATCAGCCAGCCAAGCGTCGAAATTGCCCGAGTCGCAGGCAACCGCGGCGGGCGCTGGCTGGACTGAGAAAAGGGACGCGGAGACGGCCAAGGCTGCGAGAGCAAGACGAGAAATCGTCGGAGTCATCAGATGAAATGGATTTCCGTGAATTTGACCTGACCGGCAGCATAATCTCGGCTGTAACCGCGGCCAAAGCAAGGCGTGCGGCCCTGTCCGAACCGGCCAGGGCCGCACGTCACGAGATTGTCAGACGTCAGTCCGATTCCGCCACGGGAAAAGGTTGGCCGGGAAGTCGGCGGCCGGCTTGCGCGGCCGATGCGGCGGAGGCGGGACCGGACGTGCGCCCGGATCGGACACGATCACCTTGCGGTAAAGGTGCCACGTGGCGTGCCCGAGCAGCGGGACCACAACGGCGAGGCCGAGGAAGGCCGGGATCGTGCCGAGCGCGAGCAGCACCGCCACGATCAGGCCCCAGGCCGCCATCGGCACCGGGTTTTTTGCGACCACGCGCAGCGAGGTGCTCATCGCCTCGAACGCACCGGCATGGCGGTCCAGCATCAAGGGGAACGACACGGCACTGAGACAGAGCGCGGCAAGCGCGAACAGGAATCCGGTGCCGCAGCCAACCACGATCAGCCACCAGCCTTGCTGCGTCGTCAGCACGCGCATCATGAAGTCCGAGAATCCGGTGACGCCCTCGTAGCCGAACGCCGCGACATAGATCGCCTGCGCGGTCGCCACCCAGGTGACGAACAGGGCGAGCAGCAACGTACCGAGGCCGAGCATCGCGCCGAACGACGGCGATCGCAGCACCTCCATGGCATCCCAGGCGCTGGCCGGTTCATAGCGCTCGCGTCGGCTGGAAAGCTCGTAGAGCCCGAGCGCAGCGAAAGGCCCGATCAGCGCGAAGCCCGCGGCGAGCGGAAACAGCAGCGGCAGCACCGAATAGCCCATCACCACACGGGCGAGCATGAGGCCGAGCACCGGGTAGATCACGCAGAGGATGATCGCGTGGCTCGGAACGGCCTTGAAATCCTCCCAGCCGCGCCTGAGCGCGTCGTGCAGATCGGACAATTGAATGGTTCGGATCACCGGTCCAGCCGCATCCGTGGGCTGGGCCACCGTGGGGACATTGCCCTGGTAGAGTGTGGCCATGGTCGCTAGCTCCCTTGCCAAGCGGCTGCATCCGGCGCCGGCAAACGGCGCAAGCGGCCGCCCATTCTCTTGAAATCCCGCGATCCCGACCAGACGCGAATTCCGGATGGCATCGCGAGCTGAACGGCAAGCATACTCCCAAGTCCGAGTCCTGTCCCTCACGCTTGGATGAAATTCGATGCCGCGGCGCAATCAATGCGGCGTCATTCTGTCGTCATTTCGCCGCAGATAAGCTGATGCTGCTGTCCGCTCGCGGAAGTTCGCGGGCGCGGCGCACCAACTTCGTCTATAAGTGCCACGCAAGGCCCTTCCAACGGATTCCTTTTCGGGGAGCAGACATGAGCATTTTCGGGAAAATCATCAGCGCGATCTTCGGCGGCCAGCCGGCCTCCGCTGCACCGGCCGGTGGCGCCGCTTCGCCGGGCGCCCCCGCAGGGTCGGCAAGTCCTTCGGCTCCGGCCGGCGCGCCCATGGCCGCGGTCGACGTGGCGGCGATCGTCGACAAGGCGGCGGCCGCGCACAAGGGCGAGAAGCTGGAATGGCGTACCTCCATCGTCGATCTCATGAAGGCGCTCGACATCGATTCCAGCCTCGCTGCGCGCAAGGATCTCGCCAAGGAGCTGGGCTACAGCGGCGACATGAACGACTCGGCGAGCATGAACGTCTGGCTGCACAAGCAGGTGATGTCCAAGCTCGCCGCTAATGGCGGCAAGCTGCCGCCGGAGATCAAGCACTGACCGGACCTGGGGTAGTGCCGCAGGGCCCGCGATCGCCGCGGGCCCTTTTGCGTTCAGGCGACCAGATCCGCATCCTCCGGATGCCGGTCGAGATAGTCGACGACGAAGCCGCAGCCGGCGATCACCTTCTTGCCGTCGCGCCGGATCAGGTCGAGCGCGCCCTTGACCAGCTCGGAGCCGATGCCGCGCCCGCGCAACGCGCGCGGCGTCTCGGTGTGGGTGATGATTACGGCCGACGGAGTCAGCCGGTAATTGGCGAAGGCGATGTCGTCGCCGACATCGAGCTCGAAGCGGCTCCTGTCCTTGTTGTCGCGTACCGAAGCCGCCATGCGGGATCCCTCCGAACTGCAGATGCCTCCTGATCTAGGGGGCTGACACGGCCCTTGCCAAGGTGAGACCAGGGGAGATTGGTGCAGATGAGATATCTGCAAATGCGCGCCGCCCTCACCGCACTGCGGTATGGCCATGGCGCCCGGCGAGCATGGTCCGCGGCTCCGCAAATAATTCCCGATACCGCTCTTGCAAGCCGGGGTTCGGTTCCCACGTCCTGGAAAGGACATACGCCCGAATGCGGCCGGCAGGGTCGCTAGACATTCGGAGTGTCATGATCGCCAGCCGCAGACGTATGCCTCTTTTGCAGGAGGGTACGATGTCGGATTCTGGTTTCTTGAATACTCATCGAACATGGGAAGACTGGTGTGGGATGCTGCTGGGCGCGTTGATCGTGGCCTCGCCGTGGTTCCCGATCCAGGATCAGGCGATCTCCGGTCACCAGACGGCCATCCTGAACACCGTTGCGATCGGTCTCGTCGTATTTGGCATCAGCCAGCTCGAATATGTCGCCTTGCAGCGCTGGCAAGAGGTCACGACCATCCTGGTCGGACTGTGGCTCATCGCCTCGCCATACGTGATCGGCTATTCCGGTGAGGGATTTCTCCGCATCTATCACACGGCCCTCGGTGCGGTGGTGGTGCTGCTCGGCATTCTCCAGCTGTGGCAGGACTGGGATATGAATGACCAGGACTTGCTCAAGCACGGACAATAGACCCTAAGTTACGGCAGGCCCGCCGGCCACGAGCGGCGGGCCTATGCACTCACCGTGTCACGAGATCTGCATAGTCCGGGTGCTTGTCGATCCACGCCTTCACGAACGGGCATTGCGGGATCAGCTTCAATCCCTCGGCGCGGACCTGGTCGAGCGCGCCTTGCACCAGCTTCGAGCCAATGCCCTTGCCGCCAAGCTCCTTCGGCACGTCGGTGTGCTCGAAGGTGATGACACCGCCGTCGAGCCGGTAGTGCTCGGTCGCAAGATGACCCTCCACGTCGAGCTCATAGCGGTGATGGGCCTTGTTGTTGATGACGTCGCTCATATCGTTGCCTTGCAGCTGCCGGCCTCGCGCACGAGATCGTAACGCACGGTCCGGCCGGGGTTTCCAATCCGAAGCTGTTCCGTTCAATCGGTCGCTTTGGCGAGCCTGGAATCTTCGGCCTGTGGCTGCGGGCGGAGGCAGCCCTGGCAGATGACCAGGGAGCGGTTGACCCTGGCATCCTGTTCGGCCTCGATGCCATCCGCCTGCCACCATTCCCTCGAATGGGGCTGAGCCTCGGCTTGCGACCTGTTGCGCGCGGCGCGGCCGGCAGTCCGCGTCGGCTGCGAGGCGGCGCGCGGCCGGTTGGGATCCTCGCCGGCGCCATCCCAGGCATAGCGCGCAGGCTTGACGGCGAGATCGGATGCCAGATGCGCTTGCGGAGTCGCGGCACATCCGGCGAGCGCCAGTGACAACAGAAGGAGGGCAGGCGCTTTGACCATGATGCGGCACTCTGTACGCGAGAACTGAGCGAGGTTGCGTCGATCATGTTTAAGATTCTCTGAACGATAGCGGTTGTGGTTGCGACCAACGACCATGCGATATCTGATCCTTCTGCTCAGCTTGCTCGTGACCGGCGCGCGTGCCGACGACGCAAAGCCGTTCAATCCGGCCGATTATCCGCCCGGCGTGCAGAAGGCTGTGCGCTTTGCGAATGAGGAATGCGAGAGCCAGCAAGGCGGCGAGGTGACCTTCGCGCATGATACGGTGCGCAGGATCGACCTGACCGGCGATGGTCGTGAGGACTACATCGTCGATTTCCAGGACACCAGATGCGGCGATCGCGAGACGACCTACTGCGGAACCGGCGGCTGCGTCGTGAAGATCCTGGTGACGCTGCCGGACGGCAGCGTGCGCGAGGTGTTCGACGGCTACGTGCTCCGCTATAAGATCATGGCCCCGCCGGTGAAGCGCGGCGCCGCGCGCACGATCCGCTTCGACCTGCATGGCAGTTTCTGCGGCGGCTTTGGTCCGCAAGCCTGCTGGAAGACCAAGGCCATCACCGCGACGCCGTTTGCGTTCAAGCAGTAGGCCAGGTCCGCGGCAGCCGGCCTTGCGGGGGCAACGGCGATGGCGATAAATGGGCTGCAATGAACGGACGGCTTGCGTGCCGCCCGTCGTCGAAGAGGAAGCCCGATGCAGCCCCTGCGCATGTCCCGCCGCGTCATGAATCTCGCCTATATGCTGACTCAGAATGCGCGGCGGCATGGCGCGCGTCCCGGCTTCGTCTGGGGAGACAAGTCCTGGACCTGGCGCGAGATCGATGCGCAGGTCTCCGCCCTGGCCGCGGCGCTCGCCGCGCGGGGAATTGCCAAGGGCGATCGCATCCTCGTCCATTCCAAGAATGGCGATGAGATGTTTGTCTCGATGTTCGCCGCGTTTCGCCTCGGCGCGGTCTGGGTGCCCACCAATTTCCGTCTGATGCCGGATGAAGTCAGCTATCTCGCGCAGGCCTCCGGCGCCAAGGCGTTCCTGTGCCATGTCGATTTCCCCGAGCACGCCGCGGCGGTGAAGGACGGTGCGCTGGAGTTCACCTGGAGCGTCGACGGCAAGGCCGCGTTCGGCGAGCGCTCGGTGGCCGATGCGATCGCCTCGCATGCGGGCGCCGTTGTGGAGAATGTCGCCGTCGAGCATGACGATCCCTGCTGGTTCTTCTTCACCTCCGGCACCACCGGACGCTCCAAGGCAGCCGTGCTCACCCATGGCCAGATGGGATTCGTCGTCACCAATCATCTCGCCGATCTGACGCCCGGCACGACCGAGCAGGATGCCTCGCTGGTGGTGGCACCGTTGTCGCACGGCGCCGGCGTGCACCAATTGATGCAGACCGCGCGCGGCGCGCGCACCGTGCTGCTGCCGACCGAGAAATTCGACATCAACGAGGCGTTCCGCCTGATCGAGGCGCATCGCGTCAGCAATCTCTTCACCGTGCCGACCATCCTGAAGATGATGGTCGAGCATCCCGCCGCCGACAAGTATGACCATTCCTCGCTGCGCTACGTCATCTATGCGGGCGCGCCGATGTATCGCGAGGACCAGAAGGCGGCGCTGAAGAAGCTCGGCAAGGTGATCGTGCAGTATTTTGGCCTCGGTGAGGTCACCGGTAACATCACCGTATTGCCGGCGGCGCTGCACGACCCGGAGGACGGCCCGCACGCCAGGATCGGCACCTGCGGCTTCGAGCGTACCGGCATGCAGGTGTCGATTCAGGACGATGAGGGCCGCGAGCTCAAGGCCAACCAGAGCGGCGAGATCTGCGTGATCGGGCCTGCCGTGTTCGCCGGGTATTACGACAACCCCGAAGCCAATGCGAAGGCGTTCCGCAACGGCTGGTTCCGCACCGGCGATCTCGGCCACATGGACGAGGAGGGTTTTGTGTACATCACCGGACGTGCGTCGGACATGTACATCTCCGGCGGCTCCAATATCTATCCGCGTGAGATCGAGGAGAAGATCCTGACCCATCCCGGGATCGGCGAGGTCGCCGTGCTCGGCGTGCCCGACGCGACCTGGGGCGAGGTCGGCGTCGCCGTCTGTGTCGTCAGAAAAGGCGCGAAGGCGGTGACCGAAGCGGAGATGGCGGCGTTCCTGTCGCCGAAAGTGCCGCGCTACAAGATGCCGAAGCGCTTCTTCTTCTGGGACGCGCTGCCGAAATCGGGCTACGGCAAGGTGCCGAAGCGCATGGTGCGCGACGAGCTCGAGGCGCGCGGGCTGCTCGACCTCGACAAGGCGAAGACCGGCTGAGCACAGCAGATGCGGAGTATCAAGCAGCCGGGGGCGCCGCCTCCCGAACGCATTCAATGGGTGGAGGCGAGGGGGCGCGCCTTTTCCTTCACGCTTCAGGCCGGCATGCCGCTTCTGGAGGCAGCGCGGCGCGGCTTTGCGTCGGAGGGCTTTGCTGGCGGCGTGCTGAACTTCCGCCGCGGCGCGCTGGGGCCGTTCGCCTATGTCATGCCGGCGCTGTCGAAGACCGGTGAGAATGCGGCGTTCTACAGCGATACGTTCCGGCCCGCCGGCGCGACGCGTTTGAGGCTCGGCAGCATGACGCTCGGCACGCGCGACGGTGCGCCGTTCTTTCATTGCCACGGACTGTGGACGGAGGCTGACGGCAAGACGAGCGGTGGCCACATGATGCCGGACGAGACCGTCGTCGCCGAGCCGTTCGAGGTCGAGGCCTTCGGTCTGGACGGTGCGATGTTCACGGCCGAGCCGGATGCGGAGACCAATTTCAAGCTGTTCGGACCGGTCGCGGCTGCAAGCACCGGCGCGCGCACGACGAGCCGCGCCTTCGCGCTCCGCCTGCGCCCGAACCAGGATTTTGCCGGCGCACTCGAAGCGTTCTGCCGCACGAACGGCATCGCCCGCGCGAAGATCCATGGCGGCGTCGGCTCGACCATCGGCGCGCGCTTCAGCCATGGCGGCGTGACCGAGCCGTTTGCGACGGAGCTGGCAATCACGGCAGGGACAATCGCGCCCGGCGCCTCCGGCGCGCTGGAAGCTGCGCTCGATGTCGCCCTGATCGACTACACCGGCGGCGTTGCGGAGGGGCGTCTGATCCGTGGCGACAATCCGGTGCTGATGACGATGGAGCTGGTGCTGGAGGCAGGGGACTAGCTCGTGCGCCGTGACGTGGCGGGTGCAAGATAGCGCTTTTGCAATCCGGATGTTCCTGTCATGTTCCGTTGCGGATGCGAGTAGCGGCAGGACGTCATGGCACGAAAAGGCAATCGAACGATCAACCTGCCAGCGCCGTATCTGAAGCGGATATGGCTCGACCCGTCGCAGGTTCGCGACCGCGAGGCCTATCCGTTTTGCTTGCCCATCTTCCCGGATGATTTCGAGCTTAGCTTCGACAGCCCCATCACGATCATCGTCGGAGAAAACGGCACCGGGAAGTCGACCATCCTCGAAGGCATCGCAGCGCTCGCCGGCTATGACGATGCCGGCGGCGGCAAGGGCTACAGGCCGGTCGATCATTCCGAAGCGCGCGAGGAGATGGGCGGCCAACTCTCCAAGGCGCTGCGCGCAAGCTGGCTGCCGAAGATTACGAACGGTTGGTTCTTTCGTGCGGAGAGCTTTTTCTCGGTCGCGCGATATCTGGACAAGGCTGCGCGCGACGCCGGCCAGGTCGGCCCCGATTTCCTGTCGCACTCCCATGGCGAAGGCTTCCTGCGTTTCTTCGAGGAGCGTTGCCAGCGCCAGGGCATCTTCATCTTCGACGAGCCGGAATCGGCGTTGTCGCCAGCGCGCCAGATCGAATTCCTCAAGCTGCTGCGGCGCATGGAAGAGTCCCGCATCTGCCAGGTCATCATGGCAACGCATTCGCCGATGCTCATGGCCTATCCCAACGCGCGGCTGCTGCGGCTCGGCAAATACGGCCTGGAGCTTGTCACGGTGGAGCAGACCGACCATTACCGGCTGATGCGCGAGTTTTGTGCCGATCCGCGCGGGTTCGTGGAGGCGACGCTGGGGGAGTGAATGTCGTAGTCGACGGTCGTTCTCTCCGCCGTCATTGCGAGGAGCTCTTGCGACGAAGCAATCCAGCGGCCAACCTTCGTGTCCCGGACAAGCTGCAACGCGTGAGCGTTGCGGCGCAGAGCCGGGACCCAGCAACTCCCAATACCGCGGATACGTGGGCCCCGGCTCTGCAGCGCATCACTTCGTGCTGCGCAGCGTCCGGGGCACGAGACCGTCGTCGATTGGCTGGCATAGGCTCGCATCCTCGCGGCAGAGTCCGCCCGAGCTTTGCTGCATTCACCACCCTCGAAAATGCCGAGGGCGCAGGGAAGGCCGGGTGCCGGCTGGCACCCGCGGTCCACTGTGCGAAGCGTGTGCTTGAAAAAGCTGCACAGCGGCATACAGGTGAAGCCAAACATCCGGCCTTCCCTGCGCAGTGGGTTGACGGCTTATGTCGTGCTCTCCCCGGGGAGCGATGCACTATTGCCCCCGTCGCCTTGCGGATGACTGACGGTGCGGGGCCCGGTCGGCCCGCAACGTCACCGCAAGCCTTGGCGCACAGACCCCGGGCGCCAGGACCACACGATTTTGCCGTACGCGAGACTGCGCCCGTCGTGTGCGCGCCTCGCCTGCTCACGGAGTGATCCGCCCTGCAAACCGCTTGCGCGCGACGCTGCCTGCGTCCACCACCTCCCATCCCGCGTTCGTGACGATCGCGATGCGCCCCTCGGCCCGGGTTGGGGTGGTCGCAACATGCGATAATTCCGAATTCGAGTAAAGCGAATTATTTCGGCTTGGCATGGTTGACCCCGGTCTGGTGTTTTGCCCGTCCGCCAACCCAATCAATGGTGTGCATTGGCTTTGCCACCGCCGTGCCACGAACGGGTCTCCCCATGGCCCAAAAATGCGCTAGCATGACCTCAGCGCGCGTTCCAAGTCGCGCAGATTGAGAAACGAGGAAACGAGATGAGGATGAGAAGCGGACCGGCGATCGCCGGGGTGGCGGCGCTGGCGGTGGCGGGGATGGCTCTGATGACGGCCTTCGAGCCGGTCCGGGCCCATGGACCGACGCGGCAGAAGGTGCGGGAATCCATCGAGATCAACGCGGCTCCGGCCAAGGTGTGGGCGGTGATCGGCAATTTCCAGGACATGAGCTGGCTTCAGCCGGTCACCAAGACCGAAGGCGAGAAGGGCAACGAGATCGGCGCCACACGCAAGCTGACCCTGACGGGCGGCGGGACGGTCGAAGAGGAGCTCTACAAATACGAGCCCGACATGCAGAGCTATTCGTACCGGATCACCAAGGTCGACGTGAAGGTGCTGCCGGTGACCAATTATTCCTCGACCCTGACGGTCTCGCCCGCGCCCGACGGCAAGGCGAAGCTGGAATGGGCCGGCGCATTCTATCGCGGCTATCCCAACAACGACCCGCCGCCGGAGCTGAGCGACGAGGCCGCGATCAAGGCGGTGAGCGGGCTCTACAAGACCGGGCTCGAGGCGCTCAAGAAGAAGATCGAGAGCGGCAGCTGAACGTGCGGGTACTGGTTCTGGCGGCGCTCGCCGCCAGCCTTTGTCAAGCCGGCTGTGGAAGCGCGCGCGCCGACGAGGCGTTCGTCACCAACCAGCTCAGCGAAGATCTGATGGTGGTGGATCTCGCTGGCGCGCGCGGCGTTGCGACCATCCCGATCGGGGGCAAGCCGGCGGGCGTCGCCGTCAGCGCCGACGGGCGCTTTGCCTATGTCACGAGCCCGGATGCCAAGGCGGTGACGGTGGTCGACGCTGCCACGCGGCAGGTCGCCGGCCGCGTCGAGGTCGGTGGCGGGCCGCTCGGCATTGCCGTGGCGCCCGATGGCAAGACGGTCTATGTCGCCGATTGGTACGCGGCCGCGGTGCGGGTGATCGATACGGCCTCGCGCAGCGTTGTCGCCAGCATCGCGGTCGGCGCCTCGCCGTCGGGTCTTGCGGTGACGCCCGACGGCAAGCTGCTGCTCTCGGCGGACCGCGACGACGACAGCGTCTCGGTGGTGGACACGGCGACGCGCCAACGCAAGGCCGTGATCAAGGTCGGCACCCGCCCGTTCGGCGTCACCATCGATGTCGAGGGCAAGCGCGCCTACACCGCCAATGTCGGCTCCGACGACGTCTCCGTGATCGATATCGCGAAGGCCCGCGAGATCGGCCGCGTGCCGGCGGGGATGCGCCCCTATGCGGTGGCGCTGACGCAAGGCCGGGGCTTCGTCAGCGACCAATATGGCGGCACCGTCAGCGTGTTCGACCTGGCGAGCCTCAAGCCGGTCAAGCGCATCAATGTCGGCGACTATCCCGAAGGCATTGCGGCAACTGCCGACGGCAAGCGCGTCATCGTCGCCTGCTGGGAAAGCAACACGCTAAGTATCATCGACGCGGCCGAGCTCAAGGTCATTGGCGAGATCAAGACCGGCGACGGCCCGCGTGCGTTCGGCGCGTTCTTGCGCAGGGCGGAGTAGGGGGTGTGTAGGGTGGGTTAGCCTTGCGGCTGCGCGGAGCGCAGTCGGAAGGCGTAACCCACCTCTTTGGTTTCAGCGGAGACAGAAGTGGTGGGTTACGCCGCGAATGCGCGGCTAACCCACCCTACGAGTCCGAGCTAGCGTCGATGCAATCTCATCCATCCGCTCGAACACATGATCCGGCCCGAACGCCCGCAACGCCGCCGGCGCCGCATAGCCCCAGCATACCGCGCCGCAGGCAATTCCAACGGCCCGTGCCGCCTCGATGTCGCGGACCTCGTCGCCGATCGAAATGACCTTGTCGGGCTCAACGCCCGCGCGCCGGATGACCCGGCGGAATTTCGCGGCCTTGCCGAACAGCGAGGCAGAGCAGTCGAACTGCTCGAACAACGCTGCAGCCTCGCCAAGCTTCTCGCGCGCATTGGCCTCGCTGTCGGACGTCACCAGCGCCAGCTGCACGCCGTTCTCGGCCAGCGTCCGCAGCATCGCCTCGACGCCGGCAAACAGCGGAATCTCAGCTGCAGCCTCCGCCTTCAGCCGCCGCGCATGCCGCGCGATTGCCGGCAGCTTCCACAAAGGCACCTCGAGTCGGGCGAGGATCTCGCGGCTCGAGGCGTGCCTCAGCTCTTCAATCTCCCCATCCGCGACGCGACGAAAATTGAAGCGATCAGCGACATCGTTGATGGTGCGCAGGAACCAGGGAAAGCTGTCGGCGAGCGTGCCGTCGAGATCGAAGATGGCGAGGGCGTAGGGCATGAGGAGACGGAAGCACCGGGGGCTGGCACGTCGTGTCCAGCCGGCGACGCGCTGACAGATGTGATTGGAAATGCTATATTGAGATCCAGAGGTGACAGATGTCGGAGCTACTGGCAAGGATTACGGTCGATCCGCAGCGTATGCATGGACGCCCCTGTATTCGCGATCTGCGCATTACGGTCGCCGACATTCTGGGATTGCTGTCCGCGGGACAGTCGCGCGAGAGTATTCTCGAGGATTATCCATATTTGGAAGAGGCCGACATCGACGCGGTGCTCGCCTACGCCGCCCGTCAGGTCGACCACCCGATCATAGCGGCCAAATAGCTTGCCATACTTGATCGATGCTCAGCTTCCTTCGGCACTCGCGGAAGCCATGCGTCGCGCCGGATACGACGCGGTTCATGTGGCCGAGTTCGGGATGGCAAATGCGATCGACGGGGTGACCGATCGTGCTATGGGTGCGCGTGGGCAACATCGATAATCGCGCGCTGATCCGCCAGTTTCTAGCCGCCATGCCTCAAATTGCCGAAGCCGTCGCACGGGGCGAGGCGGTGATTGAATTCGTCGGAAGCTAGCGAGACCGCAGCCCGCGGACGTCAACGTTGATGTCGAGATCGATGTTGCTGACGCAAGTCTGAATTGTTCGATGCGAGCCGCCTTCATGCCAGCGGCCATCCCGCGCCCGGGCACCACTGACATTGGCCAGCTTTAGGCACCGCCATTGCGGCAGCGGTCCGCTGCTTTCGCCTGCAAACTACCAGGCCAGCACGGCTTCCTCGCCGGACTTGTTGGTGCCGATGATATGCGGACAGAGCTCGCGACGGCGGCCCTCGTAGACGCAAGTCACCTGTTGCTCGGCAAGGATCGCGTTCCGAAATAGCGTATAGGTTCGACTGGCCATTGCTCCCTCCAGATCGATCATCTGGCCTTGCCAACCACTTGAGTGTAGTGATGCGGGACTGGAAGGGTAACCATGCCGATCAATGACACCCAGCTCAGCAAGTTTCTGAGCCTCATCCTGCGCCACCAGCCGGAAACGATCGGGTTGGTACTGGATTCGCACGGGTGGGCCAGCATCGACGACCTGATCGCCAAGGGAAATGCCGCCGGCACAAAGTTTGGCCGCGACGATCTGCTGCGTGTCGTCGCAGAGAGCGACAAGAAGCGTTTCTCGCTATCCCCTGAAACTGATCGCATTCGCGCCGCGCAAGGACATTCCGTCTCGGTTGAACTTGGCTTGGCGCCGCAGGAGCCGCCGTCGATCCTGTATCATGGCACGGCGACACGGTTTGTCGAGGCGATCCTGTCCGAGGGCCTGAAGCCGCAGGCGCGCCAGCAGGTGCACCTGTCCTCCGACGAGGCAACGGCGCAGCGTGTCGGTCAGCGCCACGGCAAGCCGCACATCTTCAAGGTCGATGCCGGCAGCATGCATGCCAAGGGATTCAATTTTTTTCGCGCAGAGAACGGTGTGTGGCTGACCGACCATGTGCCGCCGGAGTTCCTGGCCTAGCTTACGTCCTGGATTTCCAAACAGTCTCCTCGGTCCAGCCTAGTTCGGCGAATTCGGCGGCTCGCAGCGGCGCTTCGCCTTCCGCGAAGAATTCGTCGAGCTGCGGGGGCGCGACATCCGTTTCGCACAGCATGGCATGCGCCTGTCCGCGATGATGAATTTGATGTTGGAAGAGATGCATGAGCAGTCGGTCGCAGCGTTCGGTCTGCACGGTCGTGTCGCGGTTGATCCGGACGAAGGCGTCGAGCCGTTTAGTTGTCAGCGCATCGCAGATCGCAATCAGGCGGTTGTCCATTGCGGCTTGGGCAGCTTTGAGCTCGGCTAACGAGGGGTACGGCACCTCGTTCTTCCAGGCTGCCGGTCCGAGCCAGCCCCCTTCAAGCGCATCGATGTAGAAGAAGTCGATGATGTAGATGTGGTTCAGCGTACGCTGCAGGCTTGGAAAGAAGCCGGTGCGGTGGGCTTCGAATTCAGACTGGGATAGCGCAGCGCAGGCGGCGAGCAGGCGATGGTTCGCCCAAGCGTTGTTGTGGGCGAAGGCGCGGTAGGTTTGGACGAGTCCAGCGGACATGTCGGTTCTTTCCCGATCGAATAGTGGCGGATTACGCTCCGCTAATCCGCGCTACAGCCCTGTGGCTTCGATGCAGCGCAATCTACTCCGCCGCCTCGCTCGCGGTTCGCCTCCGCTTCGGCTTCCGCGCCTTCTCCAGCACGGGAGCCAGGAACTTCCCCGTATAGCTCCGCGGCGCCTTGGCGATGTCCTCCGGCGGGCCCCAGGCGACGATCTCGCCGCCGCCGTCGCCGCCTTCGGGCCCCAAGTCGATGACCCAGTCGGCGGTCTTGATGACTTCGAGATTGTGCTCGATGACGACGACCGTGTTGCCCTGCGCGACCAGCTCGTGCAGCACCTCCAGCAGCTTCTTGACGTCGTGGAAGTGCAGGCCGGTGGTGGGCTCGTCCAGGATGTAGAGCGTGCGGCCGGTGGCGCGCTTTGACAATTCCTTGGCGAGCTTGACGCGCTGGGCTTCGCCGCCCGAGAGCGTCGTCGCTTGCTGGCCGACATGGATGTAGTCGAGGCCGACGCGGTGCAATGTCTGAAAAGTCTCGCGCACGCGCGGCACCGCCTTGAAGAACTCGGCGGCTTCCTCGACGGTCATGTCGAGCACGTCGGCGATGCTCTTGCCCTTGAACAGCACCTCCAGCGTCTCGCGGTTGTAGCGCTTGCCCTTGCAGACGTCGCAGGTGACGTAGACGTCGGGCAGGAAGTGCATCTCGATCTTGATGACGCCGTCGCCCTGGCAGGCCTCGCAGCGGCCGCCCTTGACGTTGAAGGAGAAGCGGCCGGGCTCGTAGCCCCGTGCTTTCGCTTCCGGCAGGCCGGCGAACCATTCACGGATCGGCGTGAACGCGCCGGTATAGGTCGCCGGATTCGAACGCGGGGTGCGGCCGATCGGCGACTGGTCGATGTCGATGATCTTGTCGATGTGCTCGAGGCCCTCGATGCGGTCGTGCGGCGCCGCGCCTTCGCTGGCGTTGTTGAGCTTGCGGGCAATGGCGCGGTAGAGCGTATCGATCAGCAGCGTCGACTTGCCGCCGCCGGAGACGCCGGTGACGCAGGTGAACAGGCCGAGCGGAATTTCCGCCGTGACGTTCTTGAGGTTATTGCCTCGCGCGTTCACCACCTTGATGGTACGGCGATGGTTCGGCGGACGCCGCTCCGGCACCTCGACCTCGAGCTCGCCGGTCAGGTACTTGCCGGTCAGCGATTTCGGGTTGCGCATGATCTCGGCGGGCGTGCCTTCGGCGACGATGTTGCCGCCATGCATGCCGGCGCCGGGGCCGATGTCGAGCACGTAGTCCGCAAGGCGGATGGCGTCCTCGTCATGCTCGACCACGACCACGGTGTTGCCGAGGTCGCGCAGCCGCTTCAGCGTATCGAGCAGGCGGGCGTTGTCGCGCTGGTGCAGGCCGATCGAAGGCTCGTCCAGCACGTAGAGCACGCCTGTGAGCCCCGAGCCGATCTGCGAGGCGAGGCGGATGCGCTGGCTCTCGCCGCCGGACAGCGTGCCGGAGGAGCGGGACAGCGTCAGATAATTGAGGCCGACGTCGAGCAGGAAGGTGAGGCGCTCGCGGATCTCCTTCAGGATGCGGCCCGCGATCTCGTTCTGCTGCGCGTTCAGCGCCTCCGGCACGGTCTCGAACCACGCGCCGGCGCCCTTCACGGACAGCTCCGAGATTTCGCCGATATGCTTGCCGCCGACCTTGACGCAGAGCGCCTCGGGCTTGAGCCGAAAGCCCTTGCAGCCCTCGCAGGGGACGTCGTGGAAATATTTCGCCAGCTCCTCGCGCGCCCACTCGCTCTCGGTCTCGCGGTAGCGGCGGTTGATGTTGGTGATGACGCCCTCGAACGGCTTCTTGGTGTCGTAGGAGCGCACCCCGTCCTCGTAGGAGAACTTGATCTCGTCCTCGCCCGAGCCGTAGAGGAGCGCGTTTTGCGTCTTCTTCGGCAGATCCTTCCACTTGGTGTCGAGCGTGAACTTGTAGTGCTTGCCGAGCGCGGTCAGCGTCTGCACGTAATAGGGCGACGACGATTTGGCCCAGGGCGCGATCGCGCCCTTGCGCAGCGTCAGATCCTTCTCGGGGATGACGAGGTCTTCGTCGACATGCTGCTCGACGCCGAGGCCGCCGCAGGCGGGGCAGGCGCCATAGGGATTGTTGAAGGAGAACAGGCGCGGCTCGATCTCGGGGATGGTGAAGCCGGAGACCGGGCAGGCGAACTTTTCCGAGAACAGGATGCGCTCGGGCCCGCTCTTGTCGTGGATTTTCGCGGTCTTCTTCTTTTCCTCCGCAGGCGCAGAAGCCGCGGGCGCATCGGCGAACTCGACGACGGCAAGGCCTTCGGCGAGCTTCAGCGCGGTCTCAAAGCTCTCGGCGAGGCGCTGGCCGATATCGGCGCGCACCACGATGCGATCGACCACCACGTCGATGTCGTGCGGGAATTTCTTGTCGAGGCTAGGGGCTTCCGCCAGCTCATGGAAGGTGCCGTCGATCTTGACGCGCTGAAAGCCCTTCTTGAGCCATTCGGCGAGCTCCTTCCTGTACTCGCCCTTGCGGCCGCGCACGACGGGGGCGAGCAGATAGAGGCGGGTGCCCTCGGGCAGCGCCAGCACGCGGTCGACCATCTGGGAGACGGTCTGGCTCTCGATCGGCAGGCCCGTGGCCGGCGAATAGGGCACGCCGACGCGGGCCCACAAGAGGCGCATGTAGTCGTAGATCTCGGTGACGGTGCCGACGGTGGAGCGCGGGTTCTTCGACGTCGTCTTCTGCTCGATCGAGATTGCCGGCGACAGGCCGTCGATCTGGTCGACGTCGGGCTTCTGCATCATCTCCAGAAACTGGCGGGCATAGGCCGACAGCGATTCGACGTAGCGGCGCTGGCCCTCGGCATAGATCGTGTCGAAGGCGAGCGAGGATTTGCCGGAGCCGGATAGCCCGGTGAACACCACCAGCTTGTCGCGGGGAATCTCGACGTCGATATTCTTGAGGTTGTGCTCGCGCGCGCCGCGGATCGTAATTGCGCGCAGGCTCGAGCCCGCGTTCTGTTGTTGGCGCTTCGCCTTGATCACTTCATCCATCCGAGTTGCCCTCAAGGAAGCCCAAAGGTGCGCGATCGCGCCAACAAAAAAGGCGCGCTGCGCCCGGAACCGGGATCGGCGCCGATGGGTATGGCAGCGAACGTAGGAAGAACGGCGGCGGATTTCCAGTGGGACTTGCGAATCGTCAACGGATTGTTGGCGTGCTGGCGGGATCTGGCAGCAGGAACGCGCGGAACCGCTCCCGGAGCAACCCGGCCAAAAAAGAAAGGCCGGCGCGAGGCCGGCCTTTCGTGACGATGTGACGTCGGTCTTGATCAGTACTTCGCGACGACCGGGCCACCGAAGGTGTAGTTGAGGCGAACGGTAGCCATGTCCACGTCCTGCTTGATGCTGTCGGTGCGAGTGGTCACGCCGAGGAAGGTGAAGGTCTCGTTGTGCCTGCCCATGAACAGGTGGTTGTATTCGACAGCGACCGACCAGTTCGGGGCGAAGCCGAATTCTATGCCGGTGCCGACCGTACCGCCCCAGCGCGTTTCGTTCGCGGTGTCGAGCGTAACGCCGCCAAAACTGCCAGTGTACTTGTTGTGAGTGACGGCAGCGCCGCCCTTCACGTACCAAAGCACGTTGTTCCAGGCATAACCGACCTGGCCAGTGAAGAGGCCGATGGCGTCGATCCTGGTCTCGTTCACCAGCGGCGCGAGCGCGGCAGGCGAGCTGATGTTCGAACCCTTCAGGTCAGCCCAGTCGCCCTGGGCTTCGAGACCGAACACCCAGTTGGCGGACTGCCAGCGATAACCGATCTGGCCGCCGACGAGTGCGCCGGTCGCATTGTGACAACCTTCGGCCACCGCCGGAGCGACCACGACGGGGCCGACACTGGTGAGATCCCAACAGTTGCGGCTCCAGCCACCGCCGGCGTTGGCGCCGAGGTAGAAGCCGCTCCAGTTGTACACCGCGATCGGCGCCACCGGAGCCTTGGTGTAGGGGCGGGCCGCCAAATCGGCCGCCGAGGCCGGTGACAACGCGCTGAGTGCGAACAAGCTGGCCGAAGCCAGCAAAAGCTTCTTCATATCCATTCCCCACTTCCATTTCTCATTCCGGTCTTCCGGAGAGCGGAAGAGCAGCGGACCTTATGACTCAAGCAACGTCATTGCTTTTACACCATTTAAGCCAAAGGTTGTGTCACCCAGCGGCCACACCCCTTCGAAAACGCGAGCGAACGGGCGGCCGCAACAAACAAAAAGGCCGGCGCGAGGCCGGCCTTTCGTGACGATGATGCGTCAGAGACGAAGCTCAGTACTTGGCGACGACCGGGCCGCCGAAGTGGTAGTTCACGCCGACCTGCACGGTGTGGAGGTCGAGAGTGCCGGTGTTGACCGGGAAGACGCCCGAGAAGTAGGTCTCGCCGCCCAGGCTGCGATAGAGGTACTCGCCCTTGACCGACCAGTTCGGAGCAAACATCGCCTCGACGCCCGCGCCGACCGTCCAGCCCGAATGGAACTGGCTCTCCGAGAGGCTCAGAACAGGGGGCGCGCTGACGCTGATCTTGTTGTTGATCCAGGCGTAACCACCCGTGGCGTACAGCAGGACGCTCGGGGAAGCGAGCCAGCCGATGCGACCACGCACGGTGCCGAGCGCGTCGATACGCGAACTGACCGTCGTGGGAACGAGGGCGCCACCAAAATCAACAAGACCGGTCGCTGAGGCGTTTACGTCAGCCCACGCGCCATCAGCTTCGATGCCGAACACGACGTTGGAGGTCTGCCAGTTGTAGCCAACGGTGCCGCCGACGAAACCGCCCTGCATGCGCGGATCATCGGAGCTGTTTTCCCAGGCGCCGCCGCCGACGATACCGAGATAGAAGCCGGTCCAGTTGTAGACCGAGGCCACAGGCGCGGGCGCCTTGGTGTAGGGGCGGGCTGCCAGATCAGCAGCCGAAGCGGGGGCCGCGAGAGCGAACAAACAGGCCGAAGCCAACAAAACCTTTTTCATTTTCAACTTAATCCCAGTCCCAGTTTCTGTTGTTGCCTTCCCTCACGGAAGGGCAGCGGACTCAACGGCCCAACTGGCGCCGTCTTTACACCACCAAAGCCGCAAGTTGTGTCTCCGAAAAGCCACAACAGCCGAAAAGGTGATGGTTGCTGACTTATTGACGTCCAGCCGTCGTGCGCAAAAAAGAAGGGCCGGCGCTGGGGCCGGCCCTTCCATCGCTCACGAAATCAGAGGGAATCAGTACCTCGCGACCAGCGGGCCGCCGAAGCGATAATTCAGCCGGACCAAACCCATGTCGACGTCCTGATATATGCGATCGGATCCGAAGAAGGCACCGCCTGGCGTCGTGAAGTCCCGGGTCTGGTGGCCCAGGAAGAGGTGGTTGTACTCGAATCCGAGCGTCCAGTTCGGTGCGAATCCGAACTCGACGCCCGCGCCGACGGTGCCGCCCCAGCGGGTGTGATCGGCCGAGGCGAGCAGGGTGCCCGCACCGGGCGTGCCTGGCGCCGCGTAGACGTCGAACTCGTCGCTGACGACGGCGGCGCCGCCCTTGACGTAGACCAGGATATTGTTCCAGGCATAGCCGACCTGGCCGGTGATCAGGCCGAAGGCATCGATCTGAGACCGGTTGCGGCTGCCGGTGACGAGCGCGGAGCCCGGGAAGACGAGGCTGACATTGTCGCCGGAGAAGTCGGCCCAGTTGCCCTGGCCTTCGACGCCGAACACCCAATTAGCGGACTGCCAGCGGTAGCCGACCTGGCCACCGACCGTGCCTCCGGTCGCGTTGTGACATCCTTCACCGACGAGGGTGCCGGCGGCGCCGGTGACGAGGCCCGTGGTGTCGACGAAATCCCAGCACTTACGGCTCGTGCCGCCGCCGCCGTTGATACCGATGTAGAAGCCGCTCCAGTCGTAAACGGTAGCGACAGGGGCCGGAGCCTTTGTGTAGGGACGCGCAGCAAGATCCGCTGCACTTGCCGGCCCCGACAGCCCCAACGCCATTGCACCGATTGCACCAAACAGAACCTTGTTCATTACAGTCTCCCCAGTTTCGTCCGCTTCTTGAAACTCCCCGAAGCGGCTGATCAGGCGCGACGCCCATATGAATCAATTCCAACGCGAATGTAGCCTAAGAATGGGGCAGAGTCCGTCTCCGGAATGCCACACTCGCCACTCAAGTGAATGGAACAACTTAATGAATGTTAAGCGGTTTTTCTCGTTCAGGGGAACCCAAGAAGGTTCCATCGGAGCGCTGCTCATTATTTTGGCAATGGGCCAGAATGGCTGTCCTATTGCGATGAAGAACAAATCTGGAACAAAACGGAAGGGGATGCTATATATGGGGATAACCCCGGGGGTGGCAGGCTGATCGGTGCCCGCAAGCGTATAGGGTCGCCCTAGCGGGCGCAGAGGAACGCGGGCAGCGGATTCGCCCTTTTGAAATTCAGTGGCATTCGGAGTGGAGAGCGGCGATGGCGGGAAGCGTCAACAAGGTCATTCTGGTTGGAAATCTCGGCAAGGATCCCGAAATCCGCCGCACCCAGGACGGGCGGCCGATCGCGAATTTGAGCATCGCGACCTCGGAGACCTGGCGCGACAAGAACACGGGCGAGCGCAAGGAGAAGACCGAGTGGCATCGCGTCGTGATCTTCTCTGAGCCGCTTTGCAAGATCGTCGAACAGTATCTGAAGAAGGGCGCAAAGGTTTACATCGAAGGCGCGCTCCAGACCCGCAAGTACACCGACCAGAGCGGCGTCGAGAAATATTCGACCGAGGTCGTGCTGCAGGGCTTCAACTCGACGCTGACGATGCTGGACGGCCGCGGTGGCGGCGGCGGAGGTGGCAGCTTCGGCGACGAGCCGGGCGGCGACTTCGGCTCCTCCGGACCCGTCAGCAGCGCGCCGCGCCGTCCCGTTGCCGCCGGCGGCGGCCGCAACAGCGACATGGACGACGATATCCCGTTCTGAGGTCAAATAGCGGGCGCTCGTCCTTTGCATCGGTGTGCTCGCGTGCCGCGCTTGGATTTCTCGTCAATCAACGGGCAAAGCTTGATTTTCTAAGCTTGCCTCATGTTGTGCGTCAGACGGCGAGCCGCTGCCGATCGGGGACTGCTGCATGAGTCTTGGACCGCTTCTTGCTGCTGCTCCGGCGATCCCGCTGCATGCCTTTGCCGCGATGGCTGCATTCGTCCTCGGAATTGTTCAGCTCATCGCCCCCAAGGGCACCCTTCCGCACCGGGCTCTGGGCTGGGTCTGGGTGGTGCTGATGCTCGTCGTGGCGCTCACCTCGTTCTGGATTCACGAAATCCGTCTGGTCGGTCAATGGAGCCCGATCCATCTGCTCTCGATCTTCGCGTTGGCGATGCTCGTATTGGGCGTGACGGCTGCAAGAGCTCACAATGTTCGCCGCCACAAGATCACGATGGCCTCGATCTTCTTCGGCGCACTCGTCATTGCCGGGCTGTTCACCCTCATGCCCGGCCGGCTCATGCATACAGTGGTTTTCGGGCCTTGAGCCGTGGCCGAAATCCACTCTCCGGCGCAGGGGTTGCCGACGTCCGAGGGCTGTCCGGAAATGACCTCTCGTCACCCCGGTAAGTGCATGAAAAAACGAAGGGAAAAAGCGCCTCCGGCGGCCCTGTCAGGGTGGTTATCCAACCCTCGATGCGCTATATGATTCCCAGATAAAACCTCACCGGATTTCCCCTTGGCTGACGACGATAACAAGCCCGGCGACCAGCCGGCGCAACCCTCGGACATTCGCCCCGTCTCCATCCTCGACGAGATGAAGAAGTCCTACCTCGATTACGCCATGAGCGTGATCGTATCGCGCGCGCTGCCCGATGCGCGCGATGGCCTGAAGCCGGTGCATCGGCGCATCCTGTTCTCGATGAACGAGCAGGGCTTCACGCCCGACAAGAAGCACAAGAAGTCCGCCGGTATCGTCGGTGACGTCATGGGTAAATACCACCCTCATGGCGACCAGGCGATCTATGACGCGCTGGTGCGCATGGCGCAGGACTTCTCGATGCGCGAGTTGCTGGTGGACGGGCAGGGCAATTTCGGCTCGGTCGATGGCGATCCGGCGGCGGCCATGCGCTACACCGAGTCCCGCCTGACCAAGATCGCGCTGAAGCTGCTCGAGGACATCGACAGCGACACCGTCGACTTCCAGGACAATTACGACGGTTCCGAGAAGGAGCCGGTGGTCCTGCCAGCGCGGTTCCCGAACCTGCTGGTCAACGGCGCCGGCGGCATTGCCGTCGGCATGGCGACCAACATCCCGCCGCACAATCTCGGCGAGGTGATCGACGCCTGTATTGCGCTGATCGACAATCCCTCGCTGACCATCGACGAGCTCATCAACATCATTCCCGGCCCGGATTTCCCGACTGGCGGCATCATCCTCGGACGCCAGGGCATCCGCAGCGCCTACCATCTCGGCCGCGGCTCCATCGTCATGCGCGGCAAGGTCACGTTCGAGACCATTCGCAAGGATCGAGAGGCGATCGTCATCACCGAGATTCCGTATCAGGTGAACAAGGCGACGATGGTCGAGCGCATCGCCGAACTCTACAAGGAAAAGAAGATCGAGGGCATCTCCGACCTGCGCGACGAGTCCGACCGCGATGGCTATCGCGTCGTCGTCGAGCTCAAGCGCGACGCCGTGCCCGACGTGGTACTGAACCAGCTCTACAAGTTCACCCCGCTGCAGACGAGCTTCGGCGTCAACGCAGTTGCGCTCGATTCCGGGCGTCCGCAGACGATGAACTTGAAGGATATGTTGACGATCTTCGTCGGCTTCCGCGAGCAGGTCGTCACCCGGCGCACCAAGTACAAGCTGCGCAAGGCGCGTGAGCGCGCCCATGAGCAGGTCGGCCTCGCCATCGCGGTCGCCAACATCGACGAGATCATCAAGGTGATCCGCACCTCGCCGACACCAGCGGCGGCCCGTGATACCCTGATGACGCGCGATTGGCCCGCGCGCGACGTCGAGGACATCATCACGCTGATCGATGACCCGCGTCACCGGATCAACGAGGACGGCACGATCCGCCTGTCGCTGGAGCAGGCGAGGGCGATCCTCGAATTGCGTCTCGCACGTCTCACCGCGCTCGGCCGCGACGAGATTGGCGGCGAGCTGTCGAAGCTCGCCGGGGAGATCGGCGACTATCTCGCGATCCTGCGCTCACGCGCGCGCATCCTGGACATCATCAAGACCGAGCTTGCCGAGGTGAAGGCCGAGTTCGCAACGCCCCGCCGCACCGTGATCATGGAGCAGGAGGGCGAGGTCGAGGACGAGGACCTGATCCAGCGCGAGGACATGGTCGTCACGGTCTCGCACGCCGGCTACGTCAAGCGCGTGCCGCTGTCGGCCTACCGGGCGCAGCGCCGCGGCGGCAAGGGCCGCTCCGGCATGCAGACCCGCGACGAGGATTTTGTCAGCCGGCTCTTTGTCGCCTCGACCCATACTCCGGTGCTGTTCTTCTCCTCGCGCGGCCAGGTCTACAAGGAAAAGGTCTGGCGGCTGCCGATGGCCGCGCCGAACGCGCGCGGCAAGGCCATGATCAACATCCTGCCGCTGGAGCAGGGCGAGCGCATCACCACCATCATGCCGCTGCCGGAGGATGAATCGACCTGGGGCCAGCTCGACGTGATGTTCGCGACCACGGGCGGCAACGTCCGGCGCAACAAGCTGTCCGACTTCGTCGACGTCCGCCGCTCCGGCATCATCGCGATGAAGCTCGACGACAACGAGGCGATCGTCGACGTGCAGATCTGCACCGAGCGCGACGACGTGCTGCTGACCGCTGCCGGCGGCCAGTGCATCCGCTTCCCCGTCACCGACGTGCGCGTGTTCACCGGGCGCACCTCGATGGGCGTGCGCGGCATCGCGCTCGGCGAAGGCGACAAGGTGATTTCGCTGGCGATCCTGCGCCACGTCGACACCACCTCGGACGAGCGCTCGGCCTATTTGAAGATGCGCCGCGCGGTCGCGGGCGAAGCCGCCGCGGAAGAGGCACCGGCCGATGCCGAGGCCGAGGAGACCTCGGGCAGCTTCCAGCTCCCGCAGGAGCGCTATGTCGAAATGTCGGCGCAGGAGCAGGTCGTGCTGACCGTCTCCGTCAACGGCTACGGCAAGCGGACCTCGTCCTACGAGTACCGCACCACCGGCCGCGGCGGCAAAGGCATCGTCGCCATGAGCGTCAACAACCGCAACGGCAATCTCGTCGCCTCGTTCCCCGTGGAGGAGGCGGATCAAATCATGCTGGTCACCGACAAGGGTCAGCTGATCCGCTGCCCGGTCGAAGGCATCCGCATCGCCGGCCGCTCGACGCAAGGCGTGATCGTGTTCGACACCGCCGAGGACGAGCACGTGGTGTCAGTCGAGCACATCACGGAAGAGGCCGAGAACGGCAACGGAGCCAACGGGGAGTAACGTTCAGCCAGGCAGCCCGAATTGCGCTGCGCTCGATCCGGGCTGTGAACCGCCTAGCTGACGCGAAATCGTCAAGCCCGATTACGGCGTGCGGTTGGCGGTCACGAGGCGTGCCTCGCGGACATTGGCCTTAGTGCCGGCGCTACGCAGGCAGGAGGCTTCGAAGTTCGGCCAGGCCTGCTGCGAGCAGTCACGGCCGATGCTGCGGATGTCGAGCCGGTCGCTCTTGGCCAGCGGCTGCGGCACGCTGGCTTCAACCTTCGGGGCAAAGCCGGGCAGGAGGGTGAGGGCCGCGGCAACACACGCAGACAGAGCGATCGCTGAAATGGTCTTGATCATGACAGTCCCCTGTGATGCGGCCGCCTACTCCCAGTACGCGGCCCGTCGTTCGTTGGCCCGGATTAGTAACCATGGCCAGTTTCCGGACGTCTTCGCCGATGTGGGAAATGGTTTCGTTCCCGCTCCGTTTTGTTTCGTGGTCGCCCCGAGGGCGAAACAAACCGGCTGCCGCTGACGCCCGACGGGACATTTTCGGAGGGGCTGGACCGGAAACGGGCAAGGAACCTGCCCGGCTTGCCGGCCCGGGCCGGGCGCGGTAGGACGGGGCCATGCCGCGCATCGCCTTCTACCCAGGTTCCTTCGACCCCATCACCAACGGCCATCTGGACGTGGTCCGGCACAGCGTTTCCTTGTGCGACAGGCTCGTGGTCGCGATCGGGGTGCATCCCGGCAAGAAACCGCTGTTCTCGACCGAGGAGCGCCTCAAGATGCTCGAGGACGTCTGCGGTCCGATCGCGGCGCAGGCCGGCTGCGTGCTGGAGGCGACGACGTTCGACGATCTGTCGGTCACCGCAGCGCGCAAGCACGGCGCGACCATCATGATTCGGGGCCTGCGCGACGGCACTGACCTCGACTACGAGATGCAGCTCGCCGGCATGAACGAGGCCATGGCTCCCGAGGTGCATACGGTCTTCCTGCCGGCCTCTCCCATGGTCCGCCCGATCACCGCCACTTTGGTGCGCCAGATCGCCGGCATGGGCGGGGACGTCTCGGCCTTCGTCCCGCCGCAGGTCGCGGCACAGCTCAAGGCCAAATTCGCCTGAAAACGGCGCGCTTCCTCTTCTCTCTGATCCGGAGTTGTCATGATCCGAATTCTCGCAGTTCTTGCCGCGCTTCTGTTCGCGGTACCGGCGGTGGCGCAGCAATTGCCGGCAAATCTCGACAAGGCCAACGCCATCGTCATCGACAGCACCAAGGGCCGCATCGTCATCAAGCTCAGGACCGACATCGCGCCCCAGCATGCCGAGCGCATCAAGCAGCTCGCGCGCGAGGGCTTCTACAACAACGTGCCGTTCCACCGCGTCATGGACGGCTTCATGGCGCAGACCGGCGATGGCGAGAAATTCAACGGCACCGGCGGCTCGAAATACCCGAACCTGAAGCAGGAATTCTCCAAGGTGCATTTTGCCCGCGGCATCGTCGGCATGGCCCGACGCGGCGACAGCGTCGACAGCGCCAACTCGCAGTTCTTCATCATGTTCGCCGACGGCGGCAGCCTCGACGGCCAGTACACCGTGATCGGCGAGGTGGTGCAGGGCATGGACGTCGTCGACAAGCTCAAGAAGGCGCCCGCCGGCTCGCCCGGCGGCTCTGTCACCGATCCCGACAAGATGGTGAAGGTGCAGGTCGCCTCAGACATCAAATAGGCGGGGGCCATGGCGCGCCGCGGTGGCAGGCTCCTGCTGGTTGCCGTGGTGCTGCTGCTCGCCACCTCCCGTGCGGCCGTGGAGGCCGCCCAGGTCGACACGATCCAGGACATCTTCCGGCACCTGCGCACCTGCTGGAGACCGCCGTCGCCGGCGAGGGCCCGCCCACTCGACATCACCGTCCTCGTGAGCTTTAACCGGGCCGGAAACATTCTGGGCCATCCGAGGATTACCTATGAATCCGCGGAGGCCTCCGACAATGACCGGCTGCAATACCGGATCGCGGTGATGGAGGCGTTGCAACGCTGCACGCCGGTGCCATTTACCGATGCAATGGCCGGCGCCGCCGCGGGACGTCCATTCGCGATCCAGTTCCGCAGCCGCAAGACGTCACCCGAGAAGACTTCACCCCCAACGCAAGAGAGACGAGCATGAGCGTCACCGAAAACACCCTGATCCTCGAGACCACGCAGGGCCCCGTCACCATCGAAATGCGCCCCGACCTCGCGCCCGGCCATGTCGCGCGCATCAAGGAGCTGGTCCGTGAGGGCTTCTACGACGGCATCGTGTTTCACCGCGTGATCGAGGGCTTCATGGCGCAGACCGGCTGCCCGCACGGCACCGGCACCGGCGGCTCCGGCAAGAAGCTGAAGGCCGAGTTCAACAAGGAGCCGCATGTGCGCGGCACCGCCTCGATGGCCCGCGCCGCCAATCCCGATTCCGGCGACAGCCAGTTCTTCATCTGTTTCGACGACGCCCGCTTCCTCGACAACCAGTACACGGTGTGGGGCAAGGTCACCGAGGGCATGGAGAACGTCGACAAGATCAAGCGCGGCGAGCCGGTGCAGAACCCCGACAAGATCGTCAAGGCGCGGATGGCCGCGGACAAGGAATAGTCACTCGATCCTCATCCTGAGGAGCGCGGAACGCGCGTCTCGAAGGATGAAGGCCCCACTGCTGCAACCCGGCCTTCATGGTTCGAGACGGCGCTAAGCGCCTCCTCACCATGAGGGTCTGGCTGTGTCGCGCCAAGCCTGCTCATGCGCACCGATCTCTTCGATTTCGATCTGCCGCCCGAGCGCATCGCTTTGCGCCCGGCGAGCCCGCGCGATTCCGCGAGGATGCTGGTCGTCGAGAATGGCGCGCTGCGCGACCAGATCATTTCCGACCTGCCGCAATGGCTGAAGCCCGGCGACCAGCTCGTCGTCAACGACACCAAGGTGATTGCGGCGCAATTGAAGGGTCGCCGCATCGGCCGCGACACCGAGCCGAAGATCGAGGCGACACTGATCAAGCGTCTCGACGGCTCGCGCTGGCAGGCGCTGGTGAAGCCGGCCAAGAAGCTCGCCCCCGGCGACCGCATCCGCTTTGGCAACGAAGGCAAGGTCTGCCTGCTCGGTCATCTCGACGCCGAGGTCGAGGCCAAGGGCACCGAGGGCGAGGTGACGCTGGCGTTCTCGTTCCACGGCCCGGCGCTGGACCAGGCCATCGCCGATCTCGGCAGCCCGCCGCTGCCGCCCTACATCGCCTCCAAGCGCACGCCAGACGATCAGGACCTCGCTGATTACCAGACCATGTTCGCGGCGAGTGAAGGCGCAGTTGCAGCGCCAACCGCGGGACTGCATTTCACGCCGGCGCTGGAACAGTCGTTGCGCGACCGCGGCGTTGCCCTCAACCGCGTGACGCTGCATGTCGGGGCAGGGACGTTCCTGCCGGTCAAGGTCGACGACACCGACGGCCACAAGATGCACGCCGAGTGGGGCACGATCTCGGCCGAAACGGCGGAGCGGCTCAACGTTGCGCGGAAGAACGGCGGCCGCATCGTTGCGGTCGGCACGACGTCGTTGCGGCTGCTCGAAAGCGCCGCGAGCGAGGACGGCACGATCCAGCCATTCGCAGCCGAGACGTCGATCTTCATCACGCCCGGCTACCGCTTCCGCGCGGTCGACGCGCTGATAACCAATTTCCACCTGCCGAAGTCGACGCTGTTCATGCTGGTGTCGGCCTTCTCGGGGCTCGCGACGATGAAGCAGGCCTATGCGCACGCGATCGCGCAGGGCTATCGCTTCTATTCGTATGGCGATGCGTGTTTGCTGTTTCGGGCCGAGCGGTAGGGTGGGTTAGCCGCAAGGCGTAACCCACCACTGCTCGTCTCCGCGGAAGCGAAGAGGTGGATTACGCCTTCGGCCAATCCACCCTACGCAACCTTCGTTACGCCATCACCCGCTGCGGCAGGAGTTCCGCGATCTGCACCGCATTCAGCGCCGCGCCCTTGAGCAGCTGATCGGCCGCCACGAACATCGAGATCGAGTGCCCGGTGGGGTCGCTGAGATCCTTGCGGATGCGGCCGACCAGGACGTCGTCCTGGCCCGAGGCGTCGATCGGCATCGGGAAGTAGTTCTTGGCGCGGTCGTCGACCACCTTCACGCCGGGCGCCTGCGCCATGATGGCACGGACCTGGTCCTCGCTGATCGGCTTCTCGCATTCGAAGGTGATGGCTTCGCAATGGGCGCGCAGCACCGGCACACGCACGCAGGTGACGCCGACGGCGATGCTGTCGTCCTCGAAGATCTTGCGGGTCTCCTTGATGACCTTGGTCTCTTCGTCGTTGTAGCCGGTCTCGGGGTCGATGGCGGTGTTGTGGTTGAACAGATTGAAGGCGTAGGGGTGCGGCATCACCTTGGGCGTATAGACCTGCCCGTTGAGGTTGGCGCGGGTGGATTCGACGAGCTCCTCCATCGCGGCGGCGCCGGCGCCGCTGGCCGCCTGATAGGTCGAGATGATCACGCGCTTGATGCGGTTGTGCTGGTGGATCGGCCACAGCGGCACCAGGGCGGTGATCGCGGCGCAGTTCGGGTTGGCAATGATGCCCTTGTGGTCGCGGATGCGGCTCGCGTTGATCTCGGGGATCACCAGCGGCACGTTCGGATCCATGCGGAAGGCCGAGGAATTGTCGACCACGATGGCGCCGGCCTTCACCGCGATCGGCGCATACTTCCTTGAGATGCTGCCGCCGGCGGAGAACAGCGCGATATCGACGCCGTCGAAGGAGCGCTCGGTCAATTCCTCGATGACCACGCTCTGCCCGCGGAACGACACCGTCTTGCCGGCCGAGCGGGCGCTCGCCAGTGCCTTGAGCTTGCCGACGCGAAAGCCGCGCTTGTCCATGGTGGCGATGAATTCGGCGCCCACCGCGCCGGTGACGCCGACAATCGCGACGACGGGATCGTTGCTCACTTTGTCCTCCGTTGCATTGAGAATTTAGACAACAAAAAAGCCCCGGACCATCGAGGGCGGGGCTTGCCGTAGAGCTGATGCGTTTAAGTCGACGACCTACGCGCGCACGCCTCCCCGGGCCCCTTCGGCCGTGGTGGTTTTGGTCGTGCGTTTGGTGGTCGTGAACATGGCGGCGACTTATGCGGGAGAGTTTTGCGGCCGTCAATGGCTTTTCGGTCCGGACGATGCCGGGGGCAGCCTGCCGCTATTTGGCACCCGCTATTTCCCCTGGCGCCCGGCGGCTCCAGGGTGACCTCCTTGAGGTCGTCGCCGCTGACGACGACGATCGAGAAGTTCAGCCGGCCGCGTTCACGGACCAGCCCGCCGCTGATGGCCTTGCCCGCGGCGGCACGCTCGGCGACGCGCACGGCATCGGAGAGGCGGTGCCTGATCGCACCCAGCGCTGCGAGGTTGCTACGGTCCTCGCGGTCGAGCTCGGTGAGGGGCAGGGCGGCTTCCCCGCCGACCAGTTCGCCGGTCGAAGCATTGATGGTGTGGCGCCAGATCCGGTCGTTGTGCAGGGTCTTCACCCGGTAGACCGGCACGCCCGAGCCGCCGTCGAAGCTCACATCGGCAGTGGTGGCGCCGGCATGGCGGGCTTCGGCAATCGCCATGGCCTGGCTGATTGTGATCGAGGAGCTGCGGAATCGCTCTATTTCGCGGCTGACTGCCTGGCGGTCCGCTTCGGCATCACCATCTGTGTCGCTGTGAAGCGCGGTCGGCGTGCTCGCGGTCACGACAGCCTGTGCCGGCGCGGCGATGAGCAGCGCGGGCAATGCGATCGCAAGCAGGTGCGAGGTCCATCGTTTGGCAGTCGTCATGCTCGAAACCCTCGGCCAGCGAGTGTGCCGGATGATCGTAAAGAATTCGCGGCCGGCCTTGGGCATCGGCCGGCCGCGGAGCGCCGCGGCAGGCTGTACCCGGCGCGGCGATCTGGGTGATACGGGCCTCCTTTGGGGCTGGTGAAAAAAGCGGTCCGCATCGCCTTATAACTAAACCATACCGTATCGTTTTATTTCGGTCAATGACGCCGCACCGTCGCCCCTTGGGGAAAGCACGCAAGCTCACGGAATTGTCAGCGGGAGGAGCGGCGCCGTGGCGCGAGTTTCGAGGTGTCCTGGACGCGGTCGGCAGGTCCCAGCGCGCCGGCCAGGAACAGCTTGATCGCCGCGCGCATGCGCTTCTCGGCAGCCTTCAGCTCCAGCGCCGTTCCGAACGTCGCCATACGATGGGTGTGGCCGACGACGACGTCGAGGAACACCTCGGCTGCGATGGTGGTGTCGTCGACATCGAGCGCGCCTTGCGCCACCAGATGGTCGAAGAAGCGCGCCGTGGTGGCGACGGCCTTCAGCCAGCCTTCCTCCTTGCCGAGCTTGGCGACGTCGGGGAAGTTGATCGCCTGTGCCGTCATCATGCGGCTGAAGGCGACGGCATCCGGGCCGCAGGTGAAGGTCAGCATCTCGCGTCCGATCTCGACCAGCCGCTGCTCGACCGGGATGTTCGAGGCGCTGGAGAGCTGCGTCTCCGCCGCCGCCGACAGCGGCGCAAGCCAGCGTTCGATCTCGCGCCTCAGCACGGCCGCGAACAGGCCGCGCTTGTCGCCATAGCGGGAATAGACGGTGGGCTTGCTGACCCGCGCAGCTTCCGCGACCGCATCGAGCGAGGTCGCATCGAAGCCGCGGTCCAGGAACAGGCGGGTGGCGACCTCGATCAGCCGCAGATCGCGCTCGATCGCAGCAGTCTTCGTCGGCCGGCCACCGCGCGATTTCGGTACCTCGCGCCGTGGCGCTGCCGGTCTTGTCCTGGTCGCAGTCAATCCCATGCCCAATGATTCCTGCGCGGTCGTGATATCGGTCATTCGCTCTATATCGCGCAGGAGCGGAAGCGTCATCGCGAATCTGGCCGAATTGGCCATATCGTCAACGGTTTCGGTATTGCCTCGTTCCGTCACGAGGGATCACGGCAGCGTCGAGGACCAGGCCTGGCCGGATGCAGCCTTCTCGTATCCGTACTGATACAGCGCCCGCATATAGCCGGTATCGAATCCTTCCGACGGCGGGGCGGGATAGTCGCGCGCGATGTAGGAAAGATGGAAGCCCAGCCGGTTGCGCTTGGCGAAATCGTAGGTCGAGAAGATGATCGAGCGCGTCTGCGATTGGGTGATCGCCGACAAGCTGCGTGAAGCGACGTCGATGGTGCCATTGGACACCAGCTCGAAATTGCGTTCGATCTTCTTGTTGACGAGGATGTAGATGTCCATCCTCGCATTGCCGGGCAGACGGCCGCTCTGGAACAGCAGAGCTTCCGGCAAGGTCAGCACCGGCGCGGTCACGCCGCCGTCGACATGCATCTCCTGAAACTTGCGGCCCCCGCCTTCGGCGTCGATCATGATGGGCGGAAACACCAGGGGAATGCTGGCGGAGGCTGCCATCACGTCGCGAAACAGCTTGAGCGCCTCGGGCGTTCCGACCGCGGCAATCCTGCCCATGTCCCAGATCGCGGTGCGCTGCGTGTCGAGGTCGGTCGTCACCACCAAGAGCCTGCGGCCCTTGGCATTCTCGCGCGCGACCTGCGCCATGATCTCGGGTCCGACATAGCGTGCGACGAGCTCGCGCAGCCTGGTGTTGCCGAATAGGCCGGATCCGAACAGCACGCGCATGATGCTGGGATCGTTCAGGAGACTCTCCGCGATACCGCTGGTGTAGACCTCCTTCAGCGTGTCGTCATATTGCGGTCCGAGAAACGCGAACGGTGCGATCAGGCCGCCGGTGCTGACGCCCGAGACGACCGAGAAGCTGGGGCGGGTTCGGGTCGCGGTCCAGCCGGCGAGCACGCCGACGCCGTAGGCGCCGTCAGCGCCGCCGCCGGAGAGCGCCAGATAGGTTCTCGTGGCAGTGCTGTTGTCCTTCTCGAAGCTGAACTTGGTGACCGGCTCGTCGGCGTAGCGCCGCAGACCCTCGATATCGAGCACGCGCGACGTGCTCGCCTCCGCGGCGGTATAGGGCGTGCGGGGCAGGGAGGTGCAGGCGCCGAGCGCCAGGCTGCAGATCAGGAGCACTAATCCGATCAGGCCGACACCAGTCTGCCTGATCCGGTCACGCGAGGAGACGGATGCGTCGGTCGAACACGAAGGGTACGGCATTGTCGGTGGCTGGCGATCACGTATCTACCGCCGCCGGCAAGTTCGCCGCGGCATCTCGTCCAGCCCCACGTACAAAACTACACTGTATCGTTTCGTTTGACAAGGGCGCGGCGTACGATCCTTGTGTGGTCGGTGTCCCAGTCTGATGCACGAACCGGCCCAAGCGCGGTCGGCGGGTTGATCAGCCTGCTCCGACACGCAATAAGCACCGCCATGAATCCCGACAATGACCTTCCCAATCACTTTGAGTTGCTCGCCACCGACGGGGCCGCGCGCACCGGGCGGCTGACCACCCCGCATGGCGTGGTGCGGACCCCGGCCTTCATGCCGGTCGGCACCGCCGGTGCCATGAAGGGCATGCACTGGCGCGAGGTGCGCGATGCCGGCGCCGACATCGTGCTCGGCAACACCTACCATCTGATGCTGCGTCCAAGCGCCGAGCGGATCGCGGCGCTCGGCGGCTTGCAGACGTTCACAGGCTGGAACGGACCGATGTTGACGGATTCCGGCGGCTTTCAGGTGATGTCGCTGGCGGATTTGCGCAAGGTCAGCGAGCACGCCGTCACGTTCCGCTCGCACATCGACGGCGCCAAGGTCGAGCTGTCGCCGGAGCGGTCGATCGAGGTGCAGCGTTTGCTCGGCTCCGACATCGCCATGCAGATGGATGAATGCGTGCGGTTGCCTGCCGAGCGCGCCGACATCGAGCGCGCGATGCAATTGTCGCTGCGTTGGGCGGAGAGAAGCAAGCGCGCCTTCGCGAGCGCCCCGGATGGCTACATGCTGTTCGGCATCGTGCAGGGCGGCGACGTGCCCGAGCTACGACACGCGAGCGCGCAAGGCCTGGTCGGGATCGGCTTCCATGGCTATGCGATCGGCGGGCTCGCCGTCGGCGAACCGCAGGCGGTCATGCTGGCGATGATCGACGAGACCGCGCCGCTGCTTCCGAAGCAGCGGCCACGCTATCTAATGGGCGTCGGCACGCCCGATGACATCCTCGAAGCGGTGAGGCGCGGCATCGACATGTTCGACTGCGTGATGCCGACCCGCAACGGCCGGCACGGCGTCGCCTTCACGCGCCACGGCCAGGTCAATTTGCGCAACGCGCGCCATGCGGACGATCCGCGTCCGCTCGATGAAGAGAGCTCATGGCCGTCGACGCGGAACTGCGCGCGCGCCTATCTCCATCATCTCGTCAAGGCGGGCGAGACGCTGGGCGCGATGCTGCTGTCCGAGATCAATGTCGCGTACTACCAGTCCCTGATGCAGGGCATCAGGGACGCGATCGCACAAGGAAATTTCGAGGAGTTCTATCAGCGTACGCGCGCGGACTGGGCGAGGGGCGATATCGCCCCGCGCTAGATCAATGGTCCAAACTCAGTTGCACACGAGCCGCCGCTTCACGGCATGCTTGGTCACGAAGCCGTAGCCGCAATTGTCGCACGTCCAGAGATAGCTGATGATGTGGTCCGAGACGTAGGCAGACGCTTCAGCGGCGACCATGGAGTCGGCGCAGACGGGACAGGTCGGCAACTCGCTGCAACGCGGATCACGCCTTAGCGCTACGGTCGACATCACTTCAGCAACCGCTGACATCGTGGTGACCTCCCTGCTTTCTAGACCTAAGTCTAACATAAGCAGAATCAGTTGACGAGGTCGCAACACAAATGCGTTGGTTTTCTGCTAATTAAAGCTCACGCGATTTTGCGATGCAGCGTATTTAACATGTGCTGCATTGCCGCTTGCGCGTCGCCGCAAGCTGTCCGTAACTGCGCAAGGCCGCGACAGACGTGCAGATCGTCGCCACAGGGAGTTCATCATGGACGCATCGTCCAACACGGGTGCAGCGCACCAACCCGGCCGTGGCCGGATCTATGACTCGATCGTCGATGCCTTTGGCAACACGCCCATCGTGCGCTTGCGCCGGCTGCCCGGTATGCACGACGTGAACGCGACCATTTTGGCAAAACTTGAATATTTCAATCCTGCCGCGAGCGTGAAGGACCGTATCGGAGCGGCCATGATCATCGCGATGGAGAAGGCGGGCATCGTCAAGCCGGACACCGTGCTGATCGAGCCGACCTCCGGCAATACCGGCATTGCGCTCGCCTTCGTGGCGGCTTCCCGCGGCTACCGGCTCAAGCTGGTGATGCCGGAATCGATGTCGATCGAGCGACGCAAGATGCTGGCCTTTCTCGGCGCGGAGCTGGTGCTGACGCCGGCGGCGCAGGGCATGAAGGGTGCCATCGCGGCCGCCGAGGAGCTCTTGAAGACGACGCCGAATTCAGTGATGCCGCAGCAGTTCAAGAACCTCGCCAATCCGGAGGTGCACCGCCGCACCACCGCGGAGGAGATCTGGAGCGACACCGGCGGCAGCATCGACTTCTTTGTGGCCGGCGTCGGCACCGGCGGCACGATCACCGGCGTCGGCCAGGTGCTCAAGCCGCGCAAGCCGGGCTTGCGTGTGGTTGCGGTCGAGCCGGAGGAGAGCCCGGTGCTCTCGGGGGGACAGCATACTCCCCACAAGATCCAAGGCATCGGTGCCGGCTTCGTCCCTGACATCCTCGACCGCTCCGTGATCGATGAGATCGTGAAGATCAACTCGACCACGGCGATCGAGACCTCGCGCGCGCTGGCGCGGCATGAGGGCATTCCGGGCGGCATCTCCTCAGGCGCTGCGATCGCCGCCGCGCTCGAGATCGGCAAGCGGCCGGAAGCTTCCGGGAAGACCATCCTGGCGATCGTGCCGTCCTTCTCCGAGCGGTATCTTTCGACGGCTCTGTTTGAGGGAATCTAGGACATGGCGGATCAAACGAGACGGCCGCGCACGCTGGGCGATGCCAGGACCGAGGCCGAGGCGGCGTTCAAGAAGGTAACGGCCAAGGTCGCCGCCGCGCCGCCCAAGCAAAACGCCGTGCCCGGCATCAAGGAGCAGGTCACGCTGCGCATCGACCAGGACGTGCTGGAGTTCTTCCAGGAGGGCGGTCCCGGCTGGCAGGATCGCATCAACGAGGCGCTGCGCAAGGTGGCAGGGAAGTAGGCTCCGACCGGACACGTCCGACCAGCGGCGTCTCTCCGCAGACTGTGACATCCGTTTGGCGCACATCTCTATCATCGTCGTTGCGAGGAGCTCTTGCGACGAAGCAATCCAGGCTGTCACCGCGGAGAGATTCTGGATTGCTTCGTTGCGCTCGCAATGACGGAGTACGCGGCAGCATCATCGCACCAACGAAAAAGCCCGGCGCGAGCCGGGCTTTTTGCATTGTCGATCTCGTTTCGACTCAACGACGGAACATGCCGCCCATCATGCCGCCGACGACGCCGCCGACGAAGGCCGCACCGGCAGCATCGCCGGGATTGCTGCGTGGCTGGGGAGCCGGTGCCGGCGCGCTGCTCTGAGCCGGGGCGGTGGCGGCGCGCCGAGCCGGCTTCTGGCTGCCGTCGCTCGCCGTTGCCGGGGCAGCCACGATTTCCGAGAGCAGGGCCTTGTGCTGGTGCTTGTTGAGGTAGCCTGACGACGGGTAGCCGCGCGCCGTCTGCCAGCGCTTGAGCACGGACCGCGTTTCGTCGTTGAATACGCCGGTCTGGTTGGTGTCGAAGCCGAGCGCCGTGAGTCGACGCTGCACGTCGCGACGCTTGTTCTTGTCGAGACCGATTTGGTCCTCGGTCACTTGGGTAGCCTCATCCGTGAAGGTGGCGGGATCGACGCCGGCATTGAGCGTGCGGGTCGCGGTCGAGGGGCCGCTCTTGATCGCCGCCAGCCGCGCCAGCGCCAGCGCCTTGAACTGGCCGTTCGGGTAAGCGGTGAGGTAGGCATTGAGCTCCTCGGCCTTGTTGGACTCCTTGACCGAGCGCCAGTATTCGAGCTCGACACCGTCCGAGCTTCCGGTCGCCGCCGGCACGATGCCGGTCGCGGTCGGGGCCGCAGCGGCGACCTGGGTGGTCGGCGCCTGATTGAGATAGACGGAGCCGGTCAGATTGGTGTGGCCCCAGGGCAGCTGGCCCTTGCGGGTCTCTTCATTGACCTGAGCGCGCACCGACGTCATGGCCTGCTGGATCTCGACGCCGGGCTTGGTGATGTTGTCGATCAACGCCCGCGTGAACGGGCTGTTGTTGCCCTCCTGGCCGTCGAGCGCGGTCTGGCCCGGGCCGGTGGCGAACGCGATCAGCGTTCCTTCGCCGGACTTCATCTCGGCGAGGCCGCTCTGGACGTTGACGCTGCGCGTCGCCGAATTCGACTTGATCTTGGCGGCGAACGGATTGTCGCGGCAGGCATCGAGGAAGACGAGCTTGACCTTGGCATCGCCCATGGTCTGCTCGAGAGTCAGGTCGATGTTGATGGCGGCGCCCAGCTTGACGTCCATCTCCGACTTGATGTCGGCGTCGACGGGCAGCAGGTAATTGGTGCCGCTGACGGCGATGCCGTGGCCGGCATAATAGAACAGCGCGATATCGGAGCCTTGCGCCTTGCGGCCGAAATCAAGCAGCTTCTCGGTCATCTGGTCGCGGCTGAGATTGGAGCCTTCGATCACCTCGAAGCCGACATTGCGTAGCGTGGCCGCCATCGCCTTGGCGTCGATCGGCGGGTTCGGCAATTGTGCGACATTCTTGTAGGAGCCGTTGCCGACCACGAAAGCGACGCGGCGATCAGCCTTGGCGGCACTGACTGACAGCGCCATGCACATCAGCGAAGCGAGGAGGGTGAGATAGCGCATTCTGAAATCCCCAGAATCGAATTGCAGGCAGCAACAGATCGGCAAAGAACCTACACGAAGTGCCCGACTTCGCGCCACCAAAACGGCAGTCCGTTGCGTTCAACCCGCTGCTGTGTGGCCGAATGTGCACGATGGAGTGTCGCTCCAACGTGATCCAAATCACACGGCCACTTGGTTTTGTCGCGCGAGGCGGCGCGAGGTTCACCTGGCGCGGGCGGGAACCGACGAAGCGGGCTTCAAATTGAGTAAATTGCCAAACAGGATCAGCGCGGCGCCGAGCACGGTCCAGGAGTCGAGCCGCTCGGAATACAACAGCCAACCGGCAGTTGCAGTCAGTGGAACCCGCAGGAAGTCCATCGGCACCACGATCGTCGCGTCGGCGTAGCGCATCGCACTGGCCAGGCAATAATGTGAGAACGTGCCGCAGACGGCGATCACGCCGACCCAGCCCCAGACATAGAGCGACGGCCAGGTCCAGACCATCAGCGCCGGAATGAAGCCCGCAACCGACTGCACCACCAGCATCCAGAACAGGATCGAGAGCGCGCTCTCGGTGCGGGTCAGCGATTTGACCAGCGCCATCGCGACGCCAAATCCCATGGCGGCGCCAAGCGCGATGAGCTGCCCTGGATTGATCTCCCCGGTCGAGGGGCGGACAATGACGATAACGCCGACGAGGCCGAGCACGATGGCGGCGATCTTCCATGGCGTCATCCGCTCGGACAGGAAGCTCGCCGCGAGGACGGCCGTCCAGATCGGCATGGTGAACTCGATTGCCACCACCTGGCCGATCGGAATCAGTGTCAGTGCGAAGAACCAGCCGAGCTGGGCAACATAGTGCACCAAATTGCGGCCGACATGCTGCGGCAGGCGCGATGTCTTGAGCACCTTCCAGCCGCCGGCGCGGTAGATGATCGGTGAGAGCAAGACGAAGCCGGCCAGCGACCTCATTTCCATGATCTGAAAAACATTCAGCTCGCGCGTGGTCTCGCGCCCGGCCACCGCCATGATCAGCATCAGCGACAGCCAGCCGGCCATCCACAGTGCAGCCATCATTTTCGACGGTGTGGTGCTCATCTGCGGCGGATGTGGACGGATAGACCGAGGAGGGGCGGCCGGTATCGGCGACATTGCCGCCGTTTGCAACGGCCAAATCTGTGGATGCAGCGATGCTGGGCTGCATGCTAAGGCAATCAGCGAACAACGACAAAGATCGGGAGGCATTGCCCATGCGCATCTTGCAGCCGGCCGAGTGGAAAAAACCGCGCGGCTTTTCCCATGGCGTCGTGACCGAGGGGCCGGGCCGGTGGGTGGTACTCGCCGGCCAAACCGGGGGCGACGAGGCCGGCAGTTACGATCCCGACATGGCAGCCCAGGTCGCGACGGCGCTGAAGCGGATCGTCAAGCTGCTGGCCGAGGCCGGTGCCGGCCCCGAGCACATCGTCCGCCTGACCTGGTACCTGACCAGCCGCGCCGAGTACGAAGCGGCAGGTGCCGGCATTGGCGCGGCCTGGAAGGAAACGCTCGGCCGCAATTTTCCGCCCTCGACGCTGCTCTATATCGGAGGCCTCGTGGACGAGCGTGCCAAGGTCGAGATCGAGGTCACCGCGTACGTGCCCGGCCCATAAAAAAATCGATCCGGCGCGGGCGCCGGATCGACTGTCGCGTCAACTTGCGTCTTATTTCGACATCGAGATGTTCGCGCCGCGGAATTGACTGTCCGCGCGCATCGTGACGTTCTGCTTGTTGCCGGACGTCTTGAGAGAGATGTTGGCGTTGAAGCCCGCGGTTGAGGCCACCAGCTCGTAGCTTCCGCCGCTGCCGCGGCCCTGGAGCGAACCGGAGATATTGCGGCTGGTCTCGGACCAACTGCCTGCAATGGCGCCGCCTTCGGCCTTCACGTTGGCGCCGAGGTTGAATTTGTAGGCATCGCTGGCACAGGTCAGCGACATCTCCATGGTCGGTCCGATCGGAGCGTATTTGGCCCGGCAGCGGATCCGCTCGGTCGAGCCGTCATCGAGCGTAACCGTGCCACCGCCGCTCCAGCTGCCCGCCAGCGGGGCGAACGGGCCGGACTGGGCCTTGCTTTGGGTGGTAGCGATCCCCGCCGTAAACAAAACGGCGGCCGCAATCAGCAGCCGCCGGTTCCGGGCGCGAGCCTCAATTGGTTTATTGACGCGATGCTTCCCACCGCCCGCTGCACGGTATGCCTGCAGATGCTCCATTCCACTTCCCCGATCCGGCGTTGCCGCTGAGTTGACCGTTGGCATATGCACCATTGATCGAAACTTTCACAAGTCCCCCGCTGCCGATGGTGCCGGAAACGTTAGCGCCGGGCGCGGTGATCTTGCCGTCGGCAACCGTCAGCATCGAGCTTGCGGTCGGCTCGCACGAACCGGTCTTGGTCACGATGGTGACTTGCCAATTGCCGTCATAGGGATTCTGGGCGAACGCGGGGGCGGCGAGGGTGCCAGCGAGAACTGGGGCGGCACAGAACACCGCAATGCGACCAAAACGCATGAATTCGTCCTTGAATGTGTCTGAGTTGCTGACGCTTATTCGGACGAAATGTGACGGAAATTTGTTGCGATGCCAAAGCGAAAATTGTTCCTTTGGGAACAATGGTTTATTTGCGCTTTTGGCTCCAATTTCCGAAGCAGAATCAAGAGCGCCGCACGTTAAGGGTAAACGTCAGGACGACTCGGAAAGAGCTTGCTCCAGGAGACTTCGGCTCAGAGGGCTGGCTCAGAGGGGCTTGGCTCAGGAGAGGCTGGGCGCGGAGGTCGCGAACTGCTCGTCCTGGACTTTGGCGGGTAGCGCCTTGTGGACCTTGGCGTAATCGATCACATCGGCCAGCAGCTTGAGCCCGAGCGGCGCCAGCGCGCGCTCCCAAAGCTCTCGTGCGGTCTCGCCCTTCTTGACGAAGCACCAGTCCTGGGCGGCGATCGCGCCGGCATCCATGCGGTCGGCGAGATGGTAGATCGTGCCGCCGGCGATCGGGTCGCCTTCCTTGATGGTCCATTCCACCGCGGCCTTGCCGCGGTGGCGCGGCAGCAGCGATGGATGATAGCCGATCCCGCCGAGCCTGGCGGCGGCGAGCGCATCCTTGCCGATCCTGGCATGGCTGTGCGCTGTGATGATCAGATCGGTATCCGGGGCGATCTCGGAGGCCACCACCAGCTTGGGATTGGCTTGCACCTGCACCTCGATGCCCGCCGCCTTGGCCGCCGCGGCAAGGCGGTCATCGGCGTCCGCCACCACGATCCGGACGACCGAGACGCTGTGCTCCCGGAGCATGTTCAGGGTGGTCACGCCAAAATGGCGGGAGCCGACGAGGGTAATTCGCATGGGTGTCCGATCCGTCTCGCAACTGCGTCATCCCCCGATAACACGTCCCCGTGCCCTGTCACCACCCGCGCAGCGTTTGCGTGGGTTATCAACAATGCGCCGGGCGCCGCTTGCGCGAACGCCGGGATTCGCACTGTCCGGTGCTTCCATTCGGGCATGACACCGGCTCGGGAGCGAAGGCATGCGCAGCGTCGGGTTTCTCCTTGTCGCGACACTGCTGGCGGCCACATCGGCCCAAGCTGGCGGGCCTTACCCGGCGGTCCCGGCCCGAGACCGGCGTCGCGCCATCGGTGGGGCCGATCTGGGATGCCTACCGCCCAGGGGCCGGTGATCAATTTCTATCATGGCGCTTATTACGGCGAGGAGCCGCCCGCGCTCTATCGCGGCTGCGCCTACCGCCCGTATTACCGTTACCGCGCCTATCGCAAATTGCCGCGCACCTATTTCTGTGTCGTCGACGCGCGCATGTAGCGGGTTCCTGTGTTCGTTCTTAACAGAGATGCCTCGGATTGGCTGATAAGGGTGCGCCAACGGGGGCTGGTGACATTTCAACCCGCATCCGTTTTCGACCCCGGCTTTTGGCCGCCGGCGGCCTTTCATGCCCATGACTGACGAAATCATCGAACGGTAACACGATCTCAACCAGCTTGGCGTATCGACGAATCCGTCGCGGATTTGTACTGCGTACCGCGACACCGAAATCGTCTGCCTGCGTGGGCGCGCCGCCGGGCCTTTTCGCCGGGACAGATCTCATGCCGAACGCGATCGAGCAGATCGTCGACGCCTATGTGCGTCTGAAGAACCGCCGTGGACTGGACGAGCTGATGATGCATAGGCAGCGGCTCGCGGTCGATCTGAAGAGCCGGTCCGGCTATGATTTCAGCCTGCCGATCGGCCAGATCGACGAGGAGATCGCGATCATCGAGGCGGGGCTCAGCCGGCTCAAGGCGGACAAATCCACGATCTAGACGTCGGCATCGTGCGTGGGGCTTGGCGTTGACGCATTGTCACAGTCCAAGCTCGGTTCATGCAGGGTTCAGCCCAGCTTTGCCTCAATTGTCATGTCGTTTCGTGGGACGCGAATCCTGATAGGCTTGTCCACGTGATTTGGAGGAATCGTCATGATCGAGCTTGCGCTGGCCGGCTTGCTTGCGTTTGCAACCGTGCCTGCGGCACCGACAGCGCCCATGGTGGAGCAGGTTCAGTTCAGGGGCGGTCCGGGCGGGCAATGTCCGCACGGCTATGATTACAACCACTCGAACGGCCGCTGCTATCCCAACGACCGTCACGCGCCGGGTGTCTACACCGGGGGCCACGGCTCGGGCTATGGGCGCCGTGGTGGCCTGTGCCCGCACGGTTACGACTATAATTACTCGACAGGCGAGTGCTACCCGAATCGTGCGCACGCGCCCGGCACTTACGGTCGCCCTCAATATTACGGACGACGCGGCGGGCTGTGTCCGGACGGCTATGATTACAATTACTCGCAGGGACAGTGCTACCCGCACGGGGCACGTGCGCCGGGCATGTATGGGCGGTAATCATCGCCGTGCTGAGGCGGGCGCGCTCAGTCGCGCCGGCCGCCGTCGATCACCGTGAACAGCGGCCGCGCCGGGGTGGGTTCGACCAGCAGCTCCTCCACCAGTGCGGTTGCGGCATCGACATATTTTCGGGTCGGCTTGTCGAGAGGGCGCTTGGCCTCGTCGTCGAGCGCGACTTTTGCGGCCTCGACCAGCTTGCGCATGCGCGCGGCATGGTCGTCGCCCGCGGTCAATGTCGCGCGCGCGAGCGAGCGCAGCACGAACAGCTCGCCCTCAAGGCGAAGCAGACGGTCGTTGAGCCTGGTCAGGACGGCGTTGAGGTCGGCCATGGCGTTCGAAGCGGAGGATCCGTCCTGATCTAGCCGCGATCGGTGAACGGAGTGCAAACGGCGCCGGCGCAATTCGGCGGATCCGGCGTCACCGCAGGCGGCTTACCATTCGACGCCGGCCCAGCGCCGCCCGAACACGGGCGGCCTCGTCTTCACGGCCTGCCAGCCGAAGAAGTGGTGCTTGCCGGACCAGGCATGCACGATGCCGCTGCAGATGCCGCATTTGAAGCTGCCGCTGTGAGCCTCGCTGTGCTCCTCTCTGGTCGCGGTGTAGTTCATGCCGCAACTCGCACAGGTGAATTGTTCGATCGTCCAGATGCTGTTGGCCATGGCCCAGAATGCATTTCGGTGACTGCGGATGGAAGGTAGTCACCAGCATTTGCAGCGGCGTAAACCGGCGCGGGGAAATCCGGTTAACCCGCGTTAGCCAAGCCGGGTTGGGACGGACGATGCGGTATCCGGCACCCGGTCGTCTTGACGCCAGATGCGTTGCTGGCAATAACGGCTGAGCCCGCAAGCGCGGAAGTTGCGTTCATGCCGCAAGGAAAGCTGTGCCCGTGAAAAGCCTCCGTCAGTTGCTGACGGGCGAGGACGTCATCCAGCTCGTGATCCGCCTCGGCCTGCTCGCCCTGCTGATCATCTGGACCTTCCTGATCATCCGCCCATTCGTGCCGATCCTGGCCTGGAGCGGCGTGCTGGCGGTCGCGTTCTATCCGGCGTTCAGCTGGGTTGCAAAGATCCTGGGCGGCCGGCCCAAAACCGCAGCAGCAATCCTGACCCTGGTCACGCTGGGTATCGTCATCGGTCCGGCGACCTGGCTCGGCATCAGCGCGGTGGACGGCGTGCGTGAGCTGGCGCACCAGCTCGGCACCGGCGACCTCGTGCTCCAATCGGCGCCGGAGCAGCTCAAATCCTGGCCGCTGGTCGGCCCCTGGCTCTACGAGCTCTGGGATCAGGCCTACAACAACGTTCGGACGGCGGTGCGCGAGGTGGCGCCGTATCTTCAGCCGCTGGCCGGCCCGCTGCTCTCGCTCGCGGGCGACGCCGGCCTTGGCACGCTCCAGTTTCTCGTCTCCGTGTTCGTGGCCGGCTTCCTGTTTCCGCATGGGCCACGCCTGGTCGCGGCCGGCCGCAACTTCCTGTTTCGCATCGTGCCGGAGCAAAGCGAGCATTTCCTCTCGCTCGCCGGTGCGACCATCCGCGCCGTGGCGCAGGGCGTCATTGGCGTGGCGATCGTCCAGGCGCTGCTCGCCGGAATCGGCTTCAAGCTCGCCTCGGTGCCGAGCGCGGGCCTCCTTGCCTTCATCGTGCTGCTGCTCTCGATCGTGCAGATCGGTGCTTTCCTGGTGCTGCTGCCTGTGATCATCTGGATCTGGACCGCCAAGGACGTCACCACGGCGCTGCTGCTCACCGTGTTCCTCGTCCTGGTCGGCTTCATCGACACCATGCTGAAGCCGCTCGTCATGGGCCGTGGCCTGACCACCCCGACCATCGTGATCTTCGTCGGCGTGATCGGCGGTACGCTGGCCCACGGCATCGTCGGACTGTTCATCGGACCGATCATCCTGTCGGTGGCCTGGGAAATGATGATGGCCTGGATCAGGACCGAGGACCGGGCGGAGGCGGGGAAGGGGTGATCTCGCGCCCGCCAGCGCAGTGTCAGCCGCCCATGCCGGATAGCTCGTGGCCTGTGATCAAGGCGCGTCGCTAACTTGTCTGTTCGACTAGACAAGTTACCATTGGGTCGATTCTGTTTTCGACAACGGCAGCAATGGCAAAGTCTTCCAAGCTGGTTGCCGCCAGGCGCGGCAAGGTATTGTTGGTCAGACGCCGGTCGGACGGCCTGTGGATGTTTCCGGGCGGCCGCAAGCGTGCGCGCGAGTCGGAGAAGGACTGCCTGCGGCGCGAGATCAAGGAGGAATTGCCCAAGCTGAAGCTCGGCAGGATCAGCCTCTGGAAGGAAGTGAAGGCGAGGAACAAGCGCTCCGGCCGCAAGATGAGCGACGCGATCTTCATCGCCAAGTCCGCCAAGGGCAGGCTGGCGATCGGCGACAAGAAGGAGATCGACCGCGCCGCCTGGCATAAGCCCCGCGGCATCCGCCTGACGGCGACCTCGCGCTACATCCGCGACCGCCTGTTTCCGCGCAAGCGGCGGCGAAGTTGAGCCGCTAGTCCTCCCGCGTCGCCGATCGCGTCCTGCCGGCAAACCTCCTCGACTGCGCCACCTCCGGCTCGGGTGCGGCGAGCTTCGCGGCCTGGAGCTCCCGCATCTCCTTGCGGACCTGGCGCGCACTGCGCATTGCCCGCTTGATGAAAGGATGCTGCGAGTCCTCGGCGAAGAACAGCACGACTTCGCAGCTCGGACATTGCCTGGAATAGCCGTCCTGCAACCGGCCGGCGCGATCGCGAAACACGTTCTTGCACCGCGTGCACTGAACCTGGACCGAACTCATGCGCGGATGACAATCACTTTGAAATGGATCGTCAGCTGATCCGAAATGTCTGAAGAAAGCTTGAATGCCGGCGTGGCTGGATGCCGCCAGATATCGCCGAGCCAACAAGGCGTGTGAACCAGTTCACAAGCGCGTGGCGAAACCGCTGCTATGAAGACGTCATTGCTTAACCGATTCATTTCGAACGAAACGCCCCAGCGTGGCTCCAAGCGCTGGGGCTTTTTCGTGCCTCCATTCTCACAGCCAAGAGCAGATCGAAAGGGATCGCGCCGCCGCCTCGAACGTTGTTGAGGAGGGGTGCGTTCGCAGGGCAAATCCCATATGCATGGCGCCGAGCTGCCGATTCGAGGGGCAAGGCGGCTCGCATTCAGTTTGCGGCGGTTCAAGAGCAGAAACGGGTCCAAGTGAGGCTTTCCACGAAGGCAAGGGTGGCCAAGAAGCCGCCGAAGAAGAGCAAGGGATCGCAGCGCACGATCTCGTCTTCGTCGCCTCTCGGCATGATGGCCCTTCATCTGCTTGCACAATGGAAGCAGTCCGGACGCAGCGGCATCGTGTTTCTCGCCGAGAGCGAGAACAGGGCGGAGCGGCTCGGCAGCGTCATTCACGCGCTCGACGCCGCCTGCGAGGTGCTGGTGTTTCCGCGCTTGAACACCTTGCCGTTCGATCAGCTTGAGCCCTCGCACGAGCTCGCGGGGCGCAGAGCCTCCGTGCTGAGGCGCCTTGCGAAATCCAAGAAGCCGGTGTTTCTGGTATCGACGGCCGAAGCGGTGATGGAGCGGATGCCGCCACCGGCCAGCCTGTCGCGCCTGAGCCTGAGCTTGAAGGTGGGCGGCACGTTCGCCGAGCAGGAGCTGGAGTCCCGCCTCCAAGCCCTCGGTTACGATCTCGACGATGAGCCGGACTATCCGGGCGGGGCGCTGTTCCACGGCCAGACCTTCGAGATATTTCCCGCAGGCGCGCTGGGGCCGTTCCGGATCGAGCATTCGCAGCACACGATCAAACGGATCGTGGCCTTCGACCCGCATGAGCACAGGATCATCTTCGAGACCAAGGAGCTGCTCGTCGATCCCATGTCGGAGCGGCTCGGCCTTGCCGGCAAAGGCGGCAAGCGCGCCAGCCTGTTCGATTATTGCGCGGGCGCCAGATGGATCGCCGATGCCGGCGTGCCGTCGCATGCCGACGGATGGCTCGATACGATCGAGGAGGCCGCGCCCCGCAGCGAGCGGGAGCGCGAATATCTCGGGCGCAGCGATTGGAAGCGGCTCTCCAAGGGCATCAAGGTGCTGCCGCGGACGGCGCCGTTCCAGGCCATCCCGGAATTTTCGAAGCTGACATCCTCTCGGAAGGCGTTGCGCGGCTTCGTCGAGGAGACGCGCCGGGCCGGGTCGCGGCTGATCCTCGTTGCCGCGCACGAGGACGATCTGCGCGTGATGGAGCGGATGAGCGGCGTCAAGGCGGAGCGCTGCGAAGACTGGGAGGAGGCGGCGCGCGGGCGGGGCGGTGAGATGGCGCTGCTCGCCGATCTCGATGCCGGCTTCGTCGTGCCGGCGAAGAAGCCTCTGGTGGTGGTGACGGCGTCCGACGTGCTCGGCAGCCGCGCGCATCATCCGCAGCCGATGGCGCGCGCCTGGAGCGCGGCCTTCGACCATGCCGATGCGCCGGAGCAGGGCACGGTGGTCGTTCATCTCCAGCGCGGCCTTGCCGTGCTCGACGGCCTGCAGACCGTCAACACCGGCGGCGGCGCGATGCGCGAGATGATCCGCCTGAAGTTCGCCGGCGACAATGCGGTGCTGGTGCCGCCGCCCGATCTCGCCTTGATGTGGCCTTACGCCGCCGAGCTCGGCAGGCTTTCGCTCGACAAGGCGGACGGCAGCACGTGGTGGGCGCGCCGCAGCGAGGCCGAGCGCGAGATCCAGATCGCCGGCAAGGCGCTCGCCAAGCACATCAGCCAGCGCCGGCGGCGGCGCGGCGAAAAGCTGGTGCCGCCGGGATCGGCCTACGAGAAGTTCGTCGCGCGTTTTCCTTACTTCACGACGATCGACCAGGCCCAGGCGATCCGGGACGTGCTGGATGATCTCGCATCCGGCCATCCGATGGATCGGGTGATCTGCGGCGACGTCGGCTTCGGCAAGACCGAGGTCGCGCTGCGCGCTGCGGCCGCGGTGGTGCTGTCGGGCAAGCAAGTTGCGGTCGCGGTGCCGACGACGGTGCTGGCGCGCCAGCACGTCGCGACGTTTCAGAAGCGCTTTGCCCCGTTCGGCATCGAGGTCGGCAACCTCTCGCGCGCGACATCGGGCGCGGCGCTGCGGGAGACCAGGGAGGGCCTGCGCAGCGGCCGGATCAAGGTCGTGATCGGCACGCAGGCGCTCACCGGCAAGGACGTCAGGTTCGACGATCTCGGCCTCGTCATCGTCGACGAGGAGCAGCATTTTGGCGCGGCGGAGAAGGCCAAGCTCGCCGGGCTCGCCAAGAACGTCCATGTGCTGATGATGAGCGCGACGCCGATCCCGCGCACGCTGGCCGCCGGCCTCGCCGGCTTCCGCGATCTCAGCGTGATCGCCTCGCCCCCGGTGCACCGGCTTCCGGTGGCGACCCGGATCGCGCCGCTGTCGGATGCGGCGATCGCCTCGGCGCTGCTGCGCGAGCAGCGCCGCCACGGCCAAAGCTTCCTGATCTGCCCGCGCATCCAGGATCTCGATCCCATGCTGGCGCGGGTGCGGGCCGTGGCGCCGGATCTTCGCATCGTCTGCCTGCACGGCAGGTTGGCGGCCGACGAGATCGACGACCGCATGATGAGCTTCGTCGAAGGCCATGCCGACGTCCTGCTCGCGACCAACATCGTCGAGAGCGGTCTCGACATTCCCCGCGCCAACACCATCGTGGTGTGCTGGCCGGAAAAGTTCGGCCTCGCTCAACTGCACCAGCTGCGCGGACGCGTCGGCCGCGGCGGCATCCGCGCCTTCGCGCATCTCTTGACCGAGACGGAGTCCGGACAATCCGAGAAGCGCCTTGCTGTGCTCGAGGAGTTCAGCCGGCCGGGCGCGGGCTTTGCCATCAGCGAGCGCGATCTGGATCTGCGAGGCGCAGGCGATTTGTTCTCGGAGCAGCAATCCGGCCACGTCCAGGTGTTCGGGCCGGTGCTCTACAGCCACCTGCTGAAAATGGCCTCGGAGAAGAGCGACGAGCAGCTGTGGGTGCCAGACCTCAACCTGCCGGTCGGGGACATGCTGCCCGAGAGCTATGTGCAGTCCGAGCCGGTGCGGCTCGAGCTCTATGCCCGCGCCGCTCGATGCAACGACGAGGACGATCTCGACGACCTCGAGGAGGAAACCTCCCGCCGCTTCGGACCCTTGCCAAAGCTCGCGCGCGACTTCTTCGCCGCGGCCAAGCTCAGGATCGAATGCAAGCGACGCGGCATCATCCGCCTCGACGTCGGCCCTGAAGCTGCCGCCGCGACGTTCCTGCCCGGACGCCTGCGCAAGTCGCGCGGAAAATCGCTGCAACGCGACGGCGACCGCGTCGTCTATCACAGCCCGATGCGTGATGCGCCGTTCGAGCTGGTGGAGGAGCTGTTCGAGCTGCTGGATGAGGGGTAGGGGCTTGCGCGTTCGTCAGCGCGCACAACCGCGAATTCGTAGCGGAAACCCTGCTTCACCATTATAGTTAATTTGGGCGTGGCGAAGGAGATCGTCCGATGTCACATGCCATTCGTCCAGTGATTGCCACGATTGTCGCAAGCTCATGTCTATTGGCCCTGGTGCAAGCAGGCGGCGCAAATGCCGGCTCCGCCGGAGCGGGCATGGGAACGGGGCAGGGTAGCGCTGGCGGCTCGGCGCCTTCTGGAATGGGGACGAGTGCGGGCAATGCAGGTCCCTCAGCTCCCCCAGGGATGGGGACGAAGGACACCGCGCCCGGCGGAGATCTGCGCACCAACAGCGGAGCGACCAATTCGAACGTCCAGCCCGCGACGCCTGCGAGGTCGCGGGCGGCAGCTCAGGCCGCGAGAAATGCCGGGGCTGGTCACGCTCAAAATGGCCTCCCGATCGGCGCGATTGGCAGCGGCACGAGCAATGAAGATCAAAAGGCCGCTGGTTCGGCGTTCTCCCAAAGCAGATTCCGACCGGCAACACAGGCTCAAGGAAACGCCAGTGTTGGTTCAAATCGTCTGTCAGGGAGAGGCTCGAGCCTTTCGGACCAGATCAGTCGGCCGCGAGCCGCACGAGCTGGAGACAAGGTGCTGGATGCCAAGGCCCAGGTCGAGCGACGAACGACTGTGTCGCCCAAACGCGTTACGAGCCCGATAGGACCAGGCTTGTAATCTGCGAGCGACGGGGGAACAGGTGGGCATCGCGCTCTCCAAAGCACATGTGGCGCTCGCGGTTTGAGCGGACGCACGAGCTGTTCGAGTTGCTGGACGAGGGGTAAACCGGAAAGTGCGAAAACAACCCCATGCACAGTAGCTATGTGCTTGTGCGATAAGGCGTTCTGCATCGGCGCGTCCATCGCGGCCGAGGTTGGCCCAAGCAAGCGTGGTCCACGACCCGGATCAGGCCTATCGTGCCGGGTCCGTGACGGAGGCGCCGTCACTTGGCCGTTGATTTGTCGGGCAAAACAGTGGCATTATGCCAACTTCGGAAAATCCGCTGCTAGCATGGCTGTTGCCGGATGCACGGCGAGGAGCTTGCACCGGATCCGTAATCGGCCGGGGTTGCCGGGCCGTCCGCCGGCCGCGCCGCTAACGCGGAATTAATCCAGAAAGCCGACAATTTTAGGCAGTTGTGTATGGGTGCTGCGTAAGCGGATCGTCGCGAGGGCGTTCCAGGGGCGGCTTCCTGTTGCTCGCTCCATGGGGGTCAGTGCAAATGACCACGTCCTTCGAAACGCCAAGCTTCGCCGAAGAGCTCGACGCCGTCGCCCTTGCAGCCGCTGCAGGCGCGCAGGAACCCGCAGGCCTGGAAGCTGAGCCGCCGCCGATCACGCCCCGCCGCAAGACGATCCTGCCGCTGGCGGTGTGTGCCCTCGCCATCAATGGCGCGGCCGCCATCTATACATCGCCCTCCGGCATGCCGTCATTGAATGTTGCCAGCCTCGCCGAACTACTGCCACGGCAGGAGGCGCCGGCGCCGAAGCCGGATCCGGTCGTCACCGCCCTGAAGGAGATCCAGTCGGCGCAGCAGCAGCACACCGCTTCGTTGCAGGAGAACAACCAGGCCCTGCAGCAGAATGCGGCCCTGCTGCAGCAGGATTCACTCTTGCTGCTGTCGCTGCGGCAGAGCATCACGGAGGAGCGGGTCGACGTGAAGAAGATCTCGTCGCAGCTGTCCACGCTTATCGCCAAGGTCGACTCGCTGCAGAATGTGATGATGTCGGACGTGACGTCGTCCGTTCGCCGAGCGAATGCGCGCTACGGACTGTCTGCCGCGATGCGCAAGCGGCTGGTGCGCGAGCCCAAACCGCTGGGGCCTCTGGGTCCGGTGTCGATCGGAGGGGCGCCGTTGAGCGTCCCGGCTGCGGTGGCGGGGCCGGAGAGCTGAGGATGCGTCCTAGCTAGGCCGCTTCCTCCTCGAACGAGGTATAGACCCGGCCTGTCGGATCAACGACCTGAACGTCCCAGCATCCGTCCTGGACCAGCTCCCTGGCCTTTTTGAGGGCCGCGGCGAGTGAGGACCGCTTGAGATTGACGACGCCCGCCGTGTCGAAACCGTTGATTTCAAACATGCCGTTCCTCCGGTTTTGGGGAATCCTACACGTTTCCGGCGCGATGTCAGCGGGTTTGTCAAAGTTTCAGTTGCTGGGCCTTGGCCTCCAACCGTATTCCTGATGGGAAATCGTGGCGGTGATGTCGGCCTCTTTGTCTGCCGAGAGGCGCCAGGCCGCCACTCCGAAGCACAACGTCAGGACCAGGGCCGTCGCAAGCAGAAGCATCGAGACGAAATGGCTCACGCGGGTCACCAGCGGTTGGAAGCTACGAGAGAGCGAACACGGGTTGCCGATTCGAAAAATACAGACGGGCTGACCTAAAGCCCTGGTTTCCACATCAAGTCACACAGGACCAAAGGCGCTCACGATCCCGATCGTGATCGGGACCAGCGCGACGATCGTCCATAAGGCGGGCGAGCTGGAAGACAGACCGGCGAAAAAGATCAAGAGACCGAAGCCCACAAGGGCCGCCGAGATGGCATAGGCGAGTGCTTTTTCCATCGTTCGATCCACGAGGAAACGGGATGGATTGCGCCTGTAGGACTCACCGCCGTTCGAAACGTTCCCATGCTGATCTGGATTGGCCGTGCATCGGCATCTCCGCAGCTCCGCTCAGCATGTCGACCACCACCGAACTGTCGAATACTTCGCGCTTTGCTGGATCGGTAGCCAAGTCGCGGATCAGGGCGCGTTCGGCCGCATCTTTGCGAAGTTTCTCGATCTGCGCCAGATAGTCCTTCATTGGCAACTGGCTCCGTTTGCGCAAACAAAACGTACAAGCAATGTGCGAAAGCGAGCAGAAGCGATTGCCGATTTTTCCTAGTCTTCGATGGCTTTGGCCTTCCCCAAGGTCCAAGCACCTCCAGCGGCCCCGGCCTCACACCCCAAAAGCCCCCCACGGTCGGGGCCGTCATTGGATCGCAGCCGTGACGCCTGCCCCTGAACGTTCGCAGATGGAGGAGCCGAGTCGCATCGCTCGAACTGCGACAACGGCGCAGCACTGTTCAAAGGAACTGGCTCCATGCCTCTGCATTCCTCGATTGCATGATTTTCCCACTTTTTGGTCGGCTCGGGTGACGGAGGGGGTACATGGGCACTTTCGATCACACCGCTGTTCTGAAGCAGCGTTTCGATGAGCTTGCTTCTGGGCTTTCCGAATTGGAAGACCTGCGCTCGCGCGTAGTCGCAGCCGAGCAAATGCAAGAGAGACATAGTCACGAGGGCAAGCCGCCCCCGACAATACGCAAGGGTGCCAACCCTAAATCGCGATCAGCAGAAACCGATCGGCCAAAGAGGCGCTAGGCGCGGCCCCCGTGCCACGCTTCAGAACTAGGGCCGCCGCTCTGGATAGCGGTCCTACCTGGTTACCATAGGTCCGACATGAAACTTGCCAGCCCTGGTAACGACAGGTTCGTCCTGGAGGGATGTTCCTGCATCAACAAACGTGAATCCAAAGGAACGGCCCCGGGCGTCCCGGGGCTGGCTGCGGACACACCGAGGCCGCCCGACGCACCACTCAGCGTGGCACGCCGGGTGATATCGTCTGCTCAAACATTCGAGCTGGGTGTCTCAAAAGATACCGTCTAGAATTAAATCTTCGAGGTCTAGGCCAGAACCGGCCCCGACGGCAACGCGAACGGTGGCCGGTGAACACGTTCGAATGCGGCGCCCGAGAAAGTGGACCGCAACCTTGGAGGCCCGCCGGTTCACGCCCGCGAGCCACCCCCATTCGCCGCACGCGGTTTCTCCGCGCGCGAGGGCATCAGCAGAAGTAGCAATTGTTCAGCTCGCTCCTTGGTCAGATTGGCCGCCATGTCGGTCCCGATCAGTGCTGGGCCCCTGCGTTCTCGATCGTAGACCATCCAACCCTTGCCGCCCATGCGAATGAAGAATCGGCTTTGCAGCGGAACCTCGTCAGTCAATGAAGCATGCTCCCGATTTGCCCAGCACCTCTCAGAAGTGGCATTCTTCTTTGTAGCTTCATTCGCATATGTGAATCGTTTCGGGAAAAAGTGGTAATTGGTCGGGTTTTCGTTCACAGTTGAGTGCACTGTCACCGTAGTTTGTCAGCGGTTTTGGCAGATCCGGTGGGCGGGCTGCTTGGAACGCCTCCCTTGACTTCACGACCGTGGTCACGCGCCAGCGGGCGTTGAGTTCATGGGGAAGCCGATGATGCAGTGTGCATCAACCGGCGAAGGTTCGGCCTTCCTGCGTCAGCTCGAAGCTCTCGCCATTTGCGTGGAGCAAACCAGCCGCGACCATTTGCTTGGCTAATGACAGGCTGCACACCGGATGCGAGCCGCCCGGATGATACAGCCGCGCGCCCCGCGCGATCAGGTGCCCATACAGCAGAGCGAGCCGCAGCGGCTTGATCATCCCGGGCGAGATATTTGGCATTCCTGCCAAAGCGTGCGGAAGGCCCGTCATTCCTGCGTGGAGTCGAACGACTGACAATTGTCAGTCTGCGGAGCATGACCGCGGCTGGCTGCAGCTAATCGCCCGCGAGCGACTGCATCGCTTCCAAGAGGCGTTCAAGCCCGAACGGCTTCTGGAGCATGATGCTCCCGGACACCGGACGCGGAGCGGCGTGCGTATAGCCGGTCGCGTAGATCACAGGCATGCGCGGATTGGATTGCCTGCACTGGATGGCGACATCCCAGCCCGTCAGCGAACCTGCCAACCTGATGTCGGTGAACAAGAGATCGGGTGTGGCTTCGGCACAAAGCTCGAGCGCGCGCTCGCCGCTATCAGCTTCCATCACCTCATGCCCGTGAGTTTCCAGGATGTCGACCACCACGTCCCGGATCAGGTCTTCGTCTTCGGCTACAAGAACCCGCAAGTCTCCCTCCAGTCGCGCTCTTCGTCCACGACGTGAGGACCATGCGCAGAAAACGTAGTGCCGGCTGGTCGGGCCGCCTCGGCCAACGAGCCAGCGAGACTCAAGCTGGAACGGGTGGCCTTTGTTCCTGCCCTCCTGGTGAGCCGGACGGCATTTCGATTTTTGCTACTTGATTTTATTGGTGAGCGCGCTGGGGCTCGAACCCAGGACCCCGTGATTAAAAGTCACGTGCTCTACCGGCTGAGCTACGCGCTCCCATGGCCGCTGATGGCTAAGATAAGAGATCGCCATCGTGTTCGGACATTCGAGAGGCATGTCTTGCCGCTTCGCCTAGAGATCGCGTTGCGGGGAAAACCGGCTGTTTCCGGATCATGCCTTCGGCCCGCGCTGTGTAGGGGGAGTGGCTGCCGAGGTCAATAGTGCGGGTGGTTGCCGAAGATCGCGGCAGGAGCGGGGATTGGCCTGGGCTATCCGTCGCTTAGGCCAAAATTCTCACCTCGATTGGCGGCCGGCCATCCACGCCGAAGACCTCGTGACTTCAAAGCACGAGGTCCGAAGACCGGCGTGGAGCAGGATCAGTTCGTCTCCCGCCGCACCTCGCTCGGCACCGGCTGCGGCGTTGCGCTCGGGTGGGGCAGCGCGACAGGGCGCAGGCCGATCAGCTCGGCGGTGCGGATCGCGCTGTCGCGCCAGAACTGGAACGAGTTGATGCGGCTGAGCTCGAGGATGGCGATGGCGACCGCGGCGAGGAACGGCAGGCTCTGCAGCACCAAGACGCCGGCGAAGATGTAGATCTCGGTGATCTGCTTGTAGCTGTTGGTGGCGATCAGCACGCCGGCGCCGACCAGGAGCAGGGTGCCGATCACGGCCTCCCAGAACGCCTGGAACTCGATCGACATGCGGGACAGGCCGCCTTTGGAGGTGCGGGCGAAGGCGATGTGCTCGGTGATCAGGCCCTGCGCCACCGCGCGCGACACCGTCCATTGCACGCTCATCGCCGCGATCATGGCACCCAGCATCTGGCCGGGCTTGATGGCGACGCGGGCGCGGTACATCGACAGGAAGTGCACCAGCGAGACGATGAAGGCGCCGATAATCGGCAGCGTCAGGATCTTGTCGGGAATGGCGATGTCGGCGAAGGCGACGATCGGCACCCAGATGAGGTTGAGCAGCGCCACGACCACGCCGAGGCTTTCGGCGCCCAGCCAGTTCAGCCAGCCGAGGCCATATTCGCGCTTCTGGTCCGGCGTCAGCCGGCTCGCGCCGGGCAGGAAGCGGCGCCAGTGCTTCTTGACGATCTGCAGGCCGCCATAGGCCCAGCGGTGTCGCTGCTTCTTGAAGGCCTCGTAGGTGTCCGGCAGCAGGCCTGCGCCGTAGCGGGTGTTGGTGTAGTGGGTGGTCCAGCCGAGCTCCTGGATGGCAAGGCCAAGATCGCTGTCCTCGCAGATCGTGTCGCTCGACCAACCGCCGGCCATGTCCATCGCGGCGCGGCGGATCAGGCACATCGTGCCGTGCACGATGATGGCGTTGGCCTCATTGCGCTGGACCATGCCGATGTCGAAGAAGCCGGCATATTCGCCGTTCATGATGTAGTGCATGATCGACAGATCGCCGTCGCGGTGCTCCTGCGGTGCCTGCACGAGGCCGACGCGCGGGTCGGCAAAAGCAGGCACGAGGTCCTTCAGCCAGTCGGGCTCGACGACATAGTCGGCATCGAGGATGCCGATGATCTCGGCATCCGCCGCGGTGCGGTCCATCGCGATCCGGAGCGCGCCGGCCTTGAAGCCCTGCACCTTCTCGGCGTTGATGAATTTGAAGCGTTCACCGAGCGCGCGGCAATGGTCCTGGATCGGCTGCCAGAAGGCGGGATCCGGCGTGTTGTTGATGATGACCACGCATTCGTAGTTCGGGTAGTTCAGCCGCGACAGCGCATCGAGCGTCTGCTTCAGCATCTCGACGGGCTCGAAATAAGCGGGGATATGGATCGAGACCTTCGGGCAGTAATCCTCAGGCACGCTCTCGACCGGCTTGTTCTTGGCGATCAGGCGCTGCGGCGGCCGGCCGAAGGCAACCGCGGCGATCTCGTCGATGCGCGCCATCGCGATGAGGACCAGCGGAACAAGGAGGATCATGCCGAGCGTCAGCGCGAAAGCCGAGCCGAACAGGAAGTAGTGGCCGTTCCAATAGGCGAACACGGTCGCGGCCCAGGCGCCGACGCCGTTGGCGGTCGCCGATAGCAGGAAGGCTTGCCTCGCGGTCGCCTTCTCGATCCGCAGGATCGGCAGCGACAGCAGCACCCCGACCAGCAGCGCGATGCCCATCAGCTTCCAATAGTCGGGGTTCTCGACCGGGCCGGTCCAGGCAAATTTCGGCTCGCCGCTGGCATTGAGGACGCCCCAATACGGACCGACGCCGCCTTCGAAGAACTTCCAGGGCCGATCGAGGGCTTCGACGATGTTGTAGTCCATGCCGAGCGCTTCGGCGCGGGTGACGAAGTTGCGCAAGGTCAGCGCCTGCTGGAACGGACCTGGATCTGCGTTGCGCAAATTGTAGCCTGCGCTCGGCCAGCCGAACTCGGCGATCACGATGCGCTTGCCCGGGAACTGATTGCGCAGGAGGTTGTAGCGGTCCACGGCCTGGTCGACGGCCTGATCCGAACGGAAATTTTCCCAATAGGGCAGCACGTGCGCGGCGATGAAGTCGACGCTCGAGGCGAGGTCCGGAAAATCACGCCAGATGTTCCAGATCTCGCCCGTCGTCACGGGAACACGGACCGCGCTCTTGACCTTCTTGATCTTGCTGATGAGGTCCTCGACCTTCATCTCGCCGCGGTAGATCACCTCGTTGCCGACCACGATGCCGATCACGTTGCTGTTCTTGCGGGCGAGCTCGATGGCGGCCTTGATCTCCCGCTCGTTGCGATCCTCGTCCTTGTCGATCCACGCGCCGACCGTGACCTTGAGGCCGAACTCGGCCGCGATCGGCGGCACCAGCTCGCTGCCTTCCGTCGCGGTGTAGGACCGGATCGCTCGCGTGAGGGTCGAGAGCTTCTTCAAGTCCGAGCGGATCTTGTCGGGGTCGACGTTGAGGTCGACGACATGGCCCGGTTCGAACGGCGTATAGGACAGGCTCGGCACCAGGCCCTTGAAGTCCGGCGCAGGTTCCCTGTCGCGCAGGACTCCCCAACTGCCTGCGTGGAGCGCAGACACGAGCAACAGAACGGCGGCGACAACGCGCATCGCGGCTAAACCAATAGGGGCTGAGGTGGCAGGGAAGCGGATCCGACCCCGAGATCCGACCAAGTCCGCGGCAAAGGGAGCATATCTCTGCCGCGCGGTTTCACAACTGTCATGGCCTCATGTCCTTATGAGGGCATGGCCTTTTCGAACGACGCGCGGCAGTGCCAACCGTCTCTATGGCCGGTCGTTCCTGAACGGCAGCTGAAACGACCGGAGCTATTTTGGCTTGGGCTATTTCGCCGGCGTGGGGGACGGGCTTGCCGCAGGCGAGGGGCTCGCGGCCGGCTGCGGCTGCGCATTGGCGGCCGGCGCTGCCGGCTGGGCGGCCGCAGCCGCCGCCTGCTGCGGCTGGGCGGCCGGGTTGATCCAGCACGCGTGCACACGACTATCCAGGGTTTCCGCCACCTTGGGATCGATCTGGCCGCCGAAGCGGGTCAGGCAGCGGAACGCGGCCTGGATGTGGCCGCCGGGGCAGCCGAAGCGGTCGTAGAGGTCGAGATGGCGGAACGCGGTATCGAGATCATCCCGCCACATCAGCCGCACCACGCGCCGGCCGAGCCAGACGCATTCGGGATTGCCGGCCGGGCCGTTGATGACCTGGGCGGCTTCCGCGAACTCGTCGGTGCGGCGCTGATTTTGGGCGGCGTCCTTGGCGGCGTCCGCGGGCTGGGCGGCCGCCTTGCCCTGTTCGGGGCCCGGCGGACCGCTCTGGGCGGAGGCGCCGCCAGCACCGGTCAGAACGAGCAGGCAGGAGACGGCCAAGGTGGCGGCGAACTGCCGCAGGACCGCATTTCGTGACTCGAACACCCGTTGCCGCATGAATTCCCCAATGTATCCGCTGGCCGTCCGCGTCAGGAGCCCCGCGGACGCGCTAGCTGATGGCGTCCAAATGGGTCTCCAATGCGGCGGAAAAGTCTTTCGGAGTCCATGACCTGTATTTCGAATTTTGTCCAGCAAAGTCACGATCCTAGATCACCTTTGAACCGGCGCAGGTAAATTCCCTGGGGGCGCAAGGGATCCACCGGACGTGCCCCCTTGGCAGACGGCGTGCGAGAAGGTAATCGACGGCCCTTCGCGGAGGACGGAACCGATTTCTCTTCGTACGCCACTGGCGCTTCTGCTCGTCTCACTGGGTGCGATCGCTGCCGTGTGGTGGTGGCTTGCCACGCCGATCACGCTCGCGCGCGCCCCGATCGATCCCGCCGACAAGGTTCAATGCGTCTCCTACGCGCCGTTCCGCGGCGAGCAGTCGCCGCTGGAGGCATGGACCCATATCGAGGCCGACCAGATCGAGCAGGACCTGCGCCAGCTCAAGGAGATCACCGACTGCGTCCGGACTTATTCGCTGGAGAACGGGCTCGACCAGGTGCCGGCGATCGCCGCCAAGGTCGGCGGGATGAAGGTGCTGCAGGGCATCTGGCTCTCCAGCAACCGCACCAAGAACTACGAGCAGGCCGGGCTCGCCATTCGCCTCATCAAGCAATTCCCTGACGTCATCACCTCCGTCATCGTCGGCAACGAGGTGCTGCTGCGCGGTGAGATGACGACGGCGGACCTCGTCGCTCTCATCCGCCTGGTGAAGACCCAGGTCGGCGTGCCCGTCACCTATGCCGATGTGTGGGAATATTGGCTGAAGAACCGCGAGGTGTATGACGCCGTCGACTTCGTCACGATTCATATCCTGCCCTATTGGGAGGATTTCCCGATCAAGGCGAAGTTCGCTGCCGCCCATGTCGAACAGATCCGCGAGCGCATGGCGGTGGCGTTTCCCGGCAAGGAGATCCTGATCGGCGAAACCGGCTGGCCGAGCGCGGGCCGCATGCGCGACGGCGCACTGCCCTCGCGCACCAATCAGGCGCGCGTCGTCTCGGAAATCCTCGGCCTCGCGAAGGCGAACAAGTTCCGCGTCAACCTCATCGAGTCCTACGACCAGCCCTGGAAGCGCAGGCTGGAAGGCACCGTCGGCGGCTATTGGGGCCTGTACGACTCCGTGCGCCGGAGCCTGAAATATCCGCCGGGCCAGCCGATCAGCAATTTCCCGTACTGGAAATGGTACATGGGCGCGGGCATGGGCCTTTCCGTGCTGGTGTTCGCGGTCGCGCTGATCACGCTGCGCCGCCGGCCGTGGACGCCGCGTTTCCCGGCCTGGCTGGGCGTCGGCATCTCGGCGACCACCGCCGGAATCCTGCTCGGGATCGGCGCCGACAAGATGTATTACGAGAGCTACGGCATCGGCGGCTGGCTGCTCTGGGGCGCGTTGCTGCTGGCCGGCATCCTGTCGCCGATCTTCTGCGCGCAAGCGATGGTGATCGGCCGCAGCCTGCCGACCTTCCTCGACCTGCTCGGCCCGCGCGAGGGTCGGAAATGGTCGAAGCTCACGGCGGTGCTCGGCCTGACGCTGGCGGTGACCGCGGTGATCGCTTCCGCGACCGCGCTCGGCTTCGTGTTCGACCCGCGTTACAAGGATTTTCCTTACGCCGCGCTGACGATGGCGGTGGTGCCGTTTGCGCTTCTGATGCTGAACCGGCCGCAGATCGGCCAGCGTCCGATCGCCGAAGCGGTGTTCGCGGGGGTGCTGGCGATGTCGGCCGTGTACGTGCTGTTCAACGAAGGCCGCGACAATTGGCAGTCGCTGTGGACCTGCGCGATCTATCTGTTGTTCGCGCTCACGCTGTGGCGGGCGCGGGCCGAGCAAAGCCAAGAATAAGCAGGCCGATCGCAAGGCCCGACAGCACGACATTGTAGAGCACGATGCCGAGGCCGGCCGCGATGAGGCCGACGGTCAGCAGCACGATCGACGGCCGCATCAGGTTCAGCGTCGCAACCACCAGCGCCACGATGCCGAATACCGAATTCTTGAACAGCACGGTCGAGACCGAGCGCGACTTGCAGACCAGGGTCTGAAGCCCGGCGTCGCAGGCGAGCGCTACTTGCGAAAACTCGATCGCGAGATAGCGCACGTAGAGCGCAGAGCCGACGGTGACGAATCCGACCACGAGCAGGAACTGCACCTGGTAGGGCGTGAGGCGGAAGGGCTTCTTTGTCATGGCGGCAATATGGTCGGGAAGGCGCGGCCAGGCAACAGGGCAGGCGAGGTTTCTGTTGATCCGCCCGGGCACTCTCCAGGAACACGCGAGCCTCCCGCTGGTTCTCAACGTTGTGTTGCCAACACCGCCTAGGAGTGAGGCATGGAGAAGCCGACGCAGGAGCAGCTGAGCGAGCTCAAGAGGCTGAGCAGGGAGGCGCGGGTCGAGGATTGGTCGGAAATCGTCCGCTCGAAGGACGAGGCGGAGATGCGCATCCGCGATCTGAAGGAAAAGGCGCGCATGGAATAGTCATCGCCTGCGCCAAGGACGATCAGCGGGCGATCAATTGCGACCTTGCGTGTTCCGGCTCTGCTCCGCCAGCCGGCGCTCGTATTTTTCAGCCAAGACGAGCAGCCGCTTCCTGATGTGGGGATCGGCCCGCTCGGCCAGTTCGCGGATCAACGCGAGTTGCTCCCGCAGAAAGTTCGCGTCCGTCATCTCCGCTCCGAATCAAGTCCGGTGCGGAGTGTGCCGTGTCAGGTTAGTCTCGTTCGTATCATTTGGTACTTGGGCGGAGGCATGAAGCCGCTCACCGGCCATGTGCGACTACCAGACTTACTTCAACCCCAAACGACGTTCGAGCCAGCTGAGCGCGAACAGCACGAATAACGTGACTGCGATGGCGGCGCCCACCAGCAGCCAGGCGCCCAGCGCGCAGGCGATGCCAAGACCGGCAGCGATCCAGACAGTCGCCGCCGTAGTGAGGCCATGAACCGTCTTGGCCTTGACGTCGTGCAGGATGACGCCCGCACCGATGAAGCCGACGCCGCTCAGCACGCCGGTAACAATGCCTTGGACCACCCTCGAGACTGCATCCGGGTGGTCGCGCAAATTCTGAAACTCGATCACGGAAATCGAGATCAGCGCAGAGCCCAAGGCCACCAGCGCCAGGGTGCGCATGCCCACCGGCTTGTCATTCATGTCGCGGTCGATGCCGATCACGAGGCCCGTAGCCGCCGCGACGAGTAGCCTCAGCACATCATCCAGTTCGTTCATCAAGACCCGCGTTTCTGGAGGGGCGACGCTTCGCGCACGTCGGACATGGACCTGCGAACTTGCTGCCAAGCGCGGCCGAGGTCCAAGCGTCCGTTGGTCGCATGCTGGCTGCGTGCGCGCCGGGACCGAGGCGTCATTGTCGCCTGAAGAACGACGACAGCGTCGATCCCGCGGACGACGCTGCCGCCTCCGGTTTCGCCGGTGCTGGCGCCGGCTGCGCGGCGGGAGCGGGGGCGGGCTCGTCGCGCTTGGTGCGTTTTGAGGAGTAGCTGCGGCGGCGTTGCGGCTTTTCAGGCTTCGCGCTCGACACAGGCGCCGTTTCGGCTGCAGGGCCAGCGTCCTGGCTCGTCTCCGAACCCTTGTCCGGGACTCTGTCCTGAGTCTTCTCTTGCGTCTTGTCGGAGCCACGCATCGACAGGCGCTGGCCGTCGAACACGGTGGTCTCGCAAGGGCGGCCGTTCTCGACGAGACCCGCGCAGAATTTTGCGGCGGCGGCGGCATTGACCAGGGGGCCGGCGCCCAGGCGGAGCTGCATGCCGAGGCCGGTGTTGCCTTCCTTGATCATGATGATCGGCCGCAGCGCCGCGATCTCCGGGTTGGACTTGGTCACGCCGCGCCAGAGCGCGCGCAGGCCGTCAACCGAGTTGGCGCCGCCGAGATCGATCGCAAAGCGCGTCTGCTGAACGGCGATGGCAGGGGATTCGCTCTCGGCGGCGTCCTGCGGCTTGGTTGCTGCCGCCACGATTTCGGCTGCGGCGGTTGCCGGCTCGGCCTTCTGCTCGGCTGTCTCAGGTTGAATCAGTTTCGATGCGGCCGGATCAGGTGGCGCCATGAGCGACTTGGCGGGCACCAGCGGAATGGTCGGCAGCGCCGAAGTCATGGCTGGGGTCTGTTGCACGAGAGAGGCTGCGGCCGCGGTCTGCGGCGGCGGGCTCGGCGGCTCCTTCAACGTTTCCTTCTGGGCATCCTTTGGCGAATCCTTCTGAGCGTCCTTTTGACCATCCTTGGCGGCTTCGCTGCGCGGCTTCTCGCTCGTCGCCGTCGGCGTCGAAGCGACCGGCGCGACACTGGGAGCCGTGGGTGCTGCGTCCTGCGGCTTCGCGCCCGGCGGCGGCGTGGCCGCTTGCTTGGCAATGGCGCCGGTGACGGAATCGAGCCCTTGCTCCAGCACGGTGACGCGCGAATACAGCCGGTCGCGGTCGCTGTTCAGCGTCTCGATCGCGGCGGCGAGCCGGCGCGCTTCGTTCTGGCTCTCCTTGGTCAGCAGCTGCAGCCGGTCGGCCTGGCGCACGAGATCGGCGGACGCAACCTGGTCGCGCCGCCAGCCGAGCTGGGCCTGGTTGGCCATCACGGCAATGACGACGGCGCCGACGGCCGCCACGCCCCACGAGCCCAGCCGCCACATCAAGCGCCGGTCGAAAGTGCTTTCCTCGGCCAAAAGTCCGGAGAACAGCCCGCCGGTCTCCTTGGTGGAGAAGGCGTCCGCCAGTGGGTCGGAATCCTTTGCCATGAATGTTAAGCGCCCAGCCCCGTCCGGCTTCCCCGAATCAATCAGGGAACATTAACAGGAAAAGGGCGCCGCACTTGAATTCCGGGCGTTTGCGGGGGTAGCTAGGCGATAGCTTCCGAGGGCGTTGCCGCCCGTCCGCGCCAATTTGATTCGGCCATAGCTGTCAGGATTTCGATGACCGCCCGTTCCAGCCTCACGATCGTGCTCGCCGCCGGCGAAGGCACGCGCATGCGATCGAGCCTGCCGAAGGTGCTGCATCCGGTCGCGCACCAGAGTCTGCTCGCGCATGTGCTCGCCGCCGCACCCAAGGGAACCGGCACCTCGCTTGCCGTCGTGATCGGCCCCGATCATCAGGCAGTCGCGGATGAAGCCAAGCGCATCCGCCCCGACGCGCTGACCTTCGTGCAAGCCGAGCGGCTCGGCACCGCGCATGCGGTGCTGGCGGCGCGCGAGGCGATCGCACGCGGCGCCGATGATCTCCTGATCGCGTTCGGCGACACGCCGCTGATCTCGGCCGAGACCTTTGCGCGGCTTCGCGCGCCGCTTGCCCGCGGCGCTGCCATTGCTGCGCTCGGCTTTCGCGCCGCCGATCCGACCGGCTACGGCCGCTTCATCGTCGAAGGCGACCGCCTGGTTGCGATCCGCGAGCAAGCCGACGCCAGCGAGCACGAGCGCAAGATCGATCTGTGCAATGCCGGCGTGATGGCGATCGACGGAAGCCGCGCGCTCGACATTCTCGGGCAGATCGGCAATGCCAATTCCAAGGGCGAATATTATCTGACGGATGCGGTCGAAATCGTCCGCAGGCAGGGATGGGAGTCGGTGGTGATCGAGACCAGCGAGGACGAGGTGCGCGGCATCAACACCAAGGCGCAACTGGCCGAGGCCGAAGCCGTAATGCAGGCGCGTTTGCGCAGGGCGGCGATGGAGGCCGGGGTCACGCTGATCGCGCCGGAGACGGTGTATCTGTCCACTGACACCGTGTTCGGCAAGGACGTGACGATCGAGCCGTTCGTGGTGATCGGCCCCGGCGTGTCGATCGCGGACGGCGCGGTGATCCACTCGTTCTCGCACATCGTCGAGACCACGCTCGGCAAGAAGGTCTCGATCGGACCCTATGCGCGGCTGCGTCCCGGCACCTCGCTCGGCGACGGCGCGCGCATCGGCAATTTCGTGGAGACTAAGGCGGCGACGCTGGAGGCCGGCGTCAAGGTCAACCATCTCTCCTATATCGGCGATGCCACCGTCGGCGCCAATTCCAACATCGGCGCCGGCACCATCACCTGCAACTACGATGGCTTCAAGAAGCACAAGACGGTGATCGGGCAGGGCGCCTTCGTCGGCACCAACTCCTCGCTGGTCGCCCCGGTGACGATCGGCAAAGGCGCCTATATCGGCTCGGGATCGGTGATCACGAAAGACGTGCCCGACGACGCGATGGCGCTGGAGCGCAACCAGCAGACCATTCGCGAGGGCGGCGCGGCGCGCTATCGCGAGATGAAGACCGGCGGCAAGAAGCCGGAGACGTGAGAGGCGCTATTCTTCGTCGGCGAATTCGGAGAAGATCGCGCGGGTCAGGCGCCAGCCGCGCGGCTTGGCGCGCTTCACCGGCTCGCCTTCGGGATGCTTGATGAAGAGGGGCTTGTTCTCTTTGCCGCGCAGCGGCGGCGGCCAATGCGCAAGGTGCGTGCCCGTGGTCTCGCTGGCGCGCAGATACATCGACGACAGACCCTTGCGGTCGGATGAGCCTTTCATGGCCTGGTTCTCCCGACCGGAATCGTTGGCCAAATGTATTGACAATAGGTTAACGCGCGCCGTTTAAGCCGGCCAAATCGACGCAGCGGTCGCCCGTGCTGTCTCAATCAGCAATAATTATTGAGTATCTGGTTCCCTGCGATTTTCGCTAAAAACCGGGCGCGTCGTTTAGGCGATTTTTCGACGATTTGGGGGATAGTGATCCGCATGTGCGGGATTGTCGGCATTCTCGGGCGCGCGCCGGTTGCAGAGCAATTGGTGGATTCGCTCAAACGTCTCGAATATCGCGGCTACGATTCCGCGGGCGTTGCCACGCTCGAAGGCAAGCACCTGGAGCGCCGCCGCGCCGAGGGCAAGCTGAAGAATCTGGAGAAGCGGCTCGAGGCCGAGCCGCTCAAGGGCACCACCGGCATCGGTCACACCCGCTGGGCCACCCACGGCAAGCCGACCGTCAACAACGCCCACCCGCACGCGACCGAGCGCGTCGCCGTGGTCCATAACGGCATCATCGAGAATTTCCGCGAGCTGCGCGAGGAGCTCGAAAAGAAGGGCACGGTGTTCCACACCGAGACCGACACCGAGATTGTGCTGCATCTCGTCGACGATTTGCTCACGCGCGGCAATAAGCCAGTGGAAGCGGTGAAGCTGACGCTGGCGCGCCTGCGCGGCGCCTTCGCGCTCGGCTTCATCTTCGCCGGCGACAACGACCTCATGATCGGTGCCCGCAACGGCCCGCCGCTGGCGATCGGCTACGGCGACGGCGAGATGTATCTCGGCTCGGACGCCATCGCGCTCGGCCCGTTCACCGACACGATCAGCTATCTCGAGGACGGCGACTGGGTGGTGCTGACCCGCAAGAGCGCCGCGATCTTCGACAAGGACGGCCATGCCGTCCAGCGCGACAAGATCAGGCACGCCGCCTCGACCTCGCTGGTCGACAAGGCCAATTACCGTCACTTCATGGCCAAGGAGATCCACGAGCAGCCGGAGGTGGTCGGCCACACGCTGGCGCGCTACGTCGACATGGCGACCGAGCGCGTCGCGCTGCCGGTCAAGCTGCCGTTCGATTTCAAGAACATCCAGCGCATCAACATCACCGCTTGCGGCACAGCGAGCTATGCCGGGTTCGTCGCCAAATACTGGTTCGAGCGCTTTGCGCGCCTGCCGGTCGAGGTCGACGTCGCCTCCGAATTCCGCTACCGCGAGGCCCCCTTGCGCAAGGGCGACCTCGCCATCTTCATCTCGCAGTCGGGCGAGACCGCCGACACGCTGGCGGCGCTGCGCTATGCCAAGGCCGAGGGCGTGCACACGATCGCGGTCGTCAACGTGCCGACCTCGACGATCGCGCGCGAGAGCGAGACGGTGCTGCAGACGCTGGCGGGACCGGAGATCGGCGTCGCCTCGACCAAGGCGTTCACGTGCCAGCTCATGGTGCTGGCAAACCTTGCGATCGCGGCCGGCAAGGCGCGCGGCGAATTGTCGGACGACGACGAGACCAAGCTGGTCCACGGGCTCGTCGAGGTTCCGCGCCTGATGGCCGATGCGCTCACGAGCGAGCTCCAGATCGAGAAGCTGGCGCACCGGATCGCCAAGTCGCGCGACGTGCTCTATCTCGGCCGCGGCACCAGCTTCCCGCTGGCGCTCGAAGGCGCGCTCAAGCTGAAGGAGATCTCCTACATCCACGCCGAGGGCTATGCCGCCGGCGAGCTCAAGCACGGCCCGATCGCGCTGATCGACGAGACCATGCCGGTCGTCGTCATCGCCCCACATGATCGCGTGTTCGAGAAGACGGTTTCCAACATGCAGGAGGTCGCCGCGCGCGGCGGCAACATCATCCTGATGACCGATGCCATGGGCGCGGCGGAGGCGACGGTCGAGTCCCTCGTCACCATCGTCATGCCCGATATGGCAGCAGCCTTCACGCCGATGGTCTATGCCGTCCCGGTGCAGCTGCTCGCCTATCACACGGCCGTCGTGATGGGGACCGACGTCGACCAGCCGCGCAATCTCGCGAAATCGGTGACCGTGGAATAGGCAATCTGGATATCGATCGGCCGCTCTCTTCCAAAACCTGCTAGAAGACTCTAGCTTGTGGTAGCGACCGACCTGGAACCCGAATGACCCCCCGCGACGACGCGCCTGCGCCTCTTGATCCCGTTCCGGAACCGCATACCGGTCTGATGGGCCGTTTCCGCAATTATTTCCTGACTGGCCTCGTGGTGACGGGGCCGATCGCTATCACCCTCTATCTGGTCTGGTGGTTCGTCACCTGGGTCGACGGCGTGGTGCGGCCGTTTGTGCCGCTGGCCTACCGGCCGGAAACCTATCTTCCCTACGTCATTCCCGGCTGGGGACTGATTGTCGCATTCTTCACGCTGACGCTGGTCGGCTTCCTCGCGGCCAATCTGATCGGCCGCACGCTGGTCGATGTCGGCGAGACCTTTCTCGGCCGGATCCCGGCGGTGCGCGCGATCTATCGCGGCCTGAAGCAGGTGTTCGAGACGCTGTTCTCGGGCAAGGGCTCGAGCTTCCGGAGAGTTGGCCTGGTCGAGTTTCCTTCGCCGGGCATGTGGTCGATCGTGCTGATTTCGCAATCGCCGAACGAGGACATCTCGCGCAGCCTGCCGGGGCAGGAGGAGCACGTGTCGGTGTTCCTGCCGTGCTCGCCGAATCCGACAACCGGCTTTTTCTTCTATGTCCCCAAGAGCAAGATCATCGAGGTCGATCTCACCGCCGAGGACGCCGCGACGCTGATCATGTCGGCCGGCGTGGTGCAGCCGGGCTCGTCGCCCGATCCGAAGAAGGCGGCCGCGCTTGCGGGCATGGCGAATGCTGCGCGGATCGCCAATGCCTCCACGCTCCGGCCCGAGCCTGCGAAGGCGGAGTAGGGCCATTCCGTTGCGGGATGGTCGCGTTCACGCGGGCGCATTCGTCCTCTGCTAGGCTCAGCTCGACCGAACCTGCCGCTCGGAATTCGACCTGGAGTGCACGATGTCCAAAACCATTGCGATCCTCGCGCCCGGTGCAATGGGCAGCGCCGTGGCCCGCCGCCTCAGCGAGAACGGTGCGCGCGTGCTGACGTCGCTGCAGGGGCGGAGCGAGGCGACGCGCAAACGTGCGGCGGACGCCGGCATGGTCGGCGCCGAGGACGACGCGATCGCGGACGCCGACATCATCCTCTCGATCGTGCCGCCGGGCCAGGCCGTCGCGCTGGCCGAACGGCTGGCCGCGCTGATCGTCAGGCGCGAGAAGAAGCCGGTCGTGGTCGATTGCAATGCCGTCAATGTCGATACCGTGCAAAGAATCGAGGAGATCATCGGCTCGGTGCAGGCGCCGTTCGTCGATGCCGGCATCATCGGCTTTCCGCCGCAGCCAGGTGGCAAGAGCCCGGCCTTCTACATGTCGGGCGAGCACGCCAAGGACGTTGCCGTGCTTGGGGATCTCGGCCTCGACGTGCGGATCGTCCAAGGCCCGGTCGGCGCGGCGTCCGCGTTGAAAATGTCCTATGCCGGCATCGTCAAGGGCCTCGCCGGCATCGGCTCGGCGATGGTGATCGCAGCCACGAGGGCGGGCGCAGCCGATGCGCTCCGCGACGAGCTCGCGCTGAGCCAACCCGCCATCCTGGCGCGGCTCGAGATCGCGCTGCCCGACATGATTCCGAAGGCCTATCGCTGGGTCGCCGAGATGCGGGAGATTTCAGGATTCCTCGGGCCCGATCATCCGGCCAGCCAGATCTACGAGGGCTTTGCGCGGTGGTTCGAGCATCTGGCGGAGGATGCGATGGGGGAGGCTGTGGATGCGGAGCTGATGAAGGCATTCGCGGCGAGCATCGCGCGGAAGAAGGCCTGATCGCGCGCATTCTCGCTCCCTCAACACGTCATTGCGAGCGCAGCGAAGCAATCCAGAATCTTTCCGCGGAGGCAGTCTGGATTGCTTCGCTGCGCTCGCAATGACGTGGAGGATCCGGTGCCTTTGCGTCTGTCACGAACCTTGCGGCACTGCCTCAATGTTAACCCGCTCCGATCAGCGGAATCGCTTCGTCTCGTTCATAGAGATACAGCAGGCACCGCAGCGCCTCACCGCGCTCGCCTTTGAGCTTCGGATCCTCTTTAAGGATTCGCAGAGCCTCGTCTCTTGCCTGGGCGATCAACTGGCCATGCACCTCCGGGCGCGCGATGCGGTAGCCGGGCAGGCCGCTCTGGCGTACGCCCAGCACGTCGCCTTCGCCGCGCAGCTTCAGGTCTTCCTCGGCGATGCGGAAGCCGTCGGTGGTCTCGCGGATCACTTTCAGCCGCGCCTTCGACATCTCGCCGAGCGGCTCGCCATACAGCAGGATGCAGGTCGATGCTTCGGAGCCGCGCCCGATGCGGCCGCGGAGCTGGTGGAGCTGGGCAAGACCGAAACGCTCGGCGTTCTCGATCACCATGATGGTGGCGGCCGGAACGTCGACGCCGACCTCGACCACGGTGGTCGCGACCAGCAGGCCGATCTCGTGCGCGGCGAACTGGGCCATAACGCGGTCCTTCTCGGTGCCCTTCATCTGGCCGTGGACGAGCCCGACGCGATCGTCGAAGCGCTTTTGCAGGGTCTCGAAACGCTTGGTGGCGTTGGTGAGATGCTCGGTGCCCTCAGCCTCGGACTCCTCGACCAGGGGGCAGATCCAGTAGACCAGCTTGCCGGCTTCGACCGCACGGCCGACGCCTTCCATGACCTCGCCGATGCGGCTCATCGGCACGGCGCGGGTATCGATCGGCTGGCGGCCGGCCGGCTTTTCGCGCAGCTCGGAGATGTCCATGTCGCCGAAATAGGTCAGCACCAGCGTGCGGGGGATCGGGGTCGCGCTCAGCACCAGCACGTCGACAGCCTCGCCCTTGGACGTCAGCGCGAGGCGCTCGCGCACGCCGAAACGGTGCTGCTCGTCGACGATGGCGAGCGCGAGATCCCTGAACACGACATCGTCCTGGATCAGCGCATGGGTGCCGACGAGCAGGTCGATCTCGCCGTCGGCAAGCTGGCTGATGATCTCGCGCCGCTCCTTGCCCTTCTCGCGGCCGGTGAGGATGGCGACACGCATGCCGGCGCGCTCGGCAAGCGGGGCGATGGTCTTGATGTGTTGGCGCGCCAGAATCTCGGTCGGGGCCATCAGCGCCGCCTGCTTGCCGACCTCTGCAACCGCGGCGGCCGCGAGCAGCGCCACCACGGTCTTGCCTGAGCCGACGTCACCCTGCAGCAGGCGCAGCATGCGCAGCGGCTGCTTGAGGTCTTCGGCAATCGCCGCCGCAGCGTTGCGCTGCGACGGCGTCAGCGCGTAAGGCAGGGCGTCGATGATCTTGTTGCGCAGATGTCCGTCGCCGGCATTGCGCACGCCGGCGGGGCGGCGCAGCTGCGCGCGGATCAGGGCAAGCGCGAGCTGGCCGGCCAACAGCTCGTCGAAAGCGAGGCGCGACCAGAAGGGACGGTCGGGCAGGATGTCGGTCAGCTCGACCGGCTGATGCACGCGGTTGAGCGCTTCCGTAATCGGCGGGAAGTCGCAGCGGCGCAGCACCTCCGGGCTGATCCATTCCGGCAGTGCGGGAAGCTTTTGCAGCGCCTGCGCGATCGCGCGGCGGAGCGAGCCGAGCGCGAGGCCTTCCGTCAGCGGGTAGACGGGGTCGATCCCGGAGAGCTTTGCGATCGCCTCCTCGTCGAGCACGCGATCGGGATGCACGATCTGCGGGATGCCGTCATACATCTGCAGCGTGCCGGAGACGTAGCGCTTCTCACCGACCGGCAGCAGCTTCTCGACATAGCCCGGCTTGGCGCGGAAGAAGGTCAGCACAACGTCGCCGGTATCGTCGCTGGCGTAGACCAGATGCGGCGCGCGCGCGTTGCGCGGCGGGGACGGGCGGTGACGATCGACGGTGACCTCCAGTGTCACCATGGTTCCAACGGCCGCGTCGCGGATCTTCGGCCGGGCCCGGCGGTCGATGACCTGGCTCGGCAGATGCAGCAGCAGATCAACCAGCCGCGGCGTCTCGCTGCGGCTGAGCAGGTACTGCAGCAGCTTGTCCTGCTTCGGACCGACGCCGGACAGGCTGGTCACGGGAGCAAACAGCGGATTGAGCAGGCTGGGGCGCATTTGTGCAGCAATCGTCATGCGCGGGCTCGACCCGCGCATCCATCTATTCAAGAGGATGGATTGCCGGGTCAAGCCCGGCAATGACGAGCATAAACAATTGCAACAACAAAGGGCTGACATGGCCTCTTCGAGTGGCTATATCACCCCCGCCCGGCACGTCCGGGCTTTCTGCGTTTGACTGGATTTGAGACATGACGGGAACGACACGATCGAGCAGCGGGCTGGATGACCGCCGCAAGCGGCTTCTGTTCCGCTGCTGGCACCGCGGCACGCGCGAGATGGACCTGATCCTCGGCCGCTTCGCGGATGCCGAGATCGGCAATCTGTCCGATGACGACCTGAGCCAGCTCGAAACCTTGCTCGAGGTCAACGATCCCGATCTCTATGCCGCCATCACGGGCGACAAGGTGCTGCCGGCCGACGTCGCCGGCGCGCTGTTTGCCCGCATCAAGGCGGCGTTTCCGATCGCGGACGGCAACGCATGAAGCAGGGAATGAAATCTCCGGCCGAGCTGCTCGCGCCCGGCCGCGCGCTGACGCTCGCCAATGTCGCGGAAGGTGCCGAAGGCCTTATCGTCTCCGATCTCGCCCGTGCCATCGCGGGGTGGCCGAAGAAGCCGGCGGTCAGCCTTGCGGTCGTCTGCCGCGACGGCGGGCGCATGCAGTCGCTCGAGCGCGGATTGCGGTTCTTCGCGCCCGATCTGCCGGTGCTGGCCTTTCCGGCCTGGGATTGCCAACCCTATGACCGCGTCTCGCCGCATGGCGGCGTTCTCGCCCAGCGCCTGACCACGCTGGCGCGGCTGGCCTCGCTCACCGGCAGCGACAAGCCGCTGATCGTGCTGACGACGGTGAACGCGGTGGTGCAGCGCGTGCCTGCGCGCGAGCTGGTCGCGGCGCAGGCGCTGTCGGTCGCGCCGGGCAACGTCGTGCCGATGGACACCGTTGTCGCCTGGCTCGAGCACAACGGCTACAACCGCTCCTCCACCGTGCGCGAGCCCGGCGAATACGCGGTGCGCGGCGGCATTTTGGATTTGTTTCCGGCCGGCCTCGAGCAGCCGGTGCGCTTCGACTTCTTCGGCGACAGCCTGGAATCAATCCGCTCCTTCGACGCCGAGACCCAGCGCACGCTGCTCGACATGCGTTCGCTCGACCTCGTGCCGGTCTCCGAGTTCCAGCTCGTCACCGACACCATCCGCAGATTCCGCATGGGCTATGTCGCCGAGTTCGGCGCGCCCGAGCGCGACGATGCGCTGTACGAAGCGGTCAGCGAGGGCCGCCGCCATCCCGGCATGGAGCACTGGCTGCCGCTGTTCCAGGACCGGATGGACACGCTGTTCGATTATCTGCAAGGCGCTGCGATCGCGATCGAGCCGCAGGCCGAGGACGCCGTGCGCGAGCGATTCAAGCAGATCCTCGACTATTACGAGGCCAGGCGCGAGGCGATGGAGCATCCCGGCGGCGGCGCGATCTACAAGCCGCTGCCGCCCGACCGGCTGTATCTGACCGAGGAGGAATGGGCCAAGCGCCTCGGCGATATCCCGCTGGCGCGGCTGACGCCGTTCTCGGTGCCGACCGACGGCACCGGCGTCGTCGATGCAGGTGCGCGCAAGGGCCGCGATTTCGCGCCGGAGCGCAACGACAGCAAGGTCAACGTATTCGAATCCGTCGTCGCGCATGTGATGGCCTTGCAGGCGCAGCGCAAGAAGGTCGTGATCGCGCTGTGGACGGAGGGCTCGCGCGACCGCATGACCTCGATGCTGCGAGACCACAAGCTCGCCCACACCACCAGCGTCAATTCCTGGCGGACGGTGCAGGCGACGCCGCGCAACGAGACCATGCTCGCGGTGCTCGGCCTCGAGAGCGGGTTCGAGACCGACGAGATCGCCGTCATCAGCGAGCAGGATATCCTCGGCGACCGCCTGGTGCGGCCGCGCAAGGCCAGTCGCAAGCTCGACAATTTCATCTCGGAGGTGACGAGCCTCACCGCCGGCGACATCGTCGTCCACGTCGATCACGGCATCGGCCGATTCATCGGCCTGCAGACGCTGGACGTCGCCGGCGCGCCGCATGACTGTCTCGAGCTGCATTATGCCGCCGAGACCAAGCTGTTCCTGCCGGTCGAGAACATCGAGCTGCTGTCGCGTTACGGCTCTGATCAAACCACGGTCGAGCTCGACCGCCTCGGTGGCTCGGGCTGGCAGACCCGAAAAGCAAAACTGAAGAACCGCATCCGCGAGATCGCGGGCGAGCTGATCAAGATCGCGGCCGAGCGCATGCTGCACGAGGCCCCGAAGCTGCCGGTGCAGCAGGGCGTCTATGACGAGTTCTGCGCACGTTTCCCCTATGACGAGACCGAGGACCAGCTGGGCGCGATCGAGTCGACGCTGAAGGATCTCGAAAAGGGCCGCCCGATGGATCGCCTGATCTGCGGCGACGTCGGCTTCGGCAAGACCGAGGTGGCGCTGCGCGCCGCCTTCGCCGTGGCGCTCGACGGCAAGCAGGTCGCGGTCGTGGTGCCGACCACGCTGCTGGCGCGCCAGCACTACCGGACCTTCAGCGAGCGCTTCAAAGGCTTTCCTGTCAATGTCGCACAGGCCTCGCGCCTGATCCCGACCAAGCAGCTCAACGAGGTCAAGAAGGGCATCGCCGACGGCTCGGTCGACATCGTCGTAGGCACCCACGCGTTGCTCGGCAAGGCGATCAAATTCCGCGACCTTGGCCTGCTCATCGTCGACGAGGAGCAGCATTTCGGCGTCAGCCACAAGGAGCGGCTGAAGGCGCTGCGCGCCGAGGTGCACGTGCTGACGCTGTCGGCAACCCCGATCCCGCGCACGCTCCAATTGGCACTGACCGGCGTCCGCGAGCTCTCGATCATCGCTTCACCACCGGTCGATCGCCTCGCGGTGCGCACCTTCGTCGCCCCGCACGATCCCCTGATGATCCGCGAGGCGCTCTTGCGCGAGCGCTATCGCGGCGGCCAGGCGTTCTACGTCGTGCCGCGCATCGACGACCTCGCCGAGGTCAAGGACTTCCTCGACAAGAACGTGCCCGAGATGAAGGTCGCGGTCGCGCATGGCCAGATGCCGCCGGCCGTGATCGAGGACATCATGACCGCGTTCTACGACGGCAAGTTCGACGTTCTGTTGTCGACCACGATCGTCGAGTCCGGCCTCGACATCCCCAACGCCAACACGCTGATCGTCCACCGCGCCGACATGTTCGGCCTTGCCCAGCTCTACCAGCTGCGCGGCCGCGTCGGCCGCTCCAAGCTGCGGGCCTATGCGCTGTTCACGCTGCCGGCGCAGCAGAAGATCACGGCGCAGGCCGAGCGCCGGCTCACCGTGCTGCAGTCGCTGGAGACGCTGGGCGCCGGCTTCCAGCTGGCGTCCCACGACCTCGACATCCGCGGCGCCGGCAATTTGCTCGGCGAGGAGCAGTCCGGCCACATCAAGGAGGTCGGCTTCGAGCTCTATCAGTCGATGCTGGAGGAGGCGATCGTCAACCTCAAGGCCGGCGTCTCAGAGCCCGCCGCCGATCGCTGGTCGCCGCAGATCACCATCGGCATGCCCGTGCTGATTCCGGAGGACTATGTCAGCGACCTCTCGGTGCGGCTGTCGCTGTACCGGCGCCTGGCCGATCTCGACACCGAGGAGGAGATCGAGAATTTCGGCGCCGAGATGCGCGACCGCTTCGGCGTGCTGCCGGACGAGGTGCGCTATCTGTTCAAGGTCGCCGCGATCAAGGCGTTCTGCCGCAGGGCCAATGTCGAGAAGATCGACGCGGGTCCAAAGGGCGCCGTCATCGTCTTCCGCGACAATTCCTTCGCCTATCCGGAACGCCTCGTGACCTTCATCCGCAGCTACGGCCAGGCTGCCAAGGTGCGCCCCGATATGAAGGTGGTGTTCCTGCAGGATTGGGAGACGCCGGAAGAGCGGCTCGCGGGCACGACGGAGATCATGCGGCAGCTGGCGCAGCTCGCAGAGAGCAAGAAGGCGGCGTAGGCCCGGCTCTCACCACGTCATTGCGAGGAGCCCTTGCGACGAAGCAATCCAGAGTCTCTCCGCGCAGAGAATCTGGATTCCTTCGCTGCGCTCGCAATGACGGTGCTCGTTGCTGCAGCTCGCGAAAAACTACGACGCCGCCCTCGATGCGTCCGCCGACAGCCGCGCCAGCAAGGACCTTGCCGTGTCCGACGGCGACAGCGAGTCCACGCTGACGACGGGATCGCTGCGCATCTCGTGCTTGCCGTTGGAGGTGTGCCGCATCACCGCCGACAGGCGGCGCGCGATCATATGCGCGGTGCGGAAGTCGGTCTCGGCGAACACGACGATGACCGAGCCGTCCTTCTGCGCGGCGCCAAAATCCATCTGCCGCATCAGGCGGCTGAGGATGCGGGCGGCGTCGAGCTGGGCGCGAGGATTGTTGGGATCGAAGGCGAAGCGCGCGACCGAGAGGCCGCCGCCGCGGGCCAGCGTCTGCTCGACAGCCTTGGCGAAATCGCGGGCGAAGGCTTCCACCGTGAGCAGGCCGCTGCGTGGATCGAGCCAGCCGCCGGCATCGATCGAGCGTAGCGTGCGGCTCAGCTGCGCTTCCATGGCGTGCTGGCGGATCAAGGGCAGCGCGTTGGCCGCGATCCTCGGCGGCTCGCCGGTGATCAGCTCGAGATTGGGCAGGTCGTAGCTCTGGGTGAGGTGGTGGGCGGTGACGACCACGGGCAGGCTGCGGAAGCGGGTGTCCTCGGCGAGCACGGTCAGAAACGCATCGGTCACGCGCGCGGTAAAACCTTCGGCGAGCACGACGCCGTCGAGGTCGCGGGTATTGAGGTGTTTTGCGGCAGCCTCGATCGAGAGCGCACCGACCACGCCGACGCGTTCGCCGAACGCGACGGAGAGCGCAGGGTAAGCCGCGCCGCGGCCGATCAGGAGCACGGTGGCATCGCGTGCGGGATCGCCCTGCGGCAGCGCGATTTTCACTTCGGGCAGCCGGCGCAGAACCGTTGCGTGCAATGTCCGCACGCGCAGCGCCGCCCGGAGCCGCGCGATCAGCCGGTCGGGACTGCCGCCGCGCGAGGAGAAGGGCAGGGCGTTGTGCGGCAGCGTGCCCGCCGCATCCAGGGCCACGAAGGGCAGGTAAAGCGATTGAGCGGCGATCGTCTTTGCGAGCCGCGTCACATGCGGCTCGTGCCCGGCATGGACCGCAGCGAGAACCGCGGCCGGCTGCACCTCTTCGACCGCGCGCGGCGCGCTGGTCCAGTCGGTGTCGACGACGGGAAAGAGCCGGGCCTCGTCCAGCGCCGCCACGAAGGCGGGGCGTTCGGCATCGGACACAAACAGGATCGGGCCCGCCTGGGACATGTAAAAACTCTGATCGCGCAACAATTTGCCGCCGCAATCTAGTTTGGCCGCCTTAATGCTGCGTCAACGCAGGCGCTGAAACCGCGCCTAGACCGGCCCGGAGCGGTCGCGAAAAGCCTCGACCATCAGGGGGTTAAGCCCGAGCTCGCTGAGCGCCTCGCGGGCGCGGGCATTGTCCTGGGCTCGCCCGGCGAGCCGGTGACCGGAGAGGCGGTCGGGCAGCGCCGTGAGCAGGGCGCCCTGGCCGAGCCGGCGCGCCCATTCCTGCAAATCGTTGGAGAGGAAGCGATAGCCGCCGACCGCCATGATGCCGGAGGGCGGCGCGGTGATGCAGATCGCGCCGCTCGGGCGATCGAGCCGCGCGGCATAGCCGGTGTCGACATAGTCACGCGGTGGCTGCGCCGTCAGCGTCTCGCCGACCGGCTGCGGCGGGGCGTAGGCCGCGATCGGCACCATCGCACCGCGCAGGCCGAGCGTGCCCTTCGGCGTCAGCAGGATCTCGCCGGCGATGGAGGAGCCGGACTGCTCGCGCGGAGCGCCGTGCGGCCCGGGCATGACAGGCACCGGCATGCCGTCCTCGCCGCGGCGGGCGCCGAACAATCCGGCCTCGCCGAACAGATAGACGTCGGTCAGCGGCGCATGCGGCGCGATCCAGGCATCGCTCGCCGCGACCTGCTCGGGCGCGCGCCACAGGCCGATGACGTTGCGCAAGGTGGGCATCCGCGCCGCGAGGTCGGCATCGCCGAGCCGCAGCGCGAGCTGCGCCGGCGCGATCAGCACCTCGCATTCGTGCTCGTTGATCTGCTGCTCCAGCACATCGTTCTCGAACGGATGATGCAGCGCCAGCGTGCCGCCCGAGAGCAGCCACACCGCGAGCGAGGAGGCGAGCCCTGCGAACGACATCGGCGTGAACGCCGCCATCACGGTCGCGCCCTGCTTGATGTCGGCTTCGAGCGACATCGCAAGGCCGCCCGCGATCAGGCTGAAATGCGGCCGCGGCACCGGGCGGAAGCCCTCCGCCGTGACGTCGAAGGAGATCATGGCCGCCTTGCGGCCGTCCTGGATCACGGCGCGCGTGGTGCCGGGCGGGCGTGCCAGGACGTCGTCGAGCGAAGCCATGCCTTCGGGCAGGTCGCTTCCGAAGCCGTAGACGTGCCGGATCGAGAACGCCTCGGCCGCGGCGTGCATGGCCAGATCGGCATAGCTGACGCCGTCGACCGTGCTCATGGTAACGATGGCGCGCGCGGCGGTGCGGTTGAGCGCGGCGGTCAGTTCCGCATGGCGCCAGAGCAGCGGCAGCACGGCGACGACGAGGCCGGCGCGATGGGCGGCGAGCACGGTCAGCACGAACTCGACAGTGTTCGGCAACTGGATCGCGATCACGGAATTGGCCGGCAGGCCCGATTCGACGAAATGCGCCGACAGCGCCTCGATGGCGGTATCGGCCTCGGTGTAGGTCATCCGCCGCGGATGGTGCCCGGTGATGCGTGTCTTGTTGAGCGGATCGAGCAGGGCGGTCGCGTGGGGCTGCCGCATCAGCGTGCGCTGAAACAGTGTGTCGAGCGTCGGCGATATTGCTGGCTGGTTCACGGCGTCACTTCGCTTGATGAGCTTGCGGCTGCCCCTTCGACCACCAGGTCTCCGGCAAATAGCCCGAGAGCGAGGTGGTCTTGGGCCGTTCTATCCGATTCCAGCGCGCGATCCATTGCTCCGATACGTTAAACAGCGGGATTGTGTAGAAGCCCGCGATCAGGGCGCGGTCGAGCGCGCGCACCGCCGAAACGAAATCCGTATGTTCACGGGCCTCGAGCAGGGCGGCGATCATGGCATCGACGGCGGGATCCCTGGCGCCCATGTAGTTGCGGGTGCCCGGATTGTCCGCGGCCGCGCTGCCCCAATAGAAATATTGCTCGTTGCCGGGCGACAGCGATTGGTCCCAGCGGTTCTGGATCATGTCGAACTCGTAGGCGAGCCGGCGCTGGTCGAATTGCACGGGATCGACCGAGCGCACGCTGGCCTCAATGCCGGCGCGTCTGAGGTCGCGCTGGAAGGCGAGCGCGATGCGCTCCTGGTCGCGCGTCGTGACCATGATCTCGAAGGTGAAGGGGCTCTTGGTCGCGCGATTGCGCAGCACGGTGCCGTCGAGATCGTAGCCGGCCTCCGACAGCAGCTTCAGCGCCGCGCGCAGCGTGGTGCGGTCGCGGCCTGATCCGTCGGTGACCGGCAGGCGGTAGCTGCCGTCCAGGATGTCGGGCGGAATCTTTGCGGCGAACGGCTTGAGCAGCTCACGCTCGCGCGCATCCGCAGGCCTGCCATAGGCCGACAGCTCCGAGCCGGCGAAATAGCCGGCCACGCGCGAATAGAGGGCGAAGAAATAGCTGCGGTTGACCAGCTCGAAGTCGAAAAGCAGCGTCAGAGCCTGCCGCACGCGGATGTCGGCGAAGACAGGACGGCGGGTGTTGAACACCAGGAATTCGGACGGCTGCGGCAGGCCGGGCTTGACGGTGTCGCGGATCACCTCGCCGCTTTTGGCTGCCGGAAAGTCATAGCCATCGTGCCAGCGCAGCGGCTCGTGCTCGACGCGGAAATCGTAGAGGCCGCGCTTGAACGCCTCGAACTGCCCGTTGGCCTCGCGAAAATAGTCGAGCCGGATCTCGTCGAAATTGTAGAGCCCGCGATTGATGGCGAGGTCGCGGCCCCAATAATCGGGATTGCGCGCAAGCGTCACGCTGGCGCCGGGCTTCACCGCGGTGACGCGATAGGGGCCTGAGCCAATCGGCGCGGTCAGCGTCGTCTCCTCGAAGGTCGCGACGTCGATGGCGTGCTTCGGCAGGATCGGCATCAGGCCGAGAATCAGCGGCAGCTCGCGGTCGTTGGCGCCTGTCAGGTCGAATCGGACGGTGAGGGGATCGGGCGCTTCGGCCTTGGCGACCTTGCCGTAGTACTGCCGGTGATTGGGGCGGCCGTGGTCGCGCAGCAGCTGCCAGGAGAACAGCACGTCCTCGGCCGTGACCTGCTTGCCGTCGGAGAAGCGAGCGCGGGGATCGAGGTGGAAGGTGACGAAGCTTCGTTCGTCATTGGTTTCGACGGTCCTGGCGAGCAGGCCGTAAAGCGTGAACGGCTCGTCCTGTCCGCGCGCCAGCAGGCTCTCGACCACGTAGTTGCGGACCGGCTGCACCGCCAATCCCCTCACGATGAAGGGATTGAGGCTGTCGAAGGTGCCGAGAATGCCCCAGGTCAGGCGACCGCCCTTGGGGGCATCGGGGTCGGCGTAGGGCATGTGGCTGAAGCCGGCGGGCATCGCCGGCTTGCCGTGCATGGCGATCGCATGGGCCTCCTCGGCCGCGGCGGTGCCCGCCGACAGCATCCCGGCAAGCGCAAGGGCAAGCGTATAGAGGCGGAGGCCGAGGCCGGGGCCCTCGAAGAGGCGCTGGAACATGAACATCGGCACAAGGTGATTCGAGGACCGTCGGGCGAATCTTATCACAGGGAATTTGATGGGGCTTTCGCACCAGACCGGCCAAAGACGCTTGTCGGCATTGATCTTTTCGTCGGCCACGTTAAGAAGGCACCCAATCGCGCAAGAGCGTCGAGCCCGTCACTTATCCGCCTCAATTGACGGGGAGAGAGCCGCGCCCAAGGCGGCCAGGTTCGGCGCTTCGGAGCGGTTCGGGCACTTCCCGTTCAGAAAGGGTTTTCCGCAATGAATTTCCGTTACTTGGCCGCGTCCGTCCGGCCGCGCGGGCGACTTCTCGCCCTGTTGACGGCGACGGCGTTGGCCGTTCCGTTTGCCGCCGAGGCTCAGACCCCTGCGCCGGCCCCAGGCGCCCCCGCCGCGCCCAAGGCCTCCCCGGCCCCGGCTCCGAAGGCGGCTGCTCCCAAGGCAGCTCCCAAGGCTCCGGCGCCCGCAGCATCCCCGCAGGCCCAGCAGGCTCCGGCGCAAGGCGCCCCGCAGCAGGGCGGAGCCCAGCCCGCCGACCAGCAGATCCAGCTGATCTATGCGCCCTGGACCAAGTTCTGCCTCAAGGGCCAGGACGCCAATGCCAAGCAGGTCTGCTTCACCGGCAAGGACGGCCGCATCGAATCGGGCCAGCCGGTCATCGCGGCCGTGATCATTGAGCCGGAAGGCGAACCGAAGAAGATCCTGCGCGTGACGCTGCCGCTCGGCATGCAGCTCGTGCACGGCACCCGCATCATCGTCGACAGCAACGCGCCGCTGCAGCAGCCCTATGTGATCTGCTTCCAGAACGGCTGCATGTCTGACTACGAGGCCACGCCCGAGCTCATCAACAACATGAAGAAGGGCCAGAATCTCGTTGTCCAGGCGATCAATGCCAACGGCGCGCCGCTGACGCTGCCGCTGCCGCTCACCGGCGAATTCCAGAAGGCCTATGACGGTCCGCCGACCGATCCGAAGGTGTTCGAGGAGACCCAGAAGAAGCTGCAGGAAGAGCTGCAGAAGAAGGCCGAAGAGCAACGCAAGAAGCTCGAGCAGCAGGGTGGTGGCGCGCCCGGCGCGGCTCCGACCGGTCAGAAGTAATCGGGATAAAATCCCGGACGTGAAAAAGGCGCTCGGTTGGAGCGCCTTTTTTGCTGGCCGCTCGATGGTGCGCAATTCTCAACGGACGCGGTGCCGACTATCGGGCTCCGTTCAACTCTCCCGAAGGGAGAGGTCGGATCGCATCGCAAGATGCGATCCGGGTGAGGGGTTACAGTCTCACTGGGCGCTGCGGCTCCTCACCCGGATTGCTCAGGCGCGCAATGCGCGCCATAGCAATCCGACCTCTCCCCGTCGGGGAGAGGTGGAGCCGAGGCGCCGGCCCGGTTTCTGAAGCTTTAGTTCAGCGAGGGATTGCGCGGGCGATAGCCGCCGGCCTTGTCCTTGATAAAGATCTCGGCGACCTGGGAATGCCGGACCGGCTCGCCGGAATCGTCCGGCAATAGGTTCTGCTCCGAGACATAGGCGACGTATTCGGATTCCGCGTTCTCCGCGAGCAGGTGATAGAACGGCTGGTCCTTGTGGGGTCGCACTTCCTCGGGAATCGATAACCACCATTCCTCGGTGTTGTTGAATTCCGGATCGATGTCGAAAATCACCCCCCGGAACGAGAAGATCCGGTGGCGAACGACCTGTCCGATCTGGAATTTGGCGGTCCGCGCTTTAATCATCCCCCGTCGATAGACCAGGATTGTGGCCGATGCTAGTGCCCTCAGCTGGAATTAACCTTCGTCTCCGGGGCGGATAGCCCCCAAGCCTTCAGAAAAAACTTCAGCAATGGTCGATATCCTCAATCTGGCGCTGCCTTATTTCGGCTTGATCTTCGTCGGTTTTGCCTGCGGCAAGGTCAAGTCCATCCCGGAATCGGGGCTCGCCTGGATGAACTTCTTCCTGCTCTACGTGTCGCTGCCGGCGCTGCTGTTCGCGATCATGTCGAAGACGCCGTTTTCGGAATTGAATAACCCGCCGTTCCTGGTGGCGACGACGCTGTCGACGGTCGCGGCGTTCACGCTAGCGCTCGTGGTCGGCAAGCTGCTCGGACGGCTGACGCTGCGCGAGGCGACGCTCGCGGGCCTCTCCGGCGGCTATGGCAATATCGGCTACATGGGCCCTGGCCTTGCGCTCGCGGTGCTGGGGCCGAAGGCGGCTGCGCCGACCGCGCTGATCTTCTGCTGCGACAGCATCTTCCTGTTCACGATCGTGCCGCTCTTGATCGAGCTTTCCGACCGCGACCATCCCTCGCTCGTCCACGCTTTCGGCGTCGTGCTGAAGCAGATCGTGCTCAATCCGCTGATCATGTCGGCTTGCTTCGGCGCGGCGGTGGCGGCGCTGCATATCGAGCTGCCGGTCGCGCTCGACCGCACCATCACCTTCCTGCAGAACGCGGCCGCGCCGACCGCGCTGTTCGTGCTCGGCGTCACCGTGGCGCTCCGCCCGTTCGATCGGGTGCCGTGGGAGGTGCCGGGCGTGATCGCGGTCAAGCTGCTGATCCATCCGCTCGCGGCGTTCGCCCTGATGTTGGCGTTCGGCCCGTTTGCGCAGCCTTGGGCGGCCACCGCCGTGCTCATGGCCGCGCTGCCGCCGGCGCTCAACGTGTTCGTCATCGCCCGGCAGAACGATGCCTGGATCGAGTCCGCCTCCGTCGCAGTGCTGCTCGGCACCTTCGCCTCGGTGGTCACGCTGACCAGCGTGATGTGGGCGATCCAGACGGGAAGGTTGGCGTTTCCTTGATGGTGATGAGATTGGCTTGATCTCTTCCGCGGGGCCGGTGCGCTCCCTCTCCCGCTTGCGGAAGAGGGTCGGGGAGAGGGCTCTCTCCGCGTCGGGATTGTCGAGAGTGCAGAAAAAATCCCGTCGCGGAGAGAGCCCCCACCCGGCGCTTCGCGCCGACCTCCCCCGCAAGCGGGAGAGGTTGCACCGAGCCCGCGGCATGTCTGTTCAACCTAAAGGCTATAAGGCTACCGCCGCCAGGTCGGCGTCAGGCCTTCGCGCATGGCGAAGCGGCGGAGCGGGCCGATGGCGCCGAGGAGGTGCATGCCGACGGCGCGGACGGGCTGGAGCGGTAGGAAGTCGTTGAGCAAAGAGCGGTTGGCGATGTCGATCGCAAAGGTGCGGCTCAAGATGTCCGGCCGGCGCGCGCGGTCATAGCGCTTGAGCACGTCGTCCGCGCCCGGATCCCGTCCCGCGGCGATGGCCTCGCCCGCGAGCCGGGCAATGTCGGCGGCATCGCGCAGACCGAGATTCAGTCCCTGGGCACCGATCGGCGGCACCACATGGGCGGCTTCGCCGACCAGCGCGATACGGTCGCGGCCGAAGCATTTCGGCCGCTCGATCGCGAGCGGGAACAGGTTGCGCCCCGGCTCCACATTCATCCGGCCCAGGATCGAATGCGACTGCTTCTCGATCGCCGCCGACAGCTCCTCGTCGCTCAAGCCGCGCAGCCGTTCAGCCTGCGCAGGCGCTGCGACCCAGACGATGCTGGAGCGGTCGCCGGGCAGGGGCACGAACACGCAAGGCCCGTGCGGCGTGTGGAACTCGGTCGAGACGTTGCGATGCGGCCGGGCATGGCTGACGTTGAAGGTCAACGCGGTCTGGTTCAACTCGCGCCGCGTCACCTCGATGCCAGCAGCCTCGCGGCACAGCGAGTGCCGGCCGTCGGCGCCCACCACCAGGCGGGCCGAGAGAAACTGTCCGGACGCCGTGCGCAGCGCGACGTCGACGGCTTCGATGACGACGCTTTCGGCCTCGTCGTCGAAGCGGACGAGATTGGGCAGCTCGGCCGCGCGCGCTTCCAGCGCCAGCATCAGCGAGCGATTGTCGATGTTATAGCCGAACGCATCGAGGCCGATTTCGTGACAGGAGAAGCGCACCTCCGGCGCACGAAACAGCCGGCCGGTGTCGTCGACGAGGCGCATGACTTCCAGCGCAGCCGCCTTGTCTCTGCAGCGCGACCAGACGTCGAGGCCTTCCAATAGATCGATGGAGGCGCCGAGCAATGCGGTGGTGCGATTGTCGGCATAGGGAACGCGGCGCGCCACCAGTGCGGTCCGGGCACCCGCCTGCGCCAGGGCGATCGCCGCGGCAAGGCCGGCAGGTCCGCCGCCAATCACGGCCGCGTCATGGAGTGTCGATGCGTCTATCATGGAACGACATTTGACACGCCGGGCGGCAAATTCAAGCCCACCTATATTTCCCTGATTTTATGGCGAATTTTGCGATCGTGCGCCGCAATGGCGGATGTGCAAACCGGTCGCATTCTGATAGCAGAAGCCATGGATACGCAGCAGGATTCCCTGAAGCCGAGACCGGCGATCCGCGCCGCAGCCTTCTCGGTGCACATCTTCACCGCGTTCGGCGCGGCGCTCGCGCTCCTGGCGATGCTGGAGGCCGTGCGCGAGCACTGGGCGGCGATGTTTCAATGGCTGGGCGTCGCCCTGATCATCGACGCGATCGATGGGCCGATCGCGCGCCGACTCGACGTCAAGAACGTGCAGCCGAACTGGTCGGGCGACGTGCTCGATCTCGTGGTCGACTTCTGCACCTATGTCTTCGTGCCGGCCTATGCGATCGTCGCGAGCGGCATGCTGCTGCCGGTCGCGGCTCCCTTGCTCGGCATCGCCATCATCGTCACCAGTGCACTGTACTTCGCCGACCAGCGCATGAAGGCCGACGACAATCATTTCCGCGGCTTCCCGGCGCTGTGGAACGCGGCCGCGTTCTATCTGTTCCTGCTGCATTGGCCGCCGCTGTGGGCGACGCTGCTGGTCGCCGCGCTGGTCGTGCTGACGTTCGTGCCGTTCCATGTGCTGCACCCTGTCAGGGTCGTGCGGCTGCGCTGGTTGACGATGTCGCTGATCGCGATTTGGGCGGTGCTCGCCTTCTACACACTGCAAATGGATTTTCGCGTCGGCACCGGGGTGACCATCGTGCTCTGCGCCATCGCGCTCTGGATCAGCTTCAGCGATGCCTTGATCCGGTTGGCGAAATCCCTGGCGAGATTATCGGCGTGATGGAGCTGCTGACCAGCCCGGAAGCCTGGGCCGCGCTGCTCACCTTGACGGCGCTCGAGATCGTGCTCGGCATCGACAACGTCATCTTCATCTCGGTGCTCGTCTCGCGTCTTCCCGAGAAACCGGCGCAGCGCGCGCGCCAGATCGGGCTTGCGCTGGCACTGGTCTTTCGCCTCATCTTGCTCAGTCTCCTGGTCTGGCTGATCGGCCTGACCGCTCCGGTGCTCTCGATCCAGGGCTATGCTTTTTCCTGGCGCGACCTCATCTTGATCGGCGGCGGCCTCTTCCTGATCGCCAAGGCCACACATGAGATTCACGGCGAGGTCGAATCCGATCACGACGCGAGCGAGAAGGACTCCACAGGCAGCGCCTTCTTCTGGGTGATCGTCCAGATCGTGATCATCGACATCGTGTTCTCGCTGGACTCGATCATCACCGCGATCGGCATGGCCGAGGACATCAAGATCATGATCGCGGCGGTCGTGATCGCATGCGCGGTCATGTACGTTTCGGCGGGCCCGGTGGCGCGATTCGTCGCGGAGCATCCGACCACCAAGATGCTTGCACTGGCCTTCCTGGTGCTGATCGGCGTCGCGCTGGTTGCGGACGGATTCCACTTCCACATTCCGCGCGGCTACATCTATTTCGCAATAGCGTTCTCGGCGGCGGTGGAGTTCTTCAACGTGCTGGCGAGGCGCAACCGCCGGAAAGCCGCCAAGTAGTCGCGTTGGGTCGTTCCAGTCGGCGTCGAGTTGACAAGGCGGGCGCGATGGCTTTCGCTCAGCCGCAAGAAGAGGAGGTCAGGTGATGACGAAAGCCATCCGTGTGCACAAGGTCGGAGGCCCCGAAGCCCTGGTCTATGAGAGCGTCGACGTGCCGGCGCCCGGGCCCGGCGAGGTGCGCATCCGCCAGCACGCGGTCGGCCTCAACTTCATCGACGTCTATTACCGCACCGGCCTCTACAAGGCGCCGGGGCTTCCCTTCATCGCCGGCAATGAGGCCTCGGGCGAGGTCACAGCGGTCGGGCCAGGCGTCACGAATTTTCACCCCGGCGATCGCGTTGCGTATTACCACAATCTCGGCGCCTATACCGGCGAGCGCAACATCCCCTGGGAGAAGCTGGTCAAGCTGCCCGATCACATCACCTACGAGCAGGGCGCCGTGCTGATGTTGAAGGGGCTGACGGTCTGGTATCTGCTGCACAAGACCTTCAAGGTCGAGCCGCATCATCGCGTTCTGGTCCACGCCGCCGCCGGCGGCATCGGCCTGCTCGCCTGCCAATGGGCGAGGGCGCTTGGCGCGCATGTCATCGGCACCGTCGGCTCGCGCGAGAAGGCCGAGCTTGCGGAGGCCAATGGCTGCGATCACGTCATCCTCTACAACGAGGAGGATTTCGTTGCGCGCGTGAAGCAGATCAGCCGCAACGAGGGCTGCGACGTCGTCTATGACGGCGTCGGCAAGGCGACGTTCCCGGGCTCGCTGTCCTGCCTGAAGCCGCGCGGCATGTTCGTCTCGTTCGGCAATGCTTCGGGCCCCGTGCCGCCATTCGCGATTGCCGAGCTCAACAATCACGGCTCGCTGTTCGCGACGCGACCGAAGCTCAACGATTATGTCGGCACGCGCAAGGAACTGCTCGAAGGCGCCGACACCCTGTTCGCCGCGGTCATCAACGGCAAGCTGCACGTGCCGATCAACCACGCCTACGCACTCAAGGACGCCGCCAAGGCGCACACCGATCTCGAAAGCCGCAAGACGACGGGGGCTTCGATCTTGAAGCCGTAACTCTTTCGGCATCGGCGGTTTCGTAAGGTGGGCAAAGGCGCGGAGCGCCGTGCCCACCATCTTCATTGCGGTGAAAAATGGTGGGCACGCTTCGCTTTGCCCACCCTACAGCACTATGCGACGCGTCTCGCCGCGCCGGCCTTGGTCAAGATCGCGTCGAGACATTCGATCATCTCGGCGATCTCTTCCTTCGTGACGTTCAATGCCGGCATGAAGCGCAAGCTGTCGACCTGCGGCGCGTTCAGCAGCACGCCGGCTTCGAACGCCTGCGCGACGATGCCGGGTGCGATCGGCAGCTTGAGATCGAGCGCGAGCAACAGGCCGCGCCCGCGCACGCCACCGAGGCCATGCCGGGCCGAGACCTTCTGCAGCTCGCTTTCGAGCAGGAGGCCGGTCTCGGTGACCGCCTTCAGGAAGTCGGGCTTCTTGACCTCCTCGAGCACCGCGAGGCCCGCCGCGCACATGATCGGGTTGCCGTTGAACGTGCCGCCCTGATCGCCGTGCTCGAAGCATGAGGCGCGTTCGCTCGCGAGCAGGGCCGCGAGCGGCACGCCGCCGCCGATGCCCTTGCCGAGCGTCATGATGTCGGGCGCAATGCCGGTGTGCTCGTAATGGAAGAGCTTTCCGGTCCGGCCGATGCCGGTCTGGATCTCGTCGAAGATGAGCAAGAGGCCATGCGCCTCGGTCAGCGCGCGCAGCTGCTGCAGGAACTGATCGGTCGCAGGCCATACGCCGGATTCACCCTGGATCGGCTCGAGCATCACGGCGACGGTATTGGCGTTGATCAGCTTTTCCACCGAGCCGATGTCGTTGAGCTTGGCCTTCTTGAAGCCCGCGACCTTCGGCTCGAACAGCGGCTCGAACGCCTTCTTGCCCGAGGCCGACATCGTCGCCAGCGTCCGGCCGTGGAAGCCGCCTTCGAAGCTGATGATCTCGAACGCGCCGCCTTTGTGCAGGCTGCCATATTTGCGCGCGAGCTTGATCGCCCCCCTCATTGGCTTCCGCGCCCGAATTGGCAAAGAACACCTGATCGAAGGCGCTGTTCTCGACCAGCGCCTGCGCCAGCTTCAGGCTCGGCTCGTTGTAGAAGGCCGGGCTCGGCGTCAGCAGCCGCCTGGCTTGAGCTGCGAGCGCGTCGGCGATCGCGGGCGGGGAATGGCCGAGGCAGTTCACGGCCCAGCCCTGCACGAAGTCGAGATAGCGCTTGCGGCTGTCGTCCCAGAGGTAGGAGCCGGCGCCGCGGACGAACACGGTCTTCGGCCGTGCGGTGATGTCCATCAGCGCGTCATACGGATGCGTGGTCATGTCGTACTCCTCTGGAGGCGGGGTGGAAAAAGGGCGCAAAAAGCAGAAAGGCCGCACCTTGCGGGTGCGGCCTTTCTCGAAAAACTGGCTGAATTCAGTGGTTCAGCGGCGTCCTCGGACATGGCGCACCCTCTCGTCGTCGCGCGAGCGACGGCGGAGCATTTCGGTGCGCTGGTTGGTCCGAGCGTTGATCATGGGGCGCGTCCGTACAGCCGAATGGCAGGACTTGTCAAGCAGGCATTTCGCAAGATGCTCGCCGAGCGTGCATCGGTCAGGTCGGGTGCGCGGCTTCCTCGGCTTCTTCGTCGCCCCAATCCGTGTCATCAGCCCGACGCGCAGCAGCTTGAGCGGCGAATTCCGGACAGCGCGGGCAGAGTTAGGCCGAGTCCGTGACCGCTGCGTGAATGCATTATAGTGTCACATTCCTAACGTGACGCTTACTCCACGCCATAGTGCGAGAACACATCGGCGATGCCGGCGTTGATCGCCTTTGCGGCCGCGATGTCGCGCTCGGCGCCTTCGCTGTCACCCTTCTTGCGCTTCGCCAGTCCGCGGCCGTAGAGCGAGCCGTCGAGCCCCGGCTTGATGCTCAGCGCGGCATCGTAATCGGCGATCGCCGCGTCGAGGTTGCCCAGCTTGAGATGGGCGAGGGCGCGGCTGTCCAGCGTGTAGGCCTCGTTGGGAGTCATCTTGAGCGACTGCTCGCAATCGGCCAGCGCCTCCTGCAGGCGGCCGACGATCGCGCGGGTGAAGCAGCGCGAATTGAACACGTCCGCGCGGTTCGCATTCGCTCTGATGGAGCGGTCGTAATCGTCGAGCGCCAGCGCATAATCGTGCGTATCAAAATTCATGTTCGCGCGCGCATAATAGTCGCGGTCGTTGTTCGGACTGAGATCGACTGATCTGGCGAAATCGGCCAGCGCTCGGGGGCGGTCGCCGCGGTCGCGATAAATGGCGGGCACGGTTGCCGTAGGCCGGCCCGTAGTTCGGGTCGAACTTGATCGACAGATTAAAGTCCGCAAGTGCGCGCGCATCGTCGCCGTGGTTGCTGAAGGCGGTGCCGCGATTGAAATAGGCGAGCGCGAATTTCGGATCGAGCTTGATGGCCCGATCGTAGTCGGCCATCGCGAGCTCGTACGCTTTCTTGTGAATGTAGGAGTTGCCGCGGTTGTTGAAATAGAGCGGGTCGCGGGCGTTCAGCCGAATGGCGCGCGTGTAGTCGGCAATGGCGCGATCGGCCTCGCCGAGATCGTCATAGGCGATGCCGCGATTGTACAGGAGGTCGGGATCCCTGGCACCGAGCTCGATGGCACGGCTGAAGTCCGCCACGGCACGCTCGGGCTCGCCACGTCGCCGAAACATTTCGCCGCGATTGGCGAGCGCGTGCACATCGTCGGGATTGGCCTTGAGCAGGGCCGAGCAGCCGGCGAAGCGCCGGTCGTCGCTGCCTCCGCCGTCGCTTGCGAAGCACCACTGGCGGGCCTGCGCCGTGGATGGCGATCGCGCGTCGGCGGGGGCCGGAAACGCGAGCAGGGCCATCGTCAGGCCGATTGCAGACAGCTTGAGGAGAATCCCTGACGTTTCATCGTGTTTCATTGTTTCCCGCGTCGAAACCATTGCGCCTCTAGCGCGTTTGTGATCGAAGGACGCGACTTGGTTCGAACCGAATGCGCCACCGCCCAGACCAAGAAGGCGGGACCAACCAAATAGCTCAAAGCCTTGTCCGATACGCCCTATCCGATTGACCTCGACAGCATTCGCGGCGCGTTTCCGCCCGGCATCGAGGCGCCGCCGCTGCTGGTCGACTTTGCGGCCTGGCTGAAAGGGCGCCCGTGGGGCAGCGTCGGCTGCTTCTCGCTGCAGGGCCAATTCTCGGACTCCGCGCCGATCGTCGACGGCAGTCCCTTGCGCGACAGGTTCTCGCTGTTCATGCGCCTGCCTGACGGCTCGGTCGTCGGCGGCTGGTATGGCGCGGGTCTTGATCGCGACAATCCGCCGATCGTCGGTCTGGGCTCCGAGGGTGATTACGAGCTGCTGGCGCCGAGCCTCGATGCGCTGCTGACGAGGCTGACGTCGCAGCAATTCGACAGGGCCTGGAGCGATCTGAAGCCGCGTGACGACGTCGAGCCTCAGACCGTCGAACTTGCGCAATGGCTCGCTGGCCAGCCCGTTGTCGACAAGGCGACGTGTGACGACGGAGCGCCGGAGCTGCCTGATTTCCGCGGCTTCATGGAAAAATGGAGCCGGGACCGCGAGGACTATTGGGCCAACCATCGCATGATGGCCGAACTCGGCTGGCGGCTGGCCGCCCATCTGCCCAAGGGCAAGAATGCCTGGGATAAGACGCGTTTCGAGGTCGCGATCGTCGGCAAGCAATACCAAGCGCGCGTGCTGACGCGCGGACCGCAGCCGTTCGAGGAAGCCGCTTCGATCGAATCCCTGCTGCGCGATCTGCGCGAACAGATGTGGAAGGCTCAGCCTGAGCTCGGGTTATGGTATGCGATGAGGTTCGGCCTCTACGCCGACGGCCGCGTCATGCCGAGCTTCGAATACGATGCGCGCCCGACCATCGACGGCGAACCGGCGAAGTTATCCGAGGCTCAGGCCGATCTCGCCCGCGCACCAAGGCCGGAGCGCTGGGTGCCGAAATGGCTGGCGTGATCGTCTCCACACTGTCATTGCGAGCGCAGCGAAGCAATCCAGACTGTTCCCGCGGAGGGATTCTGGATTGCTTCGCTACGCTCGCAATGACGGAATGCGGTCAGAACCCGGCGACGCTGCCGTGCAGATCGTATGCGTCGGCGCGCTCGATCTTGGCGGTGACGATCTCGCCGACACGCAAGGGGCGGCGGCTGGAGAGATAGACCGCGCCGTCGATCTCCGGCGCATCGGCCTTGGAGCGGCCCTTCGCCACGGTTGGGCCGACCTCGTCGATGATGACCTGCTGCCGCGTGCCGACCTTGCGCTTCAGCCGCCGCGCCGAGATCTTCTGCTGCCGGGCCATCAGCGCGTTGTAGCGCTCCTGCTTGACCTCTTCAGGGACGGGGTTCTCGATCGCGTTCGAGGTGGCGCCGGCGACCGGCTCGTATTTGAAGCAGCCGAGCCGATCGATCTCGGCCTCCTCGAGCCAGTCGAGCAGATAGGCAAAGTCGGCATCGGTCTCGCCGGGGAAGCCGACGATGAATGTCGAGCGCAAGGCGAGATCGGGACATTCCTCGCGCCAGCGCTTGATCCGCGCCAGCGTCTTGTCCTGCGCCGCCGGACGCTTCATCGCCTTCAGCACCTCGGGGCTCGCATGCTGGAACGGGATGTCCAGATAGGGCAGCACCTTGCCCTCGGTCATCAGCGCAATGACCTCGTCGACATGCGGGTAGGGGTAGACATATTGCAGCCGGATCCAGGCTCCCAACTCGCCGAGCTCGCGCGCGAGGTCGAGGAATTTTGCGCGGACCTGGCGGTTCTTCCACGGGCTCTCGGCATATTTGAGATCGACGCCGTAGGCTGAAGTGTCCTGCGAGATCACCAGGAGCTCTTTGACGCCGGCGCCGACGAGGCGCTCGGCCTCGCGCAGCACGTCATCGGCGGGACGCGAGACGAGGTCGCCGCGCAGCTTCGGAATGATGCAGAAGGTGCAGCGGTTGTTGCAGCCCTCGGAAATCTTCAGATAGGCGTAGTGGCGCGGGGTCAGCTTGATGCCCTGCGGCGGCACCAGGTCGAGATGCGGATTGTGCGCCGGCGGCAGTGCACGATGCACGGCGTCGAGCACGCTCTCATATTGCTGCGGGCCGGTGATGGAGAGCACGCCCGGATAGGCCTGCTCGATCGCTTCCGGTTCCGCGCCCATGCAACCTGTTACGATCACCTTGCCGTTCTCGGCCATGGCCTCGCCGATCGCCGAGAGCGATTCCTGCTTGGCACTGTCGAGGAAGCCGCAGGTGTTGACGATGACGATGTCCGCCCCGTCATGCTTGCGGGCGAGCTCATAGCCCTCCGCGCGCAGGCGCGTGATGATGCGCTCGGAATCCACCAAGGCCTTGGGGCAGCCGAGTGACGTGAATGAAATGCGCGGCGCTCTGTCCATGTAATCGCCTGGAGCCTATCTGAATTGTCTGGATTTGCGATCCAAGTAATTGAACCGATGGCGAAATTCAACAACTAACGTATGCGGCGCGCGGCTAAAGCAGTACGCGCGCGTAGTTGGCGTGATCGGCCAGTCACCAGCGACGATATTACTGACTGACGGTTCCTGGTCTGGAAGCTCATTCGGATCGAGCGAGTGGAGGATCCGAGGTGAATTGCTCGAACACGCCCGTTTTGGTTGTTATTCGGTTTCTTGCTTGATTTCACGGAGCTTAACCACGATGCGCCGCTTCATCTTCGGCTTGGCTTTCGTCACCGTTTCTTATGGCGCCATGTTTCCGGCCCGCGCTGAAGTCGACAAGATCATCCATGTCTGCGATCGGCAGGAACGATTGTGCCCGGAATTCAGGCCACGCGTGAAAGCACCTCATGGTTGGGCGAGGGACGAGGCCGCGAGTCTCAAATACGGCGCATTGATGTTCGTTCCTAAAGGGAAGACATTCGGTAAAGCAGAAGCAATCATCTATGCCGAGGGCCGCTATAACGAGGACCGGACCGAACTGGTTCAATGGATCGCAACGAGTGATAAGGATTGGGCGACGACATCCGGCGACCATGCCAAGATCACCACGCTTCCCTCGGTCAGCCCGAAGGTCATCATCAACCGCTACGACAATCCGTCCTTGAAGGACCAGCCGATCGAAGTCATCGCGCATTACGCCGACCGCGACAAGGACGGCAATTCCTACGTCGTGCGGCTAGCGGTCTCCGGCCGCACTGAGGCGGCGGTGCTGGCCGCGGTGCCACTTCTCGACAAGATGATCGTTGGCGCGAAGATTCCGTGAGAGCATGAGTTCTGCTTCGCAGCTGAAGGCTGACCTGCGTGAGCGTTTTCTTGCGGGTGGGTGGCACGGAAAGTTTACGTTGTGTCAGGACACCCGAGCGACACGAAGCTGACCTTGGGCGCAGCCGTCTGATCCATATCGGATCTGCCTGATTGACCTGCCTGAGCTAGTTCCAATTGCGCATAATTACAACCCTTTGCAGGGCGATCCGGCGTGCTATGGATGAATCAGCTGCCGTGAGTGAGCCATGAGCGCCGAACAGTCGCCCAAAATCGTGATCGTCGACGAAAGCCCGATCCGGGCCGCGATCCTGGAGGAGGGATTGCGCGAGGCCGGGTTTACCCAAGTCGTCCATATCAGCGAGATGCAGAGCCTGCTGGCCCGTATTTATGCGGCGGACCCCGACATCATCGTGATCGATCTCGAAAACCCCAGCCGCGACGTGCTGGAGGCGATGTTCCAGGTCAGCCGCGCGGTGAAGCGGCCGGTCGCCATGTTCGTCGACCAGAGCGATTCAGCCTCGATCCAGGCCTCGGTCGAGGCGGGGGTGTCGGCCTATATCGTCGACGGGCTGAAGAAGGAGCGCATCAAGCCGATCCTCGACCTTTGCGTGTCCCGTTTCAACGCCTTCGCCAAGCTCCAGGAGGAACTGGAGCGCACCAAGTCGCAGCTCGAGGACCGCAAGATCATCGAGCGCGCCAAGGGCATTCTGATGAAGGTGAAGGGCCTGACCGAGGACGAGGCCTATGTGCTGCTGCGCTCCACCGCGATGCGCGAGAAGAAGAAAATCGGCGAGATCGCGCAGTCGATCATCACCGCGTCGGAGATGCTGAAATGACCGTTCCCCTCCGCATCGGGTTCATTCCGCTGGTCGATGCCGCCGCGCTGATCGTCGCGGTGGACAAAGGCTTTGCCGCCGCCGAGGGGCTCGAGGTCGAGCTGGTGCGCGAGGTCTCCTGGTCCAACGTCCGCGACAAGCTCAATATCGGCCTGTTCGACGCGGCGCATCTGCTCGCGCCCGTGGCGATCGCGTCCTCGCTCGGCCTCGGTCACGTCAAGGTGCCGATCGCCGCGGCCTTCAATCTCGGCATCAACGGCAATGCCATCACGGTGTCGCCGGCGCTCCATGCCGCGCTGATGGAGGAGATCGACGGCGATCGCTTCGACCCGATGGCGACGGCGAAAGCGCTGGCGAAGGTGGTTGCCAAGCGCCGCAAGGCGGGGGCCGAGCCGCTCACCTTCGGCATGACCTTCCCGTTCTCCACCCACAATTATCAATTGCGGTTCTGGATGGCGGCGGCGGGCGTCGATCCCGACGAGGACGTGCGCCTCGTGGTGCTGCCGCCGCCCTATATGGTCGACAGTCTGAAGAACGGCCATGTCGATGCGTTCTGCGTCGGCGCGCCCTGGAACTCGGTCGCGGTCGATCTCGGCGTCGGCCATATCCTGCATTTCGTCGCCGACATTCTGGTCCGTGCGGCGGAGAAGGTGCTGGCGATCCGCCAGACCTGGGCCGACAAGAATCCGGACGTGGTCGCAGCCCTGGTGCGGGCAGCCGTGAAGGCCGCCGAGTTCATCGAGCATCCCGAGAACCGGACCGAGGCGGCGCAGATCCTGGCGCAACCCGAACGGATCGGCGTCGACGCCGAGGTCATCCAACGCACCCTCACGGGGCGCCTGAAGATCTCGCCCGATGGCACCTTCCGCGAAAGCGGCCGCTACCTGCTGGTCGGACGCGAAGGGGCAGGGCGGCCCGATCCGGTCCAGGCCGCCTGGCTCTATGCGCAGATGGTGCGCTGGGGCCAGACGGCGCTCACCCCTGACGGGGTCAAGACGGCGATGGCGGTGTTCAGGCCCGATCTCTACGACGCGGCGCTCGGCAACAGGGCGCCGCTTGAGGCTCCCGCAGCGTTCGGCGCCTTTGCCGGTCCGGCCTTCGACCCCGCCGATATCCGTGGGCATCTCGAGGCCTTCGGAGTCGGCCGCTGGAAGGCCTGATTCGCGGTTGCTTCGCTTTTGAGCATCTAAGATCCTTGGCTAATGTTTGAGCTGGCTGCTCGTATTTCGGGAGAGTTCCCAAGCCGGCAGTTTCCGGGTCCCATCCTAATTATCTGAAACTTCATTGGTTTTTATTTCGACCAAGCTGGCACGCAACTTGAATGTTGCGCTGCGGCCAGCTTGTCATAGGTGCCTGCTGAGCCAAGTCCCGCAGCAACGAAGCTGATCGGACCGTGGGTGACGAAGCCGGCTTCTGAGCCAGCCTTCAGTTCCTCGCGGGTCGCGCCAATCCGTCGAAGCCACTTTGGTGGCCGCAGGAGCTTCGTTACCGACCATGAAAATCGATACGCTCTCAGTCGACTTTACCGACGAGCAGAAACGCTATCTCGAAGGCTTCACGACCGGCCTGCAGATCAGCCGCGTCGGCCGCGGCCTCGGTGGCGGCAGCGGCAAGGCGAATGCCGAGCCTGTGGGTCCCGATGCCGTGCACATCAAGGCGCAGGACAAGGTGATCGCGTCGGGCAAGAAGCTCGCCGATCAGGAGAAGTTCAAGCGCGACGAGCATCCCTTCGACGCCTATCCGCGGCTGCGCCAGCAGGCGCTCGACAACACCCCGCCGAGCCCGGCGGACAATTTCCGCTGGCGCTACTACGGCATCTTCTATGTCGCGCCGACGCAGGACTCCTACATGTGCCGCCTGCGCATCCCGAACGGCATCATGAAGCATTGGCAGCTGTCAGGCCTTGCCGATCTCGCCGACGAGCTCTGCGGCCCCTACAGCCACGTGACCACGCGCGCCAATCTCCAGCTGCGCGAGATCCCGCCGAAGCACGCGATCAGAATGATCGAGGGCATCCAGGATCTCGGCCTGTGCTCGCGCGGCTCCGGCGCCGACAACATCCGCAACGTGACGGGGACGCCGACCGCCGGCATCGATCCGCAGGAAATCATCGACACGCGGCCCTATGCTCGCGAGTGGCACTACCACATCCTCAACGACCGCTCGCTCTACGGCTTGCCGCGCAAGTTCAACGTCGCCTTCGACGGCGCCGGCCGGATCGCGGTGCTGGAAGAGACCAACGACATCGCCTTCACGGCCTATGAGGTAAAGGACGGTTTCGGCGTCGAGCCGGGGGTCTGGTTCCGGCTCGGCCTCGGCGGTATCACCGGCCACAAGGATTTTGCGAAATATTCCGGCATCATCGTCAGGCCGGAGCAGGCGACCGCCGTCGCCGACGCCATCGTGCGCGTGTTCATCGAGCATGGCGACCGCACCAACCGCAACAAGGCACGGCTGAAATACGTGCTCGACGCGATGGGCCATGACGGCTTCCTCAAGCTGGTCGAGGAGCGGTTGAAGACGCCGTTCACGCGCGTGCCGGAAGAGGCGTTCGCGCCGCGGCCCGCGGCGGATCGCATGGCGCATATCGGCGTGCACAAGCAGAAGCAGGATGGCCTCAACTGGATCGGCGTATCGCTCACGCTCGGCAAGCTCACTTCCGATCAGATGCGGGGCCTCGCCAAGGTCGCGCGCGACCTCGGCGACGGCGAGATCCGCCTCACGGTCTGGCAGAACCTCTTGATCTCGGGCGTGCGCGACGAGAATGTCGAGCTTGCCATTGCCGCCATCAAGCAGATCGGGCTCGCGGTCGAGGCCTCGCACATCCGCGCCGGCCTGATCGCCTGCACCGGCAATGCCGGCTGCCGCTTCGCGGCGTCCAATACCAAGCGCAATGCCGCGGAGATCGGTGACTGGTGCGAACCGCGCGTCGCGATGGACAAGCCGGTGAACATCCACCTGACCGGCTGCCATCATTCCTGCGCGCAGCATTACATCAGCGACATCGGACTGATCGGCGCGCGCGTGCCGGTCAATGAGGAGGACACCGTCGAGGGCTATCACCTCTTCACCGGCGGCGGGTTCGGCCCCGACGCCGATGTCGGGCAGGAAGTCTATCACGACCTCAAGGCCGAGGACGCACCGAAGACGGTCGAGGCGCTGCTCAAGGCCTATCTCGCCAATCGCGCCTCGCCCGACGAAACCTTCCTCTCCTTCGCGCGCCGCCATGACGGCGAAACGCTGCGCAAGCTTGCCGATGCACAGGTGTCCGCATGAACCAGATCACGCCTCCGCCGAAACTCGATATCATCCCCGCCAGCGCGCCATTCTCCGACGCGCAGCGCTCCTGGCTAAACGGCTTCTTTGCCGGACTGCTCTCGCCTGATGTCGCAACGCCGCTGTCGCCAGAGCAGGGCGCCGCGGTCATGCCGGCCGGTGACGGCGACGACGGCGAAGCGCCGTGGCACGATCAGACCATGCCGATCGCCGAGCGGATGAAGCTTGCCGAAGGCCGTCCCCTGCGCCGCAAGATGATGGCGGCGATGGCACAGCAGGATTGCGGCCAGTGCGGCTACAATTGCCACGATTATTCGGAAGCGATCGCGTCCCGCAGCGAAGCGCGGCTCAATCTGTGCGTCCCCGGCGGCAAGGAAACTGCGCGGATGCTGAAGTCGCTGTACGAGGAGCTCGACAAGGCGCCCGCGGCCAAGATCACGGACAAGACCGCTGACAAGGCCGGCGCTCCGGCGCCGGCCGTGACCGTGACGATCGCAGAGCCCGGCCGCTCGCGGGATAATCCGATCCAGGCGACCTTCCTGTCGCGCCGTCTTCTCAACAAGGGCAAGTCGGAGAAGGAGACCTATCACATCGAGTTCGATCTCTCCGAGGGCAAGCTCGACTATGTCGTTGGCGATTCCTTCGGCGTTTTCCCGCGCAACGACGTCGGCCTCGTCGACCAGATCATCGCGCTGCTCGGCGCCTCCCACACGACCAAGGTCAACGGCAAGACGCTGCGCGAGGTGCTGATCGACGACGTCTCGCTGTCGCCGGCGCCCGACACGCTGTTCGAGCTGATCTCCTTCATCACCGGCGGCGCGCAGCGCGAGAAGGCGCGGGCGCTGGCGCAGGGGGAGGATCCCGATGGCGATGCCGCGACGCTCGACGTGATGGCGGCACTGCAGAAGTTTTCCGGCACGCGGCCGCATCCCGAGGCCTTCGTCGAGGCGCTGGAGCCGCTGCAGCCGCGGCTCTACTCGATCTCGTCCTCGCACAATGCGACGCCGGGAAAGCTGTCACTGACGGTGGACTCGGTGCGCTACGTCATCGGCAAGCGCAGGCGGCTCGGCGTCGCCTCGACCTTCCTCGGCGAGCGGATCAACGAAGGCGAGAAGCTCAAGGTCTATGTGCAGAAGGCGCACAATTTCGGCCTGCCGCAGGACCCGAAGACGCCGATCATCATGGTCGGTCCCGGCACCGGCATCGCGCCGTTCCGCGCCTTCCTGTTCGACCGCAAGGCGACCGGCGCGCCCGGCAAGAACTGGCTGTTCTTCGGCCATCAGCGCAGCGATTGCGATTTCTTCTATCAGGACGAGCTCAACGCCATGAAGACCTCAGGGCTTCTGACGCGCCTGTCGCTGGCCTGGTCGCGCGACGGCGAGAAGAAGTTTTACGTGCAGGACCGCATGCGCGAGGTTGGCCGCGAATTGTGGACCTGGCTCGCCGAGGGCGCGCATCTCTACATCTGCGGCGATGCCAAGCGCATGGCCAAGGACGTCGAGCGCGCGCTGGTCGACATCGTCGCCCAGTTCGGGGCACGTTCGACGGATGAAGCCGTCAGTTTCGTCGCCGAGCTCAAGAAGACCGGCCGCTTCCAGGCTGACGTGTATTAGCGGTTGAAGCGTCGGATCATCGCGCTTCGGCCTTCGGTGTCATCCGATTGTCATCCGAGTCGGTTCCAACTGGCTCGGACTTTAACGAATAAGATTCTCGGAACCTGCTGGTCAAGAGAATTTGCGTCTGCGATGGGGGGCCTCCAGAGAACCCTCATCGCTATTTCCGCCACCGTCTTGCCTCCCGTCCTGGTTGATCCTTCATACTCCCGCAAATGGGGCGTTGGAGATCGACCATGCGCGAACTATCGGCGGAAGCCAGGCTGCACTTCTACGCGCGCTCGCTCTCGCGCCGGACCGGGGCGAGCATGCACCACGTTGCGATGTACAGCGCGTTTGCGGTGATCGCGGCGATCGTGTTCGGGACGCTGTCGGTGCATCCGTTCTGATGTGTCTGCGTAGGGTGGGTTAGCCGAAGGCGTAACCCACCACTTGTATGGATGCAGCAGAAGAGGTGGATTACGCTTCGCTAATCCACCCTACGACACCGAACCCTGCTCACGCTCCGCGCTTGAACGGCGCCACATCGATCCCCGCACCTTTCAACGCCTGCCGCACGCCGCGCGCGATCTCGACCGCGCCGGGCGTGTCGCCATGGATGCAGACCGTATCCGTACGCATCTTGATGACCTTGCCCGTGACGGACACCACCGCGCCGTCCTGCACCATGCGCACCACGCGCTCGGCGATCGCCTTGGCATCGTGCAGCACCGCGCCGGGCTTCTTGCGCGAGACGAGGTTGCCGTCATCCTCATAGGCCCGGTCGGCGAACACCTCGTGCACCATCGGCAGGTTGGCCTCTTCGCCGGCCTTCACCAGCTTCGAATTGGCGAGCACGACGAAGATCAGGCTGGGATCCACCGCCTTGATGCCGGCAGCGATCGCCTTCGCCGTCATGTCGTCCTCGCAGGCGACGTTGGAGAGCGCGCCGTGCGCCTTCACATGGGTGACCTTGTGGCCGGCCGCAGTCGCGATCGCCTGCAACGCGCCGATCTGGTAGGCGACGAGGTTCTCGATCTCGGAGGCCTTGAGCCCTGCGATCGGATGCCGGCCGAAGCCGTGCAGGTCGCGATAGCCGGGATGCGCGCCGACCGAGACGCCGCGCGCCTTCGCAAGCTCCACCGTCCGGCGCATGATGTCGGGGTCGCCGGCATGGAAGCCGCAGGCGACGTTGACCGAGCTTGCCAGCTCGATCATCGCGGCGTCGTTGCCCATCTCCCACGCGCCAAAACCTTCGCCGAGGTCGCAATTCAGATCGACTGTTTTCATGGGTTGCTCTCCGCCTCTGGTCTTGTTGTCGCTTCTGGCTCCGCCGTGACCTGCCACGTCCCGGCATCGACCGCGCTGACCGCATAGCCCGCCACGTTAGCATCGCTGAGCGCCTCGATGTTGAGCGCGACGATGTCGGAGGAGCGCAGGCGATCGGGCAGGCTGCGGATCGCTTGCGCGAACTTGCGCGCCTCGTCCTGCGCTTCGGCCATGCTGACCGCCTTGAAGCGGAACGCGGTTCCTGCCGAGGTCTGGGCGAGGCGGCCGATATCGGCCGTGATCACGGTTGCGATCTTCGGATAGCCGCCGGAGGTGCCGCGATCCATCATCAGCGCGATCGGCGCGCCGTTACCGGGCACCTGGATGCTGCCGTTGACCGTGCCGTCGGAGACGATGTTGTGGCCGTGGAGATGCTTGATCGCAGGGCCTTCGAGCCGGTACCCCATGCGGTCCGAGGTCGCCGAGATCTTCCACTCACTATCCAAGAACAGCGCCTTGTTGGCGTCGTCGAATTCGTCGTCCTGAGGCCCTAGCAGCACGCGGATCGGGCCGCTCGCCGGCTTCGGCAGCTCGATGCGCAGCTCCGGTGCGCCGCTCGCGGCATCGACCGTGAATTCGTCGCCGGCCTGGAGCGGGCGCTGGTAGGGGCTGCCGAGGCCGGCGCGGGCGTTCACGGCAAGGCTGCCGAACACGGCCTCGCCCTTGATGGCGCCTTCGATCGCGAGATAGGTGAAGGCGCCGCCGCGGGCAAAGCCGAGCGTCAGCGTCTCGCCATCCTTGAGCGTCACCGAGGTGTCCATCGCGACCGCGCTGCCGGCGATGTCCGCATTGCGCGGCGCGCCCGATATCGCCACGCGCACGGCGCCGTCGCGGGCGGTGAAGGAGGCACCGAACGGGCCGATCTCGATGGCGGCCGCGAACGGCTCGTTGCCGACCAGAGTATTCGCCGCCGCAAGCGACAGCCGGTCCATCGCTCCGCTCACGGTCAAGCCGTAGCGCTGCGCGCCGTGGCGGCCGCCGTCCTGGACCGAGCTGGCAGGGCCGATGCTGGCAACGACGAGCCGGCTCATGCGTCCACCTGCTCAGCGACGATCTCGCCGGCTTCCGCAGCGCGGTCCATGTCCTCGAATGTCTTGTGGTCGATCGGGTAGAACGTGACGCGGTCGCCGGGCTCGGTGAGGAAGGTCGGATTGCGGTGGAGCTGATAGGTTCGCACCGGGGTGCGGCCGAGCAGATGCCAGCCGCTTGGGGCGGCTAGGCACTGGATGCCGGCCTGGACGCCGCCGATCGAGATCGTGCCGGCCGGCGTCAACAGTCGCGGCGATTGCCGCCGCGACATGTGCAGGAATTTGTCGAGGCCGCTGAGATAGGACCAGCCCGGCGTGAAGCCGATCATGGCGACCTTGTAATCGCCGCCCGAATGCCTGATGACGATGTCATCCGGCGTGGTGCCCAACGTCTTGGCGACGTCCTCGAGGTCGATGCCGTGCTCGCCGCCATAGGCGACGGGAACGCGCCAGCGGCGCGCTTTCGTGACCGGCGGCAGCGGCCGGGTGGCGATCGGGAGGATCTTTTCGCCCAGCGCATCGAAGCCGATCTTGCCGGGATCGTAATGGACCAGCAGCGAGCGATAGGTCGGCACGGTTTCGGTGATGCCGTGGATGGGCGCAGCTAGCAGCGCCTTGTCGAGCGCCAGCACGCGCTGGTTGGCATCGTTGTCGATGGTGCGGCTGAACTCGACCGTGACGGCACTGTCGCCACTGGGCAGAAGGCGGGGCGGGGGAAGCGTCGCGGCCATTGAGCTGTCAGAGCGCTGTCGTAATCGGGCTTCTCGGGAACGCGGGCTCGACCTTGAGTTCCGCTTGTCCCTGCTTCGCGTAAATGTGCCCGCAAGTCCAATAAATTAATGCAAGGGGAAGCGATAAAGCCTTGTTATCGCATCGCATAACGGCGCTGCGGCCCTGCGTAATTGCTAGCCTCTTGGCCCTTGACGCAAAGCTCGCGGCTCGCAAGATGCGCGCGTTCTTTCCCGCACCTTGGAGCTCGTTCTCGTCCATGTCGCTGTCCCCCGAAGCCCGCAAGACCCTCGCCGGCATCACCACCGCCACCATCACCACGGTCCTGCTGAAGAAGGGCCTGCGCAATGTGTGGATGCGCGGCGCGCGTCCGTTGCGGCCGGGGCTGCCGCGGCTGGTGGGACCGGCCTTCACGCTGCGCTTCGTGCCGGCGCGCGAGGATCTGGCGACACCGGAATCCTGGTCGTCGCCGATCTCGACCCGCACCGCGATCGAGGCGATGCCGGAGGGCTGCATCGCCGTGGTCGATGCCATGGGCATCACCGATGCCGGCATCTTCGGCGACATCCTTTGCGCGCGCATGGTCAAGCGCGGCGTCACCGCGCTTGTCACCGACGGCGTGGTGCGTGACGTCGAGGGCGTGCTCGGCACCAATTTGCCGGTTTGGTGCGACGGCTATGCCGCGCCGCCGTCGGTTGCAGGCCTCACTTTCGTCGGCTGGGGCGAGCCGATCGGCTGCGGCGGCGTTGCCGTCTTCCCGAACGACATCGTGGTCGCCGACCAGGACGGCTGCGTGCTGATCCCGCAGGCGATGCTCGATCACGTCCTCAATGAGGGCGTCGAGCAGGAGCGAATGGAAGCCTGGATCGTCAACGAGGTGAACAACGGCGCGGTGCTGCCGGGCCTCTATCCCATGAACGCCGAAACCAAGGCGCGCTACGCCGCCAGCAAGAAGTAACGGACAAGGAACGAGGACCCTCATGGACATCACGCTCGCCGGCACGCGGCCGACCCGCCGCGCGCCGAAGGAACACTTCACCGGCACCGTGTGGCAGGACCCCATCAACATGGCCCCTGAGCCTGCACGGCTGAACGTCTCGCGCGTCGCATTCGAGCCCGGCGCGCGCACCAACTGGCATCATCATCCGCTCGGCCAGACGCTTTACGTGATCTCGGGCGTCGGCCGCGTTCAGACCAAGGGCGGCCCGGTCCAGGAAATCCGTCCCGGCGACACCGTCTGGATTCCACCGGGTGAAGTGCACTGGCACGGCGCATCGCCGACCAACGGCATGTGCCACATCGCCATGCAGGAAGCGCTCGACGGCGTCTACTCGACCTGGCTGGAGCCGGTCACTGACGCGGAGTATGGCGCGGCGGTGGGCTGACTCTCGTGTCCCGGACAAGACGCATCGCCCAAGGCGATGCGTCGCCGATCCGGGACCCAGATCTTCGACCCACTGAGAGCACTGGGTCCCGGCTCTGCGCGGCAACGCTTCGCGCTGCCGCTTGTCCGGGACACGGCACCTAAATCTTCTCCGCCGTCCACGTGCCCGTGCACATGGCGCCGCGCCAAGTGCCGGAGCCGGACGCGCCGCTGAGCCGGCCGAAGCCGACGGCACGCTTGATGCCGGTGCTCAGGGTGACCTTGATGTTGCCGGCCTCGACGACGCGCCCCGACGCCGTCACTGCGGCGCTGCTCGATGCGATCTGGCCATTATTGATGCCGATAGAGACAGTCGCGCCGTTGCCGCAGGCCTGGCTTGATGAAGCGATGCGGACGTTCCACGCGCCATCGAACGTGCTTGTCGCAGCGTCGGCCTGTGCGAGCGGGACAGCGATGACGACGGCGGTGGCGAATAGAGCCTTGCGAAACACGTTCATGACACGCCCCTGTGGTTGACCATGCGGGGGGACCGTGACACGTGCGCGGAACCGGCGATGTGAGGGCTGTCACGTGCGCAGGAGGCTGTGTGAGCCTGCGCACGCCGGCACGCCAGGGCGCAAAAGCAAAGGACCCGCATCGCGGGCCCCTTGTCTGCGTAAGAACGATCAGGCGGATCTCAATTCACCCGCGTCCAGGTCTGGCCGCCGCAAAACATTCCGCCGAAGGCGCAGCCCTGCACACGTAGCCGGTCGGTGCCCTTCATGGCGATCGTCGAATCGTAGGTCGAGCCCGAGTTCGGATCGAGGATGCGGCCCGACCATTTCTGGTCCTTGCCCGCCTTCATGTTGATCAGCACCTGCTCGCCGTTCTGGTTGGACTTGCTGTCGACCGAATAGCCGCAGAGGTTGGTGCCGCATTGCTCGATGCGGACCTTGCCTTCCTTCTCCTCGGTGAGCCAGACGCCGACCGGCGAATTGAGGTCGCGCGTCGGCGCGGTTGCAGGTGCAGGCGGCACTGCGGCCGCTTCAACGCGAGCGGGAGCAGGCGCAGGTGGCGGAGGCGGGGCCGGCGGAGCCGCAGCCACGGCCGGGGCGGGCGGCGGGGCCACGGCGGGCGCGGCTTGCTGCTCGACCGGCGCAGGGGCCGGAGGTGGTGCAGGCGGCGGCGCAACGGCCGTTTGGGCCGGCGTATTGGCCGCAGTCGCGGCCGTCGGCGGAGCCGGCGGCGCAGGAGGCGGCGCGACGGCGGCCGCGGGCGCCTGCACGGCTGCGGGCGGCGCAGCAGGAGCGGGGGGTGGGGCCGGAGCAGCCGGCGCTTGCGGATCGACCGTGGCCTGCTGCGGCGCCGTCTCGTTCTTCTTGGCCTTCTTGGGCTTATTCTGGCCTGTGTTGTCGTAGACGCCGGGGATCTGCACCGTGCCGCGGTCCGGATCGATGCGGATGGTGCGCCCGCCATATTCAAACGTGTACTGCGCCTGCGCGGCAGTGCTCGCCAAAAGGAATGCGGCCGTGGCCAACAGCTTCCTCATCTCCGTCTCCTGAACAGGTGGTCCCCGCACCGACGCTTACGCGCCGGCTCGCTTGCAAAAAGTGATCTAGATCACTGTCGTTGCTGTGAGTCGTCTTCCGGCGGTTCCGGGTTCAATAGGCTCGGAGCCGGTCCAAAGTTTGGCGAGGCAAAGCGACAGGAGGACGCGGCCCAGCGCAGGCCGGCAGGCTCGACTCTGTCCAACGACGGGTAATCGCAGATGAGGCGTGGGCCGTGGGGCACGCTTGTCTCCACAGCGTCATGGCCGGGCTGTCCCGGGTATCCACGAATGTGCTCGCAGCACAAAAAAACGTGGATGCCCGGGACAAGCCCGGGCATGACGACGACTACTAGATGTTCAAATGCGAGAGCCTACGCTTCGCCCTTGCGCTCGTAGTCGGCGAGCGAGCTGCGGCCGGCGATCTCGCTGCGCAGCAGCTCGAAGCGCCTGTTCGCCTCATCCTGCTGGGTGTCGACGAAACGCACCGCGGCTTCGCTCGTCATGGGACCGCTGACCACAGGCGCGGACTGCTCGCCGATGGTCTCGTGGACATAGTACTGGCCGTCATCGCCGCGGTGGACCGTCCATTTCAGACGGATCGCGACCATGGGTCCCGGACCGACCTTGCTGTAGCCGTCGGCATCGGTGTGCTCCGGCGCCAGCGGCTGCTCTTCGACCACGGGATGCTCTTCGAGCAATTGATGCTCGTCGATCGCCGGATGCTCGTCCACGATCGGCGGCTCGTCAGACGCGATGTGCTCGCGCTCGCCTGCAACCACGATCTCGGTCTCGGTCTTGCGAATGACGAGGACGGGCTCGGGGTTCTCCAGGATGCTGGCGATGGTGGCCAGTGTCTGGTCGGTCGGGTCGATCTCGTTCAAGGGTCCATCCTCCAGCTCGGCACGCCGGCCAGTCTGTCCCACTGCCGCCGCGCTTCCGCCTCCATTACGCGCGTTTGATTAAGGCTGAGTTGGGGCCCGATCTGCACCAAAATGGGACGCTTTCTGGCCTTCCGAAGGCGGGCGGGGTGAGCCGCCGACCTTCGTGATCTCAGCCCAGCACGTCCTGGTTGATGACGTTTTGCCTGATGGGATCGCCGTCCAGCACGCTCAAAATATTGCGCGCGGTCTGCTCGCTCATGCGGCTCACCGCCTCGACCGTGACGCCGGCGACATGCGGGGCCATGATGACGTTGGGCAGCGCGAACAGCGCGTTGCTGACCGGCGGCGGCTCCACCTCGAACACGTCGATGCCGCCGCCGGCGAGCTTTCCGGACGTCAGTGCGTCATAGAGCGCTGCTTCCTTCACGATGCCGCCGCGCGCGGTGTTGATGAGGTAGGATCTATCCTTCATGCGGCCGATCCTGTCGGCATCGAACAGGCCGACGGTCTCCGGCGTCTTCGGGCAGTGGATGGTGACGAAGTCGGCGTGAGGCAGCGCGGCGTCGAGGTCGGTGACCGGCTCGCATCCGGCCGCCTTGATGTCGGCGGCATCCTTGTAGGGATCGTAGACCTGCACCTTCATCTCGAACGCCAGGCAGCGCTTCGCTGTGCGGCTGCCGATGCGGCCGAAGCCGACGATCAGCACGGTCTTGCCGTAGAGATCGAACGGCAGCATGCCGAGCCGGTCGGCCCAGGTGCCCTCCTTGACGCAGGAATGCAGCTCCTGCGCGCGCTTGGCCAGCGTCAGCATCATGAACAGCGCCGCTTCCGCAACCGAGGGCGAGTTGGCGCTGCCGGCGACCATCAGCGGCACCTTGCGGCGGGAGAGGGCGGGCACGTCGACGGCGTCGTAGCCGACGCCGATGCGGGTTACCACCTTCATGTCACGCGCGGCCTCGAGCTCGGTCTCGCCGAAAGCGGTGGCGCCGAGGGCCACGCCGTGGACGGGGGCATGGCTCTTCAACAAGGCCTCGAAATCCTTCGCCGAGATCAGGTTCGGAAACTCGACGAGCTCGATATCGTCCCGCTGGTTGAGGAGGGCACGTGCCCCTTGCGACAAAGTTTGCGTAACGAAAATCTTCTTCTTATTGGTCGCCATCGCTCCCCTACCTGCTCGCTTTTCTTGGATCGCGGCGTCACAACACGACGCCGGTCTCCTCATTTAGCAGGTGCATGTTGTTGAGGTCCATCGCCAGGCGCATGGGTGCCCCGTCCTTGGCGCCGGCATTGGGATCGACCCGGCCGCAGACCGGCGTGCCCTCGAGCCCGAAATAGACCAGCGTCTCCATCCCCATCGGTTCGGTGACGTCGAGCACGGTGTCGAAGGTCTCGACGCCGGGCGCCAGATGCGCGTGCGACTCGGTAAGATGCTCGGGACGGATGCCGAGCAGCAGCTTGTCGGTGCGCGGCAGCGCGTTGTAGCGCGCGGCGCGGGCCGGCGGCAGCGGGAAGGCGATGCGGTCTGTGAGGCGAAGCTGGAGCGTGCCGCCGACATCCTCGAGCCGGCACGGGATGAAGTTCATCGCGGGCGAGCCGATGAAGCCCGCAACGAAGCGCGTCGCTGGCTTGTGGTAGAGCTCGTTCGGCGTGCCGATCTGCTCGATCTTGCCCTTGTTCATGACAACGACGCGGTCGGCCAGCGTCATCGCCTCGACCTGGTCGTGGGTGACGTAGACCGTCGTGGTGCGCACCTTCTGGTGCACCTTCTTGATCTCGATCCGCATCTGCACGCGGAGCTTGGCGTCGAGATTGGACAGCGGCTCGTCGAACAGGAAGACCTTGGGATTGCGCACGATGGCGCGGCCCATGGCGACGCGCTGGCGCTGGCCGCCGGAGAGCTGCTTCGGCTTGCGGTCGATCAGGTCGGTGATGTCGAGGAGGCGGGCGGCTTCGGTCACCCGCGCCTTGATCTCGGCCTTGGGATAGTGCTTCAGCCGCAGCCCGAACGACATGTTCTCCGCGACCGTCATGTGCGGGTAGAGCGCGTAGTTCTGGAACACCATGGCGATGTCGCGGTCCTTCGGCGGCACGTCGTTGACGATGTCGCCGCCGATCATGATGTCGCCATCGCTGATGTCCTCGAGGCCTGCGATCATGCGCAGCGTGGTCGACTTGCCGCAGCCGGAGGGGCCGACCAGCACGATGAACTCGTGGTCGGCGATGTCGAGGTCGATGCCGCGCACGGCTTCGACATCGTCGTAACGCTTCACCACCTTACGCAAGGAAACGTCGGCCATTTCAGTTCAACCCTCCGCTTTCAACCCTTTGTCGCACCGGCAGTCAGGCCGGCAATGTAGTAGTCCATCAGGAAGGCATAGATGATCAGCGGCGGTGCCGCGCCGAGCAGCGCGCCGGTCATGATCTGTCCCCAATTGAAGACGTCGCCCTTGATCAGCGTGGTGATGATGCCGACGGGCAGAACGAGCTGGTCCGTGGACGTCGTGAACACGAGTGGATAGAGGAATTGCGCCCAGGACACGGTGAAAGCGAAGATGGTCGCGGCGATCAGCCCGGGCAGCGCGACCGGAATGAAGATCCGGGTCAGAGTCTGGAACCAGGACGCTCCATCGATGATGGCGGCCTCGTCGAGTTCTTTTGGGATCGAGGCGAAATAGCCGATCATGATCCAGGTGCAGAACGGGACCGTCAGCGTCGGATAGATGAAGAGCAGCACGTACCAGCGGTTGATGAGCTGGATGCCGGTCCAGTCGCCGAACAGGGCGAACACCTTGAACAGTGGAATGAACAACAGGCTGTCCGGAATGAGGTAGGTCAGGAACACGCCGGTCGCCAGCGTGGCCGAACCCCAGAACCGCATCCGAGCAAGAGCGAACGCCGCGGGCACGCTGATCAGCATCGTGATGGTGACCACGAAAATCGAGACCAGCGCCGAATTCCAGAAGAACCGCAGGAATTGGTTCGACGTCAGCAGGCCGATATAGTTCTCGAGAGTCGGATGAAAGACCCACCACGGATTGGTCGCCGCCGAGATTTCGGCGCTGCTCTTGAGCGAGGTGATCAGCATGTAGATGGGCGGCAGCAGCGAGAAGATGGCAAACAGCGTCAGAAAGAAATACGACCATCTCAGCGCCCATTTGCGGTCGCGGCTCATGCTACCATATTTGACCGAGCGTGTCGGCGCGGCCTTGTCGATCGTGACTGAGCTCATCAGGCTTCATTCCCGCGCTTGTTGACGTCCCGCAGGATGAAGATCGCTGCGATCGCCAGGATTGGCACCATGAATAGGGAGACGCTGGCACCGAGCGGAATGTCGCTTCCCTCGATGCCGATCCTGAACGCCCAGGTGGCGAAGATGTGGGTGTGGTCGAGCGGGCCGCCGGCGGTCAGGATTCGCACGATGTCGAAATTGGCGAAGGTGACGATCAGCGAAAACAGCGTCGTGATCGCGATGATGTTGCGCATCATCGGCAGCGTCACGTACCAGATCCGCTGCCACCAATTGGCGCCATCGATTGCTGCGGCTTCATAGAGCTGGTCGGGCACCGATTTGAGGGCCGCCAGATACATGATCATGAAGAACGGCGCGCCGTACCAGACATTGACCAGAATGACGGAGAAGCGCGCCCAAGCTGCGTCGCCGGTCCACGGGATCGGGCCTATCCCGAAGAACGACAGCGTATAGTTGAACGCACTGTAGGAGGGATCGAACAGCCAGAGCCATGCAAGTGTGCTCATGGCGGGCGGGATCACCCATGGGACCAGCAGCATGCCGCGCCATTTGCGCTGGCCCTTGGCCGGAATGTTGTGGACGAAGTGTGCGACGATGAACCCGATCAGCGCCTTGAAGACCACGGCGGTGATGGCAAAGATGCAGGATTGCTTGACCACCAACCAGAATGTGTCGCGCCTGAACAGGAACTCGAAGTTGCCGAGGCCGACGAATTTCTGCATCGACTTGTTGAGGGTCGCCAGGTGAAGCGAATAGAACGCGGGATAAATCACCAGAAGTGCGATGAGGATGATCAGCGGTAGCGTCATCAGGAACGCCGCGGTCGATCTGCGCTTGAGCGCCTTTTGCAAACCGGAGCGTTTTCGCGCCGGTTGCGTGGCGCCAATCCCGTCCGGCCGCAATGCCACATCCGCCATGATGCATATTCCTCGCGCGGTTCAGTTCAGAGAATTCGATGTCGGCACGTGCGAGAGCCTAGCCGTTCTCGCTTCGTGCCGCGGCGGGAAGGGGCTTCGCCGCGAGACGACCTGCGGCCGCTTGCGGCGACACCCTGTCCGTCTCAGCTCCGCATGAAGCCTTCACACTCGCCTTCGGCCCAGGCGAGAGTCTTCTCCATCGCTTCACCTTGATGATAACGCAAACACATCTTGGTCAGCGTGGCCTGCGCGTAGATTTGCTGTGCGATCTTCGGCGGCGCGGGAGAGGCTGCAATCGACAGCGTCTGATGCTTGTAGGGGTTGGGATAGTGATAGAGCGTACCCTTCGGCGGCCCTTCCTCCTGCCACACCTTCAACGTCGTCAGCTTCTCGTAGGCCGGTAGATCGTAACCGCCGCTTGCGACCACCATCTTTTCGATCGACGCGGGCTTCGAGAGTTGGACCAGGAGGCTCTTCGCCGCGTCCTTGTTCTTCGAGAAATTCCAGATGCTCCAGAAGTACGGCAGGTAGGGGGCAAAACGTCCCTTGGGTCCAGCCGGGAACCCGTGAGTCCAGCATTGCTCCGCAACCTGCGGCGCGTCGCGCCTGGCGACGGCCCAGGCGCTCGGCGGGTTCATGATCATCGCCCCCCTTCCGGAGACCAGCCATTTATTGTTGGACGCGTCATCCCAGGCTGCGGCGTCGGGCGGCAGGAAGCTGATCAGCTTCTTGTAGAATTCGAGTGCCTGACGAACCGCATCGGTCTTGACGGTGAGATTGCCCTTGGCGTCAACGAGCTGGGCGCCGAACGACAGGAAGATCGCGCCCGCTGTATCGACGTTGTCGGTGGTCTCGCCGAGGCCGATGCCGAACGGGACGCCAGCCTTGTGACAGGCTTCGGCAGCCTTCAGGAATGTTTCCAGCGTCCAGTTATCAGCTTTTGGTTCAGAACCGACCGGATACATCGCCTGCACGTCGATGCCAGCATGCTTCTTCATCAGGTCGATGCGGGAGCAGGGACCCTTGATCTGGCTGCCGACGGAGGCCGGAACTCCAAGCCATTTGCTCCCGGCCGTGCCCAGATACTTGGCCGTGCCGTTCACGTCGCCATTCTCGGCGATGATCGGCCCCATGATGTCGCTGACGTTCTCCAATTGGTCGGCATTGGCGTGGGCCCACCACGTCGGCATGGCAAAAATATCATGGCCCGACTTTGCCTGCGCTTCGGCAGCAATGGTGAGCAGGTTCTTGTTGCCCTGGCTGGGGATGTAGTCGATCGTGACTTCGACCTTTTCCTTCGCCGCCCATTCGTTGACGAGCTCGGTCGAGGCCTTGTTGGCGCCTGGCACCCAATGGTCCCAGAAGCCGATCGAGAGCTTGCCGGCGGCGTAAGCGCCCCGGACATAGGGCGCCGAGATCAGCGCCGCGGAGGACATTGCAGTGGCAGCCACAAATTGACGTCGCGTCAGTTTCTTGCGTGACATCTCGTTTCCTCGCTTGGGTGTTGTTGTTGGAGTTTCCTCTGAGACTTCTTTCTTGAACTCTTGTTTCTTGAGTTGTTGTTGGTCGATTTTCTTGTTGGTGCCGTCGGCCTGCGTTTGCAATTCACGCCTGTCGCAGCAAATTGGTAGCGCGATCAGATCATGATTGATCGCGTCTGTCGAGAAAGCCGAAGGACTCTGCGTCTAAAACTAATGGTGTGCCTGGAAACGCCACAACGCGTGTCGAGTCGAAGCGCCTCAGGTGCGGGACACGGTATTTTTTTGCGACGCACACTTCGCGCGCCAAACGGTCTGAACGCTGCGTGCGCATTTACGCCGCAGTTTCGCATAAGCCTGGATAAGCGCTTCGCGTGAAAGACTTTTCGAGCGTGGACAGCAATCGGCCGCGTCTGGACCTCGGAGCGGTGGAAACGATAGAGTTGCGCCTGGCGGCTGATCCCCGCTGACAGGTCCGATCGATGATGGAGACGAGAATGATCAAACCGGCGGCACCCGCGCGGCTTCATCTGCGGCGATGTCTTGCGCTGGCGTCTGTGCTCGCGCTGTTGCTCGGGGCCGCCGCGGTGGCGAATGCTCAAGGTCTGGTCAAGGGCGTTCAGGAAGGCGCCGCGGCCGGCAACAAGGCGGCAGGTCCGGTCGGTGGTGTGCTCGGTGGCGCCATCGGCGGCGTGGTCGGCGTCTTCACCGGCGTGCTCGGTGTCGGCAACACCAACACCGGCAATCAGGCGCCGCCGCCAAAGGACGCCGGCAAGGACGCGGCGAAGGATTCCAAGCAGCAGGGCGGGGCCAAGGACAAGGATGCCAAGAGCGCCAAGGGCAAGAGCGCCAAGGCGACCAAGGAGGCGAAGAACGCGCCGCAGGACAACAAGGGTAAAGACAACAAGGAAGTCACGGTTCTGACCCAGCCCGGTGCGCCGCAGCTGACTGCCGAGCAGATCGTCGCCAACAGCGATTCCTACATCGAGCGGATCAAGAGCGAGCTGAATCTCACGCCGGATCAGGAGAAGCACTGGTACGGATTCTCGAGCGCGATGCACTACCTCGGGCATAATGGCGCAGAGCGGCTCAACCTGCGGATTGCGCGCGCCAAGCGCGATCCGCCCGACGACATCATCGAGCAGATGCGCAACGAGGCCCAGTTCCTGATCGATCGCGCCGGCGATCAGCGCAACGTCGCCGATGCCGCCGAGCCGCTCTTTTCCAGCCTCGACGACAAGCAGAAGCAGGTGTTCATCCAGGCAATGGTGCGCCTCAGCCACGAGCGCGGACTGGATTGATCAAGTTGAATCGGTTCGGGCGCGTGTGAATTAACGGCGCCCGCCACGAATTCGTGTATCTACAGCGCAATTCGGTTATGCTTAGCTTCGCACGGCTGATTGCGGGGTTGATATGGCGGACGGACTCTCCGTTTTCCTGGTCGAAGACGAGGCGTTGATCCGGATGATGATCGCCGACATGGTGGAGGAACTCGGCCACCACGTCGTTGCGGAGGCAGACAATGTGCGCGACGCCAGCGCCTTTGCCATGACCGCGCAGTACGATCTGGCCATCCTCGACATCAATCTGATGGGCGTCTATGTCGACCCCGTCGCCGATTTGATCGAACGTCGCGGAAAACCGTTTCTCTTCGCCACAGGCTACGGTCCTGAGCTGCTGCCGTCCTTGCTCCGGCGCAGGCCGATCCTGCGCAAGCCGATCGCGATGGATCAGCTCAAGGCGATGATCGATTCGATGTTTCCCGAGCCGTCAGCCACCATCCCGAGCTGACCGATCGCGCTTTTGCCGCCTGGCGGGAAGAACTCAACCGCCAGGGCTGCGGCCGTTCCTCAGCACCCTGGCAATGGTATGCGCCGTCATGGCCGCGCGGTCCGAAGCGCGCTGGGCCGCCAGCTGGTCGCGGGCCTTTTCCTCGATCAGGAGCTCGATGAGCGCCAGCCGCTTGTCTTCGCTGTCCGCTTCGCGCAACAGGCGATGATAGCGGTGATAGTCGAAACCCGAATCCTGCTTACGCATGTCACGCCCCCGCAACTACGCCACACACGGCTAGATTGTTTCTCATCGGGAACACGCAGGCAAGCAGAACCTGCGTGGAACCGCAGGTGCGCCGCAATCAGCTGTGCATGACGGGAACTCGCCGCCTGAAACCGCTACTCAGCCGGAATTGTGCTCGGCAAACGTCGTCAGGCCGAGGAAGCTCGCATCTGGCTTGATCACGAGCCTGGTCGGGATGTTGCGCAGGTAATCCTGGAACCGTCCCTTGGCTTCGAAGCGTGCCCGGAACGCAGAGGCCGCGAGGAACTCGCGGAAGCGCGGCACGATTCCACCGGCGACATAGACGCCGCCGCGGGCGCCGAAAGTCACCGCGAGATTGCCGGCGACCGAGCCGAGGATGGCGCAAAACATATCGAGCGTCGCGCGGCTGACGGGACAGCTGTTCTCCAGCGCGGCCTTGGTGATCCCTGCGGCATCGCGATGCGGCACCTGGACGCCGTCGATCTCAGCCAACGCTTCATACAGATTTTGCAGCCCGGAGCCCGAGAGGGCGCCGCGCTCGATCGAGACATGGCCGAGGCGCCGGCGCAAGCAGGCGATCACGCGCTCCTCGCGCTCGTTTTCCGCCGGCAGGGTCGCATGTCCAGCCTCAGTAACGACGGCCAGGCGCGAACCATGCCGGTCGACCAGGCAGGACACACCAAATCCGGTTCCAGGCCCCACGACCAGCAACGGCTCGCCGGCCAGGCCGTCGCCGCCGCCGAGTGGGACCAGGTCCGAAGGCTCCAAGGCAGGCAGGGACCAGGCCACGACCTCGAAATCGTTCAGCACATGGACGCTGTCGAAGCCGAGCGCGGACTGCAGCTCGTTGCCGTCGATGACCCAGGGACTATTGGTCATGACGCAGCGATTGTTGGTGACGGGACCGGCCACAGCCAGCACCGCGCGATGGGGCTGCTCGCCGTTGGACCGGCGCGCCAAAACGTCCGCGATGGCTTCGCGCACGGTCGGGAAGTCGGCGACCTTGACATAGTCGATCGGTCCGGTCTGACCGCTCGGGCTCAGCGCGAAGCGCGCATTGGTGCCGCCGATATCGGCGAGAAGAATTTTTCCGGTCTTGCCGATATTCATGGCCTCATCGCCGCCACGACCTTCAGGCCCTGGCAGCCCTGTCCTCCGCTGCTTCGACCCGATCCGCCTGGCGCGGGCGGTGCGAGAATCTGCCCTTGGGTGCGCCTAGTCAACACGGACGAGGTCAAACCGTTGCATCGTGGCGGCCACGGTGACCAATTCGCGCAGCTGCCGCGCGTGCCAGTGGTTGCGAAGCCGCGCGGGAAGGCCGACACTGAGGTGGTCGCCCGGCGCCGTCGCGCCCGGCAGATCGAAATGGGACGGCGATGAAGATTTCCGACCGCGACGTGTTGCTGGTGATCGACGTGCAGAACGACTTCTGCACCGGCGGGGCGCTGGCGGTACCAGAGGGCGAGAAGGTGGTGCCCGCCATCAACAGGATCGCCCAAAAATTCGCCAATCTGGTGCTGACCCAGGACTGGCATCCGAGCGACCACGTCTCGTTCGCGCCAAACCATGCCGGCAAGCAGCCGTTCGAGACCATCGAGCTCGACTATGGCCGGCAGGTGCTGTGGCCGACGCATTGCGTGCAAGGCACGGCCGGCGCGGAATTTCATCGCGATCTCCACGTGACACGAGCGAGCCTCGTGGTGCGCAAGGGCTTTCGCCGCGGCATCGATTCCTACTCGGCATTGTTCGAGAACGACCATCGGACACCGACTGGATTGCTTGGTTATTTGCGCGAACGCGAGCTGAAGACCGTCTTTGTCGCAGGTCTGGCGCTGGACTTCTGCGTCCGCTTCTCGGCGGAAGATGCGCGCAAGGCAGGGTTGGAGGTGGCCGTCATCGAGGATGCCTGTCGCGGCATCGATCTGGACGGCTCGGTCGCGGCGACCCATCGGAGTTTTCGGGACCTCGGCATTGCCGTCGTGAGCCTCGAGGCGTTTCTGTGAGGATGTCGAGGTAGCCATGGTGGACAAGACCGCCAAACCGCCACGTGGGCCAGCGCAGGCTCCTGATGATCCGCGGCTCTGGCCGTTTGCCGCAGCGCAGCTCGCCATGGACGCCTGCTTCTGGTGGCTGGAGCGGGTACCCGAGCAACAGGGTGACAGCAGCCTGCCATGGACGACGCCGAGCCGCATTGCGCTGGAGCTCGCAACGATGGGCTTGCGCGATTGCTCGCAGACCCGGTCGGGCCAGCCGGCGCTGGTCTGCGCGCCCTATGCGCTGCACCGGGCCCTGATCGCCGATTTCGCCCCGGGACACAGCGTGGTGCAGTCGCTGCAGAATGGCGGCATCGACCGGGTCTATCTCACCGACTGGCGGTCGGCGACGCCGGACATGCGCTATCTCTCGATCGACAGCTATCTCGGCGATCTCAACGTCGCCATCGACGAGATCGGCGCGCCGGTCGATCTCGTCGGGCTGTGCCAGGGCGGATGGCTGTCGCTGCTCTATGCCGCGCGCTTTCCAGCCAAGGTGCGGCGGCTGGTTCTGGTCGGTGCTCCCGTGGACCTGTCAATCGAGTCCTCGCTGTCCCGGCTTGCCCGCAACGCGCCCGAGCTGGTCTATGACCAGCTGGTCGCGCGCGGTGGCGGCAATGTCAGTGGCGAGGAGATGCTGCGCCTCTGGTCCAAAACGCCTGACAACGACGATATCAGGACGGCATTGCAGCGGGATCTCTCGGACGAGCAGGGCGCCGAGCTGCTGGCGCGGTTCGACCGCTGGAACGCCGAGACGCTCAACCTGCCGGGCACTTATTATCTCGAGATCGTCAACGCGATCTTCCGGGAGAACCGCATCGCCGAGGGCCGTTTCGTCGCGCTCGGCCGCCCGATCGATCTGAAGGACGTCAAGGCGCCGATCTTCCTGCTCGCCGGCCTCGACGACGATGTCGTGCCGGCGACGCAAGCGCTGGCCACCGCGGGGCTCGTCGGTACGCCACCTGCCTTCGTTGCAGCGGCATCCGAGCCCAGCAACCATCTCGGCCTGTTCATGGGCGCGCGCACCCATGCGCATGCTTGGCCCCGGATCGCCGGGTGGCTGCGCGGCGATCTGCCCGGCGTGCTGGCCCGCAGCGCCTGAGCTCGCCGGCACTGGACCGGATGGGGCGCAAATCCGTTATGCATGATGGCGGATGGCCTGCACGGGGCCAGACCGATGGGCTAAATATGACCGGAGCTGACGGCTTTGGCCGCCGGCGAGAGATTTGAGGGTACGGCGCTCGATGACTTTCCACTCGATTTACGCCCACGGATTTGCGCGCGTGGCAGCCTGCGTGACCACCTCCCACGTCGCCGATCCCAGCGCCAACGTGAAGGCCGTGCTGGCGGCGGCCAATGCCTGCCATGAGCAATCGGTCGCGGTCGCGGTGTTTCCCGAGCTGTGCCTGTCCGGTTATGCGATCGAGGACCTGGTGAAGCAGGATCCGCTGCTCGATGCGGTCGAGCGCGGGCTCGCAAGCGTCGTTGAAGCTTCCGCGAGGCTAATGACGGTCCTGATCGTCGGGGCGCCGCTGCGCTTTGGCAATCGCATCTACAACTGCGCCGTCGTCATTCATCGCGGCAACGTCCTCGGCGTCGTGCCGAAATCTTACTTGCCGACCTATCGCGAGTTCTACGAGGGACGGCATTTCGCCTCCGGCGCCGGCATGGCCGGCGAGACCATCGCCTTTGGCGGCCTGCACGCGCCGTTCGGGGTGGACCTCCTGTTCGCGGCCGAGGACGTTCCGGGCCTCACCATCGGCGTCGAGATCTGCGAGGACATGTGGATCCCGGTGACGCCGGCCTCGGAGCTCGCGCTTGCGGGCGCGAGCGTGCTGATCAACCTCTCGGGCAGTCCGATCACGATCGGCCGGGCGCGCTCGCGCGCGTTGCTGTGCCAATCGACCTCGGCGCGTTGCCTCGCGGCTTACGTCTATTCCGCGGCCGGGGCCGGGGAATCCACCACCGATCTTGCCTGGGATGGCCAGACCTCGATCTACGAGAACGGGGTGCTGCTGGCCGAGGGCGAGCGGTTCCGCCAGGGCGGTCAGATCACGCTGGCTGACGTCGACCTCGACCTGCTTAGGCAGGAGCGCGCGCTGATGGGAACGTTCGAAGACAACCGGCGGCAGCGCGAGGCGTTTTTCCGCAAGGTGACATTTGCCCTGAAGCCGTCGGCCGCCGATATCGGCTTCCTGCGCAAGGTCGAGCGCTTTCCATTCGTGCCGAGCGACGAGAGCCTGCTCGAGCAGGACTGCTACGAGGCCTACAACATCCAGGTCGCGGGGCTGGTGCAGCGCATGCGCGCCACCGGCACCAAGCGCGTGGTGATCGGCGTGTCGGGCGGCCTCGATTCCACCCACGCCCTGATCGTCGCCGCCAAGGCGGTCGACCTGCTCGGCCTGCCGCGCGAGAACATCCTGGCCTACACCATGCCGGGCTTTGCCACCGGCAGCGAGAGCAAGACCAACGCGCTCGCGCTGATGAAGGCGTTGCAGACGAGCTGGCAGGAGCTCGACATCCGCACCACGGCCACGCAGATGCTGAAGGATATCGGCCATCCCTTCGGCAAGGGCGAGAAGGTCTACGACGTCACCTTCGAGAACGTGCAGGCCGGCCTGCGCACGGATTATCTGTTTCGGCTCGCCAACCATCACGGCGGCATCGTGATCGGAACCGGCGATCTCTCCGAGCTCGCGCTCGGCTGGTGCACCTATGGTGTCGGCGACCAGATGGCGCACTACAACGTCAACGCCGGCGTGCCGAAGACGCTGATCCAGCATCTGATCCGCTGGGTGATCTCCTCCAAGCAGTTCAGCGACGACGTCAACCGGACGCTCGGCTCGATCCTTGTGGCCGAGATCTCGCCTGAGCTCGTGCCGGTCGAGGCCGGCCAGAAGCCGCAGAGCACGGAAGCGTCCGTCGGACCTTACGAGCTGCAGGACTTCAACCTGTTCTATACGCTGCGCTTCGGCATGCGGCCGTCCAAGATCGCCTTCATGGCGCTTCAGGCATGGAAGGACGTTGCCAAGGGCGAATGGCCACCGGCCTTCCCGAGCGACCGGCGCCGGGCCTATGACCTGCCGGAGATCCGCCGCTGGCTCGACGTGTTCCTGCGCCGCTTCTTCGCCTTCAGCCAGTTCAAGCGCTCGGCCATGCCGAACGGGCCGAAGGTCTCGGCCGGCGGTTCATTGTCGCCGCGTGGCGATTGGCGCGCGCCCTCGGATTCGAGTGCAGCGGCATGGCTCGAGGATCTCGAGCGGAACGTGCCGAACTGATCGGGGCAGCGGATCGGTGGGGATGATCGGATGTCAGCTGGCGATGAAGCGGAAGCGGGTGAGGAGGCCAGGGTCGTCAACGGCCTCTACATCTTCGACATCGAGATGCGGGACGGCAAGCGTGGGCAGGCCAGGGGCGTGGTCGTGCTCAGCGACGGCCGCATCATGGGCGGCGACAGCTACTTCTACTACACCGGCAGCTACACCTTCCGGAACGGCAAGTGGCGGGGCGACATGATCGTCAATCAGCACACCGAGGCGGTCGGCAGGACGCTCGCATTCGGCGGCAGGGAGGTCACCTGCGGCTTTTCCGGCGACTATTTCCCAGGCGGTGCGGAAGTCGAAGGCATGGCGCTGGTCGGCAAGACCAGCGTGACGTTCACGGCGCGACTGACGCTGAAGGATGCGATGTAATGGCGACTTGATTGGCTCACCTCCACGACTGCGTTCCTGCTCAGGAACCTTCGTACGAACAGAACGTTCGCGTTTATTGTTGCGAATTGTCGAGGAGAGGGACCATGCGTCAACATTTGATGTTATCGACTGCGGCCGTCGGGCTCATGCTCGCATCCGGCCTTGCCTATGCCCAGGCGCCCGGTGAGCGCAGGGACGAGCCGAAACGGACCGAGGAGCCGGCCAAAGGCGCTTCTCCGCAGCGCGGTGGTGCGGCTCAAGAACGCGTTCAAGAGCGCGCGCAAGGCGCCCAGGAGCGGCTTCAGGGCGCAGGCCGCGAGGATCGAGGCGGCGCTGCCAAGAGCGAGGCAAGTGACGACAAGCGCCAGCCGGCGGCGGCCTCGGAGCGCAATCAACCGAAGGGCAGGGACCAGGCACAAGACTCTCGCGAGCCTTCGCGCGATCGCAACCGGGAGGCCGAGAGCACCAAGCCCGGACGCGATGCGGGCAAGAGCGGTGCGGAAACCAAGCAGGACAAGGCTGCGCAGGACAAGGCTGCGCCGCAGAAATCAACCGCCGAATCCGAGAGATCCAAGACTGGCCCGACGACTGGTCCGGCTGGCCAGCAGAACGAGCGCACGGGAGCTACAGCCAACCAGAACGAGCGCAACCAGGCCCAGCCGCCGCGCAGTGCCGCCGAGCAGCAGCCGCCGGCGCAACAGAGCAACCAGCCGGCCGCTGCGACGGATACCAGCCGCGCGGCTCCGACTAACAACGCACAGACCGCGCCCGGCTCCACGGGCACGCAGACCAACCAGGCCAATCAGACCACGCAGACCAACACGCAGGTCAACCAGCAGGCCCAGGTGACGACCGAGAGGCAGGTGCGGATCTCCGAAACTGTGAGCCGCGCACGCCTGGCGCAGCCGGAGCGCAATTTGAATATCTCAATCCGGGTTGGCGAAACGATTCCCTCGCGCGTGCGTCTGCATCGGCTTCCGCCCGAGATCGTCTCGATCGAGCCTGCATATCGGGGCTACGAATATTTCACGACGGAAGACGAGGTCATTATCGTGGAGCCGCGCTCGCATCGCATCGTCAGCCAGGTACCCCGCGATCCGTCGCGGGCCCGGGCCCAAATGGGTGGCAGCGCCTCCTCGTCGTCAGGCATGGCGGCGGCCGGCGGAAACAACATGGTGAACTGCCAGATCATGCGACGTGATGCCTCCGGCAACGTCGCCCAGGCGGAGCCGACCACCGTGGGCTCGACTGCGCGCACCGATTCCCTGAGCGTGATCGTCCAGATGCCTGGCGGCGGCTCGTCCGCGCCGATCGCCCTCGGCGCTCCCGCGGGTAACGTCGTGGTCGCGACGCAAGGGCAGGGCGATTGCACGGTGACGCTGGAGCCGCAGACGCGCTAAGCCGAAACAAAGAGGCTCTGAAACGACAGCGCGCCGCCCGGATGCCCACCGGACGGCGCGTTGCTGCGTTCAATCTAAAAAGTTTCGAGGTCCGGAGTGCCTAGGAGTCCGGACCTCGTCACCTTGCCCCAGCCTTCAATCCCCCGCCCCATGTGGTCCCCCAACCCCATGTAGCGCGATCAGAGGGTGATGCCCGTGGAAGTGGCCGCCGATCGATGTCCCGCGATGTACGCGAAGGACCGCTAGGATTCCATTCCGGATCACTACGGACACGATGGCGCTTGCCATGTGCCCGTTCTGCATCGGTGGCAGCGATCGCAGCACGCGCGGGCGGGATGTCCACATCTCGTCCACGCTGCGGAAGGCGCATTTCACCGGCCTGTCATTGAACTGGTCTAGCGCTGCTCCCGTCATCGCTGACGACGAAGGAGCATGCCATGTCGAAGCCGGTGCTGGGCGCCGCATTGTCCATCAAATCGATCCCCGCGCATCGTGACTGGCTTCTCGAAAAGCAGCGCGATCTGGAAATCCAGGACTTCTTCCGCGCCGATCTGCTCGATAGCGACTGGCGCGCAACGGCAGGCGAGATCAAGCAGATGCTCACCGGGCACACCGGCCGGCTCGGCATCCATGGTCCGTTCTGGGGCTTCAAGATCGACAGCCACGATCCGATGATCCGCCAGGCCGTGACCAAGCGCCTGCTGCAGGGCCTTGACGCCGCCGAGTTCCTCGGCGCGACGCAGATGGTGATCCACTCGCCGTTCACGACCTGGGACCACAACAATCTCGATCTCTATCCCGATAACCGGGCCAATATCGTCGAGCGCGTCAAGGCGACGCTCGCCGAGGTGATTGCGCGTGCCGAGACGATCGGCTGCGAGATCGTCATCGAGAACATCGAGGACAAGGATCCACGCGACCGCGTGCGCCTCGCCAAGGCGCTGGAAAGCAGTAAGGTCCGCGTCTCGCTCGACACCGGGCACGCCAATTACGCGCACATCTCCACCGGCGCGCCGCCGGTCGACTATTACGTCGAGACCGCCGGCGACATGCTGACGCATGTGCACCTGCAGGACACCGACGGCTTTGCCGACCGGCACTGGGCGCCGGGCGAGGGCAATATTCCCTGGGTCGCCGTATTCCGCGCGCTGGGACGGCTGACGTCGAATCCGCGGCTGATCCTCGAACTCCGCAACCACGACGATGTCCGCAAGGGCGCGGCGCATCTCGCCGCGCTCGGTCTCGCCGAATAACCGCAATCACAAAGGGCAGGGTCACATCATGAGCAAGCTCACCCGTCGCACCATCCTGAAATCCGGCGGCGCTGCCGCAAGCACCTTGCTGCTGCCGCGCTTTGCCATCGCGCAAGGCGACAATCGACCGTCGGTGACGGTCGCCGTGCAGAAGGTCACCAATTCGAACGTGCTCGACGTGCTGCGCGAGCAGTCCAATGTCGGCGAGCGCGTGTTCTTCTCCTCGATCTGGGAAGGCCTGATCTCCAAGAACTGGCGCGGCAAGCTCGAAGCCGTGCCGGGCCTTGCCACCGAATGGCGCCGCATCGACGACCAGACCGTCGAGGTGAAGCTGCGCCAGGGCGTCAAGTTCCACAATGGTGACGAGCTCACGGCGGAAGACGTCGTCTTCACCTTCAGCCGCGAGCGCATGTTCGGCGAGACCGAGGCCAAGAACCGCTCCACCATCAAGGCGTTCGAGAAGATCCCGACGCCGCGCCCGGGCAAGGAGCTGCCGCCGGACGTCCCCGCGGTCGCCCGCCGCATCTGGCCGGACCTGGTGCGCGTCGATGCCGTCGACAAGTACACGGTGCGCTTCTACAACGCGACGCCAGATGTCACGATCGAGGGCCGGCTGTCGCGCTATGGCTCCGACATCATGAACCGCCGCGCCTGGGAAGAGGCGGCGAGCTATCTCGACTGGGCGCGCAAGCCGGTGACGACCGGTCCCTACAAGGTCGTCGAACTCAAGCCCGACGTCTCGCTGACGCTGGAAGCCCACGACGAATATTGGGGCGGCCGGCCGCCGCTGAAGCGCATCCGCTTCCTCGAAGCGCCTGAGGTCGCCAGCCGCATCAACGGCCTGCTCTCGGGCGAATACCAGTTCGCCTGCGACATCCCGCCGGACCAGATCGCCGGCATCGAGAAGAATTCCGCGTTCGAAGTGCAGGGCGGCACGATTCAGAATCACCGCCTTACCGTGTTCGACAAGAACCACGCCGTGCTCGCCAATCCGCTCGTGCGGCGCGCCTTCACCCACGCGATCGATCGCCAGGCGATCGTCGACAGCCTGTGGGCCGGCCGCACCCGCGTGCCAAAGGGGCTGCAATGGGAATTCTACGGCGACATGTTCAACGCCGACTGGAATGTGCCGGCCTACGATCCCAAGCTTGCGCAGGATCTGCTCAAGCAGGCCAATTACAAGGGCGACCCGATCCCGTACCGCCTGCTCAATAATTACTATACCAACCAGGTCGCGACCGCGCAGATCCTGGTCGAGATGTGGAAGTCGGTCGGCCTCAACGTGCAGATCGAGACCAAGGAGAACTGGTCGCAGATCATGGAGCGCGGGCCGGTACGCGCCGTGCGCGACTGGTCGAACTCGGCCGCGTTCAACGATCCGGTGTCGTCGCTGGTCGCCCAGCACGGCCCTAACGGCCAGCAGCAGCAGATCGGCGAATGGACCAATGCCGAGCTGAACACGCTCTCCGAATTCCTGGAGACCTCGACCGACCGGGCCGCGCGCAAGAAGGCGTTCCGCCGCATGCTGGAGATCGCCGAGCGCGAAGATCCCGCCTACACGGTGCTGCACCAGAACGCGACCTTCACGGCCAAGCCGAAATCGATCAAGTGGAAGGCAGCGCCCGCCTTCGCGATGGATTTCCGCGCCGGCAATTTCGAGGTCTGAAGGTGAAGCCGCTGGTCAGCATCGAGGACTTGCGTGTCGCCTTCAATGGCGTGCCGGTCCTGCGCGGCGTCGACATTGCCTTGCAGAAGGGCGAGGCCATCGGCCTCGTCGGCGAGTCCGGCTCCGGCAAATCGGTGACGTGGCTCGCCGCGCTCGGCCTGTTGCCGCGCCATGCGCAAGTCTCTGGCTCGGTGCGGCTCGACGGGCGCCAGATTCTCGGCGCGCCCGCCACCGAGCTCGACCAGGTCAGGGGCGGGCGCATCGCCATGATCTTCCAGGATCCGGCGAGCGCGCTCAACCCGGTGCTGACTATCCGCAAGCAGCTGTGCGAAGCGCTGGCGCTGCATCGCGATCTCCAAGGCAACGCCGTGAAGGCGGAGGCGCGGCGGCTGCTCGATCTCGTCGGCATTCCCGACGCTGGCCGCCGGCTCGAGGCCTATCCGCACGAATTCTCCGGCGGCCAGGTCCAGCGCATCATGATCGCGATGGCGCTGGCCGGGAATCCCGATCTCTTGATCGCGGACGAGCCGACCACTGCGCTCGATGCCACCATTCAGGCACAGATCCTGGAGCTGCTCTCCACGGTCCGCCGCGAGCTCGGCATGGCCATGGTGCTGATCAGCCACGACCTCGGCGTCGTCGCGGAGAATTGCGACCGCGTCGCGGTGATGTATGCCGGCCGCATCGTCGAGCAGGCGCCGAGCAATCAGCTGTTCGCCGATCCCGTACATCCCTACGCGCAAGGGTTAATCGGCGCGCTGCCGCCGCTCGACGGTCCGCGGCGGCGCCTCACCGCCATTCCCGGCACGGTGCCCGATCCCGCGCACATGCCCGGGGGCTGCGCCTTCGCGCCGCGCTGCGCGCTGGTCGCGGAAGCATGCGGCCTTGCGGCGCCGACCCTCGCGCCGATCGCCGATGATCGCAGCGTCGCCTGCGTACGTGCCGAGACCTCGCGCCGCGCGCTGCTCGGGATTGCCGCCGAATGAGTCCGCCGCTCGTCGAGGTCTCCGCGATCTCGCGCACCTATGCGATGCGCTCTGGAATGTTCGGGCGAGCTGCGGCCGTGCATGCCGTCGACGGCGTGTCGCTGACGATTCCCAGGGGCCAGACGCTGGGTCTCGTCGGCGAATCCGGTTCGGGCAAATCCACCACAGGCCGCATCGTGCTTGGCCTCGAGCCGCCTGATAGCGGCGAGGTGCGGTTTGGCGGCAAGGCGATGGCAGCGCCCGGGACGACGGTCTGGCGTGCGCAGCGCGCGCGGATGCAGATGATCTTCCAGGATCCGCTCGGCGCACTCGACCGGCGGCTGCCGGTTGCAACGCAGATCCGCGAGCCGCTCGACATTCACGGCATCGGCACGCTCGTGGAGCGCGAGGAGCGCGTTCGCGAATTGCTGCGCGCGGTCGAGCTGACGCCGGCGCATGGCGCGCGCTATCCCGGCGCGCTCTCCGGCGGGCAGCGTCAGCGCATCGTGCTGGCGCGGGCGCTGGCCACGAACCCGGATTTCCTGGTTTGCGACGAGCCGGTCAGTGCGCTCGACGTCTCGATCCAGGCGCAGGTGGTGAACCTGCTCTGCGATCTGCAGGCGCAGCTGTCGCTGACGCTGCTCTTCATCAGTCACGATTTGCGCGTCGTCAGGCAGATCAGCAATGTCGTTGCCGTAATGTATCTCGGCCGCATCGTCGAGATCGGCAGCGCCGACGATCTGTTTGCGCGACCCGAGCATCCCTACACTCAGGCGCTGGTCTCGGCCTCGCCCGCGCCGGGCCGCCGCAGTGCGGGCCGCATCGTGCTGTCAGGCGACCCGCCGAATCCGGCCGCGCGCCCGACGGGCTGCGCCTTCCATCCGCGCTGTCCGCGCGCCATCGCGCGCTGCGCGCGCGAGATGCCGGCGCTGTCCGCCGTCGGCGGCGACAGGCAGGTCGCCTGCCATCTCGTCACCGGCGCTGCGACACGGGACGCCGCGTGATGGGACGTTATCTCGCCATTCGGATCGGACGCGCCGCGCTCACGATCGTGCTCGTCGTCACCTTCGCCTTCGTCGTGTTGCGGCTGTCAGGCGATCCCGCGCTGATGATCCTGGGACCGGAGGCGCCGCCGGAGGTGCTCGCGGCGTTCCGCAAGGCCTGGGGCCTCGATGATCCAATCTGGGCGCAGTATTTCGATTATTTCGGCGCCATCGCCAAGGGCGAGCTCGGCCGCTCCATGCGCGACGGCCGCCCCGCGATCGAGCTGGTCCTGGAGCGCATCCCCGCGACCCTGGCGCTGACCCTGCCGGCGTTCTTCTTCAAGGTCGCGCTCGGCGTCCCCGCCGGCATCTACGCCGCGCTGCATCGCGGCTCGGGAATCGACCGCGCCGTGATGATGACGGCGGTCGCCGGTTTCACCGTCCCGAGCTTCGTGCTCGCGCTGATCCTGGTGCTCGTTTTCGCCGTGCAGCTCGGCTGGCTCCCTTCGGGCGGGCAGGACAGCTGGCGCCACGCCATCCTGCCGATCGCAACGCTCAGCCTTGGCGGCGCGGCGGTGCTGGCGCGCTTCACCCGCAGCGCCATGCTGGAGGTGCTGGGCCAGCCCTATATCCGCACCGCATCCGCAAAAGGCGTGCCGTGGCGCAAGGTGGTGACCTCGCACGCGCTGCCGAACGCGGCGATCCCGACCGTGACCATCCTCGGCTTCATGGTCGGCACGCTGATCGCAGGCGCAGTCGTGGTCGAGAGCGTGTTCGCCTGGCCGGGAGTAGGGCGGCTTCTCGTCGTCGCTGTTGCCAACCGCGATCTCGCCGTCGTGCAATGCATCCTGCTGCTGGTCGCGATGACCATGGTGACGTCCAATTTGATCGTCGACTTCCTCTACGGCTTCCTCGACCCGCGCCTGCGCAGCAAGGGAGCACATGCATGACCGACGCGACGCTGAAGGATACCAAAGCATTTTCACGCCGCTTCAGCCTGCCGGCGATTCCGGTCTCGGTCGCGCTGGCGATCAGTTGGATCGTCGCGATGCTGCTGATCGCGGCCTTCGCGGAGAAGATTGCGCCTTACGGCTTCACGCAGCTCGACCTGCGCAACCGGCTTGCTGCGCCCGGCAATGCCGCGCACTGGCTTGGCACCGACGAGCTTGGCCGGGACGTGCTGTCGCGGCTGCTCGTCTCAATTCGCATCTCGCTCCTGATCGCGTTCGGCGCGACCGCAATCTCGGCCGTGGTCGGGACCACACTCGGCTTCCTCGCCGCGCATTTTCGTGGGTTCGTCGAGCAGCTCGTGCTGATGCTGACCGACTTCCAGGCCAGTATGCCCTTCCTGATCATGGCGCTGGCCGTGCTCGCCTTCTTCGGCAACTCGTTGCCGCTCCTGGTCGGGCTGATGGGCCTGTTCGGCTGGGAGCGCTACGCCCGCATCGCGCGGGGCCTTGCCATCTCCGCCAATGCGCAAGGCTACGCCGCCGCCGTCCGCCAGTTGGGGGCGACGCCGTCGCGGATCTATCTCCGCCACATCCTGCCCAACATCGCCTCGACCCTGATCGTCTCGACGACCCTGGTGTTCCCCGAGGTGATCCTGATGGAGTCAGGCCTGTCCTTCCTCGGCCTCGGCGTGCAGCCGCCGATGACCAGCCTCGGCAACATGGTCGGCTATGGCCGCGAATATCTGACCCGGGCGCCCTGGATCATGCTGGCGCCGGCGACGACCATCGTGGTCACCACGCTGGCGGTCTCGGTCATAGGCGACTGGCTGCGCGATCGGCTTGATCCGACGCTGCAATAAATGCTCGTCATGGCCGGGCTTGTCCCGGCCATCCACGTCTTTGCCGCGCAGAACCAAGAACGTGGATGCCCGGGACAAGCCCGGGCATGACGGCTGAGATCGCCTATGCCCCCCGCGCCGGGAGCAGGGGAGCCCTGTCCGACCCAAGTTCCCGTTGCGCGGGCTGCCCCCGTGCGCTATCCGGCCGGAAAGGCCTGAGGTGGCTCCACATTTTCCCGCCCCGGCCGACGCAAACCCGAGGACGGAAACCGCCATGCCAGCCTATCGCTCCCGCACCACCACCCACGGCCGCAACATGGCGGGCGCCCGCGGCCTCTGGCGCGCGACGGGCATGAAGGACGCCGATTTCGGCAAGCCAATCATCGCGGTGGTCAACTCCTTCACCCAGTTCGTGCCCGGCCACGTCCATCTGAAGGACCTCGGCCAGCTCGTGGCACGCGAGATCGAGCAGGCCGGCGGCGTCGCCAAGGAGTTCAACACCATCGCGGTCGACGATGGCATCGCCATGGGCCATGACGGCATGCTCTACAGCCTGCCGTCGCGCGAGCTGATCGCCGACAGCGTCGAATACATGGCCAACGCGCATTGCGCCGATGGCCTCGTCTGCATCTCCAACTGCGACAAGATCACGCCCGGCATGCTGATGGCCGCGCTCAGGCTCAACATCCCCGCCGTGTTCGTCTCGGGCGGGCCGATGGAGGCCGGCAAGGTCAAGCTGGCCGGCAAGACCAAGGCCGTCGACCTCATCGATGCCATGGTTGCCGCGGCCGATAGCAAGGTCAGCGACGAGGACGTCAAGGTGATCGAGCGCTCGGCGTGCCCGACCTGCGGCTCCTGCTCGGGCATGTTTACCGCCAATTCCATGAACTGCCTCACCGAGGCGCTCGGCCTCGCGCTGCCCGGCAATGGCTCGGTGGTCGCAACACATGCCGACCGCAAGCGCCTTTTCGTCGAGGCCGGTCACACCATCGTCGATTTGGTCCGCCGCTATTACGAGCAGGACGACGCCTCCGTGCTGCCGCGCAACATCGCGAATTTCAAGGCGTTCGAAAACGCGATGACGCTCGACATCGCGATGGGCGGCTCGACCAACACCGTGCTGCATCTCTTGGCCGCCGCCCATGAGGGGCAGGTCGCCTTCACCATGAAGGACATCGACCGGCTGTCGCGCCGCGTGCCCGTGCTCTGCAAGGTCGCGCCTTCCGTCGCCGACGTGCATGTCGAGGACGTGCACCGTGCCGGCGGCATCATGGGCATCCTCGGCGAGCTCGACCGCGCCGGGCTGATCGACACTTCGGTCTCGACCGTGCACGCGCCGACCATGAACGAGGCGCTGGAGCGCTGGGACATTAAGCGCACTAAGAGCGAGACGGTCCGCACCTTCTATCGCGCTTCGCCCGGCGGCATCCCGACGCAAGTCGCCTTCAGCCAGGAGCGCCGCTACGACGAGCTCGACGCCGACCGCGAGAAGGGCGTGGTGCGCGATCTCGCGCACGCCTTCAGCAAGGACGGCGGCCTCGCCGTGCTCTACGGCAATCTCGCGCAGGACGGCTGCATCGTGAAGACCGCCGGTGTCGATGCCTCGATCCTGAAATTCTCCGGCCCCGCGCGCGTGTTCGAGAGCCAGGACGCGGCCGTCGACGGCATCCTGGGCGGCAAGGTCGTCGCCGGCGAGGTCGTGGTCATCATCTATGAAGGCCCGCGCGGCGGCCCCGGCATGCAGGAGATGCTGTATCCGACCAGCTATCTGAAATCGATGGGCCTCGGCAAAGCCTGTGCGCTCGTCACCGACGGCCGCTTCTCCGGCGGCTCCTCCGGCCTGTCGATCGGCCATCTGTCGCCAGAGGCCGCCGAAGGCGGCAATATCGGTCTGGTGCGGACGGGCGACATCATCGCCATCGACATCCCGAACCGCAGCATCAGCCTCGAGGTCTCCGACGAGGAGCTCGCCAAGCGCCGCGCCGCGGAGGAGGCGAAGGGCGATGCCGCCTGGCAGGCGCAAGGCCGCAAGCGCAACGTCTCGACCGCGCTGCAGGCTTACGCCGCGCTCACCACCAGTGCCGCGCGTGGTGCGGTGCGCGAGGTCAAGCGGCGTCCGAAGTAGGCAGCATCGGCGCCACTGGCCTGGATCGGCGATCTTCGGAACGCCTCGCGGCTCCGTGCGACCACCCGGATGCGCCGTTGCAGGAAGTAGCCGGAACGGAGATCGGGAAAGAACGGCCCCCGCCTCCCTAGGGCGTGGGGCTGGTTGGGGTGGGGAGCGGGAGCCGTTTGCTCAGTGGGCACCCGACGTGCGGGCTCGCCCGCCAGGCATCATCAACTTAGTGCATTGTCCACATTTTGCTATTTAATTTTTATTAATTGTGTTTTTATTTTTATTTAATCGTGCCATCCTAAGAAAAATCGTCGAAATCCATTTTTTCCGAATCCAGCCGAGGCGGTCGCCGTATCGAGATTCGTCCGCAAAGGGTCCGGATTGCCAATAGCGGAGTTAGCCATGAGTCATTCTCCATCACTCGTGCCGCAAATCACGACAGACCGGGACGTCTATCTTGTGCTCGATGATTTCGGCCGCCGCCTGGGCCGGGCTTGGTGCGAGACGGCCGAGGAGGACGCCAATCGCGCGACCCTGCTCAGACATCTCGCCGAAGGGCAATATCTCCATCCCGCACGTATCGTGGCCTTCAATACCGCGGAGGGATGGTCGCGCGATGCCACCGCCGAAATCGCCGATGAGCTGCGCCGCCGCTTCGTCGAACTCGAGGAGACCGATCCCTCGCTGTTGGAGTTTCTGGAAAGAGCAGCGAGGCGTTGAAAGGTCGAACATCGAACGCGGATGAACTGCAAATCATGCTCGAACGAGTACCGCGGCGATGTCCGATCGCGGACTCGCTGTCATGCGCCCCCCGCGCAAACATCCCGCGCGTTAATGCGCGTGGTCAATGAGTTCTTACCGCTCCGCCGCGATCGATCGTTCGCATTAAGGATGCCTCGACGAAGTTCGGCAAGGCAAGGTTTTGCGCCGTATACTCCCGCGACCTTCGCAGATCCGTTTCGGGCAACTGGGGCACCACCGCAATGTCTCGTACTCTCGCTGTCGTTTTCTCAACGGCCGTCGCCGCCATTTCCATGACGGGCGCGGCCTCCGCCGGCTGCTACAATTGCTACACGCCGCCGCCGTGCACGACCTGCTACCAGCAACAATATGTGCCGCCGCAATACCGCACCGTCGACGAGACCGTGATGGTCTCGCCCGGCTCCGTGGTCGCGCACCGCACGCCGGCGCAGTATCGCACCGTGATGGTGCCGCAGACCGTGATGGTCGCGCCCCCCAGCGTCCAGTACGAGCGCATCCCGCCGCAATACGCCACCCGGCAGCGAGTCGAGATGGTCTCGCCGGGGTATTCCTATTACGCCCCGGTGCAGATGAACTGCGCGTCCTGCGGCTACTGACACCCCCAAGAGAACCGGTTTCGAGCGGCGCTCCCACGGGGCGCCGTTTGCTTTTGGGCTAAGTGCAAAACGAGGCCCGGGTATGGAGACCAATCCAGCCGGGCCTCGCAACCGGCGACGCCATGGGAGATGTCGCCAGCGTCTGCGGATTTGCGAAGGCGTAGCCTAAGCGAACACGCTGACACTCGCCTGACAGGGAGCCGGAGGTGAGGGCGGCCCAACTTCGCGTTGCCTTGTGCAGGCGACTGGGTTAAGCGACAGCCGTTCCAGGCTTGGAAGGGTGGCCGAGTGGTTTAAGGCACCGGTCTTGAAAACCGGCGTGCCCGCAAGGGTACCGTGGGTTCGAATCCCACCCCTTCCGCCAAAAGATCAGCAAAATCAGATACTTATCGGAGACGACGTCCATCAAAGCACAAACGAACGTACAATCGTTGGAGCACAACGATGAGTGCTGTCGATGTCGTCGGGTGGGTTCTCTTGGCCGTCGTATTCTTCGCCACGTTGACCGCGAGCCAACGCCCGCGAGGGTGAGAGACGGTTGACTCTGGAGCGCGAAAAGTTTCGTTGGCGGCATGCCTCGCTCGGCACAACGCCATACGCCGACGCACCCTGATGGCCGGCCGCTCAGATCACGTTCGGCCAGATGCGCGAGATGGGATTGCGCCGTGTGCTGGTCTACTGCCATTGCGGTCACCACGTCGCGCTGAGCGCCGATCGCTGGCCCGATGACGTTCGCTTGTCTGATGTGGAGCCACGCTTCGTGTGCGCCGGCTGCGGCAACCGCGGTGCTGATGTCAGACCCGATTTCGAGAGCGGCAGACCACCGCAGTTCGCGGGCCGGAAACGAAAGGCCGACAGCTGAGGCGGCCTTACTTCAAGTCGGTGCTCTTAGGCCGGGCGACCGTAGCCACTCGCTGATGTGCGAGCCGGTTTCAGCCAGGCGCGCTTTGCGGATTGCACGCTCGCGCTCAATCCCTGGCGGAAGCAGTTTAGCTTGCTCGCGCAGGCGCAGGGCCTCTGCGGCAAGGCGTTCTTCAAGGGATATGGTTTGCTTGATGCGGCGGCGCAGCTGCATGGCTCTAACTCCTCCTGAGGAAGGAGGCGGGAGCGCGTGATGGCGTTCTCATCACCGATATATGCCTAGGGCCGCGCGGTGATGGATGTTGTTAACACCTGTGGCAGACCAAGTCTGAGCAATTTTGACCATCCGCTTGGGCGCACTCGGCGACCGGCCGGCGCCCAGGGTCGGTCAGAAAAGGCCCGCCAGCGTGAACCGGCGGGCCCTCGATCTTGCGATGATCAATCGTCAGGCCATCACCGTGTTCGTCCAGTCCTGCTGGCCGACTTGCTCCAGCAAGCCCTCATAATCCCCGATGCCAGATGCCTCGCTGGCTTCTGCAGGGTCGTCGTCCTCCCGATCGCAGTCGTCCTGCTCAAGGTCCGCGAAGTAGCCGCCGCGCCAAGCGTGCTCCTGGTCGACCAGCCGATCGAAGCTGCCAAGTGACGGCTCGGTTACCTCCACCATGCAACGCCGGTCATGCGTGCTCCTGACACTTGGCAATGACAGGATAGGTGCGAACCACGATGCCACGCGTCGAGTCCAGGCGAAGCGGAAGCGGCTTCAACCGCCAGTGCTTGGCCGGGTCGAAAGGCTCAGTGTCCTCGTTCTCAATCGGCAGCCACTCGCCGCCATCAGGATCTTTCGCCGGCTTGAAGCTAGTCGCGATCAGCTCGCCGCCGCGGACTAGGCAATACTGCTGCTCGCCCACAGGGAAGCCCTCAGCCGCCAGCGCAGCGTCTGCAATTGATCGCAGGTAGGCCGCGACGGTAAGCCCCTTGCGCTCGGCAGCGGCCTTTAGAAGCTCCTCACGGGCGTAGCGAAATTCAGGCATCGTCACCTCAGGCCGCGAGTGGCGAGAAACAGGGGAATGCCGGGGATCTTCTCCCCGACCTTGTAAGCAACGTCGCCGGCATCGGTTTGCGGTTGATGGGGTTGGCCCAGGACCGCTTGCGCCTGGGACGCGAGCTGCTCGGATGTCGGCAGAAGCTGGGGCCGTTGGGCGTAGATCTGGCGCATCAGCTCGGGCGAGGGGCCTTCGTATCCAAGGCGCCGCTCGATCGGCCGGAGAATGGCATCATGCCCCGCAGCAATCATCTGCCGCACGTCTCCAGGCAAGCCCGCCAACATGCCTGCGCCGCTCACCAGGCCACTGCCGAACGAGCGCGCAACGTCCGTGAAGTCCCAGCCGGAGCGATCGGGGATCGATGACGGCGCTTGTGGCGCCCCTTCATCCCTGCCAGCGATGTAGTCCAGTAATCCCGCCATCAGCGGCGCGTGCTCCGTTCAAATCAGCGCCGACAATTTACCGACAGAGCACCGGCAACAGCAATTGATTTTGTACGTAGGATTGTACGCTGATAGACGCTGCTGGAATTTATCTTTGCTTTTCGGCCTCCAACCGAGCGATGAGGCAGAAGACGTTTCCGCCTGAACCTGTCCGAAGCTTGGACATCTCGCCAGGGCAGGGCGCTAGCGTTGCGCTGTTGCGCCTGCGTTACCGCAACGTTGCGCGCAACATCAGGGCCTAGCGTTGCGCTGTTGCGTTACGTTCCACCACCCTATAGGGGTGGACGTAACCGCAACGCGTAACGCCCTCACGCGCGCGTAGTTGTGCCCTTTGCTCACGGCTCGAGGCTATAAATCACCCCAACGGGATCAGGCCCGGCGACGATAGGCCCATTGCCGGCAAGCTCCCGAGCAATACTCGGCATCTGATCGCCTTGGCTTGAATGGCTGTTGGCAGACTGTGCAAGGCCGCTCCGGTCTCTCGTCCCGCTGGACACGTCGCAGGCGGCGCTTGCGGCAGCGCTCAGAGCAGGTTGCCCGATTCCATCGCCAGTCCGAGCGCACTTCGATCTGACACTCTGGACAGACGCGGGAGCCGATCAGGTACAGCTTCTGCTTCGGCTCGGTGCAGTCCTCGCACGTTGGCACGACCAGGGCGCGCTTGTCCTGGTCCGGCGCCATGGGCTTGCCGAATACGATCGCGGCGAGCTGATACGCAAACGCGCGCTCCGCCATCGCATCAGCTTGAATTGGGGGCAGGGAGGCGATATTATCCGAACAGATCGAAGCGCCAGCCAGATCAGATTTCGGAGCCCCGCACGCCGCCAGCGTTGCGGGGTTTCCTTTTAGAGGCTGCATCAGGCCACCGCCTCCGCCGGCTTCCACTCGCCGCGCTTCCAGCTCTCGATCTCATCCGCGTCCCAGGTGTGCAGGCGAATGTCCGTCCGCCGTGTACCAGGCGGAAATTTGCCGGTGCCGATGTGCTTATAGATGGTCGCCTTTGCCAGTCCGGTCGCTTCCATGACAGCGGGAAGCCGTAGTGCCTTTTGCATTTTCTACCTCGTCTGTTAGGCGGACAGCGTCCGCTGGAGTACAAGGTGGAGAATGGCACTAGGCGAAATTGGCCGCCTCCCGCGATTGCGCCAACAATCAAACGTCTGTATTTGCCTCGATGATGGTCCTTACCATGCGAGGGGAGATGCCCCAGGAGTGCGCCACCGCTTGGATGACTGCTTGCCGACCTCGATACAGCCGCGGCAGATCCTGCGTTGAGAAATGCCGTTTCCTTATACGCTTTTGTTTATTGTGCCGCATCTTCATGATGGCGTGCTCAACGTTGATCGGCAGTCCCTCGGGTATCTTCTTTTTCGACAAGCCGTATTCCAAAACGATCGGATGATACTTTGCCCGAAACTCGAAAACCCTCTCTGGAGTCCAGCTCTTGGGACACTTCAGCTCGCCGGGGTTCGGCTCAATGTCCCTCTTGCTCTTAAGTTCTCGCTCGATCCCTTTTTGCCATTGCTCTCTTCGGACTTTCCTCGCCCGTTGCTCGTAGTCCTCGCGGATAAGCTTCGCATCCTCCGGTAGGAGGTCTGGCTTCCGACCGGCACCTGCGCGCTTGCCGCCGCGGCTCATCGATGCGCCCCGATCGCCACCACGTTGTTGCCAGCCGGTACGCTGCGCTCGCAATAGTCCGCCCAATCCTGCATCAGCCGAACGCGCTTCTCCCGCTGATCGCCGCGGCGATAGGCGCGCTCGGTCTTGTCGCTGACAATGTGAGCCATCGCCATTTCGGTGAGCTCGTTTGCGTAGGCCGTCTGCTCGGAAGCCCAATCCTTGAAGGTGGAGCGGAAGCCGTGCACGGTCGCTTTATCGCCGTCATAGCCCATCTCCTTGAGGGTTTCGGCCATTGCCATATTGCTGAGGCCGGTCCCTTCCTTTGCGCCCGGGAACACATACTCGCCGTCGCGGGGCAGGTCGGCCAGAATCGCAAGGGCACGATCAGACAGCGGGATGACGTGATCGGGCCGACGCTTGCCTTTCTTTCCCTTCATGAGCTCGCCCGGGATAGTCCACGTCTTTTCCTTGGTATCGATCTGGTCCCACTTCGCGCCGATCGTGTTTGCGGTGCGGGTGACGTTGAGGATCGTGAACTCGAGCGCTCGGGCGCTGATGCCGTCACGCTTGCGAAGCTTTGTCATGAGGGCCGGCAACTGCTTGTAGGGCAGGGCGGCGAAGTGCTCCACAGGAGCGACCTGCGACTTGCGCGGCAATAGCTGGTCGAGATGCCCAATCCACCGGGCCGGGTTTTCGCCATCCCGAAGGCCGAGGGCCTTGGCCCGGTCCAGCACCTTCTCGATCCGCCCGCGGACCCGGCTGGCGGTCTCGGTCTTGATCGTCCAGATCGGTTCAAGGATCTTCATGACGTGGTTTCGATCGACCAGGGCAACAGGCAGGTTGCCAATGGTCGGATAGGCATAGGTTTCCAGGGTCGCTTCCCATTGAGCAGCGTGCTTGGCGCTTTTCCACCCCGCCTGATTGGCCTTGATGTAGGCCTCGGCACATTGCCGGAAGGTCGTCGCCTTGGCCTTCTCTGTCTCGTGCTCGGCCACCAGGGCAAGCTTCCGGGCCTTGCGCTCCTCGATCGGGTCTATGCCGTCGACCACAAGCAGGCGCTTCGCCTGGGCCAGTTTGCGAGCATCCTTGAGGCTGATTTGATCGACGTCACCGAGGCCCATCTTCCGAGCCCGGCCGCGGATCATGAAGCGGAAGATCCAGCTCTTGGTGGGCTTCTCGCCCTCAGTGTAGGACGGGCTGACCTGCAAATAGAGGCCGTTCCCGTCACCGTAGAGGCCGGGCGGGAGGTCAGCTTTCTTAATCCACTTATCGCTAAGCTGGTTGACCGCTCGCCCCATCGCCGGCTCCTACGTATTGAGCTACGTACAAATCAGACGTGGAAGCTAGTAGACTTCTGGAATCCTGCATAGCCCTAAAATTCACCGCTACCCTATAAAACATAGGGTATAATGGAAGTGGGTAGACTTCCGGAGACCAGAAATATGATCCCACCCCTTCCGCCAGTATATTGTTCTCCACTGTTCGCAGTCGTTCGAACTCCACAGCAAAATCAGTGACTTGCGCCGAAGAGCTGTACTTTGCAGTTCGCCGGTGTTCCCCCTAATCGGGGCACTGACCGTAGCATTAGCCCGTGGGTTCGGAGGACGGTTTTCCTGGAGGAACAATGGCTGGAAGGCTCAAACCGCTCGACGTAGAGCGCCAAAGCAAGCCCGGTAAATACGCCGATGGTGATGGGCTCTACTTGATCATCACCGGACCAACGTCGAAGAGCTGGTCATACAGATATTGGAAAGACGGCAAAGAGCGCTGGCACGGCCTGGGCTCCTTGAAGGAAGTGTCGCTAAAAGATGCACGGCTGGCACGGGATGCGGCGAGGCTGCGCGTGAAAGGCGATCGCAGCACCGCCGGCGTGGACATAGTGCAGGAGAGGCGAAAGGCGCGTGAAGAAGCGAAAGCCGTCGAGGCCCAGGTTGTGTTGCCAACGTTCGAGGAATGCGCGGAAGCCTACATCCGGACGAATTGGTCGACCTGGAGCGAGAAGCATCGCGATCAGTGGCCATCGTCCCTCAAGCGTTACGCCTATCCCACAATCGGCAAGCTGACCATCCCGGAGATCAAGCCGAGCCACATTCACGATCTGCTCAAGCCGATCTGGGTGGAGAAGCGCGAGACTGCAAACCGGGTTCGCGGCCGGATCGAAACGATCATTGCGAAGAACGTTGACATCGACGATCCAGACTTCCGCAATCCGGCCGAGCTTACGAGGCAGTTGCGCGAAAAGCTACCAAAGCGCCCCAAGCGGGTCGTCCGTCATCATCCGGCCTTGCCGTACACTGAGGCGCCGGCGTTCATGAAGCTCCTTGCCGGTGCACCCGGAACAGCTGCCGCCATGCTCCGATTCCTCATCTTCACGGCCTGCCGCACGAACGAGGCGGTCGAAGCGCGGTGGTCTGAGATCGATCGGTCAGGCTCGACTTGGAAAATCCCCGGCGAACGAATGAAGATGGACCAGGACCACTACGTTCCTTTGACGGATCCCGCGTTGGCGGTCCTCGACGAGATGCGAAACGGCCGCCAAGGCGAACTGATCTTCACCAATCCGGACAGCGGGGCATTCTCCGAAAACGCGATGCTCGCGGTACTTGATCGACTCGGCTACGGACATGTGACGGATGGCGTACGCGAAGCTGCACTGGCCCACAAATACAAGAGCGAGACCACCGCAGCCTATCAACGAGGTCATAAGCTCGAAAAGCGCCGGGGGCTAATGAAGGATTGGGCCGTATTCCTGAGCGGCGCCAATGTCACCCAATTGGATGACCGGAGGACAGGGTAGGCGTCGAGCAGACACTGAGGGTCAAAAGCGTTGGTTGCGTCCAATCTTAAAGTGTACGGTCTGCCCCAAGAAGCTGACATGGCGACGCGCTCGGCAAAAGGTCGGCTCAGGGCCCAGCAGCCGACATTAGGCGCGGCTCCCCAGTGGGGCATGTCGGGCAAGATGATGACTGGGATTGCGTCGGCAACTCGAGCCGGCGCCGACCGCAGCTAGTCTAATCTTTTGCCAGCTGGCGGGACCGGGGATGGTGTGCTGTCGCAGGCTGCGGTAGACTTCCTTGCGACCAAGGACCGACGCTCTCCTGTGGGAGGTCGATGTGGACATAACGGATTGGCTGCGCCGCCTCGGGTTGTATCAGTACGAGAGCGTGTTTCGCGACAACGACGTAGACGCGGAGACCCTGCCCAGCTTGACCGCAGACGATCTGCGTGAACTCGGCATCACATCGTTGGGCCACCGCAAGAAGCTCCTCTCGGCGATCGCCGCCCTTTCCCCGACGCTTGGCAAGGACCTGGAGGATGATCGCGGGCCTCCGCCAAAGGAAGCCGGTAGTTCACGACCATTGATGAAAACGCGGCACGCCGAGCGCCGTCATCTGACGGTCATGTTCGCCGACCTCGTCGGTTCGACTGCCCTTTCGGAGCGCCTCGACCCCGAGGACATGAGTGAGATCCTTGCGGCCTACCACCAAGCGGTTGCGGCGGAGGTGGCCCGCTTCGAGGGATACATTGCCAAGCTCATGGGTGACGGCGTGCTGGTTTATTTCGGCTGGCCGCAGGCGCATGAGGACGAGGCCGAACGTGCGGTGCGCACCGGGCTTGCAGTCGTGGAAGCCGTAGAGCGGCTAGAGAATCGAGCGGGCCGTACTCTTTCCGCGCGCGTCGGTATCGCAACCGGCCTGGTCGTGGTTGGCGACGTTATGGGGGAAGGGGCTGCCCAGGAAGAAGGGATTGTCGGCGCCACGCCGAACCTCGCCGCGCGTCTGCAGCAGTTCGCGGAGCCCGGAGCTGTGGTGATCTCCGAGAGCACGCGGCGCCTTCTTGGCAGCTGGTTCGCGCTCACCGACCTGGGCCCGCAACAGATGCGAGGGATCAAAGCCTCGGAACCGGCGTTCCGCGTTGTTGGGGAAGCGGCGGCCGAAGGTCGGTTCGAGGCCCTGCGACGAGCCGAGGTAGGTCCATTGATCGGCCGCGAACACGAACTCGCTCTCCTTCTCGATCGCTGGGAGATGGCCAAAGGCGGCGAAGGTCAGGTCGTACTGTTGTCTGGCGAAGCTGGCATCGGCAAGTCTCGGATTGTCCTCGCGCTGCGTGAGTGTCTCCGCCACGAACCTCGGTTCCGGATCGGATATTCCTGCTCGCCCCATCATGTGGACAGCGCGCTCTGGCCGGTGAGCGTCCAGCTCCAACGGGCGGCAGGGTACCTGCGTGAGGATGCACCCTCATTGAAGCTCGAGAAGCTGGAGCAGCTCCTCGACAAAGCGGGTGGGTTAGGGGAGGACGCGACGCCGCTGCTCGCCGAGCTGATGGGGCTGCCGCTCAATGGACGCTACGCGGCGCGCGGCGGGACACCGCAGGAGAAAAAGGCGCGGGTCTTTGGCATTCTCCTGGCGCAAATGGAGGGGCTCTCACACCAGCGGCCGATGCTCCTGGTCCTTGAGGACGCGCATTGGCTCGACCCGACGTCGGCGGAGCTTTTCGAGCGGATGGTGGATAGGATCCGGGTTCTGCCGATACTTCTCGTCGCCACTTTGCGGCCTGACGTGCCGACGCCTTGGACGAATTTCCCGCATGTCACATTCCTCAGCCTCAATCGCTTGGGGCGGCCAGCATCCCGAGCGCTTATCCAGAGAGCAGCGGGCGGACGGCAGCTTCCGCCCATCGTCATCGAAGCCATCCTCTCCCGCACCGAGGGCGTGCCGCTGTTCGTCGAGGAATTGACGAAAGCGGTCCTCGAATCGGTGATCTGGAAGACAACGGCCGGCGATGGTCATCTCGAGCTCGTCGGCCCACTTCCGCCGCTGGCCATTCCGGCGACGCTGCAGGAGTCGCTCATGGCGCGCCTCGATCGCTTGGCTCCGGCACGCGAGGTGGCGCAGATCGCTGCTTGCATCGGCCGGGAGTTCGACGAGGAGGTCGTTGGCGCGATCGCGGGATACCCGGAGCTGCAGCTGACGGCGGTGCTCGATCAACTGTGTCGCGCGGGGCTCATCCAACGACGTGGGATGCCGCCGCATCATACGTACAGCTTCAAGCACGCGCTCGTCCGCGACGCGGCCTACGCCACCTTGCTTAAATCACCGCGTCAGCAACTGCATGCGCATATCGCGCAAGCGATCGAGCAGTTGCGGCCGGAGATCGCGGCGGGCCAGCCCGAGATCGTCGCCCATCATTTCGTCGAAGGCGGCCTGCTCGACCAAGGGGCAATTTATCTTCTGGCCGCCGGTCGGTTGGCAAAAGCGCGGCATGCCGTCAAAGAGGCGGTCTCCCAACTTGAAACGTGCCTGCAGCTCACGGCGCGTCCTCGAGACAGTGCAGCATCGGCCGATCGAGGCACCGAGCGCGAGTGCCTCCTGATGCTGGGTGACTTGGCCGGCGTCGAGGACGATCTCGACAGAGCGAACGACTACTACGAGCGCGCCATGGCGCTCGGCGAGACCGATGCCGACCGCGACCGCGCGCGCAACTGCGTTCACCGCGCCCGGTACGCGGAGCGGGACGGCGCGCGTCTCGTCTTCTATGAGCACGGCAGCGGCGAGCCGACGATCGTATTCATCAATCCCATTGTCTACGGGCTGTCGACCTTTGAACCGATTCTCGAGCAGCTTCGCCAAGAATTCTGTGTCATCACGGTTGACTGCCGCGGCGCCGGACGATCATCACCTCTGATGCGTCCTTACTCGACGCTCCAACACATGGAGGACCTCCGCGCGATCATCAAGGCCGCCGGTGCCGTCCCAATCATCGGCGTCGGCATCTCGCGCGGCTCCAACCTGCTTATCCAGCTCGCCCATGCGCACCGGGAACTCGTCGGAAAGATGATGACGGTGGGCACGCCGATGATGGGAGCGCTACCGGATGGGCGCCCGGTGTTTAACCCGGATTACATGGCTCATCGTAAGGACGCCTACGCTCGGGGCGACGTTGAGGAATTGATCCGCTTGCAAACTCGGTACGTCTACAGCGAGCCAGATGCCGAAGATTTGCGGCGGATGGCCATCGAGCGCATGTGCAGGTTGCCGACCGAGACGATCCTCAGCTTCTACGATCCGGATCCGGGCATGGACATCGCGCCGCTGCTCGAATCGATCGCTGTTCCGACGCTCGTCGCGCACGGCCGAGAAGACCAGCTGGTCACCAGCGCCGCGAGCGAATTTATCGCGTCCCGCATCCCGGACGCGCAGCTCTATGTCTTCGACGGCAAGGGGCACAATCCGATGTTCTCGGCCACGGACGAGTTTTGCGATGTGCTTCGCAATTTCATTCGCACGGGACGCGCGGAAAGAACGTCTCAAGGATCGCTGGCAGCGTGAACAAAAAGTCAGGGCAGCTGGCTGCGGCCCAAGCGTCGGCTGAGGGCGGTTTGGCCAGCAGAGTTCATCCCGGAACTTAAGGATCGATGCGGCGAGATCGAGACCGACGCGCTTGACACTCATAGTGGACCTCCGGGCGCGAGCCCTGCTGGCGGCGAGGACCGAGATTGCCGTGTAGCACTAGCGTCAATCAAACGTCACCGAAGCGCAGCAGATGTCTCAATTGAGTCAGAATGCGAAGAACTCAACCTGAGCAAATCTAGTCTGCCTCGCCTCGATAAGCGGACCTCAACGAGGTGCCGCGACTTTGCTGATGGGGCAATAGGCGACTTGGACCACATCGACGACATGAAAGCGGCCGCAAAGTGAGGCGGCCTTACTCTCCTCGCTTGCTTTCCCGTTCATGGTCATCGAGCATTTCTAACTGGCTCGCAAGCTGTGGGCGATGTTGGTGAGCAGGGCGACTTTCTTTGGGGATACCGATGACGCCAGCTTCAATCTTGAGGGCTTTGGCGGCCTGGTGAGCGGCATGCGCCAAATCCTAGCCGAGATGCAGACCTACGAAAAGACCGCCGCCGGTTGACTTCCGCTCCGGGTCAGAATCGGGCATCCCGGCTTTCTCAGAACTTAGTCCGCTTCTGGCTGGAAAAGCCGACATCCCGGCACTTACTGGGTGCGGGACGCTGCAGGGCGCCCGAGATCGTAGTTTTCAACCGTAGCTATGAATCTGAGCCGCAAAAGAACGAACGCTATCAAGGCGATTTGGAGGAGGGAGTATCCGCTGGTCTAGCCGTCTCCTCCGACGCGCATCGTAGAGCGGCTTTCGCTATCGGCGACATCGACTTGCAGTCGGCTTGTCCGGCGCCAAGGAGATGAGCAGTGCTACCGCGATATCAGCAGTCGGACGACATCCGCTCCTCCACACCAACAACGACAGGATACTGAAAAGACATCGATTTCTTTAGATCAACGGGAACGTCGCACAAATAGCTACGGTGAGTAGCTACGAAGATGGGCCGCGGCTTACCCCGATATCCTGACTTCGAATATCCACTGACAACGGATGAGATATTGCTGCCAGCAGTTTCGACGGCTTCATGAGCTCGCGACGCGCGCCCGCAAAGCGCCCGAAGACCAACTCAGGCCCGCTGATCATCGGCGTCGGTTCGCCGAATTCCACTCTGCGACGATAGTCATAAAGCAATCTCCTATCTAAATTTTCGCTCAGCGCGATCCATCTCGGCCTTCAGTTTCCGTCTCGCAAGGTCTCTCACTCTGCACCGGTCTTCTGGACGTTAAAGCTCACGACGAGTGGCTAATGCGATGCTCGGTGCGCTCATCTTCGAGCACGCTATGTCGGGATCGCGAAAGGGAGCCGCCCGGCACGCGATTTGAACGCGCGTGCCAACTTGCAGAACCTTCGATCTGCGCGCGCGGCTCAGCCTTTGATGACAATTCCCCACCGGAGTGTAGCCTGGGCACGGGCGGAGCTTGATTCGTCATGCTGGAAGCTATTCTCATGCTACTGGGAATTGGAGCCGTGGCCCTTCTCCTTATTGCGTTCTGGGGACTGCATAGGCACGTGTGAGAGGGCCCGTCGTGCTTGAGAATCTAACGGTGGACGCTAGCCGGTCGGTTCACGACTGGCGATTGTCTCACGGTCTCAAATAGAAGGAGAGGGCGGATCGAAGGGCTCAGCAATCCGCTCTTTCACGCACTTTGCCGTAGAGAGACAGCAAAATTGCACGTCACCCGTTTTGGCCAGGGAAGGGGCCCACCTCTGGGACAAAAACTACGGTTTCGGTAGTGCCGACTCAACCGTTGAAAACACCGTAGTATTTATTCGCACCTGCGCAGAAAAGCGTGCACAATCAATAGAGTTGACAAGACACCCCTTCCGCCAGTGTATTGATCCGGCAGGCCGCGGACTCCGTAATCGGCGAGCGCGCTAATGTAGCACCCGTGCGGCCTCGGCAAGCCGCACCTTCTCTCTCAGGGCGTCAAGCTCCTCGAGGGCGTCGAGCAGTCTCACCAACTCGCGGGCGATCTGTTTCAGATCGGAACTTCGGCTTGTAAGAATACGGCCTCGTTGTGCCATTGATGTACGCCTCCTTGGGTTGGAGATCTCCTTGGCAAGAAGCACGCCGAAGCGCTCCTCGAAGCCGTGGGCAAAATTAACCACGTGACCGTGCGACGATCGCGGCGCTCGAGAACTCCCGCCATCGGCCTTGCGCAAGCTCAGCTGCGCCGTTCGCGGACAAGGTCGGTCGTGCAGCTCCCGATGAAGCAGATAGGCGCGTAGGTGTAGGTAACTTCCGCGCAACCAATCCCCGAGTTGCCATCTGCCCCTCCTATCCTCAAGCTATGTGCGATTCGTGAGTCGGGGGATTCATGGAACGGAAGCCGTTTGAGAGCATGTCTCTCGAGGAGCTGTGGCGACTCCACACGGTCGTCAATGACATTCTCGCCGCGAGACTCGTGGCCAAGAAGGAAGAGCTCGAACGACGCTTGGGGCTGCTCAACCGGGAGCAAAAGCCCTCCAATTAATGGGATCGCCCCGATCGGCGGGCGTCCCGACGCTCACGCCGACTCTAGCGTCCATGCCGGCTCTTGCAGTGCCGCGCCAATCGTGCCGACCACCGCGGCGCAGGTCGCGGCCGTCGCACCAGAGCGGCGCCCGCGACCCGTTCGACGACGCAGGCTGTGTGTGGGAATTGGGTCACAGCTGAAGACATTGAGAAGAGGGCGGGAACGTCCTCTCGGCAGGTGGCTTGTTGCACCGGCGACGGTCTCGGTTTCACGGGGCAGGAGCCGTCCGGCGGCCCTGCATCATCATGCCCCCCGGCCGATGCGGGGCCGCCTCTCTCAATTCAGCTCTTGGTATCACTACCCTTCAGCGCGTTCCACGCGGCCTGATTGGCTTGATCGAAGGCCTTGCGGGACTCGGCGAGTGCGGCGCTCATCACAGACCAGGAATCGCTGCCCGCCTGCTTCAACTTCTGCAGACGTGCTTCCGCCTCGGAGGCGTCGGACTTCAACTGCTGGAGCGCGGCTTCGACGTCCGCGGCGCGGGCTGTGGCAACCTTGCCCGCGGCCTCGCGGAACTTGTCTGCGGCTTCGCGCCAGGCCTTGGCCTGTGCTGCCGCAATGCCCTTGAACGTGACCTGCTGTTGCTCGAGCTGCTTGCCAGCGTCCTCGAAATAGGTCTTCACCTGGGCTTCGAATCCATTCCATTGCCGCTCCAGATCGGCCTTGGCGTCGGCCCAGGCCGCTTCACCCGCCTGCGCCTTGGCCTTGAGCAATGCCTGAAACTCGTCGCGGCGCTGGGTCAGATCGGCGAGGAGCTGATCGGTCTTGACCTTGGACTCAGCCTTGGCCTGGCCGGCCTTGACCTCGAACGACGCCAACGCGGCGTCCATCTCGTCGATCCGCTCCTTGGCCCAATTGAGAAGGAAATGCATGCTGCTCTGCTGTGGCATGGCCGCCTCCGTTGCGTTGTCGCGATCAGAATTCCAGAGCTTCGGCTTGCCTGTGTTGACCTGTCTCAATGACACCGTGGACGAAAGCGCAGCGCGCTCGAGCCAAGGGATGCACGGACTTGCGTCAGGAACGCTATCGAATGTGAGAGATTAGCCCGACAGCAAGCTTCACAGCGGGCAACGCATGTTCTTCTTTTTCTCGAACCGGCTGGGATGTCTCGGCTCGCTGCTGATCTCCGGCCTGGTCACGGTGGCGCTGCTCTTCCTGCTCGGAGTAGTTCGGTTCTGAGACGGCGGCTTCAAACGGTCATTTAGCTTCGAGACGGTGCCGGTAATTTCAGGAACTTGGCTCCAGCTCGCCTGTTGTTCGCACTCTCGACCACATGGAGAGCAGCCTTTGGAAAGCACCATCATTGGAGAATTCGACACGCGCCGCGGCGCCGAGCTTGCGGTTGAGCATGTCGTGCAGGAATGCGGCGTGCCGCGAGGCGACGTCTTCGTCCAGCCTGCCGGCGCTGCGAACACGGTGGGAACACGCGCGGCAGGTCCTGACGTCAAGACAGCGCCCACACCGGAGGGGCGGCAGAAGCTGGAAGGCCTGATCGAGGTTTCCGTCGATTTTCACGGCGATGCCCCTGAGAAAATTGTCGATGTGTTGAGGAGCGCCGGCGCGAAGTTTGTCCGCACCAAATGACGACTTGTGCGACGGGCACAGAGGACGCCGGACATTCGGCATTCGCATCGAACCGCAGCCGTTGATCGCGTGGAACCCCTTGAGCCTCCAGCGCGTTTAGACGCAAACGCGAATTGCGAGGTCCACCTGCTTCAGAGCGCATCGACACTCACTCCCGGCGACACCGTCTGGCGGCGGTGCAGGGCGCGGCGCGTGACGGTTCTGAACGATGCCGCCGCCTATTTCGCAGCCCTGCGGGAGGCCCTGCTGGAGGCGCAGGATCTCGTCTATATCGTCGGCTGGGATATCCATAGCAAGACGCGGCTGGTCGGAGATTCCGGACGTGCCGATGATGGCCTGCCTGAGGAGCTTGGTCCGTTCCTGCGCGCCTTGGTGCAGCGCCGGCCCGCCTTGCGCATCAACATTCTCGTCTGGGACTTCGTCTCGTTTTACGCTTCCGAGAGGGAGTGGAATTCCGCAGCGAAATTCACTGCCGACACCGATGGCCGCGTCCGGTTTCATCTGGACGCCACGCTTCCGTTCGGTTCGGCGCAACACCAGAAGATCGTCTGTGTCGACGGTTCACTGGCGTTCGTCGGCGGCCTTGATCTGACGATCAGGCGCTGGGACACGAGCGACCACCGCGCCGACAACGCCTTGCGCTGCGATCCTCAGCGCAAGCCCTATCCGCCGTTTCACGATGTTCAGTGCCTGGTCGACGGGGATGCCGCGGAGCAGCTGTTCGCCCTCGTCGAGCAACGCTGGCGTGCGGCAGGCCAACAGGCCGATGAGCGGCGCGCGTCGAACAACGGATGCTGGCCGGCGAACGTGCCTGTCGATGCCGAGCATTTGCCGGTCGGGATCGCCAGGACCGAGGTGGTCTGTCCGGCAGGCTCGACCATCAGGGAGGTCGAACGCTCCTTCATTACGGCGATCCGCTCGGCAACGAGCTTCGTGTACATCGAAAATCAGTTCACCAGCGCGACCAGGATGGCGCACGAATTGGCGGAGCAGATGTGTCGCGTGCCGTCGCTTCGGGTTCTGGTCGTCGCTCCGAAACTGCATTCCTCGTGGCTTGAGTCCCAGGCCATGCAGAACGGCCGCGGCGCTTTCATCGACTGCTTCAGCTCGGCCGGAGTGGCCGATCGCATCCGCTTCGTCCATCCGGTCTCCCGCAGCGGAAATAAGGAAGCTGCCGTGATGGTGCACAGCAAGCTCATGGTGGTCGATGACCGGGTCCTGCGGATCGGCTCGGCCAATCTGAATAATCGGTCCATGGGCGCCGACAGCGAATGCGACCTCATTTTCGAAGCTGAATCCGAGGAGCATCGGGATTTCATCGCCTCGGTCCGCCGTCGCCTGATCGCGCATTTCTGCGGTCTCGACGAACAAGCCATTGGCGAAAACGAGCATCGGCTGTTCGCACTGCTGGACGACGTCTCCACATCTCGTGGCGCCAAGACGTTGCGGAAAGTCGAGTCTTCGGTTCTAACCAGCACGCTGGCCAGCTTGGTTCAGCCTGTGGCGGACCCTGAGCTGCCCCTTCATCTGGAGCGCGCGGCCTCTCGCATGTGGACGACGAAAACCATCATCGGGATCGTTGCGATAGCCGTGGCGCTTTTCGGGCTGGCGCTGGCCTGGTCGTACACGTCCTTGAGCGATCTCGCCGATGCAGGTCATCTTTCGGCGCTTCTGTCTGCCTATTCGCAGTCCATCTGGGGGCCGCCATTGGCGATCGCAGCCTTCGTCCTTGGCGGGCTCGTCGTCTTTCCGGTTCTCGTCCTCATTGCGGCAACGGCCGCCGCACTCGGGCCGTGGCTGGGGTTCGCGACCGCAATGGCGGGCGTCCTGCTCAGCGCTCTGATCCTGTTTGCGATCGGCCGCTTCCTCGGCCGGGAACGGCTTCAGCGTCTGCTGGGTCGACGTGCCGCGCGCATCCAGGAACGCGTGGTCGGGAAGGGCATCCTGGCGGTTGTCGTCATCCGGATGCTTCCCATAGCACCGTTCTCGGTGGTGAACGTCGTGGCAGGTGCGAGCACGCTGCCTCTTCGTGACTTCATGGTGGGAACTCTGCTGGGCAGCACGCCCGGAATCCTGGCCATGGCGGTTCTCGGCTCGCAGATTGCAGAGCTCGCCAGAAATGCGTCCTGGAGCAACATGTTGCTGCTGGTACTGGCGTTCCTCGGCTGGCTCGGGGTCTGCGCCGGCGCGCAATTCGTGACGACATGGCTCGCCGGGAGGCGCTGATGGCGGCCGTGCGTTTCATGACCTGGAATGTGCACGGCACGTTCAATCTCAATCCGAAATTCGACCTGGAAGGCGTCTGCTCCATCCTGCGCAAATGGGCCCCTGATGTCGTCGCACTGCAGGAGGTCGACTCGCGGTCGCGATCGGACGACCCATTTGGGAAGTTGGCAAGCGTGATCGGAGATCACCGCGTGCACGCCAAGTCGATCGTCACCGAGGATGGTGACTATGGCCAGATGCTGCTGAGCCGCTTTCCGTTCTGCAGCGTGCCTGAAATCGTGGACGTTTCCTATCGAGAGCGGGAGCCACGCCGGGCGATCGCCACCGACTTGCTGACGCCTGCCGGTGACGTCCGCGTCGTGGCCACGCATCTCGGTTTGAGTATCCATGAGCGCCATGCCCAGGCGCAGTCCCTGGTGAGCCTGGTGAAACCGGCGAGAACCGTGGTCCTCGGTGATTTCAATGACTGGTTCTGGGTCCGATCTGTGCGGCGCGTGCTCGCGCAGGTCTGTCCCAACCGTACGCGATTGCGAACCTTCCCATCACGCTTGCCCTTGATGCGGCTCGACCGGATCTATGCAACCGGTGACAGTCGGATCGGGAGAGCTTGGACCGACGAAGCGGCGACGGCCTATTCCGACCATCTGCCCGTGATTGCAGACATCGAGATCGCCGCGGGCAGCTGATCTGCTCGCAGGCCTGCTATCTTGGGGGGCAGGCAGGGATTGAGGAGTTTCCGAAGGTGGGGAAGGCGACTTTTTTGCCCGACTGCGCAGCCGCCTCGTGCTCTCTGGAAAAGGCTTTGAGTCAGAAAGACTTGGCTACTGTGCATGGGGTTATTTTCGTAAGTCTCGTGTCGGCACCCGGCTCCTCACGGGACCATGCGGAACTTTTCTCGCACCGCCGCGTTATCTCGCCATGACTGAAGACCTTTCCTTCCGACGCAAACCCCTGACCCCCGAACAGCGCCACGCCCGCGATGCGGCTCGCCGGGTGGAGGCCGAGAAGGCCATGCGCGACCACGAAGCGGCGCAGAAGGCGTTCTACGCCAACAAGGAACGGCTCAAGGCCGAGCGGCTGGCGCGCGAAGCGGCGGCGGCGAAGGGCTGAGCGAACGCGCTTAGCCGCGCAATTTCCAAAAAATCGCATCTGCTGGCGGCCTGCGTTTGATTGTCGGCCGCCAATGTCGCTTGGGTGTCTGCTTCCCATCGGCAGGCTTGACGGAGCTTCGCTTCCGGGAGGAAGCTTCTGATGATCCAAAACTGACCTGAACCACGGAGACGTTCGCTCCCGACAAGTCCGATCCTCATCAGCGACGCAGAATGGAGCTGACCATGACCACGTTCGACAAGCGCGAGCGGGGCTTTGAAGCCAAATTCGCCCACGACGAGGAATTGATGTTCAAGGCCACGGCGCGGTCCAACAAGCTGCTCGGGCTTTGGGCCGCGGGCCAGCTCGGGCTCAGTGGCGATGCCGCTGCAAGCTACGCGGCTGCGCTGGTGACGGACCATCTGGATAGCCGGACGATGGACGATGTGGTCGGCAAGGTGGCGGGCGATCTCGCAGGCAAGGGGATCGCGCGCGAGCAGGTCGCGCAGAGGCTTCAGGAATGTCTGCACCAGGCGCTGGCGCAGCTCGAAGCGGATCGGCAATGACACCCGCTGCCGCGTTCATTCGGCGCGCTTGCCGCCTTCCGCGGGCTGTGCCGTTTCGTGCTACCGTGCCAGCCGCCGGAGACGGCGGCGAGCGGGAGGTGGGGGCATGTCACGGGTCAGCTTTGGCAAATGGTCCGGCGCAATCGCATGCGCCGGCGCCATGCTGGTCGCTGCAGGTGGCGCCGAGGTCTCGGCGACGCCGCTGACGCCGTTTCGCTACGAGGCGCAGGCCCAGCGTCATTGCCCGCGCGACAAGGTGGTTTGGCTCGACTTCGGCAAGGGCGTTTATTACCGCAAGGGTCAAAAGCGCTACGGCCAGGGCTTCGACGGCAGCTTCGTCTGCCAGAACGAGGCCCGCGGCGGCTTCTACCGCCGCTCGCTGTTGGGCCTGCGCTGAGCGGCGGGTTTCGGCGGCTGGCGGACCCGCCGGCTATTTCGCTGACGGCAGCCTGACCGGCACATGCGGGGAGGTGCTGATGACCCGGGGGCTTCCATCCGGATAGGTGCGGTTGCCGCGGATCAGGGATTCCAAGACCAGGAAGAACTTCTCGGCAAGCATTTGCGTCACCCTCGTTGGTGATGGCCTCTTGCAATTGGTCGAGGCGCCGAACGCAATAATTCAATCAACTGAATGGGAGCGGGGACAGCCGGGCCTGCTGCGCCGCAATGGAGAGAACCCGTGTTGGACAGGAGGACGTGCGGTTCAGGCAAACGCCAACGCGACGAGACTCGAGCAGAGCAGCACCAAGCCGCCGGCGGTCAAGGCCAGGAAGCCATCGGATACGAGGTCATGATTACGCATGGGACACCTGCCGCTCTCGTGTTCGATGCGCGAGTGGATCGACCAAGACCGTCCGAACGCGCCGCTGTGAAAGAGGTGATGCTTGCCGTCCGCGCGAGTGCCTTCAGGCCCTCGTGCGGTAACCCTCGAACGCATGGGCCAGAAAGATCCCCGCGCTTACCAGACCCATCAGTGCCGAAACCGTCTCGATCATCGTTAAATTCCAAATCCTGCCCTCGCATCCGAGAGAACGCGGGCGGCCTTGCACAGTCAAAAGAATTTCGGTGAGCGCCGCGACAATGGGGGTGGAGTGAGGATTTGGCGCAACAGACTGTCCGGCACTGGCACAGTGCGGGGGCCATCGCCCCGTAGAACAACGGAAAAATGCGAACGTCTCGTTTACCATCCCGGCGTGATCGCCGTGGGCTCCCCATTTCCGCCGCGTTCGGGTTGCGTTATCGTTACCGCTTCCGAGACGGTGGTGGGCCGCCTCGGATGAGATGACTGACCGGACAGCGCTCCCCGTAGCCAAAGCGGGTTGGGTACGCCTCCGGCGAAGTGGTATTTGGGGCGCATGGGGATCCGTCGGTCAGATTCGGTTTTGCGAGCCGCGCGCGGTGTTGCGGCGGTCGCGACCTGCCTTGCGCTCGCCAATTGCGCCTCCTCGAACAAGTTCGCCAGCCGGGTCGATCCGAAATACGGCGTGTCCTCGAGCCCGCGGGTGGTGGCCTTTGGCGATCCGGTCCCGAAGGGCGGCGGCACCTACCGCGTCGGCAAGCCCTATGTCGTGGCGGGCCGGACTTACGTGCCGGAGGAGGACGTCAACTACCGAGCTGAGGGCATGGCCTCCTGGTACGGCGACAGTTTCCACGGCCGCCTGACCGCCAATGGCGAGGTGTTCGATATGACCTCGCTGACCGCCGCGCATCCGACCCTGCCGATGCCGTCTTATGCGCGGGTGACCAACGTCTCGAACGGCAAGTCGCTGATCGTCCGCGTCAATGACCGCGGGCCCTATCACGGCAACCGCCTCATCGATGTCTCGAACAAGGCCGCCGAACTCCTTGAATTCAAAGGGAACGGCGTTGCCAAGGTCCGGGTCGAATATGTCGGCCGGGCGCCGCTCGAAGGCTCCGACGACCGTCAGCTTCTGGCGACCCTGCGGACCGGCGTCCCGGCGCCGTCGCCCTCGATGGTCCGGGTCGCCTCGGCCAAGCCGTTTGTGCCGGAGCTGCCGTCCTCGACCCGCGGTGCCATTCGCGGCGAGGTCCCGATGCCGGAGGGGCGGCCGTACAATCTCGGCAGTACCTCGGCCGATATGGCTTCGCTCAATGCTACCTCGGAAATGTCGGCTTCGAGCCGCAGCCGGGGCCGGGCGCTCCAGAACACCCGCGCGGTGTCCTATGGCGAGGACGGCCGCTACGCGAGCGAGACTGCTCCCTCCGTCGGTTATGCCTCGGACGGCGCGGCCGAAGCCCGCAGCATCCTCAGCGGCCGCGGCCTGTACTAGCCCGCGCTCTCCTTCAGGAACGCCAGCAGCGCTGCATTCACCTCGTCGGGCCGCTCCTGCTGCACCCAATGGCCGGCGCCCTCGATGATCAGCTTGCGCTTCAGATTGGGCAGCACGCGCTCGAGCTCGTTGACCCGCTTGGCCCCGATCAGGCCGGTGATGACGGCGTCCTTCGAGCCTGCGATGAAGAGGGAAGGCTGGTGAATCTGCGCGTCCTGCCAGGGCGCGGTCAGCTCCCAATTGCGGTCGATGTTGCGATACCAGTTCAGCCCGCCGCGGAAGCCGGACTTGCGGAAGGCCTCGGTGAAATAGGCCAGGTCTGCCTCGCTGAGCCAGCCAGGCAGCGGCTCGTCAGCGCCGGCGTGGCCGAGAAAGCCCTTGCCCTCCTGCACGAACATGGCCGCGGTGGGATCGGCGAGGCCCCGCCCGCCGAGGACGATGCGCATGGTGCGTGCGACGTCACGCTCGAGCTCGGCCTCGGCGACGCCGGGCGTCTGGAAATACTGCCAGTAGAAGTTGGTGACGCCGCCCTGGCGCAGCAGGTCGAGCGGCTTGCCGCGGCCCCGGAACGGCGGCGGCACGCTCAGGCCCGCGACCGCCGTGAAGATGTCCGGCCGGAACAGCGCCGCGTGCCAGGCGACCGGTGCACCCCAATCATGGCCGACCACCATCGCCTTGGTCTCGCCGAGGGCCTGGACCAGGCCGACCACGTCGCCGACCGTGTCGAAGATCGAGTAGGCGTTCGCGTCGAGCGGCGCCGCGCTCTGGCCATAGCCGCGCATGTCGGGGGCGACGACGTGAAACCCGGCTTCGGCGAGCGGCAGGATCTGGTGGCGCCAGGAATAGGACAGCTCCGGCCAGCCATGGCACAGTACGACCAGCGGTCCCTGGCCGGCTTCGCGGACGAACAGCTCGATCCCGTTGGCCTTGATCATGCGGGTTGAGGGCATTCGCTTTTCCGCCTTGTTTCAGGGGTTTGGTCGAAAAATATGAGGCGTCACGATAGGGGCGCGGCGAGAATCGTGCAATCTCGGCGACAAGCGTCCAACCGCGTGTTGTTCGCATCTGTTCCAGCTGTTAGAACGCCTCTCTCAGGGCTTCGCCATGACACTTCGTCTTCCTTTGCTTCGTCGCAACCGGCTCACCGCCGGAACGCTGGCGCGCGGGCTGATCGCGACTGTTTTGGCGGCGGCTATCGGATGGGGCGGGGCGCTCCATGCGGCCAACCAGAGCGTCCAGGGCGGCAAGAAAGCGGAAGATGCCGGCTTCGACGGCGATGCCCGGACCGCGATCCTGATCGAAGCCTCCTCGGGCAGCGTGCTGTTCGAGAAGAACGCCGACGAGCTGCGCGCGCCTTCGAGCATGATGAAGCTGATGACCGCCGAGGTCGTCTTCAATGCCATCAAGAAGGGCGACATCAAGCTGAATGACGAGTATCGGATCAGCGAGAATGCCTGGCGCAGAGGCGGGGCCCCCTCGGGCGGCTCGACCATGTTCGCCGCCATCAACAGCAAGGTCTCGGTCGACGATCTCCTGCGCGGCGCGATCATCCAGAGCGGCAACGACGCCTGCATCGCGCTGGCCGAAGCCATGGCGGGCAATGAGCGGATCTTTGCCGCCGACTTCATGACCAAGCGCGCCCGCGAGCTTGGCATGACCAGGTCGACCTTCGCCAATTCCAGCGGTCTGCCCGATCCCGGCAACAAGATGACGGTGCGCGAGCTCGGCATGCTTGCCCGGCACATCATCCTGGACTTCCCCGAATTCTACAAACTGTTCGGCGAGAAGGAGTTCACCTGGAACAAGATCCGCCAGCAAAACCGCAATCCGCTGCTCAATTCGATGGAAGGCGCTGACGGCCTGAAGACCGGCTACACCAAGGAAGGCGGCTACGGCATGGTCGGCTCCGCCGTGCAGAACGGCACGCGGCTGATCGTCGTCGTCAACGGACTTGACGATCCAGAGGACCGCGCCACGGAAGCCAAGAAGATGCTGGAATGGGGTTTTCGCAATTTCGAGACCCGCACCCTGATCGCAGCCGAGCAGCCCGTCGGCTACGCCAAGGTGTTCGGCGGCGAGAGCCGGTCGGTCAAGCTCATCGCCAAGACCCCTGTGAAGGTGATGGTGCACAAGAACGGCAGCGACAAGCTGATTGCGCGCATCGTCTATAGTGGCCCGGTGCGCGCGCCGATCGAGGCCGGCCAGCGGGTCGGCGTGGTCAGGGTCTGGCGCAGCGGCAACATCGCGGTCGAGACGCCGGTCTATGCCGCGGAGGCGATCGGCACCGGCTCGACCATGCGCCGCGCGATCGACGGCGCCAGCGAGCTCGTGATCGGCATGTTCCGCGCAGGCGCCGAGAAGCTCTGATCATGAGTGAGAGCGCTGCACAGCGACCGTCCGGACGGGGACGCTTCATCACCTTTGAAGGCGGCGAGGGCACGGGCAAGTCGACCCAGATCAAGAAGCTCGCCGACCGCCTCAAGGCGGCAAAGCTGCGCATCCGCGTGACGCGGGAGCCGGGCGGCTCGCCGGGCGCTGAAATCATGCGTCATCTGGTGCTGTCGGGCATGGGCAAGCTGCTCGGCCCCGAGGCCGAGACGCTGCTGTTTGCCGCCGCGCGCGATGACCATGTCCGCACGGTGATCCAGCCGGCGCTGAGCCAGGGCGTCTGGGTGCTGTGCGACCGCTTCGCGGACTCGACGCGGGCGTATCAGGGCAGCCTCGGCCAGGTGCCCGATGGTCTGATCAACGCGATGCAAAGGGTGACGATCGGCGACCTCAAGCCGGACCTCACCATCATCCTCGATTTGCCGGTCGAGATCGGCCTGCAACGTGCCGCCGCGCGCCGCGGCAGCGGCACGCCCGACAGGTTCGAGGCCGAGAAGCTCAGCTTCCACCAGGGCCTCCGCGAAGCCTATCGCAAGATCGCGGCGGAGGATCCCGCGCGCTGCGTGCTGATCGACGCCAATTCCGATCCGGACACGGTCGCCGCGCGCATCTGGACGGCGCTGCGCGAGCGCCTGCTGCCAACGCCTGCGTCAGTGGTGTCGGTATGAGCCCGCGTCAGGCCGAGCGCGAAACCGCCATACCGCATCCGCGCGAGACGTCGCAGTTGTTCGGCCATCGCGAGGCGGAGGCCGCGCTGCTTGATGCCTATCGCAGCGGACGCATTCCGCATGCCTGGCTGATCGGCGGGCCACAGGGGATCGGCAAGGCGACGCTGGCCTATCGCATGGCGCGCTTCGTGCTCACCCATGCGCAGCCGCTGGCGCCGGCCGTGCAGCGCGCCGAAAGCCTTGCGATCGATCACGACGACGCCGTGGCGCGGCAGGTGGCGGCCGGCTCGCATGGCGGCCTGCTGACGCTCGAGCGCACCGCCAACGAGCGCGGCGTGATGCGCACCGTGATCACCGTGGACGAGACGCGCGAGACGATCGGTTTTTTCGGCTCGACCGCTGCGGCCGAAGGCTGGCGCGTCTGCATCGTCGACACCGTCGACGAGCTCAATCCGAACGCGGCCAACGCGCTTCTGAAGATTCTCGAGGAGCCGCCGCAACAATCGCTGTTCCTGCTGGTGAGCCACGCACCCGCGCGGGTGCTCGCCACGATCCAGTCGCGCTGCCGCAAGCTGCGCCTGCGGCCGCTCGCCACGAACGATGTGATCGGCGCCGCCGCTTCGGCGGCTGAGCTCGATCCGAACGATGCCGCGCTGCGCGAGGCGGCCGAGGCCTCCGAGGGCAGCGTCGCACGGACGCTGACGTTGCTCGGTGGCGAGGCCCTGAAGCTTCAGCAGCGCACGGCGGCGCTGCTCGCGCGCCTGCCGCAGGTCGATCCGCGCGAATTGCACGCGCTCGGCGATTCGCTCGGCACAAGCGACCGCGTGGCGCTTGCGGCCTTCATCGACGGCATCGACCGCTGGATTGCGGAGCGCCTGCATGCGGATGAGGCCAATGCCAACCAGAACCTGCCGCGCCTTGCGCGGCTAGCTGAGGTATGGGAAAAGATCGTCCGCGCCGCGCGCGACACCGAAACCTACAATCTGGAGCGAAAGCCCTTGGTTTTCTCGGTGTTCGGCTGGCTGGCGGACGCAACGCGCTAAAGCATGATCCGGAAAAGTGCGCAGCGGTTTTCCGAAAAGATCATGCGCAAAACAATAACGGAACGCCGAGCCGTTTCCAAAATTCGAGAAGCCGGTAAAGGAATTCGTGGTGGCAACGCGAGCTAAGAAATCCGTCAAACGCAAGAGCGGCAAGAAGGCTGCGAAGAAGGCCGTCAAGAAAGCGGCGAAAAAGGCCAAGGCGCGCGCGGCCAAAGCTGCCAAGAAGGTCAAGAAGACCAAGAAGGCTGCCGTCAAGAAGAGCGTGAAGAAGGGCGCCGCAAAGAAGGCCGCAAAGAAGCAGGTCGTCGCCAGGAAGGCGGTGAAGCAGGCTGCCACAAAGCCGGCCAAGGCTCCGGCGAAGAAGGCCGCGAAAAAGGCGGTTGCGCCTGCCGTGACCGCCGCACCGGCTCCCGTCGCGCCTGTGAAGCCAAAGGCGCCGAAGTCCAAGGCCCCGCGCGCGCCGAAGCCCGTCGCTTCTCCGCAAGCTGCCGCGCCTGCGGTGGCCGCCCCGCGCGACAACGTGTTCTACATCACGACCGCGATCGCCTATCCCAACGGCAGCCCGCATATCGGTCATGCCTATGAGGCGATCGCGACCGACGCGCTGGCGCGCTTTGCGCGGCTCGACGGCAAGGATGTGTTCTTTTTGACCGGCACCGACGAGCACGGACAGAAGATGATTCAGACGGCGGCGAGCGAAGGCATGTCCACCGCTGCGCTCGCGACGCGCAATGCCGGCCGCTTCAAGGAGATGGACGAGCGCCTAGACGTGTCGTTCGACCGCTTCATCCGCACCACCGAGGAGCAGCATCACCGCTCCAGCCAGGAGATCTGGCGCCGCATGGAAGCGAATGGCGACATCTACGCCGACACCTATTCGGGCTGGTACTCGGTCCGTGACGAGGCCTATTACGCCGAGGACGAGACGCGCGTGAACGATGACGGCGTGCGCTTGGGGCCGCAGGGCACGCCTGTGGAATGGGTGGAGGAGAAGAGCTATTTCTTCCGCTTGTCGGCGTATCAGGACAAGCTGCTCAAGCTCTATGCGGATCAGCCAGACTTCATCGGGCCGGATTCCCGCAAGAACGAGGTCGTGAGCTTCGTCAAGGGCGGCCTGCGCGATCTCTCGATCTCGCGCACCACGTTCGATTGGGGCGTGAAGGTGCCCGGCGACGAAGAGCACGTGATGTATGTCTGGGTCGATGCGCTGACCAACTACATCACCGGCGTCGGTTTCCCCGATGAGAGCGACAGGAATTGGCGCTATTGGCCGGCCGACGTGCACGTCATCGGCAAGGACATCATCCGCTTCCATGCGGTGTATTGGCCGGCCTTCCTTTTGTCGGCGGGCATCCCGCTGCCGAAGCGGGTCTATGCCCATGGCTTCCTGTTCAACAGGGGCGAGAAGATGTCGAAGTCGGTCGGCAACACTGTAGATCCCTTCAACCTCGCCGACCAGTACGGCGTCGACCAGTTGCGCTACTTCTTCCTGCGCGAGGTGCCGTTCGGCCAGGACGGCAATTACAACCACGAGGCGATCGTCGCGCGCATCAACGCCGATCTCGCCAACGATCTCGGCAATCTCGCGCAGCGCTCGCTGTCGATGATCGCAAAACAGCTCGGCGGCGTGCTGCCCGAGCCCGGCGAGTTCAGCGACAACGACAAGGCGATCCTGGCGATGGCCGACGGCATGATCGCGGCCTCGCGTGAAGCCATGGCGACGCAGCAGATTCATCAATGGCTCAACGCCGTCTGGGCCGTGGTCGCGGAGGCCAACCGCTATTTTGCGGGTGAAGCGCCGTGGGCGCTCGCCAAGACGGACCCGGCCAGGCAGAAGACGGTGCTCTACGTCACCGCCGAAGTCGTGCGCCAGATCGCGATCCTGGCTCAGCCCGCGATGCCGACCGCCTCCGGCAAGCTGCTCGACAGCCTCGGCATCCCCGAAGCCGAGCGCAATTTTGACATGCTCGGCGGCGCGAAGCGCATCGCGCCCGGTTCGACGCTGCCGGCGCCGATGCCGGCGTTCCCGCGCTACGTCGAGCCGGCGGCCTGAAGGCGTTCGCACGATGCTGGTCGACAGTCATTGCCATCTGGATTTTTCGGACTTTGCGGAAGATCTCGACGGGATCGTGTCGCGGGCGCGAGCCGCCGGTATCGCCCGCATGGTCACGATCTCGACGCGGGTCCGCCGGCTGCAGGACCTGCTCGCCATCGCGGAGCGCTATGACGACGTCTATTGCTCGGTCGGCACCCATCCGCATCATGCGGACGAGGAGGACGGCATCGCGCCGGACGAGCTGATTGGGCTGACCCAGCATCCCAAGGTCGTCGCGCTCGGCGAGGCCGGGCTCGATTATTTCTACGACAACGGCTCGCCGGTGGCGCAGGCGAGGGGCTTTCGCGCCCACATCGCCGCCGCCCGCACCACCGGCCTGCCGCTGGTGATCCATACCCGCGAGGCCGACGAGGACTGCGCGCGCATCCTGGAAGAGGAGGCCGCAAAGGGATCGTTTCGCGCCGTGCTCCATTGTTACACGGGCGGGCGCGAGCTGGCACTGAAGGCGGTGTCGCTCGGGCTCTATATCGGCTTCACGGGAATCCTGACCTTCAAGAAATCGGAGGCCTTACGCGCGATCGCAGCCGAACTGCCGCCCGATCGTATCCTGGTTGAAACAGACTCGCCCTATCTTGCGCCCGGCAAATTTCGGGGCAAGCGCAACGAGCCGGCCTACGTGGTCGAGGTCGCAAAAGTGCTCGCCGAGACGCGCGGCGTGTCCCTTGACGAGATCTCGCGTCAGACCAGCGAAAACTTCTTCCGCCTGTTCTCGAAGGTGAAAGCTTGAGACTGGGAGCCACATGACGCTGACGCTGACGATCCTGGGCTGCGGCTCCTCCGCCGGCGTGCCGCGCCCGGCGCTCGGCTGGGGCGCCTGCGATCCCAGCAATCCCAAGAACCGCCGTCGCCGCTGCTCGCTGCTGGTCGAACGGACGTCCGAGCACGGCACGACACGCATCGTGATCGACACCTCGCCGGACCTGCGCGAACAATTGCTCTCGACCAATGTCGATCACATCGACGCGGTGTTCCTGACCCACGAGCATGCCGACCAGACCCACGGCATGGATGATCTGCGCTCGGTCGTCATGCACATGCGCCGGCGCATTCCGACCTATTTCAACCAGTCGACCGCCAAGGACATCCTGTCGCGGTTCTCCTATTGCTTCATCTCGCCCGAGGGCAGCGATTATCCGCCGATCCTGACGCGGCATTCGATCGAGGCGGGAGAAAGCCAGACCATTCTGGGGAAGGGCGGCGCGGTGACGATGACCGCCTTTCTGGTGCAGCACGGCAACATTCCCGCCCTCGGTTACCGCATCGGGGATGCGGCCTATACGCCAGACCTCAACGACATCCCGCGCGAGAGCTGGGGGGCGCTGGAAGATCTCGATCTCTGGATCGTCGACGGCCTGCGCTACACCAGCCATGTCAGTCATTTCAGCATCAACGATGCGCTGTCCTGGATCGAGCGATTCAAGCCGAAGCGTGCGGTCATCACCAACATGACCGCCGACGTCGATTACGAGGTCATCCGGCAGTCGCTGCCCCCTGGCGTGGTGCCAGCCTATGATGGGCTGCGGCTGGAGACGCCCTAAACCCGCGGTGGAAATTCTGCGGCAGCCGGCATAGACCTTGCTTGCGTCGGCCCCATCATGTTGATCTAACGTCTGAAAGACAGGCGCTGGGCAGGGCGATACTCAAAACGGAACCGGCACAACCCAGTGCAATCGGTCGGTCGAATCGCCGCGTGTGAGGATGGGGATTGCGTTGGCAGAGGACGATGTAGCGACTCAAGGACCGGTGCGACGCGCTCTGGACCTCCTTTATCTCGGCGCGGGCTATGCCGCGGGCGTCTTCCTGGTCGCGATCTTCGCAATCATGATGGTGATGTCGGTCGGGCGCCAGTTTGCGCTCAACATTCCCGCCGGCGATGATTTTGCGTCCTGGTGCATGGCGGCGATGGCGTTCCTTGGTCTCGCTCACACCTTCAAGCGCGGAGAGATGATCCGTGTCGGCCTCCTGCTGGAACGTCTGCACGGGCGGACCAAGCAGATCGCGGAGGTCGTGGCGCTCGGCATTGCCGCCGCCTTCATCCTCTACTTCACCCGTCATGCGGTGCAGATGACCTACGATTCCTGGCGCTTCAACGACGTGGCGCAGGGCGTCGTGGCGCTCCCGCTCTGGATTCCCCAGCTCGGCTTTGCCGGCGGCCTCGTGATCCTCTCGATCGCGCTGATCGACGAGATGGTCAACGTCATCGGCGGCAACCGTCCGAGCTACGAGAAGGGCTCGCCCGACGAGACTCCGGAAGAGTTCGTTGAGCGCATCTCGCAGGGCGGTGGAGGCTGACCATGGCCAATCTCGGCATGATCGAGCTGTCGTTCGTCCTGCTCGGCGTCATGATCCTGCTGCTAGGAAGCGGCGTCTGGATCGCGGTCTCGCTGGGACTGGTCGGCTTCGTGGCGATGGCGCTCACCACGAGCCTGCCGCTCGGCACCGTACTTGCGACCACCACCTGGAGCGCGAGCTCATCGTGGACGCTGGCGGCGCTACCGTTGTTCATCTGGATGGGAGAGATTCTCTTCCGTACCAAATTGTCGGAGGAAATGTTCCGCGGCCTGTCGCCCTGGGTGCAGTGGCTGCCTGGCCGCCTGACACATGTGAACGTGATCGGCTGCGGCATTTTCGCGGCGGTATCGGGCTCGTCGGCGGCGACCTGCGCGACGATCGGCAAGATCGCGCTGCCGGAGCTCGACAAGCGCGGCTACGACAAGGGCCTGAGCCTCGGATCGCTGGCGGGCTCGGGCACGCTCGGCCTGCTGATCCCGCCGTCGATTCCGATGGTGGTCTATGCCGTCACGGCGAACGTCTCCGTGCTTCAAGTGTTTCTCGGCGGCTTCCTGCCGGGATTGCTCGTGATCGCGCTCTATTCCGGCTACATCATCATCTGGTCGCTGCTCAATCCCAACAAGGTCCCGCCGCGCGATCCGCCGATGCCGTTTCGACAGAAGTTGCGGGAGTCAGCCAAGCTCGCGCCCTGTCTGCTGCTGATCCTGGCGGTGTTCCTGTCGCTCGTTCTCGGCTTTGCGACGGCGACGGAGTGCGCGGCCTGGGGCGTTTCCGGCGCGTTGCTGCTGGCGTGGTGGAGCGGCACGCTCACGCGCAAGAACTTCCTCGAGAGCATCATGAGCGCGACGCGCCTGACTTGCATGATCATGCTGATCCTGGCAGGCGCGGCCTACACCACGGCTGCGATGGCCTATACGGGCATTCCGGCCGCGCTCGCCACCTGGGTCCAGGGGCAGCACCTCACGCCGAGCATGCTGGCGCTGTATCTGAGCATCATGTACATCATCCTGGGTTGCCTGATCGACGGCATCTCGATGATCGTTCTGACGGCGGTGATCGTGCTGCCCATGGTCAGACAGGCCGGCCTCGACCTGGTCTGGTTCGGCGTCTATCTGATCATCCATGTCGAGATGGCACAGATCACGCCGCCGGTCGGGTTCAACCTGTTCGTGCTCCAGAACATGAGCGGCCGCGATACGTTCACGGTCGCGCGGGCGGCATTCCCGTTCTTCGTGCTGTTGCTCGCTGCGGTGTTCATCATCACGGAGTATCCGCAGATCGTGTTGTTCCTGCCGAAGCTCGCTTTCCCAGACTGAGCGTACCCGTTCTCTAGATCGACTGTGAGGAGAAGCCCGATGATGTCTCGTTTATTCCACGCATCCTTGATTGCCGGCGTTGTGCTGGCCGCGACACCTGCCTTGGCTCAGAGCAAATGGAATCTGCCGGCAGCGTATCCTGCGGACAATCCGCACTCCGAAAACCTGGTGGCGTTCGCCAAGGACGTCGAAGCCGCCACCTCGGGCAAGCTCCTGATCACGGTTCATCCGGGCGCCTCGCTGTTCAAGGCGCCCGACATCAAGCGCGCCGTGGTGACCGGGCAGGCGCAGATGGGTGAGGTGCTGCTGTCGATCCACGAGAACGAAGACCCGATCTTCGGCGTCGACGTCGTGCCGTTCCTCGCGACCAGCTTCCCCGAGGCGGCGAAGCTGTATCAGGCCTCCAAGCCTGCGATCGCCAAGAAGCTCGACGCGCAAGGTCTCAAGCTGCTGTTCGTGGTGCCGTGGGCACCGCAGGGCGTCTACGTCAACAAGCCGCTGGCCACGATCGAGGACATGAAGGGTCTGAAGTGGCGCGCCTACAATGTCGGGACCGCGCGGATCGGCGAACTGGTCGGCGCGCAATCGGTCACGATCCAGGCCGCGGAACTGCCACAGGCGTTGGCGACCGGCGTGGTGAACTCTTTCATGTCGTCGGGCGGCACCGGCTACGATTCGAAGGCGTGGGAGTCGCTCAAATACTTCTATGACGTGCAGGCCTGGATTCCGAAGAACTACACCTTCGTCAACAAGGCTGCGTTCGAGGCGCTCGACAAGCCGACCCAGGAAGCCATCCTGAAGGCCGCCGCCACCGCGGAGACGCGCGGCTGGAAGGCTTGGGAAGAGAAGGCCAATTGGTACCTCGGTCAGCTGAAGGCCAAAGGCATGACTGTCGAGCCGCCGAGCCCGGCACTGAAGGCCGGCTTCCAGAAGATCGGCGACCAGCTCACGGCCGACTGGCTCAAGAAGGCCGGCGCCGACGGTCAGGCGGTGCTCGACGCCTACAAGAAGATGTGAGGATGAGAGAGCTTCCGCCCGCCGCAGGCGGGCGGAAGCTTCTTTGGCCGCTGGTCAGGCCGAGATCGCCTTCACTGAGCCGACTTCGTTGCGCAGCAGGAACTTTTGGATCTTGCCCGTGGACGTCTTCGGGATCGGCCCGAACACGACCGCCTTCGGCGTCTTGAAGCCGGACATCTGGCTGCGGCAGAAGGCGATGATATCCGCCTCGCTGGCACTGGCGCCCTCTTTCAGTTCGACGAAGGCGCAGGGCACTTCACCCCATTTCGCATCGGGCTTTGCCACCACGGCCGCGAACAGCACGGCCGGGTGCTTGTATAGGATGTCCTCGACCTCGACCGAGGAAATGTTCTCGCCGCCGGAGATGATGATGTCCTTGGAGCGGTCCTTGATGATGACGTAGCCGTGCTCGTCGAGCACGCCGAGATCGCCGGTATGAAACCAGCCGCCTTCGAAAGCTTCCTTCGTCGCGTTCTCGTTCTTCAGGTAGCCTTTCATCACGATGTTGCCGCGGAACATAACCTCGCCGATGGTCTCGCCGTCGCGCGGCACCTGCTGCATCGTTTGCGGGTTGATCACGGTGACGGCTTCCTGGAGCGGGTAGGGCACGCCCTGCCGGCGCTTCATGCGCGCGCGCTCGGCGGCGGGCAGGTCATCCCAGCCCGGCTGCTCGGCGCAGACCGAGGCGGGGCCGTAGACCTCGGTCAGGCCATAGACATGTGTCAGCTTGATGCCGATGCTTTCGGCGCCTTCCAGCACCGCGACCGGCGGCGCGGCGCCGGCGATCAGGCCGATGACGCGGCGGGCCGCATCGCCCTTTGGTGCATCGGGCGCGTTGATCAGCGTGTTGTAGACGATCGGCGCGCCGCACATATGGGTGACGCCGTGGCTCTTGATCAGCTCGAAGATCCTGGTCGGCTCGACCTTGCGCAGGCAGACATTGATGCCGGCGGCCGCCGCAATGGTCCAGGGAAAGCACCAGCCGTTGCAGTGGAACATCGGCAGCGTCCAGAGATAGACCGGATGCTGGCCGAGATTGCCGGCGAGGATGTTGCTGACGGCGTTCAGATAGGCGCCGCGATGATGGGTGACGACGCCCTTGGGATTGCCCGTCGTGCCCGAGGTGTAGCTCAGCGCAATCGCGTCCCATTCATCGCTCGGCGTGATCGGCGCGAAGCCTGGATCGCCTTCGGCGACGGCTGCCTCGTATTCGATCTCGCCGATGCGCGTGCCGCCCTTGAACGATGCATCGTCGACGTCGACCACCAGCGGCTTGGGGCCGGTCATCTGCGCCAGGGCCGCAGTGATGACGCCTGAAAACTCTGGATCGACCAGGATGATTTTCGCGCCGCCATGATCGAGCTGGAACGCGATCGAAGGCGCATCGAGACGGATGTTGAGCGCGTTGAGCACGGCGCCGGTCATGGGCACCGCGAAGTGCGCCTCGTTCATCGCGGGAATGTTGGGCAGCATCGCCGCGACGGTGTCGCCGAGGCCGATGCCCTTGCTCGAAAGCCAGGAGGCAAAGCGCTTGCAGCGCTCATAGGTCTGCGCCCAGGTGAAGCTGCGGCCTTCATAGACCGTGCTGACGTGATCGGGATAGACCGCGGCGCTGCGCGCGAGGAAGCTCAGCGGGCTCAGCGGGACATAATTGGCTTGCGTCTTGTCGAGGCCGATATTGTACGGATTCTGTCGCTCACTCATCGACACCCTCCTTAAACCGCATCAAAGAAATCCGATCGAAATCCAGGGGAAGATCGCGACGATGATCAATCCCACCAGCAGCGCCAGCAGATAGCCCCAGATCGGCCTGATGCCTTCGACCGGATCGACGCGCCCGATGGCGCAGGCGGCATAATAACCGACGCCGAAGGGCGGGGCGAATAGCCCGATACCCATGGCGAGAATGATCACCATGGCGTAGTGCACCTCGTGCACGCCGACGGCGCGGGCGATCGGAAACAGCAGCGGTCCGAACAGCACGATCGCCGGGATGCCCTCCAGCACGCTGCCGAGAACGACGAAGGCCAGGATCGATACGGCGATGAAGGTCGCAGCGCCGCCCGGCAATCCCGTCATGGCCGCAGCCAGCGAGCGCGAGAAGCCGGATTGGGTCAGGCCCCAGGCCATGCCGGTCGCCGTGCCGATGATCAGGAGGATCGCACCCGACAGCGCGGCGGTCTCGACCAGCATCGGAAACAGCCGCCGCCAGTCGAAGCGGCGGTAGATCAGGAGGCCGACGAGGGCGCCATAGACGATGCCGATGGTGGAGACTTCGGTGGCGGTCGCGATGCCCTCGACCACGGCATAGCGGATCACGAAGGGCAGCGCGAGCGCGGGCAGGGCGACGACGAAGGTCTTGCCGATGTCGGATGCCGTCGAGCGGCGGACGTGGCTCATGTCCTCGTGGCGGTAGCGCCACCACACCAGCATGCAGAGCGTGACGGCGAGCACGACGCCGGGCAGGAGGCCGCCGGTGAAGAGGGCGGCGATCGAGACGCCCGTGACCGAGCCGATTGTGATCAGCACGAGGCTGGGCGGGATGGTCTCGGTCTGGGCTCCGGTGGCCGCAAGCAGCGCGACGAGATCGCCGGGCTTGGCGCCGCGCTCTTTCATCTCCGGGAACAGCACGGGCGCGACCGCCGCCATGTCGGCCGCCTTGGCCCCGGAGATGCCGGAGACGAGGTACATGGCGCCGACCAGCACGTAATGCAGGCCGCCCCTGATATGGCCAAGCAGGCTTGCCAGGAACGCCACCATGGCCCGCGCCATGCCGGTCATCTCGATCAGCAACCCTAAGAACACGAACAACGGCACGGAAAGCAGGATGAGGTGGCTCATGCCCTCGTCCATCCGTCCGACCAGCACCATGACCGGCGTGCGCGTGGTCAGCGCGAGATAGCCGTAGATCGCAAGACCAAAGCCGAACGCAATGGGAACCCCGGCAAACACGCAGAAGCCGGCGACGCCGACGAAGAAGATGATGAGGTTGAGATTGCCGAGCGGCCGCAGCAATGGCTCGGCCAGCCAGAACAGGCCGATCACGACCGCAACCGAGAGCACGGCAGCCGCAACCATTCGGTGGTCGGCGGCGCGCACGAGCCGCAGCAGGGCAAAGGCCGCCATCAGGCCAATGCCGGCCGGCAGCGCGGCGGCGCGCCACATATTGGAGATCTGCAGCGCCGGCGTCGTGATGTAGCTTTCTTCATAGGCGTAGTCGCAGGCCGGCCAGACGATCAGGATCAGGAACGCCAGGGCCGCGGAGGTCGCGACCAGATCGAGATAGGCCCGCATAGCCGGCCTGGCGCTCGCGACGATCGCCGTCATGCGCATGTGCTCGGAGCGGCGGAACGCAACCGCCGCGCCCAACATGGCGAGCCACAGGAACAGGATCGAGGCGAGCTCGTCCGACCAGATCAGCGGCCGGTGCAGGCCATAGCGTGCGACCACGCCGGCAAACAGGATCACGATCTCGGCGACCACCAGGAGCGCCGTCGGGATTTCGACCATGAGGCCGAGCACGCGCTCGACGGAGGCCAGCAGCGAAGGTCGGCGAGGGGACTGCAACGTCACCTCGCCCACCACTTCGGTCACCTCGATCTCGACGTGAGCCATCCTGATACCGACCTCGACGGCCCCAACGCGCTACGACAGCTTGCCGACGGCCTTCTCCAGAAGCTCCCAGGCCTGATCGCCATATTTGCCCTTCCATTCGGCATAGAAGCCGGCCGAGCGCAGCTTGTCGCGGAACGGCGCGATGGCCGGCTGGTTGAAGGCCAGGCCCTTGCCCGCGAGCTCCTGCTGCAGGTTGGCGTTCAGCTTGGCGGTATCCTCACGCTCCTTGACGGCGGCGGCATTGATGTTCTTGGCGACGATGGTGCGCACGTCCTGCGGCAGCTTTTCCCAGGCTCTGCGGTTGGCCAGGAACCAGAAGCCGTCCCACATGTGGTTGGTCAGCGAGCAGTACTTCTGCACCTCGTAGAGCTTGCCGGTCGAGATGATGGCCAGCGGGTTCTCCTGACCCTCGACGATCCTGGTCTGGAGCGCGGAATAAACCTCGCTGAAATTGATCGAGGCCGGCGCGGCATCGAACGCCTTGAACATCGAGGTCCACAGCGGCGACACCGGCACGCGGATCTTGAAGCCCTTGAGGTCGTCAGGCCCGGTGATCGGCTTGCTCGACGACGTGGTCTGGCGGAAGCCGTTGTCCCAGATCTTCTCCATGACCTCGAGCCCGGCCTTCTTGATCTCGCCGCGGACATGGGCGCCGAGATCGCCGTCCATGGCCTTCCAGACCGTGTCATAGTCCGGGAACGCAAAGCCGATGCCGTTGATGGACGCCGCCGGCACCAGGGTCGACAGGATCAGGCCGGACAGCGTGAAGAACTCGACGCCGCCGGAGCGGATCTGGCTCAGCATGTCGGTGTCTGAGCCGAGCTGGTTGTTCGGGAAGATCTGCAGGTCGAACTTGCCGCCTGTCTCGGTCTTGATCGCCGCCGCCATCTCCTTGGCACGGACGTTGAGCGGATGTGTGTCGGGCAAGTTATTGGCGTACTTGTAAGTGAACTCGGCGCTCTGGGCGCGCGCCACATGGGGCGCACCGAGGCCGCCCAGGACTGCGGTCGCGGCGGAGGCCTTGAGAAGCGTGCGTCGGGAAAAGCGCGTGGACGGGACCATGAGTCTGCTTCCTCGGAAGGTTTGTTGTTGTTGTTCTGAGATGCAAACCTATACGGACGGTCGGCCTTAAGGTCATCTGCGATCTCGCGGATGCCTCGCTTATTGCAGCCGGACAAGGTCACGACAATATCGGCTTTCGCAGACCTCGACCCCGATTCAAAACCTGAAAAACAACCCCATGCACAGTAGACGTCAAGAGCTAAGACGACGGCCGACGCGCAGACGGAGGTACAGGTTTTGGCGAAGGTCGGATGTCAGCAATTGCGCCTAAATAACTGATCTGATTGTACATAAAGATATTCCATAATATACCTTATGCGAATCACGGATACGCGGGTCCAGACTGGTCCGGCCGCGCCGTGCCTCGAACCACTACTCACCTTCTTTCGATTGATCCGGCCTAGCGAGCTATGAAGCGGCGCTCGTCGTCCGGATTTGCACCTTGGCTCCGTCGGCAAGGTCCACCGACGGATTGAGAATGATGTGATCCCCGCGCTCGACCCCGCTGTCGACTTCGAGCTGACGGCCGAGATCGCGCAGCACGTGGATCGTCCTGAAATGCACGGTTCCATTCGCGACCACGGCGACTTGCATTCCTTTGGCATTGAAGATCACCGCGTCAGCCGAAATTTGGAAGCTTGGCGTCCGGCGTGGGATACGAAGTTCCACGGTGCAGTAGATCCCCGACGTGAGCGCCGCATCGGGATTGGGGATATCGACCTCCGTCAGCAGCGTCCGCGAGCCGGGCTGGAGTGCATCCGCTATCCGGGTCACCGTCCCGGGAAAGGTCCGGTCCGGGATCTCGGGTACGTGGACGATCGCGGCAATGCCAGGCCTGAGGTTGAATGCGGCGTCCTGCGGCACGAACACCTGGGTACGGATGACGCTGCCCTGCTGGAGGGTGAACATGAACGTGCCCGAGGTGGCATCGGCCTGGACCAGGCTGCCGACGTCGACATTGCGCTGGGTGATGACGCCGTCGAACGGAGCCACTACGCGCTGATACAGCTTCTGCTGGCGGAGCACCTGCAACTGCGCCTGCTCGGCCGTGATGTTCGCCTGCGCCACGGATACCGCCGCCTCCTGGGCCTTCAGTGTCTGCTCGTCAATAGTGCCCTGCTGCGCGGTCACCCATCCCTTGTCGACCAGCGGCCGATCGCGGTCCCAGGTCACCTTGGCGAGTTCCCGGTTGGCTTGCGCCTGCTGGTACGACCAATTGAGCTGGGCGAGTGTTGCCTCCGCCTGGGCGATCTGGTGATCGAGCTCGGGGGCATTGATCTCGGCGAGCAGCTGCCCTGCCTTGACGTGGTCGCCGATATCGACGGCGCGAATGGCGATATAACCGCTGGCGCGGGCGAAGATGTTGGCACTCGCAAATGCGGAGGTCGTGGCCGGCAACTCGACGACCTCGACTTGATCGGCGGGCTCGACGGTGGCCACACGGACTTGCGGAACAAAATCTCGTTGCTGCTCGGCTGTCGCTAGGACCTGGCGGTGCTCGGCATATTGGCGCCAGGCCCCCGCCGCCAGCAGCGCGCCGGAAATGAGGATCAGGCTAAAGCCGGCGAGGCGCCCTCCCCGACGAGTCTGCCCTCGAGGTGTGACGTCCTGGTTCTGACCAGGTTCGGCCAGGCGCTCGGGTTCGATTGGTCTGTTGAAGTTCATTCCAGCACCTCGTCGAATACCCCGTGGTGTGTCTTCCCGTCATTGCCCTTGCGAAGAACCGCGAAGAGGTAAGGCACGACCAGCAGCGTGGTCGGCGTTGCGAACAGCAGCCCCCCGATGACGGCGCGGGCCAGCGCGGCGTTCTGTTCCTCGCCGGCGGCGCCGATCGCCATCGGGATCATGCCGACGATCATCGCGGCCGCGGTCATCAGAACCGGCCGGATTCGGGTATGGCCGGCCTCGACCGCGGCTTCAAAGGCGGTCTTGCCTGCGAGCTGCTGCTCGCGGGCAAAGGTCACGAGCAGGATCGAGTTCGCCGAGGCGACGCCGACCGCCATGATCGCTCCCATCAGCGAGGGCACATTGAGTGTCGTGCTGGTCATGAACAGCATGGTCAGGATGCCGCAGAGCGTGGCCGGCAAGGCCAGAATGACGACCAAGGGATCGCCGAAATTCTGGTAATTCACGACCATGAGCAGGTAGACGAGCACGGCGGCAAACAGCAGTCCTGTGCCGAGGTTGATGAAGGCACTGTTCATGCTCTGGATCTGGCCGGTGGCCTGGATCGTGTTGCCGGGCTTGAGCTGCTTCTGAAGATCGGCCGTTACCTTGGCGATGTCGCTCGCCACGCTGCCGAGATCGCGGTCCTGGACACTGGCATAGACCTCGTAGACCGGCTGCACATTGGCCTGGTTGGCGTTGGTCGGGATCGTGCCGCGCTGGAATGTGGCGACGTTGCCAAGCAAGCCGGGAATGGGCGTGTCAGTCTGCGGTGACGCCAGCGAGGTCGATACCGGCGTGTTGGCGAGATCGTTGAGCGATGCGATCTGCCGCTCGGGCGTCTGCACGGCCAAGTAATAGGGAATGCCGGAGGTAGGGTCGGTCCAGAAATTCGGCATGACCTGCTCCGAAGAGCTCAGGCTGACGTTGAGGTTGCTTGCGATCGTGTCGGCATTGAGCCCCAGCTGCGCAGCGCGGGTGCGGTCGATATTCGCGTAAAAGGCCGGTGCGTTGACCTCCTGCTGGAGATGGACGTCGGCGATTCCCGGGATCGCGGCGAGACGCCGGCGCAGCTCGGTGGCGACCTTCAGGTTGTTTGCCTTGTCGTAGCCCACGGTTCGCACGTCGATCTGGGCCGGCAGCCCGAAATTGAGGATCTGGGTGACGATGTCGGCTGCCTGGAAGTAAAAAGTGTCTTCGGGAAACGCAGCCGGCAGGGCCTCGCGCAGCTTGCGCACGTAGTCGGCCGTTGGCCGGTGGCCTTCCCTCAGCGAAACGAGGATGACACCATCATTGACGCCGATGGTCGAACCGTCGCTGAATGCCAGATTATAGGAGCGCGCCGGCAGGCCGATATTGTCGACGATCAGCGCGCGATCCCTCTCCGGAACGATCTCGCGGATCTTGTCCTCGACCTGCTGAAAGATCGCCTCGGTATTCTCGATCCGGCTTCCGGCCGGCGCGCGCACATGGAGCTGGATCTGTCCCCCGTCGATGACCGGGAAGAAATCGCGGCCGACCATGGGGAACAGCACGAGGCCCAGTGCCAGAACGGCGACCATGCCCGCAGGAATGATGAAGCGATGCTCGATCAATCCGGTCAGGATATGCGAATAGGCATGGCGCATCGCCTCGAAATGTCGCTCGAAGGCCGCATGAAAGCGCGCGAAGGGACCGCGTGGTTCAGCACCGGTCTCGCCGTGGCGCTCGCCCTCGAGCAGGAGACCGATGATGATCGGCGTCAATGTCCGCGACAACCCGTATGACGCCAGCATCGCGAAGACCACCGCAAGGCCCAGCGGCGTGAACAGATATTTGGCCGGTCCTTCCAGGAAGACGACCGACGTGAAGACGCAGCTGATCGCCAGGGTCGAGACGAGCGTGGGTATGGCGATGCCGGCCGCGCCGTGCAGCGTGGCCTGCGACAGAGGCTCTCCCTCCTCCGTGAGCAGGCGATGGGTATTCTCGATCGTGACCGTGGAATCGTCGACCAGGATACCGACGGCGAGCGCCAGTCCTCCCAGCGTCATCGTGTTCAAGGTCTCCCCGAGGAAGTGGAGCACGATCAGCGATGTGAGGATCGATAGCGGAATCGAGATCATCACCACGAGCGTCGATCGCCATGATCCAAGGAACAGCAGGATCATCAGCGCTGTCAGCGCGGCTGCGATAGCGCCCTCGCGCAGCACGCCTTCCACCGATTGCTTGACGAACACCGACTGATCGAACAGCTCGTCGATACGCATGCCCGGAGGCGCGGCGGCGCGTGCGGCTGCGAGCGCCTTGTGAACCGCGTTGACCACGCTGAGCGTCGAGGCGTTGCCGTTCTTGATGATGCTGAGCAGCACCGAACGGCGACCGTTCTGGCGCACGACATTCTGCTGCACCAGCCAGCCATCGTGAACCTGCCCGACATCCCTGACGAAAATCGTGGCGCCATTGACGACCTTGATCGGGATGTTGTTCAGGTCCTTGATCGATGGCGGCGTCGCATTGGTCCGGACCACATATTGCTTGTCACCCATCTTTGCGGTGCCTGCCGGCAGCGTCAGGTTCTGGGCGTTGACCGCATTGACGACGTCGAGGGGCGTCAGCCCCTTGGCGACCAGCTTGGCTGGATCGAGATCGACCATGATCTGGCGGTATTTTCCGCCCGATGGCGTCGGCAGCGTGATGCCCGGAATGGGCGCCAGTTGCTGACGTATGCGATAGATGCCGTAGTCGTAGAGCTGCTGCTCGCTGAGCGTATCGGAGCTCAGACTAACCTGGAGCACGGGCACGCTCGAGGCGTTGAACTGAACGACGACCGGCGCCTGGATGCCGGGCGGCATCAGCGCGCGGATGGCGTTGGTGGCGGAGACGATTTGCGAAATGGCGAGGTCGAGATTGACGTCGGGTTGGAAGTAGATCTTCTGCACCGACAGGCCAGCCATGGTCTGTGCCTCGATGTTCCTGATGCCGTTGACGTTCGAACTGATCGAGTACTGGCTGTAGGTGGTGACGCGTTGCTCCATTTCCGGCGTACTGAGGCCGGTATAACTCCAGATCACGGTCACGACCGGGATGTCGATATCCGGAAAGATGTCGGTCGGCATCGCGAATAGGGTGACTGCGCCGAGGAACAGGATCAGCGCGGCGACCACGTAGAAGGTGTGGGGAAATCGCAAGGCGAAACGAACGATACCCATCGAGCACTCCTCGCGCGTCGCAGCCTGTTGCGGCCACCACGGCTGTCCAGATCAGCGTTGACGCATGGCACGCGGCGTGTTGCCGGTGCGGCCACCTCGTGCGCTCCTGGATGGTTCTTGGTCTCGAGGGTCAACGATGAACCCCGCTCACACTCCCGGCTTCGGGCGTCCGGAATTGCAGTCGTGAGCAAACATGGCAACAGCAGATCAGAAGTGAATGCGGTGTGGTGTTAATTCACGGCAATGATCGGCGGGATTCGACCACAAATCGGTGAGCGCCCTCGTTTTGAATCTCAAGACCATGCGAGCTATATCGCGAGGCCCAGCTCAGTCCGTCGAGATGGCCGAAGCCGATATCGCCCCTGCCCGAGCTCAAAGCCGTGGTAGCTCAGTCCTGGCTGATTGCGTGCTCCGGCGCATCTTCCGCCCGCATGCCGCAGTGGAAAGTTCGGAAAGTGTGTGCCAGTTCATACAATCGAGCGGCCGCGAGCCGCACTATTCCCCAAATAAGTTGCATAACGAAACACGTTTTGGGTGCCGGCCGGTCCTGGCGCGAAGGCGCTTTGAGCCGCGTGCGACCCGGGGGAGCCAAAAACATGCGTCGTGATTTGACCATCAAAACCGGCAGCATGGCCGGCACGTCCGATTTCAGGGTGATGGCTCCGATCAAGAAGGGGTTCGTGCCGTCACTGGATGCGACCACGTACAAGACCCGCGTCAAATACGTGCTGCGGGCGCTGAATGGCGGACGCGCCAACGCGTATGAATACGAGCTCGCCCGCGTGCTGACCGATTCCGTTGACCGCGTCGGGCGGATCCACTCGGTGGGCATCGCCGTGCTCGAACCCGAGGACGAATCCGTTGACGGCGTGGACTATGTGCTTCTGACCGCGACGTTCGACGGGTCGTGGGAAGCCTATGTCCGCGTCATATGGCAGAAGGCCGCCCGGCTGCTCGACCTCATCTTCTGCAATACCGATGGTTATGTGCTCGGATACGAGAACACGTACGAAAACTGGGGTATCTGGCTCAAGAGCAAGCAGACCGAAGCCTATTTCCTCTATGCCACCCCCGACCTGACCGTGGATGACACGCGCTTCCTGCGGATGGAGGAGCGAGTCTATCGGCGCGCCTCTGGCGCCGGCGCCGACAAGATCGTCACGCGGATCAGGATTCCCTCGCCGGAAGACATCGCGCGACACTCGATATTCGAGGTCGACGGCCAGGTCGGCGTCGATCCGACCAATGCCGGCTTCAGCAAACCACTCAGCATCGAAGCTGCCGCCCGGCCTCCGTTTCGCCACGGCATCCGCGCACTGGCGGGACTCTACCGTCTGGCCGACTTCTATCCGCCGGGCACGCATGACGGGGTGCTTCTGCATCGGGCCGGCCACGAGCTGCTGCCCGAATTCGTCACCATGATCAACGACCCCACCTACGCGGAAGGCGTCAAGCGCGCTCGCCGGCGCTATGAAGAGGCCCTGCGCTGGTTGATGACCCCGCCCGATGTGGCGCCGGTACGGCGCAACCTGCCCCTCGCCCCGCCGGCCGACCTGCCGTTGCAGGATCCCGGCAACGTGCAAGGCGGAATTCTGACCGCCTACAATTCAGATCACGGCTGTCTGTTGCTGCTGCAGTTCGCCAACCCGGCCGCACTGGCCGCGTTTCTCGACGTCCTCCAGGTGACTTCCGAAGCCGACGTTCTGACGCCGGGGCAGATCGTCACCAACATCGCATTCACGGTCGAGGGACTGCGTCAGGCCGGCCTGTCCGACGAAGAGGTGCGCACTCTGCCGGAAGAGTTCGTGCAGGGCATGGAAAGACGCGCCGGCCTGCTCGGCGATGTGCGTTGGAATCATCCCCTGCGATGGCGCCTTCCCGCCAGCAATTGGGCGCTCGGGACCGACGCGCCGGACCTGCCCGACGGCGACCCGGCGCCGCGGATCAGCATGAGCTCGGTCCATGCCGTCCTCCAGCTCCGCCTGTTGCTACCCAAGGACGCGCAGACGACGGCGGATGCGAGACATGCGTTGATGGCCGAAATGAACCGCCTGGTCGGGGTCGATGCGGGTATCAGGCCCCTTTCGATCCAATGGATGCAGCGGCAGCGCGACAAGATATCCCGCGACATGCAGGACCATTTCGGGTTCGCCGACGGCAGTTCGAACCCGGTGCTGCGTGAGTGCGAGGCCGGCACGCACTATTCCAATCGGGTGCATCTCGGCGAAATTCTGTGCGGCTATCCGAACATCGCCGACGAGACGGCGCCGTTCGGCAACGCGACCAATCGTGCTCACGCGATGCTCCGCGACGGCAGCTTTATGGCGCTGCGCAAGCTGCGGCAGGACGTCGAGCAGCTCGAGGATGTCCTCGCCCGCGCGACGCGACAGGCAGCCGAGATGGTCGGACCGGACGCGCCTGCCCTGACGCGTGAGACGCTGATGGCCAAGATGATGGGACGCTGGCCGACCGGCCATTCCCAGGCCGGGCAACCCCTGACCCCTACTCCGCCCCCTGACAAAGGCCACAACGACTTCAACTACGACGCCGACCCGCAGGCCCAATCGTGTCCGTTTCACGCGCACATACGGCGCGCCAATCCGCGCGTGTCGATCACCAAGGCGGATGCCGGCGCCCGGCCCCCACGGATCGTCAGGCGCGGCATGTCCTACGGTCCGCCCGTCGACCCGCAAGCCGCCAAATCCGGCCAGCAGCCAGAGCGCGGCCTGGTTTTCATGGCCTACAATGCCAGCCTCGGCGAGCAGTTCGAGGTGGTGCAGAGCTGGCTCTCTGGCGGCAACAGCTCGGGTGCGTCCTCGGGGGTCAGCGATCCCTTCCTCGGCGTCGCCGAGCCTGGCCGGCTCCGGCATTTCCGTTTCGAGCATGGAGGCCAAACCATTCGTGTGGCACTGGACGGCTCGGACCGGCTCCACGACGAACCTCGTCCGTTCGTCCGTCTGGAATGGGGAGCATATTTCTTTGCGCCATCGAAGAAGGCGCTTGCCGATCTAAAGCAATGGGCGGCGAGCCAGGGGTACAAACCGGCGGTGACGTGGTGCGCGGATCAGGGGGAAAAAGAGATCGCGCGTCTGCGCCTGATCGAGCGCCAGCAGGGCGAAGCCGCGGCGATGGCCGCGTGGAAGACAGCGCTCGAAGATCCGGATTCAGCCTCGCATTTCGTCAACGCCTCGATCTGGGCTGCGATCCGCGAGCGCCACGGCGGCGCGCTTCGCACGCCCTTCGGGGTCTTGGTGGCCGACCGCGACATGGTCTACAAGGTGTTCGCCGACTCCGACACCAAGCTGACCATCACGGGCTATCTTCCCCGCATGCTGCGGTCGTTCGGCATCCTCTATCTTGGCCGCGACGCCGGGCAGCCAGACCAAGTCTACGAGCAGGAATCCGAGGCCTGCAATGCCGCGATCATGGCCCTCGACCAACCCGCCGCATTCGAGCTGGCGCGCGCGGTCACACAGAAGGTGCTGGGCTTCATGGTCAAGCAGACGATCGACTATGCCGCCAGCGACGGCGAAGCGAGCTGGGAGCTGACCGTCGACGTGCACGAATTGGTGGATCCGCTGCTCGCCGCCTTCTGCGAAGCGTGGTTCGGGTTGAGCGAAGACGGGGGCCATTTCCGCCGCGTCGGCTATCGCTGGGATTGGACGCCGGGCGAGCCGCCCGGCTATCCCGGGCATTTCCTGTCGCCTTCGCGCTACATCTTCCAGCCGCACCCGAACGCGACAGTGGAGGCGATCGGCGCGGCACATGGCGACGCTGCACGCCGTGCCATGGAAAATTTCCTGACGCAGTTCGGGCCGACAAACGCGCCAGTGACGAAGGCAGTCTATAACTCGCCGCGGGGCACCGGCGACATTCCGTTCGTGGCGCGCACGGTCGCCGGCGCCATGATGGGATTCATTCCGACCGTTGACGGCAACCTGCGACGAATATTGAACGAATGGCTGCGCGAAGGAACGCTATGGGCGTTGCGCGCTCGCTATGCCGGCACGAAGGCAAAGAACTATATGGACGCTCTCAACCGGCTGAGAGACGACTTCATCCCCGCGATGCAACTTCGCGCGGTGCCCGAACTGATCTGGCGGACGGCCGTCGTTTCGCAGACCATCGGAGGTGTCGAGGTCAGGCCCGGAGACGTCATCGTCGCCGGCGCGGTCTCCGCCACCCAGCAAAGTCTCGCCGAAGGCCGTCAGGACATCTACCACGCTTTCGGCGGCAACCGCAGGGTCGCGGGGCATCCCACGCATTCATGTCCCGGAGCAGACCCGGCACTGGCGGTGATGCTGGGTTTCTTCAGCGCACTGGTGGAGACGGAGCTGCCCTTGCGGACCGGCCCCATTCCAATGAGCCTGACGATGGACGGAAGAGTTCCCGCGCCGAGCCCACCGCCACCCTAGAGCCGTGGGCAGGTGCGCAGCGATCAGACGGCACAATGCCGAGCGAGCTGATCGTTCGCGTGGATGACGGGTATGCCGGCGACGCGCCTGATCGTCTGCTCCGCATGCCAGTGCATGCCGAGCGCGCGCAGTTTCTCCGCGGCTTCCATCATGGTCTGGCGAGCCGCCTCGCCCCGGCCCTGCCCTGCGAGGAGCTCGCCCCGCAGGGAAAGATTCAGGGCCGCATCGCGCAGTGACCGGCGCCACCCTGCGGAGGTTTCGGCCCGGCGCAACCAGCGCTCGCTGAGGCGAAGATCCTGGCGCAAAGCTGCGAGCTTCGCCAGCGCGCGGCACGCCGCGGCTTCGCCCAGTCGCTCGCTTTCGCGTGCGCGCCGCAGGACATGGGCGGCATACCGCCGCGCCGTCTCGACATCGCCTTCGGCGGTCGCCGCCTCGACGAGCCAGCTGTATTGAACCGACGTGTAGAATTGAAAGTTGCGCCGCTCCATCCATTCGGCGGCGTTGCGCAACTGCAGCAGGCCCTCGGCGTCGCCGGTTGCCGACCAGCGGGCAAATCCCGAGGCGGCCCGGCAATCCGCCAGAAGCAGCAGGCTGCGCGTGTTCTCGGCGATGCGCGCCCCTTCCACGGCAAGCTGCTCCGCCTCCTGCCAGCGGCCCTGCCAGATCAGCGCGACTGCGATCCAGTTGCGCACGGAATTGACGACCGGATGGGTCGAGCCTCCGACCAGAGCCATGGCTTCGCCGAAACAGGCGTGGGCGTCCTCGAAATCGCCGCGATCCGCAAGGACACCGCCCTTGCACGATAGCGCATAGGCGGCTCCGAAGGATATCGCACCATGCCGCCGGCTGCGTTGCTGCTTGGTCGAAATGGCGGCGTCGATCAGGGCGATGGCTTCGTCGTACTGACAGCTTGCAGCAAGAATCTGACCGAGCGTCGCTTCGATCTGAGCGATCAGGCGACGATCTTCGAGCTTGCGCGCCAATTCCAGTGCCGTCCGCGTGTGCGTCACGGCTTCGCGGAAGCGGCCGAACCCGTAGCACATCCAGCCGAGCCATTCATAGGCGCTGGCCATCGCGGCGGTCTCGCCGAGGGAGGACGCGATTGCAACCGCGCGTTCGAACACAGAGGTGTCGTCGGTCAGCGACAGCGGGTCGAAGATGTTGGCCATACCCAGCTTGTTGGCCAGCAAGCACCAGCGCAGCGATTGCTCGCGCGAGCGATTGGGCACGCGATCCAGCGCCTGCATCGCAACCTGGTACTGCGCGCTGGCACGATCGAGCGCAAATGCAGCCATGGCCTTGTCGCCGGCACGTTCGGCATAATGGGCTGCGCTTTCCCAATGACCCGCGCCTTGCGAATGGTAGGCCAGAGCTTCCATCGCATCCTCGCGATCAGCCTGCTCGGACCGCGCCAGCAGGGTGTCTTCGATCCGCTTGTGCAATGCCTGACGCTCGTGCAGGCCAATGGTGTCGTAGACCGCATCGCGCGTGATGCCGTGCTTGAAGCGAAGGACGCCGCCCGCTGGATCGGCAAAGAGAAAGTCCGCATCCGCCAATGCCCGCACGATGGCCGGGTTGGGTTCGCTGCCGCAGGCCGAAACCAGCAGCCCGTGCGGCACGGTGTTGCCGATGACGGCCGCGGCGCGAACCACGTTCGCCTCGTCGGGCGGCAGGCGTGCCAGGCGCGAAGCGACCAGGGTTGCGATCCAGCCCTGTTTGCTGCGCGCTTCGAACGAGGCAGGATCGTTGGCGGCGATGGAATGGCAGAGCTCTTCGATGAACAACGGCACCCCGCCCGCATAGGCATGGATGCGGGCTACCAGGAAGGGGTCGGCCTGCGGGACCCAGCGTCGTACGGCAAAGTCGGTTTCCGGCCCCTGAAACGGTTCGAGAAACAGGTGCGGCGCGCCGGAAATCCATTCGGTGCCGTCCTCGCGCGGCCGGCTGGCGAGGATGACGCGAGGTCCGTTGGGCAATTCCAGCAAAGCCTGCAGCAATTGGCGGCTCGCGTCATCAGACCATTGCCAGTCGTCGATCACCAGCACCAGCGGGCCATGTGCCGACAGTCCGGTGAAGAACCCGAGCAGATCGCCGACGACGCCATCGACGGTGATGCGGCCGCCGCGCGCATCGGCGCCGGCCGACGCCAGTGCGAGAATCGATTCTGCGTTCGGACCGAGTTGGGCCGCCCAGGGCTCCAGAGCCGCGCGCGCCGTCTCCTTTGCCTCGACGAGGGAGGCGTCCGCTCGAATTCCCAGTGCAGCGCGCAGCATCTGCAGGAATGGTTGCAGGACCTCTGCACCGACGTAACTCTCGCAACTGCCTCGCAGCAGCCTGATGCGCTCGGTGCCGACGTGCCCCAGCACTTCTTCCAGAAGGCGCGTCTTGCCGAGTCCGGGTCCGCCGACGACCACCGCGCAGCGTTGCGCCTGCGCAGGTGCTTCGCTCAGAAAGCGTGTCAGGAAGCCGAATATCTCGTTGCGGCCGATGAAGGGCGTCAGGCCGCGGCGCGAGGTTGCCTCGAAGCGCCGGGTCGCCGTGCTTCGACCCAACACCAGCCTCGCCGGCGGCATTCCCGAAGCCGCCGGGAGGTGGGCGGCGAGCTCGAAGAAGTTGGCATGCGGCCCAAGGGCATCGAGGCTGGCCAGGATCTGATCCGGACCGGCGTGGCGCGACAGGTGCGCTGCCGTGTTCACGACATCGCCGATCAGGTCATACCGGCCGGACTCGATGTCGCCTTGGGTCAGGAGCACGGTGCCGGCATGGATACCCGAATGCATTCGAAGCGGCATCAGCGCCGGCGATACGCCATCGTGGCGCAGCTCTCCAACCCATTTATGAATATCGAGCGCTGCTTCCGCAGCACGACGGCCGTCGTCTTCGCCGGATTGGGGATAGCCGAAAATGGCGAGGGCACCGTCTCCCTGCGTGCGGATGATACGACCACCGTGCTTCGCCACCGCGCGATGCCAGATCTGCCGCAACTGGCTGAGGAGTTCGGAAAGGTGCTCGGACTCGACATCCCGGCCCAGGGCGGTTGATCCGACAAGGTCGGAGAACAGCACCGTCAATCGATGACGTTCGCCTCTGGGGTCGCGGGTCTGCGTAATCATCGTCAATCGCAGCCAACTCGTTGACGAACCGCAAGAACGGTCTCCAGCGGGTGCCAGACCGGATGCAGCAAGTATCGCAAAAGGCCATAGTAACTCGCCCAACCCGCAAGTGGAAGCTCGCGGGGATTGCATCCGCCGAATATGACGATCAGGACGACCGCATTGGCCTAACCTATTCAAAAACCTCGTGTCTTCCGTTTGCCGACGGCGCGGCCCCGCCTCGCCCTGCGCAGGCCAAGGCGTGGTTCAAAGCCGGTGGTTCAAAGCCGGAGGATCACGGCGGAGGATATCGAGCTGCCGTTCCTAGGGAAGCGGCAGCCGCTCCAGCTGGCTCTGCGCCTTCTTGACGGCGGCCGCATACCAGCTCTGGCTCGGGGCTTCCTTGGCGAAGCACGCCGTGAAGGCGGTCATTGCCTTGTCCTCGCGGGCCATCTCGCCGCGCGGGTCTTTCTTGTCGACGGGCTTGGCCATCATCTGCTTCCAGACCTTCTCGCAGGTCGCGATCGGGGCGGTCTTCACGGCCTCCCTTGCCGCGAGGAAATAGACCTTGTCGCCCTGGATCGCGACGACGTCGATTTCGTCCGGCGGGCCCTTGAGGCCGCCATTGCCGCGCACGCCGAGCACAGCGGCTGCGACGCTCGCCCTTGCCGGCTTGGTGATCGGCAGCTCCGCGTAGATCGCGAAGGCGGCGTCCTGGATGGCGTAATAATAGAAGCGGTCGGATTTCAACGCGGCGCCACTGTCCTGAGGCATGCCGTCGGCGCGATGCTCGCCAAGCCAGTGCTTGAGCAGCCCGGTCGTGGTCACAACAGCCTGCATCTTGTCGCCTTCGGATGCGAAGCTCAGCCCATCGAGATGGCCGAAGCCGATGTCGTCCTTGAACAGCGTATCGACGTTCGACTTGCCCTCGGCCGGGAGTCCCCTGATCGCGACCGGACCGACCAGGCCGCGCAGCACGCCGGCCAGCTCCTTCAGGGCCGCATCGTGCTGCTTGTAGATCTCGTCGCTCTCCTTGGCGTTCGAGAATTTTGCGATGTAGCGGTCGCGCAGGTCGAGATAATGCTGCTCGGGCGCGGCCGCCCCGGCGGGCGCGGCCAGGACGAGCAGGCAGAGCAAGGCAGGCAATCTCATTGCGATTCCGGGAAGACTGGAGAGCGATCTCCCATCTTTGTGCCGACGCCGCGTGCCAAGGTTCATCCCTTGGCGGAACGCGGGTGCCCTACTCTGCCGGCGTCAGTTGCTCCCGGTTCAGCCGCACGGCCGCCGTCTCGCGCACGCGAACGCGGGCGCGGCGCTTGCGCCACCAGATCACGACGCCGGTGACAGAGAGCGCGGCGACCACGAGGCCCATCACCGAGATCAGGATGCGCCCGAACAGTCCGACGATGCGGCCCGAATGCAGCGGAAACTGCGCCTGCACGAAGATGTCGGCGGCGGTGCCGACCCAGGGCAGCCGCTCGCCGATGGGGCGGCCGTCCTCGCTGTCGTAATAGAGCTGCGCCGGGCCCACGCCGCCGGCGCCGTGATCGTCGCCGGGATGGAAGAAGGCGGCGGCATAGACGCCATGGGCCGGGCCGTAGCTGAGCGCGCCCACTGGGGTGGTCCAGCCTCGCGCCTTGCCGTCGGCGGCCGCGCGGGCAGCAATCTCGGCGAACGTCATCTTGGGCTCGATCGGATTATCGAGATCGCGATAGGGCCGCTGCTCATAGGGTGTCGGGGTGTAGTTCGACACCATCTTCATCAGCGGCGAGAACACCTCGAAATAGAGGTTCAGCGAAAACGCGGTGAAGGCGATGATGAACAGCACGCCCCAGGTCCACAGGCTGAAGGCGCGGTGGATGTCGAAATTGATCCGGTAGGCGCTGCCCGAGGTCTTGATAGTCCAGGCCGGCGCCCAGCGCGCCCAGAAGCCGCGCTCGAGCTGGCGCGCGACTTCGGGCGCCCGCGCGGCCTTGGCGCGCCGGCGCGAGGGCAGCGTCAGGTAGAAGCCGACGAAGCAATCGATGGTCCAGATGATAGCAATGATGCCGAGCACGCGCATGCCCCAGCGGTCGCTGCCCCAGAATTCCGGGATGTGCATCGTGTAGTGCAGCTTGTAGAGAAACGAGACGAAGTTTTCGCGCGTGACGGGCCACACCGCGCCCCAATAGCGCCGGCCGAGCTCCGCACCGGTGTTGGGATCGAGGAAGACCTGATTGTAGTCGAGCGGGTAACGCTTGCCGGTCGCGGGGTCGATCCGCGGCATGACGAAGAACCACAGCGAGTGCCCCTCCTCAGGCGTCATGAAGAGATAGACGACGCGCGCACGCGGATCGCGCTGCTCGATCATCTTGGCAAGCTCGAGCGAGGGAATGGCCGGGCCCTTCGTCGAGACGTCGAACAGGTGGCTGTTGAGGACGTCGTCGAGCTCGTGATCCCAGGAGATGATCGCGCCGGTGATGCCGGAGAAGAACAGGAAGGCGGCCGTCAGCAGTCCCGCCCAGCGATGCAGTTTGCCGAATATCGCTCTCATCGCTCAGATCTCATTCCCACTGGACCCGGCCCCTCATTTGCCGGACCGCTTTTCGATTGGACTCGCCGCCGGCCGTTCAGCCGGTGGGCCTTCGGCCTAACGCAGGGACCGTTGCAGTGCGAGAGGTCCGACATTAGAATTTGTCGAGACTGGCCAATAAGCTGCGCGACAAAGCGTCCAGGCGTGATCGGGTGTTCGCGCAGCCGCGTGCGTTACGGCCAATCGGCAAAATTCAGCGTCGGTCTCGATCGCCCCGCTCTCGCGCGTGCCGCAACGCGCCGACGCCATACGCCCGGTGCCTCGCCGGTGTGCTTGTGGAAAAAGCGGCTGAAATAGGCGGTGTCCGTGAAGCCCAGCGCGAATGCGATCTGCTTGACGGCGATGGTTCCCGCCTCCAGCCGTGCCGCCGCTTCCCTGACCAGGCGCTGCTGAATCAGCTCGCTCGGCGAGCGCTTCAGCTCGCGGCTGCAGAGTGCGTGCAGGCGATCCGGCGTGGTGCCGAGTAACCTCGCGTAATCGCTGACGCGCAGGTGCTGTTGATAGCGCTCCTCGAGCAACCTGCGGAACCGGCTCAGGATCTCGGTGCTGCTGCTCTCCTCGTTGCGGTTGCCGTCGCCAGCGAACAGGCGCCAGAATCGCAGCACGCACAGCGTCAGCTCCGCCGACATGATCGACGCTGCACCGCTGCGTGCGGGCGAGGCGATCTCGGCGGCGATCGCCGCGATCGAACGCGCGATCGTGGCCGCGAGATCGGCCTCGACCTGCAACGCCAGGATGCCGCCTGCGCCCTCGAGCGCGAGATAGGCCGCCTCCGCCGACGGCGGGAGATAGCGATGCCAGATACCGGCGCGCAATTGCAGCAGCTGCGCCGTCGTGCCTGCCGACACCTCCAGATAGTCGGCGGATCCTGCCGGGAGCCAGACCAGCGCGGGTCCGACCGTCCGCATGGTCCTGCCGGCCTGACCGATCTCAGCGGTCCCCCCGCCGGGAAGGCAGAGCAGATGAATGAACGGACGGGCCGCTTTCGAGGTCAGCGTCCATCGCCGCGCGACGTAATGCGCCGCGATCAGCTCGGCGCCCACAGGCACAGCCCCACTCGGGACGGTTGCCGTTGCCGGATCTGGGCCCGCGACGCCTCGACGCACTTGGCCATCAAGGCCAGAAACGTCCAATCTTTCACCGGATTTGTCCATTGTGCGAGCAAAGCTTGGGATGCTTGCTAGGTCAAGTCCCGGTGGCGGCCGGCTCAATGATGCCGCCCTAGAGAAAGTCGGGATCAAGAGGAAACGACCACTCACTGCGATGCCGACCATCGCTTGAGTGCAACAGGAGGGAGACACGATATGTTTTCAGCGAACCGTCGAACGTTGCTGCGCGTCGCTGGCCTTGCGGCTCTGGCCGGAACGCTGGGGACGTCCTCGGCCGACGCGCAGGAGAAGATTCGGATCGGCTACGCCATTTCCAAGACCGGTCCTTATGCCGGCGGCGCCGGCATCACCACCCTGCCCAATTATGAGCTGTGGGTGAAGGACGTGAATGCCGCCGGCGGCATCAAGCTCGGCGACAAGAAGCTGCCGATCGAGGTGGTCGAATATGACGACCGCAGCAGCTCGGAAGAAGCCGTCAAGGCGATCGAGCGCCTCGCCAACCAGGACAAGGTCGATTTCATTCTTTCGCCGTGGGGCACGGGTCTCAATCTCGCGGTCGGCCCGACTCTGAACCGCCTGGGCTACCCTCACCTCGCGGTCACGTCGGTGACCGACAAGGCGCCGGAGCTTGCCAAGCGCTGGTCGAACGCGACGTTCTGGCTCGGGACGTCGGCCCAGATATCCGAGGGGCTCGCCGATCTGCTCGGCAAGCTGAAGAGCGAAGGCAAGATCGGGGCGAACATCGCGATGGTCAGCATCGCCGACCAGTTCGGCATCGAGCTGTCCGCCGCGGGCCGCGAGGCCTTCAAGAAGCACGGCTTCAAGCTCGGCTATGACAAGACCTATCCGATGGGCACGCAGGATCTCCAGCCTCTGTTGAAGGATGCGATCGCGTCGAACCCGGATGCGTTCGTCGCCTTCAGCTATCCGCCGGATACGATCGCGCTGACCGAGCAGGCGCAGCTGTTGAAGTTCAACCCGAAGGTTTTCTACGTCGGCGTCGGCACCGCGTTCCCGCTTTACAAGGGCAAGTTTGCCGCCAACAGCGACGGCGTGATGGGCATCGGCGGTTGGAATGCCGAGTCTCCGCAGCTGAAGGAGTATCTGGCGCGCCACAAGGCCACGACCGGCAAGGAACCGGATCGTTGGGCGAGCTCGATCACCTATGCGAGCCTGCAGGTGCTCCAGCAGGCCATCGAAAAGGTCGGCAAGCTCGATCGCACCGCTGTCGCGGCGGAAATCCGTGCGGGCACGTTCGAGACCATCATCGGCAAGGTCAAGCTGAAGGACGGGCTGCTTCAGGAGGTCTGGAGCGTCGGGCAGTGGCAGAACGGCGAGTTCTACGCCCTCGCACCGACCTCGCTGCCGGGCGCGCGTGCCGCGGTCGTGCCCAAGCCGCAGTGGCAGTAGGCTGGTTGGCAGGCCTTGCGTCGGCGAGCCTGCCGTCCGCTCAAGGGGGCGCCGCTTCATGTTGCTTGTCGACATCATCCTGCCGGGCCTCGTGCTCGGCGGCATGTACGCGCTGATCGCGCTCGGGCTGACGCTGCAATATGGCGTGGCGCGGATCATGAACCTCTCCTATGGAGAGTCGCTGGTCGCGGCCGCCTTCGGCGCGTTCTCGCTCTATAGCGGCCTTGGGCTGAGCCCGCTCGCGGCGCTGCTGCTGGCGGTCCCGGTCGCGATGGTGCTGAACTGGCTGCTGTATCGCTTCCTGCTGGAACGGCTGATGCGGCGCGGCAAGGACCGGGGCGCGCAGGAGATCGACAGCATCCTCGTCACCTTCGGCGTGCTGTTCGTGATCCAGGGCGCCATGCTGGTCGCCTTTGGCGGCCAGTACTACAGCTATAGCTATCTCTCCATTCCGTTGACGATCATGGGCTCGACGCTTGCTGTCAATCGGCTCGCCGCTCTGCTGTTCGCGGCGCTTGTCGGCGGCGCCGTGTATCTCGCCCTCACCCGCACCCGGATCGGCACTGCGGTACGCGCCATCGCAGTCGATGCCAACGCCGCGCGTCTCGTCGGCATCGACGTCGCGGCCCTGTCGGGGTTGGCGTTTGCCTTTGGCGGCGGCCTCGTCGCCGTCGGCGGCGTGCTGATCAGCATGTTCCTCACCTTCAATGCCGCGATGGGCGTGGTCTTCACGATGAAGGCACTGGTCGTCGTCATCATGGGCGGTGTCGGCAACGTCATCGGTGCGCTGGTCGCCGGACTGCTGCTTGGTGTGGTCGAGACCGCGGTGGCGCGGCTGGTCGATCCCGGTCTGACGCTGGCTGCGACCTACGCCCTGTTTCTCGGCGTGCTCGTGATCAAGCCGACCGGCCTGTTCGGCAGGGCCGCGTCATGACGGGGCCCGTCCGGATTTTGCTGTGGTGCGCCGGCCTCGCCCTCGCCGCATGCCTCGTCACCTATCCGCTCTATGCCAACGGCTATTATCTCGCGCTCGGCATCAGCGTGCTCTATTTCACGATCCTGGCGACCGCGTGGGCGATGTTTTCGGGCCCGACGCGCTACATCTCGCTTGCCACGGTCGCGTTCTTCGGGCTCGGCGCTTACACGGCTGCGGTGCTCGGCGAGACCATGCCCTGGCCGGTCGTGCTGCTGGCCGCAGCCGGCGTGGGCGCACTCACCGCCGCAATCACCGGGCTTTCGACGCTGCGGCTGTCCGGGATCTATTTCGTGATCTTCTCCTTCGGCTTGGCCGAGCTGATCCGGCAGCTCGTGATCTGGTACGAGGTCAACATCCACAAGTCGGTCGGCCGCTATCTCTTCAGTGCGGTGACGCAGGACGTTCTCTACTGGCAGCTGCTGGGCTTGACCGCGGTCGTCTTCCTGGTGGGCTGGATGCTCGGGCGCTCGCGCTATGGGCTGGCCCTGCGCGCCATCGGCGCCGACGAGACCGCGGCGAGCCATTCCGGCATCGATGCCACGCGGATCAAGCTCGGCGTCTTCATTCTGAGCGCGACCTTCATGGCGGTGACCGGCGCGGTCATGGCGCCACGCTGGACCTATATCGATCCGGCCATTGCATTCAATCCAACCATCTCGTTCCAGGTCGTGATCATGGCCCTGCTGGGCGGCGCGGGCTCGCTGTTCGGGCCCGTGCTGGGCGTCATTCCCCTGGTCCTGCTGTTCGAGGTGCTGACCGCGACGCTGCCCAACCATTTCAGCATCGTGCTCGGCGTCATCTTCGTGTTCATCGTGATGGTGTTGCCGAACGGCGTGGTCGGCCTGTTCGGGGTGAGCCGCTGGCGCGTTCCGGCCGGCGGTCCTGCCACCGCGCCCGCCCGCGCGGGCGATGCACCGCTGCTCGCGGTCGACGGCGTCAGCAAATCGTTCAGCGGATTGCGCGCCGTCGACGGTGTCAGCTTCACGGTCACCACGGGCGAGATCATCGGCATCATCGGCCCGAACGGATCCGGCAAGACGACGCTGCTGAATACGCTGTCCGGGGCGCTGCGGCCCTCCTCGGGCACGATCCGGCTGGGCGGCATCGTCCTCAACGGTATGCGCGCGCACCAGATCGCGCGCCTTGGCCTTGCGCGCACGTTCCAGCTGGTGCGCGTGATGCCGGACCTGACGGTGGCCGAAAACGTTGCGGCGGCGCGGCTGTTCTCGACCTCGAACGGCTCGGGCGCAACGGCAAGCGAGCTGCTGGACCTCGTCGGGCTCGGCAAGCTGCAGGAAGCGCCCGCGAGCGAGCTGACCTATATCGACCAGAAGCGGCTCGAGCTTGCCCGCGCGCTGGCGCTGCAGCCGCGCCTCGTGCTGCTCGACGAATGGCTGGCGGGTCTCAATCCGAGCGAGCTCGAGACCGGCATCGCGCTGATCGCGAAATTGCGCGATCGCGGCCTCACCATCATCATGGTCGAGCATGTCATGGATGCGATCCGAGCGCTGTGCAGCCATTGCATCGTCATGAATGCCGGCAGCGTGATCGCGCGCGGCGCGCCGGAGGCCGTGTTGTCCGATCCAAGAGTCGTTGCCGCCTATCTCGGAGGCGACGATGCTTGAGGTCGCCGCCCTCTCCCACTTCTATGGCAAGCACCAGGCTCTCGCCGACATTGCGCTTGCTATCGGGCAAGGCGAGATCGTCGCGATCCTCGGCGCCAACGGCGCCGGCAAGTCCACCCTGCTCAAGAGCATCGCCGGGCTGGTCAAGCCCGCGCCGGGCGCAACGATCCGGTTCGAGGGACATCACATTGGCGAACTGCCCGCCCATCTGATCGTGGAGCGCGGCATCGCGCTGGTGCCCGAAGGCCGCGGCGTGTTCGGCGATTTGACGGTTGCCGAGAATCTGCAGCTCGGCGCCTACCCCGCCCGCGCCCGCGCAGGCGAGGCAGACCGGCTCGCGAGGATCCTGCGACTGTTCCCGCGCCTTGCCGAGCGCATGGCCCAGGCCGTTCGCACCATGAGCGGCGGCGAGCAGCAGATGGTGGCGATCGGCCGGGCGCTGATGTCGAACCCGCTGCTGCTCCTGCTCGATGAGCCCTCGCTCGGCCTGTCGCCCCTGCTCAGCCGGGAGGTCTTCCGCGCGTTGGCGGAGATTCGCAGCGGCGGCCTCAGCGTATTGCTGGTCGAGCAGAATGCGCGGGCGAGCCTCGACATCGCCGACCGTGTCTACCTGATCGAGTCCGGCCGCAACGCCGGCAGCGGACCGGCCAGTGCGATGAAGAACGATCCGGAGGTTCAGCGCGCCTATCTCGGCAAGGCCCGCGCGGCCCCGTCCCCACCATAATCGCTCAATCCCGCCTGCAACCTTTGGAGTGCATCATGAACGCGATCGACCTTCTCATCGGCGGCAAGGACCAGTCGGCAAGTAATCAACGCACCTTCCAGCGCCACAACCCGATCTCCGGCGACGTCGCGACCATCGTGGCGGCGGCCTCGATCGACGACGCGATGCGGGCCGCGGACGCTGCGGCCGCCGCCTTCCCGGCCTGGTCACAGCTCGGTCCGTCCGAGCGCCGCAAGCGGCTCAATGCGGCCGCCGACATCCTCGCACGCCGGGCCGCGGAATTCACCGCGCTGATGGTCGCCGAAACCGGCGCCACCGCGGGCTGGGCCGGATTCAACGTGCACCTGGCCGAAGGCATGCTGCGCGAAGCCGCGGCCATGACGACGCAGATATCCGGCGAAGTCATTCCGACCGACAAGCCCGACAACCTCGCCATGGCGTTTCGCCAGCCGGTCGGCGTGGTGCTCGGCATCGCGCCCTGGAACGCTCCCGTGATCCTCGGCGTGCGATCGGTCGCGATGCCGCTCGCCTGCGGCAATACCGTGGTGCTGAAGGCGTCCGAGATGAGCCCGGGCGTGCATCGTCTGATCGGAAGCTGCCTGGCGGAGGCCGGCCTCGGTGACGGCGTCGTCAATGTCGTGACCAACGCGCCCGAGGATGCGCAGGCGGTGGTCGAGGCGCTGATCGCCCATCCTGCGATCCGCCGCGTCAATTTCACCGGCTCGACCCGCGTCGGCCGCCTCATCGCACTCGCATGCGCAAAGCACCTAAAGCGCGCGCTGCTGGAGCTTGGCGGCAAGGCCCCGCTCGTGATCCTCGACGATGCCGATCTCGACGCTGCCGTGAATGCGGCAGCGTTCGGAGCCTTCATGAACCAGGGGCAGATCTGCATGTCGACCGAGCGGATCGTGGTCGACGACAAGGTGGCGGACGCCTTCATCGCCAAGTTCGCCGCCAAGGCCAGGAGCCTTCCCTTCGGCGATCCCCGCAAGGGCAATGTCGTGCTCGGCTCGCTGGTCAGTGACGCCGCCTGCGAGCGCGTCCGGGGCCTGATCGACGATGCCGTCGCCAAGGGCGCGGTGCTTGCTGCCGGCGGCCACGGCAGCGGCACCATCATGCCCGCCACCATCGTCGATCATGTCACGCCGGCGATGCGTATCTATGGCGAGGAGAGCTTTGGTCCGGTCGTGACCGTGGTGCGCGTGAGCGGGATCGACGAAGCCGTGCGCGTGGCCAACGACACCGAATACGGCCTCTCCTCGGCCGTGTTCGGCCGCGACATCGCCCGTGCGCTCGGCGTTGCCAGGCGGATCGAGGCGGGCATCTGCCACGTCAACGCCCCGACCGTGCATGACGAGCCTCAGATGCCGTTCGGCGGCACCAAGGCGTCAGGCTATGGCCGCTTCGGCGGCAAGGCCGCAATCGACGAGTTCACCGAACTGCGCTGGATCACCGTGCAGACCGGGCCCCGGCACTATCCGTTCTGATCGGCGGGATGCAGATCCGGCCTCCAAGGCCGGACTGTCCCTCGGATTGTGCTCACCAGCGGTAGGTCAGCCTGGCGATGGCTTTCCGCCCTTCCGCGTAGAAGCAGCCCGACATGCTGTAGCATGCGGCGACATAGCGGGTGTCGGCGAGATTGGTGACGTTCAGTGCCAGGCGCCAATTGTCCCTGTTGTAGGCCAGCAGCGCGTCGAGAACGGTCGACGATCCCACCTTGAACGTGTTGGCCTCGTCGCCCCAGGTCGCGCCGACATAGCGGATGCCGCCGCCGAATTGCAGGCCCGCGAGCGGCCCGTTCTGGAGCGTATAGTCGCTCCACAGCGAGGCGCGGTTGAGCGGCACCGTAGTTGGCGCCTTGCCGACATTCACCGGATCCTGCGTGACCATGGCGTCGACATAGGCATAGGCGGCGCGCAGGTTCCAGCCATCGGCGAGCGACATCGTGCCTTCGAGCTCGATGCCGCGCGACTTCACCTGCCCGATCTGTTCGTAAAAGGTGGCCGCGGGCACGTACACGGCGACGTTGTCGCGCGTCAGGTCGAAGGCGGCGAAGGTGAACAGCGCGTTCCAGCCGACCGGCTGGTACTTGACGCCGACCTCGTATTGGACGCCGGTCTCGGGATTGAGCATCTGTCCGCCAAAGCCGGTCGCGAGCAGCGGCAGGAACGATTCCGAGTAGCTGAAATAAGGCGCGATGCCGTTGTCGAAATTGTACATCACCGCGGCTCGGCCGGTGAAGGCCGAGGCGTCCTTCGCGGCCGTCGTGTTGGCGATACCGTTGTCGACCTGCGTCGTCACGAAATCCTGGCGGCCGCCGAGCTGGAAAGAGAGCCGGCCGAGCTTGATCTGATCCTGCGCATAGACGCCGACCTGGGATTGCTTGACGCCCGTATTGTCGTTCATAGCGCCGATGGCGTAGTCGTAGCTGTAGTTCGGATTGAAGACGTTGATCTCGGGGGACGAGGTCGTGACGCCGAAGGCGGTGTCGCGGAAGGACGTGTTGCGATAGTCGACACCAACCAGCGTGGTGTGGCTGAGAATGCCGGTGGTGAACTTGCCCTGGAGCTGGTTGTCCACGGCCAATGAGTTGATGTAGGAGTTGCTGTAGCTGCCATAGCGCGCGAGCTGCCCTGCGGCTTCGTTGGTATAGCCGCCGCCGTAAAACACCTTCTCCTCGTTGTGCTGATAGGCGTAGCGCAGATTTTGCCGGAACGTGACGTTGTCGGTGAAATTGTGCGCGAGCTGGTAGCCGACGGTTGCGATCTCGGTGTTGAACGCGTCGAAGCCCGGCACGCCCGCGAAGAACGAGACCGGGATAGTGCGGCCGTTGTTCGGCCACACCGTGCCCGACGCCGGCAGGAACTGAAGGCCCCACCCCGCCCGGTCGCGCTGGTAGTTGGCGAGCAGGGTGATGGTGGTGTCCTCGTTCGGCTTGAACGTCACCGCGGGCGCGATGAAGACGCGGTTGTCCTTGCTGAAGTCCACCTGGGTCTGTCCGTCACGCACGACGCCGGTCAGGCGCCACAGCACCGTCCCTTCCTTGTTGGCGGGGCCGCCCATGTCGAACTGGCCCTGATAGCGATTGAAGCTGCCGCCCGAGATCGAGACCTCGCCGAACTGCTGCGCCGTCGGCAGCTTGGTCACGTAGTTGAGAACGCCGCCGGTGCCGCTGCCGCCATACATCGCGGAGGACGGACCCTTGAGCACCTCGATGCGCTCGGCCCCATAGGGCTCGAGGCCATTGAAGTGCACGTAATTGCTGGAGGGAATGCGCAGGCCGTCGACGAAAAGGCCCGGCATCGTCATGTCGAAACCGCGGATCTGGAGGCCGCCGAAGCGCGTGTCCGAGCCGCCATTGACGTCGCCGCTGACGCCGGCGGTGTAGCGCAAGGCCTCGCCGATCGAGACCGCGCCCTGGTTTCTGATCTGATCGGTGGTGATGACCGACACCGACTGCGGCGTTTCGATCAGCGGCGTATCAGTCTTGGTGGCGGTGCCGCTGCGCGTCGCAACGAAACCGCGCACCGGACCATTGGCGCGTTCGCCCGTTGCGCCGTTCGATGAGGCCGACTGGGTCGGTGCGGCCTGCTGCGCCGGCGCGCGGCGGTTGGCGCGTGCAGTACGTGTCGCCGCCCTTCGCGACGACGCAATTGCCGCCGGACGAGCGCGCTGCGCCGGCGCTTCGACGGTGACCGGAGGAATCTGCGTCTGGGCCTGGGCAGAGCCGAAGGGCGCGGTGAGAGCGAATGTGCTGGCCGCGCCAAGGAAGAGCATCTGAATCTGTCGGCGGCGCGTGTTCTTACGCGAAGAAGGTTGGAAATCGGTCACGTCTGTTGAGCCCCACGCACTGCCGGCTTTGCCGGTATCGTTCTTGATGGCCCGCCCTAACTCAGGCGGTTTCGGAGTGCGATAGGAACAGCGTTAGAATTTCTCCAGACGTGTGCACAGCACCTGCGAGGCATGCGCTCATGCGCGCTGCTTCTTTGGGATTGGAATCCCTCTAAAATGATTCTGTCAGTGTGCTAGGAGCCCGACCGGATGCGACGGCGCGCGTCGCGCAATCAGCGTTGCGACCAAAGCCAGGGGTGCGAGCGGATGAAGGTCACGTCCGGTCCGCGTGACAACAGGTCGTGCTCTTCTCGCCAGCCAGCACGCTGCGGCTGTTGCGGTCCGGCGGGAGGTCGCCAGCCGCATTCGCCGAAAAGAATCCGGTTGGCTTCAACACGAAGCCGGCATATTCCACCGGCATGATCGGAAAGTCTTCGGGCTTGCAGACATGGGTGTGGCCGAAAGAGTGCCACACCACGATGTCGGCATTCTCGATGTTGCGATTCTGCGCGGCATAGCGCGGCAGGCCGTCACCGCCGGCGTGAACGTTGGGATAGTCGCCGCTGGCGTACTTCTCGGCCGGATCGAATGCAGTCACCCAGACATGCTTGGTGGCAAAGCCGCCGCGCTTGCGCACATAGCTGCCCTCCTGCGCCAGCATCAAGGGGCTCGGATTGATGACGAGCTTGTAGGCCGGTGCACCGCCGACCGAATTGGTCTCGTTCGGATTACTGATCTTCCAGAACCGGCCGGTCTCGCCATTGGCGACCGCCGCGGCGTCGCGCTCGCGCGACAGCACGCGCGTGGTGGTGTCGAACACGTTGCCGTGCGGATTGTCATCGCCCCAGGGCCGCGGCACGAACTCGTGCTCCGTCACCGTGTTACCGCCGCCGTCGAGATCCATATGCAGGCGGACGTTGAAGAAGTGCTGGTGCGTGGGGCCGCCGAGATTATCGTCGACCATGCCACCCCATCGGTACTTTTCGCCCAACTGGACCGCGGCGGTCTGGATGATGCCAGTGAGTTTCGTCTCCAGCTGAATCGTGCCGTCCTGATAGAGATACCAGTAGAAGCCGTAATCGTAATTGCCGACGGTGGCGAAGAACGAGATCACGAGCCGCCGGGATCTCCGCACCTCGAACAGGCCGTTGCGGAACTCGTAGTGCTTCCAGGCAATCCCGTAATCCTCCTCATGAATGCAGAGCGCGTTCTGCATGACGAAGGGCTCGCCCTTGCTGTCGGCTGCGGGCACGTCGAAATAATGGATGTTGCCGAGACAGTCGCAGCCTAGCTCCAGCGCGTTGGCGAGCATGCCGAGCCCGTATTCGCCGGCATCGAAGGCCGACTTCCAGAAATGGTTCGCGGTCGGATCGGCATAAGGCACCACCATCTCGGTGACGCTGGCGCGGTGGATCAGCGACCGCTTGCGCGCGCCGTCCTGGTAGGCGAGCTGATGCAGCACGAGGCCCTCGCGCGGCGTGAAGCCCACGCGGAAGCTCCATTTCTGCCAGTCGACTTTCCAGCCGTCGACCTTGAAGCTCGGCCCTTCCGGCTGCTCGATATGCAGCGGCTTGATGTCGGTGCGCGGGTTTGGCACCTCATGTGCGCCGTAGTTCCGTTTCTTGCGCGGAATCGGCACGATGGGATCTTCATCCGTGAGCTCGATGACCTTGCCCCCGATGAGGTCGACCACTGCGACCACGCCCTCGATCGGATGGGCGTAGCCGTTGTCCTGGAGATGCTCGCGAAAATAGCTGACGGCCCGCACAATGCGGGCGCCGCGCTCGAACTCCTTGTCGAAGAATCCGGAGGAGAACGGGTCGACCTGAACCAGCTCGATGTCCTTGTCGGTCAGCCCGCGCCGAACCATCGCCGCCCGCCAGGCGGGATCGGCCTTCACTACGGCATCGCACTTGAAGAACTCTTCCAGCATCACCGGCGGCTGCCCATAGGGCGCCTCGCGGTTCGGCACGACCTTGCGGCCGACGATCTCGCCGCGGCCGAGGTCAACGATATGCTCGATCGCCTCGCCCGTGGCGACGTCGAGCGTCAACGCGAAGGCGCGGCGCTCCACCTCGCCTGCGGCCAACTCCTGCTTCGTGGGCTCCTCCAGCCGCACCGTCGGGAAACGGCAGTTCGCCGCCGAGGTGGCCCCCGCCCGCACCAAAGCGCAAGCCGCGGTGATCTCGTCGGCCGTCAGCGGATCGAGCGGATGCGGTGTCGCGGTCTGCGCTCGCGGTTGGGCTTTGGCGGTTTCAAGCATGAGGACGTCCAAATATCAGGCGAGATGTGCGGTGATGGCGCGGAAGGCAGCAAACCAGCGCTGGTCGATCGGCACGTCCATTGCCTTGGGCTGTGTTGCGAGCTTGACGATGACGGTGTCGGAGTCGAGGTCGACATAGAGGTGCTGGCCGTGAATGCCGATCGCGGTGAGCGCGTTGCGCGAAGGATCGATGGTGAACCATTTGCTGCGGTAGCGCGCACCCGGGAAGAACTCGGCGAGGTCGCCATCGGCCCACGCCTTGGGATCACCGTTCTCGCGGATGTCGTCGATCCACCAGCCCGGCACCACCTGCCGGCCCTCGACGACGCCGCGGCAGCGGATCATCTCGCCGAAGCGGACGAGATCGCGCGCCGTGACCGAGATGCCGCCGGCAATGCGGCCCATGCCGTGGCTATCGAGTGTGAGAGAGCCGTCCTCCTCCGCGCCCAGGGGCTGCCAGAGAAACTCGGAGAGAATGAGATGGTAGGGCATCCCGCAGGCGCGTTCATACACCCAGCCGAGCACCTCGGTATTGGGCGAGACGTAGTGGAACACCTTGCCGTGCGGTTTGCCGCTGCCGCGCAGCGTCGTCAGATAAGCGCGCTGATGGCTGGGCTCAACGCCCGGCGGCGGCACGTCCCAACCCGAGGAGAACCGATAGCGCGCGAGGTCCCCGGCGGGGTCCTCGTAATCCTCCTCGAACTTGATGGCGACGGCCATGTCGAGCAGGTTGCGGACGGTGCAGCCGGCGTAGACCGATGTCTCCAGCTCCGGCACGTAGCGCAGCACCCTCGCCTCTGGATCGACCAGGCCGCGCGCGGCCAGCACGCCGCCGAGCGTGCCAGCGATCGCCTTGCTGATCGAGCAGATCAGATGCGGCGTGGTCGCGCTCATGCCGTCGCCGTACCATTCATGGATCAGCGTGCCCTGATGCATCACGAGGAGCGTGTCGGCAAACGTTTCGCGCAGCGCACATTCGATCGTGGTCGCTTTGCCATCAGGCCCGGTGAAGCCGAGCTTTGCCAGTTCGCGCGGGGCGCTTCTCATCGGCGTCGGCCGGGCGGAGCGGCGGATCTCTGCGGTCGGCAGCACTTCGCGGGTGTGGGTAAAACCCCAGCGGATCGCGGGAAAGCTGCGCCAATTGGCGCGCGTCACCTGAGCCTCGGGTGCGGGCGGGCTGCCGCGCATGACATCGGTCGGTCGCATCTCGATCTCTCCGCGAAGCGCCGTCCCGGCTGCGATGTCGGAACGGCAGGACGTAAGCCTGCACCGCGGCGCTCTCAGGCGTTATCGAGATCCGGCAATATTTTGCTGGACAGCGTCTATGGCCGTGCCAGTCTGGCGCGGTTCCTGCTCAGTGCTGGGCTCAAGGATTTCGACGTATTGCCATGGCCTTAAGGGCAACTCTTCCGATTCAGGACTCGGCTGCCAGCCTGCTCCAGGCGAACAGCACGGATGTCGATGAGCATTGCGCAAGCCTCGGCCGCTGGCGGCTGAGCTACGACCAGATCAGCGCCGGCGCGTTCCGGGGCAGCTTCACGCAACTCTCCTTGCCCCGGCTGGAGGTGTTCCGCGAGATCACCAGCCAGCAGGTCCGTCAATATGGCCAGCTTGGCGCCGACAGTTTTGGCATCGGCCTGCCATGGCACGGCGACAGCGAGCTCAGCTTCAACGGGACCGGTGCCAGCGGCGCCCGCGTCCTCGCCAGCATCGACGCCGAGATCGACATGTGTACGCCGAAAGCCTTCGAGCTGCGCGGCGTCGTTGCCAGCACGGTGTTGATCGCAGAGCTCGCCGCCCGGCTCGACATCGAGCTGCCGCGCACCGCCTGGCACCGGCTGCAGATGATCGAAATGGCGGAAGCGCCGGTCGCGCGGCTGCGGGCGCATCTGGCCGCCATTCAAGCGACGATCACGACCGCTCCGGCAACGTTCAACGATCCGGCGGCGCGGCTGGCCCTGGAAGACGCCCTCCTCGTCGAGATCATGGACATGCTGCCGACCGCACGCCCGAGCGATCCCGGCCGCAGCGCGGCGGCTCGGAAGCGAACCGTGGATCGTGCCCGCGAGCTGATGCATGGCAGGGGCGATCGCTCGCTCTCGCTGCTGGAGGTCTGCAAGGCCGTCGGCGCCAGCCCGCGCAAGCTCGGCTATTGCTTCCAGGAGGTTTTGGGTACGAGCCCGATGCACTATTGGCGCGCGATGCGGCTGAACCGTGTGCGGCGCGATCTCAAGGGCGCCGGCGGCAACGAGACCTCGGTCTACGACGTCGCGGTGCAGCACGGCTTCTGGCACTTCAGCCAGTTCTCGCTCGACTACAAGCGCCACTTCGGCGAGCTGCCCTCGCAGACGCTGCGTCGCGCGAGGTGTGCCGCCTGATCGGATTCAGCGATGCCGCAACCGGCGATTGACCCGGCGCGCCAGGTAATCGCCGGCGCTCTGGACGATCTGCACCAGTGCGATCAGCACGACCACGACGGCCAGCATCATCTCCGGCATGAAGCGCTGGTAGCCGTAGCGGATGCCGAGATCGCCAAGGCCGCCGCCGCCGACTGCGCCGACCATGGCGGAATAGCCGAGTAGGCTGACCACCGCGAGCGTCAGCGCCAGCAGCAGTCCCGGCAGCGCCTCCGGGATCAGGACCTTGAGCACGATCTGGAGCGGTGAAGCGCCGAACGAGGACGCGGTCTCGATCAGGCCGCCGTCGACCTCGCGGATCGCAGCCTCGACGAGCCGCGCGATGAACGGCGTCGAAGCGATCGTTAGCGGCACGATAGCGGCCGTCGAGCCGATCGAGGTGCCGGCAACGAGGCGCGTGAACGGGATGATGGCGACGACGAGGATGATGAAGGGCGTCGAGCGTGTCGCATTGACGACGATGCCGAGCACGCGATTGACGATGGGCGCCGCGAACAGCTCGCCTTTGCGGCTGGTGGCCAGGAACACGCCGAGCGGCAGGCCGAAGGCGGTGCCGAGCAGCGCCGCGATGCCGACCATGTACAGGCTTTCGAAGGTAGCCTGGACGATCAGGTTGATGAGTTCAGGCGACATAGCCGAGACGCTCCGCCGAGAGTTGATATTGAGAGAGCCAGGCGAGCGTCACCGCGTCCTCGCCGACGGGAATGCCGAGCGTCAGCGAGCCCACGTGCTGGCCGCCGATCTCGTCGATGCGCGCCGACAGCAGCGACACGTCGAGCGCTAGCTCACGCGCGAGCCGCGCCACCACGGTGTCGCCGGCCCCTGCCCCGCGCACCTGGATCCGGATCACGGCCTGCCCGCCGGCAGGCCGCTCCGAAACGATCCGGCTCGCCAGCGACACCGGCAGGCTGTCGCCGATCACCTCCGCCAGGAAGGACTGCGTGATCGGATGTCTTGGCTGCGTGAAGATATCGGCGACATGGCCACTCTCGACCACGCGGCCGGCGTCCAGCACCACCACCTCCTTGGCGAGCTGGCGCACCACGGACATCTCGTGGGTAATCAGCACGATGGTCACGCCGAGCTCGCGGTTGATGTTCGCAAGCAGATCGAGGATCGCGCGCGTGGTCTGCGGATCGAGTGCCGAGGTCGCCTCGTCCGACAGCAGCACGCTTGGCCGCGTCGCCAGCGCGCGGGCGATGCCGACGCGCTGCTTCTGGCCGCCGGACAGTTCGGAAGGATAGCGGTCGTGCTTGTCGGCGATGCCGACCAGCGCGAGCAGCTCGGCGACGCGGGCCTTGATGTCGGTCTTGGTCCAGCCGGCGATCTCGAGCGGCAGCGCGATGTTGTCGGCGGCGGTTCGCGAGGACAGCAGATTGAAGTGCTGGAAGATCATGCCGATCGAGCGCTGCGCCAATCGAAGCTCGCGGCCGGTCAGCGCCGAGATATCGCGGCCGTCGACGATCACACGGCCCGTGGTCGGTTTCTCCAGGCCGTTGATCAGCCGGACCAGGCTCGACTTGCCGGCGCCAGAGCGGCCGATCACGCCGGTGATGGAGCCGCGCGGAATGGCGAAGTCGATGTCTTGCAGCGCGTTGACGCCGGGCTTGCCGCGATAGGCCGGATAGGTCTTGGAGATGCCGGCGAAACGGACCATCGCGTCCGGCTCGGCGGGCGCGGGTGAAATCGCTTCGAGCGTTTCGATCGGTCGTCCGATCGCGAGCGATTGGTGGGCATTCATGGAGACGGCCTTCATGCACGATAGCTCGGTCACCCGCATGCCCAGGGCACATGGGAACCGGTCGCGTCTCTGCGACGTGGTGAAAATGGCGACGAGGGCTCAATCGAGCGCGCTGCACCGCAGCACGCACCTTCGCTCTTTCTGGTCTTCCTTGCAATCTCAGATATTTGGAAGGACGTGGACGAAATTTTCCCGATCGTCTCCTGACGAGGAAGATTTATCCGCCGAATTTCGGCGCTGTGATCACCGACCCCGGAACCGCGGCTTGCGGCGCGTCAGGAACGCCTCCACGCCTTCCTTGTGGTCTTCGCTGAGGCTGGCGAGCGCGAACTGATCGACATCCATGTGGCTTGCAAGATCGTCCAGCGCATGCGCGAGCCGGTTGACCGTCAGCTTGGTCATGGCGACGGACAGCGGCGGTTGCGCGGCAACCTTGCGGGCAAGCTCCATGGCGGCATCGAAGGCATGGCCGGGATCCGCCACCTGCTCGACGAGCCCCCATTCATAGGCCTCGTCCGCGCTGATGCGCTGGTCGGCCAGGATCACTGCCTGCTTGGTGCGGGCCGGCCCGATCAGATGCAGCATGCGCGGGATGCCCTGCCAGCTCATATTCATGCCGAGCCCGATCTCGGGCACGCGCAGATGCGCATCGCGCCCCATCACCCGGAAATCGAGCGCCACCGCGAGGGCGACGCCGCCGCCGACGCAAAAGCCTTCGATCGCGGCGATCGTGATCTGCTCCATGTCCTGCCAGGCTTGGGTGAGGCGCGGCCCGAGCTTGAGGTGCCGCCGCAGCGCGCCGAGGTCCATCTCCTTGCGCGAGCGTCCCTCGGCGTCCTTGAGATCGAAGCCGGCGCTGAAGGCGCCCGAGCTGCCGGTCAGCACGACGACCGAGGTCGCTGCATCGTCCTCGAAGCTGCGCGCGGCCGCCGTGAGTTGGCGCAGCGCCTCCGGCGAGAGCGCGTTGATGCCGTCGCCGCGGTCGAAGCGCACGACCGCGATCCGCCCCTCCGGCCCGAGACCCTTCTCGATCTTCACGTAATCGGTCACCATCATCTCCACGCTGTTTGCGGGATGCTAGCGTACAAATGCCCTCACGCATATGTGCCAGGACTGCGCTGCAACGAGCCCTCGACAGCCCCTAGCCATTGCGCCTATCTTCCGCGACATGAGCCAAGATCACGACCATCATCACCACGATCACGATCGTTCCGAGCTGTCCGAGACCGAGCTGCGCGTGCGCGCGCTCGAGACGATCCTGACCGAAAAAGGCTATGTCGAGCCGGCTGCGCTCGATGCCATCATCCAGGCCTATGAGACCAAGATCGGCCCGCACAATGGCGCGCGCGTGGTCGCCAAGGCCTGGACCGATCCGGCGTTCAAGACGGCGCTGCTGCAGGACGGCTCCAAGGCCATCGGCACGCTCGGCCATGTCAGCCGCGTCGGCGATCATCTCGTCGTGGTCGAGAACACGCCCGAGCGGCACAACATGGTCGTGTGCACACTGTGCTCTTGTTACCCCTGGGAAATGCTCGGGCTGCCGCCGGTCTGGTACAAGGCCGCGCCCTACCGCTCGCGCGCGGTAAAGGATCCGCGCGGCGTGCTCGCCGATTTCGGGGTCGCACTGCCCAAGGACATCGAGATCCGGGTGTGGGATTCCACGGCCGAGACGCGCTTCCTGGTGCTGCCGATGCGCCCCGCGGGCACGGAAGGCTGGAGCGAGGAGCAGCTCGCCGACCTCGTGACGCGCGATTCCATGATCGGCACCGGTTTCCCCAGGACGCCGGGAGCACCGTCGTGAACGGCGTGCACGACATGGGCGGCATGGACGGGTTCGGCAAGGTCGAGCCCGAGCCGAACGAGCCGATGTTTCACGAGGAATGGGAGTCGCGCGTGCTGGCCATGGTGCGCGCGATGGGCGCGGCCGGCGCCTTCAACATCGACACCTCGCGCTTCTATCGCGAGACCTTGCCGCCGCATGTTTACCTGTCGAGCTCCTATTACAAGAAATGGTTTCTCGGGCTCGAGGAGATGCTGATCGACAAAGGCTATCTCACCCGCGAGGAGGTCGCCGCCGGCCATGCGATGCAGCCTGCAAAGGCGCTCAAGCACGGCAAGTTCGACCGCGCCAATGTCGAGCGCGTGATGGTGCGCGGCAAGTTCGGCCGCCCTGCCCCGGCTCCGGCGAAATTCAACATCGGCGATCGCGTCCGCGCCAGGAATATTCACCCTGCCACGCACACGCGGCTGCCGCGCTATGTGCGCGGCCATATCGGCGTGGTCGAGCTGAACCACGGCTGCCACGTCTTTCCGGATACGGCGGCGATGGAGCGCGGCGAGAACCCGCAATGGCTCTATACCGTGGTGTTCGAGGGCCGCGATCTCTGGGGCGAGGACGGCGATCCCACGCTGAAGGTCTCGATCGACGCGTTCGAGCCCTATCTGGAGCCGGCGTGATGAGCAGCGCGCTTGCGGCCGCCGCGACGGCGGCGATCCCGAGCATTCCGTGCGACGACGACGGCCCGGTGTTCCGTGCGCCCTGGGAGGCGCATGCCTTCGCGATGGCCTTGAGCCTGCACGAGCGCGGCGTATTCACCTGGCCGGAATGGGCCGCAGCACTCGCCGACGAGATCAAGCGCGCCCAGGCCGCCGGCGACCCCGAAACCGGCGAGACCTACTATCTGCACTGGCTCGCCACGCTGGAGGGCCTCGTCGCCCGCAAGGGCGTCGCGTCGATGGAGACGCTGCACCGCTATCGGAATGCGTGGGACCACGCCGCGGATCGCACGCCACACGGCAAGCCGATCGAGCTCAGGCCAGAGGATTTTGGCTAGCTGATCGCTCCGTCGTCATTGCGAGCGCAGCGAATCGAGAATCCCTCCGCGGTGACAGTTTGGATTGCTTCGTCGCAAGGGCTCCTCGCAATGACGACAGAGCGAGCCTACCGTCCCGCCACGTACTCGTTCCACCCCTTCGCCCGCAAACTGCACGCGGGGCACTCGCCGCAGCCATGACCCCATTCGTGCAGCGCGCCGCGTTCGCCGAGATAGCAGGTGTGCGACTGCTCGCGGATCAAATCGACCAGCCCGTCGCCGCCAAGGTCGTGCGCCAGCTTCCAGGTTGCGGCCTTGTCGATCCACATCAAGGGCGTGTGCAGCTCGAACTGCTTGGCCATGCCGAGCGAGAGCGCGGCCTGCATGGCGCGGACGGTCTCGTCACGGCAATCGGGATAGCCGGAATAATCGGTCTCGCACATGCCGCCGACGATGTGGCTGATGCCGCGCCGGTAGGCCAGCGCCGCGGCGAAGGTCAGGAACACGAGGTTGCGGCCCGGCACGAAGGTGTTCGGCAGGCCGTCCGCGCCCATCGCGATCGCGACGTCGCGGGTCAGCGCCGTCTCGGACACCGCCGCCAGCGTCGGGATCGACAGCGTGTGGCTCTCGCCGAGCCTTGCAGCCCAATCGGCGCGCAGGGCCTTGATGCCGTCGAGCAGGCGGTCGCGGCAGGCAAGCTCGATGGCGTGGCGCTGGCCGTAGTCGAACCCCAGCGTCTCCACGCGCGCGAAGCGGCTCAGCGCCCAAGCGAGGCAGGTGGTGGAATCCTGGCCGCCGGAGAACAGCACCAGCGCGGTTTGTGAGGAAAATGCATCACTCATGGCCCGCGCTTTAGCATCGCGCGACTTGCCCGCCAATCGGTGGAAATCGGCCAGTTCCGCCGCCTTGCGCTGGGATCGGGGGCCCGCTTTTGGCATAAGGCTCTGGATCCCAGGAGACTGCCCGGCAATGACCCCTTCCCGCGACATTTCCCGCCTGATCGAGATCATGGCGGCGCTGCGCACGCCGGTGACCGGCTGCCCCTGGGACCTCGAGCAGGATTTTTCGACGATCGCGCCGTACACGATCGAGGAAGCCTATGAGGTAGTCGACGCCATCACCCGCGGCGATCTCGACGATCTCAGAGAGGAGCTTGGCGATCTCCTGCTCCAGGTGGTGTTCCACGCCCAGATGGCTTCCGAGCAGAACGCGTTCAATTTTGGTGACGTGGTCCTGGCCATCACCCGCAAGATGATCCGCCGCCATCCCCACGTCTTCGCCGACAAGGACGGCAATCTCGCCTCCTCCCATGTCAAGGAAGTCTGGGACCGCATCAAGGCCGAGGAAAAGGCCGAGCGCGCCGCGCGCCGGCCGCCGGAAGGGGCGCCGACGCACAAGTCGCTGCTCTCGGGCGTGAAGGCCGGCCAGCCCGCGCTGACGCGTGCGATGGAGCTGCAGCGCAAGGCGTCCACCGTCGGCTTCGACTGGAACGACCCGCGCGCGGTCCTGCACAAGATACGCGAGGAGGTCGACGAGATCGAGGCAGCATTGGACCGCAACGACAAGCAGGAGATTGCGGAAGAGACCGGCGACCTGATGTTCGCCCTCGTCAACCTCGCCCGCCATGTCGATGCTGATCCGGAGGCTGCGCTCCGCGCGACGAATGCAAAATTCGAGCGGCGCTTTGCCTATATCGAGCGGGCACTAGAGGCGCAGGGCCGGACGCTGGAGCAGGCGTCGCTGGCGGAGATGGACGCGCTGTGGAATGCGGCGAAGGGCGATGAGAAGCCGGTGTCACAAGCGCGAAGCTCGTAGCCCGGATGGTGCGAAGCGTAATCCGGATCGCTTTGCGCTGTGACATCCCGGATTTCGCTAACGCTCCATCCGGGCTACGAAGTGAGGCTCGGTTACGCCGGCAGATGCGGCACCGCGTCGAACCTGTTCACCACGATATCCCGCTTGGTCTCGTCCACCCGCACGGTCATGTCGAAGCGGCCGTCGTGCAGCTCCTTCGACAGCACCTCGGCATTGCGGTGCAGCCAGCTGATGCCGGCACCGTCGGCGGCGTCGATGGAGAGATCGAGCGTTGTCCGTTTCGCCGCGAGCCGCTGCTCGATCGCGGCGAGCAGAGCATCGACGCCCTCGCCCGACACGGCTGAGACCAGCATCGCCGGATGATCCTCCGGCCTGCGCGCCGCGATGTTGAGCAGCTCTTCGCGTTGCTCAGGGTCGAAACGGTCGATCTTGTTCCAGACCTCGATGATGCGGCCGGAATCGTCCGGGTTGATGCCGAGCTGGCGCAGCACCGCGTCGACGTCGCTTTGCTGCGCCTCGGCGTCCTCATGCGAGATGTCGCGGACATGCAGGATGACGTCGGCCTCCAGCACCTCCTCCAGCGTGGCGCGGAAGGCGGCGACGAGCTGCGTCGGCAGGTTGGAGATGAAGCCGACGGTGTCCGAGAGCATCGCCTTGCCGCCATGCGGCAGGTTGAGCGCCCGCAAGGTCGGATCGAGCGTTGCGAACAGCATGTCGGCCGCCTGCACGTCGGCGCGGGTCAGGCGATTGAACAGCGTCGACTTGCCGGCATTGGTGTAGCCGACCAGCGCGACAACACGATACGGCACGCGTTGACGGCCGGCGCGGTGCAGGCGCCGCGTCGCCTGCACCTTTTTAAGCTCGCTCTCGAGTTTGGAGATGCGCTCCTGGATCAGGCGGCGGTCGGCCTCGATCTGCGTCTCGCCGGGGCCGCCCATGAAGCCGAAACCGCCGCGCTGGCGTTCGAGATGGGTCCAGGAGCGCACCAGGCGCGAACGCTGGTAGTTGAGATGCGCAAGCTCGACCTGCAACGAGCCTTCCCGGGTCTTGGCGCGGCGGCCGAAGATTTCGAGAATGAGCCCGGTGCGGTCGAGCACCTTGGCGTGCCATTCCTTTTCGAGATTGCGCTGCTGGATCGGCGACAATGCGCAATCCATCACCACGAGCTCGACCTCGAGGGTCTTGATCAGCCCGGCGATCTCCTCGACCTTGCCCTTGCCGATATAGGTCGCGGGGCGGATCTGGCTGACCGGCGCGACGATGGCGTCGGCAATGACGAGATCGATCGCCCGCGCGAGGCCCGCGGCTTCATCGAGCCGGGCCTCGGTATCTCGCAGAGCATGAGTCACCGATTGCACGTCGGCGCTGCCCGCGCGCACGCGCAAGTAGGGGCCGATGACAAGCACCCGCCCCGTCTGCGTAGCCCCTGCCGACCGCGGACGGTCGGCATCCCCGTCGAAATTCCGGGGTTCCAATCAGGTCACTCTCAAGCCGGCTGGTCCTCGCCGCCTTCGAACAACTGAATCGGAGCGCCCGGCATGATGGTCGAGATCGCATGCTTGTAGACCAGCTGCGAATGACCGTCGCGCCGAAGCAGCAAACAGAAATTGTCGAACCAGGTCACGATGCCCTGGAGCTTCACTCCGTTGACCAGAAAGATCGTCAGTGGCGTCTTGGTTTTGCGAACGTGATTAAGGAAGGTGTCCTGTAGGTTTTGTGCGCGGTCTGCCGCCATTGTTTTTTTCTCGCTTTGAGTTTCTTTTTATTGCGCCGGATGCGGCCCTCTTTGTGGAGTTCGGGGCCTCCTCCGGTTGCCGTCCTTCATGAGATCCCCCTCGGAAGGAACAGCGGTTGGATTAGAGGACAGGTCGGGATATTAGGCAAGCCGCTTCAAGCGGCAGGCGTGGCCCTATTGCCCCGAAAAACTACGGAAATCGATGATTTTCTTTGCCTATTCCCGAGATGCCGCCGCAGCGTCGCAGCATTAGCCGACGCCGAGTGCTTTCAACTTCCGGTGCAAGGCCGAGCGTTCCATGCCAACGAACTCGGCCGTTCGAGAAATATTTCCTGAGAAACGGCTGATCTGTGCAATCAAATAGTCGCGCTCGAACACCTCGCGGGCTTCGCGCAGCGGCAGGCCCATGATGTGCTCGCCATTGTTGCTGGTCGGCATCGCCGGCACCATCGAGCCGACATCCTGCGGCAGCATGTCGGCCGTGATGATGACCTCCGGCCCTCCGGCCGCCAGAATCATGACTCTTTCGACGTTGTTGCGGAGCTGGCGCACATTGCCGGGCCAGACATGCGATTGCAGCACCGCCATCGCGTCCTGACCGATCTGGCGCTTGGGCAGGCCGCTGCCGGCCGAGATCTGCTCCATGAAATAGTCGATCAGTTCCGGAATGTCCTCGCGCCGCTCCGACAGTGCGGGCACGCGGATCGGCACCACCGAGAGCCGGTGGTAGAGGTCCTCGCGGAAACGGCCGGCCGCGATCTCCTCTTCGAGATTGCGTGCGGTCGATGAGATGATGCGCACGTCGACCTGCACCTTGGCGGTGCCGCCGACGCGCTGGAACGACTGCTCCACCAGCACGCGCAGGATCTTGTTCTGGGTCTCGCGCGGCATGTCCGCGATCTCGTCGATGAACAGCGTGCCGCCATGCGCCTCTTCGAGCGCGCCGGGCTTGCGCGGCTGCTCGCCGTTGGACTGCTCGACGCCGAACAGCTCATGCTCCATTCGCTCGGGCGTGATCGCGGCGGCGTTGATGACGACGAACGGACCGTCGGCGCGGCCCGAAGCGGTATGCAGCGTGCGCGCGGTCAGCTCCTTGCCGGCGCCGGCGGGGCCGACGATCAGGATACGGCTGTTGGCCTTGGCCGCCCGCTCGATGGTCTGGCGCAGCTGGTTCATGCTGGGCGAGCGGCCGACGAGCTGGCTGGCGCTCGGGGCGAGCTGCTTCAGCTCCTTGACCTCGCGCTTGAGCCGCGAGTTCTCCAGCGCTCTGGTCGCGACCAGGATGAGGCGGTCGGCCTTGAACGGCTTCTCGATGAAGTCATAGGCGCCGCGCTTGATCGCGGCGACTGCGGTCTCGATGTTGCCGTGGCCGGAGATCATCACGACGGGCAGATCGGCATTGTCCTTCTTGACCTGCTCCAGGAGCTGCAGGCCGTCGAGCTTGGAGCCTTGCAGCCAGATGTCGAGAAACACCAGATGCGGCCGACGATTGGCAATCTCGGCGAGCGCCGTGTCGCTGTCACGTGCGGTCCTGGTGACGAACCCCTCGTCTTCGAGAATGCCCGCAACGAGATCGCGAATATCGGCCTCGTCATCGACAATCAGAATTTCACTTGCCATGGATCGCGCCTGTCTTGTCAGCTGCCTGTTGAGGCTTCGATTTTGGTTGAATCATTGGTCTTTTCAGCCGGCTCTTTGGTTCCGGCGGCCGGCTCTTTTGTTGCCTGGGTCTCGATGGATTCCGTCGCCGTTTGCGTGATGTCGGGCTTGGAGGTTGTCCCGGTCGCGCCGTTGACCGCCGGCACTTGCTCCGTTCTCGCGGACTTCGCGGGTTGCCCCGACACGGCAAAGCGCATGCGCATCCAGGCGCCGCGCTGGCCGGCACGGAAGTCCGAGGCGTCCTTCAGCTCGATCCGCCCGCCATGGTCTTCCAGCACGCGCCCGACGATCGCAAGCCCCAGCCCGGTGCCCTTGGCACGCGTGGTAACGTAGGGCTCGAGCAGACGCGAGCGCGCGACCTTGGGCAGGCCGATGCCGTTGTCGATGACGTCGATCAGCACGTCGTCGCCCTCGCGCGACACCACGACGTCGATACGCCCCTTGCCGAGCTCCTCGGGCGGGACCTGCTCGATCGCCTCGGTGGCGTTCTTGACGATGTTGGTGACAGCCTGCGAGATCAGGCGCCGGTCGAACTGGGCGCGCAGCGGATCCTGCTTGAACTCGGCCTCGATGTCGATTTCGGGATGGGCGACCTTCATCAGGAACACGGCCTGGCGCACCGTGTCGGCGACGTCCTCGCCTTCCATCACGGGCTTGGGCATCCGCGCAAAGCGCGAGAACTCGTCGACCATGCGCCTGATGTCGTCGACCTGGCGGACGATGGTGTCGGTGCATTGGTCGAAGATCTGCTTGTCCTTGGTCTCGGTGATGTCCTTGCCGAACTTGCGGCGGATGCGCTCGGCCGAGAGCTGGATCGGCGTCAGCGGGTTCTTGATCTCATGCGCGATGCGGCGCGCCACGTCGCCCCAGGCCGAGGTACGCTGCGCCGAGACCAGCTCGGTGATGTCGTCGAGCGTGATGATGTAGCTGTCATGCGGCTGGTTCTTCTCGGCGCTGACGCGGACCGACAGGTTGCGCTCGGTGCCGTCACGGGTGATCGTGATCTGGCCCTGCACCAGGCGCTGGGTCCCTTCCCGCGCCGTCTTCATCATCTCGTCGAGTTCGGGCAGCACGTCGGAGAGCGGATGGCCGAGCGTCTCGGCTTCGGAGTGCCCGATCAGTTTCTCTGCGGAGCGGTTGAGGATGCCGACGCTGCCGGACGCGTCGACGCCGATGATGCCCGCGCTCGCGGACGACAGCACCGCCTCGATGAAGCGGCGGCGGCTGTCGATGAGGTCGCTGGCATTGACCAGCTCGTCGCGCTGGCTGCGCAATTCCTGCGTCATCTTGTTGAAGGTCTCGCCCAGCTGGGCGAGATCGCCCTCCGACTGGTGCACGGGCACCTGGACGTGCAGGTCGCCGGTCGAAACTGTATGTGCCGCGTTCATCAGTCGCCGGATCGGCGAGACCAGCGAGTTGGCGAAGTTGAGACCGATCAGCACCGAAGCCATGAGGATGGTCAGCGCGATCACCGCGAACATCAGCGCGAAAGCGACCTGGATACCGAGCCTGCGCGATTCGATCTGGGCGTATTCGGCGACGCTGACCTCGGTCTGCTTGAGCTGATTGACGACATTCGGATCAAGCGGCCTGGCGACATAGAGGAAGGTGTCGTTGAAGGCGCGCAGGCGGATCACCGCGGCAACGAAGCTCGCATCGGGAAGGACCGCGATCTCGGGCTCGTTCTCGTTGACGTTGCTGAGAAAGTCCGGCGCGGGCGGCGAATAAGCGAGCCGCATGCCGGTGTCGGCGGATTCCAGGATGTTGGTGTTCTTGTCGATGATCATCGCGCCCGGCAGGTTGCGCGACGCGGCGCTCGCCGTCAGCATCTCGCGGAACGAGCGGCGGTCCTGGTCGTAGAGCGGCCGGGCATGGGCGATGTCGTTGGCCATGCCGAGAATGTCGCCGCGGATCAGCTGGGCATGGTCCTGCATATAGGCCCGCGCGATCGTCAGCGAGTTCTGGATCACCTCCTTGGTCGGCCCGGAGAACAACCGGTCGAGGCCGCGCTCGATGGTGACGTTGGCAACGACGGCGACCAGCACCGCCGGCAGCACCGCCACGATCGAGAACAGGCTGACGATCTGGACGTGGAGACGCGCCGCCGCCCTGCCCCGCCGCCGCGCCAGGATCAGCTGCCAGAGTTCCCGGATGATGATCCCGACCAGCAGCAGGATCGTGGCGGCATTGATCAGATAGAATGTGCGGACCACCGCGGGCGTCGGCTCGATCGTGCTCAGACCCGTCAGGACCAGGAAGGTCAGGAAGGCCGACAACAGCGCCAGCGCGACGGCAAAGGGTGCCAGCCAGCGTCGCACCGACCAACGCCGGGGCTCTTCCGCTGTGGCCGTGTCAAAGTGTGCGGCCGAGGTATCTGCGCTGGTCATTCCGGCAATGATGCTGAAAACGGGTCCGCGGACGGGCGGATACTGATGTATTCGTACCACATTGTTGCCGAATTGCGACAATTCCGCGGCGTGTTCGCCCTGGCGGACCCGCGCAATCCACAGGCACATGCCGCCTGGGCGGAACGGATTCCCGCCGTCCCGGCTTAATCCGCATGGATAGGATCTTTCTCGCGACGATGGTTTCGGCCGTTCTGCTGCTGATCGTGGCCGCCGACCTCCTGGTCAACGGCCTCGGCCTTCAGCAGCCGCCGCTGAATGTCGCGAGCGTGGTGCCAGCATCCGGCGGACTGGTCAGATAGGCGCAATGGCCGCGCTGCGGCCGACGACCAATTTGAATGTGCGGGCGGAACATTAGAGTCCCGTCAGGACTTGTGCTCACCGCGTCAGCCACAACGGCCAGCGCGATCCGGACAGGCTCAGCTCTGCCTTGGTAGGGGGAGCTGAGCCACCGGCCGCGTCGAGAGACTAGCCCCCGCTCCGATACACCTGGATGTCGAGATCCCGGATCTTCTTCCGCAGCGTGTTGCGGTTGAGGCCGAGCAGGTCCGCGGCGCGGATCTGGTTGCCACGGGTGGCGGCGAGCGCGGCCGTGAGCAGCGGCACCTCGATCTCCTTGAGGATGCGGTGATAGAGGCCGGGCGGCGGCACGCCGTTCGGGAAGCCCTGGAAGTGCGAGGACAGATACGCCTCCACGGCGCCGCCGAGATTGTCGACGCCCTGCTGGACCGCAGCCCCCGGGCTGACCGAGGGGGGCGCGAGCTCGCCGTCGATGACGGAGGACGTGATCACGTCCTGGGGATAGAGCGCGGCGAGGCGCCGGGCGAGGTTCTCGAGCTCGCGCACGTTGCCGGGCCAGCGGTGCTGCTTCAGCCGCTCCAGCGCCAGCGTGTCGAGCTTCTTCGGCGGCAAGCCGTCCTTCTCGGCCAGTGTGAAGAAGTGCCGCACGAGATCCGGCAGGTCCTCGATGCGCTCGCGCAACGGCGGCAGCCGCAGCGGAACGACGTTGAGGCGGAAGAACAGGTCTTCGCGGAACAGGCCCTGCTGAATGAGCACGCGCAGGTCCTTGTTGGAGGCCGCAACGATGCGCACGTCGGTCTTGATCGGGGTGCGGCCGCCAACCGTGGTGTATTCGCCCTGCTGCAACACACGCAGCAGGCGGGTCTGCGCCTCCATCGGCATGTCGCCGATCTCATCCAGGAACAGCGTGCCGCCTTCGGCCTGCTCGAACCGGCCGGAGGCGCGGGTGTTGGCGCCGGTGAAGGCACCGCGCTCGTGGCCGAACAATTCGGACTCGATGAGGTCGCGCGGGATCGCCGCCATGTTGACCGCGACGAAGGGGCCGTTGCGGCGCTTGCCGTAATCGTGCAGCGCGCGCGCCACCAGCTCCTTGCCGGTTCCGGACTCGCCCGTGATCATCACGGTGAGGTCGGTCTGCATCAGGCGCGCCAGCACGCGATAGATTTCCTGCATCGCCGGCGAGCGGCCGACCAGCGGGATCGCCTCCATCTCGGCGTCCTCATCCGGCGTCGAGGTCCGCTCCTTCGGCTCGGCGAGCGCGCGGCCGACGATCGCGATCAGCTCCTTGAGGTCGAACGGCTTCGGCAGATATTCGTAGGCCCCCCGCTCGGACGCACGGATCGCCGTCATGAAGGTGTTCTGCGCGCTCATGACGATGACGGGCAGGTTCGGCCGCATCTTCTTGATCCGCGGCAACAGGTCGAACGCGTTTTCGTCGGGCATCACCACGTCGGTGATGACGAGATCGCCCTCGCCCTGGCTGACCCAGCGCCATAGCGTTGCGGCATTGCCGGTCAGCCGCACTTCGTAACCGGCGCGGGACAGTGCCTGATTGAGAACGGTGCGGATGGCGGTATCGTCATCGGCTACGAGAATGCTACCTGCGGGCATTGTTGATCCTCATTTTGCCCCCTGTGACGCAGGCGACGACTTCCCGGCAGAGCCGTCGCGACTGCTTTGATCGGCGTGTTTGACCGATGTGGAATACATCGGCATCAGCACGCGGAAGGTGGTCTTGCGCGGCTGAGATTCGCATTCGATGATGCCCCCGTGATCGCCGACGATCTTGGCGACCAGCGCAAGGCCGAGACCCGAGCCGGTCTGCTTGGTGGTCACGAAGGGGTCGAACAGGTTGGGCAGAAGATCGTCGGGCACGCCGGGTCCGTTGTCCTTCACGCAGAATTCGAGCGGAAGGGATACCCGGGATTTTTGACCGGGGACTGACAGGCGCACGCCGGGGCGGAACGCGGTTGTGAGCTGGATCTCGGCGTCGGGCACGTCGATCAGCGCTTCGGCAGCGTTCTTCACGAGATTGAGGAACACCTGGATCAGCTGGTCCTGGTTCGCCAGGACCGGCGGCAGCGAGGGGTCGTAGTCCTCGATGAAACGGATGTTGCGGGCAAAGCCCGACTGCGCCAGCCGCTTCACGTGGTCGAGCACCGAATGGATGTTGACGGGACCGCGCACCACGGGGCGCTCGTCGCCGAACACCTCCATGCGGTCGACCAGCGTCACGATGCGATCGGCCTCGTCGCAGATCAGCCGCGTCAGCATGCGGTCCTCGGACGAGGCCTGCTGCTCGAGCAGCTGCGCTGCGCCGCGAATGCCCGAAAGCGGATTCTTGATTTCATGAGCGAGCATTGCTGCTAGCGCTATCACCGAGCGCGCGGCGCTGCGATGGGTGAGCTGCCGATCCATCTTGTCCGCGATGGTGCGCTCCTGCAGCATCACGACGATATGGCCGGGCCGCTCGGTGAGTGGAGCCACGTGCAGGTCGACCTGGCGGTCGCCGCCCATGCGTGGCGTGCCGAGATCGACCTTGTATTCGTTGACCGGCGCGTTCGAGGAACGCACCTGGTCGATCAGCGCCAACAGAGGGCTTCCAAACGGCACCAGCTCCTTCAGCGACTGCCGCTTCAGGAATTGCGTCGAGATCTCGAAGAAGGCTTCGGTGGCGATGTTGGCGGCGACGATCTTGCCGTCGGGCCCGATCATGAGCACGGGGTTGGGCAAGGCATCCAGGATTGCGTCGCTGTCGGACTGAAGCGGCCGACGATGTTCAGCGGCTGAACTCATGCAGCAGCGCTCCATGCGAAGTCGTCGAAGGCGTCTTGCAGTGAAACGTGAACGAGGCGCGGATCCTCCGAGACCAGGATCTTCTGCCGCCAGGATTTCAGCTTCTCGGCCGGCGCACGGCTCGCCTGCGCTGCGACGTCGAGCGCCCAACCCAGATGCTTGCGGGCGTGCCTCAGCCCGATGCGCAGGCCATAGAGCGCACAAACGCCGTCATAGAGTGTGCGGACATAATGCAGCTGCGTCTGGAGCGAGGGTACGGCTTCCTCGGCTCCGCCCTGCAGGCGGCGGCCGATCTGGCCCGGCAGCCAGGGCTGGCCCTGCGCGCCGCGGCCGATCATCACGGCGTCGGCGCCCGAGGCGTCCAATGCCGCCAGCGCCTTCTCGTAGGAGGTGATGTCGCCGTTGACGACGAGCGGAATCGAGATGGCCTCGCGCACGGCGCGGATCGCATCCCAATCGGCCTCCCCCTTGTAGAACTGGCAGCGGGTGCGGCCGTGCACGGTGACGAGCTTGACCCCGGCGGCCTCCGCGCGCCGCGCCAGCTCGGGCGCGTTGCGGCTGCGGTCGTCCCAGCCGAGGCGCATCTTCAGCGTCACCGGCACCTTCACCGCCGCGATCGTCGCTTCGATCAGGCTGACGGCATGGTCGAGGTCGCGCATCAAGGCCGAGCCGGACTGGCCGCCGGTGACGTGGCGGGCGGGACAGCCCATGTTGATGTCGATGATATCGGCGCCTTCCGCTTCGGCGATCCGGGCGCCTTCGGCCATCCAATGCGTCTCGCAGCCGGCGAGTTGGACCACATGCGGGCCGATGCCGGTGGCTTCGCAGCGCAACCGGGACATCCGGTGTCCATTGACGAGCTCATCGCTCGCGGTCATTTCGGACACGACGAGACCAGCCCCAAGCTCGGCGGCCAGCCGGCGGACGGGCGAGTCAGTCACACCCGACATCGGCGCCAGGAAGACCGGGGTGGCGACTTCAATATCGCCTATTTTCAACGGCTTAGAGCCTGATACTGCCGAGCCGGTCACAGGGGTCCCGTTGACTGGGCAGGGCCTCATCGCGCCTGCCATGATCTATCTTGCGCACAATTCTTGTGCAGTCAAGCGTCATGCCTACAGTTTAGACAGTTCTGTAGATCTTTCAAGTGCAGTGCAGCAAAATGCTGTTTCCCACAATCCGGGGAAACCCCCCTTTTTTTGCGGGCCTGCCGTGCTAGAGGCATGCCGGCAAATCACCCCTGCTCTTATTGGCAACTGAGTATTTGAGTCCTATGGCGAAATCACAGCGCACCGCGGTCGTCCTCGTCGCAGCCGGGCGTGGACTGCGTGCCGGCGCCGGTGGGCCGAAGCAATATCGCGAGATCGGTGGCGTGCCCGTGATCCGCCGCGCCATGGAAGCCTTCAGCCGTCACGCTGAGGTGTTCGCGGTGCAGCCGGTGGTGAACCCCGACGACAGCGCCATGTTCACCGCAGCGGTCGCAGGGCTCAGGCACGAGCCACCGACCAATGGCGGCGCGACGCGGCAGGCTTCGGTGCTCGCCGGCCTCGAAGCGCTGGCCAAGCACAATCCGGACATCGTGCTGATCCACGACGCCGCGCGCCCCTTCGTCTCGGAAGGCGTGATCTCGCGCGCGATCGAGGCGGCGAGCCGCGCCGGCGCTGCGATCCCCACCGTCGCCGTCACCGACACCATCAAGGTCACCGGCGAAAGCGGCAACGTCGAGGCCACGCCGGACCGCGCTTCCTTGCGGATCGCACAGACGCCGCAATCCTTTCGTTTCGACGTCATCCTCGAGGCGCATCGTCGCGCGGCAAGGGATGGACGCTCGGATTTCACCGACGATGCCGCGATTGCCGAATGGGCGGGATTGACGGTTGCAACCTTTGAAGGCGATGTTGCCAACATGAAGCTCACAACTCCCGAGGATTTCGTGCGCGAGGAAGCGCGCCTGGCCGCCCAGCTCGGCGACATCAGGACCGGCACCGGCTACGACGTGCACGCCTTCGGCGAAGGCGACCATGTCATGATCTGCGGCGTGCGCGTGCCGCACACCAAAGGTTTCCTGGCTCATTCCGACGGCGATGTCGGCCTGCATGCGCTGGTCGACGCCATTCTCGGCGCTCTCGCCGACGGCGACATCGGCTCGCACTTCCCGCCGAGCGATGCGAAGTGGAAGGGCGCCTCCTCCGACCAGTTCCTGAAATATGCCATCGAGCGCGTCGCAGCGCGCGGCGGCCGCGTCGCCAACCTCGAGGTGACGCTGATCTGCGAGCGGCCGAAGATCGGCCCGTTGCGCGACACCATGCGCGCGCGCATCGCCGAGATCTCCGGCGTCGACATCTCGCGCATCGCAGTGAAGGCGACCACCAGCGAGCGGCTCGGCTTCACCGGCCGCGAGGAAGGCATCGCGGCGACCGCGAGCGCCACCATCCGCCTTCCCTGGGGCGTCTAGGCCATGGGCGGCAGCGACGCACGCGCCCTCTCCCGCTCGCTGCTCGATCTGTGCCGGATGCGCAAGCTGACGATCGCGACCGCTGAATCCTGCACCGGCGGCCTGGTTGCGGGCGCACTGACCGACATTCCCGGCTCGTCCGACGTCATTGACCGCGGCTTCGTCACCTATTCCAACGAGGCCAAGCGCGCGATGCTTGGCGTCGAGGCGAGCACGCTGGCCAATTTCGGTGCCGTGAGCAAGGAGACCGCCACCGCAATGGCAATCGGTGCGCTTGAGCGCGCCGATGTCGATCTCGCCGTCGCCATTACCGGCATCGCCGGCCCGGGCGGCGCCACGCCCGGCAAGCCGGTCGGTCTCGTGCACTTCGCCGCCGCCGCGCGCGACGGCCGCATCATCCACCGCGAGCACCGCTTCGGCGCCATCGGCCGCAGCGCGGTGCGCGCCCGTTCTGTTGTCGAGGCTTTGCGCATGCTGATGGATCTGGCCCGCGGCCCGCAAGTCGCGGCCAAGCCGCAGCGTGCCGCCGCAAGCCGCCTGCGCCCGCGTGTGACCCGCTCGCCGCGCCGGCATGTGGTGAAACGCAGGCCGCCGCGTCCGCCGCGGGGATAAATCGTCTCAGGCGGCCGTGGCAAGCAGCGCGCTCGCATGATCGAGCACGCACTGCTTGACCGCGCCAGCTTCAGACGGTTTCGCCTTGGCGCTAACCGTCAATTCCAGGATCGGCGCGGCGGGATTGGCGACATCGAGGACCTTGCTGACGGAGACGGCGGGTTGCGCCTGATCGTCGATGCGGGAATCCTTGCGAAGCTCCTTCAGGATGCGATCGGCCAGCGCCGGAGCGGCGCCGGCGGGTACCGGAAACGTCACCTTGATCTCGCCCGTGCCAGGATAGGCGCTGTGGTTGATGATGGCCGCGCCCCAGACCTGTCCATTCGGCAACAGGATCTGCGTGTTGTCGGGCGCGACCAGCTCGGTCATGAATAGCGACAGCGACCTCACCTTGCCCGCCTTGCCGGCGACCTCGACATCGTCGCCGATGTGAAATGGCCGGAACAAGAGCAGCATCACGCCGGCGGCGAGATTGGACAGCGTGCCCTGCAAGGCAAGACCAATGGCGAGCGAGGTCGCACCCAGCACGGCAACGAGACTCGCCGTCTGGATGCCGAACAGCTGCAGCACGGCGATGCCGACGACCGCGAGCACGCCATAACGCGCAAGGCTGCCCACGAACAGCGTCACCAGCGGGTCGACGCGATGCGTGACGCTGAGGACGCGCGTGACGAAGCGTTGCATCGCGCCGGACAGATACCAGCCGACCGCGAGCAGCAGGACCGCGTAGATCGCGTTCAGGCCATACAGGACAAGCGAAGCTTGCAGCGCGTCGAAATTGATGGTCATGGCGGCTCCAACCCGGACAGTCGGTTGAGAACGCGCCGCGATGCGAAATGATCCCCGCGACGGCGGAGGCGGAACGCAGTCGCCTAGCCCGGGTGAGCGAAGCGACACCCCAGGATCACCGTCAGTGGATTGAGAAAGATCTCGTGCCCCGGACGCAGCGCAGCGCTCCTTCAGCGGTGCGCTGCAGAGCCGGGGCCCATCTATCGAGTGAGGAGTCTGTCGCTGTGGGTCCCGGCTCTGCGCAGCAACGCTAAGGGCGTTGCAGCGCGTCCGGGACATGAGAGTTACCTACGTCGAGGCCAGCTTCGGCCGCCCGTAGATCGCGTCCGCCCGTTTCTCGAACGCGGCGGAGAACCGCGCGAAGGCGGCGTCGAACATCGAGCCCATCAGCATCGCCAGCATGCGGCTCTTGAATTCGTAAGACAGGAAGAAACCGACGTCGCAGACGCCCTCGCCTTTAGGCTCGAACGTCCAGCGGTTTTCCAGATTGCTGAACGGACCTTGCAGATATTCGACCAGGATCTTCAGATTGGCGCGGTCGAGCGTCACCCGGCTGGTGAAGGTTTCCTTGATCAGCTTGAACGACACCGTCATGTCGGCAACCAGCACCTCGGTGCCGTCGGGCTTGGCCATCCGCTGCCGCACCTTCAGCGCGCTGCACAGCGGCACGAATTCCGGGTAGCGCTCGACGTCGGCGACCAGATCGAACATCTCGGATGCGCTGTGATTGACACGGCGCTTGCTCGAAAAACGGGGCATATCGGTTCAACGGGCAATCGCGGCCCGCGCGGCCTGCAGTCTCGCAAAGTCCTCGCCGGCATGATGCGAGGAACGGGTGAGCGGGCTCGCCGACACCATCAGAAAGCCCTTGGTGTAGGCGACCTTCTCGTAGGAACCGAACTCGTCCGGCGGCACGTAGCGCATCACCGCGTGATGCTTGCGGGTCGGCTGCAGGTATTGCCCGATGGTCAGGAAGTCGACGTCGGCCGAGCGCAGATCGTCCATCACCTGGAGCACCTCGTGGCGCTCCTCGCCGAGGCCGACCATGATGCCGGACTTGGTGAAGATGGTGGGGTCGAGCTCCTTGACCCGCTGCAGCAGCCGGATCGAATGGAAGTAGCGCGCGCCGGGCCGCACCGTGAGATAGCGCGACGGCACCGTCTCGAGATTGTGGTTGAACACGTCGGGCTTGGCCGCGACGACGATTTCCAGCGCCCCCTCCTTGCGCAGGAAGTCGGGCGTCAGGATCTCGATCGTGGTCGAGGGGCACGCGGCCCTGATGGCGCGGATGGTCTCTGCGAAATGCTCGGCGCCGCCGTCAGTGAGGTCGTCGCGATCGACCGAGGTGATGACGACGTGGGCGAGGCCCAGCTTCGCCACGGCCTCGGCGACGTTCTGCGGCTCGGCCGCATCCAGTGCATTCGGCAGGCCGGTCTTGACGTTGCAGAAGGCGCAGGCCCGGGTGCAGGTGTCACCCATGATCATGAAGGTCGCGTGCTTCTTGTCCCAGCACTCGCCGATGTTCGGGCAGCCCGCCTCCTCGCACACCGTGTGCAGGCCGTTGGCGCGCACGATGTTGCGGGTGTCGGCATAGCCGCGGGTGTTCGGCGCGCGCACGCGGATCCAGTCCGGCTTCGGCGGCGAAGCGGAATCGGGCCGGTTCACCTTTTCGGGGTGGCGCGGGCGCAGCGGGTTCGAGATGGTATCGACAATAACGACCATGGGGTGTCCGGTCTGTTCAGGTCCTACCTAGTCGGTCTGGCCTGGCATCGCAACCCGGCTCGCCCCGCTTCAGGGAACATGGCAGATATGGGCAATATCCTGCTCTGTTCTCAGACGATTCTCCTCGAATGGCTCCAATCTCGAAACCTTCCACACCACGGCTCGGCAAGCAGCTGAAGCGGACCTTTTTCGGCCGCAGCGTCCATGAGGTCGCGCCCGACCTGATCGGCGCCACCATGCTCGTCGACGGCGTCGGCGGGATCATCGTCGAGGTCGAGGCCTATCACCATACCGACCCGGCGGCGCACTCCTACAATGGCCAGACGCCGCGGAACCAGGTCATGTTTGGCCCGCCTGGCTTTGCCTATGTCTACCGCTCCTACGGCATCCACTGGTGCGTGAACTTCGTCTGCGAGGAGGAAGGCTCGGCCAGCGCCGTGCTGATCCGTGCTCTGGAGCCGACGCATGGCCTGGCTGCGATGCGCCGACGCCGGCATCTGCAGGACGTGCATGCGCTGTGCTCGGGCCCGGGCAAGCTGACCGAGGCGCTCGGCATCACCATCGCGCACAACGCCCTGCCGCTGGATCGGCCTCCCATCGCGCTGCATGCGCGAACCGAGGATGTCGAGGTCGCAACCGGCATCCGCATCGGCATCACCAAGGCGGTCGAGCTGCCTTGGCGCTACGGCGTCAGGGGCTCGAAGTTTTTGAGCAAGCCGTTTCCGAAATAGGCCTAAAGCGCGATGAATCATCATCGCGCTTTAGGTTATTGTTTGAGCATGATCTTTCCGGAAAACTGCTGCACACTTTTCCGGATCATGCCCTAAGACGCCTGCTTCAGCCGCTCCATCGCTTCGAGCAGCTTGGCCTTGCGGGCCAGCGCCGCCTCGCGCTTTTCGCGCTCCTCCTCGACGACTTCCTCGGCCGCGTTGGCGACGAACTTCTCGTTCGCCAGCTTCGACTCGGCGCGCTTGATGTCGGCCTCGGCCTTGCCGATCTCCTTGTCGAGACGCGTGCGCTCGGCGGCGACGTCGATCACGCCCTTGAGCGGCAGCGCGGCGACCTCGCCGCGCACAAGCAACTGGACAGCGCCGTCAGGCGCTCGGTCGGCGAAGGAGATGTCCGACAGCCGCGCCATACGCTTGATGACATCGGCCCAGCGCGGCGCGCGCTCCTTGGTTTCGGCCGAAGCGCCTGCGAGCACCAGCGCCGTCAGCGTTGCCGGCGCGATGTTCATCTCGGCGCGCACCGAGCGGATCTGCGTGACGAGGTCGATGACCCAGCCGATCTCGGCCTCGGCAGCCGGATCGGTGAAGTCGGCATGATCGAAGATCGGCAGCACCCAGGCCGGCGAGACCAGCGCATCGGTCGGTCCCGTGGTCGCCGCAAGCATCGCGAGCTGCTCCGGCGTCGGCTCGACCGGCTTCAGCGGCCACGGCGCCAATGCGAGCAGGCCGTCGCGTTTTGCCGTCACCTCCCACAGCTCTTCGGTGATGAAGGGCATGAAGGGGTGCAACAGCTTCAGGATCTCGTCGCGCGCCCAGGCGACCATGGCACGGGTCTCGTCCTTGGCAGGGCTGTCCGGACCGAGCAGCACGGGCTTGGCGAGCTCGACATACCAGTCGCAATAGACGTTCCAGACGAAGCGATAGATGCTGCCGGCGGCATCGTTGAACCGACAGGCCTCGATCGCCTCGGTCACCTCGCGCGTGGTGTGCGCGGTCTCATGCGCAATCCAGCGGTTCAGCGTCTCCTTTGCCTTCGCAGGCTCGAAACCATCAGGCACGGCGCAGTGGTTCATCTCCGCGAACCGGCATGCGTTCCAGAGCTTGGTCGCGAAATTGCGGTAGCCTTCGACACGGCTGGTGGCGAGCTTGATGTCGCGGCCCTGCGCTGCCATCGCCGCCAGGGTGAAGCGCAGCGCGTCCGCACCGTATTCGTCGATCAGGTGGAGGGGATCGATGACGTTGCCCTTCGACTTCGACATCTTGGCGCCCTTCTCGTCGCGGACGAGGGCGTGGATGTAGATGGTCGAGAACGGCACCTCCTTCATGAAGTGCAGGCCCATCATCATCATGCGGGCGACCCAGAAGAAGATGATGTCGAAGCCGGTCACCAGCGCATTGGTCGGGTAGTAGCGCTGCACCTCGGGCGTCTCGTCGGGCCAGCCGAGCGTCGAGAACGGCCACAGCGCCGAGGAGAACCAGGTGTCGAGCACGTCCTCGTCGCGCGTGATGAATCCTTCGCGCTTGTTGCGGTCGAGCGCCATCTCGCGGCCCTGCTCGGGCGTGATGACCTCCTGCTCGACGTAATAGCCGAGCGCGTGGCTGATGGCCTCCTCCTCGGTCTCGGCGACGAACACCTTGCCGTCAGGGCCGTACCAGGCCGGGATCTGATGGCCCCACCAGAGCTGACGTGAGATGCACCAGGGCTGGATGTTCTCCATCCACTCGTAATAGGTCTTTTCCCAGTTCTTCGGAACGAACGTCGTTTCGCCCGAACGCACCGCCGCGATCGCAGGTCTCGCCAGCGTCTTGGCGTCGACGTACCACTGATCGGTCAGGTAGGGCTCGATCACGCTGCCAGAGCGATCGCCGTGCGGCACCATGTGGGTGTGCGGCTCGATCCGCTCGACGAAGCCGAACGATTCCAGCCGCTCGACGATGCGCTTGCGCGCAGCGAAGCGGTCGACCTTGTGGAATTCCTCGGCGGATTGCGCAGCGCCTTCGGGCAGGTCGCGCAGATAATCCTCGTTGTCGAGGAGATCGAGACAGCCTTCCCTGTCGAGCACGCTGATCCGGCGCAGCCCGTGGCGATTGCCGACCTCGAAATCGTTGAAGTCGTGCGCCGGCGTCACCTTCACAGCGCCCGATCCCTTCTCGGGATCGGAATACTCGTCGGCGACGATTTTGATCTTGCGGCCGACCAGCGGCAGGACGACATTCTTGCCGATCAGCTTCTGGTAGCGATCGTCCTCCGGATGGACGGCCACGCCGGTATCGCCGAGCATGGTCTCGGGGCGCGTGGTGGCGACCACGATGAAGCTCGAGGGATCCTCGGGGCTGAACGTCTTGCCCTCGATCGGATAGCGCAGATACCAGAGGTGGCCCTTCACTTCCGTCTGCTGCACTTCGAGATCGGAGATCGCGGTCAGCAGCTTGGTGTCCCAGTTCACCAGCCGCTTGTCCTTGTAGATCAGTCCCTCGCGGTGCAGCTCGACGAACACCTTGACGACGGCCTTCGACAGGCCCTCGTCCATGGTGAAGCGCTCACGCGACCAGTCGCAGGACGCACCGAGGCGCTTGAGCTGGTTGATGATGGTGTCGCCGCTCTCGGCCTTCCACTGCCAGACCCGCTCCAGAAACTTCTCGCGGCCCATCTCGCGGCGACCGGGCTGCTGGCGCTCCATCAGCTGCCGCTCGACCACCATCTGGGTGGCGATGCCGGCATGATCGGTGCCGGGCTGCCACAGCACGTCGCGGCCGCGCATGCGCTCGAACCGGCAAAGGATGTCCTGCAGCGTGTTGTTGAGGGCGTGGCCCATGTGCAGCGAGCCCGTCACGTTCGGCGGCGGGATCACGATGGTGAAGGGCACGGCATCACGGCGGTCGGGCCGGCCAGCCTTGAACGCAAGGCTGTCCTCCCACACCACGGACATGCGGGTTTCGATATCGGCGGGTTGGTAATTTTTCTCGATCATGGGGCTGCTAGAAAGCCGCGCGAGGGGGCCAAGTCAACGAAAAGTCAACGAAAAGCTCAGGGAAAGCGCGGCGGCGACAGCGCTTTCCGACCCGGTCCGGGCTCGAATATGACACCCGAAGCCAGGCTTTATGAGGGCCTTTCGGCCGTCCTCAGCGGCCGCCGCGCGAGACCCGCTCGATTTCGGCCTTCACGATGCGTTCAACGAGGCCGGGCAGATTGTCGTCGAGCCAGGACTTCAGCATCGGCCGCAGCATCTCCTTGACCAAGTCCTCCAGCGTCCGGGCGTTGCTGCTGAGCACAGTATGGGCCAGGGAGTTGAAGGCGGATTCGACCGCGGAGACCGTCGATTGCGCGAGGATCGGCTGCTGCGGGGGCAGCGGCGGCGCGTCGAAATCCACCGGCGCGTAGGACGGCGGCGGGGCGGGCCGCGGCGGCTCAGCGAATTCGAGATCGTCGCGGGGTTCGACCTTGCGGAAGCTCGGCGGCGGCGGAGGCGGCGTCGGGTCCACCGCCATGTCGTCGGTGAGTTCGAGCACGTCCGGTTCGGGCTCGGGCTCCGGCTCGGGCGCGCGGACCTCAGGCGCAGGTGTGGCCGCATCGAGACCCGCCAGCAACGCGTCGATGTCGTCCTGGCTGTTGGATGCGTCCGCCGCGGGCGCCGGCGCAGGTGCCGGCGCCGGCTTTGCAGCCGGCGGCGGTGCCGGCTTCTCGGCGGCGGGTTTCGGCGGAGCGACCTTGGATGGCGGAATGTCGTTCATCGCCTGCGGCTTCGGCGGCGCAGCGGGCGCAGCAGCCTTCTCGGGCTTGGCGGCCTCGACCGGCGGGGGCTTTGCCTCGTCGTCGGCAATGATGCGCCGGATCGAGGCCAGAATCTCCTCCATCGAGGGTTCTGTGACCTTTGCAGGCTGCGTCATCTCCGACTCCACATCATCAACGCCCTCGCATGCGTTGTTTTACACCAAGCACGGCAGGATTGGCCGGTTCCGCAACGATGGGTCCGCCATTTTCGTCGCCGCAGCCCGACTTGTCCCCAGATCACGGCTCGACGCGCAGCGGTGCGCCCCTGCCCCGGCGCCGAAGCGTTACGCACGTGACATCAATGCGGGGCGAATCGACCCGCATCATCTTGGCAAGGCTATGTCAGGGATTTTGACGATTGCAAGCAAAGCACCGGTCGACCTCGGCTATTGGCGAGATCGACCGGATGATTACGGGAATCAGCGGCCGTCAGGCGTGCGCACACCCGCCCAGCTGTCCCGCACCTGATGATAGTGAACGCTGGGGTCGTAGGTCGTAGTCGCAAGGCCGAGGACTTGCGGCGACAGACGCCCGACCGCCGCGAGGACGTTATAAGATGCAACTACACGATCGTGCTGCGCGGTCACCAGCGCGACGCGCGCGTTCACCAGCGCCTGCTGCGCATTGAGCACGTCCAGCGTGGTGCGCTGGCCGGCCTTGGCCTCCTCGCGTACGCCGTTGAGGGCGATCTCGGATGCCGTCACCTGCGCCTGAGCCGACTGCACCTGCGCCTTGGTGGCCTGCAGCGAGCCCCACCATTGCACAACGGTCGCACGGGTCTGGTCGCGAGTCGTTTCGAGGTTGAGGCGCTGCTGCGCCAGGTTCTCCTTGGACTGGCGGATCAGCGCGTATTCGCCACCGCCCTGATAGATCGGCACCGAGATCTGTGCGATCGCGGACGCGTTGAAGGCCCTGTACTGTATCAGCGACTGCTCGTATGCCTGCGTGGCTGTGGCCTGCAACGTGACTGACGGGAGCAGAGCGCCCTCGGCGACCTTCACTTGCAGAAAGTTGACGTCGATGCCGAACATCGCGGCCGTCACGTTGGGGTGCTGGACCAGGCCTAGCTCGATGGCCGAAGCGAGTGTCGAAGGCAGGAACCGATCGACAGGTGAGCCAGGCGCAAGATTCGTCGGCTCGTTGCCGATGATGCGACGGAAGTTTGCGCGGGTCGTCGTCAGATTCGCTTCAGCGGTGAGCGCCTGGGTCCTTCCGGCCGCCAGTTGCGCTTCCGATTGAGCGACGTCGGTGCGGGTCACTTCGCCGACATTGAAACGGTCACGGGTCTGCTTGAGCGTCTGCTCGAGCACGCGCACGTTGCTGCGTTGGACTTCAAGCGTCGCCGCGTCGCGGAGATAATCCATGTAGGTCGTGGCCGCCTGAAGCAGCACGCTTTGATCGAGGCTGCGCAGCGCTTCCCGAGCACCGGACACCTGACTCTCCGCGGCGCGAGTCCGGTTGGCGGTCTGGTTGCCGTTGTACAGCGTCTGGGAAGCAGTCAATCCCACGCTTCGAGGAATGCCCGTGCCGTTAACGGGCTCGCTAGTAGAGGCACTCTTGAAGTCCGAGTACTGATAACCGCCGCTTGCGGTCAGCGAGACCCGCGGACGATAGCCAGACAAGGCCTGCGGCACGTTCTCGTCGGTCGAGCGCACCTGGGCACGCTGCGCGTTGAGCTGCGGATTGTTCTGATAGGCGCGCACCAGCGCGCCCTCGATCGTATCCGCCAAGGCAGGCGTCGTCCCGGCAAGCGCCAGCAGCAGGACCGAAACCGCAGCTCCGGTGAAGAGCTTCACCCCATGCATCCGTGAAATTCCGTTCGTTCTAGCGCCCGGCTCGTGCCCGCGAGCCGGGGTACCGTACCAATGGAGTCGTTGCCCCGCCGCAACATAGGACGCGGTCAAGCGCGACGGAACTACCCGAGGGTGGTTCTCAGTGGAAACTCTTCACGTGCAGCATCCCGGCCACACTTCTGATTCAGAACGGGATTTGGGGCGGCTTTGGGGCCGTCAGAAGACAAAGGCAGCCGCCCGTTCCAGCCCGGGAAGCACCGGGGCGGCGGCGTCGAACAGGGTCCGATGACCGAATTCGCCGTGGGTACGGGTCACGATCATCGCGCGCGGCGGCCTCGATTCGGCCGATACTCCCACCAGACGCCCACCCTCCTTCAGCTGCCCGAGCAGCGCTTCCGGCATCACCTCGGCCGCGCCGTTGAGGACAATCACATCATAGGGGGCGGTAGCAGGATCCCCCTCGGTGCAGGCCGCCGCCTTGCAGGCGACATTGGCAAGCCCCTGGGCGGTGAAGGCTTCGCTGGCCTTGGCGGCCAAAGCCGTATCGCACTCGGTCGCCGTGACCTGCCGCGCGAGCTTGGCAGCCAGCGCGGCGAGATAGCCGGTGGCGCAGCCGACGACCAGCACGTTGTCATCCCCGCCGATTTCGGCGGCCTGGAGCAGCTTGCCGGTCAGCGCCGGCTTGATCAGGAACCGCTTGGCGGCGCCTTCGCTGACGTCGAGGTCGAGATCGAGGTAAGCCAGCGCCTGCCGGCCGGCCGGCACGAAGGCCTCGCGCGGCACCGTGAGCATGGCATCGAGAACACGACGGTCGGTGACGTCATTGGTGCGCACCTGGCCATCGACCATTTTTTGGCGCGCGGTCGAAAAACCGGACATTTGCGGACCCTGCAATGCGGACGATGCCGCGGAGAAAAATCGCGGCATCTTTTGGAGCATGCTCGGTCAAAACGCAACATAGCGGTTGGCGATGCGCGCTTCGCGCTCCGCAAGACCCCTGAGGGAGGGCCCGGCCGGCCCTATTCGATGGCGACTGCCAGGCGGCCAATGAGGCCTGCGACCTCGTCCAGCCGCGCCGAATCCGGCGCCTCGACTGCGCGCGCGAGACAAGCGAGGCATTCATCGTCGCTGAGCTCGGGGATGCCGGCCGGCAGAATCGAGGGGGCCATATCCGAACGGTCGACCTTGATGTCTGGCATGGGGAATCAGCTCCGCAAATGTCTGGCGGATGCACGCTCGACGTGAATTGAGTCGATTTGGCGCCGTCCCAATGGCGGGACGACGCCGACACACTCATCTCTCTGTGAGCGATTCCGCGCCGGACTACCGATGCAATGTTCAAAATCAGGGAAAGCGGATCGCGCGCCGCATGAGGATGCGAGCACAAACCATTGAGTTTTTGGCACGATTTTGCCCCCCCTGGGCTGGGTCGCGTTTCATTACGGAAACGTCGGTTTCTCGCTGACGGCGCGCAATGATCCAGAGGCCCTTGACCCATATCAAGGGAGCCCGTCGCCCACCCGCCAACATCCGCACCTTACCGCCCTTCAGCCCATCGTCGGCCGACCGGGAGTTTCGATCATGAAGGCTGTTTCCGTCGAAGAAGCCGTTGCGATGATCCCGGCGGGCGCCAGCGTCATGGTTGGCGGATTCATGGGAGTTGGAACGCCAGAGCGGCTCCTCGACGAAGTCGTGCGCCAGAGGAAGACGGGTCTGACCTTGATCTCGAATGACGCGGCCACGCCCGGCAAGGGCGTCGGCAAGCTGTTCGACCAGGCACTGGTGTCGAAGCTGACGGCGACGCATATCGGCCTCAATCCGAAGGCGCAGCAGCAGATGCTGGCGAACCAGATCGCGGTCGATCTCGTGCCGCAAGGCACCTTCGTCGAACGCATCCGCGCCGGCGGATGCGGTCTCGGCGGCGTGCTGACGCCGACCGGAGTCGGAACGCTGGTGGCCGAAGGCAAGCGCCAGATCGAAGTCGATGGCAAGCCGTTCCTGCTGGAGACGGCGCTGCGGGCGCAATTCGCATTGGTGCACGCCTTCCTCGCCGACTACCTCGGCAACCTCGCCTACGCCCTCACCTCGCGCAATTTCAACCCGGTCATGGCGATGGCGGCGGATACCGTCATCGTGACGGCGGAGCATATCGTCCCGGTCGGCGTGATCGCGCCCGATCACGTCGTCACCCCCGCGCCGCTCGTCGACTATCTCATCACCAACGGGTGACATCATGGATCCCCAGATCATCATCGCCCGGCGTGTCGCCAAGGAGCTGAGGAACGGCAATCTCGTCAATCTCGGCATCGGCATTCCGACCCTGGTCGCCAATTATGTGCCGTCGGACCTGAAGGTGTTCTTCCAGTCCGAGAACGGGTTGATCGGCACCGGGCCGATTCCCGAGCAGGGGATGGCGCATCCGACGCTCACCGATGCCGGCGGGCGCCCGATCAGCGCGCTGCCGGGCGCCTCCACCTTCGACAGCGCGATGTCGTTCGGCCTGATCCGCGGCGGCCATGTCGATGTCACCGTGCTCGGCGGCCTCCAGGTCGATGCGCATGGCCATCTCGCGAACTGGATGATCCCGGGCAAGATGGTCCCGGGCATGGGCGGAGCAATGGACCTCGTCACGGGCGCCAAGCGTGTGATCGTCGCCATGCAGCACGCGGCCAAGGGCAAGTCGAAGATCGTGGTGAAATGCTCGCTGCCGCTGACCTCGGCACGCCCTGTCAACCTTGTCGTGACCGACATGGCCGTGATCGGTTTTCCCGACGGCAAGGCGACGTTGCTGGAAACAGCACCCGGCATGAGCGTCGGCGAGGTCATGGCCCTGACGGAGGCCGAGCTCGCCATTCCCGACAATGTTCCGGAAATGAAGCTCTGAACAGGTCAACCCATGCGAATATTCAGCGACTTCAACGAGATCAAATCCGCAATCGGCACCGAGATCGGCGCCAGCGACTGGATCGAGATCACGCAGGACCGCATCAACCAGTTCGCCGAGGCGACCTGCGACGAGCAGTGGATCCATGTCGACCAGGAGCGTGCCAAGCAGGAGATGCCGGGCGGCAAGACTATCGCCCATGGCCTGCTCTCGCTTGCCCTTGCCCCGCTGTTCATCCGCTCGGTCATCGGCCTGAAGGGGCTGCGCAACACGCTCAATTACGGTGCGGACCGGATCCGATATCTTGCGCCGGTGCCGGCGGGCTCGAAGCTGCGCGGCCGGGTCACGATCGCGGAAGCGGAGGACGTGCCGCCGGACGGGCTGCGCGTCAACTACCACCTCGTGATCGAGATCGAGGGCGGCACCAAGCCGGCCTGCGTGGCCGAATTGATCGCGCTTCACTATCGCTGAATCAAAGAGTCGAAAAACAACCCCATGCACAGTAGCCATGGTTTTGATCTGATTGATGTTTTCTGTTCGCCCGGAACCGGTTGCTCCGTCGGGCAAAACACTGGCAATATGTTACCATCGATCGTGGGTCGCCGGACTGCTCGGCGCGTCAATCGACGATGCGGTGGCCGCCGTCGACGTCGAGGCCCCGCCGGGGATCAGCTTGGCGCCGTGAATGGTGACGCGGCACGTCCTCCGAACCAGGCGCCGAAATAGCCAGCATAAAGTGCCGGCGATTCGAGGTTCATCGAATGCCCTACGCCTGGCACGATGACCAGCCGGCAATCCGGCATCGCTACGACCATGGCCCGGAGATCGGCCGGCGCGATCCAACCGTCCCGCTCGCCCCACAACACGAGGTGCGGATGCCAGATCCCGGACATGCGGCGCTCCAGCTCACGGCTCTCCCTCTCCCGCGTCAGGTTCACCGGCGTGCCGATCCAGATCCCCTCCGATACGCCGAAGGTCTGCTCGACGATCCGGTCGAACAGCGTCTGGATCTCTCCCAGTCCCTCGCGAAAGCGCGGGACCATGTTCGGCCCCATGCTCTCCGGGACGAACAGCGAAGAAGCGGCCGTAGCCATCACGGACCGCGTCAGCTCCTTGCTCGACATCATGGCCCTGAATAATCCGATCTGATCGGCATCGAAGGCCATGCCGAGCGGCGTTACCGGATCGAGCGCGAACACACGGCCGAAGCGCTGCGGCTGCTCGAGCAGCATTCTGGCGGCGATGATGCCGCCGGTGGAATGTGTCGCGAGATGGCAATAGCCGATCTCGAGCGTATCGAGCGCCGCCAGCATGTCCTCGGCGTGCTGCCGCATGGAGTAGTTGGAATAGTCGGCCGACGGCTTCGGCCGGTCGCTGTCGCCGCAGCCGCGCCAATCGATTGCAACCACACGGAGCCCGATCGGAAACAATGGCGCGGCGAGCTCGATCCAGTCCTTGCTGGCGAGGTTTCCGTGGATGAAGACGACGGTGACGTCGCCTCCTCCCCACTCCCGCCAGCCGAGTCGGAGTTCGCCCGCCTGCACCCTTGGCATCGCCGGGCCCTACTTGTTGAGGCCAGCCGTCGGCGCCGCTCCGGGCGGTGTCGGCGCCACTGGCAAGGCAGAGACGACGGCGCCCTTGATCATGCGATCGGTTCCGAGCGGCGATGATGTGTCCACCTCCCCCTTGGTCACGAAATCCACGACATCGGCAGCGTATTCCACTGGATTGTCGGTGTGGATGAAGTGTCCGGTCTCCGGATAGATCTTGAGCATCGGCCGGTTGCCGGCATTGGTCATGCGCGTCATGAACGGCGTGATGACGTCGCGGCCGAGGTCCGTCAGGCCGTTGAACGCAGGCGTCGGAATGAACGGCTCCTTGTCGCCGAACGCCAGGAAGATCGGCGCTTTGATCTGGGTGACCCGCTCATAGAGGTTCTTCGGGTCATCCTGCTGGAGCTCAGCACCGATCGTGTAGATGTCGAAGATGAAGACGTTGCACCACTGATCGAGCTCCTTCGGGTTGCCCTTGGTAAGCCCAGCGCGCTGCTCGGTATGGAAACGGGCATATTCGCTGTCGTTGAAGAAGTATCCGCTCTTCGCAGCCGATACCACGCCGGTGTCCGGATCACGTTTCTTGAAGTAGAAGAAGTCGCGGACGTTCTGCTCGCTCCGCGCCTTTTCCGCAGCGAGAATACCGGTCTGGTCCCAGACCTGCTTCCACTTGTCGAAGTCTCGGCCGAGGCCGTCGGCGAAGAGAGGCGCCTTCTTGTCCTTGGCAATAGTGATCTCGCGCGGATATTCCTCAAGGCCGGACGGCGCCTCCAAGGCGAGGCCCTGCACCGCATCAGGCCAGGTCAGGGCGTAGCCCACGACGAACTGGCCGCCGAGCGAGTGGCCGAGATAATACGCCTTCTTGACTCCGAGCTGGTTGACCACGAGGTCGTAGATCACCTCGCGCATGTCCTGCATGGTGCGAGCGGGGTTCTTGTCGAGATTCCCGGGTCCCGACATGCCGTAATGCGGTAGGTCCGGCACGATCACGCGCAGGCCGCTGCGCAGCGCATACTGCATGATGTTGCCGTAATGGCCGCCGAACGCGCCCTTGCCGTGGATGATGACGAGCACCTTCGGATCCTTGTCGGTGCCGGCATACTCGTCCATGTAGCCGATTTCCCAGGAGTTGCCGCTCTTGTCCTTGGCGCTGCCGAATTTGACCGGATAGGGATAGGTCACGTGGGTCTTCCAGAACGACTTCTTGGGATCGATCGTTTGGGCGACGTCGGGCACGCGATAGTTCTTGTCGACGAACTTCTGGGCGCGATCGAGGGCCGCCACATCATCCATGAAGGTGACGAACTTCGGATCGTTCTTGCGCTGATTGATGATCGGGAACACGCCGTAATGCGCGACCGGGCTCTCCTGTGCGATCAGGTCAGCGCCGGGCACGCGATCAACGGCCTTCTGCGCCAGCTTGAAGTTGAGCCAGAGATCGTTGGTGATGTGCATCACCAGCGTGCGAGCCTGAATGCGACCGAGATAGGGATTGACGTTATGGGTCTCGCCGACCCGATTGCGCCAGACGAGGTCGACGGCGTCGTAGAGCTTGGCGCGATTGGTGACGTTGAGGCCGGCCTTCTCGTTCGGCGGATCCCAATAGAAAATCTCGGGCTGTACCGCCGCCCAGTTCTGGGTCGTGCGGAAGGAAAAGTCATAACCCGTCATGCCGAGGATCGACCAGCCGAAGGCCACGCCCGGCACCGGATGCTTTTCCTTCGGGAGCTTGTAATAATCGCCCTCGGTCGCCTGCCAGACCGGATCGCCCTGGATCGCGGCCGTCATCATCTGGAAGGTCCAGTTGCCGACGGGGTCGTCGCCATCCGATTGCGTGGTGCCGCCGATCGGCATCAGGGCGCTGACATATTCCGGATGCATCACGCCCCAGACGTAGGTCTGCGTGCCACCCATGGAGACGCCGGTCACCAGTGCGACGCGCGCGACCTTCAGCTCGTCACGCAGCAGGCGATAGTTCGCCTGCACCATGTCGTAGTAGCTGTATTGCGGAAACTTGATGCCTAAGCCGTCGGACGGCTTGCTCGCGCCCCAAGTGCCGAGCGGATCGACCATGATGACATAGTAACGATCCGTGTCGATCGGCCGGCCCGGACCAATGATGGGTACGCCACCTGACAACGCCGCACCCTTGACCCACTGTTCGTACATGTCGGTGGAATCGCCGGAATAATAGGAGTTGATCACGATGGCATTGGTGATCTCGCCGGCCGCGTTGCGCCTTGCGTTGCCGACAGCAATGTATGCCGTGCGCAGCTTGCCGGCCCCGAGCGATTCCAGCGTGACGCCGCCCTCGCCGCCGTTCTCCCATTTGGAGGGATCGGACAGGTCGTACTTGCCGCCCAGGCGGAAGTTGGCGATCTCGTAGGTCTTCTTCAGCCCATCATGCTGCACTTGCGACGAGCGGCGCGTGAACGGCTGTGCGGTTGCGATCGCCGTTCCGAGCAGCAGCACGATCACGCTCAACAGGCAACGCTTCAACGCATCTCGTCCGGCCATGATGCGATCCTCCCTGGAAGATTTTCCTGAAACGCTAGGCAGGGCGGCCGCGAAAGGTTTGATCTAGCTCAATGGAATCCGCTCGGAGGAATCGAGGATCGCGGGCATCAAAACACCGGCAGTACCCTCGCGATGCCCTTCCTCAACCACGGCTCATATCGGATCCGCTATGAGCTCGACGGTCCGGCGGGCGCACCGGCCTATGTTCTCGTGAACGGGCTGACGCAATATTCCGAGCTGTGGGGCGCCTATCGCGAGGCCTTGTCGGCGCGAGGCTTTCGCGTTGCGACCTTCGATCTGCTGGGCCAGGGCGCCTCCGACAAGCCGAGACTCTTCATCAGCCAGGACGACCAGGTCGCTGCTTTGCGCCTCCTGATCGACGAACTCGGGGACGGTCCAGTCTTTCTGAGCGGGATCAGCTTTGGCGGCCTGATCGCGCTGCGATATGCGATCGAGCACGGCAAGCGATTGGCCGGGCTCGTGCCGATGAGCTGCTTTGCGGACCTGTCGCCGCAACTCTTGCTGCTTGGCAATGCGCTGCGGACCGGGCTGATCCTCGGTGGCACAAGTTACCTCCAGGACCTGCTGTTACCCATGAACCTTTCCGACCAATGGCTGAAGCCACTGCTGGACAAGCTCGATAGCGTGAAGCGGCAAGGTTGGCTGGTCAACGACGTCTACGCGCTGCAGAACCTGATGGAATCCTTTCTCGACTTCCGGCCGCTCACGCCGCACCTGTCCAAGATCGCCGTTCCAACCATGATTCTCAACGGCGAGTTCGACTTTCTCACGCCGCGGGGTCTCCACGAAACATTGCGCGCTGAGATTCAGAACAGCTCATTGGTGATCATCCCCAGGGCCTATCACGCCTTCACGCTGGAGAAAGGGACACTGACCGCCGATCTGCTGGCGCGCTTTGCCGAAGACGTGCTGGCCGGCCGCTGGCAGGGCAATCAAGCGGTCTGGGTGGCGCCGGACCAGCCCGGCGGCGAGCTCACGCCGTTTCCTGCCGGCTACGATCATCTGCGTGCCATCCCGGTCAAGCGAGCGCTGCCATGAGCGGCTTCCTCGGTCCCGTCGCGCCGGACGGTCGCATTCCACCGTACCAGCAGACGAAGGTCGCAGCATTCCTGATTTCGGCGCACGGCGCCCTGGCTCGGCAATTCGCTTTCATGCTGCCCGCGAGGCTCGACGCGGCATGGCAGACCGAATTGAATGCTCAATTTTATCGCGAGACCGAGATCGTCTCGCTGCTGCTGCGCGCCACGTCCTGGGTGTTGGATCCTTCCCTGGGTTACATGCTTGCCTCCTGGGAGTCCGCCTGGCTGCCTGCACCGGTCGAAGGGATCGCAGACCCTCGCCTTGCCCAAATGATTCATCTCGCAGCGCTTGCCCACGCCGTGCATGCCGGCATCCGACCGGCTGCGCTCCTACCGCTCGAGGTCAATGCGCAGGATCCTTTTGTTATGGCGCTGCACCGGATCGAATTCGAGAGCGGCCGGCTGTTGCAGGCGCAGATTCTGTTTCTGAAGAGCACAGACGTTGCGCCGCATCGCGACGCGGTCAGTGCGGCGCTCGCGCAGCGTCACGCCGGAGTCCGCAAGCTCTGGCGCGAATTACTCGAGAGCATCGGCATCGGCGCACCGCCGGCATGACCACGCGCGCTTGCGCCGGTCAATCGATGATGTGATAGCCGCCGTCGATGTAGAGCACGCCACCGGTGATCAGCTTGGCGCCGTCGAGCGCCAGGAACGCGGTGGCATTGCCGACATCGTCGATGCTGACGAGGCTGCGCGAGGGCGCCTTGGATTGTGCCTTGTCCATCAGCTCGTCGAACTCCGGAATGCCCGAGGCCGCGCGGGTCGCGAGCGGCCCTGGCGAGATCGCGTGCACGCGGATGCCCTTCGGACCGAGCTCGGCAGCGGCATAGCGGACCGCGGCTTCGAGCGCCGCCTTGGCGACGCCCATGATGTTGTAGTTCTCCACCACCATCTGGCTGCCGTAATAAGTCATGGTGAACATCGTGCCGCCGTTCTTCATCAGGGGTTCGGCTAGATGTGCCATCCGCAGGAACGACCAGCAGGAGACGTCCATGGTCTTCAGAAAGCCGTCGCGGCCGACGTCGACGACGCGGCCGTGCAATGCTTCCTTCGGCGAAAAGGCGATGGAATGAAGCAGGAAATCGAGCTGCCCCCACTCCGACTTGATCCGCTCGAACACCGCTTCAGTCTGGCCTTCGACCATGACGTCGAGCGGCAGGAAGATCGGCGCTTCCAGGGCCTGCGCCAACGGCTCGACGTGCTTCTTGGCGCGGTCGTTCAGATAGGTGACGGCGAGATCGGCGCCGAGCGCGCGAAACGCCCTGGCGCAGCCCCAGGCGATCGACTGGTCGTTGGCGATGCCGACGACGAGGCCCTTCTTCCCCTTTAGTGCGACCTTGCTGTCCGGAAATACTGGAATCATGACACCCTCTCATGTCTGGGGTTGACCGTTCATCAACAGCGTCAGCGTGTGCTGCGCAATCATGAGCTCCTCGTCGGTCGGGACGACGTAGACCGGAATGAGACTCGCCTTTGCCGATATCAGCCGCGAATGGCGCGTGTTCTCGGCCGGGTCGAGTGTCACGCCAAGCCAGCCGAGCTGCTCCGCCACACGCGCGCGGATGCCGCTCGAGTTCTCGCCGATGCCGGCGGTGAAGACGAAGGCATCGATACCCTGCAGCGCCGCCGCCAGCATGCCGGCGTTGAGGCCGATGCGATAGACGAAATAGTCCACCGCCAGTTTCGCTTGCGGATCAAGGCTCGCCTCCAGCTCGCGCATGTCGTTGCTGAGCCCGGAAAGCCCCTTCAATCCGCAATCGCGATAGAGGAAATCCTGCACCTTCGATGGCGTCATCCCCTTCTCGGACAATAGATACAGCACGACCCCGGGATCGAGCTGGCCCGGGCGCGTGCCCATCGGCAGCCCATCGAGCGCGGTAAATCCCATCGTGCTCTCGACGCTCAACCCATTTTTCATCGCACACATCGACGCACCACTGCCGAGATGCGCGACAATCACCCGGCGCTTTGCGATGTCTGGCGCGATCTGCGGCAGGGCCCTGGAGATGTATTCATAGGAGAGCCCGTGAAAGCCGTAGCGTCGCACACCTTCGGTGTGAAGCTGGTAAGGGATGGCGTAATGATCGGCCAGCGGACCGTGCGTGCGGTGAAACGCGGTGTCGAAGCAAGCGACCTGGGGTATCGTCGGGAAATTGGCGAGGATCGAGCGGATCGGCGCCAGATTGTGCGGCTGATGTAGCGGCGCCAACGTGACGAAGCGTTCCAGCCGTGCCACCACGCCATGATCGACGACGATTGGCCGCTCATAATCCGGCCCGCCATGGACGACGCGATGCCCGACCGCCAACGGATGGATGCGCGTCTCGTTCCGCAGCCATTCCCCCGCGACTTGCATCGCCGCCGGCACGTCCGGAATGGTCTCGATCGGATAGGCCCGGTCGGCCATGGGATCATTGCCTGCCCTGCTCGCCCGCAAGCGCGGACGGCTGCCGATGCCGTCCACCTGCCCCTTGATCAGGCGGCGCAGAACGCCCTCACCCTCGACCGCAAAGACCTGGAACTTGACGCTCGAGGAGCCGGCGTTGACGACGAGGATGCTGTCCATGGCGGTCACGCCGCGACTGTCGGCGCCTTCTGGCGCCGCGCGTGAGCATAAAGTGCAGCAACTGCGCAGGACGCCATCCGTGCTCTTGGGCTGTCCGCACGCGAGGTCAGGACGACGGGGACGCGCGCGCCGAGCACAATGCCGGCGCCGTCGGCCTTGGCGAAATAGGCGAGGTTCTTGGCCAACATGTTGCCCGCTTCGAGGTCGGGCACGACCAGGATCTGAGCGCGGCCGGCCACCTCGGACTTGATGCCCTTGATCCGCGCGGAGTCGAGGTCAATCGCGTTGTCGAAGGCCAGCGGCCCGTCGAGCACGCCGCCCGTGATCTGGCCGCGATCCGCCATTTTGCAGAGCGCCGCGGCCTCGATCGTGGACGGAATTTTCGACGTGACCGTTTCGACTGCGGAGAGGATGGCCACCCGCGGCAACTTGCCGAAGCCCGCCTGATTGTAGAGGTCGATCGCGTTCTGAATGATGTCCCGCTTGGCGTCCAGATCTGGGAAGATGTTGATGGCGGCGTCAGTGACGAAGATCGTCTCGGCGTAGGCCGGCACATCCATGACGAAAACGTGGCTGATGCGCCGATCGGTGCGCAGCCCCCCGACCTTGGCCGTGACGGCCCGCATCAGCTCGTCGGTGTGCAGGCTGCCCTTCATGAGCAATTCGCCCTGCGCGGCATGGATCAATTCGACACCCTTCGCCGCGGCTTCGTCGCTGTGCGCGGCATCCACGATCTCATAACCCGAGATGTCCAGGCCGAACGTGCCAGCCGTATCCCGGATCTTCCGCTCCGGTCCGACCAGGAGCGGCCGGATGATGCCGGCAGACGCGCTGTCGACAGCGCCGCGCAAGGATGTCTCATCGCAGGGATGCACCACGACGGTCGGCGTCGGCGGGATTGCCTTGGCAGCGGCGATCAGACGATCATACTTGCTGGGAGACTGCGTGGCCGTCGCATCTGCTGACATGATGTCGCTCCCGATCCTTGCAACTCGCGCTACGACGCCTTCGCCTTGGGATCGAAAGGGGCAACGTTCGACGCCCTTTCGGTACCTTCCGCGGTGTCGAGGCCAAACAGGCCAGCGATCTGCCGCAGTCGGTTTGCGCGCTCGCCGGTGACATCCGCACTGGCCGACAGCACCTGCTCGATCGCCTCGAATGCTGCGCGGCGAACGTTCATGTCGTCAGGCAGCAATTTCGGGATTGCAGCGAGCGCCCCTTCCCGGTCGAGCAGCAGCATGAAGAACTGCTCGCGTACCAGCATCTTGAACTCGGCAAGAGACATGCGTGCGCCGCCATGATCCCGGCGGACCCGGCGCAGAGCCTCGATGCTGCGTTCGTCCACCATCCCCCGTGCCGAGCCGACATAGAGCAAAGCGCGCAACGCCGCTTCACGGAGGCCGCCCTCACCGATCCGCGACTTCAGCTCGGCAATGCGCTTCTCGAGCATGGTGCGATGCTCGGCGGACATCTCACGCCGACGCGACGGCGTGGACGTCGGATCGATCCCGACCGCCGCCTGGAGCGCCGGGGATCCGTAGACGCTGAGGAACATCGCTTCGCTGAGCGCCTCCTGTGAATCGCGCCAGCTGTCGAGGGCGTGAACGACCTGCTTCGAGATCTGCTCCTGGAACGCCAGGAACGGATTGTCCGCAGCGACCGGCTTGCGCTTCTCGGCGGCCTTCTCGGCCAATGATTTCACCGTCGCCATGAAAGGATTCTGGCTGCTGAACAGCTCGTATTGCAGCCGCAGCGGATGCATGTTGTGAGCCCATTCGGCCATCTGTGGCGTCACCATGGCGCTTGAGCCATGGCTGGACGACTTTTCGATAGGCCGCCAGGTTGATTTCCGAGATTCGTTTGGCGGTGGCAAAGCGTCGCTCGTCCTCAGGCGAATTGCCGCCCATGGCGCGGATGTCGTCGAGCGTCCGCGCTTCGCAGCGCATCACCCACTGGCCGACGACCAGATCCGAACTTGCGGTTTCCTCATCCTTCGCCTCGAACGTCGCTTCATAGAGTCCGGGCGGCAGAACGTCGATGAGGTCGATGTTGCTGGAAAATTCCGCGTGCTCCTTCTTGGCAACGCCGCCGGAGACGAAGATGCCGAGATGGCCGATGTTCTGGTGCACGGTGTAGACGATGGTCTGGCCATAGGCCCTGATCTCATCGACATCGGCATAGCAATCGAGGATCCAATGCAGCGCCTGCTGCGGCGGCGTGATGTTGTCGCCCTCCGAGCAGAACACCACGATCGGGGATCTGATGTTGCGAAGGTCGACCTTCCGGCCATCGGACATTTCGATGTTGCCGGCCGCGAGGTTGTTGCCGACGAACAGCTCATCGACGATGAATTGGATCTCCTCGGCGTTCAGGTTGACGTGGCCGCCCCACCAACGCTCGAATTCGAGATAACGATCCGCCTCGGTGTCGACCTTGGAATAGACGTTGTATTGCTTGGTCCAGAGCGTATTCGACGGGTTCTGGTTCTCGAAGTTCTGCACCAGCCAAGCACCATCGAACTTGCCGGCGCCGAGATCGGAGGTCAGGGCCGTCAACCAGCTTCCGCCCAACAGCCCGCCCGAGTAGCGCATCGGATATTTTCCATGCACGCCGGCCCAATAGGCCAGCGGCGCGCCGGCGATGATCAGCGGGCCGAATAGCTCGGGACGTAGCGAGGCCAGGATCATGACGGCCCATCCGGCCTGGCAATTGCCTATCACGCAGGGCTTGCCGTCGGCATCCGGGTGAAGGCTCATGACCTTTTCGATGAAGATGGCTTCGGCACGCGCGATGCGCTCGATGGTCTGACCGGGCATCGGGTCCGGCAGGAAGCCGATGAAATAGCAGGGATGGCCTGCCTTCATCGCCACCCCGATCTCGCTGTCGGCCTTGAAGCCGCCGATGCCGGGGCCGTGGCCCGCACGCGGATCGACCACGACGAACGGCCGCCGGTTCATGTCGATCTCGACGTTGGCGGGCGGAACGATGCGCACCAGCGCGTAATTGACGGGTTCGGCGAGCTGGCGCCCGTCGATGATCAACTCCGCCGCATATTGCAGAACATGCGGGGCGGTTTGCGCGAGGTGCTCCCTGTACTGGTCCCCGCGCCGGCGCATGATATCCAGGAACAGGATACTGCGCTGTCCCGCATCGACGAGGTATTCGACTGCCGAGGCGACCAGCCCCGACATGGGACCGCCCGGAATTTGCATCTTGTGCATGGACATGTTCTCGACCTCTCCGTCGCCTTGGCCAATTGACGGCGCTGAGCGAGGACGAACGTTGATCTAGGTCAAGATGATCTGCACGCTTCGGAGGCGTCTATCCTGCATTATAGGGCAAGAGACCCGGCCGGGCGGTTTTGAAAGAGCGACATCGACAATGTCCCAAGCTGCAACTTACAGCGTGCAAACCGTGCTGAAGGACAGCACCCCGATCCAGGTCCGCGCGCTTCGCGCCAGCGACGAGGCGGACATGCTCGCCGCCGTCGCGCGTACAGGACCGCAGTCGCTGCAGAACCGGTTCTTCGTTTTGAAACGGCATTTCTCCGAGAAGGAGCGCGCCTTCTTCATGGACGTGGATTTCAGCAATCACGTCGCGCTGGCCGCTCTCGCCGAAGAACAGGGGCGATACACCATTGTCGGCGGCGGCCGGTATGTCGTCATCGAGCCCGGCCAGGCCGAGATGGCCTTCGTCGTGGTGGATGCCTGGCAAGGTCGCGGCGTGGGCTCGCTGTTGTTGAAGCATCTGACGGAGATTGCGCGCGCGCAAGGTCTACGAGAGCTCGTGGCCGAGGTTCTATCCGACAACGGAGCCATGCGAACCGTGTTCGCGAAGGCGGGCTTCAAGCCTGCGCGGAGTGACGATCCGAGAACCGTGCGCCTGTCGCTCTTGCTTTGATCGCGCGAGCGGCCTGAGCCTCACCTCAAAGCGATCGTGATCCGACTGATATTGGCCGCCAACTCGAGCCCCGCCTTCGGGCCTTGCAGCACCATCGTGACGCCCTTTTCGTTGCGGAGGTGCACACCGTTGGCGCCGCCGACCAGCGCAAAGCCGCCGCCGACGGAGCTGTAGTTGCCGGCGAAGTCACTGACCTCCCGGATGCCGGATGCCCAGCCGTCGAGGCGGCCGACAGTTGCACCGACCGTGATGCCCAAGCTCACGCCGCTGACCTTGAAGGGATAGGTCTTGCCCCGGTACGTCAACACGCCGCTGCCCACGCCACCGCCGGCCAGGACTCCCGCTTTGACGATCTTCACTCTGACCTGACCGGTGGCCTGCGCGAAGGACGGCGCCGCCGGCAGGGTCAGCCCGAGCGCGAGCAGGAGCAGCGCGCTCAGGCGAAATGCGCGCACGCGCGGCTCAGGGTTTTGCGGCATCGACCTTCTTCCAGGTCTCGTCGGGATCGAACAATGTTGTGCGCTCGGCGATGAACGCCGTGCGCTTGCCGAGATCCTTCTGATAGACGACGCCGTCATGATTGACCAAGAAGGTCATCACGCCCGAATTGCCGTATTCCGCGGGCCAGGCGATCAGGGCGAAGCCGCCGATCATCTTGCCCTTGACGACGTAGTTGAGCGCACCACCGGGTGCGTCCCGCCCCTGCCCTTTGAGGATTCGGAAGTAATAGCCGTGATAAGGTGCAGGGCCTACATCGCCGCCGCGATAGCCCTCCTTCGAGGCTTCGGCCGCGAGCGCGCCGAGCGGACTCGGGTCGCTGTCGTCGCGCCAGAACAGGCCGTCCTTCTTGCCGGGCGAGGAGACGATGCGCTGCGCGTAGACGCCGACGCCTTCGCCGCGGTCCTTTTCCGCATATTCGTTTTGCGCGTCGACGAAGGCGAGCGCGGTCTGGATCGCGTCGAGCTCGTTGCGGCCGATGCGACGGCGCAGCACCTCGATGCGTCCCTCGTCGGTGTCAAACGCCCAGCCCGTCCTGGTGTTGACCAGCGGAATTGGAAACGGGAAGTCGTCCGGCCCGAGCATCAAGGTAGCAGTCTTGTTACCCTCCGCCTTGATGCCGTGCTTGGCGTCGTACATCGCAGTGAAGCGCGCCCGAATGTCGTTGTCGGCAACCTCGTCACCGGACGACACGATGTCCTCCGCATTCCTGCCGAGCACTTTCAAGATGTCTTTCGGGCCGCTCTTGACCGCGGCGGCAAGGGCAGACGCGGCCTCTTCCGGTGTCTTGTAGGATTCCTGCGCGAGAGAGGCCGATCCGAGCAGCGCGAGCACGAGGACGCCGGGCATCAGCGCACGGCTAAACGATCTCAGACCGGTCATGGCATCACCTCCGCAGGAATCTTCGCGCCGCCGGCGAGCCAGTCGCGATAGGTGCGGAACGTCAGGCCGAGTTTTTCGTAGTGGACGCGCAGATAGCCGTCGCTGCCGCGGGTCACGGCAGCGGGCATCGCCTGCTCGACCTCCTGCGCCATCACGCCGACATAGGCCTTATCGGTGCCGATATAGCTGAAGCGATAATAGCCAAGGCCGTTCGAGAGGTGTCCGAGCAGGACGATGTCATGCTTGAGCGCGATATCCGAGCGCCGGCCGCCGCCGCCACCGCCACGGAAGCCGCCTCCGCCGCCACGCATCGCCATTCCGCCACCGCCGCCGCGCCCGGCAAAGCTTGGTCCGCCGCCTCCACCGCGCGGCATGCTCGCCATGCTGGCGCGGCCGCGTGCGGATGCTGCGGCAGCCGAGCGGCCGGAGGAGACGTTCATGGCACCGCCACGATTGCCGCCGCCGCGATTGGCCGCACCGCCGCCGGCGCGGTTCGCAGCCTTGGCGCGATCGCCGCCACCCTTGGTCGCGCCCTTGGGACGATCACCGGCACCGGCACGATCGCCGCCGCCGGGCCGGTCGCGCGTCCCTGCGCTGGGGCGATCGCCCGCGCCCGGACGGTCGCCACGATTGCCGGCGCGATCACCTGCGCGATCCCCAGCGCGATCTCCTGGACCGCCGCGATCACCCGCACGATCTCCCGCCCGGTCCCCGGCACCCTGGTCGGGACGCAGCACCTGGTTGCCGTCGCGGCCGCGGAAATCCATCCGGTCCGACACGCCGGACTTCAGATTGTTGTTGCCGAAGCGCTGCTGAACATTGCTGTTGTTGTAGCGGACACCGCCGCGATGCGCCGGATTGTGCTGCCAGCCATTGCCGATGTTCGTGGTGCGATGGTTGACATAGACGTTGCGGTTACCCCAGTTGCAGCCGCCGCCCCAGTAATTGCCCCAGCGTCCGATCGCCCAGGCCGTGCCGAAGGCGATGCCGGCCGCAACCACGCCGGCGCCGATATAGGACGGGTAGCCCCAGTAATACGGCGGATACTCCGCATAGGGCCAGCTGCCGTAGACGGTCGCCGGGTCGTAATACGGCACGTACATCGCCGCGGGATCGGCCTGCTGGATGACGACGACCTGCTTGCCTTCCTGAGACTGGACGCTGACCTTCTGCTGCTTGGTGGTGACGAGCTTCTTGTTGTCATAGGCCTTGTTGCGCAGACGCTGGATCGCGTCCATCACGTCGGGCTGCTGCGCGAGGAACGCATCGCCGAGCTTCTTGGTCCAGTCGAGCTGATCGCTCATCATCACGAGGACATCGGCGGTGCTGGCCAGTGCCTTGACGCTGTCATCCCAGCCCTGCTTCTCCACTTCCGTCTTCAGCGCATCGCCCTTCAGGCCCTTGCGCTCCTTCAGCCAGCGGTCGGCCTGCACCACTTCCAGCGGATAGGTGGAGGCGGCCAGTACATTGGCGAGCAACTCGTCGGGATAAAGCGCGATCGGCGCGACGAGGGCCTCGAGCTGCTCGGGCTTCAAGAGCTCGGCCGTCGGCGCAGGCGGACTGGCAGGCTGCGCCTGCGTCGTCGGCGCTGCAGGTGTCGTTGTGATCTGCGCCGTCGCAGCGACCGAGGTCGACATCAAGAGCGCCAGCGCCATCAGGATCTTGCCGCAACGAAACATCACATCCTCCCTCGGACTTCAGTGCGGGAGGATCAAGCCGGGGCGCAGGCATTTGTTGATCGAGATCAACGAAACGGGTCATCGCGGCTGCTGCAGCGCAAAGATCGAATTATCATTCGATCAGCTCGGCATCCAGCAGAAGCCGGTTCGGCACCGTCAGGCCGAGGGCCGTGGCGGTCTTCATGTTGATGACGAGCTCAAACCTGGTGGCAAATTGCACCGGGAGCGTGCTGATATCGGCACCGCGCAGGAGGCGGTCGACATAGCCGGCGCCATCACGAAATTGCTGGGTGAGATCTGCACCATACGACATCAATCCGCCATTCGACGCGTAGAATCGAACTGCGAAGATGGCAGGCACGCGCCGCTGCGCCAGCAATGCAATGGCCATCGTGCTGTGGGTTCCGAAGAAGCCGCCATCCGGCAGCACGACGAGGCCGCCGCCTGTGCGCGCCGCCGTCTCGATCACTCCCGCGATCTCCGGACCGCTGCGAACGCTCGCACCGGCAATCTTGAGGCCGAGACGGCCTTCCATCTGGTGCGCCGCTTGAACATAGAACGGTCCGTAGGGTGCCGATTCCGGATTGAACAGCAGGGCCGCATGGCTCATTCCCGGCACCATGTCCTTCAAGAGGCCGAGCCACTTCCCGCTCATCGAATGCTCATAGAGCGAAAAGCCGGTCAGATTTCCGGCCGGCCGGGCCAGATTGGCGACAAGCCCCGTCCCTACCGGATCGGAAAGCCCCACGAAGACGATCGGAATGCGCTGCGTTGCATCGCGCAGCGCCCGTGTTGATCCCGTACTGGTCGAGAACAGCACGTCCGGCGCCGCGGCGACGAGCTCGAGCGCCTCCAACTTCTGGCGCGCCGGATCGGGGCCCGGCCAGCGCACCTCCAGGCGGTAGTTCTGGTTGGCGACCCAGCCTCGATCGGTGAGACCCTGCTGAAAGGCATCCACGCGCATTTGCGCCCCGGGATCACCAGCGACATTGCCCGTCAGCACGCCGACGGCGGGCATTCGGTCCTGGGCTTTCGCCAGGACCGGCAATGCAGCGGCAGCACCAACCAGCCTCATGAAGTCACGACGTCTCATACGCCTCACGCTCGCCCGTCGTACTTGTCATGCGACTGAGAGAGAACGGCTTCAGCGTCGTGATGTTTGATCAAGATCAAGATACCGCCCGCTCAGCGAGCGGTCGGAAGCCTGATCGTGAACAGCGCGCCGCCCGCAGGCTGGTTCGCCGCGGCGATTGTGCCGTGATGGGCCTCGACGATGGTTCTGGCGATCGCGAGGCCCATGCCCATGCCGTGCGGTTTGGTCGTGAAGAACGGATCAAACAGACTTGCGAGATCGGAGGCGGGTATTCCGGGCCCGGTGTCGGCGATCCTGATCTCGGCCTGATTGCCGGTGCTGAGCGTCGACACGCTGACCTCCCGCTTTCCGGCGTCCGCATCGGAAATCGCATCCATTGCGTTGATGATCAGGTTGAGAATGACCTGCTGAAGCTGGACCGAATCTCCCTTGACGTGAAGGCCGGCCAGGGCCGGCACATAGCTCAACGTGATCCGGCGCCCCTGAGCGAGGGCCTTCACGAGATCGATTGCTTCGCGCACCGTATCGTTGAGCTCGATGGTCTTGATCTCGAACGGGACCTTTTTCAGGATGCTGCGCAGCCTGCGGATCACCTCGCTCGCCCGTTGGTCGTCCCGTCTGATGTCGGCGAGGATCTGCTGGATCTCGACCAGATCCGGCTGGGCAGCCTTGAGCATGAGCTCTGCCGTTTCGGCATTGGTCAGGATCGATCCGAGTGGCTGGTTCAATTCATGCGCGATCGAGGTCGTCAGCTCGCCAACGGCCGAGTAGCGGTTGACGTGGGCGAGTTCCGTCAGCCGCTGGCGCGATTCAACTTCGGCAACCTGCCGGCGGCGTCGCTCGTGCAGGAGCCCGCTGATGAGCCCGGCCTGGACCAGGAACACGGCCGCGATCATCAGCATCTGCCAGTGATAGCGCTGCCAGATGCTCGGCTCGCGAAACAGGATTGCGCTTCCCGGCGGCAGACGACTCTCGCTGATGCCCCAGCGCTGCAACTCCCGCCAATCGTAACGCGGCGCAGCGAAGGCGGTCGGCACATATGTGATGCTCGAAGGTTTCGCGCCGCCGAGGATACCGATCGCGGCGCTGACGGTCCGCGACGTCGTTTCCCGAATCAAGTGCATCGGTCCCCCGACTGCGCCCTCGCCGAAAAACGGCTCCTGGTAAGAAAAGATCGGGGCGTTCGCGACGGCATGCAGTTTGCGCAGGGCCCAGTCGTTCTCATAGACCACCCCGGCCGAATCGACGGACATCAGCCCCCAAAACAGCGCGGTGTGGGACGGCAGCTTTGACGAGCGCTTCAGGATCTCCTCGAAGGACAAATCCGAGTACCAGACGAGTTCGATCCGCTCCGCGAGAGGTTTCAGCTCCCGCTTCAGCTCCTCCGTCCAAAACCTCTCGAGTGGCGAGGCACCGATGACGATCGCAACCGATTTGGTATCAGGCAGAACCTGAAGAATGTTATCGAAGGCCGCGACGAAATCGTTGCGGACGGCCACGACGACATCGTTGTCGCCGAGATCGGCGCGATCGATTAGCCGATCCTCGACTGCAGATAGAATCAGTGGCGCATCGGGGAACAGCCTGGCGCGGTATTTCTGCGCGAACCGGGCTGCAGGCGCGCCGATGCTCACGACGATGTCGGGCGTCGCGCCGTGGTACAGCGAGTGCAGATACTCGACGAAGGGCGCCTCGGGACCAGGATTGTTGAAGCGCGCGGTGAGTAGCGCGTGCTCCTGGATATCGAGTGGCCAGGGCGATTGCCGCTCGAGCTCGGCCTTGATGTCACGCGCATAGTCGCTCCACGGCCGAAACTCCCGGCCGAAGGAATGCAGCAACAGCACGCGCTTGAGCTCGCCTCGCCGGGTCCGCTCGAGGGCACCGGCTTGCCCGGACGACAGGCACTCGGCCATGAGCAGGCCGAGACAGAGCAACGCGGCCGCGAGCCGCAGCTTCAGCCGGACGATGGACGCGCCCCCGCTCATGCTAGACACTCGCAGGTTACCGCAGCTGCTTGCCAGTCAATTCTAGCCCGGATCGCCCCATGCGGACAGTCCCGGACTGCAGCATGATCGTTTCTTGGCGCCTGCTGGTGTGCCCCGGGTAAGTTCAATGCCCGCCGCTCAGCACGAGCGTCTGGATCGGCAGCAACAGCGCCTGGATCCGCAGCAGCAGCGCATGGACGAGGCCGACACCGTCGACGACGTGCAGCGCGATCTTCCGGCTGGTCGAGGTGTCCTTGGCCGAAATCTCCTCATGGTTGCTGGTATAGGCATTCACGACGCAGCTCGAGCCGGGCGTGACGCCGTCGAGTCCGCCTTTGTAAAGCGGCTCCAGAAAGACCAGGATCGTGCCGGGTCGGACGGCATTCTGAGGATCGATGAGCTGCTCGCCGGTGCGAAACTGCCCGGCCGCGATATAGTCTTGCACCGTCGTGATCACCATCGGAATGATCACCCAGGGTTTCGAGATGCAGGTCGCTTCCGCGACCATGCCCTGCTTCATGACCTGCGCCTCGATCTGGCCGAAACCGGCCTGCAGTGCCTTGCGGCCCGCCCCCTCCGGAACGAGCACGCCGGCGGGACGCATCAGCTGGTTGACGACGTCGCCAGGGCGAACCAGGAACTGCTCGACGCGCCCGTCGACGCCGGCACGCACGGACGTCTTGTCGAGATCGACCTGAGCCTGGTCGAGCGCGGCTTCGGCGCTGGCCTTTTGGGCCGGCAGCAGAGCCGAGACCTGCAAGGACGCCGATTGCTTCGCGGCCGTTGCAGCATCGATGCCGGACTGGCGCTGATCGACCAGCACCTGGAGTTTGTCGATATCCCGTTGCGGAACGATGCCGGGGTTGCGGCGCTGGAGCTCGGTCTTGACTTCGAGCTCGTCCTTGGCCTGCTGGTAGTTCGCCTTCGCCTCGCCGATCTGCGCCTCAGCCTTGACCACGTCGGCCTGCGCCGTCTGCATGGCGGCGTCGACCTCCGCGACCTTTCGCTTCGCCGTCTCGTAGGCGGCCTGCTGCTTCGAGGCGTCCAGCGTGAACAGCACATCCCCCCTCTTGACGGGCGCACTAAAGCCGACCTTGACCTCAGCCACACGGCCCGAGCCCTCGGGGAGGATCGGCACGGTACGGAAGTAGAGCGTCGCCGAGGATGTGGACGGATGGAAGTAGAAGATCATGGTGATCAGCGACACCGTCAGCATCAGGCAGGCGGTGATGCCCCAGCGCAGCTCGTACCAGACCGAGAAGAAGGTGATTTCCTTGCCGAACCGCTTGCCTTGCGCGTAGCGACGGTAGAGGTAGTCCGGCAGGATCGTGACGAGGGAGCAGATCAGCAACTCAAGCATGGCTGTGCTCCTTCTCCTTGGCCGGTCCCGGCTTGTCCGCGGGAGGCGGCGCGACGGCTGCCTCGGCCTGGACTTCTCCCGCATCAGAGGCCGGCGCCGCCTCTGCAATCTTCTCAACCGATCCGGCGATGCTGCGCAGCGGCGTGCCGAAATCCGGAAGATCGATCATCGCGAGGAGCAGGCCGGCGATCCAGAAGATGTGCATGTGCGTGAACAGCGAGATCAGGCCGAGCACCGCGACGATTTCGAACTGCAATTTATGCGTTTTGTGCGCCATCCGCTCGGGCAGGCTGTGCAGCTTCCAGTAGAGCGTGCCGACCCAAAGCACGGTCCCGATCAGGAATACGCCCATCACCACCATCAGCGTGTCGGTCCCGCTCCCCGGGGCGAGATAGAACGGCAGGTGATGCGGGGCCATCGGATGAAGCTGCTCGCTCAAACGTCTCTCCCGGTCAAAACGTGCATGGGCCGAACTGTGGTCGGGTATGTTCGCGTTTGTTTGATTTGAGTCAAGGGAACAGGCCAGGGCCGACCTAGCGTCTGCCGCGTGCTGATCGCGTCATCATCAGGAGCCGCTTGCCATGCCCGGCCTAGACGATCTCATCCCCAGCGCCGCCCAGATCCGAAAGGAAGCCGCCCTCAAGGAAGCCGAAAAAGCCGAGGAATATGTGCGCCTTGCCGCTGCGGCCGAGGCCGAGAAGCGAGCCTTGATCGAGCGCTTGAGCAAGCCCTCGGGCAAGACCGAGGAGGAGAAGATCAAGCTCGCCTCAACCATCATCCAGCGCGCGGTGCGCAATGGCCTGACGGAAGTGTTGGTTTATCGCTTCCCCAACTCGCTCTGCACGGACAAGGGCCGTGCCATCAATCAGATGGAAAAGGGTTGGGAGAATACCCTGACCGGAATCCCCAAGGAGATCTTCCAGCTCTGGACCGATTATCTGAAACCGCGCGGCTACCGCATTGCCTATCAGATCATCGATTTTCCCGGCGGCGTGCCCGGCGACATCGGTGTGACCATTTCCTGGGACGATTAGCAACAGGGTGGACCGCATGGCGAAGGACGACACTGCGGAGCGGATGAAGCGGAAGGATTACGAGAAGGAGCTCGAGAAGCTCCAGGTCGAGCTGTGCCACCTCCAGGACTATGTGCGGGAAAACAGGCTCCGCGTCATCGTCCTGTTCGAGGGCCGCGACGCCGCCGGCAAGGGCGGCACCATCAAGGCGATCACCGAGAAGGTCAGCCCGCGCGTATTCCGGGTCGTCGCCCTCCCCGCGCCGTCCGACCGCGAGAAGACGCAGCTGTTCTTCCAGCGCTATATGGAGAGGTTTCCGGCCGGCGGCGAGATCGTGATCTTCGACCGGAGCTGGTACAACCGCGCCGGTGTCGAGTACGTCATGGGCTTCTGCACCCCCGCCGAGCACGAGCGTTTCCTCAACCTGTGCCCGCAGATGGAGAAATACGTCATCGACGGCGGCATCATCCTGATCAAGATCTGGCTCGAGGTCGGCATGGACGAGCAGGAGCGCCGTTTCAAGGCCCGCATCGACGACCCGGTCCGGCAGTGGAAGCTCAGCCCGATGGACCTGGAATCCTTCCGTCGCTGGTACGACTATTCGCGCGCGCGCGACCTGATGCTGAAGAAGACCAGCACGAAGGATGCGCCCTGGCACATCGTCCGCTCCGACGACAAACGAAGGGCGCGGCTGAACTGCATCGCCCACATTCTAGGCGCCATCCCCTACCAGCGCATCAAGAAGGACAAGATCACGCTGCCGAAGCGCTCCGACAAGGGACGCTACAACGACCAGGCCAGCCTCAAGAAAATGAGTTTCGTCGCGCAGCGCTATTGAGCAGCATCGGGCCGCTAAAGCGCGACGCGATTGGGAAGAATCGTCATCGCGCTTTAGGTTGTTGTCTGAGTATGTTCTATTCGGAAAACCGCTACACACTTTTCCGGATCATGCTTTAGGGTCCCGATGCTGCCGTCGATCGCTCAATAGCCATACGACCCCTTCAACTCGATTTCAGGCGGATCGTGACGCCACCGACGGCAGCCGATACTTCCGCGCCGACCCGCGGGCCGCTGAGCTGGAGGATCACGCCATTGCTGTTTTGCAACTGAACGGCGCCGGCACCTGCGGCGATTGCCCCACCCGCTCCTCCCACAGCATAAGAGCCTTCGATCGACGCCGGCCCCTTCAGATTGAGCGCGCGGCCGACGAACTTCGTGGTCGACGCTCCGATGGTGAGGCCCACGCTCATGCCAGATACCGTGAATGGGTATTTCTTGCCCCGGTAGACCAGAACGCCCTCACCGCCACCGGCGCCGACGATGAAGCCACCCTTGGTGAAGACGACCGCGACCTGGCCGGTGTCGGCACGCGCGGACGTGCTGAAGCCAGCAACGGCGGCGAGCGAGGTGACCAGGACGGCGCCGAAGGACATTTTTCTCATGACGTGTCTTCCCCTTATTGAGCCAGGATCATCGCGAAGTAGCCGAAGATGGTGAGAAGGATGCCCGAGACGGCATAGCCGACCGGGAATCCGATCCAGGGCACGGAGCTCTGGATCTCGACCGCGGCCTCGCGGCACGGGCCGGAATGCGAGCGCGCGCCGGCAACGCCGCCCATCAGCACCGCGTCCTTGGACATCTGTCTCGCGCCGATCCTTCACCAGCATGATGCGGGATCGTGGGTACGGCGACGGTCGCTCCATTGATCCAAGTCAACGGTCGCGTGCATTCTGCGCGCCGATACCGTGGCGTTCGCAGCGCAACACGAGAACATCAGGCCGTTCGTTGTGCGATGCTCGCCTGATCATCGCCGAGCAGGCTGTCGAGCGACCGCAGCCACTGGCCGCTGTCGGTCTTGTCCGCAAGTCCTTCGGCGCGCAGGAGGTCGCGCAGCTGCGCATGCGCGCCGACGATGCAGAAGGTCACCCTGCGTGACGCAAGTTCGTCGTAGAGATCATGCAACATGCGCGCGCCGGCCAGATCGATATAAGGCGACGCGGAGAGATCGCAGGCCACGAGCCGGACGCCGGGCGATGTCCGGAGCGCTGTCAGGACGGTGTCCAGGATCGTCTCGGCATTGATGTAGAGCAGCGACGCTTCGGGCCGGAAAGCGATGATCCCGACCAGCGGCTCGATGCCCTCATGTCTGGCGCTATCCGAATAACGGCCGCTGCCTGGCAGGCGGCCGAGAAACGCGACATTCGGCTGCGAGGCCCGCGCCAGCAGCAGGAAGATCGAGGCGATCGAAGCCAGCAGAACGCCCTGGAGGATGCCGAGCAACAAGACGGAGATCAGCGCAATCGCCGCTGCGTAGAAATCGATCCGGCTGACCTGCCACATTCGCAGCAGCGCCCGGACGTCGACCAGCCTGTAGACGGCGGCGATGACAATCGCCGCGAGCACCGCCTTCGGCAGGTTGGTCAGCAGCCCCGTGAAGAACAGCAGGCACAGCCCGAGCGCCACCGAGCAGATTATCAGCGCCAGCGGCGTCCGCGCACCGGCATTGTCGTTGACCGCCGATTGCGACAGGCCGCCCGCGACGGGATAGCCATGGCCGAAGGCGGCCGCGAAGTTCGCCGCGCCCAGCCCCAGGAACTCCTGTCTAACGTCGAGCGCATAACCGTGCTTGGCGGCAAAGCTGCGCGCCGCCGATACGCCTTCGATATAGGCCAGCAGCACACAACCCGCGGCGAGCGGGAACAGATCGTCGAATTCCAGCAGGCCGAATGTCGGGGGTCCCAGCGTCGGCAGCCCTTCCGGTATCTTCCCGGTGACGGGCACACCGAGGGCGGGCAAGCCCAGGAGCGTTGCCGATGCGATCGCGAGTGCAACGACGGTGATGCCGACGGGTTTTCCCGGCAGAAGCCGTTCGCCAAGCAGAAGCAGCAGCAGCGCGATCGCGCCGATGCCCAGCACAAGCAGATCGATGCCGCCGAGCTGCCCGGACAGCTTGATGGCGCGATCGAAGAAATTGTGGCCGCCGCCAGCGATGCCGAGCAGGCTCGGCAACTGGCTCATGATGATGGTGAGCCCTGCCCCCGCCTTGAAGCCGACCAGGATGCTGTCACTGACGAGGCGCACCAGCACGCTAAGCTTGAACAGCCAGGCAATGAAGCACAGCACAGCCACTGCAAAGGCCGTAAGGCTCGCGATCTGCGCATAGCGCACCGCATCGCCTCCGGCGAGGGCGCCGACCGTCCCGGCGATCATCAGGGAGATCGCCGAGGTCGGGCCGATCGCGAGCTGGCGCGACGCCCCAAACAAGGCATAGCCGATGCCCCCGAGCATGTAACCATAGACGCCGATCTGCGGCGGCAGGCCGGCGAGCGCGGCATAGGCGAGCGAGACCGGAATGGCATAGGCGGCGAGCGTGATGCCGGCGACCGCGTCGGAGGGCAGCCATTCGCGTCGGTAGGCCGCGAGCCATTCGGCCGGTGGAAAGAATCGTGTCCAGGTCGGGGCGGATGGCCGGTTCATCGCCCCTCCTCCGAACGGAACGCCTCGCAGCGCAGCAGCACAATCAACAGCGCCACCACGGGCAGGCCCAACGCGAGATCGGGGATGCTCTTGGTCGCAAAGGCACCGGCGGCGGCACCGAAGCCGAACACGGCGCACAATGCGAAGAAGATGCCCGAGCGGCGCAGCGCTCCCAACGGCGCACCGCCTGCTGCGACTGCGAAGACATTCTCGATCGCCTGACGCATGTTGCCGGTGATCATCACCGTGCTGCACACAGTGCCTTCGACCTTGACGAACATCGCGGCCTGCATCGCCGCCACGGCGGAAATACCGAGCGTGCCGGCCAGATCGGGCAACCGATTGTGCAGGATGCCGATCGCTATCAAGAGCAGGATCTCGATCAACGTGCTGATCGCGCTGGCCCGCTCGTCCGCTACGCGGCGCAGCCAGGCTGCAAGCACGATTCCGATCGCGAAAGCCAGGATTGGTGGCACAAAGTGCAAGGCCTTCGTCCAGTTGCCGGCCATCGCATAGACCCAGAGGAAGATCAGATTGGCCGTCTGGGCGTTCGCCATCACACCGTGGATGATCCAGGTATAGGCATCGATATAGCCGCCGGCAAAGGCGAGCAGCAGGACGATCCCGACCGTCTCATCGCGGCGGATCGCGCCGGCTGCGAGGTCCATGGTACTCATGTCGGAAAAATGGGCTGTCGCGAACATTCCATCGGGTCATAGGCGCCGCCACGTCGCCGCGAAGGCTTGATCTGGATCAAGCAACATCCCGCAGCCATCAATCAAATCACGCCGAAGTGCCGGGGAAATGCCATGGAAACCGTCAGGTGGATCATCGCCACCGCACCGGAAATTTTCCTGCTGCTCGCGATCGCGATCGGCACCATCCTCGGCCGCATCAGGATTCGCGGCTTCTCGATCGGAACCACCGCCTGCATCCTGATCGTCGCCGTGCTGATCGGACAGCTCGGGAGCTTCACGTTCCCGCCGATCCTCAGGGCGATCCTGTTCAGCCTGTTCGTTTTCACGATCGGCTACCGTTCTGGACCGGAATTCTTCGCCTCGCTGAGCGTGCGGACTTTGGCACAGGTCGTGCTCGCGCTGGTGATCGGAGCCACCGGGCTCGTCCTGGTGCTCATCTTCGCTCGTGTCTTCACATTGGACACGGGGACAGCGGCAGGACTGACCGCCGGGGCGCTGACGCAATCCTCGGTGATCGGCACCGCATCCGGCGCGCTACAGCAGCTCGGCCTGCCGAGCGACGTGCTGAAGCAGCAGGAAGCCAACATCGCGGCGGGCTATGCCGTGACCTACGTGCTCGGCTACATCCTGACGCTCCTGTTCGTGCCGTTCGTGGCGCCGCGGCTGATGCGGATCGATCTCAAGACGGAGGCCAAAAAGCTCGAGGCGGAGCTCGCCGGCGGTGCGCCGCCAAAGACGGAAAACCTGTCCTATCGCAAATTCCAGGCCCGCGCCTATCGCGTGTCAGCCGGCGCAGGTCGCACCATCGGCGCGATCGAGGCGGAGATCGGCAGCCGCACGGTCGTGGAGCGGATCGTGCGCGGCGGGGCCGACATCAAGCCGCAGCAGGACACCGTGCTGGAGTCGGGCGACGACATTGTCATTGCCGGACCGACCGCCGCGATCGTTGCGGCCAAGCCGATAATCGGCGCCGAGATCGACGCAGGCGAGCTGCTGCGCAACCTGCCTGGCAATGTGATCGAGGTGCTCGTTGAAAACCGTAAGTTGCACGGCCGCTCACTTCGCGAGATCGTTGACCGACTTGGATCCGATGCGCGCGGCGTATTCCTGCGTGCGCTCACGCGCATGGGGCGGGAAGTGCCTCTCGGTCCCGACACGCGGGTCTATCTCGGCGACGTCATGACGCTGGTCGGCAGCACCAGCAATATCGCGCGTGCAGCGGCGCAAGTGGGACACCCCCTGAATACCGGCGATCGAACCGACATCGCCTATCTTGCCGCCGGCATTGCAGTGGGTCTTCTCGCCGGCCTTGCCAGCTTCAAAGTCGGCACTGTCGCATTGACGCTGGGCGGTGGCGGCGGTGCGCTGATCGCCGGGCTCGTCTGCGGCTGGCTGCGGACGCGCCGGCCCGGCATCGGCGCAATGCCGCCGGCCGCGCAGCAGACCCTGAGCGACATCGGCCTCGGCGGCTTCATCGCGGCGATCGGACTCGGCAACGGCCTTGCCGCCTGGTCGGCGATCCAGGCCCACGGTCTGTTGCTGGTCGGCATGGGCATCGTGGTCACGCTGGTTCCGATGACGGTCGGAACGCTGGCTGCTTACCATCTGCTGCGCATGAACCCGGTCGTGACCTGCGGCGCGCTCGCCGGCGCGATGACGGTCGATGCCGCCGTCACCGGCGCCTGCGACGTTGCGGAGAGCCAGACGCCGGTGCTCGGCGTTGCCGTCCCCTACGCTGTCGGCAATGTCGTCCTCACGGTGCTCGGCCCGATCGTCGTGGCCGCAACCTACGCAGGTTGAGGGGGCCCAGATGCGACGCGGACCTACCTTGCTCCATTCTCTCGCGATCACCTTCCTCGCCCTCATCATGGCCGCATCGCCCACGCGCGCCGGGGACGAGGTCCGCATCCAGGAGGAAATCTGGGCGCTGCCTCTGCCGCTGCCGATGTTCGCCTATCTGGTGCGCCCAGTCGGCGACGGTCCGTTTCCGCTCGTCATCATGAATCACGGCGTCTCGCTCGACGCGACCCAGCGCAGCCTTTTCCCGCTGGTCGAATTTCGCGACGCCGCCAAATGGTTTGCGAAGCGCGGCTATCTTGTGGTGGCGCCGGTAGGCAGCGGCTATGGCGCGCAAGCGATCGACATCCCCGAACGCGGGCTGTTCGGCCCGTTCTTCTCGAAAATCGGAAAGTGCACCAATCCCAATTTCCGTGATGCGGGCCTCGCGATCGCCCAGGTCGACCTCTGGATCATTGACTACCTGGCCGCCGAAAAGCGGATCATCCCGAAGGACGTGATCGTCGTCGGGCAGTCCGCCGGCGGCTGGGGCGCGATCGCCCTGTCGAGCGTGAACCCGCCGCAGGTGAAGGCCATCATTGTCTTTGCCGGGGGGCGCGGCGGACGGGTCGGCGGCAAGCCGAACAACAATTGCGCACCCGACCGGCTGGTCGAGGCCACCGCCGATTTCGGCCGCACATCGCGCGTGCCGATGCTGTGGATCTACATCGGGAACGACACGTTTTTCGGTCCCGACTTGTCAAAGCGCATGCACACGGCCTTCCTCGCCGCCGGCGGCCGGGCCGAATATCACCTGATGCCACCGTTCGGCACCGAGGGACATTTCTTCCTCGGTTCGCCGGATGCGGTCCCGCTCTGGTCGCCGTTGGTCGCCAGGTTTCTAGATGCGCAGAACTGAGTCCGGATTTCGGAGTTGCAGCGATGGCCCGTGCTCTTGATTGTCTCTCTGGCCTCCTGATGGTTGCAGCAATCGGGGCCGCCACGATCTCGAGCGTCGCCTCACCCATGGCAGCGCAATCCGAAAAGCCCGCCGAGGTCGCAACACGCGGCCAGCGTGACGCCAACGACATCAGCTATGGCAGCTGGCAAAAACTGTGCTTCAGGGCTGGCGGTGCGCCCACCCTCTGCCGAACCTCGATCACTGGGCGCTTCGCGACCGGGCAGACCGCCGTGCGCATCGATCTGATCGAGCGGGAGGACGCGCCCACAGCCCGCCTGCAGCTGTTCGTGCCCGTCGGGATGTACCTGCAACAATCACCGAAATTGGCCGTCGATCATGGCGCCGCGTTTCGCGTTCCCTATACCTGGTGTCTCACCAATCTATGCGTCGCGGCGGACGTCGTGGCGCCGAAAATCATTGATGAAATGGAAAACGGTCAGACGCTTCTGCTCGAACTCGTCGATTCAAATCTTCTTGCCGTGACGACCTCGATTCCGCTCGCGCAATTTGCTTCCGCCCACAAGGGGGCGCCGACCAGGACGCTCGAACAATATGTCGACGAATGACGGCCGAGGCGGAGCTACGAGACGAGGGCGCGCTCGACGGACTCGATCAAGGACTGAGCCGCAAACGGTTTGATGAGATAGGCGATGCAGCCTGAAGCAATCGCTGCGGCGCGGTTCGCCGGGCTGTCATTGCCGGTGACATAGATCACCGGCGCTGCGATGCCATTCCCGGCCAAACTTCGCCGCACCTCGATGCCGGACCTCACACCCAGATTGATGTCGAGGATGATGCAGATCGCCGTATGGAGCCTGCCATGATCGAGCAAGGCGCTATCAGAGTCGAACAGAGTCGTTGCGAAGCCGTGTCCCCGCAGAAGCCGGTCCATGCTGGTCCGCATGGACAGATCGTCATCTACGACAAAGACGGATTCGCGCAGGGGCAAGGCGATTTGCCTTTCTGGAAGACGCCGTTGGGATATTGGATTGCGAAGGCTCTGCATTCTGACGCGGTTATGTGTGCATCTTGCACACAGCTTGTCGCGCACTGTCAACACGCCTCGGCATTGTCCTTTGGGACAGGCGCATCGAGGGAACTTTACGCCGTTCCGAAGCCGTCAGCGTTCGTCGGGATTGAGCATTCCGAGACGCTCTGCGATCGAAACGAGCTCCGCCAGCGAGCGAACCTGCATCTTCTCCATCACTTGATGGCGGTGTGCTTTCACGGTGCGCTCGGTGGTCCCCAGCTCATGCGCGATCTGCTTGTTGATCCGGCCGCGCACGATCAGATCAAACACCTGTCGCTCGCGCTGGGTCAGCGCGGCCAGATGACGACGAAGCGTATCAAGCCTGCTGGCCTGGGCCCGCGCCGTCCGCTGACTGGCCAGCGCCCGCTCGATGGCATCGAGCAGTTGCTCGGACGAAACTGGTTTGGTCAGGAAGTCTTCCGCACCGGCCTTGATTGCACGTACGGTCGTTGGCGTGTCGGCATGACCAGTCAGGAAGATGATGGGTAACATCGAACCGGACGCGGCCAGCCGGGCCTGCAGGTCCGGGCCGCTCAGGCCAGGGATCCGGACGTCGAGCAGGATACACCCGGCCCGCTCGTCATCCGACAGCGAGTCCAGCAGCTCCAGTGCGGAAGCATATGTCGCCACCTCGTACCCCGCGAGCTTCAGCCGGCGCTCGATCGCGGTCCGAAAGGACGCGTCGTCGTCAACAACGTGAACAAGGCCTGGCAACTTCTACCTCTCGCCCAACTCAATGAGGACGCTCGACGTCCTTCTTATTGTTCAAAGCGATCCTCACGTCTGAAAGTCGAAATATCTGCTTCGCAATTCGTCGCAGCTACCCTGCGCAGAGGGCTTCTCATCCAGCGCAGCAATCGTCCGTGCTGTCCTTTGGTACAATGAACCTTGGGACAATGGATAACAATACTTCGCTGGCCGAAAATCAACTTCGGCGGGAGTGGGATTGCGCGGCGCATTTCCGGCAACGTATTTCGTCTGACAGACCAATTCGGCGGAAAAGCTGAGGAGTTGGCCTATGTTCGTTCGCATCACGACGGATTCCACGCTGCGACCCAATACTCTCCGCGACCTCGGTATGGCAAGTCATTCAAATGCACTGGTCAATTTAAGCGAATTTTCCTACCGGAAAGGCTCCGAGATCTACGGCGAGAAGGAGCCGGCCGAGTATGTCTATCAGGTCAAGTCCGGCGCGGTACGAAGCTACAAGTTGCTGTCGGACGGTCGCAGGCAGATCGGCGCATTTCACCTCGTCGGCGACATCTTCGGGCTCGAGAACAGCAGCGAGCACCGCTTCACGACGGAAGCCATCGTCGATACCACGGTGCGACTGATCAAACGCCAAAGCCTGGAAATCGTAGCCGAGAGCGATGCCATGGTAGCCAGAAACCTGCTCAGCATGACCACGAATAACCTCCAGCATGCTGAAGACCACATGCTGCTTCTCGGCCGCAAGACCTCCCTGGAGCGTGTCGCCGCGTTCCTGCTCGAAATGGACAAGCGCCTGACGGCTGCAGGCGTCATGGCGCTTCCGATGTCACGCCGCGATATCGCCGACTATCTCGGCCTGACGCTGGAGACCGTCTCGCGGGCTTTGTCGCGGCTGCATGAGCTCGGCGTGCTCGGCTTCATCGGCAACACCCAACGCCAGATCGTGCTGCTCGACCGGCACCAGCTCGCAAGCCTCGATCTGCAGCCCTGAGCCGGCGAAAGGCCGGTTCACGATCCGCAATGGTCGCGGTTGACCGAGGCGACAGCATCAGGTGCGTGGCAGGTCCGCGCCGGGTTTTTCGGTGAGGCCGAGATGGTCGAGCGTCTTGAGCAAGACTTCGAACAGAATGGCGGCGGACCAGCCGAACAGCAGAACACCGTTCATGGCGGTCAGCGGACCGAGCAGGCGCCATTCGCGCACCGGCGTGATGTCGCCGTAGCCAAGCGTGGTGTAGTTGACGAAGGCAAAGTAGAGCATGTCTGCGTCGGCGGCGGCCTGGACGACATGATAGGTCGCCGCCCAAACCAGAATTTCGATCATGTGGGCGATCTTCAACACGACGGCGATCGTGATCATGACGCTCATGAGGTGCAATCGCGGTCGCTTGGTATGGCGCGGGACGGCACTGCGGGCGACGGTGACGGCGACCACCGTCACGAGCGCGTGTATTCCGATATTGATCACGCTGACGAGCGTGCCGACAAGGAATTGGAGCATCATCGGGGTGAACCACACCTCATTTCAGCCTAGGCCAACCGTGCCTCGATCGTTTCCTTTGCGACAACGGTTTCCTGATCGACCCGCGCTGACGCAGCGCGGTCGATTCCTGTCCATGCGGTCGCGAGCTCCCAGGCCACCGACAGGATGATCGGCCCAATGAACAGTCCGATGATTCCATGCGCGAGCGTACCACCAATGACCCCGATCAGGATGACCAGCGTCGGCGTCGTCAGGCCCCGCCCCATGAGGAGCGGCTTCAGCACGTTGTCGAGCAGACCGACGACGACCAGATAGACAGTCAAGAGCAGGGCGACGGTCACGTCCTTGTCCACCCATATCCAGACCAGCACGGGGAAAAGAACGGGGCCGGCGCCGATTTGGACAATCGACAGCAAGAGCACGACGACCGCGAGCAGTCCCGCGCTTGGGATCTCTGCGAGCTTGAAGCCGATGCCCGCCAGCAAGGCCTGAAGGATGGCGACGCCGATAATGCCCTGCGCGACGGCGCGTATGGTTGCGCCGGCGAGCTCGAGAAAGTGCTCGCTCCGGCCGGGCACGACGCGCAACAGGAAGCCGCGCAGCGCGGCGACGAGCTGCGCGCCGTGCGGGAGCAGAAAGCCCGCGACGATCACCGACAGCAGGAATTGGAGCATGCCAATTCCGGTGTCACCGGCAAACGACAGCATCACTCCGGCGAGCGGTTTCAAGTACGGCGCCACTTCGCGCAGCGCCGCACGGATGTTCGTGTAGGCCTCGTTCCAGATCGCGTAGAGCTGAGGACCGATCAACGGCCAGCTCCTGATCTGCTCCGGTGCGGCCTGGAGCGCGAGATCGCCACTGCCGATCTGGCCCGCAAGATCCCGGATTCCTTCGACTGCACTGAGGCCGAGCCAGGCGGCGGGACCGATGACGATGCCCAGCGTGATCAGGGTGAGAACGGCTGAGGCTGTCCGGGGACGGCCACCGAGGCGTTGGGCGAGCCAGGCGAAGACGGGATGAAACGCCACGGCCAGCACGGCGCTCCAGCTCAGGATCGGCACGAACGGCCGGAGGACGACAAATGTCCAGAAGATCAGCAGCCCGAGCAAGCCTAGCCGGATCACGAGTTGGACAATGTCCTCCGCGGACAGAAGCTGGCGAAGCGTTTTCAAGGGTCGTTGCCTCCAGGCCGACGGACCGCTGCTGAGCAGCTAGCGGGGCGGCCCACCGCGGAGGCTTGATCCAGATCAAGCTCGCAAGTCACGTCAGCCTCGCTTGGCAGCGGCCTTAGCTGGAAGCCTCAGCTTGCACGGAAGGTCGGCTGGTGGGTTCCAGCGGGCGAGAATCGCCTCGGAATACATCATTCTGGGGCGTATTTCACGCCGATCAGGACGCCACCGCTGATCGGGGAATATCGTACCTTGGTCGTTGCGATGACCGAGCTTGTCGAGTTCGGCCGCGAGACCAGCAAGAGCCAACATCGATCCTCTACGTGGCCCCTTTGGTCGTGATCAGATGGAATAGGCCGCCGCCATCGGCCAGCTTTATGTCCTTCGATTCGGCCTTGGCGCTTAGAACGGCCGATCAGAGAGCGCCTTCCGGAATTTCATTCAAACCCCCGTGGCTGGAATTTGGGGGTATCTGAGGGGGTGAATTTGGGGGGTGCAAGGCCCCTACCCCCCTTCCATGCCCCCAACGGCTCCGGACGAGGGCGGACGCCGATGGAAGCCTTAGAACATAACAGAACATCAAAAAGCCCTGAAGTTTCAAGGACCTACGTAAATGTCTTGTTTGATTTTGGAGTGTTTGGAGAGGCTTACGAAACAGCCTGATGGCTCCCCGGGCTGGATTCGAACCAGCGACCATCCGATTAACAGTCGGATGCTCTACCGCTGAGCTACCGAGGAAAGGGCGAACCGTTCGTTCGCGCGCGGCTGCGTATAACAAAGCCGCTTGCGCTTGCAAAGGACGAATTCGTCATCATCCGCAACGCGCTCGGAGGGACCTGGAACGGCCGCTCCTCCGGCCGGGACCGGGCAAGGATTATTCCGCCAGGAACGAGGTGGTCTTGGTGCCGGGGTCGTAGCGCAAGCGGAGCGCGGTGAGCTTGCAGAGATTGACGTTCTTCCACAGCACCGACTCGTCATAGTTCTTCCAGTCGACCCGGATGTTCCAGACGCAGCCTTCATCGTCGTCGTCGAACTCGACATAAGTGCTGGCCTGGTTCTGCAACACCTTGTCGAGCTCGTTCTCCCATTCGTCCAGCCCGTCATCCGGCGCGTTGAAACCCAGAAGCTTGATGGCATAGCCGGTCTCGTTGACGACGGTGACGTTGCGGGCATCGGTCGCAAGTGACGGCGTGGCGGCGATCGAAAGGGCGATCGCGATCAATCCGGACAGAAAATGCTTCATCTGAAAATCCTCCGATCAAAACAGGCCTCGGCGACCGGCATGGATCGGCGCGGGCGCCGCGGCAGGGAAATGCGTTGCCTGGAGACACGTCCGGAGCGCGATCGCCATGTTCAAGAAACGATCGATCTGCACTCCGGGACGGCTGCGCGACGCGAGACGCGCCCAACCTGTTTATCGTTTCGAATTCTCAGCAGCAATGAACCGGCATTCATAGATCGGCAGAGTTTGTTTTCTCCGGTACCGGCACCGGTACGGCCGCGCCATTGCTCTTGCCCGTCACGGCACCGACCAGCGCCTTGACCGGATCGTCGCCCGGCGCAAAGCCGCTCTGGCGCAGGATCTCGTCGATCATCGGACGCAGCGCGTGAACCTTGAGCAGCTCGCCGGCCAGACCTTCGCCGAAGCCGACATTGCCTCCACTCGCGCCATTGCCGCCGAACGCGCCGCCGGTGTGCAGGATGCGGACGTCCTTGAGGTTCGCGATCGGCTTCACCATCTCCGCCAGCGCGGACGGCATGGTCTCGATCCGCTTCTTGGCGATCTCGAAATCGATGACGTTGCTGCCGAGCTTGTTCTGCGCCTCGTTCTTCATGGTGATGACGGCGGCTTCCGCCTCGCCGATGTTGCGGACGCCGACCGCCTTGATCTTGTTGGATTCAGCTTCGGCGGTGGCCAGCGTCTTGACGGCTTCGGCGCGATCGAGCGAGGCCTTCTTCTCGGCCTCGGCGGCGACGATCAGCTCGGTCGATTTCCGTTCGGCCTCGGTGCGTGCGGCCAGCACCTGGGTCAGGCGGGCACGATCGGCGACCTCGATGGCGCGCGCGGTGACGACCTTTTCCTCCGCGGAGACGGCCAGCGCCTCGGCGGTCTTGGCTTCGGCGACGGCTTCCGACGTCTCCTTGCTCTTCGCCGCGATCTGGATCTCGTTCTCCTGCGTCGCGATCTGGATCTCGCGCTGGGCGTCGGTCTTGCGCTTGTTGATTGCCAGCTCCGACTCGATCACCGCGGTTTCCTTGACCTGCTTGGCACCCGCCTCCTTCTCGGCAACCGCGCGATCGGTGTCGATGCGAGCGTTCTCCTCGGTCAGACGCGCTGTCTGCGTCGCGGTCGCGACCTCGGCGCGGGTGCTCGCCGTCTTGTTGGCGATGTCGCGCTCCTGCGACAGCTCGGCTTCCTTCTTGGTCCGCTCGATCCCGAGGGTCTGCTGCCGGGCTTCGAGATCCTTTTGCGCGATCGCCACCTCATTGTCGCGAACGATGGCGTTTCGATCGCGCCGCCGGGTTTCGGTGACGGTTTTCAATTGGGTGAGACCTTCGGCGTCGAAGAAATTCTCCGGGTTGAAGAATTTGACGTCGGTCTGGTCGAGCTTGGTCAGCGACACCGATTCCAGCTCGAGCCCGTTCGACTTCACGTCGGACTCGACCGTGGACTGCACGTGCTTGACGAAGTCCGAGCGCTTCTCCTGGAGCTCCAGGATACTCATGGTCGCGGCGACCGAGCGCAGGCCGTCGACGAATTTCGCCTCGACCTGGTTGCGCAGCGCCTCGGCATCGTTGGTCAATGCACCCAGCGTCTGGCTCGCGAGCGCGATGCTCTCCTCGTCGGGACGGACACGCACATAGAACTCGGCGACGATGTCGACGCGCAGGCGATCCTTGGTGATGAGGGATTCCCGCTCCTTGCGCTCGACGGTGAGGCGCAACGTCTTCAGGTTGACGCTGGCACAGGAGTGGAAGATCGGAAGGATCATGGCGCCGCCGTCGAGCACGACCTTCTTGCCACCGAGCCCGGTGCGCACGAAGGCCTCGTCGCGGGTGGCGCGCTTGTAGAGGATGGTGAAGACGATCCCCAGGACGACGATCAGCGCGACGCCGATCACGGCCGGGACTGCGATGTCGAACATGACTTTCTCCGCTGTGGGACTTGCTAATTGCTTAGAGTGGGCTTCGACGGCTTGAGTTCATCGTCGGCCTTCACCGCGACGAAGCGCGTGCCGTCGCGGTCGACCAGGAGAACCATGGTTCCCTGGGGCAAAGGTCCCGATTGCGGCGCCGCGACCGCCGAGACGAAATGGCGGTTGCCGTGGACGTCGGCGACACTGACGCGGCCGGGCGGCCCCTGGTCGAGCGGGCCGACGACGACCTCGCCGATGCGGCCGACCAGATCGCCGAGGCCGACGACGTAGCTTTCGTCCTTGGGAATGATCCGCGCGATGGCACGGCTGGAAACGCGGACCAGTGGAACCGATGCGGCGACTGCCCCGATCGAGGCGACCGCCGCCGGCAAGGGACCCGCCACCATCCGCGCGAGGTCCTGGATCAGGAAGCCGGTGATGGAGAAGGCGCCGAGCAGCAGCAAGAGGAAGATCAGGAGCGGCACGCCGCCGACATTGATCCATGAAATAGCGTTGAGCACGCCGTTGTCGCTTGATGAGCAAAATCGATGTTGGTGCCCAGCATCTCGCTCAAGGAGGCCCCGACCAGCATCGAGATCACCTCGACCGAGCCGACGATGATGATCATAGCCGCCGCGATCGCGAACGGCCTGACTTCAGGCGCCATGACGTGTTCGAGCAAAGCGCTCATGACACCGCACTCAGGAGCCCGACTTCAACCGGGCCAGCCTCGCTGCAATTTCCTTGTCGCGATGGAGCGTGCTCAGCTCGTCGATGTCGCTCGAATAAGGAATTCCCGGCGGCACGCCGGTGGCCCGTGCCACTGCCCTGCCCGCCCGCAGCGCCTTCGCGGCAGCGGAGGTGCCGCCGGATTTCCGCGACGACGTCGATGTCTGTGGGCTGGCCTGTGCCTCGCTCTTTTCCAGATCGGCCCGGCGCTGCTCGGCATCCTGGAGCGCCGACAGCACCGCGCGGAGCGATGTGACGCATTGCTCGATCTTCTCGTTGTTCTCGTCGATGGCGCGGGAGAGCACCTCGAACTGCGCCTCCAGGTCCATTTGCCGCGCGATGCCGGCGCGGGCGAGATCATCGCGCCCGTCTGCGATCGCGGCCTCGATCTTGGCGGTCAGATCGGTCATCGCCCGCTCGATCTCGCTGCGGCGCGCGTTGAGGCGATATTCCTCGGCCCGCGCAGCGGCGAGCGCATCGCGCGCTTCGGTCTCGGCGCGCTCGATTTCGCGGATGGCCTGGCCGACCACCTTCAGCTTGTTCTTGCCTTCCGCCTGCTCGATCGCATCGTACGCGATCCCGGCAATCAGGCGCCCGACTCGGGACAGGAAATTGTCGGGAGCGGCAGCGATGTTATCCATGGCGTTCTCCTCCTCTGGCAGGCTGTTCGGCGTGACGCCGTAGTGAACTTCGAAACCGTCGTCGGTGCGGATGAGGCGCGCCGGCACGCTCTGCCCCCAGCCCTCGGCATAGCCGGCGTAGTCGAAGGGCACGCTGAAGCGCCCTTGCACGGTCGCAATCGAAATGGTGGCGGGCCCCTTGATCTTGGCGAGCTTGTCGTCGAGCGGCAGGCGGCGCCCTTGCGCGGCGCGATACTCCGCGCGGTCGCGGAGCCCCAACGTCACCAGCCGCGAAGGCAGCGCCGTCTGTTTGCGGATCGGCTCATAGGCATGGGCATGGAGCAGGACCACATTGGAACCCACATTGTGGGTCCGCGCCACCTCATCGAGGATTTCCATCATGCGGTCATAAGCCTGGAATGTCGCCTCGATGGCGGCCTTGGCGGCCGGGTCAGGGGCAAGCCGGTAACGCAGCGCGGACGGCGCGTTTTTGCGAGATGGGCTCATAGAAAGCACTAAAGCACCATTTTGGTGCTTTCGGAAGAGGAAACTCGATCACGTTCTGCTGATTCCTATGCACTCTGTAGGTTAGTCGCGGCGACGAGGGCCTGCGTTCAAGGCTGCCGATCATCCCTAGCGGACGGCCGATCAAGATTTGATGCACGCTTCGGTTGAAATTTGAGACGAATGCTGTGGGTGTTCGGTAAGCCGTCATTCTCTCGACGCGCCGTTGCGCGGAGCTCCGGCCGCAGCAGCGATCTGCCAGATCGCGCAATTATTTCGGTGAGCTCATTTGACGGAGATATGACGATCGCCGACCAAGATGCGACGACGGTACGAAGCATTCACGTCCGGCATCCGCAGCAAATCCACAGCATATCCACAGGGTGCCTGTGACCGATTCGCGAGCCTCTGCGAGACACTTGCTGCGCACAAACCCACAGGCGGGCCGTTCAGCCACCCGCCTGGTCGAATACGGATCGGCAGGCCTCGCTGAGGTTGGCGCGGTTGCGACGCAGGCAGGCGGTGATGGCGCGGACGTTGGGGATCTCGCCGGCGCAGAGCCGGTAGACATCGGGCGTACAGGCCCGCCGCTGCTCTGCCGTTCCCTGTGCATGGGCCGCGGAGGCAAACAGCGTCAGGAACAGCCCGACCGTCGAGGCGCTCCGCGCCCGGCTCTTCACGCCCGCAAACCGCAAGAACCTCGCCTTCATGACCGGTCTCCCGCTCTGCACTGCCCGCTCCGGCCTGCATTGGCCGGCACGGTGCAAAGGGGTTACGAGAAATAAACCGCCAGGGACGTGATCTTACACCCGCCGCGCGGCGGCGGCACATAGGGTTGCCCCGGGGATTTTCAGGAATCGCTAACCATTCGGGTCCCGATCGCCGCATCGTTAAAATGCGAACGATCGGGTCAATACGGAAACAAATCGGCTTTGCGACATTGCGCCGTCCGCGTTCTGCGAGGGTGTGATGAGCGAAGCCGAATTCAATTTGCTGCTGGATGCTGTCCGGGACGCCATGGTGTTTGAGGATTTCGCGCCTGTGCCGGTGGAGGAATACGTGCCCCGCTCGTGGAGCTTCAACGCGACGCCCAACGCTGCCAATGACAACGAGGGCGCCTGGCCCCTCCTGCCCTTTCCCGACGACTGGTACGCGGCCTGCTGAGGTCCGCCTTGAAGTGAACCGATGCGTCCGCCTTGCGGGCGGTTCGGCGTGACCGAGCGCCGGGGGGGACCGGCGCAGCCCGATCAAGTCTTGACGCGCTCCTCGCCGTGCTGCGGCGCCCGGTCGGGTGCAGCCGGCGGAAAGATGCTGTCATAGATCGCGCGCGCCTCAGCAATGAGGCGGGCCCGCTCCAGCTCGGATTTCGGGACAAATCGAACGACGTCGCCCACGTGCTCTCCAGCTCCAGGGTTTGGATGCGTCTCTTCGCAGATGCGAAGTCTATGCCAGAGGACTGAATCGCACCTTTCCGCCAAGCCCCGGGCAAACCCGGTGACTGGCTGGCGCGTGCGGCTCGGCGAAACCGCCCAAAAGTCAAAATTTTGCGGAAAATCAGAGACTTGTGATGGAGGCCACGACCAGAATTGAACTGGTGTACACGGTTTTGCAGACCGTTGCGTAACCACTCCGCCACGTGGCCCCGTAAGGGCGGACCAATATAGGGGATCAATGGCTTAGGCAACCCCACGGCCCGCGGGTAGCACAGCGAAATGTCCAGGCAAAATCAGGCGCGCTTGCCGCGCCGGAAGTCGCGCCGGCGGCCCTTGGGCGCGGGCTTGGGTGCCAGTTCCGGCATCTCGGCCTGGACCTCGCGGTAGCGAGCCAGCATCCGTTCGAAACTGGCATGAAGCGTCTCGGCGATATCAGAGCGCCGCTCGAGGCCGGCGAGGATCGTCGCGGCGGCTTCGATGGTCGAGAGGCCGTCGCGGCGCGGCTCCTTGCGCAAGCGCCCGTAGCGAGAGGGATGCGCCGGATTGAGGATCACGCGCTGGCATTTGAGCATCCAGGGATTGCGCCACCACAGCGCCTTGGCCTGGCTCCAGGTGCCGTCGAGCAGCACCACGCCTTCGAGCTTGCCGAGGATCGCGCGCTGGTTCTCCGCGACCTCGCCCTTGCGGTTGAGCGCGACGATCTCAGCTTCGGCATCGAGATCGGCCGCGCGTGCCGAGCCGAGATAGAGCACCGCCCAGTGCGAAGCATTCTCGACCGGTCGTCCCAGCGCCTTGGACAGGCTCGGCCAGGACAGGCCGACCCGCACCGTGGCATCGGCAAAATGCCTGGCCAGCAGCCGCGCCGTGCCGAGCGCCCTGTCCTGCTCCTGCGGATGCTGCAGGATCAGGAGCGAGAGCCGGTTCTCGATCGGCGTGACGCTGTCGCAAATGCACAGCGGCATCGGCTTCTGGCAATGCGGGCATTCGGGGATCGGCTCGGCCGGCGCGGCGGTAGTGTCGGACGGATTGGACATGGCGCCGCTATACGCTTGACGCGGCGCTGCAACAACCTATTCCGCCGGGGCCGCCAGCGGACGCGGCTCGGATCGCCGCCGCAGGCGGTCGATCAGGAGGTAGATCACGGGCGTCGTGTACAGCGTCAGGATCTGCGAGACGAACAGGCCCCCGATGATGGTGATGCCGAGTGGGCGGCGCAACTCCGTGCCGGGGCCGGTCGCGATCACCAGCGGAATGCCGGCAAACAGCGCCGCCATGGTCGTCATCAGGATCGGGCGGAAGCGCGCCTGGCAGGCCTCGAAGATCGCCTCGGCCGAGGACAGGCCGCGCTGGCGCTCGGCATCGAGCGCGAAGTCCACCATCATGATGCCGTTCTTCTTGACGATGCCGATCAAGAGGATGATGCCGACGAAGGCGATCACCGTCAGCGGCGTGTTGGTGAGCTGCAAGGCCAGCAGCGCACCTAAGCCGGCCGAAGGCAGCGTCGAGATGATCGTGAGCGGATGGGCGAGGCTCTCATAGAGCACCCCGAGCACGATATACATCGCGACCAGCGCGCCGAGGATCAGGAGCGGCTGACGACCGCTGGTCCTGGCGAAATCGCCGGCATTGCCGTCGAAGCTGCCACGAATGCCTTCGGGCATGTGCAACTCGTCGACCGCGCGCTGGATGTTCTGGGTCGCCGCCTGAAGCGGCACGTCCGGCATCAGGTTGAAGGACACCGTGGTCGATGGGAACGACTGCGAATGATAGACGGCAAGCGCAGCGAGCCCACGCGTCGCGCGCACCACGGCCGACAGCGGCACCTGCGCATCTCCCGCCCCGGCGACGTAGATGCGATCGAGATTGGAGGGGTCGACCTGGAACTTCGGGTCGATCTCCAGCACGGTCATGTACTGATTGCGCTGGGTGTAGATGATCGAGATCTGCCGCTGTGCGAAAGCGTTGTTCAGCGCGTTGTCGATGTCCTGGACCCTGACGCCGAGCGCGGACGCCTTCTGGCGGTCGATGGCGAGCGTCAGCTGCAGCCCGCCGGGATCGCGATCGCTGGAGATGTCGGTGATGCCCTCCACGCTCTCCAGGCGCTTGGCCACGATCGGCGCCCATTTCTGCAACAGGCCGAGATCGGTGCTGGTGAGCGTATATTGGTAGTCGGAATCGCTCTGACGCCCGCCGGCCCGCACGTCCTGGGCGGCGAACATGAAGAGGCGGATGCCGGGCACGGGATACAGCGCGCGCCTGAGCCGGTCGATCACGACCTCAGTCGACACGTGGCCACGCTCCTCCGGCGGCTTCAGGCTGATGAACATGGTGCCGCGGTTCGAGGTTGCCGGCCCCGGCCCCCCGCCTCCGCTGCCCACGGTCGAGCCGATGCCGGCCACGGCCGGATCCCGCATCACGATCTCGGCGAGCCGCTGCTGCAGGCCGAGCATCGACTGAAACGAGATGTCCGCCGAGGCGCGCGTCGCGCCGATGATGAGGCCGGAATCGTCGGTCGGGAAGTAGCCTTTGGGGACCTTGATGTAGAGCGTCACCGTGAGCGCGATGGTGGCGAAGAACACCAGCAGCGTCAGCAGCGGGAATTCCAGCACGGTGCGCAAGCTGCGGGCGTAGAACGCGACGGTGCGCGATAGCGCGCCTTCGATAATGCGGTCGAACAGCGTTGCCGTGCCGGAGGTGGTCTGCCGGATGTAATGGGCGCAGATCATCGGCGTGACCGTCAGCGACACCAGCGTCGAGACCAGGATGGCAAAGGTCAGCGTCAGCGAGAATTCGCGCAGGAGCCGGCCGACGACGCCGTCCATGAAGATCAGCGGCGTGAAGGCGGCGATCAGCGACAGGCTGATCGAGACCACGGTGAAGCCGATCTGCTTGGCGCCCTCCTGCGCCGCCCGGAACGGCCGCATGCCTTGCTCGAGGTTGCGGAACATGTTCTCGATCATGACGATGGCGTCGTCGACGACGAAGCCGACGGAGATGGCGAGCGCCATCAGCGACAGGTTGTCGATGGAGAAGCCTGCGACCCACATGCCTGCGCAAGTGCCGGCGAGTGCCAGCGGCACCGAGATGCCGGCCGCGATGGTCGGCGTCAGCCGCCGCAGGAACACGAACACGACGACCATCACAAGGACGGACGTTGCCAGCAGCGTCCATTGCATGTCCAGCACACTGGCGCGGATCGTGCCGGTCCGATCGACCAGGGTGGAGATCTCGACACCGGCCGGGATCCACTGCTTCAGCTCGGGGATGAGCGCCTTGACCCGGTCGACGGTGTCGATGACGTTGGCATCGCCCTGCTTGGTGATCTGGATCAGAACCGCCGGTTGCCTGTTGAACCAGGCGATCGAGCGGACGTTGCGGACGGAATCCTCGATGTCGGCGACGTCCGACAGCCGCACGAAATTATTGCCCGAGCTCTTGATGACGATGTCGCGGAACTCCTTCGCCGTGCGCATCTGCTTGTTCAGCGACAGCGTCTCGCTCTGGCGCTCGCCTTCGAAGATGCCGACGGGGCCGAGCGCGTTGGCGGCGATGATCGCTGTCCGCACGTCGTCAGTGGCGATTCCAGCATTGGACAGCGCAACCGGGTTGAGCTGCACGCGCACGGCCGGCTGGTCGGCGCCGGAGATCGACACGTTGCCGACGCCCGGCACCTGCGAGATGCGTTGCGCCAAGACGCTGTCGGCGACGTCGTAGATCGCCGACGGAGAGATCGTCTTGGAGGTCAACGCCAGCACGAAGATGGGTGCGCCGGCCGTGTTTGCCTTGCGGAAACGCGGCAGCGTCGGCAGGTCGCTCGGCAGGTCGACCATCGCGGCGTTGATGGCCGCCTGCACGTCGCGCGCGGCCTTGTCGATGTTGCGGCCGATGTCGAACTGAAGCTGGATGCTGGTCGTGCCGAGGCTCGAGGTCGAGGTGATCTGGTTGATGCCGGCGATCTCTCCCAACCGCCGCTCCAGTGGCGACGCCACCGTCGCCGCCATCACGGACGGATCGGCGCCGGGCCGGCTGGCGGAGACGAAGATCGCGGGGAAGTCGACATTCGGAACCGAGGCGACCGGCAGGAACTGGTAGGCGACGACACCCAGCAGGAACAGCCCGATCGACAGCAGCGTGGTCGCGACCGGGCGGCGGATGAAGGGCTCCGAGATCGATGCCATCACTGCATCCCCTCGGTCGCGCCGGCGACCGGCGGGCCGCCGGATTCGGCCGGCGGCAATGCCTGCTCGAACCGGCGGTTGATGCGGTCGAGCGCCAGGTAGATCACGGGCGTCGTGTAAAGTGTCAGGAGCTGGCTGAGCAGCAGACCGCCGATGATGGAGATGCCGAGGGGAAAGCGCAGCTCGGCGCCGGTGCCGCTCTCGATCGCGAGCGGCAGCGCCCCGAACAGCGCCGCCAGCGTCGTCATCATGATCGGACGGAAGCGTAACAGACACGCCTGCACGATCGCTTCGTTCGGCGACATGCCCCGCCCGCGCTCGGCCTCGAGCGCAAAGTCGATCATCATGATCGCGTTCTTCTTGACGATGCCCATCAAGAGGATGATGCCAATCAGGCCGATCACCGAGAGGTCCTCTCCGCACAGCATCAGCGCCAGGATGGCGCCGACACCGGCCGAGGGCAGCGTCGACAGGATCGTGATCGGATGGATATAGCTCTCGTAGAGCACCCCTAACACGATGTAGATCGTGATGACGGCGGCGAGCAGCAGCCACGGCTGGCCGGCGAGTGCCTTGGCGAATTCGGCGGCGTCGCCGGCATAGACGCCGACGATGCTGCCCGGCATGCCGATGCGGGTCTCGATCACCTTCACAGCTTCGACGGCATCGCCAAGCGCCGCGCCCGGCGCCAGGTTGAAGCTGAGCGACACCGACGGGAATTGCGCCTGGTGCGAGATCGCGAGCGGCGCCGTGGTCCGCTTCAGCGTCGCAAAGGCCGACAGCGGCACCTGGGCATTGGGCGCGCCGGCGGTGGCGCTCGCGGCGCCCGGCAGATAGAGCTTCGACAGGATCGAGGGATCGCGCTGATACATCGGCAGGGCCTCCAGCACCACGCGGTACTGGTTGGCCTGGCCGTAGATGGTCGAGATCTGCCGCTGCGCGAAGGCATCGTTCAGCGTGTCGGTGATTGCTTGCAGGCTTACCCCGAGCTGGCCGGCGCGCGTGCGGTCAACATCGAGCTGCGCCCGCAGGCCGCCCTCCTGCGCCTCGGAGGAGACGTCTCGGAAAAGAGGATCGCGCCGCATCTCCGCAACCAGCTTGCGCGCCCATTCCGAGACCAGCGCCGCATCGGTGCCGGTCAGCGTGTACTGGTATTGCGAGCGGCTCGACTGGGTCGAGATCTGCACGTCCTGCACCGGCTGGAAATAGACGGTCATGCCGGGGATGCCGGAGACCCGCTCCTTCAGCCGAGTTACGACCACGCTGACATCGTCTTGGCGCTCGCCGCGCGGCCGCAAGCTCATGACGAGCCGGCCGACATTGGTGGTCGGGTTGACGGAGCCCGCACCGATCACCGACACCACGCCGACCACATCAGGGTCGGCCCTGATGGCCTCGGCCGCCTCGGCCTGCCGCCTCTTCATTTCCGCAAACGACACGTCGGGCCCCGCCTCGGTCACCGCCGTGATCGACGCGGTGTCCTGCAGCGGCAGGAAGCCCTTGGGCGCGACGACATAGAGCACCAGCGTCGCGATCAGCGTAACGAACGTCACGACCAGCGTGGCGCGCTGACGCTCCAGCACCCACAACAGCGACGTGTGATAGGCGTCGACCGTACGGTCGATGAAGCGGCTGATCGCGGCCAATCCCGGCACGGCCAGCTCCTCGTGCGCGTGCTTGAGCAGCCGCGAGCACATCATCGGCGTCAGCGTCAGCGAGACCACCGCCGAGGTCACGACCGCAATCGTCAAGGTCAGCGCGAATTCGCGGAACATGCGCCCGACCAGGCCCGACATGAACAGGAGCGGGATGAAGACCGCAATCAGCGACACCGTCAGCGAGATCACGGTAAAGCCGATCTCGCTGGCGCCCTTGCGCGAGGCTTCCATCGCGCCATCGCCATTTTCCATGTGACGCACGATGTTTTCGATCATCACGATGGCATCGTCGACGACGAATCCGGTGCCGATCGTGAGCGCCATCAGCGACAGATTGTCGAGGCTGAAGCCGGCAAAATACATGATGCCGAAGCTCGTGATCAGCGACAGCGGCAGCGCGACGCCGGCGATCACGGTCGCGCGCAACGAACGCAGGAACAGCAGCACGACCAGCGTCACCAGCACGACGGCAAGGACCAGAGTGAATTGTACGTCGCGCACCGAGGCGCGGATGGTGACGGTGCGATCGGAGACGATGGTGAGATTCACGCCGGCCGGGATCGCGCGCTGCAGTTTCGGGATCTCGGCGCGGATCTGGCTGACGACGTCGATGACGTTGGCGCCGGGCTGGCGCTGGATGTCGAGGATGACCGCCGGCGTGCCCTGGTACCAGCCGCCGGTGCGGTCGTTCTCGAGGCCGTCGACGATCTGGGCGACGTCGGCAATGGTCACCGGCGAGCCGTTGCGATAGGCGATGATGACGGGCTTGTAGGCTTCGGCCGCCGCGATCTGGTCGTTGGCGGCGATGATGTAGGATTGCTGCGCGCCGTCGAGCGAGCCTTTCGGCCCCGAGACATTGGCATTGGCGATCGCGGTGCGCAGATCTTCCATCGCGATGCCGTAGGCTGCAAGGCGCGCCAGATCGGCCTGGATGCGCACGGCCGGCTTCAACCCGCCCAGCACGGACACGCGCCCGACGCCGGAGATCTGGCTCAAACGTTGCGCCAGAATGGTGTCGGCGATGTCGCTCATCACCCGCAGCGAGATCGTGTCCGAGCGCAGCGCCAACGTCATCACCGGCGCATCCGCCGGGTTCACCTTGGCGTAGGTCGGCGGGTAAGGCAGCGTCCTCGGCAGCACGCCCGCGGCGGCATTGATCGCGGCCTGCACGTCCTGCGTCGCCCCGTCTATGTCGCGGTTGAGCTCGAACTGCAGCGAGATCTGGCTGACGCCGAACGAGCTCGTCGAGTTCATCGCCGAGAGCGACGGGATCTGCCCGAGCTGCCGCTCCAGCGGCGCGGTGATCAGCGAGGCGATCACGTCCGGACTCGCGCCCGGCAGCTGCGTCGTCACCTGCACGGTCGGGAAATCGACCTGCGGCAGCGCCGAGACGGGCAGTGCGAAATAGCCGAGCAGCCCGCCGATCAGAAGCGCGATGCCGAGCAGCGAGGTCGCGATCGGCCGGCGGATGAAGGGTTCGGAGACGCCCATTGGTTATGCCTGCCGCTTCAAGCGGCTGTTGTCGGGATCATGGCTGCTTGGCTCCACTTTCCGATGCCCCCGGCCCCGGCGCCGGTCCCGTCTGCCCCTTCTGGTCGCCTTCGCTGCTCTTGCGCTTGGCGCGCAACTCGCCGTCCTTGGCTTGGCCGTCCTTCTGGCCTTCGTTGGCACCATCCTTCTTCTGGGCGTCCGGTGCGCGCGAGCGCTTGCGCGGGGCAAGATCGGCCGATGGAGTCTGGTCGTCGCGGCCGACGATCACCTTGGAGCCGTCGGACAGATTTGCGAAGCCCGTGGTGACCACCCTCTCGCTCGCCGACAGGCCGCTGGCGATCACGGCGTCATGCTCGTTCTGCTGGGTCACCGTCACGGGCTTGGCCGAGACGATGTTGTCCGCGCCGATAACGTAGCTGAAAGTGCCGATCGGGCCGCGCTGCACCGCCGAGGTCGGCACCACCAACGCCTGCGTCAAGGTCTCGACCTTGAGGCGGACATTGACGAACTGGCCCGGCCAGAGCTGGTAATTGGCATTGGGGAATTCGGCCTTGAGCTTGAGCGTGCCGGTGGTCTGGTCGACCTGGTTGTCGATGCCGGTGAGCTTGCCGGTATCGATCACCGTGATGCCGTCATTGCCGAACACGTCGACCGCGAGCGGCCCCTTCGCCGCCGCCGCGTTGACGCGCATGATCTGCTGTTGCGGCAGGCTGAACCACACCGCGATCGGCTGCAATTGCGTGATCACCACGAGGCCCGTGGTGTCGGAAGCATGGATGATGTTGCCCTGGTCGACCAGGCGCAGGCCGACACGGCCCGAGATCGGCGCCACGATCTTGGTGTAGCTCAGCGTCGCCGCCGCGTTGTCGATCGCAGCCTGGTCGGCCTTGACCAACGCCTCGGTCTGCGCGACCAGCGCACGCTGGGTGTCTGCCTGCTGCTTGGAGCCGGCGTTGGAGGCAGCGAGCTGCTCGTAGCGCGCGAGGTCGATGCGTTGGTTGGCGAGCTGGGCCTGATCCTGCGCCTTCTTGGCAACCGCCTGGTCGTACTGAGCCTGATAGATCGCCGGATCGATTTCGCCGAGCACGTCGCCCTTCTTGACGTCCTGGCCTTCCGTGAAGTTGACCGCGATCAGCTTGCCGTCGACCTGCGAGCGCACGGTTACGGTGTTGAGCGCGCGGATCGCGCCGACGCCGTCGAGATAAACCGGCACGTCCTGGATGCGCGGGCTCGCCGCCAGCACCGGCACCGGCAGATCGGGGCGCTGATTGCGGTTGTTCGCCTGCTGCTGCTGCATTGCAATCCAGCCGACGTAACCAAGGCCGCCAAGGATCGCGAGCGTGATCAGGGTCATGACGAAGCCACGGCCGCGCGATCTCTTCGTCGTCCCCTCTCCCGCGCCCTGCTTGGTGTCCGGCTTAAAGAGCATTGACCGGTTTCTCCATTCGCGGCTCCCAGCCGCCGCCGAGCGCCTGGTACAGGCTGACGATGGCCAGAAGCCGTGCGAGTTGGGCCTGCCACAACGCGTCTTCCGCCTGGAACAGGGTCAGTTGGGTGTTGAGCACTGTGACGATGTCGGCGGTGCCGGCACGCAATTGCTGCTCGGAAAGATCGAAGGCGCGACGCGAGGCGGCGACGACGTCGCGCTGCAATTGCAGCCTGATCGTGGTCTGCTTGATCGAGAACAGGGCGTTGTCGACGTCGGCAAAGGCCTGGACGATGGTCTTGCGATAGGTTTGCAGCAGCTCGTCCTGCCGCGCCTTGGCCAATTCGAAATTGCCGAGGATCCTGCCGCCGTCGAAGATCGGCTGTGTCGCGCTGCCGACGAGCTGGAAGAAGGCCGCATGCGGCTGGAACAGCGAGACCAGCGCCGAGCTCTGGTAGCCGCCATTGCCGGTGAGCTGGATGGTCGGAAAGAACTGAGCGCGGGCATTGCCGATGTTGGCGGTGGCCGAGGCGAGCTGCGCCTCCTGTCGGCGGATGTCCGGCCGCTGCGTCAGGAGCTCCGACGGCAGGCCGGGCGTCACGCGCGGGATCGCGATCCGGTCCAGAGAGCCGCCGTGCACGCGCACGCTCTCCGGCGGCCGCGACACCAGCACGGCGAGCGCGTTGACGTTCTGGTCGAGCGTCTGGCGCAACGGCGGCACCAGCGCCTTCTGGTTCGCCAGCACGCTCTCCTGCTGGGCAACGTCGAGATCGGTGCCGGTGCCCGCCCTGCGGCGCTCCCTCACCGCATCGAGGATGCGCTGCGCGCTCGCGATGTTGCGCTGTGAGGTCCTGATGCGGTCCTGCGAGGCGAGCACCTGGAAATAGGCGTTGGCGACGGCGGCGAGCGTCGTCAGCGCGACCGTGTCGCGATCGAAACGGTTGGCGTTCGCCGTCTCCTCCGCCGATTGCAGCGCGTCGCGGTTCTGCCCCCAGAAATCGAGCTGATAGCTCGCGCTCAGCGAGGCCGAGTAATTGACGACCTCGCGCCCGCCGATGGACAGCCCCGAAGCGCTCGAGCCGGATGTGCGTGAATAGGACTCCGATCCGGCTGTCGAGACACTCGGCAGCAGCGCCGCGCCGGCCTGTCGCGCCTGCGCGTCAGCCTGGACAATGCGCGCCACGGCTGCGGCAATGTCGAGATTAACGGTCTGCGCCTCCTCCATCAGTTGCGTCAGCTCCGCGGAGCGGAAGCCGCGCCACCAATCCAGCGACGGCGGCGCATCGCCCTTGCCGGCATATTTGTAGTGCGCGGGAACGTCGAGCGCGGGATCGGGAAGATCCTGGGTCAGCACGCACGCCCCCGAGCCGGCGGCGAGACAGAGCACCGCAATCCATCGCGCCGCGCGCAGCGTTCCGAATGCAGAACCGAGAGACCGCCGCGAGGCGATCACTGGAACTTGCTGTGTCACATCCACCCCCCGCCGGGCAGATCAAGCCGCCGCAACGCTGCCGGATTAACCGATTCGCGGCGGGACGGTCGGGAGGCTTTGGACGACGCGCTCACAGTAATGATGCTTTCTGCGGAACCTGAGCTTCATACTAGCCGGGCCCGGAACGGCGGGACAGTGCCGCAATTGCGAGATGCCCGTGCCAACGAGGCGGGAGCGAACTGACAAGAATGCGAAAAGCGCCTGTCTCGCAGAGACTTTCTTCATTGCGAAACATTGGGAAACGTAAGCAAGCTTACCAAGATTTCATGTGATATCGCGGCCACACCCTTAGCTTCGCTCTTTATTCCCAACGCGTTGCACGCCTTCAGCTCAGTCCCACCCTCTGGGCGACGCACAACACCAGCCAATCTTGCCGAAAACGAAGCCGTCCAACGTACCGATATCTCTTTGGCCGTCACCGCGTCCACGTGTCCTGTCGCGACCCGTCTCGCCAGTGGCAAGAATCGGTCGCGACAGTGCTGATGGGGAGCGCAATCGTTCGTGCCCTGGCCGGGGTTCGGTCGTTTCCTCCTACCGATATCCCGCCTCGCGGCCGCGCGCATCAGCGCCGGTCTCGTCTCGGGCATATCACTGTTTCCGCGGGCGTTTCGGTCAGGTTCGCCGCAGCGCAAAAGCCTTCCCCTTTGGCCTCCCAAGCACTAGGTTCGGGCCAAAGCCGATCAACCCCTTGGTAGTGATTTCCCCCGACATGACCATTCGCAACGACGTTGTCGAAGCCATCGGCAACACCCCCCTGATCAAGCTCAAGCAGGCTTCGGAATTGACCGGCTGCACCATCCTGGGCAAGGCCGAGTTCATGAATCCCGGTCAGTCGGTGAAGGACCGCGCCGGCAAATGGATGATCCTGGAGGCCGAGAAGCGCGGCGAGCTGAAGCCCGGCGGGCTGGTGGTGGAAGCGACCGCCGGCAATACCGGCATCGGCCTTGCCGTGGTTGCGAGCGCGCGCGGCTATCGCACCCTGATTGTAATCCCGGAGACGCAGAGTCAGGAGAAGAAGGACTTTCTGAAGCTTTGCGGTGCCGAGCTGATCGAGGTGCCGGCCCTTCCCTACGCCAACCCCAACAACTACCAGCATGTCGGCCGGCGGCTCGCCGACGAGCTGCGCAAGACCGAGCCCAATGGCGTGCTGTTCGCCGACCAGTGGAACAACCTGGACAACGCCAAGGCGCATTACGAATCCACGGGGCCTGAGATCTGGGAGCAGACCGGCGGCAAGGTCGACGGCTTCGTCTGCTCGGTTGGCAGCGGCGGCACGCTCGCCGGCGTCAGCCGCTATTTGAAGGAGAAGAACAAGAACATCCGCATCGCCTGCGCCGATCCCCACGGTGCCGGCATGTACGAATATTTCAGGACCGGCGATCCCAAGGCGACGCCGGGCGGCTCGATCACGGAGGGCATCGGCCTCAACCGCGCCACCGCCATCGTCGAGACCGCCAAGGTCGACGATGCCTATCTCATTCCCGACACCGACGCGGTCAGTGCGATCTACGAGCTGCTCCAGCACGAAGGTCTGTGCCTCGGCGGCTCGACGGGCATCAATGTCGTCGGCGCGATGCGGCTTGCGAAGCAGCTCGGGCCCGGCAAGACGATCGTTACCGTGCTGTGCGATTCCGGCAGCCGCTATCTGTCGAAGCTGTTCAACGCCGACTTCATGCGCGCCAAGAACCTGCCGGTGCCGGAATGGCTGGAGAAGCGCAGCAACATCAAGCCGCCCTTCGTCTGATCGTCACACGCATCATCGGGCCGAGGGCGCAGATCCACAAAATCTGCGCAGTTCGGCCGGCTCAAGCGACCCGCCCGCTTTCCGAGGCCGCGGCACAATAGTCGCGCCAGAACTTGCGGTAACCCTCCTCGACCCTGCGCGTGTAGGTTTCGACATTACCCGCGGCCGAAGCCGCGATCCGGGCCGGCAATTCCGCGCGCAGCTTTGCCAGATGCGCGGGCTGGGCAGCGAATTTGCACGCGATAGCGGCGTAGCCCTCGTCGTCCTCGGCCAACCAGTCGTCAAGACCGACGGCGGCCACGATGGAGCCGCCGGCGCGCGAGGATGCGCCGTGGCCGAGCTTGGCGACGACCGGAACGCCCGCATAGAGGGATTCCCAGGTGCTGACGCCGCCGTTCTGCGGAAACGGATCGAGCGAAATATCGACCAGCGCGAAGGCTCGCAGATGATCGGCGCGCTCGGACGAGCCGAGGCAGGTGATCCTCTCCTCGGCGATCCCGTGGGCGACAAAGCGCGCGAGCAGGCCGTCGCGCACCAGGGGATCGTCGAGCAGCGTATGCTTGATGATGATCTTCGATCCGGCCACCTCCCGCATCACGTTCGACCACACGCGAATGGCCTCGTCCGAGATCTTGTTGACGCGGTTGAACACGCCGAAAGTGACGTAGCCGTTGCGAAGCATGGGAAGCTCCGAAGGCGGCACATCCAGGATGGGATCGATCGTGATCAGGCACGGCAGGTCATAGACTGTTTCGGCCAGCAGATGCCGCGCCGATTGCGGAATGAAGACCGGATCCGCGAGCACGTAGTCCATCGTCCGAAGGCCCGTACCGGTCGCGTGCCCGAAGCCCGTGACCTGGATGGGAGCCGGCTTGCGGGCGAAGACCTGAAGCCTGTTGCCCGACGAGTGCCCGGACACGTCGATCAGGATATCGACCTTGTCGGCCTCGATACGATCGGCCAGTTCGTCGTCGAACATCTGCCAGGCATCGACCCAGCCGTCTGCCGCCGACTTGAATTCGGCTGTGATCGCATCTCGTGTCGGCGAACACGAATAGCAGACGACCTCGAAGCTGGCATGATCGTGATGGCGCAGCACCGGCAGCAAGCCGAACGCCGCCGAATGATACCAGAATTCGGCGGAAACATAGCCGATCACGATCCGCCTGTCGGGATCGAGCTGGCGGGGGGCGAGCTTCCTCTGCGGCACGCAGGCACCGATCGCCTCGCCCCAGGACCTTCGCGTCGCCTGCTGGATCGTGAAATCGGCGTCGGGGAGAAAGTCCAGATAGTAGATCTTCCGCGCCATCAAGTCTGGATCCGGCGAGATCGCCAGCGCGGCGTCGAGATGTTCGATTGCGGACGCGATTTCTCCCTGATTTGCAAAACAGGAGCTCAGCAACGCCAATGCGATCGTGGAACGTGGATTTTGCTCGAGCAAGGTCGTGGAGGCCAGGATCGCCTGTGCGGTATTTCCCAGGCTGAGCGAGACCTCCGCCTTTCCCCGCAAGGCCATTTCGAACCGGGGCGAAAGCGCAAGTGCCGCATCGAAGTCCGCCGCCGCCTGTTCCAGCCGCGACAGCGCCGAGTTGAGGCGTCCGCGCTGCGCCAGAATCTTGGCCGAATCGGGCTTGATCGCGAATGCCGCTGCGAGCGCAGCTTCCGCCTCATCGTAGCGCTTGAGCTCGATGCTGACCACGCCCTTGCCGATGAGTGCTTCGACGTGGCGCGGCTGAAACAACAAAGCGCGATCAAAGCTCTCCCTGGCACGGTCAAACCGGAACAGCGCCAGCTCCGCCACGCCACGATTGCAAAGCGCGTCGGCGTAGTCGGGCTTCAGCTTGATGGCGCGATCGTAGACCTCGATGGCCTGCTCGGGCAGGTTCATCTGGAGCAGGGTGTTGCCGAGACCGGCCAGGGCCGGCGTAAAATTCGGCTTCAGCGCGATCGCTTTCTCCTGACAGGCGCGCGCCGCTTCCAATTTCTGAAGCACGAAGTAGAGCGCCGCGAGATTGCTCTGAGCCTCATGCGAACGCGGATCGATCGCAATCGCGCGCTCGAGCAGCTGTTGCGCCTCGTCGAGGCGCCCGCCCTGCTGCAAGCTGAGGCCGAGCACGTGTGTGGCGTCGAAATGATCCGGAACGGCTTGCAAAATCTGGCGGCAGAGCGCCTCGCTCTCCGCATATCTGCCTTGGCCATAGGCGCTCGCCGCTGCGGAGATGACGGCGTCGGCCTGCTTCTTCAATTTCTTCTGCAATCGCGCATTCTGGAATGCGCGCGCGCCGACGCTGCTCTGCAAGGTGTCTCTCCGGAAGATGGCCCAAGGCCGAGTCTAACTGATTCGCGCACCGACCCGGCCGGGCTGCCGGACCAGAAATCCGTCCGGGATATCCCGGGGGTCGCCTGCAGGACGCGGCTCAGGAGCCGCCAGGTGCGTCCGCCCCGCTGACCGCAGCGTCGCCGTGCTCGGCGGCAGCGGCACAATAGTCGCGCCAGAACTTTCGGTAGCCCGCCTCGAGCTCACGCGTGTAGATCTCGACATTGCCGGCGGGCGAGGCTGCGATCTGGGCCGGTAAGCCCGCGCGCAACTTCGCCAGATATTCGGGCTGCGAGGCAAACTTGCGGGCGATCTCGACATAGCCGTCGTCGTCCTCCGCGACCCAGTCGCCGAGGCCGACGGCCGCCACGATGGAGGCGCCGGCACGCGAGGAGGCTCCAATGCCGAGCTTGGCCACGACCGGAACGCCCTTGTAGAGGGATTCCCAGGTGCTGATGCCGCCGTTCTGCGGGAACGTGTCGAGGGAAATATCGATCTTGTCGAAGGCCATCAGATGGTCGTCACGCGAGGTGGTGCCGAGGCAAGTGATGTCCTCCTCCGCAATACCCTGTGCGATGAAGCGTGCGATCAGGCTATCGCGCAGCAGGGCGTCGTCGAGCAGACCATGCTTGAGGATGATCTTCGATCCCGGCACTTCCCGCATGATGCGCGACCACACGCGGATCGCATCATCCGAGATCTTGTAGATGCGGTTGAACACACCAAAGGTGACGTAGCCGTTGCGGAGCATTGGCAGCTCGGAGGGCTTTAGATTGGTGACCGGCTCCATCGTGATCAGGCACGGCAGATCGTGGATCTTCTCGGGAAACAGGTGCCGGGCCGATGGCGGAATGAAAATGGGATCGGCGAGCACGTAATCCATGGTCGGCATGCCCGTGCCCGTCGCGTGTCCGAAGCCGGTGGCCTGGATCGGAGCCGGCTTCCGCGCGAAGCATTGCAGCCTGTTGCCGGTCGTGTGGCCGGAAACGTCGATCAGAATGTCGACATTGTCGGCCTGAATGCGATCGGCGAGCTCGTCGTCGGAAAGGTCCCAGGCGTCGACCCAGACGTCCGCCAGCGCCTTGAACTTGGCGGTGTACTCATCCGCGCCCGGCCAGGAGTAATAGCAGATGATCTTGAACTTGGCGTGATCATGATGGCGCAGCACCGGCAGCAAGGTGAGCCCCGCCGAGTGTTGCCGGAACTCGGCCGCGACATAGCCGACCACAATCCGCTTGTCCGGGTCGAGCGCCCGCTTCGGCAGCGTCCGCCGCGGCTGCTTGGAGCCGATCCGGTCCCACCACTCGCGTCTTACCGCCTGCTGGAGGGCGAAATCGGCCTCGGCACGATAGTCCTGCAGGAAGATCTTGCCCCTGATTGCATCCCCATAGTCCGGCCTGATCGCCAGCGCGCGATCGAGATATTCGATCGCAGAGTCCATGTCGCCCTGGTTCGAATAGGCAAAGCCCATCAGCGCCAGCCCCATCTCGGAGCGCGGATTCTGCTCGATCAACGCCGTTGCCGCCGCCGTCGCCTGTGCGGTCTTTCCCATCACGAGGCAGACCTGCGCCTTGCCCCGGAGCGCAAGCTCGAGCTTGGGCGAGACCGCGAGCGCCGCATCGAAGTCCGCAAGCGCGGGCTCCAGGCGCTGCAGCTCGTAACTGAGCCGCCCGCGCTGGGCCAGGATCCTCGGCGAGCCCGGCTTGATCGCGAGCGCCATCGCAAACTTGGCCGCCGCCTCCTCGTGGTGCCGGAGCTCCATGGCGACCATGCCGAGGCCGACGATCGCCTCGGCGTGGCGCGGCTGAAACAGCAAGGCGCGATCGAAGCTCTCCTTGGCCTTCGTGACCTGTCCCAGCAAGATCTCGATCATGCCGCGATTGCAGTACGCGTCGGCGTAATCCGGTTTGATCTTGATGGCGCGTTCGTGCATCTCGAGCGCCTGCACGTACTGCCCCAGATGCATCAGCGTGTTGCCGAGATTGGTCAGCCCGACCGCGAAATTCGGCTTCAGCGCGATCGCCCTCTCCTGGCAGCGCCGTGCTTCTTCGAGATTGCCGAGATCGAAATGCACGGTCGCGAGGTTGTTGTGGGCATCGTGCAGGCGCGGATCGAGCGCAATCACGCGCTCGAGCAGCTCCCTCGCCTCTTCCAGGCGCCGGCCGTCATGGGCGCACATGCCGAGCAGGTGCATGGCATCGACATGATCCGGAAGCGCTTTCAGGATCTCGCGGCACAGCGCCTCGGTCTCGGCATATCGGCCCTGGCCATAGGCGTCCGCCGCAGCGGCAATGACGGCGTCGGCCTGCTTCATCAACTTCTTCTGCAATCGCGCATTCTGGAACGCGCGCGCGCCGCCGACGCTCTTCTGCAAGGTGTATCTCCGGAGGATGCCCTCAGCAGAGTCTAACTGATTCGCGAGCTTGGCCCGCCGGTCACCGGAGTCCTATCGCCTCCGGGATTTCCCGGGGCCCGGCGCAAGATCCTCCTACGCCACCTCCGAAGCGGCGGCACAATGATCGCGCCAGAACCGGCGATAAGCCGCTTCGACCTCGCGCGTGTAAAATTCGACGTCGCCGGCCGGCGAGGCTGCGATCCGAGCCGGCAGATCCGCCCGCAGCTTTGCCAGGTAGGACGGCTGCGCCGCATATTTGCACGCGATCGCTGCATAGCCCGCGTCATCCTCGGCGACCCAGTCCTCCAGGCCGACGGCGGCGACGATGGAGCCGCCGGCGCGCGACGAGGCGCCGCTGCCGAGCTTGGCGACCACGGGAACGCCGGCATAGAGGGACTCCCAGGTGCTGATGCCGCCGTTCTGCGGGAAGGTGTCGAGGGACATGTCGACCATCGCGAAGGCCCGCAGATGCTCGGGGCGCGAGGTCGAGCCCATGCAGATGACGTTCTCTTCGGCGATCCCGTGTGCCGCGAACCGCGCGACCAGCCGATCGCGCAGCAATGGATCCTCAAGCAGCCCGTTCTTGATGATGATCTTCGATCCCGTCACCGCATGCATCACGTTCGACCACACCCGGATGGCCTCGTCCGAAATCTTGAAGATGCGGTTGAACACCCCGAAAGTGACGTAGCCGTTGCGGAGCATGGGTGGCTCTGAAGGCGGAATGTCCAGAATCGGATCGATCGTGATCAGGCACGGCAGGTCATGGACCTTCTCGGCCAGGAGATGACGCGCCGATTGCGGAATGAAGATCGGGTCCGCGAGCACGTAGTCCATGGTTTGAAGGCCTGTCCCCGTGGCGTGCCCGAAGCCTGTGACCTGGATCGGCGCCGGCTTGCGGGCAAAGACATGAAGCCTGCTGCCGGTCGTGTGCCCGGAGACATCGATCAGAATATCAATGCCATCGGCCTGGATGCGGTCGGCGAGCTCGTCGTCGGACAATTGTGCGGCATCGACAAAGACATCCGCGAGAGGTTTGAATCTCTCCGTCATCTCGTCCTGCACCGGCCAGCAGGAATAGCAGACGATCTTGAACCGGGCGTGATCATGATGGCGCAGCACCGGCAACAGAGAGTATGCCGCCGAGTGGTTCCTGAATTCGGATGCGACGTATCCGATCACGATCTGCCGGTCCGGATCGAGCTGCTGGGGCGAAAGCGTCCTTTGCTGCAGCTTCGCGCCGATCGCGTCCCACCAGTATTCCCGCGCGGCCTGCTGGGCGGCGAAATCGGCCTCCGGCAGGTAGTCCAGCACGAAGATCTTGTATCCGATCGCCTCCGGAAAATCCGGCGCGATCTCGAGCGCGGCGTCGAGGTGCGCGAGCGCGGTCGCGATGTCTCCCTGGTTCACGTGACAAGCTGCCAGCAGCGCCAGCCCCATTTCGGATCGCGGATTGACCTTGAGCAGCGTCTTGACGCCTGCCATCGCCCGCGCCGTGTTTCCCGCGAGAATGGCGATCTGCGCCCGCCAGCACAGCGCGAGCTCGAGCCGTGGCGATTGCGCCAGCGCCGCGTCGAGGTCCGCGGCCGCCTGCTCCAGCCGGGACAAACTTAGGTTGAGCCGTCCACGCTGCAGCAGAATCCGCGGCGAACCCGGCTTGATCGCGAGCGCGGCGTCGAAGGCGGCGCCCGCTTCCGCGAAGTGCCGGAGCTCGAGGCTGACCATCCCCCTGCCCGCGATCGCCTCGGCGTGAGATGGCTGAAATGTCAGGGCACGGTCGAAGCTCGCCTTGGCGCGCTCGAACTGGCCCGTCATCAATTCCGCCATGCCACGGTTGCAAAACGCATCGGCATAATCCGGCTTCAGCCTGATCGCCCGCTCGTGCAGCCCGATCGCCTCGTTGCCGAGGCCGATGTGCAGCAGCGTATTGCCGAGATTGGTCAGGGTGATCGGACAGTTCGGCTTGAGCGCGATGGCCTTCTCCTGGCAGGCGCGGGCGCCAGCGAATTTCTCCAGCGCGAAATAGACCGCCCCGAGATTGCCGTGCGCATCGGGCGAACGCGGATCGAGCGCAATCGCACGCTCGAGCAGGAATTCCGCCTCCTCGAGCCGCCCGCCGTCGAACGCGCGCAGGCCGAGCAGGTGCGTGGCATGGAAATGATCCGGCACCTCCTTCAAGATCTCGCGGCAGAGCATCTCGGCCTCATCGGGCCTGCCCTGCCCGAGTGCCTCGATCGCGAAGGCCATGACGGCGTCCGCCTGCTTCTTCAGCTTCTTTTCCAGTCGCGCATTCTGGTATGCGCGCACGCCGGCACTGCTCTGCAAGGTCTCTCTCCGGAGGATGGTCCGAAAAGAGGCAAGCCGATTCGGATGGTGCCAGGCTTGCGGTCAGACCGGCGAGGCCACAGTTTGCCGGGCTCAGCGCAGAATCTGGCTCAGGAACAGCTTGGTGCGGGCGTGCTGCGGGGCGGCGAAGAACTCGTTCGGGGTGTTGGCCTCGATGATCTGCCCGGCGTCCATGAACACGACGCGGTTGGCGACCTCGCGGGCAAAGCCCATCTCGTGGGTGACGACCAGCATGGTCATGCCTTCCTCGGCGAGGTCGACCATGGTGTCGAGCACCTCCTTGACCATCTCGGGGTCGAGCGCCGAGGTCGGCTCGTCGAACAGCATCACCTTCGGGTTCATGGTCAGGGCTCGCGCGATCGCGACACGCTGCTGCTGGCCGCCGGACATCTGACCCGGAAACTTGTTGGCCTGGTGCGGGATCTTGACCCGCTCCAGGAACTTCATCGCGGTCGCCTCGGCGTCCTTCTTGGGGATGTTGCGGACCCAGATCGGCGCCAGCGTGCAATTGTCGAGCACGGTCAGGTGCGGGAACAGGTTGAAGCTTTGGAACACCATGCCGACTTCACGGCGGACCGCGTCGACGTGCTTGAGGTTCGGCCCGAGCTCGATGCCGTCGACGACGATCTCGCCCTCCTGGAATTCCTCCAGCGCATTGATGCAGCGGATCAGCGTGGACTTTCCCGAGCCCGAGGGGCCGCAGATCACGATGCGCTCGCCCTTCTGCACCGCCAAATCGATGTCACGCAGGACGTGGAATTCGCCATACCATTTGTTCAGGCCGGAAATCTTGACGATGGGCTCGGACATGGTGGTCTCGATCAGTTGCGGCGGTGGGCGTTGAGGCGATGCTCGACGAACAAGGAATAGCGCGACATGCCGAAGCAGAACAGGAAGTAGATGATCCCGGCGAAGGCGAAGCCGGTGAACGCCGTCGACGGCGTCGACCATTTCGGATCCGCGAACGAGGCGCGCAGCGAGCCGAGCAGATCGAACAGCGCCACGATCGAGACCAGCGAGGTGTCCTTGAACAGCGAGATGAAGCTGTTGACGAGGTTCGGAATGACGTGCCGCAGCCCCTGCGGCAGCACGATCAGCGAGGTCGTCTTCCACCAGGACAGTCCGAGGGCGGCGGCCGCCTCGCTCTGCCCGCGCGGGATGGCCGCGAGCCCGCCGCGGACGTTCTCGGCCTGATAGGCGCCGGTGAACAGCGCGATGCCGATCAGCGCACGCACCAAGCCGTCGACGGTGAAATTGCCGGGCAGGAACAGGGGCAGCATGTAGGTTGCGAAGAACAGCACGGTGATCAGCGGCACGCCGCGCCAGAACTCGATGAAGGCGATCGAGAAGATCCGGATCAAGGGAATGGTCGAGCGGCGGCCAAGTGCGAGCGCGATGCCGATCGGCAGCGAGGTGACGATGCCGGTGACGGACACCACCAGCGTCACCAGGAGGCCACCCCACAGATTCGTCGTCACGATCGGCAATCCGCCGTGGTCGAGGTCCATCAGCCTGATGACGATGGCGATGCCAATGAAGGTGGCGACGCTCGATGCAAGAGCCCGCCCGCCGGTGCGAACACCACCGCCGAGAACGAAGGCGATCAGGCAGACGATCGCGCCCGTGACGGCGAAATCCGCCCAGACCGGCTGGCCCGTGCCCTGGATTAAATCGCGCAGCCAGGTGAGCGGAAAGATCAGCCAATGGGTCACCGTGCCGAGCAGCACGATGAGGCTCCCGAGCGCCCACAGCAGCGGACCGACCGCGGAGGTCCTGCTCGAGGTGAGCAGCGCCTGTCCGGCACCGACGATGCTCTCGTCGAACAATTGCAGCAGGCCGGCCGTCCAGCTCAGCCCGAAGCCCTTGATGCCGCCGCCGTGCAGCAGGAAGAACGCCACCACCGGAAAGGCGACGAAGAACAGGCCGGCATTCAGGCTCTTCGCCGGCAGCCGCGGAATGAGCAGCGGCAACAGCAGGACGACTGCAAGCAACAGCGTCAAGTTCACCCGCCAACGCTCGGCCTCGGGATAGAAGCCGTAGATCAGTTGCGGGAGCTTCGCCTGGATGTAGGGCCAGCAGGCGCCGACCGCAAAGCCGGCGTTCTCGGCGAGGCACGCGGTGCGGTCCTTACCGCTCCAGACCGCATCGACCATCAGGAACTTGACGGAGGGGACGATGGTGAACCAGAGCAGCAAGGCGCCGACGATGGTCAGCAGGATGTTGGTCGGCGAGTTGAACAGGCGCGTGCGCATCAGGCCGATGAAGCCCGTCGTCTTCACCGGCGCCGGACGCTCGGCGAGCAGATCCTGGCGAACGAAGCTGGATGACATGACATCGCTCATGCGCCGAGGCTCCGGCTGACGCGCCAACCGTAGACGCTCATGATCGCGCTCGTGAGGAGCGAGATCAGGAGATAGACGCCCATCGTCATGGCGATGATCTCGATCGCCTGCCCGGTCTGGCTCAGCGACGTTCCGGCAAACACCGACACCAGGTCAGGATAGCCGATCGCGACCGCCAGCGACGAGTTCTTGGTGAGATTGAGGTACTGGTTGGTCAGCGGCGGCACGATGACGCGCATGGCCTGCGGCACGACGATGAGGCGGAGCGTGGCGCCGCGGCTGAGGCCGAGCGAAGATCCCGCCTCCATCTGCCCCTTGTGAACGGACAGGATGCCAGCGCGCACGATCTCGGCGATGAAGGCGGCGGTATAGGTCGCCAGCGCCACCGTCAGCGCCACGAATTCCGGGATGATGCGTGAGCCGCCGGCGAAGTTGAACCCCCTCAGCTGCGGCAGCTCGAAGGTGAAGGGCAGACCGAAGACCAGCACCGTGGCGAGCGGAAGGCCGAACAGCAGGGCCAGCACGGAAGGCCAGATGCGGATCACCTGCCCGCGCTGGAACAGCGCTCGCCTTGCGTAGACGCGCAGCGCCAGTGAGGCGACGACGCCGAGCGCCAGCACCGCCAGGAACGGCGCAAGACCGCTCTGACCGATCGGGCTGGGAATGACGAGGCCCCGATTGCTGATGAAGGCAATGCCGAACAGGGAAATGCTCTGCCGCGGATTTGGCAGGGCCGCGAGCACCGCCAGGTACCAGAACAGGATCTGGAACAGCAGTGGCAGGTTGCGGATGACCTCGACATAGATCTCGCCGACCCGTGACAGCAGCCAATTGGGCGACAGCCGGCACAGCGCGACGATGAAGCCGATCACCGTGGCGAAGACGATACCGACCACGGAGACCACGAGCGTATTCAACAGCCCGACCACGAACACGCGCAGGAACGTGTCCGAGCCGGTGTACGAGATCAGGGTCTGGTTGACGTCGAAGCCGGCATTGTTCCTGAGGAAGCCGAAGCCGGCGGCGATGTGCTGGTTCTCGAGATTGGCCCGCGCGTTGGAGACGATCTCGTAGCCGATCCAGCCCAGGATCGCTGCGAAGGCAAACTGGACGGCAACGCCGTTCCAGCCTGCCTTGCCGCCCAGAATGCGCCGGATCTTCAGCGCGATCTGGGGCGGCGGTTTTCGAGCCTCGGTGCTCATGCCGCTGCCGGCCGATCAGGGCTGATCAGCGGATCGGCGGCGCGTACTGAAGACCGCCCTTGTTCCAGAGATTGTTGACACCGCGATTGATGCCGAGCGGCGAACCGGCGCCGACGGTGCGATCGAACACCTCACCGTAATTGCCGACGGTCTTGACGATCCGCACCACCCAATCCTTGGTCAGGCCGAGCTGTTCGCCGAAATTGCCGTCGCTGCCGAGCACGCGCTTCAGCTCGGGATTTTCCAGCTTCGCCTTCTCGTCGATGTTCTTCGAGGTCACGCCGAGCTCTTCGGCGGTGAGCATCGCGAACAGCGTCCATTTCACGATGTCGAACCACTGGTCGTCGCCGTGCCGCACCATCGGACCGAGCGGCTCCTTCGAGATGATCTCGGGCAGCACCATATGGTCGTTGGGGCTGGCGAGCTTGAGGCGGTTGGCGTACAGGCCCGACTGGTCGGTGGTGAAGACGTCGCAGCGGCCGGCTTCATAGGCCTTGACGGTCTCGTCGTTGGTGGCGAACGCGATCACCTCGTACTTCATGTTGTTGGCCTTGAAGTAGTCGGCGAGGTTCTGCTCAGTGGTGGTGCCGGTCTGCACGCAGACCGATGCGCTGTTGAGCTCGAGCGCCGAATTCACCTTGAGCGACTTCTTCACCATGAAGCCCTGCCCGTCGTAATAGGTCACGCCGGTGAAATTGGCGCCGAGCGAGGTGTCGCGCGAGATGGTCCAGGTGGTGTTGCGCGAGAGCACGTCGATCTCGCCGGATTGCAGCGCGGTGAAGCGGTCCTTGGCGGACAGCGGCACGAACTTGACCTTGGTCGGATCGTTGAAGATGGCGCCGGCAATGGCGCGGCAGACGTCGACGTCGATGCCGGTCCAGTTGCCCTTATCGTCGGGCGACGAGAAGCCCGGCAGGCCCTGGCTGACGCCGCAGGACACCATGCCCCGATCCTTGACGGTCTTGAGCGTTTGCGCATCGGCGGCTTGGGCGGTGAGGCCGGCGGCGAGAGCAAGGGAGAGAGCCAGGGTTACGCGTTTCATGGGCTTTGGGCCTTTCAAGGTCGTCTCAAGGTCAGGAATGTTGTCTTAGGATCGTCTCTGCCAAGCCAGGTCCTTCAAGAATCCGGCCTTGCAAGAGTCATGCTGGAAAACCTTGCCGAACACTCGCCGATCTCGGGAGGCCATACCTTCATCCCCGCCGCCGGCGCCCGCCATCTCTTGGCTGTGACGCGACGTCCGGTCAGGCAATGGATCGAAGGTCGCGGCAGGCCCCTCAACATGCGGCGACTGAATAGCACCTGCGCATCACAGAACGACTAGCGTTCCGGGTCAAGGGGTTGACGGGACTCTTCTGTGTTCTGTTATTAACGACCGCGGCCTTTCGGTCGGCCCAGGGGCGCGATGCGTCCGGTGGAAACGCGGTTTTGAAAGCAGGCGCATGGATTCTTCGTCCCCCCAAGAGCAGCACGCCGATACCCGGCTGGTCACCTCCGGCCGCGACACCAAGGCGCAGAAGGGGTTCGTCAATCCGCCGGTCTTCCACGGCTCGACCGTGCTCTATCCGACCGCAGAGGACCTGCACGCCCATCGCGGCGAGTTCACCTACGGCCGTCACGGTTCCCCGACCACCAAGGCGTTCCAGGAGACGCTGATGGCGCTGGAGGGTCCGCAATGCGCCGGCGTCGGTATCGTGCCGTCGGGGCTGTCGGCGATCTCCACCACCCTGCTCTCGGTGCTGAAGGCCGGCGACCACATCCTGGTGGTCGACAACATCTATCGGCCCTCGCGCAATTTCTGTAACGGCATGCTCACGCGCTACGGCGTCGAGACCACCTATTTCGATCCGATGATCGGCGCCGGCATCGACAAGCTGTTCAAGCCCAACACCCGGGCCGTTCTGGTGGAGGCGCCGGGCTCGCAATCGTTCGAGATGCCCGACATCCGCGCCATCGCCGAAGTCGCACATGGGCGCGGCGCGCTCATCATCGACGACAACACCTGGGCGACGCCGCTCTATCACCGCTCGCTCGACCAGGGCGTCGACATCAGCATGCAGGCCGCCACCAAATATATCGGCGGTCATTCCGACATCATGTTCGGCACCATCTCGGCCAACGCCAAGGCCTGGCCGATGATTGCCGAAGGCATCCGCTTGCTCGGCGTCTGTGCCGGCCCCGACGACGTCTTCCTGGCGCTGCGCGGCCTCCGCACGCTGTCGGTGCGGCTGGCGCAGCATCATCGCTCCGGGCTCGAGATGGCGCGCTGGCTGGCGGCGAGGCCTGAGGTTGCGCGGGTGCTGCATCCCGGGCTCGAGACCGATCCCGGTCATGCGATCTGGAAGCGCGACTTCACCGGCGCCTCCGGCCTGTTCAGCATCGTGCTGAAGCCAGCGCCGCAGAAGGCGGTCGACACCATGCTCAATACGCTGAAGCTGTTCGGCATGGGCTTTTCCTGGGGCGGGTTCGAGAGCCTTGCAATTCCCTTCGATTGCGATGCCTATCGCACCGCGACCAAATGGGCGCCCGGCGGCCCGACGCTGCGTCTCCACATCGGGCTCGAGAACACCGACGACCTCAAGGCCGATCTCGATCGCGGCTTCGCTGCCCTGAAAGCGGCCATGTGAGCATCAGGATTGGGCATCTCGCCCAGCAACGTGCCAGGCTTCAACAAGCGGAGCCGAACGCTCGGTCAGCGGTCCAGCGTCTTTGAGGCGGTGCCGCGGTTCTTCCAGATCAGCATGATGTTTCTGATATAGATGATGGTCGCGAGCGACTGTCCGAGGATGATGACGGGCTCGCGCTTCACGACGCCATAGACCAGCGTCATCAGCCCGCCGCCCATCGAGCAGAACCAGAACGCCATCGGCACCACGCTGTTGCCGGCGCGCTCGCTCGCGATCCACTGCACCAGGAAGCGCGCTGTGAAGAACAGCTGCGCGACCAGGCCGAATGCCAGCCAGAAGTCGAACTTGGCGACGAAGACGTCATAGAGATAATTGCTCAGCGCCTGACCGTATTGAATGATCATGCGTTCACCTCGGTCACTTCAGGCGTCGGCTTCTTGCGGCGGATCAGCCACCAGACCCCGGCAAGATCCATGATGCCGATCCACAGCCGGTCGAAGAAACCATAGTTGGACACGCCCGAATGGCGCGGCCGGTCGATCACGTCGACATAGGCGATGTCGTAGCCTTCGCGGCGGACCAACGCGGGAAGGAAGCGATGCAGCCCGTCGAAATATGGAAGCATCAGGAAAACGTCACGCCGGAACGCCTTCAGCCCGCAGCCGGTGTCGCGCGTGCCGTCCTTCAGGATGGCGTTGCGAACGCCGTTAGCGACGCGCGACTGGAATTTCTTGAAGCCGGTGTCCTTGCGCCCGATCCGCTGGCCGGCCGCGAGACCGACGCGCCCTGCCCCCTTCTCGACTGCCGCGATCAGGTCGGGCAGGAAGGCCGGATTGTTCTGGCCGTCGCCATCGAGCGTCGCCACGATCTCCCCGCGCGCCGCGCGCACGCCGCTGCGCACGGCCGCCGACTGGCCGCCCGATCGTGCATGGCGAAGCTGACGCAGATTGCTCCGCTGCTTCATGATGGCGCCAAGCCGCTCGCCGGTGGCGTCGGTCGAGCCGTCGTTGACGTAGATGATCTCATAGGGCCAGCGGCCATCGAGTGCCGCGCCGATCTCCGCGATCAGCGGCGCGATGTTATCGGCTTCGTTGCGCACGGGAACAACGATGGACACCGAAGGCTGGGACGTCGACAAATCGAGGCTCGTGGTTGGAATTGACCTGCCCAGGGGAACCGGCGGTCCCGGCAGGCAGCCGCTTTTATGGGGCGGATGCCCGGTGGGCAACCCTTTTGAGGCGGTCGGAAAACGTCCCTGAAAGCGGCACGATGGTGCCGTCGGCGCGGATGGCAAATCCGAGCTTTCGGGCCGCGAACCAGTAATGAACGGCCATGGCGCCCACCGTTCCGACCAGAGCGCCGGCGACCACGTCGCTCGGATGATGCGCCAGCAACACCAGGCGCGTCAGCACGATCACGATTGCGTAAGTGAACATGAAGACGCGCAGACGCGGCCACAGTGCCGAGACGGCAAACGCCAGGGCGAACGCGGCCACGGCGTGGCCTGACGGCAGGCTGGCATAAGCCCCCGTCCCCTCGAACGGGACGAAGTTGAACGGATTGGCCTTGCCCCCGACGAACGGACGTCCGCGGCCGATGACATATTTCAGGATTTCGGCGACGAAGGCTGACACGGCAACCGACAGAAACAGGAATTGCAGCCGCGTGCCGAAGCCGAGCAACAGCGCGCGACGCCTCCCGTGCAGCCCTGCCGCAACGAGCGCCAGCACCACCAGCGCAGCACCCAGCACCGAGAGGATATACTCGTCCTTGCCGAAATCGGTGAGGATGCGGATCGGCCACAGGCTCGGCGTGCCGCGCGGCGGCATCAGCAGGATTTCGGTCTGATCGAACGCGACCATCAGCACGATGACGAGCGCTGCACCCGCCGTGGCAATCCATAGCGAATGCCGCGCCAGCTTCCGGGCGGCCTCGGCGCGGCGCGAATGCGAGGGCGACCGCACGAGCTGCGCCAGCGCGCGCCAGGATACCGCTAGCAATTGCGCGGGATAGCCGGCATGCGGCGCAATGTCGGTCGGGGCCCGCACCCTATTCGATTCCTTCCGAGCGGAAGATCGAGATCGAGATCGCGCGCCCTTGCGAGAAATTATAGCCGTCGATGCGCGCGCCGACCTTGTAGCGCAGCCCGATCGCCTCGGCGCGCTGCACGAAGCTGCGCTCCGAGCGCTGCTCGATCAGCGCGAAGCGGCAGCTGCCCTGCCGCAGGAAATCCGCCGCACCGGAGCCGTCGGTGAGCAAGGTCCGGGTGCCCGCCAGGAAGACGAGGCTCGGCTCGTGATAACCGGCCGCAGCCGCCTTCGGTCCGACGCAGGTGACGTTGCGAAGCGCGCGCGCGATCTCGATGCTGGGAAACAGCGGCGTCAGCGACGGCAGCACGATGCCGTAAATCGTCACGGCGAGCATCAGGCCTGCGACCAGGGCGTTGAGCAACGAGCGCTCGGCGCGGTTGGTATCGAACAGCCACCAGGCGAACAGACCGAAGATCAGCGCGGCCGCGATGAACGGCCAGGCCACGAAAGCGGGCTGCCGCGTCAGTATCACCGAGCCGACCACCGCAATGATGGAGGCGGCTGCGGGGATCGCGAACCACCAGGCCGAGCCGCGCATCAGCCAGGAGCGCGACAGCACGCGCCGCTCCACCGCGCCGGCGGTGAGGATCGCGATCGCGGGATACAGCGGCAGCACGTAATGCGGCAGCTTGGTCAGCACCGCCTCGAACACGATCCAGGACGGGATCAGCCAGGCCAGCAGGAACTGCGCACCGGGCTCGCGGCGGGCCCGCCACACCGCGGGCGCCGCCATCGCCGCCAGCGGCGCACCTGGCCAGAACGTGATCCAGAACAGCGCCAGGTAAAGTCCGGGCGGTGCGCCGTGGGATTCCTGGGCGCCGAGCTTGCTCAGCATGTCGCCGCCGACGGAGGTGGTGAAGAAGGTCTCGCCCGCGCGCCAGAAGATCGCGACGAACCAGGGCAGCACCAGCACCAGCATCCACATCAGGCCCCAGACAGGCCGCAGCTTCCACAGCCAGGAGGCGTCGCGGTCCTGGATCGCGAGCGCGACGATGGTCAGGCCTGCGAACATCAGGATCAGCGGGCCCTTGATCAGTATGCCCACGGCGAGTGCGGTCCAGAAGATCGCGGGCCAGCTCCAGGGCGGATGCGTCTCGTCCTCGGCGCGCTGCCAGGACAGATAGGCCCGCGCCATCGCGCCCATCGCGGCGACCACGCAGAGCAGCAGCATGGCGTCGGTCTTGGCCAGGCGCGCCTCGACGCCGAGCAGCACGGAGGCGCACATCATCAGCGCCGCCAGCACCGCGGCACGTCGTGTTATGAATCCGAGCGCGGCCCAATAGGTCATCAGCACGGCGCCGATCGCCCCCATCAGCGACGGCAGCCGGTAGACCCAGATACGCAATTCGGCCTTCGGCAGCTTGAGCATCGATGCGGCTTCGAGGGTCGCCGATTGCAACCAGTAGATGCCGACCGGCTTCTTGTAGCGGACGTCCTCCTGAAAGCGGATGTCGACATAGTCGCCGCTCTCGACCATCTGCTTGGTGGCCTGGGCAAACCGCGCCTCGTCGCGGTCGATCGGCGGGATGGTGAAGAAGCCCGGCAGGAACAGCAGCAGCGCGCACAGCACCAGGAAGCCGACTGCGCGCGGGTGGCTGGCCGTGACGATGTCGAGCATGCGCACGAGCCCGCTGCCCGGATTTGTGGGCGATTTCGACTCGCGGGGGGCACCAAAACGGGGGCTGGGGTAGGTGTCGGCCATTGGTTCCGCTTACGCTGAAACCGCCATGGCCACAACCGCTTAAGGCAGGGTCATTGAATTCGAATGACGACTGTGTCCGCGGCGCCCGTGGCGTCGATCACGGTGAGCCGAGCAAAGCCCGGGCCGGGCGGATCGATCAGCCGCTGACGGCGGCCGTCGATCTCGCCGAGCGCGGTGCCGTTAACCATAACGGTCATGGGCAGCACGCCGCCGGCGACCTTGACCGGCATGGCCGCGCTCTCCCGGCCACCCGATCGATCGACGTCGATCCGCGAGCCGTTCAGCGGAAACTGGATGTGCAGCGGCTGCTCGCCCCCGCTTCGCACCAGTTCGCCGACGGGACGGAACCGCTTCAAGGGCAGCGGCAGCTTCGCGTTGCTTGCGACCAGGGTTCCCTTGGGCGGCTTCGGCAACGCGGCCAGCGTCTTGCCGCTGCGGGCGAAGGCATCGAACAGGATGGGCGCGGCGGCGATGCGTCCGATCAGGCCGGGAACCGGCGCTCCGTCCGGACGGCCAACCCAGACGCCGATGGTCATGCGGCCGTCGAAGCCGACCGACCAGGCGTCGCGATAGCCGTAGGAGGTGCCGGTCTTGAAGGCGATGCGGTTGTGGGCGGCGTTCTCCGGGGGCGGCGTGCCGAGCAGGACGTTGCCGACCTGCCAGGCTGCGACCTGATCCAGCAGCCGAAGCGGCTCGCGATCGTCCTTGGCCGTGACGATCTCGCGCAGCGGCTTGGTGGTCCCAAGGCGGGCAAAGCCGGCATAGAGCTGGGCCAGATCCTGCAGCGTCACGCCGAGGCCGCCGAGGCCCATGGCGAGGCCGGGCGCTTCGTCCTTGGGCAGGACGAGGTTGCCGCCGGCCTGCCGCAGCCGCGAGGTCAGCCGGCTCGAGCCGACGCGGTCGAGCAGCACGATGGCCGGCACGTTCAGCGACAGTTGCAGCGCCTTCCTCACCGGAACCGTGCCCTGGAAAGTCATGTCGAAATTTTCCGGCGCATAGGAGCCGAAGCGGACCGGGCGGTCGTCGATCAGACTGTCGGGATGGACAAAGCCGTCCTCGAAGGCGAGCCCGTAGATGAAGGGCTTGAGCGTCGAGCCTGGCGAGCGGATGGCGCGAGTCATATCGACCTGCCCCGCCCGGCTCTCGTCGAAATAATCGGCCGAGCCGACACGCGCGAGCACGTCGCCGCTCTCATTGTCGACCACGACGATGCCGACCGAGATGTTCGGCCCCAGCGCAATTGCGCGGTCGCGCGCCAGCGGCTCCAGCACCTTCTGCAAGGTCGCATCGAGCGTCAGCTTGATGATCGGCGTGTCCTTGACCGTCGACAGCGCGGCGTCGGAGGCGTGCGGCGCCAGGATCGGCATCGGCCTGCGCAGTGTCGGCACCGGTACCGCCTTGGCCTGATTGGCCTCCTCAGTGCTGACCACGTGCTCCTCGACCATGCGGTCGAGCACGCGGTCGCGCGCCTTGCGGGCTGCCTCCGGATAGCGATCCAGCCGGCGGGTCTCCGGCGATTGCGGCAGCGCGACCAGCAACGCGGCCTCCGCCAGCGACAGCCGCTTCGGCTCCTTGCCGAGATAGGCGATCGACGCCGCGCGGATGCCTTCGAGATTGCCGCCATAGGGCGCCAACGCCAGATAGAGATCGAGGATCTGCTCCTTGCTCATGCTGCGCTCGATTTCGATGGCACGCACGATCTGCCGCAATTTTGCGTACAGCGAGCGCTGCCGGCGCGGCTCCATCAGACGGGCCAGCTGCATGCTGATGGTCGAGCCGCCCGAGACGATGTGGCCGCGCGTTCCCAGCTGCAACGCGGCGCGTCCCAGAGCGAGCGGGTCAACGCCGTTGTGGGCGTAGAAGCGCTGGTCCTCATAGGCGAAAAGCAGCTTCAGATAGGTCGGATCGACATTCGTTTTCGCCTCAACGGGCAGACGCCAACGCCCATCCGCCATGGCGTAAGCGCGCAGCAGCTTGCCGTTGCGGTCAACGATGGTGGTTGAGACCTGGCGGGCTTCGTCGAGCGGGAGCGGGCCGAGCGAGTAGACCCAGCCAACGAAGGTGCAGATGGCGAGGATGAAAGAGAGCGCGAGCCCGGAGAGAAGTCGGTAGCCCCTGCCCCTTGCTCCGTCATGGCCGGGCTTGTCCCGGCCATCCACGTTCTTGCCGCCCGCGGCAAAGTCCGTGGATGCCCGGGTCAAGCCCGGGCATGACGACCGAGTTTGAGGCGCGACCTCGCTCATCCCACCAGCACTCACTTCGCCGCCCGCACCTCGACACTGCCCGTGCCGGTCCGGCCATAGCGCGAGGGATTGTACATGTCCTCGACATAGGCCTGCGGCAGCACGTATTTGCCGGGCGAGACCGCGCGCACGACATAGGCGAGCGTGAAGACCGAGTTGGAATCCGAGGCCCGGTCGACGGCCGCGGTGAAGCGGTCGTCGCGGAATTCGGTATGTTCCGGCTCCTCGCCGTCCTCAATCCAGTCCAGCGTGCCGCTGTCGCCCGACGACACCAGGTTCGGATTGTCGATCTCCAGACCCGCCGGCAGATAGTCCGACACCATAATGTGGCCGTACTCGGGCTTGGCCTCGGTGATTTTCAGCACCACCGCAATGCGCTGGTTCTGCTTGACCTTGCTGATGTCGGCGGGCTTGCCGTCGAGCGTATAGTAGCCGCGCTCGATCTTGAAGCCGTTGGACGCCGCCGGCTCCGGCGTGACCGGCGAGCCCGACACCGAGACGACCGCCTGCACCGGCGCATCGCCGGTGTTGGTGATCTTCAGCGGCTTGCCGCCCAGCGTGTCCGCCTTGTAGCTGCGGTACAAGGCGGTCTTGACCGGCTGCCCATCGACCTCGATCGAGAGGTTCTCCTTGGCGAGCGCCCGTGCCGCTAGCACCAGCCACGCATTCTCCTGCGTGGAGGTGTAGGGCGTCAGCCCGCGGGCGGTCTCGACCCGCGACACCGCCTGCGTCAGCGTCGCCCTCGGCGCGTTGCCTTCGCTGGCCAGCGACACCAGTGCAGCGGCATCGCGCAGCTGCGAGCCATAGTCGGTGCGGCCGAATTCCAGCGCCGGCTTGGGTGCGAGGCTGTCGAGCGCTGCGCCATAGACCCGCTCGGCGCGGTTGCGGTCGCCGACGAGTGCGAGCGCGGCAGCAAGCTGCGATTTCGCGATTGGGGTCGCGAGGTTGGCAAGCTTGGTGTCGGCGAGATAGCGGAGATCGCCGATCGGAGCTGCGCCGTTACGCGCGAGCACATAGAGGCCGTACGCGAGATCGCGGCCACCGTCCTTCTCCGGCTCGTTGGCATTGACGACGGAGTTGCGGATACGGTCCAGTGCGTTCTTGAACAGCACGTCCGGCACCGCAAAGCCCTTCTCGCGGGCGCGGGTGAGGAAGTCCGTCACGTAGGCATCGAGCCAGGCATCGTCGCCGCCGGCCAGCCACAGGCCGAACGAGCCGTTCGAGCCCTGGCGCGCCAGCAGCCGCTCGATCGCGTCGCGGATGCGCTGGTCGACCTCGGTGTCCATGGCAAGATGCGCGCCGGCCGCGAGCTCGTTGACATAGAGCAGCGGCATCGCCCGGCTCGTGATCTGCTCCGAGCAGCCATGGGGATAGCGGTCGAGCGCCTTCAGGATCGTTGCCGCGTCGAGCGCGGTCGACAGGCTCGCCGAGACCGAGACAGCGCCGGTGCCCGGCACGAGGTCGGAGAACAGGTCCGAGGTCAGCGTCAGGCTCTCGCCCTTCGCCAGCGTCCGGATCGAGCGCCGCGCCAGCACCTGCGTCGCTGGCTTGACGTCGAACGCATAGTGACGCACCAGCGCGAGGCCATTCGGGCCCTTGATGTCGACGTCGAGCGTCGCCTGCCCCGCCGCGGTCGCATCGAGCGCGAGCGAGAACGAATTTCGCTGCTTGGCGGCGAGCTTCACCGTGGTTGCGGGATTGCCGGTCATCTTCACCGGGCCGCCCGCCTTCACGTTGATGACGTAGTCGCCGGCCTGGCCCTCGACATTGTCGATCTCGAGATTGACCGAGCCGCGGTCGCCATTGAGCAGGAAGCGCGGCAGCGTCGTCGTGAGCACGACGGGATCGCGGATCACGATGTCGGTGTTGGCGCGGCCGAGCTTGGTCGCGGTCCACGCCACCGCCATCACGCGCGCGGTTCCCGCGAACTCCGGAACATCGAAGCTCACTTCGGCCGAGCCGTCGGCAGCGACGGTGACGATGCCGGAATAGAGCGCGAGCGGCTTCTGCGTGGGCGGCGAGCCCTGGAGCTCGCCACCGGCGTCGCCGCCGGACTTGATCTGGCCGCGCGTGCCCGACATGCCGTCGATCAGCTGTCCGTAGAGGTCGCGGATCTCGGCGCTGAGGCGACGCTGGCCGAGATAATAATCGTCCGGGGCCGGCGGCTTGTAATTGGTGAGATTGAGGATGCCGACGTCGACCGCGGCGATGACGACCTTGGCGTCCTCGCCCGGATTGAGCCCATCGAGCTTGACGGGGATCTTCAGCGTCGAATTCGGCCGGATCAGCGAAGGGGGCGACAGCTTGACCTGCAAGGTGCGAGCCTGCTTGTCGATGCCGAACCATTTCAGCCCGATCGCACGGCCCGGCATGCGCTGGGCGGCGGCATCGAGCGGACGGCGCAGCGTCGCCACCACATAGGCGCCGGTGCCCCAATCCTTGCCGATCGGGAGCTTGACCTGCGCGGTGCCTTCCTTGACGTCGATGGTCTGCGTCGTCAGCAGCCGCTCGCCGAGCACGTTGACGGTGAGCTTGCCGGCGCTGCGGACGTTGACGGACACCGTCATGGTGTCGCCGGAGGCGTATTGCGGCTTGTCGATCGAGGTCTCCAGCAGGTCCGGCGTGTCGGCGTTGCCGTCGGAGTACCAGCCGACGTCGAACTGCACCGAAGTCACCGGACCGTCAGCCTCGTTCGACCTGACGTCGAGCCGGTAGCGGCCGGGCTGCGGTGTGAGCGAGATCCGCGTCGGCTTGTCGGCCGTAACAGTGACGTCGCCGTCGGCGACGCGCGAGGTCGACTTGACCGGCTCGTACTCCCAGTAATTGTTCTGGCGGTACCACTGGTAGCGCGACTCGATCTTCAGGAGCTCGTAGCGCAGGCCGTCGCGGCGCAGCTTCTCGCCCTCCGGCGAGACGAACACGACGTCGAACTCGGCCTTGTCGCCCTCGGCGACGTTCTTGTCGCCGAACAGCGGCTTGATGCCGATCTGCGCCGTGGCGGGCGCGACCGGCAGCACGATCTTGCGCTCGACGGCGCGGCCGCCGGTCTCGACCATGCGGACGAAGATCTGCGCCTCCTGCGGACGCGTCGAGGCCGGCTGCTTGTCCAGCGTCACCGGGAAGGTCGCGACGCCATGGGCGTCCGCCTCGGGCAGGTTCTCCAGCGGCGTGCGCTCGTTCGAGGTGGTCTCTTCGTCGTCGACGCCAAACTTGTAGCCGGCGAAGCCGGGCCGCTCGGCCGCGGGCGCGATCAGCATGTCGCCTTCGAGCTGCAGGCCCGAGGCCGGTGCGCCGTAGAGGAAATGACCGTCGGCCTTAAGCTCCACTGGAGCGTTAGCTTTGATCAGCTTGTCCTTGGCGGACAAGTCGAATTCGATCCGATCGGGGACATAATCCTCGACCATGAAGGTGGTCTCGCCAACCGAAGCTCCCTTCGGATCGGTGAAGGCGCGCACCCGCCAGGTGCCGGTCGGTACGGCCGAATTGAGCGGCACGGACAGCGTGCGGCCGCCGGCGCCCTGATCCGCCAGCACGGCGCGACGATATTCGACGCCGTCGGGGCGCTCGACCACCAGTGTCATCGGCCCGCCGGTGACGGCATTGCCCTGCCCGTCGCGGAGCAGCGCGGTGAGGAAGACGGTCTCGCTGGAGCGGTAGACGCCACGCTCGGCATAGACGAAGGCATCGGCGCCGGCTGGCACGGCGCGCCCCGAAACGCCGCGGTCGGACAGGTCGAAGGCCGACGTCTTCAGGCTCAGGAAGGCATAGTCGGCCTTCTCCCCGGTGACCGTGAGCATCGCCGGCGACAATCCGCCCTCGCCGCGCGCAAGGCCGGCCTCGAACAGCACGTGACCAGCATCGTCGGTCTTGCGCGTCGCCAGGATCTCGTTATTGCGCGCGACCAGCCGCACCTCGGCTTTGCCGACCGGATCGGTCGACGCCAGCGAATTGACGAAAACATGGATGCCGTCATTGCCGGAATAAGCGGCGATGCCGAGGTCGGAGACGATGAACCATTGCGTGGCGAGCTGGTAGTCCTCGTCCGATGCCCTCGCCGCGGCCGTCATGACGTAGACACCGGGCTGGAGCTCGCCGAGCGCCTGGTCGACCGGGAACGCCGTGGTGACGTCCTGGTTCAGCGTCGTCGCAGTCGCAAGCTCGCCGGTCCAGACCTTGACGCCGCGCTCGTCGCCGAGCTCGCTGAGCTGGTACTTCGACAGCGTCCTCTGGAAATCGCTGTCGACCACCGTGTTGATCAGGTTGCGGTCGCCGATCCGGAACACGTTGATGCTGACCGCGGGCGTGTTGACGCTGACGACGGGAATGCCGCGCTGGCCGGTCCGCGGCAGCACATAAGCGCGGCTGGTGAAGCGCACGAACGGCTTGCGGTCGCGCACATAGATGTTGAATTCGGCCGATTTCGGCAGGCCCTCCTTCACGGTCGACGGCAAGCCGGCGCGCAGGTTGATGTTGTATCGCTCGCCGTGCTTCAGCCCGTCGACGCAGAGCTGTTTGCCTTCGGCCGACAGCGCCGGCTTGTCCTGCCCGGCGAGAGCCAGGAACGGCGCGAAGTCGGTGCGCTTGGCGAGCTCCTCGGAGAACTGGAAGCAGGCACGCGGGCTCGCCGAATCCGAGTCTACGGTATAGTCGAGCAGCCGGAAGCCGTGCTCGTCGCGCATCTTCTCATATTGGCCGCGGACCTCGGCGACCTCGCGCATGTCGAGCGACAGCCGCAGCGCATCCAGTGCCGGCCGCCACAGCTTGCGGTCGGCCAGCGCCTTGCCGAGGACGGCAAGCGCGTCGGCCTCCTCGCCCGGATTGCCGGCGCGCATGTAAGCGATATAGGCCGCGGTCGAGGCGCGCTCCAAAAGGAAGGTCTGCTCGCTCGAGCTCTTTGGCGAAATCTGGAAGATGACCTTGGCGAGCCGCAACCAGTTGCCGGCATCCTCGGGCGTGGTCGCGGCGATCTGGCCGAGCACGGAAAGGCCGGTGCGATAGTCATTGCGCCGGAAGGCGGCGTCGGCGTCCGTCTTCAGCGTCGCATTGGTCTTGGCGACCGGCCCCGCCTCGCTCTTGATCTGGGCCTCCAGCTTGATCGCGGAATCGGCGAGGTCGTCGCGTCTGAACGCCTTGTCGGCAGCCTGCGCGGCGACGAGGCCGAGCGCCAGCGCGGCGCAGATTGTGACGGCGCGAACAAGACCGATCATGGAGGACTCCCGGAAAGCGCGGACGAACGCCGCGGCGGCAAATGAAATGCGCGGAAAGGTGACGGACTCAAGGCGATGGAACCAGAACGTGCAAAGCGTCGCTTTCGCCATGACAGAGGCAAGCCCAGAGGAGACCGGCCGAGATACCGCCACGCACGCCGTCCTGATGGCGCAGCAACACCTAGCCAGTCGACCGGCGGCCGTGTCCCGGAAGCTGTTCAGCGTTCCCGGCGATGTGATCCATCGTCCAGTCCACTGCCGCTCAACCCGGCACCCTGACACCCCAGCGTTCCGCTTTGTCGTCGCACTGAGGAAAACGGTTCGGTTCAGACTTGGCGAAACACCAGTTTTTTCATATTGGCATGCTACATGAACGGCCAGCCGCCCAATCCGAGCGGCACAAGCCGGCCGGCTCAAGACGGTCCCGTAGCTCAACTGGATAGAGTAGCGGATTTCTACTCCGCGGGTTGCAGGTTCGAGTCCTGCCGGGATCGCCAGCTCGTTGCCTCGCCGCCGTTCTTCACGAACGCGTGGGTAACCATATGCCGGCCTTTGAACGGCGCCGATCAGCCCTATCTAAGCGCCGGGCGAGACGTGCCCGATAGGTTTGGGAATGCAGCAATCCGAGCTGACGAGAATGGCGATCGCGTCTGCGGTCGCGGTCGTTGCGATATCGTATTTGGCCGTGGATGCAGGCGTGGTGAACACCAACGTGGTCACGAGGCCCATCAAGGTCGTCCAGGCCTCGATCATTGGCGCCGCCATGGGACAACGTCAGCCTGCGTTTGCAGTTGAAGACTGGGCGCGCCGCGGCCAGGAGAAACCGCGACTCGAATATTGCCTGGCGGTCGACTGATCCACGCCGCCCGCCCTGCCGTCTATCCAGCCCCCGCCTACTGACGACCGCGCCACCACCGCGCAATGGCGGCGGTGAGATCGTCCCACACCTCCGTCGGCAGGTCCGGAACGGCCACCCGGACGCTGTACTGGTCCGTCGTCGCGTCGTGAAACCACTCGGTCGCGGCGAAATCGAAGCCGAAGCTGCCGGCGTGGCGGATGGGAAAGCCCGCGCGGCGCAATTCGCAGCTCATGTCCTCGGCAACCTGCCGCGCGGCCGCCTCGTCGAGCGCGCGCCTTCCGCGAAGGGTGACGTAGAGGCCGTGAGCGAAGCGAAGCTGAGCCGAGAGCGCCGGGATCTCGGCGGCAAAGCATCGCGCCGAGCTTCGGCCGTTGCGCAAGATCGCCGCCACGCGCCGCTTCGTCAGCGCCCAATACGCCGCGCTGCCTGCGAACGGCGGGAAGTGGGCCGGCAAGGCCGCGCCGCCGAGCAGCCGCACTGCGTTACGCGTTTCGGACGCGAGACCTGACCATTCAGCGTGCCCTGCCCGCGGTGGACGCTCATGCCCGTGCACGAAGACGGCCGAGCCGAGCCGGCCATATTCCGCTCCGAGCGAATCGAGCTTGTTGTGGCTTCGCACCAGCACCAGCGCAATTCCGTGTCGCCTGGCCCACCCCACGACTCGTCTGATGCGGCCCGACCTGCCGGCGAAGCACGTCGTATCGAAAATCAGGAGATCGAGGCCCGAGCCGTCACGGCGCAACACCGCCTCGATGGCGCCGGCGACGGAGCAGGAATCCAGCAGCAAGATACGCGGTGACTTCTCCGGAGCAAGCGCATCGCCGAGCGGCAGCGGCAAGGGTTCGATCCGCAAATGCGGCATGAAGCTTCGGATCAGCTCCAGCGTCTCGCCGTAGGAGCCCGGCAGCACCAGGATATCGGCTTTCGCGACGATCCGCGCGGAAGCAAGCAGCACGGCGGAGATCGCCGCCATCCCCGAGGCGGTGTAGATCGCCGTGCTCGTGCAGCCACCATCGAGCTCGTAGAATGAAGGACCGCGTACTGTCAGATCGGCCCGCTGGTAGTCGTAGCTGAACTCGAACGGCCCGCTTGCGGGATCGGCCGTGTGCGACCAAGCTGTCTCCGTCGCCTTCCACTCGTGTAATTCATGCTCCGCCCTGAGCGCGGCCGTGATCTGGAATTTGGATCTGACGACGTCATCGACGGAACTCGGCGACGCCAAATCGAGCGGGTTTCTCAGGCCGTCGTTCAACAGCTTGAGTTCCCAGTGCTTGCGTTCCAGATAGGCCCGAACGGTCTCCATCGCGCTTCTTGACAGATCCAATCAGGCGTCAACGTCCGGAAATCCCAACGGGTCCAACGTGCGTGCTGCAACGAACCGGCGCCTTCGCAGTTGAAGCCATGCAAGGAGGACAGCATGGCTGACATCAGAGAACACATGAAAATCATCGGCAAGGACGGCGCCCATGTCGGCACCGTCGATCGTCTCGAGGGCAACCGCATCAAGCTGACGCGCAAGGACAGCCCGGAAGGTCACAAGGACCATCATCACTACATCGACACGAAATATGTCGGTGCCGTCGAAGGCGACGTGGTCAAGCTGTCGGTGAATGCCGACGCCGTCCCGAAGACGGAAGCCGCGTGAAACACTGAGCCCCTGCGGGGGCTTTTTGTTTGTTCACGGTCCGACTCCGCTTCGTTCGCAAGCACGAATCGCGACCGCAATTCGATTGCGCGGAGCATTCGTTAACGATGACTTTCTGCGGAAGGTCGCTGCAATGCGATCGGATTTCAGCGCTGCGGATTGATCGGGAACGAATGCGCGGTCCGCGCGTTGGATAACCGAACAGAGTGGTGCCGACCCGCCAGCCCCGGTCGGCTTTGAAGGACCCCGTGCTTGCCCCCGAGCACGGGGTTTTTCTCATCTCAGCGCTATCGGGCCAAAGGCCTGCGCCCGGCTGGATGTGAGGGGCCGGCTTGCTCATCGTGCAGATCGCGGGCGAGTTCGTGCCATGCCAGGGCCAGCTGGATCAGCCGTTGCCTGTCGGCACCCTCGGCCTCCGCGGCGCGCTTCATAGCGGCCTCGGCCTCGTGTTGCGGATCGTACTCGGTGTACATGCGCAGACTCTAGCCGGCCATCTGGACGAGTGCGTGGCAATTTCGTCCGTATGATTGCGGGGTAACCACCAGCCTTCCTGCACCGGTCTGTGAACCACGTCACAGCCTGTCCGCGACATCTCCGCTAAACTACGTGTCCAGGTTTCATGGGTGATGTCCGGTCATGACACGCAAAGCAGCAACCGAAGTCATCGTCCCGAGGCAGCGACATCGCGCGGACCTGCTCGGCATCGCCTATCTCGGCACCATCGGCGTCGTCATGGTGGCCTGGATCGCCGGCCTGGTCTGGGCCTCGATTGCATTCTTCGACTGGCTCGTGTCCTGACGGAGCAAGGCAATTCGCCTGCCCGCCGATCCCGCCTTTAGAGCATGATCCGGAAAAGTGTGAAGCGTTTTTCGAAAAGATCATGCTCAAACATAATCTAAAGCGCGATGACGATTCATCCTAATCGCATCGCGCTTTAGAGCAGGTAGGGCAACGCCTGCGAGAGTTTAATTGCGCCGCAAACGATCATGGCCCAGAGCGCCACGCTGATCTGGATGGCATCCAGCATGTCCCACATCCCCCGCGAATCATCCCGCCATTTTTCTTTGAAATTGACGTGAGGGGGCGACGAGCACCAGGGCTATTTCAATGCAACCGCCGCGTGCAAAAGGATGAGGCGGGCCCGAAGCCCGCCTCCATGCTCCAAACCGGCCAAGCGAATTCAATAGCAGGCGCGGGGATCGGCCTGCACATATTGGCCGTTCGGATAGCGGTAATAGCAGGTGCCCTGCGCCCAGTAATAGCCGGGCTGGGACGCCGCGGTCGCGCCGGCGATCGCACCCGTTGCGCCCCCGAAGACCGCGCCTGCGGCGGCCCCCGTTGCATTGCCTGAGATCAGGCCGCCCAGCAGGCCGCCGACGATCGCACCGCCTAGCGCGCTGGCGCCAGGATCGGCCGGCGGTGGCGGCGGCGGAGGGGGCGGCGCATAGGCCACCGGAGGCCGGGCGTAGACCACCGGCACGTCGTCGATATAGTCCTCCGAGATGTAGGCCGGCGGGCCGGCCATACGCTGCGGATAATAATACCAGACACCGCCAACGTCCCACCACCAGCCGGATCGGCCATGGCGGACTTCGTGGCGCCAGCGTCCACCCTCCCAGGCAAGATTGCCGCGATAGGTGTGCCCACCCCAATCACGTGTGGGAGCAGGACCGCGCGCGACGTGACGTCCGGGCGGCGGGCCCCCGGCGTTGTGACCGGCATGGGGCTGACCGCCGGGCTGCGCAGGCCTGGTCGCCTGCTGCGGCGGAGGGCCCTTGCGCATAGGCGGATTGGCCTGTGGCGGCGCGCCGGCTGCCGGCCCGGCCGGCGGTTGGACGACCTCTTGCCGGGACCTGGCCTCTTGCGCCTGCGCCGACAGCGCGAGCAGCGACGTGGCCGAAACCAAGGGAATGAAGATCTTCATATGTTTGGACGCACTCATGCGTGCTCGCCCCCTGCTCTCTCATGGCCGTGAATCCCGCGCGCGATCGACGAATCGGCGCGCGCCGGGCTGATGCCGGCCGAAATCACTGCCCTGCTTGATCGGCTAAGTCCCGTTACAAATGATTAAGATCAGGGCAATTTTTCGGTCCCATCGGCCATGCTGTAGCGCGCGCCTAGCGAGCCGGCTCGATCACATTGCAATTGCTTCGCCCGGACATCAGGCAATCCTGCATCTTGCTGGCTGCCGTCAGATCCCGGGCAAGCCACCAGCCGACGCCGAGGATCACGACCGCGATGATCAATCCTGCAAGCGCGCCGCGGCGGTCGCCGCCGGACGGAGGCTTGGGCTGACGGTTCGGTCGAGGATGGGGCTCCTCGCCCGGTTCGGATCTGGACTCTGGCTTCGACATGGCCGCCTGGTCACGCTGGCGCGCTGGCTTTACCACCTCTGCGGCGTCGCGTCACATCCCGATCGTCCGGCCCAATTCAGCCCCGGGTCTGCTGGATTGCATCCTTGCGCAAGGTTTCGACCGCCGGAATTGCCTCCTGAACGCGCGGTGCGCAACTCGTCAGCACGAATGCGGTCTGGGTGCATTCCCAATCCGCTCCCAGCACGGCACTTTCGATGGGCTGCGGACGAGCCAGCAGCAAGGCGGCGCCGGCCACGCCCGCCAAGGCGAAGGCAATCGCCAGCGCTTTCAGGCTCGGTCTTGAGATCGTCATGCCCGTGCTCCGTCTCGTCGCGGGCGGACGCTAGGCGTCGCCCATGTGCTCCCTTATGAGGGAGATCACAATTCGGCAGTTTTTTCGGGCTACGAGAGATCGTCGGGGGGCGATTTTTCGTTGACCTGATCGGCTGCGATTATGGGTGGCTTCGCGACGCGCGCCGATGTACACGCTTCTGCGTCGCGTGGCGCCTGCTATGCCCAGCCGACTTACCAACAGGCACCGATGTAGGATCGAAAGCGAGGAAGACAAGGCTCGTCGATGAGTGGATTCAGGGAACCCGGCTTTGCAGACCGGCAAAAGGCGGCGCAAGACGCCCGCAAAAATCTTTTGAACAAGTTCAAGTCGCAGCCGGGGCCCGATGATCCCGCGGTGGCGGCGAAGCGCGCCGAGCGTGAGGCGCTCGCGGCCAAGCGCGCCGAGGCAAAGGCCGCGCGGGAGGCCGAAAAGGCCGAGCAGAAGCGCCTCGAGGAAGAGGCCAAGGCAGCCGAAGCTGCTCGGATCGCGCGGGAAGCCGAGGAAGCCGCCGAGAGGCAGGCTGCGATCGAGGCCGAGCAGAAGGCCAAGCGCGACGCGCGCTACGCCGCCCGCAAGGCGAAGCGCAAGTAAAGCGCGCTGGTCACGTTCAATTGAACTTGAACTGAGCCATCATTCCGGCGGCCTCAAATGCCGCCGGAATTCGAGAGGACGCGGCCCGCCCAAGGGGCGTTGCGCGATGACGACCCGGGATCAGTTCTTCTTCATCATCCCGTCGTCCTTTTTCATGCCGTCCTTCGACATGTGATCCTTCTTCATGCCGTCGTCCTTGGACATGGTGTCCTTCTTCATCATGCCGTCCTTGGACATCGTGTCCTTTTTCATCATGCCATCATCCTTGCCCATCTTGTCCTGAGCAAAGGCGGCCGGCGCAAACGCGAGGCCTAGCGAGAGAGCGGCAGCCGAGACGCCGAGCACGATGCGAGTGCGAATGGTCATGGTTCATCTTCCTTCGTGATGGTGTTTGTCAGCGACGGACGCCGCTATCCTGTCTCGACGGATAGCCGTGTGGCGTTGTTACGCTGACCATCGATAAATTTCTGCGGCCAGCCGCCCTCGTTGATTGGCGAGCCCGCATGGATCGGAAGTGCTGCAGCGCAGCACAACCGGCACTTGCCGCGGCACTCTGTCTCGAACTATCAGATGAAAGACCATCGGATGGAGACCGGCTTGGATTGGCCCAGCGGTCGCGAAGAACCCAGTTCAAATCACCTCTGCCAAAAACACTCCGAGAAACGCCCAAAGAAACGCCCAAGGGGATTACATCATGTTCACGCGCCGCCATCTGCTCGCGACCGCCGTCGCGGCACCTGCCATTCTCCGCTTCGGCACCGGCACCGCGCAGGCCGCGACCACGCTGAAGATCTCGCATCAGTTCCCAGGCGGCACCATCGACAAGGGCGATTTCCGCGACCGGCTGTGCCGCATGTTCGCCGCCGAAGTGAGTAAGCGCAGCAATGGCGACATTGCCGCCGAGATCTATCCGAACTCCTCGCTGATCAAGACCAACGCGCAGTTCTCCGCCATGCGCAAGGGCGCGCTCGATATCAGCCTCTATCCTATGCCCTATGCCGGCGGCGAAGTGCCGGAAACCAATATCGGCCTGATGCCGGGCCTCGTGACCACCTACGACCAGGGCCTGCGCTGGAAGAAGGAACCGGTCGGCAAGGCGCTGACCGACTTCCTCGCCGACAAGGGCATCATCCTGCTCACCTGGGTCTGGCAGGCCGGCGGCGTCGCCAGCCGCTCCAAGCCGATCGTCGCTCCTGAAGACGCCAAGGGCCTCAAGGTGCGCGGCGGCTCGCGCGAGATGGACATGGTGCTGCAGACCGCCGGCGCCTCCGTCTTGTCGGTGCCGTCGAACGAGATCTACGCAGCGATGCAGACCGGCGCCTGCGATGCCGGCATCACCTCCTCGACCAGCCTGATCTCGTTCCGCCTGGAAGAGGTCGCGAAGTCGCTGACATCAGGCGCGGGCACGTCCTACTGGTTCATGCTCGAGCCCCTGATGATGTCGAAGGCGATCTTCGACAAGCTGCCGAAGAACCATCAGGACATTCTGCTCGCGGTCGGTACCGAGCTCGAAGCCTTTGGCCGCAAGGGCGCGCAGGACGACGATGTCGATGTCGCCAAGGTCTACGAGAAGGCTGGCGCAAAGGTCTCGGCGCTCGACGCCGCCACCGTCGGAAAATGGCGCGACATCGCCCGCGACACCGCGTGGAAGGACTACAGCGCCAAGACCGCGACCGCCGCAAACCTGCTCAAGCTCGCGATCGACGTCGCAGCATGAGCCACGGTCCGCTTCCGGATCGTGACGACCGGACGAGCGTTGCCGCGGGGACCGGCCCTGCGGCGGCGATCGATCGCGGTCTCGCCGTCCTCAACAGCATCATCGTCGTGTTCGCCGCGATCGCACTTGTCGCGGCCTGTGCAATCCTGAGCTACAGCGTGCTCAGCCGCGCGCTGTACAAGGCTGCGAACTATTGGCAGGACGAAGCCGCCGTGTTCCTGCTGGTCGGCGCGACCTTCATGACGGCGGCCTATGTGCAGCAGCATCGCGGTCATATCGGCATCGAGGCCTTCGTCGGCCTGCTCTCGCCATTCGCGAACCAGGTCCGGCTCTGGCTGGTCGATGCCGCCACGTTCCTGTTCTGCGCCTTCTTCACCTGGAAGTCGTGGACACTGGCGCACGAAGCCTATGTCGACGGCCAGGTCTCCAACTCGATGTGGTCGCCGCCGCTCGCCATCCCCTACTCGCTGATGGCGCTTGGGATGAGCCTGCTCTGCCTCCAGATCCTCGTGCAGCTTGCGCTGCCCTTCACCGGAGCCAAGCGGCCATGAGCGTTTTCGGCATCGGCCTCGCCTACGGCATTGTGACGCTGCTGGTGATGTTCTCGGGCATGCCCATTGCGTTCGCGCTCGGCGCGGTCGCGGTGGTGTTCATGGCCATCTTCATGCCCTCGGCCTCGCTCGATACGGTGACGCAGAACGTCTACGAGGAGATGGCCTCGATCACGCTGTTGTCGATCCCGCTCTTCATCCTGAAGGGCGCGGCGATCGGCAAGTCCCGCGCCGGCCAGGATCTCTATCTGGCGCTGCATGCCTGGCTGCACCGCGTGCCCGGCGGCCTCGGCGTTGCCAACGTGTTCGCCTGCGCGCTGTTCGCGGCGATGGCGGGGTCTTCGCCGGCAACTTGCTCGGCGATCGGCTCGGCCGGGATCCCCGAGATGCGCAAGCGCGGCTATTCCGGCGGCTTCGCCGCCGGCATCATCGCAGCGGGGGGCACGCTCGGCATCCTGCTGCCGCCCTCCATCACGATGATCCTGTTCGCGGTCGCCGCCGAGAAGTCGCTCGGCCGCCTGTTCCTCGCCGGCATCGGTCCCGGCCTGCTGTTGGTCTTCCTATTCGGCGCCTATGCCGTCGTTCGCTTCCGCCAGGAATATGCCGCCGCCGAGGTGGCTTACAAGAACGGCGGACCGGAGGCTCCGATCTTGCATCGTGACGAGTACACGCTCGCCGAACGCTTCAGCGTGCTGCCGCGCGTGATCCCCTTCGTGCTGCTGCTCACCGGCGTCATGGTCGCGCTCTATGGCGGCTATGCCACGCCGTCGGAGACCGCCGGCCTCGGCGGCCTCCTGGCGCTGGCGCTGATCGCTGCGATCTACAGCGTGTGGCGGCCGAGCGACCTCGCGCCAATCATGAAGTCGACGATCCGGGAATCGACCATGCTGATGATGATCATCGGCATGTCCCTGCTCTATTCCTACGTGATGAGCTATCTGCACATCTCGCAATCGGTCGCCGAATCCATCGTCGCGATGCATCTGCCGCGCTGGGAGCTGCTGTTCGCGATCCTCGTCATGGTTGTGGTGCTCGGCTTCTTCCTGCCGCCGGTCTCGATCATCCTGATGACGGCACCGATCATCCTGCCGCCGCTCCGCGCCGCCAATTTCGACATCATCTGGTTCGGCGTCGTCATGACCATCGTGATGGAGATGGGGTTGATCCATCCTCCCGTCGGCCTCAACATCTTCGTCATCCGCAACGTCGCGCCCGATATTCCCCTGCGCGAGGTGATCTGGGGCACGCTGCCCTTCGTGCTCTTGATGATGCTTGCAGTGCTGCTGCTGTGCCTCGTGCCGGGGATCTCGACCTGGCTGCCGGACCTCGTGATGGGACCGGACGGGAGCAGGTAGAAGCGATCGCCGGTCTGTAGGGTGGATTAGCCGAAGGCGTAATCCACCTCTTCTGTCGCTGCGGAGACGAACAGCGGTGGGTTACGCCTTCGGCTAACCCACCCTACGACTTCTCCTTCCGCCGCGATTTCGGCGCGTTCGCCACCACCTGCAGCAGGTCCTTGCGCACGGCCTCGATGTGCCGCTCCAGAAATCGGCAGGCCTCCTCCACTTTCTGTGCGCGGCAGAGCGCGATCAGATGGGCGTGCTCCTTTTCGGCAATGCCCATCGCCTTGGTGTTGGAGAGCTGTAGCCGCGTGTAGCGGTCGCTGGTCTGCAGCAGCGACAGCACGATCGCACGCGTGCGTGGCTGCGGGGCGTGGACGTAGAGCGCCATGTGAAAGTCGGCGTTGAGCTGGCCCCACTCACTGACGTTCCTCGCCTTGATCGCCTTCTCGAAGCTCCGGTGGATGTCGTCGAGCCCGTCGAAATCCTGCGTGGTGAAGCGCGGCGCCGACTGTGCCAGCAGCCGCGGCTCCAGGATACGGCGGAGGTCGAACACGTCGTTGATCTCGTCCAACGACAGCTCCGAGACGATGGCGCCCTTCTGCGGCACGATGCGCACCAAGCCTTCCGCCTCGAGCTGGAACAGCGCCTCGCGCACCGGGATGCGGCTGACGCCATAGGCTTCGCCCAACGCGTCCTGGCGCAGCTGCGATCCGGCCGGATAGGTGCCGTCGAGGATCGCCTGGCGGAGCTGGTCGACGATCGCGGCCGACAGGGTGCGATGCTTCAGAGGCTGCTTCATCTGATCGTCCGTTGTCCTTCCCGACTCGCGCGGCCGACACGGTCCCTGTCTTGCATGTCGAGCTGCCCGGCAAAAGCCGGGCGTCACAAACCTAATGCCCAGCAAACACGCGCCCTGCCGCCCAAATGACCGCAAACTCCGTTTGACTCCCAAAATGTATAAATTATACATTTGGCAATCGCACGACAAATCTTCAGGGGGTTGGGGCCTCTTTCATGATCGAGCAGACCATGCCGGCCACGCGCGCGCTCAGCCTCCGACGCATGATCGTCCGGATGTCGAGTGCCCTGCTCGCCTGCGAGCGGCTCGCGCTGATGGGCCTGATGTACCTGCTCACCGGCCTGATCCTGGTGAACGTCGTCACCCGCTACTCGCATTTCCCGATCTACTGGATCGATGAATCCGCCGTCTATTGCGTGGTCTGGCTGACCTTCATCGGAGCATCCGCGATGACGCGGCTGCGGCTCGATTTTGCGGTGTCCATGCTGACGGAGCGACTTTCCGCTCAGCACCAGAAATTTGCAAAGGTGATCTCGACCGGCCTCGTCGTGGTGTTCGGCATCGCCCTGATCGTCACCTGCGTGCTCTGGATGGACCCGATCGGCCTCACCCGCGCCGGCTTCGACGGGCGCAAGCTCGCCGCCGAGACGTTCAATTTCCTCTACACCGAGCGCACGCAAACGCTGAACTGGCCGACCTGGGTGCTCTATCTGACGCTGCCGATCTTCGCGGTGTCGATGACCGTTCACGGCCTCGCCAATCTGCTGGAAGATCTCGAGCTGGTCCCGCGCACCGCGCCAAAAGGCTTCCAGCTCTCCGAGCTCGACGGGGTCAATTGATGATCACGTCAGCAGCCTTCATGGCGTTCATGCTGGTCGGCGTACCGATCGGCCTTTGCCTGTGCCTAGCCGGCCTTGTCTATATCGCCGCCTCAGGCAATCCCGTGCTGTTCCAGTCCTATCCGCTGCAGCTGTTCGGCGGCGTCGACAGCTACGGCCTGATCGCGATCCCGCTCTTCATCCTGATCGGCGAGATCATGAATGGAGGCGGCATCACGCGGCGCATCGTCGACATGGCGATGGCCTTCGTCGGCTCGCTCAAGGGCGGGCTCGCCTACGTCAACATCCTCGCCAACATGTTCATCTCGTCCATCCTGGGATCGGCGACCGCGCAGGTCGCGATCATGGCGCAGATCATGGTCCCCGAGATGGAGAAGAAGGGCTACGACAAGACCTTCGCGGCCGGCCTCACCGCCTATGGCGGCATGCTCGGCCCGATCATCCCACCCTCGGTGATGTTCGTGGTCTACAGCGTGCTGGCGCAGGTCTCGGTCAGCGACATGCTGATCGCCGGCATCGTCCCGGGCGTCATCCTCACCGTGATGTTCTGCCTCGTCATCGCGCTGATGGGCTACATCTACAGCTATCCGCGCGCCGACCATCAGACGCCGCGCCAGCGCGTGATGACGATCCTGCGGACCTCGCCGACGCTGCTGATCCCGATCGTCATCGTAGGCAGCATCCTCGGCGGCCTCGCCAACGCCACGGAATCGGCGGCCGTCGGCGCGGTGGCCGCGGCCCTGGTCGGAAAGTTCTGGACCAAGGAATTCGAGTTCTCGCAGCTGCCGCAGATGATGCTGCGCAGCGCGATCTATTCGGCGATCGTGCTGTTTCTGGTGGCGGCCGCCGCGGTGTTCTCCTGGGTGCTGATCTTCGGCAAGGTGCCGCAGGAGACCGCCGCCTGGATCCAGACCGTCGCCAAGGATCCGGTCAGCTTCATGCTGATCTGCAACGTCATCCTGCTGCTGATCGGCACGGTGATCGACGGCATTCCCGGCCTGATCATGACGGTGCCGATCCTGCTGCCGGTCGCAACCGAGATCTATCACATCGACCCCCGGCAATTCGGCGTGGTCGTGGTGATCAACCTCGTGCTCGGCCTGTTGTCGCCGCCGGTCGGGCTTTGCTTCTTCGTCGCGGCCGCCGTTACCGGCGCCAAGCCCGGCAGGATGTTCATGGTGACGCTGCCCTTCTTCGTCATCGCCTGCATCCTCCTGGTGCTGCTCTCGCTCTATCCCTCGCTCTCGCTGATCCTCGTCAAATAGACCCATCCGAAAGGAGCCCGACCATGCCGCTTTCCCGCCGCCGCTTTCTCGCCGCCAGTGCCGCCGCCTCGGTGTTCGCCCCGTCGCTGGCGCTCGCCCAGGCCAAGGAATTTCGCCTCGGCCTGATCACGCCGAACGGCCATTCCTGGAACAAGGCCGCGCTCAAATTCGGCGACGAGCTCAAGGCCGCCACCAACGGCCGCCTGACCTTGACCGTCTTCCACGCCGGCCAGCTCGGCAACGAGACCGCGATGATGCAGCAATTGCAGTCCGGCGCGCTCGACATGGGCTTCATCCAGGCCGCCGAGCTCGGCTCGCGCGTGCCGCACATCGCCGCGATCAACGCGCCCTACATCGTGCGCTCGACGCCGGCGGTGGCGAAGTTCGTGCGGCATCCGGCGGCAGTGAAGCTGTTCGAAGTGCTGCCGCAGGAGACCGGCACGATCGGGCTCGGCTGGGGCATCACCGGAATGCGCGCGGTGTTCTCCTCCAAGGACCTGAATTCGCTCGCCGACATCAAGGGCATGAAGCTGCGCATCAACCCGACCCCGGTCTATCGCGATTTCTATTCCTCGCTCGGCGCGGCGCCGACGCCGATCCCGACGCCGCAAGTGTTCGACGCCATGGCCAACGGCCAGGTCGATGGCCTCGAGGCCGATCTCGAATTCTCCTGGAACCAGCGTTTCGACAAGGTGTCGAAGGTGATCCTGCAAATGAACGCCGTCTTCATGCCGATGGCCGCGGTCGTCTCCGGCCGCGTCTGGCAATCGCTGCCCGCCGCCGATCGCGAGCTGATCACGAAAACGATCAAGACGACGCTGGACGCGCAGATCGACGAGCTCGCCGGCAACGAGCCCACGCTGATCCAGAACTTCAAGAACGCGCCGATCCCGATCCGCCAGGTCGACGCCAAGGATACCGAGGCCGTGATTGCCGAGTTCGACAAGATCTGGCTGCCCAAGGCCCCCGTTCTCGCCGAGCTGCGCAAGGTCGGCGCGACGCTCTGACCCTCATCCATCCTCTTCACGTCAATGCCCGGCGGATCGAACGATCCGCCGGCACAATTCCAATCGGAGCCAAACAATGAGCCCACGCATCTCCTGGGAAGGCGTCTTCCCGGCCGTCACCACCCAATTCCACGACGATCTCTCGCTCGACATCGACGCAACCACCAAGGTGATGGACGGATTGATCCGCGACGGCGTCTCCGGCCTGATCGTCTGCGGCTCGGTCGGCGAGAACACCTCGCTGGAGCGCAAGGAGAAGGTCGCGATCATGGAAGCGGCGAAGTCGGTCGCGAAGGGCCGCGTGCCCGTGCTGTGCGGCATCGCCGAATTCACCACCGCCTTTGCGGTGGAGACCGCGAAGGAAGCCGCGCGCGTCGGCATCGACGGCGTGATGGTGATGCCGGGCGCTGGTCTATTCGTCCAAGCCGCACGAGACCGCCGCGCATTTCCGCGCGGTTGCCAGCGCCACCGACCTCCCGGTGATGCTCTACAACAACCCGCCGATCTACAAGAACGACGTTACGCCAGACATCCTCGCCTCGCTCGCCGACGTCGAGACCGTGGTCTGCTTCAAGGATTCCTCGGGCGATACGCGACGGTTCATCGACACCCGCAACATGGTCGGCGATCGCTTCGTGCTGTTCGCAGGTCTCGACGACGTCATCGTCGAGAGCGTCGCCATGGGCGCCGTGGGCTGGGTCTCCGGCATGTCCAACGCCTTCCCGCGCGAGGGCGAGACGCTGTTCCGCCTCGCCAAGGCCGGGCGCTTCGCCGAGGCGATGCCGCTCTACGAATGGTTCATGCCGCTCCTGCACCTCGATGCCCGCCCGGATCTCGTCCAGTGCATCAAACTGTGCGAGCACATCATGGGCCGCGGCACCGCCCTGACCCGCCCGCCGCGCCTGGCGCTGCTGCCGCAGGAAAAGGCGGAGGTCGAGGCCCTGATGGCCAAGGCGCTCAAGAACCGGCCGCGTTTGCCGGATGTCGGGCTGAAGGCGGCTTGAGGCTACGGTCTCGTAGGGTGGGCAAAGCACAGCGTGCCCACCTTCGCCAATGATCGCGAAAGATGGTGGGCACGGCGCAAGGCGCCTTTGCCCACCCTACGAGAGGTGCCTCAGCCGTCATTGCGAGGAGCCCTTGCGACGAAGCAATCCAGACCGTCTCAACGGAGGGATTCTGGATTGCTTCGCTTCGCTCGCAATGACGGAGAATTAGGAATCCGCCCGCTTCTTCTTCGCGTTTAGCGCGGACGCCACGCGGCTCACGGGCGGCTTGCCGAGCACGACGCTCATCGCGTTCGTCGCCGCCAGCAGCTTCTCCATATCGACACCTGTCGTGATCCCCATGCCTTCGAGCATGTAGACGACGTCTTCCGTTGCGACGTTCCCCGTCGCGCCCGGCGCATAGGGGCAGCCGCCGAGCCCGCCGGCGGCGGCGTCGATGACGCGGACGCCCTCCTCCAATCCGGCATAGAGGTTGGCGAGCGCCTGGCCGTAAGTGTCGTGGAAATGCATCGCGAGCCTGGCTGCGGGAATGTTGGCGGCAACCGCGCGCAGCATCTCTCTGGCCTTGGCTGGCGTGCCGACACCGATGGTGTCGCCGAGCGAGATCTCGTAGCAGCCGAGCTCGAACAGCGTGCTCGCGAGATCGGCGACAGCCTTCGGCTTGATCTCGCCATCGAACGGACAGCCCAGCACGCAGGAGATATAGCCGCGCACATTGATACCATCGTCCCTGGCGCGTGCCAGCACCGGCCTGAACCGCTCGATGGACTCCGCAATCGTGCAGTTGATGTTCGCCCGGGAAAACCCCTCGGAGGCCGCCGCGAACACGGAGACCACTTTGGCGCCCGCGGCACGCGCGGCCTCGTAGCCTTTCTCGTTCGGCACCAGCACGTGAAATTCGGCGCCCTTCACATGCGCGATGCCGCGCAGCACGGCGTCCGAGCTAGCCATCTGCGGGATGGCCTTGGGCGAGACGAAGGCGCCGACCTCGACCGTGTCGAGACCGGCCCCGACCAGCGCCTCGATGAAGGCGATGCGGGCCTCGACGCTGACGGGGGTCTTCTCGTTCTGGAGGCCGTCGCGCGGCCCCATTTCGATAATGCGGACAGGATCGCTCATCTCATTCCCCTGAAGGTTCGACCAGAGCGAGCTCGACGCCCTCCTGCACGATGTCGCCGACCTTGCACTTGATGGATTTCAGCACGCCGGCATAGGGCGCGCGTAGCGTCTGCTCCATCTTCATCACTTCGAGCGTGAGAATCGGCGCGCCCTTCTCCAGCTTGGCCCCCTCCTCGGCCAGCACGGCAACCACCGTGCCGGGCAAGGGCGCTGCGATCTTATCCTCGCCGACATGCTCCTCGCTCTCGCCTCCGAACGGATCGACCCAATGCAGGTCGAAGCGGCCGTTGCGCGTGCGCAGGTACAGCTCATGGCCATCGATGACCGCTGCCACCGACGATTTGACGCCGTCGAGCGTCAGATCGAAGCCGCCATCCTTCGCTGCGATCGTGAACGCCAGCTCGCGCTCGCCGATCATCAGCGTCGACGGTCCCCTGCCGTAGTTCAGAATGATCTTCTGCTCCGGACCATGGCCGACGCGGAAGGCAAAGCTGCGCTGGCGGCGACCCACCGGCTGCCAGCCGAAGGTCTGCCAGGGTGAATTCGCTTCCGCCTGCGCGGCCTGCCGCTCCTCGTTGACGATTGCGGCGACTGCGGCGCAGAGCTCGAGCTCTCCGGGTGCAGGCGCCGCTTCGGTCAGCACCGCCAGCTCACGCTCGATGAACCCGGTGTCGATCGCATTCGCCCGCACCTTCGGATGCGTCATCAGCGCCGACAGGAACGGGATGTTGGTGACGATGCCGCGGACGTCGGTCTGTTCCAACCCGCGGTTCAGCCGCTCGATCGCGACGTCCCGCGTCGGCGCCCAGGCGATCACCTTGGCGAGCATGGCGTCATAATACGGCGAGACCATATCGCCCTCGCGATAGCCGGCGTCGATGCGCAGGCCGCCCGTCTCGACCGGCAGCCGCCAGGTCGAGATCCTGCCGACCGACGGCATGAAGTTCTTGGTCGGGTTCTCTGCGTAGACGCGCGCCTCGACCGCGTGACCGTTGAGCTTGATCTCGTCTTGCTTGAGTGGCAGCGCCTCGCCGAAGGCGACGCGCAGCTGCCACTCGACGAGGTCGATGCCCGTGATCAGCTCGGTCACGGGATGCTCGACCTGCAGGCGCGTGTTCATCTCGATGAAGAACACGTCCTTGCCGTCGGAGACGAACTCGATGGTGCCGGCGCCGACATAGTTCACCGCGCCCGCCGCCTTTCGTGCAGCGGCGCAGACGGTTTCGCGCTGCGCGGCATTGAGCGTCGGCGATGGCGCCTCCTCGATCACCTTCTGGTGCCGGCGCTGCAAGGTGCATTCGCGCTCGAACAGCGAGAGCAGATTGCCATGGCTGTCGCCGATGATCTGCACCTCGATATGCCTGGGATTATCGACATACTTTTCGATCAACATGCGGTCGTCGCCGAAGGCGGCCTTGGCCTCGCGCTTGGCGCTGACGATCGCTGGGGCAAGCTCGTCGGCGGAGCGCACGATACGCATGCCGCGCCCGCCGCCGCCGGCGGAGGCCTTCACCAGCAGGGGGAAGCCGATCTTGTCCGCTGCTTTCGAAAGCGTTGCGTCGTCCTGGGCCTCGCCGTGATAGCCGGGCACCAAGGGCACGCCGGCTTTCTCCATCAGCTCTTTCGAGCCGGATTTCGAGCCCATTGCCGTCATCATCCCGGCGGTCGGCCCGACGAAGACGAGGCCGGCGTCATAACACGCCTGCGCGAACTCGGCATTCTCGGACAGGAAGCCGTAGCCGGGATGCACGGCCTCCGCGCCGGTCTTGTGTGCGGCCTCGATCAAACGCTCGATGTTGAGATAGCTGTCGCGGGCACGGGCGGGCCCGAGCAGCACGGCTTCGTCCGCGAGCGCGACATGCATCGCCTCGCGATCGGCCTCGGAATAGACCGCGACCGTGCGCAGGCCCATGGCTCGGGCGGTGCGGATGACGCGGCAGGCGATCTCGCCGCGGTTGGCGATCAGGAGCGTGCGAAAACGCCGGTAGAGCTTTGAGCGGTCCATCGCATCACATCCTGAACAGGCCGAACTTCGTCGGTTCGATCGGCGCATTCGATGCCGCCGAGAGGCCAAGGCCGAGCACGAGACGCGTGTCGGCCGGATCGATCACGCCGTCGTCCCACAGCCGCGCGGTCGCGTAGTACGGGTGGCCCTGGCTCTCATATTGCGCGCGAATGGGCTCGCGGAACTTGTCTTCCTCTTCCCTGGACCAGCTCTCGCCCTTGGCCTCGATATTGTCGCGGCGAACCTGGCTCAGCACCATCGAGGCCTGCTCGCCGCCCATCACCGAGATGCGCGCGTTCGGCCACATCCACAGGAAGCGCGGCGCGTAGGCGCGCCCGCACATGCCGTAATTGCCGGCGCCGTAGGAGCCGCCGATCACCACGGTGAATTTCGGCACCGACGCCGTCGCGACCGCCGTCACCAGCTTGGCGCCGTCGCGCGCGATGCCGCCCGCCTCGTATTTCTTGCCGACCATGAAGCCGGTGATGTTCTGTAAGAAAATAAGCGGAATGCCGCGCTGGCAGCACAGCTCGATGAAATGCGCGCCCTTCAGCGAGCTCTCGCTGAACAGGATGCCGTTATTGGCGATGATGCCGACCGGATAGCCCCAGATATGGGCGAAGCCGCACACCAGCGTCGTGCCATAGAGTTTCTTGAACTCGTCGAACTCCGAGCCGTCGACGATGCGCGCGATGATGTCGCGCACGTCGAACGGCTTGCGGCCGTCGACCGGCACCACGCCGTAGATTTCCTCCGCCGGAAACAGCGGATCGCGTGGCACATGCATGTTCAGGTTCGGCCGCACCGACGGCTTGAGCGTGCCGACGATACGCCGGGCGATGCCGATCGCATGCGCATCGTTCTGGGCATAGTGATCGGTCACGCCGGACTGCCGCGAATGCACGTCGGCGCCGCCGAGCTCCTCCGCACTGACGACCTCGCCGGTCGCGGCCTTCACCAGCGGCGGGCCGCCGAGGAAGATGGTACCTTGGTTGCGCACGATGATGCTCTCGTCCGACATTGCCGGCACATAGGCGCCGCCAGCGGTGCAGGAGCCCATCACGATCGCGATCTGCGGAATGCCCTGCGACGACATCTGCGCCTGATTGTAGAAGATGCGGCCGAAGTGCCGCTCGTCCGGAAAAATCTCGTCCTGCAGCGGCAGGAAGGCGCCGCCGGAATCCACCATGTAGACGCAAGGCAGATTGTTCTGCCGCGCAATGTCCTGCGCGCGCAGATGCTTCTTCACCGTCATCGGGTAATAGGTGCCGCCCTTGATGGTGGCATCGTTGGCGACGATCACGCATTCGCGGCCCGAGATGCGCCCCACCCCCGTGACGACGCTCGCCGAATGCACGTCGCCGCCATACAGGCCATAGGCCGCGAGCGGCGACAGCTCCAGGAACGAGGTGCCGGGATCGACCAGGAGGTCGACGCGCTCGCGTGCCAGCATCTTGCCGCGCGCGGTGTGGCGGTTGCGCGAAGCCTCGCCCCCACCGCCGGCGACCAGGCTGAGCTTTTCGCGCAAGTCCGCGACGAGACCGCGCATGGCCTCGGAATTGCGCGCAAAATCTGATGACGACGGATCGATGCTGGAATGGAGCGGCATGGTGATTCCAATGAGGTGAAGGACTTAAGCCGTCTCGGCCATCAGTTCGCGGCCGATCAGCATGCGCCGAACTTCGGAGGTGCCGGCGCCGATCTCGTAGAGCTTGGCATCGCGCCACAAGCGCCCGACCGGGAATTCGGAGGTATAGCCAACCCCGCCCAGCGCCTGGATCGCTTCGCCCGCCATCCACGTTGCCTTCTCCGCGGAATAGAGGATCGCAGCAGCCGCGTCCTTGCGCAAGGTGCGCGCGTGATCGGCGCGGTCGCAGGCGCGGCCCACCGCATAGACATAGGCGCGCGTGGCTTGCCAGGTCGAATACATGTCGGCGAGCTTACCCTGCATCAGCTGGAAGTCGCCGATCGGCTGGCCGAACTGCTTGCGCTCGTGCATATAGGGCACCACCGCGTCCATGCAGGCCGCCATGATGCCGAGCGGCCCGCCCGAGAGCACCGCGCGCTCATAATCGAGGCCGGACATCAGCACCTTGACGCCCTCGCCCACCTTGCCCATCACATTCTCCTCCGGCACCTCGCAATCGTCGAAGAACAAGGGATAGGTGTTGGAGCCGCGCATGCCCAGCTTGTCGAGATGCTGGCCATGCGTGAAGCCTTTAAAACCCTTCTCGATCAGGAACGCGGTCATGCCGCGCGGCCCGGCCTCCGGATCGGTCTTGGCGTAGACCACCAGCACGTCGGCATCGCCGCCATTGGTGATCCACATCTTGGAGCCGTTGAGCACGTAGCGGTCGCCGCGCTTGTCGGCGCGCAGCTTCATCGAGACCACGTCGGAGCCGGCGCCCGGCTCGGACATCGCGAGGGCACCAACATATTCGCCGGAGATCAGCTTCGGCAGATAACGCTGCCGCTGCGCGTCATTGCCGTTGCGGCGGATCTGGTTGACGCAAAGATTGGAATGGGCGCCGTAGGACAGCGCCACGGCCGCCGAACCGCGCGAGATCTCCTCCATGGCGACGATATGGGCGAGATAGCCCATATTGGAGCCGCCATATTGCTCCGGCGCGGTCATGCCGAGCAGGCCGAGGTCGCCGAAGCGCTTCCAGAGGTCTGCGGGGAAAAGATTGGCCTTTTCGATCTCGGCGGCACGCGGGGTGATCTCCGCCTCCACGAACGAACGAACGGTGTCGCGCAGCAGGCTGATGTCTTCGCCCAGATCGAAATCGATGCTCGGGATGTTCAAGGCGAGTCCTCCGTATTTTGGGCTCCGAACCTAGCCCGGTCCCGGCCCTCTTGCAGTCGAAAAGGTTGCATTTTCCGCCAAACTTGACGAGGATTTCCGAAAGGAATTCCGATGCCTTTTCAAGCCGCCACCGCAATTCCGCGCCGCGCCGTCACGCCCGCCGCCTTCGTTCGCGGCGTGGTGGCCGCGTACGAGCATTACGGCCGCGATCCCGCCGAAGCCTTGATCCGCGGCCAGGTTGCGCCGGAGCTCCTGAATTCTCCTGATGGGCGTGTGACCGCGGCCCAGTTCGAGGCGCTGGCGGGCCATGCCATGCGCGAGCTCGATGACGAGGCGCTTGGCTGGTTCTCGCGCCGGCTGCCGTGGGGCACCTATGGCATGTTGTGCCGGGCCTCGATCACCGCACCGACGCTGGAGGTCGCGCTCAAGCGCTGGTGCCGGCATCACCGCCTGGTCACAGAGGATGTGCTGCTCGATCTCGAGGTCGGCGAAGAGACCGCCGTCGTGTCGATCCGTCAGCTCCGCGACCTCGGGCCGTTCCGCGAGTTCTGCCTCGTCACACTGTTCCGCTACGTGCTCGGCTTCTCGTGCTGGGCTGTCGATTCCCAGATCGCACTCCGCGCGGCTGAGTTTCCTTACTCCGAGCCCGGCCACGTCTCGGTCTATCCGACCATCTTTTGCCGGAGCGTCCGCTTCGATGCGGACCGCGCGGCCATCGTCTTCGACAAGCACTATCTTTCGCTGCCGCTGACGCGCAGCGCAGCCGATCTCGACAACATGCTCAAGGGCGCGCTCCGGCTCACCGTGCTGCCCTACCGGCGCGACCGCCTGCTGGTCGAGCGCGTCCGCCGCGTGCTGCGAGAAGCGCGCGGACGGGTCCTCGGCGCCGAGGACGTCGCGCGCGAGCTCGCGCTTTCCACCCGCACGATGCATCGCCGCCTGCGCGAGGAGTCCACCTCGCTGCGCGATCTCAAGGAGGAGGCGAAATTCGAGCTCGCCAAACAGGAGCTGATGCGCGGCCGCACGCCGATCAAGCGCATCGCCGAAATCGCCGGCTTCCGCAACGAGAAGAGCTTTTCGCGGGCCTTTCGAACCTGGACCGGCACCTCCCCGCGCGAGTTTCGCGGGCGGTATCGCTGAGGCGCTTCGCTGAAGTTCAGATCCGTTTCCGCTGGGATATTCGCAGCCCTACCGGCTATGCCGCCGCGACCTCGTGCAACGGCAGCGGTACGTCCTTGGCGACGCCGAGCACGGGGAAGCTGCGGACGTTCTTCACATTGGGCATCGCGGCGAAGTGCAGGAGCTGCTGGCGCATGCTCTCGACACTCGGGGCCACGCATTTGAGCAGATAGTCGGTGTCGCCGGAAATCCGCCAGCATTGCTGGATGCGCGGGATCGCGGCGATCGAGCTCTCGAACGCCTCCAGCACCGGCTGGGCCTGACTGCCGAGCTGGATCGACACGAACGACACCACCTCATAGCCGAGCAGCCGCTCGTCGATCACGGCGCGCACCGCCCGGATCACGCCGCGGCTGAACAGCGATTTCAGCCGCCGCAGGCAGTTCGGCGCGGACACGCCGACCCGCAGCGCCAGCTCGTTGTTGCGAACCCGCCCGTCCTGCTGCAGCTCGGATAGGATTTTCAGATCGACGCCGTCGAGCTGGTCACGCCCCGCCATCCCCCACCTCGTCCTGGTCGTGTCATGCGGGGCAGCGAAGCACGGGGCGGAATTGGTGCCAAGGGTTCTCAGGCGCGGGCGACCAGCCGCTCCCTTCGTCATGGCCGGGCTCGTCCCGGCCATCCACGTTCTTCGTCTACCGCCAAAAACGTGGATGCCCGGGCCTTCGCCTCGCCGAAGCGGCTTCGGCCGCGCAGGCGGGACAAGCCCGGGCATGACGGCACTTTCGATGCGTCGGGTGAGAATGGCCCCTCAATGCGTCCAGGGCTCGCCGCGGCGGAACGAGAAATTGTCGGCATAGGCAACCGGCCGGCGGATCGACTCCTTGGGCTCGATCACCTGATAGGCGATGCCCTTGCGCTCGCAATAGGCGATCGCCTCTTCCTTGCTGTGGAAGCGCAGCGTAATTTGCTGCTTCATGTCGGCCGACGACGTCCAGCCCATCAGCGGCTCGACCGAGCGCGGCTGCTCCGGCTCGTAATCGAGCTGCCATTCCCTGGTCTTGGACCGGCCGGATTGCATCGCGTTTTTGGCGGGCTTGAAAATGCGTGCGGTCATGACTGGTCCGGGCCTCTTGATCTTTCCGTTCGATTTCGATGCGTCACGGTGGCAGTTGGTGGAAATCTCGGGGATAGTATAGAGAAGCCGGTTGGGAACTGATCCTGATTCCGGCCCCGGCAACCCTCGCCAACGGTATAGTCATTATGCTGCACCGTGACAATTGCGTACCCGCGTCTCATCCTGGGACCCCTTTTGGCGGCCCGGTTTCATCGATCTCCGCGCTTCTGTCCTCTCTGAAAGCTCCCGACGCATGGCCTTCCTGAACGTCAGCGCCACGCTTCCCGACAAGGGTCGCGACCTCCGGCTCGACCTGTTTCGCGGTGTCGCAAACTGGGCGATCTTTCTCGACCATATCCCCGACAACGTCGTGAACTGGATCACGACCCGCAACTACGGCTTTTCCGACGCGGCCGACCTGTTCGTCTTCATCTCCGGCTACACCGCCTCCTTCGTCTATGCGCGGATGATGCTGGACCGCGGCTTCATCGTCGGCGCCACGCGGCTGACCAAGCGGGTCTGGCAGCTCTATGTCGCCCACATCATCCTGTTCGTGATCTACATCGCCTCGATCAGCTATCTCGCGCTGCGCTTCGGCGATTCCGAGATGATCAACGAGTTCAACGTCGCCGGCCTCGTCGACAACGCCACCGAGACGCTGCGCCAGGGCCTGTTCCTGCGCTTCAAGCCCCTCAACCTCGACGTGTTGCCGCTCTACATCGTGCTGATGGGCCTGTTTCCGCCCGTGCTGTGGTTCATGCTGCGCAAGCCCGATTTGACGATGATCCTGTCGATCGTGCTGTGGCTCGTCGCGCGCCATAACGGCTGGAACCTGACCGCCTATCCGGCCGGCCAGTGGTACTTCAACCCCTATTGCTGGCAGGTGCTGTTCGTGTTCGGCGCCTGGTGCTCCATGGGCGGTGCGCGGCGCTCGGCAGCGCTGATCAATTCGCCTGTTACGCTGTGGGTCTGCCTCGGTTATCTCCTGTTCGCGCTGGTCATGACCATGGCCGGCCGCTTCCCCACCTTCGGCGGCATGTTCCCGGAATGGCTGTTCTCGGCCTTCAACCCCAATGACAAGACCAACCTCGCACCGTATCGCTTCCTCCACTTCGTGGTGATCGTGATCCTGGTGATCCGCTTCGTGCCGAAGGAGTGGCCGGGGCTGGAGTGGAAGGTGTTCGACCCCTTAATCGTCTGCGGCCAGCAGTCGCTCGCCGTGTTCTGCGTTGGCGTGTTCCTGTCCTTCGTCGGTCATTTCGAGCTGTCGATGAGCTCAGGGTCGCTGCTCGCGCAGATCTTCGTCAGTGTCGCCGGCATCGCGATCATGACGACCGTGGCTTACTACATCTCGTGGTCGAAGAAGCAGGACAAGCCGCTGAAGCCGCCGCCGGCCAAGCCGGCTGCGGAAGCGAAGGCGGCCTGAGAGAGGCGGCAGTTAAGCCGCCTCTTCGCCGTCGAACTCGGTGAACTTCTTGTAGATCCAGTCGCGGCCGTCGTGGCGACGCCAGACCTTGCCGAGCACGAACTGCCCGTTGATGGAGCGGCGCGGCACGATCACCGTCCAGAGGTGCCAGATCTCGGTCCAGTTTGACTGCGGACCGATGGTCCCGATGTTGCGGTCAATAGCCATGGCAGAACTCGCTGGCGCAGAACTTAGGCTGATCCGCGCGCCGCGACGAACAGTCATCTGTGGTGGCACAGAGTGGACAGCCCATCGCGAGCCGGGACCGACCTGATAGCAGCCAGCCAAACGGCCGCAACAGCCGCTCGCCCTTAACCTTGCCGATCAACCTTACTTCTTGGGATGGAGCGGCGCGTTTGGTTGAAAGCTTGCGCCGGTTTTTCTAGAATGCCCGTGATTTGAGGATGAGCGCGCCGTTTCGGCGCAGGGTGATTTTAAGACTGAACTTTGCAGACGATCGGACGTTTGGAAGCAAGTAGATTGCTGGGGGGACGACAATGATGAAATTGCAATGTGCGCGTCTGCGCCTCGCGTTGCGCGTGATCCCGCCCGCGCCAATCGTGAGCACGGCCTCGCAACGGCCGCCGCAAGCCGCCAACGACAATCAGATGGCCTGGCCGTACGTGCCATTTCCGCCCGGCTGGTACGCCTCGAACTGACGAGCGCGCCGGGCAAAACGCAACGCCGCACAAGCGGGATATTCATCGCTTGGCGGCGTCCGTTTAGACATTGGGCGCTGAAATCCCCAACACGGATTTGTCTATCGCGACGCCCAAAGGTTCGATGAGGCTTTGCTGATTTCCAGGCGAAGCGGAGGCCGGACGCGTGGATGCCAGGCCATGCCGGTTGGATGCTGACCTCTAGGCCAGCGCCGCCCGGGGAATGGTCGGGGCAGCTGGATTCGAACCAACGACCTGCAGTACCCAAAACTGCCGCGCTACCAGGCTGCGCTATACCCCGAATGTCCGGCGAGCACCGTCGATACACGCTTCCCGGAGCGCCAGCAAGCTTTCCAAAGCCGCCGGCCTGGGCCGCAATCGCCCCTGCCCGTCCTATTTGCCGCCGAACAGGGGGTGGCCGACGCGATCACCGGGGCGGATGCCGTACTTCTGCGCCGTCCCCGCCACCACCTCCAGCACGGCCCGAGCGGGTCCCCGGGAGGAGATGATCTTCGTCGACAACGGCTCGGTATTCTCCGCAATGCGCAGGATGCGGCCATCGGCGCGGATGAAGATCATGTCGAGCGACACATAAGTGTTCTTCATCCACATCGAGATTTCCTGCTCGAGATTGAAGTCGAACAGCATGCCTTTGCCGTCGGCCAATTCCTTGCGGTACATCAGGCCGGTCTCCTTCTCCTCCGGGGTCGTTGCCATCTCGACCGAGAACACCTGCACGCCGTTCTTGGTGACGATCTCGAGCGGCTGGAAGCTGGCGGCGCCGGCCGGCGTGCCGGCGACGGCCCAGCCGGCGATGACGAGGATGGCGGCCAGCCAGCCCTTCAGAGCGGACCAGACGGCCTTTCGATCAGAAGTCATGGGGGCTCTCATGGCGTGGGACTTCAGTCAGTCCTTACGCGGCGACCGCCGGAAAAGGAAGAGGCGCACCGGACTTGCGGCACGCCTCTGCTCACGATTGCGGGAATTCATAGCCTTAGTGCGACTGCAATCCCGGCGATCCGGTCTCGGGATGGATCTCGGCCGCCATCATGCCCTTGGAGCCGGGCCCGAAGCGGACCAGCACATACTGGCCCGGCCTCAGCTCAGTCATGCCGAAGCGGCGCAGCGTCTCCATGTGCACGAAGATGTCGGGGGTGCCCTCGCCGCAGGTCAGGAAGCCGAAGCCGCGCAGCCGGTTGAACCATTTGACCTGGGCCCGCTCCAGCCCGCTGGTTGGGGTGACCGTGACATGGGTGCGCGGCGGCAGCATCTGCGCCGGGTGGATCGCGGTCGACTCGTCCATCGAGACAACGCGGAAGGCCTGGTAGCCCTTGGCGCGCTGGATGCACTCGACGACGATGCGGGCGCCCTCATAAGCGGTCTGGAAGCCGTCGCGCCTAAGCACGGTAACGTGCAGGAGCACGTCCGGCCAGCCGTTGTCGGGAACGATGAAGCCGTAACCTTTGGAGGCGTCGAACCATTTAATGACGCCGGTGACCTCGACGAGATTGGCGCTGGCTTCGCCCAATCCGGTGAAGGGATTGAGCGCATTGTCGCGGCCGGCTCCGCCATGCTCGCCCGGCGTCAATCGCCCCTGCGAGGTGCCCTGTCCGGGAACTCCAAGCTTCTTGGACTCAAATCCGTCCGACGACCCCATAACCCCGGACCCCACACTGCCATGCAACCCGCCACACTGGCGGCGCTCGAATCACGCGTCTTAAGAGAATGTTCTCACTTCGACGCGACGCGAATCTTTCGACTCAAAAGATAACACTCCCGGTTGAGACGCATAGACAAAAAAGAGATTCGCCGGAACCTATGAACAGCTTGCACAGCCGCGAATCAAACTGATGCCTCAATTGCCGACAAAGGGCCCGAGCGTCTCGCCGATGTCGTGGTGGATGACGAGGTCGGCGATGTCGTCCTGCTCGGTCGGCTCGCGATTGATGATCACGAGACGTGCGCCGGCGCGCTTGGCCATCATCGGAAAGCCGGCCGCCGGCCAGACCACCAGCGAGGAACCGATCGCGATGAAGAGATCGCAGGCCTGCGACAGCGCTGTCGCGCGCTGCATCTCCTCGTCCGGCATCATCTGCCCGAAGGAAATCGTGGCGGTCTTCACCGGCTCGTCGCAGGCGGTGCAGTTGGGCGCGGCGCCATCGCCCTCGAAACGGCGCTTCACCCAGTCCAGCGGATAGTCCTGCCCGCAGCCGATGCAGCGCGCATAAGTGGTATTTCCGTGAAGTTCAATCACGTGCTCCGGCGCGAAGCCGGAGGCCTGGTGCAGGTTGTCGATGTTCTGGGTGATGACGGCGGGAACCTTGCCGGCGCGGTAGAGCGATGCCAGCGCCCGATGGCCGCGGCCGGGCTTCGCTGCGGCGAAGACCTCCTCCATCGCAAAGCGGCGGCGCCAGGATTCGTCCCGCGCTGACTGGCTCGCGACGAACTCGTCGAACGGGATCGGACGGTTACGCGTCCAAATTCCACCCGGCGAGCGGAAGTCGGGAATGCCGCATTCGGTCGAGATGCCGGCACCGGTGAACGGCACGATGGTCCTGGCCTCGGCGATCATGTCGCCGAGCCGTTCGATACCGCTCTGCAGATCCGATGCGATCAATCGCGCCTCCCCGATAGTTTGGCCTGACAGCAACATACGCAAGCGACAAGATCGTTGACGCTCTTATCAAGCGCCAATGCAATGCACTCGGCAATTTCTTCCGACCTTCGCATATCACAATCCTGCAATGCCTCCTCCCCATTGACGCCCCATTCGGAAGTGCCAATGGATGTGTTGACGCGACTCAACGTGATTGCGGCGGCAGTGCTTGAGTTCGGATGTGCACATACTCAGGTGTCGAGGGGATTTGACATGACCGAAGACGAACAGCGCAAAGAGCGCGAACGCGAAGAAATCGCCGCCCGTGTCGCCGCCTTCCGTGCCACACAGGAAAAGTTCAAGCGCGAGCGCGAGGAATACTTCGTGGCGACGCTGGAGAATGCCCGCAAGGTCGAGCGGCCCTCGCTCTGGCCGTAGGCATCATCGCGCCGGCAGGCGCAACGACATACGAATGACGACATGCGAACGAAAAAAGCCCGGAGCACCGCTCCGGGCTTTTCGCTATTCGCCGACTACCAATAACGGTAGTGGTGGTGACGGTAGTACGGCCCGCCGTAATAGGCGTACGGACCCGGTCCGTAATAGGCGGGACCGTCGTAATAGCGGTAGCGGGGACCGTAATAGCCATAGGGCTGGGAAGCCGCGACTGCGCCCGCGGTGATCGCGCCGGCGGCGAGGCCGAACGCCAGGCCCGGGCCGATGCCGCCGCGGCCGCGCGCCTCAGCCGGCGCGGGCGCCGCGACCGCGGTCACACCGACCGCCGCGATGGTGGCCAGAACTGCCAGTGTCTTCTTCATGCTTGTCCTCCTTCGCGTGTCGCGGAGACAACGGCGAGCGCCTGTGATGGTTGCGCATGGATGGAACCAGCCCGCAGGCAAGAAATGTCGATGCCGCGGGAACGAAACGGCGAGACGGCGGTTAGCGTCTCAAGTGCGGGAGCCTCCGCCATCCGGGTCGAGGCGACAGCACGAAGACCCCGTCAGCATCTCCGCGGTGCTGGCGGGGTTTTCAGTTTCACGGGAGCAGATGGCAGCAGACCATGACGGTTGCCAGCGGGGACAACAATCATGGAGGAGAGTTTGCCCTTATCCGCTTTGCTGGCCCGTATCCGCAAATTGGTTCCCAAATCCGAGGATGAACATTACGACGAGATCGTCCGCAGCTTCGGTGTCGGCACGCTGCGCCCGCCGCCGACGCCGATGAGCGACCGCGAGCTGGCGCAGGCCATCGCCGAGTTCCTCAAGGAGCAGCCGTCGAGCGAATCCGTCGTGACCCTCGGCCGCCGGCTCGACCCGTCCACCCGGCTCTGAGTTTCTTCGCGGGAGTATGGAACCAGGAATGCGCGCGGACGTTGAGTCCGTTCCCTGCTGAGCGGAGAGAAAGAGATATGCCCGCCTGGCTCGAAGTCTTGCTCAACCTGTCCGGCTATGCCGGCTTCGTGGCGCTCGCCTCGCGCGGCGCCGGATGCCCGCAGGCGCGGGCCGATGACCGCCGTTGCGGCGACGAGCGTTAGTTGGCGCGCGCGGCTTGACCTGCCGTACGCACCAAACGGTCGGCCTTGACCGCAACGCGCGTGTCCTCGGCCTGCGGCCGCAGCGAGAAGCTGATCACAACGAAAGCAATACAGAACAGCGTGCCGACGACCGCGACGCGCCGGTAGGTGTGCCGGTCGCCTTGGAAAAAGGACGGAGCTGAAAAAGGCATCATGGCAAATTGCTGCTTGCGCAAATCGTTTTTGGCAAAGGCGTTTCTTGCTTGTCGTTGCCGAACACCTACCCCAAGGCGCAGCAAGCGCAACGCGATTGGGCTTTTAACCTAACCGAATAGGGTTATCGGCATCCGCATAAGCTATCGTTAGCCAGACGCATCCGGCACCTTCGCGGCGAGAGCGGCGCAAGAACGCCCGGCTTTGTTCCAGCTTCGACTCCGTTTCGTTCGCGAAGAACGAATCGGAGTCGCAAGAATGCGCGGAGAGCAACTCCTAACGATCGATGAAAGCGCGCACGCTCACACCGTCGACCCGGCGGGACCCTTCTTCGACGAGTGTCTTCTGCAACAAGTCTCTTCTGCAACAAGACTCTTCTTCGACACAACTTCGAGAAGACTCTTCGCCGGCAAGCAACGCGGCGACATATCAAGCGCGCCCCCTCGGAGCGGATCGCGCTTGCGCGTTGCCGCGTGGCGTCGACAAAGTCAGGCCGCCCGCTTCGGCTTCTCCTTCGAGAAGCATTCGAGGATCTGGATGCGCAGCTCCTCCGCCGCAGGGCCCTCGACCTTTCTGAGCTCGTTCCAGAGCCTGATCACTTCGCGCTGTTTTTCGACGGTCATGAGCAACCTCCAACGGTCCATCAACGCGTCTCACTAGAACAAAATGAGAACAAAAAGTCCAGCCCCGGACGTAAAATTTTGGTGGGGGGCGGCGTTGAACCTTTTCGGCGCGACAAGCACCTATGGAAGCTGGGGATTTCAGCGCCCAGTTACACGGCAGCGCCGCCTGACGAACATACTCCGTCGTGGCGGCGCTGTTGCTTTTTGCGATTTCAACTTTAGGTTAAAGCCATGGCTGTCGGCCAGGCGCTGAAATCCCAACGCCGTCAGCCAGAAAAGCCTCGCGCGAAAGCGCGGGGCTTTTTCTTGTGAAGCGGATGAGGATGGTGAGGGAACAAAGCTCGTCGTTCAGGACGAAGCGAGTACCGCGTGCTGGTTACCCTGATGGTTCGGGCATCGCGATGGCCGAGCACCACCTGGTCCTCGGCCGTTGATTGCTGCGCCGGCGCGTCAATGAGCCCACCGCACCGACATCGCCGGCACGTCAGACGGCGTCCTTGGCCACCTTCAGCGGCGAGGCCTTGACCGATTTGCTGGCGGGCTTCGCCGCAAACTGCATCGGCTCCTTGGTGAAGGGATTGATGCCCATGCGGGCTTCGGTCGCCGGCTTGTTCACGACCGACATCTTCACAAAGCCGGGAATGACGAACTCGCCGGACTCGTTGAGCTCCTTGTAGCCGACCGTCGCCATGTACTCGATCACCGACTTCACGTCGTTCTTCGAAAGCTGCGTGCCCTCGGCAATTGCATCGATCAATTGGGTCTTCGTCATCTTCGCCATGGTCTGAATTCCTTTGAATGGGTGCGCGGAGCAATTCTGCTGCTGGGGACGCGGCCGGACCCGCGAGTGCGCGCTGCTGATTCATGCCAGAAGTCATGAAGCGATCGGGCTTAGACCCTATCGAGGCCAAAAACGCAAGCACGGGCTCCGCGAGGTTCCCGACTTCCTGTGCAAGACGTTGCAGGACCTGCAATTTTAGGACCTGCAATTTCTCGAACCTGGCACAGCGCCGCGGCTGCTATAAGCCAGGAAAGGTATCTGATGGGGTTCTGATGAAGGTCGCTATCGTCATCGCAGGTCTGATCGTGGTCGCCGTCGCAGCCCTCGTCGCGATCCAGCCTAGCTTCTTGAAGCCCGCGTCCTTCGCCCTCGTGAAAAAGTCCGACATGTTCGGCTTCTCGCCCGGGATGTCATTCGAGGAGGCCAACAAGCTCGTCGCGCGACGCCACTATCTCTGCCGGCCGAGCCGAGGTCCGTACACGCTCGCATGCGACATCAACGGCGCCAAGGTCGCCGTCGACAGCGACGAGACCGACCCCAGGCATCCGATCTGGCGCGTCAATGCGACGCTGAACAATCCGGGATCGCAGGAAGCTGCGGTCAAATCCATCTCCGACCAGTTCAACGCCTCGGCAATCAAGGACCGGGAGGGCTGGACCTGGATCGTCGGCCGCGGTTTCAAGCTGAGCTATGACGGCGCCAGCTTGACCCTCGTGGACGAGGCCGCCGAGGCCAGGCTGCGCAAGGAGGACGCCAAGCGCTAGATAGCATCGCGCTTTGGCGTCACCTCGTCGTGAAACTTGTGGCTCGGCGATCCGTTGTTGACGCTTCAGTAACCTAACGCGACCAAGCTTCACTCAGGTTGGTTGCGTTGGAGTATCCTCAAAGTGCTGGATTTTAACGAGCTGCGTGAACTCGCGGCGGATGTTCGTATTTTCGTCGATGTCGCCGAAGACAAGGCCGAGGCGCTCAGAGCCGTGATCGCGGCCTACGACGTGGTGCTGGCGATCTTCCCCGTCGATGACGGCATGGGCCTCCACGTCATCAAGGGCAAGGGGATCCTGGACCAGATCGCGACGTCGCGCACACACGCGATGTACAGCCACACGGCGATCGCGGTTCCGGATCTCGCCCATGCCGAAGCGCTCAAGTTCCTGACGGCGCCCGTCGAACACCGGATTGCGGCCTGAGCTTGGTTGCAGCCGCACCGCTCCGCAGCAGAGCGGCGCGGCTGAATTGTCGTGGTGCCTTCAGCGGCTTTGTCTGGGCGTACGGGCTGTTCGCCGCTTCCGTCGCAGACCGATGCGCGTGCCCGGCAGATTGATGCCAAGCTCGATCGCGCGCGACCTGATCGATGCAATGGGGCGCTTGAGCTTCACGATCATCAGCGTGAGGCTCTTTCCGGTTTCGCACATGGATCGAAGCAGCCGGTCGTCGTCTTCCGACCAGCGTTCGTGGTTGTAAGTGCGGGCGGCCATGGACGTTTGCCTCTGAGGCCAATGAGGCTGGACCTGAGCCGGAGAATGTCAAAGGACCCAGCTTCGCCTTTTTTCTGAGCGCGGCGGCTGGGTGTCAGTTGAGGGGCGGCTTGTTACGCTGCCGCCTGACGCAGAGATAGTTTTGCGGCGTCGATTTTCAACCGACTTACGGATTTGTAATGGCCCGGCGCGCGTGCATTCGCTTGCAATCGAAGCGGCGCACTTTCGTTTGAACTTTCTTAGCCGCTCGCGCGTCTTACAGTTGAAGCGTCCCTAAGCTTCACCTCGACAGAGAACCCCGCTCCCGAAAGGGCGGGGTTTTCGCTTTTGGCGCTGCATCAGCTCGCTCGGGATTTCAAGCGCTCTTTGCCGTTGACCCGGCGGCCGTCCGGCCGCACTTTTTGCGACGGGCAGGGTTTTGAGGAGCCGTGATGCCGAAAACCCTTGTGGAATTCAGAGCGCAGAACCTTCGTTTGCTCGAGCGGCTTTCTCCCGACGACCCGCGCTACATCGCGGCCTGGCTGAAGCAGTTCGACGAGCAGAACGGGATCACACCAAAAGCTGGTCCGAAGTCGGGCAAGCGCCGCGCCAGGCCTTCGCCGCGAAGCAAGACCGCTTCGGCGGAACGCATGAGGTCAGCGCCCTCCTCCTCGGTCTCACCGCGCTGATCGGCAACGATAGCCGCGCAGTCCCGAGAGCCGCTCGGGCGCTCACGGAATGTCCGCGGCCTTCCGGTTGTCCCCGATCGAAACCGGCTTGTTGAGGAAATACTCGCGGTTACCCGTCGCAGCTTCCGCGTACTGGTCGATGGCGACGATGATGGCCTGGACGTGGGCATAGCACCACCCTTCCCGCGTCGCCCTGCGGCGGACGTCCTCGAGCGCGGTCAGGAAGGGCGACAGGTCTCGCTCATCGTCGAACCATCGCCTGCTCACCATGTCCTCCCGCCGAGCACCCTGCCCTTGGACTGGCGCGGCTCTGCCGCCTTCAGCGCATCGCGTTCCGCGCACAGGCTCTCGACCTTCGCCTGCATCCGCGACAGCAACGCCTCGGCCGAGGCCGTGCCGATACCCGCCCGTTGCAGCTGGAGGATCTCCTTCCTCTGCCTGCCCATCTGGATGCGCATCCGTTCGATCTCCCGCCTGAGAAAGTCCAGGTCCGGCATTGTTCCGCCTCGCAAATTCTAGATATGGCCCATGAGAACAAAAACGGAACGAAGAGTCGAGTCTGACGTTCTACGGAAAACCGAATAGGAGATGCGCGATGGCCGACAACACCCGGAAGGACCCGAAGGACTGGGTTTCCGGCGACGACCCGATGACCGGAGCCCAGGAATCCTATCTCAAGACCCTGGCCGAGCAGGCTCACCAGGACCTGCCCGAGGAAGAACTGACCAAGGCCGAGGCCTCGGAGCTGATCGACAAGATGCGGCAAAAGGCCGGGCTGGACGAGTGAGCCGTCCAATTGCGGGAACCCGGCTCCGTGCGTATGCAAACGAAATTGGGAATCGAAAATGCCTTATTTCGTTTGTGCCCGCGACGGAGCGGGCCAGATCATCTTGAAGCGAGACACAAGGGAAGCGGCCGAGAAGAAAGCCGCCGAGCTCCGCGACATGGGCTATTTCGAAGTCGAGATCGTGGCCAAGGGTGACGAGGAGACGGCGTGAGGGATCATGCTTCCCTCAGCACCTTGATGACGCTGAGAATGACGAAAGCACCCAGACCGTAAGTCAGCGCATTCACGACCCAGGAAATGGCGATGCCGACAATGGGTCCTCCGACCGCTCCCCGGAAAAAATACGCTGCGCTGATACCCGGCCACTCCAGCCAAAGAAACGCGAAGTCGGTCAGCGGCTCCAGGACGAGGAGCACCGTCGAGACGAGCGCCCCGATGGCCAATGCGATGACAAGGTACGTCCTCAGCCAGGGCATCAAAGACCCAGCAAGCCAGCGATAACAGGAACGAGGAAAAAAGCGGCGATCCCGAGCAACCCGCCCACGACAAAGCGTGCCGCGCGGCCGTGAATCTTGGTATCGAGCCACGCACAGATGGCCACTACAGCCTGTCTCAGCCAGCTACCCACGAGGGTTCTGACGAGATCGAACAGGAGTTCTGCAACGAGTGCGGCCATGCCGTTTGGTCGGCGCGACCTCTGGCGGGGTTCAAGTGCGGAGGCAATGACGAGAGCGGTTGAAAGCCTGCGCCGCTGGACTGCACCTGCCGAATAACACAAGATAGTTTCAGTGTCGCTGCAGCAGATCGGCCGGCGGCCGGCGTGAGTTAAGTGCCGCAATAAAATTCAGAAAGCGCAGGGAGGAACGATGCAGCGAAAAAGAAAGGTGGCGCTTGATGATGCGATGGCTGGCCTGGGTCTGATAGCGGCCATCACGGTCATTGCGATCTCGCCGGCAAGCGCCGACGATTCAGCCAACATACCACCTGCGCTCAAATGCGCTGACCTGACCGGCTGGACGATGCCGGGATCGACGGCAACGATCACCAAGGCCGAAATGGTGCCGGAGGCGCCGCCGGGAACCGTGCAGCCGTCACCGCCGGCGCCGGCCACCGTCTCGGTGGCGCTGCCGCCGAATTGCCGCGCGGATGGCGTGATCGATCAGCGCGTGGGGGTCGAGGGCAAGTCCTACGCAATCGGCTTTGCCGTTGCCCTGCCCGATCGCTGGAACGGCCGGTTCTTGTTTCAGGGCGGCGGCGGTTTGAACGGCTCGATCCGGCCGCCGCTGGGTTACCACGCGGCCGGCGAGGTGCCGGCGCTGGCGCGCGGCTTTGCCGTGGTCTCGACCGATAGCGGTCATCAGGGCGCGGTGTTCGATGCCTCGTTCCTGAAGGACCAGGAAGCCGCGCTCAACTTCGCCCATGCATCCGTCGGCAAGGTGACGATCGCCGCCAAGGCGATCGTCGCGCATTACTATGGCCAGCCCGCAAAGCGCTCTTATTTCACGGGGTGCTCGACCGGGGGCCGCGAAGGCATGCTGGCGTCGGCGCGCTATCCCGAGCAATTCGACGGCATCGTCGCCGGCGCGCCTGCGCTGCGCACCGGCAATTCCAATATCGGACTCGCCTGGGCCAACGCTGCCTTCAGCCAGATCGCACCGAAAGATGCGTCCGGCAAGCCGGAGCCCGCCAAGACGTTTTCCGCAGGCGAGCGAAAGCTGATCACGAACGCGATCCTCGATGCCTGCGACGCCAAGGACGGTGTCAAGGATGGCCTGGTCTTCGACGGCAAGGCCTGTCAATTCGATCCCGCGGTCCTCACTTGCAAGGGCGACAAGACGGATGACAAGACGGATTCCTGCCTGGCGCCGCCGCAGGTCGATGCCTTGAAGAAAGCTTTTGCCGGACCGAAGAATTCACGCGGCACGCAGGTCTACCCGCCGTTCCCGTGGGACAGCGGCGTGGCAGCCGAAGGCGTTGCCATTCCGGGCATCCTGGCCACAGGCGCGCGCAGTCCGGTCGGACCGCCCGTTTGGGAAAGCATCAACGTCGATCAACTCGAAGACCGGGTCAACGCGAGCGGGATGGATCGCCTCACCAACACCGCCTACTGGACCAACCTTTCGAGCTACTTCGGCCATGGCGGCAAGCTGCTGTTTTACCACGGTGTGAGCGATCCCTGGTTCTCGGCGAACGACACCGTGAATTACTACGAGCGCATGGCGGCGGATTCCGGCGGCATGGAATTGGTGCGGGAGAAATCGAGCCGAGCCTTCCTGGTGCCCGGCATGGGTCACTGCTCGAGCGGCACCGCGCTCGATCGTTTCGATCTCCTCAGCGCGGTCGTGAACTGGGTGGAAGACGGCAAGGCACCCGATCTGGTGGTCGCGACGGGACCAGCCTTTCCCGGCCGCAGTCGACCGCTTTGCGCCTATCCGCAACATGCGCGGTACAAGGGCCAAGGCGATCCGGAGAGCGCGGCGAGCTTTGAGTGCAAATAGGGAGGATGTGCGCCGCTAGTTGAGCGTGCTGAACCGCAATTCGTGATTCCTGGGATGGCAAGACATGCCGTTGTTCCTCAAAACCGACTGCCCACCTGAGATGCCCGACAATATCCTGTCAGCTACCAACGGGGCGATCGAGCGTTTGCAAGCGAAGCTTCTCGATACTATCGTGATAGGAACCCCTTCAAAGGGGCTGCATGCACCAGCCTTGGCACGATCTTTTATCCAAGCCCATCTGCGCCGGATGCTGATGTTCGTCGAAGGCGGCTGCGCTGAATTCCGCGCTGGACGCCCGCTGATGACCGAGATGGCCACTAGGGCGATATACGAGAACGTTGCCAGCTTTTGCGATTACTCGACCAAGCTTCAGGCTTTATGCGAAGCTGGAGATTATGCCGGACTAGCCGACCTGACCAACAAGTACGCATTCGCCACTCGGTTACCCGCCTTGCTGGACGAGGGCCTGAAATATAGAGCGCCGCAAATTCTCGGCCAAATCGATAAGATGAATAAGAGGCTTGAGACCTACCGTGAAGCATACGATCATCTGTGCGAGATTGTTCATCCCAATGGGCTCGGAGCGGTTGTGTACTTCGGCAAGCACGACGGCCAACTCATGACATTTTACCCACGAGGCTCCGTTCCGGAGAGAGCAATGGAATCGCTGATTACCGCGGCTGTTCTGTTCCTCACCGTCTACGTTGAACTGGACAAGATGGAAACGAGTCTCGACGCCATCACTGAGTTGACCGAGCTTAGGCGATAGATCCCTCACGTTCCGCGCTTGGTACCGCCCCGTTGCACTCAGCCTCTACGGACTTGGAAAGATCGTCGTGAGCAATCAAAATTCACCCTCGGTCAGAAGGCCATTGCGCAAGATATCGGAGCGCGAGGTAGATGTCGTAGAGCCTGAGGAGTCAGCCGCAGGTCAGCGATACGATCATGACAGCAGGTTAGCCCCGCAGCCTCGCCATCAATCCGCCTTGCGGTGCATATCGTTGTTCTTCCTCGCGAGCCAAGCGAAATGATCGATGACGTCACGCAAGTATCCCGGCCTAATATCTTCGGGGATTCTACGCCAGTTTTCGAACACGCTGATCACATTCGGGGTCATTTCATATGTCCCGAGGATCTTACGAACTGTCTCAAACACGATTGACCAATGACGCTCCCGGATTGCCGACTTCGATGAAAATACTGACGTACCGAAATCCAATAGCCTTATCCGCGCGAATTCTTTTCTTTATAGAACGCTAACTCGTAGTTTCGTAGCAACGTAACCATCACGTTTCCCGCGTGTGGGTCGCCGTGCACCACGCTTTCTGTAGTGGTTTGATCTATGGCATCCACATACCGAGCGGCAGCCATCCATCTCCAGTATTTTGACGGCTTATCGTTCAAATACGCCCTCAACGAAACGCCGTTGATTTTCTCCATCGCGGTAAAGAAGGTTCCCGCAATGATCTCGGCCTCGTACACCATCGCCACCCAAAGCGGGTCGGCCGCAGCGAGCTTCTGAGCTTCGGCAATTCCTTGCGCAATTTTGTCACGCTTGTCGCCGCCCCTGAGTTTTAGCCAAACTTTCACAGCACGCGGACGATCTAGCAGCTTATGACGTGCATCAAACACCACGCCATTTGCGCCTTGGCCGAGCTTTCCTGTTACCTCGAACTTCGTGACGGCCTGTCCGTGCAGATGAAGAATCCCATCTACGACCTCGACATGCCGCGCGATCTTTTGGGAATAGCTCATCGGAGGCTGTCCTATCAAAAGTTCGCGCTACCTTATAGCTTGGGCGCGGCCCTTTCCTAGACAGAGCCACTCCTCCTGACTTCCAATAAGTGATCAGGCAAAACGCAAACGGTAACTTGAATGAAGACCGCACTTGTCTTCGGCGCAACCGGCTTCATCGGCTCGCATTTGCTGCGCGACCTCTTGGACAGTCCTGACTATTCGGGGTTATCGCGGTGGCCCGCAAGCCGCTGTCCTTGATCGCCTTGGCGACGGCGCCGGCCAAGGTCATGTACTCGCTGATGTCGTGCTTGCTGACGATCGTGCTGCCCACATTCACCTTCAGCCTCGTCTCAGTCTCAGGTCCGAGCTGACAAGCATGCTCATGATCTGCTGCTGTTGCGATGGTCGTTGCGGTGATCGACGCGATGATGATTTGCGTCATCCGCGAATTCGTCGCCAGACTTGCAGCGAATCAGGATTGCGTTTTCTGAGCGACGATCGAGCGATTCGCCGCCGCGATGGTCGTTGCGGTGATCGACTCCGGTGAAATCCCGGTGTTTCACGTAAAACAATTCGGGAATGTTCGTCATACACAGACTACGGTGTAATACACACAACATTTCTAAATCACTGATATTATTATCTTTTGCTTGTAAAACGTATGCACGATATTTGTCTTGTGTAAGTCTCACCAAATATTTGTTCCCGCCCCCTTGTGGCACGGAACGGAGTCCTCGTAGTATGCGCGGCATCACAACCTGTTCGGGTAGTCATGCCGTCTGATCTTGATCCAGCTATCGCCGCCTTGGAGCGCCGCCGGGAGGAAGCGCTGTCGACTGCTGCCGAGTTGGAGCGGACCATCAACACTCTCTGCAAGGAAGCCGGCTACGCGCCCCGCTACACCGAGGCCGCCAGCAGCAACTCCACGCGGGTGACGCAGATCAGCGACGACACCTTCTACGGGATGAAGCAGACCCCGGCGATGCGCATGTACCTGGAGATGAGGAAGGCGCAGAACCTCGGGCCGGCCACGACCCGCGACATCTTCGACGCCCTTAAGCAGGGCGGCTACGTGTTCGAGGCGAAGACCGACGACATCGCGATGGTGGGCATGCGCGCCCTGCTGCGCACTCAGCCCGCCGTCTTCCACCGGCTTCCGCAGGGTACCTGGGGCCTCAGCTCCTGGTATCCCGACGCCAAGAAGCCGAAGGAGGAAACCCAAAAAGAAAACGGCACCGGCCAAGAAGGCAGGCGCCGCTTCTAAGCTTCGGAAGGCTCCGTCCCCTGGAAAGCGAAGGAGCAGTCCACAACACCCGGAGAGAAAGGAGGAGCCTGATGTGGTCCATCAGCCGGACAACACCGATTAGGTGACCTCGGTCACCCACCTGTGCTGCCCCCCTTCCACAAGGGGTAAGAGCTGGAGCCTGTCTCGATTCCACACCGAGGCGGGCTTCAGTGCGTAAGGAATAGTAACTATAGAGATTTCGGTCAACACCATTGCGGGCATAGGGTTAGGGTCAGCTATCCAGACCCGTATTTGTACAGCAGTACGGCAAGGGACCCGACGGCCATGCCCCACGGTCCCCTGGTCTTCATGATCGCCGTGAAGATAAGGAAGGTGCCGTAGCGAGGCCCAGCGACGGCGATCAGCTCCGGCGCCCTCGCCAGGATTTGGCTAAGCTCAGATTCAGGCCGAGCTTTATCGCCCGCCCGTTGGGGCAGTTTCACGTCCGCCATATCCCTGTCCTCACGATGAGGGGTTCGAATGTTTGCCAAACAGCCTAAGGCAGAATGGTTAATATCCCGAAACTCGAACACCCCTTCAAAACCAGGCTAGTTTGAATCGCGTTAACTTCTTCAGCCTTTCAGCAACTATTATAGCGCAAAGATGGGCATTGATTATCGCAAACGACAAGGGGCGAAACTCGGCGTTCCGCCCCTCGCCTTTGTAGTTGGAATCGCTCATTATTTCTGCCGGCTTGAGAGGTGGTCTCCACTTCGCGATCTCTTCTCAAAGCTATGGCGGCCACCAAGGCACCAGCAACTTCGGCCAGGTCAGCAGGTCCGTCTTAGTTGTGATGAGTGCCACGGCCATCGTGCCGGCCGCCCAGATCAGCGACTTCCACGCGGACTGCGACGGTTTGGCCGAGCGTAACGTGAAGATGTAAAGCACAGCACCCAACCAACGACCGTACTTGAATTACGGAATTACGGTGACAGTGCACTCAACTCACCATGCTAGCCACCGGAGTTAAGTGTGCTGGACTGCACCCCTGAAGTGAGACACGATAATTAGAGTGACAGCGGGTTGTCACGATGCGTTACCGCGCATTGTTTTGCGCGAAGGCGGTTTCGAACTCAAGGGGCGACTGGTATCCGAGCGCCGAGTGCAGGCGCTCCTTGTTGTAGACCTCCGCGATGAAGCTGTTGATGCGGCGACGGGCGTCGTTGAGATCGAAAAAGGCCTTGCCGTTGACCTCCTCGGCCTTGAGCGTTTTCATGAAGCTTTCGGCCTTGGCGTTGTCGAAGGGGTTGCCCGGCCTGCTCATGCTGATGGTGATGTCGCGATCGGCGAGCTGCTGACGGTATGCAATGGAGGCGTATTGCACGCCGCGATCGGAGTGATGGATCAGGCTGCCGGGCTTCGGTTTTCGAGCGTCGAGGGCCTTCTCCAATGCCGCGATGGCGAGTGAGGCATCGAGCGTGTCTTCAAAGGCCCAGCCGACGGCCTTGCGCGAGAATGCATCCAGTATGACGGCGAGATAGGCGAAGGTCTTGGCGAGGTGGACATAGGTAATGTCCGCGACCCAGATTTGGTCGGGTGCGGACGGCACCAGGCCGCGCACCAGATTAGGGACGACGAGGACGCCCATCGGCCGCTGCACAGGCGGCTTCAGGAACGGCGTCTTGCGTTGCGCGAGCAGGTTGTCCTCGCGCATAAGCCTCAGGACTTTCTTGGCATTTACGACCATGCCTTGGCGTCTGAGGGACGCTGCCACCCGCCGATAGCCGTAGAAAGGATGCTTGAGGCAAATGCGATGGAGCTGGTCGCGCAGCTCGCACTCGGCCGCCTCACGACTGTGCCTGTTGAGATGCCGGTAGTAGGTCGCGCGCGGCAAGCCCGCGAGGCGGCACAGGCGCTGTACGTCGGTGTTGGCGTCGGTTCTCTCCGATGTCATGGCTTGGATGACTTCGATGATGCGGATGCTGGTTTGCCTTGCGCTGCAGGCCGCTCCAATGCGCGCAAGGCGTTCCGAAAAAAATCGAGGTCCATTTGCTGGCGGCCCACCAGCCGCTCGAGTTCAGCAATGCGGGCATTTGCGAGCGCAAGCGCGGAACTTTGTCGTCGTACGTTGGAAGCGGTTTGAGCTTGCGGGGCCCCGGCTTGGGCCCGGGCTTACGGTTCAACCCGTCCGGTCCATGGGCCTTCCAGGCCTTGACCCAGTCATGCAGACTCTTGCGGGAGATTCCAAGTTCGCGAGCCACGGGGAGCACGCCTTCTCCCCGCTCGACCCTCTTGATCGCCTTGATTTTGTAAGCCGTCGGAAACTGACGCTTCTTTCCTCGTCCTGCCACAGGTCATCCTCGAAATGCCTGTCACTGTAATTATCGTGTCTCACTTCAGGGGTGCAGTCCAGTGCACTTATTTTATTCGCAAGCACTCACTCGCTCGGCCCTCACGCGCAGATGCACTGTCACCGTAATTCAGTTTTGATGTAGGTGGTCGATGGCACGCATTGCGATCAGATTCGTTGACCACGACGGGAAGGCAACCGACGACTTCATCGAAGTTCTCCCGGTCGTCGCCGTCAACATACACGTCGGGATTACCTATCAAAGCACGCCGAAAGAAATTTTGGATACTGTCAAACTGATGAAGCGCGTCGACGCTCTGATCGACACGGGGTCAAACACGACGATGATAGGAAGGACGTTAGCAGGCAGCCAGGCGCCCCTGAGAAACGTGCCATCTCAAAATCAGGCTGAGCCAGGTATCGGAAGCGTTTATGGCGCTCTAGTCCAGATCGAAGGACTTGATAAAGCCTATCCAATCGAGGTTGGCTTGGCCAATCTCATACTGGCCTCGCGATGCTACTTGGGCGAGATATGCTTTCCAAATATCGCCTAGTATTCGACGCTCCAAGCGGAGAATTCTACCTGGAGACCGTGTCATGTTGACAGCGCACTGAATTTATTCGTCGCCGCCGACCTGCGGCTTCCGTCCACTTTGTCGATCTACTTCACTACCGCCTCCCCTCACGCACATTGCCCCCGCCCCCTGCCCCTCCTCCCCATTTCCTGCTATTTCCTACCCCGCCGTCCCGGCCCAAAAACCCTCCGCCACCCAGGGAGCAACAACCATGCGATACCTCCACACCATGCTGCGCGTGCGCAATCTCGATGTCGCGCTGAAGTTCTACCAGGATGCGCTGGGCTTGAAGGAGGTGCGGCGGATCGAGAACGACAAGGGGCGGTTCACGCTGGTGTTCCTGTGCTCGGCGGACGATCTCGAGGCGCTGAAGAAACAGCCGCCGACGCGCGGGGCGCCGCTGGTCGAGCTCACTTACAATTGGGATGAGGAGACCTATGGCGAGGACCGCTTCTTCGGCCATCTCGCCTATGAGGTCGACGACATCTACGCCACCTGCGAGAAGCTGATGAAGGCGGGCGTCACCATCAACCGTCCGCCGCGCGACGGCAACATGGCGTTCGTCCGCTCGCCGGACCTGCACTCGATCGAGCTGCTGCAGAAGGGCGATCCGAAGCCGCCGCAGGAGCCGTGGGTCTCGATGCCGAACACCGGCCATTGGTAAGCCACAGGCAGGAACCAGGCCCCTCGCCGGACGTTCTCCTTTCACGAAACCGATTTGGAGGAGGATGCGATGGCGAGAGGGCTGTTGCTTTGGATGATTGGCGTGCCTATCCCGGTGATCATTCTGTTGTGGCTGTTCTTCGGCCGCTGAGCGAAAAGCTTGAACTTTGCAAGGAAAGCTCCGCCGCGTGCGGAGCTTTTTGCATGACGGGCGCGATGCAATCGCGCATCGCTCCGCGCGCCGAATTCCGCTATCACCCGCAGCTGTAGCCCGGATGGAGCGCAAGCGTAATCCGGGACTGTCAGCCCTGGATTGCGCTTCGCTCCATCCAGGCTACGACACCGAACAATGCCGCGGGGAGACGCTTCATGGCCGATACCAAGCCGACGATCTGGGGCCGGGCCAATTCGGTCAACGTGCAGAAGGTGCTGTGGTGCTGCACCGAGCTTGGCCTGGCCTACGAGCGCATCGATGCCGGCATGCAATACGGCAAGACCCGCGAGGCCGATTATCTGGCGATGAATCCCAACGCGCGGATCCCGACGCTGGTCGAGGGCGACTTCGTGCTGTGGGAGTCCAACTCGATCATGCGCTATCTCTGCCTTGCGCATGGCCGCGGCACGCCGATCTATCCCGAGGCGCCGAAGCAGCGCGCCTCGGTCGACCGCTGGCTCGACTGGACGCTGTCGACGGTGCAGCCAGTCGACCGCCCGGTATTCTGGGGCATCGTGCGCACCGCGCCCGCCGAGCGCGACATGATCCAGGTGCAGCGCGATGCCGATGCCGCCGCCGAGGTCTGGGCCATCGCCGACCGCCTGCTCGCCACGCGCCGCTTCATCGAGGGCGATGCGTTCACGCTCGCCGACATCGCGATCGGATCCTATGCGCGGCGCTGGCTCGGGGTCGAGGGCATCAGCCGGCCGGCCCAGCCGCACCTCACCCGTTGGCTCGCCGAGCTCGGCAAACGGCCGGGATTTGCGCAATTCGTCGCACCGCCGATGTCGTGAGCCCCTCGCGCGCCTTAAGCTGCGGCGATCGCGCGGGGAATCCGCGTTCGGGCGCGCGCCCCGCGGCGTCACGGCCACGCTTGACGGCTACTGTGCATGGGGTTGTTTTCGCGGTATTGTTTGAGGCTTTAGCGCCAGCCGCGCTCGACCAGCAGCACGACGACGATCAGCACCAGAGTCACCGCAGCCGTGGCGAGCCGTGCGGTCCAGCTGAGGCCGCGGCCGACCCACCACAGCAGCGCGCAATACATCAGCACGGGGACGATGATGTCGAGCCGCACCAGATCCGCGGGCATAGGCTTCAGCGCCGGATGTTGGTGTCGAGGCTGGTCGAGCCACCGAGCTTGACGCAGGTCCCGGTGCCCTCGGCCATCACGAAGCCAGCGCCATAGGCGGCACAGGCGCCTGCCCGCGCCTTGCCGGCCGTGCTGCCGTGTAGCGGCAGCGCCTTGCCGGCCTGCGGTGGCTCGGCAGGCGGCAGGCGCAGGCTCTCGGCCGCGGTCGCGGACGGGGCCAGCAGCGAGAGCAGGATGAGGAGCGGCGTGCGCATCGCCGCCTTGTAGCCTGGACCGGTCCCGCGCGCCATCGAACCGTCCGCGATCAGAGGAACCTGACGCCGGCCGACTTGCCGCGGCGCCAGACCACTTGGCAGCTCCGCCCGGTGCGCGCATCGCGTGCAAAGGCCATCCGGATCACGCCGGGAAGCTGGCTCGCGTCCTCGTCCAGGGTGATCTTGGCGCCCGAATCCGAGATGTCCTGGACCAGGCAGTGCCGCGCGGCAAAGCCGCCGTCCAGCGTGATCCAGGCATGCTGCGACAGCAGCTTGCGGGCTGCGCGCTTCTTCGGCGGTGGCATCGGCAAAATCTCCCCGTCCAGCGCTACGCAGGGAACGCTAACAAACCGTTGAAATCGCCTCCGAATGATCCCGCGCCCCGGGCTATCCACCGGGCCCGAAAGACCGTTCCCGAACGGCTTGCCCGGGAGCGCAAAGGCCACTATACGTTCGCCCGCTGCAAGCGGCCGGGCCCTGTTCGGCCGGCCAGCGGCCGTGCCGGGACAATCGGCAGGGCCCTGCGTTTGCTCCCTTCGTCTATCGGTTAGGACGCCACCCTTTCACGGTGGAGAGAGCGGTTCGATTCCGCTAGGGAGCGCCACCAAACACTTAAAGATCCACTCTGCCGCCGTGTCCAACGTGTGGCCAATAAACCCGTGCGAACACCCATGGACGTGGGCTCGATCGCCGCACCGCTTTCACGAAGCTCGACAAGCTCGCCCTAGCGATGGTCGGAGCCATGGCCGCTCTAGCGGTACTCTGGGCCTGCTGAATCCGGAGCACCAGACAGCCAAGCGCGCGACGTCTAAAGCGGCTCCACCTTCCTGCTATTCGATCGGCCGGTCTATTGCGCCGCGATGCTGGCACAGAACGAGCGGTAGCGAAATAAAGCATTTACAATCTGAGTAATGGAAAGCGCGCCGGCCGGCGGACGTTGTGGGCGCAGCCCGGGGGCCAAGCCCTAGTGCGAAGCTCTTTCGCGCGCAGCATTCAGGTCCGCCTTTATGCCTGAGATCGCTGCATCAGCCGCCTGTCGTCGAGGGGGCGGTTCATTGAGATCTCGCGCCCATGGTGCCCCCGATCGGGCTGTCGGACCGGAAGTGACTTGATTAGAGCTCACACAAGCAGAGACAAGTAGGCTAGGAAGGCCGACCAATATCACCCGCGTCATCGCTTGCATGCCCATGCTCGCTTAACCGAGATGTCTCCGAATCCCCTAGATCATAAGGCCAGCTTGGCAGAAGTCTGGAAAAATAACGACCCGCCAGCGTAAACCAGCGGGCCCTCGTGCTTACCGCCTGAGCCCGGGGCGGTGCGTCATCAGCCGCGGCCGGTCGCGCCTCCTGTGCAACCTGCGGTTGCCGCGAGGCAAGCCGCCGGCATCGCTCATTTATTTTTTTCGAAACAGCCAGCGGCTACCCTGTTGGCGATTGAGTAGCAATCAGGAGGATTGGGCTTGGTGACCACGTGCTGGGGCGTCTCAACTCGTGGGCTCGACCACCCCCAAAGCACAGCAAGCAGGGCCAGACCCCCGAGTATCGCGAGTGCAACCATTTCAGGCGTGACGAGAGCGGGGCGCCGACAGAGCCCTTGGGGTGCAATCTGCTTCAATGAACACAACTCTGAACTGAAATAATCTGAACTGTAATAAAAATATCATATGTTAATTCCGGTTCCATTGCAAATGGCCGGTTGTTCCACGCGGAAATGCCCGAAACGAACGGCCCGCCAGCGTGAACCGGCGGGCCCTGCTCAATGGCGCTTCATTGGTCGCGCTCGCCAGGATGCGGTTGATCTCGGCCGTCACGATCAGCTGGTGCTCAGGCGTGAGCTGGGCATACCTCGCCAAAGGCCTCGCTCAGCCCTCTGGTGCCCTCGGCGTTCGTCGATCATCCTCTTGAGGCCCTTTAGATCGCCGTCGAGCATCCAGTCGACGTTGATCCCGTGCTTCCGGCAGTAGTCGCACAGCTCGGCGCTGGGCGCGGGACCGACCTTCGGAGCTCGCTCCAGTCCCCATTCGATCGCGAGCCACAACAGGCGCCGGTTGATGTTCTGCGCTCACGACGCACCGTCTGCGTCGAGCCGGCCCAGAGGCGTCCTTAGACGTAGCCGGCGACGCTTGGCGGCGTTGCGACGCCGCGTGATGCCCGCGCGGGTGATGGGCTTCTCCTTTGCCTTGGCCATGCCTCAGCCCTCCATCGACCGGGCCGCAATGATCGCAGCGCTCAACCTCTTGGCCGCTGCCGTGAGTAGATCAACCCGGGCGGCCCAGTTCTCTTGGTCGCGTGTCAACTGCCCGCGGATCTTCCTGAGCTTCGTTTGTGCCTTGTCGATGTCTATTGTTACGGAGGTGGACGGCCATGGACCTATTCTCATCTCTTTCACGGTGGAGAGAGCGGTTCGATTCCGCTAGGGAGCGCCAGAGGCGCAAAGCCGCCGTGGCAGCATGAACCTCCTCGCCCCTCGTCTCCGACCAATGTCAGGTCGAAACGGTCGAGGCCCATGCCGCAGCACAATGACGACATCGCAGACGCATCCCCGATGCCGGCGCTTCCCACATGGCTGCGCCACCCGCACCAGCACGCGCCGGACCGGCTTGCCAAGATGCTCGATCACATGGCCCGAGTCCGATCGCTTCCGGACCGCCAAGCGACGTTGACGACGCCCGCGCCCGAGCGGTCAGGCAAAGCCGGCGCGGAGATTCTCGGCGACGCCATCGGCCACATCGTCCTGTTCGGTGTCATCGCCCTGCTCTTCCAATCGCGCGTTCCGCTCTACCTCGGTGCCTTTCTCTTCCTGACCGATGGCGAGCGCATCGAAAGCGCGCTCGGCCACATCGGCATCCGCTTCGAGCCAGGGACAATCGGCCCAGACATCATCAAGGGCTTTGTATTCTGGTTCGGATGGTTCGCGCTGCTCGCCTCCGTCAGAGCCTCGGTCCCCGCCTGGCTCGCACCATGGCTGCCCCCGGCCGACTCCTGGTCCTTGCTCGCCGGCATCGCTGTCGCGCTCACCCTCGCCGAATCCGTCGCAGTCCAGGTGATGCGTCGCTCCGCCCATGGTTCGGCTTTGAACTCGCTCCGGGCGGGTGGATCTGGATGGCGGTCAAGCTTACGGCGGCGATCGGCGCACTGGCTTTGCTCTTGGCGTTCTTCGGATCGCGGTAGGCCCATGCGATCGCTGGCAGTTGCCAAGGACCTTATGCCGCGAATTCCGGGACATCATCGCCCAGCGTCGTTTACCGAAAATTCACCCCAGCTCTTGGGCAGCGGTATCACTTGCTTAGAATTTGTTCGCTACCGTGGAACTACGGCAATCACCCGAACCCCCGGTCAGCGCTCATGTCCGTCGCAGACTTCCTGAGGCAGCGAGCAGTAGATGTTACGGTCAGCGGCAGCTACTCGCTGCCGCGCTGGTATGATTGCGAGGGCAAGCTCCGCAGCTTCGCCTGCCGGACCAAGCGCGTCTCGCCGTTCCGGATGATCGTGGATGTGCCCGTGGTCGGCAAGGTCGGCGAGCGCTTGACCTCCTACTTCGAGGATTTCGGCGAATTCCAGGGCACCATCAGCGCGACGCTGAAGGCGGGCTTCCTGATGGAGCTCGAGATGACGCGGGCGCGGCGCGCCTGGATGTCGGAAAAGCTGACCTGGCTCGAGAAGAAGCAGAAGGATGCCAGCGTTCGGGAGCTGCGGCGTGACGCGCGTTTCGTTCCGCAGGTCTCGCACACCGTGCTGACCCTCGCCGACGGCAGCAGTCACCCATGCTTCATCATCGACGTCTCGACGGCCGGCGTCGCGGTGTCCTCCGAGTATGATCCGGTGGTCGGAACCCCGCTTGCGGTCGGCGCCTGTGTCGGGCGGGTGATCCGCAAGTTCGAGCACGGCTTTGCGGTCAAATTCGCCGAAAAGCTGGACCGGGACGACCTCGTCCGCCTGATCGTCCGCGCGCCCTTGCTGAAGTCGGCCTGAATTCGCCGCCCTATAGCGGCCCCAATGCCGGATCAGCTTTTGCAGGTCTGGGCCTCGGGCCGGACGTCATTTTGCAGACTTGCGATCGGGGGACCGAATGGCAGTCGACAAGATCACCTGGGACAGGGTCGGCCGGGTCACCGAGCCCGGACGCTACATGTACACGTTCGGCTGGCTCACCATCACCGCCGGCGATCTGGAGATCTGGAAGCGATACCCGCAGGCCGCGTTCACGCTGCTGGCACAGAGTTCCGAGTCAAACGAGTTCGCCGGCGAGGAATTCCATCTCGGCGCCTTCGACGTCGCACCCGACGCGCCGCCCGCGATCACCACGCACTGAGCTCGGAAGGCGCTGGCGCTGCATCCAGGCGAGGGCCTCGCGCCCGCGGGCCGATGGGCCGGGTAAGCCAGGAATCGAGGAATCCCGCGCATTTCCTTGAACTGGCTTGCAAATCACAATCCCCAGCGTGCCGGGCAATCGTTGCCGTGACTGGCGAGCTTCTGCCATCATGCGATTGATTGCGCTCGCATTCTACTCCCCACAATGAGCCCGGATGAACGGCAGCTGTCGCACGCCTTCAGGAAGCCGACAGCCGGCGCATGACACATGGTCGCATCGGTGAGCGTAGATAAGCGGATCAAGGGAACCTATTTTCGGCGCCAATGTACCTGATCGAAGCGCTCCCCACCGTCATTGGAACTGCCGCTATCGCCCCGGCGCTGCTGTTGCTCTGGCTCGTCATCGCTGCCGAGGAACGCCCCGGGCCGCCGGCCCAGGTCTGGACCGCATTCCTGTTAGGCGCGGCCAGCATTTCTCTGCTGGGTCTCGCCCGCGCCCCCTTCGCCAAGATGGTCGCCGCCCCCGACGATCCCTGGGCGGCGCTGGCCATGCATTCGATCTTCGGCGTCGCGCTGCCCGAGGAGGCAGTCAAGGTGCTCGCCATCGTGCTGGTCTCCTCGACCAAGCGGCGCACCTTTGCCAATCCGATGGACACAGTGGTCTACGGCGCCGCGGTCGGCCTCGGCTTCGCCGCCTACGAGAATCTCGCCTACCTGGTCCATCACGCCGACATGTGGCGCTCGCTCGCCGCGCTGCGCAGCGTCCTGACCGTGCCGTTCCACGGCGCGCTCGGCATCATCGCCGGCGCCTACCTGACCATCGCGCGCGCCGGCACGGCGCTTGGCGCAAACCGCCACCATCGCGATTGGGCCCGTCTCTCCAGCCGGCTCTTGATCTTCGGCGGCCCGCTTGCGCTCCATACGGCCTTCGACTTCCCGCTGCTGACGCTCCAGCGCATGCCCGATCTCGATCCGACGCTCCGCATGTGGCTGGGCGCTGCAAGCCTGTTGATCGGCTTCAGCTCGATTGCCTTCGCCATCCGCCTGGTGCGGCGCGTCGCGCGCCACCACGCGCCGCGAACCGATGTCGCGCGCGAGCGGCTCAGCCAGCTGCGCCGGATGTGGGCGCTGCTGCTCGCCGGCGGCGGCATCGGCTTCGTCGGGCTCGCCTTCGTCCTGACCTCGATTCATCACTGGCTGATCAACCCCGAGCGCAACCTGACGCTGGCGCTGATTCCGATCGGTTTCGTCTCGATCCTGCTCGGCCTAGCGCTTCTGATTGTCACATCGGCGATCTACATTCTCGGCCGCAACCGCATTCGCACCAACGCAGAAGGCTTTTCGTCGGCGCCCGGCGGCACTTGATCCAACGCATGGCGAACGCGCGACAGGCCCACTAGATTGGGACGCAATCCTCTCGTTCCGGAGCCAGACGATGACATCGCCCGAGGAATTTGTCCGCCTCCAATCCGAGATGAACCAGGCGGTCAAGGCACATTGGAAGGCTTTTCTGTTCGAAGGGATCCTGCTTGCCGTCCTCGGCATTGCTGCGCTCATCCTGCCGCCGCTCGCCAGTCTTGCGACTGCGATCTTCCTCGGCTGGATGTTCCTGATCGGCGGCATCGGCGGACTGATCGCGACCTATTGGGCGCGCAGCACGCCGGGCTTCTGGTGGTCGCTGATTTCGGCTGCGCTGGCCGTGCTCACCGGCCTGCTGCTGCTGGCCCGGCCGATGCAGGCCGTGCTGACGCTGACTATCGTGCTCGGCGCCTATTTCCTCGCCGAGGGCGTCGCCACTATCATGTACGCGCTGGAGCACCGCCGTGAGCTCAGCGGCCGCTGGTCATGGCTGCTGATCTCGGGCCTCGTCGACATCGCGATCTCGTTCATGGTGATCACGGGGCTGCCGAGCTCGGCGGAGTGGGCCATTGGCGTCCTCGTCGGTATCAACCTGCTCTTCGGCGGCGCCACCCTGATCGGAATGGCGCTGGCGGCACGCAAAGGCAACAGTTGAGGCGCCTCGTCGCTCCACATTCTGATTGGGGGGTGACAAGGCGTCAGCGGCACGCTATATGGCCTTTCCATGATCACCGTCGCCACCAGCTATTTTTGGTATTTTAGCTACGACAGCTCGCTGGCGGCGGGAGGATCGCGCTCAATCTGAAACATTGCAGCAAACGTCCGAACAGCCGCCAGACCTGGCGGCTTTTTTATTGGCCGGCAGGTTCTAAAACAGACAGGAGCCCGCCGTGCTGAGCACGACCGACGATCTTCGTATCCGCGAACTGAAAGAACTGAGCACGCCGGAAGAGGTGATGCGGGAGGTCCCGCGCACGCTCACTGCGACGCGTGTGGTGATGGCCGCGCGCAACGCCATCCATGCCATCCTGAGCAATCAGGACGACCGCCTTCTGGTCGTCGTCGGCCCCTGCTCGGTGCATGATCCCAAGGCGGCGCTCGACTATGCCGAGCGGCTCGCAAAGCTTCGCGAGGATCTCGCCGATCAGCTCGAGATCGTGATGCGGGTCTATTTCGAGAAGCCGCGCACCACGGTTGGCTGGAAGGGCCTGATCAACGATCCCGACCTCGACGGCAGCTTCGACATCAACAAGGGGCTGCGGCTCGCGCGCAACGTGCTCGCGGCGGTGAACAATCTCGGCCTGCCCGCCGGCACCGAGTTCCTCGACATGACCACGCCGCAATACATCGCCGACCTCGTCTCCTGGGCCGCGATCGGCGCGCGCACGACCGAGAGCCAGATCCATCGCGAGCTGGCTTCGGGCCTGTCCTGCCCGGTCGGCTTCAAGAACGGCACCGACGGCAATGTGCGGATCGCGGCCGACGCGGTGAAATCAGCCTCGCATCCCCATCATTTCATGGCCGTCACAAAGCTCGGACGCTCGGCGATCGCCTCGACCGCCGGCAACGAGGACTGCCACATCATCCTGCGCGGCGGAGCTGAGCCGAACTACGACGCGGCAAGCGTTGCGGCGGCCTGCAACGAATTGACCAAATCCGGCGTTGCCCCGCTGGTGATGGTCGATGCCAGCCATGCCAATTCGAGCAAGAAGCCGGAGAACCAGCCGCTGGTGATGGCCGACATCGCCCGCCAGATCTCTGGCGGCGAGAGCCGCATCATGGGCGTGATGATCGAGAGCAACCTCGTCGCCGGCCGCCAGGATGTCGTGCCGGGCAAGCCGCTCACTTACGGGCAGAGCATCACGGACGGCTGCATCGACTGGGCAACGACGGCGAAGACGCTCGAGCAGCTCGCCGACGCGGTCGAGATTCGCCGCAATATCCAGCGCGCCGGACTGCACGAGAGGTCAGCCTGACGGATCACGAGTTTAGGATGCCTCGTTCCTCACCTCTCCCCGACGGGGAGAGGTGTAAAGCCTCAGCAGCCGCGGCAGATGCTCTTGATCTTCTTGTCGAGCGCCTGGTTTTCCTTGCTGAGCGGATCGTTCGCATCGCTCAGATTCTTCTCGCTAGGCACATCGCTGGCACGCGGCTGGCGATGACCGACCGGCGCCGGCAACACCGATCCGGACGATGCGCCGCTTGAGGTCGACCCCTTGGAGCCGCCGGTCTGCGCAACAGCCGCGCCGCCAAGCAAGACCACGAGCGATACTGCCAGCATGATCTTCGTCATGTCCATTTCTCCATTCTCAAATCAGCGTCCAAGCCCAGCACTCAAGTCAGCGTCGATGCCATCGCCACTCATGCTTCGGGCGGATAGAGATGAACGTCGCCGCAATAGTCGACGATACGATAGCGCGTTTCTGATTCCGCTTCACTTGTCTCGTTTGCGGTATTTTTCACCGCCGACACGTAATTCGGACCCACCGGCGACTTGCCGGCACCGCCGGGAATGTCGATGACATAGTCCGGCTGACACAAACCCGACACCCGCCCGCGCAACTGCCGCATCAAGGCCTGCCCCGCTGCCAACGTCGTGCGCAGATGCGCCGTTCCCGGGGCGAGATCGCCGTGGTGCAGATAATAGGGCTTGATCCGGCATTCGACGAAAGCTCGCATCAAATCCGAGAGAGCGGCGATGTCGTCATTGACGCCGCGCAAAAGCACGGACTGGCTCACCAGGGGAATTCCAGCATCGACGAGCCGCGCGCAGGCATCGCGCGCGGCTCCCGTCAGTTCGCGCGCGTGATTGGCGTGTACCGCGACCCAGGTGGCCGCGCCCGCAACCTTCAGGGCTGCAACCATCTCCGCGCTGACGCGCGCGGGTTCGGCCACCGGGACACGGGTGTGGAGACGGATGATCTTGACGTGATCGATGGCCGCAAGGTCGGCCATGATCTCGCTCATCCGCCGGGGCGACAGCATCAGGGGATCGCCGCCGGTCAGGATCACTTCCCAGATCTCGCCATGCGACCGGATGTAGTCGATCGCGGCGCGATAGGCGCTCTCCGACAGCGCATTCTCCTTGCCGGGCCCGACCATCTCGCGGCGGAAGCAGAAGCGGCAATAGACCGCGCAGACGTGCACGAGCTTGAACAGCACGCGGTCGGGATAGCGGTGCACGATTCCCGCGACCGGCGAATGCGGGTGATCGCCGATCGGATCGGCATTCTCGCCCGGCTGCGCCTCGAGCTCGGCCGAAACAGGAACGAACTGCCGCGCGATGGGATCGTCGGGATCCGTCGCATCGATCAGCCCGACCAGATCCGGCGTGATCGCCACGGCATAGCGCGCGGCGACGCGTTCGAGCGCCGGCAGCGCCGATGCGGGCGCCAGGCCCTCGGTTACCAGCTCGGCAGGTTCGCGCAGGGTGCGTGCAAGGTTCGTCTTTGTCATCTCTCATCCGCAGGCGGTGTCCACACCACCTGATCAATTCGTGTGGCGCCGCTCGCCAACATCACCAGCCGGTCGAAGCCGAGCGCGACACCGCTCGCCTCCGGCATTGCGGCGACCGCCGCCAGAAAATCCTCGTCGAGCGGATAGGCTTCGCCATAGCGGCGCTGCTTCTCCGTCATGGATTCCGTGAAGCGTTTGCGCTGCTCCTCGGCATCGGTCAGCTCTCCAAAGCCGTTGGCGAGCTCGACGCCGCAGGCATAGACCTCGAAACGTTCGGCGACCCTCGGATCGTCCGTCTTCACCCGCGCCAGTGCCGCCTCTGGAGATGGGTATTCGAACAGGATGGTCAAACGCCCCTGCCCCAGCTGCGGCTCGACGTGCTCGACCAGGACCTTGCTGAAGATGTCGGACCAGGTGTCGTCCTCGGCGACACGGACCTTCCCGGCTGCCGCAGCGGCAAGCGCCGCACGGTTACCCTCGCCGCCCGAGATTGTCGACAGCAGGTCGATGCCGGCGAACTGCGCGAAGGCGCCCGCGACCGTCAGGAGCTCCGGCTCGGCGAAGGGATCGGCGGTCCGGCCGCGGAAGGAGAAGGCTTCGATCCCGGTCGCCTGCGCCGCTCGGGCGATCACGACGACGCAATCGGCCATGATGGCATCATAGGGCGCTCCCGCCCGGTACCATTCCAGCATGGTGAACTCGGGCAGATGCAGGTCGCCGCGCTCGCGGTCCCGGAACACCCGTGCGAACTCGAAAATCCGCGTCTCGCCCGCCGCCAGCAGCTTCTTGCAGGCGAATTCGGGGGAGGTGCGCAGGTATCGGCTGGCCCGGCTGCCATCGGGCCGCATGATCTCGGTCCTGGGGGCGTGCAGATGGGTCTCGTTGCCCGGAGAGACCTGGATAATGGAGGTTTCGACCTCCACAAACCCCTGTTCGGCGAAAAACCCCCGCAAAGCTCCGGTCACGGCGCCCCTTGCCTGGAGGAACGGCCGTCGGTCGAGGTGGCGCGCGGGCGACCAAAACGGCGACATCGGCTTGTCCCCAGCCATCAACCCACCGCCCCGGCCGGCAGCAAAATGCTGGCATCCAACGGCAAAATCAGTATGTTGCGGCCCGAAACGGGTGCCGAGGTCCGATTTGAGGCCCCAAGTCCCCCAGCAATTCGACCACGTCCTGGCTGGTGCCGGGCCAAGCAAGCAGGAAATACAGCTTTGAGAGTCATCGCCAGTTCTATTCGCAAGGGCAACGTGATCGAGCAAGACGGCAAGCTCTATGTCGTCGTGAGCGCCGAGAACATCCATCCCGGCAAGGGAACCCCGGTCAGCCAGATCGAAATGCGCCGAATCTCGGACGGGGTAAAGATCTCGGAACGCTACAAGACCACCGACCAGGTCGAAAAGGCCACCATCGAAGAGCGCAACTACACCTTCCTTTACGAAGATGGCGATGGCTACCACTTCATGAACCCCGAGACCTACGACCAGGTTCAGGTTTCCAAGGACGTCGTCGGCGACGCGGCCGCGTATCTTCAGCCGGATATGACCGTCAAACTGTCGATGCATGACACCAATCCGGTGTCGATCGCACTGCCGCAGCGCGTGACGCTGGAAGTGGTGGAGACCGAGCCGGTGACCAAGGGCCAGACCGCCTCCTCCTCCTACAAGCCGGCGGTGCTGTCCAACGGCGTGCGCACCACCGTGCCGCCGCACATCTCGGTCGGCACGCGCATTGTGGTGATGACCGAAGACGGTTCCTACTCCGAGCGTGCCAAGGACTAAGCGAGCCATCGAGGATCGGAACAGGTACCGCCGGGGGGCGAAGCAGTGGGCAGGAACAGTCTCCGCTTCGTCTCGCTTCTCCTGGCGTGGCCGTCGCTTCTCGTTGCCGCACCGATCGCTGCGGATGAATTCCGCAGCCCCTCGCTGACGGCCCTGCGCATCGAGTGGCGCGCGGCGCTCGACCAGCTTCGCAGCGAGATCAACAGCCGTCCGCAAATTGCGGGCGACTTCATCTTCGCACCGCGCCGTTCGGTGCCGCGCTACGATCCGCGCGCGATGCCGGCACTGGTGCAGCTCAACGCGGTCTCCTCGCGCTTCTTCACCGGCATTACCCGAAGTCCCGTCCCCGTGCTGCTGCCGTTCGACGCCGCCGCGTATCTCGATGCGCAGCGCAGCGGCGCGCCGGCGACGCTCGCGCTGGCGCGCTACCAAGCCGACTTCAATCCCGTCGACATGTTCGATGCCGGTCCTGCCGGCTACAGCGCGACCTTCTCGCTCGAGCCCGGCGCCGGTGACGGCATGCCGAGCCGGGTGTACGCAAAGCCTGTCGAGGTGCAGATCACGGGCTCGGCGCTGCTCTACGACATCGCCGATCCGGCCGGGGGCAAGGGCGAGCCAGTCAAGCCGCTCGCCGCAACCTACCCGGATCTGCGCAGGTTCATCCGGGAAGGCTATGTGCGCTATGCCTTCACCCGCTTCGGCGCCGCCTATGTGGTCTCGATCCAGTGCCTCGACAGTGTCGCGAGGCCACGGCGGCTCGCCTGCAAGGAGGCCTATCCAGTCGCCGAGCGCTTCCTGAAGGCACTGCGCGTCGCAGGCGGCCAGCGCATGCGGCCCCTGGCGGACGTTGCGTCCAACATTATCGATCGCCCCGCGGTGCGTTCACCGGATTTCAGCTACCGGCCGAGCGGCGACATCATTCCGAACACCGGCTACCGCAAGCAGGGCGGTCATCCCGACGCCATGGCCTATGCCCAGATCCGCTTTCCCTTGGAGAAGGCGCCCGCCTTCGTGCGCTCCCAATCCTTCGGCAAGCGCGACAAGAGCGAAGGCCCGACCGCCTATCCCTGGCGCGACAATTTCTGCGAGTCGCGCCGTTTCGAGGTGTGGCAATGCGGCGGAGGTTACGGCCACCAGGGCGAGGACATCCGCGCCGCCGACTGCCCTTCGCCCGGTGAAGGCCGCGAGCCCTGCGATCCCAAGCGGCGCGGCGTCGTCGCCGTGCGTGACGCAATCGTCATCCGTGGAGCCAAGGACCAGGCCGCAACGCTTCAGGTCAATAGCCGCACCGAGCACATTCGTTTCCGCTACATGCACATGAATCCGCATGCGATGAACGCCGATGGCGTGCTCAACGGCCGCATCGTCACCGAAGGCGAGAAGATCGGCGTGATCTCGAACTACCTCGACCGTCCCGCCGGCACCTCGATGCACCTGCATTTCGACGTCCAGGTATTCACCCGCGATGGCTGGATCTGGGTCAGCCCCTACGTGACGCTGGTCTCGGCCTATGAACGGCTGATCCGCGCGCGCGGCCGCGAGATCGGCCCGGAGATCGCGGTCACGGCGCAGCCGGTGGCCCATGCGCTGCCGGAAGACGTGCTCAAGCCTGACCTGCGCGAGGGAGCGGGCGGCGAGCAGAACTGAGAGCGTACTGGTTCGTTGCCGGAGCGGGCAGGAAAGCCTCTGGTCGCGCCCCCGCTCGAACGAAGAAGGATAGGTTGATGAGTGTCGGACTGATCGGTCTTCTCGACGACATCGCGGGGATCGCTAAGGTGGCTGCAGCGTCGCTCGATGATATCGCCAGCCAGGCAGCCAAGGCAGGCACAAAGGCGGCTGGCGTGGTCATCGACGATGCGGCGGTCACGCCGAACTACGTCATCGGTTTTGCTTCGAAACGCGAGCTGCCGATCGTCGGCAAGATCGCGGTCGGATCGCTACGCAACAAACTGCTGATCTTGCTGCCGATTGCCCTGCTGCTCGGCTATTTCCTTCCCGCTGCGGTCACGCCGCTGCTGATGCTGGGCGGCGCCTTTCTCTGCTATGAGGGCGCCGAAAAGGTGCTCGAAGCCGTGATGCCGCATCATGCGCACCAGCACGAAGCTCAGCTCGAGCCGATTGCGTTGAATGCCCAGTCGGTCGAGGACGAGAAGGTCGCTGGCGCCATCAAGACGGATTTCATCCTGTCGGCGGAGATCATGGCGATCACGCTGGCGGCCCTCCCGGCGGGCAGCATCTGGACGCAGGCGCTGGTGCTGGCGCTGGTCGGCCTCTTCATCACTGTTGGCGTCTATGGCGTGGTGGCCCTGATCGTGAAGGCGGACGATGCTGGCATCGCCCTCGCGCGGTTCGACGGCGCCTCGCTCGCCGGCGGCGCGATCCGATTGCTTGGGCGCGCGCTCGTCCGCGGCATGCCCGTTTTCCTGGCGGTGCTGAGCACGATCGGCACCGCCGCCATGATCTGGGTCGGCGGTGGCATCATCCTGCACGGCATCGAGAAGTACGGCCCACCCGCGATCGGCCACACGGTCCATGCCATAACCGAGGCTGCCGCACATCTCCTTCCATCCGTTGCCGGCATCGTCGAATGGTCGGTCGAGGCAGCCATCTCGGGTGCGCTTGGACTGCTCGTCGGCGCGGTTGCCATTCCGGTCGTCCAATACGGACTCGCGCCGGCCTGGAAGCGGTTGAGGCGATCGCGATCGGCCTGAGCACAGCCATTGCGGATGACGCGCGCAGCCTATTCCAGGAACGTCGTCAGCTGCGCGCCCTCATCCGCCACGAACACCGCGATCAGTTCCGCCGGCTCGGTCATGCTGGCATTGGCCGAGACCAGATGCGTCGAGCCCGGCGGTTCGAAGAAGGACTGGCCGACGCCAAACGTCTCGACCGGGCCGCCGCCGAGCTGCGAGCGGATCTCGCCCTTGGTGATGTAGGCGGTGACGGAGCCGGAGTGACGATGCGGGCGCGAAAACCCGCCTGGACCATAGGACACGCGCACGATGGTAACGCGTTTGCCGGGCACGTTCGGAAGCGCGTAGGAGCCGATCGGCTCAACCTTATCGAGCGGCGAGCCTTCCGCCGCCGTCGCGCAGAGCGGCGCGAGGGCGCTGGACACGCTGTCGATCGTCACCGGCAGAGCTTTGCCGATTGCCAGCGCGCAAACTAATCCTGCGATGACGGCGAACGCTGTCGAACGTGACGGCAACGGGTACTGCACGGCTGAAAGGCTCATGGCTGTCATCGTGATCTTCCCCTCTCCCCGTCAGGACGAAGCGGCAACGGCGGCCGCCGGCCGCTTTGCAGGCGTCCAGCGAAACGCCGCGCCAAAACGGTTCCAGACGTTGATCGAGGCGACCGCCGAGGTCAGGTACGTCAGTTCAGTCTCGGAGAATTCGCCGGACGCTTCCGCGTAGACCTCCTCGCTGACGCCGTCCGGCAAACAGGTCAGCGCCTCGGCCCAGGCGAGCGCAGCCCGCTCGCGCGGCGAAAAGATCGGCGCCTCGCGCCAGACCGCGAGCAGATGGAGCTTGTCGAGGGGAACGCCGATCCGTTCCGACAGCAGGACGTGGTGTTGCACGCAGAACGCGCAGCCGTTGATCTGAGAGGCGCGCAGCTTGACCAGCTCGAGCAGCTGCTTGTCGAGGCCGGCCTTGGCCGCAAGCTGGCCCAGCGCCAGCACCAGATCAAACGCATCGGGCGCGATCCGCTTGAAATCCTCGTATTCGCTGCGGGCGTGTGCCATTGCCATTCACCTCGGCTTATTATAAGAGCTCAGATACATTATAAGAGCTCTTATATGTCGCGCAAGACGAATGTCATGACATTGCAATCGGGCCGCAAGGCCGTTGCAGCCGGCGCGGTGCATGTCCCGGCACCGGGCGAAGGCAAGCGCGGCGAGCAAGGCTATCTCGGCTACCTGCTGCGCCAGGCCCACGCCGCGGTTCGCCTGACGATGGAGCGCACGCTCGCCGATCTCGGCGTGACCTCGCCGCAATTCGCGGTGCTGACGATGCTGAACGCCTATCCGGGCTTGTCGGGGGCCGATGTCGCCCGCCTCACCTTCCTGACGCCCCAGACCGTCGGCGTCATCATCCGCAATCTCGAACGCGACGGCGCGATTGCGATGACGCCTCATCCCGTTCACGGCCGCATCCAGCAATGGACGCTGACGCCGCGAGGCGCGACTCTTTTGAAGACGTGCCGGCAGCGTGTGCTCGAATTGGAGAAGCGGCTCGCTCGCAATTTGGATGCAAAGGCGGAAACCGCGATCCGGCGTTGGCTTGCCGGAATCGCGGCTGACCTTCAGGAGGACTAGGCGACCGGCATTCGCGGCTGTCGTGGCCGCTGGTGCTACCCGCCTTTCAAGGCGTTCTTAACTGCGCCGTCCGGCCAGCTCTCGTCCGCCGCGATCACCCGCACCCGGGTCTGGTCGGCGGGATTGACCAGCACGTGCGAACTCACCCGCTCACCGCTCGGCTCCAGACGCAAATCGGTTTCGGGCTTCCAGCTCAGCGTCGTCGCGAGGTCGCCGGGAAAGATCTTCCATTGCGATCCGTCGTCGAGTTCGACGATATGGCTTTCGGCGTGCGTGCGTATCTTCATTCCACCCCGACGATTCGATGAACAGGAAGGCCGGCCGTACCAGGACCGACTATTCTCCTCTGGCGTGGGAGGAATGCGGGAGTGGGGCACTTGTTCCGGTGGGAACGACCGACGGGGTCGGGCCGAGTTGACGCACGCGGCCGTTTCGGAACCGACTCACGCGTGCCATGTTTCCGGCTAGAATGTGCCCATGAAGCACACTGATTCCTCGCCCCGTCATACACGCCGCGCCCTGCTCCAGTCGACGCTCGGTGCAGCCGCTTTGCTCGCGCTTCCCACCCGCGCTCTCGCCGCGCCTCCCGGCTTCGACGAATGGCGCGAGAGCTTTCGTGCGCGCGCGATGGCAAAAGGTATTTCCGCCGCGACATGGCAGCGCGCGATGGGACGGGTCGAACCGGACATGAGCGTGTTTGCGCAGATGCGCAACCAGCCCGAATTCCGCGAGCAGGTTTGGCAGTACATCAACCGCCGCGTCTCGGACTGGCGCATCATCAACGGCAAGATCGCGCTGAAGAACAACGAGGCGCTGTTCGCCCGCATCGAGCGCGATTTCGGGGTCGAGCGCGGCACGCTGCTGGCGCTATGGGGCGTCGAGTCCGCCTATGGCGATCCGCTGGTGCAGCAGAACCACATGCGGCCGGTGTTTCCCTCGCTCGCCGCGCTCGCCTGGAACGAGCCGCGCCGCAAGGCCTATTGGGAGACCGAGCTGATCAATGCACTGCGCATCGTCGACAAGGGCTGGTCCACGCCTGAGGACATGCGCGGATCATGGGCCGGCGCGATGGGTCATTCGCAATGGATGCCGGAGGTCTGGCTCAATGTCGGTATCGACTATGACGGCGACGGCAAGGTCTCGCCATTCGGCAAGCCCGACGATGCGCTGGGCTCGACCGCAAAATATCTCGTCAATCGCGGCAAGTGGCACCGCGGCGAGCATTGGGGCTACGAGGTGCGCGCGCCCGCCAACATGAGCGGCAGCCGGACGTTTGCGGCCTGGCAGGCGGCCGGCGTGACTCGTGCCGACGGCCAATCATTTCCGCAGCCCAATGCATCCGCGCAGATGTGGACGCCGGTTGCGGGCGGGCCGACCTTCCTGCTCGGGCCGAATTTCTACTCGGTGAAGAGCTACAACCCTTCCATGAACTACGCGCTGGCGATCTGCCATCTCGGGGATCGCTGCCTGGGAGCCCCGCCCTTCATCCAGCCCTTCCCGGGCTCCGAGCGGGCGTTGACGCTCGCCGAAGTGCAGGAGATGCAGACGCGCCTGACCAAGGCCGGCTTCGACACGGGCGGCACCGACGGCCGGGTTGGCAACGACACCATGAAGGCAGTCAAGGAGTTTCAGCAGAAGGTCGGGATCGCGCCCGCCGACGGCTACGGCGGGCTGAAGGTGCTGGCCAAGCTGCGGCAAACCAACTAGCACGGCTGGGAGCTCGGCGCTGGCGCCTCCGCCGCAGCTGCAGCCGACCCTTAAGCCGCGTTTCGCTGTTCTGTGAGCTTCAGCAGCTCGTCGACGAGGTCATCCACGGCACGCTCGGCCGCGGCAATCGACGCCTGCAACCGATCGTCGGCGAATTCGTCGTACTCGACTGCGATGCTGTGGAAGGCCGTGATCCCGATGAAAGCAAACACGTCCCGGACGGCTCCTTCGGCATGATTGACGGCGGCCATGCGCCCGCCCGGATCGTACCCGTAGTCTCCGCGCGAGCCGAGCAGGACAAGACGCTTGTCCATGCCCGCAAGCAGCGCCGAATATGGATCGTCCGGGCGTGATCGGTCGAAGCCGAACGTGCGTCCGACCCGAACGACGTTGTCTATGTATGCCTTGAACTGCGCTGGCACACCGAAGTTGTACATTGGCACGCCCGCGACGATCAGATCAGCTGAGATCAACTCGTCGACCAGCGCATCGCTTTCCGCCAAAGCCTCGCTCATCCATGGCTCGCGCCGATCGGGCTTCGCGAAGGCCGCTTTGACCCAGCCGTCCGTCACCGGGCCCGGTGCGAAGCGACCGAGGTCGCGGCTGACGACGCGATCCCCCGGCCGCGACTGTAGCCATCGCTGGACGAAACGCTGAGTTAGACGCCTGGTGTGCGAACCGCGCGGATTTGCATCTGAAGGCTCCAACCGCGCGCTTGAATCGATTTGTAGCAGTTGCATTGCAGCACTCCTCTCATCTGTTTGCCCAATAGATCGGTTCAGGCCCCGTCGTTGACAAACGAAAGTTGCTCAGCTTATGGATGAACTGCATTCATCCTCGAGTTCGCGATGAGAAGGCTTCCTCCGCTGGCGGGATTGCGTGCATTTGAAGCGGCGGCACGTCACCTCAGCTTCAAGCGCGCGGCCGACGAGCTTCACGTCACGCCGACCGCGATCAGCCATCAGGTGCGACAGCTGGAGCAGACGGTCGGGGTCAGGCTGTTCGAGCGCCGGACCCGGCAGGTTCTGCTCACCGCGGAAGGACAGGTCCTGCTTCCAGTCCTGCGCGACGGCTTTGATGCGTTTGCGCGTGTTCTGGAAGGATTGAGCCGGAAGCGACGCCGGGCGGTGGTCACACTTTCGGCGACGCCGGCTTTCACAGCCAAATGGCTGGTGCCGCGTCTTGCTGGGCTCCGAAAGAGCAGAGCCGACATTGATCTCACATTGCTTGCGAGCTTGGAGGTGGCCGATCTCAATTCGACCGCGGACCTCGCACTTCGCTACGGTTCCGGTCCTTATCCCGATCTGATTGCCGAGCCGCTCACGGTCGATCGTTTCGCGCCGGTGGTCAGTCCGCGCTTGGGCATCCGAAGACCGAGCGACCTGCGCTCAGCAACGCTGCTACATTTCGACTGGCACCGTCGTGATGCCCGAAATCCGACCTGGCGGCGCTGGCTCAAGACGGCCGGCATTAACGACGTTGATGCGCGCGCCGGCGTGCGTTTCAGCGATGAAACCCATGCCATCCAGGCAACCGTCGCGGGTGCTGGTATCGCTTTGCACAGTCTTGTGCTCGTCGCCGACGAACTTTCGCAGGGAACGTTGATCGCACCATTCGGGCCGGAGCTGGAAGGCTCTTCGCTGCACTTGGTCCGCAGCCGCGACCGGCCGCTCACCGAGCCGGTCGAGGCTGTACGACACTGGCTGAAGTCAGAGTTCAACGCGGCCCGCTGATACGCAGCGCAGCTCGCGCGCCGCGGAATGACATCGTGGTCAGTGCCGATATTGCGGCTCCACCGCATCGAGCTGCCGCCGGATCGCGGCGAGATGCAGCCGCGCGGATTCGGAATCGCCCTCGCGCATCTGCCTGTAGGTCTCCGCCGCAACGGCGGGATCGACCGGCAGCACCTTCCGCCCCGTCGACATCGCCAGCACCTGCACCTCAGCGGCGCGCTCGAGATAATACAAATCGTCCCAGGCCTCCGCGATGGTCGGCGCCAGCACCATCACGCCGTGATGCTTCATAAAAACGATGTCGGCATCGCCGACGGCGGACGCGATGCGGGCACCTTCGCGGCTGTCGAGCGCGAGGCCGCTGTAGTCGCGGTCGACCGCGGTGCGGCCGTAGAATTTCAGCGCGGTCTGGCCGGCCCAGATCAGGGGCTCGCCCTCGGTCATCGACAGCGCCGTCGCATAGGGCATGTGGGTGTGGAAGGCGGCCTTGGCGCGCGGCAGCAGCCTGTGCATCTCGGCATGGATGTAGAACGCGGTCGCCTCGGGCACGCCCTCGCCGTCGAGGACATTGCCGTGGAAGTCGCAGATCAACAGCTTCGACGCGGTTAGCTCGCGGAAGGCGTAGCCGTAGGGATTGACGAGGAACAGGTCGTCATGGCCCGGCACCACCGCCGAGAAGTGGTTGCAGATGCCCTCCTCAAAGCCGTTGCGCGCGGCCATGCGGAAGCAGGCGGCGAGATCCTCGCGCGCGGTGCGGATCGCGTCGGTGGCGAGATCGGGCCGGTTCGAACGATGCGGCGCGGGCGAGGACGCGTGAAGGCTGTGCGCCATGGCGAGTAAAACCTCTGTCGGTTGGCAGTTGCTCATCTTGTACAGGGGCAACGCCTGCGCGTCAGCCCCTGTGGCAGCCACCCTGCCCTGCGCAGCTCAAGCGCGCCGCGGCACGCCGCCGGCGTTCATGCCGCCGTCGATGACGAGCTCGCTGCCGGTGACGTAGCGCGAGGCATCGGAAGCGAGATACAGCACGCCCGAAGCGATCTCCGCGGCGTGGCCGGCGCGGCCAAGCGGCGTGACGACGCGGGCGCGCTCCTCCGGATCGATCGGAGCGTTCTGGCCGGCGCCGGCCGCCCCCGTCGGGATCTTGCCCCAGATCGGGGTGTCGATGATGCCGGGGTGAACCGAGTTGACCCGGATGCCATCGCCCGCAGCCGCGCATTCCATCGCGATCGACTTGGCGAACAGCCGCACGCCGCCCTTCGTCGCCGAATAGGCCGACAATCCGGGCGAGCCGCGCAGGCCCGCGAGCGAGGACATCATGATGATCGAGCCGCCGCCGGTCCTGCGCATCAAAGGCAGGCAATGCTTGACCGAGAGGAACACGCCATCGAGGTTGATCGCGTTCTGCTTGCGCCAGTCGGCGAGCGTCATGTCGACGATCGACGGCACGGAAATGCCGATACCCGCATTGGAGACGAGCACGTCGAGCCGGCCGAAGCGCTTTGCGATCTCGGCGACGATCTCGATCCAGCGCTCTTCGCTGGTGACATCCTGCTCCAGGAAGATCGCCTTGCCGCCCACGTTTGTTACGCGCCTAGCGAGCTCCGGGCCGCGCAGCTCGTCGATATCGGTGACGACGACACTCGCGCCCTCGCGCGCGAACAGCTCGACGATGGCCTCGCCTATGCCGGAGGCGCCACCCGTCACCAGCGCGACCTTGCCCTCAACCTGCCCTGCCATGCTCACTCCCTTTTCTTGTCGTTCGAGGCCGTTATTTTTTGCGCATGATCTTTGTCGGAAAACCGCTTCGCACTTTTCCGGATCATGCGTCATCTAATCACGGATGGCCCCTGGTCCGGTAGCGCGACGTCGACGACACGGAATTGCACACGCTCGGCGCCCTGGTAGCGATCGACCGAGAGCGAGCCCGCAACGTGCATCGGCTGGCCGCGATTGGCGAGCAGCGCATTGCCGAGCTTCTGGCCGACCGAACGGAACGCGATGCCGTTGACGATGGCGCCGTCGCCCGCCTTGAAGCGCAGGCGCAGATGCGCCTGCCCGACCTCGTCGGCAAACACGAGCTGGTGCGACGGCAGCGCCAGCACCGGCTCCGGATTGCCGCTGCCGAAGGGACCGGCGCGGTTGAGCGTCGTCGCCAGCTCCGGCGTCACCGCACGGGCGGTGACCGCGCCGTCAATATAGAGCTCGTTGACGTGGCGCGCCTCGGCGACGTCGCGCGCCAGCGCGCTCTCGATATAGGCGCGGAATTCGGCGAGCTTCTCCTTCCGCAGCGTCACGCCCGCAGCCATCGCGTGGCCGCCGCCCTTGAGCAGAATGCCGTCGGCGACCGCCTGCCGCACTGCTTTGCCGAGATCGACGCCGGCGATCGAACGGCCCGAGCCCGTGCCGATGCCGCCCGGCTCCAGCGCAATGGCAAAGGCGGGCCGCGAGAACTTCTCCTTCAGGCGGGAGGCAACGAGGCCGACCACGCCGGGATGCCAGCCTTCCGAGGCCGTGACGATCACGGCGAGCTTGTCCTCCAGCCCGATCGAGGCCAGCGCTTCGGCTTCGGCCTGGGCTTCCGCCGCCTGCTCGATGACGCGACGTTCGCTGTTGAGACGGTCGAGCTCGGCCGCGATCCGCGCCGCCTCGACGCTGTCGCCTTCGAGCAGCAGCCGCACGCCGAGATCGGCGCGGCCAATACGGCCGCCGGCATTGACGCGCGGGCCCAGCATGAAGCCGAGATGCCAGGCCTCCGGCGGGCCGTTGAGCCGCGCCACGTCCATCAGCGCCGTGTGGCCGACATGGTCGCGCCGACGCATCGCGATCAGCCCCTTGGCGACGAAAGCGCGGTTGAGGCCGATCAGCGGCGCGACGTCGGCGACGGTGCCGAGCGCGACGTGATGCAGCATGCCCAGGAGATCGGGCTCCGGCATTTCGCTGGTCCAGAAGCCACGCTGCCGCAGCTCGCGATTGACCGCGACCAGCGTCACCAGCACGAGGCCGACAGCGGCGAGATGACCGAGGCCGGAGAGATCGTCGAGCCGGTTCGGATTGACCAGCGCATCCACCACCGGCAGCTCCGTGCCAGCCTGGTGATGGTCGATCACGACCACGGACATGCCGAGGCGCTTGGCCTCGGCGAGTGGCTCGATGCTGGTGGTGCCGCAATCGACGGTCACGAGCAGCGTGGCGCCCTTGCCCGCGAGCGCGCGCACCGCTTCCGTGTTGGGGCCGTAGCCCTCGAAAATCCGGTCGGGAATGTGGATCAGCGGATCGAGCCCGCAATGGCGCAGATGCCAGGCCAGCAGCGCCGCCGAGGTCGCGCCATCAACGTCGTAGTCTCCGAAGATCGCGACCTTCTCGCCCCTGGTCGCGGCATCCGCGATGCGTTTGGCGGCGGCCTCCATTTCCGTCACCGTGAACGGGTCCGGCAGCAGCTTTCGGATGGTCGGATCGAGGAAGTCGGCGACGGCATCGATGTCGACACCGCGGCCGGCCAGCACCCGCGCCAGCAGTTCCGGCAATTGGTGCCGCTGCACGATGGCGAGCGCCTGGGCTGCCCCGCGCGCATCGAGCCGGTCGCGCCACAGCTTGTCGGTGAGCGAGCGCGCCACGCCCAGGAAGGCCTGGGGCGCTTCGACGGGGAGCGCGGATGCGGGAGGCGTCATGACGAGGGCTATCGATTGGGAACTCGGGTCCGGGCGACACGCTCGGGGCCGCGACTGGCTTGAAAGGATTGGCTGGGAAACCCCGGCGATTTGCAACGGCCGGGACGCACAAAGCGGTGGATGGCCAGCAGGCAGGCCGGAGTGACTATCATTTAGGCATCCCGCCAAACAGCAAATTAAGCAGGCGTTAGGCGGAATCCTCGAAAAAGAATCGTATTCGATCTGTAAGTCGTTGTTCCCCGTTCATTGCAGATCAGACCTCATTGCCAAGGGAAGTTCCCGATGTCTGCTGCGCTGGGTCTGAAAGCCAAGCCGATCGCCACCGAACCCGCGGACGATGATTCCGACGTCTCCGCGCTGATCAACCGTCTCACCGCCGAGGTCAACCAGATCGCGGTCGACAAGACCAAGTCGATCCAGCAGATCACCAACCAGATGAAGATGCTGGCGCTGAACGCGCTGATCGAGAGCTCCCGCGCCGGCGCGCAAGGCGCGGGCTTTGCGGTGGTGGCACAGGAGGTGCGCGGCGTCGGCCAGCAGGTCGAAACCATCGCCCGCGAGCTCGAGACCCAATTGACGAAACGCACCGGCGATCTCGTCGCCTCGATCGACCGCATGAGCCAGCGCTCCCGCGGCGAGCGGATGGTCGACCTGTCGCTCAACGCGATCGAGCTGATCGACCGCAATCTCTACGAACGCACCTGCGACGTGCGCTGGTGGGCCACCGATTCCGCCGTGGTCGATTGCGCAGCCTCGTCCAATGCTGCGGCCGTCTCCCATGCCTCGCAGCGCCTCGGCGTGATCCTCGGGGCCTACACCGTCTATCTCGATCTCTGGCTCTGCGACCTCGATGGCAACGTCGTCGCCAACGGCCGCGCCGACCGCTTCCGCGTCGTCGGCCAGAACGTCGCCCACACCAAATGGTTTCGCGACGCGAGAGCCCTTCGCTCCGGCGACGACTATGTCGCCGGGGACGTCGAGAACCAACCGCTGCTCGGCAATGCGCAGGTCGCGACCTATTGCGCCAGCGTCCGCGCCGGCGGCCAGGCCCATGGCGCGCCGATCGGGGTTCTCGCCATCCATTTCGACTGGGAGCCGCAGGCCCGCGCCATCGTGCAGGGCGTGCGCGTCGGCGACAGCGACAAGGCGCGCGTATTGCTGGTCGATTCGAATTTCCGCGTGATCGCGGCGTCCGACGGCCAGGGCATCCTCAGCGAGCGCATCTCGCTGTCGCTGAACGGCCAGCGCTCCGGCTTCTATCAGGAACGCACGGGCACACTGGTCGCGTTCCATGCCACGCCGGGCTACGAGACCTATCGAGGGCTCGGCTGGTACGGCGTGATCGTCTGCGGGTCGTGAGGCGAGCAGCGGCCGCCTCCCGGAATCGGAGGCCGTCGCCCGTCCCATCCAAAACTGCGAAACAACCCCATGCACAGTAGCCTGGGGATTGTTTTCATTAGCATTTTCAAGGGCCAGTCCGCCGCTTGCGGCGACCAAACATTTTGACACGTCGGGCAAAACGCTGGCAGCATTTTCCGGCAAGGTAAGCCCGCTACAGGCAAGAGCCTGCGCCATGGATCGGCTAGAGTCACTTCGCACCACATGAGTGACGTGGGAGGCGTGAGTTTCGATTGGCTTCGATCATCTCCCGCCCCACAATCGCAAGGAGACAAGCCATGAAGATCGTCGTGATCGGCGGAACCGGATTGATCGGATCAAGACTGGTGGCGAAGCTCAAGCAGCAGGGCCACGAAGCGGTGGCAGCTTCGCCGAAATCGGGCGTGAACGCCGTAACCGGGGAAGGCCTTGCCGCAGCGCTTTCGGGCGCAGATGTGGTCGTCGACGTCGCCAACGCGCCGTCCTGGGAGCCGGCAGCGGTGCTCGCATTCTTCCAGCAATCGAGCGAGAATCTCGTCGCGGCAGAAACCGCAGCAGGCGTGAAGCATCACGTGGCGCTCTCGATCGTCGGCACCGACCGCTCGCCCGACAACGCCTATTTCCGTGCCAAGCTGGCGCAGGAAACCGTCATCAAGTCCGCCTCGGTGCCCTACTCGATCGTGCGCGCCACCCAGTTCTTCGAATTCCTCGCGGCCATTGCCGACACAAGCGCAATCGAGGGGAAGATCGTCGTTCCCACGGCTCAGTTTCAGCCGATCGCGGCCGACGACGTCGTCGATCGCCTCGCGGAGGTCGCAAGCGGCCGGCCGCTCAACGGCACGATCGATATCGCCGGCCCCGAGAAGGCCCCCTTCAATGAATTCATCGCGCGCCGCCTGAAGGCGTCCGGCGACCCACGCCCCGTGATCGGAGATCGGACGGCGCTGTACTACGGCACTCCCATCGACGACACGTCGTTGAACCCACTCGGCGAAGCACGGCTCGGGGCGACGCCGCTCGCAAAATGGCTCGCGAGCCGCTGAGGCACCGGCGGGCACGCTAGATCAGCATGCGATCAGCCGGTGCGCCGCGCCATCTCCGCGGCGAGCAGCAGCGCGGCACGGCTGGCGCCGATCGAGGCGATGCCCTGCCCCGCGATGTCGTAGGCGGTGCCATGCGCGGGCGTGCAGATCGGGAACGGGAAGCCGCCGAGCAAGGTCACGCCGCGATCGAAACCCATTAGCTTCATCGCGATCTGGCCCTGGTCGTGATACATCGTCAGCACGGCATCGAAGGCGCCCGCCTTGGCGCGCAGGAACACGGTGTCGGCCGGAAACGGTCCCTCCGCGGCAATGCCCTCGCGCTGGCTTGCTGCGACCATCGGCGCGATCACGTCGATCTCCTCGCGGCCGAAATTGCCACCGTCCCCGGCATGGGGATTGAGGCCTGCGACCGCGATGCGCGGCCGCGCAAAGCCGGCGTTCCGCATGCAGAAATCGGTCAGCTTGAGCGCGCGATGGATGCGTTCGCCGGATAGATTCGCAGCGACGTCCTTGAGCGGGATGTGCGAGGTGACCCGTGCGTTCCAGAGCCGGTCGAGCACGTTGAATTCGCTTGCCGGCGTCTTGAGACCGACGACCTCGGCCGAGAACGCGATCTCGTCCTCGTACTCGGCGCGGGCAAGGCGCATCGCCTGCTTGTTGAAGGGCGTGAAGCAGACCGCGTCGACATGGCCGTCGCGGCCGAGCTCGAGCGCATGCCTGTAATTGGCCAGCGCGAATTTTCCGCCGGCAAGGGTCGCAGTCTTGGGCTCGACCTCCCTGGGAGCAAGGTGGCGGAGATCGACGAACAGCGCATCTTCCTGCGCTGCGCGAAGATCGGCGCCCTGCTCTAGCATCTTCAGCTCCGGCTTGACGCCCGCAATGCGCGCGCCCTCGTCGAAAATGCGGCGGTCGCCGATAACGACGAGCCGGCAGCCCGCGCGGATGTCGTCCTGCGCCACGAGCTTGGCCGTCAGCTCCGGGCTGATGCCGGCGGGATCTCCCATGGCCAGCGCAATCAGCGGCTTTGCGGTCATATGATCGCCCTTTCCTGGACTGGCGCATCGGTCGCGGGCGACGCAGGTTTGCGCCACAGCCGCGGCAGCTGCAACAGAAGCGGAAGCAGCAGCAGCGCGATGCCGCCCACGATCAGGCACGTCACCAGCTTGTTCGCAAAGAAAATGCCGAGAGATCCCTTGGAGATCAGCATCGACTGCCGGAAGGCGTCCTCGGCCTTGTCGCCGATGACGATCGCGAGCACGAGCGGCGCCAGCGGATAGAACAGCTTCTTGAAGAGATAGCCGACGACCCCGAAGCCGAGCATCATGACGACGTCGAGATAGGAGTTCGACACCGAATAAGCGCCGACGACGCAGATGATCACGATCAGCGGCGCGATCACCACGAAGGGAATCCGCATCAGGGCGGCGAACACCGGGACCGTCAGCAGCACCAGGGCGACGGCGACAATGTTGCCGACATACATCGAGGCGATCAGGCCCCAGACAAAATCCTTTTGGTCCACGAACAGCATGGGCCCGGGATTGAGGCCCCAGATCATCAACCCGCCCATCATCACGGCCGCGGTCGCCGAGCCGGGAATGCCAAGCGAGAGCATCGGCAGCAGCGCGCTGGTCCCGGCGGCATGATCGGCCGTCTCCGGCGAGACGATGCCTTCGACCTCGCCCGTGCCGAAATGTCGGCCGCGCCGTGAAAAGCGCCGCGCGATACCGTAGCTCATGAAGGAGGCCGCGGTCGGGCCGCCCGGCGTGATGCCCATCCAGCATCCGATCGCGGCACTGCGCAGCAGCGCAACGCCGTGCCGCGGCAGGCGGCCGACGGCGCGAAACACCTCGCGCCAATCGATCTTGGAAGAGACCGCGCGGGCGTGAAACTCCTCCTCGACGGCGACCAGCAGTTCGCCAATGCCGAACAGGCCCATGACCGCCACGACGAAGCTGACGCCCTTGACGAGTTCGTCCACGCCCATGGTGAGGCGGACGCTTCCGGAGACCGTGTCGATGCCGATGGCGGCGATGGCGAAGCCGAGCGCCAGCGCCACGACGGTCTTGATCGGCGCCGCACCGCCCATGCCGACGAAGCTGGCAAAGGCGAGAAAATAGACGGCAAAATACTCGGCCGGCCCGAACGCGAGCGCAGCCTGCGCCACCCAGGAGGCGAGGAAGGTGATCAGGATGACGCCGACCAGCGCGCCGAACGCCGCCGAACCGAAGGCGGTCGCGAGCGCGGTGGTCGGCCTGCCGTCGCGCGCCATCGGATAGCCGTCGAAGGTGGTCGCCACCGACGACGGCTCCCCCGGGATATTGAACAGGATGGAGGTCACCGATCCCCCGAACAGCGCGCCCCAATACATGCTGGAGAGCAGGATGATGGCCGAGACCGGCTGCATGCCGAAGGTGAGCGGCAGGAGCAGCGACACGCCGTTCGGCGCGCCCAGCCCCGGCAGCACGCCGACGAGAATGCCGAGCAGCACGCCGACCACCATCAGGACCAGATGCGGCACCGTGACCGCGATGGTGAAGCCGTGCAGGAGCTCCTGGAGATTGTCCATCCCGCCGCTCCCTCAGAACCCGAGCGCGGAAGCGAGCGCGCCGTGCGGCAGGCTGACCTGGAACATGCGCTCGAACACGAGGTAGAGCGCGAGCGCCGTGGCACCTGCCATGGCGAGCGCGCGCGGCACCGATTGGTGCTGGGGGATCGCCAGCACGGTGAAGACGTAGAGAGCCGAGGCGACGTACATCCCGGCGAGCGGGATCGCGGCGACGAAGATGGCAGCCGGCACGAACAGGCCGGCGAGCCGACGCAGCTCGATGGACGTGATCGCGATGGGAACGTTTGCGAGCGTCGCGGCCGGCAGCACGCCTCGTACCAGATTGGTGAGGCTCCCGACCACGATGATGATCCCGGTCAGGAACGGGAACGTGCCGGCGTCCACGCCTGCGCTCGACCAGCCGATGCCATTGTCGAGGCTGGAGACGACGACGGCCACGCCGAAGCTGCCGGTGAGCACGGCTGTCGCAAGTTCAAGCGTGCGGCGTGAGATCATGGCGTAATGCCTTACTTCACCAGCCAGCCCTGCTCGCCCGCGACCTGCTTGACGCGCTCGAGGTCCTCCTTGATGAATTTTTCGAGCTCGGCACCGGTGAGGAACGTGTCGACCTGGGAGGTCTTCTCGATGTAGTCCTTCCACTCCGGCGTCGCCTGCACCTTCTTCATGAGGTCGACATAGAACGCGGCCTGTTCCGGCGTGACCTTGCCGGGCAGCCACACCGTGCGCGGCTGCTCATATTGCTTGATGTCGAGGCCCTGCTCGACGCAAGTTGGAACGTCGCCCCAGCCATCCGTCGCAGTGACCTTCGGCCCCTGCGGCAGCCGCTTCGGGCTGAACACGCAGAGCGGTCGCTGCGTGCCCCCGCGCCATTGCCCGAGGCTTTCGCTCGGGTTGTTGACGTGGGAGTCGAGATGCCCGCCGGCGAGCTGCACGGCGGTCTCGGCGCCGCTCTTGAAGGGGATGTAGGTCAGCTTGACCTTGCCGGTCTTCTCGATCATGCGCGTCAGCACCTCGTCGGTGTCCTTCGACTGCGCGCCGCCCATCTTGAATTCGCCCGCTGCGGCCGCCTTCAGATAATCGCCTGCGGTCTTGTAAGGCGCGTCCTGCTTGACCCAGAGCAGGAATTCGTCCTGCGCCATCGCCGCGATCGGCGTGAGATCGGTGTAGTTGAAGGCGACCTTGGAGACGAGCGGTTGCTGCCAGGCGTTCGACGTGCCGAAGATGACCTTGTAGGGATCGCCCGCGGAGGCCTTTCCGTAGACATAGCCTTCGGCGCCGCTACCGCCGCCCTTGTTGACGACGACGATCGGCTGCTCGATCAGCTTGTGCTTAGTGATGATGTTCTGCACCGCGCGCGCGAGATTGTCGGTGCCGCCGCCGGGACCGGCGGTGGCGATGAACTCGATCGGCTTTTGCGGCTGCCAGGCGGCGAGCGCCGGCATGGTGCCGGCGAGCAGGACTGCGGCTGCCGAGAGCAGAAATGTTGACGTCCGACCCATGATTTCCTCCAGCTGATTTTTTGTCTTTTGTTGTTGTCGTATCGGCGTCCGGTCAGGCGACGTGTTCCTCACGTATTTCCTGGGCCGAGACGATCGCGCCTTCTTTTTCGAGCGCTTCGATTCGTGACTGGTCGAACCCGTGCTCGGCCAGAACCTCTCGCGTGTGCTCACCATAGACCGGTGCGCCTGATCGCACTTTCCCCGGGGTCTCCGAAAACTTGATGGGAAGCCCGATCGTCTTGACGGGACCGAGCGTGGAGTGCTCGACCTCGACGACCATCTCGCGCGCCAGCGTCTGCGGATCGCCGAGCGCCTCCAGCATGTCGTGCACGGGGCCGCACGGCACGCCCTTCTCGTCCAGCGCCGCCAGCCAATGCGCCCGCGACTTCGTGCGGAAGCGCTCGCTCAGGACGGCTTCGAGCTCTTTCAGGTTGGCCATGCGATCGGCACCGGTGACGAAGCGCGGATCGTCGGCGAGCTCGCTCGCGCCGAGCGCTTCCAGCATCAACAGCCAATGCTTCTTGTTGGCGCCGCCGACCACGAGCCAGCCGTCCGAGGCTTCGAACGCCTGATACGGCGCGTTGAGTGGATGCGCCGAGCCCATCGCGCGCGGCGCAGTGCCCGCGGCGAGCGCGATGGTCGACTGCCAATAGGTTTGCACCAGCGCAGCTTCATACAGCGAGGTCTCGACCCACTGCCCTTCACCGGTCTTGAGGCGATGCGTGTAGGCCGCCAGGATACCCATGCTCGCGAGCAGGCCGGCGGTGATGTCGGACAGCGGCGGTCCACATTTGACGGGCGGACCGTCGGGCCGCTCGCCGGTAAAGCTCATGATGCCGCTCATGGCTTGCGCGACGAGATCGAATCCCCTGCGATGCTTGTACGGGCCGGTGCGGCCGAAGCCCGACAGCGAGCAATAGATCAGCGCCGGGAATTCCGCGTGCAGCGCCTCGTAGCCGAAGCCGAGGCGTTCCATGGCGCCCGGCGCAAAGTTCTCGACCAGCACGTCGGCATTCGCGATCAGCCGGCGCAGCACCTCTTTGCCACCGTCGGTCTTCAGATCCAGCACGATGCCGCGCTTGTTGCGATTCATCATCAGGAACGAGGCCGCCTCGTCGCCGATCTTCGGCGGCACCGAATGACGGGTGTCGTCGCCGTTCGGCCATTTCTCGATCTTGATGACGTCGGCGCCCATGTCGGCGAGCATCAGGGTGCAGGTCGGTCCCGCCATGACGTGGGTGAGGTCAATGACCTTGAGGCCGGCCAGCGGGCCCGAGCGGCGGGAGGTGGATTGCGACGGATCGCTTTGCATCGGCTCGTCCTATTGGCCGCGCCATTGCGGCGCGCGCTTGTTGAGGAAAGCATCGAGCCCTTCGCGAAAATCCTGGCTCGTGTAGCACATCAGGATGAGGTCTTCGCCCTCGTCCTGCGTCAGCCGGCGTTGCAGACGCGCCACCGCCTGCTTGATCGCATTCAGCGTCAACGGCGCATGGCTCGCGACGAGCCGGGCGACCTCGTCTGCGCGTCGTTCAAGGGCGGCAAGATCGTCGACGACCTCGCCGAGCAGCCCGACGCTTGCGGCCTCCGCGGCGTCGACGAGGCGCGCGGTGAAGATGAGATCCTTGACGCGCGCGGCGCCGATCAGCGCGGTGAGACGGCTGACATTGGACATCGAAAGGCAATTGCCGAGCGTCCTGGCGATGGGGAATCCGATCTTCGCAGCTTTCGTGCCGATGCGGAGGTCGCAGGCCGCGGCAATGCCCGCCCCGCCGCCGGTACAGAAGCCGTTGATCGCCGCGATCGTCGGCACCCGGCACTGCTCGAGCGTGGTCAGCACGCGGTCGATGCGGTTCTCGTAATCGATGGCGTCCTGCGGCGACTTGAACTCGCGAAACTGGTTGATGTCGGTGCCGGACGCGAAGGCCTTGTCGCCGGCTCCGCGCAGCACCAGCACCTTGATGTCATGGTCGCGGTTGACCTCCTCGCAGATCGCGGCAAGCCGCTCGTACATGGCAAAAGTGAAGGCATTGCGGGCCTGCGGGCGGTTGAAGGTGATCCGCCCGATGCCGCCGTCGCGCTCGAACACGAGGTCTCCAGCCTCCACTTGCAGGTCCATTTCCTCACACCTTTCTGTTTTTTACATTTTTGAATGCAAAACTTGGAATTTTCAAGCTGGAACTTGACAGTTTCTGCATATAAGCTCGATTTTGCATTCAAAACTGAGCTCAGAGCCATGCTTCACGACGAGGTCGTCAACCGCATCCGCGCCATCCTGCTCGACGGCGAGATCCCGCCGGGCGCGCGGATTCCCGAGCGCGAGCTGTGCGAGCGGCTCGAAATCTCGCGGACGCCGCTGCGCGAGGCGCTCAAGGTGCTGGCGGCGGAAGGGCTCGTGCAGCTGCTGCCGCATCGCGGCTCGCGGGCAGCAAAGCTGACCGACAAGGACATGCGCGACCTGTTCGAGGTCTGCCAGGGCTTGGAGGCTCTCGCGGGCGAACTCGCCTGCGAGCGCATCAGCGACGCCGAGATCGACGCGATCGCCGCCGCACATGCGGACATGGTGCAGCATTATCGTGAGCGCGACCTGATCCAGTACTACCGTGGCAATCGCGCCATTCACGAAGCCATCGTGACTGCGGCAGGAAATCCCGTGCTCGCCGGGCTTTACGCCTCGGTGACCGCGCGCATCCGGCGCGCGCGCTATGTCACGCCGATGACGGCGCAGCGCTGGGCGCTCGCCGTGAAGGAGCACGAGGCGATCCTGAACGCGCTTCAGCGCCGCGACGGCGTTGGCCTCTCGCATATTCTGCGAGCACATCTCCGTCACAAGCGCGAAGAGGTGCTGCAGGCGGGCTTCGCCGAGACGGAAGGCAGTGAGCCCACGTTGCGTATTGCGTGAGTGGCGAGACACCGGCGGGTGGTCGCGCTGCCCGGAAAACAAGCAACCTTCTGTTGCCCCGCAATCACACCGCCCCGAAATCGTCAGTGAGGTCGGCGACGAGAAGTGGCGCCGGTGGTCCGCCGGCGGCGAAACAGCTACGTATGTCTCGCTCGGAACATTTGGCCACGCATTGCATCGGGGCGCCCTGTGGAATTGGCAATTGAGGTTGGCGGCTCGCGTACGAGGCGGAGAACGAGTTTAATCAAGGCGCTGTTGACGAGTACCGCATTGACGGCGGCGCTACCCGCCGTGGCGGCAATTCTGCTCACGGCGATCTCCGGCCAGGCGGCCGCCCAGACCTGGAATGGCGGCCCCGGATTTTGGGCCGTAGGCGGAAGCTGGACGCCGGCCATCGTTCCCAACGCAGTCGACGCTGTTGCGACATTCAATGCGACGGTCCCGAATCAAGGTCCACAAGTCAATCTGCAGGCCGGGACGTTCACGATTGGCACGTTGAATCTGAACTCTTCGGCCACGAACAGCAATTTCGGTTTCGTCAACGGCACCCTGATCATGCAGACCAGCGCGGGCTCGGCCGCGATCAATGTGCAATCAAGCAATCCGTTCCTGACCGGCGATATTACGGCCGGCGGCGTTCTTCAGCTCAATTCTAACACCGTCATCACGACGGCCTCCGCGAGTGCGGAGTTCCTGGTCGACAGCACCGGCCAGATCACAGGTCCCGGCAGCTTGACGGTCGCCGGTCCCGGCAGAGTCACGCTGAACAGCACCAACACCTATGCGGGCGGCACCGCGGTCACTGGCGGGACACTGACCGGCGGTCACGCAACGGCGGGCGCGATCGACGCGTTCGGGGGCGGTGCCATCACCATGAGCGGCGGCACATTACGCACGACCGTCACCGGGACGCTAGCGAACGATATCACCTTCACGACCGCCACGACCTCGACCCTGGCGGCGGGCGCCGGCACGACTCTGTTGGCCGCGGGCGGCATGAGCATGAACGACGCTCATGTGCAGTTCGGATCCGCAACGGATACGGGAACCGTTCAAGTGCAGTTCGCGGTCGGCACATCCGTCAGCACCGGTACGACGCTCGCGGTCAACGGCGGCACGTTGCAGGCAACCGACAGCATCCTATCGTTTCTTACAGGCAACGCCGGCTCAACGACGGTGGCCGCAGGCGCGGTCCTCGATTACAACGACCATACCAGCGCCCTGCGACCTGCTCGGCGCAGGAACGGTAAACACCGGATCCAGTGCCGCGACCACCATATCCATCATGAACGGCGATTTCGGTGGTGTCATCCAGGGCGCCGGGCGCCTGAGCCTGAGCTTCGGCCCATCCGGCACTGTGACGTTGACCGGCGCCAACACCTACACCGGTGGGACCAGCATCAATTCCGGCCACACGTTGCAGCTCGGCAATGGCGGCACGACCGGTTCGATTGTCGGCAACGTCGTCAACAACGGCACTTTCGCCGTCAATCGCTCGAACGTTCTCACCTTCACAGGCGTGATCAGCGGCACCGGCGCCTTCCAGCAGAATGGCAACAGCGCAACGAGCGTGACATTGCTGACGGCTGCGAACACCTACACCGGGTCAACAACCGTCAATAGCGGCGTCCTCGCCGTGATTGGCTCGATTGCATCCTCGGTCCTCACCACGGTGAACGCAAGCGGCCAACTGGTCGGCAGCGGCACCGTTGGCGCCACCCAGATCAACGCGGGTGGGCTTTTGTCGCCGGGCATTGTAGCCGCGCCAGGCACGTCCATGACCGTGGCAAGCCTCGCGATGCAGTCCGGGGCGCTGTATCTTGTCTACGTGGACCCCACGACGTCGACTTTTGCCAATGTGACCGGCAATGCGACCCTCGGCGGTGCCACGGTAGCTGCGAGCTTCGCGGCCGGAAGCTATGTCGCCAAGCAGTACACCATTCTCAACGCAGGCAGCGTCAGCGGCACATTCGATCCGACGGTCCTGAATGTCGGCCTGCCTTCGGGCTTCAATACCACGCTGAGCTACGACGCAACCCACGCCTATCTGAACCTTGCGCTGAACTTCGTGCCTCCATCGGGCAACCTCAACGTCAATCAGCAGAACGTCGGCAACGCGATCATCAACTATTTCAACACCAATGGCACGATCCCGCTGGTGTTCGGTAGCCTGACGCCCGCCGGCCTGACCCAGCTCTCCGGCGAGGTCGGCAGCGCGCCGCAGCAGACGACCTTCAACGCGATGAACCAGTTCATGGGCGTGATGACCGATCCGTTCATTGCGGGCCGCGGCGATCCCGTCAGTGCGGGCGGCACGCCGAATGCCTATGCGGATGAGACCGCCTTGGCGTACGCGCGCAAGCGCAAGCCGAACGACGCACTGGCTGCGATCTACACCAAGGCACCGGTTGCACCGTCGTTCGAGCAGCGGTGGAGCGTCTGGGCGGCAGGCTTCGGCGGCGCGCAGCAGACCGACGGCAACGCCATCGTCGGATCGAACACCACCACAAGCAACCTCTATGGCACCGCCGTCGGTGCGGATTATCGCATCTCGCCGGATACGCTGGTTGGCTTCGCGCTCGCCGGCGGCGGCACCAACTTTACCGTGGCGAACGCGCTCGGCGGCGGCCGGTCCGACCTGTTCCAGGCCGGCGCCTTCCTCCGGCACATCGTCGGCCCTGCCTACATCACCGGTGCGCTGGCCTATGGATGGCAGGACATCACCACAGATCGCACCGTGACGGTTGCCGGCGTCGATCGCCTGCGCGCCGAGTTCAACGCCAACGCCTATTCCGGCCGCCTCGAGGGCGGCTACCGCTTCGTCACGCAGGGCGTCGGCCTTACGCCTTACGCCGCAGCGCAGTTCACGACGTTCGACCTGCCGGCTTACGCCGAACAGGCCATCGTCGGCGGCAACCTGTTCGCGCTGGCCTATGGTGCCAAGAGCGTCACTAACACCCGCACCGAGCTCGGCCTGCGCACGGACAAATCCTTCGCCCAGGCTGACGGGATCGTCACCTTGCGCGGGCGGCTCGCCTGGGCGCACGACTTCAATCCGGACCGCGTCATCGGAGCTACGTTCCAAGCTCTTCCCGGCGCGAGCTTTGTCGTAAACGGTGCGGCGATGGCCTCGGACTCCGCGCTGGTGACGGGATCGGTCGAGAAGAAATGGCTCACCGGCTGGTCGGCTGCCGGGACGTTCGAGGGTGAGTTCTCGAACGTCACGCGCTCCTACGCAGGCAAGGGCGTGGTCCGATACAGCTGGTGATGCCGCGGGCACACGATCACCAGACACACCAGACACAAAGGTGACACAATTATTGGCGGGCAGCCGGAATGGCTTTCGCTTCGGCAGGCGGCTCTCATCGTCAAAACCAATTCCACTTGCTAGCTCATCTGAACCGGAGCAGCATCCGCCTATCGGCGCGCGCCGAACACAACGCGCACAACGCGTTGTGAAAAACGAAAGCGGAGAAAAAGGATGACATTCGACGTCTCGCGTCGGTCCCTACTCGCACTCGGCGCCGGCCTCGGCGCCAGCGCCATGCTCGGCAGCAGCGCGATGGCGCGGGCGCCCAAGCTCGGCACCCAGACGCCCTACTGGCACCGCTTCATTCTCGGCGATGCCGAGAGGTGACCGTCGTATCCGACGGACCACTTCCGCTCGGCGATCCCTCCGGGACCTTCACCGGCGTTTCCAAGGAAGAGGTCAAGAAGATGCTGGCCGACAATTTCCTGTCGCCGGACAATGTCGTGCTCGAACAGAATTCCCCGATCGTCAACACCGGAGACAAGCTCATCCTGTTCGACACCGGCATGGGCTCATCGAAAATGTTCGGTGCCAGCACCGGCCGCCAGCAAAAGAGCATGACCGAGGCCGGCATCAAACCCGGCGACATCGACGCCGTGGTGTGCTCGCATGCCCATATCGATCATATCGGCGGCATCGTCGACGAGGGCGGCAAGCCGCTGTTCCCTAACGCGCAAGTCTACATCGCCCAGAGCGATTTCGACTTCTGGACCGACGAAGGCAAGCTCGGCAGCGCGGCCAAGGACTTCGTCGTCCACGCCCGCAAGAACCTGCTGCCGGTCCGAGACCGGATCAAGTTCTTCAAGGACGGCGAGGAATTCCTGCCTGGCGTGCAGGCGATCGCTGCGCCCGGCCACACCGTCGGCCACACCATCTTCATGGTCTCGTCGGCAGGCAAGTCGTTCGCCTTCCTCGGCGATCTCTCGCACCATTCGGTGCTGCTGCTGGAGAAGCCACGGATGGAGTTCTCCTACGATTCCGACCCGAAGCAGGCGGCCGAATCGCGCGTCAAGCTGCTGACGATGCTGGCCGCGAACAAGATCCCGGTGATGTCCTATCACTTCGCCTGGCCAGGCTATGGTCATGTCGCCAAGGCCGGAGATGGTTTCCGCTACTATCCGGAGCCGATGAAGATGACGTTGTAGCCGTCAGTTCAGATCCGGGCGGCGCGGGGACCTGTGCGGTCCCTCGCGGCGAACCTTACAGGCACTCCAGGCGGGCCCGCAGCTGAGCGTCGGTCTCACGGCCCAATGCAAGCAATTCGGAATACGGGTCCCCGGCAATGCCGAGCGCGGCGGCAAACGCGGGCTCGGTCTTCATCCCGCGCGCCCTATGGTCGGCCACGGCTTTGCGCAGACGCCCGTCGCCGAGCGCGAGCAATCTGCGCTCGATCTCGAAGTGCAGCCAGCCTTCCTGCTGATCGACCGGCCTCGGGTCCCCGAACAGCTCGAACGGCCAGCCGCCCCATTCGAAGCGGGCCACCACCGGCCGTTGGCTGGAGCACCATTGGTAGAGCGCAAACCCGTCACAGGCGCGGTACCGTCGCCAAACCACTTCGGCGAAAGCCGCCGCGTCCGGAACGTGGCAGACGACATCGATGTCGCTCAATGGCGTCGAGAGCCCCAAGGGCAGCGTCCCGACCACGCGTGGATCGAACTCCCGCAGCTCATCGAGCAATCCCGAACTGCCGATCGCCGCTTCGTAGCTATCGATCGTTCCCGGCATCGCCGAAGACCTCGACCAGGCGAAAACGCTCGCACATCAGCATCATGTCGTCGCTATAGCGCCCGAGCCTGCCGAAATAGGATTGATGGGCACGGCGCCAATGACCCAGGCTCCGGTCGCCTTCTCCCTCATCATGTGCAAAGGCTGCGTCGACTTCATTGAAGCGCCGATATGTCACCTCGATGGTTTCGATGACGCAGCGCGGCTCTGCTCGCCCGTCGAGCACGACCCAGCGCTCACCTGGCGTAGACGTGTTCGGCTCATCTTCGGTGCTGCACGTCGCGGTCTTGATGCCCATGACGACGAGCTCGACCAATTCGTCAGCCAGCGCAGGATTGTCACCGAACGCGAAGGTTCGCAGATGCTGATACGGCTCGGGAATCCCCTTGCCCATCCTAGCAGCCGAGCTTGTCCGCGATGCCGCCAAAATCCCTCGCGACGATGTCCCATTGGCCGGTTGCTTCGAAATCGACCTTCTGAAGCGGGCCGTATTCGGTCGGCCGCGCCACGAAGGCGGTCTTCAACCCGTTCTTCTGCGCGGCGGCGAGATCGCCATTGTGGGCCGCGACCATCATCACCTCTTCCGGCCTGAGGCAGAGCAGCTTTGCTGCGCCGAGATAGGTCTCGGGATCGGGCTTGTAGTGCTCGAACAGCTCAGCCGACATGATGAGGTCCCACGGCAGGCCGGCGAACTTCGCCATGTTGGTGAGCAGCGCGACGTTCCCGTTCGAGAGCGGCGAGATCACGAATTTTGATTTCAGACGCCTCAAGCCGGCGACGCTGTCGGGCCAGGGATGCAGGCGGTGCCAGCCTTTGGTGAGGTAATCGAGATCGGCCTCGGTGAGGCCCTTGATCGCGAATTTCGCGACGAGCTGCTCCAGCGAGCGGCGGTGCAGGTCATCGAGCATGACGTAGCCGCGCTCTGGATGTTGGCGCACGTCGTCCATCGAGGCCATGTACATGCCACGCCAGCCGTCGACGAGCGCGGTCCAATCCGCGCTGATGCCGCGCTGCTTGCTCCACCACATGAAGTCGGTGATCAGGCTGGTGCGCCAGTCGACGACCGTGCCGAACACGTCGAACACCAGGGCTTTGACGGCGGAGAGATCGGACATGGGCGCTTCCTCCGATTGTTCTTATTGTCATTCCGGGGCGATGCGCAGCATCGAGCCCGGAATCCATTTCGCGTCGGAGTCTGCCGCCCGATGGATTCCGGGCTCTCGCTTCGCGAGCCCCGGAATGACGGCAGTTGGCGTGCCTGGATCAATCCAGATGGAACTTGGCCAGCTCGCGGTGCTCGGCCTTGATGTAGCGCACGGTGCCGGTGACCGAGCGCATCACCACCGTCTCGGTCTCGATCACGCCGTCCTTGCGGAACTTGACGCCCGAGAGCAGCGAGCCCGTGGTGACGCCGGTGGCGGCGAACAGGCAGTCGCCGCGCGCCATGTCCTCGATGCCGTAGATCATCTTGGGATCGTTGACGCCCATCTTGGCAGCGCGCTCGCGCTTCTCGTCGGAATCGAGGATGAGGCGGCACTGCATCTGGCCGCCGATGCAGCGCAGCGCCACGGCGGCGAGCACGCCTTCCGGTGCACCGCCGGTGCCGAGATACATGTCGACGCCGGTGTTGTCGGGGTCGGCGCAATGGATGACGCCGGCGACGTCGCCGTCGGTGATCAGGCGCACGGCAGCGCCGGTCGAGCGCACGCTCGATATGATGTCGGCATGGCGCGGACGGTCGAGCACGAGAACGGTGATGCCCTCAGGCTTCACGCCCTTGGCCTTGGCGAGGCGGCGGACATTGTCGGCCGGCGAGGCATCGAGATCGACGACACCCCTGTCGTAGCCGGGGCCGATCGCGAGCTTCTGCATGTAGACGTCGGGGGCGTGCAGCAGCGTGCCGCCGTCGGCCATCGCCATGGTGGCGATCGAGCCCGGCATGTTCTTGGCGCACAGCGTGGTGCCTTCGAGCGGGTCGACCGCGATATCGACCTCGGGACCGGCCTTGAGGCCGACCTGCTCGCCGATATAGAGCATCGGCGCCTCGTCGCGCTCGCCCTCGCCGATCACGATGGTGCCCTGGATCGGCAGCTTGTTGAGCTCGCGCCGCATGGCGTCGACGGCGGCCTGGTCGGCCGCCTTCTCGTTGCCGTGGCCGCGCAACCGCGCCGACGACACCGCCGCCCGCTCCGTCACCCGCACGATCTCCAGCGTGAGAATTCGCTCGAGCAAGGCGTGCGGGGGGACTTCAATATGGGTCGACATCGGCTTACTCCTTCGAAACGTTTCTGGGCGGGATTCCTGCCCGCGCTAACTCACAACGCCCACGGTTCGTTCGACCGAACGACCGCCTTATGGCTTGAGCATGACCTTTCCGGAAAAACGCTCAACACTTTGCGCTGCGCGGCCCTCCGGGTCCGAGGTCATGCTCTAGTTCTTCTCGATCCGGATCACCTGCGGCCGTCCGCTGATCACCTTGTCCTTCTGCACGGCGGCGAGCGCACGGCGCACGGCATCCTCGTGTGTGGCATAGGTGATCAGGATGACGGGCACGGGGACCGCCTTGCCGTCAGTGGGCGCAGCGCCGCCATTGGGATGACGCTGCACGATCGACTCGATCGAGATCTTCTGCTCGGCAAGCCGCGTCGCGATCGCGGCCGCAGTGCCGGGGAAATCGCGCGCGAGCAGGCGAATGTAATAGCCGCCCTCGTGGCGCTCCATCGGCGCCTTCTTGGTGTCGCGCAGCTGCCCGATCGGCCGGCCGAACGGATTGGCGCGGATGCCGCGCGCGACGTCGGCGATGTCGGCGACGACGGCGGATGCGGTCGCAGCACCGCCCGCGCCGGGGCCGACCAGCGTGATCGGCGGAATGCCTTCGCCATCGATCGTGACCGCATTGGTGACACCCATCACCTGCGCGATCGAGGAGGATTTCGGCACCATGGTCGGATGCACGCGCTGCTCGATGCCCTTGGCGGTGCGCACGGCAACACCGAGCAGTTTGAGCCGATAACCGAGATCGTCGGCGGCGCGAAGATCTTCCGGCGCGATGGAGGAGATGCCTTCGACATACACCGCACTTTGAGCAACTTTCGTGCCGAAAGCGAGGCTGGCGAGAATGGCGAGCTTTTGCGCGGTATCGTGGCCATCGACGTCGAAGGACGGATTGGCCTCGGCATAGCCGAGCCGCTGCGCATCCTTGAGGCATTCGGCGAAGGACAGGCCCTCCTGCTCCATCCGGGTCAGGATGTAATTGCAGGTGCCGTTGAGGATGCCGTAGACGCGGTTGATGCCGGTTCCGGCAAGGCCTTCACGTAACGTCTTGATGACGGGGATCGCGGCGCCGACCGCTGCCTCGAAATTCAGCGCACCGCCGTGCTTTTCAGCCGCCTTGGCCAGCTTGAGGCCGTGCTTGGCGAGCAGCGCCTTGTTGGCTGTGACGACCGACTTGCCGGCGCCGAGCGCGGCGTCCACCGCCGACAGCGCGGGATCGCCGGCGCCGCCCATCAGCTCGACGAAGCAATCGACCTCCGGATGCGTGGCGAGCGCGATCGGGTCCTTCGCCCAATCGAAGCCGCGCAGGTCGATGCCGCGCTTCTTCGCCTTCGAACGCGCGGTGACCGCAACCACGCGGATGCCCCGGCCGCTGCGCCCTGCGAGCACGCGCGCCTGTGTTTCGATCAAACGGATAACCTCGGCCCCCACGGTGCCGAGCCCCGCTATGCCCACTTTCAGCGGTGCGACCATGATACTTCAGAAAACCTGCAGAAGAGAATTACCGCCGATTGGCGAGAGGAACCACGTTGTGCAACGTTTCGATCCCGCTTTCAAGGAAGCGGCGGACGCCGCGCGCGGCCTGCCTGATCCGTTGCTCGTTTTCCACCATGGCGATGCGGACATATCCTTCACCATGCTCGCCGAAGCCGACGCCGGGCGAGACCGCAACGCCGGATTTCTCCACCAACAGGGTCGCGAACTGCATGCTGCCGACGCTGCGGAAGGCTTCCGGCAGCGGCACCCAGGCGAACATCGAGGCCTCCGGCGGCGGGATTTCCCACCCCGCGCGGCCGAACGATTCAACCAGCGCGTCGCGGCGCTTGCGGTAGGTGTCGCGCATCTCCTTGATGCAATCGTCCGGACCGTTCAGCGCCGCGGTCGCCGCGACCTGGACTGGCGTGAAGGCGCCGTAATCGAGGTAGGATTTGACACGGGCGAGCGCGGCGATCACGCGCTCATTGCCAACCGCAAAGCCCATGCGCCAGCCGGCCATCGAATAGGTCTTCGACATCGAGGTGAACTCGACGGTGCAGTCCATCGCGCCCGGCACCTGCAGCACCGAGGGCGGCGGGTTGCTCTCGTCGAAATAGACCTCGGCATAGGCGAGATCGGACAGGATCAGAATCTCGTGCTTCTTCGCGAAGGCGACGAGGTCCTTGTAGAAGTCCAGGCTTGCGACATAGGCAGTCGGGTTCGAGGGATAGCAGACGACGAGCGCGAGCGGCTTGGGGATCGAATGCACGATCGCCCGCTCAGCCGTCTCGAAGAATTGCGGCGTCGGCTCCGACGGCACCGAGCGGATGACGCCGCCCGCCATCAAGAAACCGAAGGCGTGAATCGGGTAGCTCGGGTTCGGACAGAGGATGACGTCGCCCGGCGCGGTGATCGCCTGCGCCACATTGGCGAAACCCTCCTTCGAACCCAGCGTCGCCACGACCTGGGTGTCGGGGTTCAGCTTCACGCCGAAGCGGCGGGCGTAATAGGCGGCCTGGGCCCGGCGCAGCCCGGGGATGCCGCGGGAGGCCGAGTAGCGGTCGGTGCGCGGCTTGCCGAGCGTCTCCTTCAGCTTCTCCAGCACATGCGCTGGCGCCGGCAGGTCCGGATTGCCCATGCCGAGGTCGATGATGTCGGCGCCGGCATTGCGCGCAGCCGCCTTGGCCCGGTTGACCTGCTCGAACACGTAAGGCGGAAGGCGGCGAATGCGGTAAAATTCTTCCATGGCTCTCTGGGCTCCGGGCAACCGGTCAGGACAGAATCGACAGGCCGCGAGGGCCGGCACGAAAGCACTCAGGCTCCATTGCGAAAATTACTCAAAATCAGATACTTAGAGCAATCGTCGGCAACGAAGATTGAAGTCGTTAGCCCTGACTCCAGGCTGAACCGAGGTCTTTTAGCACGGCAAAGCGGAGGCGCCAGCGATTACCTTGCCGGTCTCCCGGCCACGGGCCTATTTGGCGTCCTTGGCGGCGGCGGCCTGGCGATCGCGCGCGGCGGCGAGCTCGGCCTCGATCTTGGCGCGCTGCTCCAGCGGGATAATCGCCTGATCGCGATCCGGCGGCAGATCATGCACCGGCAGATAGGTCCCGGGCTCCCTGGCGCGCGGCGGCGCATCCGCGGGCGCCAGATCCGCGAGTTGACTCGAACACCCGCCCAGGGCGAGCGCGGCCATCAGCACCGCGCCGGAGATCGGCAGCGTCTTTTGCAGGTCCCATAACGCCAACACTTGGGAAATCCCCTACTCGTCCCAAAGCACGGCCCCGGGCAAGCTTACCCAAGACCGTGCGCAAGCTCAAACCATTGCTGCCCAAATGGTGCGAGCGAGAAAACAGCCGATGCCCAACAAACCGAGCCGTGCGGCCCGATTGTGACGGAACCAAGAAGATTTGTCGCAGTGCAACACATCTTCGAGAGTGTTTAACGTCAAACCTGCGAGCTTCGCGGTGACGAATACGGAATGAATCGTTACTGTTCTGCTCATGAGTATGGCCACGACCGATACGCCGAAACCCGAGACGAAGTTCGACGCCGAAGCCTTTGCGATGAACGTCGCGCGGGCGATGGAGAGCGGCGGCAAGGCGCTCGCCGCCTACCTCAAGCCGCGCGAGAGCGGCGAGGTGCAGGACCGTCCGCCGGCCGAGCTTGCCGAGGTCGTCAAGACGTTCACGTCGGTCGCCGAATATTGGCTGTCGGACACGTCCCGCTCGTCCGATCTCCAGACCAAGCTCGCCAAGGACTATCTCGACCTGTGGGGCTCGGCGGTGCGTCGCATGGCCGGCCAGGACGCCGAGCCGGCGATCGCCCCCTCGCCGCGCGACAAGCGCTTTGCCGATCCGGAATGGAAGTCGAACCAGTTCTTCGACTTCGTCATGCAGCTCTATCTGCTCACGACCAAATGGGCGCAGGAGCTGGTGCGCGACGCCGAAGGGCTCGATCCGCACACGCGCCGCAAGGCCGAGTTCTACGTCCAGCAGGTCACCAACGCGCTCTCGCCGTCGAACTTCGTGCTGACCAACCCCGAAGTGCTGCGCGAGACGGTGGCGTCCAGCGGCGAGAACCTCGCGCGCGGCCTGAAGATGCTGGCCGAGGACATCGCCGCCGGCAAGGGCATGCTGAAGATCCGCCAGTCCAACCCGGACAATCTCGTCGTCGGCGTCAACATGGCGACGACGCCGGGCAAGGTGATCTACCAGAACGAGATGATGCAGCTGATCCAGTATTCGCCGACGACGGAGAAGGTGCTGCGCACGCCGCTCCTAATCGTGCCGCCCTGGATCAACAAGTTCTACATCCTCGATCTCAAGCCGGAGAAATCCTACATCAAGTGGTGCGTCGACCAGGGCATCACCGTCTTCGTGATCTCATGGGTCAATCCCGACAAGCGGCTCGGCAACAAGGGCTGGGAAGACTACATGAAGGAAGGCCCGCTCACGGCGATGGACGTGATCGAGAAGATCACCGGCGAGATGAAGGTGCATACCGCCGGCTATTGCGTCGGCGGCACGATGCTCGCGACCACGCTGGCCTGGCTCGCCGAGAAGCGCCGCCAGCGCGTGTCGTCCGCGACGTTCTTCGCGGCCCAGGTCGACTTCACCCATGCCGGTGATCTGCTCGTGTTCGTCGACGAGGAGCAGATCGCGGCACTCGAGCAGGACATGAAAACGGTCGGCGTGCTCGAAGGCTCGAAGATGGCCATGGCCTTCAACATGCTGCGGTCCAACGACCTGATCTGGTCCTACGTGGTCAGCAACTATCTGAAGGGCCAGCAGCCGAGCGCATTCGACCTATTGCATTGGAACTCCGATGCGACACGGATGACCCAGGCCAACCATTCCTATTACCTGCGCAATTGCTACCTGGAGAACCGGCTCTCCACCGGCACGATGGCGCTCGACAACACCCTGCTCGATCTCTCCAAGGTGAAGGTGCCGGTCTACAATCTCGCCACCCGCGAGGATCACATCGCGCCCGCGGAATCGGTGCTCTACGGCTCGCAATTCTTCGGCGGCCCGGTGAAATACGTGCTGTCCGGCTCGGGCCACATCGCGGGCGTGGTCAATCCGCCTGCCGCGAACAAGTACCAGTATTGGACCAACGACAACATCAAGAACGTCAGCGTCGCGCAGTGGATGAAGGGCGCCGTGGAGCACAAGGGCTCGTGGTGGCCGGACTGGCGGGAGTGGCTCGGCGAGCTCGATCCCGAGGAAGTCCCGGCGCGCGCGGTCGGCAGCGACGCATTCCCGCCGATCGAGGACGCGCCCGGCAGCTATGTCAGAGTTCGCGCGTAGCGGAATCCGGCGCGCTTTCGTATAGGATAATTGTTTGAGCATGATCTTTTCGGAAAATCGCTACTCACTTTTCCGGATCATGCTCTCTCCTCAATCCAGCGACGACACAGGGGACCGGCACTATGACACGCGAATTGTTCTGGCTGACACTGACGGTGATCCTGACGGGAGTTCTGTGGGTTCCCTACATCATCAACCGCTGCCAGGTTCGCGGTTTGAGCGGTGCCATGGCCAACCCCGCGCGCGGCGACAAGCCGCAGGCGGAGTGGGCAAACCGGCTGATGTTCGCCCATGACAACGCGGTCGAGAACCTCGTCATCTTCGCCCCGCTGGTGCTGATCCTGAACGCGATCGACTATTCCACGAAATGGACGGTGCTTGCCTGCGCGGTCTATTTCTGGTCGCGCGTCGCGCACATCATCGTCTATGCGCTCGGAATTCCGGTGTTCCGCACCCTCGCCTTCACCGTCGGCTTCTTCGCCCAGGCCGTGCTGGTGCTGGCGATCTTCAGGGTGGTTTAGTCTCGTGTCCCGGACAAGGCGCGGCACATTGGTGACGTGCCGTAGAGCCGGGACCCAGAACGCAACAAGCGAAGCATAGATGGGCCCCGGCTCTGCAGCGCATCACTGAAGAAGTGCTGCGCTGCGTCCGGGGCACGAGCAGTGCCTGCCTCACTCCTCCGGCAGGCCGAGCATCAGCCGCATGTTCTGCACGGCTGCGCCGGATGCCCCCTTGCCGAGATTGTCGAGCCGGGCGACCAATAGCGCCTGGTGATATTTGTCGCTGGCGAAGACGTAGAGCTCGAGCATGTTGGTCTCGTTGAGCGCCTCCGGCTCGAGCCGGCCGCCCTTGCTCGCCTCGTTCTGCAGCGGCATCACCTTGACGTATTTCGAGCCGGCGTAACGCTTTGCCATCGCGGCCTGCAGGTCGGCGCCGCCTGGCTTGCCCGGCAACGTGTCGAGCTGGAGCGGCACCGAGACCAGCATGCCCTGGCGATAATTGCCGACCGAGGGAATGAAGATCGGCCGCCGTGTCAGGTTCGAATAGAGCTGCATCTCCGGCAGATGCTTGTGCTCGAAGCCGAGGCCGTAGAGCTCGAAGGACGGCGCGCTACCATCCTCGAAGCTTGCGATCATCGACTTGCCACCGCCGGAATAGCCGCTCACCGCGTTGACGGTGACGGGATAATCAGGCGGCAGCAGGCCGGCATCGACGATCGGCCGCAGCAGCGCGATCGCGCCGGTCGGATAGCAGCCGGGATTGGAAACCTTCTTCGCGGCCTTGATCTTGCCGGCCTGGTCAGGCGTCAGCTCCGCAAAGCCGTAAGCCCAGTCCGGCGCGACCCGGTAGGCGGTCGAGGCATCCAGCACCTTCGGCGCGTGAGCCCCCATGCCGTCGACCAGGGCAACGGTTTCCTTGGCGGCATCGTCGGGAAGGCAGAGGATGACAAGATCCACCTCCTCCATCAGCGCCTTCTTGGCCGCGGGATCCTTGCGCTTGTCGTCGGCAATGGTCTTCACCGCGACGTCGCTTTGGAGCTTCAGCCGCTCGTTGATGCCGAGCCCGGTGGTGCCGGAGCCGCCGTCGACGAAGACGGTGGCCGGCTTCTTGGCCGCGCTGGTGGCCGGAGCTTTGGTGGTGTCAGCGAGGCTCATGATGCGCTCCCTTCGAGCATGTTCGTGTCGTCTGCGAAAATCTGCGGCCTTGCCTGCCGCATCAATTGTGAGATCCGCTTGGCATCGGCATCGCCGCCGTCAAGCGCATTCGCGATCGCTGCATAATCGGCATCCGACTTGTGCTGGTTCAGCTTGAAGCTGCCTTCGACCTCCTCAACGGTCATGACCAGCCCAACGATCCCTTTCTTCATCGTCTCCAGCCGACCCGCCGTCATCTTGGCCGACGTCCACGGCTTTTTCGGCAACAGCCAGCTCTCGAACTTGGCGCTAAGCGTCTCGAGCTGCACCGCCAGCTCGTCATCCGACAACAGCCGAACCGGCCCGCTCAGATGCACCGACTGGTAGAGCCAGGTCGGAACCTGATCCGGCGAGACGTACCAGTCCGGCGATACATAGGCATCCGGGCCGTTGACCGCGAGCAGCCACGACGCCTCGCCGCCCGCCAGCTTTAGCAGCGGATTGTGACGGGCGAGATGAAAGGCAGCCTGCGGGGTGCCGTCCGCGGCATAGGTCAAATAGAACGGCAGCGGCGAGGCGATCGGCCGCTTGCCATCGAAGGCGCACATCGTACCGAAGCCGCGCTCCTCGGCAAATTTCAGGCTCGTGGCGCGGTCCTGCTTGAAAAAGGGTGGCGTGTACATCGTGGTCTCCTGCTGGGCCTCCTCGGGGGGCCGCCGGATCAGATCGCGCTGACAGGAGAGAGGATGCCGCGGATCGGGTCCAGCGGCAAAGACGATGATCTCAAACGCGATCGACCGCCCAAACCGCTAAGCTGCGGCGGCGGCGACGGGCGAACAGAATGGTCGCGGCGTTGATCATGGCGCGCGGCTATAATGCCAGCTGGTTCCATGGTCAAGAGTAAATCGGTTCAGTGGGACGGCAGGATGCGCACAGATGTCATCGGACCGCCGTGGAATTTCTACTAAAAGTAGGGGTTTTCGAGAACGACCGGCGGGACACAACCTCTTCGCCGGCCCCGAGCCGTTCGCACCCAGCCTCAGGACATCACCATGACCGAGATTACTCGTCGCGCAACGCTAGCAGGCGCCGCCGCATCGGCGCTCCTGCCTTTCGTGAAGATTTCGCCCGCGGGCGCCGCCGCGCCGCTGGCCGAGAAGCAGAATGCGAGCTTCTATCGCTACAATGTCGGCACCCACCAGGTCACGGTGGTCTGCGACGGCGTTGCGACCGTCAATCTGACCGACAATTACGCCGCCGGCGCCAGCAAGGATGACATCAACAAAGTGTTCGCCGAGCACCACCTGCCGGCCGACAAGGTCACCCACACCTTCAACCCGGTGGTGGTCAACACCGGACCGAAGCTCGTCGTCATCGATACCGGGCTCGGTCCCGACCAGTTCACACAGTCGAAGGGCAAGGTCGGCCAATTCCAAAACAATCTCGCCGCCGCCGGCATCGACCGCGCGGCGGTCGATACCGTCATCATCTCCCATTTCCATGGCGACCACATCAACGGCCTGCTGGCGGCCGAGAACAAGCCCGCCTTCCCCAATGCCGAGATCATGGTTCCGGCGGTGGAATGGAAGTTCTGGATGGATGACGGCGAGATGAGCAAGGGGATGGGCAATCCGATCCTCGAGAACAATTTCAAGAACATCCGCCGCGTGTTCGATGCCCTGGGCCGCAAGGTCACGCAATATGAGGCCGGCAAGGAAGTCGCGCCCGGGATCACCTCCATGGCGAGCCCCGGCCACACGCCGGGCCACAATTCCTTCATCGTCGCCTCCGGCGCCGAGAAGGTGCTGGTGCAGGTGGACATCACCGCGGGCGCAGCGTTCCTGTTCGTGAAGCATCCCGAATGGAACATCGCATCCGATGTAGACAAACCGCTGGCCCAGCAAACGCGCCGCAAGCTCTACGACATGGCGATTGCCGAGAAGATGCCGATCCAGGCCTTCCACGCCGCCTTCCCCGGTCTCGTCCGGGTCGAGAAGGAAAAGGACGGCTCCGGCTACCGCTGGATCCCCGCGATCTGGAACGCATCGCTGTAGGCTTGCGCAGTAGGCTTGGCCTGACGCCCTGACCGGGCAGCCCCGGTTGCCCGGTCAGATCACGCGCCAGATCCATTCCATGATCTTGGCGAGCACGTCGCCGAACAGCAGGAGCACGGCGGACCAGATCAGGGCCGAGACAAAGTTTGCGGCCTGGAAGGTCCAATAGGGCATCTCGAAGATGCCGGCCGCAAGCGGCACCGAGGCGCGCAAGGGGCCGAAGAAGCGCCCGATGAAGATGCTGGGAATGCCCCAGCTGCGCACGAAAGCCTCGCCCCTGGGCAGGAGTTCCGGATAGCGCGAGAGCGGCCACATCTGCGCGACCCGCTCCTTGTAGCGGAAGCCGAACCAATAGGAGACCCAATCGCCCAGCGCCGCACCGAGTGCGCCGGCAATCCAGACCGGGAAGAAATTGATGCCGCTGGCCCCGATCAGCGCACCGATCGCCACCAGCGCGCCCCAGGCCGGGACCAAAATCGAAATGAAGGCAAGCGACTCCCCGAATGCGAGCAGGAATACGATCGGCGCGGCCCAAGCCTGGTGAGCGCGCACGAATTCGACGAGGGCGTGCGCAAACTGCTCCATACCAGATTAGCCTTCCCGCCCCGTCTCAAGGTGCTGCTCGATGAAAAGGACTGGTAAGCCAAGGACTTGTGTGACATCAAGTCACATAACCCGACATCACCAGGCCGGAGCGTCAAATTGCCGGGAAATGGCGAGGCTGCGGCGTAAAATCGCCGGGATTGCCTCCCAACCCACAGCGCCCGACCGCCCTGCGGTAACCTTTCCAAGTCAGAAGTGGCATAGTCGGCCTAACCGATTCGCTGCCTCTGCAGCCCTCAAACCGCATCAAGATATATGTCCAAACAGTTGAAGCCAAAAGCAAAAGACGATTTTTTCGGCGGTGACGAGCCGAAGGCCCGCGCCGCCGTCAAGGCGGCGCCGCGCAGTGGCGGGGAAGCCGATTACACGGCAGCCGACATCGAGGTGCTCGAAGGGTTGGAACCGGTGCGGCGCCGGCCGGGCATGTATATCGGCGGCACCGACGAGAAGGCGCTGCATCATCTGTTCGCCGAAGTCATCGACAACTCGATGGACGAGGCGCTGGCCGGGCACGCGACCTTCATCGGAGTCGAGCTGAGTGCGGACGGTTTCCTGACCGTCACCGACAACGGCCGCGGCATCCCGATCGATCCGCATCCGAAATTCCCGAAGAAGTCGGCGCTCGAAGTCATCATGTGCACGCTGCATTCGGGCGGCAAGTTCGACAGCAAGGTCTACGAGACCTCGGGCGGTCTGCACGGCGTCGGCATCTCGGTGGTGAACGCCCTCTCCTCGCGTCTCGAGGTCGAGGTTGCGCGCAGCCAGAAGCTCTACCGCATGACCTTCGAGCGCGGCCATCCCAAGGGCGAGCTTGAGGACCTCGGCAAGGTCAACAATCGCCGCGGCACGCGCGTGCGCTTCAAGCCCGACACCGACATCTTCGGGCAGAAGGCCGCGTTCAAGCCGCAGCGCCTGTTCAAGATGACGCGCTCGAAGGCCTACCTGTTCGGCGGTGTCGAGATCCGCTGGAACTGCGCGCCCGAGCTGCTCAAAGGCGTCGAGGACGTGCCGGCGGAAGCGACGTTCCACTTCCCGGGCGGCCTCAAGGACTATCTCGCTGCCGCGATCCACGCCGACACGCTGGTGCATCCGGACATCTTCTCCGGCAAGTCAGGACGCAACGGCGCGCACGGCGCCTGCGAATGGGCGGTGGCCTGGACCGCGGATGCCGACGGCTTCCTCTCCTCCTACACCAACACCGTGCCGACGCCCGACGGCGGCACCCACGAATCCGGCCTGCGCAGCGCGCTGCTGCGCGGCTTGAAGGATCACGCCGAGCGCGTCGGCCAGGGCAAGCGCGCCGCCTCCGTCACCTCGGAAGACGTGATGGTGGGCGCCGCCGTGATGCTGTCGGTGTTCGTGCGCGAGCCCGAATTCCAGGGCCAGACCAAGGATCGCCTCGCCACCGCCGAAGCGCAGCGCATCGTCGAGCAGGCAATGAAGGACCCGTTCGACCATTGGCTGTCGGGCAATCCGAACATGGCCAACCGGCTGCTCGACTTCGTCATCGACCGCGCCGAGGAGCGGCTGCGGCGGCGGCAGGAGAAGGAGACCGCGCGCAAGACGGCCGGCAAGAAGCTGCGCCTGCCCGGCAAGCTCGCCGACTGCACCGATGCCGGCACCGAGGGCTCGGAGCTGTTCATCGTCGAGGGCGACTCGGCCGGCGGCAGCGCCAAGCAGGCGCGCGACCGCAAGACCCAGGCCGTGCTGCCGCTGCGCGGCAAGATCCTCAACGTCGCCTCCGCCGGCAAGGACAAGCTGACGGCGAATGCGCAGCTCTCCGACCTCGTGCAGGCGATCGGCTGCGGCACGCTCGCGCAATATCGCGAGGAGGATCTGCGCTACCAGCGCATCATCATCATGACCGACGCCGACGTCGACGGCGCCCACATCGCCTCGCTCCTGATCACCTTCTTCTACCGCCAGATGCCGCGGCTGATCGACGAAGGCCACCTCTTCCTCGCGGTGCCGCCGCTCTACAAGCTGACCCACGGCTCCAAGTCGGTCTACGCCCGCGACGACGCCCACAAGGAGGCGCTGCTCAAGAGCGCGTTCAACGCCAACGCCAAGGTCGAGGTGAACCGCTTCAAGGGGCTCGGCGAGATGATGCCTGCGCAGCTCAAGGAGACCACCATGGACCCGGCCAAGCGGACGCTGCTCAAGGTGGTGCTGCTGGCCGACGACCGCGACACCACGGCGGATTCGGTCGAGCGGCTGATGGGCACCAAGGCCGAGGCGCGCTTTGCCTTCATCTCGGACAAGGCCGAGTTTGCCAGCGACGAGCTGCTGGACGTTTGAGGCGGCAACCAAACCGGCTGCACGCCAACACAGCCCCGGCCCAAAGCCGGGGCTGTGTCTTTGGGGCAACGGCCGTTGTTTCGGACCAGTTTACCTTGTGTGCTGCCGGGATCTTCGTTGCTTCCGGGGATGCGCCTCGCGGCGACTCGGCCAGCGACTCAGCGGATGTTGCGGCCGGGAGCAGGATTGCCTCCGTCTCGGACAAAACCGAATTTGCTAACGAAACCTTACTCAAGATCAAGTCGCCAAAACTTGCTCAAGCCATTGAAATATAACAATTTTTCTAGATCTAGGAGACGCCGCCGCAAAATACCCGCGCACCGGCGTTTTCCGGCGACTGTGCCTGTCCGGCAACAGCATTTCGGCAAGAACCGTCTATAGTTCAGGCATCAGATGACACGGACTTCAGTGCGCTCGCGCCGACAAGGTTTGGGGATTTAAAATGAAGAAGACATTGCTCGCTTTGACCGCGCTCGCGGCGATGACCGGTTCGGCCTCGGCTGCCGACTTGGGCGCTCGTCCCTATGCGAAGGCTCCGATGCCGGCGCCCGTCGCCAACTGGACCGGCTTCTACGTCTTCGGCGGCGGCGGCGGCGGTCTCTCCAACACCGACCAGCATGTGCAGACCACGGTGGGCGCGGTTCCGCTGACGATCAATCAGCGTCAGGGCGGCTCGGGTTGGTTCGGCACCGTCGGCGCCGGTTACGACTGGCAGTTCAGCGGCACCTGGGTTGCCGGTGTGTTCGCTGACGGTCAGTTCGGCAGCATCAAGGGCACCATCCAGGATCCTATCTTTGGCCTCACGGGCAGCCAGAAGCTGGAAACCTCGTGGGCTGCTGGTGTTCGCCTCGGCTGGCTGGTCGCACCGAACGTTCTCTCCTACGTGAACGGCGGTTACTCGGGCGCGCATTTCGGCCGCACCAACTTCACCAACCTCGCCGGCACGCCCGCTGGTATCCACCTCGACGGTTACGATCGTCACGGCTGGTTCGTCGGCGGCGGCGTCGAGAACAGCCTGAACTTCTTCGGCATCACCTCGCCTGGCTGGTTCATGAAGACCGAGTATCGTTCGGCCTTCTACAGCGGCAAGACCAACACGGAGCTGACCGACGTCGGCAACGTTCCGCTCGCCAACAGCATCCGCACCACCCACTGGAACCAGACCATCAGCACCTCGCTGGTCTACCGCTTCAACTGGACCGGTCCGGTCGTCGCGAAGTACTGATCCGATCTCACGATCAAGCGTCAAAGCCCCGGCATCGCCGGGGCTTTTTCGTTTTGGGCTCTAGCGTCCTTGCGGCCACGGCCCATTGTGTCCGTACCAGAGCTACGGCTAGTCTGTCGGCAAGTTTTCGTGGCTGCGGCAGTCGTTGATGCCGTGGAGCGCGACAGAAGCGGACCGATGGGAGGAAGGCATGCGCAGATTTCTGCTGGTGGCAGGCCTGTTTGCAACCGCTCTCGGGCTGCTCTGGATCGGACAGGGCACGGGCACGGTTCCGTGGCCTCGATCGAGCTTCATGGTCAACCAGCTGCACTGGGCCGGCTATGGCGCAGCCATGGCCGGCTTCGGGCTGGTGCTGATCTGGCAGAGCAACCAATAGAAGAAACCAGGGAATACAAGCATGACATCCAGCCGGTTCGATCTCCGCGGCAAGGTCGCGATCGTCACGGGAGGCAATGGCGGCATCGGGCTCGGCATGGCGCGCGGCCTCGCCGATGCCGGCGCCGACATCGCCGTGGTCGGACGCAACGAGAGCAAGTCCGCCACCGCCGTGGCCGATCTCAGGCAGCGCGGCGTGAAGGCGATCGCCGTCGCCACCGACGTGACCGACAAGGCGGCGGTCGCAGCCATGATCGACCGTGTCGTCAAGGAGCTCGGCCGCATCGACATCCTCGTCAACAATGCCGGCATGAGCATCCGCAAGCCGCCGCACGAGCTCGAGCTCGACGAGTGGAACAAGGTGATCGACAACAATCTCACCAGCGCCTTCGTGTGCTCGAAGCTGGCCTATCCGGCGCTGAAGGCGTCCGGCAACGGCAAGGTGATCAACATCGGCTCGATGATGTCGATCTTCGGCGCGAGCTTCGCGACCGCCTATGCGGCCAGCAAGGGCGGCATCGTGCAGTACACCCGCGCCTGCGCCAATGCCTGGGCGCCCGACAACATCCAGGTCAACGCCATCCTGCCGGGCTGGATCGACACCGATCTCACCCGCGGCGCGCGGCAGCAGGTCTCGGGGCTGCACGAACGCGTGCTGGCGCGCACGCCTGCGGGGCGCTGGGGCGACATCGACGACTTCGCCGGCATCGCCGTGTTCCTGGCATCGCCCGCGTCGAATTTCGTCACGGGCACCGCGATCCCGGTCGACGGCGGATTCTCGGTAATGGCCTGAGGCCGGTCTGCGCGCCATCCAACAACGCAAAAAAAAGCCCCGGACGACGCCGGGGCTTTTGAATTGAGACAGTGCTTTTCTTGATCGTTGGTCGCGTTGCGTCGACGTGCTCAGTAGCGGGCGATGGTGGGTGCGTCGAACTTGTAGCTCGCGCGCACCACGGCCCATTGGATGTCGCGCGGCTTGGCATCGAAGGTGTAGTTTCCGGAGGTGCCGCCGAGCTGATAGGTCTGGCTGGTGAAGGCCGCGTAGTTGTATTCGAGGCCGACGATCCAATTGCGGGTGACGCCGTACTCCCAGCCGGCGCCCACGGTCCAGCCGTTGGCCCAGTGGGTTTGTCCGCCCGAACCCGTCGCCACACCGACGGTGTCGGTGACCGAGAGGCGGTTGTTCGCGCCGGCATAGCCGCCCTTGAAATAGAACAGGTTGTTCTGCACGGCGAATCCGGCGCGGCCGACCACGGTGGCGAGCACGTTGGTACGCCAGGAGAACACGTCATCCCCGGCGCCAAACGCGGTGTTCGTGAACGAGCCCTTGTTGTCGAGACCCGAAATCGTGCCTTCCACGCCGAACACATAGTTGTTGGCTTGCCAGTTGTAGCCGATCTGGGCGCCGCCCATGACGCCCGCGTTGCGCTGGCGATAGCCCTCTCCCGGCAGCAGATCGCCGAACGCCGCGCCGGTGCCGTTGTTGATGAACTGCTGGTTGGTCCATGCGCCACCGATATGGCCGCCGACATAGAAGCCGGTCCAGTTGAACAGCGGCTCGACATAGGCGGGCGCCTTCGTGTAGCGCGCACCGAGATCGGCGGCGGAGGCCGCACCGGTCGAAACCAGAGCCGTCGTGCAGGCGAAGGCGGCAATCAACTTATTACGCATGGTACACCCCGTGTCCTTGGATGGGCGCACGGTCACATCAGGCTCTTACTAAAATTGAAATCAACACGGTTAACGTGGCGGTTGGGCCAGCATCACGCCGTGAATCCGATGGCGATGTTGCAAGCGTGCAACGCATCGCGCGCGAATTCACGCCGCGTTATCCCTACCGAAGTCCTACGCTAGGATTGCGGTGCGGCGCGCGAATGCACGTGCTCGGGCCGCACGCCGAGCGCAAGCAGGCGCGCCGGGATGCCCTGCAGCCATGGCAGCGCGGTGATGAGACGCACGACCAGCGGCACCTTCAGCGGCCGATCGCCGCCCTGCAGGGCGCCACTGATGATGTTGTTCTGCACGACCACCTGCATGCGCTGTGTCATCTTCACCGGGAACGCGCGACGGCGCCTGATGGCATCGAGCTCGTGCTCGGACGGGCAGCCATGCTGCAGCTTGTCCGCCAGGAGGTTCGCGGTTGCAACCGCATCCTGCACGGCGAGATTGACGCCGACGCCGCCGATTGGCGACATCGCATGGGCGGCATCGCCGATGCACAACAGGCCTGGCTGCGTCCAGCGCGTCAGACGGTTGATCGCGACGGTGAGCAGCTTGACGTCGTCGAAGCTCTTCACCTCGGCGATGCCGGAGCGGAGGATCGGCGCCATGCGCACGACGTCGTCGAGCAGCGCCGAAAGTCCCCTCGCCTTCACCGCATCGTACTGTCCCTTGGCGATGACATAGGCGCACTGCCAATAATCGCCGCGGTCGAAGGTGATCATCATCTTGCCGGGCTCGACCCGCGCGAACACGTTCTCGGTCTCTTCGGGTCTGCGGCCGGCGCGAAACCACAGCACGTCCATGGGCGCGCCGATCTCCTCGACGCTAAGGCCGGCGCGCTCGCGCACCGTCGAATGCCGGCCGTCGCAGGCGATGGTGAGATCGGCCTCGATGTCGATGATGCCCTCAGGCGTCTTCGCCCGCACGCCGGCGATCGTCTCGCCGCGGCGGATCAGATCGGTCGCCTCCATGCTCATCATCACCTCGAGCGAGGCGAAGCGCCTGCCCGCCTCGCGCAGAAAATTCAAGAAGTCCCATTGCGGCATGAAGGCGATGAAGGGGTATTTGGTATGGAGCCGGCTGAGATCGGCAATGCGCACCGGCGTGCCGCCGAACAGGCCGTCCATCTTTTGCAGGCGCTGGTGCGGCAGCTTCAGGAAGCCGTCGATCAGGCCGAGCTCATCCATCACTTCAAGCGTCGAGGGATGCACGGTATCGCCGCGGAAGTCGCGGAAGAAATCGGCATGCTTCTCCAGCACCACGACGTCAATGCCGGCGCGTCCCAGGAGGTAGCCGAGCATCATGCCGGCAGGTCCCCCGCCGACGATGCAGCAGCGGACCTTCATGGTCTTCGCAGGTTGTTGGTCGGGTGTCACTGCAGACGCGAACCGCGAGGTGAGTATCGATGAAGAGATGTCCGCCGATACTAGCGCGATTCAGGTCAAAGACAGTCCTAATTATGCAGGGCGCAGGTGGATCAATGCCGGTTGGGAGCAGCAGACCGGCGTCAAATGAAAGGCCCGTTTCGTGCGAGCCTTCCGTGACAATCGCGTTCGACTATTTCTGATCCTCGCTGCTGGTCCCGGACCCCGGACTGCCGATCGGCACCCCATTCGGAGCGCGCCCGGCACCCATGTTTCGCTCGGCCTGAGCTGCCGTGGGCGACTTGCCGGCGGCAGTCGGCGCCTGAACGTTGGGATTGGTCGGGCTGTTATTGGTGTTGATGTTGGCGCCTGTGGTGGTGCCCTGCGTTCCCATCCCAGAGGGAGCCGACGGCCCGGAATTGGCACTGCTGGATGACGTCCCCATTCCGGCACCCGATGAGGCCGCAGATCCGCCGCTGGCTCCGCCGGTCCCCGTGCCTGCCGCGGCACCGGCGCCCGCACCTGCGCCACCACCACCGCCTCCGCCACCACCGCCTCCTTGAGCAAGGGCGGCCGTCGAAAGCGCAGCACAAGCGATCGTGACGAGGATGGATTTACGGATCATGGATCGTCTCCCTGGTTTGGCAGACAATCCAGCCCGGCAGGAGTTGTTCCTTCCGCAGGGGAAGCGAGCTTCTCGTCTCAGGACTTTGGCGGCTTGCGGTCCCACGGCCGTTTGCCCTCGGCGTCGCGATCCCATGGTCGCGTGGCCGGAGCCCCCTTCTCATCCTCGGCGGCCTTCGCGCGGTCCGCCTGGACGCGTTCGCGATCGGTGAGAGGTGGGGCTGTGGGAACTGGATTCGTTTGAGCCAGAACCGGAAGCGTCGTAAGGAGCGCGACAATAATGAATTTTGTCATTCCCGGCTCTAGCACTTTCACCTTGGCTTGTCCGATTTAAGTTCGGCCGCTGCGCAAGATCATCCCGTCACAATCGAACAGCGCATCAATTATTGCTCCGGTTCGCGCTGCGAAAGCTCTTGATCTCCGACACGCTGCCGTCGCGATAGGTCAGCTCCACCGAGACGGATTTCGTGCTTGGCGCGAGCTTCATGTAGAGCGGCATGCCGGCGCTGACCGCGCTGGGGTCGCGCATGTCGCAGGGCGGCATCTTCAGCACCTGGTTGGGCACGGCGGTGTCGACGCCGATGCGCACCTCGCGAATGGCGCAGCGGTAGGAGACGAGATGCGTGTAGTAGACGAGCAGCCCGTTGAACTCGCGGAACGACAGCCAGCTCGTCGAGGTCATGTCGAGGATCTTGCGCTGGTCGCGGATCAGCGCGGCCTCGGGATCGAACCTGATCGGGAACGGGCCCTGCATGTCGCCGGACTGATCGACATAACGGACCTCGATGGTCCCGGCCTGCGCATCCGGCGGCAGCTCGATCGACGGGTTCGGCATCCGCTTGCGGGTGCGCGGATCGAGTGTGTCGATGAAGCCGGTCTCGCGGAAATCGCCCGCGCCGGCCATGCGCCAGGAAATGCCGAGCGTCGGATCGGCGAAAGAGAAGGTCACGCTCCAGCCGCCATTGTGACGCGAGAAGCTCGCAATCGGCGCGTTGAGGGTCTCCTCCTTGGGCATCTGCGGCACCGACACCGGCGGCAGAGCCGCAAGCTTCGTGGGCGGCGGATCGTCCGAACGCGCGGCGATGTCCTTGGCGAGGCCGCTGAGGAAGACATCGTCGACCATCTGGTCGAAATAAACAGGCACCTGCCTGTGCTTCACGGTGTCGGCGAGCTCGCTGACGGCACGGCGGGTACGCTGCGCCACCTGCACCAGATTCTCGCCGGGCTTGAGCAGCTCCTTGGCGAAGGTGCGAGTAAACACTGAGTTTGGATTGGCGTCGTCATTGGAGAGCCGATCGAGCGCGGTCTGGCGGGGACCCGCGGAGAACACCGAGAACACGCCCTCGGGCAGCTGGGTCATCGGTGCGAGACCGCCGGCGCCGGCGACCGCACGGGTGCCCTTGCGCTCGAACGGATTGTTGCGGCAGGCGTCGAACACCAGGATCGAGGTCCGCGCCTTCTTGTTCTGCAGCCGCTCGACGATGCGGTCGGCCAGGATCGAGGCGTCACGCACCAGCTCCTCCTGCCCTTCCGTCGCAGCCGGCACGTCGGTCGGCAGCAGATAGTTCTGGCCCGCGATCTCGAAGCCGTGGCCGGCATAGAAGAAGAACGCGGTGTCGCCGGGCTCGATCGCCTTGTCGAAGGCGAGCAGCGTCTCGGAGAATTGCTGCCGGCTCTGGTTCTCGGCGACCATCACCGAGAAGCCGAGCTGCCTCAGCGTGTCGCCCATGGTGCGGGCGTCGTTGACCGCCTTGAGCAGCTTCGGCACGTTCCTGTAATCGTTGTTGCCGACGACCAGCGCGACGCGCTTCTCGGCACAGGCGGGCACTGCGAAGCCGCTCAGGCCTACCGCGAGGCCAAGGGCCGCCAGAATTCTGAAAAGCCGACGCGTCATCGCAAAATTTCCCGTTGCAGAACCGGCCCTGCCGCCGATCTTCGAACGGCAGTTCATGGGACCCCCTGCCGCTGTGTGATAGTCGGCCCAGACCTGACGACGGTTCAAGGACGCTGGGGCTCCGATTGTACGATCCGACTATGGCCGATTCCGCTGGAATCTGTTTCCTTTTGGACAATTTCGCCGGAAGCGAGGGGCTGCAGTGTTGCACTGGTGTACGGACGAGGTCGACCCGAAGGATCGATTCGACTATTGGCGCGAGGTGCGCGCCAAGGGTTTGTTCGGCGTCACCGCCGAGCTCGCGCGCGAACGGCGCGCGGACTTCTTCGGCGAATTCTCGCTGCGTAAGCTGGGCGGCGCCGGCCTCGTCGAGCTGAAGGCCTCGCCCTACGCGGTCGAGCGCAGCGCGTCGGACATCGCCTATGCCCCGGGTGAGGCGATCTGCGTCTATCAGCAGCTCGGCAGCGGCGGCTGGTTCGGCGGCATGCGCGCAAGCGACTTTGCCATTGCCAATGGCAGCTTCGCCACCAGCCATACCGACCTGCCGTACCGCACCGCCCCGCTGGGCACCGGGGGCTTCCACCTGCGGATCCTCAAGATCCCCGTGAGCCACATCCCGGTACAGGACAAGCGCATGCGCGAGCTGGCGCCCCGGACCTTCAACGATCTGGCCCTGGCGCCCCTGCTCGCGGCCTGCTTCGCCGATCTCGGCGAAATCGCCGCGGACGATACGGCCTCTGCCGTCCAGACCTCGTTGGTCCAGGCGTTGGCCCACCTGGCGCTGATCGAGCGCGGCATCGTGCGGCCCGGAAGCCGGCGAGGACAGGAGGCACTGCGGACCGCCCGCCTCTCGCAGGCCCGGCGGCTGATCGCGCGCCACCTTCAGGACCCCAATCTTGCGCCGGCCATGGTGGCCGACCTGCTCGGCGTCTCCGTTCGTCACCTGCACATGCTGTTCGAGATGGCGGAGAAGAGCTTTTCCCAGACGGTGACCGACGAGCGCCTGAAACAGAGCCGCCGCCTGCTGCGCGAGGCGCCGGAACGGCTGATCGCCGACATCGCGTCGTCGTGCGGCTTCGAGAGCCTGGCGACCTATTACCGGGTGTTCAACGCCGCTTATGGCATGGCCCCAGGTGATTTCCGGGCAAAAGGCTCGGACGGGCCTCAACTGCTGTCTTGGCGGTTGTGGCCAGGCGGAGGGGCTCGGGGGAAAACCCCAGCCGCGCCCGTGATTTGGGCAAAAACCTCAGGCTTTTTAGGCTCTTCCCGCGCCCGCTCCATTGACTTTGGCCAATTCCCGCCTATGTTCCGGGTCGACGCGGCTCAGATCGAAGAGCGATTCCTGAGCCTTGCGCTTTGTCCGCGTGAGTCAGCACCCCCAGCTTCTTCGAAAGCGCGCCGTTTCGGGGTGGAACGCGACAGCCTTATTACCCTCGATTCCGAACGGCGGTTTCGACCAGAGGCTCAATGTCCTTTTCAGATCTCGGACTGTCCGAAAAAGTCCTCGCCGCAGTGGCGGCCACCGGTTACACCACCCCCACCCCCATTCAGGAACAGGCGATCCCCCACGTCCTCGCACGCAAGGACGTGCTCGGCATCGCCCAGACCGGCACCGGCAAGACCGCGGCCTTCGTGCTGCCGATGCTCACCATCCTCGAAAAGGGCCGCGCCCGGGCGCGCATGCCGCGCACGCTGATCCTCGAGCCAACCCGCGAGCTCGCGGCCCAGGTGAAGGAAAACTTCGACCGCTACGGCGCCGGCCAGAAGCTCAACGTCGCCCTCCTGATCGGCGGCGTCTCCTTCGGCGACCAGGATGCCAAGCTGATGCGCGGTGTCGACGTGCTGATCGCCACCCCCGGCCGGCTGCTCGACCATACCGAGCGCGGCGGCCTGTTGCTCACCGGCGTCGAACTGCTCGTCATCGACGAAGCCGACCGCATGCTGGACATGGGCTTCATCCCCGACATCGAGCGCATCTGCAAGCTCGTCCCCTTCACGCGGCAGACCCTGTTCTTCACCGCGACCATGCCGCCGGAAATCCGGCGCATCACCGAAGCCTTCCTGCACAATCCGCAGAAGGTCGAGGTCTCCAGGCCCGCCACGACCGCCGTCACCGTGACGCAAGCCCAGGTGCCCGCCGGCCGCGAGGCGCACGAGAAGCGCGAATTGCTCCGCCGTTTGCTACGCGAGGCCAAGGACCTCAAGAACGCGATCATCTTCTGCAATCGGAAGCGCGAGGTCGCGATCGTTCACAAATCGCTGCAGAAGCACGGCTTCAGCGTCGGCGCCCTGCACGGCGACATGGACCAGCCGGCCCGCATGGCCGCGCTCGACCAGTTCCGCAAGGGTGAGCTGCCCCTCCTCGTCGCCTCCGACGTCGCCGCCCGCGGCCTCGACATTCCCGAGGTCAGCCACGTCTTCAATTTCGACGTTCCCCACCACGCCGACGATTACGTCCACCGCATCGGCCGCACCGGCCGCGCCGGCCGAACCGGCACCGCGATCTCGATCGTGACACCGCTCGACCAGAAGTCGATGGCGGCAATCGAGAAGCTGATCGGACAGAGCATTCCGCCCGCCGAGGGCGATTTCGAAATCCACACCGAAGCCTCCGATGCGACCGAGCGTCCGCGCGAGTCGCGTGGTCGCGAACGTTCACGCGGCGGGCGCGGCAAGCCGCAGCGCGGCCGCGACCGCGAGCGCAGCTCCGAGCCGCGCGAGTCGCGTGGCGAGGCAAGGCACGCTTCCGAAGCAAGGCCTTCAGCCGAAGCACGGCCCGCTGCCGATGCCAGGCCGGCGCGCGCGGCAAGGCAGCCGCGTGACGCCCGGCCATCATCCGAGCCGCGTCACGGCGCCCGCCAGCAAGCCAATAATTCGCATGTGCCCTCGATCGGCCGTCCCGAGCCGCGCCGCCAGCGCGAGATCGACAGCGAGCCGGGCGATCACTCGCATCTGCCGGCGTTTCTTCTGCGGCCGGTGCGCTCCCCCGCCGGCGCCTGAAGCGCGCACTGGCGCTCCAGATTTCGGTTGAAAATCCTCGATCTGCAATTTTTTGGATGCCCCGTGAACGTATATTTACGGGGCGTTCATGATCGTCCCTTAGCCTACGAACATAATTTAAGGATTGCTGCGGTCGATGGCGCGTCGGCCGCCGTGGGGATGTTCAGTGATCAAGGTACTCGACGAACACGAACGCACGCTGGCGTTCGCCGAGGTGGCGCTCGGTCAGATCCGATCGCTTCGACAGACGGCCATTCCCCGCAATTACGAGATCTGGTACGTCTACGCCACCGGCTACAACGCACCGCTCAACAAGATCATCAATGAGACGCTGGCGCGCAGCGGCAAGCTGACCGAGGCCGATCTCGAGCAGATCTACGAGACCTATCTCTCCCACATCAAGACCACCGACCGCATCGACAAGGTCGGCGCGCGCGTCGTCGGCGAGATCGACGACGTGGTGAAGGTGTTGGGCGAGGCGCTCGGCATGACCGGTGCCTACGATACCAGTCTGTCGGATGCGACCAAGAAACTGTCGTCGGCCGAGAACCGCGACCAGGTCAAAGCGATCGTCGAGGCGCTGCTGCGCTCCACCAGCGAGATGCGCGAGACCAACAAGGCGCTGGAAGACCGGCTGACGCTGTCGAAGAACGAGATCAGCAATCTCCAGCAGAGCCTGGAGGCGATCCGCGCCGAAAGCCTGACCGATCCGCTCACGGGCCTGGGAAATCGCAAATATTTCGACCGCATGATCGGCATGGCGGTGCAGAGCGCGCTCGCCTCGGGCGAGCCGCTATCGCTGCTGCTGTTCGACATCGATCACTTCAAGTCGTTCAACGATTCCTACGGCCATCTCACCGGCGACCAGGTGCTGCGGCTCGTCGGCCTTTCCCTGAAGCAGACCATCAAGGGCCAGGACATCACGGCGCGCTACGGCGGCGAGGAATTCGCGGTCGTTCTCCCCAACACCGCGATGCGCCAGGCACTGACGGTGGCCGATCACATTCGCCGCGCCGTGATGGCGAAGGAATTGAAGAAGAAATCGACCGGCGAGATCCTCGGCCGCGTCACCATCTCCGTCGGCGTTTCCATGCTCAGGGAGGGCGACGACACCGACGCGCTGATCGAGCGTGCCGATGCCTGCCTCTATGCCGCCAAGCGCAACGGCCGCAACCGGGTGATCTGCGAAGCCGATCCGGAATTCGCGATCGAGAGCCACAGCCGGGTGGCGTAGCGCCAAATTCATCTACCGCCGTCATTCCGGGGCGCACCTCTTGGTGCGAGCCCGGAATCCATACTCACGACGGTGGTTATGGATTCCGGGCTCGCGGCTATGCCGCGCCCCGGAATGACGGTGACAAGGAAGCGAGAGCTTGGCCTCAACAACGGGCGAGCTTCCGCCGTCGCTTTATGAGCTACGGCGACCCGCCTTACGCGCCGTTTTCTTGGCCGGTCGCTTCTTTGCAAGGGGCTTCTTCGCCGCCGCCTTCTTCGCCTTCGGTCGTTTCTTCACCTTGGCGCGCTGCGCGGCAGTGAGCGCCGCCCTCGCCCATTGCGCAAGCTCCTGGGAATCGTCGAACAGACGCGCCGGCAGCTCCCAGTAGGAATTCACAACCACGGTCTTGGCGCGAGTCGAATACTGGAACGGCTTTGAGCCTTCGGCTTCGAAGTCGGGAATGGTCGTCTCGTCGGCGCGAAAGAACAGGCCGGCGCGCAGTGACAGCGCGAAATTGACGCCGTCGGCGGAGATGCCGTAGCCGGAGAACATTTTCCGGATGGTGACCGGGCCGAAATCAGCGAACAGGTCGATCAGGAATTCGCGGTCCATGCTGACGCTCTCTCGTGCCCCGGACGCAGCGCAGCGTATCACGCTGCGCTGCTGAGCCGGGGCCCAGCCACTCCACAGCGAAGACTATAGCGTGGGTCCCGGCTCGGCGCAGCAGCGCAAGCGCGCTGCAGCGCGTCCGGGACAAGAGAGCAGAGCGTAGGCCGAAACTACCCGTCGATCTTTGCCGGCCGCAGCTCGACCGATTCGCCGCAACCGCAGGCGGAGACCTGGTTGGGATTGTTGAACACGAACTGGGCCTGCATCTTGTCGGCCTTGTAGTCCATCTCGGTGCCGAGCAGGAACAGCACGGCCTTGGGATCGACCAGGATCTTGACGCCCTTGTCTTCGACGACCTCGTCGGTCGGGCGGATGTCGTGGGCGTATTCGACCGTGTAGGACTGGCCCGCGCAGCCGCCGTTCTTCACGCCGACGCGCAAGCCCACGATTTCCGAGTCCGCACGCTGGGTCAGCTCGGTGATGCGCTGGGCAGCGGCGTCCGTCAGCCGCATCACCTGCGGGCGCGGCCGCCGCGGCTTCGGCGTGGATGCTGGTGTCGAGCCTGACGAAATCTGGGTCATGTTGTCTATGTGGTCCGTTGCGGAGCGAATTCAATGCGGGCCGAGGCCGTCACCACATGTTCAGCACGAGGCGGGCCTCGTCGCTCATGCGCTCGGGCGACCACGGCGGCTCCCAGACGACCTTGACATCGACCACGCCGACGCCGGGCACGCTCGCCACCGCGTTCTCGACCATGGTCGGCAGCTCGCCGGCGGCCGGACAGTTCGGGGTCGTCAGCGTCATCTGCACGTCGACGGAACGGTCGTCCTTGATCTCGACCTTGTAGATCAGGCCGAGTTCGTAGATGTCGGCCGGGATTTCCGGGTCGAACACGGTCTTGAGCCCGGCGATGATCTCGCGGGTCAGCCGCTCAGTCTCCTCCGGCGGCAATGCCGAATGGGTCTCCATCGGATTGGCTTTGATTTCGGCCGTGTCACTCATGCAAACAAATCCCGCGCCTTCAGCAGCGCCTGTGCCAGATGATCGACTTCTTCCCGCGTATTATACATGCCGAACGAGGCCCGGCATGTGGCCGTGACGTTGAACCGCTCTAAAAGCGGCATGACGCAATGGGTGCCGGCGCGCACCGCGATGCCCTGGCGGTCGATCACGGTGGCGACATCGTGGGCGTGTGCGCCCTTGAGCTCGAAGGAAATCACGGGGCCCTTGCCCCGCGCCGTGCCGATCAGCCGCAGCGAGTTGATCTCGCGCAGGCGCTCCTGGGCGTAGGCGGTGAGGTCGGCCTCGTAGGCGGCGATGCGCTCCTTGCCGATCGAATTGACGTAGTCGATGGCGGCACCAAGGCCGACGGCTTCGACGATGGGCGGGGTGCCGGCTTCGAACTTGTGCGGCGGATCGCCATAGGTGACCCAGTCCTTCGCAACCTCGCGGATCATCTCGCCGCCGCCGTTGAAGGGCCGCATCGCGACGAGGTGCTCATGCTTGGCATAGAGCGCGCCGATGCCGGTCGGGCCGTAGATCTTGTGGCCGGTGAACGCGTAGAAATCGCAGTCGAGATCCTGCACGTCGACGGGCAGATGCACCGCGCCTTGCGCACCGTCGACCAGTACCGGAATGCCGCGATCGTGGGCCAGCCGCACCACCTCCTTGATCGGAACGAACGTTCCGAGCGCGTTCGACATCTGGGTGATGGCGACAAGCTTGGTCTTCGGCGTGAGCAGCTTCTCGAACTCGTCGATCAGGAAATTGCCCTCATCATCGACGGGCGCCCACTTGATCACTGCGCCATGGCGTTCCCTGAGGAAATGCCAGGGCACGATGTTGGAATGGTGCTCCATAATCGAGAGGACGATCTCGTCGCCTTGCTTGATGTTCGGCTCGCCCCAGGACGACGCCACGAGGTTGATCGCCTCGGTGACGTTGCGGGTGAAGATGATTTCCTCTGTCCGACGGGCGTTGACGAACTGCGCGACTTTTGCCCGCGCGCCCTCATAGGCCTCCGTCGCCGCATTGGCGAGGTAGTGCAGGCCGCGATGCACGTTGGCGTATTCGGACGTATAGGCCTGCGTCATCCGGTCGAGCACAGCGCTCGGCTTTTGCGCCGAGGCGGCGTTGTCGAGATAGACGAGCGGCTTGCCGTAGACCTGCATGGCGAGCGCCGGAAAATCCTGGCGCACGCGCGCAACGTCATAGGCGCCGTTCTTGACCGCCGGATGCGTGCTCATGACCGCCGCTCCAGCCAGCGCTCGGCGATGCCGATCACGTGCTCGCGCAAAGTATCATCGGCGATCTGCTCGATCGCCTCGCCGACAAAGGCCTGGATCAGCAGCGCCTGGGCCTGCTTCTCCGGCAGGCCACGGGCCTTCAGGTAGAACAGCAGGCTGTCGTCGAGCGCGCCGGCGGTGGCGCCGTGGCCGCAGGAGACGTCGTCGGCAAAAATCTCGAGCTCGGGCTTGTTGTCGGCCTCGGCCTCGTCCGAGAGCAGCAGCGCGCGCGTCATCATCTTGCCGTCGGTCTTCTGCGCGTCGGGACGGACAATGATGCGGCCCTGGAACACCGAATGGGCGCGGTCGTCGATCACCGCGCGGAAGATCTCGCGGCTGACGCAGTTCGGCACGGCATGGTCGACCACCAGTGTGGTGTCGCCATGCTCGGTCTTCTTCAGGAGGTTGACGCCGTTGACCGAGAGCTCGCTGCCCTCGCCCGCCAGCGTAATGAAGCCCTGCAAGCGGCTGACCGCAGCGCCGCTGGTCATGTTGAAGACGTTCAGCTTGGTGTTGGCGCCGACGGTGACGAACTGCGAGGTGATGTTCACCGCATCGGCCGCATCGTCCATCAGGCGGATATGCGCGACGTCGGCGTCGTCGCCGATCGAGACGATGACGGCGTCGTTGACCTGGTAGGCCGCAGCGCCGGCGGCGACGAAGCTCTCGATGATGGTGGCGCGGGCGCCCTTCCCGATCGCCACCTGCGAGCGGGTGAAAGCCGAGGCCGATGCGGCGGTCGCAACATGGATGATCTGGACCGGCGCAGAGAGCTGCGTTCCATCCGCGATCGACAGCACCACGCCGTCGGTCGCCAGCGCCGCGTTGACCGCGATCACGGCATCGGTGGACGCGGTCTTGAGGAGACCGGCATCCTTATCCAGCGTCTCGCGCAGAGTCTTGAAGCTGACCTCGGACGCAAGCGCCTTCACGTCTGAAAGCTCGGCCGCGAACACGCCATCGACCAGCACCAGCTTGTAGGCGCCCGCGATTGCATGCGCCTTGACCGCGTCCGCGGCGCGCTTCAGCGCGGTCGCATCGGGCACGGCGGCCAGCGGCAGCACCTCGCCGACCAGCGCGCGCAGGTCGGTGTATTTCCATTCCTCGATCCGGCGGTGCGGCAGACCGAGACGCTCATAGGTCTCGAATGCCTCGCGGCGCACTGCTGCCACATCAGGCGAACCCGGCAGGCGGCCTTCGGCGCTGGCGAAGAGATCGCTCACCGCGCGGCCGCTCCCGGTCTTTGCCACAGCAACGTTCATCTTAAGAATTCCTTACGCGGCATCCTCGAACTGGGCATAGCCGGAGGCTTCCAGCTCCAGCGCCAGTTCCTTGCCGCCGCTCTTCACGACGCGGCCCCTGGACATCACGTGCACGAAATCGGGCACGATGTAGTTCAGCAGCCGCTGATAGTGGGTGATGACGACCATCGCGCGCCCCGGCGAGCGCAGTGCGTTGACGCCGTCGGCCGCGATGCGCAGCGCGTCGATGTCGAGGCCGGAATCCATCTCGTCGAGGATGCACAGGCTCGGCTCGAACAGCGCCATCTGCAGCACCTCGTTGCGCTTCTTCTCGCCGCCGGAGAAGCCGACATTGACGCCGCGCTTGAGCATGTCCTGCGGGATGTTCAGCGACTTCGAGACTTCGCGGACCTTCTTGAGGAAATCAGGCACCATCAGCTCGCTCTCGCCGCGCGCCTTGCGCTGCGCATTGAGAGCGGTGCGCAGGAAATTCATGGTGGTGACGCCGGGAATCTCGACCGGATACTGGAACGCCAGGAACACGCCCTTGGCGGCGCGCTCGTCGGGATCCATCTCCAGCAGGTCCTCGCCCCTGAACAGGATCTGGCCGTCGGTGACCTCGTAGCCGGGCTTGCCGGCGATGACATGCGAGAGCGTCGACTTGCCGGAGCCGTTCGGCCCCATGATCGCGTGCACCTCGCCCTCGTTCACGGTCAGCGTCAGCCCGTGGAGGATCTCACGCTCCTCGACACGAACCTTGAGGTCTTTCACTTCAAGCAAAGCCATAATGTTTTTCCATCTATCCCCTCATCCTGAGGAGCGCCGCAGGCGCTTCTCGAAGGATTGAGGCCACCAATCTTTCCGGTATCCATCCTTCGAGACGGCCGCGTGCGCGGCCTCCTCAGGATGAGGTCCGAGCTAGCCGACCGATCCTTCCAGCGAGATCGAGATCAGCTTCTGCGCTTCCACCGCGAATTCCATCGGCAGCTGCTGCAGCACGTCCTTGACGAAGCCGTTGACGACGAGGCCGACCGCTTCTTCCTGGCTGAGCCCGCGCTGGATGCAGTAGAACAGCACGTCCTCGGAGATCTTCGAGGTCGTCGCCTCGTGCTCGAACGTCGCGGACGAGTTCTTCGCCTCGATGTACGGCACGGTGTGCGCGCCGCATTTGTCGCCGATCAGCAGCGAGTCGCAGGCGGTAAAGTTGCGCGCGCCCGTCGCCTTGCGATGCGCGGTGACGAGACCGCGATAGGTGTTCTGCGACTTGCCGGCGGCGATGCCCTTGGAGATGATCCGGCTCGACGTGTTCTTGCCGAGATGGATCATCTTGGTGCCGCTATCAACCTGCTGGAAGCCGTTCGAGATCGCGATCGAATAGAACTCGCCGCGCGAATTGTCGCCGCGCAGAATGCAGCTCGGATACTTCCAGGTGATCGCAGATCCCGTCTCGACCTGGGTCCAGGAAATCTTCGAGTTGGCGCCCCGGCAGTCGCCACGCTTGGTGACGAAATTGTAGATGCCGCCCTTCCCTTCGGAATTGCCGGGATACCAGTTCTGCACCGTCGAATATTTGATCTCGGCGTCGTCGAGGGCGACGAGCTCGACCACGGCGGCATGCAGCTGGTTTTCGTCGCGCTGCGGCGCGGTGCAGCCTTCGAGATAGGAAACGTAGGAGCCCTTGTCGGCGATGATCAGCGTGCGCTCGAACTGGCCGGTGTTGCGCTCGTTGATGCGGAAATAGGTCGACAGCTCCATCGGGCAGCGCACGCCCGGCGGCACGTAGACGAACGAGCCGTCGGAGAACACCGCCGAGTTCAGCGTGGCATAGAAATTGTCCGAGGTCGGAACCACCGAGCCCAGATATTTCTGCACCAATTCAGGATGCTCGCGGATGGCTTCCGAGATCGGCATGAAGATCACGCCGGCCTTCTTCAGCTCGGCCTTGAACGTGGTCGCAACCGAGACCGAATCGAACACGGCATCGACCGCGATCTTGCGGCGGGCGGGATCCTCTTCGCCGGGCTTCGGCTCGACGCCTTCGAGCATCGCGACTTCCCGCAAGGGAATGCCGAGCTTCTCGTAGGTCTTCAGGATCTCCGGATCGATCTCATCCAGTGACGAGACCGTCTTCTTCGGCTTCGGCGCCGCATAATAATAGAGGTCCTGGAAGTCGATCTTGGGATAGTCGACGCGGGCCCAAGTCGGCTCCTGCATGGTCAGCCAGCGCCGATAGGCCTCCAGCCGCCACTGCAGCATCCAGGCGGGCTCGTTCTTCTTCTCGGAGATGAACTTGACGGTCTCTTCCGACAAACCCTTGGGGGCCTTGTCGGACTCGATCAGGGTCTCAAACCCATAACGATATTGGTCGACGTCGATGCGCTTCACGCGCTCGACCGTCTCTTGTACGGCTGGCATTCCATCCTCCGCTCGCGGTTTCAAGGACCGCGGTGGATCAAACTCGGACGAGTATTACGATATTTCTCTGCGGAAAGCACGGGCTTAGAACCGTTCAAGCCGTGTTTCATCGCTCAACCCTTAAGTAGGGTATTACCAAGCTTTCGCCAAGCCTCTAACGCCCTATTGATGTCATCCGGTTCCGTGGACCAGCCCAGACTGAGACGCACCGCTCCCTGGGCCACCGCGGGATCATAGCCCATCGCCGACAGGACGTGAGAAGGCTGGACCTTTCCCGAGGAACAGGCGGAGCCGGAAGAGACCGCGATGCCCTCCAGATCGAAGCCGATCACGGCGGTTTCGGCCTTCAAACCCGGCGCCGTGAAAAGCACGGTATTCGGCAACCGTGCCACGTCTTTCGCAAAGACAGTCGTCCTGGGAATATCACGAAGGCCATTTTCCATGCGATCTCTGAGACTTGCCATACGCTTCACATCCTCCGGCAGAGCCTGAAGCGCAGCCTTCACCGCCGCGCCAAAGGCGGCGATCCCGACAATGTTCTCGGTTCCAGCCCGGCGGCTCTGCTCTTGCCCCCCGCCCCGCAGCACCGGCTCCAGCCCGCCTATCCCCTCAGTCATCGCCAGGGCGCCGACCCCCTTGGGCCCGCCGATCTTGTGCGCAGAAAAGGTCGCAAGGTCTGCGCCTACCGAATTGATATCGAACGGGATTTTGCCCATCGCCTGGATCGCGTCGACATGCAGCAGGCCGCCGGCCTCGTGGACGATGGTTGCAGCCTCCGTGACGGGCTGAAGGGCGCCGGTCTCGTTGTTGGCGGCCATGATCGAGACCAAGGCCGGCGGGCCGCCCTTCAGCAGCGCCTTCAGATGATCGAGGTCGACCACGCCGGAGCGCGTGACCTGGATCAGGCCGATCTTGTCCGCCGGGAACCGGCCGCCTGATAGCACCGAGGCGTGCTCGACCGCCGAGACCAACAGCCGCTCGACAGGTCCTCCGGACGGGCCCCGCAAACCCGGCGAGAGCGCCAGCGCATTGGCCTCGGTTCCAGCGGAGGTGAAGACGACGTTGCGCGGCTGCGCCCCGACCGCGGCCGCAACCCTCGCGCGGGCTTCTTCGACCAAACGCCGCGCCTCCCGCCCCTCGGCATGGACCGAGGATGGATTGCCGACCAGGTCGAAGGCCGCGACCATCGCCGCCCGCGCCTCGGGGCGCAGCGGCGTGGTCGCATTCCAGTCGAGATAGACACGGTTCGGCATCTGGCCCTCTTAGCACCTTTTGTCGTCCGGCCAATCGGAGGGCGCGCGCTCGTCAGGCCGGTTGATGCTGCTCCATCCTTGCAACGCTTCGCGGCACCGCCTGCAATCCGAACAGCGGCCGCAGCCAGGCAACGCGCCGGACGATCTCATAGGTCGCCACACATGTGAGCGCGGTTCCGGCGATGACAATGGACGCTTCGATCCCAGCCGACAGACCGCTGTCATGCAATTGATGCGCGATCACGATGATCGCGGTCTGATGCACGATGTAGTACGGGAAGATCGCGTCGGTCAGATAGCGCCGTGCCGGGCTGTCGGCTGTGAAGGTGCGCCGCGCAAAGCCCAGCACAACGGCGATCGCGAGCCATTGATAACAGCCATAGGCCGAGGCGGCGAACCACTTCAGCATGGGCGACGGCGCAAACAGGCCGGCGCGTACCAGGATGAAACCAGCGAAGCAGGCGGCGGCCGCCAGCAGGGCCGCCCAGCGCAGGCGTTCGAGTTCGCGCCAGATCCCGTCCTGCTTGGCCAGCAGGAAACCGATCAGGAAGGCCGTGGCGTGGTCCGCGTGGTTGTACCAATCGTCGAACAGCGCGTGTGTCGACGGGAAAGCCGGGAACAGCACCAGGCGCCAGGCCGCATACAGCAGGCAGGGCGCGATCAGGAGCCATGGGCCGGTGAGCGCACGAGCCAACTTTCGGCCAAGCCAGTCAGCGCCGGCCGGCCATAACGCGAGCACGCCGATCAACGCCATGGTGTAGACCCACAGATAGACCACGAACCAGAGATGGTTCCAGGTCGGCAACACGATGCACGGCTTCGGACAGAATTGCGCGCCGAAGGCAAAGTAGTGCCTGGCGTAGAAATCGAAGAAGCCCGCGGGGTAGCCGAGGCTTTCGACGATCTGGAGATAGGCCTGCGGCGGCACGATCACGAGCATGCCGAAGATCAGCGGGATCAGGAGCCGTGCCGACCGCGCGCCGGCGAGCGAGGCGAGGCTCCACTTCCCGAGCATGAAGCGGGTGGCAACCCCTGACACCAGGAACAGCAGCGACAGCCGCCATGGGTTGAGGAAGAGCATCACGGGTTCCAGCCACGTCAGCCGGTGCGCGCTCTTGATGTGAAATCCCCAGGACACGTAGAGCATGCCGACGTGGTAGAAGATGAGCAGCGCGAAGGCTAAAATCCGCACCCAATCCAGGTCGATACGCCTTTCAGAGCTTTGGGATTGCTGTGGTGTTGTCATGGTTTTCTGCTCCTTGACGGGACGACAAACGCGGTTTTGGGGCCAGGGCTGACATCGAAAATGGCTGACACCGAAAATGCTCCGCCTGCGGCGCGCGTCGAGCCGGTTTGGGATCAGAATCGGACAGGAGGGGATGAGCCGCCGGCGGCTGGGACGAGTCGCGGGTCTTTCGGGATCAGCGGCGGCGACCGGATGATGTTCGCAGCGATCGCGGCCGTCGCGCTCGTGATCGGAGTAGTCAATGCGTTTTCGTTCGCCCAGGACGCGGCCTGGCGCGGCGACAGCTACGACATCGGCCGGCGGCTGTTCTGGGAGATGTCGAGCATCGCCGTCATCCTGCTGTTGCTGCCGATCCTGGTCTTGGCGGTCCGCCGCATGCGCCGGACACCCGGCCTCGCCGCCCAGGCGGCCATCGGGGCGATCGCCCTGCTCGGCTTCTCCACCCTTCACATCACCGGCATGGTCTGGGTGCGGAAGCTCGCGCTCTGGCTCGCCGGCGGCGCCTACGATTTCCGTTTTTCGCTCGCGACGGTCCTATACGAATTCCGCAAAGACGCCGTGGCCTTTGTCCTGATCGCCGCCACGATCTGGCTGCTCGAAAGCCGGCGTGAGCTGAAGAGCGCGGCAGTCGCACCGTCGGCGCCGCCCACCCCGCCGCAGCCATCGTCCCCCGATCTGATCTGGCTGCGCGACGGCACCAGCCGCATTCGCGTGGTGCCGCGCGATATCCTCTGGGTCGCGTCAGCCGGCAATTACATCGAATACAGCCTCGCCGACGGCACCCAGCACCTCATACGGGGCACGCTGGCGGCGGCGGAAAGCGAGCTGGCGCGCTTTTCCATCGTTCGTGTCCACCGGACCAAGCTCGCCAATCTCGACCGGGTGCGCGGCGTAGAGCTCAAGCCATCAGGGGATTTCGAGCTCGCCTTCGACAATGGCCAGACGCTCGGCGGCAGCCGGCGCTACCGGCCGGCGGTCGCCTCGCTCGGAAGCCGAACCGCGCCGGCGGGAATCGCCCCAGGCGCCCCCTAAACAATCGTGATTTCAATGAGTTGGATAGCGCCCTTCGGCAGGACGGCCGGCTCTTGCCGTGCTTCGGTTGATTCAGGCGGGTCCAGGTCGCGGCAGGCACCCAGAGATGACATTGGAATGACTGGCTAAGCTCTTGAGCTGATTGAGAGATGTCGAAGAAGCTTGCTTTTTGACCCTGGCCTTGTGTTAGAAGCGCGCGTCAGTTCACCTGCGCGCCACTCGCGCATCATCCGAGGGCGCGCCTCTCCACCCTTCATCCGTGCTCTCGTCGGCGGCAACGCTGCGAGAGCCACAATCGGACGATTGCGCAGGGATCACCTCCAAGGGACTTAAATCAGAGATCATCGATGCCTGAAGTCATTTTCACCGGCCCTGCCGGCCGCCTCGAAGGCCGCTATCACCCGGCCAAGCAGAAGAACGCGCCGATTGCGATGATCCTGCATCCGCATCCGCAGTTCCACGGCACGATGAACCATCAGATCGTGTACCAGTGCTACTACGCCTTCGCCCATCGCGGCTTCTCGGTGCTGCGCTTCAACTTTCGCGGCGTCGGCCGCAGCCAAGGCTCGTTCGACCACGGCACCGGCGAATTGTCCGATGCGGCCGCCGCGCTCGACTGGGCGCAGACCATCAATCCCGAGGCGCGCGCCTGCTGGGTAGCCGGCTTCTCCTTCGGCGCCTGGATCGGCATGCAGCTCTTGATGCGCCGCCCCGAGGTCGAGGGCTTCATCTCGATCGCGCCGCCGGCCAACCTCTACGACTTCTCGTTCCTCGCGCCCTGCCCGTCCTCAGGCCTGATCGTGCATGGCGAGAAGGATGCGGTGGTGCCGCCCAAGGACGTTAACACGCTGGTCGAGAAGCTGAAGACGCAGAAGGGCATCGTGATCGATCAGCAGATCATCCCCGGCGCCAACCACTTCTTCGATTCCAAGCTCGAGCCGCTGATGGAAACCATCACGGCGTATCTGGACATGCGGCTCGCCAACGTGCGGTAATATCTTCCGACGTGGATGGGTTCGCGGCATGGCTGCGGACCCATCACGCTGGAGATTGCGAGCGATGAAGGCGTATCTGGTTCTTGATCTCTCGGTGAACGACTACGCCGGATTCAAGACTTACATCGCTGAAGTTTCGGCGTTCATCGCCAAGCACGCAGGGCGATACCTCGTCCGCGGCGTCGAGCCGACAACGATTGAGGGCGACTGGGCGCCCGAACGTCTCGTCATCATCGAATTTGCGGACCGCGAGAAGGCTCAGGCCTTCTTGGATGATCCTGACATTCAACCCCTGTTCAAACTGCGTCAGGCGACGACGACCAGCAGGCTGCTGCTCGCGGATGGGTGCATCTGATCGCAGCAACTGACTACGCCAGCTTGAGCGCGACGATCCCCATCAAGACGAGCGCGATGCCGGCAAGCTTCATCGCGCTCAAGGTCTCACCGAACAGCACCACGCCCATCAGGAAGGTGCCGGCCGCGCCAATGCCGGTCCACACCGAATAGGCGACGCCGACCTCGAGCACCTTCAAGGCGCGCCCGAGCAGGAACACGAAGGCGGCGAGCAGCACGAGCGAAACGATGCTCCATCCTGCGCGCGTGTAGCCTTCCGCGTATTTCATCGAGATCGCCCAGCCGACATCGAGCGCGCCGGCGATCACCAGCATCAGCCAAGCCATCGACGGTGACATCGGCGTGGCCTCAGGCCGCCAGCTTCAACAGATGGGCGTCGTGCTGCACGAGGAAGGCCCGCAGCAATTGCGGATAGTCCGTGCCCACTGCCGTGCGCACGCTCTGCCGTTTGGCGAGTTCGGCGCGCCAGGCACGGACCTTCGGCACGTCACGGAAGATGCCGTGCTCGGTCAGCTCGTCGAACAGGTCGAAATAGCGGAAGACAGGTGCGAACACCGCATCGACCAGACTGAACGCCTCGCCGGCGAAGTACGGGCCCGCGCCGAGCGCGGCCTCGACCCGCGCGAACTTTGCGACGAGCGCCTGGCGCTTGCTCTCGAAGATCGCCGGATCGGTCGTGGTTTCCAAGCCCCAGAGGTCGCCGAGGATCGCCGAGCCGAACTCCATCCAGGCGCGGTGCTCGGCCCGCTTCAGCGCGTCGACCGGATGCAGCTTCGCGGCGCCTTGGGTTTCTTCGATGTATTCGCAAATCACGTTGCTCTCGAACAGCGCGACCTCGCCCTGCTCCGTCGTCACCACCAGCACCGGCACCTTGCCGAGCGGCGAGAGCTTCAAGAACCAGTCGGGCTTGTTGCCGAGATCGATGTCGATCCGCTCGAACGGCACGCCCTTCTCCTTCAGCGCGATCACCGCGCGCTGCACGTAGGGACAAAGCTTGTGGCTGATCAGTTTCAGTGAAGCGGGCGTATTAAGCGAAGATGTCATGGCAACGATCCCGGCTGTTAGATGCAATTGCATCCAATATAGATGCATCTGCATTAACTCGTCAAGATCAATGCATTCGCATCAACCGAGCGTGATCCTCAGGCAGTCATCTTCAGGGCCTGGCGATCACCCCGCCGGTCATCGGCATCGGCACGCCGGTGGTCGCCGGATAGGACAGCGGCAGGCCTTTCATGCCGCGGACGGCGAGAAAGCCGAAGGCCTGCGCCTCGATCGCGTCCGAGGCCCAGCCGAGCGTTTCGGCCGCCTCGACGGTGGCCGAGCCCACCCGCTCCCGCAGCATCCGCAGCATGGTGAGGTTGCGGGCACCGCCGCCGCAGACGATCCAGCTCCGCGGCCGCCGCGGCAACAGCGGAATGATTCGGGCGATCGCGGCGGCGGTGAAGGCGGTCAGCGTCGCCGCGCCGTCGGCAGGCAGCACGTCGCCAAGCCGCAGGGCCGCGAAATCGTTGCGGTCGAGCGATTTCGGCGGCGGGCTTGCGAAGAAGGGCAGCTCCAGCGCCCGCGCAATCCAGGCATCATCCACCTTGCCGAGCGCAGCGAATTTGCCTTCGGCATCGAATGCCTGGTTCATGGTGCGGTACATGAAATCGTCCAGCAACGCGTTGCCGGGGCCGGTGTCGCAGGCGATCAACGCATCGTTGCCGTCGATATAGGTGATGTTGGAGACGCCGCCGATATTGACCACGACGATGGGCCCTTCGCGCTCCAGCGAATGGGCGAGCGCGCGGTGATAGACCGGCACGAGCGGGGCGCCCTGCCCGCCGGCCTCGACATCGGCGGCGCGGAAGTCGTGCATCACGGGTATATGGATGGCCCTTGCCAGCGCCGGCCCATCGCCGATCTGCACCGTCAGCCGTCTTTCGGGCCGGTGCAGCACGGTCTGGCCGTGGAAGCCGACAATGTCGACGTCCTCCGCCCTCATCCGGTTCTGGGCGAGGAAGGCGGCGACCGCCTCGGCATGGGCCTGCGTCACTGCGCGCTCGGCATCGCCCAGAATGCCCGGGCGGGCGTCGCGTTGCTGCAGATGCACGGCTTCGCTCAAGGCCTGGCGCAGCAGGTTGCGCTCGGCCGGGCCGTAGGGCCGGTAACTGGATGGCCCGAACGCCTTCACCTGCTTTCCGTCGGTCTCGATCAGCGCGACATCCACCCCGTCCAGCGAGGTGCCGCTCATCAAACCGAGTGCTGTCAACATCATGGACCAGCATCCTCAAGAGACCCGCGCTGGCATGCCGATCTTGTGCCAGAGGGGCACATCTTATAATGCCAACGCGCCAAGTGGCGGGCGGCCAACCGGGTTCCCGCGGAAGACCCTTAAATTGCCCCCAAAACGGTAAACCAAGAATTGTCAGGCACGCCGACAGATGACTGCATTTAAATCGGATTTCCTCAACACCCTGCAGGAACGTGGATTCATCCATCAGTGCTCCGATTTCGAGGGGCTGGACGCGCTCGCCGCCAAGGGCGAGGCCACCACCTATGTCGGCTACGATTGCACCGCCCGTTCGCTGCACATCGGCAACTACCTGACCATGATGATGCTGCATTGGCTGCAGCAGTCCGGCAACAAGCCGATCACACTGATGGGCGGCGGCACCACCATGGTGGGCGATCCCTCCGGCAAGGATGAGACGCGCGCGATGCGCACCATCGCCGAGATCGAGGCCAACAAGGAATCGATCCGCGGCGTGTTCGCGAAGGTGCTGCGCTACGGCGAGGGCAAGAGCGACGCGGTCATGCTCGACAATGCGGAATGGCTGACCAAGCTGAACTGGATCGAGATGCTGCGCGACGTCGGCCGGCACTTCTCGGTCAACCGCATGCTGACCATGGATTCCGTGCGGCTGCGCCTCGAGCGCGAGCAGGAGATGAGCTTCATCGAGTTCAATTACATGGTCTGCCAGGCCTACGACTTCGTCGAGCTGGCCAAGCGCACCGGCTGCCGCCTCCAGATGGGCGGCTCGGACCAGTGGGGCAACATCATCATGGGCGTCGATCTCGGCCGCCGCATGGGCACCCACCAGCTGTTCGCGCTGACGACGCCGCTGCTGACGACCGCCTCGGGCGCCAAGATGGGCAAGACCGCGCAAGGCGCGGTGTGGCTCAACGCCGACCAGTTCAGCCCCTACGACTTCTGGCAATACTGGCGCAACACCGAGGACGCCGACGTCGGCAAGTTCCTGAAACTGTTCACGACGCTGCCGATGGCCGAGATCAGGAAGCTCGAGGCGCTCGGCGGCTCGGAGATCAACGAGGCCAAGAAGGTGCTCGCAACCGAAGCGACCGCGCTGCTGCACGGCCGCGACGCCGCAAACGAAGCCGCGGAGACCGCGCGCCGCACCTTCGAGGAAAGGGCAACCGCGGAGACTTTGCCTACGGTCCTAATACCCGAACACGAGCAGAAGTACCTGTTTGGTGAGGGGCTATCGGTTCTCATTGCGGTTCAACTCACCAAACTGGTTCGATCGAACGGCGAAGCTCGCCGCCTGATCGATTCCCGCGGCGTGAAAATCAATGACGAGACGGTCGATAGCATCATGAAAATGCTCACTTCGGCGGACCTCAAGGACGGGGCTATCAAAGTCTCACTAGGCAAAAAGAAGCACGTGCTACTCAAGCCTGCATAGGCGTATGAGCTTTTCACTGCTTGTCAGGGCGCACGGATGCGCGCTCCCTGACGGCAATGGACCAGAACACGCCCAGGGAAACGAAAGCGGGAACGACAGCGGAAACGAGCAAGGAACGGATCGGTAGCACCGGGCGGGACGCGGTGCGCACCGCACTCGTCGTGCTCGGCCTCTGCTTCACGCTGGCTGTTCTTGGTCGGGGCTTGAGCGAGAGCTTCACGGTCTTCCTCAAGCCGATCTCAGAAAGCCTGGGCTGGGACCGCGCCCAGGCCGTCTCGATCTACTCCCTCACCTGGCTCGTCAGCGGGCTGACCGCACCCTTGGTCGGGCGCCTGTTCGATCATTCCGGGCCACGGCTCGTCTATGCGGTCGGCTTGCTCCTGCTCGGTTCGGCCTTTCTGATCGCGAGCCATGCGCAAGCGCTCTGGCAATTCCAGCTTTCGATCGGCATCTGCGTCGGCATCGGCGTTGGCTTCATCGGCAATGTGCCCAATTCGATCCTGCTCGGCCGCTGGTTCGGACCACGCCTGCCGACCGCCATGGCGGTGGTCTATTCGGCGATGGGCGGCGGCGTGCTGGCCTTGCTGCCGGCCTCGCAGCTCCTGATCGATCATCTCGGCTGGCGCGAGACCTATCAGCTGTTCGGCCTCGCCGCGCTCGCCCTGCTGGTGCCGCTGCTGCTGCTGCCCTGGCGCATGTTCGCGGCCGGCTCGCCGCACATCGCCAAGAAGAGCGATCCTGACTTCGTCGACAGCGGCTGGACGCTCGCGAGCGCGATGCGCCACCACGCATTCTGGGCGCTGTTCTCGACCTTCTTCTTCACCGCGGTCGGCATGTATGCGATCGCGGCGCAGATCGTGGCCTATCTGATCGACGCCGGCTTTCCGCCGCTCCAGGCTGCGACCGCCTGGGGCTTCTCCGGAATCGTGCTGGTATTCGGCATGCTCGGCGTCTCCGCGCTCGACGGACTGATCGGACGCCGGCCGTCGGTGCTGCTCAGCTACGCGATCTCGATTCTCGGCATCGTTCTGCTCTGGCTGCTGCAGTACTATCCCAACGTCATTCTGCTCACCGGCTTCGTCATCTGCTTCGGCAGCATGATGGGCTCCCGCGGGCCGCTGATCAGCGCCACCGCGATGAAGATCTTTCGCGGAGAACGCGTCGGCACCATCTTCGGCACGATCTCGATCGGCAGCGGCCTCGGCTCGGCCTTCGGCTCATGGAGCGGCGGCTTGATCCACGATGTCACACACGGCTACGATCTCCTGCTCGCCTTCGCACTTGCGAGCGTGATCCTCGGAATGATTCCGTTCCTGGTCGTCCCTGCTTTGCGGGAGTAGGTCTCCCCGACGTAACCTGCACACCCTGGTTTCACCGGAATCCTACGGACGAGCGCGAGGCGAACATGCGCCAAAAGGAGGGTCGCGTGCCGCTGGCGGCGGGCCTTGCGGTGTTTTGTCCGACATGACGAAAATGTCAGTGCTGAATTGATCCGGGGTGGCTTGCGAGGCGGAAGCGAATGCGGTCCAAGTCGCAGCATTGGGTCCAGCATTGGATGGAGGGCAAACCAATGGACTTTCCTTATCTCACTCGCTTTCAACCGGTTCTCCTGAGCCTGTTTCGCTTCATCACCGGCCTGTTGCTGTTCCAGTACGGCGTCGCCAAGCTGTTCAAGTTTCCGGCTGTTCCGATGTTCGCCAAGGTCGAGCTGATGTCGCTTTACGGCGCGGCCGGCGCGCTCGAACTGGTGCTCGGCGGGCTGCTCATGATCGGCCTGTTCTCGCGACTGTCGGCCTTCATCCTGTCCGGTGAAATGGCGTTCGCCTATTTCATGGGCCACATGTTCAGGGGCGAGACGCCGGTGTTCCTGCCGCTGCTGAACAACGGCACCCTGGCGATCCTGTTTTGCTTCGCCTGCCTGTATCTCTCGGCGGCGGGCGGAGGCCCGGTCAGCGTCGACGCAGCGATGGGCAAGAAATAGCCGCGGGACCGGCCGCGCATCCGCGCCCGCTGAAGCACATCTCATCCGCTAAGCACGACGACGGCACCGGCAGATCTCCGGTGCCGTCTCAGCGCGTCCCCAGCACGTTCCAGATCAGAACGAGGGCGGCGACGAGCAGCAGAGACATGATGATGCGATGAACGAATCGATTCATTGCAGGTCCGTCCAGACGGTCTAGCTGCCAAAACCCAAGACCGATTCCCTTCTCCCGGAAGGACTGGAGCCCATCGGCAAGGCGATTGGCCTGCACGATTGCGCACGCGCCTGCGCCGTCCTCGCAGCAGGCCGCCGCATGCCTCCATTCATGATTGGTAAGAACTTCATGCTACCGGTGCGAGCAATAACAACCATTCCGTAGGGGCTGTGATGAAACTGCTGAGTCATCTGAAGATCCGTACCAAGCTTGCCAGCATGGTCTGCCTTGCGGCTCTCACGGTCACAGCCATCATCGGCGTATCGGCCGTGCTCAGCAAGAGCCGGATGATGGAAGACCGCGTCCAGCAGATGCGGACCGCCGTCGAGCTCCTCTACAACTACGCCCAAGCGCTCCAGGACGAAGTGACTGCCGGCAAGCTGACGGTGGCCGAGGCCAAGAGCCTGTTCCACCAGCGCGGCCGCCGCATGAACTTCAACGGCAACCAGGGCTATCCGGTGGTTTACAATCCGGACGGCTCCCTGGTCGTGAACGGCGCCAATCAGCAGCTCGAAGGCAAGATCACCGGCACCAAGGATTCCAACGGCGTGCTGATCGCCGACGCCATCATCAAGGCCGGCAGCGAGACTGCGCAGGGCGGCGTCACCTCCTATCTCTATCCCCGTCCCGGCCAGACCGAGCCGGTCCGCAAGACCGTGTTCGCGCGCAAGTTCGCGCCCTGGAACGTGATCATCAGCTACGGCCTATATGTCGACGACATCGACGCCGACGTGCGCGCCCTGACGCTGGAGCTTGGCGCCATCGGCATCGGCCTGATGCTGCTGATGGCGGCGCTGTCCTGGCTGATCGCGCGCGACGTGCTCGGCGCGCTCGACCGTCAGAAGAGCCGCATGCAGGCGATTTCCGAAGGCGCCATCGACAAGCCGGTCGAGGAGACCGACCGCGGCGATGAGATCGGCCGCATGGCCGAGACGCTCGAAATCCTCAGGCAGACCGCGCTCACGGCCCGCACGCTGGAGGCCGAGCAGGTCGCGGCCAAGGCCCGCAGCGAGCAGGAGAAGCGCGAGGCCCTGATCGCCCTTGCCGACCGCTTCGATGCCTCCGTCGGCCAGCTCGTCGGCCTGATGGCTTCCGGCTCCGGTGAATTGGAGACCACGGCCAAGTCGATGTCGTCGACCGCCGAAGGCACCAATCGCCGCGCCGCATTGGTCGGCTCGGCCGCCAATGAGGCCAGCCAGCGTGTCCAGACCGTCGCCTCCGCCGCCGAGGAGCTCTCCTCCTCCATCACCGAGATCAGCCGCCAGGTCGCCCAATCCGCCGAGGTCACGGGACGTGCGGTGGACAGCGCCCGCCGCACCGACACCATCGTCCGCGCACTCTCGGACGGCGCCCAGCAGATCGAGCATGTCGCCGAGCTGATCTCCAACATCGCGGCGCAGACCAACCTGCTCGCGCTCAACGCCACCATCGAGGCTGCGCGCGCCGGCGAAGCCGGCCGCGGCTTTGCCGTGGTCGCCTCCGAGGTGAAGTCGCTGGCGAGCCAGACCGCGGAAGCCACCCGCGAGATCGGCGACAAGATCGCCCAGATTCAGGGCGCCACCAAGGAAGCTGTCGATGCGATCGGCGGCATCACCGCCACCATCGAGGAGGTCAGCCGCATCGCCACCTCGATCGGCGCGGCCATCGAGGAGCAAGGCGCCGCCACCGCCGAGATCGCCCGCAGCGTCTCGCAGACCGCGGAGGCGACCAAGGAGGTCACCACCAATATCGGCGGCGTCTCCACCGCAGCCAACGAGACCGGCAACGCTGCCGGCATGGTGCTCGCGGCAGCCAGCAACCTCTCCAAGCAGGCCGAGCAGCTCTCCGGCGAGGTCGGCACGTTCCTGAAGGGCGTGCGCGCAGCGTAGCCTTCAGGCCCGAATATCTCCACTTGCGTCATGGCCGGGCTTGTCCCGGCCATCCACGTTTTTGGCTCCCCGCACGAAGAGCGTGGATGCCCGGCTTTCGCCGCGCCGAAGCGGCTTCGGCCGCGCAGGCGGGACAAGCCCGGCCATGACGTCGGAGAGAAGCAGATCGCCGCTACCGCCGCGCGAGGGTGCAACCGCTCGACAGCTGGCGCGTCGATCCGGTCGAGCCGTCGTTCGAATGCGAGGGGAATTCCTCGAACGGCGAGTTCTGCTTGCCGGTGTTGAACTCGAAGATCTTGCGGAACAGGCCCGGCGCCATCGCCGAGATCGGATTGACGCGCATCACGGGCGCGGCTGGCGTGCCGACGACCTCGTAGGTCACGCCGATCAGCCCCTCATTGTTGCCGCCACCGAGGAAGATGCCGAACAGCGGGATCTGGCCGAAGATGTTGTTGACGCCGTACATCGGCACGAAGGTGCCGCTCATGCAGACCTGGTTGCCGGGATAGTCGATCGAGCCCTCGATGGTGGCGCCGATCATCGGCCCCTTGACCACGCCATCGCGGATCGTGAGTGCGCCGTTTTGCCGGGTGAACTCGGCGCGCAGCGCGCTGAAGGAGACACCGTTGCCGGTGCCGTTGGGCGCGCCGGCAGCCACGCGCTCGAGCTGCGCCTCGCCCTTCACGGTGAAGTCGCGCACGTTGATCAGGCCTTCACGCGCGGTGTTCGGCTCGGAGGCCGGCGGCTCCATCGCCACCACCATCTGGCCGCCGACCGCCTTGGTGTAGGTGTCGGTGAAGCGCAGCAGCGCGCCGGCATCATTGGTCTGCAGGTAGATCACCTCGCGGCTGCCCTGGGCGCGGCCACCGCGCAGATCTGCCGCGACAGGCGTGTCGCGGCCGATCTTGCCGCTCAGCGTCAACGCCTTGATGGCACCGTTGCGCTTCGACATCTTGGCGTCGAGGCTGCGCATGGCTTCGCCGTTGAAGCCGGCGACCGCACCGAGCTTCACATCGATGTCGAAATCGACGTTCTTCAGCTTGTTCTTGTCGTCCTTGGAATTGCCCGAGATCGCCGACTTCAGGAAGCCGCGGCCGTCGAACACGTCGCCACGCATGGTGCCGCGCAGCACACCGTCCTGGCTGCGCTCCACCCTGAGCGAGGCCTTGTCGCCGTCGGACGGCGCGTAGGTCGGGAAGTTCGCGTTCACGAGATCGCTGTTCGCGTCGAGCTCGAGCGAGCCCTTGATCGAGGCGCCGCCGCCTTCGATGACGATGTCCTCGAAACGCGTCGATTGCGCCGTCGGCACCACCTTGAAGCTGGCCTTGCCGGACTTGCCCGGCAGCTTGACCCAGCCAGGCAGGATGTTGTCGAGCCTGACCGAGGTCAGATCGGCCTCGACGCCGAGCTTCGTCGTCTGATCCGCGCCGCTCGCGATCTTGCCCGACAGCTTGATCGGCAACGATCCGATGACGGCGGGGCTGAGATCGAAGCCGAGCCGCGCGCGGCTGGCATCGTCCAGCGTCGCCTGCAGCCTGACATCCGCGTCGCCCTCGGCCGGCTTGCGATAATCGAGCGAGGCCGCCTGGCCGTTGATCTTGACGTCGCCCTTGACCTGATAGCCCTGGTTGTTGGCTGATATCTTGAGGTTGTTGGCTTCCAGCTTCTGGTTCATCACCAGCTTGTCGGCGGCAAAGCCGTTGAGATCGGCGGTGACGGCGTAGGTGGTGTCGGCCTTGGTCAGCTCGCCCTTGACCGGCATGCCAAGCTGAATGTTCGCCGAGAACGTTCCCTTGCTGGTGTTGGGATCGACGACGGTCGCCGACAGGTCGCTCAGCCGATCATTGGCGAGCATTTCAGCGGCCGCGGGCACCGGCCCCTCCACACGGAACCTGCTCCGCGACGGCGACGGCTTGGGCGCCATGTCCGGCACCTCGAAGACGAAGTCGGAGATAGTGACCTTGCGGCCCGCGGGGGTATCGGCAATGCCCTGCCCGATGTTGACAGTCGCGGTACGACCGGTCACGCGCGCCTTCAGATCGGCATCGCGCACCACCGGCATGCCGTCCACGGGCCGGACCGCAACGCCGCTCGCCACGATGTTGACCGACAGGCCGTCGTCCGGAATGGGCGGACCCTTGCGCGGCAGGTTCCTGGTCGGCGAGTTGACGCCGATCTCGATGCGCTGGAGCGTGCCGCGCTCGATCCGCTCGATCACCCATTCACGCAATTCGGGGACGATCAGCGTCGGCCACATCCGCTTCAAGGCCGAGGCCGACATCGGCGTGCCCGCAAAACCGAGGGTGAGCCGCGGCTCGCCCGAATAGTCGATGGCGCCGGTGCCGGCGACGCCGATCTCGCCGTTGGAGACGTCGGCCTGTGTCAGCAGGATGCGCTTGTGGTCGGTGTCGAAGCGGAAGCCGATCGCGATGCGGTTGAAGACGAGCGGCGGCTCGTTGTCGATGCCGCCGAGCAGGATCGAACCGCCGCTGAAGCCGAGCTGCCAGTCGTTGATGTTGCCGTTGGGTGGCTCGACATGGGCCAGCAGCGTCAGGCGGTTCGCGCCGGAGAGAACCTTGAACGGCGCGACCAGCACCCGCCGGTTCGCATCCCACTCGACGTTGATCTCGGCCGAGTCGATTGCCATCGGGTAGTCGGGCGTGTCGGTATCGATGATGTTGCCGGCGCCGACCGCGATCTTGCCGCGGAAGAAGGTCGGCACGCCGTCGCGGCCGAGCTCGCCCTTGAGCTCGCCCGTCAGCGGCAGGTCGGCAGTGTAGGTGAGGTCCTTCACCCGCAGCGCCAGCAGGATGTTGGAGGTCGAGACCTTGTCGGCCTTGATGTCGACCGAGCGCACGCCGTTCTCGGCCGGGCCGATCGTGGCGCGCAGCATCCACGGGCGCGCGCCCTGCTCGCCGAGGCTGAGCGCGACGCCGCCGCGGCTCGGCCGGCGCAGGCTGAGCGTGATGTTCTCGAACGACCATTTGCTGCCGCGCTGCTGATCGTCGACGATCAGGACGCCGTTCTTCAGACCGATCTCGTTGAGGTTCTGACCGTCGAGGCCCGTCATGCTCAGGCTGTCGAGCCAGTCGAGGCCCTGAAGGATGCCGCTCTGCGCGGTCGCCTGCGGTGCAGCCTGCGATGCGTCCGGGCTCGCAGGCGCGGTCGCGAATGGCGGCGGGGGGACACCGCTGCGTGGGAATGTCGGCGGCAGGCCCGCGTCCTTCTTGGACGCGACACCGGTCGCCAGCGGCTTTGCGGTGTCGCCGGCCGACACGGTGACGGTGCCGTCGGGCGCAATGCGGATGGCGAGCTCGGCATCGACCAGGTTGAGACTCTCGGCACGCAGGTGCCCCATCAGGAGGGCCGCACCCGACAGCCTCACCTCGGCCTTCGGCGCGCTGGCGACGACGGCGTGATCGCGGTCGCGAACGATGATGTCTCGGATGCGGACGGCGACGCGGACCCGGCCCGCCCGCTCGATCTGAGTGCCGCCGACCTCAACGGTGTTGCCGTGGCCGATATTGTCCTCGATCGCGGCTGCGAGCCACGGGGTTGCGATGTCCAGACTGATGGGACCGGCACCGAGCCGCCACCACAGCGCACCGAAACAGCCGATGAAAATGACGATGACGGTGGCGACGGCCACCGCAAGGCGCTTCAGCCAGCGTCCCCCACCCGTCCAGCGGCGCAGCGCGCCAAATCCACCACCGAAGCGAAGAAAGCCCGAGCCGGAACGCGCCAGCAACCGGCGTGCGCGATTGCGTGCAGCCGCTTCCTGATCCGGATCCCAGTCGGCGTCGTCCCACTCCTGCGGCTCGAATTGGCCGCCGCGCCGATCAAAATCCCGGTTGTAGTCCTGGGGCGACGTATTCCTTGCCATTGCCTCTCGATACAGGCGCCCGTCATAGGATTGAGCGCCGCCGGGACCGCAGCCGTTCGCGGGAAGTGACGCTCCCTGCGCCGGCACTGCCGCCATACCTCGAATATTCCTGCTGTTCGTCATTTCGCCCCGGGAGCGCGTTCAACGAGCAGTGGGGTGGTGCGTGGAATTCCTTGTAACCATACTCCGGCGTCGCCAGACTTGCCCAGCCGAGGGCACGATTCCGGCTCGCCGGACAAGAGCTGCAATACCGCTTCGGTTGACCTGTCGAAAGCGTCGAAAGGAAGGCGTATGTCCAAGAAATCCCGAAAGAAATCGTCCAAAACGCCCTCCGGCAGTCCGACCGCTACAACGAAGTCCGCAAAAACGCGGGCATCGACTCAAACAAGATCCGCGAAAACGCAGCGGACACCGGCACGCAAATCAGCTGCGACCATAGCAAAAGCAGGATCACATAAGGCCCCATCGAAACAGTTAAAATCCTCCAAATCCGCCTCCTCTCCGGCTGCGGTCAAGTCGGGCTTGAAGTCCGGCTTGAAGTCCGGCTTGGCCGAGGGCCAAAAGGCCCCGGCCTTCCGCCTGCCGCGCGATGGCGGCGACGTGGTCACGCTGGCCGACTATGCCGGCCGAAAGCTCGTCCTGTTCTTCTACCCCCGCGCAGACACCCCCGGCTGCACGCGGGAGGCGATCGACTTCACGCGCCTCGCGGGCGCCTTCGCTGCCGCCGGCACCGCCGTGCTCGGCATCTCCGCCGATCCGTTAAAGGCCCAGGAGAAGTTCCGCGACAAGCACAAGCTCGGCGTGCCCCTCATCTCGGACGAGACGCATGAGATGCTGGAGGCGTATGGGGCCTGGGGCGAAAAGTCCATGTATGGCAAGAGCTTCCTTGGGATTCTTCGCACCACGATCCTGGTTGGGACCGACGGTAAGATAGCGCGGATCTGGCGCAATGTCCGGGTCGATGGCCATGCCGACGAAGTGCTGGAGGCGGCAAGGAGCCTTTAACCAATCCTTTAAATTCGCGCGTTCCCATTTGCGGAAAATTAACCATGCGCGGCCCAGATTGCGGCGGCAATTGAGCCGCAAGGAACCCATCCGACCGGCGCGGGAGTGCCGATGTCGAAAAGTTCTGCCCAATACTCGCAGTACCCCCAACATCATCCTCACGACCACGGACGGGCTTTCCGGCGCCCCCTGGGTGCCCCGGCGGCGGTGACCGCGATTCCCCTGCCCGCCACCGACGATGCCTACACCATCGTGCATGCCGGCAAGCAGGTCCGCTTCGGGCCCGTGGTGTTCTGGATCGTGGTCGGCACCGTCGTGCTGCTCGGACTGTGGTCGGCCGCCACCGCCACCTATTTCGCGTTCCGTGACGACGTCCTGACCCGGCTGATCGCCCGCCAGGCCGAGATGCAATACGCCTATGAGGACCGCATCGCCGAGCTGCGCGCCAAGATCGATCGCACCACCAGCCGTCAATTGCTCGACCAGGAACAGTTCGACCAGAAGCTCGACCAGATCATGAAGCGCCAGACGGCGCTGGAGTCCCGGGCCACGGCGCTTGGCGCCATGCCCGACGTGACCGGCTCGATTCCCCGCACCGCCCCGCAGCGGAGCGATGCAAGCCCGACCACGCCAAAACCGTCGCCGATCAGCGACACCGTGATCTTCGTGGCGCCGCCGGATCGCGAAGCGCGCCTCGAATCGCGCGCGCCGAACGTATTGGCGGCGCCGACCAGACAGTTCGCCAAGAACCAGGGGTTCGACAACGTGCTGGTACGGCTCACGGCCTCGCTTGATCAGGTTGAGCGTCGCCAGATGGCGGCGCTCAACGCGGCCGAGGAAAGCATGGATTCGCGCATGCGCCGGATGCGCAGCGTGGTCAGCGATCTCGGCCTGAACCTTGCCCATCTCGAAGCCGCGGTGCCGCGCAGCGCGATGGGCGGACCGTTCGTCCCCGTCAAGCTGACGGCGAATGCCGGACCGTTCGAGAAGCAGCTTCACCGCATCCACACCACGCGCGCCGAGATGGACCGTCTCAACCGCACGCTGGCGCTGGTGCCGTATCGCAAGCCCGTCATCGGCGAGGTCGAGTTCACGTCCGGCTTCGGTGTGCGCAGCGATCCTTTCCTGGGTCGGCCCGCGATGCACACCGGCCTCGATTTCCGCGCCGCCAGCGGTGATCCCGTCCGCGTCACCGCCTACGGCAAGGTGGTTTCCGCCGGCTGGTCCGGCGGCTACGGCCGCATGGTCGAGGTCGACCACGGCAACGGGCTTTCGACCCGCTACGGCCATCTCTCCGAGATCAACGTCAGGGTCGGCGAAGTCGTGAAGATCGGCCAGGTCATCGGCCTCGTCGGCTCGACCGGCCGCTCCACCGGTCCGCACCTGCACTATGAGACCCGCATCGAAGGCGAAGCGGTGGATCCGCAGAAGTTCTTGCGCGCCGGCGTACGGCTCAGCGCGGGTTAGGCCCGCCCCTTTCAGTTTCGCAGCGCCGGGTTTCCCGAGAGCCAGAGGAGCGACCGGCGGCCGAGAGCCTGCGCAGTGAGCCGAGTGCACGCCCGTCGATCACCAGCAGCGCGCTGCCGATGACGATTGCGCCCGCGATCTCGCGCGCGGAGATCGGCTCATCCAGCAGCAGCCATCCCAACAGGATGGCGGTTACGGGAATGAGCAGCGTCACCAGCATCACGTTGCTCGCACCCGAGCGCCGCACGATCTGAAAGAAGACGATGTAGGCGAGCGCCGTCGAAAGCGCGGCGAGGCCGAGCACGGCGAGCCAGGTCGTGAGGCGCGGCATCGGTAGCTGCCAAGGCCGCTCCACCACGCCAGCGACGACCGCCATCATGACGGTCGATGCCATCAGTTGGAACGTGGCGGTCCCGAGCGGCACTGCGTCCTTCGGCAAGCGCCGCGCCGCCAGCGCCGCAAAGCCGTAGCTCAGTGCGCCGCCGAGGCAGAGCAGGATGCCGAGCCCCTGCCCCGGCCTCGTCTCAAAACCCCATCCGCGCAGAAGGATCACGCCGGCAAGGCCGAGCGCCACCCCGGCCGTGCGGCGAACCTGGAAGCCCTCCTGGCCCGCCGCAATCATCACCACCACCGTGAACATCGGCGTGGTCGCGTTCAGAATCGAGGCCAGCCCACTCGGAATGAAAGTCTGGCCGATCGCGATGAGCGAGAACGGGATGACGTTGTTGAGCAGCCCGATCGCGATGAACGGCGCCCAGCCCGCCGCGCCCTTGGGGAAGCCGATCCCCTGCATGCGGAGCAACAGAACGAGAATGGCCGCGCCAAGCGCGACACGCAGGAACACCAGCGTTAGCGGCGGCAATTCCCGCAGAGCCGCGCCGTTGAAGAAGAACGAGCCGCCCCAGAGGATCGAGAGCACCGCGAGGAGCGACCAGTCGCGCGCGTCGATCCTGTGGTCGCTTGGGGGCATGAGGTCTTACATCCCTTGGCCGAGCCCGCTGACCTAGGGCGACGGGGCGAACAGTGCCACCCGATTTCCGATGCAGAGCCGTTTTACGAAGCTGATGCCGGCAATGAATTGGGTGATCGAATTGTCCCACGCGATGCTGGCCGACCAGGACTCGAACCCATACACCCCATTCGCGAATCGAGCGGCAAGAACGGAGCCGTGCTGCTCGCCTCGCCTTATCGAACCGTCACCGGCAGACTCGTGAACCCCCGCAGCACGTTGTTGACGGCCCTGGTTGGCATCCCCAGTTCAAAGCGGGATACCCGGCGTGCGAAAGCCGTCATCAACGCAGTGATCTCCAGGCGCGCTAGATGCATCCCGGCGCAAACATGCGCTCCGATTCCGAAACCGAGGTGATCACGGACATCCCGTCTCACGTTGAATTTCTCTGGTTCTTCCCACTTACGCTCGTCGCGATTTGCTGACGCGTAAAGCACGAGGACTCGCGATCCGGCGGAGAGTTTCACTCCGTCCAAAACCGTGTCTTCCGCCACGACCCGGGTGAAGCCCCGAATCGGAGACTCCAGCCTTACGGCTTCGTTGATGGCTGCGGAGATCAGCGACGGATCCCGTCGCACCAAGTCCCACTGGTCGGGATTCTCGCCGAAGAACCAGATCAGGCTGCCCGTGGCGAAGATCGTGGTGTCCAGGCTCGGGCTGATATAATCACGCATCATCGCCGGGCATTTCTCCATCGAAATTTCTCCGCCTTTTGCAGCCTTCCAGATCGCGGCCGCCCAGCCGTCGGGTCTGAGACGGGCGATGGTGGAAGGATCGCGACAATAAGCGTGAAGCTCCTGTATCTGCGGCAAGGCCGCCGTGCCGCGCGAATTCATGGCACCAAGCGCATCGAACGTCGCAGCCGCCCAGCGCAGCATGTTCGCACGTCCATCCTCGGGCAGCCCCACCAGATCGGACACGATCGACACCGGTAAATGTCGAGCACAATCTTCTATCGCATCGAAACTCCCCCGCTTCACCAGACGCGCGACCAGCGCATCGGCTTCGGCCTCGATCCGCGGGGCAACATCCTTTAGCGCTGGCGCCGTCAACGGCGCGCGTATGATTCGTCGCATTTTGGTGTGTTCGGGTGGATCACTGGTGATCGTGTTGCCGATCGAAGAAGAATTGATCAATTCATTGGCGGCGACCCCGCGGGCTGAGGAGAACTTCGTGTGATTCATCAACACCGAGCGTACATCGGCAAAGCGGCCGACCGCCCACAGTCCGTTCCTGGGCAGCCATACCGCCGGGCCTGCATCGCGAATGGCCTGATAATGGCCGTAGGGCTCGGCGATCACCTCATCGCTGTAGATGTCGACGTCGTATGACGCAGCATCAACAAGGGTATGTTTCGTAACCTCCGCGGGTGGAGCGAAGCGCATGCCAGGGTCAGACACCATCGCACCACCGATCGATCTTCGCGCCGTCGAGATTGTCGCGCAGGCGATTTGCGAGCCGGCTCGAATCGACGTCGTGTAGGGACTTGCCGCCGGAAATATCCAGAGCGTGGGCAGCTGCCTGCCCCATCGCAAAGCAGGGTCCCATGACACGGACCGAGGCCAGAGCCGCGACGTCGCCATCTATACATCGGCCTGCCGCGATCAAGTTGTCGCTATCCCGATGCACGAGGCTGCCCAACGGCACATAGTGCATGTGGTTGCGATCCTCGAAAGTTTCCCAATGCACTGTCTCGGCGCTGTCATGCGCCTCGACCGGCCATGAGCAGCGCGCTACGGCATCGGCGGGGCGATGGCCGGTCCGGACTTCATCGATGGTGAGTTGGTGCGCGCCGACGAACCAGCGGGTTTGCCTGATTCCGGGCAAACCGTAGGCCCGGATACGGACCTGGCCCATCGACCTCGGAAACTCCCGCCGCAAAAATTCCAGCACCTTGTCGGCTTGGTCCCTGCCCTCGAGCGTAGCGCGCGTGGCCGCGATTGGCTCGGTCGGATTGGGCATGTGCGTCATGTTGACGGTCGCCACGCCGCGGCCGGGAAATGCGAAGATGAATCCATCCTCGCGGCTCAGACCGTATTCGGCCTTCTTGTTCTTCAGAACCTCTGCGACATGGAATCCGTCGAAATTGGGGATCGCATCTTCCGCGAAGCCCTCTAGCAAGATCATCTGCGTGCCCCATTGGGGTTGATGGGGTTCGCGCACAGGTAATCCGGCGTGCCATGCAACGGCAGCATCGCCCGAGGCGTCGACAAATCCATCCGCGCGGACGGCCAAATCGCCCCATCGCGTCGACACATCAAGCTCGACAACGCGACGACTTTCAACACGGGCCGAGCGCAGGACGGCACCCAGCACCAGGTTCACATTTGCACGCGAGAGTGCCCGTTCGCTCCAGCGACCGCATAGCATCTCGTCGTACTGTAGAACGATCGTGTCCAGCGCACGGCGGGCGTGGATTGCGCCGGCGCGATGCAGTTCGTTCAGCATATCGTCGACCGCGCCGAACGTAACGCGGTATGGCCGCGGGCCGTTGGAATAGAGGCCGCATATCGTGCCGAGCAACGTCCCGACAAGCTGGCCGCCGATCGTCGGCATGGCGTCGAGCAGGACGGTCTTGCGGCCTAGGCTGGCTGCCGTCAGGGCCGCCATGATTCCTGCGGCACCGCCTCCAACGACGCAGACTTCCGCGTCCAGGGTCATTCGTTCTCGCGCCCTGGTGACAGTGCGGGTGGCAAGATTAAGGGTCATGGACTTACTCGGCGGAGATGCCGCGGGCTTTCACCAACGCGGTTGACTTGCCGGCTTCGTTCTTGACGAATTCGCGGAATTCCGCGCGCGTCATGTTGAGAATCTGAAAGCCGAGATCGAGAAATCGCTTGGTGACCTGCGGCTGCCGCATCGCATAGCCGACCTCTTCGCTGAGCCGCTGGACAACTGGCTCGGGTGTACCCGCCCGTACCACAACCCCGAGCCACAAAGACATCACGACATTGGGCAGCCTGACCTCGTCTGCAGTGGGTACGTTCGGTAATTGCGGCAAGCGCTGAGGCCCCGCAACGAAGAGCGCCTTGATATTGTTCGCACTGACGTTAGGCAGCCCGGGTCCCAAACCGTCGAACAGCAGGTCAACTTGCGAACCTATCAGGTCTTGCATCGCCGGCGCTGAACCTCTGTAGGGGACATGAACCAGCTGGATGGCCGCGTCCGCCTTGAGCATTTCCCCGAGCAGGTGGCCTAGGCTGCCGTTGCCTTGCGAAGCATAATTCAGCGCCTTGGACTTTGCTGCGGCAACAAGATCGGCGGTTGAATTGAACGGGCTGGATTTTGGCACATAAAGCAGCATCGGCATCAACATCAGTGGAGCAACCGGCTCCAGATCTGTCAGCGGGTCGTAGCTGAAATTCGCATAGACGGCCTTGTTGATTCCGAGCGAAGCGGTGTCACCGATGAGAAGCGTGTGTCCGTCCGCCGGCGCGCGGATCAGGGCGGTGCCCGCGATCTGACCGCCGGCACCCGGCTTTGTTTTCGACGATTACTGGCTGGCCGAGGCGCTCTCGCAATACTTCCGCCAGCGCACGAGCCATCAGATCGGCGGGACCACCGGCAGGATAGATCACCAGGATGGATAGCGGTCGCGACGGAAATTCCTGCGCCTTCGCCCTGCCCGGCACCGTCATGGCAATTGCGAGCATCAGTGCCGTTGAAATCGCTCCTGCGCGCGTAAGCATTAGCGCCTCCCCTTGCTGAAGTTCGGCTCGAACGGCCGATTTTCAGTTTCCTCAAATGCCGCCCTTCGTTGGCACGTGACGTCAGGACTCTAGGAGCAGTATGAGTTATCCTTATAATGCCAATTGACTATGACTGTTATTCACTGGCTGTATAACCCTCGAGGTCGTGATGACTGTTGAAGTACGCCTGCTGGAATTGTTCCTGCGCGTGGCTGAACTCGGCAGCATCAACAAGGCAGCTGCGAGCGTGCATCTGTCGCAGCCGGCGTTGTCGCGGCACATTGCGCTCCTCGAACACCAGATGGGCAACAAGCTGTTCATCCGCACTCCGGGCGGCGTCGACCTCACGGAGGCTGGCAAGATGCTCTCTGATCGCGCCCGTCCTCTGTTGCGCCAGCTTACTCTCCTCAGAGAGCAGGTCGGCGAAAAGGCCTCGGGCCAACTTGCCATCGGCACGCCGCCCGCATGGCAACAGGTGGTGACATCCCCCTTCGTGGAGAAGCTTGCGGAGCGGCACCCCGGTATCACGCTCCGTGTCTACGAGGGTGTCAGCAATATCTTGCGCGAGTACATGTCCGCGCGCCTGCTCGACATTGCCATTGTGCCGTACGACTCCTCGCCTACCGCCAGCTACCGCAAGACGCCGGTGGTGCGCGAACCGATGGTGCTGGTCGGTCGAAGAGAGGATGCACTACACCCCGAAAAACCGGTCGCACTTTCTAGGCTTGACGGCTTGCGGCTGGTGCTTCCGGGACGTCCGAATGTGGCGCGGATCCAGATCGAGCACGCCCTGGAACGCAAAGGTATGCAGTTTCGATTGGCCGTCGAGACCGACACGCTGAGCCTTTGCCTCGACCTTGCACGCCGCGGAGTCGGATATGCCGTCGTGCCAGCCTCTTCGGTCTTTGAGCATGGCTTGGGGGATGCAATCAGTTGGGGACCGATTAAGGGGCAATTCGTAACCTGGGCACTCTGCGAGAATTTGGACCGAACTCACTCGCAAGCGGTGCGCGAGGGCCGCGCGCTCCTGATCAAGGCGGTGTCCGACGCGCTCGAGCTCAAGGTCTGGGCGCGCGCCGAACGTCCAAAAGCCAAAGCCTAGCGAAGCGTACGCGCCGATCCATGGGAACGTCCGTTTTGGATCCACAAGCCGCCGAACACCTGAAGGCGGAGACTTCCGCTCTGCGTTGCTAATCTGAAGTATGAGGACACGCCCTAGCCAGGCTTCTTCGGCCGCGACACCAGCTCGATCATCTGCCTTCATCCTCATCAGGCATCACCGCGTGCGCGTAGGCTCCTCACGAATATCCAGCGCGCCAGCAGCACTTGCACCGCAACCGCGTGCGGACCTCTACGCGGCCAGAAACGGTATCTGGACCGCCAGTGTGAAGCCGTTGACCATCAGCAGGCCACCCGCAGCACCGACAATGCCGCCGACGATCGCAAGCCACGGCAGCGTCGCGACAATCGAGACCGAGATCAGCACGATGGCGATCTGCAGGAGAGCTTCGGCATAGTCGAAGTAGGGATCCTGCTTCAGTGCATGGTCGCGCTTGCCCTCGTAGTCCTTGGCCTGCGCCATCAGTTCTTTCTTGCCCTCCTGCGTCTCGGGCTCGGACTCGTAGCGTGCTGCCGTCTTGCGATAGGCCTCCGCTTTTGCCTTCAGGGCCGTCCTGGCCTCGGCATTGAGGCTTTCGTCCTGCAGGAACGCCAGTTCGATCGCGTCGGCCGCGAGGTTATAGTCGGTCTGGCGAATGGTCTTGGCCTGGTAGAAGGCATAGTGGTTCGCGGCATAGATGTTGTTGTTGGTCGCCTCCTTGCCGGCGTTGGCTCCGCCAAGCGCGGTGATGGCGAGCAGCATCGCCAGAATGGCGATGCCGACCGCCGCGCGCTGCTTGAAGCGGTCGTTCACCTGCTCCTGATCCATCATATCCGCGGCGTCTTCAGCTTTCATCGATCGGCTCCTCCTCGCTCCTAAAAAGCGCAGGCACGATAAACAACGGCGTTATGTCACTATCGCGACGAACGAGCCCGGGTCAGAAGCCGAACACCTGCAAGGCCGGAGTCCGCCGCCTTGCGTTGCTAGGCCGAAATTATGAGGCAGGCGTCTTTGGCCGCGACACCAGCTCGATCATCCTGCCTTCGTCCTCATCCGGCATCGCCGCTTTCGCCTGCGCGTAGGCCTCGACTGCGGCGCGCGCGACTAGCGGCTTGCCCGCGAGCAGGCTCTCGGCGAGCTTCACGGCATAGGCGGCATCCTTGTGCCGCAGCGCTGCAGTGAAGGTCGCTCCGGAAAAATCCCGGGCGACCATGCGCTTGGAGTGACGCGCGACCTGCGGGCTTGCCGCGACGCCTGCCTGGATCGATTCCAGCACCAGGTTCATGTCGAGCCCGGCCTGCTCGGCAATCGCAAGACCCTCGGCGAGGCCGGCGATCTGGATCGCGCCCATGAGATTGTTGATGAGCTTGTAGACCGTGCCGGAGCCGACCGCGCCGAAATGGCGGATGGTCGCGCCGATCGGCGTCAGATAGGGCCGCGCGCGCTCGAGATCGGCCGCGTCGGCGCCAACCAAGAGCGTCAACTTCCCGGCCGCCGCCGCGTCCGGCAATCCCGTCACGGGGCAATCGATGTAGATCAGCCCGCGCGCGTTGAACTCGCGGCCCATCTCACGGGCATGGTCATAGGAGACGGTGGAGCATTCAATCGCGATGGTGCCGGCCTTCGCCGTCTTGGCCGCTCCTTGCGGCGCCAGCCAAACCGCGCGCGAGGCCTCGTCGTCGGCGACCATGGTCACGACCGCGTCGGCATCGATCGCGGCGTCCTCCGGCGAGGTCGCCCAAATCGCGCCGCGCGCGATCAGGTCCGCTGCCTTTGTCTTGCTGCGATTCCACACCGTCACCGTGAAGCCGGCATCGAGATAGCGGCCGGCCATGCCATGGCCCATCCGCCCGAGCCCGATGAAGGCGACACGCGGCACGGCTAGTCTACGTCCTCGATGTCGCCGGTCGTGGTGCCGAAGGCACGCTGCGCCAGCGTCGCGGCCATGAACTCGTCGAGCTCGCCATTGAGTACACCCGACGTGTCGGAGGTCTGCACGCCCGTGCGCAGATCTTTCACCATCTGGTAGGGCTGCAGCACGTAGGAGCGGATCTGGTGGCCCCAGCCGATGTCGGTCTTGGCGGCCTGGTCGGCGGCGGCCTTCTCCTCGCGCTTCTTGAGCTCGATCTCGTACAGGCGCGCGCGCAGCATGTCCCAGGCCTGCGCCCGGTTCTTGTGCTGGGAGCGGCCGGCCTGGCAGACCACGGCAACGCCGGTCGGGATATGCGTCAGGCGCACCGCGGATTCGGTCTTGTTGACGTGCTGGCCGCCGGCACCGCCCGAACGCATCGTGTCGACGCGGACGTCGGATTCCTTGATGTCGATCTTGATGCTGTCGTCGATGACGGGGAACACCTGCACGCTCGAGAACGAGGTGTGCCGCCGCGCGTTGGAATCGAACGGCGAGATGCGCACCAGGCGATGCACGCCGGCTTCGGTCTTGAGCCAGCCATAGGCGTTGTGGCCGGAGACCTGGATGGTCGCCGACTTGATGCCGGCCTCTTCGCCCTCGGACTCTTCGAGGTACTCGACCTTGAAGCCGTGGGTTTCGGCCCAGCGCGTGTACATGCGCAGGAGCATCTGCGCCCAGTCCTGGCTCTCGGTGCCGCCGGCGCCGGCATGGACTTCGAGATAGGAATCGAAGCGGTCGGCCTCGCCCGACAGCAGCGCCTCGAGCTCGCGCCGCGCCACTTCCTTCTTGAGGTTCTTCAGCGCAGCTTCGGCTTCGGCGACGACGCCGTCATCGCCCTCGGCCTCGCCGAGCTCGATCATGCCGATGTCGTCTTCGAGCTCCTGCTCGACCTTGCCGATTCCGCTGAGCGCATCCTCCAGCGAGGTGCGCTCCTGCATCAGCTTCTGAGCTTTCTGGGGATCGTTCCAGAGGTTGGGATCTTCTGCGAGCTTGTTCAGCTCAGCGAGGCGCGCCGTCGATTTCTCGACGTCAAAGATGCCTCCTCAGCAGCCCGACCGACTGCTTGATCTCTTCTACCAACCGTTCGATTTCGGCGCGCATGTTGTTCTCTGTCTTGCGGAATCCCGCGTGCAGTTCGAGAGGGGATGTAGCGGCGGCAGCCGCAAAGCGCAACTGCCCGAACCGTGATCGTCGGTCTTATCCGCGGCCTACCACAACCCGCCAGTGCCCGGCCGGAAGAGGAAGCCGGAATCCGGCTGCTGCTGCTGCACCGGCATGCCGCGTCCGTCGGCGTCGGCAACGCCGATGACCGAATAATTGTCCGGCGGCGCCGTGCCGGGCTTGAAGGCTTCGAGGATGGTTCCGCCGGTCTCGCCGGGGCCGGCGCGCATGCCGGTCTTGGCGACGACGCGGACGAGCTTGATGCCGGCGGGCACCTTGAACGGGACCGCAGGCTTGTCGGCGAGCGCGAGCTTGAGGAAGTCGCGCACGATCGGAGCGGCGAGATGGCCGCCGGTCGCGGCATTGCCCTTGCCGAGCGGGCGCGGCTTGTCGTAGCCCATGTAGACTGCGACTGCGATGTCCGGCGAGAAGCCGACGAACCAGGCATCCTTCGCCTCGTTGGTGGTGCCAGTCTTGCCGGCGACGGGCTTGCCGACCTCCTTGATCACCGTGGCCGTACCGGACTGCACCACACCCTCCATCAGCTCCGTGATCTGATAGGCGGTCATGGAATCCAGCACCTGCTCGCGGCGATCGATCAGCTGCGGCTCGGGCTGGTTCTTCCAGCCGCCCGGCGCGTCGCAGCCGCGGCATTCGCGCTGGTCGTGCTTGAAGATGGTGCGGCCGTAACGGTCCTGGATACGGTCGATCAGCGTCGGCTTCACGCGGCGGCCGCCATTGGCGAGCATCGAGTACGCCGTGACCATGCGCATCGCCGTCGTCTCGCCGGCGCCGAGCGCGTAGGAAAGATAGTTCGGCAGTTCGTCATAGACCCCGAAGCGGCGGGAATATTCGCCGATCAAGGGCATGCCGATGTCCTGCGCGAGCCGCACCGTCACGGTGTTGAGCGACTGCCGCAGCGCATTGCGCAGCGTCACCGGTCCCTGGAACTTGCCGGAGGAGAAGTTTTCAGGCCGCCACACGCCGGCGCCCTGCCCCTGGTCGATCTCGATCGGCGCGTCGAGCACGACGGTCGAGGGCGTGTAGCCGTTGTCGAGCGCGGCCGAATAGACGATCGGCTTGAACGACGAACCGGGCTGCCGGTAGGCCTGCGTGGCGCGATTGAACTGGCTCTGGTCGAACGAGAAACCGCCGACCATCGCGAGCACGCGGCCGGTCCAGGGATCCATCGCCACCATCGCGCCGGAGACTTCCGGAATCTGGCGAAGCCGGTACTGGCCCTCGACGGGGTGGCCGTCCTTGTAGAGGGGATCGGCATAGATGACGTCGCCGGGCTGGAGCACCTGCGACACCGCTGTCGGCGTCTTGCCTCTCGTGCCGCCCTGCAGCGCCCGCGCCCAGCGCACGCCGTCGACCGTGATGATGCCGGTCTCGCGCTGCTTGCTCACCGCGCCGCCGAGCTCGCGGCCAGGCTGAAAGCCGATCCGTGCCGACTGATCGCTGGTCTCCAGCACCACCGCCATGCGCCAAGGCGAGATGTCGGACAGCGACTTGATCTCGGCGAGCTTCACGCCCCAGTCGCCCGAAATGTCGAGCTTGCTGATGGCGCCGCGATAACCCTGCTGCTCGTCGTAGTTCACGAGGCCGGCGACCATGGCCTTGCGCGCCATGACCTGGATCTTCGGATCGAGCGTGGTGCGAACCGACAGGCCGCCCTCGTAGAGCTTCTTCTCGCCGTAGCGCTCGAAAATGTCGCGGCGGACTTCCTCGGCGAAATATTCGCCGGCAAAGGTGTGGGCGCCGTTGGAACGGCTGGTGACGGCGAGCGGCTCCTTGCGCGACTTGTCGGCGTCGGCCTGCTTGATCCAGCCGTTTTCCAGGAGACGGTCGATCACGTAATTGCGGCGCTCGATGGCGCGGTCGCGGTTGCGGACCGGATGCAGCGTCGCCGGCATCTTCGGCAGCGCCGCCAGATAGGACGCTTCCGCCACTGTCAGCTCGTTCACCGACTTGTCGAAATAGACCAGCGAGGCCGCCGCGATGCCGTAGGCGCCGAGGCCGAGATAGATCTCGTTGAGATACAGTTCGAGGATCTTGTCCTTCGAATAGGTCTTCTCGATGCGCATCGCCAGCAAGGCTTCCTTGATCTTGCGCGAGAATGAGACCTCGTTGGTGAGCAGGAAGTTCTTGGCGACCTGCTGGGTGATCGTGGACGCACCCTGCGGCCGGCGGTTGGAGCCGTAGTTCTGCAGATAGAGCAGGCCCGCGCGCGCCATGCCGGTGTAGTCGATGCCGCCATGCTCGTAGAAATTCTTGTCCTCGGCCGCGAGGAAGGCGTTGATCACGAGCTTCGGCACCGCCTGGATCGGCAGATACAGCCGCCGCTCCTTGGCGTATTCGCCGACCAGCGAACCGTCGACCGCGTGCACACGCGTCATCACCGGCGGCTCGTAATCCTGAAGCTGAGAGTAGTCCGGCAAGTCTTTGGAGAAATGCCAGATCAGGCCTGCCACGGCCCCGACGCCAACAAGGAACACCACTGTTCCCGCGGCGAACAGGAAGCCCATGAACCGCACCAGCAAGCGCATTATCTGTTTATCCGTTCAAACTCTGGATCAGCCCAGTATCAGCCCTTTGGCACACAAAACGGCACCAATCTCACGTCGCGAATTCACCGGCTTACGCAATCACATCGAGGCCGGACTTAAGACGCTTGCCGAACAGGTTCTCGCCGATTCCGGAACCCTCTACCGGTTTCTATAAAGCGTCCGCTGTGGCCAAACTAGGGCCTTTGGGCCGGGACGAACAAACCGGCTCAGTTCGACGTCCCGGCCGTGGCCATCCGCTTGGTCAAAAATCCGTCGATCGCCTGGGCCATCGAGCCCACGGCGCGGGACCGCCAGCCCTCGGAGACCAGGTGCTCGAGATCTGCCTTGTTGGAGACGTAGCCGATCTCGACCAGCACCGATGGCACGTCGGGCGCCTTCAGGACCCGGAAGCCGGCGGATTTCAGAGGATGCTTGTGCATCCGCACGGTCTGCTTCATTTCGCTCATCAAATGGCGAGCAAAACGGTTTGAAAAGGTGCGGGTTTCCCGCTGTGTGAGGTCGATCAGGATGTCGGCGACGTCGGTCGGCTCTTCCGCGAGGTTGAAGCCGGCGATCGCATCGGCGCGGTTCTCCGCATCCGCCAGCCGCTGGGCCTCGGCGTCGGAGGCCTTGTCGGAGAGCGTATAGATGGTCGCGCCCTGCGCATCCCCTTCCGCCCGCGGCAGCGCATCGGCGTGGATCGAGACGAACAAGGCCGCCTTGAGATTGCGGGCGATCTTGGTGCGGTCATTGAGCGGAACGAAGGTGTCGTCGTCCCGCGTCATGACCACGCGGTACTTGCCGGCTTTTTCCAGCTTGTCGCGGAGCGCCAGGCCAAAGGCCAGCACCAGGTTTTTCTCGCTCTCGCCGCTCGACTGCGTCCCGTTGTCGATGCCGCCGTGGCCGGGATCGATCACCACCACCGGTCGAGTATCACCCTTCTGCTGCGCGCCATCCGGGGCCGCGGCGCTGGGAACCGTGGCAGGCGGCGCTTCAGCGATCGCGGGCCGCAGCTCGGGACGGTTTTCGGGGCCACGTGACGACACGAAGGCGGTGCGGTCGACCTCCTCCAGCTCGAGCACGAGCCGGGCCGGTTGGCCGTTGGCCGCCTCCAGCACGTAGGATTTGGCGATCTTCGCCGGTCCGGACAGGTCGAACACGATTCGCGAGCCGCCGGGCATGACGAGCCCGTAGCGGAAGGCCTTGACCAGCCCCCGCCCCCCACTTCCGGTCCCCGCGGGCAGCTGAAAATTGACCTGCGGCACGTCCACCACCACGCGGTAGGGGTCGGCCAGCGTGACGGCGCGGAAGGTGACGGTCTGGTCGAGGTCGAGGATGAAGCGGGTCTGCTTGCCGTCGCCGGCCAGGCGGGCGGCCGAGGCGACCGGAAAATTCGCCGCAACCGCAGCAGGTTGCAGCCGGCTCTCCGCAGCGATCAGGCGCGCGGAATCGGCACAGGGCAATGCCGCAGTGCACAGCAACACGCCCCCCAGCAAAATCCGTCGATTTGTGCGGCTCGCCACCGATTCCGTGCCTCCGAGCAGCTCTCTTAACGCAATAGAACCACAGGGTTAATCGATCCTTAATGACGGAAACGCGAAACTCGGCGACTGTGACCGCCGTGCGACGCTCCCTTGCACGGATGGCTCATTCCTCGTATGTACGGAATGCTGACGGCCGATATTTCCGGTTGTGTCGCATTCAGCCTCCCGGTGCAGCGCCGGAACTCTCAAGGTTTGAGAATTCCAGCGTTTTCCGCTTCCCTCTATGACCAGCGCGGTGCGCGGCAGCGAGGTGGAGCGGGTCAAGCCCCGGCGGCGGACGGTCTCGGGCTACCACTCATGTTGCCGGGACGGTTCTGACAGCGGCGTAACCCATTACCCGGTCCCTTGATCCCAAGGGGGCGGTTCGTGATCCCCAAGGCGAGCGCGCGCGCCGTGCCTGGCCAGCAGCAACTGATTGAAGGGCGGCCTCGCCGCCCAGTGTTTCATACGGGCCGACGCTTGATGCGCCAGACTGTGCCGACGAAATCTGAAGGAGCATTCGCGACGCTGCGGAGTGACAATCCCGTGCGTCGCAATGGTCCTGAAGCTTCCGGTTCGGCAAGGCGCGAGAGACGGCGTTTCGGCCTTCCCCTCAGCCCCGAATCAGGTGGACCGTCGCGTCACCCGCCGGCGCGATACGCGCCCACGGCTTATCGCGTCCGCCGCCGCCAAGAGTTAAGACATGCCCAACAAGATGTTGATCGATGCCACCCACCCGGAGGAGACCCGGGTCGTCGTGGTCCGCGGCAATCGCGTCGAAGAGTTTGATTTCGAGACCGCGCAACGCAAGCAATTGCGCGGGAATATCTACCTCGCCAAGGTCACAAGGGTCGAACCCTCGCTCCAGGCCGCTTTCGTCGAATATGGCGGCAATCGCCACGGCTTTCTCGCCTTCAGCGAAATCCATCCCGACTACTACCAGATCCCGGTCGCCGACCGGCAGGCGCTGATCGAGGCCGAGGAACAGGCCCATCGCGAGGCCGAGGAAGAAAGCGAGAACCGCTCGCACGGCCGTCGCCGCTCGCGGCACCGCAACGCCCGCCGCCGCGGTCATGGCGAGCGCGTGCGCAGCGACATCGTCGAAGGTCTCGAAGCCGGCGCCGATCCCGCCGCCCAGCCGGTCGACGGCGCCGCGCTGCCGGAGCATGCCGAGGGCGAGCATCTGCACGCCGATAGCGAGCATCACGGCGAGCACGAGGGCCACGATCATGGCGACCACGATCATGGCGACCATGATCATGACGAACATCGTCATGCCCGCGATGACGAGCACCATCACGCTCACGATGATGCCCACGGCCGCGAGGACGAACGCGATCATCACGATCATGAACACGCCGACGAGACGCCCGCGCCTGTCGCGGCGGTCGGCGCCGAGCCCGCGGTCGAGACCGTTGCCGAGCCGCAGCCGGCTCCAACCTTCGAGACTTCCGCTCCCGAGGCTCATGCCGCGGAAGCGCAGGCGGAGCCTCTGGCGGAAGCCGAGACATCGGCCGCCGAACCGGCCGATGCCGTCTACGCCGCCGGCGAAAGCACGGAAGCCCCGCAAGCGGACGCCGGGGAAGCAGCCGAGGAGGACGACGAGGACGAGGACGGCGAGGATGCCGAAGAGGAAGTCGTCGAATCCGTCGGCGGCGACGACGTGCTGGAGGAAGTGCCGGAGCGCACCTTCCGCCCGCGCCGCCAGTACAAGATCCAGGAAGTCATCAAGCGCCGCCAGGTGATGCTGGTGCAGGTCGTCAAGGAAGAGCGCGGCAACAAGGGCGCGGCGCTGACGACCTATCTCTCGCTCGCCGGCCGCTACGCCGTCCTGATGCCGAACACCGCACGCGGCGGCGGGATCAGCCGCAAGATCACCAGCGCGCAGGATCGCTCGCGCCTGAAGGAAGTGGTGCAGGACCTCGACGTGCCCGAGGGCATGGGCATCATCCTGCGCACCGCGGGCGCCGCCCGCACCAAGCCCGAGATCAAGCGCGACTTCGAATATCTGATCCGGATGTGGGAGACGGTGCGCGACCTCACGCTGAAATCGCAGGCCCCGACCCTCGTCTACGAGGAAGGCTCGCTGATCAAGCGCTCGCTGCGCGACCTCTACAACAAGGAGATCGACGAGATTCTGGTCGCCGGCGAAGCCGGCCACCGCGAGGCCCGCGACTTCATGAAGATGCTGATGCCCGCCAATGTCGGCGCGGTGAAGCAATATCGCGACGGCCAGCCGCTGTTCTCGCGCATGGGCGTCGAGAGCCAGCTCGATGCGATGTTCTCGCCGACCGTGCAGCTGCGCTCCGGCGGCTACATCGTCATCAACCAGACCGAGGCGCTGGTCTCGATCGACGTCAACTCGGGACGATCGACGCGCGAGCACCATATCGAGGACACCGCGCTCAAGACCAACATGGAAGCGGCCGAAGAGGTCGCCCGCCAGCTGCGCCTACGCGACCTCGCCGGCCTGATCGTCATCGATTTCATCGACATGGACGAGAAGCGCAACAACCGCGCGGTCGAGCGCAAGCTGTCCGATTGCCTCAGGCAGGATCGCGCGCGCATCCAGGTCGGCCGCATCTCGCATTTCGGGCTGCTCGAGATGTCGCGCCAGCGCATCCGCGCCAGCGTGCTGGAATCCTCGACCGATCCGTGCCCGCATTGCGGCGGCACCGGCCACGTCCGCTCGGTGTCCTCGGTGGCGCTGCAGCTCCTGCGCGGCCTCGAAGAGATCCTGATGAAGGGCGCCACCCACAATCTCGTGGTCCGCACCCGCACCGACGTCGCGCTCTATGTGCTGAACCACAAGCGCGGCCATCTGCGCGATCTCGAGAACGGTTTCAAGGTCACGCTGTCGGTGATCGCCGACGCGAGCGTCAGCGGCCCGCAGGCCTATGTGATCGACCGCGGCGAGCAGGTGCATACGCTCGAAGCCGCCAAGGCGCTGCTCGTTGCGCAAGCCGCTGCGAGCCCGCCGCCACCGGCCGAAGAGGCCTATGACGACGAGGACGTCTTCGACCTGGAGACGGAATCCGAGATCGAAACCGACGAGACCGAAGGCCTTGCCGACGAGCAGGGCGGCGGCGAGGCAGCCTCGGAGCAGGACGGCCAGCGCCGCAAGCGCCGGCGCCGCCGGCGCGGCCGCGGCGGCCCGCGCGAAGGAGAGTTGCGCGAGGATACGGCGCCGACCGTGCCTGAGCCCGCGATGATCGCCGGCGAAAGCGAGGAGGAGACCGAGGCCGAGCAGGACGGTGAGGAAGGCGAGGAACAGGCCGCCCGTGGCGAACAGCAGGGCAGCGGTGATCGCCGGCGCCGGCGTGGTCGCCGCGGCGGTCGCCGCCGTCGCGGTAGCGGCGAGGAAGGTCTTGCCGGCTCCATCAGCGACGAGCTCGGCACCAACGCGCCGCCGGAAGCTGCCGATGCAGTGGCCGATTTCGACGGCCTCGGCAGCCAGGCTTCGCCCTCGATCGCGCAGGCCGAGCCGACCGGCGAGCCGCAAGTTGCCGAGCCTGAGCCGCACGCCGAGATCCGGACCGAGGCGCCGGCCCAGCCGGAGCCCGCTCCCGCCGCGACGACCGCAACGCCGGACGAAGAGCCAGCCGGCGACAGGGCCGCGCGGCGCCGCTCCACCGTGCGCGAAAAGGTGAGCTTCCTGGCGAACAGCCAGGCGGAGCCCGCAACGCCGGCGGCGGAGGCGACCGAGCCGGTTGCTGCACCCGCGCCGGCACCTGAGCCCGCGCCGGAGGCGGCAAGCGAAACCCCGGCCGCCCCACGTCGTGCCGGCTGGTGGTCACGCCGTTTCGGCGGCGGCGAGTAAAGGGACAAATAGAATTGAAACCGCCCGGCCCAACCGGGCGGTTTTGATTTGATGAGGTCAGCTGCGATGCAAAGCGCGATCATTCTCGGCGGCGGCATGGTGGGCGTGGGCGCCGCGCTGCATCTGCAGCGGCGCGGCTGGTCGGTGACGCTGGTCGATCGCAGGGAGCCGGGCCGCGAGACCAGCTACGGCAATGCCGGAATGATCCAGGCCGAGGCGGTACGCCCCTATCCGATGCCGCGCGACCTCGCTTCGCTCTTGAAGATCGCGACCGGCCGCACCAACGACGTGCGCTACAGCCTCTCTTCGCTGCATCTCCACGTCGAGCCCCTGCTCCGCTATTGGTGGCATTCGGCGCCGAAGCGGCATCGCGAGGCGATCGAGGCCTGGGCACGGCTGATCGCCTACGCAACGGCCGAGCACGACACCCTGATCCGCGAGGCGCATGCCGACAATCTCATCCGCCGCGCCGGCTACCGAGCGCTGTTTCGCGATCGCGCTTCGTTGGATCTCTCGATCAAGGCGGCGGAAGAAGATCAGCGTGAATTCGGCGTGAACTATCGCGTGCTGTCGGGCAGCGAGCTTGCCAGAGCCGAGCCGATCCTGCGTGACGATCTCCCGGGAGCGATCCATTGGCTCGACACCTGGACCGTGTCCGACCCCGGCGCGCTGGTCACGGCCTATGCCGAGTTGTTCGCGCGCCTCGGCGGCAGGATCGTGCTCGGTGATGCGCAGTCGCTGCGACAGACCGCGACCGGCTGGTCAGTGGACACCGACCAGGGCCGCATCGACGCTGCCCACGCCGTCGTGACGCTCGGGCCGTGGTCGCCTGATTTATTGTACAAATTCGGCTATCGCATCCCGCTGGTGCGCAAGCGCGGCTACCACATGCATTACAGCGGCGGCGCTTCGCTCGACCTTCCGCTGGTCGACAAGGCCCGTGGCTACGCCATGGGGCCGATGGCCAAGGGCATCCGCATCACCACCGGCGCCGAATTGACCGGCGCGGACGCACTCGCAACACCAGTGCAGCTCGCCAGCGCCGAAGCCTCGGCGCGCGAGCTGATCGACCTCGGCAAACGGGTCGAGCCGGATCCGTGGTTCGGCACGAGGCCCTGCACGCCCGACATGCTGCCGGTGCTCGGCCCCGCCCCGCGCCACCCCGGCCTCTGGATGAATTTCGGCCATGGCCATCAGGGCTTCACGCTGGGCCCTGCGACCGGACGCCTGCTCGCGGAGATGATGAGCGGCGAAACGCCTGCGGTCGATCCCACGCCGTATCGGCCCGAGCGATTTTAGCCCACAGAAGAAGGGCTGATCGAGCAGTTCGATCAGCCCTATTGCTTTAAGTCTGATAGCGCAGCTCGCGCTGCCAGAGCCCGATCAGTCCGTGGTGATCGCCGTCTCCATGTCGGTCGGATCGATCTCCTTGGCGAGATTGGCGTTGAGCTTGTCGCGGTCGAGCTCGCCTTCCCACCAGGCGACGATCACGCAGGCGACGCCGTTGCCGCACAGATTGGTCAGCGCCCGGCACTCGCTCATGAACTTGTCGATGCCGAGCACGATCGCCATACCCGGCACGAGGCGCGGATCGACCACCGCGAGCGTCGCCGCCAGTGTGATGAAGCCGGCGCCGGTGATGCCGGAGGCGCCCTTCGAGGTCAGCATCGCCACGACCAGGATGGTCATCTGCTGGGCGAAGGAGAGTTCGACGCCGAGCGCCTGCGCGATGAACAGCGTCGCCAGCGTCATGTAGATGTTGGTGCCGTCGAGGTTGAACGAATAGCCCGTGGGCACGACGAGGCCGACCACCGACTTGGAGCAGCCGAGCCGCTCCAGCTTCTCCATCATGGACGGCAGCGCGCTTTCCGAGGATGAGGTGCCGAGCACGATCAGCAGCTCGTCCTTGATGTAGGCGAGGAACTTGAAGATCGAGAACCCGGCCATGCGCGCGATGAGGCCGAGCACGACGAACACGAACAGCGCAGCCGTGACGTAGAACGTCGCGATCAGACCGAGCAGATTGAGGATCGCGCCGGTGCCGAACTTGCCGATCGTGTAGGCCATCGCACCGAACGCGCCGATCGGCGCCGCGCGCATCACGATCGAGATGACGCCGAACACCGCGTGCGCGGCATCGTCGATGAAGCTGCGGATGGTGTGGCCGCGCTCACCGAGGCTCATCAAGGCAAAGCCGAACAGCACCGCGAACAGCAGCACCTGAAGGATCTCGCCTTGCGCGAAGGCGCCGACCACGGTGTCCGGAATGATGTGCAGCACGAAGTCGACGGACTTTTGTCCAGCGGCCTGCTTGGCGTAATTGGCCACCGCCGCTTCGTTTGCCGCTCCGCCACCGAAGCCGGACCCCGGCTTGACGAGATTGCCGACGACGAGGCCGAGCACCAGCGCGAAGGTCGAGACGACCTCGAAATAGACCAGCGCCTTGACGCCGATGCGTCCGACCTTCTTGGCGTCCTGGATGTGGGCGATGCCGGAGACCACGGTGCAGAAGATGATCGGGGCGATCACCATCTTGATCAGCTTGATGAAGCCGTCGCCGAGCGCCTTGATCCAATCGTTGGTGGCGACGGACGGCCACAGCCATCCGACGATGGCGCCGAGCACGATGGCGATCAGCACCTGGATGTAGAGGACTTTGTACCACGGCTTGGCGGCGGGCGGCGCGACCGGCGCCTCCGCTATTGTTGTCGTCGTCATCGTTTCACTTCCCCTCAAAGCGCTGGGCCAGCCAAGATCAACTTGGCCGGCCCGTTAATTGGAGCTGCAAATTGTGGCAGGTTTAACCGCGGCGATCGACGATGCGGCGCGCGGCCGGCATCAACGCCGCGCCGAGCGCATTCTTGACCAGCGAACCCGCAATGAACGGCACGATGCCGACCTGCCAAGCTTTCGCTGCGCCGAGATCGAGGCCAAAGGCCAACCAGCCGAAGCCGGCGGCAAGAATGACCACATGGCCGGCGGCCATCGCTGCAAACAGCAGCACGACGCTGCGATCCCAGCCGCGCTCGGCGAGCCAACCGGTCACGAAAGCTGCCACAACGAAACCGAACAGATAGCCTGCGGTCGGCCCGACGAGCGGCGCGATCCCACCCACAGGGCCTGCAAACACCGGAAGTCCGAGCGCGCCCTCGGCGAGGTAAGCGATCATGGTTGCGCTGCCAAGGCGCCAGCCATAGGCGGCACCGATCATCAGCACCACCAAAGTCTGCAGCGTCATTGGCACGTAGGGCAGCGGCAGATTTACCTTGGCCGACAGCGCCATCAGCGCGGTGCCGAGCGCAATCAGCACGACGGCACGCAGCGTGCCGACGGCTTCGCCCGGTTGCGTCGGCCACATCAATGCGGCGAGAGAGGAATGTGGCGTTGCCGCGGACGGGGTGGAACGGTCAGGCACGTCGAACTCCGGAGGGCTGTCGAAACTGGCGGCTATTTAAGCCAGTGAGCGATCCGGTCAACTGCCTCCCGCATCTCATCGAGCGAGCGTGCATAGGAAAAGCGGATGAATGAACGGCCATGGACAGGATCAAAGTCGAGGCCGGGCGTTGTCGCCACGCGCGCCTGCTCCAGCATCTGCTTTGCGAATTCAAAACTGTCCGAGGTGAAATCCGAGACGTCGGCATAGAGATAGAAGGCGCCGTCAGCCGGCAGGAATCTCGTCAGTCCGGCCTTGGGCAAGCCATCGATCAGGACGCGCCGGTTTTCCTGGTAGCCGTGCTTGATCGCCTCCATCTCGGCCGTGCCGTCGAAGGCAGCCTCCGCTGCGATCTGCGACAGCGCGGGCACCGAGATCGAGAGGTTCTGCTGTAGCCGCTCGATCGGCCGCACAAGGATCTCGGGCACCACCATCCAGCCGACGCGCCAGCCCGTCATGCAAAAATACTTCGAGAACGAATTGATCACGAGCGCGTGCTCGGATAGCGCGGCCGCCGTCACGGCCGGCAACGCGTAATCGAGCCCGTGATAGATCTCATCGGAGATGAAGCGGATGCCGGCATCTTCCGCCGCCGCGATCAGGCCGGCGAGCGCTTCACGGGACATCATCGTGCCCGTCGGATTGGCGGGGCTGCCGACCAGAACACCCTTCAGCGGTGCCTTGCGATGCGCCGCGAGCAGGGCCTCGCCGGTCAGCGCGTGACGCGTTTCGTTCGTGGTCTCGATCAGCACCGGCTCGCAGCCGAGCGCGGTCAGGATATGTCGATACGGCGGATAGCCCGGCACCGTCACGGCGACGCGATCGCCAGGTTCGAACATCGACAGGAAGGCCAAGATGAAGCCGCCCGATGAGCCCGTCGTCACCACGATCCGCTCGGGGCTGACATCGCAGCCATAGGTGCCGCGATAATGGCGCGCGATGCGCGCGCGCAGACCGGGGATGCCGAGCGCGGAGGTGTAGTCGATCCGTCCGGCCTCGAGCGCCGCATGGGCGGCCGCGATCGCAGTCCTGGGGGCGCCGGCCGCGGGCTGGCCGACCTCCATATGGATCACATGACCGCCGGCGGCCTCGATTCGGGCCGCCGCGGCCATGACGTCCATCACCATGAACGGGGGAACATCGCTGCGGCGGGAGGGCTCGAGCCACTGCCCCAACCGGTTCCTCAATGTCGCGTCGCGCATCGATTTCTGCTATTGGCTGGCGAACCGGTCCGTCCGGTCCGTAAACGGGGCGCTTGTGCCCCAGACTGGCCGCATTGTACGGCTCATAAGGGCACCGTTCACAAGGGCATATCGCGTATCCGGTCCGCCGCCAATCACCAAAACCAATCACTGAACTGCTTGACCAAGATCACTTGACCGAGCCCCTTTTGACCAAGACCGCTTGATGTCGCTCCAGATCGCATTGCGCAAGAAGGCCTCCGCCCTCACCGCCCTCGTCACGGCCACGGCGATCGCGCTGACGCCGTTCTCGGCCGCGCGCGCTCAGGCCAAGGGGCCGCCGGTCCTGCGCGACACCGAGACCGAGCAGCTGCTGCGCGAATACACGCGTCCGATCCTGCGCGTTGCGGGTCTGGAGAAGCACAACATCCAGATGGTGATCATCAACGACGGCTCGTTCAACGCCTTCGTCGCGGATGGCCGCCGCATCTTCGTCAATTGGGGCGCGATCCTGCAATCGGAGACGCCGAACCAGATCATCGGCGTGCTCGCGCACGAGACCGGACATCTGGCGGGCGGCCATCTGTCCAAGCTGCGAGAGCAGCTCGCCGCCGCCCAGACCCAGATGATCATCGCGATGCTGCTCGGCGCCGGCGCGATTGCGGCCGGCAGCACGCAGCGCAGCGGCGTAGGCAACAACGGGCTCGCCAATGCTGGCGCGGCCGCCATCGCCGCTCCGCAGGAGGTGATCCGCCGCACGCTGCTGTCCTACCAGCGCCAGCAGGAGGAGAATGCCGACCGCGCCGGCGTGAAGTTCCTGGCTGCGACCCAGCAATCGCCCAAGGGCATGTACGAGACGTTCAAGCGCTTCACCAGCGAGAGCCTGTTCGCTGCGCGCGGTGCCGATCCCTACCTGCAGTCGCATCCGATGCCGGCCGAGCGCGTCGCCGCGCTACAGGAGTTCGCAAGCTCCAGCCCCTACTGGAACAAGAAGGACGATCCCGCGCTCCAGCTTCGGCACGACATGGTCCGCGCCAAGATCTCCGCCTTCATGGAGCGGCCGGAGACGGTGTACCGCCGCTATCCCCAGACCAACGACAGCCTGCCGGCGCGCTATGCCCGCGCCATCAGCACCTATCTGCACGGTGATCTACGCAGCGCGCTCGCCCAGATCGACGCGCTGATCCAGGTGCAGCCGAACAACCCGTATTTCTACGAGGTGCGCGGCCAGGCGCTCCTGGAAAGCGGCAAGGCGGCCGAAGCGATCGCTCCCTTGCGCAAGGCCGTCGCCCTCTCGAACAACGCCCCCCTCATCGAGATGTTACTTGGGCAGGCTCTGGTCGGAACCGATAATAAGGCCTACACCGACGATGCCGTTCGGATTCTCCGCGCCGCGGTGGCCCGGGAGCCCGAGGCGGCGCTCGGTTATACCCAGCTCGCGATGGCCTATGGCCGGAAGGGAGATTATGCGGAGGCAGATCTCGCCTCGGCCCAGGCCGCATATTTGCGCGGCGACAACAAAACCGCCCGCGAGCTTGCCACGCGCGCGAAAACACGTTTCGCCGTCGGCACCCCCGGATGGGTCAAGGCCGACGACATCGTGGCGGCGAAGCCGCCGCGCAACTGACGCAAACTCGAACGACGCCCGACCACGACGTCACGACACCGGGCTTGAATCCGCCGGGACGTTCTCGAAACCTGCTTTGGATAAGAGGATTTGACTATGCCTTCGCTGCGCCTGCTCGCTCCTGCCCTGTTCGCGCTCGCCATGTTCGGCGCAGCCGTGCCCGCCTCGGCCGACAGTTTCTCCGACAGCCAGCGCACCGAGATCGAGAAGATCATCAAGAACTATCTCGTCAGCCATCCCGAGGTGCTCGAGGAGGCCATGGCCGAGCTCAGCAAGCGCCAGGCCGCGGCCGAAACGCAGAAGCACCAAGCCAGCATCGCGCAGAACGCCGAGGCGATCTTCAACTCGCCACGCCAGGTCGTGCTCGGCAACAGGGACGGCGACGTCACCTTCGTCGAGTTCTTCGACTACAATTGCGGCTATTGCAAGCGTGCGATGGACGACATGCTGACCATCATGAAGGGCGATCCGAAGCTGAAGGTGGTGCTGAAGGAATTTCCGGTGCTGAGCCAGGGCTCGGTGGAAGCGGCGCAGGTCGGGGTCGCCGTGCGCATGCAGGATCCCTCCGGCAAGAAATATCTCGACTTCCATCAGAAGCTGCTCAGCGGCCGCGGCGCCGCCGACAAGGCCCGCGCGATGCAAGCCGCCAAGGAAGCCGGTCTCGACACGGCTCGCATCGAGAAGGACATCGCCAGCCCCGAGGTGCGCGCCACCCTCGAGGAGAATTTCAAGCTCGCCGAAGCGATGGGCATGAACGGTACGCCGAGCTACGTCATCGGCAAGCAGATCGTGATCGGTGCCGTCGGCGTCGAAAGCCTGAAGGAGAAGATCGGCATTGCCCGTTGCGGCAAGGCGACTTGCTGATCACACGTTTTACGATAGCGAGAACAGAAAAGGCCGGCAGACATGCCGGCCTTTTTTCTTGCGCGGAACGTTGGCGCTTTCGTGCAAAGTCATTCATCTGGCGTTCAACAAACAAATGCCGCGGAACAGTCCAAGTTCCGGAACAACTCAAATCTCCTTTCGTTGTCGGCGCGGGCAATGACGCGAATGAACACGTGAGGAGAATTTCGATGTTGAACCGCTTTATGATTTCGGTTGCCGCAGTCGCGCTGGTGGCGGGTACCGGTCTGGCGAACGCACAAGACAAGGGCCGCGACAGCGGCGCTGGCTCGCAGCAGATGCAGCAGTCCCAACCCTCCGGCGGCGCAGCCGAGCGCGGCGGGTCGATGGGCCGGGACTCCATGAGCCATGACAAGGGGACCGTTGGCCAGGCCGGCGGCTCCGGCGCGATGAAGTCCGAAGACAAGTCCGGCGCGATGAAGGACGAACGCCCCTCCGGCGGCGCGATGAACAAGAACGCGGCCGAGGACAAGTCTGGCACCACCAAGGGCCAGCGCACCGACGACCGCGCGCAGGGTCAGATGGACAAGTCCCAGCAGGACAAGTCCAAGAGCATGAGCCAGGACACCAGCAAGTCCGGAGCTAAGGACCAGAAGGACATGAAGGCCGAGGGCAGCAAGAGCGGCACCTCGACCACCGAGACCCAGAAGGGCACCGGCACGAGCACCAACCAGAATGTCCAAGGCCAGACCGGCACGAGCACGAACCAGAACGCGCAGGGCCAGACTGGCACCAGTTCGACCCAGAACGTCCAGGGCCAGAGCTCGACCACGGTTGGCCAGGCGGGCGCCGCTGCCAAGCTCTCGACCGAGCAGCGGACCCAGATCACCTCGGTGATCCGCGAGCAGCGCGTCGCCCCGGTGACGAACGTGAACTTCTCGATCTCGGTCGGCACCCGCATTCCGCGGGAGGGCATCACCCTTCACGCCCTGCCGTCGCGGGTCGTGTCGATCTATCCGGAATGGCGGAGCTACAAGTACGTCCTGGTCCGGGAAGAGATCGTGATCATCGATCCGGACACCTATGAGATCGTGGCCGTCCTGAACGTCTAAGGCCGGACACCGGCAAGCTCTTGGGGGCGGGCAGCGATGCCCGCCCCTTTGCATGCACCCGGCAGCCATGCTTCAGCCTGGTTAACAAGCAAATTCCGTAGTTTCCGCACAGGTTTTTGCGCACTGGATGAGGTGGCTGACCCCGCCCCTGAGGCCCTTCAAGGCTTCCCCTCACGCGCTTTGTTACCTATAACCCCCGCCACGCCGAAACACCTCTTTCCGGGATTGGAATGGCCGAACCTGCAACCGACACGATCCTCGTCCTGAACGGGCCGAACCTCAACATGCTGGGGACCCGCGAGCCCGACAAGTATGGCCATGCGACGCTGGCCGACGTCGAGGCGCTGTGCCGGGACACGGCCGCGACGTTCGGCCTGAAGGCGGACTGCCGGCAATCCAACCGCGAAGGCGAGCTGATCGATTTCATCCACGAGGCGCATCGGCGCAAGATGAAGGGCATCATCATCAATGCCGGCGGCTATTCCCACACCTCGATCGCACTGCACGATGCGCTGCTCGCGGTGCAGATTCCGACGGTCGAGGTGCACGTGACCAACATCCACGCCCGTGAGAGTTTTCGTCACCATTCCTACACTGCGCGCGCGGCTTTCGCCTCGCTCTGCGGTTTCGGCATCGAGGGCTACCGCCTCGCCATCCAGGGCCTTGCCGCCAAGCTCGGCATCAAGCCCAACGCCTGACGCTCCCTTCCAACAGAACATTCGGATCAAACAACATGGCGCGCCAGCCAGACGACAAAGCAGCCGCAAAGTTTTCCAGCGAGGATTCCGCGCTCGTCCGCGAGCTGGCACTTCTGCTCGATGAGACCAGCCTCACCGAGATCGAGATCGAGCGAGCGGGTCTGCGCCTGCGCGTCGCCCGCAACATCAGCGTTGCCGCGACCATGCCGATGCAGGTGACGGCTCCTCCGGCCGCCCTGCCGCTGGCAGCAAGCCCCGCGGTCCCTGCCGCGGCCGATCTGTCGAAGCATCCCGGCGCCGTGACCTCGCCGATGGTCGGCACGGCCTATTGGGCGCCGGAGCCGGGCGCAAAGCCGTTCATCGACGTCGGCGCCAAGGTCTCGGTCGGCCAGACCCTGCTGATCATCGAAGCCATGAAGACGATGAACCAGATCCCCTCGCCGCGCGCCGGCACGGTGACGCAGATCCTGGTCGAGGATGGCCAGCCGGTCGAGTACGGCGAGCCGCTGGTGATCATTGAGTGACGCGAATGGGGAATAGCGAATAGCGAATGGCGTCAGCCTTCCCTACTCGCCATTCGCCACTCGCCATTCGCTGCAGGACAACATGTTCGACAAGATCCTCATAGCCAACCGCGGCGAGATCGCCCTTCGCATCCTCAGGGCCTGCAAGGAGCTCGGGATCGCCACCGTCGCCGTGCACTCCACCGCCGACGCCGATGCCATGCATGTGCGGCTGTCGGACGAGAGCGTCTGCATCGGGCCGCCGGCGTCCAAGGACAGCTATCTCAACGTGCCCGCCCTGCTCGCGGCCTGCGAGATCACCGGCGCCGATGCCGTGCATCCCGGTTACGGCTTCCTCTCCGAGAACGCGCGCTTTGCGGAAATCCTCGCCGAGCACAATCTGCACTTCATCGGTCCGAAGGCCGAGCACATCCGCCTGATGGGCGACAAGATCGAGGCCAAGAAGACCGCCAAGCGCCTCGGCATCCCCGTGGTGCCCGGCTCGGACGGCGCCGTCGGTCCCGACGACGATGCGATGGCGATCGCGAGGAAAATCGGCTTCCCCGTGCTGGTGAAGGCGGCGGCGGGCGGCGGCGGCCGCGGCATGAAGGTCGCGCACAGCGAGGCCGACCTGCAGCTGGCGCTGTCGACGGCGGCCAACGAGGCCAAATCCGCCTTTGGCGATGCTTCCGTCTATCTGGAAAAATACCTGCAGAAGCCGCGCCACATCGAGATTCAGATCCTCGGCGATGGCCGCGGCGGCGCGATCCATCTCGGCGAACGCGACTGCTCGCTGCAGCGGCGCCACCAGAAGGTCTGGGAGGAAGGCCCCTCGCCCGTGCTCGCTGCCGCCGCGCGCGCCAAGATCGGCGAGACCTGCGCGAAAGCGATGCGCGAGATGAAATATCTCGGCGTCGGCACCATCGAATTCCTGTTCGAGGACGGCGAGTTCTACTTCATCGAGATGAACACCCGCATCCAGGTGGAACATCCCGTCACCGAGAGCATCACCGACATCGACCTCGTGCTGGAGCAGATCCGCATCGCCGCCGGCGGCGACCTGCCGGCCAGGCAGGACGAAGTCCAGGTCATCGGCCATGCGATCGAGTGCCGCATCAACGCCGAGAATCCGCAGACCTTCCGCCCCTCGCCCGGCCGGATCCTGCAATATCATCCGCCCGGCGGCCTCGGGGTGCGGATCGATTCCGCCGTCTACCAGGGCTACACGATCCCGCCCTATTACGACTCCCTCGTTGGCAAGCTGATCGTGCACGGCAAGACCCGCGCCGAATGCCTGATGCGGCTGCGCCGCGCCTTGGACGAGATGGTGGTCGAAGGCATCGAGACCACGCTGCCGCTGTTCCGCGCGCTGGTGCGCGAAGCCGACATCATCAACGGCGACTACCACATCCACTGGCTGGAGCAGTACCTGGCCGGCAAGGCGGAACCAGCGCCGCGATAATCACATGCTCTCATGGAACCCCTTGCCTCCAATCGCGTTCTGGATGGTTGGGGCAGTTCCAAGGGGGCGTTTTGAACTCCATTGCCTGCAGACAGGTGAACCGTCGTGACGGCTGAAGGCCAGCGACGGCGCGCATTCTGGCAGATCCTGCTGTTCGCGGCGGGCCTTTTGGTGCTGACCGTGATCAGCGCCGGTTCCGTCTACCTCGTCAACAAGGCGCGGGAGGATAGCAAATGGGTGGTTCACACCATCGAGGTGGAGAACCAGATCAATGCCCTGCTGCTGGAGATCCGACGTGCAGAGAGCGGCGCCCGTGGCTACCTGTTGACCGGGGAAGACAACTTCAGGACTGATCATGAAAAGGCCGTGGCCGCCATCATCCCGGCCCTCGACAAGCTCACCCGCCAGAGCGTCGACAATCCGGGGCAACGCGAGAATGTCGAGAAGCTGAGCACGGCGATTGAAACCCGGCTCAGCCAGTTCGCGCAGGAAATGGCCTTCATTCGGCAAGGCCAGGCGGACAAGGCCACGGCACTGGTGCGTGAGCTGGCAGCCCAGGACGCCACGGCGAGGATCGCCAGCGTCGCCAACACGATGATGCGGGAGGAGGAGCGGCTGTTCCGCCTCCGCACGACCAACTCCGACCGCAGCCAGACCCTGGCCGCCTCGATGACCGGAATCGGCTCCGGCCTCGTTGTGGTGCTGGCGCTGATCTCGATCTGGCTGGTGCGGCGTTCGGCACGCGTGCGCGACGAAGCCGAAGCGCGCCTGCGCGAGGCCTACGCCAACCTCGAGACCGTCGTCGACGAACGCACGGCGGACCTGCGCGAGGCCAACGACGAAATCCAGCGCTTTGCCTATATCGTCAGCCATGATCTGCGCTCGCCACTCGTCAACATCATGGGCTTCACCAGCGAGCTCGATGAGCTCGGCGGCGACATCTTCCGCCGCATCGGCAGCCTCGCGCACGCCCCCGCGGAAGGAGCGCCGCTCGCGCCCGCCGCGCCGGGTGAGATCGCGCTGGAGGGCGGCGACAAGCAGCTCCAGGAGGATTTCTCCGAAGCGCTCGGCTTCATCAAATCGTCGATCGCCAAGATGGACCGGCTGATCTCGGCCATCCTCAATCTCACCCGCGAGGGCCGGCGCGAATTCCAGCCGGTGAAGGTCGACACGCGCGAGTTGATCGAGGCCATCGTGACGACGCTGGCGCACCAGGCCGCCGAGGCGCAGGCCGAGATTCACGTCGAGCCCCTGCCGGACCTCGTGAGCGACCGTCTCGCCCTCGAGCAGATCTTCTCCAACCTGATCGACAATGCCATCAAGTATCTCAAGCCCGGCGTGCCCGGCGAGATCAGAATCCGCGGGCGGACCAAGCTCGGCTACGCTATCTTCGAGGTCAGCGACAACGGCCGCGGCATCGATCCCAAGGACCACCAGCGGATATTTGACCTGTTCCGCCGCGCGGGAACCCAGGACAAGCCCGGCCAGGGCATTGGTCTTGCCCATGTGCGTGCACTTGTGCGTCGCCTCGGCGGCACCATGTCGGTATCATCGGAACTCAACACGGGCAGCACCTTCACGATCACGCTGCCGATCGCCTGGAACGTGAGCAACCGGAACAGAGATCGATGACCCAGCCTGTCACCATCATCATGGTCGAGGACGACGAGGGCCATGCCCGTCTGATCGAGCGCAACATCCGCCGCTCGGGCGTCAACAACGAGATCGTCTCCTTCACCACCGGGACCGACGCCATGCGGCACCTGTTCGGCGCCGACGGCTCCGGGCTCGTGCAGAAGGGCAACGCGCTCCTGATCTTGCTCGACCTCAACCTCCCCGACATGACCGGGATCGACATCCTGAAGCAGATCAAGGAGAACAAATACCTGAAGGCCTCGCCCGTGGTGGTGCTGACCACCACCGACGATTCCCAGGAGATCAAGCGCTGCTACGAGCTCGGCTGCAACGTCTACATCACCAAGCCCGTCAACTACGAGAATTTCGCCAACGCCATCCGGCAGCTCGGTCTGTTCTTCTCGGTCATCCAGGTCCCGCCCGCCGCCACATGAACCAGCGCACGCCGACACTGCTCTACATTGACGACGACGGGGCGCTGGCGCGCCTGGTCGATCGCGGCCTGACGCGGCGCGGGTTCCGGGTCGTCCATGCCGCGAGCGGCGAGGAAGGGCTCGCGCGCATCCGCCGTGCCGCCGCCCAGAACAGCACCGAAGGCGGCATCGACGTCGTCGCGCTCGATCAGTACATGCCGGGCCTCGACGGGCTCGAGACGCTTGAGCAGATCATGGCGATCCCGGACGCGCCGCCCGTCGTGTTCGTGACCGCCTCGCAGGATTCCAGCATTGCGGTGACGGCGCTCAAGGCCGGAGCGGCCGACTATCTGGTCAAGGACGTCCAGGGCGACTTCATCCCGCTCCTCCACGTCGCGGCCGAAGGCGCGCTACGCCAGGCCGAGCTGCAACGGGCGCGCGAGGAAGCCGAGGCCGAGATCCACGCCTCGCGCGACCGCTACGCGGCGCTCGCCGCCGAACGCGAGCTCCTGCTGCGCGAGGTCAACCACCGCGTCGGCAACTCGCTTCAGATCATCGCCTCGCTGCTGCACCTGCAGGCAAGCTCCGCCGCGCAGGACGAGGTCAAGGCGGCGCTGACCAACGCGATGGGTCGCGTCGCCGCGGTGGCCCAGGTGCACCGCCGCCTCTACACCTCGCAGGACCTCAAGAGCGTGGTCCTCAATCAATATCTGGACTCGCTGCTCGAGGATCTCAGGCGGTCGGCCGAAGGCAACCGCATGTCGCGCCTGACGCTGAAGGCCGAGCCGATCGAGATCGATCCGGACCGTGCGGTCGCCGTCGGCATCATCGTCAACGAGCTGGTGATGAACGCGGTGAAATACGCCTACCCCGACGGCGCCGGCCCGATCCATGTCGAGCTGATCTCGCAAGGCGACGACCTCCTGCTCTCGATCACCGACGACGGCGTCGGCGACAACGCCAAGGCCGATCCGCGCTCCACCGGCATGGGCCAGCGCATCGTCGCGGCCATGGCCACCAAGCTCGACGCCACGGTCGAGCGCGATCCCGCGCATTCCGGAACCCGGGTCGTGCTGAAGTTCGGCCGCTTGCCCGCCAGCGTCGGCAAGACCAGCACCGCTGCCGCGAGCTGAGCGGTCCGGCCGCACCCATCGCAACTGCATTGCGATCCTGCTATGATGGCAAGCCATGACTTCGCGCGACTCCGCCCCGTCTGAAATCACGCCGGCCGTGCTGCTGCGCGCTTATGCCTGCGGCATCTTTCCGATGGCGGAAAGCGCCGACGATCCGACCCTGTTCTGGGTCGAGCCGGAGCTACGCGGTGTCATCCCGCTCGACGGCTTCCGCGTCGCCTCGCGCCTTGCGCGCACGGTGCGCTCGGATCAGTTTCGCGTCACCGTCAACACCGCGTTCAAGGCGACCATCGCCGGCTGCGCGGCGCCGCAAGTGGGCCGCGAGGACACCTGGATCAACAAGCGCATCCGCGACCTCTATGGCGGGCTGTTCGAGCTCGGCCATTGCCACAGCGTCGAAGCCTGGCAGGGCGACGAGCTCGTCGGCGGTCTCTACGGCGTCAGTCTGGGGCGGGCCTTCTTCGGCGAGAGCATGTTCCACACCGTGCGCGATGCCTCGAAGGTCGCGCTGGTGCATCTGGTCGCGCGGCTCATTCACGGCGGCTTCGAGCTGCTCGACACCCAATATGTCACCGAGCACCTGAAGAGCTTCGGCGCCGTCGAGATCTCACGGCGACGCTACACCGCGCTGCTCGACAGGGCGCTGGCCGGCGAGCCCGGCGATTTCCTGAAGCTCTCCGCCGGCGAAGCGATCCCGGGCGCGAGCGCCCTCGAAATCATCGCTTCGCGGCAATAACGAACGCCTCGCTAGCGGCCAAATCCGGGGATGCCGAACAGGCCTGGGCGCTGCTCCGGTGGTGGCGGCGGTGGCGGCGCCGGTTGCTGCTGCTGGATCGGCGGCAGCGGCTGCGGCGGGCGCTGCTGCACCTGCTTGGGCGCGGCCTTCTTCTGCGTGGGCGGCGGTGGCGGCGGCTTGGCCGCGGCCGGATCCGGTGCCGCCGTCGCCACGGTCTGCTGCGGCTCTTTACAGTCGGTCAGCCAGATGTCGTAGATCGGATGCTCGACGCCGTGCAGGCCGGGGCTCGCCGCGTACATCCAGCCCGAGAAGATCCGCTTCACCTCGCCCTGCAAGGTGATCTCGTCGACCTCGACGAAGGCGTCGGTGTTGGCCGCTTCAGTCGCCGGACGCGTGTAGCAGGCGTTGGTCTTGACGCGGAGCGCACCGAACTGGACGGTCTCGCCGATCTCCTCGTCGAAATTGATGATGCGCCCGGTGATCTTGTCGAGGCCGGAGAAGGTCGCCTTCTTGTTCACGATCTTCTGGGCCGGCGGCTCCGTCACGACCTCGTCGCCCGGCTGGAGGCTGGCCGGCGTCTGCGGCACGCCGCCCTTCTGCTGGGGCTGCCGCTGACCGGGCGCTCCGGGAGCGCCTTGCGGACCCGGCGGATTGATCGCGGCTGAGGGCGGCTGGTTCGGCGGCGCGAGGGTCGAGCCCGGCGGCGGTGCTAGGGGCTGGGTCTCGACCGGCCCGGGCATCACGTTGCCCTGCCGGCCCGGAGGCGGCGGCATCGGGCGCGACGGCAGCACCCGGCCCTGCGGCGGCAGCTCCGGCACCTCTTCGTCGTCCTCGGGCATCTGCTGCGGCTGGGGCTGGCCGCGCGGAATGCTGCCGGGCGGCCGCAGTGGCGGCGGATCGGAGAAGATCGTGCCGATCTGCGCACTTGCCGGCGTCGCAGCCGTCAGTGCGGTGGCGGCCAAAAGCGCCGCAAGACCGGTCAGGGAAAAGGTTTTGAACATTTCGCGCGGCTTCAACAGCGAATCGGGCTCGTTGGACATTCTACAGGGGATACCGCCGCTCGCAGGCCCTCCGGTTAACACGCCGAATACGGCGGGGGAAGGGCGGCATCCCTGCCCTTCCCGGCCCGGTCTGGCCAGGCCGGCTCCCGGATGGGATAGTCGTGAGCCCCCTCCCCGGGGCCGAATGCGGGTATGCCCCCGAACCGACAATCCCGACAGAAATGCCCTCCCTCCTCGAAGCCGCCCTCGCCCTCCCCCTGCGTGCCCTCGCATGGCTCGGTGGCCAGGGCACGCGCGCGGTGGCGGCGATTGCCTTCATCGCGGTCGCGGTGCCGCCGCTCGGCGCGCTGCTGCGCCCCTACGTCACCGAGGCGATCTTCCTTCTGCTCTGCATCTCCTTCATGCGCGTCGATCTCGTCGCGCTGTACGGACATCTGCGCCGGCCGGCGCTGGTCGCGGCCGCCACGGCCTGGACCACGATCGGTGTGCCGCTGATCGTCGCCCTCCTCGCCCAGGGAAGCGGGCTCGACAAAAGCTCACCCGGTCTCTTCCTCGCGCTGATGCTCCAGGGCATGGCTTCGCCGATGATGGCAGCGCCCGCGCTCGCCGCGCTGATCGGCCTCGACGCCACGCTGCCGCTGGTCACCCTGGTCACCGCGACCGCGCTCGTGCCCTTCACCGCCTCGCTGTTCGCGAGCCTCTTTCTCGGCGGCATGCTCAGCATCTCGCCGCTCGCGCTCGGCCTGAAGCTGCTCGGAATCCTCGCCGCATCGCTGCTGGCCGCGACCGTCATCCGCCGCCTGTTCGGCACCGAGGCGATCCAGCGCCACAAGCGGCCGATCGACGGCTTCAACATCCTCATCCTGCTGGTCTTCGCATCCGCCGTCATGGGCGACGTGGCGCACGATTTCGTCGCTGATCCGCTGTTTGCGATCACTGTCGCACTGCTCGCCTTCGCGGTCTATTTCACCCTGCTCGCGGTCACGACATTGATCTTTCGGCGCGCCGGCACCGAGCGCGCCTTCGCCATCGGCCTGATGGTGTCACAGCGCAATCTCGGCCTGATGCTGGCGGCAACCGCCGGCGCATTGCCGCCCACCACCTGGCTCTATTTCGCGCTGACGCAGTTTCCGATTCACCTTGCGCCCTACATGCTGATGCCGATCGCGCGGCGACTGAGAGTGCGCGCAAATGCGCCCGACGAGGCAACCAAGACTGACGCACCCTCGTTCGCGTCGCACCGACGCAGGGGAGGAACATCCGTTCAGGACCCCGGTTGAAGCCTCTAACCGCAAGGAGGTTAGCGATGAAGTTCGCCATGATTCTGGTTCTCGGCTCGCTTGCCATGGGCTCGGCAGCGAGGGCCGATCAACCCGGACCTGACTGGATGCCGATGGAACAAGTGAAAGCCAAGCTCATGGAGTCCGGCTATTCACAGGTCACCAAGCTTGAAGCCGACGATGGCCAGTGGGAGGGCGAGGGAGTCAAGAACGGCCAGAAGATGGAATTCCACGCCGATCCCAAAACTGGCGCCATCGTGAGCGAAAAGCCGGATAAGTGAACATCGCCGCAGTCCGCTTGAGCAAGGCGGACTGCGCAAGTTCACTTGATTCCCATCCTCTTGCATTCGGCCAATATCCACTGCCGGAATGCCTGCATCGCGTGCGTGTGCCGCTTTGATTTGAGGGACGTGAGCCAGTACGACCCAAGATGGACGCGCGTGTTGTAGGGACAGGCCAGGCGTTTCCGGGCGACCTCCTCCGAGAACAAGATGACCGGCAAAAGTGCGACCCCGCCTCCGCGAGCCGCAGCATGCGCCAAGGAAATCGATGAATCGAACATCGGACCCGTCATGCGCGGCTGGCTGCATTTCGCTGCCTCGAACCACTGTGTCCACTCGCCGGATCGGTAGGACCGCAGCAGCACTTCTTGATGGAGATCGATCGGGTCTTTGAGACGCTTCGCCATCGCTGGCGTGCACATCGGAGTGAAGGGAGCATCGACCAAGCGCTCTGCGTTGGTACCGTGCCAGGCGCCGTCGCCAAATCGAATGGCGAAGTCCAAACCCTCGGCGCCGAGATCGACACGATTGTTGTTCGCAAAGATCCTGATATCGACCTGCGGGTGGCTCGAGGTGAAAGTCTTGATGCGAGGAACGAGCCAGCCTGCTGCGAACGTTCCGACGACGCCGATCATCAGCGTCTCCCGCATGCGGCCATTTTCGAAACGATCCAGCACCTGGTTGATGCGACCGAAAGCATCGGAAATGGCAGGCAACAGCGCCTCGCCTTCCTCCGTAAGGGCAAGCCCTCGCGTGAGCCGCCTGAACAGCTCCACACGCAGGCTTCGCTCCAGAGTTCGCACTTGCTGGCTCACTGCGGCCTGCGACACACGGAGTTCCAGGCCGGCCTTGGTGAAGCTGAGGTGGCGCGCTGCCGCCTCGAAAGCACGAAGTGCGTTCAGCGGAAGATTGGAAACGCTGGGAGGTCGGCGGGCCACGTCTGATCCAAGTTTTACTTATGGTTGGCCTTACGAAGCATCGTTTGTCAATCGCGGGAGCACGCAGCAAAAAAGCGCAGTTTCAATGGGAGTTCACGATGCTAACGCGACGTCAGTTCGGATCATCCACACTTGTGCTCGCGGGACATTTCTTCCTCTCGAACGCTTCGAGCGCTGCGACACTCGAAACAACACGACTGTTGGAGGCCATCAGACAACTTGAAAGCGGCGGCCGGCTCGGCGTCACCGTGCTCGACACGCAAACCGGCGCGTCGATTCATCATAGGGGAGACGAACGATTTCCGATGTGCAGCACCTTCAAGGTGCTTGCGTCCGCAGCAATATTGAAGAGGCTGGGAGACAAGCTGGACGGCCTCGATCGCCGCGTCCGCATCGAACAATCCGACATCGTCGAGAATTCGCCGATCACCCGTGAGCATGTCGGTCCGGAAGGCATGTCGCTGCGCGAACTCTGCGAGGCTGCCATTACGAGGAGCGACAATACGGCGGGGAACCTGCTTCTCAGGAACATAGGAGGCACCGCCGGCTTGACCGCCTTCGCGCGCAGCCTCGGTGACGACGTGACCCGATTGGACCGCGTAGAGACCGAGTTGAACGAAGCTGCGCCCGGCGATGTTCGCGACACGACGAGTCCAAACGCGATGGCTGAGAATTACAGGCGTCTGGTGCTCGGCAACGCGCTCCCGCCGGCAGGTCGGGAGCAGCTGTCCAAATGGATGATCGCGAACAAGACAGGCGACAGCCGATTGCGCGCCGGCTTGCCGCAGGGCTGGCGCGTGGGCGACAAGACCGGAACGGGCGGCCACGGCACCAACAACGACGTCGCGATCGCATGGCCACCTCAGCGTTCGGCGCTCATCGTGGCAGTTTATCTCACGGGCGCCTCTGTCGATTTCAGCGGCCAGAATGAGGTGATTGCCTCCGTCGGACGAGAGGTCGGCAAGGAATTCGGCTGACCGCAGAGCTGACGTTCGTGCCGAAGCGGCCGGCGTCCTGGAAGGGAGGTCTGTGCCGGGTGCCCCTACCCCGCCCGCGCCGCGCGCCGCAGGGCCTGCGGCGGCTGGCCATAGGCGCGGATGAAGGCGCGCCGCATGCGCTCGGGGTCGCGGAAGCCGGTCACCTCCGCCACGCGCTCGATCGCCTCGCGCGAGGACTGCACGCGCTCGCGCGCGACTTCGAGCCTGAGCCGCTCGATCGCCTTGGACGGCGTCGTGCCTGTCTCGGCGGCGAAGGCGCGGGCAAAATGCCGTGCGCTCATTCCGGCGCGATCGGCGAGCTCCTCCACCGTCAGCGGCGCGTCGAGATTTTCGCGCGCCCAGGATAGCAGTGCACCGAAGCGACCGTTCGGCGCCTTCAGCTCCAGCAGCGACGAGAATTGCGACTGGCCGCCGCTGCGGCGATGGTACAGCACGAGCTGGCGCGCGGTCGCTTGCGCGATCTCCTCACCGTGGTCCTCGGTGACCAGCGCGAGCGCGAGGTCGATCCCTGCGGTGATACCTGCGGATGTCCACACATTACCGTCGCGGGTAAAAATCTGGTCCGGCTCGAACTTCACCTTGGGAAAACGCGCGATGAAATCGCGCGTCCGTCCCCAATGGGTGGTGGCGCGGCGGCCATCGAGAAGCCCCGCCTCGGCCAGCACGAAGGCACCCGAGCAGACGCTCGCGACCCGCACGCCGCGCCGCGCCAGCCGCTGCACGAAGGCCCGCGTGATCTCGCAGCGCGCGGCCTCCGCGACGCCCATGCCGCCGGCCACGACGAGCGTCGTGATCGCGTTCGCGGTCTTGAAGTCACGCGCCATCATCTCGACGCCCGACGAGCTGCGCACCAGCCCCGGCTTGGCAGCGAGAACGCGGATAGCTGGCGCCTTGCCGATGCAGCGCGCTGCAATCTCGAACGCCGAGATCGGGCCCGAAGCATCGAGCAGCTGGAAGTCTGGAAAGATCAGGATGCCGATCATGGGCCAACCCGTAACGCATGTCCGAAAGCGAGGGAATTATGCCATTTCTGACAGAAAGGCACCATGCCATTCTGCCGGCGTCAAGCGCATTATCGGAGGCTCCCATGTCGTCACCGCTCCAGATCGGAATCCTGGTATTTCCGCGCGTCACCCAGCTCGACTTCACCGGCCCCTTGCAGGTGTTCGCCATGGTGCCGGACGCAAAGCTGCACTTGATCTGGAAGCGGATCGAGCCGGTGCCGAGCGATTCCGTGCTGACGCTGACGCCGACCACGACCTTTGCGGATTGCCCCCAGCTCGATGTCATCTGCGTGCCGGGCGGCCAGGGCACCAACGACCTTCTCAACGACGAGGACGTGCTCGAATTCCTGCGCAGGCAGGCGGCAGGCGCCAAGTACGTCACCTCGGTGTGCACGGGATCGCTGGCCCTTGGCGCCGCGGGCCTCTTGAAGGGCTACCGCGCCGCCACCCATTGGAGCGCAATGGAGATGCTCGCGCAGTTCGGCGCGACGCCGACCAAGACCCGCGTCTGCGTCGATCGCAACCGCATCACCGGTGGCGGCGTCACCGCAGGCATCGATTTCGCGTTGACGCTGGTCTCGATCATGGTCAATCGCACCACGGCCGAAGCGATCCAGCTGCAGATGGAATACAATCCAGCCCCGCCGTTCAATGCGGGATCGCCCGACACCGCGCCGGCTGAAGTGCGGGCGCTGCTGAGGGAGCGCGGCGCGCAAAACCAGGCGCAACGGCTCGAGGCGGTGAAGCGCGCGGCCGTGCGGGTGAACTAGCTGCGACCCTCGTGTCCCGGACGCGCTGCAGCGTGCAACGCTGCTGCGCAGAGCCGGGACCCAGGAAGCTGCGGGGTCCGTTGCAGCATGGGCCCCCGGCTCTGCAGCACATCGCTAAAGAAGCGCTGCGCTGCGTCCGGGCACGTGACCCTTCCTGGACCTCTCCCAAAGAAAAAGGCCGCTCGGTTTCCCGAGCGGCCTTTCCTGTCTCACGGTGGCTGCACATTCACATCGGGCGATGTCGGAGCTTCCAGACCGGGGGCCTATCTCCCGATCGAGTCCTTCCTCGGCGGCCGCTGCATCTCGGGACAGTCGCGAACTGTTGCCCGAACCGAACGCGATGGTCTCCCATCTCCGTAAGATGGGATCATTGAGCCGCATCGCCCGCCCCGAGGCAACGGCCGCGCAAGCGGCGTCCCCGCTGTTCCCGTTGTCCACAGCGGCGCGGCGCGGATGCATATGCATCCGCTTTTGACGATGGTTCGTGGGTGGGACGAAAGGACTAGCCGGGCGTCCAGGGCTGATAGTCGCCGGTCGCCTTGGGACGCCTGCCGCTGGCGAGCGTCGAGCCGGAGGGCCGATAGGCCTTCGCTGTGCCGGTGAGATTCGGCTGGTGCGGCTTTTCCCACTCGCGCGGCTGGTAATCGATCTCGGTCGGCGGCTTGTCGACGACATGGTGGATCCAGCCATGCCAGGACGGCGGAATCCGGCTCGCTTCCGCATAGCCGTTATAGATCACCCAGCGCCGCTCGAAGCCGAGCGTTGGATCGATCGCCCCGCCCTGCGTGCGGTAGTAACGGTTGCCCTGCTCGTCCTCGCCGACCAGCTCGCCATACCGCTTGGTCCAGAGCTGGGTGCCAAAGGTCTGGCCATTCCACCAGGTGAAGAACTTGAGAAAGAATTGTTTCATGCGGCAAGGGCCCTGCTTCGTGGGGTCCTGATGCCATCCGGGGGGCGAAATGTCCAGTTCGGCAGGCGCGTCGGCGCCCCCGGCAAGTCCGCCTGCCGCGCACACCCCTGCCGCAAAGCGGACGCGATTCATTCATGCCCGATACAGCGGCGGGACCTGAGGCTCCATGCGCGCGCAAACCGGCGTGATCCCAGGAACCCACGCGCTTTCGCAGGGTTGCTTTCCGGGAAAGGAGTTTACCATGAACAATCTGAAATTATTGAGTGCCGCTGCGACGGTGGCGTTGGTTCTTCCCTTGGCGAGCCCGAGCATTGCGCAGCAGAGTCGTGCCGCCGCGGTCGGAGCGGGCGGTGGCGCCGCGGTCGGTGGCGGAGGTGCCGCGATCGGCGGCGGAGGTGCCGCAGTCGGTGGCGGAGGCGGCGGCTTCGGTGGCGGCGCCCGCATGGGCGGCGGCGGCGCCGCGTTCCAGGGCGGTGGCGGCGGTTTCGGGGGCGGAGCCGCGATGCGCCCGGGCGGTGGCAATTTCGCAGCCGGGGGCGCGGTTCGTCCGGGCGGTGGCAGTTTCGTCGGGGGCGCGGCAGACCGTGCCGCTATCTCGCCAAGCTTCAGTGGGACCCGTAGCGCTGCAGTCGCGGGCAACTGGCAGGGCGGCAGCGGCAGCTGGCAGGGCGGCAGCGGCAATTGGAGCGGTCGTCACTGGCACGGCGGCCGCCACCATCACCATCGCCACGGCGGCTTCTGGCCGGGCTTCGCGGCTGGCGCCGCGTTCGGCGGCCTCGGCTCCTACGCCTATTACGGCAGCGGCTACGGCTATTACGATGATCCCTACTACTACGGCTACTATGACGAACCGACGGTGGCCGTGGTGCAGGATGGCGGCGGCGACCCCGCCTATTGCGCGCGGCGGTTCAAATCTTACGACCCGGCCTCGGGCACCTATCTCGGATACGACGGCCGGCGGCATCCTTGCCCGTAAGCAGATCGCCGAGACGAGAGGCGAAAGGCGTCGCAGCGATGCGGCGCCTTTTGCGCGACCGGCGTCTTCCTCACTCGCTTCGGCTCGATCTCGCGTGCACGGATAAATACAAATCGATGCAAATGGACCTTTATGCACCAAACCGTGCATACCTTGCGCGATCCAATCGCAAATTGACCGGACCCACGATTCGCGGATATCACAAACCACAGTGGGGACTTCGATCTTCTGGGAAGTGTCATGCCGCGTATTCTCGTGGTTGATGACGATCCGATGGTCGGCGCGACCATCGAGGTCCTCCTCCAACGTCAGGGCTTCGACGTCACGCTGACCGACGGCGGCGAAACAGGACTGGCTGCGCTGGAATCGCAAGCCTTCGACGTCATGCTGGTCGACATCTTCATGCCGCATATGCGCGGCTTCGAATCCATCCGCATCTTTCACGAGCGCGCCCCTGCCACGCCGCTGATCGCGATGTCGGGCTATGCCTTCGCCTCGTCCGCCTCGCCCTCTCCCGATTTTCTCCGCATGGCGCTGGAACTCGGCGCAACGCGCTGCCTGCGCAAGCCGTTCACGCCGGAAGCGTTGCTGACCACGATCCGGGAATGCCTCGCCGGCGCGGACGCGAGCGCGCCGCCGAAGGACCAGAAAGAAGCCCCTTGATCCCAACGCAGCGCGTCATTCTCGGTGCTGGACTTGCCATCCTCCTGATCATCACCGCGGCGTCGATCGCCCTCGACGTCAAGTCGCGGTCCGACGCGGCGTCGGTGAACCACACCGTCCAGGTGCAAAAGAAGATCTCCGATCTGCGCGTGCTGCTGCGCCGGGCCGAGAGCGCCGCGCGCGGCTACGAACTCTATCGCAGCCAGGGCTTCAGCGACGAGTTCCAGGCGGTGCACGCCAAGATCGCGCCGGCCCTCGCCGAGCTCAAGCGCGACGTGCGCGACACCCCCGATCAGGTCGCCCTGCTTGAGGGCACCGAGCCGCTGGCGCTGCGCCGGATCGAGATCGCCGCCACCGCGATGCGCCTGCGGGCCGCCGACGACCAGGCCGGCATTGCCGCGCTCAACAGCAAGGCCGAGGGCCGCGGCCTCATGGACACGGTGATGCGCAATCTCGACCGCCTGAGCGCGGAGGAAGAACGCCTGCTCGCCGCCCGCTCCCAGGATTCGCGCCGCACCGGCGTCGTGCTGCTCGGCATCGACGTCGCCGGCGCCGTGCTGATCCTGCTCCTGGTCGCGTTGGTGATGCGCGAAAGCCGCCGCACGACCGGTGAGCTCCAGAGCTCGCTCGAGCAGACCCAAGCCGCCAAGGCGGCGCTCGAGGCGGCGGTGGCCGAACGCACCGAGCACCTCGTCGCCGCGCATGACGAATTGCGCCTGTCGGTCAACGTGCTCCAGAGCACGTTTCGCAGCATGGCGGAGGCGGTGCTGGTCATCGACGCCGAGGGCACCGTGCTGCTCTCCAATCCGGCCGCCGAGCGCATGCTGCTGCATCGCACCGGCATGAACGTCGGCAATCTGCGCGCGCTGTCCGACGTGTTTCACGGCGACGGCGTCACGCCGCTTCCGGCCGACGAGCTGCCATCGACGCGCGTGCTGCGCGGCGAGCAGTTCGAAGAGCTGGAGATGATCGTCCGCCCGCACAGCGGCAACCCGCCGCGCCATCTCATGGTCAGCGGCCGGCCGATGCGGGACGGGCAAGGCAACATCTCCGGCGCCGTGCTGGTCTATCACGATGCGACGACCTCGCGCGAGACCGAGCGGCAGTTGCACCAGTCGCAGAAGCTGGATGCGATCGGCAAGCTGACCGGAGGCGTCGCGCACGACTTCAACAACATGCTCACGGTCATCTCCGGCAACACCGAGACACTCGTGGAGAACCTGAACGACCAGCCCGAGCTGCAGCGCACGGCCCGGCTGATCGACGATGCCGCCGAACGCTGCGCCGAGCTGATCCAGCACCTCTTGGCGTTCGCGCGCCGGCAGCCGCTCGAGCCGCGCAACGTCGACATCAACGCCGCGATCTCGGACATCGCAAAGCTCCTGCGCCCCACCCTCGGCGAGCAGATCCAGATCGAGACCGTGCTGGAACAGGGGCCGATGACGACGCATATCGATCCGTCCAGGCTCACCAACGCCGTGCTCAACATGGCGATCAACGCCCGCGACGCCATGCCGGGCGGCGGCAAGCTGCTGCTGGAGACCCACCGCGTCGTGCTCGACGAGGCCTATGCGCTGGCCAATGCCGACGTGGCAGCGGGCCCCTACATCATGCTCGCGGTCAGCGACACCGGCACCGGCATGCCCCCTGACGTGCAGCAGATGGCGTTCGAGCCCTTCTTCACCACCAAGGAGGTCGGCAAGGGATCCGGCCTTGGCCTCTCCATGGTCTACGGCTTCGTCAAGCAATCCGGCGGCCACATCAAGATCTACAGCGAGGAAGGCCACGGCACCACGATCAAGCTCTATCTGCCGCCGGGCGAAGGCGCCGCGGACGTCGCAGCCGGCGTCACGCCGACGGCCGAAGGCGGCGCCGAGACTATTTTCGTGGTCGAGGACGATCCGCTGGTCCGCAACTTCGTCACCGCGCAGCTGCAGAGCCTCGGCTACAAGACGGTCGCCGCGCCCGACGGCAAGGCGGCGCTGGACCTGATCGAGGCCGGCCAGAGCTTCGACCTGCTCTTCACCGACGTCGTCATCCCCGGCGGCATGAGCGGCCGCGAACTCGCCGAAGAGGTGGCAAGGCGCCGGCCGGGCGTGAAGGTGCTCTACACCTCCGGCTACACCGACAACGCCATCGTCCATCACGGCAAGCTCGACGACGGCGTGCTGCTGCTGACCAAGCCCTACCGGCGCAACCAGCTCGCGGAGATGATCCGGAAGGCGCTGACCGGCGGCGGGATGGCGCCGAGCTAGCGCGTGAACTCTTAAATCCGCGATGTCTGCTTATCCCCCAACAGCGGCGCAGTAGCGGACATAACAGGAGGTCCGAGAAGGGCCTATAGCCGACCTTCGCAGCAACGGATCGTCCCTGCAACAGCGAGACATTCTGCTTTACATAGTGATGAGTATAGCCTGCCATGACTGCTGCGCCCGTCTCTCAGCTTGCCGGCGAGTAGCGCTCTCTGGAACGGCTCCTGCACCGCATAGAGCGCCTTCCCTTTTGCCTTCGGCAGGTCACCCGCGAAATCCCGCAGGAAGGCCTCTTCGGAAAGGCCTCCCTCGTCGCCGTCAAACACGATTCCAGCCCATGCCGGTGGAGTCGGATAGGTCTTAGCGAGCGTGGTGTAGTCTTCGCCAGCGTCCGCCGCGCGCGCCGCTACATAGACCAGCGCGAGACGTTCGGATGAACGCCAGCTTTGGTGACGATCATGCCGGAAAAGGAATGACCGGCCAGAACCGTTAGGCCAGCGGCCGCGCAAGCACGCGCTCGCCCGCAGCCACCGCCTCAGGAAGTGTGGTCAGCGGGTTTTGCACGGAGGTGACGTTCAACCCTACCGCCTGTAAGCGCGGAATGACTTCCGACCAGCTGGAGCCGTCGGCGAACGAACTTGATCGCGGCTCAGTCGGTGATGTGCAGTAGAGCATCGACGTCAGGCGAACGGACGATGGTGCCGTCGCGTACAAATGCTTCGTGATTGGTCTCAATGCTGTTGTGGTCATAAAGATAGTTGACCATGATCCCGAAGGATTCTTGAATCGCACGCAGAGCGGTATTGCCGAGCCAATTGATGCGCTCGAGCCGTGCGCCGTTGCCGAGGTGAAAACGCGCCACGGGGTCGATGCGTATCGAGGGCTTCCGTGTCAGATAGCTAGCGCAGAGCCGCAGCAAGGGCACGCGCAGCTTCTCGCTCTGCGCCGGGTCATTCCACCAGCTATCGCTCTCCAGTTGCGATAACAGCGCCGCATCGGGATCACTTGCATTTGCAAGCCGATTAGCGAGCCATTGCCGAAATCCCGGTACCGGCGATAGGGTGGAAAAACGCTTCAGCTGCGGAAACTCCGACTGCAGCTCTTCAACGACCTGCTTGATCAGGAAATTGCCGAACGCCACGCCGCGCAGTCCGTCCTGACAATTGGAGATCGAATAGAAGATCGCGGTGTCGGCGCGGGCGGCGCGCTGCCGCGCGATGGCTTCACCGTCGTCCTGCGACAACAACGGCTGCACGGCCGTGGCCAGTCCTTCCACCAAAGCAACCTCGACGAAAATCAGTGGCTCGCCTGGAAGTGCGGGATGAAAGAAGCCAAAGCAGCGCCGATCGGGTGCAAGGCGCCGGCGCAGGTCGTCCCAGCCCTTGATTTCGTGCACGGCTTCGTAGGCGATCAGCTTTTCCAGCACCGCGGCCGGTGTCTGCCAGTCGATGCGCCGCAACTCGATGAAGCCGCGGTTGAACCACGAGGCGAACAAATGCTTGAGGTCCGCGTCGAGCAACTTCAGTTCGAGGTCAGTGCGCATGTATGAAGCAATTTCGCTGCGCATTGCGATCAGCGCGCTGATCCCGCCGGGTGCCATGTTGATTCGCCGCAGCACTTCCTGGCGCGGCGGCTCGGCAGCACGCGCGAGTGCGGCCGCGGCTTCTGCGGTGCCTTCGGCGAGGTAGCGCTGCGCCGCCGCGCGCAAAGCGGGGCCGTGAGGATGAAATTCCGTGGCGAGATAGCGCTGAAAGCAGCGGCGATCGTTGTCGTGGAGTGCGCCAAGCAGCTCGCGCAATTGCCGCGCGACCAGCGCTCCTGAGGCCTGGCTGCGCTCGGAGAGCAGCGATGCTGCGAGCTGCTTCGCGCGATCGAGGGGCGGCATTGTCGTGCTGGATGGATCGTTGAAAGTTCGGCGGATTGCGGACATGACTATTCCTCCTCAAGCTTGGGCGGTGACGGCGCGGCGGAACTTGGCCGGTGGCATGTAGAGTCCGCTCGAGGCGGCCACGAGATCATCGATCGTCTTGGCGGCGAGCAGATCGCGCGTCGCCGTGCCGACGTCGATGCCAAGGTCTGCCGGAAACATCACGATGCCGCGACGGCGAAGGCTCTCGGTTGTGTCAGGCGATTGGCGCTTGCCAAATTCGGTGTCGCCGGCGATCGCGCGCAATGCCGCCTCGCGATCTTGCGGTGATCGGCAGCGCAACAGGTTCGCAACGGCCTTCTCGGTGATGACATGACTCACGTCGTCGCCATAGATCATCACCGGCGGCAATGCGAAGCCGGCGGAGGCGGCCAGATCGAACGCGTCCAGACGCTCGACAAAACTGGGCGTGCCGTTTGGCTGATGGGTCTGCACCATCTGCACCACAAGCTTGCGCCCGCGTAAGGGATCGCCTGCTTCCTGACCGGCGCGAAGCCAGGTGGGGCTGTCGTGGCGACGACCGCGTGCATCCGCACCCATGTTCGGCGCGCCGCCGAAGCCTGCGATCCGGTCTTTCGTGGCCGTCGAACTGTTGCCTCGCGCGTCGATTTGCAGCGTGGCGCCAACAAACATGTCGCAGGCATATTGTCCGGCGACCTGCGCCAGTGCCCGGTTCGACCGCAGGCTGCCGTCGGCGCCGATCGGGAATATATCGGCGTGCTTTGCGACGTAGCGCTCCATACCGAGCTCGGAGCCGAAGCAATAGACGCCGTCGACGAAGCCGGCTTCGATCGCCGGGATCAGGGTCGGGTGCGGGTTGAGCACGAATTGGCTCGCGATCTTGCCCTTCAGGCCACGCCGGGCGGCAAATGTCGGGAGGATCAGCTCGATCGCCGCGGTGGCGTAACCGATGCCGTGGTTGAGCCGCCGGACCTCAAATGACTCATAGACCGCAGCAATCGCCATCATCGCCATCAGCACGTTCTCGTCCCTTACCTTGGCGGGGTCGCGCGTGAACAGAGGCTCGATCGCGTAAGGCTTTGGGCTCGGTATGACGAAATCGACCCAGTCGCCGGGGACGTCTACTCGCGGCAACCGGTCAACGATCTCGTTGACTTGCGCCACGACAATGCCGCCGCGAAAGGCCGCGGCTTCGGCGATGGTCGGCGTGTCTTCGGTGTTGGGACCGGTGTAGAGATTGCCGTTGCGGTCGGCCTTGTCGGCGACGATCAGCGCCACGTGCGGCGTCAGGTCCACCAACATCCGAGCATAGAGCTCGAGATAGGTATGGATTGCGCCGATCTTCACCGTGCCGATGCCGACCAGTTCGGCAAGCTTGCGGCTCTGCGGACCTGCGAAGGCAAAATCGAGCCGATTGGCGACACCGCGCTCGAACACGGCGAGATGATCGGGCAGCGCCAGCACCGACTGCACCATGTGCAGATCGTGAATCTGCGCCGGATTCACGCTCGTCAGGGCGGCGGCAAGAAAATCGGCCTGCTTCTGATTGTCGCCCTCGATGGCAACGCGGTCGCCCGGCTCGATGATCGCTTCGAGCAACTCGGTCGCGCGCTCGGCAGGGCAGAGCTTTTCAGAGCAGATCGTGGCGGCCCGAGCTAGCCTCGCGGAGCGATCCGCTCCCCGTCGTGATGTGGCGTGCATGATGAACCTCCTTCGCTCGACGCTGTCTTCGATGCAGAAGTTAGGTGACCAGCATTGATTATAGAAACGATATTTTGTAATGTTATTGATTATGGATTTGGATCAATTGACATGCTGGAATTCGAGCTTTTGCGTTCCTTTGTTGCCGTCGCGGATTGCGGCGGCTTCCACCGCGCCGCCGAACGGCTCAATCTGACGCAGTCGACCATCAGCCAGCAGATCAAGCGATTGGAGCTTGAAACCAAACGTCCGCTGTTCCGGCGCACGACCCGCAGCGTCGCGCTGACCGACGATGGAGAGATGCTGCTGGGTGACGCCCGTCGTCTGTTGCAACTCGAGGAGGCGGCCCGCCATCGCCTGTCAGCGCCGCGTTTGTCAGGAACCGTGCGTCTTGGAGTGGTCGAGGAAGTCGCCGGCGGCTCGCTGCCATCGGCGCTGGGACGCTTCGCCATGTTGCACGCGAGCGTGAAGCTCGAGGTGCAGATCGGCGTTAGTGCGGAATTGATTGAGCAGTTGAACAAGGGACGACTCGACGTCGTGTTCGCTAAGCGTCCGCTCGGTACGTCGCGTGGGCGCCTAGTCTGGCGCGAACCCATGGTTTGGGCCGCCGCCGACGCGTTTGATCTGGTTCCGGGCGCGGTGCTGCCGCTGGCGCTCTATCGCGAGCGGTCAGTATCGCGTGAGGCAGCGCTCGCCGCGCTAAATGACAGCGAACTGACGTGGGAGATCATCTATACCAGCCCCAGCCTGACAGGTGTGCGCGCGGCGGCGCTCGCTGGTCTCGCCATCACGCCGCTTCCCGCGAGCGCGGTCATTGCAGGTTTGCGCATTCTGGGATCGCAAGAGGGCCTGCCGCGCCTTCCTGACCTTGAGTTCGCAATCTATGAGAAAGCCCGGCCCGAAAAGGCCGCGGCGGCGCTGGCCGCAGCGCTTCTGGCACTTGGGCAATCGCCAGCGCGCCCGACGATTTAGCGCCATACGTTCCGTTGCGGGTCCAACCCCAGGGTGCAGATTGGTTCATCTCGCAATGATGAGGATCCGTCAGGCGGTATTGAGCGCATCGGTCTCATGACGGCTCTGGGTCCACAAGCAGTAATGCTCTGGCAGATCAGAGTATCTCCGCTCGTCCTCAGGAGCGAACATTGCCTTTATGAGTACACCCCCTAGCCCGTATGAGCACGCGCTAGCCCGTGAGTTGCCGAAGGCGCTGCAGTCACACCATATATGAGGTCGAGGACACTGGCTCCGGACGTGAGTTCCGGTTGTCCTTGTGAGACGCCGTAGCTCGCCCGTATCCGCGCCGGAGGTGTTCCGACACCGCGCGATGCCGGGAATAAGGCCGTTTTGATCTCGATCGGTCAGTCTCAAGCAAAAATCAAGCGCATCTCAAGGACAAAGCGTCTCACCAACCCAGTCTCTGAGCATGCTCTCGGCGACAAATGTTGGAGTCGGTGTCGCGAGAGTCCGCTTGCGGAGCGCGATACCAAGCGCAGTCACCAGATGCACGGCTCGGATCTTGGTCTGCGGCCGGAACTGCCGGCCCAGTTTCGACAGGTGCTCGCATGAAGAGACGAGAGTTCATCTTATTGATTGGTGGAGGACTGGCCTGGCCTGCGATCGCACGGGCGCAGGGCGGAACCAAGCTGCATCGTATCTTCTGGGTCTCGACTGAGTCCGAACCGGATCCCTTCCTGGACGGCTTTCGCGAGGGAATGCGCGCGCTGGGATACGTCGAGGGCAGGAACGTAACCTTCGAGACGCATTATGCTCCTGGAAATCCGCAGGCACTGCGCAAGATCGTCTCCGAGTTGCAGCGAGCGGATATCGACCTCGTGGTCTCGAGCGGTCCGGCGACACGCGCCATGACTGCGGTCACCGACGTCCCCGTGCTGTTTGCATTGAGCGGTGACCCCGTCGCTTTGGGTGTGGTGAAGAGCCTTTCTCATCCCGGCACCAATTTCACCGGCAGCACATTCCTGTCGCTCGAGCTGGCAGGAAAGCGCGTTGAGCTGCTCAAGGACATCTATCCAAAGCTGCGAAAACTGGCGGTGTTCTCGAACACGGATCATCCGGGAGAGCCGCTGGAATGGCGCGCGACCTTGGAGTCGTGCCGAAATCTCGGCATTGAGGCAACCTACGTTCCGTTCTCCGGCGCTCGCGAAATCGAGAACGGGTTGATGGCTGCCGGCAAGGTGGACGCGGATGCTCTCCTCGTGTTTCCCGATGCTGTGACGCTGGTGCATCGTGCGAAGATTGCGGAGCTTGCAATCGCGCGCCGGCTTCCCTCGATGTTTGGCTGGTCTGAATATTGTGACGCTGGAGGTCTCCTGAGCTACGGCGCAAACCAGCGCACGACCTATTTTCGGCTTGCCAATTACGCCGATCGCATCCTGCGCGGTGAAGATCCGTCAGATCTTCCGGTGATACGTCCCGAGAAGTTTGAACTGGCAGTCAATATGAAGACAGCCAGGCTTCTGGGTATGGATCTGGATGTGTCGTCGATCCTGTTTCGCGCCAGCAAGGTGATCTCCTGAGCGTAGTTATGACGGACGGTGCTGCGCAGCCCTCTTCGTGTACGATGCCCCCGCGTCGCTCGCTGTTCTGCAAGTACTTCGCAACGTTGTTTGTCGCTGCGGTCGTGCCTCTGATACTCGGCGCGGCCGTCGAGGCTTCTTTCGGTTACCGAGACCAGCGCCGCCAGATCAGCGCGGTGCTGCAGGCCGATGCTCGCTCGGCGTCCGACAGGATCGAGGCGTTCAGCGAAGGCATCCGCGATCAGCTGGGTTGGATGGTGCAGCTTCCCTGGGCTGCCGGAGACGATGCGCAACATAAGATCGATGCCTTGCGTCTCCTCCAGCAGGTGCCTGCGATACTTTCGGTTTCGCTTCTGGATGAGACCGGCACCGAACGGGTCTTTGTTTCGAGGCTGCTTCTGAACAGGACCGGGCGCGGCATCGATATGTCTGCGGATCCCGCTATTCTGGGCGCACGCGGCAACAAAGTCTGGTACGGACCGGTTGAGTACCGGCAAGATTCAGAGCCCTATATGAGGATCGCGGTTGCCGGGAGCCTGCCGGAAGCGGGGGTTGCGATCGCCGAGGTCAATCTGAAGCTGATCTGGGATGTCATCGCAGCTATCAGAATTGGCGAGACCGGCTACGCCATTGTTGTCGATAACTCCGGTCATCTGATCGCACATCCCGATATCAGTCTGGTTCTGCGCGGTCGCGCCAGCTCGGGCAGTTTCGGCCGGATCAAGCATCTCGTTGGCGAGACGAGCGGAGCGGCGGTGATAACCGGGGAGCGAGGCAACCCGGTGGTGGCGCTATCCGTTCGGGCCGCCGATGTGGGATGGACGGTGATCGCGATGCTGCCGACCTCGGAAGCCTTTGCATCAATTCGCGCAGCGTTGTGGCGATCGTCGATCCTCATTGCCTTCGGTGTGCTTGTCGCGCTGGCGCTCGCCTATTGGCGCGCGCACAGAATGTCCGGTCCGATCAAGCAACTGGAAGAGGGCGTGGAGCGGATCAGAACCGGACAATTCGAGCATCGCATCAAAATCTTCAGCGGTGACGAGTTGCAGCAGCTGGCGTTGCGTTTCAATGAAATGGCTTCTGAACTGGCGATCTCGCAGCAGAAATCTGCGCGGATCGAACGGCTGAAGCAGTTCCTGCCATCGCAGGTCGCCGAATTGGTCGAACATTCTCACGAACTGCTCGAAGGGCAGCGACGTGAAGTGGCTGTCATTTTTGGCGACTTGCGCGGCTTCACGGCGTTCTCCACGCGCAATGAACCCGATGTCATCATGGCCGTCATGCGAGAGTACTACGAGGCCGTCGGCGCCGTGACGACTCGTCACGAGGCAACGCTCATCGGCTTTGATGGCGACGGAGTCATGCTGCTGGTCAATGCCCCGATCGCATGCGAACAGCCGGCAACTCAAGCGGTCCGCCTCGCGATCGACCTGCAAATGACGGTTCAGTCCCTTGCCGGCAAATGGTGTGACGCCGGCCACGCGATCGGCTTTGGTGTGGGCGTTGCCATGGGACCGGCAACGGTAGGAACGGTCGGTTATAACGGTCGGCTGGACTACACGGCGATGGGAGCCGTGGTGAATTTGGCCTCGCGGCTCTGCAATCTCGCGAAGGACGCGCAGATCCTGGCTGATCCCACGATCGCTGGAAGGGTAAGCAATGGCGTTCCCTTGGCGTCGCTCGGACAGCGGACCATCAAGGGCTATGACCAGGCTCTCGAAGTCTTTGCTGTCGCACCTGCTGGCCTGCCGTTGAAACCGCGGGGCCCGGCACAACGCCGGCGAGAGAAAGAACCTCAGGACCACTGATACCCCGGCGTCCGGACGGCTACCCCCGTGTCGCCAGCACCACCGCGGCCAGCGTAAACACCAGCCCCGCGATCTGCCCTGGCCCGAGCGGCTCGCCAAGCGCGACCGCCGAGGCCACGACGCCGATCACCGGCACCGCCATGGTGCCGATCGCGGCGACCGAGGCCGGCAGGCGCGCCAGCGCTGCGAACCAGCTGACATAGGCGATGCAGAACTGCCCGACGACCGAATAGACCAGCAGCCACCAGCCAAGCGGCGTCACATGCGACAAATGCGTGGTCTCGATCAGGAGGCCAATGATCGAGATCGGCAGGCAGCCGATCCCGATCTGCCAGGCTGCCGCCGTGAGCGGCGGCAGGTGAATCGGGTACTTCTTCGAGAGCACGGTGCCGAGGGCAAAGCCGAACGCACCGACGAGTACCATGATGATGCCCGGCAGCTTTTCCGTGCTGGCGGCAAGGCCGTTGCCCCCCATGATCGAGGCAAGCCCTGCGAAAGCCAGCACCAGCCCAAGCGTGCGCAAGACCGTCGGCCGCTCCCCAAGCACCGGCCAGGCGATGATCGACGCCCAGACCGGCATCGTATAGGCGATCAGCGCCGCCTCGCTCGCCGGCAGCCAGAGCAGCGCCAGCCCCATCAGCACCATCCAGCCCGTGACGTTGAGCGCGGCTGCGGTGAGCAGGCGCGGCCAGATCACACCCTCTACGTGCAGGCTTTGCCGCCGGATCACCGCAAGCAGCGCCAGCAGCAGCGCGCCGAGCACGCCGGTGACCCCGCGCAGCGTCAGAGGCGGCAGCTCGGCGAGCAGGAATTTCGTCACCGGCCAGTTGAAGCCCCAGCCGATCGACGTGATCGCAAGGAACATCAGGCCGGCCGGGGCGATGCGCGGCCGCACGCCCGGCGTCGTCGAATCAAGCATGTCGGCTAGTCCGGCAAATCTGGCGGTCAGCTTGGCCCGGATTCGCGGGTCCCACCACCGCTTTGGCGGGCATGCCTGCCCTCACCGTCCGTAGGGCTACGTGAGTCCTGCTGACGCAATCCCATTGCTCAAAAATATACCTGCCCTGTGAACAGCGGGATGAAGGCCCCGCGTCATCACGGCATGCAAATTTTTTCAGTTGGGAATCCCTGAGGACTCACTGATACTTGGGTCCACGACAGGCGCGGCGAAGACCCTGTTATCCCCCACAATCCACCATATTTAGTATTTGATTCAGGAACTCGCACTAGTTCTTGACGGGCGCAACGGAGAGTCCTAGCTTTCGGTCCGTTCGGCGCGAGTGAGTTTGCGTCCCGCCGGCACTCCCCCAAAGGGTCTCGCAAATTTCAGCTCCGCCAGCCGGCCAAAGGCTGCGGATGAGGGCTTGTCTGCCCTCGGAATGCAGGCTCTTCGGGGCGCCAGAACGGGCCGGCAACAGGCTCGGATGGCATCGATGACGAAGTGACGTTGTGGGGCGTTGAACGCATGTCGCGCACATCCCCTTGGGGGCGGATGGGTGTGGACATGCCGGCGGGATGATCGATGCGACGCATCGAGCTCGCGCCGGGAAAAAACAGGGCCGGATCCACCGGCTGAACTGCGGAGCCCCGAGGCCGAACGGCTGAAGGCGCCGCGAATGCAATGACGACCCGGCACGCCCACAACGAGGGGCGGGACCGGTCAAAGAAAAGGACGGGGCAAGACCATGCGGATTGAGCGGCGCCACACCACTGCGGGACAGTCACCTTATGCGGGAATCGAATTCCGCCTGACCACGTCGGAGATTCGCAATCCCGACGGCTCGGTCGTGTTCAAGCTCGACAACGTCGAGGTGCCGACCGAGTGGTCGCAGGTCGCCTCCGACGTGCTCGCCCAGAAGTATTTCCGTAAAGCGGGCGTTGCCGCGCGCCTGAAGAAGGTCGAAGAGGAATCCGTCCCCTCCTTCCTGTGGCGCTCCGTGCCCGACACTGATGCCCTCGCCGCGCTGCCCGAGAAGGAGCGCTATGTCAGCGAGCTCTCGGCCAAGCAGGTGTTCGACCGCCTCGCCGGCTGCTGGACCTATTGGGGCTGGAAGGGCAAGTATTTCTCCACCGACGAGGACGCCCAGGCCTTCTACGACGAGCTCCGCTACATGCTCGCCATGCAGATGGTCGCGCCGAACTCGCCGCAATGGTTCAACACCGGCCTGCATTGGGCCTATGGCATCGACGGCCCCGGCCAGGGCCATTATTACGTCGACCCCTTCACGGGCAAGCTGACCAAGTCCAAGTCGGCCTACGAGCACCCGCAGCCGCATGCCTGCTTCATCCAGGGCGTCGGTGACGACCTCGTCAACGAGGGCGGCATCATGGACCTCTGGGTCCGCGAAGCCCGCCTGTTCAAATACGGCTCCGGCACCGGCTCCAACTTCTCGCGCCTGCGCGGCGAAGGCGAAAAGCTCTCCGGCGGCGGCCGCTCCTCCGGCCTGATGAGCTTCCTCAAGATCGGCGACCGCGCCGCCGGCGCTATCAAGAGCGGCGGCACCACGCGCCGCGCGGCCAAGATGGTCGTCGTCGACGTCGATCACCCCGACATCGAGACCTATATCGACTGGAAGGTGAAGGAGGAGCAGAAGGTCGCCGCCCTCGTCACGGGCTCCAAGATCAACCAGAAGCACCTCAAGGCGGTGCTGAAGGCCTGCGTGAATTGCGAAGGCTCGGGCGACGATTGCTTCGACCCCGAGAAGAACCCTGCCCTGCGCCGGGAAATCAAGCTCGCCCGCCGCAGCCTCGTGCCTGACAATTACATCAAGCGCGTCATCCAGTTCGCCAAGCAGGGCTACAAGGACATCCAGTTCGACACCTACGACACCGACTGGGATAGCGAAGCCTATCTCACGGTCTCGGGGCAGAACTCCAACAACTCGGTCTCGCTCAAGGACGACTTCCTGCGCGCGGTCGAGACCGACGGCGACTGGAATCTGACCGCCCGCACCTCGAAGAAGGTGACGAAGACGCTGAAGGCGCGCGACCTCTGGGAGAAGATCGGCTACGCCGCCTGGGCCTCGGCCGATCCGGGCCTGCACTTCAACACCACCATGAATGACTGGCACACCTGCAAGGCGTCCGGCGACATCCGCGCGTCCAATCCGTGCTCGGAATACATGTTCCTGGACGACACCGCGTGCAACCTCGCCTCCGCCAACCTGCTGACGTTCTACAACACCGAGACCAAGCGCTTCGACGTCGAAGGCTATGAGCACCTCTGCCGGCTCTGGACCATCGTGCTGGAAATCTCCGTCATGATGGCGCAGTTCCCGTCGAAGGCGATCGCCGAGCTCTCCTACGAGTTCCGCACGCTCGGCCTCGGCTACGCCAATATCGGCGGCCTGCTGATGACCATGGGCCTGCCCTATGACTCCAAGGAAGGCCGCGCGATCGCCGGCGCGCTGACCGCGATCATGACCGGCATCACCTACAAGACCTCCGCGGAAATGGCTGCCGAGCTCGGCACCTTCCCCGGCTACAAGAAGAACGCCGCGCACATGCTGCGCGTGATCCGCAACCACCGCCGCGCCGCCCACGGCCAGTCCAACGGCTATGAGGCGCTCAGCGTCAACCCGGTGCCGCTCGACCTCGTCTCCTGCCCGCAAGGAGACCTCGTCAGCCATGCCCAGGCGGCTTGGGATGCGGCGCTCGAGCTCGGCGAGAAGCACGGCTATCGCAACGCCCAGACCACGGTGATCGCGCCGACCGGCACGATCGGCCTCGTCATGGATTGCGACACCACCGGCATCGAGCCGGACTTCGCGCTGGTCAAGTTCAAGAAGCTCGCTGGCGGCGGCTACTTCAAGATCATCAACCGTGCGGTGCCGGCCGCGCTGCGCGCGCTCGGCTATCGCGAGAGCGAGATCGCGGAGATCGAGGCCTACGCCGTCGGCCACGGCTCGCTCTCCAACGCGCCCGGCATCAACGCCTCGACCCTGAAGGCAAAAGGCTTCACCGATGAAGCCATCGCCAAGGTCGAGAAGGCGCTGCCAACCGCGTTCGACATCAAGTTCGCCTTCAACAAGTGGACCTTTGGCGAGGACTTCATCCGCGACCAGCTCGGCATCGGCGCGGAAGCGATCGCAGCCCCCGGCTTCGACCTGCTCCAGGCTGTTGGCTTCACCAAGCGCGAGATCGAGGCGGCCAACGTCCACATCTGCGGCGCGATGACGGTGGAAGGTGCCCCGCACCTCAAGGCCGAGCATTATCCGGTGTTCGACTGCGCCAATCCCTGCGGCAAGATCGGCAAGCGCTATCTGTCGGTCGAGAGCCACATCCGCATGATGGCGGCGGCGCAGCCCTTCATCTCGGGCGCGATCTCCAAGACCATCAACATGCCGAACGACGCCACGGTGGAGGACTGCAAGTCCGCCTACATGCTGTCGTGGAAGCTCGCATTGAAGGCCAACGCGCTCTATCGCGACGGCTCCAAGCTCTCCCAGCCGCTCAACTCGCAGCTCATCTCTGACGATGAGGACGAGGACGATGCGGTCGAGCTGCTGCACGAAAAGCCGATGGCGGCGCGCGCCACGCATGTGGCCGAAAAGGTCGTCGAGAAGCTGGTCGAGCGCATCGTCGTGATGCGCGAGCGCGAGAAGATGCCCGATCGCCGCAAGGGCTACACCCAGAAGGCGGTCGTCGGCGGACATAAGGTGTATCTGCGCACCGGCGAATACGATGACGGCCGTCTCGGCGAGATCTTCATCGACATGCACAAGGAAGGCGCGGCGCTGCGCTCCTTCATCAACAACTTCGCCATCGCGGTGTCGCTCGGCCTGCAATACGGCGTGCCGCTCGACGAATATGTCGACGCCTTCACCTTCACCCGCTTCGAGCCGGCGGGCCCCGTGCAGGGCAACGACAGCATCAAGTACGCGACCTCGATCCTCGACTACGTCTTCCGCGAGCTCGCGGTGAGCTATCTCTCGCGCTTCGACCTCGCCCACGTCGATCCCAACGAGACGGGCTTTGACGCGCTCGGCAAGGGCGTCGAGGAAGGCAAGGAGCCGGACGAGGACGGCGGCCACCACGCCACAAAGCTGGTCTCGCGCGGCCTCACCCGCTCGCGGACCGACAACCTGGTCGTGATGCGCGGCGGCAGCACCGCCATCAGCCAGGGCAACGACAGCGCGCCCTCAGGCGGCAGCAAGGTCACGGCGATGGCGGCGCACGCCACCAGCGCCCGCCTCAGCGACGCCCTCGAAGGCGCCGTCGCCCTGAAGCAGGAAGTCCAGCACGATCTGTCGCCGACGGAGAAGCTGGAGCAGCTGCAGTGGAGCAAGGCCGGCAGCGCCGCGGTTGCGGCACCGACCAAGGCCGAGCGCCGCGCGGAGGCGAAGGCCAAGGGCTACGAGGGCGAGATGTGCTCGGAGTGCGGCAACTTCACGCTGGTGCGGAATGGGACGTGCATGAAGTGCGATACTTGCGGCAGCACGACGGGGTGTTCGTGAGGGGGTAGAGCGCGCCGATAGAAGCAGAACCCGAGCGTTGCAGCGATGGGCATAGTTGGTCCCCTACAAGTTGATCCCCTAATCGGGGCAAAGTAGGTCCCCTAGCCCCAATACGGTCACGGCAAAACGTGTCCCTAGAAAAATGTCCCTCGGCGCCGCCGGCGCCGAGGACTGAGAAAGGTTCGCGGCAGGCTTCGGCTTCGCCGCGAACTGGTTAACCGAACGAATCATGAATCATCTCTCTGAGACGCAGAGATCTCGCTTCTTGGGCGTCTTGGTTCGATGTGAACTGTGAAACCCGTTTGCGTATGTCTGAGCGTCAAGACCCGCCCCAGCTGACAGGGCTTCCTGTCCACCCGCCGTTGCCGTCGTTCAGCGTCACGGCTGGGCAAGAGATTCCAAAGCCGAAAGACTGGCAAGACTTCCAGCGCGGCTGCGTGGCCCTATTTCAAGCCGAGCTGAACGATCCGCACGCGCAGGAATACGGTCGCAATGGTCAAAAGCAGCTCGGGATCGATGTTCTTGGTCGGCGCGATGGGGTTCACGATCATTTCGTTGGCATCCAGTGTCGTCGATACGACAAGCCGCTGAAAAAGGCCGCGATACTGAAGGACTGCAGGGACGCGCTGTCGATCAAGGCAGGGCTCAAGGAAATTATCTTCGCCACGACCTGCCCCAGTGACGCCAGAGCTACGGACGCAGCTCTTGAAGTCGAAGCCGAGCTTCGCGCCGAGGGGCATGACCTAAAGGTCATCCTCTACTCTTGGTCCGACCTAGAGCTCAAGATCTGCCAGCATCAGGCGGCACTCCCGTACTTTTTCCCTGCCGCCATTGCATCGACCGCGGCTCAGTCGATGAAGCTTGATTCTGCGTCTGTCTTGGCAATCGCCGAGGCCGTGGCGCGCGTCCTCCCTGCCGCCCAAGCCCTTGTCCCGGCAGACGTGAAAGCGCCAACCGACAGCTCAGAGGACCCCGCGCTCCATGCCAAAATCGATCTTTGGCGGGACTTGTTCCGCACCAAGAACGCGTTCGTGCATGCGAAGGAAGGTCTGCTGGAGCTGAAGTCGAAGGAGGACCTGTCGGGCAAGCCGTGGGCTGATTTCAGGATCGAAACCAATCTTGGGTCCGTGGCAATCAACCTCGGAAGGCACGACGAGGCGGCTGCCCACTTTGAGAGGGCGTATTCGATCCGCCCTAACGATTGCAACGCCATCGCTAACCTCGCCTTGGCCAGAACGATCATGGGCCGGCACGAAGAAGCAATGGAGTTGGCCAAGGTCGCGTTGGATTCGACGCCCCGGTCCGATCAAGCCGTATCTTACCTGCTCCAGGCGGCCGCGCGCTCGTCATGGCAGGGAGATCCGGAGACGTTGATCCCTGTCGACCTTGTCGGCTCCGTTCACGCGGATTTGGGGCTCGCGGAGTTTCTGCGGAAGCGGAACGCGCCGGACTGGGCCGAGAGGACGAGGGAGTTGGCGCGCAACCATCTCGATCTGCCCGAGTTCAGGCGGCTCGATGCTATCGCCGTTCTTGAACTGGCGCTGGGACCCGACGTCTTTGTCGGGAAGCCGGGGATCGTCAGTCGCACGGATCTTGAGCGTGCCGCGGACGAAACCCTGGCTATGGCAGACGCCTGTCTAGCCAGTGCTTACGCTGATCAATATGACCTGATGGCGTACGTTAACAACGCCGCAGTCTTGCTTCGTTTGACGGGCCGTCAGGCCGATTGCGAAGCTCTCCTCGCCCGTGCGCTGCCGGCGCTCCCGGACCAGCCGCATCTGAGGCGGCTCTTGGCTCTGGCTCAAGCCGCGCAAAACCGGTTCGACGCCGCCGAGGTCACCCTCCGGAATGTTCAGGATCGTGAAAGTCGCTTGCTTGCAGCAGAGATGGTGGCCCGCCGAGACACCAGGGAGGCGATCAAGCTAGTCGAGGATATCGATGCCGCCGGCGAGGATCATCATCTGGCCGAATTGAAATGGCGCATCCTCGGAGACTTGGGCCTTCGGGTTAGGGATTACGCACGCGTAGATTCTGCCATCGCAGGGCTCGCCAGCTTGCCCAACGGAAAACTGCTGGCGGATCTCCTTCAGCTCCGGCGAGACGCCCAGACCGGCACCGATGAGAAGGAAAGGCATGCACGGCTGATTGAGCTTGCCTCCGGCGACTTCACCTTGGCCAACAACGTGTCGCGCTACCTGGTCGCTGACGAAATGCGGAATCAGGGCCTGCCGGCCGAAGCGGCCAAGCTCATCGAGCCAGTCGCTGATTTGCAGGTTCTGAATCCGGCGACCCGCCTGTACCTTAGCTGTCTAGTCGAAGCCCGCCGGGATGAGGCGTTTCGCGATTGTCTTGCGAGCGCCTCATCCGATGTGCGGAACGACCCCGAGATCCTTTGGCTGCTGGCCACCCATTCCTGGAACATCGGCGACTTGCCGGAGTCGCGCCGAGCGGTCGAAACGCTGCTACGCGCCCAGCCTGATAGTGCCGAAGCGCGGCTCCTGAAGATCGAAATCTCGCTGCGATCCGACAACGTCGACGAGGTGCTGCAGGAGCTTGAGCGGCCGATCGAGCGGCTCGCGATCAGCCGACTGAGCGACAAATTCCGGATCGCGAGCCTATTGGGTCATTTCGGCCACACGGAGCGGGCGGTCGCCTATGCCTACAAGCTGTTTCTAGAGAACAGGGAGGTCTCTCAAGCATGGCTTTGCTTCCACGGGCTGGTCCTGCAGGAAGGAACAAAGCTTGGGGAGGTCAAAGGCGCTTGGGACGTCGATGTCGTCGGCGAGAACACCGGCGTCGACATCGAGTACGAAAGCGGCGAGAAGCAGTTCATCGTCGTCGAACCAGACGGCGCGCTGCGTCGGCTCGACGAGGATTCGTGGGAGCCAGATCACCCGTTGGTCCAGGCGATCACTGGCCTGATCGTCGGGGCGCAGTTCACCAACCCGGTGAACGGTAAAGTCGGAACGATTCGGCTTGTCCGGCACAAGTATGTGGCCAAGCACCATTTCGTCCTCAACCACCACGAAGCGCGATTTCCAACGGTCGCCGCCATTCGGTCCATACCGGTCGATGTTTCGACACCTGAGGGCCTGGCGCCGTTGCTTGAGGAGCTCAAGGCAAAGCACGACTGGATCGAGCAGGAGCAGGAAAGCTACAAAAAGGCACCATGGCCACTGGCGGTCCTCGCCCAAAGGACCGGTTGTGACACCATCGATGTCGCAGAAGGTCTGGCGGCTCAAGAGCTCCGCCTGAAGGTGGCTTCCGGCACGCAGCGAGAGCGGAACGCGGCGGTGGCCGCGATTGTCGCAAACCTCGGCCAAGGCTGCGTCTTGGACCTTCATGCGTTCTGGACGTGTTGGCGGCTCGGTGCTCTTGGGTCTGTAGTCGATGTATGCGGCCTGGTTCACATCGCGCAGAGCACCATGGACCAGCTTCTGGCCCGGCGAGAGCGCATCAGTCATTCCGCCGAAAGGGGCTATAAGGGCGCCAGCTACCGCGACGGCAAAATGGCCATCACCGAGGTCGCCCCTGAGCACATCCAGCAGGCGCTTGCGGACATCGACCGGGCTATCGAATGGGCCAGGACGCATGCGGTGGTATGTCCGTTGGTCGTGCCTGAAAAGGCGCCACAGTCTCTTAGGGACTTCCTGCGGGACGGTCCGGGTGGCGTTTTCGACAGCTCTGTCGTCGCCCTGCAAAAGGGGCTCCTGCTGGTCACGGACGATATGCCGACCAGGGGATTCAGTGGTTGCTGCGGGATCGACCGCAACACTTGGCTGCAGCCGGTGTTCATGGTTGCTGCGGACCGCAACAAGATCAACGCCGAGACCTATACGCAGTGGACCGCGCATCTGATCGGCGCCGGGCACAACTACGTATGCGTATCGGGGCAGGTCCTCATACGTGCCGCCTTAATGGATGCGGACGCGGGCAAATGTCCGGGTTATTTCTTTGGGCAGGTCGTCAAAATGCTCGGTGGAGCGACGGCGGAAATGACGTCGCATATCCGGGTGGCAGCCGAATTTCTGCGGTATGCCTGGGGCAATCCATCAGCCCTTTCGTACCGAGAGAGCGCTACCGATATACTGCTTCAGCATCTCGTTCGGGAGCGGCCTCACGATCGCCGCGAAATTTTGCGCGCGGTTAAATATTGCGCGCGCGAATATCCCAGACTGGTCAGGTATCTGACGGCGTGGTCGCAAGGTCGTGGTGCTGACTCGCCTCGCAGTTCGGATTTACTCGAGGGCGCGACAAAAACGGTAAGCGATACGCGAAAGCAGACGTCGAAGAAGGAACTACGAAATCGCGACCGAGCATGGAGGGAAGCTCAGAAGCGGAAGCCGAGACCGGCCTAATGCTGCATGGCGACGATGGGGCTCGCGGTCACGCTAATCTTTCAGCTTGTAGGTGCCGTCCAGCCATCCCTGCAACAGCTCCTCGACCACAGCCGAGACGCTCGTCTTGTCGGGAATCACCTTGAGCTTGGTTTTGATGATCGTTTCTTCGTCGATCAGGACCTGCAAAGGAGCCTTTCCTTCGGGCGCACGCGGTCCGCTCCTGCTCTTACGTACCGTCTTCGGCTTGCCCGCCTTCGCCACCTGCAACCCCTGATTCGCCTGTCTTAACCATGATGCACGCCCCGTCCGACCCGGCAACAGGAGGTGCACATGTGCGCATGCACCCCGTTGACACGGAACCCCTGATAGCTTATTTGGAATTCCATGGAAACGGAAGAAGACGTCGAACTCGTTCAGCTGAATAGCGCCCAGGCGGAGCAATTCGCCCGGATCGAGCAGCTGTGGCCCGAGTTCGGCCACTCGCTGCAGGTGCTGGCCGCCTCCGACGGCGGCGGCATGGCCTGGCGGACCGTGGACGGCATCGAATACCTGACGCGCTACACGCGCCAGGACGGCAAGCAGAAGGTCAAATCCCTCGGACGGCGTAGCCCGGAGACCGAAGCCATTTTCGAGCAATTCGAGAGCACTGTGTTGAAGGCGCGGCGCGTGCGGCGGGAGCTGCGCGAGGACGTCCTGCTGTCCTGCAAGCTCGCGAAGGCCTACGGCGTGGCCCGGCTGCATGGGCGCCTAGCCGAGACCCTTGATTGGCTCTGGTACACGGGGGCCTCCAGCCGGATCTCGGTGTTCGGCGGCACCGCCCTGCTCGCCTACGAAAGCGGATCCGGGATCATAGCGCCGGCGGCGCTCGTCAAGGACAAGCACCTGCAGTTCGTGGCGCGGACCGAGGACCTCGATATCCTCAATCTGGACGAGATCGCGGAGGCCTGCGACGTCGACGACGAGGGCGCTACCTGGAAATACGACGATGACCGCTACCTGATCCGGACCAAGCTCGAGAGGCGGCTGCTGGCCGAGGTCTTCCTGCCGACCTACTTCGTCCGCCGGCTCGACGGCGACGCCCACGACGAGCTCAAGGGCATGCTTCGGGGGCCCGGGACCAAGGCGCTGACGTTCAGCCGGGACACCCGCCCGATCGAGCTAACCGCACTCGACCCGCGGACTTACGCGATCGCGGCCCATTGCATGCGCGACAGCGACCTCTGGGCCGAACGGGCCCAGTTCGCCTGCGAGCTGGTGAGACAGAGGTGGCCCGATGACTTCGATAGGGTTCAGGACATCATTCTCGACGCCGACCCAGACGTGCGCTGGAGCCGGCTCAGGGGGCCATAGTGGAAGCGGAAAGAGACGCAACCGCGTGATCGCTGTGGACGGCGTGTTGAAAACTCGGGGGCGCCGGGCGGGGCTCGGCTGTCGACGATTGCGAACGAGTCCTTGGAAAATTGTCGGGCCCAGAGAGCCGGGTTTTTCGAAAACGCTGATTCCGCGGCCTCGGACGTGATTAACGCGGCTCCCGCCCGGTTCTCGGGATTGCCGCCCGAATAGGTCGTCAAGCGGCAGAGGCGCCGAAAAACAAGATTCTTGCCCCGAGCGATCGTGCACGGTGAAACCAGCGAAAAAGGAGAAACCGACCTCCCAAACGAAAACCGCGGCCCCTGCAAGGACCGCGGCGATCGGGGAAACCAGAGAAGAACCTCGGAAGAGGAAACTCGGACCGGCCACCACCAAGTAACGCCCGCACCAGATCATCTCGGTGACTGGTTGGCAAGGCCGGTCCGAGGCGTCCTCCTCCACAGATCCACGTAATCCACCGCCCACGACCGGAAATCCGTTTTCCGGCGACGGCAGAGCTTTGCCCGGAGGCAAGCCACCGATGTCGACCGCGACGATCCACGAAACGTATTTCATGCCCGATCCGTCGCTGCGGGACCCGCGGCCGGAAGACGACGCGCAGCCGGAGATGCTGCCCAGCCTGTCCAGCCGCCCGATCTCGCTGCATTCGGCGATCTCGGTCCACGGCTGGGATTTCTTCGACGGACGCAAGGTCTGGTACGAAGCCGAACTCGAGCTGAAGTTCGCACTGGTCGCGAAAATGCGTCGCGACGTCCGTGCAGTCGAGGAGCAGCCGCCGCCCGTGATCTTCGTCAACGATCAGGGGGTCCGGCAGCAGCACACGTTCGATTTCAAGCTGCGGATGATGGATGGGACCAGCGGCCTGGTCGCAGTGAAGCCGTTCGCGCTGGTCGAGAAGACCGGTATCCGCCGCGTCGTGGAGCTGACCGCGGAGCAGATCCCGCCCTCGCTCGCCGACTGGACCCTGCTCTTCACCGACCTGGATCTCTCGCTCACCGACCTCTTCAACGCCAAGGTTATCCACCCTCACGTCCGCAACATGAAGGTGATCAAGGTCCTTCGAGCTCGCCCGAGGGCGCCCGCCTCGGAGCAGACCGGCACTAAACGGCGCCCAGATGGCAACGCGACCTGAGACACCACCATGTCATCTTCAGAAAAGCCGTCAGGCGGCGGCAGCCACCTCGGGCAATCGGCTATCGGCCTGGTCACCTCTGACCCGTTGGGCGACCTCCCAGTTGGAGCAAGCATAACTTTCAATCCGATTGTTTTCGGCGGGTCCAACGCAGATGTTCGTCCGCTGTCAGTTAACAACTGGGGGGCCTTCGAGGGCGCAATTTTCAGCGTGGTTCTAAAATCAGCCAGTTCGAGCTCGGTTTTGGGCTCGGCCTTTATGATTGCTCCGGGTATCGCGATTACGGCAAGCCACCTTTTCTCCGACATCCTCGACGACTTGCAGAAAGGAGAGGTCGTTCCGTACTGCCTCGGGATTAGGGGAACGACGGTGGAGATCTGGACAGTCACCAAACTTTCCTACGGTGTGGACGACACGACAATTCTGTCGATAGCTCCGGCATCAAGCCTCCCAAAAGACGGGAAATACTATCGGATGAGCTTGACCACCCGTGCGCCTAAAAATGGAGAGAAACTCCATATCGCAGGCTTTCGAGCGGAAACTCTCAGCCATGGCCCAAACCCAACGTTCTCAGGGCATATGTATACGTCCGTTGGCACTGTTGCAGCCGTCCATCCTAACGGAAGGGACCGCGTACTGATGCCGTACCCTGTAATTGAACTAAACTGCGGCTCGCTCGGCGGTATGAGTGGGGGCGCAGCAATCGACGAGCAAGGGTTCGTGATGGGTATCGTGTCGCGCGGCTTCGAAACGGCGGATGGCGATGGGCCGACATACGTGTCTTGGATAATCAATGCTATGGCGCGACAGCTTGAGGTGGCTTGGCCGCCAGGCGCTTATAGGGCGCCGGTTAGCCTGCTTTCACTGGATGATCATACGATCGTGATAGAAGGTCGTGAAGCGCTCGCCGGGACCACAGAAAAGGCCATGGTGTACAAGCCTTGGTTCGAATGAGTGCATTCGATTGCGTCGTTAATTACCTCGGCGTCGCCATGAACGTCGCCGGCGCCAGCCGAAGCCCGGATTCCAACGGCGGCGCGATGTCGAACATTTTCACCTGATTGCGGAAGTGGAAGACCCTACGGACCCGGTAGATGCCGCCCTGCTCCGCCGCGACGTCGCACTCACGCCTGGTCATCCAGAACGGCGTCCGTTCGTTGCCGCAGGTGGTCTTGATCTCGAGCAGCCGAGGCTCTCCGCTATCGGCGTCGTACGACCGAATGTCGTAGCCGTAGCCGTCCCCGTCGAGGTCGGAGATCCACCGGACATCCTTGGCTAGGTCGGCCCTGCCGGCTTTCTCCAGCCTACGGCGCTCGAAGCCGACCACGAACTCCTCGCCGGCGCGCCCCAGGTCGCGATTGCGAGCATCCCTGGCTGCCGGGTCGAACTTGCCGACTAGACGCCTGATTGCCGCCGGACGGTCTTCCGGCTCGCTGTTTAGGAATGCTGGCGGCGCCACCAGGATGTCGCTCTCATCCCGTACCCGCAGCGGGCCGGCGCCGATCGTGAATAGCTCCGCATGGCGCAGCAGATGCTGCTCGACCACTGCGACCAAGGCGTCTTGATAGTGCGGCAGCGGCTTGTAACCCTGTATCCATGGTACCCCGATCTCGTCGAGGACGGCGGAGACATTCTGGAGCTTCCGCTCGATCGATCCCGGCTTGCGCCCAATCGCGGCTATCACGCCGCGGCGGTAGTCGGACTTGTTGTACTCCCGCCCGGCCCGCTCCTCCGCCAGCATCAGGAAATAGCTGCCGACCAGCACGGCGACTTCATCCGCGGTCCAGTCGGTGCCCTCCTTACTCGGATCGATGCCGTCGACGGTCATGCAAGCGTCCCCTGCCCGCAGGAATCGTACCAGGTCGAACTGCGAGCGCAACTCGTCCGTCGGGCGATCGGGAGCATGCCAACCGCCTCGGCAAGTGAGCCGACGGCAGAGGAGACGCGATTTTGCCTGCTGTTACGCGCTCGCGGCGCTCATTGACCTCTAGGGGACGTACTTTGCCCGTAAACATCGGTTCGTCGGACGTCGAGCAGAAATTGGGTTGAGGGATTTCAGTAATTTGCCGACGCGTTAGCGGACGTCTTATGCCCATCGCCGCAAGCGTGCTCGGGCATGCGAGGGGCGGCCGAGAGGCCGCCCTTCTTTCATTCACATGTTGCAACTTGTGGTTTTCTGACGCTAACTAGGTACTCAGAAAGGCGGCGAATGCAGTCCGTCCATTTCAATCACGTTCATGTTCTGACTTCGGGGGTGTGATGAATAGATTCGACGGGATCGACCTTCCTAGTATCGTTCAACGTCGCTTCGACGTGCGGATGACGGAATCCAAAACAAAACTAGACGTGCTCACTGCACGGCTGGCAAAGGCCCGTCACATCAAAGCGTTTGAACACCTATGGCCCTCGCTCGATAATGCCCTCAAGCCGAAACTTGCGAAGTTACGCACCACGTTGCCCCGTCACGAGCAGAAGAAGCTAGAACACGATCGCATTCTCGAAGAATTACTGTTGCTGGCACGTCAACAAAGTCGTGTTCTGTCTAATCCGGCCGGCCTTATTGGTGAGGAAGTACTTGCCTTACTACTCAGGCTTACCCATGAACCGGAGGGAGCTGCAATACGCTTAGTGCACAAGGAGCGAGATCTCGTCCTTGCGTTGTGTGGGCGATGGGGACGACTGCAGTACGAATTGAACGGCTATATCAGCGTGCTTGACCCGAAAGAGCGGCCGCATGCTCGCGAGATGATCGAGCGCTTCTCTTCTTACGTGAAGGAGCTCCAGTCCATACTTGTCGGAACTGCCACAACACAGTCCATCCAACAGGCATTTGGTTCCAGCTCTCAAATCGGATCGTCGTAGCGAGCGTAGCCGGGGCGGAGTTACGGTGACAGAACACAAATCAGTTCGGTCTGCTGGCTCCGATGCTCATCAATACCCTGCCCCAGAAATTTCCTTTGCTGTCGAGCCTTTCCCTCCTAAACTCCCGACACCACCGGCATAGGTTCCGACAGGCCCGGTTGAAGTGGAGCCAACTTATGCCCAAACCGGAAAGCTTCCCGATCGAGAAGATCTTCGTTCCCACGAAGCAGAAGAGGGCCATCAAGCCTGAGACCGTCGCGGAGATCGCGGAAAGCATTCTGGAGATCGGACAACAGGCCCCGATTTCCGTTCAGCGCGACGGAGACCGCCTCGTTCTGGTCGAGGGACTGCATCGGTTAGAGGCCTGCAAGGCGCTCGGCGAGACGACCATTCTCGGCGTCCTCGTTACGGCCGAGCTTGCTCAGCACAAGCCGCAGCTCGCCGAGCGGCCTGAAGTCGAGGCAGAGCGCATCAAGATGGCGCGGTTGAAACAGTTGCGCCTCGAGAAAGAAGCCGCTGAGGCATCGGCGGCTGCCTTGAAGGGCGTCAGGCAGGCGGAAGCGCCGCGTACCCGTCCGGCGAAAGGTGTCCGCGACAATCCGAAGGCATCACCGGGCCGGACTGTGAAATCGAAACCGAAATCATTGTCGGACTGGATCACGCAGCAAAAGGGCAGCGGCGGCCGCTATTGATGGCGGACGCCGTCATTCCGGGGCGCGCCCGCTTTGGGCGCGAGCCCGGAATCCATCGGGCGGCACGACGCGTTGCACAATGGATTCCGGGCTCGCGCTTCGCGCGCCCCGGAATGACGGGGCGTTCGGCTGCGCTCCACCTCCGCGTGATTGCCACCGCGCGACGGCCGCAATCTCAGCGATCGCGGCCAACTCTTCTCACCAGTCAACCCACCTTCACGCCGCCTTCGCCTGCTCCGGCGAGGCCGTCTCCATTGCGCGCATGTAGAGGTCGAGCAGGCTTTCGCGCTCGTCGCGCTCGTTCTTGTCTTCCTTGCGCAGCTTGATGATCTCCTTGAGGATCTTGACGTCAAAACCCTCGCCCTTGGCTTCTGCGAAGACTTCCTTCTTCTGTTCGCTCAACTCCTGCATTTCGCTGTCGAGGTTCTCGATCCGCTCGACGAAGGAACGGATCTTGCCGCCGGGAATGGTGATGTCGGACATGGTACCTCCTCGCTGATGAGGTCGTGAAAATGCCCGCAAAGAAATGACCAATGTGTTAACCGAGTTGCCGCACCCGATGCCATCGCGCCGCAGCGATACCCGGGACAGGCGGCCACCCTGCAGCTATCTGGATCGGCGACGTCTTGCCCGTATGCCTCGACGATGCAGCGGCAAAATCTCACCACATGGCCGCCACGCAAGCGACAGCCCACAATCGCGATTTCAGCGCAAACGCGACGGAGGCTCGCGGCTTCATCGATATTCGGGAGCCATTTGCAATGTTGAGTGCGGTGGACAACAAGCCAAAGGGAAAATCCGGACGGCGCGGCGGCAAGAAGAAGGCCGGACATCGGACCGGGGCCGGCGAGCAACGCGCAAGTGCAGCGCATCAATTGCCGGATGCCCCGGCGGAGACCAGGCAAGAGACCGAGCACGAGACCGAGCAAGAGCCTGGCCGACAGATCAGTGCGGAGATACCTTCGGCTGCGGCCTTGCCGGACGAGGCTTCCGGGATGGAGCTAGCTGCAAGCCCGCCCGTCGCACCGGTCGAACCCTTCCAGGCCACCACGCAGGCGATTGCCGACGCCTATAGCGACTATATCAGGACCTCGCTTGAGCAAGCCTGGAATTTCCTGGGAAAGCTCGCGACGGCGCGTTCACCCGTCGAGGCCTTTGAGCTTCAGATGGCGTACGCGAAACAGGCGTGCGACTCGTTTGTCGCCGAATCCCAGAAGATCGCCGAGCTGCATGAACAATTGACCAGAGAAAGGGTCATGCATCTTGAGGGGTTCGTGGCCAGGCTCACCCAGACCACGCTCGAAATCCGCACGATACGTCACTGACGACGGGTGCACATTGCGGCGCCGCGGGATGTAGGGTGGGTTAGCTGGCGGTTGCGCGAAGCGCGGTCCGCCGGCGTAACCCACCACCTCTCCGCCGCCGAGATCAAAGAGGTGGGTTGCGCTACCCGACCTGCGCTTTGCGCCGTCGCGGAGCTAACCCGCCCTACGCGCCTGAGGACCGCCGGGAGTTCAGTACCCGGACTTGGTGCCGGTGGTCGACCCGCCGCTCGCGCCCGTGGTTTGACCTGTGGTTTGTCCTGTAGTTCGTCCTGGAGCGTAGCTCGACGCGCCGGGGCTGGTTTTCTTCGAGGACTTCGCCTGCTGCTTCTTCTTATGTCCCGGAGCGTAGCTGGAAGCGCCCGGCTCGCCCTTCTGGGAACCCATTTGCTGCATCTCATGACCTGGCGTCTTGCTCGATACACCCTGAGCAAATACGACCGGGGCTGTAGCCATGACAACGGCAGCCGAAAGCGCGATGATCATTGCTTTCATGTTGTCCTCCTCGAACAATCCCCTCAAAGGAAACGGAATGGACTAGCGCCCGTTCCCGTCAGCGAACGCTCATGGTGAGACCGGCGCTGCTCGACTGGTCCCTGTCGCCGCCGCAACGCGATGAACGTTTTTCGATCAGGATCGGTGCACGTCGTAGGAATACTGGGAAGCTGCTCCCGGCTGCTTCAGCATCAGAAGATTCCAAGCGATCGCACGACAGCGCCGTGTCGCGCATGGTGTGCCGAGCCCGCCATAATTTTTCCTTTGCACACGCGTTGTGTCTGATAGCAGCGAGACCTATTCTTCCCAAAAATCGGACTGCCTCCCATTGACGCCCGACCGGATGGAGAGCGCATCGGTGCCTGAGACGAACGACCCCAAACCCGATACCGACAAGCCTGATGCGGCCAAGCCTGAAACCGCCAAGCCGGACGAGGCGCGCGCCGACGGTGGGCTGGCGCGGGCCTACGACCGGATCAAGAGCGCAGAGGAAGACCTCGCGCGGCTGGACCGGCTGGTTTCTGGAATGGAACGGAGCAGCGAAGCCCCGCGGACCTTCCACGCAAGCGCCGCCTCGACGGCAGCCGCCACCTCGGCAAACAAGGCGCCGACGCCGGATGCCAGGGTTCTAAACACCAAGCCTCGCGATCACGGCCTGAGGGGAGACAGGGCGATGATGCGCGCTCTGGCTATTCTCGTGATGGCGATCGGCCTGCTCGGTGCCGCTGTCGCATCGCAATATGGCGACGAGGCGACATCGATCGGCAAGTCCATCATGGCGCGATGGGCTCCACCCGCGAGCGCACCCCCGCAAGCGACCGCCGCGGAAAGTCCGGAGCAGCCGGCGACGGTGCTGCTGGCGGCCGCGGATGAGCCGAGCCCGGTGCCTGCACCGCCGGGGCCTAAGGACGCGGAAAGCGCCCCGAAGCCCGGCGCCACGGCGGCCGAGCCGGCATCGTCCGAGCTCGCGCAATCGCTCAAGGCCATCACGAGCGAGCTTGCGAATATCAACGGCAAGCTCGAGCAGCTGAAGAGCCGCAGCGAGCAGACCCTGCGCGACCAGGCCGACACTATTCAACAGCTCAAGGCCGCGCAGGAGAAGGATGCGGCGGACAATGCGCGCCTCGCCGCGCAGGTCCAGGCGCTGCAAACGCAACTGAGCGCGTCATCGGCGCCATCCGCCTCTGCAGCCGCCAAGCCCGTCGTGCGCAGCGTGGTGAGCAACGACACGGCTGCGCGTGCCCGGGCGCACGTACCAGACGCCGCGCCACGACGGCCGAGGCCACCGCCGCGAGGCCCCTGGATGCCGCCGCGCTATATGGCCGACCCTTATTATTACGGCGATCCGGATTGGTGAGCCCGTTTCGCGAAGGCGCGATTGGATTTGAAGTGCGTAAGGTGGGTTAGCCTGCGGCGGCGCGAAGCGCAGTCCGCTGGCGTAACCCGCCTCTTTGATTTCCGCGGAGACAGACGTGGTGGGTTACGCTGCGCGAGCTGCGCCTTGCGCAGTCGCGCAGCTAACCCGCCCTACGCACCTACGCTCCCCTCAGCGTATCTCGCTCATCGTCACCTTGGCCGCGATCCCCGTCAGCTCGGGCTCTTGCGGCGCAAGCTCCTCATCGGAAGGGCCGACCGAGACTTCAGCCATTCTGCGTTTGACCTGTTCGCAGGTCTTGCGAACGTCTTCGGTGAACAGCGCGCATTCTTCGATACGCTTGAAGATCTTGCGTCCCTCTTCACGATAGCCTGCCGCCGTTTCTCGCATGAAGGCGATCGCATCATGAACCTGGGCCGTCAGCGCCTCGCATTTTTGCGCGGCGTCGATCAACTCGGTGCCCATGGCCTCGATCTCTTTTGCAGCGGACTCATAGTCGCGAATGACCGCTTCTGCACTGAGCGCACCGACCCGGGACACCCCCGCGGTGTGCTCGACGTAATCAGGCAGATTAACTGAAGTAATGGAGCTTCCCGACCGGATCGAAGTGATGTCCGCTTCGAGTTGGACCAAGTTCACTCCGTCGCGTCTGTGCAATTGTTCGACACTTGCCATGACTGTCCTCCCAATACGCGCCTAGAACCCCAAGCAGCATTGGGTTTATTACGGGGATAAGTGCCGTTCTACCTCTATGTATTCTTGACAGTCTCCACTTTGCCACTTTTGCCCAATCGCCAACACTGCACGCAGAGATAACGAGCCAACAAACTTCAATTTGTCCGCGTATCCGTTCGAAGTGCACTCCCCGCCGCATCGGCGCCGGGCCATGGCGGGCACGATTACGTTCCGGGGGAGCGACGGTCGTCGGCGTCGAAGGCATTCCCGACGGCGGCGGGCGCAGGCTCGCCCCGCCCTGCATCCGCAGCACGATGGCGGCCGGCATCGCCCGCCGCGAAAATATCGTGCACCAGCCCGAGCTTCCCCAGCCCCAGGATGATCAGCCCGTTGATGTCCACCTCGTACCAGGCGTGCGAGAGATACGCATCCCGCGGAAAGCGGTGATGGTTGTTGTGCAGCCCCTCGCCGAACGTCAGCAGCGTGGTCACCAGCTCGTTGGTGGTGCCGTCATGGGTCTCGAAGCGGCGGTAGCCCCAGCGGCCGTCGCTGTGGCAAACCGAGTTCACCAGCGAGGTCGCCATGGTCATGAGGTAGCTGCGGAACAGGCCTGAGAACAGGATGCAGCCGATCATCGTGCGTACGCCGCCAAACGCGTAGCCGATGGCGCCGGGAATGATCAGCGCCGAGAGCGCGTACCAGTACCAGCGCGTCCTGGTGAAGAACATCGCGATCGGGTCGGCCAGGATGTCCTTGGCGTAGTAGCTGGCATCGGTGGTCTCGCGGTCCCACACCCAGCCGCCTTGCGCATGCGTCATGCCCTTGGCGAAGCTGGTGTAGGCGTTGCCGGAGCCGTCATAGTAAGGGCTGTGCACGTCGCCGGGCCGGTCGGAGTGCAGATGGTGCCGCCGGTGGTTGCTCACCCATTTCAGGATCGAGCCCTGCACCGCCATGGTCGCGAGCGCGGCGAAGATCGTCCGCATCACCGGACCGCAGCGAAAGCTGCGGTGCACGAAATAGCGATGCATGAAGCCGATGCCGATCGTGGACATGATGAACGTGCCGGCGAAGACCGAAACCTCCACCCAGCCGATGCCCTGCCAGAACGCCCAGACCAGCGCGGCGATCGAGCCGCCGACCATGATGGCGAAGGAGATGTAGGAATCGCGAAACTTGGCGTCGACCAGCGGACCTTCGGTCAGCACGCCCGGCGGCATCTTCGGCTCCGAAAGCTGTTCGGACACCACGCTCTCAACCACACTCATTCCAGCCGATCCATTTACACTGCATTTTCTGCAGTGCAGCGTACAACCCCTGGTTATCTGAGGCAAGGACCCGAGCGGCCGTAGGAGCACGGGCGGGGCAGCCCGCTTCTCTACAGATAGAGCCTAGCGATTATGACGAAGCAGATGCACGTCGCACATCTGCCCGGCTCACTTACCCTCGCGCGATCAGTTTCGCGTCCGTCGGACTTCACCACCAATACGGCCAGCGCCATCCCTCATAGCGCACGTAGGACGGCACCAGGGGCGGGCCATAGGGATCGACCCGGTCGTGCTCGGGGCGATAGCGATAGCGTGGCACGATGTTGTAATCCCACGGCGTCGGCCTCAGCACGGGCGCCGTGACGATGAGCCTCTCTTGCGGCGCGCGAACGACGACGGCTCTCCGCGTCCGGGCTTCGGCGTCCGAGGTTGCAAGGCCGCTCAGCACCAGGGCAGTTCCGAGCGCGCAGGCGGCGGTCATCTTTGTCATGCGTTGGTCTCCTTCGCGCGGAGAGTGCAAAAGGATGCCAGGCGAGGCAAGCAAATTTCGCGCGAGGTGCGGACATAAGCGCTGTGCGCTTTGGCGCTCCGACCTCTCCCCGTCATTGCGAGGAGCACTTGCGACGAAGCAATCCAGAGTCCTTCCGCGGAGGGAGCCTGGATTGCTTCGCGGAGCCTGTCATCGGGCCGCGCTCCGCGCGGACCCGGTGGCTCGCAATGACGGCGAGTATGACGCAGGAGTGGTCTGGATGAGCAACAGAACTTCCGGACGTCGGCACTGGCTCCTCACTCGCGCGCGCGGCGCAGAGCCTGATCCAGCTTGTGCCTCTGCTTGTCCCAGCGCTCCTGCTCCGCTTCGGCGCGCGCCTCGAGCGCGGCCCGCTCGGCTTCGATCGCCCCCGCCTTCGCTTCGTGCTCGCGTGTTGCCTTGTCGAGCGCTGCTTCCGCCGCGGCAACTGCCTTGTCGCGGCGGGCACGCTCTTTGGCGCGGGCGGCCTCCTCCTTGGCACGCGCTGCCTCGCGGCGTCGCTCCTCCTTCTCGAAAGCTGCTGCGGCCTTGCGCGCGGCCGCATCGTCGATCTCGCGGGATGCATTCCGGGCTGTCCTGGCGGGACGCTTCTTTGACGTCGGCTTACTCTTGGACCTGGTCTTGCTCTTAGTCTTGCTCTCGCCCCCGCCGAGATCGGTGGGCAGCTCCGCGCTCTCGGTGAACGGGCCGTCCGAGCCGACCGGCCGCCTCAGCACCACGCCCGGCTTCGCCATGGTCGCGGCGACGACATCGGGATCGTCGGTCTCCCTGGCGACGCCCTGATGGAACAGATTGGAGCTGGCGCCCCAGGCAGCAAGCGCCGCCTTCATCGAGGGCGCGGCGATCGCCTGATCGTAGAAGCCGAGCGAGGTCTGGTAAGTCTTCAGTTTCTTTGCCATATCGCTCCGATGTTGGCGCAGCTTTCCGCGCGCGAGCGTAGCCCGGATCGAGCAAAGCACAATCCGGGGTCGTGCGGCACGCTCGGCGCTGGACTACGCTTGCGCTCCATCCAGGCTACGAATCTTCAAGCAACGCGTCATAGCCTTGCGCGCTGAACGCCAATAGACAAAAACCGTGCCCGAACGGATCGGCCAGCATCGCGATCCGGCCATAGGGCGCATCACTCGCCGGCACTTCCAGGATCGCCCCGGCAGCGAGCGCACGCGCGACAGCGGCGTCGACATCGTCGACGACGACGTCGATATGCATCGGCGTCCAGTGCCGCTCATAACGGCGGCGGTCGCCGCCGGCGCCGATGGTGCCGGTCTGCTTGGTCAAGAGATACACCGGCGCGGGCCAGCCGTTGAGCTCGACGAAGTCGGCGCCGAAGCGGCGGCCGACCGAGAGGCCAAAGGCTTCGGTGTAGAACGTCGTGGCTTTCGCTACGTCAGGAACGTCGATGTTGAGGAGGAAGCTCATGAGCGGCTCGTCGCAGGTTGCGAAGCGAGTCTAGCCCGGATGGAGCGCCGGCGTAATCCGGGATGGTGCCGCACCGGCGTACCCGATGAATCACCCCGTCAACGGACGAGCGCCACCATGGCATCATGCCATTGTTTTGCCCGACGGGTCAAATCTTGTTCGAAATTACCGAAGTCAGGAAAAACCCCAAGCAATTCCATACGGATGGCTACTGTGCATGGGGTTGTTTTCGCAACACTTGCTTGAGCCGGCCCTCGATTGCCCCTCAGGCTCAGAATCGGCCGCGAGCACCTGCCAGCTTTTGCTTGCTTTCCCGGTTCCCGCCTCTACGGTCGCGCCGCGAACGAAGCGCGAGACAAGACCTGCCATGACCGACACGATGAAATGCCCGACCTGCAATTCCGAACACGCCTATCAGGACCGCGATCTCTGGGTCTGCCCGGAATGCGGCCATGAATGGAGCGGCGCGGCGGACGCGGTCGCGGACACGGCGCAGGATGCGGGCGTGCGCGATGCCAACGGCAATTTGCTCGCCGACGGCGACAGCGTCATCGTGATCAAGGATCTCAAGATCAAGGGCTCGTCCTCGGTCGTCAAGGGCGGCACCAAGGTGCGCAACATCCGCCTGCAGGACGCCAGCGACGGCCACAACATCGCCTGCAAGATCGACGGCATCGGCGCGATGAATCTGAAGTCGGAGTTCGTGAAGAAGGCGTGAGGCCCGCTAGCTTTGCCGCTGCGCCAGGTAGAACCCGCACAGCACCGTCACGAGGCCTGCCATCTGCAGCATCGTCGGCGGCTCGCCGAGCAGCAACCAGCCCGTGAGCAGCGTCAGTGCGGGCACGCAGGCCGGAAACACCGCGGCGCGGGCGACGCCGAGACGCTGGACCGAGACGGCATAGAGATAGAGCGCCGCGGGGCCGGCAAGCACGCCCTGCGCCAGCGCCTGGATGGCGTTCTCGGTCATGCCAATTGATGCAATGTGGGCGAGGCCGACCGTGGCGACGTAGACCGGCACCAGCAGCAGCGACAGCACGTTGATGACGAGCGCAGCCGGCACGGCCGAGACGCGCCATCGGCGCAGCATCGCGCCGAAGCCGGCGAACATGAACCCGGCGAGCACGAAGATCAGATCGCCCTGAATGCCGTCGGCGCCGATGTGGCCGATCGATTCCGCACCGATCACGCCGAGGCCTCCGACGATGACGAGCGCGCCGGTCAGGCGCGAGGCGGAGATCCGCTCCTTCAGCACGACCGCCGCGAGCAGGAGGCCGCCGAGCGTGGCGCAAGAGGGCTGGATCACGCTGCCATGGCCGAGCGGGACGAACAGGAAGCCGCTGTAGGAGATCAGCGACATCACGGGACCGCCGAGCACCATCAGCACGAGCCCCCTGCCCCAGCCGATGCCGCAAAGATCGGAGAGTCCGGCGCGCAACACGAGGGGCAGGAAGGCGATCCCCGACCAGACATAGCGATGCACCAGCAGATCGACCGGCGTGAAGCCGGCCTTGAGGCCATGCCGCGTGGCGGCAAAGCCGAGCGCCCAGAACAGCGCCGCGGCAAGCCCGCAGACCACGCCGAGCAGTGCCGGCGCGGCATCCTTCTTCTGAGCGTCGGCGCCGCTCGTCCGCTGATCCATGGATCTCTCGATATGTCGGCTCGCTGAGCCGCTCAACCCACGCGGCTGCAGGGCTGTCACGCGAGGGCAATGCCGACTGCGCGTGTTACAGCCCCTCGTCGAAGACCATCCGCCATCCCTTGCGCGTATCCATGTATTCCCGCACTTGCCTGATCCGGTCGCCCACCACCTCGAACACGAAGCAATACTCGTTCTCGTACGGCTTGCCGCCGGGCAGCGTGGCGCGCATCCGCTCCTCCACGATCACGACATCGCCGTCGACATACACGCCGCGGAACGCGATATCGATGTTCGAAAACAATCGGTGCATCTCCTGCGCGATGAAGCGGGCGATCTGGTGCGGCCCCTTCATGTGATCGGTGTGGTCGAGCGCGATGGCGGTGGCATTGCCCTTCGGCGCGATCCATTCGGCGTCTTCGGTGAAGAGTGCCGCGATGCGCTCGGGATCGCGTGACGAAAAGGTGTTCCAGGCGTTCAGTACGACGTCTCTCGGGCTGGTCACGATGGGGTCTCCGGCCGTGTTGCGATGAGAACCGCCTTCTAGGCCGCGGTGCGCGCCGCGGCTCGCCGCAATCGGACTCGGTCATCCGGCTGCCCTTCCGCCGCCGACCTCATGCGCTACCATGCGATCATGTTGAGCTTTGATGTCTGCAACGCCGCGCGCCTGCGCCGCGATCCCCGCTATGACGGCCGCTTCTTCACGGCGGTGAAGACCACGGGCATTTATTGCCGGCCGGTCTGTCCGGCCAAGCAGCCGCTGGCGCGCAATGTGGTCTATTATCCGACGGCTGCGGCTGCCGAGGCCGCCGGCTTCCGGCCCTGCCTGCGCTGCCGTCCCGAGACCGCTCCTTTCTGCCCGGCCTGGAACGGCACACGCTCCACGGTGGCCCGGGCCATGAGGCTCATCGATGACGGCGCGCTCGATGAAGGCTCGGTGGTCGATCTCGCGACGCGGCTCGGCATCTCGTCGCGTCACCTGGCGCGCCTGTTCGAGCGCCATGTCGGCGCTACGCCGCAGCAACTCGCCAAGACACTGCGCGTCCAGCGCGCCAAGCGCCTGCTCGATGCCGGCGATGACAGCATGACCGCTATCGCATTCCAGGCCGGGTTCGGCAGCCTGCGCAGGTTCAACGCCGCCTTCGCCGAACTCTACGGCCGCTCGCCGTCAAGCCTGCGCGCGCGGCGAGCTTAGCGGCCCGCGCCAGTGATCACGTCCGCGGTCTTCACCTTGCGCGGGCTGAGCACCTTCGCCTGGTGGACCGAGGCGATTGCGCTTGGCGTTGCGACCCGCTGCTCGACATGTGCGGCACCGAGCACGCGCACCTGCAGCGGGGAAACCGGGAAACCGTTGGCCTCATAGGTCGGCAGCTCGGCGGCGAAAGCCGCGGTACCGCCCGCGATCGTCAGGAAGGCGGCGATCGACAAGGTCTTCTTGTTCATTGGTGATGCTCCGAAGTTTGAGAGTCGGAGCCTATTTAGGCGCATTTTGCTGCAACGCGACATACACCGCCGCATTGCAACATCGCATGCGGTGCATGACGTTATGCCTAAAGCGTCCAGGGATTTGGACGAATCGCGCCCGCTGCGACGCGGCGCCTCCAGAGGAAGTGCTCAGCCGCCGAGCACGTTGCCCCAGCCATCGAAGAGATAGGTCTTCCAGGCCACGGTTCCATCCGCGCCAGGCCGGCTGGCGCGGCGGTAGTCCTCGGCCTGGTCGGCGGTCCAGGTGATGATCGTGTCGGAGAGACGATCGTGCAGGATGGCGGGCTCGGTGGGGTCGAAGGCGTCCATGGGACGAAGCGAGGGATGCGTCATGGCGCCTCCAACGCACCAGCCGCAACAAAGTTGCGGCAGCGTCAAATGGAACCGGGCGTTGCACTTCGGCCACAGTTGCCCCGAAAAGCCCGCACGCCCCGATTTGCGCCATTGCGCCGCCACACCGTGGCCCGAACAATCGACGTGCTGCGTGCCTTTCCGTGCGACTGTTTCGTCAGACTGTTTGCATCATCACTGTTCGGGCAGGATTGTTCGAGCAGACCGTTTGGAGGCAGGGATCATGAACGATCGGCGGTCTCTTCTGGTGGCGTTATCGTGTCCCTCGGCGGTTGTCGCCGGCTGGCTGGCATTGTCTCTCTCCGCCTATGCGCCTGCGCTCATCGAGAATAGCGGCGCCAATGTAGCTGCGATCTCGCACGCCAAGGATCTCGGCCGCATCGACCTCGCCGACGTGCCGCGCGCTGCGACCCTTGAGGACCGCTTCGCCTTGACCGCCGACATCGCCGCCGCCGTCGCTGCGGCCCCTGCCGCGCCGGCAGAGGCAACGCCCGAGGAGCCCGCCTCCACCATCAAGCTCGCCTCGGCCGACCCGGCGCTGATCCTGCCGGCGGAAGCCGTACCCGCGCCGCCGATCTTGCCTGAACCGGAGCCCGTCGTCAGCGAGATTGCTCCCGCCCCTGCGCCCGAGCCCGTCAAGCTCGCATCCGCCGATCCCACCGAGATCGTGACGACGGACACATTGTCGGCCGCGGCGAGCGCGAGCGACCCCGTTGCGCCTGCGCGCAAGGCGTCACCGCCTGCCGACAACATCGCCGTGCTCGACGAATGCTTCGTCATGGAAGCCTGCATCGACCGCTACCTCTGGGCGCTCTACCAGCGCACCGCCAAGGAAGACACGATGAAGGTGCAGGAGCGGCGCGCCGTCACCATCAAGCGCAAGGGCAAGACCGTCACGGTGATGCGCAGCTTCACCAAGCTGGTCGATCAGGACTTCACCTGGAAGGATCCGCATGCGGCCGAGCGCGCCGGCATGTCGATGATGGACTACGTTATCGGCGGCATGGACAAGAGCTTCAAGCAGAAGCTGTTCCGCATGATGCTCGCGGCCGAAGCGGCCGGTCTCTCGCCGGGCATCACCAGCGCGTTCCGCGACGACTATCGCCAGTCGATCGCGAGCGGCCTGAAGGCCGCCTCCAACCGCTCCTATCACGGCGGCAGCACGCGCGGCGGCTACGGTCACGGCATGGCGGCCGACATCGTCAGCACGCAAGGCAGCAACCGGGCGCAGCGCTGGGTCTCGACCGAAATCCTGTGGAAGTGGGTCGATGCCAACGGCAAGGCGTACGGCATCGGCCGACCCTATCTCGGCCGCGATCCGCCCCATGTCGGCCCGATCGACGGCCAGGAATATATCTCGAAGCGCGGCACCTCCGACCGCAAGGACGTTGCCGGCGCCAAGCCGAAGAAGACACAAGGCCTCGCGAGCGCCAAGCCGCCGAAGGCTGACGTCGCGCGCGAGCACAAGGGCTCGGCGGCCAAGCCGCAGAAGTCGGCGCAATCGGCCGGCAAGCGCGCGACCTGACGGTTTACGGCTTGCGCTCTGCCGTCGGCAGCGGGACCAGCCGCATCTCGGCCGAGCCGGCGTCCTGCGTGCGTACCAGCACGGCAAAGACCGTGTCGACCGCGCGCCCTACCGCCAACTCCATTGCTTCGCCCTTGGCCAGATGCGCCGCGATCAGCCCGGTAAGGAGATCGCCGGTGCCGTAGGGACGGATCGGCAGGCGCGGCGTCGCAAAGCGCGACAATCGCCCATCAGTGCACAGGATCGTCTCCACCTGCCCCGCCGCCGTGTCAGCGAGGGTGCACCCGGTGGCGACGACGTCGGTGCCTGCCCCAGCCAGCACCGCGCAGGCCGCGCTGAGGCTCTCGGCGTCGGCAATTGCGGCGCCAGAGAGCAGCTCGAGTTCGAACTGGTTCGGCGTCGTCAGGTTCGCCGCCGGCAGCAGCCGGTGGCGGAGCACGTCCAGGATGCCGTCCGCGACATAGACGCGGCCGTCGTCACCGATCACGGGATCGCAGAGATAGACGAGCTTTCCATTCCGCGTGCGCGCCCGTTCGACGAAGTCGGCGATCACGGCGGCATTGCCGGGCGAGCCGAGATAGCCGGTAACGAGCACCGCGGCCTCGTCGACCAGGCCGCGCTCCTCCACGCCCTTGAGGAGATCGGCGACGAGCTCGGTCTCCAGCACCCGCCCGCGCAGGCTCGGATAGCGCGGATGGTTGGACAGCAGCGTCGTCGGCACCGCAGCGACGTTCACGCCCTCCGCCTGCATGGCATAGGCGGCCGCGCTGTTGCCGACATGGCCGTGGACCACCTGGCTCTGGATGGAGATGACGAGCATGAAAGAGGTCCGTACGGACAAACGTGGAGCGATGCAAGTGTCGCCCGGATCTCGCTTCAGCGTCGGCCCAATTCCCCGAGATAGGCGCAGAACATGTCGGCAAGGCCGTCGGCATGATGCGCAATCTCGGCATGACTGCGTGGCGTCTCCGAAAATCGCTTGCCGACCTCGCTGAGCGTGGTCGTGATCAGCTCGCCGGCGAGACCCCGCGTCGCATTGGAAGTTTTGGGCAGCGCCTCTCGCATGAAGGCATCGACGATGCCCTTGCTGGCCGCCCGGACCTCGCGCGCTTCGGGTGCGTCACGATAGAGTGGCGCGGCGTCGTTGAGGGCCGTGCGGATCGCAGCCTCCTCGCACTCGGAGCGGATGAAGGCATGGACCAGCGCGCGCAACCGCGCCGGTGGCGGCTTGGCGCGATCGGCGAGGATATCGCGCAGCAGCTCGCTCGTATGCCGCCACTCGTCGCTCTGGAGACGAAACAGGATTGCGGCCTTGTTTGGAAAATATTGATAGAGCGACCCGACGCTCACCCCGGCCCGCTCAGCCACCCGCGCCGTGGTGAAACGTTGCGCGCCCTCCTTCGCCAAAACCTGAACAGCCGCATCCAGAATGGCCGCCACCAGCTCCATCGAGCGGGCTTGTTGCGGCTGTTTTCGCGAGGAAATTGAACGGCTTCGACGGTCGGCCATGGGTCGCTCCGGCAATGCGAATAGGAAATGCGACGAATTAGTCGTATTTCAAACGACGCGCAAGCACGCGCTTCTTTCGCCAACTCTGGAGACTTCGAATGACCACCCCGACCATCGCTTCGCTTGCGCCGCTACTGGATCGCCTGTTCAGCGAAGCCGAGGCAGCAAGCGAAGCAACGGAAGCCGCAGTCGCAGACCTGTCCGACGCAGAGCGGGAGCGGATGATGCGGAGCATGACCGAATATCGCGATCTCTATGGACGCCTGAAGGACGCACCGCTCGCGGTCTCGCGCGCGACCGGAGCGCTGCTCTACATGCTGGCGCGCAGCTCCCACGCCCGATCCATCGTCGAGTTCGGCACCTCGTTCGGCATCTCGACACTGCACCTTGCCGCGGGCCTGCGCGACAACGGTGGGGGGCACCTCATCACCAGCGAGTTCGAGCCGTCCAAGGTAGCCCGGGCGAGAGACAACCTCTCGGCCGGCGGCTTGATCGATCTCGTCGACATCCGCGAAGGCGACGCGCTGAAGACGCTCAGCACCGATCTGCCCGAAACGATCGATCTAGTGTTGCTCGACGGTGCCAAGGCGCTCTACCCCGGGATCCTCGATCTGGTCGAAGGCCGTCTCCGGCCGGGGGCGATTATCGTCGCTGACAACGCCGACGATAGCCCTGACTATCTGGCGCGGGTGCGCGCACCCGGCAGCGGCTACATGTCCACGCCCTTTGCCGAAGATGTCGAACTCTCGGTCCGGATCAATTAAGATCGCATCGAAGGATCGGGACATCTCGAGCCGCCGCACGCCCGTCGCGCGGCGGCTTCGCGTCGACTGGAGCGGAAGTCACCGGACACCGTCGGCAATGTCGCAGGTTCGTCATTCGCACGTGATATTCGCGACCCGCGCGGTATCTTCCTCACGCCGAGAGGCTCATGACCTCCGCCTTCAACGCCTATGCGGCTCTCGCCCTCGCCATCGTGTTCGAGGTCACCGCGTCGGCGTTCCTGCAGCAGTCCGCGCAGTTCACCCGTCCCTGGCCGACGCTGGCGATGGTGCTGTTCTACGTCGCCTCGTTCTACGCGCTCTCGGTGGCGATCCGGGTGATTCCGTTGAGCATCGCCTATGCGATCTGGGGCGGGGTCGGCATCATCCTGACCGCCACCGTCTCCTTCGTGCTGTTCCGTCAGATCCTGGACGCCGCAGCCTTCGTCGGCATCGCGTTGATCGTATCAGGGGTGGTGATCATCAACCTGTTCTCGGAGACCACCGTGCGTTGATGCGCGCGGCACCGGCTCTGAAGGTCCAGGCCGCGCTCCACCATCACGCTGCGGACAGCTGATCGAGCTCGGACGGCGCGTAGGCCTTGCCATCCTGGTCGGTGACGACCACCCGCCACCCCTCGCTCGCCCACACTTTCGCCTTCGCTACGATGAGCAATCGGCTCTCGCGGGCGAAACTGTACTTTTCGTTGTCGCGTTCTGCGACCATCTTGTAGGCCAATTCGCATCCCCTTGCGTCGCCCTGCACCCGGCCTTCTCGTGGCAGCGGGCTTTGGCGGCAATTCGCCGGGAGCGTGGCAATTTCGTGCCATCCACGAGGCCTGTGGCCGGCCCCGTGCCGTCGCAACAGAGCGATCTCGTTGCCTCGGATCGGCGCTAGTGCACGCGGATAATGTGCGGGCGGCCGAGATTGATGAGGCCCTGCACCGCCGAAAGACGGTCATTGAGGGCTGCGATGGTGAGCAGCAGATTGTTGCGACGCTCATCGAGTAGTCCCATTTCTGCGCCCGACAGCTTGGTGCCCGCCCGCTCCTTGTGGATCTCCTCGAGGGATTCGCGCAGTCCGGCAATCAGGCCGGCCAGCTGCTTGGCCTCCTTGGTCATCGACCGCTTCGCGACATTTTGCTGACGGCGCGTCTCCGCTTGGTTCTGTCTCATCGTCATCCTCCGGTGCCCCGCTGCCCCGAGTGGATGCTTACAGCTTTGGATAGACATATTACGATCGATGAAATCTGCCCGCGAAGAACTTTCTTAAATTGTACGCGCACGGAACCGGAGGGCGCGCGCAAGCGGTAAGCCCGGCACGAGGGCCGGGCTTTCGTTGCAGCCAGTGCTAGCTCGGCTGCGCCGCATGCGGCATCGCGGGCGGCACGGCCCACGCGGCGCTTTCGGCGTCAGCTCGCCGGCAGCATGAAGGCATCGAAGAACGATGCGAGCCCGGCAAAATCGTCGAGCGGCAGCACGGTCGCGACATACTGGTCGGGCCGCACCACGACCATGCAGCCGGCAGCCCGATCGATGCCGCGCATCGTGAAGACGTCGTGGCCGCTCTTGAGATCCGGGCAGAACATCTTCTCGTAGTCGTACAAGCCGTAACGGCCTTTGCTCGGGAGCAACATCGGCGGCATTGCCTCGATGGCGAGCTCGCGATGGTCCTGCTGAAACACCGCGCGCAGATCGATCACGCTGTCGATGTCAGCTCCAACAGGCGTATATCGACGGATAGGTGACTTCCGGGATTCCGCGAGGAAATTGCACAAGGCACGAATGGCCGAGCCCGACGCTGCGGGGTTCTCAGCGGGCGAGAACGCGTAGATGCGGAAGCGGCCATCAGCCCGTGCGGCATGGCCGAGATGCACCGGCTTGGCGTCCGCCAGCCGGATCACCGGCGCGGAATGGAAGCGCGTGCCGATAATGAGGCCCTGCGCAAGGTGCTGATGCGTGGCCGCGCCGGTGAGTATCGACGGCTTGTAATGCGTTGCCGTGCCCGCGGTAAAACGTCCGTGCCGGACGAAATAGTCCTGCGTTTTGGCGGCATCGGCGCCGCCGGCCTTGGCGGCGGAGGCGAGGATATCAGCCCATTCGCGATCGAAATCGATCAGCTCCTTCGCGACTGCCCGGCGCTCGGCCGAGTAGGAATGCAACAGGCTTTGCGCACATTGCCTCCGCAGCACGGCGGCGAGCTTCCAGCCGAGATTGAAGGCATCCTGCATCGAAACGTTCATGCCCTGCCCGGCCTTCGGGCTGTGGGTGTGGCAGGCATCGCCGGCGATGAAGATGCGCGGCAGGCGCGTCTCGATCTCGCCCTCCGGCACGTCGTCGAACTTGTCGGTGAGGCGCTGGCCGATCTCGTAGACCGACCACCAGGCGATCTCCTTCACCTCAAGCCGATGCGGCTTCAGGACCCGCTGCGCTTTCGCAATCACGTCATCGGCGGTGATGTTGCGATTGGCGACGCGTTCGCCGACATCGAGCTTGGCGAGCTCGACATAGATGCGGACCATGTAGCCGCCTTCGCGCGGAATGATCAGCAGGCTGCCGTCCTTGGCCGACTGGATCAGCGACTTGAAGCGGATGTCCGGAAAATCGGTCACCGCCAGCACGTCCATCACGCCCCAGGCGTGGTTGGCGGAATCACCGTGCAGCTCGCGCCCGATCGACTTGCGCACCGTGCTGCGGGCGCCGTCGCAGCCGACGACGTAGCGGGCCTTGATCGTCTCGACCTTGCCCTCGTTCGCGGCATCGACGCGTTCGAGGCGCACGGTCACGGCATGATCGTCGGCACCGGCGGCCGGATCGACATTCACATCAAGCACGCGTCGGCTGTAATACGGCGCGAGCTTCGCCGGCGACTTGCGCATGACGTCGAGAAAGCAATCATGGACGCGCGCCTGGTTCAGGATGAGGTGCGGGAATTCCGACAGCCCGTCCTCGACGTCCTGCACCCGGCCACTGCGGACGATCTTCTCCGGCGCCGCTTCATCCGGCTTCCAGAACGTGGTCTCGTTGACCCAACAGGCCTCCTTCAGCACACGCTCGCTGAAGCCATAGGCGTGGAACATCTCCATGGTGCGGCAGGCGATGCCGTCGGCCTGACCGACCAGCAGGCGGTCCGGCTTCTGCTCGACGATGCAGGTCCTGATGTCGGGGAATTGCGCGAGCTGGGCGGCGAGCGTCAGGCCGGCCGGCCCGCAGCCGACGATGAGGACATCGACCTCGCCAGGCACGGCGCCCGCCGCTCCCGATGCCTGAACGCGCGCGGCAGGATCGGCGATTTCAGGGTCGCCCGGCTGAAATCCATTGAGATGGAACTGCATGAGCACCTCTCCCGCCAAATTCTGTTTGGTTATTGCTCAGTATGCTGACTATCAGTATACTTGTCAAATGATCCGCACCGCTCTGCCCCGGAGGAGATTTCGGTGAAAGACAACAACGACATGCCCGGACATCTGGCACGCCGCTTCCAGCAGATCTCGGTCGCGGTGTTTCTGGCCGAGGTCGGGGATGCCGGCTTCGATCTCACGCCGGTGCAATACGCGGCGCTTGCGACCATCAAGGCCAATCCAGGGCTCGATCAGGTGACGCTCGCCGGATTGATCGCCTACGATCGCACCACCATCACCGGCGTGATCGATCGCCTCGTCCAGAAGGGCCTCGCGGAGCGGCGCCCCTCCAGCCGCGACCGCCGCGCGCGTGAGCTCGAAATCACCGACGAGGGCCGCCGCACGCTGCGCAAGATCACCCCGGCCGTCGAATCCGCGCAGCGCATCATGCTGCGCGGCCTCAGCGCGAAAGAGGGTGAGGAGCTGATGCGGCTGCTGCGCAAGGCGATCGCCGCCGGCAACGAGCTCAGCCGCGCGCCGCTGCGCGATACGCAGCTCTGATCGCGGACCATGTCCGTAATTGTCGCAGCGCACGAAACCAGGAACTAACCTTCGGCTGCTAACGTCGGCCGCATTGGGGCGCTTAACGCGCGATTAACTTTGCGGGGCGGAGTTTCGGATGTTCAGGTTCTTCGTTGTGGCCGCGGCCGTCGCGCTCTCGACCGTTCAGGCGGTCGCAGGGGGCCATGGCGGCGGCGATCCTCCTCCGCCGAAGGTCGAGGCGCCAACGGCTCCCGCGAAGGTGATCCTGACCAAGCAGGGGCCCAAGCTCGTCGATCTCAACGGCATGACGCTCTACTATTACGAGCGCGACACCACGGGAAAGACGTCGAACTGCAACGGCAAATGCATCGAGAGCTGGGTGCCGCTCGCCGCAACGGCCGACGCCAGGGCCGTCGGCGACTTCACCGTGATCAGCCGCAACGACGGCAGCAAGATGTGGGCCTACCGTTATCGCCCGCTCTACACCTCGCCCGCCGACAAGGCGCCGGGCGACGCCAACGGCAACGCCACGACGCTGCAATGGCGGGTCGCCCGGCCTGAGAACTAGAGCGTGACAACGCACCAAAACTCGAACTGACCGGCGCAGACCTCAGCCGCGCCAGCGCCCGCCCGCCGCGGCCTGCGCGCTCTGCCCCGGCGGCAGCACCACGACCATCGAATTGAGCTTCACCCGGTCGTAGAGATCGATGACGTCCTCATTGCGCATCCGGATGCAGCCGGACGAGATCGCTTGCCCGATATATTCGGGCTGGTTGGTGCCGTGGATGCGATAGAGCGTGTCCTTGTTGCCGACATAGAGATAGATGCCCCGCGCGCCCAGCGGATTGGCGGGACCGCCGGGAACGCGCGCGGGATAGGGACCGAGTCGCGCCTGAATATCCGCGGTCGGGACCCAGTCCGGCCATTCCGCCAAACGGCCGACTCGCGCGACGCCGGAGAACGCCATGGCTTCCTCGCCGACCGCAACGCCGTAGCGGATCGCCTTGCCCTCGGGCAGCACGTAATAGAGGTAGCGCGCGTCGGTATCGACCAGGATCGTGCCCGGCAGCTCCTTGCGATGATAATCGACGATGTGACGCAGATATTGCTGGGGCACGTTCGCCTTCGCGTAAGGCGCGTGCGCGAGCAACTGACGGTCGCGCGGCGTCATGCTCGCATCCGTCGATGGCGAAAGTGTCGTCTGCATGCAGCCGCCGAGCGGCAACAGGGCTGCGACGAACAAAACGAGTAGAGATCTTGGCACCGCCGGCCCCCCAATAGCGGAATAACAACGCCCCCAACGTCGTCAGATATTGCCAAAATCGTGCTGAAAACAAGGCGGTGCAGGAACACATGCGCGTGTTCGGCAAATCGGGTTCCATCACCACAAAGGGCGGAAGAGTGTCGCATCATCTCCATCCCCTCGCCTTGCTTTGGTCAAACCCGGCTGGACTCGTGCGGCATGGGGACCGGGGATGGGCTCACCTCGGATCAGCCCCGCGCCAATGCGGATGCCTTAACCTCGAACACTGGGCTTCAAAGGAGCTGCGATGCTCGCGACGCTGAACGCCAAGCAAATCGTCGATGAGATCGTGAAAGACACGGTCAAGGACAACGATCCTCACGACGCGGTCCAGATCTCGCCCGAGATCGTGCGGGCCTCGCGCCCCGCCAGCGTGTCGCCTGAGCTGGCGCCGGAGATCGCGCCGCGTCCGGAGCCCAGGTTTGCCCCGGAACCCAAGTTTGCCCCGCAGCCCAAGGTCGCGCCGAAGTTCACTCTGGAGCCGGCGCGCGCGCCCGAGCCCAGCATCAACGTCGTCTACGGAAAATCCACTGCGGCACCGTCGATCGACACCGCTGTCCGCGTCACGTCCAGCGATGGTCCCGTGATGAAGAAGCGGTCCTCCGTCGGCAAGTGGCTGCGCGGGGCGTTCGTCACGTTCCTGCTCGCCGGCGCCAGCGTGGCCGCCAGCATCGCCTGGGAGAAGCACGGCGACACAGCAAAGCAGTTGCTGGCCGAATGGACCCCGGCGCTGACCTCGCTGCTGCCGACGACCTCGTTGCTGTCTGCGACACCGCAGCAAAGCGCGCCGGTCGCCGCCGCCCAGGCTGCGCCGACCGCAGCGGAAGCCGCGCCCAACCAAACGGTGGATCAAGCTGCTGCGCCGCCCGCAGCTCAGCTTGCTGCGGCTCCGCCCGCGGCACCACAGCCCGTCGACGCGGCGCAGTCGGTGCAATCGATGACACGCGATCTCGCCGCCATGGCGCAGCAGATCGAGCAGCTCAAGGCCAACATCGCCGAGTTGAAGGCCGGACAGGAGCAGATGGCGCGCGAGATGGCGAGGCCACCCGCAGCGAAGCCGGTCACCGAAGCGCGGCCGCCGGTTGATCCGCGCGCACGCGCAGCCGCGGTCCCGTCGCAGCCCGCGGCGCCGCCGGTTCGCAAGCCCAAGCCGCCTGTAACGCGGACCTACATGCCGGCTTCTTCGCCCGCACCGCTCGCACCTCCGCCGCCGTCAACGCAGGCCGCCGCCGCGCCGCCGGCTGCGCCGACCACGACGACGCAAGCCGTTGCCGATGACGACGGACCTATCGTTCGTCCGCCGATGCCGCTGCGTTAGAATAACGCCGACGTCCCGCGCACGCTGTCCGAGTCGATGTGAAGCGTTAACTCCGGGCGATTACGGTGAGCGACGTCTCGCTCAAGAGAAAAGGCCGTCGGGATCTATGCCGGCGGCCTTCTCTTGCAGCTGCCGGTTCCCGGAGCCCGGTTCTGCTGCAATTCCATGCCTTAATGATCGCGCAGGCATATTTAATAAATTCTTAACGAGCCCGCACGCTGCACATCATTTCTGCGCCATAAGCCCAGAGATTGCGCGCTCTGTTCATTCGATAGAGGTCGACTCAGTGGTACCATCCGACATGTGTTGAGACTTGCACTGAAGCTCAGATCGTCACACCGGGGAATTCGGATGCCCTACTATTATTTCGATCTCGTGGTTGGTGAAGAGTTCAAGAACCAGGGTGGAATCATCCTCGAGGACATCGAGGTTGCCTCCGATCGCGCTGATCAATTGGCCTGCGAGCTGTCGCAGGTGAAGCCGGAGCTGCAGCAGAAGGGTTGCGCGGTGCGCGTCACCGATCGCGATCACAACGAGCTCTATCGCACGCCGCTCGATCCGGTGCCGGCCTGGCAGCGCTAGGCTAATCCAGCACTGGTGCTTCGAACCAGTTCGTCAGCGACAATCCGCCGTCGACGACGAAGGCCGCGCCGGTGACGTAAGCGGACAGCTTGTTCGACAGCACCGTGAGCGCCATCGGTGCGAGATCCCCGGCCTCACCGAGGCGTCCGAGCGGAATGTGCCGCGCCAGCGCGGGATCGGCGACGAACCCGCCGGCTGCGATCGCGCCGGGAACTAGAGCGTTGACGCGGATGTCGTAGCGTCCGAGCGTCTTGGCCAGCTCCTTCACCAGCATCGCCATGGCGGCCTTTGCCGTCGAGTAATGCGCCAGGTTGCGCGGCGTGCCCGCATGTAGCGAGGTCAGAAACAGGAACGAGCCCGGCCGCTTCGCCGCGATCAGACCTTTGGCGAGCCCGCGCGCCAGGTGAAAGCCGGCATCGAGATTGACGGCATGCATCTCCTGCCAGATGTTGCGATCGACTGCGAGCAAGTGATCCGCCTCGCGCCGCGGCGGCGAGGCGCTGTGGACGAAATGCGTGACCTCGCCCAGCGCGGAATGTGCTGATGTCAGCAGCTCATCGCAGGCCTCGAGGCTGGCAAGATTGCCGACCCAGGGCACGGCGAGATCTGGCCTCTCGCTCGCGCCGATCGCGGCGCGCACCCGCTCCGCGCTGACATCCGCGAACACGGTACGGATGCCCTCGCCGACCAGGCCGAGCGCGATCGCGCGGCCGATGCCGTTGCCCGCGCCGGTGACGAGCGCGGTGTCGCGGGTGGGATCGAACGGCGTGCTGAACAGGCTCATGTCGCGCTCCGATGCTGGGGAGCGCAGGTTAGCCTACTCGGCCGAGCGGCGACAATTGTGTCCCGATCCCATTGCCGAGCAGCGCGGCGGACGCTAGCCTCTCGAGAAAATGGAGGAGGTCCCAAGGATGCGAACCGGTTTTCTGATGACGGGCCTGTTGCTGTTGGCCGCCCCGGCCCTCGCTGGCGATGCGCCGCCGCGATCGACCTATGTGACGATGGTCTTGCAGGCCTTCGCCGCCAAGGTCGAGTGTCCCAACACCGATCTCGCCTATCAGGACCTCGTGCAGAGGGCGCAGCAGATGCAGCTACCCGACGGCACCACCGAGAAGGTGCGCAAAGCGATCGCCTGGATGCACACCGGCGGCAAGATGGGCGAGAAGCAGGACGATGACCTGATGGCGGAGGTCGCGATCGCGACCAAGGCGACCGACCTGGACCAGCGCCGCCTCGGCATGTCCGGCTGGTGCGAAGCCCAGAAGACCAATCTCGCCGGCCTGATCCGCAGCAAGGGTGGCTAGCGCGCCGGCTTCACCGCGTTAAGCACGCCGCGACGGAATCTCCGCCGCGGCCCAAAATCGTCACAATCCTCGAAAGCATGCGGCCTCTTTTCGGATTCGAACAGGAGGTCCTCATGCGGAGTATCCATTTCGTTTTCGCCGGCGCGATCGCAGCCGCCGCGGTGCTGACTGCGCCCGCATTGGCGAGAAACTCCGACGCCCAGAAGGGCGGGGAAAAGTCCACCTCGCCATCCTGCAGTGCCTATCAGCAGGCGCCGGACGGCTCGTGGGAACCGCTGCCCTGCAAGGAAGCCGGCGAGCGCGGGCAGCCCCAGACACAGAATCGCACGCCGCAGCAAGGCGCCGATCGCGGGGAGCGTTGAAACTCGCGCGTTCGAATGTCAGCTGTGATGCGGGCCGCGCATGATCTTCATGGCGTCCACAATGTGACGCCATTCCCTGGCCTCGTCGACTTCGCCGCGGCCCTCGCAGGCCTGGGCCTGCTCAGCGGCCTTCGCGATCGCAGCAAAGCCGTGCTGTTCGAGCATTTGCCGGGCAAGTGTATGGACCTGGACCTCGGACATCATGGGCGCTCTCCCGTGTGACCAAAGACGGCGCAACGCCGCCGGGGGGTCGCTCACAACGATCGAGGCGTGGGGCGCGTTCCGTCGATGTCAGGTCCAAGACGTCGATGTGAGCGGCAAAGACAAAGGCGGCCCGCCATGCCCGGCGGACCGCCTTTTCACCCACCCCAAAACGTGAAGCTGCGCTCTACGCGACCGCCACCTTCTTGCGCTCGAAGTCGTTGGGCACCTCGATGTCGACCTCGAGGGTCGAGACCTCGTCGCCGCGTTCGAGCCGGACGATGACCTTGGTCGGGTCCAGCGTCACATGCTTGGACACGACAGCGAGAATTTCCTCACGCAGCACACCGAGCAGATCGGGCTGGCCGCGTATTCCACGCTCATGGGCAAGCAGGATCTGCAGCCGTTCGCGTGCGACCGGCGCTGTGGCCTTCTTGCCGCGGAGAAGTCGAAGCAGACCCATGCTCATGCAGCCCTCCGTCGCAGCAGGCGGTCCATAAATCCTCTGCGCTCGGCAGGAACGTGCATCGTCACGTTCTCGCCGCAGAGGCGCTTGGCGGCGTCCATATAGGCTCGTGCCGGCGCTCCATCGGCATTCGACAGAGTCACAGGCGTGCCGACGTTGGAGGCCTTCAACACGTCCTGGCTCTCGGGGATGATGCCGAGCAAGGGCGTGGCAAGGATCTCCAGGATGTCATCGATGGTCAGCATCTCGCCGCGCGCGGCGCGCGAGGGATCGTAGCGGGTGATCAGGATGTGCTTCTCGACGCGTTCACCCTTCTCGGCCCGCACCGTCTTGGAATCGAGCATGCCGATGATGCGGTCGGAATCGCGCACCGAGGAGACTTCCGGATTGGTGACGATCACGGCCTCGTCGGCAAAGCGCATGGCCATGGAGGCACCGCGTTCGATGCCGGCGGGGCTGTCGCAGATCACCCAGTCGAACCGGCTGCGCAACTCGGCGATGACCTTGCCGACGCCCTCCTCCGTCAGCGCGTCCTTGTCGCGGGTTTGGGACGCCGGCAGCAGCCACAAATTCTCCAGCCGCTTGTCCTTGATCAGCGCCTGCGGGAGTTTGGCGACGCCCTGCACCACGTTGATGAGATCGAACACGACGCGGCGTTCGGCGCCCATCACGAGGTCGAGGTTGCGCAGGCCGACGTCGAAATCGACGACGACGACCTTGTCGCCGCGCTGCGCGAGCGCCGCTCCCAGCGCGGCGGTGGTCGTGGTCTTGCCGACCCCGCCCTTCCCTGATGTCACGACCAGTACCTTACTCATTTGAAATGTCTCCTTTGCTGGTCAGTTCAGTGCTGTAATTCGCATGGTATTCCCCTGCAGCCAGGCCTGCGCCGGCTTGCCGCGCAGGGCCTCGTCGATGTCCTCGGCGGTTTGATAAAACCCGTCGATTGCAAGCAGTTCGGCCTCGATCTTCTGGCAATAGATGCGCGCGCTGGTGTGACCGTTGACGCCCGCCATAGCGCGGCCGCGCAGCGCGCCGTAGACGTGGATGGAGCCGCCGGCGACGATCTCGGCGCCCGAGCCGACCGAGCCGAGAATGGTGACGTCGCCTTCTGGGAAGATCACGGTCTGGCCCGAGCGCACCGGGGATTCGAGCAGCAGCGACGTCGGCTTGGTCTCGACCTTCGCTTCGGCCTTCTTCGACGCGCTCGGCTCGACCACGCAGCTGCGTCCGCCCGACAGCAGCGGCGGCATCATCGGCGTCAGCCTTCCCTCCTCCACACCCTCAATGCCGAGCACGCGGATGTTGCGGTCCTGCAGGCTGGTGAGCAGATGGCCGATGCCGGCCTGGCTGAGATCGACCGAGGACAGGTCGATCACCACCGGCCGGCCGGCGAAAAAGCCGGGCGAGCGCGCAATCGTGGCGTCGATCTCGTGCAGCCAGTCCTGCACCGGAACCGTCGGCGTGAACACGAAAGCCACATAGGAGCGCCCGCGCAGGCGCACCATCTGACGTTGGACCTTTGCTGCAGCCTCCATGGCGGCCGACTCGTTCCCTGTTATTGAATGGTTAACGATGCGGCCGATATGGTTAATGGCTGGTTAATGCCTCCGTGCGGTTACGTGAGCGGATGCAAAGTCCTGTACCCTGGATGGAGCCAACGGTCGGCGCGACGCGCCGCCCGTTGGCGCAATCCGGGTCTCGCGCCTCACCCGGCACTCTCCCGGATTGCGCTGCGCTTCATCCGGGCTACGAAGCTGGGCGCGGCGTAAACACCGCCCCCTCGTCTCTTCCGCTCAGGTCTTGCTGCGCGTCTTGCTGAGCAGATAGTTGTCGTAGAAATTCTCCGCGATCTGCGTATAGAACAGCACCTCCTTCATATACGCGTCGTGGCTCTCCTTGGTCCGCTTGAACAGGTCGCTCTTGGCAGCGAGCTCGTTCAGGTGCTCCTGGGTCGCGTTGTAGCAGGCCTCCAGCACCGGTTGCGGGAACGCCTTCAGCTCCGCGCCGCCTGCGATCAGGCGCTTGAGCGCCGCCGGATTCACGCTGTCGTATTTTTCCAGCATCCAGGCGCCGGCCGCCGCGCCCGCCTGGTTGACGATCGCCTGATATTGCTTGGGCAGCGAAGCCCATTTCTCGTCGTTGACGATCATGTGCAGCATGGCGCCGCCTTCCCACCAGCCGGGGAAGTAATAGTACTTGGCGACTTTCTGGAAACCGAGCTTCTCGTCGTCATAGGGACCGACGAACTCGGCGGCATCGATCGTGCCCTTCTCGAGGGCTGGATAGACGTCGCCACCGGCGATCTGCTGCGGCACGACGCCGAGCTTTGCCAGCACGTGGCCGCCCATGCCTGCGATGCGGAATTTGAGACCCTTGAGGTCGTCGACGGTCTTGATCTCCTTGCGGAACCAGCCGCCCATCTGGGTGCCGGAATTGCCGCAGAGGATGGCGTGCGCCTTGAACGGTTTGAGCGCCTCGTTGGTGAGGTCTGCGCCGCCGCCGAAATGCCACCACGATTCCTGGTGGCGATGGTTCATGCCGAACGGCGCGCCGGTGGCATAGGCCAGCGCTGGCTCCTTGCCGATGTAGAAATAGAGCGGGGTCTGCGCCATCTCGACCGATGCCGTGCTGACCGCATCGAGCGCCTGCAGGCCGGGAACGATCTCGCCGGCCGCAAAAGTCTGGATCTGGAATTTGTTGTCGGTGGCCTCGGCAACGTATTTCGCAAAGGTCTGCGCCGTGCCGAAGATGGTATCGAGCGATTTCGGGAAGCTCGACGTCAGGCGCCATTTAATCTCGGGCATGCTCTGCGCGATCGCAGGGGCCGCAACCAGCGTGGTCGCGCCGGCGACCGCACCACCTTGGAGGAATGTACGGCGTTTCATGATGGGTCTCCCTTGAACTCAGCGTCGAATGGATGGCTTGGGCCACGGTTTCTTGTCGAACCGTTTGCCCGTTCCGGGAGCGGAGTTCAAGCGACGGAAAAGACAGGTCGGGCTTGCACCGGATACCGTGGACCAGCTGGACCCAGCATGTCGCGGCGGACCCGCCCGCTCGGCCCGGCCTCGCCTCAGGCGGCCGCTGCTTCCTCGTACAGGCCGGCGATGAAATCGCTAAACGTCGGTGCTAGCGGCAGGACATAGCCCCATTGATCGGACATCGCCTGCGCCAGTGTCCAGGGCTTTTCGTATTCGGCCATCTCGTGGTCCATGAACCAGATCTTGCCGAAATGGGCCTTGTCGATCGTCATGCAGATCGGGTTGCCGCCGTGATCGCTCATGATCCACAGCAGCTCATCGACGGTCGGCCATTGCGGTGTCTGGCGCGTCTGCACCAGCGAGCACTCGTCGGTCCGCAATCCCAGCACCTCCTGCACCGAACCCGCCCAGTCCCCATGCGGCCAGTTGAAGTCGGCGCCCCCCTGATGATAGCCGCCGGCGCAGGCCAGCAGGAAGCGGCGATAGTCGTCCGGCAAGCGACAGCCGATGGACGTCTCGAAGGCGGTGAGCGCGGCTTCGGTTGGTTGCTCCGCGCCAACGTCGATGCCTGCAATGAATTCTGCCAATTTCATATTCCCTCTCCCTGGCGCGGGACGCGCAAGCCTTCGTCGCACCCGCCTTGCAGTGGGTTCGAGGACGACGGATCAGGCCAGAGGGAGAGATTCTCTCAGAGCAGCTTCGCGCTGACGAACAGCGCGCGCACGGCGTTGGTTGCCTGCACTGCCAGCATGGCGTTACCGGCGGCGCCTTCCAGGGCCGCGACGGCGTCCTCATGCAGCGAGCGAAATTCCATCCACTCGACCGACTTGAAGTTGGTCAGGAATTGATAGGCCTGACCGACGGTCGCGATCGCCAACGTGTCGCCGTTCAGCTTGATCTTGAACGTCGTACGCAGCGGGGTCTCGGAACTGGATGGATCACTCATGGGCTGCTTCTGGACGAGGACGGCTTAACGAAGGGGAAACGGCAGCCCCGCCGTCGCAGGCGAATATCAGGAATCGGTGCTCGCGCGCTGCGAGGCGGTCGTCGCTCCGCGCAGGCTCGGCACCACGACGAGGCGGTTGAACTCGCCATTGTCGTAGGCCTTGATGAACCGATCATAGTCCTTGATCGAGACGCAGCCGTTGGAATCGCCGCGCGGCCCGAGCAAGTAATTGTGCGTGAGCAGCCCGACGCGGCCGAGCGCGCTGGTGCCTTCGACCGGGGTCATGCGCAGCGCACGGACGCCGTGGAATGGCTTTTCGCGCGGCTTCAGATCGTAGATCGCCGGCGGCGTCGCGCCGACCATCCGCCGATCGACATGGTCAGGATTGTCCATCAGCGCGCCCAGGCCGGAATGGGCTTCCAGCGCCACGCCGCTCGGCAGGTAAACCGCCTTGGCCGAGATGTCGTAGACCGCGGTGCGCGAATCGTAGCCGAGAGCGGCGAGGTCCGGCCCCCTGCCGAGCAGGCCGTCGCCGGGCGTCAGCGAGGCCAGCTTGATCTTGTCGGTGAATTTTTCGAAGAAATTGCGGTTGTCGACCCTGAGATTGGTGTCCGCATAGGCCTGGCTGGAGGCGATCTGAGCGGAGAAGTCCGCCTGGACCGGACGCGCGCGCGGCATGGGGATGGCGTCGGCGCGCTGCGAGCGCCTCGCCTCCTCGGTCATGTACCGGTCGTCCTCGGTCAGGATCGAGCGCCAGTCGTCGCCTTGGAGCTTCTGGGCCAGCATCGCCTTGGCATCCCGCAGCTTGAGCTGGGCCGCATTCACCGCGGAGCGCTCCAGCACCCGCAGACCAAGCTCGCGCGGCGACGGGCCGGCCGAGGCCGAGGCGAAACGGTCCTCGAATGAGGGGGCATTGGCCGGCGGCAACGCCGCGGAGACCAGCGGGGTCGAATCGCTGATATCGGCGACCCACGCGGCGGCGCCGAGCGCCAGCGCCATCGCGGCCACAGACAGCAGAATCGTTTCAGCCCGCCCGACACGGCGGCGCGACAACAGCCTCTCGGCGTGTGCTGCGTCGGAAACCATCAGATCCCCAAATCGACCCCCGGGGGCTTACCCACCCCCACCCGGAGAGACTCTATACCAGCTACCACATTGGGAGCCAAAAGTTAGGCATAATCGGGGCCGCCAAGGCCCTCCAAAGGTATCCCCTAAGGTATCCAATGACCGATCCGTTCGATCTCGATCGCTTTGTCCGGGCCCAAGACCCGGTCTACGGCGACATCTTGGGCGAGCTGGCTAGGGGCCGGAAGCAGACTCACTGGATGTGGTTCATCTTCCCCCAGGTCGCAGGTCTCGGGTTCAGCGCCATGTCGCAGCGCTATGCCATCGGCTCCCGCGCGGAGGCCGAGGCTTATCTCGCCCACCCCATCCTCGGCGGTCGCCTGATCGAATGCACCAGGCTGGTGCTCGCGGTCGATGGCCGGACTATCAACGCGATCCTCGGCGCGCCGGATGACGCCAAATTCCGCTCGTCGATGACGCTGTTCGGCGCGGTCTCCGACGAGCCCGTCTTCGATCAGGCGCTCGCCCGATATTTCGCAGGCGAACGCGACGGCGCCACGCTGGAGATCCTCGCAAAGCTCGATCAGGCGCCGCGCTAGTCGGCGCCGATCAGCGCCCCTGGAAGACGGCCGCTCGACGCTCGATGAAGGATTGGATGCCTTCCTTGGCGTCGGCACTGCCGAGCACGCGATCGCGAATTTTCGGGATGTAGGCAATCGCGGCCGCTTCGCCAGCTTCGACATAGTTCGCCGCCGCTTCCTTGGTCACCTGAATGCCGAGTGGCGCATTGCGCGCGATCATGGCGGCGAGCGTCATCGCCCGCTCGATCTGCTCGCCTGCAGGCACGACCTCCTGGACGAGACCGATCGCATGCGCGCGCTGCGCCGAAAACTCGTCGCAGAGGAACAGATGATACATCGCATCGCCCCAGCCGGCCCGCGACAGGAAGCGAAAATGCGCGCCGCCCAGCGGTGCGATGCCGCGCCTCGCCTCCATCTGGCAGAAGCGTGAGTCATCGGCTGCAACCACGATGTCACCGGCGAGCATCAACTCGATGCCGATGGTGTAGACGATACCCTGCACGGCCGTCACGATCGGCTTGCGGCAGCGCTTGTTGAGCCCGAACGGGTCGACATTGCCGTCCTTGGTGTTGCGCTTCTCCGCGGTGGGACCGAAGAATTTGGGCATATCGAGACCTGCAGTGAAATCCCCGCCCTCGGCGCAGACCACGCCGACGCGATAGGCATCGTTGTCGTGCAGTTCGGTGAGTGCATCGGACAATTGCTCCATCATCGCAGGCGTGAACGCGTTCTTCTTCGCGGCGTTGGCGATGATGATCTTGAGGACGTGGCCGTGCACCTCGGTGCGGATCTGACCTTCGCTCATGTGCTCGTCTCCCGATTGTGGTGTTGGCAGCAAGTCAGGCCGGCTGCTGAAGCGCCGCGCGGATCGCCTCGATCCGGGCCGGCGTGAACACGCCGGAATCCAACAGCTGAAGGATCGAGAGCACCCCGCCGCGCGATCCCCAGCTTCCCTCATCGATGATCTCGAAATTGACCCACCAGGTCGGCGACGGCGCCGGCATGCTGCAGGCCTCCGCAAGTCGCGCCAGCACGTTGCGGATCACCTCGGCGCGCACCTCCGGCGGCCAGGCCGCGTTCATGACGGCGATGTTGACGGTGATGATGTCGCGCGGCTTGTCCTGATCGCACAGCAACCGGCCGCCGATCGCCATGCTGTCGGGCGGCAGGTCGTGGAAATGCACCTGGAACCCCATTCGGGCCGCCGGCGCCTTCTGGCCGACCTCCGGCTCGAGCACGGCGTCGGTCAGGCTTTCCGCAAGCTGCCGACGCTGCGGCAGGCCGAGCCGTCCGGCCGGTGCGGTGACGGTGATGATGGTCAAATTAGCATCTCTCCACGAATATGACACTCGACATATTTCAGCGCGGCTTGCTTATGTCAAGTGTCATAGTCTAGATGGAGATGGCCAATTGCAGGATTCCCGATGACTGCCACCACACGCGACAGGATGATCGCCGGCGCCGCCGACCTGATGAGCCGCCGCGGCGTCAACGCCACCAGCATGCGCGACGTGGTCCGCCACACAGCGACGCCGCGCGGCTCGATCAGCCACCACTTCCCCGACGGTAAGCCGCAATTGATCGCCGAAGCCGTGACCTTCGCCGGACGGCAGGTATCCATTCCTCTGGAGAAAGCCATGAACGAACGCGGCGTGATCGGCGGCCTCAAGGCTTTTGTCGCATCATGGCGCCGTCAGTTGGAGGCAACCGGCTTCGAGGCCGGCTGCCCCGTGCTCGCCGTGGCGGTCGATCGCTATGTCGGTGAGCCCAGTGACAAGGACGACGCGGCCGCGCAGCAGCACCTGCTCGACCTCGCCGACGGCGTGTTCGCCGATTGGCGGCGGATCATGCAAGCAGCCTTGTTGCGCGAAGGACTGGCTGCCGAGCGCGCCGAGCGGCTTGCAACCCTCGTCGTCGCCTCGATCGAAGGCACGGTCGCGATGTGCCGCGCCAGCCGCAGCGCCGACGCGCTCGATCAGGTTCAGGAGGAACTGGAGATCGTCCTCGCAACCACCCTCGCCTGTACAAAAAAATAGATTGGAGACGCGCAATGGACTTATCCCGGCAACGCGAACTCGCCCGTCAGCTCGCCGATTTGCGTCGCGAGGGCCGGCAACAGAGCGGCCTCGACGAACGGCTGGTCCCACCGGATGCGGACACGGCGTACCAAGTCGCGCAGATGGTGGAAGAAGAACTCGGCTGGGATGTCGTCGGCTGGAAGATCGCGGGCATGAAGTCCGGGCTCCAGCGTCAGCTTCGCATCTCCGCGCCGATCTATGGGCGGGTGTTCGCGCCCCTGATCAAGAGTTCGCCCGCCAGCGTCGAGCATGCCAGACAATGCAGCCCGATCCCCGAAGTCGAGTTCCAGGCGCGTCTCGGCGCCGATCTGCCGCCGCGCGCGAAGCCCTATAGGGTGGACGAGGTCGGCGACGCCGTCGCCTCATTGCATCCCGGCATCGAGCTCGCCGAGTGCCGCTTCATTCACGACGCGGCGTTTCCGCCGATGCCAGCGATTATGGCCGACGGCTCCGGATCAGGAACGATCGTGCTCGGAGAGCCCATCGCCGACTGGCGCAGCCGCGACGTCGCCACTCAGGATGTCGTCCTCAATTGCAACGGCATTGAGAGACGCCGCGGCTCCGCTGCAGAGGCGATTGACCATCCGCTGGTGCCGCTGGCCTGGCTTGCCAACGAGCTGTCGCGGACCGGCATCGGTCTCAAGGCCGGCCAGACGATCAGCACGGGAACGCTGACCGGTATGCTCCGGCCCAAGGCTGGCGAAACCTACGTTGCCGATTTTGGCCCGCTGGGATCGGTCAGCGCGACCTACAGCTGAGACGGCAAAAGAGCGTAAACCGCAGATTAACATGGCCGCCCTATCGTCCGGGCGAAATAATTCTCCGTTATTTGCCGGACAGATCATGAAAATCGGTACGCTCCTGACCAGCGCCATCGTCTCGCTCTCGACCGTCGGCGGCGGCCTCGCCGTCTACGTCGCCGTGACGAAATATCAGACCATGGAACTGATCAGCGAGGCGCAAGGCCGCCTCGCGATCGTCCGCGCGGTCAGCGACATCCCGCGCTATCTTAATCCGGAGCGCGGCTTTTCCACCAACATCCTCTATGGACCTGCGGCCATCGACCCTGCGCTGCTGGCCGAGCAGGACAAGCTGCGCAAGCAGACCGACCGCGCCCGCGACAAGATGAATGCACTGCGCAAGGAGCTGCCCGGCCCGTTCGACGACGGCACCACGATCGGCAGCAACATCGACGGCATCAACGCGAAGTTCACTGGCTTGCGCGAGGCCATCGACAAGGCGCTGGCGGGCCCCGCCGATGCGCGCAAGGACGCCGCCAAGAAGATCGTCGTCGACAATGCCGTGCTCAACGGCGGCGTGACTGCGCTGCTCAACGAGCAGGTCCGCCGCATGGCGATCCTGAACGGTGACGCCTACCGGCAGGCCAGCTACGCCAATGTCGCGATGACGCTGCGCGACGTCGGCGGCTTCAACTCCAGCCTGCACAAGAATCTCCTCGGCGGAAAGAAGCCGGCGACCGACGCCGAGAAGGCCGACATTGCCCGCTCGCAGGGTCGCAACGATCAGATCGTGATGTCGCTGCAGGAATTGCGCGGCAATCCAACAACCCCGGCGAACGTCGCGGAGGCCCTGGAGAAGTTCAACGCGATCTATGTCGAAGAGTTCGGCCGCGAGCTCAAGCTGGTGAAGGACGGCGCGATCACCGGCAAATACGAACACGACATGGATACCTATTACGCCGCCACGCAGCGCGGCCTCGGCACCATCATCGGCGTCCGCGACGCCTTCTACGACAACGCCGAGCAGATTCTCGCCGGCGCTTCGTCGGCCGCGCACACCAGCTTCACGATCGCGCTCGTCGGCCTTGTCGCCGTGCTGATCGCCAGCGCCGGCCTCATCGTGACGGTTCGCCGCCGCGTCTGCGCGCCGATCGTCGGCCTGACGACGCGCATGTCGCGGCTCGCCGACGGCGAGGTTGCGGAGACCATTCGGGGCGCCGAGCGCTCCGACGAGATCGGCGCGATGGCCGCGGCCGTTCAGGTGTTCAAGGACAACATGATCCGCGCCGATCGGCTCGCGGCCGAGAAGCAGGCCGAGAACGACGGCAAGATGCGCCGCGCCCAGGCGCTCGACGATCTCACCCGCGCCTTCGAGGCCAAGGTGACCGAGCTGGTCGGCGGCCTGTCGCGGGCCTCTGCTGCAATGGAAAGCACCGCGCAGTCGATGACCTCGACGGCGGCGCAGACCAACAGCCAGGCCGCCGTGGTCGCCGCCGCCTCCGAACAGACCTCGACCAACGTGCAGACGGTCGCGAGCGCCACTGAAGAGCTGACCTCCTCGATCGCGGAGATCGGGCGTCAGGTCGCCCAGAGCACCGAGATCGCGGCACGTGCCGTCGACTATGCCCGCCGCACCGGCGACACCGCGCGCACGCTCGCCGAGGGCGCGCAGAAGATCGGCGACGTCGTGACGCTGATCCAGAGCATCGCCGAGCAGACCAACCTGCTTGCGCTAAATGCGACCATCGAAGCCGCCCGTGCCGGCGAGGCCGGCCGCGGCTTTGCCGTGGTCGCCTCCGAAGTGAAGTCGCTGGCCGGCCAGACCGCCAAGGCCACGACGGAGATCTCCGAGCAGATCACCGCGATCCAGACCGCGAGCGACGAGACGGTGGCGGCGATCCGCAACGTCGCCGACGTCATCGCCGAGATCGACCAGATCGGCACCGCGATCGCGGCGGCGATCGAGGAGCAGGGCTCGGCGACCAAGGAGATCGCCCGCAGCGTTCAGGAGGCCGCCCGCGGCACCCAGGAGGTCAACAGCAACATCTCCGGCGTGCAGTGCGCCGCCGACGACACCGGCGCCGCGGCCAGAGAGGTGCTGGGCGCGGCCGAGCAGCTCTCGATCCAGTCGCGCGATCTCGCCGGCCAGTTCGAGCGCTTCCTCGGTGAGGTCCGGGCGGCCTAGTAAGGTGGCGCCTTGCGCGCGCGCTGCGCTTTCGCCGCCTCGATCCACCACGTCAGATCGTCGGCGAAGCGCGGAAACGAGCGCTCCAGGGCCTTGCCGCCATCGCCGATCGGCTCGCCGGCTTCCGACAGCGTCTGCGCGATCGGGCCGACACCGATGGTGCTCGATACCACCACCATGCCCATCTCCGAGAGCGTGCCGTGCCAGGCGGTCGCCGCGCGTGCTCCGGACAGCCGGCCGGCCGAATAGCTCACGATCGCGGCCGGGCGCCAGAACCATTCCTCCAGGAAATGGTCGGTGAGGTTCTTCAGCCCAGGCTGCATGCCCCAATTATACTCGCCGGTGACGAAGACGAATCCGTCGGCCCCGCGGATCTGCCCGGCCAGCTTCTCGAGCGCCTCCGGCGCCGAGCCCTTGGGATGTTCCTTGTACATGCGGTCCAGCATCGGCAGCCCGATCGCCTTGGCGTCGATGAATTCGACGTCCTCGCCGCGGCCGCGCAGCCGGTTGATGACGAAATTCGCAAGGCGGATGCCCATGCGGTCGGAACGGTAAGAACCGTAGAGAACGAGAATGCGATTGCTCATGGCTCGACGGTAGCACGAAACCGGCGCCCAGCCCTACTCGATTTGTCGCATTACCGTCCGCGACCATGCTCCAGCGTTTGCGACGGCGTCTCGCCGAACTGGTCGCGGTAGCTTCTGGAGAAATCGCTGAGGTGCCAGAAGCCGTACGCCAGGGCCACCGCCTTGACGCTATCGGCCCCGGCGAGAAGGCGCCGTCGCACCAGCCACAGCCGGTGCAGACGCAAATAGCGGTGCAGGCTCATGCCGCGATAGCGGCGGACGACGTCGTGCATGGTGCGAACCGACAGCCCGAGCTTGCGGGCGATCTCGTCGCTATAGATCGGCTGCGACAGGTCGTCGGACAGCAGCGCGCGGATATCCTGGAAGATCCTGAAATTCCGTCCGTCGTTGGGACCCAGGGTCCAGCGGACCGGAACGATCGATTCAAAGACCTCGTCGACGGCTGCGAGCAGGGACTCCTTCATCGCGGCGCTCTTCAACAAGAGCTCCGGTGGCGGGACCGGCCCGGACGCCTCGGCCAGCACCCCACGAACCACGCCGCGCAGCCGCTGCAAGCCAGTCGCGGAAACCTCAAAGATCTTGAAGCTCGAGAGCGTGGGCGGCCAGCCACGATCCCTCACCTCCGGCCTGAAAACGACCGAGGCGATTTGCCGCTGCACCTCCTCGACGGTGGTGTAGGCCGCCCCGCCGTTGCCAATGACCACAACGGGCCGCGCCCGTTGCGAGCCGTTGAAGCGAATTGGTACGTCGAGGTCGTCCATCGTGAAGCCGATCGCCGTGCAATTCTCGACGAGCTGTGCGTCAACCACCCGCGGAAACGCGCGCGTCAAGTTCACGTCGCAGCCGGGCAACGACAGGATTGTCTGCTCGGCCGAAATCTTCGGTACAAGGGACGTGAATTCGAAATTCAGCCCGCGAATGGCGCTTCGAAATTCGTCGGCATCTGAAAAGTGAAATGTTCTGAGCGCCACCCCGGGCACATCATCAATTTTGTTCATAGCAATAAAAAAACGCAGTGTCGTGTTTGAAGTCCGTCCGGCCGCGTGCCGCTCCCCCTTTCGGCTTTCGGTTACGCCGAAACAATCAAACTTGTCCTAGACCATTGAAGATTAAAGACAGGCCGTGGCGCCGTGTCCCACCAAATTTCGATAGTATTTCCTGGAATTTGGCGGTGCATTAATACCCCAACATTTAATTTTTAAAATCAAAAATTAACGAATGTAAGATGCAATAACGAACGTTGTATAGTCAAGTTTTTTCAACTCAGGCTCCCGCCAATGATGGCAAGTTCGCCTGCTGATACTCTGGTCGAGTTGGAAGACGCAGTCGCAACGTGTCCGCTGGACCGCTGCACCCGCATCCTCTCCGGCATCTTGCAGCTGCTCACCAGCAGCCGCGACCGGCCTCAGGAATTGCTCGCCAATGTGACCGACGGCGTTCTGCTGCGGTTGACGGAGCGGGTGGGGGCCGGTGCGCTGATCGATCTCAGCACGGCACTCGCGGAGCTCAAGGTGGCTCCGCCGAAGACCGTGCGACGCCTCGCCTCCCACCGCGATCCACAGGTGGCGTGCCCTGTCTTGCTCAGCTCGCAGTCACTGTCCGCGGCCGATCTCAACTCGATCGCGGCCGCGACCGGCGAACGGCAGCAATGTGCGATCGCCGCCCGCGCGCCTATCGATCCGCCGGTGATCGAGACGCTGATCAAGGGCGGCGCCCGCAGCGCGTGTATTGCGCTGATCGGCAATACAGAGGCACGTTTCTCTGATGCCGCTTACGCTGCGCTCGTTGAGAGATGCCTGACGGATGGTGAACTCACGAAGGCACTGACGCTCCGGCCGGATACGCCCGACACGGTCGTGCGGGAGTTGCTGTCGACCTCGGCAGCGCCGAAATCCGGCACAGGGCAGAAGGCCGCCGTGTCGCCTCGAGCCGCAGCGGCCGCGCCAAACATCGCCAAGCTGCCCTGCGCGGCCGCCTATGCAAGCGCGCGGCCGGAGATCGTCGCCCTCAATCGCATCGGCAAGCTCAACGATTCCGCCGTGAACCGCTTTGCGATCCGTGGAGAGACCGCCAATCTGTTCACGGCGCTGTCGGTGCTTTCGGGGGCGCCTCTCGACATCGTCGAGCACGTCATGGCCGACGAGGATTGCGAGGGTCTGGTCATGGCCTGCCGCGCGTCACGGCTCAACTGGCAGACCACGCTCGCCATCCTGAGCAATCGCAGCGGCGCGCGTCTTTCCTTTGCCCAGCGCGAACGAGCCCAACGGATCTTCGAGACGCAGTTGCTGTCCACGAGCCAATGGACGGTGCGCTGGGGGCAAATCGCCGCAAGCGCCAAGCCAAGCGATGGGACGCATCGCGCCGCACGAGTGGGAGACAAGCAATGAAGTTCGATGGCCGCAAGGCGGCGCGCGTGCGAATGGACCACCGGCAGCCCGTCAATCTGATGGGCTCCGACGGCACCTGGCGGCGCAGCTGCGTCCTGCTCGACGTCTCGCAGACGGGCGCGAAGGTCGAGGTCGAGGGCACGCTGGACGTGCTCCAGGCCAAGGAATTCTTCATGCTGCTGTCGTCGACGGGCCTGGCCTACCGACGCTGCGAGCTGGTCTGGATCGACGGCACCACGGCCGGCATCCACTTCGTCACCTCGCAAAGCAAGAAGAAGCAGGCGAGTACGCCGGCTGCCGCAACGCAGGCCGCCGCTCAGGCCAAGTAGACGAGAATTCGACCCCTCGATGGGAGCCCGCGATATTCCGGGTCATGTCCGTGCAGAACGCGCAAACCACACTCAAACCCACCAGCCTCGACGGCACCGCCGTCGCTGGAGCGCCGCGCCCGTTCGTGCATGTGCTGGCCGACACGTCCGACAAGCTGGCCGGTGTGTGCTCGATCCTCGAGCAACGCTTTGCCGTCGCGGGCGAGCGGCTGGACGCTGAGGCCAAGCTGTCAGAGGTGCCGTCCGCCATCGTCATTCGCGCCGAGCTTCGCGATGTCGACAACATCGCGGCGATCAAGAAACGGGCGGGCAAGCTCGCAAAAGCGAAGAAACGGATTTTCCTGCTGGAGCACACCTCGCATGTCTCCGTTTCGCAGGCCTATGCGCTTGGAGCGACCCTGGTCCTGCCGGGCGCGATCAACCGGGCGAAGCTGCTGGCGGCGCTGTCTGATCCGCCTGATCCGCTCTCGGCTGCGTCGCGCGCGAGCGCGCAGGCCGACACTGCCGTCGAGACCGCCGCGACCGCGATCGCATCCATGTTCACCTCCGTCACCCTGGGCCAGCCGCTCGACGTAAACGCCACCAAGGAAGCCGGTCGCCAGATCGCCGATCGCATCACCCGGCATGGCCTGACGGAGTGGCTCATGACGGTGCGGCGGCACCACGAAGGAACCTATCAGCATTGCCTGCTGGTGACCGGTGTCGCCATCGACTTCGGACTGAGCCTCGGCGTCGGCAGGGCCGACCTGGAACGTCTCTACTCGGCGGCCATGTTCCATGACATCGGCAAGGCGCAGATTCCGCTCGCCATCCTCGACAAGCCGGGCCGCCTCGATGCCGCCGAGCGCGCGCTGATCGAAACGCATCCCGCCGCCGGCCATACGTTTCTCAAGGACCATGACGGGATCTCGCCGGAGATTCTCGATGCCGTCCGCCATCATCACGAGTACCTCGACGGGAGCGGCTATCCCGATGCGCTCTGCGCCGAGAGCATTGGCGATATCGTCAGGATTCTAACGATCTCGGACATCTTCGCAGCCCTGATCGAGCACCGGCACTACAAGCCGACCATGCCGCGCGCAGAGGCCTACGACGTTCTGTGCGAGATGACAGGCAAGCTGGAGAAGGCGCTGGTCCGCGCGTTCAAGCAGGTCGCGCTCACGCGGTGAGCGCTGTGACCCGTCTCGAGCGCAGCCTAATGCGTCGCACGATGGCTGGCGCGGCGCGGGATGGAGCGGCAGGCCAGCCCGTCGGCCAGCAGCTTCATGTCCTCGTGCCGGCCGCTGCGAATCAGCCGGCCGAACTCTTCGGGTGTGAAAGGAAGACTTGGATCATCATCGATCTTAGGCCGCAGTCGCGGACCGAAGAACCGCCGAACCAGGCTAGCCAGCCGCCGCATATCAATTCCCTCGCGCCAGCAACAAACCTCTCAGTCCGCATATTGTTCCTCCCGCGACTTCGAGATTGCAAGAGGCCACTCGCGACACCGCACCAAATATTTTCCGCCAGAGAATAATCTCCTCTTGCTCGTGCTAATCGGCAAAACCCACGTAACGCACGAACTGGTGGTTGTGCTCGCGGTCCGAGCGTACGGCGTTCGCGGCAAAGCCGTCGTCGGGATAGCCCATCGCGACACAGGTCATGATGACCTCGTCTTCCGGAATCTCGGCGACCTCGCGCACGATGTCGGAGCGCATGATGCCCTGCCCGTTGATGACCGAGCCGAGCCCGCGGTCCCACGCCGCGAGCACGATGCCGTAGCAGAGCGCGCCGAGATCGAAGTGGCAGACCGCGCCGGGATCGAGCACGCGGTCATAGGTCAGCACCAGCGAGACCGGCGCGTCGAACTGGCGGAAGCCGCGCAGCACCCAGTCCTGCCGCATCGGCTTGTCGTCGCGCGCGATTCCCATCGCGCCGAACAGCTTCTTGGCGATGTCGACCTGCCGGGTGCGATGCACGCCCTGGTATTCGCCATGGCTGACGATGTCGCGCTTGACCTTGGCGCCGCCGGCCATCTCCGACATGTTGCGGCGACGCACCTCCTCCAGCGGATGACCCGTGAGCACATGGACATGCCAGGGCTGGGTGTTCATCGACGAGGGCGCGCGCTTGGCGCTCTCGATGATCGCCTCGATCACCGCGCGCGGCACCGGCTCGTTCTTGAAGCCACGCACGCTGCGGCGCGACTGGACCAGCGTCTCGAATTCCACCTCGTGAACCTCCCTGCCCGTTCGTCCGGCCCTGTGACGCACGCCGGTTGCCGATGCGGCCCGTAAAACCTATGCTAATGACCAAGCAAGACCAAGAACCCTGTGAGGATACGCCCATGGCCGCACCGCTCGATCCCGTCATCGCCCAGATCATTCCGCTCATGCCGATGCGCGATCCCACGGTCATGACGCCACAGAGCGCCCGCGATTCCTTGCGCGCACTGGCTGCCTCGCGTGCCGCCATTCCGCCGCCGCCGGTCGATAGCGTCGAGGATATCAGGGTGAAAGGCGGCGCCAGTCTGCTTCCCGCACGGGTCTATCGGGTCGGCGCCGCGCCGGCACCGACGGTGGTGTTCTTCCACGGCGGCGGCTGGGTTGCGGGCGATCTCGAAACCCACGACCGGCAGGCGCGCAACCTTGCGATCGAGACCGGCGCGGTCGTCGTCTCCGTCGACTACCGCCGCCCACCCGAGACGCGCTTTCCCGGCGCCTTCGAGGATGCTTTCGCCGCGGTCAGCGACGTGTTTGGCCGCGTCGCGGAATTTGGCGGTGACGCAAAGCGCTTCGGTGTTGCCGGCGACAGCGCCGGCGGCAATCTCGCAGCGACGAGCGCGATCGCCTGTCGAGAGGCCGGCATCAAGCTCGCCGCGCAACTGCTGGTCTATCCGGTCACCGACGTCGTCGGCGCTTATGCCGATGCGCGCGAGAACGCGCGCTATCCCTCGCGCAGCGAGAACGCCGAGGGCTACTTCCTCACGCGGGCGACGATGGAATGGTTCTGCGGCCATTATCTCGCCGATCCCGCACACGCCGGCGACTGGCGCGTCTCGCCGCTGCGGGCTGCCTCCTTGGCCGGCGTCGCGCCCGCGGTCGTAACCACCGCCTGGTTTGATCCCCTGCGCGACGAAGGCGCCGCCTATGCGCGGGCGCTGGAGGCCGCCGGCGTTCGCGTCAAGCACCATGAGGGTCCCGGCCTGATCCATGGCTATTTCGGCATGGGCGACGCCTCCGACGTCGCACGCGCCGAAGCGCAGCGCGCGCGGGCCGACTTCAAGGCGCTGCTGATGCGCGGCGCGTGAAGGCGATCAGGCGCTCTGCGCCCGCTGCGCCGCTGTGTGCCCCCAGGTCTCGTCCCAATCCTGGCCAGCGGCATCGACCACGCGGCCGTCGGCCTCGAAAAACTTGTTCGGCACCTGGAAGATCGCCAGGATCAACGCGCCGTCCGGGCACCAGGCGGCGTGCCGGCTGCCCGCCTCGCGCCAGATGAATTCGCCGGCCTTGCAGGCAATGCCCTTGGCCGGCCCCTCCTTGTCGACGAGCGCGCCTTCGATGACCCAGCTCTGCTCGATGCCGACATGCTCGTGATCGGGCAGCACCGATCCTGGCGCAAAACGCATCAAGGCGGTCATCAGCCCCGTCCGCCGATCGAACAGCAGCGTCTTGGCCTCGCAGCCCGGAAAGCGCGTCTTCTGCCAATCCATGTCTTGGGGGCGAACCAGGTGGGAATGCCGATCGGCTGCCTGGTCGTGCGGGATCGCGGCGTCCATCACGATGCTTCCTCTCCATCTCAAGGGACCAACGCTAGCAGGATCGCCCGATGCGGTCAGCGAGCACTGCAACAGAGGCGACATCTCCCGCGCTTGAAGCGCAAAAATCAGCGGGCGACCGGGCGGCCCAGTGCTCATCCTGCTTGATTGCGCCACGATTCCCGGCTCCAATCTGCCGGCCATTTCTGGTTCAGGAGACCCCCATGATGAAGCGGATTTTCGTCGCTGCGATCGTTGCCACCTTCGCAGCGGGTTCGGCCCTTGCGCAAGAAACCTGCGAGAGCAAGGCCGTCGGCAAGGACGGCAAGCCGCTGGCCGGCGCCGCCAAGACCTCGTTCCTGAAGAAATGCAAGGAAGACGCCTGCGCGCCCAAGGCCGTCAGCGCCGACGGCAAGCCGCTCGCCGGCGCCGCCAAGAACAGCTTCATGAAGAAGTGCGAGACCAGCGCGTAAACGCGCAGTCCGTTCCCGGCTTTTTCAGCAAAGCCATCACAGGCGAAATGCCGTCATGGCCGGGCAGAAGCGCGTCTTCGCGCGAGAATGTCCCGGCCATTTGCTTTTTGTGCCTCCCCGCCGCCAGTTTCCGACACGCGCCGAGCGCGTAAAGCAAACGCGCCGCGACCCTAGACAGAACGCAGCGGCTGACAGATGATGCGGCGCTGAGCGAACCGGGGCGCATCAACGAGGCTTCCAGCAAAGGATGGACGAGATGTTGCAGTTCCGCGTGCGTGATCACTTGGTGGCGATAATGAGCGTGCTCTTTACGCTGCTTATGATCGTTGACGTTGCCAACGCGAGAGGCCCCGGCCTGCCCAACGTCATGGTTCTCGCAACCGGCGGCACGATCGCCGGCAGCGGGGCGAGCAGCACCACCGTCATCGGGTATACCGCGGCCACGGTGGGCATCGAGACCCTCTTGAACGCCGTCCCCGAGTTGAAAACCGTGGCCAACGTCAAGGGCGAGCAGGTCTTCCAGATCGCCAGCGAGAATATGAACGATGATTATTGGCTGAAGCTCGCCAAGCGCGTCAATACGCTCCTCGCGCAGGACGACGTGGACGGGATCGTGATCACGCACGGGACCGATACGATCGAGGAAACCAGCTATTTCCTGAATCTGGTCGTCAAGAGCAAGAAGCCTGTGGTCGTCGTCGGTGCGATGCGTCCATCGACCGCGATCAGCGCGGACGGCCCGATCAATCTCTTCAATGCGGTGATCCTCGCAGGCAGTGAAGAAGCCGTCGGCAAGGGCGTGCTCGTCGCCCTCAACGATCAGATCAACGCCGCGCGCGACGTCACCAAGAACAACACGACCACGGCAGACACCTTTCGCACGCCCGAACTCGGCTTTCTCGGCTACATGCAGGGCAACAAGCCGTATTTCTATCGCCAAACGACCCGCCGGCACACGGCGGATTCCGAATTTGACGTGTCCAAGCTCGATGTCCTGCCGCAGGTCGACATCGTCTACGGCTACGCCAACATGAACCGGGTCGCGATCGACGCCTTTGTCGCTGCCGGCGCCAAGGGGGTCGTGCATGCCGGCGTGGGTGACGGCAGCCTGGCCCGCCCGGCGGTCGAGCCGGCGCTCGACGATGCCCGCAAGAAAGGCGTGCTGATCGTTCGCAGCAGCCGTGTCGGCAACGGCATCGTCGCGCGCAATGGCGAGGCCAAGGACGATGAGCACGACTTCGTCGTCTCGGATACGCTCAATCCCCAGAAGGCGCGCATCTTGCTGATGCTGGCGTTGACCAAGACGACCGACACCAAGGACATTCAGCGGATGTTCTACGCCTATTAGAGGCTACTTGCGCTTGAAACGGTAATCGAAAGCGGCGCCGAACGGCTTGATCAGCCCGGCCGTCGGCGCCGGAAAATGGATCGGCAGGATCAGCGTGTCCGTGTCGGCAACAGAGGCGAAGAACTTTAGTCGCGACATCGCCGACTGCTTCGCATCCCAATCCGGCTTCGCCGACCAGCCCGGCTCGCGGCACTGGATCTGGTGATGCATGAGGTCGCCCGCGACCACGGCGCGCTGGCCGTTCGAAGAAATGTTCACGCAGCAATGACAAGGCGAATGCCCCGGCGTCGGGGTCAGCGTCACGGTATCGTCGAGCGCGTAGTCGTCGTCGACCAGCAGCGCCTGCCCGGCCTCGACGATCGGCAGGCAATTGTCGCGAAAGACGGTGCCGGGCGGATTGTTGCCCTTGGCATGCTCGGCCTCCCAGGCCGCATACTCGCCCTTGTGGAAGACATATTTCGCGTTGGGAAACGTCGGCACCCAGCGTCCGTCGCGCAAGGTCGTGTTCCAGCCGGTATGGTCGATGTGCAGATGCGTGCAGAACACGTAATCGATCTGCTCGAAGCCGATGCCGAGCGCGAACAATTCGTTGCGCCAGCGCGCCTTGCCGGGAAAATCGAACGGCGGCGGATGGCCCTTGTCCTCGCCGGTGCAGGTGTCGACAAGGATGGTGTAACGCGGCGTGCGGACCACGAAGGTCTGATAGGTGATCACCATCATGCCGCGCGCGGCGTCGAACACCTCCGGCTCCATTGTCGGCAGATGGCGCTCGAACACGTCTTCGTCATAGGCCGGGAAGAAATCCTGCGGCCGGCGCCACGGCCCCTCCCGCTCGATCACCGCATCGATGGTGATGTCGCCGATCCGCAGCTGCTTCATGGTTGTTCGCTCCCATTTTGCGAAGCGTAACGAACAGACGGGGGGCATTCAAGACGCCGACCGTACCGGGACGTCATGCGCGGGGTGCCGCAAATCGACCTCAAACAATGAGGATGATGATCATGGAATGAGGAATGGCTGGTGGGCAGGAAACTGAAAGTGACCGCGGCGATCACGATCGCCGTCGCAGCTGCAATCTACGTCAACAACACAAGCCTTCTGGCGCCACATCGGGATGGCAAGCCGGTGCTGCTCGCCCATCGCGGCATGGCGCAGCGGTTCGATGAACGCGACCTGAAGAACGATACCTGCACCGCCGCGCGGATGCTGCCGCCGGTGCACGACTATCTCGAAAACACGCTGCGCTCGATGCGCGCGAGCTTCGAGGCCGGTGCCGACGTGGTCGAGCTCGACGTGCACCCAACCAGTGACGGCGAGTTCGCCGTCTTCCATGACTGGACACTCGACTGCCGGACCGACGGCCTCGGCGTCACCCGCGCGCAGAGCGTGGCAAAGCTGAAGACGCTCGATATCGGCTACGGCTACACCGCGGACGGCGGCAAGACCTTCCCGTTCCGCGGCAAGGGCGTCGGCATGATGCCGACCTTGTCGGAGGTGTTCGCCGCCTTCCCCGACAAGCAGTTGCTCATCAACGTGAAGAGCCGGGACCCGGACGAAGGCGAGAAACTTGCCGGCGTGCTGACCACGTTGTCGGCCGGGCGGCGTAGCACCATCATGGTCTATGGCGGCGACGAGCCCATCGACGTGATCCGTCGCCTCGCCCCGGATGTCCGCACGATCTCGCGGAAGTCTATCAAAAGCTGCCTGGCACGCTATATCGGATACGGCTGGACCGGTCTCGTCCCAGAGGCCTGCCGCAACGCGATGGTGCTGGTGCCAATCAACGTCGCCCCCTGGCTATGGGGCTGGCCCGATCGCTTTCTCGCGCGCATGAACGCCGTCAACAGCGCTGTGTTCGCGCTCGGCCCCTACAGCGGCGGCGAGTTCTCCACCGGCATCGATACGCCGGAATTGCTTGCGCGGCTGCCGCAAAGCTATTCCGGCGGCATCTGGACCAACGAGATCGAGGCGATCGCCAGGCTCACCGGCAACAGCAGAGATTAGCTCCGCAACCCCGGCGCCTCCTGGCCGGTGCGCGCGACATATTCGGTGTAGCCGCCGCCATATTGGTGGATGCCTTCGGGCGTCAGCTCCAGCACGCGGTTCGACAGCGTCGCCAAGAAATGCCGGTCGTGCGAGACGAACAGCATGGTGCCCTCGAAATCCGACAGCGCATTGATCAGCATTTCCTTGGTGGCGAGGTCGAGATGGTTGGTGGGCTCGTCCAGCACCAGGAAGTTCGGCGGGTCGAACAGCATCTTGGCCATCACGAGGCGCGCCTTCTCGCCGCCCGAGAGCACGCGGCAGCGCTTCTCGACGTCGTCGCCGGAGAAGCCGAAGCAGCCGGCGAGCGCGCGCAAGGAGCCCTGCCCCGCGGTCGGAAACGCGTCCTCCAGCGATTGGAACACGGTGCGCTCGCCGTCGAGCAGATCCATCGCGTGCTGGGCGAAATAGCCCATTTTGACGCTGCCGCCGAGTGCCACGGTGCCCTCGTCGGGCTCGCTCGCGCCGGCAACCAGCTTGAGCAGCGTCGATTTGCCGGCGCCGTTGACGCCCATCACGCACCAGCGCTCCTTGCGCCGGATCATGAAGTCCAGCCCGTCATAGATGCGCTTTGAGCCATAGCCCTTGTGCACGTTCTTGAGCGCCACGACGTCCTCGCCCGAGCGCGGCGCCGGCAGGAAGTCGAACGCGACGCTCTGGCGGCGCCGCGGCGGCTCGACCCGCTCGATCTTGTCGAGCTTCTTGACCCGGCTCTGCACCTGCGCCGCATGCGAGGCGCGCGCCTTGAAGCGCTCGATGAACTTGATCTCCTTGGCGAGCATGGCCTGCTGGCGCTCGAACTGCGCCTGCTGCTGCTTCTCGTTCTGCGCCCGCTGCTGCTCGTAGAATTCGTAATCGCCGGTGTAGGTGGTGAGCGAGCCGGAATCGATCTCGATCACCTTGGAGATCACGCGGTTGATGAACTCGCGGTCGTGCGAGGTCATCAGCAGCGTGCCCTCGTAATCGTGCAGGAATTTTTCCAGCCAGATCAGGCTTTCGAGATCGAGATGGTTGCTCGGCTCGTCGAGCAGCATCACGTCGGGACGCATCAGGAGAATACGCGCCAGCGCCACGCGCATCTTCCAGCCGCCGGAGAGTTTTCCGACGTCGCCGTCCATCATCTCCTGGCTGAAGCCGAGCCCCGCCAGCGCCTCGCGCGCGCGGCCGTCGAGCGCATAGCCGTCGAGCTCCTCGAACCGGTGCTGCACCTCGCCGTAGCGGGCGATGATCTCGTCCATCTGGTCGGCCTTGTCGGGGTCGGCCATGGCGGCCTCAAGCTCGCGCAATTCGGTCGCGACCTCGCTGACGGGACCGGCGCCATCCATCACCTCGGCCACCGCGCTGCGGCCACTCATCTCGCCGACGTCCTGGTTGAAATAGCCGATGGTGATGCCGCGATCGGTCGAGACCTGACCCTCGTCGGGCAGTTCCTCACCGGCGATCATCCGGAACAGCGTGCTCTTTCCGGCGCCGTTCGGCCCGACGAGACCGATCTTCTCCCCCTTGTTGAGGGCCGCGGAGGCTTCGATGAACAGGATCTGATGGCCGGCTTGCTTGCTGACGTTGTCGAGGCGGATCATGAGGACATTTTTCGGGGCATTTTTGCGTTGCAGCGTCATACGGCATGCGGGCTGCAAGGGGAAGCCCGGGACAGGCCGGGATCCGGCCCATTCGGCCCATTCGGCCCATGACCGTTCGGCTTTGGGGCCTACGGACAAATGGCTCGGGCCAATTGCGTCCGGCACAGGCGACATCCGACGCCCGGCGCTCAAGCTGCCCGGCCTCGGCCGCTTCGGGGTCACGCCCGGCCTGTAAGAACTTTTCGCCGAAATCTCAAAAAGGCTTGAGATCGGCTCTCTATCTCACTGAGAAAGGAGCCTGATAGGGCCGCCCGAACGGCACGCCGTTGATGACGGTCTGGACCGGCTTGAGGTGGGCTTTCCCTTCCCTTTTGTTGTTGCGCGTATCAACGAAGCTGACGGGTCCCTCGACCAGCTCCATGATCGCGACGTCGGCGGGCGCACCGACCTGAAGCGTGCCGATCTTCGGCGCACGGTTGATGATTTTGGCCGGCGCGGTCGTTGCCATTGCGACCACCTGCTCCAGCGTGAAACCGAGCGTCATGAACTTGCTCATCACGTTGGGCAGGAAGGGTATGCCCGGCGAATTGCCGGAGAAGACGTGGATGTCGGAAGAGATGGTATCAGGAGCGCATCCGCCGGGGATCGCCACGTCCGCCACGGTGAAATCGAAGCTGCCGCCGCCATGCCCGACGTCGAACATGACGCCGCGCTGCTTGGCCGCGAGAGCCGCAGGCAGCAGCTTGCCGTCCTGAACGATATTCGTGAAGACGCTCGACATGTTCGGGGCGCCCGAATAGGCATGCGTCAGCACGTCGCCGGGGCGCATCAGGTCGAGGATCTCAGACATCAGCTCCTTGGATTCGACCCCGCCGATATGCACCATCATCTTCGCCGGCCATCCGCACATCTCGCACGCCTGGATGCCGCGCTTGAGCGGCTCGAGCCCGTGCTTGAAGATGACGTTTTCCGACATGCGTACCTTGACCCCGAGCAGGAAGTCCGAATTCTCGGCCAGTGCCATGGCGCAGGCTTCGGTCTGCGCGGTGTCGATGTTGTGGAGCTCGGCGACCGGGAACGCCGACAGGCCGTTATTGGCGATGTGGACGAAGGCGTACATCCGCGCCCGCGTCTGGGCCACGATGAAGCGGCGCAACGCCGCCAGATTGTTAACGCCGGCATCGCCCGCCGACACGACGGTCGTCGTGCCCTGGAACTGCACCAGCTCGTCGGCGGGAATGCCGATGGCCGAGCCGTAGGGATAGACGTGACAATGCAGATCGATCAGGCCGGGCATCACCAGCTTGCCCGCGGCGTCGATGCTCTTTTGCGCGCGCTCGGCCGGGATCGTCTCCTGGACCGCCTCGATCGTGCCCCAGCGGATGCCGATATCGCGCCTGGCGCGCAGCGACTGGCTGGGATCGAGCACCTCGCCGCCCCGGATCACCAGATCGTACTTGTCGTTCGGCCCCATCGCCCCGCGCGCGGGCGCGGCGAGGCCGACGGCTGCCGCCGACGTCGAGAGTGCCAGGAAATCGCGGCGTGACAATGCAGGCATGATGATCCCCCCTCTGTGCTTTTGTTGATGGCGACGGCCGGGCTGGATGACCAGATCCGCTTCCGCCGCCACAGTCGAGTTCACAACGAACGGGATTGGAAATGAAGCCCGGATGATCCAATCCTATGCTGCGCCGCGACAGGCGCGTGAATGTCGGACTGCCTGGAGTCGAACGTCTAAGACCAATAATGCGACACCGGGGCTTGTCGGATGCCGGCAATGCGTCCAAACTGTGATCAAAGTCGCTGGAATGCGGCATACCTCCAGCGGTTAACAACGGCAAGCGCACTGAAGCGCGTTCGAATAACCAGGCCGCCAGGGAGGACGTCAATGACTGCAAAGTCTGAAAAGACCAGAACAACTCGTCGCAAATTCCTGCTGACCGCCGGCGCGGCCGGCGCTGCCACCATCGCCATGCCGCAAATCAGCCGGGCGCAGACAGCGACCCTGAAGATGCAGGGCTCGTGGGGCAAGGCCGACGTCTTCAACGAGATGGCCGAAGATTATGTGAAGCGCGTCAACGAGATGGCGGGAGGCCGGCTGCGCATCGACTATCTGGTCGGCGGCTCGGTCGTGCATCCGTTCCAGGTCTTCGACGGCGTTCATGGCGGCCAGATCGACGCGGCACACACGGTGACGGTCTACTGGTACGGCAAGCACAAGGCCGCCTCGCTGTTCGGCACCGGCCCGGTGTTCGGCTTCAACGCCAACGAAGGCCTCGGCTGGATCCACAACGGCGGCGGCAAGGAGCTATTCGAGGAGCTCCAGACCAAGATCATGAACGTCAACATCAAGAGCTTCTTCGCGATGCCGATGCCGACCCAGCCGCTCGGCTGGTTCAAGAAGCCGATCACTAGCGACGCCGATCTCAAGGGCTTGAAATATCGCACGGTGGGTCTGGCCGCCGATCTCTTCCAGGCGATGGGTGCATCCGTCGCGCAGCTGCCCGGCGGCGAGATCGTGCCCGCGATGGAGCGCGGCGTGATCGACGGGTTCGAGTTCAACAATCCGACCTCGGACCGCCGCTTCGGCGCGCAGGACGTCGCCAAGAACTACATGATGGGCAGCCATCATCAGGCGACGGAATATTTCGAGATCATGTTCAACCGGACGAAATTCAACGCGCTGCCGAAGGAACAGCAGGCGATCCTGCAATACGCCGCCGAAGCCGTGTCCTCCGCCAACGAATGGAAGGCCATGGATTATTATTCGAAGGACCTCCAGGAGCTGATCAACAAGGACAAGGTCAACGTCCAGCGGACACCGAAGTCGGTGTTCGACGCGCAGATCAAGGCCTGGGACGGTCTGATCGCCCAGCTCGGCTCGGACCCGTTCATGAAGAAGGTGATGGATTCGCAGAAGGAATGGGTGCGCCGCGTGGTTTACTACAACATGAACAACGCGACGGACTACCGCGGTGCCTTCGAGCATCACTTCCCGGGCGTGCTCAAGGTCTGACGGCTGTCGCAGCGCACCGCATGGGCGGTATCGTGAGGGGCGGCGCAATTGAAGCGCCGCCCACGATTTGGAGGGGGACATCCGGATGGACTGCTCGCAGCGAGTTCAGCTCGCATGACGAAATTCCTGTTCTTCATCGACGAGCTCAGCACGTGGGTGGGCAAGGCGTTCGCCTGGCTGATCCTCGTCCTCACCCTGGGTGTCAGCTACGAGGTATTCGTGCGCTACGTGCTGCGTGCGCCGACCACCTGGGCTTTCGACATCAGCTACATCACCTATGGGGCGATGTTCCTGATGGCCGGCGCGTACACGCTCTCGCGAAACGGCCATGTTCGCGCCGACGTGGTCTACCGCCTCTGGTCGCCGCGCACCCAGGCGACGATGGACCTCGTCCTCTATATCCTGTTCTTCCTGCCGGCGATCGCGGCCTTGATGTATTCGGGCTGGAACTACGCCCAGATGTCGGTGCGCTTCCGCGAAGTCAGCATCTTCAGTCCGGCCGGCGTGCCGGTGTTTCCACTGAAGGCGCTGATCCCGCTCACCGGTTTCCTTCTGTTCCTGCAAGGGGTCGCCGAAATCATCCGCTGCGTGCTGTGCATCCGCACCGGCCGATGGCCGCAACGCCTGCACGACGTGGAGGAGACCGAGAGCCTCGTCATCCGCGAACATCAGCAGCACGCGGCTGAGCCGCAGAGCGAAAAGGGACCAGGCGCATGACCGATCCTCAACTCGGCATGCTGATGCTGGGCCTCTTCATCTTCATCATCATGCTCGGCTTCCCGATCGCCTTCACGCTGATGGCGATGGGCGTCTCCTTCGGCTACTATGCCTACTACACCCCCGGTCAGGACTTCTTCCAGAACCGCATCTTCACGCTTCTGGTGCAGAAGACGTTCGAGGTCACATCCAGCGACGTGCTGGTGGCGGTTCCGCTATTCCTGTTCATGGGTTATTTGATCGAGCGCGCAAACATCCTCGACCGCCTGTTCTACTCGCTGCAGCTGTCGATGAAGAACGTGCCGGGCGCGCTTGCCGTGGCCACCCTCATCACATGCGCGATGTTCGCCACCGCCACCGGCATCGTCGGCGCCGTCGTCACGCTGATGGGGCTGCTGGCATTGCCGGCGATGCTGCGAGCCGGCTATGACGCCAAGCTGTCGGCGGGCGTCGTCTGCGCCGGTGGCTGCCTCGGCATCCTGATTCCGCCGAGCATTCTCCTGATCGTCTATGCCGCGACCGCCGGCGTCTCGGCGGTCAAGCTTTACGCGGCCGCGTTCTTTCCCGGGTTCATGCTGGCCGGCTTGTATGTCCTCTATGCCATGACGCGCGCGATCATCAATCCCGCGCTCGCGCCGAAGCTGCCGCGCGAGCAGACCGACGTGCCGACCTCGAAGGTCATCTGGGCGCTCGCCACGTCGTTCCTGCCGCTTGCGTTGCTGATCGTTTCGGTGCTCGGCGCGATCCTGTTCGGCCTGGCGACGCCATCCGAGGCGGCCGCGATTGGAGCCCTCATGAGCATCGTGCTGGCGGCCGCCTATCGTTCGCTGAATTACGAGATGATACGCGAATCCGTGTATCTGACCGTGCGCGCCACGGCGATGGTCTGCTACCTGTTCATCGGCTCCTGGACGTTTTCGGCGGTATTTGCCGTACTTGGCGGACAATCGGTGGTGGAGCAGTTCTTCACGTCGATGAACCTTTCGCCGATCCAGTTCCTGCTGCTGACCCAGCTCATCATCTTTCTGCTCGGCTGGCCGCTGGAATGGACCGAGATCATCATCATCTTCGTGCCGATCTTCCTGCCGCTGCTTCCCCAGTACGGCATCGATCCGATCTTCTTCGGCATTCTGGTGGCACTGAACACGCAGACGGCCTTCAACACGCCGCCGGTCGCGATGGCGGCCTTCTATCTGAAGGGCGTGGCGCCGCCTGAGGTGAAGCTGACCGACATCTTCTCCGGCGCGCTTCCGTTCGTCGGCCTGGTCTTCCTCACCATGGCACTGGTCTACATCTTCCCGGGGATCGCATTGTGGCTGCCGAGCTATCTCTATGGGGCGCGATGAGCGGACCCGGCAAACCGACGAGAGGCTGCGCATGAGTCTCAACGCGCTCGGTCTCGCGGAGGCTGCGGCCGGCATCCGCGACGGCCGGCTCAGCTCGGTGGAGCTCGTCGGCGACTGCCTCAGGCGCATCGATGAGGTCGATCGCGATATCCAGGCGTGGGCGTTTCTCGATCGCGACCACGCGATGCGGCAGGCCGAGGCGGCCGACGATCATCGCAAGCACGGCAAGGCCACAGGCCCGCTGCATGGCGTGCCCGTGGGCATCAAGGATATCTTCGACACCGGCGACATGCCGACGGAATTCGGATCGGAGCTGTGGGCCGGACGCACGCCGCGGCGCGATGCGGCGGCCGTGGCGCGTCTGCGGGCCGCAGGCGCGGTGATCCTCGGCAAGACGGTGACCACCGAGTACGCGTACTACAATCCAGGCAAGACCCGAAATCCGCACAACCCAAATCACACCCCCGGCGGATCGTCCTCGGGCTCCGCCGCGGCCGTCGCGGCGCTGATGGTGCCGGGTGCCATCGGCTCGCAGACCAACGGTTCGGTGATCCGTCCTGCCGCCTTCTGCGGCGTGGTCGGCTTCAAGCCCACGCATGGCCTCATTCCACGCAGCGGCGCGCTCCAGCTGTCGCGCACGCTCGACCATGTCGGCGTGTTCGGGCGCAGCGTCGAGGACGCGGCCCTGCTGGCGGAGGTCATGGTCGACTTCGACCCGGAGGATCCGGACACCCGGCCAGTTGCGCGCCCGCCATTCTCTGTGATCGCGGCGAGCGAGCCGCCGTTGCCGCCGCGATTTGCCTTCGTGCGCTCTCCGGTCTGGGATCAGGCCGAGCCGGAGATGCGTGAAGCCTTTGCCGAGCTCGTCGACGCTTTGGGCGAAGCGTGCAGCGAGGTCGAGCTTGGGCCGAGCTTCGACGGGGCCGTCGACATGCACCGCATCATCATGGAAGTTGATATGGCCCACAATCTGCGGCGCGATGACCAGCGCGGCGGCGACAGGCTGAGCACGCGCCTGCGTGAGGCGATCGCGCGCGGCCGCGCGCATCTTGCGATGGATTATTGCAACGCTCTGGCCGGAATTGCGCCGCTCAACCAGGCCCTGGACCACCTTTTCGATGAATACGACGCCATCCTGACGCCCGCAGCGCCGGGCGCGGCACCCGGAATCGAAACGACCGGCAACCCGGCTTTCTGCTCGCTCTGGACCTATCTCGGCGTACCCGCCATCAGCCTGCCATTGATGCGCTCGGAAACGGGCCTTCCGCTGGGCGTCCAGCTCGTCGGCCGCCGCGGCAACGACGCCCGCCTCTTGCGCACGGCGCACTGGCTGATCAAGACCATCGGGCGCACGCGTGGTAGCGGTCGGCGCAACGCCCCGAGCGCCGGATCGAACTCCGCTCCCGGCGCCGAGAAAAGGAAAGTGCGATGACCAATCTGATCACCGGACTCATCGGCCTCGCGCTCATGATCGCATTTCTTGGAATCCTGCTGGTCTGGATCAAGGCCATTCCGCTCATCGTCATCGTTGTCTGCGTCGTGGTGCTGGCAGTGATCGATTTCGTTCGATCCCTGCGGACGAACGGCGCGCCTCGTTGAATGCCCCATGGCAAGAAGATGCTTCACTTCTCGGCATTGGCCGGAGCAGCCGGAATTGCGACAAGAAGAGAGCTTTAGCGGCCAACCCGTTCGAGCTGCCACTTGGGATCGCCTGCGCAGCGCGCGTCGAGACCTTTGCTCAGGTCTGCGAGGCTCACCGCGCCCAGCCTCTCGACCAGCAATGCTTCGGCATCGCGAAGGACATCGTCCACCGCTGCGTTGACGAGTTGCTCGACTGCGCAGTCCGGGTTGGAATGCTCGTTCCCGATCGCAAATAGCCGGGGACCACCGACCGCACGATAGACATCGAGAAGTGACACGCGCTCGAGGTCGCACGCGATGACCCAGCCGCCGCCATGCCCTTTGTCCGACCGGACATAGCCCGCATCGCGCAGCCCCGCCAATGTGCGGCGAACGACGACCGGATTGGTCCCCAGCATCGTGCCGATCGCCTCCGACGTCATGGGGCCGTCATGTCGCGCCATGTGGAGCAGCACATGCAGCATTCGGGAAAGGCGGCTGTCGTTTCGCATCGGCTGATCTTTCGCATGCATCCCATCATTGGCAAGGGCACGCAGTCATGATACATATAAAGTTACATGACTCGTGAGGTATCGGACGTGCGACAGTTTGAGCATCCAGACCACTGGGACAGCGCAGCCAGGCATTATCGAGAGACCGCGCACCCTTTCACCGCCCTGTTTGCGGAGGCGGCGTTGGCGCGCGTAACCCTGCCCCCTCAGAGTCATGTTCTCGACGTGGCAGCCGGCACCGGCGCGCTCGCCCTCGCAGCCGCTCGCACCGGCGCACGAGTCCTGGCGACCGACTTCTCGCCCGGCATGGTCAAATGCATCGCCGCCGCTGGTCTACCCAATGTGGAGGCGCGGGTCATGGACGGACAGGCACTCGATCTGCCCGACGCGCATTTCGATGCCGTCTTTTCGATCTTCGGTGTCATCATGTTCCCCGATTGGCGCAAGGGTTTGGCCGAGATGCGACGGGTGACACGACCCGGGGGGCATGGCGTGGTCGCGACCTGGCGGAAACGGGGCGCGGCGACCTTCCTCCTGTTGGGCGAAGTGCGGCAAAAGCTGTTCCCTGATCGGCCGGGCATGGCAACGCCTGAAGCCGTTCAGGCCCTGAGCGATCCGGACGATTTCGCCCAGGCGCTCGTCACTGGCGGCTATCGCAATCCCCGGATCGACGTGGTGACCCACGATTTTCTGCTCGACGTCGCGGCGCTCGATGCGCCTGACACGCTCTTCGGCATGTCGCCCGACTGGACCAGCCTGGACGACATCGAAAAGGCGGCGGTGATTGCCGAGGTGCGGGCCAGAGCCGATGGTCGTCCGGTGCTGCCGATAAGCTCGACCGCACTCATTGGCGTCGCTGAACGATGAATACCAACCGCCTTTGTGCGGGGGATTCCGGACCGCCTTGATCACCGCTACTTCTTAAGGATACCCGTGTTGGTGTTTCCAAGCTGCTGGATGGCGGCGTCGGCGGCTGGCGTGTTGTAAGTCGGTCGAGATCCGCCGCCCTCCTGACCGGGCGGGGTCACGCCGAGTCTCTGGCCCGTCGTTCCCTGGCCCTTTGCATTAAGCGTGTTGGGCCCCGGCGAACCGCCGGTTCCGCTCAGCGTCGTTCCGTTCGAGAGCGTCGAGCCAGCCGTGCCGCCCGACCCGGTTGCGCCCCCCCCTCCAGCGGATGAAGCACCGCCTGAACCGCCTCCTGAGCTTTGCGCCATGGAAAACGAGATGGTGCCCAGAAGGACAGTCGCCGTCAAAACCAGAACCCTCATCTTCCACCCTTTCCTATGCCAGCGCCTGAAGCCGCTTGCTTCCTTGTCACAGTTCCTAGCGGCGGCGAGCGATCCATGCTCCGGCCAGGAAAGCGACGAGCAAGGACCGTAACGGCGCCCTCACCGTCACCTCGCGCAACTGATCAGCCCATCGCTTCGCCGGCTCTGGCGACGGCGTGCGGGCCTGCGGAGCAAAAGCTCCTCCTTGCTCTCCGGAACCCGGCCGCGGGCCTGAAGTCCGCTCTATGCCGCCCTGATCGTCCGTCAGCCCGGAGGCTTCGGTCATTGCCGCGGCTTCCTTCATGTCCATGCGCAAGCTCCATCCGATGACGGTTGCGGAACAACTCGATCGATCTCGTGCCCGTCCGACCGAGGTGACAGGCCCGTCCGACGACCGGGGCGGCGGCTATGGCGTCGACATCGATGCGAACTATATGCTTGTCGAAGATCCCCGCCGTCACCGCTCCCTTGAAAAAGCCGTTGCTCATCTTTCTGTTCCTCGTCTTCGCACCGCTTGCCGCATCGGCGGCGAGATATTTTTGGCTGGGCGATGGCCAGAACTGGCAAACGGCCGACCGCTCCAGCGCGGGTCTATTGACCGCCGCGGCCGATCACCGTGAGGCCGTCATACGGGTGTTCGGAGCAAGAACGGTGAGATGGCGCGGCATCTTCGCGATTCACACCTGGATCGTCGTCAAAGAGAAAGATGCGCCGACGTACACAAGGTACGACTACACGGCCTGGGGCGAGCCGATCCGCACCAACGGCTTCGCTCCGGACGGGCGATGGTTCGGCGCTGTGCCTGAAATCGTCGTGGCCGTCGATGGCGAGCGTGCGGAGGCGCTGATCCCGAAGATCAGGCATGTGGTCGAAAACTACAGGTTTCGATCCTATGGAGATTACAGCGTCTGGCCTGGGCCCAATTCGAACACCTTCGTGCAGGCCGCACTCGACTCCGTCCCCGAACTCCGCGCCGTGCTGCCGCCGACCGCGATCGGCAAGGACTTCCCGTACACCGGCAAATGGTTCGGCGTAACGGCGTCCGGCACAGGCATCTACGCCTCGCTTGCCGGATACATCGGCTTCTCGCTCGGCTGGGTCGAAGGTCTGGAGATCAATTTGTTCGGCGCCGTGCTCGGCATCGACATCCGACGCCCGGCGCTCAAGCTCCCCGGTCTCGGTCGGCTTGGGGTAACCCCCGGCCTGTCGTGATAGAGAGCGAATGCTGGGTTGGCCGGACATTCGTCATCAGGAGACGATGCTCGCCCAGGTGGGCAGATAGACTGGCGAGTTCAACCTCGTTCTGCCGCATCGCGGCCAGGCCCTCTTCCATTGTGACCTGCGGCTGCTCAGCATCGGCGACGAGAATTACCTGCTGACATCGGCAAGCACGTAGGATGGGTTGAAGCCCTTGCGAAACCCATCCTGCTTCGCCCGTATCTGGAGGCAGCGATGGGACGCTGGCGCTCTACCAACGAGCTGAATGCACGGAGGTCGTTAATCTCGGTGATCACGTCAGCGGCCCATTGGAGGCGGCCGGAACTGCGGACCTCCTGATTGAGCGAGGCTTTCCGTCCGTGCGGGGCGATCAGGATCGAATCCTCGTCGAGCTCTGGCAGACTGGCACATCGGCTCGCAGCGATTTTCCGACAGCTCGAACGTCGGCATTTCGATTGGTTGGCCAGCATGCCGCCGACGCTGACGTACAGAGAACATGTGTTCTTGTGCCATGCGTCGCCACGAAACGATGCTGCCTTTTGGTTGGACTACGTAAGTCGCGAAGGTGATATGCGCCCCAGTCCAATCGAGGCCATCGAGCCAGAAGCCGACGGGATCGACGCCCAGGTTATCCTGTGCTGACACACTCACATTCCTAGAATCGTTCCTTTGAGAGATGGACGACTTGTCGTGAATCCCGGCAGCGTTGGATTGCCCGGTTACGACGGAAGGACGCCCGTTCCTTACGTGGTTGAAGTCGGCACGCCGCATGCTTGCTACGCAATTTTGGAGTACCTCGGAAAAGGGTGGCTCTCGACCATCCGGTACGTGCCTTACGATAACGCGCCTATGGCTGAACTCGCCCTCAGCAAAGGAATGCGCACTTGGGCGGATGCGATTGCAACTGGTTGGATCCAACGGAGGACTGGCATTTGAGAGCTTTTCGCTGCGGCCATCCTTCGAGACGCCCGCTTGAGGCGGCCTCCTCCGGATGAGAACGGCAACGGCGAATGGCCTCTACTCGCTTGACGATTGTTTAACCGCAATCCGCGTTAACGTTGCAGCGTTCCATGGGCCTTGCTGCCGATTGAGTTACCATCGGCAAGAACGTTTTTTCAGGCCGGAGAAGCAAATGAAAGTGGGCTTGGAGCTGCGGCGGGTCCTGCGCGGGATTGCCTTCCTGTCCGTGCTCTGGCCCTTCTGTTCTGCGGCAATTGCGTCCGATGCCGAGACTTACCAGACGGCGGCTGCCGTTGCCGTAAGCAAACTGGACTATGACCGAGCCATTCAAATCTACTCCAAAGGACTCGAACGGCAAATCAGCCTCAAGGACCGGGCGGAGCTGCTGCGGATGAGGGGTGTAACCGCTCAGCTTGCAAAAAGATGGGATCAAGCCGAAGCCGACCTTACCGCGGCCGTCGAAATGGTCGGCTCTACCGACCCGCGCGCTTATCTGGACCGCGGCGTTTTTTATCACCACCGAGGTCACTTCGAACTTGCGCTAGCCGACTACACCGCCGCGGGGAGGCTGTTCCCGGATAACGGGGCTTTCCCCAACGGTCAGGGGCTGGCGCTCATGGAGCAGGGCAAATTCGACGAAGCGATCAAACGGTTTGACGAAGCGATAAAGCTTGCGCCGACATCAGGTCTATTCATGCTCGGAAGGGCCGAGGCCTACAATCGTTCCGACCGACCGCAAACCGCGCTGGAGGATTACGACAAGGCGTTGGCGCTCGGACATCTCACGCTAAGCGATACCTATCGACTTCGCGTGGGTGTCGGAGCCGCTCATCTCAAACTGAAGAATGAGAAGGCCGCGATCGAAAGCTTGGATAAGGCTGTCGAACTCGACCCCAATTCGACTACAGCCCTCAGATACCGAGGCCTGGCCTATGAACTGGCGAGTGAGCTTGATCGTGCGTATCGCGACTATGAGACCGTCTTAAGACTACATCCAGGCGACGAATTAGCCGTGAAGCGGCTGCAGAGGCTCCGCGCGAAGTAAGGATCAAGGGTCGCCTGATCCAGGTCATTCCGGGTTGCGAGGGCTGCCTTTGCCTCGAGGCGGAAATTAAAACGGCTGAATGAAGGCGTTTCAACAGAGTGACTTGTTGCACGCCGAGGGGAATTGACTCTGTCCCGCCCGCCCCTTGCGACGCCGCGCAAGGGGCAAGCTCTGTCTGTACTTCACGCGTCTGCGAGAGTTCCTGCAGGGCGACATCCAGGCGTCCCCCGGTGTTGCGCTTTCTTGAAACGAGCATGTCTGCTGATCGCTTGGTTGAGCAGGATTCCCGCAGCTCACGCGTTCGGTGCCATTCGTGTTCTTGACACATAGTTGTCGCCTTTGTTCGAAACGGTGCAATCAGGCGACTGCACGCGTCTAAGGAGGCTGTGAGCTGGTTCACATGCTGCCTTGGTTAAACGGAGTACGGTCGGAAGAAGCCCGATTAGAAGGCACCGCCTCGAAACGGTGGCGCAGCGTCCGGCTGCCTGCCATTTTGGAAATTGCAATACTTGGCCATGAGCCCCGCCTCCGGACGCATTCAAAAAGCGGGCAGTGAAATGTTTATTGGACCTCATTTCCCTCCGTTCTTCCGCTGACTCGGAAACGGGATTTTCCAGTCCAAAGGTTTTTGAAAAGTCATTTGCCATGTGTATTTTTTCAAGCCGAGCCCGGTGCGCGGCAGGTCATAACCAAGCAAGCCGACCTTTCCTCTACGTTTTGGCTTCCATACTCTCGGCCGCCTGCGTCATTTCCTTTGCGAGCGCCGCGTCCGCTCAATGCGCGGCGCGCGACGTGTTGCAAAACAAGCTGAAGCTCAAGACGCGCTCGGCCCCGGCGTCGCAACAGCCTATTAAGTCCGCGCGCGACGTTGCGACATGGAAGACGATCGCAATAGGGACCTTCGCCGACTCTCTTGCCTTGCGCAACGAACTCGATAGCAAGGGCTGCAATGTCGGCGGTCAGGCCGCTGAAATCCTTGCTAGGCCGACGTTCACCGTTAGCTCTCGGAAGACATATGTGGAGCTTCTCGATCTATCGCCTGCGCAGCTTGGATTCACGTCCGATACCGTGACTTTGGCTAACGTTTACGCACGCGCCCAGCAGTTCGGCCTCGAACTCGCTGCGGCCGAAGTCGGCCCACAATTGCGTCTTCAATATTTCGACCAGCCTATCGGCGAATTTCTCATCATCGGAATGGACCCGATCAAGACATGGAGCGGCGAGCCGATCATTCTGAATGTGGCAAATGGCGGCGCCGGATTGATACTCATCGGCCAGGATGGTCGCTCCGAAACGGATATATCCGTGGCCTCCCGTTTCATTTTCGTTCGATCCCATCGACCGGCGGCTAACCGCGACGTCGTCGGAGCAATAGCAAGAGCACTTCAGCCGCCGTGAGCGAAATGGCGCGCGTTTGCGTCGAATGTCAGCTCATTGGCCCTCAGCCGAACGGCCCATGAACCGCCGCGAAGCCTGCTCTCGCAGAGAAACCGGACCGGACGAGCAGAACGGTCGGACCGCGGATTTTGACCCGAAGCGGACCATAGCGGCGCCGCCGGGGTGCGGAGGACCGCACTCAACGATTATTGTCGCCGGTTCCTGTACATTGCACCTAGTGTACCCGCTACGGACCCAAGGCACAGAGGCGCACCAACACCGATCATTGCCCAGAATGCGAGTAGCAGGAGGTGAGCTGTCAAGCCTTCTCCTATGACGTCACCTCGTAGCCAAAGAGGTGCCGCTGCGGTCACGAGCAACAAAGACCCGGCAACGGCGATTTTCATCCAAGATGTCGAGCGTGCATCACGCCGGGCGAAGTGAAATGATCCCCACGCGGCCGTGGAGGCGAGGACCGCCCATAGGATGCCAAGTGAAAGCATAGAGAGACAACATCCTCCAATCGGCTTTCAATGATAGAGAAGATTGGTGCACAAATCTTCGTCCATCCGATTAGAAATTCGAGCGAAATCCGTCGATCACTCTCAAGTCGGAGGTCGGCTCCTGGCCCTTCGCAACCGCAAACACGTCCGGAGTTAGAGGTAGATCGGACCTAACCGGGGCTGGGCCAGAACGTCGCGAATGACCCAAAGCCGACCTCGCGGCCATCGACCGGGAGCCTCATTTCACGCTATACTTCGCCAGGCAAATTGAATTCTTGAGGCTACCATGAGTGGGCTCGAATTCACTGAAGACGCCGCACGACGGCTGGAACACCTGTACCTGACAAAGGATGTGGTCGAACAACGGGCAGAGACTGTTCGGCTTCTCGCTCCCTTGTCAGGTGAGCACGTGCTGGATGTAGGTTGTGGTCCTGGCTTTTTGTGCGAAAGCATTTCTAGTTTGGTTGGCAGCGATGGTGCAGTTGTCGGAATTGATATTTCGGGTGATTTGATCGAATTATGCAGGCGGCGAAGTCCGCCGAGATGGCTGTCGTATGCCGTAGGAGACGCCACTCAACTCGCTCAACCCGCCACTTCCTTTGATGCTGTCGTTTGCACGCAAGTCGTGGAGTACATCCAGGACGTCAGCCGCGCGCTTACCGAGGCGTTCCGAGTGCTAACGGAAGGTGGCCGAGCGGTGTTTGTCGCGACGGATTGGGATAGTGTTATATGGTTTTCGGATTTGCCAGATCGCATGGCTCTGGTCTTGAAGTCTTGGGAAACGCATTGTGCCCACCCGCGTCTGCCTAGGTCACTAGGCGCTCGTTTGGTCAGTGCAGGTTTTCGAGTCGACGAAGCGGTCGTATTCCCAATTCTCAATCTCCAATGGGTCGATACCGCCTACAGCACCGGCCTAGCGGGTTTCATCCGGGATTTCGTGGGGCGCAAGAACGAACTTCCGGCCGAAGAGCTGAGCCAATGGTACGACGAGTTGGCCCGGCTGAATGAAACCGGTCGGTATTTTTTCAGCAGCAATCGTTACATTTTCCTCGCGTCCAAACCCGCTCGCTAAGCGTGACAGCACCGGGGCTGGGCCCTTCGCGGACGAGTCGGCTTCTGGCCCTTAGGCGAAGATGGAGGCGACGTTCAGCACGACCGCAGTCGGGGCCAGATCGGACATCGCGCGCTCGCGGCCAAACCGACGCTCCTGACCCAAAGCTGACTTCGACAATGCGCCATCAGCGTTTGGGAATGAGCCTCAAAAGGACCGAGCCAATGAAGCAAGTTCCCGCAAGTGAGCCGATTAGCACGAAGCCGAACACCCCTGGTTCGGCCTGATAACTCACCCAATGTAGTGGGGTGAACTTATCTCCGTAAAACACTCTACTCGTAAAGACGGCGGACAAGACCTCAGCAAGAACAAGCAGCCACAACGCAGCAAGCAGACCCCACGCCGCAACCGATTTGGCCTTTCGCATCATTGCATTAGGTCTGCGAGAGATTCTGACTTTCTGACCTGTCATTGCGCCATCTCAGCTGACAGCGCCTCGTAGCGCCGTGAGAATAAGTGATTACAAATTGTGTAAACGACGTTTGCGGACGAACGACAGTTCCTTATATCGCTTTAAGGTTGAGGAAATCATTTGACACTAGTGATCGCGGCAACCTTAGAGGTGGCGGCGATTGCGCCAGGAAACTTGTCGAATGTATTTGCTCACCTACTGTCTGATAGTGTTGGCCTTGACTGCCTTGGTGGCGTCTCGCCGGGCCAGGCGTCTGCCACGGACCCGTCAAGGACGGTTCGCAGGGATCTGGCCTGCTCTTTGCTCGGGAATTTGTGCGCTGGTACTACTCGCAGTTTGGCGTTCTCAAGGTGTTCAGGACGTCGAGCCCTCTTTATTGACCTGCCTCCTCATGCTGGTTGTCGCCTTCAATGCCGGCTGGTTTATCGGCGTCATGGGTGAGTGGTCGTGGCAGTGACGATAAAGGTCGATCCATATGGACACCCTCTACGTGATCCTGCTGATCACGACCCTCGTTCTGGGGTTCGTCGCGACCGTCCTATGGGGGCCGGACTTCGAATGGATTGGGCACGACGTTGAGGCCGCTTACATCTTCAAGATGGTCGCCATCGGGCTGGTCGTGTTCTTCTTGATCGCGATCACTTTCGGCCTCATCTGAGACCTGACAAGACGCGCACCAAGCGTAGCGAGCGCGTGCAAACTTCTGCTTCTGGCCCGTGGCCGACCTCAGCCCAAAGCGCAAGGATGTCCGCTGCACGCAGCTGACCCGACCAAGACCCTGCGGGGTACAGAGGGCAGCCTTTGACCCGAATGCGACGTCCTTCTCCTTTCGGCACACCAGCTGTGTGATAAAATTTGTCGCTGAGCTTGTGGCCTGGACGGAGACGCTGGCGATGAGAAGACGCGAGTTCATCACGTTGGCTGTGGGAGCTGCGTCCTCGTGGTTGCCACTTCTAAGCGTGCATGCCGAGGATAGGGTAATCAAAATCGTCGTCCTCGGAGATTCTTTCACTGCCGGAAGCGGCATCTCCGCTGGCTATCGTTTCACGGACCAGCTTGAAATTGCATTGAGAGCCAAAGGTCAATCGGCCGCTGTTATCAATGCTGGAGTGGGTGGCGACACGGCTGCAAGGGGGCTTGCTCGATTGAGCCGATCAGTCCCCGATGACACCGATGCGGTGATTTTGGAACTCGGTGCGAATGACATGATCAGGGGTATCGATCCAAGTGTCACTCGCACCGCGCTCTCGGAGATTCTACGTAACCTCGAAGCCCGGCGAATTGTAGTGCTTCTTTGCGGGGTGCGGACCCGCACCACCTTTGGAGACGAATACAAGAGCGCTTTTGCCGCGATGTTTTCTGGCCTTGCCAGTGAATACAATGTGCTGTTCTACCCAGCTTTCGACGAAGCGTTTGTGGACGATGCTCAACTTAAGCTGTTAGACGGCCTGCACCCAAATGCAGCTGGAGTCAAAGCAATCGTCACTGGCATATTGCCGGAAGTGGAAGCCTTGATTGACCGCGCGCGACGTAAAGAACGCTGATCCTGGAGTCTGCCACCTGTCATTTACAGTCGCCGCCCTCTCCCGTTTCTGGCCCCAAGCTGACCGACTTCGTCGCGTGGGCTAGTCTGTTATTGGGGGCAGTGCGGCTTCGCATCGCCAACTTTTCGACCGCCGCTTGTGACCCATAAGAGACATTTCGCGCTATCGAGCTTAGGCTTAGATCGTCTTGCCCCTTCGGAGCAGAGTTATGAAATCCGACCACATGAACGATATGATCGATCGCGTCGCGGCAGCAATTGCGGAAAGTAATGGCGACCCAAATTGGGAGGGATGCCTGAAGGTGCCTCACTTGGCGAGCCGTTATCGTGCCATGGCTAAGGCAGCTATTGAGGCAATCAAGGCAGCTACCCAGGACGATAAGGCGTAGTGGAGATTTCAGCTTGTGGCCCATCGACGAAGTTGCGCCTCGGCGGTCGCAAGTCCGCTTGTTGAGCCAGAGCGGACCAGATTTACTCGATCTGAGTTCTTCGCATTTTGCCCCATTGCAGACATTCGATCTCGACCCGCTGAGGACCGCTCGTGACCCATTGCGGACTTCACTAGATTTCTTTCAACTGCAAGCAAAGCCGCTAACTTGACCGAAGGATAGCCAAGTGGATGATGCGCCGGTCGGATCGGAGTAGCAGGATGATAGATCGCGCAGCCCGCGACCAGCTTTCGAGGGGCCTTAGACGATTAGTCGCCGGTGGGATCACCAACGACCAGTTTGAACGCAGTACGCCGGCAAATGTCGGGGACGCCTCAATATTGGCGATCACAGACATGTCGTGGCTCCTCTACAGCGATATGAAGGAGCATCGATTGGTCGGACGTCACAGCCTCGCGCCAATCTGGAAAAAGGAAGTACTGCGCTGGGTTTTGTTTCTCGACGGCGATTTTGAATATCGCTGGCCGGAGATTTCCCTGCCTGGCCTCCCGCCTATGCAACGTGCTCGCCCGGTTGTGACGAGGTGGCTGAGCGGACCTAACGCGATTTCCTACGAAAGTGCCACCGAATTTCTCGCAGCTGGGGATTACAATGCTTGGCCGTTCATTTCCAGATCGGAATACAAACACGCGTTGAGGCATCCGAGGCGTTTGGTAGGAAAGCCAGGATCATCAAGAACTGAGCAGTTCGGGATCTAGGGTAGCCGACCTCTCGGGCGTCGCCCGCTAAGGACCGCTTATGACCCATAGCAGATGGATGCCAGCTACGTCATACTGTTTGCCTTGGCTTGCTTGCTTGGCAGAAGGATCAGAGGATGACGACCTCGGGCTTAGTTTGCTCCTTTTGTGGAAAGGAGCCGGAAGAAGTCGTTTCCTTGATCAACGCCGTATCCGTGAGCGCAAAAGGTCAGCAGACCGCCGGTGCTATTTGCAATGAATGTGTTGAACTGTGCGTGCAGGTCATTGGTTTGCAAAAGCCGGAGTGGCTAGAGCGGCCTCTCGGGGCTCAAAAGCGTCTGGATCTGAGAGGCTCTTGAATCCGTACAAAATGCGCATTACGGGCTCGGCGTCCGTCCAAACATATCCTTCGTCAGTTTTCTCGACATAACCAAGCGGGACCAGAGCCTCAAGAATCCCAGTCATCAGGCCGTTACGCCCGAACGGCACGTATATGGCGCTGGAAAAGTCGTAGTAGTCCTTTCCGTAACTATCAAAAAAGTCGATGAAGGCTTCCAGTAGTTCGGGCAAGCTTAGGCCACTATTTTTCCAATTGCGCTTGGCTACTTGATCAGCCTCCTGTGTGCCGCACTCAAACGCAAAGACACTCGACCATCCCGTCGGCCATGGATTAAGCGGTCTGAGTATGCCGAGCCGCCACAGAACGAGCGCAAGCGATGTGAACCTATCGTTATGAGCGAAGATTGGACGCGGGGCGTCGGGAAATTGGGACGCCAAATCATTGGCCCACGAATCGCTCTCAGCAAGCTGGTAGGCTCTCTCGGCGAGAGCCTGCGCGAGTGTGCCATAGGCATGCATTTCCATTTCGTTCATGAGACGCTCAAAGCCGCGACGGTCGCGGCCGTCAGCCTCTGATCCTCGGCCGACCTGCGCGAACGTTCAGAGGGGCGCTCTCGCCTTCATCAAAACGAACAGATGAGAACCGAGGGCGATCAGCGAGACAATGACTATTCCTAATTCGGCGCCGTGCACATGCTGTGGCGCATAGGTTGAAGCCAGCCAAATGAAGAGCCGGATGGCCACCATGAAAGCAATCATCCCCCACATTGCGAGCCATTTTGGGGCGTACCAAGTCGGCTCGCCGTTGGGACCCCACTGCATGGCAATACGCTCGCTTGCGATACGCGGGCCAAGATACAGGTTTGACCCGATGACCAACGCGATAGCGAAGCCAAAGACGTAGTCTGCTGGCACCATGCTTTCCGCCTTTCAAGATCCAGCTGCGACTACCCAGAGATGGAGAAGCAATCCATTCTTGTTTAGATGGAACCGCTCGCGTCTACTTCCTTATGGTTGCTGGTAGATTGATTGGACCCGACGACCGCTCCTGGCCCATCTGCGAAGTTGCGACACATCTGTCGGAGGTCCGCTTATGGCGGTAGAGTGGACAAGATTTGCTCAACCTGAGTTCTTCGCATTTCGACCCAAGGCCGACATGGCCGGGCCGTCATCTTGAATGCGCGTGCACTTTCAGCCCCTATCGAAGCGCTAGTCTGACCCGCTATGATGTCGGTTCGAGCAGGGGAAATGGGCATGAGGCGGCGGAGATTTTTGATCTCAGCGAATATGAATTATTTCATTCAATCTCACCCCAAGAGAGTACGTACGCTAGCCAAGTGGCTCGGCGTGGTTGCTGCCGTTGTTTGGCTGAATCAACATAATGCCAGCGCTCAGGGGTTGTTTGCTGCTGCTACAGGCGCCAAGGATCTGACGTTTCCCGATTCGCCGTCCGCTAGCCCAGCAGACGGTTCACGTATGATCTTGCTCAAACCGAAGGGAGCGGGACCGTTTCCTGCTATGGTCCTGCACCACCAATGTGCCGGTCTGCGCACCAAAGGCGGCCCGAACAGGTCGATGGGCGCCTGGGCGCAAGCTGCGGTTCAGCAAGGCTTCGTAGTCCTTTTGATAGATTCCTTGGGACCTCGCGATGTCGATATGGTGTGTTTGGAAGTGAAGAAGGGCGTTAACTTTCCGCGCGGCGTCCGCGATGCTCTTCAGGCTGCTGATCACCTACGAGCCTTTCCATTCGTCGACAAGCAACGAGTCGCCCATGTAGGGTTTTCCTGGGGTGCAATGGTCGCGCTGCTGGGCAGCAGCAGCAATTGGCGAGCAGCTGCGCCAGGGAGTGAAGCATTTACAGCAGCTGTGGCGGTGTATCCGGGGTGCTTCTCAATCCAACCTAAAGCAGGCCCTCCATATGAAATCGTTCAGACCAAGATTGACCGTCCTACTCTGGTCTTGATGGGCGATAAGGATACCGAAACGCCGCCTGAAGAATGTATTCCCAAACTTCAAGCGGCAAAGAACGCAGGTGCACCCGTTGAGTGGTACACCTTCCCGAATGCTACGCATTGTTGGGACTGTCAGCACCTGAACGGGTTCTCAAAAATCGATTTTCGTGGCACTAAAGTGAGCTACCGATACGACCTAAGCGCAACCCACGAGGCTCAGCGACGAATCTTCGCCTTTCTGGAAAAAACCTGGGGCACCGGCCGCTGACATCCAGATGCGCCACTTGAATGTCGCTTCGGAGCAGACGCGACGGAATTTATCGGCAACCTACGCCCTTCGCATCAGCTTGAGCGAAGCCTTCAGCCGCAGGCTTCGCTTCCCCGCGAGCGCGATGCCTTCGAGCTCGCCGCTGTCTTCCGTGCAGGTCCCGGAGAAGCCGATGCCGACCTCGAGGCCGCCGAACACCGGGTTCTCGCCTTTCGCCGGCGTGTGCTCCTGGTTCAGCATCTCGCCCTTCCAGCGGCCGTCCGCCGAGGAATAGGAGCCGAGATAGTAGAAGAACGCATCGCCTCCTAGGATGCGCCCGTCGATCAGCAGCATCACCCCGGACAGGCCGGCATCGACGCCGTCGAGCGCGCGCAAGCCCATCCCATAGAGCCCATTGGCGATACCGCCCGGTCCGACCGTCCCGTCGGCGGCAAGCCTTCGTCGTCGAGGCGCGTGAGATTGGCCCAGAACCTGGCGCCCGGCATGGTGTCCGCGCCGCCTTCGAGGCGAATCTGGTTGCCGTACAGCCGGCCGCGGGCCCCGATCGAAGCGACGTCGGCGCCCATCAGCGGCTTGTAGCTGGGGTCGAGGTTGTGCCGCTCGGTGATGACCTGGGCGATGATCTCGCCGTCGCGTTCGACATAACTGCCGAGATGCGCGAAGCCCGAATTGCCGCCAAGCATCCTGCCGTCGTGCAGGCACATGATGCTGCAGCCGAACCCATCGTTGACGCCGTATTCAACCTTGTAGAGCCCGTCCAGCAACGTCCTGAACCTGCAAATCGAAAATGAGTTGCGGGCTACCTAGCACCGACGCCACAGCGAAGCCACCGGCTTTTCCGCGCATCGCCACGCCGGGGACCTCCGCCCGCCATGATGCCATTATGCCCCTGTTTTGCCCGACGGGTCAAAACTTCACTTCGTAAAACCCGCAGTCAATGATTTCAGGGAATTGGCTACTGTGCATGGGGTTGTTTTGGAGGTTTGTTTGCCGGCCTCCGAAAAAAGCTCCTCGGGCGATCGGTGCCAGGCTCGAACCAGCCCCCACGGACGCACGACCAATCGCGCATGGACACGCAATCAGCCGAAGACGAGCTCAGCGCGATCATCGCCGGCGCCGCGAAGCAGCCGCTGCTCGATGCCGCCTACGCGCTCTGGCGCCAACGCTACCGGCTGGAGACGATTGCGGGACGTCCGACTGCCGAAGAGGTCCGCGTCAATCGTACCTTCTCGCCGGAGCAGTTCATCATCCAGTACCGCCATGAACGCGCCCATGCCCATGAAGGGCCGATGTTCGGCTATGTGAAGCGCGCTCATCCGCGCGCCGACGATGAGGCGATCAGGCAAGCCATCATCACGGCGGTCAAATTCGAAGACGAGTACAACAAGCACTTCGACTGGAACGCCGATTTCGAGGATTGCGTGGCGCGCGCGGTGAAACAGGCCGCGCGGAAATATCCGCATTATCTCGAGACCACCTATCGCGATGCCCGCAACGACCTCGCCTACTACATGAAGTGAGTTAGAAGCACAGCGTGGTGACCAGCCTGCCCTGCTTGTCCTTGATCGCATAGGGACAGCGAATGCGCTCCAGCGCCTTCTTGGCATCCTCGTCGCCGAGCGCGGCGGCGCGCTCGTAATAGGCTTTCGCCGCGTCCTTGTCCTTCGCACCGCCGCGGCCTTCCTGCGCAAAGGCGCCCATCCGCTCCAGCGCGCCGGGATGGTTTTGCGCCGCCGCCTTCTCGAACAGCGCGCGCGCCGCGACATCGTCCTTTGCGCCGCCATCGCCTTCAGACAACATCAGGCCGAGCTGGTACTGCGCTTCCGCGTTGGTCTCGGCGGCCTTGCCGAGCAGCGCGCGCGCCTGGGCGGGATCGGCCGGCGCGGCGCCACCTGCGCCACCGAGCGCTGCGAGATTGCTGACGCCACGGGGGTTGCCGGCCTGCGCCGCCTTCTCGAACAGCTTACGCGCCTGCGCCTCGTCCTTGGCGACGCCCGAGCCGGCGGCGTAGGTAACACCGAGCTCGACCATCGCCGCACTCGATCCCTTGTCGGCCGCCTTGCGCCAGGCCGCGATCGCCTCAGCCGTCTGCCGGTTCGCCGCGTAAGCGCGCCCGAGCGCGAACATCGCCCGGCGCGAGGCGTTTGCCGCCTGCCTGCAGAACTTGACCGCGGTCGCGATGTCGGCGGACGCGATCTCCGCGACGCCCTTCACGTCAGCCGGCTTGTCGGGATCGCTGGGATCGGCGGCGAGACGGTCGCACAACACGAGATCAGCCGATTGCGCCTGCGCCGTCAGGGGCGCGGCGAGCGCAAAGAGCATGGCAAGGAGGAAAGTCCGCATGATCGTCACGTTGCGTCTGTGGCCCGGCAAATTCAAGGCTCAAGTCGGTTCACGTCTGCCATGTGTGGCTCAGGCGCGATGCATCAGCTTGAGCGCTGCGGTCAGGCGCAAGCTCCGCTTGCCGGCCAGCGCGGTTGCCTCCAGCACCGCCTGCTCCGCGTCATAGCTGCCGGAGAAGCCGATGCCGACCTCGTGGCCGCCGAAGATCGGATCGTCCTTGGCCGGCGTGTGCTCCTGGTTGAGGATCTGGCCCTTCCACCGGCCCTTCGCGGCGGTGTAGCTGCCAAGGTAGTAGAAAGCCGCATCGCCGCCGAGGATGCGGCCCTGGTTGAGCAGCATCACCCCGGTGAGTCCGCCGTCGAGGCCGTCGAGCATGCGCAAATGGATGGAGTAAAGACCGTCGCTGATGCCGGCTTCGCCGACGCCGCCGGCGATCGGCACCTCCTCGTCCGTGATCGGCGTCATCAGCGACTGAAACGGCACGCCTGGCAGCTCCTTGAGCTCGCCCTTGAAGCGATAGAGATCACCGTCGGCCCAGCCCTTCGCGATCAGGGTCGCATCGTCGGTGCCCGCCATGGCGCGGTAGCTCGGATCGGGATTATGGCGGACGGTCTTGATGACGATGTCGACGCCGCTGTCGGTCTTCTCATAGGTGCCGATATGGGCAAAGGCCGAATTGCCGCCGAGCATCTTGCCGTCGCCGGCATGCATCACGCTGCGGCCGACGGTATCGCCGAGCTGAAATCTCACCTTGTAGAAGCCTTCAATCACCAGCCGTGTCCCCCGGCCCTGCGCGCATCCGGATGCACTCTATCCCGCTTTCGGCGGCGATGGACAAGTTTCGCGGCGCCCCGGTCGGCAGGCACAGGAACGGTTGTCATCAAAATGCAAAAATCCGCCGGAGCCTTCGCTCCGGCGGATTGAATGCCAACCCGGGCCAGCCCCCCAGCCCGGGCCGGGAGGATCTTAGGCCGCGGCCTTCTTGTCGGTCGGCACGGACGAGATCGTCTTCAGGATCTGCGAAGCGATCTGGTAGGGGTCGCCTTGCGAGTTCGGACGGCGGTCTTCCAGATAGCCCTTGTAGCCGTTGTTGACGAAGGAGTGCGGAACGCGGATCGAAGCGCCGCGGTCGGCAACGCCGTAGCTGAACTTGTTCCACGGCGCGGTCTCGTGCTTGCCGGTCAGACGCTTGTCGTTGTCCGGGCCGTAGACGGCGATGTGGTCCATCAGGTTCTTCTCGAAGGCGGCCATCAGCGCCTCGAAATACTCCTTGCCGCCGACTTCACGCATATAGGCCGTCGAGAAGTTGGCGTGCATGCCCGAGCCGTTCCAGTCGGTGTCGCCGAGCGGCTTGCAGTGGAATTCGATGTCGATGCCGTACTTCTCGGTCAGGCGCAGCATCAGGTAGCGGGCCATCCACATCTGGTCGGCAGCGGTCTTGGAGCCCTTGCCGAAGATCTGGAATTCCCACTGGCCCTTGGCGACTTCCGCGTTGATGCCTTCATGATTGATGCCGGCAGCCAAGCACAGGTCGAGATGCTCTTCGACGATTTTGCGGGCGACATCGCCGACGTTCGAGTAGCCGACGCCGGTGTAGTACGGGCCCTGCGGCGCCGGATAGCCGGACTCGGGGAAGCCGAGCGGACGGCCGTTCTTGTAAAAGAAGTATTCCTGCTCGAAGCCGAACCACGCACCGGAATCGTCCAGGATGGTGGCGCGCTTGTTGGACGGATGCGGGGTCTTGCCATCGGGCATCATGACTTCGCACATCACCAGCACGCCGTTGGTGCGCGCACCGTCCGGGAACACCGCGACCGGCTTCAGCACGCAATCGGAGCTGTGGCCTTCGGCCTGCTGGGTGGAGGAGCCGTCGAAGCCCCAGAGCGGAAGCTGCTCGAGCGTCGGGAACGACGCGAATTCCTTGATCTGAGTTTTGCCGCGCAAATTCGGAGTCGGCGTATATCCGTCGAGCCAGATGTACTCGAGCTTGTACTTGGTCATTGAGCCTCTCTGTAGATGATGCGAAAGGTTGGGGGCCCGGGAGGGCCCCCGCACGTTTGTACCCGGCCATCATCGGCCAGCGCTTCCCAAGCATTTCGCGTGCCAAAAGGCCGCAGTACGGGCGGTTCTCCACCGCTTCCGGCTCCTCCTCACCGCGGACGAGCCCTCCACGGCACCGTGCGTCATAGCCGCGCACCTTTGCCCGAAGCTGCGCTGCAAAAATCCGGCGGAAAACGCCCGCTTTAGAAGCAGCGGACGCCGCCCTGCGCGTTGCCGATCAAACACGCATCAACGTCCGGTAACTTTCGCAAACTCCCCCGCCCCTCCCCAGCAACGTTCGGAATGGCCCACGCGTTGTTCAGCGGTAGCGTGCCTTGGAGGATGCAGAAGGCCATCTGCCTACAAATTGAGCGGAAACTGATTTCCTTTTCAGCACTTTCCAATCAGGGATGAGCGGCCGATATGGGGATTCCAGTAACCACAATCGAACGAGTCGGGCGCACCATGGAGGCCAAGGCGCTTCGACCAAGGAGAATCGCAATGATGAACAATGGTCTGAGTCACGGATCTGCAAAGATCTACCAATTCCCCGTCGGCGGCCGTGCGGCCCTCGCCGGACGCCGCTATGGCGAGACCCGTCTTCCCGCCGATCAGGCGTCGCTGCCCGCGAACGTCTCGATCTGCAGCGACAGCTGGTATCACCAGGATGCGGTCGACGAAGCCAAGCCCAAATGGGAACGCTGATGCCAGCTGCTGGTCTGACAGTGCCGGGCTTTCCCAAGCGGCCGGCGGCAGTTTGAAAAAGGGGTCGAAACAACGGCGTTTCGGCTCTTTTTAATTCCAGGCGCGCCCGCGCCTAGATCCCGGGCTTTTCGACCACCGCGCAGGCCGTAACCGGCCGCTTCAGGTGCTTGACCGTAGCGGGCCCGGTCTTGGGAATCCTCAGCGTGACTCCCGCCCCCGAATAGCGCGTCCCCGAAACAGCCAGCCGCTTGGCGAGCGTAACCGGCTGGCCATCGATCTGGACGAAGGCCCGCTTGTCGTGGTCATAAATGCCCAGGATGAACTGCGTACCATCGGCGCAGCGGTAGGTTTGGAAGGTCTGCGCATCGGCCTGCCGCGCACCAAGCATTGCGCCCGCCAGCATACTGACCGTCAAAACAATGGCCTTGTGCCGGCTCATGATCGCCCCCTGTAATAGACCGCAAGGACGCCAAACGTGCATCCGGTGGAACCATAGCCCAAGCTGATACCATGCAAGACTCCTCCCCGAAGGACTCCCCTGCCCGCCATCTCGCGCTGCAGGGTGCGAGCAATTTCCGCGACCTCGGCGGCTACCCGACCATTGATGGCCGCACCACACGCTGGCGGCATATTTTCCGCTCCAACCATCTCGGCCAGCTCACGGCTGCCGACATCGAGGTCGTCCGCGCGCTTGGCGTGCGCAGCGCCTTCGATTTCCGTGGCCTGGAGGAGCGCGCGACCGGCATCTGCGTCGTGGACGAGATTGCGGTGCATTCGCTGCCGATCGAACCGACCGTCGTGGCCGGGCTGCGCGCCGAGCTCGCGAAAGGCACGCTGACCGCGGCCGTGGCGCTCGAGCTCATGCGCGAGTCCTACCGCAATTATGTGCGCCACAACACGCACAGCTTCCGCGCGCTGTTCGGTCATTTGCTGGAAGATCGCGCACCGCTCGTGATCCACTGCACCGCCGGCAAGGACCGCACCGGCTTCGCCAGCGCGCTGATCCTGCATGCGCTGGGCGTGGCGGACGAGGTCATCGCCGAGGATTATCTCTTGACCAACCGGCACTACAAGCGCGACCCGTCGAACGTCTCCGATCTGCCCGCCGATGTTCTCGACGCGATCGGCAGCGTCGAGGCCTCGTACCTTGCGGCCGCTTTCGAAGCGGTCGGCAGCGAATATGGCGATCTCGAAACCTATTTGCGCGACGGGCTCAAGCTCGGCACGGCAGAACGAGACGCACTGAAGGCGCGCTATCTGCAAGCATAGGGCGGCTGTGCCGGGAGAACGATCATGCAAGGCAAGATCTTGATCGTGACGGGCGCACGCGGCGCGCTCGGTCAAGTAGTCGCGGAAACGGCGCTGGTACGCGGCGCGCGCGTGGCTGGCATCGATCACGCGTCTTCGCAAACCGCCGCAAGCGCTGACCACATCGACATCGCGGGCGTTGACCTGTCCGACCCAGCGCAGGCGAAAACGGCCGTCGATGCGGCGGCAAAGCATTTCGGCGGGCTCGACGCATTGATCAACATCGCCGGCGGCTTTGCCTTCGAGACCGTCGGCGACGGCGATATCGCGACGTGGCAGCGCATGCATGCGCTGAACGTGCTGACCGCGCTCAACGCCTCGCGTGCGGCGTTGCCGCACCTTGCCAAGTCCACGGCCGGCCGCATCGTCAATATCGGCGCCATGGGCGCACTGCAGGCCGGCAACGGGATGGGCCCCTATGCCGCGTCGAAAGCCGGCGTGCATCGCCTGACCGAGGCCCTCGCAAACGAGTGGAAGGGCAAGGTTACCGTCAACGCGGTGCTGCCCTCGATCATCGACACCGCGGCCAACCGCGCCGACATGCCGAAAGCCGACTTTTCCAAATGGGTGACGCCCCAGGAGCTCGCCGAAGTCATCCTGTTCCTCGCCAGCGATGCCGCGAGCGGCGTCACGGGCGCCCTGATCCCCGTCGGTGGACGGATGTAATCGCGTTCCGATTGGAACGTTAGAGACATCGGCCCGGATTCAATCAGGGCCGAGAACGCTCTAGACTGTCCACAACTGATTCTCCGATCGGACGTCCCCCTTGGAAACCGCGCTTTACCTGCCCGTCAAACGCTTCCTCGAAGAGCTCGGCTTCACGGTCAAGGGCGAGATCGGCGGCTGCGATCTCGTTGGCCTCAGCGCCGGCGATCCGCCGGTCGTGGTGATCGGCGAGCTCAAGCTTGCCTTCAATCTCGAGCTGATCCTGCAGGCGGTCGATCGCGCGCCGGCCGGTGACGAGGTCTGGATCGCGGCGAAGATGTCCGCGCGCGGCAAGGGACGCGAGAGCGACGCGCGCTATCGCAATCTCTGCCGCCGCCTCGGCTTCGGCATGCTCGGCGTGACCGATCGCGGCCAGGTCGAAGTACTGGTGAAGCCGCCGACCGCGGCGCCGCGCCGCGAGCCGAAGGTCCGCTCGCGTCTCGTCGCCGAGCATCAGCGCCGCCAGGGCGACCCCGTGCTCGGCGGCAGCACCCGCGCACCGATCATGACGGCCTATCGCCAGCAGGCGCTGGCCTGCGCGTCGGCCCTTGCCGAAGGATCGAAGCCGGTGCGCGAGCTGCGCGAACGCTGCCCCGATGCCGGCAAGATCTTGCTTAACAATGTGTATGGCTGGTTCGAACGCACGGAGCGGGGAATCTACCGGCTCACCGAAGCTGGACACGCCGCCCTGAAACGTTGGCCTCAGCAACGGGTGGAGGTCGGCGCAGGTGCTGCGTCACCGCTGTGACACCAGACCGGTGCATAGCTGAGATGCCGCACCGATTCCATATTGCAATGCAACATTGGCGGCACTAGGTATCCCGGCATCAAGATGAGGCCGTTATGAGCGCAGACTGGAATACCAAATATGGCACGCGGCGCGTCCGCCACGATCCCCCGACCCTGGACGAGGCGATCTTCGCCGCTGTCGGCATCACCGACGACCAGGCGCAGCAGGCCGAGATCGCCGCAGCCTTGATGGGAATGCCGCTCGACGTCGTCCAGGCCGAGGTGAAGAAGCAGGCCCGCACCAACAGCCGCATCACCGCCACGCGCGTGATCGCCGGCGAACAGGGCGCGCAGCGCTCCGTCGTGGTCGAACGCCGCGTCGTCCGCCGCTTCGGCGCCGGCACGCGCAGCTGAGCATTCCTTTCATCGCACCGAACACGAAAGCGGACCGGCCTGGCCGGTCCGCTTTGTGATTCCTGTCCGCAATTCCCGGTTATGCGGCGCGATTGCCGTACATGCTCGAGATCAGCTTCCAGCACGTGCTGTTGAAGCTGAGGAGCGCGCGCCCAGCCGTGAACGGCGAGGCCGCGAGATCGGCAAGCTCGGCCTCGGGCGTCTTGGCGAGGTCGATCGTGCCGGTCGATTCACCGTGGCGGAAAGCCAGATGGGCCCCGAACTTCCTGGCGAGCGCCCGCATCGCATGATTGTCCGCGCCCGTGGTGATGCGCAGCTGTTTGTAGTCCTTCCAGCGGGCCTCTGCGATCAGGCGGCGGAACAGCACGGTGCCGACGCCCTGGCGGCGCGCTGAGGCTTCCACGCTAAAGGCGACCTCCGGCAAGGAACCGTCCTCCGGCGGGTGCAGCTCGGCCGCGCCGCGCACCACGCCATCGACGATATAGGCAACGATCACGGTGCCGTCCTCGGCACAGCGGGCGGCATAGCGCTCGATGAAGCTGTCGTCGAGAAAGCCGTTGAAACGGTCATGCCGGCTGCCGGCATCAAGCCTCAGCAGCTGATCGCGCAGGAGCGGCAATTCTTCCTGCTGGATCAGGGTCCGTACATAGCCGGGAACGGTACGGACGGCGTCTTCAAGTACCACGTCAGAACTCCTCTTGGTGTTCCCTCGAGGAGGCGTTCGAATCCCTAGGCCTCCTATATTGTGCATCGCACCATGATTTTCAAGACGGAGACCTGCCCAAGTTTCGGGCACCGAAGCGACCAATTCGTTAATAAAATCAAAGTCCCGCAGTTTCACAGGACCAGCTGGGTCTGGGTCACAACCGCAACCAATTTGCCGTCCTCGGTTTCCAATCTGGTGGTCCAGACCTGGGTCCGCCGACCCCTGTGCACCGGGGTGGCGGTGGCGATGACCGTGGCCCCCTCCTTGGCCCCGCCGATGAAATTGGTCTTGCTCTCCAGCGTGGTGGTCCCCTTGGCATCCTCGGGCAAATTGATCACGGTCGCCGCCGCGCCGACGGAATCGGCCAGCGCCATCACGGCCCCGCCGTGGATGGTGTGGTGAAGCGTGCAGAGTTCGGGCCGGACCGTCATCCGCGCCACCACGCGGTCCTTCTCCGCCTCGACAAACTCGACGCCCTTGAGTTCGGCGAACGGCATCTTCATCGCTTTAAGCTTCTCGAGCGGCGTCATCAAAAGTCCTCCCAATTCATTGTTGTCTCAACGTGAATTGCCCCGCTCGGCAAAGCAATGACGTCCGAGGTAATCATCCCGGACATCTGAGAAGCGTCCTTCACGTCACCGCATTCACGACCTGGTACTCCGGCCGGCGCCAAATCTCGTTGGCAATCACCTCTTCGATGATCTCCGCCGCGCGCATGATCTCGTCCGCTCCAACATAAAGCGGCGTGAGGCCGAAGCGCATGATGTCGGGCGCGCGGAAATCACCGATGACGCCGCGCGCGATCAGGGCCTGCATCGCGGCGTAGCCGCCGGCGAAGGCGAAGGAGACTTGCGAGCCACGCCGCTCATGGTCGCGCGGCGTCACGAGCTTGAGTTGCGGACAGCGGCGCTCGACTTCACCGATCAGGAGATCGCCCAGCGCCAGCGAACGCGCACGAACCTCTGCGATATCGACCTTGTCCCAGATATCGAGCGAGGCCTCCAACGCCGCCATGGCGAGCACCGGCGGGGTGCCGACGCGCATGCGCTCGACGCCGCCCGCGGACGCATAGGCAAGCTCGAACGCAAACGGTTTTGCGTGGCCCATCCACCCCGACAGCGCGGCGCGCGCGCCGTCGGCATGGCGCGGTGCGACATAGAGGAAGGCCGGCGCGCCGGGGCCGGCGTTGAGATATTTGTAGGTGCACCCCGCGGCGAAATCGGCGCCGCTCCCGGCGAGATCGACCGGCAGCGCGCCGGCGGAATGGGCGAGATCCCAAACCGTGACGATGCCGAGCGCATGCGCTTTCGCGGTCAACTTCGCCATGTCGTGGCGGCGGCCGGTGCGGTAGTCGACCTCGGTGATGTAGAGCACCGCGACCTCCTCCGACAATGCGGTCTCGATCTCCTCCGGTGCTACCAGGCGCAATTGATGGCCGCGTCCGAGCGTTTCGATCAGGCCCTCGGCCATGTAGAGGTCAGTCGGGAAGTTGCCGGTATCCGACAGGATCACCTTGCGCGAGACGTTCATGTCGAGCGCGGCAGCGAGCGCCTGATAGACCTTGAGCGACAGCGTGTCTCCGACCATCACGGAGCCTGCATCCGCGCCGATCAACCGCGCGATGCGGTCGCCGACATGGCGCGGCTGCACATACCAGCCTGCACTATTCCAGGCGCGGATCAGCTCGTTGCCCCATTCCTGGGTGATCACGCGGTTGACACGCTCGGCAACGCCCAGCGGCAACGCGCCAAGCGAGTTGCCGTCGAGATAGATCACGCCGTCAGGTAAATGGAACAAGGCTCTGGTATCGTCGTAAACGCGAAGCCGGGTCATGGACATCCCTACAAAATCGTACGCACGCGCCAGAGCTCGGGAAATAGTTCGACCTCGAGCATGCGCTTGAGATAACTGACGCCGCCAGTGCCGCCGGTACCACGCTTGAAGCCGATGACGCGCTCGACCGTGGTGACGTGGTTGAAGCGCCAGCGCCGGAAATAGTCCTCGAAATCGACCAGCTTCTCGGCCAGTTCGTAGAGCATCCAGTGGGTTTCTGGCGCCTCGTAGACGATCCGCCAGGCCTGCAGCACGCCTTCGTTGAAGCTGTGGGTTTCGCGAACGTCGCGCGCCAGCACCGCAGCAGGCATCTTGAGCCCGTTGCGGTCGGCAAGCCGCAGCACCTCGTCATAGAGGCTCGGCGTCGCGAGCTCGGCTTCGAGCAGCTTGATCGTCTCCGCATCGTGCGCGTGCGGCTTCAGCATGGCGTGGTTGCGGTTGCCGAGCAGAAATTCGATCAGCCGGTATTGCCGCGACTGGAAGCCCGAGGATTGTCCAAGCTGCGAGCGGAAGCGGGTATACTCGCTCGGCGTCATTGTGCGCAGCACGTCCCAGGCCCCGTTCAGCTGCTCGAAGATGCGCGACATCCGCGCGAGCATCTTCATCGCGGGTTGCACCTCATCCCGTGAGATCGCACGGCGCGCAGCCGCGAGCTCGTGGATGGCGAGCCGCATCCACAGTTCCGTGGTCTGATGCTGGATGATGAACAGCATCTCGTCATGCGCCTCCGACAGCGGATGCTGCGCACCGAGGATCGCGTCCAGCGCGAGATAATCACCGTAGGACATGCGCCGGGTGAAATCGGTCTCGGCGCCTTCGCTTGTGGGATCGTAATCGCTGGACGTCATGGCTGGCCCTCTCGATCGATCGTCCCTGGCCTCATCCGTCGAGGCCGATCAGGCGCGCGGTGATCTGTGACGACGGATCCTTGAGCCCATCGATCACCGTGAAATGGTTGAGGCCGGGCTCGACGACGAGGTGCGTCGGCACGTCGAAGCCGGTCCAGATATTGGCCATCAGATCGGACTGGCGGATGAATTCGGGCCGCTCGCTCCCGCCGACCCAGGCCGTCACGGGCGAATGCCCTCGTGGCAGATGCAGCGCCGCGCTTTCCAGCGTCGCCTCCTCCATCGTCATTCGCAGCGTCTCGTTCATCCCCGTCTTCAGGAGCGGACGCAAGTCGTGCAGGCCGCTGATCGAGAGCGTACCGGCGATGCGGTTGTAGACGGCGGACTCGAGCCGGCTGTCGTCGCACAGCATGCGCGTGACGAGATGGCCGCCGGCGGAATGGCCGGCGAGCCGGATCGGCCCCGAGACGAGCGATGCCGCTTTGGCGATCGCGGCAGTGATTTCCGCAGTGATATCGGAGATGCGGGCAGCCGGTGCCAGCGTGTAGCTCGGCAGCGCCACCGTCCAGCCATGATGCCGCGCACCTTCGGCGAGATCGGTCCAGGTCGATTTGTCGAAGCGCATCCAGTAGCCGCCATGGACGAAGACGACGAGACCCTTGCTGTCGCCGTCAGGCAGGATCAGATCGAGCTTCTGGCGCTCGCCGGCGCCGTAGGCGATGTCGGGGCGAAATTCCCTCATCCCGGCGCGGTAGGCCGCCGCCCGCTCCGCCCACAGCGCCGGCAGCTTGTCCGAGCCCGGGATGTGGGCCGAATTGGCATAAGCGTCATCCCAATCGCGCATCGTTGCTCCCGAGGACTCGTCCGACGAACGAACGCCAGTCTGCCACCGGTCAGGGCGGCATCCTAGTCTTTCTTTTAAGCTTAAAGGATTTGAGGGAGCCGGTGGATTGGGCACCGACCGCTACGAGCCGAGGTGTCGTAGGGTGGGCAAAGCGGAGCGTGCCCCACCATCCTGGTTCATCTGAGAGAAAGGTGGTGGGCACGGCGCAAGTGCGCCTTTGCCGATTCTACAGGACTATCATCCGTCATTGCGAGCGCAGCGAAGCAATCCAGTCTGTCTCCGCGGCAACAGCCTGGATTGCTTCGTCGCAAGGGCTCCTCGCAATGACGGCGAAGAGGCCTACGCCTTCTCCACGCCGCACCATTCCGCGATGAACAGCGCCATCGCCTTGGTCGCCTTCTTCAATGACTCCAGGTCGACGAACTCGTTGAAGCCGTGCATCTCGCCTCCGCTGGCACCAAAACACAGACTCGGGATGCCGTGGTTGAGGCCGTAGAAGCGCGTGTCGGTCAGTGCCGTGAAGACGAGGTCCTCTGGCGTGCCGCCATAGACGCTGTTGAAGGCCTTTCCGAACGCAGCCTCAGGCTCCGCGGCGTTGGTCAGCTCATAGCCTTCCGACAGGAAGCCGGACCATTCGACCTGCGGCGGATTGTTGGCGAGGAAGCGGTGGTTTCGCGAAGCGGCGGCGACGCAAGCCATGATCTCCTTCTGGTGATCGGCGATCGACCAGCCCGGCAACACCGCAATCCGGCAGTCGACATCGCACCAGGCCGGCACGCTCGAGGCCCAGTCACCGCCCTTGATGATGCCGGCGTTGAAGTTGACGGGATGGTCGAGCGTCTTGAAGTGACGGTCGGCCTTGGCCCGCTCGTTCCATTCGATCTCGAGCTTTTGCAGCGCCTGGATCAGGTGATATGCCGCCATGATCGCGTTCGCGCCGGAGCCTGCGAAGGCAACGTGGGTCGGATGCCCCTTCACGCGGAGGCGGAACCAGATCACGCCGACCTGGGAGCGCACCATCTTGCCGCCGGTCGGCTCCGGAATGAAGCAGGCGTCCGCGCGATAGCCGCGTTGCAGCGTCGAGAGTGCGCCGACACCGGTGCTCTCCTCCTCGATCACCGATTGGAAATGGATCCGCGCCGTCGGCCTGAAGCCCGCGGCCTTGATCGCGTCCAGCGCATAGAGCGCACCGATCGTCCCGGACTTCATGTCGCAGGCACCGCGGCCGAACATCTTGCCGTCCTTGATGACCGGCGCGAATGGCGGCGTTTCCCACAATTCTAGCGGACCGGCCGGCACCACATCGCAGTGCCCTTGCAGGATCAGCGACTTGCCGCCATTGGTTCTCGGACGGTAAGTTCCCACCACGGATCGCGCCTTCGAGAAGTCGTGCTCGATCGGACCGAAGCCGCGCAGATCCTTCAAATCCTCGACGTCGATATGCCAGTCGTCGACCTCGTAGCCGCGTTCGCGCAGGAGATCGCCGATCATGTCCTGGCATGGTCCCTCCGCCCCGCGGGTCGAAGGGATCGCGACGAAATCGCGGGTGGTTGCAAGCTGAGCCTCGAAGCCGCTGTCGACGGCGTCAAGAATCCGCTGCTGCGTTTCGGCATTCATTCGGGCGACTCCAGACATTCCAATGGTCCCAGGGAGCGCGCAAACTAGCCGATTTCAGCCGTTCGGGTACTCCAGAAAATATGCATCCCGCAATGCATCTTCGAGCAGCCGGCCTTCGGAATAGCCGTTCAGAGTCGCAGGCCGACTCACACCATCGAGCAGGCGTGGGCACGGTTCGGGGGCGCCGAGCACGGTGCGGACCGGAATGCGCTCCGCATAGATCGGCAGCGCATAGTCCTCGTCGTCGTCGGCGACGCCCTTGGCGCGGATCTTGGCCGAGGCTTCCTCGATTTCCATTGCGATGAAGGACGTCGCCTTGATTTCCTGCGTGGTGCTCTGTCGCAGGCCGGCGGTGCGATCCGGGAAGAAGCGATTGACCATCGCGATCACCGCCCGCTCCTTCTCATCAGGGTTGGTGACGAGATAGGCCGTGCCGAACGCCATCACGGCGCGGTAGTCGGCGGAATGGTTGAAGCCGCAGCGTGCCAGCACGAGGCTGTCGAGATGGGCGACCGTCAGGCAGACGCGCTCGCCCTTGCTCTGGTTGCGTAGCATGCGGCTGGCGCTCGATCCGTGCCAATACAGCCTGGTGCCCTCGCGCCAGAAGAAGGTCGGCGTGCAATAGGGCTGGCCGTCGATTGCGTAGGAGACGTGGCACAGCATCGAGGAATCCAGGATGCGGTGAACCGTGTCGTGATCATAGAAGCCGCGGTCGTGCCGGCGCTTCACCTGGTTGCGTGCCGATGTCGGATAGGAATTCGAGGTCTCGGTCTGGCTCACGGCCGCTCCTGCTCGGATGGAAGAAATCCGGAGCAGTTGTAGCGGCGCATTTGGTCTGCGATAGTTCCAATTCCATGCAAAAAATTCCGACCAATTCCTCCCGAACCAAGCCCGAGCTTCCGCTCGATCTCACCGGCCCTCACGTCACGGCCGGCGCTTCCGCCGCGCACCGGCTCTATCAGGCGCTCTGCGAGATGATCGTCTCCGGCCTGGTCAGGCCGGGCGAGCCGCTGCCGCCGTCGCGGACGCTGGCGAGGCAGACCGGCTTCCGCCGCAACGCCGTCGTCACCGCCTATGAGCGCCTGATCGCCGACGGCTTTGCCGACGCAACGGTCGGCTCCGGAACGTTCGTCGCGGCGCGTATCCCCCAGCGCGCGGCCGAGCCGAACAAGCCGAAGGTCGTTCTCGAAGCTCCAAAGCAAGGCGCGTTTGCGCTTGGCTGCACCCATATCGACGAACGCGCCGTGCAGCGCTTTCGCGCTTTCGTCGGCCGCCGCATGCGCGCATTCGGAACCGAGCACCTGCATTACGGCGACCCTCGCGGCAGCCGCGAGCTGCGCGTGGCGATCGCCGACCATCTGTTGTCGGCGCGGGGGCTGCGTTGCGATCCCGACCAGATCATGCTGACCTCGGGCACGCTGCACGCGCTGCGCATCGTGCTGAGCGCGATCCTGAAATCCAGCGACCAGGTCTGGTGCGAGGACCCGGGCTATCCCGCCGCGCGAAAAACCATCGCCCATTGCGGTTATCGCGCCGTGCCCGTCCCGGTGGACGAGCACGGGATGCGCGTCGCCAAAGGCCGCATCGCGGCGCCGTCCGCGCGCGCGGCCTACGTTACGCCGTCGCACCAGTTTCCGCTTGGCGTGCAGATGTCGATGCCGCGACGACTCGAGCTTCTGGACTGGGCCAAACAGGCCGGCGCATTCGTGCTCGAGGACGATTACGACAGCGAGTTCCGCTATGACGGCGCGCCGCTGATGTCACTCGCCGGCATCGATCGCCTCCAGCGCGTGATCTATCTCGGCACCTTTGCCAAGACGCTGTTTCCGGGCTTGCGCATCGGCTATTGCGCGCTGCCCGAACGCCTGATCGCGGACGTGACGACGGCGCGGGCGGCGCTCGACCGCTTTCCCGGCACGCTGATGGAGGGCGCGGTGGCGGACATGCTCAATTCCGGCGCCTTCGCGGCGAATCTGAAGCGCGTGCGGAAACTCTATCGCGAGGCGCGCGACGTGCTCGCCGAGAGGCTGGAAATCGCATCCGGTGGCGCGCTTTCGGTGCCGGTGCCCTCACAAGGCCTGCATCTTGTCGCCCGATTCGATCCTGCCGTCGATCCGGCGGTGGCGGCGCATGCCAAGCAAGCGGCCGACGCCGAAGGCTGGCTATTGGCCGACACCTATTCGCGCGGGCGTCCCCTGCCCGGCTTCGTGCTGGGATTTTCCGGACATCCCGTGCCGCAGCTCGTGGCCTCCGCCGAACGTCTCGCGAGGGAATCGCGCGCAGCCTTGGCCGCCAAGGGAAAACCGGCCCGCCGGGCCTGACGAAGCTTCACTATCAGAATCGCCCGCCGCTCCCTAAATTGCGGCATCGATCCGGGACCTCAAATCATGCTGCTGCGCCACACGACCTGCCTCTCGCTGCTGATCTCCATCGCACTTGTCTCGACGGCACGCGCTGCCACAGTCGGACGCGAGCAGGACATCGGCGATCTGAAGCTCGGCCAGCGCGTGCTCGTGGATGACGGAACCTGCCCCGCCGGTCAGCTCAGGGAAGTGCGCGGCGCGAAGATGACCGACAAAGGAGTCTCGCGCACGAGCTCCTGCGTGCCGCGGCACGGACCGAAAACGAAGTAAGGATCCGGGAAGCTACTTCGCCGGATCGAACATGCACTGCAGGGTCGGTTTGGCGATCTTCGTGAAGGTCGGGCCGATCTCGCTGTGCTTGGAGGCCGGTACCCAATCGGTCTCGATGGTGGGCACGCCGGTCTCGCTGATGCCGCGCAGCAGCGCTTCGCGCAGATCGCGATCCTCGACGGCCGCGGCGGCGTGATCGTGCAGGCAGCCGCAGACCGCTTCCGGATGCTGCCAGCGCCCGAGCATGCGCGGCGCACACTGGCGGACGAACTCGCCACGCGGATCGGGTAGCCTGGACGGTGAGCGGACCTGCGCATAAGCGGAGCTGATCGTCAGAAGGGACACGAACGCTGCGGCGCAGAGACGAAGCAACATGATTGGCTTTGCCTGCTGATTTGTTGTGTGCGGTCAGAAGCGCGCGGCAACCATGATCGGCTGAGCGGCCGGAACCGCAACGGGCGAGCCGCTGTACTGGAAAGTTCCGACTCCAGGAAGATTGCCGTCGGGCACGCCCGCCAATGAGGAGCCGGCGAGCACGAAACCGAAAGCCAGGATGAAGCTGAGCGCGCGCATGATCTGTGTCCCAATTCGGTGGCCGGCGGTGCGCCGTCGTCGTTATGAGCCTGATAACCATGGGCGGTTTCGCGCGTGATGCGCGAAACGCTGAAAATGGTTTCGTCTTCGTGAGAATTGTTTCGTTCTGGCCGCGGCGACGAAACAATTCTCGGAAAATGCCAATTATTTCAGACAGGTCTCGCGGCAGGCCATAATCGCCTGCCAAGTTCCGGCGCCGGCCCGGACATGCACCCGCCCAGGCGTCGTCACGCGGCCGCCGCGCGCGCTTCACATGCATTTTACGTTTTTCTGCTGAAAGGGCGGCAAAAGAAGGCTGGATCCTGTCGAACCGGAATTGGTTCAACAACGACCCAAGCCATCGAAACCGAGACGCCCGGATCATCGGGCGCATTCACGTGAGGGATGGCCATGATGGCGGGAAATCGCGCAACGCCGCGCGATGAAAATCCACCGACGGAGCGCGCAGATCAACCGATCATTCGCGGCAGCACCGGCGCAATGGCGCTGCAATCGAGCCGCGGCTTCGAGGCCGCGCCGCAGACATTCGTGCGGCTGACCGGGTCGCGCCTTGCGAGGCCGCGCGATCGCCACCGGGTGACCGCGAGCGCGTCGCAGGAGTGAACGCGGAGCGCCTCATTGCGTGAAGAACTCGCCGCACTTCTGGACGTTTGCGTCCGCCGGTCCCCACGGCATGATCGGCACGGTCGACGTCGAGTTCTTGGGCGAGCCTTCGATCAGCTTGTCTGAATAAACCATGTAGACCAGCACGTTGCGCTTGGCGTCGCAGCCGCGCACGATCTGCATCTTCTTGAAGAACAGCGACCGGCGCTGGCGGAACATGTCGTCGCCCTGCTCCATCTTGTGCTTGAACTTGACCGGACCGACCTGGCGGCAGGCCAGCGAGATATCCGAGACCTCCTCGGCAAGGCCGAGCCAGCCTTTGAAGCCGCCCTTCTCCGGCACCGTGAAATGACAGGCGACGCCTTCGACTTCGGGATCGTCGAGACCATAGGTCGCGAGCTTGTCGTTCGGGCTCATCCATTTGAACACGGTAGAGCGGCGGAAGATCAGATCAGGTTCGTCGGCCGCAGATGCCGACGCCATTGGCGCAGTCAGAGCCAGGAGGAATAAAAGCGAGACCTTTCAGATGGATGCTCGAAAGACCGGGGAAACGAGATGACATGAAGTTCTCCGCTAACAAGTCCCCGCAATGTAGGAACGCAAGCGGCGGTCAGGAAGGCGGCAGAGGAGCGGACCCGGCCGCCGTTTACCGCTCCGTGAGGCTTTTTTGCTACGCCTTGGACAAAAGTAGCTGATGGCAGAACCGCGCTGCTGGTGAACGCGTATCCCCTTTGCGAGACTAACGTCTGATTTGGATTATGGATTCGAAGATGAACAGCGTGAACGGGTGGGGTTCTTCTGCCAAGCCTGCACGGCTGTGGCAGGTCGTCATTTTGACGGCGGCGGGTGCGATCGGCGCGACCAGCGAGGCGAACGCAGCATTTTATTACTGGACGGACTATTCCGACCGGCCCTACTACGCCCGGCCGAACCGGCTTCCCGAAATACCGCGCCAGAAGCCGCAAAAGCGCGGCGCCGCAAGCAAGAAGGACGTCGTCGTCGAGAAGGAAGCCGGCACCAAGCCGCAAGGGCCGCTCGTCATTGTCGTCTCGATCGAGCGGCAGAAGGTGACGGTCTACGACAAAGCCGGTGTGTTCGCGGAATCACCGGTGTCGACGGGCATGAAGGGCCACTCGACGCCGATGGGCGTGTTCAGCATCATCCAGAAGCACAAATTCCACCGTTCCAACCTCTATAGCGGCGCGCCGATGCCGTACATGCAGCGGATCACCTGGTCCGGCGTCGCGATGCATGCTGGCGCGCTGCCGGGCTATCCGGCCTCGCATGGCTGCATCCGCATGCCCATGGCGTTCGCGATGAAGATGTGGAACTGGACCAGGATGGGCGCGCGCGTGATCGTGGCGCCGGGCCAGGTGTCGCCGCAAAGCTTCTCCCATCCCGCGCTTGCCTCGATGCGCGTGCCGCCGCAGCCCGTCGCCAGCCTCGCGCCGCAGACCAATGTCGCTGACAAGGCCGATAAAGGCACGACCGAAGCCAGCCCGGTCGAGACCAAGACGGCCAGCGCCGACAGCGTGGTCGAGCTGCGCACCTCGGTAGGCCACGCCGTGTTGTCGGACGTTACCACCGGCCAAGCGGCTGCGCGCGAGGAAGCCGCCGCGACGGCCGGCGAGGTCAAGACGGCCGAAGCGGCCAAGCCTGCGTCCGAAGACGCCGCCAAGCCGGCGAACGAGAACAAGCCCGCCGACAAAGTCGAGCCGGTCAAAACCGAAGCCGCGAAGGCACCCGATGCGCCGGCGCTCGCCACCGCACCCGATGCAAAGAAGGACGAGGGCCGCCTCACCGATCCTGCGCCGGCGGCAAAGCCGGACACACCCAAGCGGGCCGGCCAGATTGCCGTCTTCATCAGCCGCAAGGATTCCAAGCTCTATGTGCGGCAGAATTTTGCGCCGCTGTTCGAGGTGCCTGTCACGATCGCCGCGAGCGACCGGCCGCTCGGCACGCATGTCTTCACCGCCGAGCTCGACAAGGCCGATGCCAACACGCTGCGCTGGTCGGTGGTGTCGCTGCCCGTGTCCGCCCGTTCCGCGGCGCGCGAGGACGACAGCCGCGTGGCGCGCCGCCAGCGCGGTGCCGCCGTGATCCCCGTCGCCGCAAAACCGGTGGTGACGCCGGACAGCCCGGCCGAAGCCCTCAACCGCATCTCGGTCCCCACTGAGACCATGGCGAAGATCAACGAGATGCTGACGTCAGGCGGCTCGATCATCGTCTCCGACCAGGGCATCAACCAGGGCGAGACCGGCGAAGGCACCGACTTCATCGTCCGCCTGTACTAGCTCTCTCGCAGGACCGATAACGCGGTGTTGACGCGCGAGGCCGCAGTGGCGGAGTAATCTGCCCTCGGATCATCTCGGGGGACGCCGTCATGATGAATCGCAGAACCGTGCTGAGCGTCGCGCTTGTGGGCGCGTTCGCGCCTGTCACGCGCGCCCTCGCTGATGGCGCCATGAGCCGGATCTCGGCCTACGCCTTCTCCTTCCCCGCATTGTCAGGCGACGACATCCGCCTCGCCACGTTCACCGGCAAACCGCTGCTGGTGGTGAACACGGCCTCGCTCTGTGGCTACACGCCGCAATATGCCGGCCTGCAGGAGATCTGGAACGAATTTCGCGGGCGCGGGCTCACCGTGATCGGCGTGCCGTCCAACGATTTCGGTGGCCAGGAGCCCGGTGGCGGCAGCGAGATCACGCAGACCGCACACCACCAATATGGCGTTACCTTCCCGATCACAGCCAAGGCTGCGGTGGTCGGTGCGAGGGCGCATCCCTTCTACAAATGGGCCGCGGAAGCCCGACCGAAGGAAGTTCCGCGCTGGAACTTCCACAAATACCTGATCGGCCGCGACGGCTATATCGCCGAGGTATTTCCATCCGCCGTCGAGCCGGCCGACACGCGGATCAAGACCGCCATTGCAAGGGCCTTGTCCGACACTTGATCCAGGTGCACGCCATCCGGCTGGGCACAATTGCGGCGCGGCATCAAACAGCCGTTGCAATGGCGACGGCCCACCATCTAGGCTAGGATTGTTTTGGGCCGGACGGTTTTTGCCGCAGGCGAAAAGCCCCGGCGGAACAACGGGATCAATCTCGAGGGACATCACCATGCGCGTGGCGGCAGGACTGATTTTAGCAGGTGCGATGTCGGTGGCGCTGACCGGCGCCGCATGGTCGCAGACGCCGGCCGCGAAGCCCGCGGCCGCACCGCAAGCCGCGCCGGCGGCAACACCAGCGGCTGCAACGTCCCCTGCAGGTCCAGCGCCTGCAGCAGCGGCCGCGGCGCCGGCGGGCTTCGTCAATCCGCCCCCGCCGAAACAGCCGCCGCAGCCGGCCCGCGCGGCCTGCAACACACCGGGCGCGCTCGGCGTCGCCCGCACCGTCGAGATCGACACCACGGGCGGTCCCGGCTTCGGCTTCGAGCACTTCAAGGAGCTCGACTTCCTGCGTGACAAGGAGGTCGTGCTGACCTTCGACGACGGCCCCTGGCCGCGCAACACGCCCGCGGTGCTGAAGGCGCTCGCGGACGAATGCACCACCGGAATCTTCTTCATCATCGGCAAGCACGCGACGTACGAGCCGGAGGTCCTCAAGCAGGTCTACGCAGCCGGCCACACCGTTGGCGCCCACACCTGGTCGCACGCGAACCTCAACAACAAGAAGCTCAACGAAGCGCAACGCAAGGACGAGATCGAGAAAGGCTTTGCGGCGGTGAAGTGGGCGCTCGGCGGCATCTCGCCCGCGCCGTTCTTCCGCTTCCCGGCGCTGCAGCATCCGCCGGAGATGGTCACCTATCTCGGCAACCGCAATGTCGCGAGCTTCTCCTGCGACATCGACTCGTTCGACTTCAAGGCTTCCAAGCCCGAGAAGATCGTCGAGACCGTGATGAAGAAGCTCGACACCAAGGGCAAGGGCATCATCCTGATGCACGACTTTCAGAAGCACACCGCGGAGGCCCTGCCCGAGCTGCTTAAGCGGCTGAAGGCCGGCGGCTACAAGGTGGTAGCGATGCGCGCCAAGTTCCCGGCCTCGACGCTGCCGGAGTACGACCAGGAGCTGCTCAAGGATCTCAAGCTGCCGACGGTGAGCCAGCGCCCGGTCAATTCGGTGGTGACCACCGTTTCCGAATAGCCGTCGCAATTGTCTTTCCGTATCGAAGGCTACGTCATCGTCTCCGCGGACGGCATGCTCGCCGATCCGTCGCACATCATGCCTGAGACGTTGAAATTCGAAGGCGACAAGCGGTTCTTCGAGCAGGCGCTCGATCGCGCCGCGCTGATCGTGCACGGCCGCAACTCGCACGAGCAGCAGCCGAATTCGGCCAGGCGCAAGCGGCTGATCCTAACCCGCAAAATCAGGGACCTCACCGTCGATCCGGAGATGCCGAACGCGACGCTGTGGAATCCTGAGCATGCGAGCTTCGAGGAAGCCTGCGCCTTCGCCGACGTCGCATCCGGCATGGTCGCCGTCATCGGCGGACCGGTCGTGTTCGACCTGTTCATGGACCGCTACGACACGTTCTGGCTGTCGGAGGCTCCGCATGTGCGGCTGCCCGGCGGTGAAGGCTGCTTCGTCGGCGTACCCCAGCGGACGCCTCACGAGGTGCTGGCTGCCCACGGGATGAAGCCGGGTGCGCCCTACCTCCTCGACGCGGCGCATGAAGTGACCGTGACCCCGTGGCGGCGGGGGTAGCCTGCCGGCAGTGGCGCTTACGCCGGCTCCGACTCAAACTGGAAAACAACCCCATGCACAGTACCGGCAACATCATACCGTTAAGCATGTTGCTGGCGTGCCGTGCTAAAATTGGTCCCGCCGCCGGCCAGCGCAAAGCCGGCTAGCATATTTGCCGAGACCCGAAAATCGGCCCCGACGGCGGTCGTGGCGCTATAGCCAACGTCCGAGGCGCGGCGTCAATACGAGCGGGCGGCTGCGACACACCGCATCAATAGACTGAGACAAAAGAGCAAAAACTAACCCACGGCCAGAATGAGCGACGACTGCACGACGACTAGTCCGACGGACGCTTCCGGATTGAATGACGATGTCGCCCCTATATCGTCCCTGCTGCCGGCATTCGGCTTTAGCGCCGATCAGATGGAGACGGAGGCGAACATCGCAGCGTGGCGGGAAGCCGTCGCCACGCTGTTCGAGGTGGACGAGCTCGCCGCCGGCGAACCGGGCCCGTTTCGCGCCGACCTCAGCTCCTACGCCATGGGACCGGTGCTGATCGGGCTGAGCCGTGCCAGCGGCCAGCGCTTCCGCCGGACGGCCGAAACGATCGCGCGCAGCGGCGTCGACCACATCATCCTGCAGCTCTATCTGAAGGGCGGCTATGACGGCGTTGCCGGCACACGGCCGATGCGCGTGCGCGCCGGCGACATCTGCCTGTTCGATCTCGCCCAGACGCTGGAGACCAAGGCCACGGCGTTCGAGAATGTCACGCTGGTCGTGCCGCGGCCGATGTTCGCCGCCCATCTCTTGCGGGTCGATGATTTGCATGGCCTGGTCCTGCCGGGCAGCAGCGTGATCGCACGATTGCTGGCCGGGCATCTCACCGCCCTGTTCGAATTTGCGCCGCGCATGAGCCTCGACGAATGCCAATCGGTAGTCGAGGGCACGGTGTCGCTGCTGGCCGCGTGCCTTCGCAATGAAATCGAACGTGGCGAGGCCGATGCCGACCATAGCGTCGCGGCAAGCCCGTCCTTGATGCGGATCCGCCAATACATCGAGGCTGGCCTTGCCAGCGAGGATCTGTCGGCCAATTCGATCGCCGCCCATTTCGGCCTGTACCGGGCCTCGCTGTACCGGCTGTTCGCGCCGGTCGGCGGCATCGCCGACTACATCCGCAGCCGCCGGCTGCACCGCGCCTTCTTCGACCTCGCCAATTCGGGCGCGCGGGGCCCCCGGATCAGCGAGGTGGCACGGCGCTGGCAGCTCGGCACCGACGCGCACTTCACGCGCTCGTTCAAGGCCGCCTACGGCATCACGCCCCGCGCCGCACGGGAGGCCGCCCTGCTCGGCCGACAGCGCGGCAGCGATGGAGCGAGCAGCGCGACGATTTCCCGCTGGATGCGCGAGATCGCGCCGCCGAGAGCGGAGTGACCGCTAGACGTCGCCGTAGGCCGCCTCGGCCGGGCGCGTGGTGCGGCCATAGCCGATGATCATGCAGAGCGCGCCGATGATCGAGAGGTTCTTGAGCGCGTCGACCAGCATCTTGGCGTTGTCGGGCGCCGCCATGTTCCAGAAATCGTAGAACAGGACGGTCGCGACGGCGACGTAGACGATCAGCAGCATCGCGAAGAAACGCGCGCCGAAATTCAGCGCGATCATCAGCCCTGCAATGATCTCGAGCCCGCCGATCGCGATCGCCAAGAGCTGCGGCGTGGTCATGGCGGTCGCCGTCTCGACCTGCTGGGCATAAGGCGCGACGACATCGGGCACCACGAGCTTGGTTGCGATGACGTCGGCGGTGGCCTGCATGGCAAAGAGCTTGGTCGCGCCCGTGTAGATGAACAGCACGGCGAACAGGATTCGCCCGAAAGTCACGAACGCTGGCATGATCGGCCTCTTGGCAAGCTCAAAGCGCGGAACGCTTGAAGTGGATTATGGAGAGTCGTGCGCCGGTTTACAAACGGGGAAATGGCGAACTGATAGGAATTCAAAGTTGGCGCTCCCTAGCGGAATCGAACCAGCTGGGATGAGCTGAGTACTACTCTCTCGGCGTCATGGCCGGGCTTGACCCGGCCATCCACGAGCTGTCCCACCGCACAAAGAACGTGGATGCCCGGGACAAGCCCGGGCATGACGACTTCGTGGGACGTTGAGGCCTTACGTAAACAACGTCGGCTGCTGCCGCGAGGCGCGCTCCTGCGCTTCCACCACGGCGACTGCGGTCATGTTGAGGATGCCGCGTGCCGTCACCGAGGGGGTGAGGATGTGCGCCGGGCGCGCCGGGCCGACCAGGATCGGGCCGACGGGCAGCGCGTCCGCCAGCGACTTGATCATCTGATAGGCGACGTTGGCGGTATCCAGGGTCGGCATGATCAGGATGTTGGCCTCGCCCTCCAGCTTGGAATGCGGCAGCACCATCCGTCGCGCAGCTGCGGAGAGTGCGGTGTCGCCCTGCATTTCGCCGTCGGCCTCGATCTCCGGATGCTTGTCCTTCAGAAGCTGGGTCGCCAGCCGCATCTTGCGTGAGGAATCGGTGTCGTAGCTGCCGAAATCCGAATGCGAGACGAAGGCGATCTTCGGCTTGATGTTGAAGCGCTGGACGTGGACCGCGGCGAGCGATGCGATCTCGGCAAGCTCCTCCGCGCTCGGATTGGGGCGAACCTGCGTGTCGGCGATGAAGAAGGCGCCCTTGCTGGTGATCAATAGCGCCAGCGCCGCATAGTCGCTGATTCCAGGCGAGAAGCCGATGATCTCGCGGACATGACGCAGATGGCTCATGTAGCGGCCCTCGACGCCGCAGAGCATGGCGTCCGCTTCCCCGCGCGTGACCGCGAGCGCGGCGATCACCGTATTGTTGGTGCGCACCACGGTGCGGGCTGCATCCGGCGTCACGCCGCGGCGACCGGCGACCTCGACATAGGACTGCACGTAGGAGCGGTAGCGCGGATCGTCCTCGGGATTGACGAGGTCGAAATCCTTGCCGGCGCGGATCGAGAGGCCGAAGCGCTTGATGCGCGCCTCCACGACCGACGGACGGCCGACCAGGATCGGCCGAGCCAGCTTTTCCTCCAGCACGACTTGCGTGGCGCGCAGCACGCGCTCGTCCTCGCCTTCGGCATAGATCACGCGCACCGGCTGGGTCTTGGCCTTGGCGAACATCGGCTTCATGACGAGGCCGGAGCGGAAGGCGAAGCGCTCGAGCAGCGCGGTGTATTCGTCGAAATTGGTGATGGGGCGCGTTGCGACGCCCGATTCCATCGCCGCCTTCGCCACGGCCGGCGCGATGCGCAAGATCAACCTGGGATCAAAGGGGCTCGGGATCAGCGAGCCCGGACCGAAGCCCTGCGTCTCGCCGGTGTCGAAACCCTGCGCGACGGCATCCGACGGCGCCTCGCGCGCGAGCTGCGCGATGGCCTCGACGGCGGCCTGCTTCATCTCCTCGTTGATCGCGGTGGCGCCGACGTCGAGCGCCCCACGGAAGATGAAGGGAAAACAGAGGACGTTGTTGACCTGGTTCGGGTAGTCGGAACGGCCGGTGCAGATCATGGCGTCGGGGCGCGCCTTGCGCGCCTCTTCCGGCATGATTTCCGGCACCGGATTGGCGAGCGCCATGATCAGGGGCTTGTCGCCCATCGCCTTGGCCATCTCCGGCTTGAGCACGCCGGGTGCCGAGAGTCCGATGAAGATGTCGGCGCCGCCGATGACGTCGGCGAGCGTGCGCTTGTCGGTCTTCTGCGCATAGACCGCCTTCCAGCGGTCCATCGAGGTGTTGCGGCCCTCGTGCACGAGGCCGTCGATGTCGCAGACCCAGATGTTCTTGCGCTGCGCGCCCATCGAGACCAGGAGATTGAGTGTCGCAATCGCCGCGGCCCCTGCCCCCGACGCGACGATCTTGACCTCGGGCAGCTTCTTGCCGTTCAGCCTCAGACCATTGGTGATGGCGGCGGCGACGATGATCGCAGTGCCGTGCTGGTCGTCGTGGAAGACCGGAATCTTCATGCGCTCCTTCAAGCGCGCTTCGATCTCGAAGCATTCCGGTCCGCGGATGTCCTCCAGATTGATGCCGCCGAAGGTCGGCTCCAGCGCGGCCACGGTCTCGACCACGCGGTCGATGGTGTCGGCGGCGATCTCGATGTCGAACACGTCGATGCCGGCGAATTTCTTGAACAGGACCGCCTTGCCTTCCATCACCGGCTTGGAGGCCAGCGGACCGATATTGCCTAGGCCGAGCACCGCGGTGCCGTTGGAGACCACGGCAACCAGGTTGGCGCGCGTGGTCAGCGTAGCGGCCTCGGCCGGGTTCTTGGCGATCTCGGTACAGGCCGCGGCAACGCCCGGCGAATAGGCCAGCGCGAGATCGCGCTGGTTGGCAAGCGGCTTGCTTGCCTGGATCTCGAGCTTTCCGGGGCGCGGCAGACGATGGTAGGCGAGCGCCGCCTGGTGGAGATCATCAGAATAGGACGACATGCGGTGTCTCGCTTCGCGTTACCGGCCCCAAAATGCATGATCCGGAGCGACGGCCCGAGCGGACCGTATTTCCGGGTCATGGAAACCGGATGAAGCACGGCCGAAGCCCCGGTGGCAACATCGGATTGCGGCCCCGTCAACAGGGCGCGCCGTCAAATATCTGAAACCATAGCTTTCTCTGGACTGCGCCACGTTTCACGAATATGGCAGGTTGCGCGGTGCAAAACGAGCAACTGGAGCTGGGAATGAAGCGAATCCTGATCGGCCTGATCGTGGCTGCCGTGCTCGCTGCGGGGGGATGGTTCGGCTTCAATCTGTATGTCCAGCACCGGGCGACCAGCGAGGTCGAGGCGGTGTTCGCCCAGCTGCGCGCAGGCGGCGGCAAGGCGAGCCATGGCAAGATCGGGTTCGAGGTCGCGACTCGGACGCTGACGATCGAGGACATCGCAGTCGAGCCCCGCGACCAGCCGCAGGGGCACGTCAAGATCGGCGCCTTCAAGAGCACGGGCGTCCGCCAGATCGGCGATATGCGCTTTGCCGCCGACGGCATCGACATTTCGGGTGTCGAGATTGCGTTGGACGAAGTCGGCCCCGGCAAGCTCAAAGTGGCCTACAAGATCCCGCAGGTGACGCTGCGCGACTATGCGGGTCCCTTCCGCGTTCAAAACGCGCCGGCATCGAGCTCCCTCAGCGAAATGTACCGGTTCGGGCTCGACCAGTTCGCGAGCGTGACGGCAACGTCCGTGATGATGCCGTCCATCAACATCAGCTTCGACGCCGGCAGCAACATCGGGGGCGGTGAAGTGGTCTATTCCGGCCTCGCGCTACAAAACCTCGGCCGCGGCAAGGTCGATGCAATGAGAGACGGACCGCGCCACCTTCGCGATCAACGTGACGCAGCCGGGAAAGACGGACAAGCTGACGGGCGAGATCTCCGGCATCATTGTCAATGATTTCGACTCAACCCCGTTCCTCGCCGCGCTCGATCCACAGACGAGCCGTGACGACAGCTACCGCCGGGTCTACCGGCAAATCTCGAGCGGCCCTTATGTGCTCAAGTCCACGCTAGGTCTGCGGATGGATGTCGACGGCTTCGCGATGGAAAACATCGACGTGCAGCCGTCGAAGCTCCATTTGTTCGAGATGTTTAACATGCCGCAGGATAAATGGGCCGCGCCAACTTCGGCGCAAACACGCGAGCGGATGGAGAAGGTCGCTGGCTTCTACGACGGCATTCGCATCGGCAAAGCCGAAATCGGCAAGACCTCGATTGGCACACCGCAGGGAACAGGAAAGATCAATGCGATCCGCTACCGGCAGGGCGAATTCGCGATCGAGGGTGTCGATGCTCCCTCGCCGCAGGGTCAGTTCAAGATGGAGCGCTTCGCGCTCAAATCCTTCAGCATGCCGAACTTCATGCGCTGGGCCTCTGGTCTCAGCAATCCCGGACAGCCGCCCTCACCCGATCAGATGCTGGGCCTGTTCCGTGTGCTCGAAGGCGCCGAGATCAAGGGCGTGGTGGCGCCCCACAACACTGCGCGGCAGCCCATCACCGTCGACACGATCAGCCTGAACTGGGGCCAGCTGGTGGGATCGATCCCGAGCAAGGCAAATCTGGTCGTGAAGATGGTCACGCCGACCGATCCCACCAATCCGGCGCTGCAGCCGCTGATCGTGGCAGGCGTGGACAAGCTCGCGATCGATCTCGACCTCGGCGCGGCCTGGACCGAATCGTCGGGCGCATTCGCCCTCACACCCGCCACGCTCGATCTCGGCAACCTCGCCAGGGCGCAGCTGAGCGTGGCCCTTGCCAAGGTGCCGCGCGACCTCTTCACCACGATGGACCGGTTGGAGGCCATGGATCAATTGGCGCAGGTCGAGACCGGCGTAATCGAGCTGTCCTTGCGCGACCGCGGCGTGGTCGATCTGGTCGTGGCCCAGTTCGCGCGCATGCAGAATGTCAGCCGCGATGCGGCGCGCAGCGCCATCGTCGCGATGATCCGGGCCCAGGGCGAGAAGATCGCGGCCTCCAATCTCGATGCCAAGGTCGCGGTCGATGCACTCGCCGGCTTCGTCGAGACCTCAGGGCAAACGCTGAGCATCAGGCTGACACCGCTCGGCAAGCTGCCGGTGCTTCAGCTGATGGATGTCCTCGATCAGGAACCGATCATCGCGCTGGCGCAGTTCAGAATCGAGGCTTCGACGGGGCTGTAGTTCGATCTCCCGGATGCAGCTCGGGAGGGCTTCAACTCGTGTCGTCAGTGAAGTCCCGTCGGTCCGGGGCGACCGGGCATGCAGTCTTTCATCGTTCCTCCCTTCAGGAGGCGGCAATCCCAGTAAAATTCGACCATCATGCCGGCGATAAGCAGCGCAATCACTGCCAAGACTAGGGTGGCGACGCGACTGTTGCTCATTGAGCTCTCCGTCCGCGAGGCGACCTTAGATCGATGTCACGATTAACGTCAACTTGAACACGACGAAGACGAAAAGGGCAAGTTCACCGGAATTCTTGGGCCCCGGCTCAGCAGCGCGTCACTCGCGTGCTGCGCTGCGTCCGGGGCACGAGACCGACCGCCACACTTACTTCTGCGGCAGGTTCACCCGGATGTGCAGCTCGCGGAGCTGCTTCGTGGTGGCTTCCGACGGGGCGCCCATCAGCAGGTCCATGGCCTGCTGATTCATCGGGAACAGCGAGATCTCGCGCAAATTCGTGGTGCCACAGAGCAGCATCACGATGCGGTCGACGCCCGCGGCCATACCGCCATGCGGCGGGGCGCCGTACTGGAAGGCGCGGTACATGCCGCCGAAGCGCTCGACCACTTCCTGCTCGCCGTAACCTGCGATCTCGAACGCCTTCACCATCGCTTCCGGCACGTGGTTGCGGATGCCGCCCGAGGCGATCTCGTAGCCGTTGCAGGTGATGTCGTACTGAAACGCCTTGATGGTCAGCGGATCCTGCGACTTCAGCGCATCGAGCCCGCCTTGCGGCATCGAGAACGGGTTGTGCGAGAAGTCGACCTTCTTGTCGTCCTCATTGTACTCGTACATCGGGAAGTCGACGATCCAGGCGAGCTCGAACCGTTCCTTGTCGGTGAGATTCAATTCCTCGCCGACCTTGTTGCGGGCAAGACCTGAGAACTTCCAGAACTTGTCGGGATCACCGGCGACGAAGAAGGCGGCATCGCCTTCCTTGACGCCCAGCTGCGCGCGGATCGCGGCAGTGCGCTCAGGCCCGATGTTGTTCGCGAGGGGACCTGCGCCCTCGCCGCCCTCGCGCCACATGATGTAGCCGAGGCCGGGCTGGCCCTCGCCTTGCGCCCACGAGTTCATGCGGTCGCAGAAAGCGCGGCTGCCGCCGCCAGGCGCCGGGATCGCCCAGACCTGGTTCTTGGGATCTTCGAGCATGCGCGCGAACACCTTGAAGCCGCTCCCGCGGAAATGCTCGGAGACGTCCTGCATCTCGATGGGGTTGCGCAGGTCCGGCTTGTCGCTGCCGTACTTGCGCAACGCCTCGGCGAACGGAATCCGGCGCCAGCCTTTCGTCACGGGCTTGCCCTTGGCAAATTCCTCGAACACGCCGGTGATGACGGGCTCCATCGCCGCGAAGACGTCTTCCTGAGTCACAAAGCTCATCTCGACGTCGAGCTGGTAGAACTCGCCGGGCAGACGGTCGGCGCGCGGGTCCTCGTCGCGGAAGCAGGGCGCGATCTGGAAGTAGCGGTCGAAGCCGCTCATCATCAGCAGCTGCTTATACTGCTGCGGCGCCTGCGGCAGCGCGTAGAATTTTCCCGGATGGATGCGCGACGGGACGAGGAAGTCGCGCGCGCCTTCCGGCGAGGACGCGGTCAGGATCGGCGTGTTGAACTCGAAGAAGCCCTGCCCCTCCATGCGCCGGCGCATCGACTTGATGATCTCGACGCGCGTCATGATGTTCTGGTGCAGTTTTTCGCGACGCAGGTCCAAGAAGCGATATTTGAGCCTAATGTCCTCGGGATATTCCTGGTCGCCGAACACCGGCAGCGGCAGGTCGCCGGCAGGGCCCAGCACCTCGATCTCGCTGATGTAGACCTCGACCTTGCCGGTCGGCAGGTCGTCATTGTCGGTGCCATCGGGGCGGCGGCGGACCTTGCCGTCCATCTTGACCACGAATTCCGAGCGCAGCTTTTCGGCCAGCGAGAACGCCGCCGAGTCCGGATCGACCACGCACTGGGTCAGGCCGTAATGGTCGCGCAGGTCGATGAACAGCACGCCGCCATGGTCGCGGACGCGATGGACCCAGCCGGAGAGGCGGATGGTCTCGCCGATGTTGCTCTCGCGGAGCGCGCCGCATGTGTGTGACCGGTAGCGATGCATGGTCGTCCCAAAATCAATGTCTGAAGGAAGCGAATCGAACGGCCCGTGATGGCCGGTCCGAAGTTGCGGCAGGGTTTACCCGACGAGGACCAAGGCGGCAACCAAGGGAACGCCCTGTTTTGGACCCGAAGGGCCCATTTTTGGCTTATCACAGACCGAGCCTTTGCCATCAGGCGTTCCAGTCCTATCTTGAGCCCATGACGGTCCATTTCCCCTTCCAGAACTCCTATTCGGCGCTGCCGGACAACTTCTTCGCCCGCGTCGCGCCGACCCCGGTGGCCGCCCCTCGGCTGATCAAGCTGAACCGGCCGCTGGCGGTCCAGCTCGGGCTCGATCCTGATCTGCTGGAGACCCCCGAAGGCGCCGAGATCCTGGCCGGCAAGACGGTTCCCGACGGAGCGGATCCGATCGCCATGGCCTATGCCGGGCACCAGTTCGGGCATTTCGTGCCGCAGCTCGGCGATGGCCGCGCCATCCTGCTCGGCGAGGTCATCGACAAAGACGGCGTCCGCCGCGACATCCAGCTCAAGGGCTCGGGCCCCACCCCGTTCTCCCGCCGCGGCGACGGCCGCGCCGCGCTTGGGCCAATCCTGCGCGAATACATTGTCAGCGAGGCCATGCATGCGCTGGGCATTCCCACCACACGCTCGCTCGCCGCGGTCGTTACCGGCGAGCACGTCATCCGCGAGACCGCGCTGCCCGGCGCGGTGCTGACCCGCGTCGCCTCCAGCCACATCCGCGTCGGCACCTTCCAGTTCTTCGCCGTCCGCCGCGACACCGAGGCGATCCGCCGGCTCGCCGATCACGTCATCACGCGCCATTATCCGGACCTGCTCCACGCCGAGCGGCCGTATCACGACCTGCTCGCCGCCGTGGTCGCGCGCCAGGCCGAGCTGATCGCGCGCTGGCTGCTGGTCGGCTTCATTCACGGCGTGATGAACACCGACAACAGCTCGATCTCGGGCGAGACCATCGACTACGGCCCGTGCGCCTTCATGGATTCCTACAATCCTGCCCAGGTGTTCTCCTCGATCGACGAGATGGGCCGCTACGCCTATGCCAACCAGCCGCGCATCGGGTTGTGGAATCTGACGCGCCTTGCCGAATGCCTGCTGCCGCTGTTCTCGGACGAGCAGGAGAAGGCGGTGGCCGAGGCGCAGGATATTCTCGGCGCCTTCTCGGACCAGTTCAGCGCCGCCTATCAGACCGGCCTGCGGCGGAAGGTCGGCCTGTTCACGGAGCGAGACGGCGACGATGCGCTGATCCAGGACCTGCTCGATGCCATGGCCAAGAACCAGGCCGACTTCACCCTCACCTTCCGCAAGCTGGGCGACGCCGCGGCCGATGACGGCGGCGACGTGCGCGCGCAATTCATGGAGGCCGCAGCGTTCGACGAATGGGCCGGCCGCTGGCGCGCACGCCTCGCGCTGGAGCCGCAAGGCCCCGCCGAGCGACAGGCCGCCATGCACGCGGTCAACCCGCTCTTCATCCCGCGCAACCACCGCGTCGAGGCCGTGATCCAGGCCGCGGTGAACGACGACAATTACGCGCCGTTCGAGGAAATGGTGAAGGTGCTGGCGAGGCCGTTCGAGGACCAACCGGAATACGCCGCGTACGCCGACCCGCCGCTGCCGGATCAGCGCGTGCTGCAGACGTTCTGTGGGACGTGAGGCGGGCTCCACCGCGCACCACCATCTCTAATTGATCAACTGCATGGATTGCGCTTTGCGCGGTCCATTCCCGTCCCGCACGCCCTGTGGACACGTCCCGCCCGCGGGAACCGCTGTCATCAAACTGAAACACACGCGCTCTAACCGCCTGTCAGGGTCGTCTTGCCGGAGACGTCCATCCTCCAACGGTCCCGACAAAGCGCGCCATGCCCTTCAAATTCATCCACATCACCGACACGCATCTCGCGAACCCCGGCGCGATGCTCTACGGCCTCGATCCGCGCGCCCGGCTGGACGCGGCGATCGCCGACATCAACAAGCATCAGTTCGACGCTGCGTTCGCGGTCGTGACCGGCGACCTCACCCATTGGGGCGAGGCTGAATCCTACGCCAACTTCGCCGAGGCGATGGCGGCGCTGAAAATTCCGTACATCGCGATGGTCGGCAATCACGACAAGCGCGTCACCTGCCTCGACGCGCTGAAGGCGGCGCCGCGCGATGCCAACGGCTTCGTGCAGGGCACGCGCACCACCGAGCACGGCGTGTTCGTCTTCCTCGACACGCTGGACGAGACCAGCCATGCCGGCGAGATGTGCGCAAGGCGCCTCGGCTGGCTGGCGAGCACGCTCGCGGCCGCTCCCGACGACCAGGAATTCGTCGTGTTCATGCACCATCCGCCCTTTCCGGTCGGCGTCCACGCCATGGACGAGATCGCGCTCAAGCAGAGCGCCGAATTCGCGGAAGTCATCGCGCCCTATCGCGCACGCATCCGCCACCTCTTCTTCGGTCATGTGCACCGGCCGATCTTCGGCAGCTACGGCAAGATCCCGTTCTCGACGCTGCGCGGGACCAACCACCAGGTCTGGTTCGAACTCGACGTCGCGGCCAGCGAGCATCTCGCCAGCCACGAGCCGCCGGCCTATGGCGTCGTGCTGATCGACGACCAGAACGTCGTCGTGCACAGCCACGATTTCCTCGACCAAAGTCTGCGCTTCCCCTTCGAGCCGCCGGCAGGAGTGGACGGCCGCGACTACGCGCTCAATTTCCGGGCGCGATGAGATGAGCCTCGCTGAACCCGCGGCTCTCCCGGTCGCGACGTCGGCGGCACCGCGTCTACACGTCCTGAAACGGTTCACGAGCCGCTTCAAGGCCTCGCTGCCGGCCTATCTGCTGCTCCTGCCCTCGCTGGTCTTCCTCGCGCTGTTCACCTATGGCGCGATGGGGCGCGTGCTGATCGATGCGCTCTATCAGCGTGCGACGCCGAAGGCGCCGGTGCGTTTCGTCGGCTTTGAGAACATCAGCGCGGTGCTCGCCGACCCCGCCTTCGCAGGCGCCGTCTTCAACAATCTGATCTATGCCTTCGGCACGGCGGTGCCGAGCATTGCGCTTGCGCTGTTGTTCGCGCTGGCGCTGTCGCGCACCCATGCGGTGAACAGCGCGCTGCGTGCCGCGCTGTTCCTGCCGGTGCTGATTCCGATGGTCGCGGCATCCGCGCTGTTCCTGTTCATCTTCCTGCCGAATGTCGGCCTGCTCGACTATTACATCGGCCGGCTGCTGCCGGTGCTGCCGAACTGGCTCGGCGATCCCGACATCGCGCTCTATGCGATCATGGTCATCACGATCTGGAAGAATGCCGGCTATTACATGCTGTTCTTCCTCGCCGGCCTCCAGGCCGTGCCCGAGGACGTGATGGAGGCCGCGCATCTCGACGGCGCCGGCCCGTATCGGCGGCTGCGCCACATCATCCTGCCGGAGCTGAAGCCGACCTTCCTGTTCGTCACGTCATCGCCACGCTGAATGCGGTGACGCAGGTCGACCACGTCTTCGTCATGACCCAGGGCGGGCCGTCGAATGCGACCAACCTCGTGCTGTTCTACATCTACCAGCAGGCGGTCGAGCATTACGACATCGGCAAGGCCTCGGCCGCGACGCTGCTGACGCTGGCCGCACTGATGGCCCTCACCGCACTGTCCTTCCGCACTATGGCGAACCGCGAGGGCGGGCCATGAAGCTGTTTGATACGCTGTGGAAGGACGCCCCGCTCGCCACCCGCGGCGAGATCACGCCCAAGCTTGGTTTTGCGCTGACCGTGCTGCTCGCGGTCGTCTGGCTGATCCCCTTCCTGTGGATGGTCGTCGCGACGCTGCGCCCCGCGTCCGACGGCATCAACGCCATGGCCGAGCTGATGCCGAGCCTCAAGCCGACGCTCGACAACGTCAGGGATGCCTGGGAGATCGGTGACTTCCCGCGCTACACGCTCAATACCACCATCATCTGCACCGGCATCCTCTTGGTGCAGTTCGTCACGATCACGCTGGCCGGCTTTGCCTTCGCGCGTCTGGATTTCGCCGGCAAGACGCCGATCTTCTACCTGTTCCTGATGCAGCTGATGCTGGTGCCGGTGCTGCTGATCGTGCCGAACCTGTCGCTGGTGGCGCAGCTCGGTCTCTATGACACGCTCACCGGCGTGATGATGCCGTTCTTCGCCTCCGCCTTCGGCACCTTCCTGATGCGTCAGGCGTTCGAAGCCATTCCGACCGAGCTGGAGGACGCCGCCCTGATCGACGGCGCCGGTCTGTTCCAGCGCATCCGCCACATCTACGTGCCGCTGTCTATGCCGAGCTTCTCGGCCTTCGCCATCATCTCTGTGACCAGCCACTGGAACGACTTCCTGTGGCCGCTGATGGTGATCAATTCGCCGGACAAGCGCCCGCTCACGATCGGCCTCTCCGTTTTCACCAAGACCGCCGAAGGCACGCAGGCCTGGGGCACGATCGCCGCGGGTACGCTCATGGTGATCGCGCCTCTGCTCGTCGCTTTCCTGATCTTCCAGAAACGCTTCATCAGCTCTTTCGTCACCTCAGGCATCAAATAGGAGATTTTCCGATGCTGTTCTCCCGCAGGCTCATGCTCGGCCTTGCCATGGTAGGCACCATGGCAGGCGCCCTCGCCGTCCCGGCCAAGGCCGAAGGTCCGACCGAGGTCGACCTGTTCTTCCCCGTCCCCGTCGACGGCAAGCTCGCCCGCGACATGGGCACCCTGATCAAGGAGTTCAACGAGACTCATCCCAACGTCAAGGCGACTGCCGTCTACACCGGCTCCTATGACGACACGCTGATCAAGACGCGCGCAGCGATCAAGGCCGGCAAGCCGCCGGCCGCCGTGATCATGTCGGCGAACTTCCTGCTCGACATGCAGATCGAGAACGAGCTCACCAATCTCGATGCGCTGATCAAGGCCGACGGCACCACCAAGGAGCAGTTCCTCGGCCAGTTCTTCCCGGCGCTGCACGGCAATGCCGTGATCAACCGCTCGGTCTACGGCGTGCCGTTCCACAACTCGACGCCGCTGCTCTACATCAACGCCGACAAGGCCAAGGAAGCGGGCCTTGATCCGAGCAAGCCGCCGCAGACCTGGGCCGAGGTCACCGACTGGGCCAAGAAGCTGACCAAGCGCGAGGGCGACAAGGTGACCCAATGGGGCATCGCGATCCCCTGCGCCTACGACTATTGCGGCTGGATGATGGAAACGCTCACCATGAGCAATGGCGGCCGCTACTACAACGAGGAGTTCGGCGGCGAGGTCTATTACGACACGCCCTCGATGCTGGGTGCACTGACCTGGTGGAACGACCTCATCTACAAGCACAAGGTCCACACGCCCGGCGCTACGCCCGGCCCTGCCGTGAGCACCTCCTTCATCTCGGGCAATGCCGCGATGATGATGCTGTCGACGGGCTCGCTCACCTACGTGCGCGACAACGCCAAGTTCGCCTACAAGGTCGCCTTCATCCCGCGCAACGTCCGCAACGCGGTGCCGATCGGCGGCGCTTCGCTGATCATGCCGGCCGGGTTAGAGGCCGACAAGCAGAAGGCCGCCTGGACGCTGATCAAGTGGATGACTTCGCCGGAGAAGAGCGGCTGGTGGAGCCGCGCCACCGGCTATTTCGCGCCGAACATGGCCGCGTACAAGACGCCGGAGATGGTCGAATTCCTGGGCAAGAACCCGGACGCCAAGACCGCCGTCGAGCAGCTCGACGTCGCAAAGCCGTGGTTTGCGACCTACAAGACCGTGCCGGTGCGCAAGAACCTCGAGGACGAGGTGATGCTGGTCCTCAACGGCAAGAAGCAGCCGAAGGAAGCCCTCGCCGCCGCCCAGAAGGCCGCCGACGAGACGCTGAAGCCGTACAATGCGGAGACGTCGCTCAAGCTGCCGTAAGGAGCTGTACGATTTCGAACCGAATACGCATCTCGTAGGGTGGGCAAAGGCGCATAGCGCCGTGCCCACCGTCTACCTCTCAACTCTGTTGATCGATGGTGGGCACGCTTCGCTTTGCCCCACCCTACGAAGCACCGCTCACGAAAGACACTTCATCAGATCGTCACCACGATCTTACCGAACTGATCGTTCGATTCCAGGAAGCGATGCGCTTCGACGATGTCCTCGAAGCGGAACGTCCTGGCGATGACCGGCTGCAACGTGCGATCCGACAGCCCGTCGAGAATGAACGCCTTGGCCTGCGCAAGGCGCGCCGGATCGCGGATGATCTCGTGCACGAGGTAGCCGCGCAACACCAGGCTCTTCGTCAACACGTTGAAGAGCGGAAACGGCGTCGGCTCAGGACTCAATCCACCGTATTCGATCAGGATCCCGCCCGGCGACATGGCCGCGGTCAGCGGCTCGAACGCGGCACCACCGACGGCGTCGAAGACGACGCGGACCCCGTTAGATCCGGCGATCGCCTCCAGCCGCGCCCGAATGTCGTCTTCGTCCGAGGCGACGACATGGGCCGCGCCGGCATCGCGCAAGGCCCGAAGCTTGGCCGAGGTCCGCGTCAGCGCGACCGCCGTCGCGCCGACCCGGTTCGCAATCTGAATCGCCGCAATCCCGACGCTGCTGGATGCAGCGGTGATGGCGACGATGTCCCCTCGACCAAGTCGGGCGATGTCGACCAAAGCGCCGTAGGCCGTCAGATACTGCATCCAAACGGCCGCCGCCTTCTTGAAGCCGAGCTCCGGCGGATGTTTCACGACGAGTTCGGCCGGAAACGTCGCGAGCTCGGCATGGGCCGGCCATCGCACCATCGACAGCGGCGGCACGATGCTCACGATATCGCCCGGCACAAAGCTCGTCACATCGTGCCCGACCGCTTCGACGATGCCGGCCGCCTCGAGACCCAGCCCCGATGGAAATGTCGCGCGCTCGATATAGGTCCCCCTTCGCAACAAGGCCTCGGCGCGATTGAGGCCGAGTGCCTTGACCCGGATCTGCACCTCGCCCGTCGCCGGCGGCGGAACATCGATGGTTTCGATGCGCAGCACGTCGGGACCGCCATGGTGATGAAAGCGAACGGCGCGGGCCATGGATGCACTCCAAAACAGTTGAACTGAATAGAGCTATGCCGATCCGTGCGAAGAGGATAAATCGCCGAAACAAGCCAACAGTCGAAACCAGGAGTTATCAATCATGGACCGCCTGACCAGCATGGCCGTGTTCGTCAGGGCCGTCGATCTCGGCTCGTTCGCGGCTGCGGCCGATGCCCTGGAGATGTCGGGGCCGATGGTCGGCAAGCACGTCCGTTCCCTCGAAGAGCGCCTCGGGGCACGGCTCCTCAACCGCACCACGCGGCGCCAGAGCCTGACCGACGCCGGCCAAGCCTACTACGAACGCTGCCGCGCGGTGCTGAGCGAGGCCGAAGCCGCAGATAGCGTCGTTGCCGACCAGTTGTCGGAGCCGCGCGGCAGGCTGCGCGTCACCATGCCGGCCCTGCTGGGACGGCACTGCATTGCGCCGTTGCTGATCAAGCTCGCGCGGAAATATCCGCATCTCGAACTCGACCTCTCGTTCGGCGATCCGATTGCCGACATCGTCGAGGCCGGCTACGATCTGGCAATCCGAACCGGCGATCTCGACGACCAGTCCGGCCTGATCGCACGGCGCATCGCAAGCCAGCGCATGGTGGTATGTGGCGCGCGGTCGTATTTGCGCACGAGCGGCAGGCCGAAATCGCTCGACGACCTCGCCGCCCATCAAGCGATCATCTATCGCGGCTCAGGGCGTGTCCGGCCCTGGCTCTTTCCGCAGGACGGCGGGCCTCAGCGCGAGATCATGCCATCGGGCCGGCTCCGACTCGACGACCTGGAGGCGATTGCCGATGCCGCGGCACAAGGCATGGGTCTCGCCTGGCTACCCTATTGGCTGGTCCGCGAACGCCTCGACACGGGTGCGCTGGTCAATCTCTTCAGCAATCAGCCCCAATTCCTCTACGAGTGCCACGCTCTCTGGCCGCGCTCACCCCGGCTGCCGCCGAAGGTGCGCGCTGCCGTGGACATCCTCGCGACCGGCTTGCCGAAGCTGATGACGTGACCATGGCTGCGCCCAATTAACTCCTCGTCCACCATCCGCCCCGGCCCGCCGCCGGTAACCATCGCAATTAACAGACCCTCAACGCACCCCCGACAAATCTATCAATGTTTCTGGAGATTTCGCCGTGGATCTGTTGGTTTTCGAGTTCCTGGGATTGGCCTTGGTCGCCATGTGCGTGATCGTGGTGGCGCTGCCCTGCGCCCGCAAATCCTCGGACCGGATCCGTTACGAATAGGAATTTCGTCGGAAAGAGACGATTCCGGCCCGATGCAAGGCTCGAATTCGCTTAGAGCCCCTTGACATCACAGCACTTTCGGCGGAACGGCTGATACCAAGTGTCATGGGCCGTTCATGGATTTAATTACCACCACCGCTGACCTCGCGGCTGCCTGCAGCCGGCTGGCCAAGCACCCCGTCATAACAGTCGATACCGAATTCCTGCGCGAGACCACTTACTACCCGCTGCTGTGCGTGGTGCAGATGGCCAGCGCCGAGGAAGCCGTGGTCATCGACACCCTGGCCGAGGGGATCGATCTCAAGCCGTTCTTCGAGCTGATGGGCAACGAGGGCGTGCTCAAGGTGTTTCACGCCGCCCGCCAGGACATTGAGATCATCTGGCACCAGGCGGGCATCATCCCGCACCCGGTGTTCGACACCCAGGTGGCTGCGATGGTGCTCGGTTACGGCGACAGCATCGCCTATGACGCGCTGGTCGAGAAGGTCACCGGCCACCGCCCGGACAAGACCCACCGCTTCACCGACTGGTCGCGCCGGCCGCTAACCAAGGAGCAGATGCATTACGCGGTCTCCGACGTCACCCATCTGCGCGACGTGTTCGCCGCGCTCGACGCCGACCTGAAGAAGCGCCGCCGCAGCGAATGGGTCTCCATCGAGATGGAGGTCCTGACCTCGCCCCGCACCTATGACTTCCATCCCGAGCGCGCCTGGGAGCGGCTGAAGACGCGGGTCCGCAAGCCCAAGGACCTCGCGGTGCTGATGGAGGTCGCGGCCTGGCGCGAACAGGAGGCGCAGAGCCGCGACGTGCCGCGCGGCCGCGTGCTGCGCGACGAAGCCGTCACCGACATCGCGACCCACGCGCCGACCACGCTGGAGAAGCTCGCCCATCTGCGCTCGGTGCCGAAGGGGTTCGAGAAATCCAAATGGGGCGCGGACATCATCGCAGCGGTCGAGCGCGGGCTGGCGCGGGACTTCTCGAAGCTGCCCAAGCTGGAGAAACCGCGCAACAATTCCAACGGCGCCGCCATCGTCGAGCTGTTGAAGGTGCTGTTGCGGATGACCGCCGAGCGCCACGCAGTCGCAAGCAAGGTGATCGCGACCGTCGACGATCTCGAAGAGATCGCGGCGGACGATGAGGCCGACGTGCCCGCCTTGCGCGGTTGGCGCCGCGAGCTGTTCGGCGACGCCGCGCTGAAGCTCAAGCGCGGCGAGCTCGCGCTCGCGATCGAGAAAGGCCGCGTGATCGGGGTGCAGCGGGCGTAGGGGCACGCTGTCGCGCCGATTTCCCGTCATTGCGAGCCAACGGGTCCGCACGAAGCGCGGCCCGATGACAGGTTCAGGGAAGCAATCCAGAATCCCTCGTCGGAAACAGTCTGGATTGCTTCGTCGCAAGAGCTCCTCGCAATGACGATGGAGAGAGCGACGGAGCCCTACGCCGGCGTCAGCTTCGCCACTTCGCTCTTCATGTCGTTCAGCACGCCGGAGATCGCGTCCACCAGTTCGTCGATCTGGGTCTTGGTCGTGATCAGCGGCGGGCAGATGGCGATGGCATCGAGCATGTTGCGCGAGATCACGCCACGCTCCTGGAGCATGCGGCTGGCGATGCCGCCGACGGCGCCCGGCGTCGTGGCGGCGGTCTTGCGCGCCTTGTCGAGCACGAGCTCGAGCGCGGCAATCATGCCGACGCCGCGAACCTCGCCGACCAGCGGGTGGCTGGCGAGTTCACGCAAGCGGCCCTGCATGTAGCCACCGAGCTCGGCCGCGTGTGCGACGAGGCCGCGCTCCTCGATGATCTTGAGGTTCTCCAGCGCAATCGCCGAGCCGACCGGATGGCCGCCCGCGGTGAAGCCGTGGCCGAGCACGCCGATCTTGTTGCTCTCGTCCGCGATCGGCTCGAACATGCGGTCGTTCAGGATGATCGCCGAGAGCGGGAAATAGCTCGATGTGATCTGCTTGGAGACGACGATCGCATCGGGCTTGATGCCGTAGGTCTCGCAGCCGAACATCTTGCCAGTGCGGCCGAAACCGCAGATCACCTCGTCGGCGACCAGGAGGATGTCGTACTTCTTCAGGACCTTCTGGATCTTGTCCCAATAGGTCGCCGGCGGCACCACGACACCGCCCGCCCCCATCACCGGCTCGCCGAAGAACGCCGCGATCGTATCCGGCCCTTCCTTCTGGATCAGGGCGTCGAGCTCCTCGGCCCGGCGCGTGGCGAAGGCTTCCTCGCTCTCGCCCGGGGCGCCGTCCTTGTAGAAGTGCGGCGAGCCCGTATGCAGGATGTTCGGCAGCGGCAGGTCGAACGAGCGGTGGTTGTTCGGCAGGCCCGTGAGGCTGGCGGATGCGATGGTGACGCCGTGATAGGCACGCAGGCGGCTGATCACCTTCTTGCGCTGCGGTTGGCCGAGCGCATTGGAGCGATAGGCGATCAGCTTCAACACGGTGTCGTTCGCTTCCGAGCCGGAATTGGTGAAGAACACCTTGCTCATGGGCACCGGCGCGAGCGCGACCAGCTTCTCGGCGAGGTCGATCGAGGGACCGTGCGATTTGGCGGAGAACGTATGGTAGAACGGCAGCGCCTGCATCTGCTTGTGCGCCGCCTCGACCAGTCGCTTCTCGTTGAAGCCGAGCCCGACGCTCCACAGGCCCGCCATCGCTTCGAAATAGCGCTTGCCCGACGCGTCGAAGACGTAAGGCCCCTCGCCGCGCTCGATCACCAGCGGACCGGCCTGCTGATGCGTGCGCGCATTGGTGTAGGGATGGAGCTGATAGGCTACATCCCGGGCCTCTTGCGAATTGGGCAGCATGGACATTTGATGATCCCTAAAAACGTCACGCCGCCGGCGGGCCGGCGTCATCACTCGATGGCGAGTACTTGTCTCAAGTACTTGGCTATTGCCCCAACGCAAAACTTGCAATGCCAATTCGTCGGCGGCAAGCGCTCAGCAGCGATGCACAAAGCCGCATATGACAGGACCGTGGATCGCAGAACCCGGCTGGGCAGCTCTCACGCCGCGCCGTCGTCGTCCGCTTCGTCGGTGGCGGAAACGGCTTCCCTCACCTCCACCAGCGCCATCGAGAGCAAGTAGACCGTGGTAGGCAGCCCAAGCCTGCGCGCCTTCTCGGCGGCATGCGACAGATCGCTCGCCAGCTCCTTGAGCTCGTCTCCCCGCGACAATTCTCAACCCCATCGACCGACCGCGGCCGCCTACACCGCAACGGCGCCGCTGGTTCTGATCAGTTCGGCGCTGGACTGGACTGTAGCAAAATTCGCAATGACATCCACTACCGCATCCCGGTAGGCCGCGGCATCGTCCGTGCCCGGCTGCCGGCAAGCCACCGCGTCGGTGATCACATGGTAGCGATGACTGCGGTGAAACCCCTCGACGGCAGTGGCCAGGATGGTCTCGTCCAGGGAAAAGCCGATCAGGATGCAGCGTGTGGTGCGGATAGCGGACATGTGGCCGCCAAACCGCGACGAGCTGTAGGCGGACGGCAGCGGGTGCTCGAACGTCATCTCGCCCGGTTGTGGCCTGGTCTCCGCGATCCAATCGGTCAGCCTGGATGACGGATTGAACCAGGCCGCCTGCGCGATGCGCTTCAGATGCATCACCGGCCATAGATTGCTGCGCCACAGCGTCAGGAGTTCCAGGCAGCGCGCCGTCGTCACATCGCCGTCGCGGATGACGTGGCGGCGGCCGGGGGTCAGGTACTCGACCTGAAGATCCGCACAGACCAGGATCGGCGGATCATCGTGCATTGAAACCAGCATCGAGTTGCGCGCAGCTGCACCGGTTTCAGCGGTCGGCGAGCGCGAGGTCCCGCAGCGGCGAGGTCACCGCCCGCCCGGCCGAGGCATCGAGCACGCCAGGACGGTCCCAATCGCCCTCGGGACGAATGATCACATAGGGATCGCTGTCCAGCGTGATGGCGTCCGGGCCCGGCTCGATCTCCAGCAGCATCTCCGTGTAGGAGAAATCCGAGAACGTGATCTTGCGGTTGTGACCGAGCGGCTTAGCGCCGAAATGGGCCCAGAAATCGACCAGCCGGTCCTGCGCCTGGCCGTAGATCTTGCGAAAGCCCTTGCGCTTCACATAATCGACACTGGCCTGAACCAGCTTGAACGAGACGCGCGAGCGCCGATATTGGTGACGCACCGCAAGCCGCTCCACCTTGGCGAAATCGCCGAAGAAGCGCACCCGCAGGCAGCCCGCAGGCTCGTTGCCGACGAAGCCGATGAAATGCGCCGCGACCATGTCGTTGCCGTCGAACTCCTCCTCGAACGGACAATCCTGCTCGGCGAGGTAGACCGCCGAGCGGATGGCGGTCACCAGCATGAGATCGCTTGGGTCGCGCGCGAGGCGGATGGTGATGGCGCGGGAACAGGGCTTGGCGACTGGAATCCTAGTACCGTGCATCTGCAAAGCTCCTTGATTGGATGACCGCTCCCGGCATGCGCATCGGCTGTCGATGCCAGGGCCGCTCGTAGCACCAAAGGTCGGGCTGGAAGCTCGGGACGGGCGCAAAGCCTGTCGCCTTCATGATGTCGCGTCCGGCCACCGTTGACGGCTGCGCATAGCAATCCGCACCGCGAAACCTTATCTGCCGCAGATGAGCCGCGGCCTTGCCGAGACCGGCGATGCCGCGGCCCGTCGCCGCGATCGCCCAGATGTAGATGGCAGCGACGTCTTCGTCTGCCGATGCGAGATAACGCGTCTCGGGCGCGGTGAGGCAAATCTCGTCGAGCAGCAGCGCGTCATGTCCACGGTCATTGAGAAACAGGAAGGCCATGCCGCCGACGAGCTTGCCTTTGCGGCTGAATGTCAGGATGCTCTGGGGATCGAAGACGTAATATTTGGCAAGCTCCGCCGTCCCGATCTGCACACCCGGCACCAGCCGGTGCGCCATCTCCGAAAGCGCTCCAATTTCGGAAAATTGCGCACAGCGGACGTCGACGTCCGGGCTCAACGGCAAGGCATCGAAATCATGCCTTGCGGCAAACGTGCCCCTTTCCATACTCATGTCGCGCCTCTATCGTTCGAGGCTTTCATGCCCCGCTACGACGAGCTTAGCGGTTGGGGATCAGGAGTATGCAGCAGTTATTGCACCGGGGTGCTGCGATGATGCAGCACCGTGAAGAAGCCCTGGGCGCGTCCTGGGATGATTTGAAGCTGTTTTTAGCGTGCGCAAAATTTAAAAGTTTTCGGAATGCCGCCGAAGAGCTCGGCCTCACCTCCACCACGCTGATGCGCCGCATCGACCGGCTCGAGGAGAGCATTGGGTGCAAGCTGTTCCTGCGCGACCAGAGCGGGCTGACGCTCAGCGATGAAGGCGCCGCGATGATCGCCGACGTCACGCATATGGAGCGTCATGCCTTCAACGTCTTCCGCCGCGCCGCGCGGTCCTCGAACGACACCTCGGGCACCGTTCGCGTCGCGGTGACCGAGGGCCCCGGCAATTTCTGGATCCTGCCGCGGCTGATCGACTTCCAGAAGACCTACCGCAAGATCACGGTCGATCTGCGCTGCGCGATGGAGCAGGCCGACGTCGCGCGGCTCGAATCCGATATCGCCATCCAGCTCGAGCCGCCGACCAATCCCGATCTGATCGTCGCCAAGCTCGGCCGCCTCCACATCTATCCCTTCGTCTCCAAGGAGTATGAAAGCCTCTACGGCGTGCCGGCAACGCTCGCCGAATTGAACAATCACCGCATCATCAAGCAGAGCGCGCCGCAGGTCGACGACGGCGCCTATGCCCGCGTGCTCGGGCTGAAGTCGCTCGAAGGCATCGTCGGGATCAAGACCAATTCGTCGGTGGGCGTGCTCTACGCGGTGGAGCGCGGCGCCGGCATCGGCTTCCTGCCGACGGTGTCGATCGCGCTCGGTGCGCCGCTCGTTGCGGTCGATCTCGGCGTCAGCCATCACGCCGATCTCTGGCTCACCTATCACAAGGAGTTCCGCAGCTCCGAGCGGCACAAGATCGTGGTCGACTGGCTGAAGAAGATCTTCGACGCCAGGACCTATCCCTGCTTCCGCGACGAGTTCATCCATCCGAACGCGCTGGTGCCGATGATGACGGCGGCGCGCGAGGGCTTTGGCCTGGCGGGATACGTGGCGACGGCGCCGACTTAACGCAGGCGAGCGTCAACTCACCATTTGTATTCGAAGCCGAGCGTGCCCTGGTGCGAGGTGAGCTCTTTGCGGAATTTGCCGTCGTAATTGACGTAGAGCCTCGCCACGTTGGTCAGGCTGAGCGAAGCCGAGGCGCCGGCATCCGCGCCGTAACGGCTCTCGCCGATGCCGGGGACGATGATGTTCTGGGCGCCCAGGCTGACCTGGATGGTTCCGAGGTCTTGGTGGAAATTGTCGACGAACTTGCCGTAGGCCGAGAGGTCGAGGATTTTCTGGTCGATGATGAAGTAGCGGCCGACCTCGGCCCCGATCATGACGCGCGCGCGCGAGAGGGCCGACGAGCCGACGTTGAGCGGATCGAGCCCGCCGGTCTCCTGGAACGCAGCGCTGGTGGCGCGCACATATTCCAGCGCGCCCTTGGGCACGATGCGCATCTCGTCCTTGGTCCAGTAATAGCTGATCTCGGTCAGCGCGCCGTCCACGGCGGCGCGATAGCCCGCGGTCGCAAGGCCAAGGCCGGTATCGCGGCTGGAATGGACCTTGCCGAAGCCGTGCACCACCGCAAAGGCCCAGGTCCACGGGCCCTTGTCGACGGAGCCGCTGAAGCCGAGCTGGGTCAGATCGAGGGTTGCCGATTGCAGCGCCAGCGGCACGTCGATGTCGGTGTGGCTGTGGTCGACGGAGAATCCGATGTTGACGCCGGGTGCGAGCCGCGCGCCAAAGCCGGCAACGCCGCCGAAGGTCTTGCGCTTGTCGCCGACGAAGTCGCCTTGCGCATCGGTGCGGACCGAAAGGCCATAGCCCTCGAACCAGGTGCGGTAGCGCGGATCTTCCGCAGCCGCCGAGGCGCCGCCGCCGCCGGGATTGGTGCGGAACACACGGTTGACGCCGCCGGATGCCTGATTGCCGAGCCGCTCCAGGAAGCCCGAGCCGAAACTGAGCATGCTGTTGCCGGCTGACTGATTTTGATTGGTCGAGGTCGGCGACGGAATTGGGGTCGGTGACGGCGTGGGTGTCGGCGTGGGCGTCGGGGTCGGTGTGGGCGTGCTTTGCGCGAAGCCGGGCGTCACGGCCGCCATCGTCACGACCAGTGCAAACGCCATCGCGAGCGCAGCCACGATCCGGCGGATGCGGGTGAGCCCGATCGTCTGCCGTGTCCCGGAGAGCTGCGCGGCGCAGCGCATGACGATGAATCCCGAAAGCGAAGTGGCGGCGCGCAAAAATGCAACAATGTCTGCGGCGCTTGCGACGATTTGTGCCGAACTGCCACGAGGGGTCAACCGGTTGGCGCATAACGGCCGAGGCTATTGCACCGATTGTGGTTCTGCTGCCACAGGTGGCAAACTTGCGCTTGACGGCACCCGGCTTGGTCTTGAAATCCGCGCGCGGCTTGCTAGCCGGCGAATTTCATGTTGCAATATCGGTCACAATCGGAATTGACCGTTTGCTGTGCGTTTCGCGACATTGCGCCTCAAGACTCGAACAGACTTCCGGGAGCCGTTTGTGGCGTGGCACGCGAAAAAGCGGCCGCGTCGTTTTTATATCTAGTGGAGGAGACGAGCGATGCCGCAAAAGGGCACCGTCAAATGGTTCAACCCGACAAAGGGCTATGGGTTCATCAAGCCGAATGGCAGCGACAAGGACGTGTTCGTCCACATCTCCGCCGTCGAGCGTGCCGGACTTTCCACCCTCAACGAGAACCAGGTGGTTGAATTCGACCTCGTGGAGAACCGCGGCAAGTCGTCCGCGGAGAATCTCAAGGTCTCCTGATCTTTCTCGCCGCAGGCGAGAGATCATGACGTTGCCCCCGGCTCTGCCGGGGGGTTTTGTTTGGGGCGCGCGGATGATCTACGTCGACGACTTCCGAAGTCGCTCGAGGCTTTCTTCCCAAGGCATCGAGGTTGGAAGTTGGTGAATGCGGCCGTCTCGATCGACAAAAATGGGGCCGTTTCCTGCGAGCCGGGCACTTGGTTTACCGGTCTCGACGAATTCTCGGGTGTTGTAGAAAAAGACCCACCCTTCATCGATCTCGATGGCCTGCCCCGACAGCATCAGGTCTTCCGCGCATGCCTGACCGACCCGAACAACCTCGGTGTTAGCAAGCGCCAAGGCGTCTTCCGGCGACATCAGCCGTGCACCACCGGCGCGATCAGAAAATTCTCCGAGGGCCCGCTGCCGTCCGTCCTGCACACATCGCCCTCGATCCGGACCTTGCCGGTTGCGAGCAGCCGCAGCGCTTCGGGATAGATCCGGTGCTCAACCTCTAGGATTCGTTCCGAGAGCGTATCTCCCGTGTCGTGGTCGCTGACGGGAACCGCGCCCTGCATCACGATCGGGCCGGCGTCGGTCTCGGGGATGACGAAGTGCACCGTCGCGCCGGAGAGCTTGACGCCGGCGCGCAGGGCCTGGCCGTGCGGGTCGAGCCCGGGGAATGACGGCAACAGCGAGGGATGGATGTTGAGCATCCGCCCGTACCAGGCTTTTGTGAACTCGGCCGTGAACAGGCGCATGAAGCCGCCCAGACAAATCAGCTCGATGCCGTGCTTGTCGAGCGCGGCCTGCAGCACCGTCTCGAAGCCGGCGCGGTCCTTGCCGAACGGCTTGCTCTCGATCACCTCGGTCGTGACCCCGCTCGCCCTCGCGCGTTCGAGTCCGGGCGCATCGGCCTTGTTCGAAATGACGAGCGAGATCTCCGCCGGGAAATCCGCGGCAGCGGCTGCCCTGATCAGCGCGGCCATGTTGGAGCCGCGCCCGGAGATCAGAATGGCGACGCGGCGCTTCATCACAGCGCCAGTCATCACAGTGCCATGTCGAGGTGGCCGTTATAGACGACGCGGTGCTCGCCCTCGGCGGGAATGACGGTGCCGAGCTGCGCCACGGTCTCGCCGGCGTCGGTGAAGACTTCCACGACCTTGTCGACCTTGTCGGGCTCGACGATCGCGATCATGCCGATGCCGCAATTGAAGGTGCGCAGCATTTCAAGCTCGGCGATGCCGGCTTGCGCCGCCAGCCATTTGAACACCGGCAGCACCGGCAGGCGTGCCAGGTCGATGCCGACACCGAGATGCTTCGGCAGCACGCGCGGGATGTTGTCGGTGAAGCCGCCGCCGGTGATGTGGGCAAGCCCCTTCACCGCGCCGGTCTCGCGGATCGCGCGCAGGCAGGATTTGACGTAGAGCCTGGTCGGCGTCAGCAGCGCGCCGCCGAGCGTCATCACCGGCGCGAACGGCGCCTGCGCCGAGAAGCCGAGGCCGGACTGCTCGACGATCTTGCGGACCAGCGAGAAGCCGTTGGAATGCACGCCGGACGAAGCGAGACCGATCACGGCGTCGCCCGCGGCGATGTCCTTGCGCGGCAACAAGGTACCGCGCTCGGCGGCGCCGACCGCAAAGCCGCCGAGATCGTAATCGCCGTCCTTGTAGAGGCCGGGCATCTCGGCGGTCTCCCCGCCGATCAAAGCGCAGCCGGATTCGCGGCATCCCTCCGCAACGCCCGCGACGATGGCGGCCGTGGCCTCGGGGTCGAGCTTGCCGCAGGCGAAATAGTCCAGGAAAAACAGCGGCTCGGCGCCCTGCACCACGAGGTCGTTGACGCTCATGGCGACGAGGTCGATGCCGATGCCGCCATGCAGGCCGGTCTCGATCGCGATCTTGACCTTGGTGCCGACGCCGTCGGTCGCGGCCACCAGGACCGGGTCCTTGAAGCCGGCCGCCTTGAGGTCGAACAGGCCGCCGAAGCCGCCGATCTCGGCATCGGCGCCCGGCCGCGCCGTGGCGCGCACCATCGGCTTGATCAGGTCGACCAGGCGGTTGCCCGCGTCGATATCGACGCCTGAATCGGCGTAAGTGAGGCCGTTTTTGCGGTCGGTCATGCCCGATTTCCAGTGGGTTTGCGGCTGGTTACGTCGAATTCCGGGGACGCGCAATGGCTCGCATGGCGTTCCCCGCTATACTATGTAGACATATCAACCGGTTCAGCCTGCCACGGGCCGGATTTGAGGTCAGAACCGGTGCCGGGAAGCGCTGCGTGAGTATTCCGAATATCATTACCCTGGGCCGCATCATGCTGGTCCCGATCATCGTCTGGGCCATCGTGTCGAGCCAAATGGAGGTGGCGTTCGCCGTCTTCCTGATCGCCGGCATCAGCGATGCCGTGGACGGCTTTTTGGCCAAGCGCTTCAACATGACGAGCGAGCTCGGCGCGCTGCTCGATCCGCTCGCCGACAAAGCGCTGCTGGTCTCGATCTACATGGCGCTCGGCATCTGGGGCGCGATCCCGCGCTGGATCGTGATCCTGGTGGTCTCGCGCGACATCATGATTGTCGCCGCCGTGATCGTGTCCTGGCTGTTCGACCGGCCGGTCGAGATGAAGCCGTCGAAAGTCTCCAAGCTCAACACGGTGGCACAAGTAGCGTTCGCAGCTTTGGTGCTGGCGGCGCTTGCCTTCGGCTTCAAGCCCGCGCCTTATGATATCATCCTGATGGGTCTCGTCACGGTCTTCACGCTCTCCTCCGTGTCGCTCTATCTCGTCGAGTGGCTGCGGCACATGAGCACGATCGAGGCCAAATGAGCGGGGAAGCGGCCCAGCAAAAGGCCAAGTCCCGCACCATCAAGTCGAATCTCTACAAGCGGGCCGGCGCGCCGGCATGGAGCAGAGCAAGCGTGGCAGGCCGCGTTCATCCCCGACAATTGGCGTTTGCGCTTCCGCATGCGGAGAGCCTCAGCCGGGACAACTTCCTCGAGGGCCCCGCCAATGCGGCCGGTCTCGGCCTCATCGACGGTTGGCCGGAATGGCCGAACCGGATCATGTCGCTGGCGGGCCCGGAGGGAAGCGGCAAGAGCCATCTCGCCGCGATCTGGGCCGAGGAAGCTGGCGCCCGCTCGACCACCGGCAATGCGCTGACCGCGACGGACGTGCCCGGCGCGCTCGCCACCGGCGCGCTGGTGGTCGAGGATCTCAAGGCTGGGGACTTCGACGAGCGTGCCCTGTTTCATCTGATGAACCTCGCCCGCGAGGACGGCGCCTACGTCCTGTTCACCGGCCGCGAGGCGCCGGCCGCGCTTCCCATCGAGCTTCGCGACCTACGCTCGCGCCTGCGGGCCGTTCCGGCGGTTGCGCTGATGCCGCCCGACGACCAGCTGTTCCGCGGCCTCATCGTCAAGTTCTGCGCCGACCGCCAGCTCAATGTGGACGAGAGCGTGGTCGGCTATCTCGCGACGCGCCTGGAACGGTCCTCGGCCGCCGCCCGGCGGGCCGTCGAGCTGCTCGACAGTGAAGCCCTGCGGCTCGGCCGTCCCGTCACCCGGGCGCTGGCCGCCGAGCTGCTCCGGGACGCCTGACCGGCTCGCAGGCCTCCCCGAAGTCCGCTTGACGCGGCGCGGGGGCGGAACATCAATGTCATCGAAACGTCATCGCTCTAACACATGCTCCCGCCGATTTTTGCGCTTGAGTCGCAATTGGGGTGAACTGGATGGACCGACTTCTGATGGACTCTGCGCAAGCTGTTGAAACGAAAGAGAAAGCCCCGGAATCCGAGAGCCTTCCGGCCATCGCGTCCAGTCCCGAGCGGTTCATCAACCGCGAGCTGTCCTGGCTGCATTTCAATCGCCGCGTCCTGGAGGAATCGGTCAACCCGAGCCACCCCGTGCTGGAGCGGGTGCGATTCCTGTCGATTTCAGCGAATAACCTCGACGAGTTCTTCATGGTTCGCGTCGCCGGCATCAAGGCCCAGGTCCGCGAGGGCATCGCCGAGCGCAGCCCCGACGGCCTGACGCCGTCCGAGCAGCTCGCGCTAATCAACCGCACCGTCTCCCAGCTCGCCTCCGACCAGCAGGCGATCTGGCGCGACCTGCGCGCCACGTTGGCCGAGGTCGGCATCGTGCTGGTGGACGGCAAGGACGTCAGCAAGGCGGAACGGACCTGGATCGAGGACTACTTCCTCCACAACGTGTTCCCTCTCCTGACCCCGCTCGCGATCGATCCGGCCCACCCCTTCCCGTTCATTCCGAGCCTCGGCTTCACCATCGCGCTGCAGCTCACGCGCGCCGCCGACGGCAAGCAGATGAACGCGCTGATCCGCATGCCCGGCAAGATCGACCGCTTCATCCGCCTGCCAGCGGATGGCACGGTGCGCCTGATCTCGCTGGAGCAGGCCACCGCCCTGTTCATCAACCGCCTGTTCCCCGGCTACAATCTGCACGGCCAAGGCGCCTTCCGGATCATCCGCGACTCCGAGCTCGAAATCGAGGAGGAGGCCGAAGATCTCGTCCGCCTGTTCGAGACCGCGCTGAAGCGCCGCCGCCGCGGATCGGTGATCCGGCTCGAGATCGACGCCAAGATGCCGGAGCAGCTGCGCAGCTTCGTGCAGCACGCGCTCTCCGCCGCCGACGACGAGATCTTCCTGGTCGACGGCGTGCAGGCGATGAACGAGCTCTCGCAGCTCACCCGCCTCGACCGGCCCGACCTCGAATTCACCCCTTACGTGCCGCGCCACCCCGAACGCGTGCGCGAGCATGGCGGCGACATCTTCGCCGCGATCCGGCAAAAGGACCTCATCGTCCACCATCCCTACGAGTCGTTCGACGTCGTCGTGCAATTCCTGCAGCAGGCCACGCGCGACCCCGACGTCGTTGCGATCAAGCAGACGCTCTACCGCACCTCCAACAATTCACCGATCGTGCGCGCGCTGGCCGAAGCGGCCGAAGCCGGCAAATCAGTCACCGCGCTGATCGAGCTGAAAGCGCGGTTCGACGAAGAAGCCAACATCCGCTGGGCCCGCGATCTCGAACGCGCCGGCGTGCAGGTCGTCTACGGCTTCCTCGAATTGAAGACGCACGCGAAGCTCTCGATGGTGGTGCGCCGCGAGGGCGGCAGCCTGACGACTTACGTCCATACCGGCACCGGCAATTATCACCCGGTCACCGCGCGCATCTACACCGACCTCTCCTACTTCACCTCGGACCCGACGATCGGCCGCGATGCCGCCCGCGTGTTCAATTTCATCACCGGCTATGCAGCACCGAGCGATTTGGAAAAGATGGCGGTGTCGCCGCTGACCTTGCGCAAGCGCATCATCGAGCACATCCAGGGCGAGACCGCACATGCGCGGCATGGCCGTCCCGGCGCAGTCTGGATGAAGATGAACGCGCTGGTCGATCCCGACATCATCGACGCGCTCTACGAGGCCTCGCAGGCCGGTGTCCAGGTCGAGCTGGTGGTGCGCGGCATCTGCTGCCTCAGGCCCGGCATTCCCGGTCTGTCGGAGAACATCCGCGTCAAGTCGATCATCGGCCGCTTCCTGGAACATGGCCGAATCTACTGCTTCGGCATGGGCCAGGGACTGCCGAGCGCGAAAGCGGCTGTGTATATCTCGTCCGCCGACATGATGCCGCGCAACCTCGACCGCCGCGTCGAGGTGCTGTGTCCGCTGCAAAATCCGACGGTGCATCAGCAGGTTCTCGAACAGATCATGGTCGCGAACCTGAAGGACAATGAGCAGAGCTGGCAGTTGTTGCCGGATGGGTCTTCAACGCGTATGAAGACCGCGAAGGGCGAGGAGCCTTTCAACGTCCACAACTACTTCATGACGAATCCGAGTCTGTCTGGCCGTGGAAAGTCGCTCAAGGAATCCTCGCCGCGTCGTCTCACGCGCCGGAACGAACGTCATCAATCCTGATCGGGGATTTGCGACGTGAAGCGGCCGCGCAAGCGCGGCTCGAGCGTCGCGGTTATCGACATAGGCTCCAACTCGGTCCGCCTCGTCGTCTACGAGGCGCTGGCGCGCAGCCTGATCCCGATCTTCAACGAGAAGACGTTGTGCGGCCTCGGGCGCGAGGTGCAGAGCACAGGCCTGCTCGCGCCCGACGCCATCGACAAGGCGCTGACCTCGCTGAAACGGTTTCGTGCGCTGTGCCGGGTGATGAAGGTCGGACGCGTGTTCGCGATCGCGACCGCCGCATGCCGCGACGCCTCCAACGGCTCCGATTTCATCGCCAGGGCCGAGCGGATCTGCGCGGTGAAGATCGAGATCCTGTCGGGCTCGCGCGAAGCACGACTGTCCGCGCTCGGCGTGATCTCCGGCATCCACCATCCAGACGGCATCGTCGGCGACCTCGGCGGCGGCTCGCTCGAGCTGATCGACGTGCGCAGGAACGCCGTACGCAGCGGCGTGACGCTGCCGCTCGGCGGCCTCGCACTGCAGGACCTCGCCCACAAATCGCTCAAGCGCGCCGACCGCATCGTGCGCGAGGAGATCGACGGAGTCCAGTTACTCACTGCCGGCCGCGGTCGCACCTTCTATGCCGTCGGCGGCACCTGGCGCGCGCTCGCGCGCATCCACATCATCCAGAGCGGCTATCCGCTCCAGGTGATGCACGGCTATTCCATTCCGGCTGCCGAGGCGCTCGACTTCTCGCGCCGCCTGCGGCGCCTCGCCGCCGCCGACATGCTTGCCGACATCGAGATCGTCGCCGATGCGCGGCGCCCTCTCCTCACCTATGCGGCGCTGGTGCTCGAGCACATCATCCGCGTCGCGAAGCCAAAGAACATCGTGTTCTCCACCTTCGGCGTGCGCGAGGGCCTGCTGCACGAGAAGCTGCCCGAGACCGAACGCAACAAGGACGGGCTGATCTGCGCGGCGGAGGAGCTGAACCAGCTGCTGTCGCGTTCGGCCAGGCACGCGCGTGAGCTGATCGCCTGGACCGACCGCCTGGTGCGCGTCGTCAAGCTGCGCGAGACGGAAGTGGACCGCCGCCTCCGCCACACCGCGTGCCTGCTCTCCGACATCGGCTGGCGCGTGCATCCCGATCATCGCGGCGAGCAGACGCTCAGCCTCGTCGTCAACGGCAATTTCGGCGCGATCACCCACACCGAACGCGCCTTCGTCGGCCTGTCGGTGTTCTATCGCTATGCCGGCCTCAGCGAGGAAAACCAGCCGCCGGTCACCATGCAGGAGCTGCTGACGCCGGCCCAGCTCGAACGCGCGCGCCTCCTGGGCGCCGCGTTCCGCGTCGCGCATCTGATCTCGGCCGCACGTCCCGGCGTCCTGCCAGCCACGCATTTCCGCAGCCAGGGCCGCAAATTGATGCTGGTGTTCGAGCACCGGCTCGGCGACCTCGTCGCCGACCGCGTCGGCAGCCGCTTCCGTCAGCTCGCCCGCCTGGTTGGCCGCGCCGGTTCAATCGTCAGGCGCTGACCTCTCAGCCGGGCCTCATCTTCCCGGGCCGTCTGTTGAGCCACATCATCGCGCCGCTGACGAAGAGGACGAGCGGTGCGAAGCCGGCCGCGAACACCAGCAGGCGTCCTGCGAATCCGAACGTCGCGCCATTGTGGAGCCAGAGCTGCTCGGCCAGATAGCGGTCCGCCATCGACATGGTGCCCGGCGTGCGGTCGTGCACCACAGCGCCGCTCCACGGATCGAGCCAGATCGCTCCACGCGACCGCACGGCGGGATCAGCTCCATCAGGACGGAATTGCACCCGCCAGGTGTTGCGCGTTGCGGTCGGCGGATGGAGCATGGCGACCGTCGCACCGGGCTGGACCTCTTGTGCGCGTCGCATGATCGCGTCAGGTGAGAGCACCGGCGTCCCTGCCGGAGGCGGGATTTCGACTCGCGGCGAGCGATCAGGCGTCGGCTGCGACACGAGGCCGACGATGGGCCGCACCAGGTCGGGAAAAACGATGCCGACGCCGGTGATCGAGATCAACAAGAGCACGGACAGCGCCCAAAAGCCTGCCGCACCGTGAAGGTCCAGAACAAATCGGAACAGTGAGACGTTCTTGCGCACCGAGATCGATCGCCAAAACCGCCCCGGCTTCGGCCACCAAAGGAAGAGACCCGAGACCGCCAAGCCGAGCAGCACGAACCCGGCCACGCCGACCAGTTCCTTGCCCCAGAACTCATAGAGCAGCAGCGTAAAATGGAGACGGTAAACCTTGAGTGCGAATGCGTTGGCGTAGTCACGCCGTCCGAGCACCTTGCCGTTCGAAGGATCGACCATGGTGGTCCACCGGTTCGGGTAGCTGCCTGGCGCGGTCTCATGCGAATGGATCACGATCCAGACCGGCCAGATCCGATCCGGTGCCAGGATCGTCGCGATCGGCGCCGGATCCGCTGCAGCGGCGGCGTGCATCACCTCCGCTAACGTGACGCTCTGCTCCGGACCGGCGGGCGCATAGAGCGCCGGATTCAGGGCGACATCGATCTCCCGGTAGAAGACGATGAAGCTTCCAGTCAGGCCGATCAGCACCACGACGATGCCGCCGATCAATCCGAACCAACGGTGCGCCCACAGCAGCGCGTGCTGCACGCGTCCGGGCAACATACTGGATCGGGCGGGCGCCGAGCCGCCTCGACGTGGCGCCCTGATTGTTTGGTCCATTCAGAGCACCCGTCGTCCGCGCCTGATCCAGCTCCGCAGCCGGCCCGAGGAGGCCAAAGCTCAGAAGTCGGTCGACATCGACAAGAGCAGGGTTCGGGGCGAGCCTTGCGCTAGCGCAGAGAAGCTCGCCACGCCCGCCCAGTAATTGGTATCGAACACGTTCTGGACCAGAGCGCGAACCGTGACGGGCCGGTTGTTGATGCGCGTGTTGTAGCGCGCGCCAAGATCGAGCCGCGTCCAGGCCGGGACGACCTGCGTGTTGGCCCCATTCAGATATTGGTGCCCGGTATAGATGGTGTTGGCGACCAATGTCAGCCCTGGTGCGAACGGGGTATCCCATTCGGCAGACAGATTGGCCTGCACCTCGGGCACTCCAATCGGCGTCTTGCCGAAATTGGCCAGCGTGCTCGTCTTCGTCAGCTCCGCGTCGATCAATGTCACGCCGCCAAGAACGCGAATGCCGGGCTGCACTTCTCCAAACACGGTGAATTCCACGCCGCGATTGCGCTGCTCCTGATCAGCCCGGAAGACGTTGCCGGCACCCGTCTGCCCCGACGGCTTGGTGATCTCGAACAGGCTGATCGTGGTCGCGAGCGCGCCGAAATCGACCTTGACGCCTGCTTCCTTCTGCTTGCTCAAATACGGCGCAAGGACCTCGCCCTGATTTGCCGCCGTCGTCGGCGCGGTGTCGCCCTTGCTGAGCCCTTCGATATAGTTGGCGTAGAGCGAAACGTTGCTCCAGGGCTTGACGACCAGGCCGACCATCGGTGTGAACGCCGTCTGGTCATAGGCCGAACTCACGGCGCCCGTGGTGGTGTTGTAGTTGTTCGACCTGACGCCCTGTTGCCTGACGCCGACCGTCAGCTGAAGCCGCTCCTGGAGAACCGACATGGTGTCGGCCAGCGCAATGCCGGTCAGCTCGGTGTCCGACAGCCGCGGCACGGTCGCGGGAGCCGCAACGAACTGCTGGGGACGCGCGATCGGCGCATAGATGTTGGACGACACCGCCGTGCCGTTCACCGAGCCCCGCGAGATCTCATCCCCATAGTAGCTCCCCTGCAAGCTCACGGCATGACTGATCGCGCCAGTCTCGATTCGGGCCCGCACGCCGACGTCGGCCACGTTCCTGTCGATGTCGAACTTGAATCGTCCCGGTGTCGACGTGGTGTTGCCAGCCGCATTCAGGATCGTTGGCGTCCCGAACAGACGGTCGACCTGGGTCCTGCCGCCTCCGACATCTGCAAACACCGTCACGGCGTCAGTCACATCGTATTCGGCGCGCGCCAGAAGCGAATTGTCGTGAACCTTGGCGAATTCCCAGGCCTGGGTGACATTGCGCCGTCCGACCGGCGCGGTCGGAACGGCCACGCCGGTTGCGACCAGGAACGGTCTCGTCGGCGCGTCGAACTTTTCCTCCTGCTCGATGAAATCGAGCGAGGCCCTGAACTTCTCGCCGCGATAGTCGAAGGCTGCAGAGCCGACATGCGCCTCCCGCGTCTGGTTGTCCAACGGCGTATCGCCGTTGTGATAGCTGCCATTGACGCGAATACCGAATTCGCGATTTTCACCGAACCGCCGGCTCACGTCGAGATGTGTGCCGAGCTGGGTGTTTGACGCGTAGTCGGTCGTGACCCGCGTGAGATCGATATCCCCGGCACGCTTCGGAACGATGTTGATGGTGCCGCCGACACTGCTGTTCGGCGCCATCCCGTAGAGCAGCGCGGTCGGGCCTTTGATGATCTCGATGCGCTCGACGTAATCGGTGAACACGCGGTAGTTCGGTGCAACGCCATAGACGCCGTGGAAGGCGATTTCCCCGACATTGCCTTCCCCGATCGGAAAGCCGCGGATGAAGAAGGAATCGAGAATGCCGCCGGTCTGGCCGGTGAAACGGACCGAGGGATCGTTGCTGACGACATCGGCGACGGTGACCGCCTGTTGATCTTCGATCCTCTTCGCCGTGAAGCTCGTGATGTTGAACGGCGTATCCATGAAATCCTTGTTGCCGAGCAAGCCGACCTGGCCTCCACGTGCCACCTGCCCGCCTGCGTAGGTCCGCGGCAGTGAACCGGGCCTCGCAGCCGTCGGGGTCGCTTCCGCCTGCAATTTAGCCCGCTCGTTCGCGGGCGCGCCGCGGCCCGCCCTCCTGACCGGATTGGCTCGTGGACGCGCGCGCGGCTTCGGCGCGTCTGCGGTGACGGTCACCGCCGGCAACGTGCTTCCCCCCGCGGCCTGGGGCGCGGCGCTCTGCGCGCTGCTGCCGTGCAGGACGCCGTCGCTACACAAGGCAATGGAGACCACGGAAACCGCGAAGGCTCTCGGGCTGGCGCACGTCAGAAGCGTCTTGATGCGAGCGGCAAGAACGGCAACAGGACGACAAAACACTTTCGACGACATCGCACCTTCCGATTTCATGAGCATGAACGTCGGGGCGAGGTGCCGTGGGAACCCTCGTCGAGTCAACGAAAGCACCCTTGAATCTCAGTAGTTTATAATAAGACAAGGTCTAAATCGCGTGAGGGTTGCGAACGACGACTCTCAACGCAACGCCCGCGCGCACGACGCGAGCTCTCGCGAAGCGAGATGCGCGCCGGTCATACGAATGCAATGATGGGAGGATTCGGTCGAACCCGTGGCCGGTGATCGCTCGCGTCCTGCCGACGCGGGAAGCGCCCCAGTGACGTGGACGCCTCTCATCGCTGGAGGGGCGGCTGCACCGATCAGCGCTTCAACGTCACTCCGCGGAGGCCTTGGCGTGCCGTTCGGAGGATTCGAGGGCGGCCGCGGTGACACTGCGCCGGCGCCAGATGGTGCCGACCACCAGCACGACGACGACTCCGATCACAGCACAGAAATACTCGCCGCCGGCCCCGCCATGGCCGAATTGCGGGGGAATGCGAAGGGCGCCGAGCACGCCGTCCAGCGAGGCGCCGAACGGCCCCTCGAACAGCGCGTGCAGCCGCGGCGTGACCCCGGGATCGGTCGCCATCACCGCGCCCGCGATCCAGCCGAGCAGCGCCGCACCGGCCCAGACCAGCACCGGGAGCTTTGTGAGCAGTGCCATGATCAGCGCGGCGCCGGCGACGATCAGCGGCACGCTGATGGTAAGGCCGAGGATCAGCAGCGGCACGCTGCCATTGGCCGCGGCAGCGACCGCAATGACGTTATCGAGACTCATGACGATGTCGGCCACCACGACGATCTGGATGGCGTGCCACAGATGCGCGGCAGCGTCGACGTCGTTCTCGTCCTCGTTCTCCGGCACCAGGAGCTTTGCCGCGATCACGATCAGCGCAACGCCGCCGACCAGCTTGAGGTACGGCAGCTCCATCAGGGTGGCGACGACGCCAGTGAAGATGATCCGGAGCATCACCGCTGCGCCGGCGCCGAAGATCATGCCCCAGAGCCGATGCCGCGGCGACAGACCGCGGCACGCGAGTGCAATCACCAGCGCGTTGTCGCCGGAGAGCAGGACGTTGATCCAGATGATCTTGCCGACCGCGATCCAGAAAGTCGGTGCGGCCATCTCGTTGCGGAACTGGGTAAAGAAGGTCCCGATCGTAGCGGGATCGAAGATCTGCCAGAGCCAGTCCACAATGGGTCCCTTCGCCCGTCGCCTTCTAGTCTGCCGACTGGATCAGCCGACGATCTCGTTACCCGAGAAGAATTGCGCGATCTCGATCGCGGCGGTCTCCGGCGCATCCGAACCGTGCACCGAGTTCTCGCCGATCGACTTGGCGTAGAGCTTGCGCACGGTGCCCTCGGCGGCCTTGGACGGATCGGTCGCGCCCATCACCTCGCGGTACTTGGCGATCGCGCCCTCGCCTTCCAGAACCTGAACCACGACCGGGCCGGAGGTCATGAATTCGACGAGCTCGCCGAAGAAGGGGCGCGCCTTGTGAACGGCATAGAAGGTCTCGGCCTGCTCCTTGGTCATGCGGATGCGCTTCTGCGCCACGATGCGCAGACCCGCCTTCTCGATCACGGCGTTGACTGCGCCGGTCAGATTGCGCTCGGTCGCGTCGGGCTTGATGATCGAGAAAGTGCGTTCGATGGCCATGATCTTGTCCTTGGGGAGAAAGCGGGGGTTCGGGGTTGCGGGGCTTATATCGGCGCCTTTGTCGGACGGCAAGCGACCGCGGAACAGCCTCATAGGCGGTTTCCGCGAGGGGATGGCTCCCGATCCGCTGGATGACGACAATTTCACCCAGATGAACCCAATCTGAAACCGCCGTCAGGATCCGGTTCAGCTTCCCCGGCGTAAGGTTGGGCCCATCGAAACCGAAGCCTGACCTCAGGCAGACCGTTTCGGCGGCCTTTCCATCGGCGCGATAGCCCCGCGCTGGCAGTCTTCAGGAGATAACCATGTTGAGGAAACTTTCGCTTGCCGCTGTCGCCGCGGTCGCGCTGGGAGCTGCGCTGGCGCCGACCTCGGCCTCCGCTCATTGGCAAGGCGGCGGGCATGGCGGTGGCCGGCACCACGGGCACGCGCACCATCACCACGGCCATCACCACGGCCATGGCTGGGGCGGACCGCGCTTCTACGCTGGCGGTCCCGTCTCCTACGGTTATGGCGGCTGCTATGTGCGCCGGCTGGTCCCGACCCCCTGGGGACCCCGCTGGCGGCTGATCAACCGCTGCTACTGAGCCCGTCAGCACCTTCCGAAGGCTACCTAAGCCCCCAGGTACCTTCCAAGAGAAGCCCCGGCGCCCCCCTCGCCGGGGCTTTGCCTTGGCGTACAAGGCACCGCTCATACAATTTTTACGAGAATGCCCCGGCTTTCCCCACAGCCAGCGAAACCATTTCGCCGGCAATGACTTGGTACCGTGTCCTTACTTCGAGAAACACGGAACCTTGCGATGGCTGGCCTTTTTGCCAATGACAGCGAACAGATCGACCGGCGCACCAGCCGCTCGATTTGCGATGCCGTGGGCGAACGGCTGCAGCAGAGCCTCCGGCCCGAGCCGCGCCTGCCGACCCATCTCGAGCAGCTCCTGAACGAGCTGCAGCGGCGCGAGCGCGAGACGCACTAACGGAAAAACGAGTTGCGTTCGCCGCGCCTTGCGGTGACAAGGCCGCATGCTCGCCATCACCGACCTCTCCATCCGCCTCGCCGGACGCCTTTTGATCGACCAGAGTTCCGTGCAGATCACGCCCGGATCGCGCGTCGGCTTGGTCGGACGCAACGGCACCGGCAAGTCGACGCTGTTCAAGGTGATCCGCGGCGAGCTTGCGGCCGAGCACGGCTCGGTGACCCTGCCGCCGCGCTGGCGCATCGGCAGCCTGGCGCAGGAAGCGCCGAACGGTCCCGAAAGCCTGATCGCGGTCGTGCTCAAGGCCGACCTCGAACGCGACGCGCTGCTGACCGAGGCCGAGCACGCGACCGATCCGCACCGCATCGCCGAGATACAGACCCGCCTCGTCGACATCGACGCCCACTCGGCGCCAAGCCGCGCGGCCGCGATCCTCTCCGGCCTCGGCTTCTCCGCCGCCGATCAGCTCCGCCCCTGCGCCGAGTTCTCCGGCGGCTGGCGCATGCGCGTCGCGCTCGCCGCAACGCTGTTCGCGGCGCCCGACCTTCTGCTGCTCGACGAGCCCACCAACTATCTCGACCTCGAAGGCACGCTCTGGCTGGAGGATCACCTTGCGCATTATCCGCGCACGGTGATCGTGATCAGCCACGACCGCGACCTCCTGGAAAGCTCGGTCGACCAGATCCTGCACCTGGAGCGCGGCAAGCTCACGCTCTACAAGGGCAGCTACTCCTCCTTCGAGGAGCAGCGCGCCGCGCGCGAGCTGCTCGACGCCAAGGCGGTCAAGCGCCAGGAGGCCGAACGCGCCCGCCTGCAGTCCTTCGTCGATCGCTTCAAGGCCAAGGCATCGAAAGCCCGGCAGGCACAGTCGCGCGTCAAGATGCTGGAGCGGCTGAAGCCGATCACGGCGCTGGTCACCGAGGACGTGCGCGAGATCAGCTTTCCGGCGCCGGAGAAGATCTTGTCGCCGCCGATCATCGCCGTCGACAATGCCTCGGTCGGCTACGACCCGGCGAGCCCGGTGCTGGGCCGCGTCACCTTGCGCATCGACAATGACGACCGCATCGCGCTGCTCGGCGCCAACGGCAACGGCAAGTCGACGCTGGTGAAGCTGCTCGCCGGACGTCTCGCGCCGTTCTCCGGCAGGGTGACGCGCGCGGACAAGCTGTCGATCGCCTATTTCGCGCAGCACCAGCTCGACGAGCTCAACGAGGACGCCTCCGCCTACGACCACGTCCGCAAGCTGATGGGCGATGCGCCCGAAGCCAAGGTGCGCGCCCGCGCCGGCGCGATCGGCTTCTCCGGCAAGGCGGCCGACACCAAGGCGGGCAAATTGTCAGGCGGCGAGAAGGCGCGGCTGCTCCTGGGGCTTGCGACCTTCTTCGGCCCCAACATGATCATCCTGGACGAGCCGACCAACCATCTCGACATCGACAGCCGCGGTGCGCTCGCGGAAGCGATCAACGAGTTTCCCGGCGCGGTGATCATGGTCTCGCACGACCGTTACCTGATCGAGGCCTGCGCCGATCGGCTCTGGATCGTCGCCGACCGCACGGTGACCAATTACGACGGCGATCTCGACGAGTATCGCCGCCTGGTGCTGTCCACGCGCAACGCGGAAGCTCCGCGCGAGCGCAGCGCGCCGCCTGAGAAGCCGCAGCGCCCAAGAGCGGACAATCGCGGAGGCTTGAAGAAGCGCATCGCCGAAGCCGAGGCCGAGATCGCCCGCGTCAGCGAGATCATCGCCAAGATCGACACGGCGCTCGCTTTGCCCGACATTTTCACGCGCGATCCCAAGCAGGCGGCGCAGTTGTCGAAGGCGCGTGCCAATGCCGCCGACGCCCTGGCGCGCGCCGAGGAGCAATGGCTCGAGGCCAGCACGCAGTTCGACGAGGCGGCGGGCTAGCGCCTTCGCTGCACTCCAACCAACGTGCAAAACAACCCCATGCACAGTACCGGCATGATGGCACCGGCGAGCGAGCCTTTGAACAAGCTGCATTTTACCCGCTCGACCGGCAAGCCAGGCGGACCGCAAAAACTCAATCCGCGTATTGCCCGGCGGCCTTGATGATCGGCGCCCAGCGGTCGATCTCGCTGGTCAGCATCGCGCCCAACGCCTCCGGCGTCGCCTTGTCCTGCGGGACCGGCTCGGTGTTGATGTCGTTGAACCGGGCGATCAGCGCGGGATCCTTGAGCGCGGTCTGCAGCGCCGCGGTCAGCTTCTGAACGATTGCCGGCGGCGTGCCCTTGGGCGCATAGATGCCGTGCCAGACACCGAGCTCGAAACCCTTGAGGCCGGCCTCGTCGGCCGTCGGCAGATCGGGCAGGCTCTTCAGCCGCTCCTTGGTGGTGATCGCGTAGGCCTTGACCTGCTTGGCCGTGATCGGCCCGGTCGTGTTCGTCGCCTGGTCGCAGGTGAGATCGATCTGCTTGCCGAGCAGGTCGTTCATGATCGGGCCGTTGCCCTTGTAGGGCACCGTGGTGAGCTGCTTCTGGATCGCGGTCATGAACAGCATGCCGCACAGATGCGAGGCCGCACCCAGGCCGGCGTTGGCGTAGGTCAGCTTGTCGCCCTGCTGCTGGGCGTAGGCGACGAGCTCCTTGAGCGTGTTGGCCGGGAAATCGGGCCGCGCAATGATGGTCATCGGCGCGTTGGTCACGAGCCCGATCGGCGCAAAGGCCGTCTTGGTGTCGTAGCTGAGGTTGCGGTAGAGCGTCGCCGCTGTGGAGATGCCGACGTGATGGATCAGCAGCGTGTAGCCGTCCGGTTGGGCGCGCGCAGCGCGGGTCGTGCCGATGGTGCCGCCGGCGCCGGTCGCGTTCTCGACGATGACCTGCTGGCCCAGGGATTTCGCCATGCCTGCGGCCGTCAGGCGGGCGATGGTGTCCGTCGGCCCGCCCGCGGCGAATGGAACCAGGATGGTGATGGGCCTCGTCGGATAGTCCTGGGTGAACGCCGCACTGAGTGGCAGAAGCAGAGCCGATAAGAGAGCAATGAACCGCATAGTTTCCTCCGGGATTGTTGTTTGCGCCATCAAAGCGCATTCCGGGGCGCGCTGCCATCACGAAAGCGACGTCGGTAGGAAGGTTACGATCACGGCCATCATCGCGCCACCGGTGTGGGTGGATATCGGTTGCGCATGATCTCTCTGGAAAACCGCTTCGCACTCCTCCACATCATGCCTTAGGTTGGCCAGTTGTGGGATCGACCACGCGACAACCCAAGGGCAACGGCCAGACATGCGAGTTCAGCAGTATTTGCTCCTGTTGGGAGCAGCCCTGCTTGCAGCGTTTAGCGCGACCCTGGCATTGGTCATCCCGCTTTGCGTGCAGATCGAAGACCCGATCAACATCGTCGTCGTCACGCAAGTCCTGACCTTGACGATGACGACGTTCATCGTCGCAACGACCCATGCCATATTATTCGGTCTTCCATTCTATCTTTTCGTCCGCCGCAAGCGACCGCGCGTCGGGATTGCAGCCTGCGCGCTCGCAGGCTTCCTCGTCGCGGCAATGCCTTTCAGCGTCCTAGCATTGATCGGCGGCGGCGTGCCAACAATGGTCAATCGGTTCAATGGCGCGCCACCCCCGTTTAGTTGGATCGAGTACGTCAGCACCCTAGCAGTTCTGGGTTCGTCGGGCCTTGTTGGCGGCCTCACTTTTTGGGCTGCCATGCGATCGTCCATATCTAGCCGGCGATCGTGGAGTGTCGTTTCTGCGGCCGTGCTTCTGACGGGCGGCGTCTTCATCCTGCCGATCGTCGTAAGGGACAGAAGCTGCCACAATCTCTTCAGAGACAGTCGCACGTCCGTCCGACCGCAAGTCTATGCAAATTTGAAGGTGCCCGCCGAAGACTGGAAGAGACTCGAGCAAACGTTCACTGACTTTGGTCAAGCGCAAGCGCTGTCGATTCGGCGCGACGTCCACACCCGGGATGGACGTGTCGTGTGGCGTAGCGTGGACCTGTGCAGCGATGCCGGAGTGAGTATCAGCGTGGGCGACGAGCCATGGCTCGCTGGCGTGCATTCGGCTCGCGCGGATGAAGGCATGACCTTCAGCATCTATTCGCTCAAGCCGGACTCGGGCTGGAGACTGCTCGCCCGCCATCTCCTCGACGAGATCGAAAAGATGTGGCCCGAGAAAATTACGTTCCGGGGACCGAGCGGCCAGATCCTGTCGTTCGAGGATGCGATGAAAGGACGGCCATAGCCATCTTGCGCGCTCGCCTTACGCCGACTTCTTCTTCGCCTTCGGCTTCGCCGCCCTCGGCATCGGCTGCGGGTCCGGATTGCCTTCGATCGAAGACAGTCGTCCGGCGGTGAGCGTCTAGATGCGCGCCGACCGGTAGTCCAGGTAACGACGGCAACGCGGTGGCCGATGGCATTTGTTGGAGAGGTTGACGCTCGAAGACGCCCCGATCCCCGCACCACATCGCATTCGGTGTGACCTGCGCGCGACGTTGCCGCTCGCTCGCTTACGTCTGCTGCTCGGCTTCGCTCTCGAGCTTGTTACGGAGTGCCGCGACGATGCGATGAACCGTTTGCAGATCCTTGACCGCAAGCCCTTCGGAAAGGCTGTTGACCCACGGCATCTGCAAAGCCATGGCGGCGTCGAAAGCGCGCCGCCCCTTGTCGGTGAGGACGACGAGCTGTGCGCGGCGGTGATGCGGATTGGCCTCGAAGGCAACGAGGCCTTCCGCATGGAGGTCGTTGACGATCCGCTGCACGTTCTGGCGATTGCCGCCGAGATCGCGGGCGAGCCAGGCTACCGGCTGCGGTCGCTCCGCCTGCACGATGGCGCCGAGAATTTGCCAGCGGGCGCTGGTGAGCCCCAGCCGGGCCACCAAGCGGTCCCCTGCGGTCAGGAGCAGGCTGTTCAACCGGAACAAGTCAAGCATGAGGTTCGTCAGAGCATCGCCGGCCGGCGTTCGCAGGGATTTCCGCATCCGTCACCATAGACAGTTATTGACATCATGATGTCAAACTAATAGATTGCCCATAATACCATATTGACACCATAAAACCATCTCGACGGAGTTCGTCATGGCAAGCTTACGCCCACTGGACCCTGACTTTCCCATCGAGCGTCAGCTCGGCATCGACACCGGCCCTTTGGTGCTGGTGAATCTGTTCACGCTCGACAAGGCCGACGAACAAAGCTTTCTCCAGGTCTGGCAGGACGATGCCGCCTTCATGAAGCGGCAGCCCGGCTTCATCTCCACCCAGCTTCACCGCGCGATCGGCGAAAGCCCCACGTATCTGAACTACGCAGTTTGGCAGACGAGTGCCGACTTCCGGGCTGCGTTCACGCACCCCGAGTTCAGGTCGAAGATCTCGGCTTACCCTGCATCCGCGGTCGCCTCCCCGCACCTGTTCCAGAAAGTCGCGGTGCCCGGCATCTGCGTCGCGTAGCTCGCTTCTAAAACGGCAGACCCATGACCAAGATCATCCACCCAGTCGCGGGAGCGGTCGCACTGATCACCATTGCGACCTTCTGGTTTTCCACGGCTCTCACCGAGCTGTTTGCATCGCACGAGACCATAGCCATGGTGAAGACCGCCATACCGTGGGGCTTCCTGCTGCTCATTCCGATGCTTGCGGCGACGGGAGGCTCGGGATTCGTCCTGGCAAAGCAGCGGCGCGCCGGGCTGATCGGTGCGAAGATCAAACGCATGCCGTTCATCGCCGGCAACGGCATCCTGATTTTGATTCCCACCGCGTTGTTTCTTGCCTCCAAGGCGAAGGCCGCGGAGTTCGACACCACGTTCTACGCCGTGCAGGCTCTCGAACTGGCCGCCGGAGCAACGAACATCGTTCTGCTCGGTCTCAATATGCGCGACGGCTTTAAGATGAAGGGCCGTTTGCCCGTTCGCCAGCCTGACCGCTTCAGCACCAAGCCGATTCTCTGAGGGCGCCGCCAACAGGGCTTTGCATCGGGTCCGCCCCGCTGATGTCCCGGGTCGAAGATTCTTCCGTTTCACCGCGGCGGAGGCGATCCCCGCCTACGCCTGCTTCTTCTTCGGCTTGGCTGCCCTCGGCACCGGCTGCGGGTCCGGATTGCCTTCGATCGAGGACAGACGTCCAGCGGTGAACGTGTAGATGCCGGCGCGCGGACCAGTGGTCCAGGTGACGACGGCGACGCGGCGGCCGCCAGCGTCGTTGGACAGGTTGACGGTCGAGGGCGCGCCGATGCCGCGCACCACGTCGCACTCCGTGTGGCCGAGCGCGACCGTGCCGCCCATCGGTGCCGTCGTCGAGGCGTTGGCGTCGGCCGGCCCGGGCGGCGGCGCCATGCCGGGACAGGCGCCGTCGGCGCTGACGAGATCCTCAGCCCGCACCGGCTTGTCGGGGGTCAGCGGCGGCGATTCGATCGAGATGTTCTTGATGAAGAGGCGGCCGGGTTTCTGGAACCATTCGGCATCCTTCGACAGCAAATCGGCCCCGCCCGCGCAGCCCGCGACCAGCGGTGCTACGGCAGCCAACGCAATCAAGAGCGAGCCGGGAAGCTTTTGATGTCGCACGATAAACGAATTCCCCACGTGAAGGACCAGCCCTAAGCGATTGTCCCAACATCCCTTTGCGGCATGAAGGTGGCCGAAGCCAGCATCGCCCGAAAACTGCAAATTATCATTAATTGCGGCTAATTGCGCTTCTGCCACCGGCCGCGGTCGTCGGCCTGCCAATAGGTGACATCAAATCCCCGCGCCTTGCAATCCGTCCAGGCCGCGCGGGCGAGCGCAAGCGCGTCGGGATCGTCGCCGTTGAACAGCAGCACCATGCGCTCATAGCCCTGCGCGTCCTCGGGCAGCGCGGCGTTGTCGACCAGGAAGCGGACATTGGCCCCATTCGGGTTGCCGCCCTCGATCGCCAGCACGATCGGCTGGTCGGCCACATCGTTCACCCGCCATGTCGCGTGCGGCAGGAATGAATCGTCGCGATAGGTCCACAAATGCGAGTCGAGCGCATCGGCGCGCTCCTCCGAGGTCGACTGCACCATGACGCGCCAGCCGCGCTCGAGCGATTTCTCGAGAAGCGGCGGCAACACATTCTCCACCGTCATGTTTTGCAGATGGTAAAACAGCACTTCAGTCATGTCGGGTCATTTGCGCTCGTAATGGTCGGCGACCAGACGGTCCAGCAGGCGGACGCCGTAGCCGCTGCCCCAGCTCTGGTTGATGTCGGTCTTCGGCGCGCCCATGGCGGTGCCGGCGATGTCGAGATGGGCCCAGGGCACGCCGTCGACGAAGCGCTGCAGGAACTGCGCGGCGGTGATCGAGCCGCCATGGCGGCCGCCGGTGTTCTTCATGTCGGCGAACTGGGAATCGATCAGCTTGTCGTATTCCGGGCCGAGCGGCATGCGCCAGACCTTCTCTCCGCTCTCGATGCCGGCCGTGAGCAGCCGGTCGGCCAGTTCGTCGTTGTTGGAGAACATGCCGGCATGCTCGGTGCCGAGCGCCACCATGATGGCGCCGGTCAGCGTCGCAAGGTCCACCATGAATTTCGGCTTCACCTTCTTGGCGACGTACCAGAGCACGTCGGCGAGCACGAGGCGGCCCTCGGCGTCGGTGTTGATGATCTCGATGGTCTGGCCGGACATCGAGGTGACGATGTCGCCCGGCCGCTGCGCGTTGCCGTCGGGCATGTTCTCGACGAGGCCGATGGCGCCGACCGCGTTGACCTTCGCTTTGCGCGCGGCGAGCGCATGCATCAGGCCGACGACGCAGGCCGCGCCGCCCATGTCGCCCTTCATGTCCTCCATGCTGCCGGCCGGCTTGATCGAGATGCCGCCGGTGTCGAAGCAGACGCCCTTGCCGACGAAGGCGACGGGGGCCTCGCCCTTCTTGCCCCCGTCCCAGCGCATGATCACCGTGCGGCTCGGCCGCGCCGAACCCTGGCCGACACCGAGCAGCGCGCCCATGCCGAGCTTCTGCATCGCCTTGACGTCGAGCACCTCGACCTTGACGCCGAGCTTGCGGAGCTCACCCGCTCTGCGGGCGAACTCCTCCGGGAAAAGCACGTTCGGCGGCTCGTTGACGAAGTCGCGTGCGATGATCACACCGTCGACGACATGGCCGGCGGCGGCGAACGCTTTCTTCGCCGCACCGGCATCGCCGACCGCAAGCGAGACGTCGGCGCGCACGCCGCCCTCCTCGCCGTCCTTCTTCCTGGTCTTGTAGCGATCGAACTTGTAAGCGCGTAAGCGCAGGCCCGAGGCGATCGCAACCGCCTGCTCGCTCGTCATGGCGCCACCCGGCAGCTCCGCCAGGATGGTCATGGCGCTGGTGCCGGCGGGCAGCTTGCTGGCCGCCACCCCGCCGAACTTGAGGAAATCGTTGGCCTTGAGGCCGGTCGCCTTGCCGGCGCCGATCACGATCAGCCGGTTCGCCTTCACCCCCTCCGGCGCCAGAATGTCCAGCGCAGCACCACTCTTGCCCTTGAAGGCGGCCGCAGCCGCCGCGCGCTTCACGATCTCGGCAGCGCCGCCGAGGGCCTTGACCGTCGCCGGACCGAGCTTCAGGCCGTCGTCGCAGAACACGACCAGGATGCCACGAGGGGCGGCAGACAGCGGGACAAAGCCGACCTTGATGGCATCGGACATGGATAACTCCTCCAAAAGATGGGGCTTTTCGTCGTTCGGGCGTTCCAGCCACAACCGGACCTGAACGGCGATTCACTGAGGCGTCCCCACTATGGCCAGCCGCCCGGCAGATGCCAAGCTCCGCCGTGGCCCCCACGCCACAACAGCGAAATATTAACCATATGATGAGGGTGCCATGGGGCAGCCATTTTGTTGACGGATCAAAGGGATGGTAGTGAGAGAATGAACTGGCGGAAGAGCTGTTGGCCGACCTTGGGGATCCCCTGATCGGGGATTGGTTGGGCAGCCGGAATTCCGATCGGAATTGGGGCTTGGTGGGAATTCGTGCGGTAGCGCATGGGGTCGATCGATAGGTATATCTTCCGCACGACGCTGGCGTCGTTTGCGCTGGTCCTGGTCAGCCTCACCGGCGTGATCTGGATTACGCAGGCGTTGCGGGGCATCGACCTGATGACGAGCCAGGGTCAGACCATCCTCACCTTCCTCGGCATCACCAGCCTCGTGATCCCGGCCCTGGTCCTGATCATCTCGCCGATCGCGCTGATGATCGCGATCTCGCACACGCTGAACAAGCTCGCGACCGATTCCGAGATCATCGTGATGAATGCCGCCGGCTTCTCGCCGATCCGGCTGTTCGTTCCGTTCTTCTATGCCACCTGCGTGGTGGCGCTGCTGGTCGCCTTCATCGCGGCCTATCTCGCCCCGGACGGGATGCGGCGCATCAAGCAGTGGGATGCCGAGATCACCGCGGACGTGCTCACCAACATCCTGCAGCCCGGCCGCTTCGCCCGGCTCGACGAGAACCTCACGATCCGGATTCGCGAACGCCAGCCGGGCGGCATCCTCGCCGGCATCTTCATCGACGACCGCCGCGATCCGAACGAGCGCGTCTCGATCGTCGCCGAGCACGGCGAGGTCGTGAAGAACGAGACCGGCTCGTTCCTGGTGCTGGAAACCGGCAATCTCCAGCGCTTCGAGGCGGGCAAGCGCGATCCGGCGCTCGTGGCCTTCGGCCGCTACGGCTTCGACATGTCGAAATTCGCCAAGGGCCGCGACGTCACCCTCGGCATCCGCGAGCGATATCTCTGGGAGCTGTTCTCGCCATCCGACAACGATCCCGTCTACAAGCAGATTCCAGGGCAGTTCCGCGCGGCCTTGCATGACAGCCTGCTCGCGCCGATCTATCCGTTCGCCTTTGCGGTGCTGACCTTTGCCTTCCTCGGAGCGCCGCGCACCACTCGCCAGAGCCGCAACTTTTCCATCGCCTCCTCGATCGTGGCGGTGTTCGGCCTGCGCATGGCCGGTTTCGCCTGCTCGGTGATGGCGGTGAAGTCGCCGGGCCCGGTGCTGGCGCAATATGCGATGGTTTTCGGCGCGATCGGCGCCGGGCTGTGGATGATCATCCGCGGTGTCGTGGTCGAGCCGCCTCCCGGCCTGATGGAGGCCATCAACCGGTCGAACGCACGGATCGCGCGGCTGTTCGGACGTCCGGCCACCGCATGAGCATGCTCACCAACACACTCGGGCGCTATTTCGCCGGCCGCTTCGTGGTCGCGGCGCTCGGCGTCTTCGGCGGCATTTTCCTGCTGCTGGTGCTGGTCGACTACATCGAGATGGTGCGCAAGACCTCGGGCCTTGCATCAGCCTCCGCGATCATGGTGGCCGAGACCTCGCTGTTCCGCGTGCCGCAGCTCCTGGAGAAGCTGACGCCGTTCTGCATGCTGATCGGCGCCATGACCTGCTATCTCGCCCTCTCCCGCCGGCTCGAGCTCGTGGTGGCGCGCGCCGCGGGCATCTCCGCCTGGCAGTTCATCTCGCCCGCGCTCGGCAGCGCGCTTCTGATCGGGGTGATCGCCACCGTCGCCTACAACCCGATGTCGGCCAATTTGCGCGAGCTGTCCAAGCGCATGGAAGCCGAGCTGTTCGGCTCGGCACCCGGCGGCGGCATCCAGGACGCTTCGGGCTTCTGGCTCAACCAGATGACCAGCGACGGGCAGACCATCATCAATGCGGCGCGCAGCGAGCAGCAGGGCATCCGGCTCACCGGGCTGACGCTGTTCCGGTTCGACCAGGACCTGCACTTCAAGGAGCGGGTCGAGGCACGCGAGGCGACGCTGGATGCCGGCCGCTGGCTGTTCAAGGGCGTCCGCCGCTTCTCGCTGGACGGACCGCCGATCGACCAGGCCACCCTGGAGATTCCGACCACGCTGACCGAGGCGCAGGTCCGCAACAGCTTTTCCACCCCCGAGACTGTGTCCTTTTGGCAACTACCGAGCTACATCCGCTCCTCCGAAAGCTCGGGCTTCGCGACAGCGGGATACCGACTCCAGTATCAGAAGCTTCTGGCACAGCCGTTTTTGCTCGCAGCCATGGTGATGCTCGCGGCCTCCGTGTCGTTGCGCTTCTTCCGGATGGGCGGCGTGCAGAAGATGGTTTTGAGTGGCGTGGGGGCAGGCTTTCTGCTCTACGTTCTGTCGAAAGTAACTGAGGACTTGAGCAAGGCTGAGTTGATGCATCCGATCGCTGCGGCGTGGTTGCCCGTTGTGGTGGGCGGCCTCACCGGCTTTTTGGCCTTGCTCTATCAGGAGGACGGATAGTGACTGCCGTCCGCCGAGGGCTCGTGTCTCGTTTGACGCGGCGCACATGGGTGCGCGCGAACGGGCGCGGCTTGTCCGTCCGCAGGCTCCTGATTGCCGTCGTCGCGGCTGCCTCGCTCGGCGGCTTGATCGACGCTGCCGCGGTGGCGCCGGCGGAGGCCCAGAGCTTCACCTACAATCCTCTGCCGCCGCGTCCGAAGCCGCCAAGGGCCCCCAACGACAACCAGATGCTGGTTCAGGCCACCGAGGTGGACTACGACTACAACAATTCGCGCGTCTCCGCGGTCGGTAACGTGCAGCTGTTCTACAACGGCACCAGCGTCGAGGCCGACCGGGTCATCTACGACCAGAAGACCAAGCGGCTGCATGCCGAAGGCAACATCCGCATGACGGATGCCGACGGCAAGATCACCTATGCCGAGATCCTGGATCTCTCCGACGATTACCGCGACGGTTTCGTCGATTCGCTGCGCGTGGACACGGCGGACCAGACCCGCATGGCCGCGAGCCGCGCCGACCGCTCCAGCGGCAATTACACGGTGTTCGAGAATGGCGTCTACACGGCCTGCGCGCCGTGTAAGGACGATCCGAAGAAACCGCCGCTGTGGCAGGTCAAGGGTGCCCGCATCATCCACGACCAGCAGGAGAAGATGCTGTATTTCGAGACGGCACAGATCGAGTTCTTCGGCGTGCCGCTCGCCTACATGCCCTATTTCTCGACGCCCGACCCGACCGTGAAGCGTAAATCCGGCTTCCTGATGCCGGGCTATATTTCCGGCACGGACAGAACGGGCTATGGCGTCGAGGTTCCCTATTACTGGGCGATCGCGCCCGACATGGACGCAACCATCACCCCGCGCTTCTTGTCGCGGCAAGGCGCGCTGCTGCAGGGCGAATTCCGCCAGCGCCTGATCGACGGCGCCTACCAGATCCGTGCCTACGGCATCTACCAGCTCGATCCAGGAGCATTCGCCGGCCAGCCCGGCGACCGCGAGTTCCGCGGCGCCATCGACACCAAGGGTCAGTTCGCCCTCAACGACAAATGGGTCTGGGGCTGGGACGGCGTGCTGATGTCCGACTACTACTTCTTCTCGGACTACCGGCTCTATCAGTACCGCGATCCGCTCGGCTCGTTCCTGTTGCTGCCGACGGAAGCGCTGTCACAGCTCTATCTGACCGGCGTCGGCAATCGCAGCTTCTTCGATGCGCGCACGATGTACTGGCTGAGCTATTCGGGCAACCAGAGCCAGGTGCCGATCGTCTACCCGGTGATCGACTATTCCAACGTGCTCAACTATCCCGTCTTCGGCGGCGAGGTCAGCTACAAGACCAATTTCGTGAACCTGTCGCGCGACGATGCGGTGTTCGACCCGATCACGACGCTCGCCAACACCAACAGCCTGTGCACCACGGCGTCGGCCGATCCGCTGGCGCGGATGCCCTCGCAGTGCCTGCTGCGCGGCTTCCCCGGCACCTACACCCGCCTCACTGCGGAAGCGCAGTGGCGCAAGTCCTTCACCGACCCGTTCGGCCAGATCTGGACGCCGTTCGCGAGCCTGCGCGCCGACGCGATCAAGTCCTCGGTCTCCAACCAGCCCGGCGTGTCGAACTACCTGCCCGTCGGCGACACCGAGGCGTTCCGCCTGATGCCGACGGTGGGCCTGGAGTACCGCTATCCCTTCATCAACGTTCAGCCCTGGGGCTCGACCACCCTGGAGCCGATCGCGCAGATCATCATCCGGCCGAACGAGACTTACGCCGGCAGGCTGCCGAACGAGGACGCCCAGAGCCTGGTGTTCGACGCCTCGAACCTGTTCAGCGTCGACAAGTTCTCCGGCTACGACCGCGTCGAGGGCGGCGGCCGCGCCAATGTCGGCGTGCAGTCAACCACGCAGTTCGACAGGGGCGGCGCCGTCAAGGTGCTGTTCGGCCAGTCCTACCACCTATTCGGCCTGAACTCCTTCACGGTGCAGGATGCCATCAATACCGGCCGCGATTCCGGCCTCGACAAGCCGCGGTCGGATTACGTTGCGAGCGCCAATTACTCGCCGAACAGCACCTACACGTTCAGCGTCCGCTCCCGCATGGACGAGCAGACCTGGAACGTGCAGCGCTTCGAGGCGGAAGGCCGCGCCAACTTCAATCGCTGGTCGGTCAGCGTATTGTACGGCAATTACGCAGAGCAGCCGGAGCTGGGCTATCTGACCCGCCGCGAGGGCATCCTGACGACGGGCTCGCTGAAGGTCGCGACCAACTGGGTGGTGTCGGGCTCGGCGCGCTGGGACCTCGAGGCCAACAAGATCAACCAATATGTGCTCGGTGCCGGCTATGTCGACGATTGCTTCGTGCTGGCGGCGAATTACGTAACTTCGTATAGCTATTCCGCGGGCACCGCACCGCCCACGCTGAGCCACGCGTTCATGTTCCAAATCGGCCTGCGCACGCTGGCGAACTCGTCGACTTCCAGCGGTTCCGCCGGCCTCCAGTGAATGGTTTGAAAGTGCCGGCCGCGTTTGCCCTATCTCGACGCGGCCGACATGCGAGCGACATCATGACGACGCCATTGCCTGTCTTCCGCCTCCTTCTCGCCATCGGTGCCGGGCTGATGTTCGCCGCCCTGCCCTCGCCGTCGCGCGCGCAAAACATCGCCGTGATGGTCAACGGCGATCCCATCACCGATTTCGACATCGAGCAGCGCACCAAGCTCGACCAGCTGTCGACGCAGAAGACCCCCAGCCGGCAGGAGGTCATCAACGTGCTGATCGACGACAAGGTCAAGATCAAGGAAGGCAAGAAATACGGCGTCGATCCCAGCGTCTCCGACATCAACCAGTCCTATGACGGCATGGCGCAGCGCATGCGCATCACGCCGGATCAGCTCACCAAGTCGCTCGAATCCAAGGGAGTCCGCCCGGAGACGCTGAAGAGCCGCATGAGGGCCGAGATGGTCTGGGGCAGCCTCGTGCGCGGCCGCTTCAAGGAGAAGCTGCTGGTCGGCGAGCGCGACGTCGCGCAGGCCGTGCAGGCGCAGACCGGCGAAAAGCTCCAGGTCGAGGGCACCGAGTACAAGATGCAGCCCATCGTGCTGATTGTGCCGCGCGGCTCGACGGCGGCGTTCCTGGAAACCCGGAAGAAAGAAGCCGAGTCCTATCGCGCCCGCGTCGGGAGCTGCGAGGAGGCCAATTCGCTGTTCCGCTCGACCCCGAACGCGACCATCCGCGACACCGTCACCAAGACCACCGCGGAGCTGCCGGAGCCGCTGCGCAAGGTGCTCGACGACACCCCGATCGGCCGCCTGACCGCGCCCGAGATGACCAAGAACGGCATCGAGATGGTGGTGCTGTGTTCGCGCAAGCCGACCATGATCGACACGCCGAAGAAGCGTGAGGTCCGCGAGAAGATGTATCAGGAGAAGTACGAGAAGACGCAGAAGGCCTATCTCGACGAGCTGCGCAAGGCGGCGATGATCGAATATCGCAACCGCTGATGGCCAAGCCCTTCTCAGAGCCCTCAACCGAGTCCGCAGCCAAGCCTCTTGCAACCAAGCCTCTTGCAGCCAAGCCCCTTGCCCTCACCCTGGGAGAGCCCGCCGGCATCGGCCCCGACATCACGATCGCGGCCTGGCTCAGGCGGGGCGGGCTGAACCTGCCCGCCTTCTATCTGCTCGGCGACGAGGCCCTGATCGCGCGCCGCGCCAAGGCGCTCGGCGCCGATATCAGGATCGCCGCGGTGAGCCCCAGTGAAGCGGGTTCCGCGTTCACGGACGCCTTGCCCGTGGTCGCGACCGGCGAGCGCGCCACCGCCGAGCCCGGCAAGCCCGATTCATCCAGCGCGCCGGCCGCGCTCGCCTCGATCCGGCAGGCGGTCCTCGACGTGCGCGCGGGCCGTGCCGGCGCCGTCGTCACCAACCCGATCGCCAAGAGCGTGCTCTACCGCGCCGGCTTCCGTCATCCCGGCCATACCGAATTCCTCGCCGAGCTCGCCGCGGAGAACGGCCGCGTGCCGCAGCCGGTGATGATGCTGTGGTCGCCCCAGCTCGCCGTCGTGCCCGTGACCATCCACGTCTCGCTGCGCGATGCGCTGCGAGATCTCACCAGCGAGCTGATCGTCTCGACCGTCCGCATCGTCGCCGCCGAGCTGAAGTCCCGCTTCGGCATTGCAAGGCCGCGCATCGCGGTCTCCGGTCTCAATCCCCATGCCGGCGAGGACGGCTCGCTCGGCCACGAGGAGCAGACGGTCATTGCCCCGGCGCTGAAAGTGCTGCGCAACGACGGCATCGAGGCCAGAGGGCCGCTACCCGCCGACACCATGTTCCACGAGGCGGCCCGACGGACCTTTGATTGCGTGGTCTGCATGTATCACGACCAGGCGCTGATCCCGATCAAGACCGTCGCCTTCGACGACGCCGTCAACGTCACGCTCGGACTGCCCTTCATCCGCACCTCGCCCGATCACGGCACCGCCTTCGACATCGCCGGCACGGGCAAGGCCAATCCGGCGAGCCTGATCGCCGCGCTGCGGCTCGCCAGCCGCATGGCGGCTGCGACAAGCTGATGAGCGCGATCGACGACCTCCCGCCGCTGCGCGAGGTCATTCGCCAGCACGCGCTGTCGGCCAGGAAATCGCTCGGCCAGAACTTCCTGCTCGACCTCAATCTCACCGCGCGCATCGCGCGCGCGGCCGCGCCGCTCGAGGATTCCACCATCGTCGAGATCGGCCCCGGCCCGGGCGGGCTGACGCGGGCGCTGCTCGCGCTCGGCGCAAGGCGCGTCATCGCCATCGAGCACGACGAGCGCGCAATCCCGGCCTTGCAGGATATTTCTGCGCGCTACCCTGGTAGACTCGAGATCGTGCATGGCGATGCCATGACCTTCGATCCACGCCCGCTGCTCGCGGGCGAATGCGCCAAGATCGTCGCCAACCTGCCCTACAACATTGCGACCCAGCTTCTCATCAACTGGCTCACCACCGAGCCCTGGCCGCCCTGGTACGAGATGATGGTGCTGATGTTCCAGCGCGAGGTCGGCGAGCGCATCGTCGCGCGCGAGGACGAGGAGGCCTATGGCCGGCTCGGCGTGCTCGCCAATTGGCGCTGCGAGACCAAGATCCTGTTCGACATTGCGCCGTCCGCCTTCGTGCCGCCGCCGAAGGTCACGTCCTCCGTCGTGCGCCTCAAGCCGCGCGCAGAGCCGCTTGCCTGCGATCGCAGGCTGCTCGAGCAGGTCGCCGCCGCCGCCTTCGGCCAGCGCCGGAAAATGCTGCGGCAAAGCCTGAAATCGCTCGGCGTCGATCCCGCGCGGCTTGCAGAAGCGGCCGGCGTCGACGCGACGCGGCGCGCCGAGACCATTCCCATCTCCGGCTTTGTTGCCATGGCGCGTGAATTGGCGGATATACGCAGCGAAACCGAGTAACAAGAATTCCGGAGGAAAGAAAATGGCGTTGATGCGTCGGCAGTCCCTGGTCAAGTTCGATGCGCCGCTGTGCGAGACCATCGTCGAGACGCCCAAGCCGCAAGGCCGTGAGGTCCTGGTCCGCATCGAGCGCTGCGGTCTCTGCCATTCCGATCTCCACATCCAGGACGGCTATGCCGATCTCGGCGGCGGCAAGAAGCTCGACACCACGCGCGGCATGACGCTGCCCTTCACGCTCGGCCACGAGATCGCCGGCGTCGTCGACGAGGTCGGCCCCGACGTTCCGGCGAGCCTCGTCGGCGCCCAGAAGGCGGTGTTTCCGTGGATCGGCTGCGGCCAGTGCCGCGACTGCGCCAATGGCGACGAGAACCTTTGTGTGAAGCAACGCTTCCTCGGCGTCTCCATCGACGGCGGCTTCGCCACCCACGTTCTGGTCCCCGACGCCAAATATCTGCTCGACTACGATCCCCTCCCCGTCAACCAGGCCGCAACCTTGATGTGCTCCGGCGTCACCGCCTATGGCGCGCTCAAGCGCCTGGTCGACCGTCCGCGCCAGCGCAATTTGCTGCTGATCGGCCTCGGCGGCGTCGGCATGATGGGCCTGTCGTTCGCGCAGGCGATGTTCAAGCAGCCGATCACGGTCGCCGACCTTTCGCCGGCCGCGCGCGAGACCGCACTCAAGAACGGTGCAGCCGTCGCCTACGATCCGGCCGAGCCCGACGTGATCAAGCGCATCCTGAAAGAGACCGAGGGCGGCTTCGATGAGATCGTCGATTTCGCCGGCAACGAGAAGTCGATGGCCTTTGCCGTCGCCGTTGCCGCGCGCGGCGGCAAGATCGTGGTCTCCGGCCTGATGGGCGGCCAGTTCACGCTGCCGATGGTGCAATGGGTCTACAAGCGCATGACCATCGAAGGTTTCATGGTCGGCACGCTCTCGGAGGCTCACGAGCTGATGGCGCTCGCCCGCGCCGGCAAGATCAAGCCGACGCCGATGCGGGAGGAGCCGATGGGCGACGTGCAGAAGTGGATCGACGAATTGCGTGCCGGCAAGGTCGTCGGCCGCATCGTCCTGAAGAACTGACCGCGGCGCGGCGGGTCCGACGCAAGTCTCGCCCGCCGCACGGAACGCCTGCGGCCGCGCCGCGTTGGCTGCGCATGTCGATCCGTTGCACCGTCGAAAGCGCATTCTTCATCGCCTGGAGCTGCCTGGAGAAGAGCGGCGAGCTCGGGCCGCCGGACGCGAGCGCGAACTTCCTGCTCGACGCCATCGAGGCCCAGCTTCGAACCGGTGAACGCCGGCAATTGATGCTCGCCAACCGGGCGATCGACGCGTACCGCGCCGCTGCGGCACAAGGCCGACTGACGGGGGATCGCGAAGTCCGCTGCGGCTGACGATCCTCGCTGCCGTCAGCCCGCTGAAGCCCGCGACGTCGTGCTCTAGTTTTCGACGTTCGAACGTCCGTTGTGTGCACTTTGGAACCGTCGGTTCCGCCGCGGAAACGTAGGTTTGCCGCTGGCGCCGATTCCCGGCCCGCCCAAGAGAACACAATGTGACCGGTCGGCCCCAGAACGATCTGCTGCGGCAGCTCAATCATCAGGATTTCGAACTGCTCGCGCCTCACCTCCAGCCGATCGAACTCGAGGCGAGCCACGTCCTGCATCACGCCGGCGACGACGTCGCCGCGGTCCATTTTCCATGCGGTCCCGCGCTGGTGTCGTTCGCCGTGCCGGTCGAGGACGACCGCGAGGTCGAAAGCCTGCTGGTGGGGCGCGAGGGTGCGGTGGGCATCGCCGCCGGCCCCAGCCCTTCGCTCGCCTATTCGCGCATGATCGTGAAGTTTGGCGGCACCCTGGTGCGGCTGCCGTTGCGCGCGCTCGAGCAGGCGCAGCAGAGATCGGCGACGCTCCAGGAGGCCTTCGCGCGCTATGCCGACTGCCAGTTCGCGCAGCTCTTGCAGACTGCGGCTTGCAACGCTGCGCATTCGATCGAGCAGCGGGCCGCCAAGTGGATCATGTCCGCGCAGGAACATATCGGCGGAGCCGAGATTCCTCTCACCCACGAGCAGCTCGCCGGCATGCTGGGCGTCTCCCGCAGCTATGCCAGCCGCGTCATCCAGATGTTCAAGGCGCAGCGCATCCTCGCGACCCGCCGCGGCGCCATCCTGATCCTCGACGCAGCAGCGCTCGAAGCGAGAGCCTGCTGCTGCAACGATTGGGTGAAGAAGCATTTCGACGAGGTGCGCGGCGGACCGGCAACCGCGGAGGGCTGATGCCTCTTCTATCACGCCTGACGCGGCGACTGCCGCTTCAGATGAAGATAGGCCGGACTGAAATCGCCGAGCCGCTGCAGCTCGCGCCATTTCAGCACGACCAGCTCGCCGTCGCGAAGATCCATCGCGCCGCTGCGCCTGAGATCTGCGAGCGTCCGATTCACCGTCGCGATTGCCATGCCGAGCGTCTCGCCGAGCTGTGCGAGGCTAATCGGCATGCGGCAGCGATTGCCGCGCACCAGCTGCGCCGCGCGGGCACGGTAGAACAGCTCGCAAAACAGATGCGCCATGCGCGTCTGCATCGGCCGGGCGCTGTTGTTGGTGATGGCCTCGCGAAAGATCGCGGCGTCGCGCAGCGTCTCGCGCCAGACTGCGAGCCCGAAGGTCGGCCTCCGTCGGAACGCGATGAACAATTCGCGGTGCGGGATGAACGCAACCGACGCCGGCCCGAGCGCACTGAGCCCGTGATCCATCTGATCGATGAACAGCCCCTGCGCATCCGGAAGATCGCCGGTGAGGTGGAACGCCAGATATTGCCGCCGCCCGCTGCCGAGCAGGTGATAGCGGGCAACCATGCCGGAGACGACCAAAGCGGAATGCTCGGGCTCGTCGCCTTGACGGATGAAATCCTCATTGGGTGCGTAATCGCGCAGCATGAAGGTCAACGCGCGAATCTCGGCAATATCCTCCTCTACGAGCACCGTGTGCTCGCCGAGGTTCCGTATCAGCACGTCGTGAGCTCTTTCCATGGGCGGCCAAAAATCTCGCCGGTTCTATCAAATGATACGTCCGGCTTGCGTTCAGCGGACTAGAACGCAGATCGGAAGCACAGGTTGCTAACCGGCTTGCGACGCATCGATCGCAGCCACGCCATTCCCCCGATTTCGGACGGCCGGCCTTCATATGAAAAGCACCACTCTCCTGGAACGCATCCGGCGCCTGTTCGCATCCGATGCCGGCGAGCATCTGGACAGCATCAGCGATGCCTTGCTGAAGGGAACGCTGAGGGAGCCGGTTCGGCCGATGTCGGATCAGGAGCTCGCTCGCGCCATCCGCGAGTTCCGCTCCGTGCCGGTTTCCGACTGGACGCTTGCGAAACTGTCGCGTCGCCTGGCCGAGGCGTCCGTGCCGCGGGACGGCTGAAGCGGCACGCGAGGCTCATGCCACATTCGAAATTCATCGCCCGTCTCCAGGTGATCGAAGGCCTGTCCGAGGACGAGCGCCGGCAGATCGCGGACTTGCCGTCCACGCTGCGCCAGGTCGCGGATGGCGAGATCGTGCTACGCCAGGGTGAGGCCGCGACCCGCTGCGTGTTCGTCGTCAGCGGCTTCCTTTACCAGTCGCGCATCGTCGGCGACCGCAACCAGACCCTCTCCTTCCATGTTCCCGGCGACATGCCCTGCCTGCACACGCTGCTGGTCTCGCCGATGGACGCGGACCTCGTGGCGCTCGGCCCGACCATCGTCGGGACCGTCGCCCACAGCCAGCTCCGCCAGCTGCTCGACAGCTCGATCCACCTGACCCACGCCTTCTGGCGCGAGACGCTGATCGACGCGGCCATCTCGCGGCAATGGATCGCCCGCCTCGGCGCACAGGCAGCGCTGCCCAAGGTCGCGCACCTCATCTGCGAGCTCGCGGCCAGGCTGGAGATCGTCGGCCTCGTCAAGCGCAACTGCTTCCAGATGCCGATGACGCAACGCCACGTCGCGGACGCCTGTGGCCTGTCCATCGTCCACGTCAACCGCACCATTCAGGAGCTGAGGCATCGCGGGTTGATCGCCTGGGACGGCAGCGAGATCGAGCTGCTGCAGCCCGACGAGCTGCGCAGACTTGCGGATTTCACGCCTGATTATCTGAGCTGAGCGGACCGCCACGCGGCGAGCAGCGGTCCACCGCTCCCCAGCACGGGATCCGTCTTCGGCTTGCGGACCTTCGCGATGCGCTTAACCGCGTCGGGACGCTGGCGCGTGTCGGTGCACTCGTCATAGGTGCCGTCCTGCGGGTAGGCGCCGACGACCATAAAGTCCCGGCTGGATTCGATCAGCCGGTGGCCGGTGCCCGCGGGCAGGACCAGCACGTCCCCGGCCTTCAGTTTCAGGATGCGGCCCTTGATCCCGCCGCACTCGATCCTCGCCGTGCCGCGCGCCACGCCCATCACTTCATGGATCTGGGAATGATAGTGGACGAAGTCGTACACGGTGTCGCGCCACGACCGGCCCCAGCCGTTGGTGTCGAACAGCGTGTCGATGACGACCTCGGGCGGAAAGCGCCGACCGTTCAGCTTCACCGCGCCGCGATAGAGCAGCGCCGGGAAGCGCGGATGGTTCGGCACGATGCCGTCGTCGCGAAAGTGCATGGCCGTCGGCTTGCGGGCCCGCACCAGCCCCCGCAGCGTCGCTGCATCGGGTTGGTTCTCCACCAGCTTCTTGGCGAAGTTCTTGATCTGATCCTTGACCGGCATGTCGCCTCCTCAGCCGCGAAATAACGGCTGCGGAGGCGAGAAGTTTCCGGGCCCGATCGGAGCGCCCGACAGGGCCTCTCCTCATCATGAGCGCGGCATTGGAAGGAAGCGCCTCAACGCTCGCCGGCAATCCGCTCGGCAAACTGCCGAAGATAGAGCGGCCAACCCTGATCGCTGTCAACGCCGCTGCGGACGCCTTCCCAGCCCTCGCCATGCCGATCGAGGTGACGGTGCTCCAGCTCCAAGCGGGTCCGGCTCGGTGTCTCCGCAATGAACCGGACCTCCCATTCACTGGTCTTGGCGGGATCGGTTTCGATTTGCCAGCGCGGGCTGATGTCCCAGCTCAAGAGGACTCGATTGGGTGGTTCGAACGCCAATACGCGCGCCCAGCGGCATTCGCTGCCGTCGATCCCCCGATCATAGATGCTTCCGCCTACACGAGGTTCGAATACGGTCTCTGCGATGGGAACGGCGAGCAGATTGTGCTCGCGCGGCTTGAAGCTGCCGAAGTCCTCGGTGAAGACCTTGAACGCGCGCTCGATCGGCGCCTCGACGACGATGGCATGCTTTACGGGCGCAATCGATACACGTGTGTTCATCTGGATCCCTCCGGTGGTTTTTCGACGGCTAGTTTGTAAGCGGCCAACGTGTCGCTCCAGAACCGGTCGAGCCAGGCGCGCATCTGTCCGAGCCCCGCCGGGTCGACGTAATAAACGTTGCTGGCGCCCTTCGGCTCTGCACGAACCAAGCGGGATTCGCGCAGCACCTTGAGATGTTGCGAGACGGCCGACTGGGACACCGGCAGCTGTCGCGTGATCTCAGCGACGGTGCGTGGCCGTGCGCCGACAAGCTCGAAGATCCGCCTGCGGGTGGGATCGCCGAGTGCGGCCAGTTGTGCGCTGTCTTTAGCCATAGCCACTCACCGCCCGATGCCCCGCTTGCTCGACCTATAATAAGTTATGACTAATGATTAGTATGAACTTATTATCGTGTCAATCGGCTCAGGTCGTGGCATGGAACTCTGATCGTGGCGTTGGAAAGTCTTATCCGGCGGCGGAACGAACGCCGCGCGGGCCCGATTCAAGCCACATCCTCTCCGGATTTGCGGCTCATTGCCACCCAAGTCTTTGATGACAAAGGGGTCGTTAAGAGTTGCGTCATGCGTAACCGGGAGACCAGGATGGGCAACCGCACCGCAAAGTTCGTTTCGACCCTCGTCGCCAGCATTCTTGCGGGCGCGCCGTTGGCCGCGGTATCGCAGACCGCGCCGACACCATCGAGCACGGCCAATGCGGCGCCCGACTGCCTGGCTTCGCCGAAGGATGCCGCGCCGCAGGGCCAGCACTGGTACTACCGCCTCGATCGCACAACGAAGCGCAAGTGCTGGTATCTGCGCGCCGCAGGCGGCAAAGCCGCACAGACCGCGCAGGCGACGACCGATACGTCCGAGCCGGACGCAGCATCGCCGCAGGCCGTGCAGAACGCGCGCGCAGAATATATCGCGCCGCAGACGAGTGCCGCAGCGGGCACGCCGAACATGGCCGCGCCCGCGCCGGCCGCGGCGAATGCACCCGCGGTCGCGCCGCAGCCGAGCAGCGTCGCCGAAACCAACGCGCAGCAGCCGGCCGTGACCGCGCGCTGGCCCGAGGCCTCCACAGCGTCCACCGCCCCAGCGCCTCAGCCGGCGCCAACCACGCTTGCAGCAGCCGCGCAGCCAAACGCGAAGCCGTCAAAATCCCCTGCTCCGCTCCCGCCCGCGGCCGATGGCACGACTGACAAGTCCGGCGGTTCGCTGCAAATGCTGATGCTCGTGATCGGCGGTGCGCTGGCGCTTGCTGGCATCCTCGCCAGCGTCATCTACCGCTTCGCCGGCGGACGGGTCCGCGCCCAGGCCGCCGACCGCCGCGGGCATTGGGACGATTGGGCGCCGCAGGACTATGACGGAAGCCACGCGCCCTGGCGGGATTCACCGCCGGCCGCCGCCCAGCCGCCGCGCCCGATCGATTTCGATGCGGCACGTCCGCAACCGACAAAACAAGTGACGAAACTCGCTGCGATCGGCCGCGAGATCGAGCTGATCGACGCGCGCAAGCAACTTGCCGCCAATCCGGCCGCAGAACCCGTCGAGACCAGAAGCAACAAGGTCGAGAACGAGACGGTCGAGAAGATATTCCAGCCCGTCGCCGCAGCGCCCAAGCTCGCCGCTGTCGAGAGCGGCAAGGCTCACGATGACGCTCCGGCAGGTCGTGACGCCGATGCCGTCGATGTCGACGTCATCACGACGATGCTGGAACAGCTGGCCAAGCAAGGGCCGCGTCTGTCGCGGCCTAACCTTGAAGCTGACCTTGCAAACTTCGAACGAAGCCTACGAGGCCGATCCGCCGCTCGCGCTTGAGCCGTTCGGCCTTCAGGATCGACTGCACCTCGGCGAAGGCTTCGTCGACCGCGTGGTTGATCACGATGTAGTCGTACTCGGCCCAGTGGCTCATCTCGTCGCTGGCACGGCTCATCCGCTTGCGGATCACTTCGTCGGAATCCTGCGCGCGCGAGTGCAGGCGCTTCTCGAGGTCGGCCGCAGAGGGCGGCAGGATGAAGACGCTGACGACGTCAGCGCGCGCCTTCTGCTTCAATTGCTGGGTGCCCTGCCAGTCGATGTCGAACAGCACATCCTGGCCGGCCGACAACGCCGCATCCACGGGACCGCGCGGCGTACCATAGTTGTTGTCGAACACCGTCGCCCATTCCAGCAGTTCGTCGGCCTTCACCATGGCATCGAACGTCGCCTTGTCGACAAACGTATAGTCCTTGCCGTTGACCTCGCCCGGCCGCATCGCGCGCGTGGTCGCAGATACCGACATTTTCAAGCCCGGCATCCGGTCGATCAGCATGCGCGACAGCGTCGTCTTGCCCGCGCCTGATGGCGAGGACAGCACGAACATCAATCCGCGCCGCTCGACACCGTCAGTTCCGTGACCGCCCGTCGTCATGGATCACTCCAGATTCTGCACCTGCTCGCGGAACTGCTCGACCACGTTCTTCATGGCGAGGCCCGTGTTGGTCAACTCGATGTCGTTCGACTTCGAGCAGCAGGTGTTGACCTCGCGGTGAAACTCCTGCGCCAGGAAATCCAGCTTGCGCCCGATCGGGCCGCCCTTGCCGATCAGCTCGCGCGCCTGCGCGATGTGGGAGGCGATGCGGTCGAGCTCCTCGCGGATGTCGGCCTTGGTGGCGATCAGGATCGCCTCCTGCATCAGGCGATCGGAATCGAAACGGTCGGAGGTATCGAGCAGCGCTGCGATCTGCTCAGCGAGCTTCGCCTTGATCGCCTCCGGCTTGCGGCCGGGCGCGGCCTCCGCTCTCTTCGCCAGCTGCTCGATCTCGTCGACGCGCTGGGTCAGGATCTGCCCGAGCGAAGTGCCCTCGCGCTTGCGCATCGCGACGAGCTCGTCGAGCGCCTTGTCGAAGGCCTCGGCGGCCGCGGCGCGCGCCGCCTTGTCCTCCTCCTCGTCGCCCTCGGGCTCGGCGACCTCGACGACGCCCTTGATGGCGAGCAGGCCGTCGATGCTCGGCGCCACCGCGTCGACCTTCCCCGAGATCAGCGCGGCGGCCTTCAGCACCGCGTTGAGCACGTCCTCGTTGATGCGGACGGTGGCGGCGGCATTGGTGCGCTTGACGGTGAGATTGGCATAGACGGTGCCGCGCGAGAGCAGCTCGCCCGCGCGCTTCTTGGCATGGGCCTCGAGCTCGTCAAACCCCTGCGGCAGCCGCACGCGCAAGTCGAAGCCCTTGGCATTGACCGACTTCAACTCCCATTCGAACGTATACGGCCCGCTCGCGCCGTGGCATCTCGCAAAGCCGGTCATGGACGACAGCGCCATCAGTTCAAATTCTCCAGGAACACGGGATTCGCGAGGCTATCAAGCCACGCGAATCTTAAGACTATTTTGCCGGAAAGTGGAATGCGTAATGCCCGCCAGCTGGTCTGCGCGCGCGCTTTTAGCGCTGGACCACTGGCGGCGAGCCCTGCACCGCGCCCTGCCGGGCCGGTGCAGAATTGGCGGGACCAGCCGGGCGCGCCGCCGGCGGCTTCTTCTGCTGATTGGGCCGTGCCGGCGTGGTCGCAGTCGGCGCGTCAGCGGCGCCGGGCCCGGCAGCCGCCGGCGGCTGCGCGTCCTCGGGCGGCTCGACCGTGTCGTTCTGGATCTGCTTCTCCATCGCGCGGAGCTTGGCGACGTTCTTCTGGTGCGCGTCGTAGGTCTCGGTGAAGGCGTGCCCGCCGGTGCCGTCGGCGACGAAATAGAGGTCGCGGGTGCGGGCCGGGTTGGCGGCAGCTTCGAGCGAGGCGCGGCCCGGATTGGAGATCGGGCCCGGCGGCAGGCCGTCGATCACGTAGGTGTTGTAGGGCGAGGGCTGCGTGATCTCGCTGCGCTTGATCGGCCGGCCCAGCGTTCCCTTGCCGCCGACGATGCCGTAGATGATGGTCGGATCGGACTGCAGCTTGATCCGCTGCTTCAGCCGGTTGACGAACACCGCGGCGACGCGGCTGCGCTCGTCCGCCTTGCCGGTTTCCTTCTCGATGATGGACGCCAGCGTGACCAGCTGCTCCGGCGTCTTGACCGGAATGTCCTGATTGCGGCGCTCCCAGATCTCCGACAGCACACGCTTGTGCGCCTGCTGCATGCGCTGGACCACCTGCTCGCGCGGGGTGCCGCGCGGGAATTTGTAGGTCTCCGGGAGCAGCGTGCCTTCGCGCGGCAGCTCGCGCACGCTGCCGGTGAAGATGTCGTTGTCGGACAGCCGCGCCACGATCTGCTCGGAGGTCAGGCCTTCGGGAATCGTCACGGCGTGCTGCACCACCTTGCCCTCGACGATGGTGCCGATGACGTCGCGCAGCGAGGCGTTCTTCTGGAAGGAATACTCACCCGGCTTGAGGTCCGAGCTCGCCTTCAACGCGGCGACGCTGGCGATGAACACCCAGGGATTGACGTCGGTCACGCCTTCCCGGTTCAGCGTCTCGGCGATGTCGCGCTTGCCCGCACGCTGCGGGATGTTGACGATCTTGTCCTCCTTCAGCGGTCCGGGCGCCTCGAGCACCTGGCGGCCGTAATAATAGACGCCGCCGGCGCCGAGCATGGCGATCAGCAGAAGGGTGATGATGGCGTTGCCGACGACGACGAACGGATTGCGCGCGCGGTCCGACCGCTTGGGCGGCGGCGGAAGTTGCTCGGGCTCGAGCGCGGCCCGCGGACTCCGGGGTGAAATGGGCGGCCTTTCACTCATCGAAACAACCTGAATCCTGCCGGTTCAATAGCGGCCCGACAATCGCTTGCCCTGCCAAAAACGCACGCGCCCACGTCCATGACTATCGCCGAATACGGCAAAACGGTGGATTCGTCTCAAACACAAACTAACTGACTAGGCGCCGGACGATCACCGACGCATTGGTACCGCCAAAACCAAAAGAGTTCGACAACGCGACGTTGACCTCACGCTGCTTCGCCTTGTGCGGCACGAGATCGATCGCGGTCTCGACCGACGGATTGTCGAGATTGATCGTCGGCGGCACGACATTATCGCGAATCGCCAGAATCGCGAAAATCGCTTCGATCGCACCGGCCGCGCCGAGCAGATGGCCGGTCGACGACTTGGTCGAGGACATCGCGACCTTGGAGGCGGCGTTGCCGAGCAGACGCTCGACCGCGCCGAGCTCGATCTCGTCGCCGAGCGGCGTCGAGGTACCGTGCGCGTTGATGTAATCGAGATCGGACGGCGTCAGCCCGGCGCGCTTGAGCGCGGCCGACATGCTGCGGAAGCCACCATCGCCGTCGGGCGACGGCGAGGTGATGTGATAGGCATCGCCCGACAGACCATAGCCGATCACCTCGGCATAGATCCTCGCGCCGCGGCGCCTGGCGTGCTCCAGCTCCTCCAGGACGAGGACGCCGGCGCCCTCGCCCATCACGAAGCCGTCGCGGTCCTTATCGTAGGGACGCGAGGCCTTTTCGGGAGTCTCGTTGAAACCGGTCGACAGCGCGCGCGCGGCGTTGAAGCCCGCAATGCCGATGCGGCTGATCGGCGACTCGGCGCCGCCCGCGACCATCACGTCGGCATCGCCCAGCGCGATCAGGCGGGCGGCATCGCCGACCGCATGCGCGCCGGTCGAACAGGCCGTGACCACCGAATGGTTCGGTCCCTTCAGTCCGTGCGCGATCGAGACGTAGCCGGAGGCGAGGTTGATCAGGCGGCCCGGAATGAAGAACGGCGACACCCGGCGCGGCCCGCGCTCCTTCAGCAGGATCGCGGTGTCGGCGATGCCGTTGAGGCCGCCGATGCCGGAGCCGATCATGGTGCCGGTCGCGCACTTGTCCTCTTCGGTCTCGGGATGCCAGTTGGCGTCGTCGAGCGCCTGGCCGGCCGCGGCCATGCCGAAGATGATGAAGTCGTCGACCTTGCGCTGGTCCTTCGGCTCCATCCACTTGTCCGGATTGAAGCTGTCGTTCGAGCCGTCGCCGCGCACGACCGTGCAGGCGATCTTGGTCTGCAGATCGGAGACATCGAAGCTCTCGATCCTGCGCGCACCGCTTTCGCCGTTGAGGATGCGCTTCCAGGTCGGCTCGACGCCACAGCCGAGTGGCGAGACCATGCCGAGACCCGTGACGACAACCCGCCTCATATCCGAAAACTCCGCATCGAAAGAATCACGGCCAATAACAAGAAACCGGCTGACCGCTGCGAAGCGGCCCGTCCGGTTTCAATGTTGTCCCCGCGAAATTGAAGAGCCTTAGCTCTTCGCGTTCTTCTCGAGAAACTTCGTAGCGTCGCCGACGGTGAGAATCGTTTCCGCAGCGTCGTCCGGAATCTCGCAACCGAATTCCTCTTCGAACGCCATCACCAGCTCGACGGTATCCAGACTGTCGGCGCCGAGGTCGTCGATGAAGCTCGCGTTGTCGACAACCTTCTCGGGTTCAACACCAAGGTGTTCGACCACGATCTTCTTAACCCGCTCGCCAATGTCACTCATTGCTTAACCTCGTGTTGTTCCCTGTAGACCCGACCCCCCGGGACGATACGAGCCGTCGTGGTCGTTTGACTGCCTTCGCTTACGAACTTTGATTTGGCCCATCCTAACCGATGGAGGCCCCGGCGAACGACGGCCAAAGGCTCCGCATCGCCAATATACAGGGTTTCAAAAACCTGCAATGGCGTTCTTTGCCCATCCGTTGGAGGTCCGGTTATCATACTTCAATTGCCTTGACTACAAGCCTCATTTCGCTCCGGAAACGGCCGTTTGCCGCATGCCGCACCGCCGTGACAGGCGACGCGGCACGAGACGTCAGATCATGGCCATGCCGCCGTTGACGTGGATGGTCTGCCCGGTGACGTAGGCTGCTTCGTTCGAGCTCAGATAGACGGCGGCCGCTGCGATGTCCTCGGGCGTCCCGAGGCGGGCGGCCGGAACCTTGGTGAGAATCGTTTCGCGCTGCTTGTCGTTGAGCGCATCGGTCATCGGCGTCTTGATGAAGCCCGGCGCGATGCAGTTCGCGGTCACGCCACGCTTGGCGTATTCGGCCCCTAACGTCTTGATCATGCCGATCAGGCCGGCCTTCGACGCAGTATAATTGCCTTGCCCGGGATTGCCGGTGACGCCGACCACCGAGGTGATGGCGACGATGCGGCCGAAGCGCTTGCGCATCATCAGCTTGGTCGCGGCGCGCGCCAGGCGGAAGGTCGCGGTCAGATTGACGTTGATGACCTCGTCCCAGTCCTCGTCGCGAAGCTGCACGAAGAGATTGTCGCGCGTGATGCCGGCATTGGCGATGAGAATGTCGACCTGGCCCATCGCCGCCTCCGCAGCGGGCACCAGCGCCTCGACCTCATCGGCCTTGGAGAGATTGCAGGGCAGCACGTGGGCGCGCTCGCCGAGCTTGCCGGCGAGCTCGTCCAGCACCTCCTTGCGCGTCCCTGAAATGGCGACGGTGGCGCCCTGCGCGTGCAGCGCCTGCGCGATCGCGCCGCCAATGCCGCCGGTCGCGCCGGTGACGAGCGCCTTTCGGCCAGTCAGATCGAACATTGATGGGCTCCTTTAAGCCTGCTTCGCTGCGGCCAATGCATCCTTGGCGGCGGCAATATCGTTCGGGCCGCCGACCGCAATGCCGACGGCGCCGTCCGCGATACGCTTGACGAGACCGGTCAGCACCTTGCCGGCGCCGATCTCGAAGAAGCGGGTGACGCCCTGCCCGGCCATGTAAGCCACCGACTCGCGCCAGCGCACCGTGCCGGTGACCTGCTCGACCAGGCGGCGGCGGATCTCGTCGGGATCGGTGATGGCGCTCGCCAGCACGTTCGACACCAGCGGGGCGGCCGGCGCCTTGATCGTGACCTTCGACAGCGCCTCCGCCATGGCATCCGCAGCCGGCTGCATCAGCTTGCAATGGAACGGGGCGGACACCGGCAGCAGCATCGCGCGCTTGGCGCCCTTGGCCTTGGCGATCTCGACGGCGCGATCGACCGCAGCCTTGTCGCCGGAGACGACGACCTGGCCGCCGCCATTGTCGTTGGCGGCCTGGCAGACCTGCCCCTGCGCCGCCTCGCCCGCAACTTCCATGGCGGCCTCGTAGTCGAGACCGAGCAGCGCGGCCATCGCGCCGGCGCCGACCGGGACCGCCTTTTGCATTGCGAGACCGCGGGTGCGAAGCAGACGCGCGGTATCCGAAACCGTCAGGCTGCCGGCCGCCGCCAGCGCCGAATATTCACCGAGCGAGTGGCCGGCGACGAAGGCAGCATCTCGTCCCATGGAAAAACCAGCCTCCGCCTCGAGCACGCGCAAGGTCGCGACAGACACGGCCATCAGCGCCGGCTGGGCGTTCTCGGTGAGCTGGAGAGTTTCGGCCGGACCTTCCCAGATGATGGCCGTCAGCTTCTCCCCGAGCGCGGCATCGACCTCGTCGAATACGGCGCGCGCCACCGGGAAGGCGTCGGCCAGGGCCTTGCCCATGCCGACAGCCTGGGAACCCTGCCCAGGAAATGTGAATGCAGCCGTCATCGGCGCTCCCTGCTGTCAGGCATGATCCCTGTTCTGAACCGGCAGCCGATTTACGCCCGGCCTTAGGCCGGGGTTCCTTGGGCCATGGTTCCGGATCATGCTCCAAAGGGGGCCGTAGACACCGTCCGGGGCCGCACTGTCAAGCCGAGACGGGAACCTGGAGCAGCATTCAACGGGGAATGAGCCCCTCAAAACCCGCCGGCGGTCTGGTTGGCATCGACGTCCGCTCCTGCCCGCGCGCGCCGCGCACTGTTCACCAGTTGCCCCGGCCGATCCTCGCGGTTCGGCTTTGCCGTGGCCAGCCGCAGCACCGCAGCGTAGTTCGGCTGCACTTCCATGCGATCGGCGTACCGGCTCGCACTCAGCAGCCGGTGCACCTTCGGCAGATTGTAGCAGGGCACGTAGAACAACAGATGATGCTCGAGGTGATAGTTCACGTAATACGGCGCGATGAACAGGCGCTCGAGAAAATTGGCATGCGTCGTGCGCGTGTTGCGCAAGGGGTCGCTGCTATCGGGGACGACGGCGTGCTCGGCGATATTGCGGATGCGGGTGATGACCATCATCCACGTCAAGAGCGGCACCAGCCAGAGCAGCGGATAGGCCCACCACACGCCGGCCGCGGCGAGCGCGGCAAACATGATCCCGTTGACCACACATTGCGGGCCAAGCATCTCCCAGAAATGCGCCGCGCGTCGCCGCCATGACCAGGCCCTTGGCCCGAGCGCGTTGAGCAACTGCGCCTTGCGCTGCTGATAGCCGGTCTGCCCGGTGATGTCGCGGATGAACTTGCGACGATAGCTCAGCTTCGTGATCGGAAACGGCGCCGACAGCACCAGGTCGGGGTCGTCCTCCTGCTGGGTGCGCGCATGGTGCTGAAGGTGATAGCGCCGGTAGCTGCGCGTCTCCGCAAACAGCGGATAGGCGCAGAACCACTGACTCAGCGTCAGATTGGTTTTCTCGTCGGCGGACAGGCAGCCATGTGCGCCGTCATGCATCAGGATCGCAAGGCCGAGCTGGCGCGAGCCGATGATGGCGACGGCGAAGATATAGGTGAGCGGATTGGGCCACCACGCGACCAGCGCGATGGCTGCAATGATCAGCGCCCAGGCGTGCGCGATCAGCGCAGCGCCTTTCCACGTCGCGCGCTGGCGCACCTCGGCCAATTGATCGTCGGTCAGGAAATCGCGGGCACGCATGCGAAGCGCGGTCATGGCCTAACCCTTTCCATTCGAATTGTCGGATGCCTCGCGCGCCTCGACGAGACGCAGGCGCCCGGTGTCTTCAGTGGATTTCGCCTGCTCGCCCAGCACGCGCAGCATCTCGGCGCAGAGCGCCTCGGGCGAGCGGCCCATCGCATAGCCCTCGAGAATGACGCCGATGGCGACCGCCCAGAAGCGCCGCGAGCTTTCGTCGGGCGCGCGCAGCGAGCGCCAACCGTGCCGCTCGACCTGCCCCGCATAAGCGCGCGCACCCTCGCTGTGCAGGCGCTCGATGGTGCGCTCCACCAGTGGCGCGAGATCCTGGCGACGCCGCGTCAGCGTCAGCGCCTCGGCGAAGAAGGCGACCGAATCGCTCGCCGTCACGGTCTCGGCCAGCGCGTGGGTGTATTCCCCGGGAGTCCGCGCCTTGAGCGCCGCCTGCTCGGTGGCCCGTGCCAGATACAACAGATCCCGGCAGGCGCATTCGACGAACAGCGCCTCCTTGGTGCGGAAGTAATAGGTGATCTGGCTCGGGAACGCGTCCGCGGCGGCCGCGATGTCGGTAATCGACGTGCCTGACAGCCCCCGCTCCCGAAACAGCGGGCTCGCAGCATCCAGGAGCAGTGACCGCATCTTGCGGCCGGCCGAGCGCGTCGCGCGCGCGGCGTGCTTGGGGTCGCCTGCCGCTTCGAGCGGCGCATCGGCCGACGCTTCCACCATGGAATCCTCTCCGCTGATTTATTTGTATGTTATACAAACAAATAGATCAAGCCGAATCTTGGTATTGGAGGATGGGGCTCTTGTTCCCGGTTGGAGGGGCGGACCGGCTCGGCTCGAAGATGCCCCTCCACCTTGCAAAGCCGGCCAAAATCCGTATAAGGCGCCCATCCGCAGACCCCGGCCGGGAGCTGAACGGACGGTCTCAGCAAATCATTCGTGATTTTGATGTGGCAGGGCCAGTCGGCCCGTCGTCCCGTGTTTCCGCCTTCTGAGCTTGATCCCAGAGTCCTTTCCGAAGGCCTCTTAAGGGTTTGACGCCGGGCGATGCGCCAACATGAGGAAAGGACGACCATGCCTCTTTACGAGCATGTTTTTCTCGCGCGTCAGGACGCGAGCCCGCAGCAGGTCGAAGAGCTGACTGCGCAGATGACCGGTATCGTCGAAGGTCTCGGCGGCAAGATCACCAAGACCGAGAATTGGGGCGTGCGCTCCCTCACCTACCGGATGAACAAGAACCGCAAGGCGCACTTCGTGCTGCTCAACATCGACGCGCCGTCCGCGGCGATCGCCGAGATCGAGCGCCAGGAGCGCATCAGCGAAGACGTGATCCGCTATCTCAGCGTCCGCGTCGAGGAGCTCGAGGAAGGCCCGTCCGCGATGATGCGCAAGGCCGACCGTGATCGCGAGCGTGACGACCGCGGCGGTGGCTTCCGCGGCGAGCGTGAAGGCGGCTTCCGTGGCGACCGCGAGGGCGGTTTCCGCGGTGATCGCGGTCCGCGCCGTCCGCGCGACGAAGCTGAAACCACGGATGGGGAGTAAGACCAATGGCTGAAGCTGGTGCACGCCGCCCGTTTTTCCGTCGTCGCAAGAGCTGCCCGTTCACGGGCGCCAATGCTCCGAAGATCGACTACAAGGACTCCAAGCTCTTGATGCGTTACGTCTCCGAGCGCGGCAAGATCGTGCCGAGCCGCATCACCGCGGTGTCCGCGAAGAAGCAGCGTGAGCTCGCCCGCGCCATCAAGCGCGCGCGCTTCCTGGGCCTCCTGCCCTACGTCATTCGCTGATACGACCAATTCGACCGGCGGCGCTAGCGCCGCCGGTCGCAACTTTTTCGAACTCATAAGGCTTCCGGGTCGTCCGGTCGCCGATGGTTGGGGCAAGCGACGCCTCTAACCGCTCGAAGGGAGCGGGACAGCTGATGATGGCCTTTGGACTGATAGCCCTGATCGCCGGCGCTGCGTCGGCCCTGATGTTCGCCTCGATCATCTCGGGCGCGCTGATCGCGCTTGTCCTGTTCTATCTCGCTCCGCTCCCCCTGATGGTCGCCGCGATCGGCTGGGGCCCGCTTTGCGCGAGCCTCGGCGGCATCGCTGCCGCGATCGGCCTTGGCGCCCTGTTCGGCCTGCCCTACTGCATCGCCTTCGCCGTCACCGTCGCGTTGCCGGCGTGGTGGCTCGGCCATCTCGTCCTGCTCGGACGTCAGGTGGGAAGCGCCGCGTCTGCGACCGGCACCGCGCCCTCCGCGGAGCCGGACGTCGAGTGGTACCCGGTCGGCCGCATCCTGCTCTGGATTGCAGGCTTCGCGACGCTGACCACGATGGCCGCTTTGCTCACGCTCGGGACCGACGCCGAGACCATCATCGGCACGTTGCGCCGTGGCCTGACGCGCCTCCTGCGCGCCACCGACACGCAAACTTCGGGCGAAGCCAGCCAGTTCGTCGACGCGCTGGTGCGCATCGCACCCGCCGCCGCCACGATTGCCGCGACGATGACGCTGACCCTCAACCTCTGGCTCAGCGCCAAGGTGACCGCGACGTCGGGCCGGCTGCGCCGTCCCTGGCCGGACCTCAAGACCACCGAGCTGCCGCAGATGACGCTGGTGGTGCTGTGCATCTCCCTCGCCTTCTGCTTCACCGGGGGGCTGCTTGGCATCGTGGCGCAGATCGCCACTGCCGCGCTGTTGATGAGCTATGCGCTGGCCGGTTTCGCCGTATTGCATACGCTGACGCTCGCGCTGAACGGCCGCACGTTCTGGCTCGGCTCGACCTACGCCGCCGTCGTCGTGTTCGGATGGCCCGTGGTCGCGATGGTGATCCTTGGGCTTGCGGATGCCTTGTTTGGTTTGCGCGAACGCTTCCTGCGCAGCCGGCAGCCGCCGCCACTGCCTACCCCCTGAGTTCAACCCGAAACTGAAACCTTCGAGAGCACTTCAAAAGGAGAACGAATATGGAAGTCATTTTGCTGGAACGCGTCAACAAGCTCGGCCAGATGGGCGAAGTCGTGAAGGTTCGCGACGGCTACGCTCGCAATTTCCTGCTCAAGCGCGGCAAGGCGCTGCGCGCCACCGCCGACAACCGGGCCAAGTATGACGGCATGAAAGCCGAGCTCGAAGCGCGCAACCTCGCCTCGAAGGCCGAGGCGTCCAAGGTCGCAGAGAAGATCGAGGGCAAGAACATCATCGTGATCCGCCAGGCCTCGGAAGCCGGCCAGCTGTTCGGCTCGGTCAACGTGCGTGACATCGTGCTCGCGTTCGAAGCCGACGGCGTTTCGCTCGCCCGTCCGCAGATCCAGCTCGACGCGCCGATCAAGACCATCGGCAAGCACTCGATCACCGTTGCCGTTCATCCCGAAGTCGAGGTCGAGATCACCGTCACGGTTGCCCGCAGCCAGGACGAGGCCGAGCGCATCAACCGCGGCGAGGACATATCGACCCGCAACGAGGATCGCGACGCGGCCGCCGAGGCGATCGCCGCCGCCGGCGAGTTCTTCGATCCGGAAGCCCAGCACGACGAGGTCGCGCCGGCGCCGGCTGCGGAAGAGAAGTAAGCCACAACTCGTCATGCGCGGGCTTGACCCGCGCATCCATCGTCAAAGAAGCTTTCTTGATGGATTGCCGGGTCAAGCCCGGCAATGACGAAGAAACAACGGAGCCCGGCTGCCTCACGCGGCCGGGCTTTTCGTTTTCGCAACGACGTCCTCGCTCAGCATCGCGATCGAGGCCAGCGCGGTGGCCGTATGCTTCTCGACGCCGTCGCTGACGCAGAACACGTCGGCGGCGACCACCGCGACCTGGCGGCCCGGCTTGATCACCCGGGCGCGGCAGATCAGCTTTTCGCCGACCGCAGGCGACAGCAGATTGAGCTTGTATTCCGCTGTCAACGCCGGCTGGCCGCGCGACGTGGCGGCTGCGATCGTGGTGGCGTTGTCGACCAGGAAGGCGGTGACGCCGCCATGGAAGAAGCCGTGCTGCTGTAACAGCTCCGGCCGGCGCTCCACGGCGATGGTGCAGGTGCCGCGCGCCAATTCGGAGAGCTCGGCGCCGACCAGGTTCATGAAACCCTGCCGGCCGATATTGGCGTGGATGCGCTCGGCAATCGGCGCAAATTCCGGATCAGCTTCGGCCCGCATGCGATCTCCCCTTATTGCTTGTTGATGCGATCGAACGGCCTCAGCGCACGATTGGCGCAGGCGATCAGCGTGTCCGCCTCGATGCGCGGATCGGTGCGCTCGCGACCCGACAGATAGGCGCGGCAGAAAATCTGCGCCGGACCGATCAGCTGGCTAACGAACATCACCGGCGTCATCGGGAGAAGTTCGCCGCTTGCGACAAGCGGCGCGCGCCAGCGCTCAATGCCTTCGGCAAGCCGCGCATTCTGCGCCCGCTGGGCGTCGCGCACGTCTTCGCCCCACTCGCTGCGCGAGATCTCGAAGAGGTAGCGCGCCTCGCGCCGGCTGGTGACGATCCAGTCGAGATGCGCCCGGATCAGGCGATCGATGCCCTGCTCGGCGTCGGGGCCGGGATCGAGCGCAGCCAGTATCGCGGCGTGATAGTGCCGCAGGACCTCCAGAAACAACGCACCGGCAAGTTCTTTCTTCGAACCGAAGACGTGGAAGAAGCTGCCGTTGGAAGCCCGCGCGCGGGTGCGGATCGCAGCCACCGTCGCGGCTTCGAAGCCGACGCGGTCGAACACGGCAAGGCCGGCCGCCAACAGATCGTCTCGTACGCTCGCCGTCATGGGCGCCTCCTAGAGCAATACTCTAGAGCACTACTCTAATGACGGTCAAGACGATGCGAAGGCCGCGGATGGGCGCCTTCGCATCGTCGATCGAAAGATCCGGGTGACTTAGCGCGAGATCGGCGGCGCCGGCGGACCGGAGGACGCAGGCGGCGCCGGCGGCGGCGGGGCTGCAGCGGTCGCGGGCGGCGCCTGTTCCTGCGGTTTGGCCGCGGGGGCCGGCTCGGCAGGTTTCGGAGCAGCCTCTTCCACCGGCTTGGGCGCGGCCGGCTCAGCGGGCTTGGCGGCGGCTGGAGCGGCCGGCGTCACCTGCGGGACCGGATCTGGCCGCAGCGCCGGCGTCTCGCTGCGCGGCTCGACCTTGGCGCTGTCAGGCTTGACGGGCTCCGGCTTCGGCTCGCTCTTCTTGTCGTCGCTCGCCGGCGCCGCGGCATCGACCTTCGGGGCTTCCTCCGTGTCGGGCTTGGCGCGCCGCTTGCCTTTGCGTGCCTCGGGCGCAGCCTCTCCCTCCGGCTTGGCACCCTCCTCGGCCGGCCGCGCCGCACGCTTCTGGCGCGTACCCTCGGCGGCAGAAGCAGCGCCCTCGCCGTCCGGCCTCGCGGCATCCTGCGCGCGCTGGCGCCGACCCTGTTGTTCAGGCGCGGCGCCGTCCTTCTTGGCGTCCTTGGCCTGATAGCGGGTGTCGGTGGCACCGTTCGAGATCAGATAGGCGGAGAGGACGCCCGCCATGTCCGAACTCGTCGTGTAGTGCTGGCGCAGGAATCCCGGCAGCGAGCCGGGCGACACGGACTTCAGCAGCCCGCGCGGGCTCTTGTGGCAGACATTGCAGGTCTGCGAGAACAGCTGCGACGGGGTCTTGCCAGCCTCGAGATTCGTCGCCTGCGCAAGAACGGAATTAGCCGCACCGAAGCCAATCAGAAGCAACACCGTCGCGAGGCTGAGCGCTCGGCTCGACATTCCCATCATCTCCGTTGAATTTCCGCAAATGCAGCCGGCATCCGGCGCGGCGGCGGTCACCTTTTAACCGATTGAGCCGCGAATGGAAGCAGGTCCGCGCGCAAGGATGTGATTAAGCGGTTTTCGAATATCTACTTTGAACACAGTGCAATAGCGCAGCCGGAACCGGCTCGCTAGATTTGAATGCAAACGCATAGGAACCGCTGCGGCGCCTGGGCGTCAGTTATAAAGGCCGGGTAGTCGCATCTTTCGGGTTCGCTCGAGAGGATTGCCGATGGACCGTTTGTTGCGTCGATTTCTGTCCCAATTCATCCGCCGCGGGTCGTTGACGGTGACCAGCGCGAGCGGGTCGAAGTTCACCGTCGGCGACGGCTCCGGCGAGCCGGTCGCAGTCCGCTTCGTCACTGCGGACTCCGAGCGGAGGGTCCTCGTCAATCCCGAGCTGGGGCTGGGCGAGGCCTACATGAACGGCGAGTTCGTGGTCGAGCGCGGCACCATAGCTGATGCCCTCGCGATCCTGCTCGATCAACCCGACCCATTGCCGCAGTGGGCAAAGCCGTGGTGGCACCTGCGCTACCTGACGCGGCACCTCAAGCAGTTCAATCCCCGCCCGCGCTCCCGTCAAAACGTGGCTCATCATTACGATCTCGACGGCCGGCTCTATTCGCTATTTCTCGATGCCGACAAGCAATATAGCTGCGCCTATTTCGAGACGCCCCAGATGTCGCTGGACGACGCGCAGCTTGCCAAGAAGCGGCACATCGCGGCGAAGCTTCTCGTCGGCAATGGCCAGCGCGTGCTCGACATCGGCTCCGGCTGGGGTGGCCTCGGGCTCTATCTCGCCGAGATCGCGGGCGCCGACGTCACCGGCATCACGCTCTCGACCGAGCAGCTGCAGGTCGCCAATGCGCGCGCCGCCGAAAAGGGCCTGACGGGCTCGGCCAGATTCCAGCTCCAGGATTATCGCGACGTCGAAGGTACGTTCGACCGCATCGTCTCCGTCGGCATGTTCGAACATGTCGGGGCGAGGTTCTACGACGCCTACTTCCAGCGCTGCGCCGAGCTGCTGAAGGAAGACGGCGTCATGCTGCTGCATTCGATCGGCCGTTCGCAGGGACCGGATTCGACCAATCCGTGGATCGCCAAATACATCTTCCCCGGCGGCTACATCCCCGCCCTCTCGGAGGTGCTGCCGGCGATCGAGCGCGCGGGCCTGCTGGTCTGCGACATCGAGATTCTGCGCCTGCACTACGCCGAGACGCTGAAGGCTTGGCGCGAGCGGTTCATGGCGCGGCGCGAGGAAGCCGTGCAGCTCTACGACGAGCGCTTCGCCTTGATGTGGGAATTTTACCTCGCGGCCTGCGAGATGACGTTCCGCAAGCAAGCCATGATGAACTTCCAGATCCAGATCACCCGTCGCCAGGGCGTGGTGCCGATGACCCGCGACTATATTCCGCAGGAAGAAGCCCGGCTGCGGGCCCGGGAGGGCGCGGCCATGCCGAAGCTCAAGCTGGCTGGTGAATAGGTCCGGATCCTAGTGACGAAGTGTCGAAATCCCGGACGTCCGGAAAGACGCCGTTAACGCCAATTGCGCCCGCAATTCCAGCAGGATTTCGGGGGCGACCGGCTGGCGACGCACCTCGGGCCGCTCCGCGTGCTTCATAGCCGCGATCAGCCCCGACAGCCAAAGCCGGCTGCCTGTCTCGCTTTGCCAGTTCTGGTGCTGCCGTTCTGGCTGCATCGCTCGCCTCGTATCCCTGTTGGCGGGGGAATGAGATAATCCCCTGCCCATCCGCCTGTTCCGGCATGACACCCGAAAGAATCCGGGGAGATGTGATCTGCTTCACAGAAGTCTGGTCGGGCCTGGCCTAGACCGTCGCCATGAGCAAAGAGACCCAAACCTCGTTTGACGTGCAGGACGACCTTCGCACCGATTACGCCCTGATCGTCACCGGCGTTGGGGCGGCCCTGGTTGCGCTGGTCTACCTCCTGCTGGTCTGAAGCCGAGCCGAATCGGTCAGCGAGCGTCATTTCGCGCGCTTCTCGATAGGTCTGCACGTCAGCCCCCCGGGTTCACGGATTTCAGGATTTTTCCGCGGCGCGATCACAGCTCTCTGCGCCGAGCGAGTTCCGCCAAAATCCAGTCAAGCGCGGCGCGTGCTGCGACTGCTAATCATCCACCATTTTAACTGAGCGGTTGATAGCGGTCAGCTTTTGCTTCCGCTTTGACCTGCGGCGGCGCTTTATCCCGGCCCCGCATCCGCCCAAGAAAATTGCTAAGCACGCCCGACCATGGCACTGACTGATTCGAACGTTCTCAAACTCGCGCCCGATGCCGGAACTCCCGCCTATCGGAGCGCACCGCACAATATCGAGGCGGAACAGAGCCTTCTGGGCGCAATCCTGGTCAACAACGACGCCTTCTACCGCGTCTCCGACTTCCTGGAGGCCAAGCACTTCTTCGAGCCGCTGCACCAGACCATCTTCGAGACCGCCGGCAGCCTGATCCGGATGGGCAAGATTGCCACCCCGGTCACGCTGAAGACGTTCCTGCCGGCCGATACCGATGTCGGCGGCATGACTATCGGACAATACCTGGCGCGGCTTGCGGCCGAAGCCACCACCATCATCAACGCCCAGGACTATGGCCGCACCATCTACGATCTGTCGTTGCGCCGCGACCTGATCGGCATCGGCGAGGACATGGTCAACGTCGCCTATGACGCGCCGGTCGACTTCCAACCGCGGGCGCAGATCGAGGACGCCGAGCGCAAGCTGTACGAGCTCGCCGAGTCCGGCCGCTATGACGGCGGCTTCCAGAAATTCTCGCAGGCGCTCACGGTCGCCGTCGATCTCGCAGCCAAGGCGTTCCAGCGCGACGGCAAGCTGTCGGGCATTTCGACGGGCCTGCGTGACCTCGACACCAAGATGGGCGGTCTGCAGCATTCCGACCTCATCATCGTTGCGGGACGCCCCGGCATGGGCAAGACGTCGCTGGCGACCAACATCGCCTACAACGTCGCGCAGGCCTACGTGCCGGAGCTTCAGGCCGACGGCACCATGAAGGCCGCCAATGGCGGCGTGATCGGCTTCTTCTCCTGCGAAATGTCGGCCGACCAGCTCGCCACGCGTATCGTGGCCGAGCGCACCGGCATTCCCTCCTCCCACATCCGCCGCGGCGGCATCACGGAAGCCGATTTCGAGAAGATCCGGCAGGTCTCGATCGAGCTGCAGTCGCTGCCGTTCTACGTCGACGCCACCGGCGGCCTGTCGATCGCGCAGCTGATGGCGCGCGCGCGCCGGCTCAAGCGCCAGAAGGGTCTCGATCTCCTGGTGATCGACTACATCCAGCTGCTCTCGGGCTCGGGCAAGCGCGCCAGCGACAGTCGCGTGCAGGAAATCACGGAGATCACGACCAGCCTGAAGGCGCTGGCCAAGGAGCTCAACGTTCCCGTGATCGCGCTGTCGCAGCTCTCGCGCCAGGTGGAATCGCGCGACGACAAGCGGCCGCAGCTCTCGGACCTGCGCGAATCCGGCTCGATCGAGCAGGACGCCGACGTCGTGCTGTTCGTGTTCCGCGAGGAATATTACCTCGCCATGAAGGAGCCGCGCCCCGGCACCGAAGAGCATGCCAAATGGCAGGCCGACATGGAACGCACGGTCGGCCGCGCCGAAGTCATCATCGGCAAGCAGCGCCACGGTCCGACCGGCACCGTCGAGCTGCACTTCGATGCCTCGGTCACGCGCTTCGGCGACCTCGCGCATGACGGCCAACTGCCGGACCGCAGCGACTACTAGATTGTTCCCCGGGTTGAACGGGGCCGGTCTCTTGCGTAAAACGACGCCATGACAATGGCGTCCGCCCCGAAATCAATCCCGCAATCCGGCCCCCTCTCCCCGGAGGCCAACCAGGCTGCCGCGCTCGCCGCCTTCGGCGGCGTGCTGACCGTCGATCTCGATGCGATCATCGCCAATTGGCGCAAGCTCGAGAAGACCGCGGTGCCGGCTGAATGTTCGGCGGTCATCAAGGCCGACGCCTATGGCTGCGGCGCCGAGCAGGTGTCGCGCGCCCTGAGCAGAGCCGGTTGCAAGACCTTCTTCGTCGCCACCATCGAGGAAGCGCGCAAGGTGCGCGCCGCCGTTCCGGAGCCCACGATCTACGTGCTCGGCGGCTATTTCCAGAACACCGGCGAGCACTACGCCAAGATCAATTGCCGTCCGGTGATCGGCGATCTCAACGAGCTCGCCGAATGGGACGTGTTCTGCCGCCGCACCGGCTGGAACGGGGGCGCCGCTGTTCACATCGACACCGGCATGAACCGGCTCGGGCTGACGCTGTCGGAAGCGCAGGCCATCATCCCCCGCATCAACGCCGGCGATCACGGCATCACGCTGGTGATGAGCCATCTGGTCTCGGCCGAGCAGCTCAACAGCCCGATCAATGCCAGACAGCTCGCGGCCTTCCGCAGCATCGCCAGCGAGTTCACAGGCGTGCCGGCGGCGCTCGCCAACTCCTCCGGCATCTTCCTCGGCGCGCCCTTCCAGTTCGACCTGGTGCGGCCGGGAGCTGCGCTCTACGGCGTCAACCCGACGCCGGAGGCCGACAATCCCATGCAGCAGGTGGTCGACCTCAAGGCGCGCATCGTGCAGATCCGCAGCATCGAGCGCGGCGATACCGTCGGCTATGGCGGCACCTGGACCGCGCGGCGGCCGACGAAACTGGCGATCATCGCAGTCGGCTATGCCGACGGCTATTTCCGCGCCGCCAGCTCCAATGACGGCACCCGCGGCGCCGATGTCATCGTGGCGGGCAAGCGCTGCCCTGTCGCGGGCCGCATCTCCATGGACCTGATCGCGATCGACATCACCGATCTGCCGCCGAACGCGGTGCGGCGCGGCCACATGGTGACGCTGCTCGGCGAAGGCATCACCGTCGACGAGCTCGCGCACCATTTCGGCACGATCGGCTATGAGGTGCTGACCAGCCTCGGCCACCGCTATGCCCGCGTCTACAAGGGCGGCAATGTCGAGGAGCCGCTGACGAAGCCGGAGCCCGCGTCGAACGCCGGGCAGCCGCCTTCCCCACCGCCGATCGAACAGCCGTCGGCGTTGCCGCCGCTGCCGAGTTAACACGCGCGCGTGCCCCGGACGCAGCGCAGTGCGCCGCACTTCGCGGCGTAGTGCGCTGCAGAGCCGGGGCCCATATCTCAACAGTTCACCGTGTCGCCTTCTGGATCCCGGCTCGCGCTCCGCGCGTCCGGGACACAAGGATTATTTCTTCTTTCTGCTGTCCAGCGCCGTCTTGCAGGTGGCGCTGAGCTGGTCGCGCTTGGCGTTGAGACATGCGACGATGCCGCCACCCGGCGCGATGCCGGCGCAGAATTTGTCGTAGTCCGCCTTGCACGCGCCGCGCGTTTCGGCTGACTGTGCCGTGGCCCCGGAGAACGCGACGACGAAGGCGGTAGCGGCAAAGCTTAACTTGGGCATTGTATCTCCGGAGACGAAAGGCAGAGCCGGTAGCTCTAGATGAAGATCGCGACATTCAACATCAACAACATCAACCGCCGCCTGCCCAATCTGGTGGCATGGCTGCGAATGGCGAAGCCCGATGTCGTCGCGCTTCAGGAGTTGAAGGCAAGTGATGGCGAATTTCCGGCGGCCGCCATCGAAAGGGCCGGCTATGGCGCGGTGTGGCGTGGACAAAGGACATGGAACGGCGTCGCCATCCTCGCCCGCAATGCCGAGCCCGTGCTGACGCGCGACCGCTTGCCGGGAAAGCCTGCCGATCTCGAAGCGCGCTACATCGAGGCCGCGGTGCGCGGCGTCATCGTCACCAGCATCTACCTGCCCAACGGCAATCCGCAGCCGGGACCGAAATTCGACTACAAGCTTGACTGGTTCGCGCGGCTGCGGCGCCACGCCGGGACCTTCATCAAGCAGGACCTGCCGGTGGTGCTCGCCGGCGACTACAATGTCGCGCCCACCGAGATCGATATCTATCCGACGCGCTCATGGGACAAGGATGCGCTGATCCAGCCGAAGAGCCGCGCGGCCTTTGCCGCGCTGGTCGAGCAAGGCTGGTGCGACGCGATCCGCGAGTTGCATCCGGACAAGCGCGTCTACACGTTCTGGGACTACAAGCGGAACCGCTGGCCGCGCGACGCGGGCCTGCGGCTCGACCATCTCCTGCTCAGCCCTGCCCTCGCCCCGCGCCTCGCCAAAGCCGGCGTCGACAAGAAGATCCGCGGCGAGGACGGCGCCAGCGATCACGCGCCGGCGTGGGTGGTGTTGCGGTGACCCAAATGCAGTCAGCAGCGGGCCGCCCGATAAAAGTATGAAAAACAACCCCATGCACAGTAGCCGACCTCTGTCCGCTCAATGACTTACGGGTAAACCGAAATCAAAGTTGATCCGTCGGGCAAAACACTGGCATGATGTCACCATCGAAGGCGTCCACGTCGCGCCGAGGGCTCTTCAGATCGCCCCTTCATCGGGAATATTGATAACGGTACCGCAGGCCTTGCAATGCACGGCGTCGGCATCGTGTCTCTGGAGCCCGCACGTCGGGCATTGAAACCGCACCTTGTGAGGACTGAGGAGCGCGCGGGCGAGATTGAAGAACAGCGTTACGCCGAAAATCATGATCACGACGGTGATCAGGCGACCGAACGTGCCTGACAAGGTGATGTCGCCAAAGCCGGTCGTCGTCAGCGCCGTGACGGTGAAATACAGGGCATCGGCATAGTTTCGGATCTCGTCGTTGCGAAACTTCTGGGTCTCGTAGACGATCCCGGTCATGACGAAGATGAAAACGGCGAGGTTCGTGACGGCGAAGATGACCTCTTCGTTGCGACGAAAGAACGGGGAATCGATGCGCAGCCTCACCAGCATCTGGTAGTCGCGAAGCAGGCCCAACGTCCGCAGAATCCGGAGAAAGCCGCCCGCCTCGCCGGCAAGCGGCGCCAGGAAGGATACGATCGCGACCATGTCAGCCCACGTCGCGAGCTGGGTGAATTTTTGAAACGGATGCCGATCGACCAGGAGTCGGGCGGAGAAGTCGGCAAGCAGAATGACGCCGAATAGCACGTCGAGCGTCTCGACGATGTCACTGGGCGGCAGGAAAGAGGTTGCAATGATGAACAGCACCGTCACGATATCGAAGATGAGCAGCGCATAACGGAAGCGCACGCCGTCCGGCGTTGCGCCCTCGTAGAGGAGGCGGACACTGCTTCGGAGAGACGTGAGGGTCACTGGAAGAATCTCGGTTTGCGAGGATGATGGCAACTCGGAGCGCGAGCCGCAACCGACGATGCTTGTACAGCTGCGTGGACTCGCGATTAGGAACCAGGAGTGCAGCGCGGGTGTTCAGCTCTTTTTGGGGGCTGAATGCTCAAACCCGAGGATTGTCGCAAGCTTGCGGAGCAATACCGAGCGCGCGCGAATGATGCCATGTCGGCGAAGCGGCTCGCCAATGTGCTTGTGAGCGTTTCAAACGCCTATCTCGCTTTGGCGAGCCAACTGGACCTCCTTGCGTCTATCGAACACCAGGAGAGCGCAAGGACAGCCGGTCGGGACGCCCAAGGCTGAGCCATCCCCGGGCGAAAGACGACAATCGGACGGCGGCGCAGCATGAAGCCGGATGGGGGTCGCGCTCCGCCAGACCTCTCTCGGCCTGCTGATCTCTCAGAGCGAAGCCTCTTGACCTCGACGCTCTGGTCAGCATACTGGTCTGACCAAGATCAGACCAAGAGACAGGGATGGAGCTCAAGCGAGCGAGCGACGGCGAAAAAGGGTTCGAGAAGGTGTTTGCCTTCCTGCGCGAACGCCTGCTTGCCGGCTCGCTCAAGCCGGGCGACCGCCTGATCTCCGAGCGCGAGCTTGCTACACTGCTGGGCGTCAGCCGACCGATCGTGCGCGAGGCGCTGCGCGCCCTCACCGTGCTGGGGATCGTTGAGATCCGCGACCGCATCGGCACCGTGGTGACGCGACCGGACGTCTCGGTGCTCAACGATTTTTTCACCTTCGCGCTCGCCCAGCAGGCGGACATGCTCGACGACGTCATGCAGGCGCGCGTCGCGATCGAATGCCAGGCGATCCGCCTCGCCTGCGAACGTGCCAACATCGCCGATTTCGAACGGCTGCAGCGCGCGCTGACGAAGATCGGCGAGACCATCGACGAAGCCGATGCCGGCGGCATGGCCGATTTCGACTTCCACCGCGCGATCGTCGTCGCCTCGCATTCGGAGACGCTGAGCGTGCTGCACGCCTCCATGGCGGGCCTGTTGACGCATTCGCATCGCAGCCGCCGCGAGCTGGTGCAGGCCTTCCCGTCGATGAAGACCTACCTTGTCGACGATCACCGCCGCATCTTCGAAGCCCTCATTGCGCGCGATCCCGAGCGCGCGGATGCGACGCTGCGCAAGCATTTCGCCATCGGCGACGAATACCGCAGACGCGCCGTCGTCGGTGACATCGACAAGACCAGTGCCTCGGGCTGATCGCGCACAGCCCTTCAATCAAGACGCCGATTAAACAAGAAACGGACTGACGACATGGGACGGAACGACAAGGGCAAGGTCGGCTTCATCGGCATCGGCACGATGGGCCGGGAGATGGTGCGCAACCTGCAGGCGGCGGGCCACGCGGTCCGCGTCTTCGATCTGAACGAAGCCGCGCTGGCCGACAGCGTCAAGGAAGGCGCGACGCGTGCCAAAAGCCCTGCCGATGCCGCGCAAGGCACCGATATCGTCATCACCATGCTGCCCGACACGCCCCACGTCGAGGCGACGATCTACGGCGAGCAGGGCCTGCTGAATTCCCCGCCGCCGGGCAAGCTGATCGTCGACATGAGCACCATCTCGCCGGTCGCCGTCCGCCGCATCCATTCGGACCTGCAGAAGACAGGCGTCGGCTTCATCGACGCGCCGGTCTCCGGCGGGCCGGTGGGCGCCAGGAACGCCGCGCTCTCGATCATGGCCGGCGGCGATGCGGACACGTTCGCCAAGGCCGAGCCGTTCTTCCGCGCGATGGGCACGACCATCACCCATGTCGGCGCATCCGGCGCCGGCCAGACCGTCAAGCTCTGCAATCAGCTGATCTGCGGCATCAACATCCAGGCGATCTGCGAGGCGCTCGCGCTCGGCCGCGCTTCGGGCCTCGATCTCAACCTGCTGCGCCGGGTGCTGCTCGGCGGCTCCGCCGCTTCCTGGATGCTGGACAAGCTCGGCCCCGCGATGATCGCCGGCGACGTCTCCGCGGGCTTCCGGATCGATCTGCAGCTCAAAGACCTTCGCCTGGTGCAGGAGCACGCACAGGCCCTGAACGTGCCCCTGCCCGGCACCGCGCTCGTCACCAGCCAATATGTCGATGCGCGCGCCCATGGCGAAGGCAGCAACGGCAACCAGGCTCTGTTCCGCGTCTATGACCGCATGACCAACCAGACCACCGGCTGACCCTGGAACGATGAGCCTCCAACTCGACTTTCCCGCAGTGCTGGAGCGTTGGCCGAGCTTTCTGGCCGGCGCCGTCCTCACGCTTGAGTTGGCATTCTTCGCGACCGTGCTAGGCGCTCTGCTCGGCACGCTCGCGGCGGTCGGACGCGGCACGCACAATTCGCTGATTGCCGGTGCCTGCAAAGTCTATGTCGAGACCATCCGCAACACCCCGCTGCTGGTGCAGATCTTCCTGGTCTATTTCGGCCTCGCCAGCCTCGGCCTGAAATACTCCGCGTTCACGGTGGCGGTGGCGGCGCTGACCATCAATGTCGGCGCCTATACCGCTGAGATCATGCGGGCCGGCTTCGAGGCGATCCCGCGCGGGCAGATCGAGGCCGCCGAAGGGCTGGCGCTGTCGCGCTTGCAGATCTACTGGCACATCATCCTGCTGCCGGCGGTCGAGAAGGTCTATCCGGCGCTCACCAGCCAGTTCGTGCTCCTGATGCTGGCCTCCTCGGTCTGCTCGCAAATCTCGGCCGAGGAGCTCACCGCGGTCGCCAACTACATCCAGTCGGACACCTATCGCGCGTTCGAGACCTACATCATCGTCGCCGTGCTCTACGTCATCCTGTCGCTGGTGATGCGTGCCGGCTTCTGGGGCCTCGGCCTCCTCCTGTTTCCGCGCCGGCGCCGGCTCGGCACGCCGTTGTGAGATGACCATGGGCGGACATCTCAACATCAACCACCTGATGTTCCTCGGCCAGGGCGCGCTGTGGACCATCGGTCTGTCGCTGATCGCGCTGATCGGCGGCGGCATCGTCGGCTTCGTGATCGCACTGGCGCGCATCTCGCCGCTGAAATCGGTGCGGCTCGCCAGTGCGATCTATGTCCAGTTGATCCAGGGCACGCCGCTGCTCGTCATCCTGTTCCTCGGCTATTTCGGTCTTGCCGCGATCGGCCTGAAGGTCTCGCCGCTGGTCGCGGCCGGTGCCTCGCTGACGCTCTACGTCGCGGCCTATCTCGGCGAGATCTGGCGCGGCTGCATCCAGTCTGTGCCGAAGCCGCAATGGGAAGCCGCCGAAGGCTTGGCGCTGAGCCGCACCCAGCGCATGGTCAAGGTGATCCTGCCGCAGGCGATCCGCATTGCGACGCCGCCGACCGTCGGCTTCATGGTGCAGATTATCAAGAACACCTCGCTCGCCTCCGTGGTTGGCTTCGTCGAGCTGATGCGCTCGGGCCAGATCGTCAACAACTCGCTGTTCGAACCGTTCGCCATCTACGCCATCATCGCCGTCACCTACTTCGCCATGTGCTATCCCCTGTCGCTGTTCAGCCAGAGGCTGGAACGGCGGATGGGGCGTGGCAGGTCCAACCTCGCGCCAGCCTGACATGCAGCAAAACGCCCCCTCCTCCGAACCGATCGTATCGCTCCACAACGTGCAGAAGAGCTTTGGCGCGCTCCGCGTGCTCGACGGCGTCTCCTTTGCCGTTGCACGTGGCGAGGTGCTCGCCCTGATCGGCCGCTCCGGCTCCGGCAAGAGCACCGCGCTGCGCTGCATCGACCGCTTCGAGAAGGTCGACGGTGGCCAGATCGTGGTCTGCGGGCATCGCGTCGACCGTCCCGACGTGAACTTGCGTGCGCTACGCCAGGACGTCGGCATCGTGTTCCAGAGCTACAATCTGTTTCCGCACCTCACCATCGAACAGAACATCACGCTCGCGCCCTGCGCGGTGAAGGGCATGGCGACGTCGCAGGCCAAGGATCTCGCACGAAAAGTTCTGGCGCAGGTCGGGCTGGATGAGAAGCTGCACGCCTATCCCGAGCAGCTCTCGGGCGGCCAGCAGCAGCGCGCCGCAATCGCCCGCTCGCTCGCCATGCAGCCGAAGGTGATGCTGTTCGACGAGGTCACCTCCGCGCTCGATCCCGAACTCACCGGCGAAGTGCTGAAGGTGATCGAACAGCTCGCGGCTGACGGCATGACCATGGTGATGGTCACCCACGAAATGGGCTTCGCCAAGGGCATCGCCGACCGGATCGTGTTCATGCATCGAGGCAAGGTCCACGAGACCGGACCTGCCTCGATCCTGACGTCGCCGACCACGCCCGAACTCACGCAATTCGTGGGAACGGGAAACCTAAAATCATAACAGGGAGAGGAGAACCAGGGATGACCAAGAAGATAGTGCTGGGAACGGCCGCCGCGTTGTGCGGCCTCATCATGATCGCGGCAACGCCCGCATCGGCCGATCTGCTCGACGACATCATGAAGGCAAAGAAGATCCGCATATCGACCGACCTCGCCATCCCGCCCTCGGGCATGATGGATTCCACGATGAAGCCGACCGGCTCCGATGTCGAAGTGGCGCAGCTCCTCGCCAAGGATTGGGGCCTCGAGCTGGAATTCATCCAGACCACCGGTGCGACCCGCATCCCGAACGTCCTGACCGGCAAGGCCGACATCATCATCTCGACCCTGTCGGTGACGGCCGAGCGTGCCAAGGTGATCGACTTCACCAAGCGCTATGCGACGCTGCAATCCGACGTCGGCTGCCTGAAATCGTCGACCGTGAAGGACTGGCCGGACCTGAAGGACAAGTCGATCGGCGTCTCGCGCGGCACCACGCAGGACACAACCTTGTCCAGCATGAAGGACAAGGACCTCAAGATCGCGCGCTATGACGACGACGCCACCATGGTGACGGCGGCGGTCTCGGGTCAGGTCGACTGCGTCGGCTCGTCCGCGACAATCATCAACCAGATCGGCGTGAAGAATCCCTCGCGCGTGTTCGAGTCCCGGATTCCGCTGGCGACCTTCGACCTCGCCATCGGCCTGAAGAAGGGTGAGCAGCCGCTGATGGACAAGCTCAACGCCTGGATCACCGAGAACGTCAAGAACGGCAAGCTCAACGCCATCTACAAGAAATTCCACGGCGTCGATCTGCCGGCGGACATGCGCAGCTGAACCACGGGGAAAGACATCGTGACAGCCGCGCCCGGCTGTCGCGGTCATGCAAAGATCAAGAAGGACAAAGAATGCGTCTCGTCATCGGATCCGACCACGCCGGCTGGCCGCTCAAGCAGACCGTCATCGACCACATCCGCAAGCTCGGCCACGACGTCATCGATGTCGGCTCCTATGACGACAAGCCGGTGGATTTCCCCGACATCGCCCGCGCCGTGGCGGCGAAGGTGACGTCGGGCGAAGCCGCGCGCGGCATCATGGTGTGCGGCACCGGCGTTGGCGCCTCGATCGCCGCCAACAAGATGAAGGGCATCCGCGCCGCGGTCTGCCACGACGTCCACTCCGCGCATCAGAGCGTCGAGCATGACGACGTCAACGTCATGTGCATCGGCGCGCAGATCGTCGGCGCGTGGCTCGCTGTCGATCTCGTGTCGTCGTACCTGTCCGCCGAATTCTCCACCGACGAGGATTTCCGCCGCCGCGTCGAGAAGCTGCGCGTCATGGACGAGGAAGGCTGAGGGCTCTCCGCCATGATCCTGGTGTTCGGATCGCTCAACATCGATCTGGTCGCGCAGGTCCCGGTGATTCCAGGTCCTGGCCGAACGGTGCTGGCGCCGTCCTACCGGACGCATTTCGGCGGCAAGGGTGCCAATCAGGCCGTTGCCGCCGCGCGGATCGCCGGGCCTGGACGCGTGAGCATGGCTGGCCGCGTCGGCCGGGACGGATTTGGCGACAGCACGATCGAGAACCTCAGAGCCAACGGCGTCAACGCCGACCGCGTCATCAGAGCCGACGAGCCGACCGGCTGCGCTTTCATCACCGTCGATCAGGCCGGCGAGAATGCAATCACGGTGGCGAGCGGCGCCAACATGACGGCGCGTGCCGGCGATCTTGCGAGCGAGCTGTTCAATTTGGACACCGTGCTAGTGCTTCAGATGGAGGTGCCCTTTGCGCACGCGCTGGAAGCTGCCCGAAGAACCGCCGCCGCCTCCGGCACCGTCATCTGGAACCTTGCACCCGTTCCGGAGCAGATGACGCGTGAGATGGTCACGGAGCTTCTCGCCGTCACCGACTATCTCCTCGTCAACGAGCACGAGGCCCGCGACGCCGCCACCGCCATCGGCCTGACGTCCGCCGACTACGAAGCCGCAAGCGCCGGACTCGCGAAGTCCGGCAACCTCACCTGCATTGTCACCGCCGGCGCACAAGGCGCGCTCGCGGTGACGGCGGAAGGCACCCGCCTGCGGGCGCCCGCCCAGCGCATCACGCCGGTGGACACGACCGGCGCCGGCGACACCTTCGTCGGCGCCTTTGCGGCGATGATCAGCGAAGGCGTGTCGCTGCAACGCGCGCTCGAAGTGAGTTGCGAAGCGGCGGCTTTGAAATGCCTCAAGGCCGGCGCCCAGACCGGCATGCCTATGCGCAGAGCGATGGGCTCCCTCGCGTAGGACTGATCGCCCGCATCGCTGCCCGCGGCTAAACTCTCCCGATTCCTGGAGGCTGTTTTGGCCTTTCTCTTCGTCCTCGCCGTCGGCCTCGTCGCCGGCACCATCTCCGGCATCGTCGGCACCGGCTCGTCGATCATGCTGATGCCGGTGCTGGTCTATGCCTATGGCCCGAAGGAAGCGGTGCCGATCATGGCGGTCGCTTCCGTCATGGCGAATTTTTCGCGGATCCTGGCGTGGTGGCGCGAGGTCGATTGGCGGGCCTGCGCGGCCTATTCGGCGACGGGCATCCCGGCGGCGGCGCTCGGCGCGCGGACGCTGCTGGCACTGCCCTCGCATGCCGTCGATCTCACCATCGGCCTCTTCCTGATCGCGATGGTGCCGGTGCGGCACTTTCTGGCGCGGCACGAGCTCAAGGCCAATCTATGGCATCTCGCCATCGGCGGCGCGCTGATCGGCTATCTCACCGGCATCGTGGTCTCGACCGGGCCGCTCAGCGTGCCGTTGTTCCTGTTCTACGGCCTGTCCAAGGGCGCGTTCCTCGCCACCGAAGCGGCCTCCTCGCTCGGGCTCTATTTCGCGAAGTCGGTGACTTTCGAGCGTTTCGGCGCGCTCACCGGCGAGGTCTTCATCAAGGGTCTGATCGCGGGCGCCTCATTGATGTCGGGCGCCTTCATCGCCAAACGCTTCGTGCTGCATCTGAGGCCGGAAACCTTCCGCCTGCTGATGGACGCGATCATGATCGCGGCGGGGCTCTCGATGCTCTGGACCGCGGCGCAGCCGTGACCCAGCCGCAACTCAGACGGCGAATTCGGAGGTGATCGATGGGCTGTCAGAGACGACGCGGCTCGCCACGGCCGGCTGCCCGTCGAGCCATTGCAGCACGGCCTCGAGCGGCTGCGGCCGCTGATAGAGGAAACCCTGCCCGAGCCGCACGCCCATCTCACGCATGGCCTCCGCCTGCTCGGCGCGCTCGATGCCTTCGGCGACCAATGTCAGTCCCAGCGTGACGGCGAGCGAGGCGATGACGCCGACAATGGCCTTGTCCTCGGCGCTGTCGGGGATCTCGCTGATGAACGCCTTGTCGATCTTCACCTTGTCGAGCGGAAACCGGCGCAGATGCGCGAGCGAAGAATAGCCGGTGCCGAAATCGTCGAGCGCGATCGTGGCTCCCAGGCGCCGCAGGCGATGCAGCGTTTCGGAGGCGCTGGCGATGTTGTTGATCAGCGATCCTTCGGTGATCTCGAGCTCGAGCATCGATGCCGCGACACCGAAGCGCGCGCAGGTCGCATGCAGCTCGGCGGCGAGCGAGTGGTCGGCAAGCTCGGACGGCGGCAGATTGATCGCGATCCGCAGCTGCGGCCTGCCCGCAGCGGCCAATTGCTGCAAGGCCCGGCAGGCATCGGTCAGCACGTAGCGGGTCAGCCGCGCATTGTTGCCGCTGCGCTCGATCAGCGGCAGGAATTCGCCGGGGCCGATCACGCCGTGCTCGGGATGGCGCCAGCGGATCAGCGCTTCCAGCCCGACGACCTCATGGCTGTCGAGATCGACCTGGCTTTGATACCAGACCTCGAACTGGCCTTCGGCGAATCCGGTGGGAATGGCGAGCTCGAGATCCCTGCGGCGGCGATAGTCGCGCTGGAGCGCTTCGTCCAGCACGGCGACCGTGCCGGGCGCCTTGCTCTTGGCGTGATAGAGCGCGATGTCGGCGAGCGTCGGCAGATGCGACAGCTCCGGATCGTCGGCGTGGCGCACGGCAAGGCCGATGCTGGCGCGCGGCACCACCTGCTTGTCGTGGAGGCGGATCGGCTCGGAAATGGCATCGAGCACGCGTTGAGCGAATGCGTGCGCGGCCTGCTCGTCGCTCACCTCGGGGCGGATGACGACGAACTCGTCGCCGCCGAGCCGGGCGACCCAGTCCTCGGCTTCGACCGCGCGACGAAGGCGCTGCGAAATCTGGACCAGGAACGCATCGCCGGCCTCGTGACCGAAGGTGTCGTTGATGCCCTTGAAGTCGTCGAGATCGATGAAGCAGAACGCGACCAGCGTATCCGGCGCGCCTCCATTCTGGCTCGTCACGGCGAGGCGCTCGGTCAGGGAGCGCCGGTTCGGCAGCCCGGTGAGCGGATCGTGCGTCGCCATGTGCCCGAGCCGGTCCAGCGCGCCCGACGTCGTGTGCTGCATGGCGTTGAAAGCGCGCGCGAGCTGGCCGAATTCGTTCGAGGACGTGACATCGGCCGGATAGGCCCGGCCGTCCTGCTTGCTGCGCTGGATCGCCGACATCATGGCCGCGAGCGGCCGGCCGATGAAGATGTTGGCGGAGATGCGCATGGCGATCAGGGTCGCGAACGTTGCGAGGAGCCCGACGACGAGCAGCAGCAGCAGGCGGCTGCCCGCATCCGCGTACAGCGTCGCACGCGAATAGGCGATGGCGATGCGGCCGGCCTGAACGGCCATGTTACCGTTGCTGTAGTGGATCGGGTGCGAGACCTCGGCGACCGACTGGCCCTGGGGGCGCGCGACCACGCGGGCGATCGCAGCGCCGGTATCGTCATAGACGGCCGCCGCCGCAATGGTCTCGTCGTGCATGATCTCGTTGAGCACGCCCGTGACCTGGTCGTAGCGCATCTTCCAGAGCGGCTCGGCGATCAGCTCGGCCCGGCTCTCGGCGACGCGGGCCATGCGGGCGTCGAGTTGCCTGAGCTGCGACCAGAAGCTCGATGCCTCGACGCCGGCGGAGGCGAGCAATTGCACCAGCAGCAGAACGGGCACGGTGGCCCAGATCATCGCGTGGACGACCGAGCGCAAGCGCGGCGGCGCTGCCTGCTCGTTGCGATCCGGCTCGGTCATCGCCTTGCGCATCAGTCGGCAACGCCTTCGGCGACCGGCAGCGACGAGATGAGCGCATCGAGGGAAAAGTCATATCGGCCGCAGCGCCCGGCCTTCGCCCGGAACCGCGCGAAGTCGATCCGGTCGAACGCACGGGTCTTGATGAGGTCGGCGACCGAAGCGATATTGTCGCGCGTGATCGCCGACGTCTTGACCTCGACGCGGGGCGAGACGGCAGCAAAATCGCAGCCATCGGCATAATCGCGCAGGAGAACGACGGACCAGCCGCCGAGCAGGAAATGCCCGCCATCGGTCAGGAGCATGCGGCCCGCCTTGATCTCGCGCAGAGCATCCTCCGACCAGTTGAGGCCGACCACCTGGATGTTCTCGCCGGGCACAAGGCCGGCGGCGATCGTCGCGCGCAGCGCGCCGAGCGCCATCGGATCGTTTCCGGCCCAGATCCCGGCGGGCCGGATCTGCTTGCGCGCGGCCCAGCTCAGGTAGTTTGCCGTGACCCGCTCGGCCTCGGACTTCGTCCAGTTGGCGAACAGCATGCGGTCCACCACGACGTCGGACGCAGCATCCACCGCGAGCGTGAGGCCGGCGTTGCGGGCGATCGAGGCGGGCGTGGTCTCGTCGCCACCGATGCCGAGAATGTGGATCTTGCCGTCCGCGCTCTGCCATTTCTCGGCACGCGCCGCGGTGATCAGCGCATTGGCCATCCGCGCGCCCGCGGTCTGAAGATCGGTCGTGATGTCGCCCAGCCAGGTCTTGAGCTTTTGCCTCGGCGGTCCAAGGCGCACGGCGTCCTCGCCGATCAGCGTGTTCGAAAGCAGCAGCGTCTTGACGCCCGCGGCTTCGGCCGCCTCCAGGATGGGAACGGCGGCGGATTCCTCGTTCGACAGGATGAGGAAGTCGGGCTTGTCGGGACGGGCCACCACGCCGAAGCCGAGCTCCTGCATGGTGCGGTAGTTCCGCTCGCTGGTCAGCACCTCGACATGCGCATCGAGCTTGCGGCCGGCGGCCTGCATGGTCTGCGCGACCATGTCCCAATAGACCTCGCCAGACTTGCCGGGATTGACGAAGACGATGTTGAGGGGCTTGGCGATGCTACCGCCAACCGACCCAAAAACGCCGCAGACCATGCCCGCCGCGAGCAATATTCGCAGGAATCTCGTCAATTTTGCCGCCCCCATTGGTTCCGAGATTGGACCCACGTCCGCTAAGAATTGGCAAAATCGCACCGGGCACAGCGGCGCAGGGCTAACGAAAGGTATATCTCCCGTGCCGAATTGAGATATTCGAAGCGCCGGCGATCGCCGGCCAATCCGTGCTATCAGCACATCTGAAACCCGCGACTCGCGCTCCCCCATGGCCAAATCCACACTTTCCTTCGTCTGCCAGAACTGCGGCGCGGCCTATAACCGCTGGCAGGGCAAGTGCGAGTCCTGCGGCGAGTGGAATACGCTGGCGGAAGAAGACACCAGCGGCAGCGTGCCGGTGTCGATCCGCTCCAAGCGCAAGGGAAGAACCTTCGCGCTGGAGAGTCTCGCCGGCAAGAGCCCGGACGCGCCGCGCCTGTCCTCGGGGATGACCGAGCTCGACCGCGTTACCGGCGGCGGCTTCGTGCGCGGCTCGGTGCTGCTGGTCGGCGGCGATCCCGGCATCGGCAAGTCGACGCTGCTGACGCAGGCGACCAGCCTGCTCGCGCGCGCCGGCCACCGCGTCGTCTACATCTCCGGCGAAGAGGCGGTCGCCCAGGTGCGCCTGCGCGCCGAGCGGCTCGGGCTGTCGGACGCGCCGGTCCAGCTCGCGGCCGAAACCTCGGTCGAGGACATCGTCTCGACGCTGTCGGAGGGCGCGGTGCCTCGGCTGATCGTGATCGACTCGATCCAGACCATGTGGACCGACACGGTGGAATCGGCGCCCGGCACGGTAACGCAGGTGCGCGCCTCGGCGCAGGCGCTGATCCGCTTCGCCAAGAAGACCGGGGCCGCCATCATCCTGGTCGGCCACGTCACCAAGGACGGCCAGATCGCCGGCCCCCGCGTGGTCGAGCATATGGTCGACGCGGTGATGTCGTTCGAGGGCGAAGGCTCGCAGCAATTCCGCATCCTGCGCGCCGTGAAGAACCGCTTCGGGCCGACCGACGAGATCGGCGTGTTCGAGATGACGGGCCTCGGCCTGCGCGAGGTCACCAACCCCTCCGAGCTGTTCCTGTCGGAGCGCGATCTCGGCACGCCCGGCACTGCGGTCTTTGCCGGCATCGAGGGCACGAGGCCCGTGCTGGTCGAATTGCAGGCACTGGTAGCCCCGACCTCGCTCGGCACCCCGCGCCGGGCCGTGGTCGGCTGGGATCCGAGCCGGCTCTCGATGGTGCTGGCGGTGCTGGAGGCCCATTGCGGGGTCAAGCTGTCCGGCCACGACGTCTATCTGAACGTTGCCGGCGGCCTGCGCATCCACGAGCCGGCGGCGGACCTCGCCGCCGCCGCAGCCTTGGTGTCATCGCTGGTTAATGCGCAGTTACCCACCGATGCCGTCTATTTCGGCGAAATCTCGTTGTCGGGCGTGGTGCGGCCGGTGGCGCAGACCCCGGCCCGGCTCAAGGAGGCGGCAAAACTCGGCTTCCAGCGCGCCGTGCTGCCCGAATCGGCGCGCGGCGATGCCGGCGGCGACGCCGGGCTCTCCCTGAACGCGGTGAACAGCCTGACGACATTGGTGGCCGAGATCGCAGCGCGGGGCTCCCGTCGGGGCGAATCCAGTGCACAGCCAGAGAAAAATGCCACACCGGCCAGATTCCGCCGTGGAGAGGGTTAGGTGGAGGTGACGCCGGAGGCCTCCGCCGCTATACAGCCGTCACAAAAGCAGCATGGGATTGCGTGGTTGCGGCCTTGCCGGGAACGCCGTCTGCCCTTCTTTTAGGGCAGCGGCCAAGCACCGATTCGCTAGAGCACCTTTGAAGTACGAGCGGACCAGACCAGCCGATGCCAGTAACCATCCTCGACCTGATCCTGCTCGGTGTGATGCTGATCTCGGGCCTGCTCGCGATGGTTCGCGGCTTCATGCGCGAAATCCTGTCGATCGCGGCCTGGGGCGCCGCGGCGATCGTGACGCTGTATTCGTTCTCGAAGCTGCTGCCGACCGCCAAGACCTATTTCAACAACGACACGGTCGCGAGCGTCGTCGTGGTGGCCGGCGTGTTCATCGGCACCCTGGTCGTGGTCTCCGTCATCACGGTCCGGATTTCCGACATGATCCTGGATTCGCGGATCGGCGCGCTGGATCGGACCCTCGGCTTCCTGTTTGGGCTGGCTCGCGGGCTTTTGATCGTCGTGGTCGCGTTCCTGTTCTTCACCTGGCTGGTGCCGGACAAGCAGCGTCCTGATTGGGTCAGCGGGGCCAAGTCCCGCGTGGTGCTGCAGGGAACCGGCGATTGGCTGATGGCCCTCTTGCCTGACGACCCCGAGAACACCATCTTGAAGAGATTCAAGAAAAACAAACCAGATGATGATCAAGCTGAATCCGAGCAGCAGCCTTCGGGCAGTGGCGACGGGTACAGTAAGTCGGCTCGTGACGGCATGAAAAAGCTGATCGAGAAACCTGCGGCGCGTTGATAGAGCCCCAAAAGAGAGGCGAGAACGAGATGCGACACCCTGACCAGGACGCCCTGCTTGATCTCGATCCAAACGCCGGTCCAGGCCCGGCGGCGCTTGAGCTTCAGGACGATCTGGAAGGCGATACGCTTCGCGAGGAATGCGGCGTCTTCGGCATCTACGGCCACCCTGATGCGGCCGCCATCACTGCGCTCGGTCTTCACGCGCTCCAGCACCGCGGCCAGGAGGCCGCCGGCATCGTCTCCTACGACGGCAGCCGCTTCCACTCCGAACGCCGCCTCGGCCTCGTCGGCGACACCTTCTCCCGCCGCGAGGTGATCGACCGCCTGCCCGGCAGTGTGGCGGTTGGCCATGTCCGCTACGCCACGACCGGCGCCACCATCCTGCGCAACGTGCAGCCGCTGTTCGCCGAGCTCAATGCCGGCGGTCTCGCGGTCGCTCACAACGGCAACCTCTCCAACGGCCTGACGTTGCGCCGCGAGCTCGTCAAGAACGGCGCCATGATGCAATCGACCTCCGACACCGAGGTGATCCTGCACCTGGTGGCTCGCTCCAAGCGCGTCCGCTTCATCGAGCGCTACATCGACGCGCTGCGCGAGATCGAGGGCGCCTATGCGCTGGTTTCGCTGACCAACAAGAAGCTGGTCGGCGCGCGCGATCCGCGCGGCATCCGCCCGCTGGTGCTCGGCGAGCTCGACGGCTGTCCGATCCTGACTTCCGAGACCTGCGCGCTTGACATCATCGGCGCCCGCTTCGTGCGCGACATCGAGCCCGGCGAAGTCATCGTGTTCGACGAGAACGGCCAGGACATCCACAAGCCGTTCCCGCCGATGGCGCCGCGCCCCTGCATCTTCGAATACATCTACTTCTCGCGGCCGGATTCCATCGTGCACGGCCGCTCGGTCTACGAGGTGCGCAAGAATTTCGGCGCGCAGCTAGCGCGCGAGAGCCACGTGCCGGTCGACGTCGTGGTGCCGGTGCCGGATTCCGGCGTGCCCGCCGCGGTCGGCTACAGCCAGTATTCCGGAGTGCCGTTCGAGCTCGGCATCATCCGTAACCATTATGTCGGCCGCACCTTCATCCAGCCGACGCAGGCGATCCGCGAATCCGGCGTGCGCATGAAGCACTCGGCCAACCGCGCCGCGATCGAAGGCAAGCGCATCATCCTGATCGACGACTCCCTGGTGCGAGGCACCACCTCCAAGAAGATCGTGCGCATGATGCGCGATGCCGGTGCCAAGGAAGTGCACTTCCGCCTCGCTTCGCCCCCGATCCTCTATCCCGATTATTACGGCATCGACCTGCCCGACCGTGGCGGCCTGCTGGCGGCGACGCATTCGCTGGAGGAGATGCGCGAGCTCATCGGCGCCGACTCGCTCGCCTTCCTGTCGATCGACGGCATGTACCGCGCCATGGGCGAGCCAGGCCGAGACCCCGCCAATCCGAAGTTTGCGGATCACTGCTTCACCGGCGTCTATCCGACCCACCTCACCGACCAGACCCAGACCGAGCCGCAGCCGCGGCAATTGTCGCTGCTGGCCGAGGCGAGCTGACCAAGGATCGTCCCCGGGGGCTCATCCGAGACTTCTTTTCGTCATGGCCGGGCTTGTCCCGGCCATCTTCGTCTGTAATACCCGCCGCAAAGAACGTGGATGCTTGGGACGAGCCCGGGCATGACGGAAGTATTCGACGATGACCAAACCTCTCGCCAACCGTATCGCTCTCGTCACCGGCGCCTCGCGCGGCATCGGCTATGCCACCGCAATCGCGCTGGCCAAGGCCGGCGCGCATATCGTGGCGACGGCGCGTACGCAAGGAGGGCTGGAAGAGCTCGACGACGAGATCCGCAAAGACGGCGGCAGCGCCACCCTGGTGCCGCTCAACCTCACCGATTCCGACGGCATCGCGCGTCTCGGCGCCGGCCTGTACGAGCGCTACGGCAAGCTCGACATCCTGGTCGGCAATGCCGGCGTGCTCGGCCCCTCCTCGCCGATCGGCCATATTGAGCTGAAGACCTTCAACGAGGTGATGGCGGTGAACGTCTCCGCGAACTTCCAGCTGATCCGCTGCATGGAACCGCTGCTCAGGCAATCCGATGCCGGCCGCGCCGTGTTCATCACCTCGGGTGCCGCCAACAAGGCCACCGCTTACGTCAGCCCCTACGCCGCGTCCAAGGCCGCACTGGAGACGCTGGCGCGTGCCTGGGCGCAGGAAACCGCGAACACCAAGCTGCGCGTCAATCTGTTCAATCCGGGCCCGGTGCGCACCCGCATGCGCGCCACCCTGATGCCCGGCGAGGATCCGGCGACGCTCGACACGCCCGAGCAGGTCGCAGAATTCATCGTGCCGCTGTGCACGCCCGACTGGACCGAGACCGGCAAATTCTACGATTACAAGACCCGCGCCCTGATGAGCTTCCGCGCGCCGGCCTGATTGCCCTCCGACGCCTTGGACGTCATGCCGGCGGTAATGACCGTACCGCCGAGCTCGATACCGGAAAGCGCATTTAGAAATTCAAGCCGACATCGAACACACTGAAAATAGCGTCTCAACGCATTTTGCCCAAAAGTTAACCGATGGATGACGCTACGACGCAGCGTCATCCGGCTTTAGGTGCATTGCCGTCGGCCATGGGACACGGTAGAGCGTCAATTGGAACAAGGCTCCCGAAGAGAGCCGTCCGCATATTTGACAATGGAGGAAGCCTTTATGACGATGCCCGCACGCCGCGCCGCGGCTCTTCTGGCCTGTGCCGCTTTCGGCTTTGCCACATCCGCATTCGCGCAAGACAAGACCATCAAGATCGGCGTGCTCAACGACATGTCGAGCCTCTATGCCGACATCGGCGGCCCGAACTCGGTGGCGGCCGTGAAGATGGCGGTCGAGGATTCCGGCCTGAAGGCCAAGGGCTGGACCATCGAGGTGCTCTCCGGCGATCACCAGAACAAGCCCGATATCGGCGTCAACATCGCCCGGCAATGGATCGATTCCGACAAGGTCGACGCCATCGCCGACACGCCGAGCTCCGGCGTCGCGCTCGCGGTCAGCAACCTCGTCAAGGAAAAGAACGCGGTGCTGCTCAATTCGGGCGCCGCGACCGCCGACCTCACCGGCAAGGCCTGCACGCCCAACACCGTGTCCTTCACCTACGACACCTACATGCTCGCCAACGGCACCGGCAAGGCGCTGACCAAGGCGGGCGGCGACAGCTGGTTCTTCCTCACCGCGGATTATGCCTTCGGCCATGCGCTGGAGCGTGACACCGGCGCGGTCGTCACCGCGACCGGCGGCAAGGTGCTCGGCGGCGTCAAGCACCCGCTCAACACGGCGGACTTCTCCTCGTTCCTGCTGCAGGCGCAGTCCTCCAAGGCCAAGATCATCGGCCTTGCCAATGCGGGCGGCGACACCACCAACGCGATCAAGCAGGCCGCCGAGTTCGGCATCGTCCAGGGCGGCCAGAAGCTCGCCGCGCTGCTGCTGTTCATCAACGACGTGCACTCGCTCGGCCTGAAGACCGCGCAGGGCCTGACCTTCACCGAGTCGTTCTACTGGGACCTCAACGACCAGACCCGCGAATGGTCGAAGCGTTTCCAGAAGGTCTCGCCCAAGGGCTCGATGCCCTCGATGACGGTTGCGGGCCTCTATGCCGAGATCCTGCATTACCTGAAGGCGATGGAAGCGCTCGGCAGCAATCCGCGTGACGGCGCCAAGGTCGTCGCCAAGATGAAGGAGCTGCCGACCGACGATCCGCTGTTCGGCAAGGGCCCGCTGCGCCAGGACGGACGCCGCCTCATCCCCGCCTATCTGTTCGAGGTGAAGAAGCCCGAGGAGTCGAAGGGACCGTGGGATTATTACAAGCTGGTCGCCACCATCGCGCCGGAAGATGCGGCCAAGCCGCTCAAGGACAGCGACTGCCCGCTGGTGAAGAAGTAGGATCGTAGGGTGGGTTAGCATGCGGCTGCGCAAAGCGCAGTCCGCTGGCGTAACCCACCTCTTCCGCCTCCGCGGAAATGAAAGAGGTGGGTTACGCCTCGCGGTTTGCGCTTCGCGCGAACCGCGAGGCTAACCCACCCTACGAGACTGTCCTGGTCGCACCCAGCGACCGCACCGCGATCGCCACGCACACCACCATCAGCACCGCGGCGAGCAGGAACGGTGCGCCGGGCAGATGCAGCGGCGCGCTGGCGCCGATGAAATAGGAAAATGTCAGCGTGAACAGGAACGGGCCGACGAGCTGCGACACGCTCTGCACGCTCGCGGTCGCGCCCTGCAGCTGGCCCTGCTGATCCGGCGCGACGAGCCGCGTCATCAGCGCCTGCGAGGCGGCACCGGAGATGCCCCACAGAGCCAGAATGGGAATCCCGAGCCAGGATAGCGGTCCGGTCGGCGCGGCGCCGAGGACCACGAAGCCGACCGCGCCACAGCAGAGGCCGAGCAGGAGCGCGTTGCGCTCGCCAAGCGCGCGCACGATGGGGCCGATCGCAAAGCCCTGCACCACCATGGCGCAGATGCCGACCATGGCGAGCGTCAGGCCCACCGTCTTGGCATCCCAGCCGTAGCGATAGGTCGCGTAGAGCACAAAGGTCGAGGGGAGCACGACGTGCGCGACCTGCGCGATGAAATTGACGATCGACAACGCGGCCAGCACCGCGTTGGAGCGCAGCAGATGCAGCGCGCCGAGCGGATTGGCGCTGCGCCAGCGCAGCGCCGCGCGCTTGTCGGGCGCAAGCGACTCCGGCAGCACGAACAGGCCATAGAGCGCGTTGGCGAAGCTCAGGGCCGCCGCGGCCCAGAACGGCAGGCGCGGATCGATATCGCCGAGCAGGCCGCCGAGCGCCGGCCCCAAGATGAAGCCGGCGCCGAAGGCCGCACCGATCCGGCCGAAGACCGCCGCACGCCGTTCCGGCGGCGTGATGTCGGCGATATAGGCGAAGGCGGTCGAGATGCTCGCCGAGGTGATGCCGGAGATCACGCGGCCGATGAACAGCCACGCAAGCGACGGCGCCAGCGCCATCAAGAAGTAATCGGCCGCGAGCCCGAAATTCGACAGCAGCACCACTGGCCGCCGTCCGAAACGGTCGGACAGCGCGCCAAGCACCGGCGAGAACACGAACTGCATCAAGGCCCAGGCGGTGCCGAACAGGCCGAAGATGCGCGCGGCATGAGCGGTGTCGTTGTCGACGAAGCTCTCGATCAGCTTCGGCAGGACCGGCATGATCACGCCGAGCGCGACCATGTCGAGCAGGATGGTGACGAAGATGAAGGCGACCGCGCCGCGCGGGGCCGGCGCTGCGTGCTGCACCACCGCCCCGCCGGCGCCGTCGCTCACGACGGCCGCTTGCGCTTGTGCGCGAACGGATTGGCCTTCTCGCGCAGCGTGATGCGCACGGGCGTGCCCGGCAGCTCGAAGGTCTCGCGCATGGAATTGGTGAGATAGCGCAAGTAGGATTGCGGCACGGCGTCCGCGCGCGAGCAGAACAGCACGAAGCTCGGCGGGCGCGCCTTGGTCTGGGTGATGTAGTTCAGCTTCAGCCTGCGGCCGGAGACCGCCGGCGGCGGGTTGGCCTGAATCGCCTGCTCGAACCAGCGATTGAGCGCTGCCGTCGGCACGCGCCTGTTCCAGATCGCATAGGCGTCCTGGATCGCCTGCATCAGGCGATCGATGCCCTCGCCCATCAGGCCCGAGACAGCGACGATGGGCACACCCTTGAGCTGCGGCAGCCAATGATCGGCATCGCGGCGCAGGCCCGAGATCGCGCCGCCGCCCTTGGTCTCCATCAGATCCCATTTGTTGACGGCGAGCACGACCGCCCGTCCCTCGCGCTCGATCAGGTCGGCAATGCGCAGGTCCTGCTCCTCGAAGCGGTTCTGCGAATCCATCATCAGCACGACCACTTCGGCAAAGCGCACCGCGCGCAGTGCGTCCGCAACCGAGAGCTTTTCCAGCTTCTCCTCGATGCGCGAGCGCCGGCGGAGGCCCGCGGTGTCGAACACACGGAAATCGCGGCCCTTCCAGTTGATCTCGACCGCGATGGCATCGCGCGTGGTGCCGGCCTCCGGGCTCGTCAGCAGGCGCTCCTCGCCGAGCAGATGGTTGATCAGCGTCGACTTGCCGGCATTGGGCCGGCCGACGATCGCGACCCGGATCGGGCGCGTCGCGGCCTCTTCCTCCGAGATCGGCGCGTCGTCCTCATCGTCGTCTTCCTCGACGGGTTCGGGCATTAGCCTCGCGAGCGAGTCGTAAAGCTCGCCCATGCCCTCGCCATGCTCGGCCGAGATCTGGATGGGATCGCCGAGGCCGAGCGCAAACGCCTCCATCGCGCCGGCATCGCCGTGCTTGCCCTCGCTCTTGTTGGCGATGAGCAGTACCGGCTTGTCGGCCTTGCGGGCGAAATCGGCGAAGGCGCGGTCGGTCGGCGTGAGGCCGATGCGGGCGTCGATGACGAAGAACAGCGCATCGGCCTGCGCGATCGCGGTCTCGGTCTGCTCCTGCATGCGCGCGGTCAGCGAGCCCTTGGCGCCCTCGTCGAGGCCGGCGGTATCGATGATGGTGAAGTGGAGATCGCCGAGCCTGGCCTCGCCTTCGCGGCGGTCGCGGGTGACGCCCGGCAGATCATCGACCAGCGCGAGCTTCTGCCCAACCAGGCGGTTGAACAGCGTCGACTTGCCGACATTGGGCCGGCCGATGATGGCGATCGTGAAGGACATCGGTCATTCGTGCGCTGCCGGGGCTGCGCCTGTCAATGCAACGGGAAATATTGTTTGAGCATGATCTTTTCGGAAACCGCTTCACACGCTTCCGGATCATGCTCTAGCGGGAGAAGCTGCCGCTCGGCAGCGGTGCCGGGAAGGCGCTCTGCGATTGCTGCTGGGGGGGCTTGGTCGGCTGCGCCTGCTGGGTTGGCTGCGCCTGCTGGGCCGGCTGATCCGGCGGCGGCGCGGTGGTGCGCCTGCGGACGATCTTGTGCTTGGGCGGCGGAGCGGACGTCGCGGGCGCTGCCTCCGGCTGCGCCTCGCCATCGACCTCACCGGCGGGTGCTTCGGCCGGCGCGGCGGCCGTGGCGGGCTGCCTGGTCTGCTTTGCCTTGGCCCCCTTCGCCGGCTTGGCCGGCTCGGGCTCGGCAGGCAATGCCGCGACGGCAGGTGCGTTTGGATCGGGCTGCTGCTGCTGTGCGCCTTTGTACAGGTCCCTCGGCACGCCCTGCTCGAGCCCCGGCACGCCCTCGGGGAAGACCGGCTTGCGGTCGCCCGGCAGCTTCTTCTTGGTGTCGAGGAAGTCGAGCAGATCGCTCGGATCGAAGCTGGAGCAGCCGCCCAGGACGCCGGTGAAGGCGATCAGGACGGCGGCTGCGATCAAGCGTGGCGTGCGGCGCATCTTGGTGTCTCGTTACGTCAGAGAACCGTCGTCAGCTTTTGGCGACGGGTGGCAACAAAGCCTGAAGCGCCTCGGCGCGAGAACGCAGGCCGGGCGGTGTTTCGCCGTCTCCGTCAATCGCCTCGAGCCATTTGCGGGCTCCAGTCATGTCGTTGTTACGCCAGGCCGACAGCGCCAGCATCTCGCGGGCGGTGTGGCGGAAGGTCGATTTCGGCGCGGCGGAAGCTTCCAGCCGCTGCTGGATGTCGGCATAGCCGGCGCTGTCGAGCAGGAGCCCCGCGGCGCGGATCTTGGCCAGATCCTGCCACTCGCCGCCAATGCTGCGGTCGGCGGCGATGTCGTCATACATCTTCGCGGCCGCCTTGGGATCGCGGCTCGCGGCCTCGGCCGCAGCACGCAGCCGCGCCAGGGTGCGATAGCCGGACGGCGCCTTGGCGGCGAGCTCGGTGAAGGCCTTCTCGGCGTCCTCATGCTTGCCCTGCTCGGACAGCTCGGCGGCCTTCTCGAAAGCGGCGCCCGCCTCGGCGGCCTTCTGGGCCTCCAGGTACCTATAACCCTGCCAGCCACCTGCGCCGGCGACGATCAGCACCATCAACGCGATGAAGTAGATCGAATACTTGTCCCACAGCTTCTTGAACTGTTCGCGACGTACTTCCTCGTTTACTTCGTCAAATAATTCAGACACTTATGCCAATCCCATGCCCGTCCGGGTGCGCGCGCCAAAGCGTTCGCGTCAGGAATCCCGTCCCCGTGTGGCGGCGAGGTAGCCTAACGATATGGCGGTGGCAAGGCAAAGCGAGCCCGATCAAGGCGTTAACCACCCGGGACATCCCGGATGCCCCTGCCCGGCTCAAGCTCCCAGCAGCTCCCGCAGCTGGCGCTTCAGCACCTTGCCGTTGGCGTTGCGCGGCAACGGGTCTGCCGTGATCGCCATGGTTTCGGGAACCTTGTAGTCGGACAGGCGCTCGGCGCACCAGGCGCGCAGGTCCGTATCGGTCACCGGCTGTCGCGTCACCACCACGGCGTGGACGCGCTCGCCCAGCACCGGGCAGGCCCTGGCGATGATCGCGCTCTCGACCACGGCGGGATGGCCGGCCAGCACGGATTCGACCTCGGCCGAATAGATCTTCAGGCCGCCGCGATTGATCATGTCCTTCTGCCGGTCGAACACGCGAACGAATCCTTCCGCATCAATCGAGCCGAGGTCGCCGGAGTGCCAGAACCCACCCGTGAAGCTTTCGGCGGTGGCCTTCGGATTATTCCAGTAGCCCTTGATGACGGAGGCGCTCTGGATCCAGAGCTCGCCGATCTCCCAGGGAGGCAGCTCGCGCCCGTCCGGGCCCATCACGGCGATGCGCGCGCCGGGGCACGGCAGGCCGACGCTGTCGATATGGCGCTCCGTCAGCTCGCCCGGCATGATGGTCGAGGGCGAGGTCGTTTCGGTCGCGCCGTAGCAGTTCATCAGCTTCAGGCCGGGAATCTTCGCCTTGAGCTTCTCGATGGTGGCGACCGGCATCGGCGCGCCGCCGAAGCCGCCGATGCGCCAGCTCGAGAGATCATAGCCGTCGAAATCGGGCTGGAGCAGGCAGAGATTGTACATCGCCGGCACCATCACCGTGTAGGTGACGCGCTCGCGCGCGGCGAGCTTAAGGTAATCGGCGGCCTTGAACTCCGGCATGATGATCAGCGCGCCGCCGCAGCGGATCATGGTGGTGATGTTGGCGACGACGCCCGTGACATGGCCGAGCGGCACCGCTGCGATCGAGCGATCGGTTTGCGTCAATTGCAGGCAGGACACGAACACCATCGAGGAATGGACGATGTTGCAATGGGCCAGCATCGCGCCCTTCGGCTTGCCCGTGGTGCCGGAGGTGTAGAGGATCATCGCGGTGTCCTCTTCGCTCACCTCGATCGGCGCCGATGCCGGCGGGTTGTCGGCGAGCACTGCGAAACGCGACAGAGCCGGATCATCGGCGACTGCGATGCGGTGGATCACGTCGGGCACATCATGCGCATCGGGCAGCCGCTCGGCGAGCGCGGCTTCGTGGATCAGGATCTTGGCACCGCAATCCGCGAGCACATAGGCGATCTCCGGCTTCTGCTGGCGCGTGCTGAGCAGCACGGTGACGAGCCCTTCATGCGCGGCGGCAAACAGCAGCAGCGGAAATTCGATGCGATTGCCGAGCAGGATGGCAACGCGATCGCCGCGCTGCAATCCCAGCTTGCGAAATCCGGCAGCGATCCGCGCGGCTTGCTCCATTGTTTGCCGCCAGCTCAGGCGGACATTGCCGCAAATCAACGCTTCGCCATCGGCATTGCGGCCGCATGCCTCCGCGATCATCGCCCAGAGGCTCGAAGGCCGATCAAGAAATGCCGGCACAACCCGATCGCCAAACCGCGCCTCGAGCCGCATCGGCGGGATCTGAGCTCGCGACCAGTCCATGGGGATGCCCTCGGCTTGTTGCTCTTGTTATCTTCCCCGCATGGACATGCGGGTTTCGTCTTGTGCTGACCGGCTAGACCCCGATCACGGGCACGCCGATCACCACCGGATGGAACGCGAAGGCCAGGGCCAGATAGGCGACCACGCCGACCGCGACGGCGATCAGATCGTTGGTCGGGCCGCCGACCGGAATCGGCGGGGCACCGGCGTCGGTGCGAGCTTTCAGCGAGATGCGGTCATAGACCGCCCAGGCAAGGAACGAGCCGAACAGGATGATGGAGCCGAGATCGCCATTGGCAAGCAGATGCGCCGCCGCCCACAGCTTGATGCCGGCCAACATCGGATGCTTCAACGTCGCATAGATGCGGCCACGCATGTAGGACGCCACCACGAGGATGACTGCAGGCAGCATCAGGGCGAGCGTGATGTGCTTCATCGCCTTCGGCGGATACCAGACGTCGATCCAGCCGGAGCTGCGGTAGTGGGCATAGCCCCAGATGATCAGCGCCAGCCCCGCGAGCGAAACCGCCGAATAGAGGAGCTTGTAGGTCCCCTCGCCCAGCCTCGCGATCGCCTGCGCGCGCGCCTTTCGTTTGGTTGTGAAAATATGGGATGCAAAAAACAGCACCAGCCCCAGGATCATGACCAGCAGACCCACGACATCCTCCCCACAAAGCAGCCCCCATCACTGAGGTATCATCGATTGGCCGATGGTCGCAACTCGCGCGCTATTTGCCGGGCTCCCGATTGTCGACATAACGGATTGCGATGGGTCGACCGGCCAACGCCCCGCCGAGACCGCTGGTAAACTTCAACGGCAGACAGGCCTTCAGCGATGCATTGATGGCGTTCAGATAGGTCGTCCGGGTGTCCGCCGGCACACCCGCAGTCGCGTATGTGAGGCGCGGCGGACCGATCAGACTGCCGTTCTTGTTGAAGCTGAAACGCACCGACATCTGCATGCCCGCGCGCGCTTGGTCCGATGGCGGCGACCAGCAGCTGCGCAGCGCGGCGAAGAGGTCGCCGATCGTGTCGAGATCGTGATCGGGCTTCTGGTATTTGGCGCGGTCGGCCTCGGCAGGCACGCTCTCGATCGTGAGCTGGAGGTTTTGGCCGTAAGGGTAGTCGATCTCGGGAATGCAGGGGCCGGGCTCGAGCGGGCTGCAATAGGACGGCGTGCAGGGCTCGCCGTCGAGCACGCTGCAAGGTTCGTGCGCGAACGGAATCGGATTGATCTGGCGTCGCTGCGCGTCGACGGCGATCGAGGTCATTGCCAGCAAGGCAAGAACAAGAATGCAGCGCCACATGTACCGGGACCGCAATGGCATTTGCAACAGGTGGCGACGGCTATAAAAGCTTCAAGGCTGGCCGCGATGGTTCGCTTCACTCGACAATCTGATCCGCTTGCGCCACCAGCGTGGGCGGTAAATTCAGTCCCAACGCATTGGCTGTCTTGAGATTGAGCAGGAACTGGAATTCATTCGGTTGTTGGACTGGCAAGTCTGCGGGACGGGTTCCTCTCAAGACGCGGTCGACATAATCCGCCGAGCGACCGACGAGCTGCGTAATCGAGACTCCGTAAGACATCAGCCCGCCGTCCGTGACGAAGGACGGGAACGGATACATCGCCGGCAGACGATGCGCGGCCGCCAAGTTCAGAATCAATTGCCGATGAACGAGTGGAAATGCGTCGGGAAAGATCAGCAGCCCGCCGTCTGGCTGCTCTGCAAAGCGGGAGATCGCCTGTTCGAGCTCGGCGGCGTTGTGCGCCGGCGCCGGAACGAGCTGGAGCTGGACTGCCGGAATGGCCGCTTCCACGGACGGCATCAAGATCATGGGCGCCGTGCGCGGATTGAAGACTGCGGCAACCCGTCGTATCGCCGGGGCCGCCTGCTTGAGCAATTGCAGCCACTTGCCGGCCATTTCAGGCTCGAAAGTCGTGAAGCCCGTAATATTTCCGCCCGGCTTGCCCAGGCTTTGAACGAAACCGGCACCCACCGGATCGGCAACGACGGTGAAGATGATCGGCAAGATCGGCGCGCGTCGCCTCAGGGCTTCCACGGACGGAGTGCCGATTGCCAGAAGCACATCCGGCCCCCACTTCACGAGCTCCGCCGCCTGGGCATCGGCGACATTCGGATCGCCGGCCCACCAGCGATACTCGATATGGATGTTGCGCTCCTGTTCCCAACCGAGCTCGCCCAGACGCTGTCTCAGTTTCTGGTAGCCGGCCTGGCTCTCCGGATCGCTCGCTCTGCCTCCCGCCAACACACCGATCCGCCGCACATTCCCCTGCGCGGATGTGCTCAGCGGATAGGCCGCCGCGCCTGCAGCGAGCATGATGAATTCGCGCCGCCTCATGACCGTCGACCTCGCTGTCCTGCTTCACGGAAAAGGTCTGGGAAAGATTACCCCTTCTTCTTGACATCCTTGACGTTGCTGAACTCGATGCCCTCGGCGCGCTCCCTGGTGTAGCCGAGGTAGAACTCGTTCCGGGCGAGATAGACGGGATCGCCATCGACATCGTCGGCAATGCTCGAATTATTGGCGGCGATGAAGCTGTCGAGTTTTTTGCGGTCCTCCGAGGAGACCCAGCGCGCCAGCTGGAACTCGCTGACCTCGAACTCGACCGGCAGCGAATATTCCGCCTCGAGCCGCGCCTTGAGCACGTCGAGCTGCAGCGCGCCGACCACGCCGACCAGCGCCGGGGCGCCGTCGCGGGGGCGGAACACCTGCACCACGCCCTCTTCCGACATCTGCTGCAGGGCTTCCTTCAGCTTCTTCGCCTTCATCGCGTCGGTGAGACGGACACGGCGGACGATTTCCGGCGCGAAGCTCGGCACGCCGACGAAGTTGAAATCCTCGCCCTCCGTCAGCGTATCGCCGATGCGCAGCGTGCCGTGGTTGGGAATGCCGACGACGTCGCCGGCGAAGGCTTCGTCCGCGACCGAGCGGTCCTGCGCGAAGAAGAATTGCGGGCTCGACAGCGGCATGCTCTTGCCGGTGCGCACGAGCTTCGCCTTCATGCCGCGGCTGAGCTTGCCCGAGCACAGGCGCGCAAACGCGATGCGGTCGCGGTGGTTGGGATCCATGTTGGCCTGGATCTTGAACACGAAGGCGCTCATCCTGGGATCGGTGGCCTCGACCTTGCGCTGGTCGCTGTCCTGCGCGCGCGGCTCGGGCGCGAACTTGCCGAGGCCCTCCAGGAGGTCTCCGACGCCGAAATTACGCAGCGCGCTGCCGAAATAGACCGGCGTCAGGTGGCCTTCGCGGAATGCGTCGAGCTCGAACGGCTTCGACGCCTCGGTGACGAGCTCGAGCTCGTCCTTCACGGCGGAGACGTCGAGATTGGCGTTGAGCTTGGCGAGCTCTTCGATCTCGATCTCGAGCGCCGCGCCGGTCTTGGCGCCGCCGCCTTCGAGCAGGCGCACGCCGCCATTGACGACGTCATAGGTGCCGAGGAAGTCGCGGCCGCGGCCGACCGGCCAGGTCATCGGCGTGGTGTCGAGCGCAAGCGTCTTCTCGATTTCGTCGAGCAGCTCGAACACGTCGCGGCTCTCGCGGTCCATCTTGTTGATGAAGGTGATGATCGGAATGTCGCGCAGACGGCACACCTCGAACAGCTTTCGGGTGCGCGCCTCGATGCCCTTGGCCGCGTCGATCACCATCACGGCGGAATCGACCGCCGTCAGCGTACGATAGGTATCTTCCGAAAAGTCCTCGTGGCCCGGCGTGTCCAAGAGGTTGAAGACGAGGCCCTCGAACTCGAAGGTCATCACCGAGGTCACCACCGAGATGCCGCGCTCACGCTCGATCTTCATCCAGTCAGAACGGGTGTTGCGCCGCTCGCCCTTGGCCTTGACCTGGCCGGCGAGGTTGATGGCGCCGCCGAACAGCAGCAGCTTTTCGGTCAGCGTGGTCTTGCCGGCGTCGGGGTGAGAGATGATCGCAAAGGTCCGCCGCCTCGCCACCTCGGCGGCAAGCGGGGAACGGGCCGGCGATTCGGCTGTGGTGGCGGCGATGTCGGACATGGCGGGAGCGTGTGGCAGGGAAAACGGGCCTGATCAAGCCTCATTTGGTGATTGCGAAGGTTTCCGGCCAGCCCCATATCCCCCTTTTGGGAGGACGACCTCCCTGCCCATCAGCACACCAGCCGCGGGGACGACCCTGCCTTGAATGGAGGGTCGCCATGGCCTGGAGCATCCTGTTCGTCGCCGGTCTCCTCGAGATCACCTGGGCCATTGGCCTGAAATACACCGAGGGCTTTAGCAAGCTTGTCCCGTCCGTGGTCACGCTGGTCGCCATGGCCGGCAGTGTCATCCTGCTCGGGCTCGCGCTCAAATCACTGCCGGTCGGAACCGCCTATGCGGTCTGGACCGGCATCGGCGCGGTCGGTACGGCGACGCTCGGCATGGTTCTGTTCGGCGAGCCGGCGACGGCCTTCCGCCTCGCCAGCATCGGCCTGATCGTCGCCGGCATCATCGGACTGAAGCTCGTCACCTGACGAGCTGGACCACCCACCAGGTCAGGGCGGCCACAATGGCCGAGGCCGGGATCGTGATCACCCAGGCATAGACGATGGAGCTTGCGACGTTCCAGCGCACGGCCGAGACGCGGCGGGCGGCACCGACGCCGACGATAGCGCCGGTGATGGTGTGGGTGGTCGAGACGGGAACCCCGAGATAGGTCGCCATGAACAGGGTCACCGCGCCTCCCGTCTCGGCGCAAAAGCCTTGCATGGGGGTCAATTTCGTGATGCGCAGGCCCATGGTGCGGACGATGCGCCAGCCGCCCATCAGCGTGCCCAACGCCATCGCCGCCTGGCAGGACAGCACCACCCAGAACGGCACCGAGAAGTCGCTGCCGAGATAGCCCTGCGAATAGAGCAGCACGGCGATGATGCCCATGGTCTTCTGCGCGTCGTTGCCGCCATGGCCGAGCGAATAGAGCGACGCGGAGACGAATTGCAGGATGCGGAAGGCGCGGTCGACCGCGAACGGCGTCGAGCGTACCGAGGCCCAGGACACGATCGCAACCAGCGCCATTGCGAGCAGGAAGCCAACCAGCGGCGACAGCACGATCGCCAGCGCGGTCTTGGACAGGCCGCTCCATACCGCGGCCGAAATACCGGCCTTGGCCAAGCCGCCGCCCACGAGCCCGCCGATCAGCGCGTGCGACGACGACGATGGAATGCCGAGCGCCCAGGTCACGAGGTTCCAGACGATGGCGCCGACGAGGGCTGCGAAGATCACCTGGGCGTCGACGACCGCGGGATCGATGATGCCGGTGCCGATGGTCTGGGCGACGTGCAGCCCGAACACCAGGAAGGCGATGAAATTGAAGAACGCGGCCCAGAACACCGCGAATTGCGGCCGCAGCACGCGGGTCGAGACGATGGTCGCGATCGAATTGGCGGCGTCGTGCAGGCCGTTCAGGAAATCGAACAGCAGCGCGACGGCGATCAAGCCGACCAGGACGGGAAGACCCAACGCGGCATCCACGGCGAGGCCCTACACCTGCTCGATGACGATGCTGTTGATCTCGTTCGCAACGTCATCGAAACGGTCGGCCACCTTCTCGAGATGGTCGTAGATCTCGGCCCCGACGATGAAATCCATCGCATTGCCGTCGCGGTGCTTGAGGAACAGCTCCTTCAGGCCGATGTCGTGGAGATCGTCGACCCGGCCCTCGAGATTGCCGAGCTCCTCGGTGATCGCGGTCAGCATGGCGACGTTCTTGCCGATCTCCTGCATCAGCGGCAGCGCACGGCCGACCAGATTGGCGCATTCGATCAAGAGTCCGCCGATCTCGCGCATCGGCGGCTCGAAGCTGCGCACCTCGAACAGCATCACGGCCTTGGCCGTCTGCTGCATCTGGTCGATGGCATCGTCCAGCGACGTGATCAGGTTCTTGATGTCGCCGCGGTCGAACGGGGTGATGAAGGTGCGGCGTACCGCCGTCAGCACCTCGCGGGTGATGTTGTCGGCGTCGTTCTCGAACTGGTTGACGCGCTGGCAATAGACCGGCGTCTCCTCGCCCCCCTTAAGCATGCCCTGCAACGCGACTGCGCCCTGAATCACGGTCTGGGCATGCCGATCGAACAGGTCGAAGAACCGCTCTTCCCTGGGCAGGAACGCACGAAACCATCGCATCATGGGAATAGGCTACCGGTTGGAAAATGGTCAGGCCCGCGAGGGCTGTCATAAAACTGTCATAGACCATTTTCGATCCGCGCGCGTGTCGCCTCACGCCCGCGGAGCCGGGTCATCCACCGCTTTCATGCATCAATGAAATTGATGCAATATCAACTACTTAAAGCGAACGCCGGAGGTAATGCGCGATTTCGCCGACGACGCCGCGGCGGAAGGTGAGCACGCAGACCACGAAGATCACGCCCTGGATCACCGTCACCCACTGGCCGAAGCCCGCCAGATATTGCTGCATGGCGATGATGACGAAGGCGCCGACCACGGGACCGAAAACGGTGCCGAGCCCCCCGACCAGCGTCATCAGCACGACCTCGCCCGACATCGTCCAGTGCACGTCGGTGAGCGAAGCGTTCTGGGCCACGAACACCTTCAGCGCACCGGCAAAGCCGGCGAGCGTCCCCGACAGCACGAAGGCCAGGAACTTGTATTGGTCGGTACGGTAGCCGAGCGAGATCGCGCGCTGCTCGTTCTCGCGGATCGACTTCAGCACCTCGCCGAACGGCGAGTTGATGATGCGGAAGATCAGGAGGAAGCCGGCGAGGAAGCCGACCAGCACGACATAATACAGCACCGTCGGCTTGGACAGATCGAGCAGGCCGAACATGCGTCCCTGCGGGATGCCCTGGATGCCGTCCTCACCATGGGTGAACGGGGCCTGGAGATAGATGAAGTACAGGAGCTGCGACAGGGCCAGCGTGATCATCGAGAAATAGATGCCCTGGCGACGGATCGAGATGTAGCCGGTGACGATCGACAGCACGAACGCCGCGGCGACGCCGACGAGAATGCCGAGCTCGGGCGGCAGTGCCCAGACCTTCAGCGCATGCGCGCTGCAATAGCCGGCCGTGCCCAAGAACATCGCGTGGCCAAACGACAGCAAGCCGCCATAGCCGACCAGCAGATTGAAGGCGCAGGCGAGCAGCGCAAAGCACAGCGCCTGCATTACGAAGAAGGGGTAGACGCCCGTGAACGGCACCGCTGCGAGCAGCAGCGCCATCACAGCGAATACAATCATCTCGTCGCGCATCGCACGCGGGGTCACAGGAAGCGTGTCGTCCGTCAGGGTTGTCATCTCAGGCCGCCCTTCCCGTCAATCCCGTCGGCTTCACCAGCAGCACCAGCACCATCAGCACGAACACGACGGTGTTGGACGCCTCGGGATAGAAATACTTGGTCAGGCCCTCGATCACGCCGAGCGCGAAGCCGGTGATGATGGAGCCCATGATCGAGCCCATGCCGCCGATCACCACCACCGCGAACACGACGATGATGAGGTCGGCGCCCATCAGCGGCCGCACCTGGTTGATCGGCGCCGAGAGCACGCCGGCGAGCGCGGCAAGGCCGACGCCGAGACCGTAAGTGAGCGTGATCATGCGCGGCACGTTGATACCGAAGGCACGCACCAGCGTCGGATTTTCGGTGGCGGCGCGCAGGTAGGCGCCGAGCTGCGTCTTCTCGATCAAAAACCAGGTCGCAAGGCACACCGCCAGCGAGAACACGACGACCCAGCCGCGGTAGATCGGCAGGAACATGAAGCCGAGATTCATGCCGCCCCTGAGCTGGTCGGGAATGGCGTAAGGCAGGCCCGAGGAGCCGAAATAGTTCTGGAACACGCCCTGCACGATCAGCGCGATGCCGAAGGTCAGGAGCAGGCCGTAGAGATGATCGAGCCCGGTCAGCCATTGCAGCATGGTCCGCTCCAGGATCATGCCGAAGATGCCGACGATGATCGGCGCCAGCAGCAGCGCCCACCAATAGTTGATGCCGCCGAGGTTCAGCAGGAAATAGGCGACGAAAGCGCCCATCATGTAGAGCGCGCCATGGGCGAAATTGATGATGTTGAGCATGCCGAAGATGACGGCAAGCCCGAGACTGAGCAGCGCGTAGAACGAGCCGTTGATCAGTCCCACCAGTAGCTGAGCGTAGAGAGCCTGCATCGATCCCGCACCCGGTCCCTTCTATTCCTCAACAACAGGCCGGCACCGCTGCGCGCCGGCCTGTAGCGTTCACGTTACTTCTTCACCAGCGGACAGGCGCTTTCCGACAGCGGCCGGAAGGCCAGGTCGCCGGGGGTCGTGCCGATCAGCTTGTAATAGTCCCAGGGGCCCTTGGATTCCTCGGGCTTCTTGACCTCGAACAGATAGGCCGGATGCAGCTTGCGACCGTCCGCACGGATCGTTCCCTTGCCGAACAACGCATCGTCGGTCGGCATCTCCTTCATCTTGGCGACCACCTTGGCCCCGTCATGCGGATTGCCGCCCATCGCCTCCAGCGCCTTGAAATAGTGCAGCAGGCCCGAATAGACGCCGGCCTGCACCATCGAAGGCATCGCCTTGTTCTTCATGCGCTCGGAAAAGCGTTTGGAGAAGGCGCGCGTGCCGTCGTTCATGTCCCAATAGAAGGTCTCGGTGAAGTTCAAGCCCTGCGCCACCTTCAGACCAAGCGAGTGCACGTCGGTGATGAAGAGCAGCAGGCCCGCAAGCTTCTGGCCGCCCGAGACGATGCCGAACTCGGACGCCTGCTTGATGGTGTTGGTGGTGTCGCCGCCGGCATTCGCCATGCCGATGATCTTGGCTTTGGAGGCCTGCGCCTGAAGCAGGAACGACGAGAAGTCAGCGGTATTCAGGGGATGCTTGACGTTGCCGATCACCTTGCCGCCCGACTTCACCACGACCGCGGCGGTGTCGCGCTCGAGGGCATGGCCAAAGGCGTAGTCTGCGGTGAGAAAATACCAAGTGTCGCCGCCCGCCTTCACCAGCGCCTGCCCGGTACTGTTGGCCAGCATATAGGTATCATAGACCCAGTGGACCGTATTCGGCGAGCATTGCGCGTTGGTGAGATCCGACGTCGCCGCACCTGTGTTGATCAGGATGGAATTCTTCTCTTTGACGATATTGTTCACCGCCAGCGCAACGCCGGAGTTCAGGACATCCATGAAGATGTCGACCTTCTCGACGTCGATCCATTGCCGAGCAATCGTGGAGCCGATGTCGGGCTTGTTCTGATGGTCGGCGGAGATCAGGTCGAGCTTCCAGCCCTTGGCAGCGAGCCCGGAATCCTCGATCGCCATCTGTGCGGCGACGGTCGAGCCGGCGCCACCGAGATCGGCATAAAGTCCTGAATTGTCGGTCAGCACGCCGATCTTGATGTTCTTGTCCTGCGCGACCGCGCCGCCTGCCGCGCCGAGCGCCAGGGCCGTCCCGAGCAACATTGCCGAAATGCTGTGCTTCATAATCCGACCTCCCAATATTCCTTTGATAGTTACTCTCGATCGTTCGGCCTGCTCGGCTACACGCCGAGATAGGTGTGGAGCTTGTCCATGTTGGCGGCAAGCTCCGAATTGGAAAACCCGTCAATGATCTTGCCGTGCTCGACCACGTAGTAGCGGTCGGCGACGGTGGAGGCGAAGCGGAAGTTCTGCTCGACCAGGAGGATGGTGAAGCCCTCCTTCTTGAGCCGCGCAATGGTATGGCCGATCTGCTGGATGATGACGGGTGCAAGACCCTCGGTCGGCTCGTCCAGCATCAGGAAGCTCGCGCCAGTGCGCAGGATGCGCGCGATCGCCAGCATCTGCTGCTCGCCGCCCGACAGCTTGGTGCCCTGGCTGTTCAGCCGCTCCTTCAGGTTCGGGAACAGCTCGAAGATCTGGTCGAGCGGCAAACCGCCTTCGCGGACCACCGGCGGCAGCATCAAATTCTCGCGCACGTCGAGGCTGGAGAATATGCCCCGCTCTTCCGGACAGAAGGCGACGCCCATGCGCGCGATCTTGTCGGAGGTCGCGCGGATGATCTCCTGGTTGTTGAACTTCACCGAGCCGGTGCGCTTGCCGATGATGCCCATGATCGACTTCAGCGTCGTCGTCTTGCCGGCGCCGTTGCGCCCGAGCAGGGTGACGACCTCGCCCGCGTTCACGTCGAAGTTGATCCCGTGCAGGATGTGAGACTCGCCGTACCAGGCTTCCAGGTTGCGGACTTGCAGGATGTTCCCGCCCGTCGCAGCCCTGGCCGGAGCCTCGGCGATCGCAGTGTCAGGCATGACCGGCTCCCAGGTAAGCTTCCTTGACGCGCTCGTCCTTGGTGAGCTCGGAGTAATGGCCCTGCGCGAGCACCTGCCCGCGCGTCAGCACGGTGATGATGTCAGAGAGGTTGGCCACGACGCTCAAGTTATGCTCGACCATCAGGATGGTGTATTTCGCGGAGATACGCTTGATCAGCGCCGCGATCTTGTCGATGTCTTCGTGGCCCATGCCGGCCATCGGCTCGTCGAGCAGCATCATCTCGGGGTCGAGCGCCAGCGTGGTTGCGATCTCGAGCGCGCGCTTGCGTCCATAGGGCATCTCGACCGCGGGCGTGTTGGCGAACTCGCTGAGGCCGACATCGTTGAGCAGCTCGCGGGCGCGATCGTTGAAGCGGTTGAGCACGGTCTTGGAGCGCCAGAAATCGAACGAGGAGCCATGCTGGCGCTGCAGCGCGACACGGACGTTCTCGAGCGCGGTGAGATGGGGAAACACCGCCGAAATCTGGAACGAACGGACCAGCCCCATGCGGGCCACATCCGCCGGCGCCATCGCGGTGATGTCCTGCCCCTTGTACAGGATTTTCCCGGCCGACGGCTTGAGGAACTTGGTCAGGAGATTGAAGCAGGTCGTCTTGCCGGCCCCGTTCGGGCCGATCAACGCATGAATGCTCCCACGGCGAACCTTGAGCGCAACGTCGCGGACGGCGAAGAAGCCCGCGAACTCCTTGGTCAAGCCTTCCGTTTCGAGAATGAACTCATCGGCCAAACAGTTTTCCCCCTGCCCGCGCGCGGCGCTGTCCTTGTTGCTTCGGCTGTCCGGAGGACTTGCAGCCCACCGGGGCGCCGCCTCCGGGCGCGGAATATGCCGGAGGTGACGGGGGTTAGGCAAGGCGGAAAGCTGAGCAGGTCAGGCCTCCGGCCGGGGTACAAATGCTCCCTTAGTCGCAGAGGTCGATGTCGTGCCTGCCCGGCCTTTCCGGTTCGCAAGGCACCGGCCATCAAGCTGTCGTTAACGGTCTTTCGTCTCCCGCGCCAGCCTTCATCGAAAATTTTCCCGCAGGCCCGATCATCCCGGGGTTTTCACGCGCGGAGAATATTGTCTTGGATTTTGCAAGCGCGGCTCCCTCCGTCGTCAAGTCGATCCGGCAGCGTGACCTCCTCAACACGTGGCTGCGACTTTATGCGCTCCAGAAGATCGCTCCGTCGATCTGGGAGTATCAGCCCGCGCGGCTCGAGGAGGAGCTGTTGGAGCTCATCTACTATACGGTGGAGCTTTCGACGCCGACGCCGCGCCTCGTCATCCAGAGCGAGGGCACCCGCATCTCGCGCGCCTATGGGCATACCGGAAAAGGCGTTTCGCTCGATGATTACGTCGGACCGCGGCTCGCGCCGCACGTGGTGCCGATCTATCATGAATGCGTCGCGCGCGGCCTTCCGGTCTACAGCGTTGCCGACGTCGACGACACCTATGGCCGCATCGTCGCGTATGAGCGGCTGCTGCTGCCGTTCCTGACAGACGGCAAGGTCAGCCACGTCATCGCGTCAGTGAAGACCTTCTGCGAGGACGGCGGCTTCGAGATCAAGAATCTGATGCGCGGAAATGACGCGCTGCCGCGCCCGAAGCTGCGGGCCGTGATCGATCGCGAGCTGTTTCATCGCGCCCCCGGCCGCATCGCACCCGCCGATCCGGTCGAGTTCTCGGATCGGCCGGGCCCCGTCATCTCCAACGAGATCATTGAGCTGAACTAGCCGTCAGCGCGCCTTGCCACCGACCTCCTTGGCATAGATATCCGGCTTGAAGCCGACCAACAGCTTGCCGCCGATTTCGAGCACCGGCCGCTTGATCATCGATGGTTGCGCTAGCATCAAGGCCAGCGCCTTCTTCTCGGTGAGGCCTTCCTTGTCGGAGTCGGGCAGCTTCTTGAAGGTCGTCCCGGCGCGATTGAGCAGGGTCTCCCAACCGACCTTGTCGCTCCACTGCTTCAGCCTGTCCTTCTCGACACCCGCCGCCTTGTAGTCGTGAAACGCGTAAGCCACGCCATGGCCATCGAGCCAGGCGCGGGCCTTCTTCATGGTGTCGCAGTTCTTGATGCCGTAGATGATGGTGGGCAAGACGGTCCTCGCGCATGACGTAGCGGTGATGTGCGTGGCGTTGTACGAAACTCCGCGTCGCGCGACAATGTCGCGAGACGCGTCACCCACCGAACGGACATCCCATGCACGTCACCCACGATCCCGCAGCGGCGGCCGCACCGACCATCGACTTCGACACTTTCCTCGCGGTCGACGTCCGTGTCGGCACCATCGTCGACGCCAAGCCGTTTCCGGAAGCGCGCAAGCCGGCCTGGCGGCTGTGGATCGATTTCGGCCCCGCCATCGGCGTGCGCAAGAGCTCGGCCCAGATCACCGAAAACCACCCGCTCGAAACCCTCGTGGGCCAACAGGTCGCGGCCGTCGTCAATTTCCCGCCGCGCCAGATCGGCCCGGTCGTCTCCGAGGTGCTGACGCTCGGCTTCCCCGATGCCGACGGCAAGGTCGTGCTGGTGCAGCCGAGCAAGCCGGTGCCGAACGGCGGACGGCTGTTCTAGCCTCAGGGTCTTGTCAGGACCTTGCCGGAATGTTGAGCCCGCGCTGCACCGCGGGGCGCGCAAGCCCGCGCTCGAGCCAGGCGCCGACCGCCCTGAACTGACTGAACTCGACGAGATCGCCGGCGCCATAAAAGCCGATGAGATTGCGCACCCAGCCGAGCATGGAGATGTCGGCGATGGTGTAGTCGTCATCCATGAACCATTGCCGGCCGGCGAGATGCGCCTCCATCACGCCGAGCAGGCGCTTGGCTTCGGCGACGTAGCGGTCGCGAGGCCGCTTGTCCTCGTAATCCTTGCCGGCAAATTTGTGGAAGAAGCCGACCTGGCCGAACATCGGCCCGACGCCGCCCATCTGGAAGTGCAGCCATTGCAGCGTCTGATAACGGCGCGCGGCATCCTGCGGCAGCAGCTTGCCCGTCTTCTCCGCGAGATATTGCAGGATCGCCCCGGACTCGAATAGCGGCAGCGGCCTGCCGCCGGGCCCGTTCGGATCGAGGATCGCCGGGATCTTGCCGTTCGGATTGAGCGAGAGGAATTCGGCGGTCTTCTGATCGTCCTTGCCAAAATCAACCAGGTGGACCTCGTAAGGTAGCCCGATCTCCTCCAGCATGATCGAGACCTTGACGCCGTTCGGCGTCGGCAACGAATAGAGCTGGAGCAGTTCGGGGTGCTTGGCGGACCAACGCCTGGTGATGGGGAAGACGGACAGATCGGACATCGGGACTCTGGGTGCATGGACTGAGGCGTGCTCAATCTAGGCAAGATACCGCACCGCGCAAGTCACTTCCGGCTGTGCTAAGGCGGCAGTGTCGCCATCGCCACGAACGGGGGCATTGCTTCATACTGCAGCCGAGACTCGATGAACCGTTGACCCGTGATCAGCAGCAGGGCCGTAAAGGCGATCGCGAGCATCGCGGTCGCCAATTGGCACACGTCGTACATGGTATTTTATATCCCTCGACAGCCTCGGGCATAGAACGTCGGCTCAGGCGCCACGTTCCAGGCGGCAACAAAATATTGCTATTTTTTCCCGATCTCGCTGCGACGGCATCGCTCTGTTCCGGCGGCTCCCAAAGGGACCAATGGCCGCCTCGCGCGTTGTCGCTCGATGAACATCGAGAAACGCGCCCTGCTCGACCACGCTGAACGCTGTCGCCGCGTCGCGAACGATCTCACGCACAGCAAAGCCGCGCAGCGGTTGCAGGCGATGGCCGACGAGTACGAAGCGAGAGCAACAAGATTGGACGACGAAGACGTCCGCTCGACGCCAAGCCGCAATAGTCGCTGCCAGCTGGAAGGTAAAGGCGAGCGGCAGGGCTGATCGCCTTCAGAAGTTGATCTCCATCCGTAGTCCGCGCGAATCGGCCGTGCCGTCACCAACGGATTGCGTGCTGTCGCGCGCTGCGACGGCGCAGGCACAGGCGTCGATGAGATCGTCGCGACCGATCCCGGTGCCGTGGCGAAGCGTGAGCCATCTCTCGACCTCAGTGAAGCCGCGGCCTCTCAAAAGCGCGATACGCTGTTCTCGCCCGCGCGGCGAGGTCTTCGGTTCGAGCCGCACGCGCCCTGCCAGATTCCAGAAGATCAATTCCGGATGCGCCTCGCCGATCGTCGCCTGCCGCGCCGGCGTCATGGCCTCGTCGACCTCCCTCATCTTGTCCCTGATATTCCACAGCTGCGCCGACACGCCCCTGCCCTCGCCTTCGTGCGTCCAGTAATGGCGATTGGCCGCCGCCATGTCCTGGAACGTCCAGAGGTCGCGGCGCGCGCCGAGAAACACGGCTGGGCCGATCAGTTCGCGTGCGCGCAAATCGCAGGCGCGGTAGCCGCTCGTGTTCAGTCCGATCGGCATGTCGACCATCGCGCGGGCGTGCGGGATTGCGAGCAGACGCATCAGGCTTGGCGAATAATCGAAGCCTTGATCGCCGCGCTCATCGATCCACGCTGCGACCCAGCCAAAGCGAAATCCGTCGAGCCCCAGATAGTTTTTGCAAGTCATGCGTCCGTCAATTTCAGTTTCCGCGCGCGTCTCGCTTGACATCCGCAAGTTGCGGGCGTATGTCCCGCGCCCTCGCAAGCACTTCCGCTTGCGACAGACACCATGAACCGAGCGATGTCGTACCGCTACGAAAGAATTGTCCGCATGCCGAATAGCCCCAAGCTATTCGATTGCGCATGCCCGGCTCATGGGAGCGATCTTGCCTGACCGCAAGATCGACAGTCCGCTTCTCACGGACCCTCCCGAGCCTGCCGCTCCGGAGGGTTTTTTGTTGCCCGCCGCGCGGCTCCACCGAACATCCCGGCCATGGCCGGAACGAGAGACCCGGATCTCGGGGCTCGCGCTGGAGAGGCGCGTGCCCAAGTGCGCGGGGCCTGCCGGAGGGAACGAGGCGATGAGCCGGACACCGATGGCAGAGCGAGCCCAAAGGGTTCGCAATGTGCGGCGCGTCGACAGCGCCGCGATAGAACTTTTGTAACTTAGTTTGCCGTGAGAGATTGCGGCTCAACCGACGCTGGTGGTGAAGATCTCGGATACTTCTCCGCAAGGCAAAGCGGGTGATGCCTCCCGCCCTTGACACACGCACCGGGATGCGGCCTCGGAAAAGGTACGCACGCGGCCCGGCGCAGGATCCGTCCGTTGGGGACAGAGACTGTGTTGTCGTCACTGAAAGCCGATATCGCCCGTTCCCCAGCGTACCCATCAATGGCCGATGCGAAAGCACCGGCCTGGCGGTGGTGAAGATGTCTGTTACTTCGTCAGTAAAACGACCGCCCGCAAGGGCAGCAACAGCATCGCCCGTTCCCCGCCAACCCCATCACGATCCGTGGTGAAGATTTCTGTTACTTCGCCTGCAACGCGAGAGGTCGCGGGTTCGAATCCCGCCCGGTGTCCCATGCACCGGTAGCTCAGAGGATAGAGCGCTTTCCGGCGAGCTTCGGCTCGTCGGGTACAGCAATCGCCCGTTCCCGGATCGTGTCCCCTAGCCACCGCCGGTGGTGAAGAGTGCTGTTACTTCGGTGTCGGAGGTTCAAATCCTCCCGGACGAAAGTCCGTAGCTCAGTGGGTAGAGCACGAACAGCCTCGCCTGTTCCCCGGCACCCCTTTTCATTCGCCCATCAACCCAAGAGGAGGCCATCATGGTCAGGCTCAACAAGATCGTTCGCGCCCTCACGCGGGAGGGTGCGCGCGCTGTGCGCTTCACCCCGGAGATGGAGCTGAAGCGCGCGCTGATGAACTGCCTCCTGTGGGAGGACCAGTTCTACGAGGACGGCGTTGCGATTGCCGACCGCATCAAGGCCCTCGTGCCCGAGGTCGCGCCGGAGCGCGTCGCGCAGCTCGCAATCGAGGCCCGCGAGGTGATGAAGCTGCGGCACGCACCGCTGCTCGTCATCCGCGAGATGGCGCGCAGCGAGAAGCACCGCACCCTCGTTGCCGACACGCTCGCCCAGGTGATCCAGCGTCCCGACGAGATGACGGAGCTGCTCGCGATCTACTGGGCGGATGCGCTGGGGCCGATGCAGCAGCGCAAGCGCCAGCCGGTCTCGGCGCAGGTGAAGAAGGGTCTTGCCCGCGCGCTGACCAAGTTCGACGCCTATCAGCTCGCCAAGTGGGACCGCGACGGCGCGGTGCGGATCAGGGACGTTCTGTTCCTGGTGCACGCCAAGCCGAAAGACGCCGATCAGGCGAAGGTGTGGAAGCAGCTCGTCGATGGCGAGCTCGCCTCCCCCGACACCTGGGAGGTTTCGCTCTCGGCCGGCAACAACAAGCGCGAGACCTTCGAGCGGCTGATCGCCGAGCGAAAGCTCGGCGGCCTGGCGCTACTGCGCAATCTGCGCCTGATGCAGAACGCGCAGGTCCCGCGCGAGACCATCGCAGGCGCGATCGAGGCGATGCGGACGGATCGTATCCTGCCCTATCGCTTCATCACGGCGGCGCGCTATGCGCCGGACTTCGAGCCCGAGCTCGAGGCTGCGATGCTCAAGTCGATCAAGGACCATGTGCGGCTTCCGGGCCGCACCCGGCTCCTGATCGACGTGTCCGGCTCGATGTTCGCAACGCTCTCCGCGCAGTCGGAAATGACGCGCGCGGAGGCGGCGTGTGGCCTTGCCATTCTCGCCCGCGAGATCTGCGACGAGGTCGAGATCTTCACCTTCTCCAACGAGGTCGTGAAGGTCCCTCCCCGCCGCGGCTTCGCGCTGCGGGATGCGATCATCAACTCGCAGCCGCATGGCGGAACCTATCTCGGCAAGGCGGTGACGGAGATCGACCGCAAGGGCGATCGCCTCATCGTCTTCACCGACGAGCAGAGCCACGACCAGGTGCCCGAGCCCAAGGCGCGCGGCACGATCGTCAACGTGGCCTCGTATCAGCACGGTGTCGGTCATGGCGCCTGGACCCGCGTCAACGGCTTCTCCGAGGCCGTGGTCGCGTGGATCGCGGCGTCGGAGACGGCGTTGAACTGATGCGCAACGACAACGGCCCCGGACGCGAGATGCGCCCGGGGTCAGCGAAATTTCTGAAATGATCCGCCCGCCCCGTTATGGTGCGCGCGGAATGACAAGGATCTCGGACCATGCGACGACCCGATCCCTACATGGAACGCGCCCGCGAGCTCTGCCTCGCCGCCGGTGTCGATCCCGACTCGCGCGTCGGCGAAGGACGCGGCCAGCCGGCCTGGTGCCTGTACAAGGACGCCGCGCGCAAGGAGCATCTTGCCCGCGAGGCCAACGCGACCGCGAGCTCGATCGCCGCGTTCCGGACGCAAGACGCCCGTTTCCAGAATGCGCCGCTGAAGGTGTTCGGACCCCACGAGGAGGCGACGATTGCGCAGATGCGCAATTGCATGGCCATCGGCAACGTCGTCTCCGGCGTGATCTGCGCCGACGGCCATCTCGGCTATGCGCAGCCGGTCGGCGGGGTCATCGCCTATGAGAAGCAGATCAGCATCTCCGGCGTCGGCTTCGACATCGGCTGCGGCAACATGGCGGCTCGGCTCGACACGCGCTTCGACGACATCGCGGGGATCGCTCCCACGATCATCCGCGACGTCGCCAAGGTGATCTCGTTCGGCGTCGGCCGTGCCAACGCGAAACGGGCCGAGCACGACCTGTTCGACGACGGCGACGCCTGGCGCGAAAGCGACATGGAGGACTACCGTCAGAAGGCGGTGAAGCAGCTCGGCACGGTCGGATCGGGCAACCACTATGTCGACCTCATGCGCGACGAGGAAGGCTTCGTCTGGATCGGCGTCCACTTCGGAAGCCGCGGCCTCGGGCACACCTCCGCGACGCGCTACCTCAAGGCCGCCGGCGGCAAGGACGGCATGAACGTCCCGCCCGCCGTGGTCGACGAGGACAGCGAACTCGGCCGCCGCTACATCGCGGCGATGCAGCTCGCCGGGCGTTATGCCTATGCGGGCCGCGAGTGGGTGGTCGAGCGCGTCCGCCGGATCATCGGCGGCAGCGTCACCGAGAGCGTGCACAACCACCACAACTATGCCTGGCGTGAGACCCACGACGGCAAGGATTTGTGGGTGGTGCGCAAGGGCGCGACGCCGGCGTTTCCCGGCCAGAAGGGGTTCGTCGGCGGCTCTATGGGCGACGACGCCGTCATCCTCGAAGGCGTCGACAGCCCGGAAGCCAAGGCCTCGCTCTACTCGACCGTACACGGCGCCGGCCGCCTGTTCGGACGACGCGAGGCGAAGCGGCGCTTCTCGCGCGAGGAGATGGACCGCTGGCTGAACGAGCGCGGCGTCACCTTGATCGGTGCCGACCTCGACGAGAGCCCGATGGCCTATCGCCGCCTGCCGGACGTGCTGGCGCAGCATGCCGGCACCGTGCGCGTGCTGCACACGCTACGGCCGTTCGCCGTCGCCATGGCCGGCGAAGGCGAGTTCGATCCTTGGAAGGACTAAAGCGAAACCGTGGGCGGGAGGCGACGTCTCCCGTCCACGTCACTCCATTTTTTTCCTTTGAATCCGGTCGTCTCTCATCTCGTCAGATATTCGCGCATCAAGGCGCGGGCGCGATGCAGCCGCGCCTTCACGGTCTGCCTGCTCGCGCCGAGCGTGGCGGCAATCTCGTCGATCGTCATTTCCTTGACGTCGCGCATCAGCGCGACATCGCGATAGTGCGGCGGCAGGGCCCCGAAGGCCGCGGCGACGTCGAGCCGCAGATCGGCCTCGGGGCGCAACAGCAGTGCGGCCTCCGCCTCGGCGCCATCGACCGCCGGCACAAGGCCGGTCCGGCGCGCGAGCCGCAGGCATTCGCGCCGGACCACGCTGAACAGCCAGGCCGACAATGCCAGCAGCGAACGAATGGTGCCGACGTGGCGGAACAGGATCCACAGCGCCTCCTGCGTCGCATCCTCGGCGTCCGCCGAGCTGCGGCAGGTCGCGCGCGCATAGCGACGGATGTCCGGCTGCGTCGTCTCGAGCAGACGCGCAATCGCCTCGGCATCGCCGAGCCGCGCGGCCTCGAAAAGATTTGGCGAGATCGCCGCCGCGCTCACGACATCCCTCCCTTGCCGATGCCTGCCATCGCGCACATCGGGCAATAACCGACAAGACCGGTCAGTGCGAAACCGGCGCCACCGAGCGCGACCAGCCATGCCGTCGCGCCGGCAAGATAAACGAACGCCGCAGCCGCCACCGCAATCCCCAGGACGACCCGCACCGCCTGATGCAGTCCGCCGATGTTCTTTCGATAGAATCCCATCACATCCTCCGATATGGGCCGAGACCGATTGCCTCGACCAACAAGAGGACGCGACGGCCAAGAAGGATTCGCGCTGACGGAAGATTTTTTGCGATCAGGCTCCGACCGCCTGATAGGCCAGGCGCTTGAACTCGAAGAAGAACGGATTCCAGAAGCCCATATAGCGCTGGGCCATCAGCACGCCCGCCGTATTGGCCTCGGGGCAAATCCACCAATGGGTGCCGGCCAGGCCGCCCCATTGGAATTCGCCGGTTGAGTTCGGCGGATCGAGCGGTGTCGGCGCGAAGGTGACGGCGCCGCCGAGACCAAAGCCCTTGCCGGGAATCGGCCCGAGATTGGCGAATCGGATAGTCTGGCCTGCGGGCAGCTGGTTCGTCATCATCTGCCGCAGCGTCTCCGGCTTCAGTAGCGCATCCGACCCGGGCAGCAGCGCACGCAGGAGTGCGAGCATGTCCGGCAAGGTCGAAACCAGACCGCCGCCGCCCGAGAGCCGCGGCAGCGGCCGCCGGTAGGCTTGCGGGTAAGGCAGATGGTCGGCCCGCGTGAGGCCGGGCTTCATGGGGTCGAGCACGTCGGCGCCGTTGTAGAGCGCGACCAGCCTGCCCTGCTGTGTCTCGGGGACATAAAAGCCGGTATCGGTCATGCCGAGGGAATCGAAGATGCGCGCCTTCAGGAAGGCGTCGAGCGGCTGGCCCGAGACGAGCTCGACCACACGGCCGAGCACGTCGGTCGCCACGGAATATTCCCAGGCCGTGCCGGGGTGATAGGACAGCGGCAGGTCGGCGAGCTTGTCGATCATATCGCTGAGCGGCGTCAGCGGATTGAGCACGCGCGCCTCGTTGTAACCCTTGAACAGCACCGTGCCGGGATCGAAGATGCCGTAGCTGAGGCCGGAGGTGTGGGTCAGGAGCTGACGGATCGTGATCGGACTCTTCGCCGGCTCGACATCGGCAAGGCTCGAAGCGCCCTGCTTCAGCACCTTGCGATTGCCGAGCTGCGGCAGGAATTTTTCGACTGCGTCATCGAGGCCGATGCGGCCTTGCTCGACCAGCAGCATGATCGCGCAGGTGACGAAGATCTTGGTGTTGGAGAACGCGCGGAAGATGTGGTCTGGCCGCAACGCAGTGTTGGCCTCGCGGTCGGCAAAGCCGACGCATTGCTGATCGACCACCTCGCGGCCGCGCAGCACCGCCCAGGATACGCCGGGAATGATCTCCTGATCGACGTAGCGCTGCATCGCCGTCCGTACGGCGGAAAAATCAGGCGTTCTGACGTCCATGTGCTCCCCCCAATTGTGGTTGGAATCGATATAGCGCGATTTCTCAGGATATGAAGCCCACCGCGCGGCTCATCCCTGCTTCATCAGCACAGTGACCTGCAGCCGGCGCCGAATCCGCATGCCCTGCCGCTGGTACAGCGCGATGGCAGACGTATTGCTCGCGAACACGTGCAGGAACGGAATTTCGCCGCGCGCCTCGATCTGCCGCGCGATGGCGGCGAGCAACGCCTGTGCGTAACCGCGGCCGCGATGATCGGGATGCACGCAGACCGCCGTCATCTCGGTGAAATTGCCGGGCTTCATCCGCTCGCCGGCCATGGCGACCAGCTCGCCGCGGGCACGGATGCCGAGGAAGGTGCCGAGCTCGTGCGTCCGCGCCGCGAACGGCCCGGGCTTGGTCAGCTCGGTCAGCGCCATCATGGCGGGAACGTCCGCCGCGCCGAGGCGGACGATCTCGGCATCGCGCAGCGAGGTGTCGGCGGGCGAGCCGATCAACTGCTCGCCGGGCTCGGCGAGCAGCACCTTGAAGCCGGCGGGAATTTCGACCGGCTCGGGCGTGAACAGCACCGCAACTTGCGAGCCCGACATGAGATCGCCGAGCGCCGCAAAACTCGTTGCGGACATGTCCGCCAGATCGGCAAATGGCGCCATGTCCACGGGATAGCGCAGAGCCCGCGGGCCGCCCTCGGCGAGATGCTTCTGGCTCGTCGTCAACGCGCTCCAGATCGGGCGATCCAGCAGCGCTTCATCACTCGCGGACATCGGCCTAATCCTTGTCGAAGCTGACGATCACGGCCGCATTGGCGATCAGGATGGGATCGTTGGCCACTTCCGTGGCCGAGGGGATCTCCAGCCCGCCCTTGACCGCAGTGACGGTCACGGTGCCGTAAGGCAGTTCCTTGGCGACGGCTTCCTTGTCGACGGCTTCTGGATTCGGCACGCCGATCGTGACGTCCACGAACATGTCGTTCGCGGTCTTGCCGATCATCCGGAAGAAGCCGAGGCTGGAATGCCTGATGGCGTCCGACACCGCGCGCTTGGCCGCCTTGGTGGCGTCCCTGCCGTGGACGTCGACGCCCATGCCCATCTCGGTGACGCAACGAATGCGGGTCATTTCATATTCCTGTGGTTGGTGAGTGTTTGAGAGTGTCGGCGATCGGGCGATGCGAGACAAGTGTGGTTGTCGGATCGACGGAGGGTCTCCGCCACAGTCTCCGTCATTGCGAGCGCAGCGAAGCAATCCAGACTGCCACCGCGGAAAGATTCTGGATTGCTTCGCTGCCGCTCGCAATGACGAATGTGGAAATAGCTCGCATCGTCAAATCACGCTTTCGCCTTCTCATGCGACCGCAACTCGTCGACGAGTACGCGCACGTTCTCCGAATAATCGATCGGGATCGAGACCAGATGCACGCCGCCCTCCCTGAAGGCGGCATCGAGCGTCGGGCCGAAGCTGTCGATGCTTTCGATGCGGTGACCTTTGGCGCCATAAGCCCTGGCGTACAGCGCAAAATCCGGATTGCCAAAAGTCATGCCGTAATCGGCAAAGCGGTCGACGGCCTGCTTCCAGCGGATCATGCCGTAGGCGTTGTCCTCCAGCACCAGCACGACCAGGTTGAGCTTGAGGCGGACCGCCGTCTCCATCTCCTGGCTGTTCATCATGAAGCCGCCGTCGCCGGCAACCGCAAGCACACGGCGGTCAGGATAGAGCATCGCGGCCATCATTGCCGACGGCAGGCCGGCGCCCATGGTCGCCAGCGCATTGTCGAGCAGCAGCGTGTTGGCGACGCGGGTACGGTAGTTGCGCGCAAACCAGATCTTATACATGCCGTTGTCGAGCGCGACGATGCCGTTCTCCGGCATGACCTGGCGGATGTCGTGCACAATGCGTTGCGGGGTCGGCGGCCAGCGTGCCTCGGTCGCGCGGTCCGCGATGTGATTCAGGATCTCTTCGCGCAGGGGCAGCAGCGCTGCGGCCTGCGGCAGCTTGCCTTCGAGCCGATCCGCCAGCAGCTCCAGGCTCGGGCCAACATCCCCGACGACCTCGGCATCGGGGAAATAGACCTGCTCGACGCTCGCCGGCGTGTAGCTGACGTGAATGACCTTCGGCCCCGACGGCCCCATCATGAAAGGCGGTTTCTCGATCGGGTCGTGACCGATTGCGACGATCAGGTCGGCCGCCTCAATGGCGTCGTGCACATAGTCGCGCTCGGACAAGGCGGCAGTGCCCATATAGAGGTTGGTGCCGCCGGGCACGGAGCCCTTGCCCATCTGCGTCGTGAAGAACGGCATGCCGGTCCGCCGCACGAAGCTTGCGATGCCGTGTGTCGACCGCGGCCGGCTGGTGGCCGCGCCCATCATCACCAGCGGACGCTTTGCAGCCATGATCATCTCGGCGGCGCGGTCGAGCGCGGCGCGATGAGCGACCGGGATCTCGATCGGATGGACCGGGATCACGGGGACCGCGGGCACCTCGTCGCCGGCGATGTCCTCGGGCAGCTCTAGGTGCACCGGCCCGGGCCGCTCCTCCATGGCGACGCGAAAGGCATCGCGCACCACGGTCGGAATGCTGGAGGCGCTGACGATCTGCCGAGACAGCTTGGTCAGCGGCTTCATGGTCGCGACCACGTCCACGATCTGGAAGCGGGCCTGCCGGCTGCTCATGATCGGCTTCTGGCCGGTGATCAGGATCATCGGCATGGCACCGAGATGCGCATAGGCGGCGCCGGTCGACAGGTTGAGAGCACCGGGTCCGAGCGTCGACAGACAAACGCCGGGCTTGCCGGTCAGCCGCCCATGGGTTGCGGCCATGAAGGCCGCGGCCTGCTCGTGGCGGGTCAGGATCAGCTCGATCCTCGAAGCGCGCAGCGATTCGACAAGATCGAGATTCTCTTCGCCGGGAATGCCGAAGATGCGGTCGACACCCTCATTCTCCAACGCCGCGACAAACAGGTCCGATCCCTTCGCTTTGCGTTCCATCCCGCCCAATGTCGCCTCCGCTCGTTGTGAATTCAGACTCCCCGAGCGGCCGCATGGTAACCGCTCGCGACACGAGAACAACTCACAAAGAGGCGCGCAACTGCAACTCGATCAGCTCTCGCTCGATTGACAAGCCGCGATACCTGACTAAAGTCAGATATCATGCTCGATCCCGCCGCCCGCGTCCGCCGCTTCAACCGCGCCGTCACCTCGGCCGTCGGAGCACTCGATACGTCGTTTCTCGGGCGCGGCCGGCCGCTGGGTGCCGCGCGCGTGCTCAATGCGATCGGGCACGGGCGATCGGACGTGGCGGAGATCCGGGACTATCTCGGTCTCGATTCCGGGCTGATGAGCCGGCTGCTCCGCAGCCTCGAGGACGAAGGGCTGATCGAGACCACCGCACGCGACGACGATGCGCGACGGCGCATGGCGAAGCTCACGCGGGCGGGCCGGCGCGAGTTCGCAGCCTACGAGGCGTTGTCCAACGCGCAGGCAGAAGGCTTCCTGGCGCAACATTCGCAACGTGATGCGTTGCTGGCGGCGATGGACCTGATCGCCTCCGCGCTGACGCGCGAGCGCGTCGCGCTGGAGGAGATGGATCCGCGCTGCGAGCAAGCGCGCTACTGCCTCGGCGAGTACTATGCCGAGCTCGGCCGCCGCTTCAGCCAGGGCTTTGACGTCTCGCTGTCACGCGACCCCGACGCCAAGGACATGCGCCGGCCGCGCGGCACATTCCTCGTTGCGATGTCGGATACGCTGCCGATCGGCTGCGTCGGCTTGAAGGGCACCGATCACGGCTACGCCGAGATCAAGCGGCTGTGGGTCGCGCCCGCCGCGCGCGGGTTGCGGTTCGGCCGCCGCCTGATGGATGCGGCCGAGAGCGTCGCGCGCGAGTTCGGAATCGCGCTGCTGCGGCTCGACACCAACAGCGCACTGCCCGAAGCCGGCCGGCTCTATCGCAGCACGGGCTGGCGCGAGATCCCGCGCTTCAACGACGATCCCTATCCGGACCTCTTCTTCGAAAAGCGCCTCTGACGCTGGACCGGTTCGCGGTCCTCGCGCGTTGGTCGAGGCCGTGGGAGCTTCGATATGATGAGAGACGACCTCGCCGACATCTACCGCGCCTACATCGCTTGCCTGAATCGGCGGGATTGGCCGGCGCTCGGACAATTCGTGCATGATGATGCCGCCCACAACGCGCGGCCGCTCGGGCTCGACGGCTATCGCGCGATGCTGGAACGGGATGTTCGGGAGATCCCCGATCTGCAGTTCCAGATCGAGATGCTGATCTGCGATCCTCCCCGCATCGCCGCCCGATTGAAGTTTGACTGCACGCCGGTCGGGGCATTCCTCGGTCTTGCCGTCAACGGGCGGCGCGTGTCCTTCTGCGAAAACGTCTTCTACGAATTTCACGACGGCAAGATCCGACAGGTCTGGTCGGTGATCGACAAGGCCGCGATCGAGGCGCAGCTGTGACGCCGCGCCTCGATCTCGAATTCACGCCGCCGCCGGCGCCACCTCGCCTTGCGGCTTTGGGAAGGGGCGGAACGTCATCGCCATCAGGAAGGCCCCTAAGCCCATCGCCCAGGAGGCAATGTAGAGCCAGGCATAGCTGGAGAAGGCGTCGTAGATCAGGCCGCCGGCGAGCGGGCCGGTCGCCATGCCGAGGCTGCCGGCCATCGCCGTGCCGCCGATCACCGTGCCCATCATCTTGAGCGGGAAGTTCTCGCGGATCAGAACGGCGTAGAGCGGCATGGTGCCGGCATAGATGAAGCCGAAGATGGCGCCGACCGCATAGAACGTCGTGAGCTGTTGCGCGAAGACATAGGCGAGCGCGCCGAAGGCCTGCAGCAGCAGGCCCGAGACCAGCACGCGCTTGGCGCCGAAGCGGTCGCCCATCAGGCCGAAGGCGATGCGCCCGCCGAGGCCGGCAAATCCCTCGATGCTGTAGATCGTCACCGCCGCGACAAGCGGGATGCCGCAGCTCACGGCATAGCTGACGGTGTGGATGATCGGGCCGGAATGCGTCGCGCAGCAAAAGAAGTTGGTGGCGAGCAGGATCAGGAATTGCGGCGAGCGCAGCGCTTCGCCCATCGACATCTCGCTCTCGGCAGCGCCTGCCGGTGCGGCCGGACCTTGCGCGAGCGCCGGCGGACGGCGCACCAGGAACGAGACCGGGATCATGATGGCGCCGACCACGAGCGCGATGATCTGCATCGAGGTGCGCCAGTCGTGGCCGGAGACGAGCCAGGCCGCCAGCGGCGACATCGTCATCGGCGCCATGCCCATGCCGGCCGACACCAGCGACACCGCAAGTCCGCGATTGGTGTCGAACCAGCCGGTGACGGTCGCCATCATCGGGGCGAAGATCGCAGCGCAAGCCGCGCCGACCAGGAGGCCGAACACGATCTGGAACACGAGAAGCGAGGTGGCGTGGCTCGCCGCGAACAGGCTGAGTGTCAGCGCGATTGATCCAGTCAGCACTACCGGCAGCGGCCCGAACCGGTCCGTCAGCGTGCCCCAGGCCATGCTGGTGAAGGCCATCGCCAGAAAGCCGATCGTCATCGCGCTGGAGATGCCGGTCACCGACCAGCCGGTGTCCTTGGCGATCGGCTGCAGGAACACTGGCAGTGAAAACATGCCGCCGATCGCAACGCAGCCGAGCAGGCCGCCGGCGGCGACGATCACCCAGCGATAGTTGGAAGAAATCATTTCAGTCTCCCGTCAGGTCTGTCTCGCGTGGAAGACGAATGGGAACTGCGCCGGCCGACAGACCGACGTCGTTTTTGCCGCACGCTTTCGTGACCTGCCAGCAAAACTCGAAAAACAACCCCATGCACAGTAGCCGGCGCCAGCGGGATCAATGACTTACCTACCAGGAACGACCAGCTCAGCGGCTCCCCTGTCCTCGTGCGACATCATCACAGATCGGTTTGACACGTCGGGCAAAACAGCCGCAGAATGACAGCATCCCACAGATATTGATCTGGTCCGATGTTCATCGTGACGATGCCTCGCGCCGCCGCGATCAGGCCGCGCGGCTGTGCTTCACGGTCTGTTGGTTGATTGCAGGGAGTCCCACATGCCAAAGATCGACGTCGCCACCGTGCCGGCCCGTAAGGGCTCCGGCTATCCGGCGCCCTTCAGCGCGCCTTGCGCCGAGCGCGTTCGCAAGCGGCTTGGCGACGCCGGAGGCCTGTCGGATTTCGGCGTCAACCTGATGCGCCTGCCGCCGGGCGGCTGGTCGAGCCAGCGGCACTGGCATTCGCACGAGGACGAGTTCGTCTACATTCTCGAAGGCGAGGTGACGCTGATCGAGGATGGCGGCGAAACCGTGCTGCGCGCCGGCGATTGCGCCGCCTTCCCCAAGGCCAGGGGCAACGGCCATCACATGATCAACAGGTCGAGCGCAACGGCGGTCTATCTCGAGATCGGCTCACGCTCGCCAGCCGACCTCATCACCTGCTCCGACATCGACATGATGAGCCCGGCAGCGGACGGCCGCTTCCTGCACAAGGACGGCACACCTTATCCGTAAGTGACATAGCGTCTCAGAGCGCCGCACTACGGCGCCAGCTGCCAACCGTGAGCCAGACCGCCGAGACCAGGAAGTAGATCGCGCCGACCGCGGCATAGCCCGCGACATTCGCAATCGACGGCACCGCGGGCATTGTGGCTTGGAAGACGAAGAAGCCGCCCGCCAGGGCCGACTGGCCACCGCTGAGCACCATGGCCCATTGCGCGCCGAAACGCTTCCAGCGCCGCACGGCCGTGCCGAGCTGAAGCAATCCGGACAGGATCGCCCAGGCTCCGAAGATTCCGAGCACCCAGTTCATGCTGACCTGCAAGGCCACGATGACCGCGATGGTGGTCGCGAGGCTGACAAGCACGTTCAGGCCTTGCGTGGGGTTCTGGTTCAAGCCGCCACTCCTGAGCGCGTCGAGATAGTTGGCGGCGGCGTCCCAGGCCGGATAGGCGACGAGCAACGTCGCTGCGATCGCCGCCGACGACGGCGCAATCGCGAAGGCCGCAATGACCCACGCGGTGGAAAATGCGGCACGCACGAAGTAGTACTGTTTGAGCCATTGCGCCTGGTCGGCCGAGTTCAAAACCATCTCGTTGCTTCTCATTGTCTGCTCCTTACCTACTAGTTGGTAGTTTACGTGCTACGCCGAAGCGCCGCCCTGCCGGGCTTGGACAGGCCTCGTCAGTGCCTGGTGGAAAGCCGCTCCAGCAGCGGCCGGGTGATGGTGCCGAAGATTTTTGGATCGCCATAAGCGCGCGCCGACAGCATCGCGCCGTGAACGGTCGCCATGAATCCCTCCGCCTCGGCCCGCGCCGTGCCGGAGAGATGGAGCCGGCCTTGCCGCTTGCCGCGCTCCATCACCGAAGCCAGCCACGACGACACGGAGCGGAAGTGGGCGCGGACTTCGAGCGCGACTTCCTCGGGCAGGATGGGAAGCTCGCTGGCAAGGAGCGCGCAGACGCAGAACGGAGCCGTCGCATCCTTGATGCACGTCTCCCAATAGGCGACATAGCTTTTGAGCTGCTCGGCGGGATCGGCGACATTGCGCTCGAGCGCCGCCAGTCCCGCCTGGGCCTCCTCGCGATAGCGCGCCACGAGGGTGCGCACCAGGTCGACCTTACTGGCAAAGTGGTGGTGGATGCTCGGCTTGCGGATGCCGACGACATCGGCGATGTCGGCGTAACTGAAGCCGTTGTAGCCGCCGGCGATGATCAGCGAGCGGGCACAGGCAAGAATGTCGTCGGCGGTCGAGGAAGCGTTGCTCATGACCGCTAAGCTACCTTCCAGTAGGTAGGTGGTCAAGCGGGAATGCTTCAATGATCCGTGAGTGAGTGGTAGGAGCCTGCATGACCATTCGGCCGATCGTCCGCTACCCCGACCGCCGGCTCGCGAGCCCTGCCCGCCCCGTCACCGCGTTCGACGATGGCTTACGCCAGCTCGCGCAGGATCTGCTCGACACGATGCGCGCCGCGCCCGGCATCGGCATCACGGCGCCGCATATCGGTGTGCCCTTGCGCGTCGTGGTGCTGGAGCTCGACGCCAAGGACGGCGCACGGACCTATGTCAATCCGGAGATCACATGGGCTTCCCCCGAGATGATCATGCATCGCGAAGGCAGCGTCTCGATGCCTGATGTCAATGACGAGGTGCAGCGACACGCGCGCGTGCACATCAGCTATCAGGACCTCGATGGCAACGTGCACACCGAGGAGTCGGAAGGCTTGCGCGCCGTCTGTCACCAGCATGAGATCGACCAGCTCGACGGCCTATTCTGGATCCAGCGGCTGTCGCGGCTGAAACGGGAACGGCTGGTCAAGAAGTTCGAGAAGATGCAGAGACGACCGGCTAAGTGAATTCGCTATGCGCCAGCGCGGAGGCCGGGCGGGCGAACTGCGCCAGCGGTCCACGCTTCGCGCAGCCGCTGTCTCCTCACCCGCTCAGATCATCCCGCTCACCGGGGCACAGGCGTGTTGAGCAATTGCTGCTCCCATAGATACGCGATGCCGCTCCCGCCGGCATGTTCCGTGATCACCTTCGTGAGCGCGACAGCTTGATCGATCCGAGCCCAGTCGCGCTGCCATTCGGCAGCGACCGCCAGCCAAGTCATCATATTCACGCCCGCCGCGATCATGCGCTGGATTGCCACCTGATGGGCCTCCACCGAAACGGCGCCAGACGCGTCGGTGACCACCGTTACATCCCAGCCTTCGCCGCGCGCCTGGATCGCCGGCATGGCGACGCAGATCTCGGTCCACAGGCCAGCGATGATGAGCTGCTTGCGGCCCGTGGCCTTGACCGCGTCCACCACCTTTCGATCTTCCCAGGTGTTGATGAAGGTCCGGTCGATCACCTCCTGGCCGGGGAAAACCTCCGTGATCTGAGGGAAAAGCAGACCACCCCGTTCAGCGATCACCGTGGTCAGGATCGTGGGGACGCGGAAGGCTTTTGCGGCCTTGGCCAGACCTGCCGTATTGTTGATCACCATCTGTGGTTCATGGCTGTTCACGTTCGCAAGCTGGTAAGGCTGGTGGTCAATTAAGACGAGCACTGAATCTTCGGGGCGGAGAAGCGAAGCAAGGCCGTTACGAAAAGTCATCTTTGCATCCTTTACTGCCGTCGTGAGCGGCATTGGTTCGGAGGCGCACGTCAGCAGCGACGTAGCCCTACACTGACATTGGCGTTCCCGGATGCGATACGATAGTGTGCCGCCGCGGAACGCTGTGTCGCCGAATGGGGAACGCTGTTGGATCTCGAAGAAATACGGACATTCGTCGAAGTTGCCGACGCCGGAGGAATTTCATCCGCTGCGGCCCGGCTGGGGGTCGCGAAATCGATCGTCAGTCGTCGGCTTCTCCGGCTCGAAGCGGAACTTGGCGTCCAACTTCTTGCAAGAACGACCCGCGGGGCCGCTCTCACGGAAGCCGGCCTCACTTTCCGAGACTATGCAGCCAGGGTCCGCGCCGAGATCGATGCAGCGAGGGAAGCGATCCTACCCGCCGGAGAGCTGCGCGGCCGCTTGCGCGTTGCAGTGCCGCTTTCTTTCGGCCCGACCCACTTCGCTCCCATCCTTGCAGAAATGGCCCGCCGCCATCCGCATCTCCAGATCCACACCTGCTACAGCGATCGCTTCGCCGATCTCATCGCGGAGGGCTATGATTGTGCGATACGGATTGGCTATCTTCAGGACTCCAATTTGATTGCGAGACGCATCGGACCAATCCACGGGAAGCTTCTCGCGAGCCCTGACTACATCAAGGCCAACGGATCGCCGGAGTCGCCGGAGGAGCTCGTCGCCCATGAGGCGCTGATGCAAGGCACCGAAGCGTGGCACCTCATGGATGGCGACAAGATCATCACGGTTCGTCCGCAGGGACGCTTCAAGGCCGACAACGGCACAGCTCTCCTCGCCGCCGCAACGGCAGGACTCGGGATCGCCTACCTTCCCGACCGCCTCACCCATGAACATGTCGCGTCCGGAGCGCTTGTGCCGGTGATGACGCGCTATCCCCCGCCTCCGGCGGGTGCCTATGTGATCCGCCCTCCGGGCCAGCATCCCGCACGGAAGATACGGGTTCTCACCGAATTGCTGATCGAGTACTGCGAGCCGGGCCCGCATCCTGCGTGAACTCGCTCCTTCACCACCAGATTCGCAACTCCCTCAAGCCCTCTTGCCGCTCCGCCTGGTGATCGGCGCTTTGCGACGCTCGCGTTTGCCGCGGGCGATCTCCGTTGCCAGCGCGTCCAGCTTCGGCTCCCAGAACGTCCTGAACTGGCCGACCCAGGCATCGACCGCTTGCAGCCCGGCCGCGTCGACCGAATAGAGACGCCTTTGCGCCTCGGCCCGGACGCTCGCAAAGCCGCTCTCGCGCAGCACCTTGAGGTGCTGCGAGACCGCCGCCTGGGTGATGCCGAACTCGGCACCGATGACTTCGACGACCTCGCCGGATGCCAACTCACCGGGCGCCAGCAGCTCGAGGATGCGGCGGCGCACGGGATCGGCGAGGACTTCGAAGGCGTGCATCAGCTTCCGGTGCCGGGATGAACGATGTCGGGCGGCGTCTCGCCGCGGTAGAACGCGATGGTGCGGTCCGAGCGCTGCCTCGCCTCGTCAGGATCGACCCCGCTTGCGACATGCGCCGCACGCCAATATTCGCCGCTCGTCGTCATGAATTCCTTGCCCTCGGGCGAGACCATCCAGGCCTCCGCCGTTTCATGATCGACCGATGCCCCGGTCGCAAGATATCGCTCCAGTCCCGCAAACGCGAGGTCCCAGCCGATACCGACCGCACCCGGACCGAACTGATTCCAATGATCCTCGATGATCGCGGTGTGCTCAAGCGTCAGGCGCGCCTGGCTTCGCTCGGCTGTCAGGCTGACGTCGATCCAGCTCGTGGCGCCGCCGAATTCCCAGGTCGCGGCGAAATGGGTCGGCGGCGTGCAGGATGTGATGGTGCCGCCGGCATTGCCCTTGACCTGGTAGCGTCCGCCGAGCCGGAGGTCGCCCTCGACCGGCGCAAACCAGCGCGGGATCCGCTCCCTGCTGGTCACGGCGTCCCAGAGGTCATCGACGCTGGTGTCGTAGAGCCGCGTCAGCGTCACCGCGCTCGCCGGCTTGCCGTCCCTCTCGAAGCTCCTCACCGAGCGCGTCACAAGCCCCAAGACCCTGGCGACGTCGATCTGCATTTCGGTTCTCCCTGTGGTTCATCTGCCGACAAATATCGATCGCTACTAATATAAGTCAATACTTATATTTCGTGCGTTCCCGCTGCGTCAACCTCCCCGCGACCGGAACCAAACAACGGCCACGGCGTCTATCGGTGCCCTCCCCAGCCCCACAAGACGGAAAGACCTCATGAAAGTTCGCAAATTCGCCATCGCCGACGCCTCGCTCGAGCGTTCACCGGGACAGGACGGCGATATCTTCGTTGCCAACATGGTCGACCAGCGCCACGGCGGACCTATCACGATCGGCTTCGGCCGCTACGCGCCGAACCAGAATCTCAAGGAGACGATGAAGGTCGACGATGTCATGATCGTCCTCGAAGGGAAGCTGTCGGTCACGAGCGACGGCAGCACCGTCACCGCGGGGCCCGGCGAGATCGTCCATATGCCGAAGGGCGAGACGGTCACGATCCGCTCGCACGAGCAAGGCGCCGTAACCGCCTACGTCACCTATCCGCATTGGCAGGAGGCGCGCGACTGAGGCACGAGCTCACCCGCGGCCCATCCTTCGAGACGCCCGCCTCTGGCGGGCCCTCAGGATGAGGTCTCGTCTTGCGGCCAGCATGGTGAGGAGCCCGCACAAGCGGCGTCTCGAACGATGAAGGCCGAGGTCGCTACTCAGCGGCAGCTCGTAGGGCGGATTAGCCGAAGGCGTAATCCGCCATCTGCCAACACGGCGCGACGAGAGATGGTGGATTACGCCGGCGGGCTGCGCTTCGCGCAACCGCAGGCTAATCCACCCTGCCCGCCCGTCATTAGCGCCTTCGCCAGCGCCATATAGACCGGCAGCGTCACGGGATCGTTGGCGGCGTTACCCGCCATCGGATGCGAGGCGTAGCGCGCGATCACCATCTCGGCCTTGGGATCGATGTAGATGCCCTGGCCGTAGACGCCGCGCGCCATGTAGGCGCCGTGGTCGTTGTGCGTGACCCACCATTGATTGCGGTAGGACGCGCCCGGCAGCGTGGTGTAGCCGGCCGGCTTGAATTTGTCGGGATCGCCGCCGCGCGCGATGTCCTCAACGACCGGAGACGGCACGATCTGGCGGCCGTTGAAGCGGCCGTGATTGCGCATCGTCTCGCCGAAGCGGGCGAGATCGCGCAAGGTCGTGGAGAGACCGCCGCCGCCGCTCTCGGTGCCGATGCGGTCGACGTGATAATGCGCATCCTCCTCCGCGCCCATCGGCTGCCAGATGCGCTCGGAGAGCAGATCGGACAGCGTCATGTTGCTGGCGCGCCTGACGATCCACGCCAGCACGTCGGTGTTGACGGTCTTGTAGGCAAAGGCCTTGCCGTGCTCGCCCTGCTTCTTCTGCGCGATGAGGAAATCGAAGATAGTGGTCGGGCCATCATAATCCGTCGGGATCGGCGCCATGCCGTTGGCGCGCCTGAGACCCCACACGTCCGAGTTCTTGTCGGTGTAGACCTCGGTGTAGAGCAGCCCCGTGGTCATATCCATGACCTCGTGCACGCGCGCATCGCCGAACGCGCTTGGCTTTAGCTCCGGCACATAGTCCGTGACGGGCGCCTGCGGATCGATCTTGCCCTCCGCGACCAGAATCCCCGCAAGCACACCGGTGAACGACTTCGTCACCGACATCGCAATATGGGGCTTGTGCGGCTTCAACGCGCCGAAATAGCGCTCATAGATCAGCCTGCCCCGATGCAGCACGGCGATGCCGTCGGTGTAGGTCTCCTCCAGCATCTTGTCGAACGTCATGGGTCGGCCGTCCATCGTGGTCGAGGCGACTGCGCCGATGTCCCGGTCCGCACGCGGCAGAGGCGACGCAGGTCCAGCTCCGCGCCAGACGTTCACGGTGGGCACGAGCTGGCGGATGTTGCTCCAGGCCCAGCGCAACTCGGGGAAGCTGCGGAAGGAGCCGTCCTGGAAGGTGATGAGGCGGTCGGGAGACGGAGGGAAGCCGCGCATATAGGCGAGGGTCTCGGGGTCGGTGGTGGTGGCGGTTGGGTGGGCGGCTGCAGGCGCGGCGGACATCAGGGCTAGCTCCAGAGGACGAAATAGATTCCTATCATGTCGGAGTACGGTCCACATCAAGCGCTAGCGCTAGGCTGAAGCGCGTAACTCTAGGATCTCGTCTACTGTTTGAAGCAATGCTCCCGGTGCCATTGTAGAAAATGCGGATGAGGCCGATCAGATGCCCGTCTTGGCTCGATCGCGCGACCGGACTTGTTGATGACCGATCGAACTCCCTCTGGGTCGTTTGTCTGGCGCGAGATCAGTATTTCCAAATCATCGGACAGGCTGATCAAACCACGATCGAACATCCAATGAGCTGTACCCGACAGAGCGATCCCATTGCTCACGATGTCCGGCCCGTTTACCTCCACGGGCCGAATGTGCGCCGCCGCGACCTCTGCGCGTCCCATTCCATTGATAAGCTTCAGGCCGGTGATGGCGCAGCGTTCGTCGTAGGCACGCAATACGATCCGACGAAAAACTCGGTCACGCAAAACTCTCGATACCGTTAAACTGACGCGATCACGCTGCTGCTCAAGTATAAAGGGCGCCTGCTCTCTTTCGTCGAGTTGAGACAATCGAACATCGGCATCGAGTCGGGGCAGTAGCGGTGCGCCTTCCGCAAAACCGAGTTCAACTATTCTATTGAAATCGTCCGTCGAGATTGGGCGGACTGCCGCCTGAGCACGCCCCGAAATTCGTCCGTGATCATTCAATACACCCCGCTCCACAGGACCGGTCGGTGTGTTGAAAGGGACCGGATTCGCAAAATCGAGGTAGCTTCCAGGCTCTATCAGAGCGAGGTACATTCCTGAAGTACCGGGATCGGGAAGGACCTGCTGAACGCGAGCAATCGCAAAGTAGCCCCGCGTCTCGGCGACCTTGCTTGGCTCATAATAGATGATCCAATCGCCGACGCAGCCCTGGACACGACGCAGATATTGACTGGGAAACTGATATTGCTCAGCGGGGCTGTCATCATAGATCGAGTCCGATCGATGGATGAATACCCCAAATCCCATGACTGCGCCGCATCGCCTCTACGAGAACTAACGACTTGACTCGGTTCTATTGAACCCGGGAGGAGCCCCCTACTCCCATTCAATCGTCCCGGGCGGCTTGCTCGTCACGTCGTACACCACCCTATTCACGCCCTTCACCTCGTTGATGATGCGCGTCGCCGTCTCGCCCAGAAACTTCATGTCGAACTGGTAGAAGTCCGCGGTCATGCCGTCGGTGGAGGTGACGGCGCGCAGGCCGACGACGTAGTCGTAGGTGCGGCCATCGCCCATGACGCCGACGGTCTTGACCGGGAGCAGCACGGCGAACGCCTGCCAGATCTCGTCGTAGAGACCGTGCTTCCTGATCTGGTCGATGTAGACCGCGTCCGCCTTGCGCAGGATGTCGAGCTTGTCCCTGGTGATCTCGCCGGGGCAGCGGATGGCGAGGCCCGGGCCCGGGAACGGGTGGCGGCCGACGAAGATTTCGGGGAGGCCGAGCTCGCGCCCTAGCTTGCGCACCTCGTCCTTGAACAATTCGCGCAGGGGCTCGACGAGCTTCATGTTCATGCGCTCGGGGAGGCCGCCGACATTGTGGTGCGACTTGATGGTGACGGAAGGTCCGCCGGTGAAGGAGACGCTCTCGATCACGTCGGGGTAGAGCGTGCCTTGCGCCAGGAAATCGGCGCCGCCGATCTTCTTGGCCTCAGCCTCGAACACCTCGATGAAGAGGCGGCCGATGGTCTTGCGCTTGGCTTCAGGGTCGGTGACGCCCTCGAGTTCGCCGAGGAATTGCCTGGAGGCATCCACGTGCACGAGCGGGATGTTGTAGTGGTGGCGGAAGAGGTCGACGACCTGCTCGGCCTCGTTGAGGCGCATCAGGCCGTGGTCGACGAAGACGCAGGTGAGCTGGTCGCCGATGGCCTCGTGGATCAGCACGGCCGCCACGGCCGAATCGACGCCGCCGGAGAGGCCGCAGATCACCCTGCCCTTGCCGACCTGCGCGCGGATCTTTGCGATCTCCTCCTCGCGGAAGGCGCGCATGGTCCAGTCGCCGGTGAGGCCGGCGATCTTGCGCACGAAGTTGCGGATCAGCTTTGCGCCGTCGGGCGTGTGCACCACTTCGGGATGGAACATCAGGCCGTAATATTTGCGCTTCTCGTCCTGGATGATCGCGAACGGCGCGTTCGGCGAGGTGCCGGCGACCGAGAAGCCCGGCGGCATTTTTGTGATGCGGTCGCCATGGCTCATCCAGACCTGGTTCTTGCTGCCTGACGACCAGACGTCCGCAAACAGCTGGCTCTCGGCCTTCACCTCGACATCGGCGCGGCCGAATTCGCGGTGATGGCCGCCCTCGACCTCGCCCCCGAGCTGGGCCGCCATGGTCATCTGGCCGTAGCAGATGCCCATCACCGGCACGCCGGAGTCGAAGATCAATTGCGGAGCGCGGGGCGAGCCGGCCTCGTGGACCGATTCCGGGCCGCCGGACAGGATCACCGCTTTCGGCTTCATCTCCTCGAAGGCGGCTTCCGCCTTGTTGAACGGGACGATCTCGCAATAGACGCCGTCCTCGCGCACGCGACGCGCGATCAGCTGCGTCACCTGGCTGCCGAAGTCGACGATGAGAATCTTGTCGTGCGCCGAGGCCACCGAGGGCGTCGACGCGGAGCGGTCGTTCTGTGCTGCTGTCATGGCCAGCCAATACGCTGGTGCGGCCCGGGCCGCAACCGCGGTCGCGGCGGGCCCACATGCTTCTTTGGGCATGGACAAGACGACATATATAGGTAAGTATTATTGACCTATCATACAAAGGGGCCGATCAGGGAGAAATGCCATGTCACAGCACCATCAGCCGTCAACGCTTGCCGCGCTCGGCCGGGCTTGGGTCGAGGCCTGGAATGCGCGCGACCTCGAGCGCGTGCTCACGCTCTACGACGAGGCGGCCGTGATGACGTCTGACCGCATTCCGATGCTGGGATTCGACCCCAGCGGCACCGTGCGCGGCAAGGATGCGCTTCGCGCCTATTGGGGCAAGGCGCTTCCCCTGGTGCCGAACCTGCATTTCTCGCTGATCGACCTGTTCGTCAGCCCGGACAGCCTCGTGGTGTTCTACCAGAACGAACGGGGCAAGAAGATCTGCGAATATCTGCGGGTGAACGAGGCCGGGCTGATCGTGCAGGGCTCGGCGAACCATCTAGCGCATTGATCCGCGCAGAGACATCAGCGCTTGCGCGTGCTCACCTTCCTCACCTTCGTATCGGACCATGTCAGCGGCCGGCCGGTTCGCGACGGCAGCACCAGCTGCCCCACCCGTTGGCCGGCCTGGTCCACCAGCTCGGAATGTGCCTCGCTGCGCCCGTAGAGATGTGCCTCGCCCCATTGGCGCAGACCGACAATGACGGGAAACAAGTCGCGTCCACGCCTCGTCAGTGCGTATTCCTGATACGCGCTGCCATCGGACGCCGGAACCATCTCGAGCACGTCGAGCTCTACCAGCTTGCGCAGGCGCGCGCTGAGCATGCCCTTGGCAATGCCGAGATTCTTCTGGAAATCGCCGAACCGGCGCAGCCCGTCGAAGGCATCGCGCACGATGAGGAGCGACCACCAGTCACCGATTGCATCGAGCGCACGCGCCACCGGGCAGTCGGCCCCGGAAAAACCTGTCCGCTTCATGCTCCCACTCCGATCTGGTTCTAAAATAAGACTAGACGGCGCCGCCCGCAACTGGTCTTATAATGAGACCAGAAAGCGTGCCGGAGATGACGGATGACGAGCAATGATCTCGCCCCAGGCAACCCCAAGGATAGTGCCGGGACGGCCGGGTACGGGCTTTCCTCCGCGCTGGCGCTGCTGCTTGCGCTGGCTTGCGGCCTCAGCGTCGCCAACATCTACTTCGCCCAGCCCCTGCTCGACTCGATGGCCGCGGACCTCGGAATCGCTCCCGCAGCGATCGGCATGGTCGTGACCTTCACGCAGATCGGTTATGCGTGCGGCTTGATCTTGATCGTGCCGCTCGGCGACCTCTGGGATCGCCGTCGTCTGATCGCCGGCCAGATTGCACTGTCGGCGACCGGACTCCTGGTCGTCGGCACCGCATCCCACGCCGCTGTGCTGCTCGCGGGACTGACGCTGGTCGGCGTGCTTGCCGTGGTCGTGCAGATCCTGGTCGCCTTTGCCGCAACGCTCGCAACGCCGGACGGGCGGGGCCGCGCCATCGGGACCGTCACCAGCGGCGTCGTCGGCGGAATCCTGCTCGCGCGCTTCGCCTCGGGCGCTCTGGCCGATGTCGGCGGCTGGCGCATGGTCTACCTGGTTTCGGCCGGCCTCATGCTCGCGATGGCCGTCTTGCTGTTGCAAGTCCTGCCGCGCGGCGCGCCCACGGCAATGGCAGGCTCCTCGTATCTATCGCTGTTGCGCTCGACGGCGGCGCTGTTCGCGGAGGAGCCGATCCTGCGGGAGCGCGCCTTGTTCGCGTTCCTGATCTTCGCCGATCTTAACGTGTTCTGGACGTCGATCGTGCTTCCGCTGTCGGCGCCGCCTTTCGCGCTGTCGCACACAACGATTGGGCTGCTCGGGGTCGCCGGCTTCGCCGGAGCACTCGGCGCGCGCAACGCCGGTCGTCTCGCCGACCTTGGATGGGCCCAACGCACGACCGGACTATCGTTGGTGCTGATGCTCGGCGCCTGGGCCGCGATCGCCTGCCTGCAAGTCTCGCTCTGGTTCGTCGTCCTGGGCGTGATCATGCTGGATCTCGGGCTGCAGGCCGTACATGTGACCAGCCAGAGCCTGATCGTCGCCGCGCGTCCCGACGCAGCAAGCAGGCTGGTCGGGACCTATATGGTGTTCTATTCTATCGGCAGCGCAGCCGGCGGAATCGCGGCGACCATGGTCTACGCTGTGGCAGGTTGGAGCGGCGTTTGCATGCTGGGTTCCGGCATCAGCGCCGCGGCCCTGCTGGTCTGGGTCATCAATGCGAGCAGGATGCAAGAGGCGGCCGGCTGCACGCTGACGCCCTCGCCGCCCACGTAACGTGCACGACCACCCGACGGTCCATCCAAATCAGGATTCCCCCATGAAGCTCCCCACCTCCCCCTTTACCGTCACCGACTGGAGCAAGGTTGAGCCGACCGCGCATCCCGGCGAGAGCGGCGAGGCCACATGGCGCACGCTCAACATCGGCGAACTCCGCGTGCGGATGGTGGAATACTCGCCGGGCTATCTGGCCGATCATTGGTGCGATCGCGGCCACGTGCTCTACGTGCTGAAGGGCGAGCTCGACTCCGAGTTGCGCGACGGGCGCAAATTCACGCTCACGGCGGGGATGAGCTACCAGGTATCGGACTTCGGCGACGCCGCGCACCGGTCCTCGACGACGAAGGGGGCGACGCTCTTCATCGTCGACTGAGGCGCGCTCGACGGTTGATTTGCACCGCAAAATAGCAAAGTGGCGCGACGTTTCGGGCCACGGGTGGTGCCTTGAAGTGGCCCCAAATTCTCGCTATATTGTGATCATCGATACTTGGCCGAACGACTGGGCCGCTTCGCTTCGTTGCTGACGGGCGCGCACGCTTCAGATGAATTCTCCAAACATCGACTCATCAGGGACTATGGGCGCAATGCTGCGTACCGGTCCGCGTGCGTACCTCTCTAACTAAACAAGGAAATTCCCATGGCTATGGGCACCGTGAAGTGGTTCAACACCCAAAAGGGTTATGGTTTCATCCAGCCGGATGACGGCCAGAAGGACGTGTTCGTTCACATCAGCGCCGTCGAGCGCGCTGGCCTCTCCTCCCTCAACGAGGGTCAGAAGGTCTCGTTCGACATCGTCGCCGACCGCCGCAGCGGCAAGTCGTCGGCTGACAATCTCCGCGTCGGCTAACGCCCTCGCACCGTTCTGACCGCGGACGTACCGGCAGAACGTTGGAACTCGAAAGCCCCGCGACCGGGATCGGTCTGCGGGGCTTTTGTTTTTGATGTCCTTCCGGGGCGCCCGCAGGGCGAACCCGGAATCCATTGACCCGCGGAGACCGCCGCACGATGGATTCCGGGCTCGCGCTACGCGCGCCCCGGAATGACAACGTCGATCAGCCCTTCTTCTTCAGCACCGACACGAAAAACCCATCCGTCCCGGTCCGGCGCGGTGTCATCAGCCAGCCCTCGGCGGATTGCAGCGCGGCCTCGCCAAAGGCTTCCGCCTTGTCCCAGAGCACGCTTGCGGTCTGCTCGGGCGGGACGACCGAGAACTCGCCATGTCGGCCGACAAACGCCCTCACCTGCTCGCCGTTCTCCTCCGCCAGCACCGAGCAGGTGATGTAGGCGATGCGGCCGCCCGGCTTGACCAGCGGAACCGCGCGCTCCAGCACATCGGCCTGGTCGCGCAGGCGGATCTCCAGCGCACCGGGGCGCATCCGCCATTTGGCATCGGGGTTGCGGCGCCAGGTGCCGGTTCCGGTGCAGGGCGCGTCGATCACGACGAGGTCGGCCGTGGTGCGGATGTCGGCAAGCGATTCGGCCTCGCCCTTGGGCGTGCGGATTTCGGCGTTGTGGACGCCGGCGCGCGATAGCCGCTCGTGGATCGGCGCGAGCTGGCGCTTGTCGCGGTCGGTCGCGATCAGCCGGCCCTTGCCCTGCATCAGGGCGGCCAGCGCCAGCGTCTTGCCGCCGGCGCCAGCGCAGAGATCGATCACCTGCTCGCCGGGTTTTGCCGCGGTGAATTGGGCTGCAAGCTGCGATCCCTCATCCTGCACTTCAATTGCGCCCTTGATGAAATCCTCTTCCGCCTGGATGCCGGGGTTGCGCGCATCGGCCGAAAGCTCGATGCGCAGGCCGGTTGCGGACCAGGGCGTCGGTTTTGCATGAAGATGAGAAAGCGCCTTCAGCGCCTTGTCGCGGTTGGATTTTAGCGTATTGACACGCAGGTCCAGCGGCGCCCGGCTCGCCATCGCGGCGGCCTCCGCCGCACGGTCCTCGCCGAACACTTTTGCAAGGTGCGGGTCGAGCCACTCCGGGTAGTCGCCGGCGACGGCGGCCGGGGCGTCCTGGAGGGAGCGCGAGGCGAGCGCAGCCTGCTCGGCCTCGGTCAGCGGCGCCGGCGCAAAGCGGCTGCCGTCGAACAAGGCGCCCATGGTCGCCGTGTCCATCTTGCGCTCGAGGCGGAGCATGCCGATCAGCCGGGCCCGCGCGGTATCGGAATCCATCAGCCAGGCGCTCGAGGCGTAGCGGCGCAGCACATCCCAGACGAGGCCAGCGATGGCCGCGCGGTCGCCGGAACCGGCGAAGCGGTGCGCGGTGCCCCACTCCTTCAGCGCCTTCGCCGCGGGCACGCGGTCCCTCTCGATGGTGTCGATCAGTTCGATGGCTGCGGACAGCCGGGCAGCGGGGGTCATTCGGGTTCTTTCAAGTGGTGCGCAGCGCCTAGATCAGCAGCAAAAGCTTCAGCGCGAAGTAGATCCACATCGCGAGCAGCACCAGCACGCCAGCGAGCCAGACCGTGGAGCGGCGGCCGAGATCGTTGGAGGAAACGAACACGCCGGCATGAGCAAAGCGCGTCACCACGAACACCCAGGACATCAGCACGATGAAGAAATCGGCGCGGCGCAGGGGTAATGCCAGTGCGATCAGTACGTAAAATAGCACCGGCAGCTCGAACTGGTTGCGGTAGCAATTGGCGATTTGTGTGGCGCCCTTCGGCCAGTTCGGCTCGCCGAGCGCAATGTCGCGGATCTTGGTCTCGCCGGAGACCAGGGTCTTGCGGCGCGCCAGGACCATGCCGATCAGCAGCGCGAAGGTGAGAGCGACCTGCACGAAGACCGGCAGCAGGACCATTTGAACGGACATCGGAACTTTCCCGTAAAGGCGAAATGCCGCCGCCGTCATTAGCCGCGACTTTTGGCGCTGACAATGAATGACTTGAACCGGCGTTCCCGCTTCCGCGACCAACCCCAGATTGTTAAAGCGATTCGGCCCTTTGGGCCCCGAGGCGAGCCAGCCATGAATTCCTTGTCCAGCTTGTTCAGCGAAGCCGCCGCGGGCCAGCTCGGCCTCCTGATGTCGGCGCTGTCGGGGATTGCGGCAGCGCTCGCGGTCGCGTTGGCCATGACGGTCTACTTCCGCCTGAGCTATCGGACCTGGCGGGACGTCGCCCGGCATGGCCTGGCGACCTTGGCCGCGCTCGCGCTGTTCGCCTTTGCCGCCTACGACATGCGTCACGCGGCGCTCGCCTATCTCGGTCTCAACCCCTCCAAGCCCGCCGTCGAGTTCGAGATCCGCATGCCCCGGGAGATGCTGACGGCGGTGAGTGACAGCCAGATCGAGCTGCACACCGACCGCAACCAGACATTGGCGCTGGTGGACGGCGTGCGCGACCTCTCGGACGGCCGGGCCGTGCTGCGCGGCGCAGTGGTGCTCAACCACCGCACGGCCGATCGCGTTCTCGTCGTGAACCTCTCAGGCAAGGGCGTCTTCGAGTTCCGCCTCCGCCTGCCGGCCGAGCCGCATCGCTCCGGCCAGTTCGGCCCCTGGCACCTCGCCGACCGCATTGCCGCCCCGCTCGCCGGTACCATCGCCCCGCAGGACGGCTACACCATCCGCTACCGCGTGCTTTAAACTTTGTTCGCTGCGATCCATGCCCGCGCCGTCATCGTTCCGACGCGCGGCGACGGGTAGGATGATCGCATGTCCGAATTTCGTCTCACGCAGATTTCCGATACCCATCTCGGCCGGCGCTTTCCCGGCCTGATCGCCAACTTCGCGGCGATCAGCGAGCACATCGACGCCGGTAGGCCCGATCTCGTCGTCAACACCGGCGACGTCTCGTTCGACGGGCCGACCAACCGCGACGACGTCGAGTTTGCCAAAGGTCTGCACGACGCGCTGCCCGTCACCTGCCGCTATCTCCCCGGCAATCACGATATCGGGGACAATCCGACCGCGATCGGGCCGGCGCCGAAGCCGCCGGTCAGCGAGACGCACCGCCAGCAGTTCTGCGACATCATCGGCGAAGATCATTGGGCGTTTGACGCCGCGGGCTGGCGCTTCATCGGCTTCAATTCACTGGTGATGAACTCAGGGCTCGCCTTCGAGGCCGAGCAGTTCGACTGGCTTTGTTGCGAGATCGCGCAAGCGAACGGCAGGCCGGTCGCGCTGTTCCTGCACAAGCCCCTCTTCCTCAACCTGCCCGACGATCCCGAGACGCCGGAGACGTCGATCCGCTACGTGCCGCAGCCAGCGCGGGCGCGGCTGATCGAGATGTTCGGCAAGGTCGACCTGCGTCTCATTGCCAGCGGCCACGTGCACCAGCGCCGCGACTTCACCTTCCGCAACATCCGCCACGTCTGGGCGCCGTCGGCGGGCTTCGTCATCAACGATCAGCGCCAGGACCGGATCGCGATCAAGGAGGTCGGCCTGGTCGAATACCGCTTCCAGCCCGACAGTCTCGAGGTCCGCCACGTCAGGGCCGCCGGCCAAGTCGATGTCGACATCGAGGAACTGCTGATCCAGATGGGCGACGGGCACTGATAAAATCGGCTGCGTGCAGTAGGCGCGCTTGATGTCCACCTGTCACTCAACACCTAGCGCAGAGCCGGACACGCGTGCTCCACATCCCGAACCCGTAAGCGAGGCCCGTCTCGTGGTTCTGGAGCTTCGGCTTGCGACCAACAGGAACATCGCTGGCTCCGCGCGCATTGAAGGACGATCAGACTACGTCGATGGAGGCCCCATGACCAGGACAACGCTGAATGAAGCGAGACTGACCAATTTGGCAACGGCTTGCGCGGCCTTGGCACTCGCCCTCACGATGGTTCCGGCAACGGCGCAGGAGGCTGGGCGCTCGAGAGTCGGCACACTCACGTGCAACATATCGCCCGGAGTCGGCATGATTGTTGCGGGACAACGGCAGCTGAGTTGCATCTATGCATCGGCACGAGGCAGGGCGCGCGAGGCTTACGAAGGCACCGTCAGCACGCTTGGTCTCGACATAGGAGCCACGTCCGGCGGTCAGCTCGTTTGGACCGTGTTTGCGCCAACGACAGTTCGCCGGGCAGCCTTGGCCGGAACTTATGCGGGCGCGACCGCCGGCGGCACTGTCGAAACCGGAGTTGGTGCCAACCTCCTGGTGGGCGGCTCGGATCGTACGATCGCCTTGCAGCCGGTGTCCGTCCAGGCGCAGACAGGTGTGAACGTCGCAGCAGGCATATCAAGAATGGAGTTGCGGCCGGCTGCTGCGCCTGCACGCGGCAAGGCCCAGTGACGGCCGTCGCTGCCGATCTCAGGAGTTCGTCATTGAATTGACGACCTCCACGATGGCGGCGGGGTCTGCGTACGTGACCATATGCCCGGCATTTGGAACAAGGTGAAGATCGGACCGAGGCAGTGCTTGATGTAAATCCTGCGCTTGTCTGAATTCGATCACTTGGTCCTCTGTTCCGTGGAATATCTGCACTCGCTCGCCGATGGCTGGATAATAAGCTTGGAATTGTGTTGCAGTTGGAATGAGGAGTGCACTTTCCTCCGCAGCCGCCCTCAACTGTGTGGGCCTGAGCACCAAAGACGCTGGAAATTCATTCCTGAACGTCTGCGGGACAGAACGGGGCGCAAAGATCTTGCGGAGAGCTCCTGGCAGGACGGCCCACGAAACGATCGGCGCGACAGTGTAACTGACCAAGTCGCCCAGGACCGGTATGGCTGGACCTGACATCAGCCACACGTCCAATCGGCCGGTCGGGAAATAGTACCCTGACGCAAGCACAAGACCTTGGGTCGGATAATCCTTTCGCACGGCGAGAGCGATAGCGACCAAGGCGCCCCAAGAATGGCCGAGCACAACGGGATTGCGGATTCCAAGTTGATTGAGCGCCTTCGCCAACAGAGCGGCTTGAGCTGCCGCGGTCCATATTCGGAGCCGCGGCCGCTGACTATAGCCAAAGCCTGGGCGATCGAAGCACACCACGCGATTGGTGCGGGCAAGAAGATCGACCAGACCGCTGATCGTGAAGTCCTGGATCATGGATCCGTTGCCATGGAGCAGCACGACGCAAGGAGCGGCCGGATCACCGCGATCGACATAGTGGAGCACTACGCCGTCGCATTCGAGGAACTTGCCGATTGGTGGATTCCTCCACTCGGCCAGTTTGGAGAAGCCGATGTTACCGACGACGAGAAGCGCTAATAACAAGGCAGCGATGAGCAACACGGTTTCAGCGGTGGTCATTAGTGACCCTTGATGATCGAGGGTAAGAACATGAGACCCGCGGTGCCAAGCAAGTGAACCAATCCATGGAGTAATTGGAAGTTGAAGCGCTCGTTCCTGCGCGCGATCGCGGAGGATTGATTAAAAATCACGTGCCCCGGAACGGTCGAGAAATGCCCACGTTGGCCGCTAAGGATCGCACCTGTGACGGAGAGGATCCGACGTCACCAACAATAACCAAGGAGCAACAGATGGCTAATCCACGCCAGGAGGAAAAGTCTACGCAAAGCCCTGAGGACACAATGCGCCGCGCCGCCGAAAGGACCGCTGAGCAAACCAGACGGATCGGCTTAGCTACCGCTGAGGCCAGCGAGGAGGTAGCCCAAGCCAGCAGTCACCTGCTGCAACAGAATGCCGAGATGTTGCAAAACAGTTGGCGCTTCGGCGTCGACATGGCCACTGTGATGTTGGGCCGGTCTGCTGATCAGCTTGGTCGCACGTTCGGTGTGACGGGCAATGAAACGGAGCAGGCAACAGAACGATCGGTCCGCAACGCTGAAGCAATCATGTACTCTACAACCGCGGTCGTCAAAGGAATGAACGGCGTCTCACGCGAGTACTTCGATTTCGTTCGACAGCAGATCGAGAGGACCATGGACCGTATGAATGAACTCTGGCGCTGCCGAACTCCGCAGGATTTGGCGGCTGTGCAGACCGATCTGATGCGCGATTCGATCAGAAGCGCCCTCGATACCAGCCGCCGGATGGCGGACATGTCTTTGAAGGTGGCTGACGACGCAGGAAACCATATTACCCAGAGTATCGAACGCATGCGGCACGCCGCCTAAAGCGCGATGCGATTAAGATGAATCGTGATCGCGCTATAGGTTACTGTTTGAGCATGATCTTTTCGGAAAACCGCTACTCGGAAAACCGCTATGCTGTAGCGCACCGTCACAGCCATGGCGCACATGTGCGGCTGAACCTCAGCCGCTCGTGTGTTGCGGCCTCGCGGAAGACTCAAGCCACGCTTTTGAGATCCTGCTGGATCGCGGCGAGCAGCGATTGCAGCGCGGCGCTGTTCACCGGCTTAGCCTCGGTGCCGGCTGGCTGAGCAGCGGGGCGCTGCGCAGCTTTCACGGGACGCTTCGGGAATGGCGGAGGCGCAGGCATTGCGGCCGGGGCGAATTCGCCCTCGTCCTCGGCGTGAACGAACTTGCCATGGATGACGTCGTCGCGACGGCCCATGATGAACATGGTCGCCCAATAGCCGGCGGCCAGGAGGATGACGCAGAAAATACCAATCTCTAACATGGCAGCACCTAAAATATGCGCGATGATTCAATGCCTTCGTCCGGCCGTCAATGAACAGGGGGTCACACCCGCGGCTTTTGCGGGCAGGTGTGACCATTTGGTGACTCTTTCTTAACTATCCCCACGCGGTGTGTGGCCGCGGAGCCACGTGAGTCCCATTCCCTGTCGCCTAAAGCGCGATGAATGCGCCCGCGCTTTAGGTTGTTGTTTGGGCATGATCTTTCCGGAAAACCGCTTCGCACTTTTCCGGATCATGCCTAGGCCTTGTCCGGCCCGACCCGGACCAGCTGCTTGCCGAAATTGGCCCCCTTCAGCAGGCCTATGAAGGCGCCGGGGGCGCTTTCCAGGCCCTCGGTGACGAACTCCTTGTACTTGACCCTGCCGTCGCGAACCCAGCCGGACATGTCGCGCAGGAAGTCTCCGTGGCGGGCGGCGAAGTCGGAGACGATGAAGCCGCGGAAGGTCAGCCGCTTGGTCAGCGTCGCGCGCATCAGGCTGGCCGCCCATTTCGGCGGCTTGGCCTCGGTGTCGTTGTAATGGGCGATCAGGCCGCACACCGGCACGCGCGCAAACGGGTTGAGCAGCGGAAACACCGCTTCGAACACGGCACCGCCCACATTCTCGAAATAGACGTCGATACCCCCAGGGCAGGCGTCCTTCAGCTTGGCGGCGAGATCGGGATCGCGGTGATCGATGCAGGCATCGAAGCCGAGCTCCTTCACCACGTAGTCGCACTTGTCCTTGCCGCCGGCGATGCCGACCGCACGGGCGCCCTTGATCTTGGCGATCTGCCCCACTGCCGAGCCGACCGCGCCGGACGCACCGGCAACGACGACGGTCTCGCCCGGTTGCGGCTTGCCGATGTCGAGCAGGCCCGTATAGGCGGTCATGCCGGGCATGCCGAGCACACCTATCGAGGTCGAGATCGGCCCGAGCTTGGGATCGACCTTGATCAGGCCCTTGCCGTTCGAGATCGCATGGGTCTGCCAGCCGGAGCGGATGCGCACGATGTCGCCGACCGCGAAATCGGGATTGTTGGAGGCCGCGACCTCGCTGACCGCCTCGCCTTCCATCACGCCGCCGACCGGCACCGGAGCTGCGTAGGACGGCCCTTCGCTCATGCGCCCGCGCATATAGGGATCGAGCGACAGCCAGATCGTGCGCAGCAGGACTTCGCCCTGCCCTGGCATCGGAACTGCGAATTCCTCCAGGCGAAAATCAGACGGCTTGGGTTCGCCGACGGGACGCGCGGCGAGAACGATGCGTTTGGCGCTATGTTGACCTTGGGCCATGGCTTCCTCCACTTTTCTGTCATTGCGAGCGAAGCGAAGCAATCCAGCCGCGTCAACACAAAAGGACTGGATTGCTTCGCGCAGGCTCGATGCGCGCACGCCACATAGGCGCCGTCATGCCCCGCGAACGCGGGGCATCCAGTACTCCTAGACAATCGTTGTTGAACCGAGAAGCCGCGGCGTACTGGATCGCCCGCCTTCGCGGGCGATGACACCGAGAAGCGCCTAACCCCCGCCCGGATAGTTCGGGCTCTCGCGCGTGATGGTGACGTCGTGGACGTGGCTTTCGCGCAGGCCCGCGCCGGTGATGCGGACGAACTGGGACTTGTCGTGCAGCTCCTTCATGTCGCGTGCGCCGACATAGCCCATCGCGGCGCGCAAGCCGCCGGCGAGCTGGTGCATGACGTTGCCGACCGGGCCCTTGTAGGGCACCTGGCCCTCGATGCCTTCGGGCACGAGCTTGAGCGTGTCCTTGATGTCCTGCTGGAAGTAGCGGTCGGCCGATCCACGCGCCATCGCGCCGACCGAGCCCATGCCGCGATAGGCCTTGTAGGAACGGCCCTGCCACAAAAACACTTCGCCGGGCGTCTCGTCGGTGCCGGCGAGCAGCGAACCGACCATGGCAATGTCGGCGCCGGCCGCGAGCGCTTTCGCAAGGTCGCCGGAATATTTGATGCCGCCGTCAGCGATGACGGGGACATCGGCCTTCTTCGCCGCTTCGACCGCATCCATGATCGCGGTGAGCTGGGGCACACCGACGCCGGCGACGATGCGCGTGGTGCAGATCGAGCCCGGGCCGATGCCGACCTTGATACAATCCGCGCCTGCGTCGATCAGCGCCTGCGCGCCTTCCGTGGTGGCGACGTTGCCGGCGACGACCTGCACCGAATTGGACAGGCGCTTGATGCGGTTCACCGCCTGCAGCACGTGACGGGAATGGCCGTGCGCGGTGTCGACGACGACGAGGTCGACGCCGGCATCGATCAGCCGCTCGGTGCGCTCGAAGCCGGTATCGCCGACCGTGGTGGCGGCAGCGACGCGAAGACGCCCCTGCCCGTCCTTGCAGGCGAGCGGATGGGCAACCGCCTTCTCCATGTCCTTCACGGTGATGAGCCCGACGCAGCGATATTGATCGTCGACGACCAGCAGCTTCTCGATGCGGTGCTGGTGCAGCATCCGCCGCGCCTCGTCCTGATTGACATTCTCACGGACCGTGACGAGCCCCTCATGCGTCATCAGCTCGGAGACTTTTTGCCGGCGGTCGGTGGCAAAGCGCACGTCGCGGTTGGTGAGGATGCCGACCAGCTTGCCGGGCGTGTTCTTGCCGGCGCCGGTGACGACGGGAATGCCGGAGATGCCGTGGTCGCTCATCAGCTTGAGCGCGTCGTCGAGCGTGGCGTCGGGGCTGATGGTGAGCGGGTTCACCACCATGCCTGACTCGTAGCGCTTGACCTGCCGCACCTGGGCGGCCTGCCCTTCGGGATCGAAGTTGCGGTGGATGACGCCGAGGCCGCCGGCCTGCGCCATGGCGATCGCCATGCGGGCCTCGGTGACGGTGTCCATGGCCGAGGCCATGATCGGGATGTTGAGCGGGATGGCGCGGGTGACGCGGGAGCGGATGTCGACCTCGCCCGGCATGACGTCGGACAGGCCAGGCTTCAACAGCACGTCGTCGAACGTAAAGGCTTCGCGGATGCCCTGAAGTTGCACCGTGGCCATCTGCCAACTCCTTCCTGCGGCCCTGCCGCAAATGCTAATGGATGAGCGCCGCCCTCGGCGTCCCTTGCGGCAACGCCTTGAGAATCGGAGCCCATCGGTGGGGTTGACGCGGGTCGATAGCACGGCCGCGTGACGAATCAAAGCAATTCGGGCCGCTGGCCAGCCATGCACAGGGGTTTTTAGGCCGAAATCGGCGGGCACAGCCCATGCGCCAGCCCAACCCTGACCGTCATTCCGGAGCGCGACGAAGTCGCGAACCCGGAATCCATCTGGCAGCAACGCTGCGGCCCAATAGATTCCGGGCTCGCGCCAAGGGGCGCGCCCCCGGAATGACGGCGGAGCGAGAAGCGACGCCCCGGCATGACGGAGGCTGTGGGTCACACCGTTGTTACGCGGGATTTAGGTGCCATGCGTGGATCCGCAATGGTCGGCGGCGGACGGCGGTGATAAGCCGCAACTCCACCCCTCCTTCCAATTTCATTACCCTCATGGTCGACAAGCAACGCGTCATTCCGCTGATCGTGGCCACCGCTCTGTTCATGGAGAACATGGATTCGACCGTGATCGCCACCTCGCTGCCGGCGATCGCGGCCGACATCGGCACCAGCCCGCTGACGCTGAAGCTCGCGATCACCTCCTATCTGCTGTCGCTCGCGGTGTTCATTCCGGCGAGCGGCTGGACCGCCGACCGGTTCGGCGCGCGGATGGTGTTCGCGATCGCGGTCGGCGTGTTCATGGTCGGCTCGGTCGGCTGCGCGCTCTCGACCTCGGTCACGGATTTCGTGTTCGCACGCATCCTGCAAGGCATGGGCGGCGCCATGATGACGCCGGTCGGACGCCTCGTGCTGCTGCGCTCGGTCGACAAGAGCGCGCTGGTCAACGCCATGGCCTGGGTGACGGTCCCCGCCTTGATCGGCCCGGTGATCGGCCCGCCGCTCGGCGGGTTCATCACGACTTACGCATCCTGGCACTGGATATTCCTGATCAACATCCCGATCGGGCTGCTCGGCATCTTCATGGCGCTGCGCTTCATCGATCCCATCAAGAGCGAGACGCAGGAGCCGTTCGATCTCTACGGCATGGTGCTCTCTGGGCTGGGGCTCGCAGGCATCGCCTTCGGCCTTTCCGTTGCCGGCCTCAACCTTCTGCCATGGAGCACCGTCGCCGCGTTGATCGTGGGCGGTGCGATCTCGATGACGCTCTACGTCATCCATGCGCGGCGGACCGGATCGCCGGTGCTGGACTTCTCGCTCCTGAAGCTGCCGACGCTGCGCGCCGCCGTGTTCGGCGGCTTCCTGTTCCGGCTCGGCATCGGCGCACTACCGTTCCTGCTGCCGCTCCTGATGCAGATCGGCTTCGGCCTGTCGCCGTTCCATTCCGGCCTCGTCACCTTCGCCTCCTCGCTCGGGGCCATGGGCATGAAGACGCTGGCTGCGCGGATCATCCGCACGTTCGGCTTCCGCAATTTGATGACGGTGAACGCGATCATCAGCGCGTTCTTCCTCGGCGTCTGCGCGCTGTTCACGGTGACGACGCCGCTGCTCATCATCATGGTGATCCTGGTGGTCGGCGGCTTCTTTCGCTCGCTTGAGTTCACCGCGATCAACACCGTCGCCTATGCCGACGTCGAGACCGCGCAAATGAGCCGCGCCACGACCCTCGTCAGCGTCAACCAGCAGCTCGCGATCTCGGCCGGCGTCGCCGTCGGCGCGGCCTGTGTCGAGACCACGATGTGGTTCAGCCATGTCAGCGAGCTCAACGCCACGGTGTTCGCGCCGGCCTTCGTCGTGGTCGCGCTGACCTCGGCGGCCTCGAGCTGGTTCTTCTGGCAGATGCCCGCGGACGCCGGCCACGAAATTTCGGGACGCAAGGCGGTGGAGATCGCGAGCCGCAAGGGCGCCGGCAAGGGTGCGGAGAAGGCCGCGGTCAAGGCGGCATCCGAGGATACGCAGGACGTGCGGGATCAGAGATTGGGGTAGTCTTTCGTCATTGCGAGCGAAGCGAAGCAATCCAGACTGCATCCGCGAAGCAAGTCTGGATTGCTTCGTCGCAAGAGCTCCTCGCAATGACGGAGTACCACAGGCTACGCCGCTCCCCCACCCCGAAATCCCGTCGCCAGCACGTAGCGCTCCGAGGAATCCTGCCGGCTCGCCGCCGGCTTGACGTGACGCACGGTGGCAAAGTCGCGCTTGAGCTGGGCGAGCAGCTCGGCATCGGCGCCGCTCTGGAACGTTTTCGCCAGGAACGTGCCGCCGGGCTTGAGCACGTCGCAGGCAAAGGCCGCCGCCGTCTCGACCAGGCCGACGATGCGGAGCTGGTCGGTCTTGCGGTGGCCGGTGGTGTTGGCGGCCATATCGGACATCACGACGTCGGCCTTGCCGCCCAGCATCGCGGTGAGCTTCTCAGGCGCGTCGTTGTCCATGAAGTCGAGCTGCGCGAAATCGACGCCCGGAATCTCCGGCATCTCCAACAGATCGATGGCGACGACCTTGCCCTTGCCTTCCGTGGAGCCGACGCGCTTGGCGGCGATCTGGCTCCAGCCGCCGGGCGCCGCGCCGAGATCGACCACGGCCATGCCGGGCTTCAGAAGCCGGAACTTGTCGTCGATCTCCAGCAGCTTGAACGCGGCGCGCGAGCGATAGCCCGCCGCCTTGGCCTTGGCGACGTAGGGATCGTTGAGCTGCCGCTCCAGCCACAGCTTCGACGACAATTTGCGCTTGCCGCCGGTCTTGACCTGGACGTGCAAGCGGCCGGTGGTGTCCTTGGCCATACTCACCAGCTCCTGAGCGCGCCGTCCTCGCGCATCATCTCGACCAGCATGCCCTCGCGCAACCCGCGGTCGGCGACACGCAGGCGCGGCAGCGGAAAGGCGCGGCGGATAGCGTCGAGGATGGCGCAGCCCGCCAGCACGAGATCGGCACGCTCGACGCTGATGCAGCTGTTGGCGGCACGCTCCTCGTAGCTCATGCCGAGCAGCTTGTTGATGGTCGTGGTGATGTCCGCATCGTTCATCCAGATGCTGTCGATGCGGCGGCGGTCGTAGCGCGCGAGGTTAAGATGGATGCCGGCGAGCGTCGTCACCGTGCCCGACGTGCCGAGCAGGTGCATGTCGGCGAGATCGCGGCCGTGCTCCTCGGCGAATGGCGCGACGTGGCTTGCGACCTCCTGCTCCATCGCCGCATAGATCTCCGGCGTGACGTCGCGTCCGCCGAACTGCTCGGCGAGCGTGACCACGCCATAGGGAATCGACATCCAGGCTTTGATGCGCGGTTCCGGCTTTTCGGGGTCGCGCTCGATCCGCACCAGCTCGGTGGAGCCGCCGCCGATGTCGAACAGGATCGCGCCCCGCCCCCTGGGATCGACCAGCGGCGAGCAGCCCAGCACGGCGAGCGCGGCCTCGGTCTCGCGGTCGATCACCTCGAGCTCGATGCCGGTCTCGGCCGCAACGCGGCTGCGGAAACCTTCCGCGTTCGAAGCCGCGCGGCAGGCTTCGGTCGCGATCAGCCGCAGCCGACGCGCCTTCCGCAGATTGATCTTGTCGCGGCAGATGCTGAGCGCGGCGATGGCGCGCTCGATCGCGGCGTCGCTGATGCACCCCGTCGCCGAGACGCCCTCCCCGAGCCGGATGATGCGCGAGAAGGAATCGACCACGCGAAAGCCGTCCTGAGTCGGACAGGCGATCAGCAGCCTGCAATTGTTGGTGCCGAGGTCCAGCGCCGCATAGACGCCGGTTCCCGGCGCCTGCGCGCCGACGGCCGGATTGGTGGCCAACGCCACCGCCGCCATCGACCCCTCCAGCTCGCTATGCGGCGCATGGCCGTCGCGGAGCCGCGTGTGGTCATTCATACAAACTGTCTTTCCGCGGCCGGTCGGGCCGGTCTGGAATTGATTATTCGCCTGAAACATTAGCAGCGCGGCAGGCCTGCGCAACAACGCATCACATGGGACCATGTCCAATCGTGCGTTGTCGTGAACGGGGGTGGTGGGTTATCTGAGGGAGTCCGGTGCTCCGCTGCCGCGAAAATGCGCAAATACCGGCTTTTCAGGTCAATTCCCATGCAAGAATACACCAAATCGTCGACGCTCGAGAACGCTATTGCACTGCAAAAGTATGGCGTCGGGCAACCGGTCCGCCGCAAGGAGGACGACACGCTGGTGCGCGGCAAGGGCCGCTACACCGACGATTTCAACCTGCCCAACCAGGCCTATGCCGTGGTCGTCCGCTCGACCCATGCCCATGGCATCATCCGCAGCATCGGCCTCGATGCCGCCAAGGCGATGCCGGGCGTGGTGGGGGCGTGGACCGGGAAGGATCTCGATGCCGCCGGCTACGGTCCCTTCACCTGCGGCCTGCCGCTGAAGAGCCGCGATGGTACGCCCCTCCTCCAGACCAACCGCCAACCGCTGGCGACCGACAAGGTCCGCTTCGTCGGTGATCCCGTCGCCTTCGTGGTGGCGGAGACGCTGGCCCAGGCGCGCGACGCGGCCGAGGCGGTCGAGCTCGACATTGAGCCGCTGCCGGCGGTGACCGACCCCGAGGAAGCCGCCCAGCCCGGCGCGCCGCAGCTCTATGACCACATCCCCAACAACGTCGCGCTCGACTACCACTATGGCGACATGGACAAGGTGAACGCCGCCTTCGCCAGCGCCGCTCATGTGACCAAGCTCGACATCGAGAACACCCGCGTTGCCGTCGTCTCGATGGAGCCGCGCGTGGGGCTTGCCTCCTACGACAAGAAGACCGAGCGCTACACGCTTCAGGTGCCGACGCAGGGCGTTGCCGGCAACCGCGCCAACCTCGCCAAGAACCTGAAGGTGCCGAACGAGAAGGTGCGCATCCTCACCGCCAATGTCGGCGGCTCCTTCGGCATGAAGAACATCAACTATCCCGAGTACATGTGCATTCTCTATGCGGCGAAGGCACTGGGACGCCCGGTGAAGTGGCTGGACGAGCGCTCGACCAGCTTCCTCTCCGACAGCCACGGCCGCGCGCAGAAGATCCATGCCGAGCTCGCGCTCGATGCCGAGGGGCACTTCCTCGCGGCGAAGCTTTCCGGCTACGGCAATCTCGGCGCCTACATCACCGGCGTCGCGCCGGGGCCGCTTTCGCTCAACACCGGCAAGAACTTCTCCAGCGTCTATCGCACGCCGCTGATGGCGGTCGACATCAAGGTGGTACTGACAAACACCACGCTGATGGGGGCCTATCGCGGCGCCGGCCGGCCCGAGGCGAACTATTACATGGAGCGGCTGATCGACCGCGCCGCCGACGAGATGGGCATCAATCGGCTGACCTTGCGTAAGCGCAACTTCATCAAGCCGAACCAGATCCCGTTCGCGGCGTCCTCCGGCGTCACCTACGACAGCGGCGACTTCCAGGCCGTGTTCAACAAGGCGCTCGAAATCTCCGACCACGAGAACTTCGCCAAGCGCAAGAAGGAGAGCAAGAAGGCCGGTAAGCTGCGCGGCATTGCGGTCGGCTCCTATCTCGAAGTCACGGCGCCGCCGAGCCCCGAGCTCGGCAAGATCGTGTTCGATCCCGATGGCACCGTGCAGCTCATCACCGGCACGCTCGATTACGGCCAGGGCCATGCCACGCCGTTTGCGCAGGTGCTGTGCGAGCAGCTCGGCGTCCCCTTCGAGAACGTGAAGCTCGTGCAGGGCGACAGCGACATCGTCCACGCCGGCAACGGCACCGGCGGCTCACGCTCGATCACTGCGACCGGCCAGGCCATCGTGGGTGCCGCAAAGCTCGTCATCGAGAAAGGCAAGCGCGCCGCCGCACATATGCTGGAGGCGTCCGAAGCCGATATCGAGTTTGCCGACGGCAGCTTTACGATCGCCGGCACCGATCGCAGCATCGACATCATGGAGCTTGCCAAGCGTCTGCATGACGGCAAAGTGCCGGAGGGCGTGCCTGACAGCCTCGATGTCGACCACACCAGCGATCCAGTCGCCTCGGCGTTCCCGAACGGCTGCCACGTCGCCGAGGTCGAGATCGACCCGGACACCGGCATAGTGCAGATCGTGCGCTACAGCGCGGTCAACGATTTCGGCACGGTGATCAACCCGATGCTGGTCGCGGGCCAGCTCCATGGCGGCGTGGTCCAGGGCATCGGCCAGGCGCTGATGGAGCACATCCGCTACGACGAGAGCGGCCAGCCGATCACGGGCTCGCTGATGGACTACGCCCTGCCCCGCGCGGAGGACGTCCCCAACATGACGGTCGGCGATCACCCGGTGCCCGCCACCACCAATCCGCTCGGCAGCAAGGGCTGCGGCGAAGCGGGCTGCGCCGGCAGCCTGTCGACGGTGGTGAACGCGGTGCTCGATGCACTGTCGGAGTACGGCATCAAGCACATCGACATGCCGCTGACCCCAGAGCGGGTGTGGCGCGCGATCCAGGAGGCGAAGGCGAAAGCGGCTTAAGGCTGCCCTTCCAACTCTACAACAATGCTGTCATCGCCCGCGAAGGCGGGCGATCCAGTATTCCAGAGGCGCGCGTTGGAGACCTCGCTTTCACCACATCCGCCGCGGCGTACTGGATTCCCCGCCTCCGCGGGGAATGACACCGTCTTTGGAGCGGCGGCTTTGCCTTCCAGCCTACGCCGCCGCCTGCTCGCGCGGCTGGTAGATTGCGGTGTGCTGGCAAAGCGCGAGCGGCGTCGTGCCGTTAGCGACGACCAGCGCGTCGAACTCGACGAAGCGGTGGCCCTTCTTCTCGTAGTTCGCGGTGACTTTTGCCCGCGCGGTGATCTCGTCGCCGGCGCGCGCGGCGGACAGCAACTGCATGCGGCTGCCGACGTGGATCCAGGGACCCAGGATGGTGTTGTCCACCAGCACGCGGTTCATAACGCGCTGGATCAGGCCGGGGTGGCCGAGCCCCTCGCGCGCGAAGATCGGATCCTTCTCCCTGACATCGGCGAGATAGTCGGCCGCATCCTGCCCTGCCCAGCGGCGCGGCGTGGTGCCCAGCCATTTGCCCAGCTCGAACGTCGCAGGACTGACAGGCTTGCGCTCGGCGATGGCGGGGACTTCGAGATAGTCACTGAGCGACAACGTTGGCACGGCGGTCGGCAGTGAGGCCGTGCCGGTCGCGCAGAGCTCGGTGCGGCTGAACACCTCGATGGTCAGCAGGCCGTTGTGCTCGGTGGCATCGACATCGGCGGTCTCGCCGTCATAGACCGGCTTGATGAAGCGGGCCTCGACCAGCCCGCGAGACAGGAAATCGCAGCCCCAGCGCGCGATCGGCACGTGCATCATGTAGGCAAAGACGTCGACGCCGGGGACCAGTCCGCCGGAAAAGCCGAAGCGGCGGGCCACATTGTCGTCGTGCATCTTGTTTTCGGACTGCTTGGCGGTGTTGTAGGCCTCGACGCGATAGGTTTCGAGCCGGTTCGGCATGACTGGCCTTTCCCTGTTATTGTTGTTTCAGGAGCGATCGTAGGGCCTGAGGAACTGGGGTCAATCCCCTCGCCTTTGCGGCCCGAATGCGGTACCACGCGGCGGAATGACCGAGACCCCGACCCGCATCTATGTCGACGCCGACGCCTGTCCGGTGAAGGACGAAATCTATCGCGTCGCGATCCGGCACGGCGTGCCCGTGAGCGTGGTCGCCGGCAATTTCATTCGCGTGCCGCAAGACCCACTCATCGAGCGCATTGCCGCGGGCAGCGCCATGGATGCCGCCGACGACTGGATCGCCGAGCGCGCGAAACCTGGCGACGTCGTGGTGACCTCGGACATTCCGCTGGCCAGCCGCTGCGTCAAGGCGGGCGCCGACGTGATCGCGCCGAACGGCAAGCCGTTCACCGAAGAGTCGATCGGGATGACGCTGGCGGTGCGCAATCTGATGACGGACCTGCGATCGGCCGGCGAAGTCACCGGCGGCCCGCGCTCGTTCTCGCCGCGAGACCGCTCCGCGTTCCTCTCGGCGCTCGACCAGACGCTGCGCCGGATCCAGCGCCGCCGCGCAGATCAGGCCGCAACGAGCCAAGGTTAGCCATGGCCCCGCCGCTGATCCAACTCAAAGATATCAGGCTGACCTTCGGCGGCACGCCGCTGCTGTCGGGAGTCGAGCTCAACGTCGCGCCATCCGAACGGGTCTGCCTGATCGGCCGCAACGGCTCCGGCAAGTCGACCCTGCTGAAGATCGCGGCCGGCCTGGTCGAGCCTGACGCCGGCACACGCTTCGTGCAGCCCGGCGCCACCGTGCGGTATCTGCCGCAGGAGCCCGACTTCGGCGACCACAAGACCACGCTCGCTTATGTCGAGTCCGGGCTCGCGCCGGGGGACGACCAGCACCAGGCGCGCTATCTCCTGGAGCAGCTCGGCCTCACCGGCGAGGAGAACCCGCACAACCTCTCCGGCGGCGAGGCACGCCGCGCGGCGCTAGCCTTCGTGCTGGCGCCCTCGCCCGACATTCTTCTGCTGGACGAGCCGACCAACCATCTCGATCTCGCCACCATCGAATGGCTGGAGCAGGAGCTCGACTCCAGGCGCAGCGCGCTCGTCATCATCAGCCACGACCGCCGCTTCCTGACCAATCTCTCGCGCTCCACCGCCTGGCTCGACCGCGGCAGGATCAAGCAGATCGACCGCGGCTTTGCCTCGTTCGAGAGCTGGCGCGACGAGGTGCTGGCCGAGGAGGAGCGCGACCAGCACAAGCTCGACCGCAAGATCGTCGACGAGGAGCACTGGCTGCGCCACGGCGTCTCCGGCCGCCGCAAGCGCAACGTCAAGCGGCTCGCCAATCTGCATGCGCTGCGCGCCCAGCGCCGCAACTATCGCGGCACCGCCGGCAGCGCCAACCTCGCAGCCAGCGAAGCCGAGCAGTCCGGCAAGCTGGTGATCGACGCCAAGGGCATCACGAAATCCTACGGCGAGCGCAAGATCGTCGAGAGCTTCTCGACCCGGATCCAGCGCGGCGACCGGCTCGGTATCATCGGGCCGAACGGCGCCGGCAAGACCACGCTGGTCAACCTGCTCACCGGCGGCATGCAGCCGGATTCCGGGACGATACGTCTCGGCGCCAATCTGGAGATGGCGACGCTCGACCAGCACCGCGAAAGCCTCGATCCGAAATCGACGCTGGCGGAAGCGCTCACCGGCGGTCGCGGCGATCAAATCATGGTCGGCGGCAAGCCGAAGCACGTCGTCGGCTACATGAAGGACTTCCTGTTCGCGCAGGAGCAGCGCGGCACACCGCTGGAGGTACTCTCGGGCGGGGAGCGCGGCCGGCTGATGCTGGCGCGCGCGCTGGCAAAGCCGTCGAATCTCCTGGTGCTGGACGAGCCGACCAACGATCTCGATCTCGAAACGCTCGACGTGCTCGAGGAGATGCTTGGCGACTACGAAGGCACCGTGATCCTCATCAGCCACGACCGCGACTTCCTCGACCGCGTCGTCACCTCGGTGATTGCGCCGGAGGGTAACGGCAAGTGGATCGAATATGCCGGTGGCTACAGCGACATGCTGAGCCAACGTGGCGCCGACTTGAAGCGCGAGGCGCCGAAGGCGCAAGCTCCCGTGGAGAAAAAAGAGGAGCGCGCTGCCGCTCCCTCGTCGGCGCCCAAGCGGAAGCTCAGCTTCAACGAGAAGCACGCGCTGGAGACGCTGCCGAAGAAGATGGAAGCGCTGCACGCCGATATTGCAAGATTGCAGCGCGTGCTCGACGATCCCAGTCTCTATGCGAAAGATCGCAAAAAATTCGACGACACCTCGGCTGCCATCGCGAAGGCCCACGAAGAGCTGTCGGCCGCCGAAGAGCGCTGGCTCGAACTCGAAATGCTCCGTGAAGAGATTGAACAGGCATAACTCATGACAACAACTCTTGCCGCCAAGATCGCCCGCGAATACGGCACGCCCTGTGCCGTCATCGACATGGACAGGGTCGAGCGCAACATCGCGCGGATCCAGAAGGCCTGCGATGACGCCGGCATCGCCAACCGTCCGCACATCAAGACCCACAAGAACCCGACCATCGCCAAGATGCAGGTTGCGGCCGGCGCCAAGGGCATCACCTGCCAGAAGCTGGGCGAAGCCGAGATCATGGCCAATGCCGGCATCGACGACATCCTAATCAGCTACAATCTGCTGGGCGAGGAGAAGATGGCCCGCCTCGGCGCATTGCAGGCGAAGGCCAACATGACGGTGGCTGCCGACAATTGGACGGTCGTCGCCGGCCTGCTCAAGGCGGCTGCGGCGTCAGGCCGCCCGCTCTCGGTCGTGGTCGAATGCGACACCGGGCGCAAGCGTGCCGGCGTCGAAACGCCGGCAGAGGCGATTGCCCTGGCACGCGAGATCGCGGCATCCAAGGGACTGGAGTTTGCCGGCTTCATGCTCTATCCGACCGAAACAGGCTGGGGCGATGCGCAGAAATTCTACGACGAGGCGCTGGCCGGCGTACGCGCTCACGGGCTTGACGCCAAGATCGTCTCCACGGGTGGCACGCCGAACCTCGTCAACATCGGCAAGCTCAAGGGCGGCACCGAGCACCGCTTCGGCACCTACATCTACAACGATCGCATGCAGGTCGCCGCAGGTTCGGCGACCTGGGATGATTGCGCACTGCACATCTATTCGACGGTGGTGAGCCGCGCCGCGCCCGAGCGCGGCATTCTCGACGCCGGCTCGAAGACGCTGACCACGGACACCGGCGGACTCGACGGCCACGGGCTGATCCTGGAGCATCCCGAGGCGAAGATCGCCAAATTCGCCGAGGAGCACGGCTTTCTCGATCTCTCCCGCAGCAACACGCGGCCTAATGTCGGCGACGTCGTCCGCATCGTGCCGAACCACGTCTGCGTCGTCGTCAACATGATGGACGAGGTGGTGATGGTGCGCGGCGAGGACATCATCGGCACGCTGCCGGTCGCGGCGCGCGGGAAGCTGCGGTAGGCGCGCGTCCCCACGGCCGTCATTGCGAGGAGCTCTTGCGACGAAGCAATCCAGAATCTTTCCATGGAGAGACACTGGATTGCTTCGCTGCGCTCGCAATGACGGTGGTTAGCGTTTCAGCCACGCCAGCACGCCCCTGCCCGCAGCGGCTCCCGTCGCGAACGAGGCCTGCAGGAGATACCCGCCCGTCGGCGCCTCCCAATCCAGCATCTCGCCGGCCGCAAACGTGCCCGGCAGCTTGCGCAGCATGAAGTGCTCGTCGAGCTCGTCGAACAGAATTCCGCCTGCCGTCGAGATCGCGCGGTCGATCGCCGCTACTCCGGTGAGCTGAACCGGAACAGCGTTGACCAGATCTGCGAGCTCCGCCGGCGAGAACGCGGCCAGCGGGCGGCCGGAGGCGATGGCGGCCTCCTGCATCAATCCGATACCAACCGGCGACAGCTGGGCGGCCTTGCGCAAAAAGTTCCCCAGCGATTGCTTGCCGCGCGTGCCTGACAGCCGCGTCGTCAGCGCAGCGGCGTCGAGATCGGGCCGCAACCCGATCATCAGCGTCGCCTGGCCGAGATTCAGCACGACCTCGCGCAGTTCCGCCGATAGCGCGTAAATCGCGCCGCCTTCGATACCGCTGCGGGTGATCATCGCCTCTCCGCGAACCGTGTGCGCGCGAAGCGTCAGCGCCACGCCCTTGAGCGGCTGGCCTTCGAAACGGTCGCGGAAGACTTTGGACCACGCGACCGTGAAGCCGGAATTGGCCGGCCGCAGTTTTGAGACGGCAATGCCCTTTGCGGCGAGGATGTCGACCCAATGTCCGTCCGAGCCCAGGCGTGGCCAGCTTGCGCCGCCGAGCGCGAGCAGCGTGGCGCTCACTTCAATAGCGGAGACGCCTTTCGGCGTCTGAAAGATAAGCCGGCCCTCGCCGTCCCAGCCGATCCAGCGATGGCGAAACGCAAAGCGGACGCCGGCGGCATCGAGCCGCCGCAGCCAGGCGCGCAGCAAGGGCGAGGCCTTGAACGCCTTGGGAAACACGCGTCCGCTGCTGCCGACGAAGGTCGGCTCGCCCAGCGCCTCGCTCCAGGCGCGCAGTGCATCCGGCGAAAATGCCCCGACCGCCGCCTGCAGTTTCGGTGCGGCCTCGCGATAGCGCGCCATGAACTGCGGCAGCGGTTCGCTGTGGGTGAGATTGAGCCCGCCGCGGCCGGCCATCAGGAATTTGCGCCCGGCGGACGGCATCGCATCGTAGACGGTGACCAAGGCGCCGCCTTGCGCCAGCACTTCCGCCGCCATCAGTCCGGCGGGACCTGCGCCGATCACGGCGATATGGGGGGCGGTGATGGTCATGGCGTGAGTTTAGGCCGAGCCGCGTGCCAAACCAAAGGTCGTCATGCCCGGGCCTGTCCCGGGCATCCACAAGAGCGATGTTCGCGGGTACGAAGACGTGGATGGCCGGGTCAAGCCCTGCCATGACGACTGAGACTGAGATTATGCCGCGCTTAAAGCTTGATCCCCGCTCGCGCTGCGGCCTGCGCGACGTATTTCTGCGTCTGCTCGAACGCGCCCTGCAGGGCCCTGGCCTTCGACATGTCGCTGATTTCGGCGAAATGCGCGGCGATCGCATCCGGCGTCCACTCGCTCTCCGGCAGGTTGATGCCTTCGCTCTCCAAAATCTTGATCACCGCAAACGAGCCGGCGCCCGCGCCCATGATGGTGCGGGTCGGTGCATCCTCGCTCAGCAGGTACTCGACCGCGGGCGTGATCGCGTTCGGCTTCATCAGTTGCAGCGCCTGCGGCGGCAGCAGCTCTTCGGTCATGCGCGTCGCCGCCGTCGGCGAGATGATGTTGACGCGGATGTCGTTCTTGCGGCCCTCCTCGGCGAGCACGTTCATCAGGCCGACCATGCCGGTTTTCGCGGCGCCGTAATTGGCCTGGCCGAAATTGCCGTAGAGGCCGGAGGACGAGGTCGTCAGCACGATGCGGCCGTAATTGCGCTCGCGCATGCCGGCCCACGCCGCCTTGCAGCAATAGAAGGTGCCGACCAGATGCACGTCCAGCACCTTCTGGAAATCGGCCACCTCCATCTTGCCGAACGACTTGTCGCGCAGGATGCCGGCATTGGCGCACAAGAGATCGACGCTGCCCCATTCCTTGGTGGCGCGCTCGACCATCGCGGTGACCTGCTCGAAATTGGAGACGTCGGCGCCGTCGGCCATCGCGGTGCCGCCGGCTTTGCGGATCTCCTCGACCACCGCTTCGGCCGGCGACAGCGAGCCGCCGGTGCCGTCACGCGCGCCGCCGAAATCGTTCACCACGACCTTCGCGCCGCGGCTCGCCAGCCCCAGCGCATGCGCGCGTCCGAGACCATTGCCCGCGCCAGTGACGATGGCGACGCGTCCGTCGAACCTGATTGCCATGAGTGCGTTTCCCAGATGTTAGCCGTCATGGCCGGGCTTGACCCGGCCATCCATCAAAATCGACAGGCTTTTGAGCAGCGATGGGTTGCCGGGTCAAGCCCGGCAACGACGGGCCAGGGACTTACGCGAAATAGATCAACCCAAGCCAGTCGGCGACGAGCGCCGGCTTGTCCTCGCCCTCGATCTCCACCGTGACGTTGGTGCGGGACTGCAATTCGTTCGGCTTGCGGAGCTTGGCTTCCGCCAGCACAAAGCGGCCGCGCACGCGCTTGCCCGAGCGCACCGGCGAGATGAAGCGCAACCTGTCGAAGCCGTAATTCACGCCCATCGTGGTGCCCGCGATCACGGGCATCACCTCGTAGGACATGATCGACAGCAGCGACATCGTGAGAAAACCGTGCGCGATGGTGGTGCCGAACGCGGTTTCCTTCTTCGCGCGTTCCGGATCGACGTGGATGAACTGGTGATCCTCGATCACGTCGGCATAGCTGTCGATGCGGGGCTGGTCGATCAGATGCCATGACGACACGCCGATCTCCTTGCCGACCATGGCCTGATAGGCCTCGAGCGTAACAGGCGGCTTCTTCCAGACTTCGTTCATGGCAACTCCGATTGCCGTCATTCCGGGGCGCGCGAAGCGCGAGCCCGGAATCCATTTGACAGCAAGCTCTGCCGCAAAATGGATTCCGGGTTCGATGCTGCGCATCGCCCCGGAATGACAAGCTCCACTACGTTTCGCCCCGTGTCTTCGCCAGCTCCGGAAAATCCTCCTCGCGGAATTCCCGGCCGCGCAAGGGATCGCCCCGATCGTCGTCGCGTTCGAGCCGTCGTAGCTGGACGCGGCGGATCTTTCCAGAGATGGTCTTCGGCAGCTCGGTGACGATTTCGAGGCGGCGGATGCGCTTGAACGGCGCCAGACGCGCGTGCAGGTGCCTGAAGATCGATAGCGCGGTTTCCGGCGAGCGTTCTGCGCCCGCAGTCAGCAGCACGAAGGCCTTGGGAATCGCAAGCCGGATCGGATCCGGGCTCGGCACCACCGCAGCTTCGGCGACGAGCTCGTGCTCGAGCAGCACGCTCTCCAGCTCAAACGGGCTGATGCGATAGTCGGACGACTTGAACACGTCGTCGGAGCGGCCGACGAAGGTCAAGTAGCCGTCCTCATCTGCGAACACGACGTCGCCACTGCGATAGAGCGCGCCTTCGGCGCCGGACAATTTGCCGTCGTCACTCTGATAGCCCTGCATCAGGCCCGCGGGGCGGTCGGCGCCTAGCACCAGCGTCACCTCGCCTTCCTTGGCCGGGTTACCATCGGCATCGCTGATCTGCACGCGATAGCCTGGCAGCGGCCGGCCCATCGAGCCGATCTTGATGGGCTGGCCCGGCGAATTGCCGGCGAGCGCCGTGGTCTCGGTCTGGCCGTAGCCGTCGCGGATGGTGAGGCCCCAGGCGGCCTGCACCTGGTCGATCACTTCGGGATTGAGCGGCTCGCCGGCGCCGCAGACCTCGCGAAGCGCCACCTTGAACGAGGCAAGGTTCTCCTGGATGAACAGCCGCCACACCGTCGGCGGCGCGCACAGCGTGGTGACGCCGCAGCGGCCGATGGTGGCAAGCAGCGCCTTCGCATCAAAGCGCGGCTGGTTCACCACGAATACAGTCGCGCCCGCATTCCACGGCGCGAAGAAGCAGCTCCAGGCGTGCTTGGCCCAGCCGGGCGAAGATATGTTGAGATGGACGTCACCGGGCTTCAGGCCGATCCAGTACATCGTGGAGAGATGGCCGACGGGATAGCTGCGCTGGCTGTGGCGTACTAGTTTCGGTTTCGCCGTCGTGCCCGAGGTGAAATACAGCAGCATCGGATCGTCGGCGTTGGTCGGACCATCAGGCGCAAAACTCTCGGAGGCCTTTGTCGCCTCGTCATATGCAATCCAGCCGTCGGAGGCCGCGCCGACGACGATGCGCACGACGTTCTCGGCGCCCAAGCTGGCGAATTTCGTCACCTGATCCTGCGCGGCGACCACCGCCCTGGCCTTGCCGCGATCGAGCCGGTCGCGCAGCTCGTCGGCAGTCAGCAGCGTGGTCGCCGGAATGACGACGACGCCAAGCTTCATCGCCGCCAGCATGGTCTCCCACAGCGGAACCACATTGCCGAGCAGGAGCAGCAGATGATCGCCGCGCTTCAACCCCTGTGCGCGGAGGAAATTCGCGACTTGGTTCGAGCGCTTCGAAAGCGCCGCAAAGGACAGCTTCGTCTGCTTGTCCTGAGCGGCATCGACGATCCAGAGCGCGGGCCGATCCTTGCTGTCCTCATTGGCCGCGAGCTCGACGTCGAACCAGTCGAGCGCCCAGTTGAAAGGAACCGGATCGGGCCAGCGGAAGCCTTTGACCGCTGCCTCGTAATCCGTGCGGTGTTGCAGAAGGAACGCGCGTGCTTCCTGGAATGTGGTCATCAAGCTTTCCCGGCTAAACTCCTAACGTGCTTGATAATTCCGGAAAAATCCACCCCGCCCTGGCCGGCTGCGTCGAAAGACTGATAGATCTCCTGGGCATGCTTGCCGAGCGGCGTCGCTGCGCCCGCAGCCTTGGCCGCCTCCTGCGCCAGGGTGAGGTCTTTCACCATCAGAGTCGAGGCAAAGCCCGGCTTGTAATCGTTGTTGGCCGGCGAGGTCGGCACCGGGCCCGGTACCGGGCAATAGGTGGTCAGCGACCAGCATTGGCCGGACGAGGTCGAAGCGACGTCGAACAGCGCTTGATGCGAGAGCCCAAGCTTCTCACCGAGCGCAAAGGCTTCGCTCACCGCGATCATGGAAATGCCGAGGATCATGTTGTTGCAGATCTTTGCGGCCTGGCCCGCTCCGGCGCCGCCGCAATGCACGATCTTCTTGCCCATGTTCTCGAGCACGGGCTTTGCCGCGGCAAATGCCTTGTCCTCACCGCCGCACATGAAGGTAAGCGTTGCTCCCTTGGCACCGCCGGTGCCGCCGGACACGGGCGCATCGACCGAGAGCACGCCGTGCTTGGCGGCGAGCGCATGCGCGGACCGCGCGCTTTCAACGTCGATGGTGGAGCTGTCGATGATCAGCGCCCCCTTGGTCATGGCGGGCACGACGTCGTTCCAGACGCCGAGCACGTGCTTGCCTGCGGGCAGCATGGTGACGACGACATCGGCGCCCTTCACCGCGGCGGGGGCGCTGTCGGCGATGCTGGCGCCATCGGCCTTGGCCTGATTGCGCGAGGCCTCGACGAGATCGAACGCCACCACTTTGTGGCTGGCCTTGACGAGGTTGGCCGCCATCGGGCCGCCCATGTTGCCGAGACCGATGAATGCGATCGTGGCCATTGTCGTTTCCTCCGCTGTCGCGTTGTTAATTGAACTTCAGCTCGTCCGGGCCGATGTCGGCGAGATAGGGTGCAAGCATCTCCGGCGTCACATCCTCGATCCGCGGCGGCGACCAGGTCGGGTTGCGGTCCTTGTCGATCACGGCGGCGCGCACGCCCTCGCGGAAATCGTCGCTCCGAAACACTTCCAGCGCGGCGCGGTATTCGCGCACCAGGCACTCTTCCAGACTCGACGATGTGCGCGCCAGCCGCAGCAGCTTGAGCGTCACCACCATGCCGCGCGGTGACTTTTCGTTCAGCGTTTTCAGCGTGGCCAGCGCGAACTCGGAACCATCGCGCTTTAACGCAGCGAAAATGTCCTCCATGCGGTCGAAGCCGAACAATGCATCGATGACCGGCTCCCTGGCGGCGACCGGCCCCGCAGTCTCGCCGGTGGCGAAGCCGTCGATGAGCTTGCTGAAATCGGCTGCGGTCGCACCGGACCGCAGCTCGGTCAGCGCCTCGCGCAGCTCCGGCAATCTTGCCGCCGGCACCACCCAATCGGCAAACTTCGCATGGATCGCGTCCGGCCCGTTCATGGTCTGGCCGGTCAGCCCGAAATAGGTGCCGATCTCGCCCGGCGAATGCGACAGCAGATAGGTACCACCAACGTCGGGGAAGAAGCCGAGGCCGACTTCGGGCATCGCGAGCTTCGTCCGATCGGTGACGATCCGGTGGCTGGCATGGGCGGACAAGCCAACGCCGCCGCCCATCACGATGCCGTCCATGAAGGCGACATAGGGTTTTGGAAATTTCTTGATCCGGGCATTGAGGATGTACTCCTCGCGCCACAGGATCTTGCCGAGATCGCCATTGACTTTCGAGCTTTCCCAGAGCGCGCGGATGTCGCCGCCGGCGCAGAGCCCGCGCTCGCCGGCGCCTTCCAGCAGGATCACGGCAACTGCAGGATCAGCTTCGAAGCGATCGAGCGCCTTGTCGATGTCGCGAAACATCTCAAGCGTGACGGCGTTGATCGCCTTGGGACGATTGAGCCTGATGATGCCGGCCGCGCCCTCGACGCGGGCGACTAGATCGCCCTCTTCCACTGAACTCATCGCGCGCCCTCGATCAGTTTGCGCGCCACGATGAGCCGCATGATTTCATTGGTGCCTTCGAGGATCTGGTGCACGCGTAAGTCGCGCACGATCTTCTCGATGCCGTATTCGCTGAGGTAGCCGTAGCCGCCGTGGAGTTGCAGCGCATGGTTGGCAACCTCGAACCCGACATCGGTGCCGAAGCGTTTCGCCATGGCGCAGAGCATGGTGGCGTCGGGGTCTTTGCGATCGAGCGCCGCGGCGGCGCGCCACAGGAAGGTGCGCGCGGCCTCCAACTCGATCGCCATGTCGGCGAGACGGAATTGCAGCGCCTGGAATTCGTCGAGCCGTTTGCCGAACGCCTTGCGCTCCTTCATGTAGGCGCGCGCCTTGTCGAGCGCAGCTTGCGCGCCGCCGAGCGAGCACGCCGTAATGTTGAGACGGCCGCCGTCGAGGCCGGCCATCGCGATCTTGAAGCCTGTGCCCTCCTCGCTCAGGCGATTGGCCACAGGCACGCGGGCGTTCTCGAATATCACCGCGCGGGTCGGCTGTGCGTTCCAGCCCATCTTGCGCTCGTTGGCGCCAAAGGAGACGCCGGGTGTCTTGCCGTCGATGACAACGGTCGAGATGCCGCCGGGGCCATCACCGCCGGTCCTGACCATCGCGACCAGCAGGTCGGTGCCGCCGGCGCCAGAGATGAACTGCTTCTGGCCGTTGAGCACATAATGGTCGCCGTCGCGCACCGCGCGGGTGCGGAGCGCTGCCGCATCGGAGCCGGCACCCGGCTCGGTCAGGCAGTAGCTGGCGATCAGCTCCATGGTGCAGAGCTTCGGCAGCCATTGGTGGCGCTGGGTATCGCTGCCGAAGGCATCGATCATCCAGCTCGCCATATTGTGGATGGAGATGAAGGCCGAGGTGGTCGGGCAACCCGTCGCCAGCGCCTCGAAGATCAGCGCCGCGTCGAACCGCGCCATGGCGGAGCCGCCGACATCGTCGCGGATGTAGATGCCGCCCATGCCGAGCGTGGCAGCCTCGCGCATGACCTCGACGGGGAAATGCTTCTCCTCGTCCCAGCGCAGCGCGTGCGGCGCGATCTTCTCGGCCGCAAACGCCAATGCCATGTCGCGAACCGCGATCTGATCCTCATTCAGAGCGAACTGCATCCGGCCTCGCTCCTTAAGAGGATTACTTCATCAGCGGAATCGAGAACTCCGCGCCTTCCTTGACGCCCGACGGCCAGCGCGAGGTCACCGTCTTGGTCTTGGTGTAGAAGCGGATCGAGTCCGGGCCGTGCTGGTTGAGATCGCCGAAGCCGGACTTCTTCCAGCCGCCGAAAGTGTAATAGGCGATCGGCACCGGGATCGGCACGTTGATGCCGACCATGCCGACGTTGACCCTGGCCGCGAAGTCGCGCGCGGCGTCGCCGTCGCGGGTGAAGATGGCAACGCCATTGCCGTAGTCGTGGTCCGACGGCAGCGCCAGCGCTTCCTTATAGTCGTGCGCGCGCACCACCGAGAGCACCGGGCCAAAGATCTCTTCCTTGTAGATCCGCATGTCCTTGGTGACGTTGTCGAACAGCGAGCCGCCGAGATAGAAGCCGTTCTCGTAGCCCTGCATCTTGAAGCCGCGCCCGTCGACGGCGAGCGTCGCGCCTTCCTTGACGCCGATGTCGATGTAGCTCTTGACCTTCTCGACCGCCTCGCGGGTCACGAGCGGACCGTAGTCGGCCGACGGATCGATCGAGGTGCCGATCTTGAGCGACTCGACGCGCGGGATCAGCTTTTCCATCAGGCGGTCGGCGGTGGACTTGCCGACGGGGACCGCGACGGAAACGGCCATGCAGCGCTCGCCGGCCGAGCCGTAGCCGGCGCCGATCAGCGCGTCCACGGCCTGGTCCATGTCGGCGTCGGGCATGACGATGGCGTGGTTCTTGGCGCCGCCGAAGCACTGGCAGCGCTTGCCGGTCTGCGCGGCGCGCTCGTAGATGTACTGCGCGATCGGCGTCGAGCCGACGAAGCCGATGGCCTTGATGTCGGGATCGTCGAGGATGGCGTCGACCGCCTCCTTGTCGCCGTTGACGACGTTGAGGATGCCGGCCGGCAGGCCCGCTTCCATCATGAGTTCAGCGAGCAGCATCGGCACGCCGGGGTCGCGCTCCGACGGCTTGAGGATGAAGGCGTTGCCGCAGGCGATCGCGGGCGCGAACTTCCACATCGGGATCATCGCCGGGAAATTGAACGGCGTGATGCCTGCGACGACGCCGAGCGGCTGGCGCATCGAATAGATGTCGATGCCGGGGCCGGCGCCTTCGGTGTACTCGCCCTTCATCAGATGCGGAATGCCGCAAGCGAATTCCGCGACTTCTAGGCCGCGCTGTATGTCGCCCTTGGCGTCGGGGACGGTCTTGCCGTGCTCGCGCGCGAGCAGCTCGGCGAGCTTGTCGTAATCGCGCTGGACCAGCTCGACAAATTTCATCATGACGCGGGCGCGGCGCTGCGGGTTGGTCGCGGCCCATTCGGGCTGTGCGGCACGCGCGTTCTCGACGGCGGCGCGGACTTCGGCCTTGGACGCCAGCGCCACCTTGGCCTGAACGTCACCGGTCATCGGCTCGAAAACGTCGGCGGTGCGGCCAGAGGTGCCCTTGACCTCCTTGCCACCGATGAAATGTCCGATTGAACGCATGGAATGATCTCCTTCAGGCCGAGCGTGGTCGCTTTGACAAATCCTATTGACCTGCATTTTATAGGATTCAAGTCTGAGATAATGCACCATAGATGTGCGAAAATGCTGGATCAAGGCGCTATCGATTGGGACGACTTTCGCTTCGTGCTGGCCATCGTGCGGGGCGGCTCGGTGTCGGCTGCGGCAAAACAGCTGGGGGTCGACCATGCCACCGTGATCCGCCGCGTCGACCGGCTGGAGAAGCACCTCTCGGCCAAGCTGTTCGACCGGCGCAAGACCGGCTACCTCCTCACCGAGGCCGGCCAGCGCGTCGCCGACAGCGCCGAAGCCATGGAATCGACCATTGTTGCCAATCAGGAGCAGGTCGGCGGCTCTGTGGCGCGGCTGACCGGGACGGTGCGGATCGGCGCGCCTGATGGGTTCGGCACCGCCTTCCTGGCGCCGCGGCTGACGCCGTTCGCGGACCGCTATCCCGATCTCGATTTGCAACTTGTGGCAACCGCGCGGCTGTTCAGCCTCTCCAAGCGCGAGGCCGATATCGCCATCAGCCTGACCATGCCCAAGGAAGGCCGCATCGTCGGCCGCAAGCTGCTCGACTACCGCCTCGGGCTCTACGCGGCCCCCACCTATCTCGACCGCTTCCCCAAAATCGCCTCGCGGCAGGATCTGACGCAGCACCGCTTCGTCGGCTACATCGAGGAACTCTTGTTCACGCCGGAACTCGACTATCTGCCGCAGGTGTCGCCGCGAATCTCGGCGCGCTTCCGCAGCGCCAATCTGATCGCCCAGCTCAACGCCACGCTTTCAGGCTTCGGCATCGCGGTGCTGCCGCATTTCATGGCGAGCGACTATCCGCAGCTCGTGGCTGTGCTGCCGGACGAGATCTCGATCACGCGAACGTTCTGGATGCTGATGCACGCCGACAGCAAGGACCTGGCGCGGATCAGGGCCGTGGCCGATTACATCAGCGAGATCGTGGAGCGCGAGCGGGCGTTGTTTGCGGGGCGGTAGACTGCCACTCCCGCAGGGTGGGCAAAGCAGCGAGACGCGCGGATGCGCGGTTCGTGGCGTGCCCACCACAACTGGTTCAATCGTGGAGGGAAGATCGTGGGCACGGCGCTAACGCGCCCACCCTACGGCACCTCGCCTAGTTCTTCGTCTTCTTCAGCATCGTCGCTTTCGCGGGCTCACGCTTCGCTCCCTCGAGCGCGTGGTCTCGGCCCGCCTTCAGCATCTCGTCGGACAATTCGCTCGAGCCGGCGATGCGCGCGAGCAGCATGGTGCCCGCCATCGTCGCCAGCGTCGCGATCGCCTGCTTGCGTGCCGCCTTGCGCGGCATGTTCGGGATGGTGTCGGTCAGGGCCTCGATCATCTCGTCCAGCTTGCCGGCAAAGGCCTTGCGTGTCTTCGGGCTCTCGCGGGCGATCTCGGCTCCCAGCGCGGGAATCGAGCAGCCGTGACCGGGATTGTCGCGATGCAGCGTGGACAAATAGCTTTCCGCGATCAGCGCCAGCCGCTTTTCCGGAGCGACCTCGCCGGTGAGCTTGCGCCAGTGTTCCATCGAACGGTCCATCGCGTAGGCAAAAGCCTCGATCACCAGCGCCTCGCGGGAATCGAAATGCGCGTAAAAGCCGCCGTGGGTCAGGCCCGCCTCCTTCATGAGGTCGGCGACGCCGATACCGTGGGCACCCTTCTCCCGCAGCCGCACCGAGGCCTTCTTCACGATGCGGTCGTGGGTTTCCTGCTTGTGTTCCCGGGAATAGCGCATGCGGAGCTCATTGGATGTCGGAGATCATCTCATAACACGCAAATGACGAAATGGGTGCATTAATTCATGTCAAGTTGCCGCCGATCATGGAAAACGTCGCGGTTGCGTGCACCGCAAGTGCGCCCTTGCCGTCACGGACGAAGCCCTCGGTATAGCTGGTCTGGCGTCCAAGCTTGATCACCTTGCCTTCGGCCGAGATCAGCCCGGAACGCACTGAGAGCGGACGCAGGAACGCCAGCTTCAGCTCGAGGGTCACCGAGCCCAGGCCGGCTTCGAGCCGGGTCGAAATGGCACAGCCCATGGCGGTATCGAGCAACGCGGCCGCGGTCGCTCCGTGGAGCAGACCGATGGTATTTTCGAGATCCTCGCGCGGCTCCAGTTCCATGACAATCCGGCCCGGCTCGACCACGGCCATGGTGAACCCGATCAGCTTGGCAAAGGGCGGCGGCGGCAGCCGGCCGTCGCGGATGCCCAGCATGGTGTCCATGCCCGACAGGCCCATGGCCGCCCGCGCCACCGGCGCAGGCACCTGCCAGTCCACCACGCGCTCGCGCCGCTGCGCAGGCGAAAACAGGTCGGGTTGATCGTCACCGGTCATGGCAGCCTCTTTACATGATAGATATCATACTATGCCACGGACTTCACGCTGGCAACCCGCCTTCCCTGCCGCTTGACAAGAAGCGTGTTTCGGCCCGGAAGTGATCCCGACCGGCGCGCCCCGCGCATGTCCACGAAAGCTTCGAGACTTGACGATGGAAATGCTCAACAATCATTGCGGCGTGACGCGCGATGCGCGCGGCGTCGTTCATGTCGCGATCTGCAACGCCGGCCCGCTCAACATTCTCGGCTCGCCGGTCACCGACGCCGTGCGCGAAGGCCTGCAGCAGCTCGCATCCGACCACAGCATCCGCGTCGTGGTGCTGCGCGGACAGAGCGAGAAGAGCCTGATCGGCGGAGCCGACATCAAGGAGATGGCCGGGCTCGACCAGACATCCGCCGAGGCCTTCATCAGCCGCCTGCGCGATCTTTGCGAGGCAGTTCGCCAGTTTCCTGCTCCGGTGATCGCACGCATGCCCGGCTGGTGCCTCGGCGGCGGGCTCGAAGTGGCCGCGGCCTGCGACTTCCGCATCGCCGCGCACGACGCTCATTTCGGCATGCCGGAGGTGCGTGTCGGCATCCCCTCGGTGATCCATGCCGCGCTGTTGCCGCGCCTGATCGGTTGGGCCCGCGCGCGCTGGCTGGTGATGACGGCGGAGAATATCGATGCGCCGACGGCGCTGGCATGGGGCCTGGTCGACAAGATCGCCGCGCCCGGCGAACTGGATGCCGAGGTCGAGCATCTAGTGAAGGCGCTGCTCGATTGCGGCCCTGAGGCGCTGCGATCGCAGAAGGCACTGCTGCGGCAATGGGAGGAACTTCCGCTGACGGAGTCGGTGAACCTCAGCGTGAAAGTGTTCGGCGAGTCGTTCCTGACGGACGAGCCGACGCGGCTGATGGGCGCGTTTGTGAACCGGAAGCGATAGGCGCGCTGTGATGGGTTAGACTCTTTCCATTTCAAAGGTGTCATGCCCCGGCTTGACCGGGGCATCCAGTACGCCGCAGCCTCTCGGCTCAATCATAGCCGCCTCTGGAATACTGGATCGCCCGGTCAAGCCGGGCGATGACAACGGTGTGTGTGGAACGACCAGCGCTTGATCCCCATCCCGCACAACCTCCCCCCAAACGCACGACCAAATCTCATCCGGCCCACGACATTTTCTCATCCCTGCCGCGGTTGCATTTTTTGCGTCGCATCATATGATGATCATAATCTTACACGTCATCGCCAGGGAGTCTCGTCATGGCCGAACCCGTCGTCATCGTCTCTGCTGCACGCACCCCGCTCGGCCGCTTCATGGGCGAATTGTCGCCGCTCCCCGCGCACAAGCTCGGATCACACGTGATCGGGGCGGCGCTGGAGCGTGCCAAGCTCGCTCCGGAGAAGGTCGACGAGGTCTTCATGGGCTGCGTGCTGCCGGCAGGCCAAGGCCAGGCGCCGGCGCGGCAGGCGGCGCGAAGCGCCGGTCTGCCCGACGCCACTGGCGCGACCACGGTCAACAAGGTCTGCGGTTCCGGCATGAAAGCGACCATGCTGGCGCACGACATCATCCGCGCCGGCTCGGCCGACATCGTCGTCTCCGGCGGCATGGAGAGCATGAGCAACGCGCCCTACCTGCTCGCCAAGGCGCGCGGCGGCTATCGCGTCGGCCATGACCGCATCATCGACCACATGATGATGGACGGCCTGGAGGATGCCTACGAGACCGGCCGTTCGATGGGTGATTTCGGCGAGGCCACGGCAGAAGCCTATCAATTCACTCGCAAGGACCAGGACGCTTATGCGATGGAGACGCTGAGCCGCGCCCGCAAGGCCGTCGAGGGCGGCGTGTTCAAGGCCGAGATCGCGCCGATCACGCTGACCGAAAAGGCCGGCCCGCGCGTGATCGCCAATGACGAGCATCCGCTCAAGGTCGACCCCGCCAAGATCCCCGGATTGAAGCCGGCATTCCGCGCCAACGGCACCATCACGCCGGCCGCCTCCTCCGCCAATGCCGACGGCGCCGCCGCGCTGGTGCTGACGAAGCGCGCGCTTGCCGACCGGGGCGGCCTGCCTGTTCTCGCCGAGATCAAGGGCCACGCCACCCACAGCCAGGAGCCGCAATGGTTCACCACGGCGCCGATCCCGGCGATCCGCAAGCTGCTGGACAAGGTCGGCTGGAGTGCGGGCGACGTCGACCTGTTCGAGATCAACGAGGCCTTTGCCGTGGTGGCAATGGCGGCACAGCGCGACCTCGGCATTCCCCGCGAGAAGCTCAATATCAACGGCGGTGCCTGCGCGCTGGGCCACCCGATCGGCGCCACCGGCGCGCGGCTGATCGTGACGCTGCTGCATGCGCTGGAGGCCAATAACCTCAAGCGCGGCATCGCCGCACTCTGCATCGGCGGCGGCGAAGCCACTGCGATTGCGGTGGAGCGCCGCGCCCGCTGACGCAGACGTCCGAAAACGAGGGAACTCTGTCATTTGCGACAGACACATCCCGTGTCATTCTCTACACTGACGCAGGTCTGTTGCGGCCTGCCCATCCACGTTGAGGCCCGATGATCTCGAACTGGCTCGCGGCAGCACTGTCCCGCCGCAACGTCCACTACGGCTGGGTGATGGTCGGCGTGACCTTCCTCACCGCGCTGATCAGCGCCGGCACGGTCGGCGCGCCCGGCGTGTTCATCGTTCCCCTGCAGAAGGAGTTCGGCTGGAGCACGGCGGAGATCTCGTCCGCGCTGTCGATCCGCTTCATCCTGTTCGGGCTGATGGCGCCGTTCGCGGCCGCCCTGCTCAACCGCTATGGCCTGCGCAACGTCACGCTGGCCGCCCAGCTGATCGTGGTCTCGGCGCTCGTGCTCTCGCTCGGCATGACGGAGGTCTGGCAGCTCATCGCCCTCTGGGGCGTGGTGATCGGGATCGGAACCGGCATGACTGCCTTGGTGCTCGGCGCGACCATCGCCACGCGCTGGTTCGCGGCAAGACGCGGCCTCGTCATCGGCATCATGACCGCAAGCGTTGCCACCGGGCAGCTCGTGTTCCTGCCGCTGCTGGCGAGCCTCACCGAACGCTATGGCTGGCGTCTCGCGCTGCCTCGTCTGCATCATGCTCGTTATTTCGTCGCTGGCGGTGCTGCTCGCGATGCGTGACCGGCCGAGCGACGTCGGCCTGCGGCCGTTCGGCGACGAAGGCACCGAACCTTTGCCGGCGCCGCCGGTCAGCCACGGCTCGATCACGGGCGTTGCGCTCGGCACGCTGCGCGACGCCTCGACATCGATGGCGTTCTGGATTCTGTTCGCGACCTTCTTCGTCTGCGGCGCCTCCACCAACGGCCTCGTGCAGGTGCACCTGATCCCGATGTGCCTCGATTTCGGTATCCCGCAGGTGCAGGCAGCGAGCCTGCTGGCGGCAATGGGCATCTTCGACTTCTTCGGCACGATCATGTCGGGCTGGTTGTCCGACCGTTACGACAACCGCTGGCTCCTGTTCTGGTACTACGGTTTGCGCGGGCTCTCGCTGATCTTCCTCCCCTTCAGCGACTTCTCCTTCTACGGCCTCTCGGTGTTCGCGATGTTCTATGGTCTCGACTGGATCGCGACGGTACCGCCGACGGTGCGGCTCACCGCGCAGAAGTTCGGGCCCGAGCGCGCCAATCTGGTATTCGGCTGGATCTTCGCCGGCCATCAGCTCGGCGCCGGTGCCGCGGCGTTTGGCGCAGGCTTCTCGCGGACCGTCTATCAGAGCTATCTGCCCGCCTTCTTCATCGCCGGCGCGCTCTGCGTGTTCGCGGCCCTGATCGTGCTGGCGCTGTCGCGGCAGCCGAAACTGCAACCCGCGACGGCCTGAAGCCGGCCTACGACCCGATCGTGATGGTGACGCCTGACCCGGCGGCGTCACCATCCACAAGACGCGCTCGGCCACATTCCCATTAGACTCCTCGCGCCAAACGTGGACAATGCCCTTCGCACGTCACCGTGCGCAGTGCACACCAAGATGCGCCAGAGGAAACAATGCCGGCTGCCTTCCCATCGTCCCCACCCGTCATCCCAACCGCCCCCTTGACCGCCGAGATGCGCGATGCGTTGCGCGCGATCGTCGGCGAGAAAGGCCTGATCGAGGACGAGCATGGCAAGCAGCCGTTTGTGACGGATTGGCGGGGATTGCTGGTTGGCGGCGCCGGGGCCGTTGTTCGCCCTGGCAGCACCGAGGAGGTCTCGAAAGTGGTCCGGCTCTGCCATGCGCATGGCGTCGCGATCGTGCCGCAGGGCGGCAACACCGGCCTGATGGGTGGGGCGACGCCCTGGCCTGTGCACACCGGCATCGTGCTGTCGCTCGGCCGCATGAACCGCGTGCTGGATGTCGATCCCGTCGGCTATTCGATGACGGTCGAGGCCGGCTGCGTGTTGCAGACGCTTCAGGAGACAGCAAGCGAGCACGACCGCTTCCTGCCGCTCAGTCTCGGTGCCCAGGGCTCCTGCATGATCGGCGGCAATCTCTCCACCAACGCCGGCGGCGTGCAGGTGCTGCGCTACGGCAATGCCCGCAATCTCGTGCTGGGGCTCGAGGTCGTCTTGCCGAACGGCGAGATCTGGGACGGATTGCGCGCGCTCAAGAAGGACAACACCGGCTACGACCTCAAGCACCTGTTCATGGGCGCCGAGGGGACGCTGGGCGTCATCACCAAGGCCGTGCTCAAGCTGTGGCCGGCGCCGAAGGACGTCTGCACGGCGTGGCTGGCGGTCCGCGATCCCCGCGCGGCGCTGGAAATCCTGTCGGAGGCGCACGCGGCATCCGAGGACAATGTCGGCTCCTGCGAGCTGCTCAGCCGGGCGGCCATTGACCTTTCCCTGCGCCACATTCCCGGCACGCAGGATCCGCTGAAGGCGGACACGCCCTGGTACCTGCTGCTGGAATGGTCGTCGGCGCGCCCGCGGCAGGACGGAACCGAGGGCATGTCCGGCAAGATGGAGCAGTTTCTCGCCGATCAGCTCGAAGCCGGCCGCGTGCTGGATGCGACGATCGCGCACACATTCGGTCAATCCGCGCAACATGTGGCGCATCCGCGAAGCCATGGCGGAGGCCTCCCGCGCCGAGGGACCGGGGATCAGTTTCGACGTGTCGGTGGCGATCTCCAGAATCCCGGAGTTCATCGACAAGGGCCTCAAGGCCGTGCTCGACATTCTCCCGACCATTCGGCCCTATCCGCTCGGGCATATCGGCGACGGCAATCTGCACTTTTCGTTCATGGGTCCGAAGGGCATGGACCAGCAGACGCTGAACCAATACACGGCTGCCATCACGCGCGCCGTGAACGATCTCGTCACTTCCCTGGGCGGCTCGATCTCGGCGGAGCACGGCATCGGCATCGACAAGCTCGACGAGCTCAGCCACTACCGCTCGAAGACCGAGCTCGACATCATGCGCACCATCAAACGCGCGCTCGATCCGCACAACATCATGAATCCCGGCAAGGTGCTCCGGCTGTGATCGGCTCGGCGCCCGGCGTTGGCGGGTCGCAAAGTTGTTGCGACCCGTCCGCCGTTTTTGGAGTGCTATCCTCTGTCCTCAAGCCACCGAGCCGCCGCGCGGGTTGACAACCGTATACCCTCGCAGCGAGCGCGCGTGGATTCGCGTCGCGCGCCCACCCGAGTTGGCGTCATAGGCCATCCAGACGTCGCCTCCGAGGTGCTGCTCAAGGACGAACACGTGTCCTCGTCGCGCAGCAACCATTCCCGGTGCGGGTGATGTCCGCGGAAAGCGGAGCCAATTGGACGCAAGATTTAATTCCGGCACGATACGGCCGAACACGCGCAGAGCCGCGCCGCAGCCGCAGAACGAGGAGGGACAACCGGCCGGACGGCCACCGACGACGCGAGCGCCGTGGACAGTCGCCGGCGTGGTCGTGCTCCCAGCATCAGTCACCGTCAGTTGTGTCGAGCGGTACGCTTGCAGTGTGGGCCTGGAAATCAGCGAAGATCTGGAAGCCAGTGAGGGCCTGGAAGCCCGCTCGCGTCGCGCCTGCGAATAGGAGAAGTCGCAGGGCATGGTGACGTTGCATTCAGGAGCTTGATGAATGCGATAAGGGCGCGCTTCCGAAGCGATAGAACCCAGGATAACGAGGACGCACGCAGAAAATACTCGCTTGAACATTGCAGGACTCCAATGAGAGACCCTGCCCCGGGCAACGAGAAACCAATAACAGTTTGGCTGAAATGGGCCTAAAGCGCGGCTGAAAATGGCTGCGATCGTGCGCCACGACTGCACGATCTCATAGCCTACACGTAGCGCCTGAGATGATTAACTCGCAGCGCTCGAATGCTCGATCAGCGCGTCAAGCTCGCGGCATGCAACCAAGTCGGTCCGCGCAAGGCAAGTATCCATCAGCGCTCCTCCTCCCTGCACTGCCCGGATCGCCAGAACTCGCTGCCGCTCATTGCATCATTGCGGCCGCGATCTTCTCCGCCGACATCAACACCGGAAAGTTGGTGTTGGCGCACGGCACCACCGGGAATATCGAGGCATCAACGACGCGCAGGCCCTGCACGCCCTTGACGCGGCCCTGATTGTCGACCACCGCCATTGGATCCTCAGTGCGGCCCATGCGGCACGAGCACGAGGCGTGCCAGACGCCGATCGTCGCCTTGCGCACGAAGGCTTCCAGGGCCTCGTCATCGTTCATCACCTGATCGAAGGTGAAGCCTTCGACGACGAAATTGTCGATCATGTAGTGACGCAGCGCCGCCGGCCCGTCCATCAGGGCCGCGGCGATCGTGGTGAGAATCTTGTTCCTGGTGTTGACCACGCCGATCTTGCGGACGCGATCGGTATAGGCGGCCGGAAACGGCTTGTCCGTCACCTTCCTGACCACCTCGCTCATCTGGATCGCCGCCATCTTACGGAAACCGCTCATCAGGCGATCGAGATCGCGGCGGTCGGACAGCAGATTGAACTCGACGATCGGCTCTGCGGAGGGATCGCGCGAGGCGAGCTTGACCTGTCCGGTCTCGGAATAGGTCTTGTTGACGAAGGTCAGGAGCGAGCCGATCTGCGCGCCGACGGCGTGCCAGGCCGATTTGCTGATGACGACGACGAACATGTCGCCCTTGGGCACATCAGGCAGCCCGGAGGAGTAGCGCAGGCCGAGCTGCATGTGACGCCTGGTGTGCTCGTTCATGCGCGCGCCGCGGCGGACAAAGGACGACAGCGAGATCGAGGGATGATCCATCAGCCGTTGGCCGACCCCCGGCAAGGCCGCCAGCACGGGAATGCCCAGGTCCTTGAGGTGACCGATGGGGCCGATGCCGGCGCGGAGCAGATGCGCCGGCGAATGAATGGCGCCGCTCGAGAGGATGATCTCGCGCCCGCGGAATTCCTGCTCGCGTCCGTCGACCATCGCCTTCACGCCGACGCAGCGCGTGCCTTCGAACAGCAGCTCTCGTACCTGCGTGTTGGTGGAGATCGCAAGGTTCACGCGCGCGCGGGTGCCGCGATCGAGATACCCCATCGCGGCCGAGACGCGCTGCTCGGCCTGATTGGAATGCGTCACCGGGAAAAAGCCGTCGACGAATTCGCCGTTCTGGTCGGCCACGAATTGATGGCCGGCCTGCTGGAAGGCTTGCGCGAACGCCTCCGAATGCCGCGTCCAGTGCTCGCGCGGGATGCGGCGGACCGGGATCCTGCCGTCCTTGCCGTGATACGGTCCGTCGAAATCGAGGTCGCGCTCCACCTTCTTGAAGAACGGCAGCACGTCGGCCCACGACCAGCCCTCGGCGCCGCGCGCCTCCCATTCATCGTAGTCGGTCGGCGCGCCGCGGTTGGCCATCTGCCCGTTGATCGACGAGCCCCCGCCCAGCACGCGCGCCTGCTCGTATTTGCGCAAGGGAGGCCGCGACTCCTCGGCATTGTTGTGGCTGACGACTTGCGTCGTCACCTTGAGCTCGGTCCAGTGAAAGCGCGGATCGAAATAGGCGGTGCCGGGATAGCTGTCCCTGATCTCGGCCGGCTCGTTGCCGGGTGGCGTGTCCTGACCGGCTTCGCAGAGCAGGACCTTGTTGGCGCTCCTGGCGGAGAGCCGGTGGGCCAGCACGGACCCCGCCGAGCCGCCGCCCACGATGATGAAGTCGTACACGATTGGCGCTTCCTCTTGTTCTTGTTGGCGGAGCTTAGCGCGTTATTGTTTTCTACTGGAAGGGCTTTGGGTGTCCCGGACGCGCAGCAACGCCTTAGGCGTTGCTGCGCTGAGCCGGGACCCAGGAGGCTGCGAGCACGCTGTTGCATGGCCCCGGCTCTGCAGCGCACCGCTGAAGAAGCGCTGCGCTGCGTCCGGGGCACGAGCGTCACGGCTTGGCACGGGGATGCCTACGGCCTGATCGAAAAGTTCTCCGGCGGCCCTGGCTTTCGCAGCGGCTCCGCCAGCCTCGCGAACTCGCACAGGAGCGATCGCGTCTTCCTGGGATCGATGATCTCCTCGACCCAGAATTTTTCGGCCGAGCGGAACGGCGAGCGGAGCTTGTTGAGCCGCTCCTCGATCTCCTTCAGCTTCGCCGCCTTGTCTTCCGCCGCGTCGATGTCGGCGCGGTAGGCGGCTTCGATGCCGCCTTCGAGCGGCAGCGAGCCCCAATAGGCCGAGGGCCAGGCATAGCGGATCGAGAAGCGGTCGGCCGGCTGGTGCACGACACCGGCGACGCCGAACGCGTTGCGCAGGATCACGGTGCACCAGGGCACGGTGGTCTGGTTCACCGCCGCCATGGCGCGCACGCCGTGGCGGATGGTGGCGGCCTTCTCCGCATCGAGGCCGATCATGAAGCCGGGGCAATCCATGAGATAGACGACCGGCAGGTGGAAGGTCTCGGCGAAGTCGACCCAGCGCACCACCTTCTGGCAGGCATCCGCGGTCCAGGATCCGCCATAGTGGAAGCTGTCGCTGGCGAGCAGCAGCACCGCCCTGCCCTCGAGCCGCGCGAGACCGACAATGATCGGCTTGCCGAAGTTCTTCCCGACCTCGAAGAACGAGCCCTTGTCGACGACGGACTCGATGATGGGCCGCATCTTGTAGACCTGCTTGCGGTTGCGCGGCACCGCGTTCATCAGCGCTTCGTCGCCGCGCTCGGGGTTGTCGGTGCAGGGCAAGGTCGGCGGCAGCTCGTAGACCGACGACGGCAGGTAGGAGAGAAAGCGCCGCGCGCAGGCGAACGCCTCTTCCTCAGTGTCGACGGCGTGATCGACCGCGCCGGCGCGGGTCTGGATGTCAGCGCCGCCGAGCTCCTCCTTGGTAAGGTCCTGCCCCAGCGCCTTCACCACCGGCGGACCGGCGACGAACATCGCGGACTTCCGTGTCATGATGGAATAGTGGCTGGCGGCAAGACGCGCGGCGCCCAGGCCCGCCACCGAGCCGAGGCCGAGTGCGACCACCGGCACGCGCGACAGATTCTCCGTCGTGAAGCGATACCAGCGCGTGCCACCGATGCCGCCGGGCAGATTGGCCGCGCCCTTGGTCTCGATGGTCTTGACCGAGCCGCCGCCGCCGGAGCCTTCGATGATGCGGACGATGGGCAGCCGGAAATCGTGCGCCATCTCCTCCGCCATCAGCGGCTTGGCCGAGATCGACGCATCCGCCGAGCCGCCGCGCACGGTGAAATCATCACCGACCACGACCAATGTGCGGCCGTCGACGCGCGCGCGGCCGAACACGCAATTGGCCGGCGTGAGCTTCTTCAGATCGCCGCTGGAATCGTACTCACCGATGCCGGAGACGGCACCGATCTCGTGAAAGCTGCCTTTGTCGATCAGCTTGTCGATACGCTCCCGAACAGTCAGCCGGCCCTGGTCATGCTGTCGCTTGACCTTGTCAACGCCGCCCATCTCCCGCGCGAAGGCTTCGCGCCGGGCGAGCTCGTCGAGTTCCGGCTTCCAGTTCATTCACTCCCTCCGAATGGATCGGCTTGTTATTATTGTGCACGGCCATGGCGACCGGCTTACGCGAGATACGGTTGTTGAAGGCGTCGCCTTCCGCGCCTTCCATCAGGCTGCCGAGCGAGCGGCCAAGCTGGAGCATCAGCGGTGCGACTTCGTCGTGCAGACGCTGCTCGTCATACATCGCCGACAGAAGACCGATCGTGATGACCACGAAGGTCTGGTACTGCGGCGACCAGATCGGCACCGCGAGGCCGTTGATGTGCGGACTCCAGAGGCCGCAGGCGACAACATAGCCGCGCTCGCGCAGCATCTGCCGGTTGGCCTCGATGCGGGGCTTGAGAATCTTCGCAGCTTCGGGGGCTTCGCGCTCCATGTCTGCGACGAAGGCATCTCCAACTTCCGGCGCCAAGGCCGCGGTATAGGCTGCGCCTGCGGCGGTCGAGGCCATCGAGATGCGGCTGCCGGTGCCCTCGTGCAAACCGAGCGCATTCGGCGAGCGCGCGAACTGGAGATAGACGAGATGGAAGCGGTCGGGGACGACGAACCCGACCGTGCCCGGCAGCTGCTCGGCGACTTCCTGCAGCCGCTGGCGAATCATGCTGCGCAGCTGCGCGCCCTTCATCATCGAAGCACTCATCGCCACCGCGCTGGGGCCGATGCGATACTTCTGGTCGCGTGGGAGATACACGAGCTGGCCCATGCGGGTCAGCGTATGCGTGAGCCGCGACACCGTCGAACGCGGCAGACCGCAGCGATTTGAAATCTCGAGATTGCCGAGTCGCGCCTCGTGGCCCTCGAAGCATCGCAATACGTCGAACGCGCGCGACACCACCTGGATCACATCACCCTCACCGGCTTCGCCAGCGAGCGCACCTTGCCTACTCAACCGCTCCGAACGTCGTCCCATGATCCCTACCGTTGTGTTCCGCTGTGCGGAATTAAATTCCACTTGCAGACGACGCTACCTCAGGCATTTTGCGACGACAACAAAAAGGCGATGGCATGCCAGAAATTAAGATCGTCACGGAGGTCGCGGGACGCATCTGCGCGACTCTCGTGCAAGTTGGAGGAACCGTCGCGGATGGCGATGACGTTGTGGTGGTCGAAGCGATGAAGATGGAGATCCCAGTGCCCTCGCCCGCAAACGGCACCATCACATCGCTTCTGGTAAAGGTCGATGACGTCGTTGCGGAGGGACAGGCGATCGCGATCGTCGCGAGTTGAGCGTCTTATCCGGTCTTTTCCGCGACAATGTGTCAGTCGCATTCCCGCGCGCGCTGTACGACGTTGCCATCGCTTGATGGCGGTGACATGATCGGTTTCAAACAAAACGTTGTTTCAAACAAAGAATGAAAATCTTCGCGGCAAAGCGAGGATCATTGGAGGGAAACATGCTTCGTGGGCTGCTCGTGCTCGCGCCTGCTCTGGTGGCGGGCGTTTCTTTTGCGTCTACACGCTATTCGTTCGCCGAAGACATCAAGCTGCCGGCGACATTGACCTTCACCGCCTATGACACCGGCACCGCCGGCTTCAACATCGCCGTCGGCGTCGGCAAGATGATGAAGGACAAGTACGGCACCGACGTGCGCGTGCTCCCCGCAGGCAACGACGTCGCGCGCCTCGCGCCGCTGCGCGCCAAGCGCGCGGTGTCCGCGGCGATGGGATCGGGCACCTACTTCGCGCAGGAAGGCGTGTTCGAGTTCGGCTCGAAGGAATGGGGGCCGCAACCGCTGCAGACCCTGCTCTCGACCGTCGACTGCAATTGCGCCTCGCTTGCGGTGGCCGCCGACACCGGCGTGAAGGAGCTGAAGGACCTCAAGGGCAAGCGCGTCGGCTTCGTGGTCGGCTCGCCCGCGCTAAACCAGAACTCGCTCGCGGTGCTCGCCTTCGCCGGGCTGACGCAAAAGGACGTCAAGGCTGTCGAATTCGCCAGCTACGGCGCGATGTGGAAAGGGCTGATCAACAACGACGTCGATGCCGCCTTCGGCACCACCATCACCGGTCCCGCCAAGGAGGCCGAGGCTTCGCCGCGCGGGTTGATCTGGCCGCCGCTGCCCGCCAAGGACAAGGAGGGTTGGACGCGGATGCAGAAGGTCGGCTCATTCTTCTTCCCGCAGCTTGCGACTTGCGGTGCCGGCATCTCGCCGGAGAAGCCGATCGAGCTCGGCAATTATCCCTATCCGATCTTCGTCGCCTACGCCTCGCAACCGGCCGACCAGGTCTATGCGATCACCAAGGCGATGATCGTCAACTACGACGCTTATAAGGACTCCGCGCCTGGCGCCGGCGGACTCGCGGCCAACCGCCAGACCAAGAACTGGGTGGTGCCGGTGCATCCCGGCGCGGTGAAGGCGTTGAAAGAGGCCGGCCAATGGAGCGACGCTCAGGAGGCACACAACAACCAGCTGATCAAGCGGCAGGAGGTGCTGGCGGCCGCCTGGGCCGATTACGGCAAGTCCAATCCGCCGTCGGACGACAAGGCGTTCCTCGACGGCTGGACGAAGGCGCGTGCCGCGGCGCTAGCGAAAGCCGGCATGCCGAACGGGTTCGAGGAATAGAGTGAGGTGTTGTTAGGCGTGATCGTTGCCTCGCGAGAAGTGCGCCCCCTCTCCCGCTTGCGGGAGAGGGTTGGGGAGAGGGTGCCTCCGCGGTGGGATTCCCCCAGAGGAGAAAGCCCTCACCCGGCGCTTCGCGCCGACCTCTCCCGCACGCGGGAGAGGTTGAGCGCGGGACCAGAGCGGTTCAAACAACTGCCGTTTGCCTAATTGCGTTCACCAGCCCACGCGCGGGATCGATGATGTCCTCTTCCACTTCCACCGTCCCGCAAGACGCGCCCAAGCGCGTCGTATTCGATGATCCCCATGGCGCCGCCGGCAACATGCAGGAAGCGGAAGTCACGCGCGTCCGCACGTTGCGCGGCGCGTGGCGCTGGACGCTGATTGTTGCGACCGCCGCGACGATCCTGCTCTGCATCAACCAGCAATTCTCGCTGCGCTTCTTCGTCGGATACACCCAGCTCAACACGGAATATTTCTATCTCCTGATCGCGTTGATGCTGCCATTCACGTTCCTGATCTTTCCGGGCACCGGACGCGCGCCGCTCGACCGCGTTCCCTGGTATGACCTCGTCTTATTCGTCGTGACCTTCGCGGCGGCGCTCATACTGATGGTTAACGTGCGCAAGGCGGCGGAGGCCGGCTGGGAATTCGGCGGCGCGCCCAACACGGTGATCGCCGCAGGCCTCGTGATGTGGGTGATGCTGATGGAGGCGTTGCGCCGCACCGGCGGCTGGAGCCTGCTCCTCAGCGTGCTGCCCTTCACCGTCTATCCGCTGTTCGCGGAGGCTGGCTGGCTCGGGCCGTTCCGTGGCACGCAATCGACGCTCGAGCAGGCGACCGCCTATCACGTGCTCTCGGGCGAGAGCCTGCTCGGCATTCCCATCCAGGCCTTTGCCGACACCGTGATCGGCTTTTTGGTGTTCGGCACCGCGCTGATGATGACGGGCGCCGGAAAATTCTTCATCAATCTTTCCTTCGCCATGTGCGGCACCTTTCGCGGCGGCGCGGCAAAAGTCTGCATCTTTGCCAGCGGCCTGCTCGGCATGATGTCGGGCTCGATCATCTCCAACGTGCTCACGGCGGGAACCATGACCATCCCCGTGATGAAAAAGAGCGGCTTCCGCGCGTCCTATGCCGCGGCGATCGAGGCCTGCGCCTCGACCGGCGCGGTGCTGGCTCCACCGGTGATGGGCGCGACCGCTTTCGTCATCGCGCAATTCCTCAACGTCAGCTACGCCGACGTCGCGGTCGCCGCGATCATTCCCGCAGTGCTCTACTATGTCGGCCTGTTCATGCAGGTCGATGCCTATGCCGCGCGCCACAAGCTGAAGGGCATTCCGCGCGCCGAGCTGCCGCGGATCATGGACACGATCAAGGACGGCTGGTACTACGTCTTCGTCATCGCGCTTCTGATCGTGATGCTGCTCTATTTCAAGCGCGAGAGCCACGCGCCGTTCTACGCCACCGCGCTGCTGCTGGTCCTCAACCAGTTCTTCTCCAAGGAGACGCGCTGGACATTTGCGACGATCGGCAAGTTCCTGGAGGTCAACGGCCGCACCTTCGTCGAGCTGGTCGGCATCCTCGCCGGCTGCGGCCTCTTGATCGGCGCGTTCTCGATGACGGGCGTGGTGTCGAGCCTCGCCAACGACCTCCTGCACATCGCCGGCGACAATGCCTTCCTGCTGCTCGGCATGTGCGCGCTCACCAGCCTCATTCTCGGCCTCGGCCTGACGACGACGGCCTGCTACATTTTCCTCGCCATCCTGGTCGCGCCGGCGCTGGAGAAGCTCGGCCTCAACCGCATGGCCGTGCACATGTTCATCTTCTACTGGGGTATGCTGTCATCGATCACTCCGCCGGTCGCGATCGCCTCCTTCGCGGCCGCCGGCATCGCCGGCTCGCCGGCCATGAAGACGGGCTGGGAATCGATGTGGGTCGGCAGCATCATCTATTTCCTGCCGTTCTTCTTCGTGCTCAATCCGGCGCTGGTGCTGCAGGGCTCGAGCCCCTATCTCGCCGGCCTCGGCCTGATGGGCCTCGCTGCCCTCGGCACGCTGTTCATCTGCGGCGGCATCCAGGGCTACCAGCCGTTCGTCGGCGACTTGCGCGGTACAGGCAGTCTGGAATGGCCCATCCGTGTGCTGCTGGTGATCGGCGGCTTCGTGGTAGCGACCCCCGGCGGCGGCATCATGCCGCTGTCGCAGATGCAGGTGACGCTGCTCGGCCTTGGCATCCTGCTGCCGACGATCCTGATCGCGCTTCTCCTGGTCCGGCGCCAGCCTGTGATGCCGGACGGGTTGCGCGTACCCTGATTGCGTTGCACAAGGGTGGCGATGAAACCGCTCTCGCCTCTCGCCAGCGCTTGGACCCGTTCGAAGCCGCCCCTGCTGCGGTTCCTGGACAATTGCCTCAGCGAGTTCTCCGCCGAGACGTCGGGCCATGTCGCCAATTACATTCCCGAGCTCGGCAAGGCCGACCCCGCCTATTTCGGCATCAGCCTCGCGACGCTGGACGGCCATGTCTATGAAGTCGGCGACTCCAGGGTGCCCTTCACCATCCAGTCGATGTCGAAACCCTTCGTGTTCGCGCTGGCGCTGGACCTGCTCGGCGCCGGCAAGGTCGAAGGTGCGATCGGCGTCGAGCCCTCCGGCGATCCCTTCAACTCGATCCGGCTCAATTCGGAGAACCATCCGTTCAACCCGATGGTCAATGCCGGCGCGATCGCCTGCACCGGGTTGATCTACGACAGCAAGGGCGCGGAGGCTTTCGAGCAGATCCGCCTTGCGCTCAGCCGTTTTGCAGGCCGCGACCTCTCCGTCGACGAGGCGGTCTATGCTTCCGAAAGCCAGACCGGCGACCGCAACCGCGCCATCGGCTATCTGCTCAAGACCAACGCGGTGATCTCGGACAACGTCGCCGGCGTGCTCGACGTCTATTTCCGGCAATGCGCCGTGCTGGTGACCGCGCGCGACATCGCGGTCATGGCGGCGACGCTCGCCAATCGCGGCATCAATCCGGTCACCGGCGAGCAGGTGCTGAGCGCCTACGCGATCTCGCGCACTCTTTCGGTGATGACCTCGTCGGGCATGTACGACTATGCCGGCGAGTGGATCTACCGCATCGGCATCCCCGCCAAGAGCGGCGTCGGCGGCGGCATCCTGGCCGCGCTCCCGGCCCGCCTCGGGCTCGGCAGCTATTCGCCAAAGCTCGACAAGCACGGCAACAGCGTGCGCGGCATCAAGGTCTGCGAGGCGCTGTCCTCGCACTACGACCTGCACATGCTCAACCGCAGCGACGATGCGCGCAACGCCGTCATCGCCGACTACGACATCGGCAAGAGCCCGTCGCGCCGCGTGCGCCGTCCGCAGGAGCGCGAGATTCTCGCCGCGCACGAGCAGGAGGTGCGCATCATCGAGCTGGTCGGCACGCTGTCGCTGTCGGCGGTCGATTACGTCTCGCGCCGGCTCGCGGGACGACCGCGGCCGCAATTCGTGATCTTCGATCTGCACCGCGTGACCTCGACTACGCGGGCCGGCGCGCGGCTGGTGGCCGAAGCGTTCGAGGAATTGGCTGCGCTGAATGTCACGGTGGTCTTGTCCGGCGTCCGGCGCGCCTCCAAGGAATGGAATACCTTACGCGAATGGACCGCCGAGCTGAAGAACGTGCGCGACTTCTATCTGCTCGACACTGCGATCGAATGGGCCGAAGACCAGATCGTCTATCGCTACGGCGGCTCGATCGATTTTCACGAGACCACCGAGCTTGCCGAACAGCCCCTGCTGACAGGGCTGAGCGAGGAAGAGCTGACGGATCTCGCCTCGCTCTGCACCATCAGGACCTATCAATCCGGCGCGAAGATCCTCACGGCCGGCGACCCCGCCGATGCCCTGTACTTCCTGCGCAGCGGCGCCGTGCACGTCACCTTGCCCGACGGCGTCAGGCTGGCGACGCTCACCGCCGGCATGGCGTTCGGCGAGATGGCGCTGCTGGAGCAAACCCGCTCCGCCGACGTGTTCGTCGACATGGCAGCGACGGCATGCGAGGTGCCGCTGAAGGATTTCGAGCGCTTCCGCAAGCAGCACCCCCGCGCCAGCGAATGCATCATGCGCAACCTGGCCCAGCTCCTGGCCGACCGCCTGATCGTCGCCAACGCCAAGGTGGATATTCTGACCTCGACGTGAGCGCAGAGGTTTTCACCTCTCCCCGACGGGGAGAGGTGTAGCGGCTTCCCTGTCCGCACCTGACCTACCGGCTCGCCGCTTCGCTGATACGTCGCCTGATCTTGGCGGCACTGGCGTTGAGCAATGCGGACGGCTGCTGGCCGGTGGCGGCGCACAGGCAGGCCCAGTAGTAGACGACATCGCCAAGCTCTTCGACGAGACCGGCCTTGTCGAGCCAGTCGTCGCGCAGGAGCTTCTTGATGTGCTCGGCGACCTCGCCCGCCTCAGCGGCAAGGCCCAGCCCGAGATAAGACAACCGCTCGTTGGACGGATGCTCGTCGACTTTGGCAATAGTTGCGGCCCAGGCCGCATATTCATCGATTGTCATGAGCATCCCTCGCAAGCCGAGCTGTGGATCAGCCCACCACCTCGGTGACGGGCTGGAGGTCGATCTCGAATGTCTCCAGGAACTTCGACGTCATGATGTAGAAGCCAACCGAGAGCTGGAGCTCGACCAGCGCGGCCGGTGTCAGCTTCGATGCGATCGCCTTGAAGGTCGCATCCGTCGGCTTCGTCAGCTTCACGATCTCATCGGTGAAGGCGAGCGCGGCGCGCTGCAACTCGTTGAAGCAGGATGCGGCCTGCCAATTCTCGAGCGCCTCGTTCTGCTCGTCGGTGACGCCGACATTCTTGCCGATGCGCTTGTGCGCGACGATCTCATAGGGTGCCTCGCACAGGATGCCGGTACGGGTGATCGCAAGCTCGCGCACGATGGGGTCGAGCTCGCCCTTGTGCCTGATTGCGCCCCCGAGGCGGCAATATTGCTCAAAGTAACTCGGCGAATGCGCCATCATCCGGAAGATGTTGGCATGACGGTTCTTGTCGAGGATTTCGCGGGTGCGGTCGGTTGCCTTGGACGGGTCGCTGTACTGAATGCGGGCCATGATTTTCCTGAAGTTTTCCCTGATCTTTTGATGCTTTTTGTCGCCATCGGCGAAGGTTCCCGAAGACTCTATTCGCGCGGGGACGCAGGAGCAACATCATCGAGTCAAATTGCCGCCGCATTGCTGATCGACCCTGACACAGTCGATATTCGCCGCGGGGGGACAAATCGCGGCGGATACTCGCAAGGGGTGTTCCGAGTAAAAACAATTGGCCGTCGTATGCGCTCACCGCGCAACGATGAGTCATGCCCAAGTCTAGGGAGAAAACGGCATGAAGGAAGCCACCAAGGGGGCAGCCTCGGGAGCGCTCGCGCATATGCTGGCGGTGACGGCGATGCTCGTCATCGCCAGCATCTTGTTCTACGGGCGTTAGAGTATTTCGATTGCGCATGATCTTTTCGGAGAACCGCTTCACACTTTTCCGGATCAGGCGCTCAGCGTTTTCGTCATTCCGGGGTGGCTCTCGCACAAGCCAAGCCCAGAATTCCCGTTCCAGGCTCGGTCACATGACCGCCCCCGAATGACGGATCCACACTATTTCAGCCTGACAAAGAACGGCACGAGCTTTCCGGCGAACGGCTTGAAGCTCGCGATGACCGAATCGCCGATGGCGAGGTCATTCTCGCCGTGGGCCATCATGCGAAAACCTTCGGCGCAATCGACCAGCAGGATGTTGTAGGGCACGTGCGCGCGCGTCTCGAGCGTTGCCGCGCGGCAGACCAACGAGGTCGCATACACCCTGCCCTTGCCACTGGCGCGCTGCTCGCGCGGGTTTGATTCGCCACAAGCTGCGCAGAAGGCCCGATGAAAATACTGTACATGCCCGCATACGGTGCAGGTCTGGTAGGCGATGGCCTCTTCACCCTTGGTCCAGTCCGCCAGACGTTCGCTCATCTGACCCGCTCCAGGAACATGCTGACGTGAGACGACAGCACGCCGCCGTCGCCGTGCAGCAGTACAATCGAGGCGTCGCGGACCTGGCGGGTGGCCGCCCGCCCCGTCATCTGCAAATGCGCCTCGACGAGATGCGCCATGGCGCCGCCGACGCCGCAATGGCCGTAGCTGAGCAGGCCGCCATGGGTATTCAGCGGCATCGCGCCGTCACGGCTGAAATGGCCGGCGCGCACCCGCGCGGCCGCCTCGCCGCGGCCGGCAAGACCGAAGTCTTCCAGCAGCATCGCAAGCGTGATCGTAAAGCTGTCGTAGATCGCGGCATAGCGCACGTCGGAAATCGCGAGACCCGTGGCCGCCTTTGCACGTGCGATGGAGATCTCGGCGCCAAGCTCGCTGAGGGCGGGCGCTGCCGTGACATGCTGATGCGTGTGGGCCTGGGCGCAGCCGCGGATACGCACGCCCGCTTCCCCGGTTCGCTCGCGGCTGACGACGAACGCCGCGCCGCCGTCGGAGACCGGGCAGCAATCGAGCAGCTTGAGCGGCATCGCCACTGGCTTGGAGGCCATGACGTCGGCGACATTGATGGGATCGTGGAATTGCGCGCCGGGATGGATGCAGGCGTGGGCACGCATCAGCACCGCGAACTCGGCGAGGTCCTCTTCGGTCACGCCGTATTCGTGCATGTATCGGTTCGCAACGAGGCCGTAATAAGCGGGAATGGTCGGTCCTAACGGCACCTCGTAGTCGGGATGGCCGACCTGCGCCAGCGCCTGGATCGAGGCATCGCGGCTCTGCCCGGTGAGCCGGTTCTCACCGGCGACGACGAGCACTTTGCGGCAGACGCCTGCTTCGACGAGGTGATGCGCGAGCATCGTCATCGCAAGACCCGTGGCCCCGCCGACCTGCACGGCATGCGCGTAAGACGGGCGAATGCCAAAGTGCTCGGCGAAGACGGTGGCGAGCATGATGTGCGGGGAGACGGTGGAATAGCCGCAGAGAATGCCGTCGATGTCGGTGCGCTCGAGGCCGGCATCGTCGAGCGCGGCTTGCGCGGCCTCGCTCATCAGGTCGAGCGAGGAGGAGCCCTCGTGCTTGCCGAACGACGTGAGGCCGACGCCGGTGATGAAGCTCATGGCGGGCTTTCTCCACCGTCATTCCGGGGCGCGCCGTTAGGCGCGAGCCCGGAATCCATACTCCCGATGGTGGTTATGGATTCCGGGCTCGCGACTTCGTCGCGCCCCGGAATGACGGATGAGAGAGTTGTGGTCATCTCCACTCTCCCTACTCCGGCGCCACGCGCGTGACGCCGTCGCGCACCATGGCCGCGATTTCGTCGGCGGAATAGCCGATCTCGCGCAAAATCTCGGCGCCGTGCTCATTGAGCCGCGGCGCCATGCGTACCGGCTCGGCTTCTGTCTCGGACCAGGTCGCCGTCACTTTCATGCTGCGGATCGGACCTTCGGTCGGATGTGTCACCACCGGGAAGAAGCCGGTCGCCTCCAGATGCGGATCGTGCAGGATCGAGGCGAGGTCGTGCATTGGCATGACAGGCACGTCCGCTTCAGTCAGCAGGTCGATCCATTCGGCCGTGGTCCGCGTCTCGAAGATGCGGGCGAGTTCGGCATAGACGACGTCAATATTGGCCGCGCGGCCGGCGAAAGTTGCGAACTTGGGATCGGCGCGAAGGTCATCGCGCCCCGTCGCCTTGAAGAAGTTCTCCCACTGCTTGTCGTTGTAGACGATGACGCTGAGATAGCCGTCCGAGGTCTTGTAGGGCCTGCGGTCGCGCGAGAGATGGCGGGCATAGCCGCCCTTGTCGAGCGGCGGCTCGAACGTGAGCCCGCCCATGTGATCACCCATGACGAAGCCGGCCATGGTCTCGAACATCGGGATGTCCAGACGCTGGCCGCGGCCGGTGCGGTCGCGGTGCACCAGGGTGGCACAGATCGCGCCGACCGCGGTAAGGCCGACAATGCGGTCCACGAGCGCGTTCGGCACGTAACGCGGCACGCCATCGCCGGTCTGCGCCATCAGCGCCGGCAACGCGGTGGCGCCCTGGATCAGATCGTCGTAAGCGGGTTTTGCGGCATAGGGCCCGTCCTGGCCGAAACCGAACACGCCGGCATAGACCAAGCGCGGGTTGATGGCGGAGACGACGTCGTAGCCGAGCTGCAGCCGCGCCATCGCCTGCGGGCGGACGTTGTAGACCAGGACGTCGGCGTCCTTCAAAAGCCGCAGCACGGCTTCGCGGCCCGCCGGTTTCTTCAGGTCGAGGCAGATCGATCGCTTGCTGCGGTTGGTGTTGAGAAACACGGGCCCCATGCCGGCGTGACGCATCGGGCCGATCAGGCGGGTGACGTCGCCGTCCAGCGATTCTACCTTGATAACGTCGGCACCGTAATCGCCGAGCATCTGGGTCGCATAAGGGCCCATCAGCACGGTGGTCATGTCGACGACCTTGATGCCTTTCAGCGGCCCCATCGTTCGCTCCCGATCGCGCGGGGCTCAATTGCCTCGCGATTTCGGTCCAGCTAACGGCAGTGCCGCCGCTCGCGCAAGGGCGAGCGGCGTATGGCAGCATGCGCCGCGGGGCGACGTTGGCCGCTATTTCTTCTGGCGGGATTCGCGGATCTTGAGCAGCCGGTCGAGCTCATCGTTCTGCTGGCTGATCCGGTCGGCGATGCGCGACTCGTTCTGCTCGCCCGAGGCGGCCGCGGCCTGCTCGATGAGCTGGCGGATATTGTCCTCGAGGATCGCGATGCGGCCGTTGAGTGCGTCCATCGACAGTGAGTCTTCGTAGTCATTGCCCATGATGCATTCCCTGCAAATCAATCAGGAGCCGTAGGGTGGGCGAAGCGAAGCGTGCCCACCATGATCTGGCGCAAAGAAAGACGGTGGGCACTGCGCCTTGGCGCCTTTGCCCACCCTACGAGAGCTTACTTGAGCGGCTCGAGCACCGAAACGTAGTTGGCGACGGCCGCCCCGCCCATGTTGAAGATGCCGCCGAGCTTGGCGTTCTTGAGCTGCATGCCCTCGGGCGCCTGGCCTGCGAGCTGCATCGCGGTCATCACATGCATGGAGACGCCGGTAGCACCGATCGGATGGCCTTTGGCCTTCAGGCCGCCGGACGGATTGACCGGCAGCTTGCCGTCCTTCAGCGTCCAGCCTTCTTTGATGGCGCGGGCGCCCTGCCCCTTCGGCGTCAGACCCATCGCTTCGTACTCGATCAGCTCGGCGACGGTGAAGCAGTCATGGGTCTCGACAAAGGAGAGATCGGACAGCGTGACACCGGCCTTCTCCAGCGCCCGCTGCCAGGCGACCGTGCAGCCCTCGAACTGCAGGATGTCGCGCTTACTCATCGGCAGGAAGTCCTGGGCGTGCGCAGTGGCGCGGAAGCCGATCGACTTGGTCATGCCCTTGGCCGTCTCGGCATCGGCCAGCACCAGGGCGGCGGCACCGTCCGAGACCAGCGAGCAGTCGGTGCGCTTCAGGGGACCGGCGACATAGGGGTTCTTCTCGCTCTCGGCGCGGCAGAAGTCGAAGCCGAAGTCCTTGCGCATCTGGGCGAAGGGATTGGCGACGCCGTTCTTGTGGTTCTTGGCCGCGATCAGCGCCAGCGCATCGGACTGGTCGCCGTATTTCTGGAAATAGGAGCTGGCGATCTTGCCGAACACGCCGGCGAAACCGCCGACCGTGTCGCCGTCCTCGGGGAGGTAGGAGGCCTTGAGCAGGTTCTTGCCGATCTCCGGACCGGGGGTGCGCGTCATCTGCTCGACGCCGACGACCAGGACAATCTTGGCCGCCCCTGCGGCAATCGCGCGCAGGCCCTGATGCACGGCAGCAGATCCCGTGGCGCAGGCGTTCTCGACACGGGTCGCCGGCTTGAAGCGCAGCTTGGGATCGGCCTGCAGTACCAGCGACGCCGTGAAATCCTGCGGCGAGAAGCCGGCGTTGAAATGGCCGAGCACGATCTCGTCGACATCACCGGCCGAAATGCCGGCGTCCGCCAGCGCCTCATTGGCGACGCGGGTGACGAGGCTTTCGACGGTTTCGGTGTCGAACTTGCCGAACGGCGTATGCGCCCATCCGACGATGCTGGCGGTCATGGTCGTCTCTCCCTGAGGTCTTGTCCTGAGCTAAGTCTTAGCCCAGGGATGGCAAGACTTCACGCGGCTTTCAGCGCCTTGAGGGTCCGCTCGCAGATGGCAGTTATGCCGGCCCAGTTCCCGGCCCGGATCTCCGCCGTTGGGCACAGCCAGGACCCGCCAACCGCAACGACATTGGGTTCGGCCAGCCAGGTCGCGGCATTGGCCTCGCCCACCCCGCCGGTCGGGCAGAACCGCACGTTCGGGAACGGCCCGCCGAGGGCCTGGAGGCCCTTGATGCCGCCGGCCTGCTCCGCCGGGAAAAACTTTGCGACGTCGAAACCGCAAGACAGCGCCATCATCAGCTCCGAGGCCGTAGCAATGCCCGGCGCGAACGGCAGGGAGCTGTCGGTCGCGGCCTTGAGCAGATCGGGGGTCAGGCCCGGGCTGATGCCGAACGCGACGCCGAGCTTCTCGACCCGGCTGAAATCGGACGGGTTGAGAATGGTGCCGATGCCGACGACCGCTTCGGGGACCTCGGTCATCATCGCGCGCGCCGCCTCGATCGCAACGGGGGTGCGCAAGGTCACCTCCAGCGTGCGGACACCGCCGGCAACCAGCGCGCGCGCCAGCGGCACCGCATCCTGGATGCGCTCGATGGTGAGGACGGGAATGACGGTCGCAGCCTTGAACAGCGCGACGAGGTGGTTCTGTTGGGCAGCCGTGGTCATAGGTCTCGATTCATTTGGTCGCTGTTCACTTGGTGGCCTGGCGGGAGGCCGCCGGCCGGTGCCGCTTCTTCGGCGGCATGGCATAGCCTGGAATGATGGCGCCGGGATAGCAGATCACGAGGCTGGCGAGCCGATGTCCTGATAGGGCCGCCTCGACCGGCTCGGCGCCGGCGAGCCGGGCCGCGATATAGGCGGCGGCGAAGCTATCGCCGGCGGCGGTGGTATCGACCACGGGCTTGGTCATGGGCTCGGCGCGGACCTCGCTGGCGCCGCCGGGGTAGCGCAACAGGCTCACCGGCTCGGGCAGACGGAACACCAGTTCCGGGGTTGGGATGCGCGCCATCAGCTGGTCGTGACTTTCGCCGGGCCAGAGCGCGAGCAGATCCTCGGTCGAGGTCAGCACGATGTCGGCGGCCGCGAACGCCGCAGCAAATACCTCGCGTGCGACGTCGCGGTCCGGCCAGCCGCGCGCGCGAAAATTGGTGTCGAACACGAAGCGGGTGCCGAGCAGGCGCGCGCGCTTGATCGCGCCGAACAGGCGCTCGCGCCCGGCCGCGTCGTAGATCGAGAGCGTGATCGCAGAGAGATAGACGACGTCGTAGCTCATCAGCGAGTTGAGCAGCTCGTCGGTCTCGGACAGGCTCATCAGCTGGCGCGCCGCCGCGCTGTCGCGCCAGTGGAAGAACTGGCGCTCGCCCTCGCCGTCCGTCTGGATCATGTAGAGGCCGGGCAGCTTGCCTGCGAGCCGCACGACACGGCGCGTGCCGACGCCTTCGGCATTCCAGGCCGCGACCATCTCATCGCTCAGGGCATCGTCGCCGAGCGCGGTGAGATAATCGACCTTGACGTCCAGCCGCGCCAGATACACGGCCGTGTTGAGGGTGTCGCCGCCGAAGCCGCGTGAGTACAGGCCACCGCCCTGCCCCTGCCCGGCGGACGCGCCGCCCTGGGCCTGCCGCAGCTCGACCATGCATTCGCCGATGCAAGCAACGCTTGCCATCATCAGGGCCCGCTCAGTCCGAGGTCAGGCGACGAAATTGCCGCCGAGCTCGTCTTCGATGTGAATGCGGATGATATCGTCGAACGTCTTCTCGGCGGTGGTGAAGCCGAGCTCGCGCGACCGTCTGGCGTCGAAATTGCGCGGCCAGCCGCCGACGATGCCGACGATGAAGGGATCGGGCTCGCGCTTGATGCGCGCGGCGACCTTCTCGCCCGCAACCCGCTTCAAGGCGGCGATCTGCTCGCCGACCGTGGCCGACAGGCCAGGCATGGTCAGGTTGCGGCGCGGACCGACGGTGGCGAGATCCATGGTGCCGGCGTGAAGCAGGAAACCGACGGCGGAGCGCGGCGTTGCGTGCCAGTGGCGGACGTCCTCGGAGACCGGGAGGATCGCTTCCTTGCCGGCGAGCGGCTCGCGCAGGATGTTGGAGAAGAAGCCCGAGGCCGCCTTGTTGGGCAGGCCGGGCCGGATGCAGATGGTCGGCAGGCGGATTCCGATGCCGTCGAGGAAGCCGCGACGGGAATAGTCGGCGAGCAGGAGTTCGCCGATCGCCTTCTGCGTGCCGTAGCTGAGCAGCGGGGTATGGAAGAACTCGTCGCCGATCGCATCGGGAAACGGCGCGCCGAACACTGCGATCGAGGACGTGAACACCACGCGCGGCTTGTAGCCGCCGCCCGCAAGGCGGATCGCATCGAGCAGCATCCGCGTGCCATCAAGATTGATGCGATAGCCCTTGTCGAAATCGAGCTCGGCTTCGCCGGACACGATCGCGGCGAGATGGAAGATCACGTCAGGGCGGCCTGCGATCAGCTTCTCGGCCGCGCCCGGGACGGCGAAATCGCCCGACACGGTGTCGACCGGGAAGCCGGCCTTCTCCGGCTTCTTGGGCTCGACCACGTCGTGCATGGTCAATTTCGTGATGTCGCTCTTGCCGAGCCGGCCGTCGCGCAGCAGCCGTTCACAGAGTTTGCGGCCGACCATGCCGGCGGCGCCGAGAACCAGAATGTGCAAGAGCTCAACTCCTTCTTATTGGCCGAAGCGCGCCGCTCTTGAAACGCATTGGCGCGCCCTCGGCAAGCCCCGCGATCATTCCTTCACGGCGCCGGTCATCGCCGACACATAATGCTCCACGAAGAAGGCGTAAAGGATCACGAGCGGCAGCGAGCCGGCCAGCGCGCCCGCCATCAGCGAGCCCCAGCGATAGATATCGCCGTCCACGAACTCGTTGACGATCGCGACTGGCACCGTCTTGTTGCTGGTCGATTGCAGGAACGTCAGGGCGTAGATGAACTCGTTCCAGCACAGCGTGAAGCAGAAGATGAAGGCCGAGATCAGGCCGGGAATGGCCAGCGGCACGACGATCTTGACCAGGATCTGCCAGCGGCTCGCGCCGTCGATCAGCGCGCATTCCTCGAGCTCGAAGGGGATGGTCTTAAAATAGCCCATCAACAGCCAGGTCGAGAACGGGATCAGGATGGTCGGATAGGTCAGGATCAGCGCCAGCGGCGAATCGAACAGGCCGTACTGATACACGACGGTGGCGAGCGGAATGAACAGGATCGACGGCGGCACCAGATAGGCGAGGAAGATCAGGCCGCCGACGAGATTGGCGCCCTTGTAACGCAAGCGCACGATGGCGTAGGCGGCGAACACCGAGGCGATGATCGAGAGCACCGTCGCGCAGATCGCCACATACATCGTGTTCCAGAGCCAGTACGGATAGTAGCTCTCGAACAACAGCTTGTGGAAGTGCTTGAAGGTCGGATTCCAAGTCCAGAACGGATTGTACTTGTCGAGGTCGAGCAGCTGCTCGTCGGGCTTCACCGAGGTCAGCGCCATCCAGTAGAACGGGAACAGCAGGACGACGACGATGATGGCGAGCGGCAGGTAAAGCGTCACCAGCCTGCGCGGCACCGACTGCAGATAGCTCATGCCCTCGCTGTGATCATCCTTCGCGACTGTCGGAGCCGAGCTATGCAGGACGGCCTTGAGATCGATCCGCGAGGTGGGGAGATCAGTCATTGTTTTCTCCCTGTTGCCACTTGCGACGCTGCAGGCCGAACCAGGACACCATGATGGCGGCGAGCAGGAACGGGATCATCGCACTGGAGATCGCGGCGCCCTCGCCGAGCTGGCCGGCGATGATCGCACGCTGATAGGACAGGGTCGCCATCAGATGAGTGGCGTTGACCGGGCCGCCACGCGTCATCGCCCAAATCAGCTGGAAGTCGGTGAAGGTGAACAGCACCGAGAAGGTCATCACGACGGCGATGATCGGCGTCAGCAGCGGATAGGTGATGTAGCGGAAATTCTGCCAGCGCGTAGCGCCGTCGAGCGTCGCCGCTTCATAGAGCGAGGGCGAGACGGTCTGCAGGCCTGCGAGCAGCGTGATCGCCACGAACGGCACGCCGCGCCAGATATTGGCGAAGATCACGCAAATGCGTGCCCAGGTCGTGTCGCCGAGGAAGTTGATGTTCTGGTTGATCAGGCCGAGCTGCTTCAGCGACCAGGAGATGATCGAGAATTGCGAGTCGAAGATCCACCAGAAGGCGAGCGCGGAGAGCACCGTCGGAACGATGAAGGGGATGAGCACCATCGCGCGCAGCATCGCCTTGAACGGCATGTGCTCGTTGAGCAGCAGCGCGAGGTAAAGGCCGATGCCGAATTTGAAGGCGCTGGCGACGAAGGTGTAGAGCAGCGTGTTGAACACCGACAGCCAGAAGATGGAATCGTCCCACAACCATTCGTAGTTCTCGAAGGCGATGAACTGTCCGACCCTGCCGATGCGCGTGTCCGTGAAGGACAGCCAGATGCCCAGCCCAAGCGGATAGGCCAGGAAGAAGATCAGGAACACCATGGCCGGCACCATGAACCAGAAGCCGAGCCAGTTGCGATTGTATTTGAGCTGGGTCCAGGCGCTAGCCTCGGTCATCTGAGGCTTGGCCCGGGGAATTGCGACATCAGCCATGCCCGATATCCCTGATCGAAATGTTGACGGGCGGGCGGCCGAAGAGCCGCCCGCCCCGTGACTGTTCAGCGATAGATGCGCTTCAGCTGGCGCTCGGCTTCCGCCATCGCGCCCTTCACATCCTTGGCGCCGGTGCAGTAATTGGCGAACATGTCGACGACGATGAAGTCGGCGATCGCGGTTGCCGCCTTCTCGCCGACGGTGCCGATGCCCGACGCCGGCAGCGTGCGCTTGGAAGCCTGCGAGAACACGGCGTTCTTGGGATCGGCCGTCCAGATCGGCGCCGATTCATAGGCGTTCAGGGTCTGCGTCAGATAACCCTGCGCGCCGGCCAGCCACTTCTCGTAGTTCTCCTTCTCCAGCATGAAGGCGACGAAGGCCTTCGCCGCATTCGGATATTTGGTGAAGTTGAAGGCGAGGATCGGCAGCGCCAGCTGCAGCTCGGTCGGCTTGCCGACAGGACCGACCGGCCAGAGCGCGTGATAGGTGTCCTCGGTGAGCTCCTTCTTGCTGGGATCGGTCTTGGCGGCGACGTAGATCGAGATGCCGTTCGCCGTGCAATAGAGCTCGCCGGCGAGGTACGCCTTGTTGTTGGAGGAATCATTCCAGGACGCCGTGCCCGGAATGAAGTTGTCGTACAGCGCCTTGCAATATTCCAGCGCCTTCGCCGTCTCCGGCGAATTGATGACGATCTTGTCGTTCTGGTCGACCGTGTAGGCACCGTGGCCCCACAGCACCCAGTGCAGCCAGGAATTGCCGTCGCCCGAGGCGTGACCGAGCGCGAAGCCGGCCGGCGTATTGTTGGCCTTGAGCGCCTTGCACATCTCGAGGAAGCCGGGGAAGTCCTTCGGAAATTCCTTGAAGCCAGCCTTGTCGAGCGCCGACTTGCGGTAGGTCATGTAACCGCCGTTGGTCGCGACGGGAATGCCGAGCCAGTCGTTGCCGAGCTTGCAGGTTTTGGCCGCCGCATCGGTCCAGCCGCCGTATTTGTTGCCGAGATAATCGGCGACATCGTTCATCTTCAGCACTTTGGTCGGGAAAAGCTGCGGCAGGGTGTGCAGACCCCAGGCGAGATCGAGGCCGGAGCCGGTATTGGCCGCAACCGAGGCCTTCGGCTGCACGTCCTCGAAGGACTCGCTGAAGGTGTTCATCTCGGTGCCGGTCGCGGCCTTGAACGCCGTCACCATCGCGTTGAACGCATCGTCCTCGGCCGGCACGAAGCGCTTCCAGCGCATCACCGTCAGCTTGGCGCCCGGCTCGGCCTTCCAGGGCGCGCTCTGCGCCCAGGCCTTGGCGAAGTCGAACAGTGCCGGCCCCGTCAGCATGCCGGTCGCAGCCAAAGCGGTGCCGCCTTGAAGCAGAGACCGGCGGGTAAAGTCTTGCATGTTGTCCTCCCTGTGATGCTTTTTGTTGTCTATGCCTTGTCGTCTAATGCGTTAGGCGTTCATGCGTTTGCCCGTCGCATCGTCGAACAGATGGACCAGCGATGGCTCGGGCTTCAGCCGCACCTTGTCGCCCGGATTGAACTGGTGACGCTCGCGGAAGACCGCGACGACCTGCTCGCCGCCGAGCTTGGCAAACACCTGCGTCTCCGAGCCGGTCGGCTCGACGACGATGATCTCGGCCTCGGCGCCGTCATCGGCGATGGTGAAGTGCTCCGGCCGCACGCCATAGACCGCAGGACGGCCGTCGGAATTGGCCGGCGCGGTCTTGAGCGGCAGCTTGACACCGTTCGGCCCCTCGAAGGTGGCGACGCCATTGACGCGCACATGGCCTTTGAGGAAGTTCATCGCGGGCGAGCCGATGAAGCCGGCGACGAACTGGTTGTCGGGCTTGTCGTAGAGCTCGAGCGGCGTGCCCATCTGCTCGACGATGCCGTCGTGCATGACGACGATCTTGTCGGCCATGGTCATGGCCTCGATCTGGTCGTGGGTGACGTAGACGGTCGTCGTCTTCAGCCGCTGGTGCAGCTCCTTGATCTCAGTGCGCATGGCGACACGCAGCTTGGCGTCCAGGTTGGACAACGGCTCGTCGAACAGGAACACCTGCGGATCGCGCACGATGGCGCGGCCCATGGCGACGCGCTGGCGCTGGCCGCCGGAGAGCTGTCGCGGATAGCGGTCGAGCAGCGGCGAAAGCGCGAGGATCTCGGCGGCGCGCTTGACACGCTTGTTGATCTCGTCCGAGCTCGCATTCCGCAGCTTGAGCGAGAAGCCCATGTTGTCTGCAACCGTCATGTGCGGATAGAGCGCGTAGTTCTGGAAGACCATCGCAATGTCCCGCTCCTTGGGCTGGACATTGTTGACGACGCGGTCGCCGATCGAGATCGTCCCGGAAGTGATGTTCTCGAGGCCGGCGAGCATGCGCAGAAGCGTCGACTTGCCGCAGCCGGAGGGGCCGACCAGGACGACGAACTGGCCGTCTTCGATCGGAATCGTCACGCCGTGCAGGACTTCAAAATTGCCGAACGATTTCCGCACGTCGCGGATTTGCACAGACGACATCTAGCTCCCTCCTCGATAGTCCACGACGCCTCTCGCGCCGCGACCGTCTTGTTTTTCGGACTTTACCGAACCAGGCCCGATATTAGCGGGCAACATTGTCGGTAGTTTGTGCGGTTTTGGCAATTTGTCTTTGGTTAGTCGTTGCTGGTAGCGCTGTCAACGTTCCTTTGTTTGCGGGACTGACTGTGTTAAGAGCAGCAAATGGGTCGAAAACGCACCAAGTCAGGCAAAATCCGGCTGGCCGAAGTGGCCGAGCTCGCCGGCGTCAGCCCGATTACCGCGTCGCGCTTTTTCCGCAATCCGGAGGCCCTGTCGGTCGCCAAGCGGACGCGGGTCGAGAGCGCGGCCAAGGAGCTCGGCTATGTGCCCAACCTTGCCGCGCGCGCCCTCGCCTCGCAACGCACCGAGGTCATCGGTGTCTTGATCCCCTCGCTCACCAACAACGTGTTCTCGGACGTGCTGCGCGGCATCTATGACGCCTCCGAAGGCAGCCGCTACTCGATCCAGTTGTCAAACACGCGCTACAGCATTCTCCAGGAAGAGAAGTTGCTGCGTCTGTTTCTGGCGCAGAAGCCGGCCGGCCTGATCGTCACGGGGATCGACCAGACCGCGGAGTCGCGCGCGATGCTTCAGGCCGCGGACTGTCCGATCGTGCAGATCATGGAGATTGGCCCGGACCCGGTCGACATGATGATCGGCTTTTCGCACTATGATGCGGCCCGCGCGGCGATCGCGCACTTGTTCGAGCAAGGTCACCGCAAGGTCGGCTTCGTCGGCGCGCGGATGGATCCCAGGGTGCAGCGGCGGCTGGACGGATATGTCTCGGCCATGAAGGACGCCGGATCGTTCGACCAGCGCCTGGTGGTCACGACGGCGACGCCGACCTCGGTGACGCTCGGCGGCGCCCTGTTCACCGATCTGCTGGCGAGCGAGCCCGGCATCGACGCGGTGTTCTGCGCCAATGACGATCTCGCGCTCGGCGTGTTGTTCGAATGCCGGCGCCGGGAGATCGCAGTGCCCGGGCAGATCGCGATCGTCGGCTTCAACGATCTCGAATTCATGGCCTCCGCCGTCCCCACCCTCACCAGCGTCCGCACCAACCGCTACGAGATGGGCAAGACGGCCGCCACCATGCTGATCGACGCGATCGAGGGCCGCCGCCCGGAGCAGCCGGTGCTCGATCTCGGCTTCAAGGTGATCGAGCGGCAAAGCTCGTCGGCGCGACGTTCGGACAGCAGGCCAGCCGTATCAGGCGCGGGCGCGGCGAACAAAATGATAGCGTTACCAAGCAGCCACGACTAGTATCGGAATCGTGAGGAAACGACCCGCCAGCGGGAAGGCAGATCATCGCGCGCGCCGTTTGGGCACCGCATATGCCGACACCATGCGTCAGTGCGTTTGCATTGCAGGAGAAACCAATGACAAAGAAACCAACCAATGGGCATGCCGCCGGCAGCAACGGTACCCGCCGCCATCTTCGCTCGCAGGAATGGTTCAACAACCCGCACAATCCGGGCATGACCGCGCTCTATATGGAGCGTTACCTGAATTACGGCCTCACCCGCGCCGAGCTGCAATCCGGCAAGCCGATCATCGGCATCGCCCAGACCGGCAACGATCTGTCCCCCTGCAACCGCCATCATCTCGAGCTCGCGCATCGCGTCCGCGAAGGCATTCGCGAGGCCGGCGGCATCGCGATGGAATTCCCGACCCATCCCATCCAGGAGACCGGCAAGCGCCCGACCGCGGCGCTCGATCGTAACCTCGCTTATCTCGGCCTCGTCGAGATTCTCTACGGCTATCCGCTCGACGGCGTAGTGCTGACCACCGGCTGCGACAAGACCACGCCGGCCTGCATGATGGCGGCGGCGACGGTGAACCTGCCCGCGATCGTGCTGTCGGGCGGCCCGATGCTGAACGGCTGGCACAATGGCGAGCGCACCGGCTCCGGCACCATCGTCTGGAAATCGCGCGAGCGGCTCGCGGCCGGCGAGATCGACTATGAAGAGTTCATGGAGATCGTGGCCTCCTCGGCGCCCTCGGTCGGCCATTGCAACACCATGGGCACCGCCTCGACCATGAACGGCCTCGCCGAAGCGCTCGGCTTCTCGCTGCCGGGCTGCGCGGCGATCCCGGCGCCCTATCGTGAGCGCGGCCAGATCGCCTACGAGACCGGAAAACGTATCGTCGAGATGGTCTGGGAGGATCTGAAGCCTTCCGACATCCTGACCCGCAAGGCGTTCGAGAACTGCATCGTGATCAATTCGGCGATCGGCGGCTCGACCAACGCGCCGATCCACATCAACGCGCTCGCCCGCCATATCGGCGTCGAGCTGTCGATCGAGGACTGGCAGAAGTTCGGCCACGACGTGCCGCTCCTGGTCAACATGCAGCCGGCCGGCTTCTATCTCGGCGAGGAATTTCACCGCGCCGGCGGCGTACCCGCCGTGGTGCGCGAATTGATGAAGCACAAGCGCATCCATGAGGACGCCGTCACGGTCAACGGCCGCGGCATCGGCGAGAACTGCAAGAACGCGCCCGCACCTGACAACGACGTGATCTGGGCTTACGACAAGCCGCTGGTGAAGGACGCCGGCTTCCTGGTGCTGAAGGGCAATCTGTTCGATTCCGCGATCATGAAGACAAGCGTGATCTCGAAGGAATTCCGCGACCGCTATCTCAGCAATCCGAAGGACCTCAATGCCTTCGAGGGCCGCGCCATCGTGTTCGAAGGGCCGGAGGATTATCACGAACGGATCGACGACCCCTCGCTCGACATCGACGAGCGCTGCGTGCTGTTCATCCGCGGCACCGGCCCGATCGGCTACCCAGGTGGCGCCGAGGTCGTGAACATGCAGCCGCCGGCGGCGCTGATCAAACGCGGCATCCTGTCCCTGCCCTGCATCGGCGACGGCCGCCAGTCCGGCACTTCTGGCTCGCCCTCCATCCTCAACGCTTCGCCTGAAGCGGCTGCCAATGGCGGGCTTGCCGTCCTCAAGACCGGCGACAAGGTCCGCATCGACCTCAACAAGGGCAGCGCCAACATCCTGATCTCGGACGAGGAGCTGAAGAAGCGCCACGCCGAGCTCAAGGCCAGCGGCGGCTTCAAGCATCCGCCGAACCAGACGCCGTGGCAGGAGATCTATCGCAACACCGTCGGCCAGCAATCGACCGGCGCCTGCATGGAGCTCGCCACAAGGTACCAGAACGTCGCCGGCACGTTCGGTGTGGCGCGGGACAATCACTGACACGGTCATTCCGGGGCGCGACGCAGTCGCGAGCCCGGAATCCATTCATCCACCGACGCTGTGGCCCGATGAATTCTCAGGTGCGCAATTGCGCACCGTAGTTCGCGCCAAGAGGCGCGCCCCGGAATGACGAAGAAAAATTCGCAAGGAGAAACAACATGGCAGACCGCCTCAAGGGAAAGCGCGCCGTCGTCACGGCTGCGGCGGCAGGCATTGGGCGCGCTTGCGCGATCGCATTCGCGCGTGAAGGCGCAACCGTCATCGCCACCGACATCAACGAAGCCGGCATCGCGAGCCTGACGAAGGAAGGCATCGCCGAGGTCGCAAAGCTCGACGTCCGCAACACGGCCGAGGTCAACGCCTTCGCCAAGCGCGTCGGCAGGATCGACATCCTGCTCAACGCCGCCGGCTTCGTGCACCACGGCACCATCCTGGAGTGCTCGGAAGAGGATTTCGATTTCTCGTTCGACCTCAACGTCAAGTCGATGCACCGGACCATCAAGGCGTTCCTGCCCGACATGATCGCCGGCGGCGGCGGCAGCATCGTCAACATCTCGTCCTGCGCGGCCTTGAGGCCGCCGGCGAACCGCTACGTCTACAGCTCGTCGAAGGCGGCGGTGTCGCTGCTGTCGCGAGCCGTCGCACTCGACTTCATCACCAAGGGCATCCGCTGCAACTCGATCTGCCCCGGCACGGTCGAGACGCCCTCGATGCTTGACCGCGCCGCCGCGCAAGGCCCGCAGGGCAAGGAGATGTTCATCTCCCGCCAGAAGATGGGCCGGCTCGGCACCGCCGAGGAGATCGCGGCGATGGCGGTCTATCTGGGCAGCGACGAGAGCGCCTTCACCACCGGCGTCGATCTCGTCGTCGACGGCGGCTACATGCTCTGACGCAAGAAGGCCTCCGGCATGAACAAGATCGATCTCAATGGCCGCGTCGCGATCGTCACCGGCGGCGCGCAGGGCTTTGGCCGCGCCATCACCGAGCGCTTCGTCGCCTCCGGCGCCAAGGTCGCGATCTGGGACTTTGACGCCGCGCTGGCCGAGAAGACGGCAAAGGAGATCGGCGGCGAAACGAAAGTCTTCAAGGTCGACGTCACCGACACGGCGGCCGTGGAGCAGGCCCGCGATGCGACGCTGGCCGCCTTCGGCAAGATCGATATCCTCGTCAACAATGCCGGCATCGCCGGCGTCAACAAGCCGGTCTGGGAGACCGAGCTCGAGGAATGGCGCAAGGTGCTGCGCATCAACCTCGACGGCCCCTTCATCGTCTCAAAGGCGATCGTGCCCGAAATGCTCAAGCAGAAATACGGGCGCATCGTGAACATCGCCTCGATCGCCGGCAAGGAAGGCAACCCGAACGCCGCGCACTATTCGGCCTCCAAGGCCGGCCTGATCGCGCTGACGAAGTCGCTCGGCAAGGAGCTCGCCGCCCATGACATCCTCGTCAACGCGGTGACGCCGGCCGCCGCCAAGACCGCGATCTTCGACCAGATGACGCAGCAGCATATCGACTTCATGCTCTCGAAAATCCCGAAGGCACGCTTCGTGCTGGTGGAAGAGCTCGCCGCGATGGTGGCCTGGCTTGCATCCGAGGATTGCGCCTTCTCGACCGGTGCGGTGTTCGACATCTCGGGCGGACGCGCGACCTATTGAGGACATCATGATCCGCGAAGGTGGTTGCCTGTGCGGCGCGGTGCGGTTCAAGGCGGAGGGCGAGCCGCTCAACGTCCGCATCTGCCATTGCCGCATCTGCCAGAAGGCGATGGGATCGCCCTACTTCGCACGCGCGCAGTTCGACCAGCGCGCGCTCAGCGTCGAGGGCGAGACCGCCCGCTACGCATCGTCCGAGAACATCGACCGCGTGTTCTGCAAGCAGTGCGGCACGCGCCTGTTCGCCTGGCGGCGCAACGGCACGCTGGCAGGCGTGGCGCTCGCCACGTTCGACGATCGCAATGCCTTCGCCCCGACCGAGCACATATGGGTGAGCGAGAAGCTCGCCTGGGTGAAGCTCAACGACGGTCTGGTGCAATATCAGACGACCATCCCAGCGTGAGGTCGCGATCAGCCTGAGGCGCCAGCCGCTTCGATGCGCCGTTCCGTCGTTGCGATCCAGATCCCGGCAAACACCGCAACGATGCCGGCCGCCAGATTCCAGCGCAGCGGCTCGTTCAGCAGCCAGGCGCCGACCAGCGATGCCGTGATCGGGTTGACCGTCACCGAGATTGCGACGCGCGTCGGCGTCGTCCGCTCCAGCGCGAAGGCCCAGAGATAGAAGGTCAGCGCCGCGCCGAAGGCACCCAGATAGAAGGCTCCCAGCCATTGCGGCATGCCGAAGCCGGCGACGGGAGCAAAGCTGTCGCGGACATACGAAAGCAGGATGAGGCAGGATGCACCCGCCGCCATGCTCATGGTCGTAAAGGCGATCGGGCTGGAGCGATGGATCAGCGGCTTCGACCAGATGCCGTAGAGCGCCATGCACAGCGCAGCCGCCATCATCAGCAGATCGCCACGCCAGGCGCCTGACGGCGCCGAGGCGAGGTCGGAGAGCAGCGCGACCGCAACGCCAAACGTCGCAGTCACGACGCCGATGGATTTGCGCGAGGTCAAGGCTTCGGCGCCGAGCGCGGCCCCGATCACGAGCGACAGCAGCGGCAGCGTCGATAGCGCGAGCGCGCCGCGCGCCGCCGTCGTGAAGATCAGCGAGGCGTTGAACAGGATCGGGAACAGCGCGAAGAAGAGAATGCCAAGTCCGACGGCGGCGGCCCAATCCCCCCGCTCCGGCCAGCGATCGCCGCGCAGCAGCGCCAGAGGCAGAAGCAGGACAAAACCGATGCCGAACCGGAACGAGCCGATCGCGAGCGGATCGAGGCTGTCGACGAGATAGCGCGTCGCGCCGACGGAGGTCCCGCCGAGCCCGCTCGACAAAACGGCAGCAAGAACGCCAAGGATCTCGCCCACGAATCCTCCCATCGACTTTGCGGGCAGCATAGGAGGCGCGCCAAAACGGGGAATGGAATTTGCGTCATAGCAGGATAAGCTTTCGTCATGACCTCGCCTGATCTCGACCTCGACCTTCTGAAGGCCTTCCTCGCCGTTGCCGAGCATCGGTCGTTCACGCGCGCGGCCGCGATGTTGAACCGCACCCAATCGGCGGTGAGCGTCCAGATCAGGCGTCTCGAAGAACGGCTGGATCTCAGGCTGTTTCACCGCACGAGGTCGGGCGTGGCACTGAGCGCGGCCGGCCGGGAGCTGCTTGCCTATGCCAAGCGGCTTCTCGAGCTCAATGCAGAAGCGGTCGATGCGCTCCGCAAGCGCGAGGCCATAATCCGCCTCGGGGTGATGGACGATTACGGCACCATCGTCGTTCCATCGTTGCTGGCGCAATTCGCCAAGATCCATCCGGAGATCCGGGTCGAGATCGAGACCGGGCTGACCGCCACGATGCCGGCCCGGCTCGGCGAGGCCTATGATCTCGTCATCGCCATGCATCCGGAAGGACACGGCGAGGGCGAGCTGCTGCGGCGCGAGCAGGCGGTTTGGGCCGCAGCCGCGTCATACTCGGCTGGGGCGCCGCATGACACGCTGTCCGTCGCGCTCTATCCGCCGGGCTGCCTGTTCCGGCAATGGGCCACTGAGGCGCTTGATGCCGCCGCCCGCCCCTGGCGGCTCGCCTTCGTCAGCCGGACCCTTGCGGCGGTCGAAGCGATTGCGGCACAGGGCCTGGCCATCACGGTCGTGAAGGCCGGCACCCTGCCGCCGCGCCTCCGAGTCCTCTCGGAACGCGACGGCCTGCCGCCGCTGCCGGCCGCGGACATCCGCCTCCACCGCGCGAGCAATCTGTCGCGGCCGGCCGCATTGCTGGCAAATCATCTGCAACGGGCAATTTCGGAATCGAACGCCATATAACGATGGATCGCAGAGGTGTGTGGCCCTATACGGCCAGCTTTGCAAATCGCGCGGGCCGAAACGAAACGGATGAGCTGGTGAACATTTCCTTCTATGACCTGTCGGTGTGGGTGCTTCCCCTCGTGCTCGCCATCACCTTCCATGAGGCCGCGCATGCCTTCGTCGCGGACCGGCTCGGGGACAACACGGCCGCGCAGCTCGGCCGCGTCAGCTTCAATCCTATCAGGCATATCGACCCGTTCGGCACCGTCATCCTGCCGGCGATGCTGCTGTTCGCGCATTCGCCGTTCCTGTTCGGCTACGCCAAGCCGGTGCCGGTAAACTTCCGCAAGCTGAACAATCCCAGGCTCGACATGGTCTGGGTAGCGCTGGCCGGACCCGCGACCAACATCCTGCTGGCGCTCGCCACCGCCCTCGCCTTCCATGCCCTGCCGCTGGTGCCCGCGAGCGCGGCGAAATGGGTTGCCGACAACCTCAAGAATGCCCTCATCATCAACGCCATCCTGGCCGTCTTCAACATGATGCCGATCCCGCCGCTGGACGGCGGCCGCGTCGCGGTTGGGCTGCTGCCGCGGGCCCTCGCCTTTCCGCTGGCCCGGCTCGAGCCGTTCGGTATGTTGATCCTGATCGGGCTCTTGATCCTGCTGCCGCTGGCGGGCTCGCAGTTAGGTCTAAATCTTGATGTTATTTCAGCAATACTGCGGACGTTGACCGGTTATGTGATTCAGGCTGTTCTCTTCCTAACCGGCAATGCGTAGTTGAACCGGAACACCCGAACACGAGCCGAAAGGCCAGAGGCCGACTTGGTCAAAGCTGCCGATATGCTGATCGCGCGACGCGCCGACACCCGCGCCCGCGCCGATTTCGCCACCTGGAAGATGATGGCTAAGCTCAACGGGGCGTCCGCGCTGCCTCCGGAGGCCCAAGAGTTCCTGAGCAGCTACAGGAACCTGTTGGCGCAGATGAGCGAGGGCGAAGCCACCGAGGCCACCATCGGTGCGATCTACAAGGCCTATTACGTCGAGATGGGTGGCGCTGGAACACCGCCCGATGTCCGTCCCCGCCAGGCCGAGCCGGCAGCGGATAATGTTACCGCTTTCCGGCGTCCGGCGCCGAAGCCGAAGAACGCTGGCTTCTTCGCGACAGGCGCGGCCAGCGGAGCCCAGAAACGCCCCCTCCCGGTCGCGCTGATCTTCGCCTGCTTGGTGGTGGTCTATGTCGGGATCCGGCTCTACTGGCGCTGAGCCGACTTCTTGTTGGCGGTCTTCTTCGATTTCTCAGGCGCGAAGTTGATCTCGAGGGTGCGCTCGAAACGCTCCTCGGTCAGTTGAACCGGAGGCGGCTCGAAAGGATCCGCCTTGCGAACCATCGAGATCGCAGCTGCATCGTAGGCGGCGTCGCCGGACGAGGCGATCACGTCGACCGAGACCACATTTCCCTTTCGGTTGAGCGCGAAACTCACCGTGACCTTCTGATTGGCGTTCTCTCTGCCTTCCGGATTGATCTGGTGCTGCTTGATACGCGCACTGATTTTCTTGTTCCAGTCCACCGTGATCTTCAGGATGTCCTTGCCGAGCCCAACCACCGGCGCCAGGGCCTTTTCGGCCTCGCGCGTTGCGTCCTCGAACGTTTGCCGGGCCATATCAACCTGCTTTGGGGCAGCCTCCATGGCGGGCGTTTCAACGGCAGCCGCCTTTGGATCGTCGTCCTGCTCCTTCTTCGCAACCTTTTCGCTGACAATGCGATCGGGATCCTCGGCCTCTTGCGGTCGATCTTGAGGAAGTTCTGTCTCCTTCAGTTCGGCCTTCTGCTCCGGAAGCTCCGGGCGCTCCTCTTGTGCCGCGGAGTCGTTTGGTCCGGTCGGCAAATCGGATTCCTGAGCCTCCGGCGAAGCCATCTCGACCGCGAACTCGGCTCCGGCCGCGCCGAGACCATCGCCGTCGTCGTCGCCGTGCAAATGCGCCAGCGCGAGCGCAGCACCGCCGAGATGCAGGGCGAGCGCGGCGGCCGCCGCCAGGATCCAGAGCTTCCGGGATGGTCTCGGTTCGTCCGCCATCGTTCCGTCTTCTTAAGGCTGGGCGGCGCCTGCCACAGGCGCCCCCGGTGCGCCTTCCAGCGCGACCAGCTTCACCCGCGTATAGCCGCCCGAGCGCAAGAGCTCCATCACGCCCATTAACTCGCCATAGGGCACCGAGCGATCGGCGCGCAGGAAAACGTACTTGTCCTTGCTCATCTCGGAAAGGCCGTCGAGGGTTCCGATCAACTCGGCCCGGTGAACGGCGTTCTCCCCGATCGCGAGCGTCAGATCGGGCTTGATGCTGAGATAGGTCGGCTTGTCCGGCTTCTTCTGCGGCGTCGCACTCGACGTCGGCAGATCGATCGGCAGGTCGACCGTGGACAGCGGCGCGGCGACCATGAAGATGATCAGCAGCACCAGGATGACGTCGATGAACGGCGTGACGTTGATGTCATGCGTTTCCGAGAAATCGTCGTCGTCATCATTGTCTGCGAGGGAAACGGCCATGGTCTACTCCGCCGCGCGCGAATGCACGCTGCCGTGGCTGCGGTCGAGATCGCGCGACAGCAGCCGCCCCGCCGCGCCCGAGGCGCGGCTGACGAGTTCGAGATAGCCTTTCGTCACGCGCGAGAAGTGGTTGTAGATGATGACGGCGGGAATGGCGGCGACGAGGCCGATTGCGGTGGCGAGCAGCGCCTCGGCGATGCCGGGCGCGACCACTGCGAGGTTCGTGGTCTGCGACTTCGAGATGCCGATGAAGCTGTTCATGATGCCCCAGACCGTGCCGAACAGGCCGACGAAGGGCGAGGTCGAGCCGATGGTCGCGAGCACGCCCATGCCGATCCGGATGCGCCGCTGCTCCGCACGCACGATCTCTGAGAAGCTCGAGGCCGCGCGCTCCTTGATGCCGGCATCGCTGGACAGGCCGGCCGACATCCGCGCTTCGCGCAACGCCGCCGCAAGGAACGACGGCAGGATGCCCTCCTTGGTGCCGAGCGCCATCTGCGCTTCGGCAAGCGAGCGCGCCTCCGCAATCTTCTTCAACGCCGAACGCAGCTTGCCGGAGGCGACCGACAGCTCGATCGACTTGGCGATGAAGACGGTCCAGGTCATCAGCGAAGCGAAGGCGAGCCCGATCATCACCGCCTTCACGATGACGTCCGCCGACATGAACATCACCCAGGGCGACAATTCCTTCATGGCCGCCGCCTCGGGCTTCGCACTCGCGGGATTGGCGGCCACCGGGGCGGCGCCCACGACGGCGGGAGCCGTCGAGGCCGCAGGCGCAGCTGCCGGGGGGACGGTTCCGGCAGCGGACGGCTGAGCCGTCGATGGGGCCGGTGCCGGCGGGCTCTGCGTCTGGGCGGAAACGGGGGATGCGAGCCAGGCAGACGCCAGCATCAAGGCTGCGGCAAGGCTTGCTTGGAAGGACATGGTCTTCATACTTCGGCCCAGTAGCGAATGAGATTGTGCTAGATACCCGTCAATTTGACCGTTTCGGGATCGTCAAGCCCGAGCCGTTCCACCAGCGCCTGAATCGCGGTGTCGAGGTCAAAGATCATGCTCCGGGCTTGATTGTCCCGTATCATGCTCTGAAGCCAGAAGAAAGACGCAACCCGCGTCGCCCTGGTCACGGGAGCGATGAGAGGTGCTGGAGGATAGAGCACAAGGCCCTCCAATTCCTGTCGTTCACACGCGTCGAACGAATGTCGGCTGTTGGTATCGGCCACACAATTGCAGGTCAATGCGTGCCGTTCGCGAGAACCCTTGAATAGATCAAGATCAAAACGATTCTAAACTGCCCCGCTCTCTGAGCGAAGGGTGCGTCCTAGACGCAAATCGATTGCTGGCCACTCGATCGCCGCTCTGGGTTTCATCAGCCACAGCAACTCGTCGACGGTCTTCTGCGCAACGGCGCGCACGCGATCGGTGCTGTCCATGCCGGCGATGTTGGCGCCGTTGACGACGGCTTTGATCTCGTCGCGAAAGTCGGTGAGAAAGCACAAGGGATCGCGCTGCTCGTTGGCGACACGCGCGATCAATCCCTTTCAGAATCTGGCACGCGATCAGCTTGCCGTTCAGCTCGTCCAGGCTTTGCTCCGTCGATGCGGCGCCGAAATGGGCGATGCCGAAATCCATGGTAACCGAAACGGCCCACGACGCGACTTAGCACCGTTCTTGCGGCAGATCCGAAAGGCGGCGCGGCGCGGGGCCGGTCGTCCCGAGCACACTGCTCCGCGCACTGCGGAAGACTTGCACGCCGGCCGGTCGCGGCGGGAAAACGCGGCATTGCACGTCGCCGCGCCAGCGAGCTGCCTACACGGTGCAAAGCTTTCCAATTGTTTAGGATTCTCACCCGATAGTGCTGTTTACTCTGGAAGTTGGCGTGTATTATACATCATGCTGGAACCGTACGATTGCCCCGATAGTCGTAGCCGAGGGCATACGAGCCGACACGAGACGACATGAACAAGTCCCGGCCGATCCTTTGGCTTCTGATCATCGCGGCCGTGGCTTCTGCGGGCTATTATGGTTGGCAGAAATTCGGCACGTCCGAGGCTGGAAAAACCCAGACCGCACAAAAAGGCCCGCCTCGCCCCTCCGCCGTCCCGGTCAGCGTTGCGCCGGTTCAGAAGACCGACTTTCCGGTCTATCTCACTGGTCTCGGCACGGTTCAGGGCTTTAACACGGTCCAGGTCCGAAGCCGTGTGGATGGCCAGATCGACAAGCTCGAATTCAGGGAAGGCCAGATCGTCAAGCAGGGCGATCTCCTGGTTTCGATCGATCCCCGTCCCTATCAGGCCGCGCTTGACCAAGCCAAGGCCAAGAAGGCGCAGGACGAGGCCAGTCTCGCCAATGCCAATCTCGAACTCCAGCGCGCCACGAAGCTCGGCGAATTCGCCACCGCCCAGCGCGTCGACACACAGCGCTCCACCGTCGCTCAGCTCACCGCCCAGATCGCCGCCGACGATGCCGCGATCTCCAACGCCCAGACCCAGCTCGATTACACCCAGATCAAGGCGCCGATCACCGGCGTGGCAGGCCTGCGTCAGGTCGACATCGGCAACATCGTCAACGCTTCGTCGCAGACCGCCATCGTCACGATCTCGCAGGTCGAGCCGATCGCCGTGATCTTCACCGCGCCGGAAGACCAGCTCCCCTATATCAGCGAGGGCCAGAAGGCCGGCGCGCTCAAGGTGATCGCCTTCACCACCGACGGCAAGAGGACGCTGGCCGAGGGCAAGCTCGCTGTGATCAACAACCAGGTCGACGCGAGCAGCGGCACGATCCGGCTCAAGGCGGTGTTCGACAACAAGGAAAGAACGCTGTGGCCGGGCCAATCGGTCTCGACGCGGCTCCTGGTGCGAACGCTGAATGATGCGACGGTCGTTCCGGATGACGCGGTCCAGCGCTCCACCAACGGGCTCTATGCCTATACGGTCAACCAGGACAACAAGGCCGAACTGCACAAGATCAAGGTCAGCTATGGCATCGACGGTCATTCGGTCATCGAGGAAGGATTGAGCCCCGGTCAGCAGGTGATCGTCGGTGGACAGTTCAAGGTGCAGCCCGGAAGCCTGGTGTCGACGGCGGTAGCAAGCTCGGATCCGACCCAGAACAAGGTTCGACAGCAATGATCGGGGGCGGGATTTCGGCGCCTTTCATCCGATATCCCATCGGCACCTCGCTGCTGATGGCCGGCATTCTCTTCGTCGGCCTGGTCGCCTATCCCCTGCTCCCGGTCGCGCCCCTGCCGCAGGTGGACTTTCCGACCATTCAGGTCACCGCCAATTTGCCCGGCGGCAGCCCCGAGACCATGGCTTCGTCGGTGGCGCAGCCGCTCGAGCGGCAATTCGCCCAGATTCCTGGCATCGCGCAGATGACCTCGACGAGCTATCTGGGCACGGCGTCGATCACCATCCAATTCGACCTCAACCGCAACATCGACGGCGCCGCCAACGACGTACAGGGTGCCATCAACGCGGCCAGCGGCCAGTTGCCGAGGAACCTGCCGTCGCCCCCGACCTACCGCAAGGTCAACCCCGCCGACGCGCCGATCCTGCTACTGTCGGCGACATCGGAGACGCTGCCGCTGACCAGCGTCAGCGATGCCGTCGACACCCAGCTCGCCCAGCAGATCAGCCAGCTCTCGGGCGTCGCCCAGGTCTTCATCGGCGGCCAGCAGAAACCCTCGATCCGCATTCAGGTCGATCCCGCAAAGCTGGTCGCCAAGGGCTTGTCGATGGAGGACATCCGCAGCCAGATCGCGATCACCACGGTCGACAGCCCCAAGGGCAATATCGACGGCGAGAAGCGGGCCTATACGATCTACGCCAACGACCAGCTCACCCACGCGAAGGACTGGAACGACGTCATCATCGCCTATCGCAACGGCGCTCCGTTGCGAATCCGCGATATCGGCCAAGCGGTCACCGCTGCCGAAGACGCCAAGCAGGCGGCGTGGGCCAACGGCAAGCGCGGCGTGTTCCTGGTGATCTTCAAGCAGCCCGGCGCCAACGTCATCGAAACCGTCGACAGGATCAAGGCGACACTCCCTCGTCTCGTGGCGGCGATCCCGCCCGCGATCAAGATCGAGCTCATCAGCGACCGCACCGCGACCATCCGTGCCGCGGTCGAGGACGTCCAGTTCACGCTGCTCTTGACCATTGTGCTCGTGGTCATGGTCATCTTCATCTTCCTGCGCAGCTTCTGGGCGACGGTCATTCCTACCGTCACGGTTCCGCTGGCGCTGCTGGGCGCGTGCGCCCTGATGTGGCCGGTGGGTTATTCGCTCGACAATCTGTCGCTGATGGCGCTCACCATCGCGGTCGGTTTCGTGGTCGACGACGCCATCGTGATGCTCGAGAACATCACGCGCTACATCGAGGAAGGCGACTCGCCGATGGAGGCCGCCTTCAAGGGCTCCAAGGAAATCGGCTTCACGATCGTCTCCATCAGCATCTCGCTGGTCGCGGTGCTGATCCCGCTGCTCCTGATGGGCGGCATTATCGGGCGCCTGTTCCGCGAATTCGCCGTGGTGCTGGCGATGACGATCTTCGTTTCGATGTTCGTATCGCTGACGCTGACGCCGATGATGGCCTCACGCTTCCTGCGCGCCCATGGCGAGGTGCAGCACGGCCGCTTCTATCAATGGAGCGAGCGCGCCTTCGACGCGATGCTGCGCGGCTACGAATATGTGCTCGATCACGCCCTCGCCTGGCGGCGCACCACGCTCGCGATCTTCTTCGTCACGCTCGGCCTGTCGATCTACCTGTTCGTGCTGATCCCCAAGGGCTTCTTCCCGCAGCAGGACGTCGGCCTGATCACGGCCACGTCTGAAGCCTCGCAGGACATCTCGTTCAAGGAGATGGTGAGACGCCAGGAGCAACTCGGCAAGATCATCCTGGCCGATCCCGACGTTGCCAGCGTTGCCATGTCGATCGGCGGCAGCGGCCGTGCCGGCAACAACGGCAACCTGTTCATCACGCTGAAGCCGCGCAATGAGCGTGACGCATCGGCCCAGCAGATCATCGCGCGTCTGCGTCCGCAGTTCGACAAGGTCCAAGGCGCCCGCCTCTACATGCAGGCGGCCCAGGACGTGCGGCTCGGCGGCCGACCCACGCGCACTCAGTTCGAATTCACGCTGCAAGACGCCAATCTGGACGAGCTGAACGAATGGGCGCCGAAGATCCTCGCCAAGATGCAGACACTGCCGGAGCTGCGCGACGTCGCGACCGACCAGCAGACGCAGGGCACGACGGTCCAGCTCAAGATCAACCGCGACACCGCCGCCCGCTACGGCATCCAGCCCCAGCTGATCGACGACACGCTGTATGATTCCTTCGGACAGCGGCAGGTCACGCAATATTTCACGCAGCTCAACACCTACAAGGTGATCCTGGAAGTCCTGCCGGAGATGCAGGGCGATCTCGAGACGCTGAACAAGCTCTACGTGAAATCGCCGCTGACCGGCGACCAGGTGCCGCTGTCGACCTTCGCGAGCTGGACCACCGATCCGGTCCGCCCGCTCTCGATCAGCCATCAGGGCCAGTTCCCGTCGATCACGATCAGCTTCAATCTCGCGCAAGGCGTCGCGCTCGGCCAGGCCACCGAGGCCGTGCAGAAGGCGATGGCGGAGCTCGGGACGCCGCCCACGCTGAACTCGAGCTTCCAGGGCACCGCGCAGGCATTCCAGCAATCGCTCGGCACCGTGCCGCTCCTGATCCTCGCCGCGCTGGTCGTGGTCTATCTGATCCTCGGCATTCTCTACGAGAGCTACATCCATCCGATCACGATTCTGTCGACGCTACCCTCGGCCGGCGTCGGCGCGCTCGCGATCCTGATGGCGGCCGGATTCGACTTCAGCCTGATCGCGCTGATCGGCATCATCCTCCTGATCGGCATCGTGAAGAAGAACGGCATCATGATGGTGGACTTCGCGATTGCCGCCGAGCGCGACGAGCACAAGACGCCGGAGGAATCGATCCGCCAGGCCGCACTGCTGCGCTTCCGTCCGATCATGATGACGACGATGGCGGCCCTGCTCGGCGGCGTGCCCCTCATGCTCGGCCACGGCACCGGCGCCGAAATCCGCCAGCCGCTCGGCTACGCCATGGTCGGCGGCCTGATCGTCAGCCAGGCGCTGACGCTGTTCACCACGCCGGTCGTCTATCTCTATCTCGACCAGCTCAACAACTGGTTCTCGACCTGGGGCCGTTCGGACGACGAAGGCGAGGAGACGCCCGAGCACCGCAGCGTCAAGGAAGCCGCCGAGTAAGCTTGCGCCGCGCCTGCCGCGACGCTACAGCGAGACCCCGGTTCGCAAATGCGGTTTCCCATGCCTGTGCAATCCAGACTTGTCGCCCTTGTCGCTGCTGTCCTGTTGTCAGCGGGCGCAGCACACGCCCAGCAGGGCGCCAAGAAGAACGCCGCGCCCGCCCCGGCCGCGCAGCCCGCGCCTGCCCCGACGCAGGCGCAGGCTGACGGGGCTTCCGGACAGCCCGGCTGGATCGTCCGCTGCACCAGCGCAAGCCGCGACGCGGCGCTCGAATGCGCCATGGAGCAGAACGCGGTGCTGACCAAGACCGGCCAGACCGTCGTCCTGATCAACATCCGCATCGCGCCCGACACCCGCACGCCGATCGCGCTTCTGCAATTGCCGCTCGGCCTCAACCTTCCCGTCGGGGCCAAGCTCCAGGTCGACGAAGGCAAGGCGTTCGATCTCCAGATCCAGACCTGCGAGAACCGCGGCTGCTACGCCTCGACCCCGGTTGCGCCGGACCTGCTCACCGCCTTGCGGTCGGGCAAGCAGCTGAAGGTCTCGTTCCAGAACATGGCCAAGGAGACGATCGCGATCCCGATGCCGCTCGGCGATTTCGCTTCCGCCTACGACAAGATCAAGTAGCGGGCCCCCTCACGTCACGATGTCGCTCGCCCGAAGCAGCGTGGTGAAGCCTCCATAGATCATGCGCTTGCCGTCGAACGGCATGCCTTCCATTTTCAGCCGCGGATCCGCCATCACCTTCTTGTTGATGGCATCGCGGCTCTCGCGGTCCCGATAGACGATCCAGGCGAACACCACGATCTCGTCCTCCTTCGCGATCACCGCGCGCGGAAACGAGGTGAGCTCTCCATAGGGAACGTCATCGCCGATGCATTCGACATAATCGAGCGCGCCGTGTTCCATCCAGATGGCGCAGGCGGTCGTCGCCATCGCCTTGTAGGCCTCGATGTTGTCCTTCGGCACGGCGAGAACGAAACCATCGACATAGGGCATTTGCGGATCTCCTTGGGTTGTGCAGCCCAAGGACGATAGAGCGGGCCGCGATCCGACTTGGAAACGCGAATGTCAGGTGAGGCAAACCGCCGCGTGTGGTGATGTGGCGATGAACCTGGCGTCTACGCCCGAACGGTTTGGAACCGCACCGTGGGGAAAACCGCCCGGAATTGGCTGGGGAACCTGGATTCGAACCAAGACAAACAGAGTCAGAGTCTGTTGTGCTACCGTTACACCATTCCCCACCGAAGCGCTTGAAATTGCTCAGCTTTCTTCGGAGGTTTTGCAAGGCCGGCTGAAAGGTTTGCAAATCAGCAGCTTGCAGGCCGGTCATATAGCCGCCTCGGCGTTCTGGGTCTAGTCCGAAAGCTACCAAAACAGACCGAATGCCGGCTCCGGCTGACGGCCTGTTTTCGGCTACAGATCGTTAGCCGCGCCAGACGCCTTTTTCTGGCTTGAGTGGCTTCCCTTTTCGTGCGGCTCGTCCGGGATCGTTCATGCCGTTCGCTCCCATGCGCGCGCTCAGGATTGCCCCGCAGTCCCTTCGAAATACCCATCGCGCCTCAGGTCCAGCCAGTGCGGGAAACCTCCCTTGCACCTCTGGCCCAATCTCCGCTGCGGCAGTCAAGCAGGGCCCGGTTCATGCGGATAACCGTACCTCCCGACGACGACACGTTGCGGGGACTGAAAGCCGCGCAACATGTCCGCATGTCGTCAGACGCCCAGAGATATTCGATCGAGAACCAGATGGCGGCGATCGCCGCACACGCAGCCCGGCGGCACATCACCATCGTGCGCACCTATGCTGACGCCGGCCGGAGCGGCTTCGCATTCGGGGACTGGACGGGCTGCAGGATCTGATCCGCGATGTTCAGCTCGGCCGAGCCGATTTCGACTGCGTGCTGGGGTACGACATCACCCGGTGGGAGCGATTTCAGGATGTCGATGCGATCTCCAAGGGCGCGATCACTCATAGCGCTGCCAAGGACCAACGAATTCGACAACTGCGGCGGTTGGTTTCGATCGGCACCTCCACCGGCACCATCACAGCGCCCCATCCGGATCAACTTTTACCGGTACTGCGCAGGGCGGCATCAGTGCCGCCTTCGGCCTTCTTCAGCCTACCATCGTCGCGAAAAGCTGTTGCGGATCATCTAATCTATCGCCCGCTGACGTAGAAATACAGATAGCTGGGGCATCCAGAGGGATATGTCGGTTCGGGCTGGCCACGGGCGCGGTCCTCCCAATAGGCAACTCGGCATTCTGACTCTTTCAGGTTTTCGCGCGTATCGATGTATAGACTGCCAACTTTCAAGAGCGCGGCGACCAATGACAAAAGCCCAAAATACCTAAGAAAAAGACGCCAACCGTCGTCCTCGACCTTGTCCATAGACACATACTCGGATATCGGGCGCAAGTTATCACCGCAACCGTTAACAAGGCAACAGAGGACGCCCAAGCTGACCGGAAAAGCCTGAGCAATAGGTCGCTCAATCGCTCGTAGCCACCAAGAAGCGGTATCAGGCTGCTAAGAAGGCCAAGACTGGCGTCCCCTCGGGCGGTAATCGCCGTCATCCACGAGCGTGAATCGTCACAGAATTGGAGGCGGTCCCTGGTTCAACGATTGGTCAGCTTGAGAGGTGATGTGGGACGCAAGGTCAAGACAATCGCTGATCAATCGTTCCCCATGGTGCTAGGCCGAATACGGGAAGCTTGCCCTTTTGCGCGATACGAGCGATTCGATCGCTAGTCCTTCAACGCATCTATGTAGGGTCGATATTTCTGAGAGAGCCTACGAAGAGTATCGACGATCTTCTGCTTTTTCTCCGGCGGCAAATCTGGCTGAGACGCGAGCTTCTCCAGTTTAGATTCCACGGACACCCAAAAAGCCGAACCGCCCATCGCGGCGAATTTGTCCTCAGCCGTCGAAACGAGAATTGCCAAGGAGAAATAGACGAAAACGATCGCTGCAACAGTGACCGCGCAAACCTTTATCAAGAAAATTCCCAGTGGTGAAAACTGGCTGGATGTCACTCTCCCCACAGCGCCCTCAACGTCCGTCACTTGCATCCCCATGCCTCGCTCTGCCTTGTTACCTCAATAGCACAGGCGCAACCACGGATGGAAGGCCACTCCAAAACAGGTTGCAACGAGGAATTGCGAGGCAATATGCTTTGCCCAGCCTTATCATCCGTTTGAAGCCCTTTGAGAATGTCTTCCGCTATCGTAAAATCCAGACCCAGCAACCAGGCCATTCAATCAGGAATCCTGTTTGCTGTCGCGGCGGCGGTCCCAATATACGTTGTTTCGAGCTTCTTGATTGCAGCCACTTATGCTTATCCTGAATCTGATGATTACTGCCTTTTCTACAATTACCGGGACAACGGCCTAGTCGGATCAATCGGCGACTTCTATCGAACGCTCGTCGGTCGGGTCGTACCGTTGATCTTGATCACAATACCAGGAATAATAACCCGCGGTTCAGTTCAGCACCTCGTCGAAGTCTACCCTTCAGTACTCATTGCTTTTGCCCTGCTTTTTGCAGGGTCAATGGTATGGGTTGCGGTACGTTTGTATCGGCATGTCCCAGCCGATCGGCTCGGTTATCTGTCTCTCAGCCTCGTCGCGACGGTTTTTGCAAGCTGCGAGGATCCTCGCGAATTGCTGTACTGGCTGCCTGGTGTCGCTTGCTATGCGGTCCCGGCGGCGCTGGTCGCTATCGTTTTGGCAGAGCTCTATGTCAGCGCCGCGGAGGGCGACGAACTCTCCCCCCTGAAGACCAGCACGCTTGCTGCATTTTCGTTTGTTTCAGCACTGTGCAACGAATTTACGCCAATCTGGTTGATCGGAATTGTCCTCGGCTCTTTTCTCTTCAGGCGACTATCAGGCCATCCGCGCCCCCAATCTGCAGCACATCTCGTATTGCTGGCAGCCACGTTGGCGGGATTCGCTATCCTTCTTGGTGCGCCAGCAAACTCCGTGAGAATGGGGCAGTTCCCAGCCGCCGGGAATGTGTTAGGAGCTCTACTTGAGGCCGCCAAACGGGCGCCCTTGGATTGGACGAGAGCGCTCGTCATCGCAATGCCGTGGGCGCTGGCGGCCCACCTTTGCGCGGCTTCTTTCCATCGCAAGCCGCGTAATGTCGCGGCGCAAGCGTTTTTGTTCGCTGGTCTGGCAGTTTTTCTCTTCGGCAGCTCATACGTCGCGCACTTCGTTGGGTATTTCGCGACGGGCACCCATCTAGCTCCTAGAGCAAACAATCAAGTGCTGATTTTACTAATCGTTGGTTTTGCCTGCGGCTTCGCCGGGATTGGGTCTCTTCTTTCGTTTGGCAAACTCAATACGATCAGCATCGCCGTGGCATGTATGTTTCTCACCGTGCCGATCTTAAGCGGAACTGGTTTCAAGCTGATGCAGGCCGAATGGCCTCTCTTTAATGCTTTCCGGACAGAGACTCTGCACCGCGAGAAGCTAATGCTAACAGCGACAGAGCCTGATCTTGCTGTTCCTAGCTTCACTGTCCGCCCAACGTTACTTGTCGGTCAGGATCTGTCGACGAGCCCAGATCGTCTCCCGAACGACTGTGTCGCGGCGGCTTACAAGTTGAAGACCGTCGTGTTGCAATGACAGAGGAAATCCGGCCGACCGCGATCTCGACAAAAAGCGGACGATCGATGCCTTGCTAGCGGCTCGATGATCAACAGGTCGTCCGCGCGGCCCCTTGTGGGGGACACGTCGCACATCTGCCGTTGATCAGACGACGATGTGGTCGAAGTCTGCGGCGATCCGGGTGTTCGGGAAGATTTTTGCCGCCTCGGCGAGAATTTCTGCGTCTTCGTAGCGCCCCGACATATGCGTCAGCACGAGCTGTCCGACCTTGTTCGCGGCGGCAAAGGAGGCCGCTTCTGCCGCGGTGAGATGGCCGTAATTCCGCGCGGTCGGCGCGTCGCGATCAAGGAATGTCGCCTCGATCACCAGCATGTCGGCGCCGGCGACGTATTGCGACAACCCCTCCGTGGTCTCGGTGTCGCCGATCACGACGAGCTTGCTGCCGCCGCTCGCAGGACCCAGGACCTCTTCCGGATCGATGGTTCGGTCGGCAAGCACGATCGGTCGGCCCGCGGCCAACTCGCCGCGCAAGGGACCGTCGGGGACACCGAGCGCGATGAGGCGATCAGGCCGAAGATGACGACGCGCGGGGCTTTGGAAGATGAAGCCGAAGCTGTCGGTGTCGCGGTGGCGGACCGGAAAACAGTCAACGGCGAATTCACCGGTATCGATAGCTCGTCCCTCGGTCAGCGCTTCGAACTGGACGGCAATCGGCGCCCTGCCCGCGCCCCACAGGCCGGCGAGCATGCGGGTGACGAGGTCGAGCGTGCCCGCGCCGCCGTGAACGGTCATTATCTCGGACGTCTGCCGCAAGCCGAGCGTCGAGAACAATCCGGGGATGCCGAGCACGTGGTCGAGATGGGCGTGGGTGAGCAGGATGCGGTCGAGCCGCCGGAAGCCGGCGCCGCTGCGCAGCAGCTGGCGCTGCGTGCCCTCGCCGCAATCGACCAGGACGCGCTTGCCTGCGGCTTCCACGAGGAGCGCCGGATGGTTGCGCTCCGCCGAGGGAACGCTCGCCGATGTCCCGAGAAACGTCAGGGCGAACATGGTCGTCGATATCCCGCGACCGTCCTCCGCGTCAATGGGTTGACGGTCTCACCGTCCCCAATGCCACGCGAGCAGCAGCGCGTACAGGCCCATCGACGCGGCATAGAGCACGGCGAGCAGTACGTACCCCGCGATCTGGCGACTGATCGCAGCCTTCGGCGTCACCCACCAGTCGAGCGCCTTGAAGGCGGCGGGCACCAGCCACCAGCCGAGCAGCTGGGTGCTGACGAGATTGCCGAGGAACAGCGACAGCCAGACCGGCACGCCGTTTCTGTCGATCAGGGGCGCGCTGATGAAATAGCCCCAGAGGTAGACCACGGGATAAAGCACCAGGAGAACGATCAGGTTGCTCTTCCAGATGAAACCGGGCCCTTGCTCGGGGGCCGACGTCTTGCCGGCCGGGAACCAGAAATTGAAGCCATAGCTCGCCCGCTTCACGTTCATGCCGGCGTTGAAGCGCGCCCCCTCCTTCAGCAGCGTCTGCCGCAACGGCGAGTCGAGCCAGGCATTGAGGTTGGCATCAGAATCGAACGACAGGATGATGATCCATTCGTCATGCAGACCCGGAAGCGGCCGCTCGATCTTGTGCCGCAGAAATCCCTTGAACTCGGCCTCCGCCGCCTGGATGCGCTGCTGCCATTTCAGGAACGCGTCCTCGAGCCCATCAGGGACTTTGAATGAGATGACGGCCGAGACCGCGCTGTCGCGCGGGACGCCGGTGTCGGGCAGGATATGGACGTCCTCCGAACCGACGAAGAAGCGCTGCACCTCCGCGATCAGCTTCGCCCGCACCTCGCTCTGCAGCCAGGCACGTGCCGCAGCCGGGCTCGCGAAACGCAGGATCGTCACCCAGTCCACATGCGCCGGCGGTTGCGGCGGCACCACCTCAAGGCTGAGAAAGCCGGGCCAGGTCTTGAGCACTTCGCCGACCTCACCGTTCCACCGGGCGAACGCAGCAAAGCCGTCGTCGGCGATGCGGCGCTGGATGACGAGAGCGACCGGCTGGCCGGCTGTGTCAGGAGATGCGCTCATCGCGGCGACTTCAGCCCTTCTTGTAGAGACGCTTGCCCATCACCCAGGTCTCGTCGACGCAGCGATCGTCGCCGACCATCATGACGGCAAACAGCATGCTCGCGGCCTCGTCCATCGTGCGCGGGCCGGCGCCGTCGGCGATCAGCGATTGATGCCACGCTTGCGCGACCTGCCCGCCGTTCGGATCGAGCGCGACAAAATCGGCCTCCTTGCCGGGCTCGAAATTGCCGAGCTTGTCGTCGATGTAGAGGCCTTCGGCACCGCCGAGCGTGATCGACCAGAAGCCGCGATAGGGCGAGAGCTTGTTGCGCTCGGCTTCCGCGAGATCCTTGCGTGCCGGATCGATGCTGCCGTCGAGCAGCGTGTTGTTGCACATGCCGACCTTGTAGGCGTCGTCGAGCACGGAAATCATCGAGAAGCGGTTGCCGCCGCCGACATCGGTGCCGAACGACATCTTGACGCGATGCTCGGGATCAGTGGCGCGGCCGAGGCGGAACAGGCCACTGCCGAGGAACAGATTCGAGCACGGGCAGAACACCACCGCCGCGCCCTTTTTCGACATGCGGCGGAATTCGTTGTTGGAGAGGTAGACGCCGTGGCCGCCGGAGAATTTCGGACCGACCAGGTCGAACTTCTCGTAGACACCGAGATAATCCTGGCAGTCCGGATGCTCGACCAGCACGCCGCTGCATTCGGCCGGATTCTCGGAGATGTGGGTGTTGACCCAGCAGTCCGGATGCTCGTGCTTGAGGCGCTGACATGCTCTCAGCAATTCCGGCGAGGCACCAAAGGCGAAGCGCGGCGTGATGGCGTAGAGATTGCGGCCCTTGTTGTGGTACTGCGCGATCAGCCGCTTGCTGTCGCGATAGAAATTCTCCGGCGTATCGATGAAATCGGCCGGCGCGTTGCGATCGATCCCGGTGAGGCCCGCGATGACGCGCATGTTGCGCCTGCTCGCTTCCTCGAACAATTCCTCGGTCGAAACAGGCGAGGAGCTCGTGAAGGCCTGGCAGGTGGTGGTGCCTGAGGCGAGCAGCGCATCGAGGAAACGCTTCACGCCCTCGCGCGCGTAGTCGCGATCCCGGTATTTGAGCTCTTCCGGGTAGACCCATTTCTGGAGCCACGGCAGGAGCTGCTCACCATAGGCCCCTAACACGCGCGTCTGCGGCAGATGGATGTGGCCGTCAATGAAGCCGGGAACGATGATGCGGTCCTTGATGTGGGTGACCTCGACGCCCGGATGGGCGGCGGCAATCTTGTCATAAGGACCGAACGCCTTGATCACGCCGTCAGTGACGACCATGAGGCCGTCCTGGTGAAAGCGCGCGGAGGCCGGCTCGTTGCCGACGTGCTTCCAGGGATCGTCGACGAAATCGAAGAACGTGCCGCGAATTCCGACCGTGGTCATGATTTGGTTCCTTATTTAACTGTGTGTCGCTTGCCGCGCCGACGGCAGCGAGATCGCGAGCAGCGTCCCCGCAATGGCGCAGAGGCCGAGATAGAGCCATCCGATCGGCGCCTGCGTCGCTTCGGGCAACACCGCCGTGATCGCCATGGCACCGCTCACGGCGAGATAGCAGAGCGCGCTGATGAGGCCGCCGATCAGGCCGTGGTCGCGCTCGAACAGGCCGAGCGCCATCCCGTACATCATCGGGCACAGCACGCCGCAGCCGCCGAGCACCAGCGCGCCGCCGATGGTGATCGACGTAAAATCCAGACCTAGGGTCATGCCCGTTACGCTCAGGACCGCAGAGCCGGCGAGGAACAGCGCGAAGGCGCCGAAGGCCAGCAAGCGCGCCGGCATGACGCGCGCGAAATGCGCGCAGCCGAGCTCGCCGGCGAGATTGACCCCGCCAAGCCCGAGTGCGACGAGGCCGTAGATGGCCGCCGAATAGCCGAGACCGGTCTGGTAGAAGAACGGCGCGACGACGCCGAACGCCAGCTGCGCGCTGGCCGCCGCGGCAAAGACCAGCACGAAGGCGAGGAAGCCCGGGCGGACCAGCGCATCGCGCAAGATACCGGCAGTGCGGCGCGGATCGAACGGCGCACGCCGCTCTGCCGGCAATGTTTCGGGCAGAAGAAATGCGACGATCGTGGCGACGATCGCCGCAGCGATGGCAATGACGACGAAGACGCCGCGCCACGAGGTCAGCTCGACGATGAAGCCACCGGCCGCCGGCGCCAGCACCGGCGCAAGGCCCCAGGCGGCACCCAACAGGCCGGAGATCGCGGTGAGCTCGCGGCCGCGGAAACAATCAGCTGCGACTGCATAGGCGACGACGAGACAAGTGCAGCCGCCGATGCCTTGCAGGAAGCGCAAGCCAAGCAGCAGCGTCGCGCTGGTGGCGAGCGCACAGGCGATGCTCATCGCGATCAGCACCGACAGGCCTGCGAGCAGCACGTTTCGGCGGCCGAGGGTGTCCGAGGCGATACCGACCGGCACCAGCGCCAGAGACATGCCGAGCATGTAGGCGGTGACGGTGTTCTGCATCGAGGCCGCGTCAGCTGTGAGATCCACCACCATCTGCGGCAGGCCGGGCGTATAGGCATCGAGCGGAATCTGGCTGAACGGCACGACGCACAACAGGATCGGCACGATCCCACTCCTGGCGCGACCGGCGTCCGAAGCAAGTGCAGTCATGGCTTACGCCCCCTCGATGCCCGCAGGCCCCGTCTTTTCGTGCGCGCAATGAGACACGCTGCAGGCTGCGGATATTGACGCGCGGAACGTGCCAGAACTGTATGTAAAAACTCTTAGGGGTTCCCGTATCGACACGGTTCGCGGCGCTGGATGATCAGGCTCCGGGCACGCTCAAACAAAAATGCGAAAACAACCCCATGCACAGTACGAATCATTGAAGAATTTCGTGCCGCATGGTGCGGGTCCTGCCGGCGAGGGCCGTTTGACACGTCGGGCAGAACAGGCGCAAAGTTGCATGATCGCCGATCGTGAATCCGCAACTCGCGCCGACGCCGTTAACCGGTCGGAAGCCATGGCTGCTATGAAACGCGAGCCGGCCTCGACATCGGCACCACTGTCGATGGCCCGAGGCCGAACTCTATGCACGCGCGCGATCGCAGTTTGCACGAGGCCATGCTTGTCCGGCAGATGGATCGAGACCCGGCAGGCATCGGCAATCGAGGTTGGAAATGACTCTCCTCAGAAGTGACGGCGTGTGGTTGAACGAACCGAAACGATGGACGGCAGAGGACGATCGCCTCCAGGTCGTGACTGACAAAGGCACCGATTTCTGGCGCGAAACCCACTACGGCTTTAATCGTGACAGCGGGCATTTCCTGGGCTTTCCAACCGGCGAGGCATTCACCGCCAGCTTGCGTGTACAGGGCGACTTCCAGGCGCTCTACGATCAGGCGGGCATCATGGTGCGCATCGATGCGCGACATTGGGTCAAGGCCGGCATCGAACTGTCGGACGGCCGCGCCATGCTTGCAAGCGTGTTAACCGACGAGCGATCGGACTGGGCAACGGCACCCTATGAGCATGATGCCGGAGACTTCTGGGTCCGCGCAACCGTCGCCGACGGCGTCCTTCGTCTACAAGTCTCTGCCGACGGCAAGACCTGGCCTCTCATGCGGCTAGCGCCGTTTCCGGCAGCAAGCTCCTATCTTGTGGGGCCGATGGCCTGCACACCCGAGCGGGCGGGGCTGCAAGTCGTGTTCTCGAACTTTCGTCTGACACCGCCGCTTGGAAAGGACCTGCACGACTTGAGCTAAGCGGCTTGCGATCTCTCGCGCTCCCGAGCGGGCAGATCATCGTTCAGCGCGGCGCGCTGCCACTCTCTACCCCCTCGCCGACTGCGCCTCCACCGCCTGCACAGCGACTTCAGCGACCTGCCGCAGCGCTTCGCGATCGGCGCCTGAGGACGCCATCACGCCCATGCCGACCGACACCGCCGAGACATAGCGCGCCAGCGCGGCCGGATCGGCGCTCTCCTTGAGGTCGCCCTCCGCCTTGGCCCGGACGAAACGGTCGCGGAGCTGGTCCTCGTTCTGGGCGCGGCGGGCGGCGAGTTCGAAGGGGACGTTTTCTGAGCCGGTGCCGCAGGCGATGCCACCCTGCACGAGCAGGCAGCCGGGCGGATTGGCGGGATCGGTCTGCTTGTCGGCGATGCCCATCAGCATCCGCTCCGCCACCTCGCGAGCGGTGGGCGCTGCGACCACCTCGTCCATCCAGGTGTTGCGCAGCTTGGTGTAGCGGTCGAGCGCCGCCTTCAGCAGGCCTTCCTTATTGCCGAAGCAGGCGTAGAGACTGGGCGGATTAATGCCCATGGCCTCCGTGAGCTGGGCAATTGTCGCGCCCTCATAGCCATGGCGCCAAAACACTTCCATCGCCTGGTCCAACGCCGTTTCGGCGTCGAATTCGCGGGGGCGTCCCATGCCCATGTGCCTGTCTCCTCGGATTCGGCGTGCTGTCTCAGCCTAACGCTGGATCCTATCTATTTGTTCTAGCTTTCTTTTTCTTGTGTCTTCCAATCGTCGCGGTATCGGCGTACAATTTTCTTAGTGATTGGTACATAAGTATCTTGCACTGCGGTATCCAGCTCCACATCTGTAGTGAACACTACATATCTGGAGCGCGCGAATGCATCCCTCCCAAAATACCTCCCGCACCGGCCGTTTCCGCCGCCTTCTGGGCGGCGTCGCCATCGTGGGCGCCCTCGCCGCGGCCGGCTCGATCGTGACCGGCCGCTATTTTCATGCGGCACAAGCGACCGCACCAGCGGCCGCAGCTGAACAAGCCGTTTCCGTCACCGTCGCGATGATCGAGCCGCGGCAGACCGTGCTGTGGGACGATTTCTCCGGCAGGCTCGAGGCGATCAACCGTGTCGAGCTCCGCCCCCGCGTTGCGGGTGCGATCATGTCGGCGAACTTCACCGAGGGCGCGCTGGTGAAAGCCGGCGACGTGCTGTTCAAGATTGATCCCGCCCCCTATGCGGCCGAGGTCGACAAGGCTGCCGCCCAGCTCGAGGCCGCAAAAGCCCGCGTCGTCTTCACCCAGAGCGAGCTCGAGCGCGGCGCGCAGCTCGTCGGCAACGCCGTCGTCACCCGCCGCGACTACGACCAGCGCGACAACGCCAATCGCGAAGCGATCGCCAACGTCAAGGCGGCCGAGGCAACGCTCCAGACCGCAAAGCTCAATCTCGACTACACCGAAGTGCGCGCCCCCGTGGATGGCCGCGTCGGCAAGATCGAGGTCACCGTCGGCAATCTCGTCGCCGCCGGCACCGCCTCGCCGGTGCTGACCTCGCTGGTCTCGGTCAATCCGATCTACGCCTCGTTCGATGCGGACGAAGAGGTGGTGCTGCGCGCGCTGAACTCGATCGCCGATGCTTCCGGCCAACGCGGCAAGCTCGACCAGATCCCGGTCGAGATGACGACCTCGGGCGGCTTGTCCGCGAAGGGCAACATCCAGCTGATCGACAACCAGGTCAACGGCCAGAGCGGCACCATCCGTGTCCGCGCAGTGTTCCGCAACGACGACGGGCGTCTCATCCCCGGCCAGTTCGCGCGCGTGCGCATGGGCCAGCCGAAGCAACAGGCGCTTGTGATGATCGACGAGCGCGCGATCGGCACCGACCAGGACAAGAAGTTCGTGATGGCAGTCGGCGACGATAGCCGCGCCGTCTACCGGCCGGTCACGCTCGGCGGCGCCGTCGATGGGCTTCGCATCGTCACCTCGGGCCTGAAGTCCGGCGACCGCATCGTCGTCAACGGTCTGCAACGCGTGCGTCCGGGCGCCCTTCTCAAGACGGAGGTGGCGGCGATGGGCGCACGGGGGCCGCAGCAGGCGTCGAACCACAGCAACCAGGACGTGGTGCAGCGTTAATGCACCCCGTCATCCCGGGGCGCGCATCGCGCGAACCCGGGATCTCGAGCGTACGAAACTCCGATCACATCACCTCTGGATTCCGGGTTCGCGCTTCGCGCGCCGGGGAATGACGAGTGGAGGTCTCGGAGAACATCAGGATATTGCCCAGGGCAAGGCCATGAATCTGTCAAAGTTCTTCATCGATCGTCCGATTTTCGCCGGCGTGCTGTCGGTCCTGATCTTCCTTGCCGGGCTGATCTCGCTGTTCGCGATGCCGATCTCGGAATATCCGGACGTCGTGCCGCCCTCCGTCGGTGGTGCGCGCGACCTATCCCGGCGCCAACCCCAAGGTGATCGCGGAGACGGTGGCAACGCCGATCGAGGAGCAGATCAACGGCGTCGAGAACATGCTCTACATGTCGAGCCAGGCGACCACCGACGGCGCGATGACGCTGACGGTGACGTTCCGGCTCGGCACCGATCCCGACAAGGCGACGCAGCTGGTGCAGAACCGCGTGCAGCAGGCCGAGCCGCGCCTGCCGGCCGTGGTGCGCCAGCTCGGCATCATCACCAAGAAGTCCTCGCCCGACCTCACCATGGTGGTGCATCTGTTGTCGCCGAACGGCCGCTACGACATGACGTATTTGCGCAACTACGCCGTGCTCAACGTCAAGGACCGGCTGGCGCGGATCGACGGCGTCGGCGACGTCCAGCTCTATGGCGCCGGCGACTATTCGATGCGGGTCTGGGTCGATCCGCAGAAGGCGGCCGAGCACGGTCTGACCGCCAGCGACATCGTGCGCGCGATCCAGGCGCAGAACGTCGAGGCCGCCGCCGGCGTGGTCGGCTCCTCCCCGAACATCAAGGGCATCGATCTTCAGCTCTCCGTCAACGCGGAGGGCCGGCTCGCAAATGAAGAGCAGTTCGGCGACATCGTGGTCAAGACCGGCACGCGCGGCGAAGTGGTGCGCTTGCGCGATGTCGCGCGCATCGAGTTAGGGGCGTCCGAATACGGCCTGCGCTCGCTGCTCGACAACAAGCATGCGGTGGCAATCCCGATCTCCCAGGCGCCGGGCTCCAACGCGCTGCAGATCTCCGACAACGTCCGCGCCACCATGGCGGAGATCAAGAAGAACATGCCGGAAGGCGTGTCCTATCAGATCGTCTACGACCCCACCCAGTTCGTCCGCTCCTCGATCGAGGCTGTGATCCACACGCTCTTGGAGGCGATCGCGCTGGTCGTGCTGGTGGTGATCCTGTTCCTCCAGACCTGGCGGGCCTCGATCATCCCCCTGCTGGCAGTGCCGGTGTCGATCGTCGGCACCTTCGCCGTGATGCACGTGTTCGGCTTCTCGATCAACGCGCTCACCCTGTTCGGCCTGGTGCTCGCCATCGGCATCGTCGTCGACGACGCCATCGTCGTGGTCGAGAACGTCGAGCGCAACATCGAGTCCGGGCTGTCGCCGCGCGATGCCACCTATCAGGCGATGCGCGAGGTCTCGGGTCCGATCATCGCGATCGCGCTGGTGCTGATCGCGGTGTTCGTGCCGCTCGCCTTCATCTCCGGCCTCACCGGGCAGTTCTACAAGCAGTTCGCGCTGACGATCGCGATTTCGACGGTGATCTCCGCCATCAATTCGCTGACGCTGTCTCCGGCGTTGTCGGCGCTGCTGCTCAAGGGCCACAACGAGCCGAAGGACTGGCTGACGCTGATCATGGAGAAGAGCCTCGGCTGGTTCTTCCGCGGGTTCAACAAGGCGTTCGCGCGGTCCTCGGAGAACTACAGCGGCAGCGTCGGCAAGGTGATCTCGCGTAAGTCCGCGATGATGGGCCTTTATGTGGTCCTCGTCGGACTCACCACATTTCTGTTCCAGCAGGTGCCGAGCGGATTCGTGCCGGGCCAGGACAAGCAATATCTGGTCGGCTTCGCCCGCCTGCCCGATGGCGCCACGCTCGACCGCAGCGAAGAGGTGATCCGCAGGATGAGCGACATCGCGCTGACCCAGCCCGGTGTCGAGAGCTCGGTAGCCTTCCCGGGCCTGTCGATCTCCGGCTTCACCAACTCATCCAATGCCGGCATCGTGTTCTCGACGCTGAAGCCGTTCGACGAGCGCAAGGATCCCTCGCTCAGCGGCCCTGCGATCGCGGCCGAGCTGAACAAGAAATATGCCGGCATTCAGGAAGCCTTCATCGCCATGTTCCCGCCGCCGCCGGTCAACGGCCTCGGCACCATCGGCGGCTTCAAGCTGCAGATCGAGGACCGCGCCGGTCTCGGCTATGACGCCCTGAATGAGGCCACCAACGCCTTCATCGCGGCGATGCAGAAGGCGCCGGAGATCGCCGGCGTGTTCTCCAGCTTCCAGGTCAACGTGCCGCAGCTGTTCGCCGACATCGACCGCACCAAGGCGCTGCAGCTGGGCGTGCCCGTGACCGAGGTGTTCAACACGCTGCAAATCTACCTCGGCTCCTACTACGTCAACGACTTCAACAAGTTCGGCCGCACCTATTCGGTCCGCGTCCAGGCCGACGCACCGTTCCGCGCCCGCGCCGACGACATCAGGCAGTTGAAGGTGCGCTCGTCGTCCGGCGACATGGTGCCATTGTCGGCGCTGCTCAACATCCGCCAGAGCGCGGGGCCGGAGCGCGCGATCCGCTACAACGGCTTCCTGTCGTCCGATATCAACGCGGCGGCTGCGCCGGGCTTTTCATCGGGCCAGGCGCAGGAAGCAGCCACGCGGATCGCGGCGGAGGTGCTGCCGCCGGGCTTTGCCTTCGAATGGACCGACCTGACCTATCAGGAGTTCATAGCCGGCAATTCCGGCATCTGGGTGTTCCCGCTGGCGATCCTGCTGGTGTTCCTGGTGCTGGCCGCGCTCTATGAGAGTCTGACCCTGCCGCTGTCGATCATCATGATCGTGCCGATGGGCTTGCTCGCCGCGATGTTCGGCGTCTGGATCTCCAAGGGCGACAACAACGTCTTCACCCAGATCGGCCTCATCGTGCTGGTCGGCCTCTCCGCCAAGAACGCGATCCTTATCGTCGAATTCGCGCGCGAGCTCGAATTCGCCGGGCGCACGCCGATCCGGGCTGCGATCGAAGCCAGCCGCTTGCGGCTACGCCCGATCCTGATGACGTCGATGGCGTTCATCATGGGCGTGCTGCCGCTGGTGCTCTCGACCGGCGCGGGCTCGGAGATGCGGCGCGCGATGGGCGTTGCCGTGTTCTCGGGCATGATCGGCGTCACCGTGTTCGGCCTGTTCCTGACGCCGGTGTTCTATGTGCTGCTCAGAACCGTCACCGGCATGAAGCCGCTGATCCATCACGGCAGCGACATCAGCGCGGCGCCGGTCCAGGGGCCTGCCGAGTGAACAGCGTCCCGCCGCGGCACGCCCCCGGCGGGACCATCATTTCCGGTTCTCCTCGCAGAATTTCAACGCCGCCAGCGCCTCGCCGGCCCGCGGGATCTGCATCTCGACGCTGTCATCCTCGTCGTCCTCGAAGTCGAGCGTGAGGCGCTTGGCCTTTGCTAGGCGGTCCATGATCGACTGGTCGTATGCGAAGATGCCGCGCACCGTGGTCTTGTCCATGACCTCCCACTTGGCCTTCTTCATGATATCGGCGTCGTCGGTGCCGACATCGGCCCGGAGGATCTCGCCGACCTTGTCCCATTCCCAACCGTCGTAGATCATCACGATCACGATCGCCTGCTCGGAATAGGTGATCACGATGACGTAGTCGCGGTTCTCGTCATCCTTGTCCTTGTAGCCGCGGCTGGCATTGCAATGGGTGTCCTGCGCGCGCTTCTCGATGGTCCAGTCGCCGACCTTGGATTGTTGCGCAAGCGCGGGCCTCGAGCTCGAGGCGGTTGCGCTCAAGACGCAAGCGAGAATTTCGGCGGCAAGAAGAGATCGTTTCATGTCGGCCTCCAGCGCGTTCCCCGCGCCGAGATGACCACCTCTCCCGGCGGCTCGCAAGAGGGCAAGGCGAACGGCCGGCGGCCGTCCTATCCCCGCCGCGGCACGATCGCGATCGGAGTGAAGGTGTAAACCTCCTCGCCGTTCTGGTTGAACATGGTCCATTTCACCAGCGCGATGCCTTGCGGCTTCGATTTCGACGGCGTCAGGCTCATGACCTCGCCGACCAGATGCAGGCGGTCGTTGGGCCGCACCGGCATGGTCCAGCGCAGGCCGTCCACACCGGCGCCGATCAGCGGATGCGGGCCGAACGGACGGGTCTGGATCGCAAGGTTCATGGCGATCGCGGCGGTGTGCCATCCCGAGGCAGCAAGCCCCTTGAACAGGGTCTGCTTTGCCGCCTCGTGGTCGAGATGCATTGGCTGCGGATCGAACTCGGCGGCAAAGCGCTTGATGTCGGCCTCGGTGACCACGACTTCGGGGGATTTGAACTGCATTCCGATGGTGAGATCGTCGAACCACTCGACCTGCGCCATGATTTTGCCTCGCAAAATGACGTGCCGCTCCCGAAGAGACGGCTCAATCGCCTGAGCCATGAGGGATATAGCGGGCCCGCAGCGCACAAACCAGCGCAAGGTTCCTGACGAAACCCCTTTCGCGATGCGACGAAACACGCCTGAAACAGATTGCCGATTAAGTGGTTGTCAAAATAAATACAGGGACGGCCAATATGCAGTTCATCCTCGACCTGATCTACGAATATTCGTGCTGCCAGAACCTCGTTGCCCAGCCGCTGCGGGAGGACGAGCTATGATCGAGCTGATCTCAGCCCTGCTCGCTCTGTGCAGCGTCGGCGTCTTCGCGGCGCATGCGGTCGACGCCTATCGCACCACGCATTCCTGAGCGTTCCTCCATCCCGAGGCTAAAGCGCGATGCGATTAGTATGAATCGTCATCGCGCTTTGGGTAATCGTTGAGCATGATCTAAGACGTCCGCACTTTTCATGCTCTTAGAATGGCCTCCGGTAGAAGTGCTCGGAATGCGTTGCCGGCGGAAACCGGTTGGCGAGCGCAAGCGCCCCCCTCTCGTCCGTTTCGAGCGCGATCTTCTGCGCCAACATCACATCGCCCGGTACCAGAAAGCCTGACGGGACGAAACACCACCCCATCGTGGCGCGTCCCTCACTATCGACCTCGTGGACGTTGGCGGCTGTGCCGTAGTGGATGCGATAGGTCCGGCCGGTGTCGCAACCGACGACGTCGAAATATCGAAATTGCTCGAATTGCGCGCGCTGCGCCGGTGACAGCCATTCGGCCAGAAGCCGGCGGCCGCGCGCATCCGGCGTGTTCTCGCCGAAGAAGCGGCGATAGAGTTCACGCAGCGCATGCAGGCGCGCACGCGCCGGCGCGCGGAGCCAAACTGCCGCGATCATGAGCAGCTCAGATCAACCGCCGACCAGGCGGGGATAGAACAGCGTTTCCTGCGCGGTCGGATCGAACGATCGGATCCGGGTCACTTCGCCAGGTCCGGTTCGAAGCGCGGCGGTGAAGCCCGCTCCGGTCAGCTCACGAAAGCGCCGTTCGGCTCGCGCCAGCGCCTCGGCGTTGCCAGGATCAAACTCGTGGCGCGTATCGCCAGTTTGGTCCATCACGATCTGGGTAGCCATGTTGAGTCTCCTCATGCCCAGCCCTGAACTTGATCAAAGCAAACCTCGTGCCGTCGGTTCCAGAAGGCAACAACTTTCTCGCGCCGTCGCATCACACGTCGCTGAGCAAGAGCTCAGCGTGAGGCCGCGGCACTCCCGCCCTCGTCGATCTGCCGGCCCATCAGCGCGATCGCCTTTTGATAGACACCAGCGGCATTCCAAGCCTCGATGGCAGCGAAATTGGGCTCGCCCGGCTGGTATCCGGCTCCCGCACGCCAACCATGGGCTTTGAGGAAATTCGCCGTCGAGTTCAGCGCATTGGCCGCAACTTCGAGATTGCCGGTGCCGTAGGCCAGAATGCTCTTGGGCATGAACTGGGTCTGGCCGACCTCGCCATGCATGGACCCGCGGGTCGATCCCGACAGCGTACCGCGGTCGATCAGCTTCAGGGCGGCATAGAGCTGGTCGGTGAAGAATTCGGGACGGCGGCAGTCATAGGCGAGGGTCGCAATCGACGACAGCATGTTCTGGTTGCCGCGCTGGCTGCCGAAGCCGGTCTCCATGCCCCAGATCGCGATCAGCGGCCCAGGCGGGACGCCATAGCGCTGCTCGATCGAGGCGAACAAGGCGGCCTGCGACTGCTTGAGCTGCCGGCCCTTGGCGACGATGGTGGTGGCGCCGCGCTTGGCCAGGAACTGGTCCAGCGTCAGCGAGAAGCTGCGCTGGCCGCGGTCGGCCGCGATTGTGGCGCTGGCATAGTTCGTCTGCATCAGCGCCGACAGCGCGGTGGGGCCGATGCCCTTGCCCTGCGCCTCCGCGCTGAACTCGCGCTTCCAGGCCTCGAAGCCGGCCGGCGAGCTGCCGCATTGCGCGGCCTCGGCGGAGGATGCCAGGCAACCGAGCAGCGTCATTGCGCCAAGAACCGCTCCCGCAACAGCCCTGCCCCTGATCATGCCCGACCTCTCCTGTCCTGTACCGCTCGGCGGCGCAATCTTACCCGCTGGAATGCGCCGACTCCATGGCCTGATCATAGGACAATTCGAGGCCTTCCAGGTTGCCCTCTTTGCGCCATTTGTCGAGCAACCGCAGGAATGCCACCGGCCCGCGCCAATATTGACTGTTTCTTGCCGCGATCGGATCGAACACGCCTTCGTTGTTGTAGTAGCCCGGCGTGCATTCGGCGAGATAGGTCTGCCGGCCGAGCGCGGCCTTGACGACCTCTTCGACCCAGGCATTCTCGGCGGCAAGCGTCGGCTCCAGGGTGCGTGCGTTGCGCTCGCGCGCCTGCTTGATGACATAGGCGATGTGCTGCGACTGCTCGTCGATGATGTGCGGAAAATTGGCGCTCTGGCCGGCCTGCACGGTGACGATCAGGAAGCAGTTCGGAAAACCGCGGCTGTAGAAGCCGTGCAGCGTCTTGACGCCGTCCTGCCAGCGCTCGGACAGGCTCATGCCGTCGCGGCCATAGACCTCGAAGCCCATGCGGCGCGCGTAATCGGTGCCGACCTCGAAGCCGCTGGCATAGATCAGGCAGTCGAGCTCGTAGGCCTTGCCGCCGGCGACGACGGCATTCTCGGTGATGCGTTCGACGCCCTTTCCCCCGGTATCGACGAGATACACGTTGGGACGGTTGAAGGTGTCCAGATATTCGTCGTGGAAGCACGGCCGCTTGCAGAACGCCTTGTACCAGGGCTTGAGCGCAGCCGCGGTCGCCTCATCCTTGACCACGGTGTCGACGCGCGCGCGGATCTCCTCCATCTTACGGTAGTCGGCCTGCTCGATGACCTTCAGCGCTTCCTCAATCGAGGTCACCGGCTGCTTTTGCCGGCGCGGTGCCAGCAGGATCTCGCCGAGCAGGCCGGTCCAGCCGTCCTGCACCAGGTCCTGCTCGAACGGCTCGCCTGAAATCACGGCGGTAAAATTGTCCATGCGCTCGCGCTGCCAGCCTGGCTTGAGGCTCTGCGCCCAGGCCGGGTCGGTCGGACGATCGTCGCGAACCCCGATCGCGGACGGCGTGCGCTGGAACACATAGAGCTCCTTGGCGTAGCGGCCGAGATGCGGCACGCATTGCACGGCGGTGGCGCCGGTGCCGATGATGCCGACGCGCTTGCCGGCAAGACCGGTCAGGCCACCATCCGCGTTGCCGCCGGTGTAGCCGTAATCCCAGCGGCTGGTGTGAAAGCTGTGACCTCTGAACGTCTCGATGCCGGCAATGCCCGGCAGCTTCGGACGGCTCAGCGGTCCGCCGGCGAGGATGACGAAGCGCGCGCGGATCTGGTCGCCCCTGTTGGTCTCGACCAGCCAACGCGCCTCATGCTCCTGCCACGTCATCCGCGAGATAACGGTCTGAAACAGCGCGCGCTCGTACAACCCGAAATGACGGCCGATGCGGCGCGAGTGCTCGTAGATCTCCGGCGCCCGGGCATATTTGCGGATCGGCATGTAACCGGTCTCTTCCAGCAGCGGCAGGTAGATATAGCTCTCGGTATCGCAGGCGGCGCCGGGATAACGATTCCAGTACCAGGTGCCGCCGAAGTCGGCGGCCTTTTCCACGATACGAAAATCCGCGATGCCGGCCTCGCGCAATCGCGCGCCACACAGCAGGCCGCCGAAGCCACCGCCGACGATGAGCACTTCGGTCGTTTCGCTGATGGCCGCGCGCGCAAATCCGGGATCGGCCCAGGGGTCGTCGAGATAACGGCCGAACTCGCCCGCAACCTCGACATACTGCGCCTTGCCCTCGGCGCGCAGACGGCGGTCGCGCTCGTCGCGATAACGGGCACGGAGGGCGGAAATATCGACCGTAGAAGCGCCGCTTGCATCGGTCTTGTGTCTTTCCGCTGACATTCGATTCCTCCCGCGCATGCTGCTTCGGCGGCAGCTCACCGCACGTTAGCGCCGAAAAAGCGCGGCATGCAATCACGCTGATTGTTTTTTGCGTGAACGCTGCGTGACGTTCCGCTAACCTCGAGCGCAAATCACGAGCCTACGCCATGCAACGACATGGCTATCCGGAGGGAGACCATGCAGGGATTGATGATGGACATGCCGCTGCTGATCAGCGGCCTGATCCAGTATGCGGCCGATTATCATGGCGAAGCCGAGATCGTCGCACGCGAGATCGAGGGCGACATCCATCGCTACACCTACTCAGACGCGCATCCGCGCATCAAGCGCATGGCGCTGGCGCTGAAGCGGCTCGGCATGAAGCAAGGCGATCGCGTCGGAACGCTGGCCTGGAATACACACCGGCATTTCGAGATGTTCTACGCCGCGCCGGGCATGGGCTACGTGCTGCACACGGTCAATCCCAGGCTGTTTCCCGAGCAGCTCGTCTACATCATCAATCATGCCGAGGACCGCCTGCTCTTCATCGACCGCGCCACGCTGACGATCGTGGAGGCGATTGCGCCGCAGCTGAAGACGATCGAGGCCTATGTCGTGATGTCCTCGCGCGAGCGGATGCCGGAGACGAAGCTCGCGAACGTGCATTGTTACGAAGAGCTTCTGGGACGCGAGAACGATGCCGGCTTCGCCTGGCCGGAGTTCGACGAGAAGGCCGCCTCGACGATCTGCTACACCTCGGGCACGACGGGCAATCCCAAGGGCGTGATCTACTCGCACCGCGCCGCGATCCTGCAGACCATGACCTGCTGCAATTTCGACTTCCTGCCGGGACATGTCGAAGGTGTGCGCGAGGTGATGATGCCGATGGCGCCGCTCTTCCACGGCAATGGCTGGAACATGCCGTTCACAGCGCCCTATACGGGATCGAAGCTCGTGCTGCCCGGCCGCAACTACGAGCCGGACAAGCTTTATGAATTGCTGGAAGGCGAGAAGGTGACACTGTCGGCGGGCGTGCCGAGCTTCTGGCTGATCCTGCTCGATTGGCTTGGGCGGACTGGCAACAGATTCTCGACCCTGCGCGCGACGTTGTCGTCGGGCTCGGCCCCGCCGCGCGCAATGGTCGAGAAGCTCAAACGCGAGTACAATGTCGATTACATCCAGGCCTGGGGCATGACCGAGGCGCTGGGCTGCTCGATGCCGGGCCTGCGGCCGGGCTCGGAGCATCTCAGCGAGAAGGAGAAATTCGACCGCCGCCAGGTCTCCGGCCGCGCCTGCTTCGGCACGCATTTGCGCATCGTCGACGACGCCGGCATTGAGCTGCCGCGCGACGGCAAGACGGTCGGCCATTTGCGCGCCCGCGGGCCCTGGGTTGCCTCCGGCTACATGAAGCTGGACGAAGGCCTCGACCGCGACGGCTGGCTGATCACCGGCGACATGGCCGTGATCGACCCACAAGGCCACGTCACGTTGACCGATCGTTCCAAGGACGTGATCAAGTCCGGGGGCGAGTGGATCTCCTCGATCCAGCTCGAGGACATCGCCCTGTCCCACCCCGACGTGCTGCAAGCGGCCGTCGTCGCGATCAGCCACGAGAAATGGCAGGAGCGCCCCCTGCTCCTCGTCGTCCGCAAGAAGGGAGCGACCGTCGACGGCAAGACGCTGCTCGAGCACATGCGTCCGAAGATCGCGAGCTGGTGGCTGCCGGACGCCGTCGAATTCCTCGACGAATTCCCGATGACCGGCACCGGCAAGGTGCTGAAATCGGCGCTGCGCGAACGATTCAGGGAGTACAGGGTCGCATAACGCCCGTCAGCGCCCGGCCGCCTCGCCTCAGTTCACCGCGTACACGTCAGGATCGGCGCTCGAGCTCGGTTTCTTGAAGGCGTTGCGCAAGGCGGATGACATCGGGACGTTGTAGTTGAGGCCGTTCGGCGGCGTCGGCGATTGCAGCCACTTCTTGTAGAGCACCTCGATCTCGGGGCTGGCATAAAGCTCCGCGGTGGCGCGATCGGCGAGCGCCTTGAACGGCGCATCCTCCCGCCGCAGCATGATGCCGTAGGGCTCAGGCTTGGAGAACGCTTCTTCGCTGATCATGTAAGCCTGCGGCTCCTTCGACCGCGCGATCGCCACCGCGAGCTGGACGTCGTCGAGCGCATAGGCCTGGGCGCGGTCGGTCTCCAGCAGCAGGAACGCCTCGGCCTGGTCCTTGGCCGGCATGATGTTGATGCCGAGATTGCGCTCGGTATTGACCTTGGCGAGCTGCGTCAGGTTCACAGATCCCGCGACCGCCGTGACCGCCTTGCCCTTGAGATCGTCGATGGTCTTGATGCTCGCCGCCTTCCTGGCCGCGAACCGCGTCGCGCTGAGGAAGTGCGTGTTGGTGAAGGCGACCTGCTTCTGGCGGTCGGCATTGTTGGTGGTCGCCGAGCAATGCAGGTCGAGCGTGCCGTTGACCATCAAGGGAATCCGGTTCGAGGACGTCACCGCGACAGTCTCGACCGAAATGTCTGATATGCCGAGTTGCTTCTTCACGGCTTCGACGATACGGAGGCAGATGTCCATGGCAAAGCCGACCGGCTTCTGGTTGCCGTCGAGATAGCTGAACGGGACGGAGGCCTCCTGATAGCCCAGCGTGATCTTCTTGGTCTCCTTGACCTTCTGGAGCGTGCCCGTGAGGTCTTCGGCCGAAGCTGCGCCGGCAAGACATGTCAGGGCCAGGAGAATGGTCGGTAGGCGCATCAGAGGCTCCTCGAAGGGGATTGGTGTCGAACTATCGAGGAGCTGATAGCCTAGAGGTTGGTCATGCGCCAGACCAGGCTGCGTCTACCAGCCATCGCTGTTTGATATACATTCCGTCGCGGCGCCCATCGGCGCGTCACTCGCAGGTCAGCTGCTGCTCGAACCAGCCGCTCAGCCGATCCGACAGGGACGGCCACATCCGCCGGAAGCTGTCGAGCTTGCCGACATTGGCGCGATACATCGCCCGCAATTCCCGCTCGACGGCCGGCAGGTCGACGCTCGCGCAGACCCCGTCCCGCGCGATCGTCCTGCCGGCGACGACCACCTCCTTCACCAGGGAGGCGTTGCCACGCGCAAACAGCAGCGCCATGGGATCGACCGGCATGATCTGGTCCCGATCCAGCCGATCGAGATCGATCACGACGTAGTCGGCCGGATTGCCCGCCGCGAGCTCACCATTCCCGGGCGCCCCGGTCGCATGGCGTCCGTTGCGGATGGCGAGCGCAAACATCTCGGCGGGCGTCCATGTCGCCTTGAAGCCGAGGCCGCCATGGACCATCTGCACCAGCCGCATCTCGCGCAAAATGTCGTCATCCTCGTCCAGCGCCAGGCCGTCGACGCCCACAGTGATGGCGCAGCCGCATCTGTGCGCGGCGGCGATCGGGGCGAGGCCCGAGCGCAAATGCATGTTCGAGCTGAAATTGGTAACGATGCGCGCGCCGGAGGCGGCGATCATCTCGAGCTCATCCGGACGGGCGTGAATGCAATGCGCCAGCGTCAGCCGCTCGGAGAGGAAGCCGACATCGCGAAGCCAGCGCACCATGTCCGGAAAGTGCTGGTCGGCCCAGGCGCGCTGGTACACTGTTTCCAGCAGATGCATGTGAATGCGGCGACCGGTCCGCGCGGAGTTCTCCGCGACGGCCTTCAGCAGCGGCTTCGAGCACCATTGCACACCGGCCGGCCCGAGCTGCACGTCGACCATCGGTCCGGCGGTGGCTGCGGCAATTGCGTCGGTGAGCTCGATATAAGCCTTCGGCGACAGCGGCGCGCGAACGAAGAGATCCTCGATGGTCTTGCGATCGTCCCCGGCAAGCCCAGAAAGCAATGGCTCGGCATCACCGTAGACGATGGGATTCTGATCGCGCACCGCCATTGCAAACGCCATGCGAATCCCGACGTCGGATGCGGCTTTCGCGATGGCCTTGGCCTCATCGAGCAGCGGCATCGTCCCGCTCGGACGCGTGTAATGGACCATCATCGCCGCGCAGCCTGCCTTGGCGGAACGGGCCAATGCCGAGACGGCTGTCAGATAGGGATCGATCGGCGAGCCCAGTGCGGTTCGCAAAATCCAGCTTTCCAGGGGCATGCCGACCGCACCGAAGGACGACGCCGTGGCACGGGCATGATCATGGGCGTTGACGAAGGCGGGGATGACGAAGGAGCGAGGCGCCGGCCCCGCTCCTTCCGAGATTTCGGTGATGACGCCCTCGTCGTGCCGCAGCACGACGTTCTCGCTGACGCCACGGTCAGGGCCACGGAACAGGCTGGTTGCCGAGATCTCCGTGGCCATGGCTGTTCCTCCAAGTTCAGTTGGCAGTGTACACCAGCTCCCGCTCCCCGCGCGGCGGCAGGAATTCGCGCGAGAACACCTCCGCCGGCGTCGGCGCACGGGCGAGCTGATAGCCCTCGACCACGATGCCGATCGCGCGCGTCATCCGGTCGTCCTTGATGTCGCCGATGCCGATCTCCTTCATCTCCGGCGAGACGATCAGCTTCTCGAAGGAATATTGCAGCCGGCGCTTCTCCACCTCGGCGTTAATGAGGTTGTCGTAGTTCAGTGCCGCCTTCATGCCGGCATTCTGGTCCTTGGCGATCGCGATCGCACCCTTGTTGATGGCGCGCACCAGGCCCGCGACGGCCTTCGGATTCGAGGCGATCAGCTTGCGGGAGACCATCACGCCGTTGGAGTAGAGATCGAGGCCATATTCACCGAACGAAAACCATTTGAAGTCCTTGTCCGGATCCTGGCGGTTGAGCACCAGATTGAAATAGCTGGTGATGTTGAAGACGAGGGCCGCATCGATGTCGCCCTTGATCAGCATCGGCTCCTGCAGGTTCGGCGCCATGTTGGAGATCTTGATCTTCTCGCCGTCGAGCCCGTTCTTGCGGGTGAACACCGGCAACAAGCGCGTCGTCGGCGTGCCCTGCGCACCGCCGAGCGTGCGGCCCTCGAAATCCTTGATGGTGTTGATGCCGCTGCTCTTCTTGGCGACGATGGCGAACGGCGGCTGGTTCCACATCATGTAGACCATGACGGGCGCCTCCTGCGGCTTGGTCGAGGCGTTCTGGATGATGGCGTTGACGTCGCCGAAGCCGGCGTCATAGGCGCCGGACATCACACGCGTGACGGTGGCGCCGGAGCCCTCGCCCTGATCGATGACGACGTTGAGGCCTTCCTCCTTGAAGAAGCCGTTGTCCTTGGCATAGAAGAAGGCAGCGTCGCTGCCCTGGGTTTTCCAGCCCAGTGTGAACTTGATCGTGGTCTCCTGGGCGATTGCGGCCCCCGTGGACAGGGCCAATGCCAACAGCGCGGCAGTTACGTTTCTCAACATCGAGACCTCCTCAAGCTTCGTTGCGTGACGGTTGGAAAAATCAGGTGGCGATCACGTCGTTCTTGCGCGTGGCCCAGCCGGTGACCTGCCCTTCGATCAGCGAGAACACGACGTAGAGCGCGACACCGAGCCCGGCGAGCACGAACAAGCCGGCGAACACCAGCGGCACGTTAAAATTGGAGGACGCGGTCATCATGACGTTGCCGATGCCGCGGTTGGAGGCGACCGTCTCAGACAGCACCGCGCCGACGAAGGCGTAGGAGATCGCAACCTTCAGCGAAGCAAAGAAGAACGGCATGGTGCGCGGCAGACCAACATTCCAGAGGATGTCGAGCTTGCTGGCGCCGAGCGCCTTCAAGACGTCCTCAAGCTCGGGCTCGGTGGTAGCAAGGCCGGTCGCGATGTTGACCACGATCGGGAAGAAGCAGATCGACAGCGCAGTCAGCACCGCCGGCACCGTGCCGGAGCCGAACCACAGCACGAAGATCGGCACCACCGCGACCTTGGGGATCGAGGAGAAGCCGATCAGCAGCGGATAGCAGGTGTCGTAGGCCGTCTTCGACACGCCGATGATCGCGCCGAGGGCGACGCCGAGCGCGACGCCAAGCACGAAGCCGAGCATGGTGGTGGCCAGCGTCTGCACGATATGCGGCCACAGTACCGGGAAGCGCTGGACCAGCGTCACGAACACCTGCGAGGGTCGCGGCAGCACCAGGTCGGACATGCCGGACATTAGGCAGAACAGCTCCCAGGCGACGAAGAACAGCACGATCAGCCCCGCCGACCATGCTTTCTGCCTGACATCGATCCCGAACATCAGCCTGCCCCCTGATCAGCGGCGCTGCGCGCATCCTCGATGAAGGCGCGCAGCTTCTGGTTCAGCGCGACGAAATCCGGCTCGAACGTCATCGCGACCGTGCGCGGCCGCGCGAATTCGACGCGGCTGTCGTCGAGGATGCGGCCGGGGCGCGCGCTCATCACGCAGATGCGGCTGGCAAGGAAGCCCGCCTCGCGCAGATCGTGCGTCACCAGCAGCACGGTCGGCTTGTGCGTCATCCAGAGATTCTGGAGGATCGCCCATAGCTCCTCGCGGGTGAACTGGTCGAGGGCGCCAAAGGGCTCGTCGAGCAGCAGCATGCGCGGCTCGTGGATCAGCGCGCGGCAGAGATTGGCGCGCTGGAGCATGCCGCCGGAGAGCTGCCAGGGATAGCGATTGCCGAAGCCCTTGAGGCCGACCTGCTCCAGCAGGGCATTAGCCTTGTCGCGGAATTCGGTCTTGCGCAGCTTGCGGAACTTCGAGCGGAACGGCTCGACGATCTTCAGCGGCAGCATGATGTTCCGCTCGATCGTCATCCACGGCAGCATGGTCGGGTTCTGAAAGGCCATGCCGACCCGCATCGCCCGCGCCGCCACTTCGCGGCCGCCGACGATGACGACGCCGCTGGTCGGCTGCACCAGGCCGCTGACCAGCCGCAAAATGGTCGATTTGCCGCATCCGGATGGGCCGACCAATGCGACAAACTCGCCGTCGGCGATCTTGAGCGTGGTCTTCGACAAAGCAGGCACGGCGCGGTCGCCGCGCCCGAAGGTGACCGAGGCCTCGGACAGCTCGATGGCGGGCGTGGCCGAGCCTTCGGGAACGGGCTGGCCGTCGAATTGGGCGTTGGGTTGCATGCGCATCACAGGAAAAGTGCATGCAAGCTGGATGCCAGCGATCGAGCCCCGCGAAATCAATGGCCTAGCCGAAATCCGCGCCAAATCGCCGGATTCGATTTAGGCAGTCCGGAGGCCAAACTGCATGCAATTGGAGCGCTGAATCGACGCGAGCCTGTGCTAAAGAGAGATGTCACTCCCATGGGATTCGCCGATGGCGGCGCGCGCCAGTAGCAAGACTTCTGAATCGTCGGACAAGGTCAGCGTGATCTGCCGCGCGCTCCGGCGCGCCATCATCGAACAGGCGCTGGAGCCAGGCGCCAAGCTGCCGGAGGATGCGCTCGGCGAACGTTTCGGCGTCAGCCGCACCATCGCCCGCCATGCACTGGGCCAACTCGCCGCCGAAGGCCTAGTCGAGCTCCGCCGCAACCGGATCGCCGTAGTGGCGACGCCGAGCTGGCAGGAGGCGCGCGATGCCTTCGACATTCGCATCGAGCTCGAACGCCTCGTCGTGCGCCAGCTCGCGGGCAAGCTGACCAAGGCGCAGATCGCCGAGCTGAACGCCCATGTCGATGCCGAAGATCGCGCCCGCGACGGCACGGATGCGGTGTCGATCCGCCTCGCGACCGAATTCCACATCCTGCTCGCGCACATGACGAACAGCCCAATCCTGGTGCGCTATGTCAGCGAGGTCGCCTATCGCTGCTGCCTGACGCTGTCGCTTTACAGCCGGCCGCATTCCACCGAATGCGCCATCAACGAGCACCGCGCCATCATCGCAGCGCTGGCCAAGGGCGATGCGGCCAAGGTGATGGAATTGATGCATCATCACCTGGATTCGGTGGCCAATCGTGCGCTGGTCGCTCCCACTCCGCAGCGCGGCCGCGATCTGCTCGACATCCTCGCACCCTATGCGGACGAGGTGACGAGCAATCGGGTGATCAAGCTGCCGAAGCTGGCTCGACGGAGTTAGGCCTCGATGCCGCGCTGAACGAGAATGCGCTCGGCGCTATCGTTCCAGACGTCCATCTTCACGATCTGCCCGTCCCTCACGACAAAGCGATCGACATAGCGGTTGCCCTCGAACGGCGTGCCGTCCATCCACTCGCCATAGAGCGTGCCGACGCTGTAGACGACGGTCTCGTCCGCGCCCGGGCAGACGTCGAACCGGTCCATCTTCTTCTTGACCCAGCGATAGCGCTTCGCGTTGAAGCCGGTCGGCCCGCGCGGATGGTCGAACGCGCGCCCACCGGTGAACGTGATCACCGTGCCAGGCTTCATATAGGCCGCAGCGGCATCGGGATCCGGTATCATCGAAGCGGTGAGATAGGCTTCGACAATCTCGGCGTCGGTCATCGGGCTTTCGGCTTTTGCGGGAATAGACATCGCGGGATTCTCTTGGGACGTCGCTATTTTACAATCTGGGCCTCAAAGTGCATGCACATTTTTTAGACAATACGGCCTCAGCACTGCACACAATCTGGAGCTGCCCCCTCCCGCGGCTTCGGCTAGGCTGCTGCAGCTGAATCCAACGCCATGACCACCCAAGCCGCCTTCGACCTGGTCTTCCGCAACGCGCTGTTGCGCTCTTCCGCCGCACCCGTCGATATCGGCGTGAAGGACGGCCGCATAGCCGCGATCGCGCCGAAGTTGGCGTGCGAGGCCGCCGAGATCGAGGTCGGCGGCCTCCTCGCCCTCCCCGGCTTCGTCGACACCCACATCCATCTCGACAAGGCCTGCCTGCTCGGCCGCTGCGGCCACGATCACGGCAGCGTCTCGGAGGCGATCCGCGCCGTCGCCGCGATGAAGAAGGATTTCACGATCGAGGACGTCTACGCGCGCGGCGCCAGAGTGCTCGAACGCGCCATCGTCAACGGCACGACGCGCATGCGCACGCATGTCGAGATCGACCCTCGCATCGGCCTTCGCGGCTTCGAGGCGGTCAAGGCGCTGAAGCGCGATTACGCCTGGGCGATCGATCTCGAGCTCTGCGTCTTCCCGCAGGAAGGCCTCACCAATGATCCCGGAGCCGAGGAGCTGCTGGCCCAGGCGCTGCGCGAAGGCGGCGAGGTCATTGGCGGTTGTCCCTACATGGACACCGACCCGAACGCCCATCTCGCGCGCATCTTCGATCTCGCTGAGGAATTCGACATCGACGTCGATCTCCATCTCGATTTCGACCTCGATCCCTCCTGGTGGCATATCGACGAGGTCTGTCGCCAGACCGAGCAGCGCAGCTACAGCGGACGCGTCGCGATCGGCCATGCCACGAAACTGTCGGCCTTGCCCCCCGAACGGATGAAGGCGGCCACTGCGCAACTGGCAAGGTCAGGCGTTGCGGTCACCGTCCTGCCCGCGACCGATCTCTATCTGATGGGGCGCGAGGCCACGCACAACGCGCCGCGCGGGCTGACCCTCGCCCACAAGCTTGCCGGCGACGGCGTGCTCTGCTCGGTCGCGACCAACAACGTGCTCAATCCCTTCACGCCGTTCGGCGATGCCTCGCTGCTGCGGATGGCGAACTTCTATGCGAACGTCGCGCACGCCTCGGTCAGCGACTTCGACACCTGCCTGGACCTCGTGACCGGGCTGCCGGCCCGGCTGATGAACCTCGCCGACTACGGCATCGAGGTCGGCAATCCCGCCGATCTGATCGTGGTCGATACCAAGGACAGCCGATTCGCCATCGCCGAGCTGCCTGACGTCCTGATGGGCTTCAAGCGCGGCCAGCAGACATTTGCACGGCCGCGGCCGACCCTGTTCAAGAGCTGAGCGCGTTTCGCGGCCGATATTTCGGGCATCGCGCGCACGACCTGATCGGGCCGCGGGGCCACGGCAGTTCGATTTTACCGCCGGTCCGCGCCGACCCGAGTTCGGTAGAATCCCGGACCGTAGCTCAACGCATTGCGAGGCAGGCCGCGCCGTCGTAACTAGAACGTGCACTGACAATCTGCGTTCAGTGGGGAAGTATGAGTCTGTTCAGCGCATTCAGCAGCATCGATGATTCCGTCCACGCCCGAACGCCGACCGATACGGCGGTGAATCGGCTGGACGGCATCGGCCACGTTCTCTCGGGCCTCGACATCTCGGCCATCCAGACGCAGGCCGACGTGAACCGTACGCTCTGGACGCTCGATGCCGCTAGCAAGTGCGTTCGCGCCGTGCTGGCGGAGTTCCGCACCCAGCCGGCCACCGAGCAGCTCGTCCGTAAAGCCCGCAATCTGATCGACCTCATCGAACGCGCGCGTGACCAGGTCGGGAGCTTCGAATCCCGCGACCCGGTCCTGAGCTGACTATTTCGTCCGATTGATCTTCGCCAGGATCCGGTCCGCCTCGGTGCGCCAGTCCGCACTGCGGGCGAACTCCCCGCTGCCTCTCAACCCGAACTGCCCCTCATCGGCGAGATCGGCCATCCAGGCCTGCCGCTCGGCCGTGCCTTGCGCCGACCACGGCGTCAGGCCCGCCTCGCGCACGGTCTCGGCGACCTCCCGCACCTCTTCCGCCCGGCGGCGGCCGTGCTCGATCACGCGCTGGAAGCAATAGGCGCCCAGCTCCTCCCAATCGATGCCGGGGAACGTTTCCGCAAGCGACGCCAGCACCGCATCCTCGACGCCATAGGCACGCGCCGTCGTGAAGCTCTCGATGACCATGGCCTCAAGGCCCTTGATCATGATGCTGCGGCACATTTTGACGGCCGAGGACACGCCAAGCTTGTCACTGGCAACCTTGGCCGCGAAACCGATCGTATTCAGAAGCGGCTCGAGCTCCCTCGCGCCGGGTCCGCCGAGCAGCAAAGGCACCTTGATGCGATAAGGCGGCACCGAGGTCATCACCGCGCCCTCGACATAGCGCCCGGCGGCACCATCGATCAGCGCCGCCGCGCGCTGCTTGGCACCAGGAGAGGCCGAGTTGAAATCGAGAAACCAGGTGCCCTGATTGATCGCTGCCGCACAGGCCTTTGCGACCGGCACGGCCTGGCTCGCCGTGACGGCGGAGATGATGAAGTCGGACTTCGCGGCCAGCTCGGCGTGAGAAGTTGCAAGAGCGACACCGAATTTCGCCGCATGCCCTTGCAGCAACGCGCCCTGCTCGCCTCCGAGCTTGATGTCGTAGGCTGAGACCTTGATGTCCTGCTGGCGCAAATCCTCGGCCAAAATCCTGCCGACCTCGCCATAGCCGACCAACCCGATCTGCCAGCGCCTGGGATCACCTGCCATCAGTTCAGTCCTCGTGTCGTCTCGTCAAAGAGCTCATCGACCGAATAGCGGCGAGGGATCAGCGCCTGCTGGAATGCGTAGTCGATGATCAGCTCGAGCGGTTTTCTGTTGGCCTCGATCCCGTACGGAACGAGGTCCGGCGTTGCCGTCGGTCCCGTCTGCGCCTTGTTCCGCTTGAGCAGATCATAGACGCCGGCGACCACGTCGGGGCGCGATTTCGCCAGGCTCTCGGTCACGACCACGAGATGGTTGACCGGCACGACGCCGCGCCGCGAATACCATCGGGCGGCCTCCGCGGCCGGATCGGGAAACAGCGGCTTCAGCTTGGGATCATCGGAGGTTTCGCCGAGGACAGCATCGAGCTCGCCGTCGAGCAGCATCTGCAGGATCTTCTTGTCCTTCGGCGCGCGCTCGGTGGTGTCGACATATTCGGCCACATGCGGATTCTCGAAGGTGATCCAGCGAATCCTGTCGAGATCGACGCCGTAATCGTTGGCGAGGATACCCCTGATCCAAGCGCCCGTCGTGGTCGTGAAGGAGCGGATACCGACCCGCTTGCCTTCGAGATCGGTGGGCCCGAGCGTCCCATGCGCGGGATTATAGAGAGCGTAGGAATGCTGGAAGCGGCCGAGCATGGTCGCCGGCATCAGCACCAGCGGCTTGCCGTGCGCTTTCGCCATCAAATAGGTGACGATCGCCATCTCGCAGACGTCAAAGGCCTGCTCGCGCACCATCGGCTTGAACGCCGTGTTGGTCGGCGTGTATTCGATGAAATCGAGATCGAACAGGTCGGAACGGAGCGCCCCGCTCTTCACCGCCTGCACATGGTGGTGACTGCCGAGTACGACCTTCAGCTTGATGTTGCGGACCGGCTTCATGCCAGCTCGTCCGCAACCGTCGGAAACAGGCGCTGATAGGCCTCGCCATAGGTCATGGCAACGCCGGTGTTGCGGCTGCCCTGGATGCCGCGGTTGAGCGCGACGCGCTCGTAATAGCCCCAGAGATGCTTTTGCGCAGCGAGGATCTGGAACGCCTCGTATTTCTCCTTCCAGACCTCGTCGATCTTGAGGATCGTGTCCGGCTTGTAATTGCACTGCTCGGGCTGGTGCGGCTCGAACAGGAACACCGGCGGCGCCGAATATTTGTACTGCGCGCCGGGCTTGTGGCCCATGGCCTGCGCGACCACACGCGTCTCCTGCGCGAAATGCGCCGCGTTCGGATGGTCGAAATTATAGGGGTCTTCCAGCGCATGCGTCAGCACGAAGCTCGGATTTAGCTCGCGGTAGATGTCGACCATGCGGTCGAAATGCGCGTCGGTGAGCTTCAGCGGATAGTCACCGCAATCGAAGAACTCGATCTCGGCACCGAGCAGCTTGGCCGCCCGTTCCGCCTCGTCCTTGCGGCCGGCCTTGACCGATTCCAGCGTCGCGCCCTGCTCCTTCCAGGCGAACTGGCTCTCGCCGCGCTCGCCGAAGGACAGGCACACGATCTTCATCCGATAGCCCTTCTTCGCATGCAGTGCGATGGCGCCGCCGGCGCGCCAGACGAAATCGCCGGGATGGGCGGTGACGACGAGACCTGTTTTCATGGGCTACTCCTTTTCGTTCGTATGCATGCGTCCACAGCGCATGTCCGCGCAGCGTGCCGGGCGCGATGACGTCGTCACGCCTCGAACCCCAACAGGCGCGCGGGATTGTCGACCAAAATCTTCGTCTGCACCTCCGGCTCCGGCGCGAACAGCGGAATCAGATCGACGAGATCGCCGTCGTTCGGCATCACCTTGACGTTGGGATGCGGCCAGTCTGTGCCCCAGATGACACGATCCGGCGCGGTCTCGACGATCTTTCGCGCGAACGGCACCGCATCGGTGAACGGCGGACCGATAGAGGACACCCGCTCCGGGCCGCAGATTTTCACCCAGCACTTCTCGTCGCGCTGCATCAGCTCGATCAGTATCTTGAACGGCAGCTGGTCTAGCCCATCGGCCGCCTTCACCCGACCCATATGGTCGATGGTGTAAGTCAGCGGCAGCCTTGTGAGCATGTCGGCATATTCGGGCAGATCGATCGCATCGAAATGCAGGTCGACGTGCCAGCCGAGCGGTGCGACCATCGCGACGATGCGGTCGAACACGCGCTTGTCGGGTACGCCGCCGAGATGGCGGACGAAATTGAAGCGGCAGCCGCGAAAGCCGCCCTCGTGCAGGACGCGCAGGTCGCGCTCGGTGATGGCGCCATCGATATTGGCGACGGCCCGGTAGGCGCCATTGCTCTCAGCGATCGCATCGAGCGCCACCCTGTTGTCGGTGCCGTGCACGCTGGCATTGACAATGACGGCGCGCTCCACGCCGAGCTTGGCATGCAGGAAGCGAAAATCCTCCAGCGGTGCATCCGGCGGCGTGTAGGAGCGATCCGGCGCGTAAGGGTATTTCGCGCCGGGCCCGAAGATGTGGCAATGCGCGTCACACGACAGCTGCGGCAGCCTGAACTTCGGCGTGCGCGTGTTCGGGTCGGGCGGTGGGATGGTCGGCGTGTACATCATCGTCATGAGGTGAACCGCCGAAGCGAGATTTCTTGCTTCACGCCTTGCCGGCGACGACCGGCCGCCGCCGCGCCGGCGCGGCCTCATCCAGCGCCGGCGCCTGGAAGGCCGCGACGGTGGCCTGCACCAACTGCTCGATGGCGCAAGCGGCATCGCTGCCGTCGGCCTCGCCGCGCGACAGGCGCGACACGCGCTCCGGCGTCACCAGCGAATAATAGAGCGCGCCGAGCAGGAAATGGCTGCGCCAGACGATGTCCGTGCGCGGAATGTGCGGCAGGCTCTCGTGCACCGCGTCGATGAAGGCATGGCTGGTGTCGTCGAAGGTCTGCGCGATGATCTTTCGCGCGACCTCGTTGCCTTCCGCTGACATCACCGCGCGCAGCCGCGTGAAACGCGCCCCGCCACCGGCGAGATCGCTGCCCGAGGTGAAGGCCGGCACCACATAGGCGCGAACGATCGCCTCCAGCCGGTCCTGGAGATCGCGCACGCGCTTTGCGGCCGCGAGCAGCTCGGAACGGCGCAGATTCATCGGCCCGCAATGACGCCGGTAGATCTCCAGCAGCAAACCGTCCTTGGTCTTGAAATGATAGGTCACGCTGCCCGGATTTGCCCCGGCAGCTTGCGCAATGTCGCGCACCGATACGGCATTGAAGCCGTTGGTGGAGAACAGCTCCTCCGCGGCGGCGAGGATCGCCTCGCGCATGTTCGGCTTGCGGGCCGCTTCCTTGCTGGTGGGCTTGCGTACCATGAGATTTGTACTATCGTACAAAAGATCAGGTCTCGTCAACAAGAACGTGGTCATAGCGGGACGGCGCAGGCGCGTAAGCGCCGTTCAGTGACTGGCGCTCGCCCGCATCTTCTCCGGCGGTGCGGGACGCAGTCCGAGATCGCCCTCTCCGTCTCCCGACGGGATCAGGATGGCGCGGTCGCGCGGCAGCGCCTCCGGCATCTCGTCGCGGATGAAGGCGATGAGCTTCTCCCTGATCTCGCAGCGCAGGTCCCACGACTGCGGTGCGTTCCTGGCACTGACCAGCGCCCGAAGCTCGATGGTGCGCGAATCGGCATCGATCACCTGGAGATTCACCACCTCCCCGTCCCACAGCTTCGACTGCTTCACCGCCTCCTCCAGCCAGCGTCGGATGCGCGGGACGTCGGCGCGGTAGTCGACATGCAGCGCGACGACGCCGATGAGGGATGCGGTGTCGCGCGTCCAGTTCTGGAACGGCTTTTCGATGAAGTAGGACAGCGGCACCACCATGCGGCGCCAATCCCACAGCCGGATCACGACATAGGTCGAGGCGATGTCCTCGATCCAGCCCCATTCGTTTTCGATGATCACCGCATCCTCGATGCGGATCGGCTGGGTGATCGCGATCTGCAGGCCGGCGATCAGATTGCTCAGCAGCGGGCGCGCGGCAAGGCCGACGATGATGCCGGCAGCACCTGCGGAGGCGAATAGGCTGACTCCGTATTGCTTCACGGAGTCGAACGTCATCAGCGCGGCGGAGACCGTGATGATGACGATGATGGTGTCGGTGACGCGCTTGAACACGCGCACCTGCGTGACGTGCTTGCGCGCGACGAAATTTTCGGTGACATCGCGAAAATTCTGCAAGTAGCGCGCCGCGCTCATGTCGACGATCCGGATCGAGATCCAGCCGATCAGCGCGATAAAGGCCACGACGAACAGCCGCGTCAGGGGGGTGCGGATCGTATCGTCGAGCGGCGCCAGCGGCAGCACCATTGCGACGGCGGCAAGGCAAAGCGCCATTTGCGCGGGGCCCGAGGTGCGCTCGATGAACACGCTCAAGAGCGGAAGCCGCGTTCCGAAAGCGCGGTTGAGCAGCCATGTGGCGACCCGGTAGGCGAGCAGGGCAAGAAGGATCGCGCCGGCAACCAGGGTGAGGCCGATGAACCATGACGGTATCCAGCCGAACATCCTGTCGATATCGGCCGTCAGAGCCTGCCAATCCATGGATCATCCCCATCATTGCATTCACGCAACCCGCACAACGCATCCCGGCCGGCTTCGCTCCCCCGCCCCGTGCAATGCAGCATCCCGCAGGTGCAACCGTCGCTGAGCTGCGCTAGGCTTGTCGCCATGACTCGACGAACCGGCAGCGCCGATCTTCCTCTTCATACCGGGCGGGTTCCGCCCTGGCTGGCAAGTCGCATGTCCTCGCTCGGGGCGATCGTCACCCAGGCGATCGTGCATCATTACGGCCGCGACGCGTTTCTGCAGCGCTTGTCGCATCCATTCTGGTTCCAGTCGTTTGGCGCCGTGATGGGAATGGACTGGCACTCCTCCGGCATCACCACCTCGGTGATCGGCGCGCTGAAGCGCGGGCTCGGACCGCTCCAGGACGAGCTCGGGATCTACGTCTGTGGCGGTCGCGGTCAGCATTCGCGCAAGACGCCGGACGAGCTGTTGCAGCTCGGCGACCGCGTCGGATTCGACGGCGTCAAGCTGACCAGGGCCAGCCGTCTGGTCGCCAAGGTCGACAGCGCCGCGGTCCAGGACGGCTTTGACCTTTACCTGCACGGCTTCTTCGTCACCACTGACGGCAAATGGACGGTGGTGCAGCAGGGCATGAACGGCGACAAGCGGCAGGCGCGGCGCTATCACTGGCACTCCGAGGCGCTGAAAAGCTTTGTCGATACGCCGCACAGCGCAATCGACGGGCCGCAGCAGGGGGAGATCGTCAATCTCACCGATCATCGCGCCGATCTGTCTCGGACGGCACAGCTCGAGCTGCTCTCCGACCTCGGCCCGGATCGCATCGTCTCCGAATTCGAGCGGCTCACGGGGACCTCGTCCACGCCGGCGCAAGGCATGCTGCCGCATCTGATCATGCCTGCGCATCATGATGTGCGGCCCAAGGACGTGTTCGCGCGCCGCTTGCACGGTACGCTCGCCGCTGCAGCCGAACGCGGCCCGGTGGATTTTCCGGAGCTGCTGCTGACGCCGGGCGTCGGCGCGCGCACGGTGCGCTCGCTGGCGATGGTCGCCGAGGTCGTGCACGGCGCGCCCTATCGCTTCACCGACCCCGCCCGTTTCTCGCTCGCCCATGGCGGCAAGGACCGGCATCCCTACCCCGTTCCGATCAAGGTCTATGACGAGACCATCCGGGTGCTGAAGGGCGCGATCCGAAGCGCGAAGCTCGGACGCGACGAGGAGATGCAGGCGATCAAGCGCCTCGACGACCAGGCACGGCGGTTGGAGCGGACCGCGCGCGGCCCCTCAGTCGATGCTTTCATCGCCGGCGAACGTGCAGCCTCGCCGGAGCTCGACGGCCGTTCGGTGTTCGGCTGGGAGCGTGACCTTGCGCCCACAAAAAAGCGGACCGGCTGAACACCGGTCCGCAAGTTGGCGGAACGAACGCCCTCTCAGGTCTCGTCGGCCTCCGGCTTCTCATCGAGCCGGTTTGCTGCGTGGTCCTGATATTGTTCGGTCTGGATGGACTTGCCGTCCATGCCGCGAATGTCCGAATGCTGTTTCTTATCTCGGTTGGACAGGACCATGTTGTCGCCGATCATCTCCTTCGGCACGTCGGTCAATGCGCCGGTGCCGTCGCCCTTGCCATGCATGCCCGATCTGAAGTGCGTCTTGCTGCCATGCCCACCAGGCATCAGTCTCTCCTCTCTTCCGATGATTTAGTGCTTCTGTTGTGCCGCCGTCGGTTTGGGCGGCTTGTGGCCGCTCTGACCGGGATCGTTGTGCTTGTTGTGATCACTCTCCTGGTTGAGACCGCCGCGGCTCACTGGAAACTCGCTGTGACGAGCTTCGGGGTTGGCACGATGGACGCGCGTGTCTTGCGGGTTATGACCAGCGGCCTGTTCAAGTTCTCGCGCATCCGGAACATCGGGCTTCCGCTCGAGGATGCGCACTTGCTGTTCGTGAGTCTTCTTGCCCTGCATTGTGGGCCTCCAAATCTTACCGGCCTCTTCGGGGCGAACCGCTCCGCGCGACATCCTTGTCGATACCGCCACCGACGTTCACGTCGTTCTCGACGTCGCCCTCGATCGTGTTCTCGCCCAGGACGTCTTCGAGGTCGTCAGGCGAAACGCCTGCCCTGTTCGCGCCCTTGGACCCGCCGATCAGGGGGTTGTCATGCAGATCCTTTTCGGTCGGCGCGTACAACTTGGGTTGCTTGTTGGTCATGTCACCTGCCTCCGCCCTTTCCGGCCTCGTCGTGCGTGTGATGGGAATCGCGCTCGCCACCGCCGCCGGAAACCCGGCTGTGGCTGCGCTGCGGATCGTCCGCCGGCGGCTTCTTCACCTGAAGCGGTGCCTTCGCGTTCTCATGCGAGGCGCCGGGTCCGCCCTGTCGAATGCTGTTCGGTGTCTTCGTGGATGTCGACATGAATGTCGTCCTCCTCAGCGATCTTGCTGATAGCCTTGGTTGGTCGTGTTCTGCTTGATGTTGCCCTGCTGTCCCTGCTGATCCGGATTCTGTACGCGCTCCTGACCGTGTGGCATCTGATCGGCGGACATTTGCTTGCGATCGCCGGTTCCCTTGCGGCTCTGATTGTCCGGTGGAACAGGTGGCATCTTGCTGGCCATGATCTGGTCTCCCGTTAAGACGTCGATCTGCGACATGCGCCTCAAGGAACTCCCCTCCGCGTCATGTCGGGATGACAACAGCACGAACGGCACACCGTTCCTGGCCGATCACAACAGGCAAAGATTTTCCGAAAGGGCGCCGTCGACGTCAGTTCGTCGCGATGAGGGAACGATCGCCCCTCGTTCCGCTGCGTGCAGTCGTCTCTGTTCCGCGGCCCTCTGCCGTGACGGGAAGCTTCGCGATCGCGCGCAAGCCCGGCCGCCTGCGCCAGCGGATTTCAGCGGCATCAACGGCAAGACTCAATTTCGGCCAACGCACGAACAGCGCCTCCAGCGCACAGGCCGCCTCGATGCGCGCGAGCTGATGGCCGAGACAGAAGTGGATTCCCGTGCCGAACGAAATATGGCGGTTCGGCTTGCGTTCGAGATCGAGGGTCTCGGGACGATCATGTACCGCGGGATCCATGTTCGCAGCGGCGAGCATCACCATGACGCGATCGCCCTTCTTCAGGCGCACGCCCTCGACCTCGACATCGCGCCGCACGTAGCGCGGCTTGGAGAATTGCACCGGTGAGACGAAGCGCAGGAACTCCTCGACGGCGAGCCCGACACGGCTCCAATCCTGTTCCAGCCAATCGCGCAGCTCGGGATTCCTGAGCAGCTCGTAGACGGAACCGCTGATGAGATGGGTGGTGGTTTCCGATCCCGCCCCGAGCAACAGAAACACCATGGAAACCATTTCATCCGGCGTGATCTGGCCGCCTTCACGCTCGACCTGAACCAGTTCGGCGATCAGGCCCTCGCCGCCCTGGACACGCGCGATCTGCAACTGCTGCTCGAGGTAGGCGCGCATCTTGCGCACCGCGAACAGCAGGGACAAGAAGCTGACGGCATTCGTCAGCGAGGTCATCGCGTTCGCCCAGGCGATGAACTTTGGACGGTCTGCCAGCGGCAGGCCGAGCAGCTCCGAGATCACCGCGAGCGGCAGGATGCGCGCGTAGCGCTCGACCAGATCCGCCGGACATTCCTCCGCAAACAGCTCGTCGGCGAGACCGTCAGCGATGGCCCGATGCGCGGCTCCATTGCGACGATCGCGCGGCGGCGAAACGCTTCGTCCACGATGCTGCGCAGCCGCGTGTGATCCGGCTCGTCCATCGTCAGCATGTTGTTGGCGATGGTCCTGACGAACCTCGGCATCCACCAGCGCAAGCCCGCGATATCGCCATCCTCCTTGCGCAACGTGAAGGTCGCGCCGTCCTTCAGGACCTGCGCGGTGGCGTCATGGGTCGTGGTGATCCAGACATTGCCGATGATGGGAAACCGCGTCGCAACCACGGGTGCGGACATGCGCAATTTCGCGATCGCCTTGGGCGGATCGCGAAAGAAGGCCTCGCTGGTGAAATCGAGGCGCACTGTCATGGGATCACCGGAACGATTGGTGGCGTATCACCGAGATGGTGCGCGACGCAGCCGGCGCAAGAGTGCGTCTGCTCGTCGGCCGCAGGCGTGGCGAGCCGCGGCTATCCGCGCCCGGAGGAGCGCTGGCCGGTCTTGCGCTGCTGTTGGGTGTAGGCGTCCCAATGGCTCCAGCTGCCATTGCTGAGGCTATGCAGGTCCGTTGCAAGTGGACGGCGCGTACGTTTGTCGTGATCGGCGATCGCGCGCTCCGACTGCGCGATCTTGCGTTTGAGTTCCGCGATCGTCTTCTGCGTCTGGCCGTTACGCTTCGAGGTGGCGATCTCGCCCATCGTGAAGCGCGCGGTCTCCAGCGCCTTCAGCTCGGCGCGGTTTTTCTTCAATTGAACCCGGTGCCAGGCGATGTTGCTGTCGCTGTCCGCAACCATGTGGGAACTCCGCTGATTCGGTCCCACATAGTATCGTGCGCCGAATCGGCGCCGCAACGCCCCGGCGGTGGCGAAAATGCGATCTTCTCGCGCAGAAATTCCGGATCTGGAGCCCCGCAACGGGGTTCTAGATTCTTATTTGGGCGCGTTTTCTTGGCGCGAACCGGTATCCACTTCGCTCAGAAACGCTTCAGCGCTCGGCGAACGCCTTCTCGACCACGAACTGGGCCGGCTCGCCGTGATTGCCCTCGACGAAGCCGCGCTCGCCCAAGAGGACGCGGGTGTCCGCCACCAGCGCCGGGCTGCCGCAGATCATGACGCGGTCGTGGGCGGCTTCCAGCACCGGCAGGCCGATATCGGCGAAGAGCTTGCCTGAGGTGATGAGGTCGGTGATGCGGCCGCGGTTGCGGAAGGGATCGCGCGTCACGGTCGGGTAGTAGATCAGCTGGTTCTGGATGTACTCGCCGAGCAATTCGTCCTTCGGCAGATGCTCGGTGATCATCTCGCCATAGGCGAGTTCCTTGACTTGCCGGCAGCCGTGCAGCAGCACCACCTTCTCGAACCGCTCATAGGTCTCGGGATCCTTGATCACGCTCAGGAACGGCGCAAGGCCCGTGCCCGTGCCGATGAGGTAGAGGTTGCGCCCCTCTTCGAGATTGTCGATCACCAGCGTGCCAGTGGCCTTGCGACTGACGATGATTTCGTCGCCTTCCTTCAAGTGCTGGAGGCGCGAAGTCAGCGGTCCATCAGGCACCTTGATCGAGAAGAACTCCAGCGTGTCCTCGTAATTAGCGCTGGCGACGCTGTAGGCCCGCAGCAGCGGCTTCTCGCCCACCTTGAGCCCGATCATGGTGAATTCGCCGTTACGGAAGCGGAAGGTCGGGCTGCGGGTGGTCTTGAAGGAGAACAGCGTGTCCGTCCAGTGGTGGACGCTCAAAACGCTTTCCTGATTGAAATTGCTCATCTCACCTTCCCTGTCGCGTCGATTGCGGTTCCGAGGCCGGCAGCTATGCGTCGTTTGTACACGATCATTCGTATACTAATGAATAATCCGGCTTGATCCCGCGGTCAAGGCTGCCCAAGATCGGAAGCGTTGCAGTTAGGAATAAGGAGCCCTTCCATGGCGCATGACGCACCCCAGGCCACCGGACCCTCGAAGCTGGTGATCCGCAATATCGGCCTGATCCTGTCCGGCGCTTTGGAAAAGCCGATTCTGGACGGCGACACCATCGTCGCCGAGAACGGCAAGATCAGCGCGATCGGCCGCTTCAAGGACGTCAACACCGAAGGCGCCACCACCATCGTCGACGCCAACGGCACCACAGTGGCGCCGGGCCTGATCGACAGCCACGTCCACCCTGTCGCCGGCGACTGGACGCCGCGGCAGAACCAGATCAACTGGATCGACAGCTATCTGCACGGCGGCGTCACCACCATGATCTCCGCCGGCGAGGTGCACATGCCCGGCCGTCCCCGCGACGTCGTCGGCCTCAAGGCCATGGCCGTGTTCGCCCAGCGCGCATTCTGGACCTTGCGCCCCGGCGGCGTGAAGGTTCACGCCGGCGCGCCGGTGATCGAATGCGAGATGGTGGAAGAAGACTTCAAGGAGATGGCCGCCAACGGCGTCAAGCTGCTCGGCGAGGTCGGCCTCGGCGGCGTCAAGGACGGCCCGACCGCGCGGAAAATGGTCGGCTGGGCGCGCAAATACGGCATCCAGAGCACCATCCACACCGGCGGCCCGTCGATCCCCGGCTCCGGCCTGATCGACAAGGACGTGGTGCTGGAGGCCGACACCGACGTGGTCGGCCACATCAACGGCGGCCACACCGCCCTGCCCGACGACCAGATCCGCTGCATCTGCGAGGGCTGCAAGCGCGGCCTCGAGCTCGTGCACAACGGCAATGAGCGCTCGGCCCTGTTCACGCTGCGCACCGCGCGCGAGATGGGCGACCTGCACCGCGTCATCCTCGGCACCGACGCGCCCGCCGGCTCCGGCGTGCAGCCGCTCGGCATTCTGCGCATGGTCTCGATGCTGTCTTCGCTCGGCGAGTTGCCGGCCGAGATCGCGTTCTGCCTTGCCACCGGCAACACCGCCCGGATGCGCCAGCTCGACTGCGGCCTGATCGAGGTCGGCCGCTCCGCCGACTTCGTCATCATGGACAAGGCCCAGCACTCGCCTGGCAAGAACATCCTGGAGAGCGTCCAACTCGGTGACCTGCCCGGCATCGGCATGACCATCATCGATGGCATCGTCCGCACCCAGCGCAGCCGCAACACGCCGCCGGCCGGCAAGGTGCCGGAGGTGGTGGCGAAGTGATGCAGCCGGAGCGGCCCGCCGCTCCGCATTGTCCCTCGAAGGCATTGAACAAGTCGCAAGCCTGTTGCGTCTAACGCGGGCAGCCCTCGGCGGCGGCAGTTCATTGTTCGACCATCGAGGCAGACATGAAGGACCAATCACGGATAGCCGTGGGCGTCGCTGGCGCGGTGGCGGGCTATATCGCGATCTTTGTGCTGTTTTCTCTGCTCGATTTCGGCAACCGTGCGGACCCGATCACATCGGGTCTGCTGGGACTGTTCGTCTACTCGCCCATGGGCGCGATCGCCGGCGCGGTTCTCGCCAATTGTCTCGTGACGCGTCCAGGCAAAGATACAGGGCAGGACGCAGGCATCGGCGGTGTCACGCGGAACAGCTTGAAGTCGCTCGGCATCGTCGCCCTGCTCTGCACCGCCGGCCTCGGCGCCTACATTGCGTACGCATACGCGACCGCAACGCCCTGGCTCAACCGCAACGGCGCCAATCCCCTGCTCGTGTTCGAGGTGCGCTTTCCGGCAGGGGTTACAGTGCCGACATCGGCGCAGGGCATCACCATCGAATTGCAAACCGACATCAACACCATGCCGGGCGAAGTCAGTCCGGCCGCATTCTATCGCGACGGCGACCAAGCCGTTATCGCCGGCGAAGTCGAGCTGGCGTTTCGAACCTCGCACCGGCAGCTCGCCATCAACATCCAGGGCCAGCCGAGCCGGATCTATCCGATCGATTTGACGGCCCGGGCGCCGCATACGCCGGAATTTGGAACGTGGCGGCGGCTTGGTGACGGCAGCGAAATCCGCTACCGCGCCAAATGGCCGGGAAAGACGTAAGAGATCAGCGCTTCTTCGCAATCTCACAGCGCACATAGGTCTGGCGCTTGGCCCGCCCAACCGGCCCGTTGTCCATCACCAGCCTGCCATCCGTAGCGATGGAGACGCGAGGATTGGAGCGAAATTTTTCGCCCTCGCCTTCGCAGGCCAGCTTCATTTTCCAGCCGAGCCTTCCGTCGGCCGTGATCTCGCTGGCGCGGCACCGCGTCTCGTACCAGTAGAGGCGATTGCCGCCCTCGATGCTCATGCGGTTGGGACTGTCCTCATCGCGACAGTCCTTTTTGGTCGAGGCCCAGAAGCCTTCGTAAGGCTGCGCCGCCAAGGCGGGAACGCATTGGCCGGCGAGCACGACACCAAGACTCAAGACAACCGCAAAGCGCGTCGCAACTCTCATGACCAAAACCTCGATAAACCCTTCATCAAGGTTAGTCGCCAGTTCCTGCACCTTGTTCAACTGCCGTAGGGTGGGCAAAAGGCGCGAAGTGCCGTGCCCACCAATCTTGCCGTTAAACGAAGGATGGTGGGCACGCTTCGCTTTGCCCACCCTACGGCACCTTCATCGAAGCTTGTTGAGCAGCATCATCAGCGTCTCGCGCTCTTTCGCCTCGAGCGGCGCCAGCGTCTCGCGGGTGATCGCCAGCGCGTTCGGCGCGAGTTTTTCGGCAAGCTGCTGTCCGGCGCGGGTCAGGCTCACCAGCAGGCGGCGGCCGTCCTCGGGATCCTGGCTCGTCTCGGTGAGGCCGCGCGCGGTGAGACGATCGATCACGCCCTTGATGGTCGCGACGTCCATCGCCGTCAGGCGCCCGAGCTGGTTCTGCGAGCACGGGCCGGTCTCGGCCAGTTTCGACAGCGCCGCCCATTGCGTCGGCGTCAGGTTGGTGCCGATGTCGCGGGCGAAGATCGAGCTGTGGCGCTGCCAGACCTGGCGCAGGATGAAGCCGACCTGTTCGTCGAGCACGTAAGGCGGCTTGTTAAGCGCTTTGGCCGGTTTGACGCTCTTCTTTGCCGCGACGCTTCTCGCCATCCGTCTCCCGCCCTTCCCCTTGCCTCACAACGACAGATGCGCGTCACGGATATCCGGGCGCGCGTCGAGCTCGGCCATGGTGCCGCCGAAGCAGATGCGGCCGCGCTCGATGATGTAGGCGCGATCCGAAATCAGCCGCGCGAAATGCAGATTTTGCTCGGAGACGACGATGCTGACGCCTTCCTTCTTCATGGTCAGGATGGCATCAACCATCTGCTCCACGATCTTCGGCGACAGGCCCTCCGACGGCTCGTCCAGCAGCACCAGCGAGGGATTGCCCATCAGCGTGCGCGCGATGGTGAGCATCTGTTGCTCGCCGCCGCTCATTCGTCCGCCCGGGCGGTTCTTCATTTCGCCCAGGTTTGGAAACAGCGCGAACAGCTTTTCGCGCGTCCAGTGCGGCGCGTTCGGACGCTTCGGCTGGCGGCCGACTTCGAGGTTTTCCTCGACGGTCAGGTCCGTGAAGATGCGCCGCTCCTCCGGCACGTAGCCGAGACCACCGCGCACGATCTCGTGTGTCGGCTTCGACGAGACGTCCTTGCCCTCGAACGTGATGCGGCCGGAGCGCTGCGCGACGAGGCCGACGATCGAGCGGAACGTCGTCGACTTGCCGGCGCCGTTGCGTCCCAGCAGTGCCACGACCTCGCCCTCGCCGACCTCGAAGCCGATGTCGAACAGGATATGCGCCGGACCATAATGGCTGTTGAGGTCCTGCACCGTGAGCTTCATGTGGAGGCTCCCTCGCGGTGGCGGGAATCGTAGACCAGGCCCTCGCCGAGATAGACCGCCTGCACCTGGGGATTGCCGCGCACTTCCGCCGGCGAGCCCTCCGCGATCAACGTCCCGCGGTTGAGTACGAGGATGCGGTCGGCATGCTCGAACACCACGTCCATGTCGTGCTCGGTGAAGAGCACGCCGATGGATTTTTCCCGGGCAATGCGCGCGGTCAGCCGCATCAATTCGACGCGCTCCCGCGGTGCCATTCCGGCCGTCGGCTCGTCCATCAGCAGCAGCTTGGGCTGGTTGGCGAGCGCAACCGCAAGCTCGAGCCGCTTGAGATCGCCATAGGCAAGCTCGCCGCAGGGCCGGTCCGCATAGCCGCCCATGCCGACCAGCTCGAGCAGGCGGCCGGCCTCGGCGCGGTCGAACTTCGGCGCCGAGCCGAATAGGTTGAACAGCTGCTTGCCGTGCGAGATCAGCGCAACCTGCACGTTCTCGCGCACGGTCATGGTGGCGAAGGTCGCGGTGATCTGGAATGTGCGTCCGACCCCGAGCCGCCAGACCTCACGCGGCTTCCGGCCCGTAATTTCCTCGCCGAGGAGGCGAACGTGCCCGCTGTCAGGCATGTTCTGGCCGTTGAGCATGTCGAAGCAGGTGCTCTTTCCCGCGCCGTTCGGCCCGATCAGCGCCAGGATCTCGCCGGCCCGCAGCGAGAACGAGACGCCGCGCACGGCATGGATGCCGCCATAGGATTTGGTCAGGCCTTCGACCGCGAGAAGTGGAGGTGCGACGCTCATTCGGCAGACTCGATCGGCTTGGCAAGCAAAGGTGATCCCGGCGGCGATGCTTTCTTGCGGCGCTGCGCCAGCATCTCCAGCGTGCCGACGATGCCCTTGGGGAAGACGACGACGATCAGCATGATGAAGCCGCCGAGCACGAGCTTCGACAGATCGGTCTGGCTCACCAGCCAGATGTTCAAAGCCTTGTAGACGATGGCGCCGATCACCGCGCCCGAGACCGTCTCGACGCCGCCGAGCAGCACCATGACCAGCGCGTCGACCGAGAGCGAAATGCCGAGATTGTCGGGGAAGACGCTGCCCTTCAGGTAGGCGAACAAGGCGCCGCCGATGCCGGCGGTCGTGCCGGCGATCACGAACGCGGTCCACTGGATGCGCTTGGCATCGATGCCGATGGCTTCACTGCGCAGAACCGAGTCGCGCGTCGCACGAAGCGCGTAGCCGAACGGCGAGAACACCATGGCCCGCAGCGCGACGGTCACCAGCGCCGCGACGCCGAGCGAAAGCCAATAGAAGCGCGACGGACTTGCCGCCCAGCTCGATGGCCAGAGGCCGAGAATGCCGTTGTCGCCGCCGGTCACGTCCACCCACTGGAACGCGATCGACCAGACGATCTGCGCGAAGGCGAGCGTCAGCATCGCGAAATAGACGCCGGAGAGCTGCACCGCGAAGAAGCCGAACACGGCCGCGCCCATGCAGCCGAGCAGCGGCCCGAGCAGCAGGCAGACGATCATCGGCAGTCCCGCCATCTTGGCGAGGAAGGCGATGCCATAGGCGCCGAGCCCGAAATAGGCGGCGTGCCCGAACGATGCGAGGCCGCCGACCGACATCAGGAAGTGCAGGCTGACGGCGAAGATCACGAAGATCGCGATCTCCGAGCCCACGGTCAGCAGATAATTGCCGGCGAACAGCGGCAGCATCGCTGCGACGATCAGCGCCGCAAGCGCCATCAGCCGCTCGTTCGACGTCAGCGGACGCCAGGGATTGACGGTGAGGCCCGGCGTCTTGCGCGCGGCCGCCTCCGGCTTGCCGAACAGGCCCCAGGGACGCACGATCAGCACCACCGCCATCACCAGGAAGACCAGGATGATGGAGATCTTCGGGAAGATCAGAATGCCGAAGGCATTCAGCTCGGAGACCAGCACCGCCGCGACGAAAGCGCCGACGATGCTGCCGAGGCCGCCGATCACGACCACGACGAAGACCTCGACGATGATCCGCAGATCCATCGCGTGGTGCACGGCATCGCGCGGGATCTGGAGCGCGCCGCCGAGCGCTGCGAGGAAGACGCCGACGGCGAACACGCTCGTGAACAGCCACTTTTGGTTGACGCCGAGCGCAGCCACCATGTCGCGGTCCTGCGTCGCCGCGCGCACCAAGACGCCCCAGCGCGTGCGCTGGAACAGCAGCCAGAGAATGCCGAGCACGACGGGACCAAGGACGATCAGGAACAGATCGTAGCTCGGAATGTTCTGGCCGAAAAAGTCGATCGCGCCCCTGAAGCCCGGTGCGCGGCGGCCGACGAGATCGTCGGGCCCCCAGATCAGCACGACGAGATCCTCGACCATCAAGGTCAGGCCGAACGTCGCGAGCAGCTGAAACAGCTCGGGCGCATGATAGATGCGCCGGAGCAGCACCATCTCGACGATGACGCCGATCAGCGCCACCGCGAAAGCTGCCAGCACGATGCCGCCCCAGAAGCCGAACGCGCCGGACAGGCGCTCGGTCAACGTGAAGGCGATGTAGGCGCCGATCATGTAGAAGGCGCCATGCGCGAAATTCACGATCCGGGTCACGCCGAAGATGATCGACAGGCCCGAGGCCACCAGGAACAGCGACGCTGCGCTGGCGAGACCGGTCAGAAACTGTACGACGTAAAAGGCCATCTTCGGTCCGGGTTAGGTTTGAAGTCACCTCTCCCCGCTCTTGCGGGGAGAGGTCGAATTGCGGAGCAATTCGGGTGAGGGGCTCTCTCCACCAGCGCGGGGCGTGGAGAGAGCCCCTCACCCCAGCCCTCTCCCCGCGAAGAGCGGGGCGAGGGAGAAAGAACTCAATCCTTCGGCCGCAGCTTCGCGACTTCGGCATCGCTCGGCAGATAGTCCGCGCCCTTCTTGTAGGACGAATCCACCATCACGCCCTTGCCGTCCTTCAGGGCGGTCTTGCCGACGAAGGCACCGAGCGTCGACTGGTGGTCGATCTTGCGGAAGGTGATCTCGCCGAACGGCGAGGGCATCGACAGCCCCTCCGCCGCCGCGATCATCTTCTCCGGATCGGTCGAGCCTGCCTTGGCAAGGATCGCCGCTGCCGCCTTGATCGTCTGATAGCCGACGATCGAGCCGAGACGCGGATAATCGTTGTACTTGGCCTGGTAAGCCTTCAGGAACGCATCATGCTCGGGCGTCTTGATCGAGTACCAGGGATAGCCGGTGACGATCCAGCCCTCGGGCGTCTCGTCCTTGAGCGGGTCGAGATATTCCGGCTCGCCGGTCAGGAAGGAAACAACCTCGCGTCCTTTGAACAGGCCGCGGGTATTGCCTTCGCGCACGAGCTTGACAAGGTCGGCCCCGAACGTGACGTTGAGGATCGCTTCCGGATTTGCCGCGGCAACCGCCTGCACCACCGGGCCGGCGTCGATCTTGCCCTGCGGCGGCCATTGCTCGTCGACCCATTGGATGTCGGGGCGCTTCTCCGACATCAGCTTCTTGAACACCGCGACCGCCGACTGGCCATATTCGTAGTTCGGCGCAATCGTCGCCCAGCGTTTCGCCGGCAGCTTGCTGGCAGCTTCCACCAGCATCGCCGCCTGCATGTAGTTGGAGGGACGCAGGCGGAACGTGTACTTGTTGCCCTTGGACCAGGTGATGGCGTCCGTGAGCGGCTCGGCCGCGAGGAAGAACACCTTCTTCTGGTTGGCGAAGTCAGAGACCGCGAGACCGATGTTCGACAGGAAAGTGCCGGCGAGCATCGCGACGCCCTCGCTCGAGACGAGCTCGTTGGCCGCGGTCTGCGCGTCCGCAGGCTTGCCGCCGTCGTCTTTGGAGATGACGACGAGCTTCTTGCCGTTGATGCCGCCGGCCGCGTTGACTTCCTCGACCGCAAGCTGCCAGCCCTTGCGATAGGGCTCGGTGAAGGCCGGCAGCAGCGAATAGCTGTTGATCTCGCCGATCTTGATGTCCTGCGCCAGGGCCGAATGAGCCATGCCGCCTGCCAGAAGCGCGAAGGCCGCGCCGACGATAGTATTTCTTGCTCGCATCCCAACCTCCAGTTTGAACTCGCCTACGACTTCTATCTCAGACCGTCTTCGCCCTTGATCTCCGCGACCGTCAGCCCGCCGACGCGCGGCAGCGGACGGCCGCTGTCGGTGACGGCGACCGCGACCATGATCTCGTTGGCACGCGGCGCGTCGTTGATCTGCACTTCCATGCCGTCGAAATGACTGCGCACGAAGGCCGCGTCCTTGTGCCCGAGCGGAATGTCCAGCGTCGTGCCCGGACCGCTGCGCTTCTTCGAGGAGGGAATCAGCGCCGCGCCTTTGCCCAGAACTTTACGCACCGGCGCGCCCATCTTGGGGTGGAGGATTGCGGCGGCGTGCTCCAGCTCGCCGTTCTCGCCGACGGCCGCGGCCTTGCCGTAGCTGTGTGCCTTGGCACCATCGATACCGAGCGCCGCCACCGCGCGCTTCGACAGGAGCTCGCCCAGCTCCTCGCCGATCGCGATCAGCGGCGAAAGATCCTCGACATATTTTCCGGCGAAAGGATTCTCGATCACGGCGATCGCGGCGGCACGCCGGGTCGGCGGCGACACCTGGCGTCCCATCTCCATCTGCGTCTCTTCGACGACGGTGACGATCTTGCGGATGATCGCGCTCATGTTTCGCTTCCCTGTTCAGGCATGGACCGCGTTCTCCAGCACACGCGGGCGCGATCGTTGCTCTTCTATATCCTTTGTTCCGATGACAAGCATATCACCACAAAGCCGCAGCACGGCACCTTCGATCAGTCTGCGATCGAACAATTGCCGTGCACATTCCGCGCCAGATTCAAGCGCGGCGGCGATCTCATCGTGAGACAGCTCGCCGACACCGCGCGTCACGAGGCGCGCGCCCAGATCGCTGTCGGGCTGAAGCTCGTTCGCAGGCTGTCGGATGATTGCGGGATGCCTGGGCAGATCGACGGCATTGGCGATCACGGTCGCGGCCGCATCGGCCTGCGAAGCGGTTGCGGCCAGCACGGTCACGGCATCGGCGATCCCGAGCGAAAAGCTGCGGCCGTGCCGACCGCTGGTCGCGACGCCCCGCACCGGATCGTCCGCATCGATCCGCATCCTCCGCATCACGCCGTCGTGGTCGGGACGATCCATCAGGCCGACCGAAAAATGCTCACCCTTGCCGAGATGCAGCGCGATGTCGCCGCCATTGTTGACGTAAACCCGATCGAGCGGTGCAGCGCGCAGCATCGCGGCCAGAATCTCCTCCGCGACGCTGCCGGCAACGGCCGCCATCGGTGTGATGAAGCAATCGGCGGCATAAGGCGCGACAGCAGCGTGCATGCGGCGGGCGACAACGCCCTTCAGCGAGGTCTTCTCCCCGACCGCCGTACGCAGCCCTGGCAATTCCGCGCAAAGCTCGTCGAGCAATCCGGTGAACCGCAGCGCCGCAGCCTCATAGGCGACCCGCACCGCATCCGTACGTCCCCTCGCCTCCACGATCAGATCGATCGGTCCATCCTGCAAATGCAGCCGCCGGCCATCAGACAGCAATGCGATTTGCGGGCGCCTGATCATGTGCGAGGCCCCGGAATCGGGTTCTGCCAGGGCAATTGGCGGACATCGTCGCCGCTCTGCACCTCGGAGAGCGGCTTCACATAATCCATGTGTCCGCCAAGCGCGGCATAATCGGACAGCTTCATCGTGAACTCGATCGGCGCGACCAGGGCCGGTGTCGGCACATAGCCGAACGCGCCTGACGGCATCTGCGTCACATCGACCATATAAGTGATGCCGCCGCCGGGCCAGACATAGACCGGCGCGCCGCCGCTGGTGACGCGCGTCAGCGCGTCCTTCACCGAGCGAGTCAAACGCACGGGATTGTCGGTGACGCCAGCCCGCAGTGAACCGCCCGCGCCCGCCATGAACAACACCGTGCACAAGGCGGGCTCGCAATTTTCCTGGATGCGCTCGACCGAAAACTTCAAATCGTCCGGCATCTCGGTCTCGACCGGCTTCAAGGCCTCATCGAGCACGTAATAGGACGAATGCTCGCCGGTGGTGGAGACCATCAGCATGGTCAGGCCGGGCTTGGCTTCCTTGGGATCGAACGGGCCGAGGATCGCCAGCGGATCGGAGATGTTGGTGCCGCCCCAGCCGGTGCCGGGATCGGCGACCTGGAAATAGCGGCCCGGCGTCGAGCGCCGCCCCTTCATCTTGATGCCGGTGTCGGCGATGTCGAGCAGCTTGCCGGCCTGATGCTCCGAGAGCACGCCGGTGATGTGGTCGTCGACCACGACGACTTCGTCCACCTTGCCGTGCCATTGCTTGGCGAACATGCCGATCGTCGCCGAGCCGCAGCCGACGCGCATGCGCTCTTCCTTCACGCCGTTGACGATCGGCGGCTGCCCGGCCTGCACCACCACGGTGGCGCCGCCGTCGATGGTGAACTCGACCGCCTTGCAATTGGCGAGGTCCATGAGCGTGTCGCAGGTGACGCGGCCCTCCTTCTTGGAGCCGCCGGTGAGATGATGCACGCCGCCGAGCGAGAGCATCTGCGAGCCGTATTCGCTGGTCGTGACGTGGCCGACCGCCTCGCCCTGCGCGCGCACGGTCGCGGTCTCCGGGCCGAGATAGCGGTCGGTATCGATCTTCACCTTGATGCCGCAATAGGAGAAGATGCCCTCGGTGACGACAGTGACCATGTCGACGCCGTCGACCTCCGCAGAGACGATGAACGGCGCCGGCTTGTAGTCGGGATAGGTCGTGCCTGCGCCGATCGCCGTCACGAAAGTCGAGGGCTCATGGACGATCTTGCCGTCCCAGTCCTCGGTGCGGCTGAACGGGACGAGCTTGCCGCCATGAGAGACGGTGCGCTCCAGGATGACGTGCGGATCGACGCGGACCAGCTTGCCGTCGTGATTGGCATAGCGATCGCAGGCCCCCGCCGCGCCCGGCTTGATGTAGCACATCACCGGACAAGCATCGCAGCGGATCTTGTCGATGACGGCGCTCGTCGTTTCTGTCACCATGTCGGAGCCGGCGGACATCGCAGTTATCATTCGTATACGAACGATGTTGCGCGCGCTGCCCCGGGGCTGTCAAGCGGCGGTGCAGCGCAAAAGATGCCACTGCCGCATAAAACCTCATTTGCCTATCCGCACTGTCCACAAAGAAGGCAGCCGCGCTGCAGTGCGGCATGCACGGCTTGCACGTTTGTGTACAAACGGTATCGTCGCGGCGTCCGATTTTCGCGATTGCATGATCTTGGATATCGTCTTGGGCTTGGGAACGAGGATGACGCAGACACCGATCCGCCTCACCGTGAACGGCAGGATCCACGAGGTCACGGCAGCGCGCGACACGCCGCTGCTCTACGTGCTGCGCAATGATCTCGCGCTGAACGGCCCGAAATACGGCTGCGGCTTGGGAGAATGCGGCACCTGTACTGTCCTGATCGACGGACTGGCGGCACGCTCCTGCGTGATTCCGGTGAGCGGCTGCGCCGGGCGCGACATCGTGACGCTCGAAGGCCTCGGCACAAGCGACAAGCCCGACGTCGTGCAACAGGCCTTCATCGACGAGCAGGCCGCACAATGCGGCTATTGTCTCAACGGCATGATCATGACCACCAAGGCGTTGCTCGCGATCAACCCGCGGCCGACCGAGCAGGAGGCGCTGGCGGCGCTGCGCTACAATCTCTGCCGCTGCGGGACGCATGTCGAGATCCTCCGCGCGGTGATGCGCGCATCGGGCCAGCTCACCGAGGCCGCAGACTGATGGCCTCCTTTGTTTCGAACGGAGCTGAGCGCGGGGGTTCGCTCGTCGTCGCGCGCAGCGTGGACGAGGTCACGTCGGAGACCTTCGTCCGCATCACCGCGGACGGTTCGGTCACGGCCTATAACGGCCATGTCGATCTCGGCACCGGCATCCGCACTGCGCTGGGCCAGATCGTCGCCGAAGAGCTCGACGTCTCCTTTGCGCGCGTCGTCGTCGTGCTCGGCGACACGGCATTGGTGCCGAACCAGGGCGCGACGATTGCGAGCGAAACCATCCAGATCACGGCCGTGCCGCTGCGGAAGGCCGCGGCGCAAGCGCGGCACTTTCTGATCGCGCGCGCCGCGGAACGCCTGGACTTGCCCGAAGCCGAGCTCAAGATCGAGGACGGACTCGTTCGCGGCCACGACAACCGCAGCATCAGCTATGGCGAGCTCATCGGCGACGAGGCGATCCGCCTCGAGCTGGCCGATGACGTGCAGGTCAAGCCGGTCGGCGATTACGCCATCGTCGGCCAGTCGGTGCCGCGCGTCGATCTACCTGCTAAAGCCACGGGCGAGCTGACTTTCGTGCACGACATCCGCGTGCCCGGGATGGTGCATGGCCGCGTGGTGCGGCCTCCCTATGCCGGCGTCGATGCCGGACCGTTCGTCGGCACCAGCCTCATTGCGGTCGACGAATCCTCCCTGCGCGACATTCCCGGCCTTGTCGCCGTCGTGCGGATCGGCGATTTCGTCGGCGTCGTCGCCGAGCGCGAGGAGAATGCGATCCGTGCGGCAGAGCAGCTCAAGGTGAGCTGGAAGCCGACGCCGACGCTTGCCGATCTTGGCGATGTCGAGACCGCCCTGCGCGCCAATCCCTCGACGCCGCGCACGCTGATCGACAAGGGCGAGGTCGACAAGGCGATATCGAGCGCGGCCAAGCCGATGCAGCGCACTTACGTCTGGCCGTATCAGATGCACGCCTCGATCGGCCCCTCCTGCGCCGTCGCCGACGTCCAGGACGGCAACATCCGCGTCTGGTCGGGCACGCAGAACCCGCACGTGCTGCGCAGCGACCTCGCGCTGCTGATCGAGCGCCCCGAGAGCGAGATCGAGGTTATCCGGCTTGAGGCCGCCGGCTGCTACGGTCGCAACTGCGCCGACGACGTCTCCGCCGATGCGCTCCTGCTGTCGCGCGCCGTCGGCCGTCCCGTCCGCGTGCAATTAACGCGCGAGCAGGAGCACGCCTGGGAGCCCAAAGGCACCGCGCAGCTCATCGACGTCAATGGCGGCCTCGACGCTGACGGCAGCATCGCCGCTTACGATCTCACCACGCGCTACCCCTCGAACGCCGCTCCGACGCTGGCGCTGCTGCTGACCGGTCGCATCTCCCCCGAGCCCACCGTGCTCCAGATGGGCGACCGCACCGCGATCCCGCCCTACGATTACGAGCACATGCGCGTCGTCGCCCACGACACGCCGCCGATCGTGCGGGCCTCCTGGTTCCGCGGCGTCTCGGCATTGCCGAACACTTTTGCGCATGAATCCTATATCGACGAGGCCGCGAGCGAAGCCGGCGTCGATCCGATCGAGTATCGTCTTCGCTATCTGAAAGACCAGCGCGCGGTCGATCTGGTCAATGCGGTGGCCGAGCGCGCGGGCTGGACGCCCCGCCCCGTTCGCGAGGAGAAGGACGGCGAGGTCGTGCACGGCCGCGGCTTTGCCTATGCGCTCTATGTCCACAGCAAGTTTCCCGGCTATGGCGCGGCGTGGTCGGCCTGGGTTGCCGACGTCGCGGTGAACAAGACGACCGGCGATGTCAGTGTGACGCGCGTCGTCGCGGGGCAGGATTCCGGGTTGATGATCAACCCGGACGGCGTGCGCCACCAGATCCAGGGCAACGTCATCCAATCCACCAGCCGCGCGCTGATGGAAGAGGTGTCGTTCGAGCGCGGCACTGTGGCCGCGCGCGAATGGGGTGCCTACCCCATCATCCCGTTCCCCGACGTGCCAAAGATCGACGTCTTGATGCTGCCGCGGCAGGACCAGCCGCCGCTCGGCGTCGGCGAGTCTGCTTCGGTGCCGAGTGCGGCGGCGATTGCGAATGCCATCTTCGATGCCACTGGCGTGCGCTTTCGCGAGCCGCCGTTCACGCCTGAGCGCATCCTCAAGGGGCTGCGCGGCGAGACATCGGCGACACCGCAGTGCCTGCCTGCGCCGGCAGCCGCGCCTCAATCGCGTATCTGGGAAAATCCGTTCGCCAGGCGCGCTGGCATCTTCGCAACGATCGCAGCCGTCTGTACCGCCGCGATCGGCATCGGCGCGGCGCTCCTTCCCGGCCGGGCCATCGCGCCGATCACCCGTCCGGATGCATCGGTCTATTCCGCAGCGACCATCGCCCGCGGCGAGCAGCTTGCAGCGCTTGGCAATTGCGCGGAGTGCCATACCAGCATTGGCGGCGCGCTCAACGCCGGCGGCCGCGCATTGGAGACGCCATTCGGCACGATCTATTCGACCAACATCACGCCCGATGTCGAGACCGGGATCGGCGCCTGGTCCTACCCTGCCTTCGAGCGCGCGATGCGCGACGGCTTGCATCGCGACGGACGCCAGCTCTATCCCGCCTTCCCCTACACGCATTTTGCAAAGACCAGCGACGCCGATCTGCAGGCGCTCTACGCTTATCTGATGGCGCAGCCTGCGGTGCGCGCGACGACGCCAGCGAATGCGCTCGCCTTCCCGTTCAATCTGCGCCCGCTGCTGGCGGGCTGGAACGCGCTGTTCCACCGGACCCACGAATTCAAGTCGGACCCCTCAAGGTCCGAGGCCTGGAATCGCGGCGCCTATCTGGTCGAGAGCCTCGGCCATTGCAGCGGCTGTCATTCGCCCCGCAACGCGCTCGGCGCCGAGCAACGCAACGCCTATCTTGCCGGCGGCTTCGCCGAAGGCTGGGAAGCGCCGGCGCTGACCTCGCTCTCGCACGCGCCGATCCCGTGGAGCGAGGATGAGCTCTACGCCTATTTGCGCACCGGCCAGTCGCGTTACCACGGCGTCGCCGCCGGACCTATGGCGCCTGTTATCCGCGACCTCAAGGCTCTGCCCGACCAGGACATCCGTGCGATGGCGGTCTATCTGAACTCCTTCAACGACACGGCCGATACACCAGCGCCGGATGCGCTCGCCGCCAAGCTCGAGAGCGCAACGCAAGTGACCGTCGCCTCCTCCGCGGGCGCCCGCCTCTATCAGGGCGCCTGCGCCGTCTGCCACGAGGTCGGCGGCCTGCCGCTGTTCGGCAGCCGGCCGTCGCTCGCGCTCAACAGCAACATTCACAGCACGAAGGCGGATAATCTCGTGCAGGTGATCCTGCACGGCATTACCGACCCGGTCTCCAGCGATCTCGGCTACATGCCCGCGTTCAGAAACAGCATGAGCGATGCACAGGTCGAGGAGCTCGTGACGTTTTTGCGCAAGCAGTTCGCGCCGGACCAGCCGGCCTGGACCGGCGTGCGCGAGACGATCTCGCGTGTGCGACGTTCGACTCACTAACGTCATTCCGGGGCCCGAGCATGGCGAGGGAGCCTGGAATCCATAACCACCAGCCGGGGTTATGGATTCTCAGATGCGCAATTGCGCATCATAGCTCGCCGCTTCGCGTCGCCCCGGAATGACACTGCGTGAATACTCTATCCGTGCTTCATCTCCACCGGCGGCGTGCCGTGGGTGTGGAACGACTCGATCGTCTTCAATCCCCAGGCCTGGCCTTTCTTGCGCTCCTCCTCGGTCCACACGATCGGCTTCCAGTCGGGCGCGAGGATGAGGCGTGCGCCGGCATTGGCGACTTCGACGCGGTTGCCGCCGGGCTCGTAGACATAGAGGAAGAAGGTCTGCTGGATCGCGTGCTTGTGCGGGCCGGTCTCGATGTGCACGCCGTTCTCTAGAAAAATGTCCGCGGCACGCAGGATCTCCTCGCGGCTGTCGAGCGCGTAGGTGACGTGGTGGAAGCGGCCCGGCACGCCCGAATGATCGAGCGAATAGGCAAAGTCGTAGCTCTTGTTCGACATCGTCAGCCACATCGCAGCTTCACGGCCGTCGTTGAGCACGATCTGCTCGGTGAGGCGGCAGCCCAGATAGGTCTCGAAGAACTCGCGGTTGGCCTTGATGTCGACGGCAAGACAATTGAGATGGTCGAGGCGGCGCACATTGACGCCGCGGGCGGGAAAGCGCTGCGCCTGGTTCTTCAGCGCAGGCTTGAGTTCGGGCGGCGCCTGATACCATTCGGTCTCGTAATAGAGCTCGACGATGTGGCCATCGGGGTCACTGCAACGGAAGGTCGGCCCCTGCCCCATGTCGCCGTCGATCCAGCCGATATCGAAGCCGGATCCTTTTAGCGCCGCAACACGGCGCTCCAGCGCCTGCTGGCTGCGCGCACGGAGTGCCATGTGGCCCATGCCCGAGGTCTTCGACGCCGTGAGCTTGAGCGAATAGCGCTCGTAATCGTCCCAGCCGCGCAAGTAGACCGACTCGCCCTTCTGGCCGCTGACGGTCATGCCCATCACATCGACGAAGAACCTCAGGCTCTCGTCGGGCTTCGGCGTCAGCAGCTCCATGTGGCCGAGATGGGCAAGATCGAGGATCGGTTCGGGCTGCATGTTATCCTCCTGGAGCAGCGCCGGGCTTTCTGCGCAGCGCCTCATTTGTACTAATGTACAAATCATTAGGTCCAGTCAACAAAGCAACCGACGTCCCTTGCGGCGATCGGCGCCTGACCGCCGTCCTCCGGACGAAGCGGGCAGCCTGCCCGAATGGTAAACTCTTCCTTAAGGACCATCTCACCTGAAGGGCCCGGAATGCAGCATTTTCCGGGTGATTCTGTCCTTAAGCCGGCGTTGGCGACAAGGCTCCGGACCGAATTACCGCGGATTTAACGGAGCCGGCGCGTCCGGCGTTTAACCGTTTGTGCAGCGACGGCCGCGCATAGTCCGGGCAACTCCCCTTGCTCTTGCCAGGTTCATTCATCGTGACATCCTTTGGACGCGTGATTTCGGTTCGCGGATCGCTCGCCCGGGTTGGGCTTCTGGCGGAAAGCCGGATGCCGATCTCGGAGGTGCGGGCCACCGTCGGCCGTTTCGTCAGCATTCGCTGCGCCAGCTCGGTCATCGTTGCGATGATCACGGAGGTCTCCTGCGAAAATCTGTCGAGCTCGGACAATTACATCGCCATCGCCTCGGTCGACCTGCTCGGCGAGATTCTCAATGCCGCGGACAAGGCCAAATTTCAGCGCGGTGTCACCAACTATCCGACCATCGGCGATGCCGTCGACCTGATCACGAGCCAGGAGCTGCGCACGATCTACGCGCCGACCGGCTCGGACCAGATCAATGTCGGCTTCCTGCAGCAGGACCGCTCGGTCGTCGCCTATGTCGACGTCGAGGAAATGCTGTCCAAGCATTTTGCCGTGCTGGGATCGACCGGCGTCGGTAAATCGACCGGCGTCTCGCTGCTGCTCAACGAGATCCTGAAGGCGCGGCCAAACCTGCGCATCTTCCTGCTCGACGTGCACAACGAGTATGGCCGCTGCTTCGGCGACCGCGCGCTGGTGCTCAACCCGCGGAACCTGAAGCTGCCGTTCTGGCTGTTCAACTTCGAGGAAATCGTCGACGTGCTGTTCGGCGGCCGCGCCGGCGTGCCGGAAGAGCTCGACATCCTCGCCGAAGTGATCCCGCTCGCCAAAGGCGTCTACACCCAGTACCAGAACGCCGACCGCATCGGCCTCAAGCGCATCGATCCCAAGCAGATCGGCTACACCGTCGATACGCCGGTGCCCTATCGCCTGGTCGACCTGCTGTCGCTGATCGATGAGCGCATGGGCAAGCTCGAGAACCGCTCCTCGCGCATCATCTATCACAAGCTGATCTCGCGCATCGAGGCGGTGCGCAACGACCCTCGCTACGCCTTCATGTTCGACAACGCCAATGTCGGCGGCGACACCATGGCCGAAGTCATCAGCCATCTGTTCCGCCTGCCCGCCAACGGCAAGCCGATGACGGTGATGCAGCTCGCCGGCTTCCCGGCCGAGGTGATCGATTCCGTCGTGTCCGTGCTCTGCCGCATGGCCTTCGACTTCGGCCTGTGGAGCGACGGCGTCTCGCCGCTGCTGTTCGTCTGCGAAGAGGCGCACCGCTACGCCTCCGCCGACCGCAACATCGGCTTCGGCCCGACCCGCAAGGCGGTATCGCGCATCGCCAAGGAAGGCCGCAAATACGGCGTCTATCTCGGCCTCATCACCCAGCGCCCCGCCGAGCTCGACGCCACCATCATCTCCCAGTGCAACACGCTGTTCACGATGCGCCTCGCCAACGACCGGGACCAGGCACTGCTGCGCGCCGCCGTGTCGGATGCCGCCGCGAACCTGCTCTCCTTCGTGCCGTCGCTCGGCACCCGCGAGGTGCTGGCGTTCGGCGAAGGCGTGGCGCTGCCGACCCGCTTGCGCTTCAAGGAGGTGCCGCCGCACCAATTGCCGCGCGGCGAGGCCACCATCTCGAGCGTGCCCTCCGTCACCTCCGGCCACGACATGCATTTCGTCAGCGCCGTGCTCGAACGCTGGCGCGGCGCCACCTCGCAGCGCGACGTGCCGAACGACCCCGTGTTCTCGGCACCGCCCGCGAAGACGATGTCCAGCGTCGAAGCCCCGATGCTGCAGCCCTCGATGGGCCTCGACCCGGACCGCTTCTCGCTGCTGAAGAAGCCGCTGCGGTAAGGCCTCGCTCCAACCACATCGTCATTGCGGGCGCAGCGAAGCAATCCGGAGTCTTTCCGCCGGGGGATTCTGGATTGCTTCGCTGCGCTCGCAATGACGGAGGATGGAACGTCGTTCCCACCTGACACCTTCGTCGCGGCCACTTCGGACCGGCAGATTGAGCCCGCCTTCCGCATCGACTATGGTTCCCGCCTAAAAGCCGGAATCCATGCCCATGACAAAGACCGCCGCGCAACGCTTTCCCGCCCCCGCCCTCGAAACCCTGCCCGACGACATCCGCACGCGCCTCCTTGCCGTGCAGGAGAAGAGCGGCTTCGTGCCGAACGTGTTCCTGACGCTGGCCTACCGCCCTGACGAGTTCCGCGCCTTCTTCGCCTATCACGACGCGCTGATGGAGAAGGACGGCGGCCTCACCAAGGCCGAGCGCGAGATGATCGTGGTGGCGACGTCGGCGGCCAACCAATGCCAGTACTGCGTGATCGCCCATGGCGCGATCCTGCGCATCCGCGCCAAGAACCCGCTGATTGCCGACCAGGTCGCGATCAACTACCGCAAGGCCGATATCACGCCGCGGCAGAAGGCGATGCTCGATTTCGCCATGAAGGTTTCAGCCGACGCGCAGCGGGTTTCCGAGGACGATTTCGCCGCGCTTAGCCCCCACGGCTTCAGCGACGACGACATCTGGGACATCGCCGCGATCTCCGCCTTCTTCGCTCTGTCGAACCGGCTGGCGAATTTCACGGGCATGCGGCCGAACGAGGAGTTCTATCTGATGGGCCGCCTGCCGAAGACGTAATCGAGGCGCCATGACCGAGCTCGATTGGCCCGAAATCCTGCTGCGCCTCGGCACGGCCACGCTTGCCGGCGGCGCGATCGGCCTCAACCGCGACCTGCACGGCAAGCCGATCGGGCTGAAGACGCTCGGCATCGTCGGGCTCTCCACCGCGAGCGTGGTTCTGCTCGCATTGCAGCTCGCCGAACCGGCCAGGGTCGTCGACGCCGCCAGCCGTGTCATCCAGGGCATCCTCACCGGCATCGGCTTTCTCGGCGCCGGCGTCATCGTGCACCAAAGCACCGGGTTTCGCGTTCGAGGCCTCACCAGCGCCGCCTGCACTTTCCTTGCCGCCTGCCTCGGCATCGTCTGCGGCGCCGGACAGTGGAGAGTCGTCGTCGTCGCCCTGGCGCTGGCCTTCGTCCTGCTCACGATTGGCCGTCGCCTCGAGCGCCGGCTGCATCGCATGCTTGGCGGCAAGGAAGATCCGCAGCGGACGGAGACCTCGCCGAGCTCGGGTCAGCGGGAGAGCGATTAAAATCGCAACCGCCGCGCCCAAATCGGCTTCAGCAGTTCGAGCTCCGTGAGCACCAATAGTCCGGCGCCGAGCGTGATCATCAAATCGTCAACATGCAGCGGACCGAAGCGAAACAGGCCGGACGCCGGCGGCCAGAACAAGGCTGTGGCGAGAACTAGCGCAATCAAGAGGAATATCCAGAGCAAGGCCGCGTTCGGACGGAAGAAGGCAGACAGGAACGATGCGCTGAAGGATCGATTGACCAGCACCAGCGCGAGGACGCAGGCGACGAGCGCAATGAATGCGAGGGTGCGAGCCTCATCGGGCGGCAGGCCGGAACGAAGCGCTGCGACGAAGATCACGGCGATCAAGGCGAAGGCCATCGCGCCCTGCAGAACGCTCCAGGCGATCAGGGGCCACGAGAACAGCTCCGCATCGGCATGCCGCGGCGGACGCTTCATGACGTCGCGCTCCTCCCGCTCGGCCTCGAACACCAGCGAGCAGACCGGATCGATGATCAGCTCGAGAAAGGCAATGTGCACCGGGCCGAGCACCAGCGGCAGCCCGAACACCAGGGGAAGCAGCGCAAGACCCGCGATCGGCACGTGGACGGCAAAGATGAAGGCCATGGCCTTGCGCAGATTGTCGTAGATCCGGCGACCGAGGCGGATGGATGCGACGATGGAGCTGAAGTCGTCGTCGAGCAGGACGATCGAGGATGCCTCGCGAGCGACGTCGGTGCCGCGGCCACCCATCGCGATTCCGATATGGGCGGCCTTCAGCGACGGCGCGTCGTTGACGCCGTCGCCCGTCATCGCAACGATCTCGCCGCTGCGCTTCAGCGCCTGGACGATCCGCAGCTTCTGCTCCGGCAGAACCCGCGCGAAGACGTTCACCTTCCTGACGAGTGCCTCGATCTCGCGGTCGTCAGCGAGCTTGACCTGCTCCCCGGTCGCGACCTCATCGACGTCGAGCCCGGCTTGCGCGGCGATCGCCATGGCGGTTGCCGGATAGTCGCCCGTGATCATGACGACGCGGATGCCGGCCGAACGGCACTCGCGAACCGCCTCCGGAACATGAGGCCGCAACGGATCGGCAAGCCCGACCAGCCCAACGAAGCGAAATACGAAAGCCTCCTGGGATGCCGGCAGGGAAGCCTCATCGCAAACGGCAACCGCCATCCCCAGCACCCGAAGCCCGTCCTTCGCCATGGCCCCGACGGCAGCTTGCACGGCCTCGCGATCGGCTTCGTTCAGCCTGCACAGGCGCGCAATCGCCTCCGGCGCGCCCTTGGCGCATGCAATGAGCTCCGCTGCCGCGGATGTCCGCCAAGCCTGGGTCATGGCGAGCAGCTCGGGGCGCAGACCATAGGTGCGCACCAGCGTCCGCCCGCTATCCGTCGCGTCGCCGTCCCGCAGCACACCACGCGCGAACGCATGCAGCGCCTTCTCCATCGGATCGAACGGCTCCGGAGAGCTTGCCAGCGCCCCGCAGCGCGCCAGCTCTGCGAACTCGGGCCCGACCTGATCCGATCCGGACGCCTCCGCACGCAGGCGCGCGCCGTCCAGCAGGCGCAGTTCGGCGACCGACATCTGGTTCTGCGTCAGCGTTCCGGTCTTGTCGGTACACAGGACTGTTGCTGAGCCGAGAACCTCGATGGCCGCGGCTCGCCGCGTCAGGACGCGGGCCTGGGAAATCCGCCACGCACCCATTGCCATGAACACCGTGAGCACGACGCTGAATTCTTCTGGAAGCATCGACATGCCGATGGCGACGCCTGCCAGCAGCGCCTGCAGCCAGTCGCCGCGCGAGACGCCGTAGAGCACAATCGCGGCCAGGCTGATGATGGCGCCGCCGAGAAAGCAAAGCCGCACCAGCCTTGCGGTCTGTTGCTGAAGCCGCGGCGGCTCGGCCTGCAGGCCGCGAAGCGACAGCCCGATCTTCCCGATCTCGCTGCGCGGCCCGGTGGCCTCGACCAGCGCCAGCCCCTCGCCGCGCACGACGAGCGAACCGGAATACACGAATGGCTGATCCTCGCCGCCGGGCCGGTGAGCGGCTACTTTGCTCTTGTCGGCGGTCTTCTTGCGGACGGGCACCGACTCGCCGGTCAGCAGGGACTCGTCGATCTGCAAGTCCCGCGCTTCGACGAGCGCAGCGTCGGCGGGGACGCGATCGCCTTCACCGAGGACGAGAAGATCGCCCTGCACGACCTCGCGGCCGGCAATTCGCCGGCGCGCACCGTCACGCACCACCAGCGCCCGCGGGCTGGTCAGGTCGCGCAAGGCTTCCAGCACGCGCTCGGTCCGGGTTTCCTGCACCACCGTGATCACGATGGACATCGCCCCGAAAGCCAGCAGGATCACCGCCTCCTTGAGATCGCCGAGCACGAGGTAGATCAGCCCGCCGCAGAGCAGCAGCAGGAGCATCGGCTCGCGCAGCACTTCCACCACGATGCGCAGCGGACTGCGTCGTTCCGGCCGAGGCAGTTCGTTGGGGCCGTCTGCCGCGAGCCTCGCCCGGGCGTCGGTCTCGCTCAGGCCGACCGCACCTTCGCGTTGCACCTCGCTCACGATTTCCGCCGCAGGCTCCAGAAGCTGCCGGCTCCGACGATTGCAGTGGCGAGCAGGACGGCAACGAAGGTCTGGATGATGGTGAAGTTCAGCGCGTCACGCGCGACGAATAGCGCCGTGATCGCGCCGGCGAGGACGAAAAGAATGCGAAAGATGACGCTCATGGCCGTGCCTCCAAGGTCTGCATGACAAGATCTGCATTGACTTGGAGCCCGGGCCCTCCGCATCGGGGCACAACGCTGTCGCTGCAACCATGCAGGCAGAGCTTAGCCGGTCGGGGCGAGGCAGGTTTGCGACAGGTCAAGCCGACCCATCCATCATCGCTCGCCAGATGCGACGTGATGTCCGCCTCGGAGCGCGCAGCCGCCGCATCGCTCACGGCTGCGAGGCCGTATGCGGCTAGCGCTTCGCCATCAACTCGAGCGCCGGAGCAAAGCGTTCCGCGAACGTCAACGACTTGGCGTGGTGGACTGCGGCAAAGGATGCAGAGATTCCCGCCGAAGCGACCGCGAGCAAGGCAACTACGAAAGCCAGACGGCGCATGTTCGCCTCCTGTGTGAGCTCGACTACTCCATAGAGATGGGACTGCTCTGTTTCAGGACGGTTTCGTGGGCGGGGAAATTGATTTCGCTCAAGCGGCTGTGATGAGATCCGACTTATCTGGGCGCAATCCATACCCAACTAACAAGAGTAGACGTGTTTTGCAGCGCCGGCCGTATTGGGAATTTTGATACCCGCGAGCGCGATCCCAGGCACTGCGACGACGAGCAACATTCGCTGCAATGGGAGTCATCGAGGACTACGCAAATGAAGATCGTGATCCAGAAGCTCAATGGCCTGTGGCACCTCATCGTCGGATCGAGCCGGATCCGAACGCCGTTCCTGGACACCCAGGACCGCGCGCTGGTGGTCACTTACGCCCGCCGCGCCTATCCCGGCGCCAGGATCTTCCAGCGCGACTGATGTGATTACTCTTAGTCGTCGTCCGCCGGGCCGCACCAGCCGGGCAGATAGATCGCATTCTTGCTTCTGGCCGCGACCATCGCCTTCTCGAGCGCATTGTCGAAATCGGCCTCCACCGCCTTGCGCGAGACCTGCCGGCGCAGGAAGTCGGCCCACAGGAATTCAGAAAACGGTGTGGTGTCCTTGGCGAAGCCGCCCATGCGGCGCAATTCGCCGGCAAGACTGCGGAATGGATCGTCCTTGAGGTCGGCAACCGATTTCGGCAGGTCGCGGAACGAGCGCCGCTCGCCCTTGGCGTCGTAAGGATAGACCCAGCGCTTGTTGTCCATGACGCCCCAGAACGCCTCGCGCTCCACCATCCTGAGATCGCCGACGACGGTCACCAGCACCTCCTTGACACCTTCATCGTGCAGCGCGCGGCCGAGGTGATGATGATCGATCACGTAGTAGCGCGCGTCGGGACCGTAAACGACGGGGATCATGTGCTTGCCGAGCAGATCCGCCTGCTTCTTCTTGCCATGCTCGCGCCAGCGCTTCCGCTTCTCCTTGACCTCGCGCATGCCGACCGTCATCTGCGTCGGCCGGAGCGACAGGATCGGAACCGGATGCACTCTCGGCTCGCGCGCGTTGGTCGTGGTCATGATCGAAGGCCCCTGGCATGCAACTACGGTTCGGGTTCCCGCGACTATGCCACGGGTCCCGCGGTGGCAAAATCCGTTCGGAAGACGCGCAGATCACAAGTCGATACCGGCCGGTAAAAAGACGTCCTCAATGGCTGTCGCTATGCCCTCGTTGCAAATAGTACGAACGCACAAATGCAGCCTAGCATTGCGAAGATTTACTGCAACGCGTGCCTCACCTATGCTATCTAGATCGCTGCTTCGGAGTGATCCCCGCCCCATGAACAACCAGCGGCCCATAAGCTCTGATGAGGAGCACCGGGTGCTCCAGTTCAGGCCGCGCACCCCGCCTTCCCCAAGGGTCCAGCGCGGCAATGGCTCCGTGCAACCGCTCCGCCTCACGCCCGAACGGCTGGACCTGTCGCGCTACGAGCAGCCGCATGCCGAGCCCGACAATTACCGGCAGCGCATGCTTGCCAATATCGCAGCGCTCGCCTTCACCATCGCGCTGACGGCGATCGGGATCTGGCTCGCGGTCAGCATCGCCGACCTGCGCCGGACCCAGGATTGCGTGCTGATGGGCCGCCGCGACTGCGTCAAGATCACGACACCGCATATTTAGGACCGGCCCGGCACGGACCTCATGGCGGACGGACCCAGCCGGCATCCCCAGCCGCGTCCGGTGCAGTCCCCGGGGGCCTGCCCGGCTCCATTGAACTCAAGGCGGCGCTCCGATATACGGGCTTTCGACCCGGCCAGAGGGGGGTTTGAGGGCGTCATCAGGGCGCGATGCCCAGCCACCGTGCCACTCTGGACAATCTGACAAATACCTACAATATATCAAAGGCTTAGTGATGTCCTCCACATTCGATCAGGTCGCCACGATCATCGCTGAAACCTGCGACATCCCGCGCGACACGATCACGCCGGATAGCCATGCCATCGATGACCTCGGGATCGACAGCCTCGATTTCCTCGATATCGCCTTCGCGATCGACAAGCAGTTCGGCATCAAGCTGCCGCTGGAGAAGTGGACTCAGGAGGTCAACGACGGCAAGGCGACCACCGAGCAATATTTCGTGCTGAAGAACCTGTGCGCCCGCATCGACGAACTGGTTGCGGCCAAGGGCGCGAGCGCCTAAGGGCGCAGTCATGCAACTCGAATACTTCCACATGATCGATCGCATCGTCGACCTCAAGGTCGACGAGAAGACGATCGTCGTCGAAGCGCAGGTCCCGCAGGAAAGCACCATCTTCGAGGGGCACTTCCCCGGTTATCCCTTGATGCCCGGCGTGCTCCTGATCGAATCGATGGCGCAGGCCTCGGGCTGGCTTCAACTCGGCGTGTTCAGGTTCGAACGCATGCCGATCCTGGCCGCCGTGAAGGAGGCCAAGGTCCGCGGCTCGGTCTTCCCCGGCGATCTCATGAGCATCGAGGCGAGCCTCACCCATGAAGGCTCCGGCTATGCCATGACCGAGGCCAAGATCCGGGTCGGCGGCAAGCTGCGCGCGAATTCGGCCCTCACCTTCACGCTGATTCCCTTCCCCAATGCGGATATGCGCTCCCACATGGACGCCATCGCCAAGCGCGTCGGATTTCCGCAACAGGCCGTATCGTCATGACTGACACTCCCGCTTTGAAGCCGGGCCAGACCGAGGTCTGGATCACCGGCATTGGGCTCGCCACCTCGCTCGGCGAGGGCCTCGACGCCAACTGGGCCGCGCTTTCCGAGAAGCGCATCAATGTCGACGAGAAGGGCTTTGCGCCCTACATCGTGCATCCCTTGATGCCCGTATCCTTCGACAGCCAGATCCCGAAGAAGGGCGACCAGCGCCAGATGGAAGCCTGGCAGCGCATCGGCACCTATGCCGCTGGCCTTGCGCTCGATTCCGCCGGCATCAAAGGCAACAAGGACATCCTGTCGAAAATCGACATGGTCGTCGCCGCCGGCGGCGGAGAGCGCGACATCAACGTCGACAGCGGCATTCTCACCGCCGAGGCCAAGGGCGCCAACGCGCCGGGTTTCCTCAACGAACGGCTGATGAGCGATCTGAGGCCGACACTGTTCCTGGCCCAGCTCTCTAACCTGCTCGCCGGCAACATCGCCATCGTGCACGGTCTGGGTGGCACCTCGCGCACCTTCATGGGCGAAGAGGTCGCCGGCGCCGATGCCGCCCGCATCGCGCTCGCGCGCATCGCCTCGGGCGAGAGCGACATCGCGCTGGTCGGCGGCTCGTACAACGGCGAGCGCAAGGACCTGCTCGTCCTCTACGAGTTCGGCGATTTCAACCTGAAGGACAAGTTCACGCCCGTCTGGGCCCGCAAGGATAATCCCGGCTTCGCGCTCGGCTCGGCCGGCGCTTTCCTGGTGCTGGAATCGAAGGCGCATGCGGAAGCGCGCGGCGCCAAGCCGTTCGCAAAGCTGTCGAGCGTCGTCGCCGACCTCGCCAAACGCAAGCAGCCCGGCGACATGGCCGCGACGCTCGAGAAGCTGTGGGCCAAGCTGCCCAGGCGCGAGGGCAAGGGCGCGATCATCACCGGAGCGACCGGGGCGGAGCCCGCGACCTCGGACGAGCGCGACTTCCTGAAGAACCATGCCGACTTTCCGGTGCGCTCGACCGGCACGGTGTTCGGCCACGCCATGGAAACGCAATTTCCGCTCGGCATTGCCCTCGCCGCATTGTCGATCTCGCGCGGCGCGCTGTTCCCGCCGAATGATTCCACGGGGACCGAGATTGAAATGCAGGGTGCGCCCACCCAGATCGTGGTGGTGGGAGCCGGACACTGGCGCGGCGAAGGCATGGCGCTGGTCGAGGCGGTTTAATCAGCTCAAGCGGGGATCGACATGACTGCACCACGCGACAAACTCGGGCGTCCCGTCGTCGTCGTCACCGGCATGGGCATCATGACCTCGCTCGGCGCCGGCAAATCCGACAATTGGGCAAAGCTCGTCGCCGGCGAATCCGGCATCCGCACCATCACGCGTTTTCCGATCGACGGCCTCAAGACCACGATGGCCGGCACGGTCGATTTCGTCAGCGCCGATCCGTTCTCTTCCACCGCCCTGTCCGAGCGGATGGCCGAGCTGGTGACGCAGGAAGCGCTGGAGCAGGCCGGCATCGGCGCCAAGGCCGATTTCCCGGGTCCGCTTTTCCTCGCGGTGGCGCCGGTCGAGGTCGAATGGCCGCAGCGTCGCGAGCTCGGTCGCGCCGTCGGCCAGCAAGACATCACCTATGACGATCTGCTCCGCATCTCCGGCGGCGGCAAGTTCAGCGCGTATCATCATCGCTTCATGTTCGGCTCGGTTGCTGCCCATCTTGCCGAGACCTTCGGTACCAAGGGCTCGCCGATCTCGCTGTCGACGGCCTGCGCGTCCGGAGCCACCTCGATCCAGCTCGGCGTCGAGGCGATCCGCCGCGGCGAGACGGACGCAGCGCTGTGCGTCGCGACCGACGGCACCGTGAACCCGGAAGCGCTGGTGCGCTTCTCGCTGCTGTCGGCGCTTTCGACCCAGAACGACCCGCCGCAGGCGGCCTCCCGTCCCTTCTCCAAGAACCGCGACGGCTTCGTGATGGCCGAAGGCGCCGGCGCGCTGGTGCTGGAGAGCTATGAAGCCGCCACCGCGCGCGGCGCAAAAATTCTCGGCGTGATCGCCGGCTGCGGCGAGCTCACCGATTCCTTCCACCGCACCCGCTCCTCGCCCGACGGCAAGCCGATCATCGGCTGCATGAACAAGACGCTGGCCGATGCCGGCATGACGCCGGACCAGATCGACCACATCAACGCGCACGGCACCGCGACGCCCGAGAACGACAAGATGGAATTCAACACGACGTCGGCCGTTTTCGGCGAGCTCGCGCAGAAGATTCCGGTCACCTCCAACAAGTCGATGGTCGGCCACACCATCTCGGCCGCCGGCGCAGTCGAGGCGATCTTCTCGCTGCTCACGCTCGAGCATCAGCGCATTCCGCCGACGATCAACTACGACAATCCGGATCCCACGATCCTGTTCGACGTCGTCGGCAACAAGGCGCGCGATGCGCGCGTGACCGCGGTGATGTCGAACTCGTTCGGCTTCGGCGGCCAGAACGCTTCGCTGATCCTGACCCGCGAACCGGCCTGACCGGACGCATGGCGCTGCTTCCTGCGAGCACGAAGGCCCGCGCGCGGGAGGCTGCCAAATCGCTCGGCGGCAGCCTGATCGGCGCCGCGACCGTCGCGATGCTGCGCACCACGCGCTATTTCGATCCGGCCAAGACCTCGGACTTCTTCGCGCGTGCCGTCAAGCTGATCGGGCCGCGCCTGCGCGAGCACCGCATCGGCCGCGCCAACCTCGCCGCCGCCTTCCCCGAGAAGTCACCGGAGGAGATCGAACGGATCCTGATGGGCGTCTGGGACAATCTCGGCCGCGTCGGCGCCGAGTTCGCCCATATCGATCAGGTCTGGGACTACGCCCGCGATGTCCCGGAGAAGAGTCGCATGGAGATTTCCCCGCGCAGCATCGAGCTGTTCGACCAGATCCGCGACGACGGCAAGCCGGCGCTGATCTTCGCGGCGCACCTTGCGAACTGGGAATTGCCGGCGCTCGCGGCGGTCGCGCATGGCCTGGACACCGCGATTCTCTATCGCCGCCCGAACATCGCCTCGGCCGATCGCATCATCCAGGAGATGCGCCAGGTCAACATGGGCACGCTGATCCCGGCCGGCCGCGACGCACCGCTGCGGCTCGCACAGGCGCTGAAGGACGGCAAGCACGTCGCCATGCTGATCGACCAATATCTGACAGCCGGCGTCGAGGTCACGTTCTTCGGCCGCAAGACCCGCGCCAATCCGATGCTGGCGCGCCTCTTGCGCCAGGTCGAATGCCCGATCCACGGCGTGCGCATCATCCGCCTGCCCGGCGGCCGCTTCCGCGGCGAGCTCACTGAAGAGATCCAGCCGGTGCGCGATGCCGACGGCGGGATCGACATCCAGGGCACGACGCAGGCGATCACGAGCGTCGTTGAAAGTTGGGTTCGCGAGCATCCCGAGCAGTGGCTGTGGCTGCACAGAAGGTGGCGGTAAATACTCCGTCATTGCGAGCGCAGCGAAGCAATCCAGAATCGTTCCACGGAAGCAGTCTGGATTGCTTCGTCGCTTCGCTCCTCGCAATGACAGGCGCTACTACCGCCCCGTCTTCACCTTCGTCCACAGCCGGTTGATGATCCGCTGCGTGGCCGGCTCGCGCGCCGTGATGACGAACAGTTTTGCGAGCGTCGCCTCGTCCGGATAGATGTTCTTGTCGTTCAGGATCTTCGGGTCGACCAGCTTCTGGCTGGCGAGGTTGCCGTTGGCATAGGACAGGAAGTCCGAGTTCTTGGCGGCCACATCAGGCCGATAGAGATAGTTGATCAGCTCGTAGGCTTCCCTAACGTTCTTGGCATCCGCGGGGATCGCGAGATTGTCGAAGAACATCTGCGCGCCCTCCTTCGGGATGGTGTAGCCGATCTCGACGCCGCTTTTGGCTTCGGCGGCGCGGGCGCGGGCCTGCATGATGTCGCCGGACCAGCCGACCACGAAGCAGATCTCGCCGGTCGCCAGCGCGCTCAGATATTCGGAGGAGTGAAACTTGCGCACGGACGGGCGGACCTTGGCGACGGCATCGGCGGCCTTCTCGAGGTCGGCCTGCTTGGTCGAGTTCGGATCGAGCCCGAGCCAGCTCAGCGCCGCCGGGAAGATGTCGTCGGCGGAATCGAGCATGTGCACGCCGCAATCTTTGAGCTTCGCCAGATTCTCCGGCTTGAAGACGATGTCCCAGCTGTCGATCTTGGCATCGGGGCCGAGGATCTGCTTCACCTTGGCGATGTTGTAACCAATGCCTGTCGTGCCCCACATGTAGTTGGCGGCGTAGACATTGCCGGGGTCGTAGGTGGCGAGGCGCTGCGTCACCACCGGCCAGGCATTGGCGAGGTTCGGGAGCTTCGACTTGTCGAGCTTCTGGAAGATGTTGGCCTTGATTTGGCGCTGCAGGAAGTACGCCGTGGGCACCACGACGTCATAGCCGGACTTGCCGGCCATCAGGCGCGTCTCCAGCGTCTCGTTGGCGTCGAAGGTGTCGTACACGACCTTGATGCCGGTCTCCTTGGTGAAGGCTTCAAGGACCTCAGGCGCCATGTAGTTGGACCAGTTGTAGAAGTTGACGACCCGCTCCTCGGCCCTAACAGGGGCGGAGAGCAACGTCAGTGCCGCAGCGATCGCGAAACCAAGCCTGGGGCGGCCGACGTTCGTCATCTCGATCTACCTCTTGCGTCCACGCACCGCGTCCGACAGCCGCTCCAGCGCGGTGTCGAGCGTCTGGTCCTTCTTGGCAAAACAGAAGCGCACCACCGAGGTCACGGGGTCCTGCTCGTAGAACGCCGAGACCGGGATCGCGGCGACCTTGTAGTCTTTCACAATCCGCCAGCAGAACTCGGTGTCACTCTCGTTGAGCCCGAGCGGCGACAGGTCGACGGTGAGGAAGTAGGTGCCTTGCGACTTCAGCACGGGAAAGCCGAGGCTCTCCAGGCCCTTGGTCAGGCGGTCCCTGCTTCGCGTCAGATCCTTGCGCATCGACAGGAAGTAGTCGTCGGACTTGCCGAGGCCATAGGCGACGGCGGCCTGCAGGTTCGGCGCGGTGGTGAAGGTCAGGAACTGGTGCACCTTGGCGGCGACGCGCAACAGCTGTGGCGCCGCGCAGACGAAGCCGATCTTCCAGCCCGTCAGCGAGAAGATCTTGCCCGCCGAGCCGACCTTGATGGTGCGTTCGCGCATGCCGGGGATGGTGATCAGCGGGACATGCTTGTGCTCGTCGAAGGTGACGTGCTCCCAGACCTCGTCGCAGATCGCGATGACGTCGAACTCCTGGCAGTAGCGCGCCAAGAGCTCGAGGTCCTCGCGCGGATAGACCACCGCGCTGGGATTCAGGGGGTTGTTGAACAGCACCGCCTTGGTTTTTGAATTGAACACGCTTTTCAGCATGTCCTCATTCAGCCGCCAGTGCGGCGGCTCCAGGCGAACCAGGCGCGGAATGCCGCCGGCCTGGCGGATGATCGGCAGATAGGAATCATAGACCGGCTGGAAGCAGACCACTTCGTCGCCGGGCTGGACCACCGCGAGGATCGCCGAGGTCAGCGCCTCGGTCCCGCCGGAGGTCACCATCACCTCGCTCATCGGATCGAGCTTGAGGCCGTGCCAGTGGCTGTAATGGGTCGCGATCGCCTGGCGCAGCTCCGGCAGGCCCATCATCGAGGGGTACTGGTTGTAGCCGTTCAGCGAGGCCTCGGCCGCGGCGCGGCGGATGTCCTCGGGGCCGGGATCATCCGGAAAACCCTGGCCGAGATTGATCGCATTGTTGTCGCGCGCGGCCTGCGACATCGCCTCGAAGATGGTGACGGGAAGGTCGGCGAAGACCTTGTTCAGCGAAGAGCTCTTGGTCGTCATTGCGCGGTTAGCCACCGACCTTGCTGGGAAGCCCGGCCGCCTTCCAACCCAGCATGCCGCCGGCCAGATGCTTATCGTAAGGCAGGCCCGCCGCCTGCGCCGCCAGCGAGGCCGTCACCGAGCGCTTGCCCGAACGGCAGGCGAACACGACCTCCTTGCCGGCCGGATCGGGGATCGCCTTGGGATCGAAGGTCGAGAGCGGAACCACGACGCCGTAAGGGTACGCCTCGGCCTCGACCTCGTTCGGCTCACGGACGTCGACGAGCAGATAGCGCCCTTCCGCGACACCCTTGGCGACCTCGTCCGGGGTCAGATCCTGCACTTGATTTGCCACATCATCCTCCAACGTCGCGGGCCGCGTACCGGGGCGATCCCGGCCGGCGGCAACCTCGCCTCTCGGGAGACGAAAATCAAGCGCTACAAAGGCTTGAGCCGCGCGGCGCAAGTTAAAGCTAAATCGCAGCGACTTGAAGTGCGGCTTACGGGGCACTTCACCTCTCCCGTAGGGAGAGGTCGGATCGCATTGACAGATGCGATCCGGGTGAGGGGTTGCGGTCTCATTGAACGCTGCGGCCTCTCACCCGGATTTGCTGCGCAATCCGACCTCTCCCCCGATGGGGAGAGGTGGACACTTGAGCCACTTGCTCGAACGTAATCCTAGATCGTCACCTGCGTGCCGACCTCGACCACACGGCCGGACGGGATCTGGAAATAGTCGGTGGCGTCGTTGGCGGAGCGGCTGAGCGAGATGAACAGCCGGTCCTGCCAGCGCGGCATGCCGGAATGGGCGGCGGGCTTGAGCGCCCTCCGCGACAGGAAGAACGAGGTCGACATGATGTCGAACTGCCAGCCCAGCTTGCGGGCGATCGCGAGCGCCTTCGGCACGTTGGGCGATTCCATGAAGCCGAACTTCAGCGTCACCTTGGAGAAGGTCGGTGAAATCTGCTCCAGCTTCACCCGTTCGGCCGGATCGATCCGCGGGGTTTGCGCGGTCTCGATGGTGAGAATGACGTTCTTCTCGTGCAGCACCTTGTAGTGTTTCAGACTATGCATCAGCGCGGTCGGCGCGCTGAGCGGGTCCGAGGTCAGGAACACCGCAGTGCCAGGCACTCGCTGCGGCGGCCGCTTCTCCAGCATTGCCACGAGATCGGCGAGCGGGAACTCGAGCTTGCGCGACTTTTCAAATAGCAGCCGGCTGCCGCGCCGCCACGTGTACATGAGGATGATCATGAGCGCGCCGAGCGCCAGTGGCACCCAGCCGCCCTCAAACACCTTCAACAGGTTCGCGCTCAGGAAGGTCAGATCGAGGAACAGGAACGGCGCAATCAGCGCGCCGGCGGCAAGCGCTGACCAGCGCCAGCCCTTCCAGACCACGACGAAGCCCATCATCGCCGTGACCACCATGGTACCGGTGACGGAGATGCCGTAGGCGGATGCGAGCGCGCTCGACGAGCGGAACAGCAGCACTAGCAGCACCACCGCGACCAGCAGCAGCTGGTTGATGCGCGGAATGAAGATCTGGCCGGAATGGGCTTCCGACGTATGGCGAATTTCAAAGCGCGGCAGCAGCCCGAGCTGGATCGCCTGGCGCGTCAGCGAATAGGCGCCGGTGATGACGGCCTGGCTCGCGATGACGGTCGCCATGGTGGCGAGCACGACCATGCAGCCTCGGAGGAAGCCTTGCGGGAATAGCTGAAAGAACGGGCTCACGATGGCACCGGGATCGCCGAGCACCAGCGCGCCCTGCCCCAGATAGTTCAGCGCCAGCGAGGGCAGCACTACGATGAGCCAGGCGGTCTGGATCGGCCGCTTGCCGAAATGGCCGAGGTCGGCATAGAGCGCTTCGGCGCCGGTCACCGCCAGGAACACAGCGCCCAGCGTCACGAAGCCGATGACGCCATGGTGCAGCATGAAGTTCACGGCATAGAGCGGGTTGAGCGCGAGCAGCACCTGCGGGTGCTGGGCGATCTGAGGGATCGCCGCCACCGCCAGGACCGTGAACCAGACGCACATGATCGGGCCGAAGAAGGCGGCAACGCGCGCCGTGCCGCGGGACTGCACGGCGAAGAGGCCGACCAGGATCACCACCGTCAGCGGAACGATGTAGGGCTCGAACCTGAGCGTGACGTCCTTCATGCCCTCGATCGCCGACAGCACGGAGAGCGCCGGCGTGAGCACGGCATCGCCGTAGAACAAAGCTCCGGAAATGATGCCGAGCAGCACAATGGTCGCGCCGCCGCGGCCGGTGCCAACCGCCCGCTGGGCCAGCGCCATCAGTGCCAGCGTGCCGCCCTCGCCGTTGTTGTCGGCGCGGAGCAGGATCACGACGTATTTGAGCGTCACCACCACGATGAGCGCCCATAGAATCAGCGAGAGCACGCCGAGAACGGCGGCCGGCGTCGGCAATCCCTCCGCGCCCGAGGCGGCCATCACCGCCTCGCGGAACGCGTAGAGCGGGCTGGTGCCGATGTCGCCGTAAACGACGCCGATGCTGCCGAGCGTCAGCGCGCCGAAGCCGGCGGTGGTATGGGCCTCGCCATGCCCATTGGCCGCCACCGTTTCCGGGGCGGGAACTGCTACGTCGCTTGTCATGGGAGAGCCCGATGGCCTCTAAAATGCTTCACTGCACAATGGCGGAAGAGCGCGCGGCTTATAGTCCTGCGCCACCGGCATGGCCTAGCCCGATTCTGGGTCGTAGCCATGCAAATATGCATGGCTACGCCAGTTGCATTCTAGATAGTGACCTGGGTTCCGACTTCGACCACGCGGCCGGTGGGGATCTGGAAGTAGTCGGTGGCATCATTGGCCGACCGGCTCAGCGCGATGAACACATGATCCTGCCAGAGCGGCATGCCCGACTGTGCCGAGGCCTTCAGTGACCTGCGCGAGACGAAAAACGAGGTCGACATGATGTCGAACTGCCAACCCTGCTTGCGTGCGATGGCGAGGGCCTTGGGCACGTTCGGCTGCTCCATGAAGCCGAAGCGCAAGCGGACCTTGGAGAACTTGTCGCTGATCTTCTCCATCCTGAACCGCTCCGACAGATCGACCCGGGGCGTCTGCGCGGTCTCGATGGTCAGTATCACGTTGTGCTCGTGCAGCACCTTGTTGTGCTTGAGATTGTGCAGGAGCGCGGTTGGCACGAAGGCGGGATCGCTGGTCAGGAATACCGCGGTGCCCTTGACGATGTGCGGCGGCCGCTTCTCCAGGCTGCGGATCAGGTCGTCCAGCGGCACCTCGATCCGGCGCGTCTTCTGGATCAGGATCGCCGAGCCCTTGCGCCAGGTCCAGATCGTCCCGGCCATGACGACGCCGAACAGGAGCGGCACCCAGGCGCCATCGAGCAGCTTGAGCAGGTTGGCGCTGAAGAAGCTCAAATCGACGATGACCAAAGGCACGATCAGGGCTGCGGCGGTAGCCGCGCGCCAATTCCACAGCTTCCAGATCACGACGAATCCCATGATGCCATCGGCGACCATGGTGGTTGAGACCGCAATGCCGTAGGCCGAGGCCAGATTGCTGGGGGTGTGGAATAGAAGCACCAGCAGCATCACGCCGATCAGCAGCAGCCGGTTCACCCGCGGCAGGTAGATCTGGCCGGCATGCGATTCGGAGGTGTACCTCACCTCGAAACGGGGCAGCAGGCCGAGCTGCACGGCCTGATGGACCAGCGAATAGGCGCCCGTGATCACCGCCTGGCTCGCGATCACGGTTGCAGCCGTCGCAAGCCCGACCAGCGGCAGCACCAGTGTCTCGGGGACCATGCGATAGAACGAATGCTCGATCGCGCTGGGATCGGACAGCACGAGCGCACCCTGCCCGAAATAGTTGATCAGGAGCGCGGGCAGCACGAAGAACATCCAGGCTGACTGGATCGGCTTGCGGCCGAAATGGCCGAGATCGGCGTAAAGTGCCTCTCCGCCCGTCACCGCGAGGAACACCGCGCCGAGCGTCACGAGGCCGATCACGCCGTGCGACAACACGAACTGCACCGCATAATACGGATTGATCGCCGCCAGCACGGTCGGGTCGTCGGCGATGTGGACAGCCCCCATGATGGCAATGACGGTGAACCAGGTGACCATCACCGGCCCAAAGGCCGAGGCGACCAGCGCGGTCCCCTTGCTCTGGACCGCAAACAGCAGCACCAGGATGAGGACGGTGACCGGCACGACATAGGGCTTGAGCGCGGGGGTTGCGAGCTTCAGACCTTCGACCGCCGAGAGCACCGAGATCGCCGGCGTGATCATGGAATCGCCGATGAACATGGAAGCGCCGATCACGCCGAGCGCGAGCAGAACCCAGCTTCGCCGCCCGAGCGCGCGCTGGCCGAGCGCCATCAGCGAGAGCGTGCCGCCCTCCCCGTTGTTGTCGGCGCGCAGCAGCAAGAGGACATATTTGGCGGTGACGACGATCAGCAGCGCCCACAGGATCAGCGAGAGCACGCCGAGCACGATGGCGCGCGAGACCGGCTCGCCATGGGCCGCGGCCTTGACCGCCTCGTGGAATGCGTAGAGCGGCGAAGTGCCGATATCGCCGAAGACGACGCCGATGCTCCCTAGCGTAAGGGCCCAAAAACCTTGGGTGGGCCGCCCGTCCTGAGTCTCGGCCTGTGTGATGCTCGCGGTCATGACGGTGAAGAACGCTTCGTCCCAGAAATTGATCCGGCGCCTTTTGACGCTTCCGGTGCACCTGTCAATCGGCTCACCACCATAGCAGGCGCGGAGCCTGATGCTGTGACGCTAGAGCCACGCTCATCGCCTGCGCGACGACATGCCTCAGGTAAGATGGTAGCGCAAGGGGTTACGGCTTGAGATTCGGCGGCAACGGTGGGTCTTCGCGCATCAAGGTGATGGTCACCCGCCGGTTGGCGGCGAGCGAGGGATCGTCCGGAAATAGCGGCTGGGTATCGGCTTTGCCGGAGACGGCGAAGATGTGCGACGGCGGTAGGCCCTGGCGCTCGAGGATCTGGCGCACGGCGTTGGCGCGATCGGCCGACAGATCGAAGGCGCCATAGTCGCTGCGGGTCGGCACGAACCCCGCCGCGGTGTGGCCGGCGATGGAGACGCGGAGCGGCGTCGCCTTGAGCGGGATCGCGAGCTTCTCGACCAGGCGTCGAGTGCGGTCGTAGGGCACCTTGGAGCCGTCGGCGAACATCGAGCGGCCGTCCTGGTCGACGATCTCGAGGTTGAGACCCTGCTTGGTCTCCTCGAACATGATGTGCTTGGACATCTCGGTCAGCTCGGGCATGTCCTGCAACGCCTGGCGCAGCGAGGCCGCGGCCAGCGCGAAATTACGGTCGACCTTGATCTTCGCGCCGGAGGTTTTTTCGCGGTCTTCCTGATCGGGCGTCGGGGTGTTGGAGGCATCTTCCGGCTGGATGTGGTCGACGTTCTTGAGTCGCGGGCGCGTCGGCAGGCCGTCGGATTCGACGATGCCGGAATAACGCGCTTCGGTCTGCACGCCGAACGCCTCGCGCATCGAGCCCGCGACGATCTTCAGCTTGTTGGCATCTTGCGTCGAGAACGCGACCAGCATCACGAAGAACGCCAGCAGCAGCGCCATCAGGTCGGCGAAGGTCACGAACCAGCCGTGGCCGCCGCCGTGAGCATTGCCGCGCTTCTTCTTGGCCATCTCTCAAAATCCGGGCGGCCTCAAGCCGGCACCGGCTCGCCTTCGGTGTGACGATGCTTCTCCGGCAGATAGGCCAGCAGCATCTCGCGCACCAGGGTCGGGCTCTTGGAGTCGCGAATCATCAGGATGCCGTCGATGATCAGGGTACGGTTGGTCTCTTCGTCCAGCAGCTTGCCGTGCAGCTTGTCGGCAATCGGCAAGCAGATCAGGTTGGCGACAACGGCGCCGTACAGGGTCGCCAGCAGCGCGGTGGCCATGAACGGACCGAGCTTGGAGGGATCGGACATGTTGGAGAACATCTGCACCATGCCAAGCAGCGTGCCGATCATGCCGAACGCCGGGGCGCAGTCGCCGACGGCGCGGTAGATCTTGCTGCCCTCGTCGAGGTGCATCAGGAAGTTGTCGCGGTCGCGCTCCAGGTTGTCACGAATGAAATCGAGATCGTAACCGTCGGCGACGTAGCGGATGCCCTTGGCGAGGAACGGCTCGTCGGTCTCGACCTTTTCCAGTCCGACCGGGCCCTGCTTGCGGGCGATTTCCGCGATGCGGGCGAGCTCGTCGACAAGGTCGTGAGCCGAAAGGCGGCTCAGGGTGAAGGCAAACTTCGCGCCCAGCGGCACGCCGTGGATCATCGCAGACAAAGGAAAGCGGATCATCGTCGCTGCGAACGAGCCGCCGAAGATGACGATGACGGCGTGGATGTCGTAGAACATCCCGAACGTACCGCCCATCAGGATCAGCGACGACACAACAATGGCGCCTGCGACGAGGCCGACAAGTGTTGCGATATCCATGATCGACTCCAACGCCTACGCAACAACGGCCGTCCTGGCCGCTGGCGCGGCTCAACCCCGAACCGCATCGCAGACCCTAGAGCGCCGCCCTTAAAGGCGCGTAAAGGTTAAGTCTCGACGATGTGCCGCCTGCCGCCGCAATTTGTCCCGGTTGCCGTCCAGCGATAGGAATTTCAACCCTTCGCTAACCATAATCAGGCGCCCACGACGTCAGGTCGGCTGCGGCCCTCCGCCACATCGTGGACCGGCATCGGTTAGTGTCTGCTAGCGTTGCGACAGGGCCAATCGCGGAGCCAGCGCGATGTTGATGCTATTCGGTCTACTCACGGCGCTGCCCGCGGCGCTGGCGTTCCACCTGCTCGAGCCGGAACTCGTGCTTCCGGCGTTCAGCGTGCTGCTCTTTATCGAGGCCGCCTTCGCCGTGCTCGCAGCGCGGTTGATGCGCAGCGCCAACAGCGCAGACGATATCACCCTCTGGGACCTTGCCGGCGGCTTCACCCTGATCGGATGCGCCGCCGCCGTGCTCGGAGAACCGAATCAAGTCGCCCTGCTTCTGACAGAACAAGGCGGCATTCGGCCGTCGTCCGGGCCGTAGATTGCCCTAAAACGCGATGCGATTAGGATGAATCGTCTATCGCGCTTTAGGTTATTGTTTGAGCATGATCTTTTCGGAAAACCGCTACACGCTTTTCCGGATCATGCTCCAGCAGCCGTCAATGGATCTCCGCAGAGCGCTTCAACGCGGCCTTGAGCTTCTCGAGCGAGAAGTCGGGACTGCGGGCGATCTCCAGGATCGGCGTCTCGCGGCGGCCGCACAGTTCGGCGGCCTCCGGCAGCTTTGCGGCAAGGTCAAGCGGGATCACGATGGCGCCATGCCGGTCGGCGTGGATGAGGTCGTCCGACTTCACGGTCATGCCGGCGACGCGCACCTCGCCGCCAAAGCTTTCCGCGTGCACCCAGGCGTGCGACGGGCCGATCGAGCCGGCTAGCGCCTGGAACCCGGGCGCCCATTGCGGGATGTCGCGGATCGAGCCGTCGGTGATGACGCCGAGGCAGCCGAGCGCCTTGTGCACGTTGCTCTGTACCTCGCCCCAGAACGCGCCATAGCCGACGTCGGGTCCGTCGATGTCCTGGATCACCGAGATGCGCGGGCCATGGCCGGTGCCGACATATTCGTAATATGCGATTCGGCGCTTGGACTGCTCCTCGGCCGGAAGCGATGACTTCAGAACCGAGCGGATCGTCACCGTGCGGGCATAGCCGACGATCGGCGGCAGGTCGGGAAACGGACAGACCAGCTGCTTGGTGGTGTAGCCGATCAGCCGCCGCTCGGGCGCCACGATCTCCATGGCGTTGCAGATCGTCGGCGTATCGTAACGGCCCAGCGCTTCGAGGACGGAAGCGGGCAGCGGCCCGGTCGCGGAATTGGTCACGGCGTTCTCTCCCAGGTTGGCGGCGATTGATTGCGCGATGCCGCCGGCACAAGGGCGATATAGCCGAGATCGGATCTCGACCCAACTCGGGCAGACTTCATGGCAGATATCCGCGAGGAGCGTTTTAGTGCAGTCGTCCGGGCCGATCGTCGTCTTGCGGCGGCTCCGACAAATTCGCCAGCGTCGGCGCCGAGGGCGGTGACGGGACCTCGCCTCCCGCCGGCGCGGTGGCTTCCATCGCGCGCGCCTGGTCGCGATAGGATTTGTAGCCGAGCGGCAGCGCGAGAAGGTACAGCACCGTGCCGATCGACAGCACGTGCCAGGGATAGGCGATCAGGAGCGCGATGAAGACGATCACGGCGACGAAGGCCGGCAGCACCAGCTCGGGCGGCACGCGCATCCGCTTGGTCTTGCCGGAGAACACCGGCAGGCGCGACACCATCAGAAACGCGATCAGAAGCGTGTAGGCCGCGGTCACCGCCGCAGGTGTGCGCCCGACGTCGAGGAACGCGACATAGATCGGCAGCAGCACGGTGATCGCGCCGGCGGGCGCCGGCACGCCGGTGAAGAAATTGGCGGCGAAAGCCGGCTTGTTCGGATCGTCCATGGTGGCATTGAAGCGCGCAAGCCGCAGGCCGCCGGAGATCGCGAACACCATGGCGGCGATCCAGCCGGCATTGCCGAGCTCGTGCAGCTGCCAGAAATACAGCATCAGGCCGGGCGCCACGCCGAAATTGACGAAGTCGGCGAGACTGTCGAGCTCGGCGCCGAACTTCGACTGCCCCTTGATCATGCGCGCGATGCGGCCGTCGATGCCGTCGAGCGCGGCGGCGAACACGATGGCATAGACCGCGAGCGTCATCCGTCCTTCGATCGACAGGCGGATCGAGGTCAGGCCGGCGCAGATCGCCAGCAGCGTGATGACGTTGGGCACCAGCATCCGCACCGGGATCGGTCGGAACCGCCGGCGGCGGACGTCGGGATCCTTGAAATCGTAAGGCGTCATGGCTCGTCCTTATCTCAAGGCGAGATATAGCAAGCCGCGCCGCCCTCCGCCATTGCGGCGGAACGCCTGCGAGCACCGACTATTGGTTAATTGGCGCGGAACGCGCGGGCCTGGTCGTCGCCGGCCAGGTCGGCCAGGATCGTCTCTCCGGCAATCGCGGTCTGCCCTTCCGAGACCAGCGCCTTGGTGCCCACCGGCAGGTAGACATCGAGGCGCGAGCCGAAGCGGATCAGTCCGAAGCGCTCGCCGACGCCGATCGCTTGCCCCTCCTTGACGAAGCAGACGATGCGCTTGGCGACGAGACCGGCGATCTGGACCACGCCGATCCGCGCCGTCGGGGTGGTGATCACCAGCGAGTTGCGCTCGTTGTCCTCGCTCGCCTTGTCGAGCTCGGCGTTGATGAAGAGGCCGGGCCGGTAGGCGATGCGATCCACCCTGCCCGCCACGGGCGCGCGGTTCACGTGGCAATTGAACACGCTCATGAAGATCGAGACGCGCGGCAGCGGCCGGTCGCCCAGCCCAAGCTCGGCCGGCGGCAGCGCCATGGTGATCATGGAGACGCGCCCGTCGGCCGGCGACACCACGAGACCCTCGCCCACCGGCGTCACACGGACGGGATCGCGGAAGAACAGCGCACACCACACGGTCAGGATCGTGCCGATCCACCCCAGCGGCGACCACAGCCAGAACAGGAGCAGGCTCGCCAGCGCAAAGGCGCCGATGAAGGGATAGCCCTCCTTGTGGATCGGCGGGATCTGACGCTGGATCGAATCGAGAATGGACATTGCTTTTTGCCGGTCGGGGTTGATGCCACGGGGTCGTCGCGCGGGCTTGTTTAGGCCAGACTTTTGTTTAGGCCAGACTTTGTTTAGGCCAGACTTTGTTTAGGCCAGACTTGGGACCGGAGACAAGGTCACTCCGCCGCCGCGGGCGTCGTCAGGTTATCATCGACCGGCGGCGGCTCCCGGTTGGGCGCGGCATTGGTGTCGGCCATCTTGGCCAGCTTCTCGCGGGCCTCCTCGGCCTCGCGCTGCCTGTTCCACATGCTGGCATAGAGCCCGCCCTGCGCGAGCAGGCTCGCGTGAGTGCCGCGCTCGGCGATGCGGCCCTGGTCCAGCACGATGATTTCGTCGGCACCGACGATGGTGGACAGGCGATGCGCGATCACCAGGGAGGTGCGGTTCTTCGCCACGCGGTCGAGCGCCCCCTGGATCTCGTGCTCCGTATGGGTGTCGAGCGCCGAGGTCGCCTCGTCGAGCACCAGGATCGGCGGCGCCTTGAGCACCGTGCGCGCGATCGCCACACGTTGCTTCTCGCCGCCCGACAGCTTCAGGCCGCGCTCGCCGACCTGGGTCTCATAGCCCTTCGGCGCCATGCGGATGAAGTGGTCGATCTGCGCCAGCCGCGCGGCCTCCTCCACCTCGGCCTCGGTCGCGTCCCAGCGGCCGTAGCGGATGTTGTAGCGGATGGTGTCGTTGAACAGCACGGTATCCTGCGGCACCATGCCGATCGATGCGCGCAGGCTGGCCTGCGTGACCTCGCGGATGTCCTGGCCGTCGATCAGGATCCTGCCGCCGGAGACATCATAGAGGCGAAACAGGAGCCGCGAGATGGTCGATTTGCCGGCGCCGGAGGGGCCGACGATGGCAACCGTCTTGCCGGCCGGCACTTCGAAGCTGATGCCCTTGAGGATGGGGCGCGCCGGCTCATAGGCAAAGCGCACGTCCTCGAAGCGCACCGTGCCGGCGGAGATGACCAGCGGCTTCGCGCCAGGCGCGTCCTTGATCTCGGCCTCGCGGCTGAGCACGCCGAACATCTTCTCGATGTCGATGATCGCCTGCTTGATCTCGCGATAGACCATGCCCATGAAGTTCAGCGGCTGGTAGAGCTGGATCATCATGGCGTTGACCAGCACGAAATCGCCGACGGTGTTGGTGCCGTTGCGCACGCCGATCGCGCACATCAGCATGGTCGCGGTCAGGCCCAGCGTGAAGATCACCGCCTGGCCTGTATTGAGCACCGCGAGCGAGGTGTAGGTGCGGACGCTCGCCTCCTCGTAGCGCTCGACCGACCTGTCGTAGCGCTGCGCCTCGCGTGCCTCGGCACTGAAATACTTCACCGTCTCGTAGTTGAGCAGCGAGTCGATCGCCTTGGTGTTCGCCTCGGTGTCGGAATCGTTCATCTTGCGGCGGATGCCGATCCGCCACTCGGTCGCGACGTAGGTGTAGTACATGTAGAGCGTGACCGTGATCAGGGTCGCGACCACGTAACGCCAGTCGAATTGCCAGAGCAGCACCGCCAGCAGCAGCGAGACCTCGACGATGGTCGGGATCAGCTGCAGGATCACCATGCGCACGATGACCTCGATGCCCTCGCGGCCGCGCTCGAGCACGCGCGTGAGGCCACCGGTCTTGCGCTCGAGGTGAAAGCGCAGCGACAGCTCGTGCATGTGGATGAAGGTGAGGGTCGCGAGCTTGCGCACCGCATGCATGGCGACGCGGGCGAAGATGCCGTCGCGCCATTGCGTCAGCACCGCCATCAGGATGCGCATCACGCCGTAGCTCGCGGTCAGCAGCAAGGGCGAGGCGATCACCCAGAGATGCCAATTGTCGGCCGCTACCGGCGCGGTGTTGGCGCCGGTCAGCGCATCCGTCGCCCATTTGAAGCTGAACGGCACGGTGAGCGTGATCAGCTTGGCGGCGAGCAGCAGCACCAGCGACCAGACCACCCTCATCTTCAGGTCGAAACGGTCGCCCGGCCAGATGTAGGGCCACAGATGTGCTAGCGTGCCCATCAGCGTGGCCCCGGCCTGCGATCCTGCCACGGAAGGATCAGGAACGTCGGCGCCGTCGAACGATTGAGGTTGGTCCATCAACAAACCCGAAAGCCCGCCGGATGCGGGCGCAACTGCGATTAACGATTTTCGCCCGTCATATAGAGCCTTCCCGATGCCCGCGCACCCCGCCAGATGGCGAATCTTCGATTGTTTGTCGCGATTTACCGGTAAATTCCCGGAAGTATCGAATCACCGTTTGGGCTTGACGCCACTTCGCTGCAATGCATCATGGCACCAATGAGCACGATCAAAACCGTCTGTGTCTATTGCGGCTCCGGCCCTGGAACAAATCCCAACTTCATTGAAGCGGCGAAGGCGCTCGGCAGAGCGCTGGCGGAAAGCAAGATCCGCCTCGTTTATGGCGGCGGCTCGCTCGGCCTGATGGGGGCGGTCGCAACCTCCGTGCTCGATCACGGCGGCCTGGTCACCGGCATCATCCCTGACTTCCTCCGCATGCGCGAGAATGCACTGACGCGCGTGCAGGAGATGGTCGTCACGCCCGACATGCACGAGCGCAAGCGGCTGATGTTCGAGCGCTCCGACGCCTTCGTGGCCCTGCCCGGCGGGCTCGGCACGCTCGAGGAGCTGGTGGAGCAGCTGACCTGGCAGCAACTCGGCCGTCACGCCAAGCCGGTGCTGCTCGCCAATATCGACAATTTCTGGGAGCCGCTGCTCTCGCTGGTGTACCACATGCGCCAGACCGAGTTCATCCGCGCCGGCCTCACCGTCGATATCCTGAAGGCGGACAAGGTCGAGGAGATCATCCCGCGGCTGCGCGCCGCGGCTGCGCAGATTCCTGACAGCGAGCGCGATCTCGCGCCGGAAGTGGCGCGGAAGCTGTAACGCCCTACGCTGCCGGAAACGTCACGGCCTCGATGCGATTGCCGTCGGGATCGGTGACGAAGGCCGCGTAGTAGCGCACGCGATCGTGCGGACGGATGCCCGGCGCGCCGTCGGAGGCGCCGCCAGCGGACAGCGCGGCTGCGTGAAACGCATCGACCTGATCGGTCGTCTTCGCCCGCAGGCAGATGTGCACGCCGCTCTCCGGCGCGACAGGCGGCATGCCCTCCCGCAAGTTGATCCAAAACTCCGGATAGGCCTTGCCGAACCCGACCGTCCGCGGCCGCGTGACGAGGCGCGCGAGGCCGAGGGCGGCGAGCGCGGCTTCGTAGAATTTTGCGGCGCGGTCGAGATCACTGACGCCGACGGAGATGTGGTCGATCATGGCCGTGCCCTTTCCCCATCCTCGGTGTCATCGCCCGGCTTGACCGGGCGATCCAGTACTCCGTGACAGCCGTAGATAAATCGATGGGCCGCAGCGTACTGGATTCCCCGCCTTCGCGGGGAATGACAGTCGTCGTGGGGGTTACGCCGGCGCCCCCGACTTCACGAGCTTGTAGATCACCGAATCCATCAGCGCCTGGAACGAGGCGTCGATGATGTTCGGGGACACGCCGACCGTGGTCCAACGATCGCCGTTCTCGTCCTCGCTCTCGATCAGCACGCGCGTGACCGCGCCGGTGCCGCCATTGAGGATACGGACGCGATAGTCGATCAGCGTCAAGCCCTCGATGAATTTCTGGTACTTGCCGAGATCCTTGCGCAAGGCGACGTCGAGCGCGTTGACGGGACCGTTGCCTTCGGCCGCCGAGATCAGATGCTCGCCGGCGACGTCGACCTTGACCACCGCGAGCGCCACCGTGACGCGTTCGCCGAGCGCGTTGTAGCGCTGCTCGACGTTGACGTCGAACTGCTCGACCTCGAAATAATGCGGCACCTTGCCGAGCGTGCGGCGCGCCAGCAGCTCGAACGAGGCGTTGGCGGATTCGTAGGCATAGCCGGCCGCCTCGCGCTCTTTCAATTCCTCGACGAGACGCGTCAGCTTCGGGTCGCTCTTCTCGTAAGAGATACCGGCGCGGTCGAGCTCGGCGATGACGTTGGAGCGCCCGGCCTGGTCCGACACCAGCACCTTGCGATGATTGCCGACCAGTTCCGGCAACACATGCTCGTAGGTCTGCGGATCCTTCAGCACGGCGGAGGCATGGATGCCGGTCTTGGTGACGAAGGCGCTCTCGCCGACGTAAGGAGCATGCCGGTTCGGCACGCGATTGAGCATGTCGTCGAGCGTGCGCGACACCTTGACCAGCGTCGCCAGTTTCTCCATGGTGACGCCGATCTCGAAAGCGTCGGCAAAACCCGTCTTCAGCTTCAGGGTCGGGATCAGCGAGCAGAGATTGGCATTGCCGCAGCGCTCGCCGAGCCCGTTCAGCGTACCCTGGATCTGCCGCGCGCCGGCACGCACGGCGGCGAGCGAATTTGCCACCGCCTGCTCGGTGTCGTTATGGGCGTGGATGCCGACGTGATCGCCGGGGATGTGCCTGGTCACGTCTCTGACGATGGCCTCGACCTCATCGGGCATGGTGCCGCCGTTGGTGTCGCACAGCACCACCCAGCGCGCACCGGCATCGAAGGCGGTCCCGGCGCAGGCGAGCGCAAAGGCGGCGTCCTCCTTGTAGCCGTCGAAGAAATGCTCGCAATCGAGCATCACCTCGCGGCCAGCCGCCTTCGCCGCTGCGACGCTGTCGCGGATCGAGGCGAGATTTTCTTCCTTCGTGGTCTCCAGCGCGACGCGGACCTGATAGGCCGATGCCTTCGCCACGAAGCAGATCGCATCCGCCTTGGCTTCCAGAAGGCCCGCGACGCCCGGATCGTTGGACACCGAGCGGCCCGCCCGGCGCGTCATGCCGAAGGCGGTGAAGCGCGCATGTTTGAGCTTGGGCTTGGAGCCAAAGAACTCCGTGTCGAGCGGATTGGCGCCGGGATAGCCGCCCTCGACATAGTCGATGCCGAGATCGTCGAGCATCGCCGCGATGACCTGCTTGTCCGCCAGCGTGAAGTCCACGCCGTTGGTCTGCGCCCCATCGCGCAGCGTGGTGTCGAACAGATAGAGACGCTGCTTGCTCATTGCCCCGCTCCGAGCGTCTTCTTCATGGTGGTGTTGGCGAGCCACTCGTCGTTGATGGTGATGCTGTTGCGCTGCTGGGCGGTGTAGCCGCGCTTGGCGAAGAAACCCTCCGCGGTATCGCTGGCATCGACCGAGAGGCTCGTGGCGCCGCGGCCGCCTGCGAGCTTCTCCAGCGCGTCGACCAGCATGGTCGCGATGCCCTGCCCGGCCACGGCCGGATGCACATAGAGCATGCGGATGTGATCATTACCGCGCAGCGAGGCGAAGCCGACAGGCGAGCCTTCCAGCGTCGCGATCAGCGTCAGGTCGGACGCGAGCCGCTTGCCGAACTCCTCGTCCTCGGCCGCCGCCATCCAGGCTTCCTGCTGCGCCTCGCTATAATCGTCGCCGGTCAACTCCTCGATGCTGGCGGCGAAGATCGCGGCGAGCATCGGCACATCCGCCGGCAGGAAGGGCCTCAGTGCGGGCTTTGGCAAAGTCTGTCCCATCGTCCTCACCAAATCCCATAAAGCTTGAGCACGATCGCCACCGCGCCGGCGAGCAGCGCGAGCTTCAGCGCAATGTAATAGAGCCAGTGCCGCGGGAAAGGCGTGTCGGGCCGTTTCATCGGGCGATCTCCCAGGTTGTGCCTTCCTTGGAGTCCTTGATCGCAACGCCCATCGCAGCGAGCAGATCGCGGATGCGATCGGACTCCCCAAAGTCCTTCCGGCTGCGCGCAGCTGTTCGCTCCGCGAGCAGGCGCTCGACCTCCTTGGCGTCGACCCCGCTCGCCTGCTGCTTGCGCCCTTCCCACTGCGCCGCGCTCTCGGAGAGGAATCCGAGCAGCCGCAACGAGCCCGCAAGACCTGCGATATCGTTGCCGCGCAGGCCGTGCAGCGCCGCGATCGCCTGCGGCGTGTTGAGGTCGTCGAGCAGCGGTTCGACCACCGACGGAGCCGGCTCGCCGGGCGCGACATCGGCCGCAACGCGGTACCAGTCGTCGAGCGTCTTGGCGCTCTCCTCCAGCGACTTCATGGTCCAGTCGATCGGCGAGCGGTAATGCGTCTTGAGCATGTTGAGGCGCAGCACCTCACCCGGCCAATCCCTGAGCAGCTCGTGGATCGTGATGAAGTTGCCGAGGCTCTTCGACATCTTCTCGCTCTCGACCTGCAAGAAGCCGTTGTGCATCCAATAGTTCGCCATGCGCTCGCGGTGGAACGCGCAGCAGGTCTGCGCGACCTCGTTCTCGTGATGCGGAAACACGAGATCGATGCCGCCGCCATGGATGTCGAAATGCTCGCCGAGATGCTTCCAGGCCATCGCCGAGCACTCGATGTGCCAGCCCGGACGTCCCTCCGCCTTGATGCCGGATGGCGACGGCCAGGACGGCTCTCCCGGCTTCGACGGCTTCCACAGCACGAAGTCGGTCGCATCGCGCTTGTAGGGCGCAACATCGACCCGCGCGCCCGCGATCATCTCGTCGAGCGAGCGCTTCGACAGCGCGCCATAGCGCGGCAGCGCGGAATTGGCCGCGTTCATCGCCTGCGGCGAGAACAGCACGTGGTCCTCGGCGACATAGGCAAAGCCGCCGGCGACCAGCTTCTCGATGATCTCGCGCATCTCGCCGATATGCTCGGTGGCGCGCGGCTCGACGCTCGGCCGAAGCGCGCCGAGCGCATCGACGTCGGCATGAAACTGCTTGCCGGTCTGCTCGGTGACCTTGCGAATGGCCTCGTTCAGCGGCAGGCCGGGAAAATGGCGCGCGGCGCGATCGTTGATCTTGTCGTCGACGTCGGTGATGTTGCGGACATATTTGACGTGTGCCTCGCCGTAGATGTGGCGCAGCAGCCGAAACAGCACGTCGAACACGATCACCGGCCGCGCATTGCCGATATGGGCGAAGTCATAGACCGTCGGTCCGCAGACATACATGCGGACGTTGTTCGGATCGAGCGGCACGAAGGTGCGCTTTTCCCGGCTCAGCGTATCGTAAAGACGCAATTCCATGACAACCCATCCCTCTCGGCCGGGCGTCCAAGGCTCTCAATGTGTTTTGAGAAAAGACGGCTCCAGCCAGCGAATCGCTAGCTCGTAATCTCGCGGCAAATGGCGCAAATGGCGAGGAGACCGTTCATGCGGGCACATATGGGCCACCACAGGCCCCGGCGTCAAGGGCCGCGAAAATGCCGTTTTTGCCCCCGCACGGGGCGCGGCCTGCCCGGAGGGTTCATGATCCCCTAACCATTTGAGGCCATTCTGGAACCTGCGGTTCCCAATTTTTTGCCCCCGGTAATTTCATGCGATCCCTGCTCGCGCTCATTTTCGGCGCCTCGCTCCTTGCAGCACCTCAGGCGTGCGCCGAGACCCGCGTATTCATCATCGCCGACCAGTGCCTCGCCAAGGGCGACACGTGCGGCGCCTCCGCCGCGCGCACCTATTGCCAGTCACGAGATTTTGCAAAGGCATCGAGTTATCGCCGGGTCGATCCCGACGAAATTACCGGCTCCGTCCCCAAAACCGGCACAAACTGCTCCCATGGCCATTGCGACGAGTATGTCGCAATCACCTGCCAGCGCTGAATTCCCTCGGAGCTGGTGGACCTTAGGACCAGTCTTGGGCCCCTGAAACGACGTGACGATGCCGCAGGAAGCGGCTATTGGGAGGGCGCGCTTCGGCCCCCCCACCTCACTTGGATGATCACGCTGGGCCGTGACCTCGCTAGAATGGCGGATATGCCTGAATTCTTCTCTCTCCTCCGTGCCCGCTCCCTCCTTGCCTGCACCGTGCTCCTCGGCACACTCGTGCTCGCCGATGGCGCTTTGGCGCAGGCCGGCCCGCCGCCCCAGCCCGGCCAGAACGGGCTCGGACCGAACCCGATGTGCGTGCGGCTGGAAGCTCAACTCGCCGCGCTCGATCGCGGCGGAGGTGATGCCGCGCGCGAAGAGCAGATCCGCCGCTACCAGGATTCCCAGGCCAAGCAGCAGGCCGAGCTCGACCGTGTCACCATGCAGGCCAAGCGCATGGGCTGCGATTCCTCCGGCTTCTTCTCGCTGTTCAACGGCCAGTCGGCGCAGTGCGGCCCGGTCAACACCCAGATCCAGCAGATGCGCGCCAATCTGGACCAGATTACCGGCAGCCTCGAGCGGCTGCGCGGCGGCCCCGGCGCCAACCCGGAGCGCGACAACCAGCGCCGCTCGGTGCTGATGGCGTTGGCGCAGAATAATTGCGGCCCGCAATATGCCAACGCCGTGCAGCAGCAAGGCGGCGGCAACTTCCTCAGCAATCTGTTCGGCGGCAACAACCCGAACAATCCGCAAGCCATGCCGCCCTCCGATCTCGGCCCGCAATCCGGCACCTTCCGCACCGTCTGCGTGCGCACCTGCGACGGCGCTTATTTCCCGATCTCCTTTGCCACCGTGCCGGCGCGCTTCCCTGACGATGAGAAGACCTGCAAGGCGCTGTGCCCGGCCGCAGAAGCCGTGCTCTACAGCCATCGCAATCCCGGCGAGGACATGAACGCGGCGGTCTCGATCGGCGGCCAGCCCTACACGGCGCTGCCGACCGCATTCAAATTCCGCAGCGAGTTCAATCCGTCCTGCTCCTGCAAGGCGGCGGGACAGACCTGGGCGGATGCGCTGAAATCGGCCGATGACAAGGCCGCGGCCGAGCAGCAGGGCGACATCATCGTCACCGAGGAAAGCGCCAGGAAGATGCAGCAGCAACGGCTCAACAAGGGCGCGCCGCAGCCTGCCAATGCCAAGAAAGGCGCGGCTCCCGCACCAGCAACTGCTGCCGCACCGGTCGCCACGCCGCCCGCGGACGCGAGCCCCGCGTCAGAGAACAAGCCGATCCGCTCGGTCGGCCCGACCTTCCTGCCGCAGCAGCAGAAGTAGGCCGTCGCTCTGTCATGCTCCGCGCAGGCGTCCCAGCGCGGCCGTTCCGCTGTTACGGCTCGCCCTCGCGGCTCCACGGGAAGAGATTGGCCGGAAAGTCTGCTGCGTAGCGCCTGCCCTTCCGGGGCGGAAGAGGTGCATCCGGTGGGTTCGGATTGGGTTCGACCACCCGTCGATAGAGGTGCCAGGTGGCATGACCGAGCACCGGCAGAACGACGGCGAGACCGACGAAGAGCGGCAGCGAGCCGATCACGAGCAGCGCCGCCACGATGAGGCCCCATCCGGCCATCGCAACCGGATTCGCCGCCACCGCTCGGAGCGACGTGCGGATCGCGTCGATCGCCGTCGCATGACGGTCCAGCATCAACGGAAATGACACGACGCTAACGCACAATGCCACAACCGCAAACACGAAGCCGACACCGCAACCGATGATGATGAGCGACCAGCCTTCGGGTGTCGTCAGCACGCGCGTTGCGAAGTCGGGTATGCTTGCGGCCGCAGCGTGACCGAAGATCGCGACATAGATTGCGTTCGCGGCACCGATCCAGGCCCCGAACAGGACCAGCAGGAGCACGCCGAGTTCGACCATGGCGCCGAACGACGGTGCGCGCAGCACCTTGATCGCATCCCATGCTTCGACCTCTTCGCCGCGCTCGCGGCGACGGCTGAGTTCGTAGAGACCGATCGCGGCAAAAGGACCGATCAAGGCAAAGCCGGCGGCCAGCGGAAACAGTAGCGGCAGCACCGAATAGCCGAGCACCATCCTGAACAGGACGAGACCGAGAACGGGATAAATCAGGCACACGACGATCGCGTGACTCGGCATCGCCTGGAAATCACCCCAACCCAGGCGCAGGACCTCGGTCAGGTCGGACAAGCTGATCTTGCGAATGGGATAGGAGGTCGCTTCGCCGAATGCGCGCCGCCTGACGTCGTGGGAGTACAGAGTGGCCATGTACGGACGCTCCCGTGCTGAAAATCGCGGTTTTCGACAACACGCGCTCTTCAGCCACGCGTGTCCGCCTGACGAGCAGGAAACGCGAGGGGTCGGGTACGGCAACCCAGGTTCAGCAACCGAGCCTGGCCGGACGGAACCCGTCGCGACCTGCCCGGCAAGCTTAGCGCGCGCGGAGCACGGCTGCATTCACGGTTGGGTGAATTGCGCACCAGCACGGATTTGTGCGTTGCATCACCCAAACCGAACATGTGCACCGGATGCTTGTCGGTTTGCCAGCACCGGCAATCACACCAATTCGGGCACCTCTATTGCTCTATTGACGCCGGATTAGGCTGGGATCATTTTAGACGCAGACGCCCTTAGAGTTGAAGGTCGCGAGCGCTCTCTTGATTTCGCGATCGGTGGACTGGGCGAAGCAAGAGGCCGGCGATGGCATATGCCAAGAAGGGCCAGCCATCGCGACCGACATGAGCTCCGCCCTGGATTCGTATCCGTAGCCTTCGATGGCAAGGATGGATCAGGATGGCTGTCGCACTGATACTGCTTCTGGTCGCGATCGGCTCGGTGCTGTTTCACATCTACAGCCCGTGGTGGTGGACGCCGATCGCCACGAACTGGGCCTATATCGACCACACGATCAACATCACGTTCTGGATCACGGGCTTCGTTTTCGTCGCCGTGATCGCCTTCATGGCTTACTGCGTCTTCCGCTTTCGCCACAGAGAGGGAAGAAGGGCTGACTACAATCCGGAAAACAAAAGGCTCGAATGGTGGCTGAGCGTCGGGACCGGCGTCGGCGTCGCGGCCATGCTGGCGCCTGGCCTCGTGGTCTGGCACCAGTTCGTGACGGTGCCTGCGGATGCCACCGAGATCGAGGTCATGGGCCAGCAATGGCAGTGGAGCTTCCGCCTTCCGGGCAAGGATGGGCAGTTGGGCACATCGGATGTCCGCAACATCGCGTCCGACAATCCGATGGGGCTCAATCGTGACGACCGGCACGCGCAGGACGATGTCGTGATCGAGAGCGGCGACCTGCACCTTCAAGTCGGAAAGCCGGTCAAGGTTCTCCTCCGCTCGGTTGATGTCCTGCACGATTTCTACGTGCCCGAATTCCGGGCCAAGATGGACATGGTTCCAGGCATGGTGACCTATTTCTGGATCACGCCGATCCGAACCGGAACCTTCGATGTCCTCTGTGCGGAGCTTTGTGGCACTGCTCACTATCAAATGCGGGCCAAGGTCATCGTCGACGAAGAGCGTGAATATCACGCTTGGTTGGAGCAACAAAAAACGTTCGCAGAATTATCGCCGGCAAAAGCCGTCGTGAAGACGACGTACCAATCCGGCAGCAAGTAGCAAGCTGCCGCCGAAGATAGATCGGGCGCAAGAGGCCAGCGCCTCCCCCCGATGGAAACGACCGAGGAGGTTCTATGGTCGATGTTCCATATGAAGGAATCCCCGGCATCCCGCCTGCCGAAGTACCTGACGTCGAGCTCTATCATCCGCGGAGCTGGTGGACACGATATGTGTTCTCGCAGGACGCCAAGGTGATCGCCATTCAGTATTCGCTGACGGCCACGGCCATCGGGCTGGTGGCCCTGGTGCTGTCGTGGCTGATGCGGCTGCAACTGGGATTCCCCGGCACGTTCTCTTTCATCGATGCCAACCAGTACCTCCAGTTCATCACCATGCACGGCATGATCATGGTGATTTACCTGCTCACCGCATTGTTCCTGGGCGGCTTCGGCAACTACCTGATCCCGCTGATGGTCGGCGCCAGGGACATGGTCTTCCCCTATGTGAACATGCTGAGCTACTGGATCTACCTGCTCGCAGTCCTGGTGCTTGCCTCGACATTCTTCGTGCCCGGTGGCCCCACCGGCGCCGGTTGGACGCTGTACCCGCCGCAAGCAATCCTTTCAGGAACGCCCGGGCAGGATTGGGGCATCCTTCTCATGCTCGCGTCCCTGATCCTGTTCATCATCGGCTTTACCATGGGCGGGCTGAATTATGTGGTCACAGTGTTGCAGGCGCGCACGCGCGGCATGACCTTGATGCGCCTGCCCCTGACGGTGTGGGGCATTTTCACGGCGACCGTCATGGCGCTCCTCGCGTTCCCTGCATTGTTCGTTGCCTCGGTCATGCTGCTGCTCGACCGTCTCTTGGGAACCAGCTTCTTCATGCCCGCCCTCCTCGAGATGGGCACGCTTTCGAAACATGGCGGCGGCAGCCCGTTGCTCTTCCAGCACCTGTTCTGGTTCTTCGGTCATCCCGAAGTCTACATCGTCGCCCTGCCCGCCTTCGGCATCGTCTCCGATCTGATCAGCACGCATGCGCGCAAGAACATCTTTGGTTATCGCATGATGGTCTGGGCGATCGTAGCCATCGGCGCGCTCAGCTTCATCGTATGGGCGCACCACATGTATGTGAGCGGCATGTTCCCGCAATTCGGGTACTTCTTCGCCACCACGACGCTCATCATCGCCATCCCCACCGCGATCAAGGTCTACAACTGGGTGCTGACCCTGTGGCGCGGCGACATTCATCTCACGGTGCCGATGCTGTTCGCCCTCGGCTTCATCGTCACCTTCGTGAACGGCGGGCTCACCGGCCTCTTCCTCGGCAACGTCGTCGTGGACGTGCCCCTCTCGGATACCATGTTCGTGGTCGCCCATTTCCACATGGTGATGGGCGTGGCGCCGATCATGGTCGTGCTCGGCGCGATCTATCATTGGTACCCAAAGGTCACGGGGCGGATGCTGAACGAGGCCATGGGCAAGTTTCACTTCTGGGTCACCTTCCTCGGCGCCTACCTGATCTTCTTCCCCATGCACTATCTTGGACTGCTCGGAGTCCCGCGCCGGTATTTCGAACTCCTAGATACGACGTTCATCCCGTCCTCGGCCCATTCACTCAACGCCTTCATCTCCGTGGTGGCCTTGATCGTCGGCTTTAGCCAGATGGTGTTCCTGTTCAACCTTGTCTGGAGCCTGTTCAAAGGTGAGGCCTCAGGCGGCAATCCGTGGCGGGCGACGACGCTGGAGTGGCAGACGCCGGAGACGCCCCCAGCGCACGGCAACTGGGGCAAGGAGCTCCCTGTCGTGTACCGCTGGGCCTATGATTACAGTGTGCCCGGCGCCGCGGAGGACTTCATTCCGCAGAACCAGCCGCCGCGTGCGACTCAGCTCGTTCAGGGAGCTGCTTCGTGAGCGCCATCATCCTGTTCCTGGCTGTGCTTGCGGTGATCGCCGGATGGTGGCTGTCGCAGCAGCGCCTGACGGCCAAGCCCTGGCTGGAGGAAGGCCCGGCCGGTGACTTCCCCGGCGGCGATGCCATAACCTGGCCGGCAGCGAAGATCGGACTTGGCGTGTTTCTCGCGGTCGCGAGCGCCTTGTTCGTCCTCTTCATCAGCGCCTACTCGATGCGCATGAGCGTGGTGGACTGGCGGCCGCTGCCGGTGCCGCGGCTGCTGTGGGTCAACACGGGCGTCCTGGTCCTGAGCAGTGTCGCGCTGCAATGGTCGAACGTGGCCGCGCGCCGACACGATACCGAAGGCGTCATGATCGGTCTGCTCGCGGGCGGAGCATCTGCCGTGATCTTCCTCGCCGGGCAGCTCCTGGCTTGGCAACAGCTCGGGGCTGCGGGATATTTCGTGGCGTCCAATCCATCGAATTCCTTCTTCTACCTGTTGACCGCAGTGCACGGGCTGCACCTGACGGGCGGTCTTGTGGCCTTGGGCCGAACCTCGGCCAAGATGTGGCGCGGCGCCGAGATCGCCGACATGCGCTTGAGCGTGGAGCTGTGCGCCATCTACTGGCACTTCCTGCTGTTGGTCTGGCTTGTCCTGCTCGGTCTTCTCACCGGCTGGACCGACGATTTCATCGACATCTGCCGCCAATTGCTGAGCTAGGGAGGCGAGACCAGATGGCTGAGACCGTGCTGACAAATCCGGGCCAATCGCCTGCGCGGCTTGAAGGCTGGCGCGGCATCGCCGCCGACTGGGCGTCCGATCAGCGCGCCTTCAAGAACGTGTCCTGGGGCAAGGCCATGATGTGGATCTTCCTCCTCAGCGACACCTTCATCTTCAGTTGCTTCCTGCTCTCCTACATGACGGCGCGCATGTCGACGACCGTGCCGTGGCCCAATCCCAGCGAAGTCTTCGCCCTCAATATCGGGGGCAACCACATGCCCCTGATCCTGATCGCCATCATGACCTTCGTGCTGATCAGCAGCAGCGGTACGATGGCGATGGCCGTCAATTTCGGCTACCGCCGCGATCGCGTGAGAACCGCAATCCTGATGCTGGTCACTGCAGCCTTCGGCGCGACCTTCGTCGGAATGCAGGCCTTCGAATGGACAAAGCTGATCATGGAGGGCGTCCGGCCCTGGGGCAATCCATGGGGTGCCCCGCAGTTTGGTGCGAGCTTCTTCATGATCACCGGCTTCCACGGCACCCATGTGACTTTCGGTGTGATCTTCCTGATCGCCATCGCGCGAAAGGTCCTTCGTGGCGACTTCGACGTCGAGAGGCGCGGCTTCTTCACGAGCCGAAGGGGGAATTACGAGATCGTCGAGATCACGGGCCTGTACTGGCACTTCGTCGATCTCGTGTGGGTGTTCATCTTCGCATTCTTCTATCTTTGGTGAGGTCGGCGCATGACAAACGCGGCGGTACACATGGAAGAACGGCCCCACGCTCCGGCGCACGGCGCAGTTGCAACGGAAGCCGTTCACGCCGAGGGGCAACAGCACCCGATCAAGCTCTACCTCGTGGTCTGGGGTTGGTTGTTCGTCCTCAGCACGTTCTCCTACCTCGTCGACTACTTTGGCCTGCATGGCTATCTGAGGTGGTCGCTGATCCTGCTGTTCATGATGTTGAAGGCCGGCCTGATCGTCGCCGTCTTCATGCACATGGCCTGGGAGCGGCTGGCCTTGACCTATGCCATCCTGCTGCCGCCGGTCGCGGTATTGGTATTTGTGGCGATCATGGTGCTCGAATCCGAATACACGCGCTTCCTAAGGGTGCTGTTTTTCGCAACCCCGTCATAGCGCCTGCCGTCGCTCAGGGTAGGCTTCACCCCTCGAATGCGTCGATTGACGCCGTGCTTCCACGTGACACCAGCGCCTCATCCGTCGCCGGCAACGGCTGGCCCTTGTCGCGAAAACGGTTGGTGATGGGATAACGGCGGTCGCGGCCGAAATTCTTCGGTGTCACCTTCACCCCAGGCGCGGCCTGGCGGCGCTTGTATTCGGCGACGTTGAGCAGATGGTCGATCCGGGTCACCGTCTCGCGGTCGAAGCCGGCGGCGATGATCTGGTCGAGCGGCTCCTCGCGCTCGACCAGGCGCTCCAGGATGGCATCGAGCACGTCGTAAGGCGGCAACGAGTCCTGGTCGGTCTGGTTCTCGCGCAGCTCCGCGGTCGGCGGGCGCGTGATGATGTCCGGCGGGATCACCTCGCCGGCAGGGCCGAGCGCGCCCTCCGGCTTCCAGGAATTGCGCAAGCTTGCCAGGCGGAACACCTGCGTCTTGTAGATGTCCTTGATCGGGTTGAAGCCGCCGTTCATGTCGCCATAAAGCGTGGCGTAGCCGACCGACATCTCCGACTTGTTGCCGGTCGTCACCACCATCAGCCCGGTCTTGTTGGAGATCGCCATCAGCAGCGTGCCGCGGGTGCGGGCCTGGAGGTTCTCCTCGGTGATATCGGGCGGCAGGTTCTTGAAGATGCCGGACAGGATCGTCTCGAACCCGGTCACGGCTTCGGCGATCGGCAGCACCTCGTAGCGGATGCCGAGATGGCCGGCGAGCTCGCCGGCATCCGCGATCGAATGCGGCGCGGTGTAGCGGTAAGGCAGCATCACGCCATGCACCTGGTCGACGCCGAGCGCGTCGACAGCGATCGCCGCGCAGAGCGCCGAATCGATGCCGCCGGAGATGCCGAGCAGCACGCCTGGAAAGCCGTTCTTGGCGACGTAATCGCGTAAGCCCAGCACGCAGGCGGCGTAGTCGGCCTTGTCGCCCTCGGGCAGCTCGGCGATCGGCCCGCTGCAGCGCCAGTCGTCGCCGTTTCTGCTGAAACGCAGCGTGACGATGCCTTCTTCGAAGGCCGGCAGCTGCGCCGCGAGCGAGAGATCGCCATTGAGCGCGAAGGATGCGCCGTCGAACACGAGCTCGTCCTGGCCGCCGACCTGGTTGAGATAGACCAGCGGCAGCCCGCTCTCCGTGACGCGCGCTACCGCGACCGACAGGCGCACGTCGTTCTTGTCGCGGGCGTAAGGCGAGCCGTTCGGCACCAGGATGATCTCGGCGCCGGTCTCGGCCAGCGTCTCGACCACGTTCTCGTAATCCTCGGACTCTTCCAGCCAGATGTCCTCGCAGATCGGCACGCCTATGCGCACGCCGCGCACGGTGACGGGACCGGCGGCAGGGCCGCGCGAAAACAGCCGCTTCTCGTCGAACACGCCGTAATTCGGCAGGTTGCACTTGAAACGCAGGCTCGCGATACGCCCGCCGTCGAGCAGCGCACAGGCATTGTAGAGCATGCCCTCCTCGACCCAGGGCGTGCCGACCAGCATCGCAGGCCCGCCATCGGCGGTCTCGCGCGCGAGGCTTTCGATCGCGGCGCGGCAGGCGGCCTGGAAGGCGGGCTTCTGCACCAGGTCTTCCGGCGGATAGCCGGCGATGAACAGTTCCGGAAACAACACGAGATCGGCGCCGTCGGACTTGGCCTGCGCCCGCGCCGCGCGCGCCTTGGCCGCATTGTCCTCCACGTCGCCCATGGTCGGATTGAGCTGGGCGAGCGTGACCGCGAATGTGTCGAGACGTTCGGTCATCGCGCGCTCGCTTTCACCTCTCCCGAAGGGAGAGGTCGAATTGCATCAGAGATGCAATTCGGGTGAGGGGTTACGGTGTCTCGTGGGAGCTGAGCCCCCTCACCCGATTTGAGCTCGACGATGCTCCGCATCGCGAGACACAAATCGACCTCTCCCCGTTGGGGAGAGGTGAAGGGACCTCGGACACCCACGCGCAATGGATTGTCTCCGCGCTCTAGAGGAGCCCCAGTCGCTCGATGATGGCAATGATCCAGAACGCGCCGGTCATCAAGAGCGCAACGCCAACAGCGGCCGAGCCCATGTCCTTGACGCGGCCGATCTGCTTGTCGTGATCCAAGGTCAGCCGGTCGGCGAGCTTCTCGATCGCGGTATTGAGCAGCTCGACCGTCAGCACGAAAGCGACAGAGCACACCAATTCGACCGCGCGCATCGCCGTGGCGCCGATGAACCAGGCGAGCGGCACCGACAGCAGCAGCGCGAAGATCTCCTCGCGGACGGCCTGCTCCGACCGGAACGCAAAGGCCAGCCCGTTGCGGGAATTGATCGTGGCCTTCCAGATCCGCAGCAAGGTCTTACAGCCCCGCTGCGGCCGGAATCGGCTGAGCCTTGCCGGCGCGCTCCTGCTTGAGCAGCTCCGCGACCAGGAACGCCATATCGATGGATTGCTCGGCGTTGAGGCGGGGATCGCAGACCGTGTGGTAGCGGTCGTTGAGATCCTCGTCCGTGATCGCGCGGGCGCCGCCGAGACATTCGGTGACGTCCTGGCCGGTCATCTCCAGATGCACGCCGCCGGCATGGGTGCCCTCGGCGGCGTGGACCGCGAAGAACGACTTGACCTCGGACAGGATGCGGTCGAACGGGCGAGTCTTGTAGCCGGACGTCGAGGTGATGGTGTTGCCGTGCATGGGATCGCACGACCAGACCACCACCCGGCCCTCGCGCTTCACGGCGCGGACCATGTTCGGCAGATGCTCGCCGATCTTGTCGGAGCCGAAGCGGCCGATCAACGTCAGCCGGCCCGGCTCGTTGTCGGGATTGAGCACGTCGATCAGCTTCAGCAGTTCGTCTACCTTGAGCGAGGGGCCGCACTTCAGCCCGATCGGATTCTTGATGCCGCGGAAATATTCGACATGGCCGTGATCGAGCTGGCGGGTGCGGTCGCCGATCCAGATCATGTGGCCCGAGGTCGCGTACCAGTCGCCGGTGGTGGAATCGACGCGGGTCATGGCCTGCTCGTAGCCAAGCAGCAGCGCCTCATGGCTGGTGTAGAAATCGGTGGCACGCAGCTCCGGATGGCTCTCGAGGTCGAGGCCGCAGGCGCGCATGAAGTTGAGCGCGTCCGAGATGCGGTCGGCCAGCTCCTTGTAGCGGCGTGACTGCGGGCTATCCTTGAGGAAGCCCAGCATCCATTGATGCACGCTGCCGAGATTGGCGAAGCCGCCGGTGGCGAACGCGCGGAGCAGGTTCAGCGTCGCGGCGGACTGGCGATAGGCCATCAGCTGGCGCTGCGGATCGGGAATGCGCGCTTCGCTGGTGAAGGCGATGTCGTTGACGATGTCGCCGCGATAGCTCGGCAGCTCGACGCCATTCACCTTCTCGGTCGCCGACGAACGCGGTTTTGCGAACTGGCCGGCGATGCGGCCGACCTTCACCACCGGCACCGCGCCGGCATAGGTCAGCACCACCGCCATCTGCAGCAGCACGCGGAAGAAGTCGCGGATGTTGTTGGCGCCGTGCTCGGCGAAGCTCTCGGCGCAGTCGCCGCCCTGTAGCAGGAAGGCTTCGCCCGCCGCAACGCGGCCCAAGGCCTTCTTCAGATTGCGCGCCTCGCCTGCGAACACCAGCGGCGGAAAGGTCGCAAGCTGCGCCTCGACATCGGCTAGAGCCTTGGCGTCGGGATATTCGGGCACCTGTAGCACCGGCTTGCTGCGCCAGGACTCGGGCGTCCACCGCTCGGACATCGCAATCTCTCCGTGAAGCAAAAACCACAACCTGATCTAGGGGTTGCGAGGGCCGCCTTATACACAGGCCGGCCACGCCCCGCCAGTTGTAAATCCATTTCGCAGCGCAAACCCTTGCGGCCAAAGCCGAATTCGCATTTGCTTGGGCAGGCTTGAGGAATCCGACAGGACACCGACCGCCATGGGCGCGGCACTGGATGACGTTTTCATCGACGAGATCAGCTTCCCGGCAGCCGACGGCTATGCCCTGACCGGCACCCTGTTCCTGCCGCGCGGCGCCAAGCGCCATGCCGTCCTGATCAATTCGGCGACCGCCGTGCCGCGAAAGATCTATCGGGGCTTTGCCTCCTACCTGGCCCATCGCGGCTGCGCGGTGCTGACCTACGATTATCGCGGCATCGGCGATTCCCGCCTGCCGGCGATGGTCGGCTACAACCAGCCGAAATCGCTGGTCGGCTTCAGGGCCTCGATGTCGGACTGGGCTGCGCTCGACGTCACCGCCGCGGTCAGCTGGATGCGCGAGCGCTATCATGCCCTGCCGCTCGCCTATATCGGCCATTCCTTCGGCGGCCAGGCGCTCGGGCTGATCGCGAACAACAGCGAGATCTCGCGCGCCGCCTTGGTGGCCTCGCAGGCCGCGACATGGCGATTGATGACCTCGCCGGAAAAATACCGGGTCTACGCGTTCATGAATTTTGTCGGTGTGCCGCTGGTCCATGCACTCGGTTACGCACCGGGCTGGGCCGGCGTCGGCGAGGATTTGCCCAAGGGCGTCTTCCTGCAATGGACCGAATGGGTCTCGAGCCCGCGCTATCTGTTCGATTCAAAGCTGCCGGCACTCGAGAACTTCGCCAGGTTCAAGGGCGAGCTGCGCTCGCTATGCTTCTCCGACGATCCCTGGGCGACGCGGCCCGCGGTCGAGCTGCTCGCGAGCGGATTCACTGCGATCAAGCCGGAGGTGCTGATGGTCAAACCGTCCGACGTCGGCGCCAAGAAAATAGGCCATTTCGGCTTCTTCCGCCCCGAGCACCGCGACACGCTGTGGCGCGGGGTCGCGGAATGGATTCAGGGGGAATGAGGTTGTTCACCTCTCCCGGATCAGGGCTATTGCAAATGACTTTTAGCGGCGGTCTGCGGCCCGCCTCGTCCTTCGAGACGGCGCTTACGCGCCTCCTCAGGATGAGGCTAATCAGGGTCGGTGCCCGTTGAAACTGCCGCCACATACTCCGCCCTCATCCTGAGGAGCCCGCCTAAAGCGGGCGTCTCGAAGGATGGCCGCAGGGAAAAGGTGTCATCCACTAACGGATGATCGTCGTCAGCGACGAGTAGCGCCGGTTCGGCTTGGCGTCGCTAGGTGCGAACTGCGCGAAGGCGTCGCTGACGCGGATCGCCGGCGGCGTGTCGCTCGCGAACCGAAATTCCTTCGGCCGCGGTGCGTAGAAGCTGGCGCGGTAATAAGCGTCGTCGAAGCGCGCCTCGCCGACGCCGAACAATGCGTCACAGACCAGCAGGAGCGCGTAGACTCCCGCGACCGCTGCGACGATCTCCCTGAGAATTGTCATGCCGATGCCCTGCCCTTTTGCGGGCAGGATGCCGATTGGTTCCAAAGGCCCGGTTTAACGCGCCCTGCTTCTTGTCGGCAGCGTTTGCCGGCGCTGAACCGATTGCAGACAATTTTATCGATCTCGAAAGAAGAGCCCGCCCAACCGGACGATCAGGCGGGCTCCAGGATTGGCCGCTCGGGAGGTATTGGGCGGCCAGCTTATCAGCCGTGCTCGGCCACCTTGCGATGGCCGCTCTCGCTGAGGCGGTCGACCCAGGCGATGCCGACCGCCGAGACGATGAAGGTCATGTGAATCAGCACCTGCCACATCACCCCGCTCTCGGTGAAATTGCTGCGGGTCGTGCCGAGATTGCCGGCCTCGATGAAGGTCCTGAGCAGCGAGATCGAGGAGATGCCGATGATCGCCATTGCGAGCTTGATCTTGAGCACGCTGGCATTGACGTGACCGAGCCATTCCGGCTCGTCCGGATGGCCGCTGAGGTTCAGCCGGGAAACGAAGGTCTCGTATCCACCCACGATTACCATGATCAGAAGGTTCGAGATCATGACGACGTCGATCAGCCCGAGCACGACCAGCATGATCTGCTGCTCGCTGGCGTCGAACGAATGCAAGACGAGGTGCCAGAGCTCCTTCAGGAACAACAGCACATAGACGGCCTGGGCGACGATGAGGCCGACATAGAGCGGCAGCTGCAGCCAGCGCGAGCCGAAGATCAGCTTCGGAAGCAGGCCGACCGGCGGCAACGGCGCGGCCCGCGCCGAAGGTGCTTTGGGTTCGGACGTCATTGATCACTCCGGATTGCGGTAGATTGTCGCCTCAGAGACTCGCAATCACCGGTGCAAGTTCCAGCGTCCCGCGATAGATCATCTCAAACGCGACGTAAAGGATGATGGCGAGGCCGACATAGGCCACCCAGCGCTGCTTCTGGAGCAAGCGGCCAAGCAGATCCGCGGCAACGCCCATCATCCCAACCGACAAGAGCAGGCCGAAGGCCAGAATGTAGGGATGCTCCCGCGCGGCGCCCGCGACCGCGAGCACGTTGTCGAGCGACATCGACACGTCGGCGGCGACGATCTGCACCGCTGCTTGGCCGAAAGTCTTCCGCTGTACCGGCTGCTGTACCGGCGCAGCACCTGCGCTGCCGCTATCGAATGCGAGTTCTTTCGCATGCGCGGCCTGCTCGCGCAGCTCGCGCCACATCTTCCAGCAGACCCAGAGCAGCAAAACGCCGCCGGCGAGCAGAAGGCCGATCACTTGCAGAAGCTGGGTCGCAACGCCGGCGAAGGCGATACGCAGTGCGGTGGCAGCGGCGATACCGACGATGATGGCGCGGCGGCGCTGCTCGGCCGGCAGGCCGGCAGCCGCAAGGCCGATGACGACGGCATTGTCGCCGGCGAGCACGAGATCGATCAGGATGACTTGAAACAGCGCGGACAGCGCTTCGGCGGTGATGAGTTCAGTCATGATTGATCATTCCTAGAGGCAGACGGATCGAGCCAATGCGGCTTGCGCCGCTCGATCCAGTCGAAGACTTTTGAACGGGAGGAGCGCAGCGCAGGCACGTCCTCGGCGAGCAGAGCAAGGCCGAGCGGCAGCATCCAGACGCCGAGCACCGGGAGGATGGAGAGCACACCGCCGACGACCAGCAGCGTGCCCGAGGGGATCCTGACCCAGCGGCTGGACGGCTTGAGCAGATAGGTCAGGGTGTCGCTCATGCGCGGCGGCAGGCGGTCGACGAGCTTGGCCAGGCGCGGGTCGCCACCGGCGATCTGGTCGGTGTTCCCCTCGGTTTGCCTGGCGCGCTCGTTCGAAATCGTGCTCATGCTTACCCCTTCGAGGCGGCCTGCAGCTTGGGGCCCGGCGCACTCGCCCCGACCGGCTTCGCACGCGGCAGCACCAGCGTCAGCAAGCGCAACAATTTAATCGCCTGGACTTCGTGGGGATGTACGTCCTCGTCTGCGGCAGCAACGCGCTCCGACAGCTCCACCAGATGCGACGACAGCGGCAGGTTCGAAACCGGTCGCAGCGTATCGATCACGACGTTGGCAAAATCCGGCTCTTCGAGCCGTTCGGCGAGTTCGTCGAACATCGCACGGAGCCGTTCGTCGCCGATGTGCGGCGCCAGCTTGCGGTCTCTGATGAAACGGATCACCTCGTCGCGTTCGACGGCTGAGACCCGCCGGTCGGCAACCGCGACCAGCGCGCCCACGATCACCACAGCGGCCGCGGCCTGCTCATTCAGGCTGGACGGTTCCGTGATCTCGATCGAATTTGAGGACTTGGTTCCGGACATCGTAGCTCCCTTAACTTGCGAAATAGCCGCACGGAGCTGCGATGGGGACGAATGGTCGGAGAAAACGAAACAGGGGCCCGACAATCGGCCGATCCATCGCATTCGCGCGGGACTGGTCATCCGACATCGCGAGGTTTGCCGACAAACGTCGACGTCCTCGCCAGAGGGGCCCGGATTCTTGTTCGTTTCAGAAATATAGGTACGCTTGTCGGAATCAAGGCGGACTGGCTGCGACCAGCCGCCGCATCCATTCGGCGTCGCGGGATCGGTCATGCGACCCTTTCGCAGCTGGAACCATGCGTCCGCGACAAGTGTTGATGCACCTCGCGACGCATCAACCGCCTGGCAGGAACCCGCATGTGCCGCTGGATCGCATACCGGGGCGAAACCACCTCGTTCGAGCCTTACGTCACCGAACCCGAGCATTCGCTGATTGCGCAGAGCATCCGCTCGCTTCAGTCCACGGCGGGCTCGAACGGAGACGGCTTTGGTCTCGGCTGGTATGGCGAGCACCCCGAGCCGGGCCTTTATCGCGAGACGCGCCCGGCGTGGTCGGACGAAAACCTGCGCTACCTCTGCCGGCATCTGCACTCGCATCTGTTCTTCGCTCATGTGCGTGCCGCAACCGGCACGGCCGTGACGCGGCAGAATTGTCACCCCTTTGCCTGCGGGCACTGGATGTTCATGCACAACGGGTTCGTCGGCAGCTGGAATCGGCTGCGGCGCAAAGTCGAGGCGCTGATTCCCGATGCCTACTATCCGTCGCGGCTGGGCACAACGGATTCGGAAGCCGTGTTCCTGGCCATGATGGGGGCGGGTCTCGAGCACGATCCGCTCGGCGCGACACAGTCCGTGCTGCAATCGCTCCTCGGATTCGTCAATGAAGGCGGGCTTCGCGAACGGCTGCGCTTTACCAGCGCGATTGCCAACGGCCGCGACCTCTACGCATTTCGGGTCTCGGTGAACGATGCCGCGAACACGCTCTACTTCCGCGAGGACGGCGGGCAAGTCATCGTCGTCTCCGAGCCGTTCGATAAGGAATCGGACTGGGCGGAAGTCCCGCCGAACCACGCCCTGATCGCGCGAGCGTCCGAAGCCGTCAAAATTGTTCCGTTCGACCCTGCAATTTCCAGTACATCGGGTGCGGAACCGGCCACAATCAGACGGATTATCGCCCGCAGGTAGTGACCGCGCCGGTGGCCAATGACATTTGCTTCAGACGTTTCAAAGCTGCTCCGTCTTGCCCCTTCCGAGGACAAGCAGCATGTCGTCATCCGTTCTGCCGGCGGCGGCGGCAATCCGGCGGAATATTCCTTCGGCATCGAGGAGGAATACTTCCTCGCTGACCGCCGCAGCTTCGAGGTCGCGATCCGCACGCCCAACGAGCTGTTCGAATCGGCAAACTGGTCGACCGGCGGCCAGGCCATGCGCGAGATGCTGCAATCGCAGCTCGAGGTCGCAACCAACGTTCATGTCGACGTGAACGACGCGCGCGAGGAGCTGCGCTTCCTGCGACGCGAGGTCGCGAACGTCGCTGCGCAATACGGCTTCGTGATCATGGCCTGCGGCACGCACCCGAGCGCAGTCTGGCGCATGTCGCAGCCGAGCCCGAAACCGCGCTACGAGGAGATGATCGAGGATCTGCGCAGCATCGGGCACCGCAACATGATGTGCGGCATGCATGTGCACGTGCAGTTGCCGGATCCCGAGAAGCGCATGGCGGTGATGCGGGCTATGCTGCCGCACCTGCCGTTGTTCATCGCGCTGTCGGCGTCCTCGCCGTTCTGGAATTCGCACAAGACCGGATTGAAGGGCTACCGCCTCGCGGCTTATTCCGAGCTGCCGCGCACCGGCCTGCCCGAATTGTTCGAAGGCAAGCAGGATTTCGACGCTTATGTCGGCGCGCTGCAGCGCTCCGGCGTGATCCCCGACGAAAGCCACATCTGGTGGGCGATGCGCCCCTCCATGAAGCATCCGACGCTGGAGCTTCGCGCACCCGACACCTGCACCTTCGTCGACGACGCGGTTGCCATCGCCTCGCTCTACCGCTGCCTGACGCGGCATCTCTATCAGCGCCCTCAGCTGTCCCGGGAGGTCACTGCGGTCGAGCGCGCGATCGCGGTCGAGAACAAATGGCGCGCCCAGCGCTACGGCACCGACTGCATCTTCGCCTCCAAGGACGGGCCGGTGACGATCTCGGAGCTGCTCACCGGGGTGATCGACGACATTGCGGAAGACGCAGCCGCACTGAACTGCTCCGCCGAGATCGAACACTGCCGCACCATCGTCGCGCGCGGCAGCTCGGCGGAATTCCAGCTTCGCGCCTATCGCGACAGCGGCGACGACATCGCAGCCGTGTCACAATGGATCGCTACCTCTACGCTGTCGGGAACGAGCGCGCCTGTGCGTCGCAGCGCTCCTGCACCGTCATAGCGCCCGCGCAAGCTTGCGCGACGAAAATGCCATTCCTGAATTACGGCGATCGTTGGAGAAGCGCATGAATCGCACCACACCCTGCAACGGCTGCGGCCATGCGCTTGTCCCGATGCTGACGGCCCACGGTCACACGGAGCCGAGCTGCCTCTGGTGCGAAGGCTTCGACGCGCGCGCCATGGACATGGCGAAATGGGCAGGCAGCCCGTCCGGCAAACCCGAGCCGGCGCTTCCGCGATCATTCGACTGAACCGTGCCGGGCGCCCGTCGCGGGGGCCGGCTGCATGCGCTTTTGCAGGGCATGCCGACAAATTAGACAAGACAAGCCGCTGCGCCCACTGACGGCTTGCCCGGACAGGTCGGGCGAGATCGGCGCCACCTATTGTCTAACCTCAGGTACAATCTCGATTATTTGCGCGTCGCGTGCAGCCGGCGGACCAGCGCGCCGCATTGCGCTCCGGCTGGCCTGAAATTCGCAAGACAGCATCAGGCCAAGTCCCTGCCCGGCCACGATGAGGAGCGGCCAGTCACGTGCGCTCGGCTTCCGGGATGAATGGCCTCAGATCGGAGAATGCCATGAACGTGCATGCTGCCGGAGACATCAAATTCACCGGTCTCACCCATCCGAACGGCGCCCGGCTGCGTCTCAACGATCAGGACTTCGTGGCGATCGATCGCGACAAGAATGCGAATTTCGAGGCGACCTACCGGCCGCAGGCGCTCTACAACCGCGCCAACGAAGGCTTCCACGCCAACAACGAAACTTTCCTGCTGCACGAGGTCGCCACCAATCTGCCGATCTATCGGCCCGACACCGGCCCTACCGACTTCCATTTGCATCTGCCGCCGGGCGGCTTTCAGCTTGTGCTGGTCACCTCGGGCGCGTTCACCTTCGACTATGACGGCCGCTGGTACAATGTCGGCCCGGGCGCGGTGATGCTGCAAAGCGCGATCGTGCATCGCCAGCTGTTCTACACCTGGTCGGGCCTGTCGACCGAAGAGAATTTGAAGACGCCGCAGACGGTGGTGCCCGATCCGATCTCGATGGGCTATTCCGGCAAATTCCTCGAAGCCTTCATCACCGATCCCACCACCTTTCCGAACCCGACCATTGTCGGTCCGGATCAGATCAATGAGGACGAAACGCCGCGCGTGGCCTGGAGCCATCCGCTGCATGACCGCCCGGCCGATGCCGGCTTCTGGCTTCAGGATCCCCTGGCGCTCGACGCGCTGTTTAAGCCGCTCACCGATGGTCCTGTCAGATCGGCGATGCCGGTTTACGTGCGCGATATCGGCATCGAGATTCCGAGCGGGCGTCTCGTCACCGGCCACATCATCGCGACCGACCCGCGTGGCCACGCGCTCTTGCCGAAGAGCACGTCTGCCGCGGCGGACGCGACCTGCTTTGCCAAGGGCGAGGTCGTGATCTATCGCGTCATTCGCGGCACGGCCGAGTTCAAGAAAAAGTCCGGCGAGAGCTTTGAACTCTCTGCCGGCGACGTGGTGACGGCGGGCAAGGATTCCATCAGCCTGATCGGCGCCGGCGAAAACACCCAGGTCCTCCGCCTCGGCCTGCTCAAGGGAATGAACGAGCTGCGCAGCTGGACGGCGACGCAGCGCGACGAGATCGACGGCCTTGCCGGTCAGATCATTACGCAAAAGGACGTGCGTCCCCTGCGCACGGAAGGCAAGCCGGTCGGGTATTTGTACGGCTAGGCGGCTCGCAGTTAGGCGCCCGAGGCCTTCTGACGCAGAACTGGTACTTGGAGCAGCAGGCCGCGCGACAAGGATGCCTGATGCCCCGAGTTACGTAACGCCTCTGTAAGTGCTCCAGCTCGCAAGTCGCTTTGCTGTGTCGACGATCTCCTCTGGAGCCGTGATTCCGAGCTTCGCCAACAATCGCGCTCGCTGTTCTGCGATTTGCTTGCAGCTGCCTCCAAGCCGGACAGCGATCTCCGCGTCTGTTTTCCCGGCAGCCAGGCGCCTAAGAAAGCGCTTCTCGTGAGGGCTGAGCAAAATGTCGGTCATTTGCCTCTTGTCGTGTCTCGTGACTCCTCCGCTGCGACGGCGGTCAGAAGTTCGAACGGCCCTTCTTCGATAGTCGCGAGCGTCGGGCACGCTAGTTGGCAATCAAAAGCTTAGGGCGAGGACAGAAACGGCTGCGATTGTGAATATGCTGGCTGACACGGCGAGCACAAGATAAACACGGTATCGCATGGATTACATTTCCACCTGCCCGACAAACTTACATCGAACTCCTGCGGGCAAAGGTCCAAAAGTGAACGTTCGGCCTCACCGCGCAGAGTTGGCTTGCGCTCGCTGGGCCTCGATCCGCTCGCATTCGCGAACAGGTTCGGGATGCCATCTGCCGATGCGGGTGCTGCATGCGCAAGGTTGCCTCTGCCATCCCTACCAGGCAGTCATCATCGATCGTGGCCTGGCCGCGCTCCGCTGCATCAACGAACATTGGCAGGTTCTTTTCCGAATGCTTTCGCGCCTCCCGCTGTTGCGCTGGCGGGTCCATGGCCGAAGTTTACTTCGGAAGGCATTCGACGTTGTATGCGATGATGATCTGCGTTGGATCGGCTTTCCCTAGGCTCTTCAAATCTTCCAAACCGCTTCTAAGCTTGGCTCCGGCCTCGCTCAAGCTGCCTTCAAGTGTAGTCTTGGCCCTCCGGCATCGCTCCTCACTCGTGAACTCCTGGAACACGACGGTTGGGAGGAGCCTCCATTCCGCCTTGTCACTGGTGGCGGCGGGGCTGACTGAGTAGGAGAAGACGTACATCAGGACCCACATCCCCTTCCTCCTTACGTGATGCGCGCTGCTAGTTGGCCCCTCGACTGAGCCGCTCATGTCCTGTCGCCAATTGATGTAGATCAATTCCCTGCGGTTCTGATTGTCAAAATGGAGCTCAGGGAACAGTCGACGGCTTCTGCGCATCTGCCTGCACGATTGTCTTGGCGACCTTGCCCTCGAACAGGATTTGCGTCACTTCACGTGCAGAACTCGCGTTTCACGCCGCTTGGGACATTGGGCATCGCGGACAGCCCGTGACAAACCCCGGCGCGACGCGCATGATTTATTCGATGTATCCGGGGCCGGTGCGTCGCTGGATAGCCCAACGCGGCGGGTTAACGCGGCGAACGATATTTCTTAGTGGAGGCCCGCTGCAGGCCATGTATCGCTCGTGCCCCGTCTGAGCCAGCAAGCGAGAGAAGCTTCTTGGACGCTTGGCTCAGGGCAAGACTGACGGGCAAATGCGAAGGCACCGCGAAGAAGATTGCCCCTATTCGCAGCGGTCGCTGAGAGAGCGAGGGGCACGGCCGCCCCGCTCCCTCGCTTCTCTCAATACTGATACGGATATTGACCAGGGCAGACGTAGCTGCCGTAGGCATCGTAGTAGCAACCGCTGTTGTAATTGTTGTAGTACCCGTAGGCTCCCGCGGCCGCGGCGGCGCCTACAGCGGCAGCACCGTAACCCCAACCCGGCCGATAATAGCCGCCACCGTATCCCGGGTAACCCGCGATCGGTCGTCCCGGCCGGCCGGCGATTGGACGACCTGGATAGCCTGGACGTCCTGCTATTGGGTGCGAAGGCCGTGGACCTCCGGCCACTCGATAGCCCCGACCACCGTGGATGCGTCCTGCATGAACGGCGCCGCCTCGAACGTGGGCTGCCCTCATGCCGCCACCATGAAAGCCCCGCGCGCTCATGCCGCCGCCGTGAAAACCTCCCCCACCGCGAAAGCCGCCACCTCCACCGCGGCGTGCAAATGCATCATCAGGAACAAGGCTGGCCGCAACGAGGATCGCGGCCGCAAAGCCGATCAGACTGTATCGAACCATAGCATCCTCCCGGGTAGTGAGGTGCCGGCGACTGCTGTGTTCAGAATTGAATGCTCGCGCCAGCGGCACCGGAGGCAATCAATTCTCTTCCAGCACCTTGCGCACTTGATTTAAGTCAATTGAGCAAGGCCGCACCCGATCGATGGCGTGTTCCCGACAGGAACTTCCAAGCTCGCATTGCTCAGGAAAATGGACGGAGGTGCGGAACCGCATCATGCGGATCACGGGCATGCTTGCCCGCCTCCTCGCGGAGCGACGGGAGACTAAGCAGAGCCGCTCGCCTCTACTCCGCCGCCTGCCGCACGTGCCGTGCGGTCGGGGTGCGCATGGTGACGAGCTCTTCGGCCGCGGTCGGATGCAGCGCGATGGTCGCGTCGAAATCGGCCTTGGTCGCCTTCATCTTCACCGCGATCGCGACCGCCTGCGTGATCTCGGCGGCGGCATCGCCGACGATGTGGCAGCCGAGCACGCGATCGGTCGCGCCGTCGACTACGAGCTTCATCAGCACGCGGGTGTCGCGCCCGGACATCGTCGCCTTGATGGGCCGGAACGTCGTCTTGTAGATGTCGACGTGGCTGAATTGCGCGCGCGCCTCGGTTTCCGTCAGGCCGACCGTGCCGACCTCCGGCTGCGAGAACACCGCCGTCGGGATATTGGCGTGATCGACCTGCACCTCGCGCTTGCCGAACACCGTGTCGGCGAAGGCATGGCCCTCGCGGATCGCGACCGGCGTCAGGTTGAAGCGGTGGGTGACGTCGCCGATGGCATAGATGCTGTCGACCGAGCTCTTGGAGAAATGGTCGACGGCGATGCCGCCGTTCGCGGGATTGATGGCGACGCCGGCATTCTCCAGGCCGAGATTGGCGACGTTCGGATGGCGACCGATCGCGAACATCACCTGGTCGGAGGCGAGGCTCGAGCCGTTCGACAAATGCGTGGTGAAGTCCTCGCCGTGGCGGTCGACCTTGGTCACGGTGCAGCCGGTGAGGATGGTGATGCCATGCTTCTCCATCTCGGCGCGGACATGGGTCCGGACATCCTCGTCGAAGCCGCGAAGAATGTTGTCGCCGCGATAGATCACCGTCACATCGGAGCCGAAGCCGGCGAAGATGCCGGCGAACTCCAGCGCGATATAGCCGCCGCCCTGGATCACGATCCGCTTCGGCAGCCTCGCAAGATGAAACGCCTCGTTGGAGGAGATCACGTGCTCGATGCCGGGGATCGCCGCGCCATGATTGGGCGCGCCGCCGGTGGCGATCAGGATGTACTTCGCCGTGACCTTCTTGTCGTTCTCGAGCAGGCGGACGGTGTGCTTGTTCTCGATCACCGCGCGGCACTTGACGATCTGCGCGCCTGATTTCTCGACATTGGCGGTGTAGGCCGCCTCCAGCCGCGCGATCTCCTTGTCCTTGTTGGCGATCAGCGTCGGCCAGTCGAAGCTCGCGGGCGGAACGGTCCAGCCGAAGCCGGCGGCGTCCTCGAGCTCCTGACGGACATGCGAGCCGATCACGAACAGCTTCTTCGGCACGCAGCCGCGGATCACGCAGGTGCCGCCCATGCGGTACTCTTCCGCGATCATGACGCGGGCGCCGTAGCCGGCCGCGATGCGGGCGGCACGTACGCCGCCCGAGCCGCCACCGATGACGAAGAGGTCGACGTCGAAATCAGCCATTGTCCACTCCGACCCCTTTTCAGGAACGACCTTCCAGATAGGTGCGCTCAGATCTCCTTGCCACGCTTGCGCATCTCGGCACGGAAGGCGCCCATCACGGTTTCCGAGAAGCCCTGGGCCCAGGTGTTCATGAACGCCATGCTCTGCCCGATCGCGCGCGGCTCGGCCTCGATCAGCTTTTTACCCAGGGGCGACTTGTAGAAAACGACGAGGTCCTTCAGCTCCTGCTCGGTGAACTCGCTGGCATAAATCTGCGCCATGCCTTCGCCGATCTCGTTCTGGCGGCCGTTGAGCTGCTGGGCCACGATCGGCGCCACCTCGTTGAGGTCCTTCTGGTAATTGAGGTTCTGCTGGATCAGCGCGCCCTTGGTCTTCTCGACCATGCCCGGCACCGCGCCCGCATACATCGCGGCGGCGTTCTTGATCTGCAGAATTTCCTTGGCCGCCGCGATCGCCGCGGGCGAAGCCTTCGGCTGGGCCGGCGCCGCGGGGGCCTTCTGGCCCGCCTGCTGCGCCACGGCCGGGACGGCCGAAACGGCCAGTCCCGCAGCGAGAGCCGCAGCCGGCAAGAATTTCATGACGTTCTTCATTCCTGGTCTCCTTTCGGCTTGCGCCGTTCAATCACTTGGATTCCGCCGCCGCTCGCCAGAACGGCCGAGCTGGCCAAGCCGATGAACAGCCCGTGCTCGACCACACCGGGAATGGCGCTCAACGCCTTGGCGAGACCGGGAGGATCCGTAATACGTCCGAGCTGGGCATCGACGATCCAGTGGCCGCCATCGGTGACGAAAACGTGGCCGTCCTTGGCCTTGCGGACCGCCATTTGCCCGGAAACGCCGCATTCGGCAAATGCCTTTTCGATGGCGCGGCGCGTCGCACCGAGCCCGAACGGGATGACCTCGACCGGCAGCGGAAATTTGCCGAGCGTCGGCACCCATTTGCTGTCGTCGGCAATCACGATCATGCGGTCCGAGGCGGCCGCCACAATCTTCTCGCGCAACAGCGCGCCGCCGCCGCCCTTGATCAGATTGAGCTCGGGATCGATCTCGTCGGCGCCGTCGATCGTGAGGTCGAGATGGTCGATCTCGTCCAGCGTCGTCAGCTTGACGCCGCAGCGTTCCGCATCGGCCCGAGTCGCCTCGGAGGTCGGCACGCCGATCACCTTGAGCCCGGCGGCAACGCGCTCGCCGAGCAGCTCGACGAAGTGCTTGGCGGTCGAGCCGGTGCCGAGCCCGAGCTGCATGCCGTCGCGCACCTCCTCCAGCGCACGCGCCGCAGCCTGCCGCTTCAACTGGTCCATGGTCACGTGCGCGCCCGCCTTGTGTAGTCTCGAACATGCGGCCGATTCCGGCCGGTTTCGGGCGCCTATGTAGCCTCGTTTTTCCCCGGAGAACAGGGTCTGGGAACAGGCCTATAAGGTGATCTTATGGGCCCGCCCCTTGCGCGGATAGGACCGGGCCGGTAGCGCTGGGGAATCATGACCTCCTTCAAGACGACGTCCCCTCACACCATCGTCTTCGATCTCGACGGCACGCTGGTGGATACGGCGCCCGACCTGATCACGGCCCTCAATTACGTGCTCGACCGCGAAGGCCTGCCGCCGGTGCCGATGGCCTCGGCCCGCAACATGATCGGCGCCGGTGCCCGCAAGCTGATCGAGCGGGGGCTGGAAGCGGAGGGCCGCACCGTCACGCCCGCGGACATGGACCGGATGACCGCGAATTTCATCGCTTATTACGCCGACCATATCGCGGTGGAATCCCGCCCCTTCGAGGGTCTCGAGGCCGCGCTCGACCAGTTTTCGGCGCAAGGTCACCGCCTCGCGGTCTGCACCAACAAGCTGGAATGGCTGTCGAAGCGCCTGCTGGACCAGCTCGACCTCAGCCGCCGCTTCGCGGCGATCTGCGGGGCGGACACTTTTGGCGTCCAGAAGCCCGATCCGACCATTTTTCGCGAGACCGTGGCCCGGGCCGGCGGCGACGTGAAGGCCAGCATCATGGTCGGCGATGCCGGAACCGATGTCGGTGTCGCCCGGCGGGCCGGCGTGCCCGTGATCGGGGTCAGCTTCGGCTACACCGACGTGCCGATCGCCGAGCTCAAGCCGGACCGCCTGATCCACCACATGCGCGACCTGCCGGCGGCCGTTAGCAGCCTAATGACGGCAAAGATTACGACAACACATTGATAGAACTAAAGTTTTTAGCAGAAAAGTCCGGCATCCCGAGGATTATCCACAGGGCCTTCCCCGCGCCGCCATGGGCGCGAGCATATCTCGGCTTGCCAACGGGCCGAGGCCGACGCCGGCTTTGCGCGGAACCGGTTGCAAACCACACCCGACGAGCCGACGCAGCATTCCACGCGCGGCCACGCCAGGGCCGCACCCACGTATACCACCCGATTGTCCTAACCGCGTCCGATGCTTAGATTGCTTCGAGCGCACCGCTGAAGCAGAGGTGCGCCCCGTCGCCGTAAAGTGACAAGGCATTTGCTATGAACGGACTTCCTGCGAGCCCCCGCGCCGCGCTGTCGAGCGCGATGACCGATCCGTTCGGGCGGACCATCACCTACTTGCGCGTCTCCGTTACCGACCGCTGCGACCTGCGCTGCTTCTACTGTATGTCGGAAGACATGACGTTCCTGCCCAAGGCGGACCTGCTGACGCTGGAGGAGCTCGATCGGCTCTGTACCGCCTTCATCGCCAAGGGCGTGAAGAAGCTGCGCCTCACCGGCGGCGAGCCCTTGGTCCGCCGCAACGTGATGTCGCTGGTGCGCTCGTTGTCGCGGCATCTGTCGAGCGGCGCGTTGAGCGAGCTGACGCTGACCACCAACGGCACCCAGCTTGCGAAGCACGCGCGGGAGCTCGCCGATTGCGGCGTCCGCCGCATCAACGTCTCGCTCGACACCCTCGATCCCAAGAAGTTTCGCGAGATCACCCGCTGGGGCGAGATCGACAAGGTGCTGGAGGGCATCGAGGCCGCGCGCGCCGCAGGGCTTGCTGTGAAGATCAACGCCGTCGCCCTGAAGAACCTCAACGAGGACGAGCTGCCTTCGCTGATGCGCTGGGCCCACGGCAAGGGGATGGGCCTGACGCTGATCGAGGTGATGCCGATGGGCGAGATCGGATCGGGCCGCATCGACCAATATCTGCCGCTGTCGCTGGTGCGCGCCCGCCTCGCACAGCAATTCACGCTGACGGATCTGGCCGAGACCACCGGCGGGCCGGCACGCTATGTCAGCGTCGCCGAGACCGGCGGCAAGCTCGGCTTCATCACGCCGATGACCCATAATTTCTGCGAATCCTGCAACCGTGTGCGCATCACCTGCACCGGAACGCTGCACACCTGCCTCGGCCACGAGGATGCCTCCGATTTGCGCAAACCTCTGCGTGCATCCGGCGACGATCTATTGCTTGCGGATGCGATCGACCGCGCCATCGGCCTGAAACCCAAGGGCCACGACTTCATCATCGACCGCCGCCACGACCGTCCGAGCGTTTCCCGGCACATGAGCGTCACGGGCGGCTAACTCCGTACAGTTCCGGCCTTATTCCCCTTAACTATCAACAAACTTCCGATTGACTGACGGCACGCCCGCTGGTTTGGTGCGGCGGCCTCATGCCTGCGCGGCGAGACAAGCCACGCGCCATCTCGGCGCAGTCAAGACGGCCGGGGCACAATCGGGGGAGGACCTATCGTTGCAAGCGCTCCTTAAGTTGAGCAGCAGAATCGACGCGTTCACGCGCTGGACCGGCAAGCGTATTGCGTGGCTGATCGTGCTCGCCGTTATCATCTCGGCAGTCAACGCGATCATCCGCAAGACGTTCGACACGTCGTCCAATTCGTGGCTCGAGCTGCAATGGGTGCTGTTCAGCATCGTCTTCCTGCTCTGTTCGCCCTGGACGCTGCTCGACAATGAGCACATTCGCATCGACATCGTGAACAACACGCTGCCGAAGAAGGCGCGCAACGTCATCGACGTCGTCGGTCACGTGTTCTTCCTCACTCCGATCTGTATCGTCATGATCATTACCGGAGTGCCGTTCTTCCTTCGCTCCTTCCAGATCAACGAACAATCCGGCAATGCCGGCGGCCTGCCGCAATGGCCCGCCAAAGCCCTGATCATGATCGGGTTCGCGTTCCTGCTGGTGCAAGCCATCTCCGAGCTGATCAAGCGGATTGCAGTGATGCGCGGCTTGATGCCGGACCCGCACGAATCACAGGTGTCGGCGCTCGAAGCGGAAGTCGAGCATCTCGTCGAAGCGATCGAGAAGAAGTAGCCGTTGGCGACGGTGTAGGGGGGAATCCATGACCGCATTCATCATCGCCAATATGGCGCCCATCATGTTCGTGTCGCTGGTCGTCATGCTGCTGCTCGGCTATCCGGCGGCATTCTCGCTCGGCGCCGTCGGCCTGTTCTTCGCCATCATCGGCGTCGAGCTCGGCCAGTTTCACCCCGACTTCCTCCAGGCCTTGCCGGAGCGCGTCTATGGCGTGATGAACAACGACACGCTGCTCGCGATCCCCTTCTTCACCTTCATGGGATTGGTGCTGGAGCGGTCGGGCATGGCCGAGGACCTGCTCGACACCATCGGCCAGCTGTTCGGCACGATCCGCGGCGGCCTCGCCTATGCCGTGATCTTCGTCGGCGCGCTGCTCGCTGCGACCACCGGCGTGGTCGCGGCATCCGTGATCTCGATGGGCCTGATCTCGCTGCCGATCATGCTGCGCTACGGCTATGATCGCCGCGTGGCCGCCGGCGTCATCGCCGCCTCCGGCACGCTCGCGCAAATCATTCCACCCTCCCTCGTCCTGATCGTGATGGCCGACCAGCTCGGCAAGTCCGTGGGCGACATGTACGAGGGCGCCTTCATCCCCGGCCTCGTGCTCGCTGGCCTCTACGCGCTCTACGCTTTCCTCGTCAGCATGATCTGGCCGAAGGCGACGCCCGGCCTGCCGAAGGACGCCATCGGCTTCCGCGAAGACAACGGCGATCGCGGCCTCGTTTCGCTCGGTGTGCTGTTCCTCGCGAGCTGCGCGTTCGGATGGTTCATGATGCGCAGTTCAACCACTCGCGGCGCCGATTACGTCGTGCTCAGCATGTTCTACGGCATCATCTTCGCATTCGCCGTCGCCGTGCTGAACTGGGTGGTGGACAAGCTGACTGGATTCCGTTTCCTCTCGAAGATGGCGCAGCAAACCACCTTCGTCATGGTGCCGCCGCTGTTCCTGATCTTCCTGGTGCTGGGCACCATCTTCATCGGCATCGCCACGCCGACCGAAGGCGGTGCGATGGGTGCCGCCGGCGCCCTCATTCTAGGTGCCGTGAAGCGGCGGCTGAGCTGGGACCTGATCCGGCAGGCCACGGAATCGACCGCCAAGCTGTCGGCCTTCGTCGTGTTCATCCTGGTCGGCGCCCGCATCTTTTCGCTCACCTTCTACGGGGTCAACGGTCACGTCTGGGTCGAGCATCTGCTCACCTCGCTGCCGGGCGGCCAGATCGGCTTCCTGATCTTCGTCAACGCGCTCGTATTCGTACTGGCCTTCTTCCTCGACTTCTTCGAGCTGGCCTTCATCGTGATTCCGCTGCTGGGACCGGCGGCCGAGAAGCTCGGCATCGACCTGATCTGGTTCGGCGTCATTCTCGGCGTCAACATGCAGACCTCGTTCATGCACCCGCCGTTCGGATTCGCGCTGTTCTATCTCCGGTCCGTCGCGCCGAAGGAGCGATACACCGATCGGGTCACCGGCAAGCGGATGGACCCCGTCACCACCGGCCAGATCTATTGGGGTGCGGTGCCCTTCGTCGTCATCCAGATCATCATGGTCGGCCTCGTGATCGCGTTCCCATCGATGGTGATGCACTACAAGGGCGTGCAGACGAACATCGATCCCTCTACGATCAAGATCGAGGTGCCGCAGATCGAGCTGCCGCCGCTGGATCTCGGCCCACCGCAGAAGTAGCGGGAACAAGGCTCGCCGTCATGCTCCGCTATCGCGGCGCATGACGCGCCTCGGCGCGTGACAAGCAGCGAAATCGGAGGCATACCGGCCGTCCCCCCACCCCGCATGGATGGCCGCTCATGCCCCGATCGCACCCCTCTTCCACGTTCTTTGGAACGTTGATCGCCTCACTCTGGCTGTCTGCCGCAACGCTGGTGCAGGCCGAGCCGGTCGCCGACGTCCATGCGCTGGCGCAGAAGGAACAGCAGCCGCTGCTCGACACGCTGCGCGATCTCGTCAACATCGAATCCGGCAGCAAGGACATCGAAGGCCTGAACCAGATCGCTGAGCGCATTGCCGGTCAGCTCAAGCAACTCGGCGGCACGGTGGAGATCCTGCAGCCGACTGACATCTATCGCCTCGACGACACCCCCGAAAAGATCGGGCCGGCCGTGCACGCCGTGTTCAAGGGCACGGGGTCCAAGAAGATCATGCTGATTGCCCACATGGACACGGTGTACTTGAAGGGCATGCTGAAGGACCAGCCGTTCCGCATCGACGGCGACAAGGCCTACGGGCTCGGCATCGCCGACGACAAGCAGGGCATCGCGCTCATTCTCCATACCGTGGCATTGCTGCAGAAGCTGAACTTCAGGGATTACGGCACGCTCACAGTGCTCACGAACGGCGACGAGGAGATCTCCTCGCCCGGCTGGCGCAGCACCATCACCAGGCTCGCATCGGATCAGGACGTGGTGTTCTCGTTCGAAGGCGGCGGCACCGACGGCACGCTGCGCCTCGCCACCAGCGGCATCGGCTCGGCCTATCTCACCGTGCATGGCAAGTCGTCACATGCCGGCGCACGGCCCGAAGGCGGCGTGAATGCGCTGTACGAGCTCTCGCACCAGGTGCTGCAGATGAAGGACTTGTCCAAGCCCGAGCAGGGCCTGAAGCTGAACTGGACGGTGTCCAAGTCCGGGACCAACCGTAATGTGATCCCTGCCGAGGCGACGGCCCAGGCCGACGCGCGCGCCCTCAAGGTGTCCGACTTCGACGAGTTGCAGAAGGCGCTGCAGGACAAGATCAAGAATCGCCTGCTGCCCGATTCCAGGGTCGAGCTGAAGTTCGAGGTGCGGCGCCCGCCGCTCGAACCCAGCGAGGCCTCGCGCCGGGTGGCGGCCTATGGCAAGACGATCTATGGGGAGATCGGACTGACCCTCAAGGTCGACGAGAAGGCCATCGGCGGCGGCACCGACGCGGCTTTCGCCGCGCTGCAATCCAAGGGAGCGGTGGTGGAAGGCATGGGATTGTCGAGCTTCGGCGCGCACTCCAACGACGCCGAATATGTGCAGATCGACAGCATCGTGCCGCGGCTTTATCTGACGACGCGCATGATCATGGACCTGTCCACCGGCAAGCTGAAATAGCGGCTCCGCGTCTTTCCTTCTCCCTTGTGGGAGAAGGTGGCGCGAAGCGCCGGATGAGGGCTCTCTCTCGGCGAATTCAATTGAGAGTGAGACTCGCGGAGAGAACCCCCCACCCGTCTCGCCGCTACGCGGCGCGCCACCCTCTCCCACTAGGCAGCACTAAGGCATTTGAAGTTCTTCGCTGCGGCCATCCTTCGAGACGCCCGCTTTAGGCGGGCTCCTCAGGATGAGGACGGAGTGCGCGGCAGCCGTTCAACGGGCACCGACCCTGATTAGCCTCATCCTGAGGAGGCGCATCAGCGCCGTCTCGAAGGACGAGGCGTGCGCGCAGATCGCCGCCACAAGTCATATGCGATTGCCCTGCACAACAAGGGGAGAGGGTAAAGAGGTAGTTTTGTTCGCCAGCCGAAACCGCAGCGTGAACTCCGCACCGCCGCCGGGGAGGTTCTGCACCGCGACCGTGGCGGCGTGATCGTCCGCCACGGCGCGCACGATCGAGAGTCCTAGCCCCGCGCCGTCACTGCGCCGGCGGTCGGCGCGCCAGAAGCGCTGGAAGATCAGCTCGCGCTCAGCCTCCGCAATCCCCGGGCCGGAATCGCGCACGCGCACCGAACCGTCCTCCCCCACCTCGGCCTCGACGGTGGTGCCCTCCGCCGTGAACTTGATGGCGTTTTCGGCAAGATTGAACACCGCGCGCTGCAGCATCTCCGAATTGCCGTGGATCAGGACCGGCGCGTCGGTGCCCTTCAGCGCGATGTCCTTGCGTTGGGCAATCGCGAACGGGGCGATCGAGCCGACCACCTCGGCACAGACGGCGCGCAAATCCGCGGTCTCGCCGGGATCGAGCACCAGGGTGTCGAGCTCGGCGATCTCCAGCAGCTGGGCGACGATCCGGCTCATGGCCTCGATGTCGGCATGCAGCGCCTGCCGTTCGGCGCCGTCGCCGAGCGTCTCGATCCGCGTGCGCAGGATTGCGAGCGGCGTGCGCAATTGATGCGCGGCATCCGCCGTGAACTGCCGCTGCACGCGAAAGCCGGCCTCGAGGCGGTCGAGCGCCTGGTTCACGGCGGTGACCAGCGGCACGATCTCGCGCGGAATCCGCGCCGTCGGCAGCCGGATGTCGGTGCGCGCGGGGCCGATATTGCTGGCATCCTGCGATGCCTTCCACAGCGGCGCGATCGCGCGGCGGAAGATGATGATGTCGGTGGCAAGCAGGACCAGGAGGATGGGGATGGTGATCCAGCCGACCCGCCGGAAGAAGTTCGAGATGATGTCGTCGATGATGACGTCGCGGTGCGCGAGGTCCTCGGCGACTTGAATGCGCACCGTCCTGCCGGCAATGTCCCGGGTGACGCCGGCGCCGGAGATGGTCTCGGAGAAGCGTGATGGCGCCGCAGCGGCGGAACGCCGGTGCGAGGAGAACAGCGATCTTCCGTCGGAATCGCGAATGTCGAACTGGTAGCGGCCGTAAGCGTCCGAATAAAGACCCTTGAGGCTGTCGGGCAGGTTGAAGGTCAACGTGCCGTCCGGCTGCGCGACGATGCGCTCCGCCAGCACCTCGGCCTGCGCGCGCATGGCATCGCGATGCAGCTGGTCGATCTCGGAGTTGAGTAGCCAGAACAACACCAGCGGCAGGAAGATCGCGACCACCGCGACCGCGACGATGTGCAGGAACACGATGCGCGAGATCAGCGATTTGAAGGTCAGCGATCCGGCACGGCCCGCGGCGGGCACGTTATTTCTCCTCGGTCATGAGATAGCCGACGCCACGGATAGTATGGATCACAACCTTGGCGCCGTGCTCGGTCAGCTGCTTGCGCAACCGTGACACGTAGACCTCGACCGCGTTGGAGGCGACCTCGCCGTCGAGCCCGAAGATGTGGTCCTCGACGTTCTTCTTCGGTACCACCCGCCCCTGTCGGCGCAGCAGGATTTCGAGCACCGAGGTCTCGCGCGCGGAGATAATCCGCGGCTGGTCGTCGACGAAGATCTGCCGGCTCTCGGTGTCATAGACGAGGTTGGCGAGAGTGAGCGAGCGGCCGAGCAACTGGCCGGGGCGGCGCAAGATGGCCTCCAGCCGCGCTACCAGCTCCTCCATCGCAAACGGTTTTGCCAGATAATCATCGGCGCCGCTGCGTAGGCCGGTGACACGGTCCTGCAAGCCGCCGCGCGCAGTCAGCACCAGAACCGGCAGCGGCTCCATCTGGTGACGCAACTCGCGCAGCACCGACAGGCCGTCGCCGTCGGGCAGGCCGAGGTCGAGGATCATCGCGGCATAGCTGACGCTGTTCACCGCCTCGCGCGCCTCGGCCGCGCTGCCCACGATGTCGCTCTCATAGCCGGCTGCGGCCAGCCCACCAGCCACGAGCCGCGACAGCTCCGCATTGTCCTCGACGATCAGAAGCCGCATCGCATATCCGCTGATAGCCCGGTGTCATCGCACGGCTCGCGCCGCATCGGTGCTCTCTTCCACCATTCCGAGCGCATCGGCCAGCGAAAAAGCGTACGACTGACCAGTCAAGGGGTACGCTGCCCCTCGAAGGCCGCTCTGAGCGCAGCCAGCTGGTCGTCCGTTGCTCCCAGCTCTGCCTCGGCCCGACTGGCCGTCAAATCCACATAGGGGATTGGCTGATCAAACTGGCACGCCGTGAAGTCGTACCGCTCGCCTCCGATCCGGTTGTAGAAATGATCGCCGGCGGGAAGAGGCGTCTTCAGCAAGTCGCCGCCGAAGAGCTCGTGAACGAGCAGCGAGGTGACGTTGCATTGTCCTGCCGCCGGATTGCTCGCCGTCCATTGGCTGGCCGTCGACAGCGACCACGCCCGGCGCAATGCGCTTTGAACTTGATCGGGATCGAAGCTCATCGGATCCCCTGGGCCTGGCAGCCGAGCCGCAATGCGGATTCTGCGATCATCGGCTTCTACCACTGTTTTGCCCGACGCATCAAGCGGGAGTTCGGTAATTCAGCAGAAAGCTTGCGCTGCGCCGCCAAGTCATTGATAAACCTGTCCCCGTCTACTGTGCATGGGGTTGTTTTGCAGCTTTTGTTTGGACGCCCTTCGAACGCCGAAACGACAGCGTCCCGGAGCCATGGCTCCGGGACGCTGCATGCAAAGGGCGATCAACTTTGCGAGCGCCGCGCCATGAAGATGTCGTAGCCGACCTCGGCGACCTGGAACCAGGAATAGCCGTCGCTCGTGAACTTGGCGAGCGAGTCGTTCACTTTCTTGAAGTTCGGGTTGGTCGCAGCGACTTCGGCGTGCAGCTCCTTGGCGGCCTTGTAGCAGGCATCCATGATCGCGGGCGAGAAGGCGTGCAGCTTGGTGCCGCCCGCCAGCAGCTTCCTCAGCGCCAGCGGATTGGCGTTGTCGTAGCGCGCCATCATGTAATTGTTGGCGTAGTGGCCGGCCTGCTCCAGCACGCTCTGGTAATATTTCGGCAGCGCGTTCCACTTATCGAGGTTGACGAAAGCCATCAGCATCGGACCGCCTTCCCACCAGCCGGGATAGTAGTAGTGCGGCGCGATCTTGTAGAAGCCGAGCTTCTCGTCGTCATAAGGCCCGACCCATTCGGCGGCGTCGATCGTGCCCTTCTCCAGCGCCGGATAGATATCGCCGCCGGCGAGCTGCTGCGGCACCACGCCGAGCTTCTGGAGCACGCGGCCGGTGAAGCCGCCGATGCGGAACTTCATGCCCTTGAGATCGTCGGGCGTGTTGACCTCTTTCCTGAACCAGCCGCCCATCTGGCAGCCGGTGTTGCCCGCGAGCAGCGAGATGACGTTGTAGCCCTTGTAGAACTCGTTGAGCACGTCGCGGCCGCCGCCCAGCATGTACCAGGCCTGGTTGATGCGCATGTTGGGACCGAACGGCACGGCCGAGCCGAAGGTGAAGGTCGGGTCCTTGCCGAAATAATAATAGGACGCGGTGTGGCCGATCTCGCAGGTGCCGTTCTGCACGGCGTCGAGCACCTGCAGGCCCGGCACGATTTCGCCGGCCGCGAAGATCTGGATCTGGAATTTGTTGTCGGTCGCCTCGGCGACCATCTTGCACATCATCTCGGCGCCGCCAAACAGCGTGTCGAGCGATTTCGGCCAGCTCGTCGGCATGCGCCATTTGATTTCCGGCAACGACTGCGCGATCGCGGGAGCCGCGAGCGTGGCGGCGCCGGCCGCACCAAGTCCTGTGACCTTGATGAAGTCTCTTCTCTTCATGATTTCCTACCCTGATGGATCTAATTGTGGAGCCTTCTTTGCGAGGCTTGCCGACAGCATGGAACATCACGGGACCGAATGCCATCCCGATTTCACTGCGGCAAAGAAAAAGCCCGGCCTCGCGAGCGAGGCCGGGCCTTTCCGGTCTTACGACCTAAGCCGTAGATCAGCCGCGGGTGCGCGAGCGGATCATGAAGCTGTCGTAGGTATATTCGGCAACCTGCCACCACAGATATTCGTCGGAGCGGTAGGCCTGCATGGCTTCGATCGACTTCTTGAAGTCGGCGTTCTTGCCGGAGACCTCGGCCCACAGCTCGTTGGTCGCCTTGAGGCAGGCTTCCAGCACCTCGTTGGTGAACGGACGCAGCTGGGTGCCGCCAGCGACCAGGCGCTTCAGCGCCGCCGGGTTCTGCATGTCGTACCGCGCAGCCATCCAGCTGTTGGCGGTCGCCGTCGCGTTGGTGAGGATCGCCTGGTAGTTCTTCGGCAGCGCATTGAACTTTTCCAGGTTGGCGAAGGCGTGGACGGTCGGACCGCCCTCCCAGAAACCCGGATAATAGTAGTACTTGGCGACCTTGGCGAAGCCGAGCTTCTCGTCATCATAGGGGCCGACCCACTCGGCGGCGTCGATCGTGCCCTTTTCCAGCGCGGGATAAATGTCGCCGCCAGCGAGCTGCTGCGGCACCACGCCGACCTTCTGCAGCACCTGGCCGGCGATGCCGCCGATGCGCATCTTGAGGCCGGAGAGGTCGGCAACAGTCTTGATCTCCTTGCGGAACCAGCCGCCCATCTGGGTGCCGGTGTTGCCGCACGGGAAGCCGATCACGTTCGACTTTTTGAAGAACTCGTTGGCGAGCTCGTTGCCGCCGCCCTGATAGAGCCACGAATTCTGCTGGCGCGCATTGAGGCCGAACGGCACCGAGGCGAAGATCGCGAAGGTGGGGTCCTTGCCGACGTAGTAGTACGACACGGTGTGGCACATATCGACCGTGCCGTTCGAGGTCGCATCGAGCGCCTGGAGGCCGGGGACGATTTCGCCGGCGGCGAACACCTGAATCTGGAACTTGTTGTCAGTCATCTCGGCGACGTACTTCGCCACCTGCTCGGCGCCGCCATAGATGGTGTCGAGCGACTTCGGGAAGCTCGAAGTCAGGCGCCACTTCACCTCGGGCGAGGATTGCGCGATCGCCGGCGAGGCCACCGCGGTCGCCGCCGCGCCTGCTGCCGACACTTTGAGAAAATCACGACGCTTCATCTTCAGGTCTCTCCTTGCTGGGGCGTTTCCCCTTGACTTCTCTTCTTGCCGCCGCTCGTTCCGGCGACGCGTTGAGGGCGCGTCGAACCGAAGGGGCTTGACTGCGGGGGGCCTTTAACACGGCCAGCCCGGTTTCGGAACGCGACAATGGCATGACGGGGCTCTACGAAAGTCGCATGTCCCGGAGCCTGCCGCGGCGACCCCATTCAGGCGGCGGCGATGACACCCTTGAGCTGGTCCCGGACCTGGCCGGCAATGGCGCGGTAGATCGCCGCATGAGGGCCGTCCGGCTCGCTGTCGACCACGGGATTGCCGGCGTCCGAGGTGGCGCGAATCGCCATGTGCAGGGGGATCTCGCCCAGGAATGGGACGCCGAGCTTCTCGGCCTCGTGCCGCGCCCCGCCATGGCCGAAAATATCCGACTTGGTGCCGCAATGCGGGCATTGGAAGTAGCTCATATTCTCGACGATGCCGAGCACGGGCACGTTGACCTTCTTGAACATGGCAAGTCCCCGCCGCGCGTCGATCAGGGACAGGTCCTGCGGGGTCGAGACGATCACGGCGCCCTTGAGCGGCACGTTCTGCGCCAGCGTGAGCTGGGCATCGCCGGTGCCCGGCGGCATGTCGACGACCAGCACGTCGAGCTTGCCCCATTCGACGTCGCGCAGCATCTGCGTCACCGCCGACATCACCATCGGGCCGCGCCAGATCATCGCGGTCTCCTCCTCGACCAGGAAGCCGATCGACATGATCGCGAGCCCGAAGCGCCGAAGCGGAATCATCTTGCGCTCGTCGTTCAGCTCCGGCTTGTCGCGCAGGCCCGTCAGGCGCGGCACCGAGGGGCCGTAGATATCGGCATCGAGCAGCCCGACCTTGAGGCCGAGGTCGCGCAGGCCGAGCGCCAGATTGAGCGCCGTGGTCGACTTTCCGACGCCGCCCTTGCCGGAGGCGACCGCGATTACGGCGGCAACGCCGGGAATTTCCGATTGCCGCGCCATCGGCGACCCACCGCCCTGCGGCGGCTTGTGGGCATGGGCCGGCTGCACGCCGGGCGCGCCGCGGCTCGGCTGCGGGGGTGGCGGCGGCGCGGAGCCCGGCTTGCGCTCGGCGGTCAGCGCCACCATGACGGTGGTGACGCCGGGAATGCTGCGCACGGCGGCTTCCGCTTCGGCCCGGACGGATTCCCAGGCCCTTGCCTCGGCGGCGTCGACATTGATCGAGAAGAACACCTTGCCGTCGGAGGCGCTGATCGCGCTCAGCACATTGGCATGGGGGAGCGCGACCCCGCGGGGCGACTGGACCCTGGCGAGGCTATCGAGAACCTGTTGCTGCGTCACGCTCAAAGCGCATCTCCTGCAGTTGAGGATGCCCCATTAGAGCGGAAACGCCCAAAAGGCTACTGTCTGCCGATATCGTCCGTCTTTTCGGCCGGCGCCTCCCCCTGCTCCAGGGCAGCCTCGTAGTTCAGCTCGATCATGACCCCGTTGGGGTCGTGGACGAAGATCTGCCAGAGATCGCCACCGGGCACCTGGCGGGCCTCGAACTTGATCTTCTTTGACGCCAGCCGCTGTTTCATACCGTCAAAGCCGCGACTGGCGAAGGCGACATGGTGGACAACGCCGGAATCCGGCTTTTGTGGCTCGTCGGTCGGGGAAATGTCGACGAGGTGAACCACCGGCCTGCCCTCGCTGTACATCCAGGCGCCCGGGAAGGCGAAGTTCGGCCGCGCGCCTTTTTCCAGGCCCAGCACGTCTTCATAGAAGCGGACGGTCTCGGCCAGATTCCGGGTCCGGATGTTGAAATGATCGAGGACGCCCACGCTCACGCCGCCCATGCTCTCGCTCCCTTGTTTTGAAGTCCTTGGGTCGCCACCCTAGCACGGTAGGCTGCCAAACGAAGCCGTTGCCCTCTGGCCTCAAGGGTTTATGGTGCGCCTCCGGTCCGCCCTCACCGCGGAACCCAGGCATCCCTCGCTTGGCAAGAACCGTAAACCCGAACTACGGACAAGGTACCACTATGGCTAAAGTCGCTTTCCTCGGTCTTGGCGTGATGGGCTTCCCCATGGCCGGACACCTCGTGAAAAAAGGGGGCCATGAGGTCACCGTCTACAACCGCACCGCGGCCAAGGCGAAGGAATGGGCGGACAAGTTCGGCGGCAAGACCGCGCCGACGCCGAAGGCCGCCGCCGAGGGGCAGGATTTCGTGATGTGCTGCGTCGGCAACGACAGCGATCTGCGCGCGGTCACGATCGGCCCCGACGGCGCCTTCGCCGGCATGAAGAAGGGTGCGACCTTCGTCGACCACACCACTGCCTCCGCCGAGGTCGCTCGTGAGCTCGACGCAGCCGCCGTCAAAGCCGGCTTCAAATTCGTCGACGCCCCCGTCTCCGGCGGCCAGGCCGGCGCCGAGAACGGCGTGCTGACGGTGATGTGCGGCGGCGCGCAGGACGCCTATTCCGGCGCCGAGCCGATCATCACGGGCGCCTATGCGCGGATGTGCAAGCTGCTCGGGCCCGCCGGAAGCGGCCAGCTGACCAAGATGGTCAACCAGATCTGCATCGCCGGTCTGGTGCAGGGCCTCTCCGAGGGCATCCATTTCGCCAAGAAGAGCGGCCTGGACGTCGCCGCAGTGATCGAGACCATCTCGAAAGGGGCCGCCCAGTCCTGGCAGATGGAGAACCGCTACAAGACGATGAACGAGGGCAAGTACGATTTCGGCTTCGCCGTCGAATGGATGCGCAAGGACCTCTCGATCGCCCTGGCCGAAGCCCGCCGCAACGGCGCCAATCTGCCGGCGACTGCGCTGGTCGATCAGTTCTATTCCGAGGTCGAGAAGATGGGCGGCAAGCGGTGGGATACGTCGAGCCTGCTCGCACGCCTGCAACGCTGACGCTCTGTTGCGACCTGGTTCGGAGAAGCCGGCTTCGAACTTCGCCGCGGCTTCGGCCGCGACGAACTTCCGTCAAGCGCGCCGACCGAAATCATAAACTTCCGGGGGGAAGCCTTGCCTAGCGTGATTGCCGCCATCCTTGTTGTTGCGCGCCTGCTTCCGGTCGCGCTCCTGATTCTGGTTGGATCTCCCGCGCAGGCGCTTGCCGCATCGCTCGATGGTGCCAGCATTGGCCCGCAATGGGCGCTTCCATTCGCGGGGATGCTGCTCTCGATCGCCATATTTCCGCTCGCAGCGCCTCACTTCTGGGAGCATCACCAAGGCAAGATTGCCGCGATGTGGGCCGCCCTGATCGCGCTGCCGCTTGCAATCTGGTACGGCCCGCTTCCAACCGTCCAAGCGCTCGTTCATACGGCGCTGCTCGAATACGTCCCGTTCATTCTGCTGCTCCTCGCTCTGTTTACCGTCGCCGGCGGAATCGTGGTGCGCGGCAATCTTCACGGCTCCCCCGTCCTGAATACGCTGCTGCTCGCTCTCGGCACTCTGATCGCGAGCGTCATCGGCACGACCGGCGCCTCAATGGTCATGATCCGACCGGTGATCCGCGCCAATGACGATCGGCGGCACAACGCGCACGTCGTGATCTTCTTCATCTTTCTGGTATCCAACATCGGCGGCTCGCTCACGCCGCTGGGAGATCCGCCGCTTTTTTTGGGTTTTCTGCGCGGCGTGGACTTCTTCTGGACGACGACTCACCTGTTCCCCCAGACCACGTTCGCAGCCTGGATTCTGCTCGCCCTGTTCTTTTGCATCGACACTTATTTCTATCGCAAGGAAGGCCGCGTCAAACCGGACCCAACTCCGGACAATCCCTTGCGGATCAGCGGCGGCCTCAACTTCGCTTTGATGGGAGTCATCGTCGCTGCGATCCTCTTGAGTGCCAAGCTGGACCTCGGCGGATTTGAAGTTCTCGGCACGCACCTCCAGCTGCAGAATGTCCTGCGCGATGCCGTGATGATCGGAGTCGTGTTCGCATCTCTCGCCGTCACCTCGAAGGAGGACCACGACGCGAACGGCTTCTCTTGGGGCCCCATGATCGAAGTGGCAAAGCTGTTTGCCGCGATCTTCATCACCATCATTCCCGTGCTCGCGATTCTCAACGCCGGCAAATCCGGCGCGTTTGCCCCCGTCGTAAACATGGTCACCAACGCCGACGGCACGCCGAACAATGCCGCATATTTCTGGTTGACCGGCCTGCTCTCATCCTTTCTCGACAATGCGCCGACCTATCTGGTCTTCTTTGAGCTCGCCGGAGGCGATGCCAAGCATCTGATGACGAACGGCGCCCTCACCCTTGCCGCGATTTCCGCAGGGGCGGTATTCATGGGCGCAAACTCCTACATCGGCAACGCGCCCAATTTCATGGTGTACGCAATTGCCCGAGCGGGTGGTGTCGCAATGCCCGGCTTCTTCGGATACATGGCCTGGACCTCCGTCCTGCTGCTGCCGGTCTTCGGGTTGGTCACGCTCGTTTTCTTCAGATGATCGAAGCGCGGGTTGATGAAGGCGGCCGCCCGGACTGCGTATGAATTAACGCTCGGTTAACGTAATTCTTTAGCTCCTTAAGTCAGCTCTTAAGGATTTCTTGCCAGAGATAGACAATGCAGAAAGCCCGCGTCCGGCGTGGGCAGGAATCCGTGTTGCTTGATGAGTAACCCCGCTGAAATGCCTGAGGTCGTGCAGCTTCCGGCCGAGCCGGTGAGCGCGCCATCGGCGAGCAGCCGAAGGGCCGCGGCGCAGCGGGTGCGCGAGGCGCGCGACAAGTTAACGTCGACCAGTGGAACCCGGCCGGCTTTCGACGCCGAGATGCTGCGGCAATACGCCCAGACCCGGCTGTCGGCCTCCTATGTCGTGATGCTCCTGGTGGTGGCGACCGGCGTGCTGTTCGGGCTATGGATGCAGCCGATCCCGGCCGCGGCCTGGACCGCCGGCATGCTCTGCATCCACAGCGCCATGATCCGCAGTTGCCGGCGCTTCCTGACCGAGCCCGCCTCTCCGGCCGCGACACGCGCATGGCGGACGCGCTTCGTCGTGCTCGACCTGCTCTATGGCCTGTGCTGGATGGCGATCCTGATCCATCCCGTGCTCGACATGGTCACGGAAACGCTGATGATGTTCTTGATGCTGCTGGTGATCGCAGTATCGAGCATGCTCGCGGCCAATCTGCCGATCGCAGCCCTTGCCGCCACGGCGCCGGTCGCGGTTGCGATGGCGCTGAGCTTCGTGACGACCGGATCGCTGGACAATTACATCCTGGCAGCGCTGTCGCTCGCCGCCGAAGGCTATTTCGTGCTTCTGGCGCACCGCCTGCACTCCTCCACCTTCGCCACGCTGGAAGCGCGAGCGGAAAAGGACGCGCTGATCGGCGAGCTGGAGCAGGCCAAGGCAATCTCGGACGAAGCGCGCCACCGCGCCGAAGCCGCCAACGTCGCCAAGTCGCGCTTCCTCGCGCAGATGAGCCACGAGCTGCGGACGCCGCTGAACGCCATCCTCGGCTTCTCAGAGGTGATGAAGAGCGAGATTTTCGGCGCGCATGCGGTACCGGTCTACAAGGAATATTCCGCCGACATTCATAATTCCGGCGTGCACCTGCTCAACCTCATAAACGAGATCCTCGATCTGTCGCGGATCGAAGCCGGCCGTTACGAGCTCAATGAGGAAGCGGTGTCCCTGGTCGGTATCGTCGCCGATTGCCATCATCTGATGAAGCTGCGTGCCTCGAGCCGCGGCATCACCATCCACGAAGTGTTCGAGCAGGCGATGCCGCGGCTCTGGGCCGACGAGCGCGCGATCCGCCAGGTCGTGCTCAACCTGCTTTCCAATTCGATCAAGTTCACCCCGCAGGGCGGCGAGATCTGGCTCAAGGCCGGCTGGACCGCCTCCGGCGGACAATATCTCTCGGTGAGGGATTCCGGCTCCGGCATACCCGAGGACGAGATCCCGGTCGTGCTCGCCTCGTTCGGCCAGGGCTCCAACTCGATCAAGTCGGCTGAACAGGGCGCCGGCCTCGGCCTGCCGATCGCCAAGAACCTGATTGACCTGCACGGCGGCACGTTCACGTTGAAATCGAAGCTGCGCATCGGCACCGAGGTGATCGTCACGTTCCCGCCGGAGCGCGTGATGAGCGCGCTTGCCCCACTCTCGGACGATTCTCCACCGCTCCAGCCGGAGAGCTCCGTCGTGCCGGACGAGAAACGCCGGCCGCGGCACAAGCCGATCATGAGTGCCGGCACAGGCTCTTAACGAGATGCTTGCAGACATGCCCGATCATCCCTCACTATGTCCGTATGAGCAAAGAAACGCCGTGCGTCGCCGTGTGCATGATCGATCCCAAGACCAAGCTGTGCTTCGGCTGCGGCCGCACCTTGCCGGAGATCGCACGCTGGCACGCCATGGAGAGCGCGGACCGGCGCGCGATCATGGCCCTGTTGCCGGAGCGCATGACGAAAGCCGGACTGGTGCCGATCGCTGGATCCCCAAAGCACGTCTGATCCGCCTGCGTGCCCTTGGAGGCGCGCGATGATCCGCTTCCTGCTCGTCCTGATCATGCTCGCCGGCACGGCAGGTGCCGTCGTCGCCTATGGCGATCCCGACCAGATCGCGCGCGCCAGCCACAAGGTCTCGCATATTTTTCGCGCACAAGCCGCCTCCCCGGCGCCGGCCGTGCAGATCCCGCGCGGCCAGGGCGGCGAATTCACGCTGCGCGCGAAGATCAACGGCGTCACTGCGCCGATGGTGATCGATACCGGCGCGACGTCGGTGGTACTGACCTGGGAAACCGCAAGGGCGATCGGGCTGCCGCTCGAGATGCTTGAATACGACGTCGATCTCGAGACCGCGGGCGGCCACACCAAGGCGGCGCGGCTCACGCTCGACCGTCTCGCCGTCGGCAAGCTGGTCGAGAAGTCGGTGCCGGCCCTTGTCGTGCAGCGCGGCCAGATGAAGACCAATCTGCTCGGCATGAGCTTCCTCGACCGGCTGGAAAGCTGGGGCGTGCGCGCCGACACGCTGATGCTGACAGGGTATCCGGAGCAGCAGCGCAGTCCCCGCCGCGCGCGTACGGCGGTCGACTAAAGCGCGATGCGATCAGGATGAATCGTCATCGCGCTTTAGGTAGTTGTTTGAACATGATCTTTTCGGAATACCGCTGCGCACTTTTCCGGATCATGCTCCCGCTCATTTAGGCCGCCTCAGCCGGCGCGCGGGCCCCGACACACGTGATCGCCTCGCGTAGCACGTCGAGACCGGCGCCGGGCTTCACACCCTGCTCGGCCAGATGCCGGCGGAACGCACGCGCGCCGGGCACAGCATGAAATGCGCCGACGAAATGCCGCGTGATCGCGTGCAGCCGCGTGCCGTGCGCGAGCTGCTCTTCGATGTAGGGCATCATCGCCTCGAGCGCGTCCTGCATGGTGGCGTGCGGCGCCGGCCCGCCGAAGATTTCGTGGTCGACCGCGAGCAGCCGCCACGGCTCCTGATAGGCGGCGCGGCCGAGCATCACGCCGTCGACATGGGCAAGATGCGCCTTTGCCTCGTCGATGCTCCGAACGCCGCCATTGATGATGACGGGCACATCGGGCATCGCGCGCTTCAGCCGGTAGACGCGATCATAGTGGAGCGGCGGGATATCGCGGTTCTCCTTCGGCGACAGGCCGTTGAGCCAGGCCTTGCGGGCGTGCACGATCAACGCATCGCAGCCTGCGGCGACCACCGCACGCGCGAGCGCATCGAGCGCGACCTCCGGATCCTGATCATCGATGCCGATGCGGCACTTCACCGTGACGGGAACGGCGACCACGCGCTTCATCGCGTCGACGCACCTCGCCACCAGCTCCGGCTCGGCCATTAGACAGGCGCCGAAACGGCCATCCTTCACACGATCGGACGGGCAGCCGACATTGAGATTGATCTCGTCATAACCAAAGTCCTCGCCGATCCGTGCCGCCGCCGCGAGTTCGCGCGGATCCGATCCGCCGAGCTGAAGCGCCACGGGGTGCTCGACCGCGTCGAACCCAAGCAGCCGCACCCGGTCGCCATGAATGATCGCGCCGGTCGTTAGCATCTCGGTATAGAGCAATCCCCACCGCGTCAGGTGACGGTGGAACACCCGGCAATGCCGGTCGGTCCAATCCATCATGGGGGCCACGGAAAAGCGATGAGACAACATATGGATCATATAGACTTTCGAGGCCCCGACGGGAATAGCGGATTTCATGACTGAGCCGGGCCCGACGGCACGCTCTGCGAGCCAATCGGCGCGGGGAAGGCCGGCGCCAGACCAGACGGCAGGCGGTTCGCGGCAGCACGGCGCGGCGCCGCGCTCGAACGCGAAACGTCGAGCGCGACTAGTCCGCTGCCAGCGAGTAGCGCGCGAAGTGCATGCTCACGTGGCCCGCCGGAAGATTTGCCTTGATCTCCCGGTGCACATGTCGTGGACACGCTGCGGCGCTACACCAAGCTCAAGCAGCAGCTCGCGCGCGAGCACTCGGGCGAGCTCGCTGGCTTCGACAGGGAGCGCCGGTCCAATGCTCAAGCTCGTGAGACAGCGTCTGAAAACAATCGACCTGCTTTGTGCCCACGCATGTACCGCCTTAGCCACCAGCTGCCCGCGTGAAACGCGAGGGCGACGCCGATAAGGGGAGAGAACGAACGTTTCCTTTCCGAACGGAAGAACGTCGGAACGCAAAGCGGCAGATGACGCTATCGAGACTCTCATTCACGTCGCGCATGCGGTGTCCGTGAGAGGCCATCCAGTTCTCGATGCGACGCACGCCTGAACGTCCCAAGCCCGGCTGCGCCAGGAGCTCGGTCTTGGTGTGAAGCGACGCAATCTCGAGGAGGTAGTGCATGCGCGTCACGGGCTCTTTGCCAACCAACGCTGCAAGCGGACTGTGAACCAGAATGCCTGCAATTCGCTCAGGGAGAAGGCTTTGCCCCTGCTTGGGAACGAGAGCTTTCCTCACGGTCAATTCCAGCTAACTTTCAGACGTTCCAAGATCGTTCTAAGAACTCCTCTAGCAAAGCCAATCGGCGTTGTCTCACACATACACGCTGCGGTTGATCTCGATTAGACAGGTTCTAGATTGGGAACCCCAAAGCGACAGCGGAACACGCCTGCAGGGTGACCGCGAGAACGCCAGCTATTGTGTAATGAGAACGGGACGATTCGTGCTGCGCTTCGATCTCCATCCGCGCAAGGCTTTTGGAGCTGCGATCTCTCCCGGATCGTGTTCTAGGCAATGAGTTCCCGGCGCGAGATTGTCGCGAGCAGAGACTCCGCAATCTCCTGCGACCGCATGGCAATCACCGAAAGCAGCGTGTCGCTCAGGCCGTGGGAGGATTCCGAATAGCCCTGGAGGTGGATCTGCGGCCGGAACGCCGGATTGGTCACGAGCCGGTAGTTGCGATCCAGCGCCGCATCGCGAATGTAGCGGCGGATCGGTTCGAGAAACCCGTGCGGCGTATCCCTGTCGTATCCCGTCGCCAGAACGACCACGTCATAGGTCGAACGACGGTTTTCGCCGCGAAACTTGTCGATCACGCCGATCTCGATGCCGTCCGGTCCCGTATCCACATTGGTAATCTCGCTGCGGGGACGCAACACGACCCTTGCGTCGCCGCCGACGCGCTGCTGGTAGAGCAGCCGATACAGCTGGTCCAGCAGGTCGGAATCGACGACCGCATAGTTGGTGTTCCGGAAGTTGCGGACGATCGCATCCCGCCGGTCGGCAGGCTGCGCGTAGACGAAGTCCGTATAGTCGGGGTTGAAGATCTCGTTGACGAAGGGACTGCTGTCGGACGGCTTGAGAGCATGGCCGCGGAAGATCAGATCGATATGCGCTTCGGGACATCGGCCCTGAAGATCAACCGTTACCTCGGTCGCGCTCTGTCCGCCACCGACGACGGCCACGCGCACGGTCCGACCGCGCGGGACAACGCGCTCGATCAGGTCGAGATAGCGGCTGGAATGCAGCAGCCTGCGATCGTCGGCAGCCTTGGCAAACACCTGCGGAACATAGGGCTGGCCTCCCACCGCGACCACGAGATTTCGCGCCAGCCGCACAGTCTCCCCGCCGGCGAGCGAGCGCGAATGCACCCGCAACGACGTCACCGTCTGCCCGGCCGTCACCGGCTCGACGGCGACGATGGTCTCGCCGTAAGCGGCCTGCGACTTGAAATGGCTCGCCACCCACTGCAGGTAATCGTTGAACTCGACCCTGCTCGGATAGAACGTCCGGCAGTTGATGAAATCCAGCAGGCGGCCGCGCTTATGCAGGTAGTTCACGAAGGTGAAGGAACTGGTCGGATCGCGCAAGGAGACCAGATCTTTGAGAAACGATATCTGCATGTCGCTGCCCGGAAGCAGCATGCCGCCATGCCAGGTGAAGTGCGGCTGCTTCTCCACGAACAGCGGCGTGCATTTCAGCCGTGATCGCTTCGCGCATTCGTCCAATGCGATGGCGAGTGCGAGGTTGGAAGGCCCGAATCCGACGCCAACGACATCGTGCTCGATCGCAAGTTGATGGGACATGAATCCGCGCTCCGCTTGCGCTTTAAGACGAGACCGTTGGGCCGGCGGCTGCCGGAAGCCAAAGCCGATCGCCGAAGAAGCGTTCGCGCAACAGCATGACCAGGGTCGCGCGCTTATGGGGAAAGTCGAAATTCTTGATCTTCGCGAACCCCGAGCGATCGAGATTGCGAAGCTGCTGCGTATGCGCCGCGGCCGGCTCCCCGACGATCCGCTGCGTACGGCAATCGTCGAGGAACATGTAGTGCATCAGTGACGGCAGCCACGCGCTGATGTAACGACCGCCGCGAAAAGCGTTCTCCCCTACGACCACGTGCCATCCCCGGTCGTAGTCGTCGGCATCATAGAACGGCGCGATGCGATTTTCCTTGGCCCAATAGAGCTCGAAATAGCCGAACGGCTGCTCGCCGAAGCAGCCGATCAACGGCAGCATATGGGGATCGGCCAGGATGCCGGCCAGATATCGCCGATGCTTGTCGAGATCGCCAGCCTCGTTCCAGAATGCATCGACGCGAGGGTCGTTCATCCAGCGGTGCAACAAATCGAGATCATTCTCGAGATCGGCCACACGAAACGAGATGACCTCCGACAGCCAGGGAATGAAACGGCCGTACACCTTTCCCGTCGGCTTTGCGGCGCGGCGCGGATGGCGCTTGCCGTCCGTCATGACGTGGAGTTGCGGCAATGGCGGTCGCCCGGGGTTGACCAGCCAGTTGTCCCGCCGCTGCATGACCAGTTCGGGCAGCAGCACCAGTCGCCCCTCGGACATGATGGCAAGACCACTCTCGGTCAGCTCTCGTGCAAGCGGCGCTCTTCCAGCGAAGTCCAGAACGAGCCGATCGGCGCCAGGTCGCCAGGCAAACAGCGCCTCGGCGGACGCCGACACCGCCCGTGCCGCAACCTCGCGGTCGTCCGAGGCATTCAGGATCTCGATGTGATCGACGCGCTCGCGCAGACGCAGTTCCAACGCGGTCACATCGGCGGCCACGACGCGAAGGCGATCGCCCTCCTGGAAAACGGTCTGGCCAGAATATGGGCCGACCGGGAACGCACGAGGTCCGGTCCCGGAATCCGAAGCCTTGTTCATCCGGCCCTCGCATTTCAATCATCGCTGATGCGTGGTGTAGATCACTCGCCTACAGGCTGACAACAAATGCGCGCACACGCAGATTAGATTCTCTACAAATCTGACGGCCTGTCGCAGAACGGGATCGCATGCTGTTGTTGCATGTGACAAAGAGCACTCGCTCCGTCACAATAGCTCTAAAGCGGCGCGTCAATTGGAACCGCGGAAACGCCTGCGACGTTATCTGCTTTCGTCTCGCTTCCGACGATCTTGCCGTCGCGCAGCCGCACTAGATGATCCGCAATCCCGAAATAGCGATCATCGTGTGAAATCACGATGATGGTCTTTCCGAGACGCTTCAGATCGGGCAGCAGCTCCGTATAGAAGATGTGCCGGAACGCCGGATCCTGATCTGCGGCCCATTCGTCGAACACGAGCACGGGTCTTTCCTCGAGCCATGCATTCATCAGCGCCAATCGCTTGCGCTGTCCGGTCGACAGGTCCGTCGTCGTGAACACGCCGTTCTCGATCGAGACCTTGTGCGCGACCTCCAGCCGCTGGAGATAGCGTTCCGCGACATCAGGAACCACGCCCTCTCCACGAATGAGATCCTCAAACAGATAATAGTCGGAGAAGATGGTCGTGAAGAGCTGGCGGTAATCGTCGCGTGTCTCCGTCAGGACCGGCGAACCGTCCCGCAGCACGGCGCCGCCATGCGGAGCATAAAGGCCTAGCAACAACTTGATCAGGGTCGTCTTTCCGCTGCCGTTCTGCCCCACGATGAAGACGATGTCGCCTTGCCGAACGAGCAGATCAACCGGCCCGAGAACAAAGGGATCGCTGCCCGGCACGGCGCGAAAGGCATAGGTGACGCCGCGAAGCTCGATGGATTCGATGGCGGACTTGCCGGGTGCAGCGGGAGCACTGGCCAGCAGATCGTGCTCGGGGGTCGAGAACTGCTCCGAGAGCCCCGCAATGCGGCGCATCGCGACCTGGGCGCGGCCGAGCGCCGGCAGGATGCCGATGACCTGGTCGATGGGCCCGCGCATAAAGAGCAGCACCAGCACGAAGCCGCTGGACACCGCAGCGGGACTGTCGGGCCACAGGAACGGTCGCAAGGTCAGCGCCACGCCGATCACGACAAAGAACAGCATCGTCCCGAACGCCCGCGCCGTCACGAACAGATTGATCGACCTGATCTGCACCGAGCTAATCCGGTCGACGGTCTGCTGGAGCTGCTCGACATAGACGCGCCGACGGCGCACGCGATTAAGGCGCAGCTCCTTGGCACCTTCGGCGATCGCACGATACTGCTTGTGCAGCTGATCTTCGGCCTCTCGCGCGGTGCTGAAGCCGCGAACGCCGCGCGTCCTCGCATATCCATGCGCCAGCGATCCCAGCACGATGACTGCTCCCGTGATCAGGAAAAGCTGCCAAGACAGCACCGCCAGGTAAACCATGCAGCCGAGCGCGATCACGAGCGACACGAAAAAGGACGAAAAGAAGAACGCGAAATCGCTGATCGTGTCGACGTCCTGCGTGAGAACCGGGATCAGGCGATGAGTCCGGTAGATTTCGAGCTGATCGATGGGCGCAGCCAGAATTTTGGCGGCGAGCGACTTGCGAAGCTCGGCGATGATCCGCTGTCCGACATAATTGGCGCTGATGTCGGCGCCGATGGAACCGACCAGGATCAGAAGGCACAGGCCAGCGAAGGCGAAAAACAGCGTTACCACGTCGGCCTGCGTGGCATAAAGCCCGTGATTCACGACCGCGAGCAATGCCGCGACGGAGGCACCGCCGACCACTCCCAGAACGCTGCCGCCGAGCACGAGTGGCCAATAAGGCCGCAGGAGCTGCAGGATCTGCGTCGTCAGGCCGCTTCGTGAGTTCATGATGAGAGCCGCGCTGAAGGAGACCTGAAGCGAACCTATATGGCCGGACAAGTCGTGCCGAAGTGATGCGAATACATGATGGCGGCCCCGCAACTCCAGCGCTTATTTTCGCTGCTCTTTCGATGGATTCTAATTTGGGATCGGCAATGCCTTTAATATGATGCGGGTAGTATCGCTTTTGCATCGCAGCCGGCGAGCGAGCAGGATTTATGATCCAGAGCCGTGCCAGGCCGCGACATCCGGACATCGAAGTGCTTGCAGGCTGGCATCGGACAGGGCCGGTGGAGAATGAGTTTGGACTTGCTGATCTCCGAAACCCGCATCGCGCTTCCCGACGCCGCCGGCCTCGCCGCGCGGATGATCGATCATCTGGCCGAGCATGACATCGCCTTCGAGGACCGGGACGGTCTCATGGTGGCGAAACTGCCGTTCGGCACCAGTTCCCTCGCCGTCGAGGCCGAAGCGCTCAAGATCCGCGTCGAGGCCAACGACAAGGGCAATCTGGAAATGCTGCGCTCGGTCGTCGCCTCGCATGTGATCGAGTTCGCGGGCGACATTGCTCCGACCATCATTTGGTCCGGTCACGAATCCAGCGGCGGCACGCTGGCCAATTTCCGTGAAGTGCGGCTGAAGTCCGCGATCACCCTGACGCCGCACATGCGGCGGCTGACCTTCACGGGCGACGATATCGCCCGTTTCGTGAATGACGACGACCTGCACGTGCGGCTGTACTTCCCGCCGGAGGGCCTCGCCAAGCCCGAATGGCCGTGGCCCGCGCCCGACGGACGTATCCTGTGGCCGGAGCCCGACCGCAGGCCCGTCACCCGCTATTACACGATCCGCCGCATCGACTTGCAGAGCCGCGAGATCGACATCGACTTCGTAGTCCATGATCATGCCGGGCCGGGCTCGGCGTTCGCCGTGAACGCGACGGCCGGCGCCATCTGCGGCATGGCCGGCCCGCTCGGCCGGGGCATTTGTCCGGCGCGCTGGATGCTGCTGGCGGGCGACGAAACCGCCCTGCCCGCCATCGCGCGAATCTTGGAGACGCTGCCGGCGACGGCGACGGGTGAGGCCTTTATCGAGGTCGCGGATCGGCGCGAGGAAGTTCCGCTGGTCGCCCCGGCCGGGGTAGCGATCCGCTGGTTGCATCGCGAGGGCCGCCCGGCCGGGACGACGCAGCTCCTGGTCGACGCCGTCAAGGCGGTGCGATGGCCGGACCATCAGGACGTCTTCGCCTGGGTCGCGTGTGAGGCGCAGGCGTTGAAGGCCCTGCGCAACCATCTGCGCGATGAGCGAAAGCTTTCCCGCGACCAACTGCTGGCCGTCGCCTATTGGAGCCTGCGCCAACCATGACGATCCAACATGCGCAGACGAGCGAACGGACGCTCGCCTCGCCGACCGACGTCACGCAGGCCTCGCTGGAAGCGCCTGCGCCCTTGTTCCAGCTCGACCAGGTCGGCTTCGCAGTGGCCGGGCGCGCGCTGCTCGAACCGCTGACGCTATCCCTTCCCGCACGCAGCGTCGTCGGGCTGATCGGCCATAATGGCTCCGGCAAGTCGACCCTGCTGAAATTGTTGGCGCGCCAGCAGCCGAGCTCGTCAGGAACGATTCGTTTCGAAGGCCGCGCACTGCGCGCCTGGAGCGATCGGGACTATGCCCGCAAGGTCGCCTACCTGCCGCAGCAGACGCCGCCCGCCGCCGGCATGCTGGTCAAAGAGCTGGTCGCACTCGGCCGCTATCCCTGGCACGGCGCGCTCGGACGGTTCGGTGACATCGACCGCGAGAAGGTCGCAAACGCCATGGCGTTAACCCATATCGAACCCTTTGCGGATCGCCTGCTCGATACGTTGTCCGGCGGCGAGCGCCAGCGGGTGTGGATCGCCATGCTGGTTGCGCAGGACGCCGAGTGCCTGCTGCTCGACGAGCCGACCTCGGCGCTCGACATCGCTCATCAGATCGAAGTGCTGTCGCTGGTCAGGCAGCTCGCCCGCGAGCGCAATCTCGGCGTGGTCGTGGTGCTCCACGACGTCAACATGGCCGCCCGGTTCTGCGACGAGATCATCGCGCTGCATTCCGGGAAGCTGATCGCGCGCGGCACGCCGGACAAGATCATGACGCCGGCCGAGCTCGAAACCATCTACGGCATCCCCATGGGCGTGATGCCGTCGCCGGACCATGGCCATCTCATCAGCTTCGCGCGGTGAGCGCAGTCAACCTCGCTGCGGCCGCAGCAGCCAGATGAGATAAGGTCCGGCAAGCATCATGGCGAAGATGCCGGCGGGCATCTGGAACGGAAAGATCACCATGCGTCCGGCCCAATCCGCCGTGACCATCAGGATCGCCCCGATCAACGCGGCCAGCGCCGCCTGATGCAGCGCACGCTGCGCCCCCATCATCCGCGCCATATGCGGTGCGATGAAGCCGACCAGGCTCAGAAGACCAACCATCAGCGTGGCCGTTGCCGTCAGCAACGCCGTCAGCAGCATGATGATGACACGGCTCCGCGTCAGCGAGATGCCGATCGAACGCGAGGTCGCAGGTCCGAGCGGCAGGATATCGAGCCAACGGGACAGCATTGGCACCATGATCAGCAGAACAAGCGCCGCGGCGGCAAGGATTGCGGCCTCGGCCGGGCCGATCTGGTAGAGCGAGCCTGTCAGCAGCGACAGCAGCGTGCCAATGCGGGGATCACCCGTCGCCAGTGCCATGGCAATGATCGCGCCGAATGCCGCGCTCATGGCGACGCCTGCCAGCAGCACGCGCTCCGGACTGAACTCGGACCGCCGGCTGAACAGCAGCACCAGCGCCAGCACGATGAAGGCGCCGATCCCGGCCGCCGCAATCTGCTCCAGCCGGGTGTGGGCGGGAAAGAGATAGAGCAGAACGATTACGCCCATCGCGGCGCCATAGCTGATGCCCATGACCTCCGGCGCGGCCATTGGGTTTCCGGTCATCCGCTGCAGCAGCGTACCGGCGACCGCCAGCGTCGCGCCTGCTGCCAGCGCCGACACCACGCGCGGCCAGCGCCACGGCCAGAACTCCTGCAAGCCCGACAGGCCGCTCCAGCGCCAGCCGTCGGAGCCGATCCCGAGGGCGAGTGCGATCCAGACGGCAAGCAGCAGCACGACTAAGGCCGAAAGGATCACGCGCCAGGGATGATCGAGCCGCGCCGGAGCGGATGGCGTGAGGTTTCCCATCGGCATGGCGGCCCGCAGCCGCGGCAGCAGCACGAGCAGCATTGGCGCGCCGATCAGGGCAGTCACTGCACCGGCCGGCATTTCGCGATAGCCGGGCGGGATCAGAAGCACGAGTTGATCCGTCAGCCACAGCAGCAGGGCGCCGCAAAGTGGCGCCCAGATCAGCCGGTCGCGAAAGCGGCGCGCGCCCGACAGCATGACGATTGCCGGCGCGGACAAACCGACAAATCCCATGACGCCGACCACGCTGACGACTGACGCACTGAGCGCGATCGCGATGACGAGCGCGAAGACCCGGGCCCTCGTCAATCCGAGGCCCAGATTGCGCGCGGTCTCGTCGTCGAAGCCGAGCAGGGTCAGCGGACGAACCATCGCCGCGATCAGCACGATCGAAATCAGCAGCCGCGGCGCCAGGAACGTGACGTTGCTCCAATCCTGCTGATTGAGGAAGCCGACGCCCCAGATGAACAGACCGATCAGATATTCGTGGTTGAGCAGCACCAGCGCCTGGGTGGTCACCGCGCAGTAATAGCTGACGATCAATCCGGCGAGCACCAGGACGACGGGCGACAGCGCCCGCTTCCAGGTCAGCCCGAACACGCACAGGAACGCAGCGAACCCGCCGCACAGCGCAATCCACTCCCGGCCGAAGGCCAGCAGCGACGGCGCCCACAGCGTCGTCACGGCCAGCGCAAGATAGGCGCCGTTCAGGACGCCGATGGTGCTCGGCTCTGCAAGCGGATTGCGCAACACCTGCTGAGAGACCGTGCCGGCAAGACCGAGGGCTGCGCCGGCCAGCAGCGCCACTGCGATGCGCGGAAAAACGGTGTAGTGCACGAGCATCTGCTGGGGATCGGTGACCTCCGGCCGCCACAACACCGGCAGCCAGGCGCCGGCGGGCAGATATCCGGACAGGTTGCGCCAGGTCAGCGCGGCCGCGGCTGCCAGCAGCAAGCCGATCAGCACCGCCGGATGCATCTCCAAGCCGGACCGGGCCGGCAGTGCCTCAGCCTTGCTCATGGCTTTCCCGCGGCAGACGTTCGGCGAGAAGGCGGGCGAAACGTTCGGCCGCCGGCACGCCCCCATAGAAAAACTGATTACCCAGGACCGTCAGCCGATGCGACCGAAGAGACGGCAGGGTTTGAAGCACAGGGCTTGCCTTCAGTAGCGCTTCGACATCGGCGACCCGCGAGGTCATCAACACCAGCCGCGCGTCCGGAACCGCGGCGAGCACTTCGAGCCCAACACTGGTATGGCCCCATGGGCCGCTCTGTCCGGTCCAGGCATTCCTCAATCCGCACTGATCGAGCACCTCCTGATAGAGGCTGTTCGGACCGAACACGAGCGCGCGGTTGCGCGCGATCTCGCTGACGAGATAGAGCGGCTTGCCGCCGCGACTCTGGAGCCGCTCACGATAGCCGGCCATGGCGACGTCGAAACGGGCGAAATAGGCTTCGCACGCGGACTGCACCCCGAGGCGCTTGGCAAGCTCCAGCGTCGAACGGCGCGCCGTGTCGAGGGGATGCCCGCCGGGTCTGAAGATTGTGAACGTTTCGACCGGTGCGATCAGCTTGAGCCGCGGTATGGCGGCCGCAATGCTGGGATCGATAACGATGATGTCGGGGGCGAAACTCTGCAGCAGTTCGAGGTTTGGCTCCGAACGCAGACCGACCTCCTGAACGCTGGGCGGAGCAGGCGGCTCGACGACGAGCCGGCCATAGCGCTCGATCTCCGGAATCACAAGCGGCACGACGCCGAGCGCCAGGATCGTCTGGGCACAGGCCCAGCCGAGCGCAGCGACCCGGAGCCCGGATTGCGATCCAGCAGTTTGGGCAAACGCCATGGGCCATGTACCCGCAAGGGCCGTGCCTCCGATCGCTGCGCCCGCGCCGAGGAGCGCACGGCGGGACAGCCTATGGTCTGGAATAGACGTGCTCATGGGATCCGTTCAGGCGCCTCTCGCACAGAAGCGCGAGAGATGATGATCATGACATACTCTCGTTCACACTGCATTGCCATATCAGGCCGCCTTTTCGCCAGCGGCGAGAAAGGCCTTGGCCAGCGCCCGCCCGATCGTCGCCCTCGCCCGCAAGGCATCGGCCACGACATTCCCCATGCGCAGGAATTCATGGATCATGCCGGGATAAACGTGCAGATCGACGGGAACGCCGGCCGCCGCCAAGCGGGCTGCATAATCGCGCCCCTCGTCCACCAGGGGATCGAACTCGGCGAGGACGATGCATGCGGGAGCGAGGCCCGACAAATCATCCGCTGCGAGCGGCGCAAAACGCCAATCGTCGCGATCCGACTCGTCGCGGAGATATTGCCGGAAGAACCAATCGACAGTGCTGCGCTCCAGGAGATGGCCGGTACCGTAGCGCTCGTAGGATGCGGAGGTTTGTCGGGAGCTGAGGCCGGGATAAGCGAGAACCTGAAGCACCGGCCGCGGGAGGCCCGCATTCGTCCTCGCTTCGATTGCGAGCGCGGCGGCAAGCGTTCCGCCGGCGCTGTCGCCGCCGACGGCGGCCCGGCGCGGATCGAGCCCGATCGCGCGGCCCTCGAGGCCGATCCAGGCCAGCGCATCGACGGCATCCTCGAAGGCGGTCGGAAACTTGTGCTCCGGTGCGAGCCTGTAGCCGACCGAGAGCACGGCCGCACCGCTGTCCTTGGCGAGGCCGCGGCACAATGGCTGATGCGAATCGAGGCTGCCGACGACGAAGCCGCCGCCGTGCAGGTAAAGAAGAACGGGAATGGGAGTGCGTTCGCTCGGCTGCGCGCTCGCATAGAGCCGCGCCTCGATCGTCGCGCCATCCCGCACCGGCAGCGACAAACGCCGCTCGTAGGCAAGCGCCGGCGGATCGACATCGAGCAGCGGCGAGGACGCATCGAAATCGGCCCGCGCCTGCGCAGCAGTCAATTGCGGAAACGGAACGCGCGCGCCGCTTTCGGTGCCGGCCTGCACCATCTCGAGCAATGCCGCGATATCTGGATCAAGACTCAAAGGCTTACTCCGCCGGCTCCGGGACCGTATCCTGCGCGATCGTCGACGCCGCCGCCGGCACGAGCAGACCGCAGATCTCATCGAGCAGGCCGGCATCCCTCAGGATCGTGAAATGGTTGTCGCCGACGAAGCCGCGATCGACCGCCTTCGGCAACTGCAATTCCAGCCGATCACGCTGCGCCAGACGGGTCGAGGTCCACCAGCAGAGCGGCGTGGCTTCGAGGCCCCGCGGCAGCGCGGCGTTCTGCGCCAGCCTGTTGAGGTGCCGTCCGACTGCGAATGCAGCGGACAAATCATCCGCGCCGAGCGAGGCATCCTCCGCTCTCACGCTCCTACCCTGCTCCACAACAGAAGCAACGAGGTCGCGAATGTGCTCCGGCGTCTCCGGCAAACCAGCACGTTTTGCTGCCTCGACCTGCGCCTTGATGCGAGAGGCAGCAGCGCTCGGGAGGACCGCCGACAGCAATCCGGCGAGATCGTCGGCCCAGTGGGCAATCGCCTCCCGCGGGCTCGATCCGTCCGGCTGCCGCGGCACGAAGCTGTCGACCAGCGCGAGACGATCGACGCGCTCACCGCCGCGTTCGAGCTCGGCCGCGACGAGACTGACCAGCAGTCCTCCCAAGGACCAGCCGACCAGGCTATAGGGACCGCGCGGCTGCATCCGCCGGATCTCGGCCGCGTAGTCCACGGCCATGGCCTCGAGGGAGGCGTCGGTCCACGAGGGATCGACCAGCATTCTCGATTGCAGCCCGATCACCTGCCGGTGCCCTTCGAGGCGGCGCGCCAGCGGCCCATAGTCGAAAACGGTGCCGAAGCCGCCATGCACAGAGAAGACCGGGTTCACGCCGCGAACCGCGGCATTCAGCGGCAGCAGCGCCGATGGTGCGACGGCGACGGCCGGCGCCGCGGTCGCGCTGCCGGCGAGCAGCGCGCGGATCGTCGGCTTCTGGAGCAGATCGCGCAGCTTGATCTCGATCCCGAACGTCTTGTCCTGACGGACCCGCGCCACGACCTTGAGACACAGGATCGAATTACCGCCGAGCTCGAAGAAATTGTCGGTGACCCCGACCTGCGGCACGTCCAGAATCTCGGACCACAGGCGTGCCATTGCGGTCTCCGCCGGGCCTTGCGGGGGGACGAAGCTCCGCATCGACGCATCGGGAGCCGGCAATGCACGCCGGTCGATCTTGCCGCTCGACAAGGTCGGCAACCGCTCGAGCACCATGATCCGTGCCGGTACCATATAGGCCGGCAGGATCAGCTTCAGGAAACCGGTCAAGCGCTCGACCAGCCTCTCGGCCGCCTCGGGCGCGGCGTCATCTGCCGCCTTCGGTGCGACATAGGCAATGAGCTGATTTCCGGCTGCACTCGGCACTGCCACCACCGCCGCCTGCGCAATCGCCTCATGACGGAGCAGCGAGGTCTGAATCTCTCCGAGCTCGATCCGGAAACCGTTGACCTTGACCTGGTCGTCGCTGCGGCCGAGATATTCGACGGTGCCGTCCTCGCGCCACCGCGCCAGATCGCCAGTGCGATACAGCCGCGCTCCCGGGGTCGACGAGAATGGGTCAGGGACGAAGCGCTCGGCGGTCATGGCGGCCTTGCCGTGATAGCAGCGCGCCAGGCCGAAGCCGCCGAGATAGAGCTCGCCGGCAACACCGGCGGGAATGATGTCGAGTGCGGCATCCAGAATGTAGGCGCGGCGGTCTCCGACCGGCAGGCCGATCGGCGCGTAGGGCGTGTCGCATTGGGACGCGCCATCGACTTTCCAGACCAGCGGCGTGACGACGGTTTCCGTCGGGCCATAACCGTTGATCAGAATGCGTGGCTTGAGAACGCGCCTGACCTTGTCGAAGCCCGCCTTCGGCATCGCCTCGCCGCCGAACGAGTAGAGCTTGACCGGCGGTGGATTGCCGCTCTGCTCGACGCAATCGGCGACCTGCTGGAGGTAGGCCGGCGGCAATCCGATATGGCTGACGCGATGGACGTGCAGGTTCTCGACCGTCTGTTCCGGCATCCACAGTTCGGCATCACGCATCAACAGCCGTGCGCCATGCGATAGAACTGTGAGCCAGCGCTCATGGGCGCCGTCGAAGGCGAGCGATAGGAAATGCAGCTCGCAGGAGCTTTCGTCGATCTCGTAGAGGCTGCCCGTGACGCGACAGTGCATCGCCAGCGGACCGTGGGCGACGGCCACGCCCTTTGGCGTCCCGGTCGAGCCCGAAGTGTAGATCAAATAGGCAAGGTTCTCGGGGTGCAGTTCGGGTTGCGGCGGATGGTCGGGTCCCACGTCGAAATCGAACGAAGACAAGGAAATTCGCTCCATGCCCTCCGGGCTGCCCTCGATTTCGAGCGGACCCGTCAACAGGAACGCGATTGCTGCATCGCGCATGACGAACGCGCGCCGCTCCGAGGGTAGCTCGGGATCGAGTGGAACGTAGGCCCCACCCGCCTTGAGCACGGCCAGCAGCGCAATCATCGTGGCAGCACTTCGCTCGACCACCACGCCGACGCGCTGCTCGGGCTTAAGCCCCCGGGCGATCAGGTGATGAGCCAGGCGGTTGGCCCTGCGCTCGAGGTCTCCGAACGAGAGCACCGAGCCGCCAATGGTCAGCGCCGTCCGCTCCGGATGACGCCGCGCATGGCTGCTGATCGCCTCATGCACCAGCGGCAGCGGAGCGCTCGACGTCGCATGCCGATTGCAACGATCCGCAAGGACGGCATCGAGCTCTGTGACGGGATGGATGCTACCAAGCAAGGCCGTGGCATCGCGCGTCAGCTCCGCCAGCAAGAGCTCGAACTGCGCCCTGATCTGCGCCGCCTGCGCTGCGGTGAAATGACTCGGCATATAGGTGTATTCGACCTGGAGCGTGTCTTCGACCAGCACCGACAGGTCCATCGGATAGTTCGTCACGTCGACATTCTTCAGGCCGCTGAACTGCAACGCGCCTGCGCCGCGGTGCATGCTGCGTTCGATCGGATAGTTTTCGAACACGATGATGCTGTCGAACATGGTCTGACCGGCACGGCCGGCCCAGCCCTGGATGTCATAGAGCGGCGTGTGCTCGTAGTCCCGGATCGCCGAATTGCGGTCCTGCAGCGCGCGCAGCCATCCTCCGATCGGGCTTTCGGGCGGAAGCGTTTCGATCACGGGCAGCGTATTGATGAAGAGCCCAAGCATCTGCTGCGATCCGTCGAGACCGGCCGGACGACCGGCCACGGTTACGCCGAACGTCACGGTGTTCTGGCCCGAATAGCGTTGCAGCAGCAGCGCCCACACGCCTTGGACGATCGTATTCAGCGTGATCCGTTCGCGCCGCGCGAACGCCTTCAGCTCGGCAGTCGCGGCCTCTCCGAGACGCGTGTAACAGCGTTCGTGGCCGGATGCCTGATGGCGGTGCGCGCCGAAGGCATCGGCGAGCTGCGTCGGCTGATCGAAGCTCCTGAGCTGTTCCCGCCAGAAAGCTTCGGCAGCCTTGGCGTCCTGCGCCTGCAGCCAGGCGATATAGTCGCGGTAGCGCGTGGCGTTCGCGGCAGCAGCGCCGCCGTAATAGCACTCCAGGACTTCTCCGACGAACCTTGCCGAGCTCCAGCCGTCCATCAGGATGTGATGATAGGTCCAGATCAGCCGATACAGGTCGTCCTGGAGCCGCAACAACCGCACCCGCTGGAGCGGTGGCCTCTGGAGGTCGAATTCGGCGGCGCGCTCATCGGCAAGGGCCGCCGCAATTCTTTCATCCCTGATCGCCTGCCCGCGCCAGTCCTCCTGTGCGAACGGCACGATGGCGTCGCGATAGACGGCTTGCAGCGGAGAGCCGGAGAGCTCACGCCAGAGGAAGCCGGTCCGCAGCATCTGATGACGCGCGCTCACCTCGCGCCACGCTGTGCCGAGCCGTTCCGGGTCGAGGCCCCGGATCTCGACACTGACCTGATTGACATAAACGCCGCTGCCGGCATCGCGCAGGCTGTGAAACAGCATGCCCTGCTGCATCGGCGACAGCGGATAGACGTCCTCGACGTGGCTCCAGTCCAGACCGAGCCGTTGGAGCTGCTCCTTGGAGAGTCCCGCCAGCGAGCCGCGCTCCGATGCGGGGTCTTCCTTATCTGGCTCGACATCTCGGGACGCCGCAATCAGCGCCTCGATGGTTTGATACCGGAACACATCGCGCGGCTCGATGAGCACGCCTTCGCGCCGCGCGCGGCTCACCATCTGCAGCGAGATGATGGAATCGCCGCCGAGCTCGAAGAAGTTGTCGGTGACGCCGATGTTGGGCTGGCGCAGCAGATCGGCCCAGATCGCGGCCAATGCGGCCTCCGCCGGCGTGCGCGGCGCCACATGCTGGGCGGACGCTACAAGCTGATCCGGCGCCGGCAAGGCCTTGCGATCGATCTTGCCGTTCGGCGTCAGCGGCAGATGTTCCAGCACCACGATCCGCGCCGGGACCATGTAGTCGGGCAGCACCGAGGAGAGCGCCGTTTTGAGCGCCGCGCCATCCAGCGCTTCGCCGCTGACATAGCCGACCAGCTGGCGGCCGGCGCCGGCCTCGCGCGCCACCACCACGGCCGTGCGGACACCATCCTGCGCCTGCAGCCGCGCTTCGATCTCGCCGAGCTCGATGCGGAAGCCGCGGATCTTCACCTGGTGGTCGGCACGGCCGACATAGTCGAGCACGCCGTCGGACCGCCACCGCGCCACATCGCCGGTACGGTACAGCCGCGCCCCCGGCGGACCGAACGGATCAGGGATGAAACGCTCCGCCGTCAGGCCGCCGCGCTGCCAATAGCCCCGCGCGAGCCCGCTCCCACCGATATAGAGCTCGCCGGCAACGCCAACCGGCGCGAGGTTGAGGTCACCGTCGAGAACGTAAAGCGTGGTGTTGCCGATCGGGCGGCCGAGCAGCGGACGATCGTCCATTGCATCGAGCCGATGGCGGGCCGACCACACCGTGGTCTCGGTCGGGCCGTACAGGTTCCAGACCTCGCCGGCCTGGGCCACCAGCCGCCGCGCCAGATCCGGCGGCAGCGCCTCGCCGCCGCACAGCACCCGGCAGCTCGCCGGCAGCGCAGGACCGTCATGATCGAGCAGCATCCGCCAGGTCGACGGCGTTGCCTGGATCACGGACACGCCATGCCGCTGCACGATCGCCTTGAGCTTGGCGGGATCATGCGCGGCCGTGCGATCCGCCAGCACGACGCAGGCGCCGATCGTCAGCGGCAGCCACAGCTCCAGCACCGCGATGTCGAAGGACAACGAGGTCAGCCCGAGCACGCGGTCGGCGGCCGTCATGCCGGGCTGCTCCGCCATGGTCGCCAGGAAATTGGTCACGGCATCATGGCGAACCATCACGCCCTTGGGCAGACCGGTCGAGCCCGAAGTGTAGATCACGTAGGCAAGGCTCTCGCCGTGAACGGCGACATCGAGATTGCCGGCATCGCCGCCCTCGCCGTCCTGTCCATCAACGAACCAGGCCTCCGCGCCGGTCTCCGCCAGGATGGCTGCGAACTGATCGTGCAATCTTTCTTGCGTCAGCACCAGCGCCGCGCCGCTGTCGCGCAGCATGTGCGCCAGCCGCTCCGGCGGGTAATCCGGATCGAGCGGCAAATAGGCCCCGCCGGCCTTCAGCACCGCCAACAGTGCGACCAGCATCTCGACGCCGCGGTCGAGCGCCAACCCGACCACGATTTCGGTCCCGACGCCATGATCCCGCAATCGCTGCGCCAGCCGGTTGGCGCGCGCATTCAGCGCGGCATAGCTCAGCTCCGCCTCGCCGAACACCAGCGCGATCGCCTGCGGCGACTTCCGGACCTGCGCCTCGAACTGCGCAATGATCCCCTCGCGCGGTTCATCCCGGCGCCTATCGTTCGCCCGTGCAAGCAGGACGTCATCCGCGGGATCGCGGGCCGCGATCATCCCGACCGGTCGACCGGCATCCATGCTCAGCGCCTCGATCAGCCGCACAAAGGTTCGCTGCAGCCGTGCGATCTGGGCCTCATCGAAATATTTGCGCTGATAGTTGAAGACGAGGCGCAGGCGCTCATCGACGCCGATGCTGGCGAACAAAGGATAATTGCTGGTCTCGACAATCCAGGTCTCGCCGACCTGGATCTGCCGGTTCTGTCCGATCAGCGCGCGGTCGACCGGGTAATTCTCGAACACCAGGATGCTGTCGAACAGCGGCCGTCCGGGGCGCCCTGCCAGCCGCTGGATCTCATAGAGCGGCGTCGCGCCGAATTCGCGCAAGGCCAGATTGCGATCCTGCAACTCGCGCAGCCATGATCCAACGGTCTGCTGTGGGCCGACACCGTCGATGACCGGCAACGTGTTGATGAACAGGCCGACCATCTCTTCGGCGCCGGCGAGTTCCGGCGGCCTGCCCGACACGGTGACACCGAAGCAGACGGTGCCCTGCCCGGTATGCTGTCGCAGCAACTGCGCCCATGCCGCCTGCACCAGCGTGTTCATCGTGATCCGCTCGCGCGCCGCGAATTCCTGCAAGCGTCCGGTCAGTACAGAATCCAGCTCCAGCGTGCCGTGGCCAAACAATTGGGAGCCCGTCGGTTCGGCGAGGCTGCCTGCCAGGAAGCTCGGCTGGTCCAGCTCTGCCGTCGCATTGCGCCAGAAGGCCGCCGACGCCTCGCTGTCACGGGCCTTCAGCCACGCGATGTAGTCGCGATAGCGGTGGTGCAATGCCGGCAGGCGTCCCTCGCCGTTATGCTGCATCACCTCGGCGATCAGCCGCGCCGAGCTCCACCCATCGAGCAGGATGTGGTGATGCGTCCAGATCAGCCAATGCCTGTCGGCGCCGAGCCGGATCAGCCGAACCCGCTGCAAGGGTGGTCGCGACAAGTCGAACCCGGCGGCCTGCTCCTGCCGCGAAACGTCGGCCAGCGCCGCATCCAGTTGCGCCTGGTCCCACGTCGCGCTCCGTGCTCGCCAGTCGTCCTCGACAAAGGGCACTTCGGCCCGTCGATAGACGACCTGTTGCGGCGCGCCGGACAGGTCACGCCAAATAAATCCCGTCCGCAGCACCGCGTGACGATCGCTGGCCGCCTGCCAGGCGCGGCGCAGCTTTTCGGCATCGAGTCCTCGGATTTCCGCCGCGACCTGATTGACGTAGAGTCCGCTCTCGCCGTCATGCATCGCATGAAACAACATGCCCTGCTGCATCGGCGACAATGGATAGATGTCCTCGATCTCGCGCCAATCGAGCGCAAGCCTGTCGAGCTCGATCTGACCCAGCCCCGACAATGCCACATCCGATGGTGTCAGGCCGCACGCGCCGCTGGTGCAGTGATCGACCAGCTCACGCAACGCAGCCTCGTACAACGCGGCCAGCCGCTCGACCGTCTCGCGCCGATAGCGCTTGCGACCGAAGCCGAACAATAGAAGCAACCGACCATCGCGCACCGTGCCGTTCACGATCAGCCAGCGTCGCAGCGGGCTCGACGCATCCCGCGACGGACCGGCGCTTTCCGCTGCCATCCTGAACAGCGCCGCCTCATCGCCTCCGTCGATTTGGCCGAGATAATTGAACGCAATCCTCGGCTCGCCGGCGTGCGATAGCGCCAAGCGCTGCTCTTCGGAGCCAAGATAACGCAGTACGCCGTAGCCCACTCCGCGGCCGGGAATGCCGCGAAGCTCCTCCTTCACGGTCTTGATCAATGACGAAGGATCTTGCGAGCCACCGGCCAATCGCACCGGAAAGGCCGTCGTAAACCAGCCGACCGTGCGCGAGAGGTCGAGATCGCCAGCGAGAGGCTCGCGGCCATGCCCCTCCAGTTCGACGAGAACGTCGTCCCGTCCGCTCCACTGCCAGACGGCGCGTGCAAGGCCGGCAAGAAGCAGATCGTTGATCTGCGTCCGATAAGCCGACGGCGCATCCGTCAGCAGGCACCGCGTCCATTCACTTTCGAATGACAGCAGGACCTCATCGGCATCGGCGATGCGATCGTTGCCCGCGTGGTCGTCGTCGCACAGAACGTCCGCATTTGCACAGCGGCTGGTCCAGTAGGATAACTCCGTCGCCAGTTCTGGCGACGTCGCGTAAGCCCGCAAGCGCTGCCCCCACAACGCGTAACCATGGGTCTTGGGCGGAAGCGCGATCGCTGCGTCCCCCTTCGCAAGCTGCGTGTAAGCGGACGCGATGTCCTCCAGCAGGATCCTCCATGACACCCCGTCGACCACGAGATGGTGGATCACGATCAGAAAACGCTGGCTGCCATCAGCGACATCGATGCCGACGGCCCGTAACAGCTCCCCGCCGGAGATCGACAGGCTTGCTTGCGCCGACGATGCCAGCGCCGTCACGGCGGCCCGGTCGATCGCCCGCCGCACCCAGAGCAGCGCATCCGCTGCCGGAGCAGCGCCGTGCTCGGCACACCAGTTCCCCTGCCTCTGCGCGAAGCGGAGGCGCAGTGCGTCATGATGATCGACCACAGCGGTGAGTGCGCGCCGCATCACGTTCCAGTCGAGACGCTCTCTCGGCTGCAACAGCACCGCCTGGTTCCAATGATCCCGGTTCTCCATGTCCTCCGCAAAGAAGCGGGACTGAATCGGCAAGAGCGGATGCGGGCCGGTGACCTGCCCCTGATCGGCGAGCGTCCCCGTGCGCTGCTCGGTCCGCGCCGCGCGCGCCAGAGCTTCGAGCGTCTGATGCTGGAATACGTCGCGGGGCTCGATCAGGTATCCGGCGCGCCGGGCGCGGCTGACCATCTGGAGCGAGATGATGGAATCGCCGCCGAGTTCGAAGAAATTGTCGGTGAGGCCGACGGACGGACGACCGAGCAGCTCCGCCCAGATCGCCGCAAAAGCGACCTCGGCCGGCGTGCGCGGCGCCTGATGCTCCGGATGGCCATGGGCCATGTCGGGCGCCGGCAGCGCGTGGCGATCGACCTTGCCACTCGGCATCAAGGGTAACCGCTCCAGGACCGCAATTCTCGACGGCACCATATAGTCGGGCAACACGGCCGACAGCGCGGTCCGCAAGCCTGCCTCCGTCAATTGGCCGCTGCCGCTGACATAGCCGACGAGCTGACGGCCCATGCCGACATCGCGCGCCACCACGACGGCGGAGCGAACGCCGGGCTGATCGAGCAGCCGCGCCTCGATCTCGCCGGGTTCGATGCGGAAGCCGCGGATCTTGACCTGGTGATCCGCGCGTCCGACATAGTCGATCGCGCCATCGGCGCGCCAGCGCGCCAGATCTCCTGACCGATAAAGCCGCTCGCCTTCCTCGCCGAATCGATCGGGAATGAAGCGCTCCGCCGTCAGCTTCTCGCGCCGCCAATAGCCTCGCGCCAAACCGGCCCCGCCGATGAACAACTCGCCGGTCACGCCTGCCGGAACCATGTTCAGATCGGCGTCGAGGATGCGGATCGTCACGCCGGGAATGGGTCGTCCGATCGGCACGCGCGTCGCCCCTTCGTCGCGACAGGTCCAGTAGGTGGCGTTGATGAGAGCCTCGGTCGGACCGTAGCGATTGTCGAACCGTACATTGGGGAACGCCGCACGCACACGCGTCATGAGATCAAGCGACAGCGCCTCGCCGCCGGCAAACAGGCGCTTGAGCGAGGTGCAGCGCGGCGCGCCGGGCTCGGTCACGAAATGCTCGAGCATCTGCGGCACGAAGTGCAGCGTCGTCACGTCGTGGGCGATGACGGCGTTTACCAGGAGTCGCGGCTCGCGATGCGCGCCTGGAGGCGCGATCGCCAGCCGCGCGCCGGTTGCGAGCGGCCACAACATCTCCCAAACCGAGACGTCGAAGCTGAACGGGGTCTTGTGCAGCAAGGTCTCGGCAGAATCGAGACGATACTCCCCCTGCATCCAGCCAAGCCGCGCCGCCAGCGCGCGATGCGAACAGGCCACGCCCTTGGGCACGCCGGTCGAACCTGATGTGTACATCACATAAGCCAGGTTGTCCGGCTGAAGCGCCGCATCGGGATTGCCGGCAGGCGCTTCGATGTTAGCTTCGCCCTCCTTGTCGATCGTCCAGGCTTCGGCGCCAGCATCCATGATCACCGGCGCGAGATGCGAGAGCAGCAGCTCCTGAGTCAGCACCAGTGCCGTTCCGCTGTCGCGCAGCATATGAAGCAGGCGTTCGGAGGGATAGTCGGGATCGAGCGGCAGATAGGCGCCGCCGGCTTTCAACACAGCCAGGACGCCAACGATCAGTTCGACGCTGCGTTCGAGCGCTACGCCGACCAGCCGGTCGCGACCGATCCCGTGCTCCCGCAGCCGCCAGGCCAGGCGATTGGCACGCGCGTTCAGCTCGCCATAGCTGATCTGCCGTTCACCGAAGATCAACGCGATCGACGATGGCGAAGCCGCGGCCCGGGCTTCGATCTGCGCGACGATAGTGTCGCCAGACTTCGGTGCCCGCTCGGCGCTGCCGCCCCAGCCGAGCAATCTCTGCTCCTCATCGGCATCGAGGCTGTCCAGCGCGCCCAGCGGCCGCGAGGCGTCCGCCACGATCCTGGCCAGCAGTTGCGACAGCGAGGCCTGCAGATATCTGATATGATCGTCGTCGAGGCGGCTGCGATCGTAGCGAAAGCCCAGATTGATGCCGTCGGGCTTGGCGAAGACCGCCACCGTCAGCGCATAGTTGGTGATCGAGACCTGCTCGACCCGGCCGAACCGGCGTCCGCTTTCGCTCTCGCCCCGCAGCGCCTGATCGATCGGATAGTTCTCGAACACGAGGATGTTGTCGAACAGCGCGCGTCCGGAACGGCCGGCAAGACGCTGGATTTCGTACAGCGGCATCCAGCCGTGATCGCGCAGATCCGTGTTGCGCGCCTGGAGATCGCGCAGCCACGCTCCGATCTCGGTTTGCGGGCTTGCCTGATCGACGACGGGCAGCGTGTTGATGAACAGGCCGACCATCTCCTCGGCCCCGCTGATCTCCGCCGGCCGGCCCGAGACCGTCGCACCGAAACAGACCGCGCGCTCGCCGGTGTGGCGACGCAACAGCTGCGCCCAAGCGCCTTGCACCAGCGTATTCAGCGTGACGCGCTCGCGCCGCGCAAAGGCTTGCAGGCTTGCCGTCAGGTCGGCCGTGAGCAGCAGGTCAGACGAGCCATGGCCTGAAGCACCGTTGGCCGCAGGTTCTCCCAGCGTGTCCGCTAGGAAGCTGGGCTCGTCCAATTCGGCCAAGGCCGATCGCCAGAACGAGGTCGACGCCTCGCGGTCCTGCCCTTGCAGCCACGCGATGTAGTCGCGATAGCGGCCCTTCACTGCTGGCAAGCGTGCGCCGCGCTCGTGCTGCAGGATCTCGGCCATCAGACGCGCGGCGCTCCAGCCGTCCAGCAGGATATGGTGGTGGGTCCAGATCAGCCAGTGGCGCGCGTCGTCGAGCCGGATCAGCCGGACCCGCTGCAATGGCGCCTGAGACAGATCGAATGCCCTGGTACGTTCGGCTTGCGCAATACCTGCGAGCGCAGCCCGCACCTCCTCCTCTTCCATGGCGGCCGCCCGCGAGCGCCAGTCTTCTTCCTCGAATGGCAAAGGCGCAGAGCGATAGACCACCTGCTGCGCGGCCCCCGACAGCTCGCGCCACGCAAATCCGGTTCGCAACACGGCGTGGCGCGAACTGATCTCGTGCCAGGCTGCGCGCAGCCTGCCGGCCTCGAGACCACGGATCTCGAGGCCGATCTGGTTGACGTAATTGCCGCTCTCGCCATCACGCAGGGCATGGAACAGCATGCCCTGCTGCATGGGCGACAGCGGATAGATGTCCTCGATCTCGCGGCAGTCGATCGCTGCGACCAGCGCGTCGAGATCAGCCTGCTTGAGGTTCGACAAGGCGAAGTCCGACGGCGTGATGCCGCGGGCGCCGCCCGTGCAATGCGCGACGAGTTCGCGCAAGGAAGCCGCGTAATGCTCGACGAGACGTTCGATGGTTGCGCGCCGGTAACGCCTACGGCCATAGCTGAACGACAGGCGCAACTGTCCTTCCCCGATCTGACCGTTGATGCTGACCCAGCGGCCAAGCGGCGCGCTTTCGCTGCGCATCGGCCCCGAGCTCTCGGGCGCGAGGCGAAACGGGGCACTCTCTCCCATGCTGGAATCGAACTGGCCGAGATAGTTGAAGACGATGCGCGGCTCGGGACGTGCCGCCAGGGCGCTCCGCTGCGCCTCGGTGCCGAGATGACGCAGGACGCCGTACCCCAGGCCGCGGTTGGGAACCGCCCGAAGCTCCTCCTTGATCGATTTGATCAGAGAGGCGTCGTCGCTCGAGCCGCCCGGCAGGCGCATCGGAAATGCCGTGGTGAACCAGCCGATGGTGCGGGACACGTCCGCACCGTCGAAGACGTCCTCGCGGCCATGGCCTTCGAGCTCGACGACGACATCCTCGATCCCGCCCCAGCGCGACACGGCTCGCGCAAGTGCCGCCAGCAGGAGATCATTGACCTGGGTGCGGTAAGCGGTCGGGGCTTCCTTCAGCAGCCGCGTGGTCAATCCGGCGTCGAACGCCAGCAGGACTTCCTCGCCGTCTGCAACCCGGTCGACCCCGCCATGATCGTCATCGCAGGGAAACGCGGCATGCGATCCCCGCTCCAGCCAATAGTCGAGCTCGGCTGCCAGCTCGTCGGTCGCAGCATAGGCCTGTAATCGCGCGCCCCAGGATGCATAAGAGTCGCTCCTCGCCAGCGCGACTGAAGCCGCGCCCTGGCGGAGCTGATCGTACGCCGCCGCAAAGTCTTCGAGCAGCACCCGCCATGACACGCCGTCGATGACCAGATGATGCACCACCACCAGAAGCCGCTGGCTGCCATCCGCGAGATCCATGCCGACCACACGCAGCAGCGGCCCGGCCAGCGACAGGCTGGCCTGAGCCGACGCGGCAACTCCCGTGACCTCGGCGGCATCGCGAACGTCGCTGCGAATCCAGAGCAGCTCCGAGATCGCCGGCGGCGAGCCATAAATTGCGCGCCAACCGCCATCAATCTCCTCGAAGCGCAAGCGCAGGGCCTCATGATGCGCGACGAGAGCGGCAAGCGTGAGCTCGACGAGCTTCCAGTCGAGCCGCGACTTCGGCATCAGCAGGACGGCCTGATTCCAGTGATGACGGTCCCCTGCATCCTCACCGAGAAACCGCAACTGGATCGGCAGCAGCAGGTGCTCGCGGCCGTCGAGATCGAGCTCAGCGGCGACGATCTCCGCCTTGTCTTCACTCCGCGCCACGCGCGCCAGATCCTGCAAGGTCTGATGTCGGAAGACGTCACGCGGCTCGATCAGCAGGCCCGCCTGGCGCGCCCGACCGACCAGTTGCAGCGAGATGATGGAATCGCCGCCGAGCTCGAAGAAATTGTCGGTGACGCCGATGACGGGCTGGCCGAGCAGCTCGGCCCAGATCGCAGCGAGCACCGTCTCGGCTGCGGAGCGCGGCGCGACATGCGCGGTGATTGCGGCCGGCATCTCCGGTGCCGGCAGGGCGTCGCGATCGACCTTGCCGTGCGCGGTGAGCGGCAGCCGGTCCAATCGCACGATGCGGGCCGGCACCATGTAGTCGGGCAGCTCCTCCGAGAGCGCCGCGCGCATCGCCGCTTCGTCGAACGGTCCATCGCCGGCGACATAGCCGACCAGCTGACGGCTGACGCCGGCTTCACGGGCAACGACCACGGCCGACCGCACGCCGGCCTGCCGCATCAGCCATGCCTCGATCTCGCCGAGCTCGATCCGGAAGCCGCGGATCTTCACCTGATGATCGGACCGGCCCACATACTCGATGACGCCATCGGCACGCCAGCGTGCCAGATCGCCGGTGCGATACAGACGCGCGCCCGGTGCGCCAAACGGATCAGGGACGAAGCGCTCCGCCGTCAGCTCGGCTCGCTGCCGGTAACCGCGCGCCAGCCCCTCACCGCCGATGAACAGCTCGCCAGTTACGCCAATCGGAACGACGTTGAGATCATTGTCCAGGATGTACGCCGAGCGGCGGCCCACCGGGCGACCGATCGGGGCATAGTTGCCGTCGATCTCCTCGCTCGCATCGACCTTCCATACCAGCGGCGTGACCACGGTTTCGGTCGGCCCGTAGCCGTTGATCAATGCCCGCGGCTTGAGCGCGCGCTTGACCTTGTCGAAGCCAGCCTTGGGCATCGCCTCGCCGCCGAACGAGTACAGCTCGACTGGCGGCGGATTGCCACGCCACATCGCGAAATCGGCGAGCTGTTGCAGGTAGGCCGGCGGGAACCCGGCATTGGTGACGCGCTGCCGGCGCAGAACTTCGATGGTCTGTTCGGCCGACCACAGGTCCGCATCCCGCATCACGAGCGCCGCGCCGCAGGTCAGTGCGGTCCAGAGCCGCTCATGGGCGCCATCGAAGGTGAAGGACAGGAAGTGCAGCTCGCGCGAGTGCCGATCCATGTCGTAGAGCCCGGCCGTCACCTCGCAGTGCATGGCGAACGGACCGTGTTCGACCGCGACGCCCTTGGGGATGCCGGTGGAGCCGGAGGTATAGATCACATAGGCAAGGCTGGTTGGCACCACCGCGATCTCGGGATCGCTTTCGCTCTCCGTGGCGAGATTGATCGCACCGAGCGGAACGACCACGACGCCAGCTGGCGGCGGCGTCAACGCCGAACTATCTGCGTCGACCAGCACGACACGCGCGCCGGCATCGCGCAGGGTGCCGACCTGTCGTCTGACCGGATGCTCGGGATCGAGCGGCAGATAGGCTGCACCCGTCTTCAAGATGGCGAGCAGCGCCGTAATGAGGCCTGGCGAACGCCGTGCCGAGACGCCGACAAGGTCGTCGCGCCCGACACCGAGGCGGATCAGGTGGTGCGCGAGCCGATTGGCGCGGCGGTTGAGCTCGGCATAGCTGATTTCATCGTCACCGAAGACCAGCGCCGGCGCGTCGGGCGTTTCGGCGGCCAGCCGTGCAACCGTCCGATGCACCGGTGTGAACGATGAGCTTGCCGTTTCGTCGTCGGCGCAATTCCATTGCCGCAACAGCCCCAATTCCTGTTCGGACAGCAACGCCACATCGGCGATCCCTTGCGCGTCGTCGGCAACCATGGCCTTCAGGAGGGTGGTCCAATGCGCGGCGAGGCGCTCGATCGTCGCCGTCTCGAACAGCGCCGTTGCATAGGTGAAGATGGCACGGATCTCGCCTGACAGCCCCTCCTCGGTATCGAGCGCGAGTTCGAACTTGACGGCATCGACCTCCGTATCGATCGTCTCGATCTGGAGACCGGTCCGATCCGATGAACTAGCCGACGCCCGACGGCGCTGGTGATTGTAGAGGACCTGGAACAGTGGATTCTGACTCAGGCTGCGCGTGGGCTGAAGGATTTCGAGCAGACGTTCGAACGGAAGGTCCTGGTTTTCCTGTGCCTCGACAGTGGCCGCATGAACCGCCGCAATGAAGTCCGCGATCGCCGCGCGGCCGTCGATCTGCGTGCGAAGCACCTGGGTATTGACGAACAGACCGATCACGCCGCGCGCTTCGCCGCGATGCCTGTTGGCGACGGGCACGCCGATGTTGATGTCGGACTGCCCGGTGTAGCGATAGAGCAGCAGCTTGAAGCTCGCCAGCAGGACGGCGAACAGGGTCGTGCGATGCCGCCGCGCGAGCGCGCGCAAGCCATTGGCTAGCGCCGGTTCGAGCGGGATGCGATGTGCCGATCCCGCCAGGTCCGGAACCGCCGGGCGCGGCCGGTCGATCGGCAGCTGGAGCACGGCCGGATTGGCGAGACGCCTGGTCCAGTAGCCGACCTGCCGTTCGCCATCGACCGCACTCATCCAGAGCCGCTGCCATTCGGCGTAGTCGGCATAGTCAATCTCCGGCTCCGGCAGGGCCGGTTCTTCACCGCAAGCGAATGCCGCGTACAGTTTCCAGAACTCGTCAACCAGCACGCCCATCGACCAGCCGTCGGCCACGATATGGTGCAGGCTGACGACGAGGATATGGTCGCTCTCGTCCAGCGTCAGCAGCGCCGCACGCATGAGCGGGCCCGCCTCGAGATCGAACGGCAGCGAGGCCTCCTGCCGTGCCAACGAACGCGCCTGCCGTTCGCGGTCGTCGCCAGCGAGGATCACGTGCCGCAATACGGCCGGCTGCGGATCGTGGACGATTTGTTCGGCCTGCTCCCCTTCCTGCCGAAACACAGTGCGAAGCGTGCTGTGGCGGGCGACGAGCATATCGAACGCCTGTTGCAATGCGCGTGGTTGCAGCTGGCCGCGCACGCGCACCGTCGCCGATATGTTGTAGGCCGCGCTGGACGGATCCATCCGCCACAGGAACCAGAGGCGCGCTTGCGCAAAGGACAGCGGCGCCCGCTTTCGCTCCTGGCGCACGATCGGCAGCATGGCGAGGTTGACGCCCTTCGCCGCGAGCTGCGACAGGAACGCGTGCTGCTTGCCGGAATCGAGACGCATCAAGCGCCGTGAAATGTCGCGCAGCTGCTGCTTTTGCGTGGTTGCCGTGTCACTCATGGGACAGTTCGACTTCCTTCAACAGGTCGAGCATCGCTACGATGTCGTCGCTTCGCTTGTCGGTCTCGCTCTCCAGGCCCAGCGCAGCAGCCATGGTTTCAACGGTCGTCAATTCAAACAGACGATTGAGCGGCAGGTCGTGGCCGAGATCGCGCTTGATGCGGCTAACGAGCTGGACCGCAATCAAGGAATCACCACCGAGCTCGAAGAAGTTGTCGGTGACGCCGATGTTGGGCTGGCGCAGCAGATCGGCCCAGATCGCGGCCAATGCGACCTCCGCCGGTGTGCGCGGCGCCACATGCTGGGCGGACGCCACAAGCTGATCCGGCGCCGGCAAGGCCTTGCGGTCGATCTTGCCGTTCGGCGTCAGCGGCAGACGCTCCAGCACCACGATCCGTGCCGGAACCATGTAGTCCGGCAGCACCGAGGACAGCACCGTTTTGAGCACCGCGCCATCCAGCGCTTCGCCACTGACATAGCCGACCAGCTGGCGGCCGGCGCCGGCCTCGCGCGCCACGACGACAGCCGCGCGGACACCATCCTGCGCCTGTAGCCGCGCCTCGATCTCGCCGAGCTCAATGCGGAAGCCGCGGATCTTCACCTGGTAATCGGCACGGCCGACGTAATCGAGCACGCCTTCGGATCGCCACCGCGCCACGTCGCCGGTGCGGTACAGTCGCGCCCCCGGCGGACCGAAGGGATCGGGGATGAAGCGCTCCGCCGTCAGGCCGCCGCGCTGCCAATAGCCCCGCGCGAGCCCGCTCCCGCCGATATAGAGCTCGCCAGCGACGCCGACCGGCGCGAGGTTGAGGTCACCGTCGAGAACGTAAAGCGTGGTGTTGCCGATCGGGCGGCCCAGCAGCGGACGATGGTCCATCGCATCGAGCCGATGGCGCGCCGACCACACCGTGGTCTCGGTCGGGCCGTACAGGTTCCAGACCTCGCCGGCCTGGGCCACCAGCCGCCGCGCCAGATCCGGCGGCAGCGCCTCGCCGCCGCACAGCACCCGGCAGCTCGCCGGCAGCGCAGGACCGTCATGATCGAGCAGCATCCGCCAGGTCGACGGCGTGGCCTGGATCAGGGACACGCCATGCCGCTCCACGATCGCCTTGAGCTTGGCAGGATCATGCGCGGCCGCGCGATCCGCCAGCACGACGCAGGCGCCGATCCTCAGCGGCAGCCACAGCTCCAACACCGCGATGTCGAAGGACAGCGAGGTCAGCCCCAGCACGCGGTCGCCGGCCGTCATGCCGGGCTGCTCCGCCATGGTCGCCAGGAAATTGGTCACGGCGTCGTGGCGAACCATCACGCCCTTGGGCAGACCGGTCGAGCCCGAAGTGCAGATCATATAGGCGAGGCTCTCGCCGTGAACGGCGACATCGAGATTGCCTGCATCGCCGCCCTCGCCGTCCTCTCCATCGACTAGCCAGGCCTCCGCGCCGGTCTCCGCCAGAATGCCTGCGAACGGATCGTGCAATCTCTCTTGCGTCAGCACCAGCGCCGCGCCGCTGTCGCGCAGCATGTGCGCCAGCCGCTCCGGCGGGTAATCCGGATCGAGCGGCAAATAGGCCCCGCCGGCCTTCAGCACCGCCAGCAGCGCGACCAGCATCTCGACGCCGCGGTCGAGCGCCAGCCCGACCACGACGTCGGTCCCGACGCCGTGATCTCGCAATCGCCGCGCCAGCCGGTTGGCACGTGCATTCAGCGTTGCATAGCTCAGCTCCGCCTCGCCGAACGCCAGCGCGATCGCCTGCGGCGACTTCCGGACCTGTGCCTCGAACTGCGTGACGAATGATCGGACTTGCGGATCATGCGCCTGCGCCCGATTCCACACCTCCAGCAAAAGCTGACGCTCCTCGCGAGGCACAATGTCGAGCTGGCGGACCGGCGCACGCGGCGCATGCTCCAGCGCATCGGCCAGCTGGTCCAGCGCTTGCTGCATCAGGGCGCAGATGCGATCAGCCGAGAACGGATCGACGATCTGAGCGGTCAGACCAAGCGCTTGACCATAATCCTCGACGGCCAGCATCAGGGGATAATTGGTGCGCTCCTCGCCACCGAGCCATTCGATCCCGGAGTGCTCCCTGTTGGCAGCCAGATCCGCCGGCGTTGCATTGTGCCGATAGTTCAGGATCGCGCTGAACAGAGGCGCGGGTGCCGCGACGCCGCTGCATCGCTGCGCGAGCGCCAGCGAGGCGTGCTCGTGTGCCATCAGCTCGGTCAGCCGACGATGCGCATCACGAACGCTGTCCTCGACCGCGGTGTCGTCGAAATCGAGCCGCAGCGGCAAGGTGTTGATGAACAGGCCCATGGTGCGATCGCCGCCCGCGCCGGCCTGCATGCGACCGAACAAAACAGTCCCGAACACCACATGCTCGCACCCACTGGTTCGCGCCACCACCTGTCCCCAAGCGAGGTGGCAAAGGCTGGCGAGGCTGACGCCCAGCCGCCGCGCCTGCAAACGAAGCCTTGCATTCAAGCTCTCGGGCAGCATCAGCCGAGCTTCGGCCACGCCGGCACCGTCGCCGTGCACCCGGTCCAGCCCAAACGGCGTGGTCGACTCGTCGATGTCGGCGAGCATGCCGCGGAAGAAGCGCTCATGCTCCGCGGTCGCCGCCGATTCGCGCGCCTGTGCCACCAGATTCCGGAACGGATAGGGCGGCGGCAATTCGTGACTTCGCCCGGACAGGATCTTCACGACCTCGTCGTGCATCACCTCAAGCGTGGAATGGTCGCCGATGAGGTGATGCAACAGAACCAGGAGCAGCCAGCGCCCGCCTTCTGGATCGGCGGCGAGTGCAAAGCGCAGCAGCGGCGGCTGTCCGAGATCGATCCGATGGAATCGCGGATCGAAACGGCGGGCCAGCTGCTCATCCGCCGGACCTTCGCCGTCCAGCACGACCTCGCTGACGGCCAAGGGCGCCTGCCGCCAAACCACCTGAGCCGGCGTGGACAGTCCGTTCCACACGAGGGACGTTCGCAGAATGTCGTGACGGGCGATCACCTGCCGGACCGCATCGAGATAGCGATCGAGCAGGTCGCGGTCGGCAAAGGCCATCCGGCCAATCAGCAGATAGGGATCGCCCTCCTTCGCCAGCAGGTGATGGAAGAGGATGCCATCCTGAAGCGGCGACAGGCCGTAGACGTCCTGGATGTTGGCGACGCCGCCGGGAACGCCGGCCACAATGCTGTCGATATCGGATTGCGTTAGCGCGATCAGCGGCAACAAATCCGGTGTGATCGCCGTCGTCTGCCGGGTGATCCGATTAACCGGAACGTCGGCTTCTACGCCGCCATCGAGGCTGGCGGCAAAGTCCGCCAGCACCGGCTTCGCGAACAGCATGCGCGCATCCGCCCTCAGCGCATGCCGCTGCAATCGCTCCAGCATGCGCACTGCGAGCAGCGAGTGGCCGCCGAGCTCGAAGAAGTGGTCACTGCGTCCGATCCGATCGATGCCCAAGAGCTCGGCCCAGATATTTGCGACGACCTGTTCGACCTCGCCTCGCGGCGGCTCGAAACGGCGTCGCGCATATGCATCGTTCTCCGGCGCCGGCAGCGCCTTGCGGTCGACCTTGCCATTCGGCGTGAGCGGGAGTGCATCGAGACTCACGAACGCCGACGGCACCATGTAGTCCGGCAGACAGGCACGCAGATGATCGCGCAACGCGCTGACCAATTCATTGGCATCGAGCCCCGCGCCATTGCGGCGACGTACGGCGACATAGGCGACAAGCCGCGTGTCACCACCGTGATCCCGCTGCACCAGTACGATTGAATCGGCAACGTCGGCATGCTCGTTGAGCCGAAACTCGATCTCGCCGAGCTCGATGCGAAAGCCACGGATCTTGACCTGGTGGTCGTTGCGGCCGAGAAACGCAATATTGCCGTCCGGGAGATAGCGGCCGAGATCGCCGGTGCGATACATGCGCGCATCCGCACCGCCGCAGAAGGGATCGCGCACGAAGCGCTCTGCCGTCAGATCGGCGCGATCGAGATAACCGCGCGCGACTCCGACTCCGCCGATGTAGATTTCGCCGACGGCACCGAGCGGAACGGGCGCACCGAACCGGTCCAGGAGATAGATTCGCGCATTCGGCAGCGGTCGACCGATCGGGGTGGCGCCGCCGTCAAAACCCTGATGCCGCAACCAGCTCGTGGCGCAAACCGTTGCCTCCGTCGGCCCATAACCGTTGAAGACGGCAATACCAGGAGGCAATCCCTTGGCCAGCTCGGCGTTGGGCAATTCACCGGCAAGAACGAGAACCCGCAACGAGGCGAGCCGTTCGAGATCGGTCCGCCCGTGCAGCATCGCCGGCGGCAACGTCGCATGCGTGATCGCGTTGTCCGCGAGATAGCCGAACAATGCCGCGGTGTCCTGATGCTCGCGCGTGCCGGTCAGAAACAGCGCGGCGCCCGAGCACAGCGCCATGACGATTTCCCAGATGCTGGCATCGAAGCTGAGCGAGGCAAACTGCACGACGCGACTGCTCGAATTGACGTTGAACAACGCCCGCTGCGCCAACGCCAGATTCACCAGGCCGCGGTGCTCGACCATCACCCCCTTCGGCCGGCCAGTCGAGCCGGACGTGTAGATGATGTAGGCAAGGCTTCGCGCAGTCAGTCCTTTGAGGAGAGCACCCGGATCCGACGCCGCCTGCCCCGCGCCTGCATCGGGATCGACGATCTCGCAAGTCCCATCCGGAATGATCGCGCGTCCTGTGCCGTCTGCGATCAACAGGCGCGGCCTCGCATCATCGACAATCTGACGTAGCCGCTCCGCAGGATAAGCGGGATCGAGCGGCAGATAGGCGCCGCCCGCCTTCAGCACGGCCAGCAGGCTCACCACCATTGCGATGCCCCGCGGCAGGCAGATCGCAACGGGCTGATCCGGCACCACTCCCAAGGTGATCAAGTGCCGCGCAAGCCTGTTCGCTCGCGCATCGAGCTCGCTATAGCTCAGACGAACGTCCTCGTATGCCAGCGCAATGGCGTCCGGCGCCCTTCTCACCTGCTCCGCAAATAGATCGTGAATGCAGCTTTCGGAGGGAAACGGCGTGGCCGTCTCGTTCCACGCGTCGAGAACGCGCCTGCGCTCATCGACACCAATGATATCGATCCGGTCGACCACCTGATTCGCATCGGAGATCATGGCCCGCAGCACGGTCAACAGATAGCCCCGATAGCGCGTGATCGTCGCTTCGTCGAACAGCGACGTCGCATAATTCAGGGAGCCGACAATGCGCCCGTCCATCTCGCCGAGGTTGAGCTCGAGATCGAACTTGACCTGTTGCAGCGGAATATCAGCGACCTCGGCCTTCAGGCCAGGCAACTCGAGGGGTCCCATGTCGCTGCCTTGCCAGGCGAACACGACCTGAAAGACCGGCGTCTGCTCCAACCGTCGCAGCGGTTGAACGATCTCGACGACCTGCTCGAACGGCAGATCCTGATGATCCTGCGCCGCGAGCGCCGCCGCGCGCACACGGCGGAGTAGCTCGGCGACGCTCGGCTCGGCCGCGAGATCGACGCGGAGAGCCAGCATGTTGACGAAGAATCCGATCAGGCCCTCGATCTCCGGCCTGTTTCGGTTCGCCGTCGGCGTCCCGATCACGACCTCCGTCTGCCCGGAGAGTCTCGACAGCACCGCTGCCCAGGCCGCCAGCAGCGTCATGAAAACGCTGGCACCATTCGACTGGCTCAGTCGCTTGATGCCGGATGCGAGCTCCGTATCGATTTCGATCGGCAGGGACGCACCGGCGAGCGACCTGATTGGCGGACGCGGCCGGTCTGTCGGCAATTCGAGCATTGCAGGAGCATCCGCGAGCGCTTCTCGCCAATAGTCGAACTGCCGCTGCAAGCGTTCGCCCGACAGCCATTGTCGCTGCCAGGCGGCATAGTCTGGATACTGAATTGCCAATGGCGGCAGAGGATCGTCCTTGCCGGCGGCGAATGCCCGGTAGAGAGCGCCGAGCTCGCGCATGAGCACGCCGATCGACCAGCCATCGGAGACGATGTGATGCTGGGTAAGCAAGAAGAGATGCTCTCCCTCCGCCATCCGGATCAGGCGACCGCGGACCAACGGTCCTGCGGCGAGATCAAACGGCGTCGCGGCCTCCTCGCGGCAGAGGCGCGCCAGCTCCTGCTCGCGATCGTCCCGGCTACTCAGATCATGTTCGAGCAGCGGCACACGCGCATCCCTGGGCAGCAGCACCACGCGCGGCCGTTCGTCCACTACGCGAAAGACGCTGCGCAGGGCTTCGTGGCGCGCGAACACACGGTCGATGCTGCAACGCAAGGCTTCGAGATCGAGCTCGCCCGTAAGCCGCAATGCTCCGCGAATGTGATAGCTGGAATTCGTACCATCGAGCTGCGCCAGCAGCCAGAGCCGCTGCTGCGCAAAGGACATTTCCAACGATCCGCTCCGCGCCACCACCGGAATAGCGCCAGCGTCACTCCGGCCGCGATTCCTGGCCAGCGCGACGAGCTTTCTCATCTGCTGGGGATCCAGATCGCGTAGGCTCGGCTTTGCCGTGTCAGCCATGCTCACTGCTCCGTTCCCACCAGTTCCTGGAGCTCTTCGGCATCGAATTCTTGCTCGATCAGCCTGATCGACACGACCCGGGCAAATGACGCAAGATCGGGATGAGCGAACAGATCCGAGACCGCGATCGAGACGCCGATCTCCTGCGACACCCGGCTCAGCACCCGCACGGCGAGCAAGGAATGTCCGCCGAGCTCGAAGAAGTGATCGTTGCGTCCGACCTGATCGACGTCGAGCAGCTCCGCCCAGATCCCAGCCAGCGCCAGCTCGATCTCGTCCTCGGGTGCCTCGTAGGTGCGACCCGCCAACGCATCCTCGCCCGGCGCCGGCAGTGCACGCCGATCGATCTTCCCGTTGGGGGTGAGCGGCAACTGCTCCAGCACCGTCACCGACGACGGCACCATGTAGTCAGGCAGAACGGCGGATAGTGCATCGCGCAAGGCGCGGCCGTCGAGCGACGGCCCGCCACTCGCATAGGCGAACAACTGGCGCCCGGTCCGGCCTTCGCCTGCCACAACGGCCGCCGCACGCACGCCACGCTGCTCGAGCAGACGCGCCTCGATCTCTCCGAGCTCGATACGGAAGCCGCGGATCTTCACCTGCTGGTCGGCGCGGCCGACATACTCAATCACGCCGTCGTCGCGCCAGCGCGCGAGATCGCCGGTGCGATAGAGGCGCGTGCCATCGTCGCTGAACGGATCGGGGACGAACCGCTCCGCGGTCAGTGCAGCCCGGTTCAGATAGCCGCGGGCCTGGCCGACACCACCGATGAAGAGCTCGCCGGTGACCCCGACGGGAACAATATTGAGGTCGGAATCGAGAATGTGCGCCGACCTCGCACCGACGGGCCGTCCGATCGGTGCGGGCTGGTGAGGTGTCAACGCGGCGGCGTCGACGATCCACGCCGTCGGCGCGATCACCGTCTCGGTCGGGCCGTAGGCGTTAACCAGAAGATCGATATTGACAGCTTGTCGAAATGCCCTGACCCCGGTATCGGACCAGGCTTCGCCGCCGACGATACAGGCCCTGATCGCCAGCCTGCGCCCGCCCTGCCGCAATGCCGCGCTCAATTGATCCGCATAGGCCGGCGGCAGGAAGATCGAGGTCACCGCATTGCGGGTCATCTCGCTGACGAGATCGTCAATCAGAAGACCGGGCTTCGAAGGCAGGACGAGCGAACCGCCCGTCATCAGCGGCACCAGCCATCGCTCGTGGGCGATGTCGAAATTGATCGATGCCGTCTGGAACTCGCGGTCACGCGAGGTCATGCGGTACAGCCGGCCGATGGCTTCGCAATGCATCGCCAGCGGTCCGCGCGCGACCGCCACGCCTTTCGGCGCGCCGGTCGACCCGGACGTGTAGATGACATAGGCCAGGCTGTCCGGATGGATTTCGATGTCGAGGTTCCCGCCGTCCTCGCCGGCGCACGGCGATGGTTCCTCGATGCAGAGCGCCTCGACCCCGGCTTCGCGCAACACCGGTACAAGCGACTCGAGCAGCGCGCCTTGCGTCAGGACCAGCGCCGCGCCGCCGTCACGCAGCATGTAGGCAAGCCGCTCGGCCGGATAATCCGGATCGAGCGGCAAATAGGCGCCGCCCGCCTTCAAAACCGCGAGCAGCGCGATGATCATGTCCGGGCTTCGGCTCAAGGCAATGCCGACCAGCCGATCCGGACCGACGTTCCAGAGGCGAAGGCGTCGTGCGAGCGCGTTCGCACGCGCGTTCAACTCGCCATAGGAGATGCGCTGGTCGCCGCAGACGATGGCAATGGCAGACCGCGCCTGCGCGGCCTGCGCTTCGATATGCATCACGACGTCGGCGCAGGATGATGCGGAGGTCAGCCGCGCTGCGCCACTCCATTCGAGAGCTCGTCGCGCGTCCTGCTCGACTGCCGCAGAGAGAGCACCGAGCGCACGTTCCGCATTCGCCGCGATCCGTTCCAGCAGGCCGTGGAGAATGTCGCGGAGGCGCAGGATCGCCGCCTCGTCGAACCGGCACCGGTCATAGTTGAATTCAATGTTCAGCCGATCGCCTGCAGCGAACACCGCGACCGCCAGCGCATAGCTCGTCGGCGTCACATGCGCCACACGTCCCAGCCGCGGACCACCTTCGCCGCCTCGCAGCACCCCCTCGTCGATCGGATAGTTCTCGAACACCAGGATACTGTCGAACAGCGGCTGCCCGGCACGGCCGGCGAGACGCTGAATGTCGTAGAGCGGCGTCCAGCCATGCTCGCGCAGCGCCAAATTCTGTTCCTGCAACTGGCGCAGCCAATCGCCCACGATAGCTTGTGGGCTGGTCGCGTCGACGATGGGAAGCGTGTTGATAAAGAGACCCACCATCTCCTCTGAACCGGACAATTCGGCCGGACGACCCGAGATCGTCACGCCGAAAGAGACCGCCGACTGCCCTGAATGACGCCGCAGCAGCTGTGCCCACGCGCCCTGGATGAGCGTATTGAGCGTCACCCGTTCGCGCTTTGCAAAGGACTTCAGCCGCTCGGTCAGCGCTGCGTCCACCGCAAGCCCGACGCTGGCATGGCCTTCGGCCAGGGATGTCTTGGGGGGCGCCAATGTGTTTGCGAGCAATGTGGGCACCTCGAGCCCTGCCAAAGCCTCCCGCCAGAACCGCTCGGCGCTTTCGCGATCGCGATCCTGCAACCATGCAATGTAGTCGCGATAGCCGCCCTGCACGGCCGGCAGCGGGCGGCCGCTCACCTGCTGCAACACTTCCGCCACCAGCCGGGCCGAGCTCCAACCATCGACGAAGATGTGATGATGGGTCCAGATCAGCCAGTGCCTGTCGTCGCCGAGACGGATCAGACGGATACGCTGAAGCGGCGGCTGCGAAACATCGAAGCCCATCTCGCGCTCACGCCGGGATATCTCCGCCAGCGCGGCTTGCAGATCCGCAGGCGCGCTGCCGCGCCAATCCTCCTCGACGAACGGCACCGTCACATGACGATGCACCATCTGCTGCGCTGCGCCCGACAGGTTCTGCCAGACAAACCCCGTCCGCAGGGCCGCATGCCGGTCGCTGACCATCTGCCACGCGGCCTTCAGCTTGCCGGCATCGACGCTGAACAGCTCGAGCCCGACCTGATTCACATAGGCGTCGTTGGCACCATCGCGCAACGCATGAAACAGCATGCCCTGCTGCATCGGCGAGAGCGGATAGATGTCCTCAATGCCGCGAAGATCCAAGTTCGCAGCCAACCGATCGAGGTCGGCTTGACCGAGCCCAGACAGCGGGACATCCGATGGCGTGAGGCCGAACGTTCCATTGCAGCAATGGGCGATCAGTTCGCGCAGTGCGTCTTTGTAATGTGCGGCGAGCCGCTCGACCGTCGCGTGCCGGTAGCGCTTGCGTCCGTATCCGAGAGATAATTCCAATCGGCCTTCACGCACGAGGCCAGTGATGTTCAGCCAGCCGCGCATGGGTGCCGTGGCGCTACGCGAGGGACCAGCACTCTCCGCTGCGAAGGAGAAGTGTTGGTTGATCCCTATGTTGGCGTCGAAGCGGCCTAGATAGTTGAAGACGATCTGCGGCTCCGCCAATTGCGCCAGAGCATAGCGCTGCTGCTCGGAGCCGAGATGGCGCAGTACGCCATAGCCGATCCCGCGGTTCGGAATCGCGCGAAGCGTCTCCTTCACCGCCTTGATCAGCGACGCCTCGTCGCCTGCATCTTTCAGCCGGACCGGAAAGGCCGTCGTGAACCAGCCGACGGTGCGGGACACATCTGCATCCGGGAAGATCTCCTCGCGGCCGTGGCCTTCGAGCTCCACGGTGATCTCGTCGTGCTGGCTCCAGCGTGACACCGCACGCACGAGACCGGCGAGCAGGAGATCGTTGACCTGGGTCCGATAGGCAGCCGGCGCCTGTTCGAGCAGCTGTGACGTCAGGTCGGCATCCAACACCAAGGACACCTCGCCGCCATCACCGACGCGATCGACATCGCCATGGTCGTCGTTGCATGGCAGGCGCGCTCCGGCACCACGATCCAGCCAATACGGCAATTCGGCCGCGATCTCCACCGTTCCCGCATAAGCATGCAGCCGCTCGCTCCACGAGGCAAAGGAGTCGCTCTTCGGCGGCAGCGCGACGGGACTGCCACGCTGCAGCTGGTCATAGGCCAACGCCAGGTCTTCCAGCAGGATACGCCAGGACACGCCATCGACGACGAGATGATGGATCGCAAGCAGCAAGCGTTGGCTACCGTCCGCCAGGTCCATGCCGACCGCGCGCAGCAGCGGTCCGGAAGACAGTGAGAGGCTTTCCTGCGCGGCACCGGCGAGCGCCGTGACCTCCGTCGCGCCGCCAACGCCCGCGTGAATCCATAACAGTTCGGATGACCCCGGTGCCGGCCCCTGCTCCGCCCGCCAGGCGCCATCCACCTGCTTGAACCGCAAACGCAGCGCATCGTGATGGTCCGAGATGGCCGCAAGCGCGCGCCGCAGCGTCTCCCAATCGACCTGCATACGGGGCAGCAGCAGAACCGCCTGGTTCCAGTGATCCCGGTTGGCAATGTCCTCGGCGAAGAAGCGCGTCTGAATCGGCATCAGATGGGGCATGCCAGATGCGGTGTCGCCGACTAACGCCTTCGCCGCCGGTCTCTCCTTCTTGGTCGTCCCCTCCGATATCACGGCGACCGTCGCCAGCCCGGCAACCGTCTGCTGGCTGAAGATCTGCTTCGGAGTCAGCCGGATGCCGCGCTTGCGCAAGCGGGCGATGATCTGCAGGCTCAGAATCGAATCGCCGCCGAGTTCAAAGAAATTGTCATTGCGGCCGACGCGCTCGCGAACGAGCACCTCGCACCAGACCGCCGCGATCGCAATTTCAATATCCCCCGCAGGCGCGGCATAGCCGGCCGGCGCCCCCTGTTCGGCCGGTTCGGGCAAGGCGCGACGATCAATCTTTCCATTGGGCGTCAGCGGCAATTGCGCCAACATGACGATGTGTGACGGAACCATATAGTCCGGCGCGATTGCAGCCAGCTGTTGCTTGATCGCATCGGCCTGTGGAGCGGCGCCGCTCTCAGCCACGCAATAGGCGATCAGCTCCTGGCGTTCACCCGCACCGATTGGCCGTGAAACGGCCACTGCGTCACCGATCCCCTGCAGCGCCTTGATGACGCGCGCGACCTCGCCCAACTCGATGCGATAGCCGCGCAACTTGATCTGGTCATCAGAACGACCCAGGAATATCAGCCGACCCTGGCGGTCGCAGCGGACACGATCCCCGGTTCGGTAGAGGCGCTCGCCCGCGGCGCCGAACGGATCCGGCACGAAGCGTTCCGCGGTCAGGCCCGCCGCGCCGCGATAGCCCCGCGCCAGCCCAGCGCCGCCGACATAGAGCTCGCCAACGACACCGAGCGGCACCTCGTTCAAGGCGTCATCGAGGACATGGACGCGCAGATTGGCAAGAGGCAGACCGATCGGAACCTTACCGTCCCCGCGGCCTGCCGCGCACTCATGCGTCACCGCACCGACGGTCGTTTCCGTGGGCCCGTAATGATTCAGGATCCGGCATTCCGGCCGCAAACGCCGGACGTCGTCCAGCAGCGCGCCATCGCACGCCTCGCCGCCCAGGACGAGCGCATCGCGGGGGAGCAGATCGGCCGAGCGCGAGGCCTGAAGTAGCCCTCGCAGATGGCTCGGGACGATCTTGAGAATGTCGACCTCGCCCTCGCGCATCGCTTGCGCAAATGCATCGGCGTCGAACACGGCCTCCGGTGACAACAGATGCAGCGTGCCGCCGGATGCGAGCGCACCGAAGAGGACAGTGTGGCCGAGGTCGGCCGCCACCGTCGAAACCATCGCCATGCTCGCCGACGGCCGCGGCTTCAGGCGCTGCAGCAGAGCTTGCACGTAATTGGCCAAGGCCCCGTGCGAGACGCTGACGCCCTTAGGCGCGCCGGTCGATCCGGAGGTATAGATGACGTAAGCGGTCTGCGTTGGATGAATGGTCGTGTCGAGCGGCAGGCTCGACACCTCGGCGCGCGCCGCTTCCGCCTCCGCGTCGAGCACCAGGCAGCCCAGCTCGCGCGCATCCGCCAATTTGTCGCCCGCCGCAAGCATGATGTCGATGCCGCCGTCGGTCAGGATACGGCGGACGCGCTCCAACGGCCATTTCGGATCGAGCGGGACATAAGAGCCGCCCGCCTTCAGCACACCGAGCAAGGCGATGACAAAGGCCGGAGAGCGCTCGATCCACAGCGCAACCGGTGTCTCGCGTGCCACGCCCTTGGCGATGAGGGCGTGCGCGATACGGTTTGACCGCTGCTCGAGCGCCGCAAAGGTCAATTGTTCCCGGCCGCATCGAATGGCGATGGCGGTCTGTCGATCCGCGGTCGCCGCGCGATGAAGGCTCACCACATCGGCGAAGCCGAACGCCGCAGCCTCACGAGGCACGGTCTGCCGGTGTCCGTCGTCGATGACGAAGTCCGATATCCGCCGCTCGGCATTGTCGGCAATCTGGCGCAGCATCGAACCGAATTGCGTCGCCAATCGCGCGATAGTCGGACGATCGAACAGATCGGTGGCGTAGTTGAACGTGACCTTCATGCCGACGCCATCGATGACGTCGAGGGCGAGATCGAAATGCGAACCAGCGAGATCGACAATGTCGATGTCGGCAGCGAGCCCCTCTACACCGGAGAAACCGCCCGGCGCCGTCATGTAGTTGAATTTCGCCTGGAACAGGGGATTTTGCCCACCGCTGCGTTCGGACTTGAGGCCGTCGACCAGCATTTCGAACGGAAGATCCTGGTGCGCCAGCGCCTCGACCACCGACTCCCTGACCTGACGCAACAGGCTCGTGAAGCTCGCTTCGGCGGTCATCTCGGCCCGCAGCACCAACGTGTTGACGAAACATCCGATCAGTCGTTCGAGCTGCGTATGCCGACGCCCAGCGACCGGCACGCCGACACGCAAATCGCTCTGCCCGGTGTAGCGATGGAGCAGCGCGTAATATGCGCCGAGCAGTAGCATGAAGACGCTGACGCGCTGCTTGCCGGCGATCTCCCGGAGCCGGGACGCAAGCACGGCGTCGATGGCCAGACCGATCGTATCGCCGGCATGGCTCTGGATCGTCGGGCGCCGCCGATCATGCGGCAGCGCCAGCACCGGGTGAGCATCGCCGAGCTTGGCGCGCCAATAGGCGAGCTGCCGATCGCCCTCGCCGCCCGCAAGCCAGCTTCGCTGCCAGGCTGCGAAATCAGCATATTGAATTGACGGAACCGGCGGCACGCCTGCGCCTTGACCAGTACCGGCTCGATAGAGAGCGGCCAGCTCTTCGAGCAACACATCAAGCGACCTGCCATCGACGATGATGTGATGGGCCAGCAGCAGCAATTCATACGCATCGTCCGCGAATTGAAGCAGCACGGCGCGCAACAATGGCCCGTTCACGAGATCGAACGGCTTCCCGAGCTCGGATCGCCTGATCGTCTCCGCACGCTCGGAGCGCTCCCGCACAGAATAGGAGCGGAGATCCTCGTGCCAGACGCCGATGCTCATGACATCGTGGATGAGCTGCGTTCCGCGACCGTCCCTGGCGATGAATGTAGTCCGCAAAATCTCGTGACGACGGACGATCTCGCCGAGAGCGCGCGATAGTACGGCATGATCGAGCCGTCCCTTCAGACCGATTGTGCTCGCAACGGTATAGGCTGTCCCAGCAGGGTCCATGTTCCAGAGGAACCAGAGCCGCTCCTGCGCGTGCGACAGCATCGCGCGATCGGCCGCGACGGCCCATGGGATCGGCGGGAGCGCCCGGCCAGCCCCGGTGCCCGCCAAAACATCGATCCGGCCAGCGAAGGCCGCAAGCGCCGGCGCGTCAAAGAAGGTGCGCAGCTCTACTTCCACGTCTAGGCGGTCGCGGATCGCCGCGGCAACTTGGCCAGCCGCGATCGAGTTTCCGCCCAGCACAAAGAAATCGTCCTCGCGATGCACCGCCGCGACGCCAAGTGCGTCGCACCAGATCGAGGCGACGGCGCGCTCGGTATCAGTCGCCGGCACCGTCAGGGATGCAGTGCCGCGGCGACGCCCTCTCTCGAACACCGCGAAGCTGTCGAGCGTGTTGTCGGCGAGACGCGTTGCGCAGGCCGACCGCTGCAGCTTGCCGCTCGTGGTCAGCGGCATCGCTTGCGGGTTCAGCAGAACGATCACCGCCGGATATTCCTGAGCCTGCCGGAGGACGGCTTCGCCGATCGCATGTGCGAGCGCTTCCGGGTTGCTGCGCTTGAGCACGGCGCGGCTGAACTCCGCCGCCACTCCGATGGCCTCACGCCCATCGACCTCGACGGGAAAGGCGGCAACCCGTCCGCTGCGGACGGATTCGACCTCGGCTTCGACCGCCTGCTCCACGTCCGTCGGATAGACGTTCTGCCCGCGAACGATCAGCAGGTCCTTGAGACGACCGGCCACCACGAGCGCACCGTCGCGAATGAAACCGATGTCTCCGGTCCGAAGCCAACGCGCGCCATCTCGCTCCACGAAGGCTTGATGTGTGGCCTGGGCATTGTTCCAATATCCATGCGCGACGCTGGGACCCGCGGCCCAGATCTCGCCTACCTCATTCGCCTCGGCCTCGGCGGAGCCGTCGATACGCATGATGCGCACGGCGTGACCAGCGGCAGTTCGACCGCATGCCACGAGGTCCGTGCCTTCGCTGGCGCTCGCGATGCGGCCGGCAGCGAGTTCCGCGGTGTCGAGCGTATAGCTGACGGTCTCGGCGGTGATATCGCCGGCCGTGACCAGCAGCGTCGCCTCCGCAAGGCCATAGCAAGCCGTCAACGCCCGTCGATCGAACCCGGCCCGCGCAAACCGATTGCCGAACTTCTCGAGGGTCGTCCGGCGGACAAACTCCGAGCCCGAGAACGCAAACTTCCACCGGCTTAGATCCAGCCGACTGATGGTCTCATCCGAAATGCGGTCGGCGCAGAGCGAGTACGCGAAGTCGGGACCCCCGCTCATCGTGCCGCCGTGGCGGTCGATGGCCTCGAGCCAACGTCGTGGCCGCTCGAGGAAATTCCGCGGCGACATCAGGACGCCGGTAAAGCCCGTGAACAACGGATTCAGGAGCCCGCCGATCAGTCCCATGTCGTGATAGAGCGGCAGCCAGCTCACGAAGACATCGTCCAGCGTTCCGCCAGCGGCCGCTTCAATGGCGCGCTCGTTGGCCGCCAGATTGCCATGAGAGACGCAAACGCCCTTCGGCTGCGAGGTCGAGCCGGATGTGTACTGGAGGAACGCGATCGCATCGGCGGCAGGCCTCGTCTCGCACCAGTCCGCCGCGCGATCGGGCGAAATCGTGTCCACCGCAACGATCTGCACGTCGGCGAGCTCGGGCAATGCCGCGTCGAGACCGCGCAGCCCGGTCTCCACCAGGATGAAGCGAGGCGCGGCATCCCGCAGGATACTGTTGAGTCGTCCTGCATAGCGCTCGGGACCGCCCTCAGGCGGAAAGGCCGGAACGGCGATCACGCCCGAATACAGGCAGGCATAGAATGCGACGGCATAGTTGATTCCGCTCGGAAGCAGAATCACCGCCCGTTCGCCCGCCCCGCCCACCTGCTGAAACCACGCCGCAAGTGCCCTGATCCGAGCGTCGAGCGCAGCGAACGTCAGCTCGCCGGCGACGTCGTCGCCTTCGAGGAACCGCAACGCCACCTGCTCCGGTCGCAAGGCAGCGTGCTCGCGCAAGCGTTCGACGAGGTTGGATCTGTCCATGTTCTCGAATTCCTGTCCGGCCGCGTGCCGGAAATACCCGCCGCCGAATGAGACCTGCCGCCGATCACCCTTGCCGATGAGCTTCGGCCATAGCGACGATCACCTTGCGCGGCCCCTTGAACGGGGCCCGCGCGTGCGCGGTCAGCATGTTGTCGAGCATCACGACGTCGCCGGCCTGCCAGGGAAAGCTGATCTTGTGCTTCTCGAGAACGGTCCGGACCGTTGACAGCGTCTCATCCTCGATCGTCGAACCGTCGCCGTAGAACACGTTGCGCGGCAGATCGGCTTCGTCCTCGACCACGTCGAGCAGACTCTCGCGCACCTCCGGCTCGAGATTGGAGACGTGGAACAAATGCGCCTGGTTGAACCAGACCCAGTCACCGGTGATCGGGTGCTGCGCCGTGCCCTGACAGATCTGGCGCGTGCGGAGCTCGCCGTCTTCCTTCCACTCGCATTCGATGTCGTGGCGAGCGCAGTAAGCCTCCACCTCCGATCTGGAGTCGGTGCCGAACACCTGCTGCCAGTCGACGTCGAGCCCGTTGCCGTAGTTCCGCACATACATCACGCCCTTCTCGGCGAACCGCTCGCGAATGGCCGGCGGCATGTCGCGATAGATGGCGCGGCTGTCGGCGATCGGCGTCTCGCCGCCTTCCAGCGCCGGCTGCATGCAGTAGAACCAGATCTTCATCGGCCAATCGCGGGTATAGGCCTGCTCGTTATGCAGCGGGATATGCTGGTGCGGCGGATACTCCGTGGACGTGTAGACGCCTGAGGTCACCTGCGAACGCGGCGTCGACCCGAACTCGTAGGTCAGCAGCGGATGACCGAAATCGGCCGCGAAGGCCCGAAACGCATCGGGACCATCGAGTGAGAAATCGCGAAACACGATGCCGCCACTGTCGGTCAGGTACCGGTCGATCGTCGCACGCAGCACGGGAAGAGCTTCGCCGAGCGGCCGCCCGGCCTCACCTGCCCTAAGCAGCATGGGAAGAGTCTTGCCGTCAATGAGTGGCTGGACGGAGAACGCGCTCATGATCCTCGCTCCGATGCGAAGCAATCGATCGCCCCGATTGCCGGGCCAGCGCCCAGCCGATCCGGTCGATCAGTTCGGCCTGCTCTGTGTGAATGAAGAAGTGATGCCCGGGCAGAATATCGAGCGTGAATGACGCCGAGGTCTCCTGCCGCCAAGCCCCGAGTGCTTCGCGGCTGGTCTCGTCGTCCGCTCCGCCAAAAACGTGTACGGGGCACGGCAATGGACGCCGCGGCCGGTAGACATAGGCCCCGCACATCAGAAAGTCTGCGCGCAGCACCGGCAGCGCGGATCGCATCAACTCGGCATTCGACAGCGCCTCGTCGGGCGTGCCCTGAAGATTACGCAACTCCTGCATCAGCGCTTCGTCGCTCAGGGGATGGCGCCACTTGCTGCCGTCCCGAACCGCCGGCGCTTCCGCACCCGAGGCGAAGAGAATGGCCGGCGCAGGCACTCCGCGATCGAGCAGGCCATGTGCGAGCTCGAACGCGATCACGGCACCGAGGCTATGCCCGAACAACACGTAGGGCCCGTCGAGCTGCGCGACGAGTTCGCCAGCCAGCTGCGCTGCCAGCACCCGCGGATCGGTCGCCAGCGGCTCGTCCGTGCGCGCGCCGCGCCCGGGCCATTCCACCGGCCGAACGTCGATCCATGACGGCAGCAGCCTTCGCCACCGCGCATAGAACATGGCACTGCCGCCGGAGTAAGGCAGACAAAGAAGCCGCATCGGAAGACCTGGCACCGCCGCCTAAGACGACTGCTGAGACGCCGCGTCGTCGTCCATGAACTTGCGCAAGCTGAGCGGACGCATGTCGGTCCACACCTGCTCGATGTGGTCGAGGCATTCCTTCTTGCTGCCGGTCTTCCCCACTGCCTTCCAGCCGGTCGGAATCTCCTTGAACGTCGGCCAGATGGAGTATTGCTCTTCGTGATTGACGACGACGGTGAAGGTGACGTCGTCTCTGTCGAACACCATCATGGCGCGATCCTCTCTTCGGAAAGCGAAAGCAGTAATGTTTGAGTAGGTCAGAAGCAGACGATGGTCAAAGCAATATCGACGTGACTCTTTTTAAGACCTCAAAACTGGCGACGCACGGACACAATGCAACCTCCGCGCTTGCGGCCCAACACACGGGAAAATATTGCGATTTCAGGAGGCGCCGCAGATTGCTGCAATTCTAACCGCGCAAGGAGGAACTTTCCCGACACTGCTTGATCTCACATCTTGTCGCGTGCGGCGCTTAGTTGTGCTGTCATCAAACCCAAGACGTGCAACTTGTTAGTCATTGACCCAACGAAAAACCGCCGCGGACGAGATCCGCGGCGGCACGCAGCAGAGCACTAAGGACTAGCTTTCAAAAATTGAACGTCGTCGATAGGAGGTAGGTGCGCGGGGCACCGAGTGACACAGCGCTACTCACGGTGCGATAGGAGTTCCAATACGCCTCGTTGAACACGTTCTCAACGCTTGCGCGAATGACTATCGGCTTGCCGTTCCAAGGCGACAGGAAGGTGTAGCGCGCGCCAAGGTCGACCCGCGTCCACGCAGGAAGCTCCTGGGTGTTAGCATCGTTGGCGTAGCTCTCGCTGGTATAGATTACACGGCCGGTCATAGTCAGCCCAGGCAAGAATGGGGTATCCCACTCGGCACCCATGTTGACGTTAAACGCTGACACGCCCACCGGAACCTTTCCATTGTAGTTGAAAATGATCGTTCCCGCGGACACTGCCTGTCTGACGACCTCACCGTCGATGAAGCTCAAGCCACCGAGCACTCGGAACGTCGGCGTCACTTCTCCGAAGGTCATCAGCTCGATGCCGCGGTTGCGCTGCTCGCCGGAAAGTCGCCTCGCAGGGAGCGCCTGCCCCGGCACCGCGACGGAGATGATGTTCGGACTGGTGATGTCAAATGCGCTCGCCGTGAAGCCGATCCGACCCATATCAACCTTCAGGCCGACTTCCTTCTGCTTGGTTTGAGCGGGAGGAACAATGTCGCCCACGTTCGAATACACCTGGGCTCCGACAACAACTTCCGGCGCCTTTAGACCTTCGATGTAATTTGCGTAGAGGGAGATGTTCTCCACCGGCTTGACAATGACCGCATAGCCGGGGCTCCAAGTCGGCACCTCGACACTCGACTTGGCTGAGGTCAGCAGGTTCAAGCTGTCTACAGCTGCTGTCTGCCGCCTTGCGCCGATTACGAGCTGCAGCCTGTTGTCGAGCATCGACATCGTGTCAGCGATACCGACGCTGGTAAGCTTCGTCTGCGTCTGCAGATTTTGGGCGACAGTAACAAAGTTTGGAAAAGGAATCGGGAGCGGATTGTACAGGTTTGAACTGATAGCAGTACCGGCCCTGCCGAACGAGCTGTAGTCCCGCTCGAAAGCAGAGTAGTTGACCGTCAACAGATGATTGATGGGGCCGGTATCGACCGAGGCGCGCAGCCCCGCCTCGCCCGTATAGTTGTCATAGACATCACTTCCACTGAAAGGAACGGCCGACCAGTTACCGTTTGCGTTCGTGATACGTGGCGAAGGGTAAATGTAGTCAATCTCGCTCTTGTGATATCCGACCGCACCATAGACAGTCACGGACTCCGTTAGGTCGACTTCGCCCCGGGTCAGTGCGAAGGAATCTCGCGGCTTCCAAGTTGCCCAGTCCGGCATGTAGTTCGCTCCGGGCTTTGGAAGTGCGGGCACCGGAATTGTGGTCGCAAAGGGAGGGCTGGTGGTGAACGTTAGAAATCGCAAGGGCGGCTTGAGATTCTCGGCCTGATAGCCCAGATCGGTGGAAAAGCGGACACGCTCGCCGCGGTAGTCCAGATTGAGCACCGCGTTTCCAAACTGGTCGGTTTGTCGGTCATACGCTGTCGATCCACCCCGTCCCATGCCGTTGAAGCGGACTCCCCATTCCTTATGCTCGCCGTATCGTCGGCTAATATCGGTTTGCAGTCCGAATTGAGACTTTGAGATATACAATGCGGTGAGCTGAGTGATGTCGAAGTCGGGAGCTCGCTTCGTTACCAGATTGATGCTGCCACCATTGGCCCCTGCGGGCGGCATCCCTCCGAGAAGCACGCTCGGCCCCTTCAGAACCTCAACACGTTCAAGGAAATTGGCGGACGTTGAGTAGAACGGTGCCATTCCGTAGAGACCATTCATCGAATAGTCGCCACTGTCGTGCCAAAAGCCCCGGATGTACACACCATCAATGCCGTTGCCAGCGGGCGTCTTCGTTCGGACCGAGGGATCGTTGAACAGAACGTCCCCTACTGTGCGCGCTTGCTGGTTCTGTATCAACTCCGCCGTATAGCTCGTCTGGTTGAATGGCGTGTTCATCACACCGCGATTGCCGAGCAGACCGAGGCTTCCGCCGGTTGCGACTTGGCCGCCTGCGTAAGCGGGCGGCACCGTGCCGACCGTACCGGTCGAAGGCACCACATAGGGAACGGGTGCAGCCTGGCGCGGAGCCGCCGCGGCGACGGATCGCTGTCCACGCGAGGCGCGCGTCGGCTGTGATCTCTGGACCGGCTGACGAACTCTCGGCTTGGGGGCATCCACGGTCACGGGCGGCAGATTGGATTGCGCAACCGCACGCTGAAGGTCACCCGAAGATTCCATCGACAGCGCGAGATAACTCACCGCGCCCAACGATAGTGTACGCACGATTTTCCTGGCCGAGAGTTCACGCGTCATTCCTGCGCCCCAATTCCACTTGCAAGCACGTCCCCGTCGCTTCCTAACATACGACTGTGCTGCGAGAAGAAATTGAGACCTAGAAATTATCTAAGGTTGCACGACAAAAACCGTCGTGATCGGAGAAGCGATTTCCTGTTTCGAACTTCACTGCAAATTTTCGAATGCTTCTAGTTTCAAATCGTTCTAATCGCCGATCCAACGTGTGACACGCAGGCGATCCGCTGTCATTCCGTCCGGAATTCTCGATTTAGCCAAGTAGGTTGCGTATGGTGCGAATGAATATTCTTGCACCAATTTCTATCAACTGATCCGGAAAGTCGTAGTTCGACTCATGCAACCCGGGATGCTCTTTGCCGGCTCCCAGGAAGAACATCGCCGACCTCGAACGGAAGCCAAAACGTCCGAAGTCCTCGGAGCCGCGCAGTGGGAGGCCCTCCGCCGAATGTCGCACCCCCTCTGCGTCCAGCGCATTTCTAAGATGGGCAACAGCATCGACGTGGTTTGCGCAATGATTGAAGACGTCGCGATAAGCGATTTCCGTGCTCAGCCCCTCACCGGCCGTCACGCGTCGAACCAAGTCTTCCGCCTCCAGGCGGAGCCGTTCCATCATCACGTCGGTGCATGTTCTCAGTGTCGCCCACAACTCGCCGAAGCCCGGCGCGATACCGAACGCAGGCTCCCCAAGTCTTGCATGGGTGACCGTCAGCATTGAGAAGTCGTCGTCCAGCTCCGTACCGTGCCCAAGTGCGGGAATCTCCAGCAGGAGCCTGGCGAGTGCGTCTTTCGGGGAGATACCGAGCTCCGGATTCGACGCGTGCGTGGTTCGTCCTGATAATCTGATCTGCATTCCTTGCGAGGCGCAATTCACCAAGCCCTCGGCAAGGGAGACCTGTCCAAGACCGAGCCCGGGAAGGTTATGCAGCGCGAAGACAAAGTCGGGCCGCACCTGCTCAAACTTCGCATCAGCCAGAACGGCGGCCGCACCGGACCCGTCCTCCTCGGCCGGCTGAAACAGGAGCGCTACGCGACCTCGGCTTGGACGTTGCTGGCTCAGATTTTGCGCTACGGCCGCCAGAATTGCCATATGACCATCATGACCGCAGAGATGGGCACTTCCTGCTACCGGTGATCGATGCTTGAGTTCTGATTTTTCCTGAATCGGCAGTGCATCCAGTTCGGCCCGAAGCATAATCGTCGGGCCAGACTCACGTCCATCGTAGATTCCAAGCACGCCGTGACCACCGAGGCCCGAAACGATCCTGTCGGCACCCGCCGCCTGAAGACGGGCCCGCACGGCTTCCGCGGTTTTTGCCTCTTGTCCCGACAGTTCCGGCACGGCGTGAAGATGGCGTCGCCATGCCACCAATTCATTCAGATCGTTCTCGGTCAGGAACATTGGGCTTCTTTCTCACTCATGACCGGCGGCGAAACGCCTGTTGTAGTCGCTGCACTGCTCTCGTCAATTCGATCGCGCGGAAGCCGAGCTCAGTATCACGCCTCAGACCGTCTGCTCAGATTTGCAGTCGATAGATTTTTGTGCATCTCCCGGTGCACACATCGTGCACACGCCGCCCCTTAGCGTTGAAAATATCGAGCTCTCGCTCCAATCCATCACGGGCGCCGTGGAGAGCTTTCCATCGTCGCGGTCTCGCCTCGGGCCTGCGGCCGACGCCTTCGTCAGCGCGGGACGACGGCCGTCGCCTCGATCTCGACACGCGAGGATGGCTCGACGAGACGCACGATCTGCACCAGCGCCATGCTGGGGTAATGGGCGCCAATGACCTCGCGATAGACTTTGCCGAGCGCCTTCAGGTTCGACACATATTCGTCCATATCCACGACGTACCAGGTCAGGCGCACGAGATGGTCCGGCCGCGCGCCGCCCTCTGCCAGGATCGCGACGATGTTTTCGAGCGTCTGGCGGACCTGCGCAACGAGTCCGTCGGCAAATCGCCCGGCGGCGTCCCAACCGACCACACCACCCGTCACGATGAGTCGTCCTTCAGCCATGACACCGTTCGCATACCCCTTCGGCTGCGGCCAGCCGCTGGGCTGAAGCAGTTGCAGATCACGCGCAACGGGGGCTTCCGGCTTGCTGATCGTGCTCATGCGTAGTTCTCAATCCTCTCAGCGCGGCTTCAACAGCTCGCGGGCGACAATCAATTTCTGGACCTCGGTCGCGCCCTCGTAGATGCGCAGCGCGCGGATTTCGCGGTAGAGACCTTCGACGACCTCTCCCTTGCGCACGCCGCGGCCGCCGAACATCTGGACGGCACGGTCGATGACGCGCTGCGCGGTCTCGGTGGCGGTCAGCTTCGCCATGGCGGCTTCGCGCGTCGTCGGAAGCTTCTGCACATCGCGGCGCCAGGCCGCGCGGTAGGTCAGCAGCGCCGCCGCGTCGGTGTCGGTCGCCATGTCGCCGAGCGCGGCCTGGGTCAGTTGAAGATCCCCCAGCGTCGCACCGAACATGTTTCGGCTGCGGGCATGCGACAATGCCTCGTCGAGCGCGCGACGGGCAAAGCCGAGGGCTGCGGCGGCGACCGATGCGCGGAAAATATCCAGCGTCTGCATCGCGAGCTTGAACCCGCCCCCGGGCGCGCCGAGCCTACGGCTGGCGGGAATCCGGCAATTGGTGAAGCGCAACGTCGCCAGCGGGTGCGGCGCGATGACGTCGATGCGCTCGGCAATGCTAAAACCGGGATCATCCGGAAAGACGACGAAGGCCGAAATGCCGCGGGCGCCCGGCGCCTCGCCCGTTCGAGCGAACAGCGTATAGACGTCGGCAATACCGCCGTTCGAGATCCAGGTCTTCTCGCCGTCGATGACGTAGTTGTCGCCGTCGGCCCGCGCCGTACATGACATCGCCGCGACGTCCGACCCCGCCTCCTTCTCGGAGAGCGCGAAGGCCGCGAGCCATTCGCCGGAACGCACCTTCGGCAGCACGGCCTTGCGCAGCTCTGCCGAGCCACCCAGAGCAATCGCTCCGGAGCCAAGCCCCTGCATGGCGAAAGCAAAATCCGCGAGGCCATCGGCATAGGCCAGCGACTCGCGCGACAGGCAGATCGAGCGGGAATCGATCGACGTCGCATCGCCATCGGGCGCCGCGACCGCGCAATCGAGCAACCCCGCCTCGCCCATCGCACGCACAAGCTTGCGACAGGCACCATCCACATCATTGTGATCGATCTTGTGAAGGGCTCCCGACTGCACGAAGCGATCGAGCGCCTCGCCGATCGCAAGATGGGGGGACTCGAAGAACGGCCAGTCGAGCCATTCGCGCCGGATCATCTTTACCACGGAGTTCATCCGATCCCCTCCTTCGCTCACTGCGCGGCCACGGCAGCAGCACGCGCCAGATTGGCTTCGTATTGTCCCTTGGCGGACAGATACTGCTTCGGCCAGTTGACCGCTGTGATGCCGATGCGCGCGGCTTCGTGCAGCGTCCAGGCCGGGTCGGCGAGATGCGGCCGCGCAATCGCGCAGAGATCCGCGCGGCCAGCCGCGAGAATCGAGTTGGCGTGATCGGCCTCGGAGATCGCACCGACTGCAATCGTCTCGATGCCGACTTCGTTGCGGATCAGATCGGCGAATGGCGTCTGGAACAGGCGGCCGTAGATCGGCCGTTCCTCCTTCCAGACCTGTCCCGAGGAGCAATCGATCACGTCTGCTCCCGCCTCCTTGAACATCGCAGCGAAGATCGCGGCGTCCGCCGGCGTGTTGCCGCCTTCGGTCCAGTCATGGCAGGACAGCCGCACCGACATCGGCCGATCGGATGGCCATGCCGCGCGCATCGCCCTGAACACCTCCAGCGGAAAGCGCGCACGAGCTTCGTGGCTGCCGCCATATTCGTCGGTCCGCCGGTTGGTCAGCGGCGAGAGGAAGCTCGACAGCAAATAGCCATGGGCGCAATGAAGCTCGAGCCAATCGACCTTGGCGTCGGCAGCACGGTGCGTTGCGGCGACGAAATTGTCGCGGACGCGGTCCATGTCGCTGCGGTTCATCTCCCGCGGCAACTGGCTGTGCGGCAGATAGGGCAGCGCGGAAGCCGAGATCAGCGGCCAATTGCCCGAAGCCAGCGGCTGGTCAATCCCCTCCCAGGCGAGCCGGGTCGATCCCTTCCGCCCGGCATGGCCGAGCTGGATGCCGACCTTGGCGTGTCCGACGCTATGGATCAAATCGACCAGCCGGCGCCATTGTGCCGCTTGCTCATCATTCCAGAGCCCGAGACAGCCCGGCGTGATCCTGGCATCCGGCGAGACGCAGGTCATCTCGGCAAAGATCAACGCGGCGCCGCCCATGGCGCGCGCTCCGAGGTGGGCGATGTGGAAGTCGTTGATGAGCCCGTCCTTCGCCGAATACATCGCCATCGGTGAAACCATGATGCGGTTCGCCAGCGTGAGGCCGCGCACGCGGTGCGGCGTCAGCATCGGCGGCGGTACCCGTTCGCCGTCCTTGACGACGATGCCCGAGCGCGCGGCAAACCATCGCTCGAATCCTTCCAACCAGGCACGGTCGCGCAGGCGCAGGTTTTCATGGCTGATGCGCTGCGAACGCGTCAGCATCGAATAAAAGAATTGCGGCGGTTCGAGCGTATCAGCATAGCGCCGGCCGACTACTTCGAACCATTCCATGGCATTGCGCGCGGCGTTCTGGATGCGCGCCACGTCGACGCGACGCACTTCCTCGTAGGCCTCCAGCACGGTCGGGATGCCCTCGCGTCCGTGACCATGGCGATCGAACTGGTTGGCGAGCTCGATGGCGTCGTCGAGCGCGAGCTTGGTGCCCGACCCGATGGCGAAATGCGCGGTGTGCGCGGCGTCGCCCATCAGCACGACGTGGGAGCGGCCGTTGAACACGTTCCATTTGCCGCAGATCAGGCGGCTGAAATTGAGCCAGGCCGAGCCGCGCAGATGGCGGGCGTTGGTCAAAAGCTTCGCACCGTCGAGCGTCTCCGCAAAGATCTTCTCGCAGAAGTCGATCGACTCCTGCTGATCGAGCTCGCCCAGCCCGTGAGCATTGTAGGCTTCTTCCGTGGTCTCGACGATGAAGGTCGAGGTCTCCGCATCGAACTTGTAGATATGTGCCTGGAACCAGCCGTGCTCGGTCCTCTGGAAATCGAACGTGAAGGCGTCGAACGCCTTCTTGGTGCCGAGCCAGATGTAGCGGTTCGGCCGGATCACCATATCCGGCTGGAACTGTTCGGCATAGCGGGCACGAATCCTGGAGTTGACCCCGTCGCAGGCGACGATCAGGTCGGCGTCGGGAAATTCGAGATCGGACTCCACCTCGCGCTCGAAGGCGAGCTCGACACCCAGAGCCTCGCAGCGCCTCTGGAGAATGTTGAGCAGATGCTTGCGACCAATGCCGATGAAGCCGTGGCCGGTAGTACGCTGGCGCGTCCCCTTGAAGACGAGCTCGATGTCGTCCCAATGATTGAAGGCGTTCTCGATCTCGGCCGCGCTCTCGGGGTCGGCAAGGCGCATCGCAGACATCATGGCATCGGAGAACACCACCCCCCAGCCAAACGTATCGTAGGGCTTGTTGCGCTCGACGACCGTGATGACATGCTCCGGATGTCGACGCTTCATCAGGAGGCCCAGATAGAGGCCGGCCGGCCCGCCGCCGATACAGACTATGCGCATGATCCCTCGCTTTCGCGCGTTGCGCCGAGCTCTCACCCAATTATTTTAAGTATAAAATATTTCCTCGATGCGTGCATTGTCAAGACGGTTCTGCAAAGACGTTGGAGGCAAGCCCCTCACCGCAGCACCGATCATGAAATTCAGTGTAAATCGGATGCACGGCGGCGCCGATTCCGGATCCTTCGGAGGCAGCCTTGAATTTACTTTTGGCACGAACTATCTTGCCGACGTCCACGAGAGCTGCGCCAGCTTTCATGAGCCACGAAGCCCGGGAGATTCGATTGGCACTCGCGAAGGAGTCCACGCCTGTTTCGGCCAGGAATGAGACGGATCAGGAGGCCGAGTACAGGGCTCAGACACGCCTTTGGCTCCGACTGCTCGCCTGCACGTCCCTCATCGAAGGCGAGTTGCGGCGCCGGTTTCGCGAAGAGTTCGACTTCACGATGCCCCGCTTCGACGTTCTCGCCCAGCTCGACCGCGAACCAAGCGGACTTGTGCTGGGAGAGCTGCCCAAGCGCCTGATGGTCTCGGCCGGGAACCTCACGCCAATCGTCGACCGCCTGGTCGCAGATGGATACATCACCCGCACGGCGTCGAACCTCGACCGGCGCGTGCAGATCGTCTGTATGACGGTCGAAGGCCGCAAGATCTTCAGGCGAATGGCCAAGAGCCACGGCGCATGGCTTGCCGAGCTGCTGGCGGATTTCCCGGCAGACCGGTTCGATGGATTGATCGGCGAACTCGACGAACTCAAGGCCGCCGTCAGGGACGCCCTGCAAAAACCTTAAGCGAATACGATGTCAGCGTCGTACCTTCACTCCGGCCGCTTCGCGATCCCATGTATCCGTCGTGACGCCGGCATCGCGCAGTACGCCCTTCTTGATCTTGCCGTTCTCCGTCAGCGGCATCTGACTGAGGATTCGCACATAACGCGGAATAGCGAAATAGGCGATCCGCCCTTCGCAATGCCTGACGATGTCGACGGGCTGTAGCAAGTGGCCCGGTTCCAGCAGAATCGCAGCAGCAACTTCATCCTCACCCAACTCCGATGGCAGCGGGTAGATCGCGCAGGCAGCGACCGCGGGATGCGCCTGGATGGCCTGCTCGACTTCCCACGAGGACACGTTCTCGCCACGCCTGCGGATGGAATCCTTCATGCGATCGACGAAGCGATAATGCCCGTCGGAATCGCGAACGACCCGATCGCCGGAGTGGAACCAGAGATTTCGCCAGGCCTCCACGGTCTTCTCCGGCATGCCGAAATAGCCGGACGCGAACGCAAAGGGTTCTCTCGCGCGAAGCACGAGCTCGCCGGCCTCTCCATCAGGCAGCGCGGAATCATTCTCGTCGACGATCCGCGCCTCGATGCCATCGGCCAGGTACCCCATAGTCCCCGCCCGATCCGACGGGATCGTGCCGGCGAACACAAAATTCGTCTCGGTCGACCCGTAGCCGTCGACCAGCGGTACGCCGAAGCGCTCGCGGAACGGGCCGTGGATTTGCGGCGGCACGCCGCCGCCAAGCGCGACACGAAGACGATGCATTGACTCGTCTGCGCTCTTCGGCTGCGCCAGGAGCATCGACGCCATCGCACCGAGCAGATAGCCGACCGTCGCATTGTGGTGTCGCGCGGCAGCCCAAAAGCCGGAAGCAGAGAACTTCGACTCGAGCACGTACGTGCATCCGTTCAGCAGCGCCTGATAGAACGCATTCAGCGCGTTGGTGTGGAACAGCGGCAGCGTCGTGAACAGCACATCGCCCTCGCGGATTCCGAGCGCGCGCGCCGAATAGATGCCCCACCAGAACAGCTGCGCCTGCGGACAGCACACACCCTTCGCAGGCCCCGTGGTGCCCGACGTATAGAGGATCGCAACGGTGTCACCGGGACGGACGGCGCCCGCCGGGGCTGCGGCGCCAAGAGGCGGCAGCGGGACCGCGGAAATCCTGGCACCGACCGCGTCGGCGCCAGCTCCGATGATCCAGGTCCGAGGCGGCAGCTCGACATCCGCCTCGACACTATCGACCGCGCTGGCGAACTGAGCCTCGACGACGAGAAGCGCGGGTTGCGAGTTGCGGAAAATGTGTGACAGCTGGAAGCCGCGCAACGCGGTATTGATCGGGACGGCGATCGCCCCCAGCCACGCACAGCCGAGATAGACCTGCAAGAACTCCGGACGGTTCGAGCACATCAGCGCGACCCGGTCGCCCGGCTTGATCCCGGCATCGACCAGCGTCTGGGCCGACGCAGCCGCAATCGCCGCAGCCTGCGCAAAGGTCCAACGCGTCTCCCCGGCCACGAGCAGAAGGCGGTCGCCGTAACGCTCCGCCTGCCGCGTGAGCATCGTCGAGAGGATGCGCTCAGACGGCGGAAACGACGCCATCGCGCGCGCCCAGGCAGGCGTCACGTCCTCACCGCCGACCACCTCGCTGATGTTCGCCAGCGCATCTTTCTCCATTGCGACCGTGCTCGCACCTCAAGGCAACAGCTTGTACTTGCCGTCCTCGATCTGAACCATGATGCGCGAGCGATCGTCGACCCCATGCCGGTCCGCCGGCGTGTAGGTGTAGACGCCCTGCGTCCCGACCACCTCTTTGGTGGTGAACAGCGCCTGGCGAATCGCGGTACGGAACTCAGGTGAGCCTGGTTTGGCACCGGTTTCCAGCGCACGCTTGGCGGCGTCGGCGAAGATCAGCCAGCCGTCGAAGGAATAGGACGAGAATGAATCCGTCGGCGCCTCGCCGTTGGCCTTTTCGAAGGCCGCGCGGAAATCCAGGGCGACCTTCTTTATCGGATTGCTGGCCGCAAGCTGCTCCGCCGCGGTCACAGGTCCCGTCGGGCACATGATGCCGTTGGCGGCCTTGCCGGCCAGACGAAGGAAATCGGCGCTGATCAGCCCGTGATTGCCATAGAGCGGTCCCTTATATCCCCGCTCGGACAGCGCGATGACCGGCAGCGCGCCTGGCGTGCCGGTGCCGCCGAGCATGATGGCGTCGGGACGCGCGGCGAGTGCGCGCAGCACCTGAGCCGTCACCGAGGAGTCCGACCGGGCATAGCGTTCGTTGGCGACGACCTTGATGCCAGCGGCCTTCGCACTCTGCTCGAGCGAATTGTACATGAGATCGCCGAACGCGTCGGAGAAACCGATGAAGGCGACGGTCATCAGGCCCTTGGCCTTCATGTGGTCGACGATTCCTCGCACCAGAAGCGGCGTCGGCTGCGGCGTCTGCACGACCCAGGGACCGCCGTCGCCTGACGGCACCGGTGCGATCGGCGACACCGCGATCATCGGAATCTTCATCTCGATGGCCGCGGTCGCCATCGCGAGCGTCTGGGGAGCGCCGGACGTGCCGATCAGGATATCGACCTTCTCCTGTTCCACCAGCTTGCGCGCATTGCGTGCCGACGCGGTCGGATCGGAGCCGTCGTCGAGCTGGATGACCCGCAGCTTCTCGCCGCCGATTTCGCCGATATAGACCTGACCTGCCGCGATCCCCTTCGCGTTGGGAATACCAATCGATGATACCGGCCCGCTGAGGCCGGTGACGAATCCGACGAGGATCTCGGCCTGCGCGAATTGCGGAACGGCAAGCAGCAATGCAGTGAAAGCCACCAGGCTCTTGATCAAGTTCATGGCACCTGTCTTACGTGAGAATTTCTTGGTCTGATTGGCGAGCGCCATGGATTGGGCTCAGGTCGACGACGCCAGAGCGATGACTCGAAGCGGGCTGCCGGAACCGTTCTGGATCTTCAGTGGCGAGGCCACGATGACGGCGCCGGTGGCCGGAAGCTGATCCAGGTTACACAGGCATTGCAGGCCGTAGCGGCCCGCGCCGTGCAGAAAGTGATGCGCGGGATAAGGCGGCTCGAAGTGCCCGGCCTGCCCCGCATCCGTGCCGATGGTTTCGGTGCCGAAACCGATGACACCGCGCTCCTCCACCAGCCACTTCATCACCGCCGGGTTCGGGCCCGGCGTATGCGCGCCGTCGTCCCCGAGATTGGAGTAATCGCGCCAGCCTTTCTTCGACCAGTCGGTCCTGAGCAGCACCCAATTCCGCTCGGGGATACGGCCGTGCCTGGCTTCCCAGGCTTCGACAATCGGGACGGTCAGCAGGAAATCGGGATCCTGCGCTGCCTGCGCCGAGCAGTCGATGACACAGGCCGGTGCAATCATGTCCTTGGCGGGCATCGTGTCGACGGCATTGTTCGGCAGGTTCTTGCCGGTGAACCAGTGAATCGGCGCGTCGAAATGCGTGCCGGTGTGTTCGCCGAACGTAACGTTGTTCCAGTACCAGGCCGGGCCGCGACCATCGTATCGCGATATTTCCTGGATGCGGACAGGCGCGGCCTGACCGAACTCCGGCGGGAGGACGATGACCGGAAAGTCCGGACTGAGTGTGAAGGTCAGATCGACGACGCGCACCGCGCCGGAAGAAATCGCACTCGCCAGCTCTAGGAGACTCTTGCTTTGCATGGTCACGTCCTCCAGCTCGGTTGAAATCCGCTTGCTATCTGTCAAGCTCGCGCTCGAGCGCTTTCGGATTGGCCGCGAGACGTTGTCGGATCTCCTCGGCGACATCTCCGACATACATCTCTTCGAGCCCGCTCTTGAGGCCCGAGACGATCGCCTGCGCGATCACGCGCGGCGCGACCTTCGGCGGCGGCACGGTCTGGAACCATTCGGTGTCGACAGGGCCGGTGAACAGGTTCATTACCCGGACGCCGCCGGGCCGCAACTCCGCGCGCAAGCAATGCGACAGCGACAGGCACGCCGCTTGCGAGGCCGAGTAGGCGCCGAAGGCGGGCCAGTTCGCCAGTGCATAGACCGAGAGAATATTGACCCATGCGGCACTGCTGTTGATGCCGTCGGCACCGCGCATCCGCATGGTGGGGCCAAAGGCTTGAGCGAGATTGATGAAGCCGAGATAGGCCTGATCGATCTCGTCCCGTGCGATGCTCGTGCCTCTGCGATCGAGCAGGCCGCCCGGCCGGACATATTCCGTCGTGTTGACGAGAATATCGACCTTGCCGCCGATATCGGCCGCAAGATCGCTAGCCGATTTTTCGTCAGCCGCATCGAGAGTCACGATCTCGATCCCCTCCTGGCCCCGCAGCCGCTCCTCGCCGGCGAACGGCCGCCATGGTTCGGCAACGCCGACGAACACCGTCTTGGCGCCCGCCGCCGTCAAGGCGGCGACGGCTTCCTGACCGATGACGCTGCGGCCGTTGGTGACGAGCGCGCGACGAAATTTCGGATCGGCCGTCATCTCCCGCCACTGCTTGTCGTCTGCCATGTTGGGAGTCTCCCCTTCGGGACGGGCAAAGGCCACCGCCTGGCCGCTCTTGTCGAGTTGCAGCGACATGCTGACGGCCGCGCCCTCTGCGCAGTCGGCATGAAGATGTGCGACGATCGTCGGACCGCAATCCATCTTGACGAGGCCGATCCGCCACGGCGCCCGTTCGCGGAAATAGACGTCGCTCGGCACCCGTGCCGTTGTCTCGGCAAGCAGTACACCTCGCCGCGGCGCATCGACGAAAGCGAGGCCGGCCGAAAGACAAGACGGGCAGGCTTCGCGCGCCGGATAGGCAAAGGCGCCGCAAGCCTCGCAGCGCTGCAGCATAAAGCGGCCTTCGGCGGCCGCACGCGTGAACCCGTGCGACATCCTGCTGCGCGGTCGTGGTGGCGAGGCCGGTAGCCGCGTCCGCAGCAGCGGGTTCTTGCGCCGGGGGGGCTTGATCGGCTCTATCATCGCGAAGGTCCAGCAAGGATCGCGGCACCCGAGGCGAGACCACGATCATAGTTGATCATACCGAACCCGGAGGCCAGAGCGAGGCTCGCATTCCTGACTTGCGTGGGACCGGCACTGCCCAGAACCTGCCGCAGCCCTTCAACGAGGCCGAGATAGGCGCCGGCGGCACCGGCCTGCCCGACCGAGAGCTGTCCGCCCGAGGTATTGTGCGGGAAGTCGCCGTCGATGGTGAGATCGTGTTGGCGCACGAACTCAGCGCCCTCGCCCTTCTTGCAGAATCCGAGATCCTCGAACTGCATCATCGTGATGACGGGATAGTCGTCATAGGTCTGCACGACATCGAGATCGTCAGGCTTGACGCCGGCCATCGCATAGAGCTCGCCGACATCCATCGCCCAGCCGCCGCGCACCTGCATCGGATCGTCGGCAAAGGCATTGTGCCGCTCGATCGTCGAAAGGAGTCGCGCGGCGGGCAGCTTCAGGGATGAAGCCGTCTCATCGCGCATCACGAGGAAAGCTTCCGCGCCCGCACAGGGCATCACGCAATCAAACAGGTGGATCGGATCGGAGATCGGCCGGGCCGCCAGGTATTGCTCGAGCGTGAGCGGCGCCTTCATGAGCGCATGCGGGTTGCGCAGGGCATTGGCGCGCTGGGCGACAGCGATCTTGCCGACGTCCTCGCGCGCGACGCCGAACATTCGCATATAGTTGCGCGCAATCAGCGCAAAGCTGGCATTGGCGCCGCCCGCGCCGTAAGGATAGACGGCGTCCTGATTGAACCGCGAGAAATTCTCCAGCGTCAGCCTGAACGAATCGACGTGATTGGTGTCGCCAGCGACGCACCCCACGATGTCGGCATCGCGCGCCTGAACCGCGCGCGCGGCCTTGCGCAGCGCCGCGATGGCGCTGGCGCCGCCGAGCGGGATCGTGTCCAACCACCGGACGCAGAGCCCGAAATGCTGCGTCAAGCCGACGCCACTGTCCGTGCCCATGGTGAAACTGGAGACGCACAGGCCGTCGATATCGGAGGCCTTGATGCCGGCCTGCGCGACGAGCGCGCTCAGCGCCCGCCCGATCCACCATTGCGCGCTCTCGATGGAGTAGCGCACATAGGGAATCGTGACGGGAGCCGCGATCACCACGCCGTCATATGGTGCGCGCAAGGTGTTGGTCACCGACCGTCCTCGTTCATCCGCCTCAGACCACCGTCAGTTTCACGTCAATATTGCCGCGGGTTGCGTTGGAATAGGGGCAACGCTCATGCGCACCGGCAACGACCTCTTCGGCCACGGCCTTCTCGACACCGGGCAGGTTGACTTTCAGCTCGACAGCGAGGGCATATCCGACGGGCACCGGCCCCATCGCAACCTTCGCAGTCACGGAGGGCTCGGCAGAGGGCACTACCTTCCGCGTGCGCGCGACGAGCCTGACCGCGCCGAGAAAGCAAGCGGCATAGCCGGCCGCAAAGAGCTGCTCGGGATTGGTGCCTTCGCCACCGGGACCACCCATCGATTTCGGCAAGGACAGGGACACCGAGAGCAGACCGTCAGCGCTGGCCGCCTTGCCATCCCGGCCTCCGGTCGCCGTCACCTCGGTCTCGTACAGGATCTTTTCGGGGGTCATCATTATTTGTTCTCCAGGAACGGTTTTTCGAGCACTAGCGGCTGTTACGGGCAAGTAGCGCGCGGAAGTCATCGCGGGCCTGGGCGCTGGCCCGCCTGAAGCTCGGCCCGCGGCTGGGCTCGGTGCCATTGAGCTTCCGGAGCTGCACCCACATCTCGGCACTCTTGAGCGCCACGGCCGCGCAGTTGACCACCGGAGCGTAGCCGACCTTCAGGCCATGCTCCCGCCCGATCAAGAGGCCTGGCAACACGCCGGCCGGGATCACGACATCCGCGCCGCGTTCCACCAGCGGGAGCGCGCAGGCGACGAAATCCTTGACCATGCGGGCTTGCGCGGCAGCGTTTCCGGCGAACGCATCGGCGAAATCATCCGGCCTGCAGCCAAGGCCGGTCACATGGACGACGCGATCGCCGAGGCCGTAACGCTCAGCCTGCTCATAGTGCAAGACCTCGAAGACGGGATCGAGCGTCACAAGACCTAGCCGCCGCCCGAGTTGAGAGGCCGCCAGCAACGTCGCCTCGCCAGTCCCGATCACGGGAATGTCGAGCGCCGAGCGCAACTCGTAGAGTCCGGGATCCTGGAAATGCCCCATGACGAAGGCGTCGAACCCACCCTCCTCCGCTGCGATGCCGTTGTCGATTGCCTGGACCGCACAGCGCAATTCCGCGAGCCGTCCGAACTCGCGGTCCGGCGGACTGATGCCCTGGACGTGGACCGCCGTGCCTGGCGCAGCGATGTCGTTCAGGTATTCCGACAGCCGCGCCATGTAGGGCGCATTCACGCTCGCATCAACAAAGCTCTGCCAGAAGATGCGCATCGTCCTTCTCCTCAAGCGGTGATCGGAGGATCGGTCGTCGGCTGCCGATGAATATATTTCAATCATAAACTAATTGACGCGTCAAATGCGCGCGGCCGCGACGGTGACCAGTGCCGTCGGGGCCAAGGCGAGCACAGCGTTTTTGATCGGTGGAATAGCGCAGAAGCGCCGCACACTGACGAAATTGTATGCAACAACATTTTCTTCTGACAGCCCCGTGACACGTGTTGACGGCGCCACCGGAGTTACTTTAGGCTTTAAGTAATTCCTCGCCGGTCAAGGACCGGTGGCCATGACAATGATGTTGCAGGGCACCGATTTTGAGAGACTCGATCGTGTGGACAGTCGCCGTGCTCGAACAGCCGGCCTTAGCAGCAGCATCGCCGGTCGCGCATCGCGGCGGCATCGACGACCTTTCATCGCTCCGGAAAACGCCCGCTTGCATGTGCCGGTGGGCCTATCGTTCGCGCGGCACGCAACATCATGACTGCTGAGCGCCGGGCCAGCACACTCTCTTCGGTCGCGCCCGGTATTTGGCGCCGCAGCAATGTTTTCAATCGGTCGGTTCGTCGTTCGGTGACCCCGCGCGGCAGCATCGAAGCATTCCTATCCAGCATCAACGGAGGAGAACGCATATGCGCAAGGCTCTGAGTTTACTTGCACTTGCTGCCGGCATCGTCACAGCCCCCGCCGCGCGGGCCGATATCACCATCGGCTTCGTCACCTCGCTCAGCGGCAACGGCTCGTCGATCGGCATCCCCTACGGGCGCGGCATCAACGCGGCCTATGAATACAAGAAGACCGTCAACGGCGAGACCATCCGCCTGATCCAGCTCGACGACGGCTCCGACCCGTCGGCCGCGACCCGCAACGCCCGCAAGCTGGTGGAAGAAGAGAAGGTCGACCTCCTGATCGGCACGGCGACGGCGCCCTCGACCATCGCCATGGCGGCAGTGGCGAGCGAATTGAAAGTGCCGATGATCGCGGTTTCGCCGATCGGCAAACTGCCGGAAACACCCGAGCAGTGGGTGGTGTCGGTGCCGCAGCCTGCATCCCTCCTCGTCAAGATCATCGCCGATCGCATGAAGCGCGATGGCATGAAGAACATCGGCTATATCGGCTTCTCCGACGCCTGGGGGGACCTCGTCTACAACGGCGCCAAGGCGGCGGAGGCCGCCGGCGACGTCAAGATCCAGACCAACGAGCGCTATGCGCGCACCGACACTTCGGTCACCGCGCAGATCCTCAAAGTGCTTGCGGCGCGGCCGGACGCCGTCCTGGATGGTGGCTCGGGGACCCAAGGTGCGCTGCCGCTCCTCAGCCTCGCGGAGCGCGGCTTCAAGGGAAACACCTACGGCACGGTGGCGCTCGTCAATCCGGACTTCGTGAACGTCGGCGGCAAGGCGGCCGAAGGCATCCAGGTCTCCGCCGGCCCGGTCATCGTGGCCGAGCAGCTGCCCGACGAACACTTCGCCAAGAAGATCGCGCTGGATTTCCGCAGCGTCTACCAAAAGGTCCATAACATCCCCACCACGGACGGCTTCTCCGCGTACTCGTTCGACGCCTGGCTGATCTTCGCCAACGCAGCAGAGCGCGCGCTCAAGACGGCGAAGCCCGGCACGGCGGAATTTCGCGCCGCCCTGCGGGACGCGATTCTCAGCACCAAGGAGCTGCCCGGCGTGCACGCCATCTACAACTTCAAGCCCGGCTCGGTGACCGGCGTCGATGAGCGCGCGCTGGTCGTGGTGCGCCTGACCGGCGGCGCCTGGAAATACGCGCCGTAGTCGGACAGCGGCAGGCCACCAGAACAAGGGGACGGCGTTCTCAATGACGAGCGACATCGCAGCCATTCTTGCGATCGACGGGATCGCCACCGGCGCAGTCTACGCGCTGGTGGCGATCGGGACCGTCCTCATCTTCACCGTGACACGGGTCATCTTCATTCCCTTTGGCGACATCGCGGCCTTCACGGCGCTGACGCTGGCGGCGCTCGACGCTAAGCGCTTTCCGGGCACGGGCGCGCTGGTCCTCATCCTTGCGTGCCTCGCAACCCTGATCGAAATCGTCTCGCTGCTGCGCAATGGCGAGCGTCAGCTGCTTCCGCGCGCTCTCTTCTTCTATCTCGCATTGCCGCTGGCCGTTGTTGGTCTCGCCTGGCTGACCATGCGCGCCGATCCGCCGCTCGCCATCAGGCTCGTGCTGGCCTTGATGCTGATCACCCCCATCTCCCCGCTGCTGGACCGGATCGTCTTCCGTCCCATTGCGGACGGAACGGTGCTGCTGCTCCTGACCGTCTCCGTCGCCCTGCACTTCGCGCTGGTCGGCCTTGGGCTGCTCTTCTTCGGTCCCGAGGGTGTCAGGACCGAGCCGCTGACGTCATTGTCGACCGAGCTTGCGGGCGTGCTGATCTCGGGCCAGACCATGCTGATCGTGATCGCAGCCCTCGTCTTCTCTGGCCTGCTCTATCTCTTCTTCGACTTCACGCTGGTCGGTAAATCGCTCCGCGCCACGGCCGTGAACCGGACCGGCTCCCGCCTGATGGGCATACGTCCCGCCCGCGCCGGCACCATCGCCTATCTCCTGGGCTCGCTGATGGCCGGCGTCTCCGGAATCCTGATCGCGCCCGTCAACACCATATTCTACGATTCCGGCTTCCTGCTCGGCCTCAAGGCCTTCGTCGGCGCCATCGTCGGCGGCATGACCAGCTATCCCGGCGCGGCCATCGGCGCGGTCGGCGTCGGTATCCTCGAAAGCTTCGCATCCTTCGAGAGCAGCGCGCTGAAGGATGTCATCGTGTTCTCGCTTCTGATCCCCATCCTGATCTGGCGATCCCTCGCCTCGCTGCATTCCGAGGAGGAGATCGAGGAATGACGCGCCTTCACGTTCAGCTCGCGGCGGTGGCGGCGGTAGCGTGCCTCGCGCTCGCGCCATTCGTCCTCAACCCCTTCAGCATCACGCTGATGAACTATATCGGCATCTATTCGCTGGTCGCGATCGGCCTTGCCCTGCTCACTGGCGTCGGCGGCATCGTGTCCTTCGGACAGGCCGCCTTCGTCGGCGTCGCGGCCTATGCCACGGCCTGGGTCTCTGCTCTGAATGGATATTCGCCGTGGCTCGGCCTCGTGTTCGGGGTGGCGCTGACCTGCGGTGTCGCGACCGTCCTCGGCGTCGTCACCTTGCGGCTCCAGGGCCATTTCCTGTCGCTCTCGACCGTCGCCTGGGGGCTCGCCATCGGCTTCCTGTTCGGCAATGTCGAGGGACTCGGGCGCTTCAACGGCATCTCGTCGATCCCGCCGATCAGTATCGGATCATTCGCGCTCGTCTCGAGCGCCCAGATCTATTTCCTGATCTGGGGCATCGTCGTCGTGGTGCTTTTCCTCGGCTACAATCTCCTGGACTCCCGGGTCGGCCGTGCCATGCGCGCGCTGCGCGGCGGCAATATCCTGGTCGAAAGCCTCGGCATCAACGCGTTCCGGATCAAGCTCGTGACGTTCGTGATCGCGGCCTTCCTCGCCTCGCTCTCCGGCTGGCTCTACGCCCATATGAGCCGCTTCATCAGCCCGGGCCCGTTCGAGGCCGGCATGGGCATCGAATATCTGATGATGTCGATGGTCGGCGGCGCCGGCAGCTTGCTCGGCGGCGTCGTGGGCGCCGCTATCGTCACCCTACTCAAGAACAGCGTGCAGGACTATCTGCCGCTGATCGCCAAGGGCGCGTCCGGCCAGCTCGAGATCGTCGCCTTCTCCGCGCTGTTCATCCTGTTCCTGCAATGGGCGCGGCAGGGCATCGTGCCGTTCGTCGCGCGCTACTTGCCGAAGATCAAGCGCGAACGGCCGCCAGCCGCCCCGCCACTGCCCCGCCGTCCCCAGCCGAAACCGGGCGAACTGCTTCTGAAGGTCGACGGCGCCGAACGGCGGTTCGGCGGTCTCGTCGCCGTCAACAATGTCAGCTTCGAAGTCCGCTCCGGCGAGATCCTCGCCGTCATCGGCCCAAACGGCGCCGGCAAGAGCACGATGTTCAACTGCCTGACGGGCGCACTCAGGGTCAACAAGGGCGAGATCGTCTTTGCCGGACGCGCCATCACGCGCGATCCACAATCCCGCATCGCGAGGGACGGAATCGCCAGGACCTTCCAGCATGTGAAGCTGCGGCCGCGCATGAGCCTGCTCGAGAACGTCATGCTCGGCACCTACGCGCGCACCAGCACGGGCCTGTTCGCCGGCGCCCTCCGCCTCAACCAGCGCGAGGAAGCCAGCACCCGGCACGAGGCCTTGAAGCAGCTCGAGCGCGTCGGGCTCGGCGACAAGCCGTTCGAGCTCGCGGGCAATCTGCCGCTCGGCAACCAGCGCATCCTGGAGATCGCGCGCGCGCTCGCCGCAGACCCGGCGCTGCTGGTGCTGGACGAGCCCGCCGCGGGCCTGCGTCGCCAGGAGAAGCTCAGGCTTGCGGAGCTGCTCCGCTCGCTGCGGTCGGATCATCTGACCATCCTGATCGTCGAACATGACATGGAGTTCGTGATGTCGCTGGTCGACCGCATCGTCGTGCTCGACTTCGGCTCCAAGCTCTGCGAGGGCGCGCCTGCCGCGATCCGGAGCGACGAACGGGTTCAAGAGGCCTATCTCGGAGGCGTCGCGTGAGCGAGATGTTTTCCATGACGGATGTGACCGTCTGCTACGACAATGTCGAAGCGGTCCGCAACGTCTCGCTGTCGGTCGAGGAAGGCCAGATCGTCACCGTGATCGGCCCGAACGGCGCCGGCAAGACCACGCTGCTGATGGCCGCTATCGGATTGCTCGCCTCCCGCGGCCGCCTCGTCTTTCAGGGCAACGACATCGGCAGGATGTCCGTCGAGGACCGCGTCGAGCGTCGGCTGTGCCTCGTGCCGGAGAAGCGCGAGCTGTTCTCCGACATGTCGGTCGCCGACAATCTCCTGCTCGGCTCCTACAGCCTGCGCGACCGCTCGGGCGTCCAGAAGACGCTGGACGAGGTCTATGATCGCTTTCCGCGCCTGAAGGAGCGGCAGCGCCAGGCCGCCGGCACCCTCTCCGGCGGCGAGCGCCAGATGCTGGCGCTCGGGCGCGCGCTGATGGCCAAGCCGAAGCTGCTCATGCTCGACGAGCCGAGCCTCGGCCTCGCACCGCTGATCGTGCGCGAGATCTTCCGCACCATCGCCTCGCTGCGCGATCTCGGCGTCTCGATCCTGCTGGTCGAGCAGAACGCCCGCGCCGCGCTGGAGACGGCCGACTACGGCTATGTGCTCGAGACCGGCGAGATCGTGCAGTCCGGCCCCGCCAAGGATCTCATCCACGATCCCCGGCTGATCACGGCCTATCTCGGCGGACACTAGCGCCGGCCCTGGATCAGGCCCGCTCGCTGAAAACAGAAACGTCGAAAACAACCCCATGCACAGTAGCCGGTGACAGCGATTTCAATGACTTGGCGGCGAGCCTTGCGGATTTTACGAAAACAGGTTGTTCCGTCGGGCAAAACAGGGGCATAATGCCATCATCGCCCCAATTCCAGTTGGTGCGAGTTGAGCAGCTCGTGGAGCTTGGCTTGACCGTCTGTTTCGCGCGCCGAACCGGGCGAGCGCTACGCAAGGAACCGGCTTTCGATTTCGCCGCGCTCGATCGTCAGCGTCACGTCGGCGAAAGTCTCGAGCAGCTTTGGGTTCGACTCGGTGATCAGCAGGGTAATGTCCCGGTCCTGCGAACGAAGCCGACGCAGCGCTTCGGCGTACCTCTGCGCCAGCACAGGGGCGAGTCCCTGGAACGGCTCGTCCAGAATGACGAGGCGGGTGCCTAGCATCAGGGCGCGCCCGAGGGCGACCATCTTGCCTTGGCCGCCCGAGACGGAGCCCGCCGGGCGACTCGCAAGTTCCTTGAGTTCCGGCAGGACGGAGTAGGTTCGCTCCAGCCGCCGGCGCGCCTCGTCCGCGCCAAGTTTAGCGACGCGACCGGGCAGAAGAATGTTTTCTTCCACCGTAAAGGCCGAGAAGAGACGACGGTCCTCGGGGGCGTAGCCGATGCCTAAGAAGGGCCGGCGATGCGGAGGAACATGCCCCAGGTCCTGACCGCCCAGGCGCACGATGCCGCTCGCCTTCGTGAAGCCCATGATGGTCCGTACCGTCGTGGTCTTGCCGGCGCCGTTTCGCCCGATGAGCGCGGCGGTCGCGCCCGGCGGCAGCGAGAAGCTGACGCTGCGCAGCACCGGCGCATCGGCGATCGCGACGTTGACGTTCTCGAAGTCCAGCATCGCCGTCATATGCCGATCACCTGTTCGCGGACCTTGGGATCGGCCAGAACCTCCGCGGGCGTGCCGACCTTTTGGATCTTCCCGACGTTCCACACCGCGACTCGGTGGGCATAGCGCTCCACCATGTCCATGTCGTGCTCGACGAAGACCGAGGTCACCTTCTCCTTGGCGAGCGCGGACGTCAGGATGTCCATGATCTCCAGCTTTTCGGCGGAGGCGACGCCCGAGGTGGGCTCGTCCATCAGCAGCAGTCTGGGCTTTAGCGCCAGCGCCAGAGCGATGTCGACCAGCTTGCGTTGTCCCTCGGGGAGCTCCCTCGCCTTGCGAGACGCGTACGACTTGACGCCGACGAGATCCAGAAGGCGTTCCATTTCAGGCAGCTCAGGCAGGGCGGAAAGAGCCGTGAAGCCGGAAGGGCTTCCCAGCCGCGAGGCCGCGGCGATCAGCATGTTCTCCATCACAGTCTGATCAAGAAAGAGCTGCGGTATCTGAAAGGCCCGCGCGATGCCGAGCTTGGTGATCGTGCGCGGGAGCTGCGCGGTGATTTCCTGGCCAAGGAAGGTGATGGTTCCGGCCTGCGGCCGCAGATAACCCGTCGAGATGTTGAGGAAGGTGGTCTTTCCGGCGCCATTCGGTCCGATGATCGCGAGGTTCTCGCCTTGGAGCACATCCAGATCGATACCGTCGGCGGCGACGACACCACCGAACCGGATCTTGATGCCCTTCGCGGAAAGGAGGACGTTGGCCATCAATGTCCTCCCTGCTTCGCCTGGCCGTAGCGCTGCCTGAGACCGATCAGTCCGTTAGGCGCATAGAGAATGATGACGATCAAGACCGCGCCGAGGATCAGCTGCCAGGTGTCGGCCAGGTGGGCCGCCGCATAGAAGCGCACGCACTCGAACATCGCCGCGCCGGCGAACGCTCCGAAGGCGTGGGCGCTGCCGCCGAGGATCGCGATGAAGACGAACTCGCCCGACTTCGTCCAGAACCCGAACTCGGGCGTGGCGATCTGCTGGATGATCGCCACCAGCGTGCCGCCGATGCCGCCGAGAAAAGCCGAGATTACGTAACCTATCAGAAGCACGCGCCGTGCGGACGTCCCGAGATACTCGAGCCGGGTCTCGTTCGATTTGACGGCACGCAGCATGTGTCCGAGCGGGCTATCGAGATAGCGTTGCACGCCGTAGAAGGCGACGACCGCGATCAAGAGGCTCACGTAAAGAATGACGTACTGGAAGGTTTCGGGCGTAAACGACAGCCCCAACAGGGCCGGACGAGGGACCCGGATGCCGTCGGCGCCGTTGGTGTAATGAAACATCTTCTCCAGCAGCGACCACAGCACCATCGAAAACGCCAGATTCAGCATTCCAAAAAAGATCTCCCGGTAGCGCACGACGAAGAGCCCGACGATGAGGCCGAAGACGGCGGAGGTTATGCCGCCCAGCGCGATGAAGAGCACGATGTCGCCGCCACCGACGTACTTGCCCCAGAACGCCGCGGTATATGCCCCGGTAGCGAAGAACATTGCATGTCCGAACGACACCTGTCCCGCCTGCAGCAGAAGAATGATACCGAGAACGACGATGCCCTTCGCTAGGATCAACGCGAACAAGGTTGCCCAGCTCGCTACAAAAAGGGGCGCGACGGCGCTGGCCAGAAAGAAGATAGTCGCGATCGTGGTGACCGGCTTGATGCGACCGCTCATCATATTTTCCTTACCTGCACGGCGCCGAACAGGCCGAACGGACGCACCAGAAGCACCAGCACCATCAGCAGATAGGGAACGAGAACTTCGAATTCCGGCTGGAGATAGATCACGAAGGCACGGGTCAGGCCGATCATCAGCGCGGTGAGCGCGGTGCCCTCGATCTGGCCGAGACCAGCGGTCGCAGCGACGGCAAAGGAAAGCACGATCATATCGGCGCCCATACCGGGGACCAGCGAGGTGGTCGGCGAGGCCAGCGCTCCTCCCAACGCGGCCAGACTCGCTCCGATGACGAAAGTGACGAAATATACGCGTTTTGCGTCAATCCCAATGGCCGTCGAAGCTTCGCGGTCCTCCGTGACCGCAAGGATCACCGCTCCCGACAGGGTCCTGCGCAGGAAGTAGCGGAGCCCGAACAGCGTCGCCAATGCGACGCCGGGCAGCAGAATGACCTGGTATGACGTGTAGCTGACGCCGAACACGGCGATGTTGGGAAGTAGTCTCAACGGCTCCGCGGCGAAGATGGGCTGCACGCCCCAGATCAGACGCTGCAGGTTGTCCATGATCATGAAGGCGGCGAAAGTGATCAGAAGCTGGAGGACGTCCTCCTGTCCAGAGAGCGGTCGCAGCAGAAACCGTTCGATGAAACCGCCGCACACGACGCCGATCACGATGGAGGCGGCCAGCAGCGCGGGATAGGTGAGCCAAGGCGAGATCGGCGCGATTGCAAGGCTGAACGTCGCAGCCAGGTAGGCGCCGAACGCGTACAGCGAACCGTGCGCGACGTTGACCACGCGCAGCACGCCGAAAATCAGGCTGAGCCCGACAGAGACCAAGAACACCAGTGCGGCGTAGCTGATCCCATCGAGGATCGCCAAGATAGCAAGTGTCGAGTTCATGATGGCCTTCGAAAAAGGTCCGTCCTCCGGGACGCGGCTCGGAGGACGGGGATCAAAAGTCGAGCGTGCCGTTACTGAGCTTTGAAGGTCGGCACGTCCATCTTGACGAAGTCCGGCTTGAGCGTCTTGAGCCACTCAACCGACCGTACGCCCGCCGGGTTGGTGATCATCTTCGGATCGAAGATCATCATGTTGTCGAGCAGCTTGAAGTCGTACCCCGGAACGGACTTGGTGACGCCGACCAGCTGAGCTTCGAGACCCTGGTTGTCCTCGGGCCGCAGCGTAATCGGACGGCCGAAGCCGGTGGCGAACTCAATACCCGCCGTCGCGTCGACGACCTGTTCGCGCGTGGGCCAGTTGCCGCCGTTGGACTTGATCGCCTTGTCGTAGGCGGTCTGCAGAGCCTTGAATGCCTGCGCCATGTGATAGACCGGATAGATCGGCCATGCACCGGTCTTCGCCTTGAAGGCTTCATTAAACGCCTTGAAGGCCGCGTCGTTCTTCTTCTCGGGATGCAGGAACCAGTGGTCTCCGCGCGCGCCGACGATCAGGCCTTCGGGCAAGTCCTTGCCCAACCGCTGGATCGATGATTCGCCGATCCCGAGCACGAAGGTCGACTGCTGCAACAGGCCGCGTTGACCGGCCTGGCGGACCAGCGTGTCGAGATCTCCGCCCCAAGACGTGGTCAGAACCACATCCGGCCGCAGCGCCAACAGACGGGAGACTTCAGTGGAGTAGTCCGGTGCGCCGAACTTCGGGAAGAGCTCCGCGACGACTTGCACGTCCGGCTTCATCGCCTTAAGCGCGGTCGAAAAGATCTCCCAGCTCTCCCGACCCCATGCATAATCCTGATTGACCACCGCGATCGTCTTAAAATCGGGCTTGGTCTTGAGCAGGTAAAGGAGCACGGCCAGCATTTCCGGCGTGCCGTTCGCCTGAGTCCGGAAATTGTACCGGTACTTCTTGGTTTCGAGGATGGAGGCCGCACCGCAGTCCCACATGAAATTCATGACTTTGAGGTCTTCGGCGACGGGCACCAACTGGGTGCAGCTGCCCGACGAGATCGAAGCAAACGTGGCATCGACCTTTTCGTCCTGCACAACGCGTCGGTAGTTCGAGACGAGCGCTTCGCCTCCCGCGCCTTCGTCGATGAAGGAGAGCTTGACCGGCACGCCGCCGATGCCGCCCTTCTTGTTGAGGTCCTCCGCGATCATCTCCGCCGCGGCCTTCGCCGGCACACCAAAGACTGACGCGGGGCCCGACAGGAACGTCGTGATGCCGATTTTGAGCTCCGACGGCTTGTTCTGCGCAAGCGAGGTGCCCGTAAAGGCCGCAACTACAAGCCCGGCCGCAACCGCAGCCTTGAGAAACTGCATTGAAAATCCTCCCTGTTTTATTGTTGCGCCCGGTTTCAGCCGCCGTGCGCTTCTTCTTGCAACAACGCTACTATAATTGTCGCGTGTTGCCAGCCCTCTTATGCCATTCGCGAGCGAACCCGGTTCGATGCCCTCGCCCATATTGTCGGCTGCGCATCGATTGGAACGGCCCCAAATGGTCGATGCCTCCAATTCCAGCGCGCGAAAAAACAAACACCGACCGCGCTATGCGCTTTGGGCCCATCGCGACATACTGCGCCGCCGCACGAACTCGGTCGCTATAGGAGCAAAGCAGACGTTGCTTTTGACCGCATCACGCCGCCGGGTTATGGGTACACGGCCGAGGACCTCGCCGCCACCACCCTGGTCAGCATCGGAAAATGCTTGTTGCCGCCTGCGAATGGCGGGAATTTCACGAAGTCGGCACGCATGTGCTTGATCACGTCGGAGCCGAGTGCGTGCGCGAGGGCTTGCGGGCTGTCGAACACCAGCTTGTTGCGTTGCATGTGCTCGACGCGCCGCGACGGTAGCCGGTCGACCCAGTCGATGCGGGTGTAGATCTCGATTTGGCGAACGTTCGGGAAGGTCCGCATGATCGACGGGTGGTGCTCCAGATAATGCAGGTTCCAGGCGTTCATATCCTCGGCCGGGCCGGGATAGTGCACGAGGTAACTGCACGGGGTCGTCGTTCCCGCCGGATGCTCTGCGACATCGACCGGAAACGGGCGCGTCAGCATCACCTGGTGTGCGACATGGAGTCCGGCGAGGCCGGATAGCCCGGCCCCTGTCGCGAGGCTGGCGAGGACGCCGCCGCGGTCCATTGCCGCCTCGCAGGCAAACAGGTCGGGAAACCGGAGTTGCAGCGCAAAGGCGGGGCCGGCGCCGTCGGCCTTGTAAGGATGGTCGACCGACTGTTCGAGCGGCGCGAACAGCAGGGCCTCGGTCATGCCTGGGATCGATCCGACGCGCTCCGCCACAGAGGTAACCTCATCGGGACGAACTCGCCGTTCGCCCGTGGAATCGGAGAATGTCATGAACAGCGAGATCACGCGGGCGTTGCCTCGGTCCCCTCGCCCACACTCACATGCGCCATCAGTGCGAGGCGAATGTCATCGGGCCATGGGATCGCATGATGATCGATCAGCGAGGTCGCAGCAAGGATCTGGCGCGCGCGCCAGCGCGGGCCATTCGCGCCGGAAATGACATGCTCGAGATGGAGAGATGACCCACCGACCCTGATGATGCGCAGGTTGAATGTCAGGAGATCGCCGAACATCGACGGCCGGGAGAAATCGCAATCAAGGTGCACCGTGGGCGTTCCGATCTTCCGGACTGTGATCAGCTCCGGCCATGGAAAGCCGATCCGCGCCCAGAAATCTTCGACGACGCCATTGAGAATGTTCAGATAGGACGGGAAGTACGCGATCCCCGAGGGATCGCAGTCTCCGAACCTGAGCACGCGATCGAACGAAAAACTCGTCATCAGATCGCAACAACGGGGTGGCGGATGACGCCGACGCCGTCGACGCCGGCCTCGACCACGTCGCCCGGCCAAAGCCATTCCTGCGGGCTCATGCCGGCGCCGACGCCTTCAGGCGTACCCGTGGCGATGATGTCGCCCGGCTCGAGCGTCATGCCCGACGAAATGTCCGCTATCAGCACCGGAATGTCGAAGATCATGTATTTGGTGTTGGAGTCCTGCTTCATGACCCCGTTCTTGGTCAGCCACAGCCGCAGATCGTGTGGATCAGGAATTTCGTCCGCGGTCACGATGCACGGGCCGAACGGCGCATAAGTGTCCATGCCCTTGGAGAAAATCCACTGTCCGGCGCGGCGATTGTCGCGCGCGGAAATGTCGATCATCACCGAATAACCGAAGACGTGGTCCATCGCCCTGTCGGTCGTGATGCGCGTTGCGGTCTTGCCGATGATGACGGCGAGCTCGACTTCCCAGTCGAGCTGCTGCGTCATCTTCGCATTGTGCTGGATCGCCGCGCCCGGGCCGATCACGGAGGTCGGCGGCTTGGAGAAGACGACCGGCTGCTTCGGCAGGTCCTTGTCCGTATCCAGGCTCTTGGCGGATTCCGCCACATGCGCCCGGTAGTTCAGCCCGATGCCGAAGATGTTTTTCCGCGGCCGCGGGATCGGCGCCTGCAGCTTGACATCCTCGACCGCGACCGCCGAGCCGGCCGGGAAGCGGCCGTTGGCGTCCGCCAGTGCATCCCTGAGCGCTGGCAGCAGGGTCACGCTGTTGTCGATGAACGACAGCATGTCACCCGGCCATGTCACGCCGCTGGACGCACCAAGGTGCTCGACATCGACGACCAGTCCATTGACCAGGGCTCCAAGACGGGCACCGCTGGAGCCCAAGGTGTAGGTGACGAGACGCATGAAAGCTTCTATCCGGCTGTTCTGGTTGAATTCTGCAAGGGCATGTCAGGCCGCAACCGACTGGTAACCGCCATTGTCGCCATAGGCCTCTTCCCGATAGAGCCCGAGGCCTTCGATGACGGGCAGGTCGTTGAAGCAGAACAGGCAGGCATCCTCGCTCGCTGAGGCATTGCCGTGCTCGTGCCAGGCCCAGGACGGAACGCAGAAGATGTCGCGCTCCTCCCATTCGAGCCGCTTGCCGCCGATGATCGAATAGCCGCGCCCCTTGGCGACCTGGTAGATGAAGCTGCCGGTGTGCCGATGCGACTTGGTCTTCTCGCCGGGGCGCAGCAGCTGCATGCTGGCACCGATCGTCTGCATCACGTGCCCGCCGGTGACCGGGTTGACGTAGTTCATGAGGATGCCGTCATAGGGCGAGCCATCGGTCGCGACCGCATATTTCTGCAAGGACTCATAGGTCGGCTCCCACTCATATTTGAACATCGGCGAATAACCCTTCGACCAGCGCGAGTCCGCCGGCCGCAGACCGGGATTGCCCCAGGTCCGGGTCATGTCGTCCACGGGATAGCCGGACGGCTCCTGCTGGATGTTCGGATGCACGACGAAGAAATTGGCTTCCAGCGCGTTGACGAGAGGGATGTCCAAGCCGTCCTGCCAGATGCAGACCGAGCCGTTGCCTTCGACGCCATGCTCGTGCCAGGTGCCGTTCGGCGTCAGCACGAAATCCCGCGCGCCCAGCGTCATCTTGTGACCGTCGACGATGGTATAGGCGCCCGCGCCCTCCATGATGAAGCGTAGCGCCGAGGCAGAGTGGGCATGGGCCGTGGCGACCTCGCCGGGATGCATCACCTGCAATCCGGAATAGAGCCAGCCGACCGCGGCCGACACGTCGCGCCGCCCGGGATTGTTGAGATAGATCACCCGCCGGCCGGCTTTCTCGGGCGAGACCAGCTCGACCGAGCGCAGCACGTGCTCGCGCAGATCCTTGTAGCGCCAGAGCACGGGAACCGAGGCCGATTGCGGCGCCCACGGCTCGATCTTGTTGGCGACCGTCCAGAGCGCTCCGGCTTCGTACCTTTCGAGATCCTTGTAATAGGCCTCGAGCTCGGGGGTGTCCTCGACATTGGCCCGGCCGATCACGTTCTCGCGCATCCTATCCTCCAAGTCCTGTGTCGTGGCGTCGCCTAGCGCATGATGAATCTGGGTCGAGTTGATCGGGCCGCGGGAGTGCTTCGCCTCTCCCGCTTGCGGGAGAGGCCGACGCGCTCGCAGAGCGCGGCGGGTGAGGGCTCTCGCCGCGCAGGGGCATCCTCCGCAATGCTCGACAACCCCGACGCGGAGACACCCTCTCCCCAACCCTCCCCCGCAAGCGGGGGAGGGAGCGCACCTTCTTTGCGGTTGGCAGCCGGGCCCAATCTCATCATCATTCCGATCTCAGCGGGATCGGCACAAAACCCTGCTCCGCGGCATCGCCCTCGCTGTCCGCGAGGCCCAGCGGCGTCAGGGGACGCCGGTTGACCCGCAGATCGAAAATGTCGAACCGGTTATAGTGCCCGACGATGTCGTGCATCTGCTTCGGCTGGATACAGCGCTCGAGGTCGATGTCGGCATAGACGATGCCTTCATCGTCGATCAGGGGATCGCCGACCACGCGCCCGTCCGGGCCGATGATGCCGGAGAATGCGCTCGACTTCCGTTGCAGACGTGCGCGTGCGTCGGGAACGACGGTCTCCATCGCCGCGATGATCTCCTCCGACACGGTCGAGCAGGAAACGATCGTGAAGATCTTACCCTCGAAGGAGTGGGCAATCGCGCGCAATTTGATCGCCTCCGCCATGTCATAGTCGGGGGGCGCGACCGGAAGCGAGATGTAGCTGGCGACGTGCACGAGCTCGCCCTGCCCGAGCAGCGCAAAGCGAGCCAGCGTGTTGGTGTTCTCGCCGCAGGCCAGGCCTCCGAGACGCCCGATCTCGGTATCATAGACGCGCAGGCTCGATCCGTCACCGCCGGTCCAGGTCAGCTTCTCTGCCCAGGTCGGCACCAGCTTGCGATGCTTGCCGAGTAAGGCGCCGTCAGGCCCGATGAATACCAGCGTATTGTAGATCGCGCCGAGCGAGACCGGGCTGCGCTCGTTCACGCCGAGCACGACGTGGCATCCCGTATCGCGCGCGGCCTTGCGGACGACGTCGACCTCCGGCCCCGGCACCAGCACCGACGCCTTGGCGAGCTTCTCAAACCATGCACTGCCGGTAACGGGATCGGTGATCCAGTTCCAATAGGGATAGCCGGGAACGAACACTTCGGGGAACGCGACGAGCTTCGCCCCATTGGCTGCGGCCTCACGGACCAGTGAAGCCGCCTTCTCCGCGGTCGCGCTCGCGTTGAGATAGACTGGTGAAGCCTGGACGGCGGCGGCTTTAAAGCGAGGCAGCTTCAGCATCAGCCCTACCCTGTCGCTGGCTCATCACCGCCTTGTCGGAGGGAGCATCCGCAAGCGTGATAGCATGGCGCGGCGTTGACTTACTTCACATGTAAACGTATGCTATCGCATATTTCTGGAGGGTGCAATGGCTGAACGGTCTTTTGCTCGCGAGGTCGAGGATCTCAGGCTCGGCGATGGCGACACGTTCCGCGGCGAAGGCATCCTCGCCATCACCAAGGCGCTGCTGCAATCGGGCGTCGCCTATGTCGGCGGCTACCAGGGCTCGCCGATCTCGCATCTGATGGACGTGCTGGCCGACGCCAAGGATGTGCTCGACGATCTCGGCGTCGTATTCCAGAGCTCGGCCAATGAAGCCGCCGCCGCGGCGATGCTGTCCGCATCGGTGATGTATCCCTTGCGCGGCGCGGTTGCGTGGAAGTCGACCGTCGGTACCAACGTCGCCTCCGACGCTCTTGCCAACCTCGCCTCGGGCGGTGTCACCGGCGGCACCATGATCATCGTCGGCGAGGACTATGGCGAAGGCTCCTCCATCATGCAGGAGCGTACCCACGCCTTCGCGATGAAGTCGCAGATGTGGCTGCTCGATCCCCGCCCCGAGCATGAATGCATCGTCAATCTGATCGAGAAGGGCTTCGAGCTCTCCGAGGTCTCCAACACGCCGGTCATGCTGGAGGTGCGCGTGCGCGCCTGCCACATGCACGGCAGCTTCGCCTGCAAGGACAATGTCAGGCCGGCGCACACCATCAGGGACGCGCTCAACAATCCCAAGCGTGACGTCAACCGCATCGTGCTGCCCCCGGCGGCCTATGAGCACGAGCAGGAGAAGATCAAGACGCGGATGCCCGCGGCTGTCGGATTCATTCGGGACAACAAGCTGAATGAATGGATGGGGCCGAAGCGGGGCAAGGTCGGCATCATCATGCAGGGCGGCATGTACAACAACGTGATCCGCGCGCTGCAATATCTCGGGCTGTCGGATGCCTATGGCAACACCCAGATTCCGCTCTACATCATGAACGTCACCTACCCCGTGATCGACACTGAGGTTGCGGAATTTTGCCTCGACAAGGACGCCGTGCTCATCGTCGAGGAAGGCCAGCCGGAATATCTGGAGCAGGCGATCAATACGGTCTTGCGCCGCAAAGACATCCAGGCGCGCGTTCACGGCAAGGACGTGCTGCCGATGGGCGGCGACTACACCGCGCAGGTGCTGCTCGGCGGCGTCAGGGAATTCCTGGAGAAGACCGAGCCGCGGCTGCTCGGCAACCGGCCGCCGGCGCCGGACGCAGCGCCCGTGCTCAATCACCCCGCGGTCGAGAAGCTCAAGCAGGTGGTGCCGGCGCGCCCGCCCGGGCTTTGCACCGGCTGTCCGGAACGGCCGATCTTCGCCGCCATGAAGCTGGTCGAGGAAGAGCTCGGCCAGCACCACGTCTCCGCGGACATCGGCTGCCATCTGTTCTCGATCCTGCCGCCGTTCAACATCGGCGCGACCACGATGGGCTTCGGCCTCGGCCCGGCCTCGACCTCGGCCTTCAACGTCAAGGCGGACAAGCGCTCGATCGCGGTGATGGGCGACGGCGGCTTCTGGCACAATGGACTGACCAGCGGCATCGGCAATGCCGTGTTCAACAAGCATGACGGCGTGTTCGTCATCGTCGACAATTACTACACCTCGGCGACGGGCGGTCAGGACATCCTGTCGTCACGCGCGGTCAACAAGCGCCGCAAGACCAACAATTCCATCGTGCAGGCGGTGAAGGGCATCGGCGGCCAGTGGGTGCGCCAGCTCGACCGCACCTACGACGTCGGTAAGATGCGTGACACGCTGAAGGAAGCGCTGACGACGAAAGAGGAAGGCCCGAAGGTCATCGTCGCCTCCTCCGAATGCATGCTGAACAAGCAGCGGCGCGTGAAGCCGCAGATCAACAAGGCGATCAAAGACGGGACGCGCATCGTCAAGGAGCGCTTTGGCGTCGACGAAGACGTCTGCACCGGCGACCATGCCTGCATCCGCCTCTCCGGCTGCCCGTCACTGTCGGTGAAGCAGCTCGACGACCCCCTGCGCGACGATCCGGTCGCGGCGATCGACAATTCCTGCGTCGGTTGCGGCAATTGCGGCGAAGTCGCCGAGGCCGCCGTGCTCTGCCCCTCGTTCTATCGAGCCGACGTCATCCATAATCCGACTCGCTGGGACATGTTCAAATCCAAGCTCGCCATGAGCGTGATCGGCTGGCTGCAGCGTCGGCGCGACCGCCGGCGGCCGGCGCTCGAGGCACTGGCATGAGGGACGAGACGGTCCGGCTGGCCCTCCCCGCCGCAGGCGAAGCGACCGAGCGGCCGATCTCGATCGCGATTGTCGCGATGGGCGGTCAGGGCGGCGGCGTCCTGACCGACTGGATCGTTCAGCTCGCCGAGAACCATGGCTGGGTCGCGCAGTCCACCTCGGTGCCCGGCGTCGCCCAGCGCACCGGCGCCACCATCTACTATATCGAGGCGATGCCGCCGCTCGACGGCCGCAAGCCGATCCTGTCGCTGATGCCGACCCCGGGCGACGTCGACGTGGTGATGGCGGCCGAATTCATGGAGGCCGGGCGATCGATCCTGCGTGGCCTCGTGACGCCGGATCGCACCACGCTGATCGCGTCCAACCACCGGTCGTTCGCGATCGGCGAGAAGATCGCCCCAGGCAACGGCATCGCCGACGGCGGCGCCGTGACCGGCGCCATCGGCATTGCGGCGAAGACCGAGATCATCTTCGATCTGAACGCGCTGGCGATCGCGCATGGCAGCGTCATCTCGGCCGCGATGTTCGGCGCGCTCGCAGGCGCAGGCGTGCTGCCGTTCAGCCGCGACAGCTATCTCGACGTCATCCGCACCGGCGGCAAAGGCGCGAAGGCCAGCGTCGAGACTTTCGAGGCCGCCTTCGAGCGGGTCAAGACCGGCCCGACCGAAGTTGCGGTGCCCGCGCCAACCAAACCGGCCGACGATACCCCCTCTTTGGCGACGCCCGATCCGCAGCTCGGTGAGCTTGTCGCAAGATTGAATCAGGAGTTGTCCGAGCCTGCACTCGGCATGGCTCGTGCAGGCTTGCGGAAGGTCATCGACTTCCAGGACATCGCCTATGGCGGCGAATATCTCGACATCCTCAAGAGGTTGCACGCAGCCGACCGAAACGCCGGCGGTGGCGCACATGCCTATGCCTTCACGGAAACCGCGGCAAAGTACCTCGCCAACGCCATGACCTATGACGACGTCATCCGCGTCGCCGACCTCAAGACGCGCGCCGGCCGCCGCGCGCGCATCGAGAGCGAGCTCGAGATGTCGAACGGACAGGTGCTCCAGACCACCGAGTTCATGCATCCCCGCATGGAGGAAGTGATGGGCATGCTGCCGGCAGGCTTCGGCCGCTGGCTCGGCGCGCGGCCGCGCCTGCTCGGCTGGCTCGATCGCCGCGTCAACCGGGGACGCCGGGTGCGAACCTACTCGCTGCCCTGGTTCCTGGCCCTCTATGTCGTCGGCGGGATGCGCGGCCTGCGCCGCCGCTCGCTGCGTCACGCCGTCGAGACGGCGCATCGGGATTCATGGCTCAAGGCCGCGACCGAGGCTGTCGGCACCAATTACCAGCTCGGTGTCGAGATCCTGCAATGCCGACGCCTCGTCAAAGGCTATTCAGACACTCACAGCCGGGGGCTGTCGAAATTCGACAGGACGCTCGCGGCGATCAAGCTGGTGGAGCGCCGCGAGGATGCCGCCGACTGGGCGCGCCGCCTGCGGGAGGCCGCGCTGAAGGACAGCGCAGGAACGGCGCTCGACGGCGTGATCCAGACCATCAAGACTTTCGCATGATTCCACGGGCGCCGGACACAGGCTTGGATTGCCGTTCGCCCCGCAGGAGGTCAGGATCGGACGGCTTGACTACGATTCTCAGGTTGTTAATCGGAGCGAACGACCCGCGGTAATTCCCTTCACTCGACGAGACATTCTGTACTCGATGGTCATGCGATGCCGGCAGCACTCAAGGAGAACATTGTTCCCGTCCCTGGGCAGATCGAAACCCGGCTCTGGCTCCAATTGCTGTCGCTGCACGGTGAGCTGTTCGCCTCGCTCAATTCGATGCTGAGTTCGGAGTTCGGCCTGTCGCTGGCAAAATTCGACGTGCTGGCCCAGCTCGATCGTTACCAGGATGGCCTGGCGCTCGGGCAATTGTCGCAAAATCTGAAGGTGACCGGCGGCAATGTCTCGGGGCTGGTACAACGTCTTCTCGCCGACGACCTCATCAGCAGGGAGATGTCGAGCGAGGACCGGCGGTCCTTCATCGTGCGCCTGACGCCGAAAGGCGAAGCGCTGTTCCGGAAGGCGGCCGAAATCCACAAGAAGCATCTCGCCAAACGGCTCGAGAACGTCTCGGCCCGGGAGCTGGACGCCGCGTTGTCCGTGCTGAAATCGCTGTCCTCGAAACTTCACACCGAGAGCAAGAAGCAAAGTCGCAAGAGATAATGGCCAGAGAATCCAAGAGCAGATGGAAGTCGGGTCCGCCGAGGACGAGGGACCAGCTGCAAACCTACATTCCGTATCTGTTCAACCGGCTCGCCAATCGCTGGAACCTGGATCAGAACCGCGATTTGAGCGAGCACGGCATCAACAACGTCGTGTTCCGGACGCTGTCGGTGCTGTTCATCTACAAGACCCTTACCGTCAACGAGGTCGCCGTTCTCGCGGTGACCGAGCAGTCGACGGCGAGCCGCATGGTCGAGTCCATGGTGTCGTCGGGCCTCGTCAAGCGCGAGATCGCCGAGGAGGACCAGCGCCGCCGCGTCGTCGGCCTGACGCCGGAGGGCGAAGCGCTGCTGCGCAAGATCTGGCCGATCATGGCGAACAATTACGACAAGCTGGTCGCGGGCATCGAGCCCGACGACATCGAGGTCTGCGCACGGGTGCTGGCCAAGATGGTCGAGAATATCCGCCAGAACCAGATCTAGAGCGCGCGCGTCAAGGCCCGAGGCCGACGAGGCTGGTGCCGCCGCAGACATAGAGCACCTGGCCGGTGACGAAATCGGAGTGCTCGTCGAGGAAGAACGAGATTGCGTGTGCGACATCCTCGCGCGAGCCGAGCCGCCCGACCGGAACGTTGCGCGCCATCCGCTCCTGCTGCTCGGAGCCCTTCGGGATGATGCCCCAGAAATTATCGGTCAGGATCGGCCCCGGCGCGACGACATTCACGGTGATGCCGCTCGCGGCAAGCTCCAGCGCCCAGGTCCTTGCCATGCCGTGCACGCCGGCCTTGGTGGCCGAATAGGCCGAGCGCGTCACTGCCCCCATCGCGGCGCGCGAAGAGACGAACACGATGCGCCCGAAGCGGCGCGCACGCATCCCTTCCAGCGCCGCCTGGGTCAGGAGCATCGGCGCGCCCAGATGCAACTGCGCGAGCATCAATATGTCTTCCGGCTTGGCGTCGGGCAGCAGGTTCGGCAGGATGACCCCGGCATTGTGGACCAGGCTGTCGACGGCGTGATCGCGGCAGATCTCCTGCGCGATCGCACGCGTCTGTTCGATATCGGTGAGGTCGGCGCGATAGGCCGCGAGCAGATCATGGGTCCAGCCGGGCTGCTCCAGCCCGATCGAGACCACGCGCTGCCCGCGCGCGACGAGCTTCTTCGCCAGGGCCTCGCCGATCCCCGAATTGCCGCCGGTGATGAGGGTGGTGCGGATCTCGCTCATGATCAGACCCTTCTTTGATCAGACCTTCTTGATCAGACTTGCCGCTTCTTGAGGTCGCGCAGGTCGAAGAACGCGCCTTCGCGCATCAGCTTCCCGACAAAATCCTTCAACCCGCCGCGCTGGATCTTCTCGGTCGCGGTCAACGGCAGGCTGTCGGCGAAGCAGATCCAGCCCGGCGCCTTGTAATAGGCCATCTGCTCAAGGCTCCAGCGCACGATCTCTTCGGCGAGCGCGCGGTCCGCGCCGGCCTTCTCAGCGATGATGACCGCCGCAACCTCGTCGCCGCGCACCTGATCCGGCGTCGCCGCAACCGCGGCCTGCCGGATCGCGGGATGGCGGTTGAGAACGGATTCGACCTCGACCGCGGCGATGTTCTCGCCGGAGCGACGGATCACGTTTTTCTTGCGATCGACGAAGTGCAGGTCGCCGTCCGCATCGCGCGACACGATATCGCCAGTGTGCAGCCAGCCGCCGGCCCACGCCTCGATGGTGGCAGCCTCGTTCTTGAGATATTCGCGGAAGAAGCCGTAGCGCGGATCAGCGCCGGCGCGCCGCACCAACAGCTCGCCGGGCACATCGAGCGGGGCATCATTGCCGCCGTCATCGACGATCCGAACCTCGATCTCGGGGGCCGGGCGACCAAAACAGCTGGTGCCGATCTTGCGCGGCTCGACATTGGCGGCGATGACGCCGCCGCTGCCGGTCTCGGTCATCGCCCAGGCCTCCAGCAGCGGGAAGCCGAAGCGCTGCTCGAACGTGGCATGCAGCAGCTTGTCGACGCCGGCGCCGAAGCCGAAGCGCACGCTGTGCGCGCGGTCCAGCTCCGATGGCGGCGCACTCATCAGCATCGAGGGCATCACGCCGAGATAATGCAGGCAGGTGGCACGGCTGTCGCGCACCGAGGCCCACCAGCTGCGCGGGTGGAAGCGATCGAGCATGGTCAGGCAGCCGCCGACCGACAGCATCGCCATCAGAGACACCGCCATCGCGTTCATGTGGAACAGCGGCAGCGGCGTGATCATACGCTCGCCGTCTGGCTTGAGGTCGATCAGCCCGCCGACGTCGCGATACCAGTTTCCGCAATGCAGGAAATAGGTGTTGGTGAGGACGCAGCCCTTGGGCTGGCCCGTCGTCCCCGACGTATAGAGCAGCGCGCATTCGCTTCCCTCGCTTGCCGAGGTCGAGGGCCGCGCACCGCCGAAGGGCGCGGGAACGTCGTCCTGATCGTCCACGACAGGGATCGGCCGGCCGGCCTGACGCGCGGCCAGCGCCACCTCCTCGCGCCGTTCGGTGAGGACGAACGCGGCATTCATCTCGGAATGCCCGATGATGTATTCGAGCTCGCTGAGACGGAGGTCCGGATTGATCGGCACCACCGAGACGCCGAGCGCATTGAGCGCGAACCACAGCTCGATGAAGACGGGCCTGTTCTGGAGCAGCAGCCCGACCCGGTGGCCTTCGCCGTAGCCGCGGCTCGCAAACGCTACGCGACGGCGCTCGACCCGGTCGAGCATCGCGCGGTAGGAAATCTCGCCCGCCGCAATGCCGTAGATGCCTGCGGTCTCCGGCAGCACGTTGAGGAAGCCCGCCTCGCCACGGCGGAGCGCGGTCTCTTGAAAACGGGCATGGACAGTGGTCGCCGCGGTCAAGGCAGTCTCACATGAAAAGCTGGATGTTGCCGAACGGCGCATCGAAATTGACGAGATCGACCCGCTTGAGCTTGATCTTCAGGGCATCGCCGACCTGCACGAGCTCGTGCGAGGCCCATCCCGAATAGCGTTCCAGCATATCGCCGCGCGTCTCGGTGTAGATGTAGGAAGTCCGTGCCTTGAACAATCCGGCAGCAGGATCGCAGGCGACGATCCGCGGTGCCTGGAGCAGATGATGGCAACGGCTCTTCGGCTTCTGGCTGAAGGTGCGCTCGCCGGCGAGCCGCTCGACCCGCACCTTCAGGAGCAAAAGATCCTCATACATCAGTGACGGCTGCAGCACCGGATCCTGCTGCTGCCATTCCAGCGGCATCCAGTAACGCCCTTCGGGGTGAAACAGATCGAGCCAGGCCTGCCACTCCATCGTGTCGAGCAGCTCGGCCTCGCGATAGATGAAGTCCGTGATGGTCTTCTCGCCGATCATTCCGCAGCCTCGATGCGCTCGCCCATGCCCATGGTGATGAATTTCGCCCAGGCGTGAAACTGGTTCCGCATCTGCCGCTCGGACGTGCCGTTGATCACCGCCGTGACGTTCTGCTCTTCGTGGCCGTCGTAGAGCCGCCGCAGATTGACCCATTGATTGCCGTTGGACTTCAGTCCTTCCTGCGCCCGCTCATACATCTCGAGGTCGTCGTGGCCGACGATCGAGGTCGGCGCGTTGATGAAGCGGTTGTACATCAACGCGCGCTCGTAAAGCTTGTCGGGGGCGCCGACCAGGCGATAGACCCAGCTCTCGACCAGCGTCTTGTCGACCGCGATCGGGATGAAATTCCGCAGGATCTGGACAGCGCCCTTCACCATGATGTTCGGGAAGTAGACGGTGTTGTGCCTGACCTCGCCAAGGATCTCATGCGCGCGCTGCTCGCCATAGGCCGCGACCATCTGGTCGAGATAGCCCGGGATATCAGAGTAGTTCGAATGGATGGAGTTGGCGACGCCGGTGTGGCCGTGGCCGTTCGGCCAGATCCGGATGCCGCTCTGCTCGTAGAACTCGTACGGGCTCATGAAGGGGCCGTAGAGCTGCACCGCCATCGGCGTTTCCGTGGAATCGCCCTGCTCGCGCTTCCAGACCTTGACCGCGGTGCCGGCCGAGCTCTCATGCGCCACCATCGGATGGCAAGTGTCGGTCTGGTTCTCGACCAGCATCTTCCAATTGCACGTGTGCATGTAGCGGATCGGCGTCGCCTGGACCGCGAGCTTGCCCTCCGGCGAGCGGTCGATCATGTTGTCAATGGTCGAAAGACTTTCGCCGAAATAATCCTCAAAGGAGACGCCGTCATCGCTCAAGCGAGCGAAGATGAAATCGCGGTAAATGACGACGTTCCTGACCTTCGACAACCCTTCATTGGCCTGGGTGTCGCCGAAGCCGGTGCCCTCGTAGCCCTTCTTCAGCGGGATCGCGAGCAGGGAGCCGTCAGTCTTGAAAGACCAGGCGTGATAAGGGCAGCGGAAGAACTTTCCGGTGTTGCCGCAGGGTTCGGACGCGATCTTCACGCCTTTGTGCGGGCAGCGATTGTAGAACACATGGATGGAGCCGTCGGTATGGCGGCTGGCCATGACCGGCTGTCGGCCGATATTGGCCGTGATGAAATCGCCGGGTTTTGCAAGTTGACTCGCGTGGCCGACATAGACCCAGCTGTTGGGAAACAGGTGCTCCATCTCGAGCTCGAAGATCTCGGGGGCGACATAGACGTCGCGATGCACCTCGGCCTCGCGCACCAGCGCCGCAATCGCGCGGGCATTCCCGCCGTATCTTTTCATGGCGTTCCTCGCCTCCCCTAGAGATCCAGCACCAGACGTTCCGACTTCGCACGTGACACGCAGATCTGCATGACCTTGTTGGACGCTCTCTCCTCGTCGCTGAGGATGACGTCGCGATGATCGGGGACTCCCGCGATCACGCCGCACTGGCAGATGCCGCAATCGCCGCGCCGGCAATCGTAGAGCACGTCGAAGCCGGCCGCCTCCAGTGCCTCGATGATGGTCTGCCCCGCCGCAACGCCGACGACCTGCCCGGTCGACTTGATCTCGACCTCGAACGGCCGGTCAGGCGACGACGGCTGCTCGGATTTGAAGAGCTCGTAGTGAACGCGGTCGGCTGACACACCCGCGGCGGCCGCAGCCGCCTTCACCGCCTCGATCATGCCCGAAGGGCCACAGACATAGACGTGGGCGTTTGCTGCGGCACCGCCGAGCGCCGCGGCAATGTCGAGGCGGGATTCATCGCTGTCGTAGTGGACAGACAGCCCTCCGGCGCAGATCTCCTGCAATTGCGGCAGGAACGCCAGCAATCCCTGCGTGCGCCCCGCATAGTGCAGGCGATATGAGCTTCCCCGCGCCGCCAGCTCCGCCGCCATCGACAGAACGGGCGTGATGCCGATGCCACCGGCGAACAGCAGCGCCGGCGCTGCTCCCTCGTGCAGGCGAAAATTGTTGACCGGCGCGCTCGCCTTCACGACGTCGCCGACCTTGAGCGCGTGCATGAACTGCGAGCCGCCGCTCGAGGCCTCCTCGCGCAGGACACCAAGCGCCAGCGCATCTTCAGGAAGTCCCGGCAACGCCATCAGCGAGTACGGCCGGTCTCCGCCATTCGGGAGCGCGACGCGGAGATGCGCGCCTGCCTGCCATTGCGGCACGACGCCGTCCTCCACACCAAACACAAGGCTCCGTATGAACGGCGTCTCCGCGACATACGACCTGACCTTGAGCTTGAGCGGATGCACGTCCATTCAGGCATCTCACGGATTATATGAATTTGCATATTTTTAGACATGTAATAATTCGCTTGTCAATCGTCAGCGTGGGGCAGGGACGAAAGCCGGCGATAATGCCGATCCGGCAATACTTCGAGACACCTGCCCATCTCGGCACGCAGCTCAGGAAGGCGGCAGGCGGCATACCGGACCCGACGAATGCAAGCTGGCCGACCTCATTTCAGAAATCAGAACTTACAGCCTGAGCAGCGCCCGCTCGTCCCGACGTGAGGGCCCATCGCGATCAAGCAGCAGCCGCCTGGTATAAGCACTCGCGAAGCCAGGCGTGGCCCTTGTCCTCCTGATTGCGCGGATGCCACAGCGCGACGATGCGAGCGGGCGGCAGATCGAGCGGCGGTGGCGTGAGATCGAGCTCGTGGGCGAAGCGGATCAGGAAGCGCCGCGGAAGGGTGCAGATGCAGTCGCTGTGCGCAAGGATGACCGGCGCCAGCGCATAGGTCTGGATCGAGACGGCAACGCGCCGGGAGCGGCCGAGCACCGCCAGCGCGTCGTCGACCAGGCCCGAGAAACCGCCGCCATCGGCGGAAATCAGCAGATGGTCAAGCGCGCAAAAGCTGTCGAGATCGAGCGGGCCGTTGCCGCGCGGATGACCCTTGCGCTGTGCGGACAGGAAGCCGTCCTCGAACAGCGGCCGCTGCATCAGCTCGCCATGTGCGCGGTCGGCTCCCGTCACCAGGATGTCGATCTCTCCCCTTTCGAGCTGATCCACGACATCGCGCGCGGGGTGAACGAGGGCGAGCCGCGCCCGCTCGGCCATCGCGGTCAAGCGCGCGACCAGGCCGGGCGCCAGCGTCACGGCCGGGTTCTCGTGGATGGCAACGACGAAGGTGCGCTGGCTGCGGGCGGGGTCGAACACGGCCGGTCCCTCCACCATGCGACGAAGCTTGCCGAGCACGTCCGCAAGCGCCGTCTGCAACTCCACCGCCCGCGTCGTCGGCACGACGCCGCGCCCGCTCGCGGCGGATACGAACAGCGGATCGGCAAAGATCTGCCGCAGCCGGTTCAGCCGCGCCGAGAGCGCAGGCTGCCCGATATTGAGCCGGGAGGCCGCGCGCGTCACGTTCCGCTCGCGCAGAAGAGCCTCCAGAGCCAGCAACAGACCAAGATCGATCTCGGCGAGATCGTTATCATCGGCCGGCCGACCCCGGCCGTGTTCCGCATCCTGCATCGGTGGCACCTCCGTCTGGGGCATGTCGCGACCGCGACGAGCCGCGATACGAGGGTTAGGGCCAAAACGCCGGCGTGAAAAGCTGGGCCAGCTTCCTTTCCGATATCGACCATGTCGATGGGACCTATCGAGCCCGCGACTCTCCCCAAGGCCCGGCTCGCTTCGTACCTCACCGTCACCGCGGCCCGGGCAACCAGCCCTACGCCACGGTCCAGTGGAGGACATCTTGATGATTCACGCGGCCAAGACCTATCAGATCGGCGAAGCATCCATCACGCGGATCGACGAGTTGCGGCTTGCCGCATTCAAGTTCGACGCGCTCTATCCGGAAGGCGAGCCGCAGGCGCTGGGGCGCCATCGCGACCGCCTGGAGGCGGGCTCGTTCGATGCTGCGACAGGCACCTTCATCCAAAGCATTCACAGCTGGCTGGTCAAGACGCCGCACCACACGATCCTGATCGACACGGCCACCGGCAACGACAAGCACCGACCGGAGATTCCGCCGCTTCACCGGCTCAACGAGCCGTTCCTGGCGCGGCTCGCCGCAGCGGGTGTCACGCCGGAGCAGGTCGATTACGTGCTGCTCACCCACGTGCATGGCGATCACGTCGGCTGGAACACCCGCCTCGTCGACGGACGCTGGGTCCCGACCTTCCCGAATGCGACCTACGTCTTCTCTGCGATCGAGCAGGCCTATGGCGAGAGCCTCGCGACGGGCACAGAGCCGACCGGAACGGCCCGCCCTGCCCCGTCCCTCGGCCCGGCGCTGCGCAAGCCGGCCGACCGTGTCTATGACGACAGCGTCCGGCCGGTGGTCGAGGCCGGACTTGCCAAGCTCATCGCGGTGGACGGACGCGAGGTACTCGAAGGCATCTCGTTCGTTCCGACACCCGGTCATAGCGTCGATCACGCCTCCATCCGCCTCGTCTCGCGCGGCGAGGAGGCGCTGTTCGCCGGAGACGTGATGCACCACCCGCTCCAGGTCTATGAGCCTTCGCTCAATTCCTGCTTCTGCGAATTCCCGGAAGCCGCGTTGCGCTCGCGCGCCTTCGTGCTGGAGAATGCTGCCGAGCGGGTGACCATCTTCACCACCCATTTCGCACAGTCATCGGTCGGCCGCGTCAGCCGCACCGGAGGACACTTCACCTGGCAATTCGTCTGAACGGAGAGCGATCATGAACCAGCACGCCAGCGCGCGCGTCGACAGGCCCGAGATCGTGGTCGAGGATCTCATGATCCCGAGCGACACGGCCGGAATTTCGCTTCACCTGCGCAACAAGCGCCCCGTGGCGCTCGAGACCTTCTCCGCCGAGCGAACCATCCTGATGATGCACGGCGCGACCTATTCATCGGGAAGCCTTTTCGATACGCCACTCGACGGCCTCTCGTTCATGGATCATCTCGCCGGCCATGGGTACGACGTCTTCGCGCTCGACGTGCGCGGCTATGGCCAATCGACCCGCCCGTCCGAGATGGACGCGCCGCCGGAGCAGTCCGAACCGCTCGTGCGCACCGAGGCCGGCGTGCGTGACCTCGCCAGCGCCGTCGCGTACATCCTCAAGCAACGCAGGATCGCGCGCCTCAATCTGGTTGCCATGTCCTGGGGCGGCTCGGTGGCCGGCGCTTACACCGCAGGCAACAACGACAAGGTCATCAAGCTCGCGCTGGTCGCGCCGCTTTGGGTGCTGCAGGGTCCGGCTCCGATCGATGCAGGCGGGCGCCTCGGCGGCTATCGCAACGTTCCGGTGCTGGACTTCAGGACGCGCTGGCTCTCGGCTGCGCCGGAAGCGGCACGATCGAGCTTGATCCCGGCGGGCGGCTTCGAGCGCTGGGCCAATATCTCGCTCGCGACCGACCCGTTAGGCAGCGCGCAAGCGCCTCCCATCATGCGTGCGGTCAACGGCCCGATCCTGGACATCCGCGAATACTGGGCCGCCGGCAAGAGGCTCTACGACGCCGGCGACATTCGCGTGCCCGTGCTCCTGGTCCACGCGGAATGGGATCAGGACGTGACCATCGCTTCGGCGCAGGACCTGTTCCTTTCGCTGAAGCATGCGCCATATCGGCGATGGGTCGAGATCGGCGAAGGCACGCACATGGTGCTGCTGGAGAAGAACCGTCTGCAGGCGTTCGATGCGATCAACCAGTTTCTCGGCGAAGATTACAGCTAGCGCGGCGTCCTGCTGCACCGCGAAAATCACTCGCGCCGCAACATTCAAAAATGAGACTGCCAGTCAAGCCGAACGAGGCCGCGATGGGTGCAGCGCATCCGACTTCGGTTAGCTTTCCTCCAAAGCCGCGGGCTTCGAGAGCCACGGGCACCATACGGTTCGTCGCGGCAACAAGCGATGACACAGGGAGGAGCACATGTCGAAATGCAGCATCGGACTGCTCGCGTTGAGCAGCCTGTTTCTTTCGGGCGCGGCGATCGCCCAGGAAAAGATCAAGGTGGGCGTGACCGCAACGCTCGAGGGCACCTACACGGTGCTCGGCGAGGACGGCATGCGCGGCCACCAGACCGCGCTCAACGTGCTCGGCAAGAAGGTCGGCGACAAGGAACTCGAATTCATCGTCGCTTCAACCGATGCAACGCCGGACTCCGCCGTGCGCGCCGTGCGCAAGCTGATCGAGCAGGACAAGGTGCAGATCCTGCTGTCGCCACTCTCCGGCGACGAAGGCATCGCGGTGAAGAATTTTGCCAAGAGCCATCCCGGGCTGACGTTCATCAATGCCGCATCCGGTGCACAGGAAACGACCTATGTCGACCCGGCACCGAACTTCTTCCGCTACAACATGGACGGCGCGCAGTGGCAGATCGGCCTCGGCAAATACGCTTATGAAGAGAAGAAGTATCGCAAGATCGCGACCGTCGGCGAGGACTATTCCTTCATCTATACCCAGGTGTTCGGGTTGGTGCTCGAGTTCTGCGGCATGGGCGGACAGGTCACCAACCGGCAATGGGTGCCGCTGGGAACGAAGGACTTCGCCTCCGTCATCGCTGCCCTGCCCGACGACGTCGACGCCATCTATCTCGGGCTTGGCGGCGCCGACGCCGTCAACTTCCTCAACCAGTATCAGCAGGCCGGCGGCAAGGCGCATCTGATGGGCGGTTCCATCATGATCGACCAGACCATCCTGTCGTCGAAGGGCAACGCCAAGAACGCGCTGATCGGAACCATCGCGGCGAGCGGCCAGGCCGACACTTGGGAGGATCCGGGCTGGCAGAAGTTCGTGAAGGCCTATCAGGACGCCTTCCCGCCCAACAAGCGCTTCCCGAGCCCGTCGCTGCTCGCCACCAACTACTATAATTCGACCATGGCGCTGATCCTCGCACTGCGTCAGGTTAACGGCGATCTCTCCAACAACCAGGCCAAGTACAAGGAAGCGCTGGCGAAGATCGAGCTCGACGCACCGAACGGCAAGATCAAGCTCGACTCCAACCGCCAGGCGATCGGCACCAACTTCGTCACCGAAGTCGTCGACGACGGCAAGGGCGCGCTGTTCAGCAAGGTCGTGAAGGTGATCCCCAACGTGAACCAGACGCTCGGCTACGACCCGGCCGTGTTCTCCAAGATCGGGCTGCCGAGCCGCACCGTGCCGGAATGTAAGAAATACTGACGCATCACGTCAGGCAGACGCAACCGGGGAGCGACTCGCTGACGCGGTCGCTCTCCGCTCTTGCAATCTCGGCGGTGTTGTTGAAGGCTGGCCGAAAAGACAAGAATGCTCGGGAGGGGAAGGCATGAGCCGTGCGCTCGCCGTCTTCCACGGCCGCTTCGGCCGGGCGACGGTTTATCAGTTGAACCGGCCTTTCAATATCCACGCCCATCGCGAAGGTCATCTGATCTTCCATGTCGGCGGCATGTCGGCATGCATCGACGTCTCCGACGGGCATTACGATCTCACCGAGACGTCGGTCGTCGCCGTCAATCCCTGGGAGCCGCACAACTTTCTGCCGACCGATCTTGACGGCGGCGCCATCTTCTTCGTGCTCTACGTCAACGCCGAATGGTTTGCGCCGGATGCCTCCGGTTCCGACCGGTTGCGCTTCGGCCGCACCCAGTTCAAGCGCACGCCAGCACTCGACAAGCACATCAGGCGGACCGCCGCGCTCGTGTGCGGCGCACCATCGCTCTCCAGTCTCGATTCCGAGCTGAGGCGACTGATCGACATCTGCTACGACGAAAGCTGGCAGCAGGCCGAGATCGCGCGCGATCCGCGCGCAGGCGGCGTCACCGATTTTCGCGTCCGCAAGTGCATCAAGATGATGTCGGAGAGCCCCGGCGCTGAAATCGAGCTCGACACCATCGCGCGCGAATCCGGCCTGTCGCGACCGCATTTCTACCGCCTGTTCCGCGTGCAGACCGGCGTCACGCCAAACCTCTACCTCAACACGCTGATCATGGAACAGGCGCTCGAAGCGCTGGTGGCGAGCGAGACACCGATCGCCGACATCGGCTTCGATCTCGGCTTCTCCTCGCAGAGCGGTTTCACGCGCTTTTTTGCCGCCAATGTCGGGATGGCCCCGACCGATTATCGTCGCGCCGCCAAGGTTTTGCGCGCCTGAGCGCAGGCCACGAAAAGATACTCACGATCAAACGTCGCCCTCGCCGCTTGGCTAGGATGCCGGCAACGCGATCCCGGAAAAGAGGATCGCGCGTGACGGGAGGACGTTCGCTCATGGCAGGGCCAGCAGCCGGCAACGGCTTGCATGCCCCCTCGCCCCACTTGCGGGGAGAGGGTCTGGGTGAGGAGGAGTCTCCGCAAGTGCGGCGGCAGTTTGACTCGCGGAGAGTCTCCCTCGCCCGGCGCTACGCGCCGACCTCTCCCAGCAAGCGGGGCGAGGTGAAGCCATGAGCCGCTTCGTCGAACGCCATCCGGCCTGGGCGCTGATTACGATCATCGCGATTGCGGTCGCGCTCTGGCTGATCTTCGCAGTCTGGCCGCCGGGGCTGGAAGAGGCGATCGGCCGCAAGCGCGTCTTCCTCAACGCGGTGTTCAATGGCATCACGCTTGGCGGCCTCTACTTCCTGGTCGCCAGCGGCTTCACGCTGATCTTCGGCCTGATGCGCAACGTCAACCTCGCGCACGGCTCGCTCTATCTGTTCGGCGGCTATATCGGCTACGCCATCAGCTCATCGACCGGCTCCTGGATCCTCGGCTTCGTCGTCGCCTTCATCCTGACCGCTGTCGTCGGCGTGCTGCTGCAGGTGATCGTGTTCCGCCGGATGGAGGGCCAGGATCTCAGGCAAACCATGGTGACGATCGGGCTCTCGATCGTGTTTGCCGATCTCATGCTGTGGGCCTGCGGGGGCGACTTCTACCAGATCCAGACCCCGAAATGGCTGATCGGTCCCATCGAGCTGCCGCTGGTGACTGCGATCAAATCCTCGGGCGATCCGGTCTACCTCAGATATCCACTCGTCAGGCTCGTGATCTTCGTGGCCTCCGTGGTGATCGGCGTCGCGATGTGGCTCGCGCTCAACCGCACCCGGATCGGCATGATCATCCGCGCCGGCGTGGACGACCGCGATATTCTCGCCGCGACGGGCGTGCGCATCCAGCTCGTCTTCGTCGGCGTGTTCGCCTTCGGCGCGGGGCTTGCCGGCATCGCCGGCGTCGTCGGCGGCACCTTCCAGTCATTGTCGCCCGGCGAAGACATCCGTTTCCTGCTGGCGTCCCTCGTGGTTGTGATCGTGGGCGGCATGGGCTCGATCCCGGGCGCCGCGCTCGGCGCGCTGATCATCGGCCTCGCCGAGCAGCTCGGCTCGGTCTACATCCCGACCTACGCCATCGTCGTGACCTTCCTGATCATGGTGCTGGTGCTGGCGATCAGGCCGCAAGGCCTATTGGCGAGGCGCTGAGATGTCGCTCGCCCACGATGCCCCAGTTGCCCTAGGCCGCGCCACCAAGGCGCAGCCCCCCGCCCGGACATGGCCGGAGATCAACAACCCCGCTGCCTGGGCCGTCGCGGCCATTCTCCTGATCATGCCGCTGATCGCGAGCAGCTTTTTTCTGATCGAGATCTTCGCGACCACGCTGATCCTCGGCACCGTGGCGCTGAGCCTGATGTTCCTCGCCGGCTATGGCGGCATGGTCAGCCTGATGCAGCTCACCATCGCGGGCTTCTCGGCCTACATGGTCGCGGTGTTCGGCGTCAGCGGCAATCCGAATATCAGCCTGGGCTGGCCTTGGTGGCTCGCGGTGCCGATGGCGCTGGCGCTGGCGACCGCCTTCGGCACGCTCGGCGGCGCGCTCGCGGTCCGGACCGAAGGCATCTACACTATCATGATCACGCTCGCGATCGGAGCGGCCTTCTACTATTTCACCAACCAGAACTGGGCGATCTTCAACGGTCATACCGGCATCAACACGGTGGCCACGCCGCACTTCTGGGGCGTGAACTGGCGCGCCGACATTCCCTTCTATTACATCGTGCTCGCGGTCGCCGCGCTCTGCTATTTCGCGGTCGAATACCTCTCGCGGGCGCCGTTCGGCCTGGCGCTCCAGGGTGTGCGCGACAATCCGCGGCGCATGGCGGCGCTCGGCTTCAACGTCAATGCGCACCGCGTCGCAGCCTATGCTTTCGCATCTTTCGTCGCCGCGCTGGCCGGCGTGCTCCAAGTCTGGAACTATCGCCAGATCTCGCCGGGTTCGGTCAGCGTCGGCGCGTGCATCGACGTCCTGATCATCGCCGTCGTCGGCGGCATCACCCGCCCGATCGGGCCCTTCATCGGCGCACTGATCTTCGTGCTGCTGCGGACCTTCGCGCTCGACTTCCTGGTCCGGCTCGGACTCGACGGCAACCGATTCCGCCTGCTGATCGGACTCGGCTTCCTCGCCATCGTATTCTGGTCCTCGGACGGCGTCATCGGCCTGTGGCAGCGCTGGCGTCAGCATCAACGGCGCGAGGCGAGCCGCTCCGGTGGAGGGCGCGGCCATGGATAGCGTCGCCCAACGCCTCTCCGCCGTCGGTGCCGGCGCAGCGCTCGAGCTGCGCGGCGTGACGCGGCTGTTCGGCGCGCTCGCCGCGTTGACCGACGTCACCATCACCGTGCGGCCGGGCGAGCGGCGCGCCGTGCTCGGCTCGAACGGTGCCGGCAAGACCACGCTGTTCAACTGCATCACGGGCGACTTCCCGCCCTCCTCCGGCACCATCCGCTTCTTCGGCGAGGACGTGACGCATTTCCCGCCCTATGAGCGCATCCGCCGCGGGCTGCGCCGCACCTACCAGATTTCGGCGCTGTTCCCGGGCCTCACCGTGCAGGACAACGTCTATCTCGCCTGCCGCGGCGTCTCGCGCGGGCGCTTCTCGTTCCTGTGTCCGGGGCAGAACGATGCGCTGATGCATGCGGCTGACAACCTGGTGCAGGCCGTGCATCTCTCCGCCGTGAAGGACCAGCGCGTGGCCGAGCTCGCCCACGGCCAGCAGCGCCAGCTCGAGATCGCGCTGGCGCTCGCGGGCGCCCCGCGCTTCGTGCTGTTCGACGAGCCGGCCGCGGGCCTGTCGCCCACGGAGCGAGCCGAGCTGATCGAGATCCTGACCTCCCTGCCGGCCCATATCGGCTACATCATCATCGAGCACGACATGGACGTTGCGCTGCGCGTCGTCGAGAGCGTTACGATGATGCACAACGGCCGCGTCTTCAAGGAAGGCCTGCCGGAGGAGATCCAGTCCGACCCCGAGGTGCAGGAGCTCTATCTCGGGGGCGGCCATGAATGAGCTCCGCCGCAGCAATCCGGCGCTCGAGGTTCGCGGCCTCGACGTCTACTACGGCCACTCGCATGCGCTGCAAGGCGTTGATCTCACATTGGACAGCGGCGTGTTCTCCGTCGTCGGCCGCAACGGCATGGGCAAGACCACGCTGTGCAAGGCGATCATGGGACTGGTCGGCGTGAGCGGCGGCTCGATTCGCGTCCGCGGCGAGGATGTCACGCGCCGGCCGCCGGCCCAGATCGCCCGGCTCGGCGTCGGCTACGTGCCGCAGGGACGCCGTCTCTGGCGCTCGCTCAGCGTCGACGAGCATCTGCAGCTCGCCGGCGGCCTGCGTTCGGGCGCCTGGACCGTCGAGCGGATCTACGACACATTCCCGCGCCTCGCCGAGCGCAAGGGCCACGGCGGCGGTCAGCTCTCCGGCGGCGAGCAGCAGATGCTGGCGATCTCGCGCGCGCTGCTCACCAACCCGCATTTGCTCATCATGGACGAGCCGACCGAAGGCCTCGCGCCCGTCATCGTCGCGCAGGTCGAGGAGATGCTGCTGCGGCTGGGCGAAGACGGTGACATGTCCGTGCTCGTCATCGAGCAAAACATCGGCGTCGCCACCGCGATCTCGCGCAACGTCGCGATCATGGTCAACGGCCGCATCAACCGCATCATCGACTCCGCGCGCCTTGCCGCGGACCGCGAGCTCCAGCAGCGCCTGCTCGGCGTCGGGCTTCATGCGGAGCTCGAACCGGATATCGACATCGCCACATCCGGCACTGAGGCGAAACCCGCGCCGGCGCCACGCCGCGACGGACCGGTCCGCATCTACATCTCCAACCCGACGCTGCCGACGCGATGGTCGCAACCGGTGCCGATCGCCCGCATCGAGGCCGCCGCGCGGACGCTCTCGACGCAAGTCGCGCGGCTCGACGAGACCGCGCGGCGCAAGCGCGAACCGGTGGCGACGCAGGCTTCGGGCCCGCCAGTGGTGCTGGTCGTCGGCACGCTCGATACCAAGGGCCAGGAGCTGCGCTACATCCGCGACATAATAGCCGAAAGCGGCCTGCGGACGCGGCTGGTCGACGTCTCGACCAGCGGCAAGCATTCATCCTGCGATGTCTCGGCGCAGGAGATCGCCCTGAACCACGGCCGCGGCGGCTCCGCCGTATTCGGCACCGACCGTGGTGCCGCCGTGACAGCAATGGCGGATGCGTTTGCCAACTGGCTGCGGCGCCAGGGCAATGTCGCCGGCGTGATCTCCGCCGGAGGCTCGGGCGCGGCCTCGCTGGTCGCCCCCGGCATGCGCGCCCTGCCCGTCGGCGTGCCCAAGCTGATCATTTCCTCCGTCGCATCAGGCGATGTCGGGCCCTATGTCGGCCCGGCCGACATCACGATGATGTACTCGGTCACCGACGTGCAGGGACTGAACTCGATCTCGCGCGCGGTGCTCGCCAACGGGGCCAATGCGCTCGCCGGCATGGTCAAGGCGCGGCTCGACACGCGTGCCGCAACGGCGCGAGAGGCCGGCGGGCTGCCCGCAATCGGCATCACCATGTTCGGCGTCACCACGCCGGCCGTGCAGAAGATCGCCGCCGACCTGCGCGACGATTTCGAGTGCCTGGTCTTCCATGCCACCGGCGTCGGCGGACGCTCGATGGAGAAGCTCGTGGAGTCCGGCCAGCTCGCCGGCGTGATCGACCTCACCACGACCGAGGTCTGCGACCTCTTGATGGGCGGCGTGTTTCCGGCGACCGAGGACCGCTTTGGCGCGATCATCGGCAGCCGCCTGCCCTATGTCGGCTCGGTCGGCGCACTCGACATGGTCAATTTCGGCGCGCCCGACACCATTCCCGAGCGCTATCGCGGCCGCAAATTCCACGTCCACAATCCGCAGGTGACGTTGATGCGGACGACGGTGGAAGAGAACGAGCGCATGGGCCGCTGGATCGGCGAGCGGCTCAACCAGATGGACGGCCCGGTGCGTTTCTTCATGCCCGAGGGCGGCGTCTCCGCGCTCGACGCGCTCGGCCAGCCGTTCTGGGATCCGGATGCCGATGCCGCGCTGTTCCGCACGCTGGAGCGCACCGTGCGGCAGACCGGCAACCGCCAGCTCATTCGCATCCCTAAGAACATCAACGATCCCGATTTCGCCGCCGCCATCGTCGGTGCGTTCCGAACCCTGTTCGGGCGCACCGGGGTGCGGCGGAGACTCGCGAGGTGACCGATGGCCAGGTTTGAACGCGCGGCGCTGCTGAAAAGGTTTCGCGACATGGCAAAGCGCGGCGAGCCGATCGTCGGCGGCGGGGCCGGCACCGGGCTCTCAGCCAAATGTGAGGAAGCCGGCGGCGTCGACCTCATCGTCATCTACAATTCCGGCCGCTACCGCATGGCCGGGCGCGGTTCGCTGGCGGGCCTGATGGCGTATGGCGATGCCAACGCCATCGTGCTGGAAATGGCGAACGAGGTGCTCCCCGTGGTCGGCCAGACCCCGGTGCTTGCGGGCGTCAATGGCACCGATCCCTTCCGCGACATGGACGTCTTTCTCGACCAGCTGAAGGCGCTCGGATTTGCCGGTGTCCAGAATTTTCCGACCGTCGGCCTGATCGACGGCACCTTCCGCGCCAATCTCGAAGAGACCGGCATGTCCTATGCGCTCGAGATCGACATGATCGCCAAGGCGCACGACAAGGACATGCTGACGACGCCCTACGTGTTCAGCGAAAAGGAAGCCGCGGCGATGGCGATCGCCGGCGCCGACATCATCGTCTGCCACATGGGCCTGACGACCGGCGGCACGATCGGTGCGCAGACCGCGCCGAAGCTCAAGGACTGCCCGGCGCAGATCGACACCTGGGCGACCGCCGCGCTCAGCGTCAATCCGGACATCCTGGTGCTGGCGCATGGCGGGCCGATCGCCGATCCCGCCGACGCGGACTTTATCATGAAGAATACCCGTCATTGCCACGGCTTCTACGGGGCGTCCTCGATGGAGCGGCTGCCGGTGGAGCGGGCGCTGACGGAACAAGTGCGGCAATTCAAGGCGATCGGCGCACGATAACGCCTGAAGAGTTCGAGGGAGGGAAAGATGTCAGGGATGTTGGTCGGTGAATTGATCCTCTGGCTGATCGTCGCGATCATCGTGATCGTGGTTGGCGTCTATATCGTGAACTGGCTGTACCACCGCTCCTCCAAGGAGACATCGTTCGTCCGCACCGGATTCCTCGGCGAACGCGTGGTGATCAATGGCGGCGCCTTCGTGCTGCCGTTCATCCACGACTACACGCCTGTCAACATGAACGTCTTGCCGATGGGCATCGTGCGCTCGAAGCAGGATGCCGTGATCACCCGCGACCGCATGCGCGTCGACATCGAAGCCGACTTCTATGTCCGCGTGCAGCCGACCCGGGAAGCCGTGTCGATCGCCGCGGCGACACTCGGCCGCCGCACCCTGGAACCCGGGCAGCTCCACGCACTGCTGGCCGGCAAGTTCATCTCCGCGATCCGCTCGGTCGCCTCCGAGATGACCATGGAGGAAATGCACGAGCGTCGCGGCGACTACGTCGCGCGGGTCAAGACCGAAGCGGCGGAAGCTCTCGCCCAGAACGGCCTCGAGCTGGAATCGGTCGCGATCACCGATCTTGACCAGACAGACCTCGAGTTCTTCAACCCTTCGAACCGTTTCGACGCCGAAGGCCTGACCCGCTTGATGGAGGACATCGAGGCCAGGCGGAAGCTGCGCAACGACATCGAGCAGGATTCGATGATCAAGATCCGCTCCCGCAACCTCGAGGCCGAACGGCAGGCGCTGGAGATCGAGCGCGAGAGCGAGACCGCGCGCCTTGAGCAGGAACGTGACATCGAGATGCGCCGTGCGCTTCAGCGCACCGAAGTCGCGCGCGAGCGGGCCCTGCGCGAGACCGAGGCCGAGCAGGCGCAGATTTCCGCCCGCGAGGCCATCGAGCGCGCCCGCATCGCCAATGAGCAGGCGATTGCAGAGGCCCGCATCGCCTCCGAGCGCGAGACCCGCCAGAAGGAGATCGAGCGGACCCGCACCATCGAGGAGAAGGAGCTGCTGGCGCGCGAGGAGATCGAGAAGACCCGGATCGCCAACCAGCGCTCGATCGACACCACCCGCATCGCGTCCGAACGCGAAGTGCGCCAGCGCGAGATCGAGCGGATGCGCACGGTCGAGGAAGCCGAGATCGCCGCCCGCGAGGCCATCGAAAAGGCCCGCATCCAGCAGGACCGCGTCGTCACCGATGCCCGCATCGCCAATGAAGAGGAGACACGCCGCCGCGAGATCGAGCGGACGCGCGCGGTCGACGAGGCCGAGATTGCCGCACGCGAGGCCACCGAAAAGGCCCGCATCGCCCAGACGTTGATCGTCAATGTCGAACGCATCTCCTCCGACGAGCGGACCCGCGCACTGGAGATCCAGCAGGTGCGAACCATCCAGGAGGCCGAAATCGAGGCCCAGCGCGCGGTCGAGGCGGCCCGCATTGCGCGGGAGCGGACGCTCGCTGCCGAGCGCATCGCCGCCGAGCAGAGCACGCGGCAGCTGGAGATCGAGCGCAACCAGGCGCTCGACGTCGCCGGCATCGTCGCGCGCGAGACCACGGAAGCTTCGCGCATCGCCCAGGAGGAGCGCGTGCGCTCGCTAGAGATCGCCCGCAACCGCGCCGTCGAGGAAGCCGACATCGCCTCGCGCGAGGCGATCGAGGCGGCCCGCATCGCCCAGGAAAAGGCGGTTGCGGCCGAGCGCATCCAGGCCGAGCGTGAAACGCGCGCGCTTGAGATCGAACGGACCGGGATCCTGGATGCCGCCGAGCTGAAGCGGCGCGACGCCATCGAGCGGCAGCGCATCACGGTCGACCTGGCGCTCGAGGCCGAGCGCATCAATGCCTCCAAAAAGCGCGAGGTGCTCAATATCGAGCAGAAGAAGGCGATCGAGATCGCCGACGAGGACCGCGTCATCGCGCTGTCGACCAAGAAGTCCGAGCGGATCGATGCCGATCGCCAGGTCAAGCAGGCCGAGATCGTCGCCCGCAAGGAGGTCGAGACCACCGACGTCTCGCGCGAGCAAGCCCTGGAAGCCGCTCGCATCGAGCGTCGCCGTGCCATCGAGCAGCTCGAGGTCGCCCGCGTGCAGTCCCTGCAGGAAGCCGAGATCGCCTCCCGTGAGGAAGTCGAGCGCGCCCGCATCGCGTCCGATCGCGGCCTCGACGAGGCCCGCATCGGCCGCGAGCGCGAGCTGCGCAAGCTCGAGGTCAATCGCGAGAAGGACGTCGAGACGGTGCTGATGGAGAAGGCCATCGCCATCCATCAGAAGTCGCTGGAGGAGTCGGCCGCGCGCGCCGCCGCCGAGGAGGCGCGGATCCGGGCGACCGAAGCCGCCGAGCGCGTCGTCACCGCCCGCGAGAGCGAGATCGCCAAGCGGCGCAAGACTGTCGAGGTCCTGCTGGCGGAGAAACAGGCGGAGGAGACCCGCATCGCCGCCGAGGCCGAGCGCGTGCGCGCCGCGGTCGAGGCCGAAGCTCAACGCATGCTGAACGAGGCCGAGAACGTGCTGACCGACCAGGCGCGCTACTCGCTGTTCCGCAGAAAGCTGCTCGACCGCATCGAAGGCATCGTGCGCGAGAGCGTCAAGCCGATGGAGAAGATCGAGGGCATCCGCATCCTCCAGGTCGACGGCCTCAACGGCAACGGCCATGGCAACGGCAATGGCGGTCGCAGCGCCACCGACGAGGTGATCGACTCGGCCCTGCGTTATCGCGTCCAGGCGCCGCTGATCGACTCCATCCTGTCCGACATCGGCGTCGAAGGCGGCAGCCTCGCCAAGATGCCCGGCCTGATCCGCGAGGCCCGCGACATGCAGGGCATCAAGGAGGCCGCGCGCAAGAGCGGTGGCGGCGGGAGCGGTGGCGACAAGCCGGCAGCCTCCCCGCCTGCGGCCGAGGGCGGCGAGCCACCGGCCGAGCGCGGGCCGCGGAAGAAGAGCTGAGGTCTTAAGCGATGGCCCGCGTCTACGTCTCCACCGTCGTCAACGCCCGCAACGATCGCGTCTGGGCGCGGGTGCGCGATTTCAATGGCCTGCCGAACTGGCATCCTGCCATCGCCGAAAGCCGGATCGAGGGCGGCGAGCCCTCCGACAAGATCGGCTGCGTCAGGGATTTCCGGCTGCGCAATGGCGACCGCATCCGCGAGAAGCTGCTCGGCCTCTCCGACTACGACATGTTCTGCACCTACTCGATCCTGGAATCGCCGATGGGCGTCGAGAACTACGTCGCCACCCTGCGCCTGACACCCGTCACCGACGGCGACCAGACGTTCATGGAATGGACCGCCGAATTCGACTGCGCGCCGGAACGGGAGACCGAGCTCGTCAACAACATCGGCGGCGGCGTGTTCCAGGGCGGCTTCGACGCCCTGAAGCGCGTGTTCGGAGGCTGACGTGATCCGACCTGTTTCGATCAAGGCACACTGCGCCCCCTCTCCCCGCTTGCGGGGAGAGGGTTGGGGTGAGGGGGAGCCTCTCCGGGGACGGAGGCAGTTGGACTCGCGGAGACTCCCCCTCACCCGGCGCTTCGCCAGCGCCGAAGCCTTGCTTCGGCGTCCTTCAAAACGGCCGCCGCAGGCGGCCTATGCCTCTCCCCGCAAGCGGGGCGAGGTGAAGAGAACAACAGAGGGCTAGCCGTGCCGCATATCGTCAAAAGCACGATCCTGGACGCACCGACCGAGGCGGTGTGGGACGTGCTGCGCGATTTCAACGGTCACGATCGCTGGCATCCGGCGGTGGCGACCTCCGCGATCGAACGCGCGCAGTCTTCCGACAAGATCGGCTGCGTCCGGCGATTCAAGCTGAAGGACGGCTCGGAGCTGCGCGAGCAGCTGCTGGCACTGTCCGATCTCGAGCAGACCTTCAGCTATTGCCTGCTCGATACGCCGGTCCCGATGTTCAATTACGTCGCCCATGTCCGGCTGCTGCCGGTGACCGACGGCGACCGCACCTTCTGGCACTGGGAATCGCGTTTCACGACGAAGCCGGAGGACAAGGACCGCATCACCCACATGGTCGCCGAAGACATCTATCAGGCCGGATTCGAAGCGATCCGCCGCCATCTGAAGGAGGCCGCTTAAGCCATGGCCGTGACGGTAAAAACCTTTGCGAATGCGAGCGAGGCGGCTGGCGCGCTGTCGTCGGACCGGAGCGCGCGCTATCTCGGCGGCGGCACGCTGGTGATGCGCGCGCTGAACGAAGGCGACGTGTCGATCTCGACGATCGTCCGGGCGCATGACCAGGCGCTGACCCGGATCGATGCCTCAGGCCCGCGCATCACGCTCGGTGCCGGCGTCACCTTCGCGCGCGTGCTCGCCGAGCGCGACCTCGCCTTCCTGCATGCCCCTGCCCGCTCGATCGGCGGTCCCGCCGTGCGCAATATGGGCACAATCGGTGGCAATCTGTTCGCGCCGAACCCTTACGGCGATTTCACCGTGGCGCTGCTGGCGCTCGACGCCACCATTGCGGTTCAAGGCGGCTTCGGCTCGCGCGATATTCCGATCGAGGAGTTTTTGCAGGGGCGCGAGCGCCAGGTAGGGACGTTGGTGCTGTCGGTGTCCTGCACGCGGCCGGCAAGCAGCGAGGCGTTTCGTTATCGCAAGATCGCGCGCATCAAGCCGAAGGGCGGCTCGGTGATTACACTTGCCGCGCATCTGCCGGTCAGCGGCGGACGGATCGCGGGTGCGCGGATTGCGCTGGGCTCGATGGCGCCGACCCAGATCCGCGCTCGCGCCGCCGAGCGCGCGCTGGAGGGCCGCTCGTTGGATGCTGCGACCATCGCAGCTGCTGCTTCGGCGGCTACAGAAGGAACAACGCCCTCAGACAACGCGCTCGGCAGCGCCTGGTACCGCCGCGAGATCGTCGGCGTGCATTTGCGGCGCCTGCTGTCGGGACAGGAATAGCTCGCCATGACAAAGATCCCCCTGCAGTTTCGCCACAACGGCCGCGACGTCGCGATCTTCGTCGACGGCGGCACCAATCTGCTCGTCGCGCTGCGCGAGCTGATCGGCGACATGACGCCGAAATTCGGCTGCGGCCAGGGTGGCTGCGGCACCTGCAGCGTCCTGATCGACGGCGAGCTTCACCTCTCCTGCCTGACTCTCGCCGAGACCGTCGCGGGCCGCTCGGTCGAAACGCTCGACGGTATGAAGCAAGGCCCGAACCTGCATCCGCTGCAGCGCGCCTTCGCCGACAATTTCGCCGCCCAGTGCGGCTATTGCACGCCGGGCATGCTGATGGCCGCAAAGGCGCTCCTCGACCGCAATCCCGCCCCGAGCCGGACTGAGGTGATCGAGGCGATCTCCGGCAACATCTGCCGTTGCACCGGCTACGAGCCCATCATCAATGCCATCCTCGCCGCCGCTGGCGGCCGGGCCAGCGCCTGAGGTCAGACCATGCTGGAACTGCGCAAGGACATCTTCGCCGACGAGCGTGACGATAATTTGAAGGAAATCGGCAAGGGCACGCAGCGGCAGGACATGCTCGGCCACATCACGGGCACGTCCAGCTATTTCAACGACCACAAGCTGCAGGGCATGCTGCACCTGAAGGTCGTTCGGTCGACCCAGGCCCATGCAAGGCTGCGCCGCATCGATACCACCGAGGCCGAGCGCTCGGCCGGCGTGCGCCGGATCATCCGCGGCGCGGACGTGCCACGCAACCTCAACACGCTGCTCAGCCTGATCAACTTCGGCAAGGACGACGAGCCGTCCCTGGCGGTCGACAAGGTCCGCTACAAGGGCGAGCCGATCCTCGCCATCGTCGCCGACAGCGAGCGCGAGGCGTTCGAGGCGATCGCAAAGGTCAAGATCGACTACGAGCCGCTGCCGACCGTTTTCGACGTCGAGGATGCGCTGAAGCCGGGTGCGCCTGTCGTCAACGAGACCTATCCGAAGAACGCCTTCATCTATCATGACGTCTACGACCACCAGCGCCTGCGCTTCGGCGACGCTGATGCCGCGCTCGCAACCGCCGACCACGTGCTCGAACAGCGCTACCAGATGTCGCCGATCGAGCACGCGCCGACCGAAACCAACGGCGCCATCGCCGCGCCCGACACGAACGGCCGCTACGTCGTCTACACCTCGACCCAGGCGCTGTTCTTCTCGGTCGACACCTGCGCCAAGATCCTCGACGTGCCCTCCAACACCTTCCACTTCATCGGCGGCACCGTCGGCGGCGGCTTTGGCGGCAAGGTCGACACCTTGACCGAGCCGCTCGCGATCCTCGGCGCCATGTTGACAGGGCGCCCCGTCCGCTACGTGTTCGGCCGCGAGGAGGAGATGCAATACGGCCCGCCGCGCGGCGCCGAACGCATCTACATCAAGGACGGCGTGATGCGCGACGGCCGCATCGTCGCGCGCAAGATCCGCGCCTATTTCGACAGCGGCGCCTATACGCGGCTGTCGAGCTATGCCGCGGTGAAATGCGCCGCGCACCTGCCGGGTCCCTACACCATCCCGAATGTCTATGGCGACGTCTATTGCGTCTTCACCAACCGCACGCCGGCCACGGCCATGCGCGGCTTCGGCGTTACCGCGATGGACTTTGCCATCGAATGCCAGATGGACAAGCTCGCAAACCTCGTCGGCATGGACCCGATGGAGTTCCGGATTCTGAACGCCTATCGCGACGGCGACATGAAGGCGCATCGGCGCGAGGCCAAGAACACGGCACTGATCGAGTGCGTCCAGGTTGCGGCGGAAAAGGCCAAATGGCCGATCCGCGACGAGTTCAGGCGAGCCTCCTCGCGCAAGGACGGCGGCGGCAGCCGCGCCGTGATCCCGCCGACACCGACGGATTCCCGGACGCGGCCGGCCGCGCCTGCGCAGCAGCGCACGAGTTATGACCGCGCGCCGGTGACCGCGACGCGGGAGCCGCCGCGCGAGCCACCGCCGCCGGCGCCACCTCCTCCCCCGCCCCGCCCGGCTGCACCTTCGCACGGCGCGACCCGTTTCTCCTCCGTCTTCGGCACCAGGAGGCGCTAGATGACCCGGCATCGCGGACGCGGCATGGCGTCGATCAATTATCCCATCGGCATGAATCTCGGCGGCGATCCGAGCCAGGCGCTGGTGCATTCCAACCCGAGCGGCAAGTTCACCGTGGCGCTGTCGTCGATCGACCTCGGCCAGGGCATGAAGTCGGTGACGCGGCAGATCTGCGCGGAGACGCTGGGGGTGCCCGTCGAGGACGTCTATGTCGACACGGCGGACTCCGACACCGGCCCGCATTGCATGGGCTCGTTCGCTTCGCGCGGCACCCATCGCGTCGGCAACGCCGTGATGGCCGCCGCCCGCGAGGCGCGCGGCGTGATGATGGAGGCCGCCGCCGAGGAGCTCGAGGTCAACGCCGCCGATCTCGAGACCGATGGACGCGGCAACATCCATGTCAAGGGCGCGCCGCACCGCTCGATCTCGACCAAGGATGTCGCCATCGCCGCGCAGTTCAAACAGGGCAAGACCATCTCGGGCCGCGGCATCTTCCTGGTGCCGCTCTCCAACGTCGACCCTGAAACGGGCGAGATGTCGCCCGCGACCTGCTATGCCCATGCCTGCCTCGTCGCCGAGGTCGAGGTGGACGACGAGACCGGCGAGGTCGCGATGGTACGGATGGACTCGGCTTACGAGCTCGGCCGTGCGCTCAATCCGCGCCTGGTCGAGCAGCAACTGGTCGGCGGCGCCTGGATGGGCGTCAGCCATGCACTCTACGAGACGCCTGAGCCATACTATCCCGATCCCGTCCACGGGCCGCGCGACTTCGTCGAATATTTGATGCCCGGTCCCGGCGACATCTGCCCGCACGACATTGCCGTGCTGGAGCGTCCCGCCCCTGACGGTCCGTTCGGGGGAAAAGGCCCTGGCGAAATGTGCGCCAACCCGGTGCTGCCCGCAGTGGCGAATGCGATCTTCAACGCGGTCGGCGTTCGCATCGACGACCTGCCGATCACGCCGGAAAAGGTGCTGCGGGCGATCAAGGCGCAGGGCGGCGCGCGGCCGCAGGCGCGGCGCTAAAGGATCGGCCGTGGCGGTTCGCAGCAACATCGTCGGCATCGACAGCCCGGAGGCGCTGGAGAAGGCGCTGCGCGCGGCCTATTACCTCGCCGACGAGGGCCTTGCGACCGCCGCCTATCTCGGCCTCGCGCTCGGTAAGCCACTGCTACTGGAAGGCGCGCCCGGCGTCGGCAAGACGGAGGCTGCCAAAGCTATCGCCGCGGTGCTCGGCCGCCGCCTGATCCGCCTGCAATGCTACGAGGGCATCGACGCCTCTGCCGCGCTCTATGAGTGGAACTACCCGCGCCAGATGCTTGCGATCCGTCAGGCCGGCGATGAGAGCATCGACATCTATGGCGAGACGTTCCTGATCGAGCGGCCGATGCTGGCGGCGCTGCGCGCACCTGATTCCACCGTGCTCCTGATCGACGAAATCGACCGCGCCGACCAGGAGTTCGAGGCCTTCCTGCTCGAATTCCTATCCGACTTCCAGATCTCGATTCCCGAGCGTGGCACGGTCCGCGCGGCCGAGCGGCCGGTCGTCGTGCTCACCTCGAACCGGACCCGCGATCTGCACGAGGCCTTGCGCCGCCGCTGCGTCTATCACTGGATCGATTATCCGACGGCGGAGCGCGAGGCACGCATCATCATGATGCGCGCCTCCAGCGTCGCCGAAACCACGGCCCGCGCCGTCGTCGCGGCCGTCGAGAGATTGCGGCGCGAACCGCTGAGCAAGGCCCCCGGCATCGCCGAAGCCGTCGACTGGGCCGAGGCCGCGACCCTCCTCAACAAGGGCGGCGCACGCTGGCCCGATGCCTTCAAGCGCTCGATCGGCGTGGCGCTGAAGGACGAAGAGGACCTGCACTTCATCGCGCCCCGGCTCGACGCCATGCTCGCGGAGGCGACCGCATGAGCAACGAGCCACAGCTCCCGCGCGCTGCCCGCACCTTTGTTTCCTTCGTCGCGCTGCTGCGCGCCAACGGCTTTGCCGTTGCACCGGAGCAGACCACTGCGTTCCTCGCCGCGATCGCGCTGCTCGGACCGCGCAAGCTCGACGACATCAGGCAATCTGCGCTCGCCACCCTCGCCCCGCCGCCCGAACGTCGCGCCACTTTCGATCGGCTGTTCGACTTGCATTTCCGCGGCAGCGAGGCGATCGAGCATGCCGAAAATGGCGAGGACGACGAGACCGTACGCCTTCAGGAGGAAGGTCGCGGCGACGAGGAGCCCCTGCTCTCCGACGATTCCAACGAGTCCGGCCTGACTGCATCGCGCACCGAGGCGCTGGTCGAGCGCCGCTTCGCGCAGCTCTCCACGACCGATGCGCTCCGACGGCTGGCACGCGAGGCCCCGCGGCGCCTGCCGCGGCGGCGCGGCCACCGCCGCATGCGGGCGCGCCGCGGCCCCTTCGCCGACCTGCGCCGCACTTTACGCGACTCTGTCCGCAGCGACGGCGAGATCCTGCGGCTCGGTCACATGAAGCGGCGGCGACGCCCGCGGAAGGTCCTACTGCTGATCGACGTCTCCGGCTCGATGAAAAGCCGCACCGAGGAGAATATGAAACTTGCTCATGCGCTGGTGCAGGCCGCGCCCAATGTCGAGGTCTTCACCTTCGGCACGCGGCTGACCCGTGTCACCCGCGCGCTGCGGCTGAAACGGCGCGAGCAGGCGCTCAGCGCCGCGGCGCATCTGGTCAGCGACTGGGACGGCGGCACCCGGATCGGCGACGCGCTGCAGGCGTTTCTGGCGGTCCCGAGGTTCGGCGGCTACGCCCGCGGCGCCGCTGTGATCATCGTCTCCGACGGGCTCGAGCGCGGCGAGCCCGACGCCCTTCGCGACGCCGTCGCGAAATTATCGCGGCGGGCGTGGCGGCTGAGCTGGCTGACGCCGCTCGCGACAGGCCCCGCGTTCCGTCCGCAGACAGAAGCGCTGGTCGCGATCGAACGCTTCGTCGACGATCTCGTGGACGGCGGGTCGAGCGCATCGATCGTCGCCCACGTCCTGGCACTGGGAAGGAGAGCTGCGTGAACAATATTGTCGACGGCCATCATCACATCTGGCGGCAGGCCGACCTGCCCTGGCTGACCGGCCCCATGCAGTCCCGCATCTTCGGACCGTACGAGCCAATCCGGTGCGATTATCCGATCCAGGAATATCTCGACGATCTCAAGGACAGCGGCGTCATTCGTTCCGTCTATGTGCAGACCAATTGGGCGCCCGAGCATTTCGAGGAGGAGGCTGCCTGGGTGCAGCGCACGGCCGACGAACACGGCTGGCCGCACGCCATCGTCGCCTACGCCAATTTCGCGGCCGACGACGTCCGCCCGCAGCTCGACCGCCTCAAGCGCTATCCGCTGGTGCGCGGGGTGCGCATGCAGCTGCATTGGCACGAGAACCCGCTCTATCGCTTCGCAGCGCGTCCGGATCTCTGCACCGACCCGACGATCCGTCGCAACGTCGCACGTCTTTCCGATTACGGCTGGAGCTTCGATTTGCAGGTGTTCACGCCGCAGATGCCGGATGCTGCGCAGCTGGCCGAATCCTGTCCCGGCGTGACCTTCATCCTCCAGCATGCCGGCATGCTCGAGGATCTCTCGCCGGCTGGACGGGCGGCCTGGCGCGCCGGGATGGCCCGGCTCGCGAGTTGTCCGAACGTCGTCTCGAAACTGTCCGGGCTCGGCACCTTCATCCATCGCAACGATCCCGCGCATATCGCCGCCGTGCTCACTGATACCGTCGCGATCTTCGGCGCCGAGCGCTGCCTGTTCGGCTCCAATTTTCCGATCGAGAAATTATGGACCAGTTATCGCGAGCTCGTCGCAGCCTTTCGCGCGGCTGCCGCCCCGTTCAGTGCGGAGCAGCAGGATGCGATCTTCCGGACGACCGCGACGCGCGTCTATCGGCTTTGACAGACAAGAAACGAGACGGGAGGGAAACGAATGGCGCTGGAGATCAAGATCCTGGACTACGGCGATATCGAGCTGGAATCGAGCTTCCTGGTGCTCGGCCGCGACTGCGGCCGCACCCGCCGCGTCCTCACTCTCGGCTTCCTGATCCTCGGCGGCAAATATCCTGTTGTCGTCGACACCGGCTATCGCTCCAACCAGATCATGGAGACGCTGGGCATGCGGGGGCTCCAGTACCACGAGAACATGATCGAGAACCAGCTCGCGCGCCACGGCGTGCGCATGGGCGACGTCCGCTTCGTCTGCCACACCCATTTGCACATCGACCATGCCGGCAAGGACGATCTGTTCCCGATGAACACGACTGTCGTGCTCAACCGCAAGGAACTCGAATATTCCGTCTCCGGCCTGATGCATCCGCAATATCCGGCCCCCGACATCAAGCACCTGATCGACAGGCTGCACACCAAGAGCGCGCTGCGCTTCCTGGACCTCGAGATCACCGGGCCGATCGAGCTGATGCCCGGCGTCTATTGCGATGCCGCCAACGCGCACACCGAGGGCTCGATGAACATCATCGTCCACACCGCCGATGGCATCGCCACCATCTGCGGCGACGTGATCTACGACTTCAACGACCAGATCGTCACGCCTTTCCATGAGATCCACGATTGGGAGCCGCGCACCACCGGCAACCATGGCACCACCAAGCGCGCAGAAAAGGCGGCGATCAAGAAGCTGCTCAGCAATTCGCGCTACCTGCTCCCGGTCCACGACCGGCCCGCCAAGATCGAAGGCGGCAACGTCGTGGGGCGGCTGCATGATCAGGTCCCGGGCCCGATCGTGCAGTCGCTCCCCCAGCGCAACTGGTTCCCGGCTTGAGGTCGAGGATCGTCCAATGACGCATGTGACGTTGCGAAGCGAGTTCGAGACCCTGATCGACCCCTATGCGCCGGTCGCACAGATCGGCACCGGCTTCGACTTCACGGAAGGGCCCATCTGGCATCCGGTCGACCATTATCTGCTGTTCTCGGACATGCCGGCCGACGTGCGGCGGCGCTGGGATGCGCGGCGCGGCGTCATCGAGGTCAAACGCCCGTCGAACAAATGCAACGGCATGACCTATGACGCCGAGCTCAATTTGATCGTCTGCGAGCACGCGACCTCGTCGCTGATCCGCGAACGCCCGGACGGACGGCGCGAGGTGCTGGCCTCGCATTTCGGCGGACAGGAGCTCAACAGCCCGAACGACGTCTGCGTGCACTCATCCGGCGCGATCTATTTCTCCGATCCCTGGTACGGCCGCATGCCGGTCTACGGCGTCGAGCGGCCGCGCCAGCTCGGCTTCCAGGGCGTCTACCGCGTCGTGCCGGGCGGCGAGCCGAAGCTCGTGGCCGAGCGCAATTTGTTCGACCAGCCGAACGGCCTGTCCTTCTCGCCGGACGAGAAGCTGCTTTATGTCAACGACACGGTGCAAGCCCTGATCCGTGTATTCGAAGTCAACAACGACGGCTCGCTGTCCAATGCGCGCGTGTTTGCGAGCGGCATCAAATCCGAGCTCGAACCCGGTCTGCCCGACGGCATGAAGTGCGATCAGCACGGCAATGTCTGGGTCACCGCCCCCGGCGGGGTCTGGGTCTATTCGCCGCGCGGCGAACTGCTCGGCAAGGTCCGCGTGCCCGAGCTCGTCGCCAACCTCGCCTGGGGCGGGCCGGATTTCCGCACGCTCTATCTCACCTCGACCCATTCGGTGTATGCGATCCCGACCAAGGTCGGCCCGCGGCATGAGCCCTATATGAGCGGCAGGCGCGCTGGCGGCGGAACAAGCCCGAGCTCATCGCCAGCCGCGCCTATTCTGACCGAGGGCGAGATGCGGCTCGATCCGCAACGCTGCGCCATGATCATTCAGGATCTCCAGAACGACGTCATCATGGACGGCGGCGCCTTCGCCGAGTCCGGCGCGCCCGGTCACGCCAAGCAACAGCATGTCGTGGAGAATGTGCGGCGCCTGGCGGAAGCCGCACGCGCCCGCGGCGTCACCATCATCCATGTCTGGTTCGTGGTCGAGCCCGGCGCACCTGGCGTCACGCTGAACGCTCCGCTGTTCGAAGGTCTCGTCGACAGCAAGGCGATGGTGCGCGGGAGCTGGGGCGCGGCCCCGGTTTCGGGCCTCGAGCCCCGGCCCGGCGATTTCGTCGTCGAGAAGATGCGGATGAGCGCCTGGGAAGGCACGCGGCTGGAGACGATCTTGAAAGCGACCGGCCGCGACATGATCATCAATACCGGCGCCTGGACCAACATGTCGATCGAGCACACGGCGCGGACCGGTGCCGACAAGGGCTACTTCATGATCGTGCCCGAGGATTGCTGCTCGACCATGAATGCCGACTGGCACAACGCCTCGATCAACTTCGCGATGCAGAACGTCGCGGTCGTGACCAGGGCCGATGCCGTGATCAGAGCGCTGGGATGAGCTGTGGCAAAGCTCTTGCACCTGTCCTGCTCGCCGCGCGCCGAGTCCGTCTCGACGGCCGGCGCGCGGGTCTTTCTCGACGGCTTCCGTCACGCCCGGCCGGATTGGGACGTCGATGTCGTGGACATCTGGCGCGAGCGGATGCCGGAGTTTGCGGGTCCCATCGTCGAAGCTAAATACGCGCGCATGAAGGCTCAAGCCTTCACCGAGGCGCAACGTCAGAGCTTCGCCGAGGCCGAGCGAATGGCGCTGCGCTTCTCGCTCGCCGACCGGGTGCTGATCTCGACCCCGATGTGGAACTTCGGCCTTCCCTACAAGCTCAAGCAGTGGTTCGACATCATCGTCCAGCCCGGCCTCACCTTTCGGTTCGATCCATCGCAGGGATATCTCCCGCTGCTGCAGGATCGGCCGACACTGGTCATCATCGCCAGCGGCAGCGATTTTGCCACCGGCATGAACCGCGGCCGCATCGATATGGCAACGCCCTACTTGCGGGAAATCCTGCGCTTCATCGGGATCAGCAATGTCCGCTTCGTGCTGATCGGTCCAACCACGGGACCGCAAGCGCCGATCGATGCCGCCCGCGAGCGGGCGCATCAAAGGCTCGCTGCAATGGCCGCGACCTTCTGAAGCGCTATGAGACTAGTCTTGATCGCTGCAACGAGGGAGGTGCACTCCCTCTCCCGCTTGCGGGAGAGGGTTGGGGAGAGGGTGCTTCCGCAATGGGACAATCCCCAAGAGGAGAAAGCCCTCACCCGCGCCTTCGGCGCGACCTCTCCCGCAAGCGGGAGAGGTGAACGAGCCGCTTCCATCGATTCAACCAAAGCCGTTCCGCTTTGAAGCGTGATGGCGGCGTGTCGAGCCGGATCAGATCAGGCTCGATTTGCCCCGGCTCAGCACCTGGCCTGCACCTTTGGTGCCGACGATCCGGCCCTGGCTGCAGACCACCTGTCCCCTGGCGATCGTCGTCACCGGCCATCCCGTGACCTCGAAACCTTCCCAGGGCGTGTAATCCGCGCCGTGATGCAGATCGGCCTGCCGGATCAGCTTCTTCAACTTGGGATCCCAAAGAACGATGTCGGCATCGAAACCGACGCCGATCGAGCCCTTGCGCGGATAGAGGCCATAGATGCGGGCGTGGTTGGTCGCGGTCAACTCGACGAACTTCTGCAGGGTGATGCGGCCCTTCGAGACGCCTTCGGAGAACAGGATCGGCAGCCGCGTTTCGACGCCGGGGATGCCGTTCGGCACCCAGCGGAACGAGGTGCGGGCGTTCGGCGTCAGCTTGCCCTTGGGATCGTCGTAGCGGAACGGGCAGTGATCGGACGAGAAGGTCTGGAACACGCCCGACGTAATGCCCTCCCAGATCGCCTCCTGGCTCTCGACATCGCGCGGCGGCGGCGAGCAGACATATTTCGCGCCGGTGATGTCCATGTTGAGGCCTTTCATGTCGTCGGCCGTCAGCGTGATGTATTGCGGGCAGGTCTCGGCATGAACGGGCAGACCGCGCTGCTGGGCCCAGCGTACCTGCTCCATCGCCTCACGTCCGGAGACGTGCACGATCATGATGGGAACGCCGATCACCTCGGCATGGCTGATGGCCCGGTGCGTCGCCTCGCGCTCGACCGCCTGCGGCCGCGAGGTGCCGTGATAATACGGCGCGATATGACCTTCGCGCTCCAGCTTGCTGGTCAGGAAACGGATGGCGTCGTAGCCCTCGCAATGGACCATGACCAGCGCCTCCTCGCGGCGCGCGACCTCGAACACTTCGAGCAGCTGCTTGTCGCTGAGCACGAGGTCGTCATAGGTCATGAACACCTTGAACGAGGTGTAGCCGTCCTTGACCAGCGCCGGCAGCTCCTGCCCCAGCACCACGGCAGTCGGATCGGAGATGATGAGATGGAAGGCTGTATCGATGTAGCACTCACCTTCGGCGAGCTTGCGATAGTTCTCGACACAGCTGCGCAGCGAGGTGCCCTTCTCCTGCAGCGCGAAGGGCAGCACCATGGTGTTGCCGCCGGCTGCGGCTGCGCGCGTCGCCGAGGCAAAATCGTCGGCCATCACCACGTCGGGGCCCGAGGGCTGCGAGATGTGGACGTGGCTGTCGATGCCGCCCGGCAGCGCCAATAGGCCCGTCGCATCGATCTCGCGGGCCGCGCCTTCGATGCTATCGGCGATGCTGACGATGCGGCCGTCGCGAATGCCGATATCGGCGCGAAACTCGTCGCTGGCCGTCACGATGGTGCCGCCGCGGATGGCGAGGTCGAGCTGCGTCACTGATGTCTCCGTCACCTGATATTTGGCATTGTCTGGAAGATCCGTCCCAATTGCGCAAGCGCCGTCACATCGCCGCCGGCGAGACCAAGGGTCCGCCACAATGTGGCCGCGACCGAATCGAGCACGGCGATGTCCAGCTCCCGCTCAAGCGTGGCCGCAAGCGCCGCACCATCGAGATTGGTGCAGAGAATGACGATCGCGTCAGCCCCCTCCGCCGCCACGTCGCGTATCATGCCTGCGATCGTCGCCAGCGCGACCTCGCCGAAGGAAAAGTTGTCACGCAAGCCGAGATGCCGCTCGGCATGCGGGGCGATCCCCTCCTCGGCCCAGACGTCGGCAATGCGCCGCTGCACGTCGTCGGTATAGGGCGAGACCAGGCCGACGCGCCTCGCGCCGAGCGCGCGGGCCGCATCGATGCAGGCCAGCGTCGACGTCGTCGCCGGCACATTCGTGCGGGCCGCGATCGCCTCGCACAGGCTGCGGTCGCGGCCGATGCCGAGCCAGCTTGCGGACGTGCCATTCCAGGCGATCGCGTCGACCTTGGCATCGGCCAGCAGATCCGCGGCCGGAAGCATCACGGATGCGTCGAACTGGCTCAGCGCGGCGGCATCGAGCGCGATCTGGGTGACGCGGAAGCGAGAGAAATGCGCGGTGACGCCGGGGGTGCCCGCCAGCATGGCGCTGGTGACGGGCTCGAGCACCGAGTTGGAGGACGGCGTGATCATGCCGAGGCGCTTGCGCATGGCTGACATCGATCACAGTCGCTCCGTTGCCGCAGGGAGCATCAACGCTCCCTCGAAACGATCATCGGCATCCCCAGCGCCGTGCGCAACCCGCAATTTGCATACTGCATACAATTTGTTCGATATGCATTTGTTTTACGCCACATACGTCGCCTATTTGAGCATCGCGTTCGGCTCGGTGTGGCTAGGATGAGTTGCAAGCAGGAAGCCTCGCGTGCAGCAAAAATCCGAAACGAACCCGGCGCGTAAGTCGCCCAAGCTCAAGCGGATGGGCCTGCATGAGCGTGCCGCCGCGCGAATGCGGACGATGATCATTCGTGGCGAGCTGCCGCCGGGCTCGCAGACTCAGGAGACCAAGCTGTCGAAGGAGCTCGGCGTGTCGCGCACCCCCTTGCGCGAGGCGATGAAGGTGCTCGCGGCGGAAGGATTGATCGAGCTCCGTCCCAACCGCAGTCCGCGCATTGCCGACATCGCGGTCGACGGCATCTCGGAATTGTTCGAGGCGCTCGCCGGCATCGAGCGGCTCGCCGCAGAGCTCGCCGCGGAGCGCGCCACCGAGCGCGATCTCGCCCGCCTGCGCACGCTGCAGACCCGGATGGAGGGTCATCACCGCAGCGGCAAGCTCGACGATTATTTCGCCCTCAACGGTGAGATCCACAACGCCATCGTCCGCATGGCCCGCAACACGCCGCTGCGCGAGGCGCACGAGACGCTGATCTCGCGCGCCGAACGTGCGCGTTATCTCGCGCTCGGCGCCGACAGGCGCTGGAGCAATTCGGTCGACGAGCACGCCGACATCCTGGCCGCGCTCGAAGCGCGCGACGGCGAGGCGGCCGGACGCCTGCTCGGCGCGCACGTCGCGCGCACCGGTACGGCGCTGCTGGAAGTCCTCGCCGCCTCTCAGGCCAAGCGGCCGGCGGCGTGATCATGAAGCTGCTCCTGCTCAACCCAAACACCAGCACCGAGGTCACGCAGCTGATGCTGGGGGTGGGGCAGCGTGCCGCCTCGGCAGGCACCGAGCTGATCCCGTGCACCGCGACCCGCGGCGTGCCCTACATCGCCACGCGCACCGAAGCGCAGATCGGCGGCGCCATCGCGCTGGAGATGCTGGCCGAGCAGCACAAGAAGGTCGATGCCGCGATCATCGCGGCCTTCGGCGATCCCGGCCTGTTCGCCGCGCGCGAGACCTTCGACATTCCCGTGGTCGGCATGGCGGAAGCCGCGATGCTGACCGCGTGCATGGCCGGACGCCGCTTCGCCATCGTCACCTTCGCGCAGGCGCTGGGGCCCTGGTACGAGGAATGCGTCCGTGCCCACGGGCTGTGGGAGCGCTGCGCCGGCATCCGTATGCTGGATACGCCGTTTCAGGCGATCTCCGAGGTCGGCACTGAGAAGGAAGACATGCTGGTCGAGCTCGCCCGGCGCGCTGTCGTCGAGGACGAGGCCGATGTGCTGATCTTTGCCGGCGCCCCGCTCTCGGGCCTTGCCGAGCGCGTCGCGGGCCGGATCCCCGTCCCCGTGGTCGATCAGGTCATAGCGTCAGTCAAGCAGGCCGAGGGGCTGCACGCGCTGCGTTTGCGCAAGGCCATTGCCGGCACGTTCCGCCGCCCCGCAGCCAAACCGACCACCGGGCTTGCCGATGCGCTCGCCGCCCGGCTCGAGCATCGAGACAGCTGATCAGAGAGGCGGCCGGCGATGCGAAAAACCCAGTTCGTTCTCGAGCACGCGGCCGAAGGCAAACAAGGGGGATTCGCGTCCGGGCGGCGCAATGATCTGCATGCCGAAGGGCCGCTCGTTCTCCCCGCGCGGCACCGGGAGGGTCAGCACCGGGAAGCCGACCAGCGACACGATGAAGGTCACGGCGAGATAGTCGATCGGCGTCTCCAGCGCGGCCCCGTCGATGGCCGTGACGTCGGCGATCTCATTCGACCAGGGCAAGACGGACGCGGCCGGCGCGACCAGGAAATCGGCAGCGGTGAACAGCTCGCGAAAGCTGCGGTAGATCGCGGTGCGGCGCCGCTCGGCGTCGAGGTAGTCCTGTGCGGACAGGTTTGCGCCGGCTTCGATGTTCCAGATCACCGTCGGCGTGAGCTCCGCACGCCGCGTCCGCAGCAGCTCGCCATAGCTGCTCGCGACGTGCGCGGCGCGGAGCGTGCGGAAGGCTTCGATCGCCCCGCCGCAATCCGGCGAGGACCGCACGATATCGGCAACACGCGCCAACGCCTCGCAAGCCGTCGCGAAGCGCGTACGGACCTCCCGCGCAACCGGCGCGACACCGAAATCAGGCGTGACAGCAATCCGGGCACGGTCGGGGATCGGTCGATTATCATCGGTACTGCCGAGCGAGAGCGGATCATTCGCGTCGCCCCCGGCGCAGACCGACAGCGCGAGTTCGAGATCATCGACACCGCGGGCGAGGAAGCCGTGGGTCGACAGCATGTCCCAGCCGAGCGGCCGGCGCGGCGATGCAATACGGCCGGGTGTCGGCCGGATCGAGGCGACATCACAGAAGCTGGCGGGCGTGCGCACCGAGCCGCCGAAATCGGTGCCATGCGCCAGCGGCACCATGCCGGATGCGACCGCGACGGCAGAGCCGCCGGACGATCCGCCGGAGGTCAGCGCCGGATCGAACGGATTGCGTGTCGGCCCGCACAATCTGTTGGTGCAGACCGCGCCGAAGCCGAACTCCGGCGTGTTGGTTTTGCCCAGAATGATCGCGCCGGCGCGCCGAAGCCGCGCCACGACGAGATCATCCTCGGCCGGGACGTGATCGCCGAACAGCAGGGATCCGTAAGTCGTCGCAAGTCCCGCAGTGTCGGTGAGGTCCTTGATCGCAATGGGCACGCCGTGCAGCGGACCGATCGGCGCAGAGGCGGCATCGCAGATCTGCGCGGCGCGCCGGGCGCCGTCCGCATCCACCGTCATGAACGCCGCCAATCGACTGTCGAGGCTCGCAATCCGCGCCAGATGCGCTTCGACGGTCTGGCGGGAGGACACTTCGCCCCTCGCAATGGCGCGCGCAAGCTCTGTCGCCGTGAGGTCGCATATCGATCGATCCGATGTCATGGGGTCACCATGCCAAAACGCTCGCCGAAAAGCGACAGGTGCGGGCACAAGACTTGCTTTCTCCTCTGGGGCAACGGGAGGCAACACCATGGTTGATGCGCCAAGCGGCCGATCGCTCGTCGTCGACGCGGTCACCCACCGGTATCCGAGTGGCGCGCTTGCGGTCGAGAACATCAATCTCGACATCAAGGGCGGCGAGATCATCGCCCTGCTCGGCCCGTCCGGCTGCGGCAAGACAACGCTGCTGCGCATCATCGCCGGCTTCATCGCGCAGACGCAAGGGAGGATCATCATCGGCGACGACATCGTCGATGCGCTGCCGCCGAACAAGCGCGCCGTCGGCATCGTATTCCAGAACTACGCGCTGTTCCCGCACCTGTCGATCAGCGAGAACGTCGCCTACGGCCTCGCCGCCCGCGGCATCGACAAGGCGACGCGCCAGCGCGAAGCGCAGCGCCTGCTGGAGCTGGTGCAACTGCCTGCTATGGCCGAGCGGCTGCCGCGGCAGCTCTCCGGAGGCCAGCAGCAGCGCGTTGCGCTCGCCCGCGCGCTCGCGATCAAGCCGTCGATCCTGCTGCTCGACGAGCCCTTCGCCGCGCTCGACAAGAATTTGCGGCTGGACATGCAGATTGAGGTCAAGCGGCTGCAGCGCGTCTCCGGCATCACCACGCTGATCGTGACGCACGACCAGGAAGAAGCGCTGTCGATGGCCGATCGCGTCGCCGTGCTGAGCCATGGCAAGCTCGAGCAGTTCGGCTCGCCATCGGACGTCTACGACCGTCCGCAGACGCTGTTCGTCAACACCTTCGTCGGCTCCACCAACCGCATGCCCGGCATCGTGGTCTCAGCGGACCGCACGGCAGCGAAGGTGCGTCTCGATGCCGGCGCGGAGATCATCGCGCGTCCCGCAGGCGGTGCGCTCAGCGAGGGCGGCCGCGTCACCGTCTGCATCCGCCCCGAGCACCTGCAATTCGTCGGCGACGAGACCGGCTTTGCCGGCGTCGTTGGCATGTCGCTGCCGCTGGGCGCCACCGTCGTGCACGAGGTCACCACGGCCGATGGCTCCGGCGTCAAGGTTTCTCAGGCCCGCATCGGCGAGACGCGCGCCCTGGAGAACGGCGCGGCGGTGCGCCTCGCACCGCTCGCCCCATCGCTCGCCAACGCCTTTCCCGCAACGCTTTAGATCTAGTCTTTGTCCAGAGGGGAGTTTGATATGATCATGAATCGCAGAAGCCTGCTGACCACGGCGCTCACGCTCGGGGCCATGAAGGCGTTTCCAGGCCTGAGCTACGCCCAGGCCCGCCCGCTGGTGTTTGCGACCTTCACCGGAAGCTGGGAGGAAGCGCACAAGGCCGTGCTGGTGCCGGCGTTCCGCAAGGCCAACGCGGACGCCGCGATGGTGCTCGATCCCATGCTCTCGGTCGACCAGATCGCCAAGGTCAACGCGGCGAAAGCAAATCCGCCGATCGACGTCATGCTGCACGATCCCGGCCCCGCCCTCGTCGCCGTCGGCCAGGATCTGGTCGAGCCCTATCCGGTCGAGAAGAGCGCCTATTACAAGGACCTGATCGCCGAGGCGCAGGAGCCGATGGGCCCCGCCCCGTTCTTCCAGGTTGTCGGCCTCACCTACAATCCGGAAGCGGTCAAAACGCCGCCGACGTCATGGGCCGATCTCTGGAAGCCGGAGTTCAAGGGCCGCGTCGGCATCACCAACCTCAACTCGACGCTCGGCACCGGCTGGCTGGTCGAGATCGCCAAGATGCGCGGCGGCTCGGAGGCCAACGTCGATCCGGGCTTCAAGGCGCTGGAGGAGCTCAAGCCCAATCTCGCCGCGGTCGCCGCCAATCCCGGCGCGCTCGCCACCCTGTTCCAGCAGGGCCAGATCGACATCTCGCCCGGCAATTTCAACGCCATCCAGATCCTCAAGGCGCGCGGCGTGCCGGTCGAGTTCGTGGCACCGAAGGAAGGCGCCATCGCTTTCAAGACCACGATCCACATCGTCAAGAACTCGCCGAACCGCGAGCTCGCCTTCAAGCTGATCGAGGCGGCGCTGATGCCGGAGGTGCAGACCACGCTGATGAACCCGCCCTACCTGATCGTGCCGACCAATTCCAAGGTGGCGATGGGCGGCGAGATCGCACGCGTGCTGGCCAAGGACACGACTGAACTGAAGAAGAAGTTCGTGTTCCAGGACTGGAAGAAGATCAACGAGCAGCGCTCGGCCTGGATCGAGCGCTTCAACCGCGAGATCAAGATCTAGACCATGGGCGCAGCGCCGGCAGCACGGGACGTGACGTCCTACGGAATGGGATTGGCAGCGCCGCTGGCGCTGTTCTTCCTGATCTTCTTCGTCGCGCCGCTGCTGCAATTGTTCTGGCTCTCGCTGCACAACGACACGGCCGGGCTCCATTGGGGGCTCGGCCAGTACCTGCACTTCCTCACCGATCCCTTCAGCCTCGGCGTGCTCGGCTCGACGCTGCTGCTGGGGGCCGAGGTGACCGCCGTCTGCCTGGTGCTCGGCATTCCCATCGCCTGGCTGTATCAGCGGGTCGGGCCAAAGCTTCAGACCGTCATCATCCTGATCGTGCTGCTGCCGCTTCTGACCAGTGTCGTGGTCCGGACCTTCGCCTGGATCGTCATCCTGGGTCGCCAGGGCATCATCAACGCGACGCTGCAATCGCTCGGCCTGATCGATACCCCGCTCAAGCTGCTCTACACCCAGTTCGGCGTGGTGATCGCGCTGGCACAGGTGCAGATGCCCTTGATGACGCTGCCGCTGATCACCGCGCTCAGCCGCATCGATCCCAATCTCGACGATGCCTCCTGCTCGCTTGGCGCCGGAAGCTGGCGCACTTTCTTCCGGATCGTGCTGCCGCTCTCGCTGCCGGGCGTCATCGCCGGCTGCACGCTGACCTATGCCGCCGCGATCACCGCCTTCATCACCCAGTCGCTGATCGGCGGCGGGCAGATGCTGTTCATGCCGATGTATCTCTACCAGCAGGCCTCGACGCTGCAGAACTGGCCGTTCGCGGCCGCGATCTCGATCATCTTCCTGCTCGCCGTGCTCGCAGTCGTCTCGGTCTTCACCACGCTCGGCCGCATGTCGCGCGGCTATGGAGGCGCATGATGAGCGGCCGCAAGCGCACGCTCGAGGCGATCAGCTTCGAGCTCGTCATGGGCGTGATCGCGGTGATCGCGCTTCTCATCATCATTGCCCCCTCGCTCGTGGTGCTGATCGTCTCCTTCACCAGCGGCTTCTCGCTGCGATTCCCGCCGCCGGGTTATTCGCTGCGCTGGTACGTCGAGCTGTGGAATGCCTGGCAGTTGCACTTCGCCGCCAAGAACAGCCTGATCGTGGCGATGTGGGCGACCGGCCTGTCCGTCGTGCTCGGTGTCGCCGCGGCGCTTGCGATCTCGCGGTCACGGACGCTGTCGGCGCGGCTGCTCGATTCGCTGTTCATGTCGCCGCTGGTGCTGCCGGCGCTCGCCTTCGGCCTCGCCGCCCTGATGCTGTTCTCGCTGGTGGGCCTGCCGGTGTCGCCGCTGACGCTGGTGATCGGCCACACCGTGGTCTGCGTGCCCTATGTCGTGCGCAATACAATCGCAGCCCTGGCCCAGCTCGAGCCGACCCTGCTCGAAAGCTCGGCCGTGCTCGGCGCGAGCCGGCTTTACACCTTTCGCCGCATCGTGCTGCCGCTGATCCGGCCGGGCATCATCGCGGGCGCCTTCATTGCCTTCATGTCCTCCTTCGACAACGTGCCGGTCTCGCTGTTCCTGCGCGATGCCGCCACCGATATGCTGCCGATCCGGATGTGGCAGGATCTCGAAGGCAAGCTGGATGTCACCATCGCCGCGTTGTCGGGCGTGCTGATCATCGCCACCGTCGCGCTGGTCGCGGTCATGGAGCGCGTCACCGGCCTGTCGCGGCGGCTGACCAACTGATCAGGCGCCGCGGAACAACGAATAGCCCCAGCGCGTAAATTTCAGCGGCAAATGAAAATGCTCGTCAACGTTCTTGATGCGAAAGCGGAACGGCGTCACGGTGAGGAAGCCGTCGCGCTCGCCAAAGAATTCGCCGAGATGAAACAGCACCTCGTACGCGCCCTCCGTCACACCTGCGCCTTGCGCGACGGCATGATCGAGCACGCCGTTGGCGCCGAGCCGCCCCTCGGCGATGCGCTGGGAATCCGGATCGATCCGCCAGATCTCGACGCGCAGCCCCTGCGCCGGGCGCCCGCTCGCTACATCGACCGCGTGAATGGAAATACCGCCTGCCACAATGTTCCTCCCATGAGCACGTTGCCATGGTAGACGGAAACACGGCCGCTCGGCCAGCGCCCGCGCTGCTGCCGGCCTTGTTGCCTGCTTTGGGCGCGATGACCGCGCTGCAGGCCCTGGTCGCGCTGGCCTTGTTCGCGCCCGGCGTGGTGGCCCCGCGCGCCCATATCGAGGTCTGGCAGCTCTCGATGTTCTCCGCCGCGGTGTTCGCGGTCGGCATCCCCGCCTCGTTCTGGGGCGGCGGCTTCATCGCGCGGCTGGGCTCGCTGCGGATCGCGAGCCTGTGCGCGGCGGCCATCGTCGTCGGCATGGCCCTGGCTTCGCTCGGAACGAGCGCCGCGCTGCTGGCCGCGGGCCTCTGCATCGGCCTGGCCATGGGGCCGGAGACGCCGGCGAGCGCGGCGCTGCTGGCGCGCCTCGTGACCGCCGAGCGGCGCGCCTTCGTGTTCTCGGTGCGTCAGACCGGTAACCAGATCGGCGCGGTCTGCGGCTCGCTGGCGCTGCCGGCGATCGCCATCGCGTTCGGGCCGGTCTGGTGCTATGCGGCCGTGGGCTTCGCCGCCCTACTTGCGATCGCGCTGTTCGAACGGTTGCGGCCGGCCTATGCCGGCAAGGTCGCCCCCCCGCCGAAGCTCGATCTCCGCGCGCGGCTGGCGCTGGTGATCGCGGACCGGCGGATCGCGATGCTGGCGCTGGCCTCGATGCCGTTCAGCGCGATGCAGGTGTCGCTCAACACGGTGTTCGTCACGCTCGGCACACGCGAGCTCGGGCTCAGCCATATCGAAGCCGGCATGGCGCTCGCCTGCGCGCAAGCCGGCGGTCTCGTCGGCCGTCTCGGCTGGGGCTATGTCGCCATGCGGCTCGATGCCTCGCGCGCCGTCCTCGTCGTCATCGGCCTCGGCATGGCCTTCTGCGCCGCGCTGCTCGGCCTGAACGGCGCTTCGCTCGGCCGCAGCGGACAATTCATCATCGCCGCATTATTCGGCCTGACGGCGTCGGGCTGGAACGGCGTCTTCGTCGCCGAGATCGCCCGCCTCGCCCCGCAGGACCGGATCGGCGAGACCACCGGCGCGGTGCTGACCGCGTCCTACGTCGGTCTCCTTGCCACGCCCGCGCTGGTGTCGATCCTCGATGGCGTGGCCCGCCTCGGCATGGCCTTCTTCGCGCTGGCGTGCCTTGTCCTTGGCGGTACATTGGCGTTGATCTGGGGAGGCCATGACAACGCGGACAAATAACGCGCGCGAGATCGCTGCCGAAGTCAGCGCCGGGCGGACCAATGCCGTCGAGACCGCGAAAGCCGCGCTTGGCCGCATCGAGGCCGCCAAGGCCTTGAACGCGGTCGTCGCGATCGATCCTGCGCGCACGCTGGCGGATGCTGCGGCGGTCGATGACCGCCTGCGTATGGGCGAGATCATGCCGCTCGCCGGTGTTCCCGTGATCGTCAAGGACAACATCTGGGTCGGCGGCTGGCGCGTGACGCAGGGCTCGCGCCTATTCTGCGATTTCATCGCGCCGCGCGATGCCATCGCGGTCGAGCGGCTGCGCAAGGCCGGCGCCGTCGTCGTCGGTATCGGCGCAACATCCGAATTCGCCTGCAAGGGCGTTACGACCTCGCAGCTATATGGGCCGACGCGGCATCCGCTCGATCCCGCGCTGACGCCCGGCGGCTCATCCGGCGGCCCGGCCGCAGCGGTTGCGGCCGGCCTGGTGCCGCTCGCGATCGGCACCGATGCAGGCGGCTCCAGCCGCAGGCCGCCGGCGCATGTCGGGGTCGCCGGCTTCAAGCCGTCCTATGGCGCGATCCCCTATGGGCCAGGTTTCGCCGAACCGTTCTTCGGCCTCTCCGTCATCGCGCCGATCGCATCGGACGCGGCCGATATCGCGCTGGCGTTTGAAGCCATGGCCGGCGCCGATCCGCGCGATCCGGATTCGGCCATCGTTGCGCTGCAGGCCAGAGACATCGGCGGTCAGCGCATCGCGTTCTCGCCGCGCCTTGGTCTCGGCGTCGCGATCGACGACGTCGTCGCGAGTGGCCTCGCCGCCGCGGTCGACCGGCTTTCCGCAGCAGGTTTGCACATTACACGACGCGATCCCATCTGGCCGGCAGGCGCCACGGAGGATGCGATCATGCCGCTGCAGCATGCGGGCCTCGCGGCGCTCCATGGCGATAGCTTTCGCAAAGATCCGACTGTCCTCGATCCTGACGTCGCCAAGCAGATCGAGCGAGGTCTCTCCTGGTCGGGTGCGGAGGTCGCTGCAGCGCTGCTTGCGAGCACCGCGATCGCCAACGCCTTCGCCGCCTTCTTCACCGAAATTGACTTGCTGCTGGCGCCGACCGTCCCCTGCGTCGCCTGGCCGCTGACGCAGCTCGGCCCTGATATGATCGGCGGAAACCCCGCAAGCCCGCGAGCCCACGCGGTGTTCACGCCCTTCGTCAATCATGCCCGCCTGCCGGCGATCTCGATTCCGTGCGGAACGGATCGGCGCGGGCTTCCCTTCGGCCTTCAGATCATCGCGGCGCGCGGGCAAGACCGCTCGCTGCTCGCAGCAGCGCAAGAGATCGAAGCGATCTTGCGCAGTGCCTGACGCAAACGGAGACTCCCCATGGTTGAGAACGCTTATTCGACAATTCGGCCGCTCGACCCCCGCGACCGCTGGTCCGAACTGTCCCGGGCGGAGCGCAGCGCGGCCTATGACAACAACGCGGCGGTCAAGAACAGCCCGGCCCTGATCGCGGAGCGCAACGAGGCCTCAAGCCGGCTGCGGGGCACGCTCAAGTCGCATCTCGACCTGCCCTATGGCGAGCGGGCCAACAACAAGATCGACCTCTATCCGGCCGCAAAGCCTGATGCGCCCTGCCTGGTGTTCCTGCATGGCGGCTACTGGCAGCGCAATTCGCGCGAGCTGTTCGCCATGCTGGTCGAAGGCGTCGCCGCGCATGGCTGGTCGGTTGCGATCCCCGGCTATTCGCTGGCGCCCGAGGTGTCCCTCAGCGAGATCGTCGCCGAGATCCCGCGCGCGCTCGACTGGCTCGCGGCGCACGGCGCGTCCTACGGCGTTGCCGGGCCGGTCGTGCTGTCGGGCTGGTCCGCCGGCGCCCATCTCGTCGCAATGGCGCTGGATCATCCGCGCGTCCATGCGGGGCTCGCGCTCTCGGGCGTCTACGATCTCGCGCCGATCCGCGATACGGGGCTGAACGACGCTCTGAAGCTGACGGACGAGGAGATCGCCACGCTGTCGCCACTGCGCCTGCCCGTCACCCGGAAGCGCCTCGACATCGCCTATGGCAGCAGCGAGCTGCCGGCGCTCGTCTGCGATTCCATCAATCTCTACGACAGGCGCGTGGCGGCGGGAGCGCCGGGCAAGCTCATCTCGGTCGAAGGCGCCGACCATTTCACCATTCTCGAGGCTTTGCGCCGTCCGGACGGAGTCCTGGTGGAGGCCGCGCGGCGGCTGCTGGACTAAAAGTGCGAAAAACAACCCCATGCACAGTAGCGATGTCGTTGTTTGCAAAGGCGAATTGTTTGAGGGCCGATCGACACCGCCTTTGCCGCTTTGACTCGTCGGGCAAAACAGGGGCATGATGGCATCATCGCCCAGGCTGCCGCTCCTGCAGCTCAATCCAGATTCGCTCGTCCATGATCCGCGCCGGATAAAGCCGCAGCGGCCGGCTCGGCCATCCCGCACTGATTTCGCCATCGCGCAAATCGAATGATGCCGCATGGCGGGGACAATTGAGGCGCCCGGCCGTCACCTGCCCCAAGGCCAGATCCGCCTGCTCGTGCGGGCATGCACGTTCGCAGGCGACGACGTTGCCCTCGTTCCAGATCACGAGCAGGTCGCGCCCGGCGACGCGGACGACGGTCTCCGCCTTCAGCCGGTCGAGATCGCAGACGGCAATCCACCCGGCGTCGTCAGCCACCGAGATAGGCCTTGCGCACATGCTCGTTCGCGATCAGCTCAGTGCCGGCGCCCGACAGCACGATGCGGCCGTTCTCGAGCAGATAGGCATGATCGCACATCTCGAGCGCGGCAAAGGCGTTTTGCTCGACCAGCAGCACGGTGGTGCCGGCATCGCGAATGCCGCGGATGATCGCAAAGGTGCGCTCGACGATGTTGGGGGCGAGCCCGAGCGAAGGCTCGTCGAACATGATCAGCCGCGGCCGCGACATCAGCGCGCGGCCGATCGCGAGCATCTGCTGCTCGCCGCCGGACAGCGTGCCCGCGGCCTGCCTGCGCCGCTCGGCGAGCCGCGGGAATTCCGAGTAGATGCGATCGCGGTCGGCCGCGATCTCACCCGAACCGCGACGGAGGTAAGCCCCCATGTCGAGATTTTCCTCGACGCTCATATGCGGAAACACGCGCCGCCCTTCCGGGCAATGGGCGATGCCGCTCGCCAGCACGCGCGGCGGCCTCGCACCGGTGATGTCGATGCCCTCGAACTTCATCTGGCCCGAGCGCGGCGGCACCAGGCCGGAAATCGCACGCAGCGTCGTGCTCTTGCCGGCTCCGTTGGCGCCAATCAGGGCGACCAGCTGGCCGGCCTTCACGTCGAGCGAGATGCCGCGCAGCGCGGTGACGCCACCGTAGCCGCAGACCATGTCGCGGATCTCAAGCACGTCCTGCTCCATGTCCAAGATAGGCTTCGATGACAGCAGGATCGTTGCGGATCACATCCGGCGTCCCTTCGGCGATGATGCGGCCATAGTTGAGCACCACGATACGGTCCGAGACGGTCATCACCATCGGCATGTCGTGCTCGACCAGCAAAATCGTGATGCCGCGGTCGCGGATGCTGCGGATCAGCTCGACGAAACGGTGCGTCTCCGAGGCGTTCATGCCGGAGACGGGCTCGTCGAGCAGCAGCATCGACGGCTCGGCCGCCAGCGCCAGCGCGACGCCGACCAAGCGCTGCTCGCCGTAGGAGAGCGAGCCTGCCGCATCGTGGGCGCGGCGTTCGAGCCCGACCCATTCGAGCAGCTCGCTCGCGCGCTGCCGCAGCTTGCGCTCCGAGGCGCGCGCGCCTGGCAGGCCGAGGATGGCGTCGAGCAGCCGGACCCGGCCCTGCCGGTGCAGGCCGATCAGGAGGTTGTCATAGACGGTGTCGTTCGGGAATACGCTGGTGCGCTGGAAGGTGCGGATCAGGCCGAGATCGGCGATCTCATGCGGCTTCAATCCGCCGAGTGCAGTGTTGCGATAGGTCACTCCGCCTGCGCTCGGCGTCAGGAAACCGGTCATGACGTTGAAGGCGGTGGTCTTGCCGGCGCCGTTCGGCCCGATCAGGCTGACGATCTCGCCCTCGCCGACCTCAAAGCTCATGTCGGAGATCGCGACCAGCCCGCCGAAGCGGACCGCGACCTGATCGATGGTCATGGCGATGCTGCGCGCAGTCATCACGCCGGCTCCTTGGCGCCGGTTTCAGTGAGCGTCACCGGTGCCAGCGCCGTCGTCCCGCGCCGTCGCCGGGTCAACCGCTGCGCCAGCGACGGCACGATGCCGCGCGGCAACACGAATAGGATGGCGATCAGCACGCCGCCATAGGCGATCCACTGCGCTTCCGGTGCCATCACCGGACGTAGCGCCACCGGCAGCAGGCCGAAGATCAGGCCGCCGACCACGGGACCCGCCAGCGAGCCCTTGCCGCCGCTGATGACCATGATCACCATGGTGACGGTGTTGATGAAGGCGAAGACTTCGGGATCGATGATCCGGATGTAGTGCGCATAGAGGCTCCCGGCCGCGCCGGCGATCGCGGCGGAGATCACCGCAGCGATCGTCAGCGTCCTGGTCACGTCGATGCCGACCGAGACGGCCAGCGTTTCGTTCTCCATCAGGCCACGCATGGAGCGGCCGAAATGGGAATGAACGAGGCGCGCGATCAGGAGATAGGCGATGAGCGCAACGACCAGGACGAGATAATAGTTGTGGAATTTCGTGCGCAGCGTCAGCTCGCCAAAGCCGGGCAAGGGCAACGCGATGGACGGGATATTGGTCAGCGCCAACGGGCCCTGCGTCAGCTCGACCCAGTTCAGCGCGACCAGCCGGACCACCTCGGCAAAGGAGATCGTCACAATGACGAAATAGGCGCCGCGGACGCGGAACGACAACAGACCGACGAAATAGCCGCACAATCCTGCAATCAGGATCGCCAGCACGAAGCCTACGATCGGCGGCCATGGTGCGTGGACAAGACGAAAGCCTCCGGGCAGGCCGATGTCGAAACCGAGCGAAGTCAGCGCGCTGACATAGGCGCCGATGCCGAAAAAGGCGATATGACCGAGGCTGAGCTGGCCGGTGAAGCCGAGCAGCAGATTGAGGCTCATCGCGCCGATGACGAAGATGCCGGTCGTGATCAGCGCGTTGAGCAGATAGGGATCGCGCAGCCAGAGCGGCACCGAGGCCAGCGCCGCAACGGCGAGAATCGTGACGATCGTCTTCATCCGACGCGCTCCGCGCGCGCGAACAGGCCTGTCGGCCGGAAGATCAGCACCGCGATGATGATGAGAAAGCCCATGGCATCGCGGTAGCCTGACGAGACGTAGCCGGCGCCGAGCTCCTCGGCCAGCGCCAGGATGAAGCCGCCCATCACCGCGCCCGTGATGTTGCCGAGGCCGCCGAGGATGACGATGGCGAAAGCCTTGACCGCGGCGAGATCGCCCATCTGCGGAAAGATCACGTAGACCGGCCCGAGCAGCGCGCCCGCGGCGGCGGCGAGGCTGGAGCCGATCGCGAAGGTCGAGGTGTAGATCATGTCGACGTTCACGCCCATCAGGGACGCCGTGTCGTGATCCTGGAAGGTCGCCCGCATCGCGCGGCCGAGGCTGGTCTTGTTGATGAGCAGATAAGTCACCAGGATCAACATGGCCGCCGCGGCGAGCACGAACAGGCGCAGCCATGAAACGGAGACCGGCCCCAGCACCAGCGGCGCCTCCGGAAATGGCGTCGCCACCGCTTTTGCGACTCCGCCCCAGATCCACAGCGTGCCCGACTGCATCGCGATCCAGGCGCCGATCATCACCAGCATGGTGGTGTCGATGTCGGAGCCGCGCAGCGGACGCAGCAATGTCAATTCGATGGCCGCACCCAGCAGCCATCCGGCCAGCACGGCCACGGGCAGCGCGAGAAAGAAGTTCAGCCCGAGCTGCTGCACCACGATGAACATGATGTAGGCGCCGAACGTGTAGAGCACGCCATGCGTGAAGTTCACGACGTTCATGATGCCGAAGATCAAGGTCAGCCCGATACCCAGCAGCGCATAGGTGCCGCCGAGCACGAGCATGTTGATCAGATGCTGGAGGAATTCGCTCAAGATTGTTCCCGGATGTTCTGCATTACCTCTCCCGCTTGCGGGAGAGGTCGGCGCGAAGCGCCGGGTGAGGGTTCTATCCTCTTGGGGAATCCCACCGCGGAGACACCCTCTCCCCAACCCTCTCCCGCAAGCGGGAGAGGGAGCGCACCTCCTCGTTGCTGCATCGAATCTGATCTCATCGCGCGTTAGAGCGTCTTCATCTCGATCTTGCCGTCGGCGATCTCGATGAGATAGACGTTCGGCTGGCTCTGACCGCTTTCCTTGCCCTCGGGCCCGGACTTGCGGAACACGATGTCACCGTTCAGCCCCTTGATGTTGATATTCCAGAGCGCCGCCTTGATCGCGGCCGGCTCGGCCTTGCCGGCCTTCTCGATCGCGGCGGCGACGGTGCGGATGCCGTCATAGCCGCGGAAACTCTCGGTGCAGCCCGCGAAGTCGAAGCCGCGCTTCTTCCATTCCGCGATGAAATAGTTGGTGGCTTCCGGGTTCGGCGTCTTGTCCGGGAACCAGGGCAGGAAGGTCGTCAGATGCATGGTGCCGTTGGCGGCCGCTCCCGCCTGGGCGATGATCTGGTCCGGGTTCTGCGAGCCGCCGGTGGTGATGATGCGCTTCTTCAGACCAAGGGCGGCGGCCTGCTTGAAAATCAGCGTGAGCTGGTCGACGGCGGTGGTGACGATGACGGTCTCGGAGTCCGAGCTCTTGATCTTGGACAGCTGCGCGCTCATGTCCTGCGCGCCCTGATCCATGGTCTCGACCAGGCCGATGCCGATGCCCTTCTCCTTCATCATCTTGCTGAAGTCCTCGGCGGTGCCGCGGCCCCAGTCATTGTTGATGACGAGGAAGTCGACCTTCTTGAGCGCGAGCTTGTCGACGATGCCCTTGAACGCCGCGGCCTCGATCGCCGAGGGCGGCGAGATGCGGAAGATGAAGGGATTGCCCGTCGTCGTGATCTTGCCAGAGGACGAGGTCTCCACCACCATCGGCGTCTCGTATTCCATCAGCTTCGGCATCACCGCGAGCGTCAGGCTCGAGCCCCAGGCGCCCATCAGGACCGGCACCTTGTCGCTGGTGATGAGCTTCTCGGCGACGGCGGCGGCCTCCGTCGGGTTGCTCTTGTTGTCCTCGATGACGAGCTCGATCTTCTTGCCGAGGATGCCGCCCTTGGCATTTATCTCGTCGGCGGCGATCTTGGCCCCGTTGACGACGTAAGTGCCTGAGGCCGCGAACGCGCCGGTGAGCGGCTCGTTGACGCCGATCTTGATGGTCTGCGCCCCCGCGGCGCCGCCGAACAAGGCCGTCGCCAACGCGATTGCCGGAACCAGTCCGAGTGTTCGTGTCATGTTTGTCTCTCCAAATCCCACGCTGTTGATGTCAGGGCAGTCCAGACTTCGTCACTCCGCGGCGCCGGCGCGCCGATCATTCCGCGCCACCTCTTCCGAAGGCGCGGCGAAACATTTGCGCGAGCCGGGCTCGCAAGACGTCCGATGCAATCGACCAGAAGCTGAGCTCCGCCGGAGCTGCCTGCCCCGACGAGGCGCCGGACATGTGGCGGTCGAGATTGGCGGCGAACTCCGCAACGAGACGTTTTGCAAGGTCTCGCACCAGGCCGGGACGACCGACCTGAGCCAGCATTCCCGTGAGCGTGTAGCCGATCGACAGTTCGACCGCGGTCGCCGCGCCGCCTTCCAGCGGCAGCAGGCGGTAACGGATCTCGCCCTGCGTCGCGGAATGGCTGCGCTGGTCGGTGCCGATGCCGACGATGCGCCCCGAGAGTGTCGCGGGATCCCGCTCGACGCGCGCGGCACCCTCGAAGCTTACTCCGATCGGTCCGAGCCTGACGCGGATCGATCCTTCGACGCGCTCCGGCTTTGGCGTCGACGACAGCGATACGCCAGGGAGGCAGGCGGCGATGCTTGCAATGTCCTCGAATATCGCGAACACCTTTGCCGGCGGATACGGCAACGTGAAGCGCTGATCGAGTATTGTTGCCGGCGTGAAGTCGGGGATGCTGCTTAGGGTGGCACTTTCCAGTGCCGGAGCTGGCGCGTGCCGCGCAGGCCGCAGCTCGTTCCGGGCGGTTGCCGCTCGCCCCGAGCCGGCAGGACCAAGGATGGTGCGGCCGCCGCCTGCCTGTGGCGCGACGTTGCGCGCGCGCCTTGCCTCGATCACGGACTGCACCGCGCGCACAATGCCGACATAGCCGGTGCAGCGGCAGAGATTGCCGCTGAGGCCAATGCGAATCTGGCGCTCGTCGGCGTCGGGCAGACGCAGCACCAGGTCGCGCGCCGAGACCAGCATGCCGGGCGTGCAATAGCCGCATTGCAGGGCATGCTCGCGGGTGAAGGCAGCGCGCAGCTCGGTCGTGATCTCGTCCTCGTCGAGGCCTTCGATCGTGGTGACATCGGCGCCCTCGCAGGCCGCCGCATAGGTGATGCAGGAGCGCGCCGGCACGCCGTCGAGCAGCACGGTGCAGGCGCCGCAGACCCCGTGCTCGCAGCCGAGATGCGTGCCGGTGAGATCGAGCCTGTCGCGGACGAAATCGGCAAGGCTGGTGCGCGGCTCGGCGGGCAGCTCCACCGCGCGGCGATTGACCTGAAGCGCGATTGTGGTCATGCCGCGGCCTCCAGAACGGCGCGCTTCAGCACGCTGACATGGATGTGGCGCTGCGCGGCATCGTCGATGCCGGCTTTTGCGAGGAGCGCGTCGGCGACACGAACATCGAAACGCTGCTTGTAGTCCGCGGCGATCCGCCCGCCGAACAGCTCGGCATTCGTGACGACGATCGGCGCCGTGTCGATTGCACCGATGACGATACGCGCCGAGGCGGCGGCGGGATCGACCAGCACCGCACCGATCGCGTGCGCAAATTCGCCGGTCTTGCGGCAGCTCTTGGCATAACCCCAATGCGCCGTCGCCGATCGCGCCGGCACGTGGACCGCCTCGACGATCTCGCCGGCATGCAACGCAGATTCCAGCGCACCGACCACAAACGCTTCGACCGCCATCGATCGCGCACCGGCAAGACTGCGCAATGTCACGCGCGCGCCCAGGGCCGCCAGCGCCGAAATCCAGTCCGCGGCAGGATCGGCATGGCTGAGCGAGCCGCCGATGGTGCCGCGATTGCGGACCGCGCGGTACGCAATATTGGCGGCGACGGCCCGCATGGCTCCGCGGGTCACGTCGGCGGTGCGGCCGTCCTCGATATCGGCATGGGTGACGAGGGCGCCGAGCACAAGCTCGTCGCCGGAGACTTCTGCGCGCTTGAGCTCGGCAAGGCCCGAGATGTCGATAATCAGCTCCGGCTGCACCAGCCGCAGATTGAGCATGGGGCCGAGCGACTGGCCTCCGGCGATGATCTTCGCCGATCCGCCGCTTGCGGCCAGCATCGACAGAGCCGCATCGAGATCGCGCGGGCGCTCGTAAGCAAAGGGCGCCGGTTTCATGCCGCGCTCCTCTCAGCCGCACGCGCAGCCAGCACCGCCGCGACGACGCGATGCGGCGTGATCGGCGACTGCATCAGCTCGACGCCGAGCGGGCGCAGCGCGTCGTTGACGGCATTGGCGATCGCGGCGGGCGGCGCGATGGCGCCGCCCTCGCCGATGCCTTTCACCCCGAATTGCGTATAGGGCGACGGCGTCTCCATGTGGTCGAGGCGCGCGGCCGGGACCTCGGTCGGGCCGGGCAGCAGGTAATCCGCGAGCGTCGTTGCCAGCGGCTGGCCGGATGCGTCGAACGGCATTTCCTCGTAGAGCGCGGTGCCGATGCCTTGCGCGAGGCCGCCATAGATCTGGCCGTCGACGACGAGCGGATTGACCAGCACGCCGCCGTCCTCGACGATCACATAGTCGAGGATCTCCACCTCGCCGAGATCAGGATCGACCGCGACCACGGCTGCATGCGCGGCATAGCTGAAGGTGCCGCTGTCGCGCACGGGCTTGTAGCCTTGCGTGACCTCGAGCCCGCCCGGATCGACGTCTGGCGGCAAATCCTGCGGGCGGCGGTACCAAGTGTGGGCGATCGCCTTCAGGCTGACGCTGCCGTTGACGCCGCGCACCTCGCCGTTCTGCAACACCACGGAGGCCGGATCGTGCTGCAACAGTTTCGCACCGATGCGGCGCGCACGTTCGCCGAGCTCGCGGCAGGCGGTCGCGACCGCACCACCCGCCATCACCATCGAGCGCGAGCCCCAGGTGCCGGTCGAATACGGCGTCATCGCGGTGTCGCCGAGGAGGATCCGGATGTTCGCGACATCCACACCGAGGATTTCGTGTGCGACCTGGGCGAGCGTCGTCTCCATGCCCTGCCCGTGCGAGTGCACGCCGACGCGCAGTTCGAGGCCGCCGTCCGGCGTCAGGCGCGCCGTGGCCTGCTCATGGCCCGGCACCATCGGGATACCCCAGCCGGAATAGACCGAGGTGCCGTGCGCGGCCTGCTCGCAATAGATGGAGACGCCAACGCCGATGCGGCGGCCGCCGGCGTCACCCTGCTTTTGCCTGGCGCGGATGGCGCCGATGTCGATGGCCGCAAGCGCGCGGCGCATCGCTTCCGGATAATCGCCGCTGTCGAAATGCTTCTTGGTGATGTTGTCGAACGGCATCTGTTCGGGGCGCACCAGATTGCGCAGCCGGACCTCGCCGGGCTCGAGGCCGGCTTCCGCCGCCACGAGGTCGAGCATCAATTCCAGCGCAAAGCAGACGCCGGTGCGCGCGACGCCGCGATAGGGCAGGATCGGGCATTTGTTGGTGGCGACCGAGAAGGTGCGGCAGCGATAGGCCGGCATCTTGTAGGGGCCGGGCAGGATGCTGGCGACCTGCGCGGCCTCCAGGCAGGCCGAGAACGGATAGGACGAGTAGGCGCCGGAATCGACCGTCGCTTCGCAGTCGATGCCGCGCAGCGTGCCGTCACGGTCAGCATAGACAGTGATTTTGTAATGATGTTCGCGGCAATTGGAGCTGGCGACGAGATGCTCGCGGCGGTCTTCGAGCCAGCGCACGGGATGGCCGCAGCGCATCGTCAGCCAGGACAGGCAGACCTCTTCGGGCAACAGGATACCCTTGTGACCGAAACCGCCGCCGACGTCGGGCGAGATCACGCGGATCTGCCCCTCCTCCATGCCGAGGCATTCGGCGAGGCCGCTGCGCGTGATGTGCGGCATCTGCGCCGCCGAATGCAGTGTGAGCTGGTCGAGCCTCTTGTCGAAGGTCGCGACCACGCCGCGGCCTTCCAGCGGCGACATGCATTGCCGCGCCGTCGAGATCTCGCGCGTCACCTTGATCGGCGCGTCGAGCGCTGCGGAGATGTCGATCTCGTAATTGGTCTCCAGGAAGACGTTGTCGCCCCAATGTTCGTGCACCAGCGCCGAGCCGGGCTCGCGCGCCTTCAGCATGTCATGGATTGCGGGCAGCTCCTCCAGATCGAGCGTCACGGCCGCCGCGATGTCCTCGGCCTCGGCGCGGGTCGGCGCGAGGCACATCGCCACGAGCTCACCGACCTGACGCACCTTGCCGGTCGCCAGCACCGGCTGCTCAGAGATCTTGAAGCCCGGCAGCCCCGACACCGCCCTTATCGGCTTGATGCCGACGAGATCGGCTGCCGTGAACACGCTGCCGCGATGGCGTTCGGGCACATGGATGCCGCGGATGCGCGCATGCGCCAGCGGGCTGCGCACGAAGGCGACGTCCTGAAGACCGGCGAGCCTGACGTCGCCGACATATTGGCCGCGGCCGCGCATCAGGCGGTCGTCTTCCTTGCGCGGCAGCCGCGCGCCAACGCCCTGCCCCGTCCTGCCCGATCGAAATTCTCGCTCGTTGCGCAACTTCGCGTTCTCCTCCACCGCCCGGCCTTATGCCGCGACGGCTTGCGGCAGGATCGGCGCGACCGCGTCGAAGCGGGTGCCGGCGCGCAGGCAGAACGCCGGCTGCAGCAGGCGCTCGGCAATCACCTCGTTGTTCTCGTTGTCCTTGAGGACGAAGCGGCCGTTTCTCTCCGTGAGCACGGAGACGTCGGCGTCCATGCCGATCTTGAGCGCACCGATCTCCTCGCTGCGGCCAAGCATTCTTGCGGGATTGGAGGTGACCATCGGCACCACCTGCTCCAGCGACAGGCCGAGCGCCATCATCGAGCTCATCGCCTGGACCAGGCTGAACTTGGCTTGTCCCGCGAAGGGATGGTTCTCATCGTCCTCGTGCTGGTCGGGCGTTCCCGCCGGCGCGGGCACATGGGTGTTGTAGCCGTGGATGTCGGCGCCGAGCGTGGTCGGAATGATGCCGGCGGCGATCGCCTTTTTCGCGAGCCGATAGGAGAAATGGCTGCCGTGGCCGACGTCGACCTTGAGGCCGCGGTCGAGCGCGGCCTGGATCACCGGATGCATCTCGCCCTCGCGATTGACGAATCCGCCGGGATGGCGCGTGAAGGGATGCGCGAGGATGTCGCCCTCGCGCAACAGCGGAATGACGCGGGTGAGGATGGTGTCGGCATCCTCGCCGTTGGCGCCGCTCTCGGGCAGGCCCCAGAGCTGGCCGAAATGCACATAGACCGGCAGGTCGGCGCGCTTGCCGATCTCGGCCGCCATTTCGATGACGCGAATGCCCCAGCGCGCGAAGCCGCCGATCTCGGCATGAGCCTTGATGCCGCGCACGAGATCCAGATTGGCGGTTGCCGCCTTGACGGTCGCATCGATGTCGACGCCGTCGGGGCTGTAGAGCTGCGGATAGAAATGGCCCTCGAGACCGCCGACGAGATAGGCGGAGATAAACGCATAGACGCGCGAGGCCGAGGCTTCCGCGATGAAATGGCGGAAGCCCGGCAGCGTCATGCAGGACGGACCGCCCTGGTCGACCAGCGTCGTCACGCCGGACTGCACGCCCACCATGTCGGGGTTCATGCCGAAACGGCCGGAGACATATTGATAGACGTGCGCGTGGGTGTCGATCAGCCCGGGCAGCACCAGCTTGCCGCTGACATCGACGACCTCCTTCGCGCTGGTCGGCAGAATGTCGGATGCGACCGCCGCGATCTTGCCATTGCGGATGGCGACGTCCTTGAGGCCATCGACGCCGGAGGCCGGACAGATCACGCGGCCACCCCGGAGCAGAAGATCGAAGCTGGCAGTGACGGACATGGCGCTCTCCTCAGGCTCTTGCGCAGGCGGTTGCCCCGCTCTCGAATTACGAAGCATGCTTCGCATTTGGACGTTACGAAGCATGCTTCGCATTTGGACGTTACGAAGCATGCTTCGCATTTGGACAAAAGCAAGCTTCGTGCCATGATCCTGATGTAGCGAGCGCGTTCGAATCGAGCTAAGCGCGAACGGTCTGGGGTTGGGAGAGCGTGCATTGCGGCAAGCCAGGAAAAGTCGCAGCGGGGGCAAGCACCGCCCCTGGCCATTGTCGGAACGGCCCGGCTATTTGATCCGCCGGCTGCACCAGATTCACGTCGCGCTGTTTCAGGAAGCCTGCGGCGAATTCGAGGTCACGCCGCTGCAATACAGCCTGCTCTCGGCGCTGGCGGTGCGCGAAACCGCCGATCAGACCACTTTGGCGGCCGATATCGCGCTCGATCGCACCACGACAACAGGCGCCTTGAAGCGCCTCGCTGCGCGCAACCTGGTCGAGCGCGCGGTGAACAAGGACGATCGGCGCGCGCGATTGTGCCGCCTGACGCCGGCCGGCGCCGCGCTGCTGGTTAAAATCGAGGGCGCAGCACGGCGGGCGCATCGCGCAACGCTCGGCGATTTGAGCCAGCGGGAACAGGCGCTCTTCATCGAGATGATGCAGCGCATCGTGGCCGGCCATCCCAGTCGCGACAGCGCCGCTGCCCTATTCGACTAGAGGCGAGTGCTGCGCTTTTGAGTTGGGCTGCTTAATTTATCATCGTACCGCTGCCCGGCCGTGCATCGATCGCCACTATCCGGCGGGTCCGGCGTGCCGCGGCAGGCCGACGCGTCAGCATGCCCCGCGCTCGAAAACGCAATTGCATCCGAGGCGAGCCTCGCTGCGTCCGGCATCGAAACGCACCCTGCCCGGCCGCTCCGCGACCCATGGCACGATTTATGCTGCGATGATGCGAAGCGTGCTTCGTATTGGGGGATGTCATGACGGATTCCGAACTTCGCGCTGATATTCACAGCATCGAGCCAATTCCCGACGCGGACCGGGACTCCTCCGGGCCGCAGCAGATGTGGATCTGGGCCGGCGCCAACATCGCGCCGGTGAATTGGGCGCTCGGCGCGCTCGGCATCATCCTCAAGCTCGGCCTGATGGAGACGATCGCAGTCATCGTGCTCGGCAACATCGTGGGCTGCGCGATCTTCGCGACCTTCACGGTGATGGGGCACAAGACCGGCGTCAACCAGATGGTGCTGAGCCGGTCCGCCTTCGGCGTCCGCGGCGCCTACCTGCCGAGCATCCTGATGTTCCTGATGACGCTGGGCTGGATCGGCGTGAACACCTATTTCCCGGTCAAGGTCTCGATGGGCATCCTCGGCCAGTTCGGCGTGCCCGACACCTGGCTGGTCGAGATGATCGTCATCACGCTGGTGATGGCGGTGCAGGTGATGATCGGCGTCTACGGCTTCTACGCGATCCGCACCTTCGAGAAGTACACGGTGCCGCCGACCATCGCCATCATGGTGCTGATGAGCGTGCTGGCCTGGACGCGGCCCGGCGTCGTCAACTGGAACCTGACCACCTCGCTGCCGCCCGGCGCGCATCTGGCGATGCTGACGATGCTAATGACCGCAATCGGCGTCGGCTGGGGCATTTCCTGGGTCACCTGGGCCTCCGACTATTCGCGCTTCGTGCCGCGCTCCACGCCGTCGAAAGCCGTGTTCTGGTACAGCTATGTCGGCATGTTCGTGCCGACGGTCTGGCTCGGCATTCTCGGCGCGACCATTGCCTCGACGACGCTGGACACGGACCCCGCCAAGATGGTCAGCGCGGTGTTCGGCGGTCCTGTCAGCATCCTTGTCCTCCTGATGGTGCTGCACGGCCCGATCGCCACCAACATCCTCAACGTCTATTCGGCGGCGCTGGCGGCCCTGAGCGCGGGGCTGAAGCTCTCGCGCTTCTGGCTCACCGTGATCGTCGGTGTTGCCGGCTATCTGGTTACCCTCTACTTCATCTTCGCGCCGTCCTTCGCGAAGGCGTTCGACCATTGGATGATCAGCCTGCTGTTATGGATGAGCCCGTGGGCCGGCGTGGTGCTCGCCGACTTCTTCATCAAGCGCAAGGGCAAGATCGAGGTGGCCGAGCTCTATCGCTCGCCGGAGAGCAGCGCCTATGGCGACATCAACTGGGCCGGCATGATCGCGTTCTTCGCCGGCCTCGTTGCCGGATGGCTGGTGCAGGACGGCCTCGTCAGCGCGCTGCAGGGGCCGATCTCGATCCATCTGCTCGGCGGCGCCGATCTGAGCTGGTTGTTCGGAATCGGCGTGGCGGGCCTCGTCTACCTCGGGCTCGGCAAGTTCGCGACCTCGCCCACACCGGCCGTCGCGAGCCGTGCCGGCAGTTAGGCTGAGAGCGCTGACCTCGTCTTGCGTCAGCGCTTGCGGCCAAGCCTCACGATGATGTCGCCGGGCCCAAGTGCTCCGGCGACATGGCGGCGCAATCGCCACAGGCTCTCGCCGTCGACCAGCGACGGCATCGGCAGTTCGTGGTCGGCGAAATTGGCGACGATCTGCAGAACGTCGCCCTGCTCCGTCTGCCAGCGCACATCCACGCCGCCCATCTGAGGATCCGCGCCGAGCAATTGTCGCTGCGCCGAGACGAACCCGCGTTTGATGAGCGGCACGATCTTCTCATGCCGCATCTTCAATAGCTGCGTCGTCAATGCCCGGAACCTGGTGCCGGAAGGCGATTGCTCGATGCTGGTCCAGTCCAGCTTGGAGGCGCGGAAGGTTCTTTCGTCGCACGGGTCCGGGATCCCGGCGCGCGTTTCGGGCGTCGCGAACGCCTTGAAGTGCGAAAACTCCTTGCGGCGGCCTTCCCGTGTCAGTTCGGCGGCTTCGCCGGTCCAGTCGGCGAAGAACAGGAAGGGCGTTTCGGCTGCCGCTTCCTCGCCCATGAACAGCATCGGAATATGCGGGCTGAGCAGAACCAGTGCGAGGGCCAGCTCCAGCTTGTCCGGACCGACCAGCCGGGACAGACGTTCCCCCAAGGCGCGGTTGCCGACCTGGTCGTGATTCTGGGCAAAGAAGATGGTCGCTTCGGGCGGCAGATGAGCACTCGGCTCGCCGCGCGGCGCCTCGTGCAGGGGAAACACCTCGCCCTGATAGGCAAAGCCCTCGGTCAGGGATCGCGCCAAATGCTCGAGCGGCTTGTCCGCAAACGCCCGGTAATAACCTTCGTCCTCGCCCGTGAGCAGGACATGGAGCGCGTTGTGGAAGTCGTCGCCCCATTGCGCATCGTAGTACGTCGCTCGTCCCTGCGAACGCGCGAGCAGGTGCGCCTGATTGGCCTCGTTCTCCAGCATCAGATGGATGCGCCGGCCCGCCAGCTGGCTGCGCAGGGTCTCGGCGAGCTCGACCAGGAAATGACGTTTCGAGTCGTCCTTCAGCGCATGAACGGCATCGAAGCGCAGGCCGTCGAACCCATAATCGCGCAGCCACATCAGGGCATTCTCGATCAGAAACCCGCGCACGAACGCGCCGTCGGCTCCTTCGAGGTTGACAGCGGGCCCCCAGCCGGTGGTGTGGCGCGGGTTGAAGAAGTTCTCCGCACAGAGATGCAGATAGTTCAGCTGCGGCCCGAAATGGTTATAGACGACGTCGAGATAGATCATGATGTCCAGGGCATGCGCGGCGCGCAGCAGCCGCTTGAGATCCTCCGGCCGGCCATAGCGGGCATTCGGCGCGTTCAGGAGCACGCCGTCATAGCCCCAATTGTGCCGCCCGGGGACGTCGTTGAGCGGCATCAGCTCGATGGCGGTGATGCCGAGATCGCGAAGATAAGGCAGCTTCTTCTCGACGCCGGCATAGGTCCCCTCTTCGCTGAACGTGCCGACATGCAGCTCGTAGATCACCGCTTCCGCCCAGGGACGGCCCGGATAGAGCACCGGGTCCCTCAACGCGGCCGTATCGACCACCTCGCTCGGCGCGCCGACGTCGTCCGGCTGGAAGCATGAGGCGGGATCGGGCACGACGAGGTCTTGGTTGATCCTGAACTGATAGCGCGTGCCGGCGCGCGCAGTTTGGCTCAACAGCTGATACCAGCCGTCCGCATCGCGCGGCATCTTCCGTGGCGGCTGGCCGATTTCGAGCAGCTCGACCGATCGCGCCGTCGGCGCCCACAGGTTGAACGAAACCCCATGATCGACGATCTGAGGACCATGGCGCCGACTTTGCTCGGCCATTCCCAGTCTTTGACTCAAGCCCATCCCCTTTCGCGGCATGCCCACCTCGGCATGCAATTGCGCGCGTCGGAGCGACAAAGCGGAGCCGTGTGCGTTCGTTCCTCCACGGCGCCTACGCCGGACATTTGCAGCGCAACGGGAACGGAATCAGCAGCGCGACGGTTACCACCCCAGACAGGAGCCGTGGCCATGCGCCGCCCGAAGCCGCAACTGATCCGCAACAAGCTCGACCTGACCGACCGCGCCCAGGTGCGCCTCGTCAAGAAACGGCTCGGACTTTCGGACGCTGAGCTGATCGCGATCGTCGGGCGGATCGGCAACTCCATTCCGGCCATCAGCAAGGAGGCGGCTCTGCAAAAAGCCAACGCGCCGTCTAAGCCGGCCGACGTGGAGCCCATTACCGCGACTGCGCCGACATCCTGACGGGCAACTCGGGGGCAGAGATGGACCAGCCAGCACATTCAGACGACGCCCTGACGCGGACGGCCTCACGCCTGCGCCGCACCCGGATCACCGAAGGCAGACCTTTCCCGCTCGGCGCCACCTGGGATGGGCTCGGCGTCAATTTCGCTCTGTTCTCCGCCCACGCCACCAAGGTCGAGCTCTGCCTGTTCGACGATACCGGCGAAGCCGAGCTCGAGCGTATCGAGCTGCCCGAATATACCGACGAGGTCTGGCACGGCTATCTGCCCTCCGCTCGCCCCGGCACCGTCTACGGCTATCGCGTCCATGGTCCTTACCAACCCGACGCCGGCCACCGCTTCAATCCCAACAAGCTCGTGCTCGATCCCTATGCCAGGCAGCTGGTCGGCCAGCTCCGCTGGGGGCCGGAGCTGTTCGGCTACCGGCTGGATCACGCCGACAAGGATCTGTCCTATGATGAACGCGACAGCGCGCCCTTGATGCAGAAATGCCGCGTCATCGATCCCGCCTTTACCTGGGGCGTGGCGCGCAAGCCGGAAGTGCCGTGGGAGCGCACGATCGTCTACGAGATGCACGTCAAGGGCTTCACCCAGCTGCATCCGCTGGTGCCGGAAGCCGACCGCGGCACGTTCTCGGGCCTCGCACATTCGGAAATCCCGGCTTACTTGCGCTCGCTCGGCATCACCAGCGCCGAGCTATTGCCGATCCATGCCTTCGTCGACGACAGCTATCTGGTCGAGAAAGGCCTGCGCAATTACTGGGGCTACAACTCCATTGCTTTCTTCGCGCCGGAGCCGCGTTATCTGAAGGCGACGTCGGCCAACGAATTCAAGGCCATGGTCAACCAGTTTCACGCCCATGGCATCGAGGTCATTCTCGACGTCGTCTACAATCACACCGCCGAAGGCAACGAGCTCGGCCCGACCCTGTCGTTCAAGGGCATCGACAATGCCAGCTATTACCGCCTGCTGCCGGACGAGAAGCGCTACTACATCAACGACACCGGTACCGGAAACACCGTCAATCTCTCGCATCAGCGTGTGCTGCAACTCGTCGCCGATTCCTTGCGCTACTGGGCGACCGAGATGCGGGTCGACGGCTTCCGTTTCGATCTCGCCACCATCCTGGCGCGCGAACCCTATGGCTTCGATGAAGGCGGCGGCTTCCTCGACGCCTGCCGCCAGGACCCCGTGCTCTCCAGCGTCAAGTTGATCGCAGAACCCTGGGACATCGGGCCCGGTGGCTACCAGGTCGGTCAGTTTCCGCCGGGCTGGGCCGAGTGGAACGACAAGTTCAGGGACACCGTGCGCGCCTTCTGGAAGGGCGATCCAGGCACGCTGGCCGACTTCGCCAAGCGCGTCTCGGGCTCCGGCGACCTCTTCAACAAGCGCGGACGCCGGCCCTGGGCCAGCGTCAATTTCGTCACCGCGCATGACGGCTTCAACCTCAACGATCTCGTCTCCTACAACGACAAGCACAACGAGGCGAATGGCGAGGACAATCGCGACGGTCACAGCAACAACCATTCCTGGAATTGCGGCGCCGAAGGGCCGACCAACGACCCCGAGATCACCGCCTTGCGTGAGCGCCAGAAGCGGAATCTGCTGGCGACGATGCTGCTGTCCCACGGCACGCCGATGCTGCTCGCAGGCGACGAGTTCGGGCACACCCAGAACGGCAACAACAACGCTTACGCCCAGGACAACGAGACCACCTGGCTCAATTGGATGGGCATCACCGCGAACGGCCGCAGCCTGCGCGAGTTCGTGCGCAAGCTGATCGCCACCCGCAAGGCGTTTCCGATCCTATATCGCAGCCGCTTCCTGGTCGGCTCGCACAACGAGGAGCTCGACGTCAAGGATGTCACCTGGCTGTCGCCGTCCGGCGAGGAGATGACGACGGAGCAATGGCAGGACGGCAACGCCAAATGCTTCGGCATGCTGCTCGACGGCCGCGCGCAGGAGACCGGGATCAAGCGGCGCGGCTCGGACGCGACCATGCTGCTGGTCTACAACGCGCACCACGACGTCGTGAACTTCACCCTGCCGGAGGTCACCGAAGGACACAGCTGGCTGGGTTTGATCGATACCAATCGGCCCGACGCACCGATGGCCGAGTTCGAGTTCGGGCATGCTTACGCGGTGACCGCGCGCTCGCTCGTGGTGTTCGGCCTTGCCAACGACAGCATCGCGACGCGGCGCCTCCGCCAAGGCCTCGGCGCGCTGCTGGACATCGCCGATACGCCTCTGCCCGAGTAGCCGCGTTGCCGAGGCTCGGAGATTGTTTTGGATGCGTGTCGTTCGAAGCCCTTGGAACACCGCATCAAGAGCCGCGTTCATTGTCGGCATTGGAGCTTTGAAATGAATGTCGATTGCTCGCCGCCGCTCCCGCGATCAATCTCCGCTACGGCCGTGCGCGCCATTGCAGGAGGTACCGGTGATCGGCGCGACCACCTGACCGGCAACTGGCGCCCGTCTTGACCGACCGTGCAGCTGAGCCAGGCGGCGCATCCGCAGCCGAGCGTCCTCTCACCGCCATCGCGTTCTCCGGCGGTCTCGGCCTCGGCGCCTATCATGGTGGTGTGTTCGAAGCACTCACCTCTCTTCGGCTGCCGATCGACTGGGTGACCGGTTCGTCGGCCGGGGCCATCACGGCCGCGCTGATCGCGGGGAGCCCGCGCGACGATCGGCTGCGAAATTTACGCAGCTATTGGCATGCACCAAGCAGTCCATCCGACGTGCCGAACGCGGGCCGCCATACCTTCGCGTGGCTGAGCTCGATCAATACGCGCGTGCTTGGTCATTCCGGTTTCTTCCACCCCCGCCTCCCCATTCCGGCGTCTCACTACGGCGGCCTCTACGATCTCGGCCCGACCCGGCAACGCCTGCAGCGCTTGATCGATTTCGGACGTCTGAACGGCGGCGATCTGCGGATCACGATCTGCGCCACGGACGTCGAGAGCGGCGATGCCGTGTTCTTCGACTCCGCGTCGGAGCGGATCGAGATGGACCATATCCTGGCCAGCTGCGGGTATCTCCCCGAATTCGCTCCGGTGCAGATCGCCGGCCGCTGGCTTTGCGACGGTGGGTTCTCGCTGAACGCGCCGTTCGATCCGATCCTCGAAACTGCAGGCCCGCTCCGCCTCTATGTGATCGATCTGTTTCCGCGCGATGGCAAGGTCCCTAACGGGCTCGAGGCCGCCTCCGAGCGGAAGAGCGACCTGACCTTCGGCAACCAGACCTTCCAGCGCCTCGGCTACGCGCTGGAGGCCCGTCAGCTTCGCGCCGAGCTTCAGGACCTCCACTACGACGACGAGGTCTATCTCCTGAGCTACCGCCCGGGCCGCGAGGAAGCCGGGCCGGAAAAATCCTTCGACCTGTCGGGGACGGCCATGGCGCAGCGCTGGCGCGCCGGCTTTCTGGACATGCAATATGCCGCAAGCCTCACTCCAGCCCCGAACGAGATCTGCAGCGTGCGGCGGCCCTAAAGCGGAATGGCTTTAGGTTGAATCGATTGCCACGGGCTCGGTGCAACCTCTCCCGCTTGCGGGAGAGGTCGCGCCGAAGGCGCGGGTGAGGGCGTTCTCCTCTAGGCGGCCATCCCATTGCGGAAACACCCTCTCCCCAGCCCTCTCCCGCAAGCGGGAGAGGGAGTGCACTTACCTTGTCGCAATCAAACCTGATCTCATCACGCTTTAACGATGTCTCTCGGTGTCGGGACCCGAGCTAGGCGCTGTCCTGCCGTCACGCCGCTCGCGAATGTCGCGCAGCAACCGCCTGAGACCGTCATCGGCAGCCATGCCGTCGGGCGGGCGATCGTGGTTATGCCCCAGTTCGCGAGCACGGCCTCCTGCACCGGATTGCGCTGCGCGACGAACACGAAGGATCTCGGCCGGTCCTGGCTGTGCCCGGACTCGTCCCAGATCTGCCAGATCCGGTGCAGCAACAGCCGAATGTTCGGGTCGGACATGCTGTATCCGACGAAGAGCAGCGTGCTGCCCAGCGCATCGGCGCGAAAGCGGATATCGAGCGGGGAATTGAAGGCGAGCCGGTTGAGAAAGTCGGTCTCGGTCAGAACCAGCGAAGCATCGTCGTCGAAGTCGCCGTGGAATTTGATGATGTGGGTGACACCGGCACGCGCGCTCGCGATCTCCTTCGCGTTGCTGATCTTCGCAAAGGGCTTGTTCAGCACGTCGAACGCGGTTTCGAGATTGCGGTCGTAATTGGTGGTGTAGATGACCGGAAAGTCCAGCTCGACGATCATCCGGTGCAGCTCTGAAGCGGCGATCTTCTCAGGGTCGACACGCCAATTGCGGTCGAGCCAGCTGCGCAGCGGGCCGATCCCGCCGCGCTTGATCCGATAATATTCCGCGAGCATCTGATAGCCGCCATGCATTCCATCGATGACGTTGCGATCGAGGCCGAGATCGTCAAGGAGATGATCGATCAGGGACTGCCAGGACGGCAGGCCGACGGCCATCGAGACACCGGCGCCCACAAACAGGACAGCGCGGCGTCGCTCGATCGCCGCTGCCAGGATGTCGTGAGGCGGCCGCTCCTCAGATATGAGCCCCGTGGTTTGTTGGTCCATCAACCTTGAATGATTGGGCGCGCGACGCGTTCCTAATCCCGGACCACCCCTCACCGGCCGAGCGGCGAGGATGTCTCGCGCGCCGTCTGCGCCGCGAACCGGGCGATCAGGCGCCGGAGCTGCGCCTTGTGCACCAGGCGCGCCGCCGTCTTCGGCGAGACCCAGATCGCCTCCCGCTCGCCCTTCTCGGGCCACCAGCGCTCCCGCCCGTGCACCTTCATGGGGAAGACGGCAACGCTCATGGTCCGCTTGCGATCACCTTTTCGCTTGCGATGCTTGAAGCTGCCCAGTGCGCGCGTGGCCACGACACCGACCAGGCCCGCCTCCTCATAGGCTTCGAACGCAGCCGTCAGGTGCGGCTCCTTGTTGCGCATCGGCGATCCCTTTGGGACGCTCCACCTGCGCTTGCGCCTGGTCGTGATCAGCATCACCCGCAGCTCCGACTTGTCCAGACGAAACGGCAGAGCGGCAAATTGCTTCTTTCCCATCAGGCGCCTCCAACTCGCGTCTGATAAGCGAGCGCCGCAGCCATGGTTCCTTTTTGCGAAGTGGCGCCTCGCGTGGGGGCGCGGGAATTTCTAGGAAGCCTGAACTCCACCATGGTCACCTCCGCGCTCAGACCGGCGAAAAACAGCGCAACTGCAAGAGATCGTCGATGGAGAGGCCGAACAGCACTGGTCGAAACGCTGGTGCCGTTGCGAGCACGAGCAGCAGCAGAAAGATCACGTAGACCAGAGCCGGCGGCGTGTTTCTAACGACCCTGTAGGCTGCCTTTCGCATGCACTCCCTCCTGCGCCCCCACGCGTGCCATGGCAACGCCCATGAAGATCATCGCAGCCCCCCACAGCAGGAAGCCGATATCCCAGAAAATGCGCTGGTCGTCGGGCACGGTCTCGTTCACCTGATGCAATCTCAGGATCTGGTGATCGACCACGCCTTCAGCGAGATTGAAGATGCCCCACCCGATCAGGATCGTCCCGAAACACTGCGAGCCGGACCACCGCGGCGCGCTTCGGCGTGTCCGCTGCCACAGCAGAAAAAGCCCGGCGAGCACTAGGACGTAGGCGGTACTGTGAAAGATGCCGTCCCAAGTCGTATTGAGGGTGATGTTCTCGATGGAATTGAGCGGATACCAACCGCTTAACATATGATGCCATTGCAGCAGCTGATGAAAGACGATGCCGTCGAAGAATGCGCCGAGGCCAAGTCCGAGAAGGACGCCTGCGGACGTCGGGAAATCGCTTTGTCTGTCTTGCATGTGGTGAACTCGTGCGCGGCTCGGCACTTCCGATGCGGAATCAAGCCATGCCGCACGCGCACGTTCCTATGGCAATCAGCATCTCACTGGGATCGAGCTTGCGATCAATCGTGCCAATTCATCGGGACTAACATACGTTAGGCGAGCCAGACATTCGTCGGCACGCGTGCGCGATTGGTTATCGGCTTCATTCCCGATAGGAACGTTCGATATCACGCTGCGTCTGTCGCTCACATGTTGGAGATGCACATGCCGAGAAGATCGTTCTTGCTTGCTTTGGGTGGCCTCGGATTGTCGACCCTGAGTAACCTCAGGGAAATCGCATAGTGCGTAGCGACGGAAGCCAGAGAGGCGATCATGGCATACGCCCTGCTCAAGGACGGAGAGAAGATGAGCCGCACGTTTCCGACCAACGAGGAAGCGCTGGAGAAAGCCGATGAGGCGGGGTTGGTCGAGCCGAGCCTCGCGATGATGCGGACCTGGACTGGACGCCGGTCAAGCCGGCGTCCTGATCAGAGGCAGGGCAATCGCATATGACTTGTGGCGGCGGTCTGCGCGCACGCCTCGTCCTTCCAGACGGCGCTGACGCGCCTCCTCAGGATGAGGCTAATCGGTGTCAGTGCCCGTTGAAACTGCTGCCGCGCACTCCGACCTCATCCTGAGGAGCCCGCCTCAAGCGGGCGTCTCGAAGGATGGCCGCAGGGAAAATCTCAAATGCGATAGCCCTGCTGATCAAGGGGTCAGCATCATAGGCTTAGCATCCCCTGCAGATGCCTTTGATCTTTCGATCCGCTTCGGAATCGCGGGAGGTCTCCGAACGAATCTGGTCGTCGCCCTGCAGCGAGGGTCCGGGCGTGACGGTCCCATCGATGCGTCCGACATTGGAGCCGCCTGCCGGATTGCCGGGTCGCCCGACCGTCGTCGATCCCCTTGGGCCTGCGCCACCGCTCGACTGAGCCGTTCCGGCCGAGTTGGTTCCGGGCGCCGAGGACGTGCTCCCGGCCGCCCCGCCACCGGCGCTTCCTCCCGTGCCACCGCCGCCACCCTGTCCCCATGCGGGACCGGCGGTGGCGGCCGCCAATACGGCGACCAGCACGAGACCCATTCTACTCATCGCATGTCTCTCACTGGGTTTGTTGAGGTCGAGCGTCATCGGTCTTGCTGATAGCCCTGATTGGTCGTGTTCTGCTTGATATTGCCGTGGTGGCCCTGGGTGTCGAAGTTCTCGCGGCCCGGCTCCCGTTCCGCCGTTTCGACGACGGGGTCGGAACCCGGCCCTTTGTTGCTTCGCTGCTCTTCGGGGACGGGAGGCATTTTTGACATCTTTTGCTCCTGTATCGCTTCGCGATCCTGATACGGAGCAATGAACTGCGCCCGGAGTCGTTCCTGAACCGATCGCCGCAGCCGGAACCATGACAAAGCCGCTGGAACGAGCTGATACTGCTCGGGTTGTTGCCTTATCGGCACCGCGCAAATCCCCCGGAGAGCACACATGCCAAAGGCGACTGAACCTGAAACCGATCCGCGAGAGACACCGCTCGACGATCCACGCCGGAAGACCGATATGCCGACGCACCGGCAGACGAACAAGCCCTGGCAAGGCAATCCCGAGAAGGAACAGATCGATCCGGAACGGCCGCCGCTGGATCTGGAGCGGTGGCAGAAATCGAAGACGCACTAGGCGGCGGTCGCCGGCCTAGCGTCAGATCCTGCGAGATCATGAATGACGGGCCGCAGCGGCCCGCCGGAATCGAGCTCCAGCGTTGCCAGCGTAATCGGCAGCTTGAAGCGTCGCTTCCCTGCGCTGCCTGGATTCAGATAAAGCACGCCGTTGACGGTTTCGATCCGCGCGCGGTGGGAATGCCCTGAGACCACGACGTCGATCCCGAGCTCGGCAAGATCGATCGTCAGCTCGTTGAGGTCGTGCAGGACGTGGAAGCTGCGGCCGCCGAGGCGCAGCGTTTGTGTTTCGGGAAAGCGTTCAGCCCACGTGCCCCGGTCGACATTTCCCCTGATCGCGGTGACGGGTGCGATGCGGCAAAGCCCGTCCATCACCGCCTGGGCGCCGATGTCGCCGGCGTGGATGATGTGCGAGACGCCGGCGAGGCAGCGCTCCGCCTCGGGCCTCAGCAGTCCATGCGTGTCGGCGATCACCCCAATCGTGAACGTCATGTCAGATCACGGCTTCAGTGCACTACATCCAGCGGCATCCGGCCGATTTCCTCACCATCCTCGTTCGTGACGAGGATCGAGAAGTGGCGGCCCTTGAGCTCGGGACGCTCCTCGAGCAGGCGCCGCGCAATCTCTTCGGCGACATCCAGAGCCTTGATGTCGTCCGGCAAATCGGCACCTCCCTCGTCGGCTACGGTTTCAGAATCCACCAAATCAAAATGATAGAGCGGCAACGTCTGGTCCTCGGATGTTTCCCGCAGGAACGCGCGGTTTCGGGGCTTCGTTCCGGCGCCGGAGCCATCTGCGGTCCGGCGGGGGGCATCGCCGTCGGGTCCTCGGCGCGAGATTGCCGCGGACTCACGCGCGGCGCCGCCGCGTCCTCGCGCGGGGCCTGGAACGGCCCGCCCTCGATGCCGCGAATGCCAGGCCGGCAGCGATCCCGAGCACCACGAGCCCCTTGCTGAGCACAGCGGCCGGCGGAACCTGCTTCCGCACCAGCCAGCCGCCGTCGACGGACGTGCCCTGCGGACCCGCTTCGAGCAAGGTGCCTTCGTTCCTTGCTGCGGGACGCGCGCGCGACAGTAGCCAGCGGAATGCAGCTCCTAGGATATTCTCGGTGATCTCAGGGGCAATCGCATAGGCCAGTTGCCCGGCGCGCGCCGGCCACCCCACGGCCATCTCGTCGCGAGGCGCGCGGACGAGGCGCAGGAAGGTCTGGGCCACGTCCTCGGATTGATAAAGCAGCGGACCAGGATCGAGCCTTCGTCCGGAGACGTTGGCGCCGTGGACGAAGCCCGGCGTATCGACCATGGACGGAAAGACGCCACAGACGTGAATGTCGGGATGAGCCCGGAGCTCCTGACGCAAGCTTGCGGTGAAGCCGCGCAGGCCGAACTTGCTGGCGGTGTAGGCTGCGGCAAAGGGCGTCGGCGCCCAGCCGCCGAGCGAGATGTTGTTGATCAGGACACCGCGGTTCTGGCGGAGGAAGATCGGAAGCACCGCGAACGCGCCATGCATGGTGCCGAGCAGATTGACGTCGATGGTCCGGCGATGAAGCACGATGTCCGCGTCCTGATAGGCCCCGAACACGCCCGTGCCGGCGTTGTTGATCCAGACGTCGATGCCGCCGAAGGCCTCGTCCGCCGCACCGGCCAGACGCTGCACCGCCTCCGCGTCAGTGACGTCGGTTGGCACGGCCAGCGCGCGGCCTCCGAGCGCCTCGCACTCGGCAGCAAGCCGCATCAAGACCTCGCCGCGGCGTGCGGCGAGGACCACGCTTGCGCCCTCGCGCGCAAACGCCAGCGCTGCGGCGCGGCCGATTCCACTGGAGGCGCCCGTGATGACGACGCGCGTGCCGACCATCTGCCTCTGCTCGCGCCCCGAGACCTTCGCCGGAAGCAGCCAGCGCAGGGATCGCCGCAGCCGTGCCGTTCCCTGTGTTTCGAACCAGTCACCATGCGCAAAGATCACCCGTTCCGGAGCCAGCTTCACGAGCCGCTCGGCCGCAGCTCGCGCCGAACGGCCGCCGAGGCGGAGCAGCAGCCGCAGATAGACCGGGGCCTTCCCGTCCGGCCTGGCAATGCCGAGCAGGTTCGCCGCAGCCGCATTTGAGGCGCTGAGATGGTGGGGATCGAGGTTCTGGACGAGATCGGTCAGAACCAGCGTCCGGCTCCGTCTGTCGAACAGCTCGATCTCCGAGAACATCGGAGCATTCACCGACACCGTTTCGAGGTCGGCGGCCCATTCCTCCGGCGTCGTATCCCCAAGCTCGCGATCGATACGCAGGCCCGCCGCCCGCACCTGCCCGCGCGCCGCAAGGCCGCGCGCTGCAAGGACCGCTGCCTGCGGCAACTGCCTCTGCCATTCAGGCAGGAACATCCAGTGCGCAATATTCGGCGCCAGCAGGCATCTGATCGTGCCCAGCCGCTCCAGCTCCTGGCGCAGAGCCGGCGAATATCTCACCGGCGAATGCAGCACGAGGTCGCCATTCGACAGGCGGATCACGGTCATCCGCACGGGCAGTTGCAGGCCGGCGGCGCTGATCGGCTTGTCGTTCACGATCCAGATATCGTCTGTCACGCGCGACAGGCTGGCGGTCGACACACCGGCGTCGGAACTTTGCATGAGCGTCTTTCCCTCGCGAAGACGTTGCTCCAAAGCGCGTGGGCGGCGCTCGTTCCTCAGCAATGTCTTGGAAATAATGGCCTGGAAATCACATCGCTGCGGTCGCTCTACCTGCTTCGAGGCGGGCCTGCAGCCCGTTTCGGACCTCGGCAATGACAGGACCCCAGTCGTCCGGCCGTGTTTGATGAAACAGCCGCAGGCTCGGATACCAGAACGAACGCGCGCCGGATTGAGGCCAGCGCCAGTCGCAATCGGCATGCAGCAAGACCCAGGCCTCGCATCCCAGCGCGCCCGCAAGGTGCGCCACCATGGTGTCGACACATACGACGAGATCGAGCTGCCGCAGGCGGTGGCCGAGCGCTATGATGTCGGGCGTGCTGACGTCCCGCGCCCCGATCGCCGCGAGCTCATCGGCGCTGGCGCCGCGCTGGAGCGAATGGAGCGTCACGCCGGGACCCGCGAGATTGCGCAGCAAGACGGCCGGAACCTCCCGCCGCTTGTCCCACTCACCGACTTTCCAGACCAGGCCGACGGCCAGACTTTGTTCTCGCCGAAGCGGCGGAAGAGCAATTGGAGGCAGCGCCAGGTAAGGACCACGCATCTCCACCTGATCCCGGCGCGCTCTGATGGCGTGCGGTACCTCCATGATCTCGATGTCGACCTCGAAAGCGCTCTCGGGCGCACCATCATGCAGCGGGATGGCGCGATCGACGCCCGCTGCGCCCTCGACCAGCGGCAGCACCTCGGGTTGACACCACAGGGTGACGCTGCGCGCAATCGCGCGGAGCGGCTTCATGAAGCGCAGGAACTGGATGGTGTCGCCGAGTCCGTGATAGCAGCGCACCAGCACGTGCTTATCGTTCATGTCCTCGCCGCGCCAGATCCGCTGGAGATGGCGCGGGCCGGTGTGCTTGGGCGGATGCGCGATCTCCAACAAATCTCGATCGTTGATCGTCCAGGCGCGTGCGAAATCGCCCGCCCTGATTGCTTCCGCCCAGCCGCCCGCCATGTCGCGCGGTCGCTAATGTCGCACGAACTTGTGGAATCGACTGAGCTTGCCGTCCTTGGTTCGATCCTGATGCAGGAACGCAATGCCGGCTTCATCGAACTTTTCGAAGAACTCGTCCCAGCTGATGCGATCCAGCGCTTCGTCCGGCGGATCAAAATCAATGCGCAGGATTCCTGCGTGGCCATCCTCCTCCGTCGCCTTCACGGTCGCCGGCCTCCCGCCGCGCTCCTCGGCCCATTTCTGGATGACGTTGTGATCGGTAGTCTCGTGAGCTTCGCTGTTTTGCGCCTTGGACGTCATGTCACACCTCGTTGACTAGCCGGGCGATGAACCCGCGCACTGCATCGAACCATTGGCCGACAAACGCGGGCCGGGGTGATTTGTTCTTCGCGATAGTACGAAGCGGTCGCGCGAGGCGAGCATCATCTTCTTCATCTTCTTCATCTTCTTCATCTTCTTCATCTTCTTCATCTTCTTCATCTTCTTCATCTTCATCATGAAAGTCGTTCGTTCCGAGCAGGCGGTACGGGATTTTATCCCATGTTAAGCGCGTCGCATTTTGTCGCGAGGAATCGGCCAAGGCGTGCCGCCCGCCATCTCCTTTCCAGGAACGAACATACCTTCCACACGTTCGCCGACGTACTTACACCGACTCTTGCACCGACGCCGCGTGCTTCCGGAGGGCTTCATTCCATGCATTCTCGTCTCCAACACAGGCGCCGCGTGCGCGTCGGACTCGTCGGCATCGGCAATTGCGCGAGCTCCTTCGTCCAGGGCCTCACCTACTACCGCAACGCCAAGTCGAACGAGCCGGTCCCGGGGCTGATGAACGCGGACCTCGGCGGTTACCATATCAGCGACATCCAGATCGCTTCGGCGTTCGACGTCAACGCCAACAAGGTCGGCCGCGACGTCGCCGATGCGATCTTCGCCCCGCCCAACAACACGCACCGCTTCTCCGACGTCGCGCCGACAGGCGTGATCGTTCAGCGCGGTCCGGTCCTGGATGGCATCGGACATTATCTCACCGACGACGTTCCGATTGCGGAGGTGCCGGAGGCCGACGTGTCCGAAGTGCTGGCGATGTCCCGCACCGACGTTCTGGTCTCCTATCTTCCGGTCGGCTCGCAGCGCGCCAGCGAGTGGTATGCGGCCCGCGCCATCGAGGCCGGCTGCGGCTACGTCAATTGCATTCCGGTCTTCATCGCCTCCAATCCCGAATGGCAGCGCCGCTTCGAGGAGGCAGGCCTGCCGATTGTCGGCGACGACATCAAGAGCCAGGTCGGTGCCACCATCCTGCATCGCGTGCTCGCCAATCTGTTCCGCGAGCGCGGGGTGCGGCTCGACCGCACTTACCAGCTCAATGTCGGCGGCAACACCGATTTCAAGAACATGCTCGAACGGGAGCGGCTGGCCTCGAAGAAGATCTCCAAGACCCAGGCCGTGACCAGCCAGTTCGACGTCCCCATGGACCCCGACAACATCCATGTCGGACCGAGCGATCACGTGCCATGGCTCACCGACCGCAAGCTCGCTTTCATCCGCCTAGAGGGAACGACGTTCGGCGGCGTTCCCCTGAGCGCCGAGGTCAAGCTCGAGGTCTGGGACTCCCCGAATTCGGCGGGCGTCGTGATCGACGCGGTGCGCTGTGCCAAGCTCGCCATGGACCGCGGCCAGGCCGGAGCGCTGACCGGCCCTTCGAGCTATTTCATGAAATCGCCGCCGCAGCAGTTCACCGACGAGGAGGCCGGACGGCGAACGCGCGCCTTCATCGACGACAAGGCGTTTGCGTGATGGCTGGGATCATCCATCTCGTCCGCCACGGTCATCATGCCCTGCTCGGCCGTATCCTGTGCGGCCGGATGAAAGGCGTCGCGCTCGACGATCTCGGCTGTGAGGAAATGGCGCGCTGTGCCGGCACCATCGCGCCGCGGCCATCGCTCATTCAGTCCAGCCCGCAACGGCGCTGCATGCAGTCGGCCTGCATCCTCGCGGCGCAGTTCAGGCTGCCGGTCGAGATCGTTCCCGCTCTCGACGAACTCGATTATGGCGAATGGACCGGACGATCGTTCGACGACCTGGCGCCGGATCCCCGATGGTCACGCTGGAATGGGCGACGCGGCACCAGCCGCCCGCCCGGCGGCGAGAGCATGCGGTCGCTTCAGAGCCGCATGGTCGCTCATCTGGAGCAGCTGCGTGCCGATCGCAATCTCGACACCGTCGTCCTCGTCAGCCACGCCGAGCCGATCCGCGCCGCGCTGCTGCACTATTCGCGCACGCCGCTCGACCAGTTTCTTTCGATCGAGATCGATCCGGCCAGCATCAGCACGCTCCGCGCCGACAGAAGCGGCATGAAGATCACCGGGATCAACAAGCGGGTGCCGGCGTGAAGATCGTCATCTTCGGCCTGACAATCTCCTCGTCCTGGGGCAACGGTCACGCCACCTTGTGGCGCGGCCTCTGCAAGCATCTCGCGCGTTCGGGACACAGCGTCGTCTTCTTCGAGCGCGACGTGCCCTATTATGCCGGTGCCCGCGATCTCTACGAACTGCCGGGCGGCGCGCTCCGGCTGTTCGCGAACTGGGACGATGTGCGGCAGGCGGCAAGCGCCGAAGTCCGTGACGCCGACGTCGCGATCGTGACCTCCTATTGTCCCGATGCGATCGCCGCGACCGAGCTGATCCTCGCTGAGGGTCGTGCCGTTCCCGTGTTCTACGACCTCGATACGCCGGTCACGCTGGCAAGGCTCATCGCCGGCGAGGCTGTCCCTTATATCGGCCCGCGCGGCCTGCGGGACTTCGCGATGGTGCTCAGCTTCACCGGCGGGCCTCACGTTGCGGACGAATTCCGCAACAGGCTCGGCGCGCGCGACACGCGGCCGCTTTATGGGCATGTCGACACAGACATCCACCATCCGGTCGCGCCGCAGCCGCATTATCGCGCCGATTTGTCCTATCTCGGCACCTACTCCGAAGATCGCCAGCGCACGCTCGAGGCGCTCTTGGTCGCGCCCGCGCGGGCGCGCCAGGATCTCCGTTTCCTGATCGGCGGCGCGCAATATCCGGACGATTTCCCATGGTCGCCCAACATCTATTTCGTGCGGCACCTGCCGCCGTCCGAGCACGCGCCGTTCTTTGCCTCATCGCGGCTGACCCTCAATGTCACCCGCCGGGCCATGGCGGAGATGGGCTGGTGCCCGTCGGGCCGGCTGTTCGAGGCCGCGGCCTGCGGTGCCCCGCTGCTCAGCGACGACTGGCCCGGAATTGCGGACTTCTTCGCGCCCGGAGAGGAGATCCTGATCGCACGCGATGAGCACGACGCGCTTGCCGCACTCGCGATGCCGGATGCCGAGCTCAGACGCATGGCCCTGCGCGCTTATGACCGCACCATGGACCAGCACACATCCGACAAGCGGGCGCGTGAACTGATCTCGATGCTCGAGCAGATTGCATCGAGCCGCGTCAGCGGGCAACAAATCGAGGAGGCCTGATCATGTGGGGCATCGTTCCGGCCGCAGGCCGCGGCAGCCGTATCCAGCCGCTCGCCTTCTCGAAGGAATTGCTGCCGGTCGGCAGCCGGCATGACGACGGTACCGATCGTCCCTGCGCCGTCTCCGAATATCTGCTGGAGCGCCTCATCCTCGGCGGCGCCGACAAGATCTGCTTCGTGATCTCGCCCGGCAAGTCCGACATCCTCGAATATTTCGGCGACCATTACGGCAGCGCCGAGCTCGCCTATGTCGTGCAGCCCGAAGCCTCCGGACTGTGCGACGCGGTGTTCAGGGCAAGCACAGTCGTCGGGCAGCACGAGGACGTCATGGTCGGCTTGCCCGACACGGTCTGGTTTCCCAAGGCGGCCCTGCAATCCCTGCCCGACGCAGACCTCTCGTTCCTGCTGTTCCCGGTCGAGCACCCCGAATTCTTCGATGCGGTGGTGCTGGACGGCGAGCAGGTGACGGAGATCCAGGTCAAGCAGCCGAATGCAGCCTCGCGCTGGATCTGGGGTGCTTTCAAGATGTCGGCGCACGGCTTCCGCCAGCTCCAGTCGCTGTGGCGCGCACGCGAACGCCGCGACGAATATTTCGGGACGCTGGTCAATGCCTATCTTGCGGCCGGCGGCATCGGCATCGGCATCAAGGCCGGCGAATCCTATGTCGATGTCGGCACCATCGACGGCTATCGCACGGCAATGGCCCTGCTCGCCGAGGGCGTCGAGGGCCGTTCCACGTTGCGGGCCCGCGCCTCATCGGACGGGGCCCGGCCGGTCTCAATGAATAACGGAGCGATTGCATGACCCGAGGGGCCCTGTCCCGTGAGGAAATCCGCCAGCGCGTCGATGCGCTAGGGCCATGGTTTCACAATCTTGACCTCAAGGGCGTGCCGACGGCGCCGTCCCACTTTCTCGGCGACTACCCCAATGTGAAGTGGCAGCGCTTCTCCGGCATCATCCCGGACCGGCTCGAAGGCAAGACCGTGCTCGATATCGGCTGCAATGCCGGCTTCTACGCCATGGAGATGAAGCGGCGCGGTGCCGAACGCGTGCTCGGCCTCGACACCGACGAAGAATATCTGGCCCAGGCCCGCTTCGCGGCCGAAGTGAACGGGCTCAGGATCGAATTCCGCAAGATGTCGGCCTATGATGTCGGGCAGCTCCGTGAGAAGTTCGACCTCGTGATCTTCATGGGCGTGCTCTACCATCTGCGACACCCGCTGCTGGCGCTGGACCTGATCCATGAGCACGTCGCCGGCGATCTCCTGCTGTTCCAGTCGATGCTGCGCGGCGATAGCCATGTCGATGCGATCGAAAAGAACTACGACTTCTGGACTACCGAGCAGTTCGATTCCTCCGGCTACCCGAAGCTGCACTTCATCGAGCACAAATATGCCGACGATCCCACCAATTGGTGGGTGCCCAATCGCGCCTGCGTCGAGGCCATGCTGCGCAGCGCCGGCTTTGCCATCGCGGCGCATCCGGAGGAGGAAGTCTATCTGTGCAGGCACACGGTACGGCCGCAGGCTGACGGACCGGTTTATCCATTACGGGAGGCGGGTCGATGATCGAAGCTGCCAAGATCTGGAACGAGCCGAACAACAAGTCGCATTGGGACCTGCTGATCGACCCGGACTGGACGATGTTCGCGAATCTTGCCCTCGCGGCGGGAAAAGCTATCCGCAGCGCGCATCCGACCTTGCCGCGCGTGCTCGGCGGCATCTCGCCGATCGACCCGTCCTTCATGCGCAGCATGCAGGCGCGCGGCGTGCTCGACCACGTCGACGCCGTCGCCGTGCACGGCTTTCCGCTCGACTGGAATTTATGGCAGATCGGAGAATGGCCGGCGAAGATCGAGGAGATCAAGGCTGTTACCTCGCTCCCGGTCTGGGTGACCGAGGTCGGCGTCTCCTCGTTCGGCGCCGAGGAGGTGCAAGCCTGGGGCCTGTCGCGCACCGCCGACCTTCTGATCGGCCGTGCGCCGCGCATCCACTGGTACAGCCTCTATGATCTCCCTTCGGCCTGGGAGGCGACCACGCGGCACAAGGAGGCGGAGGGGTCCTCCTATTACCGGCATTTCCACATGGGCCTGCTGCGCGAAGACGGAACGCCGAAAGCCGCAGCGGAGCTGTTCGGCCAATATGCCGCCGACATGGGCCTCTGCCAGTGGTTTCATTTCGAGGACCATCGTCTCGATGACGCCGTGCGCTGGATGCGCCGCTTCGGCGTCAGGCACTTGCGGACCGGCCTGTCATGGGCCGACAGCTTCCGTCCCAATGCGCTGGACTGGTTCGATCGCCAGATGGATGCGCTGGCCGAGTTCGATGTCACCGCGACGTTCTGTTTCACGCCGGAACACCGCGGCCTCGAACCGCATCACACCAGCCCGCCGCTCGACGTGAACGAGTTCGCCGATTTCTGCGCGCGGATGGTCGAGCGCTATTGCACGAAGACCGGTCTCGCCTCTTCCATTGGCGCCTCCCCGCCGCTCAGGGAGCCGACATGCGTGCCCTGATCCTGGTGATGGATTCCGTCGGAATCGGCGCGGCGCCCGACGCCGCCAATTACGGCGACGAAGGTGCCGACACTGTCGGCCACATTGCGGATGCGTGCATGGCCGGGCGTGCCAATGGTCCGCAACGGGACGGCCCGTTGCGCCTGCCCAATCTCGTGGGGCTTGGCCTTGGAGAGGCCTGCCGCTTTGCGACGGGGCGCGTCCCGCCCGGGCTCGACGGCTGCGTTCAACATGCGCGCTATGGCTGCGCCAGCGAGATATCGAGTGGCAAGGACACGCCATCCGGCCATTGGGAGATCGCCGGCGTGCCTGTCGCGTTCGACTGGGGCTATTTTCCAAAGATCCAGCCCTGCTTCCCGCGCGATCTCGTAACGAAGCTGTGCGAACAAGCCGGACTGCCCGGCATCCTCGGCAACTGCCACGCCTCCGGCGCCGACATCATCGCCGAATTCGGCGAGCGCCACATGCGCAGCGGCGAGCCGATCTGCTACACCTCGGCCGACAGCGTGTTCCAGATCGCGGCGCACGAGGAGACGTTCGGGCTCGAGCGACTCTATGAGGTCTGCACGGTCGCGAGGCGGCTGGTCGATCCCCTGAACATCGGCCGCGTCATCGCACGTCCGTTCGTCGGAACGAGCGCGGACAGCTTCAAGCGCAGCTCGCACCGGCGCGATTTCTCGGTGCCGCCGCCCGAGCGAACCATCCTCGACCTTGCTGACACTGCCGGCCGCGACATCGTCACGATCGGCAAGATCGACGACATCTTCGCCCATCGCGGCACCGGGCGAAACCTGCGCGGCGACGGCAATGCGGCGCTTTTCGATGCCGCGCTCGATGGGCTGAGAGGCCTTGCAGAAGGCGGGCTTTTGTTCGCGAACTTCATCGATTTCGACACGCTCTACGGCCACCGCCGCGACGTCGCCGGTTACGCAGCGGCGCTCGAAGCTTTCGATGCCCGCCTCCCCGAGTTGCTGAGCCGGCTGCGAAGCGACGATCTTCTCATCATCACCGCCGATCATGGCTGCGATCCGACCTGGAGCGGCACCGATCATACGCGCGAGCAGGTCCCGATCCTGGCGTGGACCGCGCGGTCAACGGCTCCGATCGGCCGGCGCGCCGGCTTTGCCGACATCGGCGCGACCGTTGCAAGACATCTCGACCTGCCGGCGCCGCCTCATGGCGCGCATTTCTAGCCGGGATTCTAGCCGGGATTCACTTGGGTTATTGATCCAGGTTAGAGAAATTTTCGTTTGTAGGTTTCGCAGGAACGAACATTCCTTGCCCCGCTTCTAACTCCCAGACGTGACTGGCGCGCAGGTCGCCCGACCAAGCAAAGCGCGCTTCAACTCTCATCATCGGCTGGTCCGAATGGATCGGTCCCATGCGGCACGGAGCGGTGAATGACGCGAGTATTGATCACTGGGGGCGCGGGATTCATCGGTTCGCATACGGCCGACGCGCTGCTTGCGGCCGGCTATGATGTCCGCCTTCTCGACAATCTCTCTCCGCAAGTCCATGGCGGCAACCGTCAGCGGCCCGCCTATCTCTCCGACGACGCCGAGCTCGTGGTCGGTGACGTCACGGATAGCGTCGCCGTCGAACAGGCCTTGCGCGGCGCCGACATGGTCCTGCATCTCGCCTCCGCCGTCGGCGTCGGCCAGAGCATGTACGACATCGAGCCCTATGTCCGGACGAACGAGCTCGGCACCGCCGTGCTGCTGCAAGCGCTGGCGAAGCGACCGGTCGCACGGCTGGTGATGGCGTCCTCGATGAGCATCTATGGCGAAGGCCTCTATCGCGATGCCGTCGGCAACGTCGTCGCTTGCGATGAACGACCGATCGGGCAGCTTCGCCAAGGCGAGTGGGAACTGCGGGATCATGCAGGCCATGCGCTTGATCCCGTGCCTACGCCTGAGACCAAGCAGCCGTCGCTGAGCTCGATCTACGCGCTGAACAAATATGCGCAGGAACGGATGTGCCTGATCACGGGCAAGGCCTACGGCATTCCGACGGTCGGCTTGCGCTTCTTCAACGTGTTCGGTCCGCGGCAAGCGCTGTCGAATCCCTATACCGGGGTGCTGGCCATCTTCGCCGCGCGGCTGCTCAATGGCCGGCCGCCGCTCGTCTTCGAAGACGGCCTGCAGCGGCGCGACTTCGTCCACGTGCACGATGTCGCCCGCGCCTGCCGCATGGCACTCGAATCCGACCACGCCCAGGACGTCTTCAACGTCGGCTCGGGCCAGAGCCGCACCATTCTGTCGGTAGCCGAGGATCTGGCGGAGGTGATGGGACGGTGCGAGATCGCTGCCGAAATCACACGGAAATACCGTGCCGGCGACATCCGCCACTGCTTTGCCGATATCGGCAAGTCACGCGACCTGCTCGGCTTCGAGCCGCATGTCGCGTTCAAGGACGGGCTTGAAGAGCTCGCCGGGTACCTCGCCGACCAGATCGCCGACGATCAGGCGGAGCGGGCGACCCGTGAGCTGCTGCAACGAGGGTTGGTCGCGTGATGAGTGAACAAGACAACAGACCCGTCCTGGTCACCGGTGGCTGCGGCTTCATCGGCTGCAATCTCGCCGACCGTCTGGCCGAGCGCGGCGACCGTGTGCTGGTGCTCGACAATCTCGCCCGCGCCGGCGTGCGCGAGAATGCGCAATGGCTGAAATCCCGGCATGGCGACCGCGTTGCGATCACGGTGGCCGATATCCGCGAGCCGATTCCGGTGATCGACGCCGTGCGCGAGGCACGGGCCGTGCTGCACCTCGCCGCTCAGGTCGCCGTGACCGACAGCGTCAGCGACCCCTCGGCCGATTTCGAGATCAACGCGCGCGGCACGCTGAATGTGCTGGAAGCGGTCCGTTCGCACAATTCCTCGGCCCCGGTGATCTTCGCCTCGACCAACAAGGTTTACGGACGCCTGATCGAGGACAGCGAGATCGCGCTCGCCGGCCGCCGCTACACGCCGGTCAATGACCTGCTCGCTGGCGGCATTTCGGAGAACACCCCGCTCGATTTCTACAGCCCCTATGGTTGCTCCAAGGGCACCGCCGATCAATACGTCCACGATTATGCCCGGGTTTTCGGGCTTCAGACCGTGGTGATGCGCATGAGCTGCATCTACGGGCCGCGCCAATTCGGCACCGAGGACCAGGGCTGGATCGCACACTTCCTGCTCAGCGCCATCAGCGGCAATCCGCTGACGATCTATGGCGACGGCAAGCAGGTCCGCGACGCGCTGCACGTGTCGGACGCGGTGAACGCCTGGCTCGCGGCGCTCGACCACATCGCGCTGGCGCGCGGGCGCGTCTTCAATCTCGGCGGCGGTCCGGCCAATGCGGTCAGCCTGCTCGAGTTGATCGACCACATTACCGAGCTGACGGGCCACAAGGTCAGCTATCGCTTTGCCGACTGGCGACCGGGCGATCAGCCCTGGTACGTGACCGACACGCGGGCGCTCGCCACCGCGCTCGGCTGGACGCCGCAAATGCCGCTCGCCGACGGCCTGCGCTCGCTCCACACCTGGCTCGACAGCCGCTTCGGATCACAGGACAGAAGCGAGGCCCTGGCATGACGCGGGTCGCCCTCATCAATCCGAACTGGGATTTTTCGGGCAGCATTTATTTCGGCTGCCGCTCCCCTCACCTGCCACTCGAGCTCGGCATCTCCGAGCACTATCTGAAGGCGGCCGGCCACGACACGTTGCTGCTCGATGCGCACATGTTCGATCTCTCCCTCCGCGACATCGAAGCCGAGCTGCGCGCCTTTGGACCGGACCAGATCGTCTTCACCACCGCACCGACCTATTTGTTCTGGCGCTGCGCGCCGCCCGAGCTGCGCGTGCCGCAGCAGCTCGCCATCGCGGTGCGGGACCTTGCGCCGACCCTGATCGCGGTCGGCCCGCATGGCTCGACTACGCCGAAGACCGCCCTGAGGAAGCTCGGCGTCGATATCGTCGTGATGGGCGAGTGCGAGGCGTCGCTGCTGCGTCTCGCCAATGGCGAACGGGACTTTCCCGGCCTGTGCTTCGCCGACGGTGCGTCGCTCCGGGTCAATGGCGGCCCGCAGGCGGTCGCGTTCAGCGATCAGCCCGCGCTCGACTGGCCTGACGAGATGATCCGGCGTCACCACCACCATCATCACCGCTTCGAGGCCGAGCCGACGGCGCCGGGCGCCGAGGTGGAGGCCTCGCGCGGCTGTCCGTACAATTGCACGTTCTGCGCCAAGGAGAATTTCCGCAACGCCTATCGCAAGCGGCCGCCTGCCGTCATTCTCGACGAGATCGATCGTCTGCGCCGTCACGGCATCGAGTACGTCTACTTCATCGACGAGATCTTCCTTCCCAATCGCGAGCTCCTCGAGGGCTTGACGACGCGCGGGCTGAAGTTCGGCGTGCAGACGCGGATCGACCTCTGGAAGCCCGACATGCTCGCCCTGCTCGGGCGCGCCGGCTGCGTCTCGATCGAAGCCGGCATCGAGAGCCTCACCGTGGAAGGGCGCGCGGCCCTCGCCAAGAATTGCAAGATGACGACGGATCAGCTCGCGGAACGGCTGGTCGAAGCCCGCCGCCACGTCCCCTTCGTGCAGGCCAATCTGATCGAGGTGCCCGAGGACGACGATCCCGTGGTGCAGCGCTGGCGCCGCACGATGCAGGATGCCGGCGTCTGGGCCAACGATCCGGTGCCGCTCTATCCCTATCCCGGCTCTCCCGACTACCGCAAGCTCTGGGGCGAGCCCGACGATGTCGCCTGGGAGCGCGCACACCGGCACTATCTCGCGATATTCGACCAGTTCAGCGACGTGCAGAACGATCGCCCGGTGCCGCTCGACAGCCTCGAACTCCAGGTGGCCTCATGACCCGTGGGGCCGACATCAGGATCATGATGACGACCGACACGGTCGGCGGCGTCTGGACCTATTCCTGCGCCCTCGCCGCCAGTCTCGCTGCGTCCCGCGCCGACGTCACGCTCGTGACGCTGGGCCCGCGGGCACGGGTCAATCAGCGTCAGATGCTGCGTGAGACCAGCGTTCACCTGATCGAGACGGACCTCGCACTCGAATGGCAAGACCCGGAAGGCCAAAACGTTTCCGACGCAAGGCGCGTGCTTGCAAACCTGGAAGCCAGGTTGATGCCCGACGTCGTGCATCTCAACAGCTTTCGCGAGGCGACCTTTGCATGGCAGGCCCCGACGGTACTGGTGGCGCATTCCTGCGTGAACTCCTGGGCCTTGGCCTGCCGCGATACGGCCTGGCTTGGCGAGCCCAAATGGCGCCGCTACAGCGAGCGGGTCGCCGCTGCGCTCGACGCGGCGCACGCCTGGGTCTGTCCGAGCCGGGCCTTCCACGACGACATCACGGCGATCTACCAGCCGCAATCGCGCGGCGCGGTGATCTGGAACGGAATGACGCCGCGCGCCCTCGCTGGACGGAAGCAGGACTTGATTTTCGCAGCAGGACGGCTGTGGGACCGAGCCAAGAACATCGAAGCGCTCGCCGCCGCCGCGCCCGGGCTGGATTGGCCGGTCGAGGTGGCCGGTCCTATCGAAGCACGCCTGCCAGCTGGCGTCACCTGGCTCGGAGAGCTGCCGCATGAAGAGCTGGAGGCGCGCCTGCAGCATGCAGCGATCTTCGTCAGCCCCGCACTCTATGAACCGTTCGGTCTCTCGGTGCTGGAAGCCGCCGCCGCCGGCTGCGCGCTGGTCCTCTCCGACATCCCGACGTTCCGGGAGTTGTGGCGCGGCGCAGCCTTGTTCGTCGATCCGGCCGACAACGAGGCGCTGCATCGGGTCCTGGCAGAGCTTTGCGCTGACGAGATGGGTCGAGCAAAGCTGCAGCGCGCTGCCTATGAGCAATCCCTGACCTATTCGCTGACGCGCATGACGAGCGCCTATCTGGGTCTCTACCGGGACCTGATCGCATCGCGCGGGACGAGCGCGGCGGCCAGCCAAATCGAGGTGCGCGCATGAAATGCGTCCTGTTCTATCATGCCTTCACCTCGTGCTGGAACAACGGCAACGCACATTTCCTGCGCGGCTATGCGCGCGAGCTCCATGCGCTCGGGCACGAGGTCGTCGTGTTCGAACCCATCGACGGCTGGAGCCGGCTGAACGCGATCCGCGAAGGCGGCAGTCGTGCCATGGACGACATCCCGGCGGTCTTTTCCGGCATCGACATCCGCCGCTACGATACCGGCCTCGATCTCGACCGGGCGCTAGAGGGCGCCGATCTCGTCATCGTGCATGAATGGAATTCGCCCGATCTCCTCGCGCAGATCGGGCGCAGGCGGGCGCAAGGTGGGTCCTTCACCCTGCTCTTTCACGACACTCATCACCGTGCCGTCAGCGCGCCCGAGGAGCTTGCGCAATTCGACCTCGACGGCTTCGACGGTGTGCTCGCCTTCGGCGAGGTGCTTCGGCAGATCTATTTGAAGCTCGGCTGGGCCGACCGGGTCTTCACCTGGCACGAGGCCGCCGATATCGCGCTGTATCATCCACTGCCGCAAGTGGAGCGGAGCGACGATCTGGTCTGGATCGGCAATTGGGGAGATGGCGAGCGCAGCGCCGAGCTGAACGAGTTCCTGGTCAAGCCCGTGGCGGAGCTGAAGCTCCGCGCCAGCGTCCATGGCGTCCGCTACTCCGATGACGCGCTCCACACCATCAGGTGCGCAGGCATCCGCTACGGCGGCTGGCTGCCGGCGCACCGGGCCCCCGTCGCCTTCGCCGGCGCGCGCGCGACCATCCATGTGCCGCGCGGGCCTTACGTCGCCCTGCTTCCGGGCATCCCGACCATTCGCGTCTTCGAGGCGCTGGCTTGCGGCATTCCCCTGGTTTCAGCACCCTGGTCGGATGAGGAAGGCCTGTTCCCAGAGGGTGCCTATCTCAGCATTGCCGACGGCGCGCAGATGAAGCATGCGCTTCGCACCGTCCTCGACGATCCGGACCTCTCTGCCGCGATGGTGGAGACCGGCCTGAAGGTCATCCGAGATCGCCATACGTGCCGCCACCGCGCCGAGCAGCTCATCGACATCGTCACCGACCTCAGGGATACGGGCCGCTCGGCACGGCCTCAGCACGACATCGGAGCCGTCGCATGAAGATCTGCTTCTTCGGATCCAGCCTCGTCTCGTCCTACTGGAACGGCGCCGCCACCTACTATCGCGGCATGCTGAAGGAGATCGCGGCGCTCGGCCACGAGGTCACCTTCTACGAGCCCGACGCCTTCGACCGCCAGTCGCATCGCGACATCGACGAACCGGATTGGGCCAGGGTGATCGTCTATCCCGCGACCGCCGACGGCTGGCGCCGTGCGCTCGACACCGCCGCACAATCGGCCGACATGCTGGTCAAGGCCAGCGGCGTCGGCGTCTTCGATCTCGAGCTGGAGAACGCCGTCGCCGCGGTGCCGTCGCGGCTGACGCGGATCTATTGGGACGTCGATGCTCCCGCCACGCTCGAGGCGATCGAAAGCGATCCGCAGCATCATCTGCGTCGCGCGATCCCGTGCTACGATATGGTCCTGACCTATGGCGGCGGCGAACCGGTCGTATCCGCGTATCGATCTGTGGGCGCGCGGGATTGTGTACCGATCTACAACGCGCTCGATCCGGCCACGCATTTTCCGTCGCCGCCCAATCCGCGCTTCGCCTGCGATCTCAGCCTGCTGGCGAACCGCCTGCCCGACCGCGAGAGGCGCGTCGAGCATTTCTTCCTCGACGTTGCACGCCGCCTGCCCGAGAAGTCCTTCGTACTCGGCGGCTCCGGCTGGGACGACAAGAACGTCTCGGCCAATCTGCGCAAGGTCGGCCATGTCGGCACCGCAGACCACAACGCGTTCTTCGGCTCCGCGCTCGCCACGCTCAACGTCAATCGCGACAGCATGGCGCGCTACGGCTTCTCGCCGCCGACGCGGGTGTTCGAAGCGATCGGCGCCGGCGCCTGCCTGATCACCGATCAGTGGGCCGGCATCGATCATTTCCTCGAACCGGACCGCGAGGTTCTGGTCGCGGCTGACGGGGCCGCCGTCGCCGAACACCTTGCCGCGCTGGATCCGGGACGGGCACGCGCGATCGCGCAGCGCGCCCGCGTGCGCATCCTCAGCCAACACACCTATCGGCAGCGCGCCCGCGAGTTCAACGATCTCTTCGTCGCCAGCAGCTCCCGAATCGAGGCAGCAGAATGAACCTCTCCATCGTCGTCATCGGTCTTTCGGTCACTTCGTCCTGGGGCAACGGTCATGCCACGACCTACCGCGCCCTGATCGAAGCGCTGGCGCGACGAGGTCACCGCATCACGTTCCTGGAGCGGGACGTGCCCTGGTATCGGGAGCACCGTGACCTGACCAAGCCCTCGGCCTGGACTGTCGAATTGTACCAATCGTTGAGGGATGTTCCGCGCCAGTTCGGCAAGCTGATCCGCGATGCCGATCTGGTGATCATCGGCTCTTATGTCCCTGACGGCATCGCGCTCGCCGAGTGGACCACGACCCACGCGAGGGGCGTCACGGCGTTCTACGACATCGACACGCCGGTCACTCTGGCGCGGCTGGAGCAAGGCCTCGATTATCTCTCGGCGGCAATGATCCCGCGCTTCGATCTCTATCTCTCCTTCAGCGGCGGACCGGTGCCCGGCATGATCGAGCAGGGCTACGGCAGTCCGCTCGCGCGTGTGCTTTATTGCAGCGCAGATGCTGAGATCTACGCGCCGAAGCAGGCGCCGCCGAAATGGGCGCTCGGCTATCTCGGCACCTACAGCGAGGACCGGCAGCCCGTTCTCGAGGAGCTGTTGCTTGCACCAGCGCGCACGCTGCCGTCGGATCAATTCGTCGTCGCCGGTGCGCAATATCCGGACAATATCGCCTGGCCCGCCAACGTCACTCGGATCGAGCACCTCTCGCCAAAGCAGCATCCGGAGTTCTACGCGGCGCAGCGTTTCACGCTGAACGCCACCCGCGCCGACATGAAGGCGTTGGGCTTCTCCCCGTCCGTCCGGCTGTTCGAGGCGGCAGCCTGCGGCACGCCCGTGATCTCGGACCGCTGGCCGGGGATCGAGACGATCTTCGCGCCCTCGAAGGAAATCCTGCTGGCAGCCAGCCCGCGCGAGGTCGTCGAGATCCTGCGCGATATGCCGGACGAGCAACGGCGCACGATCGCACACAACGCGCGGCGGCGGGTTCTCGCCGACCACACGCCCGACCATCGCGCACGGCAGCTGGAGACCTATTATGCCGAGGCAGCCGCGCGGCGCCGCCGCAAGACGGCACCACTCCCTGTTGTTCGTCCCATGCAGGTCGCCCAACTCTGAAAGGCCACGTCATGACGCTCCAGACCCGCATCCACGCATCCCGCCGCTCGCCGACGGTCCTGGTCGCCGGCGGCGCCGGCTTCATCGGATCGCATCTCTGCGACGCGCTCCTGCAACGCGGCAGCATGGTGATCTGCCTGGACAATTTGTTCACGGGAACCACCGACAACATCCGGCCCCTGCTCAACCATCCGAACTTCCGCTTCATCGAGCATGACGTGCGCGATCCCATCGAGATCGAGGGCGGGATCGACCGGATCTACAGCCTCGCCTGCCCGGCATCGCCCCGCCACTATCAAGTCGATCCGGTCGGGACGATGAAAACCTGCGTGCTCGGCTCGATCAACCTGCTCGAGCTTGCACGGCAGAAGGGCGCCCGGATTCTTCAGGCCTCCACCAGCGAGGTCTACGGCGACCCGGAGGTGCATCCGCAGCCGGAATCCTATCTCGGCAACGTCAATCCGGTCGGGCCGCGGGCCTGTTACGACGAAGGCAAGCGGGCCGCGGAGACGCTGATGTTCGACTATCGGCGGATGCACGGGACGGAGATCAAGGTCGCGCGCATCTTCAACACCTACGGGCCGCGCATGCTCGAGAATGACGGCCGCGTCGTCTCCAACTTCATCGTGCAGGCCTTGCGCGGAGAGCCGATCACGATCTACGGCAAGGGCACGCAGACGCGCAGCTTCTGCTTCGTGGACGATCTCGTGCGGGGGCTTCAGCTCCTGATGGAGAGCCCCGCCTCGGTCACCGGCCCATGCAATCTCGGCAATCCGCACGAGGTCACGATCGAGGCCATCGCCCGTGAAGTGCTGGCATGCACCGAATCGGCGTCGCCGCTGCGCTTCGAGCCCCTGCCGAAGGACGATCCCAAGCGCCGCAAGCCCGTGATCGATGCCGCCGAGAAGATTCTGGGATGGCGTCCGCGGGTGGCATTGAAGGACGGCCTTCAAGCGACCATTGCCTATTTCGCGCTCCGTCTGGCCGGGGAAGCGCCAACGCTCGTGCCGGCCATCGCCGGGCGCAGGACCCGCCCTCCAGCCCGCAACCGGCTGACGATGTCCGACCAACGGTGAAGGTCATTGCTTTGGCAGGCTCGCCCGGTAAACCGCTCGCGCAATGAACCTAAAACGTCCCGGCCACAGTGACGCGGAACGTCAGTGGCTCCACCGGATGCAGCACGTAGTCCATCACGCCGTTCTGACAAACGGCCGCCGGTGCGGTGCCTGATGTGCAGAGATTGTAGAGCGTGTCGGTCTTCAACAGCGAGCCATAGGCATAGGTGATCTGGTTCGCTTTGCTGTTGAAGAGGTTGAGCACGTCGAACTGGATGCGCCAGCCGTTCTCGCTGCGGTAGCCGAGCCGCGCGTTGACGAGGCCGGTCGGTCGCGAGCGGAACGCATTGTCCTCGGTCAACGGGCTCGCGCCGATGTAGCGCCAGCGCGCGCTGCCGAACCAGCCGGTCTTCTCGCCGAGCGTTATTCCGGCCGATGCCACCATCGCGGGGGCATTGGGAATGTAGTTGCCAGGCGCATTGCCGATCTGCGCCTCGGGATAGCCGGCGAGCGAGGCATAGACCGCGGCCTGCTCGCCGTCATGGCCGCGGAAGCGCGCATGCGTCATTGCGAGATCGGCATCGATGTCGATCCAGGACCGTGGCCGGTAATGATTGGTCCACTCGAAGCCGTAGCGGCGGCTGGCGCGGGTTGCCGCGGTATCGCCGGCATCGCCGGAGAACAGGATCTCGGAATCCTGGTCCAGGATGAAGAGGCTGAGAGAGCTGTCGAGGCCGGGAATGATCCTGCTGCGAACCCCGACCTCCGCGCCTCTGGTGCGCACCAGGAGCGGCGACGGCGTGAGCCTTGTCGCGGGATCGGTGGGATCTTCCGTCGTGGTCGCACCGCGGGCGTCGTTCGAGTGCATGCCGTAGCCGGCGCCGAGGAAGAATTCGGTCCGTTCGAACGGACCAAGCACCATCCTGAATTTCGGGCTGCCGAGCGCGGCATCGGCGCGGCCGGAATTTGCGGCGTTGAACAGAGAAGTGACGTCGGCGGCGTAATAATCGCCGCGCCAGCCCAACGTCGTCCTGAGCCAGTCGGTCCAGCGCACCGTGTTTTCGGCATAGACCCCGACGCTGCCCTCGCCGACCTTGTCGCTGCGGATATTGCCGATGAAGCCGCGCCGGAACGTATTGGTGAGCGCGAGGTCGATCGCATCATAGCGCGATTGCAGACCGAAAATGGTCTGCATCGGCAGGCCGGCAAAGGAGCCGTTCAGCGTGCGCGAGAGGTTGGCGCCCGTCATCAAGCGGTCGTCGTGCTGGTGGAACTGGTCGCCGAGCACGGGATCGTCGAGGAAGTAAGTGAAATTGTTGAAGAGGTCGAGCTGGCTCTTCACCAGATAGGCGTTGGCCTTCCATGAACCGATGTCGTCGGTCTGCGCGATGCGCCCGGACAGCGCAAAGCGGTTGGCATGACCGCCGTCGCTCGGATCTTCCGAACCGTACCGGCCGAGCAGCCCGCTGGTGATGGCGCGCTGCGGCACCTGGTCGGTCGAATTCCATTTGTTGACGTAGGCCATGCCGGTGACCGACATGCCGTCGGTCGCGGTGCCCTGGCTGTAGCGCACGAGGCCGTTGAGCTTTCGCAATTTGTCCGCATCGTCCCACGGGCCGTCGTAGGTACCGATCTCGCCGGCCACCAGCAGCGAACCGTCGCCAACTTTCGCGGAATCCATGCCGAGCAGACGGCGGTAACCGAAGCCGCCGGCGCTCACCTGCGCCAGCCGCCTTGTGCTGTCGATCAGGCCGATGTGAACGCTTCCGACCGAGGCGAAGTCGCCTTCGTCGGCGAAGTAAGGTCCCTTGCGCACGTCCATTGCGGCGATGGTTTCCGGGATCAGCCAGTTGAGATCGGCATAGCCCTGGCCATGCGCGTGGGTGCGCATGTTGACGGGGACGCCGTCGACGATGATCGCCAGATCGGTGCCGTGGTCGAGATTGTACCCACGCAGGAAATACTGGTTGGCTTTGCCCTCGCCGGAATGCTGCGTCACGATCAGACCGGGCACGGCTTCGAGCGCCTCGCCCGGCCGTGTGAACGGGCGTGCGTTGATCTCGTCGCCGGAGACGGTGATCTCGCTGGCCATGCCGGCTGCGGCCCTTGCACCCGAGCCGGCGCTGCGCGGATCCGACGCCTGCGCCGTCGCGGAAGACACGAAGATGCGGCGGCCGGCCGCGGGCGGTCTGGCGGCACGGCGCGATGCGGCCGTCATCTTGCGCCCGGGCGCGGCGCCGCCACTGACCTCGACCGGCGGCAGTTCGCGTGAGGCGTCATTGCTCTGTGCGAGGGCGCGGCCGTCATCCGCGAGCAGCGCCAAGACCGAGAGTGCCGTCAAAGCGACGCCGTGACGACCGTGCTCAGGCCGCCTCGGTCGCATCGGTGCATTCCAAAACTTTCGTGCCGGCGCGGCGAGGCTCGTTCCCGAACATGCGGCGATAGAGCACGACCGAGACGAGCCATGCGACCGCAAACAGCGCGATCACGACAAAGCCGACATTGGCAAGCGACTCGTTGAGGTCCTCGACCAGCGCCCATGCGCCGCCGGAGAGACCGAGCCGCTCGCCCGATCAGGCCGAGCGCTTCGATCCCGCCGATGAACAGTGCAACCGCGACGGAGGCGCCGGTGATCGTGAGGTTGTACCAGAGCTTGCGCAAGGGATCGACGAAGGCCCAGCGATAGGCGCTCACCATCAGCGCGGAATCGGCCGCGTCGACCAGCGCCATGCCTGCAGCGAACAGCGCGGGGAAAACCAGCACATCGGCGAGCGAGGCGCCGCGCGCGGCTTCGCTGGCGGAGATGCTGAGCAGGCTGATCTCCGTTGCGGTGTCGAAGCCGAGGCCGAACAGGAAGCCGAGCGGGTACATGTGCCAGGGCTTCGTGACCAGGCGGAACATCGGGCCGAGCAGCCGGGCCAGAATACCGCGGCTGGCAAGCAGCGCATCGAGCTGCGCAGCATCGTGAACGCCATGCTCCCGCGCCGCGCGAAACGTCCGCCACAGGCCGACGAAAATGACGAGGTTGATCGCGGCAACCGCAAGCAGGAACAGCGCCGAGACTGAGGTGCCGATGAGACCGCCGACCTCCTTGAGCAGGCTGTCGCCGCCAAGGCTCACGACGCCCAGTGCCAGCAGCATGGTCGCCACCACGACAACGGTGGAATGGCCGAGCGCGAAATAGAGGCCGACACTGCGCGGCGTCTCGCCGCCGTGCATCAGCTTGCGCACGACGTTGTCGATCGCGGCAATGTGGTCGGCATCGACGGCGTGACGCAGGCCGAACACCCAGGCCAGCAAGGCGGTCGCCATCACCGTCGGCCGCTCGCCGAACAGCGTGAAGGCCCAGGCCCATGCGGCGATGTTGGCGGCGACGAGCCCGCCAAGCAGCGCCACCGTTCCGGGCTCGACCGCCCGCAAAGTCCGCATCGCTACTCGTTCCATTCGCCCGCCTTTACAGTATGACGTTTATCAAGATTTCTCATACTGACAAGAGCAAGAGCCGGACCAGTTTCGCGCTGATCCCTGACGAGCCGACGGAATGCGAGCCAAATGGCTGGCCTGATGGGGGAATTCCGCCTCAGCGGATCACCGCGCCGATGCGGGATGGGCGCTCGTATTGGCAAGCAGATGTCCAGTTTGACGCCGAAGTTGACTGTCGTCAGGGGAGCTCGGCCCACGGAACCCATCGCTGTGAAGCGGCTCACATCCGATTCGACGATCCGGATGTATTCATCGTGCCGGGTGGAGATGGCAGACGGAGACGCGCATGAAACTCCTCATGCTCTCGCTAATCGCAGCCATGCTTCTCGCCGGTGCGGCCAATAGCGTATTCAGGCCGCATCCAGTGCCTCACTTCGGTCAGCCCGGCATGGCGTCCATTCAAGACATGCAAACGGGACGGGCCGACAAGCTTCCCGAGCAGGAGCTGCAGGACCGCTCCGTTTTGTTTGCGAAAGAGCTGCGGTAGGCGGGCAGGCTCGCTTTATTCGGCCGCTGCGGTCGCGGGTTGCCGCTGCCCGTCGTTCGGTCCCGTTCGCGCCATCTGCTCGTCGAGCCAGAGGCTGTGGTGCTCGCGCGCCCAGTTGACGTCGACTTCGCCCGAGCCCATGGCCGCGAACGCACCTTCCATGCCGATGGTGCCGATATAGATGTGCCCGATCATCGCCGCGACGAACAGGACCGCCACAATGGAGTGGACGATCTGGGCCATCTGCATGCTTTCGATACCCGTGCCGTAGAACGGGAACATCAGCGCATAGCCGCTCGCCGCGACGAGCCCACCACCGATCACGACGATCCAGTAGATCATTTTCTGGCCGCCATTGAAGCGATTGGCCGGCGGATGGTCATGCCCGATCAGGCCGCCACCCCGCTTGGCCCATTCGATATCCACCTTGCTGGGAATGTTGCCGCCGATCCACATCAGGAAGATCAGGACGACCCCCAGCGTGAACGGGAAACTCAGATAATTGTGGGCGTATTTGGCCCATTGCGACCATTCGGAAAAGGCCTCGAAACCGATCAGCGGCAATAGCAGTTGCCGGCCAAAGGTGACGTTGAGGCCAGAGATCGCCAGGATGATGAAGCAGGTTGCCGTCATCCAGTGCACGAAACGTTCGAAACCGTTGAAGCGCACGATGGTGCGGCCCGAGCGGCCGCTTTCCAGTCGAACCATGCCGCGGGTGAGATAGAAGATCATGATCAGGGCGATCATGCCGATGATGGCAACGCCGCCGATCCAGGGCAGCGTCACCATGCGGAATTCCCGCCATTCCCGCCCCTGCGGCTGCTCGAGAACGCCGGACCGCTGATCCGGAATGCTGACACGCCCTTGAATCCGGTTCAGCTCCTGCAGAAGCTGCTGCTCCTTGACCGCGCTTGCAGTCGGATTGACCTGCTGAGCACTCGCAGGCGCCGCCATCGCCAAGAGAAGCAGCGTGCAAACGCCGAACGCCAGGCGAATGAACCTTCCAAATGACGCCATCACGTCCTCCCCGGTATTTGCGCGCCCTTCTGTTGCCACCTCAGGACTCGATCGCCTCGCGATATGCGGTCTTCCAGCCCCACGCACCGGAGCCGTAGCCGCGCTTCATGACGCGCTCCTTGTAGATCTGCGCGATGATCTCGCCGTCGCCCGCAAGCAACGATTTGGTCGAGCACATTTCCGCGCAGAGCGGCAGCTTGCCTTCGGCCAGCCGGTTCGCACCGTATTTCGCGTATTCCTCCTTGCTGCCGTCGGCCTCCGGGCCGCCGGCGCAATAGGTGCACTTGTCCATCTTGCCCCGCGAGCCGAAGTTTCCGACCTTTGGATATTGCGGCGCGCCGAACGGACAGGCGTAGAAGCAATAGCCGCAGCCGATACAGAGGTCCTTGGAGTGCAGCACCACGGCATCGGCCGTGGTGTAGAAGCAGTTCACCGGACACACCGCCGCGCAGGGCGCGTCCGTGCAGTGCATGCAGGCCATCGAGATCGAGCGCTCGCCCGGCTTGCCGTCGTTGATGGTGACGACACGCCGCCGGTTGATGCCCCAGGGCACCTCGTGCTCGTTCTTGCAGGCGGTGACGCAGGCGTTGCACTCGATGCAGCGATCAGCGTCGCAGAGAAATTTCATCCGAGCCATGTGCGTGCTCCTCTCAGGCTGCGACGATCTGACAAAGGGTGACCTTCGGCTCCTGCATGCCGGTTGCAGGATCGTAGCCGTAGCTCGTGATCGTGTTGGCGCTCTCGCCCAGCACGATCGGGTCGGTGCCGGCAGGATAGTTCTTGCGCAGGTCGTTACCGCCGAGCCAGCCGCCGAAATGGAACGGCATCCAGGCGACGCCCTTGCCGACGCGTTCGGTCACCATCGCCTTCATCTTGGCCCGCGAGTTGTTCTCAGCGCCGCTCACCCAGACCCAGCCGCCGTCCTTGATGCCGCGGTCAGCGGCATCAGCCGGGCTGATCTCGATGAACATGTCCTGTTGCAATTCGGCGAGCCACGGATTGGTGCGGGTTTCCTCGCCGCCGCCTTCGTATTCGACGAGACGTCCGGAGGAGAGGATCAGCGGGAACTGCTTGGCGATCCCCTTCTCCACCGCCGCCTTCTGCACCGAGAAGCCGATGTTGGGCAGACGGAACTGCTTGGCATCGGGCAAGGTCGGATACTTCTCGACGAGGTCGACGCGCGGCGTGTAGATCGGCTCGCGGTGCACCGGGATCGGATCCGGTAGACCGAACGCATTCATGCGCGCCTTGCCGTTGCCGAAGGGCACGCAGCCATGCTTCAGCGCGACGCGCTGGATGCCGCCGGAGAGGTCGAGCGCCCAAGACACCGCATCCGGATTGGCCGGGTTGACCCGCTGGATGGTCGCCATCTCGGCCTCGGTGAGATCCGTGTCCCAACCGAGCTTCTTCAGGCTCGCCAGCGTGAACTCGGGATAGCCGTCCTCGATCTCCGATCCCTTGGAGAAAGACTTGTCGGCGAGCAGGCTCACCTTCCGCGTCGTGCCGTCGGGCAGCTTCTCCTCGCGCTCGATGCCGAAGCGCGGACGGAATGCGCCGCCGCCGTCCATGACGTGCAGATTGTTGTTGTAGAGCAGCGGCGAGCCGGGATGCTTCACCTCGGGCGAACCCCAGCACGGCCAAGGCAGGCCGTAATAATCGCCGCCGACTTCCGGATCGTCCTTGGGCGCGCGCATCGTCACCAGGTCGAACTTGTGCTGGTTCTTCATATGCGCCTTGATGCGCTCCGGCGACTGGCCGCAATAACCGGTCGACCAGCTTCCACGGTTGATCTCGCGCAGCACGTCCTCGGGGACCGGAAGATTGTTCTCGACCTTGATGTTCTTGAACATCTTGTCGGCGAAGCCGAACTTCTTCGCCAGCAGATAGATGATCTCGAGGTCGTCCTTGGATTCGAAGATCGGCTTGACGATCTGCTCGCCCCATTGCATCGAGCGGTTGGAGGCGACGCGCGATCCCGCGCATTCGAACTGCGTCGCCACGGGCAGGATATAGACGCCGTCCTTGCGCCCGGCCTCGACCGCCAGAGACGCCCAGGTGGTCGGGTGCGGATCGGCGATCACCAGCAGCTCGAGCGCCTTCAGGCCTTTCAGCGATTCGGGAATGCGCGTGATGCTGTTGCTGGCATGGCCTTGCACGAACACGGCCTTGACGTTGTCCTTCTGTGCGACGTCGGCCTTCGGCAACAGCGCGGCATCGAACCAGCGCGTCAGCGGGATGCCTGGCGTCTCCATCTGCTTCTTCTCGTCGAAGCGCGAGACGAGATAGTCGTAGTCGACCTCCCAGACCCGGGACCAGTGCTTCCAGGCGCCCTCCGCGAGGCCGTAGTAGAACGGCAACGTCACGATATCGAGCCCGACATCGGTCGCGCCCTGCACGTTGTCATGGCCGCGCAGGATGTTGGCGCCGGCCCCGGCCTTGCCGACGTTGCCCGTCATCAGCAGCGCGATGCAGCTCGCCCGCACGTTGGCGGTGCCGACGGTGTGCTGGGTCTGGCCCATGCACCAGATGATGGTCGCGGGCTTGACCGTCGCGAATGTCTTGGCGACGCGCTCGAGCTGCGCGGCGGGCACACCGGTGACGCGCTCGACCTCCTGCGGATTCCATTTCTCGACCTCCTTGCGCAGGTCGTCGAAGCCGTAGACGCGCTGGGCAATGAATTCCTTGTCCTCCCAGCCGTTCTTCAGGATGTGCCACATCATGCCGTAGAGCACCGGAATGTCGGTGCCGGGACGGATGCGGACATATTCGGTGGCATGTGCCGCGGTGCGGGTCAGGCGCGGATCGAAGACGATGAAATTCGCCTTGTTGAGCTCCTTGGATTCGAGCAGGTGCTGCATGCTGACCGGATGCGCTTCCGCCGCGTTGCTGCCGATGAACAGCATCGTCTTGGAGTTGCGCATGTCGTTGATGCTGTTCGTCATCGCGCCATAGCCCCAGGTATTGGCGACGCCGGTGACGGTGGTGGAGTGGCAGATCCGCGCCTGGTGATCGGTGTTGTTGGTGCCCCAGAACGCGCCGAGCTTGCGGAACAGGTAGGCTCCTTCGTTGGTCATCTTGGCCGAGCCGAGCCAATAGACGGAATCGCTGCCCGACTTTTCGCGAACCTGCAGCAGCTTGTCGCCGATCTCGTTCACCGCCGTGTCCCACGACACGCGCGTCCACTGCCCGTTCACCAGCTTCATCGGATAGCGCAGGCGGCGATCGCTATGCACGAGCTCGCGCACCGAGGCGCCCTTGGCGCAATGCGAGCCACGGTTGATCGGCGAATCCCAGCTCGGTTCCTGCCCGATCCAGACTCCGTTGAGGACTTCCGCCGTCACCGTGCAGCCCACGGCACAATGCGTGCAGATGCTCTTCTTGACGGTGGCGCCGGCCGCGAGCGGGCCGGCGGCGGCCGCCTCCGCCTTTCGCACGTTGCCGACCGGTATGGCCCCGAGCGCGGCGAGCGCGCCGCCGGCCAGACCGGATTTGCGCAGGAATGTGCGGCGATCAAGTCCCCCGCCCTGCCCCGCAAGGGATTCGGCGACGGAACCGCGGCGATCGGAACGCTGGTGTGTTCGCTTGATAAGCACGGCAGCCTCCCTCTCAGGCCGGATAACGATTGACGCGGTAGAACGTCTTCACGTGATCGGATTCCTTGTAGCGCGCCTTGCGCTTCTCATCGTTGGTTTCATTGTCGGCCTGGGCGGACCCGACCAACGGTGTCGCAAGCGCCGCGCCGGCACCGGCGGTACCCAAGCCGACCTTGCGCAGGAAATCGCGGCGTCCGACCTTTGCTTTCGTCTCGTCACTCATCGCATCTCTCCCGGACCGAAGCGCCTCGGTCAGCTGGCGAATGTAAATGCTTCCGTCTCGATTTCGATGAAACTGCGGCCGAGCGCGCCGACTGCGCGATAGAAACGGGCAGTCCCCGCGTTCTCGATGTCGGCGAACAACCGCCCCATCCATGGCGACACGTGCTTTTCGAAGAAGGCGCGCTGCGCCTCGTGCGAGGCATCGAAGCGGCCATCGGCAAGGCCCGACATGATCTCGCACAAGATGGCGGCGTGATCTTCGGGTTCGGAATCGTTGGCGATACGCTCGATGCCGAGCGTCATCAGGTCGCCGCGCAGGCGCGACAAGGGCCGTTCGTTGAGAAAGCCCGTGAGATAATAGGAAGCATAGGGCAGCAATTCACCGCGGCCGAGCCCGACAAACAAATCGAAATACTCCCGCTCGACCTTCGCTGGGACGGCGTTCGAGGCGGCCTCGGCAAGCGCCGCATGCGCGCGCCCGAGCGGCGTCGCGTCTCCGCTGAGCGCGGCGAGCTGATCGAGCAGGCGCTTCGACGGAGGCGCAGACAGCAGCACCGCGAGCAAGGCGTATTCCTGCGCGCGCGCCGCATCGATGGAATCGAAGAGTTCGGCGGAGCCGGCTGGCTCACCGTAAAGATCGGGCCGCAGATCGTTTCGGGAGACGCCGGTCGCCGTTTCGACTGCAACCACCCGTTGTGCGGGCACACGGGTCCAATTCGACACGGAGGGCTGGCTAATGCCTATTTTGCGTGCAAGCTGAGCGATGCCGCCTGCGGCATCGATCGCTCGATCAAGCCCGTCATCCCGCACGTGGACCTCCCATCCAAGTCCCGTCTGCTCGATTATCGCTTTTGTTACAAAGCAGTAGGTAGCGTAATCCGGGTTCCTGCAACGGTCAATCGCCTGCCATAGCCTGTCCCTATAGCCTTTGGTCGTGGGTCAGCGCGGCAGTGCACCACCATGCGTGCGGGACCTCACCGGCTCCGCAGAATCCACGGGTCTGTCACCCACTGTCGGTTGCACTGCAGCAGGGATTGCCAGGTGCCGCGTCTCATCGGGCGGCTCAACGACATTGGAAACAAGTGCCACATCGGCTTGATGCGATTCCGCCGGAGAATCCGCCGGTTCGATCGATGCCTCGGCAAGAGACTGGGCCGCAGACTGAGCCGCCTCGCGCACGCCGCCGACGATGCGATCGACCAGTGCTGCCAGTTCCTCCGAGGAGCAATCCAGCGGGCCAAATCCCGGCATCGCCGTCGGGTCGTTGAAGTCCCATGCATTCTCCGCAAGCCCGACGAAGTCGCGAATCGCGGGATCGGTCGCCCAAGCGCGGCGAAGGGCCGCACGGCTCAACTCCCGAGGAATCCCCTTGCCGAGGAAAGCCGTGATGTCGGTGGCAGCATTGATCTCGTCGATCGAGGGCAGACTCGATAGGTCGAATTCAGTCTCGTCACCTTTTGATTCGGGCGGCGGCGCGGGCTGCGCCGGGGCAGGCTTTGCCGGCTCCGCTCGCGATTGCTGTTTGCGGCGGGACCAACGCGCAAGGAAGTCCTCCTCACTCATTCCTGTCCGCCTTCATGTTCGCGCCGCGCCAGCGCCTCCGGGTCGGCACGGCGCCGCTTGCGCTTGACGAACTCCCGCTCGACATGGTGCTCGGCCACGAAGCTTTCAATCGCTTCGCGCAGCACCTCCGGCATCGGCACGGCCTCGACGAGATTGTCGGCGGCTTCGGTACAGCCTTCGCCCTCGGCGGGGTCGGCGGTCACCGCGGTGACGGTATAGGGCCAGGCGCCTTCCGCGGGCGACAGCACGACCCAGATGCTCGGACCGCCGGAGGCGAGATTGTCGCGATAGCGCGCCGTCTCCGACGGATAGAGATCGATGGTCGCGCTTCCGGCATAGAACAGGGTCGTGCCGTCCTGCTCGCGAAGCACGGTCCAGGGTTGGGTCGACGGCTCGTCCGGCAGGACGGCAATTCCGCGCCAGATGAAATCGACCCAAGGCGAGTCGGCCTTGCGCCGCTCGACCACGACGCCGACGGCAATCGAGAGGGACGGCAATGCCGCGGGGCTCATGTCGCCATCTCCAGCCGCTTCACCGGCAACCCGGTCACCAGATTCTGTGGCTTCATCCGCAGCTTCTGATCCGCCGTCATCGATAGGATCAGGTAGACCGGCTCACCCCCGACATCGTCGAGGGCACGGCTGGAATCCGCAAACGTCAGCCGGAACAGCGCGAGCACACGGTCGGCGTCGCGCTCGCCGAGCTCTTCGCCGTGCCACAGACGGTCGCCGAGCCTCGTGGCATCGGCATCGAGCCCGACATACCAGGTCAGCTTCGCCTCGTGCAGCGCCCGTAGCGGCTCGATCACGACATCGATGCCGAGCAGATGGGAGACCCAACGCGTCATCGCCTGCGCCAGCGCTACAGGTCCGCGGCCATCGGCGGTCAGGTCGAGGGCCATGTCGAACTGGTCGCTCCGGTGCCAATAGGCCTCGGCATTCTCCTCGCCCAACACCTCGACCACCGCATCGGTGGTAGCGCCGAGCATCGACATCAGCGAGAGCACCGGGGTCGGGCTCCGGCCGCCGACGACCTCCTCGTCTCCCAGCAACAAAGCGTGCTCATGTGGGAGAACGCGCTGGATCCGGAAGAACAATTCGGCCGCGCGCAGCACGAACGGGTCGTCGCAGCCGTCGAGCGCGTTGCGCAGGATGACGTGCACGAGCTGGTTGACGAACAGCGGCGGCAGATCGTTCGCCCCTGAGCGCACCCAGGCAAGATAGGCGGCTTCGAGCGTCGGATGCCGCAGCAGAAGATCGCGGAACGCCAGCACGAACTGCCAATTCTCCCTGGCATCCGCATCGGCAATCGCGGCGATCTCGCCGGCGCCGACGGCCTGGCGCGGGTCAGCGAGCAAATCGCGGTGCAGCCGGCGTTCGACCGGGCACGCGTCGTCCGGCGGCATCAGCTCGGGACGGGCAAAATAGGCTTTGAGAAATTCGTCCGTGACACGCAGGCCGCCGCCCTCGTCGCGATCGAGCAGATGATGACCACAGGCGATCCAGAAATCGTTCATCGGACGATCGGCTCCCGGCCGAGATCCGCAAGCCTGAGATCGCCGTCCGGCTGGACGTCGTCCTCCATCTCCATGAACGAGAACGCCTTGCCATGCCCCTGCCCTTCCCGGAGCTGCAGCCGGCGGAACGACTCGCGGACCTCCCCGTCGCTCGAGGTGCGGTGCACTGCAATAAGCGAGCTGATGGGATGGCTGCAGAGCGACTGGGCGAAAGCGACCTCCTCTTCCGCGGCCGTTTTCGCCGCCGCCATATCCGGCGCGCCGAAACGATCGACCAATTGCCTCGCCAGCAGATCGACCAGGCCGTGGTAATCGTCGGCGGTCGCCGGAACGATCTGCGCCAGCGTCGACCAGCCCCAGGATTGCACCCCGAGGAAACCACCGCGAAACGCCGCGCGGGCCTTGCCCTCGAGCTTCGCGCCATCGCAATCCCAGAAGCGGAAGGCGCCGGAGACGGCCCATTCGCCCGGCTCTGCCGCCACGTCGAACACGAAGGTGTCGGAGGGATCGAGCGCGATCGTGCGCAGGAGTTTCACAGGCGCGGTCCTCCGAGGGCCGGATCGAGCCAGGACGGCGCCGCGAGCGCCCGGACCAGATCGCTCCGTTCGATCGTCTCCGTCCCGATGCGGCGCGTCAGGAGGTCGCCGCAATCATCGATGCGTTGCACTGTCTGCCTCTCACGCGGCATTCGCGTGAGATAGTCGCGCGCGACGCTGTCGAAGCCGTCGACCCGCCAGCCGTCCAGCGCCAGCATCAGGTGCCGGGCGAAGCTTTCCGTGATCTGCGCCGCGCCCGCCTCGCCAAAGCCTTCCTGGTCAAGCGCCGAGGCCAGCGGGTGGACGCCTGGATCGTCATCGTTCATGGCAACCGTCCGTATCATGGCGCCGAAGACCAGCCAGGGCGGCGGCGCGTCCTCGTCAGCTCCGGAACACCAACCCATCCGTCCGCCGCCGACCAGCCCCCCGTCGATCCTGACCGCATCCGGCCAGCCGATCGTGATCGGCTTGCTCGGCGGTGCATAGGCGCGAAGCGCGTCGGTGAGCGCGACCATGCCTGCGTAGAACGCACGCCGCGCACTGCGCAACGGCTCGGCCGGCTCGAGCACCACGGCGAACTCGGCGAGGTCGAAGCGGCCGACATAGACGAGCGTTCCGGCGCCGCTCTCCGGTGCGATGCGGCATGCATGGGCAAAAGCGTCGCCGCTCTCGCGCAATCGCACCAATGTGAACGGCGGCGGCAGGTGGATCGGTTCCGCCGCGGAAACATGGCTCACTGGGATCGACGGCAGGCCGTCCTCCACTTTCCTTTTCTTCCCGATGGATAATGTCTATACGAGGCGGAGGGCCGGCGCGAGTCCGACGTCGTCGTCCGAAAGGCGGAGGAGTTAACCTGGAGCAGCCGTCGAAGACCATCCTGATCTGCTCGTGCGAAGACACGATGCGCCTCGACGTGGCTGCGATCCGGCGCGCATGTCCGAACAGCGAGGTCAAGAGCTTCCGCCACCTCTGCGGGGCGGAGCTCGATCATTTCCGCAACATGGCCGCGACAGAAGGCGAGTTGACGGTCGCCTGCACGCAGCAGGCGGCGCAATTTTCGGACGAGGCCGGCGAGCGGCCTGATGCGATCGGCTTCGTCAATATCCGCGAGACGGCCGGCTGGTCCCGCGACGGCGCGCACGCCGGCGCAAAAATGGCCGCTCTGCTTGCATCCGCCTCCATCCCCGCCCCGGACTATCCTCTCGTCACCTTGTCGAGCGAGGGCGTCATCCTGATCTACGGGCGCAATGAGGCCGCGATCGAGGCCGGCCGCCTGCTTGCCGATCACCTCGACGTCACCGTGATGCTGAAGCAGCTCGATGACACGGTGCCGCCGGTTGCCACGGTGTTCCCGATCGTGAAGGGCACGATCCGCTCCGCGAAGGGACATTTCGGCGCATTCGAACTTGTCATCGACGATTATGCGCGTCCCCGCCCCTCCTCGCGCGATCGCTTTGTGCTCGACCCGCCGCGAAGCGGGGTCACCTCGCGCTGCGATATCGTGCTCGATCTTTCCGGCGGTCCGCCACTGTTTCCCGCCCACGACCTGCGCGACGGCTATCTCCGCGCCGACGCGAAAGATCCCGCCGCGATGCTGCGCGCCGTGCTGACCGCGCGCGATCTCGTCGGCAGCTTCGATAAGCCGAAGTATGTCGAGGTTGCGCCCGCGCTTTGCGCCCATTCGCGCTCGAAGCGCACGGGCTGCCATCGCTGTCTCGATCTTTGCCCGACCGGGGCGATCACGCCCGTCGGCGATCATGTCGCAATTGATCCGAATATCTGCGCGGGCTGCGGCCAATGCGCGGCGGCCTGCCCGACCAGCGCGGTCTCCTACGCGCTGCCGCCCGCCGATACGCAGCTCCATAAACTTCGCGCCATGCTGCTCGCCTATCGCGAGGCCGGCGGCGCGGATGCGGTGCTGCTCTTTCACGACAGCCCGCACGGCACGCCGTTGATCGACGCCCTCGCGCGGCATGGCGACGGCCTGCCGGCGAACGTGCTTCCCTTTGCCGTCAACGAGCTCACGCAGGTCGGGCTGGAGGCGATCGTCGGCGCCTTCGCCTATGGCGTCTCTGCCGTGCGCTTCCTGCTCCGTGGCAAGCCGCGCCACGACGTGACCGGATTGACGCAGACGATCGCGATGGCTGAGGCGATCCTCGGCGGCCTTGGATTTGCGGGCCGTCGCCTCGCCACCATCGAAACCGACGATCCCGACGCGCTCGGCGCGCATTTGACTGATATCGGCACGCTCGCCGCGGTCCCGACGCCGGCAACTTTCAAGACCGTCGGCAAGCGGCGCGACCTCTTGCGGTTCGCCCTCAGCGAGCTGCACCGGCTGGCGCCGCAGCCGGTCGACGTCATCGCGCTGCCGCAAGGTGCGCCGGTCGGCGCAATCAGCGTCGAGACCGATGGCTGCACGCTGTGCCTGTCCTGCGTCTCGGCCTGCCCGACCGGCGCATTGCGCGACGATCCCGAGCGGCCGGTGCTGAAATTCATCGAGGATGCCTGCGTGCAGTGCGGCCTGTGCCAGAGCACCTGTCCGGAAAAGGTCATCAGCCTCAAGCCGCAGATCGATTTCCGGGCGGCACGCGCGCCTGCCGTTGTCATCAAGGAAGAGGAGCCCGCGCTCTGCGTCCGCTGCGGCACGCCCTTCGGCGTCAAGAGCACGATCGAACGCATCGCCGCCAAGCTCGAAGGCCGGCACTGGATGTATCCGGCCGGCGACAAGCGAATCGAGGCGCTCAGGATGTGCGCGGACTGCCGCGTCGTGGTCATGAGCGAACAGCAATTCGATCCGTTCAAGGGCGTTCCGGAACGAACGCCGCCGCGAACGACGGATGACTATCTCCGCGAACGCAACGGCAAGGACTAAAGCGGACGCCGTCGAATCGGCGCAATGCAATCATCTCGACGTCGCGCGGCCCAGAAAGTCGGTCAGCGCGCGCCGGTCCTCGGCCGAGCCGATGCGCTGCTCCGGCATCTTCGTGCCGGGGGTGTAGGCATTCGGCCCGATTTCGAACAATCGTGCGACGGTTTCCGGCGTCCAGACGATGTCCATCGTCTTCAGTGCATCAGAGAAGCGATATCCCGGCACCGAAGCGATCTTGCGGCCGTAGAGTCCCGCAAGCGTGGGACCCGCACGCTGCACCTCCTTGTCCGAGAGCGTGTGGCAGGCAACACAGGCCCGAAACACATCGGCGCCGTGATCACCGGCATAGGCCGCAAGCGGGTCGGCCGGTGTGCCGATCAGGCTTGAACCGATGGGATTGCCGGTGCGGGCATTCCAGCGCCTGATTCTGCCGTCCGCACCACCCGTCATCAGTGTCTCGCGATCGGCAAGGAAGGCGACCGCCCACACCGGCAGCCCGGGCCCAACCAGGGTGCGCAGCAGGTTGCGCGACTTGCGATCGATGATCGCCACCGTGCCGCCGATCCCGGCCGCAGCGATCAGCGCACCGTCCGCCGACATGGCCAAGGCCACCACCGGCGTCGGACTGGCCGCGACTTCGCCGCTGACCTTGCCGTCCGTTGTCAGCATGCGCAGCCTGCCATCGACCGCGCCCGTGACGATTTCACCATCCGGCGCGACAGCTACCGCGTTCAGCGGCGCCGGCAAAGTCACGATGTCAGGTTGGCCATCCGGCAGACGCCAGATGCGCAGCGCAAGATCGTAGCCGACACTGACGAGCCTGCCGTCCGGCAGGAAAGCGACACAGTTGACGTTCTGCGTATGCCCTTCGAGCACGCGGGAGGTGCCGTCCGACAGCGACCAGAGCCGCACTGTCCGGTCCCATGACGCCGATGCGAGAAGCGTCCCATCGGACGACACAGCAAGCGCTGCGATCGGTGCGACATGTCCCTCCAGCACCCGGTCCGGCTCCGGCCGGCCCGCCGTCCACACCGCAATGCGCGCATCGGCGCCGGCCGTGATCATGCGGCCGTCTTTGACAAAGGCGACGGCATTGACGCCATCGGCATGATACCGCAGCACTTGCTCTGCCGTATCCGTCCTCAGCGACCAGCGGATGACGGCGGTGTCGAAGCTGCCGGAGACAAGGCTGTCGCCATTGGGCGAGACGGCGAGAGCCCGTATCGGGCCGCCATGTCCGACCATGTCGGCATGCACGGACGATGCGGCAAAGATGGCCCACAGCACTGCGGCCACCTTCGTGCACAGAGCCGATCTGTTCATTCCTGGCCGCCTGCTGACATTCACCCGCTCGAGATTGCCAGAACAGGCAACGGAAATGAATATCCCGGACCGATCTACTTGGCCGGTGCCGTCGTGGTCTTGGACGACCCCTCCGGCGCGGGCTGCATTCCGGGCGGACTCTGGCCCTGGGGGCTTTCGGGCGGCGCACCACCCGAGCCGGTATTGATCGGACCCGTCCAACCTTGCGGCTGGAGCTGGCCCTTGTCCTCGGGAGGCGTTTGCCCCGTCGGCGAGTTGGTTTGCGCCGGCTGGGCCAGGGCGCCCTCGACAATGCAAAGTGCTGCGAAGCACAGGATCGTTCTCGGTAATTTCACGCTAAGCCTCCGATGCGCTCACCAGGCCTGCAGAAAACTTGCAAGACCCGCATCCGTTCCGGATCGTGCAGCGCAGCAGCGCCGAGCTCCGGTCCCTTGGCTCGATGGGCGATGCGTCTTTCCGCCGATCCCGTGTTCAAAAGCCCATAGCGGGCGGATGGCTGATGCGATCGACGAGCTTGCTCGCCGCAGGCCCTGTCGTATAGATGGCGTGGTCCAATCGAGGGAGGCTGAGGATGAAGGCTTTTTTGCTTGGCTGCGTCGCGGCCGTGGTGATCGCGGTTGCCGGGATGGTGATCCTCGATCGCGTGCAGGAGCCCAGCGCGCACGCGTTTGCCACCACCGGGGTGCGCCTCTGAGTAGCCTCACTCGCGCTTGTGCCCGATCGGCCCGAGGATCGGAGCGAAGGGCGCGAGCTCGACCTTGCGAACCATAGCTTTCCTGCAGCCGAGGATCAGAGATCGCTGCCCTGCGCTGTGCGGACAATAGCGCCACCCGAGGCGCTCTCCGCGCGCCATTTCTGCGTCCGGCATTTAAGAATTCGGTAACCATACGCGCATGGTTGAACGCATTGGCGCAAATCGCGCGGCGGCAGTGTCTGACCTGTAACGGCCTTGGTATAAGCGCAGCTACGGTTCGAGCGACGTTCGCGGATGACCCCGGTTTTCTTGATTGCGCATGAATAAGCCCAGCAACACGTTCGACATCGCCATCGAGCCGTCGTTCGACTTTCTGTCTCCGGAATATGCAGAGCTGTTCGATCGTTCGGCTGCCACTGCCTTCCAGCATCCGGTCTGGTTGCATAGCCTCTACACCAGGCTCGCGCCTGGAACGGGTGCAGCGGCTCTGGTCGTCGTGGTGCGCTACCGCGACACCGGCACCCTTGCGATGGTGCTGCCGCTACTTCGGATCCGGCGCGGTCCGATACGAACCGTCGAGTTCGCCGACTTGCGCGTTTCCGACTATCTGGCACCGGTTTGCAGCCCGGCCGTGTTCTCGCAATTGCTCGACGATGCGGCTGCATGCATGCAGATTCGGCGCCTTGTCCACCCCTTCGATCTGCTCAGAATGGCCAAGCTGCCCGACGGACGGCTTCCGATCGAGAACCTGCTGGCCACGTCCCGCCGCGTTTCGATGAACACCAATGCCTACGCCACGGTTCTGGTCGCCCCGTACGAGCAATGGCGGGCCAGCGCGATGGATCGCTCCTACCAGAAGGAGCTCGCCAAGAAATATCGCCAGCTGCAGAAGAAGGGCGCGCTGAGCTTCTCATGCTGCAGCGACAGCGCCGCCGTGCTCGAGACGATGGAGGTGATGAGGAAGTTTCGCGGCCCGCGCTTTCACGCACAGGGCGACGGAGACCTGCTGCAGCGCCCCGAATATTACGGCTTCTATTCCGACGTTGCCCTTCGGGGCCTCGGCTCCTTCGTCCGCCTCTATGCCATGAAGATGAACGGCGAAGTGATCGCCGCCGTGCTCGGATTGTGTCACCGCGGCAGCTTCCTCGTCATCATGAGCGCCTTCGACATCGCCGGCTACAAGAGCCAGTCCATCGGCGCGCTGATGTTCGAACAAGTGGCGCGGGATTGTATCGAGCGCGGAGATCAGATGCTCGACTTCACCATCGGCGACGAGCCATACAAGAAATCGTTCGGCGCCCAGCCTTCACCGATGTGGGAGGTCACGCAGGTCGGCAGCGCCGTAGGCGCAATCGCTCTCTTCGCGCTGAAGCAGGCGCCCTGGCTCAAGCTGGCGGCCAAGCGGCTATCGGATCTGAAGGTTCAGCCCGCGCACACTGCGACGCCCTCGCGCTGACCGGCGAAGGTCGCAGAGTTCAAGCGCGCAGCGCGCCGCGGACACGCCCAAGCCAGCCCGGATGCATCTGATCGACGCGGTGTGCAAGACTGCGCCGCAGGAAGTGCAACCGTCGCCGCACGTCCCAGCCGATATCATTGCGCGAGGTCAGCGCCTGGCGGAAGCGTGCCATCTTCAGCGACTGCTGATCCGCCGCGATCTTGTCGCGATCGGCATAGAATTGCGAGATCTTCTCCAGGCCCATGCCTGCAGTCATGAGCCATCGCGGCGCATATTCGGTGCAGAGACGGTCGACGTCCACGAGCAGGCGGGCGACGCCCGTTCCGGCCGCGGGACAATTGGTCTGGAACGCATCGCCGATGAGCACGATTCCGGGCCGGAGATGCCCCTCGACGACGGTCAGATCCATCACCCAGTTCTGGACGCGATCGGTCACACGGAAATCGCCGAGGTAGCTCCGCAATCCCGGCAGCAGGCGCAAGACTGTCGCCTCCGGCTCGCGGCGCAACTCGCGCATAACAGGATCGGTCGGATCGCGGAACATGAAGAGATTGGCACGCATTCCGGCGTGGACGGGAAACAGGCTGAGATAGTCGATGCCATCGGCGGTGCGTTCGCCGTAACAGGTCAACGCCTCGAAATCGAACGGGGTGCCATCCTTGCGCGCGATCCTGAAGCCGAACGACACCGAATGGCGCTCGGCCAGCACGCGCCGCCTGATGCCGAGCTTGTAGCCCAGGCCTGCTGCCATGCCGGTGGCCAGAACGACGAGGCGCGTCGTCACGCGCCGTCCGGAGGCGAGCTCGAGATGCTGGACATCGCCGCTGCCGCCAATCGCTGTGACCTCGTCGACGATCAGGTTGGAGGGATCCGGAAGCTGGCGACGCGCCATTGCGACGAGATCGGCATAGGCAAAACCGTAGGCCCTGCCGACGCTGACATCGACCACCTTGCCCTCACGGATGTTGAGCACTTGATCATATCGGCACGCGACATCTTCGAGCGCATCGAGAAAGCCGAGCTTGCCGAACAGCTCCAGCTGATGGCCGCCGATCTTCTCGACCCGAAACTCATCCGGATGGACTGCCCGCTTGTCGATCAGAGCGACGCGACGCCCTGCCCGCGCCAGCACGGCCGCCGCAAGCGATCCCGCAAGGCCGCCACCGACGATGGCGACGTCCGAGTCGATGGTTGCGGTCTCGTCCCCGTCGACCGGCTCGGTCACGGTTCTCGTCATGGCTCCGGCTCCCACGGTTAACAGCGTCTGCAGTGCAATTCTCTCGCCTGATGTCGCATCGCAGGGCCGGGTGCGAACATTTCCTGAGATTGAGGTTAATGACCGCAGGTGCCCAGTTCGCCGACTCGCCGCGGCACGCGTCTTGCTGTCCCGAATCCATTCTGCACGCGAGCCCCAGATCTCGCCTTCTCAGTCGTCGATGCGGCGTTGTGCCGTCCGTTGCGCGAGTTGGAACGCGCAGATGTTGGACAATGGAGACAGCGATGTTCCAGAACGAAGCAACCCGTATCACCGCGATCGCCGAATCCTCCAACTCGTCCATTAACACTCGCGATTGCTCGACATGCTAGGTTCTCGCCGGTATCGGAACATGTCTCGTCAGGGGAAGCGCAACCCCTTAACCCTTCCATGATCGCATCCATTCTCCAGTTCATGCGGCGCGACGTCACGCGCGGTGTTGCCGGGACCATCCTGCTCAAGGTCGGCAGCGGCGTGCTCGCGTTCGCATTGTTCTCGCTGGCAGCGCGGACGATGTCGCCTGTCGGCTTCGGCATCTTTGCGACCTGGCTTTCGGTCGCGCAGATCGCAGCCGTCGTGGGACTGGTCGGCCAGGAATCCTTGCTGGTGCGATTCCTGAACGAATATCAGGTCGGCGAAAGGCCGGACCTTACCAAGGGTGTCCTCCAATCGAGCTTGAAGATCGCCTCGCTCGCAATGCTGATCGTGATCGGCGGGATCGCGATCGGCGCGAGCATGAGAGGCGACTGGTGGCTGCTGATCCTTGCGGTGTCGGCCTACACGGCCGTCAATGCCGGATTGATGCTCGGCAGCCAGATCGCGCGCTCACTGGTCAGCATTCTCATGGGCGAAGGAAACCGCGAGTTCCTTTGGCGAGCCATCGTCGTCGTGTTCCTGCTCGTCATGCTGCTCGCCCATCGCCAACTCGATCCAGCCGAGATGTTCGCGGCGATGTCGATCGCCATGTCGGTTGGCCTTGTTGCGCAGATCGTATCCGTCGCGCGCGTGCTGCCGGATCTGCGCAGTACGCCGGCGCGCTCGGAGACGTCACGCTGGCGATCGAGTGCCCTGCATTTCTGGCTCGCATCGATCCTCGAAGTCGCCAACCAGTATCTCGACGTCATTCTGGTCTACTGGATGCTGGATCCGACGACCGCGGGAATCTACTTTGCCGCTTCGCGCCTCGCCAACATCTTCGCCATGGTGTCCGCGGCACTGTACACGTTCGGGGCGCGCCGACTCCCGTCGCTGTATTTCAGCAATAACCACGGGGAGTTCGAGCGGACCTCGCGCTTGATGGCGGAAGTCACTGCGCTCTGCGTCGGCGCCGGTCTCGCCACGATCTGGATCGGCGGCCCCTATCTCCTCAACCTGTTCGGACCTCATTTCGCCGAGCAGCATTCGGTCCTGATCGTGCTCGCAATCGGAACCGCCATCCAGGCGGCGGGCGGCCCGTCTGCTGCGATCCTGCAACTGACCGGCCACGAACGAATCTATGTGCCGGTGGTCGCCGCCAACGTCGCACTGCGGCTCGTCGGCTTTGTCGTCCTGGTCCCCTTCCTCGGCGTGCTTGGCGCGGCGGTTTCGACGACCGTGTCGCTGGCGCTCGCGACCATCGCCCTGAACGTCCTCTGCCGCCGGCGAAGTGGCGTGGATCCTTCCGTTCTCGTGCTGTTGCGCTTCGCAGCATCGAGGCGCGGCAATTACGCAGTTCGCAGCGCGGAATCGCGTGACTAGGTGTCATCACATGCCGCTGGGGTCGCCGCAAGACCGATTGGTTAACGTGCCAGCCGGGAACCAGCGGAAATGCTGCGCGAACGACGTCGTCGCCATGGAGCCGTATTAACTCCGTTTGTTGCTAGGCGGTGTCCGCGGGATACCCCCATGATAGGTACGAAGTTAAGAAGGTGAACATTTCCTTTCTTTAGCGGGTCGGGATCCGTGCTCCACTATCAGTCGAACAAGGACTTGGGCGAGACGAGCGCGACGACACCTGCGCGGCCGAACGGCGGTGGGCGAAAACTCCACGTGCTTCTTGCGCAAACCCAGGCCGAGAACGCCGGTGCACAGGAGATCTCCCGGCTGCTCGGCGCCGGGCTGACCGCGCGCGGTCACCGGGTCACCAACCTGTTCTTCTTCCGCAAGTCGGACTCCTTCGACGAGCCGCCCGCGACGCTCTACTGCGCGCCGAGCCGGCCGGGCAATCCGCTGGCGCTGCTGCGGATGCTGTGGACGCTCGGCCGCCACATCAGGGCGACCAGGCCCGACGCCGTCCTGACCTTCCAGCATTTCGGCAACGTCATCGGCGCCGGCGTCACGCGCCTCGTCAGCGGTGCGCCCGTCGTCGCCAATCAGGTTTCATCCGCGCTGGCGATGAGCTGGCCGGTCCGCACCGCGGACATCGCCATGGGCAGCCTCGGCTTCTTCGACTGCATCACGCTCAATTCGCAGGACATGGAGCGCGAATATTCGCGCTACCCCGCCGCCTACCGGTCGCGCATGGTGCATGTGCCGCACGGCTTTGACGACAAGGCCCTCACCCTGTCGAAGGAGGCTGCACGACGTCAATTCAACCTGCCGCCGGACCGCGTCCTGCTCGGCTGCGCGGCACGGCTGCATCCGCACAAGCGGCTCGATCTGGCGATCGGTCTGCTGCCGGCTCAACCGTCCTGGCATCTTGCGCTGGCCGGCCAGGGAGCCGACGAGGCCCGGCTGAGGCAGCTTGCGAACGAGTTGAACGTCTCGGACCGTCTGCATTTGCTTGGGGAGATTCCTCCTGGCCGGATGGCGGACTTCCTTGCTTGTCTCGACGTGTTCGTCTTTCCGACCCAGGCCGAGACCTTCGGTCTGGCCGCGGTCGAGGCCGCCAACGCCGGTGTTCCCTCCGTCGTGACCGATCTTCCCGTCCTGCGCGAGGTGTTGTCCTACGAGGGCAGACGGACTGCACTCTTCGTCGATGCCTCCGATCATGCGAAGCTCTCCGCGGCGGTCTCCAGGCTGGTAACCGACAAGCAATTACGTGACGAGCTGCGACAAAACGCCAAAGGCCTGCGGCTGCGCTATTCGGTAGATGCCATGGTCGAGGAATACGTCCGGATTCTCGACCGGGTCGTTTGACGTGATGCGTCGGAACAGATTGGCTCGACATGATCATCGAGTTTCGCTGTGAACGTGACTACGCGCGGCGCTGGATGGACCGCAGGACGCTGTCGGTCGACGGCCGGGACGTGCCGGTGCAAGTTGCATGGACGGCAACGGCAGAGCCGCGGCCGGCAGGTCTCGATGCGCTGTTCGAGCTCGAACGCATCGTGTTGCACAAGGGCAAGCAGAGCGGCGCCGACAGTCTGACGATCAGCTCCGAACCAGCACGGGCGAGCAACGGCACCGCCGACGTGATCGTCGATTTCACGAATGCCCCGCGCGATCCGGCGAGCCCGGCCCGGCTGTATCTGCGGCCGCTGTTCAACGGCGTCGCAGGCGAAAATGCCGCGCTCGCCGCCATCCTCGCTGGCGATCTGCCCGTGATCGAGATCGTCAACGAGATCGACGGTTCGGTCCTCGACCGCGGCCATCCGTCCGGTGAGATTGCTGCGGGCCTCAGTGGTGCGCTCGAAACGGTCATAGCGCGGACCCTGACCATGCTGGCGGCGATCCTGTCGGGAAGGCCTCGCATCGTGCCGCACCTGCCGCGCCCCGCTTCAACTGTCCCGCGCCGCGGACCCGTTGGCTACGTGGCGCGCGGCCTTGCCGTATCGATCGCCAAGGAGATCTATCGCCTCTGCTGCTATGCCCCGCATTGGCATGTCGGATGGCGCTTCAACGACGGCCCGGGCGTCTGGCAGACCGGAGACCTGTCAGGTCCAAGCTGGAACGTTCTGGGAGATCCTGGAAACCACTTCTACGCCGATCCCTTTCCCGTCACGTGGCAGGGACGGACCTTCGCCTTCTTCGAGGATCTCGATCACCGTGTCGGAAAAGGTATCATTTCCGCGATCGGGTTCAACGACGCGGGGCCGATCGGCGAGGTGATGCCGGTGCTGGAGGAGCCCTGTCACCTCTCCTATCCGTTCCTGATCGAGGACGATGGCAAGCTGTGGATGATCCCGGAGAGCTCGACCCGCGGGGACGTCGCCCTCTACAAATGCACTCGGTTTCCGGACAAATGGGAGCGATACGCAACGCTCCTTTCCGGCCTCGAGCTGGCCGACGTCACGATCACGCGCCACAACGGCCTGTATTATCTGTTTGGCGCCTGGCGCGACGGAACGGGTGGCTATTCGGATTCGCTGGCGATCTATTACGCCGATCGCCTCCTGGGGCCCTGGTTGCCCCACGCCAGCAATCCAGTCTTGATCGACCGCGCCAGCACGCGGCCGGCAGGAAACTTCGTCACGCTCAATGACAGACTGTGGCGGCCGGTCCAGGATTGCACCGACGGATACGGCGCAGCGCTTGCCCTGGCGGAAGTGGTCGAGCTGTCGCCGACGGCATTCAAGCAGGTCGTCCGCCACACTCTGAAACCCGGACCGGCATGGCCGGGCAGGAAGCTGCATACTTTGAACCGCTGCGGACGGCTCGAGCTCATCGACGGATCGCGCGTCCAGCCCAAGACCAGTCTCTTTACGAGCGCAATTCCATCGACCGTGTCACCTGCGCGAACCAATCCCTCCACCGCGCGCTAAGGGCGATGCAACTGGGATGAACGTCAGCGCGCTTTAGCAATCAGCACGGGACCCGCGCGGGGCGGCGGCGCTCGAGCCGCCGCCCCGTCAGATCTCCTGCTTTTTGAGGCGCCCCAGCAACGGGCGATGCCTTACTGTGAGCGATCCGAGGTCCAGCCCTTGTACTCGGCGACGTTGTCCCTGGTCACGAGCTTGGACGGGAGCAACTCGACGGTCGAAGCCGGCTTCTGGCCGTTGAGAATGCCGACGCCGACCTGCACGGCCCGCCGCGCCATGAAGAACGGGTCCTGCGATGCCGAGGCCTGGATCTGCGGCGACTGCGGATCTTTCAGCGCGGCCTCGATATCGGGCGCGCCGTCGACGGCGGTGATGATCATGCCGGTTCGGTTCTGCTGGCGCGCCGCAAGGTCGGTGCCGATCGCCTGCGGATCGTTGATGGCGAAGATGGCGTCGATCTTGGGGAAGCGGGTCAGATAACCCTGCGCGACGGTGAGGCCGCCCTCGCGCGAGCCCTTGCCGTCCTGGTCGCTGGACAACACCTTGATGCCGGGATTCTTCGCGAACACGTTCTTGCAGCCGACCACACGGTCGATCACGGCGGAGACCTGCGGCCCGTTCTCGATGATGACGTCGCCCTTGCCGCCCAATTTGTCGACGATGTACTGGCAGGAGATCTCGCCGGCCTGCACGTTGTTCGTGGTCACGGTGGCATCGGCGCCCTCGGCCGCGGTGTCGACCGCGACGACGACGATGCCCGCGGCTTGCGCCTTCTTGATGGCCGGCCCGATCGCCTTGGGGTCGCCGGGATTGAGCAGGATCAGGTCGACGCCGGCGGCGATGAAATTGTCGATCTGGGTGACCTGCTTGCCGAGGTCGTATTCGAAGCCGACCGTCGTGATCTTCACGTTGGGATTGGTCTTCTTGGCCTCGAACTCGGCGCCCTTCGACAGCGCGACGAAGAACGGGTTGCCCATCGATCCCAGCGAGACGCCGATCGACTTGAGCTCCTTGGCGAAGGATGGTGCGGTGGTCAGGGCAAGCGCCATGGCGGCGCCGGCGAGCATGATCGTCTTCAACATGGACTTCCTCCCTGGTCTGTCTTCGTCCCCGGCGCGGCAGACCAGTTGCCGCATCGGAATCTCGTCTCAAGCCATGCGCACGCCGCTGCGCGCCAGGCCTCTCACGTTCTCGCGGAGCCTTGCAGCCGGTAGCGGTCCAGCGCCACGGCACCGATGATCACCAGGCCCTTGATCACATATTGCCAGATGTCGGAGACACCGATCAGGATGAGCCCGTTCGAGAGCACGGCGATGATGAGCGCACCCACCAGCGTGCCCCAGATCGAGCCGATGCCGCCGACGAACGAGGTGCCGCCGAGGATCACCGCAGTAATCGCGTCGAGCTCATAGGACTGACCGAGCTGGAGGCCGTTGGCCGCATAGAGCCGCGCCGCCTGCATGGCACCCCCGAGCCCGGCGAAAAGTCCGGAGATGCCGTAGACGAAGATCAGGACGGCCCAGACCTTGATGCCGGCCAGCCGTGCTGCGCTCTCGTTTCCGCCCACGGCATAGATATGCACGCCCAGCACGGTTCGGCGCAGCACCAGCCAAGAGACGAGAATGACGAGCAATGCGATCACCGAGAGCCACGGGATCGACGCGACGCCGGGAATGAGCGTCAGCGAGCCGTTGCCGATGAACGCGTAGGGAATGGAGGGATTGAACACGGTGGTGTCGGCCCCGAGCAGCCGCGCCAGGCCGCGCACCGCGGTGAGCGAGCCGAGCGTGACGATGAAGGGCGGCAGGCGAAGCAGCGCAATCAGCGCGCCGTTGACGATGCCAAAGACGAGGCCGGTGAGCAGTGCCGCCGGCAGCCACAGCATCCCGAGCTCCGGCATCTTGGAGAGCGTCAAACCCGCCATCGCGGAAGCTGCGAGGATCGAGCCGACCGACAGGTCGATGCCGCCGGTGAGGATGACGAAGGTCATGCCGGCGGCGAGCACGGTGTTCACAGCGGCCTGCTGCAATACGATGCCGAGATTTTGTCCGGTGAAGAAGCGGCCTTCCGACAGCACGTTGAAGCCGATGCAGAGGATCAGCAGCACAGGCAACATGCCGAGCGCGCTAATCAGCATCCTCATCCGCTGGCGTCTTGTTTCCGCAGCAGCGCCGTTGGTCGTCGTCGATGCCGGCTTTGCCTCCACAGCACCATTGTCAGGCATCGAGATGCTCCATCCCCGTGGCAAGCCCCATGATGTCTTCCTGCGCCAGCGGCGAATGCGGACCGCGGCTGACCTCGCCGGCAATGTGCCCGGCACGCATCACGATGACGCGGTCGCAGATGCCGATGATCTCGGGCAGATCGGACGAGATGACGAGGATCGCGGTGCCGGCCTTGGCGAGGTTGTCGATGATCGAATAGATTTCCGACTTGGCACCGACATCGACGCCGCGCGTCGGCTCGTCGAGAATCAGGACCTTCGGCGCGATGGCGAGCAGCCGCGACAGCAGCACCTTCTGCTGGTTGCCGCCTGACAGGCCGCCGGCGGGAACGCCGGCATTGGCGGCGCGGATGCTGAGGCCTGCAAAGGCGCGGTCGGCGCGCTCGCGTGCCTTGTCGCGGTCCAGAAACCAGCCGAGCTTCGCATCGCGGCCGAGCACGGCCAAGTTGATGTTGTCCAGGCACGACATGTCGAGAAACAGGCCGAGCGCCTTCCTGTCTTCCGTCAGATAGGCGATGCCGGCCTCGAGCGCCTCGCCCGGAGTGCGGATCTCGACCGGACGTCCCTCCAGCTCGAGCCGGCCGGAGGTTTTCGGCGACGCACCGATGATGAGATGCGCAAGCTCGGTGCGACCGGCGCCGATCAGGCCGGCAAGGCCGACCACCTCACCGGCATGCACGGTGAGCGAGCAGCCCTTGACGCGCCCGCCATCGGCCATGTCGATCGCCGCGAGCACGGGATGCCCCCGCCCCGCCTCCGGATCATGGTCCTTCTTGTAGAACGAGGAGACGTCGCGGCCGACCATCAGCCGAACGATTGTGTCGGCGCGGATCTCGGGCTTGTCGAGCGAACCCACCAGGCGGCCGTCGCGTAGCACGGTGACGCGATCGCCGAGCGCATAGACCTCGTCCATGCGATGCGAGATGTAGATGATGGCAAGCCCTTCAGCGCGAAGCTGGCGGATCAGCGCGAACAGCCGCTCGCTTTCGGCGGCCGACAGCGAGGTGGTCGGCTCGTCCATGATGAGGATTTTGGATCTGACGTGCAGCGCACGCGCGATCTCGACCAGCTGCCGCTGCCCCATGGACAGATGCGCGACCAGCGTCGAGGGCAGGAAGTCCGCGCCTAGGCGCTTCAGGATCGGGCCGACGCCCTCGCGCATGGCGCCGCGCGCCAGCAAGCCCGATTGCGATATCTCCCGTCCCAGATAGATGTTCTCGGCAACGCTGAGATTGGGAGCGAGCGACAGTTCCTGGTAGATGATGGAGATACCCGCCGCGCGGCCGCCGAGCGGACCTTCGATCCGCACGGTCCTGCCCTCGATGCGGATCTCGCCGCCCGGATCAGGCCGGTAGGCGCCGGACAGGATCTTCATCAGCGTCGACTTGCCGGCGCCGTTCTCACCCATCAGGGCGTGAATTTCGCCGGGATAGACGGTGAGATCGACGGCCCGCAGCGCCTTGATGCCGAAGAAGGTCTTCGAGACCCCGCGCATCTCGAGGATCGGATCGTTCATCGTGCCTCCCGGCGCACAATGCGTTTCCTACCCGCGTCTCGTTTTCTCAGCAACGCGGTTTGCTCATTAAACAAAAGCGGGTGACGCAGGGCAATACCGAAGGCGAATATACCGAAGTATGCAAACCAGATTGGGCCAGCTAGTGGCGCGGCCGATACAGGTCGCGCCAGGCGGGAAGCCGTTCGGCGTAGGCATCGACCAGTGCAGCGTCGGGCTCGAATGTTTCGATGCGCTGCGGCTGCATGCATACGTCACCGATTGCCTCACCCGTGACAGCAAGCCGCCCCAATCTCGCCGCACCGAACGCGGCGCCGGTTTCACCTCCGGCAAAGCGATGGATCGGAATGTTCAGCACGTTCGCCAGCACCGCGAGCCAGAAGGCAGAGCGCGAACCGCCGCCAATCACGTCCGCTTCCGCAATCCCGATGCCGGCATCCGCGAGCGCATCGCGGCAATCGGCAAGCGCGAAGGCAACGCCTTCGAGCACCGCCTGCACGATCGCCGCGCGATCGATGCCATGGCTCAGACCATCCAGCATGCCGCGCACGACGGGGTCGTCGTGCGGCGTCCGCTCGCCGGCGAGATAAGGCAGGAAGCTCACTGGCGACGGCGCCTGCGGTCGTGCTCCAAGCGGCGCCAGCAGCTCGGCCTCGGTGGCGCCGAACAGGCGCGCGAGCCAGGCGAGGCAGGAAGCGGCCGAGAGGATCGCGCCGGCCTGAATCCACATGCCGGGAATGGCGTGGCAGAACGTGTGCACGACACGGTCGGGATTGGCGGCGATCCGGTCGGTCGGGACCATGAGCGCACCTGAGGTTCCCAGCGACACGAAAGCGGCTCCCGGCCGGATTGCGCCGATGCCGATGGCGCCCGCGGGATTGTCGCCGGCCCCGCCCGCGATCACCGGCTGCCTGACCATGCCCCAGCGCCGCGCGAGCTCCCTGCGCAATATCGTTGCGGGCGCGCATCCCTCGACCAGGCGCGGCATGTGCTCGCGCGACAAGCCGCTCGCTGCCAGCGCTGCGTCCGACCAGTCGCGGCGCGCGACGTCGAGCCATAAGGATCCCGAGGCATCCGAGACGTCCTCGACGGCCTCGCCCGACAGCACCAGTCGCAGATAGGCCTTTGGCAGAAGGACGAGTTTCGTCGCCGCGAAGATCTCGGGCTCATGCGCGGCGATCCAGAGCAATTTTGGCGCGGTGAAGCCCGGCATCGCCTTGTTGCCCGTCACCTCGCGCAAGGCGGGCCAGCGTTGCTCCAGGACACGGCACTCAGTCGCAGAGCGTCCGTCGTTCCAGAGGATGCAGGGCCGCAGCGGCCTCAAGCTCGCATCGAGCAGCGTGGCGCCATGCATCTGGCCGGACAGCCCGATGCCTGCGACCGCTGCTAACGCATCGGCATGCGACGCCTTGAGGGCATCCAGCGTGGCGAAGGTCGCATCGATCCACTGCGCCGGATCCTGCTCGGAATAGCCCGGTTGCGGCGAGACGGTCGCGAGCGACCGGCTCTCGCTTGCGATCACGCGCTGGGCATCATCGACGAGAACCGTCTTGACCGCCGACGTGCCGAGATCGATGCCGAGATACATGCTGCTTCCGCTCACTTCGCCGCGTCGATCCAGATCCCTGGCTCTGAATGCTCCCGGATGTAGCTGACGAGGAAGTCGGAGAACACCCTGATCTTGGCCGGCAGCCTGACGCGGTTCTGATAGGCGATGTTCATGGTGAGCAACGGCAGCTGCCAATCGCTCAGGACAGGCACCAGCCGCCCAGCCGCGATATCGCCCTGCACGATATAGAGCGGCTGGATCAGGATGCCGAGCCCCGCGCGCGCCGCGCCACAGATGATCTGGCCGTCATTGCTGTCGAGCGTCGGCGCGATCCGGATCGTCTGCGTCGTGCTGCCCTGGCTCAGCCGCAGCGAATAGGGATCATTGGCGAGGTTGTAGATCAGCATGTTGTGGCGGGCGAGATCGGCGGGATGTTCGGGCCGGCCGTGCTTCTCGAGGTAGGAGGGAGCGGCCGCGAGCACGCGGTGCATCTGACCGATGCGGCGGACGACGATGTTTGAATCCGGCTCGTGCTCGCGGGTGCGGATCGCAACGTCGATGCCGGCCTCGATGAAATCGAGGTAGCGGTTCGCGCTGATGATCTGCACGCTGAGATCAGGATAGAGCGCGCGGAAGGCGGGCAGCATCGGCGCGAGATAGATCATCGCAAAGGAGAGCGAGCTCGTCACGCGCAGCATGCCCTTCGGCGACAGCGCGCGGTCGGAGACGGCGTCCTCGGCCTCGGCGAGCTCGTTCAGAAGCGTGCTGCACCGCTGCAGCAGTTCCTGTCCCGCTTCGGTCAGCCATTGCCGGCGCGTGTTGCGCTCGATCAGCCGGACCGCAAGCCGCTCCTCCAGCGCACTGAGATGGCGGCTCGCAGCGGCGTTCGACATCCGCAGTATTTCGGCGGCCTTGGAAAGGCTGCCGAGCTCAGCGGTTTTGGAGAAGACCTCGAGTTGAAGCAGCCGGTCCATTTTTGCGAAAGGAGGAAAAGAGACTTACAAATATTGACCTTTATTTCCGTTTTCTGCAAGGCAAAATGGTGCCAACAAAGCACCATTGCAGGCGAGGAAATCAGGAAATGTCGGGCCCGATCAGGCACATCGTGATGTGGCGACTGCGCGGGGAGACGCCCGCGGAGCGCTCGGCCGCCCGGCTCAAGGTCAAGACCTTGTTCGAGGGCCTCAAAGGCCGGATCGACGGCCTCACCCATATCGAAGTCGGCATGGACGTCAGCGCGGTCGATTACGCCTGCGACGTGGTGCTGTTCTCCGAATTCACGGACCAGGCGGCGCTTGCGGCCTACGCCAACCACCCGGAGCATCTGCGTGTGCGCGAGGCGCTGGGCGACTTGCGGATCGGGCGTTTCCAGGTCGATTATCCCATCAAAGAGACCGGCGCATGATCGGTTCGTTCACCTTCGAAAACCTGCCCTGCCGCGTCGTGTTCGGCAGCGGAACGCTGGCGAGCGCCAGGGCCGAGGTCGAGCGGCTCGGCGGCAAGCGTGCGCTGGTGTTGACGACCCCGCAGCAGGAGGCGCAGGGCAAGAGCCTCGGCGCAGCGCTCGGCCCGCTCTATGCCGGCATCTTTTCCGGCGCCACCATGCACACGCCGGTCGAGGTCACGCAACGCGCGCTCGCGGTGATGAAGACATGCGAGGCCGATTGCGTCGTCTCGCTCGGCGGCGGCTCGACCACCGGGCTCGGCAAGGCTTTGGCCTTGCGCACCGGCGTCAACCAGCTCTGCATTCCCACCACCTATGCCGGCTCGGAGATGACGCCGATCGTCGGCCAGACCGAGAACGGGCTGAAGACCACGGTGCGCGATGCGGCCGTGCTGCCGGAGACCGTGATCTACGACGTCGACCTGACGCTGACGCTGCCAGCGAGCCTCGCCGCGACCTCCGGCATCAACGCGATCGCGCATGCGGTCGAGGCGCTGTACGCGCGCGACGCCAACCCTGTCACCTCGCTGATGGCCGAAGAAGGCATCCGCGCGCTGGCGCGCGCTTTGCCCGCCATTGCCGCCAAGAGCGACGATCGCGAGGCCCGCACCGAGGCGCTCTATGGCGCCTGGCTGTGCGGTGTCTGCCTGGGCACTGTCGGCATGGCGCTGCATCACAAGCTCTGCCATACGCTCGGCGGCACGTTCGACCTGCCGCACGCCGAAACCCACACCATCGTGCTGCCGCATGCGCTGGCCTACAACGCGCCGGCTGTGCCCGACGCGATGGCGCGGATCGCGCGCGCGATCGGCGCGGCCGACGCATCGGAGGGACTTTTCGATCTTGCGAAGCGACTGGGTGCGAAGGTCGCGCTGCGCGATGTCGGCATGCCCGAGAGCGGCATCGACAAGGCGGCCGATCTCGCCGTCACCAACGCCTATTGGAACCCGCGCCCGCTCGAGCGTGGCGCCATTCGCGAGTTGATTGCACGCGCCTGGGCGGGCGAGCCGCCAAGCGCCATCAAAGCGGCAGCGTGAGACGATGCGGCGCACGCTGATCAGATCGGCCATTGTCATCAGCATGGATGACGCGATCGGCGATCTCTCGGCCGGCGATGTGCTGGTCGAGGGCAGCCGGATCGCCGACGTGCGTCCGTCGATCGACGCAGCGGCCGACACGGAGGTCGTCGACGGCACCGGCCGCATCGTCATTCCCGGCTTGATCAACGCACATATGCACACCTGGCAGACCGGCTTGCGCGGCTTTGCCGCGAACTGGACGCTCCTGGAATATTTCCGCCGCATGCATGCGGGCCTCGCCACCGTGTTCCGGCCCGACGACATCTACATCGCAACCCTTGTCGGCGCGCTGAACCAGATCAATCACGGCGTCACCACGCTGGTCGACTGGTGCCACAACAACCCGACGTCGGACCATACCGACGCCGCCGTGCGCGGCCTGATCGAAAGCGGCATCCGCGCCGCGTTCTTCCACGGCTCACCGAAGCCCGAGCCGAAGCCGGGCGAGCCGCATTTCTCGGAAGTGCCGCATCCGCGCCGCGAGGTCGAGCGGTTGCTGGCGGGTCCCCTCGCCGACCGCAATGGACTCGTCACGCTCGGGCTCGCCATCCTCGGTCCGCATTATTCGACGCTCGACGTCGCCATGCACGATTTCCGCTTGGCGCGGGAGCTGAACCTGATCGCATCGATGCATCAGGGCGGCGGTCCGGCGAAGACGCCCGGCGGCTGGGAAAAGCTGCTCGAGGCCGGCCTCGTCGGCCCCGGCATCAACATCGTCCATGGCAACGATCTGCCCGATGATCTGCTCGATCGTCTCGTCGATCTCGACGTATCGTTCTCGGTGACGCCCGAGAACGAGATGATCCAGGGCCATGGCTTTCCGATCACCGGCCGCCTTCTGAAGCGCGGCGTGCGGCCGACCATCGGCATCGACTTGGAATCCGTGCTGGCCGGCGATCTCCTCTCCGCCGCGCGCGTTTCGCTGTCGATGCAGCGGGCACTAGACAATGCGGAATCGCGCAAAGCGAGTGGCGTCATTCCGGCGACGACCACGATTCCCGTGCGCGAAGCGCTGCGCTGGGTCACGACGGAAGGCGCCCGCATGCTCGGCCGCGAGCACCAGATCGGCTCGCTGACGCCGGGCAAGCTCGCCGACCTCGTCATCATCAACGCCTCCGATCTCAATCTTCATCCGGTGCATGACCCGATTGCAACTGTCGTGATGCAGACGAGCCTCGCCAACATCGGGGCCGTCATGATCGGCGGCGTTTGGCAGAAGAGGAACGGCCGGCTGCAGGTCGAGGGACTGGAGACGAAGAAGGAGCTGCTGGCGCAATCCGGCCGGCGGCTGGTGCAGGATATCGAACGACAGGGACGCGCCGCCTGAAGGCGCCAATGGACCAGAACAATGGCTGACGCTCTGAAACAAGTTGCTTTCATCGGGATCGGCAAGATGGGCTTGCCGATGTCGGTGCTCGTCGCGAAAGCCGGCTACACCGTCACCGCGTTCGATCAGAGCGCGGCGAGGATCAGCGAGGCTCGCGCGCAGGGCATTGGGAGTGCCGCCTCGCCGGCAGAGGCCGTGAGCGGCAAGGCTGCAGTGATCACGTCCCTGCCCGACGACGCCGCTTTGCGCGGCGCATTGCTCGGCTCCGCCGGCCTGATCGCCGCGATGGCGCCCGGTGCCGTCTTGATCGAAACCAGCACCGTGAGTGTCGAAGCCTCGGCTGAGGTTGCGGCCGCCGCGCAGGCACGCGGCATTTCCTATCTGCGCTCGCCGGTCTCCGGCAATGCCAGCATCGTGCACACGGGCGCGCTGACCTGCTTCGTCTCGGGGCCGAAAGACGCCTTCGACGGCGTAAAGCAGCTGTTCACAGCTTTCACCCGCGCTCAGACCTATCTCGGCCCTGCCGAGGAAGCGCGCTACGCAAAACTCTCCGTCAATCTGATGATCGCGGTGTCGGCCGCGATGATGGCCGAGAGCCTGGCGCTAGCGCGCAAGGGCGGCATCGCCTGGCAGGACATCCTTAAAGTTCTCGACGACAGCGCCGTCGCCTCGCCCATGGTCAAGTACAAGACCGCACCGCTACGGACTCGCGACTTCGAGTCCACCTTCTCCTGCAAGCAGATGGCCAAGGATCTCGACCTGATCCTGGGCGCCGGCCACGCTGTCGGGGTCCCGCTGCAGCTCGCCGCGCAAGTGCGCGAGACCTATGGCGCGCTGGTCGCGCAGGGCGAAGGCGACACGGACTTCATCGCGACGGTCAAGCATCTCGAACGGCTGTCCGGCCTCGGCGAACCAAAACCCTGATCGCGGAGATACACATGCGTAACTTCAACGAAAACACGATCACGGACGCGGTTCTGGAGCGGATCGCGGGCGCGACCGATCCGCGTATCAAGCAGGTGAGCGAAGCGCTGGTGCGGCATCTTCACGCTTTCGTCCGCGAGGTGCGGCCGACCCAGAAGGAGTGGGAATACGGCATCGACTTCCTGACCCGCACCGGGCACATGTGCAACGACAAGCGCCAGGAATTCATCCTGCTGTCGGACACGCTCGGCGTCTCCATGCTGGTCGACGCCATCAACCATCCGGTGCCCGAAGGCGCGACCGAGACCACGGTGCTCGGGCCGTTCTTCGTCCAGGCTGCGCCCGAGAAGGACAGCGGCGCTGACATCTCCGGGCCGATGGATGGCGATCCCATGCTGGTCACCGGCTCGGTCTCGACCGTGGACGGAAAGCCGCTCGCCGGCGCCATCGTGGACGTCTGGCACTCCGACGACGACGGCTATTACGACGTGCAGCAGCTCGATGAGATCGGCGATCTCGCGATGCGCGCCCGCTTCCACACCGACGCCAACGGCCGCTTCCATTTCTGGTCGATCAAGCCGGCCGCCTACCCGATTCCGCATGACGGACCGGTCGGCGAGATGCTGGAGGTGCAGGGACGCCATCCCTGGCGCCCGGCGCACGTGCACTTCATGATCTCAGCGCCCGGTTTCGAGCAGCTGGTGACGCACGTCTTCGTTGCCGGCGACCAATATCTCGACAGCGACATCGTGTTCGGCGTCAAGGACAGCCTGATCCGCGACTTCGTCCGTCATCCGGCCGGCCGTGCGCCGGATGGTCGCATGGTGGAGCGCGACTATTTTCATCTCAACTATGATTTCGGCCTGAAGCAGGTCGCAAGCAACGCAAGAGCCGCTTAAGCTCAACAACGGACCAACAAGAGTCCGTAAGACAGGGACGGGAGCTGAGGATGGGACCGCGGATCAGCACGGGCATTGTGGCCGAGCGCCTTGCCGGCATGATCGGTCCGCGCGCAAGCGTCGCGCGCGGCGTGCTCGATCAGCATGGGCAGAGCGAGTCGCATTATCGGAGCCTGCCGCCCGACATCGTGGTCTTCCCTGAGACCACGCAGGAGGTCGCGGAAATCGTCAAGCTCTGCGCCGGTGCGGGCATGCCGATCGTCCCGTTCGGCGCCGGCACCTCGCTCGAAGGCAATGCGGCGGCGATCGCCGGCGGCGTCTGCTTCGACTTCGCGCGCATGAACAAGGTGCTCGCAGTGCACGACAGCGACATGGACGTCGTGGTGCAGCCCGGCATCACACGCAAGCAACTGAATGCTGAGCTGCGCAATACCGGCCTGTTCTTCCCGATCGATCCCGGCGCCGACGCCTCGATCGGCGGCATGACCTCGACGCGCGCCTCCGGCACGATGGCGGTGCGCTACGGCACCATGAAAGACAACGTCATGGCGCTCGAGGTCGTGCTGGCCGACGGGCGCATCATCCGCACTGCCCGGCGCGCGCGGAAATCGGCGGCGGGCTATGATCTGACGCGCATGTTCGTCGGCGCGGAAGGCACGCTCGGCGTCATCACGGAGATCACGCTGAAGGTGCACCCGGTGCCGCAGGCGATCTCGGCCGCGGTCTGCAGCTTCGACACCCTGCACGATGCGGTGGACACCGCGATCTCCGTGATCCAGTCCGCGATCCCCGTGGCCCGCATCGAGCTGCTCGATGACGTCATGATGCGGGGCATCAATGCCTACGCCAAGCTCGGCTATCGCGAGGCCCCCACGCTGTTCTTCGAATTCCACGGCTCCGAAACCTCCGTCGCCGAGCAGGCCGAAGCCGCGCAGGCGATCGCAGCCGATCATGGCGGCCATGGCTTTGCCTGGGCCAAAGCGCAGGAAGACCGCAGCCGGCTCTGGCATGCCCGCGACAACACGCTCTATGCGGGCCTCGGCCTGCGCCCCGGCGCACGCGCCGTCATCACCGACGTCTGCGTGCCGATCTCGCGTCTCGCCGAATGCCTGACCGAGACGCGTCGTGACGCGGACGAGCATGGCTTCACCGCGCCGATCGTCGGCCATGTCGGCGATGGCAATTTCCACATGCTGATCCTGATCGACCCGACAAAACCGGAGGAGGCCGAAGGCGCCAAGGCGCTGCAGGCCCGCATGGTCGCGCGTGCCATCACCATGGACGGCACCTGCACCGGCGAGCACGGCATCGGGCTCGGCAAGATCGACTATCTCACCGACGAGCTCGGCGAGGCCGTGGACGTGATGCGATCGATCAAGGCGGCGCTCGATCCCGACGGATTGATGAACCCCGGAAAGATTTTTGCTGGCAGAGCCAAAACATGAGCAATACGCCATGAGCGACGCGCTCCCGATCGAGGTCACCTCACCCACGCCGCTGCTGGAGCTGCGCGGCATCAGCAAGGAGTTTCCGGGCGTCAAGGCGCTCGACGACGTGTCCTTTGCCGTCTACCCCGGCGAAGTCCATATGCTGCTGGGCGAGAACGGCGCCGGCAAGTCGAGCCTGATGAAGGTGCTGTGCGGCGCGTATCGCGCCGACGCGGGCGAGTTCTATTACAACGGCGAGAGGGTCGCGATCTCTTCGACCGCCGATGCGCAGAAGCTCGGCATCGCCGTGATCTTCCAGGAATTCTCGCTGGTCCCCCATCTCGACATCGCCCAGAACATCTTTCTTGGCCGCGAGCCGAAGGGCCGCATTCCCGGCACCATCGACCGTCGCAGGATATTGGCTGACGCAAGGCGCGTGCTCGACACCATCGGCTTCGACATCGATCCCGCCACCACCGTCGACAAGCTCGGCGTCGCGCAGCAGCAGATGGTCGAGATCGCCAAGGCGATCAGCCAGAACGCCCGCATCCTCGTCATGGACGAGCCGACAGCGGCACTGTCCGACCGCGAGACCGAGCTTTTGTTCGCGCTGATTGCGCGGCTGAAGGCCGACGGCGTCTCGATCGTCTATATCTCGCACCGCATGGCCGAGGTGTTCGCGCTCGGCGATCGCATCACCGTGCTGCGCGACGGCCGCCGCATCGACGGAGTCCGGCCCGCCGACGTCACGCCGGACCAGCTGGTCCGCATGATGGTCGGCCGCAACGTCGACATGACCTATCCGCGCCATTTCGCCGACAAGCCCGGCGAGGTGCTGCTCGAGGTCAAGGGCCTCTCCGCGCCCACCGGCATCTCCGACATCAACATCGAGGTGCGCCGCGGCGAGATCGTCGGGCTGTGCGGCCTGGTCGGCTCCGGCCGCAGCGAGGTCGCCCGCGCCATCTTCGGCGCCGATCCCGTGGCCTCGGGCGAGATCATCTTCGACGGCAAGAGCATGTCCGGCGAGCCGGATCTCGCCGCCCGCCGCGGCATCGCGCTGATCCCGGAGAGCCGCAAGAGCGAAGGCCTCGCGCTGCTGCGATCCGTCAGCGACAATCTGGTGGTGTCGGCGCTGAAAAAACTGTTCCCGAGCGGGCTGTTCGACCAACGCTCGGCCCAGCGTACCGCCGACGGCCTGATCCGGCAGCTCCGCATCGCGACGCCGAGCGCACGCCAGACCGTCGGCCTGCTCTCCGGCGGCAACCAGCAGAAGGTCGTGATCGGCAAATGGCTCGCCGCCGGCTCGAAGCTCTTCATCTTCGACGAGCCGACGCGGGGCATCGACATCGGCGCCAAGTCGGAGATCTTCGCGCTGATCGACCGCCTCGTGGCGGACGGCGCGGCGGCGCTGATGATCTCGTCCGAGCAGGTCGAGATCTGCCATGTCTGCGACCGCGCCTATGTGATGCGCGAGGGGCGCATCGCGGGACATTTGTCACGCAACGAATTGACCGAGGAGAACATCGTGCGATTGGGGATGCATCATGCGTGAGGTCGCGGTCGTCGCTCAACCCAATCCGCTGCAGCGCATTCCCGGCGTTGCCATGGTGCTGGTGCTGCTGATCGCGCTGTTCAGCGTGATCGCGCCCGGCTTCCTGTCGGTCGCCAACCTCTCCAACGTGCTGGTGCAGTCGACCATCCTGACCATGCTCGCGCTGCCGATGACGCTGATCATCATGACGGAGGGGCTGGACCTGTCGATGGGCGCGGTGCTGACGCTGACTTCGCTCTGCGTGGCGATCGTGTCGCTCGCGACCAAGTCGATGCTACTGGGCCTCGGCGCCGGCCTTCTGGTCGGCACGGCCTTTGGCGTTGCCAACGGCTGGCTGGTCGCCATTCTGGGCATACCACCCTTCGTCGCGACGCTGGGCACGCTCGGCATGGCGCAGGGGCTGTCGCTGATCGTCAGCGACGGCCAGAGCGTGGTCGGCATCCCCCACAGCGTGCGGGACATCTACTCGGCGACGCTGCTCGGCATTCCCGTACCGATCGTGATGGCGGTGGTGACCTATGCGACCTTTCACGGCATCCTCTATCACACCCGCTTCGGCACCTACATCTTCGCGCTCGGCGGCAATCGCGAGGCGCTGCGCTATGCCGGCCTCTCGCCCAACCGGCTGCTGATCGCGGTCTATGCGATCGGCGGCGCCATGGCCGGCATCGCGGGCCTGTTGATGACCGCACGCATGAACTCCGGCCATCCCACCGCCGGCCTCGGCCTGGAATTCGACGCCATCGCGGCCGTCGCCGTCGGCGGCACCTCGTTCGAGCGCGGCAATGGCTGGCTGCTTGGTACGCTGCTCGGGGTCCTTTCCGTCGGCGTGTTGCGCAACGGGCTGAACCTGATCTCGCTGCCCTCCTCAGTGCAGGTCGCCAGCGTCGGCGTGCTCGTGATCGTTGCCCTGTTCCTCGACGGCCTCAGGAGCCGCACATGACCGACATCACCAAGGGCGCCATGGCGCCGCCCCGCTCTTTCCTGTCGCAGGACGCGGTCCAGCTGTTCTATCGCCTGCTCGCCGCTTTCCTGATCTGCGCCGTGCTCGCCGTGCTCAGCGATTCCTTCCTGAGCCTCGGCAACATCCTCAACGTGCTGAGGCAAGCGAGCCTGACCTTCTTCATCGCCTCCGGCCTGACGCTGGTGGTGCTCACGGCCGGCCTCGATCTCTCCGTCGGCGCCAATGTCGCGCTGTCCGCCTGCCTCGCCGGCACCGTGATCCACACGACCGGTTCGCCCGCGCTCGGCATCCTCACCGGACTCGCCTGCGGCGGCATCGTCGGCCTGATCAACGGCGTCATGGTCACGGCGCTGCGCATCCCCTCCTTCATCGCCACCTATGGCATGCTCTGGGTGCTGAACGGCCTCACCTATTGGTACATGGCGGGCGAGACCCTGCACGGCTTCCCCGCCGGCTTCCGCCAGATCGGCAGCGGCTATCTGTTCGGCCTGCCCATTCCGGTCTACTTGCTCCTGGTGTTCCTCGGGATCGGGACGTTCTTCGCGCAGCGCACGGTCTGGGGCCAGGAGATCTATGCGATCGGCGCCAATCCGGTCGCCGCGCGCCTCTCCGGCATCCCGGTGGCGCGCCGCCTGCTGCTGGTCTACGCGGTCTCAGGCACCATGGCGGGACTGGCCTCGATCATCTTCCTGTCGCGGCTCAATTCGGCCGAGGCCGACATCGGCGAGAGCCTGACGCTGCCGGCGATCGCGGCCGTTCTGATCGGGGGCACCTCGCTGTTCGGTGGCGTTGGCACCGTGTTCGGCACCTTCATCGGCGCGCTGATCCTGACCCTGGTGCTGAACGGCATGAACCTGCTCGCGGTCAGCGCCAATTGGCAGCCGCTCGTCACCGGCGTCATCGTCATTCTCGCGGTCTGGCTCGACATGAAGACCCGCCGCCGCGCGCAATGAGTTCTGGCAATCCAACAAGCAAAATGAGGGATGGAGGCAACATGAAACAAAGACTGGGCTATCTGGCGCTGCCGCTGCTGATGGCGGCCGCGTTCACGAATGCGGCACATGCGGACGGCGAGACCATCGCCGTCTTCACCAAGAACCAGACCAATCCGTTCTTCCAGACGGTGCGGGTCGGCGCCGACAACATGGCGAAGGTGCTGAACGCGAAGACGCTGCAATACATCCCGACCAAGCCGGACTCGATTCCCGAGCAGCTCAGTCAGATCGAGGACGTCGTGGTGAAGAAGCCGAGCGCGATCGTGTTCACGCCGGTCGACTACAAGGCGATGGTGCCGGGCGTCGAGAAGATCAACGAAGCCAAGATCCCTGTCGTCAACATCACCGACCGTTCTGCCGGCGGCAAGTTCCTGTCCTTCGTCGGCGCCGACGATTACAGCCTTGGGCTGGAGACCGCGCGCTTCCTGCTCAAGACGCTCGGCGGCAAAGGCAACATCGTCATCATCGAGGGTGTCAAGGGCTCGCTGACCAATGTCGACCGCGTCCGCGGCTTCAACGACGCGCTGAAGGAAGCGCCCGGCGCCAAGCTCTTGGCCTCGCAGCCCGGCAACTACCAGCGGCTCCAGGCGCTCCAGGTGATGGAGAACTTGATGCAGTCGAATTCGCAGATCGACGGCGTGCTGGCGGCCAACGACGCCATGGCGGTCGGCGCGATCGAGGCGCTCGACGGTGCCAACCGCAAGGCGCAGGTGATCGGCATCAACGGCACCAAGGAGGCGATCGACGCAATCAAGTCCGGCAAGCTGCTGGCGAGCGGCGACTACAACGGCTTTGCGCAAGGCTGCCTCGGCACCATGATGGCAATCCGCTCCTTGCGGGGCCAGCCCGTTATCAGCGAGATCGTGCTGAAGCCGACGGTGATCACCAAGGACAATTACGGGCCGTTCGATGTGCCGCTGGAACAGCGGACCTGCCCCACCTTCGAGGACGCCGGCAAGCTTAGCGCGAAGTAGGCCATTCCCCCACATCAAGACCGGACGGCCGCAGCCCGCGGCCGTCCCAACAACTGAAGCAAGAAACGGAGACAGCATGCTGTTCGCCATTCACGCCCTCGACCGCACCGGCGCGTTGCCGACGCGGCTCGCCAATTACGACGCCCACAAGGCTTTCCTCAGCGACACCTCGCGCTTCGGCGTCAAGATCGTGATGTCCGGTCCGCTCGTCTCCGACGACGGCCAGACCATGATCGGCAGCCTGTTCCTGATCGAGGCCCCCGGCCGCACCGAGGTCGAAGCCTTCAACCGTGCAGATCCCTTTGCCGCGGCCGGCATCTGGGAAAAGGTCACGATCACCGGCTTCCTGCGCCGGCAGGGTTGAGGTCCGCCGCCACAAAAGTGCGAAAACAACCCCATGCACAGTAGAACGGGGCTTGTTTCTGCTTACGAATTTCCGATGCACCGCGCGGCCTCGCATCCGAGGCCAATTCCGACCCAGATCAGCGGTGGATTTTGACTCGTCGGGCAAAACAGGGGCATAGTGCAATCATCACCCGATGTCAGTCCGGTCCTCCGTCCAGGCACCGCCACGCGTCGGCGTGAGTGTGCGACGCGCACTGGCGTCAGGTCCCTTCAGCTGCTCATTGCCGGCGCAGCATCTTCCAAATGGCAGGCCACCCACTGCTCGGCTCCGGTCGCGCGCAGCGTCGGCTCCTCCGTCCGGCAGCGGTCGAAGACGAACGGACAACGGGTGTGAAAGCGGCATCCCTTCGGCGGATTGATCGGGCTCGGCACGTCGCCCTTGAGGATGATGGGGTTGCGCTGGGCTCCGGGCTCCGGCAGCGGCACGGCCGAAAGCAGCGCCTTGGTGTAGGGATGCCTTGGCGCGGCAAAGATCTCGCGGCGCGGGGCCACCTCGACGATCTTGCCGAGATACATCACCGCGACGCGATGGGTCATATGCTCGACGATGGCAAGATCGTGGCTGATGAACAGTAGCGCGAGACCGAACTCGCGCTGGAGATCCTGCAAGAGATTGACGATCTGCGCTTTAACCGAGACATCGAGCGCGGAGACCGCCTCGTCGCAGACGATCAGCTCGGGCTCGGCCGCCAGCGCCCGCGCGATGCCGATGCGCTGACGCTGACCACCGGAGAATTCGTGCGGCCTGCGGCTCAAGGCTTCGCGCGGCAGGCGCACCGTGTCCATCAGCGATGTGACACGGACCTCGAGATCCTCTGCAGATTTGGCGAGGCCGAAATTGCGGATCGGCTCGGCGAGAATGTCGCGCACGCGCATGCGCGGATTGAGGCTCGAGAACGGATCCTGGAACACCACCTGCACGCGGCGACGCATCTGGCGCATCGTGCCTGGTGCGGCATCGTCGATCCTCTGGCCGTCGAGGATGACCTGGCCCGAGGTGATCTCGAACAGCCGCAGGATGGCGCGGCCGACCGTCGATTTGCCGCAGCCGGACTCGCCGACCAGCGACAGTGTCTCGCCGCGCGCGATCTCGAAGGAGACGCCGTCCACCGCGTAAACGAATTCGGACTTGCGGCCGAACAGGCCGCTCTTGACCGGAAAATGCTTCTTGAGGTCGTTGACCTGGAGCAGCGGAGGACTCATGCCGCGACGGCTCCCTTGGCAGCGTAGTGACAGGCCGCGATGTGGCGCGGCCCCTTCTCTTCCAGTCCCGGCGCATATTGCCGGCAGACATCGGTGGCAAGCGCACAGCGGCCGGCGAAGACGCAGCCGATAATGGGCTTGCGGAGATCAGGGACCTGCCCAGGGATCTCGGCAAGACGGGTCGCGGTGCCCGCAAGCGAAGAGCCGAGCTTCGGCACCGCGCCTAACAGGCCCTGCGTATAGGGATGGCGCGGGGAGCGGAACAGCTCGGCCACCGGCGCCTCCTCGACCTTGCGGCCGGCATACATCACCATGACACGCTCGGCGATCTCGGCGACGACGCCGAGATCGTGGGTGATCAGGATGATGGCCGCTCCGACCCGGCGCTTCAGGTCCAGCATCAGCTTGAGGATCTGCGCTTGGATCGTCACGTCGAGCGCGGTGGTCGGCTCGTCCGCAATGAGAAGCTTGGGATTGCAGGCCAGCGCAACCGCGATCATCACGCGCTGGCGCATGCCGCCGGACAGCTGGTGCGGATATTCGCCAACACGCCGCTTCGGCTCGGGAATGCCGACCAGCGTCAGCATCTCGACCGCATGCGCCTCCGCCGCCTGCTTGTCGAGGCCCTGATGGATCATCAAGGTCTCGCGGATCTGGCGGCCGACGGTGAGCACCGGGTTCAGGCTCGTCATCGGTTCCTGAAAGATCATCGAGATGTCGTTGCCGCGGATCGCGCGCATCTCGCGGTCGGACAGTTTCAGGAGATCCCTGCCCGCGAAGCGGATGCTGCCTGCGATCCGGCCCGGCGGCTCCGGAATCAGCCGCATCAAGGACATCGATGTCACCGACTTGCCGCAACCGGACTCGCCGACGATGGCGAGCGTCTCACCCTCGTTGACATGGAAGGACACCCCGTCGACCGCGCGGTTGATGCCGCCGGGCGTGCGGAAATGGGTCTGGAGGTTCTCGACTTCGAGCAAAGCCATCGCAATCAGCCTCGATCCATCACAGACAACATCACAGGCTTTTGGCCATGCGCGGGTCGAGCGCATCGCGCAGGCCGTCGCCGAGCAGATTCACGGCGAGCACGGTGACGGACAGGAACGCCGCCGGGAAGAACACGATGTAGGGCTTCACCTGCCAGAGCGCGCGGCCCTCGGCCATGATGTTGCCCCAGGACGGGATGGTCGGCGGCGTGCCGGCGCCGATGAAGGACAGGATCGCCTCCGTGATCATGGCGCTGGCGCAGATATAGGTCGCCTGGACCAGCATCGGCGCAACCGTGTTGGGCAGGATGTGGCGCAGGATGATCATCGGCGTGCGCGTGCCGCAGGCCACGGCCGCGTCCACATAGGGCTGCTCGCGCAAGGACAGAACGACGCTGCGGACGAGGCGCGAGACGCGCGGGATCTCGGCGATGGTGATCGCCAGGATGACGTTGCCGACGCTGCCGCGCGTCAGGGCCATCAGCGCGATCGCCAGCAGGATCGGCGGGATCGACATCAGGCCGTCCATGAACCGCATCAGGATGCCGTCGGCCCAGCGGATGAAGCCGGAGACCATGCCGATGGCAAGGCCGATCGCCGAAGCGCAGATCGCGACCGACAGGCCGACCGTGAGCGAGACCCGCGCGCCGAACAGCACGCGCGAATAGATGTCGCGGCCGAGCACGTCGGTGCCGAACCAGAAATCGGCTGACGGCGCGCGGGTGCGCTTGGCGGGCGCAAGCGCGGTCGGGTCGACCGTGCCGAGGTACGGCGCAAAGACCGCGATCAGCACCAGCATCAGCAGCAGCGCGCCGCCGATCGCGACCGTCGGGTGGCCGCGCAGGAGGCCGACGAAGCCGCGCCGTATCCTGACCGGCCGCAGGATCTCGGGCAGTTGCGGCGCAAGGACGAGGCCGGCCGGAAGCGAATGCGGATTAACGGTGGTGTCGGTCAATAGCGGATCCTCGGGTCAACGAGCGTGTAGACGACGTCGATCATCAGATTGACGAGGACGTAGACGAAGCTGAACAGCAGCACGATGCCCTGAATCACCGGATAGTCACGGCGCAGGATGGCATCGATGGTGAGGCGGCCGAGGCCGGGGATCGCGAACACGCTCTCGGTGACGACCGCGCCGCCGATCAGGAGCGCGATGCCGATCCCGATCACGGTGACGATCGGCACCGCCGCGTTCTTCAGCGCGTGAATGAACAGGATGCCGCCCTGCCCGAGGCCCTTGGCCTTGGCGGTGCGGATATAGTCCTGCTGCAGCACTTCGAGCATGGCTGCCCGCGTGATGCGGGCGACCAGCGCGATATAGACGCAGCCGAGCGCGATCGCCGGCAGGATCAGGTTCTCGAGCCAGGGCCAGAAGCCCTGGTTGAGGGGCGTGTAGCCCTGCACCGGCAGCCATTCCAGCTCCAGCGCGAAGATGTAGGCGAGCATGTAGCCGACCACGAAGACGGGCAGCGAGAATCCAAACACGGCAAAGCCCATGATGACGCGATCGATCAGGCTGCCGGCCTTCCATGCCGCCACCACGCCGAGCGGCACCGCCACCACGATCGTGAGCAGCAGCGTGACGATCATCAGCGACAGCGTCGGTCCGAGACGCTGCCCGATCATCGCCGAGACCGGCAGGTTGGTGAAGATCGAGGTGCCGAGATCGCCGTGAAGGATGCGCCAGACCCAGCTTCCGAACTGGACCAGGAAGGGCCGGTCCAGCCCCAGGCTCTGGCGGATGCGCTCCACATCCTCCGGGCTTGCCTGATCGCCCGCGATCACCACGGCCGGATCGCCGGGCGCGATATAAAGCAGGCTGAACACGAACAGCGCGACGATCGCCATGACCGGCAAGGTCGCAACGATGCGACGGAGGATGTAGGAGAGCATCTGGCCTCAACGCACGATCATGCGGACTTCGACACGCCCCAGAAGAACGGCAGCGGTCCCTTGGCAACGCCGGAGACGTTCTTACGCCACGCGGTGTAGCTCAGGAAGAAACCAGTCGGCGCGTAAACGACGTCATCGAGCGCCGCCTTGTTGAGGCGACCGATGGCGGCCTTCTCCTCGTCGACGTTCTTGGCCTCGAACCAGGAGGTGACCTCCTTTTCGGTGGCCGCGCTGGTGGGCCAGCCGAACCAGGCTTTGTCGCCGTTAGCACGAATGGCGGTGTAGGGAGCCGGATTGACGCAATCCGCGCCTGCGTGCCAGGTGTGGAACATGTTCCAGCCGCCCTGTCCCGGAGGCGTCTTCTGCGCGCGGCGGGAGCCGACCGTGCCCCAATCAGTTGCGACGAAGTCGACATTCATGCCGAGCTTCTTGAGAAGGTCGGCGGTGACGTCGCCCATCGCCTTGGTGATCGGCTGGTCCTGCGCGACGAGGCACGTCACCGGCTGGCCGGAGTAGCCGCTCTCGGCGAGCAGCTTCTTGGCGGCGTCCAGATCGCGCTTGCCCTTCAGGATCTCGCCGCCCACTTCGGTGTAGAGCGGCGTATCCGGCGTGAAGTAGCCGGGCAGCGGCTTCCACAGCGAATTGTCGTCGCCGACGATCGCGCGCATGTAGTCTTCCTGGCTGAGCGCCATCAGCACCGCACGCCGCGCCTTGACGTCGTTGAACGGCGGATAGAGGAAGTTCATGCGGAACGAGCCGATATTGCCGAGGGGATCGCCGATATCGACGCTGATATTCTTGTTCTTCTTCAGAACCGGAACGAGATCCGCGATCGGATTCTCCCACCAGTCGATCTCACCGTTCTGCAACGCGGCCGCCGCGGTTGCCGGATCCGGCATGATCACCCACTCGACGCGGTCGACCATCACCTGCTTGCCACCGGCCAGCCATGACGCCTTCTCCTGGCGCGGTGAATAGTCGGCGAATTTCTCGAACACGGCCTTCGCACCGGGGACCCACTCGCTCTTGGCGAACTTCAGCGGACCGGAGCCGATATATTCAGAAATCTGCTTGAACGGATCGGTCTGCGCGATGCGCTCCGGCATGATGAAGCTGCAAGGCGAATTGTTCTTGCCGAGCGCGTAGAGCAATTTCGGGAAGGGCTGCTTCAATACCCATTTGAAGGTGCGGTCGTCGACGGCCGTGAGCTCCTGCTGGAGCGCCTTGATCATCAGGCCCATCGGATCGCGCGCCGACCAGCGCGTCAGACTTGCCACGACGTCCTTGCTGAGCACCGGCTCGCCATCGTGGAACTTGAGGCCGGGCCGCAGCTTGAACGTCCAGGTGGTGCCGTCGTCGGTCACTTCCTCGGACTCGACCATCTGCCGCTGCGGCCGGAACGAGGAATCGATGCCGTAGAGCGTGTCCCAAACCATCGCGGCGGCATTGCGCACGACATATTGCGTGCCCCAGATCGGGTCGAAATTGGCGAGATTGGCCTGGGGCACGAATCGCAGGGTGCGCGCCGCCGCACCCTGAGCGATCGCCGGGGCCGACAGGCCACCCGTCAACGCCAGGCTGCCCGCGCCAGCCAGTCCCTTCAATACCGTCCTGCGATCCATGAAGTCCTCCCAGAAATGCCGTGATGCCAGCTGTTCATTGGCAAAGGGCAAGTGAAACCGAGCCCATTTGCAAGCAAATGGTATGCCACTAAATGCGGCTTCGCCAGCGGGATCTCGCCATTTGGCGGTCCAGGAATGCGAGTTCGGGGCTCACAGAGCGGCCGCCAGCGTCGGCCCGGTCTCGATATGCGGGATCGCCTCGACCAGTTTGCGCGTGTAGTCGGTCTTTGGATTATCAAATAACGCCCGGCTCTCGCCCTGCTCCACGATGCCGCCGTTGCGCAGCACGATGGTGCGGTCGCACAGCATGCGCACGACGTTGAGATCGTGGCTGACGAACAGCAGCGCAATGTCGTTCTCGCGCCTGAGGCGATCGAGCAGTTGCAGCACAACCGCCTGCACCGAGACGTCGAGTGCGGCGGTCGGCTCGTCCAGCACCAGCAGCCGCGGCCGGCAAGCGATGGCGCGGGCAATGCCGACGCGGGCCTTCTGCCCGCCGGAGAGCTGATGTGGAAACCGTGGCAACAGATCGAGCGGCAGTCCGACCCGCTCGGCGCATTCTTCCACCCGTTTGCGCAAGCCTTCGCCCGAGCGCATGCCGTCGAGCCGCATCAAAGGATGGGCAATGCAATCGAACGCCGTGAAACGCGGGTTGAGGCTTTCGTTCGGGTCCTGAAAGACCATCTGGATGTCCCTGCGCAATGGCGAGCGGTGGAAATCGCGCGCCGCCACGTGCCCGATCGACTGCCCGTCGAACACGATGTCGCCCTCACTCGGATCGATCAGGCGGCAGATCATGCGCGAGGTCGTGCTCTTGCCCGAGCCGGACTCGCCGACCAGCCCGACACTCTCGCCGCCCGCCATCGTCATCGAGAAGTCGGTAACCGCAGCGGATCCCTGGTCGAAACGTTTTGCCAATTTGCGCACTTCCAGCAGCGGGGGCGTCCCGTGTGCGGGTTCCCGCCTGGGCTTCCTGACAACAGCGGAGTAACGCTCTCTCTCCTCCTCCGTCACGAGATCCTCGATCCGCGACGTTGCCGTGGGCGAGGCCGCAACCAGGCGCCTCGTATAGGCGTGCTGCGGCGCGCTGAAGAGAATGCCGGGGCTCGCCTCCTCGACGATGCGGCCGCGCTCCATCACGGCGATGCGGCGGCAGTAGCGCGCCGCAAGGCCGAGGTCGTGCGTGATCAGGATCGTGGCCATGCCTCGCGCGGCGGCAATGTCTGCCAGCAGATCCAACACCACCTTCTGCGTGGTGACGTCGAGGCCGGTGGTCGGCTCGTCCGCGATGAGCAGTGCAGGATTGCAGGAAATCGCGATCGCGATCATGACGCGCTGGCACATGCCGCCGGAGAGCTCGTGCGGATAGGCGTTCATCCGCGCCTCGGGATCGCGGATCTGAACGGCGCGCAGCAGGTCCAGCGCCTCGGCACGCGCGGCCTCTTTCGAGATACGCTTGTGGGTGAGGATCGCGTCCGCGATCTGCAGGCCGATCGCGCGGATCGGATTGAGCGCCGCCCGCGGATTCTGGAAGATCATCGACATCGCGGCTCCCTGCAGCTGGCGCAGATCATCGCCGCGGAGCTTTGTGACGTCCTGCCCGCGGAACAGGATCTTGCCGCCGGTGACGCGGCCGGCTGCATCGAGCAGCCGCGTCGTCGCAAAGCCGGTAACCGACTTGCCCGAGCCGCTCTCGCCGACGAGACCGAGCATCTCGCCGGCCTTGACGGTGAGCGTGACGCCGCGCACGGCCTCGACCATTCCCCGCCGCGTCGAGAACGCGACGTGGAGGTCGTCGATCCTGAGCAGATCCTCGCTCATGTGCGCATCCGGGGATCGAGAATGTCCCGCATGCCGTCGCCGAGGAGGTTGAAGCACAGCACCGCCAGCATCAGCGCAAGGCCTGGAAAGGCCACCAGCCACCAGCGTCCAGTGGAGATGAAGCGCGCCCCTTCAGCGACCATGATGCCCCATTCCGGCGTCGGCGGCTTGACGCCGAGGCCGATGAAGGACAGGCCGGCGGCATTGAGAATGGCCCAGCCGAGATTGAGCGAGATCTGCACAGCCATTGCGGGCAGGATGTTCGGCAGCAGGAAGCGCAGCACCACCGAGAAATGGCTCTCGCCGCAGGCGCGCGCGGCTTCGACCCAGCCGACATTGCGGCGGACGTTGACCTCGGCGCGCGCGAAGCGGATGTAGAACGGAAGATTGATGATCGCGGTCGCGATCACGATGTTCTCGATCCGGTTGCCGAGCGCGGCGACCATCGCCATTGCCAGCACGAACAGCGGAAAGGCCATCATCACGTCGACGAAGCGGCCGACGGCGCGATCGAGCCGTCCGCCGGCATAGCCGCAGAACGCGCCGACGACGGCCCCGATCACGAATGAAATTCCGACCGCGGAGACTGCGATGGCAAGGTCGAGCCGTGCAGCGATGATGAGGCGGCTGAACACGTCGCGGCCGAGCTGGTCCGTGCCGGCAATATGCGCCGCGCTCGGCGGCAGCAGCGCCTCCGAGACGTTCGAGGCCACGGGATCGTAGGGCACGATCCACGGTCCGAAGATCGCGACCAGGACGAACAGCGTCACCCCGGCCGCGGCCACCGCCGTGAGCGGATTGCCGCGCAGGATCCAAACCGAATGGCGAAGTGTGGCGCTGGTCATTCGATCGACACCCTGGGATCGGCGATGCCGTAGCAGATGTCCACGACGAGATTGACCAGCACGAACAGGCTGGCCATCAGCAGCACGAAACCCTGCACCGGCGCATAGTCGGACGACAGCAGCGCATCGAGCGCATAGGAGGCAACGCCCGGCCAGGAGAACACCTTCTCCACCAACACGTTGGCTCCCAGCATGGTCGAGAACACGATGCCGGCGATGGTGATGACCGGCAGGATCGCGTTGCGGAGCGCATAGGTGACGACCACCTTGCGCCAGGACAATCCGACCGAGCGCGCGGTGCGCACGAAATCGCTGCCGAGCGAGACCAGCATCGAGGCGCGGGTGATCCGCGCCAGCGGCGCGATCACGAACAGCGCCATGCTCACTGCCGGCAGGATCAACTGCCTGCAGGCCGCCCACCAGCCCTCGACGTCGCCGGCGAGCAGGAAGTCGATCGAGAGAAAGCCGGTGCGCTGCGGCGGCAGCGAGGTGAAGACGTCGATGCGCCCCGTCGGATCAGGGGCCAGCCCGAGCAGATAATAGAAGACGTAGATCAAGAGCAGGCCCGAGACGAAAGTCGGCACGCAGACCCCAAGTGCGCAGAACAGCCGCACGCCGTGATCGATGATCGATCCCGGCCGCAGCGCCGCCAGCACCCCAAGCGGCACTGCCGCGATCAGCGCGATCAGCAGTGCGGTGAAGGTGAGCTCGAGCGAGGCCGGCAATCGCTCGCGCAGGTCCTTCAGCACCGGCTGGCCGGTCATCATCGAGCGGCCGAGATTGCCGTGGCCGATGTCGGAGAGATAGAACACGAGTTGCTCCGGCACGGATTTGTCGAGCCCCATCTGCTTGCGGATCTGCTCGATCTCCTCCTTGCCGGCATTGGGGCCCGAGGCGAAGAACACCGCGGGGTCGCCGGGCAGGACGCGCATCAACAGGAAGGTGAAGACCAGCACACCGAACAGTGCCGGCAGCGACGACAAGAGCCGCCTGCCCGCCCGCACCATCGTTGCACCAAGACCGGTCGTCACCATTCAACGTCCCTGCTGGCCGCAAGTGTCACTTGCGGCTGACATCGCGATAATCCACCTGACGGTGGAACTCATAGGTGTAGCCTTCGATCGACGGCGCCATCACCGCGTCCTGATTGGGCTGCCACAGCATGATCTGCGGCATCAGGTCGAAATGCATTGCGTTGAGCTTGCGGCCGGCTGCCTCGTATTTGGCCTTATCCGGCTCGAAGCGCGCCTCCTGCGCAATCGCGGCAAGGTCCGGATTGTTGATCGAAGAGTAATTCCAGCGCTGAGTGCCGGTGTAGAAGTTGCGGTAGAAATAGTCGGTCGACGGCAGCCAGGCGACGATACCTTCGGTGAAGAACGGCAGCTTCTTCTCGTTGATCTGCGTTGACATCTGCGCGTCCGGCAGCTTCTGGATGTCGACCTTGATGCCGATCTTGCCAAGAGACTCCTTGACGAGGGCGGCCATCGGCTCGGCCGTCGCGGCCTGGCCGACATTGAAGCTGAAAGTGGTCGAGAAGCCTTCGGGCAGACCTGCAGCCTTGAGGTACTCCCTGGCCTTGTCGAGATCGAGCTTCACCGGCTGCTGGAACGGATAGATGCCGTTCAGCGGCTTGCCGTCCGGCCAGGTCGCACCGAACAGCGGCGCGCCGCGGCCGAACAGGGCCGCCTTGAACATGTCCTCATAGGGCAGCGCGGAAGCGATGGCGCGGCGGACATTGACGTTGTCGAAGGGCGGGATCTGGTTGTTCATCGAGACGTAGGTGACCGCGTTGTATTGCGGCGTCGAGATCACCTTGAGCTTGCCCTTGGCCTCCAGCGACTGCACGTCGCTGGCCTGCAGGTCGAGCACGAGATCGGCATCGCCGCGCTCGACGAGGTTGGCACGGGTCGCCGGCTCCGGCACCGATTGCACGATGACGCGCTTGAAGTACGCCGGCTTGCCCGGCGATCCGCGATTCCAGATCTCGTTGCGCTTGATGATCACCTGCTCGCCCGGCTTGAAGCTCTCGACCGCATAGGCGCCGCTGCCGGCGGTGTGCTCCTTCAGCCAGGCCGTGGCCCAGGGATCGTCAGCCGTCGCGTGCTCTTTCGCCACTTTCGAGTTGATGATCATCGGGTAGACGGTGGCAAGATTAGGCAGCGCAAGCTTGTCGGGCTTAGGCAGCGTCACCTCGATGGTGAGGGGATCGATCACCTTGAACTGATCGGCCGACGTCAGCGAGCCCGTCAGCAGCTGCGCCTTGCCGAGAATCGGCGCGGTGACGCAGCGGTCGAGCGACCACTTGACGTCTTCGGCCGTGACCGGCGAGCCGTCCTGGAACTTTGCATCCTTGCGCAGGCGGAAGGTGATCTTCAGGCCGTCGGGACTAACCTCGTAGGATTCGGCGAGCTCGCCGGTGATCGTATCGAGGTCGAACACCCATTTGCCGTTGAGCTGCTTGCGGCCGAATGCCACCAGCCGGTCGTAGGTGCTCATACTCAGCGCGAAGGATTCGCGGGTCGAGCCGGGAATGTTGGGATCGAGCGTGTTGACGGACGCGCCGGTGACGTAGCGCAAGGTCTCTGCCCGGGTTTGCGCTTGTGACGGCGCGGCGGCGATGAGCAGCACCGCAGTGGTCGCGAGAACTGAGGTCGCCAGTCTGAAAGACACAAAACGCATTGGTTTTTCCCTGAATTTCGAACGAGAACGCCAGCAAGGCAGGTTCAGAAAGAAGCAAGTTGCGCGCCAGTCCGATCGGACATTTCGAGGGACGCGAGGTCGCGACGGCGCATGGGTGATCACAGCGTTTCCCCCATTTCTCGCGCCTGACGCGTCACCACGGCCTGCGGCACGTCATAGGCGCTGAGCGAATCCCAGTGCCGTTCGACATCGGCGCGAAATAGGCCGCGCGTCAGGCCGTGGACCAGCTTTGGAACGGCGGTCGTCATCGCATTGATCGACGAGCCCGACGGACCGAAGCTCATGGTCGAGGCGATGGCGAACAGATGGATGTCGGCGATCCACGGCGTCTTTCCGGGCACACGCTCGATGAAGGCATAGTCGTCGGCGAGATAGGGAAAGCGGCCGAGCCGTTCGTTGCGTTCGTCTTCCGGCGGCTGGTAGCGGTCAGCCCAGGTCGCGATGTTGGCGGCACATCGGGCGAGCTCGCTGCGGCCGGCAAAGTCCATGTCGATGCCGGTGCCGCAGATGACGAAATCGGCGGTGATGGCGCCGCGCGGCGTCTGGAGTTCAACGCCGTTATCGGTCTTGCGCGCGGCTTCAACCGGCGCGCCCTCGTGCAGTGTGAAGTTGGCGTGACGCGCGCAGCGGTCATAGGTCGGCTGCGGAAATCCTTCCCGCATCTCGAGGATCTTGCGCATGAAGCGCCAGCGCCAGGCATCGTCGAGATCGCTGAGATGACGCAGGAAGCCGCGAAAGGTGAGCCAACGATAGGGTTGGATCACCTGGATCTGCGCACGGCGGCACAGCAGGTGCACTTCAGCCGCACCGGCCTCCAGCGCGGTCGCCGCATTGTCGAAGGCGGAGGCGCCGGCACCGATCACGGCGACGCGCTTGCCGCGCAGGCTTTCGAAAGCGATGTCGTCGACGACGGTCGCAACAGAGCTCGCCGGCAGATGCGCCAGCTGCTCCGGAATCATCCATCCGCCCATGCCCTCCTGCCCTGTCGCCAGCACGATCTTGCGGGCATAGAGAGTTTCGACCTCTCCTGCCCGTTTCACGCGCGCAGCGAGCAGGCCCTCAGCCGCCGGCGCGATCTCCTTGAGCTCGCAAGCGTTGCGCACCGGCAAGCCGACCATGCGCCGCAGCCAGAGCAGATACTCCGCCCAATGCTCGCGCGCGATCAGGCCGAGCTCCTGCCAGCTCGCCTTGCCGAAGCGGGCCTCGTGCCAGGACTGATAGGTCAGGCTGGGGATGTCGAGGTCGGGACCGGTGTAGTCCTTCGGGCTGCGCAGCGTCGGCATCCGGGCGTAGGTGAGCCACGGGCCCTCCTTGCCCTCTTCGACCTTGTCGATCAGTAGGATGTTGCTGACGCGCGAGCGCAGCAGGCCGAAGCCGATGGCGATGCCGGACTGGCCGGCGCCGATGATGAGAACATCCAGCGCCGGCTTGCCGTCTGGCCCCGCTTTCGGTTCGAGCCACGCCGCGCCGGGATGCGCGATCCGAGCGAGATCGGCGTGCACGTCCGCTTCGAGCTGGATGAGCGCCTCACTCATGCCGCGAGCCAGCCTCCGTCGACCACCATCACGGTGCCGGTCGTGAACGACGAGGCATCGCTGGCGAGATGCAGCGCGGTCTGCGCGATCTCCTCCGCCCGGCCGAACCGTTTCATGGCGTGGCGGTTGCGCGAAGCCTCGCGCACTTCCTCGGAATTAGCGTGACGCGCAAAGCTGCGGCGAAGCATCGGCGTGTCGATCGCGCCGGGAGCGATTGCGTTGACGCGGATGCCGTCGGCGGCGAAATCCACGGCCATGGTGCGCGTCAGGCTGATGATCGCGCCCTTGGCGGCGATATAGGCGCTGTTGCCCTTGCCGCCGGCAATGGCGAGCTGCGATGCCAGCGTGATGATCGAGCCGCTGTTCTGCCGCTGCATCTGCGGCACCGCGGCCCGCGCCCACAGCCAGGTGCCGCCGACATTGGCGCGGAACACCGCATCCCAGTCTTCCAGGCTCGTCGTCAGCACCGTGCCACCACAGGAGAAGCCAGCCGCCGTCATGAGGATATCGAGCCGGCCATGCCGGGCCACGACGTCGCCGACGACGGTTTCGGCGAATGCGCCATCGCCGACGTCGCCGACATGCGTCGTCGCTTCGCCGACTAGGCTCATTGTTTCCTCAAGACCGGCGGCGTCGCGATCGACCAGAGCAAGGCGCGCGCCCTCCCCCGCGAACAGTTTTGCGCTGGCGCGGCCGATGCCCGAGCCCGCGCCGGTGATGATGGCCGTGCGCCCCTGCAGCCGCATGTCAGATCCCCTCCTTGTGCTGCATCCACCAGGCGCTCATCGCAGCAGCCGACTCCGCGCAGCCGAAGCGGGCGCGCCAGCCGAATTCGTCGGCCATTCGCGTCACTGAGAGCGGCGCGCGATCGCCCCCATGAAGCTTGATGAAGGTCTTCTCGCCCGGCTCCGCCAGCCGACACTCCAGCCCGGGATGCAGGGCCGCAAACGCCTCGCCCCATTGCAGCGCCGACCAGGCCGTGCCGCTGGAGATGTTGTAGAGCCGGTGGCGCGGCCGCTCGGCTTCGATCAGCACAGCCACAGCCTCGGCAGCGTCCGGCGCGTAGGTCCAGTCCTTAATGCCCCGCGCCGGCAGCAGCGCCGGTTCGCCGCGCGCAAACTCCGCCAGAATCTGAAACTGGAGGCTTGGCGTGTCGCGCACCTTCCCGATCCGTTCCCACGGGCCGAACACTGCGCTTAAGCGCACACTCAGAAAATCGCCTCCCCACAACTCGGCAAGCCGCGCAACGCATCTCTCTGACGTGAATTTGCTGATCGCGTAGAAGGAGACGGGATCGCACGGCGTCTCCTCGTCCAATATCGGATAGCGTTGCCCCGCCGCGCCATAGGCGGATGCCGAGGACAGATTGATCACGCGCCGAACACCGCGGCGGATCGCAGCGCTCAGAATCGGGAACTGAGCCATCACATTGATCTCGAGGATGGTCGAGGTCATGGACCGCTCGAGCTGCTCCCCGGCGGTTATGGCAGCGCCAAGGACCATCGCATCAAAGCCCTGCTTCACAAGTGCGTCGATCCGCTCGACGTCCGAGATCTCGCCCTGAATAGTCGTGAGCCGCTCCCGGTGGTCGGCAAAGGATCGCTCCGCTTCAGCCGGAAGTTGCTTACGATCATACAGCGTCACCTCGTGCCCACGCGCGAGCAGCACCTCGGCGAGATTCAGGCCGACAAAGCCGGTGCCGCCGAAGATGACGATCCTCATCGCGCGCAATCCGCCATCACAGCAGCCTGGCTCCAAAATTCCGTTCGGGATCCATGTCGGCGACGAGCCGGCCGGTCGGCCTGGCCGCCTCGCCGCCGCTGCGTGCGAGGAATTTTCCGCTGCCGGCGCTCGCGAGGCACTTGTCGCCCTCGATGATCACGCGGCCGCGCGAGAGCACCGACACCGGCCAACCCTTGAGCCTGCGACCCGCAAACGGCGTGTAGCCGGCGAGGTCGTGCATCATCTGGTCCGCGATGGTGACCTCGCGGTTGGGATCCCAGATCGCGATATCGGCGTCGGCGCCGACCGCGATCGAGCCCTTGCGCGGATGCAGGTTGTAGATCTTTGCCGGGGCGGTCGCGGTCAGTTCGACGAACTTTTCGAGGCCCAGCCGTCCCTTCGACACCATCGCATCGAACAGCAGCGGCAGCCGCAGCTCAAGGCCCGGCAGGCCGTTGGCGACCTGCTTGAAGTTGGGATTGGGGCCAGCGCGCAGCTTGCCGGTCTCGTCGTAGCGATACGGCGCGTGGTCCGACGAGATGGTCTGGAGATCGCCGAGCGAGAGCGCCTGCCACAGCGCCTCCTGGTCGGCATGCGTGCGCGGCGGCGGGCTGCACATCCACTTCGCCCCCTCGGCGCCGGGCTTGTCGAGATCGTTTGCCGTGAGGAACAGGTATTGCGGGCAGGTCTCGGCGAAGACCTTGAGCCCCTGCCCGCGCGAGTCGCGGATCACCTTGGCGCCTTCGGCCGTCGAGACATGGAAGATCATGATCGGCTGGTCGATCAGCGCCGCCATGCCGATCAGCCGGGTGAAGGCTTCCGCCTCCGAGATGCGGGCGTGGCTGACGGCGTGGTATTTCGGCATCGTGTAGCCGCGCGAAAGCAGCCGCTTCACCATCCAGGCGATGATGCCGTGGTTCTCGGCATGGGCGCACAGCATCGCACCGGACTGGCGAGACGCGAGCAGAATGTCGAGCAGCGGCTCGTCGTCGACCTTGAGGCGGTCGTAGGTCATGAAGATCTTGATCGAGGCATGGCCCTGCTTCACCAGCGCGGGGATGTGCTCCTCGACCGTCTCCTTGGTCGCGTCCGCAATGATCATGTGAAAGGCGTAGTCGATCACAGCACCTTTCTTCGCCAGGGCGTGATAATCCTCGACCACCTGTGGCAGCTTCATGCCGACATGTTGAGCCGCGAACGGAATCACCGTGGTGGTGCCACCGAAAGCGGCAGAGACGGTGGCGCTCTCGAACGTGTCGGCATTCATGATGCCGGCGGCCGACAGCTGCTCGATATGGGCGTGGCTGTCGACCCCGCCGGGCAGCACCAGCTTGCCGCGCGCGTCGATCTCGCGCTTTCCGGGCGGAAGCCCGCGGCCGATGGCCGCAATGGTCTCGCCGGAGATGGCGACGTCAGCCTCGAAGACGTCGGTCGTGGTGGCGACGCGGCCGCCGCGGATGATCAGGTCGTAAGCGGGTTCAGTCATGAGGCACTCCGTGATAGGCTAGAGGCACGTTCGCTAAATCTCGCAGGAAGTCCATCATGTCCCGGCCGCGCATTCTCGTCATCAACCCGAATTCCAACCACAAGGTCACGCAGGGGCTGGAGGATGCGTTGAAGCCGCTCGATTTCGAGGGCGGGCCGGAAGTGGTCTGCCAGACGCTGGCCGAGGGTCCGTTCGGCATCGAAAGTCAGGCGGACGCCGATAGCGTTGCGATCCCGCTGCGGAAGCTGGTCGAATGCGACAACAGCTCGGCCGCCTTCGTCATCGCCTGCTACAGCGATCCCGGGCTGCAGGTTTGCCGGGAAGGCACCGACCGCCCCGTGTTCGGCATCGCCGAGTGCGGCGTGCTGACGGCGCTTTCCCGCGCGGAGACCTTCGGCGTCATCGCGATCGCCCAGCGCTCGATCCCGCGTCACACGCGCTATCTCAGGCAGATGGGCCTGACCGACCGCTTCTCCGGCGAGCGGCCGCTGAACATGAGCGTCGCCGAAACCGCTTCGGGCGAAGGCACGCTCGCCAAGATGATCGAGGTCGGCCGCGCGCTGCGCGACGAGGACGGTGCCCGCGCCGTCGTGATGGGCTGCGCCGGCATGGCGCGCCACCGCCGCGCGTTGGAAGACGCGCTGCGCATTCCCGTGATCGACCCGACGCAGGCGGCCGTTACCATGGCGCTGGGTACGGTGCAGTTCTCGGCTCACTAGGCGTCCTTCAGCTCTTTGGCACCCTGGCGCGAGAGCCATTGCGCATGGCTCTCGCGGACAAGGGCAAACGTATCCCGCTGAGTGGTGTAGAGATTGCCGAACATGCGGCCGATCGGCCGATAGGCGTCGAGATCGACATACATGTTGGCGGTGTCGACCAGCCCCTCGCGGGCGTGAACCCGCAAGACCTCGCCGACCAGGAGCTCGCGATCGGGCGAGAAGGTCAGCACGACATGGCGCCGGCATTCCAGCGCGAAGGGGGCCGCGGCGAGGCGCGGCACCTTCACGTCGACGGAGGGAAGCGTGGCCAGGCCCGTCGCGGCGACCTCGCTGGCGCCGGAGGGAAAATCGACCGCGCAGTCGTTCATCGCGCCTGACAGCGCCTCGTCCACCATGTGCACCACGAACTCGCCGTCGCGATGGATGTTGCGGGTGGTGTCCTTTGGCGCGTGATCCGGCTTGTGCTGGAGTCCGAGCACGATCAGCGCGGGACTCTCGGAGAACACGTTGAAGAAGCTGAACGGCGCGGCATTCACCGCCCCGTTCTCGTCCAGCGTCGTCACCAGCGCGATCGGCCGCGGCACCACCACGCCGCACAGCAGCTTGTAGCGATCGCGCGGATCGAGTTCACGCAAGGAGATGCCTTTGTCAGCCATCGGCGTCACGTCTCCGGCGGCGGCACCGCGCCGGTCTGGCTGGTGATCAGGCCGTAATGTTCGATGCGGCGATGGCGAGCGAAATCGAAGATCGTGGTCTTGCCGAAGGCCGTGGCGTCGAGGTCGCAGGCGTGGACCAGCACCTCGTCGTCTTCGCTCTTGGCCTCGGCGACAATCTCGCCATTGGGATCGACGATCAGGCTGCCGCCGAACAGCGGATGACCGTCCTCATTGCCGGCCTTGGCGACTGCGACCACCCAGGTCGCGTTCTGATAGGCGCCGGCTTGCACCGAGAGGCGGTTGTGGAACAGGCGCTTCTCGACGCCCTCCTCGCTCTTCTCGGCATTCACCGACGGCGTGTTGTAGCCGATCAGCACCATTTCGACGCCCTGCAGGCCCATGACGCGATAGGTCTCGGGCCAGCGGCGGTCGTTGCAGATCGCCATGCCGATGATGCCGCCGAGCTCGCGCCAGACCTTGAAGCCGAGATCGCCCGGCTCGAAATAGCGCTTCTCCAGGTGCTGGTGCGAGCGCTTGCTGTCGTATTCCACATGGCCCGGCAAATGCACCTTGCGGTATTTGCCGACGATCTTGCCGGTTTTGTCGGTCAGGATCGCGGTGTTGAAATGATGACCGTCCGGCGTCAGCTCCGCATAGCCGAAGTTCATCGCGATTCCGTGCTGCGCCGCGCGCTCGAACAGCGGCCTGGTCGCCGCGTTCGGCATCTCGCGTTCGAACCAGATGTCGAACTCGGCGCGGTCCTCGACGTACCAGCGCGGGAAGAACGTCGTCAGCGCCAGCTCGGGATAGACGATCAGGTCGGCACCCTTGCTCTTGGCTTCGTCCATCAGCGCTATCATGCGTTTGACCACGGCCTCGCGGCTGTCGGCTTTCTGGATCGGGCCCATCTGGGCGGCGGCGACATTGACGATGCGCATCAGCGAATTCCTGATTTCTTGAGTTTCTTGGCGAGGCTTGGGATCGCACCTTCAGGGGCGTGTTGGCGCGCGCAGCATATCGCAGCCTCGCGCTGTTTTTCCAGCCGAGCAGCTTTCATGCCGTCCGCCCCCATTCGGCATCCTGCAACAGCCGCCAGTTGACCTTGTTGCTAGCGGTCCGCGGCAGGGACTCGACGAAGACGACGGCGCGCGGCGCCTTGTAGCTCGCCATCGCGCTCCGCGCCCAGCCGACGATGTCGCCCTCCGACGTCGTCGCGCGCGCGGCGTCATCGAGCACCACCAGCGCCTTGACGGCCTCGCCGCGATAGCCGTCCGGCGCTGAAATGATGCAGCATTCCCGGATAGCCCGGTTCTGGTACATCGCCGCCTCGACCTCGGCCGGCCACACCTTGAAGCCGCTGACATTGATCATCCGCTTCAGGCGGTCGACGGCGAAGAAATAGCCGCCGGCATCGCGGTAGCCGAGATCGCCCGTGCGCAGGAACCGCTTGCCGTCCCGCTCGATGAAGGCTTCGGCATCCGCCTCCGGCCTGTTCCAGTAACCCTGCAGCACCTGCGGCCCGTGCACGACGATCTCGCCGACCACATTGTCGTCGAGCTCGACCAGGCTGTCGGGGTCGATCACCCTGGCATCGGTCTCGTGCACGGCGATGCCGAGGCACTGCCGCTTCGGCGCCGCCATTGGATTGAGGTGCGTTGGAGACATCGTCTCGGTCATGCCGTAGCCCTCGACGAAATCGAGCCCAAACCGCCCCTTCAGCCGTTCCGCGACCGCGGTCGGCATCGCCGCGCCGCCACCAGTCAGCACCTTGAGCTTCGCAAAACATTTGTCGCGGAAGCTGGCGCTGGCGAGCACATCCACGATCATGGTCGGCGCGGCGTTCCAGAACGTGACGCCATAGGTCTCGAACAAATCCGGCAGCAGATCCTTGTCCCAGCGCGCCATCAGCAGCAGCGTGGCGCCGGAGACGATGGCGGCATTCATCGAGCCCTGCATGCCCGCGACATGGAACAGCGGCATGAAGCCGGTCATCACGTCGCTGCCATCGAGCCCATACCAGCGCGCCTGCAAGACGGCGGTGAACAGCGCGCTGCGATTTGTATGCATGCACGCCTTGGGCTTACCCGTCGTGCCGGACGTGTAGGGCAGGATCACGAGATCGTTCGGCCCCGCCTCCATCGCGCCCGGCCGCAAGCCGCGTGCGACCGCCGATGACCACGAATGCCAGCCCGGCGATGACGGCGGCTCCGACGGCGCCTCGGTGACGCAGAGCGGCGGCGTGTAGGGCGTGACGCTGGGCACCTCGTCGCGATACTGCGCGACGATTGCATGTGTGATGGCCTCGCCGACCAGGGGCGCAAACGCATCGCTCAGCTCGCTGCCGATAATTGCAACCCTGGCGCCGCTGTCCGCGGCGAGATACGCGATCTCGGCGGTCTTGTTCATGGGATTGACCGGCACGATCACGGCGTTCGCCCGCATCGTCGCATAGTAAGCGATGACGTATTGCGGCGAATTCTGCAGCGCGATCATGACGCGGTCGCCGCGCTTCACGCCGCAAACGCCTTGCAGAAAGCCGGCCATGGCATCGACCCGGTCGCGCAGCTCGGCGTAGCTCAGGCTCGCCCCGTAGAACATTGTCGCCGGATGCGAGGGACGTTCACGTGCAGCACGCGCCAGCGCGTCGTAGAGCGTCCCCTCCGGCATCGCGAGATACCAGGGCTCGTCCGCCGGCCAGGCCGGTGACATCAGGGACGTTGTGTGGTTCACCCGTGCTCCTCGTCAGCGATATCCAGGCCGTGGTCGAGCGCGTCCAGAAGCTGGTTAGCCTCCCACTCGGAGATCACCAGCGGCGGCGCCAGGAACAGCGAGGTCTGCTCGCCGCTGGTGCCGATCACGGCGCCGGCTTCCAGTGCGCGCTCCGCGACGCGCGAAGCAATCGGAACCTCGGTGGTGTCGGCGTGCCAGGTGCGCCAGTCCGGGCCGTGCAGCTCAACCGTCCAATGCAGCCCCTGCCCCGCTACGCGCTGCACGCTCGGATGCTTTTGTGCGATCGCGAGCAGGCGGCGGGCGAACAGCTTCTCAAGGCTCGCGACGTGCTCCAGAATCTTATCGTCGCTGATGACCTTCAGATAAGCGCTCACCGCAGCCATGCTGATCGGATGGCCGCGCAGCGTGCCGTAGTTCTGCCAGCTCGCGCCCTTGAGCCGCTCGACAATGTCTTTCGACAGCACGACGGCGGCCACGGCCGCCGCGCCGCCGCCGAGCGACTTTCCGAGCGTCACGATATCGGGCCGGCTCTGCGCGCCCTGGAACGCGAACCAGCGGCCCGCGCGGCCCGCGCCGGTGACGACCTCGTCCGCGATCCAGTACGAGCCGGCCTGCCGGGCGCAGCGCGCGACCTCATCCTGATAGGCACCGTCGTAATAGATGCCGCCTTGGGTGTAGTCGATGATCGTCGCCGCCGTGTCCGAGAGCAGGCGCGGGGCATTCGCGAGATATTCGCTCGGTGGCGTGTTGTCGGCCGGCGCGCCATAGATCGCCCCATCCGGCGCCGGCAGGATCCGCACCGGCGCCATCGGTGCCGGTAGTTTCGAGCCGCCGGCGTGCACCGCGAGGCCACCGTGCCATTGCGGCTGCACCGTCATGCTGCGCGACAGCCCAGTGATGCCGTGATAGGCGCGCTCGCGCGTTGCCAGCGCCGAGCGCTGCGTCAGCGCCTGGCAGAGCGACAGCGCCATGTCGTTGGCCTCGCTACCACTGATGCAGAAGCGCACCGCGCCGACCCAGTCCTCTTCGCCCTTGAAGGCGATGGCCATCAGATCGTCGGCGGCTTGCTCGCGGCCGACCCAGGTCCATCCCTCGTTGACGACGGGCGTATCGGCCGCACGGCGGATCGCCTCCACCATGGCGGGATGGCGATGGCCGAGACCGCCGCCTGTATTGCTGCCGTCGATCAGCTTGCGGCCGTCCGCAAGGTGAAAGTAGACGCCCTCGCCGCCGACCACGGCCATCGGTGTGGCCTCGCCCGCATTCAGCCCGGTTCGCAACAATTTGCTCATCGCCACTGCCTCACTCCGCCGGAACGGCGCCGTAGCCACCGCCACCGCACATCTCGATCGTGACGAGATCGCCTTGCTGCAACACCAGGTTCGACTTGCCGTCGATGGCGACGGTCGCGCCCTGCCGCACCAGCGAGATGCGGCAGGCCTTGCCGGGAGAGCCGCCCTGCATGCCCCACGGCGCCATCACCATGCGTTCGATGCAGGTGGTCAGGTGCATCGAAGGCGCGAGGATGCGGTAGGTGCGGACGGAGCCGTCTCCGCCGCGATGCGCGCCCGCGCCGCCGGAATTCCGACGGATAGCCTGCTGCTCGAGCCGGATCGCGTAGTTCGCCTCGATCACCTCGACCGGCGTGTTCGAGGTGTTGGACAGATGCACGCGGGTTGCGGACGTGCCGGCGCGATCGTGCCGCGCGCCTTCGCCGCCGCCATGGACTTCATAGAGCATCTTCCACGACCCGTTCGGCCGCGGCTCGGCGAAGAACAGCACGCCCGCGGTGGTCGCCCCACCCGCCGACAGGCGCTCGGGAATGGTGTCCTGCATGGCGCGGAAAATCGCATCGACGATGCGCATGGAGGTCTCGTGATTGCCGGCCGCAACGGAGGCGGTCCAGCCGGGCTCGAGGATCGAACCCGGGCGCGTGATGATGCTCAGCGGCCGCAGTGCGCCGGCGTTCTGCTGCATGTCGCGTCCGCTCATGATGCGCGCGGCATAGGCGACCGCCGAGCGCGCCATGAACGGCGTCGTGTTGCAGAAATTGGAGACGCGGTCGCAGCTTCCGGAGAGGTCGAAGGTCGCTTCATCCCCGCGAATGGTGATCTTCACATGGATGCGCGCCGGCGCATTGTTTGCGCTGCCGTCGTCGAGATAATCCTCGCCCTCGTAGACGCCATCCGGAAGATCGCGCAGTGCCGCCCGCATCTCGATTTCGGAGAGGTCGTGCAGGCGCGACTGCGCCGCCATGAAGACTGCCTTGCCATGCTCGCGGCAGAGCTCGACGATGCGCTTCTCGCCGGCCTTGGTCGCCGCGATCTGCGCAAGGAGATCGCCCTCGCAGGATTCGGCATCGCGAACGTTGGCCTTGAGCAGCTGCACGATCGGCGTACTGAGGCCGGCGGCAGTCGCGATCAGCACCGGTGGAATCCGCATCGCCTCCTGGAAGGTGTCGACGGCCTTTGCAAAATAGCTGCCGGGCCAGGTGCCGCCGATGTCAGGCCAATGCGCAAGGCTGACTGCGAAAGCCACGATCTCGCCGTCGAAGAAGACGGGGCGCACGACCTTGACGTCGTTGAGATGATTGCCGCCGAGCGCGCCGACATTGTAGATCACGACGTCGCCGTCGTTCAGGCCATCGCGCGGCATCACCTTCAAGAGTTCGGGGATGGTGTAGGCCATCGCGCCGAGATGGATCGGAATGTCGCGGCCCTGCCCGACCAGGCCGCCATGGCCGTCGGTAATCGCCGATGACAGGTCGCCGGCCTCGCGCAGGAGCGGCGAGCGCGCCGAACGCGTCATCACGAGGCTCATCTCCTCGGCCGCGGCGGAGAGCCCATGCCTGATGACCTCGACGACGAACGGATCGAGCTTCATGCCGCCCTCCGCGTCAGGAACAGATTGCCCGATGGATCGGGCCTCGCCTGCCAGCCCGGCGGCACCACCACGGTCGACCAGGCGTCTTCGATGATGGCGGGACCATTGATGGTCTCGGTGAGCGACGCGCGGTCGACGATCGCGGTTGCGATGTCGTGGAAGCCGTCGAACGAGCAGGTGCGCGTGGTCATAGACACTGCCCTCGCCGCGGTCGCCGGCCGGCTGACAATTGTCGTCGACGGGCGACGGGCCTGCACCCGCACCGACTCGATAACGCAGGGTTCGCCGGTCGCATAGCCGAACAGCTCATGATGCCGCGTCAGGAAGTCCTGCTTCAGCCTGGCAACGTCGAGCGGCAGCGTGAAGGATACCGGAATGGCGTCGTTCTGCGCGGCGTAGCGCATCAAGGCCACAAGCTCGACCTGGATCTCGGCCTTCGCAACATTGTTGGCGAGAAGCGGCGCCGAGGCATCGGCAATCAGGGCCTCGATCCGTTCCGAGACGCGCGCGAGATCGATGCCGTCGAGGGCAGCGCGAAGGGTCTGCTGCTGCAGGAAGCTGAAATCGGCAGTGAGGCAACCCAGCGCCGAGAACGCGCTCGAGGCACTGGGCACGACCACCTCTGCAATGCCGTAGAGATCGGCGAGGCCCGCGGCATGCATAGGACCGCCGCCGCCGAAGGCGAGCAACGTACAGTCGCGGCCATCGATGCCGCGCTCGACCGTGACACGGCGGAGCGCGCGGGCCATGGTCGCGTTCGCGACCTTGATGATGCCGAGCGCCGTCTCCGTCAGGCTCAGCCCGAGCGCGCGGGCAATCGGCGCGATGACGCGCTTTGCGGCCGCGATGTCGATCCCGATGCGATCACCAAGCTTGGTCTCGGGATTGAGATAGCCGAGCACCGCATTGGCATCGGTGATGGTCGGCTCCGTGCCGCCGCGGCCATAGCAGGCCGGGCCCGGCTCGGAGCCGGCGCTTTCCGGCCCGACCGTCAGGCCGCCGGGACCGTTGCGCACGATCGATCCGCCGCCGGCGCCGATCGAATGCACCGCGAGCATCGGCTGGCGCAGCGGCTTGTCGCCGAGCATGCGGCCGTCGGTCATTTCGGCCTGGCCGTCGATGATCAGGCACACGTCCGTCGTGGTGCCGCCCATGTCGAAGGTCAGCATCCGCGCGCAGCCGAGCTGGCGCGCGATGCTGACCGACGCCGAGACGCCGGCCGCCGGGCCCGACATCGCCATCACCAGCGGACGCCGCTTCACCGCCGAAATCGGGACCATGGCGCCGGCGGAGTGAAACACCTGCAGACCGGGCCCGATCGGCAGCCGCTGCTCCAGCTCGCTGAGATATTGAACCGCGATCGGCATCGCGGCCGCGTTGAACACGGTTGCCGAGGTTCGCTCATATTCGCGCGCCTCGGGATTGACCTCGTGCGAGAGCGAGACATGGGCGACGACGCCCCTGAGCCGCTCGCCCAGCATCTTCTCGTGGACTGGATTGGCATAAGCGTGAAGGAGCGCGACCGCAACGCTCTGAACGCCGGCGCCTTTCAGCCACGCCACCAGGCGTTCGATCTCGGCTTCCTCGAGCGCCTTCAGCACCCGGCCCTCATGATCGAGGCGCTCGGCGAGCCCAAAGCATCGTTCGGGCGGCACCAGAGGCGGCGATTTCGGCGGAATGTCGAGCCGATAGAGATCGCGCCGGCGACAGCGGGCGATCTCGAGCACGTCGGCAAAGCCTTCGGTCGCGACCAACGCCACCTTCGGCAGCCGGTTCTCGACGATCGCGTTGGTCACGCGCGTGGTGCCGTGGACGAAGCGCTTGACCTCGCTCTTGCGCAGGCCGACCGCCTCGATCGCCTCCAGCATCGCCTGCACCGGTGCGTCGGGGCGCGACGGCACCTTGGCAATCCGCGCTTCCGCGGAATCGCGCCGGATCGCGATGATGTCGGTGAAGGTGCCACCGATATCGGTGCCGACCTCCCAGTGATTGCCGGAATCGCTCATCTGCACAGTCAGCTACGCATGACGTTCATCATCATTCCCTGTCATGCCATCACGTGCGAGCGTGCGACAGAGCGATGGCCGCGGGATAGGGTCAGAGTTGTCGCAAACCACTGGGCCAGCACAGCCACCGGCATTGCGCGGCGCACTATCGACTGCACGTTTTGGTGCAGCGCTGCTCGCGCAGAGAGCAGAAGCACACGAAGCAGAAATGTGCAGCGCACCCTTGGATTCTTCGAGGCAAATAAAAGCGCCCGTTGCACTGCAATCGGATCGCGCGAGGTCGTTGTCTAATTTGCAGGCGATCGAACGGCGGTGCGGGAGAGAGGACTGACCAGGAGCTATGCACGGAGGTCGGCTCAGCCTCTCTTTATTGTACGGTCAGTAAGCGAGGACATCACCGGCCGCTGGTGGATAACCGGGCGTAGCACCCGGCGTGCCGTTTCAAGCTGCTCAGGCTGCCAGCGACGCCCGCAAGCGCCGCCAACCGATCACGATGCCGGTGATTGAGAACATCAGCCCGAGCGTACAGAGCCCGACGATGAGAGCGTCACGCAGCCGCGCATGAGCCAGCAGAATCGGGAAGTCAAGCGTGTGCAACGCACTGTAAAGCCAGCGATAGGCGCGGCGCGACGGGTCCAGCCTTTGCAGCACCTTGCCATCGGCAGCATCGACATCGAACCAGAGATCGCCGCACGTTGTGCGGTAGACGGGGGCCCCCGGAAGTGCGGATTGCGCTGGATAGCCGTCGTTGCCGGCGAGCAGGAACGGTGCGGCACAGCCGGCGCCAAGGCGCGCTGTCAGGTCGCCGATCTCCCGCACATCCAGGTATGCCGACTGTCCGCGTGGCACGTTCCCTGCCTTGATCAAAGCCTGACGGCCGAGACCAACCCGGTCGCGCCGATAGACCTTGGCGCCGAACGCGAACCATTCGACCTCGAGCGCCGACGGCGATATTGGCTGCAGCGATGAAGCGTCTCGCCAATCCGGGGCGGCATCGACCACGGCGGCCTCCGCCGGCGTCAATTGCCCGCGCGAGAACAGCCGGCCGTGATCCATCGACAGCCAGCCGCTGAAGATCCAGGTCAGCACGAACACGGTCACGACAAGACCGATGATGTGATGCAGGGCGTGCCAGCCACGATAGGGCGACGAGAGCTGGCGTCCCCGTATCTTCACACGCACGATTCCGAGCACCGCGCCAAGCAGTGCTGCGATCAGGGCCAGCAGCGACAGCGTCCAGACCACGCGATCCCACAGCGCCCAGCTGCTGCGCAGAATTGTCGGATAGATCCAGTGCAGCACGCTGCCGGCCCAGTTCCACGCGCGCTCGCTGCGCGTCGTATCCAGGACGATTTCGCCGGTCAGCGACGAAACGTAGACCTCCGTTCCAGGGGCATCGCCGAGAGCGGCGCGAAACAAGGGGCGATGCCGATCAAAACCGTTCGGCACGCTCCACTGATCGTAGTCCGACCGCGCGACGATTGCAGCGCGCACCGCCTCAAGCCCGCGCTGACGTGAATAAGCTTGCACAATGGTGAGCGCGACATCGGCAGACGTCACCGACGCGTCTGCTCCATCGAAGGCGCGAACCGCTCGCGAGCCTGCGGGGCCCGAGACGACGTAAACCGGTCCATCGCTCCGCTGGATCAGCCGAACACGTGTCGCATCGGCAATCCCGCTCGCCGCAACGGCGTCCGCGACCGAGATCCTCGTCCCGTCGCGATCGACCGGCACAAGTCCGGCAAATCGCTCCGCTTCCGTCAGCAACGGAAACGGGACGAAGTGCATGACGATCCCGCTCGCGAACCACATCGCGAACAACAGACAGAACGCGATGCCGAGCCAGCGATGCGTGAGGACGATCGCGCCCATCATGCGCTTAGGGCCTCACCATTTGAACGCGGCCGATATTTCATAGGTGCGCGGCGCGCCCAGGAGGATCTGGTCCGGATAGAACGGATCGCCCCAGATCGCATAGCGCTTATCAGTGATGTTGCGGACACGGAAGGTCAGGCGGGCCTGGTCGACCGCATTGAACGCCGTCTTGGGGATGTCGACGAAGGCGTAGACGTCGGCCACGGTGTAGGCCTTCATCGTCACGACGTTGGCGTCGGTGTTGTAGCGGTCGCCGACATGACGACCGGTGATGCCAAGCTCCACCGGCCACGGTGTGAAGAAGCGATACGACGCGCCGGCGTTTGCGACGATCCGCGGCACGTTTGGCGGCGTGTTGCCCGAGAACGAGCCGCCGGCAAAATTGTAGTCGGCATAGCGCGCATCGACATAGGCGATGTTGCCCCACAGCCGCAGCGGCTCGATCGGGCGTATCGAGGCGGCAAGCTCGACGCCCTTCGACTCCTGCCGCCCGGCGATATTCAGCTGCATACCGCCGGCGGCCGCATAGACGTTCTTGCGCACGATGTCGTAGGCCGAGAACGACCATTCCGCCCGGTTGTCCCAGAACAGGTGCTTGACACCGGTCTCATAGGTGCGCGCGGTGGTCAGATCGAGCGGCTGGGTGGGCGAGAGCAGGAAGATGTTGTTGGCTGCGACGTCGGCGCCGGTGGCGTATTGGCTGAAGAAGGTCAGGCCGGGAAAGGCCTCCCAGGTGTAGCCGATGCGGCCCGTCACCGGCGCCCAGTCTTTCGTGAACGGGAAGCCCGCCTTCACGATCCCGTTCTTGTCGGTCGAATTACGGTCGAGCCCGATATGCTCGACGCGGAGGCCGCCGATCAGCGCGAAGCTGCGCGTCAGCTTGAGCCTGTCCTCGAATGACAGCGCCTCGTTGTCGATGCGTGCGGTCTGCTGCTGCGTCGTGAGCAGGCCGTAGAAACCGCGGTTGGGGTCGACCAGCGAAACGGAATCGCCGGGAAAGTTTGCCGCGCCGGGCCTGACGAAATCGAGATAGCTCGACGACAGCGTCGTGACCAGCCGGTTATCGAAGCCCGCAATATTTGTATCCCAGATCAGGTCGGTGATGTTGCCGACCAGCCGCTGGCTGTGGGCGACATAGAAACGCTCGCGATCGACCAGGTTCGTGGTGGAATTGAACGCCTCGATCTCGTTATTGAACCAGATTCGTTCCGCGCCATAGCCATAGGCCTGACTTTTCAGCGTGAGGTCAGGCGCGAGCTTCAGCTCGAATCCGCCACGCAGCCACACTTCCTGCGCCACGTTGCGGTTATCGAGAACGTTGTAATTGGTGTTGAAGGTGCGATCGTCGATGGTGACGGCACCGAGATTCGTTCCGTTGTAATTCGAGACGTAATTGCCGGAGACGATCCCCGTCGTCGCGTGCGAACCGCTGAAGGCGACCGGCACCAGCGGCGCGCCCCAATAGGCCTTCGAGCGGTCTTCACGATATTCGACCGCACCCCAGATCCTGAGGCTGTCGGAAACACGGTAGTTGAGCTGGCCGGACGTGCCGAACGTCTTGACATTGGTGTCGTCGGCAAAGCCGTTGAGCGTGGAACGGCTGATGTCGAAGCGATAGTCCAGCCCCTGCACATTGGCGCTGCCACCGGAGCCGTAATGGGCGCGGAACGAATTCAGCGAATCCCAGGAGAAATTGGCCTCGTTGCTGACAGGTCCGGTGCGAGGCTGCTTAGTGACGAAATTGATCGCGCCGCCGGCGGCGCCCTCGCCCGAGATCAGCGAGGCCGGGCCCTTGAGGAATTCCACCGCCTCCAGATTGGCGGTATCCACGATCCGCGAGGTCATGTTCTGCGGACCGATCTTGATGCCGTTGTAGAGCGTGTTGATCTGGCTGTTGGTGAAGCCGCGCATGGAGAAGGCGGAAGGTTCGGCCGGGTTGTCGCCGGAGCTGACGCCGACGGCGCCCTGCGCCACCTCGGACACGGTGCGATAGCCCTGCTCGCGCATCGTTTCGGCGGAGATCACCTCGACGGTCGCGGGCGTCTGCCGCACCGTCAGGCCGAGCCGCGATGCGCTTTCGGCCACGGCATTGGTGTTGAGGGGCGTCTGCACCGTCGAATCCGGCACGACGGGTTTTGGCGCGGCGGATACAGCCGCCGGCCTGCGCGCTGCTGCGCGACGCGCGCTCTGCGCCGCTCCTGCTGCCTGTTTGGCCGGCTTGCGCGCCTGGGCGGGCGATACCTCGATGGGTGGCAGGGACTCCCGGGCCTGCTGCGCCAGAGCGGCAGGCGGACCAAGAGCGGCGAAGGACGTGAACGCGGCGGAAACCAGCAGGACGCGGCGCGGTCGTGCGATACGGATGGAAGACACAGGTCAAAACCTCGGTATGACGTCAGTGGCACGTCACAGCGAACGAGGTTTCACCTTCGGCTTTAGCCGTCCGATGAAGCCGAATGTCTGTACTCCCCGACCGACATCTTCGCGTGTGACCACGGCTGACGGCAGGTCTCCTGGCTCGCGGGTCGTAACCGCTTCGTCGCCTTCCCGGGACCGAGGACCCAGTGGCTCGTGACGAAGGATTCACCGCTTACAGTTGCGGGGGCAGCCGCGGCATTGGGGACAATTTTCCCCGCACCGCATTCCCTTTTCATTCCCTCTCGGGAAAACCGTCGCGAGCATCTAGGATTACCACCAAGACAGAGTCAATGTGCCAGTTGCGGCGTTGGGGCCACAGCAACCAACTTCCCTGGAGATGAGCATGGAAGGCGAGACCTTCCTCTGGTTGATCAGGCATGCGGCCGTCGCGGGCGTGCCCGGGACGATCCATGCGGCCGATGCGCGGCCCGACCTCGGCGATCACGCCACATTGGCGGCCCTGAGGCGGCGCTTGCCCGCGGATGTCGCCGGATATGCCAGCCCGTCGCGGCGCACGGTCGAGACGGCGCGCGCGCTGGGACTCGAACCGGAGCTGGTCAGCGAATTCGGCGAGCAGGATTTCGGCGACTGGACCGGCCATCGGCATGACGAACTCGCCGCGACCGGCGGCGAGGCCTACGCGCAGGTCTGGCGCGATCCCGCGCACGGGCGGCCGCCGAATGGCGAGAGCTTTGCGGATCAGGTCGCCCGCGTCCGCCTGGGCCTGGCGCAGATTGGCGCAGGCTCCGCGGCGCTGGTCGTTCATTCCGGGACCATTCGGGCCGCGCTTTGCATCGCGCTCGATCTCACACCGGAAGCTGCGCTGCGCTTCGTGGTCGATCCGCTGTCGCTGACCCGGATCGACCGGCTCGCGGGCGGCTGGCGTGTCGTCTCGGTCAACCAGCGCGTGGCTTGAGCCGCATCAAGACGGCCGATCCGGCACGTTGGCCTGCGCGAACGTCGCCATGCCGTTGTGAAGTGCGCAAGCCGAGCGGACCAGCGGCAGCGCGATGGCGGCACCCGATCCCTCGCCGAGCCTGAGATCGAGGCTGATCAGCGGCTGCACATTCAGCGCGCGCAACACCAGCCGATGTCCCTGCTCGGCCGATTGATGCGAGGGCAGCAGGAATGGCTGGCAGGGCGGGTTGAGGCGCGCCGCCGCCAGCGCCGCCACCGAGACGATGAAGCCGTCGATCAACACGGGAATGCGGCGTTGCGCGGCCGCGATGATCGCGCCCGAGATCGCCGCGATCTCGAGGCCGCCGACCGCGCACAGGATCTTCTCGGCCGCGGCTCCGGCGACGCCGTGGCGCGCGATCGCCGCATCGATCACCCGCGCCTTGTGCGCGCGGCCGGCCGCATCGATGCCCGTGCCGCTGCCCGCGATCTCCCCGGCGCTCACACCGAGCAGGCTCGCCGCGATCGCCGCCGACGTCGTGGTGTTGCCGATCCCCATCTCGCCGAAGATCAAGAGATCAGGCCGGCCGGCCTCGGCGCGCACCACCGCGCGCTGGCCGGCCTCGAAGGCGAAGGCCAATTCCTTGGGCGTGAGCGCGGCCTCGACACTGAAATCGCGCGTGCCGCTGCGCGGCTTGTCGGTGACGATTCCCGCCATCTGCGCCTCGGCCAATGTGCCGGCGTCGACCACCTCGAGGCTCGAACCCAGCTCGCGCGCCAGCACCGAGATCGCGGCGCCACCGGCGGCAAAATTCGCCATCATCGCGATGGTGACGGCTTGCGGATAGGCCGACACGCCCTGCGCGACGATACCGTGGTCGCCCGCGAAGATGATGATCGGCACCCGCGCGGCGCGCGGCTGCCCGGTCGCCTGCAAGCCCGCAAGCTCGATCGCGAGCTGCTCGAGCCGCCCGAGCGCGCCGGTCGGCTTCGTCAGTTGCGCCTGCCGCGCAATGGCCGCCTCGCGATGAACAGCGGAGACCTCGGGGCAGTTCTGGGTAACCCATTCGGGAAGCATGCTGCTCAACGCCTGCGTTTGAGAATATAGCTGTCCATGATCCAGCCGTGCCGCTCGCGCGCCTCCTGCCGCACGGCGGCAATGCGCGCGCCCAGTTCAGCCAGCGCGCCGGACATGACGATCTGATCGGGCATGCCAAGATAGGCCCCCCACCAGATGTGAAGCCCGGCCGGATCGAGCGACTGGAACGCCGTGCCGCCATCGAGCATCACGACGACGGTATCGACGCCCTGCGGCCAGCCGCCTTCGCGCAAGCGCCGCCCCGTCGTGACCAGGAACGGCTCGCCGATGTCGTTGAGCGGCAGCGCATGCGCCGCGCACAGCGCCTGGATCGAGGTGATCCCAGGCACGACTTCGATTGTCGGCAACGGATTCAACCGCCGCGCAATGCGCAGCGAAGAATCATAGAGCGAAGGATCGCCCCAGATCAGCAGCGCGACCTTGCCCTCATCTTCGAGATGCCCAGCGATCGTCTGCGACCAGGTCGCGGCCACCGCATCGTGCCAATCGTCTACGCCCTTGCGGTAGTCCGACTCGGTCGCATCGCGCACGGGAAGGTCGAATTCGGCGATGCGTGTCGTTTTGTTGGTGAGCACACCGGCGCAGATCGTTCGCCTGAGATCGGCGAGATCGGATTTCGCAGTCCCCTTGCGCGGGATCAGGATGAGATCGGCCGCGTTGATGGCGCGGGTCGCGGCGCGCGTGAGCTGCTCGGGATCGCCGCAACCGATGCCTATCAGGGAGAGCGTGAGCATCGCGAGCGCGACGGGCGGCCACGGCGGCCGCCCTTTCGCTTGTCTCTCAGGCCGCGTTGTGAAGGCGCGGCGTGACGAGGCCGGGCGCGGTGACGCCACGCAGCGACTTCGCCAGCGCCAGCACGGCGAGATCGGCCAGCGGCTCGATCACGATGACCAGCGCATAAGCGGCAGCGAACGTCGCAATGCTGGCGAGGTTGCTGATCGCAAAGCCGGAGCCATAGAGCGCCCAGAACGCCACCCATGCGATCACGCCGGCCTGGTAGGTCGTCGAAAGCGCCAGCGCCTGACCGTATTTCAAATCGACATAGGCGGTGTTGCGGGCAATGATCCGCGTGGCGATCGCCTGGATCGCGAACAGCGGCACCAGCAGCGTGGTGACGTTCATGCCGTATTGCGGCAGATCGACTGGCTCCAGCAGCATGCCCTGAAGCAGCAGGCCAATTGCGAGGCCGAAGGCGGCGGGCGCAGCACCAAAGAGCAGGAACAAGGTCGAGCCAAGGATGAAGTGCACCTCTGATACCCCAACCGGAAAGTGCGGCAGGATCTCGAAGAAGACGAAGACGAGAGCGGTGGTGGCCAGTGTCCGCGCGGCGAAAGAGCCGGCGCCCTGCTCGCGCACGGTCTCGACCGCGAGCTTCAAGGCAACGCCGCCTGCGGCGATGCCGGTCGCGTAACTCAACACGAGCTTGGCGCCCGTCACGATCCCGGGTTCGATATGCATGGCTCAATTCCTTCCTGCCGTCACACCCGACGGCCTTGGCCTCAATACGTGCACGGCCGGTCTCCTGGCTCGCGGTTCACTGGGTTCTCCGGCCTTCCCGGACCTTGCGGTCCAGTGGCGGTTCGGAGCCCCTCACCGCTTACAGTCGCGGGGGCGGCTGGGGTTTGGGGCGCCGCAACTGGGTCCGCCCATCCCCATTCCCGATTATGCTCCGGCGCTTTGCGCCGCGTCGAGCACCATGCCTCTCTTGTGTGCCCCTTTCGCATCGCGGGCGTCAAGGGGCGAACCGCTGCCGGAGCGCTCATGCCGGATATTCTCCCGCCAGCGCACCGAACAGGATGACGGCGGCGGTGGAAGCGGCGCCGCCGCGCCCAAGCTGCTCGGCGAGCTCGGCAATCGTGGTGCGGACCAATCGTTCGTCAGATCGCCCGAGGGATTCGGCGAATAGCGCCGGGGTGCTGGGAGCGAGGCCGTGCGCGATCAATTTTGCGGCAAGCGCCGGAAAGGTGCGCCGGCCCATATAGACCACGGTCGTGGCCTCTGGATCGGCCATCGCCGCCCAATTCAGATTGGGCGGCAGCTCGCCCGTGACGTCAGCGCCGGTGATGAACTGCACCCGGCGGGAGGTATGCCGGCGGGTCAGGGGAATGCCGGCCTGGGCGGCGGCGACACAGGCGGAGGTGACGCCGGGAATGATCTCGTAGCCGATGCCGGCTTCGCGCAGCGTCTCGATCTCCTCCTCGAGCCGGCCGAAAATGCCGGCATCGCCGGATTTAAGCCGCACCACGCGCGCGCCTGTTGCGGCATAGTCGACCAGGAGACGGTTGACGTGGTGCTGCTTGGTCGAAGGACGCCCGGCCCGCTTTCCCACCGCGACGAGATTGGCGCCGGGCCGGGCGAGATCGAGGATCGCGCCGGAGGCAAGATCGTCATAAAGCACGACGTCGGCCTCGCGCAGCCGCGTGGCGCCTTTCACCGTGAGGAGCTCGGGATCGCCCGGACCGGCGGAAACGAAAGAGACAAACCCGCTCACCGGTCCTCCGCAATCAGATGGAAGAACGTGCCGGTGGCATGGCCACGGCGCGAGCCGGTTTCGGCAATGACCGCGCCGGTGGCGTCGTGCACGACCGCGAGCGGCGTATCGGGCTGGGCGAGGATGGTCGAATAGTGGAACTCGTGGCCGCGCAGGCGCGCGCCAGGCTTATGCCCCGGCATCGGCGCGGCCAGTTCGGCAAGACGATAGCCGAGATGCATGCGGCGCTTGGCAAAGCTGGTCTCCAGGCCGAGCAGCCCTGTCATCTCATGGCGGATACCGTCGGCGTCGGTCAGGCCTGCGCCCAGCACCATATAGCCTCCGCATTCGCCATGCACCGGCCGCGTCTCGGCGAAAGCGCGCAGTCCGCTGCGAAAGCGCGCATTGCCCGCGATCTTTCCTGCATGAAGCTCGGGATAGCCGCCGGGCAGCCAGCACACGTCGGCGCTCGCGTCGGGCACTTCATCGGCCAGCGGCGAGAACGGCACGATCTCGGCGCCCGCCGCGCGCCAGGCTTCCAGCATATGCGGATAGACGAACGAGAACGCCGCATCGCGCGCCAGCGCGATGCGCTGGCCGGGCGGCCTCACGTTCAAGCCGTTCGCCACAGCTTGCGGCGACCATTTGCCTGCCGAGTGGAGCACCGCATCGAGATCGACGTGCTCGGCGACAAAGCGCGCGGCTTCGTCGATCAGCTTGCCGATCTCGGCCTGCTCCTCGGCCTGCACGAGACCGAGATGCCGCTTCGGCAGGCTGATCTCGGCATGGCGCGGCAGCGCGCCGAACACTTTGATGCCGGCCTCGTTCAGCGCGCGCCGCACCAGATCCTCATGGCGCGGGCTGGCGACGCGATTGAGCACGACGCCGCCAAGGCGCACGCCGGCGCGGTAATCGCGAAGGCCGGCGGCGATCGCTGCCGCAGTCTGCGCCTGGCCGGAGGGATCGATCACCAAAACCACCGGCCAGCCCAGCATCTCCGCGATATCAGCTGTCGCTCCGGTGCCGGAGACGCCGCGCGCAGCGACACCGTCGAACAGGCCCATCGATCCCTCGGCGAGCACGACATCTGCATTGCCGCCACGGCTGACGAGATGCGCGATGGCGCTGCGATCCATCGCCCAGCTGTCAACGTTGACCGAGGCGCGTCCCGTGGCGGCGGCGTGGAAGGCGGGATCGATATAGTCGGGCCCGCTCTTGAAGCACTGCACGTTCAGGCCGCGATTGCGCCAGGCGCGGGCCAGCGCCAGCGTCAGCGTGGTCTTGCCGACACCGGAGGCCGGCGCGGAGATGACGAGGCTCGCCGCCATCACGACGCCTCCGGAAAGCGCGGCTCGGCACCGACGGGCCGGTAGCGGCGGTCGTAATCGGCGGCGTAGAGGCGGCTCTCGTCGAAATCGGCAGCGCCAAGCGTCTTGCCGACCAGGATCAACGCGGTGCGCTCCATCTCGCCACCCACGGCCGCATCGAGCGTTGCCAGCGTCGCGCGCACGATGCGCTGCTCCGGCCAGCTCGCGCGCCAGACGATCGCGACCGGGCAATTCGCGCCGTAATACGGCGTCAGCTCGGCGACGACCTGGTCGAGCAGATGGATCGACAGGTGGATCGCGAGCACCGCGCCGGTCGCAGCGAACGCAGCGAGCTTCTCGCCCCCGGGCATCGCGCTGGCCCGGCCCGGCGTGCGCGTCAGCACGACCGTCTGAGCAAGACCGGGCAGCGTCAGCTCAGCCTCGAGCGCGGCCGCGGCAGCCGAGAACGAGGGAACGCCGGGTGTCACCGAGTAGGGAATCCCGAGCGCACGCAAACGGCGGAGCTGCTCGCCCATCGCCGACCAGATTGAGAGATCGCCGGAATGCAGCCGCGCGACATCCAGGCCTGCCGCATGCGCGGCTGCGATCTCGGCGATGATCTCGTCGAGCGACATGGGCGCGGTATTGACGATGCGCGCGCCGGGTGGGCAATGCGCCAGCACGCCCTCCGGCACCAGCGAGCCGGCATAGAGACAGACTGGACAGGCCGCGATCAGGTCGCGGCCCCGCAACGTCAGCAGATCGGGCGCGCCCGGCCCGGCGCCGATGAAATGCACCGTCATACGCCGTCTCCTTCGGCGATCGCCGCGGTCGCACTGCGATCCTGCGAGACGACCCGTGTTGCAATCAACCGCGCGTGCGGACCGGCGACCACGAGCGCTGCAGCCTCGGCCACAGATCCGGTGCCGAATTTCTCCGCGACGAGCTTCGATTGCGTGGGCGTGTCGATGCCGGCCAGTGTCGCGACCGGAACAGCCCTGATCGGCACGCCGCATTCACGAGCGAGTTGCTTCAGCGCCTCGGTGTCGGCCTTGTCGCTGACAGTTGCCATCGCCGCAAGCCCTTCCGCACCGCCCGCAGCCAGCAGCGCTTCGCGCAGCGAAGTCAGCGTCACGTCGCGCTTGAAGCCTAAACCGGCGACCTTCATCGCACCACACTCCACTGCACCACGGGGCGTGCCGCCTCCCACGACCGATAGCGGCCGAGCGGGACGGCATGCGAAATTTCGGCCCGCATCAGTTCGCCGCCGTGACGCTGATGCAGCTCGCCGAGCAGAGCTTCCGTCTCCAGCGTCACAGCATGCGCCACGAGCCGCGTACCCGGCGAGAGCCGCGTCCAGATCGCATCAAATAACACTTCGTCGAGACCACCGCCAATGAAGACGGCATCCGGCGCTTCCAACCCGGCAAGAGCTTCCGGTGCCCTGCCCGTGACGACTGTGATCCGATGCGTCAGACCGAAGGCGGCCGCATTCTTGCGAATGTTCGCGACGCGATCCTCGCGCGCCTCGATTGCGGTAGCCGTCCCGCCGCACAGCGCCCACTCCACAGAGATCGATCCCGATCCGGCGCCGATGTCCCACAGCCGCTCCCCCGGACGCGGCGCCAGCGCGGAGAGCGCCAGTGCGCGGACCGGCCGCTTGGTGATCTGGCCGTCATGGACGAAGAGGTCGTCTGGCAGGCCCGAGCTGCGCGGAATGCCCTGTGCGCCCCTCGCCTCCACCGCTACCGCAACCAGATTGGCAGCGCGATCATCAGCAAAGTCCATTGCGCAATACTGCTGGACAGCTTCGCGCGGCCCGCCGAGCGCGGCGAGAGTCCAAAATGCGGAAGCGCCCCAGCCGCGTTCCGTCAGCCATTTCGCAAGATCGCCGGCGGCTTTGCCATCGCGCACGAGGCAAATGATGCGCGCGGCGCGCACCAGGTGCGGAGCGAGACGTTCGAATGATACAGCGTGCAGGCCGAGGCAAATGGTCGACTCCAGTCGCCAGCCCAGCCGCGCGGCCGCAAGCGAGAACGTCGACGGCGCGGGATGCGCGACCCACTCGTCGCTGCCGAGCTTCTCGGCAAGGCTCGCGCCGGCGCCATGCCAGAACGGATCGCCGGAGGCGAGCACCACCGTCGGCCGACCGCGGCAGCTCAGCACGAAATTCGCATCGAACGGCACCGGCCACGGACGGCCGCGGCTGCCAATTTCGGCAAGCGCAAGATGACGCTCGCCGCCGAACACGGTTTCGGCCCTGGCAAGCGCCTTTCGGCTTGCCTCCGACAGCCCAGCAAGGCCATCTTCGCCGATACCGATGATGGTCAGCCAGGGATCAGACATGATTCGCGCCCTCATTCTGGGCGGAACGGCCGATGCGAGCCTGCTCGCCGCGGAGATCGCGCGCGCCGGCATCGACGCCGTCTATTCCTATGGCGGCCGCACCCGCACGCCGGCCGATCAGCCGCTGCCGACCCGCATCGGCGGGTTCGGCGGCGTGAGCGGGCTGACCGACTACATCCGCCGCGAAGGCATAACTCATGTGATCGATGCGACACATCCCTTCGCCGCGGAAATGAGCCGCAACGCCGTCGAGGCGTGCGCGCAGACGGGCACGCTGTTGCTTGCGCTGGAACGCGCGCCCTGGATCAAGGCGGCCGCCGACACCTGGCTCGAGGTGGTGGATGTCAACGCTGCGGTCGCCGCACTGCCGGACGCTCCGGCAAACGTGTTCCTCGCCATCGGCCGCCAGCACATCGCGCCGTTCGCGACGAAGCCGCAGCACGCCTACACGCTGCGCTTCGTCGATCCGCCGGAAGCAACCCTGCCCTTCGCGGCCGATGTGATCGTGTCGCGCGGTCCGTTCACCCTCGAGGGCGAACTCGAGATGCTGCGCACGCGCGGCATCTCCTGGATCGTCGCCCGCAATTCCGGCGGCGACGGCGCACGCGCCAAGATCGACGCGGCCCGCAGGCTCGGCCTTCCCGTAATCATGATCTCGCGACCAGATCTGCCAGAGCGCCGGCGGGTCGAGCGCGTCACTGACGTGATGCAATGGCTCGGTCATTCTGCCCGCCTCGGCGCATAGACCCAGCGGCCGACGCGGCGTGTCTGCGAATTGCCGAGGATCACCAGCGTGCGCATGTCAGCCATCTCGGGCGTCGCTTGGTTCAGCGTCACGATCTCGATCTTTTCATCAGCCGCGCTGATCGCGCGCGCGAAGATCATGAGACGCTCGCCGCAGCCGGCCTCGCGAAGCAGCGCAAGCGCACGGCCGAATCCTTCCGGGCGGCTGGCCGAGCGCGGGTTGTACATCGCGATGGCAAAATCGGCTTCCGCCGCGAGGCGCAGGCGTTTCTCGATCACGGTCCACGGCTTGAGATTGTCGGAGAGGTTGATCGCGCAGAAATCATGTCCGAGCGGCGCGCCGGCACGCGCGGCGGCCGCCAGCATCGCGGTGACGCCGGGCAGCACGCGGATCGGCAGTCCCTGCCATTGCGGCGCCTGCTCGAGTGCCTCGAACACGGCGGATGCCATCGCGAACACGCCGGGATCGCCGGAAGAGACGACGACGACCTGGCCGCCGTCGGCGGCAAGCCGCAGGGCCTCGCTCGCACGTTGCAGCTCTTCGCGATTGTCGGAGGGATGCAGGGTGAGCCCAGGCCGCGGCGGCACGCGTGCGACATAAGGCGCATAGCCCAGAATATCGGTCGCCGTCGCAAGCGCCGCCGTGACCTCCGGCGTCACCAGCGCGTCGCTGCCCGGCCCGAGGCCCGCGATGGTCAGGGTGCCCGTCATTCGGCGGCGTCCAGATGCCGGCCCTTGCCGTGCACGAGCACGATCGCGAAGTAGGGGCAGTCGGCCGCGTCGATCTCGGCGAGCCGCACCACGCGCTCGCCCGGCATGGTGCCGCGCTCGACCAGCCAGGCATCGTCGAGCCGCCCGGCGCAGCGAAGCGCGCGGCGCACCTTTGCCAGATTGCGGCCAGTCTTCATGACGACCAGCGCATCGGAATCGCGCATGCGGCGTTCGAGCTCGGCCTCGGGGAGCGTCCCCATCAGCACCGTCGTCACGTCGTCGCCGAGCGCGATCGGCTGCCCGACGCCGTTCCAGCAGCCGACCATGCCGGGAATGCCGGCGATCACCTCGATCTCGACGCGGCCTTGCAGGCGCGTGTGCAGATGCATGAAGGAGCCGTAAAAGTAAGGATCGCCCTCGCAGAGCACGATGACGTCGACGGCGCGCGAAAGCCGCGCCAGGCGCTCGGCCCATTCGTCATAGAAGCCTGCGAGCAGCTGCACGTATTCGGGGCTGTCGAAAGCAATCTCCGTCGTAACCGGATATTCCATTGGATATTCGGTGACGCCGCTCGCCAGCATGCCCTCGACGATGCGGCGCGCCTGGCCCGGCCTGCCCTTCTTGCGAAAATAGGCGACGTGGCTAGCGCCCCGCACCGTACGATCGGCACGCACGCTCATCAGATCAGGATCACCGGGGCCGAGACCGCAGCAGATGATGCGTCCCATGGCTATTCGCTCCGGCTTGCGAGCGCGTTCACGGCAGCAACCGTGATGGCGGATCCGCCGAGGCGGCCTTCGACGGTGAGCGCCGGTGCCGGCGGATCGGCCATCAGCGCGGCCTTGGATTCGGCCGCGCCGACGAAGCCGACGGGACAACCGATGATCGCAGCCGGCCGCGGACAGTCGCGATCCTCCAGCATGTTGAGCAGATGAAACAGCGCGGTCGGCGCATTGCCGATAGCGACGATCGCACCATCGAGATGCGGGCGCCACAGCTCCAGCGCCGCGGCCGAGCGCGTGTTGCGCATGGACTGCGCCAGCGCAGGCACGGCGGGATCGCCGAGCGTGCAGATCACGGCATTGGCCGCGGGCAATCGCGCGCGCGTAATGCCTTCCGAGACCATGCGCGCGTCGCACAGGATCGGCGCGCCCTTCTGCAAGGCCGCGCGCGCGGCTATCGCCATATCTGGCGTGAAGCGGATATGGGCTTCCAGGCCGACCATGCCGGCGGCATGGATCATCCGCACCACCACCGGCTCCTCGTCCGGCGTGAAGCGGGCGAGATCGGCCTCGGCCCGGATGGTGGCAAAGGATTGCCGGTAGATCGCAGCGCCGTCGGTCTCGTAGGTGTGCGGCATCAGTTCCCTCCGACCAGGATGGAGGGATCGCTGACGATGTCGGCGCCGTTCAGCCCGCGCAGGACCGGCGCGTCGCGGGTCGAGCCGTCGCGGACGAGATCGAACCCGGCACGCGTCGCAATCAGCGTGACCGCAGCCGCGCCGGAATGGGCGCAGCCCTTGCCGCAGCCGGAGACGTGCAGCCGCGCGTCGGCGGCGATGCGCGGCGCCAGCGCCGCGGCTAGCGCGCGCGTATCGGCATGGGCCTCGCGGCAGCGCGGCGCGCCGCTGCAGGCGATGACGCGCAGCGCCGGATCATGGGGCCTGGTGATGAGCCCCGCCCCGCTCGGCATCTCGCGCTTGCCCTCGCTCAGCACCATCCGCCAGGGCGTCATGCGCAGCGCATGGCCGCAAGCAGAGAATTGATGCAGCGTCGCGTGCAGCATCTGCCCGAACGCGATGCCGACCACCGCACCTTGCGGATAGTGCCCGGGACGCACCGCGGCCATCACAGGCGCAGGCTCGGTCTCGCCGCGCAACGATTGAGGCAACACGGCGCCGGATCCGATGTGGGCTGCCATGCGCCCTCGCCCGCCCTTTGCACCGCCGGAGATGACGAACCAGCTTGCGAGCGCCAGCGCCGCGCTCACGGCCTGTCCGCGATCGACGGAACGACCGAGCTTGGCGCCGTCGGCCCGCACCAGGAGACCACCCGAGCGGTCGCGCTCGATGCGGATGTCGGCGGAATCGCCGGCGAGAACGCGCGACCGCCCGTCATCGATGGCGAAGCCGAACTTGGTGGGAAGGGCAAGGCCGGAATCGGCGAGCGCCTCCTCGAGCTCCGCGGCGAGCGACTGCGTTTCATCGCCATTGCTCCAGAACGGCGTCACCAGGATGTTGCGCCTGGCTTCGATGTCGGCGTCGGGATCGAGCAGCGCCAGCTGCGCAAGACCATCGAGCAACGGACGATGGCCGTCCTCCTGAACGCCCCTGATCTGCAAGTTAGCCCGGCTCGTGACGTCGATCAGACCATTGCCGAAGCGCTCGGCGAGTTCCGCAAGCCCGGAGATTTGCGGCGCTTCAAGGCGCCCGCCGAACGGACGCACGCGCACCACGAGCCCGTCGCCCGATCGCATCGGGCGCAGTGCGCCGGGACACCATCCCTTAACCGTGGCCGTGCTCATGACGCCTCCCGCAGCGCCGCTGCAATCGAATTGCGGCGGGTTCGCCAGAGCGAGGCTTCGTGCAGGCGCGTGAAGCAGGTTTCCATTGCGGCGAGTGCGGACGGATTTTCGCGCGCCATGAAGGCGCGGACGTCGTCGTTGCCGAGTGTCGCGTCGTAATAGAGGTCGAACAGATGCGGCGGCACGGCGCCGGCGAGATGTGCGAAGGCGGCCATGTGCTCCAGCGTCGCGGTGATCTCGGCGGCGCCGCGGAAACCGTGGCGCATCATGCCGGCGATCCAGTCCGGATTGGCCGCACGCGCCCGGACCACACGTGAGATCTCCTCCGTCAGCGTCCGCGCATGCGGTTCGCCCGGCCGTGTCGCATCGAGATGATAGAGCGACGGCGCGCCTGCCCCGAGGTGCGCGGCTGCTGCGGCGATGCCTGCCTCATGCGCGGCATAGTCGGCGGCGAGCAGCAGATCGGTTTCGGGCAAGTCCTGGACGTGGACAAAAGCATCGGCGGACGCGAGACGCTGTTCGATACCTGCGCGATCCCGCTGCATCGCGCCATCTGCAGAGAACGCCCAGGACGATGCCGACAGCCACGCTTCGCCAGCGGCCTCGCGCGTCTCCGGCGTGAAGGCATCCGGGATCGCCGACAGGCCGACGCCGTATTGTCCGGGCCGCGGCGCGAACACGCGGCGCGCACGATGCCGATAGGGGTTCTCATCGCCCTCGTCCTCGCGCGCGGCGAGCGCCTCGGCGGCGGCTTCGAACAATTGCGCCAGACCTGCGAAGACGTCGCGGAACAGGCCGGATACGCGCAGCGTGACGTCGATGCGCGGGCGGCCGAGCTCGGCCGGCGCGATGATGTCATAACCGGTGACGCGGCCGGACGCATGATCCCAGCGCGGCGCAAGGCCGGCCAGATGCAGTGCCATCGCAAACTCTTCGCCTGCGGTGCGCATGGTCGCCGACCCCCAGAGATCGACGACGAGACCCCTCGGCCAGTCGCCATGATCCTGCAGATGGCGCCGCAGCAGCTCTTCGGCGAGCTTGATGCCTTGGGCATGCGCCGATGGCGTCGGCACCGCGCGCGGGTCGACGGCGAAGAGATTGCGCCCTGTCGGCAGCACGTCCTGACGCCCGCGATACGGGGAGCCCGACGGCCCCGGCGCGACGCGTTTGCCAGCGAGCGCGGAACGCAATGCATCGCGTTCCGCATCGGCACAAGCGCCGCGGCCGAACACGTGCAGGCCGTCGCCGAACTGGCTCTCCTTGAGATCGCACACGAAGCGGTCGATCCGCGGGATCGCTTCGGCCGGTGCGGCCGAGGCATCGAGGCCGAGATCGTCTTCGAGACCCGCTGCCCGCGCCTCGTCACGGATCGCCGCGATCAGGCGTTGGCGACGGGCGGGATCGAGGCCGTCAGCGGTCGAATACTCATCGAGCAACCGTTCCAGCCGACGTAGACCTTCCGGCACCGCTGATGTCTCAAGCGGCGGTGGCAAATGGCCGATGGTGACCGCGCCGATGCGCCGCTTGGCCTGCGCGGCCTCGCCGGGATCGTTGACGATGAAGGGATAGATGACGGGAAGATCGCCGATCAGCGCTTCCGGCCAGCAGCTCGAGGACAGCGCCACGGATTTTCCGGGCAGCCATTCCAGCGTGCCGTGCGCGCCCATATGCACGACAGCATCGCAGCCTTGCTGCCTGAGCCAGAGATAGAATGCGACATAGGCATGGCGCGGCGTGCGGGTGAGATCGTGATAATCGGCATCGCGCGAGGCCGCATCGCCGCGCTCGGGCTGGACTGCGATGACCGACCGGCCGCACTGAATCGCGGCGAAGTGGAACGCGCCATCGCGGCAGCTCGGGTCGTTTTCCACCGCGCCCCAGGCGCGCGCGAGATCGTCCTGCAAGGATTGCGGCAGGCGCGACAGCCCCGCGCGATAATCGGCAACACTCCAGGTCAAACTCTGCCTTAGCAGCGTCTCGCCGAGCGCATCGATCGGCGCGACATCGAAGCCGGCCTCCGCCAGATCGGACAGTAACGCTTCGACTGACGCCAGCGCGTCGAGCCCAACCGCATGCGCGATCTGGTGCGGACGACCGGGATAGTTCGAGAGCACGACGGTCAGCCGCTTCTCGCCGGCGGGCTTCTGCGCAAGGCGATGCCAGGCCGTAACGCGCGCGGCGACCGCCTTCACGCATTCCTCATCCGGCCTGTGCGCCAGATGCGCAAACTGCAAATCCGGATCGCGCTGACCGGCCGATTTGAAGCTCACCACGCCTGCGAACAGGCGGCCGTCGACCTCCGGCAGCACGACATGCATCGCGAGATCGCCGGGCGACAGGCCACGCAGTGATTCCGCCCAATCCTCGCGCCGCGCCGTCGAGAGCGCGACCTGGAACACCGGACAGGACGCGGCATCGAATGGCGTCGTGCCGTCGTCGCCAAGGGCCGAGAACGCCGTCGCATTGACGATCGCCGCCGCAGGATGTTGCGCCAGATGCGCGCGCAGCCAGTCGGCAACGCCCGGCGCCTTCAGCGAGGTGACGAACGCGCCGTAGGCGTCAAATCCCTTCTCGCGCAGCGCGACAATCAAGGCGTCAACCGGCCCCGTATCGGCGGCGGTGAGATAGGAGCGATAGAACGTCACGAGTGCGCGCGGCTTGCCCTCGCCGCCCGCCGGCGCGGCAATGACGCCGCGCGCGGGATCGTAGAATCCCATCTCGGGCACGGTCATCTCGCCGATGACCGGGCCAGCATAGAGGCCTGAGGCCAGCGCGAGCTGCGCGATCGCCGCTTGCGCGGCGACCGGGCCACCGGTGTCGCAGAGCACCTTGAGCCGGCGCAACGTCGAGACCGGCAGGGTCGAGTACGCATCGAGCCGCGTGTCGTCGCGGCCGTCCGCCGGCAACACGGCGAGCACGATGTTGCGCTCTTTCGCGAGTTGCTGAAGCGCCGCAAGCCCGTACGCCCAATAAGACTCTCCGCCGATCAGGCGCACCAATATGCCCCGCGCGCGCGACAGCGTGCGCTCGATATAGGTGTCGACCGATAGCGGATGCCGCAGCTCAGCGAGATTGGCGAGCCGCAGCGACGGCAGGCTGCCCCGACCGCGCCGCCAGCCGGCCGCGAACGCGGCCAAATCGGAATCCGAATACGAGAGCACCACGAGATCGGCCGGGTCCTGGCCGATGTCTCTTGGCGTCGCGGTCTCCTCGAGACCGCGGCTCTCGCGGAAGACGACGTGCATCAGATGCCAGACCCTGAAAGACCAAGTCCCGCCTTGATCGCGGCCTCGTCGATATCGCCATGCTCGCCGATCACGACGAGCTTGGACTGCCTGTGACCCGCGCCCCAAGGCTTGTCGAACTGATGGCGCACCCGCTCGCCGACCGCCTGCAGCAACAGGCGCATCGGCTTGCCCGCGACCGCGATGTAGCCCTTGGCCCGCAGGACGTTCTGCTCGCGCGCCAGCTTCTGGACGGAGGCAACCAGTGCCTCGATATCCGCCACCTCCGGAAGGTCGATCACGACGGAGGCGAAATCATCATGCTCATGCTCTTCCTCGCCGTCGTGATGCGAGGGCCGCGCGGCGAGATCATTCTCGGCCGCCGCACCGAGGCCGAGGATGACGCGCGCGTCGATCGCGCCGTCGGTGACGGGCAGCATCGGCACGCGGCGCGGCATCTCGGCGGTGATCGCCGCCTTTGCGGCTTCGATTCCGGCCGCGCCCGCAAGGTCGGCCTTGGTCAGCAGCACGATATCGGCACAGGCGATCTGGTCCTCGAACACCTCCGACAGCGGCGTCTCGTGATCGAGATTGTCGTCCGCCGCGCGCTGCGCTTCCACCGCAGCCGGATCCGGCGCGAAGCGGCCGGCCGCGACGGCCTCGGCGTCGGCCAGCGCGATCACGCCGTCGACCGTGATGCGCGAGCGGATCTCCGGCCAGTCGAACGCCTTCAGCAGCGGCTTTGGCAGCGCCAGGCCCGAGGTCTCGATCAGGATGTGATCGGGCCGCACCGGCCGCGCCAGCAATTGCTCCATGGTCGGAATGAAATCGTCGGCGACGGTGCAGCAGATGCAGCCATTGGCGAGCTCGACGATGTTCTCCTCCGGGCAGTTCGCATCGGCGCAGGACTTCAGGATCTCGCCGTCGACGCCCTCGCTGCCGAACTCGTTGACGAGCACCGCGAGCTTCTTGCCGCCGGCATTGCTGAGCAGATGCTGGATCAGCGTCGTCTTGCCGGAACCGAGAAAACCGGTGACCACCGTGACGGGGACTTTTGCGAGCGAGTTCATTCAGCGGCCTCCGGCACGACGGCAATGGGGGGAATGCGGGCAAGCGACTGCTTGCGGAAGATCTCGGGACGGCTGCGCCATGGCACGATTCCGTCGGGCGCCGCCGCGTAGGCCGCAGCGCCCGCGACCACGTCCTGCGCATTCGCATCGGACAGGCGGCCATAGACATAGGACCAGCGGCCGGGCGCGCTGAGCGCGACCGAGCAGCCTTGGCTGCAGGCCGACAGGCATTCGACGGGAACCACGCTGACGCCCTCGGGCACGCCGGCCTCGAGGATCGCGCCATGCAGGCGCTTGCCGGGTGTCGTCTCGCCCTCGCCAAGCGTCTGGCCGGCGCGGCAGGTGATGCAGACATGAAGTGTGACGGTCATCGCCTCTTCCAGATAACAGCGGGAGGCGATGAGGCGCACGGACCATTCTCCAGAAAGGCCCGCTTCCCCGTCGCGGAACACCCCGTCCGCCGGTCCAAAACTCGTCCGCGCTGGCAGGTCTCCCGGCTTGCGGAGCAGGGTTTTGGCCCTTCGATCCCCGCCTTCCCGATTCCGTAAGGAATCAGTGGCTTCGGGCATCTCTCCGGTCACGGTCGCGGGGGCGGCTGCAGTTTGGATCCAGATCTTGCCGATTCGGACCCTATCGCATTCCCTCTTCGCCTGTCATAGGACAGGAACCAACGCCGGGCCACCATTTGCCGGTGGCCGCCACTTGTCAAGCCGAAGGACCGGGTCCCATGACATCTGAACCGGATACCCAAACAGCCGAGGAAACCGACATCAGGCATGCCCAGAAAATGGCGAAGAAGAAGGCCGCCCGCGACAAGATCATGGCGACCAAGAGCGGCGAAAAGGGCCTGATCATCGTCCATACCGGCGCCGGCAAGGGAAAATCCTCCTCGGCCTTCGGCATGATCGTCCGTTGCGTTGCGCATGGCTTCCCTTGTGCGGTGGTGCAATTCATCAAGGGCGCCTGGGACACGGGCGAGCGGCGACTGCTCACCGGCCATTTCGGCGACCTCTGTCAGTTCCACGCGATGGGCGAAGGCTTCACCTGGGAGACGCAGGACCGCGCCCGCGACATCGCCGCCGCACGCGCCGGCTGGGAGAAGGCCAAAGAGCTGATCCTCGACGAGCGGCTGCGCATGGTCGTGCTCGACGAGATCAACATCGCGCTGCGCTACGACTATCTCGATATCGCCGAGGTCGTCGAGTTTCTGACGACGCATAAACCTGCGATGACGCATGTCGTGCTCACCGGGCGCAACGCCAAGGACGAGCTGATCGAGATCGCCGACCTCGTCACCGAGATGACGCTGGTCAAGCATCCCTTCCGTTCCGGCATCAAGGCGCAAGCCGGCGTCGAGTTTTGATGCTGATGAGATTGGATTCTAATGCTGCGCCAAGAGAGGTATGCTCCCTCCCCCGCTTGCGGGGGAGGGTTGGGGAGAGGGTATCTCCGCAATCGAGAGCCCCCAAGAGGAGAAAACCCTCACCCGTGCCTTCGGCACGACCTCTCCCGCAAGCGGGAGAGGTGCACCGAGCCCGCAGCTGCTTGATTCAACTCAATCCCATTTCGCTTTAAAAGATATCGATGGCACGCGCATTGATGATCCAGGGGGCCGGCTCGGACGTGGGCAAGTCGCTCATCGTCGCCGGCCTCGCGCGCGCCTTCACGCGCCGCGGTCTGCGGGTGCTGCCGTTCAAGCCGCAGAACATGTCGAACAACGCCGCGGTCACGGTCGACGGCGGCGAGATCGGCCGCGCCCAGGCGCTGCAGGCGCTCGCCGCCGGTGTCGAGCCGCACACCGACATGAACCCGGTGCTGCTCAAGCCCGAGACCGATGTCGGCGCGCAAGTCGTGGTTCACGGCAAGCGCATCGCGACCGCACGCGCGCGCGACTACGCGGCGATGAAGCCGTCGCTGATGGGCGCGGTGCTCGAGAGTTTCGAGCGCCTGAAGGCGCGCGCCGATCTCGTGCTGGTCGAAGGTGCCGGCAGCCCGGCCGAGGTGAATTTGCGCAGGTCCGACATCGCCAATATGGGCTTTGCCCGCAAGGCGAATGTGCCGGTCGTGCTGGTCGGCGACATCGACCGCGGCGGTGTCATTGCCCAGCTCGTCGGCATCAAGACGGTGATCGACCCCGACGATGCCGCGATGATCTCCGGCTTCGTCATCAACAAGTTCCGCGGCGACCCCACCCTGTTCGACGACGGCTACAATCTGATCGAGCAAAAGACCGCATGGCGCGGGTTTGGCGTGCTGCCCTGGTTTCCGCGTGCTGGCGAGCTGCCGGCCGAAGACGCGCTCGGCCTGCGCGATGCGCGCAAGCCGGGCCGATGCAAGATCGCCTGTCTCGCGCTATCGCGCATCGCCAATTTCGATGATCTCGATCCGCTCAAGCTCGAGCCGGGCGTCGATCTCGTGATGGTGCGTCCGGGCGAAGCGATCCCGGGCGACGTGCGCCTCGTCATCATCCCTGGCTCAAAATCCACCCGCGGCGACCTCGCATTCCTGCGCGCGCAGGGCTGGGACATCGACCTGCTCGCCCACCACCGCAGGGGCGGCCATGTGCTCGGCCTCTGCGGCGGCTATCAGATGCTGGGACGCAGCGTCGCCGACCCCGAAGGCATCGAAGGACCTGCGGGCGACACGCCGGGCCTCGGGCTTCTCAATGTCGAGACGGTGATGAGCCCGCAGAAGACGCTGACGCGCGTTGCGGCCGTGCACGCGGCGACGGATCAGCCGATCCAGGCTTACGAGATCCATATCGGCCGCACCGACGGCCCGGATCGCGCCCGCCCCTTCGCCAAGCTGGACGGCGAAGCTGAAGGAGCGATCTCAAGGGATGGCCGTGTGCAGGGCAGCTATCTGCACGGCCTGTTCACGTCGGATAATTTCCGCAAGGCATACCTCGCCAGGCTGGATATTCCCGCGGGCGACGAGCCCTATCACGCCAGGGTCGAGAGCGCGCTCGAGGCACTGGCCGATCACATGGAAAAGCATCTCGACGTCGAAGGCCTGCTCGCGCTAGCGCGCTAGGGCCTCGGCAAGGCGCGTCCATTCGGCTTCGCTGCCGGGGAGCCCGAGGCGGAGCCATGTCGGCTCTTGCACGAACACGCCGGGACCAGATGTGGCTGCGCGCGAGCTCGTCTTGAGAGGCTCGCGCGTCAGGCGTCTGGTAAAGACGGAACAGCGGTGTGCCGCCGATGAGTCGCCAGCCTTGCGCATGCGCCATCGCGTCGAGGCGAACACAATCGCGCGCGAGCCGCGCCGACGTCGCCTCGGCCCAGGCCTCATCGCGCAAGGCACGGCAGCCGATCTCGATCGCCGCGCCGGAGACGGGCCATGGACCGGACATCGCGGCAAACCTGTCGATGTCGGCGGCATGACCGATGGCGAAGCCGAGCCGCAGGCCGGCCAAGCCATAAAACTTTCCGAACGACCGCAGCACCAAGAGTCCCGGTCGATCCGCCTCGGGTGCAAGCGACAATTGCGGATCGGCATCGGCAAAGCTCTCGTCGATGACGAGACGGCCGACGCGCGGGAGCAGTGCGAGCAAGTCCTTCGGCGTATGACGTCGACCGTCGGGATTGTTGGGATTGACGATGATGGCGAGATCCGCACCCGCCAGCGCATCGAGCTCCGCAACCTCTTGGATGTCCCAGCCCGCGGCGGCCAGGACGCCCGCATATTCATTGTAGGTCGGCCCGAAAATACGCGCCCGCCCGGGCGCCGCGAGTTGCGGCAGCAATTGAATGGCGCCCTGTGCACCGCTGACCGCAACAACCGGTGCGTCCGTGCGGTAGGCCTGCTGCGCCGCCCGATGCAATGCCTCGATCTCGGCGCGCGACGGCAGCGCAGTCCACGCGCGCGCGCTCACCTCGCCCACGGGATAGGGCACCCGGTTGATCCCGGTCGACAGATCAATCCAATCTTCAGCGCGTCCGCCAAAACGCTGCTGGGCCAGGTCCAGATTTCCACCGTGCTCGCGCATGCCCCGTTGTTTCACGCGAAGGCCAGGATCGCAAGCACGCCCGCGACCAGCAGCATGGCGCGGCGATAGACCGTCAGCGCCTCGGTGATATCGGCGGCGCGCGGATCGCGCGCGCCTTCGTTCAGCCAGGGCTCGTCGGTCGCGCTGCCGTGATAGATGCGGGGACCGCTGAGCCGCACACCGAGTCCGCCCGCCATGGCCGCTTCCGGCCAGCCGGCATTTGGCGAGCGATGCCGTCGCGCATCGCGCGTCATGCACGCCAGCGCGTCCGATCTTCGCGGCGCCAGCACCACGAACAGAAATCCGGTCAGCCGCGCCGGGATGAAATTGCCGACGTCGTCGATGCGCGCTGCCGCCCAGCCAAAGGCTTCGTGCCGTTCGCTGCGATGGCCGATCATGGAGTCCAGCGTGTTGATGGCCTTGTAGCCGAGGATACCGGGCAAGCCGAACAGCGCGCCCCAGAACACCGGCGCGACGATGCCGTCGGAGGCGTTTTCGGCAAGGCTCTCGATCGCCGCGCGCGCGATGCCGGCTTCATCGAGGCTTGCGGGATCGCGGCCGACGATGCGCGAGACCGCATCGCGCGCGGCGGCGACGTCGCCGGCAAGCAAGGGCATGGCGACGGCCGCCACATGATCATGCAGCGAGCGCAGCGCGACCAGCGGCCAGGCCAGGATGCCAATCAGCACGATCTGGATCCAGCCCGAAGGAAGCAGTGATTGCAGCGCCCAACCGAGCGCCACGGAGAGCGCAATCACCGCAACCGCGGCGGCGGCGCCAGCGGCTCGGCGCGATGCCGGCGGATCGGACGCGCGATTCCAGGCACTGTCGACGGCCGCAATCAGCCCGCCCAGCCAGGTGACGGGATGGCCGATCCGCGCGAACAGCCACGCCGGCCAGCCCAGGAGGGCATCCACCGCCATCGCCACCACCATCGCGCCCGCAAAGTCCACATCTAGCTCCTGTCCCGCCCCTGTTGCGCAAGACGGCGGCCGAGTGCAAGCCCCTCGCCGCCTGATTTCGGCTTTGTCTTTGGCCGCGTTTGATGATTAGTGCTGCGGCAGGAGACCTTCATGGCCGTCATCTTGATCACCGGCGGGGCGCGATCGGGCAAGAGCACCCGGGCCGGAAGCGCGCGCGCGCAGCTTTCCCGGCCAGCTCGTCTATATTGCGACCGCCGAGGCGCTCGATGGCGAAATGCAGGAGCGCATTGCGAAGCATCGCGCGCGGCGCGGAACCGACTGGATCGAGCGCGAGGCGCCGCTCGATCTCGTGCAGGCCCTGGTCGAGACCGAGGGCGGCGGCGCGAGACTGGTCGATTGCCTGACGCTCTGGCTGTCCAACCTGCTGCATTCCGAGCGCGACTGGTTACGCGAGGTGACGCGCCTCGCAGACGTTCTTCCCCGCCTGCGGAGTCCGGTCATCATGGTCACCAACGAGGTCGGTCTCGGCATCGTGCCCGACAACGCGCTGGCGCGCAGCTTCCGCGATGCCGCCGGGATCATGAACCAGATCATTGCCGGTGTCGCCGACGAGGTCGAGTTCGTCGTCGCCGGCCTGCCGATGAAGCTGAAATGATCCCGCGCGCCGAACTGCTCAAAGACATCTTTGCCGATCTCAGGATGGCGACATCGTTCGTGACGATCCTCCCGCTGGCATCCTCGAAGCCGGCTGGTGACGGCGCGATCGCGCGCGCGACGTGGGCGCTGCCGGTCGCGGGACTGCTGGTCGGCCTCGCCGGCGCCCTGGTTTACAAGATCGCCACTCGCTGCGGACTGACGCCGAGCCTTGCCGCGTTGCTCGCGCTGGCCACGACCGCCCTCATCACCGGCGCGCTGCACGAGGACGGACTTGCCGACACCGCGGATGGACTCGGCGGCGGCCGCACGAGCGAGCGCAAGCTCGAGATCATGCGCGACAGCCGGATCGGGACCTATGGTGTCTGCGCCCTGATCCTGTCGTTCGGCCTGCGCTGGAGCGCGCTTGCGACGATCGCAAATCCATGGGCCGTCATGCTCGCGCTGTGTGCGGCGCACGTGGCTGCCCGCGCCGGCGTGCCGGCCTTCATGTCGCTGGTCCCGTCGGCGCGGCCTGATGGGCTGTCAGCCAGCGCCGGGGCGCCGCCCGGCCGTAGCATCGCCATCGCCTTCGCGCTTGGAACGCTCGCGCTTGCCCTGGCGTTGGGGCCAGCCAAGGCGCTGGTCGGCCTGATCCTGCTGTCGCTTGCCGGCCTGTTACTGGCGCGGCTTGCCATCCGCCAGATCGGCGGGCAGACCGGCGACATCCTCGGCGCGTTCGAGCAGACGGGCGAGATCCTGATCCTGCTAGTGGCGGCGTCCTTCCAGATGGGGCGATGACCTCATGGTCGAGTTCGACGATACCTTCCGCCAGCACTTGCGCGAGCTGTTCGTGTGGCGGCGCGACGTGCGCCGCTTCCGCAGCGATCCATTGCCGGAGGGTGCGATCGATCGCCTGATCGAAACCGCCTGCCTCTCGCCTTCGGTCGGGCTCAGCCAGCCCTGGCGCTTCGTCGTCGTCGACGATGCCGCAACGCGCCGCGCCGTGGTCGAGGATTTCAGGACGTGCAATGCCGACGCGCTGAGCCGCTACTCCGGCGACCGCGCCGCCCGCTATGCCACCTTGAAACTGTCCGGCCTCGAGCAGGCGCCCGCCCACCTCGCGGTGTTCGCGGACAAGGGCAGCGACATCGGCCACGGCCTCGGCCGCGCGACCATGCCGGAGACAACCGAATATTCCGTGGTCGCCGCCATCACCGCGATGTGGCTCGCCGCGCGTGCCGAGGGCGTTGGCCTCGGCTGGGTGTCGATCCTCAATCCGGATCGCATTCAGGCCATCCTCGACGTGCCGCCCTCGTGGAAATTCATCGCCTATCTCTGCATCGGCTATCCCGAGATCGAGTGCGACCGGCCCGAGCTGGAGCAGGCGAAATGGGAGCACCGGCGGAGCGCGGACGCGTTCACGCTGCGGCGCTAGGCGAGAATATCCTCCCGCCCAAACCGCTCCACCAGGAAATCGATGAACAGCCGCACCTTCAGCGACAAGTGCCGCGTTGGCGGATAGACCGCATAGAGCGCTAGCGGCGGCGCGGAATACTCATCCAGCACTGTCCGCAACTCGCCTTTCCGCAACGCATCGGCCGCAATGAACTCCGGCAGCAGCGCCAGTCCCCTGCCCTTGATGGCGACATCGCGCAGCACCTCGGCATTGTTGACGCAGAGCGACCAGGCCGGCTGGATCCAGTGGTCGCCGTCGCCGCCTGTGAGCTTCCACTGATTGCCCGTGAGCAGGAAGCCGTAGGTCAGCGAAACATGCTCGCGCAGATCCTGCGGATGCTTTGGCGTGCCGTGCCGGGCGAGATAATCCGGCGACGCACAGATCATGCGCGCCACCGGCATGATCTTACGCGCGATCAGGCTGGACGATTCCAGCTCCGCGATCCGCAAGGTCACGTCAAAGCCGTCCTGCACGGGATCGAGCAGATCGTCGCTGAGCACGATCTGGAGCTGAAGCTCCGGGTAACGCGCCATGAAATCGGCGAGCACCGGCCCGAGCCGCATCGTGCCGAACGACATCGGCGCGTTGACACGCAGCAGCCCCCGCGGTGCCGATTGCGCCTGCGTCACCGCCTGGTCGGCAGCCTCGATCTCCGAGAGGATCACGACCGCGCGCTCGAAATAGCGCTGGCCGTTCTCGGTCGGGCTGGCGTGCCTTGTGGTGCGGTTCAGAAGCTGGACGCCGAGGCTCTCCTCGAGGTCGGCGATGTACTTGCTGATCGCCGAGCGCGACAGCCGCAGCTGCCGACCGGCCTCGGCAAAGCTGCCGCTTTCCACCACCTTCACGAAGGCCCGGAGGCTGCCGAGCTTATCCAAGCGCCCGCCCCGTCGATTGTTTCCAAATCGTAGACATAGCCGTCATATTTGCATGGATTGTCTCCAATCTAAAGCGGAACGATATTTCCGGCCAGAGCAAGACCGCTCCCCGAATCTGGAGGACGACAATGTCGGGACTGCACCATGTCACCGCGATTGCTGGCGATCCCATCCGCAATTTCGGCTTCTACACGCGGGATCTTGGCCTGCGCTTCGTCAAGAAGACGGTCAATTTCGACGATCCCGGCACGTACCACTTCTATTATGGCGACGAGACCGGCCGCCCCGGCACCATCCTGACCTTCTTTCCTTGGGCCGGCGTCTCGGCCGGGCGCCGCGGCGTCGGCGAGACCCATCAGACCGCCTTCCGCGTGCCGCAGCGCTCGCTCGGCTATTGGACGCAGCGCTTCACCGAGAAGGGCATCGCGTATGAGGCGCTGGAGAAGCGTTTTGGCGAGTCCGTGCTGCCGTTCACCGATCCCGATGGCATGGCGCTCGCGCTGGTCGGCATATCAGGTGCCGAGAACGAGCCGGGCTGGAGCAATGGCGACGTGCCGGCCGAGCACGCGATCCGCGGCTTCCACGGCGTGACCCTGCTGCTCGACAGCGCGGCGAAGACGGCGGCCATCCTCACCGACGTGTTCGGCTTCAAGGAGACCGGGCGCGAGGGCTCGGTGATCCGTTTCAAGGCGCCCGGCGATGTCGAAGGCAGCGTCGTCGACATCTACGAAGCCAAGGGCTTCCTGCGGGGCCATCAGGGCGGCGGCTCCGTCCATCACATCGCCTTCCGCGCGGCCGACGATGCCGAGCAGGGCGAGATGGCGCAAAAGCTCGTCAGCAATCACGGCCTGCACCCGACCGAGCAGCGCGACCGCAACTACTTCCGCTCGATCTACTTCCGCGAGCCCGGCGGCGTGCTGTTCGAGATCGCGACCGACATCCCCGGCTTTGCCGTCGACGAGCCCGTCGCGAGCCTCGGCCGCGAGCTGAAGCTGCCTGCTTTCCTCGAACCGCACCGCAAGCAGATCGAGGGCGTTCTGCCGAATCTGGAAGAGACCGCGTCATGACCGAGACTTCATTCATCCATCGCTTCGAGCCCGCGACCAGCGCGGGCTCGCCCCCGCTGCTGCTGCTGCACGGCACCGGCGGCGACGAGAACGACCTGCTCGGCCTCGGCAAGATGATCTCGCCGGGCTCCGCCCTGCTCTCGCCGCGCGGCCGCGTGCTCGAGCACGGCATGCCGCGCTTCTTCCGCCGTCTCGCCGAAGGCGTGTTCGACGAGGAGGACGTAGCCCGCCGTGCGCACGAGCTCGGCGAGTTCGTCGCGGAGGCGCGGCAGCGCTACGGCATCGCCGCGCCGATCGCGGTCGGGTTCTCCAACGGCGCCAACATCGCCGCGGCGCTGTTGCTGCTGCAGCCGGACGCGCTTGCCGGCGCGATCCTGCTGCGCGCGATGGTGCCTCTATCGGATCCGCCCGAGGATCCGCCTAAGCCTGCGCTCGGCGGCAAGCCGGTGCTGCTGCTCTCCGGTCAGGCCGACCCGATCGTGCCAGCGAGCAACTCGGCGCGACTCGCGGCGTTGTTGTCGGACACCGGCGCGCGCGTCGATCACAAGGTGCTGCCAACAGGCCACCAATTGTCGCAGGCCGATGTGGCGCTGTCCCGCGACTGGATCAGCACGGTCGAGGCCGAAGCGGCATGATCTGACGAGCAGCGGCATATGTAGGGTGCGTTAGCCTTGGCGGCCGCGCAAAGCGCGGTCGGCATGGCTTAACCCGCCGCTTCGGTCACTGCGCAGAGGGCGACCGATCGGAACACGGTCAAGCGATGCACGTTGAGCCGATGCATATGTGATCCATGGATACGCGTAGTGCATCCCGACATGACGACTTTCCTGGGTGTTGAGGCCTGCGACTTGACCGCCGCACTGCCGCCCGCCGACGCGATTTTGTTCGGCGCGTCGGATGCCACCCCGTACCTTGCAGGTCAGACCAGCCATGCCTCCAAAGCGCCCGACGTCATCCGTCGCGCGCTGCGTCACTATGAGAGCGATCTCACCCGCTGGGATTTCGACCAGGAGGCCGAGCTGCTCGATCCGACCAAAACGAGGGTCTTGGACGGCGGAAACGTGCCGACCGACCCCATGACTCCGGAGCGCAACCGCGACGCGATCAGAGCAGCTACGCAAGCCGTCCTTTCGGCTGGCGCCGTTCCGATCCTACTAGGCGGTGATGATTCCGTCCCCATTCCTTTCTTCGAGGCGTTCCAGGACAGCAACGGACTGACCATCGTGCAGATCGACGCCCACCTTGATTGGCGGGATCAGCGAAACGGATCCGGCTATACCTTCTCCAGCACGATGCGGCGCGCCAGCGAATTGCCCTGGGTCAAGCGCATCGTGCAGGTCGGCTTGCGCGGCATCGGCGGCTCCGGTCGCGCGGAATTCGACGATGCAAAAGCGTGGGGCGCGAAGATCTTCACGGCAAGACATGTCCAGCATTACGGGATCGCAAGCGTGGTCGAGGCGATCGAGGATGACGGCGAGTGCCTGATGACCATCGATTGCGACGGTCTCGATCCATCGGTCATCCCCGGTGTGCTCGTCCCACAGCCCGGCGGTCTGTCCTACTTCGATGTGGTCGATCTCATACGGGGTGTCGCGACAAAGTCCAGAATAGTCGGCCTGGACATCGTCGAATACGTTCCCGAGCGCGATGTGCAAAATCTTGGAGCGATTGCGATCGCGCGGATCATCTGCAATGCGCTGGGCTGCATTGGGCGGCGGAAGGTATAGTGGTTCACCCTTCCGAGCACAGTCGTCTCAAGTCCACCATCCGTCACCGGGATAGGCAACACGATCCGCCGAAGAGATTTCCATCCCCACGCCCCTTCGAAGACGGCTGGCGTAGAATGCGAGAGGCGTTCCCTCGTTGTGCCGGCACCAGCGCACCTCGCCGATGAAGAGCGTGTGGTCAGCGATATCGATCGATTGGACCACCTCGCAGGCGAACTGCGCGATCGCCTGCGGGAGCACGAAAAATCCTTGGCGAGGCACGAGCGGCGAAGCGTCGCGCAACAACGGCCTTCCGGCGAAGTGCGCGCAGAGCGCAGCATCTTCCGCATGCAGGACATTGACCGAATAGACGCCGGACTTGACCACAGCCTGCCACGTCCGCCCGTGCATGAGAGAGACAAGCACGGTTGGCGGATTCGCCGAAACGGTCGTGAAGCTGTTGGCGGTCATGCCGAGTGGCGCGCCGTCCTGGTCGACGGTCGCGACGACCGTAATGCCCGTCGCGAACCGCGATGCGGCAGCCCGAAAGCCGGCCGGATCGGCATGATGGCCCATTACGCGCCTTCGAGCTTGAAATGGCAGAGTGTCGCCCCCTTGGGCGAATAGTTCGGCACGTCGGCTGCGACCTTCCGGCCGATGCTAGAGCCGAGCGCCGCCTCCATCGCAGCAGCGTCGGCGAAGAATGCCTGGAAGATGCAGAACGGCGCCTCCCCCGGTCCGAGCCGTTGGGGGAAAGCGTAATGATGACGCACCAGACCCGGGAGCGTCGCGGCCAGGGGGACGTGCTTGTTTACGTAATAGGCCCTGAAGGCCGATGGATCGTCGGGCGTCGGATAAAGAACGGTCAGGCAGTGCATTGGTGTTCCTCTCAGACACGGTTCAGCCAACCGCCCGGGAGCGGAGCTGATTCCGTATGCCGGTTCGGCGTCAGGCGGCGATTTTTGCGCTTCTATCGATCCAGTCGTGGATGCGCTTGTCGCTCGCCAAACGATCCCACTGGCGCTCCGGATAATTGAAGTTCTCGGTGAACTCGTCGCAAAGCGCCCGGTCCTGCGACATGGCGAAGATCAGCCGGCCCATGGCCTCCGATGGCGGCTGCAACATCATGTTGGTCCAGCGGGCAGCGGCAAGCACGCGGTTCTCGCGCGCGCGGTCGACCTCCTCGACGAAGCGCGCATCGAATGCCACCGCGTCGGTGATCGCCTTGCCGAGCTCGAAGGCCGCATATGAGGCCATGTTGGCGCCCTGGCCCATCAAGGGATCGACGACGGAGTGAACGTCGCCCAAGGCAATGGCGAGCTTGTCGCCGTCGAAAGCCACCCAGGACTGCCGCACCGTCGGCACCACCGCGCCTTGCAGCAGGTCGAGCGGCTGGGCCAGCCCGAAGCGGTGCGTGTCGATGCGGTTGTAGGTGTGCGGATGATGCTTTTCCAGCTTATCCAGAATGGTCTGGCGGAATGCTGCCGGGTTGTCATCGTAGCTGAGCGACACCAGGTCGGCCATGTCGCCGCCGGGAATGTTTTCCATCAACAGCGCCGTTTTCATGCCGCCGAAGGTCAGCGTGGGAATGACGATCATCTCGCCATGGCCGGGCGAGACGGACAAGGTGACGCCACGCGGATCGTCGCCATCCGGGCTGCCGTGATAGACGCCGTCATACAGGCCGACGCAAAGCAGGCGCTGCGGCCGGGTGTACGGAGACAGTTCGGGCCGGTGGGCGAACATGCGCCCGAGGGCGCCCTTGCCGGTGGAGACGACGAGAAGGTCGAAGCGGGAGACTAGCGCGGGGATGTCGTCGTCCTGGATGCTGGCATATTCGATCAGGCCGCCACGATCTTCGAAGTCCTTCATCAGTGCCGGCAGGTAGATCCGGTAATCCACCGCGCGGCTCGGCCGCTGAAATGCACCGCGGAACAGCAGCCCGCCGTTCGGGAAATTGAAGTAATGGTCGTGGTGGTGATAGACCACCCGGGGATCGTCCCAGTGGTTCACGCCGAGCTCGTTCTCGCGCGCGATGGTGACGCTGTGATGCGCGACGGTGTTCATCAGCCGTGTCGCCGCATATTGCTCCGGGGCGCGGTCCGTCAGCACGGTTGCCGCGATGCCCTGCTTCTGCAGGTACAGCGCCAAATGCAGGCCGCCGATGCCGGCCCCTAAAATGCCGATCGATTTGCTCATTCGTGTCCGCCCCTGAACGCAGGAAGGCTAGACCGGACCAGTCATGCCGTATATGGAATGGTCAGAATAATATAAATTCCGGCGAGGAATGAATGGACCGGATCGAGGCGCTGCAAACCTTCATCCGGGTGATGGAGGCAGGGAGTTTCACCCAAGCCGCCGACGACCTCGGTTTGGGGCAACCGGCGATCAGCAAGCGCATCGCGCTGCTGGAAGCCGAGTTTCGCTGCCGGCTGTTCGTGCGCACCACGCGCAAGCTGCGGCCGACCCCGGAAGCCGACCGCGTGTTGAAGTACGCCAAGGACATTGTCGCGCTGCTCGAGAGCGCGGGCGCGCCGACGCAGAGCCGGATCGGCAATCCGTCAGGGACGTTGCGCATGACGGTGCCGACGTCGTTCGGCCGCTTCTTCTTCCGTGAGATCTTCGCCGAATACACCCGCCGCTATCCTGATGTCCGGCTGGACGTCAGCTTTACGGAACAGTTCGTCGACCTCATCGAAACCGGGACCGAGCTTGCGATACGGATCGGCAGCCTCAATTCGAGTTCGTTGGTAGCGCGGCGGGTGAGCACCATTAAGCGCCTGCTGGTGGCGGCGCCCGGACTGCTTGCGCGACATCAGGTGCCCTCGTTGCCGGATCATCTGCGCCGCATGCCCTGCGTCACCTACTCACGCCTGTCGCAGAAGAACCAGTGGACGTTCGAATCCGAAACCGGCCGTTACGTCGTGGACATCGCGCCGGCGATGACCTGCGACGATGCGGACGTAATGACGCTGGCTGCATTGGAGGGGATAGGCGTCGCCGTGCTGCCGAACTGGTGTACCCAGGAGCACATCGCGGCCGGCCGCCTCGTCCATGTGCTGCCCGACTTCGTCGTGCCGCCGCTGCCCATGCATGTCGTCTATCCCGACCCGCAATGGATGTCACACCAGGCGCGACTGTTCCGCGATCTGATCATCGAACGTGCGGACGTCTTCACGCTCGTTGACCGCTTTCGAAACGCCGATCTCGCCGCTTCGGCAGCCACGGAAGTTAGCTCGTTCCGTTGAGCGTTCGGCGTCTGGAAAGGGCCATGTCCAGACATCGCCGCAGCGGACAACTACTTTGGCTGCCAACGGACCAGGACCTCGGGTTTCGGCGTTTCACCGACCGGCCAGATGTGCAGCTCATATCGATCTTTCCCCTGAACCCCATTCACACTTGCAAGCCCAAACGAGAGGAAGGCTGCACCATAAAATCCGGGTAAAACGGGAATTGAATAGGCTTCCGGCCAATAGTCAGAGCAGCCTGCGACCATCAGCCGACGATCCGTTGTGAACAGTCCGGCCTTCACGGCGTGGTCCGCGCGCGCAACTTGATGCGTCAAAGCGGGAGCAACGTCGTGCAAGACCACGCGCAGCGGCACTGTTGTGTTTCGTTCGGTGGCGAAACCCAAGATGTGTTCGCACGCGATGAAGCGGTCTGCCAGCGCGCTCGGCGCCTTCCAGGCATCCGACCAATCAACGTCCGCTTTGAGATCAGAGAGGTAAACCTGGAAATAGTCTGCGAATGTTTGCAGATCGGTGTCCGCACCCATATCACACGCTCCGATCAAAGCCTTCAATAGACGAAGTGAGAGATTCAGCAACAGCGGCGAGGTCGGCTCGGAGCCACAACCCGACATCGCCAAACGGAACGATGACGATCCCAGTCATCCGGCCGATCGGTAAAACCGTTTCAGAAACTCATCGATCTCGCTATCGCCCGCTTGCCAACATGGGCCACGCTCGTTTGTCAAGAGACAGAGGCCGAGCAGTTCTAAAGGGCCATTTGCGAACAAGTTCGAGCGTTCCTTTCTTCGCGGCCCAATGCTCCTGGCCATCGCTATTGGTACGTTCAACGAGATATCCGAGTTTCGTCAGCGTGAGATATGCCGGAACGTCGGTATTGCCTGCTGCCGCAATCCGTTCTTGCACCATCTCGTTCCTCACGCCAGTTGAGCCAGAAGTTGGCTACCGCCCACTCATCGCAATCGACCTTGCCGGCATTGCGCGATGACCGCAATGGGTCAAAATGCGAAGAACTCAGGTTGAGCAAATCTGGTCCGCTCCGGCTCAACGAGCGGACTTCCAACTGGCAAGGCGCAACTTCGCAGATGGGCCAAAACCGGACCCTTGCACGGCAGCATAGAGAAATTCATCATTAGAGGCCGCGCGAGCGGAACTATGCTTCCGGAACTCCGGCTAAGCGCATGCCCTCAATGATGCGTTCGCGCCCGGCTCGGTAAACAGGATTGTCGCTGTTTGCATGGGTGACATCACGGTAGCGGCGTATGGTGAAACGTGGATCGAGCGCAAGCCCCGCATTCACTGTAGCCTGTGCTTCGTCCAACTTACCGAGCCGCGCGAGTAAGGCCGCAAGATCGAAATGGGTGACGGAATAATTCCGGTTTACCTCGATGCCCCGACGCAGCCAGACCACAGCTTCGGCATCAGCGTTGAGCTGCGCCTTGGCAAGGCCGACCCAAACTAACCATCGATGAACCATGGTGTCGCGGGGAGAAAGGCGGAATGCCTCGTTGATGTGAGATTCGGTTTCTGCGCCCCGACCAAGAAAATACTTGGCGAGACCGATCATAGCGTGGGCGCGGGCCAAATTGCGATCCAGCGTCACCGCGTGGTCACACTCAGCGATGCCCTGAGATGCGCGTCTCGTAAATATTTGCACAGTGCCTAAAATCGCGTGAGCAGAAGCATGGTTCGGTGAAAGGGATAAAACCTTTGTTATGGTTGTCTCTGCCGCCGCAAGCCGCGCTGAATAGTCGTCAGTCATGACGGCAGACCCAAGTGCAATATCGACCCGCGCCAAACCGACCATGGCCTCGACATTTTCAGGATCGAGCGCAATGGCTCTCTCGAAGAAACCGCGCGCTTGTGCCACCCAATTGGGGGTCAGCCCCTTGTTGAACCAACTGTAACCTTGGAAAACCAGGTCCATTGCGTCTGGGTGCGGTGAGCGCTCCGCTCGGCGCGCCTCGGCGGAAATGAGTTCGGCGTCCAGCGTATTGGCTAGCCTCGATACGATTTCGTCCTGCATATCAAAGAGGTCGGCGACGGGCTTGTCAAAACGCTCCGCCCAGAGGTGGTTGCCAGTTTCGGCGTCGACCAATTGCGCATTCACCCGAAGGCGATTGCCAGCGCGCTGTATCGAGCCTTCGAGCACATACCGGACGTTCAACTCACGCCCCAGCTTCTTTACATCAATGGGTTTGCCCTTGAAGGTGAACGCTGTGTTGCGTGCAATCACGAACGCCCCGCTGATGCGCGACAAGTCCGTGGTGAGGCTCTCGGTCACGCCATCGACGAAATAGTCTTGCTCCCTATCGTCACCCATGTTCGCGAACGGCAACACCACAATGGAAAGATGGGGTGCCCCAGCTGAGCTTGGGGTAATGCTACTAACCCGTGCGCCAAGTCCACCCCGGACCACAGCATAGGCATGTATCGGACGGGCTATGTTCTTGAGTATCTGCTCACCCAGATCGATGAACCGGAGTTCGAGCCTGTCCCGGACTTGATCGTGGGCCGAAGACGAGATGCAAATCCCGCCCGGCTCCGCGATGCCTTCGAGACGCGCCGCAATATTGACGCCGTCACCAAAGATATCGTTCTCTTCGATGATAACATCACCGACGTGAATCCCGATGCGAAATTCGATCCGTTTGTCCTGCGGCACATCGGTATTTTGTTCTTCCATGCCGCATTGGATTTCGCGGGCACATCGTAAGGCGTCTATCACGCTGGCGAACTCAACGAGAGCGCCGTCCCCGGTATTCTTGACGATGCGTCCGCGATAATCAGTGATCTTGGGATCGAAAAGCTTTTTTCGAATAGCTTTCAGTTGCGCCAGCGTGCCTTCTTCGTCGATCCCGATCAAACGGCAAGAGCCCGCGACATCCGCCGCCAGAATAGCCGCCAATCGCCGCTCTACATGATCGCTGCTCAAGATGGTCCCCCTTACTGGGGAAATCGAATGGTCATATAGCACAATTGTGGGGCCGTGTCCGGCTATGCGCACGTCGGAAATGGGTCTTGGTCGTGTAAAAACGCCGGTCGCTAGGCAGTCGAGCGGAAGTCATGATCGCTTGGTGTCAGGCCGCGATCGCAGCCATCAGCGGCTTGATCCCGACGATGTTCATGACCCGTGTCAGATTGTAGGCCAGGACGGAGAGCGCCATTTCGGCCGCCACTTTCGGAAGCGTTTTGGTCAGGAAGTGTGTCGCTCCCATGCGGGCTTTCATGGTGCCGAACGGATGTTCGACTGTTTCGCGACGCTGACGCATGGCGTGCGGGTTTGCATCAAGGCGATGCTGCACAGCCTCGAGCAGATGCTCATGCTCCCATCGCGTAAGCCGCCGTTCTGACCCAGGCGTGCATTGGGTCTTGAGGGAACAGCTTTGACAGGCCGTCGTCCAGTAGCGCCGCAGCACCTTGCCGTCTTCTTCATTCGTAAAGCGATATGACAGCCGCTCCCCGGCCGGGCAGCGATAGGCGTCCTCCTCTGGCAAATAGGCAAAGTCCTGTTTACCGAAGCGTCCGTCTGCCTTAGCGCCGGACGTTAGCGGTTTGGGCAGAGTTACTGTGATGCCTGCTTCGTGGCACGCGAGGATCTCTGGGCTGTTGAAGTAGCCGCGATCGGCTACCGCTTCGAGCGTCTCGGTCTTGAGAACAGCCTTCGCCTGCTTGGCCATATTGGCAAGTTGTGCCCGATCCGAGCCGCTGTTCGTCACCTCATGCGTCACAATCAGATGGTGCTCGGTGTCTACGGCGACCTGTACGTTGTAGCCAACAACGCCAGAGCCGCGGCCGCTCGTTGCCATCGAGCGGCTGTCGGGGTCGGTCAGCGAGATTTGCTGGTCAGGCGAAGCAAGCATTTGCTTCTCGTAGACGGCAAGCTTGCCCATTTCCTCCTTCAGCTTTGTCAGCTTCTCGGTAAGCCTCGTCACCTTCGTGGCCAGCGCCTCCGTCGGCTCCTGGCGGTCGGCCGTGTCAAGTTGGCTGAGATAGCGCGCGACGCTCTCCTCCAACTGAGCACGCCGTCGCTCCATCTTCGCGCGCGTGAAGTTCCTGTCCCGGTTGTTCACGGCCTTGAACTTGCTGCCATCGATGGCGACGCTCGCCGTCGCCAGCAGACCAATGTCTCGGCAGAGTTCGACGAAGCGCGCACATACCTTGCGCAGCGCCAGGCCGTTGTCGTTCCGGAAGTCCGCAATCGTCTTGTGATCGGGAGCGAGCCGACCCAGCAGCCACATCACCTCGACATTGCGCCCGGCCTCTCGTTCCAGCCGCCGACTCGGCTGTACCCGGTTCAGATAGCCATAGATGTAAAGCTTAAGGAGCACCGAGGGATGGTACGACGGCCGACCCGTGGCCGCCGGCTCCACACCCTCAAAGCCCATCTCAGCCAAACCGAGCGCATCGACAAATACGTCGATCACGCGAACTGGGTTGCTCTCGTCAATGAAGTCATCGAGGCATTCGGGCAACAGCGTCCGCTGCCCACGATCCGCCTCTTCAACGAAGCGCCTCATCGATTCCCCCAAAGAATCACAGGAGAATCATAACAGCAGTCCAGTGTTTTCACACAGCCAGGGTCACGAGCGGTCCTCAGCGGGTCGAGACCGAATGTCTGCAACGGGCCAATAGGCCCCGACAAGTGGCGCATTGAGGGTCGGAATGGCCCGACCGATGGCGATCAAAGGCAAACATGCGATTTCCGCCGCATGATTGATGATTGCGAACGGGGGCCGCGGACCATAAAAGCATATCGCCGCCGTCACAGGTAAGGCGGGTACCATATTGCAAACGGCGAATTCCAATCTCCAGCGTCATTAAGCACGAGCAATATCGCCGCTCCTCGCGAAGATGCGTTTCCGTTGAAAATTGAGAATTGGATGCCGCGGCTGACGCGCTCCTCTCCCTTGAAATAGGCCGAAGTCTTCATCACTCGCGAAGCAACATCGGCCGTGCAACCCCGGACAGGAATGTGACGTTGAACAAGCGCAAGGATTACGTTCAGGTCGCGGGGATGCTTAGAAAGAAGGCCATCGAGTTCCCGGACGAACGTCACGAGCTTGCCCGCACAATCGTCATGACCTCCATCCTGCGCCAACAGGCGGCGACGCCAAGCCGCCGGTGCCGACGAGCACTAATGCCAGCGTGACTATCCAAATCTTGCGCATCGTAGGTTATTCGCTGCTCGCGGTGTGCCGACGCCAAAAGTGAACTCAGAAAACAAAACGGACAGGAAATCAAACCCGGACGATTTCGAATGCGGTTTTTACATGCCGTCAAGGATGACCGCTGTGGGTCAAAGGCAGCGGTCAGCCCCTCGGTCGGGCGACGTCCGGCTTCCCTCAGACAGCAGACATGGCAATGGTTCTCGTGGTGTTCAGCTCAGGGCGAACAGGCGACATTGCACGCTTAGGATGATATGAAAGAGGTCGCCAACTGAGGCGGTCTAACGGGAGAAGCTGATGCCAAATTGGATAGGACCACTCCTCGTCCTCATAGCTCTTGTCGGGTTTATTAGCTTTGCGGTTCGGCAGGGCACAAAGACGTCACGAGATCGGACAGACAACGGTGGCAGCGATCTGCCGGGGATGGGCGGCGGCGGAAATGGAGCTTAAGCCGCTGCTAGAATGAAACTAGCCCACCGAGGGGTCGAGTGCCGACTCTCGACGAGATGCTCATCGATTGTCCGTTATGGGTCAAAGTCAGCGGTCCGCACAGGAGGCGATGACTTCTGCTGTGGCCCCGACTACAGACCTACCGCTGCACCGCGCCAACGGATGCGATGGGCCATTTCCGGACGTCAAATCATTGCTTCTTTTCTCGCTCGGCAAGCCGCCCCATCGAGAAAAACTTCTCCTCATGTGCAGCAATGGCCTCCTCAACAGTCTCGAACCATTCACTGCGTTCAATCGGCTCGACTTCGATAAAAAGCTCAGCAAATTGGCGATCGAAGCCGGATCGTGCGTCGCTCGCTATCGGCAGAGTATAGAAGTCGGCGCTCTGGACGCAAAAAAGATGCGACGCAAGGTCCTCAAAGCATCGGAAGTGCACTGCTCTTTCAGCGTCAATTCGCTTCCAGATAGATAGTTCTCTATACATCGGCGTTCACCACTTCTACGCTTCCACTCGACCAGACTGATCAGGAACAAAATGACTAACCTTGGCATGCCTATCGAGAGCTTTATCATAGAGCGCTTAGACGCGGGTGGCTGGCGCATTACAGAGCGTCGCGCTGATCTCACGGACATCCCTGTTGCCGACTTTGTGTCACTCCGTGACGCGCAAGAATGGGTACAGTGGAAGCAGGGCGTTCCGAAGCTCAACCCTTACGCTGTCGAATAGGCCAACGGGCGCAGCTTCCGGTTTGGGTCATGAGCGCCAATTGTCGGCACGGCGGGTTACTTCCGATTTCCCCCGATGAGCCGACAACAGAGACGCTGCACGGACCTGCACCTCTGGGCCACATTCGGACATGTGCGTCGTTAAGCTGACGAAGGTCCTTCAACAATCTTCCAATATGAGTCCTTGCGGATCACCTCGTCCGCGCGAAAAGTGTAAAAGTCACATCCTCGGACCTCGATCTTTTTTCCTTCGCCTGTAGTGCCCGTTAGCGTCCATTTTGAAATGCCCGTGTTTGCCATCGTATCCACAAAATGCTCGGCGTCGCCGTAGTGAACATCGGGTAAGCCTTCAAAGCGCGTCGCGAGCCCGTCTCGTACGTTGCGTTTGCCCTCGAAGCGGGAGCCCCAAGGCTTGCTTCCCCTCGGCATCTCCAAGACACAATCGTCAGCAAAGAACTCCATGATGGAATCCAAGTCGTGCGCGTTGAACGCTTCACACAGCGCCGTCAATTTCGATCGAATGTCCATCCTTCCCTCCATCGAGTTCCCGGAAGGCATACAATAACACAAGCGCACGCAGGTGAGTTGAAGGGCCGATTAGACGTCTGGTCGATGTCGCCTTCGGGTCACAAAGCGCCCTCCCCAGGACAGGACGGCGCATCCGCTGCATCAGTGAGAACAGACAGCGGCCTTGTCAGCACATGCCACCGCCATCATCCGGCGCACGCATAGCGCACTCTAAAGCGCCGGCAAGCCGGGCGGCGACTTGCGCTTGGCGGAGGCTTGCTCATACGCGTAGGCCAGGCGAAGTAGCTTGTGCTCGCTCCAGGCAAGGCCTGCGAAGGTGACGCCGAACGGATAATCGGGCGTTTCCTTGCCGTCGTCTGTCCCCGAAACGAACCCGCCCGGCACCATGACGCTGGGATAGCCGGCCCTGGCGGCGATTGCGGCGCCGTATGCGCCGGGGAACAGGACGGCGTCGAGCTTGTGCCGGCTCATATAGGCATCCATGCCGCGCGTCTTGGCCGAGAGCAGGTCCATGGCGCGCGCCGATTTGTACTCGCGCTCGCTGAGATCGCCCCTGGTCATCTCCGCGGCGAGAAAGTGGTCCTGGCCGAAACGCAGCGCCCTGCCCGCATTCGCCTCGTTGAAGGCGACGATGTCGGCCATGGTCTTGATGTCCGTGTTGGTCGCCCATTCCTTCAGATAGAGATTGAGGTCGTGCTTCAGTTCGTAGAGGAAGACGACCGGCGGTCGGGCAATCGTGCCTTTGTGGGCGCTCAGCGGATTGCGGTTAAGCACGGCCATGGTCGTGCCCGGCCCGCCGATCCAGCCTGATGTCGGCATGCTGGCACGCACGACGACGGCTCCGAGATCCTCCAGCACCTGGATCGCCTCAGTCATCAGCTTGGCCGACTTCGGTGGCAGCTTGCCGTAATAGCAGTCGTTCAGCGGGTCGACATGGTCGCTCGGCACGCCAATGCGCACACCTTTCATCGCATCGCGCGTCAGACCGGCGGTGTAATCGGCCGGCCGCCGCTGCTTTTGCGTCGCCGGATCGAGCGGGTCGTTGGCCGCGAGCACGTTGAGCAGCAGCGCCGCGTCGCGCACGGTCCGCGTCATTGGCCCCGCGGTGTCCTGGCTGTGCGAGATCGGCACGATGCCGGCTCGGCTGATCAGCCCGACCGTCGGCTTCACGGTGACGAGGCCATTCTGGCTGGCGGGAAAGAGCAGCGAGCCCGAGGTCTCCGTGCCGATCGAAGCCGCACACAAGCCTGCCGCCACCGCGACCGCCGAACCCGCGCTCGAGCCGCCCGGGGACACGACGGGGATGCCGTGATCGTCGGCCAGCGCCGGCGCATAGGGATTCTTGACCTGACCGCCCAGCGACGAATAGCCGAAGGGCATGTCGACCGCGAGCATGTTGGAGAACTCGGTCAGATTCGCCTTGCCGAGGATCACCGCGCCGGCCTCGCGCAGCAGCTTGACGAGCGTTGCATCGTCCCGTGCGCGCGCGCCTTCTAGCGCCAACGATCCCGCCGTGGTCGGCTGCGCGTCGCCGGTCGCGATGTTGTCCTTCACCAGGATCGGGATGCCGGCCAGCGGCCGCTCGGCCGACGGCTTGACGCCGTCGAGCCTGCTCGCGATCGCGAGTGCGTCGGGATTGAGCGCGCGGACCGCGTTGAGCTTGGGCCCGTCGCGGCCGTAGGCTGCGATGCGCGCGAGATAGGCTTTGAGCAGCGCCGTGGCAGTGACATGTCCGTCAGCCAAAGCATGAGCGATATCGCTCATCGACGCATGATCGAGCCTCGCATGATCAAGCTTTGGGGAGATCGGCGCCTCGGCGCTGACGACCGCCGCGGCAATGCCGGCATTGCGGCGGGATGATTTCTGCACGGCTGCCTCGACCGACGGCGCGCGTCTCCACCACGAGACTCGAGCATGCCATCATGCCAGTGTTTTGCCCGACGGGTCAACTTTCGGGCGCATCGCGTCGATCACACAGGCGCAACGTGCAAGCCATTGAGATGACTGACCCCGGCTACTGTGCATGGGGTTGTTTTTCAGGTTTTGTTTGGAGCTGCCCTCTCCAACGCGTGGAGAGGGCACAGCAATGGACGCCGCCTATTCCCAATACCAGGCGGAGAAGTCGTTCTCGAACTGCGGGACTTCTTTCCAGACGCCCTTCAGCTTCTTGTTGATGACGGTGGGCCATTGCGGCTGGAACAGGTAAGCCGAGACTGCATCGGTCGCCAGCATGCGCTGGGCGTCACCGAGCAGCTTGGCGCGGCCGGCTTCGTCCGGCGTCGAGACGATCTGCTTGTAGAGCGCGTTGAACTTCTCGTTGTTGTAACCGAGGTAGTAGTCCGGCTCCGTGATCTTGACGAGGTCGAACGGTTCGACATGGCTGACGATGGTGAGATCGAAATTGTGCGGGCCATTGCCGGCGAAAACCTGCGACAGCCATTGCGCCCATTCGACGTTTTCGATCTTGGCGGTGATGCCGACCTTGGCGAGCTGGGCCGCGACGATCTCGCCGCCTTGCCGCGCATAGGGCGGCGGCGGCAGCTTCAATGACAGTTCGAGCGGCGTGGTGACGCCGGCTTCAGTCAGCAGCTTCTTGGCCTTCTCGGGATCGTACGGGTTGATGCCGGTGGTGTCGACATAGCCGAGCGATCCCGGCGTGTAGAAGCTGCCGATCGGCGTGCCGTAACCCTCGACCGCGCCGTCGATCAAGGCCTTGCGGTCGATCGCGGCAAGGATGGCGCGGCGAACGCGGACGTCGTCGAGCGGCTTCTTGCGATGGTTGATGGCCACGATGGTCTTGGCCCTGGAGCCGCCGATCAGCACCGTGAAGCGCGGATCAGACTTGAACTGAGCAACCACGCGGGTTGCGATGCGCGGGAACGCGTCGACGTCGTTCGAGAGCAGCGCCGCGGCCTGCGCCGCCGGATCGGAGATGAAGCGGATCGTCACCTTCGACAGCTTGATCGCGGAGGCGTTGCGGTAGCCGGCCCATTTGTTCAGCGTGATCGAAGAGCCCTTGGCCCAGGCGCCAAGCTGGTACGGTCCGGTGCCGACCGGCTGCGTGACATTGGTGCCAGCGCTCTTTGGCTCGACGATCGAGCCGCCCGCCTGCCCGAGCAGGAACGGCAGGTTCGGCTCGGAATATTTCACTGTGATCACGACGGTGTCGGCGTCGGGCGTCTCGACCTTCTCGAAGGCCTGGTACAGGCTCTTGTCCTTGTTGGTGCTGGTCGGCGCCGCGTTGCGCTCGAACGAGAACTTCACCGCAGCGGAATCGAACGTTTCGCCATTGTGGAATTTGACGCCCTTGCGCAGCTTGAACGTATAGGTCTTCAGATCGGGCGAAGCGGTCCAGCTCTCGGCGAGCAGCGGCGAGGTGGAGCCGTCCTCGTTGATCTTGGTCAGCGTCTCATAGATGTTGTAGAGCGTGACCTCGGCGATCGCGGCAGCGGCGGCATTGGTGGGGTCGAGCCCCGGCGGCTCCAGCGTCATCCCCATGACGACGCTGTCCTTCTTGCTCTGCGCCAGCACCGGCAAAGGCGCCGCGACGAGCGCAGCTGCAAATGCGACGATCGATAGTTTCCTGAACATGCGCGAACTCCCCAACCGATCCTGTTTCCAGCTTAACGCCAATCCTGCCCCGAACACTAACCTTCCATGGCCGCCTGCGGCAACGCCATCACAGCCTCGGCCTTGTGGCAGGCGGCAAGGTGCCCCTCGCCCACCTTGCGTAACTCAGGCGGAACCTCGCGACAATGCTGGTCGGCAAGAGCGCAGCGCGATGCATAGGGGCATCCGGCCGTCGCCGCCGATTGCGAGGCGATCGCCTGGGCTCCGCGGCGGCGCCGGCCACCTCCGGCGCGCGCCCGCGGTACCGCATCCAGCAGCGCCCGCGTATAGGGATGGGCGCAGCGCTCGAACAGATCCTCCGGCCGGCCCTGCTCGACGATGCGGCCGAGATACATCACCGCGACCTCATCGCAGAGATAGTCGACGACGGCGAGGTCGTGGCTAATCAGGATGTAGCTCAGGCCGAACTGCTCCTGGAGGTCCTGCATCAGGTTCAGCACCTGGGCCTGCACGGAGACGTCGAGCGCCGAGACCGGCTCGTCGGCAACGATCAGCTTCGGCTGCGTGATCAGCGCACGCGCGATCGCGATGCGCTGGCGCTGGCCGCCGGAGAATTCGTGCGGATATTTTTCCATATCCGCATCGCGCAAGCCGACCTGGCGCAGCACCGCGGCGATGCGGTCGCGGAACGTGGTGCGGTCGGCGCCTTCCAGCACGGTCAGCGGCTCGGCGACGATCCGCGCGATGGTCTGCCGCGGATCGAGCGAGCCATAGGGGTCCTGGAACACCATCTGGAAATCGCGCCGGGCCCGGCGCAGTTCGTCGGCCGGCAGGCGATTGAGATCGCGTCCGAGCAGCGCGACCTGTCCTGCGGTCGGCCGCTCCAGCGCCATCACGACGCGCGCGAAGGTGGACTTGCCGGAGCCGGACTCGCCGACGATGCCGAGGCTCTTGCCGGCCCGGACCTGCACGCTGACGCCGTTAAGCGCGCGCACCTGCCCCGGCGGACGGAACAGACTCTCGCGCGGCAGCGTGTAGCGCTGCTCGAGATCCCTGACGTCGAGAAGCGGGGCGATGCTCATGCGGTCAGCGCTCCGACGCGCTCGGCCATCGACACGTCCGTTCTGATGCAGCGCGCAAAATGGCCGGGGCCGACATCCACCATCGGCGGCAGCGCGGCACGGCACTGATCGATCACGAGTGGACAGCGATCGGAGAAGGTGCAGCCGGACGGAAGATCGGCGAGCTCCGGCACCGTGCCCGAGATCGTCTTCAGCCGCGTCCCCTTGCGTGCGCCGAACTTGGGCCGGGCACGGAACAGGCCCTGCGTGTAGGGATGGCCCATGCGACGGAACACCTCGTCGGTCGGCCCGCTTTCGACGACGGTGCCGCCATACATCACCATCATGCGATGGACATTCTCGGCGATGACGCCGAGATCGTGCGAGATCAGGATCATCGACATGCCGCGCTCCTCGACGAGGTCGGCGATGAGGTCGAGGATCTGGCCCTGGATGGTGACGTCGAGCGCGGTGGTCGGCTCGTCCGCGATCAGGAGGTCAGGCTCGCAGGCAAGCGCCATCGCGATGGTGATGCGCTGGCGCTGGCCGCCGGAGAACTGATGCGGATAGGCATCGACGCGACGCGCAGGGTCGGGAAGCCCGACGCGGTCGAGCAAGGCGATCGCCTCTTTGCGCGCCTGCGCCGCCGAATAATTCTTGTGACGCCGCAGCGGCTCGGCGACCTGGTTACCGATCGTGTGCATCGGATTGAGCGCAGTCATCGGCTCCTGGAAGATCATGCTGATGCGGTCGCCGCGCAGGCGGCAATAGTCGGCATCCGCAAGTCCGACGAGCTCGTCGCCGTCCAGCTTGATGCTGCCAGTGACGACGGCACTGTCCGGCAGCAAGCCCATCAACGACAACGCCGTGACCGACTTGCCGCAGCCGGACTCGCCGACGAGCCCGAGCGTCTCGCCGCGCTTCAGCGCAAAGCTTACCCCGCGCACGGCCCGCGCCGGCCCGCGGCTGGTGTTGAGGCGGACGCCGAGATTTTCGACTTCGATCAGCGGCGTGTCGGAGCGCTCGGCCATCGTTATCGCTCCCGCGCCAGCCGGGGATCGAGCAGGTCACGCAGCCCGTCGCCGAGCAGGTTGAGGCCGAGCACCGAGATTGCGATCGCAATGCCCGGATAGACCGCGAGCATCGGCGACTGGAACAGCAGCGTCTGCGCATCGTTCAGCATCCGTCCCCAGGACGGCTGCGGCGGCTGCGTGCCGAGGCCGAGATAGGACAAAGCGGCCTCGGCGAGGATGGCGAGCGCGAACTGGATGGTGACCTGCACGATCAGGATCGACAGGATGTTGGGCAGCACATGCTCGATGGTGATGCGGAAGCGCCCCTTGCCCGCCGCCCGCGCCGCCAGCACGAATTCACGCGCCCAGATCGCATTGGCTGAGCCGCGCGTCAGCCGGGTCAAGGTCGGGATCTGGAAGATGCCGATCGCGACGATCGAGGTTACCATGCCGGGCCCGACGACGGCCGCGAGCATGATCGCGGACAGCACGGCTGGAAAGGCGAAGGTGAAGTCGGAAAAGCGCATGATGATCTCCTCCGTCCAGCCGCGCCGGGCCGAGGCGATCAGGCCCAGCGTGACGCCGAAGGTAAGACCGATGCTGACAGCGATCACACCGACCATGATGGTGGACCGGGCGCCCGCAAGCAGCAGCGAGACGATGTCGCGGCCGAAGGAATCGGTGCCGAGCCAATGCGATGCCGAGGGCGGCCGGAGCTTTGCGGCGATGTCGATCTCGTGAGGCGACCACGGCGTCCATACCAGCGACAATAGCGCCGAAGCCAGCACCAGAAGGCTCAGCGTGCCACCGAGGACGAAGCTGCGGTGGCGCAGCGCGCGGCGCCAGAACGTGCGCGCCGGCAGCGGACGCGTTGCGACGGGCGCGTCGATGGCGATGGGCGCGCTCACAGGTCGTGCACCTTGATGCGAGGATCGATGAAGGCATAGAGCACATCGACCACGAAGTTGACGATCACCACCATCGCGGCGAGCAGCATCACGCAATTGCGCACCACGATCAGGTCGCGGTTGGCGATCGACTGGAAGATCAGGCGGCCGAGGCCCGGCAGGTAGAACACGTTCTCGATCACGATGGTGCCGGCGAGCAGATTGGCGAATTGCAGCCCCATCACCGTCATGACCGGGATCATGGCATTGCGCAGCACGTGGCTCCACAGCACCTCGCGCTTGCCGAGGCCTTTTGCACGGGCGGTGCGGACGAAGTCCTCGCGCAGCACTTCGAGCACGGCCGAGCGCGTGACGCGGGCAAGGATCGCGGCTTGCACCACCGCGAGCGAGATCGCGGGCAACAGCAGCGACTTGATCCCCGGCCAGATGCCGTCCTCCCAGCCGGCAAAGCCACCGGCCGAGAGCCATTGCAGCCGCACCGAGAACAGCAGCACCAGGAGGATCGCGAACCAGAAATTCGGCAGCGCGATGCCCACTTGCGTCAACGACATCACGCCGACATCGCCGAGCTTGTTGTGGTTGGCGGCGGTGTAGATGCCGGCCGAGAGCGCCAGCGTCACCGTGATCGTCATGGCCATGATCGCGAGCGGAATGGTCAGCACGAGCCGCTCGGCGATCAGGCTGCCGACCGGGGTGCCGTAGACGTAGGAATTGCCGAGATCGCCGACGAGGAGGCCCTTGATCCATTGCACGTAGCGAACGGCCAGCGGCTGGTCGAGCCCGAGCTTGACGGTGAGCGCGCGCACCGCGTCCGGCGAAGCGTCGGCGCCCATCAGCATCTGCGCTGCGTTGCCAGGCAGCGCGTCCAGCACCAGGAAGATGATCAGCGATGCGCCGACCAGCGTCGCCAGCAGAGTCAACAGACGTCGGAGGACAAAGACGCTCATGCGCGCTCGGCTTCAGGGCTCACCCAGGCCACGATCAACATGTCCGGACGCCTTAAGCAAGCTCTTTGCTGCATCGCCATCTCCTCAAGACGGCCAGCGGGACAGAAGGTCGCTTGACGCCTCGAACAGAGCGCTCACGCGCAGCAATTCCGCGTCGGCCCGGAAACGGCCGACCAGTTGGAGCCCGATCGGCAGCCCGTCGCGGGCAAAGCCCGAGGGAAGGCTGACGGCGGGATGGCCGGTCATGTTGAACGGCATGGTCCAGGGGAACCAATGCGGCCGGACGCTGTCGAAATGCCTGCCGTCGATCTCGATGCTGCCGAACAGATCCTGCTTGATCGGCAGCGCGGTACGCGTCAGGGTCGGCATCGCCAGCAGGTGACCGCGCGCAAGCAGCGATTGCACGCGGCGGAACAACGCGGTGCGCGCGAACATCGCCTCCTGATAGTCGATGCCGCTGACTTCGCTGGCGAGCGCGAGCTGCTTGAGGAAGGCTTCGCTCAGCTCGTCCCGATGCTCGGCCGCAAGCTTGGCAAAGCGCGTGCGCCAGACGGTGTGGTTGATGGCGCGCCAGATCGGCTCGATGTCGAAACCCTCGCCGGAGAATTCCTCGAGCTCGGCCCCTAACCCGGCCAGCCGGTCGAGGCTCACCTTGAAATTGGCGGCGACTTCGGCCGACACCGGACGGCCCGGCGGCGTCAGGCAGTACAGGATCCTCAGACCGCGCAAATCACCATGCGGGGCGGCGGTGCCGATGAAGTCGGGCACGGGCACGCCGATCGACCAGGGATCGATAGGATCTTCGCCCGCCATCGCCTGCATCATCACCGCAGTATCGGCGACGGTGCGGGTGGTCGGCGTGACATAGGTCTGGTTGCCGAACACGTCGAGGGCCTGGCTGTGCGGGATCACGCCGTTGCTCTGCTTCAGGCCCACCACGCCGTTGCAAGCGGCCGGAATTCGTGTCGAGCCGCCGCCGTCGGTCGCAATCGCGAGCGGCGCGATGCCGCTCGCCACAGCGACCGCCGCGCCGCCGCTCGAGCCGCCGGAGGATCGGCGGGCGTCCCACGCATTGCGGGTCCGACCGAACAAAGGTGAATCGGTGAGGCACTTGCTGCCGAACTCCGGCGTCGTGGTCTTGCCGACCAGGATCGCGCCTTCGCTGCGCAACCGCGCGACGGCGACGGCATCCTCGGCCGGCACATTATCCTTGTAGGGAACGGCGCCGAAGGTGGTCTTGACCCCCTTGGTATTGACGATGTCCTTGACGGATACGGGGATGCCGTGCAGCAGGCCGAGCGGTTCACCCGCCATCACCTTGCGCTCGGCTTCGCGCGCCGCTGTGATCGCCTCGTCGCCGCACAACGTGATGAAGCAGTTCAATTCGGGCTGGAGGGCCTCGGCGCGGGCAAGCACTGCGCGGGTGAGCTCGACTGGCGAGATTCGCTTGCCCGCAATAAGGCCGCGCAGCTCGGTCGCGGACAACAGACAGGGATCGCCGTTCATCGTCACATCACGCTCCGAAGCAGGGCCGCCATTGGCCCGAAGACATTGACAGCGAGAATGACAGTTTTGTTAACTCGCCGTCCAATACGATTTTTATCGCCAACCCATACGCTTTCGGTATGCCAATGGATCTTCGTCGGCTCCGCTATTTCGTCGCCGTCGCCGAGGCGCGCAGCATCGGCAAGGCGGCCGACCAGCTCCGGATGGCGCAGCCGCCGCTCTCCGTCCAGATCCGCAAGCTCGAGGCCGAGATCGGCGCGCCACTGTTCCGCCGCGGCACCCGCGGCATGGATCTGACCGAGGCGGGCCAGGCGTTGCTGGCGCGCGCCAGCGAAGCGCTGGCGCTGGCGGCCGACGGCGCCGAAGCCGCGCGCGCGGTTGCTTCGGGACGGCGCGGCCGGCTGGCGGTGGGTTACATGTTCGTGCTGGCGAATGCGATGCTGCCGCGGCTCATCCCCGAACTGCGTCATGCGGTTCCCGGCGTCGACCTCAGCTTCGTTGAGCTCAGCGCATCGACGCGCGAGGCCCGCGTGCTCGACCGCAGCGTCACGGTCGCGCTGTGTATGCCCGCAATCAATCATCCCGAGATCCAGGTGGCAAAGATCGGTGCACAACCCTTCATGCTGGCCATGCCGATCCGCTCGCCGCTCGCCCGCTTGAGCTCCGTGCCGATGGCCCGGCTGCAGGGCCGTCCGCTGATCGCACTCCCGCATCCGGACCATGGGCCCGCCTCCTCCGCGGTCGTCCCTTTATTGCGTCGGCACCAGGTGGTGATGCCGATCGCCAGCCGGGTGGAGACGGTGCATTCTGCGATGAGCCTGGTTTTGGCCGGCGAAGGTCTCGCCATCCTGCCGGCCTGCGCACAGCTCGGCGCGCCACGCGGAGTCGTGTTCAGACCCCTGCGTGACGTCGCTGACGCCCTCGACATCGCAGTCTGTTGGCGGCGGGACTCCCACAGTCCGCTGATCGGAACCTTCCTCAAATGTGCCGAGAAGGCCGTCGCGCGGATGTGACGTGGACTACCAGTCCCAACTGATCTCGTGGCTCCAGGGCGGATCGGCGCCCGGACGGGTGCAGGTCAGGCCGGCACAATTGGCGGCGAAGGACAGCGCACGGCGGAGTTCGTCCGCGCCGATGTCCTGCAATCTCGGCCGGGCGATTCGACCCTGCTTGTACAGGGCGAACAGCAGCGCCGCCTGAAAGCTATCGCCGGCGCCAATGGTGTCGGCTACCTCGACCTTTGGTGCTTGCACTTCGATCTGCCCTGCCTGCGCATGCCAGGCGATGGCGCCGTTGTTGCCGCGGGTGATGACGACGAGGCTGGTGCCCTGCCCCAGCAATGTGCTCGCGCGCTGCTGATACGGCTCCTCGCCGAAGAGATAGGCGAAATCGACATCCGACATCTTGATGAGATCGGCACTTCCGGCGAACTCGGCCATGCGGGCGAGATAGCCCGGCTTGTCCTTGACGAGATTCGGTCGGCAGTTCGGATCGAAGGAGATCGTGGACGACGCCCGCGCGTCTGCGATCAGCGTCTTGGTCTCGGCCGCACCCTGGTCGTTGACCAGCGTGGTCGAGCCGACATGGACGGCCTCGATCGTATCGAATGGAATGGACCCGCGCCGGTACGTCCAGCTCCGCGTCGCGGTCTCGGCATCGTAGAAGGCGTAGTGCGACTCGCCTTCGACAATGCGGACAAAGGCGAGCGTGGTCTGGTGGTCGCTGCGGGTGGCGAGATCGAGTGCAACCTTCGATGCGGAGGCATGATCGGCGATCATGCGCCCGAACAGGTCGGTCGAGATGCCGCCGACGAAACCAGTTGGCGCGCCCAGCCGCGCCATGCCGATCGCGACGTTGAGGCAGGAGCCGCCCACCGCGGGCATCACCGCTTCGCGCCCTTCGACGTTTCGCGTCGGCACGAAATCGATCAGCGCGTCGCCGCAGGCAATCAGCATGTCCTTCAACCTCTCGCGACGCTGCGCATCGCGGCACGGCTGCCGCGATCGAGATCGCGCAGCAGCTTGTAGACCTCGCGCTTGCGGGCGTGAAACGCGGCCATATCAGGCGCGGTCGGCTCGCTCTTGCGCCCCAGTGCCGACATCTTGGCCATGGTCTCGCCGATCGAGGCGTAAGCGCCACCGGCGACCGCCCCGAGCATCGCGGCCCCCAGGAGCACCGGCTCCTTGGTCTGCGGCAGCGCGACCGTGAGACCGGTGGTGTCGGCCATGATCTGCCGCACCAAAGGACTGCGGCTGGCACCGCCGCCCATGATCATGATGCTGGAGCGGACCCCGTGCGCCGCAAAAGCCTCGATGACCTCCGCAAGCCCGTAGGCAAGACCGCAGAGGCCGGCGACGAACAGCCGTTCCATCGCGGCGATGTCGGTGTCGAGATCAAGGCCCGCGATCACCGCGCGCGTGTCGGGATCGGCATAGGGCGAGCGGTTGCCAATGAATTCCGGCAGCACGTGGATGTCGCGCGCCAGCAGCGCGGCACGGCTGGCATCACCGGAGCGCGCGATGATGCGGCGCTCGAGGAAATCGATGAGATCGAGGCCTTCGCTGCGTGCCGCCGCGCTCGCCTCGCCATGGCCGGGATGCGACTTGAGGAGGTGATCGATCGCAGCGCCCGCGGCGGACTGCCCGCCTTCATTGAGCCAGAACTCCGGCACCATGCCGGAATAATAGGGCCCCCATACGCCCGGCACAAAGCACGGTTCCTTCGTCGTCGCCATGATGCAGGCCGACGTTCCCATGATGTAGGCGAGACGATCGCTGACATCGCTCGTACCGCCCGCCCCGTCACGGCCACCGATCGCACCGATGCCGCCGGCATGGGCGTCGATCAGCGAGGCGCCGACCGGGGTGCCCTGGGGAAGGCCGAGCTCGACGGCTGCTGCCGGCGTGAGACCTTCGCCGAGGCGCGTACCGGGCGCAACGATCTCGGTGCCGATGCGCGCGTATTTTTCGGCGACGAAGTCGGAGAGGCCGATGCGCTTGAAGAACGGCGCGCTCCAGCCGCCGCCGTCATGAGCGAGATAGTTCCACTTGCAGGTGACCGTGCAGGTCGAGCGCTGCAGCGCGCCGGTCGCCCGCCAGGTCAGATAATCGGCCAGATCGAAGAAGTGACCGGCGGCATCGAAACTCGCGCGCAGATGCCGCTTCAGCCACAGCAGCTTCGGCATCTCCATCTCCGGCGAGATCGAGCCGCCGACATAGCGCAGCACGGCATCCTCGGTCTCGTTGATCAGCCGCGCTTCGGCCGTGGCGCGATGGTCCATCCAGACGATGACGTTGCGCTGCGCCTCGCCGGAGGTGCTGACGGTGAGCGGCTCGCCTTGCGGATCGAGCACCACGAGGGAACAGGTCGCGTCGAAACCGATGCCGCCGATGCTGCCGGGCGCAATCGCTGCTTCCGCCATCGCCGCGCGCACCGATTTGGCGCAGGCCTGCCAGATGTCCTCCGACGACTGCTCGACGATGTCGCCGGCCTCGTGCCAGATCCTGATCGGATGCCGGGCCGTCGCGAGCAGCGTGCCGGCCTCGTCAAACACCCCTGCCCGCGTGCTCGTGGTCCCGACGTCGACGCCGATATACGCTCGCGGCATGGTATCTCCCGGTCCGTCCGTTTTGACGGTGAGCCTACCAGCAAGTGTAGCCGCCATCCACCAGCACGATACTGCCGGTCATCAGGCTCGCGGCCTCGGACGAGAGGAACAGCACGACGGAGGCGATCTCCTCGACCTGCCCCATGCGCGCCATCGGAGTTCCACCGATCCAGGCGTCATACATTCTTGGATTGCTCTTCACGAAGGCGTTGAGCGGCGTCTCGATATAGGTCGGCGCCACCGCGTTGACGCGGATGCCGCGCGCGCCCCATTCGGCGGCCAGCGACTTGGTCAGATGGTGCACGGCGGCCTTGGAGGCATTGTAGAAGCACTGCTCCTGCGGCTTGTTGACGATGAAGCCGCTCATCGAGCCGACATTGACGATGGCGCCGCTTCCGGCCTTCAACATGTGCTTGCCGAACTCGCGGCAGCACCAGAAGGTGCCGTTGAGATTGACATCGATGACGTTGAGCCAGTGCTCGTCGGTAACGGTCTCGGCCGGCGTCTCGCTCCGCGCGATGCCGGCATTGTTGACGAGGATGTCGACCTTGCCATGGCGGGCGACGAGATCACTTGCCACCTCCGCCACGCGTGTGGTGTTGGTGACATCCATGATTGCGGTCTCGATGTCGTAGCCCTTCGCCCTCAGGCTGGCCTCGGCGCCGTCGGCGACCTTGCCGTCGCGGTCGCCGATGATGACCTTCGCACCGGCCTCGGCCAGCGCCTCCGCGCAGGCGAGGCCGATGCCCTGGCCGCCGCCGGTGATGAACGCGGTCTTGCCGCTCAGCCTGAATTTTTCCAGATACATGGTCGTCTTTCCGTCTTCTTGCCGTTTCTTGTCAGCCCCGAAGAGCGTTGCCGCTCTCATCGAACCGGTGAATGCGCGCAGGGTCGGGCATCAGCGACACCCGGTCGCCGGCATGCAGGCTCAATTCGCCGATGTAGCGCGCGGTCAGCATGCCGAGCGCGCCGGCATCGACGTAGAGGAAGGTGTCACTGCCGAGATGCTCGGCCACCGCAATGGTGCCCTGCCAGCCGCCACCGCCGTCGCGCTCGATCTTCAGATGCTCCGGCCGGACGCCGATCGTCGCTGCCCCCTTCTGCAAAGCGGGTTCGCCCGTGACGAAATTCATCTTGGGCGAGCCGATGAAGCCGGCGACGAAGAGATTGGCGGGTCGCTCGTAAAGCTCCAGCGGCGAGCCATATTGCTCAATCTTGCCGCCGTTGAGCACGACGATCTTGTCGGCCATGGTCATGGCCTCGACCTGGTCGTGGGTGACGTAGATCGCGGTGGTGCCGAGCTGCTTCTGAAGTCGCGTCACCTCGATGCGCATCTGCACGCGCAGCGCGGCGTCGAGGTTGGAGAGCGGCTCGTCGAACAGGAATGCCTTGGGCTCGCGGACGATGGCGCGGCCGATCGCGACGCGCTGGCGCTGGCCGCCGGAGAGCTCGCGCGGCTTGCGGTCGAGGTAGGGCGTGAGGTTCAGCGTCGTGGCGGCCGCCTCGACCTTGCGGTTGATCTCGTCCTTCGGCAAGCCCGCCATCTTGAGGCCGAAGCCGATATTGCCGCGCACGCTCATATGCGGATAGAGCGCGTAGGACTGGAACACCATCGACAGCCCGCGCTTGGCGGGCGGCGTATCGACGACGTTCTTGCCGTCGATCAGGATCTTGCCGCCGCTGACGTCCTCGAGCCCCGCGATCAGCCGCAGCAGCGTGGTCTTGCCGCAGCCGGAGGGACCGACGAACACCACGAAGGAGCCATCGGCGATCTCGAGGTCGGCGCCCTTGATGATGTGTACGGGGCCGAAGGATTTCTGCACGCCCTGAAGTGTGATCTGACCCATGTTCCGGCAGCCCCCTATTTCACCGCGCCAAAGGTGAGCCCGCGCACGAGCTGCTTCTGGCTGAACCAACCGAGGACGAGAATGGGCGCGATCGCCAGCGTGGACGCCGCCGACAGTTTTGCCCAGAACAGCCCTTCGGGGCTCGAATAGGAGGCGATGAACGTGGTGAGCGGCGCAGCGCTCGAGGTGGACAGGTTCAGCGTCCAGAACGCCTCGTTCCAAGCCAGGATCAGATTGAGCAGCAGCGTGGACGCCAGTCCCGGGATCGCCATCGGCGTCAGCACGTAGACCAGCTCGCGGCCGATCGTGGCACCATCCATGCGCGCCGCTTCGAGGATGTCGCGCGGGATCTCCTTGAAATAAGTGAAGAGCATCCAGATGACGATCGGCAAATTCCCGAGGCACAGGATGAAGACGAGGCCGATGCGGGAATCGAGCAGCCCGAGGCTCTTGTAGATCAGGTAGATCGGCACCAACACGCCGACCGGCGGCATCATCTTGGTCGAGAGCATCCAGAGCAGGATGTCCTTGGTGCGCTTGGTCGGCGAGAACGCCATCGACCAGGCCGCTGGAATGGCGATCAACAGCGCAATGAGCGTCGAGCCGCCGGCGATGATGATCGAGTTCATCGCGTGGTGCAGGTAGTCGCTGCGCTCCTGCACGGTCGCGTAATTTTCCGTGGTCCAGTGGAAGAACAGGAAGGATGGCGGGATCGCGAAGGCCTCCAGCTCGGTCTTGAAGCTCGCCAGCACCATCCACAGGATCGGGAAGAAGATCAGGAAGCCGAACAGCCAGGCCGCCGCCGTCGATATCATCACCCGCCGCGTCGTCGCCATCCGTGCCATGTCAGGCCTCCAGGTTGCGGCCGACGATGCGGACCAGGAAGAAGGCGACGATGTTAGCAATGACCACCGCGACGAGCCCGCCCGCCGAGGCGCTGCCGACGTCGAACTGGATCAGCGCCTGCGAATAGATCAGGAAGGCGATGTTGGTGGTTTGCAGGCCCGGCCCGCCGCCGGTGGTGACGAAGATCTCGGCGAACACCGTGAGCAGGAAGATGGTCTCGATCAGGATCACCACCGTGATGGGACGCGCGAGGTGCGGCAGCGTGATGTAGATGAAGGTCGAGACGGCGCTCGCGCCGTCCATCTCGGCGGCTTCCTTCTGCTCTTCGTCGAGCGATTGCAGCGCGGTGAGCAGGATCAGGGTCGCGAACGGCAGCCATTGCCAGGTCACGATCAAAATCACCGCAAACAGCGGCACGTCGTTGAACCAATCGATCGGCGTCAGGCCGAACAGCGAGGCGAGCCAGGCGAACAATCCCGACACTGGATGCATCAACAGGTTCTTCCAGACGAGCGCGCTCACCGTCGGCATCACGAAGAACGGGGCGATCACCATCAACCGCACGAAATTGCGGCCGATCACGGGTTTGTCCATCAGCAGCGCCAGGGGAATGCCGAGCAGGATGGTCAGCGCCAGCACCGAGCCGACCAGCACCAGCGTGTTCTGGAGCGAGGCGAGGAAGGCAGGATCGGTGAGGAAGTAGCGGAAGTTTTCCAGGCCGACGAACGATTCCGAACCGGGATCGAGCAGGCTGTAATGCAGCGTCGAGAAGTAGATCGTCAGCGCCAGCGGGACGATCATCCAGATGAACAGCAGCCCGACGGCCGGGGTCAGGAGCGACCGCGCAAGAAGCTGCGTCTGCCGGGTTGCCATTCTTGGCGCTCCGCTCGGAGGAAGAAGGGCGGCCATCCAGCAAGGATGGATGGCCGCAAGTTTGAGCTCAGGGAGAGCCCGGGTTCACTTGATGTAGCCGGCGCGCTTCATCTCGCGCTCGGTAGCGGACTGCGCAGCCGTGAGCGCCGCATCGACCGTCATCGATCCCGCAAGCGCCGCCGAGAACTGCTGGCCCACCTGCGTGCCGATGCCCTGGAATTCGGGGATAGCGGCGTATTGCACGCCGACGTAGGGAACGGGCTTCACCGTCGGCTTGTTGGGATCGGCGGCGTCGATCGAGGCCAGCGTCAGTTTGGCGAACGGCGCGACCTTCAGGTACTCATCGTTCTGGTAGAGCGAGGTGCGTGTGCCCGGCGGCACGTTGGCCCAGCCCTCCTTCGACGCCACCAGCTTGGTGTAGTCCTTGCTGGTTGCCCAGGCGATGAACTTCTCGGCGGCTTCCGTCTTCTTGGAGCCGGCAGGGATTGCGAGATTCCAGGCCCACAGCCAGTTGGCATTCTTGCCGAGCCCGGTGTTGGGCGCGAGCGCGAAGCCGACCTTGTCGGCGACCTTGGACTCCTTGGGGTTGGTGACGAAGGACGCCGCGACCGTGGCGTCGATCCACATTGCGCATTTGCCGGCGTTGAATAGCGCCAGATTCTCGTTGAAGCCGTTGGAGCTGGCGCCGGGAGGGCCGGCTTCCTTCATCAGGTTGACGTAGGTGGTGAGTGTCGTCTTCCATTCCGGCGTGTTGAACTGCGGCTGCCACTTTTCGTCGAACCAGCGCGCGCGCCATAGGAATTGGCCATGGCCGAGAGGAACGCCATGTTCTCGCCCCAGCCTGCCTTGCCGCGCAGGCAGATGCCGTAGGTGCCGGCGCTCTTGTCGGTCAGCTTCTTGGCGGCGTCGATCACGAAATCCCAGCTCGGCTTTTCCGGCATCTTCAAGCCGGCCTTCTCGAAGAGATCGGTGCGATACATTACCATCGAGCTCTCGCCGTAGAACGGCGCGGCGTAGAGCTTGCCGTCGGCGGAGACCGCGTCCTTGATCTTGGGCAAGAGGTCGGCGACGTCATAGTCGGCGCCGAGGTTGGCGAGCGGTACCAGCCAGCCCTTCTTGGCCCAGATCGGCACCTCGTACGTGCCGATGGTGAGAACGTCGAACTGGCCGCCCTTGGTGGCGATATCGGTGGTGACGCGCTGGCGCAGCACGTTCTCCTCCAGCGTCACCCATTTGACCGAAATATCAGGGTTCTTCTTGGTGAACTCACCCGTCAGCCCCTGCATGCGGATCATGTCGCCATTATTGACGGTGGCGATCGTCAGGGTCGTTTCGGCCATCGCTGGGACGGCCAGCAGCAGGCAAGACGCGCCGCAGACGGCGCCCAGGACATGTTTCACGGTGACCTCCCCTCAATTCGCGTTTTGGGCATATGCCCACGCGTTGGGCGTATGTTCGACGGGCGAACGGCAGTTGTCAAGCACGCGCGCGGGTGTTTGCGCTACTTATGAGTGCTGCGGTGCGGGAAGGACGGGAAGGTTTTGCTTCACCCACGGCTGTCGTGCTCCGCGAACGCGGAGCATCCAGTGGTAGGCACGCGAAGCGTAAGCGCTTTTACCGCTCCAGAATCGCTCTTGCCGTCGCCTCGTCCGTGATCAATCCGTTGATCAGCCCGCCGCTCAACGCGGCTGCAATTGCAGCCACCTTGGCCGCGCCTACCGCCGCACCGATGGTCGTTGTCTTCGCCGGCACTTCCGGCGGAATGCTGGTGAGGCGCTTGTTGGTGCCGGCCTTGAGCAGGCGGCCCTTGGCGTCATAGGCCCAGCCGGTAATCTCCCCGATGGCGCCCAGCCGCATCATCTCGAACAATTCGTCGCGGGTGACGAAGCCGTCGATGTGCACCTGCGCCTTCTGGTCCATCTGACCGATGCCGACAAGGCGCAAATCCGCTTTGGCTGCGACCGCTTTCACCTTCGCGATCGGCTCGATGCGCACCATCTTGTTGCGCTCGTCCTCCGACGACATCAGGAACGGCAGCGGCATCGGATAGTGCCGCGCGCCGGTGCGGTCGGCGAGCCGGCCGACGGTGTCGTAGAAGCTCGCCGAGCCGTCGGCGGAAATGTTGCCGACCAGCGAGACGATCTGGTGATTGGGCCGCTCGATCGGCGTGACGCGCTCGACCGCGGCGCGCACCGCCCGCCCCGTGCCGAGCGCGACGATCACGGGCGTCTCCGAACGCAGCGTGGAATCGAGCAAATTGGCGCAGCGCTCGGCGATTCCAGCCACCGCCTGCGGCGCGGCCGGATCGGCCGGCACCACCTCGCAATGGACGAGGTCGAACCGTTGCTTCAGGCGCGCCGCCAGCTCCATGCAGGCCGCGATGGGATGTTCGAGCCGGAAGGTGATGAGCCGCTCGGCGAGGCACAGCGAGACCAGCCGCTGCGCCGAGGCCCGCGACACCTGGAGCATCTTCGCGATCTCGTCCTGGGTGTGGCCGGCAATGAAATAGAGCCAGCCGGCGCGCGCGGCGTCGTCGAGTCTCGACTTGTCGTTCTCGGCGGCCATGCGGGCTCACACCTCCCAGAGATCGCTCATATGCGCGAAGACCCGATCGGCCCCGGCGGCGGATAATATAGCCCCGCCGTCGCGGTTGCGATAATGGCCGCCGCCGACAAATCCCCAGACGGTCATGCCGGCCGCCTTGCCCGCCTGCACGCCGCTGACGCTATCCTCGATCACCAGCGTGCGCGATGGCGACGCGCGCATGCTCTCGGCGGCATGGAGAAAGAGATCGGGCGCCGGCTTGCCGTGCCTGACCATCTGCGCAGTGTAGATCCGATCGCCGAAATATGCCCGAAGACCGGTGACGTCGAGCGAAAGCGAAACGCGGTCGAGGTCGCTGGATGAAGCCACGCAGAACGGCACGGTCAGTCCGGAGATCGCCGCCTCCACCCCGGGGATCGGCGCGAGCGAGGCGGCAAAATTCTCCAGCACACGCGACTTCAGTCGGGACATGAAGGCGTCCGTCAGCGAGTGGCCGAGATCACGATAATGCTGCTCGACGGCCTTGGTGCTGCGTCCGAGAAACAGCTCGAGCGCCTGCTCCTCGCTGAGCACGAGGCCGAATTCCGCCAGGGCCTCAGAGAGGCAGCGGCAGCTCAAGAGCTCGCTGTCGACGAGCACACCGTCGCAGTCGAAGATGATCAGATCGGGATTTGGCCGGCCTTGCTCCATCCAGACATTCGATCATATACCCACGTTGTGAGCAATAGCTCAGCTCGCGAGCGTCGAATGCGCGCGTAGGATGGATTAGCCGGAGGCGTAATCCACCACTTCTGCATCCGGGGTACAGCCGCTGGTGGGTTACGCCTTCGGCTAACCCACCCTACCCGACCTATCGCCGCTGATTGTACACGTCGATACACACCGCGCCCAGCAGCACCAGGCCTTTGATGACCTGCTGATAGTCGATGCCGATGCCGAGGATGGACATGCCGTTGTTCATCACGCCCATGATCATGGCGCCGACCACGGCACCGCCGACCCGTCCGACGCCGCCATAGGCCGAGGCGCCGCCGATGAAGCAGGCGGCGATGACGTCGAGCTCGAAGCCGAGGCCGGCCTTGGGCGTTGCGGTGTTGAGCCGCGCGGCGAAGACGAGGCCGGCAAGTGCGGCGAGCACGCCCATGTTGACGAAGGTGAGGAAGGTCAGCCGCTCGGTCTTGATGCCCGACAGGCTCGCCGCCTTGGCGTTGCCGCCGACGGCGTAGATCTGCCGGCCGATCACGGTGCGGCGGGTGACGAAGCCATAGAGCGCGATCAGCGCGGTCATGATCACCAGCACGTTGGGCAGGCCGCGATGCGAGGCGATCAGATAGGTGAAATAGAGCACGGCGCAGGCGAGCAGGATGCTTTTGCCGAGGAAGAACGCATAGGGCTCGACCTCGATGCCGTGCGACTGCTCGCGCGACCTTCCCTTGGCACTGGCATAGACGAGCCCGAGCGCGAGAACGGCGCCGATCAGCATCGAGGTCGGATGCAGCGTGCCGGCCTCGGGCAGCAGTTCCGGAATGAAGCCCGAGGACAGCTTCTGGAAGGTCGCCGGGAACGGCCCGAGCGACTGGCCCTGCAGCACCGCGAGTGCCAGGCCCTTGAACACCAGCATCCCCGCCAATGTCACGATGAAGGACGGAATCTTGAAATAGGCTACCCAATAGCCCTGCGCCGCACCGATCGCGCCGCCGAGCGCGAGGCAGGCGAGGAAGGCGAGCGTGTAGTCGACCTTGTAGGTCACCATCAGCAAGGCCGCCACGGCGCCGATGAAGCCTGCGACCGAGCCGACCGAAAGGTCGATATGGCCGGTGACGATGACCAGCAGCATGCCCAGCGCCATGATGACGATGTAGCTGTTCTGCAGCACCAGGTTGGTGAGGTTGAGCGGCTGCAGCAACGTGCCGCCGGTCACGACCTGGAAGAACAGCATGATCGCAACCAGCGACATCAACATGCCGTAATTGCGCAAATTGTTCTTGATGAAGCTGCCGTGCCGGCGCTCCTCGGGCAGCGAAACCGTCTTGTCGGTCATGGCTGCAATCCTCCCATCTCCGCGGCCGCGGGCGCGGCGTTCCCAATGCTTCGTTCGTTGCGCATGATGGCGCGCATGATCTTTTCCTGTGTCGCCTCTGAGCCTTTGAACTCGCCGACGAAGGCGCCGTCGTTCATGACGCAAATGCGGTCGCAGATGCCGAGCAGCTCGGGCATCTCGGAGGAGATCACCACGACGCCGCGGCCGGCTTCCGCAAGCTCGTTGATGATACAGTAAATCTCATATTTGGCACCGACGTCGATACCCCTGGTCGGCTCGTCCAGGATCAGGACCTTCGGGTCGGTCATCAGCCATTTCGACAGCACGACCTTTTGCTGGTTGCCGCCGGAGAGCTGGCCGGTCTCCTGGTAGACGTCGGAGCAGCGGATGCGCATCCGGTTGCGGTAGTCGCTGGCGACCTTGAGCTCGGCGATGTCGTCAATCACCCTGCCGGGTGCGACCTGGTCGAGGCTCGCCAGCGTGATGTTCTTGCGGACGTCGTCGGCAAGGATCAGGCCGAGCTGCTTACGGTCCTCGGTGACGTAGGCAAGGCCGGCATCGATCGCGGCGGCGACGCTCGGCAGCGCGATCTCACGGCCTTCGAGCCGGATAGTGCCGCTGATATTGGTGCCCCAGGAGCGGCCGAACAGGCTCATGGCGAACTCGGTGCGCCCAGCCCCCATCAGCCCGGCAATGCCCACGACCTCGCCGCGCTTGACACCGAAACTGACGTTCTTGATCACCTGCCGCTCGGGATGGATGGGGTGATAGACAGACCAATTCTCGACGTCGAGCACCGGCTCGCCGATCTTCACGTTGCGCTCCGGGAAGCGGTGCGCCATGTCGCGGTTGACCATGCTGCGGATGATGCGGTCTTCCTGGATCTGCTCGGCGTGGCAGTCGATGCTGTCCACCGTGCGGCCATCGCGCAGCACGGTGATGTGGTCGGCAACCTTGGCGACCTCGTTCAGCTTGTGCGAGATCAGGATCGAGCCGATGCCCTGCTCGCGGAACGTCATCAGCCGCTCGAGCAGCGCGGCGCTGTCGGCCTCGTTGAGGCTCGCGGTCGGCTCGTCCAGGATCAGCATCCGCACCCGCTTAGACAGCGCCTTGGCGATCTCGACGAGCTGCTGCTTGCCGACGCCGAGATCGGTGATCAGCGTATCCGGCGATTCCTTCAGGCCAACCTGCGCCAGCAGCTCGCGCGTGCGCCGGTAGACCTCGTCGCGGTCGATCACCCCCAACGTCGACGGCGGATGCGACAGGAAGATGTTCTCCGCGATCGACATCAGCGGGATCAGCGCCAGCTCCTGATGGATGATGATGATGCCCAGCGCCTCGGAATCATTGATGTCGCGAAAGCGGCGCTCCTCGCCCTCGAAGACGATGGTGCCCTCGTAGCTGCCGTGCGGATAGACCCCGCTCAGCACCTTCATCAGCGTCGACTTGCCGGCGCCGTTCTCGCCGACGAGCGCATGGATCTGCCCGGCGCGAACCGAGAAGTTGACATCGCGCAACGCCTGCACGCCGGCAAAGCTCTTGCTGACGTTGCGCATCTCCAGCATGGCGGTCATGGCTTTGGTGTCCCTTGCGTTACTTCGCCTCTCCCCGCGTGCGGGGAGAGGTTGAATGATATCGCTGCATCCACATCGTCATTGCGAGCGCAGCGAAGCAATCCAGACTATTTCCGCGGTGGCAGACTGGATTGCTTCGCTGCGCTCGCAATGACGGAGTGCATACCAACCACTGCCCGTATGGAAAGGGGCCCCTCACCCTAACCCTCTCCCCGCAAGCGGGGAGAGGGGAAAAAGAGAGAGTCTTACTGGAACTGCGACTTCTTGTAGTAGCCGCTATCGACCAGCACCTTCTCCCAATTGTCCTTGTAGACCACAACCGGCTTGAGCAGATAGGACGGCACGGTCTTGACGCCGTTCTCGTAGGTCTTGGTGTCGTTGACGGTGACCTGCTTGCCGGCGAGCGCGGCGTCGACCATGTCGGCGGTCACCTTGGCGAGGTCGCGGGTGTCCTTGAAGATGGTCGAGTACTGGTCGCCGCGCAGCATGGCCTTGATCGAAGGCACTTCGGCATCCTGGCCCGAGATGATGGGCATCGGCTGGCCGGCACTGCCGTAGCCGACGCCCTTCAGCGAGGAGATGATGCCGATCGAGAGGCCGTCATAGGGCGACAGCACGGCGTTGACCTTCTTGTTGCCGTAGTAGGCGCTGAGCAGGTTGTCCATGCGGGCCTGCGCAGTGGCACCGTCCCAGCGCAGGGTCGCGACCTTGTCCATGCCCATCTGGCCGGACACGACGACGAGCTTGCCGCTGTCGATATACGGCTTCAGCACGCTCATGGCGCCGTTGTAGAAGAAGTAGGCATTGTTGTCGTCGGGCGAGCCGCCGAACAGCTCGATGTTGAAGGGGCCCTTGCCGTCCTTCAAACCGAGACCTTGCACGATCGATTCCGCCTGGAGCACGCCGACCTGGAAGTTGTCGAAGGTCGCGTAATAGTCGACGTTCGGCGTTCCGCGGATCAGGCGGTCATAGGCGATCACGGTGATGCCTTTTGCTTTCGCCTGCTTAAGCACGTCGGACAAGGTGGTACCGTCGATCGCGGCGATCACCAGCGCCTTGGCGCCCTTGGTCACCATGTTCTCGACCTGGGAGAGCTGGTTCGGGATGTCGTCCTCGGCATATTGCAGGTCGGTGTTGTAGCCGCGCTCCTTCAGCACCTTGACCATGTTGTTGCCGTCGTCGATCCAGCGCGCCGAGGATTTCGTCGGCATGGCGATGCCGACCGTCGCCTTCTGGGCGAAGGCAGCGACGCCTGTGGCCATCGTGGCGGCACTGGCCAACGCCAGCGCGAGAAATGTTGTCTTCAGTTTCAGCATGTTTCACTCCCTTTGGGTGTCGGACATTCTTCGTAGTGTCGAGAACGACGCGTCGTATACGGCTTCGGCCTCCTATGCGAGCTTGACGTCGGGTTCCGCGCGGCCGCGCGCGGTTGCTTCGAGCAGAAAGGTGCAGCCGGCTTGCGGATCGGCAGCGCGTGCCGCCGGGTCCATATCCTGCCAGGCCGACGTGACGAGCAGGCGCGACAGGTCGGGGCCGACGAAGGCGGAGCAGCTCGCCTGCTTCGCCGGCACACTGAGCGAACGCAGACGCTCGCCTTGCGGCGAGTAGACGTCGATCCGGCTCGCGCCCCAGCACGCATTCCAGATCTGCCCGTCGGCGTCGCATACCGAACCGTCGAGACCGCCGATGCCGCTGTGGCGCAACAGCACCTCGGGCTCGCCACGCGGCAGGCCGGTCGCGGGGTTGAGCGGCACGGCATAGAGCACCGCGCGCGGCGTGTCGGTGAAGTAGCCGGTTGCGCCGTCGGGCGAGAAGCAGATCGAATTGGGAATGCTGATGCCGGGAAACAGCGTCGAGATCTTGCCGCGATGAAGCGCGTAGATCGCGCCCGCCTTCGGCTCGGCTTTCTTGCCCATAGTACCGATCCAGAACGTACCCGATTGATGCACGCGGCAATCGTTTGAGCGCGTCATCGGATTGTCCGCTTCGAGCGGACAGAACAGCGTCATCGCACCATCAGCGAGCTTGCGGATGTAGAGACCATCTTCGGCGACGATCAGCTGCCGCTCGGCGTCGATGCGCCCCAGCGCGCTCGCCATCCGACCGAGCGCGTGGCTGCGGACAGAGCCGGTGCCGAGTTGCGCCTCGAACAGCTTGCCTTCGCGAATGTCGAACCACCAGGCCGTATCCGTGGTCACGTCATAGGTCGGACCTTCGCCGAGATGGCAAGGATGGTCCGAGAGGACAGTCGTCGGCACCTGCTCCATCATAGCGACCTCACCGAAAAGCGATAGACCGTGTGATGGCGATAGACCCCGCCGGGATCGAGGCGCGGGCTCGGGAAATCCGGCCGGTTCGGCGCGTCGGGCCAGATGTGCGGCTCCAGGCACATGGCGTCCGATTGCCGGATCAGCTTGCCGCCCTTGCCGGACATCGTACCGTCGAGATAATTGCCGGAATAGACCTGAAGTCCGGGCTGATCGGTGAGCAGCTCCATGATGCGCCCGGAGCGCGGCGCCTCCAGCCGGGCCGCGAGCGCAAGCTTGCCGTCGCGGCCGAGGCAGTAGGTGTGGTCGTAGCCCCTGCCATTTCGCAATTGCGGATCGCCTTCGCGGATGCACTCGCCCACCGGCCGCGGTTTGCGGAAATCGAACGGCGTGCCGGCCACGCTGCGCGGCGGCTCCGGCAGCGGAATGGCGGTGGGATCGATGGCGAGGAACTGCTCGGCGGCGACCATCAAGCGGTGATCGAGAATGGACGTCTCTGACGTCGCGCCCTCGAGGTTGAAGAAGCTGTGGTTGGTCAAATTGACGATGGTCGGCCGGTCGGTCCGCGCTTCCATCAGCAGCGACAGCTCGGTCGGGCCTGTGATGCGATAGGTCACGCGGACCTCGAGCCTGCCCGGATAATTCTCCTCGCCGTGCGGGCTGACATAGGTGAGCGTCACGGCGGGCTCGGCGCCCTCGTCGATATCAGCGATCTCCCAGAGCTTGCGATCAAAACCCTCGAGCCCGCCGTGCAGCGCATTCGGACCGTTGTTGACGGCAAGCCGCACCGTCTCGCCTTGAAGCGAAAACTGTCCCTTGGCAATGCGGTTGGCATAGCGGCCGACGGTGGCGCCCAGAAACTTTCGTTCGGCGAGATAGCCGGCGAAGGCATCATGGCCAAGCACGACGTCGTCGTATCCGCCGTTGGCATCCGGCGCGATCAGCGCCTGCATCACCGCGCCGTAGCTGATGATGCGCGCCTCGAAGCCGCCCTGCCCGCGCAGCACGACGCGCTCGACCTTGCGGGCGTCGGGCAGGGTCCCGAACACGTCTCTTGTGATTGTTGATGCGGCCATGCTCAATCCACAAACGGTTCGACGATCGTGCGCTTGCCGAGCAGGAAGGCGTCGGCGACGAGACGGAGCGGCGTCAGATCGACGTCACTTGCGCCGGTCGCTGTGAGCGCGACGAAGCGTCGGTAGAGTCCGCGATATTCCTCATCGGGCCCTTCGGCAAGCACCTTGCCGTCGACGGCCATGCGCGCGCCACCGCTGGACAGTGTCAGCCGGCCCTGATCGGTATCGACGAGGATATCCCAGCTCTGCGGCCCGGTCTGGCGGAAGTCGAACTCGGCGGTCACGGGCAGGCCGCTGATATCCGTCAGGTTCAGGTTCGCCGCGATCGGCGCCTGGCAATTGGCTGGAAAGGCCAGCTCGGCCGCGGTGACGAACACGGGCTTCGGCAGAATCCTGGTCAGGATCGACAGCGCATTGATGCCCGGATCGAACACGCCGAGGCCGCCGGGCTCCCAGATCCAGCCCTGTCCGGGATGCCAGACACGCACGTCTTCCTTCCAGCTGATGTGAACGGATTTGATGTGCCGATCAGTGAGCCATTGCCGGGCCGGCTCCACCGCCGGCGCATAGCGCGAATGCCAGGTCGCAAACAATGTCCGCTTCGCACCCGCCGCCATCGTGATCAACGGATCAAGCTCAGCAACGCCGGTGCCCGGCGGCTTCTCCAGCATGACATGCTTGCCGGCGGCGAGCGCCGCCGCGGCCTGGGCCCGCCGCACCTGTGGCGGCGTGCAGAGCGAGACCGCGTCGATCGGCGGCCCCTTCTGAAGCAATTCCTCGACGGTCGCAAAATGCGGTAGCCCCGGCAGCGAGGCGTTGCGGCTCGCCACGGCGGCGAGCGTTCCACCCGGTGTGGCGGCGATCGCCCCCACATGCTGGTCCCGCGCGATCTTGCCGAAGCCGACGATGGCGATGCGAAGGTCTGTCACGCTTGTTCTCCAGTGTCGGCCGACCGCAGCGGCTCGGCCGGGGCGGTCTCGATCACCGTACTGTCATGGCGGCGCATGCCGTTGTGAATGACATAGACCATGGCCTCGGATGCGGCGTGGGCATCGCGCGCGACGATGGCATCGACGATCTTCTGATGCCAGAGCAGCACGGTTTCGCGGTCCTCCGACTCGACCGGAGCGCTGAGCAGGAAAGAGGCGCGCAGCGCTGCTTCAATGACATGCCCGATCGAGCGCATGAACAGATTGCCCGAGGCACGCGCCACGGCCACATGAAGCGCGAGATCGGCATCGGCAAATCCGACCGAGTCGGACGCTTCCTGCCGCATGCGATCCATGCAGCGGCGCAGCTCGCTGATGTCCTGCTCGGATCGCTGCGTTGCCGCCAGCATCGCCGCGCGCGGCTCGACGGCGAGACGGATCTCGGCGAGGTCGTTGAGGAAGCGCTTGTCGATGCCGGCGTCGAGGTGCCACGCCAGCACGTCCGCGTCGAACATGTTCCAGGCGCCGCGCTCGCGCACGACGGTGCCGACCCGCGCCTTGGTGGTGAGCAGGCCCTTGGCGACCAGCGTCTTGACGCTCTCGCGCAGCACCGGCCGCGACACACCGAACATCGCGATCATCTCGGCATCCCCCGGCAGGCGCGTGCCTTCCGCATAGCGGCCGGCGATGATGTCGACGCCGATCGAACGCGCCACCTCCGCATGGTTGGAATGGGCCCGCCGCGTCGGGATGACGACGATCCGCGAGGTCATGACGCCGCTCCCGCATGCTTCGCCACCGGCCGGCGCGCGAGCGCGACCAGCCCCTGCTGGAGGGCGATGAAGGCGAACAGAAGCACGCTCAAGGTGTGGGGGATCAGCAAGAGCATTGGCGCGGTGCAGGAGATCGACTTCACGTTGAGACGGACGTCTCGGCCGCGCGCCAGCCGGATTCCGATCCAATCTGCGAGAAGCCGATCGTGAGCTGGCGGGCGCTGGCCGGCGTCGCGAGCAACAAGGCGGCCATGGTGCTAGCCGCATAGAGAGCTTTAGGGGGCATCAGGCGCGTCTCCCAAGATGTTCTTATCCAGGGCGCCGATTGGTAGCATGGCACCCACAGGCCGGCCTTCGCGCCAGCGGCGGGCATTATTTCACGGAAGTTGAGTTCCGACTAGTCATATTATTTGACTATTTGGAGCAAACTCGGGTGGGCGGCGGCCGGCTAAACTATGACACGCTAAGCGCGATATTGTTCCGCCATTGCAACGAGGAGATGAAAAAAACAGGCTGCGCGACGGAGCCTCAGCTTTCGGCGGGCGAAGGGGCGCCCCGCCCCGCTTGCTGGGGCGAAGGGCGGCAGCGTTAAATCAGCTTCCGCTGCGCCAGGTTCTTCATCAGTGCGCCGATGCCGAACGTCCAGGGCTCGCAATCGTCGCTGGTGCGCATGCGGTTGACGAGCTTGCCGAGCTGAGGCGCTGCGATGGTGACAATGTCGTCGCGCTTGTGCGTAAACCCCTGCCCCGGCGCATCGCGATCCTTGACGGGTGCGAACATGGTGCCGAGGAACAGCACGAAGCCGTCAGGATATTGATGCACCTTGCCGATGGTCTGCGCGACGAGATCGGTCGGATCGCGGCTGATCTTGCTGATCGAGGAATGGCCGTCGAGAACGAAACCGTCCGTGCCCGTGACGTTCAGGCTGATGTCTAGCCTGCGCGCGTCGTCGAGTGTGAAACTGTCGTCGAACAGGCGCAGCAGCGGGCCGATCGAGCAGGACGCGTTGTTGTCCTTGGCCTTCGACAACAGCAGCGCCGAGCGGCCCTCGAAGTCGCGAAGGTTCACGTCGTTGCCGAGCGCGCCGCCAACGATCTTGCCACGACTCGACACGAACAACACGAGCTCGGGCTCGGGATTGTTCCAGGTCGACTTCGGATGCAGGCCGGCATCCATGCCGGTGCCGACCGACGACAAGGTGGGCGCCTTAGTGAAGACCTCGGCATCCGGACCGATGCCGACCTCGAGATATTGGCTCCAGGCGTTCTGATCGATCAGCACCTGTTTCAGGTGCATCGCCTGATCCGAGCCCGGCTTGAGCTTTGACAGATCGTCGCCAATCAGGCGCGTCACTTCTTTCCGGATCGCTTCGGCCGAAGCCGGGTTGCCCTTGGCGCGCTCTTCGATGACGCGTTCCAGCATCGAGATCGCGAAGGTGACGCCGGCGGCCTTCAACGTCTGGAGATCGACGGGCGCGAGCAGCCAGGGCTTTTGGGGATCGCGCCCGTCCGGTGGGGTGTTGGCCACGATCGCCTCGAGATCACCGATGCGCTCGCCCTTGGTGGCGGCAAGCGCCTTGGCGGGATCGTCCGTCTCGCAGAGCGCGCTGATGGTCGGATATTTTGCTGTGACGTCATACACGCCATCACCGCGCACGGCGACGACGGCCGGACCGTTGACCTGCGGCAGCCAGACGCGGCCGACCAGCGTCCCCTTCGTGCCGTCCTCGGGGAGAAGGTCCTTTACAGTCAATGTCGTCATGGCCGCGTCCTCGCTGTTCTAAGGAACGGCCGCATTCGCAGCGGCCGTTCCCGTTAGCGAAGACCAATAAACGTCTGGCGCTGGAAGTCCAGAGCGGCGGTGCGCCGTGCAATTATGCCCCTGCACGCGCCTTTCGCGCCGAAATCTGATGCAGCGCCCAGCGCGCATTCTTGCGGACATCAGGATCAGGATCGTCGGCGATCACGGCCAGGAATGCCTCGCCGTCTGGATGGCCGATCTCGCCTAGCGCGGCGGCGGCCTCTTTGCGCAAATTCGCCTGGTCGTGATTGACGCAATTGCCGATCGGCCGCACCGCGCGTTCGATCTTCATCTTGCCAAGGCTGCGGATCGCCTTCAGCCGCACCTGCCAGAACTCGTCCGCGAGGCAAGCGACGAGCTGATCAGCCGCGATTGCACCATTCACGTTGAGACCCAGCGTCTCCGCGGCCATCTCGCGGACCATCCAGTCGGCATCCTTCAGCGCGCGGGTGATGGTCTCCGCCGCCGGCTTCATCTGCGAAAAGGCCAATGCGCTTACGGCGGCGCGGCGCACATGGGCATCGGGATCGTTGATCAGCGCGGTCAGCGCCGGAATGGATTCCTCCAGCTTGAGGAAGCCGATCACGCCGATCGCCTGCACACGCACGGCGGCGTCAGGGTCCTGGAGCGCTTCCAGCGCGGGTTTGAGTGTATCCCTGCGGCGCAGTTCCTTGAGCGCGCGCAGAGCACCCATGCGGACGAAAGCGTGGGTATGCCTGACCAGCGGCAGGATCGCGTCGGCGCAAGCGGGATCCTTGAATTCAGCCATGCTGTCGGCCGCAGCCGCCGCGACAATCCTCTCGGGATCAACCAACAGCTTCACCAGCGCGCTTGCTGCCTCCGGCCCGTCGAACTCGCCGAGCGCCATCGCGACTTGCTGGCGCACACCGGCATCAGGATCGGTGACCATTTTGGCGAGATGTGCGACCGCGGCGGGATCGCCGGAATGACCGAGTGCAATGATGGCGACGCGGCGTTCGGCGGGATCGGCCGCCTGCAGCCGCTCGTCGGCGTCCTCGAGATCGTCATAGGATTCGAACGGGCTCGACATGATCACCTCAACAGATAGGGAATGTTGACGGTGACGGCGCCGGTCGGACAATCCGCTTCACAGGGCATGCAATACCAGCACTCGTCATAAGCCATGTAGGCCTTGTTGGTCATGTCGCTGATCCGCAGCACGTCGAGCGGGCAGACATCGACGCACACCGTGCAGCCCTTGTCCGCGATGCATTTGGCGTCGTCGACCACCACCGGAACCGACGTCTGATAGGACGCGAGAGGCATGTGATGTCTCCTGTTGGTTATGTTTTAGTGGGTCATGCCGAGGCGCGAATGCGCTGCTTGTCGTAGAGATCCTTCTCGTCGTCCGCGATCGGCACGACATAGGGCTCGACTGCGCGCTTCTCGCTGGTCATCCTGCCGTCCTGCTTGGACAGCAGCGTGTGGCAGAACCAGTTCTCGTTGTCCTTCTCCGGGAAGCCCGTCCGCCAGTGATAGAGACCCCAGCGGCTCTCTTCGCGGTAGAGCGAAGCGTGTGCGGCCATGTCGGCACAGTCCATGATCGACTGCACTTCGAGCGCGCGCAGCAATTCGTGCGCGTTGCGCGCGATCATGCGCTCCTGCATATCCTCACGCGTTTCGGCGAGCCGCCGCATGCCGAGCTCATATTTGCGCGTGACCTTCGGCGGCTGGAGGTAGTCGTTGACCAGGCGGCGGGTCTTGTATTCGATCTGGTTCGGCGGAATGCCGTCCTCGCGCTTGGTCGGCGCCATCACGCGGTCGCGTTCCATGGCGACGTCGGCCGCGTCGAATTCCGCGAAATCATGGTTGTCGGCGAACTCCATCGCGTCGATGCCGGCGACCGAGCCGTTAGTGAAGGCGCCGAGCATGTAATTGTGCGGGACGCTCGCCATGTCGCCGGCGGCATAGAGGCCGGGTACGGTGGTGCGGGCATTGTCGTCGACGAACACGCCTGACGCGCTGTGGCCGGAGCAGAAGCCGATCTCGGAGATATGCATCTCGATGGACTCGCTGCGGTAGTCGACCCCGCGCCCCTGCTGGAACAGGCCGCGCGTCGGGCGCTCAACCTTGTGCAGCGTGGATTCGATCTCGGAAATCGTGTCGGGGTGGAGATGCTTGAGCTGGAGGAACACCGGACCCTTGCCGGAGAGGAGCTCGTTGTAGAACTCCAGCATCATCTGGCCGGACCAGTAGTCGCATTCGATGAAGCGCGAGCCTTCGTTGTTTGCCGTATATGCGCCGAACGGGCCGGCGACATAGGCGCAGGCCGGGCCGTTATAGTCCTTGATCAGCGGGTTGATCTGGAAGCATTCGAGGTTCGCGAGCGCTGCGCCGGCGTGATAGGCCATGGCGTAGCCGTCGCCGGAATTGGCGGCATTCTCGTAGGTGCCGAACATATAGCCGGAGGTCGGCAGGCCGAGGCGACCGGCGGCGCCCATGCAGAGGATCACGGCCTTGGCCTTGATCACCAGCATCTCGGCCGTGCGGGTGTTGACGGAGATTGCACCGGCGATGCGGCCGTCGGTCGACTTGAGCAGCCGCGTCGCCATGTAGCGGTTGGAGATCAGGATGCGGGCGCGGCGGAGCTGGCGGTAGAGCGCCTTCTTCACGGTCTCGCCGTTCGGCATTGGCAGCACATAGGTGCCGATGTGGTGCACCTTCTTGACGGCGTAGTCACCGTTCTCGTTCTTCAGAAAGCGGATGCCGAAGCTGTCCAGTTCCTCGATGATGTTGTAGCAGTTCTGGGCGTACTTGTAGACCGCCTTCTGGTCGACGATGCCGTCATTGGCGATGGTGATTTCCTTGGTGTACTGCTCCGGCGTCGCGTAACCGGGGATGACGGCGTTGTTGAGCCCGTCCATGCCCATCGAGATCGCGCCGGAGCGCTTGACGTTCGCCTTCTCGAGCAGGACGACATTGGCCTTCGGGTTCTTCAGCTTCGCCTTCAGTGCCGCCATCGGGCCGGCCGTGCCGCCGCCGATCACCAGCACATCGCAGGAAACCTCCGAAAGTCCGTCGACGATCTGATCTAGTGCCATCGCTTGCTCCTGGTTCGCCGGTAGCCGGCGCCTTTGCGTCAGATTTGTGCAGGGGGCGTCGCCGCGATAGCAATTAGTTGTCGCTGGGACGCGATTTGTAGCTCAGCGCTCGACGAAGGCTTTTTCGATGACGAAATGGCCGGGCTGGCTATGATTGCCCTCGACGAAGCCGCGCGCCGCGAACATCGCGTGGAGTTCCTCGAGCATCGCCGGGCTGCCGCACAGCATGATGCGGTCCGTTTCGATGTCGAGGCTCGCTTGTCCGATATCCTCGAAGAGCTGGTTCGAGACGATCAGGTCGGTGATGCGGCCGCGATTCCGGAACGGCTCGCGGGTGACGGTCGGGTAGTAGACGAGCTTGTCGCCGATCAAGGGGCCGAAGAATTCGTGATTGCGGAGGCCCTCGACGAGGTGCTCGCCATAGGCGAGTTCCGAGACCTGGCGGCAGCCATGGGCGAGCACGATGGTCTCATAATTCTCATAGACGTCGGGGTCCTTGATCAGGCTGGCGAAGGGCGCCAGGCCCGTTCCGGTTGAGAGCAGCAGCAGGCGTTTTCCCGGAATGAGGTTGCCGGTGATCAGCGTGCCAGTCGCCTTGCGCCCGACCAGAATGATATCGCCTTCCCTGATCTTCTGAAGGCGCGAGGTCAGCGGGCCGTCGTGCACCTTGATCGAGAAGAATTCGAGCGCCTCCTCGTGATTGGCACTGGCCATGCTGTAGGCCCGCATCAACGGCTTACCCCCGACCTCCAGACCAATCATTGCGAACTGGCCGTTCTGGAAGCGGAAACCGGGATCGCGCGTCGCGGTGAAGCTGAACAGGGAATCGGTCCAGTGCCTGACCGACAGAACCGTTTCCTTCTGAAATGCACTCATCGTCTCTCCTAGGTCATCGATGACGCGCAAGGTTTCGCAGCGAGGAGACTCCGGCAATTCGGAAGTGAAATTCCCGGTGGATTAGTTTCACATTTCGCGTGGGTTGCTCGAAGAGCAGGCTCGCGATCCCGCCCGCACCGGCAATTAGTTGCTATTCGTGCGTTCCCGCCTCGACGTAGAATGAAGTCAGAGGTTCCTCATGACGATGACATTGGTGGCACCGACCGTGGCCGGCTACGAAGCCAGCGCCGATCTCGCTTCGCTCCTGGTCCGCACCACGCAGGACGACGCGCTCAGCGTTTCCGCCGAAACACTCCGCCTCTCCTGCAAATGCGCCCATTGCACCCGCGCCCGCTTCGACGGCCGCTTCCCCAAAGCGTTTCCGGGGATTGCGATCACCGACATCGGCGATCTCGGCTATGGGCTGAACATCTCGTTTTCGGATGGGCACAACCGGGGAATATATCCCAAGTCGTATCTGTTGAACCTGGCGGGGCGTTGACCCGGTCTTCGCTGTCATTTTCCCCGCGCGAGGCGACTGCTCCCATCTGGCACAGACATTGCTCCTCTTTAGAACGATTTGAACGTTCGGGAGGCAGGCGATGTTGCAGGCGGCGAATGCGGTGCGCGGGGCTGTTCCCGCAGCGATACGGCCTGCCGGCAGCTCCTCGCTCCTGCTCACCGAGAACCAGCAATGGATCGGCGGTCCACCACCGTTGATGGACAAGCTCTCACCGCGCGAGCGGGAGTTGGTGCTGAAGCAGGGCCGCCGCAAGGTGCTCAACCGCGGCCAGACGCTCTTTAGCCAGGGCGGCAAGCATGACGGCATCTGGCTGATCGAGAGCGGCCGCATCCGTGTGTTCTACACCTCGCCACTCGGACGCGAGATCACGCTGGCCTATTGGCATGTTGGCAACTTCGTCGGCGGTCCCGAAGTGTTCGAAGGCACCGTGCATCAATGGTCCGGCGTTGCCTCCAGTAATTGCAGCGTCGTGCACCTGCCGGGAAAGGAACTGCGGTCCCTTGCTACAGAGATCCCGAACCTCGCGATTGGCCTGATCGAAGGCCTGACGTTCAAGGGCAAATGCTATTCGGCGCTGGCCCAGATGCTGGGGACGCGCTCGATCACGCAGCGTCTCGCCCATCTCTTGCTGCATCTCGTCGAGCTCTACGGCGTCGCGGATGCCGACGGCACCGTGATCGCCGCGGCCTTCACCCACGCCGACATCGCCCACATGGTCGGCGCCACCAGGCAATGGGTCACGATCAGCCTGAAGCGGATGCAGGAGAAGAGAATCGTGCTGACCAAACGCTCGCAGATCGTGGTCTGCCGGACCGACATTCTGGAGGAGATGCGCGGCCAGGCGGGGGATTGAAGGGGGCCCGCGACCATGGCCGGTGCACAGCCAAGCGGCTTTATAATGCAGGACTGCCCAAGGAGTATGCAATCAGCTTTTCCCGGCAACTAATCGACTGCGGCGGCCACTCCGGATTTGCCCTGCCTGCGCCCTCCCCCAATCATGGCACCCACAGCACATCCAACCGAATGAGGATGAGAATGGCCCGCCATCTTCCCACGCTCTCGATCGCGATGTCGTCTCTGGCGCTGCTCGTCTCGCAGCCGGCTTCTGCGGAAACCGTCAAGCTCGGCATCGGAACGCAGGATACCACGACCAACACGGTCACCGCAGGCGTCGTCATCCGCCAATTGCAACTGCTCGAGAAGTACCTGCCGAAGGACGGCAAATACGCCAACATCAAGTTCGAGCTCGAATGGCAGAACTTCACCTCCGGTCCGCCCGTCACCAACGCGATGATGGCGAACAAGCTGCAGATCGGCATGATGGGCGACTATCCGCTCATCGTGAACGGATTCACCTTCGAGAGCAATCCGGAGAGCAAGAGCCGCCTCGTCGGCATCGCCGCCTACAGCCTGTCCGGCTCGGGCAACGGCCTCGTCGTCCACAAGGACTCACCCTATTACGACCTCGCCGATCTCAAGGGTAAGCTCGTCAGCGTGCCTTTCGGCTCCGCCGCGCACGGCATGGTGCTGAAAGCGATGCAGGATCGCGGCTATGCGTCCGATTTCTTCCAGCTCGTCAGCCAGAGCCCGGAGGTCGGCTCGACCAATCTGCAGGAGAAGAAGATCGACGGGCACGCCGATTTCGTCCCCTTCGCCGAGCTGTTGCCGTTCCGCGGCTTCGCGCGAAAGATCTTCGACGGCGTCGAAACGAACCTGCCGACCTTCCATGGCATCGTGGTCCGCACCGACTTCGCCGAAAAATATCCCGAGGTCGTCGTCGCCTATTTCAAGGCGCTAATCGCCGCCAATCAGTGGCTACGCGCGGATCCCAAGCTGGCCGCCGAGAAGATCCAGGAATGGACCGGCATCAACAAGGAGGTCGTCTACATCTTCTTAGGGCCCAGCGGCAATATGACGACCGATCCGACGATCAAGCCGGCGCTGATCGATGCGGCCACGACCGACGTCAAGGTGCTGCAGAATCTCGGCCGCATGAAGGAGTTCGATCCGAAGAAATGGGTCGACGACAAATACATCCGCAAGGCCTATGCTGAAATGAAGCTCGACTACGACGCCCAGCTCGCGAGCACCAACAACTATGAGATCTCGGGCGAGGACAGCTTCTGCAAGAAACCCATCACCGATCCGCGCAAGGCGGGCGAAGTCTGGGTCGACGGTGCAGGCATCATGCCCTTCTCGTCCGCCAGCTGCACGCTCGGCGCCTATGCTGACTACAAGGCCAAGGGCAAGAAGATCAACGTCGCCTACGTCTTCGACACCACGCGCGGCATCAAGCTGTTCGCCGATCAGGCCTTCTTCGCGGTCGGCAATAGCGAGGTCGCCCCGTTCCTGCTGAAGAAGGACGCCGAAGCCTACGCCGCCAAGATCAGCGGCAAGGTGCTCGGCTTCGACGAAGCGATGAAGGCCGCCGTCGGCGGAGGCAAGACGTGAGCAGCCCCGCCCTCGTCAGACAGCCTGAGGACAGCATGCCGGCAACAGCACTTGCTGAGGCGGGCTCCGCGCCCGCCGCCATCATCCGGCCTTCGACGCCGCCTTCCTTCGCCACACTGGGGTTGCGTTGGTACCGGCTCAATCGGGCAGGTCTGCGCGCGGCGGCAATCGGCGTGATTTCGCTGCTCGCCTTTCTGCTGGTCTGGCATCTGCTCACGACCTATCGGGTCGTGTTCTTCGTGCGCTTCACCAACGTGCCCTCGCCGCTCGCGGTCTATGACAGCTTCACAAAGGCGATTCACGATCCTAAATTCCTGATGCACATCCTGCTCAGCTGCCGGCGCATCTTCATCGGATTCTCGCTCGCGGCGATCGTCGGCGTGCCGCTCGGCCTGATCATGGGGCGTTTCAAGCTGGTGCATGAGGTGATTTTCCCGGTCGCCGAAGTGCTGCGGCCGATCCCGGCAATCGCCTGGGTGCCGATGGCGATCATGCTGTGGCCGACTAACGAGCAGAGCATCGTCTACATCACCTTCCTCGGTTCGTTTTTCCCGATTCTCGTCAACACCCTGCACGGAATGTCGCTGGTCGACCCCGTGCTGGTACGCGCCGCACAATGTCTCGGCGCGCGCGAACGCTCGATCTTTCGGGAGGTCTATTTCCCAGCCTCGCTGCCGCACATCTTCACCGGCCTCACCGTCGGCATGGGCGTCGCCTGGGTGTCGCTGATCGCGGCCGAGATGATCTCCGGTCAGTACGGCATCGGTTACTTCACCTGGGAAGCTTATTCGCTGGTCCAATATGCCGACATCGCGCTCGGCATGATCGCAATCGGGGTGCTCGGCCTCGGGTCGAGCCTGCTGATCCGGGGCGCGGGGCAATTGGTGATGCCGTGGAGATCGACATGAGCGAGGTGCTAGCGAACAGCCCAAAAGGCCACATCGAAGTCAAGAACTTCTCCCTCGCCTACGAGACCATCGAGGGCGCGGTGCAGGCTGTCACCGACACGCAGATCCATGTGCGGCCCGGCGAGTTCGTGTCGATCGTCGGCCCGTCCGGCTGCGGAAAGTCGACGCTGCTCAATGCGGTCGCAGGCTTCCTCAAGCCGACGACCGGTGTAGTTACCGTCGACGGCGAGCGGGTAAACGGTCCGAGCGCCGAACGCGGCATGGTGTTTCAGCAATATTCTCTTTTTCCGTGGAAGACCGTGCGCGAGAACGTCGAGTTCGGCCTGAAGATGCGCGGCATGCCGCGCTCGCAGCGCGAACGCGCCGCGCGCACGCTGTTGGGGCTTGCGGGACTCGAAGCGTTCGAAAAGCATTATCCGGAAAAGCTCTCCGGCGGCATGAAGCAGCGCGTCGGAATCGTCCGCGCGCTCGCGACGGGGCCGAAAGTGCTGTTGCTGGACGAGCCCTTCGGCGCGCTCGACGCGCAGACGCGCGTCATCATGCAGCAGATCCTCACCAATATGTGGCAGCGGCTGAAGATCTCGGTGCTGTTCGTCACCCACGACATTGACGAAGCCATCTTCCTGTCCGACCGCGTCTATTGCATGACCGCGCGGCCGGGATCGATCAAGGCGGAGATCCCGATCCCGCTGGAGCGGCCGCGGCAGCAATCGATGATGATGTCGTCGGAATTCTTGGCGCTCCGCCGCGGGCTGATGTCGCTGATCCGCGAAGAGAGCCTGAAGGCGATGGGCGGCGAGATCAACGACTTGGGCATGCAAGGGCTCAACATCGAGTTGCACGGCCACTCGCTCGCGGACGTGATTTAGCAGGTTCGCTCCTGCTTCCCCCACGCTGCCCGGAGGAAGCGACCGCCTCGGGCGGAATGTGACGCGGACTTGAACTCGCCGACCGCTTCCTTTCACGGGCCGGCGCCCTCTTCGCAAGGACCAAGTGGCAATTTGCCGCACGAGGACAGGAAACCTCCCCAAGTCACACAACCTTTGGTTATTCTTGTCCATAGTTACGCTTTTCGTATCTTGCGGGTTGAGGGAATTGCGCCATGGGCAAAATCATTTCCGTTCGCGGCTACGCGAACAACGAGGTCGCTTACGTTGCGTGGAATATCGACGGCAAGATTAAGGATTGTCTCGGCTTCGAAGTCACTCGTGTTTATGTGGACGAAAACGGTGTTGTGAAGCGACGCGCCGATGGCAAGGAAGATCGGGTCAAATGCGCGGCTTGGGTTTCTTTCAAGGGGCAACGCAATCCCCATTGGATCCCGCAGGACACCGGCGTCTGGCCGGTACAGAAGCTCGCCTGGAGGGACCTTACCCTCCGCAAGAAGCGCGACGGTGCGACACGCAGGCCTGACGAGGTTCGGGTGCGTTACGAGATTCGGCCTGTCGGTGACCTGCGCCCCGGCCTCCAACCCGTTCCGCCGAACGGGATCGACTTTGCCGACATCGTCAAGCGGGGCAAGAAGGGCCGCCCGGTGAAAGGTCCCGACGGCAAGCCCGTCAAGATCCGCGTCAAAGCATATGAAGGACCGAAGCGTCCGCTCGGCTATCTCGCGGACGCGGTAGAATCGAATGATATCCATGTCACCAGCAGGCGTGGTCCATTCCGCTCTACCTTCACCAACGGCATCCTGGCTGCGCAGTGGTTGCGCAACGTGCTGCTCGATGACGGCGTCATCAAGCCAAACGAGCTAATAGACAAGCTGGAAAACCCCAATGATCCGCATCGCAAATATCTCGCGGGCGACGTCATCCCGCTGATCCGCGAACTCTTCGACCGCGAGGGAAGGTTCTATCTCGGGCTGTATGAACTGGAAGATCGTGAACTCGAAGACATTCTCGTCGCCAACAAGTCTCGTATACACGTCATCCTATCGAACACGTCGGCGGGAAAGGACAAGAAATGGGATGAGCGCAACAGGCCGGCGCGGAAGCGTCTCATTGATGAAGGTGTCGATGTACAGCACCGGATGTTCAACAATTCCATTCACATCGGCCACAACAAGTTCGTCGTCCACGTCCCGCCGGGAGGCGGAAACCGTTCCGTGCTGACCGGCAGTACCAACTGGACCTCCACCGGCATCGCCGGACAGACGAATAACGCGCTGCTGATCGAGGACGACGCCATCGCCGGGTCATACCTAAACTACTGGAAGCGTATGAAGAAGGATCAACTGAAGCTTCCAAGGCCGTTCGGAAAGGCGATGAAAGACAACCAACAGGGCGACAAGTTCCGGGAGGACAATGCTACACCCGAAGAGATCGACGCAGGGAACGGCACGACACTCCGCGCTTGGTTCTCTCCCAATATGCCACAACGCAAGAAACCGACGTCCAAGACGAAACCGGCCCCTACACCACCCGACCTAACCGATGCCTACAAGTTAATGCGGAGCGCCAAGGAGGCGATTCTATTCCTTGCTTTCTACCCCGGGCAGAAAGGCAAAGACTGCATCATCGGTGAAGTCATCAACATCGGGTTACACGATCGTTCGCTGCTGATCTGTGGTGCCGTTTCGAGCCCGATGGCGATGCCGAACTATGTCGGCAAGAAGAAGGACGAGGATGGTGAAGTCGTGGAAGAAGGCGAATCGCCGGCGACATTTGATGACAAGAACATATCGATAGTTCGCGCCTCACGCATTGACGACCACAATCTGCTCGGCGACTTCGGGGCCGAACAGTTGACGGCCAAGGGAGCCATTGGAGCAATCATCCATGACAAGCTGGCCGTCATTGATCCCCGTCGGGATGACTGTCATGTCATCCTCGGCAGCCACAATCTGGGCTACAAGGCCTCCTATTCAAACGACGAGAACATGCTGATCGTCAGCGGCAACCGCGCTCTGGCTGAGGCTTATGCAGTCCATATCCTCGATGTTTACGACCACTACCGCTTCCGGGCCATCGAGAGCGAGCGCAAACGTAAGGGTAAGAAGGGCTGGTCGGGCTTCCTGGAAACGGACGCCGACTGGCAGGACGGATACGTCGAGCACAAGAAGGGACAACTGATGAGGTATTTTGCGCGCTAGGACCTGTGGACGGCTCTCAGAGGCGTCGCGGCTTCGCCCTCGCGGCAACAACCGTTATCACTTGAACCAGTGCACCAGCGCGATGCTGATCCCCAGCAGCAGGATCAGCGACAGCGTCACGGCCGCCGTCACCCGGCCGCCGACATTGGCGAGCACGCGCACGTCGACGCCAAGGCCGAGGGCGGCCATCGAGACCACCGTCAGAAAGCCCGTGATCGTCGTCACGGGGCCAACCACTGTCGCCGGCACGATCTCCAGCGAGCGCAGGGTCGCAAGCGCAAGGAAGCCGAGGATGAACCAGGGGACCAGGCGGAAGAAGCCGACGCTGGTTTTCTTGGCATCGCTCTGCCAGCGCGAAGCGACCAGCGACAGGCCGACGACGACCGGGCCGAGCATCAGGACACGCATCAGCTTCACCAGCGTGCCGATCTGGGTTGAGACGAGACCTGCCGGCACCGTCGCGGCGAGCACCTGCGGCACCGCGTAGACGGTGAGCCCGGCGAGAATGCCGTACTGCGTTGCGGACAATTGCAGCAGCGGGATCAGCAGCGGCAGGCCCAGCACCATCATCACGCCAAGGATCGCCGTAAAGGAGATCGAGGATGCAATCTCGTCGTTGCTGGCGCCGATGATGGGCGCCACCGCAGCGATCGCGGAATTGCCGCAGATCGAGTTGCCGCAGGCGATCAGGATCGACAGCCGCGTCGACAGGCCGAGTAGCCGGCTGAGGCCGAAGGAGACGCAGAGCGCGACCACGACGACCGCGGCGATGGAGGCGAGCAGCGCAATGCCGGAAGCCGCGATCGCGGCAAAGCTGATGGAGGCCCCGAGCAGCATCACCGCGACTTCCAGCAGTTGCTTGGCGCTGAAGGCGATGCCGGCCTGCCACCGTGGGGCCGGCTTCCAGAAGCTGCGCACCGCCATGCCGAGCAGGATCGCCATGACCAGCGCCTCGACATAGGGGTGCTCGAACATGCCCAGTTCGGCCCGCTCGAGCAGGGCCGACACACCGGCCACGAGAACGCAGAGGAGGATGCCCGGAATCAGCGCCGCAATACGGCCCGCGGCGGTGGCCGGCTTGGAATCGGCCGGGCTGGATGCTTGATTCTGCGACACAAATCTCTCCCGGAGGAGAAAGATTTATACGCAGCGCAATTCAATTGGGGAATATGTTTTCGACATATCAGGACCGAGAGAAGTTCTGTCCTCAGCCCGGAATAAACGGCCTCAGAAGATGAGGTTCTTGGCCAGCGAGGCGACGCGGCTGAAGCCGTCATAGATGCCCGGCTCGAAGAAGGCCGCGCGGGCCAGCACGATGCCCGCGACCAGCGACCAGAACAGGGTGGTGCCGGCGCGCAGCAGGAGCTTGGAGGCACGCGACTTCGGCTGGGTGTCCGTTGCGGACGCCAGTTGCTCGCCGAAGGGCTCAAATCCAGTGCGTTCCATGGCTGCCGATCCACCAGTTTCTGGCGGAAATGTCGTCGTTTCGGCTCCAAACAGCAATGGAAGCGATTGGCGTTTTTGCCCTCGGAAGGGGAAACTCCTTCCTCCTGACAGGACCGCGGCAATAGTTTTCTTCTTTCCGCCTATTTGGACACCGCCGCTCCGGTCACAACGCCTTCACCGCGTCGGGATTCCCCGGGGGCTCGGGAGCACGGCGGCAGCGCCATCTTCCAGTCGGTTGATGGCGCCGCACCGACGATGGCCCATCTCGCTACGCCGCCAGTCCGCTCCCTACCGGCGCAAACTCCAGCCCCAGACTCTCCGCCACCGCCTTGTTCGTCACCCGGCCGCGATGCACGTTGAGCCCATTGCGCAGATGCGGATTCTCCAAGACCGCCGCAAAGCCCTTGTTCGCCAGCATCAGGCCGAACGGCAGCGTCGCGTTGTTCAGGGCCTGGCTCGAGGTCACCGGCACCGCTCCCGGCATGTTGGCGACGCAATAGTGAACGACGCCATCGACCTCGTAGGTCGGCTCCGCGTGGGTGGTCGGGTGCGAGGTCTCAAAGCAGCCGCCCTGGTCGATCGCGACGTCGACCAGCACGGCTCCCGGCCGCATCGATTTCAGCATCGCGCGCGTGACGAGCTTCGGCGCGCTGGCGCCGGGCACCAGCACGGCACCGATCACGACGTCGGCGGCGAACACCTCGTCCTCGACCGCCTCGATGGTGGAGAAACGGGTGCGCACGCGTCCAACAAACAGATCGTCCAGTTCGCGCAAGCGCGGGATCGAGCGGTCGATCACGGTGACTTCGGCACCTAAGCCGGCGGCCATGCGCGCCGCCTGCGTTCCGACCACGCCGCCGCCGAGCACGACGACGCGTGCCGGCTGCACGCCGGGCACGCCGCCGAGCAGCAGGCCGCGGCCGCCGCTGGAACGCTTGAGCGCGGCGCCGGCGGCCTCGACGGCAAGGCGGCCGGCGACTTCGCTCATCGGGGCGAGCAGCGGGAGGTGACCGCTCGCGTCCGTGACGGTTTCATAGGCGATTGCGGTGCAGCCCGAAGCAAGAAGGCCCTTGGCCTGCTCGGGATCCGGTGCAAGATGAAGGTAAGTAAAGAGGATCTGGCCTTCGCGAAGCTGAGCCCATTCGCTCTTCTGCGGCTCCTTCACCTTCACGATCATGTCGGACTTTGCAAAGATCTCGCGAGCGGTCTCGGCGATGGACGCCCCTGCCCGCCGGTACACCTCGTCGGACGCACCGATGCCGCTGCCGGCGCCGCTCTCGACCGTCACCTGGTGCCCGGCGGCAACGTATTCGCGGACCGCACCTGGGGTGAGCCCGACGCGATATTCCTGCAGCTTGATCTCCTTGGGCACTCCGACGCGCATCTTGATCTCCCTCGCCAATGCTTTGATTCCATTGTTGATCGTAGCGAGAGGGTCGGTTTGGTTTCGTGCAAATATCCGCTACCTTGGCGGCGCCCGCGCCGGTTTCCGGCGCGAAATCGTCCTTTGACGCTGGAAACGAAACCTTGGCCCTCGACCGGAAAGACCTCGCCATCCTCGCGGAACTCACCACCAATGCGCGAGCCAGCCACACCGAGCTTGCCAACAAGATCGGCTTGTCGAGCACGGCGCTGGCGCGGCGGCAGAAGGCGCTGGAGGATGACGGCTACATCCAGGCCTACCAGGCCGCGCTCGACCTCGGCCAGTTCGGCCTCACCACCACGGTGCTGGTTCGCATCGCGCTGGAGAGCCAGAGCGACGAGGCACTGAAGGCGTTCGAGGCAGAGGTGACGAAATGTCCCTCCGTCGTGCGCTGCTTCCTGATGTCGGGGACGGACGACTACATCCTGATCGTGCTCGCCCGCGACATCCAGGATTTCGAGCGCATCCACCGCACCGAGCTGTCCCGCCTGCCGCGCGTCGCGCGGGTGCAATCGAGCTTCGCGCTGCGCGAGATCGTCAACCGCGCGGTACCGACTGTGGTGTTCAGCGAGACGAAGCGCTGATCTCGTAAATTCAATCGGGAGAACCGGTCGGGAACCAAGCAACCCGTCATCCGTTGGGCGCTATCGGCCAGCGGCGGCAACGCAGTCTCGCGTTATTTGCACAATTTGCCCGGCTCGGCCTTTCCGCAGGGAAATACACCATGGTCGACCTTACGATCCCCGAACGCATTCCGATCAACCTCGTCGTCAATGGCGAAAGGCGCGCGCTCGAGGTCGTGCCATGGACCACGCTACTGGATGCGCTGCGCGACCGTCTGGAGCTGACCGGCACCAAGAAAGGCTGCGATCACGGCCAATGCGGTGCCTGTACCGTGCTGATAGACGGAAGACGGGTCAATTCCTGTCTGACCCTGGCCGTCATGAGGGATGGCGCCGAGATCACGACTATCGAAGGCTTGGCCAGGGACGGCGCGCTGCATCCCCTGCAACAGGCCTTCATCGACCACGATGCCTTTCAGTGCGGTTATTGCACGCCGGGACAGATTTGCTCTGCCGCAGGCCTGTTGGCCGAAGGCCGTGCGCGCGATGCGGATGAGATCCGGGAGCTGATGAGCGGAAACCTCTGTCGCTGCGGTGCCTACCCCAACATCGTGGCTGCGATCGAGCAGGCAATGAGCCGGTCATGAACAACTTCCAATATTCCCGCGCAAGCGATGTTGCCGACGCCATCCGCCTGCTCGCCGCCGATCCCGGTGCGAAGTTGATCGCCGGCGGCACCAACCTCATCGATCTGATGAAGGAGAACGTCGAACGTCCCTCCCGGCTGATCGACATCTCTCGCCTGCCGCTCCGCGACGTCGAGGAGACAGCGGACGGCGGTCTGCGCATAGGCGCCTTGGTGCCGAACTCAGACCTCGCCTACCACCCGTTGATCGAGCAGCGCTATCCCCTCCTTGCCAGCGCCATCCTGGCCGGCGCCTCAGCGCAACTGCGCAACATGGCCTCGGTCGGCGGCAATCTGATGCAACGAACGCGCTGCCCCTATTTCTATGACACCACGACACCCTGCAACAAGCGAAGCCCCGGCGCGGGCTGCTCGGCCCTCGATGGCCTCAACCGCAACCATGCCATCCTCGGCACCAGCAACTCCTGCATTGCGACCAATCCGTCCGACATGAGCGTGGCGCTGGCCGCGCTCGGCGCGCTCGTGCATATCGCACGCCCCTCGGGGCAGCGCACCATCGCGCTGACGGATTTCCATCGGCTTCCCGAGGACAAGCCTCATCTCGATACCAATCTCGGCAGCGGCGAGATCATTATCGCCATCGAGCTGCCGCCGCACGGCTTTGCCCGGAACTACAGCTATCTGAAGATCCGCGACCGGCTGTCCTACGCCTTTGCTCTGGTCTCGGTCGCGGCCGCGCTCGAATTGGAGGGCAACGCGATCGGCGAAGCGCGCCTTGCGCTTGGTGGCGTGGCCCACAAGCCCTGGCGAAGCCTCGAGGCCGAAGCTGCATTGCGCGGTCAGGCGGCGACACCGGATCATTTCGGGCGCGCCGCCGACCTGCTGCTGCAGGGAGCGACGGCACGCCCCCACAACGGGTTCAAGATCGACCTGGCGCGCCGAGCCGTCGTGCGTGCGCTGATGCAGGCCGCAAGCGCCACGCCGCAATCACAAGCTCACAAAAAGATCGCATGAGGGCCCGATGAACGCCTATGTCGGAACACCAACGTCGCGCGTCGACGGCCGCGCCAAGGTCACCGGGGCCGCCAAATATGCGGGCGAGTTCGCAGCAGACGGTCTCCTTCACGGCTTCGTGGTCGAGGCCACCATCGCGCGCGGGCGCATCGCTCGTCTCGACACCAGCGAGGCGCTGAGGGTGAAGGGCGTGGTCGACGTGCTCACGCATGAACATCGCCCGCCCCTCGCCGACAAGGACGAAGCCTGGAAGGATGAGGTGGCACCGGAGAAGGGCTCGCCGTTCCGGCCACTTTATGATGGCCTGGTCAAGTTCAACGGCCAGCCGATCGCACTGGTCGTCGCGGAGGATTGGGAGACCGCCAAGTTCGCCGCAACCCGCGTTCGCATCGAATATGAGCAGGAGGCGTTTGCGACCGATCTCGAATCCGAACGCGGCAAGGCCGAAAAAGTGGATCAACCGCACAAGCCGCGTGGTGATGCCGCAGCAGCCCTGGCGCGCGCGGCCGTGCGCCACGAGGCGGATTACGTCATCCCGACCGAGCACCACAACCCGATGGAGCTCTTCGCGACGACGGCCGTCTGGAACGGCAGTGGCGGGCTCACGGTCTACGACAAGACGCAGGGCGTCCAGAACGTCCAGAAGTTTCTCTGCAGCATTTTCGGCAAGAAGCCGGACGACATCCGCGTGATCTCGCCCTATGTCGGCGGCGCGTTCGGCTCGGGCCTGCGACCGCAGCACCAGGTGGTGCTGGCAACCCTTGCCGCGCTCGCACTGAAGCGCTCCGTCCGCGTCGTGCTGACGCGGCAGCAGATGTATGGCCTGGGCTATCGTCCCATGACCATCGAGCGCGTTGCGCTCGGTGCAAAGCTGGACGGCACGCTCGATGCGATCACCCACGAAGCCGTTGCCGTGACCTCACGTTATGAGGATTTTTCGCGCAACGATACGGGCTGGGCCGAGCAGCTTTACAAGACCCCCAACAGCAACTTTTCACACAAATTGATCGAACTCGATGTTTCGACGCCCTGCGACATGCGCGCCCCCGGAGCCGCAACGGGCGTCTGCGCGCTCGAATGCGCCATGGACGAACTGGCCGTCGCGCTCAAGCTCGACCCGGTCGAGCTGCGCCTGAGGTGCTACTCGGATCGCGACCAGAGCCAAGGCCTGCCTTACACCAGCAAGCAGCTGCGCGAGTGCTACGCCCGCGGCGCAGAAGCTTTCGGCTGGAGCCGCCGCAATCCCGCACCTCGCTCGATGCGCGACGGCAGGGAACTCGTCGGCTGGGGCATGGCGACTGGGGTGTGGGAAGCGCTGCAGATGCCGGTCGCCGTCCGCATCGTGCTGACGGCCAACGGCCATGCCGAGGTCTCCTGCGCCGCGTCCGATATCGGCACCGGCACGTACACCATCGTGGCGCAGGTCGCGGCCGATGCCCTCGGGCTGCCGATCGAGAACGTCAGCGTCAAGCTTGCGGATTCGAGCCTGCCGCAGGCACCTGTGGAAGGTGGCTCATGGATGGCCGCCTCGAGCGCGCACGCCGTGCTTGGAGCAGCCGAGGAGATTCGCCGCGAGCTCGCGCGATATGCCAAGGCGATGCCTGCCTCGCCACTCGCCGCCGTCGATGCGCCGGACATCGTTCTCCTCGACGGCACGGTTGCCAAGGCCGCCGACCGCAATCGCGCCGTCTCGATTGCGGATGTCATGCGCCACAGCAAGCTCGAACGGATCGAGAAGGAGAAGCTGAACGAGTTCGCCGAGGATAAGTCCCACGCGCGCAACACGCATTCTGCGGTCTTTGCCGAGGTCAAGGTGGATGACGAGCTCGGCGTCATTCGCGTCACGCGGGTCGTGAGCGCGATCGCGGCCGGGCGCATCCTGAACACGAAGACGGGCCGCAGCCAGATCATGGGCGGCGTGGTCTGGGGGATCGGGATGGCGCTGCACGAGGAGACGGTGATGGATCACCGCTTCGGCCGCATCATGAACGCGAACATCGCCGAATACCACATTCCCGTGAACGCCGATGTCCACGACATCAACGTGATTTTCGTCGACGAGCCCGACGACCGCATCAACCTGTTGGGCATCAAGGGTCTCGGCGAAATCGGCATCGTCGGCGTCCCGGCCGCAATTGCGAACGCCGTCTATCACGCCACCGGCAAGCGCATCCGGCGCTTCCCGATCACGCTGGATAAGCTACTGGAGTGAAGCGGCAGGCCAACCTTGCCACAGCACTCGGGCATGTCATCCAGATGTCATCGAATGTGCAGAGAGCTGTATCTTCCTGCACATTCGGGACCCGCCATGGATTATTTCAAGCGCTTCAACTTCCTGTTCGCCGCACCTGTGTTCGACGCCGACGACCTCGAGGGCGTCCGCTTCAACCAGATCATCGAGGAGATCCAGCGCTCCGGCTTCGAGGTGGTCCGGGCCCGCAAGCTGGAGGATGCCGGGATGGCGGTGCAGACCGACGCCGCGATCGGCTGCATGGTGGTGGACTGGGGCAAGAAGGGCCTGGAGGGCAAGACCTCGGCGCTGATCAATCTGATGCGCCGCCGTGGCCTCGACTTCCCGATCATTCTCCTGATCCGCCGCAAGCGGTTCGAGGATTTGCCGGTCGAGGTGCTCGATTTCATCGACGGCTATGTCTTCCTGTCCGAGGAGACGCCAACCTTCATCGCCAAGAACCTGATCAGCCGTCTGAAGCAATATGCGGAGACGCTGAAAACGCCATTCTTCGGCGCGCTGGTCGACTATGCCGAGGAAGGCAACCAGCTCTGGACCTGCCCGGGCCACAATGGCGGCGTGTTCTACAATCGCAGCCCGATCGGGCGCGTGTTCGTCGAGCATCTCGGCGAATCCGTGTTCCGCGACGACCTCGACAATTCCGTGCTCGACCTCGGCGACCTCCTCACCCATGAGGGCCCCGCGCTGAGGGCGCAGAAGGAGGCCGCGCAAATCTTCGGCGCGGAAAAGACCTATTTCGTGCTCAACGGCACCTCGACCTCGAACAAGGTCGCGCTGGGCGCCCTCGTCACCGACGGCGATCTCGTGCTGTTCGACCGCAACAACCACAAGGCCGCCCATCACGGCGCGCTGATGATCAATGGCGGCATCCCGGTCTATGTGCCGACCGTTCGCAACGCCTGGGGGCTGATCGGCCCGATGCGCTGGGACAGGCTCGACGAGAAGGCCCTGCGCGAGGGGATCCGCAATCATCCGCTTGTCACGGACAGGGACGCCTGTCGCAAGGAACGGCCATTCCGCGTCGCCGTCGTCGAACAATGCACCTATGACGGCACGATTCACAGCGCCGAGATGATCCTGAAGCGCGTTGGCCATCTCTGCGACTACATCCTGTTCGACGAAGCTTGGGCCGGCTTCATGAAATTCCACCCCCTTTATGCCGGCCGCTTCGCCATGGGGCTGGCAAATCTTCCGCCCGACGCCCCCGGCATCATCGCGACGCAGTCGACCCACAAGCAGCTGGCAAGCTTCTCGCAGGCCTCGCAGATCCACATCAAGGACCGCCACATCCGCGGCCAGAAGCGCCGCGTCGAGCACCGCCGCTTCAACGAGAGCTTCATGCAGCACGCCTCGACCTCGCCGTTCTACCCGCTGTTCGCCTCGCTCGACGTCGGCGCGCAGATGATGAAGGGCCGCTCCGGCGAAGTGCTGTGGGACGACACGATCCGGCTCGGCATCGAGCTGCGCAAGAAGATCCGCGCGATGCGCCGGGAGTTCGAGGAGAAGGAGCAAAATCCGGATCGCCGCTGGTTCTTCGAGCCGTTCGTTCCCGATCGCATCGCCATTGCCGATGTCAGCCGCCCCGGCGCGGCGCACAATGTCGCCTGGGAGACCCTCTCGACCGACGAGCTCGCCACCAACCCCGCGCTGTGGCAGCTCTCCCCGGCTACCAACTGGCACGGCTTTCCCGATCTCGCGGAAGGCTTTGCCATGACCGATCCGAACAAGCTGACGCTGCTCACGCCCGGGTTCGATCGCGCGACCGGGGCCTATGCCGAGCACGGCATTCCCGCGCCGGTCGTCGCGCAATATCTCCGCGAGAACCGCATCGTCCCCGAGAAGAACGACCTCAACTCCCTGCTCTTCCTGCTCACGCCCGGCGTCGAGGCGAGCAAGGCGGGCACGCTGATCTCCGGCCTCGTCGCATTCAAGAGGCTGCACGACGACAATGCGCTGCTGGCCGATGTCATCCCCGAATTCTATCAAAGGCGGCAGGCGCGCTACGCAGGTGCGCGGCTGCGCGACCTCTGCGGCGAGATGCACCGTTTCTTCCGCACCGCCGACGTCAGCGCGCTCCAGGCCAGGCAGTTCATGCCCGAGCACATGCCCGAGATCGCGATGTCGCCGCGCGATGCCGCGCGCTATCTGTTCAAGAACGACGTCGACTACCTCCCGATCGAGGCGATCGCCGGCCGAATCGCGACCACGCCCTTCGTGGTCTACCCGCCCGGCATCGCCACCATCGTGCCCGGCGAGCGGCTGACGGAACGGGCCAAGCCCATGATCGATTATCTCAAGATGTTCGAGACCTGCTTCAACACATTTCCGGGCTTCGACGTCGAGATCCAGGGCGTCTACAAGGAGGTCGATGCGAATGGGCGCATCGGGCTCTACACTTATGTCGTGACCGAGTAGGTGCCGATGAACGAAGCAGCTGCGCGCGCGAGCGATGAACCCGTCCTGGTTCGGCCATCACGCGAAAGCGACGTCGAGGCGATGCTGTCGATCTACCGCCATCACGTCCGCAACGGCGTGCCGCGCGATGTCGAAGGAACCGGTGCGCCGGACCCGGACGATCTGCGCGACCGGCGCAAGAACCTGAAGCAGACCCGCCTGCCGCATCTGGTGGCGACCTGGCGCGGCGAGGTCGTCGGCTATGCCTATGCCGTGCTGTTCCGCAAAAGGCCCGCCTATCGATACACCGCCAAGCACTCGATCTACGTCCATCACGCCCATCTCGGCCGCGGGGTCGGACGGCTGTTGCTGCAGGAATTGATCGATGCCTGCGCGGCGGCCGGCTTTCGCCAGATGATCGGCTATATCGATGCCGATAACGCGCCCTCGCTGAAGCTGCACGAGCGGTTCGGCTTCGCGCGCGCCGGCCTGCTCAGCGGCGTTGCCTTCCGCCACGGCCGCTGGTCCGACACCGTCATGGTGCAACGCTCGCTCGGCGCGGGGACGACGACGCCCCCGCCCGTCACGGCACCCGGGCGTTAAGCCCTAGGATGGGTAGTCGGCCGGTCTGACGTGGATGCGGTCGGCATGCAGTGACCAGTGATGCAACGCCTGGTCCTTGCAGAACCTCGCTTTCGCCCGTTCCCTGGCCTCGTCCTCGTCGGCGGCGTCGATCTCGAGCGTGCCCTGGCAGACCTCGCGTTGCCGGCCGTATTCGCCGAGCACGTCCTTCATGAACCTGACGACATAAGTTGACATGGGACCTCCCTGCCTGCCCGCCGGCACTCTAGTCCCATTTAGGCCGGACGGGGAAAGGAGATTTTGACGCGGATCAAGGCTTGTCCAGTCCCGGCGGAAGATTCGTTGCGGAACCTGCCGCGCGGGTTTATGGGCAAATGCCGGTCGCCAATAAGGAACTTGCCTTGCACTTTGTCTCCGATACCGAAGTCACGAAAGCTCTGACCTTTCCGATCCTGATTACGGCCCTCGAAGAAGCGCATCGCCGGCCGAAGATGGAGGTGCTGGACGCCTTCCTTGGAGACGAGAGGGGGCAATCCGCAGCGCCGTCGATCCCGGCCGATACATGGCCAGCAAGATGTTCACCAGCTTTCCGGCCAATCTGGCCGAAGGCAGGATACCGGCGGTGCAGGCCGTGTGCGTGCTGTTCGACGGCACCAATGGGCGGCCGCTGGCGGCGATGGACGGGACCGAGATCACGCATTGGCGCACCGCAGCCGACTCCGCGTTGGCCACGAAGCTGCTCGCCCCGCCCAATCCCGAGACACTGCTCTGCGTCGGGGCCGGCGAGATGTCTGAATGGCTGATCCGGGGTCATCGAGCCGTGCGGCCGTCACTGGAGCCCGTGCTGATTTGGAATCGCAGTCCGGACCGGGGCGTGGATCTCGCTCAGCGCTTGGCGAAGGCCGGCATCAAGGCGGAAGCAATCACGGATCTCGACGCCGCGACGCGCGAGGCCGACGTCATTACCACCTGCACCCGCGCGCATCAGCCGCTGATCAAGGGCCGCAATCTGCGGCCGGGCACGCATCTGGACCTCGTCGGCGGCTACACACCGCAAACCCGGGAGGCTGATGACGAGGCGGCCAAGCGCTCCCGCGTCTTCGTGGACCGGCGGGAATCCGCCTTCCACGGCGTCGGCGACATCCTGCAGCCGATCGCGAGCGGCGCGATCAGCGAGGCGGACGTCCTCGGCGACCTCTACGACCTCGTCGGCGGCCTTGTGCAGGGGCGAACGTCACCGTCCGACATCACGTTCTTCAAGAACGCGGGCGGCGGCCATCTCGACCTCATGACCTGCGAGGCCGTGTTCCAGCAGCTCGGCGCCAAGCTGGGGTAGTGGCCCAGGCTGGCGAGACACGGCCGACCGTCAGCCCTCACGCCTTGATGTCGAGGAGCGTGTCTTGCGTTTCGGCGTAGGCCTGAATGACCTTCGCATTGGCAACGAAGCTGTACCTTGCGGTCACCAGCTGAGCGAATTCGCTAGCAAGATCGACATTCGGCGCTGCGACCAGACCGTCCTGGTTTGCGAAGGGAGCGCTTGGGTCGAAACGCGCGGTATAGCTCGGCGACACCGTCGATACGGTCGCGACCGTACCGCCTGGTGTCGAACCGCTCGACTGGGAGACCTGATCGACCCGCAAGGGCACGTAAGCTGCAGGAAACGTTGGAGCAATGCCCGCACCGGCCGATGCGCTCGACCCGCCTGACGCGGGTAGTGGGCCGGTCGTGCTGATGTTGGCGATATTACTCGCGGCCACGTTCACGCGCAAACTCGCCGCAGAAAGTCCGGATGTCGCAATCGAAGGTATGCTCATGCTCCCTGATCTACAGGAGAGGTCATACGCGTTCATTCACGCCATCAGTAAAATCCACCGCTCTCTGTTTTCATCCTGATAACCAAGGATCGGCGCGCGACTGGGCTTCGCGCGCCCTACCCCGGCGTCACGCCAAAAGCCTGCTTGAAGCGCTCGGCATAGCGCGGCCAGGCTTCGGGATTGATGATGCGCGGCGGGCGCTTGCCGTCGAGCACATCCAGCACCTGCTCGGCGGCGATCCGGCCCATGTTCTGACGCGCCTCGATGGTGACGCCTGCCGTGTGCGGGCTCGCCAGCACGTTGTCGAACTGGAGCAGCGGATGCTCCGGCGGCGGCGGCTCCTTGGACCAGACGTCGAGGCCGGCACCGGCGATTCGCTTGTCGCGCAGGGCCTGCAGCAGCGCGTCCTCGTCGTGGATGAATCCGCGTGCGGTGGTGATAAAATAGGCATGCGGCTGCATCAGCGCGAATTCGCGTGTGCTGATCAAGTTGCGGCTGCCCTTGTTGAGCGGGCATGAGATCGAGACGAAATCGGCGCGGCGCAACAGCTCGTCCAGCTCGACCTTCTCCCCGCCCCGCTCGGCCATCACCTCGGCCGACAAATACGGATCGTAGGCAAGCACTGTCATGCCGAGCAGGCCCTTGCACAAGGCGGCGATGCGCCGGCCGACATTGCCGAGGCCGATGATGCCGACGGTCTTGCCCTCGACCTCGTTGCCGACGAGATCGTTGCGGTTCACGTCGCGCGCGCGGCGCAGCCGGCGATCCGACTGGATGATGCGCTTGGACAGCGTCAGCATCATCGCCAGCGCATGCTCGGCGACCGAATGGGCGTTGCCGCCGGACTGGTTGACGACTACGACGCCTGCCTCCGTGCAGGCCTCGACGTCGACGGGATCGAAGCCGGCACCGTTGCTGGAGACCAGCAGCAAATTCGGCGTCCGCTTCAGGAAGGCGGCATCGACATGGAAATGCGGGGCGAGCTCATCGCGGGCGGCGCCGACCTGGTAGACGTGGGCAGCGCCGAGGAGCGGGCCATAGACATCCTCGGGGCTTCGGTTTTCGATGCGATCGACCCGCACGTCGGGCCGCGCCTTCAGGATGTCGATATAGATCGGATTGGCCAAATAATTGGAGTAGACGACGCGCTTGTTGTTGACAGACATCAGGACCCTTCCGGCTCGTTCGCGGGAGATCCGCACGGTCAGCGCGATGCGCGCCCTCCTATGCCCCCTCCTGTGTTCTGGTTGTCGCCGCTTATGCCATGGCGGTGCCGGCCACGGCAGGCCTGCTGGCGCAGATCAAGGTGACGGCACGGACATGTTGACAATCCCGCTGCCCGCGTCAAGTTCGGCAGACTGCCGCGACGGCCAGAACCAAGAAGCATGCGAGGCCCCAGGGAGAGCGCGATGGCGATTGCGGAACAGCAGACGCAGGGGAGCCGCGACGGAAGCTGGCACGGCATCGTCCTGCAAACCTTGAAGCGGAACGAGATCAGCCTGATCCCTTACGTGCCGGACCGCGTGCTGACGCCGCTGATCAAGAACCTGCACGCCGATCCTTTCTTCACCACTTTCGCGACCGCCCGCGAGGAAGAGGCCCTCGGCATCGTCGCCGGTGCCTGGATGGGCGGCCGGCGCGGCGCGGTGCTGATGCAGACCTCCGGCTTTGCGACGCTCGCAAACGTGCTGGCCTCGCTCGCAGTGCCCTACCAGATTCCGCTGATCATGTTCGTGTCCGAGCGCGGCACGCTCGGCGAATTCAACTACGGCCAGTCCCTGGTCTGCCGCACCATGCGACCGGTGCTGGATTCGCTGGCGCTGGAGCATCACACCATCACCCGGCTCGACGAGCTCGAATTCATCACCGACCGCTCGATCAAGCAGGCCGTCACCACGCAGGCGCCGGTGGCGTTGATCCTCAACCCGCTGCTGACGGGCGGCAAGGTCTTCGACAAGTGAGGCCGGCCAAATGAATCAAGAATTGAACACTGGCAACACCAAGGTGATGAACCGCTTCGACGTAACCTCGCGGTTGATCGCGAAGCTGAAGCACGAGGAAGCCGTGATCGGCGGCATCGGCAACACCAACTTCGATCTGTGGGCCGCCGGCCACCGCCCGCAGAACTTCTACATGCTGGGCAGCATGGGCCTCGCCTTCCCGATCGCGCTCGGCGTGGCGCTGGCGCAGCCCGACCGCCGCGTCTTCGCGCTCGAAGGCGACGGCTCGCTCCTGATGCAGCTCGGTGCGCTCTCGACGATTGCAGCCCTGAAGCCGAAGAACCTCACGATGATCGTGATGGACAACGGCATCTACCAAATCACCGGCGCGCAGCCGACGCCGGCAGCTGGTGTCGCCGACATCGTCGCCATCGCCGTCGGCTCTGGTCTCGCGAGCAGTGCGTGGGCCGCCGACGAGGAGGATTTCGAGCGGCTGGTCGACGACGCCATGGCTGCTTCCGAACCGAGCCTGATCGCGGTCAGGATCGACGACAAGCCCGGCGTGGGCACCACCCGGCGCGACCCCGTGCAGATCCGGGAACGCTTCATGCATGGCCTCGGCGTGCGCGATCCCCTTTAACATTTTGTCATTAACTACACGGCGATCTGATGCGAGCCTCGCGACAACCCGACCAAATTCGTGCTAAGCGACCCGGATGTTCATTCGTACCTTTGCCTGGCTGCTCGCCGCTGCCGTTACGTTCGCCACGCTCGGTCCTCCCGGCCTTCGCCCCCATTCCGACCTCGGTCAGGACGGCGAGCATGCGCTTGCCTTCGTCATGGTGGGATTGGCCTTCGGCCTCGCCTATCCACGGCGGCGCATACTGAGCGCAGCGGCCGCGGTCGTCCTGATCGGCGTTCTCGAGCTGATGCAATTTTGGGCACCCGGCCGTCACGCGCGGCTGGTGGATTTTCTGGTCGATGCTGCCACCGCGTGCCTCGGCTTTGCACTCGCCGCCGCGGCAGACCGGCTACTCTCGCGCTTTCGCACCAGCTCCGCCATGACAAGCGAAGGCCCCGCGGAGTGATGCTCCGCAGGGCCCTGCTCAGCACAAAGAATTGCGTCGATCAGTCGATGATCTTGATCACGCGGCGTGTGCGCGGCTCCACGATCACACGGCGATCGTTCACGACCGCATAGCGATATTCGGTGTAGTTCGGCACGGGCCGCAGCACCACGGTCGGAGGCAGCGGCTCGCCCACCACGACGCGCTCCTGGACCACGACGGAGTCGCTGCGAGGAATTCCGCCGAGGACCGCATTCGGAATTTCGAGACCGGCGCCGACGGCTGCACCCACGGTGCCGCCAACCATTGCACCGATCGGGCCGCCGATGTCGCCACCGGCACGCGCGCCGTCCCTGGCGCCCTGTTCGGTCGTCGACTGAGCAAAGGCTGCGCTCGACGCCAGCAGCGACGCTGCAGCCAACGTAATCGCAAGACGGGTTTTCATGTCCTGATGTCTCCAGTGATTGTCCTGCGCCTTCAACCCGCGGAGCCGGAGCATTGTTCCGGTTCCCCTGCGACGAAAGATGCATCACTGGACAGTGTTACCGCGTAACAGTTCAGGCCCTGGCGATCTCATGCCCCGCCATCAGTTCCAACGCCCGCACCATGGCGGAGTGATCCCAGGCCTTGCCGCCATGTGCGGTGCAGGACGAGAACAATTGCTGCGCCACGGCCGTGCTGGGCAGCGACAGGCCAAGTGCACGCGCGCCTTCGAGCGCGAGGTTGAGATCCTTCTGGTGCAGCTCGATGCGGAAGCCAGGATCGAAATTGCGCTTCACCATGCGCTCGCCATGCACCTCCAGAATGCGCGAGGAGGCGAAGCCGCCCATCAGCGCCTTGCGCACCAGCGCGGGATTCGCACCCGCCTTGGATGCGAACAACAGGGCCTCGCTCACGGCTTCGATGGTGAGTGCGACGATGATCTGATTGGCAACCTTTGTCGTCTGCCCGTCGCCGTTGCCGCCGACATGGGTGACGTTCTTGCCCATCTTGTCGAAGATCGGCTTCATGGTGCCAAAAGCCCGCTCCGGCCCGCCGACCATGATGGTGAGGCTCGCCGCCTTTGCGCCGACCTCCCCGCCCGAGACCGGCGCATCGAGATAATCAGCGCCGAGCGCCTCGATCTTCTTCGCAAACTCCTTCGTCGCCAGCGGCGAGATCGAGCTCATGTCGACGACGATCTTGCCCTTGGAGATGCCGCTGGCGACACCCTCCTTGCCGAACAGCACGGCCTCCACATGCGGCGTATCCGGCACCATGATGATGACCGCGTCCGCCTGCTCCGCGACCTCCCTGGCCGATGTGCAGGCGATGCCGCCCGCGGACATCAGCTCCGGCGCGATCGGAGCAACGTCATGCAGGAGAACGCGATGACCCGCGGCCAGGAGATGGCCGGCCATCGGCCGTCCCATGGTGCCGAGTCCGATGAAGCCGATGTTGGTCATTGTCGTCGTTTCCTCTGCAAGACATGTTGGTAAGTCTATCCACGTGCTCGGTGCACCTCTCCCGCTTGCGGGAGAGGTCGGCACGTCCGGGCGATGCGAAGCATCGTCCCGCGTGCCGGGTGAGGGTTCTCTCCACGTTGGGATTTGTTCCGCAAGGATCCCATCGCGGAGACACCCTCTCCCCAACCCTCTCCCGCAAGCGGGAGAGGGAGCGCACCGTCAGCGCGGCCGCATCTGGCCCTAGATCTCAGGTCTCAAACGTCTGCGCCGCGTGCCACGACAAGCCTTCCAGCGTCGTGGTGCGCGGCTTGTATTCGCAGCCGATCCAGCCGCGATAGCCGATCGCGTCGAGATGGCGGAACAGGAAGGGATAGTTGATCTCGCCGGTGCCGGGCTCATGGCGGCCGGGATTGTCGGCAAGCTGGATGTGGGCGATCTGAGGCAGATATTCCTGCATGGTGCGGGCGAGATCGCCCTCCATGATCTGCATGTGGTAGATGTCGTATTGGATGAAGAGGTTGTTCGACCTCACCTCGGAGATCAGCTGCACCGCCTGCTCGGTGCCGTTGAGGAAGAAACCGGGAATATCGAGCGTGTTGATGGGCTCGACTAATAGCTTGATGTTCTCTCGTGCCAGCGTCGAAGCTGCAAAACGCAGATTCCCGACCAGCGTCTCCCGAAGCTCGTGCGGATCGGCGTCGACAGGGGCGATGCCGACGAGGCAGTTGATCTGCTCGCAATCGAGCGCCCTGGCATAATCGATCGCGCGGAACACGCCGTCGCGGAATTCGGCGATGCGGTCGGGCATGATCGCAATGCCGCGCTCGCCCCCCGCCCAGTTGCCGGCGGGGAGATTGTGCAGCACCTGCGTCAGGCCATGCGCCTCGAGCTGCTCGCGCAGCTGCGCCTTGTCGAAATCATAGGGGAAGAGATATTCGACCCCGGCAAAGCCTGCCGCCTTCGCCGCCGCAAAGCGGTCGAGGAACGGCATCTCGTTGAAGAGCATGGTGAGGTTGGCGGCAAATTTCGGCATGGTGCCTCTTCCCCTATTCCGCCGGCTGCAGCACGCGCGTGGTCTCGACTTCGTCGAGCGGAAGGTCCAGCACCTCCTCGAACTCGACGATGTTGTCGATCTCCGTGCCCATCGCGATGTTGGTGACCCGTTCGAGGATGAACTCGACCACCACAGGCACGCGGTGCTTGGCCATCAATTCGCGGGCGGTCGCAAACGCTGCCTGCGTGTCCTTCGGGTCGGTGACGCGGATGGCCTTGCAGCCGAGGCCTTCGGCGACCGCGACGTGGTCGACGCCGTAGACGCCGATCTCGGGCGCGTTGATGTTCTCGAAGGAGAGCTGGACGTGATAGTCCATGTCGAAACCGCGCTGAGCCTGGCGTATCAGGCCGAGATAGGAATTGTTCACGACGACGTGGATGTAGGGCAGGTTGAACTGCGCGCCGACCGCGAGCTCCTCGATCAGGAACTGGAAGTCGTAGTCGCCGGAGAGCGCGACGATCTCGCGCTCCGGGCACGCCGCGCGCACGCCGAGCGCGGCCGGCAGCGTCCAGCCGAGCGGCCCCGCCTGCCCGGCATTGATCCAGTTGCGGGGCTTGTAGACGCCGAGGAACTGCGCGCCGGCGATCTGCGACAGGCCGATCACCGTGACATAGGTGGTGTCGCGGCCGAACGCCTTGTTCATTTCCTCGTAGACGCGTTGCGGCTTGATCGGGACGTTGTCGAAATGGCTCTTGCGCAGCATCGTCTTCTTGCGGTCGCGGCAGGCCGCAGGCCACGCCTGGCGCTCGCGGAGCCTGCCTGACCGCCGCCACTCCCTGGCGACGGCGACGAACAGTTCGAGCGCGGCCTTTGCGTCCGAGACGATGCCGAGATCGGGGTTGAACACGCGCCCGATCTGCGTCGGCTCGATGTCCACGTGAACGAATTTGCGGCCCTTGGTATAGGTCTCGACCGAGCCGGTGTGGCGGTTGGCCCAACGATTGCCGATGCCGAGCACGAAGTCGGATTCCAGCAGCGTGGCATTACCATAGCGGTGGCTGGTCTGGAGGCCCACCATGCCGGCCATCAGCACGTGATCATCGGGAATCGCGCCCCATCCCATCAGCGTCGGCACGACGGGCACGTTGGCGATTTCGGCGAATTCGACCAGCAGGTCCGAGGCGTCGGCGTTGATGATGCCGCCGCCCGCGACGATCAGCGGCCGCTCGGCGGCGTTGAGCATCTCCAGCGCCTTCTCGACCTGCTTGCGCGTCGCGGCGGGCTTGTAGACCGGCAGCGGCTCGTAAGTCTCGTCATCGAACTCGATCTCGGCGAGCTGTACGTCGAGGGGCATGTCGATCAGCACTGGCCCCGGCCTGCCTGAGCGCATCACATGAAAGGCCTGGCTGAACACCCGCGGCACCAGCGCCGGCTCACGCACGGTCACCGCCCACTTTGTGACGGGCTTTGCGATCGACTCGATGTCGACGGCCTGAAAATCCTCCTTGTAGAGCCGCGCCCGCGGCGCCTGCCCGGTGATGCAGAGGATCGGGATGGAATCGGCGATCGCGGAGTAAAGACCGGTGATCATGTCGGTGCCAGCCGGCCCGGAGGTGCCGATACAGACCCCGATATTGCCGGCCTTGGCGCGCGTATAGCCCTCGGCCATGTGCGAAGCGCCCTCGACATGGCGCGCCAGGATGTGGCGGATCGAGCTGCGCTTCTTCAGCGCCGAGTAAAGCGGATTGATTGCAGCGCCGGGAACACCGAAGGCGGTCGAAATGCCTTCCTTCTCCAGGATACGCACGGCCGCATCGACAGCTCGCATCTTCGCCATATCGGACCTCGCTCTAATTGCATCAGCGAGCGAGATCATCAGCTGCGCGGAAGCCGATCTCAACGAGACCGATTTTATTTTCCACGATGCGGCAACCACGAGAAAATCGTGGACGTCTCAATCGGTTAGATCAACAGATGCGTGAAAGCGCCTCACTCGAACAGTGGCGCCAACTGCATCTGCGGCACCAGCACGAGGCCCTTATCGGTGATGCGAATTTCCGGAATGACCGATAGCGGAATCAAATTGAAGCCCATGTACGGGATGGTGCAGCCGGCCTCGGCCCATTCCTTCTTCAGCGCCTTGACCTCTTCGGCCACCACCGTGACGCGCTTGTCGGAGAGGAGGCCGGCGATTGGCAGCGGAACCAGCGCCCTCACCTCGCCGTCGACGACGACGCAAACGCCACCCTGCCGCTCCTTGATGGCGGCGATGGCGACCTGCATGTCGCCCTCGTTGGTGCCGGCGACGATGAGATTATGGCTGTCGTGCCCGACGCTGGACGCGACCGCGCCGCGCTTCAGGCCGAAATCCTTCAAGAGGCCATGGGCGACGTTGCCCGCGGATTTGCCATGACGCTCGACCACCGCGACGAAGCAGAGGCCATAGCGCGCGAACAGCGAGGGCCAGTCCTTGGCCGGTTCGATCGCGACCTTGTCGTGGATCAGCGTGATGCCAGGCAGCGCGGTCTTGATCGCGTTCACGGTGCAGGCCTTGGCCGGCAATTCGGGCGTGAGCTTCATCGTCTTCGGCAGCTTGACGGTCGCATAGGCTACCGTGGGATATTGATAGCGCTGCGACAGCGCCTGATCGAGACGCGGCGTGATCTTGCCGTGCTCGACCACGAGCTCGCCGCCGTACCAGGTGCATTGCGGCTTGAGCTGATCGTCCATCAGCACGAGATCGGCGCGGCGGCCGCCGCCGAGCCCGCCGATATCGCCTTCCATTCCGAAGCGCGTCGCGCCATGCAGCGAGCCCATCGACCAGGCCTGCTCCGGCGACATCCCCGCCTTCACGGCTTCCCGCACCACCCAGTCGAGACCGAACAGCAGGAGATCGTCGGCGTCACGATCGTCCGTGCACACGGCGGTGCGCTTGTGCGAGGCCCCGAGCTCGGTGATCGTTCGGATTGCTTGCGGCAGCGAATGCCAGGGCGTGGTCGGCGGCCCGCCGCGCAAAAACACCCAGACGCCGGCATCGAGCAGATCATCGGCGATGTCGCGGTCGATCGCCTCATGGGTGTCGGTGACGCCGGATGCCGCATAGGCCGCGACGAATTCGCGGCCATAGACATGCCCGGACACGGGACGCCCCCGCTTCAAGGCTGCGGCGAGGATGGCATGGCTGCGCTCGTCGCCCATCGTGACAGGCACGAAATCCATCTTCTCGCCAAGCGCCACCGCTTCGGGCCAGCGGTCGAACAGGCCGGCTATCTTGTCCGGCGTGAGGTCGCCGCCTGCCGTCTCCAGTTCCGCCGAAGTCGCGGGGACGGTGCTCGGCACGGTCAAGAAGATAGAAAGCGGCGCCTCGCGCGCGTCCTCCAGCATCGCCTCGACACCGGCGACATCCATGACGTTGCCGATCTCGTGGCTGTCGCAGAAGATCGTCGTGGTGCCGTTGAGGAGCGCGGCCTCTGCATAGGCGCAGGCCGTCACCATCGAGGATTCGATGTGAATGTGCGGATCGACGAGGCCCGGCGCGATGATGCCGCCGGCCGCGTCATAAAGCGGAATATCGCTCCAGGCCTTCTTCGCTGTACCGGCCGGCTTCACCGCCGCGATGCGGCCGCCGGTGATCCAGACCTCGCGCCCCGGATGGATACGCTCGGAATAGGTCGAGAGCACGCGCGCCCCCGTGACGACGAGATCCGGCGCGACACGAACTGAAGCGACGTCGGCGAGGCGCCGCGTCATGCTGTGCAGCGGCGCGACGGTGAAGCGGGTGAGCTTGGTCATGGGAACCTCGCATGGCGTTACGGGCAAGCCATGGTTACGCCCCGCGCCACACCGGGCAAGCTCAAATATGGCGGCGCGTCCTGCTTACGTCTTAGGCGCAGCAGCGCTGGCTGGCCTTGCACGTCGACGCGGGTTCCGCGCTCTCGGCGCCGCCGCAGTGGCGGGTTTAACCCGAATCCGCATCGACCGGCCCTTCGGCTCGTCGATCTCGAACGAATTGGTTTTGCGCACCAGGTCGCTCAGCTTGCGGAAACCATACGTTCTCGGATCGAAATCGGAGGCGAGATTGGCGAGTTGCCGGCCGACCTCTCCGAGCGTCACCCAGCCGTCCTCGCTCTCCATCTGGGTGATGACCTTCTTGATCACGGGCACGGCGGCATCAGGCGGTTGAAGCGACGTCGGCCTTACGACGGCATCCTGATTGTTCACCGGCGCGGCAAGCAGATTCTCCGTATAGACGAATCTTCGGCAGGCCTGCCGGAAACTCTCCGGCGTCTTCTGCTCGCCGAAACCAAACACATCGATGCCCTGCTCTCGGATGCGTGCGGCAAGGCGCGTAAAGTCGCTGTCGGACGACACCAGGCAAAAGCCATCGAAGCGTCCGCTGTGAAGCAGGTCCATCGCATCGATGACAAGGGTGATGTCGGATGCATTCTTGCCGGTCGTGTAGGCGAACTGCTGCTGCGGAATGATGGCGTGTTTCGACAGAATGTCGGCCCAGCCCCTGGAACGGGCATTGGAGAAGTCGCCATAAATGCGGCGAACGCTGGCCTCGCCGATCTTGGCAATCTCCTCGAATAGCCCATCCGCGATTTTGGCGGAGGCATTGTCGGCATCGATCAGGACGGCCAGACGAGGCGAGCGAACTTCCGATGGCATGACAATTCCCCAGGGCAGACGCAGCATTAGAACATGTGTGCGTCAGAACGGCTAATCCTCGTTCGCCTTGAACCGGCCGAGCCCCCTCAAGACGAACGGCGCCACCAGTGCGATCAGCGCGACGCCGAGCAGCGTCGCCGAGATCGGGCTCTGCAGCAGCGTCATGGGATCGCCGAGGCTGATCGCAAGCGCGCGGCGGAGCTGGCTTTCGGCGATAGGACCGAGGATGAGGCCGACGACGACGGGCGCGATCGGGAAATCGAACCGACGCATCAGGAAGCCGAGCACGCCGAAACCGGCCAGCATCGACAATTCCACGACCGACGGCTTTGCCGCGATGGTGCCCATGGTCGCGAACACGAGGATGCCGGCATAGAGCCAGGGCTGCGGGATCGCGAGCAGCCGTACCCACAGGCCGACCAGCGGCAGGTTGAGCACCAGCAGCATCATGTTGGCGATGAACAGGCTGGCGATCAGGCCCCACACGAGGTCGGGCCGCTCGGCGAACAGCAGCGGGCCCGGATTGAGACCATATTGCTGGAAGCCCGCCAGCATCATCGCAGCCGTCGCCGAGGTCGGCAGGCCCAGCGTCAAGAGCGGCACCAGCGTGCCGGCGGCAGAGGCGTTGTTGGCAGCTTCGGGGCCGGCGACCCCTTCGATCGCGCCCTTGCCGAATTCTTCGGGATGCTTCGTCAGCCGCTTCTCAGTCGAATAAGACAGGAAGGTCGGGATCTCCGCGCCGCCGGCCGGCAGCGCACCGATCGGGAAGCCGAACATGGTCCCGCGCAGCCATGGCTTCCAAGACCGCTTCCAGTCCTCCTTGGTCATCCACAGCGAGCCGCGCACCGGCTCCAGCTTCTCCTCGGTGTGGTGGCGGCGCGATGCGACGTAGAGTGCCTCGCCCACCGCGAACAGGCCGACCGCGAGCGTTGTGACTTCAACGCCGTCGAGCAATTCAGGAACGCCGAACGCAAGCCGCGCCTGACCGGTCAACTTGTCGATGCCGACGAGACCGAGTGTCAGACCGATGAACAGGCTGGTCAGGCCGCGGACCGGGGAATCGCCGAAGGTCGCCGACACCGTGACGAAGGCGACGCACATCAGCGCAAAGTAATCCTCGGGGCCGAAGCGCACGGCGACATCGACCAGCCATGGCGCAAGGAAAGCCAAGCCAATGGTGGCGATGGTGCCGGCGACGAAGGAACCGATTGCGGAGGTCGCGAGCGCCGGCCCGCCGCGGCCGGCCTTGGCCATTTTGTTGCCTTCGAGCGCAGTCGCCATCGAGGCGCTCTCGCCGGGCGTGTTGATGAGGATCGCTGTGGTCGATCCGCCGTACATGCCGCCATAATAGATGCCGGCGAACATGATCAGCGAGCCGCCGGGGTCGAGCTTGTAGGTCACCGGCAGCAGCAGCGCGACCGTCAATGCCGGGCCGATGCCGGGCAGAACGCCCACGGCCGTGCCGAGGAACACGCCGATCAGCGCGTAAAGCAGGTTCATCGGCTGGACGGCGACCGCCATGCCGTGAGCCAGCGCGGCAAAGGTATCCATCACAGCAGTCGCTCCAGCGGGCCGGCAGGCAGGCTCAGCGTCAACAACCGGTCGAACGCGAGATAGATGAGGGTCGACATCACGAGGGCGATGATGGCGTCGATGAGGATGGCACGGCGTCCGAAGGCCGCCGAGGTCGTCACGAACAGGGCCGAGGTCGCCAGGATGAAGCCGCCGCCAAAGCCGATGATGGCGATCAGCAGCGCCAGACCGACGAGAATCAGAACCACAGGAACGGGATCGGCGCTCTCGCGTGCCGGCAAATTGCCGCGCAGCGCGTCGATGAAATTGCCGATCGCAAGCAGCGCAAGGCCGCAGGCGACCACGACCGGCATCGCCTCCGGTCCCATCCCGTACATCGCGGCGGATTGCAGGCCGCGCGCGTCCCAGACCAGCACGGCGGCGAGCACCGCAAGCGATGCCGCGATGACGAGGCCGGCGCGGTCGACACGCCGCGGCGGCTGGACGGGATCGCCCGAGGTCATGACTTGACCAAGCCGACCGATTTCAGCACGTCGGTGACCCGGGCCGTTTCTTTCTTCAGGAAGTCGGCAAAAGCGTCGCCGCCGAGATAGGCGTCCTCCCAGCCTTTTTGCTTGAGGATCTCCTTCCAGGCGTCAGACTTCGCCATCTTCTCGACCGCATCGTTCAAGGTCTTGCGCTGCTCCGGTGTGATGCCGGGAGGCGCGACCACCGAACGCCAATTGGCGATCACGAGGTCGATGCCCTGCTCCTTGAAGGTGGGGATGTCGCTTCCTGCGATGCGCTTCTCCGAGGTCACGCCGATCGCGCGCAGCTTGCCGGACTTGATCTGCCCTTCATATTCGCTCAGCCCCGAAATGCCCGCGGTGACCTTGCCACCGAGGATCGCCGCCAGCGACTCGCCGCCGCCGGAGAACGGGATGTAATTGATCTTCTTGGCGTCAGCACCGACGGCGCCGGCGAACAAGGCGGCCATGACATGGTCGACGCCGCCGGCCGAGCCGCCGGCGAAGGTGACCTTGGCGATATCGGCCTTCACCGCGGCAGCCAGATCCTGCGCATTCTTGAGTGGCGAATTCGCGGGAACCACGATCACCTGGATTTCCTCGGTGAGGCGCGCGATCGGGGTCACCTGCTCCAGCGTCACCGGCGACTTGTTCATGGCGAGCGCGCCGACCATGACGAAGCCGTTGACCATCATCTGGTTGCCGTCGCCCTTGGCGCCGTTGACGAATTGAGCGATGCCGACGCTGCCGCCGGCACCGGGAACGTTGGTGACCTGCACGCTGCGGGCGACTCCCGCAGCCACCAGCGCCTGCTGCATCGAGCGCGCGGTCTGGTCCCAGCCTCCGCCCGGAGCCGCGGGCGCCATCAGCTTGAGCTCGAGCTGCTGGGCAAAACCCGGATTGGCTGCCGCCAGCGTCAACGCGACGGCTGCGCCGACAAGGCGCGCGGGAAATCGGAACATGAGGGCATCTCCAGGCTCATGCGGACGTTTGCCGCATTGTGTCGTTTGGTCGCATATCAACCAAAACGGCCGATGCTGTCCAGTGAGATCCCCAAGAGTCCTTTTAGCGGGGCGCTGGGATCACCCCGCCAAGCGCGGCCGTCAATTCGGCCGCAACTTCCCGGACGATCTGCCCGATCTCCGGCAATCGTTCGTCGGTAACGCGGCTGGTCATGCCGGATACGGAGATCGCGGCAAGCGGTTCAGCCAGTGCGTTGTATACCACCGCGGCGACGCAGCGTAGCCCGATCTGCGCCTCCTCATCGTCAACAGCAAAGCCCTGTTTGCGGATTTTCTCGAGCTCCCTGAACAGGTCGCTCGGGCGCACGATCGACTTCTCGGTCAGGCGGGGCATGCCGTGATGGCGGATGACGGCGCCGACGTCCTCGTTTGAGTAGGTTGCGAGCACCGCTTTGCCGACGCCGGAGGTCACCATGGGGACGCGGCCACCGACCTTGGTCAGCGAGCGCATGATCTCGCGGCTCTCCATGCGGGTGAGCACGATGATGAATTCATCGTCGACCACGGCGAGATTGGCCGTCTCGCGGGTGAGATCGCGCAGCTTACGCAAATATGGAATTGCCTGTGCGGAGAAATTGCGTCGCCGCGCAAAGCTGGCGCCAACCGTGAAGCTGCGCACGCCGACGTGCCATTTGGATTCGCCACGGTCGAACTGCACGAAACGGCGGCTTTCGAGCGTTGCGAGCAGCCGGTGCACGGTGGACGCCGACAGGCCGGTGCGGATCGCGAGATCGCTCAGACGATAGCCTTCGTCGTCCTCGGCCAACGTCTCGATGATCGACAGCGCGCGGTCGACCGATTGCACGCCACCGTCGCGGCTCTCGTGATCGGCCTCCGAGGCCGATTTGGGCTCGAGCGATTTGCGCCGGATCACGTTCTTGCTCATCGCGACCTGACCGTTCTCCCTCGCCCCGCTTGCGGGGAGAGGGTCGGGGTGAGGGGAGTCTCCGCAAAGACGGTGAGAGACGGATTCGTGGAGAGTCCCCTCACCCGAATTGCTTCGCAATTCGGCCTCTCCCCGCAAGCGGGGAGAGGTGAACGCAAGCTCAGAGCAGCCCTGCCCCGCGCGCCCACTTGTACTTGGCGCCAAGCACCTCGACCGGCAGCTCGGTCGAATAGGCGTAAGCCGGGATGCCGTTCTGATAGAGATATTCGGCGGCCTCCTCAACCTCGACGTCGCCAGCGAGCGAGGCGACCATCGGCTTCACGAAGCCCTTGGCCTCCATCTCCTTCTTCACCTCGACCATGTTGCGGGCGAACACCATCGGCGGCGTGACGATGGTGTGCCAATAGCCGAGGATCAGCGCGTGGATGCGCTCATCCGACAGGCCGAGCTTCACGGTGTTGACGTAGGTGATCGGCGGCTCGCCGCCGGTGATATCCACGGGATTGCCGGCCGCTCCAAACGGCGGGATGAACTTGCGGAAGGCCGCATCGAGATCCGGCGGCATCGACATCAGCGACAGGCCGTTATCGACGCAGGAGTCCGACAGCAGCACGCCCGAGCCGCCGGCACCGGTGATGATGAGAACGTTCTCGCCCTTCGGCGTCGGCAGCACCGGTACGCCGCGGGCGAATTCGAGCAACTGGCGAAGTGAGCGGGCACGGATCACGCCGGACTGCTTGAACACGTCCTCATAGATGCGATCGTTGCCGGCGAGCGCGCCGGTGTGGGACGACGCCGCCTTCGCGCCGGCCGAGGTCCGGCCGGCCTTGAGCACCACCACCGGCTTCTTCTTGGACACGCGCTTTGCGGCTTCCGCGAAGGCGCGGCCGTCCTTGAGGTCTTCGCAGTGCTGGGCGATCAGATTGGTGTTCGGGTCCTGCTCGAAGAAGGCGAGCAGATCGTCCTCGTCGATATCGGACTTGTTGCCGAGGCCGACGATCGCCGAGACGCCCATCTTGGCCGAGCGCGAGAAGCCGATGATGGCCATGCCGATGCCGCCCGATTGCGACGACAGCGCCGCATGGCCCTTGACGTCATAGGCGGTGCAGAAGGTCGCGCAGAGGTTGGCGGGCGTATAATAGAAGCCGTAGATGTTCGGCCCCATCAGACGGATGTCGTACTTCTTGCCGACCTCGACGATCTCGGCCTGCAGCTCCGGCGCGCCAGCTTCAGCGAAGCCCGACGGAATCAGCACCGCGCCCGGGATCTTCTTCTCGCCGCATTCGGTCAGCGCGGCCGCGACGAATTTTGCGGGGATTGCGAACACGGCGACGTCGATCACACCCGGCACGTCCTTGACGCTCTTGTAGGCCTTGTAGCCGAGGATCTCGGCGGCCTTGGGATGGATCGGATAGATCTCGCCCTTGTAGCCGCCGTTGATGAGGTTCTTCATCACGGAATTGCCGATCTTGCCGTCCTCCGCGGAGGCGCCGACCACGGCGACCGCCTTCGGCTGCATGATGCGGTTCATCGCCGCGACGATCTCATCGGTCGGACGCGGCTTCGGCTTGGGCTTGTAGGCGAAGTCGACCACGATGCGGACGTCTGCGGCCGTGGCATCCTTCGGCGTCGCGAACACCGGGTTGAGGTCGAGCTCGACGATCTCAGGGAAATCGGTGACGAGCTGCGAGACCTTGACGATGACGTCGGCGAGCGCGTTGCGGTTCACCGGCTCGCCGCCGCGCACGCCTTTCAGGATCTCGTGCGCCTGGATGCCGTCGAGCATCGAGAGCGCGTCTTCCTTGGTCGCCGGCGCGAGGCGGAAGGTGATGTCCTTGAGCACCTCGACGAGCACGCCGCCGAGGCCGAAGGCGACCAGCTTGCCGAACGAGCCGTCGGTGATCGAGCCGACGATGACCTCGGTTCCGCCGGCCAGCATCTGCTGCACCTGCACACCTTCGATCTTGGCATCGGACTTATATTTCTTTGCGTTGCCGAGGATGGTCTCGTAGGCCTTCTCGGCCTCCTCGGCCGTCTTGAGGCCGACGATGACGCCGCCGGCTTCGGTTTTGTGGAGAATGTCCGGCGAGACGATCTTCATCACGACGGGGAAGCCCATGGACGAAGCCATCTTGCCGGCCTCGCCCGCCGACTTGGCCACGCCCTCCTTCGGCACCGGAATGCCGTAGGCGTCGCAGACCAGCTTGCCTTCCGGGGCCGTCAGGCTGGTGCGATTGTCCGCCTTGACCTGGTCAAGCACCTTGCGGACGGCATCTTTGGAATTGGACATGTGGCTTCTCCCTTGACCTCAGTTCGTTCTTTTCAAAGCGCGCGCGTGTTTGCGGCTGCCCATGATGCTTGCCATTCGCCGCGCTCTGTTCCATGCGGCGGTACGGAGTGGCATAAGCCTCAAGACTACTCCGCCGGCATGGATCAAAAATGGCTGGCGATGGCATTTGGTATGCCAGAAGCCAACTTGTCAAGCTGGTGCATGGCTTAGAAGGCCGCAAAAAATAGGCAGCTTGACATTCTGGCATGTGGTATGCCAAAAACTTTCCCGTTAATATTCCTGTAAAAGACGACTCCCCACTGGAGGAGATTCGTCGTGTCACTACGGAAACCAACCAAGGCGTTGCCGAACATGGCCGAGGCAGACATCGCAATCGTTCGTATTGCCCCGGAGAGCAGCTTCAAGAACAAGGCGTATGACGCCTTGAAGGAAGCCATCCTCAAGATGGACATCTACTCGACGCCCGAGCCGGTGATGCTCGACGAGCGCGCGCTGTCCGAACGGCTCGGCGTCAGCCGCACGCCGATCCGCGAAGCGATCGCGATGCTGGAGCAGGACGGTTTCGTGAAGACCGTTCCCCGCCGCGGCATCATGGTGGTGCGCAGGACCAAGAGCGAGATCGTCGACATGATCCGCGCCTGGGCGGCGCTGGAGAGCATGGCCGCCCGCCTCATCACCACCACCGCGCGCAAGAAGGACATCACGGCGCTGCGCGACTATTTCAAGGATTTCGGCAAGGACCGCCTGCCCGAGGATCACGTCGAGGAATATTCGCGCGCCAACATCGCCTTCCACCAGGCGCTGATCTCGCTGTCGGAATCCCCCGTGCTGGTCGATCTCACCAACGACCTCCTCTTGCACGTGCGTGGCTATCGCCAGCTGACCATCGGACGCAAGGACCGCACCGCCACGTCACTGCCCGAGCATCTCGGCATCATCGAAGCGCTGGAAGCGCGCGACACCGAGCTTGCCGAGAAGCGCGCCCGCGATCACACCCTCGGCCTTGCCGCTTACGTCGAAGCGCACGGCCAAGAACTGTTTACGTAACTGTTCACTTAAGCAACGTTCACCAGAAGGGCGAACAATTCGCCCCAACGACCTTGAGACCAGGGAGACAAGGCCCATGCTGAATACCGCGACCAAGTCCGAAGCACCGGGCACCGAGCAGGAACTGACGGATGGCTTCCATCTCGTCATCGACGCGCTCAAGCTGAACGGCATCAACACCATCTATAATGTGCCGGGCATCCCGATCACGGATTTGGGCCGCATGGCGCAGGCCGCGGGTATCCGCGTGATCTCCTTCCGCCACGAGCAGAACGCCGGCTACGCCGCCGGCATCGCTGGCTATCTCACCAAGAAGCCCGGCATCTGTCTCACGGTGTCGGCGCCCGGCTTCCTCAATGGTCTCACCGCCCTCGCCCATGCCACCACCAATTGCTACCCGATGATCCTCGTCTCCGGCTCTTCCGAGCGCGAGATCGTCGACCTCCAGCAGGGCGACTACGAGGAGATGGACCAGCTCGCGATCGCAAAGCCGCTGTGCAAGGCGGCCTATCGCGTGCTGCACGCCCAGGACATCGGCATCGGCTTCGCCCGCGCCATCCGCGCTGCGGTCTCAGGCCGTCCGGGCGGCGTCTATCTCGACCTGCCGGCCAAGCTGTTCGGCCAAGTCATGAACGCCGAGGCCGGCCAGAAGTCGCTGGTCAAGGTGATCGATGCTGCGCCCGCGCAGATCCCCTCGCCCGCATCCGTGAAGCGCGCGCTCGACGTGCTCAAGAGCGCCAAGCGCCCCCTCATCATCCTCGGCAAGGGCGCGGCCTACGCGCAGGCCGATGAGGAGATCAAGAGCTTCGTCGAGAAGAGCGGCGTTCCGTTCCTGCCCATGAGCATGGCCAAGGGCCTGCTGCCCGACACCCATCCGCAGTGCGCCGGCGCCGCCCGCTCGACGGTGCTGAAGGAGTCCGACGTCGTCATGCTGATCGGCGCGCGGCTGAACTGGCTGCTGTCGCACGGCAAGGGCAAGAGCTGGGGCGAGGCGCCGAAGAAGTTCATCCAGGTCGACATCGAGCCGAAGGAGATGGATTCCAACGTCGAGATCGTCGCGCCCGTCGTCGGCGACATCGGCTCGGTGGTCTCCGCCTTCAACCAGGCGATGGGCTCAGGCTGGACCGCGCCGCCCGCCGAATGGACCAAGGCCGTTTCGACCAAGCGCGAAGAGAACGTCGCCAAGATGGCGCCGAAGCTCATGAACAACAAATCGCCGATGGACTATCACGGCGCGCTCGGCGTCCTGAAGAACGTCATCAAGGACTATCCCGAGGCGATCCTCGTCAACGAAGGCGCCAACACGCTCGACCTCGCCCGCGGCGTCATCGACATGTACCGCCCGCGCAAGCGTCTCGACGTCGGCACCTGGGGCGTGATGGGCATCGGCATGGGCCAGGCGATCGCGGCCGCGCTCGAGACCGGCCATCCCGTGCTCGCTGTTGAAGGCGACTCGGCGTTCGGCTTCTCCGGCATGGAGGTCGAGACCATCTGCCGCTACAACCTTCCGATCTGCGTCGTCATCTTCAACAATGACGGCATCTATCGCGGCACCGACGTCAACGGCGCCAACTCCGATCCGGCGACCACCGTGTTCGTCAAGGGCGCGCGCTACGACAAGATGATAGAAGCCTTTGGCGGCGTCGGCGTCAACGCGACCTCGCCCGATGAACTGAAGCGCGCCGTCAACGAGGCGATGGCGTCCGGCAAGCCGACGCTCATCAACGCGGTGATCGATCCGGCCGCGGGCTCGGAGAGCGGCCGCATCGGCAACCTCAATCCGCAGAGCGTTCTGCAGAAGAAGAAGTAAGTCCACCCCTCAAACCCATTACGCCCTGCCGGGTGCAGGGGCAGACAGAGTACGGAGCAAACACGATGACCAAAGCGCTCGAGGGCGTTCGCATTCTCGACTTCACCCACGTCCAGTCAGGACCGACCTGCACGCAGCTGCTGGCATGGTTCGGTGCCGACGTGATCAAGGTGGAACGCCCGGGCGTGGGTGACATCACCCGCGGCCAGCTGCAGGACATCCCAAACGTGGACAGCCTGTATTTCACCATGCTCAACCACAACAAGCGCTCGATCACGCTCGACACCAAGAACCCCAAGGGCAAGGAAGTCCTCACCGAGCTGATCAAGAAGTGCGACGTGCTGGTGGAGAATTTCGGCCCCGGCGTGCTCGACCGCATGGGCTTTCCCTGGGAGAAGATCCAGGCGATCAACCCGAAGATGATCGTCGCCTCGATCAAGGGTTTTGGCCCTGGACCGTACGAAGACTGCAAGGTCTATGAGAACGTCGCCCAGTGCACCGGCGGCGCCGCATCCACCACCGGCTTCCGCGACGGCGTGCCGCTCGTCACCGGCGCGCAGATCGGCGACAGCGGCACCGGCCTGCATCTCGCGCTCGGTATCGTCACCGCGCTCTACCAGCGCACCCACACCGGCAAGGGCCAGCGCGTCACCGCCGCGATGCAGGACGGCGTGCTCAACCTCTGCCGCGTCAAGCTGCGCGACCAGCAGCGCCTCGCCCACGGCCCGCTCAAGGAATACAGCCAGTTCGGCGAAGGCGTGCCGTTCGGCGACGCCGTGCCGCGTGCCGGCAACGATTCAGGCGGCGGCCAGCCCGGCCGCATCCTGAAGTGCAAGGGCTGGGAGACCGATCCCAACGCCTACATCTACTTCATCACCCAGGCCCCGGTCTGGGAGAAGATCTGCGACGTGATCGGCGAGCCCACCTGGAAGACCGATCCGAACTACGCCAAGCCGGCCGCCCGCCTGCCGCGCCTGAACGAGATCTTCGCCCGCATCGAGCAGTGGACGATGACGAAGACAAAATTCGAGGCGATGGAGATCCTCAACAAGGACGACATCCCCTGCGGCCCGATCCTGTCGATGAAGGAGATCGCCGAAGACCAGTCGCTGCGCGCGACCGGCACCGTGGTCGAGGTCGACCACCCCACCCGCGGCAAGTACGTCTCGGTCGGCAACCCGATCAAGCTGTCGGATAGCCCGAGCGACGTGCAGCGCTCCCCGCTGCTCGGCGAGCACACCGACGAGATCCTGCGCTCGGTGCTCGGCTTCAGCGATCACCAGGTCGCCGAGATCCACAAGTCCGGCGCGCTCGACCCGCCGCAGAAGCAGGCCGCGGAGTAAGCGGGCCACATTTCACGAGACCAAGGGGCTGTCCGAAGGGGCGGCCCCTTTTGCTTGTGAAGGCTGCAATCGCAGGCTCAAGATCAAAACTGGAAAACAACCCCATGCACAGTAGCCATCCCATTGGTCCGCAACGATATTTCTGATTCGACGAAAAAATTCTGACCCGTCGGGCAAAACAGGGGTATTATGCCATCGTGGATATCATGCCGGGAGCGCACATCGGGCGCTCGCTGCTGCACATCGGACGGATCTCCGGCCGCAAAGATCTGGAGTCCAAGGGCGCTTATCGGACGTCAGCGCGAGGAACGTCAGCAATGGGCCCACAACCGGACGGATTGGCGGCGCGATCCAACGTGCCCGCCCAGCCGGAGCCAGTCGGTGCTAGCGAAGACCGGGAGATCACCCTTCAGCCGCGCTTGCCGACGGTCGCAGACCCGGCGGTAACCTCGTCCTTGTGCGCGGCAAACGCAGCCAGCACCTCGGCTTTCTCGCGCTTAGGGACCTTGGCAAAGTCGAGGCTCCGCCCGAGTTCCGCCGCGACCTCATCGAACTCTGCCGGAGATATTCTGAGATTGCGGTGCGCTTCCTCAAGTCCGAGCGGCGTCGCGCCAGGCTTGGTGGCCGCGAACTTAAGGGGCCCGCCCGAAACGTCGCAGACCCACAGCGTCCGCATGAACTTGAGGCCCGGCAACCTTGTCAGGTTCTTGGTGTGCCATTCTCGTAGTTGCGGATTCTTGGACTTCTGGCCCACGACGGGATTCTTCACGACAGCGTCGCTGAAGTGATCCACGACGGCCGCAATAGCAAAAACGCCGCCCAGCCGCTCATACAGACTCTTCTCAGGCGAGGTTTGCTGGGCCTGCGCGTATGCCTTATTCGCTCCCTGCAATACAGTCGTCGGGGCGGCGGTCAGCGCCATTCCTGCGACCATGCTTCGTCGTGTGATGGAAGTCGGAATAAATCGTACCATGGTCACCTCCTCTGGTGAGGCAACAGGATAATCCGTGGGGAGCACGCCGCCGGTCAGAATTCGTCACTTTGTCCCGGCATTAATTGTTAGGTCGATGGATTAAGATGGAAACGTCGGGGTTACACGCTAAGAATGATCCACCGCAATGGCGTGTGTGGCCGCTCGGGACGTCCTGCGGTGGGTCATGAACTGACCGTCGAGAGTCCCGGCAGCTTGGTCTGCAAGGGCTGAATCCGGACATGGCTTGGCTTGTCCTCCAATCCGATTAATTCAGGGCGAATAGACCAAGCGCAGCGCGAACATCGCGCAAAGTGGTTTCTGTTATCTCACGCGCTCGCGCGGTGCCGCGCTTGACGACTTGCAGCACATAGCCAGGATCACGAGCCAGTGCGCAGCGACGGTCTCGGATTGGCGCGAGAAGAGCCTGCAGCACGTCCTCCAGACGTCTCTTGACAACGCTGTCGCCCAAACCGCCGCGGATATAGCGTGCCTTCAAATCCTCAACCGTGAGGTGATCTTCGTCGAACGCATCCAAGTACGTAAACACCACGTTGCCTTGGACGCAACCGGGATCGGACGCCTTTAGATGGTTTGGATCAGTGAACATACGCCGTACGGCCTCACGTATCTCATCAGCCGTTGCTGATAGCTGAACCGTATTTCCCTGCGACTTGCTCATCTTGGCTTTGCCGTCGATGCCAGGAAGACGTGCGACGCGAGGAATAAGGGCGTGAGCTTCTGGCAACACGTCAACACCAGCTTGGCGATTGATGCGGCGAACAACCTCATTCGTTAGCTCAACCAATGGCGCTTGATCTTGTCCAACCGGGACAATCGTCGCTTTGAAACCGGTGATGTCTGCGGCCTGGGCAACGGGATAGCAGAGAAAGCCTGCAGGAATATCTCTGCCGAAACCTCGCGCCTGAATTTCGTCCTTGATGGTTGGGCTGCGCTCAAGCCGCGCCACCGTGACAAAGTTCATGTACAGCAGGGTCAAATCGGCCAATGCCGGAAGATGTGATTGAAGACAGATCGTGCTCTGGTCCGGGTCGATGCCGACAGCGAGGTAGTCTGTCGCGATCTCAAGGACATTGTCACGCACCCGACTGGGATTGCGCGCGTTGTCGGTGAGTGCCTGGGTATCCGCCAGCAGCAGGTACTGCCGGTGCGTTGTCTGTAAGGCGACGCGGTTCTTCAACGAACCGACATAGTGCCCTAGGTGCAACGGTCCGGTTGTTCTGTCGCCGGTCAAGATAACAGGGAGGGTAGCTGACGAATCTTGCATCGCGGTTCTCCAAATTAGGAGCCGCCGGTCAATCGGACTTTTGATGAAAGTAACCTCGCAAGCCGATGAACGGCGGCGACGGTTGGGTAATGACAAAGCCGTGCCGCTCCTAAGTGGAGCGCCACCACAAGTTCGCGAAAGTGATCACGACGACAGTCATGAGTACGATATTGACGAAACTACCAAGGAAAGCAAGTCGTCCTGATGTCTCATGGGCCAGAAGTGGACCTTTAGGGTGGCCCGCTCGACAGCCGCTGGACTCCGCTAAGGGCTGCTATCGAGGTCTACAACAAGGAGCGCTTGCATTCGGCGCTCGGCTACCAATCGCCTCTTGAGTTCGAAACCGCGTTCGCGCAAAACAAGGCACGATAACGCATCATGGCAACCGCACTGTCACTATAAAATATCGTGTCTCACTTCAGGGGTGCAGTCCAACACTGTCACACCGTACTTCGAAGACCCTCAGCGATCTCCCACCGCCAATTGTTCGCGAAAATACTTCACCACCGCCGCGTTGAGCTCGCGATGAAACCCTGCCCGGTCGAACCCTGCGGGCACGTCGGTGCAGATGCGCGGGACGGCTGCGGTGAGATCGGCCGAGCACGGAGCGAGGAACGCATAGTGACCGGCCGGCACGACGCGAACATCAGGCTTGCCCGGCAAGCCTTCCGCGACGCGGGCGTTGCCAGAGCCGTCACCGACTCCCGGCCCGCCGAACTGCGAGCGCCAGAACTGGAAAGGCACTTCGACGAGGGCGAGGTTCTCCCGCGTCAGGGTGGCCGGTGCAGGATCAACGATGACGGCGGCGCGAATGCGCACATCCCGTATCGGCCTTGTCGAGCAGGGACACCTTGCCGCCGCTGTCGGTGATGAGGCAAAGTGTCCGCACGAAGATAAGCGCTATCGCATTGACTGGTGCCGGCCCGCGCGCACGCCTCGTCCTTCGAGACGGCGCTCACGCGCCTCCTCAGGATGAGGCTCATCGGCGTCAGTGCTCGTTGGCTATCTCGACCAGCTCAATGCGCCGACACCGTGGTCGACAAAGATGATGCCGCATCGTCTCGGCATGGTGCGCAGCCAGTGCCGGATCGCCGCGAGCTTTGGCGGCGGCATCGCAGGCTCGCGAGGCGCAAGGACGTCAGCGACGAGCCAATACGCGACTTTCACTCGCCGTCACTCCTCTCGAGGGAGCTGATGCATTCCCTTCAGGCTGACGTTCACTGCTCTCCGGCTCCGCGGCGCTCCCCCTCAATGGCTTCCCGTTTCGAATTTCGGAAGTGATCTATGCCATAGGCGATCATCACTCCGACAAAGATGCCTAGGTTGGTCCAGTGGCCGAACAGCTTCTCCTCAATCCAGCCGACACCCCAGACTGCGATGAGCCCTAAGATCACCTTCAATAGAGTAGTACTCGTTTTTTCCTTTGAGAGCACTTCTCGCTTCCCTTGCAGGGCTCAGTGCTAAGCCTATTGAGGCCGATGGACCAACTCCGAGCGAAATCGATCTTCTAGCTTCGCCCGGCAGCTGCGCCCATCAGCTTTCGCGCCCCTTAAGCAGCGCAGATCAATTTCAGATCAGCTTCGAACCTGATGCTGCGCTTGCCCGCAAGTGCCGTGCCCTCGAGGAAACCGCCCTTCGCATCGCACGTCCCCGAAAAACCAACTCCAATTTCGTGTCCGCCAAATACCGGGTCTTCCCCTCGCGCTGGCGTATGCTCTTGATTGACCATCTGCCCTCTCCATCGACCGCTGGAGGAGGAATATGACCCCAGATAGTAGAAGAAAGCATCGCCACCCAAGATGCGGCCGTTGTTCAATAGCATCACCCCAGTCAGGCCGCCGGGGACGCCGTCCAAGATTTTCAGATGGATGGAGTACAATCCGTTGGAAATGCCACCTTCACCAATCATCCCGGGCGCCGGAAGATCGCTTTCATCCAGGGGTGTCATGATGGATCGAAAGACGGCGCCGGGCACCTGCGGGGAACTGCCCTCGAAGTGAAACGCCTTACCAACGGCTCTTCCAACGACTGAAATTGACGAGACGTCGGAACCGAGCAAAGACTGATGATCAGCACCAAAATTGTGTCGTCGGCTGGTCACTTCGACACGGATTGAGTCCCCTTCGACATGGTAATTCCCAATATGAGCAAACCCGGAATTACCGCCCAGCAACTTGCCCCGGCGCACATACGTGACGCTCCGTCCAACCGCTTGATTGATCGAAAATTCGCTTTTGAAGAGGCCGTCGAAAGTGCTTGATAACTCGTTCATCCGGCACCACCGATTGACTCGGACTCCTCTTTTGCTCAGCGGCTAGACTCGGAAGACCGAGAGTACCGTTCGATTATTTCGACATCGGATTCGATGACGCTCTCGCGATAGCCGAACAAGTTGACGTCTGAGTTCAGGGCAGAGCAGACTTGCTCTGCCCTGCCCGTGGTTCGCTACTAGGCGCGCCTGCGTTACCACCACTAGCACCACCAAATCCATTCAGTCAAAACCGATAGTTGATGCCGCCCTTGGCCGTATGAAGCTGAACCTCGGTATCCGTGAACGACGCGCCGGGGAATGCAAGCGCATTGCCGTTCGACTTTCCGAGATTGATGTAGATGTACTCGGCCTTGAACGTCCAGCGCGGGTCGAAAGCCCATTCAAGGCCGCCACCGGCGGAGAAGCCCACCTGGACCTCCGACGAGGACGCGCTTCGCGTCAGGGCCGGGAAGAAGCCGTTGAAATTGGCAATGTTCGGCGTGGCGAGATTTGAGGTGAAGATGCTGTTCTTGACGTGGCCCCAGGCGAAGCCACCGGTACCGTAGATCAGCAGGTTGTTCGCCGCGTATCCGAGACGTCCGCGGATGGTGCCGAAGACATCGATTTCCTGCTTGAGATTGAATACGCCGGTGAAGGCGCCATTGTCGCCGCCGATCGTGCCGGTGACGCTGAACGGGCGGCTCGCCGTCTCCCTGATGGCTGCGCCGCTGACATCCGCTTCCAGACCGTACACGAACGTGCCGGACTGCCAGTTATAGCCGATTTGGCCGCCGCCGAATCCGCCCTTGGGGCTCACATCCAGAGAGAACGGCCCCGTGCCACCCGTGACGACATAGCCGGGGACCGTCCCGGTTGCGAGCGCGCCCGGATCGAAGGTCGCGGTCGGATCGCTCCAGCCATAACCACCATGCACGCCGGCGTAAAAACCGGTCCAGCTGAATGCGACCGGCGCGGGCGGCGCCTTGGTGTAGGCCCTGCCAAGATCGGCCGCGGAGGCGGCGTGGGAGAGACACACAGCCGAGATCAGGAGAGCACCGGAGACAATGGATTTCATGACTTCCCTCAAATTTGCGCCGAGAGGCGGCGCACCCATGGAACGATTCAGTAGCGGCTTTTCGCCGGCCTATTTCATAGAGATGATCGCAACCACCATCTGCATGCGCGTTTGCCACCGTGCACCTAGTCGCAATAGCAGAAGCCATAGACCGCACCGATCTTCGCAATGTGAATATCTGCACTGGTCTTTCGCGACGTGGTTTCAGCGTTCGACCTGAGAATGGTCGTGGCACCCTGGATCTGCGTGCTCGAGCTGGTCCGTGTCTCGTTGCGGTCGATGTCGAAATGCATGTAGCGATATTCGCCGCGCAGTGACCATCGTTGAGTGAGCTTGAATTCGCCGCCCGCGCCAGCTGTATAGCCCGCCACCCACTTGCCGTTCGGCCCGTTGACGCCGCCGGGGTCGGGAAAGGTGAAATGACCCAGCGCCAGGCCGCCGAGACCGTAGAGCATCAGCTTCGGGGTCACGAGATAGCCGGCCCGGCCGATCACCCCGACGTTCGAACGCAGCTGCTCACTGGCTTGCATCGTGCTCGGATTGACCCTTGTGGTCACGACACCGTTGAGAACTTGACGGGTGTTGCTCGTTTGCTCGCCGGTCATCTTGAAGGCAACATCCGAGAACAGCGTGCCTTCGATCTGACCGCCGGCCACGATATTGCCGGCCCGCCAATTGTAGCCTGCGAACAGATCGACCATCGAGCCCGTCGTGTCACCGACGGCACTGCCACGGCTCGTCGTGTTGCTGACAAAATCCGTCGTCAGCACCGCGCCGTTGAAGTTCTGCTGGGCAGAGTCAGCAGTCGAAGCGAGGATTTGCCGCGCGCGGCCTGCGCCGGCGGCAAAATAGGCGCCGAGATAAGGGCCAGCCCAGTGATCGCTGGGGGCGCCGGGCAGCGCCGCCATGGCCGAGCGAGGTCCTCCTTCACCGAACCGGTAGACCATACCGATCCTTCCGGTGTGGAAGTCGGCATTGATCTGACGGTTGGTGCTGTCGACGGACGAAGAGGCGCTGGAGGATCCCGTCGATTGCGAGCTCGATGAGAAGCTGCTGGTCTCGTTACGGCTGAAGCCGTAATGCGTATAGCGATATTCGCCGCGCAGCGACCAGTTGCCTGCGAGCTTCACCTCACCGCCGGCGCCTAACGTATAGCCGGCCACCCACTTGCCGTTGGCGTCGCTGCGGCTGAAGTCGCCATCAGGGTAGGTGAAATGGCCCAGCGCCAGGCCACCGAGGCCGTAGAGCAGCACGTCCGGCGTCACCAGATAACCGGCCCGGCCGATCAGGCCGACGTTCGAACGCAACTGCTGCTGGATTTGGTTGCCGGCGGTTTGCAAACCTGTGGTTGTCGTGGTGACGACGCCATTCGTGGTATCGACGGAGGAGAATGAGTGAGGGCCGATGGTCTTGAACGTAACGTCGGAAAAGACCGAGCCTTCGATCTGACCTCCGGCCACGACATTGCCGGCGCGCCAATTGTAGCCCGCGAAAAGATCGACCATCGAGCCGGTCACGTCGCCGACGGGACGGCCGGCCGTCGATTGGGTGCCGGTGGACGTCGTGGTCCCGACGAAGGTGGAAGTGCTCGTGCTGCTGCTGGTGCCCGCGATGGTTTCCGCGGCACGTCCGGCACCGGCACCGAAATAGGCTCCGATATAGGGTCCCGCCCAGCCGTCGCTCCAGGCCGGGCCCGGCAGTGCCGCCACCGCCGACCGCGCTCCTGACGCGCCGAATTGGTAAACCAGTCCAACCTTGCCGACGTGGAAATCGGCATCGATATGCCGCCGGTTGACAGTGCTGTTGGTGGACGTGGTGGTGCCGCCACCCGATACGGACGTCTGCGAGTTGCCCCACGGTTCGTTGCGGTCATATCCGAAATGCATGTAGCGGTATTCGCCGCGCAGCGACCAGCTGTCCGTCAGCTTGACCTCGCCGCCGGCGCCCGCGACATAACCGGCCACCCATTTGCCGTTCTTGCCGCCGACCTGCGCTTCCGAATCGGGAAAACTGTCGGGATAGGTCAGGTGCCCCAGCGCCAGGCCGCCGAGGCCATACAGCAGCACATTCGGTGTCACCAGATAACCGGCCCGGCCGATCACGCCGACGTTCGAGCGCAATTGCTGCCGGTCCTCGATGCTGTTCGTCCCCGATCTTGTCGAGGTGACGACGCCGTTGTCGCTCGAAACCGAGCTGTATGCCTCGTTACCGACCGTCTTCGTGGTGACGTCGCTGAACAGGGTGCCTTCGATCTGCCCGCCGACCACGACATTGCCGGTTCGCCAATTGTAGCCCGCGAACAGATCGACCATCGAACCAGTCATGTCGCCGGCGAGATTGCCGAATCCTGATTGCGTGAACGCAGACGTCCCCCCGAGAGTGCTGACACTGCCTTCGTCGTCGATTCTCGTGGAGGTCTGCCTTGCGCGCCCGGCGCCGGCGCCGAAGTAAGCACCGATATAGGGGCCGGCCCAGCTGTCACCCCAGGCGCTTGCGAATGAAGACCCGCGTGCTGCCGGCGGTATCGCCGCCATTGCGGACAGCGGTCCGGGATCACCGAATTGGTAGACCAGACCGATCTTGGCCAGGTGGAAATCGGCATCTGTACGTGACGAAGAGGCTTCGCTGCTGGTCGACACAAAAGTGGTTGCGCCCGTCGCCGAGCTGGATGTTGCGCTGCTGGCTGCGCTCCGGTTGAAGCCAAAGTTCAGATACCGATACTCGCCGCGCAGCGACCAATTGCCGGTCAGCTTCAACTCGCCGCCGGCGCCGACCGTGTAGCCGGCCACCCATTTGTTGTTGTCACCGCCGAAAGGATCGGCGCCGTCGGCAAAGGTAAAGTGACCGAGCTCGAGGCCGCCGAGGCCATACAGCAGCAGATCCGGACGAGCGAGAAAACCGACCCGGCCGATCAGCCCGACCCGCGAGCGCAGCTGCTGGTTGCTCTGCACGATTGCCGTGCCGGCAGTCGTCGAGGTCACCGCCCCGAGCAGCACGTTGGTGCTGACGCTGTTGAGCGTCTGGTTGCCGAACGGCTTCATCGCGACATCGGAAAAGACCGTGCCTTCGACCTGCCCGCCCGCCACGATATTCCCGGCCTGCCAATTATATCCCGCGAACAGGTCGACCATCGAACCGGTCACGTCGCCCGAAAGATTGCTCGCAGTCGTTCCGACCAAGGTCGAGCTCGACGTCACCACGCCGGCGTTGGTCGAGACAGAACTGCTACCGAAACTGCCGGTCGAGGATTCCGTCACACGTCCGGCACCCGCGCCGAAATAAGCGCCGATATACGGCCCTGCCCAGCTATCGATCCAAGCCGGTCGGGGCGGCGCCTTGATCGGCAGGTCGGCGGCCAGAGCTCCTGCAGAAACCATGATCGAGGCGCCAGCCAATGAAGCGCCCGTCAGTGTCAGCTTTTTCACTCCAGCCCCCAATTCCAATTCCAAGGAAGCTGCTCCAAACTACAGGAGCGCCTCCGGTCGCAAGGCGTAGTGCACCACGCCTTTGCCGCCTTCGTTTCACGGCTAAGTTACTGACACGAAATAGCATAGGCTTCTTGTCCTGGCCTGCACCCGAGTTGGACGATCCCGCATCGTCTCGTCTTTTCGGACGCCCATGTTGCTCGGCGGACACATTTGCGGGGCTCAGCGCATGACGAAGTTGGACAACGGCGCCTGACTAGGACTGGGGCGAACAGCCAATCAGTTCCGGCAGAGCGTGCGGCGCTTTACCGCATCTGTAACGCTTGCGCCGCGACCAACTCTGCCGCGGTATCGCGCTACATCCACAGCTTTGCCGTGCAACGATGTCCAAGGTCGTATTCGCTTCGGATCAGCTTCCCGCGCATCTTGACGAACGTTCGCGCCAACGGCTGTGGCTCGACCTGTTCACCGATCATTTGTGCGCGGCGGACATTTCGTTCTTTCCCGATGCGCCGTTTTATTCGCGGTCCGAATTCCTGAAATTCGGCGATATCGCGGTCAGCCAGCTCGACTCCAATATTCAGACGGCAGTGCGTACCCAGCGTCACGTCGAAGCTGACAGCCGCGGCGACTACATCATCGGCACCATGCTCAACGGTACGAGTTCGCTGATCAGGCAGGAGGGCCGCGAAGCCATTCGCGGCGTCGGGCAGGCGATGCTTTATACCAACGCAGCGCCGATCGCGGCGCAGCACGACGGGCCGGTCGCTATTCGCTGCGTCACGGTGCCGCGCGCGCTGCTGGCCGAGCGGCTGCCGAATTTCGAGGACCTTGCCGTGAAGCCGTTGGCTGCATCGCCGGCCTTGCGTCACCTGGAGCGCTATCTCGCCATCGTCATCGACTCCGATATCGATGCCGACCTTGTGCTGAAGGAGAACATCAGTACGCATCTCATCGATCTGGTCGCGCTGGTCCTCGGCGCCCGCGGCGATTCAGCCGAACTTGCGACGCGCCGCGGGTTGCGTGCCGCGCGGCTGCAGGACGTGATCGCAGATATCAGGGGGCGTTTCGCTGATCCGTCGTTTTCGCCGAGCGAGCTTGCGCGCCATTTAGGGCTTTCGCCGCGTTACGTTCAGGAACTGCTCCAGGAGACCGGATCGAGCTTTACCGAACGTGTCACCGAGCTGCGGCTGCAGAAGGCACGGAAGATGCTGCTCGACTCGCGCTACAACCGATCGAAGATCAGCGATATCGCCTATGCCTGCGGCTTCAACGAGGTGTCCTACTTCAACCGCTGTTTCCGCCGCCGCTTCGGAACTTCGCCGAGGCATTATCGCCGCGATGTCGGCGAGCCGATGTGATCGGACGCGCAGTCAGGCGATCCGCTGGCTCGCGTTTACCTGCACCATGATAGCCTCCGATCGCGTCGTGGCTTCTGCTTGCCAAGCGGGACACCTTGCCGCCGCTGTCGGTGTTGAGGCAAAGTGTCCGCAAGAAAGTCAGGGCTATCGCATATGACTAGTGGCGGCCTGCGCGCACTCCGCCCTCATCCTGAGAGCCCGCCTAAAGCGGGCGTCTCGAAGGATGGCCGCAAGGAGAAGCTTTCAAATGCGATAGCCCCGCGCAAGGCAGGGAGGTCAGCATGTCACTGCTCGGCAAGGCCGCCGTTGCGATGTGGTGGAGCGTCCGCCCGGAGCAGCGCAGCGAGTTCGGCGACTGGCATTCGCACGAGCACTTTCCCGAGCGGATGAGCATTTCCGGCTTCCGGCGCGGGTCACGCTGGACCAGCACGACGGACGTCGACGGCTTCTTCGTGCTCTACGAGCTCGAGCACTACGACGTTCTCACGTCGAAGGGATATCTCGACCGGCTCAATGCGCCGACGCCGTGGTCGACGAAGATGATGCCACATCATCTCGGCATGGTGCGCAGCCAGTGCCGGATCGCCGCGAGCTTTGGCGGCGGCATCGCAGGCGCGCTCGCCACCATCAGGCTGTCGCCGCTCAACGGACGGGCCGCCGAGCTGCAGGCGCGCCTTCTCGATACGCTCGGCGCTCTCGCCTCCAAGCCGGGGCTGACGGGCGCCCACCTCCTCCTGACCGATACGCCCAAGACGAGTTCGCCAACCACTGAACAGCAAATCCGCGGCAATGACGGCGCCGCCGACTGGATCATTCTGGTGTCAGGTTACGATATCGATGCGGTCGACGCTGTCGTCGCCGGACAGCTCTCGCCGCCATCGCTTCAAAGCGCGGGCGCGCAGGGTGGTTCGACGCTCGGTCGTTACAGGTTGGCGTTCACAATGACACCGAATGACGTTGCGGCATAGAGCATGATCCGCAAAAGTGCGTAGCGGTTTTCCGAAAAGATCATGCTCTAACATAACCTAAAGCGCGATGACGATTCATCCTAATCGCATCGCGCTTTAGGCCGAACCAATCAACGAGCGCGCCGCTACCCCGCGAAGAACTTCTCCGCCGCGGTTTGAAATTTGCGCCCATCCTTGCGTCGTAGACCGAACAATGAGCGCTTCCTGAATCATTTGGGCGTCGAGCTCTTCTTGGAGGATTGTCCACCAGGGGTGCTGCTGCCTGAACCGTCCGTGGTGCCGGTCGACGACGTCCCGGTCGTCATGCCGCCTTTGGATTTGTCATTGTCCTTCGTGGTGTCGCTCGTTCCGCCCACCCCCGCTTGCCCGCCTCCCTGTTGCTGACTGGGTTGCGCCATTGCGGTGGATCCCATCATCGAGGCGATCACTGCGCCCAGCATGAGCTTCTTGATCATCTGACTGTCTCCTGTTCTGATCGCGAACAACACGTCGCAACGCTCCGTGTTCCTCATGTGCGCGGTTAAACCTGGACGGAGCTTCTGCGCTCGGCGGCCTCTGCGCAGGGGCAGGGTTCTCGCGTATGAGCAGTACAGCTTTGGACACGATAGTCTCCACATCGTCATGGCCGGGCTTGTCCCGGCCATCCACGCCTCGCCACGCAGCACAAAGAACGTGGATGCCCGGGACAAGCCCGGGCATGACGACCTCTAGTGAATCTGCAAATGCGATAGCCCTTTGCGCGGAGGGATGTGCATCCGGCCCGATTGGCGGCGGCCTCGCGAGGTTGACCGCCCCTGCGACAAATAATCTGCAGGACCCCCTGTCGGATCGGCGGCTTGCCCGTCGTCCTCGTGACATGAATGGGCCATAGAGGCCAGCTCGGGCCCATCAATCATCGAAGGATAACAACCATGCCCAATACTGTCCGCCTGCACCGCGTTCTCGCCACCAGCCCGGAGAAGGTCTATCGCGCCTTCCTGGAAGCCGACGCGATGGCGAAATGGCTTCCGCCGAACGGCTTTACCTGCACGGTGCATCATTTCGAGCCCAAGGTCGGCGGCACGTTCAAGATGTCGTTCCGGAACTTCACCACGGGCAACAGCCATTCGTTCGGCGGCGAATATCTCGAGCTCGTGCCGGGCGAACGTCTCCGCTATACCGACAGGTTCGACGACCCCAACCTGCCGGGCCTGATCGAGGTGACGGTGAACCTGAAGAAGGTCTCTGTTGGTACCGAGATCGACATCACGCAGGCCGGTATCCCCGACGTCATTCCACCGGAGGCGTGCTATCTCGGCTGGCAGGAATCGCTGCGCAATCTGGCCAAGCTCGTCGAGCCGGAGATCAACCAGTAGCGACAACATCACTATCGTAGGGTGGGCAAAGCGCAGCGTGCCCACCGATGCTCTCTCGAGCTTGCAGGATGGTGGGCACGGCGCTCCGCGCCTTTGCCCACCCTACGGCACTATTCGATTCGATTGACAGATCTCCCCACGTCGCCATTGCGAGGAGCAGGCCCCCCGCCTGCCGTCCAGCGGTCGGGATCCGGACTGTGCCCGATCAGCGCCAGGCCATAGGCGATCGACTCGAACTGGTCGCCGGACATCAGCCGCTCGTTGCCGAAGCGGTCGGCGAACAATTTTCGGACCGCAGGCACAAACGAGGTGCCGCCGGTCAGAAACACCTTCTCCACCTCGCGCGAGGCGATGCGGGCCTCGGCCAACACCTTGTCGACGGTGGCACCTAACCGGGCGATGTCGTCGGCAATCCAGGCTTCGAATTTCTTCCGCGTGATGGCCGCGCCGATCTCGACGCCGCCGCCCCTAAAGCGGAAGTCCACCTCGTCCTGCGCCGAGAGCGCCACCTTGGCGTCGGACACCGCGCGGTAAAGCGCAAAGCCGAGGTCGAGATCGACGATAGTGATGAAGTCCTCGAGCAGCTCGGGCTTCAGCGCGGTGCGCTGGAGCTCGCGGAGCTCGCGCAGATCGCCGTTGCTCTTCATCATCGCGAGCTGATGCCAGCGCGCCAGGTTCGTGTGGTGCCCGGTCGGGACCGGCAGCACCTTGTCGAACGAGCGAAAGCTGGAGCCCTTGCCGAGCCGCGGCGAGACGATGTGGTCGACGATGCGATAGTCGAAGGTGTCGCCGGCAACGCCGATACCAGCGTGGCCGAGCGGCTCGGCGCGAAGAACGCCGCCCGCACGCGAGAAACGCATCACGGAAAAGTCGCTGGTGCCGCCGCCGAAATCGGCTACCAGCACGGTGGCATCGCGCTCCAGCCTGCGCGCAAACGAGAACGCCGCGCCGACGGGCTCGTAGACATAGCGCGCGTGGCCGGCGCCCAAGCGCTCGAACGCGGCGCGGTAGCGCTGCATCGCCAGCGCCTCGTCGGGATTGCCGCCGGCAAAGCGGACCGGGCGGCCGACCGTGATGTTCGCCGCCTCGAAGCCGAACTTGTCCCCGCCGTGGCGCGCCAGCGTGCGCAGGAATGCCGCCAGGATGTCCTCGAATTTGTAGCGCTGCCGGAAGACTTGCGTGGTGCTGAAGCTGGAGCTCGCGGCGAAGGTCTTGAACGATTGCAGGAAGCGGTAGACGTGGCGTCCTTCGAGAAACTGCTCGATCGCCCATGGCCCGCCCTCGGCCTGGGCACCGGCGCCCGGCCGGTCCTCCCAGAAGCACAGGGCCGACACGTAGACGCTGTGGCGTTGCCCGCCATGGTCGAAGCGAATGGCCTCGACCCGACGGTCGTCCGCCGCCAGCGCAACGACCGTGTTGCTGGTGCCAAAATCGATGCCGATCGAGACGGCGGGCGAGGCGCTCGACATGAACCACTCTGAATGATGCTTGGAAAGGGGGCAGAGCACTAACGGCTTTGCCGTCCCCTTGCAAGACCTGGTCCGAGATGGTCAAGCCCGGACCTCACGCCGGGTGGCTGGCAGGCACGTCGATCAGTTGGACTGATCGCCTCGACGCCAGGCCGGAAACGGATCGGCGAGAGCGGACCATGCGGCGATGTCCATGGTGGACGTATCAGGGACAAGGCATGCGTCCAGCCTGCCACGGATCTCGGCTTCGTCCATGCCGGTGCCGATGAACACGATCTCCTGGCGACGATCGCCGTACAGCTTGTCCCAATACTGGCGGAGCCGCTTGCGCCAGGCCTCATCGTTCGGCCACCGCTCCTTTGGAACGCTCGCCCACCACAACCCCAGCGCTTCGGTCCTCACGATCGCTCCCGCCTGGCTGATCTCGCCGAGCCATTGCGGCCTCGTCGCCAGCCAGAAGTGACCCTTCGCCCGGATCACGCCTGGCCAGGATGCCTTGACGAACTTGTCGAACTTCGCCGGATCGAACGGCCGGCGGGCGCGGTAGACGAAGTTCTTCACGCCATATTCCTGCGTTTCAGGCACGTGGTCGGCGAAACCATAGAGCTCCTTGTACCAGAGCGGATGCTGCTGGGCCTTCTCGAAGTCGAACCGGCCGGTGTTGAGCACGCGGTCGAACGGCACGCGGCTGTGATTGGCCTCGATGATGTCGGCTTCGGGATTCAACGAGCGGATGATCTGCCGTGCCGCCTCGCGCTGTTGCGGCGAGGCATCGTCCACCTTGTTGAGGACGATCACGTCGGCGAACTCGATCTGCTCCACGAGGAGATCGACCAGCGTCCGCTTGTCGCCGTCCAGCGCCTCGCCGCGCTCGCCGAGGAACTCGGTCGAGGAATAGTCCTTCAGCAGGTTGGCGGCGTCGACCACCGTCACCATCGTGTCCAGGTGGGCGATGTCGGAGAGGCTTTCGCCCTCTTCCGAGCGGAAATCGAACGTCGCTGCGACCGGGAGCGGCTCCGAAATGCCCGTCGATTCGATCAGCAGATAATCGAAGCGCCCGCTTTCGGCGAGCGCACGTACTTCCCTCAGGAGATCGTCGCGCAGGGTGCAGCAGATGCAACCGTTGGTCATCTCCACCAGTTTCTCATCAGTCCGCGAGAGGTTGGCACCACCATCGCGGACCAGATCCGCATCGATGTTCACCTCGCTCATGTCGTTCACGATTACCGCCACTTTCAAGCCGTGCCGATTGTTCAGGACGTGATTCAGCAAAGTGGTCTTTCCAGCCCCGAGGAAGCCGGACAAGACGGTGACGGGGAGTTTGGGCATGGAGATCGAACAGCCTCTTGAGGGGAATGGGTCGAGGACGACGAGACACGGCATCTCACTATGTAATGTTATAACATTACATTCTTTATTCGACTGACCGTGTCAAGGCGCTCGGCCCGCCCAGGGGTTCACGGCCTATGCCGCAATGCGGAAGAAAGAATGCTGCTATGCAAACAAGACCATGGACGCTGGCATCTGGCATACATAGTGTGTTCCCAGAAATGAGGCAGCAAGACTGACTGTTCTCAAGAAAGGGATTTCCGATGTCCAAGACCGCTTCCGTCGCTCTCGCGCCCTCCTCCTCGCTGTTCGCCCGCCTGATGGCCGCGATCGACGGCCTGCTGCTGGCGAGTGCCGAAATCTCCAATCGCAACGGGGACTTGCCGCGTTTCGGCCTGTAAGCAGATCGTCGCTGCCTTCACCCCAAGGGGGGTGATGGCAGACAGCCAAAGACGCATTGTTTGACCAAATGGCCCCGCCTGTCGGGGCCATTTCTGTTTGGCAGCGCCCTCCCTCGCAGGCGAGCGGAACTGCGACGATTAGTCCGCCGAGGACAACCGACGATTCCGGTTGTTTGTCTACTGGCATTTCGCATACCATCCATTCAAACAAGAATGGTTGCACGATTCAAAAGTGTAAGGACGGGGAAGCGTAACGCAGGACGGAAGGCCGAGTGGCAAGTTTGCCGCGCCCTTGGCGAAGCCTTAGCCGAAAGATGCGGATGCCGCGCGTTATCCCTGCTCATACAGTTTCTATCGGGACTGCCATGGGTGCTAGACCGCAAGGGTAATCCCGGGGCATGTGACTCGGGATGGGCTGACGCAAGCCGACAAAGAGCGGCTGCGTTGAGGGTTCGACAGGGAGTGAACAAGATGAAGCCATTCGTTCTGAATGTCGCGTTGGCGGCAATGGTGATGTCGTGCGCGAGCAGCACCGCAAGCCGTGCCGCCTGGGAGCCGGTCCGTCCGGTCGAGTTCATCGTGCCCGCGGGCACCGGCGGCGGCGCCGACCAGATGGCGCGCACCATCCAGGGCATCGTCACCAAGCACAATCTGATGAAGCAGCCGCTGGTCGTCATCAACAAGGCCGGCGGCGCAGGCGGTGAAGGCTTCCTCGATGTGAAGACGTCGGCGAACAATCCGCACAAGATCATCATCACGCTGTCGAACCTGTTCACGACGCCGCTGGCGACGGGCATCCCCTTCAACTGGAAGGATTTGACTCCGGTCGCGATGCTGGCGCTCGACGAGTTCGTGCTCTGGGTCAATGCCGAGAAGCCGTACAATTCCGTCAAGGACTATGTCGAGGCCGCGAAGAAGGCGCCGAGCGGCACGTTCAAGATGGGCGGCACTGGATCCAAGCAGGAAGACCAGATCATCACGGTCGGCATCGAGAAGGCGATCGACGCCAAGTTCACCTACATTCCCTACAAGGGCGGCGGCGAAGTCGCGGTGCAGCTCGTCGGCAACCACGTCGATTCGACCGTCAACAACCCGATCGAGGCGGTCGCGCAATGGCGCGGCGGCAAGCTCCGTCCGCTCTGCGTGTTCGACGCCCAGCCGATGGCCTATGACGAGCCGATCGCCGACGGCAAGGCCTGGAAGGACATTCCGACCTGCAAGTCGCAGGGCCTTGCGATGGAATATCTCATGCTGCGCGGCATCTTCATGTCGCCCAAGGCCACGAAGGACCAGGTCGAATATTACATCGAGCTGTTCAAGAAGGTGCGCGCCACGCCGGAATGGCAGGAGTTCATGAAGAGCGGCGCCTTCAACACGACCTTCCTGACCGGCGCCGATTACGCCAAGTGGATCGAGGCGGAGGAGAAGCGGCACGAAAGCCTGATGAAGGAAGCCGGCTTCCTCGCATCGAATTGAGCCTGGCATCGATGACGGCCGAGGATGCTGCGCGTCCTCGCGCCGGCAGCGACTGCGAAAGACTGCATTTCCGCCTGGAGGCTTCATGACTGAACGATCCCGATCCGAATCCGGCCCCGCACACAAGACGCTGGAAATCGGCATGGCGCTGCTGATCGGCGTGTTCGGCCTCATCGTGATCTTCGGCAGCCTGAAGGCTGGCATCAACTGGGGTGCAGAAGGCCCGCGTGCGGGCTTCTTCCCCTTCTATATCGGCGCCGCCATCGTCGCCTCGAGCGCCATCAATCTGTGGAACGCGCAACGCGACGATGACGGCCGGCTGTTCGCGGAATGGGGTCAGCTTCGTCAGGTCATGAGCGTCGTCATTCCCACGGCAATCTACGTCGGCTCGATGCCGTTCGTCGGCCTCTATGTCGGCTCCATGGTGTTCATTGCCTGGTTCATGCGCTGGCTCGGCGGCTATCGCTGGCTGACGATTGCCGCGATTGCTATCGGCATGCCGGTCGTGACCTATCTGGTTTTCGAGCGCTGGTTCCTGGTGCCGCTTCCCAAGGGACCGATCGAGGAATGGCTCGGTCTGTGAAAGCTGCGCCGTCATCCCCGTTATTGCTGCAGGACATATCGACATGGAAGAGTTAGCCAATCTGTTTCACGGCTTCGCGGTCGCCCTGCAGCCCTACAACATCATGCTGATGGTGATCGGCATCACGCTCGGCGTCATCATCGGCGTGCTGCCGGGGTTAGGGGGGGCCAACGGCGTCGCGATCCTGCTTCCGCTGACCTTCAGCATGCCGCCGACATCGGCGATCATCATGCTGTCCTGCATCTATTGGGGCGCATTGTTCGGCGGCGCCATTACCTCGATCCTGTTCAACATTCCCGGCGAGCCATGGTCGGTGGCGACCACCTTCGACGGCTATCCGATGGCGCAGCAGGGCAAGCCCGGCGAAGCCCTGACGGCGGCCTTCACCTCCTCCTTCATCGGCGCGCTGTTTGCCGTCATCATGATCACGCTGGTCGCGCCGCTCGTCGCGGGCTTTGCGCTGCGATTTGGTCCGGCGGAGAAGTTCGCGGTGTATTTCCTCGCCTTCTGCTCCTTTGTCGGCCTCAGCAAGGAGCCGCCATTCAAGACCATCGCCGCAATGATGATAGGCTTTGCGCTCGCGGCGGTCGGCCTCGACTCGATCACCGGGCAATTGCGGCTGACCTTCGGTGTCACCGAATTGCTCAACGGATTCGACTTCCTGATTGCCGTGATCGGCCTGTTCGGCATCGGCGAAATCCTGCTGACCATGGAGGAAGGGCTCGCCTTCCGCGGCGGCAAGGCCAGCATCAACCTTCGTGTCGTGCTCCAGACCTGGCGCGAGCTGCCCGCCTATTGGATGACCTCGCTGCGGTCCTGCCTGATCGGCTGCTGGATGGGCGTCACGCCGGCCGGCGCAACGCCCGCCTCCTTCATGAGCTACGGCATCGCCAAGCGCCTGGCGCGACGCGGCAACAATTTCGGCAAGGGCGAGATCGAAGGCGTGATCGCGCCGGAGACGGCCGCACATGCCGCCGGCACCTCGGCGCTGCTGCCGATGCTGTCGCTCGGCGTGCCCGGCTCGCCGACCGCCGCCGTGCTGCTCGGCGGATTGCTGATCTGGGGCCTGCAGCCCGGGCCCATGTTGTTCGTCGAGCAGAAGGAATTCGTCTGGGGCCTGATCGCCTCGATGTATCTCGGCAATCTCGCCGGCCTCATCGTCGTGCTCACCTGCGTGCCGATCTTCGCCGCGATCCTGCGCGTGCCGTTCGGCATCATCGCGCCGCTGATCCTGGTGCTCTGCGCGATCGGCGCCTACTCGGTGCATAACAGCACTTTCGACGTGATGCTGATGCTGGTGTTCGGGGTGCTCGGCTATCTCCTCAAGAAGTGCAATTATCCGCTCGCGCCCCTGGTGCTCGCCATCGTGCTCGGCGACAAGGCTGAGGAAGCCTTCCGACAATCGCTGCTGGGCTCGCAAGGCTCGCTCGGGGTGTTCTTCTCCAACGGCCTCGTCAGCACCATCATGGCGCTCGGCTTGGTCGCCCTGTTCTGGTCCGCGATCCAGGAAGGCTACAGCCGGCTGCGCACGTCGATGGCGTGAGGCGGGATCTGCGCAATCCGCATCGCTACCGACGCCAAATTGCCGCACTCCAGACTTCTGGAATATAGAATTCCAGGGGGTGGCGCGTCGGTAGACGCCCCGCGCCTCTGCCCGCGAGCCAGCGCGCAGGTAGAGAAACCTCCGAGAGCGCAACTGCCAGCAGAGATCTCGGCCACACGCCCTGACAGAATAAATATCGTAAAATCAATACATTGCATGGGCAAAGCTCGAGCTGGCGCCGGCACTGGCAACAATTCGGGCTTTACAAGCCCGCGACCATGGCGCATGTGAACAAGCCTGCGCTATTTCGCCGCACTCTCCCCTCGATCGCTTGAATCTTGGCATATTGCATACCAGAGTGCGCGCCAGCGCATGCATAACAATGATGGGCGCGTTTGGGAGGGTTTTTGATGACGGACATGGTGCAGTCGGCAGCAGCGGCCCCGAGTGCCGCGCGCGTAAGCGATGCCTATCGCTGGGCGCAATTGGCGATCGGTGTGGCGGCGATGGTGATGATCGCCAACTACCAATATGGCTGGACGTTCTTCGTCCCCGACATCCAGAAGACGTTCGGCTGGGATCGCGCCTCGATCCAATGGGCCTTCACGCTCTTCGTGTTGTTCGAGACCTGGCTGGTGCCGGTTGAAGGATGGTTCGTCGACAAATACGGCCCGCGCATCGTAGTGCTGGTCGGCGGCGTGCTCTGCGCCATCGGCTGGGCGATCAACGCGCAGGCGACCTCGCTGAACGGCTACTATCTCGGCATGATCATCGCAGGCATCGGCGCCGGGGGCGTCTACGGCACCTGCGTCGGCAACGCGCTGAAATGGTTTCCGGACAAGCGCGGTCTTGCGGCCGGCATCACGGCGGCCGGCTTCGGGGCAGGCTCCGCGCTGACCGTGGCGCCGATCCAGGCCATGATCAAGGACAGCGGATTCCAGACCACCTTCCTCTATTTCGGCCTCGGACAAGGCATCATCATCTGCCTCCTCGCCTTCTTCCTGCTCGCGCCGAAAGCGGGTCAAGTGCCGAACGTGGTGGCGAATGCCAATATCATCCAGACCCGGCGCAACTATCAGCCGACCGAAGTGCTGCGCCAGCCGATCTTCTGGCTGATGTACTTCATGTTCGTGATCGTTGGCGCGGGTGGACTGATGGTCACCGCGAACCTGAAGCCGATCGCGGTTGACTGGAAGGTCGACAGCGTCCCGGTGACGCTGATGGCGGTGACGATGACGGCGGTGACCTTCGCGGCCACGATCGACCGCGTGCTCAACGGCCTGACGCGTCCGTTCTTCGGCTGGATCTCCGACATGATCGGCCGCGAGAACACGATGTTCATCGCCTTCGGCATGGAAGGGTTCGGCATCTGGATGCTCTACCTCTGGGGCCACGATCCGGTCTGGTTCGTGCTGCTCTCGGGCTTCGTGTTCTTCGCCTGGGGTGAGATCTACTCGCTATTCCCCTCGACCTGCACCGACACGTTCGGCACCAAGTTCGCGACCACCAATGCCGGCCTCCTCTACACCGCGAAGGGCACCGCCGCGCTGTTGGTGCCGATCGCCAACTACATGCAGCAGACATCGGGGACCTGGGACAGCGTGTTCATCATCGCGGCCGGCGCCAACATCCTGGCTTCGGTGCTGGCGATCGCGGTGCTCAAGCCCTGGCGCAAGATCGTGGTCGCGAAATCGACGATCTGACCGGCGGCACAATTCAGCAAGCACGACGCCCGGCCTCACGGCCGGGCGTTTTTCTTTGGCGATCGCCGCATCGTCTCGCCGGGGCGCGGGCGAGCCACCAAGAAGTGACAAGTTAGGGCTTGCAATCTGGAATATCGTATACCAATCTCCGCGCCACGCCTGCGACGATAAGCCACAATACTCGCGACATCAGGTCGTCTTGCGATCCTGTGTCACAGACAATCAGGCGGTTTGGGAGGTTCTCGACGATTTCCAGCCCGGGCGGCGCCGCCACCGCCGCGCCGCTTCGCTCCGGTTTCCGCTGGCTCCAGCTCGGCATGGGCATCGTCTGCATGGCGATGATCGCCAATCTGCAATATGGCTGGACGCTGTTCGTCGATCCGATCGATGCCGCCCACCACTGGGGGCGCACCGCGATCCAGCTCGCCTTCACCATCTTCGTCGTTACCGAGACCTGGCTGGTGCCGGTCGAGGCCTGGTTCGTCGACAAATACGGCCCGCGCATCGTCATCATGTTCGGCGGCGTGATGATCGCACTGTCCTGGATCCTCAACGCCTCCGCCGACAGCCTCACCGTGCTCTATGCGGCGGCGATCGTCGGCGGCATGGGCGCGGGTGCCGTGTACGGCACCTGCGTCGGCAACGCGCTGAAATGGTTTCCCGACCGCCGCGGCCTCGCGGCGGGCGCGACCGCCGCCGGCTTCGGCGCAGGGGCCGCGATCACCATCGTGCCGATCGCGAGCATGATCGCCTCGAGCGGCTATCAGCACGCCTTCCTCACCTTCGGCATCGCCCAGGGCCTCGTCGTGTTCGTGCTCGCCTTCTTCATCCAGCCGCCGCGCCTCTCCATTCCGCCGAAGAAGAAGCAGCTCAACCTGCCGCAGACCAGGATCGATTTCACCCCGCCGCAAGTGCTGCGCAGCCCAATTTTCTGGGCGATGTATCTCGTCTTCGTCATGGTCGCTTCCGGCGGGCTGATGACGGCGGCGCAGATCGCCCCGATCGCGCACGACTACGGGATTGCCGACACACCGGTGACGCTCGCCGGCTTTCAGATGGCGGCGCTGACCTTCGCGATCTCGCTCGACCGCATCTTCGACGGATTCGGGCGACCCTTCTTCGGCTGGGTCTCCGACACGATCGGCCGCGAGCCCACCATGTTCATCGCCTTCAGCACCGCCGCCTTGATGCTGCTGACGCTCTCGGCCTATGGCCGGGTGCCTGTCGTTTTCGTGCTGGCGACCGCGGTGTATTTCGGCGTGTTCGGCGAGATCTATTCGCTGTTCCCCGCAACCTGCGGCGACACCTTCGGTGCGAAGTTCGCAACCACCAACAACGGCATGCTCTACACTGCGAAGGGCACGGCTTCCCTGCTCGTCCCGCTCGCGAGCGTGATCTCGACCGCCTATGGCTGGAAGGCCGTGTTCGTGCTGGCGGTGGGACTGAACGCCATGGCGGCGCTGATGGCGCTGCTCGTGATCAAGCCGATGCGCCGCGCCTTCATCCACGGCCAGGAAGCCGAGCGCACGGACAAGGCGACCGGCACTGCCAAGACCGAGACGGCGTGAGCGGCTGAACCTTGCCGGCTTGCGAAGGGGCGCAGCGATGCGGCCCTTTCTTTTTGGCACGGCGATAATGTCAGTACGCCTGTCGCAAGATTTTTCGGATCCGCCAAATCCAGCGCTTGACGATTGGCATTATGTATACCACACTTCCTCACCACTCACCCAGGAGGATGCAATGCTGGTCGGAGACATTCTGCGCAAGAAGACGCCGCGCGTTGTCACGGTGCGTATGAACGAAACGGTGGGGATCGCGGCCAAGCTGATGCGCGCCAACAATATCAGCGCGCTGGTGGTCAAGGATGTGGTCCGCTCCGAGGGCAACACCGCGGTTGGCATGTTCACCGAGCGCGACGTGGTGCGCGCCGTCGCCGAGCACGGTGCGGGCGCCGTCAACGTCAAGGTCTCCCAGCTGGTCTCGGTGCAGCAGCTGGTGTCCTGCACCTCCACCGACACGATCGAGCACGTCCGGCATCTGATGAACCGTCATCATATCCGCCATCTGCCCGTGATCGACGATTACAGCCTCGTCTCCGTCATCAGCATGCGCGACATCGCCGCGGCGATGGACGAGGCGCTCAACGGCACGCCGCAAGCGGCGGCTTAAAAGCATGATCCGGAAAAGTGCGCAGCGGTTTTCCGACAAGATCAATGCTCAAACAATAGACTAAAGCGCAGCGCGCTTTAGAGCGGCAAAACTTCCCCCTGCGACTGCCGGCCCCGGCTCGGATCCTTCCGAGCCGGACCGGATCTTTCGTCCCAAAATCCGTCTCTGCTCGCGAGGATTTCATGAAGATCTGCATCTACGGCGCCGGCGCGATCGGCGGATACCTCGGGGTTCAGCTCGCGCGCGCGGGCGCTGACGTCAGCCTGATCGCACGCGGCGCGCACCTTGCCGCCATGCGCGAGCGCGGCCTGACACTGCTCGCGGGCGAGGAAAAGCACACCGTTCATCCGCGCTGCACCGATGACCCCACTGAACTCGGCGTGCAGGACTTCATCATCATCACGCTGAAGGCCCATTCGATCACCGGCGTAATCGAAAAGATGCAGCCGCTGCTCGGGCCTCACACCCGCATCGTCACCGCCGTCAACGGCATTCCCTACTGGTACTTCTACAAGCACGGCGGCCAATATGAGAACTCGACGCTGGAGAGCATCGATCCCGGCGGCCGGCAGTGGGGTGAGCTGGGGGCCGAGCGCGCCATCGGCTGCATCGTCTATCCCGCCACCGAGATCGAGGCGCCCGGCGTGATCCGCCACGTCTACGGCAACAACTTTCCGCTCGGCGAGCCCTCGGGCGAGATCACCTCCGACGTGCAGCGCCTCGCCGATCTCTTCGTCGCCGCCGGCCTGAAAGCTCCCGTGCTCGACCGCATCCGCGACGAGATCTGGCTGAAGCTCTGGGGCAATGTCTGCTTCAACCCGATCAGCGCGCTGACCCACGCCACGCTCGACGTGATCTGCACCGATCCCGCCACGCGCGCGCTGTCTCGCGCGATCATGGTGGAGACGCAAGCCATCGCCGAGAGCTTCGGCGTCAAGTTTCGCGTCGACGTCGAGCGCCGCATCGAGGGGGCGCGCAAGGTTGGCGCGCACAAGACCTCGATGCTGCAGGATCTCGAGCGCGGTCGCCCGATGGAGATCGATCCGCTCGTCACCGTGGTGCAGGAGATGGGCCGGCTCACCGGCATTGCCACGCCCGCGCTCGATTCGGTGCTGGCCATGGTGACGCAGCGCGCCCGCATCGCCGGCCTCTATGACGGCGTCTCGACACCGGCTGATCCGCGCGCACTGGCGGTGGCGTGATGACGAGCGTGACCAAATGGCTGCGCTTCCGCCATGCCGGAACGACGGGCTTCGGCACGCTGACGTCCTCCGGCATCACCGTGCACGAGGGCGACATGTTCGGTCGCAACGCCGCAACGGGCAAGATTTTGGCGCTCTCGGAGGTCGAGCTGCTTGCGCCCTGCGTGCCCAGCAAGATCGTCGCGCTCTGGAATAATTTCCACGCGCTCGCGGCCAAGCTGAACCAGCCCGAACCGCCGGAGCCGCTGTACCTGCTCAAGGCCACCACCAGCATCGCCACACCCGGCGCCGTGATCCGCCGCCCGTCCTATTACGACGGCAAGACCACCTATGAGGGCGAACTCGGCATTGTCATCGGCAGGACCTGCGCCCGTGTCTCGCCAGATGAGGCCGACGGCTGCATCTTCGGCTACACCTGCGTCAACGACATTACCGCCAACGACATCCTGACGCGCGACCCCACCTTCGCCCAATGGGCCCGCGCCAAGGGCATTGACGATTACGGTCCGTTCGGCCCTGTGATCGCGACCGGTCTCGATCCGGCAAAACTCACCGTGCGCACCATCCTCAACGGCGCTGAGCGGCAGAGCTACCCGATCTCGGACATGATCTTCAGCGCACAGGAGCTGGTGAGCAGGATCTCCCACGACATGACCCTCTTGCCCGGCGACCTCATCGCGGCCGGCACCTCGGTCGGCGTCGGCGTGATGAAGGAGCCCGTCAACACGGTGACCGTCGCGATCGACGGCATCGGCGAACTCACCAACGAGTTTCGGCTGTAGACTTTTTCGCCGCCGCAGAGCAGCAAAATTGATCTGGCGCAAATCGCGCCGTCGCGGCCAAGGCTACCCTCCCCGGCAAAAGATTGATTTCTGATGCAAGGGAGGACGCAATGACGAATGCCGGCAACGCACTGCTGTGGACCGTGCTGTACTTCGCTCTCTCGTTCGCCGCGATCTTCGTGGTCTGGTTCGCCGACAAGATCCGGTCGAACTTGCTCGGCAAGCGATAGCCCCAGGGCACGTTGCTTCGTCCTGGCGCTGGCGGCTGGCCTGGGTGCACGCGGGCCGGCACAGGGACGTGCGCGCCACCTCGCATCTTCCCGCAGCGCCTGGCGTTGACGAAATCCCGGTGCTGCGCTCTCCCGGCAAGCCAGCGGGCCCCTGTCGGCACCAAGGTTGGTCGCGCTCCGAAACATCCAGTCACATCACATCTTCGCGCGCCCGAGCAATGCCGCCAACATGTCCCGTGCGCGCCGCAACTTGGACGCATTCGGCCGCCCTTTTGGAAGGCGTGTCTGGGGGCACGGCATGACCGTGTTTGGACCAAACCTTCTAGGGGTATCGCTGTGAAGAAGATTGTATTTGCTCTGGGTGCCACGCTTGCTTTTGCGACGGCCGCGAACGCTGCGGATCTGCCGCGCCGGCAGCCGGTGCCAGCCTATCCGGGCGAGCAGGCGCCGATGGGCAAGATGCCGATCGGCAAGAGCCCGATTGGAAAGGCCCCGATCGGCAAGGCGCCGGGCCCGGTCGCCGCGCGCTACTGACGCGCGGCAAAGGACGCGCCACATTTGCGGCCCATGGTCGAGGGGGAATAGCGTGACGAACAAAGCTGGTCGATCGGGATCCTGCATCCTCGCGGGCTTCGCTCTTGCGGCTATGCTCTCATGCACAACGCCCTCGGCCTCGGCCCATGAGACCGACAAGCAGACCGACAGGCGCGTTGCCGATGCGAACGCGCTTGCTACGACCGACACCGCCTCGCGGCCTCAGCCGCAATCGACGCGGCGCTCGGTCGCGCGTGCGGAGAAAGGCCCCTATTACGTCGACTTCCGCGCCCGCACGGCTGCGAGCTGGGGCCATGCCTTCGTCTGGTACGGCAAGACCAGCGAGAAGGCCGTCGAGGTTGCGGGCCTGACACCGGCCGGCGATACGCTCGCTTACGTGCTCGGTCACATTACCTTTGTGCCATCCGAGACCGGCGCCAGCTATGGCGATCTCGATCCGGAATATCTGACCGCGAGCTATCGGGTCTACCTCAACGAAGCCGACGCCAAGCGCGTATTCGCCTACATCAAGGAGTTGCAGGCCAGCTCTCCGGTCTGGAATGCCGAGACCATAAACTGTACCGGCTTCATCGGCGACATCGCGGAGTTCATGGGATTGAAGGTCCCCCATCGCTGGCAGCGCCCGGAAAACTTCGTCAACAGCCTCAAGGAAATGAACGGCGGGCGCCAGATGGTGCGGTTGTCGACGAAGTAGCTCTTCGCCCCATACTCGGTGTCATTGCCCGCGGAGGCGGGCAATCCAGTATTCCAGAGACTGCGAGGGTAGAGCCGAGAGGTCGCGGCGTACCGGATACCCCGCCTTCGCGGGGTATGACGGCGGAGTTTGAGGAAAGAGCTTGCCCTCGTCAGGCAGCAGCGCACCCCAATTATCCGCCCCGCGGAATCTCCTCGCCTTCCGCATGGTCGCCCCGCCCGGCCGCGCAATAGACTTTTCCCACCCCCAGCGGCATCCTGCCGCCATCAACCGAGAACAAAGCGCCACGCGGGGCGCGGGGGAAACAGATCATGTTGCAGACACGGTTCACCAAGCTCGTCGGCGTCCAGCACCCGATCGTTCAGGGCGGCATGCAATGGGTCGGACGCGCCGAGCTGGTCGCAGCCGTCGCCAATGCCGGCGCGCTCGGCTTCATCACCGCGCTGACCCAGCCGACGCCGGAGGACCTGACCAAGGAGATCGCGCGCTGCCGCGACCTCACGGACAAGCCGTTCGGCGTCAACCTCACCATCCTGCCGGCGATCAAGCCGCCGCCCTATGCCGAATACCGCGCCGCGATCATCGAGAGCGGCATCAAGGTGGTCGAGACCGCCGGCAACAAGCCGCAGGAGCATGTCGACGAGTTCAGGAAGCACGGCGTCAAGGTCGTGCACAAATGCACCAGCGTCCGCCACGCGCTCTCGGCCGAACGCATGGGCGTCGACGCCATCTCGATCGACGGCTTCGAATGCGCCGGCCACCCCGGCGAGGACGACACGCCCGGCCTGATCCTGATTCCCGCCGCCGCCAACAAGATCAAGATCCCGATGATCGCCTCGGGCGGCTTTGCCGATGGCCGCGGCCTCGTCGCAGCGCTGGCGCTGGGAGCCGAGGGCATCAACATGGGCACCCGTTTCATGGCCACCAAGGAGAGTCCGATCCATCAGCTCATCAAGGAGAAGATCGTCGCCAATGACGAGCGCGAGACCGAGCTGATCTTCCGCACCATGCGCAACACCTCGCGCGTGGCCAAGAATGCCGTCTCGACCAAGGTCGTCGCGATGGAGAAGGAAGGCGCCAAGTTCGAGGACATCCGCGAGCTCGTCGCCGGTGCCCGCGGCAAGATGGTCTATGCCACCGGCAATTCCGACGAAGGCATCTGGTCGGCCGGCCAGGTGCAGGGCCTGATCCAGGACATCCCGAGCTGTGCCGAGCTCGTCTCCCGCATCGTGCGCGAGGCGGAGGCGATCATTCGCAGCCGGCTCGAGGGGATGATCGTTCAGCCACAACGCGAAGCGGCGGAATAATCACTGCAAGACGTGAGAGTATTGCATGAAAGCCTACGTCTACGGCCCTGAGGGCGCGAGGATTTCCGACGTCGCTCAACCAAAGCCCAAAGGCACGCAGGTGCTCGTCCGCGTCCGCGCCTGCGGCCTCAACCGCGCCGACACCGGCATGCGCAAGGGCCACGCCCATGGCGCGGCCGGCGGCGTCGGCACCGTGCTGGGCATGGAATGGGCCGGCGAGGTCGCCGAGCTCGGGCCCGATGCGAAGGGCGTGAAGATCGGCGACCGCATCATGGGATCGGGCGGCGCGGCGTTCGCCGAATATACGCTGGCCGATCACGGCCGGCTGCTCCACACGCCCTCGAACATGAATTTCGAGGAGGCCGCCACCCTCCCCGTCGCGCTCGCGACCATGCACAACGCCGTCGTCACGATCGGCGGGGTTCAGGCTGGCCAGAGCGTGCTGGTGCAGGGCGCGAGCTCCGGCGTCGGGCTGATGGCGATGCAGATCGCCCGGCTCAAGGGCGCGAAGCTGGTGATCGGCTCGTCCACCGACGCGTATCGCCGCGGCCGGCTGAAGGAGTATGGCGCCGACCTCGCCGTCGACAGCTCCGATCCGAAATGGGTCGACGAGGTGCTGAAGGCCACGAACGGCGAAGGCGTCGACCTCGTGGTCGACCAGGTCTCGGGCAAGGTCGCCAACCAGAACCTCGCCGCGACGAAGATCAAGGGCCGCATCGTCAATGTCGGCCGCCTCGGCGGCACCCACGCCGACTTCAATTTCGACCTGCACGCCGCCCGCCGCATCGACTATGTCGGCGTCACCTTCCGTACCCGTACCATCGAGGAGGTCCGCGAGATCTTTGCCGAGGTCCGCAGGGACATCTGGGGCGCGGTGGAATCGCGCAAGCTGCAACTGCCGATCGACAAGGTGTTCGCGTTCGACGACATCGACCAGGCGTTCGAGCACATGGAAGCGAACAAGCATTTGGGGAAGATCGTGGTGACGGTGTGAGGGCGGTGACCCGCGAAGAGTAACGGAGCTCCTGCTCCGCCCGTCATGGCCGGGCTTGTCCCGGCCATCCACGTCTTTTCCGCTCGGAACGAAGAACGTGGATGCCCGGGACAAGCCCGGGCATGACGGCGCTGATGGTCCCGCTCCTGCAACTCACTCGCGACTACTTCTGTGGATCATCGCTTGATGTCCCACACGGGGCTGCTAAATCCCCGCCATGACCTCCCAGCACGACAAAACCTCGGTCGCGGCCATCTCGATCTTCGCCAGCGGCGGCATGGCGGCGGCCAAGTTCGCGGTCGGGATCGCGATCGGCTCGCTGGCGCTGATCTCGGAAGCCCTGCATTCCTTGATCGACCTGGTTGCGACCATCATCACCTGGGCGGTGGTGCGGGTGTCCGACAAGCCTGCGGACGAGGAGCACCATTACGGCCACGGCAAGCTGGAAAGCATCTCCGCGCTCGGCGTCACCGCCCTGCTCTACGTGCTGGCCGGCGGCATCCTGGTCGAGGCCTATAGCCGGCTGCGCGAGGGAACCCCGCCGCCGACCATCTCGGCTGTGCCGTTCGTGGTGCTGGTGATCGATATCGCCGTCAATCTCTGGCGCGCCCGCGCCCTGCACCGTGCCGCGCGGGAGACCAGAAGCCAGGCCTTGGCGGCCGACGCGCTGCATTTCGCCTCGGACGTGATGGGCTCCTGCGCCGTGATCGTGGGCCTGATCCTGGCCGGGCTCGGCTTCTGGTGGGGCGACACCGCGGCGGCCGCAGCGGTTGCCGTGATGATCGCAGCGCTTGGCCTGCGCATGGCCGGCTCGACCGTGCAGACGCTGGTCGATCGCGCTCCCGAAGGCGCGCAGGAGAAGGCCAAAGCGGCGATCCGCAGCGTGCCCGGCGTGATCGACGTCGAACGCTTGCGCGTGCGCATGGTCGGAGCGACCACGTTCATCGACACCATCGCGAAGGTGCCGCGGACCTATCCGATCGACCGGGTCGAGGACATCAAGCGCAACGCGCAGGCCGCCGTCGCCAAGGCTTTCGGCGATGCAGACCTTACCTTCGCCGCAGTGCCCGTCGCGCGCGACAACGAGACCGTGCGCGACCGCATCATGGTGATCGCGCGCAATTCCGCCCTCGCCGTCCACCACGTCACGGTGCACGATCTCGGCGTCAAGCTGATCGTCAGCATCGACCTCGAGGTCGATGCCAACATGCAGCTCGAGGCCGCGCACGACATCGCCAACACGCTGGAGCGCAACATCCAGGAGGAGTTCGGCGAGGACGTCGAGGTCGACGTTCACATCGAGCCGCTGGAACCGGAACTTCCGTTCGGGGTCGATGCCACGCCGCACCGGGTGCGGACCATCGCCGCCGCGCTGACGGAATATGCCGCCGGCAGCGAGATCCACGACATCCACAATGTGCGGGTCCGCAACACCGACGCCGGCGAGATCGTCAACTTCCACTGCCGCGCAACACCGTCGATGAGCGTGATCAAGGTGCACGAGCATGTCGACGCGATCGAGCGTGCGTTGCGGCGCGCGTTCCCGAGCGTGAAGCGCGTCATCAGCCACGCCGAGCCGCCACGGGCGTGATGAAGAATGCGCGACGAGCCACACGTTCTCGTTTCGGACTCGTTGCACCCGTGCGTTTGCGGACACGCGATGTACAAACTGCGTGTTGGATAAGAATAATTTCGCGTTAACGATTCGTTGACTCTCGACAGCCCGCGAAAACTGGATTCAAATCGGTGTGATTCGGAAGTGACGTGGGGCTGCTTCCGGACTTCAGTTGCAAGCTGGTTTTCAGGGGGCCGAAGGCATGTCGCGTGCAGACGCCGCGAGCGCGTGCGTCCAATCCGATTCGATCAAGGGATTGGCGCAATCGATCGCGAAACCTGCCTATCACCGGCTCCTGATCGCGGAGCCAGCGCTTCGTCGCGCCGTGCCGACGCTCATCATCGCCTTCCTGATCACGATCTGCCTTGGTGCCTTCGTGCAGGTGGTCGATCAGACGCGCCAGAAGCGGCTGGTGATCCGCCACGACATATCGGCCCTCGCCGACCTGCTCGCCGAGCGCATCGATCGCCTCACCTCGGTTCGGCAGGAGCGGCTCAAGAACATCGAGAGCCTGCCGACGCTGCTGCCCGATCTCATTCCGTCCTGGGCCACGGCCTCGGGCCGCCACGTCATCGTCACCTCCGCCGGCATCGACCGCCGCATCCTTGCCCGCATCCCGGCCGACAGCGAGCCCTCGGGCAACGATCGCCTGCTGGATGCGATCACGACCGCGCAGCTGATCGCGGCGCCGCCACGCGATGCCAGCGTCTCCGACATGACGCTGCCGAGCGGCAACGCGGCGATGGCGACCTCGCGGCAGATCAAGTCACTGCCCGGCTTCGTCACCGTGATCCAGGAGCGCAACGAGCCGATCTGGGGCTCGGACGCCGCGCTTTCGGTGACGCTGTCGGCGACGACAGGCTTCGTCGTCCTGATCCTCGGCTTCGCCTTCCACTGGCAGTCGACCCGCGCCCGCGAAGGCGATCTCATCAACGACGCGGTGCGCGGCCGCATCGACACCGCGCTCAACCGCGGCCGCTGCGGGCTGTGGGACTGGGACCTGTCGCGCGGCCGGATCTTCTGGTCGCAGTCGATGTTCTCGATGCTCGGTCTCGACGGCCGTCACGAACTCCTCACCTTCGGCGAGGTCAACGCGCTGGTGAAGTCCGACGACATCGACCTGTTCGCGATCGCCGACCAGCTCATCTCCGAGAAGATCGACCACATCGACCAGACCTTCCGCATGCAGCATGTCGACGGCCACTGGATCTGGCTCCGCGTCCGCTGCGAGAAGACCCGCGGGGCGACCGATTCCAGCGTCCACCTGATCGGGATCGCCGTCGACATCACCGAGCAGAAGAGCCTCGCCGAAAAGACCGTGGAAGCCGACCTCCGCCTGCGCGACGCGATCGAGACCATTCCGGAGGCCTTCGTGCTGTGGGATGCGAGCGACCGCCTGGTGCTCTGCAACTCGCACTTCCAGCGCCTGCACAAGCTGCCCGACAGCGCCGTCATCCCCGGCACCTCCTACGAGACCGTGCTCGAAGTCGGCCGCATGCCGGAGGTGCGCACCCGCCACAACGAGACCGCGGCCCAGGGCCCGGGCGCGCGCACCTTCGAGGCGCAGCTCGATGACGGCAGCTGGCTGCACATCAGCGAGCGCCGCACCAAGGACGGCGGCTACGTCTCGGTCGGCACCGACATCACCCGCATCAAGGAGCACGAGCAGAAGCTGGTCGACAACGATCTGCGCCTGCGCGCCACCGTCATCGACCTCAAGCGCTCGCAGGCCGCGCTGGAGCGCCAGGCGGTCGAGCTCGCCGACCTCGCCGAAAAATACCAGCGCGAGAAGACCCGCGCCGAGGAAGCCAACCAGACCAAGTCGAAATTCCTCGCCAATATGAGCCACGAGCTGCGCACGCCGCTCAATGCCATCATCGGCTTCTCCGAGATCATGGGGTCGGGCATGTTCGGCGAGCTCGGCAGCGAGAAGTACCAGGAATATTGCCAGGACATCCTGACCAGCGGTCATTATCTGCTCGAGGTCATCAACGACATCCTCGACATGTCCAAGATCGAGGCCGGCCGCATGAAGCTCGACATGGAAGAGCTCGACCTCGCGCAGACGCTCGCCGAATCCTTGCGGGTCGTCACCGGCCGTGCGCAGGACAAGCACCTGACGCTGTATGCCGACATCGCAAAATCCATCTCGGTCGTCGCCGACCGCCGCGCCACCAAGCAGATCATCGTCAACCTGCTCTCCAACGCCGTGAAGTTCACGCCGGACGGCGGACGCGTCGTGGTGCGCAGCCGCCAGCTCGACGACAGGATCGTGCTGATGATCGCCGACACCGGCATCGGCATCGCGCCGCATTCGCTGGCGCGGCTCGGGCGCCCCTTCGAACAGGTCGAGAGCCAGCTCACCAAGACCTATCACGGCTCGGGCCTCGGCCTTGCCATCGCCCGCTCGCTGGCGCAGCTCCACGGCGGCTCGATGCGCCTGCGCTCGAAGATCGACGTCGGCACCGTGGTGCGCGTGACCCTGCCGCGGGATGCGGTGAAGGCGGGATCGGGGATATCGGCTGCGGCGTGACGCACGGCGGGAAGCTCGCTTGCGGCCATCCTGCGCGACGCCCGCCTCCGGCGGGCCCTCAGGATGAGGGCGGAATGCGGGGCAGCAGTTTCAACGAAACACCGATGCAACGGAGCCTCATCCTGAGGAGCCCGCGAAGCGGGCGTCTCGAAGGACGAGGCGCTTGCTCAGGCCCCTACAGCTGCAGCGTCGGCGCCACTTCGCGGGCGACATTGACCAAAGCTGCAATCAGCGGCGTCATGGGATCGCGCTGCGGGATCACCAGGCCGATGCTGTAATTGACTTCGGGGTCGACGATCGGGATCGAGCGGACGGTGTCGGACAGGCCGAGCGTCTCGGCGAGCTTGGCCGGCATCACGCTGGCCCAGCGCCCGGTCTTGACGTGCGTGAACAGCACCAGCAGCGAGTTCGACGTCAACGTCGGCGTCGCCTCCGCGCCGACCGATCGCAATGCGCGGTCGATGATGCGGCGGTTCTGCATGTCGGGGGTCAAGAGGCACAGCGGCACCTGCCCGACCTCGGTCCAGGTCACCGTCTCGCGGTCGCCGAACATCGCGTCCGGCGCGGTGAGCAGGCGATAGCTCTCGTTGTAGAGCGGGATGGTGCGCACCTTGCCGATCGGCTCGTTCTCGATATAGGTCAGCCCCGCATCGACCTCGAGATTTTCGAGCAGGCCCAGCACCTCGGACGAGGTGGTGGACTGGATGCGGAAGCGCACCTCCGGATGCTTCGCACGGAACGGCGTGGTCAGCGCGGCGACCATGCCGAGCACGGTCGGGACCGCCGCGATGCGGATCTCGCCGGAGAGCTGATGCTTCAGCCCGTTGATCTCGTCGCGCATCGCGCGGGCATCGCCCACGATCCGCCGCGCCCAGTCGAGCGCCCGCTCGCCTTCCGGCGTAAAACCCTGAAAGCGCGAGCCGCGTTGGACCAGCATCACGCCGAGAATTTCCTCGAGCTGCTTGAGCCCGGTCGACATCGTCGGTTGCGTCACGCCGCAGGCCTCGGCCGCGCGGCCGAAATGCCGCTCCTTCGCCAGCGCCAGCAATAGTTCAAGCTTGTCGATCAACCGGTCGTCCCCTCGGATTCCATCTTGGCATGCAAGTTAGCACGCCGGACCTGCACCAACACGTAAAAACCCGCAGCCGGTCCAACTTTCATTACCAATCCATATCGATCAATCGCGGTTGCAAATCGATCAGTATCCGCAATCGCAGCACGGGACAGCTTTATTGATCTGCGAATGATTCCAACTAGTTTGCGGCGAAGGAAACGCTCTGGTTGAGAACGAAGAATGACAGCGGTTTATGAGCCTTGGAACGAGACGCGCGGCGCCGAGATCATCGCCGAACATGCCGGGCAGGAAGGCGCGACGCTCGTCATCCTGCATGCGCTTCAAGAGGCGTTCGGCTACGTGCCGGAGGCGGCGATTCCCATGGTGGCGCAGGCGCTCAATTTGTCGCGCGCCGAAGTGCACGGCGTTTTCACCTTCTACCATGATTTCCGCCACAAGCCCGCCGGCCGCCATGTGCTGAAGCTGTGCCGCGCCGAGGCCTGCCAGGCTGCCGGCGGCGATACGCTGGCTGCGCGGGCCGAGGCGAAGCTTGGCGTGTCGTTCGGCAACACGACGCCCGACGAGCGCGTCACGCTGGAGCCGATCTACTGCCTCGGCCTGTGCGCGACCGCGCCATCCGCCATGCTCGACGGCCGCCTGATCGGCCGGCTCGACCAGAAACGCCTCGATGCGCTGGTTGCGGAGGCGCAGCGATGAGCATGCGTTTCTACGTCTCACGTGACGCCGGCGCGGTCGCCGTCGGTGCCGACGAGGTCGCCCTGGCGCTGGAGCAGGCCGCCGCCGGGCGCGGCGTTGCCATCGAGATCGTCAGGACCGGCTCGCGCGGAACGTACTGGCTGGAGCCGCTGGTCGAGGTCGCAACGCCGCAGGGACGCATCGCCTTCGGCCCGGTGGCGGAAGCAGATGTGCCCTCCCTGCTCGACGCACTCGCAAACAACACGCCGCATCTCTTGCGGTTAGGGGCCACCGACGAGATCCCCTGGCTGAAGCGCCAGACCCGCCTCACCTTCGCCCGTTGCGGCGTGATCGATCCGCGCTCACTCGACGACTACCGCGGCCATGGCGGCTACAAGGGCCTCGCGCGGGCTCTGTCGCTTGGCTCGGATGCGATCCTCACCGAAGTCACCGCATCGGGCCTGCGCGGCCGCGGCGGTGCCGGCTTCCCGACCGGGATCAAGTGGAAGACCGTCGCGCAGGCGAAGGCCGACCGCAAGTTCATCGTCTGCAACGCCGACGAGGGCGACAGCGGCACCTTTGCCGACCGCATGATCATGGAAGGCGATCCCTTCCTGGTGATCGAGGGCATGACCATCGCCGGCCTCACCGTCGGCGCGACCAAGGGCTACATCTACATCCGCAGCGAATATCCGCATGCCGTGGAAGCCATGAACGTCGCGATCCAGGCCGCGAAGCGCGGCGGCTATCTCGGCGACAAGATCGGCGGCTCCAAGCAAACCTTCGATCTCGAAGTCCGCGTCGGCGCTGGCGCCTATGTCTGCGGCGAGGAGACCTCGCTGCTGGAGAGCCTCGAAGGCCGCCGCGGCATCGTGCGCGCCAAGCCGCCGCTGCCGGCCCATCATGGCCTGTTCGGCAAGCCCACCGTCATCAACAACGTGCTGTCGTTTGCCGCGATCCCCTTCATCCTTGCCGAGGGGGCCAAGGCCTATGCGGATTTCGGCATGGGCCGCTCGCGCGGCACGATGCCGATCCAGCTCGCGGGCAACATCCGCTACGGTGGCCTGTTCGAGACCGCCTTCGGTGTGACGCTCGGCGAGCTCGTCGACGACATCGGTGGCGGCACCTTCACCGGCCGCCCGGTCCGCGCCGTGCAGGTCGGCGGGCCGTTAGGGGCCTATTTCCCCCGTGCGCTGTTCGACACGCCGTTCGACTATGAGGCCTTTGCCGCACGCGACGGCCTGATCGGCCATGGCGGCATCGTCGTGTTCGACGACAGCGTCGACATGCGCAGGCAGGCGCGCTTCGCCATGGAGTTCTGCGCCGTCGAATCCTGCGGCAAGTGCACGCCGTGCCGGATCGGCTCGACCCGTGGCGTCGAGACCATCGAGAAGATCATGCGCGGCGAGCGCGTCAATGAAAACATCGCGCTGGTCGAGGACCTCTGCAACACCATGAAATTTGGCTCGCTCTGCGCGCTCGGCGGCTTCACGCCCTACCCCGTGCTCAGCGCGTTGAAGCACTTCCGGGAGGATTTCGCACCCATCCCGACCACGCTGCAGGCCGCGGAATAGGAGAAGGACGATGTCTCTGATCGAAGAAGTCGACTACGGCACGCCGCGCTCCAAATCCACGACGATGGTGACGCTCACAATCGACGGCAGAGAGGTCAAGGTGCCCGAGGGCACCTCGATCATGCGCGCCGCGATGGACGCGGGCCACCAGATCCCGAAGCTCTGCGCAACCGACATGGTCGACGCGTTCGGCTCCTGCCGTCTCTGCCTCGTCGAGATCGAGGGTCGCGCCGGAACGCCGGCCTCCTGCACCACGCCAGTGATGAACGGTCTCGTCGTGCACACCCAGACCGAGCGGCTCAAAAGGCTGCGCAAGGGCGTGATGGAACTCTACATCTCCGACCATCCGCTCGACTGCCTCACCTGCGGCGCCAATGGCGACTGCGAGCTGCAGGACATGGCGGGCGCGGTGGGCTTGCGCGACGTGCGCTATGGTTATGAAGGCGAGAACCACGTCTTCGCCAAGAGCCACGGCTGCGACAACGACCATTGGATGCCCAAAGACGAGTCCAACCCGTACTTCACCTATGATCCCTCCAAGTGCATCGTCTGCTCGCGTTGCGTCCGCGCCTGCGAGGAGGTGCAAGGCACCTTCGCGCTGACCATCTCCGGACGCGGCTTCGACAGCCGCGTCTCGCCCGGCATGAGCGAGAGTTTCCTCGGCTCCGAATGTGTCTCCTGCGGCGCCTGCGTGCAGGCCTGCCCGACTGCAACGCTGACGGAAAAGTCTGTGATCGAGATCGGCCAGCCCGAGCATTCCGTGGTCACCACCTGCGCCTATTGCGGCGTCGGCTGTGCCTTCAAGGCGGAGATGCGCGGCGAGGAAGTGGTGCGCATGGTGCCCTACAAGGACGGCAAGGCCAATCGCGGCCATTCCTGCGTCAAGGGCCGCTTCGCCTGGGGCTACACCAACCACAAGGAGCGCATCCTCAAGCCCATGATCCGCGAGCGGATCGAGGATCCCTGGCGCGAGGTGTCGTGGGACGAAGCGTTCACGTTTGCCGCCACCAGGTTGCGCGGCATCCAGCAAAAATACGGCCGCGATGCCATCGGCGGCATCACCTCGTCGCGCTGCACCAATGAGGAGACCTATCTGGTGCAGAAGCTGATCCGCGCCGGTTTCGGCAACAACAATGTCGATACCTGCGCCCGCGTCTGCCACTCCCCCACCGGCTATGGCCTTGCCACCACCTTCGGCACCTCCGCCGGCACGCAGGATTTCGACTCGGTCGAGGACACCGACGTCGTCGTGATCATCGGCGCCAATCCGGCCTCCGCCCACCCGGTGTTCGCATCGCGGCTGAAGAAGCGGCTGCGCCAGGGCGCCAAGCTGATCGTGATCGACCCGCGCCGCACCGAGATGGTGGAATCGCCGCATGTGAAGGCGCTGCACCTGCCCCTGATGCCCGGCACCAACGTCGCCGTCATGACCGCGCTGGCGCATGTCATCGTCACGGAAGGGCTCGTCAACGAAGCCTTCGTGCGCGAGCGCTGCGACTGGAGCGAGTTCGAGGAATGGGCCGCCTTCGTCGCCCGGCCGAACAACAGCCCGGAAGCAACCGCCATTCTCACCGGCGTCGATCCCAAGGTGCTGCGCGAAGCGGCCCGCATCTATGCCACGGGCGGCAACGGCGCGATCTATTACGGCCTCGGCGTCACCGAGCACAGCCAGGGCTCGACCACCGTGATCGCGATCGCCAACCTTGCGATGGTCACAGGCAATATCGGCCGTCCCGGCGTTGGCGTGAACCCGCTGCGCGGCCAAAATAACGTTCAAGGCTCTTGCGACATGGGCTCGTTCCCGCACGAGCTGCCCGGCTACCGCCACATCTCCGGCGATGCCGTGCGCGACCAGTTCGAGGCGCTCTGGAATGTCAAGCTCAACCCCGAGCCGGGCCTTCGCATCCCCAACATGTTCGACGCCGCGGTCGAAGGCACCTTCATGGGCATCTACGTGCAGGGCGAGGACATCCTGCAGTCCGACCCCAATACCAGCCACGTGGTCGCGGCACTGTCGGCGATGGAATGCGTCATCGTCCACGACCTGTTCCTGAACGAGACCGCGAACTACGCCCACGTCTTCCTGCCCGGCTCGAGCTTCCTGGAGAAGGACGGCACCTTCACCAACGCCGAGCGCCGCATCCAGCGCGTCCGCAAGGTGATGACGCCGAAGAACGGCCTGGCCGACTGGGAGGTTACCATCGGCCTTGCCAAGGCGATGGGCTTCGACATGAAGTACGGCCACCCTTCCGAGATCATGGACGAGATCGCGGCACTGACGCCGTCCTTCGCCGGCGTCTCCTATGCCAAGCTCGATGAGCTCGGCTCGGTGCAGTGGCCCTGCAACGACAAGGCGCCGGAGGGCACGCCGGTGATGCATATCGATGGCTTCGTTCGCGGCAAGGGCAAGTTCGTCGTGACCGAATATGTCGCGACCGACGAGCGCACCGGCCCGCGCTATCCCCTGTTGCTGACCACGGGCCGCATCCTCAGCCAGTACAATGTCGGCGCGCAGACGCGGCGCACAGAAAACGTGGTCTGGCATGCCGAGGACCGGCTAGAGATCCACCCGCATGATGCCGAGCAGCGCGGCGTGCGCGACGGCGACTGGGTGCGGCTGAAGAGCCGCGCCGGCGAGACCACGCTACGCGCGGAGATCACCGATCGCGTTGCGCCCGGCGTCGTCTACACCACCTTCCACCATCCGGACACGCAGGCCAACGTCATCACGACCGATTATTCGGACTGGGCGACCAACTGCCCCGAATACAAGGTCACGGCGGTGCAGGTCTCGCCCTCGAACGGCCCGTCCGACTGGCAAAAGGCCTATGATGCGCAGGCGCGCCAATCCCGCCGCATCGTGCCGGCCGAAGCCGCGGAGTAAGCGCATGCACGTAGCAGTCCAGGCCATCGATCGCGACATCTGGCGCAACGGCGCGGCGTCGGAAGGAACACGGTTCGTCCCGGAGGAGACGCCGCTGGCGCTGACCTATAATGGCGGCACCTATGCCGTCATGATGGGGACGCCGCAGAATCTGGAAGATTTTGCGGTCGGCTTCAGCGTGAGCGAAGGCATCGTCAAGTCGGTCGACGACATCAAGTCGCTCGAAATGGTCCGCCTCGACGACGGCATCGAACTGCGCATGTGGCTCGCATCGGAAGATGCCGCGCGCATCAACCAGCGCCGTCGCCACATCGCAGGTCCCACCGGCTGCGGCATCTGCGGCGTCGAGTCCATCGCCGAAGCGGTGCGGCCCGCGGCGATCGTCCCGGACGGGCAGACCTTCACCCCCGAGCAGGTCATGGCGGCGATGCAGGCCATCGCGCCGCTGCAATCGATCAATCTGCAGACCCGCGCCGTTCATGCCGCTGCGTTCTGGTCCCCCACAGGCAACATCGTCGCGCTGCGCGAGGATGTCGGCCGCCACAATGCGCTCGACAAGCTCGCTGGCGCCCTGGCGCGCAGCCGCAACGAGCCGCGCAACGGCATGGTGCTGCTGACGAGCCGCGTCTCGGTCGAGATGGTACAGAAGACCGCCGCGATGGGCGCGCCGGTGATGGTCGCGGTGTCCGCGCCCACCGCCCTCGCGGTCCGCACGGCGGAAGCCGCCGGCATCACGCTGATCGCCATCGCGCGGCAGGACGGATTCGAGATATTTTCACATGGTAGCCGGATCGTCGCGCGCCATGCCACAGAGGTTGCCGATGTCGCCTGACCGCCTGATCTACATGGCCAACCAGATCGGCAAGTTCTTTGGCAGTCAGGGCCGTGACAAGGCCGTGCCTGGCATTGCCGAGCACATCAAGAAGTTCTGGGATCCCCGCATGAAGCGCGCGATCTTCGCCCATCTCGATGCGGGCGGTGCGGGCCTGGAGCCCGACGTGCGCGAGGCCATCACCGCGCTGAAGCAGGCTATGACCCTTCCAGCAGCGCCCTGAACACGCGCCGCACCTCGCTCTGCGTCTCCTTCACCCGCGCCTCCAGTGAGGAGAAATCCGGCGCGTCGCCGGCGCGCGCCATGACGCGCTGCAGGTCGGTGCCGGCGGTATCAGGCTTGAAGCGCTCGCTGACGCAGAGCCGCAGGATCTGCGTCAAGTCGTGATAGAGCCGCGCCGCGGCGCGCAGGATCTCCGTCTCCGATTGCGCGAGCACGCCGATCCTGCAGGCATTCTCCAGCACCTGCATGGTGCTGACGTCGAGAATCTCGGGCTTGTCATGCGCGTGCACGAGCTGGAGATATTGCGCGATGAAGTCGATATCGACCATGCCACCGGCTGCATGCTTGAGATCCCAGCAATCCGCCTCGCCCTTCTCCTGCGCGATCGCGCGCCGCATGTCGGCGACGTCGTTGGCGGTGATGGCAGGATCGCGGCGGCGGGTCAGGACATCGCGGATGACGCGCTCGATCCGTTCCCGGAATTCGGGCGAAGCCGAGACTACGCGCGCACGCGTCAGGGCCATGTGCTCCCAGGTCCAGGCTTCGTTCGCCTGGTAGTCCGCGAACGAGACGAGGCTCGAAGCCACCGGACCTGCGCGTCCCGAGGGCCGCAGCCGCATGTCGATCTCGTAGAGCACGCCGTAATTGGTGCGCGTCGTGAAGGCGCTGATCAGGCGCTGGGTGAAACGGGCGAAATAGTGTGCGCCGTGAAGCGATTTCACGCCGTCGGAGTCCGGATGGTCGCCGTCGAAATCATAGAGCAGGATCAGGTCGAGATCGGACGAGGCCGTCATCTCGCGGCTGCCGAGCCGGCCCATCGCGACGATCGCGGTCTGCTGCCCCTTGATCCGGCCGTGCTGGACGGCGAAGCGATCGGCGACGAGGCCGTGCACGGTGTGGACGATACCCTCCGCGACGTCGGCGAAGGCCGTGCTCGCCTGCTGCGCCGAGACGGTGCCGGAGAGGATGCGCGTGCCGATCAGGAACAGGCTCTCCTGCCCGAACAGGCGCAGGCGATCGAGGAACTCCTCGTATGAGCCGGCGTCCTGCACGGTGGTCGCGAGCCGCCCGGACAATTCCTGCCTGTCGGGCATGGCGCCGAAGAAGCGCGGATCGATCAGGCCGTCCATCAGCTGGGGCTGCCGCGCCAGCATGTCGCCGAGCCGGGGCGCGGCTCCCAGCACCAGCGCCACCAGCGCGACGAGATCGCGGTTCTGGCCGAGCAGCGTGATCAGCCGGCCGCCGCGCTGCAGCGCGCCGAGGAAATGATCGAACGAAACGACAGCGCGATCCGGCTCTTCGGCATGGGCAAGGCCGTCGATCAGGGCCGGCACAAACTCGACGAAGGCGCTTCGCGTCGCCTCAACGCGGAAGACGCGATAGTCGCCGGTGATCCAGTCGCGCACGGTCTGCGCGACCGCGGCGGGCTTCTTGAAGCCGAGCGTCGCGAGATGCTGCAGCAGGCGCGGATCATCGGGGCCCGCACCGTAGTCGAGCGCCGGCAGCCTCGCCGTGCCGGTGGGGTCATCGCCCTCGAACAGTTTTTCGTAATGGCCCTGCACGATCTGGAGCTGATGCAAGAGGTCCCGCGCAAAGGCCTCGCGATTCGGATAGCCGAAGAACCACGCAAAGCGCTCGACCGCTTGCTTGTCCTCCGGCAGCGTGTGGGTTTGCTCGTCGGCGATCATCTGCAGGCGATGCTCGACACGGCGCAGGAATTCGTAGGCGGTCGCCAGCTCGTCGCGCGCCGCCAGGGTGATCCAGTTGCTGGCGGCGAGCACGTCGAGCGCCCTCAGCGTCGACCGCACCCGCAATTCGGGATGGCGGCCGCCGGCGATCAATTGCTGGGTCTGCGCGAAAAACTCGATCTCGCGTATGCCGCCGCGCCCGACCTTGACGTTGTGGCCTTCGACCGCGACCTCGCTCTGGCCGCGATAGGTCTGCATCTGCCGCTTCATGTCGTGCACGTCGGCAAGTGCGGCAAAGTCGAGATGCTTGCGCCAGACGAACGGCGCGATTTCGGGCGAGCAATGCCTCGCCCGCTTTTGAATCGCCGCCACAGGTCCGCGCCTTGATCATCGCGGCGCGCTCCCACGTGCGCCCTTCCCGCTCGTAATAGTTCAGCGCGGCGTCCCGCGAGATCGCCACCTGCGTCGAGGACGGATCGGGCCGCAGCCGCAAATCGACGCGGAAGACGTAACCATCATAGGTGCGCTGCTGCAGGATGCGCGCCATGCCTTGCGTCACGCGGACGAAGAACGGCTGCGGCTCGATATCGGGCGCGAGGGTCGTCGCATCGGGATCGAAGAACACGATGAGATCGATATCGCTGGAATAGTTCAGCTCGCCCGCACCCATCTTGCCCATCGCGAGCACGATCAGCCCGCAGCCCTCTTCGGGTGCCTCGGGATTGGGCGGTGAGAGCTTGCCGCGTGCGGCTTCCTGCCGCAGCAGATATTGCAGTGCCGCCTGCACCGAGGACACCGCGACATCGGTCAGCGCCGCCGTCACCCGCATCACCGGCCAGACACCGCCGATATCGCACAGCGCGATCAGGAGCGCAGCCTCAGCCTTCATGCGGCGGAGCAGCCGCATCACCTCGGCCTCCTCCGAAGCCGCGAGCACCGCGCTGCGCGCCTCCGCGATCAGCGCCGTCAGATGCGCATCCGGATCGCATTCGAGCAGCCGGATCAGGCGCAAGGCATCGGCGCGCACCAGGTCGAACAGATAGGGCGAGAATTCCGCAATCCCGGTCAGGATCTCGCGGGCGAAGGGATGGCCGAGATGCGTTTCGAGACGGGCCGATTGTGCCGGCTCGAGCTCGGCCAGCCAGGTTTCGAAACGGGGTTCGTCGGTTGCGGAAGCGGCAATATGGGGAGCCTCCGCGAAGCGTGCGGCCAGCCTCTCACCATGCTTGTCCGCGTTTCCCGGCGCGGAGTGGTTCATGCCACCTTCTGTGGCACATCCGGTATTGGCGGAGCAACCCTGTCGCCGGCACCCGCGCGCGCCGGCAGCACCAGCGTGGCGACGAGGCCGGGATGGGCATCGCCCAAGCGCAATTCGCCGCCGTGCAACGTCGCCACCGCCGAGGCGAGGCTGAGGCCGAGGCCCGAGCCCGGCAGCGTGCGGCTGGCCTCCAGCCGCACGAATCGCTCGATGACGTGCTTGCGGTCGGCTTCGGGGATGCCGGGGCCGCGATCGGTGACGCTGAGCAGCACCAGGTCGCCGTCGCGCCTCGCCTCGATCGTGATTTGCCGCGCGTCCATGCTGACCACGGTTCCCGCCGGCTGTGCCGCGGGCTGGCCGTATTTGATCGCGTTCTCGACAAGATTGGCGAGCGCCTGGCTGATCAGCTCGCGATTGGCATGAACCGGCGTCGGCTCGCACTTGACCTTCAGGGTCATGCCGTCGTCCTCGGCGAGCGGCTCGTAGAGCTCGTGGATGCCCTCCGCGACCTCCGCGGCATCGAAGTCGTCCATGTTACCGCGCGCCTGTCCGGATTCCGCGCGCGCGATCATCAGAAGCGCGTTGAAGGTCCGGATCAGCCCGTCGGACTCCTCGATGGTCCGCTCCAGCGCGGCGCGATAATCCGCCTCGCAGCCCGATCTCGCCAGCGCCTCCTCGGCGCGATTGCGCAGCCGTGTCAGCGGCGTCTTGAGGTCGTGGGCGATGTTGTCGGAAACCTCCTTCAGCCCCGCCATCAGCGCCTCGATCCGCTCCAGCATGGCGTTAAGGTTCTCGGCGAGACGATCGATCTCGTCGCCGCTGCGCCCTACGGGCAGGCGCTCGCTGAGATCACCGGTCATGATCCGCTGCGCCGTGCCGGTCATCGCGTCGATGCGCCTCAGCACCCGTCGCGCGACGAAGATGCCGCCGCCGAGGCCGAGCACGACGACGATCAGGACCGAAAATTGCGCCGCCTTCGCGACGATGCCGAACAGGCGCCGCCGCTCGGCCAAGTCGCGGCCGATCAGAAGCCGGAAGCCGTTCTCCAATTCGGTGACGCGAACGAGCGCGCGATGATCGCGGTCATCGCTGTCCTCGATCCGCCGGTAGGCCGTCTCCGACCAGCCGCGCGTCGCCATCACGCCCGGCGCCAGCGAGCCGACATTGCCGGCGATCGCCTGGCCCGTCGGCGTGGTCACGAGATAGAGGTTGGCGCCCGGCCGCAGCGCCCGATACTCGATCGTGCGCACCAGGCGAACCATGCCGCCGCGGTCGTAGATCTCGTTGATCTCCGAGGTCTCGGCATTGACGGTCTGCGTAATCTCCTCGGTGATCAGCCGCCGCGTATTCCAGGCGAAATAGGCCAGCAGCGAGGCCGCGAACATCGCGAACAGCAGCAGATAGACCAGCGTCAGCCGGAACGCCGTGGTGCGGATGAGTTTACCGAATGCCGTCACGGATCATGTATCCGGCGCCGCGGATCGTGTGCAGCAGCGGGCGCTCGAAGCCCTTGTCGATCTTGGAGCGCAGCCGCGAGATGTGCACGTCGATGACGTTGGTCTGCGGATCGAAATGATAGTCCCAGACATTCTCCAGCAGCATGGTTCGCGTCACCACCTGGCCGGCGTGCTTCATGAGGTATTCGAGCAAGCGGAATTCGCGCGGCTGCAGCGTCAGCTCGTCCTTGCCGCGGGCGACGCGATGCGAGAGCCGGTCGAGCTCGAGATCGCCGACGCGATAAAGCGTCTCCTCGGCGGGACCGCCGCGGCGGCGCGACAGCACTTCGACGCGGGCCAGCAGCTCGGCGAAGGAATAGGGCTTCGGCAGATAGTCGTCGCCGCCCGCGCGCAGACCCTTGATGCGGTCATCGACCTGCCCGAGCGCGGAGAGAATCAGCACCGGCGTCGTATTGCCCTTGTCGCGCAATGCGCCGATCAGCGACAGGCCGTCGCGCTTGGGCAGCATGCGGTCGACCACCAGCACGTCGTATTCGCCGTTCTCGGCCATGGCGAGGCCTTCCTCGCCGTCGGCGGCGTGGTCGGCGATGTGTCCGACTTCGCGAAACGCCTTGGCCAGGTAGTCGGCAGATTCGCGGTCGTCTTCGATGATGAGGAGGCGCATCGTGCGTTCGGCGGCGGTCAAGGAGGTCAACCTTCTCTAAACATGGCGCGAGCGGCAACCGCATGCAAGCCGAGCAGGAGAGGCTCGACGCGGGAAAAAGGCGGGCGGTGAAGCTGGGGGGACCTCACCGCCCTAGGCCTTCCGACGGAGGGGGGCGTAATTCCACCGGAAGGTAGATGAGGGAAGCCAGCGTTGCGCTGCTTCCCCGAAGGGCACCGGCGGCGGGGGGCGACTGATGCCGGCGGTACCCTTCATCTCGTAGGCCTCCTGAAGGCCTCAGCCCTTGGCGATGGGCACCGCGACGAAGCGCGACTGGCCGCCGCTCTTCACGCGCATCAGGACGCTGTTCTTGTTGTCGGTCCGCGCCGCATTGATGGCGTCGCGGACTTCGCCGGCGGTCGCCACGCTCTTGCCGCCGACCTCGAGGATCACGTCACCTTCCTTGAAGCCGCGTTCGGCCGCCGCGCTCTTCGGATCGACCTCGGTGACCACGACGCCGTCCTTGCCGGCACCGGCCACGGAATTGGCGGGCGCAACGGTCATGCCGAGCTTCGGTACGTCCGTCCCCTTGCTGGCCCCCTTGCCGCTGTCCTTGTCCAAGTCGGCCTTGGCCTCGACCGTATTCGGCAACTGGCCGAGGGTGAGGTTGACGACCTTGTCCTGGCCCTTGTGCAGCACGTTGAGCTTCACGGACGCGCCGGGTGCCATACCGCCGATGGTGCGGGCGAGCTCGCGGGCATCCTTGACGGGTTCACCGTTCACCGCGGTGATCACGTCACCGGACTCGATGCCGGCCTTCGCCGCCGGACCGTTCGCCTGCGGCTCCGCCACCAGCGCGCCTTCGGCCTTCTTCATGCCGAGGCTGTCGGCGATGTCGGAGGTTACGGGCTGGATCTGTACGCCGATCCAGCCGCGGCTGACCGAGCCCTTGTCCTTGAGCTGCGCAACCACGCTCTTGACGGTGTTGGCCGGGATCGAGAACGCGATGCCGACGCTACCGCCGGAGGGCGAGTAGATCGCGGTGTTGACGCCCATCACCTCGCCGTTTGTGTCGAAGGCCGGACCGCCGGAATTACCCTTGTTCACGGGCGCGTCGATCTGGATGAAATCGTCATATGGGCCGTTGCCGATGTCGCGGCCGCTCGCCGAGACGATGCCCGCGGTCACGGTGCCGCCGAGACCGAAGGGATTGCCGACCGCGAGCACCCAGTCGCCGATCCGCGGTTTGCTGTCGGCGAGCTTGGCGAACGGGAAGTTTGTGCTGCCTTCGACCTTGATCAGCGCGAGGTCGGTGCGCTGGTCGGTGCCGATCACCTTGGCGGTGTAGGTCTTGCCGTCGTCGGTGGTGACCTCGACCTTGTCGGCACCATCGACCACGTGGTTGTTGGTCACGGCATAGCCGTCAGCCGAGATGAAGAAGCCGGAGCCCTGCCCCTGCACGACGCGGCCACGGCCGCCCTTCAGGCCGGGGGGCAAACCATCCGGACCACCGAAGCGGCGGAAGAAGCGCTCCATCGGCGAGCCCGGCTGGAACGGCGAGGAGGAATCGTCGCCGTCGTCATTGCTCGCGGTCTTCTCCTTCATGTTGACCTTGACCGAGATCACCGAAGGCTTCACGCGCTCGACGACGTCGGCGAATCCGACCGGACGCTCGACCTTGCGAACCTCGTTGTTGACCTGCGCATGCGCCGGGCTGGAGAACAGGTCGGCCGGCGAGGTCGACGGGCTGAAGCCATAGACGGCCGCGCCGAGACCGGCGACGACCGAAGCCATCAGCGCGAGCTTGCGCGCGGAAAACACCGACCGGCGCGGCTGCCGGTAGGACGGGAGGTTCGAAAGGTCGATACGATCGTTCATGCGGAAATCTCCAGAGCCCTGAATTCCTGTTGGTGCCGGATGCGGCACCTTGCGAACCTGAAGATGGGGACTCCCGCCTTACCGCGCGCTGGCGGCGGGGTTAAACTTTTGTAATGATGCCTCGAGGCGGATGCGGCAGTTCAGCACAGGCCAAAAATCGTGGCCTTACAGGAACTTAATCGAGTTCCCCCGACCAGACGGCAGGCGCGAATTCTGGCCCCTCAGCTCGCCCTGACACTGACGATGAACTCGTCGACTTCGCGCTTCAAGGTCTCGGCCTGCCGCGACAGATCGACGGCCGAATCCCTGGCTTCGGCCGCCATGTGGCCGGTCTCGGCCGAGGTGGAGGTAATCTGGACGATATGGTTGGAGACGTCGAGGGTTCCGCGCGCGGCATCCTGGGCGCTGCGCGTGATCTCCTGTGTGGCGTTGCGCTGCTGGGCGGTGTCGACCTCGATGCCCGACATGATCGACGAGATCTCCGACAGCGTCCTGGAAATGCCGTCGATCGCGCCGCGGGTCTCCGCGGTGATGCCTTGAATGCTGGCGACCTGCGAGGTGATCTCCTCCGTCGCCTTGCTGGTCTGATGCGCCAGGTTCTTCACTTCCGAGGCGACCACCGCAAACCCCTTGCCCGCTTCGCCGGCCCGTGCCGCCTCGATGGTGGCGTTGAGCGCCAGGAGATTGGTCTGCGATGCGATCGCCTGGACGAGCTGGACGACCTCGCCGATCTTTTCGGCGGCATCCGACAGCGTGTGAATGGTATCGCGGCTCTTCTCCGCCTGGCTTGCAGCGCCTTCGGCGCGCTGGGTCGCGTCCGTGACGCGGCGGCTGATCGTGCCGATCGAGTTCGTCATCGCCTCGGCGGACCCTGCAACCGTCTGCACGCTGGCGCTGGCCTGGCTCGCCGCGCTCGCGACCGCATTGGCCTTGGTGCTGGTGTCGTTGGCGGTCCGCGACAACGTCTCCGCGCTGGTCTTCAGATGCACGGCCGATGATGCCACGCTGGCGACGACACTGGCGACGAGATCGTTGAAGCGCTTGATCCTGTTATCGAGGAATTTCGACCGCTCGGCCTGATGCTGCGCTTCATGCAGCTGCTGCTCGGAGAGGCGGCGCCGCTCGATGCCGTTGGTCTTGAACACCTCCAGCGCACCGGCGAGCAGGCCGATCTCGTTGGTGCGGCCGAGCCCCGGAACTGATGTCTCGAACTTCTGGTCGGCGACCTCGCGCATGGCATGCACGATGGCCGCGAGGGGATTGAGGATGCCGTTGCGCACGGCGAACCAGGTCGTGAAGCAGATCGCGAAAGCGACAACGGCGATCACGCCGCAGGCGACCAGGAAATAAGAAAACGCGGTCTGCGCCTGCTGGTAGATCTGCATGGCATGGTCACGCGCCGGGCCGCTCAGCGCGGCGAAGTTCGAGGACAGGCTGGTGATCTCGTTGTTGAGATAGAGCACCGCGATGAAGCCGGTGCCGCCGCCGATCCCAAGCAGGAACAATAACGCAGCGACGACGGCGCCGACCAGGAAGCGGATCGTCAGATTGCTGTTCGCGAACATCGGGGGACTCAGGAGCTGGAATCAAATCTCGCGACAAGCTTCCAGACAAAGGTCAATTTAGCATGAACCACGCAGCCGTTGCCGCGCACTGCGTGGCACGACGTAGACGGCTTCAGGGCGATTTGGGTTCGTCCGACATCAAGGCCGCAAGCCGCGCCTTCTCCTCCGCCGTGAGCGGCGGAGGCGGTACGTCGGCACCCCTTCCCGAGCGGCGGCGGATCTGCAGCCACAGCGCCAGGCCGCCGCCGATCAGCAGCACCGGCCCGAGCAGCCACAGCAGCAGGGTCTGCAGCTCGAAGCGCGGTTTGAGCAACACGAACTCGCCGTAGCGCGCCACCAGGAAATCGAGCACCTGCGAATTGCTGTCGCCGGCCGCGATGCGCTCGCGCACCAGCAGCCTGAGATCGCGTGCCAGCGGCGCATCGGAATCGTCGATCGACTGATTCTGGCAAACCATGCAGCGAAGCTCGCGCGACAATTCGCGCGCGCGCGATTCCTTCACCGGATCCGGCATGATCTCGTCGGGCTGGACAGCGTGGGCCGCCGGCAACGCCAGCAGCAGCAAGGCGACGAAGGCGGCCATCATCCGGCGCATCGGATCATTCCGCGGGCTGGAGGCGCTGCTTGGCCCGCGCCGGCTTCGGCGCGCCGACCCGCAGGCGGCGGTCGGAGAGCGAGAGCACGCCGCCGAGCGCCATCAGCACCGGCCCCCACCAGATCAGGAGAACCAGCGGCTTGTGATAGATGCGCACGGCGATGGCGCCTTCGGCGGTGGCGTCGCCGAGCGAGACGTAGAGCTGGCTCGCGCCGCTGGTCAACAGCGCGGCCTCCGTCGTCGAGGAGCCGCGGGTGGTGAAGCTGCGCTTCGAAGGCGTCATCACCGTGATGGTCTTGCCGTCGCTGCTGACGTTGAATTCGGCAATCATCTCGCGGTAGTTCGGGCCCTGGCGTTGAAACAGCCCGTCGAGCTTCAGATCGTAGCCGGCGATATGGGCAGTCTCGTTCGGTTTCATGGTCGCGATGTATTCGCTGTTCCAGGTGGTCTCGCAGACGATCCCGATCAGCGCAACGCCGAGGCCGGCATGCGCGAACGCGGTGCCCCACGCCGAGCGCGGCAGGCCGCGCGCCCGGTGCAGCACCGTTGCGAACGGCAGGCGCACCAGGCCCGTCCGTTCGCCGAGGTCGGTGACCGCGCCGGCGATGACGAAGACGCCGAGCCCGATCGCGAGCGGCGCCAGCGCGCTGCCGCCCCGCACCCAGGCCCAGACGATGGCGACCACGACCAGCCCGGCAACCCCGGCCGCGAGCAGGCGCTGCATCACGCCGAGCAGGTCGCCGCGCTTCCACGCCAGCATCGGCCCGAACGGCACCGCGAGCAGAAGCAGCGCGAACAGCGGCGCGAAGCTCAGATTGTAGAAGGGGGCGCCGACCGACATCTTGAAATCGGCGAGCATTTCCATCGCGAGCGGATAGAGCGTGCCGAACAGCACCACGGCGCAGGCCACCGTGAGCAGCAGATTGTTAAGCACCAGCGCGCCCTCGCGCGAGATCGGTGCGAACAGGCCGCCCTGCTTCAGCGAGGTGGCGCGGCCCGCGAACAGCGACAGGCTGCCGCCGATGAACAGGCACAGGATCAAGAGGATGAATACGCCGCGGGTCGGATCGGTGGCGAAGGCGTGCACCGAGGTGATGACGCCCGAGCGCACCAGAAAGGTGCCGAGCAGCGACAGCGAGAAGGTCAGGATCGAGAGCAGGATAGTCCAGACCTTCAGCGCGTTGCGCTTCTCCATCACCAGCGCCGAATGCAAGAGCGCGGTGCCGGCAAGCCAAGGCATCAGCGAAGCGTTCTCCACCGGATCCCAGAACCACCAGCCGCCCCAGCCAAGCTCATAATAGGCCCAGTACGAGCCCATGGCGATGCCGAGGGTCAGGAAGATCCAGGCGACCAGCGTCCAGGGCCGCACCCAGCGCGCCCAGGCCGCATCGATCCGTCCCTCCATCAGGGCCGCGATCGCGAATGAGAACGAGATCGAGAAGCCGACATAGCCGAGATAGAGCATCGGCGGATGGACGGCGAGACCGATGTCCTGGAGCACGGGATTGAGATCGCGTCCCTCGATCGGCGGGCTGGCGATGCGCAGGAACGGGTTCGATGTCATCAGGATGAAGAGGTAGAACGCGCTGGCGACCCAGGCCTGCACAGCCAGCACATGCGCGCGCAGCGAGAGCGGCAGATTGTTGCCGAAGCTCGCGACCAAGCCGCCGAACAGCGCGAGGATCAACACCCACAGCAGCATCGAGCCTTCATGGTTCCCCCACACGCCCGTGATCTTGTAGAGCAGCGGCTTCATCGAGTGGGAATTCTCGTAGACGTTGGCGACGGAGAAATCCGAGTTCACGTGCAGCATCACCAGCGCCGTGAATGAGGCGCCGACGAACAGCAGCTGCGCCAGTGCGGTCGAGCGCGCCACGTTCATCAGGGCGGCGTCGCCAAGGCGCGCGCCGACCAGCGGCACGACGGACTGGATCAGTGCGAGGGCGAGCGCCAGCACCAGCGCGTAATGTCCTGATTCCGCGATCACCGCACCGCTCCCTGCGGATTGCCTTGCGCGGTCGTCGCCGCGGGTTTGGCGGCACCGGAGGCTTGGGTACCGGAGCCTTGGGCACCGTAATCGTCCTTCCAGTGCCCCTGCTTCTTCAGGGCATCGGCGACGTCCTTGGGCATGTAGGTCTCGTCGTGCTTGGCAAGGACGGTATCGGCCTTGAACACGCCGTTGGCATCGAGTGCGCCTTCCGCGACGACGCCCTGCCCTTCGCGAAATAGGTCGGGCAGAATGCCTTTGAAGGCGACCGGCAGCTTGGCGTTGCCGTCGGCGACCTCGAACGTCACCGCGAGATTGTCGCCGCGCTGGAGCGAGCCGGGCTGCACCAAGCCGCCGAGGCGAAACCGCTTGCCGGGCTCGACATGCTTCTCGGCGACCATGGTCGGGGTCGAGAAGAACACGATGGAGTCGCGTAGCGCGTTGAGCACCAGCGCGGCCGCGAGCGCGAGCACGGCGAGCGATCCGCCGATGATGGTCATACGTCGCTGCTTGCGCGTCATGGCGTATCCGTTCTCCGCATCTCTCGTCCCGAAATCATCATCCGCCGATCCCGAGAGTCTTCAGGCCTTCGTTGAGCTGGCGCAGCCGCTCGGCGTTGCTGGCAACCGCCTGCCGGGCATCGGCCGAAGCGCCCATTGCCTTGTCCCGCTCGCCCATCACCAGATAGGCGCGCACCAGACGCAGCCAGCCCTCGACATCGTCGCCGTTCTGCTTCAGCCGCGTCGCCAGACGGTCGACCATGCCGCGCACCATCGCGTTGCGATCGGTTTCGGCCATGTCCTTGGAGGCAGCAATCGTCTCGTCGGACAGCGCCGGCAGCGTGCCGCCCCCACCGACCCGCGCCAGCGAGGACTGCACCAGGGCACGCCACGGAGCATCCGCCGGCGCTTTCGCAAGCAGCGCACGCCAGATGTTGGTCGCGTCGTCCTTGCGGCCGTCCTGCTCGGCGGCAAGGCCCAGAAAGTAATTCGCCTTGGGATCGTCGGCGTTCAAGGCGTGCGCGCGCTCGAATTCGGCCTTGGCCTCGGCGGTCACCACGCCGCCGGCGGCAGCCGAGATCGCTTCGCCGAGATCGGACCTGCGCTCCGCGCTTTCGCCATTGTAGGTGAGCGAGTTGTGATAGGCGCGCACCGCGTCGTCGAAGCGGCCGAGCCGCTCCAGAACCGGCGCGAGCACGTGCCAGCCGCGCCCGTCCGTCGGATTCTTCTCCAGATGCTGCTCGACCTGCACGACGAGGTTCTCGAGCGACTGCGCCATGCCACCCCCGCGCTCCCGCTGCGCAAGGGGAAAGTCCTGCAGCCGGGGCGAGCCGAGCGGCATGTAGACGCCGGCCGCGATGAGCGGCAGTCCGGCAAGCGCCAGCACGGCCGCCGCACGGCGCCATTTGAGGTTCGACTTCGGCGCCGTTGCCGGCTCGCTGGCCGCCGCCGCGAGCAGCCTGCGGCTGACCTCGACGCGCGCAGCCTCGGCCTCCGGCGCCAAGATCAACCCTGCGACGAGATCACGCTCGATCTCGGCCAGCTGGTCCTTGTAGACCGCGACCTCGCTGCCCTGATCCTGCGCGCGGCTGGTGCGGCCAAGCGGCCAGAGCACGGCGAAAATCGCCGCGACCGTCATCAGCGCGAACACGAACCATAGCGTCATCTGGCAAGCTTCCGGCGGCGCCCGAACCGCGCCTGTAGGTGCCTTTACACCACGGCCGGAGGATGCGGCAATTGACAATTGTCAAGGCGGCGCTACCCGCAGGTCGTCCCGAAAAGGTGAAAATCCAACGGCTTAGCCGATCTCGAAGTCGATACTTTGCGCGGCCTGCTCGCCGTGCCCGTCGAAGGCCTTCAGGAAGTATGTTCCGGGCTTGATTGCATCCGGCAATCTGATGCGCAGCGCTCCGACCGGAACCCGAGATGCAACCCTGGTGGCGGTCTCAGGCAGCTGCCGATCGCTGGCCTTCTCGACCAGCACCACCTTGGCTCCAACCATCAGCCGTTGATACTTGGCAACGAGGACGCGGTTCTCAATTTCAATCGAGCTGATGACCGGTTTCATGCGTCTACAGATGGAAATTTCCAGACTTGCACTGCGAAAGTACGGTGCGCCATCGGCGTCGTCAACTTAAAATTGTGATCAGAAAAAATGCGCGCCGATCAGCCTGCGCGCGACGATTTGCGCTCGCCCGTGAGTGCATTTTCGGCGGCCCGGCTCATCAATGAGGCGTAATCGTCGCCGAACAGCACCTGGCAGAAGCGGATCGCGGCCTGCACCTGCTGCTGCCGATAGGTGCGGACCTTGTGATCGGCGGCACGCAGCGACTGCACCAGCTGCTCGGTCGACCGTTCCACATATTGCTGGAGATCGGAGAAGGTACGCAGCGTCACCTCGTTGATCGCAAGCTCGCTCGCATAGTTGCGGCACGTCGCGACGAAGTCGATCAGTGCCACCGTTTCCTCGACTTCGGTGCTGTCGATCCGCGCGCCCGGCGGAATGTCCTTTTCGGGGCGCTGGCGCAGGATGCGGCGGACGCGGCCGGGAACGCTGTCGATCTCGGACTGCAGCGCATTGGAGATGTCGGCCCGGATCGAGGTCAGTTGCTTGCCCCAGGCCGAATCGTTGCGCAGGTCGAGCTCGGTGCGCAGTCCGCGCACGCCGTCGTGCAGCGTCTTGAGGTTGCCGGCGACATGGTCGAAATGGCCGCGCTTGATGTCCATGCGCAGGACCGCGGCGACGCAGGACAGATCATGCAGGGCCATCGTGACGGCCATACCGTAGGGCGTCGCCGCGACGCGGATCTCGTCATCGGACGCCGCTATCTTGACCGCAAGGCGGATGATCTGCCAGGGCGCGGTCATCCGCTGCACGACGATCGACAAGGCGAAAGGCAGCATCTGCGGCGTCTGAAGCGCCGGAATGTTGAGCGCCGACGTCACCGAGGCGATCTGGGAATCCCCGAAGGCCCGCAAGGTGCGCGGCAGTTTCTCGTTCAATGTCGCAATGGCGTCCCGGACCTGGAGCACCGCACCGATCGAATAGAGATCCTCGATCACGTTGGGCGGTCCGACCCGGGCCAGCGCCCGGGACTTGTCGCCGCCGCCCGGCCCCGTCAGCTCGAAGATCGCATCCGCGGCCACGGCCTGAAGCTTCTGCGCCAGGGCTTCGACCTGCCCAGCACTGTCCGCCGGCATGCGCGCCAGCGCCGCCTCGAATTCGTTCACCTTGTCCGGTGCGCCGTCACGGCCAAGCCACTGCCAGATCGGCTGCAGCGAGGAGCGGCGAATCTGGCCGGCCCTGACAGGAGTGCCCGCTTCGACGAGGAACGGTTCCAACACCTGGAATAGGAGCCGCGACAGATCGTCCGTGCGCGGCGGCAAAGCCTCGTCGGCCTCGCTCTTGCGGACGATCTTGCGCAGCTGCTCGAGCACGAGGGTGGCCACCGCCGTGTCCTGGCCGCGCTCCAGCGCACGCTCGAACTCCCGCATCAGCAGTGCCTGCGACTGCGGCGGGAGCTGCGCGAGATATTCCCTCAGCCGCTCGATCGATGTCTGGCTCATGCGCCCGGGTAATGCACGGTAAAATGGCGGACATGGGATGGGTCCGGCGCGATCATAGGGGGTCCCCACTTAAGAAGCCGTTTAGGAAGCTGCCTCGAATGCCTCCCATGCTTCGCTCGAGGAGCCTCAGCCGCGCCGGAAATTGTCGTCGAAACAAGGGATTATAGTCCGGGAAGAACCAGCTCGGCGCGCAGACCCCCAGTCGGGGCGCTGCCGAGCGAAAGGCTGCCGCCATAGAGGGCCGCGAGGTCGGTCACGATCGACAGCCCCAGTCCCGACCCGGGCTTGGACTCGTCGAGGCGCTGGCCGCGCCGGGCGACCTGGGCGCGCTCGGCTTCCGACAGGCCGCGGCCATCGTCGTCGACGATGACCCGCAAACGCGGGCCGGCGCCGGCCCGCTGTGGCGGCTCGACGAGGACATCAATGAGGACGCGCGAGGCCGCCCATTTGCAGGCATTGTCGACGAGATTGCCGACCATCTCCTCAAGATCCTGCCGCTCGCCCCGGAACTTGGCGGATGGATCGGCCTTGGCCTCGACCGCGATGCCGCGGTCGCGATGGATCTTCTCCATGGTCCGCCGCAGTCCCTCGATGGCAGGCGCCACCTCCGTCACGGTCGCGACCACCGAGACCCGTGCCGCGATGCGGGCGCGCTCCAGATGATGGGCGACCTGGTCGCGCATCACATCCGCCTGCTCCATCACCTTCTCCGCGAACGGATCGGCGGCATGCGCGCTGGCTTCGTTGACGATGACCGAAAGCGGCGTCTTGATCGCATGAGCGAGATTGCCGACATGGGTGCGCGCTCGCTCGACGATCTCGCGATTGGCGTCGATCAGCGCGTTGGTCTCGCGCGCCAGCGGCGCGATCTCGACCGGGAATTCACCCTCGAGCCGTTCCGCCCGCCCGGAGCGGATGTCGGCGATCGCGTCCGAGATGCGCTTGAGCGGTGCAAGGCCGAAACGGACCTGGAACACGGTCGTCAGTAGCAGCACGATGCCGAGCGCCGTGAAGGTGCCGCCGAGATAGTAGTCGAAGCTGCGTGTCTCGTCGAAAATCTCGGTATCGTCCCCGGCGACGCTGACCAGAAATTTGCCGTCGGCACCGAGATCGACCGGCCGTTCCACCATGCGCAGATTCTGCCCTTCCGGCCCGTCGACATAGGCGAGGCGGATGCCGGCGGCGGTGAGCTCGGCACCCTGCTCTTCGAGCTTCGGTAGCTTCTTGTCCCAAAGCGAGCGCGAGGAGCGCACCTCCGGCTTTTCGGTGTCGGTCCGCGTGATCTGCCAGTACCAGCCGGACAGCGGCAGGTCGAACAGGGGCTCGCCAAGCGACTGGAACTGGCGGTCCGGCGGCTCGTCGGGCGTTGCGACCTCGGCGATGAGGGTGCGCAAATAGAGATTGAGCCGGCGGTCGAAGGCGCGCTCGGTGGCGTTCTTGTAGACCGACGACAGCACCACGCCTGTGATGGCCAGGATCACCACGAGCCAGGCGGTCGCCGACAGGAACAGTCGGTTCGCAAGCGAGCTAGCGGCCATCGGAATGATCCCGGGCGGCGCTGGATGGCAGGTGGTCGGACGTCATGACCGGACCAAGGGCCCTGTTCGGCCTCCCGTCAAGCCAAGATACTTCAAAGGCCGGAACGCCTCAGGCGCCCGGGGCCGGCGGCGGGGTCAGGAGATAGCCCAGACCGCGGACGGTCTGGATGATGTCGACGTCGAGCTTCTTGCGGATGCGGCCGACGAAGACCTCGATGGTGTTGGAGTCGCGGTCGAAATCCTGGTCGTAGAGATGCTCGACCAGCTCGGTGCGCGAGACCACCCGCCCGGAATGGTGCATCAAGTAGGCCAGAAGCCGATATTCGTGCGAGGTCATCTTGATGGGATTGCCCGACACGCTGACCCGGCCGGTTCGGGTGTCGAGCGTCACCGGGCCGCAGGTCAATTCGCTCTGGGCATGGCCGGTGGAGCGGCGCAGCAGGGCGCGGATGCGCGCCAGCACCTCCTCGAGGTGGAACGGCTTTGCGACGTAGTCGTCGGCGCCGGCATCGAAGCCCTGCACCTTGTCGCTCCAGCGGTCGCGTGCGGTGAGGATCAGGACCGGCATGGTGCGGCCGTTGCGGCGCCAGGCTTCCAGCACCGAGATGCCGTCCTTCTTCGGCAGGCCGATATCGAGCACCACGGCGTCATACGGCTCGTTGTCGCCGAGATAGTGCCCCTCCTCCCCGTCGAAAGCCCGATCGACGACATAGCCGGCGTCGGTCAGCGCCTTGGTGAGCTGGCGATTGAGATCGGGGTCGTCCTCAACAACGAGCAGGCGCACGCTTCTCTCCAAGGATAGGCTGCAAGAACAGGCGACATGAACACCGCCACAGATGAGCAATTCCGGCGTGAACTGAATATGAACGCAGGGAACCGGGCTACGTTACTTTTTGGTCATATACGGCCGGGCCATATACGACTTGGCGCGCGCAAATGCGACTGCGCCCACCATGCCGCCGGAGGAGCCGGCGGCATGGTGGGCGCAACGTGCCGCATCGCGCGGCGAGCCGGAAGGTGCCGGCGTGCTGATCCGGCCGTCAGGTCCGGAAGAACACGAACCAGACGACGGCGAGGATCAGGATCGCAAGCCCGGTCGAGATGGCGAGCAGCGCCGCCACCGAAGGTCCGGGCTCGCCCTGGCGCGCCTCGGTCGGAGTTTCAACGATCCGGTTCTGCTCTCGCCTGGTTGCCATGGTGACCTCGATCTGTGGCTGTCGCGTCGGATGGCCGCGACCTCCTCGGCGATGAATTGCCGGGGCAACGCGTCATCTCGGGCGATGTTCCGGTCCATGGGTCCGCCCGGCAAACACGGCGCAGGCGGCGATTAACGCCGTTGCAAGATTCCGCGCCGGCGGTTGCTATGATTCGCAACTGGGCGATGGTATCCTCAAAGCTTGTCCGCTGTTGCGTCTGGAGTAGCCCATGGCCCCCCGCGCCAATTGGAAGGGTTTTCTGCGTCTGTCGCTCGTGACCTGCCCGGTCGCGCTCTATCCGGCCACTTCGGATACGGAGAAGGTTTCGTTCAACCAGATCAACCGCAAGACCGGCCACCGCATCAAGTATCTCAAGGTCGATGCCGAGACCGGCGACGAGGTGACCTCCGAGGACATCGTCAAGGGCTACAAGGTCGACACCGACACTTATATCGAGGTCACCAAGGACGAGCTGGACGACATCGCGCTCGATTCCACCCACACGATCGAGATCGACGAGTTCGTGCCCAAGGCCGACATCGACAACCGCTATCTGATCCGCCCCTACTACCTCGTGCCGGACGGCAAGGTCGGCCACGACGCCTATGCGGTGATCCGCGAGACCATCCGCAGCATGGACAAGGTCGCGATCGGCCGCGTGGTGCTGACCAACCGCGAGCACATTATCGCGCTGGAGCCGCTCGAGAACGGGCTGATGGGCACGCTGCTGCGCTACCCTTACGAGGTCCGCAGCGAGAAGGAATATTTCGACGACATCCAGGACGTGAAGCTGACGAGGGACATGCTCGACCTCGCCAAGCACATCGTCGAGAAGAAGTCCGGCGCGTTCGAGCCCGAGCTGTTCGAGGATCATTACGAGACCGCTCTGATCGATCTCATCAACAAGAAGCGCAGCGGCATGCCGATCACCGCCAAGGCCGCACCGAAGACCGGCGGCAACGTCATCAGCTTGATGGACGCGCTGAAGAAGAGCATCGCGAACGAGAAGGACGCGGCGCCCGCGGCGAAGGTCGCCAGGGACACGGCCAAGGAGACCGCCAAGGACACCAAGGCCAAGAAGCCGAAGAAGCGCGTCGAGGGCCAGCGCGAGATGCTGCTGCCGATATCGGGCAAGGGCGGCAAGGAAGCTGCGGCGAGGGCTGCGACCACGCCGAAGAAGGCCGCCGACAAGCCGGTGCGCGCGCCGGCGCGGGCAAAGAAGGCCGGCTAACAGCACCACACCCCGCGATCACGCCGTGATGTCTTCCCTCGCCGACCGGCCGGCCTGACATGCCCTGGTCGACGACCTTCGACGATCCCGTCCGCGTGAGCAACAAGCGCAAGCTGCTCACGCTTCAAGAAGCCGCCGACTACATCATGGAGCTGCCCGAGGACGCCCAGCACGAAGCGCATTGGCAGACGGCGATCGAGACCTTGATCAATGCGGCCGAGACCGGCGGCGGCTGGGTGATGTTCGCCCGCATCGCGATGTTGCGGGCGCTGAATGCGGACGGCCGGCGCGGATGAGCGCGATCGAGACATCCTTGCCTATTCGTTAACGAACAGGCTCAACAATCGGTTAAGCGGCCAAGCCAATGGGGCAATGCACCGGGCTGTCGGTTTGACTTCATTTGAACGGATCGACGGAACCCTAATTTAATGAATGCCGTCGTACGAGCTAAGGTGCGATCGCCGCGTTTTGGCGCGCTCGAAGATTTGTTCGATCGATTTGCAAGTCCGATAACGACGCGACCATCCATCGGATCGGATGAACAGGAGTTGGCAATGCGTCTGCTTAGGTCCTTCCTTGCCGATGAGAATGGCGCAACCGCAATCGAGTACGGCCTGATCGCTGCTGGGATCGCTCTGGCAATCGTGACCATCGTCAACAGCACGGGCGCTGCGCTGCTCAACAACAAGTTCAACTCGGTCAGCACCGCGATGAAGTAACCGCCGGCCGAGCTGGCCCGCGTCCGCTAGACGGCGCTTTCACGGCCCACTCGGTGCTGATATTCTTCGGCGGAGCGGGCTCGACGGGCCATGCTGTCGATCGAGCAACCAGCGCTGCCGAGAGGATGCCGATGAGAAGCGTGATGCTCCTGGCTCTCAGCCTCGTGCTTGTCGCCGCCTGGTCGCACGACGGCGCGAGAGGCCAGACTTCGGTCGCGCCGCCGGTTTCGCTGGCTCCGCCCGATGCATCGCCGCCACGCCCGAGTGCCAGCAGGCCTGCGCCGGTGACGACAAACGGACCTCCGCCGGCGGCGTCCAGCAGAGAGCCTTCCGTGATTGGCGGGGCGCAACCGATGCGGAACCCAGCCGCCGACTACGATGGCTTCAGCGTCGGCACCGTCGATGACGTTGACACCCCGAGCCGCGTGACGCCACCTGTACGTTCACGCGCAGCGGGAGACGCCAGGTCCAATCCAGATGCAGACGGCCTCGATCAGGAAGATGGGGCGTTGAAGCGAAAACTGATGATCTGCAAGAACTGCAAATAGCAGGGCAATCGTATATGACTTGTCGCGGCGGCCTGCGCGCACGCCTCCTCCTTCGAGACGGCGCTTACGCGCCTCCTCAGGATGAGGCTAATCGGCATCAATGCTCGTTGAAATTGCTGCCGCGCACCCCGCCCTCATCCTGAGGAGCCCTCCTAACGTGGGCGTCTCGAAGGATGGCCGCGGGGAAAAACTCCCAAATGCGATAGTCCTGCTGCAAATAGGGATCCGGTGACTTCGAAGATTCGCTGACGCCGTTCACCTGTCCCCAACCTCGACCGCTTCCAAGACCACTGCCGTCCGATTAGCCAGCTCGGGAATTTTGGCGAGGTAAGCCTGGTAATGCGGCGAGGCTCGGTGAGCTTCGACGGCCGCAACGTCGCGGTACAGCTCGTCGAGTACGTAGCGATCTTCGTTCGATATGTCGCGCCAGACATCCCAACGCAGGTTGCCAGGCTCAGCCCTGGAATGCGGAGCCATACCGACAAGCAACGCGCTGAGTTCAGCGGACGTGCCCGGGCGAGCAACGAGGATAGCCGTAATCTTGGACGGCGATTGCGTCATGCGATAGCTCCTCATGCGAGGGTAAGCGCGGCTTCGGATGCCGAGCCCATCCCTCCCGAATTCCGTACACTGCGAACCCTCAGATTTTCGCGCCACTGCTCCTATCCTTGAGGGCGGCCAGCAGCTCTTTTCCCAGCGCTCCGGCGGAGGCAGGGTTCTGCCCCGTGATGAGCCGGCCATCGACGACGACGTGAGGTTGCCAGTTGGCCGCGGACGAGTACTCGGCACCCTCTGCCCTCAACGCATCCTCGAGCTCGTAGGGCACATCGTCGCGGGCGTAGTCGAACTCTTCCTTCTTCGAGAAGGAGGTGAGTTTCTTGCCGCGCACGAACGGAACGCCATCGCCAAGGTCAACGCCGAGCAGCGCGCACGGCCCGTGACAAACAGCAGCGACGATCTTGCCGGTGCTCCAGGCACGCACGACGGCACTCTGGACCGCTGCATTGCGCTGGATGTCCACCATCGGCCCAAGACCGCCGGGCACCAGGATGGCGTCGTAGTCGGCGGCGTCCACCTCGGACAATTTGCGGCTGTGATTCAAGCGGCGAAAGGCCTTGCTTGCGAGAAAATCCTTCTGAGCCGGATCTTTCTCGTCGTACGCATCGTAAGGCGTCCACCCCCCGGCCGGCGACGCGAACTCCACCGCGACCCCGGCCTTGTCGAGCACCTCGAAAGGATGCGCGACCTCGGCGAAGAAGAAACCGGTCTTGCGACTATGCGGACCGATCACAGCTGCATTGGTGACAATGAAAAGGACATGTTGGGTCATGGTTTTCTCCGTTCGATAACGCCGTTGCATTCAGGGGGCCAGAAACACCACGACTGGCCGAGGGATATTTTCGTTGTCGGGAAAGAGCGATCAGTTCGGACACGGCTGCCCGGTCGCTCCCCACATCGCCATGTCCTTGACGTGATCCTCGAAGCTGCCCGGTGGCGTGGAGCGGCCCGATCATGTCGATATGTCCTCTCGCCGACCTGGTCGCTGCAACAGCACTGCCCGATGCACCTTGGGCCGTATTTCCGAATCCTGCTGCGTCATGCGCAATCCCTGCGAAATGCCGTTTCGATGCAATCGGATTTCACCTCGGCCTGGCCGCAGCACAATTCGCGATACTGCCCCGGCGTGAGATTTGCGGCCTTGCGGAATACGCGCGTGAAATTGGCCTGCGAGCCGAAACCGAACTCCAGGGCGATCTCGACCAGGGACAAGCGATCACGCGCGAGCTCCTGTCGCGCGGAGTGGACGCGGCGATCGGTGACGTAACGGTGCGGCGACAGCCCGGTCGCTTCGCGAAACAGCCGGGAAAAATGATAGGGGCTGAGGCAGGCCTGGGCCGCCAGATCCTCGAGCCTGACATCGCTGCCGAGAGAAGCCTCGATATAGTCCAGCACGCGCTGCAGGCGCCGCGGGTCGAGCGCCGGCAACTTCTCGGGCGCGCGCCAACGGTCGATCGTGTAATTGCCCAGAAGATGCGCCGCGAGGGCGACCTGGATCCCCTCCACGAATAGCGCGTCGGTCGGCTGGCGCGGGCGATGGAGCAGATCGCGAAGCGGCGAGCAGATGTGGAAGAGCACCTGGTCCGCCAGACCGTGAGCGTAGGCGATCTCGACCTTTGCGGGATCGATGTCGAAATCCGCAAGTGCGCTGTGGCCCAGCAGCGCCGGCGGCAGATAGAGATGAAGACATTCCATCCGGTCCGAAAGCTCGAGATGGCTCTCCTGCGTCCCCACGGGCACGAGATAACTCATGCCCGGACGCGCGAGGCTTTTCTGGACTTCGCCGTTGCCGGCGCGGCACACCGTCCCGCCGCCCGACAGCAGCATGACGAGCTCGGTGCAGACGGGGACGGGCGTTGCCTGACGGCCCGCCTCGAACTTGCGATGCTCGATGCTCAGCCCCGGCCAATCGTTGGCCTCAGCGAGCTTCTCGCTGTTCTTGTACTTCTGATCTCCATGCGTCACGAGCGCCATTGCGACTTCCGCTTCGTTGCGGCGATCACCGGCCCCGTATCGCGCGAGCGATCATTCCATCCGGTGGTGAGTTGCAGCCCCGGTCACTGCCACGCCGATCGCGAATTACTCACAAGCCGCGCCAGCGAAGTCCAGAGGCGGCGCGGTTAAAAGAGGTAAAAGCCAGCCAAGGCAAAGGCTTGGAGCCAGGCGTGTTCGGCTCCGAAAGCTGATCTCGTCGCACCTCAGCAAGATGCGTGCGTCATCGCGCAGGAATCGGAAATATCGCAATGCGGTCGTGCGCTAGTGAAGGGCGCATCAACGGCAATGTCGCCGTGTCGAGGACAGGAGCCTGATATGAAGTCGCTTACCTCCGCGCTTGCCGCGTTGTCGATCGCAACCGCCGTCCCCGCGGCCGCGGCCGACAGGAATGTTTCGATTGTTCTCGTGCACGGCGCCTTCGTCGATGGCTCGGGCTGGAAGGACACCTACAGCATCCTCTCGGAGGCGGGCTATGAGGTGCTCGTCGTCCAGCAACCGACCATCACGCTTCGAGACGATGTCGCGGAGACCGAGCGCGTGATCGCCAAGGCGCGGCATCCGGTCATTCTCGTCGGGCATTCCTATGGTGGAATGGTCATCACGGAAGCCGGCGACAATCCGAAGGTTCGCAGCCTGGTCTATCTCGCGGCCTTTGCTCCCGACGCCGGAGAGTCCGTCAGCACGCTGGCGGAAGCCCCAGTGCCTCCCGGCGAGCACAAGGCTCCGCTGGTCACCGAGGGCAATTATCTGCTCGTCGACCGCGCAAAATTCCCCACCTCTTTCGCGGCCGACGTCGACGCGGCCACGACACGCTTCATGGGCGCGGCGCAGCTGCCCTGGGGATTGCAGGCGGTTCAGACCAAGGTCGATCGCGTGGCCTGGAAGACGAAGCCGACCTATTACATGGTGACGAGCGAGGATCACATGATCCCGCCGACGGCACAGCGCACCATGGCCAAGCGCTCGGGCGCGAAGGTGACGGAGATGAAGAGCAGCCACGCGGTGATGCTGTCGCATCCGCGCGAAGTCGCGGCGTTCATCAGAAGCGCAGATACGTCAGCGACCGACTGAGATCGGCCGCGCCGCACACCGACGGACTTTCCTGCCGCAGACAAGGACTCGCAACATGGCCCTCAAAGATGTTCTGCAGGGACAATTGGGTTTCGGTGCAGCGCCGCTCGGCAACATGTTCCGCGACATCCCGGAGCAGGAAGCCCTCGCGACGGTCAACGCAGCCTGGGACGATGGCATCCGCTATTTCGACACCGCGCCGTTCTACGGCGCGGGGCTTGCCGAGATCCGCATCGGCGCCGCGCTCGCCGGCCGCAAGCGGAGCGACTACGTGCTCAGCACCAAGGTGGGCCGCCTGATCCTGGACGAGATCGAGGATGTCGATGCCCGCGACTTCGGCGAGAAGGGCGGCGTCTTCAGACACGGACGCCCGAACCGGATCGTGAATGACTATTCACGGGACGGAACGTTGCGATCAATCGAGGACAGCCTGAAGCGGCTCGCGGTCTCCCACATCGACGTCGCTTTCGTGCACGACGTTGCGCAGGATTTCTACGGCGACGAGTGGCTCTCGGTGTTCGAAAGCGCCCGCAAGGGCGCCTTCAGAGCGCTCGACCGGCTGCGCGACGAGGGCGTGATCAAGGCGTGGGGACTCGGTGTCAACCGGGTCGAGCCGATCGAGCTGCTGCTCGCGCTGGACGAGCCGCGCCCCGATGGCTTCCTGCTCGCGGGCCGATACACGCTGCTCGACCATGCAAGGGCGCTGCAGCGGGTGATGCCCATGGTCGCCGAGCACGAGCTCGCGATCGTCGTCGGCGGCCCCTACAGTTCTGGTGCGCTCGTCGGCGGCCCGAACTTCGAGTATGCGCCGGCGCCTCCCGAAATCCTGAAGAAGGTGGCGCGGATCAAGGCGATCGCAGACCGCTATGGCATCCGCATGAAGGCGGCCGGCCTGCAGTTCGCGCTCGCCAATCCGGTGGTCGCCGCCGTCATTCCCGGTGCGAGCCGCCCGAGCCGCATCGCCGAGGATCGCGCTGCGCTCGAGGAGGCCATCCCCGCTGACTTCTGGCGCGAGCTCCGCTCCGAGGGGCTGGTCAGCCCCGCAGCTCCGCTTCCCGCCGCCGATTGAAAGCGCAGGGGCGCAGCAGATTCGCCGCCCCGGCCAAGCACTGCTCCAGCCGACAGGACAACGCAGACCAATCCACCGAATGATCAAGGAGAACGGCATGACAAATGCAACCGACCACCCCACCGGCATGGGTCGCCGCGCCTTGCTTCACACCGCCGGCGCCGCCGTCGTCACGGGCCTCGTCGCCGGTACGGCAGTCGACGCACGGGCCGCGACACAGGACGCCGAGCGCGACGAGGCGCCGCTCGGCGCGCGGCTCCAGGGCGTCCAGCATTTCGGGCTGACGGTCCAGAACATGGAGCGGGCCTACCAGTTCTACACGGAGGTGCTTGGCGGCACCGAGGTGTTCCGGCACGGCGACTTCCAGGGCGACGGGGTGCAGAACACGCTGCTGGCCGACCAGGAGATCGAGGCGAACGCACGCGGGGTCAATCCGCGAACCATTGGCGTGCCCGACTTGCGAAGCGGGGCACAACGGCTCGACGTCCGCTTCATCCAGTTCGACAACATGGTGCTCGAGCTGCTGCAATATCGCGAGGCTGATCAGCCCATGGGCGGCGCGAAGAGCTTCGCCGAACCGGTGGAGCACATGAGCCCTGCTTTCCCGCGCATGATGCACATCTGCTTCTATGTTCGCGACGATGTCGACTTCAACAAGTTCATTGCCGATCTCGAAGCGGAATCGGCGCGCCGCGGCATGACGCAGGTGAGAGCGAACCGCACCATCCGCGTCATGACGGAAGCGGATCGCAAGGCCGCGCCCCGCAACACCAACACGAACCGGGTGACCGCCGAACCTTCCAACGGCTGGGAGCTGATCTACTGCAAGGGACCGGAGGGCGAGCAGCTCGAATTCGTCAAGGCGCTCGGTCCGGTCAAGAAGCGCTTCAGCGAGGCCTTGGCAAAACGGCAACAGAAGATCGTGCGCTAGACGCTCGTGCGGCGGGGGTGGCTGTCGGCGCCCCAGCTGGTCACCCGGTGATACAATCACATGTCAAGGACTTCACCATGCAAGCTCTCGTCCGCAACTCGCTCGCCGCCCTGCTGATCGCCTCTACGGCGACACCGACGCTTCCGGCTCTGGCTCAGGAAGCGCCGCGCGTGCACTATCAGGAGATTCCGGAGGGTGCATATTCCGTGGTGGCCCAGGTGCGGGCCAAGCCTGGAAAAGAAGACATGCTGCGCGCCGCCACCTTGCCGCTGATCGACCTGGTCCGCAGCGATCCCAAGAACCTGATCTACTTCCTTCAGGAAGACCGCGCCAAGCCGGGCCACTTCATCTTTTACGAAGTGTTCGCCAGCCAGGCTGATTTCGACGCACACAACGCGATGCCTTATGTGAAGGATTGGTTCGCCAAGCTTCCGGAACTTGCCGACGGCGGCGTCGAAGTCATGCGTATGGCCATTCTTGGCAAGCCTAAAAAATAGCCGAACCGTCCCGCGCGAGAGTTTTGTCGCAATTGCCCTGCGGCAAATCGTACGAACTCGGAAGGGTTCTCTTCAAGAATATTGCAGTGCATGATAATACCAGTTGATCGGTACGATCGATTGGCAATGATCAATGCGGGCTGCCACGGAGACACGACAACGGGGCACAGGCCGGCGGGAGCTCACTTACTGCTTCGGCCCATTTCGACTGATCCCCAGCCGCCAGTTGCTCCTTCTCAACGGGCGCCCCGTCAAGCTGGGTGGACGCGCATTCGAGCTTTTGCAGCTGCTGGTGCAGCGCTGCGGCGAGCTGGTCAGCAAGACTGAGCTGATGGCGGCCGCCTGGCCGGGCACCTTCCTTCACGACAGCAATCTCAAGGTCAACATGTGGAGCTTGCGGCGTTCACTGGGAGATACCCAGATCGAGCCCGTCTACATCGCGACCGTCGCGCGCCGCGGATACAAGTTCATCGCGGAGGTGCAGATCAGCATGGGCGAGGTCGACGACGATCTTGCCCTCGCCGAACCGGTCCCCTCGTCCAGTCCGCCATTGCTGCGTGGCATCGTTGGTCGTGAATCGGAAATCGACGAAATCACGGGTCTGTTGACCAGCAACAGGCACGTGACCCTGGCCGGTGCAGGAGGAATCGGCAAGACGACGGTTGCCTTGGCTGTAGCCCAGGCATTTGCGCCACAGTGCCGCGACGGCGTGTGCTTCGTCGATCTCGCAACGATCTCCGACCCGACGCTGTTCGGCGCCGCGCTGCTGACGGCCCTGGGCATCAGGGGCAATCCGGACAACAGCCTGGCTGCGGCCATCGACTATTTGAGGCCGCGGCAGATGCTGGTCATTCTGGACAATTGCGAGCACGTCCTGCCAGCCACGACGATCTTCGCCGGTAGGTTCATGGCGGAGGCATCGCCGTCCAGGTTGCTTGCGACGAGCCGGGAACCGCTCGGCACCGCCACCGAGCATGTCGTCCGGCTCGGCTCCCTGGTCTCACCCAAACCCGGTCACGCCCTGACCGCCGATCAAGCCATCAGGTTTCCGGCAGTGCAGTTGTTCGTCAGCCGCGCCGCTGAATGGGCGGACTACCAATTCGTCGATGACGATTGCGAGGCCGTCGCCGCAATCTGCCACTCGCTCGACGGCCTCCCGCTGGCGATCGAATTGGCGGCAGCCCAGATCGGCAGGTTCAATCCTCGCCAATTGGTGGAGTTGCTCGACCAGAATCTGGGTTTTCGTGTTCCCGCCGCCGATGGTGCGCCGCCGCGCCATGAAACGCTGATGGCGACGATCGACTGGAGCTTCAGGCTGCTGTCGCAGCGTGAAGCCAGACTGTTCGGCCTGCTCTCGGTGTTCAGCGAAGCGTTCGAGGTCGAGGACGCGGTCTTCGTCGCCGAAGCGGCAGGGCTCACGCCGGTCGACGTCGTCACCGGCCTCGGCAGTCTCGTTGCCAAATCGCTTCTGAGCGCGCAGGCACATGGCGCAAGCCTCCGCTATCGCCTGCTCGACAGCACGTGCCGCTACGCGGGCGACCGGCGCCGGGCCGATCCTGCCTGCGACCAGGCGCTAGGCCGTCATGCGCAACGTGTCCTCACGCTGTTCGAACAGTCCGAAGAGGAGTGGAAATGGCGCGAACCGGCCGATTGGACCCAGCGTTACCTTGGCCGCATCGCCGACTTGCGCGCCGCTCTTTCATGGGCGTTCGGCGCGCACGGCGATCCAGTGCTCGGGATCAGGCTCACGGTTGCGGCGATCACCTTGTGGTCGGAAACGTCGATCCTGTCGGAAGCGCAGGCGCGGTTGGCGCATGCACTCGCATTAGCCAAGACCATCCCGTGCGACGATCTGTCGAAGACAAAACTCGCCTGCGCCCTTGGCTGGAGCCTGTTCTACGCCCGCAAGATGTCAAATGAGAACGAGATTGCCTGGCTCGATGCCATCCTCTTTGCAAAGCGGGCCGGCAACATCGAATATCAGCAGCGGGCGCTGGTCGGGTTTGGCTTCTACCTGTTGCAGATTGGCGAGGTCCCGCGCGCTACAACCTATCTTGAGGAAGCGACGGGGCTTGCCGACCGCGACCGCGACCTCACGGCAACGTCCGAAGCCGACCGCGCACTCGCCTGGGCGCGCGCTTTTGCCGGCGACTTGAACAAGAGCCGCCCGGTTCTCGACCGTCTCGCAGCGACCTACTCGCTGGCCGAGGGGCGTTCGCGCAAGGACGCAAACGAAGTCTACCGGTTCATCACCGTCCGCTTCAACCTGCCCTTCGTCGCGTGGATGCAAGGGCAAGCCGAATATGCGGCAAGGCTGGCGAGCGACGCCGTCGATGCCGCGGACCGCAGCGGCCATTGGGTGTCGCAGTCGAACGCATTCGGGCTCGCCGCACTTCCTGTCGCGCTGGAGACCGGCAATCTGGACGGGCTCGCGAGCTACACCGAGCGATTGCGTCGCAACCTTGAACGCGAGCGCATCTCACGCTGGGTTCCGGTCGAGCGCTATTTCTCCGCCTGCCTTCGCGAGCTGCGGGGCGATCCGCTCGCGGTAGAGGATATTCGAGCCGCAATCGACGAGCTGACAGAATGCCGGTTCTTGATGCGGATCGGCAGCTATCTCGCGGTCCTCGCTCGCGCCTATCTGACGCAAGGGCGGATCGCGGAAGCGCGCCAAGCCATCACCCGGGCGATCGAGCATCAGGAACGCCAGGGCGAGCGCTGGTGCCGGGCGGAGCTCCAGAGGGTTGACGCCGCGATCCTTCTCCACACCGGCGAGCCGCTGCGCGCCGAAAAGCGGCTCCAGCGGGCCCTCGCCGAAGCGCGCGCCATAGGCGCACTGACATTCCAGTTGCGGATCGCGACCGATCTCGCGGCACACTGGAGCACGACCGGCCGCAAATCCAAGGCTATCCGGCTGCTCTCGCCGATCTATGGCGAGTTCACTGAGGGCTTCGAGACGCCGGATCTGCTTGCGGCCAAGCGCCTGCTGGAGCGCCTGCGGCCGACCGCGCAAGGTCGCGGCGACCATCACGGGATGGCGCCGGTACACGCTCGCGACGCATAGCTGGCCTACCACCACGTTCGCCGCGCGCGCTTTACGCTCCCGGAAATTCCTGATCCTCTCCTCCCAACAAGCCGGATCAACCGGCCTTAGCCTGAGGAGAGAGACGCCATGAAGCTCGGCACCGCCATTGCGGAAATCATGAGGCGCGAGGGGATCGAGATCCTCTGCGGCTATCCGGTCAACCATCTGATCGAGCACGCGGCCAAGGCCGAGATCCGCCCGGTGATGGTGCGGCAGGAGCGCGTCGGCATCCACATGGCGGATGCGATCTCGCGGGTGACGTCGGGACGCAGCATCGGAGCCTTCTGCATGCAGCATGGGCCGGGCGCGGAGAATGCGATGGGCGGCGTGGCGCAGTGCTTCGGCGAATCCGTTCCCGTGCTGGTGCTGCCGATGGGCTATCAGCGCAGGCTGGCGCATATCGAGCCGAACTTCAATTCCAGCGAGGCGATGAAGCCGTTCGCGAAATCGTCCGAGCCGATCATCCTCGCGACCGAAATCGTCAACATCTTCCGCCGCGCCTTCACCAGGCTGAAGAACGGCCGCGGCGGGCCCGTCATCGTCGAGATCCCCTCGGACATGTGGAACGAGGAAGTGCCGGAGCCGCTGAACTACACGCCGGTCCTGCGCACCCGCTACGGCGCCGACCCCGTTCACGTCAAGGAAGCCGCCAGCCTGCTGGTGAACGCAAAACGGCCGGTGATCTATGCCGGCCAGGGCGTACACTATGCGCAGGCCTGGCCGCAGCTGAAACGGCTCGCCGAGCGATTGGCGATCCCCGTCACCACAAGCTTGGGCGGCAAATCATCGTTTCCGGAGACGCATCCGCTGTCGCTCGGCTCCGGCGGCCTCGCAGTGCCGCGCGCGGTGCCGAAGTTTCTGGCCGAGGCCGACGTCATCTTCGGCATCGGCTGCTCCTTCACCGAGACCAATTTCGGCATTGCAATGCCGAAGGGCAAGACCATCATTCATTCGACGCTCGATCCCAATCATCTTAACAAGGATGTGGAAGCGAACATCGGGCTGGTCGGCGATGCCGGCCTCGTGCTCGACGCGCTGCTGGAAGAGATCGGCAAGACCGTCACCGCGGATCGCGATGCATCCGCCGTCGCGGCCGAGATCGCAGCCTCACACAAGGAATGGCTGGCGAAATGGATGCCGAAGCTGACCAGCAACGACGCGCCGCTCAGCCCCTACCGCGTGCTGTGGGATCTCCAGCACACCGTGGACATCGAGAATACGATCATCACCCACGATGCGGGCAGCCCGCGCGACCAGCTCTCGCCGTTCTGGCGATCGGTCGAGCCCCTCACCTATCTCGGCTGGGGCAAAACCACGCAGCTTGGCTACGGCCTCGGTCTTGCGATGGGCGCCAAGCTGGCAAAGCCCGACAAGCTCTGCATCAACGTCTGGGGCGATGCTGCGATCGGCTTCACCGGCATGGATTTCGAGACCGCGGTGCGCGAGCGCATCCCGATCATGTCGATCCTGCTCAACAATTTCTCGATGGCGATCGAGCTGAAGGTGATGCCGATCTCGACCGAAAAATATCGCTCGACCGACATTTCCGGCGACTACGCCGCGATGGCCCGCGCCTTCGGCGGCTACGGCGAGCGGGTGACGCGGCCGGAAGACATCGTGCCCGCGATCAAGCGCGGCATCGCGAAGACGAGGGAAGGCGTGCCGGTGCTGCTGGAGTTCATCACAGCCAAGGAGACCGAGGTGTCGCGGCCCGGCACGTGAGCGGAGCCGGTGCGGGCACGGCTGCGAGCCGCTGGCTCCGGCCGCAGAAGTTGTGATAATCCGGCCCTGTGCCGCGCAGGCCGCGGCATCAAGCTGGACCGGGAATGACGACCGTTTTGCAGGAAATCGAGGAACTCGAGCGCCGATTGCGGTCGGCCGCCGCCGAGATTGCGCAGCTGCGGGCCGAGCTTGCGACGGCTCGGGATCGCCAGAGCGCCAGCGCCGAGATCCTGCGTACCATCGCGGCCTCGCCGTCCGATGCGCGGCCGGTCTTTACGGCGGTCGCCGCCAGCGCAAAGCGCCTGCTCGGCGGCTTCTCCGCGACCGTGCTTCAGTTCATCGGCGACGAGCTTCACCTCGTGGCATTCACGCCGACCAACCCGGAGGCGGACGCAGGGCTCAAGGCGTCGTTCCCGCGCAAGATCGCGGACTTCCCGACTTTTAGCCTCGTGCGCGACGGCCAGACGATCCAGTTTCCCGACAGCGAGGCAGCCGACGTCCCTGAACTGAACCGGGAGCTGGCGCGGCTGCGCGGCTTCCGCAGCGTGCTGTTCATGCCGCTGATGAACCGGGGCGTGCCGGTCGGCATGATCAGCGTCACACGCACGGTAACGGGTGCATTCGCGCCCGACCTCGTGGAGCTGCTGCAGACCTTCGCCGACCAGGCCGTGATCGCGATCGAGAACGCGCGCCTGTTCAACGAGACGAAGGAGGCGCTGGAACGCCAGACCGCGACGGCCGATATCCTGAAGGTGATGGCGGCCTCTCCGTCCGACGTGCAGCCGGTATTCGAGGCGATTGCCACCAACGCCAACCGGCTGATCGGCGGCTTCTCCACCGCGGTGCTACGTTATGTCGACGGCGCCGCGCACCTTGCGGCATTCACGCCGACGGATCCCGCGGGCGATCGCGTGCTCCAGGCCTCGTTCCCGGTGCCGTTCGCGCAGTTTCCGCCCTACCAGCTGGTGGCCAATGGTACCGCGGCGCAATTGCCCGACACCGAGCTCGAGCCGGCCGCGCGCGACATCGCGCGGGCCCGCGGCTATCGCAGCATGCTGTTCGCGCCGCTGATGAGCGAAGGCGAAGCCATCGGCATCATCATCGCGACGCGCCGCGCGATCGGCAACTTCGCCGAGCATCATGTGCGCCTGCTGCAGACCTTCGCCGACCAGGCCGTGATCGCGATCAAGAATGTCAGCCTGTTCAACGCGACCAAGGAAGCACTGGAACGTCAGACTGCGACTGCCGACATTCTCAAGGTGATCGCGGCTTCACCGTCCGATGTCACGCCGGTGTTCCAGGCCATTTCCGACAGCGCCAAGGCGCTGATCGGAGCGCACTCCTCCACCGTCACCCGCGTCGTCGACGGGATGCTGCAACTGGCCGCCTTCACGACCGACAATGAGGCCGGCAATGCGGATCTGCTGAGCTCGTTTCCGACGCCGCTGTCCTCGTCGGGCATTCACAGTCGGGTGGCGAGCAGCGGCGAGTATGCCTTCCGCAGCGACATGCAGAACGAGCCTGACCTTACCGAAGCCATGAAGGAGCTGGCGCGAACACGGGGCTATCGCAGCATCCTCGTGGTGCCGATGCTGCGCGATGGCCTTGCGATCGGCACGATCGCCGTCACGCGGCGGGAGCCCGGTCATTTCCCGGACAAGGCGATCAACCTGCTCAAAACTTTTGCCGACCAGGCCGTGATCGCGGTCGAGAACACGCGCCTGTTCAACGAAGTTGCGACCCGCACCAGCGAGCTCGCCAAATCGCTCGATGATCTCCGCGCCGCGCAGGACCGCCTGATCCAGACCGAGAAGCTGGCGTCGCTGGGACAGCTCACTGCCGGTATCGCGCACGAAATCAAGAACCCGCTCAACTTCGTCAACAATTTCGCCTCGTTGTCTGCCGAACTGACCGAGGAGCTGAACGAGGTGCTCGCGCCGGTCCCCCTCCCCGAGAACGTCCGCAGCGAGGTCGACGAGCTGACCGGGCTTCTGCAGGACAACCTCGGCAAGATCGTGCAGCACGGCCGCCGCGCCGATTCCATCGTCAAGAACATGCTGCTGCATTCGCGCGAAGGTGGCGGCGAGCATGGACTGAGCGACATCAATGCGCTGGTCGAAGAAAGCCTCAACCTCGCCTATCACGGGGCACGCGCCGAGAAGCCCGGCTTCCACGTGACGCTGAAGCGCGCGCTCGATCCCGCGGCCGGACGCGCCGAAGTATATCCGCAGGAAATCACCCGCGTACTCTTGAACCTGATCTCGAACGGCTTCCACGCGGTCATCAGGCGCAAGGCCGACGGTGCCGCCGGTTACGAGCCGACGGTGATCGCGGCGACGCGCGATCGCGGCGATAACGTCGAGATCGCGATCCGCGACAACGGCACCGGCATTGCCGACGATGTGAAGGAGAAGATGTTCAATCCGTTCTTCACCACCAAGCCAGCCGGCGAAGGCACCGGCCTCGGGCTGTCGATGACCCACGACATCGTCGTGAAGCAGCACGGCGGCAGGATCGACGTCGCGACCGAGCCGGGCAAGTTTACTGAATTCACGATCGTGCTGCCGCGCAAGAGTGGTCTGTCAGACAATAGCTGAGGTTGAATCGCGCGGTGGGTGCTTTCGGCAAACTGGCGTGGCTCATTCGGCGGCAATTGCTGTCGTTCTCCGGCGTCGGCCTCATGCTCGGTGCCCTGTTCTTCGCAGCCGCGCTGACGCCGACGCTGATCCCGCGGAGCTATCTCACGCAGGGCGCCATCGCCGGCGCCTGCTTCGGGATCGGCTATCTCGCCGGCAACGTCTGGCGCTGGCTGTGGCACTATCTGGAATTGCCCGAGCCGCCGGCGCGCCTGAGATCGACCGCAAACGCGCTGGTGGCGGCCGCCTGCCTGCTCGTCGTCATTGTTTTTCTGTGGCGGGCAGCCGGATGGCAGAACTCGATCCGCACCGTGATGAAGATGGCGCCAGTCGAGACCGCCCATCCGCTCAAGGTCTGCGCCATCGCCGTGATGACGTTCGTCGTGCTGCTGGTGCTGGCGCGGCTGTTCGCGCTTGCCGTGCGCCTCATCGCCGCGCGTGCGAGACGCGTCATTCCGCGGAGGATCGCGAACGTCATCGGCGTGCTCGCCGCGGGCCTGTTGTTCTGGTCGATCGCCAGCAATGTCCTGATCCGCACGGCGTTCAACGCGCTCGATTTGTCCTTTCGCGAAGTCGACGCCTTGCTTGAGCCCGAGCGGCCGCAGCCGACCGCGCCCGAACGAACGGGAAGTGCCGCCTCGCTGGTGAAGTGGACGCAGCTTGGACGCATGGGGCGCAGATTTATCGCCTCGGGGCCGACCGCAACTGAGATCAGCGCCGTTACAGGAAGGCCCGCGCGGGAGCCCGTGCGGGTCTATGTCGGCCTTGGCGGCGCCGAGACGGCGCAAGCGCGCGCCAAGCTTGCGCTCGACGAGCTCAAGCGGCAGCACGGGTTTGATCGCGACACACTCATCGTCGTTACGCCGACCGGAACCGGCTGGATCGACCCTGCCGCGATGGACACTGTCGAATATCTCCACCATGGCGACGTCGCCAGTGTCGCGATGCAGTATTCCTATCTCAACAGTCCGCTGACGCTGCTGTTTCAGCCCGAATCCGGTGCAGAAGCGGCGCGCGCCCTGTTTTCGGAAATTTACGGCTACTGGACGACGCTGCCGAAGAACCGGCGGCCGAAGCTGTACCTGCACGGACTGAGCCTCGGCGCGATGAACTCGGAAAAATCCGCAGAGCTGTTTGAGATGATCGGCGATCCGATTGCGGGCGCACTTTTGAGCGGCGCGCCGTTCGAAAGTCGCATCTGGCGCTCGATCACGGCAAACCGCAATCCGGGCACGCCGGCCTGGCTGCCGGAATTCCGCGACGGCCGCTTCGTGCGCTTCATGAACCAGAATGGACCGACGGTGCCGGCAGATGCGCCCTGGGGTCCGATGCGCATCGTCTATCTGCAATATGCGAGCGACGCGATCACGTTCTTCGCCTATCGCGACGCCTATCGGGCCCCTGACTGGATGACGGCGCCGCGCGGGCCGGATGTGTCACCGGAGCTGCGATGGTATCCAGTCGTGACGATGCTGCAGCTCGCCCTCGACATGGCAGTCGCGACCAATACCCCGATGGGCTTTGGCCATGTCTACGCGCCCGAACATTACGTCGATGCCTGGGTCGCCGTCACCGATGTCCATGATTGGTCCGCCGACGCGCTGGCGCAGCTCAAGACCCATCTTGCGGCGGCGGCGCGAAAGGCCGCCGAGGGCAATGTCGCAAACGAGCCTTACGCCGATCGAGGCGGCTAGCCTACTCGGCCATCTCCACTGGCTGCTTGGCCGAGGGTCCGGCCAGCGGCCGCTCCTCCATCGCGATCAGGCACAGCGCAGCAATCGTCATCAGCGCGGTGGCGGCGCCGAACACGTAGCGGAAGGCGTGCCGCATGTCGTCGGCGGGGATCGCGACGGCGCCCGCGGCGTGATGCTCGCCGGCGAGCGGGATGTCGGTGCCGAGCGCGATGAGCAGGATCGCGGCGAAGGCCGCCACCGTGAACGAGGACATCAGCGAGCGGAAGAAGTTCATCGCGCCGGTGATGGTGCCGACTTGCGGACGCGCCACCGAATTCTGCAGCGAGACCACGCACACCGGAAAAGTCGTGCCGAGTCCCAGCGCGAACGCGGCCATCAGCAGCAGCAGACCCCAGAGCGGCAAGGTGGTGACCGTGAGGGCGAGACCGCACAACGCGGCCCATGACGTGCCGATGATGGCGACGCGCTTGTAGTGTTTTGCGCGAGCCATGGTGCGGCCGGCGACGGCCGCGCCGACGGTCGAGACCGCCGCGAGCGGGATCAGCGCAAGCCCCGCCTCGCTGGCGGTGAGATGATAGACCTGCTCGTAATAGAGCGGCAGCTGCACGGTGAGGCCGGTGATCGCCCCGAGGCCGCAGCCTCCCGCGGTCAGTGCGAACGGCGCCACCGATCCCGTCAGCAAGGGCAGCGGCAGGAACGGCTCGTCGGCCCGCCGGGCATGCCATACGAAGGTCACCGCGAGCGCAACGGCACCACCCACCATCGCCAGCACCGTCGGCGACAGCCAGGGATAGCGCGTCCCGCCCCAGGTCAGCACCAGCATGAAGACGACGGCGGACGCCATCAGCAAGACGCCGCCGAGCCAGTCGACCTTGCGCTTGCGGTGGAACACCGGGATCTTCTTCATCTTCGGCAGCAGCAATGCGAGCGCTGCGGCCGCAAGCGGCAGGTTGATCCAGAAGATCATCGACCAGTGCAGATGCTCGGCGAACACGCCGCCGATGACCGGGCCGAGGATGCCGCCGACCATCCAGACGCTGGAGAAATAGGCCTGGTACTGCCCGCGCTCGCGCGGGCTCACCACGTCGGAGATCACGGTCTGCACCACCGGCATGATGCCGCCGCCGCCGAGGCCCTGAAGCCCGCGTGCCAGGATCAGCATCGGCATGTTCGGCGCGATCGCGCACAGCACCGAGCCCGCGACGAACAGGCTGAGCGAGATGATGATCATGACGCGGCGGCCGTAGATGTCGCTGAGCGTGCCGAACACCGGCGCGACCGCGGTCGAGGCGAGCAGATAGGCGGTGATCACCCAGGACAGATTGGAGACGTCCTGGAACTGGCGTCCGATGGTGGGCAGCGCCGTCGCCACGATGGTCTGGTCGAGCGCGGCCAGGAACATCGTCACCATCAGGCTGATGACGATGGTGCGGACCTCGTCGGAGCTCAGCGGTACCGGCGGGGCGATCGAGGGCGCGTCGTCGACGCTGATGACCTCGCTCGGCAGGCGGGACAGCTCTTCGGCAATGTCGTCGGGCAAGGCCTGGATGTCGGCAGAATCGCTCTGCCGGTCGAACTTGTTCATCTCGATCGGGCGTCGTGACGCGGTGCAACACCGCGAAGGATTCGTACTATGCAGCCCAATGTAGAGGGGAAATTTCTTCCCAGGCAGGCACCGCGACGCATGGGTGCATCCCGCCTTGAGGTCATCGCAAAGACGTGACCTCGGCGCGGCGGCGGATCAGTCCTTCGGACGTCGTTTCAAGCGCGCTCGCTTCGGCAAGGTCGCCGGCCATTGCACGATGTGGTCCTCGAGCTCCTCGTCCGGGACCTCCTCCTCGCTGCCCTCCACGCGGCCGCGCACGGAGACGCCGGCTTCGTGCACGGTGTTGGGGTCACCCGAAACCAGCGGATGCCACCAATAGAGGTCACGCCCTTCGGCGACGAGCTTGTAGCCGCAGCTCGGCGGCAGCCAGTTCAGGGTGCGGACATTGGCCGGGGTCAGGCGGACGCAGTCCGGAACCTTGTCGGAACGATTCGGATAGTCCTTGCAGGCACAGCTCGTCCCGTCGAGCAGCTTGCAGCCGATATGGGTGAAGTAGATCTGCCCGGTGTCCTCGTCTTCGAGCTTGTTCAGGCAGCAGCGGCCGCAGCCGTCGCACAGGCTTTCCCACTCGCGCTCCGACATCTGTTCCAACGTCTTGGTTTTCCAGAAGAATCCTTCCTGGCCTTGAGATCGTTTGGGAGCTGCGGTCATGCGCTTCAACAACAGTTCGAAAGAGCTACGGCAACGCCATCTAGGGCGCGCGGCGGCAATGGTGCAAGCGAGGCCCCTTTGAGGCCCGTAATGATCCGGGGTCAATTAGGCCTGTTGTTCAAAATAGCGAGCGTGGCCATTGGTTTATGAGCCCCGCTCGGCTAGAAGGAACAGCAAGTCCCTCGGATGCTGGCCGGGCGCCTTGGGTTTGCCGCAACATACCCGCAAGACGTCTCGATGCCGCCCCGGCCGGGTGCTTGAACGCTTTCGAAGCAAGCCGCAAGGGTTCTAGGTGCGCCAGATCATACCACCGCATTGGAAGCAGAGGATCCGGAATTTCTTCCTGGATCTCGATGCGCGCATCGACTCCTCGCTGTTCTCCTCGGCCAAGGGCATCCGCGAGCTCTACGAGCGCTACTCGACCTTCATGGACCGCTTCTATGTCGGGCGGTGGAAGCGCTGGGTGTTCATCGAGCCGTTCTCGGAGGCCGCAACCCTCGGGCTTGGCGGCCTCGTCGTGATGCTCGCCCTCGCCATTCCCGCCTTCCGCGAGACCGCGGACGAGGACTGGCTGAAGAAGTCCGACCTCGCGGTGAGCTTCCTCGACCGCTACGGCAACCCGATCGGCAGCCGCGGCATCAAGCACAACGATTCCATTCCGCTGGAAGACTTTCCAGACGTGCTGATCAAGGCGACGCTGGCGACCGAGGACCGCCGCTTCTACGAGCATTTCGGCATCGACATCGCCGGCACCGCGCGCGCGCTCGTCACCAACGCGCAAGCCGGCGGCGTCCGCCAGGGCGGCTCCTCGATCACCCAGCAGCTCGCCAAGAACCTGTTCCTGAGCAACGAGCGCACCATCGAGCGCAAGGTCAACGAGGCCTTCCTCGCGATCTGGCTGGAATGGCGCCTGACCAAGAACGAGATCCTCAAGCTCTATCTCGACCGCGCCTATATGGGCGGCGGCACCTTCGGCGTCGACGGCGCGGCGCATTTCTACTTCAACAAGTCGGCGCGCGACGTGACGCTGGCGGAAGCGGCGATGCTCGCCGGCCTGTTCAAGGCGCCGACCAAGTACGCCCCGCACATCAACCTGCCCGCCGCCCGCGCCCGCGCCAACGTCGTGCTGGACAACCTCGTCGATGCCGGCTTCATGACCGAAGGCCAGGTGTTCGGCGCCCGCCGCAACCCCGCCTTCGCGGTCGACCGCCGCGACGAGGCCTCGCCGAACTATTATCTCGACTATGCCTTCGACGAGATGCGCAAGCTGGTCGACACCTTCCCGAAGTCCTACACCGAGCGCGTCTTCGTGGTCCGCACCGCGATGGACGCCAACTTGCAGAAGGCGGCGGAGGCCGCTGTCGAGAACCAGCTTCGCCAGTTCGGCCGCGACTATCACGCAACGCAGGCGGCGACCGTCGTTGCCGACCTCGACGGCGGCGTCCGCGCCATGGTCGGCGGGCGCGACTACGGCGCCAGCCAGTTCAACCGCGCTACCGACGCCTATCGCCAGCCGGGTTCCTCGTTCAAACCCTACGTCTACGCCACGGCCCTCTTGAACGGCTACACGCCGAACTCGGTCGTGGTCGACGGTCCGGTCTGCATCGGCAATTGGTGCCCGCAGAACTATGGCCATTCCTATTCCGGCTCGGTGACGCTGACGCAGGCGATCACCCGCTCGATCAACGTCGTGCCGGTGAAGCTGTCGATCGAGATCGGCCGGAAGAACGAGCCCAAGACGCAGAACCCCGCCAAGGTCGGCCGCGCGAAGATCGTCGAGGTCGCGCGCCGCTTCGGTCTCAAGGCGCCGCTGCCCGACACGCCGTCGATGCCGATCGGCTCGGACGAAGTCACAGTGCTCGAGCACGCGGTCGCCTACGCGACCTTCCCGAACCGCGGCAAGGCGGTGACGCCGCATGCGGTGCTGGAGGTGCGCACCGGCGCCGGCGACCTGGTCTGGCGCTGGGACCGCGACGGACCGAAGCCGCGGCAGGCGATCCCCGCCTCCGTCGCCGCCGACATGTCCGGCATGATGAGCCACGTCGTCAGCGAAGGCACCGCGCGCCGCGCCGCGCTGGACGGCATTCCGACCGCGGGCAAGACCGGCACGACCAATGCCTATCGCGACGCCTGGTTCGTCGGCTTCACCGGCAATTTCACCTGCGCGGTGTGGTACGGCAACGACGATTATTCGCCGACCAACCGCATGACCGGCGGCTCGCTGCCGGCGCAGACCTGGCACGACATCATGCTCGTGGCGCATCAGGGCGTCGAGGTCCGGGAGATCCCCGGCATCGGCATGGGCCAGAAGCTGCCGCCGCAGCATGTGAGCAACGCGCAGGCCAACGCGGCGCCGAAAGTGCTCGAGACCAAGCCCGGTCCGCCGCCGGTGCTGACCAAGCGCGGCGCCGACATCCTGGTGCGGGTCGAGAAGCTGCTGGATGATGCGGCCAAGGCCGCGAACAAATCGACGGCGAATGACAGCAATCCGGCGAGGCCGTCCTCGTCGGCGAGCGCGCTCGCCTTCCCGCAGAATTATGCGGAAGACAACGCCAACACCTCCGCCCCGCGCAAGTACTGATCGAAAGCAAGTGCGGCTGATCCTGACCACATTGACGGCGCTTCTTCTCGCGACGGTCGTCGGCGTCGGCGCGACGTGGATGACCACGACGCGCGGCACCGAGATCGGCGCGCTGACCATCGGCCCCTGGACGGCACGGCCGCGCACCGGCACCGCCGACGTCGATCCCTATTCGCGCGCCACCATCGTCCGCAACGGCGAGCTGCCGATCGGCACCGGCGACGGGGTCGCCTTCACCGCAACCACCGACGACAGGAAGAAGGCGCTCGACGGCCGCTGCGACGTGGTCATCTCCGGCGTGACGCCGCCGGCGCGGTTCTGGACGCTGACGCTCTACGACCGCAAGGGCCATCTCGTCGCCAATTCGCTGCAGCGCTACGGCTTCACCAGCCAGGAGATCGTGCGCGCATCCGACGGCTCGTTCGAGATCCGGATCGCCTCGCGCTCGCGCGCCGGCAATTGGCTGCCGACCGGCGGCATCGAGCGCTACGCCTTGATGCTGCGTCTCTACGACACGCCGGTCGGCGTTGGGACGCGCACCCAGCGCGATGCGCCGATGCCGAGCATTACCACGGTGGGCTGCTCATGATCCGGCTCGTTTTCACCGTCGTCGCCGGCGTGGTGCTGGGCCTCGTGGTCCATCTCGTCAGCGTGCTGGCGCTGCCGCGGATTGCCACGCAGGATGCCTATTCGCGGCTGACGCCGATGACCAGGGTGAACGCCGTCACCCAGCTTCCCCTCGCCGATCCCAACAATTCGCCGATGCCGTTCATGGATCCGGCCTTCGCGCTGGCGATCTGTCGTTATGATCTCTCTGGCGGGCCGATCAAGCTCACCGTGCCGGTGAGCCAAGCCTACACCTCGGTGTCGTTCTACACCCGCAACGAGATCGCCTATTACGCCATCAACGACCGCTCCGCGGGCCGCAAGGTGATCGAGCTCGATCTGATGACGGAAGCGCAGCATAGCGAGCTGCCGGAGGACGAGGAGGTCACCGCGGCTGACCGCCTGATCATCGATTCCCCGACCACGACCGGTCTGATCCTGATGAAGGCGCTCGCCCCCGAGCCCGGCCTGATGCAGCAGGCGCAAGCCTCGCTTCAGGCCGCGACCTGCGCCCCGCAAACCGAGCCGCCGGCCAAGGCCGAGGCGCCGCGCGGCCGGCGGTGAGCGCGGCCGCCAAACAAAAAGTGCGAAAACAACCCCATGCACAGTAGCGGGGCGTTGAAATCGTTACGCTCTTCCGCCGACCGCAACGATACCGCCGGGGACCCGTGCTTACCTTTGACTCGTCGGGCAAAACAGGGGCATACTGGCATCATCGAGAGTTCGTCACACCCGCACGGAGCCGTCCGTCGCGGGTGTTGTCTTTCGCGCATCTTTGCGTCGTGTCCATGCGAAACAATCCTGCCGCGTTCGGCTCCGGCGCAATCATCGGCACTCTGGGCGGCTTGATCGGTCTCGGTGGTGCAGAATTCCGGCTGCCCCTGCTCATCGGCCTGTTCGGATTTCGCGGCCTCGAGGCCGTGATTCTGAACAAGGCGACGAGCCTGATCGTGGTGGCGAGCGCACTGCCGTTTCGTGCACACGCCGTTCCGTTCGCGGAGATACATGCCCATTGGCCGATCATCCTGAACCTGCTGGCGGGCAGCCTTTTCGGCGCCTATGCCGGAGCATCCTGGGCGACGCGCCTAAAGTCCGGGGCGCTCTACAAGATCATTGCCGTCCTGCTGCTCCTGATCGCCGGCATGCTTTTGTTCGCACATGGCAACGAGGCGGCAACCCCACCGGCGCTGACAGGCGTGAGCCTGATCGTCGCGGGCATAGCAGCGGGCTTTGCGATCGGGATCGTGGCATCGTTGCTCGGCGTCGCCGGAGGGGAATTCCTGATCCCCACCCTGATCCTGTTGTTCGGCGCGGACGTGAAGCTGGCGGGCAGCCTCTCACTCGCGGTGAGCCTGCCGACCATGCTGGTGGGATTTGCACGCTATAGTCGCGACCAGAGCTTTTCGGTGCTCCGCGCAAATTGGCAGTTCATGCTTGCGATGGCCATCGGGTCCATCACCGGCACATTCATCGGCGGCCTGCTTCTCGGCGTCGTCCCGAATTCGATTCTTCTGCCGGGATTGGCTGTGATCCTGGTCATTTCGGCCGTGAGAATCTGGCGACATGGGTAGGCTGGTTCCCGCGACGTGCCCTCGATCGGTTCGCAGATCGAGACGGATCGCTAAGGGATGATCTGGCAGAGGAAATCCCTCGCCCGCTCCGTGCTCGGTGCGCGGAAGAAGGTTTCGGGGTCGGCTTCCTCGACGATGCAGCCGCGATCCATGAACACCACCCTATCAGCGATCTCGCGGGCAAAGCCCATTTCGTGCGTGACGCAGACCATGGTCATACCGTCCTTCGCGAGCTCCACCATGGTGTCGAGCACTTCCTTGACCATCTCCGGGTCGAGCGCGGAGGTCGGCTCGTCGAACAGCATGACCTTCGGCTGCATGCACAGCGCCCGCGCGATGGCGACGCGCTGCTGCTGGCCGCCGGAGAGCTGCCCCGGATATTTGTTCGCCTGGTCGTGAATGCGCACCTTGCGCAACAGACCGATCGCTCGCTCATGCGCATCAGTGCGGGACAGGCCCCTCACCTTCATCGGCGCCAGCATGCAATTCTCGACGACCGAGAGGTGCGGAAACAGGTTGAAGCTCTGGAACACCATGCCGACCTCGCGACGAACGCCGTTGACGTCGGTCATGCGGTCCGACAGCTCGATGCCGTCGACGACGATGCGCCCCGCATCGTGCTTCTCGATGTGGTTGATGCAGCGGATCAGCGTCGACTTGCCCGAGCCGGAGGGGCCGCACAGCACGACCTTCTCGCCGACGGCAACAGTGAGATTGACGTCGTTCAGGGCCGTGAAATGGCCGAACCGCTTCACCAGATTTTCCACGGTGACGATGGACGCCCGATTCCTCGCAGCGAGCTCAAGCATTTTCCTCTCCAAAGATTGGGATGACCATGCGCAGCGCTAGCGGCGTAGTCCCGCGATCGCATACCGCTTGCGTAAGGAGGCCACGCATTGCGATGCCGCCGAGCTGATGGTGAGGTAGACCACCGCAATGACCAGATACATCTCGACCAGACGGCCGTTCAGCTGCGCGAGTTTCGAGGCTGCGCCAAGCAGATCGGTGAGCGAGAGCACGTAGACCAGCGAGGTGTCCTGGAACAGGATGATGGTCTGGCTCAGGATGATCGGGCTGGCCACGCGGAGCACCTGCGGCAGGATCACGGAGCGATAGGTATCGAAGGTCGAGAGTGCGAGCGCCTGACAGGCCTCGAACTGTCCCCGGTTCACGGCCCGCAATCCGACGCGGATGATTTCCGAATAGTAGGCTGCCTCGAACAGGCCGAAGGTGATGAACGCGGTCCAGGTGGCGCCGATCGGGACCGGCCGCCCGTTGCCGCCGAGATGGCCAAGCACGATCGGCACCAGGAAGAAGAACCAGAACAGAACCAGGATCAGCGGGATCGAGCGCATCAGGGCGACATAGCCCCGCACGAGCTTGCCGAGCACGGGCACTTCGAAGTGCTGCACCAGGGCGAGACAAGTGCCGAGGACCAGGCCGACCACGAAAGCAACGGCGGTCAGCGCCAGCGAAAACAGCAGGCCCGACCAGAGGTAAGGCCACGCCTGGAGGACAACGGAGAAATCGAGGCTGTTCATTTCACGATCTCCATCGCATCAGGCAGAGAGTCGATCGGTTGGGTGGCGCGCGTCGCGGCGGGCTTGACTGCATCGTCCGCAGGGCCCGTGCCCGGAATGCGCACGGCCCTGTCGATCAGCGCCATCCCCTGATAGGCGATGAGCGCCAGCGCGAGGTAGACAAGCGTTGCGGCGCCGAAAGCGGTGAAGGTCTGGAATGTCGCTTCGCTGATCTGGCGGGCCTGAGCCGTCAGCTCCATCAGTCCGATGGTGAGCGCGACCGAGGTGTTCTTGTAGATGCCCATCACCTCGCTGGTCAGGCTCGGGATGATCAGGCGCAGCGCCTGCGGAATGATGACATAGCGATAGGTCGGATACCCGCTGAGCCCGAGCGCGCTTGCCGCTTCGACCTGACCTTTCGGCAGGGCCTCGATCCCGGCACGCACCTGTTCGGCGATCCGGGCGGCGGTGTAGAGACCGAGGCACACCAGCGCCGGAAAGAACGATCCCCAGGGCAGCGGAATCTGCTTGATGGCGTTCCCGAGCGACACGGGAAGTATCTCCGGCAGGACGAAGTACCAGAGAAACATCTGCACCAGCACGGGAATGTTGCGGAAGATCTCCACATAGAGACGGGCAAGCGCAGCGACGGCCCGGTTTTGCACGGTGCGGCCGATGCCGACGACGACACCGACCGCGAAGGCGATCCACCAGCCGAAGAACGCCAGTGCCAAGGTCCAGCCGAGGCCCGACACGAGCCAGTCGATATAGCGCTGGCCGTCCGCGGTCTGTTCAAGAAGCACTGCAAACATGGCGAACCTCGGGGCTCGGTTTGCGGGACAGTCTCTGCCGACGTCGCGATCAATCGACGGCGTCGCTGGGATGCGCGATCCGTTCCGTGAGCTCGACCGTCAGCGGAAACGCCAGGTTCTCATTCTTGGGCGGAATTGGCCTGGTGAACCATTTGGCGTAGGTCTTTTCGAACTGGCCCGACGCCATCTGCTTCGACAAAACGTCGTCGACCAGCGCCTTGAAGCCGGTATCGCCCTTCGTGAACATCAGGCCATAATAGATCTTGGCGTAACCCTCGGGGAGAAATATCAGCGCATCCGGCTTCGGAGCTGCGGCCTTGAGGCCGGCGAGCAGAATATCGTCTTCCATGAAGGCGGCCGCGCGGCCGGTGTTCAACATCAGGAAGGATTCGGCATGGTCCTTGGCCTGGACGATGTTGAAGCCGAGCTGCTCCTTCGCATTCACGCCTTGCGCGAAGCCGACGGCATTGGAGCCCTGGGTCACGACGATGGTCTTGCCCTTGAGATCGCCGGCCGTCTTCAGGCCGCTGTCCGCTTTGACCAGCCAGCGCGGCTGGCTGACGAAGGTGGCGACGGAAAACGAGACCTGCTCCTGCCGCTTCCTGTCGTTGGCGGTGCCGCCGCACTCGATGTCGACGGTGCCGCTCTGGATCAGCGGGATGCGGTTGGACGAGTTCACCGGAACGTAATTGACTTTGAGATTGGGTAAGGCGGTCTCCACCTTGATGCGCTCGACGATGGCTGCGCAGAGATCGAGCGAGAACCCGATCGGCTTCTGGTCGGGACCGAGGTAGGAGAACGGGATCGAAGCCTCGCGGTGGCCGATGGTAATAGCGCCGTTCGACTTGATCCTGGCGAGCGTGGGGCTGTCGGCGGCAGTCGCGGCGCTGCCGAGGCCGCCAATGACCGCGAGACCTGACAGAATGCTCAAGACACGTGCAAACTTCGTCATGTACGTCTCCTTGCTGGACAGCCTATGCGGCTCTCGATGATGGCTTCACGCCGCGCCGCTGGATGACCTCGATCAGGCGGTCGACGTCACCAACCGTGTTGAACATCCCGAACGACACGCGAATGCCGTCCCGCTCCGGCGACACGCGGACGTTATTCTCCTCGAAATGGCCGAGCCATTCGGCTGCGGGCAGCGCAATGACGTAGATGTGCGGCGCGCGATGTTGCCGCGCGCGAGGGCCGACCAGGCGGACGCTGAGCGTATCGAGCCGGGCGATGAGGTGATCGCCGAGATCGAAGCAATGGTTCTGGATGTTCTCGACGCCCAGCGCTTCAATCATGTCGAGCGAGGCATCGAGCGCATGGATGGCCGGAAGATTGAAATTGCCGAGCTCGAAGCGGCGCGCGCTCGGGGCCGGATCGAGCCTGTCAGGCCGGGCGATCAGATCGGCCGGAACTTCAGCGAGGCTCGCGGCCGCAAGATAGGCAGGCTCGAGCTCAGCCCTCGACTTGTCCCAATAGAGCAGGCCCAGTCCCTGCGGCACGAGCAGCCCCTTATGGCTGCCCGAACCGATGAAGGTCGCGCGCATCGCTTTCGCATCGATCGGCACGACGCCGATCGCCTGCATCACGTCGACGACGAAATAGAGCCCCTTCTCCGCGCAGAGGGCGCCGATGCTTTCGATGTCGAAACGATGACCGGCATGGAATGTCACCTGCGAGATCGAGATCGCCCTCGTGCTCGCATCGATGTAGGGACGAAGGCTGTCGGCGTTCACGATCTCCGTCATCGGCACGAATGCGACGGTCACGCCCTTGCGCCGCAGATTGAGGAATGCGTAGGCGTTGTTCGGATGATCGCCGTGGATCATCAGGACCTTGTCGCCGGCGCGCAGCGGCAGCGCATTCGCGGCGATGTTCATGCTTTCCGAAGTGTTCTTGGTGAAGGCGATCTCGTCGGCCGATGCGCCGAGAAACCGCGCCAGCTTTTCGCGCGTCTGCTCGACGCGATCGAGCCAGAGGCTCTTCGGGCCGGCAGTCTCGAGACCTTCGCTCAGAAAACGATCGATCGCCGCCTTGACGGGACGCGCGAGCGGCGTCTGGAAGCCGGAGTCGAGATAGGTGATCCGCTCGGCAGCTGGAAACTCCTTCCTCACGGCATCGACGTCGTAAAGACCTGACATCCCGATCTCCTGAGCACGTCCGCGGTGGCTCGCACTGCACAAATCCTGTTCACCACCGGACAACGCCAACGATATGGGCACAGCACAAAAGCGGCTAGAAAGATTTTCATATTTCAGTAGTTTTTATTCCGAAAAATGATAATTTCCTGAGATGGGTGGAGACGGTGAAATGCAGCAGCCGAGTACCGACGGCCCACTGGACCGCGCGTTCGCGATCATTGGCTATGTCGCCAGCCAGACCAGAGCAGCCTCGGTTGCGGAGATCGCCGCTGCGCTGTCCCTACCGCTGCCGACGGCCCATCGGCTCATCGGAAATCTGGAGCAGCGCGGGCTTCTTCAGAAAGCCGTGGGGACGAAGCGCTACGTGGTCGGCAATCAACTGGTCTTGCTGTCGGCCGGTGTCATCGGCGCAGCCTTCCGCACCGCGCGGCGGCACGCGGTGCTTCGCGCCGTCGCCACCGAAATCGGCGAGCAATGCGAGATCGGGGTCGTGCGGGACAATGTCGTTGCCTACGTCGACAGTGTCCGCGTCTCGCAACCGCAAGGCCTCCAGTTCAATCCCGGCGAAGCGGCCCCGCTCCACTGCACGTCGACTGGCAAGATCTATATGAGCCGACTGCCGGAGCGCATGCGCGAGAAGCTGTGCCGCGCGCTCACGCTGACGCGATACACGGAAACCACGATCGTCGATGTCGAGCGCCTCATGGAGGTGCTCGATGAGACCCGCAAGCGCGGCTGGGCCAAGACCAATGAAGAATATGTGCGAGGCGTGGTCGGCTGTGCCGTTCCCATCCTCTCACCGGATCGCGAGCTGATCGCGTGCCTGGGTGTGTCCGTTCCCGTGGCGCGGGTGAGCTTCACTGAGCTGGATCGGTTCATAGCTCCCCTGCAGAAGGCCGCTGCACTGCTATCGGAGACAATCCTCGGGGACAACGAGGATGGCGTAAGCGACCCATCCTGATCGGTCTCGTTCGATCGAGTCCAATTCGATCTCGACATCAATGATTTGATCAAGCTTTCCGGCGTCGAGATCGATGGAGGCGAGCTCCCTTCGTCAGGAACCCGCCAACCATCTTGAAACGACGAGGCGGTTTCACATACATTGTCCGCGTGGGGACGATGCAGACTCCCCGTGAGACCCAGGTCCAAGCTCTGCGCAGCACGCACATACGTGGAGCTTGCGCATGGACACCGAACGTCACCCCTCCTCCCGCCAGACAATAGCCATCCTCTCCCGCGGCGACGCTGCCGCGCGGCGCGAGGCGACGGCGCAGAACAGCCGCTTCGTCCGCGTCTTCGAGGCGCTCGCCGCCGCAGGCATCGACGCCTTCCCAGCGATTTACCACGAGAGCTTTGCGGGCGCGGTCCGCGACCAATTGCTCGCAGCCGACGGCGTGCTGGTCTGGGTCGATCCGATCCACCAGGGCAAGACCCGCGCCGAGCTCGACGCCCTGCTGCGCGACGTCGCGGCGCAAGGGCCATGGGTGAGCGCGCATCCGGACATCATTCTGAAGATGGGCGTCAAGGAGGTGCTCTACCGGACACGGCATCTGGGCTGGGGCACCGACACGCATCGCTATGACACCGCGGCAAGCTTCCGCAGCCAGTTTCCGGCGCGCCTTCGTGCCGGCGGCCCGCGCGTGCTGAAGCAGAACCGCGGCAATGGCGGCCAGGGGGTCTGGAAGGTTGAGGCCCTGCCCGGCACGGAAAGCATGGTTCGCGTGCTGCATGCACAGCGCGGCAGCACGCCTGAGGACATGCCGATCGATGCGCTGCTCGCACGGTGCGAGCCCTATTTCGGTTGGGGCGGCTGCATCATCGACCAGGCGTTTCAACCGCGCCTGCCCGACGGCATGATCCGCTGCTACATGAGCGGCACCAAAGTCGCAGGCTTCGGACACCAGAAGATCAAGGCCCTGATCCCGCCGCCGCCGGAAGGACCGGAGGCGCCTGAGGCCCAGCCCGGGCCGCGGATCATGCACGGGCCTGATGCTTCGCCATTCCAGGCGCTGCGAGGAGCGATGGAGGACGAATGGACGCCGCAGATGATGGCAACGCTCGGCATCGATGAGTCGTCATTGCCGGTGATCTGGGATGCGGACTTCCTGTACGGGCCGAAAGATGCGGCCGGCGCAGACACCTACGTGCTCTGCGAGATCAACGCGAGCTCGTGCTTTGCGATCCCCGAGGAGGCGCCGGCTGCGATCGCGCGGACGGTGAAGCAACGGCTGATGCGGATCGCGCGCACACGGGCGCGAACTTAGCCTGGTCGCGCTTGTAGGAAATGGCAGCAGCTGTCAGGCGACAGTACGACGCAATCCCGATTTGGTTGCGTTGTTGAAGCCAAAAGGCGCGAGGGCTATCGATCTGAAACGTCATCTTCGATCGGAGGAACGCATGAGCACCATCACCGGGCGGCTGTCATTGTGGCGCAATCCGCTACGAGGTCGAAGGCGAGCCGATCGTCCACGCGCTTTGCCACTGCCGCGATTGCCGGCTACACGCCGGCGCTCCGGTCGTCGGCTGGACGATGTACCCCGAGGGCGCGGTCAAGGTGACCAAGGGCGAGCCGAAGGTTTACCGCTCCTCGGAACACGGGCGGCGGCACTTTTGCAGCGCGTGCGGAACCGGACTGTTCTACGTCAATGGCGACATCCTGCCGGGGATGATCGACATCCAGAGCGCGACCTACGACGATCCCGAGGCCGTGCCGCCGACGATGCAGATGCAGGTCGCCGAGCGCCTGCGCTGGATGGAGCATGCGCACGAACTGCCGGCATTCGAGCGCTATCCGCCGCAGCCGTAGTGGTGGCTAGAGCGGGATGAAATGAGGTTCGATTGCTGCAACGAGAGAGGTGCGCTCCCTCTCCCGCTTGCGGGAGAGGGTTGGGGAGAGGGTGCTTCCGCAACGGGATAGTCCCCAAGAGGAGAAAGCCCTCACCCGCGCCTTCGGCGCGACCTCTCCCGCAAGCGGGAGAGGTTGCACCGAGCCCGCGACTATAGATTCGAGCTAAAGCCATTCCGCTTTAGGCATCGCGCAGCACCGTCCGCTCCTTCATCAATCAATTTCCTCCGCGCCGATGAAGCGCATGAACGGCTTCTGACCGTCGGCACCGAACAGCACGACCTCGTAACGCTGCGGCGTGCCGCCTTCCATCCCGGGCGATCCGACCGGCATGCCCGGGACGGCGAGCCCCTTCGCGTTTGGACGCTCCGCGAGGAGGCGCCGCACGGCCGCGGCCGGCACGTGCCCCTCGACAACATAACCGGCGACCTCCGCCGTATGACACGCGACCAGGTTCGAGGGGATGCCGAGGCGCGCCCGGATCGGATCGAGGTCGGGAGTCTCCTCGACCTGCACGGTAAATCCTGCGTCCCGCAGATGCTGCACCCAGCCGGCGCAGCAGCCGCAGCTCGGATCCCGATGCACTGTGAGCGTGGCTGCGTCGGGCGCCGCCGCGGCGGGCCTTGCAAAAGCTGCCGCAGCCATCAGCCCGACAAGGGACCGGCGGGTCATCAGATATGCGCGTTGCTTCATCTTCGGCTTCCTCTTCTGTCACTCCGGCGCCCCGACATATATCGTGCGTCACGGCCCGCCTCATCCGGCCGGCTCCACGACGCGCAATCTGGCGCCGATCGGCTTGGGCATCTCAGCCGGTTGTCCTCTGTCCTCGCGCTTGGGCGGCAGGCGGAAGCCCTTCACCAATCCGAAGATCGCCGGGATCACGATCAGCGTCAGCAGCGTCGACGATATCATGCCGCCAATCATCGGCACCGCGATTCGTTGCATGATCTCCGACCCGGTTCCGGTGCTCCACATGATCGGCAGCAGGCCCGCCATGATGGCAACGACCGTCATCATCTTGGGACGGACGCGCTCGACCGCGCCCACCATGATGGCCTCGTGGAGATCCTGCCGGGTGAAGCCCCTGCCCTCGGCGCTGCACGCCGCCTTCATCTCGGCCAGGGCATGCTCGAGGTAGATCAGCATCACGACGCCGGTCTCGGCGGCGACGCCGGCAAGCGCGATGAAGCCGACGGCGACGGCGACCGACATGTTGAAGCCGAGCCACCACATCATCCAGATGCCGCCGACCAGCGCGAAGGGCAGCGACAGCATCACGATCAAGGTCTCGGTCATCGCCCTGAAATTCAGGTACAGCAGCAGGAAGATGATCGTCAGCGTCACCGGCACCACGATCTTCAGGCGCGCCGCGGCGCGCTGGAGATATTCGTACTGGCCGCTCCAGACCACGTAGTATCCGGGCGGGAACTGGATGCTGTCAGTCACGGCGCGTTGCGCATCGGCGACGTAGCTGCCGATGTCGCGATCGCGGATGTCGACGTAGACGTAGGTCGCGAGTTGGCCGTTCTCGGTCCGGATCGAGGTCGGCCCCCGCGCCGGCTCGACCTTCGCGACCTCGCCGAGCGGCACCGCGCCGCCTGCAGGCATCGGCACCAATATATCGCTGGCGATCGCCTTGGGACTGTCGCGCAGGTCGCGCGGATAGCGCATGTTCACCGTGAACCGCTGCCGCCCCTCCACAGTTGTCGTGACGGTCTGGCCGCCGAGCGCCGCCGCGATGGTGTCCTGAACATCCTGGATCAGGATGCCATAGCGGGCGAGCGCCTCGCGATCCGGGACGATCTCGAGATAGTAGCCGCCGATGCCGCGCTCGGCATAGGCCGATGAGGTGCCCGGCACCGTCTTGATCACCCGTTCGACCTGCTTCGCCAGCCGGTCGATCTCGACGAGGTCGGTGCCCATCACCTTGACGCCGACGGGAGTGCGGATGCCGGTGGACAGCATGTCGATGCGCGCCTTGATCGGCATGGTCCAGGCGTTGGAGACGCCCGGAAATTGCAGCGCCTTGTCCATCTCCGCGATCAGGCTGTCGACGGTGACGCCGGGACGCCAAAGCTCCTTCGGCTTCAGGCTGACCAAGGTCTCGAACATCTCGGTCGGCGCCGGATCGGTCGCGGTCGCCGCCCGCCCCGCCTTGCCGTAGACCGATTCGACCTCCGGGAACGACTTGATGATGCGGTCCTGCGTCTGCATCAGCTCGGCCGCCTTGGTCACGGAGATGCCGGGAAGCGTCGTCGGCATGTAGAGCAGCGTGCCCTCGTTCAGCGTCGGCATGAACTCGGTGCCGAGCTGCCGTGCCGGCCAGATCGTAACGGCGAGCACGACCAGCGAAGCCAGGATCACCGGCGTCTTGGCGCGCAGCACGCCCTTGATGACCGGGCGGTAGATCCAGATCAGGAAGCGGTTGATGACGTTTTTCCTCTCCGGCACGATCCTGCCGCGGACGAAGATCACCATCAGCGCCGGCACCAGCGTGACGGACAACAGGGCCGCGGCCGCCATCGCGAAGGTCTTCGTGAACGCCAGCGGGCTGAACAGCCGCCCCTCCTGCGATTCCAGCGTGAAGATCGGCATGAACGAGACAGTGATGATGAGCAGGCTGAAGAACAGCGCCGGGCCGACCTCGGATGCCGCGTCGATCAGGATCTGGACACGCGACTGACGGGGCTCGGCGCGCTCGAGGTGCTTGTGCGCGTTCTCGATCATGACGATCGCCGCATCCACCATGGCGCCGATCGCGATGGCGATGCCGCCGAGGCTCATGATGTTCGATCCGAGGCCCAGCAACTTCATGGCGCCGAACGCCATCAGCACGCCGACAGGCAGCATCAGGATCGCGACCAGCGCGCTGCGGACATGGAGCAGGAACACGATGCAGACGAGCGCGACGACGATGCTCTCCTCGAACAGCGTGTGCTTGAGCGTGTCGATCGCCGAATAGATCAGGCCCGAGCGGTCGTAGACCGGGACGATCTCGACCGATTTCGGCAGGCTGCTCGCGATCTCCTTGAACCGCTTCCTTACGTTTTCGATGACGTCGAGCGCGTTGACGCCGAAGCGCTGCAGCACGATGCCGCTTGCGACCTCGCCCTCGCCGTTCAGCTCGGCGATGCCGCGCCGCTCGTCGGGTCCGAGCTCGACATTGGCGACGTCCCGCAGCAGCACCGGCGTGCCGTTGCTGGTCTTCAGGACGATGTTGCCGAGATCGTTGATGCTCTTGATGTAGCCCTTGCCGCGAATGACGTATTCGAACTCCGACAGCTCGACCGTGCGGCCGCCGACGTCGGCATTGCTGGCACGGATCGCCTCCCGGATCTTCTGCATGCTGATGCCGCGATCGCGCATGCGCTGCGGGTCGAGCACCACGTTGTACTGCTTGACGAAGCCGCCGATGCTGGCGACCTCGGCGACGCCTTCGGCCTTGGCGAGCGCGAATTTCAGATTCCAGTCCTGGATCGTGCGCGTGTCGGCGAGGTTCAATTCCTTCGACATCACGGCGTATTGGTAGACCCAGCCGACGCCGGTCGCATCGGGCCCGATGGTCGGGGTGACGCCGACGGGAAGCCGCGACGTTGCGCCGTTCAGGAACTCCATCACGCGCGAGCGCGCCCAATAGATGTCGGTGCCGTCCTCGAAGATCACGTAGACGAACGACACGCCGAAGAAGGAGAAGCCGCGCACCACCTTCGATTTCGGCACGGTCAGCATCGCCGTCGTCATGGGATAGGTGACCTGGTCCTCGATTACCTGCGGCGCCTGGCCGGGATATTCGGTGTAGACGATGACCTGGGTGTCCGAGAGGTCGGGGATCGCATCCAGCGGCAGATGAAGCAGCGCGTAGAAGCCGGCGGCCGCCGCAAAGCCGGTGCCGAACAGCACCAGCAGCAGGTTGCGCGCCGACCAGGCGATGATGCGGGCGATCATTTGTGCTCTCCCGTCGCATGGCCGCCGTCGGCGGCTTGAGGCGCAGCCTCGGCAAAGCCTTTCAGCGCGGCCTTCAGATTGCTTTCGGCATCGATCAGGAAGTTGGCGGATGTGACCACCGCTTCGCCTTCGGCAAGGCCGTCCCGCACCTCGATAAAGCCGCCGCCGCGCCGGCCGAGTTTTACTTCCCGCGGCTCGAAGCGCCCGTCCCCCTTGTCGACGAGGACGGCCTGCCGCGTGCCGGTGTCGAGCACCGCGCTGTCCTGGATCGCCAGGACAGGCGCGCTGTCCGCCGTGTGGACGTCGGCATCGACATACATGTCCGGCAGCAGCATCGCATCTAGATTGGCGAGCTCGATGCGGACGCGAACCGTCCGGGTTTCGCGGTTCACCTGCGGATAGATCACCGCGATCTTGCCGGTGAAGCTTCGGCCGGGGAAGCTGCGCGCGCGCACCGTAACGGCCTGCCCGACCGCGATGTTGCCGAGATCGCGCTCGGCGACGTCGACCAGCGCCCAGACCAGCGAGGTGTCGGCGATGCGGAACAGCACGTCGCCGGGATTGGCGCGCATGCCTTCGATCGCGTTGCGCTCGAGCACGATCCCGTCGCGAGGCGCCGACCAGTGGATCGTGACGGGCGCGAGGCGCGTTCTCTCCATCTCGGCGATCACCCGCTCGGGGACGTCGAGATTGATCAGCCGTTGCCGCGAGCCGCGGCCGTAGATTTCGACCCCGCCGACCGTCTTGGAGGTGATGGTCGCGAGATAGTCGGCCGCCGCGGAGGCGACCGCCGAGCTGTAGATCTCCATCAGCGGCTGGCCCGCCTTCACGCGGGAGCCGGTGGTGACGTCCGCGATCTTCTGCACGAAGCTCTCGGCGCGCATCGCGATCACCGAGACGCGGCGCTCGTCCAATTGGATCGTACCGGGCGCCTTGACCAGGACCTGGACCGATCGCCGCGCCACCGGCTCGGACTTCACGCCGCTGCGCTGGATCTTGCCGGGCGACAGTTTCACCGTGCCGTCATCGGCGTCGTCGCCTTCGTAGACGGGGATATAGTTCATCCCCATCGGGTCCTTCTTCGGCACCGGCGAGGTGTCGGGCAACCCCATCGGATTGCGGTAAGTAGAGGATTTTTCGCGATGAAGCCGCCTGTGGTGGCTTCGGCTCTGCCTGGGCGGCCTTGTCGTCATCATAGACCGGCAGATAGTCCCGCCCGCGGTCGTCCTTCTTTGGCCCGGCGGACCAAAGCGGCGCGCCGCTCGGATCGCGATAGTAGAGCGGAGTCCGGTCCGCTGGCGCCGCAGCCGGGGTCACCTCGGCATGGACCGACCAGCGCCCCTCGTTCGAGAACCAGTACGCGCCAAGGGCGAGGCCACTGCCGAGAGCGAGAGTCGTCAACAGACGCAACGTCTTCATGGTTGTTTCGCGCGCTCGGAGCGCGCGTCCATCTGAATGGGAAAGAGAAGTTCGGGCGCCGTCCAACGGCGCCCGAAAGCTCACTTGGTCGCCTTGACGATGACCTTGCCGGTGACCGTCTCAGGCTCGCCTTGCACCTTCGCCGAGAGCGTGACCTGATAGCGGCCGGCCATCGGCAGGTCCGTCTTAAAGGCGTAGACGCCCGGCTCCTTGGAGGGCAGCGGCGCGACCGCCGATTCCATCTCGGCCATGCCGTCCGGAGCCATGTCGACGCGCGTCTTGAAGATGACGGCATCAAGCACCGGCTTGCCGGTCTGCTTGTTGGTCAAGCGAACGGCGAGCGTGACGTCGTCGCCCTTCTTCATCTCGGCATTGACCGGCTCGAAGGCGTAATCGCCGGCACCCGCCAGAGCGACTGAAGCGGCGAGCGAAAGGGTGGCGGCAACAGCCGCAGTGCTGAACTTGGAAAGCATTGTCCTGTCCTCATGAATTGATCTCGACCGCGACGCAGGAACGCGCACATCAGTCATCGCCGCGCGGGGCGTGCCCGCGCGCGTCTTTGGAGAGATCAGATTCGAGGAGGCCGGAAGGGAGGACTGCCGCCGCGAGAGTCGACGACCTGATCGGCAGGAATGGCCGTTTCCGCTGCCGCGACGGCAAGGAATTCGAAAGCCAGCGGACGAATGTCCGCCAGTGCGACGGTGCCGCCGACACAGCAGAAGCCCATCCCGCACTTGTAGCCGGTGTCGGAACCCGTACCCTTCATGTCGGGACAACAATCGTCCATCGACATGTCGCCGTCGCCGCCGGCCTGCATGGCCGCCTGCATGTCACCCGACGACATCGCGAAGCCGGATGCGGACGCGCCAGCCGGCAGCATCGCCAGGGATATGGCGATGGCGAGTGCCAGGATGGTCCGAACGATCCGCATGAAACGTGCTTTTAACCTTTTGGATACCTTTGGAGCCGCAACGCTGCCTGAGTACCATAGTCTGCGGCCGAAAGCATTCTTTGATCAAGGTCAAGCATTCGTGACCAAGGCTCCGAGGCCCGTCAGGCCGATCGCCCGCATCCTGCCTCGCCTATTGCGACCTCGATACCAGCTCGTCGGACCGAGCCGTCCGCGACCATAGCAAGGCGAGCGGGCCGAGTGCGATCCCGGCCGCGAGCACGATGAAGGCCAGCAGCCAGCCCTCTGCACGCTGGGGACCACCAGCGGCATCGAGGGCAACCCCGGTTCCCCAGGCTCCGATTGCCGATAAGCCGAACCCGACGGTCGAATGCAGGGCGAGAGTCGCCCCGCGATGCTCCGAGACAGCCGCGGCCGACGTCCCGGCTGTCAATGCACCGGAATCCGCCGGTACCGTCAGGCCATACATCATCAGCAGCAGCGCCAGCACCCATGCCGGAGCCGTCGCATTCAGGCCGATGACGAGGGCAACGCAAGCCGAGGCGATCATCACCACCGTGATCGCCCGATGTCGCCCGAATTTCAGTGCGGCCTCGTTGCCGAGGATGCTGGCCGGCATGGAGATCACTGCAAAGCAGAAGCTCATCAGGACCGGGCTTAGCCATGAGGGCGCGCCCTGATGCGCGACGACGTAGGTCCAGAAGCCGACCAGCCAGGTGCGAATGCCGTAGAGCTCGAAGCAGTGCGCGCCGTAGCCGAAGATGTAACCGAGCGCCTCGCGGTTGGCGAAGACGGGCGCAAAGTTCAAAAGGCGCCCCGCTCTTGGAGCGGGACTGCGGCTATCGATCAAGAGACACGCGACCACCATCGCGATGGGACCGATGCCGGTCACGTAGAACGCGGTCCGCCATCCCCAGCCGTCGGCGAGGACTTGGGCGATCAGGAACGACAGGCCGACGCCCACCGAGAAGCTCGACGTGTAGAGCGTGACCGCCCGCGAGGTGTCGCCGGCGGGCAGCCGGTCCGTCAGTGCCTTGAGCCCGGGCATGTAGGCACCGGCAAAGCCAAGGCCGGCGAGCGACCAGATGATGGTCCCCGACCAGAAGCCTTGCGCGAAGATGCCAAAGGCGACGGTCGCAAGTCCGCTGACGACAGAGCCGCCGAGGAGCACGAGCCGTGCGTCGATGCGATCGGTCAGCGTCGTCAGCACGGGCACCGCCAGCATGTAGCCAAACGCGTAGCCGCTCGCCATCATCCCGCCCTCGGCGGCCGACAATCCCCATGCCGGCATCAGATGCTGGGCCAGATTCGCGGATAACGTCACGTGCGGCAGCAGATTGCCGAGCTGGCCGATACACATCACCGCAATCAGCGGCCAGCCGCGCAAGCTACGAATGTTCTCCTCCCATCGGACAGGGACTCATTCCGTCTGACCCCCACGAAGCAGCAGAAGCGCGAGGAACGCAGAGACCGAGGCCAGCGCGCCGATCCAGAGCGCGCTGCTGCCGAGATGCTCCACCATCAGTCCCAGCGCAAGGGGCGCGAAAGCGCCCGTTGCCCTGGAAGGCAGCGAAATCATCCCGACACGCCTGCCGAACCCGACCGGCCCAAACAGCGCCAATGGCAGCGTACCGCGGGCAATGGTGATGATGCCGTTACCGGCGCCATACAGCACCGTGAAGACCGGTGCGAGCAAGGGGCCGCCCGCGACCAGCGCCAACACGCCGATCGGATTCATGAGCATGGCGAGCCTCGCCGACAGCAGCGGATGAAACCGGCCAAGCCATCCGGCTTCCAGAAGGCGGGCACCGACTTGCGCGGGTCCGACCAATGCTCCTGCCAGCAAGGCCTGTGCTGGCGTGGCGCCGAACGCAACCAGCATGGTGGGCAGGATGGCCGAGACTCCGGAGCTGACAAAACTCGCGGCCGCAAACATGTACGCCAGCAGTATCATTGCGAAAGTTTCGCTCTGACCGCCGGGTTGCTGGCTTGCGCCGGTGCTCGGCCCGGCCTCCTGCTGTAACGGAGCGGCACGGGGCAGCGCAAGGTTGAGCGGCAAGGCAAGGCCGATGTGGATCACCGCCCAAAGCTGGCAGGCCGCGCGCCAGCCGTACTCCGTGGCGAGCCAGGTCGTGAGTGGCCAGCCGAGTGTGCTGGCGAAACCGGCGATCAGGGTGATGCCGGTGATCGTTCGTCGCGCATTGGCGCCGTAAATGCGCGCCAGCGTCGCGAACGCGGCTTCATAGAGGCCCATGCCCATGCCGATGCCGAGCAGTGTCCAGGCTGCGATCAGCACCCGCTATGCCATAGGCCGCGGACAGCAGCAGCAAGCCAGCCGCGAAAACGAGGTTCGAGACGGCAAGCATGCTGCGCCCACCGAACGTATCGATGGCGTGCCCAACTCTCGGACCAATCAGGCCGGAGATGATGAGCGCTCCCGACAGCGCGCCGAACACGTAAGTCGGCGCAAGTCCGAGATCGCTCGCGATCGGCGCGGCGAGGATCGCAGGAAGATAATAGCTCGACGCCCACGCGATGGTCTGCGCGGTGCCGAGCGCGATGACGACGGTGAGCGGGCCCGCAGTGCCTCGGCTCATGAGCAACCGCACCCCGCACCGCCCGCCTTCTTCGCGGATTCATCGGCGGCACAGCAGGCCGACGCTTCGACCTTGGCCGGACCGCCGCAACATCCCGCCGCGCCCGCGGACTCCACGCCGGCGCGTGTGCAGACGCCGGTCTCCGGCAGCACGAGCTCGACCCGTGCCGCGGCCGCCTTGTCGCCGGCGATGTCGGCGGCGATCGATCGGACCTGCTCGTATCCGGTCATCATCAGGAAGGTCGGCGCACGTCCATAGGATTTCATGCCCGCGAGATAAAAGCCCGGCTCATCATGCGCCAGCTCGCGCGCGCCGTGAGGCCGCACCGTTCCGCAGCTATGCTCGTTGGGGTCGATGAGCGGCGCGAGCGCGAGGGGCGCCTCGATCGCCGGATCGAGCCGCAGCCGCAGCTCGGACAGAAACGAGAGATCGGGCCGGAAGCCGGTCGACACCACCAGCTCATCCGCAATCACACTCCGCGCAGCAGAGGCGGCGCCTGCCGAAATCCTGAGGCGGCTTTCGAGCTCCGAAATGTGGGTGACAGCGAAGCCGGTCTCGACCGCAATTTTTCCGGCAGTCACGAGCGCGGCGAAGGCTGACCCCAGCTCGCCGCGCGCGGCAAGCTTGTCGTTGCGGCCGCCGCCGAAGGTCTTTGCCGGATCGTCGCCGCGCAGCAACCAAACGGGCCTGGTGCCCGGCTCCTCCTCGGCAAGCTGCGCAAGATCGATCAGCGTACCCAGGGCGGAATGGCCGGCACCGAGCACGGCCACGGTCTTCCCGGCGTATCTGTCGCGAGCGGAGCCTTGCACGGCCGGCATGCCATAGACGATGCGGCCGGCGCATTCGCGTTCGCCGAACGCTGGCAGACCGTTGCTGCCGGCGGGATTGGGCGAGAACCACGTGCCGGAGACGTCGATGACGGCATCAGCGTTCAGCACCTCGTCGCCTTTGCCGTTCTGGTAGCGGATTTCGAACGGCGCTTGGCCTCGCCCCTTGCTCTTCGCCTTGTCGAAGCCGGCGCGGCTGATCGCCGTGACGCGGCTCGAGGTCCGGATCGTCTCGCGCAGCGGCGTTCGCGTTGCCAGCGGCGCGAGATAGCGCTCGATCAGTTCGCCGCCGGTCGGATAGGAGCTTGGATCCGGCGAATTCCATCCCGTCGGCGCAAGCAGGCGCGCCGCGGCCTTGTCGACATTGTATTCCCACGGCGAGAAGAGCTGGACGTGCTGCCATTGCCGCACCGCATGCCCGGCCTCGGGTCCGGCTTCGAGCACGACCGGGGACATGCCGCGTTCGCGCACATGAGCGGCGGCCGCGAGGCCGACCGGCCCCGCCCCGATGATGGCTACGGTCTTGTCCATTCCGAGCTCTCCATCCTTCTAGAATTATGGAATAATTGGCCAAATCAATCAGGCTGCGGTCTGCGCCTCCTTGCAACCCGCTTCTTCCGCACAGCACTCCGCAGCCAGGAAGTCGACCAGACCCCGCATGCCATCGAAATTCGCGCGGCAGATCAGGGTCGTCGATTCCCTGCTCTGACTGACCAGTCCGACCGAGACCAGGGTCTTGATGTGGTGCGACAGAGTCGAGGCCGGGATCTTCAGCTTGTCCTGCAGTCGGCCGACCGGCATGCCCGCGTGCCCGGCCCGAACCAGCGCACGATAGATCTGCAGGCGGGTCCGATTTCCGAGGGCTTCCAGGCGTGCTGCTGCGTCGTCGATCTTCATGAGGGCGAAGATGCGCCCGTGCACATCGGGTGTCAAACGATATTTCTAGAATATTCGAAATTAACACCTGCCATGGCCGAGGCTTCCAGATTGACTCGCCCTCGATAATTCCATAAATCTGGATATATGGAAACTGAACAAGCCGTTCTGGCGCTCGCCGCGCTGTCCCAACCGACCCGTCTGGAGGCATTCCGGACGCTGGTCAGTCACGAGCCTGAAGGTCTTGCGGCCGGCGACCTCGCGCGCCTCTTGGAAGTCCCGCAAAATACGCTGTCGGCGCATCTGTCGATTCTGAGCCGCGCCGGCCTCGTGTCTTCCGAGCGGCACAGCCGCTCAATCGTCTACCGCGCCAATCTCGGCGAATTTCGCGACGTCGCGCTCTTCCTGCTGCGCGATTGCTGCGGCGGACGGCCGGAGGTCTGCGAGCCCGTCGTCGAGACCTTGCAATCGTGCTGCTCGCCAAAACGAAAGGAGCGAAGCCGTGTCTGATCACAGGTTTAACGTCTTGTTCCTATGCACCGGCAACTCGGCGCGATCGATCCTGGCTGAGTCGATCCTGCGCAAGGACGGCGGCCGCCGTTTTCAGTCCTTCTCCGCCGGCAGCGCCCCGAAAGGCGCAGTCCATCCGCTGGCGTTGCGCACGCTGGAACAGATGGGCTATCCCACGGACGGAATGCGCTCGAAAAGCTGGCTGGAATTTGCCGCTGCGGATGCACCGGTGATGGATTTCGTCTTCACGGTCTGCGACAACGCGGCGGGCGAGTCCTGTCCGATCTGGCCGGGCCAGCCGATGACGGCACATTGGGGCATCGAGGATCCTGCCGCGACAGAGGGGTCAGAACTGGAGAAACAGGCGGCATTCGTCACCGCGTTTCGTTATCTGAGAAACCGCATCGCTACATTCGTGAACCTCCCGCTGAGGAGCATCGACAAGCTTTCGCTCGGCACCAAGCTGCGCGAAATCGGCCGCTCCGAAGGTGCAACCGATTTGGCGCCGAAGGCCGGCTGATGGACAATTTCGATCTCCCGCGGCGCCTTGCGGCCGAAGCGCTCGGCACGGGCATTCTCGTCGCCACCGTGGTCGGCTCCGGCATCATGGCGGAAACGCTGACCAAGGACGTCGCACTTGCGCTGCTCTGCAACACCTTGCCGACCGGCGCCATCCTGGTCGTTCTCATCACGGTGCTCGGTCCGATCTCCGGCGCACATTTCAATCCCGCAGTGACGCTCGTCTTCACAGGCCAGCGCGAGCTGCCGGGATACGAGGCTGCGTTGTACATAGTCGCGCAGATCGCCGGCGGCATCGCGGGAACGCTGGCGGCGCATCTGATGTTCGGCCTGCCGCTGCTCGACCTCTCGACGAAGGTCCGAACCGGAGGGCCGCAATGGTTCGCCGAAGCGATCGCTGCGTTCGGGCTGGTCGCGACGATCCTGGCCGGCATCCGGTTTCAGCGGACGGCCATCCCCTGGCTGGTGGGCCTTTACATCACGGCCGCCTATTGGTTCACGGCTTCCACGTCGTTTGCCAACCCTGCGGTGGCCATCGCAAGGTCGCTGACGAACACGTTCGCCGGCATCCGCCCCCTTGACCTGCCCGGATTCATCCTCGCGGAACTCTGCGGCGCCTTCGCCGGCATGCTGCTGATGAACTGGTTGCTCGGCCGCTCACGCGCGTCCGCCTCGGTCGCAATCACGGAGACAGCTCGATGACCGTCACGATCTATCACAATCCGGCCTGCGGCACCTCGCGCAACACGCTGGCGATGATCCGGCAGAGCGGCGTCGAGCCTGATGTCATCGAATATCTGAAGACTCCGCCCTCGCGGGACAAGCTCAAGGAACTGATCGCGAGCATGGGCATTCCGGTTCGCGCGCTGCTGCGCGAGAAGGGAACACCTTACAAGGAGCTCGGCCTGGACGATCCCAAATGGAGCGATGAGCAGCTCCTCGAGGTCATGATCGCCCACCCTATCCTCATCAACCGGCCGATCGTGGTGACGCCAAAGGGCACGCGCTTGTGCCGGCCGTCGGAAGCCGTGGTCGATCTCCTGGACAATCCGGTCGGCCGCTTCGTGAAGGAAGACGGTGAAGTGGTGGAAGCGCGCTAGGCCTGCAGGCGCGGCGTGAGCAGGGCTATCGCATTTGGATTTTGCAGAGCCGTCATGCCCGGGCTTGTCCCGGGCATCCACGTTCTTTGCGCCGCGTGGAGAGGCGTGGATGGCCGGGACAAGCCCGGCCATGACGCCGTGGAGAGAGTCGGTGCCCATAGCCGACATCTCATATGCGATAGCCCTGCGCGCCTGAGGACGTGCAGTCGAGCTAGCCCAGCAAGCCCTTCAATCCCGCATAGATCGAGCCGACGCCGGTCGCGGCAACGCCGGCGAGCGGCCCCGCGGTCTGCATGAGGTCCTGTATCAAGCGGGCACGACGGCGCAGCTGTTCCTCGCCGACATGCTGCCCGAGCAGCCGCGCTACCCTGAATGCGAAAGCGTTCGGCTTGCCGCCCTGGGTCAGCACGCGCGGCACGATCTGGAAGATCACGACGCTGAGGATGTTGCCCGAGACGAAGGCGAGCAGGATGCTCGCGCCATACTCGAACACTTCACGCCATTCGATCCAGATCGTCGGAAGGATCGGAACATGGTCATGGATCCCCGTAACCGTCAGCATTGACAGGACGCTGACGGCCGCTGCCAGGAACGCCAGCACGAACGCCGTCAGGGCGGATACCCGGTGCAACGGATAGGCCACGAAGCCGAACAGCAGCGGTATGGCGATCGATGCAATCCGGAGCGGGATCGGGGACATGTTGAAGGTGATGGTCACAAGCACATGCGCGATCACCAGCAGCAGGGATGGGATCGCGACATAAAGCACCGCATGCGTTCCGTAATAGCGTAACGGATTGTTGTAGCGCTCCAGACGGACGTTGACGCGATCGAGATCCCGTCTGAGCTTGTCCAACTCGGCAACGATCTCGTCGATCTCGAGGAGCGTCGGCCGCACGACACGCAAGTCGCGCGAACAATGCTTGCACGCGATGGCTTCGTCCTTGATCGTCTCGGCGCAGAACGGACATTCCATCGCTAGCGCGACTTCCCTCGCCTCATAATGGCTTCGATCTCGCCTCTGGCCCGCTTCAGTTCATCGCGCAGATCCTCGCGCTTGCGCAAGAGATCGTCGCGCTCGGCAAGCAGCGTGGCCGGAACGCCGATGTCGCGCCCGCACGAGGCGCAGACCAGCGCACCCTCGGCACCTTCGGACCGACAGTAGGGGCACGTCACTTGCGAGCTCACTTGGGCGCAACCTTCAGGGTGAAGACGGTCGTGCCCGGCCGGCCATCGCTGTCCTTGATGTCGATACGCATCGTGTACTCGCCCGGCGGCAACTCCGCATCCTGCATGTTGATGCCATCTGGCTGCACGAAGGGCTTGACCCGAGGCGTCAGGTCGACGTTCGGCGTTCGGAGGAAGATCACCTTGACCGATTCCGGATCGATCTTGGCCCCGCCATAGGACTGGAATTTCAACACCAGCCGCAGAGGAGAATTCGCGGGAGCGCCCGGCGAGACGAACTCGATTTTCGGGCCGCGCATGATGCCGCGCTGATCGACGGCGACCGCGCCTTTGGGAGGCGGCAGCTTGGCCTCCTCTTCCGTGATCAATGGCGCGGCGCGCGAGGATCCCGCGGCCAACAGACCCGCAACCACCAGAGCCAGTAGAGCATTCCGCTTCATTTTCCTTGCCCCCTTTCCCATTCGTCAACGCAAGCCGCCATCGCCGATGATCGTGTAAGGCGCCCAGAACAGCGGATGCGCATAGGCAAACTCTGTCTTGCCCTCGCTGTTGAGATAGCCGGGACCATCGACAAGAGCCATCGTCGCCTGGCGCAGCGCTTCGCTGCGCGACAGCTTGGGATCGTCGGCTTGCCGCTTGAACAGGTCCGTCACCAATTGCCGTGCCGACTGGGAGTGCACCGACCAGTTCGTCACCAGCAGGGCGCGCGTGCCGGCGTAGAAGAACGCGCGGCCCAGCCCGGAGGCCGCCTCGGCCCCAGCGCCTGCGCCGGCGCCGGTATTGCAGGCCGACAGGACGACCCAGTCCGCATCGAGCTTGAGACCGAGAATCTCTTCCATCGTCAGCAGTCCGTCGCCACCCTCGCCCGTCACCACCGGCGACGACAGAGCGAGCGCCGGTTGCGTCAGTCCGTTGAGTTCGCCCGGGACCAGACCGTGGGTCGCAAAGGCCAGGATCCTGAAGCCGGAGAGATTCATGGTCTTCACCGCGCTCTCGGTCGCGCTCTTGCCGAGAAACAGCACCTTCGAGGGATCCGCCTGCAAGGCCAGCGCGATCGACTTCAACTCATCGGCGGTATCGGGAAGCCGAGGCAGCAGACCGAGTTCGGCGCTGTCGACGCCGTCTAGCTTGGGACTGTTGCGCCGCTTCAGCGGCCCGCCGCGCGTGATGTTGCCGCCGGCATCGGCGAGCTGAATCTTCTCACCCGTGCCTTCCGCCTCGGCGTGCTGATCGCTGTTGAAATAGGGATCGCCGAACGCGACGAGGTCGCCGCGGCCGGGCTTGCCGGGCGGCAACTGCCGCAGCGTGCGCAGCGCCGCCGCCGACGGCACCGTCGACACGGCATGGGTTCGCGCCAGCCACGGCACGTTGCGATAACCGACGAAGAGCGGGTCTTCGTCGGCGGCCACCTCCGCCGGTGCCGTCGGCAACAAGGCGAGCGGCAGCAGGCCCAGCGCACCGTTGGTGACGACGATCAGGTTCTTGGCCGGCTTCCAGCCGCTCTCGACCGGCTTGAGCAGCAGTTCGTACAACTCATGGCCGAGCTCGAGATCGAACGGTGGAATGTCCGAGATCATCGCAGCCTGTGGCTCGAGCGCTTCACGCAGCTTGCGTATCTTGCTCTCGATGTCGCCGATCCTGGCCTGGACGGCGGCGAATGCCACCGGCCCCGACTTCGGCACGGCCCAGACGAAGCTGCCGTTCTGGCCGAAATAGAACGACAGCATGGCCTCGCCGTCGGTCAGCGTCGCGCGGATCTCGGCGACGCTCGGCGGCCTGGGCGAGACGAGATCGGCATAGATCGGGAATTTCTGCTTGATCTCCTGGCGCGCCTTGTCGCGCTGGCCGCGCAACGCTGCAATCGAGGCCTGTATCTGCTGCACGCCTTTCTCGTCGCGTTCCGCTGCGGGAAGCGCGAGCACGTTGTTAAGCGTACCGAGCTGGGCGTTGACCTGCTTGCTCAGATCCTGCTCTTTCCGCACGAGCTCGGCGAGCGCGGGATCCTTTGCCGCCGCACGCGCACTCGAGGCAGCCAGCGCCTGCTGCACCGAGCGCCCGCGGACGGCATCGGCCAGGCTGAACGTCTCTTCGCCGACATTGGTGCCGCCTCCTTCCACCTTGCCGAGCAGCAGCAGATAGCTCTCGACGATGGTCTGCAGCCGCTGGCTGCGCGCGGCCACCACCGTCGTGTTCTCGTCGTCGGCGTTATCGTTGGCGCTCGCCATCATCACCGGAATGGCGGCCCTAAACTCGCGGATTGCGTCGGCATCGCGGCGGGCGCGCATCAATCCGACCGCCAGCGTGCCGCGTGCCGAGGCGGCGTCGAAATGATTCTCCCCCACCCGGGCGATCTGCCTCTTCACGAGCTGCTCCGCGGCGGCAATGCCGGCGTCCAGCTGTCCGGAATCATAGAGGGACAGGATGCGAGAGGGATTGAGCTCGAACACCTGGCGGCGCTGCGGGTCCCAGCCGGCGACGGCCTTTTCTATCCTCGCAAACATTTCGCCCGCTTCGGCGTTCTGGCGGCGAAGCGTCAGGATGCCCGCGAGCTGCGACAGCAATTGCACCGTCGCCTGCGAATCCTCGGGCACACCCACGGTCTTGTTGATATCGAGGGCGACACGGCCGAGCTTCTCGGCCTCTTCGTAGCGGCCCTGATCGACCAAAATGCCCGCCATGCCCATGACGAAGCGCGGCGTAACCGGATTGTACTTGCCGGTATCCTTCAGGCGCGACAGCAGCGCGCGGCGCGCGTCCACCTCGGCCTCGGCCAACTTGCCCTGCTTCGCCTTCATGCGCGCCTGGCTCAACACGGTGCCATCGATCGCCTGCAGCAGAAGGGTCTCGGCCGGCGCACTGTCCGACGCCATGATCGCCTTCGTGCTTGCGCGCTTGCGCAGCTCGGCGGTGCGATAGGCGGCCTCGGCGTCTGCGAACTGTCCGCGCGCCTCGAAGATCGCGGCGCGAGTGAGCTCCAGCTCGCCTTCCCAGCTCTGGCCAAACTTCGCATAGGCCGCACGCCAATTGGGATGGCCGCTGGTGCGGGCCTCCTGGATCGCGGTCTGGCTGCGGCGGAGATAGGCTTCGGCCTGTGCGAGGTCGCCCATCTGGATGAGAACGACCGCGATCCCGCGGTTCGTCACGAACTGAAATCCCTTGGCGCCCGGCATGCTGGCCGATTCGCGCAAAAGTCTCTGCATGATCTCGAGCGCGCGCTTCGGATCGCCCGCGAGCGAGTGTTGCAGGGACTGGAGCTGCAACATGCGCCCCAGCAAATTCGGGCCGACGGCGCCGCGCCCGACCTCCACGGCCTTGTCGGCGTCAGCCATCGCTTCGGCGAGCCGGCCGAGCTGCGCGCGTGCATTGGCGCGATCGAAATAGAGCTGCGCGAGGTCCTGGCGGGACTCCTTGCCCGTGGGCACGGAGTCGGCCTCCGACTTCAATTCCGCGATCATCTTCTCGTTGGGCTTATCGCCGTCGAGGATCGCCGTGATGTCGGAGATGCTGCGCGGCGGGGCGACGAAATCCTTCGGCAGTGCCGTGCCGGCTTCAAGCTTGGGCGCCGTTTCCTTGGGAAGCTCGACGGCGACATTGGCGCGGCCATTGGCGGCGTTCAGCGCCGCCAATGTGCAGGCCCTGACCTGGGGCGAGGCCTTGGCGCGGCAAGCTTCGACATTGGCGCCGCCGGCGCGCATGCAGGCCTGCACGATCGGCTTGCCGACGCTCATCCGGCAATTCTCGAGCGCTGCTTCCTTGGTCAGCGCGGTCGCGGAGCAGGTCGATCCGAGCAGAATGGCAACTGCCAACAGGTGGCGCGAGGAAATGTCCAGACGGCTCTTGCGCGGATGCGCGGCGTTTAAGCTCATCTCGAAGGACCTTTGGATAAAATGAATTCGAAGAAACGAGGCGATCCTATCCGGCCTGCGCGGAAGGACAAGGGCCATCAATGCGGTTCCCGGAGTCCTCGACGGGTCGGGCGGCTACAGGCGGCACGGTCACGTGGAACCGGTCAGGCGGCCCGGGGAATCGGGCCGATCGGCCGCGGGGCGGCCGCGCTCGACAGGCAGAGAACGCGTGCTTAGCCCTTCGAGACCACCGCGCGACCATAGGGCGGTTGCCCCTGGACCGGCGGATTGGCGGTTTGGGCGGCGAGCTCGCCGATCAGGCGGTCGGCATCGGCGGCCATGCCGTCGGGAGCCTGGATCACCAGGCGCTCCAGCGCCCAGCGGTAGGACGAGATGCGCTGCTCCAGGCATTGCTGCACCCACTGGATGATCAGCGAGTTCTCCTGCATGCGCGCGACCGCGTCGTCTCTCTCCCTCGGCGACAGCGCGGAGACACGCGCCATGCTCGCATCGCGCTTCCTGTCGAGATCGATGACGCGGATCGCGGATGCGAAGAACGGCTCGAAGCGGGTGATGTCGTTGCGCACGTCCTCGATCAGCTGCGCGTAGCGCGAGGAATGCGAGCGGTGCGGCTCGTCGATCAGCGTGCGCCCGTACATGGTGCGGTCGAACACGACCTTCTGCCGCCACGGCGAGGGCAGCGCCTTGTAGTCGCCGAACACGCTCTTCCATGCGGGGCGCGATAGCGGCGGCTCGATCATGGGATAGGCGAGATCGCGGAGCTGGCGCTCTTCGTCGGTGAGCTGGAACTGCGATGGTCTCAGGCCGACGCTGGAGGTGACCTCCGCACCGAGCCAGCGATGCATGTCGTCGCTGCGCATGCTCTCGCGGGTGCGGCCGAAGTCGCCGCCGCTACACGCCGCGAGCAAGGCGCCCAGCAGCGTGAGCAGGACGGCCGATAGGACAGGCCGGATCTGGCGGATGACGTCCGGCATTGCATGAAGCCGGATGTCAGCGGCGGCGACGACGGCGCCCCGGCGCTGTGCCCTGCTCCGGCCCGCGATCGCCGCTGGTTTCGTCCGCCTCGCGCTCGATTCGAATCACGGGAAGGATCAGGACCATTCCCATGTCCGCGCGCGGAGCGACATCCCCCGACGAGCCCACCCGGCGACCGGCCGGAAATTCGATGATGGTCCCCATGTCAGCTCTCTTCAATTGCCGCGCGACCGAACGCGCCCCTGCAACATGCATTCATTAAGATCAGCTCATGGTTAACGGGGTGTAAACGGGCCGCTTCAACCGTAGCCGCACGGACCGCGCCGCGCCGTCCCGTTGCGGCACGACAACGCCTCAAATTGCAGGGCCGGCTTCACGCCTCGTTTTCCTTAACGAGGCTTTAAACGAAGCTGCGCTAGGCTCGCCACCAAGTCTTTCCCGAGTTGCGTACGCCTCCATGACCAAGTCGCTGTTTCCCGGATTCGACGGGCTGATGACCCTGTCCCGTCGCGAAGGTGTCGATGTCCGTCCGACGCTGCTGCGCGTGCTGACCGACCTCTACGTCCAGACGAGCACCCACAGCGACGACGAGCAGCGGCAATTTGTCGAACTCGCCACGCGGCTGATCGACCAAGTCGACGACGCGACGCGCGCGGCCGTCAAGGCCCGCCTCGCGGTCTATCCGCAGACGCCCGTCCCGATCCTGCAGAAGCTAGGCCTGGTCGCCACCCAGGAAGGCCGCAGGGTTCCACTGGCCCGGGAGATCCCCGCCCCGCCGCGCGCGTCTGCTTCGGCGCGCGTGCCGACCGAGGCCGAGCAACGCATGGCCGCCAACTTGGCGATGCAGCCGAAAGAGGCGGCCGAGATCCACGACATGTTCTTCCGCGCCGGCGCCTCCGAGCGCGCGCTGATCCTGCACAATCTGGCGCAGACCCCGCTGAAAGCCGCCCCCCGTATTCCGACCGTGCGCGCCAAACGCGCGATCCAGATCCTGGAGATGGCGGCGATCGCGGGCGATATCGAAAGCTTCACCTTCGAGCTCGGCGACAGCCTGATCCTGCCCTCGCGCGTTGCAGCCCAGATCGTCGATGATGCCGGCGGCGAGGCGCTTGCCGTCGCCGCGCGCGCGCTCGACATGCCGAGCCCGGTGTTCCAGCGCATTCTCTTGTTCTTCAAGCCGGAGATCGGCACGTCCGTGACCGCCGTGTACCGTCTGTCGCGGCTCTACGACCGCCTCGCCGAGCGATCGGCGCTGGTGATGCTGGCGGCCTGGCGCGGCTCGACGCTCGCGGTCACCCGCGCGAAGTATCAGTCCTCGCTGCATGACGGGGAGCGCCAGCGCGCACGTGCCGGCGCGAGCCAGACGCGGCCGGGCGTGCAGCCCGGCTCGAGCCCGGCGGTGCGGACGGGGACTAATTCGTCGGATCGCTGATTTGCTTACGCCGCCTCAGCGAGCGGCAGCGGTGAGGCACGCAACGAACTCCAACCCCATCATTGCGAGCAATGACGGTTGAGGCTACGCCTTCGCCAATTCCAGAAAATGCCGGCCCGCGCGATCCTCGGTCTCGACGATCCAGGCATCCGGATCGAAGCGGATTTCCTTGGTCAGCCGCTCCTCGATCGTGTGATCCGGCAGAGGCTGCGGCGCGACAGGGACGAAGAAGCGATCGACCGGCCGGCCGTCGTCATAGACGGTCTGCGGCGCCGGCGCATACAGCATCGCATTGCCGTCGAGCAGCGACACCTTCACGAACACCGCGCCCGCCTCCTCGGCACCGCGACGCCGCACGGCGCCGAACACGCCCTCGGTCTGGCAGCGGCGCAGGTAAGCAGCGACCCATATGTTGGATTTCAAACGCATGAATCGTACGATAGGTCAGTGCCGCCATCAGCACCAGCCTTGCGCGGGAGCGTGACAATCATTCGACCGGGCGGCCGATCGCGGCGGCGAGCTCGCGCAGCAGACGGTCGGAGACCTGGCCGGTCACCTGCATCTTGTGCTCGCGCTCGAATTTCTGGATCGCGGCCTGGGTCTCGCCGCTCATGGTGCCCGTGATCTTCAGATTGCCGTAGCCGTATTCGGACAGCGCGCGCTGCACGCCGGCAATGCGGCGTGCGGCCGGGCTTTGCGCCGGGATCGGCGCCGGCGGACGCAGCGCCGCGGGCGGCGTCGAAGTGGTCGCCTTGACCAGATTGGTCATCGGATCATTCGAGCGCGTCGAGGCGGTCGCCTCGACCGGCTTCTCGGGCGGCTTCTCGGCGGCACGCTCGGGGGGTTTGGGCTCGACAGGCTTGGGCTCGACGCGGAACTCGGTGGCGCGCGGCTCGAGCGGCGAGGTATCGGCGCCGACGGGACGTGGACGCGGCATGGGATTCGACAGCGGCACGGACGACGGCGCGGGAAGATTGATCACCGTGCCGAACATCGGCGCGGGGTGCCGGCCGGTCTGGAGGAACAGCGCATTGGCAACGATCGCGGCGATCGCGGCGACGGCGACGAGGCCTGCCAGCGTGTCCTTGGGGCTGTGCAGCAGCACGCGCATCACGAGGTTGCGCTCGGTCTCGACGTCGATGACCGCAGCTTTGGCGCCACGGCGGCGCGGAGCGGCTTCGTCCTTGGCAGACTTCTTAGGCACTTTTCTTCACCAGAGCGGGTTGGTCCTGAGACTGGTCGTGAGCTTGGTCCTGAAGATCCTGACGCAGCGCCGGCGTCAGCGTCGCAATCTTGCGCTCGGCCGGCTTGGCTTGCGGCGGCGTGTAGACGAGCGGCAACTTGACGGTGACCGCGGTGCCCTCGCCCAACCTGCTTTGTACCGTCAATTCGCCGAGATGCAACGCCACGAGGCTCTTCACGATCGAAAGTCCAAGGCCGGTGCCCTCGTGACGGCGCTGATAGGTTGTGCCGGCCTGGAAGAACGGTGCGCCAATGCGCTTGAGATCGTCGGGCGCGATGCCGACGCCGGTGTCGCTGATGCGCAGCGTCAGCTGCGAACCGGACACGGCGGCCGATACGCAGACCTGACCGCCGCGCTCGGTGAACTTGATGGCGTTGGCGACGAGGTTGAGCACGATCTGCTTGAAGGCCCTGGGATCGCCAGTCATGACGGGCAGGTCCTGCGGCGCGTCGGTGATCAGGTCGATGCCGTTCTCCCGCGCCTTCAGCGCCAGCAGATTGCAGCAATGCAATAGCGAAGCGCGCGGCGCGAACGGCTCGGACGCGATCTCGAAATTGCCCGATTCCATCTTCGACATGTCCAGGATGCCGTTGACGACCGACAGCAGGTGCTGGCCGGAATCGTTGATCAGCTGGGCGTATTCCTTGCGCTGCGCAGCACCCAGCATCAGGGTCTGCTCCTGCGCGATCATCTCGGAGAAGCCGATGATGGCGTTGAGCGGCGTGCGCAGCTCGTGGCTCATGGTGGCGAGGAAGCGCGTCTTGGCGGCATCGGCCGCTTCGGCGGCGCTGCGCGCCTGGTCCAGCGCCTGCTCGAAAAGCTTGCGGTCGGTGACGTCGCGCATCACGGCAACGACTTCGGCTTCGCACGTGACGTCACGCGCGCCGTCCTGATCGAGCGGACGGCAGCGCATCTCGACCCAGATGAAATCGACCTGGCCGCGCTCGGCGGCGGGCTCGCGCCGCAGCCTGAACTCGACGCTGCGCACCTCGCCGCGCGCCGCGTCGGACAGTGCCGTGAGATAGGCCGGCCGATCGGCGACGTGGACGCGGTCGAACAGGCCGTGGCCGAGCAGTTGGGCCACCTGCATGCCGAGCATGGCCTCCACCGCCGGCGAGATGAATTGCACCGCACCGTTGCGCTGATGCCGCGAGATGACATCGCTCATGTTGCGCGCCAGCAGGCGGTAACGCTCCTCCTCGCGCGACAACAGCGCAACGCTGGTGCGCGCGAGCGATTCCGCGCCGAAGGCGAGACCGGCGGCATAAAGAGTGGCAGACGTGACGCCGAAAGCCATCAGCACGCCGCGCTCGGCGGCACTCGGCTCAACCACCGGCAACCAGCCGAGCTGGCTCACCAGGATCAGCATTCCGGCGCAGGACAGCGCGAGCAGCGAGGCGAACGCCGCGACGCGGCGCGAGGCCGACAGCGCAGCTTCGAGCGGAACCACGATCAGCCAGACCGCGGCGAAGGATTCGATGCCGCCCGTCGTGATCGCGACGGCCATGATCAGGCCGGCGAGCGCCAGCGACGACAGCACGTGCGCGCCCTCGTAACGGCCGGTGCGCGACAGGAACCAGGACAACATGATCGGCGCGATCAGCCAGGCAAAGGCCGCGACCTCGATCGCGCTCGGCGCGCCGCGCATGGCGAGATAGACCGGAAATGCAGCGAAGGCGGCTAGGCTGCCGAGCAGCCGCGGTGCCATGAAGGCGCGATGCCGTGCGCGCATCAGCGCATCGTAGCGCGCGGAGGGATGCAGCAGTGCATCGAGACAATCGCGGATGATACTCAAAACTGTCACGGGTCTCGCGCTTCGGCTCAATCGTCTCTTGGAAGACGCGCCGGAACGCCTCCTTGTCGTTGAGCTACCGTGTCAGAGCGACCTTAAACGAGTGCTAAGGCGGCACAGCGTGGGGCCGGACACCGCGTTATCGCGGAGCTTTTTAGACGATTTGGCGACGTCTTCGCTGCGAATGGTGAACGCAGGGTTTCACCCTGCTCCGCATGGTTTCGAATTGGTGGATGCGGGGTGGCCGGCAGAAACACGGGCGGTGGCGTCAATCGAAAATTTACCGGAACGTCGCTGCGGAAGAATTTTGCGTCAATTTTCCGCGAATTAAGCTCAAGGCAATCACTTGCGATTTATCGAGGATCGCTAGGTCCGACATCCGCGGGAGATCGCCGCGGGCGGAGTCTAACGGACAGGTCGATAAGATGCGCTTTCTGCTCCGCATCACATTCTGGCTCGGGCTGGTGCTGGTGCTCCTGCCGCGGGACAAGACGCCCGAATCGGACAAGCTGCCGCAGATCGGCGCCGCCGATGCGGTGCAGGCCGCGACCGCGGCCGTTTCCGACGTGACCCAGTTCTGTAAGCGCCAGCCGGCGGCCTGCGAGGTCGGCGGCCAGGCCGCGACCATCATCGGCCAGCGCGCCCAGGACGGCGCGAAGAAGCTCTATCAGATCATCAACGACAAGAAAGAGCAGATCACCAACGACAAGAACGACGGCGGCAGGAACGACGGCAAGACCGACAGCAAGAAGGCGCCCGACCATACCGGCTCGATCGCGCAGGCCGGCGAAGGCGATCTTGCAGCGAGCGAGGCGCCGCGCGATACCCTGACCCAGGATGACCTTGCGCTCGAATGGCGCGGACCGGGGCCGGCGAATTAGCGTCCAAGCCCTATCGATTTCAGGGCTTCGCGTCTCTATATTGGCGGTAAGCGGGAACTGCGGGCCGATATGACGACGATCGACGATATCAGGGACAATTTCGAGCTTCTGGACGAGTGGGACGACCGCTACCGGTACGTCATCGAGCTCGGCCGCACTCTGGAACCGATGCCGGAGGCAGAACACTCGGCCCAGAACAAGGTCCAGGGCTGCGTCAGCCAGGTCTGGCTGCAGAAGACGGTCGATCGCAGCAATGGCGAGCCGGTCCTGAAATATCGCGGCGACAGTGACGCCCATATCGTGCGCGGGCTGGTCGCGATCGTGCTCGCGCTGTATTCGGGCCGCACGCCGCGGGAGATCCTCGATACCGACGCGATCGCCGTGTTCAACGAGTTCGGCTTTCGCGATCATCTGACGCCGCAGCGCTCCAACGGCCTGCGCTCGATGGTCGAGCGCATCAAGACCGATGCGAGAGAGGCGCTCGCGGAAGCGACGTGAGCAAAGCCCGCTCGAGTGAGGAGCGCACGTACCGAACCACACAGCAAACTGCCGTAGGGTTGGCAAAGCGGAGCGTGCCCACCATTTGCGTGTGATTGGTGAGAATTCGTGGGCACGGCGCAAGAGCGCCTTTGCCCACCCTACGGGATCTCGGGCCTGAACTACTTCCCCTTCTTCCGCTGCTGCTGCCCGAGGCCCATCTGCTTGGCCAGTTGCGAGCGCGCCACCGCATAGTTCGGGGCGACCATGGGATAGTCGGCCGGCAAGCCCCACTTCTCGCGGTACTGCTCCGGCGTCATGTTGTACTGCGTGCGCAAATGGCGCTTCAGCGACTTGAAGCGCTTGCCGTCTTCGAGGCACACGAGATAATCGGGCGCGATCGACTTCTTGAGCGAGACGGCGGGCTTGGCCGGCTCCAGCGGCGCGGTCTCGGTGCGGCCTGACGAGACCCGCACCAAGGCGCCATGCACCTGACTGATCAGGTTCGGAATCTCGGCCGCCGGCGTCGGATTGTTGCGGAGATAGGCCGACACGATGCTCGCGGTCAGCTCGATGAAATTCTTCGCCCCCGCATCCGACATGCGCCCCTCCCTTGTCCGCTTGTGGTTACGGGATTGACGCCACCGAAGTATTCACTGTCAAGAATACATTCGGCTAGAACACGACAACTGACGACGATGCACTGATTACTGGTGAAAGGCGCCGCTTTACTTCAGCGGACCGCCTCAACCGCGCTGGTCGAGATGGGCGCGGAGCTCGTCGATCGAGGCAAAGCGCATCATGCCCTCCGGCATCTGCGCCTCGATGGAGCCATCGGAATAGAGCGAATAGGCCATGCCATCGACGACGCCGGACTTGAGCACCGTCACGGGTGCGGGCTCCACGGGCGGCGGCTCGGGTGGCGACGGTGGGGCGGTCTCTGCGGGGGGCGACGGCGAGCGCGGCGGCGGACGGCGCGGGGCGGCCTGCGGCTCCGACGCGCGCGTACGGTCCGGCTTCGGCCAGGCCACGTCAAAGCTCGCAGGCGGCGGAAAGTTGGGAGCCTCACCCGCCTCCGCAGGCGGCGGCGCAACTTCACCGGATTTCGCCTCCGCGCGCTCGCGCTCCTTGCGTGAGGTCGAGGCGAACAGCAGGTTGCGCCGGCGCGACGCTTCCGGAGCGGGAGGCGGGGTCGGGGCTTCCGGCTCCTGCTGCGGTGCCTCGGCATGCGGCCGCTCGCGCGCGGCAGCTTCGCTCTGCCATGGCGGCGGACTTGCGGGCGGTGGCGGCGGCGCCGGCTCGGCTCTCACCGCCGCAGCGGGCACCGGCTCGGGCGCGACTACGCCAGGCACAGCGAGGCCCGGCAGCGCGGGCCTGACCCGAACCTCGGATGGCGCGACCGCACCGGCCAGCCGGCGTGCGATGCCCCTGAGCTCGAGCAGCACCAGATGCAGGCCGATCAGTAACATTCCGGAGCAGACGCCAATGGTGCCGGAGACTATGAGAGTCCCGCCGAGGCTGAATTCCCTGATCGTCATGCCGAAAATCACCGCGAGGAGACCCGCCAGCACGGCGCAAATCCCCACGATCAGCAATGCCAAATTCATCGAACTCACCCCCGGCCGCGCATCCACGCGCGAGAACCGCTACGCCACGATACCGTCATACGCTGTTCCACGCCAACGGCCAATTCTGGGCAGTGTTCCTAAAGGGAAGGAAATCAGGGACTTATTCACATTCCCTTCAGCCGAGGCTCGCTACTGCTAAAGCTGCTCGCAAAGTCATCTGAATGGGTGCCAACCGGAATTGCTGCGTCGCATCAGGAATTTAGCCATAATGCCCAATTACTTGGTAATGGAACTGCGCTATAGGGAGTCCGGGGTTGAGGCCCGCGCGCGCCAGCAGGGCCAAAAGGGGATTCCGGGGCACCGATAGCCATGACATCCATCACGACTTCGGCGATCGACACGCCTCAGCGGCGCTCGATCGAACGGACTTGCGACGATCTCGCCATGCTGGTGCTGGCCGCGGTCGCCGTCATTGCGGGCTTGACCTTCCGCGACTACGGGCTCGGCTGGGATGACTACACCCACGCCGAATATGCCGACCTGCTGCTGCGCATGTTCGGTTCCGGCTTCAAGGACACCGCAGCACTCTCCTTCGCCAATCTCTACATGTATGGCGGCGGCTTCGACATGGTCGCGGCCCTGCTGCACAAGGTCATTCCGCTCGAGCTGTTCGAGACCCGCCGTCTGGTCGGCGCCATCGTCGGCGTAATCGGGCTTGCCGTGACATGGCGGCTCGGCCGCCGCATCGGCGGACCCCTTGCCGGTCTGGCCTCCCTCCTCCTGCTTGCGCTCTGCCCGACCTTTTACGGCCACATGTTCATGAACCCGAAGGATGCACCCTTCGCGGTCGCCATGGTCGTCCTGATGCTCGGCCTCGTCCGGCTCGCCGAGGAATATCCGCAGCCATCGCCGCGCACGATCCTGATCGTCGGCTTGGGGGCCGGCCTTTCGCTCGGCTGCCGTGTTCTCGGCGGACTCGCGCTCGTCTACGCCGTGGTCGGCTTCGTGCCGCTGTTGCTGGAGGAATTGCGCACCGAAGGTCCGCGCGAATCCGTTCGCCGCTTCGTCCATGTCGTCTATGTGCTGCTGCCAGGCCTCGTGCTCGGCTACCTCGTGATGGGCCTGATCTGGCCGTGGTCGATCATGGAGCCAGGCAATCCCTTGGCGGCGCTGACCTACTTCTCGCATTTCTTCGAGAAGCCGTGGAAGGAGATGTTCGACGGTGCGATCGTGTCGGTGCCCGACATGCCCTGGTCGTATCTGCCGACGCTGTTCGCCCTGCAGCTGCCCGAGGTGATGCTGGTTCTGATGGGCGGTGCGATCGTCAGCACCTTCGCCATGCTGCCGCGGCGCGAGGTTCCGGCGCGCCGCAAGACCATCCTCCTGATGCTGACGCTGGCTGCGACCCTGCCGCTCGCGATCGCGATGGTGAAGCGCCCGGCGCTCTACAACGGCATCCGCCATTTCGTCTTCGTGATCCCGCCGATGGCGGTGCTCGGCGGCGTCGCCTTCGCCCGGACCATGGAGCGCCTGCGGGCCAATCACCGCACTTGGCAGCCGGTCGTGCTCGCCACCTTCTGCTTCGGCCTTGCGCTGTCGCTCGCCGAGATGATCCGGCTGCACCCCTATCAATACACGCACTTCAACCACATCGCCGGCACCGTGCGCGGCGCCGACGACCGCTTCATGCTGGACTATTGGGGTCTCGCCCTGAAGCAGGCCTCCGACGGATTGCGCGAGCAGCTCGTCGAGCGCCAGGAAGTGCCGCCCGGCAACCGCAAATGGAAGGTGGCGGTGTGTGGTCCGCAGCGCCCGGCCCAGGTGGCGCTCGGGCCCGACTTCACCATCGGCTGGGATTCCAACGCGGCCGATTTCGCCATGACGCTCGGCGAGTTCTACTGCAAGGGCCTCACCGCCCCGGTCATGGTCGAGATCAAGCGCGACGACGTGGTGTTCGCGCGCGTCTACGACATCCGCGGCCGCGGCATTTCCAGCCTGCTGTCGATCCCGGCGCCGTAGGATTTCTCCGTATCCGTAGCCCGGATGGAGCGAAGCGTAATCCGGGACCTGTGGCATCGTGCGAGCTGCCCCGCATTCCGCTTCGCTCCATGCGGGCTACGCGCTCCATGCGGGCCACGCTTGACAGCCACGCTCCTCGCGCCTTGCCGCAAGCCTCTCCCGCGACTACGCTCCCGTTCCGCAACAACGAGGTTCGGAGAGATCAGCCATGTCGCCAGCAGAAGCTCGCCTGAGGGAAGTCCCCTCCAACATGACGGAGGCGGAGTGGCAGCAACGGGTCAATCTCGCCGCCTGCTATCGCCTGGTCGCCCTCTACGGCTGGGACGATCTGGTCGACACCCACATCTCCGCGCGCGTGCCCGGTCCCGACCATCACTTCCTGATCAATCCCTACGGGCTGATGTTTGAGGAAATCACGGCCTCCAGCCTCGTCAAGGTCGACCTGCACGGCAATCAGCTCTCCGAGAGCGAGTACAGCATCAACCCTGCCGGCTTCACCATCCATTCGGCGATCCACGAGGTGCGCGAGGACGCGATCTGCGTGCTGCACCTCCACACTCTCGACGGAACCGCGGTGTCGAGCAGCGCGGAAGGCCTCTTGCCCCTGAACCAGACCGCCCAGCTCGTCACCCACGACCTCGCCTATCACGACTATGAAGGCATCGCGCTCGACCACGAGGAGCGGCCGCGGCTGCAGAAGGATCTCGGCGACCACAACCACATGCTCCTGCGCAATCACGGCACGCTGACGGTCGGCCGCTCGGTCGCCTCCGCGTTCGAGCGCATGTACCATCTCGAGCGCGCCTGCTCGATGCAGGTGCGCACGCGCGCGCTCGGCACGCCGGTCTATCCGGTCGAGGAGATCGCGATCGAGAAGAACACGGAGCTGTTGTCGAACCGCGACCGCGCCGAGCTGCGCGCCACCAATCTCGTTTGGCCGCCCTTGCTGCGGAAGCTCGACCGCGTCAATCCCGGCTACAGGTCTTGAGATTTTCACGAAATTGAGGTAGTGTTTGCGTCGAACTACCTCTGCACGTATCGGAATGAAACGCCGCCCAATTCCGGGCGGCGTTTTTATTTGAGTCGTCATTGCGAGCGCAGCGAAGCAATGACGGGGTGAGGTCTCGTAGGGTGGGCAAAGGCGCATCGCGCCGTGCCCACCATCTTGCGGCTTGCGCGCGAAGTAGTGGGCACGCTGCGCTTTGCCCGCCCTACGGCACCGTGCGTTATTTCACCTCCGCCAGCGCGGCGAGGATCCTTGCCCAGGAGCGGATGCCCTTCTGGAAGCTCTGCAGGTCGTATTTCTCGTTCGGCGAGTGGATGTTGTCGTCGTCAAGGCCAAACCCCACCAGCAGCGAGTCGAGGCCGAGCGTGCGCTTGAAGTCGGCGACGATCGGGATCGAGGCGCCCGAGCCCATCAGCACGGTTCTCCTTGCCCCATTCCTCCGCGAGCGCCTTGCTGGCGGCGGCGAGCGGCTTCATGGTCCAGTCGAGCGCGACTGCGGGCGCGGCAGAATGGTCGCCGAACTCGACCTTGCAATCGCCGGGAATGCGCGCCGTCACGTAATCACGGAAGGCCTTGCGGATCTTTTGCGGGTCCTGGCCCTGAACCAGGCGGAACGAGACCTTGGCCGAAGCATGCGAGGGGATCACGGTCTTGGAGCCCTCGCCGATATAGCCGCCCCAGATGCCGTTGACGTCGCAGGTCGGGCGCGTCGAGGCCTGCTCGACCAGCAGCCTGCCCTTCTCGCCAGCCGGGAGCGACAGCCCGACCGGCTTGAGAAAGGTCTTGGGCGTGAAATCGAGCTTCTTCCACTGCTCCAGGATATCGGGCGGCGTGTCCTTCACGCCGTCATAGAAGCCGGGGATGGTGATGCGGTTGTCGTCGTCGAACAGGCCACCCAGGATCTTCGTGAGCAGGCGGATCGGGTTCATCGCGGTGCCGCCGAACACGCCGGAATGCAGATCGCGATTGGCGGCGGTGATCTTGAGCTCTTCATAGAGCAGGCCGCGCAGCGAGGTCGTGATCGCCGGCGTGTTGCGGTCCCACATGCTGGTGTCGCACACCAGCACGTAATCGGCCTTGAACTCGTCCTTGTTGGCCTCGATGAAGGGCACGAAGTTCTTCGAGCCGACCTCCTCCTCGCCTTCGATCAGGAAGGTGACGTCGACCGGCAGCGAGCCCGTCACCTTCTTCCAGGCGCGGCAGGCCTCGACGAACGTCATCACCTGCCCTTTATCGTCCTCGGCGCCGCGCGCGACGATGATCTTGCGGCCGTCGGCATGATCGGTGACGACGGGCTCGAACGGCGGACGATGCCAGAGATCGAGCGGGTCGACCGGCTGCACATCGTAATGGCCGTAGAACAGCACGTGCGGCCGCCCGCCCGCGCCGGTCTTGCCGACGACGGCGGGATGACCCGCGGTCGGCCTCACCTCGGTGGCGACACCGAGGCTGGCGATGTCCCTGGCGAGATGCTCGGCGGCAGCCTTGCAATCATCGGCGAAGGCGGGATCGGCCGAGATCGACTTGATCCGCAGCAACGAGAACAGGCGCTGCAGGCTGTTGTCGAAATCCTTGTCGATGTGGTCGAGCACGGATTGGAGCTGCGCGTTGGCCATGATTGCTATCCTGGTTGTTTGAGTCTCAAGAGGTCCCGGGTTTTAGCGCCCGTGCGGCCTCGGGGCCAGCCGCAAGCGGCGGATGCCGGATGTGCCAGGCGAGACACCCTGCGAGGATGGCGGTCGCAGCGAGGTTGTTGCCCCAAGCCTGGAAGGCGAGCGGAAACCACGGCAGCGACAGCAGCATGAGGATGGCCAGTTCGCCGTATTGTAGTCGAGGTCGATCACATGCATGGGACGCGGCGGCTTGTTGGGATCGTCCAGGACCTAGCAGACCGGCAGGGGCTTAGGGAGTCGCCTCACTAGGATGTGTGACGTTCGGCCCCTTGCAGATCGCGAAAGGGGTCGATGCATGCTTGCCCGCCGGGCGCTCTGCCTAACGCCGTAGCAATCCGCCGAGCGCGCCGCGGACCAGCGTACGGCCGATCGAGCCGCCGAGCTGGCCGCCGAGCGACTTGCCGATATTGGCGGCCATCCCGCCGATCACCTGGTTGGTGACCGATCGCGTCACGTCGCGGGCAATGACCTGGCCGGTCGACAGACGACCTCGCTTGACGTTGGTGCCGAAGACGGTGCCGACGATCGAGCCGATCTGGCCAAGGATTCCGCCGCCTGCGCCGGCTCCACCATTTTGTGCGTCGGCAGGCGCAGCCGTGCCGGCTACGCGCTTCTGCAGCATCTCATTGGCGGACTCACGATCCACCGCGGTATCGTATTTGCCCCTCACCGGGCTCCTGCTCATGATCGCCTTGCGCTCCTCGGGCATGATCGGCCCGATCCGCGCCGTCGGCGGCCGGATCATCACCCGCTCCACCATCGAAGGCGTGCCGTTGCCCTCGAGGAAGGACACCAGCGCCTCGCCCTTGCCGAGCTCCGTGATCACCTTGGCGGTGTCGAGCTTCGGGTTGGGCCGGAAGGTCTGCGCCGCAGCGGCAACCGCCTTCTGGTCGCGCGGCGTGAAGGCGCGCAGCGCATGCTGCACGCGACCGCCCAATTGGGCCAACACCTTGTCCGGCACGTCGATCGGATTTTGGGTGACGAAATAGACGCCGACGCCCTTGGAACGGATCAGACGAACCACCTGCTCGATCTTGTCCATCAACGCCTTCGGCGCATCGTTGAACAGCAGATGCGCCTCGTCGAAAAAGAACACCAGTTTTGGCTTCGGCAGGTCGCCGGCTTCCGGCAATTCCTCAAACAACTCCGACAGCAACCACAACAGAAAGGTAGCGTAGAGCCTGGGGCTCTCCATCAGCTTGTCGGCAACCAGGATGTTGACGATGCCGCGACCGTCGCTATCGGTCTTCATGAAATCCTTCAGCTCCAGTGCAGGCTCACCGAAGAATTTCGTTCCGCCCTGGTTTTCCAGCACCAGCAGCTGGCGTTGAATGGTTCCAACCGTCGCCTTGCTCACATTGCCGAAGCTCTGCGCGGCCTTCCGGATCTCGGCTAACGGATCTTCCTCAGCATCCGGTCCCTTCTTGCCGCTGGCGGGCACGATCGCATCCAACAGCGATCGCAGATCCTTCATGTCCAACAATGGCAGGCCGTTCTCGTCCGCGACGCGGAATGCGACGTTGAGAACCCCTTCCTGCACCTCGTTCAGGTCGAGCATCCGCGCCAGCAATAGCGGCCCCATTTCGGTGACGGTGGCGCGGACCGGATGTCCCTGCTCGCCGAACACGTCCCAGAACACGGTCGAGAACTGGTCCGGCTGAAACTTGAGACCCATTTCGCCGGCGCGCTTGAGAATGAAGTCTTTGGCCTCGCCGACTTCCGAGATTCCGGAGAGGTCGCCCTTGATGTCGGCCGCGAAGACCGGAACACCGGCGCGCGCAAATCCTTCCGCCATCACTTGCAGCGACACCGTCTTGCCGGTTCCGGTTGCACCCGTGACGAGGCCGTGGCGATTGGCCAGCGCAAGCGTCAGCCAAGCCTGCTCGTCTCCCTTGCCGACGAAGATCTTGTCGTCGGTATCGCCGAGCTTGCTGTCCTGTGCGGTCATTATTCTCTCTGATCTCTCTGCCGAGTTTCGCGTCTCGAAACCCGAATGCACCAATTCCGTAGTTTAACGCATCTCGTGCGCCGATTAAATCGGTTCAGCGGCTCCTGCGCATGCGACATTGTCCGACCGGACGGACACGGTCAGCCCAAAGTAGCAACGAGGCGTTTCGCATAGCGGCAATTTTTCGCCGATTCGTTCTAGGCTCTTGCACGGCGGCAACACTTTTCGCGCGTTCGCGACGGCGCCTGCGTTCATCGCTTGTATTTCACGTCACACCGGCTCAAGATCATTTTCGAAAGCAATATTCCGGCATGCAAACCGGCTGAGGGGCGGGGTCTTATGGACGAGCTGATCGGACGGCTGGCGACAAACGCCAGCATAGATGGTGCTGTCGCTGAAAAGACCGTCGGCATTATCCTGGCCTTCCTTCGCAACGAGGGCCCTTCCGACAGTGTGCAGGCCCTGATCGACCAGATCCCCGGAGCGGAAGCTGCGATCGAAGCCTCCAAGAGCGGTGGCGGTCTGTCGCGGCTGATGGGCGGCGGCTTGATGGCCGTCGGCACCCGCCTGATGGGCCTGGGGCTCGGCATGTCCGAGATTCAAAACGTCGCCCGTGAACTTTTCCGCTACGGGCGAGACAAAATCGGAGCGGATCAGATGGGCAAGATCATCGCGGGGACGCCGGGCCTCAGCCAGTTCGCCTGAGCGACGCTTTTCATATCGAGTATCATGACATATCCGATTTCCGAGATTGAGGGCCTGCCGGCCTTTGCCGCCAACAAGTTGAAGGCGCAAGGAATCCGCACCACCGACGCGCTGCTCGAGGCGGCGTCCACCGTGAAGGGCCGCAAGGCGCTTTCGGCCAAGACCGGCATCAGCGAGCAGCAATTGCTGGAATGGGCCAACGTCTCCGACTACATGCGCATCCCCGGCATGGGCAGGGCCAAGGTCGGGCTCGTCCGCGCCGCCGGCGTCACCACCGTGCGCGAGCTCGCCTATCGAAATCCGGCGAGGTTGGCGCAGAGCATGCGCGAGGCCAACGAGAAGAAGAAGCTGGTCCGCGTCCTGCCTTCCGAGAAGTCGGTCGGCGACATCATCGCCAAGGCCAAGAAGCTGCCGCCGAAGATTACGTACTAAGCTGCGGATCAAGCCGGAGAGGTGGGGTACCACTGCTCCCGCATCGTCATTGCGAGCGCAGCGAAGCAATCCAGAATCTTTCCGCGGTGACACTCTGGGTTGCTTCGCTGCGCTCGCAATGACGGCGTGTGGGCAAAAACATCGCATCCTTTCGGCCGTCTGTGCGCATCGGAATGGCCGCGAATCGCCCTCAATCCCGGCTTGACACCCCCTTCGCGACCGCGCAAAGCGGGCCGCATGAATGCCTCGCCCTCCCCTTCCGTCCCGCCGGCCGGCTCGGCCGGGATCGGCGCACTGCGGACGCTCGTGGGCGGGCCGCTTCCTGCGGTGATGGGCGTGCTCAACATCACCCCGGATTCCTTCTCCGACGGCGGCGAGTTCACCGCGCCGGCGCGGGCGCTGGAGCGGGCGCGGGCGATGATCGCCGCCGGCGTCGACATCATCGATATCGGCGCCGAATCCACCCGGCCCTACAAGGGCGCCCGGCCGGTCACGGCGGCGGAAGAGCTCGCGCGGCTGAAGCCGGTGCTATCGGACGTCGTGGCGCTCGGTGTGCCCGTCTCGATCGACAGCATGAAGGCGGAGGTGGTGGCCTTCGCGCTCGACCAGGGCGCGGCGATCGCCAACGACGTTTGGGGCCTGCAGCGCGACGCCGGCATGGCACCGCTGATCGCCGCCAGGGGCGTTCCGGTCATCGTCATGCACAACCGCGACAGCGTCGATCCCGCCATCGACATCGTCGCTGATATCAAGACATTCTTCCTGCGCTCGCTCGATATTGCCGCGAAGACAGGCATCGCGCGCGAAAAAATCGTGCTCGATCCCGGGATCGGCTTCGGCAAGACCGCCGAGCAGAGCATGACCGCGCTGGCGCGCTTGCGCGAGCTCGACATGTTCGGCCTGCCGATCCTGGTCGGCGCCTCTCGCAAACGCTTCATCGCCTCGGTGTCGCCGTCCGAGCCATCGGAGCGGCTCGCCGGCTCGATCGCGGCGCATCTGGTCGCCGCGCAGCGCGGCGCCAAGATCATCCGGACCCATGACGTCGCCGAAACCCTGCAGGCCCTGCGGGTGGCGCAGGCCATCGAGAGCAAGCAATGACCGACACGATCTTCGTCACCGGCCTGTCGATCCATGCCCGCCACGGCGTGATGGATCACGAAACCGAGGTCGGCCAGCGTTTCGTCATCGATCTCGAGCTCTATACCGACCTGTCCGAGCCTGCGCGCAGCGACCGGCTCGCGGACACGGTGTCCTACGCCGATGTCGTGACGACGACGACGGCGGCGTTCAAGAATACCAATTACAAGCTCCTGGAGCGCGCGGCCGGCGCGGTGGCCGATGCCATCCTGTCGCACTTTCCGCGCATCCGCGCCGTGAAGGTCACCGTGCACAAGCCGCACGCGCCGATCGCCGCGATCTTCGACGATGTCGGCATCGTGCTGACGCGCTCGCGGCATCCCTAGCATGGCGAGCGTGCTGATCGCACTTGGCGGCAATGTCGGCGACGTCCGCACGACGTTCAAGAAGGCGATCGCGCATATCTGCGGCATGGCACAGGCGGCGCTGATCGCGCGCTCGTCCGACTATGCCACCCCGCCCTGGGGCGACGAGGACCAGGATCCCTTCATCAATGCCTGCATCGAGATCGAGACCAGCCTCGATCCGCATGCGCTATTGTTCGTGCTGCAGAAAGTCGAGCAGAAATTCGGCCGCACGCGCGAGAAAGACCGGCGCTGGGGCCCGCGCACGCTCGATCTCGACATGATCGCCTACGACGATGTCTCCTTGCAGAAGCCCGATTTGACGCTGCCGCATCCGCGCCTGTTCGAACGCGCCTTCGTGCTGGTGCCGCTGGCCGAAATCGCACCTGACCGCGTGATCTCAGCCATTCGTGTGCGTGACGGGCTCGCCAGCGTCTCGACGCAAGGGATTGAGCGGCTTCCGGATACCGGTTAACCAAAAACAACCGTTTGCAGGAACGGTCCGCCATGGCAATTTCGCCTGCGAATAACAAGATTTTCGGGAGCCCCGCGCCGCATGACCTCCGTGACTGACGACCTGCCGCTGGCGGCGGATTTTCCCAAGGCCACGCCTGAGGACTGGCGCAAGCTGGTCGACGGCGTGCTGAAGGGCGCGCCGTTCGAGAAGCTGGTCGGCAAGACCTATGACGGCATCAAGATCGAGCCGCTCTATCCGCGCGCGAAGGGCGTTGTGCCGGTGATGGGCCGACCGCCGGCTGCGCCGTGGCAGATCGTGCAGCGGATCGACCATCCCGATGCGGCGCTCGCGAACGCGCAGGCGCTGCAGGATCTGGAGAACGGTGCGAGCGGGCTTGCGCTGGTGTTTGCCGGCGCCAATGGCGCGCGCGGGTTCGGCCTGGAACCGTCGGCCGAGGCGGTGGCAAAGATCCTGAAAGACATTCACCTCGACGCCGGCATCGGCATCGAGCTCGAGATCGGACCGCAATCGCGGATGGCCGCGATCCATGTCGCGGAATATGTGAAGAGCAACGGCCTCGATCCCGGCGCCTGCAACATCCGCTTCGGGCTCGACCCGCTCGCGGCGGGCGCGGTGTGGGGCCACAGCCCCTATACCTGGGACGAAGTTGCCCCTGCGATTACGGGCGCCATCAAGGGCCTCGCCGGGCTCGGCTTCAAGGGGCCGTTCGCCTCCGCCGACGGCCGCGTGATCCATGATGCCGGCGGCTCGGAGGTGCAGGAGCTCGCATTCGTGCTCGCCTGCGGCCTCGCTTACCTGCGCGCGATCGAAGGCGCGGGCATTCCGCTGGAAGCCGCGCAGGACATGGTCTATGCGCGGCTCGCCGCCGATGCCGACCAATTCCTGACCATGGCCAAGTTCCGCGCCCTGCGGCTGCTATGGGCGCGCATCGAGACCGCTTGCGGGCTGGCGCCGAAACCGCTGTTCATCGCGGCCGATACCGCCTGGCGCATGCTGACGCAACGCGATCCCTACGTGAACATGCTGCGCGCGACCATGGCGGCGTTCGCCGCGGGACTGGCCGGTGCCAATGCCATCACCGTGCTGCCGCATACGCTGGCGCTCGGCCTGCCCGATCCGTTCGCGCGGCGCGTGGCGCGTAACACGCAGCTTCTGCTGCTGGAAGAATGCAACCTCGCCAAGGTCAGCGATCCCGCGGCGGGGGCTGGCGGCATCGAGACGCTGACGGCGCAGCTGTGCGATGCCGCGTGGGCACTGTTCCAGGAGAGCGAGAGCGCCGGTGGCGCGTTCGCGGCGCTTCAGCAGGGTGTGTTCCAAAGCAAGGTCGCGGCCACGCGCAAGGCGCGCGAGGCCAATATCGCGAAGCGCAGGGACATACTGACCGGCGCCAGCGAGTTTCCGAACCTGCACGAGAGCGAAGCCACTGTCCTGAAGGCAGCGCCGATCGCGCTTCCGCCCTACGGCGAACAGACCTACAAGTTCGAGGCGCTGCCTCCGATCCGTCTCGCGGAACCGTTCGAGGCGCTGCGCGACAAATCCGACGCGAGTTTGAAGGCGCGGGGCGCACGGCCAAAGGTGTTCCTGGCCAATCTCGGCACGCCCGCCGATTTCACCGCGCGCGCAACGTTCGCGAAGAGCTTTTTTGAGGCGGGCGGCATTGAGGCCACAGGCAGCGAGGGCTTTGCCGATTCGGCCAAGCTGGCCGCGGCCTTCAAGGCCTCCGGCGCCGAGCTGGCCTGTCTGTGTTCCAGCGACAAGGGTTATGCGGAACACGCCGAGGCCGCGGCAAAGGCCCTGCAATTGGCCGGCGGGCGACATATCTACCTGGCGGGCCGGCCGGCCGAGGCCGAGGCGGCGCTGCGAGCCGCCGGCGTCACGGGCTTTGTCTTCGCCGGAGGCGATGCGCTTGCGGCACTGCAGGACGCCTACCGACGGATGGAACAGCGATGACCGACACCAGCAAACCCGTTCTCACCGGCGGCTGCCAATGCGGCGCCGTGCGATTTGCGGTCATGACGGCGCCGACCAGGATTTCGATCTGCCACTGCCGGATGTGCCAGAAGGCGAGCGGCGCGCCGTTCGCCTCTTTGGCCGACATCAACAAGACCGATTTCGCCTGGACCAAGGGCAAGCCGTCGTTCTTCCGCTCCTCCTCGATCGCCGATCGCGGCTATTGCGCCGCCTGCGGCACACCGCTGAGCTTCGGCCGCATCGACGGCGACCGGATCGAGATCATGACCGGTACCTTCGATCGCCCTGACCGGGTGGTGCCGACGCGGCAGTTCGGCATCGAATCCCGCCTCGGCTGGGTCGTCGGCATCGCCAATTTGCCGAGCCAGACAACGCAGCAGAATTACGGACCGGAGAAGATGGCGACCATCGTCAGCCATCAGCATCCGGATCATGATTGAGGCGGTCCATGTTTCAACTGCTCGGACAAGCGTTGCTCGGTCTGGCAGAATGGAAGACTGAAAAGCTGCTCGCATGGCTGCTCTGGGACGGGACCGGCCGAGTGACTCAGAGCCGCCTGGACGATCCCGTTTACAAGAAGAATGTGCAAAAGCTGATCGAGCGCAATCGCAGGTTTGAGGATTCCAAGGAATGACCCGCATTCCCAATTTCGCCGAGGTCGCTTTCGAGCGAGCTGCAACTGCCACCCCTGCCGGCAGCGCCGAACCGTGGCTGACGCCGGAGGGCATTCTGGTGAAGCCCGCTTATGGCGAGGCTGATCTGGCCGGGCTCGATTTTCTCGAGACCTATCCGGGCATCGCGCCGTACCTGCGCGGCCCCTACCCGACCATGTACGTCAACCAGCCCTGGACGGTCAGGCAATATGCCGGCTTCTCCACGGCGGAGGATTCCAACGCGTTCTATCGCCGCAATCTCGCGGCGGGGCAAAAGGGCCTCTCTGTCGCCTTCGACCTTGCCACTCACCGCGGCTATGACTCGGATCATCCGCGCGTCGGCGGCGATGTCGGCATGGCCGGCGTTGCCATCGATTCCATCTACGACATGCGCACGCTGTTTGCAGGGATTCCGCTCGACCAGATGAGCGTGTCCATGACCATGAACGGCGCGGTGCTGCCGATCCTCGCGCTCTATGTCGCCGCTGCCGAGGAACAGGGCGTGCCGCCGGAGAAGCTGTCGGGCACCATTCAGAATGACATTCTAAAAGAGTTCATGGTGCGCAACACCTACATCTATCCACCCGCGCCCTCGATGCGGATCATCTCTGATATCTTCGCGTACACCTCTCAAAAGATGCCGAAGTACAATTCGATCTCGATCTCCGGCTATCACATGCAGGAGGCCGGCGCGACGCAGGATCTCGAGCTCGCCTATACGCTGGCCGACGGCGTCGAATATTTGCGCGCCGGCCTTGCCGCAGGCCTCGACGTCGACCGCTTCGCGCCGCGCCTGTCGTTCTTCTGGGCGATCGGCATGAACTTCTTCATGGAGGTTGCCAAGCTGCGCGCGGCGCGCCTGCTTTGGGCGAAGCTGCTCAAGCCGTTCAATCCGAAAGACCCGCGCTCGCTGTCGCTGCGCACGCACAGCCAGACCTCGGGCTGGTCGCTGACCGCGCAGGACGTCTTCAACAACGTGATGCGTACTACGGTGGAAGCGATGGCGGCCACGCAAGGCCACACCCAATCGCTGCACACCAACGCGCTCGACGAGGCCTTGGCGTTGCCGACCGATTTCTCGGCGCGCATCGCCCGCAACACCCAGCTCTTCCTGCAGCAGGAGAGCGGCACCACCCGCATCATCGATCCCTGGGGCGGCTCGTATTATGTCGAGCGGCTCACGCGCGACCTCGCCGCCAAGGCCTGGGGCCACATCCAGGAGGTGGAGGAGCTCGGCGGCATGGCGAAGGCGATCGAGGCCGGCGTGCCGAAGCTGCGCATCGAGGAGGCCTCGGCCAAGACGCAGGCACGTATCGATGCCGGCAAGCAGGCGGTGATCGGCGTCAACAAGTACAAGCCAACCGACGAGGACAAAATCGAGATCCTGAAGGTCGACAACACCAATGTGCGCCGGCTTCAGATCGACAAGCTCAAGCGGCTGAAGGCCGAGCGCAACCAGCAGGAGGTCGATGCCGCCCTCGCCGCGCTGACGCGCTCGGCCGGCGAAGGCAACGGCAATCTGCTGGCGCTCGCGATCGATGCGGCACGCGCCAAGGCGACCGTCGGCGAGATCTCGGACGCGATGGAGAAGGTGTTCGGCCGGCACCGCGCCGAGATCAAATCCATCACCGGCGTCTACAAGCGGGAGGCGTCCAGCATGGGCACCCAGGTCGAGAAGGTTCAGGCGCTGATCGACGCCTTCGAGGAGGCCGAAGGCCGCCGCCCGCGCATCCTGGTCGCCAAGATCGGCCAGGACGGCCATGACCGCGGCCAGAAGGTGATCGCGTCGGCGTTCGCCGATATCGGCTTCGACGTCGACATCGGGCCGCTGTTTGCCACCGCCGACGAAGCCGCGCGGCAGGCGGTCGAGAATGACGTGCACATTCTCGGCGTCTCCTCGCTGGCCGCCGCCCACCTCACCGCTGTGCCGGAGCTGAAAGCCGCGCTGAAGAAGCAGGGCCGCGACGACATCATGATCATCGTCGGCGGCGTGGTGCCGCCGCAGGATTACGATGCGCTCTATGCCGCCGGCGCCGAGGCGATCTTCCCGCCCGGCACGGTGATCGCGGACGCCGCCGAGGAGCTGATCCGCAAGCTGAACGCCCGGCTGGGGCATAGCGAGGCGGCGGAGTAGATGATAGACTGGCCGTGTGACGGCCAGGTGTGTCCATGACGCGTGACGAAATCGTCGCTGCGATACGCAAGAACGCGGATGCCATCAGAGGCAAGGGCGTAGCAAAGCTTGCCATCTTCGGCTCGCGAGCCGGCAACGATTATCGGCCTGATAGCGATATCGACGTGCTCGTCGAGATCGAGCCGGACACCTCGTTTTCCCTGCTCAACTTGATCGATGTCGAGCACATCATCGAGGATGCGACTGGCTTGCAAGCACAGGCAACTGTTCGCCGCTCCATTTCTCCCCGCTTTGCGGAGCGGATCGCGGACGATATTGTCGAAATATTCTGACGCTCACGCAGGAGCACTAACCTTGAAGTTCATCGCCGGTTTGAGCGTCGCCCTGGCGCTGAGCGCAACATGTGCGTTTTCCGCCCACGCCGCCGATCCCAAACCCGATACGATCGTCAAGACCAAGAGCATCGAAGCGCGCGTCTTCCTCGGCGACAGGATCAAGGCGGATGCGGCGCTGGCGGCGGACTGCCTCGCGGAGGGCAAGAAGTGGCTCGACAAGAATGGCGCGGAAGCCGCTGCCGCGCACAAAGCGGACCCGCAGTTCTTCAAGGAGGGCGGCTGGGAGTTCGAGCGCAAATATGAAATCCGCTCCGTGGTTGCCGACCGGTATGTCAGCGTCCTGCGCAACGACTACATGAACACAGGCGGCGCGCATCCCAACTCGGACGTGAACACAATCCTGTGGGACAAGGCCGCGAACAAGCGCATCTCGATCCGCCCGTTCTTCACCGAGACCGCCGATGGCGGCCCCACTATGAAGGCGATGGTGAAGGCCATCATCGCTTCGATCAAGGACGAGAAAAAGAAGCGCGGCGCCGGAGAGACCGCGACCGACGAGTGGTTCAAGTCCGTGGAGCCGCGCCTCCTCAAGATCGGCGCGGTGACGCTCGGGCCCTCCACCGCGGCCGGCAAGAGCTCCGGCCTCACCTTCCACTATCCGCCCTATGCCGTCGGTCCCTACGCCGAGGGCGAGTATGTCGCCTTCGTGCCGTGGGAGACGCTGAGGCCTTACCTCACGGCCGAGGGCGCCCGCATCTTCGGCGGCGCGCGGCCCAAGGGCGACGCGGACGAGCCGTGAGCTCAGGCTAACGGGATCGCGGACGGGTTCGGGCCAGCGTCCGCGCGAGGGAATCCGTCCAATCGGGAATCCAGGAGGCAAACAACGCTTTCCAGCGCTCGGCGTCCGCAGGTTCAGTTTCGAGCGCAACCGACCATTCGATGAAGGTTCGGTTGCCCTCGATGATCGGACGCAGGTGCATGGTGCCTTGGTAGCGCGTCGGCGCCGGACTCGGGCCGCCGTCGTCTTGCGGATAGGGTATCGCTTCGAGACCGGCATAGGTCAGGCTGTGCTGGTCGTCCGAGTGACCGACCAGGCGCTGGCGGATCCAGTTTCCGAGATAGCAGAAGCGCCTGACGGCGCCGACTTCATCGCCGCGCCTGTTGTCTTCGATCTCGCTCTCGCTCACGCCGTCGATATAAGCGGGGTAGTTGTTGAAATCGCGGATCAGGGACCAGACGTCGTCGAGCGGGTGGTCCAGCACGGCGCTGTAATAGGCTTGGGTCATCGGTGGCTTGCCTTTGGTTTCGTTGCGCGCAGAGGTTGGCCAGGCGCGCGGACAAAACCCACCCGATTTCCGACCGCCCGTTCGAGGAGGCGTCTGCTTTCGCACAACATGGCCTTCCGGTTGGTAGCGCTACCTTGCGGCGGCGACGCAAAGCCGACTAGAATGCCCGAGTTGACAAGAGCGCCCGGCATCACGGGCGCCGCTGGGAGGGATTCAATGTCCAAGATTTCACGCCGCACCTTTGCGGCTTCCACCGCCGCTATCGCGGCCTCCGCCGCTTTCGGCTTCAAGCCCGCACTTGCGCAAGCCTATCCGGCCCGGCCGGTCACCGTGATCGTGCCCTGGGGCGCCGGCGGCGGCACCGATGCCACCGCGCGCATCGTCGCAGCACTGCTGGAGAAAGACCTCGGCCAGCCCTTCAACGTGGTCAACCGCACCGGCGGCTCCGGCGTGGTCGGCCATAGCGCGATCGCGACCGCGCAGCCCGACGGCTACACCATCGGCATGCTGACCGTCGAAATCTCGATGATGCACTGGCAGGGCCTCACCGACCTGACGCCGAAGAGCTACACGCCGCTGGCGCTGATGAACGAGGATCCGCCCGGCATCCAGGTCTCCTCCTCCTCGCCCTACAAGACGGTCAAGGAGCTCGCCGACGCGATCAAGGCGGCGCCTCCGGGGAAGTTCAAGGCCTCCGGCACCGGCCAGGGCGGCATCTGGCATCTGGCGCTGGTCGGCTGGATGCAGGCGATGGGCCTGCCCGCCAACCAGGTCGCCTGGGTGCCGTCGAACGGCGCGGCACCCGCAATGCAGGATCTCGCGGCCGGCGGTGTCGATCTCACCACCTGCTCGGTGCCGGAAGCGCGCGCCATCATCGAGGCCGGCAAGGCCAGGAGCCTTGCCATCATGGCGCCCGCGCGCAATCCGGTGTTCAAGGACGTGCCGACGCTGAAGGAGGCCATGGGCATCGACTACGCAACCGGCGCCTGGCGCGGCATTGCGGGGCCGAAAAATCTGCCGCCGGAGATCGCAACCAAGCTCACCGCCGCGCTGAAGAAGGTCTACGACTCCGCCGAGTTCAAGGACTTCATGAGCAATCGCGGCTTCGGCACCGTGTGGGGCGATGCGGCCCATTTCGCGGGCTTCATGGACAAGGGCGACGCCCAAATGGGCGAGGCGATGAAGGCCGCGGGCCTGAGCAAGGCGTGATCCGCACCTGCGACGCCTTGATCGGGGTGCGAGGAACTCTCCGCGAGTCCATCTCTCACCTCCCCGGCGGAGACTCCCCCTCACCCCAACCCTCTCCCCGCAAGCGGGGAGAGGGAGCGCACCTCCTGTAGGACTCCCCTATGCGTCTTCCCGACTCCGTCACGGGATCGTTTCTCGTCGCGCTCGGCGCGGCTGCCGCCTATGGCGGCTACATTCTGCCGCCGGTGCCGGGGCAGCCGGTCGGCCCCAATGTATTTCCGCTGGTGATCGGCTGCGGCCTTGCACTGTGCGGGCTCGCGATCGTGTTCGGGATCGGCCGTTCCTTCGAGGAGGAGGAAGAGCTGGTCCCGTTCGAGGACGGCCAGGCGGCTGCCCCGCCGCCGCAGGGCAAGCTCTACGGCCTGCGCGCGCTGCTGCCGCCGGCGCTGCTGCTGTTCTACGTTCTTGCCGCCGACCGGCTCGGATTCATCATCACCGCGGCGATCATGGTCTACGTGACCTCGACCGCGCTCGGGGCGAAGTTGAAGCTGGCGCTGCCGCTCGCGATGCTCTCGCCGTTCGCCATTCATCTCATCTTCGGCAAGCTGCTCCGCGTGCCGCTGCCGGTTGGCCTGCTGCCGACGCCCTGGTGATCGATGTTGAAGACCCTGATTGATGCGTTCGCGCTGATCTCCACCTGGGAGGTCATCATCTCCATGTTCGCAGCCTCCGTGTATGGGCTGGTAATCGGCTCGCTGCCGGGCCTGTCGGCGACGATGGCAACCGCCCTGCTCGTCCCCGTCACCTTCTATCTGTCACCGATCGCGGCGATCGCGACCATCGTGGCGGCGTCCTCGATGGCGATCTTCTCCGGCGACATTCCCGGCGCGCTGCTGCGTATCCCGGGCACGCCCGCATCCGCGGCTTACGCGGATGAAGCCTACGCCATGACGCGCAAGGGCCAGGCCGAGCTCGCGCTAGGCGCCGGCGTCTGGTTCTCCGCGGTCGGCGGCATCGCCGGCGTGCTGTCGCTGATGATCCTGGCGCCGCCGCTCGCCGAGATCGCGTTGTCGTTCTCGACCTTCGAATATTTCTGGTTGGCGCTGCTCGGCCTGATGTGCGCCACCTTGGTGGCGCGTTCCTCGCCCGTCAAGGCGATCGCCGGCATGTTCATCGGCCTGCTCGTCGCCTGCATCGGCATCGAGAATCCCGGCGGCGTCCCGCGCTTCACCTTTGGGCTTACGGACCTGTTCGGCGGCATCGAGCCGATCCCGGCCCTCGTCGGCGTGTTCGCGGTGGCGCAGGTGATGCGCGCGATGCTGACGCCCGAGCCGCCGCCGCTGCCGCGGCGCAAATTCGGAAGCATCATGGCCGGCCAGTGGAAGCTGACCAAGCTCTATCGCTGGCAGATGACGCGCGGGAACATCGTCGGCATCATCATCGGTGTGCTGCCCGGCGCCGGCGCCGACATGGCCGCCTGGGTCTCCTATGCGATGTCGAAACGCTTCTCCAAGGAGCCGGAAAAGTTCGGCACCGGCCATGTCGAGGGCCTGGTCGAGGCCGGCGCCAGCAACAATGCCAGCATCGCCTCGGGCTGGGTGCCTTCGCTGCTGTTCGGCATCCCCGGCGACACCATCGCCGCGATTGCGATCGGCGTGCTCTACATGAAGGGGCTCAATCCCGGCCCGACGCTGTTCACCGAGAAGGCGTCGAGCATGTACGCGATCTATCTGATGTTCATCATCGCGAATATCCTGATGATCCCGCTCGGCATCGCCATGATCCGCGTCGCCACCTACATCCTGCTGGCACCACGCTCGGCCATCATGCCGATCATCATGCTGTGCTGCGCGGTCGGCTCGTTCGCGATCGGCAACAACATGTTCGGCGTCGTCACCGTCGCCGCTTTCGGCGTGATCGGCTATGTCATGGAGACGAACGGCTATCCCGTCGCCGCCATGGTGCTCGGCATCGTCATGGGCACCATGGTGGAGCAGGCTTTCGTCACCTCGCTGATCAAGTCGGACGGCAGCATTCTGCCGTTCTTCGAGCGTCCGGTCGCGGCCATCCTCGCCGCGATGGCGATCGGCGCGCTGCTCTGGCCGGTCATGGTGTGGATCTGGCGCAAGGTGAAACAGCCGCAGACCGCCGCGGCAACGACCCGGTGATATCGGGCGGGCGGGCCTCGCCTGCCCCGCCTCGCCGTTGTAAAGCAGAGGCATGACTGAGAAGAAGGCCTCGCTCGACATCAAATCCCTCGCCCGTGACGTACGCGCCGGCAGTCGTGCGGCCCTCGCCCGGGCCATCACGCTGGTGGAGAGCCGGCGCAGCGACCACCAGGCACTGGCGCGGGAGCTGGTGCAGATGCTGCTGCCCGACACCGGCAAGGCGTTTCGCGTCGGCATTACCGGTTCGCCCGGCGTCGGCAAATCCACCACGATCGATGCGCTGGGTACGTATCTGATCGATCAGGGCCACAAGGTCGCGGTGCTCGCGGTCGATCCGTCCTCGGCGCGCAGCGGCGGCTCGATTCTCGGCGACAAAACCCGGATGGCGCGGCTGTCGGCGTCTGGAGACGCCTTCATCCGCCCCTCGCCCTCCTCGGGCACGCTCGGCGGCGTCGCGGCGAAGACGCGCGAAGCGATGTTGCTATGCGAGGCCGCCGGCTTCGGCGTCGTGCTGGTGGAAACCGTCGGCATCGGCCAGTCGGAGACCGCCGTCTGCGACATGACCGACTTCTTCCTCGCCCTCATGCTGCCGGGCGGCGGCGACGAGCTGCAGGGCATCAAGAAGGGCCTGGTCGAGCTCGCCGACATGATCGCGATCAACAAGGCCGACGGCGACAATTTGAAGCGCGCCAAGATCACCGCGGCCGATTATCGCGGCGCGCTGCATATCTTGGCGCCGCGGTCCGAGCATTGGCATCCGCCGGTCGAGACCTATTCGGCGCTGACCGGCGACGGCATCGCAAAGATCTGGCAGAAGGTTCTGGATCACCGCAAGGCGATGAACGCGTCCGGCGATTTCGCCGCGCGGCGGCGCGAGCAGCAGGTGAAGTGGATGTGGTCGATGCTGGAGCAGCGCATGCTGGCACGGCTGCGCAGCGAGGCCTCGGTGCGGAGCAAGGTCCGAAAGATCGAGGCCGAGGTCGCCGATGGCCACCTCACGCCGGCGCTCGCCGCCGAGCAGATGCTGGAGTTGCTGCAATGAGCGACAAGCTCCGCATTCTTCTCACCGGCTTCGGTCCGTTTCCCGGCGCGCCCTACAATCCGACCCAGCCGCTGGTGGCGCGGCTGGCGCAATTGCGCCGGCCCGCGCTCGACGATGTCGCGCTCTCGAGCCACATTTTTCCGGTCACCTATGCCGCGGTCGACCGGCAATTACCCGACGTGCTCGCTGCGCAAAAGCCCGACGCGCTGCTGATGTTCGGCCTCGCCGCACGCACGCCTTACCTGCGTATCGAGACGCGGGCGCGCAACGCCGTCACCATGCTCTGGCCCGACGCCGCCAACACCCGCTCGACCAAGCGCGGCATCGCCGGCCATGCCGACGCGATGATGTTCGGCCCGCACACCGCAAGGCTGCTGCGCGCCGCGCGCCTCACCGGCATCGACGCGCGTGCCTCGCGCGACGCCGGCGCCTATCTCTGCAACTACTTGAGCTGGCGCGCGATCGAGCGCGTGAAGGCGGGCGGACCCAGGCTTGCGGCGTTCATCCACATTCCCCTGCTCGCACGCAGCGGCGGCGTGCGCCGCAAGGGCGCGGCCCGCATCACGCTGGAGGAGCTGGTGGATGCGGGGGAAGCGATGCTGATGGAGATGGTGCAGTTGGCGCGCAAGGCGCGGAACACGCCGGCCTCGTAGGGTGGGCAATGCGAAGCGTGCCCACGTCTTCTGTTACTGCCTCGGACAGGTCGTGGGCACGGCGCAAGCGCGCCTTTGCCCACCCTACGGCACCGTCTTTTGCGTAAACATTTAACCCTACCGCGAACAATCCTCACGGTCCTCGCCCTGCTGCGCTACGAAACCGCTGCGGACACCTCCCGCGTCCGCCGGAGGACGCGTCATGAACCTCAATCGCCGTCATCTCATCGGGGCTTCGACCGCCGGCATTGCCGGTGCGCTGGCCATGCCGGCCGATGCCGCGCGCGCCGCGCCGCTGACGTCGCTGCTCGGCCGCGATGCCACGCAATATGGTGTGCGGCCCGGCAGCAGCGAGGACCAGACCCGCGCGCTGCAGCGTGCCATCGACGAGGCCGCGCGGGCGCAATTGCCGCTCGCCTTGCCACCCGGCGTGTACCGGACCGGTCTGTTGCGGCTGCCGAACGGCGCGCAGCTGATCGGCGTGCGCGGCGCGACCAAGCTCGTCTTCACCGGCGGCGCCTCGGCGATCCAGAGCGACGGCTCCGATGCGATCGGCCTCACCGGCATCACCTTCGAGGGCGGCGGCATCCCGCTGCCGCCACGGCGCGGCCTGATCCACGTCCTCGGCGGGCGCGACGTGCGCATCAGCGAATGCGCTATCGCGAGCTCGGGCGGCAGCGGCATCTGGCTCGAGCAGGTCGCGGGCGACATCTCCGGAAACATCTTCAACGACATCGCGGTGACGGCGGTCGTGTCGTTCGACGCCAGGGGCCTCAGCGTCTGCCGCAACACGATTCTCGGCACCAACGACAACGGGATCGAGATCCTGCGCACCGCGATCGGGGATGACGGCACGCTGGTCGCCGACAACCGCATCGAGAACATCAAGGCCGGCCCCGGCGGCTCGGGCCAGTTCGGCAATGCCATCAACGCCTTTCGCGCCGGCAACGTGATCGTGCGAGGCAACCGCATCAGGAACTGCGACTATTCGGCGGTGCGCGGCAACTCGGCCTCGAACATCCACATCAGTGGCAACAGCGTCAGCGACGTGCGCGAGGTGGCGCTCTATTCCGAGTTCGCATTCGAGGCTGCAGTGATCGCCAACAACATTGTGGACGGCGCGGCCGTCGGCGTCTCGGTCTGCAATTTCAACGAGGGCGGCCGCATCGCAGTGGTCCAGGGCAACATCATCCGCAACCTGATCCCGAAGCGGCCGATCGGGACCGCGCCCGACGACGATGCCGGTGTCGGCATCTACATCGAGGCGGATTCTTCGGTGACCGGCAACGTGATCGAGAACGCGCCGTCCTACGGCATCGTCGCCGGCTGGGGCAAATATCTGCGCGACGTCGCGATCACGGGCAACGTGATCCGCAAGGCGCTGGCCGGCGTCGGCGTCTCCGTCGTGCCGGGTGCCGGCACCGCGCTGGTCAACAACAACATGATCTCCGAAACGCCGCGCGGCGCCGTGGTCGGCCTCGATCACGCCCGCGCGGTGACGTCGGATCTATCGGCCGACGGCGCACAACGTTTTGCGCAGCTGGTGGTCGGCGGCAATGCGGTGCGGCGCTAGAAGGCGTTCCGGAGCAGCGGGTACTTCGCTTCCAGGCCGTCGAGGCTGAAAGTGAATTCGACGACGCGCTCGGGGGCGGCGACGATTTCCTCGGCGGGCGGGGCGAACTGCGGCAGGAGCGCCGCCATCGCTGCGGGCGCGGTCTTCGGCGGCTTCGCGGCGGGCACGGGCGGCCTCACTTCCGGCGCGGCGAATGGCCGTGTTGCGGCCGGCTCCGCGAGCGACGATCTCACGGCAGGCGCAGTGAACGGTGCCTTCGCAGCGGGCGCCCTGAGCGGCGGCATCTCGGCAGGCGCGGTGAACGACGGCCAAGCTACGGGCATAGCAAGCGGCGCGATCGGGGCTTCGGTGATCTCCGCGAGCACGTCGGGCTTCGGATCGAGCCTGACCGGCGTGGTGGTCTCGGGGGCGATGTGAACGGCCTTTGGCTGCAAGGTCTTGGGCTGCATCGTTTGCGCCTGCTGCTCGCGCGGCGCCATGCGAGGCATCGTCGCCGGCGACCAACCGAATGCCGGCGTCACGCTCGCAGCCGCCTCGGCGACATCGCCGCCGGTCGCAAGCGCGCGCCAGGTCTGGACGGCGCGCTTGGCTTCCTGGATGTTTTCAAGGAAGGCAATTTCGGAATGATACCGGCGCCAGCGGCCGGTCTCGAACATCTCGGAGAGATGTTGCAGGCGCTGCTCGGCGAGAGCGCACCAGCGCGCTGCGATGTCGCGGCCGACGGCCACGGCATGAATTGACTCTTGGCGATGTGTCATGAACCAGCCCGTCAGGAGAAAACACGGACGCGGGGGACGCAACGCACACGAATCAATTTAGACGCGACAAGAATATTTTGTGGAAAAGTTTTGACTTGTCCAGCAACGACGCAACGCTCGTCGTCAAATACCGTAGTCGTGCGGTGATTTTCCGTGTTTTCGAGTCAAGCTTCGCACAAGCATGACGGAGTTGCGGCGGGACGCCCTCGCGGCGGCGACCGAAGCCACGGCGATCTTCAACTGCAAGATGAACGGATGTGAAGCTTCGAAAAATCGGACGCCAGATTCTTGTCTTGACGCGTTTTCTTCACGCGAACCGGCACCCACTTCGCTCGAAAACGCTCTGAAAAGAAGAGACCCGTCCGGGGGGACAACCGGACGGGTCGAGCCATATGGGCGCTTGGGGTGGATGGGCGCTCGCGCCTGATATGACTGATGGGGAGGGATGACCGCTCCCACATCAGTTGGTCGTGGCAGCGGACTGAACGTTCAAATGCGCGGCTTGATTTTTTAACCTTTGGCGTGAGCGTAAAGTTGTCGCAGCGACTATCGCGCCGGCGGCCTATCTGCCTGAGAAACCGCGGGTTTATCCTCCGCGCTCGACAGCGAGGTTTGCTCGATCGCGCGTGCGCCGGGCTCCTCGCGACGCTTCGGAGCATCTTCACGTTTTGTTGTACCGGGGGCAGCAGCGACCGGCGTCGTGCTATCGGCGGGAACAGCCATGACGGCGGCAAACGCGTCGGCCTGGCCGTCGCCGAAGAGGTCGTCACGCCCGGGCGAGCCGAGGTCGCGTGCGGTCTTCACCAGCGTCATGCGCAGCGCTTCCGGCTTGAGTGCGTGGTTGCGCTCGAGCAGCAGCGCCGCGACGCCTGAGACATAGGCGGCCGAGAACGAGGTTCCCGATGTCACCTGGTATTTACCGTCGGGTGCCGGCAGGAAGATGTCGACGCCGGGGGCCGCGACGGCGATGTAGTTGCCGCGGTTGGAGGCGGAGAACAGCCTGTCCTGCCGATCCGTCGCGCTGACCGCAATCACGTTGGGGTTGGCCGCCGGATAGAGCGGCGGCGATTTCGCCCCGGCATTGCCGGCGGCGGCGATCAGGATGAGACCACGCGCGGCCGTCGCCGCGATCGCGCGCTCGATCACCGCGTCCTTCGGGCCGGCAAAGCTCATGTTGACGATCTGCGCGCCGTGCTCGGCGGCGTAATTCAGGGAACGCAGGATGATATAGGACGAGCTCTCCGCACCGCCATTGGCACCGCCGAAGGCGCGGATGGCGATGATGCGGGCCTCGGGCGCGCTGCCCATCAGACGGGCATGGGCCGCGATCGCCCCGGCGATGCCGGTGCCATGGACGTGCGGCCCTTCGGCACTGCCGAGCGCGTCGAAATTGTCGGCGACGGAATTGGCGAGCTCGGGATGCCGGGCGTCGATGCCGGAATCGATCACGGCGATCGTGACGTTGGCCCCGTGCGCCAACGTATGCGCCTGAGGCAGGCGCAGCTTTGCCAGCGCGTATTGCGCAGGATCGCCCTCGGTGGCGGCCGACGATTTCTGGTCCTGGAGCACGTAGCGGAAGTTCGGCTGCAGCGAGCGCACGCTGCCGTCGGCCGCGAATTCGCGCCGCACGGTCTCATAGGGCCGGCCGTCGGCGATGCGGAACAGGCCGAACGTGGCTCCGATCAGCGGGAAATTCTCGGAAGCGAGGCGGGTCAGGCCGTGGCGACGCGCCAGCTCGTCGGCCTCGGCCGTCGACAGCGCGCCGTCGATCTCGGCGACGAATTCGCCTGCGAAGCTGCGCGAGATCAGCGCCACCGGCGTGTTGTTCCCGCGCCCTTTGCCGGCGCTCTTCTTGCCGGATTTTCCAGTGCCCTCGCCGCCCGCGTTCGGCTGCGCCAGACATTCGCCGTCGCCGCTGCGATAGGGCGCGGTGCAGGCCGGATAGAGGTTCGGCGAGTAACGTGCATAGGGCAGCACCGGCGTCGTCGGCCGGATGCGCGACGTCGTGGGAATAGTCGCCATCGTCCGCGGGCCGCGGCCAACGCTCACCGCGCGCGCAGCGATGTTCGGGCTGACCCGCGGGGTGATGTTTGGAGAGACGGTCGGCGTGCGCGAGGGAACGCTGATCGTCGGCGTGCGCATGATCGCCTGCGCCTGCGCAACTTCCACGCCAAAACAGAAGGCGACCAGAAGCGCAACGCCGACGGATGAAGCGCGGGCCCCAGTGCGCACCCTGCTCTCGGATTTGCCCGTCATCGGCTCGGCGGCGCGCCTAGGGCGCCGCGACGGCGAGGTTGACGAACTTCTCGCGCTGCATCCTGCCGAGCAGCGAAGCGAGCTCGTCCTGGTTCATCGCCTTGTCGAACTGGAGGCGGAACATGCCGCCCTTGGCATCGCCGATGATCGAAGCCTGGTAGCTGTCGAGCAGCGCGGTGATGTCGGCGACGCGCGCCTCAGGGGTGAAGCGCACCAGCGCGCGCGCCGGCGCGGCGGCGCTACCAAGCTCGCGCGTGATCGGTGCGCTGGTCGAGAGCGAAGCGGTCTGGAAGGTCGCCGGCTGGTTCTTCATCAGCACGGCGCCGATGATGCCGGCCTGCAGCACGAGCGCGACGGCACCGAGGCTCGCCGACCACGCCAGCGTGCGCGGCGACAAGCTCGCGAAGAAGGTCGAGATACGCGCCGACAGCGGCAGCGAGCCGCTGGCCCTCGCCGGCTCGGCATCGATCGCGGCGAACAGCTTCTGCATCGCGCGCGCCGACGGAGCGCCAAGGCTCTCGTTCAGATGAATGGTCTCTTCGTACTCGCCCCGGATCGCCGCATATTGCTTCGCCAGGTCCGGATCGCGCGCCAGCGCTTCCTCGACACGGCGCGCATCGCGCGCGTTCAGCGTGCCGGCAGCGTGCCAGGGCAGCAGCAGTTCAATTTCACTGGGCTCTTGCTCCAGCATCTTCTTGCTCAAAGCCATCATGGCCAGCCTCGCTCGACGCCGGCTGCCTTCAGCAGTTCGGCCAGTTTCTTGCGCGCATAGAACAAGCGCGTCTTCACAGTGTTCTCCGGTATCCCGACGATTTCGGCCACCTCTTCCACGGACTTCTCGTGGTAGTAGACGAGATCGACGACTTCCCGATGATCCGGCGAGAGGCCCGTCAGACACTCCCGCAACGCCTCACTGGTATCCTTCTTCTGCACCACCGTTTCCGGATCGTCGGACGTATCCTCGATCGCGTTGGCGGCGTCTTCGTCCAGCTCGAAATCCTTCCTGCGCCGGAGCGCAGACAGGGCCTTGAATCGGGTGATTGCCAGCAGCCAGGTGGAAACGGCAGATCGGCCCTCGAATTTGCCGGCTTGACGCCAGACGTCGAGAAACACCTCGCTGATGAGGTCTTCCGCCGCCTGCTCGTCCCGCACGAGCCTCAGCCCGAACCTGTAAACCCTGACATGGTGCCGCCCGTACAGCACCTGCATGGCGAGCCGGTCACCTTGAGCGATCCTGGCGATCAGGATCTCGTCTGAAGCCGCCTGTGTCGCGCTCAATGGCCGTCTCGCAAGGTTGGTCGGGTCGATGCGGTGGACGGTTCGATGTGGGGGGCAAAATTGTTGAACCTACCGCAGTCATACGGGGGCTTGTGTGAGCTACCCCACATACGGGCATTTTTCCTGTCCCACCCGTGGTGGTCAGCGTCGCTCATCCGAATCGGTACCATAATACTGCGATATTCCCTGCGGGATGCCTGCCCGGACATAGGCAGGCCGGCCTCATCCGGTTCCATAGCAGCCCTGCACCACTTTTGTCGCGCCAAGCCTTGCTTCGGCTCGACCGCAGCGCACACGATGCGTGATCATCGGTAAAATTCTCACGCTAGATGATCGCCTTGTTCCCTGCTGCACGGTTCGGATTCGATTTCAAAGGATACCAAACCTAAAGGCTTGCCACGTAGGTTTTTACGCTGACATGCACCATTGGCGGGACCATGGATACGGCCGCGACGTCCTTTCCGGAGAGGAATGCCGCAGAGGTCGCGGATCTCGTCCTCGCGCCCGAGACGACGGCTCCCGAGGTCAAGGCGCGCCGCGTCTGGCAGCGCCGCCAGATGTATATCGGCCAGGTCGCGAGCTATTCGCTGGGCGGCGCGGTCCTGCTGCTCTACGCCTTTGACGGCGCGGTCTCCGTGGCCGTTCCGACGCTGTTCTGGCTCGGCGGCCTTCTGATCATCGGGACTTTCACGGTGCTGTCGGAGGCCGGTTTCGGCGACCGTTTCGACGATCATTACCTCACCGTCTATCAGATCTCGGCGCATATGGCGCTGCAACTGGTGTTCCTGCTCGCGGTGCCCACCATCGGGGTCGCGTTCCTTGCCGTATTGTTTCTGATCTTCGCGTTCGGCACGCTGCGGATGACGTCGAGCCAGGCCATGCTCACCTGGGGCCTCGCCACCTGCGGGCTCACCGTGGTTTTCCTGGGATCGGACCTGCCGATCGGACTGCCGGTCGCGACCCGGCTGCAGCGGACCGCCTCGATGCTCTGCTTCGTGCTGGTGATCGGGCAGTGCGCCTTCCTCGGCCTGTTCGGCGCCACGTTACGCAAGATCCTGTACAAGCGCAGCATCGAATTGAAGGCCGCCTATCGACGCATCGAGGAACTGGCCGAGCTCGACGAGCTCACCGGCTCCTACAACCGCCGCTGCATCATGCGGCTTCTCGACACCGAGATCGAAAAGTCGCGGCGGGCATCCACGCCCTTCGCGATCGCGCTGATCGATCTCGACTGGTTCAAGCGCATCAACGACGCTTACGGCCATCCCATTGGCGATGAGGTGCTGCGCACCTTCGCGATCACCATTTTCGCCAACATCCGCCCGGCCGACAGTTTCGGCCGCTACGGCGGCGAGGAATTCCTGCTGCTGCTGCCGGATACGTCGGGTGACGTCGCGCTCCGCACGCTCGAGCGCCTGCGCGGCATCGTCGCCGATCTCGACTGGGGCGCGTTCTCCCTCAGCCTGCGGGTGACCATTTCCGCGGGCGTCGTGACGCTGCGCGACGTCGATACTGCCGACACGTTTCTCGCGCGTGCCGACAGCGCGCTCTATTCCGCCAAGGCGCAAGGGCGCAACTGCATTGCAACGAGCTGACCGATCCATTTTTCTCCGGCACGACAGACGCCGCTGCCGGGCCGAACGCTCCAGGACAGAGCAATGAGATCCAATTCCGCAAGACCATCCGAAAGCCTGCTCGAGGAGTTGCAGGCTGCCCTCTCGCACGGCACCGTCGCGCGCCGGGTGGAGACGCTCCGCCGCGTCACCGATCTCTTCGTGGGCAACGCGGTCGACTATTCCGACGACCATATCCGCGTGTTCGACGACGTGTTCCAGTGCCTGATCGAGCAGATCGAGACGTCGGCCAAGGCGCTGCTCGCCGAGCGGCTCGCGCCGATCGCGGCTGCGCCGCCGCAGATCATCCGCACGCTCGCGCTCGACGAGGTGATCGAAGTCTCCGGCCCCGTGCTGTCGAAGTCGGAGCGGCTGGATGAGGCAACATTGGTCGAGATTGCGCGCACCAGGGGCCAGGCGCATCTCAAGGCGATCTCGCTGCGGCGGACGCTGTCGGAAGCGCTGACCGACGTGCTGGTGGCGCGGGGCAATGAGGACGTGGTGCAATCGACGGTCGGCAATCCGGGCGCGCGGTTCTCGGAGGAGAGTCTCGCCGACCTCGTCGTCCGCGCCGAGCGCGACGACGACCTCGGCGGCTGCATCGGCCTGCGACCCGACCTGCCGCGGCATCACTATCTGAGGCTGGTCGCCAAGGCATCCTCGAGCGTGCGCAGGAAGCTCGCGGCTGCGCATCCCGAGCTCGCGGACGAGGTGTCGAGGGCCGTCGAGGAAGCGGCCCAACGGGTTCGCGCCGTCGCCAGGACGAAACAGACGGAGATGGCTCGCGCGCTGGTGAAGTCGCTGCACGAGGACGGCCGCCTCAACGAGCTCCAGGTCGCCACCTTCGCCGAGCAGGGCAAGTTCGACGAGACCAATGCGGCGCTGGCCGCACTCGCGGGGATCGCGGTCGAGACCGCCGAGACCATGATGATCGAGAGCCGCACCGAAGGCGTGATGATCCTCGCCAAGGCCGCGGGCATGCAATGGTCGAGCGTGCGCGCCATCATCGCCTTGCGCGAGAAGCTCTCCGGCGGGTCGCAGACCGACATGCTGAAGCTGCGCGACACCTATGAGGCGCTGCGCTCATCGACCGCGCAACAGGTGCTGCGCTTCCACCGCATGCAGTTGCACGCGACGCCGGCGGCGTGAAGCCGGCGCGGCTAAAGCGCGATGAGATTTGGATGAATCGTCATCGCGCTTTAGGTTGTTGGTTGCGCATGATCTTTCCGGAAAACCGCTTCGCACTTTTCCGGATCATGCTTTAATACCGCAACACCCTCGATCCGACCGCCGCGCCGATCGCCGTCACCAGCGCGGTCGCGAGCGTGTACCAGGTCGCGACGAACAGCGGGGAATCGTCGGTGCAGTGCGAGGCATAGAGAGTCGCCGCAAGTCCCGCCGACACCAGCCCCGCGAGCGCTCCGGCGAGCGCGGGACGAGACGGCGCGCCGTGGCGCAGGCCGAACAGCGCCCCCGCAAGCAGTGGCAGCGCCATTGCGGGGATCGCGACCATGCAGACCCTGGAGTTCTTACCCACCAGGCGCATCGTCATCGGCATCGCCGGCGCCATCATCGCCTCGCTGCCAATCGCCACGGCGAGCAGCCCGACGGGAAGCAGCAGCAGCCAGCCCCAGCCGCGCAGCAGGGCTTCGGGACGCGACAAATGAAGGCTGACGATGATGGCGGGGATTGCGAGCGACAACGTCACCGCGAACTTCATGTCGAAGAACGGGTTGCGCATGGCGCTCATGACGTCGGCGCGCACGCCGAAGAACGTCGCAAAGATCAGGATCGACAGCGGCGCAGCCACCAGCAGGGCCATGCTCAGCACGGCGCCGACGCGGGGCGCGCGGTGCGGATTGTCGGCGGCGAGCGAGCGAATGAGTTGATCGGTGTCCATGATCAATGGTCCCGCAATTTGGCGGTCAACGCCGCAAGTCCGCGATGCAGCGCGACCCGGACCGCACCCTCGCTCATCGACAACCTTGCCGCCGTATCCTTGATCGAGGCGGCCTCGACCGCGATCGATTGCAGCACGTCGCGCTGACGCTGCGGCAGGGTTCCGAGCTGGGCGGCGACCTCGCCGGCCGAAGCGGTGTCCTGCGGCGCCTCGCCCGGCAGCGTCTCGGCGAAATCGTCGATGTTGACGAACACGCGCCTGCCGCGCCGCCGGAGCGCATCGATCAGCTTGTTGCGGCCGATCGCAAACAGCCAGGGCGCGAAGGGGGCTTCGCTGTCCCAGGTATGCCGCTTCAGATGTACCGCCAACAGAATCTCCTGCACGATATCCTCGGCCTGGTCGGGCGGCTGACCCGCCCGCGCCAAGCCACGCCTCGCGGCGGCCCGCAGCACCGGCGTGACTGCCTTCAACAGACGATGATACGCCGCATCATCGCCAGCCATGGCCGACCGCATCAGGCCGGTCCATTCGTCCTCACGTCCGCGCACGCGCGCCCCTCACCATGCAATTCGGCCGCTCGTTCAATTTGTTACGCGGGCGCCAAAATTATCACGAATTCGTGATCAAGATCCGGGCCGCGCGACCGATGCGGCCGCAAACATCTGCGACGGCTCTTAACACCGATCGGTGCGTCCTGCATCGGGCGGGCGGCTTGGGGAGGCGGTCTGCCGCGTTTTTGCCGGGTGTGGCCCGAAGATTCCCATTTTCTGCCCCGCTGTCGTCACGCCCCGGGGTCTCTGTTTGCTGCCGGGACGGGCGGAATTGGGGAGATCGTCGACATGATGAAAACCAGCGCGCGCGCGGCCCTGATCGTTTTGGCCGGGCTTGTCTTGCTGTCCGGGGGCCTCGCACAGGCGGCGCCGAACGCGGCAGCAGGCAACAAACCGGAGAGCGCCGACAAAGGGGCCGATACGGCCAAGCAGCGGCGCCACGAGTCGCGCCGCACCGACAGCAAGAAGACGGTGCAGAAATCCGAGGACAAGGCGGACAAGAAGGACACGGCGGCCAAGCCCGACGAGGCCAAGAAAGACAAGACCGACGGTCAGGTCCCAGCCTGGAGCCAGCTGGCCCCGGAGGTCGCCAACGCCAATGCGCAGCTCGCCGCCGACACTCCGACTGCCGCGGCAGCCTCCGCGATGACGAACCGCGCCAACGACAACGTCCAGGCAGCCGCCGATAATACCAGCGCCGAGAACCCCGAAAGCCAGGTCGTCGCGCCCGATCAACTCAACGACATCGATCGGGCCTTGCAGGAGACCCCGCCGCCGCAGAAGGCGGTGATCGCCGCAACCGAGGCGCAGCCGCGGCCGGCGCCGGTGATGGCCAGCAGCCAGCAGAGCTCGGCCTGGGACCAGAGCTCCCTGATCGGCAAGATCTTCATCGGCGTCGGCACATTGCTGACCCTGGCCTCCGCCGCGCGCATGTTCATGGCCTGATGGCCGGTTCCGCCGGGACGCGCCCCCGCGCGCGTCCCGCGTCCGGCCCCCTTGAAGGCATCCGCGCCAGCGGGCACATTGCCCGCTCAATCGAAAGCGTGGGTGGAGCATGAGCACGTTCGAACACATCATCGTCGAGAGCGTCGGCGCGGTCGGCATCGTCAAGCTGAACCGGCCGAAGATGCTCAACGCGCTCTCGTTCGGCGTCTTCCGCGAGATCGCAGCTGCGGTCGACGATCTCGAGGCCGATGACGCCATCGGCTGCATCGTCGTGACCGGTAACGAGAAGGCCTTTGCCGCCGGCGCCGACATCAAGGAGATGCAGCCCAAGGGCTTCATCGACATGTTCTCCGAGGATTTCGCCGCGATCGGCGGCGACCGCATCGCGCGCTGCCGCAAGCCGACGATCGCCGCGGTCGCCGGCTACGCGCTCGGCGGCGGCTGCGAGCTTGCCATGATGTGCGATTTCATCATTGCCGCCGACACCGCGAAGTTCGGCCAGCCCGAGATCACGCTCGGCACCATTCCCGGCATCGGCGGTACCCAGCGGCTGACGCGCGCGATCGGCAAGTCCAAGGCCATGGACCTCTGCCTCACCGGCCGGATGATGGACGCCGCCGAAGCCGAGCGCTCCGGCCTGGTCAGCCGTATCGTACCCGCCGACAAGCTGATGGACGAGGTCATGGCGGCCGCCGAGAAGATCGCCGCGATGTCGCGCCCTGCGGCCGCGATGGCCAAGGAAGCGGTGAACCGCGCCTTCGAGACCACGCTTTCCGAAGGCATGAGCGTCGAACGCAACCTGTTCCATTCGACCTTCGCGCTCGAGGACCGTTCGGAGGGCATGGCGGCGTTCATCGAGAAGCGCAAGCCTGTGAACAAGAACCGGTAGCGCACGAGCCGGTCAGGCCAGTGTAAGGCTCTGGCGCTTTCCCGCGCACAGCCTGTGACGCGCCTGCAACAAGCACGGAATACATGGGAGTTTTGCCCGCGGCAGTTTGCCTGCGGGACCTCGGCTGGCTAAACAGTTAAGAGGCCATCGTCGGCGGGGGGCGGACAGCCGGGGTTAAGCGGGATTACATGATTGGGCGTACCGCCAGAGCTGGTCGCGGGGTGACGCGACGTCGATCGGGCGCGGGTCATGTGCTTGCGACATGGACCACGCTGGCGCTCTCTTGCGCCCTTCCCTCCGTGGCATCGGCCGAAGCCCTGCCGGACGCCTTGGCAAAAGCCTATCAGACCAATCCGCAGCTCAATGCCGAGCGTGCGCGCCAGCGCGCCACCGACGAGAACGTGCCGCAGGCGCTGGCCGGCTACCGGCCGCAGATCGTGGCGAGCCTCAGCGCCGGCCTGCAATCGGTGCGCAATCTGTTGCCGGACAACACCATCCAGACCGGCAATCTGAAGCCCTGGATCATCGGCGTCACCGTGACGCAGAGCCTGTTCAACGGCTTCCGCACCGCCAACGGCGTGCGGGCCGCCGAGCTCCAGGTGCAGTCGGGCCGCGAAGCGCTCCGCAATGTCGGCCAGGGCGTGCTGCTCGATGCGGTCACCGCCTACACCAACGTTCTCGCCAACCAGTCACTGGTCGAGGCGCAGCGCTCCAACGTCGCCTTCCTGCGCGAGACGCTCTCCGTCACCCAGCGCCGGCTCAATGCCGGCGACGTCACGCCGACCGACACCGCGCAGGCCGAGGCCCGCCTCAATCGTGGCCTTGCCGATCTCAACGCGGCCGAGGTCGCGCTTGCGGTCAGCCAGGCCACCTATGCGCAAGTGATCGGCAATGCGCCCTCGCAGCTCAGGCCTGCCGAGGCCGTCGACCGCTATCTGCCGAAGAGCCGCGAGGACGCCATGACGATGGCGATCCGCCAGCATCCGGCGGTGATGGCCGCCAGCTTCGACGTCGATGTCGCCTCCACCAACATCCGCATCGCCGAAGGCACGCTGCTGCCGAGCGCAACCATCCAGGGCAGCGCCAGCAAGAGCCGCAACAACGACCCGACGCTCGGTACCTTCGCCGAGGATCAAGCCTCGATCGTCGCCAACGTCACCGCGCCGATCTACGACGGCGGCCAGGCCGCGGCGCAGACCCGGCAGGCCAAGGAGATCACGGCGCAGAGCCGCCTCGTTCTCGACCAGGTGCGCAACCAGGCGCGCACGGCGGCGGTCAGCGCCTGGGTCGCCAATGAAGGCGCCAAGGTCACGGTCTCGGCCTCGGAATCCGAGGTGAAGGCGGCCACCGTCGCGCTGCAGGGCGTGCAGCGCGAGGCGGCCGGCGGCCAGCGCACGACGGTGGACGTTCTGAACTCGCAGGCCGACCTGATCCAGGCCAAGGCCCGCCTGATCGGCGCGCAACGCGACCGCGTGATCGCCTCCTACACGCTGCTCAGCGCCATCGGCCATCTCGACGTCAAGACGCTGAACCTGAACACGCCGGACTACCTGCCCGAGGTGCATTACCATCAGGTCCGTGACGCCTGGCACGGCCTGCGGACGCCGTCGGGGCAGTAGCCTTAAGTCTCTTTGGTGGATGCACATGAAAAGCCGCCGCATCCATCTGATGGGAGCCTCGGGCTGCGGCGTGACCACGATCGGCCGCGCGCTCGCGGGCCGGCTGGCGCTGCCGCATCATGACAGCGACGACTATTTCTGGCTGCCGACGGTGCCGCCCTATCGGACGACCCGCCCCGCCGCCGACCGCCTGCGCCTGATGCACGAGATGTTCTTGCCGCGTCTCGACTGGGTGCTGAGCGGGTCCGTCACCGGCTGGGGCGAAGAGCTCGTTTCGTACTTCGACCTGGTCGTCTTCGTGACCGCGCCGCGCGAGATCCGGATGAAACGATTGCGCGCCCGCGAGGCCGCCCATTTCGGCGCCGATGCCGTCGCACCGGGCGGCTGGCGCCATGGCGAAACCGAAGACTTCGTCGAATGGGCCTCCCATTACGAAGCCGGCGATCGCGAAGGCCGCAGTCTCGCCAAGCACGAAGCGTGGCTCTCGGGCCTGCCCTGCCCGGTCGTGCGCGTGGACGGCTCACGTCCGCTTGCGGACCTTGTCGAGCAGCTATGCAGCGAAGCGGAGCAGTTGCCCGGCTGATGTGATAATCTCCTCCCACTCGCCGATAAAAAACAAACCGGGAGAGAAACCGTGCTCAGCCGACGCAGCGTCCTGCTTGCCTCCCTTGCGGCCGGAGTAGCCATGACTAGCAAAGCCCGTGCCCGCGCGGCGCAGCCCTCGACGCCGATCAATTTCGATGTGCCGGCGCATGCCTGCGACTGCCACACCCACATTCATGGCGATGTCGAAAAGTTTCCGTTCTTCGCCGGGCGTGTCTATACGCCGGAGCCGGCTTCGCCGGAAGAAATGGCGGCGCTGCACAAGGCGATGCATATCGAGCGCGTGGTGATCGTGACGCCGAGCGTCTACGGCATCGACAATTCCTCCACGCTGTTCGGCATGAAGGCGCGCGGCGCGACCGCGCGCGGCGTCGCCGTGATCGACGACAAGACGCCGGAGAGCGCGCTCGATACGATGCATCAAGAGGGCTTCCGCGGCATCCGTCTCAATCTGGCGACCGGCGGCGTCAACGACCCCAATGTCGGCCGGCCGCGCTTCACCGCCGTCGTCGAGCGCATGAAGGCGCGCGGCTGGCACGTGCAGCTCTACACCACGCTTGCCATGATCTCTGCGATCAAGGACCTCGTCGAGACGGCGCCGGTGCCGGTCGTGTTCGACCATTTCGGCGGCCTCGAGGCTTCGCTCGGCCTGGAGCAGCCCGGCTTCTCCGATCTCGTCGCGCTGGTGAAATCCGGCAAGGCCTATGTGAAGATCTCCGGCGCCTATCGCTCGTCGAAGCTGGCGCCCGACTATCAGGACATGGTGCCCTATGCCCGCGCGCTGATCGCGGCCAATGCGGACCGCATCGTCTGGGGCACCGACTGGCCGCATCCGGATTCGAGCCGCGTCGAGGGCCGCAAGCCCACCGACATCGCGCCGCTCTACCAGATCGACGACGGCCGCCTGCTCAACCAGCTTCCGGTGTGGGCACCGGATGCCGAGGTGCGCAAAAAGATCCTGGTCGACAATCCGGCGCGGCTCTACGGGTTCTGACGATCAGCGTGCGCGGCGGGAGAAGAAGGAGATCAGCACCGGCAAGGTCACCAGGATCACGACCGGCGCCAGCATCATGCCGGTGACAACGACGACCGCGAGCGGCTTCTGCACCTGCGAGCCGATCCCTTCCGACAGCGCCGCCGGCAGCAGGCCGACTCCTGCGACCACGCAGGTCATCAGCACCGGCCGGAGCTGCAGCTCGCCGGTGCGCACCACCGCGCTCATGCGGTCCATGCCCTCCTCGATCAGCTGGTTGAACTGCGACAGGATGATGATGCCGTCCATCACCGCGATGCCGAACAGCGCGATGAAGCCGATCGCCGCGGAGACACTGAACGCGGTGCCCGAGATCAAGAGGCCGAGCACGCCGCCGAAGATCGCCATCGGGATCACGCTCATCGCGAGCAGCGTGTCGGTCATCGAGCCGAAATTGAACCAGAGGAGCACGCCGATCAGCGCCAGCGAGATCGGCACCACGATCGACAGCCGCCGGATCGCGTCCTGCAGATTGCCGAACTCGCCGACCCATTCCATATGCGAGCCCGGCGGCAGCTGCACCTGCGCGGCGATCTTGTCCTGCGCCTCGCGGATCGCGCTGCCTAGATCGCGCTCGCGCACCGAGAACTTGATCGGCAGATAACGCTCCTGCTGCTCGCGATAGATGTAGGCCGCACCCGAGACGAGGCTGATGGTCGCGACCTCGCTCAGCGGAATCTGCGTGACGGTGCCGTTCGGCCCGGGCGCGCCGATCCGCAAATTCTGGATCGCCTCCGCGCTGCGGCGGTACTCCGGCGCGAGGCGGACGATGATCGGGAAGTGGCGGTCGCTCCCGGGCTCATAGAGGTCGCCGGCGGTGTCGCCGCCGATCGCGACCTTGATGGTGGCGTTGATGTCGCCCGGTGCAAGGCCGTAGCGCGCCGCCTTGGCGCGGTCGATGTCGATCTGAACAGTCGGCTGGCCCAGCGAGGTGAAAACCGCAAGGTCGGTGACGCCTTGCACGGTCGACAGCACCTGCTTGATCTTGTTGGCGGTGTCGGTGAGAGCCTGGAGATCGCTACCAAACAGCTTGATCGAGTTCTCGCCCTTCACACCGGACACGGCTTCGGAGACGTTGTCCTGGAGATATTGCGAGAAGTTGAATTCGACGCCGGGGAAGCGATCGTCGAGCTGCTTGAGCAATTGCGCGGTCAGCTCTTCCTTGTCGCGGGTGCCGGGCCACTGGCTCACGGGCTTGAGCGGCGCGAAGAACTCGGCGTTGAAGAAGCCGGCGGCGTCGGTGCCGTCGTCGGGACGGCCGTGTTGCGACACGACCGATTCGACCTCGGGCCGGGCGCGGATCACCTTGCGCATCTCGTTGACGTAGCCGTTGCCTTCCTGCAGCGAGATGGTCGGCGGCAGCGTGGCACGGATCCAGAGGTTGCCCTCCTCCAGCTTCGGCAGGAACTCGAGGCCGAGCAGCCGGGCGAGCGCGACCGTCACCAATACCAGGCCGACCGCGGCGCCGAGGACGATGTTGCGGTTAGCGACCGCCCAATTCAGCAGAGGCATGTAGAGCCGGTGCAGGATCAGCATCACCTTCGTCTCGGTCTCCTCGACATGCGCCGGCAGGATGATCGCGGACAGCGCGGGAGTCACGGTGAACGTGGCAAGCAGGCCGCCGGCCAGCGCATACGCATAGGTACGTGCCATCGGCCCGAAGATGTTGCCCTCGACGCCTGACAGCGTGAACAGCGGCAGGAACGCCGCGATGATGATCGCCGCGGCAAAGAAGATCGATCGCGAGACGTCGGCGGCCGCGCTGAGGATGGCATGGTTCTTCATGCCGAACAGCGTCTCGGGCGACATATGCTCGGATTCCGACATCGGCGTCGTTTGCGTGAGGCGGCGGAAGATCGCCTCCACCATGATCACGGTGGCGTCCACGATGAGGCCGAAATCGATCGCGCCGACCGACAGGAGGTTCGCCGATTCCCCGCGCAGCACCAGGATGATGACGGCGAAGAACAGCGCGAACGGAATGGTCGCGCCGACGATCAGCGCGCTGCGGAGATCGCCGAGGAAGATCCACTGCAACAGGACAATCAGCAGAATGCCGATCACCATGTTGTGCAGCACAGTGTGGGTGGTGAGTTCGATCAGGTCGCCGCGGTCGTAGATGCGCTCGATGCGCACGCCTGGCGGCAGGATGCTGGAATTGTTGATCTGTTGAACGAGCTCGTGGACGCGCTTGATGGTCGGCGCGCTCTGCTCGCCGCGCCGCATCAGGACGATGCCCTGCACGATGTCGTCGGAATCGTCGAGGCCGGCAATGCCCAGGCGCGGCTTCTGGCCGACGGTGACGGTGGTGACGTCCTTGACCAGCACCGGATTGCCGCCGGTCTGCGCCACCATGGTGTTGGCGAGGTCGTCGATCGAGCGGATCAGGCCGACGCCACGCACCACGGCGGATTGCTGGCCGATATCGACGGTGTTGCCGCCGACATTGACGTTGGAATTGCCGACCGCCTGGAGCAGTTGCGGCAGCGTCAGGCCGTTGGCGACCAGCTTGTTGAAATCGACCTGGATCTCGTAGGTCTTGCTCCTGCCGCCCCAACCCGTGACGTCGATCACGCCGGGCACCGCGCGGAAGCGGCGCTGCAGTATCCAGTCCTGGATGGTCTTGAGGTCGAGCACGCTGTAGTTCGGCGGACCGACGAGGCGATAGCGGAAGATCTCGCCGATCGGGCTGAGCGGAGAGATCTGCGGCTGCACGTTGCCCGGCAAAGGCGCGAGCTGCGCCAGGCGATTCAGCACCTGCTGCTGCGCCTCGTCATAGGTGTAGGCGAAGGAGAACTGGATTTTGACGTCGGACAGACCGTAGAGCGAGATGGTGCGGATGGTCGTGATGTTCTTCAGGCCGGCGACTTGGGTCTCGATCGGGATCGTGATGTAGCGCTCGATCTCCTCCGCCGACAGGCCCGGGCTCTGCGTCACGATATCGACCATCGGCGGGGTCGGGTCGGGATAGGCCTCGATGTTGAGCTGGTTGAACGCGATCAGGCCGCCGATCAGCACGGCGACGAACATGCCGACCATGAGGAAACGCCGGTTGACGGCAAGGGCGACGAGACGATCCATTCAGGTCTTCAATTTCTTGGGTCGTCGATCAGCTGCCGGACGCCGCGCGGTCGATGAACAGACTGCCTTTGGTGACGATCTGCTCGCCGGGTTTCAGATTGCTGGTGACCTCGACGAGGTTGCCGTTGATGAGACCGATCTTGATCTGGCGCAGCTCGACCGACTTGTCCTCGCGTGCGACCCAGAGGCGGACCTTGTCGGCCTCGTAGATCAGCGCCTGCTTCGGCACCGCCGGCGCGGCGCGGTCGCCGGCCGAATAGATCGTGACGTTCGCGAACATTTCCGGCTTGAGCAGCCCGTCCTTGTTGTCGATTGTGGCGCGGACCAGCAGGCGGCGGGTGGCGGGGTCGATCGCGGCGGCAACGTAGTTGATCTTAGCGCTGAACGGACGGCCCGGCAGCGCCATCACGTTGACGGTGATGTCCTGCCCGGTGCACACCGCGGCCGCATCGCTCTCGCGCACGAAGGCGGTGAGCCAGACCGTGGAGAGGTCGCCGACCACGAAGACCGGATCGCTGGCGCCGGAATTGACGTATTGGCCCGGGCCGATCTTGCGCTGCACGACGGTGCCGGAGATCGGCGAATGGATCGTGATCTCCCGATCGATGACGCCCTTTTCCTGGAACGATTTGATGGCCTCGTCGGTGAAGCCGAGGATGCGCAGCTTGTTGCGCGCGGCTTCCAGCGCCGTCATCGAAGAGCGCATGTCGTTGCGCGCCTGCACCTGGGCCGCTTCCGCCTGTTGGTAATCCTTGAGCGGAATGGCATGGCCCTCATAGAGGTCCTTGGCGCGCTTGAACTGGATGTCGGAGAGCTCGAGCGCCGACTTCGCCTTGTTCTGCGAGGTCATCGCCGCGATGAAATCGTTCTGGGCCTGCACGGTGTCGGCGGCCTCGATCGTAAACAGCGGTTGACCTTGCTTCAGCGTCTCGCCCGGCTTGGCGAGCAGCTTGGTGACACGGCCTGCATAGGGCGAGAACACCGGCGTCGAGCGGTCTTCGTCGACCGCGACCTTGCCCTCGGTGACATACTCGGCCCGGAAGCTCCTGGCTTTGACCGGCTCGATCGTCAGCGTCGCCCATTCGGACGGCGTTGGCGCGAAGGTCTGCGCATTTCTGCGCGACTGGCTCGAGATCTCGGAGTGATTCTTTGCCTTCGGGCCCGAAGAGAACAAGCCGTACGCTCCGACACCGGCGCCGGCGAGAGCTAGTAAAACTATGGATGCGATCACCCGTTGTTTTGCAATCAGGTGCAATCGCTTGATATTTTCAAGTGCCATGGGGCCCGGGCGTGTCTGCGACGATCTCGGCAAATGAGTGCCTCGTCGATCGCGCTAATAGTGCCGAATTGAGAGTTCAAACAACCTAAAAAGCGCGTGGCCCTTTCCGTTTGCTTTAAAATCTTGCGACACGTCAGCTTCACGTCAGTCCCACGTCAGCTTCATGTCAGCTTCGGCCCGGCCATTGTGCCGGATGACTGCCGAGCGGCATCGCCGGACGGCTCCATTGCGCCGGCGTCTTCGACAGAAGTGCGGAATGCTGCACCGCCTTCAACATGCCGAAGCCAGATTGCATGTGCTGCATAAACGCAGCATCTACGGCTTCTCCCCCAAGATCCGGGATATTCGATCCGCCCTCGAGCCGGCCGAGATTCCACAGCCAGCGCCCGGTCTGCGCCAGCGACACGCGCACGTGCCAGCTGCCGCCTTCGCGAACTTGGCGTGCCTTGGCCATCATCGCGCCGAACGCCATCAGAAAACCGGTGGCGTGATCGAGCATCTGTGCCGGTAATTCCTTGGGACCATCGATGCCGGCGGCCTGGCCTTCGGCATGGTTGAAGCCGGTCGTAGTCTGCACCAGCGAGTCGAAGCCGCGCCGCTCGGCCCAAGGACCGGCATGGCCGTAGGCTGACAACGTCACATAGACGATGCCGGGCGTGATGTGCGCCGCGTCCTCTGGCGCAAAGCCGAGCGCGGCGAGCGCGCCCGGACGATAGCCTTGCGAGAAGATGTCGGCGTCCTTCAACAGCTCGCGCAGCTGCGCCCGCCCGGCCTTTCTCTTCAGCTCGATGAAGGTGGTGAGCTTGCCGCGGCCGGTGTCGATGGTGAGCCAGTCGATTGCGGGCAGCTCCGGGCCTGACACCAGCAGCACGTCCGCACCGTGCGCTGCGAGCGTGCGGCCGGCGACGGGGCCGGCGATGACGCGGGAAAGATCGAGCACGCGAAGGCCCGAGAGCGGACGATCGCCTCTTGGCCACAGCCTAGGCGGCGCCTCGCCGATCTTCTCGATCGAGAGCAGCGGCAATCGCGCGAGCGCGCGCGCCTGCGGGTGCGCGGACCATTCGTCGTAGGAGCGCATCAAGGCGACGGCGCCGCACGCGGCGTAGGCCGCGGTTTCGAAGTCCTCGCCTTTCCACTGCATCAGCGCGGCCTGCACCTTCTCGCGCTCGGGCTCGCAGCCGAGCACCTTGCAGACGGCGTCGCGGTGATGCGGAAAATTGGTGTGGCAGCGAACGAAGCGGCCATCGCCGGTTCGGTAGACGCCGGCGATCGCGTCCCAAGCCGGCGGCGGCGGCTTGTCGTCGAGGCGCAGATAGCGCTCGGAACGGCATTCGGCGACAGCGTGGCGGATGTCGACGGAGACGTCCTGCGCCTCGCCGCTGCGCAGCTTCCATATCTCGGCGGCGGCAAGGCCGGCCGCCGCGATCGTGGTCTGGCCGGCGACGGCAACGCGAAACGAGGACGGTATTTGCGGCTCCTCGCCAGTCAGCCGCACGCGGCCGAGCGCTGTCGGATCCCCGCCAGCGGAGGTCCAGATGCCCTCGAGGATGTCGGCGGGGCTTTGCATGACCGCTTCTCTCCCTTGCGATTGAGCATGATCTTTCGGAAAACCGCTGCACACTTTTCCGGATCATGCTGTATTTTTACGACCATCCATCAGCACATAAGGGAATGCAATGGTCGCCATCGATCCCCTCATCGCAGGTGCCGTGTTCATCGCGACGGCGGCCACCGACGCCGTCTATGTCATGTTCACCTCGGCCGTGATCGCCCGCAAGCGCATCCCCGCGGCGAACTGGAGCGCGATCTGGTACCTGCTCTCCTCTTACGCCGTGATCAGCTACACCGAGAACGCCTTCTATGTCGCCTTCGCTGCGATCGGCTCCTGGGCCGGTGCCTATGCCTCGCTGACCTTCCTGCACCGGCCGCCCGGTGGCCCGCCGGTCGGGGCGGCGCCCGAGTGAGGTGGGCCCTGCCTCTCCCCACGTCATTGCGAGCGCAGCGAAGCAATCCAGGATCTTTCCGCGGCTGCAGTCTGGATTGCTTCGTCGCAAGCGCTCCTCGCAATGACGATCGAGAGACTTCTGAAGCTTTCTTGAAACAGCTACAGTCGCACGACCAACAAAACGGAGCCAACCATGGATCTCGGTCTCAAAGGCAAGAACGCCGTCGTGCTCGGCGGCACGCGCGGCATCGGGCGGGCGATTGCGGCGACGCTGGCCGGTGAAGGTGCCAATGTCGCGGTGTGCGCCCGCAACGCCGATCAGGTTGCTACCACCGTCGCGGAGTTGAAGGCGAGCGGCATCAACGCCACCGGCGGCCCGGTCGACGTCACCGACGGCGCGGCGCTCAAAAACTGGATCGAGGCTGCAGCAAAAGAGCTCGGCGGCATCGACCTTTTGTTTTCCAATGCCGGCGCAATGGCGCAAGGGCACGATCCCGCATCCTGGGAGCAGAATTTCCGGCTCGACGCGCTCGGCGCCGTGCACGCCTTCGACGCCGCACGGCCGTTCCTCGAGACAAGCGGCGCCGGCAGCGGCGATGCCGCGTTCGTGATCATCTCGTCGATTTCAGCGGCGCAGGCGGACGCGGCCAGCTCCTACGGCCCGATCAAGGCCGCGCTGATCCACATGGCCAAGGGACTGGCGCGGCAATACGCGAAGAAGAAGATCCGCGTGAATGTCGTGTCGCCCGGCACCGTCTATTTCAAGGGCGGCGTCTGGGAGATGATCGAGAAGAACATGCCGGAGCGGTACCAGGACGCGATGAAGCGCAATCCGACCGGCCGCATGGCGACGCCGCAGGACATCGCGAGCGCGGCGGTGTTTCTGGCCAGCCCGGTGTCGGGGTTCACGACGGGCTCGAATCTGGTGGTGGATGGCGCGATCTCGAACCGGGTGAACTTTTAAGGGACGGCATCATCAGCGACGAGCTTGTAGGGTGGCAAAGCGAAGCGTGCCCACCGCTTTCGCAACGAGATGCTAAAGCGCGATGCGATTAGGATTATTCGTCATCGCGCTTTAGGTTATTGTTTGAGCATGATCTTTTCGGAAAACCGCTTCACACTTTTCCGGATCATGCTCTAAGGTGGGCACGGCGCTTACGCGCCTTTGTCCACCCTACTGCAGCTTTGCGAGAGGCACGAGCCTCAATGGAAATCCCGCGACGGCGGCAGGATGCGGACGTTGCGGGGGTGGCGGATTTTTTGCGCAGGCATGTCCGTAAGCGCGCGGGGATCTTCGTTGAGCGGCTCGACCACGGTGGCGCCGGCGGGCAGCGGATGCTTGCGGCCGAGCGCATCGTTGGCCAATCCGACCAGATCGTGCGAGCGGTCGACCATGCGCTGGGCGATGAGATGCGTCACCTTCTCCGGGCTGCTCTGGATGTAGCCTTCGACCAGGATGAGGCGTGCGCCCATCACCTCTTTCCGGTACTGCTCCATGATCTTGGGCCAGACCACGACATTGGCGATGCCGGTTTCGTCCTCCAGCGTCATGAACACGACGCCGCTGGCGCTGCCCGGCCGCTGTCGCACCAGGACCACGCCGGCGCAGCGGACGCGTCGCCGCTCGTTCTCATGGCTGATCTCCTTGCAGGCGACGATACGCTCGCGCGTAAACATCTCACGCAAGAATTCCATCGGATGTCCCTTCAGCGACAGGCGGATGGTCTGGTAGTCGGCAACCACCTGCTCTGCGCGCGGCATCACCGGCAGCGGCTTTGCGCCTTCGTCCGGCTGCTCGCGCGCGGTCGCCGCCTCGAATAGCGGCAGCGGCATGTCGTCAGGCAGCCGCCGCACCTGCCACAGCGCTTCGCGGCGATCGAGCCCGAGCGAGCGGAACGCATCGGCATCCGCCAAGAGGATCAGCGCGCGCTTGGGCAGGCCGGTGTCGCGGGCGAAATCCTCCAGCGAGGTGAAGGGACGACGGTTGCGCGCGGCGACGATGCGGTCGGCCCAGTCGGGCACTCTCTCCACGTCGTCATTCCGGGGCGCGCATCTTGGCGCGAGCTCTGGTGCGCAATTGCGCACCTTAGAATCCATACTCCCGATCGTGGATTCCGGGCTCGACGCTGGCGCATCGCTATGGAATGACAGCTGAGAGCGCTTCAGGCGCTCCTCATCCTCGTCCAGCCAATGAAATCCATCGATCTGGCGGAAGCCCAGCCGCACGGCGCAGAATTTGCCGCTCCCCTCCTCCAGCGTGTTCTGCGCAAAGCTGTAGGACACGTCGATGTCGCGTACCTCGACGCCGTTCTTGCGGGCATCGCCGACGATCTGCGCCGGTGCATAGAAGCCCATCGGCTGCGAGTTCAACAGGCTGCAGCAGAAGGCGTCGGGGTGATAGTGCTTCAGCCATGACGAGATATAGACCAGCTGTGCAAAGCTCGCAGCATGGCTCTCCGGGAAGCCGTAGGAGCCAAATCCCTTGATCTGGTCAAAGCAGCTCTTGGCGAAATTGGGATCGTAGCCGCGGGCGACCATGTTGCCGATCAGCTTCTCCTCGTACTGGCCGATAGTGCCGACATTGCGGAAGGTCGCCATCGAGCGGCGCAGGCCGTTGGCTTCCTCGGAGGTGAAGTGCGCGGCCTCGATTGCAATGCGCATCGCCTGCTCCTGGAACAGCGGGACACCGAGCGTCTTGTGCAGCACCTTGTAGAGCTCGTCCTTGTCGCCATGCTCCGGCGACGGCGAGGGGTAGCTCACCTTCTCGAGCCCGTTCCGCCGCCGCAAGTAAGGATGCACCATGTCGCCCTGGATCGGCCCGGGGCGCACGATCGCGACCTCGATGACGAGATCGTAGAAGGTGCGCGGCTTCAGCCGTGGCAGCATGTTCATCTGGGCGCGGCTTTCGACCTGGAACACGCCGAGCGATTCCCCGCGGCACAGCATGTCGTAAACCCTGGGGTCGTCCTGGGGGACGCTCGCCAGCACAAAACGCTCGCCCTTGTGCTGGTCGATGAGATCAAAACATTTCCTGATGCAGGTCAGCATACCCAGGGCGAGCACGTCGACCTTCATCATGCTCAGCGCGTCGACGTCGTCCTTGTCCCATTCGATGAAGGTGCGATCGTCCATCGCGGCATTGCCGATCGGCACATAGGTGTCGAGCCGGTCCTGCGTCAGCACATAGCCGCCGACATGCTGGGACAGATGGCGCGGGAATTCGATCAGCTCGGTCGCAAGCTCGACCGCGAGATTGATCATGGGATTGCCGGGATCAAGCCCGGCCTGCCGGACCTGCATGTCGTTGAGGCCCTTGCCCCAGCTGCCCCAGACGGTGTCGGCGAGCGCGGCGGTGACGTCCTCGGTCAGGCCGAGCGCCTTGCCGACGTCGCGGATGGCGCTGCGCGGGCGATAATGGATGACGGTGGCGATGATCGCGGCGCGGTGGCGACCGTAGCGGCGGTAGACATATTGCATCACCTCCTCGCGCCGCGAATGCTCGAAATCGACGTCGATGTCGGGCGGCTCCAGCCGTTCCTTGGAGATGAAGCGCTCGAACAAGAGGTCCACCTTGGTCGGGTCGACCGAGGTGATGCCGAGCACGTAGCATACGGCCGAGTTCGCCGCCGAGCCGCGACCCTGGCACAAAATGTTCTGGCTGCGCGCGTAGTGCACGATATCGTGCACGGTGAGGAAATAATGCGCGTATTTCAGCTCGGCAATCAGCGCGAGCTCCTTGTTGAGAGTCGCGCGCAGCTTGTCGCCGATCTTGCCGCCGAAATATTTGTCGACGCCCGCCCAGGTCAGATCCTCCAGATGCCCTTGCGCGGTCTTGCCCGGCGGCACCGGCTCGTCGGGATATTGGTACTTGAGCTGATCGAGCGAGAACTCGATTGCGTCCGCAAAGCGCAGGGTCTGCGCGATCGCTTCGGGAAAATCCCGGAACAGCCGCGCCATTTCGCGTGGCGTCTTCAGGAAGCGCTCGGCATTGGCCTCGAGCTTCCGCCCAATCGCCTCGATCGTGGTCTTTTCCCGGATGCAGGTCAGCACGTCCTGGAGCGGACGGCGGCGGGGATCGTGATACAGCACCTCGTTGGTCGCGAGCAGCGGCACCTTTGCCTTTGCGGCGAGATCATCAAGCCGCGACAGGCGACGCTTGTCGTCGCCGCGATAGAGCAGGCTCGCCGCGAGCCACACGCCCTCGGCACGGCTATCCCTGAGTTTTGCGAGGACATCCAGCGCCCGCGCCGGCTCGAAACGATGCGGCAACGTCAACACCAGGAGCTGGCCTTCCGAGAATTCCAGGAGATCGGCCAAGGTGAGACGGCACTCCCCCTTCTCGATCCGCGTGATGTCGTCGCCGCGCTTGCCTCTCGTGAGGAGCTGGCACAGCCGGCCATAGGCCGCGCGGTCGCGTGGATAGACCAGGATGTCGGGCGTACCGTCAACGAAGACGATGCGGGCGCCGATCAACAATTTCGGCTTGTGCAGCACCTTGTCATTGTCGAGCTCCTTGTAGGCCCGCACCACACCCGCGAGCGTGTTGTGATCGGCAATGCCGATCACAGGAATTCCTAAAGCGCTCGCCTGGTGGACATAGGCGCGCGGATCCGAGCCGCCGCGCAGGAAGGAGAAATTGGTGGTGATGCCGATCTCGGCATAAGCGGGGCTGTTCATGCGAAGAGACCATGCACATACCAGCCGGGAGACGCCGGCTTGCCGTCACCGTCGAACACCTCGCCTTCATAGAGACCGTCACGAAAGATCCAGAAGCGCAGGCCCTCGGCATCCTCGATGCGGAAATAATCCCGCGTCAGCTGCTTGCCGTCCTGCCGCCACCATTCCATCGCGATGCGCTCGGGTCCCTCTACCCGCACCACCGCATGCAGCGCGCGCCGCCAGGTGAATTGATGCGGCGGGCCATCGGGCACGGTCGCGAACGGCACCTTGATCGGCTCCGGCTTGTCGAACAGGCGCAAGGGACGCAGCGGCGGCTCGCTCGCGACGCGCGCCGGCCATTCGGCCTGCATGGCAGCGGCGAGATGATGCTGCGCCGATGCGGCCAGCACCGCGCTTTCGGGAATATGAGTATCCTGCGGCAGGTGCACGACGACGCGTTTGCCGCCGATGCGCGCGGCGATGCGGTCGATCAGCGCGGCGAGCTCGTCGTTGTCGTGGACATGGGCATCGAGATCGCGCTGCTCCTGCACCACGATCTCGGTGCGGCTCGCCGATAGGCGCACCATGTCGAAGCCGAAGCCGGGATCGAGGGGATCGGCGAGTGCATCGAGCCGCTCGCGGAACAAGCGGTCGATTACGGCGCTTCGCGTCACCGGACGTCCAGTCTCGACCGTGATCGTACGCACCGCGCCATCGGTGCGGAAGAATGCCGCTTCCAGCCGCCGCGCGCCTTTGCCCTGCTTCTCCATGGACGCGATCAACGTATTGGCCAGCCGCGACAGCGTCATCGCGATCATGGTGTCGGTCGCGATCGGCTCGGCAAAGCGTTTTTCGACGATGTAATCGGGCGGCGGTTTGCGCGGGCTGATCGGCGCATCGCCCTGCCCCAGCGCATGGGCGAGCAGCGTGGAGAACCGGGCGCCGAACCGCGCCGTGATCTCGGAGGCGCTGCGCGATGCGACATCACCGATGGTCTTCAGCCCGGCGCGGCGCAGGCCGGTGGTGATGGCTTCACCTGCACCGAGCGCGGAGACTGGAAACGACCTGATCGCCTCCGCCTCCCCGCCATCGGCCACGATGGTACCCGTGGCCTGCCGCGTCAGCGTGCGCGCACAAACCGAGGTGCCGGCGATCGCCGCGTTGACGGCAAAGCCCTGACGGGCTAATGCGCGGACCAATGTCCGCAACAACGCGGCCTCGCCGCCGAACAGATGCGCGCAGCCGGTGATGTCCAGGAACAACCCGTGCGGCGGATCGAGCGCCACCAGCGGCGTGAAACGGTCGCACCAATCGGCGATATCGCTGAGCGTCTTCGCATCGGCCACGGTATCGGCGTCGAACACACGCAAGTCCGGGCACATCGCCCGCGCATTGGCGAGCGGCTGGCCAATATACAGACCGAGGCGCTCGGCGGCCTCGTCCAGCGCATGGATCACCAGCGCATTGTTGTCCTTGATGACGACGATATCAGGCTCATGATTGGGTTTACCCAGCCCGGCGCTGCCAACGAACCGCTGGATCCTGTCGATGGGCAGGCGCGGCAGCCACAGGCTGAGGATACGTCGAGGGTTCACTGAACTGGCACTCATCACAATTCCATTCCATGATCCACCGGCCGCACGGGCCATGACGATTGCGCAAGAGCTCGGCATCGAACACCGGCGCGCCCCAGGCACTCCACATCGAGCCCGGAGGCGAATGCGCCGCACGCAGCATCCATCGTGTCTCCGCGGTCGAAGGCAGCGGCTGCGCCGCCATGCGCAGCAAGAGGCCGGTAACGCCGGAAGATTGCGCGGCCAGCGTCAGTTTGCGGCTTGCCACCAGATCGAACTGCCTGACATCGCCCCAGAGCTCGAGCACGACGGCGCCCAGCGCATCGCAGGCGAGCGCGTCGGCCGAGGTGCGCAGCGCACTCTCGACATCGGCGGCGCGCACCATCACCACACGGCGAGGGTCGAGGCCTAGCTCGGATAACCCGCTCATCGACAGCGCACCGGTTTCGAGCTCCGAAAAATCCTGCCGCACCCACAATAGCGGCCGGCGCGCGCTCACGCGTCCCGCAAGGCCCATGACGAACCCCGTCGCAGCCGCGCCCTGACGCCCTTCGCAAAACACCTCGTGGATCGCCGCGCGCGCGAGCCCGCCTTTCAGCACGGCGTCGGCCGCGCCATGGCCGAGGGCGATGCGATCGCGCGGATGCACGACCTCCGCCGTCTCGATGCGCTCGATCTGGCCGCGCAGGATCGCAAGCGCGCTCATACGTGCGCCGCTCATGCTCGCCGCTCCTCAGAGGTGATTGCCGATGGCTCTCAAAAAGAGAACCAGCAGCTGGCTCATTTGTTCATGATATGTTCTAATATAAAGCTAACGGCGCCGGCAGAGTCAATCGAATTGGCGCATCCAAAGATTCATGAGCGGAATCAAAGAGATTCAAACATGGACGTACAACGCAAGCTGGAGATTCTGGCGGATGCCGCCAAATACGACGCATCCTGCGCTTCCAGCGGCACCGAGAAGCGGGATTCCAGCGACGGCAAGGGCATGGGCTCGACCGCCCCAAGCATGGGCATCTGCCATTCCTACGCGCCGGACGGACGCTGCATCTCCCTGCTCAAGGTGCTGCTGACCAACGCCTGCAATTACGATTGCCTTTATTGCGTCAACCGCGCCTCCTCGAACGTCCCACGCGCCCGCTTCACCATCGACGAATTGGTCAAGCTCACGCTCGACTTCTACCGGCGCAATTACATCGAGGGCCTATTCCTCTCCTCCGGCATCATCCGCAGCCCTGATTACACGATGGAGCAAGTGGTGAACGTCGCGCGAAAACTGCGCGAGGAGCATCACTTCCGCGGCTACATCCACCTGAAGACCATTCCCGAGGCCGACGACGCGCTGATCGCCGAGGCCGGCAAGTATGCCGACCGCCTTTCGATCAACATCGAGATGCCTGAAGAGACGAGCCTGCAGCAATTCGCGCCGGAGAAGGACGTGCGCGCGATCCGCCGCACCATGGGCCGGCTGCGGCTGAAGCTGGACGAGGCCGAGGACAGCCGCAGCGCGAAGACAAAGGCCAAACCGCAGCGCTTCGCGCCCGCCGGACAAAGTACGCAGATGATCGTCGGCGCAGATAGCGCCTCCGATCACACCATTCTCCACACCAGCGCCAATCTCTACGGCGCCTACCGGCTGCGGCGCGTCTATTACTCCGCCTTCAGCCCGATCCCCGACGCGAGCCATGCTTTGCCTCTGATACAGCCGCCGCTGCTGCGCGAGCACCGGCTCTACCAGGCCGACTGGCTGATGCGGTTCTACGGCTTCGACGTCGGTGAGATCGTCGACGACAGCGCGATGCTGCCGCTCGACATCGATCCCAAGCTCGCCTGGGCGCTGCGCCACCGCGACCGCTTCCCGCTCGACGTCAACCGCGCCAGCCGCGAGGAGCTGCTGCGGGTGCCGGGCTTCGGCACCAGGACGGTCGAACGCATCCTCGCGACGCGGCGCACCACCACGATCCGCCTCGCCGACCTCGCGCGGCTGCATGTGCCCCGCAACAAGGCACTGCCGTTCATCGTCCTCAGCGATCACCGTCCCGCACCGCATCGTCTCGATGCTGCCGGGCTGATCGAACGGTTCAAGCCGAAAGCAACGCAACTGGGATTTGGCTTCTGATGCAGTACATCATGCTCGACACCGAAACCGATTTCGACGGCTGGCGCAAAGCCGCGCGTAGCCTCGTGCTCCATCACGTGCCGCCCGGCGAGGCCACCTGGACCGTGCAGGGCCGTGAAGCCGAGCTGTTCGCGCCGCAAGCGCCGTCTCCGATCCTCGAGGTGAACGACGGCACGTTCACCGTCTCGGCAAAATTCGTCGAGCTTGCCAAGGCGGCGATCCTGCATCGCGACAACGAGCGCTTTGCGATCCTGTATCGCCTGCTGTTCCGGCTGAAGGACAATCACGATCTCATCGAGGTCGCGACCGACCCCGATGTCGCGCTTGTCACGGCCATGGCGAAAGCGGTCTATCGCGACGAGCACAAGATGCATGCCTTCGTGCGCTTCCGCGAGATCGGCAGGGAACGCCAGGCGCACTACGTCGCCTGGTTCGAGCCGGAGCATCACGTCGTCGAGCTCGCCGCGCCGTTCTTCGCCAAGCGCTTTGCCGACATGCCCTGGTCGATCCTGACGCCGGACCTCTGCGCGCATTGGGACGGCCATGCGCTCTCCTTCACGCCGGGCGTCAGCAAGAGCGAGGCGCCGGGCGAAGACCGGCTGGAGGAAACCTGGCGGCGCTACTATGCCAGCATCTTCAATCCGGCCCGGCTCAAGGTGAAGGCGATGCAGGCCGAGATGCCGAAGAAATATTGGAGGAACCTGCCCGAGGCCTCGATCATTAAGCCCTTGATCGAAGACGCCGAGCGCATGACCGGCGCCATGATCGCCAATGCCGCAACCGATCCGCACAAGCCTCAGAAGCGGCCGGAGGCTCCGATGAGACGCAAGCCAGCTGCCGACGATCTCGAAACGCTCCGCGAGGAGGCCGCGCATTGCCGCGCCTGCCATCTCTACAAGGACGCGACACAGACCGTGTTCGGCGAAGGGCCGAAGAATGCCAACATCATGCTGGTCGGCGAGCAGCCCGGCGACAAGGAAGACCTCGCCGGCCATCCCTTCGTCGGCCCGGCCGGGCAAATGCTCGATCGCGCGCTGGAGGAGGCCGGCGTCGACCGCAAGAAGGTCTATGTCACCAACGCGGTGAAACACTTCAAATTCGTGCCGCGCGGAAAGATTCGCCTGCACCAGAAGCCGAACACACCCGAGATCCGGGCGTGCCGGCAATGGTATGAGCGGGAAGTTTCGACAATCCAACCGGATCTCATCGTGGCGATGGGCGCCACCGCCGCGCAAAGCGTGTTCGGCAAGATCACCCCTATCGGGAAGAACCGCGGCCGGTTGATCGAGCTTCCCGAAGGCCGCAAGGCGCTGGTGACCGTGCACCCGTCCTATCTGCTGCGACTGCCTGATCCCGAAGCCAAGGTTCTGGAATATCGGCGCTTCGTCGAAGATCTGAAGATCGCCGCCGGCCTGCAGAAGAAGGCCGCACGGGCTGCGTGAATACAGCGGGAAATGGCTTCACGCCGTTGTTGACGATCCGATCTCTCAAATAGACAAGGGCCCGTGGAATGCACGGGCCCTTTCATCTGTGCTTCGGACCCGGTCCTACGACGCCGCGAGCTGCTCCTCGACCAGCTTCACCCAATAGGACGTGCCGTAGACGATCGCCTCGTCGTTGAAATTGTAGGCGGGGTGATGCAGGCCGGCGCTGTCGCCGTTGCCGCAGAAGATGAAGGCCCCGGGCCGCGCTTCCAGCATGTAGGCGAAATCCTCGCCGCCCATCAGCGGCGCCATCTCGTGGACATGGGCCTCGCCCGCGACCTGCGTGGCGATGCGCCGTGCCACTTCGGTTTCCGCCGCATGATTGTTCACGACCGGATAATTGCGCTTGTAGTGCAGGTCGATCTTGGCGCCGGTGATCTGCGCCATGCCCGCCACGACTTCATGCACGCGCTTCTCGACCAGCTTGCGCACCTCAGGCGACAGTGTGCGGATGGTGCCTCTCAGGGTCGCGGTCTGCGGAATGACGTTGCGGGCATTGCCGGCGTGGAATTCGCAAATCGATACGACCGCCGATTCCAGGGGATCGACGCTGCGCGAGACGATCGACTGCAGTGCGGTGATCACCTGCGCGCCGACCAGCACGGAATCGACGCATTTGTGCGGACGCGCGGCATGGCCGCCAACGCCCTCGATCATGATGTCGACCTCGTCGGTCGCCGCCATGATGGGGCCTGGCCTGATCGCGAACGAGCCGACCGGGATGCCCGGGCCGTTGTGCATGCCATAGACCTGCTCGATGCCGAACCGCTCCATCAGGCCATCCTTGACCATGGCCGCGCCGCCGGCGCCACCCTCCTCGGCGGGCTGGAAGATCACCACGGCATCGCCGGCGAAATTGCGCGTCTCGGCGAGATAGCGGGCCGCCCCGAGCAGCATCGCGGTGTGGCCGTCATGGCCGCAGGCGTGCATCTTGCCGGGGATCTTGGAGGCGTAAGGCAGATTGGTCTGCTCCTCGACCGGCAGCGCGTCCATGTCGGCACGCATGCCGATCACCTTGAGCCCCTCGCCGGTGGGCTTGTTGCCCTTGATCACGCCGACGACGCCGGTCTGGCCGAGACCGGTCACGACTTCGTCGCAGCCGAACTCCCGCAACCGGTCAGCAACGAATGCTGCGGTGCGGTGGACATCGTACAGCAGCTCGGGGTGCTGATGGATGTCCCGCCGCCAGGCCTGGATATCGGGTTGAAGGTCGGCGACGCGGTTCACGATGGGCATGGAAGGTCTCGAGCTGTTGGAAATACAGGATTGTCTACCATGCAAGCGTCGGTCCACCCAACCGCCGGCAATCGGGGTCTAGCCCTGTTCACTTGGCATGGCCGGGCTTGTCCCGGTCGGCTGCGTCTGCCTATTAAACGGAAAGCAAAGAGAATCCGGGTGGACGCAGAATGCCGAGGCGGCTTGAAGGTGAGTTTGACTACATCGTCGTCGGAGCCGGCACCGCGGGCTGCATCGTTGCCAACCGGCTGTCGGCTGCCCCAGGCAACCGCGTTCTCATTCTTGAAGCCGGTGGCGACGACAACTGGATCTGGTTCCATATCCCGGTCGGCTATCTCTTCGCCATCGGCAATCCGCGTTCGGACTGGATGTTCAAAACCGAGGCCGAGCCCGGCCTGAACGGCCGCTCGCTGGCGTATCCGCGCGGCAAGGTGATCGGCGGCTGCTCGGCAATCAACGCCATGATCTCGATGCGCGGACAGGCTGCCGACTACGATCATTGGCGCCAGCTTGGCCTGACCGGCTGGGGCTATGACGACGTGCTGCCGTTGTTCAAGAAGCTCGAAGACCACTTCCTCGGCGCCAGCGAGCATCACGGCGCCGGCGGCGGCTGGCGCATCGAGGCACCGCGGCTCTCATGGGCCATTCTCGACGCGGTCGGTGACGCCGCCGAGGAGATGGGCATCAAACGCATCCCGGATTTCAACACCGGCGACAATGAAGGCACCAGCTATTTCCACGTCAACCAGAAGCGCGGCCGGCGCTGGTCCTCGGCGCGCGGCTTCCTCAAGCCGGCCTTGAGGCGCCCCAATCTGCGGCTCGAGAAGCACGTGCTGGTCGACCGCCTCATCATCGAGCAGGGCCGCGCCGTCGGCGTGCGCTTCATCCAGAACGGCGAGATCATCGAGGCGCGCGCAAAGCGCGAGGTGGTGCTCTCGGGAGGCTCGATCGGCTCGGTGCAGGTGCTGCATCGCTCCGGCATTGGGCCGGCCGACTGGCTGTCGCCGCTCGGCATCGACATCGTCATGGACAAGCCCGGCGTCGGGCGCAATCTGCAGGATCACCTGCAGCAGCGCGCGATCTACAAGGTCGAGGGCGCGCGCACGCTGAACGAGACCTATTACAATCTGTTGCGCCGCGGCCTGATGGGGCTCGACTACGCTTTCCGCCGCCGCGGCCCGCTGACCATGGCGCCGTCGCAGCTCGGCATCTTCACGCGCTCCGATGCGACGCGCGCCCGCGCCAACATCCAATTCCACGTGCAGCCGCTCTCGCTCGACAAGTTCGGCGATCCCCTGCACCGTTTCCCTGCGATCACGGTGAGCGCGTGCAATCTGCAGCCGACCTCGCGCGGCACTGTGCGGTTGCGCGCGACAACGCCTGACGAGAAGCCGATCATCGCGCCAAATTACCTGTCGACCGACGACGACCGCCAAGTCGCCGCCGACGCTATTCGCACCACACGGCGCCTGATGCAGCAGAAAGCGCTGGCCAAATATCGCCCCAGTGAATATCTGCCCGGCCCCTCCGTCGGCGACGACGATGCCTCCCTCGCGAAAGCCGCCGGCGACATCGGCACCACCATCTTCCATCCCGTCGGCACCGCGAAGATGGGCACGGCGAACGATCCAATGGCGGTGGTGGACGAGCGGTTGCGCTTCTACGGCCTCGACGGCCTGCGCATCGTCGATGCCTCGATCATGCCGACGATCACCTCGGGCAACACCAATACGCCGACCGCGATGATCGCTGAGAAGGGCGCCACGATGATCCTGGAGGATGCGAAGTAGCATCCCATCGCTCATGATCGATCCGTACCGTTTCTCAATCGGTCCCGCCGACGCAGAGATCGCCATGCTGCAATGGGGCGAGAGCGGTAAGCCGCCTGCCCTGCTCGTACACGGCACCGGTTTCGTCGCCGACGTCTGGCACGAGGTCGCGCGCGAGCTCGCATCGACCTACACCGTCTATGCCCTCGACCGCCGCGGTCATGGTGCAAGCCACAAGCCTGGCGCCTATCACTTCCTTGATTACGCCGACGACATCTGCCGTTGGTCGATACGCTCGATCTCCGCGACATCTACGGAATCGGCCACAGCGCGGGTGCGACCGATCTCCTTCTCGCGGCGAAACTCCTGCCCGGTCGCTTCGCGCGCCTGTTCGTGATGGAGCCGACCGTCATGGACCCGCGCGCGGCGCGCTCCGGCGGATTGAGCGAGGAATCGCTCGCCCGCGTGCAGGGCACGCTGCGCCGACGCGCCGAGTTCGACAGTCCCGACGCCGTGTTCGAACGTTACCGCGCAGCACCGGCGTTTGCGGATTGGACCGAAACCTCGCTACGGGCGTATGTGCGCCACGGCTTCGCGCCCCTGGATGACGGCCGTATCCGGCTCTGCTGCACGCCGGAAATCGAAGCCGCGATCTTGCTCCCCATCTACGAGGCGATGGAGCAGGTCTACATTGGGGATGCCCGCGGCAATCCGTTTGCCTCGCTCACCAAGCTCGAGTGTCCGGTGCGCGTCACGACAGCGGCGAAGTCGGGTCCAATCTACAAGGAGATGGCGAGACGCGCTGTGTCGCTGATCTCGGGCGTGACCACGCGGGTTTTCGAGAATGCCGGCCACTGCGTCGCGCAGGAAGTGCCGGAGCACGTGGTGGAAGCCGTGCGCGAGTTTGCCGGGTAAGTTTCGGCCGCGGACGAGGCGGCCTGAGCGATCGTCTCTAGGCCGACCGTCGCACCGCGTTGTCCACCAGCGTCTTACCGAGCGACCAGATCGCACCGGGGACCTTGTGGCTACCGGCGATGACGTCGTCGAAGGCGCGCTCGATCCAGGCGCAGTCTTCCTCGGTGATGGTGAGCGGCGGCAAGAGCTTGATGGTGTGGCTGCCGTGGCCAGCGACTTGCGTCAGGATCTTGTGATCCTTGAACAGCGGCACGGTGATGAGCTGGCAGAACAGGCCCTTGTTGGCGGTCTCCAGCACGTTCCAGGAGGCCCGCAGGCGCAACGATTTCGGCGGGCCGAATTCGATGCCGATCATCAGGCCCTTGCCGCGGACTTCCTTGAGCAGCTCGTAGCCCGGCACCATGCGCGTCAGCGCGAGGCGCAGCTCGGCACCGCGCTTGGCGGCTGCATCGATCAGCTTCTCCGATTCCATGACGTCGAGCGTGGCGATGCCCGCGGCCATCGCGAGGTCGTTCTTGGAGAAGGTGGAGCCGTGCACCACCGCGCGGTCCATCTGGTTGAAGATCTTGTCGAAGATGCTCTTGCGCGTCAGCACGGCGCCGACCGGCACGTGGCCGCCCGACAGCGACTTCGACAGCAGCACCATGTCGGGCTCGACGTTCCAATGCTCGACCGCCAGGAAGCGGCCAGTGCGGCCCATGCCGGTCTGGATCTCGTCGGCGACGAACAGCGTGCCGTATTTCTTGCAGAGTGCGGCCGCGCCGGGCAGGAACTCGTCGCTGGGCATGTTGACGCCCTTGCCCTGGATCGGCTCGACGACGAAGGCGGCGACCTCGCGCGAGGCCAGCGCCTTTTCCAGCGCGGCCAGGTCGTTGAACGGGATCGCGGTGCAGCCCGGCAGCAGCGGCTCGAAGCCGGTACGGAAATTCGAATCGCCGGTCAGCGACAGCGCGCCGTAGGTCAGCCCGTGGTAGCCGTGGGCGCAATAGACGATGCCGGGACGCCCCGTCGCGCCGCGCGCGAACTTGATCGCGGCCTCGACGCATTCCGCGCCGGAATTGGCGAAGAACGCCTTGTCGAGATAGGGAACGTATTTCAGGAGGCGCTCGGCCAGCACACCGGCGAGCGTCGAGACGTCGAATTGGACGAGGTTGGGCAGGTCGGCATCGAGCACGCTCTTGAGCGCCTCGCGCATGACGGGATGGTTGCGCCCGATCGCGAACACGCCGAAGCCGGACAACAGGTCGAGATAGCGCGCACCCTCGCGGTCGTAGAGATACTGCCCATGCCCCTTCTGAAAGCCGACATCGTAGCCGATGGTCTTGAGAACCCGGACGAACTGCTCGTTCAGATACCGGTTATGCAGGGTGCTGCGCTGGGCCTGACGGTCCGCGAATAGCTGAGACATGTCTGGATTTGGGCTGTGCATCCGCTACATACTTCGGTTGAGGGCCGTCTCGTCAACTGAAAACGGACCGTTGCTGAAAACGGTCTGTGCGGCCTTTTGCCCTTTTTCGGACCATCTTCGCAAGCACAGCTTTAGACCATGTTGCACTGCCAAGGAACACACATGCGTTTGGCCCTTTACACCGGACTAATACTGGCTGGCGGTTACGCCGGCCCGACGCCCGCGCTCGCCGCGGATCCGACCGGCGACTGGCGGGTCGCCGACGGCGTTGCCAACATTCGCGTCGCCCAATGCTATGGCAGCATGTGGGGCGCGGTTTCCTGGGAAAAACAGCCCGGCGGACGCGACCAGAACAATCCGGACGCCTCGAAAAAGAACAGGCCGACGCTCGGCATGGCAACCCTGATCGACATGAAGAAGAAGCCCGGCGTCGATCAGTGGGAAGGACAGGTCTACAACGCCAACGACGGCCAGCTCTACAGCGCGACCATCACGCCGGCCGGTCCCGACCAGCTCGAGATCAAGGGCTGCGTCATGGGCTTCCTCTGCGGCGGCGAAACCTGGACCCGGGTCGGCCCGCCGATCCCTTCGAGCCCTGCCAACGCCATGGCCAAGGGCGCAGCGAAATCCAGCGGCACTGCGCCGAAGCCCCAAGGGGGGCAAGCGGGGCAAGGGGCCCAAGCAGCCCAAGCCGGGAGCGGCACCACCACGCCTGCACCTGCTGCTCCCAAGGCCGCCGGCGCAGCCAAGCCCGGTCAGAAGGGCGCCGCCGACCCGGTCGGCGACATCTGCCTACTCCCTGAGATTGCGGGGTTTGCCCATTAGGGCCGGCTGGAACAGCAGCACGGCGGCGAGCGTCGTCACCAGCGAGAGCGCCAGCAGCTTGCCCATGCTGGACGTGCCGGGATGGCTCGACAGCCACAGGCTGCCGAACGCGGTCGCCGTGGTCAGCGCGCTGAAGAAGATCGCGCGCGTCAGGCTGGTCTGGAGCAGGTTCGTCCTGCCCGAGCGCCAGGCCACGACATAGTAGATCTTGAACGCCACGCCAACACCGAGCAGCAGCGGGAGCGCGACGATGTTGGCGAAGTTCAGCGGCAGTCCGATCAACACGCAGATCTCGAGCGTCACCACGCCGGCAACCAGAAGCGGCACCAGCGTCATCAGCACGTCGACGAAGCGACGGAGCGTGATCCACAACAGGAGCCCGATCACCAGCAGCGCATAGATGCCGGCGTGGATGAACGCCTTCACGACGGTATCGCCGGATTTCAGGATCGAGACCGGCCCGCCGATCGCAGTCGGCTCGGCCTGGAGCACCGCTGCCGCAAATCTGCGCAGCGTATCGTTGTCGTTGGGATCGCCCTTGGGCAGCGCCTCGACACGGATGATGCCGTCCTTGCTCTTCCAGGCGCTGACGAGCTCGGGCGGCAATGAGTTCAGTGTGACGGGCCCGGCCTGCATCGCGTTGCGGAGCTGATCGAACACGATCTTCAATGGCGTGACGAACACGTCCTGCGCCTTGTTGCGTGTGGCCTCGTCGGCACTGGCGAGCTTTTCGAGCGCGCCGGCGAGACGGCGTGAGGCGACAGCGCCAGGGCCCTTCGCGTCGCCCGCCGTCCGGCGCAGATTGTCGACCGAAGATTTCAGCGATTCGACATTCTCCTGGTCCGTCGGCGCCGCATCGATCTGATCGGGGTTGAGGGCGGGATTCAGCACCTTGGCGCCCTGCGCGATGAGCTTCAGCTTCGGCGGCTGGTCCTGCGGCACGAAGCTGTCGAGCGACATCACCCTGAGCACCTCAGGCACCTTTTCCAGCTTCGCCTCGACCTGCTTCGCCTGCTCTTCCGACGTCGTCATCACGTTGACGGCATTGGCCCCGGTGTTCGGATCCTTGCGCAGATCGAGGAAGGTCGCGATCGACTCGGCGTGCGGATTGCGCAGGTTCATCGGGTTGAAGTCGAACTTCATGAAGTAGAGCAGCGGCAGGCCGCCGAGCGCGAGCAGCAGCGTGCCGCCGACGATCAGCACCCGATGCTTTTCGAGGAAGTGGTCGAGCGGCGCCAGGAAGGCGTAGCCGACGGGCTCCGGCTCGCCGGGCGGGTTCAGAAGCTTGAGCAGCGCCGGCAGCACGGTGATCGACGAGATGAACGCCACTAGCATGCCGACGCCGGCGATCTGGCCGAGCTCTGCGATGCCCTTGTAGTCGGTCGGCATGAAGCAGAGGAAGCCCGCGGCCGTCGCCATCGCCGCCAGCGACAGCGGCACCGCCGAGCGCTTGGCTGCCAGCACCAGCGCGCCGGCGAGATCGTCGTGCTTGTAGCGCTCCGAGCGGTAGCGGACGCTGTACTGGATGCCGAAATCGACTCCAAGGCCGACGAACAGCACCGCGAACGCAATTGACAGCAGGTTGAACGATCCGACCATCATCAGGCCGGCTGCTGTCGTGATCGCCAGGCCGACGAACAGATTGACGAACACCGCGAAGATGATCTTCGACGAATGCAGCGCGAGCCATAGGATGACCAGCACGACGAGAATCGTGCCGACGGCGTTGACGACAGCGCCCTCCTGAACGGTCGCGTATTCCTCGTTGGCGATCGGCACCGGGCCGGTCAGCCGCACCCGCGCTTGGTATTTGCCAGCAAAATCCAGATCCGCCGCCGCTTTCCGGATCGCGTCGGTCGCATCCTTGCCGGGCTCCAGCGCGTTGTAGTCGAGAATCGGCTTGAACTCGATGAAGGTGCGCTTGTCGGAATCCTTGAGCGGCTCGTCGCTGACGAGTTCGCGCCAGGAGAAGCTGGCGTTGCCCTTGTTGAGCACGGTCTCGACTGTCTGCGCGATCAGGTTGAAGGGCCGCTCGGTGCTGTCGAGCTTGACCTGGCCCCGCTTGACGCCGGCAAGGCCGGTCTCCAGCGCCCCGGTCAGGCCGCGGATCGAGGGATCGCCGGCCATGATCTCGATCAGCGGCGCGGCGGCTTCGAACTGGCCGGTGATCTTGCCGACCTCCTCGGTCGGCAGGAACAACAGGCCGTTCCGCTCGAAGAACGCGCCGCTGCCGAGCTGCTGCATCGAGTGGAAGTTGGTCCTGTCGTCCTTCAGCTTGGCATAGAGCGCGTCTGCCGCGGCGCTCGCCATTTCCGGCGTCCTGGCCTCGACCACAGCGAGGATCATTTCGTTCTGATCGAACGCCTTGTCGAATTGCTGGTCACGCTGCCGCCAGTCCAGATTCTGGGCAATCAGCGAGTTGATATCGGTGTTGATGGCGAAGTGGCGCGCAGCGTAATAGCCCGCCCCCACCGACAGCAGGAGCCCGAGAACGACGACGAGGGAGGCAAACCGGGTGCAGGCCCTGACGATGGCAACGACGACGCTTTGCAGCACTTCTTTTCTTTCTGCGGTTAACAGCTTGCCGGAAACGCCCGCTGTTTATCGGAGTTCCCGGCCGAAACCTATTGCTGTTTTGGGTGGTTCTCGCCGCCAGAAGGTTCGAGGTAAACGGCGGGAGACCGTGGCAAAATCATGCGGGGCGGCCGGTATAGCCAGGGAGTTGAGGCGGGAACGTGACGAAGGACTATGCAGGAATGTCGCGCACGTAGGCACACCACAATCCCTACTAAAATACCTCGGACGCCTCCCTCAGCGGTTCCACCTTCCCCTACCGCCGATTTTTTGACACAAAGTATTGCGCCTCCATGCGCCGGAGCCGTCCACAGGGGTGGGTGGCTACCGCAGGCGCGAACCAATGGTGCGGATATTGCAACTCATTGGTCAGTATCGGAGTGCCGCTTGGGGACTGCAAAGAGCGGATTGGTGCAACTTGCGTGATGGGCGTCCAATGGAAGTTTATCTGGCGCAACCGCGCGGCTTCTGCGCGGGGGTGGTGCGAGCAATCGAAATCGTGGAGCGGGCGCTGGAGAAGTACGGCCCGCCCGTCTACGTGCGCCATGAGATCGTGCACAACAAATACGTCGTCGAGAGCCTGAAGGCCAAAGGCGCCATCTTCGTCGAGGAACTCTCCGAGGTACCGCCGAAGGCGGTGACGGTGTTCAGCGCCCATGGCGTCGCCCGTAGCGTCGAGGAAGAGGCCGCCGCGCGCGACCTTCCGGTGCTCAATGCCACCTGCCCGCTGGTCACGAAAGTTCACAATCAGGGGAAGCGCTACATCGGCAAGGGCCGCACCCTGATCCTGATCGGCCATGCCGGCCATCCCGAGGTCGAGGGCACGATGGGCCAGGTCCCGGGGCCGGTGCAGCTCGTCCAGAGCGTTGAAGAGGTTAAGGCGCTGACCCTGCCGGCGGATACGCCAGTGGCCTACATCACCCAGACCACCCTGTCGGTCGACGACACCAAGGACATCATCGCGGCCCTTCAGGCCCGCTTTACAGACATTCAAGGTCCGGATATCCGGGATATCTGCTATGCGACACAGAACCGCCAATCTGCGGTAAGGGACTTGAGCAAGCTGGTCGACGTGATCTTGGTGGTGGGCGCTGCCAACAGCTCGAACTCGAACCGGCTCCGCGAAATCGGCACTGAGGCCGGCGTCGCGAGTTATTTGATTGCCGACGGCAGCGAGCTCAATCCGGAGTGGTTGAAGGATGCCAGGACCGTCGGCGTCACGGCCGGCGCTTCGGCGCCCGAGGTACTCGTGGATGACGTGATCGAAGCGATGCGGCGGATCGGACCGGTAAAGGTCTCGGTGTTGCCGGGCCGCGAGGAAAACATCGAATTCCGGCTTCCGGCCCAACTGGCCGCGAGCTGACCCACCCGAATTAAAAAGCCCAGAAAGAAACCTGTAATGGCCATCCCGTTCTTCAAGGAAATGCGTATCGGCGGCTATTTGCTCAAGCAGAAACTGCTTGGCCGCAAGCGCTATCCGCTCGTGCTGATGCTGGAGCCGCTATTCCGCTGCAACCTCGCCTGCGTCGGCTGCGGCAAGATCGATTATCCCGATGCGATCCTCAACCGCCGCATGACGGCGCAGGAGTGCTGGGACGCCGCCGACGAGTGCGGCGCGCCGATGGTCGCCATTCCCGGCGGCGAGCCGCTGATTCACAAGGAGATCGGCGAGATCGTGCGCGGCCTCGTTGAGCGCAAGAAGTTCGTCTCGCTCTGCACCAACGCGCTGCTGCTGGAGAAGAAGCTCGATCTGTTCGAGCCCTCGCCCTATCTGTTCTTCTCGGTGCATCTCGACGGCCTGCGCGACCACCACGACAAGGCCGTGTCGCAGAAGGGCGTGTTCGACCGCGCGGTGTCGGCGATCAAGGCGGCCAAGGCGCGCGGCTTCACCGTCAACGTCAACGCCACCATCTTCGACGGCCACCCGGCCGAGGAGATCGCCAAATTCCTCGACCTCACCACCGAGCTCGGCGTCGGCGTCTCGATGTCCCCGGGCTACGCCTACGAGCGCGCGCCGGACCAGGAGCACTTCCTCAACCGCACCAAGACCAAAAAGCTGTTCCGCGACGTCTTTGCGATGGGCAAGGGCAAGAAGTGGAATTTCATGCATTCCGGACTGTTCCTGGACTTCCTCGCCGGCAACCAGGAATACGAATGCACCCCATGGGGCATGCCCGCGCGCAACATCTTTGGCTGGCAGAAGCCCTGCTACCTGCTCGGTGAAGGCTACGCGAAAACCTTCAAGGAGCTGATGGAGACCACCGACTGGGATTCCTACGGCACCGGCAAGTACGAGAAGTGCGCCGACTGCATGGCCCATTGCGGCTACGAGCCCACGGCCGCGACCGCAGCGCTCAACAATCCGCTGAAGGCGATGTGGGTGGCGCTGCGCGGCGTGCGGACGAGCGGCCCGATGGCGCCGGAGATCGACCTCTCCAAGCAGCGCCCGGCGCAGTACATCTTCTCCGAGCAGGTCCAGAAGAAGCTCTCGGAGATCCGCAAGGACGAAGCTGCGGCTGCGCAGGCGAAAGCAGCGCAGAAGGCGTCGACGGCGGCGTAAAGCGCAGAGCCCGCAGCCCGGATGGAGCGCAAGCGAAGTCCGGGATGGTCTCTCCAAGGCCCCGGATTACGCTTCGCTCCATCCGAGCGACGAACGTCGAAACAAAAAGGCCCGGACGCCGATGGCAACCGGGCCTTTTTTTGCTTGTTCGCCGCGAGCGCCCAAGGAGACCTGAGTCGATCCGCGGGCTGCGTTCCCTTCCCTCCTCGGTTGGCCGGCTCGGGGCGCCCCTTCTGCAAAAAATGAAAAACAACCCCATGCACAGTAGAACCACGGCACCCCTGTCGCGATCTTCGCGACCATCACGGCTTTGCCGATCACGCCGACGGGGCGCTTCTCGCCTTTACGTCAGTCGGCATTGGAGCTAGCCCCTTTCACCTTGCCAACAGCCGTCATCCAGTCTTCCCACATTGCTGGATCGCTCGGAAATTTGTCGGTCAAGGTGGACCTTGAAAGGCCGCCGAGAAGCATGGCTATGTCGTCAGAATGCATTCCGTCACGACGCCAATAGGCGTCAAGGAACTCCACCATGGCATCATATGCTTGCAACTCATCAAGATGCAGAACGGGGGTAATTTGGCGATCCATAGTGCCAAGCCTATAGGAGGCGGCGTCGGAATGCGACAGGTGCGTCAACGTAAGACGCACCAGCGTCATCCAGCCGATTGGGCGGACGATCTGTCAGATGATGACCGCGATTACGGAGAGCGGTGATCGGCAAGAGATGGGTTTTGCAAGGGCTCAGCCCAACCTACCGGGCTGCTACCGTCACTAAAATAAAAAGGCCCGGACGCCAATGGCGACCGGGCCCTTTCTTTATACTCAGATCGAAGCCCCCGCTCACGCCGCCTTCGACACCAAGGGCTCGCTCTCGACGAACTCCGTCCCGATCAGATAATCGCGGCAGCCGCGCAACGACCGCAGGGCGCGGTTGAAGTCGATGCCGGTCGAGACCAGGGCATGCAGCGTTGCCGGATTGCGCACGATGCCGCGCAGCACGGCTCCGAGGTCGATCTGGCCGTTCGGCTTGATCGCGGCGCGGGCCAGCGCCGGCAGCGCGCGGTGGGCGGGGTCGCTGATGACGCGGACCGCGGCGAAGGGCAGCCCGGCCTCGGCGGCGTAGGCCGCGGCGATGTGGCTTTCCATGTCGACCGCGGCGGCCCCCGTCTCGGAGTGCAGGGCCGCCTTGCAGGAGCGCTTCGTGACCACTTCCTCGGCACCGGCGAGGCTGCCGCGCACGACGCGGCGGCGGCCGGAGGTCAGGCGCTCGATCAGCTCGTCGCCGAGCGACAGGCCGGCGGCCCAGCGGGTGTCGCCGGAGAGCACTTCAGTCGCCAGCACGACGTCGCCGGAGCGCAAGCTCGGGTCGAGCCCGCCGGCCACGCCGAATGAGATCACGCCGCGAATCGTCTCAGGATCCACCACCGTCAGAAGCGCCCGCAACTGGGTCGGGCTGCTGGATGAACAGATGACCGCCATTCCGGGCCCGGCCGCGATGCGGGCCTCCTGCACCAATCCGGTCACGATCAGTATCGGCCGCGGGTCGATGGCCTGACCCACGGTAAAATAGTCCCCCGTCCCCAAAGTCACATTCCGACCCCTACCACCCTGCTGTTGGTGTTCCGCAAGTTCCGATACCGCGCCAACGCCCACAGCGGAAAGAACTTTGGGTAACCATGATAACGTAGATAGAACACGCGGGGGAAGCCTGTGGCGGTGTACCGCTGCTCGTCCCACAGTCCTTTTTTGTCTTGTGTTGCAATCAGGTACTCCACCCCGCGGGCGACGGCCGGGTGATCAACCTCGCCTGCCGCCATCAGGGCAAGCAAGGCCCATGCCGTTTGCGAGGCGGTCGAGGGGGCGGCCTCCCAACCCTTGTAGTCGAGCCGGTAGCTGACGGCGTCCTCGCCCCAGCCGCCGTCGTCGTTCTGGATAGAGGTCAGCCAGGCCGCCGCCTTGCGGATCATGGGGTCCTTGTGGTCGACGCCGGCCATGTTGAGGGCGCACAGCACCGACCAGGTTCCATAGATGAAGTTCATACCCCAGCGGCCGTACCAGGACCCTTCCGGGTGCTGGGTCTTCCGCAAATAGGCGACCCCGGCGGCCACCTGCTTGCTGGTCTTGGCGGTCTCACCGAGCTGGGCCAGCATCGAGATGCATCGCGCCGTGACGTCCTCGGTCGGCGGATCGAGCAGCGCGCCATGGTCCGAGAACGGGATGTTGTTGAGGTAATATTCGAGGTTGTTGACGTCGAAGGCGGCCCAGCCACCGTCGTCGCTCTGCATGCCCTCGATCCACTCCCGGCCGCGGGCGATCGCGTCGTCATAGCCGGCCGCACCGTGCTCCCGGCGCATGCGGTCCATCGACATCACCACGACGGCGGTGTCGTCGAGATCGGGATAATGGGCATTGTTGTATTGGAAGGCCCAGCCGCCCGGGCGCACGTCGGGCCGCTTCACTGCCCAGTCGCCCTTCACCTCGAGCTCCTGCCTCGGGATCAGCCAGTCGAGGCCCTGCTTGGCGGCCGGCACCGCCTTGTCACCGCCGGCCTCCAGCAGCGCATGCGCGGTGAGCGTCGTGTCCCACACCGGAGAGACGCAGGGCTGGCAATAGGCTTCGTCGTCCTTGATGACGAGCAACTTGTCGATGCCCCGGCGCGTGATCGCGCGTGGCGGGAAGTTCTCGTCCTTGCCGAGGGCGTCGTACATCATGACGATGTTGGCCATGGGCGGGTAGATCGCGCCCATGCCGTCCTCGCCGTTGAGCCGTTCCTCGGTGAAGGCGAGCGCGGCGTCGATCGCGCGCTTGCGCAGACTCTTCGGAAACAGCGGCTCGATCACGCGCAGGATCGCATCGAGCGAACGAAACAACAGAAACCAGGCCATGCTCTGGTGCGGCGCCTTGGCGGTCATGCCGATCGAGCGCGGGTCCTGCAGGAACAATTCGTCGATGCCGACGCCTTTCGGATTCCTTGCGCGCGGCTTCAGCGCGGCGATCACCATCAGCGGCACCATAGTGGTGCGCGCCCAATAGGAGATCTTGTTGAGGTGGAACGGCGACCAGAACGGCAACAGCACGATCTCGATCGGCAGCACCGGCACCGCGCGCCAGGTCACGACACCGAAGGTCGCGAGCAGGAAGCGGGTGAAGACGTTGCTGTTGATCGCGCCGCCGCGAGCGTGGATCGCCTCGCGCGCGCGCACCATGTGCGGCGCGTCGACGGAGTCGCCGATCATCTTCAGCGCGAAGTACGCCTTCACGCTGGCGCTCATGTCGAACTCGCCGTCATGCACCAGCGGCCAGCCGCCATGGGGGCCCTGGATGCGGCGCAGATAGTTGCCGATCTTGGCCTCGAGCACGGTGTCGACCGGCTCGGCGAGGTAATGGCGCAGCAGGATGTACTCGGCCGGAATCGTGCAGTCGGCCTCGAGCTCGAACACCCAATGGCCGTCGGATTGCTGGAAGCCGAGGATGCCCTGGGTGGCCGACGCAATGCTCGATTCCAAAGCTTCGCGGCTGGTCGCGGTCACGGAATCCATGTCGCTCGATTGCTCCGATACTCGATTGAAAGTTGACCGGGACAATTGCCCGTCGGGCCGCCTTTCAGGATTCTTTGGCGGCCAGAACCAGATCGGCGGCGCGGTCACCCGACCGGACCGATCCCTCGATGGTTGCTGGCAATCCCGTAGCAGTCCAGTCGCCGGCGAGGAACAGGTTTTTCAGCGCAGTGACCGGCCCGGGACGCAGGGCATTCTGGGCCGGCGTCGCCGCAAATGTGGCGCGGCGCTCGCGCACGATCTGCCAAGGAGGCAGCTCGCCGGAGACACCTCCCGCCTGGCAGACCTCGTTCCAGATCGTCTGCGCCAGTTCCTCGCGCGGCATGTCGACCAGGCGGTCGCCATTGCTGATGGTCACCGAGAGCCGGTTCGGGAACGCGAACAGCCATTCCACCACGCCGCCGATCACGCCGAGGATGGGCGCCGAGCCCGGCGGCGGCTCAAAGCGGAAATGCGCGTTCACAATGGCGCGGAATTCGGTCGGCGTCTTCAGCCCCGGCAGCAGGTTGGCTGCCGCGCGCGGCGGCACCGCCATCACGACGACATCGCCCGCGCCGAGCTGGATCAAATCCTCGCTGCCGAAATTCAGTGCGGTCAACTTGCCGTCCGTGCTGACGAACGAGCGCAGCTCATGGCCGAGCTGAACGGTGTGGCCACGCTCCTGCAGAAACTTCACGGCGGGCTCGATCAGAACCGCGCTGAGACCATCACGCGCGATCAGCGGGCGGCAGGCCTGCCCGCCCGCAAGCAGCGTCTCGCGCACGATTGCGCCGGCGAGCCCGGCCGAGCCCTCGGGCGGATCGACGTTGAGAGCTGCCAGCAGCAGCGGCTGCACCAGGCGCTGATAGAGGATGCCCTCGGTCGGAATCGACTTGCCGACCAGCGTCTCCTCCGACGCCCAGATCAGCGGCGCCAGCTTGAGATAATCGGAAAGGCCGGTGTCGGGCACGCGGCGGCTTTCGTCGAGCACCCAGGTCGGCCACCGGCCATCGCCGAGATCGATCTGCCAGCGCTGCCCGGTCTTGATATCGACGAACGGAAATTGCGCCCGCTCGGGGCCGACCAGGCCCGCCTCGGTGCCGATCGCGCGCGCATAGGCGCGCGCATGGCTGTTGCCCGACAGCAGCAGATGATTGCCGTTGTCGATGGTGAGATTGGTGGCGCCGTCGAAATAGGACCGGCAGCGGCCGCCGGCCTGGTGCGTCGCCTCGTGCACGGCGACCTTGAAGCCGGCATTGGCGAGCCGCACGGCGGCGGAGAGGCCGGAAATTCCAGCGCCGATGATGTGAGCTGTGTTTTGCATCAGATGAAAGCGTAACGGAGCAGGATCAGGATGCGCGTGATCTTCGACACACGCACCGGCTCGCGCGGCGCGGTGAAGCCGCGCGCGATCAGGAGGTCCAGAATGGAATGGTAGTATTTCGACATGATCCGCGGCGCGCGCACGGCGCGGCGCCTGTTGCGGTTCATGATCTCGTCCGACTTCTCGAAATGCACCTTGGCGCGCTGCGCCAGCGGCATGCAGACCTTCGGCAGCGCGCGCTCGGCGATCACGCGGTTCGGATCATCAGAGGTGATGCCGGCATGCAGCAGCGCCTCGCGCGGCAGATAGAGCCGGCCAAGGCCGGCGTCCTCGTCGATGTCGCGCAGGATGTTGGTGAGCTGCAGCGCGCGGCCGAGGTGGTGCGCGAGCAGGATGCCGTCTTCCTCGGGCATGCCGAACACGCGCACCGACAGCCGCCCCACGGCGCTGGCGACACGGTCGCAATACAGATCCAGCGTCGCCATGTCGGGCGCACGGATATCCTGCGGCACGTCCATCTCCATGCCGTCGACGATGGCGAGGAAATCCTCGCGCTTGAGCCCGAAGGTCTTCACCGAGGCGACATAGTCCTTCAGCCGCGGCGGCGGATGGCCCTGATAGAGCGCGTCGATATCGTTGCGCCATTCCTGAAGTGCGGCGAGCCGCTCGGCGCGCGGGCCGTCGGAATCGGCGATGTCGTCGACCTGGCGGCAGAAGCTGTAGATCTGAAACATCGCTTCGCGCTGATCACGCGGCAGGATGCGCATCGCGGCATAGAACGAGCTGCCGGATGCGGTCGGGCCGTAATTGGCGCCGGGCGTGGTCGCCTCAAGCGTCATGGGCAGTCCCCGGTCTGGAAATGGCCTTGCGACGGATCGCGCGGCGGCCAACTTCGCCGATGATCCCGGCGAGGCTGAAGGCGAGCAGCTCGAATTTGTTCAGATGCACGCGCTCCCGCAAGGGATCGCGTACCTTGAGCAGGCGCACGATGCGGTCGGCATAGGCCTGGATGACGGAGACGTCGACGCCGAGACGGAAATCCCGGATCTCGGCTGCGAGCGACCTGCCCTCCCCGAGCAGCGCCTCGTTGCGTGCGGCGAGCGACTGCAGGCAGGCCAGCATCGCCGGCGGCGACTGCGCGAGACCGAGCTGCTCGACGGAGGCGCCGTGTGCTGCCAGCGCATCGCGCGGCAGATAGACGCGATTGAGCTCGCGATAATCCTTGCCGCAATCCTGCAGGTGATTGTTGATCTGAAGGCCCGCGCAGAGCGCGTCCGAGGCGGCCCATGTCGAGGTGCTCTCGCCGTGAACGTCGAGCATGAAGCGGCCGACCGGCATCGCCGAGTAGCGGCAATAATGGATGACCTCGTCCCAGGTCTCATAGCGCAGCTTGGTCACGTCCATGCGGAAGGCGATCAGCACGTCGAGCGCATGACGCGGCGCCATGCCGCGCTCGGCGAGCGCGCGGCGCAAGCTGACGGCCTCAGGCTGGGTGTCGCCCCTGCCGAGCAGTTCCGCCTCGAGCAGATCGAGATAAGCGAGCTTCTGGTCGGCGGGTAGCGTCGCGTGGTCGGCGATGTCGTCGGCTGTGCGGACGAAATTGTAATAGGCCAGGATCAGGGCGCGATGACGCGGATGAATGATCCAGGACGCGACGGGAAAATTCTCGTCGCGGTCACCCTTGCCGGATCGCAATTCGCTCGCAGAGGTCATCGAGGGCTGGTTTACAATCGTTTGGACAGGAAGGGCTTTTTCGCTCGGGCGGGCTCACGCCGGCGACGCCGCCGCGGCCCCCATATAGGGGAATACGGCCGCAAAACCAATCCTGTCCGTCGATGGCTGCCCCTTCGGATTAGGCCCGGAAAAGCGGCCGAGGGCCGCCTTTCTGGGCCAATGGCCGAGTTTATTGATTGTGGTTCTTCAGCACCTGGTCGCAGGCCTGCGAGATCTTGGCCCGGTTCTCCTTGAGGCAGGCCAGGATGGTGAAATCGCCCTGGTCGATGACCGGGCGGCAGAACTTCTGCACATCGCGGGTGCAGGCCTTCTGCTCGGCGTCCGTGCCACGCCCTTGCTGGGCGAACGCCGTCGTCGAAAGGGAGGCCGACAGCAGGGTGAGAGCGACGAGAAGATTGCGCATTGTATTCCTTCATTCTGACGGCAGAATCGCACCGATCCCGGACTGCGCAGGGCGGATGGCCGGAACGGATTGGTTCTGATGGCAAGTCGCCGCTTGTAGCGGCCTCAGAGAAGGCACAAGCACTGGCAAATGCGGCCAAATTGGCGCCGCCCCCGCCGAATCAGGTCTTCCCCGCGCCTTCATTGACAGATGTAAGGGATTGATACTACATCATAATTCGGGAGCATTGCGTTTTAATGCAGACCTGTTGCCGCGCTGCATCTCTTCGTCCGTCGTCGGCTGCCGGAAACATGACGAAACGCGGCAAATCGCGGCCCTGGAAGCACGGCGGCGTCGCGTGAACCGCCGTCTCTGGCCGCCAGGCTTTGAACCTGCGACTTGCTCGGAGTACTAAACTTTCGGTGTGGCGAGACGTTCTCAATCGAAGCGAACGTCGTTCCAAAACGGGATATTCGAGATGACATTCTTTGGGCGATCTGGACTGGCAATCAAGGCGGCCGGCATCGGGGCGGCGCTGCTCTTCTCGGCATCGGCAAGTCATGCTCAGTCGTCCGGACCGTTTGCCGGTTTCGACGGCGCGTGGACCGGAACCGGCACGGTGTCGCTGTCCGACGGCTCCACCGAGCGCATTCGCTGCAAGGCGGACTATAAGGTCGCCGGCAGCGGCCTCAACCTGAAGCAGGCGCTGAGCTGCGCCTCCGACAGCTACAAGTTCAACCTCACCAGCGACGTGACGAGCCAGGGCGACCGCATCTCCGGCAATTGGAGCGAGTCCAGCCGCAACATCTTCGGCAATCTCCAGGGCACCGCCGGCGGCGGCCAGATCGAGGTCTTCGTCGAGGCCAACGGCTTTGCCGCCAACCTGTCGCTGCGCACCAACGGCACCAAGCAGACGGTGCAGATCTCGTCCAAGGGCGAGATCCGCGGCGTCAACATCACGATGACGAAGGGCTGAAGGCCTTTCGCACGCAATGAGGAACATGCCCCCGGTTCTCGCGAGCCGGGGGCTTTTTGCTGACACGAACTGACCGGCTGGATTTGCTGAGATGGACCCGATCCGCAGACATCTGCTGAAGGCCGCCGGGCTCTTCGTGGCCAGCCGCGCCTTCGCCAGCGAGCAGCAGGGAGCGAACATGCAGCCTTCGTCCGTGAAGCCGCGTCACGTGCTCTGCTTCCTCGGCAAGAATGAAAGCCTGCTGCATCCGCCGAAGGCGGTGGCGAAGACGATCGCCGATTTCGGCTTCGAGATCGACCGCACCTATTCGCAAGCCAAACCGGATCCGCACATGGAGCGCTCTTTCGGTGTGTGCTGGGACCGCGTCTTTCCGAAAGCGTGGTCCGAGGCGGACGAAATGGCCGTACTCAATCACAAAGCGGTCCTCTACGTGCTGAGCCCGCCGATGGAGCAGCACAAGACGGTCGCCTATTCAGCTGCCGCCTTGCGAATTGTCGAGGAGATGATCGAGGCCGGCGCCACCGCCGTGAAGGGCGAAAGCGCGGGCGTTGCCCACGGCCTCGCGCGATGGCGGCAACTGGCCCGGGAGTGCAAGGCCGCCGCGAACCCGAGCCAGGGCCTTGTCACGGCAGCCATGGCCCGGACCTGCCGCCTCGCCTTCGCCAAGCGGCCGCTCGCCGGCGACACCTACAACGAAAGCGTCGGCTTCCATCTCGTCGGACTGCCGGACATCTATGTCGCACGATCGCGCGGCAGCGACCGGAACGCGGTGAAGCTGATGGACGAGATCGCGGACGCGATGGCTGAGCGCGGCATCGAGGCAACGCTGCGCGACCGCAAGCTCGCGCTGTCGCGGGAGCAGGACTACGCCGAGGGCGACTTCAAGTTCAATCCCTACGGAATCGTCCGCGTCGAGGCGTGAGCCGAACCGCGCCGGATCAGTCCTTTCGCGCGATGCATTCGCACCGGCATCGGAAATAGACCGCGTCCGGATCGCGTTCCCAAGCCTCCCATCCGGCAAGCGCGGCCCGGATCTCATCGTCTGTCGCGAGCCCACTGCCCACGAGTTGCGGTCCTAGGTCCAGCAGGCTCCGCCGCGCATCGGCAACGGCCTCGCTGCGGGTCTGCGCATCGGCACCGTGGTTGACGTAGCTTGCACCGGCCCAGACCGGCGCGAAGCCGTGGGCTCGGAGGATGGAGCCCTGCCGGCGCCCGAAGCGAAGCGCCTCCGGATCGTCGTGCTGGTACCAGCGTTGCCAGAGATCGAGCGCGAGCCGCACGCCGTCGATTTCAGGATAAAGAACGTTGCCGCCGACGTCGGCATCGCGCGTTGCGACGAGACCGCGCGGCTTCAGCACGCGGCGCGCTTCGGCCAGCGTTCGCGCCAATATCTCCCGGCTCTGATGGTAGAGCACCGCGTGAAAGAACACGGCGTCGAACGTTCCATCTGCGAACGGCAGCGCCGTCATATCGGCTTCGACAAAGGCCAGATTGGTCGAGCCCGCCGCCGACACGAGCCGATTGGCGGCGGTAATGGCCGTCGGCTCGATATCGAGGCCGACGGCCTTTTCGACGTGGTCCGCCAGCGCTGCCGTAATGGTGCCGGGCCCGCAGCCCGCGTCGAGCAGGGTCATACCCGATGTCAGGAACGGGACGAAAAAAGCAGCTGAATCACCGCCTCGCTTCTGTTGAAACGCCACGATGGAGCCGTCGTACTGCATGATTCGTCCCCGACCGGAACTCCGGCGCAGTCATTCAGACTGCGCCGATTCCATGTCCGGTGGATGAAGCCACTCAGATCGCCTGCTTGTCCGGGCCGTGCAGCTTGGCGTGCAGATTGATCAGCCACATCGCCGTCGGCCGGAGGATGAAGAGGTCGGCGACGAGCGCCATCACCATCGAGAAGGCGCTGAGCCAACCGAACAGCCGCAGCGACGGCAGGTCGGAGAACACGGTGACGACGAGGCCGCAGGCCAGCACCACCGTGGTCAGGATCAGCGCAGGTCCCACCAGCACGGTCGCCCGCTCCACCGCCAGCGCCGAGCCGACGCCCGGCTTGTTCTCCAGCCGCAGGCGGTTGAGGAAGTGGATGGTGGCGGAGAGGCCAAGTCCGAACGAGACGGTCAGCGCGACGACGCTGGCGAATTGCAGGCCCTCGCCCATCGCCCACAGCACCGTGCCCGACATCACCACCGGAAAGATGCCCGGCAGGATGCAGGCGAGCGTCACCACCCAGGAGCGGAAGGCGAGGCCGATGAAGATCGCGACCAGCGCGAATTCGATCGTGAGGCCGTGGTTCAGCTTCTCGATCATGTTGGCCGAGTTGCGCGCGGCGATGGCGGCGAGACCCGTCACGGCGATCTCATAGCCGGGATGCTTCTTGCGGACGGCGTCGAGCTCGGAATCGAGCTTGTCGACGATCGGCAGGAGCTGGCTGGAATCCTTGTCCGGCACGCGGCCGGCCACCACCACGGCGTCCTGCTCGGCGTCGATGAAGCGCCGCACCAGGTGCTCGGGGATGACGCTGACATATTCTTTCAGCGTCGCGACATCGGCACTGCCGGCCTTCTCCGCCAGCCAGCGGCGTAGCGTCTCCAGCGACCACACGTTGCCGACCCCTGCGGACTTCTCGACCGTCGCATGCACCTCGGCGATGGTCTGGAGCGTTTGCGGTGAATAGAGCGATTCACCCTTGGGGAACACGATCAGCACGTTGACGGGATTGGCGCCGGTGAGCTTGGCATCGAGCCGATCGCTGGCAGCAACCGCCTGGCGCTTGTCCGGCACCTGGTCGGCGAGCCGGTAGCGCGGCTCCAGATTGGCATAGATGACGCCGAGGCCGCCGACGAACAGCACCGCGATCAGGCTGAACAGGCCGGGCCGGCCGACCATGCGCACCGCGATCCAGTAGCAGAAATTGCGCAGCGCCTGGACACCGGCGTCCGCACCCTGGAACTTGACCGCGAAGACCTTCTCGTTGCGCACGAACAGGACGCCGAACACCGGCACCAGCGACAGCACCGCGACCAGCGCGATGATGGTGGCGGCAAGGCCCGCCTCCCCGAACTTGCGGATCAGGTCGGAGTCGGAGAACATCAGCGCGATGAAGGAAATGCCGGCGGTGCCATGCGTCAGCACGCAGGCCGGGCCCACCACCAGCACCGCGTTCTTGAACGCGGTGAACTTGTCCTGGCCCGCGATCAGCCGGTCGCGCGCGGCGAAGGTGAGCTGCATCGAGTCCGAGAAGCTGATGACCATGATGAGCGGCGTCATCACGTTCAGGAACATGTTGAGATTGAAATTGGCCCAGCCGAGCGCGCCGAGCGCCAGCAGGATTGCTATCATCGGCGGGAATGCCGCGGCGATCATGAACGAGATCTTGCGGAAGAAGATGATGGCGATGATGCAGCCGGCGAGGATGCCGAGGATGTTGTAGGTCAGCCCGTCACGCTCGACCGCATTGCGGATCTCGAGCTGCATCACCGGCACGCCCGAGAGCTGCACGTTGAGCCCGGTGTCGCCGAGATCCTCCTTCATCAGCGCGCGGATGTCGCCGACGGTCTTGGTCAGCTTGTTGGAGCCGACCACTTCGGGATCGAGCGACAGCACGATCAACGCCAGCGTGCCGTCCTCCGACAGCAACTTGCCGCGGATGATCTCGTTGTTCTTGACGGTCTCGATGAACTTGTCATAGGCCGCGCCCTCGGGCAGCTCGGCCGGGAACAGGGCCGCCGGCAGCTTGCCGGGGGCCGGCGCCTGGCGCGCCGAGAACAGCGAGACCAGCCCGCGGGTGCCTTCGACCAGCTGCAGGTCGGTGACGAAGTCGCGCAGCTTCTCGAGGTTGCTGCGTTCCAGGAGGGTCTTGCCCTCGACCACGACGAGGACATCGAACTCCTCCGCCGGGAACTTCTTGGTCACCTCTTCGTACTGGCGGAATTCGCGGCTGTCGGAGCGGAACAGCTGCGACAGCGAATCGTCGATCTTGATCCGGTAGATCCCGAACACCGCGCCGACGATCAACGCGAGCAGGACGATGCAGGAGACGATCGGGGCCCGAACGGCGATCAGCCCGAGCCGCTCCAGCCCGAAGGCGATGGAGGACGTAGGTCCCTGCTCGACCTTGTCGACATGAACCTCATTCTCGCTGTGCTTTTCGAGCATGCCTTATCCAGTTCCTAAATCGGCTCGGCCTTGCGAGCTTATCGCGCCGCGCGAACGGCTTGAAAACGCCATACCAATGGGAGGCTTGCCCTTTGAAAATGCGCGGAAAATCGCCGGCAGCGGTTTAGCAGGTCAACAGGTCTTTTCGCAAGCAGGCCCGGCGCGGCCGAATCGATCAGAAAAGTGGCGATCCGGGCTTGGAATGACCGTCATCCCGGCGAGGATGTGCCAATCTGGCGCGGCGCGCGGTCCGCACTCTCGTCCTTCAGCGCCACGCCGGTGATCTCCCGGGCCAGCCCCTCGCGGACCAGCCAGGCGATCTTGAACGCCGCCTCCTCGTGGCTCAACCCGGCGTGATGGATGTTGGAGACGCAATTGCGCTCGGCATCGGTGCGGCCGGGCCTCGGCGCAAAGGTCAGATAGGCGCCGAGGCTGTCGGGCGCGGACAGGCCGGGCCGCTCGCCGATCAGCATCACGACCATGCGCGCACCGAGAATGGCGCCGATCTCGTCGCCGAGCGCGACGCGCGCGCCCGATGCGACGACGACATGGCGAACCGCGACAGCATCCCCCTCCGCAAGCAATGGCAGCAGGCGCCTCACCACGATCGCCGCATGGCTATGGACCGCCGCCGCGGACAGGCCGTCTCCGATCACGACCGCGAGCTGGCACGGCGCCGAGATGCTTCGTGCCAGACGCTGGGCCGAGGCGGGATCGAGCTGCCGTCCCAGGTCCGGCCGCCGCAGATAGTCGCTGCGATCGACCGCCCGGCTCCTCACCTCGGTCGCGGCAACACCGAGCGCGTCGAGATCGGCGATGAGACGCGGCGTATCGAAGGCGGCATGCACGGCATCGCGGGCGCGGGCATGATCCAGCGTGAAATCGAGCAACGCCTTCGTCGGCAGGCTCGCGCCGCTGCGTCCCAGCGCGACGCGCGCAGGCGTGAACGACTGCAAATCGAGGGTCGGACGGCGCGGCAGGGCCGGGTCAGACATGGGGCATCATTCGGCCGGAACGGCGGCCTCGCGCAGCCGGATCGAATAGTTCGAAGCGTTCTGTTTGCCGCTGGAGGCCGCGCGCGCAAAGGTGATGAGATGGTGCGCGATCAGCGTGCAGCCGATCAGGCCTTCGATGTCGCCGCGCTTGATGCGGCCCAGCGCGAACTTCCAGAACACGCGCCTGTAGTCGCCAAGCACGCCGACCTTCCAGAAGATGTTGCGTAGCATGACGAGGCCGCGCCGGATGTTCGGCCAGGTCTTCATCTCGTCCGGCACCGGCACCTTGAGCCGGTTCACATAGACGTGGTCGCATTGGTGCTGATAGCGCGCGTAGACCTTGTCGGGCGCGTAAGCGACTGCCATGGCGTGCTTCCAGGACGCGACGACCTCGTCATAGGGCAATAGGAAGTCGACGTTGGAATCGCGGCCATCGTCCTCGACCAGCCGCCCCTCGCGCTCAAGCCGGTCCCATAGCGGCGTCTTCGGCAGCGCCTGCAGCAGATTGATGGTGAGCAGCGGAATCCGGGACTCCTCGACGAAGGCGAGCAGCGCCTCCGAGGTGTTCGGCTTGTCGGTGTCGAGCCCCATGATGATGCCTGAGACCACCTCCATGCCGTAGGAGTTAATGGTGCGCACGCCCTCCAGGATCGGGACCATCATGTTGTGGTCCTTCTGCATCGCCTTCAACGCGTCGGGATCGGGCGTCTCGATGCCGCAGAAGATGGTGATGAAATAGGCCTCGCGCATCTTCTCGAGGATCTCGGGGCGTTTGGCGATGTTGAGCGTGGCCTCGCAGGCGAGCCGCACCACGTAGCCGGTCCGCTTCTGCCACTCGATCAGGTGCGGCAGCAGGTCCATGGCCGCCTTGCGGTTGCCGATGAAATTGTCGTCGACGAAATAGACCGTGTCGGTCATGCCGCATTCGCGCAGGCGGTCGAGCTCGGCGATGATCTGCTGCGGCGTCTTGATGCGCGGATTGCGGCCGTAAAGGCCGGGGATGTCGCAGAACTCGCACTGGTAGGGACAGCCGCTGGAATATTGGATGCTGCCGAGGAAGTACTTCTTCACGTCGGCGAGCTCGTAGGCCGGAATCGGAAACTCCGTCATCGGCACGCGGTCCTTGGTCGTGAGCACGACCTGCTGCTCGGGCCGCGAGGTGTCGCGCGACAGGATCTCGATCAGCTGGTTGGTGGCATCGCCGAGCTCGCCGACATGCAGATAATCGAAGGACGGGTAATAGTCGGGACAGGCGCTGACGGAAGGCCCGCCGAGCGCGACCGGCAGATCGAACTCATGGGCACGGCGGCAGATGTCGTTCATCTGCTGGCGCTGGATGTGCATGCCGCTGACGAAGACCGCTTCCGCCCATTCGAACTCCTCCCTCGTCGTGCGGCGCAGGTTCTCGTCGACGAATTTGACCTGCCACTCCTTCGGAAGATAGGCGGAGATCAGCAGCAGCCCCTGCGGCGGCATGAAGGCGCGAACGCCATCGGTCAGCGGATAGGAATGCTCGAACGTGCCGAAGGACGAGGTGTAGCGCGGAAACACGCAGAGAATCCGCCGGGACGTTCCGTTACTTTCAGCTCGCATCAAAGCTCCCCCGCCACACTCAACCGATGGTGCGGAAATTGCCAGCCCGACACATAGCGTAATGCTGTCGCCGGAATTTCTCAATATTGTGGCGTAAGCATAATTCCGAGAGGCGCCGATGGTTTCCCAACCGAGTTGACCTTCCGCCTCATGCGATCAGCCGCGCGGCAAAATCGGGCAGCAGGCCTGCATCGCCGGCAATCCGGAAATCGGCACTTGCAATGCCCGAGCGCGCCAGCCAGTCGTCGAATTCCGGCGCACGGCGCAGCGCGAAGACGTCCCTGACATAGAGCGCGTCGTGAAAAGACGTCGACTGGTAGTTCAGCATGACGTCGTCGGCACCGGGAACACCCATGATGAAGGTGACGCCGGCGGCGGCGAGCAGCGTCAGGAGATTGTCCATGTCGTCCTGATCCGCCTCGGCGTGGTTGGTGTAGCAGATGTCGACCCCGAGCGGCAGGCCGAGCAGCTTGCCACAGAAATGATCCTCTAGCCCGGCGCGGATGATTTCCTTGCCGTCATAGAGATATTCGGGGCCGATGAAGCCGACCACGCTGTTGACCAGCAGCGGAGCGAAGGCGCGGGCGACCGCATAGGCGCGCGCCTCGCAGGTCTGCTGGTCGACGCCGTGATGGGCGCCCGCCGACAGCGCCGAGCCCTGGCCGGTCTCGAAATACATCAGGTTCCGCCCGACCGTGCCGCGCGACTGCGACAGCCCGGCCTCTTGCGCCTCCTTCAACAGTGCGAGGTCGATGCCGAAGCTGCGGTTGGCGGCCTCGGTGCCCGCGACCGACTGGAAGACGAGGTCGACCGGCACGCCCTGCCCGATCAGAGACAGCGTCGTCGTGACATGGGTCAGAACGCAGCCTTGCGTCGGGATCTGCAGCCGCGCGATGATCTCGTCGAGCAGCCGCAGCAATTGCGCGATGACGGCCGGATCATCGCTGGCGGGATTGATGCCGATGCAGGCATCGCCTGCCCCCAGCAGGATGCCGTCGAGGATCGAGGCGGTGATGCCCCTTGCATCGTCGAAGGGATGGTTCGGCTGCAGGCGTGTGCTCATCCGCCCCTTCAGGCCGATGGTGTTGCGAAAGGCGGTGGTGACCTCGCATTTCCGCGCCGCCAGGATCAGATCCTGGTTGCGCATCAGCTTCGACACCGCGGCCGCCATCTCCGGCGTGATGCCGGGCGCCAGCTTGCGCAGGATCTCGGGCGTTGCGGCGTCCGACAGCAGCCAGTCGCGGAAGGCGCCGACCGTCAGCGATGCCACCGGCGCGAACGCCCTGGCGTCATGGCTGTCGATGACGAGGCGGGTGACCTCGTCGGCCTCGTAGGGAACGACGGCTTCCTGCAGGAACTGGCCGAGCGGCACATCGGCGAGCGCCATCCGCGCGGCGATCATCTGCTCGGAGCTGGCAGCGGCAATGCCGGCCAGCCGGTCGCCGGAGCGTGGGGGTGTCGCCTTGGCGAGCAGGTCGCGCAGGTCGGGGAAGCTGTAGGTCGTGGCGTCGATGCTGTGGCGGTAGACCAAGGGTCTCTCCGGGGTTGCTCGGCCAACGGCCGACTCCAAGACTATCCCAAAAGACTATCCTGAAACTAAACCTTCGGATCAAGACGCTGAAATGACTTGCCTTTCCTTCGACCAAGGACGGAGGCGGCCAGGCCGCGCGTTAACGAGGCGTCCATCTTCGTTCTGCATAGTTTTGCAACAATTTGCCTGACCCCGTTCACCGGCCGGTCAGGCCAATCCGGGCTCCTTGAACATCATGACATCCGACCGATCTGGGAATGCCGCCAAGCCGGCAGGCCGCTTCACGCTTGCCAGCAAGCTCTATGCGATCTTCGCGCTGTTCGCGCTGCTCACGGCAGCGATCGCGATCTTGTCCGACTACAACAGCCGCCGCAGCGCGGACCTCGCAGTCGCGATCGAGACGGCCAATGCCGCCGCGCTGAACGTCGAGCGGGTCAACTCCCTCGTCTATGCGGTGGTGATGGAATCGCGCGGCATCTACATGTCGACCGAGCCGGCCGTGGTGAAGAAATACGGCGACGGCCTGCTCAAGTTCAACGCCCAGATCCTCGACGTCGTGAAACGCTGGGAGACCATCGTCAAGGAAGACGATGCCGAGCAGTTCGCGACCTTCAAGAAGCGCATCGAGCAGTTCGTCGAATTCCGCAAGGAGCTGGTGCGGCGCGGCGTCGAGATCAACGCGGCAGCGGGCCGCGAATGGGGCGACAACGACGCCAACCGCAGCGTCCGCTCGGCGCTGAACAAGGACCTCGAGGCGCTGTCCAAGGTCTATGCCGAGCGCGGCAGGCAGATCGCGCAGCAGACCGAGACCGCCCGCACATTGTCGTTCATCCTCACCTGCCTCGGCGGCGTGGCGCTGGCCCTCGTCGTCGCTGGCATCGTCATCATTGCCCGCTCGATCGCCCGGCCGCTCGCCGCGATCACCGCCACCATCAAGCAGGTCGCCGACGGCGCCGACGATGTCGTGGTGCCGCACTCCGACCGCGCCGACGAGATCGGCGCGCTGGCCCGCGCCATCCAGGTGTTCCAGGACTCGATGGGGCGCAACCGCAACCTCGCCTCGCAAGTGTCGCAAGACGCCGCCGCGCGCGAGGAGCGCGCCCGTCACGTCGAGCGGTCCGTCGAGCAATTTCGCGAGGCGATCGGCGCGATCATGCGCGGCCTCAGCGACAACGCCTCCGTCATGCGCGAGACCGCGCAGACCATCACGCGTGTCACTGCGGATGCTAGCAGCCGCGCCGGCACCGCGGCGAATGCCACCGAGCAGGCCTCGCACAACGTCACCGCGGTGGCGGGCGCGGCCGAGGAGCTTTCGGCCTCGGTGGTGGAGATCGGCCGCCAGGTGCGGCAGAGCGCGGGCGCGGTCGAGCAGACCGGCCAGCGCACCGAGAAGTCGATCTCCGAGATCGAGAGCCTCGCTGCAGCCACGCAACGCATCGACGGCGTGCTCAACCTGATCCAGGCGATCGCCGAGCAGACCAACCTGCTTGCGTTGAACGCCACCATCGAGGCGGCGCGCGCCGGCGATGCCGGCCGCGGCTTTGCTGTCGTCGCCCACGAGGTGAAGGCGCTCGCGGGCCAGACCGCCAAGGCCACGGCCGAGATCAGCGAGAACGTCGCGATGATCCAGGCCTCGACGCGGAACGCCGTCGACGCCGTGCGCGAGATCGGCGGGGCCGTGCGCGAGATCAACGAGGTCACATCCGCGATTGCCGGCGCCGTCAGTCAGCAGGACCAGGCCACGCGCGAGATCTCCTCCAACGCGCAAAGCGCCGCCCAAGGCAACGAGACGCTGGTGGCGAACATCACCTCGCTGCGCGATGCCATTGGCGAGACCGATACTGCGGCGGCTTCGGTGTTCACCGCCGCCAGCAGCCTGACCGAGACGGCGCAGACGCTGTCGCGGGAGGTGGAGACGTTCTTCCAGAACCTGCGCGCGGGGTCGGCGGACGGGCGCATCGCCAAGGCGGGATAGCGGCCCGCCTGGCGCCGCGAAAACGGTCGCTCCAGCAAAAACGGAAAAACAACCCCATGCACAGTAGGCGGGGTGAGGTTTTTCAGTGGCTTGGCCGAACGGCGCGAAAGCGTGCTGTTCTTACGGACCGATTTTGACTCGTCGGGCAAAACAGGGGCATGATGTCAGCATGCCGAGCGTGGCGCCTGCCGCGGCTGGCAACCGAACGGGGTTACCGCTCCGAACCCGATCGAGCGACCAAGATCCGGACCCGGCCGCCGGCATCCTCGAGTTCGCGGTAACGAGTTAGCTCGGCCTGGAGCTCCGGATCGGACCTCGCCCAGGCCAGCCAGTCGAACGGGACCGCGCTCAGCAGCCGGGTATCCACGAGGATCACATCCGGACGACCGGCGCGCAGGTCTGCGAGCAAGTGCCGCCGCTCGAAATCGATGATGCTGTCCAGTCTTGCGCGCTCGCCTTCGGTTGGCGTCGTCGTTTTCTGCAGCATCATCGCGCCGGCAGCCAACAGCTGCATGCAGGAGCTGCCCACCCAGGTCCCGTTGACCTCGCGGACGAGCGGATGCCCCAGCGCGACGTGATCGCCGATCGTGATCAGCCGCGGATGCTTTGCGAGGGCCAGGATGCGCTCCTTGAGCGGCGGAAACGGCCGGACCTGCAAGGCCAGGCAATAGCCGATGAGCGCAACGGCGGCGAGGCCGGCGATCATGACCGGCATCCGCATCGTCCTGATGCGCGCATGCAACAGCGGCGCGGCGATCGCAAAGACACAGAGCGCAAACGCCGTGTAGGTCCAATGCTTGCCCTGGAGAACGAAACTCGCAGCTCCACCGAGCGCCGCAGCCAACCACGGGGTCGCGTTGCCTCCAAACTTGAACTCGTGCGGGGCCAGCAAGCCGAGAAACACGACGGACCCGGCCAACACCATGGCCGGGAAAGACAGCAGATCGCCCAGATTCATCCGCAACGGCAGATATGCGGCAGAGACCATCGGCGCATAGTCGAAAAGATAAGCGGGGAAAACGCTGGCGAGGACCGCTCCGTATCCGATGACGACAGCCGCCGCCGTCATCGCTTCCGGAGAGAACAACGGCCTGAGCGAGCGCTGGCGGAAGACCGCCAGCACGATCGGAAGCCCAACGACCATGGCAAGGTGGGGCTTGATGCTCATGGCGAGCCCGGCCCCAAGTCCCGCCAGGATCGCAACCGGTCCGGGGCTGAGGCCAAGCCAGCGGATCGCGGTGACGGCGACGAAAGGGGTCAGCGCAATGACGGCGACGTGCTCACGCTGTCCGAATACGCCGCTCGGAAGAATTGCGAACAAGAACGCGAACAGGCAGGTCGCAACGATCCGCTCTTCAGCCCCCAGCCTTGCCGCCGCAGCGGCACGATCGATCATCAGAAGCGCGACGACGATTTCGACCAGGATCAGGATGATCACGATCACTTCAGGCGCAATTCCGGTCGTTCGCGCCAGCATCGATGCCGGCATGTACAAATAGACCGACAGGGGTGGATTCAGCTCGAAGAGATCGACGCCCGGCTTGCGGCCATCCAGGACCTGCTCGCCCTCCGTCAGCAGGCAGGCCAGATCCGGGTTCAGGACGATCGGTATCTGGACGAGCAAGGCAGCCAGGAGGAGCGCCGCGACGATCAGCCAACGCAGGCTCATGCGGAAATGGCCCGCCGGCACCTCCAGGACGCGAGCGCTTCCTGTAACGTCGGTATCGGACGTTTTCTCGCGCGAAAGCGATCTGTGCTCTTTCACCTGGGTGAACCCGCCATGGCGTGCAGGGTCACTCTCGGTCAGCAGTAGTTACTATTGTACTACAGTGATCTGAGGCCATACGGCATCGCGGCCAAAGGACTTGCCCGTCGCGGCGCTTCGAAGCGCCGCCGATGCGCAATCCGGCCAAGGGCCACGGCGCTACCCCATCACCCCGCCGCGCCTGATCAGCTCCTTCCCGACGGCCGCGAGATGCACCTGGTCCGGCCCGTCGCCGATGCGGATGAAGCGGGCGTAGACGTAAGCGCGCGCGAGGAACGTGTCCTGCGAGACGCCGGCGGCGCCGTGGATCTGGATGGCGCGGTCGATGACGCGGGCGGCCATGCTGGGGACCACGATCTTGGCCGCGGCGATCAGATCGCGCGCGGCCTTGTTGCCTTCGCGGTCCATCTTGTCGGTGGCCTGCAAGGTGAGCAGCCGCGCCTGCGCGATCTCGCAGAAGGAATGCGCGATGTCCTCGCGCACCGAGCCCTGCTCTGCGAGCGGCTTGCCGAAGGCGACGCGCGAGACCGCGCGCTGGCACATCAATTCCAGCGCACGCTGGGCGCAGCCGATCAGGCGCATGCAGTGATGAATGCGGCCGGGGCCGAGCCGGCCTTGCGCGATCTCGAAGCCGCGGCCCTCCCCGAGCAGAATGTTCTCGGCGGGCACGCGGACGTTGTCATAGACGATCTCGGGATGGCCGACGGGCGCATCGTCAAAGCCGTAGGTGAGCATGTCGCGGACGATGCGTACGCCGGGCGTATTCCTCGGCACCAGGATCATGGATTGCTGGCGATGGCGGTCGGGGTGGTCGGGCGCAGTCTTGCCCATCACGATCAGGATCTCGCAATCCTCGTTCATCGCGCCCGAGGTAAACCATTTGCGGCCGTTGACGACGTAATCGTCGCCGTCGCGCTTGATCTCGCACTGGATGTTGGTGGCATCGCTGGAGGCGACCTGCGGCTCCGTCATCGAGAAGCCAGAGCGGATACGCCCCTCGAGGAGCGGCGCCAGCCAGCGCTCCTGCTGCGCCTTGGTGCCGTAGTTGGCGAGCACCTCCATGTTGCCGACATCGGGCGCGGAGCAGTTGAAGACTTCGGGCGCCCAGAGGATGCGGCCCATGATCTCCTTCACCGGCGCGTATTCGAGGTTGGTCAGGCCCGGGCCGTGCTCGCCGGACAGGAACAGATTCCAGAGCCCCTGATCGCGCGCCAGCCGCTTCAGATCCTGAAGGATTTGCGGAGTCTTGTAGCGTGAAGCTTCCGGCTTGACCTGCTCGTAATAGAGCTCCTCGACCGGCTCGACATGGGCCTGCATGAACTGGCGAACGCGGTCCTGGAGCTCCAGCGAACGGGCGGAGTGGTGAAAATCCATGCTGGTCTCCTGTTCGCTACATTTGAGGTCGTCATGCCCGGCTTATCCCGCCTGCGCGGCCGAAGCCGCTTCGGCGAGGCGAAGGCCCGGGCATCCACGTTCTTCGTGCCGCGGGGAAATGCGTGGATGGCCGGGACAAGCCCGGCCATGACGTGATGGAGACATCAGTCTCGTAGGGTGGGCAAAGCGAAGCGTGCCCACGCTCTTTCTCGGTCATCATTGATAGATCGTGGGCACGGCGCAAGTGCGCCTTTGCCCACCCTACGATTTCGCATCCGCCGCGAGAACCCGCCTCTCACGTCCCGCGCAACAGCTCGCTTGCCACCACCCAGTCGTTGCCGTCGAACTGGAGCATGTAGCCGTCCTTGATCGGGCGGAAATCCTGCGGCGTGGTGTTGAGGGTGATGCCGGGCATCAGGAGCGACAGCGGCACGTTCTTCAGATTCGCGGCCTGCGCCATGATGTTCTCGCGCGTCAGATTGTCCTTGCACTGCTTCAGCAGCGCCACCAGCGCCTCGGCGACGGTGTAGCCGTAGAGGCCGGCGACGTTGTTGATGTCGGCATTGGGCAGGCGCTTCTTCATGAAGTCGATATAGGCCGTCATCGCCGGGTCGTCCCTGGGCGTTTCGACGAACGGCTTGAGCGCGCCGAGCGACAGCACACCCTTGCCGGCCTCAAGCCCGGCCGGCGCCATCACGGTGGCCTTGTTGGCGCATCCCGAGGCGAGAAAGCGCGTCGGCTGCCAGCCGACCTCGTGCGCCTTGCGGATCGCCTGCGCGCAGGCGCGCGGCGTCACCGAATAGATCATGAAGACGTCGGCCTTGGTATTGGCGAGCGTCAGAACCTGGGAATCGACGGTGGGGTCGGCGACCTCGAAGCTCGAGGCCATCGCGATCGCCTTGTCGGCGTCGGCACCGAGCGCCTCCTTGACACCGCGAAGATATTCCTTGCCGGCGTCGTCGTTCTGGTAGAGCACCGCAAAGCGCGCATTCGGGTTCTTGGCGCGGGCATAGGCGACATCGATTGCGGCCTCGCTGGTGTAGTTCGGTGCCCAGGGCAGCGCGATCGACCACGGCATGTTGGCGGGATCGTTCCACTTCGAGGCCGAGCTGATCAGGAAGATCTGCGGCACCTTGTTGCTGTTGAGATATTTTGCAATCGCCGAGCTCGGCGCCGTGCCCATGGTGGCGAAGATGAAGGCGACGCCGTCGCCCTCGACGAGGCGCCGCGCGGCTTCCATGGTCTTGGGCGGGGAGAAGGCGTCGTCCAGCGAGATCAGGTTGAGCTTGCGGCCGCCAACACCACCCTTCTCGTTGATCTCGTCGAAATAGGCGGAGATCACCCGTCCCGTGATGCTGAGCGGCGAGGCCGGACCGCTATAGGGCATGGTGTTGCCGATCTTGATCTCGGTGTCGCTGACCCCAGGACCGTAGGATTTTTGCGCGGAGACAGGGGCGGACGCGCAGGCGGCGGCCAGCGCTGCGGCCAGGGCCAAAGCGGCTTTCATGGTTTCTCCCCGATGATCATCGCCGCGCGAGACGGTCACGCGGCGTGCTGACTCTTGTCAGCACGTCAGCTCAGCGGAGTTCCGCAAGAGGGTCTTGCGTCGAGTTGCTGATGGCGTTGCGCTAGCCGCGCCGCTTCAAGGCGAAACCCAAGCTGATCCAGCCGGCGCCGGCCATCATCAGGTCGATACCGAGAAACAGGCCGAGGATGTAGACGCTGTTCACCGGCCAGCGCGCCACGACCAGGAGGCCGAGCAGCAGCGTGATGGCGCCCGAGAGCGCGACCCACAGCCACGGGCTCTCGCGCTTCATGCTGAAGGCAAGAAACAGCCGCACCGCGCCCGAGGCGATCAGCGATGCGCCCAAGAACAATGTCAGCAGGACTGCCGCGAACAGCGGGTTGGCGAAGGTCAGGAAGCCGGCGATGACATAGAGCACGCCGAGCAAGGCCCAGATCAGAAACTTGCCCCAGCTCTTCATCTGGAATGCGCCGATGATCTCCGTCACGCCGGCGACGATCATCATGGCGCCGACCACGATCACACTCGCCACCGTCGCCATGACCATGCTGCCGAGCGCAACGAAGCCGGCGATGAGGTAAACGACGCCTAGCGCGACGATCCACCCCCATTTGCCGTGCAGCGCAGAGATACCCGAGCTGGAAGGATGAGATGCGTCTGAAGCACTGGTCATGGGCCACTCCTGCATGCGAAGCCCGCGGGCACACGCCAGGATAGCACACACCGCACCGGGACGACAGCCAGCAGAACAGCCTTCACCTGTCGCAATGTTGACGCAAATCAAGCTCGCGCGCGGGGCTTCAGCCGCGCGTGCGCTCCATCTCGAGCTCGGCCTTGAGATTGTCGAGATCGCGATAGATTGAAGCGACCGCGAGGACGCGGCCGCCCTTGCGGTACTTCAGCAGGCAGTCCCTTCCGGAGATATTGCCGTCGATCGCGACGTCATCGAAGTTCTCAGCGTGGCCGACATAGTTGATCGGCACGTCATAGTGTTGGCTCCAGAAGAACGGCACCGCGTCGAAGCGCTCGCGCCTGCCGAGCATGTTGCGCGCGGCGGTCTGACCCTGCCGCTCCGCCACCACCCAATGCTCCACACGGATGCTCTGCCGCGAATGGGGATCGGGCCAGCGCGTGATGTCGCCGGCCGCGAAGATACCGGCGACGCTGGTCTCCAGATATTCGCTGACGCTGACGCCGCGATCGGCGGTTAGCCCCGCCTGCTCGGCGAGCGCGAGGCGCGGCTTGACGCCGATGCCGACCACGACGAGGTCGGCCTCGATGACAGCACCGCTCTTCAGCCTCGCACGTAGGCCATCGAGCTTCTCCACCGTTTCCTTCAAGTGGAAGACGACGCCGTTGTCCTCGTGAAGGGAGCGAACGAAATCGCCCATCTCGGCGCCGAGCACCTTCTGCATCGGCCGCTCGTCCGGCGCGACCACGTGCACCTCGATCTTGCGGGCCCGCAAGGACGCCGCGACCTCGAGGCCGATGAAGCTGGCGCCGATCACCAGCGCCCGCTTGGCGCTCCCCGCCGCCTGGATGATCGCCCGGCTGTCGGCGACGGAGCGCAGGGTGTGAACATGCGGCTGGTCCGCGCCCGGGATCTGCAGCTTGAGCGGCTCGGCGCCGGTCGCCAGCAGCAGCCGATCGAACGGCAGCTTGTCGCCGTTGCCGAGCGTGACGCTGCGCGACTTGGCATCGATCGCGACGACGTCGGCGTTGAGCCTGAGATCGATGCCCGAGTCGCGGTAATAGTCCTCGCCACGCAGCGGCAACCAGTCCTCCGGCGCGTTGCCCGCAAGGTAATCCTTGGAGAGATTTGGCCGGTCGACCGGCATCGCGCCGTCATTGCTGAACATGGTGATGGCACCGGCAAAGCCCTCGCGCCGGAGCGTCTCGGCGGCGGCGAAGCCGGCGGCGCCACCGCCGACGATGACGAATTTGTCTGGCGCCGGTGCGCTGCGATGGGCGGACGGCGGCGTCAGGGCCTCGCGCTTGCGCCGGACGATGATCTTGTCCTGATCGCGCGTGGCCTCCCAGACCGCCAGCGCGTTCAAGGCCGGCGGCCGCGTGGCTTCGCCCGTGCGCAGGGAGAAGCAGGCATGATGCCAGGGACAGCGGATGGTGTCGCCCACCACCAGGCCCTCGGCGAGCGGGCCGTGATAATGGCTGCAGGCCGGCTCGATCGCAAAGACCTCGCTGCCAGCCTGCACCAGCAGGACATCGTCCTCTCCGACGTGACCGAGCAATTTGCCGTCCTTGAACTCGGTCAGGGCCACGCCTTCGGTCAGGTCGGGTCCGCTCGGCTTCTTATCCTCGGCCATGGCAACGCCTCCATCATGAGCGCGCGAGTCAATCGTCCGAACTGGCGAGCCCCAAGAGTTCCTGGCGCGTCAGCGCATTGTCGCGGAATACGCCCAGCATGCGGCTGGTGACGAGATCGGTCCCAGGCTTGTGCGCGCCGCGCGTGGTCATGCAGTGATGTGTCGCCTTGATGATGACGCCGACGCCTTCGGGCTTGAGCACGTCGTTGATGGTGTTGGCGATCTGTGCGGTCATCTTCTCCTGGATCTGGAGCCGTTTTGCGTAGACGTCCACCACGCGTGCGAGCTTGGAGATGCCGACGACGCGCCCCTGCGGAATATAGGCGACCCAGGCGCGACCGACGATCGGCGCCATGTGGTGCTCGCAATGGCTCTCGAAGCGAACGCCGCGCAGCACGATCATCTCGTCATAGCCTTCGATCTCCTCGAAGGTCTTTTGCAGGATTTCGGTCGGGTCCTGTGCGTATCCGGAAAAATACTCTGCGAACGCGCGTGCAACGCGAGCAGGTGTCTCGCGCAAACCGTCGCGCGCGGGATCATCGCCGGCCCAGCGGATCATGGTCCGGATCGCCTGTTCGACCTCCGCCCTGTCAGGCCGATCGGACGGCGTCTGCGCCACGGCGACACGTTCCAGCTTGCGCACTTGTGACTTCATCAAGCTTCTCCCCTGCAACGAGCCCGCATATGGAAGCGGGCCCACAGCTTGGACGGCGCCAATCGGAAAAGGTTCCCGAAAGTCGGGGAAATTTGGGGAACGGGAGGATGGCCTAGTGCCGACCCGCCAATCCCCTCATGATGAGGTGCGCCGAGGGCGCCTCGGGGCCGCCTATGAGGCAGCCGCTTTCCGCACGTCGATCACGGCCTGTGCCCATTCGGCCGGCCGCTCTTGCGGCAAATTGTGACCGGCGTCGGTGAAGACGCGCCGCTCGAAAAACCCCTCGAACTTGCGCGCGTGGTGGGCGGTGCCGGGATTGACGCCGTCGCTGTCGCCGTCGATCGCGATCGTCGGGACACGGATCGGCGGCTGCGCGGCAAGCTTCGCCTCGATCCCCGCATAGGCGGGATCGCCGGCAACCAGCGCGTAGCGATGGCGGTAGGAATGGATCACGACGTCGACGAAATCGGGATTGTCGAAGGACACGGCGCTCGTCTCGAACGTTGCGTCATCGAAGGCCCATTTCGGCGACCACATCGTCCAGAGCTGACGGGCAAAGCCGCGGCGGTTGCGCTCCAAGGCGCGGCGGCCGCGCTCGTTGTGGAAGAGATATTGATACCAGAACGCCGCCTCCTCCGGCGGCGAGGCCGGCTCCATGGCGAGGGCGATGTTCTGGATGTTGTAGGAATTGCCGGAGACGAGACCGATCACGCGCTCCGGATAGAGCGCCGAAACCACGCAGGCGGCGCGCCCGCCCCAATCATAGCCGCCGACGATGGCACGCTTGACCCCGAGCGCATCCATGAAGGCCAGGAGATCGGCACCTAACGCCGCCTGCTCGCCGGAGCGTAGCGTCTCGGCGAAGCGAAACCGCGTCGGCCCGTAACCGCGCAGCCAGGGCACCAGCACGCGTGCGCCGGCCTCGGCGAGGATCGGCGCGGTCTCGGCATAGGCGTTCACGTCATAGGGAAAGCCGTGCCCCATGATGCAGGGCCAGCCGTCCGGCGCACCGTATTCGCGATAGGCGATGTCGAGGACGTCAGTGGTGACGGTTTTTTGTTGCATGCATGTCGCAGCTATTTCTGCGGACCGGACAGCGAGATGTCGCGCTCGGCACGGAACACGTTGCTGTAGAGGTTGGCGATCCATTGCCGGCCGATCTCGGTCTTGTTGAGATAGCCGATCTCGGTCTGGATGTGCGGAGCAACGCTGTTCCAATAGAATTGCGGATAGCGGTTCACGATGTCGGCGGGCGAGTCGTAGCCGAGCTGGCGGTTGATGCCGACCTCCTCGAACTCGTAATAGAGCGCGTTGGCCTTGCGCAGATAGTTGGGATCGCCGAGCTGGCCGATGAAGTCGGCCGCGCGCAGGATCGAGGCTTCGGTATCGTATTCCTGCCCCGGCTGGGCGGGAAACCGCGTGCCTTCGATCGCGCGGGCGACGCGTTCCGGGTCAAGCCCCGGAATATGCCTCAGTCGCCGCATCACGTACAATTTCGAGCGATCGACGTGATACATCATCAGGCTGGCATCCGATGCGCCGCGCGGCAGGGAAACCTTGGTGCCGGCCGCGTCGACCAGGAAGCCGTCCTCGTCATCCTCTTCGAACAGGCCGCGCACATAGCCGATATCGTGAGCGAGGCAGGCAATCAGGACGTGGACATAATCCTCTGCCGCCAGGTGCGTGTGGAGATACCGACCGCTGAGAATCGAATGCCCAGCCAGCGTCACCAGCATCGTGTGCTCGATATTGTGATAGAGCGCATCGCTGTTGCCGATGCATTCCATCGTCGTGCGGGTGGCGCTCTCGATGATGTTGGCCGGCGTCTCACCGAACCTGCGACGCATGAACGAGCCCAGCACCTTCTCCAGGGATTCGGCCGCCAGCCTGGGTAAGGTCATCATGGATGCAGCCCCGTCCGCCGCTGGTATCCCATGCCGTCTCCCGACGTCTCATTCTTGTCTCGACTTGCCGGGGAGCATAGCCCATCTTGGGCCGGGTAACCAAACTTCGGGGACGGATAATACGCAAATACCTTACCGTCCCGCTGCGCAACATCACGGTTGCCGTCACAGTTCAGAACAACCCAAAGCAGCGGGAAGCGGCCACCGCTCAGGGCGCGGCCAGGATATCGGCGCCGTCGGCCGGGCGCGAAAGGCTTCTGGCGAGATAGAACAGCTCGACCAGCTTGCCGCGCTTGCCGGCCAGCGAGAAGATGTATTCGGGCGACTCCGCCTCGATTTCCGCGATCGCCACCTTCGCGATGCGATCGATGCGGCTCGAGCCGTGCTCCCAGACGAAGCCGACGCCAAGCCGGTTGGCCACCGCCTCGAGCATCCCCTCGCGCGTATTGACGATGATCGCCGGACTGGCGCGCAAATTGAGGGCGCGAAACGCCCGGTCCACGGCGCGCTGGGTCGCGGAATCCCGGGTCCGGAACACCAGCGGATATTGCATGAGGCCGGCGATGGACACGCGCGACTGGCGACTGAGATCGTGAACGGGATGGCAGATCGCAACGACGCGCTGCTGCACGCAGGCCTCGCGCCGGAAGCGGTTGTCCTGCGGCACCTCCGGCAATACGGCGACGTCGACGCGCTGGTCGACCACCGCGGCCATGATCGCCGACCAGCTGCCGATCTCGATGTTGATCTGGATCTTCGGATACAGATTGCGGAACGCCGCGATCAAGGCCATGCCGGGCATCGCATTGCCGAGCCCGATGCGAAGCTCACCCCCCGTGAGCTCGTCGCGCTGCTGCAGGATGGCGAGCGCATCCGCCTCGACCGCTTGCATGCGGCTCGTTGCGGCATAGAGCCGCCGACACAGCGACGTTGCGATCAGAGTCTGGCCGTGCCGGTCGAACAGCGCCACCCCGAACTCGGCCTCCAGATCCCGCACCAGCTGCGCAACGGCCGGCTGCGACACCCCGAGCCGCCTTGCCGCAGCGGCAAAGCTGCCGGACTCGAACACCGCATTGACCGCCCGGACACGCGACGACGTCAACGCCACGACAACAACCCCAAGATGATATTCCCCGTCGGACCGGGCGAAAGCAAAACCTGGGATGACCATAAGGAAGGCCATTGACCGTTATGTGAATGTCAGACGCGCTTCCTACTCCTCATGCGCCGCAAACGGACCAGCAGGGGATCAGCGCGCATGGCGCAAATCGAACTATCCGCAATCCGCAAGTCCTTTGACGGCACCGACGTCCTGAAAGGCATCGATTTCCGCATCGGGAACGGCGAATTCATCTCGCTGGTCGGCCCGTCCGGCTGCGGCAAGTCGACCCTGCTTCGCATCATTGCCGGGCTCGAGCCGCAAAATTCCGGCGAGGTCCACATCGACGGCCGCCCCGTGGACGGCATTCGCCCGAGCGCGCGCAACCTCGCGATGGTGTTCCAATCCTATGCGCTTTATCCGCATTTGAGCGCCTTCGACAATATCGCGGTGCCGCTGCGGATGCGGCGCCTCTCCGCGATCGAGCGACTGCCGCTGCTGGGTGCGCTGCTGCCGGGCCGGCGCGCCAAGGAACGGCACATTCGCGCCGACATCGAAGGCATCGCCGAGCAGCTCGACATCACCCCATTGCTGCGGCGCAAGCCCGGACAATTGTCCGGCGGACAGCGGCAACGCGTCGCGGTCGGACGCGCCATGGTGCGCGAGCCGGTGGCCTTCCTGTTCGACGAACCGCTCTCCAATCTCGACGCCAAGCTGCGCGTCCACATGCGCGCAGAGCTCGCCGAGCTGCACCGCCGCCTCAAGGCAACGTTCGTCTACGTCACGCACGACCAGGCCGAGGCGATGACGATGTCGAGCCGGATCGCCGTCATGATGGGCGGTGAGCTGATCCAGGCCGGCACGCCGGCCGAAATCTACAACGAGCCCGACGACATCCGCGTTGCCGAATTCATCGGCAGCCCCAAGATCAACGTCCTCCCCGGCGGGATCCGAAAGGACGGCGGCGTCGATGTGCTGGGGACCACGCTGAAGCTCACGTGCAACGCGGCGGCCGGCGATTGTCGCATCGGGGTCCGCCCGGAGCGGATCGAACTCGGCACCGGGCCGTTCTCCGGAACCGTCATCCACCTGGAGAATCTCGGCGCCGAGGCCTTCGTGCATCTCGCGGTCGAAGGCACCGGGTCGCGCCTGATCGCGCGGCTCGCGGACGTCAGGCATTTGCCGGCGATGGCAAGCTCCGTCGCCTTCGGCTTCGCACCGGACGCGGTGCGGATGTTCGATCCGGCCGGGAAGCGGATCGAGCTCAGAGTGGAGCAGGCCGATCGCATCCGTGAGCCCGCCCATGTCTGACGGCTCCATGACCATCGGGGCGGCCGTCGCTCCCGCGGGCACGACGAGGCGCACGCTGCCGGCCCATGGCAGCAGGCGGACTCATGCCGCCTACGCGCTGGTGACGCCGGCCGCCGCGCTCATGCTGGTCATGCTGCTCGGTCCGCTCGCCGGCGTGATCGCCCTCTCCTTCACCGATTATCAGCTCGGCGCGCCGCATTTCTCCTGGATCGGGCTGGCCAACTACCAGGACCTGTTCGCCGACAAGGTGTTCTGGACCGCGCTGCGCAACACGCTGACTTACGTCGTGATCGTAGTGCCCGGCGCCGTGATCGCCGGCCTTGCGATCGCGCTCTTGATCCAGAGCGGCACCAGCCTGCGCAGCCTCTACCGGACGATCTATTTCCTGCCCGTCATGGCGACTCTGATCGCGATGGCGGTGGTGTGGGAATTCATGCTGCATCCGCAATTCGGCCTGGTGAACGGGCTGCTCCGCGGCGCCGGCCTGCCGGCCTTCGCCTGGCTGCAGGACCGCAGCACGGCGCTCTATGCGCTGTGCGCGATCGGCATCTGGCAGGCGGTCGGCTTCAACATGGTGCTGTTCCTCGCCGGCCTCGTCTCCATCCCCAAGCAGCTCTACGAGGCGGCCGAAATCGACGGTGCCTCGAGCGGCTGGGCACGCTTCCGCCTCGTGACCTGGCCGATGCTGGGGCCGGTCACGACCTTCGTCGTCGTGATCTCCGGCATCCGCTCGTTCCAGGTGTTCGACACCGTGCACGTCTTGACTAAGGGCGGCCCGTCGAAATCCACCGAGGTGCTGATCCACACGATGTACACGGAAGGCTTCGAGTTTTTCCGCTCGGGCTATGCCGCGGCCATCACCGTCGTCTTCCTGGTCTTCGTCCTCCTGCTCACGCTGATCAAATCGAGGCTCGCCGATCGCGGCGTGCACTACACATGAGCAACGCGCATCCCATCCCGTTCCGGGCGATCCTCCGCCACGTGCTCCTGATCGCGGGCGCCGCGCTCATGCTGGCACCCTTCATCTGGATGATCTCGACCGCATCCAAGCCGCAGACCGAGATCTTCTCCAGCGAATTGCACCTGATCCCGCACCAGTTCGCGCTTGTCGAGAATCTGCGCGAGGCCTTCGCCAAGGCCAATCTGCTGCGCTTCCTGCTCAACGGTATCATCGTCACGGTCTCGATCTTCGTGCTGCAGGTGATGGTGGCGCTGCCGGCGGCCTATGCGCTCGCAAAACTTCGCTTCCTCGGCCGCGAGACGCTGTTTGCGCTGGTGCTGTTCGGGATCCTGATCCCGCCGCAGGCGACCGCGATCCCGGTCTTCCTGCTGCTGCACAAGATCGGCCTGCTCGACAGCTATGCCGCGCTCGTGCTGCCCTTCACGATCTCGGTGTTCGGCATCTTCCTGATGCGCCAGTTCTTCAAGACCGTTCCCGACGATCTCGTCGACGCCGCGCGCATGGACGGCATCTCCGAATTCGGCATCGTCTGGCGGGTGATGCTGCCGGCCGCGATTCCCGCAGTGACCGCCTTCGGCATCTTCTCCGTGGTCGCGCATTGGAACGACTATTTCTGGCCGCTGATCGTGCTCAATAGCGAGCACTTACGCACGCCGCCGCTCGCGGTCGCCCATTTCCGCAACAGCGAGGCCGGCACCAGCTACGGCCCGCTGATGGCGGCGGCGATGGTGATCATCGCGCCGCTCGTCATCGCTTTCCTCTTTGCCCAGCGCCGTTTCATCGAGGGCATCACCCTGACCGGGATCAAGTAGCCACGTCACCTCAAACAAGGAGTCTATCATGCTGAAGACCATCATCGCCGCGGCGGCTCTGTCGCTTGCGGCCGGATCTGCGCTCGCGCAGACAAAGACCGAGATCGTGATGCAATATCCATATCCGGAGCTGTTCACCGAGACGCACAAGCGCATCGCCGAGGAATTCGCCAAGGTGCGCCCGGAGATCAAGGTCACGATGCGGGCGCCTTACGAATCCTACGAGGACGGCACCCAGAAGGTGCTCCGCGAGGCCGTGACCAATCAGATGCCTGATGTCTCGTTCCAGGGTCTGAACCGCATCCGCGTCCTGGTCGACAAGAGCATCCCGGCCGAGCTGGACGGCTACATCGCCGCCGAAAAGGATTTCGACAAGCAGGGCTTCCACCAGGCGATGTTCGACATCGGCACCGCCAGCGGCAAGGTCTACGCCCTGCCCTTCGCGATCTCGCTGCCGATCGTCTACGTCAATCTTGACCTGGTGAAGCAGGCCGGCGGCGACGTGAACAATTTGCCGAAGACATGGGACGAGCTGATCGCGCTGGCCAAGAAGATCAAGGCGCTCGGCAATGACACCAACGGCGTCACCTATGCCTGGGACATCACCGGCAACTGGCTGTGGCAGGCGCCGGTGTTCGCGCGCGGCGGCACCATGCTCAATGCCGACGAGACCAAGGTCGCCTTCGACGGAGCCGAGGGCAAGTTCGCCATCAACACGATCGCGCGGCTCGTCAACGAGGCCGGCATGCCCAATCTCGACCAGCCGTCGATGCGCGCGGCGTTCGCGGCCGGCAAGACCGGCTTCCACGTCACCTCGACCTCGGACCTCAACAAGGTCACGCAGATGACCGGCGGCAAGTTCGCGCTGAAGACGATTCCGTTCCCGGACGTCGTCGCGGCGAAGGGCAGGCTGCCGGCCGGCGGCAACGTCGTGCTGATCCTCGCCAAGGACAAGGCCAAGCGCGATGCCGCCTGGGAAGTGGTAAAGTTCTGGACCGGCCCCAAGGGCGCTGCGATCATGGCGGAGACGACCGGCTACATGCCGCCGAACAAGGTCGCCAACGAGGTCTATCTGAAGGACTTCTACGTCAAGAACCCCAATAACTACACCGCGGTCAGCCAACTCGCGCTGCTCACGAAGTGGTACGCCTTCCCCGGCGACAACGGCCTGAAGATCACCGACGTGATCAAGGATCATCTCAATTCGATCATCTCGGGCGCCCGCGCCAAGGAGCCGGAGGCCGTTCTCGCCGACATGACGGCTGACGTGCAGAAGCTGCTGCCGAAGACGACCGGCGCGGCGCGCTGAGCGTCCTGACATCTGCCGGCACGGGACGCCATCGGCGCCCGTGCCGGACCAATGACTGGAGATGGCGATGAAACTGCTGCACCTGAGCGACATTCACTTGACGGCGCCCGGCTCGACCATCGGCGGCCGCGATCCGCGCGTCAATTTCGAGCGGGCGCTGGCGCATGCGCTGAACGATCATCACGACGCCGAATTGATGGTGATCACCGGCGACCTCTCGGATTGGGGCGATCTCGCCGATTATCAATGGCTCAAGCAGCGCCTCGACGCATATCCGCTGCCGGTGCGGCTGTGCATCGGCAACCACGACCGGCGCGCCGCCTTCCTGAGCGTATTCCCCGACCTCGCCGACGAGAACGGCTTCGTCCAGGGCATCCACGACACCGCCGCGGGGCGCTGCCTGTTTCTCGACACCGCCCATCCGGAGACGCACGCCGGCCGCTATTGCGACGATCGTTTCGGCTGGCTCGAGGCCCGGCTTTCCGAGCATGACGGGCCGTTCCTGCTCTTCACACCATAATCCCATGCCGGTGCATCTCGTCCCGTTCGACCAGATCGGCCTGCTCGACGAGGCTCCGTTCCGGCATCTCGTCAGCCGCCATCGGGCCAAGATCCGCCACGTCTTCTTCGGGCATTGCCACTTGCCGCTTGCAGGCTCGATTGCAGGCGTCCCCGTCTCGTCGCTGCGCGGCACCAACCATGCGAGCTATCCGCTCTTTTCCGAGACGCAGCTGCTGAGCGCCTGCGACCTGCCGCAATCCTACGGCGTCGCGTTTTTTGGAGAAGATTATGTGACCGTGCACATGGTGGAATACGGCTATGACGGTCCTATCCGCACCCAGGGTTCGCCCGATTACAAGGCCTGGGATCGCGAGACCATGGTGAGATGAACGGCGAGCGCCGACCATTACCAGGGGCGCTACTTATAAGCCCGCGCTGCACTCCTTGGAGAGTCCGCTCCACCTCGATAGCAGCGCGCTGGCGTCCTCGCCCCGGGTCGGAGATGGGCCCAGAAGCAGACATCCGATGTGAGGCTACAAGGATCGGCGGAAACTTCGGGGCGTCGTGCCGACAATTCTGCGGAAGGTCTGGGCGAAAGCCGATGGCGTCGAATATCCGACCGCGAGCGCAACTTCACTGATCGATAGATTTGGATCATTCAGCAGCCGTTGTGCAAGCAATATGCGTTGCCGAGTTAACCAGACATGCGGCGTCAATCCGGTCGAGAGGCGGAACGCCGTGCAAAAGTGGTAGCGGCTGAGGCCGACGAGCGACGCCAGTTCGTCGAGGCCGATCGGCTTGTCGAGATGCGCCAGCATGTAATCGGTCACACGCTTAAGCTGCCAGCGTGCGAGCCCGCCGCGAGTATAGGCGGGGCTCTGCGGCAGTTGTACTATGCTGTGCAAACGCAACAACTGGATGCAGAGCAGGTCGACCGAGCGATCGACCAGCAACTTTGCCGAAGGATCGGCAATGACGGCGGGGTTGCTGAGGATCGCGAGAATCTGCGAGGTCACGGCGTCTTCGCTGCCGACGCGTGCTATCAGCTCTACATTGCCTCGTCCGCCGATGAGCGTTCGGCAATGCTCCAGTCGTTCGTTGGTGAGGTAGACATGGGACACGTGCAGCGGTCCGTCAACTTCCCAATCTCCATCATGCCGCTCGGGAATCACTGTGATGGAATTGGGCCGCAGCGGAGCGGAGAGCCGCCGTCGCTCAACCGTCCACGCACTGTGTTGAGGCTCACCATAATAGGTGCCGACAAGGTGTCCGGGCATGCCCGGGGCATAGCCGTAACGCGTGCCGCGAACAAAACGATGAGTGAGTTGAGTGCCGCAGTCTAGCTGGATGGGTGCCAACGGCGGCGGTGCCTCCGATAGAATCCGGATCATAGATTGAGAAGGGTTTCGTTCTCGTGTGTGTACCGGATCGGGCATCGCTTTGGTTACGCACTATTTGACCGCACCCGCGACAGGCGCTTCATCAACATACCAATATTTCACGACATTGCGGGGAAGGGAAGCTTCGGCCCGAAATGTCTTCTGACTGATTGCCCAAATACTGCGCATGATGGACATGGCGGTATCGAGACAACGCCGATGGGAAGATAGCGCAAGGGTCGGGCTTGATCTCATTGCGCCCCCTCACAGCTGGGCGGCCTTTCGCCGCAATGGGCGAGAAGCAGAGTCCTTAGGCGCCGGCACCACTTCGTCGCAAGATTGCGATAGTCGCCGCAATATCGGAACGGTGCGTCCGCCGGGATCGTGGCTTACTGGGCGGGATCATCCGAGGGGATCCCGACCACCATGACAAACCAAGAGCCGTTCGCCGCCGGCGCTGCTGAGACCGAAAGCACGCGGGGCGGAGTATCGCGCCGTTCGCTCCTGCTGACTGTCGGCGGAGCGGCTTCCATGGCGGTGGTGCCCCAAGTTGCCGCGCAACCCGCATCCGAAAGCAAGCCCGCTGCATCGACGGCACGGGTTCGCCTGAACGTGAACGGAACGAGACAGGAGCTTGACTTGGATACGCGGCAATCCCTGCTCGACGTCCTGCGCGAAGATCTCGGTCTCACCGGTACGAAGAAGGGCTGCAATCAGGGCGCCTGCGGCGCTTGCACCATCCTGCTCAACGGCAGGCGGGTCGTGTCGTGTCTGACGCTGGCTGCGATGCACGACGGGGCCACAGTCGAGACGATCGAGGGTCTCGAGAAGAATGGTGAGCTTCATCCGCTCCAGAGCGCATTCGTCGAGCACGACGGCTTGCAATGCGGCTTCTGTACCCCCGGGCAGATCATGTCGGCCGTCGGCTGCATCGCCGAAGGCCATGCGGGCTCGCCGGAGGACATTCGGTTCTGGATGAGCGGCAATATCTGTCGCTGCGGGGCGTATCCCGGGATCGTCGCCGCCGTTGCCGACGCCGCCAAGAGGGTCTGACCATGCTCCCGTTCACGATCGAGAAGGTGACCTCCATCGAGGCCGCCGTCGCCGCCGCGTCCTCCGGAGGCCGCCTCATCGCCGGCGGCACGACATTGATCGATCTCATGCGCGACGAGGTGGAGCAGCCGCAGCAGCTCGTCGACATCAATGCGCTTCCGCTCTCCGGTATTCGCGTCGACCGGTCCAATCTCGTCATCGGCGCGCTCGCGCGGATGGCCGACATCGCCGCCCACTCCGATGTTCAGCGTCTTTACCCGCTGATCTCCGAGAGCCTGATCGAGGGCGCCTCACCGCAACTGCGCAACATGGCCTCGATCGGCGGCAACCTGCTCCAGCGCGTCCGCTGCCCCTACTTTCGGATGCTCGACGCATCCTGCAACAAGCGCAGCCCTGGCTCAGGTTGCGCCGCACGCGACGGCCTGAATGCCGGTCACGCCATTCTCGGCACCAGCGATCACTGCGTGGCGACGCACCCCTCGGACGTTGCGGTCGCGCTGGTCGCGCTCGACGCCACCATGCAGGTCAGGGGTCCGAAGGGCGAGCGCACTTTCCCGGTCGAGGAGCTGTTTCGCTTGCCCGGCGACACCCCCCATCTCGAACACACGCTGCTGCCGGGCGAGCTCATCGTTGAAGTGCGGATCCCCGGGGGGCCTGATAGCCGCCGGGCGCGCTACCTCAAGGTGCGCGACCGCGCGTCTTACGAATTTGCGCTGGTCTCCGCGGCAGCGGCGCTCGACGTCGTGGACGGCGTGATCCGCGGCGCGCGGCTCGCGGTTGGCGGGGTCGGCACCCGACCTTGGCGCATGCGCGCGGTGGAAGCGGCGCTGATCGGCAAGGTACCGGGCCGGCAGGTGTTTGAGGCGGCCGCCCGATCGGCGTTGGAAGGGGCCCGCCCGCTGTCCGGCAATCATTACAAACTCGAACTCCTGCCGCGGACGATCGTCCGCGCCTTCGAAATGACGGGAGGAATTGCATGACGATCAGCGTCATCGGACAGCCGCTGCCCCGCGTGGATGGCCGCGCCAAGGTCACCGGCTCCGCGCGGTACGCGGCCGATTTTAATCAGCCGGGCCAGGCCTATGCCGTGATCGTCAGCGCCACAATAGGGCTTGGACGATTGACCGGCGTAGACAGCGCGGCGGTCGAGAAGATGCCGGGCGTTCTCGCCGTTCTCTCGCATCTCAACGCGCCACGCCTGGCGTACGGCCCGCACAAGAGCTACATCGATCCGGCGACGGGCGAGCGGCTGCATGTGCTGCAGGACGATCTTGTGCGCTTCCACGGCCAGCCGGTGGCGCTCGTCGTTGCCGCGACCATCGCGCAGGCGGAGCGGGCCGCCGCGGCGCTGCGCGTCACCTACAAGGCCGAGCGGCCAATCGTCGATTCCGCGGGCCCTGAAGCTCGTCCCATCGTACCGGAGGCCGGCAAACAGCCGGACGCCCGGCTTCCCGCCGACACGACGCGCGGAAGCGCGGATAAGGCTCTGGCCGACGCGCCGGTGAAGGTCGACGAGACCTATGACATCGCGCGCGAGAACCACAATCCGATGGAGCCGCATGCGACGATCGCCAGCTGGAACGGTGACCGCCTGACGCTTTGGAGCAAGAGCCAGTTCGTCGTCAACGAGCAGGCCGAGATCGCGGCGATCTTCGGTTTGTCACCCGAGAAAGTGACGGTGATCTGCCCGTTCATCGGCGGGGCCTTCGGGACCTCGCTCAGAACCTGGCCTCATGTGACGCTCGCGGCCATGGCCGCCCGCCACGTTGGCCGCCCGGTGAAGCTCGTCCTGACGCGCAAGCAGATGTTCTTCACGACCGGACATCGGCCGCGCACGGTGCAGAGGATCGCTCTCGGCGCCACGGCGGATGGAAAGCTCATCAGCGTGGTGCACGAAGGTACGGGCGAGACCAGTCGCTACGAAGAATTCATGGAAGCCCTGACCTCGGTCACGACGTTCCTCTACTCCTCGCCCAACGTGCGGACGCGCTACCGCCTGGTCCCGCTCGATACCGGAACGCCAAACCACATGCGTGGCCCTGGCGAGGCCAGCGGCGTTTTCGCGCTCGAATGCGCCATGGACGAGTTGGCTTATAGGCTCCGCCTGGATCCAATCGATCTGCGGCGCCGGAACGAGCCGGAGATCGACGAGGGAGAAAACAAGCCCTTCTCCAGCCGATCGCTGATGAAATGCTACGATCTCGGGGCCGAACGATTCGGCTGGTCGCGCCGTACGCCCGAACCGCGCTCGATGCGCGACGGCCGCCTGCTGATCGGGATGGGAGTAGCCTCGGCAAGCTATCCGGCCTTTCACGCGCCGGCCACCGCGCGGGCGCGGCTGCTTCGCGACGGGACAGCCGAGGTCGAGATCGCGGCCAGCGACATGGGTCCGGGCACCTATACGTCGATGACGCAGGTCGCCGCCGAGACTCTCGGGCTCCCCGTCGAAAAGGTGCGCTTCAGCCTTGGCCGCTCAGATTATCCGCCTGCACCATCCCACGGCGGCTCTTGGACCATGGCCTCGGTCGGCTCCGCGATCCGCGCTGCCTGCATCGCCGTGCGGGAACAGGCCGCGAAGGACCGGAACGATCGACCGATCGAAGCCACGGCGTCGTCTCAGCGGGATCCCGAGGCTGCCGCCAGGTTCTCGATGCACTCGTTCGGCGCCGTCTTCGTCGAGGTCGCCGTCGATCCCGACGTCGGCACGATCCGCGTCCGCCGCGCGGTCGGCGCCTATGGCATCGGCCGCGTCGTCAACCCGCGTCTCGCCCGCAGCCAATGCACCGGCGGAATGGTCGGCGGCATCGGTATGGCGCTGATGGAGCGCACCGTTCTCGACGCTCGCGACGGCCGGCCGGTCAACGCTCACATGGCCGACTACCTGATGCCCGTCAACCTGGACATTCCCCAGGTCGAAGCGCACTTCCTCGAGGAGTCGGATCCGCACGTCAATGAACTCGGGGTCAAGGGTCTCGGCGAAATCGCCCTGGTCGGTATCGCCCCCGCGATCGCGAACGCCGTCTTTCATGCGACCGGCAAGCGCGTCCGCACCCTGCCGATCCGGATCGAAGACGTGCTGACCGCTTAGCGCTGTAAAGAGGGTGGCATACGCCGCTCCTGGGCATGTGATTGTGCTGCATCGAAGAGGCTGACGTACCCGCCCTACTCCACCTGCAGCACGTCGACGGCAACGCTGAGCTTCTGCTTGGGCGAGCCGACGATGATGCCGTCGACCGGCGAGACGTCGGAAAAATCGCGCCCCATTGCGAGCACGATGTGATCGTTGCCGATGAGGAGATCGTTGGTCGGATCGAGATCGATCCAGCCGAGCTCCGGCCCGCACCATAACGAGACCCAGGCATGGCTGGCGTCGGCGCCTTGCAGACGCGGCTGTCCCGGCGGCGGAGCGGTGCGCAGATAACCGCTGACATAGGCCGCCGGCAGGCCAAGCCCGCGCAGCCCGGCAATCATGACATGGGCGAAGTCCTGGCAGACGCCGTGACGCTTGTCGAACACCTCGTCGAGCGGTGTCGAGATCACGGTCGCCTTCGGATCGTAGCGGAATTCGCCGCGGATCCGTCGCATCAGGTCGACGGCGCCGGTGAGGATGCCCGCGCCGGGCGGAAAGCTTATCCCCGCATAGGCGCTGACCGGGCGCAGCACCGGCACCAGGGGGCTGGCAAAGACATAGCCGACCGGCGAGGACGGCCCGAGGCTGGTGGCTTCGAACGCGACATCGCGGACGCTCTCCCAGGGCGGGCTGACCGCATCGCGGGCCGGCGGTTTGCGCGACACCGAGACGCGCGAGCGCGAGTCGATGCGCAGATTGCGATGCGCGGCTTCGATCACCACGCTCTCGGTCAGCGTGCCGAAGAAGTCGCGCCGCACATTGCGCTCGGCCGGGCGCGGATGGATCTCGACCTCGTGCGAGATCAGCTCCTGGCCGCCGCCGCTTGCGGGCTCCAGTCGCAGCGTGCAGCGGGCGAAGCTGACGGGATTCTCGTACTCGTAGGTGGTGACGTGACGGATGTCGTAGATCACGCCAGCCCCGTCAGCTTTTCCGGCCGGCTGGCATTGGGGCCGTGCGGGAAGTAGTGCTGCCCGATCGCCTCGCCGAGGCTGAGCAGATCCTGCTCCAGGGCGAACAGCGTCTTGACCTCGAGCTTCTCAGCCTCGGCGGTCGCGAGCATCGCCTGCATCGCCACCGCCAGACGCTGCGGCTTCTCGATCAGGCCATGCTCCTTCAGGCTCGGCAGCGCGGCGATGTGCTCGTTCAGCGTCGTCACCTGGAACGCCACCGAACGCGGATTGTAGCCGTCGAGCACCGCGAGGTCGCGCACCGGGGCCAGGATCGGCGCCAGCAGATAACGCGAGCGGTAGGTGATCTGGCAATCCACCAGCGTCAGCAGGATGTCGAGATCCTCGTCACCGGCCTCGTCATAGGCGAACTGGCGGGTGAAGCGCGTGGTGTTGATGGCGCGCTCGATACGGCGGCCGATGTCGAGGAAGCGCCAGCCGGCGGCGCGATTCATATTCTCCTGCGCAAGGCCTGCGAAGCTCGCCAGCTCCTGCAAGGTCAGCTCGGCGGCGCTCAGCACGCTGTCGTCGTCCTCCACCTCGATGGCGAGGCGCTCGGCCATCTCGGTGATCACCTGCCAGGCATCGGGCGACAGCCGCTCGCGCAAGGAGGTCGCCGTGCGCTGCGCCGCCCTCACCAGCGACAGGGCCGAGCCGAAACGCTCCGCGCCCTGCAGCGCTTCGGCGACGATGCGCCCCGCGGCCGTGCGTGAGGATTGCGAAACCGCGCCCCAGGCCACCAGCAGGCGCTGGATGCGTTCGGCCGATTGCACCGAGGCCGCGGTGCCCTTGTTCGGCCCGCTCGGCGAGCCCAAAGCGCGCACCAGCCGCAGCGTCGCCTCGGCGCGCTCGAGATAGCGGCCGAGCCAGAACAGATTGTCGGCGGCGCGGCTCGGCAGCACGCCGGCGATACGGCGGATGCGCACCTTGTCGATCGCGGGCAGAAGCGTCGCGGTCGCGACCTGCTTGTCGGAGACGACCCAGACGTCGGCGGCGCGCGCGCCGTCGCCCATCGACACCGCGCGCGCGTCCGGCTGCTCGGCGATGCGGCAGAAGCCGCCCGGCATGATGGCCCAGCCATCCGGCGTGGCGGCCGCGAACACGCGCAGCACGAAGGGACGCGGCGTGAGCTGCCCATGCTCCCACACCGGCATGGTCGAGAGCCGCACCACCTCCTGGCCGACATAGTCCATGCCGCGCGCGCCGATCGCCTCGATCAGGCGCTGCCGTCCGCTCGCGTCGAGCTCGCTCGCGAGCACCGGACCGCTGGAGTCGAAGCCGGGAACGCCGCGGCGATAGGCGCCTTCGATCGCGACCTCGTCGAGCCGCGCCAGCACCTCGTCGCGCGCCACGCGCTGGCCACACCACCAGGTCGCGATGTGCGGCATCTTCAGGTCTTCGCCGAGCAGGCGGCGGCTCAGCGCCGGCAGGAAGCCGAGCAGCGCCCGCGCCTCCAAAACGCCCGAGCCCGGCATGTTGGCGACGACGACGCCGTCCTTGCGCAGCACGTCGATCAGGCCGGGCACGCCGAGCCGCGAGGAGGCATCGAGCTCGAGCGGATCGAGCGAGTTGGAATCGACCCGGCGCAACAGCACATCCAGCCGCTTCAGGCCGGCGACGGTGCGGATGTGGACGCGATTGTCGCTGACCGCGAGATCGTCGCCCTCGACCAGCAGGAATCCGAGATAGCGCGCCAGCGTCGCGTGCTCGAAATAGGTCTCGCTGAAGCTGCCGGGGGTGAGCACGCCGATCCTGGGCTCGTCGCGATCGGCGCGCGCGCGAAGGGAGTCGCGGAACGCTTCGAAAAACGGCGCGACGCGCGGCACGTTCATCGACTTGTAGAGATCGGAGAAGGCGCGCGACAGCACCAGGCGGTTCTCCAGCGCGTAGCCCGCACCCGATGGCGCCTGGGTGCGGTCGCCGAGCACCCACCAGCGGCCGTCGGGCCCGCGGCCAACATCGGCGGCATAGATCGAGAGATAGCGTCCGCCGGGCGGCGGCACGCCGCAGACGGGACGGAGATATTCGGGACTGCCGGCGATCGCCGCGGCCGGGAGCGCGCCTTCGGCCACGAGGCGCCCCTCGCCATAGATGTCGCGCAGCACGCGCTCGAGCAGCTCGGCGCGCTGGGTGATGCCGGCGCAAAGCTGCTGCCAGTCGGCCTCGTCGATCAAAAGCGGCAGATGGCTGATCGACCAGGGCCGGTCGGCGCTATCGCCGGGCGCGCGGTAGGTGACGCCGGCCTCGCGGAGATGGCGATCGGCCATGCCGAAGCGGCGCTCGATCTCGTCGGGCGCCAGCGCGCCGAAGGCGTCGAAGAAGCGGCTCCAGACCGCGCGCGGCGCACCGTCGGGCCCCAGGAACTCGTCGGGGATGCCGGGCAGGCGGCTATAGTCGCGGACCCACTGCGCAATCCGCTGCTGGGCATTTGCCCTGCCCGCCTGGTCGTTGTCTTCGGCTGCGCCCTCGCCCATGGGCCTTTCCCTCCCCCACCATCATACTCATTGCAGGAGCGGGGTCCGCAAGTCGAGGGTCAGCGGAAATTCATTTGTGCGTTCCTCGGGCGGCGGCTGCATCGGACCCGGGGTGTGACCGTGGTCCTGGAAGCGCGCCAGCCGCCGGGCCTCGGCCTCGTAGGTATTGACCGGCTTGGTGTCGTAGTTGCGCCCGCCGGGATGGGCGACGTGGTAGACGCAGCCGCCGAGCGAGCGGCCGTTCCAGGTATCGATCAGGTCAAAGGTCAGCGGCGCGTGCACGGGGATGGTCGGGTGCAGGCCGGAGGCCGGCTGCCAGGCCTTGAAGCGGACGGCGGCCACAGCCTCGCCGGAGCGGCCGGTCGGGGTCATCGGCAGGCGGCGGCCGTTGCAGGTGACGACATGGCGGCCCTCGACGAAGCCTTCGGCCTTGACCTGGAGCCGCTCGACCGAGCTATCGACATAGCGCACGGTGCCGCCGGCCGAGCCCTCCTCGCCGAGCACGTGCCAAGGCTCGAGCGCTTGCCGCAGCTCCAGCGTCACTCCGCCATGATGGATGCGGCCGAAAGCGGGGAAGCGGAATTCGAGCTGGGCCAGATACCATTCCGGCTCGAACGGATAGCCCGATTGCTTGAGCTCACCGAGCACGTCGAGAAAATCTTCCCAGATGAAATGCGGCAGCATGAAGCGATCGTGCAGCGCGGTGCCCCAGCGCACGAACTTGCCGCTCAGCGGCTCGCGCCAGAACTTTGCGATCAGCGCGCGGATCAGGAGCTGCTGCGCGAGCGACATGCGCGGATCCGGCGGCATTTCGAGCGCGCGGAATTCGACGAGGCCGAGCCGGCCCGTGGGCCCTTCCGGTGAATAGAGCTTGTCGATGCAGATCTCGGCGCGGTGGGTGTTACCGGTGATGTCGACCAATAGATGCCGGAACAGCCGGTCCACCAGCCAGAGCGGCGTCTGGTAGCTGGGCGGCGGCACGTGCGAGAGCGCGATCTCGAGCTCGTAGATGCTGTCGTGGCGTGCCTCGTCGATGCGCGGCGCCTGGCTGGTCGGGCCGATGAAAAGACCGGAGAAGAAATAGGACAGCGCCGGATGGCGCTGCCAATACAGCACCAGGCTCTTCAGAAGATCGGGCCGGCGCAGGAACGGCGAGTCTTGCGGTGAGGAGCCGCCGATCACGACGTGATTGCCGCCACCGGTGCCGGTGTGACGGCCGTCGACCAGGAAACGGTTGGCGCCGAGGCGCACCTTCGCCGCATCCTCATAGAGACCGGTCGTGATCTCGACCGCATCGCGCCAGTTCTTCGCCGGCTGGATGTTGATCTCGATGACACCGGGGTCGGGCGTCACCTTGATCACCTCGATGCGCGGGTCGAACGGCGGCGGGTAGCCCTCGACATGGACCTGGAGCTGCATCTCCTCCGCGGTGGCTTCGAGCGCGGCGACCAGTTCGAGATAGTCCTCGATGCGCTCGACCGGCGGCATGAAGGCGCAGAGCACGCCGTCGCGGACTTCGACCGACATCGCGGTGCGAACCGGGACGGAGGTGTTGAGATGCTCGGGCGCGGCCCGCGGCGGGGATTCCGGCCGCGCCGCGAGCGTGAACACCGGCAGCCTGTCCCGCGCCTCCATCGGGTCCTGCTCGACGATGTAGGGATATTGGTTGGGCGGGACGTAACCGAGCGAGCCGATCGGCAGGCGCAAACCGAGCGGCGAATCGCCCGGCATCAGGAACAGATGATTGCGCCGGAGTTGCCATCGCTCGCTGCGCCAACGCGGCGGCGCGTTCCAGCGCTGCACCGGCAGCACGAAGCCGCGCGGTGTGTTGAGGCCCTCGTCGAACACGCGCGCCATCCGCGCGCGGGCTTCCGGATCGGATAGTTTGGAATCGGAGGGATCGACGTTGACGGGAAGCTCCGCCTCCTTCTGGAGCCAGTACGCGGTGTCCTCATAAGCCGGCATGATGTAGCCGGCATCGAGGCCGAGCCGGGCCGCGGTGCCTTCCATGAAGGTCTCGGCGTCCTTCACCTCGGCGCGACGCGGGTTTTCGACCTTGGCGATGAGGTCGGCATTCTTCCAGATCGGCACGCCGTCCTTGCGCCAATAGAGGCCGAAGGCCCAGCGCGGCAGGCTCTCGCCCGGATACCATTTGCCCTGGCCGTAATGCAGCAGCCCGCCCGGCGCGAAGCGCGTGCGCAGCCGGCGGATCAGATCGTCGCCGAGCGCGCGCTTGGTCGGGCCGACCGCTTCCGTGTTCCACTCGCCGGCCTCGAGATCGTCGACCGAGACGAAGGTCGGCTCGCCGCCCATGGTGAGGCGCACGTCATGGGCGGCGAGATCGCCGTCGACCTGCTCGCCGAGATCGTTGAGGCGCGCCCAGGATTCGTCGGAGAACGGCTTTGTGATGCGCGGCGCCTCGCGGATGCGCCTCACGCTCATGTCGAAGGAGAACTCGACCTCGGCAAAGCCGGCCCCGCCGGAGATCGGCGCCGCGGATCGATAGTGCGGCGTGGCTGCGACGGGGATGTGCCCTTCGCCTGCGAGCATGCCCGAGGTCGCGTCGAATCCGATCCAGCCGGCACCCGGCAGATAGACCTCGGCCCAGGCGTGCAGATCGGTAAAGTCGTTCTCGACTTCCGGCGGTCCCTCGATCGGATCGATGTCGGGACGGATCTGGACCAGATAGCCCGAGACGAAGCGGGCGGCGAGGCCGAGATGGCGCAAGGTCTGGATCAAGAGCCAGGCGGAGTCGCGGCATGAGCCCGCGCCTGAGGCAAGCGTCTCCTCCGGCGTCTGCACGCCCGGCTCCATGCGGATGATGTAGCGGACCTTCTTCTGGAGCTCGCGATTGAGGTCGACCAGGAAGTTGACGGTGTTGGGGGCCTCGTGGGGAATCGAATCCAGGAACTTGGCGAACAGGCGGTCGGGCTTGATAGTCTCGAGATAAGGCGCAAGCTCCGTCTTCAGATCCTTGGGATATTCGAACGGAAAGCTGTCGGCATAGGGCTCGACGAAGAAGTCGAACGGGTTGACCACGGTCATCTGCGCCGTGAAGTCGACCTCGAATTTCAGTTCGGTGGTCTTCTCCGGAAAGACGTAGCGCGCCAGCCAGTTGCCCTGCGGGTCCTGCTGCCAGTTCACGAAATGATTTGAGGGCGTGACCTTGAGCGAATAGCTCAGGATCGGCGTGCGCGTATGCGGCGCCGGCCGCAGCCGGATGGTCTGCGGGCCAAGGTCGATCGGGCGGTCGTATTTGTAGTGCGTGACGTGGTGTAGCGCGACGTAGATCGACACGGGTTGCAGTGCTCCAGCAGCTTTTTTGAGCAGAACACCTGAGGGGAGTGCGATCAAGCACTAACAACGGGCACGGGGTGCCTAGGAAGTATCCCAATCGCCATGGGGGCGATCGCATCCGACGTTAGGGTTGGCGCGGTGCTGCTTCCACGGCGTCATGGCCGGGCTTGTCCCGGCCATCCACGACCTTTGCCGCGCAGAACCAAGAACGTGGATGCCCGGGACGAGCCCGGGCATGACGACCTCGTTTGCAGAAACGTTACGCCGCCGAGGTCAGCCTTTGCAGGAACTGGGTCACTTCGCGGCGGAGCGTCTCGACTTCGCCGTGGACGCGTTCGGAGGCGTGGTTGACGCGGGCAGCGACGCGGCCGGTGTCGGCGGCGGCTTCGCTGATGCCCGTCACGTTGGAGGAGACCTGCGAGGTGCCGGTTGAGGCTTCGTGAACGTTGCGGGCGATCTCGCGCGTCGCCGCCCCCTGCTGCTCGATCGAGGCGGCAATCGAGGCGGAGATGCCGTCGATCTCCGCGATGGTCTGCGCGATCGCCTCGACGGCAGCGACCGAAGTGGTGGTCGATTGCTGCATCTCGCCGACCTTGGCGCTGATCTCTTCGGTCGCCTTGGCGGTCTGGTTGGCGAGGCTCTTGACCTCGGAGGCCACCACCGCGAAGCCGCGGCCGGCGTCGCCCGCGCGGGCCGCCTCGATGGTGGCATTGAGCGCGAGCAGGTTGGTCTGCGAGGCGATCTCGCTGATCAGCTTGACGACATCGCCGATCTGCATCGCGGCGTCCGCAAGGCTCCGGATCTCGCCGCCGGCGCGATTGGCTTCGTTCACCGCCCGCCCCGTGCTCGCGGTCGAGCCGGCCACCTGGCGGTTGATCTCGGTGATCGACGATGCGAGCTGCTCGGCGGCGCTGGCGACAGTGGCGACGTTGCGCGAGGCCTGGTCGGACGCGCTGAGCACGCCGGAGGTTTGCAGGCTGGTCTTCTCCGCCGCCGCCGCCATCTGGCCGGCATCGGATTCGAGATCGGTCGCCGCGCCCATCAGCGTGCCCGCAACCTGGTCGAGATGCGCGCCGAACTGCCTGGCAAGGTCCGCGATCTCGACGACCCTGCGGCCAAGGCTGTCGGTGCCGGAATTGATGACGGTCGCCGAGCGGCGGAACGAGCCGGGCAATCCGCGCCAGGATCTTGCGGAAATACTTGCCGCGGCTGGCATACTCCATCGACGCCGAAGCTTCACGCTGGAACGCATCGGTAATGTCGAGCATGTCGTTGACCGATTTCTGGATGGCGCCGATGCGCCCGGCCTGCCGCTCGCTGAGGATGCGCGCCTCGAGATCGCCGGCCGCCGCCTTGCGACAGACATCGGCGACCTCGTCGACGGAAACCGCCGCGCGGTGCTGGCACCAGACGGCATAGCCGGAGAGCGCGATCGTCGCGCCGAGAGAAGCGGCACTCGTGATACCGGATATGCCGAGCAGCGAGAGAACGAACGCAACGACGGCAAGACCACACGCGAGCGCGGTCGCTCCCTGCGCCTTAGAGAGAGAGCACAAATTCATCGTAACCGACACCCTGTTGCTTGAGCAGCCCGACCATCGTCTCGAAGCTCGCCTGCATGCCCTCCTTGGCATTGGCATGCCGCGCCTCCTCAGTGCACAGCGTCTTGTAGATCGGCTTGATGCGCTCGATCTGCGCGGGATCCGGCTTGCGACGGTTGGAGTGATAGCCGACGATGTTGCCGCGCTCGTCGAATGTCGGCGTGACGTGGGCGAACACCCAATAGTGGCTGCCGTCCTTCGCCAGGTTGACGACGTAGGCGAAGATCTCCTGCTTGGACTGCAGCGTGTCCCACAGCAGCTTGAAGACGGCGCGCGGCATGTCGGGATGGCGGATCAGGCTGTGGGGCGCGCCCATCAGCTCCTTCCACGAGTACTTCGCCATGCGGATGAAGACGTCGTTGGCGTAGGTGATGCGGCCTTTGAGATCGGTCTTCGATACGATCAGCTCCTCCTCACCGAGGAGATTTTCCACCCCAGTGGGACGTATCGCTTGCATCGGTTCGATCCTCAAGTCACGCCGGCCCCACCACGCTGTGAAGCCGCATCACCCTCGTGTCTACGGCAACAATGTTAACCAGGTGTAAGCCGGGAACTTTTTGCAGCCGGCGCCCACCTACGTATCATTACTTAGCGAACGGTCGTTGCATTTCGGATCGCCACACGCGCTCCGATTCCGGTTGCGGTCATCGGCTACCGGCGGCTCTTGATGGGCTGCGCAGCGCTAGCCAAGCGCGACTACATCGTCGCGCCCAGCACCCAGGGCGCGAACTCGGCGCCGCCGAAATCGAAGCTCTCGCTCTTTGTGGGCTGGCCCGAGGCGGTCTTGAGGATGAGTTCGAAGATGCGCCGTCCGCATTGTTCGACGCTCTCCTCGCCTTCGAGGATGGTGCCGCAATTGACGTCCATGTCCTCTTCCATGCGCTTGTACATGGGCGTGTTGGTGGCGAGCTTGATCGACGGCGCCGGCTTGCAGCCGAACACGCTGCCGCGGCCCGTGGTGAAGCAGACGAGGTTGGCGCCGCCGGCGACCTGCCCGGTCGCAGCTACTGGATCGTAGCCGGGCGTGTCCATGAACACGAACCCCTTCTTGGTGACGGGCTCGGCGTAGCGCAGCACCTCGACGAGGTTGGTGGTGCCGGCCTTCGCCATCGCGCCGAGCGACTTCTCCAGAATGGTGGTAAGGCCGCCGGCCTTGTTGCCGGGGCTCGGATTGGCGTTCATCTCGGCGCCTTCGCGCGCGGTGTACTCGTCCCACCAGCGCATCAGGTCGACCAGCTTCTCGCCGACCTCGCGGCTGACGGCGCGGCGTGTCAAGAGATGCTCGGCGCCGTAGGTCTCCGGCGTCTCCGACAGGATCACGGTGCCGCCGTGACGCACGATGAGGTCGCTGGCCGCCCCCAGCGCGGGATTGGCGGAAACGCCGGAATAGCCGTCCGAGCCGCCGCATTGCAGCGCCACGGTGAGCTCGCTCGCCGGCACCGTCTCGCGTTTGACCTTGTCGGCGTCAGTCAGCGCCTCGCGCACGAAGGCGATGCCGGCTTCGACCGTCTTGCGGGTGCCGCCGACCTCCTGGATGTCCATCGCGCGCAGTCGTCCGGCAAGCTTCTGCTCTTCCATGAGGCCGCCGATCTGGTTCACCTCGCAGCCGAGGCCGAGCACGATGACGTGGGAGAAGTTGACGTGCCGCGCATAGCCGCCGAGCGTGCGGCGGAGCAGCGCCAGCGGCTCGTTCTGCGTCATGCCGCAGCCGGTCTTGTGGGTCAGCGCGACGACGCCGTCGACGTTGGGGAAGTCGGCGAGCGGATTGTCGCCGGTGAAGGGATTCTTCTTGAAGACGTCGGCGACGAGGCTCGCGACATGCGCGCTGCAATTCACCGAGGTGAGGATGCCGATATAGTTGCGCGTGGCGACGCGGCCGTCCGGACGGCGGATGCCCTCGAAGGTCGCCGGCAGGTCGAAATTCGGCGTCGGCTTGACGTCGACGCAATAGGCATAGTCCTTGGCGAAATCACCCATGCCGCAATTCTGCACGTGCACGTGCTGGCCCGGCGCGATGGCTTGCGTGGCAAAGCCGATGATCTGGCCGTAGCGCCTGATCGGCTCGCCTTCGGCGATCGGCTTGATCGCGACCTTGTGGCCGGAGGGGATGCGATCGACCGTGGTCACGCCGTCGGCGACCAATGTTCCCGGCGGCAGGCTCGCGCGCGCGATCACCACACCATCATCGGGATGGAGGCGGATGACGGGGCTGATGGTCATGGAAGTCTCCTTCGGAGGCGAGTAGCGAATAGCGAATGGCGAGTGGAAATGGGAGCAGCCCTATTCGCTACTCCCATTCGCCATTCGCGGGTTTTTTACGCCTTGCCGCCCGAATCCTTGCGGGTCGCGTTCACCTGCATCTTGGCGTAGGTGGTCATCAGGCCGACTTCGTTGGACAGCGTCACCAGCTTGAAGCCCATGTTGATCGCGCGCGCCGCGCCTTCGGCGCCGCTGCAATGGATGCCCGGGTTGAGGCCGCGCTTGCCGCATTCCTTGATGATCTTCTCGTAGATCGCGAGGATCTCGGGCTCGCTGCGGTCGAGCTTGGGCTCGAGGCCGTAGGAGAAGCCGAGATCGGACGGGCCGATATAGACGCCGTCGATGCCTTCGACGTCGAGGATCGCTTCCATGTTCTCGACGGCGGTCCGCGTCTCCATCATCGGCAGCAGCACAATCTCGTCGTTGGCCGTCTTCTGATAGGAGCCGGCGGTGCCGTACATGCCGGCGCGGATCGGACCGTTGGAGCGCACGCCCTTGGGCGGATATTTCGAATAGGAGACCAGGTTCCGGGCTTCCTGCGGCGTGTTGACCATCGGGCAGATCACGCCATAGGCGCCGCCATCGAGCACCTTGCCGATGATGCCGGGTTCGTTCCAGGGCACGCGGACCATCGGGGTGATCGGATGCTTGTCCATGGCCTGGAAGCACTGCACCATCGAGAGATAGTCCTGCACGCCGTGCTGCATGTCGACCGTGACGCTGTCGAAGCCGCATTGCGCGACCATCTCGGCCGAGAAGCCGGAGGGAATGGCAAGCCAGGCGTTGACGACCGCCTTGCCCGACTTCCAGATCTCTTTGACTTTGTTCGCCACGTTGCCTTTCCTTCCCTGTTGCTCTCACTCGCCGCGGATCGGTTGGGCCGCACTTTGAGCGAAAAAAAGCGTGAATGTCCATGGCTCTCGCCGCGCACGCACGCATATCTGGTTTCACTCCCCGGCTATTGTCTCGTCCGCGCCGCCGAGCCCGGCAAGGCTCCGTTCGAGCTCGCCGAGCATCTCCTGCAATTCGGCGAGCTTGCGGGCGCCGAAGCGCCGCGTGATCTCGGCATAGATCGCCTCCGACGTCGGCGCGACCGAGGCCATCAGCTTCAGCCCCTCTTTCGAGATCGAGACCATGCTGCGGCGCTGGTCGGCCTTCGCCGTCTTGCGCTCGATCAGGTTGCGCGCCTCGAGGTCGCGCAGGATGCGCGACAGGCTCGGCCCGAGCAGGAACGCGGTGCGCGCGAGTTCCGTGACCTCGACCGCCTCGATCGCCGCCAGCGCGCGCAGGATGCGCCATTGCTGCTCGGTCAGGCCGTGCTCGCGCAGCGAGGGACGAAACTGCCGCATCACCGCTTCCCGGGCTCGCAGCAGCGACATCGGCAGCGAGCGCGAGAAATCGCGCATCGGCACCTGGCGCGCGGCAGGCGGGTGACCGTTGGCGGGATCGGCAGATTTCTTGGTCATGACGCCCCTTCAAGCCGCAAAACGTTTGCAGTGCAGCAAGCCGAATTTGTGTTTGACGCATTCACTTAACATGTTAAGTATCTCCGCGGCACCACGATTTGTAAGATCACAAATGGCGCTTTCCAACGACGATATCCAAGCTTGCGCGAGGCGTCTGCACCAGGCGGAGAAGACGCGCACGCAAATCCGGCAGCTCTCGCACGACTTCCCGGACATCAGCATCTCGGATGCGTATGCGATTCAGAAGGCCTGGGTCGACGTCAAGATCGCCGAGGGGCGCGTGGTCAAAGGCCACAAGATCGGCCTCACTTCGAAAGCGATGCAGAGCGCGCTTGGCATCGACGAGCCGGATTCCGGCGTGCTGCTCGACGACATGTTCTTCGCTGATGGCGGCCTCGTTCCGACCGAGCGCTTCATCGCGACGCGCGTCGAGGCCGAGCTCGCCTTCGTCATGAGCAAGCGCCTTTCAGGGCCCGACTGCACGCTGTTCGACGTGCTCAACGCCACCGACTTCGTGGTGCCGGCGCTGGAGATTTTGGATACGCGGATCGAGCGCGTCGATCCCAAGACCAAGGCGACGCGAAAGATCTTCGACACCATCGCCGACAATGCGGCGAATGCCGGCATCGTGCTCGGCGGGCGGCCGATCCGCCCGCTGGATGCTGACCTGCGCTGGATCGGAGCGCTCTGCTTCAAGAACGGCCAGCTGGAAGAGACCGGCCTTGCCGCCGGCGTGCTCAATCATCCCGCGACTGCCGTCGCCTGGCTCGCCAACAAGATCGCCCCGCTTGGGCTGGCGCTCGAGCCCGGCCAGGTCGTGCTCGCCGGCTCGTTCATCCGTCCGATTGAGACCCGCAAGGGCGACACAATCCAGGCCGATTATGGCGCCTACGGCTCGGTGAGCTGCTACTTCGCCTAGGCGGAAGAAGACAGGGAGTGAAACCGCGATGCCGCATTTCACCATCGAGTATTCGGCCAATCTCGACGGCCGTCTCGACATCGCCGCGGTGTGCGAGGTCGTGCGCAAGGCAGCTAGCGAGACCGGTATCTTCCCGCTCGGCGGCATCCGCGTTCGTGCCATCCGCTGCGAGCACTATGCGATTGCGGACGCGCGGCAGGACTACGGATTCCTGGACATGGTGCTGCGCATCGGCGAGGGCCGCGACCTGCCTACCCGCCAGAAGGCCGGCGAGCACGTCTTCCAGGCGCTCTCAAGACATCTCGATCCCGTCTTCGCCGCCAGCAAGTTCGCCCTGTCGTTCGACATGCAGATCAACGACAAGGACACCAGCTGGAAGCGCAACAACATTCACGACGCCCTGAAAGCGGAGGCCGCTCATGGATAAGCCCACGCCGAAAGCCGATCTGTTCCAGGCCAACCGTGACCGCCTCGCGCCGCTTTTGAAAACTCTGCGCGCGGACGGCATCGGCCACATGATCGACGGCAAGACCGTCGCCTCGATCTCGGGCGAGACGTTCGAGACCAGGTCGCCGGTCGATGGCGCCGTGCTCGCCAGCGTCGCGCGGGGCAATGCCGAGGACATCGACGCGGCAGCGACTGCGGCTGCACTCGCGTTCAAGTCGTGGCGCGACATGGGCCCGCCGATGCGGAAGAAGCTGCTGCATCGGGTGGCCGATGCGATCGAGGACAATGCCGAGGACATCGCGGTGCTCGAATGCATCGATACCGGGCAGGCCTATCGCTTCATGGCAAAGGCCGCGATCCGCGCCGCCGAGAATTTCCGTTTCTTCGCCGACAAATGCAGCGAGGCGCGCGACGGCCTTAACACGCCGAGCGAGGAGCATTGGAACGTCTCGACGCGGGTGCCGATCGGCCCGGTCGGCGTGATCACGCCATGGAATACGCCGTTCATGCTCTCGACCTGGAAGATCGCGCCAGCGCTGGCGGCCGGCTGCACCGTCGTGCACAAGCCGGCCGAATGGTCGCCGGTGACCGCTTCCATTCTGGGAAGGCTCGTGAAGGAAGCCGGCGTCCCCGACGGCGTGCTCAACACCGTGCACGGCTTTGGCGAGGAAGCGGGCAAGGCGCTGACCGAGCATCCCGCCATCAAGGCAATCGGCTTCGTCGGCGAGAGCGCGACCGGCTCGGCCATCATGATGCAGGGCGCGCCGACCTTGAAGCGCGTGCATTTCGAGCTTGGCGGCAAGAACCCGGTGATCGTGTTTGACGACGCCGATCTCGACCGCGCGCTCGATGCCGTCGTGTTCATGATCTACTCGCTCAATGGCGAGCGCTGCACCTCTTCGAGTCGGCTGCTGATCCAGCAGAGCATCGCGAAAGAATTCGTGGAGAAGCTGACCGCGCGGGTGAAGGCGCTCAAGGTGGGCCATCCCCTCGATCCCGCCACCGAGATCGGCCCGCTGATCCACGAGCGGCATCTGGCAAAGGTCTGCTCCTATTTCGACGTGGCGCGCCAGGACGGTGCCACCATTGCGGTCGGCGGCAAGGCCTACGACGGCCCCGGCGGCGGGCATTATGTCGAGCCGACGCTGGTGACCGGTGCGCACGGCAAGATGCGGGTCGCGCAGGAGGAGGTGTTCGGGCCGTTCCTGACCGTACTGCCCTTCCGAGACGAGGTGGACGCGATCGAGATCGCCAACGACATCCGTTACGGCCTGACCGGCTATGTCTGGACCAATGACATGGGACGCGCACTGCGTGTTGCCGATGCGCTCGAGGCCGGCATGATCTGGCTGAACTCGGAGAATGTCCGCCATCTGCCGACGCCGTTCGGCGGCATGAAGGCTTCAGGCATCGGCCGCGACGGCGGCGATTATTCGTTCGACTTCTACATGGAAACCAAGCACGTCTCGCTAGCGCGGGGCACGCACAAGATTCAGAAGCTGGGAATTTAGCGGCGGTGTCATTCCGGGGCGGCTCGAAGAGCCTAACCCGGATCCATCGAGCAGCAGAGTTGGTGGATGAATGGATTCCGGGTTCGTGCTTCGTAAGCCCCGGAATGACGAAGCCGAGAAGGGGAAACGCACATGCCGGTACCGCAACATGTCTTCGAACCGCCGTTCAACATCATCCGCTCCAGCCACGTCGTGCTCGACGTCACCGACCTGAAGCTGAGCCGCGAGTTCTACGAGACCATTGTCGGCCTGCATGTCGAGGACGCCGACGAAGAGGCCGTCTACCTGCGCGCGGCCGAGGAGCACCAGCATCACTCGCTGGTGCTGCGCAAGGCCGCGGTGCCGGCTTGCGCCCGGCTCGGCTTCAAGGTCGGCAACGACAAAGATCTCGACAAGGCCGCCACGTTCCTGTCCGAGAACGGCCTCGCCTACGCCTTCGTCGACCAGCCGTTCCAGGGCCGCACGCTGCAATTCACCGATCCCTTCGGCTTTAGAATCGAGCTCTACGCGGCGATGGAGCGGCGGCCGCATCTCCTGCGCCGCTACGACCTCTACCGGGGCTGCCACCCGCAGCGGCTGGATCACTTCAACGTCTTCGCGGCCGAAGTGCAGGACACGATGGAATTCTACGCCCGGCTCGGTTTTCGCCTCACCGAATATGCCGAGGAGGACGGGCCGAACGGGCGCATCGCCGCGGCCTGGATGCATCGCAAGGGCAATGTCCACGATTTTGCGATCACCAACGGCAAGGGGCCGCGCCTCCATCACTTCGCCTACTGGACGCCGACGGCGATGAACATCATCCATCTCTGCGACGTCATGGCTTCGCAAGGTTTTGTGAAGAACATCGAGCGCGGGCCGGGACGCCATGGCATCTCGAACGCGTTCTTCCTCTATGTGCGCGATCCCGACGGACACCGCCTCGAGCTCTACACCAGCGACTATTTCACCGGAGATCACGACCACGAGCCGCTGCGCTGGTCGCTGCGCGATCCGCGCCGCCAGACGCTGTGGGGCGCCCCGGCGCCGCGGTCCTGGTTCGAGCAGGGCTCGCCGTTCACGGGCCAAGCCGTGCGCGAGCCGAAATTCGTGGCCGATGTGCTGGTGGCGGACTGATGAAGCTGCCTCGTCTCGCCACCTATTCCGTCAAGGGTGAAACCAAGTACGGCGCCGTTCTGGAAGGCGGCATCGTCGATCTCTCCGCGCGCTATGCCCAGACCTATCCGACGCTGCGCGAGGTGATCGCGTCCGGAAAGCTCGTGAGCCTTGCAGAGGAAGCCGCTGGTCGCACGCCGGTTCACGCACTCAGCGAGATCACCTGGTTGCCGCCGGTCCCGGCACCGGAGAAGATCATCTGCATCGGCGTCAACTATCCTGATCGTAACGCCGAGTACAAGGACGGCCAGGAGGCGCCGAAATATCCCAGCATGTTCATGCGCTCGCCCCGCTCCTTCGTCGGCCACGACACGCCGCTGGTGCGCCCGCGCGCCTCGGCGCAGCTCGACTATGAGGGCGAGATCGTGCTGGTGATCGGCAAGCAAGGCCGGCACATTCCCGAAAGCGCCGCGCTCGATCACATCGCCGCGCTGACGCTCTGCAACGAGGGCTCGGTGCGTGACTGGCTGCGCCACGCCAAGTTCAACGTGACGCAGGGCAAGAACTTCGATTCCAGCGGCAGCCTCGGCCCGTGGCTGGTGCCCTACACGCGGGAATCGCAGATCGCGGACGTCAGGCTCACCACGCATGTCAACGGCGAGCTCAGGCAGGACGATCGCACCAGCCGGCTGATGTTTCCGTTCCGCTATCTCCTGAACTATATCTCGACCTTCGCAACCCTGGTCCCCGGCGATATCATCGTCACGGGCACGCCGACCGGCGCCGGTGCGCGGTTCGATCCGCCGCGCTATCTGAAGCCTGGCGATGTCGTCGAGGTCGAGGCCGAGGGGATCGGGCGCTTGCGCAACGGCGTGATCGACGAAGCCTGAACAACAAGCGAAATGGAATAACCAAATGACCAGCCTCTCCGGCGGCGAAGCGATCGTAAGCGGGCTTGTCGCCCACGGCGTCGACACCGTGTTCGGCCTGCCCGGCGCGCAGGTCTACGGCCTGTTCGACGCGTTCCACCAGGCCCAGCTCAAGGTGATCGGCGCGCGGCACGAGCAGGCCTGCGGCTACATGGCATTCGGCTATGCGCGCTCCAGCGGCCGGCCCGGCGTGTTCAGCGTGGTACCCGGCCCGGGCGTGCTCAATGCCAGCGCCGCGCTGCTCACCGCGTTCGGCTGCAACGAGCCGGTGCTGTGCGTCACCGGCCAGGTGCCGACTTCGTTCCTGGGCAAGGGTCGCGGCCATCTGCATGAGATGCCGGACCAACTCGCGACCTTGCGCACCTATGTGAAATGGGCCGAGCGCATCGAATATCCCGGCGATGCGCCGACGATCGTCGCGCGCGCTTTCCAGGAGATGATGTCGGGACGGCGCGGCCCCGCGTCGGTCGAGATGCCCTGGGACGTCTTCACCCAGCGTGCCGACGCGGCGCCTGCGAAGGTGCTGGAGCCTCTGCCGGCGCCGCAGCCTGATCCTGATATGATCAAGCAGGCCGCCGCGCTCATCAGGACCAGCAAGGCGCCGATGATCTTCGTCGGCAGCGGCGCGATCGAAGCGGGTGAGGAAATCCTCGAGCTCGCCGAGATGATCGATGCGCCCGTGGTCGCCTTCCGCAGCGGCCGCGGCATCGTCTCCAATGCGCACGAGCTCGGGCTCACTATGGCCGCGGCCTACAGGCTGTGGCCGAATACCGATCTCATGATCGGCATCGGCACACGGCTTGAGCTGCCGACCATGTCGCGCTGGCCGTATCGGCCCACTGGCCTGAAGAGCATCCGCATCGACATCGATCCGGTCGAGATGCGGCGGTTCTCGTCGGACACCGCGATCGTCGCCGATGCCAAGACCGCGACCCGCGATCTCGCCGCCGCCGTTCGCAGGGCCGGCTACAGCAAGACTTCCGGACGGCGCGGCACGATCCGCGAGGCCACCGCGGCCGCGCAAGCCGAGATCCAGCGGGTTCAGCCGCAGATGGCCTATCTCAACATCCTGCGCGAGGTACTGCCGGCAGATGCGATCGTCACCGACGAACTGTCGCAGGTCGGCTTCGCCTCCTGGTACGGCTTTCCAATCTACCAGCCGCGCACCTTCATCACCTCGGGCTACCAGGGCACGCTCGGCTCGGGTTTCCCGACCGCGCTCGGCGCCAAGGTCGCCAATCCCGACAAGCCGGTCGTCGCCATCACCGGGGACGGCGGCTTCATGTTCGGCGTGCAGGAGCTTGCCACCGCCGTGCAGTTCAACATCGGCGTGGTGACGCTGGTGTTCAACAACAACGCCTACGGCAATGTCCGCCGCGACCAACGCCAGCATTTCGATGGCCGAGTGGTGGCGTCCGACCTCGTCAATCCGGATTTCGTCAAGCTCGCGGAATCCTTTGGCGTGACTGCTGCGCGCGTCACCGCGCCGGAGCAATTCAAGGCGGCGATGGAGAAGGCGCTCGGCCACGGCGGGCCGGTGCTGATTTCCGTCGAGGTGCCCCGGGATTCCGAAGTCAGCCCGTGGGCCTTCATTCACCCGCCGAAGCCTTGAGGCGAAATGGCTTTAGGTTGAATCGATTGTCGCGGCTTGTTCACCTCTCCCGCTTGCGGGAGAGGTCGCGCCGAAGGCGCGGGTGAGGGCTTTCTCCTCTTGGGGATTGTCCCATTGCGGAAGCACCCTCTCCCCAACCCTCTCCCGCAAGCGGGAGAGGGAGCGTACCTCCGTCGTTGCGCGATCAAGCCTAATTCATCGCGCTTTAGACGCGCCCTGCAGCCGCGCGGCTGCAATCACCAGCAGACCGGCGCCCGCGACCGACCAGCAGGCGACCGGCGCCCAGTGCAGCAGCGGCGCGTATTCCGGCATCTTCTGCAGGCCGCCGGCAACCGCGGCCATCCGCGCGAAGGTGCCGAGGGCGAGCGCGGAGAAGACGAGGCCCGTGACCTTGCCTTCCGCGCCGGTCGAGCCGATCGCGAGCGCAGCCGAGACCGCGCTCATCAGCATGCAGCCCCAGGCAGCTCCGGCGAGAAATTGCGCGGCGATCAGCGTGTTGAGATTGCCGGCGAATTCGGCCGCCGCAATCGCCACCGCACCGAACAGGCCGGCGGCGCCCATCACGACGAGGCCGCCGCGATGCTTGACGATCAGGCTTGCCGGAAACATCGCGATGTTGAAGCCGATCCAAAACACCGGCATCAGCCATTGCAGGTCGCCGGGAGCTGCAAAGCGCAGATAGAACGGCGCGCTGTTCATGGCAAAGTGCAGCTGGTAGCCGAGTGCGAGCGTGATCATCGCGACGATGAAGGCGATTGGGACGAGACCGAGCGGCTTTGCCGCTTCGTCCGGTGTGGGCGGCACGGTCTCGCGCGCCACGTCATGCTCGATCCTGGATAGCCCGAGCGCGGTCAGAAGCAGCACCACGCTGGAGATCACGAACGGCAACCGCGCATCGTGCTCGCGCAGCACCACGCCGAGATAGGGGGAGACCGCGCCGGCGATGCCGTAGCCGAGCATGGCGAGCGCTGCGAGGAACGGCACCTGCGGCTTGGCGCGGTATTTGCCGAGCAAGGTCAGCGGCGGCACGCGCAGCGCCGAGGAGGTGATCGACCAGATCACGATCAGCGCGATGAACCAGCCCTGCGCCGCCGCGCCGGCTCCGGCAACGAAGGGCAGCGCGACGAAGGCGCCGCAGGAGATCGCGGTCACGAGGGCGACGAACAGGCCGAGCCTGCCGACATGGGGCGCGAGCTTGTCGGCGGCTACTCCCATCGCGGTATCGGCAATGGTGAAGATCGCCTGATCCAGCATCAGGATGAGGATCACGGTGGACGGCGCGATGCCGACATCGGCGGCGAGCTTTGGCAGGTAGACGACGTAGGTGGTCCAGCCCAGCGTGAACACCAATTGCAGCACCCCGAGATACAGCCCCGTGCGGTTCGCCGTGCCCGTGCCGGCCGAGCTCTGTGTGGTCGTCATGTCGCCGCCTCCCCGCCCCAAGCTTAGACGAGCGAGGGCTGCGAGGAAACGCGTCAGCGCGTCCTGCGGAAGGTCAGGTTGATCCGCTTCCGGCCGAGCAGCGGATGCTCGCCGTCGGCGAGCGGCGCCACGCCGTGATAGGCGAGCCTGCTGGCCCCGCCCCAGACCACGACGTCGCCATGGACGAGCCGGAAGCGGCGCGGCTTGTCATTGCGCGCGAGGCCGCCGAACAGGAAGGTCGCGGGCAGCCCGAGCGAGACCGAGACGATCGGCGCGGAATAGTCCAGCTCGTCCTTGTCCTGATGCAGCGACAGCCTCGTGCCCGGCTCGTAGCGGTTGACGAGGCAGGCATCGGGGGCAAAGCCTTCAAAGCCGCCCTGCTCCGCGGCGCGGCGGGCGAGATCGGCGAACAGCGGCGGCATCGCCGGCCATGGCGCACCGGTGCGCGGATCGATGGGATCGTAGCGATAGCCGGTGTGATCGGTGATCCAGCCCCGCTCGCCGCAATTGGTCATCGCCACCGACATCAGGTGGCCGCCCGGCGTCGTCATCCGCCGGAACGGCGACTGCGCCACGATGGCGCGGACCGCGTCGATCAGCCCGCTCTCGATCGGCTTGACGAAGCCGCGCAGCAGCACGGCACCGTCGGCGATCTTTTCGCGCGATGGCTGCGCCTCGGCGAGGCTGTCGAACAGATCACCCGTCAATCGCAGCGCTCATTTGGCATCGTGGAAGATCACACCCAGCGTGTGGCGCCGGCCGGATCTGATCCGGCTGACGCCGTGGCGCAGATTAACGCGGTAGGTGCCGCGTGTCCCCTGCACCGGACGATGATGCACAGCGAAGGCGACCGCATCGCCCTGTGCCAGCGGCACCACCTCGGCCCGCGACTGCATGCGCGGACGCTGCTCGGTCAGCACGAACTCGCCGCCGCTGAAATCGCGTCCGGGGTCGGACAGCAGGATCGCGACCTGGAGCGGGAACACGTGCTCGCCATAGAGGTCCTGGTGCAGGCAATTGTAGTCGCCAGCCTCATATTGCAGCAGCAGGGGCGTCGGCCGCGTCTGCCCGGCGTCGTGGCAGCGCTTCAGGAACGCCGCATGTGTGCCGGGATAGCGGATGTCGATCCCCATCGCCTCATTCCAGCGATTGGCGACGGCTTGCAGGTGCGCGTAGAGCGCGGGGCGGAGCTGCGCGATCAGTTCGGGCAACGGATAGGCGAAGTACTTGTACTCGCCGCGGCCAAAGCCGTGGCGGCCCATCACGATGCGGCTGCGGAAGTGCGCATCGTCCGGGTAGAGCGCGGCAATGGCGCCGCATTGGGCAGGCGTCAGCAGGTTCTTCAGCACGGCGCAGCCTTGGGAGTCGAGCTCGGCGGTGATTTGGGGCCAGTCGAGGGCGTCGACGTGGCCGGCGAGGTCGGCTGTTTCATCGAGAGCGGAAACGAGTTTCGCGATGGCCATGGCGATGATCCTATCCATCCGTCATTCCGGGGCGCGATGCAGTCGCGAGCCCGGAATCCATAACCACGATCGGGAGTATGGATTCCGGGCTCGCGCCCAAGTGGGCGCGCCCCGGAATGACGGGAGCGGGTGTCGCAGATCCCGGGCGCCACAACCACCCGATTTCCGATGATCGTCTCCCCGTCATTGCGAGGAGCCCTTGCGACGAAGCAATCCAGACTGGTTCCGCGGAGAGAGCCTGGATTGCTTCGCTTCGCTCGCAATGACGCGGAGAGGGATCAGCCCCTCACCGGCAGTTTCGTAGGGTGGGCAAAGGCGCTCTTGCGCCGTGCCCACGTCTTCGCAATACGTGGGCACGCTTCGCTTTGCCCACCCTACGGGGCCGTCGCTTGTGGAGCGAGTTACCCCCGCACCGGCAGCGTCACCACGTCGTAGCCGTGCCGGATCGTCCGCTTCAGCACGGGATCTTCCAGCTCGAAATCGAACCGATCTGCGGGGCGGATGCCGCCCTTGGCGGCGAAGGTGCCGCCGAACATGGCGCAGCCGTCGGGGAACTTGCTACCGTCAAAGCCGCGCGCGATGAGGTCGGCGACCGGCAGCATCGCGTCCAGCGTGCCCTCTTGGTAGAGCACGCGCTCGCCCTTGATGGTGGCGTAGGAGCGCAGGATCATCTTGTCCCAATGGCCGATGACGTCCTCGAGCTGCCACAGCGCCGAGGCGATCGGCTTGTCGCACATCTGCTTGGAGACCGTGACGCTGTAGGCCTCGACCTTGCGGTCGGTGTGATCCGAGCCGCAGCCGACGAAGATGCGGCCCTGCCAGCCGATCAGCACGAACTCGACCTCGCCGCTAGAATCGCCGCCGGTGCATTCGATGCTGTCCTCCTGGGTCAGCCGCCGCGCCGAGGCGCGGTAGTAGATCGGCGTCGAGGCCGGGCGGGCGATGCCCATCTCCTCCAGCTCGGCGATGTGCTTGTCGCGCGCGACCGTGTCGCGGCCGGTCCAGCCGGCGATGACCAGCTGGTCGATCGCCAGCGTTAGGGGCGTGGTGGTGTCCTGGGCATCGACGGTGAAAGTGAGATCAAACACGAATGACGGCCTCCATGCCGGCAGCAAGCTCGAAGATACGGCGGTCCGAGCCGCCTGCGCCCGCCAGCATCAGGCCGACGGGAATGTCGCCCTCGCGATGACAGGGCAGCGAGATGGCGCAACCGTCGATCAGGTTGATCAGGCTGCAATTGCGCAAGGCGCGGATGTTCTCGCGGGTGAACGCCTGATCGTCGGCGAGGTCGGCGATCTTCGGCGGTGTGTTGGGCGTGGTCGGCAGCACCAGCGCATCATAGGGCGCGATGCGCGCATTGACGCGCGCGATCAGCGAGCGGCGTTCGTTGAGCAGGTCGATGTAGTCGGCCGCGCTCTGCGCCTCGCCGCGCATGATGCGCACCGCGACCCTGGGATCGTAGACGTCGCCCTTGGCCGTGATGAGATAGCGGTGCCAGGCATAGCTCTCGGAGGCCGCAAAACCGCCCTTGGCGTTCATCGGGCCGACGTCATGGAACTCCGCCATCTCGATACGCTCGACGATGGCGCCGTGATCGGACAGCGTCTTCAGCGCGCGCTCGAAGGTCTTGGCCACCTCGGCGTCGAGGTCATCGAGCGCGATCGTGGTGGGCACCGCAAGGCGCATGCCCTGGATCGGCCGCGGCCTCAAGGCGACGATCGGCTCATTGGCGAGCACGGCATCGAGTATGGCACAGCAGCTGACCGATCGTGCGAGCGGTCCGATGCTGTCGAGCGAGAATGAAAGCGGCACCGAGCCGTCGAGCGGCACGCGGCGCTGCGTCGGCTTGTAGCCGACGATGCCGTTGAAGGCGGCCGGAATCCGGCAGGAGCCGCCGGTGTCGGTGCCGAGCGCGCCATGCGCCATGCCGTCGAGCACGGACACCGCCGCGCCGGCGGACGAGCCGCCGGGCACGTGGCCTTCGGACCGGTTCCAAGCTCCCTTCGGCGTGCCATAATGCGGATTGATGCCGATGCCGGAATACGCGAACTCGGTCATGTTGGTGCGACCGATCACGACGAAGCCGGCCTTTCGCAGCCGCGCCACCGTCGCGGCATCGTGCTCGGCCGGGGCTGAGTCATCCAGCGCGCGCGAGCCGGCGCGCGTCACCTGGCCCTTGATGTCGAACAGATCCTTGATCGAGATCGGGATGCCGGCATAGCGCGACGGCGCCGCCTTGGCCTTGCGCAAGGCATCCATCGCATCGGCGGCGGCGAGCGCGGCGTCCTTGTCGACATGGATGAAGGCGCGCTGGCCCTCGCCCGCGGGGTCGGCGATCCTGGCGAGGCAGGCCTCGACCAATTTGCGGGAGGTGGTGCGGCCGCTTTCGAGATCTTCGGCGAGCTGCGCCAGTGTCGGAAAATCGGGCATGTCTGTCTCACGGAATATTTCGCGCGCAATCTATAGCGCTGGCTCAGCTCGACACAAGCATTGTGCGCATGATGGCATGCATGCGCATTGCTGGACCGTTGACGCGCCATGGTCGATTGTCGCATCAAGTTCGAAACCGGCGGGCGCGAGGCCTGTCGCTCGGGAGTCTCTTGGGAGGAGCCGCCAACATGGCCGAACCGCAGCGCGCGCGACCGAAACCGACGCCGGAGACCCAGCACTTCTGGGACGGCACCAAGGCCGGCGAATTGCGCCTGCAGCGCTGCGATGCCTGTGCCCATGTCTACTTCCCGCCGCGCCCGTTCTGCCCCTCCTGCGCCTCGCGCAAGGTCAGCATCTTCAAAGCGAGCGGCAAGGGCATTCTCTACAGCTACGTGATCAACCATCGTCCGGCCGCGCCGGGCTTCACGCCGCCTTACGCCATCGCGGTGGTCGAGCTCGACGAGGGCCCGCGGATGATGAGCAACATCATCGACTGCCCGCAGACCCCCGAGGCGCTCGAACTCGACATGAAGCTCGAGGTCGCCTTCCAGGAGCTCGACGACAAGATCACCCTCCCCGTCTTCCGCCCGGCGAAGGGGTAAGGCCATGCGCAAGAACCAGGTTGCCGTCGTCGGCGCGGCCGAGACCACAGAGCTCGGTGTCATTCCCAACGCCTCGCAGCTCCAGCTGCATGCGGATGCCGCGCTCAACGCCATCGCCGATGCCGGGCTGAAGCTGTCCGACATCGACGGCTTCGCCACCGCGGTCGAAACGCCGCAGCAGGTCTGCCACTATCTCGGCATCAAGCCGACCTGGGTGGACGGCACCTCGGTCGGCGGCTGCTCCTTCATGCTGCATGTCCGCCACGCCGCGGCGGCGATCGAGGCGGGTCTGTGCAAGACGGTGCTGATCACCCACGCCGAGAGCGGCAAGTCGATGATCGGCAAACTGCCGCGCTCGACGCCGGCCGACAGCCTCAACGGCCAGTTCGAGGCTCCTTTCGGCGTCTATGGCCCGCCCAGCATGTTCCCGATTCCCGTGCTGCGTTTCATGAAGACCTACGGCATCACTCACGAGCAGCTGGCTTCGGTCGCGGTGGTGCAACGTGAGTGGGCGGCGAAGAATCCGCGCGCGATGATGAAGGAGCCGATCACGGTCGCCGACGTCCTCAACTCGCGCATGATCGCCTATCCGTTCCGGCTTCTGCAGTGCTGCCTCGTCACTGACGGCGGCGGCGCGCTGATCCTGACCTCGGCCGACCGCGCCAGGGATTTTCCGCGCAAGCCGGTCTACATCATGGGCACCGGCGAGAGCGTCGAGACGCCGATGGTCAGCCAGATGGAGACGTTCAACTCCTCGCGTGCCTTCAAGACCGCGGGGCCGCTCGCCTTCAAGGAGGCCGGCATCGCACACGGGGATGTCGACCATCTCATGATCTACGATGCGTTCGCGCATCTGCCGCTGTTCGGCCTCGGCGATCTCGGCTTCATGCCCTATGAGGAGACCGGCCAATTCATCGCCGACGGCAACACGCGGCCTGGGGCCAAGCTGCCGCTCAACACCAATGGCGGCGGCCTGTCCTACATGCACTCGGGCATGTACGGCATGTACGCGCTGCAGGAGAGCGTGCGCCAGATGCGCGGCATCGCGCCGGCACAGGTGCCGAACGCGAAGATTTCGGTGTGCCACGGTGTCGGCGGCATGTTCGCCGCGAGTGGCACGATCGTGTTCACGAACGAGAGGTAACCCGCTGCTCGCCTCTCCCTCTCCCCGTTCTTGCGGGGAGAGGGCTGGGGTGAGGGGCCTCTCTCCACGGATGAGATGGCCGCGAGACCTGTACCCCCTCACCCGGATCGCATCTTCGATGCGCTCCGACCTCTCCCCGCAAGCGGGGCGAGGTAAGAAACGCCGGAACGCATAGCGGAGAACCCACATGAGCAAATCACTGCAAGACAAGGTCATCATCGTCACCGGCGCAGGCCGCGGTATCGGGCGCGAGATTGCGCTTCTGTGCGCGGCCGAGGGCGCCAAGGTCGTCGTCAACGATCCCGGCGGAGCCGCCGACGGCGCTGGTGCGAACGCGGCGCCCGCCGAGGAGGTGGTCGAGGAGATCAAGAAGCGCGGCGGCACGGCCGTCGCCAATTTCGAAAGCGTCGCGGAAGCTATTCCCGCCAGCAAGATCGTGAAGACCGCAACCGATCATTTCGGCCGGCTCGACGGCGTCGTCAACAATGCCGGCATCCTGCGCGACATGATCTTCCACAAGATGAGCGTGGAAGCGTTCGAGGCCGTCATCAAGGTGCATCTGATGGGCTCGTTCTACGTCAGCCACGCCGCAGCGCGCATCTTCCGCGAGCAGGAGTCGGGCTCGTTCGTGCACTTCACCTCGACCTCCGGCCTGATCGGCAACTTCGGCCAAGCCAATTACGCGGCGGCCAAGCTCGGCATCGTCGGACTGTCGAAGTCGATCGCGCTCGACATGGGGCGCTTCAACGTCCGCTCCAACTGCGTCTCGCCGTTCGCCTGGACCCGCATGATCGGCACCATCCCGACCGAGACCGACGCCGAGAAGGCGCGCGTCGAGAAGATCAAGCAGATGGGCCCGGAGAAGATCGCGCCGCTCTGCGGCTACCTGCTCGGCGATTCCGCCAAGGACGTTACCGGCCAGATCTTTGGCGTGCGCATGAATGAGATCTTCCTGTTCAGCCAGAACCGTCCGATCCGCTCGGTGCAGCGGAGCGAAGGCTGGACGCCGCAGTCGATCGCCGAACACGGCATGCCGGCGCTGAAGGGCTCGTTCTACAAGCTCGACCGCTCCGCCGACATCTTCACCTGGGACCCGGTGTAAGGTAGCGCGAATCGGGAGTGGCGAATGGCGAATAGGGTTTCTATTCGCTACTCGCCATTTGCAACTCGCCCTACCCCGTATTCCGCAACCCCGCCGAGATGCCGTTGATGGTCAGCTGGATCCCGCGCAGCACCTGCTCGTCGGGGTTCTGCGCGCGGTGCTCTCTCAAGAGCTCGACCTGCACGTGGTTGAGCGGATCGAGATAGGGGAAGCGGTGGCGGACGGAGCGCTCCAGCAGCGGGTTGCCCTGGAGCAATCGGTCCTGGCCCATGATATCGAGCAGCGTTTCGATGCAGGAATGCCATTCGCGGCGAATGCGGCCGAAGATCTTCTCACGCAAGGCTTCGTCCGGCACCAGCTCGGCATAGCGCGAGGCAATCGCGATCGAGCTTTTCGCCAGCACCATGTCCATGTTCGACAGCAGCATGCGGAAGAACGGCCATTCCTGGTAGAGCTCTTTCAGGAACGGCATGCCCTGCTCTGGATGCTCCGCGATCCACTGTTCGACCGCGCTGCCGAAGCCGTACCAGCCCGGTAGCATCAATCGGCATTGCGCCCAGGAGAACACCCAGGGAATCGCGCGGAGGTCCTCAATCGCGCGGGTCTTCTTGCGCGAGGCCGGACGGCTGCCGATGTTGAGCGTGGCGATCTCGTTGATGACGGTGGACGACCAGAAGTAATCGACGAAGCCTTCGGTCTCGTAGACGAGGCCGCGATAGGCCTTGAAGGCGAGGTTCGAGAGTTCGTCCATCGCGGTCAGATATTCGCGGCGCGGCGCGCTCTGGCGTGGATGCAGGAGACTCGCCTCCAGCGTCGCGGCGGCGAGGATCTCCAGATTGTTGCGGCCGACCTCGGCGTTGGAATATTTCGACGAGATGATCTCGCCCTGCTCGGTGATGCGGATCTGGCCGTTCACCGCGCCGCCGGGCTGCGCGATGATGGCGTCATAGCTCGGCCCGCCGCCGCGCCCCACGGAGCCGCCGCGGCCGTGGAACAGGCGTAAGCGCACGTGGTGCCGCTCGAACACTTCGACGAGGCCGATCTCGGCCTTGTAGAGCTCCCAGCCCGAGGTGACGAAGCCGCCGTCCTTGTTGCTGTCGGAGTACCCAAGCATGACCTCCTGCACGCTGCCGCGGCTGTCGACGAGCCGGCGGTAATCGTGCAACGACAGCATGCGGTCCATGATGCTGCTCGAAGCCTGCAAGTCTTCGATGGTCTCGAACAGCGGCACGATGTTGATGGCGCTGCGGCCGGAGGGATGGACGAGGCCGACCTCCTTCAGGAGCACGGCGACCTCGAGCATGTCCGACATGCCCTTGCACATTGAGATGATGCATTGGGGAATGGCGTCCGAGCCGAATTTCGCATGCGCTTCCGCGGCGGCATGGAACACGTTGAGCTCGCCCATGGTCTCGTCGCTGTATTTGACGAAGGGCGAGACCAGCGCGCGCGTCGAGCGTAGCTCGTTGGTCAGCAGCGAGATGCGGGCATCCTCGCCGAGCGCGAGATAGGACATGCCGGGATTGGCGGCGTCGATCAGCTCGGCGATGGTGCGCTCGTGGATGGCCGAGTTCTGACGGATGTCGAGCCGGGCCAGGTGAAAGCCGAAGCAATCCACCGCGCGGCGCAAGAGCCGCAGTCGACCGCGGGCGATGACGCGGGCGTTGTTGGAGATCAGCGAGCGATGCAGCACGTCGAGATCGGCCAGCAACTCCCTCACGCTCTCGTAAGGCGCCGCTTTGCCGACAGGCCGGCGCGTGATCTCGACTTCGAGCTTTTCAGCCGTCGCGGTGAGACGGGCATAGATGCCTGATACCGCGAGGCGATAGGGCTCGCCGCTCCGGTGCGGCGAGGTGTCCGGCGAGCGCTCGGCAAGCGTTCGCAGCTCCTCGGAGACGTCGGCGAGATGGGCTGCGATCGACAGCTCCGCGCCGAGCACGTGCAGCTCGTTCAGATAGAACTGCATCACCCGGCTCGACTGCAGCCGCAGCGTGCCGCGCATGACGTCGGCAGTGACGAACGGGTTGCCGTCGCGGTCGCCGCCGATCCAGCTGCCCATGCGCAGGAACGAGGCGAGCTCGCCGGCCGCCTGCTCGCCGCCCTCCTCCAGCCGATCCTCCAGCGCGTTGATGAGCCGCGGCACCTCGCGCAGGAAGGTGTAGTCGTAGAACGACAGGCCGTTGGCGACCTCATCCAGCACGGTGAGCTTGGTCCGGCGCAACAGGTTAGTCTGCCACAGCGTCAGCACCTCGCGGCGGAGTTGCTCGTCGCTGGCAGCCGCCTCCTCCTCGGTCATGGTGACGCGCTCGCGGCGGTCGAGCAGGGCTGCGATCTCCATCTCGCGGTCCATGGTGCTCTTGCGGCGAACTTCGGTCGGATGCGCGGTCAGCACCGGGCTGACCAGCGCGGTCTTGAAGAAGGTGCGAAGCTGGTCGGAACCAATGCCCGCCGCCTTGGCGTGCGCCAGTGTCTCCGCCAGCACGCCGGAGCCGCCATTCTGGGCCGCCGCGCGCGCGCGCATCTGTCGAATGTTGTTCTGGTCCTCGGCGATGTTGGCGAGGTGCGAGAAATAGCTGAAGGCGCGGACGATCCGCACCGTCTCGGAGGTCGACATGCTGTCGAGGATCTGCTCGAGCTCGCGGCGGGCGAGCCGGTCCTCGTCGCGGTGGAATCTGATCGAGGTCTGGCGGATGCGCTCGACCAGGTCGAACACGTCGGCCCCCTCCTGGTCGCGCACGGTGTCGCCGAGGATGCGTCCGAGCAGGCGGATGTCGTCCCGCAGCCGGGCATCGGCCTCCATCGCCTGGACATCCTCAGGGCGGTTGGGGCGCTGCTCAGTGCTGTCGGATGGTACGGTCTGGAGGGACATGGCTCGCTCCCCTGCTCGCGCCCTTGGCGGCCCGGTCCGACGGAGTGTGCGATATTTTTCTACCGCAGTGCAAGATGAAGTTGGGGCGACGCACCGTGGATCGGAGTGCGACGATCTCGTGTCCCGGACAAGCAGCAACGCCCCTTAGCGTTGCTGCGCAGAGCCGGGCCCCAGGAGCCTCAGGCACATCGCCGCAATGGGCAGCGCACCACGCCGCGAAGGTGCGGCGCACTGCGCTGCGTCCGGGGCGAGAAAATAGCTGGTCGAATAATAAGCATGCCTTCGCGGTCTCGCGGGGCAGGCGCCCGAAGTTTTGCTGTCCGTTTCGCCCTCATCGAGAAGTAAGGGCGCAGGGAAGGCCGGGCGCCAGCCGGCACCCAAGGTCCGCACGCGACAAGACGCACGCGGGGTGACCACAGGTGATGCCGGAACATCCCGGCCTTCCCTGCGCAATGGTTTTACGGCTTATGGCGCGCTCTCCCCGGGGAGCGATGCACTATTGCCCCCGTTGCCTTGAGGATCACTGATGCGCGCACCCGGTCGGGCCGCTTCACCACCGCAAGCCTTGACGCACAGAACCCGGGCGTCAGGACCACACGCTTTTGCCGTCCGCGAACGTCCCTCCCGGACAGTCGGAAGCTCGCGCGTGCTCGCCCCCAATGCCGAAAAGCAACGCTGTGACCACACCGTGTCGTGCCGCGGATCGCGATGGCTCACGGGTTTGCCCGCCCTGCCATCCCGTCACGCGCCGGCGCTGCCGCGTCCATCGCATCCCGGCCTACGTATCGTGACGATCGCGAAACGTCCCTTTGACGAGCCGGGATGTGCTGCGGTTTACCCGAAACAGCGAATTCGGTCAATCAGAATATTTGCACTCCCGCCACTTGACCTGCATTGGCGTGTTTTGCCCGTCGGGCAACGCGAGGCATGGTGTGCGCCGCATCGCCTGGACGCGTCCGGCCGCAGCCAAAGGCGCCCCCCGGCGTCTGGTTTGCCACCGACAGCCAGCGCAACAAACGAATGGAGGTTCGTCGCCGAAGGGTCAAAGAGCTGACGTCTCGCCCATGTCCAAATCCAGCGCTTGCTGCGGCCAGAAAGCAAGATGACAACTTGCGGCGATGGTGGCAGAATGATGACAGACGTGGTTTGAAGACTTGGCGATCAAGAACAACGAAGAAAATAGTTCGCCGCGGTCACGTTGTCCAAGGGAGGAGATAGCTCATGAAACGCATGTTTCTGGGGTTGGTCGCCGTTGCCCTGATCGCTTCGGCGTTTGTCGTATCCACCACAACAGTCATGGCGCAGACGAAGGTGTTGAAGATGCAGGCCACATGGCCGGCGTCGCTCACGCTCTATGACAACTTCACCTATTTCGTCGACCGAGTGAACAAGCTGTCAGCCGGCGCGCTGAAGATCGAGGCGATGCCCGCCGGCCAGGTCGTGCCGGCGTTCGAGGTGCTGGACGCAACCAACAAGAAGGTGCTCGACGGAGCGCATGCGTGGGCCGGCTACTGGACCGGCAAGAACAAGACCGCGATCCTGTTCACCGGCGGTCCCGGCGGCACCTTCGGCATGGACTTCATGGACGTGATGGGTTGGCTCTATCACGGCGGCGGCCTCGAGCTTTACAACGAGTTTTATCAGAAGGAGCTCAAGCTCAACCTCGTCGTGTTTCCAATCCTGCCTGCAGGGCCGCAGGCGTTCGGCTGGTTCAAGAAGCCGATCCAGACGGTCGAGGACATGAAGGGCATGAAATGCCGCCAGACCGGCATGGCCGGCGAAGTGTGGCAGGCGCTCGGCTTCACGGTGGTCAACATGCCGGGCGGAGAAATCATTCCCTCCGCGCAACGCGGCGTGATCGATTGCGCCGAATGGGTCGGTGGCATCGAGGACATGCAGCTCGGCTTCCACAATGTCTGGAAGTATCACTATTCACCCGGCTTGCATGAGAACGTGACGGTCGGCGAGCTCGTGATCAACGGCGATGTGTGGAAGGAGCTCAGCCCGCAACATCAGGAGATCATCAAGTCGGCGGCCAACGAGACATTCCTCGTCTGGTGGACCAAGTGGCAGCGCCAGAACGCCGATGCGCTGATTGAGATGCAGCAGAAGCACGGCGTACAGATCCTCCGCACGCCGACGGAGATCCTGCTGGCCTTCATCAAGAAGTGGGACGAGATCGCGGCGGCCGAGGGCGCCAAGAACCCGTTCTTCAAGAAGGTGCACGACTCGCAGAAGGCGTATGCCAGCGCTGTGGTGCCGTACAAGAGGTCTTACTTCCCGCCATACTCCTTCATGGCGAACTACTACTTCCCAACCGAGAAATAGGACTTCCTCCGAGGGCGGCCGATTTGACCGCCCTCAATTCGCACGCAGGCGGCCTGCTTGCGCCGCACGAGTGATCGGCGACAGGAGCGAGGCATGGCTGAGATAACAGGCGGGCAGCCACCGGCGCTTCTGGCTATCATCAGGATGATCGACGGCTTCACCGACCGGACCGGCACGATCATCTCGTGGCTCTCGGTGCCGCTGGTTTTCGCCGTCGCCTACGAGGTTGGAGCGCGTTACCTGTTCAACGCGCCGACCATATGGGCCTACGACGCAACCTACATGCTGTACGGCTCGCTCTTCATGCTTGGCGCCGCTTACGCGCTGCACAAGGGTGCTCATATCCGTACCGACTTCTTCTGGGAGAAGTTCTCGATCCGTAGGAAGGGCTGGATCGATACGATCTCCTACGTCGTCTTCTTCTTCCCGAGCCTGATCATGCTGTTCCTGATCAGCTGGAACGAATTTCACTACGCCTGGCTGATCAACGAGACTTCGGACCAGACTCCCTGGCGGCCCGTGCTGTGGCCGTTCAAATTCGTCGTGCCGCTCGCCTGCCTCCTGCTGCTGGTCCAGGGCGTGTCCGAGTTGATCAAGAGCATCTACATGGCGCGCACCGGCGTCGAGCTGGAGCATAAGGAGAAAGTCGAGATATGACCGCAGAAGCGCTCATCGGCCTCATCATGCTGCTGGTGCTGCTGGGCGCGATCTTCATCGGTGTGCCGATCTCGTTCACGTTGCTGTTTCTCGCCTTCTCGTTCGGCTACTGGGGCATGGGCGGGACGGTCTTCGAGCTTGGTTACTTCCAGACCATCGGCATGATGAAGGAAGAACTTCTCGCCGCCGTACCGCTGTTCATCTTCATGGGCTTCATCACCGAGCAGGCGGGACTCATGGAGCGCCTTTTTACGGCGTTCCGCATGCTGCTTGCGCCGGTGCGCGGCGCGCTCTTCCTCGTCGTCATCCTGACCTCGACCGTGTTCGCGATGGCGACAGGCATCGTCGGCGCAGCCGTTACCGTTCTTGGCATCATGGCATCGCCGATCATGACGAAGGCGGGCTATGATGCCAAGCTTTCAGCGGGCACCATCACGGCGGGCGGCACGCTCGGTATTCTCATTCCCCCGTCGGTCATGCTGATCGTGATGGGGCCGGTGCTCGGGGTTTCGGTCGCCGATCTCTATGCTGCAGCCTTCGGACCGGGCTTTCTGCTGGCCGGCATCTACATCATCTATCTGATGGGCCGCTCCTTCATCAATCCCAAGCTCGGGCCGCCAGTGCCAAAGGATGAGCGGATCTACTCCGCTGGATACATTGCACGCGAGGTCGCCGTCGGCACGCTGCCGCTGCTCGGGCTCATCACGGCGACGCTCGGCTCGATCATCGGGGGGCTTGCGACGCCGACGGAGGCCGCCGGCATCGGCAGCGTCGGCGCGCTGATCCTGGCCATCGCATATCGCAGGTTCTCGCTCAGCGGACTGCAACGGGCGCTGATCTCGACGATGGCGACGTCGAGCATGGTCCTCCTGCTGGCGGTCACGTCGAACATTTTCGGTGCGGTGTTCGCCCGCCTTGGCTCGGCGAACTGGATCACCGAGACGATGCTCGGCCTGCAGTTGCCGCCGAGCCTCATGCTGATTGTCGTGCTCCTTCTCATTTTCCTGCTGGGATGGCCGTTTGAGTGGCCGGCCATCATCCTGGTGTTTCTGCCGATCTTCTATCCTGTCGTGAAAGGCATGGGCATCGACCTCATATGGTTCGGAGCGTTGGTTGCGGTGGTGCTGCAGACCGCCTTCCTGTCGCCGCCCGTCGCCATGTCAGCGTACTATCTCAAGCAGGTGGTCAAGGGCTGGAGTCTCGGAACGATCTACGCTGGCATGTTCCAGTTCATGGTGCTGCAGGTGATCTGCGTTGGCCTGATGATTGCCTTCCCCGGCATTGCGACCTGGTTCCCGCACACGCTGCATGAAGCATCTCGCAGCCAGGTGATCCCGGAGGAGTACAGAAAAATCCTGGAACAGCAGAAACAAGCACCGTCCCTGGAAGACGAGGACTGGTTGACACCAAAAAAGAAGTAGCCCGCGCGATTGAGTCCGCGACAGCGCCACACGGCTCCGCTCTGCCGCCGAACGACGTTGAGGCAACGTCCTAAGCCGGCACGATCACCTTGCCGATCGGCCAGAGCGCGATGCCGGCGAGCTTGAGGTGGGCCCAGGCGAAGGGGATGCCGATGATGGTGACGGCCAGGACCAGCGCGGTCAGGAGGTGACCGAGCGCCAGCCACCAGCCGGCGAGCACGAACCAGATGATATTGCCGATCACCCCGAGCGGGCCGGTGCCGATATCCTCGACACCGGTCACCTCGTAGCGGCTGACTGCTCGCGAGCCGAACGGCAGCAGCGTGTAGACGGCGATGTTGAACGCCGCCCGCGCCCAGGGCAGGCCGATGATGGTAATCGCCATGACGATCGCGGCGATCAACCAGCCGAACGTCATCCAGGCGCCGCCGATGAGGATCCAGAGGATGTTGAGAAGGATGGAAACGGGGGCCATGGGACGATCCGGAGGTGGTGATCCCATTCATATAGGCTCGGAATTTGTCCGCGCCAGGACGCTTCAGGGCGCGCAAGGTGAAGCCCGGAGCGCCGCATAACCCGGGATGATCTCTCCGCAGTCTCGTAGGGTGGGCAAAGGCGCCCTTGCGCCGTGCCCACGAACTGCCTTCGGAAGCGAACTTGGTGGGCACGCCTCCGCCTTCGCTCTTCGAGCGACGGCGGACGCTTTGCCCACCCTACGGCTATCAAGCAGGGCTAGATCTTCCGGCCCGCCTGCTCCCAATAGGGATCGCGCAGGCGGCGTTTGAAGATTTTTCCGGAATCTTCGCGCGGCAGGCCAGTGCGGATCTCGATGTGCTTGGGTACCTTGTAGTCGGCCAGATGCGTCTTCAGGCTCGCGCGAACGTCGGTGGCCTCGAGCGTGACGCCGGGTTGCGGCTCGACCACGGCCATCAGCGCCTCGCCGAACTCGGCGTCGGGGATGCCGAACACGGCGCAATCATGCACGCCGGGCACCGCATGCAGCACGGATTCGATCTCGGCCGGGTAGATGTTGACGCCCCCTGATATCACCATGTCACGCTTGCGGTCGCAGATGAAGACGTAGCCGTCTTCATCGATATAGCCGACGTCGCCGGAGGTGATGAAGCCGTCGCGGTCGATCTCGGCGCGCTTCTCCGGCTTGTTGTGATAGGTGAAATCGGCCATCTCGGCCATGCGCGAATAGATCTCGCCGATCTCGCCGACGCCGAGTACGCGTCCGTCGTCGCCGATGAAGCGCAGCTCGGCGCCCGGCGAAATCTTGCCGACGGTGCCGGGCTTCTTCAGCGCATCCTCGGAGGTCGCGAAGGTCACGGCGCTGGATTCGGTCGAGCCGTAGAACTCGTAGATCACCGGCCCCCACCATTCGATCATGGCACGCTTGACGTCGGCCGGACACGGCGCGGCGGCATGGATGACGTGGCGCAGCGAGGAGACGTCGTACGTCCTGCGCACCTCCTCGGGCAGCTTCATCAGGCGGATGAACATGGTCGGCACCATGAAGATGGTATCGATCTTGTAGCGCTCGATCGCCTGCAGAAATTCCTCCGCCTCGAAGCGCGGCATCAGCACCAGCACCCCGCCGAGCTTGCCGGCGCGGATGCCGAACGAGTTCGGCGCGGAATGATAGAGCGGCCCCGGCAGCAATGCGCGGGCGCCGGGCTTGAGTCCATAGATCATCGCACGCATGCGCTCACCGGCAGCCTGCTGCTCCGGCGTCGGCGCGTTGCGGCGGACGCCCTTGGGATGGCCTGTCGTGCCCGACGTGTAGATCATGTTCATGGGCTGCGGCACGATCGGGCCGTCATAGGGCGGGTGTTGCGCGAGCCAGGCTTCGAAATCGATCGCGAAGTCCGGCGTCTTCAGATGACCCGGATCGATCTTGTAGTTGGAGCGGATTTCCGGCGGCGTCGGCACGCTGAGCACGGTGACGCCATGCGGGATCGCATCGCGCAAGCCATGCAGCATGTCGGCATGGGCGATCAGGACCGCGGTGCCGGAATCCTTCAGGATGTAATTGATCTCCTCCGGCTTGAAGTGCCAGTTGATCGGCACGCCATAGGCGCCCAGCCGCATCGCGGCATAGGCGGCTTCGAGGAAGGCGATGTCGTTGCGCATCAGCATGCAGACGCTATCGCCCTGGCGGACGCCGATCTTGGCGAGGCCGGCCGCGATGCGGTCGGCGCGCTCAGTGACCTCGACGTGAGAGCGGCGGCGCTCGCCGGAGACGATGCCGAGGAAGGGGGAGGTTTGGCTCATTGTTGTTTTTCTTTGTTGTTGTTTGTGCCGTCATTCCGGGTCGATGCGCAGCATCGAACCCGGAATCCATTTCACAGCGAACGATGCGGCTCGATGGATGCCGGGCCTGCGCCTACGGCGGATCCCGGAATGACCCAAAGCTAATCCGCAAAATTCGGCGCGCGCTTCTCCAGGTTGGCGCGCACCGCCTCGGTCTGGTTGGGGCTGCCGATCAGCTTCTGCTGCTCGACGGATTCGGCGAGCAGCGCCGGGCCCGGATCGACCGAGAGATTGTTCAGCATCCGCTTGGCCGCGCGGATCGCATCGGGGCTTTTCCCTGCGATCTCGCGCGCGACCTCAAGCGCCGCAGCGCGCGGATCGTCGCAGATGCGCGTGGCGAGGCCGTAAGCCAGCGCCTCCTGCGCCGAGAAGATCCGCCCGGTGTAGGTGAGATCGCGCAGGATGTCGTCGCGCACCAGCGAGGCCAGGATCGGCGTGCCAGCCATGTCGGGCACGAGGCCCCATTTGATCTCCATGATCGACATGCGCGCATCCGAGCTGAGAAAGCGCATGTCGGCACCGAGCGAGAGCTGGAAGCCGCCACCGAAGGCGACGCCGTGCACGGCCGCGATCACAGGCATCGGTAGCTGGCGCCAGCCCCACACCGCCTGTTGCGCGAAGTTGGCCTTGCCATAGGTGCGCACCGTGAGATCGCGATTTTCGCCACCCGGAATTCCGTTGCCGCCCTTCTCCTTCATAGCGGCAAAACCGCCCCATGTCCAGCCCGGCGCAGAAGGCGCGGCCTTCGCCCGAGAGCACGACGGCGCGCACGCTCTTCTCCTTCGACAGCCGGTCGGTTGCGGCGACGAGGGCCTCGAACATGGGCTGATCCAGCGCGTTCATCTTGTCGGCGCGCACCAGGCGCACATCGGCGACGCCTTCCGAGATCGAGATCGAGACGCGGTCGTCCATGGACGAATTCTCCCCTAGTTCTTGCCTGTTCTTGTTCAGTGCCGCTTTACAGGACGCCGGCGGCCGGATTTAGTCAATCGACCAATTAACTGACAATCGCGACAGAGGAAACAGCCATGTTCAAGGAAAATCTTCTGGCCAGCCGGCGCATCCTCGTGACCGGCGGCGGCACCGGTCTCGGCAAGTCGATGGCGGCGCGGTTTCTCCAGCTCGGCGCCGAGGTGCACATTTGCGGTCGGCGCAAGATCGTGTGCGACGAGACCGCAACCGAGCTGATGGATCTCTACGGCGGCCGCGTCACCAGCCACGGCGTCGACATCCGCAACGCGCTCGCGGTCGAGGAGATGATCGAGACCATCTTCCGCGATGGCCCCCTCACCGATCTCATCAACAATGCGGCCGGCAATTTCATCTCGCGAACCGAGGAGCTCTCGCCGCGCGGCTTCGATGCGGTCGCCAACATCGTCATGCACGGCACGTTCTACGTGACCCATGCGGTCGGCAAGCGCTGGATCGCGTTGAAGCAGCCCGGCAACGTCGTCTCGATCACCACGACCTGGGTGCGCAACGGCTCGCCTTACGTGGTGCCCTCGGCGATGAGCAAGTCGGCGATCCACGCCATGACGATGTCGCTTGCCACCGAATGGGGACGACACGGCATCCGCCTCAACACCATCGCCCCGGGCGAGATCCCGACCGAGGGCATGAGCAAGCGCATCAAGCCCGGTGACGAAGCCGGCGCGCGCACCAAGGCGATGAACCCGATGGGCCGGGTCGGCACCATGGAGGAACTGCAGAACGTGGCCGTGTTCCTGATCTCCGGCGGCTGCGACTGGATCAACGGCGAGACCATCGCCATGGACGGCGCCCAGGCGCTCGCCATGGGCGGCAACTTCTACCAGCTCCGCGACTGGAGCGACGACGACTGGAAGACCGCGCGCGAGAGCATCATGGCGCAGAACGAGAAGGACCGCGCGAAGCGGGGGTGACGCTTTTCCGTGCCCCGGACGAAGCGCAGCGCGTCCCCGGCGATGCGAAGCATCGTCCGGTGCGACGTGGTGCGCTGCTGAGCCGGGGCCCAACTCTCTCAACGCACATTGCAGCATGCTGGGTCCCGGCTCTGCAGCGCATCACTTCGTGCTGCGCAGCGTCCGGGACATGAAACCGCAGCCGATCTTGTCCCATCTTGTCTTCACCCGCGGATGACGCCACACTCCCCGGCATAAAAACAAACGCCTGCGGGAGAAACATGTCCACACAGCCATTGGCGAACCTCGCCGACATGGTGCGCGAGCGTGCGAAGAGCCGCGGCAGCGCTATTGCCTATGAATTCGAGGGCCGCACCACCAGCTTCGCCGAGTTCGACGCCAAGACCAACAAGGTCGCGAACGCGCTCCTCGCAATGGGCGTGAAGAAGGGCGACCGCATCGCCTATCTCGGCAAGAACAGCGACATCTATTTCGAGCTCCTGATGGGCGCGATGAAGGGTGGCGTCGTGATGGCGCCGGTGAACTGGCGGCTAGCAGGGCCCGAGGTCGCCTTCATCGTTTCAGATTGCAACGCGCCGGTGCTTTTCGTGGGACCGGAGTTCATCACGCTCGTCCGCCAGATCAGGGATCAGATACCAAGCGTCCGCACCATCATCACCACCGAGGGCGGCGCGCCGGAATGGCCGGATTTTACGGCATGGCGCGATGCGCAGAGCGGCGATGATCCGAAGGTGCCGATCGACACCCGCGACATCGCGATCCAGCTCTACACGTCGGGCACGACGGGCAAGCCGAAGGGCGCGATGTTGTCGCATGCCAACTTCCTCAACCTGGTGCAATCAGGCAACGCCGAGGACAAGCCGGAGTGGAACCGGTGGTCGACCGACGACGTGTCGTTGGTGGCCATGCCGGTGTTCCATATCGGTGGCTCCGGCTGGGGTGTGATGGGACTCTATCACGGCGCCCGCGGGGTGATCGCACGCGAGTTCGACCCGACCAAGGTTTTGGACTTCTTCGAGCAGTCGGGCATCACAAAACTGTTCATGGTGCCGGCGGCGATGCAATTCGTGGTGCGGCAGCCGCGCGCCAGGACGGTCGACTTCTCGCGGCTAAAATACATGCTGTACGGCGCCTCGCCGATCCCCGCAGCGCTGCTGAAGGAATGCATCGACGTCTTCAAATGCGGCTTCGTGCAATTGTACGGCATGACCGAGACCACCGGCACCATCGTCGCGCTGCCGCCGGAGGATCACGTCGAGGGGCTGGAGCGGATGCGCTCGGCCGGCAAGGCGCTGCCGGGCGTGGAGATCGCGATTCTGGACGTGGACGGCAAGCCGCTGCCGCCGCGGCAGGTCGGCGAAATCGCAACGCGCTCGGGCTCCAACATGGCGGGCTACTGGAACCTGCCGGAGGCGACCGCATCCACGCTGCGCAGCGACGGCTGGCTGCGCACCGGCGATGCCGGCTACATGGACGAGGACGGCTATCTCTACATCCACGACCGCATCAAGGACATGATCATCTCCGGCGGCGAGAACATCTACCCCGCCGAGGTCGAGAGCGCGCTGTGCGATCATCCTGACGTCGCCGAAGCCGCCGTGATCGGCGTGCCCGACGAGAAATGGGGCGAAGCAGTGAAGGCGATGGTGGTGATGAAGCCGGGCAAGCAGGCGACCGCGACCGACATCATCAACTTCACCCGGACCCGCATCGCCGGCTACAAGACGCCGAAGAGCGTGGAGTTTTTGCCGGCGCTGCCGCGGAATCCGAGCGGCAAGATTTTGCGCAGGCAATTGCGCGAGCCGTATTGGGCGGGGAAGGATCGGCGGGTGAATTGATCCGCGGTGCCGTAGGGTGGGCAAAGGCGCAAAGCGCCGTGCCCACCATCTCTCTACGCTTGATGCTTGCGGATAGAGGTGGTGGGCACGCTTCGCTTTGCCCACCCTACCAGAGCATTGCGAGCCTCTAATGCTTCCCCGGCCCCATATAGCCGAATAAGAACCCCGCCACCTTCCGCATCTGGATCTCCTCGCTGCCTTCGGTGATGCGGTAGCGCCGGTGGTGGCGATAGATGTGCTCGAACGGCTTGTGGCGTGAATAGCCCATGCCGCCATGGACCTGCATGGCGCGGTCGGCGGCCTCGCAGCAGAGGCGGTTTGCCCAGTAGTTGCACATCGAGACCCGGTCGGAGAGCGTGCGCTCGATTTGCTCCTCGTTGAGCTGGTCCATTTCCCAGGCGGTCTTGCGGATCAAGAGGCGCAGCATCTCGGCTTGCGTCGCAAGCTCGACCAGCGGGAACTGGATCGCCTGGTTTTCGGCCAGCGCCTTGCCGAACGGCTTGCGCTCACGCGCGTATTTCACACTCTCGTTGATGCAGTAGACCGCGGCGCCGAGCGAGCTTGCCGCCTGGCGAATGCGGTTCTGGTGCACGAAGCATTGAGCGAGCGACAGGCCGCGGCCGACCTCGCCGAACAGCGCATCCTCCGGCACGAAGACGTCGGTGAAGCTGACGCGCGGATGGTCGGTCGGCATGTTGAAGGTCCACATGTACTCCTCGACCTTGACGCCGGGACTCTTGGACGGCACCAGGAAGCAGGTGATGCCGCGGGCATCGCCATCGTTGCCGCTGGTGCGCGCGAACAGCGCGCAGTGCGTGGCGACGTGCATGCCTGTCGTCCACATCTTCTCGCCGTTGATGATCCAGCCCTTGACGTTGTCGCGGGTCGCGGGCACCGCGCGCGTCTCCATGTGGGTGGCGTCCGAACCGTGATGCGGCTCGGTCAGGCCAAAGGTGATGCGGTACTTGCCCTTAATGGAGCCGTCGATCATCGCCTTCTGGTCGTCGCGGCCGTAGCGGTCGAGCATGGTGACGACGGGGAAGTTGCCGACGATGGAGTGCTCGTTCTGGAGGTCGTTATGCAGACCGAGGCCTTTGGCGGCAAAATGCTCGCGGATCACGGCCATCCAGAGATTGGAGCCGTCCTTGCCGCCATATTGCTTCGGCACCGGAAAGCGCAGATGCCCGGCGGCGTCCGCGAGATCCTTGGCGTTGCGCAGCAAGGCCTCCCATTCATGGCGCGGCAGGCCGCCATTCTCGAAATCGGTGCGCGCCCATTCGCGGCGATGGTCGAAGAAGCGGATGTTGTCGTCGGCCTGTTCCAGCGGCTTGATCTCGCGTTCGATGAAGCGGTCGAGCTCTCCGAGATAGGCAACGAGATCGGCAGGCAATGAGAAATCCACAGGTTCTCTCCCGGATTGATTTTATCGTTTTGCGTTAAGGCGCTGGGCGCATTCTTGCTTGGTGCGATTAAGGTGAGAAGAGCGCGTGCAAGTCAAGCAAGCCGAGATGTGAGGAGCGCAAGGCGCGCCCGCGCAATTCGATGGTGCTCTGGCGCACCCGCACGGTAGTATGGCGCCAATATTCCTTCGAAAGAAATCCGGGAGCGCGCGATGGAGCTGAAATTCTCAAAGGTGGAACGCAAGGGGCCGATTACGATCGTGACGCTGTCGCGGCCCGAGGTCTACAACGCGCTGCACACCGATGCGCATTTCGAGCTTCAGAAGGTGTTTGACGATTTCTCGGGAGATCCCGAGCAGTGGATCGCGATCGTCACGGGCAGCGGCGATAAGGCGTTCTGCGCCGGCAACGATCTGAAGTGGCAGGCAGCGGGGGGAAAACGCGGCTGGGACAAGGGCGGCTTCGCCGGCCTCACCTCACGCTTCGACTGCGACAAGCCGATCATCGCCGCCGTGAACGGCGTCGCCATGGGCGGCGGCTTCGAGATCGCGCTCGCCTGCGACCTCATCATCGCCGCGGAGAACGCGACCTTCGCCCTGCCCGAGCCGCGCGTCGGCCTTGCCGCGCTCGCCGGCGGCCTGCATCGGCTGCCGCGGCAGATCGGGCTGAAGCGCGCCATGGGCATGATCCTCACCGCGCGCCATGTCAGCGCCAAGGAGGGGCTCGAGCTCGGCTTCGTCAACGAGGTGGTGCCGCAGGGCGAGGCGCTCGCGGCCGCGCTGCGCTGGGCAGAGATGATCGCCAAGAATTCGCCGATGTCGATCCGGGCCTCGAAGCAGGCGATCCAGAAGGGGCTTGGCGCGTCGCTGGAGCAGGCGATCGCGGAGCAGCGGGATTATCCGGCCGTGCAGGCGATGGTCGCCTCGCAGGATTACATCGAGGGCCCGAAGGCGTTTTCCGAGAAGCGCCCGCCGAAATGGGTGGGGAAGTAGGAAACGAGTCTCCCCAACTCGTCATTCCGGGGCGCGCCGACAGGCGCGAGCCCGGAATCCATCGAGCGACAGAACGTGCGGATGAACGGATTCCGGGTTCGTCGCTTCGCGACGCCCCGGAATGACGGAGGAGAGAGGAGCGCTCCCTCTCTCAACACTGTCGTTGCGAGCGTAGCGAAGCAATCCAGGCTGCCCAGCAGAGACAGTCTGGATTGCTTCGTCGCAAGGGCTCCTCGCGATGACGGGGAAAGAGCTATCCGCCCCGCCCCAGCTCGCGCTTGTACGATGCGTAGTTCGGCTGATCGACCGCAAGCTTGTCCATCGTGGTCGCCCAGAGATGCTCGGCGAGACCGGGAGTCGCGAGATCGACTTCTCCCCTGGCGATCCGCTCGGCGAGCGCGCGGTTGAGCTCCGTCACCGAACCGTCGACGCCGAGCAGCGTGCGCAGGCGCTCGATCTCTCTCGCATCACTCCCCTCCTCCTGCGTCAGCTGGCGCGTGACGAGGTCGAGGATGTTGATGGCAACGCGCAGCTTGAAGGCTTGGTGGCCGGAGATCAGCGGCGTGATGTCGCTGCGGAGGAAATCGGCGACTGCCTTGGTCAGCTCGATCGGGGTCGGCTCGTCCTGCATGTGTCAGCTCCCGCGCGGCGCCAAAAGCCGCAACAGATCGATCTCGGTCTCGCTGGCGCGGCGGCCGATCATGGCGCGCTCCATGGAATGGTCGGGTCCCTCGCGAAAGCGCTGCATCATGCCGCCGCACATGATGCCCCAGCGCAGCGTGCCCATCACCTCCCAGAACTTGACGCGGTCCGGATCGACCTTGCGGCCTGCCGCCTCATAGCCGGCGAACAGCTCCTCGCGCGTGCCAAAACCGCCGACGGGCTTGTCGATCTCGCCGAAACGCCAGGAATTGACGCAGACCCAGCCAAGGTCCTCCATGGGATCGCCGAGATGGGCGAGCTCCCAGTCCAGTACCGCGCGAACGCCGTCGGCGCCGATGATGAGATTGCCGTTGCGGAAATCGCCGTGCACCAGCGTGGTCTCGGCCGCCGGGCCGGGATCGTGATCGCGCAGCCAGCGCAGCGCCAGCTCGAACACGGGCTTGGGCCAGTTCAGGCTGCGATAGTCGCGCTCGAACTCGGCGATCTCCTGGCTCGCGCCCCTGCTGCGCAACGCAGGCAATTTGTCCTGCGGCAGCCGATGCAGACCTGCGAGAATGCCGCCGATCTGCCGCGCCAGAATGGGTCGCGCCGCAGCAAACTCCTCATCACGAAGAATCTTGCGCGCGATGGTCTCGCCCTCGACCCGCTGCATGATGAAGCCGGTGCCGAGATCGTCCTCCGGCACTAGCACATGCAGGACGCGCGGCGACGGCACGCCGGCCTCATAGGCGAGTTGCATCAGCTGCGCTTCCGCGCCAAGACCGGCCGCACGGGTCGGCGCGGCGCCATAGCCCTTTGGCGAGCGGCGCAAGATCGCGCCGATCGGCCCGTCGGGATGGGTGATGTCGAAGCGCCAGGTTTCCTGGCTGGCGCCGCCGGAGAGCTTTGCCGCAGAGGTCGCGCCGGTCGCCCCTTCGCACCAGCGCCGGACGCTGCGTGAAAGCGCCGCCTCGATCATTTGCCCTTGAACTGCGCGGGCCGCTTCTCGAGGAACGCTCCGACGCCCTCGCGGAAATCCGCGGTGTCGCCGGCGCGGAGCTGGCACTGGAATTCGAGATTGAGCTGATCCTCGAAGGAATTTTCCGGGCTGTCCCAATAGAGCTTGCGGATCAGCGACAGCGCCACCGTCGGCCCACTGGCGAGATCGCGCGCCAGCTTCATCGCTTCCTCCATCAAGACGCCGTCATCATAGACGCGGTTGACAAGGCCCCATTCCAGCGCCTTCTCGGCCGGCAGCCGCTCGCCCATCAGCGACAATTCGATCGAGCGCGCGCGTCCGACAAGGCGCGGCAACAGCCAGGTCGAGCCGCAATCCGGCACGAGGCCGATGCGGCGGAAGGCCTGCAGGAAATAGGACGAGCGCGCGCATAGGATCATGTCGCCGAGCAGCGCGAAGCTCATGCCGGCGCCGGCGGCCGGGCCATTGACCGCGGTGACGATGGGGCAATGCAGGTTGCGGATGCGGCGCAGGAAGGGATGAAAGCCGGTCTCCAGCGTCAGGCCGGCCTTGGTCTTCTTCGCCTGGTTGTTGCGGCCTTGCAGATTGGCGCCCGTGCAGAACGCCCGCCCCGCACCGGTCAGCACCACGCAGCGCACCGCGTCCTTCTTCTCCTCGATCGCATCGAGCGCCTCGGAAAGACCGCCCAGCATGTCGACGGAGACCGCGTTCATCACCTCCTGATGGTCGAGCTTGAGGATCGCGACCGAGCCATCGAAATCGAGCGTGACGTGTTTGAACTGCATGGTTTCCTCATCGGTTGCGGCCCGCGTCAGTTTCGCAGGCCGGAATTCGTTTTGCCGGGGCGCATATTTGATTTTTGGCGCGGTCTTGTCCATGGTGATCGGAGCATAGCAAGCAATCTTGTGCGCAGCGGCTGATGCGCCGCAGTCTAAAAACAGGAAACGCGCCATGAACCTCTTCGACCTTTCCGGCCGCGTCGCCGTGATCACCGGTGGCAATGGCGGCATCGGGCTCGGCATCGCGCAGGCGCTCGCGGGCCAGGGCTGCAACGTCTCGATCTGGGGCCGCAATGCTGACAAGAACAAGGCCGCCGCCGCGAGCATGGCGGGCCTGTCCGGCAAGGTCGACAGCCGCGTCTGCGACGTCACCGATCCGGCCTCGGTCGATTCAGCGATGAAGGCGACGCTCGACACCTTCGGCCGGGTCGATGGCTGCTTCGCCAATGCGGGCATCGGCGGCGGTGGCCGGCGCGCCTTCATCGAGCGCACCGAGGAGGAATGGCGCACGATGTTCGCGACCAATCTCGACGGCGTGTTCCACGCGTTCCAGGCCGCCGCCAAGCACATGACGGATCGCGCCAATGCCGGCGATCCCTTTGGCCGGCTGGTCGCGACCTCGAGCCTCGCCTCGATCTTCGGCACGGCGCGCAACGAGCATTATGCCGCGACCAAGGCCGCCATCAACGCGCTGGTGCGCGCCCTCGGCGTCGAGCTGGCGCGTCACGGCGTCACCGCGAATGCGATCTTGCCGGGCTGGATCAAGAGCGACATGACCGCAGGGCTCATGGCGAACGACAAGTTCGTAGCCAACGTGATGCCGCGGATTCCGATGCGGCGCTTCGGCGAAGCCTCCGATTTCGGCGGCATCGCGGTGTATCTGATGAGCAAGGCGTCGTCGTATCACACCGCGGATACGTTCGTGATCGACGGCGGCTATACCGCGTTTTGATTCTCGTAGCCCGGATGGAGCGCAGCGAGTCCGGGACGGCCAAAAGCAAGCAAGACCCGGATTTCGCTCTGCTCCATCCGGGCTACAACACTGAGGGAACGGGCAAATGTTTTCACACGTCATGATCGGTACCAACGACCTGGACAAGGCCAAGGCGTTCTACGACCAACTGCTCGGCACGCTCGAGGTGCGGCCGGCCAGGGTCGACGGCCACCGCATCTTCTACATCACCAAGACCGGCGTGTTTTCGGTATCGAAGCCTATCAACGGCGAACCGGCGACTTGCGCCAACGGCGGCACGATCGGCTTTGCCGCCAATTCGCCGGAACAGGTCGATGCGTGGCACGCAGCGGGCGTTGCAGCCGGCGCAAAATCGATCGAGGATCCGCCCGGGGTGCGTCAGGGCCCAGGCGGCAAGCTGTATCTGGCTTACCTGCGCGATCTCGACGGCAACAAGATCTGCGCGATGCACCGGATGCCTGCCTGAGGTCGACCGGTCTCTCCCGTCATTGCGAGGAGCTCTTGCGACGAAGCAATCCAGGCTGCCGCGGCGGTTAAGATTCTGGATTGCTTCGCTGCGCTCGCAATGACGGACTCCTGGGGATCGGACGGCGCTTAGAGCCCACTTGCGCGTCGCCCCATTCAAACAACATTTCAAACGCCCTCGCGATATTCCATCAGGTGGCATGGCTCCGCGCGGTAAATGCGCGCTCGCGCTTTGGCGTCGCTGCGACTATTCTCGCCCCCAATGCGATCTCAGTGACCCCCGGGAGGACCAATGACAAAACACACCTACATTCCCCGCACCACCAACTACACGCTCAATCCCGGCGACGAGCTCAACGACTTGCGAATGTCGGACCAAGTCCGGCCGCTTTACGATCACGTCAAGAAGTTCATCCGCGATACCGTCGAGCCGATGTCGGTCGAGTTCGCCAAGGCCGGCGAAGGCAAAGAAGATCGCTGGAGTTTTACGCCGAAGCAGCTCGAGGTGCTGGAGAAGGCCAAGAACAAGGCTAAGCAGGAAGGCCTCTGGAACTTCTTCCTGCCCGATGACGAGACCGGCCAGGGCCTGAAGAATCTCGACTACGCCTATATCGCCGCCGAGCTCGGCAAGAGCCCGCTGGCCTCGGAGACCATGAACTGCTCGGCGCCCGACACCGGCAACATGGAAGTGCTGGAACGGGTCGGCACCAAGGAGCAGAAGGAGAAATGGCTGAAGCCGCTGCTCAACGGCGAGATACGTTCGGCCTATGTCATGACCGAGCCGAACGTCGCCTCCTCCGACGCCAAGAACATCTCGACCACCGCAAAGCTGGTCGGCGACGAATGGGTGATCAATGGCGAGAAGTACTACATCTCGGGTCTCGGCGATCCCCGCTGCAAGATCCTCATCGTGATGGTGAAGACCAACCCGGACGCGCCGCCGAGCAAGCAGCAGTCGCAGATCCTGGTGCCGCGCGACACGCCCGGCGTCGAGGTGCTCGGTCCCATGTACGTGTTCGGCCAGGACCACGCCCCGCGCGGCCACATGCACATGCGCTTCAACAATGTGCGCGTGCCGAAGGAGAACATCCTGCTCGGCGAAGGCCGTGGCTTCGAGATCTCGCAGCTCCGCCTCGGCCCGGGCCGCATCCATCATTGCATGCGCACCATCGGCAAGGCCGAGAAGGCACTCGACCTGATGGTGCAGCGTGGCCTCACCCGCGAAGCCTTCGGCAAGAAGATCGCCCATCTCGGCGGCAACATGCAGATCATCGCCCAGGCCCGCTGCGAGATCGAGGCGATGCGGCTGATGGTATTAAAGGCCGCCAAGGCAATGGACGTGCTCGGCAACAAGGAGGCCCGCGTCTGGGTCTCCATGGTCAAGGCCATGGTGCCCGAGCGCGCCTGCAAGATCATCGACCAGGCCATCCAGATGCACGGCGCCACCGGCATCTCGCATTGGACCCCGCTCGCCGAGATGTATCAGGACGTGCGGCACCTGCGCTTCGCCGACGGTCCGGACGAGGTGCACTGGATGGTGGTGGGCCGCCACGAGCTGAGCATGGCGTAAGGCGCCTTATCTCTTTTCCCTCTCCCCGCTTGCGGGGAGAGGGTGAGGGGGATTCTCCGCGAGGACGGTGACAGTCGGACTCGCGGAGAGCCCCCTCACCCGCCGCGCATTCCGCGCATCGGCCTCTTCCCGCAGGCGGGGAGAGGCGAAGAAAGCCGAGGAGCCCCAATGGACTACGCCGCCAGTGAGCTGACGCCACGCGAGCGCTACAAGGTGCTGACGTCCTTCATTCTGCCGCGGCCGATCGCGTGGGTGACCACGCTCGGGCCGACCGGCGTGGTCAACGCCGCCCCGTTCAGCTTCTTCAACGCCTTCTGCGAGGATCCGCCGCTCTGCATGTTCGCGGCCAACCGCAAGCCGAACGGCGAGGACAAGGACACGTTTCTCAACATCCAGCGCACCGGTGAATTCGTGGTCAACCTCACGGACGAGCCGCTGGCGCGGGCGATGCACGAGAGCAGCGGCGATTTTCCGCCTGAGATCAGCGAGCCCGATTATCTCGGGCTGAAGCTTGCGCCCTCGACGAAGATCGCGGTGCCACGGCTAGCTGACACGCCCTGGGCGATGGAGTGCAAGCTCTGGAAGCTGATCGACGTCAACGACGATCGCCGGCTGATCATGGGCGAAGGCCTCCACTTCCACATCCGCGACGAGCTCTGGGACGACAAGGCGATGCGGGTGCACATGGACCGCTATCACCCGATCGGCCGCATGTTCGCCGACCGTTACTGCCGCACCGATGACCGCGTGGTGTTTCCGGCGGCGGAGGGCATGAAGAAATAGGCCGCAGCAACGGTGCGCTCCTTCGCCCCATTCTTACGGGGCCGCGACGAGCTTGGCTCGCGCTGAGAGGGTTGGGGTGAAATGCCTTTCTCCACGCGCGAGACTGCGAGGGACCTGAGGTGATGAACCCGTCAGCTACGTCGCGGGCACGAGCTTGTCCTGGGTCTTGGTCTCGAAGTCGCTCGCGTCGTGGCGCTCGTGGAGCTGGCTGGCGGGATCGCCGGAGACGCGGTTGACCATGCGGCCGCGCTTCACGGCGGGGCGCTGCGCGATCTGGTCGGTCCAGCGCTGCACGTTCTTGTAGTCCTGCACCGACAGAAATTCGCCGGCGCCATAGACCAGCCCCTTGGCGAGTGCGCCATACCAGGGCCACACCGCCATGTCAGCGATGGTGTAGTCCTTGCCCGCCAGATACTCGTTGTCGGCGAGACGCCGGTCGAGCACGTCGAGCTGGCGCTTGGTCTCCATCGCGAACCGGTCGATGGCATATTCGATCTTGGTCGGCGCATAGGCGTAGAAATGGCCGAAGCCGCCGCCGAGATAGGGCGCGCTGCCCATTTGCCAGAATAGCCAGGACATCGCCTCGGTGCGGGCCTTGACGTCCTTCGGCAGGAAGGCACCGAACTTCTCGGCGAGGTAGAACAGGATCGAGCCGGACTCGAACACCCGGATCGGCTCTGGGCCGGAGCGGTCCATCAGCGCCGGGATCTTGGAATTCGGATTGATCTCGACGAAGCCGCTGCCGAACTGGTCGCCATTGCCGATCCTGATCAGCCAGGCGTCGTATTCGGCGCCCTTGTGGCCGAGCGCCAGGAGCTCCTCCAGCATCACGGTGACCTTGACCCCGTTCGGCGTCGCCAGCGAGTAGAGCTGAAGCGGATGCTTGCCGACCGGCAGCTCCTTGTCGTGGGTGGGGCCGGCAATGGGTCGGTTGATGTTGGCGAATTGCCCGCCGTTCTCCTTGTTCCAGGTCCAGACTTTGGGCGGCACGTAGGCGGGGGCGTCGGTCATGCGGGCTCCGGGAAAAAGGATGCGTCTGCATTAATTAGCCCGCAAACGGCCGATGACAAGGGCGCCGCAATGCATTGCCGGATGGGACAACTCTGCGTTTTGTCATAGCAGCCCCTCCCCTCCGTCATTCCGGGGCGCCCGCAGGGCTGCGGCCCCCGGATAGAGCGCAACGTCTATACACAAGATGCACCGCCGGATCCGGCATGTCATCGATCCGCTCGCGTCACTTTGCTTTGCCAGCGAAAGCAACGAGAATGCGAAGCCTGCCTCCAGGAGAGAGCCATGAAATCGCCGATCTGCGACATGCTGGGGATCGAATTCCCGCTGCTCGCCTTCAGCCATTGCCGTGACGTCGTCGCCGCCGTCAGCCGCGCCGGCGGCTTCGGCGTGCTGGGCGCGACGGTGCATACGCCGGATACGCTCGAGCGTGAGCTGAAGTGGATCGACGATCATGTCGACGGCAAGCCCTATGGCATCGACGTGCTGATTCCGGAAAACATCTCGACCGCGGGCGAGAAGGACGTCACCTGGAAGAGCCTGGAGGCGCGCGTGCCGCAGGAGCACCGCAACTACACGCGCGATCTCCTGAAGAAGTACGACATCGAGCTGACCACCACCGAGGTCGCGGACAACCAGCCGCAGCCATTCGACGGCAAGACCGCGCTTCAACTGCTCGAGGTCTCCTTCAATCATCCGATCCGCCTGATCGCCAATGCGCTGGGCGTGCCGCCGAAGGCGATGATCGAGATGGGCAAGAAGCATGGCGTGCCGGTCGCAGCGCTGGTCGGCGCCAAGGAGCACGCGCTGCGCCAGGTCGCGGCCGGCGTCGACATCCTCGTGGTGCAGGGCACCGAGGCCGGCGGCCATTGCGGCGAGGTCTCGACCATGGTGCTGGTGCCGGAGGTGATCAAGGCGATCAAGCCGATCCGCGACGTGCCGGTGCTAGCGGCCGGCGGCATCATGACGGGACGGCAGATGGCGGCCTGCATGGCGATGGGCGCGGCGGGCGCCTGGACCGGCTCGGTGTGGCTTGCGACCGTCGAGTCCGAGACGAGCGAGATCTTTCGCGAGAAGATGATCGCGGCGTCCTCGCGTGATGCCGTCCGCTCCAAGGGCCGCACCGGCAAGCCGGCGCGGCAGCTGCGCTCGGTCTGGACCGATGCCTGGGACCGTGCGCCTGATAGCCCGGGCGCGCTGCCAATGCCGCTGCAAAGCATCATCAGCCGCGACGCGTTCCATTCGATCGATCGAGCCGCCGCAAGCGGCAACGCGAGGGCGCGCGATCTCGTCAGCTATTTCGTCGGCCAGGGCGTCGGCCTGATCGACAGCGTGAAATCAGCGGGCGCCGTGGTACAGGAGTTCAAGCAGGATTTTGCCGAAGCCGTCGAGCACATGAATGCGCTGGTGGCAGAGTAGTCCATTCGTCATTGCGAGCGCAGCGAAGCAATCCAGACTGCCGCCGCGGAAAGATTCTGGATTGCTTCGCTGCGCTCGCAATGACGAACAACTGACATCGTGAATTGAAGCAAGAAGAAATGACCAATATCCCCGAAGACCGCATCCCCGTCATCGTCGGCATCGGCGAGATCATCGATCGCCCGAAGGAGATCGCGGCGGGTCTCGAACCGCTCGACCTGCTCGAACAGGCGCTGCGGCGCGCCGAACAAGACGCCGGTGCAAAACTGCTCGGCGAGGTGCAATCGCTCGACGTCGTCAATTTCCTGAGCTGGCGCTATCGCGATCCGGAGCAGCTCCTGGCGCAACGCCTCGGCATCTCGCCCGCGCATTGCTATTACGGCCCAGTCGGCGGCGAGAGCCCGATCCGCTACATCCACGAGGCGGCCAAGCGCATCGCGCGCGGCGAGTGCAGCGTGGCGGCGATCTGCGGCGCCGAGGCGCAATCGACCGCGACCAAGGCGGAGCGCACCGGCGTCAAGCTCCCGTGGACGCCGTTCGCCCATGACGTCGAGGAACCGAAGCGCGGCGCGGCGTTCCAGAAGCCCTTAGCGGTGAAGCTCGGCGTGTTTCGGCCCGTGACCGTCTATCCGTTCTATGAGGCGGCCTCCTCGGCGCATTGGGGGCAGACGCCGCGCGAGGCCATGGTGGAATCAGGCACGCTGTGGTCGCGCTACTCGGACGCCGCCGCGCAGAATCCAAATGCCTGGCTGAAGCGGCGTTATGCGCCGGAGGAGATCACGACGCCGACCGCGGACAACCGCCTGATCGCCTGGCCCTACAACAAGCTGATGGTGGCCAATCCCAGCGTCAACATGGGCGGCGCGCTGCTGCTCACCAGTCTCGCCAAGGCACGCGCGGCCGGGATCGCCGAAGACAAACTGGTCTACCCGCTCGGCGGCGCCTCCGCGGAAGAGCCGCGCGACTATCTGCTGCGCGACCAGTTTTACGAGAGCCACCCGCAGAACGCCGTGCTGAAAGCGGCGATGGACCTCGCCGGCGGCGACGGCAACAAGTTCGACGCGATCGAGCTCTACAGTTGCTTCCCCTGCGTGCCCAAAATGGCGCGGCGGACGCTGGGCTTAGGTGCCGACGTGCAGCCGACCGTGACCGGCGGCCTCACCTTTTTCGGCGCGCCGCTCAACACCTACATGACGCACGCGGCCTGCGCGATGGTGCGCCGTTTGCGCGACGGCGCCAGGCGCGGCCTGCTCTACGGCCAGGGCGGCTTCGTCACCAAGCACCACGCGCTGGTAGTGTCGAAGACGGCGCCGCGCGAGGCGCTGGTGCAGGAAACGAGCGTGCAGGCCGATGCGGACCGCAACAAGCGCGCGGTGCCGGAGTTCGTCGCGGAGGCCACTGGCAAGGGCAAGGTCGAGAGCTTCACCGTGCTTTACGGTCGCGGCGGCAATATCGAGCATGGCGTCGTGATGCTGCGGACAGAGGACGATCGCCGCACGCTGGCGCGGATCCCGGCCAGCGATGGCGCGACGCTGGCGCATCTGCTCGCCATGGATCGCACCCCGGTCGGCTCGCTCGGCGAAATCGCCATGGCAGAAGATGGCGTGCCGGAGTGGCGGGTGGCGTGATCTCGTAGGGTGGGCAGAGCGAAGCGTGCCCACGACCTTCGTGTGATCCGGAAAGAATGGTGGGCACGGCGCAAGAGCGCCTTTGCCCACCCTACGAGATCTCAGCCCTTCGGCGCCTATTTTTCCGACGCGATAGAGAGTCAGGCGGCGCGCACGTTGGTCAGGAACTTGCTGACCTCACTCTTCAGCCGGCCGGAATCGTTCGACAGCATCTGCGCCGCCGACAGCACCTGCGAGGAGGCCGTGCCAGTCTCGGTCGCGCCGCGCTGCACGTCGGTGATGTTGGACGACACCTGCTGGGTGCCATGCGCCGCCTGCTGAACGTTGCGGGCGATCTCCTGCGTCGCCGCGCCCTGCTCTTCCACCGCAGCCGCGATGGCCGACGAGATCTCCGACAGGCGCTCGATGGTCGAGGAGATCTCCTTGATCGCGCCGACCGAATCATTGGTCGCGGCCTGGATGCCGGAGATCTGCTGGCCGATCTCACCGGTCGCCTTCGCAGTCTGCTCCGCGAGCGCCTTCACCTCGGAAGCGACGACGGCGAAGCCGCGGCCGGCTTCGCCCGCGCGCGCCGCCTCGATGGTGGCATTCAGCGCCAGCAGGTTGGTCTGGCCGGCAATGGTGTTGATCAGCTCGACGACATCGCCGATGCGCGCGGCGGCCTTGGATAGTTCGCTGACGCGCTCGGTGGTGGCGCGCGCCTGGCCTACGGCATCGCCCGCCATCCGCGCCGATTCCTGCACCTGGCGGCTGATCTCGCCGACCGACGAGGCCATCTCTTCGGTCGCCGAGGCCACCGATTGCACGTTGGTGGAGGCTTCCTCCGAGGCGCCGGCCACCGTGGTCGCGAGCTTCTGGGACCGCTCGGCGGTCGCCGTCAGGGTCGATGCGGAGGCCTCTAACTGGGTCGAAGCCGATGACACGGTCTGGACGATCTCGCCGATCATCGTTTCGAATTCGCGGGTGATGTTATCGACGCGGCGGCCGCGCTCGATCTTGGCTTCGGCGTCGGCCGCGGCGGCTTCGTCGGCGGCCTTCTTGGCGATCAACGCCTCCTTGAAGATCTGGAGCACGTCGGCCATGGCGCCGATCTCGGTTTTCTCGCCGCGATGCGGGACCTCGGCGGAAAGGTCGCCGTTGCCCAGCGCCTGCATCGGCTGGGTGATGGAATTAATGCCGTTCGAGACGTCGCGGACGAGATAGAAGCTGAGAGCAATGCCGATCAGGACGGCGGCGCCGAGAATGACCGAAACCAGCATGAAGGCATAGGCGTAGCTGTCGGCGGCATCATGAGCCGCCTGTTCGCCGCCCTTGGTGTTGAGCTCGATGTCCTTGTTGAGGACTTCGTCTGCCTGAAGGCCGATCTTGTTGACCGTCTTGGAGTTGAGCTCCTGCGCCTCGCGCGGGAACTTGCCGGCCTCCTTGCGTGACAAGGCCATCACCTCCTCGGTGCCCTTCTTGTACTCATCCCAGAGCTTGGACCACTGGCCGTAGAGCGCCCGCTCTTCCGGGGAGCTGATCATGGGCTCGTACCTGCTGCGCGTCTTGGCGAGCGCCTCGGTCACCGTAGCAGCGGTCTTCTCCACCGCGAGCTTGTCGTCCAGAGCTTCGGCCAGCATGTGCTGGCGCACCACGTTCCGATAGGTGATGACTGCGGCGCGCAGGTCGCCGATCACCCTGACGCTCGGCATCCAGTTGGTGGTGATGTCGACGGTGTTGGCATTCATCGTCCGCATCTTCATGACGGCGAGCAGGCCCATGCCGGTCATCGCGACCAGCAGGAACGCCACGACACTGATGATCTTGGCGCGGATGGAAAGCTTGGCAAACATAATCGGGTCTCGTTGTGCTGGCGCGAGCGCGCGTCAAAGCTCTAAAAATCAACCAAAGGGGAGCAGCGCCGGCATCCAACGCCAGAGCATCTGCGCGGATGGCAACTGCGACTCCGTGCGAGTACGGAGCCTGAAAGAAATGAACAGGCAGCTAAAAACGTCCTGCGCTCAGCGCATGAGCCTAAGCGCATCGGAGAAGAACTCTCCGCCGCCGAAATTTCCCGACTTCAGAGCGAGCAGCATGTCGCTTTCGGCGCCGACCGCGCGCAGCACCGGAACGCCAGCCGCGATCTCTACTCCTACGAGAAATCCGGGAATCTTCAACCGATCGACAACGGCGCCGGATGTCTCGCCACCGGCAACGATCAGTCGCCGCACGCCTGATTTTACAAGGTTTTCTGCAATATCGGCCATGGCCTGCTCGATCGCATGACCGGCGGCGTCGCGACCGTGGCGCGCCTGCAGCGCGGCGACCTGATCGGGCGTCGAGCTCGATGCGATCAGCACCGGACCTTCGGCCAGTCGCGGCCTTGCCCAGTCCAGCGCACGCTCGGCTTCGCCCGCCCCCGTAATGATACGCTCCGGATCGAGATGTAACACCGGCATGACACCCGCGGCATACGCGATCTGCTGAAGCGTCGCCTGCGAGCAGCTGCCGGCAAGGCATGCCGCCAGGCCGCCGACGGCCGCGCCGGTTTCGCTGCTCAGTGCCGGCTTCACCTTGCCCGTCGACACCAGCGCGCGCGCAAGTCCCAGGCCCATGCCGGACGCGCCGACCGACAGAAGATGTTCGGCGGCCACGAGCCCGATGGTCTCGAGGTCGCGGTCGAACACGGCGTCGATGATCGCAGCACCGATGCCCCTGGCGGCGAGCTCGGCCAGCCGTGCCCGCACGGCCTCCGCGCCGCGCGCGACGGTGGCGAGATCGACGAGGCCGATCTGCGTGCTGCTCTGGCGCGCCAGCACGCGCACCAAGTTGGAATCATGCATCGGGTTGAGTGGATGGTCCTTCAGCGGGCTCTCGCTGAGCGGCACGGCGCCGACGAACAGATTGCCCTGAAAGACGGTGCGCCCGGTCTCCGGAAAGGCTGGCGTCACCAGCACGGCTCCCTCGCCGCAATCGGCGCGCAGCGCATCCATGACCGGGCCGATATTGCCGGCGTCGGTGGAATCGAAGGTCGAGCAGATCTTGAACAGCACGTGGCCCGCGCCGCGGCCGCGCAGCCATTTGTCCGCCGCGCGCGAGCGCGACACGGCAAGGCCGGCCTCGATCGAGCGGCTCTTCAACGACACCACGACGGCATCGACCTCGGGCAGCGCCAGATCGTCGGCAGGGATGCCGATGGTCTGGACGGTGCGCAGGCCGGCGCGCGTCAGCGTGTTGGCGAGATCGGAGGCTCCGGTGTAGTCGTCGGCGATGCAGCCTAACGCTGGGGTCACGGCTTCACTCCCGCATAGGGCTTGAACCAGGCAAGCCCATCGGTGGTCTTGCCGCGGGGATTGTATTCGCAGCCGACGAAGCCGGCATAGCCGAGCCGATCGAGCTCTTCGAACAGGAACGGATAGTTCAGCTCCTCGCCATCGGGCTCGTTGCGCGAGGGAATGCTGGCGATCTGGATGTGGCCGATGATCGGCATCATCTCGCGCAGCCGCATGGTGACGTCGCCATGGATGATCTGGCAGTGATAGATGTCGAACTGGAGCTTCAGGTTCGCAAGCCTCAGCTCCTGGATCAGATCCCGCGCGAAGCCGAAATCATTGAGGAAGTAGCCGGGCACGTTGCGCGCGTTGATCGGTTCGATCACGATATCGATGCCGTGCGGCGCAAAGAACTCGGCAGCCCAGGCCACAGATTTGTAGAAGGCCTCGATCGCGGCGCGCTCGCCGCGGTTGGCGATGCCGGCCATCAGGTGCAGGCGCTTGACGCCGGTCGCCTTGGCATAAGGCAGCGCCGTCTCCAGGCTCGCCTTGAGATCGGAAAAGCGCGATGGCAGCGCGGCAAAGCCCTTCTCGCCGGCGTTCCAGTCGCCCGGCGGCAGGTTGAACAGCGCCTGGGTCAGGCCGTTGCGCTTGAGCCGCTCGCCGACCGCCTCGGCGGGATGCTCGTACGGAAACAGAAATTCCACCGCGGTGAAGCCCGCTTGCGCGGCGGCATCGAAGCGGTCGAGGAACGGCACCTCGGTGAACATCATCGAGAGATTGGCGGCGAAACGGGGCATTGGAAATCCTCTGTTACTTGTCGCCGGGCAGCTTGACGCCGGTGACCTGCGCATACATGCGCGCGACCGATGCGTCGTCGTCGCGGCCCATGCCGGCGGCCGATGTCATCAGGAACATCTGGAGCGCGGCGGCGGAGACCGGCACGGGGAATCGGGCGCTGCGCGCCATGTCCTGGATGATGCCGAGGTCCTTGACGAAGATCTCCACCGCGCTTCGCGGCGTGTAGTCGCCGTCGAGCACATGCGGCATGCGGTTCTCGAACATCCATGAATTGCCGGCGGAGGCCGTGATCACCTCGTAGACCTTGCGGATGTCGAGGCCCTGCTTGGCCGCGAACGCCATGGCTTCGCTGGCGGCGGCGATGTGGACGCCGGCTAGCAGCTGATTGATCATCTTGAACGCAGCGCCCTGCCCGGCGGCATCGCCGAGCTCGTAGAGCTTTGCAGCCATGGCATCGAGCGCCGGCCGCGCCCTCGCAAAAGCCGCGGAGCTGCCGGAAGCAAGGATCGTCAATTCACCTTGCGCGGCGCGCTGCGCCCCGCCGGAGATCGGCGCATCCAGATAGTGCCGGCCGGTCGCCTCCAGCTGCTTGGCCAGGCGCCGCGCCACGTCCGGGTCCATGGTCGCCGAGGAGACGAACACGCTGTCCTTCGGCATGGTCTCGGCGGTGCCGTCCTTGCCGAACAGGATCGCCTCGGTCTGGCCGGCGTTGACGACGACGCTGACGACGATGTCGGCATTCGTGGCCGCCTCGGCCGGCGTTTTGGCGCCGGTGCCGCCGTCCTTCACGAAACGTGCGACGGCATCCGCCGAGACGTCGCAGCCGGTCACGGCATGGCCGGCGCGCCTGAGCGAGGTCGCCATGCCAAAGCCCATCGAGCCGAGCCCGACAACGGCGATACGCTGACTTTGTGACGTGGAGGCGGACATATGCAACTGACCCTTGCGAACGTTTCCCAAATAGCCGCCCTTTGCGGCAGCTTGGCAACCGAATAACACGGCTTGGCCGCGCTGCCAAAGCGTGAGACAAGCAGGCATGACGGCCATGAGAACCGAAACGAGCAACGAGACACGGCTGCGCGAGGACATCTGCCGCTTCGGACGATCCCTGTTCGAGCGCGGGCTGACGCCGGGCTCCTCCGGCAATATCAGCGTCAAGCTGGACGATGGCGGCTGGCTGGTGACCCCGACCAATGCCTCGCTCGGCTTCCTCGACCCGGCGAAGCTGTCGCGGCTGGATAGCCGGGGCCGGCTGGTTTCGGGCGATGCCCCGACGAAAGAAGTTCCGCTGCACACGGCGCTTTACGACACGCGCGGCAGTGCTCGTGCCATCGTGCATCTCCACTCCACGCATTCGGTGGCGCTCTCGATGCTGCCCGAGATCGATCCGCGCGCCGCGCTGCCGCCGATGACGGCCTATTATTTGATGAAATGCGGCGCCACCGCGCTCGTGCCCTATTACCGCCCCGGCGACCCCGCGGTCGCAGATGCGATCAAGGGGCTGGCGGGGAAATATTCATCCGTGCTGCTCGCCAATCACGGCCCTGTCGTCGCCGGCGATACGCTGGAGGCGGCGGTGTTCGCGACGGAAGAGCTGGAGGAGACGGCGAAGCTGTATCTGCTGCTGCGCGGGATGAACCCGCGGTATTTGTCTCCGGAGCAGGTGACGGATCTGGTGAAGGTGTTCGGGGTGACGTTGCCGGAGCACGGGTACGAGCATTAGCGACTTGCGGTAAGGGGTGGACGAGCGTCGCCTCACCACCGCTGTCATTCCCCGCGAAAGCGGGGAATCCAGTACGCCGCGGCTTCTCCGCATATCTCTGACGTCTCGGAGTACTGGATCGCCCGATCAAGTCGGGCGATGACACCGGGTATGTTGCGCGGGCGTGCCCGATACTATTCGGCTACAGCCCCAGATACGCCTTCCTCACGTCCGGATTGCCCTTGATCTCCGCGGACGAGCCCTGCATCAGCACGCGGCCCGTTTGCAGGATGTAGGCGCGGTCGGCGATCTCGAGGCATTCGGCCATGCGCTGCTCGACGATGAGGACGGTCATGCCGGAGTCGCGGATGAGCTTCACGGCCTGGAAGATCTCGTCGACCAGTTTCGGCATGATCCCCTGCGAGGGCTCGTCCAGCATCAACAGGCGTGGACGCGTCATCAGCGCGCGGCCGATCGCGAGCATCTGCTGCTCGCCGCCGGAGAGCGTCTCGGCGCGCTGCTCCAGACGTTCCTGGAGGCGCGGGAACAGCTTGAAGACGAGATCGAGCGGCTCTTCGCGGTTCGCTTCGCCCCTGTAGAGATAGCTGCCGAGGCGAAGGTTGTCGCGCACCGACAGGCGCGGAAACAAACGGCGGTTTTCCGGCACATACGCGATGCCGGTGGCCGTGATGTGATGCTGCGCCATGCCGTCGAGGCGCTTGCCGTCGAAGGTCACGCTGCCCGAGCGCGGACGCTCGGCGCCGGCGATCGACTTCAGCAGCGTCGACTTGCCCGCGCCGTTGGCGCCGGCGACGCAGACGATCTCGCCCTTCTGGACCTCGATCGAGACCGCGGAGATCGCAACCAGGCCCTGATAGGCGGTCGTGACTTCACGCACCGACAACATGACGATCTCCCAGATATGCCTTGATCACCTTGGGATCGCGCACGACGTCGGCGGGCTTGCCCTCGACCAGGACCTTGCCGAGGTCGAGCACGATGGCGCGGTCCACCAGCGGCATCACGATCTCCATGACATGCTCGACCATCAAGACCGTGATGCCGGCATCGCGCACCTTGCGCACCAGCGCGACGCCGGTCTGCGCCTCGGTCGGCGTGAGGCCAGTGAGGACCTCGTCGAGCAGCAGCAGCTTCGGCTCGGTCGCAAGCGCCCGCGCGACTTCGAGGCGGCGCTTCTCGGCCGGCACGAGGTCGCTGGCGAGCACGTCGGCGCGCGCGGCAAGGCCGGTGAACTCCAGCACTTCATGCGCCTTGCGGCGCGCCTCGCGCATCACGGTGGTACGCACGAGGGCGCCGACGATGACGTTGTCGATGACAGTCATGGTCTCGAAGCTCTTCACGACCTGAAAGGTGCGGCCGATGCCCCGCCGGCAGCGTTCGGCCGCCGGCAGTTTGGTGACGTCCTCGCCGTCGAATAGAATCGAGCCTTGCGTCGGCGGCAGAACACCGGCGATGAGATTGAACAGCGTCGACTTGCCGGCACCGTTCGGGCCGATCAGGCCGACGATCTCGCCGCGGCCGACCGAGATCGAGACGTCGCTGTTGGCGACGAGGCCGCCGAAGCGCTGCCAGACGCCGCGGGTTTCGAGCAGCGCGCTCATCGGGCAGCTCCCGTCTTCTTCGGGCGTGAAAACAGGCTCAGCAGGCCGCGCGGCAGGGCCAGCGAGATCAGAACGATCAGCGTGCCGTAGACAATGAGGTCGACACCCCGCCCCGAGCCGCCGAACTTGAAGCGCGTCAGCTCAGTCAGCGGGATCAGGATGGCCGCCCCTAACACCGGCCCCCACAGGGTGCCGATGCCGCCGAGCACGGCCGGCAGCGCCATCAGCAGCGAGAACTGAAAGCCCATGACGCTTTCCGGATCGATATAGGAGACGAACTGGGCGTAGAAGCTGCCGCCCACGGCGACAAGGAAGGCGGAAACCGCGGCCGCACCCATCTTGGAATTGAACACGTCGACACCGAGGCTCTCGGCCGCCTCCGGGTTGTCCTTGACCGCGCGCCACCAAAATCCCCATTTGGAGTTTTCCAGCCACCATGTCACGAACCAGGCGAGGCAGCACAGCGCCAGCGCGAAATAGAAGTAGGGCAGCTTGGTGCGCAGAAACTGGAATTTCAGCCAGCTGTCGCCGCGGATTGGAATGGTGATACCCATCGCGGCGCCTGCCCATTCCCAGTTGTGGAACAGAAGCAAGCCGATTTCGGCGATGACGATGGTTGCGATCACGAAGTAATGGCCGCGCAGGCGGAAGAAGGGATAGCCGAGCCCCATCGCGATCAGCGCCGACACCACCCCGCCCGCCAGCATGCCGAACCAGGGCAGCACGCCGAACTTCGTGAACAGCAGCTCGGTGGTGTAAGCACCGAGGCCAAAGTACAGCGCGTGGCCGAGCGAGATCTGCCCGCAATAGCCGGACAGGATATTCCAGCTCTGCGACAATCCCGCATACATCAGCGTCAGGATCAGGATGTTCTGGACGACGACGTCCTTCACGAACAACGGCGTCAGCGCGGCAATGGCAGCGAGCGCTGCGGCGATGATGAGGTCGCGGCGGCGCCGCGCTGCAAAATCCTTGTCCATCAGATCGATCCGAACAGGCCGCGCGGCCGGATGAAGACGACCAGCAGATAGACCGAGTAGATGCCGACCGATTTCAGCGACGGCGGCAGCACCAGCGCGGTGATTGCCTCGACGAGACCGACGATGATGCCACCGGCGAAGGCGCCGAACACGCTGCCGAAGCCGCCGAGCGCCACCGTGACGTAGGCAATCAGCGCAAAGGAGGCGCCGACGTCGGGATAGATGTAGAAGAACACCGCCATGATCGCGCCGGCGAGGCCGACCAGCGCGGCACCGAGGCCCCAGCCGAAGGCGAACACGCGGTTCTTGTCGATGCCGACGAGGGCGACTGCACCGGGATCCTCGCGGGTCGCTTCGATTGCGCGGCCGAAATCAGTTTTGTGGATGAAGAAGTAGAGACCTGCAAAAGCCGCGATCGAGACCAGCGCGCCGACCAGTTGCGGCTCCGGCAGGAAGATCCCGGCAATCGAGATGGTCTTGCCGCCGAGCCAGGACTGCGGAATGCTGCGATAGTCCGGCGTGAAGAAGTACTGCGCGAGGCCGCGCATGACGATGGCAAGGCCAAAAGTGGTAAAGATCTGCACCATGCCGGCATTGGCCTTGGCCCGCATGGCGAAGCGGACAAGGAGCAGATAGACGACCGCTCCGAATATGAAGAGTGCCGCGGCGACGAGCGGCGCCGACAGCAACGGGTCGATCGCGAAGAAGGCGAACAGGAAGAAGGACAGATACATCGCGATCATCAGGAATTCGCCATGGGCGAAGTTCGTGACGTCCATCAGGCCGAAGATCAGCGCGAGGCCGACCGCGATCAATCCGTAGAGCAGGCCCATCAGAAGGCCGCTCGCGAGACTCTGGATAATGGCTTGGGCTGTCAACTCTGGTCCCCCGTTCGAAACGTCACGACAGGCTTCGTCATTGCGAGCGAAGCGAAGCAATCCAGAAATGTTTCCAGGGAAGCAGTCTGGATTGCTTCGTCGCCAGCGCAAAATTGCTACGCAATTTTGTCGCGGGCTCCTCGCAATGACGGTGGGAGCAGTTTGCTCCCACCCCGCCTGCCCCGCTGCCCTCCGCAGCTTTTACTTCATCGGCCAGATCGCCTCGGCGATCGCAGCCTGCGGCGGGAAGATGGTGACGAACTTGCCGCCGACATACTGCAGCAGCACCGGATCGGCGTCGTTGTTCTGGCCCATCTCGTCGAACTTGACGCGCTTCCAGGGCATGATGGTCTTCTCGCCCGGGATGTCGGTCGCCGCGAGCGCATCGCGGATCTTCTCGCCGTCGGTCGACTTGGCGCGGCTGATGGCGTCGGCGAGGATGATCAGGCCCATGAACTGGCGCGAAGTGAGGTCGTTGAAATCCTTGCCGGACCTCGCCTTGAACATCTCGTTGATCTTGCCGACCATCGGCCGCTTCTGCGCGAGATCGAGCGAGAAGGTGCCGCGCGAGATCACGCCTTCGAGCTTGTCGCCGACGGCGTCGTAAAGCGCCTTCTCGGAGAAGCCGGCATCCTGCGCCACGATCGCATTCGGCTTGTAGCCGAGCTCGGCCATAGTCTTGACCAGGAGGATGCCGTCAGTGGTGTAGCTCGACGGCATCAGCACGTCGGCATTGGCGGTCTTGAGCTGCTGCACCTCGGCCGAGAGCGAGGGCGAGTTGGCGCGATACTTGATGTCGGTGACGATCTTGTAGCCGCGCTCGCCGGCAATCTTGGTCTGGGCATTGCCGGAATCGGTGCCGAAGATGGTGTCCTCGTGGAACAGCGACAGCGTCTCGATCTTGGTGCCCTTCTTCTTCATCGCATCGAAGAAGTCGAACATCGCGGCCGAGTACATCTCGTCGTGCGGCGAGGCGCGGAAGTAATATTTCAGGCCGCGGCGGTGCAGGCTCGGGGAGGAATTGTCGGCGGACAGGAACGGGACCTGATAGCGTTCGCATATCTGGCTGACGGTGACGGCCACCGCGCTCTGGTAAGTGCCGATGATCGCGCAAACCTTCTCCTGCGTGATCAGGCGCTCGGCCTCGGCGCGGCCCTTCTGCGGATCGGCCTGATGGTCGGCGAGCACGAGGCGGATCTTGGCGCCGCCGAGACCCGGGAGGCCTTCGCCCTTTGCCAGCGGCAGGTCGAAATCGCTGTCCTTGTTGATGACTTCGAGCGCGGTCTCATAGGCCTTCTGCGCGTCGACGCCCTGCTGCGCGCTGCCGCCGGAGAACGGATAGATCACGCCGATCACAACTTCCGTCGTTTGTGCGCGCGCTGCCAGCGGCACGAGAGCGGCACTGGCGGTGGCTCCCAACAACACGTCGCGGCGAGTGATCGTCATGGCAAAGTCCCCTGTTCCTGAATTTCGGCTGATCGAATGAAGCGATTGGTGGATGCGGTAAAGCCTGAAGAAGCAGCAGACGCTGCCCACTAAATCACGGCCATGTTTCTGTTCTTGAGATCGGTCACCAGCATCAGGCCGGGCGAATGCGTGATAGCGAACGGCAGCTTCGCGGCGTTGATGACCGATTGCGGCGTCACCCCACAGGCCCAGAACACCGGGATCTCGTCGTCGGCGACCGGCACCGGATCGCCGTAATCGGGCTTGGCGATATCCTTGATGCCGATCAGATGCGGATGGCCGAGATGCACGGGCGCGCCGTGCACGGCCGGATAGCGCGAGGTGATCTGCACCGCGCGGATCGCATCGGCCGGCTTGAACGGACGCATCGACACCACCATCGGGCCGGCGAACGGACCTGATACACCGCAGGCGATGTTGGTGCGGTACATCGGCACGCGCACGTTCTTCTCGATGTGGCGGATCGGCATGCCCTCCTCGAGCAGCGCCTCCTCGAACGAGAACGAGCAGCCGAGCACGAAGGTGACGAGGTCGTCGCGCCAATAGCTCGTCACGTCGGTCGGCTCGTCCACGACGTCGCCATCGCGCCAGACGCGGTAGCGCGGCACGTCGGTGCGGATGTCGAGATCGGCGCCGAGCGAGGGGATGTAAGGGCTGCCGACATCGGACATGCCGATGATCGGGCACGGCTTGGGATTGAGCTGGCAGAAGCGGTGGAAGGCTCCGGCATATTCCGCCGGCAGGATCGCCAGATTGCCCTGGACATATCCGGGGGCGGCGCCGGCGGTGGAGGCGACCAGCCCCTCGCGGTAGGCGAGCCGGGCCTTGCGGCTCGGGAGGGCGTCGGGTGTTTCAGTTTGCTGCGCTGCCACCAAAACAGTCATGTGATCGACCTGCCTATAAACTCGACAAAGACAAGCCAACACCAAGCGTGCTATAAAGTCTAATCTTCGTTTCTAATCAATCTCGATAAATCTGATTTATCGATCGGGAAAATCCTTCCAATGCTGGACTTCAGGTCGATCGAGACGTTCCTTTGGGTTGTGAAGCTCGGCAGCTTCCGTGGCGCCGCGCAACGGCTCAATACCACCCAGCCGGCGATCTCCCAGCGCATCGCCCAGCTCGAGCGCGAGATGGGCGTGAAGCTCTTGAACCGCGATCATCGCATCGCCTCCCCGACCCCGAGCGGCCGGCAGATGATGGTCTATGCGGAGAAGCTGATCGGCCTGCGCGCGGCGATGATGGCGGAGATCGGAGATGCTTCCGCGATGCGCGGCGTGATGCGGCTCGGCGTCGCCGAGACCATCGTGCACACCTGGCTGCCGCGGCTCGTCAAGAGCGTCAACGAGGTCTATCCGAACCTGTCGCTGGAGATCGAGGTCGACATCACGCCGAACCTCACCGCGCGCCTGCTCGCGCAGGAGATCGAGCTCGCCTTCGTGGTCGGACCGCTGTCCGCCTCCGGCGTGCACAACCGCGTGCTCGCCGATTATCCGATCGGCTTCCTCGCAAGTCCGTCGCTCGGGCTCGGCAAGGGCCCGGTGACGCCAGCAGAGCTCGCACGGTTTCCGATCATCACCTTCCCGCGCAAGACCAAGCCCTACGAGGTCGTGCGCGAGGTGTTCGACCGGCCGGAGCTGCCGCCGATCCGCCTGCATGCGTCCGCTTCGCTGGCGACCGTCATCCACATGGCGGTCGAGGGACTCGGCATCGCCGTGATCCCCGACGCCATCGTCGAGAACGAGCTTGCCGACGGACGCCTGCAGCTGCTCGACACCGATCTTTCCATCGCGCCACTGACTTTCACCGCGAGCTGGCTGGCCTCGCCCGATGTCGTCGCCGTGCAGCGCGTCGCCGAGCTTGCACGGCAAATTGCGCAGAGCAGCCTCGCGGTTGACGCGCCCGCACAGGCGCGTCATTGAAAAAGGCGCCGGACCTTTCTCCCGTCATTCCGGGATGGTGCGTAAGCACCAGACCCGGAATCTCGAGATTCCGGGTTCGCCCTTCGGGCGCCCCGGAATGACAGCGACAAATGGAAACGACCGCATGAGCCGAGCCGCGACCAACCTGCAAATCGATTCTGCCCGCCTGTGGGGCTCCATCCACGAGACCGCGCAATTCGGCGCGACGGCCAAGGGCGGCGTGCGGCGGCTGACGTTGAGCCGTGAAGACAAGCAGGTGCGCGATTGGTTCCGCAAGGCCTGCGAGGATGCCGGACTGGAAGTCCACGTCGACGCGCTCGGATCACAGTTCGGCCTGCGCAAAGGCCGCGACATGTCGAAGCTACCCGTCGGCATCGGCTCGCACCTCGACACCCAGCCGACCGGCGGCAAGTATGACGGCATCCTGGGGACGCTCGGCGCGCTGGAGGTGATCCGCACGCTGAATGATGCCGGCATCGAGACCGAGGCGCCGATCTGCATCGTGAACTGGACCAACGAGGAAGGCTCGCGCTTCGCACCTGCGATGATGGCCTCTGCCGCCTATGTCGGCGACTTCACCACCGACGACATTTTGTCGCGCAAGGACGCCGAGGGCACCACCGTCGGCCAGGCGCTCGACGGCATCGGCTATCGCGGCGACAAGCCGGTCGGCTTCCAGAAGCTCGGCTGCTTCGTCGAGCTGCACATCGAGCAGGGGCCGATCCTGGAAGCCGAAGGCAAGACCATCGGCGTGGTCGATTCCGGCCAGGGCGTGCTCTGGTACGACGGCAAGATCTCCGGCTTCGAGAGCCATGCGGGCTCCACGCCGATGCCGCTGCGGCGCGATGCGCTGGCGACCTTGTCCGAAATCGTGCTGGCGATGGAGTCGATTGCGAGGAAGCACGGACCGAACGCAGTCGGCACCATCGGCGAGGCCGTCATCGCCAATCCCTCGCGCAACGTCATTCCCGGCGAGATCGCCTTCACCATGGACTGCCGCAGTGCCGACGGCGCCATCATGGACGCGCTCGACCGCGATCTGCGAGCCGCGATTGCCGAGATCGCGGCGCGCCGCAAGGTCGAGGTCAAGATCGATCTGGTCTGGCGCAAGCCGCCGACGCATTTCGATCCGAAGCTGATTGCTGCCGTCGAGAACGCCGCCAAGACGCTCGGCTATTCCTCGCGCCGCATCACCTCCGGCGCCGGCCACGACGCCTGCAACCTCAACACGATCATGCCGGCGGCGATGGTGTTCGTGCCCTGCAAGGACGGCATCAGCCACAACGAGCTGGAGGATGCGACGCAGGGCGACTGCGCCGCGGGCACCAACGTCCTCATGCATACCGTGCTGGCGATCGCCGGCGTCGCATCCTGAGCGGAGAGAATTATGCGCGGAGTTTTCGTCGACGCCAATGAATCGCTTGCCGTGATCATGGAGCGGCTGGAGAAGCCCGGTGATCCCAAGGTGCGGATCAACAGGAATCCCGACATCACGCCCGAGCAATATCCGGAAGTGCTCGACGGCGCAGAGATCGCGATCGTCGACCACACGGCGCTGCCGACCGAGGTCGCGAAGAAATGCACCGGCCTGAAGCACGTCGTGTTCCTCGGCACCGGCGCGCGCAGCTACATGAATCCGGAAGAGCTCGCCGAGCTCGGCATTTCCGTGCATCTGATCAAGGGCTACGGCGACACCGCGGTTGCGGAATCCGCGATCGCGCTGATGTGGGCGTCGGCCCGCGTCATTGCGATGATGGACCGCGAGATGCGGGCCGGCAACTGGCTGCGCGAGGACGGCATGCAGCTCACCGGCAAGACGCTCGGCCTGATCGGCTTCGGCGGCATCGCCGCGGAGGTCGCGCGCATCGCGTCCGGCAGCGGCATGAAGGTGATCGCCTGGAATCGCTCGCCGAAGAGCCACGCGAGCGTCGAGTTCACCGACCTCGACAGCGTGCTGGCGAGAAGCGATGTGGTGTCGCTGCACCTGCTGCTCAACGACGAGACGCGCGGCATGATCACGCGCGAGAAAATTTTCGCAATGAAGCGCGGCGTCATCCTCATCAACACCGCCCGCGCCGCTGTTGTCGACGAGGCCGCCATGATCGAGGCGCTGAAGTCCGGCCATATCCGCCACGCCGGCCTCGATGTCTTCAACATCGAGCCGCTGCCCGGCGATCATCCGCTGACGAAGCTGCCGAACGTGACGTTGTCGGCGCATTCGGCCTTCCGCACACCGGAGGCGAGCGAGAACCTGATTGAAGCGGCGTTGGTCCATTGCCGCCGGATCGTGAAGGGATAAGAGCAACAACAATGGCCGACTATCGCATCATCAAGGCTGAGTCGCTCACCAAGGCCATCCATGCCATCGTCAGGGCCGGCGGCTCCTCGGACCGCGAGGCCGAGCTCGTGGCCACCAATCTCGTCGAAGCCAATTTGAAGGGACACGACTCGCACGGCGTCGGCATGATTCCGCGCTACGTCCAGAGCGTCACCAATGGCGGCCTCGCCGTGAACTCACACGTCAAGATCGTGCTTGACACCGGCCCGCTTCTCACCCTCGACGGCCTCACCGGCTACGGCCAGGTGATCGGCCATGAAGCGATGGAGCTCGCGGCCGAGCGCGCAAAGAAGAACGGTGTTTGCCTTGTCGGCCTCTCAAATTCGCATCACATCGGCCGCATCGGCCACTGGGCCGAGCAGTGCATCGATCACGGCCTGGTCTCGATCCACTTCGTCAACGTGATCTCGCGGCCGATCGTGGCGCCCTGGGGCGGCAGCGACGCACGCCACGGCACCAACCCGTTCTGCGTCGGCATCCCGCGCGCCGGCAAGGATCCGATCGTGCTCGACTTCGCCACCAGCAGGATCGCGCAGGGCAAGACCCGCGTCGCGCACAACAAAGGCGTCGCGCTCGAACCCGGCACGGTCATCGACAATGAAGGCAAGCAGACGACAAACCCGCGCTACACCGTGATTCCGCCGTACGGCGCGATCCTGCCGTTCGGCGAGCACAAGGGTTCGGGGCTCGCGCTGGTGTGCGAGATCCTCGGCGGCGCGCTCTCCGGCGGGCAGGTGGTCAAGGGCTCGTCCGACGGCAAGTACAATGTCCTCAACGGCATGCTCTCGATCGTCATCGACCCCGGCAAGCTCGGCACCGGCGAGAACCTTGCACGCGAAGTTGAGAGCTTCGTGAGCTGGCACACCGGCTCGCCGCCTGCCCCCGGCGTCGACAAGGTCAAAATCGCGGGCGAGCCGGAGCGCGAGATCAAGAAGAAACGCCTCGCCGAGGGAATCCCGGTCGACCCAACCACCTGGCAGGAGATCCTGGATGCCGGGAAGAAGTTCGGGCTGGAACAGACGGCGATCGAGAAGATCGCGAGCTGATCGGAGCGAGGCGCGTTCCTCGGCGTCGCCTCGCGCCTCATGACCAATCGCGCAAGAGAGACTGGACGGCGGCGAAGATATCGACGTGCTCGCGGCACGGGTTTGAACCGCCCCGCATGACCTTGCGACAATGCGGATATCCGATTGCATCCGCCCGAGGTTCGCATGCTCTCCCGTCTCGCAAAATTCGTGTCCGGCTCAAACCTTCCGTCGCCCGGATCCGATCTCTACCGGCAACGGCTCGCCATCTACGAGAGCGAGCTTGGCGAGCCCGAGCGCACATTCACGGACTACGCGGAGCGCCGCATCGACATCCACGCCTTCGCGCCGCGATTTCGTCCCGGTTTGCCAGGAGGGCTCCGACGAAGGCTATGTCCTTCTCACCAACGGCATGAGCGAGCAACGGATGCACGGCGTCCCCGGGGACGCAAAGCCCCGGGCCGAGCTGATGTGGTACGTCCGCGAGCCGACGCAGGACGTTTGCGCCAATCTGCGCTGGCTGGCCAATCTGCCGTTCATCGACACGACCTGGTTCGGCTTCGGCCATCGCGTCGCGCTTCCGTGGCCGCCGGTTGCAGGAACGGACTTCCAGACGTTCCTGTTGCTCACACCGATCATCGGCCCCGACAAGGAGATCGCCGAGGCGCTGGAGATTGCGGGCGATCCGGTGGAGATCCTGACCGTGAACCTGATCTCGCATCAGGAGCTCGGGCTGATCAAGTCCAGGGGGCTCGATCCGTTTCTCGATCTGCTCGACGAGAACGACTATCCGCCGATCTTCGATCCGGCGCGGAAGTCGTATGTGTAGTCGTAGGGTGGGTTAGCCGAGCGGATGCGCGAAGCGCATCTGCTTGGCGTAACCCACCACTTCTGTCTCTGCGGATACGAACAGTGGCGGGTTACGCCCAGCGGACCACGCTTCGCGCGGCGCAGGGCTAAACCCACCCTACGCAGGGTGCCCCGCCTCAATCCACCATATCCGCAACCGCCTTGCCGCACGCCGTCGTGTCGGCATTACCGCCGAGATCCTTGGTGCGCAGCGTGCGTTCGGCGAGCGTGCGCTCGATCGCCTCGACGATCGACTTGCCGGCTTCCTTCTCACCGAGATGCTCGAACATCATCGCGCCGGACCAGATCATGCCGATCGGGTTGGCGATGCCCTGGCCTGCGATGTCGGGCGCCGAGCCGTGCACCGGTTCGAACACGGATGGGAAATCGCCCTCGGGGTTGATGTTGCCGGACGGAGCGATGCCGATGGTGCCGGTGCAGGCCGGGCCGAGGTCGGAGAGGATGTCGCCGAACAGGTTGGAGCCGACCACGACGTCGAACCAGTCCGGATGCAGCACGAAGTTCGCGGTGAGAATGTCGATGTGGTACTTGTCCCACTTCACGCCTGGAAACTTCTTGGCCATCGCCTCCACGCGCTCGTCCCAATAGGGCATGGTGATCGAGATTCCGTTGGACTTGGTCGCCGAGGTCAGGTGCTTCTTGGGCCGCGACTGCGCGAGCTCGAAGGCGAATTTCAGGATGCGGTCGACGCCGGTGCGGGTCATCACCGTCTGCTGCGTCACGAACTCGCGGTCGGTGTCCGGGAACATGCGGCCGCCGACCGAGGAATATTCGCCTTCGGTGTTCTCGCGCACGACCCAGAAATCGATGTCGCCGGGCTTGCGGCCCGCCAGCGGCGACGGCACGCCGGGCATCAGCCGCACCGGGCGCAAGTTCACGTACTGGTCGAACTCGCGGCGGAACTTGATCAGCGAGCCCCACAGCGAGACGTGGTCCGGGATCTTGGCCGGCCAGCCGACCGCACCGAAATAGATCGCATCGTGCTTTCCGATCTTCTCCTTCCAGTCGTCGGGCATCATCTGGCCGTGCTTCTCGTAATAGTCGTAAGAGGAGAAGTCGAAATGGTCGAAATGCAGCGAGACGTTGTGCTTTTTCGCCGCCGCCTCCAAAACGCGCAGGCCCTCGGGCATCACCTCCTTGCCGATGCCGTCGCCGGGAATGACCGCGATCCGGTATTGTTTCTTGCTCATCGAGAACGTCCTTGGTTGGTCCGGCAGTCGCCGCCTTCTGACTGCACTGCAATGGACCAAACGCGGCGGCAGTGCAACGCTGCACTGCAATGTTGACCATGGCGCGGCCAAGCGCCTACTGATTTGATCCTATTCCCACGAACGAGTACCCCCATGGATCTGCATCTGCGCGGCAAGCGCGTCCTGATCACCGGCGCGTCCAAGGGCATTGGCGCAGCCGCCGCCGAGGCCTTCGCCGAGGAAGGCGCGCATCTCCTCCTCGCGGCGCGTAGCGGCGATCAACTCAAGGCGCTGGCCGACCGTTTGCGCGCCGCGCACCAGATCGACGCCACAACGAGCATCGTCGATCTGCGCAAGGAGGAGGACGTGGCCCGGCTGGCGAAGGAAGCCGCCGACATCGACGTGCTCGTCAACAACGCCGGCGACATCCCCGGCGGCTCGATCGACAAGATCGACGAGGCGACTTGGCGGCACGCCTGGGAATTGAAGGTGTTCGGCTATATCAACCTGACGCGCTACATCTACGCCCAGATGAAAGCCAGGGGTGGCGGCGTCATCGTCAACGACATCGGCGCGGCCGGCGAGAAGTTCGACGCCAACTACATCTGCGGCAGCGCCGGCAATGCCGCGCTGATGGCGTTCACACGGGCGCTCGGCGGCAAGAGCCTGGCCGACAACATCCGCGTGGTCGGCATCAATCCCGGCCCCGTCGGCACCGACCGCCACGTCACCCTGCTGAAGACGCGGGCCAAGCACCAGTTCGGCGACGAGAGCCGCTACAAGGAATTCCAGAAGAGCCTGCCGCTCGGCCGTCCCGCGCATGCGCGCGAGATCGGCGACCTCATGGCGTTCCTGGCCTCGGATCGCGCCGGCTATACGTCGGGGGTGATCTATACCGTTGACGGCGGCATCAGCGCCGGGTGGGGTTAACTCTATTCTCGTCATTGCGAGCGCAGCGAAGCAATCCAGGAATCTTGCCGCAGTGACAGTCTGGATTGCTTCGCTGCGCTCGCAATGACGACACAACAAGCACTGGAGTAAGATATTTGTCTCAAGACCTGATCCGCGAAACCGCCTGCACCGTCGTCGACAAGCTGCGCTCCGGCGACGTCTCGCCGCTCGAGCTCTTGGACGTGCTGGAGAAGCGCATCAAGGAGGTCGACGGCAAGGTCAACGCGCTGCCGACGCTGTGCTTCGATCGCGCGCGGGAGAGTGCGAAGACACTGATGCAGAAGCCGGCCGGCGCGCGCGGGCTGCTCGCCGGGCTGCCGGTGCCGATCAAGGATCTGACCGACGTCGCGGGCGTGTTGAACACGCAGGGCTCGCCGATCTTCAAGGACAACATCCCCGCGAAGTCCGACCTCATGGTCGAGAACCTCGAGGCCAACGGCGCGGTCGTCTACGCCAAGTCGAACACGCCAGAGTTCGGGGCCGGTGCCAACACGTTCAACGAGGTGTTCGGCGCGACGCTCAATCCCTGGGACACGACGAAATCGGCCGCGGGCTCCTCCGGCGGCGCGGCGGTGGCGCTGGCGACCGGCATGGCCTGGCTCGCCCAAGGCTCCGACATGGGCGGATCCTTGCGCAGCCCCGCGGCCTTCTGCGGCGTCGTCGGCATGCGGCCGAGCATCGGCCGCGTCGCGCATACCCCAAAGTCCGGCATCGATCGCAATCTCGGCGTGGTCGGCCCGATGGCGCGCAACGTCGAGGATCTCGCGCTGCTGCTGGATGCCATGAGCGGCGACTATGCCGACGATCCGCTGTCGCTGCCGGCTCCCGCAACCTCGTTCCTGTCGGCGGCCCAGGCGGGCAAGCGGCCGAGGCGCATCGCCTATTCGCCCGATCTAGGCATCACCCCGGTCGATCCCGAAGTGAAGGCGATCACACGAAAGGCCGCCGAACGTTTCGCCGAAGCCGGCGCCATCGTCGAGGAGGCGCATCCGGACTGGCGCGAGGCGCATGAATGCTTCCACGTGCTGCGCGCCTTCGACTTTGCGATCACCAAGGCCAATCTGCTGCGCACCAAGCGCGACCTGCTCAAGCCCGAGGTGATCTGGAACATCGAGGAGGGTCTCAAGCTGACAGTCGAGCAGCTCGCGCGCGCCGAGGCGCAGCGCGTCGGCATGACGGCGCGGGCAGTCGAGTTCTTCAAGAGCTACGATCTGTTGCTGACGCCGACCACGATCGTTCCGCCCTTCCCGATCGAGCATCGCTATGTCGCCGAATGCGCCGGCAAGAGGTTCGAAAACTACGTCGAGTGGCTTGGCATCGTCTACGCCATCACGCTGGCCTGCTGCCCGTCTCTCTCCCTGCCCTGCGGCTTCACGGCCTCGGGCCTGCCGGTCGGCGTGCAGGTAGTCGGCGCGCCGCGCGCCGACGCGCAGGTGATCGCCGGAGCGAAGGTGCTGGAAGACATTCTGGGCCTGCGCGGCACGACGCCGATCTATCCGAAGGTGAAGGACTGAGCTCCGCGCCTGCGCAGTCGTTCGCCGGAGGGGCGTTCTCGCTCGGCGGCGGCAACATACCGAGGCGCGGCTTGCCGCGGCCGACCTGCGTCTCGGAGAAAGGTTGATCCATGAGCACTCGCACCAGCCGTGTGCTACATCGCTCACTGCGCGAAACGCCACCCAAGGCGATCGGCGGCGAGGGCATTTATCTCTTCGCCGAGGACGGACGCCGCATCATCGATGCCTCCGGTGGCGCGGCGGTCTCCTGCCTCGGCCACCAGCACCCGCGCGTCATCGCGGCGATGGCAAATCAGGCGTCCACCCTCGCCTACGCGCACACGGCTTTCTTCTCCTCCGAGCCGGCTGAAGCACTGGCCGAAAAGCTGGTCGGACACGAGCCCGGCGGGCTCGCCTACGCCTATTTCGTCAGCGGCGGATCGGAGGCAATCGAAGCCAGCATCAAGCTGGCGCGGCAATATTTCATCGAGCGCGGCGAGCCGCAGCGGCAGCATTTCATCGCGCGGCGACAGAGCTATCACGGCAACACGCTCGGCGCGCTTGCCGCCGGCGGCAACGCCTGGCGCCGCGCGCCCTATGCGCCGCTGCTGTCGACCGCTTTCAGCCACGTCACGCCGGCCTTCGCCTATCACGAGAAGCGCGAGGGCGAGTCGGATGCGCAGTTTGTGGCGCGCCTCGCCACCGAGCTCGAAGCCGAGTTCCAGCGGCTCGGCCCCGACACCGTCGCGGCCTTCCTCGCCGAGCCCGTCGTCGGCGCCACCGCCGGCGCCGTGACCGCCCCGGACGGCTACTTCAAAGCGGTGCGCGAGGTCTGCGACCGCCACGGTGCACTGCTCATTCTCGACGAGGTCATGTGCGGCATGGGCCGCACCGGCACGACGCATGCCTGGGAGCAGGAGCGCGTCGCGCCCGATATTCAGGCGATCGCCAAGGGGCTCGGCGGCGGCTATCAGCCGATCGGTGCCATGCTCGTCAGCGGCAGGATCATCGACACCATCCGCGCGGGCTCGGGCGCGTTCCTGCACGGTCACACCTATCTCGCACACCCCCTCGCCTGCGCGGCCGCGCTCGCGGTGCAGGACGTCATCCGGGAGGACGGCCTGCTCGCCCGCGTGAAGGAGCGCGGCAAGCAGCTCGAGCAGCGCCTGATCGAGCGCTTCGGCAATCATCGCCATGTCGGCGACATCAGGGGACGCGGCCTGTTCTGGGCAATCGAGCTCGTCGCCGACCGCGCCGACCGAACCTCGTTCGATCCGGCGCTCAAGCTGAACCAGAAGATCAAGGCCGAGGCGTTTGCGCATGGGCTCGGCTGCTATCCCGGGGGTGGCACCGTGGACGGTGTCCGCGGCGATCACGTGCTGCTGGCGCCGCCCTACATCACCTCGGCTGGCGAGATCGACCTGATCGTCGACAAGCTGGGAACCGCCGTCGATAACGTATTACGCAGTGTCGACGAATGAGGGGCGGCGCGCACCGTTTCGTCGACCGGAACGTAGCACTTCGCGATGCACAGCGTCTCAAAAGTGCGAGACCTTCCATGCGCAATGACGTTCCATGACGACGCCCCCTCGCATCGCCCTTATCCACGCCCTCAAGCATTCCATCGCCCCGATCGAGGCAGCGTTTGCGCAGGCGTGGCCCGAGGCGCGGCTGATGAACCTGCTTGACGACAGTCTCTCGGCGGATCTCGCCCGCGACGGGCAACTCAATGATGCCATGACCGAACGCTTCCTCGCGCTCGGCGACTACGCAGCGGCGACGGGAGCAGATGGAATCCTGTTCACCTGCTCCGCCTTCGGCCCGTGCATCGAGGCCGTCGCGCGCGCGCATGCGCCGATGCCCGTGCTGAAGCCGAACGAGGCCATGATTGAGAGGGCGGTGACCATGGGCCGGCGCATCGGCCTGCTCTCGAGCTTTCCGCCGACGCTGGCGTCGATGCCGCCCGAGTTTCCCGACTCCGTCGAGGTGGTGCCGAAGCTCGCCGACGGCGCGCTGACCGCGCTCGACCGCGGCGACCGCGCCACGCATGACCGGCTGATCGCGGAGGCCTCACGGAGCTTGCGCGATTGCGACGTCATCGCGCTGGCGCAATTCAGCATCGCCGCGACGGCGCCGCTGGTCGCGGAGGCCACAGGCCGCCCCGTCGTGACCACGCCGGACAGCGCGGTCGAAAAGCTGATGAAGCTGCTGAAGGCGAAGCCCTAAGCGCCGGCCTTGGTCCGACGCCGCGCATCCTTGATCGCGACCGCAAGCGCAGCCTTCGTCTCGTTGACGAAATCCTCGACCAGTTCCTCGCGCGTGGCATGCGCCGCCTCGCCGGTGAACAGGCCCTGCTCGGCCAGCATCACCACCCCGTGCAGCGCCGCCCAGATCTTGAGCGCCTGCCGTTCGCGCAAATAACCCACGGCGGGCGCTTCCAGAGCTTCGATCACGAGCGCAAAGGTCTCCCGCGTCGCCTCGTGCAGCTCGCTGCCCTTGGCCGCGCAGGACACCGTGCGCGAGGCGAACATCAGGCGGTAGATGCCATTCCGGCGCAAGCCGAAATCGAGCGTCGCCTGTGCGAGCCGCGAGAGCTTCGATTGCTGCGACGGCTTTGCCATCGCTTCGCGCAAGAGCGCCGAGAGCTGCCGGAATGCTTGCGCGGTGACGGCGGCGAGCAGCGCCTCGCGGTCGGCAAAATGCCGGTATGGCGCCGGCTGCGAGACCCCGAGCTTCTTGGCAAGCGCCTTGATGCTGATGGCCTCCGCGCCGCCCCGCTCTGCCTCTTGCAGCGCGGCCTCGATCAACGCATCGCGGAGATCGCCATGGTGGTAGGTCTTCTCGGGCTTGCGGGCTGGTCGTGAGCGCATGTCGGGGCGAAGCCTATAAGTTTGCGCTTGACAGGGGAAGCCCGCCGCGAATGTAATAGCATATAACTTAAATAAAGCTGGGATGGGGAAACGCGCCGCCTTCGGGCCCTCGCGCGCACACGACCAAGGAAGCCGAGAATGGCAGAGCGACTGAAGGTTCACGTCGATCCCGACAAATGCCAGGGTCATGCCCGCTGCAAGGCGCTCGCGCCGGAGCTTTTCGAGCTCGACGAATACGGCAACGCGCACGAAGCTGGTGACGGCACCGTCCCGCCAGGACTCGAGGACAAGGCCTGGCTTGCGAAATCCAACTGCCCGGAAATCGCAATCGATGTGATCGAGGAATAGTGCGGCCGTTGCCGCCCCGCATGCGTTCAGCGAATACGAGCCAAGGGATTGCCTGCCATGTCCGACGTCGACCAGCCTGTCGCCCATCCGCCCGTCACCGACTGGGTCCATGATTTCGACCACACCGATCCGCAATGGACCGAGGACCCGTTCCCGATCTGGGACGAGCTGCGGGCCATAAGTCCCGTGGTGCACACCGAACGTTTCCTCGGCTGCTATTTGCCGACGACCTATGAAGCCGTGCGCGAGATCGCCAACGACACCGAGCACTTCTCCTCCCGCCGCATCATCGTCCGCGACGTACGGCCGGAAATCACCAGCCGGAACGCAGCCCCGCCGATCACCTCCGATCCGCCCGAGCACAAACCGGCCAAGCAATTGCTGCTGCCGCCGTTCACCCCGGACGCGATGAAGAAGCTCGAGCCGCGCGTCCGCGCCATCTGCAACGAGCTGATCGACGACTTCATCGCCGAGCAGAGGGTGGACGCTGCGGCACGCTACACCAAGCACATCCCGGTTCGGGCGATCGCGCACATGCTCGGCATCCCCGAGAGCGACAGCGACCTTTTCATCAATTGGATCCACATGATCCTCGAGCTCGGCATCAGGGACGAGAGCAAGCTGCTCCAGGCCGTGCAGGAGATGACGGCCTATTTCGGCGGCCATATCGAAGCGCGCAAGAGCAAGCCCACCGACGATCTGATCTCCTACCTGATGAACGCCAGGGACAAGAACGGCAATCCGCTCGAGGACACCCATGTGATGGGCTCGCTGCGCCTGCTGCTGATCGCCGGCATCGACACCACCTGGAGCGCGATCGGCTCCTCGCTCTGGCATCTTGCGAAGACGCCGGCCGACCGCGAGCGGCTGATCGCCGAGCCCGGACTGATCCCGACAGCCGTGGAGGAGCTGCTGCGCGCCTATTCGCCGGTGACGATGGCGCGTGAAGTGGTCAAGGAGACCACGGTATCCGGCTGTCCGGTCAAGCCGGGCAACATGGTGCTGCTGTCGTTCCCGGCAGCCAACCGCGACCCCAAGATGTTTCCGGACGCTGACAAAGTCGTGATCGACCGGCGCGAGAACCGCCATGCGGCCTTCGGCCTCGGCATCCACCGCTGCGTCGGTTCCAACCTCGCGCGCATGGAAATGCAGGTGGCGCTGGAGGAATGGCTGAAGCGGATTCCCGACTTCCGGCTCGATCCGGCAGGTACGGTGACTTGGTCGCAAGGAACGGTGCGCGGCCCCCGCCAGTTGCCATTTTTGCTCGGAAAGGCGATGTAAGGCCTTCCCAAAGGAAGCGGACAGGCCTTTCATGGCGTGCGCAACACCAAGCAGGCCTCAGCCATGCATTGCCACCAGCACAGGCCATGACCGACGAGACGCCATCCGACAGCAAGCTGACGCGCACCAAGGAGAAGTGGGCGCGCGAGGGCCGCTTTCTCACCGGCAAGATTACACGCCCGGAGGATCAAAGGCTTCCACCCGGGCAGCATCTCACCAAGGACTGGCCGGTGCTCGATCTCGGGGTCACGCCGCCGGTCTCGCGCGAGCGCTGGCGGCTCGACGTCTATGGCGCGGTCGAGACCCCCGTTTTCTGGACCTTTGCCGAATTCGCCGCGCAGAAGCAGTCCCAGTTCACCTCGGACATCCATTGCGTCACGACCTGGTCGCGCTATGACAACGAATGGGAAGGGCTCGCCACGCGTGAGCTGCTGGCGGCCTGCCAGCCGCGCGAGGATGCCCGCTTCGTCGTGCTGCATTCCTATGACGGTTACACCACCAATCTCGCGCTGGAGGATTTTGCCGCCGAGGACGCGCTGCTCGCCCACACCTGGTCCGGCCAGCCGCTGACGGACGAGCATGGCGGCCCGGTGCGACTGGTCGTACCGCACCTCTATTTCTGGAAGAGCGCGAAATGGCTCCAGGCCATCGAATTCCTGACCGAGGACGCGCCGGGCTTCTGGGAAGTCCGCGGCTATCATAACCGCGGTGATCCCTGGGCCGAGCAGCGCTATTCGGGCGATTAGGTTCGAGCAAGACGGGGGGAAGCCCATGCCGACGGAACGCTTTCAATTCACCGGCGAAGGCGGCCACCAGCTCGCGGCCGCGCTGGAGCTGCCTGACGGCGAGCCCGCGGCGTTCGCGCTGTTCGCGCACTGCTTCACCTGCGGCAAGGACACGCTGGCCGCCAAGCGCATCTCGGTCGCGCTCGCTGCCAAGGGCATCGCGGTGCTGCGCTTCGACTTCACCGGGCTTGGTTCCAGTGGCGGCGATTTCGCCAATTCGACGTTCTCCTCCAACGTCGCCGATCTCGTCCGCGCCGCCGATCATTTGCGCGAGACCCGCAAGGCACCCTCGATCCTGATCGGCCATAGCCTGGGTGGCGCCGCGATCCTCGCCGCTGCCGGACGGATTCCCGAGGCGAGAGCGGTGGCCACCATCGCGGCGCCCTCGGATCCCGCTCACGTCACCGGCCTGTTCCGGGAGCATCTCGACAACATCCGCGCGCAGGGCGAGGTCGAAGTGTCGCTCGCGGGACGCCCGTTCCGGATCAAGCGCGAATTCCTCGACGACATCGCCGAGCACGAGCTGATGAAGGACGTCACCGGCCTGCACAAGGCGCTGCTGGTGATGCATTCGCCCGTTGACGACACCGTCGGCATCGACAACGCAACGAAGCTCTTCGTCGCGGCAAGACATCCCAAGAGCTTCGTCTCGCTCGACCACGCCGATCATCTTCTGACCAAGCCTGCCGACGCGCTCTACACGGCCGACATGATCGTGGCCTGGGCCAGCCGTTACGTCGATGCAGCGACGCCCGCGAAGGCGATGGATCTGCCGGAGGAGCCGCGCAAGGTCGTCGTGCAGGAGACCCGCAAGAGCACGTTCAACCAGACCATCATTGTCGGCCCGCATCATCTGGTGGCGGACGAGCCCATTGCGGCCGGCGGCGCGGATGCCGGGCCCGGCCCGTACGATTTCCTGCTCGCCGGCTTAGGTGCCTGCACCTCGATGACTATGCGTCTCTATGCCGACCGCAAGTCGCTGCCGCTCGACCGCGTCACGGTCACGCTGAAGCATTCCAAGATCTACGCCAAGGATTGTGCGGAGTGCGAGACACGCGAGGGCATGCTCGACCAGATCGAGCGCGACATCGCGATCGACGGCGCGCTCGATGCCGAGCAGCGCAAGAAGCTGATGGAGATCGCCGACAAATGCCCGGTGCACCGGACGCTGACGTCGGAGATCCGGATCGTGACGAAGGCCGTCGGGTAGCGCCTAAGCGGATTGGCTTTAAGTTGAATAGACCGCCCGCGGGCTCGTTCGAACCTCTCCCGCTTGCGGGAGAGGTCGGCGCGAAGCGCCGGGTGAGGGTTCTCTCCACATGGGGATTCTCGCTTGCGGAGACACCCTCTCCCCACCCCTCTCCCGCAAGCGGGAGAGGGAGCGCACCTCCTTCGTTGCCGCATCGAGCCTTATCTCCATGCTCTAAAAGCACGACGCCATCGTGCGCACGGCCGCGCTGATCTCGTTTTCGCGCCACGCCGCAAAGCCGAGCAGCAGGCCGTGATCGCGCGGGCGGCCGAGCGCAAGGCTGGACAGAGCTCGCGTTTCGACGCCCGCAGCGACCAGTCGCTTGACTGCAGCCTGATCGGCCCGACCGCGCTTGAGGCGGGCGACGAGTTGGATACCGCCGGGGGGCACCTCGACCGAGAGCATGCCACCGAGATGCCGCTGCAGCTCCTCGACGAGGTGATCGCGGCGCGCGTGATAGAGCCGGCGCATCCGGCGCAGATGCGCGAGGAAGTGCCCATCGGCGATGAATTCGGCCAGTGCCTCCTGGATGTGGCTGGCGGCGATCAGTCCCATGTGCTGCTGCGCGATCTCCAAGGTGCTGACCAGCGCCGCCGGCGCGACCAGATAGCCGAGCCGGATGTCCGACCTCATCGCCTTCGAGAATGTGCCGACATAGAACACACGGCCATGGGCATCTAACCCCTGCAAGGCCGGCACCGGCCGGCTGTCGTAGTGGAATTCGCCGTCGTAATCGTCCTCGACGATCCAGGTCCTGCCGGGCTGGCTTGCCGCGAGAAACTCGGTTCGGCGGGCTAGCGACATCAATCGGCCGGTTGGGTGCTGATGCGACGGCGTCATGAAGATCAGCCTGGGAGCTCCAAGGCCTGGCATTCGCTGCATGCCCTGTTCGTCCAGCCTGATGCCGGTCAGGCGCGCGCCGGATGCGTGAAAGGCAGCCGCCGCGCCGGGATAGCCTGGGTCTTCAACCCATACATGATCGCCCGGCGAAATGAGTGTGGCAGCAATCAAGGTCAGCGCGGCCTGCGCGCTCGGCAGGATCATGATCTGCTCCGCCGTGGCGCGGACGTCCCGGTTCGTCGCCAGATAATGCGTCAGCGCCTCCCGCAGGCGCAGCCGGTTGACCGGTCCCTGCTCGCGCCTGCCTGCATGCACGGCACTGCGGCGCAGGCAGCGTGCCCAGACCTCGTTCGGAAACTCCCTGAAATCGCCCAGCCCCGGGCGCAGCGGTTTGAGCTCCCCCCGATAAGACATCGGCCAGTCGGCTTGCTGGAGCTTCGTAGCCCAAGGCGAGAGCTGCAGTTTGCCGACGCATTCGCCCGCTGCGACGGCGCCCCGTTCGATGCGTTCGTGGCCGTCGATCATGACCACGGGACGGCGGCCATGAGACGCTGCGACATATCCCTCGGCCGCGAGCTGCTCGAACGCGTATGTGACGGTGTTGCGCGAGACGCCGAGATCGCTCGCAAGCTGTCGGCTCGACGGCAGCACGCGGCCTTTGCCGAGGCGGCCGGTCGCGATCAGGCCTCGCAGCTGGCTCGTCAGTTGCGCCACCAGCCCCTGGCCATCGGTCCGTTTCAGCTCGATCAACGCGGAGATCGTCGTGTCGGATACTGGCACTCTCTTCTTCTCCAATCTGGCACTTTTTCAAATGCCAGTCGGGATGCTATCCGGCGGCTCGGACTGCTTCAAGGACCTGCGACATGAACACCCTGTCACCCCGTGCGGCCATCGGCCTGTTCCTCATCGTGGTGCTGGCCTGGGGCGTGAATTGGTCGGTGACCAAGCAGCTCGTGCAGTTCGTCCCGCCGTTGTGGAGCGCGGCAATCCGGAGTTGGATCGCGCTGGCTGGATTGTTCGTGCTGCTCGGACTGAGCAACAATCTCGTGATCCCGGAGCGACGCGACTTTCCCGTGATTCTGAGCGTGGCGCTGCTGCATATGACGCTGTTCTCGATCCTGGTTGCCAGCGGCCTTCGCTTCCTGCCCGCAAGCAAGGGGATCGTGCTCGGCTACACCACGCCGCTCTGGGTCGCACTCGCCGCGCCCCTTTTCGGCAAGGACACGCTGACGGCGCCGAAGCTCGCCGGCGCTCTGCTCGGGCTGATCGGCCTTGCCGTCATCCTGAATCCATCCTCGATCGACTGGACCAACCCAAACGTGCTGCTCGGCGCCGGCATGGTCATCCTGGCCGCGATCTCTTGGGCTGCGAACATCATCTATATCCGCGCGCATCGCTGGATCGGATCTCCGCTTCAGCTTTTGCTTTGGCAGGTGCTCGTGGCAACGATCGTGCTGTCGGTCGGCGCGACAGCTGTGGATGGCCTCCCGCATGTGGAGTGGTCGTGGAGGCTCGTACTGTTGTTTCTCTATTCGGGCCTGGTCGGAACGGTCCTGGCTTATTGGGCGATGTCGATGGTCAACAAGAGCATCTCAGCCCTGACGACGTCGCTCGGCACCACCGGGACACCGCTGGTCGGCATCGCCAGCGCTGCGATCCTTCTGGGTGAACCCATCGACGCGAGCCTTGCCGTCGCGGCCGCGCTGATCGTCTCCGGCATCGGCCTTGCGACGCTAGGCGATCGGTTATTGCGCAGTCAGGCCACCGCGAGAGGCTGAACCCGCAGAAACCCGCGCAGGCCCGCCGCGGTGCCGAGCAGGATGCCGGCGACCGCGACAAACGAGCCCAGCGCGAGCGTAGACACGCCCGTGAGCCCCTGCCCGATCGAGCAGCCGAACGCCATCACGCCGCCGATCCCCATCAGCGCGGCACCGGTCCCTGAGCGGAGCATGTGGCGCGGCGAGGAATAGCCTTCGAGCTTGAAGCGGCCTGTTGCGAGTGCCGTAACCAGACTGCCGGCGAAGACGCCGGCCACCGTCGCGATGCCGAAGTTGAGCGTCAGCCCGGTCGAGAGCATGGCGTATTGCAGGCTATCGGCGATCGGCGCGACGAACGTAAGGGAGGTCACGGGGACCGGATTGAAGTCGTCGGCACCGAGATAGCCGGTGGCCAGCCAGCCGCCGGCGACGAGGAGGCCCACGATGATGCCCGCTACGACCTGGCCGGGCGAGCGACGGAACGCAGGATGCGCGAAAGCGAACAGGCTCAACGCGACGGTTGTCGCGGCCGCGGCGAGCGCGCGCGAAAGCGATTCCGTAAAGCCGAGCGTCGCCAGCAACGACGGCAGCGAGTTGGCAGGAGCCGTGACTTGCGTTGCCTGCACCAGCGCAATGCGCGCCGGTGCGATGAGGCCCTTCAGCGTCATCTGCGCGGCAATCGCGAGCACGATCACGACGACGAAGGAGCGGAGATTGCCGCGGCCGAGTAGCACCAGCGCCCGCGAGCCGCAGCCGTTCGAAAGCACCATGCCGTAGCCGAACAGCAGGCCGCCGAGGAACAGCACCGCCGGCGAAAACGATTGCTGCAAATAGATCGACTTGCCGAGATCGACCGTGCCGCTGCTGGCGAGGAACTGGCTCGCAGCGATCGCAACAGCGATTGCGAGCGCGTAGGTCCGCACCAGCCGCCCGTCGCCCTCCGCCAGAAACCCGCGCATGCTGCTCATCAGGCAGAAACCGCTGAGCAGGCCAACTGCGCCGTAGACGAGACCGATGGCAAGGCCGGCGAGGATAACGAGTTGCGTGGATTCCATGGTTACGGCTTCAGGATCACCCGGTCACGTGACGAGCCGGCGACCGCAACATACGCTTCCTTCGCGCGCTCCAGCGGATAGATCGCATTCGCCTTGATCGGAAACGGCTTCAGATGGCCGCTGGCAAAACCCGGCCCGAGATCGCGCAGCACCGCGCCCGTCGCAGCCGACGATAGACCCAGCGTGTCGATGCCGACATAAGTGTGCTGACCCCGATAGAATTCGAGGATGTTGAACTGCACGATGCGGTCGATCGCGGCGATCAGGATCTGGCGGCCGCGAAGCGCGAGCGATTTGTGCGCGGCCTGGAAATAGGGATCGCCGACCGTATTGAAGACGATGTCGGCGCCCTTGCCGCCGGTCAATTCGCGCACGCGCGCGGCAACGTCGATGACGGAGGCGTCGATCACCTCGATGGGCGCGTTGGTGTGGCCTTCATAGGTTTCCGCCCTGCGCACCACGCCGACCACGCGCGCGCCCTGCCAGGTGGCGATTTGCACCGCGGCTTGGCCGACTTTGCCGTTGACGCCGAACACCAGAACGGTCTCGCCGCTCTTCGGCAAGCCGGCGCGGCGAAAGCCTTCCATCGCGGTGACGAAGGGCACGCCGATGCCGGCGGCCTCCTCCCAGGACACAGACTTCGGCTTCTCCACGACCGCATCGGCTTCGACCACGAGATGGCTCGCATGGGTGCCGTCACGACGGATGCCGAGGTCGCCGGACGAGCCGAACACTTCGCGCCCCATTGTGCCCGCGGGGCCGTCGATCACCACGCCGGCATAGTCGCGGCCGGGGGTGCGGGGGAACACCGCATAGGGCATCAGCCCGGTCGCAGCCTTGACGTCGGAGGGATTGACCGCGGCAGCCTTCACCTCGATCAAGAGCTCGTTCGGTGCGCGCGCAAGCATCTGGCGCTCAACGATCGGTGCAAGCGCAACGGCATTTTCAGCTTTGGCGTTGAGGCGCACACAGCGCGCTTCGACGGTTTTGGCATCGGCTGACATGAAAAAGACCCGCGATTTCCCGCGGGCCTTGTCGCCCCTGGGGCCGGTCGAGTCAATCCGTCCAGTCAGTCCTTGGGCCGCTTGTCGTAGAGCCGCTTGGCCTTGCCGAGCGAGCGCTCCAGCGTGGCCGGCGCAACCACCTGCACCCTGGAGCTGACGCCGATCGTATTCTTGATGTGAGTCGAAATCCGATCCGCATGGTCGACGAGGCCGCGGCCGTCCCAGCTCTCGGGCCGCGCCTCGGCGATGATGGTGAGCTCGTCCATGCGGCCTTCCCGGGTGAGCTCGAGGATGAAATGGCCGCCGCACCAGTCGGTCGCGAGCAGCACCTCCTCGATCTGGGTCGGGAACAGATTGACGCCGCGCAGGATGATCATGTCGTCCGAGCGCCCGGTCACCTTCTCCATCCGCCGCATGCCCGGCCGCGCCGTGCCCGGCAGCAGCCGCGTCAGGTCGCGGGTGCGATAGCGGATCACCGGAAAGGCTTCCTTGGTGAGCGAGGTGAAGACCAGCTCGCCCTTCTCGCCGTCGGGCAGCACCGCGCCGGTCTCGGGGTCGATCACTTCCGGGTAGAAATGATCCTCCCAGATGTGCAGGCCATCCTTGGTCTCGATGCATTCCTGCGCGACGCCCGGGCCGATCACCTCGGACAGGCCATAGATGTCGGTCGCATCCATGTCGAAGGCGTCCTCGATCTCGGCGCGCATCGCGTTGGTCCAGGGTTCCGCGCCGAAGATGCCGATCTTGAGCGAACACTGGCGCGGATCAAGCTTCTGGCGCTTGAACTCGTCGAGGATCGCCAACATGTAGCTCGGCGTCACCGTGATGATGTCGGGCCGGAAATCGTTGATGAGCTGCACCTGCCGCTCGGTCATGCCCCCGGAGATCGGCACTACGGTGCAGCCAAGCTTCTCGGCGCCGTAGTGCACGCCGAGACCGCCGGTGAAGAGTCCATAGCCATACGCATTGTGGATGATCATGCCGGTGCGGCCGCCGGCGGCGCGGATCGAGCGCGCCATCACCTCGGACCAGGTGTCGATATCGCGCTGCGTATAGCCGACCACGATCGGCTTTCCGGTCGTTCCGGATGAAGCATGCACCCGCACGAGCTTCTCGCGCGGCACGGCGAACATGTTGAAGGGATAATTGTCGCGCAGGTCCGTCTTGACCGTGAACGGGAATTTGGCGAGATCAGAGAGCTCGCGAAAGTCGGACGGATGCACGCCCGCTTTGTCGAAAGCCTTGCGGTAATGCGCGACGTTGTCGTAGGCGTGCTTCAGCGACCACGCCAACCGCTGCTTCTGCAGCGCCATGATCTCGCCGCGCGAGGCGCGCTCATGCGCATCCATCTCGGCGCTATAGGCGTTGCCACCTTCCTTGAGCCTCGTCAGAGCCATCCTCGTTTCCCCACATTGTCTGTTCTTTTGTGTTTGTTCTTATTGATCTTGCGCCGGCAGCCAATTGCCGGGAATGACCCGCGAATGTCCGCGGAATTCCGCGATGACGACCTCGCCCGCCGTGACACGCACATCGTAGATGCCGGAGCGGCCGCCGCGCGTGATCTCCCGCGCCTTGGCAATGAGACGATCGCCAAGCTTGCCCGGCTTGATGAACGTGATCTGGCCCTGTGCCGCGACGACGCGCTCATTGTGCGAGTTGCAGGCGAACGCAAAAGCGGAATCGGCCAGCGTGAAGATAAAGCCGCCATGGGCGATGCGCTGGCCATTGACCATATCAGGCCGCACCGTCATGGCGAGCGTCGCAAAGCCCGGGCCGATCTCGACGATCTCCATACCGAGACCTTTGGAGGCATCGTCCTCGGCCCACATCGCATCGGCGCAGGCACGGGCAATATCCTCAGGCGACAGGGCGGCTTTGACGTTCACGCGCTTCTCCCGGCCAGACGGTTGCTCATGATGTTCTGCTGCTTGGCCAAAACTGTCAAATAATGCGACGCGTTTGCATTGCGGAGCCGCGGAACGCCCGATCAGACATGATCATAGTCGACCACGACCCGCTCCGTGGACGGCTTGGCCTGGCAGGTGAGAACAAAGCCGGCCTCGAGCTCCCACGGTTCCAGCGAATAGTTGATGTCCATCGGCGCCTCGCCCTCGACCAGTTTTGCGCGGCAGGTCGAGCACATGCCGCCCTTGCAGGCAAAGGGCAGATCGACACCGGCGCGCAGGGCGGCATCGAGGATGGCCTCGTCCTCGGCGACCGGCACGTCGCGGCGCTTGCCGTCGATGATCAGCGAGGCGACCGCCTTCGGCGGCGCGTCGGGCGCAACCGCCCGCTTCGGCCGCGGCTTGCCGCCGAACTCGGAGACGAAGCGCTCGACATGGATGCGCTCGTCCGCGATGCCGAGATCGCGGCAGGTCGCCTCGATCTCCTCGCTCATGCCAAGAGGACCGCAGATGAAGACGTGATCGACGCTTGACGCCGGCACCAGCGCGCGGAGCAGCACCCTCACCTTGTCGCCGTCGAGCCGGCCATGCAGGATCGGGATGTCCTGCTCCTCGCCGGAGAGCACGTAAAAGATCGAAAGGCGATCGATGAAGCGGTCCTTCAGCTCCTCGAGCGCTTCGAGGAACATGATGTTGTCGGTGGTGCGGTTGCCGTAGAACAGAAAGAAGCGGCTGCCCGGCTCGCGCGCGAGCACGCCCTTGACGATCGACAGGATCGGCGTGATGCCGGAGCCGGCGGCGAAGCCGACATGAACACGCGCACGTTCTGCCGGGGGGACGACGCCGAAACGGCCCGTCGGCGTCATCACGTCGAGCTCGTCGCCGCATTTGAGATCTTCGGCGGCCCAGCTCGAAAACGCCCCGCCATCGACCTTCTTCACCGCGATACGGATCTCGCCGTCGTCGGGGCCGGAGCAGATCGAATAGGAGCGGCGGACCTCTTCGCCGTCGAGCGTGGCGCGCAACGTCAGATACTGGCCGGGTGTGAAGGCGTAATCGCCGGCGAGTTCGCCAGGAATGGCGAAGGTCATAGACACAGCGTCGGACGCCTCGCGGCGGAGATCGCTGACGGCGAGGCGGTGGAAGCGCGGTGCGGCTGCGGACATGGTCAATGGCACTTGAAGTAATCGAAGGGCTCGCGGCAGGCCTTGCAGCGCCAGAGCGCCTTGCAGGAGGTCGAGCCGAATTCGGACAACAGCTCGGTCTTGTCCGAGCCGCATTGCGGGCACGCCACCGTCTGCGCGCCGAACAGCGCGCGGCGCGAGCTCGCGGCTTGCGGCGGCGCGATGCCGTAGGCGCGCAGCTTCTTGCGTCCGTCCTCGGTCATCCAGTCTGTGGTCCAGGCCGGCGACAGCACGGTCCGCACCTTCGGACTATGGAAACCGGCGCGCTCCAGCGCGACCTCGATTTCGAGCGCGATCATGTTCATGGCCGGGCAACCCGAATAGGTCGGTGTGATCGCGACCTCGACATGATCGCCGTCGAGAACGACATCGCGCAGCACGCCGAGATCGGCGATGCTCAGCACCGGAATTTCCGGATCGACCACGCTTGCGGCGGCGTCCCAGGCGCGCTGGCGCAGCGCGGCGTCATCGGTCACCGTCACCATGTCAGCCCCGGAAAAGTCCGCTGCAGCGATTGCAGCTCCGACAGGAGGTGGCCGAGATGCTCGCTGTGGCGACCGGCACGGCCGCCCTGCTGCATCCACTCGTTCTGCGGCAGCGCGAGCGTTGCTTCACGCGTGACCTCCGAGAGCGTCGCCAGCCAGCGCCCGCGCAAGCTTGCGGGATCGACGGCAATGCCGGCATGGATCAGCGCGCGTTCGCCGTCGTCGACGGCAAACATCTCGCCGGTAAAGGCCCAGAGATGATCGATCGCTGCTTGCGTGCGCGTGTGGCTCTCCTCAGTGCCGTCGCCGAGCCGGATGATCCATTCCGAGGCATGGCGCAGATGGTAGGCGCTCTCCTTCTCCGATTTCGCAGCAATCGCAGCCAGCGTCCCATCGCGCGAATTCATCATCGCACGCCAATAGAGATCGGCGAAGGCGGAATAGAAGAATTGCCGCACCAAGGTCTGGGCAAAATCGCCGTTGGGCTGCTCGACTAGGAGAAGATTGCGGTACTGCCGCACGTCGCGCAGGTAAGCGAGCTTGTCCTCGTCGTTGTCCCTGCCTTCGACCTTGGCGGCAAAGGTGTAGAGCTCCCGCGCCTGGCCGATCAGGTCGAGCGCGATGTTGGAGAGCGCCATGTCCTCTTCCAGCATCGGCGCGTGCCCGCACCATTCCGACAGCCTGTGACCGAGGATCAGCGCATCGTCGGCGCGGCGCAGCGCGTAGAGCACCAGCGGGGTTTCGGAGACCTGGATGTTGGCGACCACCATCACATGTGCCCCACTTCATCCGGCACCTCGTAGAACGTCGGGTGCCGGTAGATCTTGGATTCCGCCGGCTCGAACATCATGCCCTTCTCGGCGGGATCGCTCGCGGTGATCGCGCTCGAGGGCACGACCCAGATCGACAGGCCCTCGCCGCGCCGGGTGTAGATGTCGCGGGCGGCCTGCAGCGCCATGGTCGCATCGCTCGCATGCAGCGAGCCGACATGCTTGTGTGCGAGCCCGTTGCGGCTGCGAATGAAGACTTCCCACAGCGGCGTGTTCGGCGTGGCCATATCGGTCTCCTATTCGGCAGCCTGGGCGGTCTGACGCTGGGCGCGCTTGGCGGCATAGCTAGCTGCCGCCTCGCGCACCCAGGCGCCCTCCTCGTGCGCGTTGCGGCGCGCGGCCATGCGGTCGCGATTACAGGGGCCGTTGCCGGCGAGCACCTGCTTGAATTCGGTCCAGTCGATCTCGCTGTAGCGCCAGTGGCCGTCGGCGTCCTGCGTCATGCCGGGATCGGGAATGGCGAGGCCGAGATATTGCGCCTGCGGCACGGTGGCATCTACGAACTTCTGGCGCAGCTCGTCATTGGAGAAGCGCTTGATCTTCCACTTCGTCGAGGTGTCGCTGTGCTGGCTCGTCGCATCCGGCGGGCCGAACATCATCAGCACCGGCCACCACCAGCGGTTCAGCGCGTCCTGCGCCATCGCCTTCTGCTCCTCCGAGCCGCGGCACAGCGTCACCATGATCTCGTAACCCTGGCGCTGGTGGAAGGACTCCTCCTTGCAGACGCGGATCATCGCGCGCGCATAGGGCCCGTAGGAGCAGCGGCACAGCGGGATCTGGTTCATGATCGCAGCGCCGTCGACCAGCCAGCCGATCGTGCCGATGTCGGCCCAGGTCAGCGTCGGATAGTTGAAGATCGAAGAGTACTTTGCTTTCCCCGCGAGCATGGCGTCGACCAGCTCCTCGCGCGAGGAGCCGAGCGTCTCGGCGGCGGCGTAGAGATAGAGCCCGTGACCGCATTCATCCTGCACCTTGGCGAGCAGCGCGGCCTTGCGGCGCAAAGTCGGCGCGCGCGTGATCCAGTTGCCTTCGGGCAGCATGCCGACGATTTCGGAATGCGCGTGCTGGGAGATCTGGCGGGTGAGGGTCTTGCGATAGGCCGCCGGCATCCAGTCGTTCGGCTCGATGCGCTCCTCGGCATCGATGCGGGCCTGGAATTGCGCAGCTTTGCCTGCGTCCTCGAGATCGCGATCAGCGGTCTCGGCCGTGTTCAGCGCCTGGGTGTACATGCGCATCCTCCCGTTTATTGGGAGAGAATATATAACAAGATTTACATCATGCAAGATATTTCTGTAACATAATGGTCAACCGCCGAACCTTCGTTCCAGCAGCTTTCGCGCGGGCGGCAACGGCCCTTTTTCATTGGTTCCATGGCTGTCGAGCCATTGTTCGGACGAAGCAAGCAGCGCGCGATAGATCTCGCCGCAGAGTTCGCGGGCGGCCCTGCCCGGCCAATCCGGCGGCAGCAGGGTCTCGGGCAGCAGCGGGTCGCGCAGCACGACGCGGCGGTAATGGTGGATCAAGAGGATCCGCGCGGTGAAGGCGTCGGCCTCGGACAGATCCGTGCCGCGCGCGATCGCAGCGCGCAGCGGCTCGAACGTCTTCATGAATTTCAAATAGGCATCGGCGGTCCGATCGAGCGGCCAGCTCGCGCTGAGCAGACGGCGGCCGCTGTCGTCCTCCGCCGAGACTTCGAGCCGGATCGCGCCCGCAGCCTCATCCGGCACCGGAACGCCCGATGGCGCGACCCATACGCCCGGCAGCGGGCTGCCGAAGCCGGCATTGCGGAGCGCTTCGCGCGAAGCGTCGCGATCCTCGCCATTGCCGATCAGCAGCAGTTCGAAGCGTCCGGTCCAGTCGGACGGCGGCGGATCGTAGATGTGGCGCGTCGCGGCCTCGAAGGTCTGGCGGCCCTTGTCGGCCAGGCGATAGAAACTGTTGCGGCCGACCTTCTCGCGCGTCAGCCAGCCGTCGGCGGCAAGCCGCGACATTGCGGTGCGCACCACGCCGCTGTCGATGTCGAGGCTTTCGAAGAATTCCAGAAGCGTGCCGAGCCACACCGAGCCACCACGCGGCACGATGGCATCGCCGAACACGGTGATGACGATGGAGCCGGTGCGCGAGGGCTCGCGCTTGAGCTGGTCGATGATGCGGGAAAGCGGATGCGCCATGCGGCAGGCTTAGCGCGTTTGGTGCAGGCGCGACAATGGAGGGGGCTACGCTTTCGCGGAGAGCTCTTGATCGTCCCTCTCCCCGTTCTTGCGGGGAGAGGGTCGGGGTGAGGGGCTGCATCCGCAAAATCAGTGACAGACAGACTCGCGGAGAGTCCCCCTCACCCGCCACGCTTCGGACGATGCTCCGCATCGCTCGGCGCGTGTCGGCCTCTCCCCGCAGGCGGGGAGAGGCAAGACATCACCGATGCGGATCGGGATAGGCCAGGCTGCGCCAGCCGCTGCGATCGAACGGGCGCCATTGGCCTTCCTTCTGCGCGAGGCGATCGGCCACGGCATAGACCGCGGCGGGATGGTGCCCCATGCCGCAATGGCTGCTTTCGACCTCGATGCTCTCGGTCTGTGCGCCCGGCTTTTCCATGCAGCCCTGCCAGGCGCAGACGCCGTCGCTGCGGCTGAAGATGGCGGTGGTCGGCACCGGCGGCGGCACGGCGAGCTCGCCGCCAAAACGCGGATCGACCTCGTCGGCCTTGCGCCCGCTCGCCCATTCATAGACGCGCCAGGCATTGGTCGAGCGCGGATCGCCGGCGAAGGGGCTGCCGAGCGTGATCACCTGGCGCACGCGCTCCGGCATCATCTTGGCGAGCTGGCGCGCGTAGAGGCCGCCAAGGCTCCAGCCGACCAGGCTGATCTTGCGGCCGTGCGTGTCACTGAGTTCATGGACCAGATCAACCATGGCGTCCTGAACGCCCTCGCGCAGGCCATAATTGCGCCCCTGGCGCCAGCCGCTCACCGCATAGCCCTTGCTCGTCAGAAACGCGCGCAGCGCACGTGTGGAGACATCGGAAGCCACAAGGCCCGGCAGCACCAGCACCGGATGCCCATCGCCGCGCGGCGCAAGGCTGAGCAGCGGCAGCGCGCCGAGGAATGCGCCGAACTCGTGGATCGCGCGCCCCTCCAGAAACATCAAGGTGCGGGACGGCGGGCGCAGCGTCTGGGCAGTTGCGGTCATCAATGTTTCCCCTGGGAAGAATTCCTGGAAAGGCCGCCGGCAGCGAGACCGGCAAGTCGGCATGAATTCCAATGCACCGGCTTCTTGATCGTTCCGCAGCGCAACATGAATCAGCTAGGCGGCCGGTTCCCGACATTCAAGCGGGAGAGACGCGGGGCGACAATAGGTCCGCGCGTTAATGCTAACGGCCGTGACGCAAAAGTCACAACCATCGAAGCAGGGATTCTACGGTGTAGAGCGCGAGCCCGGCGAGCCCACCGATCAATGAGCCGTTGAAGCGGATGTATTGCAGGTCGCGGCCGATGTTGATTTCGATCAGCGAAATCAGCTGCGTCATATTCCACGCCTTGACCTGATCGGAGATGAAGGTCGAGACGCCGCTCTTCTGGTCCGCGACGAAGCTGCGCAGCACGGTCACGAGACCCTTGTTGATCTCGCCGCGCAGCTCGGCATCGCCGGCGAGCGCCTCGCCGGCCGAAACGAACATCCCGGCGAGATGATGTTGCAGCACCTGCGTCTCGCCGCTCGCGCTGCGCTCGATGAAGGAGCGCGTGTTGGCCCAGACGGTGCGGGCGAGATCGGCAAGCTCCGGCCGCGCCAGGAGATCGCGTTTCAGGCCGTCGATGCGGTCGATATACGCTTGATCGGTGCCGAGCCTGTCGACGAAGTTCAGCACCATGCGGTCGAACTCGCCGCGGAACGGATGCTTGGGATCGCTGCGCACTTCGTTGAAGAAGGCGGTGGCGGACGCCACGATCTTGTTCACCAGAAACTTGTCAGCGCGATAGAGCTTGAGCAGGGTCGGCAATTCCGCGCGCACCTTCTCGCGGATCATCGCCATCGTCTCTGTCTGATTCAAGGTCTCGTGCATCACGCGCAGCAGATCGTCGAACAGGATCTGGTGCCGTCCCTCCGCGACGAAGCCGCGCAGCGTGCCGGCCGCGAGCGGTGCGAGGTCGATCGCCTGGAGCTGCGAGGACATGCGGCGGACGATGAAGCTCATCAGGCCGGAGGTCTCCGTTGCGGAGAGGGCCTCCGGCAACAGACGCAGCGTAAAGCGCGCGAGGTCGTCGCTGCGCTTGCGGTCACGCAGCCAGTCGGCGACGAAGGAGCCGAAATCGATCTCCTTCAGCTTGGCTTCGACGGGACCCGCCTCGAGGAAATGCACCTGGATGAATTCGCCGAGCTTGTCGGCGATGCGGGCCTGGTTGCTCTGGATGATCGCGGTGTGCGGGATCGGCAGGCCGAGCGGCCGCTTGAACAGCGCCACCACGGCATACCAGTCGGCGAGCCCGCCGATGGTCGCGGCCTCGGCGAAGGCGGCAATGAAGCCGAACACGGGATGCACGGGCAGAAGCCATTTCGCGACGACGAACAGTGCGAGCGTCGCGGCCAGCACCAAAGTCGCCAGAGCCTTGACGCGGCGCAGCTCGGCCGCGCGTGCGGCATCGCCGGGGGCGTCGAAGGAGAAGGTGACAGACGAGTCCATGACGGCATCACAGTACTCGTCATTGCGAGCGAAGCGAAGCAATCCAGAATCTTTCAGAGGAAAGACTTTGTTCGTCGCATCAGCGCAAAATTGCTACGCAATTTTGTCGCGAGCTCCTCGCAATGACGGCGGCGCAAAACAAAGGCCCGCCGAAGCGGGCCTCAAATTCAGTTTGTGCTCAGGCGCCAGATCAGGCGGTCTTGCTGTAGACCTTGGCGAAATTGTCCTGAGCGGACTTCGCACCGTTGGCGGCGAGCTTGCCGAGATAGTCGGCGGTCGCCTTGGCGCGCGAGACGAACACTTCGCCGCGGGAGCGGAGCAGGCTCGACTGGATCTCGACGGCTTCGCTGACCGACTTGGCGGACGCGAGCTTGTCGATGCCCGAGAAGAACGCCTCGGCGTCCTCGTAGATCGCCTGCTGGATGTTGCGGCTGATCTTGCCGGCCTCGGTGATGGACTCGGTCACCGCGTTCTCGACGGCGGCGGTCACTCGCTCGGAGCCAGCGAACACCTCGGCAGCACGGTCCTTGGCGGTGTTGGCAGTCTTCTTGACGAATTCGCGGGCGGCCTCGGGAACTTCCAGGTTCTGGATGTTCTTGAAAGCGTCCTTGAAGCCCTCGAAAGCGGTATTGGTTTCAGTGGTCATGGCGTTCTCTCCATCCTCAATGGTTTGAGCTATGGGCTCACCCCGTCCTCGATGGCCCGGGGCACGGCTTATATGCCACGGTTAATTGTGCGATGCAATATTCGTATTGCACTGCGATATCACGAAATCGTGATCAGCCTCATCTGAAGGCAGATGGCAGCCTTCCTAGCCAGCCCGCCTACTGTGCATGGGGTTGTTTTTCGAGTTTTTGATTGCAGGGTGGCGCTCCCTTAGTGTTGGACGGCGCCTTCTAGTGCTGGACGGCGCCAGGCAGGCCGTAGGCCTCCATCTGAGCCTGGACCTGCGCGATGTTATGGCCGAGCACGACGATGTCGTGGGTCTTGCCGTCGACGTCCCGGACATGGTCCCGCAGCAGGGCCTCAGCCTTGAAGCCGAGGCTCTCGAAGAGGGCGATCGCTGCCTGCTGATCCACCGTCATCTGGACCGAGAGCTTTTCCAGGCCCGCTCCGAGCGCGAGCGCAAAGGTCTCCTGCGACAGCGCCTTGCCCACGCCCTTGCCGCGGACCTCGGGCGAAACCACCATCCGGATCTCACCGACATGAGGCGACCAGGAATGGGGATCGCGCACCAGCGTGCCGCAACCAACGACCCTGCCCTCTCTCACCGCGAGCAGGCTCTGAATAGCTCCGCGCTCGATTTCCTTGACCCAGGCCGACAGCACCTTCGGCTCGCTGATGTTGCGTGGCAGGAACAACAGGTCATGGGTCGGCAGGCCCTTGCCAAAAGCCAGCACCGCGGCCTCGTCGGCGGGCGACATCAGGCGGATCTCGATAGCGCCGGCGTCGGTTGTGACGTGGCGCGGATAGGAACGCTGCTCGCTCATGTCGATCTCTTTCCCAGCCAGGAATCCAGTTTCGGCCACAGCCGCTTCACCGCGTTGGCGCCGGCGACGAGCGAGACGTGACCGCCCTTCAGGATCACCTCTTCCTTATCGGTCGAGCCGACCTTGGCGATCAGGTGCTTGGCCGCCTCATAGGGCACGATGTGATCGTGCTCGGCGACCGCGTGCAGGATCGGCACCGTGATGTTCTCGAGCTTGGCCGCACGGCCGCCGACCGACATGGTGCTGTCGAACAGCTTGTTGTCCCACATCAGGTCCTTGGTGATGGTGCGGAAATATTCGCCGGCGAGCGGCAGCGTGTCGGTCGCCCAGCGGTCGAACATGCGGTACGACTTCACGAATTCGTCGTTCCAGATGTTCTCCCAGAGCTGGATCTGGCTCACCGTACGCGAGGCCGGCCGCAGCATCTCGAACGAGGACAGGATCATCTCCGGCGGCACGTTGCCGACGCTGTCGACGAGGTGGTCGACGTCGAAATAGCGGCGGTCGGAGAAGTTCGAGAACAGCTTCATCTCCCGGAAGTCGATCGGCGTGGTGAAGCAGATCAGGTTCTTCATCGGCCCGTCCTTGTGGATCGAGCCGTAGAGCAGCGACAGCACGCCGCCAAAGCAATAGCCGATGACGGAGACGTCCTGCTCGCCGGAGTCGGCTTGCACGCGGCGGACGCAGTCCGGAATGAAGTCGAGGACATAGTCCTCCATGCGCAGGCTCTTCTCCTCCGGCCTCGGCGCGCTCCAGTCCAGCATGTAGACGTCGTAGCCGCGTTTCAGCAGGAACTCGATGAAGCTCTGGCCGGGCACGAGATCGAGGATGTAGCCGCGATTGGTGGTTGCCATCACGATCAGCACCGGCACGCGGTAGATCTCGTCCGACATCGGCCGGTAGTGATAGAGGCTCATGGTCCCGCGCGAGTGCAGCACGTCCTTTGGCGTCGAGCCGAGCGAGGGGCCTGAGCTCGAGAAGTATTCAACGCCCTTGATGCTGCGCTGAATCGCGCGCTGCACCTCGGACTGGATGCGCTCCGGGATCGAGGCAAGATCAAGTCCCGCCGGCGCGTTCATTTTTGGTCTCCGCCATCGGACGGCGGACGCTTGGTTCGCGGTGGCCGCGGCGCGGCGCCGGGTTGCGGCGCGCCCGAAGTGGCCGACATCTGGCTCAGCATCGACTTGATCTCGCCGAGCTGGCCTTCGATCGACTGGAGCCGTTCCGCGATGCCGGTCATCTGCTCGCGGCTCGGCAGGTTCATCGAGATCAGGTACCTCTCCATGAGATTGCCGAATTGCTTCTGAGCACCTGCAGCAACGCCGCCGGCGCGGTTCATGGCCTGCGAGAATTCGGGCGTCTCCATCGCCTTGGTCGCGAAGGAGTTGAAACCCTTCTCCATTTCGCCAACCATCTTCTGCCACAAGGCGACCGGATCGGTGATCTTGTCGGTCATCGGCGTCCTCCCAATGCGGAGGGCTTTGCACCCTTCTTGTCCGGCCATACCACACCGTTGCGCGGTGCCGGTCAACCGGCAAGCAACCGACGCAACGTCGGAGACGCGGCTTCTTCGTGGAAAGAAACCGTGCGATACAGCATCGGTCAGCAGGAGGAACCCGTGACCGCCCATCAACCGCCCCAGACCGTCCGAGCCAACGGCATCGACATCTGCTACGAGATCTTCGGCAACGACAATGCCGAGCCGCTGCTGCTGATCATGGGCCTCGGGGCGCAGATGATCCATTGGGACGATGCGTTCTGCGAGCAGCTCGCCGCACGCGGCTTCCGCGTGATCCGCTTCGACAATCGCGACATCGGCAAGTCGAGCCATCTCACCGGCGGCAAGCGGCTGACGCCGTTCGAGCTGCTGAAGTTGCGCTTGTTGCGGATCCCGGTGGCCGCAACCTACAAGCTGATCGACATGGCAAAGGACACGGTCGGGCTGATGGATGCGCTCGGCATCAAGTCGGCGCATCTCGTCGGAGCGTCCATGGGCGGCATGATCGCGCAGGAGGTGACGCTGTCGTTTCCGCACCGCGTGCGCTCGCTGACCTCGATCATGTCGACGACGGGCAATCCGCGCGTGCCGCCCCCGACCCGCGAGGCCGCCGCGGTGCTGATGGCGCCGCCGCCGCGCAGCAAGGAGGAGTTCATCGACCGCTACGGCCAGACCTGGAAGGTGCTGCGCGCCGGGCATTTCCCGGAAGAGGAAGCGCTCGACCCTGGCCGCGCCGAGCGCGTGTTTGCACGCGGGCTCAATCCGGCCGGCGTCGGCCGCCAGCTCCGCGCCGTGCTTGCCTCCGGCAGCCGCAAGGAACGGCTGCACGCCGTGAAGGTTCCGACACTCGTGATCCACGGCACCGTCGATCCGTTGGTCCGCCCCGAAGGCGGCAAGGACACGGCCGCGTCGATCCCGAACGCAAAGCTGCTGATGATCGAGAGCATGGGCCACGCGCTGCCGATGCGCTTCTGGCCGGAAATCATCGACGCGATCGACAAGCACGCGCATGGCGCGGCGGCGCAGGCGGCTTAGGCCGGCCGGTCTCCTCTCGGTGACCATGTGAGCTGCCGGTGCCTGTCTTAACGGGAGTTCCTATGAAGGCTATACAGGCCGTCTCAGACGCCAAACAGAGGCTGTGGCCTCTCGGAGCTCACATGCATTTCATCATCCGATCCGCGGCAATGGCCGCTTCCATTCTCATGTTGTCTCTCGCCGGCGGCGCCGCGATGGCCGCCAGCGCGCAGGAAGAAGCCAACCGCCAAACCGTGCTGGCCTTCTATGAGAAGGGCCTCAACCAGAAGGACGCCGACGCCGCCCTCGCCTATGTCGGCAACCGTTACGTCCAGCACAATCCAACCGCTCCCGATGGCCCGGACGGCTTCCGGAAGTTCATCGGCTTCCTGCGCGAGAAGTTTCCGAACTCACGCAGTGAGATCAAGCGCAGCTTCGCGGAGGGCGACTTCGTCATCCTGCACGTCCACTCCGTTCGCGAGCCCGGCACCAGGGGCCGCGCGATCGTGGACATCTTCAAGCTGGAGAACGGCAAGATCGTCGAGCATTGGGACGTCATTCAGGAGATTCCTGAAAACCCGGCGAACGGCAACACGATGTTCTAGCCTCGAGGCGCGCCTAGCCTTTCCGCGCGATCCAGATCACGTGGCGGGCGCCGCCGCCCCTGCCGGTGGCGCGAACGTTGACTTCGTTGACGTCGAAGCCTGCGCGCTTGAGACGCCCTGTGAACGGCGGATTGGGTCCAGACGACCAGACGGCCAGCACGCCTCCCGGCCGCAGCGCCGTCTTCGCAACCTGCAGCCCGCTCGCATCGTAGAGCGCGTCATTGCCCTTCCGAGTCAGCCCTTCGGGCCCGTTGTCCACGTCGAGCAGGATGGCGTCGAAGGCCGAACGCTTCGCCCGGATGATTTCACCGACATCGATCTCGCGAATGCTCACCCTGGCATCATCGAGACTATCGCCGAAGACCTCCGCCATCGGGCCTCGTGCCCAGGCGACCACCGACGGCACCAACTCGGAGACCACGATCTTCGCTTGGGGTCCGAGCACGGCCAGCGCCGCGCGTAGCGTAAAACCCATGCCGAGACCGCCGATGAGAACGACGGGCTTTGCGACTTTCTCGATCTGCTTCGCCGCAAGCGTGGCAAGGGCGGCCTCGGACCCCGACAGGCGGCTGTTCATCAGCTCGTTGGTGCCGAGCTTGATGGAAAACTCCTTGCCCCGCCGCATCAGGCGGAGCTCCTCGTCGGAACCGGGGATTTTGGCAGTGTCGATCTTTTCCCAGGGAATCATGGGCGACGTTTAGCACGATTTGGCTCGTAGCCCGGATGGAGCGAAGCGCAATCCGGGAAACACTCTCGTGAGAAAGATCGCCCCGGATTTCGCTGCGCTCCATTCGGGCTACAGACCACGTCTCGCGCTACCCGCCCGCCCAGACGTCCAGCACATAGCGGTTGTTCGCGCCCATCTCCTCGATCCAGCGCGCGCTTGCCGCAGCATCGCTGCCGCTCTTCTCGCGGTGGATGGCGACCAGCGCAGCCTTCACGTCCGGCTCCATCTTCGCGCCATCGCCGCAAACATAGACGATCGCGCCCCGCTCGATCAGCGGCCAGACCTTGTCCTTCTGCGCCGCGATCACGTGCTGCACATAGGTCTTCGGCCCGTCCGCGCGCGAGAACGCCGTGAACAGCTCGGTGATGCCGCTCGCCGCCAGCGCCTTCAGCTCTTCCGCGTAAAGAAAATCCTGGTCGGGATGGCGGCAGCCGAAGAACAGCATGGCCGGGCCGAGCGCGGCCCCTTTCGCCTTGCGCGCGGCGCGCTCCTGGAGGAAGCCGCGGAACGGCGCAAGTCCCGTGCCCGGACCGATCATGATGAGCGGCACGGATGGATCATCCGGCAGGCAGAAGCCCGCCTTGGTCTCGCGCACGGTTGCGTAGATCGTATCGCCCGCCCGCCGATTGGCGAGATAGTTCGAGCAGATACCCTTGTAGGTGCCGCGGCCGGAGGCGGCCGGACCTTCGACCACGCCGACCGTGACGCTGCAACGCGCCGGGTCGACCGACGGCGAGGACGAGATCGAGTAATAGCGCGGCGCCAGCAGCGAGAGCATCTCGAGATAGACGTGGAACGGTAGTTCGCAAGCCGGATATTCGAGCAGCAGGTCGAACACCGATTTGCGCTTGGCGAGGATCTCGGAGCGATAGCGCTCGAGCGGTTCCGCCTCCTCCCCGACGAAGGCCAGCAGCTTCGGCTTGGTGACGGGGCAGCGGGTGTGCTCGGCCATGATCTGGATCTGCTTGCGCGTCGCGAGCTGCTGCAGCTCGACGAACTCGCTGAGCAGGCGGCCGACCGACACGGCCGCGCCGACCGGCAATTGCGCGCGCCGGCCTTCGGCCACCTGGAGCCTGATCTGATCGGCCGGCAAAAAGCCGAAGCGGCGCGCGACCGAGTCTACCAGCGTAGGATCGTTGCGCGGAACGACGCTGAGGTGATCGCCGACGCGATAGCTGAGGTTGGCCGGCAGCTGCACCTCGATGTGGCGCGTCGAGCGCTCGGAAGGATTCGCGCCGGACTTGTTCTGGAGCTCGTCATTGACCAGCACCTTCATCGCCACTGCACCGCCTTGGGCGACGATGGTGTTGACGGCGGTCACCGCGACAGGCTCGATCGCATAGAGCGGATCGTCCTCGGCGGTGCGGGTGAAATTCCAGTCGATGCCGAACTCCTTGGTCGCGACTTGCGCGGCGGCGGGGAACCATTTCTGGAACTGGCCGTCGAGATCGCTGCGCGCATCGCCCTCGCCGCGCGGATAGACCGCGCGCGCACCATGCTTCGACAATTGCTCGTCGATGAAGCGCGGCACCGATTGATAGGTCGCGGCCCAGTCGCTGTTGCCGCAGCCGAACACGGCGTAGCGCACACCGGCGAAGGCATCCCTCGGCAGATTCTCCCCGAGCCATTTGACGAACTGCGTCGCATTGTCCGGCGGCGCGCCGTTATAGGAGGCGCAGATGATCAGCACCCCGCCCTCCTGCGGCAGCTTGCCGACATAGTCGTCGAGCGGGCCGAGATGCACGGCAAAACCGTTGATCTCGGCAAGATCGGCCATGCGCGTTGCGAGCTCCTCGGCGGTGCCGAGATTGGAGCCGTAGAGCACCAGCATCGGCGTGTTGTGGCCGGGCCGCGTGGTGGGCTGACGCTGCGCCTTTGGTGCCGAGGACGCAGCCGCAACGGGCCCGCCATAGGCGCCGCGCTCGCGATCGGCACGCGGCCGCACCTTGATCTTGAAGCCTTCCGGCTTGATGGTCAGCGTCTCCTTCAGGTGCATCTGGTAGCGCTGGTGGTCGATCAGCTTGAAGCGCTGCAGGATCATGCCGAGCGCGAGCGCTGCCTCGTGCATGGCGAAGCCGCGGCCGATGCAAGCCCGCTGGCCGTTGCCGAACGGCTTCCAGGCATTGATCGGCCGTTTTGCCTCCGCCTCGCGGCTGAAATTCTCGGGATCGAAGGCATCAGGGTTGGGACCCCACACGCTGGGATCACGGTGCAACGCCGTCACCAGAATGGTGACGAACGTTCCTTTCCTGAGCTTGTACTTGCCGCCGCCGATCGTCTCGTCGTTCAGCGGCGAGATGCCGTAGGCCGGCGCCGGCGGCCACAACCGCAACGACTCCTTGAGGATCTGCGTGATGTAGGTGAGCTGCGTCACCTGCTGATAGGTCGGCTTGGCGTTGACGTCGGGGCCGAAGACGCGATCGACCTCGTCATAGGCCTTCTTGAGAATCTCCGGGTGCTTGAGCAGCGCGTAGAGCGTGTAGGACAACAGGCCGCTGGTGGTCTCGTGCCCTGCGATCAGGAAGGTGTTGATCTGATAGCGGATATTGACGTCGTCGAGCTGCTCGCCGGTGGAGCGGTCGACGCCGGTCATCATTGCGGCGAGCATGTCCTTCTTGTCGTCGATGCCTTCCGCGCTCTTGCGCCGCTCGGCGATGATCTCGTCGACCATCTTGTTCATGAAGGCGACGTCTTCGGCCAACGTCTTGCGCCGCTTCTGCATCCAGAGCTGCTCGAACGGCAGGCCGCGCGTCATCATGATGGTTTCGAGCGAGCGCACCAACGACTCGACGAAGGGATGGTAGTCGCGCCGGTAGAACGAGTTGAAGCGGTAGTCAAAGCCGCACAGGCCGATCGTATCCAACGTCAGCGCGGTCATGTCGTGAACGACGTCAATCTCGTCGTCGGCGTTGAGCCGCTCCCATTTCTGGACGAGCTGCTCGGCGATATCGACCATGCTCGGGTGATAGGACTGCATGGCGCGGTTGCCGAACGGTTGCAGCAGAATGTTGTGCGCCTTGCTCCAGTTCGGCTCACGGGTGTCGGCGGTGAAGAGGCCGTCGCCGCCGACCGCACGCACGCGCCGCAGCGCGCCGCGCACCGTCTTGTCAAACCGCTTCTCGTCCGAGAGCTCGTCGACGAGATCGTGGCCGGAGACGACGACGATCGGCGAGCCCATCATGTCGAGCCAGAAGATCGGACCGAGCTCCTTGGCAAGCCGCGTCAGGTGCTGCACGGGAGCGGCCGCGTCCAGCGACAGCATGTTGCCGACTACCGGCTTGGTCGCCGGCTGCGGGATCGGGTCCAGACGGTTCTTGGATGACATCGAAATGTAGTCCCCCTGCCTCAATGTCGTCATTGCGAGCGAAGCGAAGAAATCCGGAAATATATCCGCGGAGGCAGTCTGGATTGCTTCGTCGCTTCGCTCCTCGCAATGACGAGTTCACAATGACGAGCGCTAGCCAAACCGCCTTCTGCGCCATTCGATCAGCTTGGCGCTGACCTCTTCCGGCTTCTCCTGCTGCGTCCAATGGCCGCTGTCCTTCACCAGATACTTCTCGAGGTCATCGACCAGCTTCTCCATGCCGTCGGCCGCCGAGGGCGGCAGCACGGCATCGTTCTCGGCCATGATCATCAACGAGGGCACGTGGATGTGGTGGTCCAGCCCTTTCGCGCGCTCCCAGTTGCGGGTGAAGTTGCGGTACCAGTTGATGCCGCCGGTGAAGCCGGTCTTCGTGAACGTGTCGACGAACACCTTCTTCTCGTCAGCCGACAGGATCGGCGTGCGCGGATCATGTCTGGCGTCGTAATTCGCGATCATCTGCGGGAACGCCAGGTTGATGCGCGGCGAAGCACCAATGCCAGCAATCGGCTGTTCCTGAGGCGCACCCGGAGGGCGCGCGGCCGGCTTGCGCATGAAGGCGTCAAAGGTCTGCTCGACACGGCTGCTGAATATCTTGTCCGGTCCGCGCGCGGGGTCCTGGAACTGGACGATATACATCTGGTCGCCAAAACGCTGGCGGAACAGCGCGATCGGATCGATCGGCATGCGGTCCCAGTGCGGCGTGTTGACGCCAACCACACCGGCGACGCGCGTGGGATGCCGTAGCGGCATCTGCCAGACGACGAAGCCGCCCCAGTCGTGACCGACGAAAATCGCCTTGTCGATCCCGAGATGATCGAGCAGACCGACGAGATCGCCGGTCAAGTGCTCCATGTCATAGGCTTCGACCGGCTCGGGCCGGTCGGTCGCGCCGTAGCCGCGCTGGTCGGGCGCGATCACCCGGATGCCGGCCGCGCTCAGGGCCTTGATCTGGTGGCGCCAGGAGAAGGCGAGTTCGGGCCAGCCGTGGCACAGCACGACCGGCGGCTTGTCGTCGGCCGGGCCCGCCTCGTAGAAGCCCATGCGGATTCCGTTCGTCGTCGCGAACTTGAGCTGCGGCATTTCAATCATAGCAAATTCCTTACTCCGCAGCGCCCTTGATATCGGTGGCGGGCGGCGCGTAGGCCGCCTCCAGCGCAGCGAACTCCTCGGGCAGCATGTCGCACATCACCTGCACATGCGGGATGATGTTGGCACCGACGATAAAGCCGAAATCGAGCTGGTCGCGATAGCTCTGCACGGTGATGTTGAGTGCCTGCCCGTGGGTCGAGATAGACACCGGGAAGATGTGCAAGAGCTCGGCACCGGCGGCATAGAGCGTCTGCCGCGGCCCGGGCACGTTGGACACGGTGATGTTGGCCGCGGGCGGCAGCACGTCGGAGAGGTTCGAGCGGCTATAGAGCAGCGCCAGAATCTGCACCATGATCGGCGCGCCCAGCATCGAGATGTTGGAGACCTGCGGCATCAAGGCCCGCAAAGGATGCGACATCTCCTTGGACTTGGTTGATTGCGCGATGATCGCTTCCAGCCGCGCCTTGGGATCCTCGATGTTGGTGGCGATCGAGCAGATCATGCCGAACACCTGGTTGTTGGCCTCGGTGTTGCCCTCCTCCCGCAGCGAGATCGGCACCGCTGCGGTCAGGGATTTCGCCGGCAGCGTGCCATATCGCAGGAGATAGCGGCGGACGACGCCGGAGGCGAGCGCCAGCACCACGTCGTTGAGCTTGCCGCCGGCCTGCTTGGCCAGGGCCTTGGCCCGCGACAGCGGGATCGACACGCCGGCAAAGCTCCGCTCAGACGAGATCGTCTTGTTGAGCATGGTCGGCGGCGACACCATGCTGGCAAGGCTCTCGCGCGACTTGGGATCGGCGATCTTGCCGAGCACGTCGGAGACGCTCTTGAGCACGGTCGGGATGTTGCCGGCGAAGCGCACCGCGCTCTCGATCTGGTACATAGCGTTGTCGAACAGGATCGAGCCGATATCGCTCTTGCCGGTGCGGGGCAGCTGCAGGTTCTTCGCCGCTTGCGAAGCCTCCAGTGGTTGGCTGAACAGCTGCTGATAGGAGTCGAGCAGGTTGGCGGCGATGTCGCGCGGCTCCTGCCCGGGCTTGCTGCCCGCGGTCGGCGGATCGACCTTCCGCGGGATCGGCGAGATGTCGTAGATCATGTTGGTCAGCGCCGCACCGGCGCCGCCATCGATCGCGGCATGGTGCATCTTGGAATAGAGCCCAACCTCGTTGTCCTTCATGCCCTCGAACACGTAGAACTCCCAGAGCGGGCGGGCGCGGTTGAGCAGCTTGGCATGCATCCAGCCGACGATGCGCTCGAGCGTGGCGCGGTCGCGCGGCTGCGGCAGGCTTGCCCGGAAGATGTGGCGGTCGATGTCGAACTGATCGTCCTCGACCCAGGATGGATGATCGATGTCGAGCGGCGCCTTCTCCAGCCGCGCCTTGAGAATCGGCGCGATGTGCAGGCGCGAGACGATCATCGCCTTGAAGTCTTCGAAGAAATCGCCCTTGTAGTCGTCAGGCAGGCGGAAGATCGCCATGCTGCCGACATGCATCGGCATTTCCGGTGTTTCCAGATAGAGAAACGACGCGTCAAGCGACGACAGCTTCTTACCGTCAGCCATGGTTCCCTCCCGAATATTCGACGGGCGCCTTGGCGGCGCTTCTCGTCAGGCCGATACTGCCCGGTCCGGCGGGGCATATGCAATGGCAAACGGCCCCGCCCGGTCAAATGGCCGGAAGTCTCCCTCCGGTTGCGCCAGGCGATCCGCCACGGCCCACAGCACCGCCGGGTTCACGCCGAGCCCAATATGGCTCGCCAGGTGCACCTCGATGTTCTCGGCACGGTCGGAGGGGCGCAGCAGACAGGTCCGCCAGTTCACGACGCCGTCGGCGCGCGAATAGATCGACGTTGCCGGCACCGGCAGATCGCCGGCAATCGCCTCGCGCGCTTCGGCAAAGTCCTCCACCTTCTCGCCTGATAGCGTCTCGTAAAGCCGCGTCGCGTTGGTCGCCCGCACGTCATTGGCGAAAGGGCTGCCAAGGGTGATGACGTAACGGACTTTGTCGGGCGCCCAAAGCGCGAGATCGCGGGCATAGACGCCACCTAAGCTCCACCCGACCAGGCTGACCCTGCGTCCCGTGGCGGCATGAATTTCAGCCAGGCGGCTACGCAGCGAATCCCGCATCCGCCCCAGTCCACCGAGATTGCGGCCCATCCGCAAGGCATGCGCGTCATAGCCGAGCTCACTGAGATAGCGCCTTATCGGCACCATCGAGAGGTCGCTGGCGAGAAAGCCCGGTAGCGCCAGCACCGGATGGCCATCGCCCCTCGGCGCGCGCATCAGCAGCGGCGACAGCAGCAGGCTTGCATTCAATTCGAAAAGCCCCCGCGCCTCGGCGAGCAGCAGGCCGAGACCCGGCGGACGAAGCCGGCCTTCTTGCAGCGCCCGGTCCGGTCCGGGCGACACTATTTCTTCTTGTCGCCGCTGCGCGTGCCGCCGAGACCGGCCATCGCGACGAACATGTCAGAAAACCGCTCGGCGATCTTGGGATCGAAGGTGAACCAGCTCTGGATCAGCGATTCCGGCGAAACCTTCTCGATGTTGCTGAGAACCTGCTGCTGCAGCTTGTCCATCACGGCCGTCTGCATCGGCGCCACGTCAGGCAGACCGAAGAACTGGCGGGCTTCGAGGGGAGTGCAGTCGATTTCGATGTTAACCTTCATGTCCCCTCCGGATGAGATTCGAGCGGCCTGTCGGAGTATCACCGCGAGAAGGTCTGCAACGCAAGCGACCTTGGGCGAAGCCGCAAAGACCGGCTTCCCCGATCGACCGGTATGGTCAATCAATTGGCCGGCCCGCAACCCGCGCAGAAGGACGCCTGCCGGCCCGGGGATTGCCGGGCAGCATTGCTGCACAGCGGTGCAACTTGGCGCGTTCCTTGCTGGAATGACGCTTGCACGGGTCGAGAACTCTGGGCAACATGGTTCAGTCAGCCCGCCGAACAATCAAAAATCACCGGCGTAGCAGTGTGGAGAGGGTCAAGAATGTCGATCGGTCAAAGTCTGTTTGCGGCGACGCTCGCCGGCACGCTTGCGTTGGCGGTTTCGCCAGCATCCAGCCAGACGCTACGTTATGCCAACCAGGGTGACCTGAAGTCGCTCGATCCCTATACCCTGAACGAGAGCACCACCCACGCTCATCTCGGCCACGTCTATCAGGGCCTCACCGCGCGTGACAAGGATCTCAAGATCATTCCGGCGCTGGCGGAAAGCTGGGAAACCCCGGAGCCGACGCGCTGGCGCTTCCATTTGCGCAAGGGCGTGAAATTCCACAACGGCAACCCCTTCACCGCCGACGACGTGGTGTTCTCGGCCGATCGCGTCCGCAAGAAGGGGTCGAACATGCAGACCCGCCTTGCGCCGGACGTCAAGGTGGTCAAGGTCGACGACTACACCGTCGACTTCGTCCTGCCCTCGCCGAATCCCATTCTGCATAACGCGTGGGATGTCTGGTACATCATGAACAAGAAATGGGCCGAGGAGAACAACGTCGTCGATCCGACGCCGGTGGCGGCGACCACGCCGAGCTATGCCTCACTGAACGAGAACGGCACCGGTCCCTTCATCATTGAAAGCCATCAGCCCGGCGTGAAGACGGTGTTCAAGGCCAATCCCAATTACTGGGGCAAGGTCGAGGGCAATCTCAAGGAGATCATCTTCACCCCGATCGCTTCCGACGCCACCCGCGTCGCCGCCCTGCTCTCGGGCGAAGTCGACGTCATCGAGCCGGTTCCGATCCAGGACATCTCTCGCGTTGATTCCAGCCCGAACGCCCAGGTGCTGAAGGGACCGGAGCTGCGCACCATCTTCCTCGGCTTTGACCAGATGCGTGACGAGCTGCTCTACTCCAACATCAAGGGCAAGAACCCGTTCAAGGACGTCCGCGTCCGCGAGGCCTTCTACAAGGCGATCGACATCGAGCTGATCAAGACGCGCGTGATGCGCGGGCTGTCGACGCCGTCGGCGCTGATGATCGCACCGGAACTGTTCGTGCTGTCCAAGGAGTTCACGCGGCCGAAATTCGATCCTGACGGCGCCAAGAAGCTCCTGACCGAAGCCGGTTACCCCGACGGCTTCGAGGTCACCATGGACTGCCCGAACGATCGCTACGTCAACGACGCCGCGATCTGCCAGGCCGTGGTCGGCATGCTCGCCCGTATCGGCGTCAAGATCAATCTCCTGGCGCAGCCGAAGGCGCAGTACTTCGCCAAGGTGCTGAAGCAGGGCGGCTACCAGACCTCGTTCTACCTGCTGGGCTGGACCCCGAGCACGATGGACTCCCACAACGTGCTCTACGACATCATGGGCTGCCGCGACGATGCGAAATCCTCGCGCGGCGAGGCCAATCTCGGCGGTTATTGCAATAAGGATTTCGATGCCATCACCGACAAGGTGCTGGTCGAAACCGACACCGCCAAGCGCAACCAGCTGATCAAGCAGGCCTACGAAATCGGCATGAAGGACTGGTCCTACATCCCGCTGCACCAGCAGGCGCTGGCCTGGGGCGTATCGAAGAAGGTGAACCTGCCGCAGCGCGCCGACAATCTCGTCATGTTCCACTGGGCAACCAAGAAGGAATAGGATCGGTTGAACACGAGGTCCCGGCGGCATCCGCCTTCCGGGACCTTTCTTTTCCGGCCGCCAAGGACGTCGGCCGTACGCTCACCCAAGGACAGTGGAAGGCATGCTCGCTTTCACGCTTCGCCGCGCCGTTCAGGCCATCGGCGTCATGTTCGCCGTCGGCATCATCGCGTTCTCGATGTTCCGCTTCGCCGGCGACCCCGTCAACCAGATCGTCTCGATCGACACCTCGGCCGCCGAACGCGCGATCGTGCGCAAGTCGCTCGGCCTCGATGACCCCGTGCCGGTGCAGTTCGTGCGCTATTTCGCCGATGCGGCGCAGTTCAAGTTCGGCGTCTCCTACCAGTTCCGCCAGCCGGTCGCGACGCTGTTGATGGAGCGCATGCCCGCGACGCTGGAACTTGCGATCTGTGCGACCGTGTTTGCAATGGTGTTCGGCATCCTGATGGGCGTCTATTCGGCGCTCAAGCGCGATACCGTGCTGGCCAAACTATTCCAGGCGGTCTCGCTGATCGGCATCTCGCTGCCGACCTTCCTGATCGGCATTCTCCTGATCTACCTGTTCGCCGTGACATTGGGCTGGTTGCCCTCGTTCGGCCGCGGCGAGGTGGTCAAGCTCGGCTGGTGGACGACCGGCCTGCTCACGGTGTCGGGACTGAAGGCACTGATCATGCCTTCGATCACGCTCGGCCTGTTCCAGATGACCCTGATCATGCGGCTGGTGCGCGCGGAGATGCTGGAAGTGTTGCGGACCGACTATATCCGCTTCGCCCGCGCGAGGGGGCTGACCACGCGTGCGATCCATTTCGGCCACGCGCTGAAGAACACGCTGATTCCGGTGATCACCGTGGCAGGGCTTCAGTTTGGCTCGGTTATTGCATTTTCGATCATCACCGAAACCGTGTTCCAATGGCCGGGCATGGGGCTTCTGTTCGTCCAGGCCGTGCAAAACGTCGACATTCCGATCATGGCCGCCTACCTGCTGATGGTTTCACTGATCTTCGTCACCATCAATCTGGTGGTCGACATCCTCTACACGGTGGTCGATCCGCGCCTGCGCTCGACCGTCGGTCGCGCCGCATAGGGCAGCCTGCATGTCCGACGCAATCGTCTCCAATTCCGACAAGCAGAGCGCGCAGCCGGTGCAGGCCGCCCAGGGCTGGTTCAGCCGCACGCTCGACAGCGACTTGTTCTATTCGTTCCGCCGCTCCAAGCTCACCATGGTGGCTGCGGCCATCACGGTCCTGTTCTTCCTGCTTGCGATCTTTGCATCCGTGCTCGCGGTGCAGAACCCGTTCGATCCGGCACAGCTGCAATTGATGAATTCGCGGATTTCACCGCTGTGGACCGCGGACGGTCAGAGCCCGTTCCTGCTCGGCACCGACGAGCAAGGCCGCGATGTGTTCTCCGCGATTCTCTATGGCATGCGCATCTCGCTCGCCGTGGGCGTCGCCGGCGTGATCTTCGCCGGCGCGCTCGGCATCGCCCTCGGCCTGATCGCCGGCTATTTCGGCGGCGCAGTGGACGGCGTGATCATGCGGATCGCCGACGTGCAGCTGACATTCCCTGCGATCCTGATCGCGCTGCTGGTCAACGGCATCGCGAAATCAATCCTCGGCAACCGGCTGGACGCCGCCAGCATGCTGGTGGTGCTGGTGATCTCGATAGGCCTGAGCTTTTGGGTCGGCTATGCCCGGACGGTGCGCAGCTCCGTGATGGTCGAGAAGAACAAGGACTACGTCGCCGCCGCGCAGCTGATCGGCCTGCCGGCGCCGAAGATCATGCTGCGGCACGTGCTGCCGAACACGATGGGCCCGATCCTGGTCATCGCCACCATCAACCTTGCGCTCGCCATCATCACCGAGGCGACGCTGTCCTTCCTCGGCGTCGGCCTGCCCGACACCATGCCCTCGCTCGGCACGCTGATCCGCATCGGCAACAATTATCTGTTCGCCGGCGAATGGTGGATCGTCGCCTTCCCGGGGCTCGCGCTCGCGGCGCTGATCCTGTCGATCAATCTGCTCGGCGACTGGCTGCGCGACGCGCTCAATCCGAAGCTTCGATGAATACGCCTCGTCCATGACCGAACCCGTCCTTTCCGTGCGCGATCTTCACGTGGAGTTTGCCTCCCGCCGCGGCACGCTGCGCGCCATCGACGGCGTCTCCTTCGACATCGCCAAGGGCGAGGTGCTCGGCGTCGTCGGCGAGTCCGGAGCCGGAAAGTCCGTCACCGGCCTCGCGGTGATCGGCCTGATCGATCCACCCGGCCGCATTGCCGGCGGCGAGATTCGTCTCGCGGGCCTGCGCATCGACAATCTGCCGCCGGAGGAGATTCGCCGCATCAGGGGCAAGCGCATCGGCATGATCTTCCAGGATCCGCTGACGTCGCTCAATCCGCTCTACAAGGTCGGCGACCAGATCGTGGAGACGATCCGCACCCACCTCAATCTGTCCGAGTCGGCCGCCCGCCGCCGCGCCATCGACCTCCTGGCCGAAGTCGGCATTCCCGCGCCTGAAAAGCGTATCGACGGCTATCCCCACGAGTTTTCCGGTGGCATGCGCCAGCGCGTCGTGATTGCGCTCGCGATCTGCGCCGAGCCGGAGCTGATCATCGCCGACGAGCCGACCACCGCGCTCGACGTCTCCGTGCAGGCGCAGATCATCTCGTTGATCAAGCGCCTTGGGCGCGACCACGGCACCGCGGTGATGCTGGTGACGCACGACATGGGCGTGATCGCCGAGACCTCGGACCGCGTCGCCGTGATGTATGCCGGCCGTGTCGCCGAGATCGGCCCGGTGCAGGACGTCGTGAAGAATCCGCTGCATCCTTATGCCAAGGGCCTGATGGGCGCGATCCCGACACTTGCGGGCGAGGACAAGCGCCTGGTGCAGATCCCGGGCTCGATGCCGCGCCTGTCGGCGATTCCGCGCGGCTGCTCGTTCAATCCGCGCTGCGCCTTCGCCTTCGATCGTTGCCGTGTCGAGCGGCCGGAGCCGCTGCCGCGCGGCACGCAATCGGTGGCCTGCCACCTCTATGACGACGTGCCGGCGGAGAGCGTGGCATGAGTGCTCCCTTCGTCCATGCCACAAACCTGCGCCGCGTCTTCGACGTCTCGAAACCCTGGCTCAACCGCGTGCTCGAGGGCGGACATCTCGAATATCTCAAGGCGGTCGATCACGTCACCTTCGACATCAGGAAGGGTGAGACGTTTGCCCTGGTTGGCGAGTCCGGCTCCGGCAAGACCACGGTGGCGCGCATGGTCGTCGGCCTGCTGCCGCCAAGCGCCGGCGACGTGCTGATCGACGGCATCTCGATGACCGACCCGCGGCAGGCCCTGGCACGGCGGAAGCTGCGCCGCCGTATCCAGATGATCTTCCAGGATCCCTATGCGAGCCTGAACCCGCGCTTCCGGGTCGATGCCATCATCTCCGAGCCGATCCGCGCCTTCGACCTGATCCAGGGCGAGCGCGACATCCAGGCTCGCGTCGGCGAGCTGCTCAGCCTCGTCGGCCTGCATCCGGACGACCGGCTGAAATATCCGCACGAATTCTCCGGCGGCCAGCGCCAGCGCATCGCGATCGCGCGAGCGCTCGCCTCCGACGCCGAATTCATCGTCTGCGACGAGCCGACCTCGGCGCTCGACGTCTCTGTGCAGGCGCAGATCCTGAACCTGATGCGCGACCTCCAGGACAAGTTCGGCCTGACCTACATGTTCATCAGCCACAACCTCGCCGTGGTGCGCCACATGGCGAGCCGCGTCGGCGTGATGTATCTCGGCCGTATCGTCGAGATCGCGGACGGACGCGAGCTGTTCGCCAATCCGCGCATGCCTTACACCAAGATGCTGCTGGGCGCCGTGCCTGATCTTGCCATGAGCGGCCGCCAGCGCGTTCCGGTCAAGGGCGAGATCCCGAACCCGATCAACCCGCCCTCCGGTTGCGCCTTCAATCCGCGCTGCCCGCTGGCGTTCGATCTCTGCCGCAAGGAGACGCCGGAATTGATCGGCGGCGTCGCCTGCCATGCGGTCAACACCGCGCCGGTCCCGGCGTGACGCGCGCGTGCCATGCAGCCTGTGCATTTGGCGGCGGCGTGGCCCTGTGATCAATTGCGCGCGCCGGAAATAAGGTGGTGAACTCCCATGGGCAGTAATATCAATCCCGATCCATTCACGACGAGGCCCGAGATCGAGGGCACGTTCGGGGTCGTCGCCTCGACGCACTGGATTGCGACGGCCGTGGGCATGGCCATCCTGGAAAAGGGCGGCAATGCCTTCGATGCCGGCGTCGCCACCGCCTTCACGCTCCAGGTGGTCGAGCCGCATCTGAACGGTCCCGGCGGCGACGTGCCCATCATCGTGCATGACGTCAAGCGCGGCCGCACCGAGGTAATCTGCGGCCAGGGCCCGGCGCCGGCGCGGGCCACCATCGCGCATTACAGAAGCGAAGGCCTCGACATGGTGCCGGGCACGGGCCTCCTCGCCGCCTGCGTTCCCGGCACCTTCGAATCCTGGATGATGCTGCTGCGGGACTACGGCACGATGCGCGTGCGCGACGTGCTGGAGCCCGCGATCTCCTATGCCCGCGACGGTTATCCGCTGGTCGAGCGCGCCTGCGCCACGATCCAGACGGTCGAACAATTGTTCCGCAAGCATTGGCCGACCTCGGCCGCCGTCTACCTGCCGAACGGCGAAGTGCCGAAGCCCGGCACGCTGTTCACCAACAAGACGCTGGCTGCGACCTACGCCCGGATCCTGAGCGAAGCGGAAAGCGGCGCCGGCGGCCGCGATGCCGAGATCGAGCGCGCGCGCAAAGCGTGGTCGCAAGGCTTCGTCGCGGAAGCCATCGACAAGTTCTGCCGCACCCAGGAGGTGATGGACGTCAGCGGCTCGCCGCATCGCGGCGTGCTCTCCGCCGAGGACATGGCGCGCTGGCAGCCGACGGTCGAAGCGCCACTCACCTACGACTATGGCCGCTACACCGTCTGCAAGGCCGGCGTCTGGAGCCAGGGTCCGGTCACCTTGCAGCAGCTCGCGCTGCTGAAGGGCTTTGCACTCGACGGCCTCGATCCGACCGGGCCGGAGTTCATCCATCTCCAGATCGAATGCGCCAAGCTCGCCTTCGCCGACCGTGAAAAATTTTACGGCGATCCCAAGTTCAACGAGATCCCGATCGAAACGCTGCTGTCGGATACCTACAACGACGAGCGCCGCAAGCTCGTCACCGACAAGGCTTCGCTCGATTTCATTCCGGGCTCGGTCGAGGGCTTCGGCGGTGTCGTCAAGCTGCGTCGCGCCGAGGGCCAGCGCGAGGCGGTCGGCGCGCTCGGCGCCGGCGAGCCGACCGTGGGCCGCTTCGGCGAGGTCCGCGGCGACACCGTGCATTTCGACATCATTGACAGGGACGGCAACATGGTGTCGTCGACGCCGTCGGGCGGCTGGCTGCAATCCTCACCGATTATTCCCGAGCTCGGCTTTTGCCTCGGCAGCCGCGCCCAGATGTTCTGGCTGGAGGAAGGTCATCCCGCCGCGCTCGCGCCGGGGAAGCGACCGCGCACGACGCTGTCGCCAACTATGGCCTTGCGTGACGGCGAGCCCTACCTCGCCTGGGGCTCGCCCGGCGGCGATCAGCAGGACCAGTGGATCACGCAATTCTTCCTGCGCCACGTCCATTGCAACCTCAATCTCCAGGAAGCGATCGACGCGCCGGCCTGGCATTCCGAGCATTTCCCGATCTCGTTCTGGCCTCGCACCGCGCGTCCCGGGGTGCTCGTGGTCGAGAACCGCGTGCCGAAGGCAACCATCGAGAACCTGCGCGAGCGCGGACATATCGTCGAGGTCGGCCCCGACTGGTCCGAAGGCCGCCTCACCGCGGCCTCACGCGTGGGTCCGCGCCGGCGCGCAGCCGCCAATCCACGCGGCATGCAGGGCTACGCGGCGGGACGCTGAAAGCAGCACATGACCTGGTCGATCATCGCGCGCGATCCTGCCACCGGCCAGTTCGGCATCGCGGTTGCGACCCGCTTCTTCGCCGTCGGCGCGCGTGTGCCCTACGTCGCCGCCGGCCTCGGCGCCATCGCGACGCAGGCCTTCGTCAATCCCTATTACGGCATCGACGGCGTCAAGCTGTTGCGTGAGGGCCTCAACGCCCACGACGTGCTCGCCACCCTGCTGGCGGCCGATGACGGCCGCGAGAGCCGCCAGGTCCATATCATGGATGCCAGCGGCGCAATCGCCGCGCATACCGGGCGCGACTGCGTTGATTGGTGCGGCCACGTCGCGGGCAGCGGCTTCTCGATCGCCGGCAATATGCTCGCCGGCCCAGACGTGCTCGACGAGACCGCGAAGACATATATCGCAAATGACAGCCTGCCCTTCCCGCGCCGTCTGCTCGCGGCGATGCGCGCCGGCGAAGCCGCCGGCGGCGACAAGCGCGGCAAGCAATCGGCCGCGCTCGTGATCCACGGCGAGGAGGAATGGCCAGCGCTGGACATTCGCGCCGACGACCATCCCGATCCGCTCGGTGAGCTCGAACGCCTCGAGCGCGTCAGTCACGAACTCTGGGTGCACTTCCGCGCCTCCATGCCGACGCGGCAGAACCCGGCCGGCAATACCGATCGCAGCGTCATCGACGCCAGCATCGAAGCGGCGCGCGCGAGACGATCATGAGCGCCAGCCCCCTCATCGAGATCAAAGATCTGCGTATCCGCTTTCATGGCGACGACGGCCGTATCACCCACGCGGTCGACAGCGTCGATCTCAGCGTCGCCAATGGCGCGACGCTCGGTCTGGTCGGCGAATCCGGCTGTGGCAAGAGCGTGACGTCGCTGGCGATCATGGGCCTGCTGCCGAAGCAGAGCGCGGAAGTATCCGGCGCGATCCGCTTCGACGGTTTCGACCTGCTGACCACGCCGGACCAGACGTTGCGCGATCTGCGCGGCAACCGGCTGGCGATGATCTTCCAGGAGCCGATGACCTCGCTCAATCCGAGCTTCACGATCGGCGACCAGATCGTCGAGACGATCCTGCGTCACCGCGGCGGCTCGCGGAAGAGCGCGCGCGAGCGCGCGATCGAGCTGTTGCGCCGCGTCCATATCCCTTCACCCGAGCGTCGCATCGACGACTACCCGCACAAGCTCTCCGGCGGCATGCGCCAGCGCGTCATGATCGCGATGGCACTCGCCTGCGACCCGCGGCTGCTGATCGCGGACGAGCCGACCACCGCGCTCGACGTCACCCTGCAGGCCCAGATCCTGGAGCTGATGCGCGAGCTGAAGGCCGCGAGCGGCGCCGCGATCATCCTGATCACCCACGATCTCGGCGTCGTCGCCGAAGTCTGCGACGAGGTCGCGGTGATGTATGCCGGCGAGATCGTCGAGCGTGCGCCTGTCGATGAATTGTTCTCCGCCCCGCAGCATCCCTACACCGTCGGCCTGCTCGGCTCGATCCCGCGGCTCGACCACCGCGCCGAGCAGCTTGCGACGATCGAAGGCATGGTGCCGAACATGGCACAGCCGCCCGCCGGTTGCCGCTTCGCCCCGCGGTGTCCCTTCGTGCTCGACGCCTGCACCAGGGCGCCGCCGCCGCTGGTCGAAGTCAGCGGCGGCCATCTCTCGCGCTGCATCCGCGCGCCGCTCGAATTGCTGGTGTCGTGATGGCGCTCCTCGAAGTCGACGGCCTGGTCAAGCATTTCGTCGCCCAGCGTTCGCTGCTCGGCCGCGCACTGGCGCACGTCAAGGCGGTCGATGGCGTGTCCTTCTCGCTGGAGGCCGGCAAGACGCTGGCGCTCGTCGGCGAATCCGGCTGCGGCAAGTCCACCGTCAGCCGCCTGGTGCTGCGGCTGATCGAGCCGGATGCCGGCACGATCCGCTTCGACGGCCGCGAGCTGCTCGCGCTCGACGCCGGGACCTTGCGCGCCTTCCGCCGCGAGGCGCAGATCATCTTCCAGGATCCCTACGCCTCACTCAATCCGCGCATGACGGTCGGCCAGATCCTGACCGAGCCGCTGGCGCTGCACGATCTGGTGCCGCCGGTGCGGCGAGCCGAGCGCGTTGCCGAACTGCTGCGGCTGGTCGGGCTGGAGCCGCGCCTCGCCCGGCGCTATCCGCATGAATTCTCCGGCGGCCAGCGCCAACGCATCGCCATCGCCCGCGCACTCGCGGTCGAGCCGAAGCTCATCATCTGCGACGAGCCGGTCTCGGCGCTCGACGTCTCGATCCGCTCCCAGATCCTGAACCTGCTGCGCGAGCTCCAGGACCGGCTCGGCCTCGCCTACATTTTCGTCTCGCACGACCTTGCCGTGGTCAAGCACATCGCCGACCACGTCGCGGTGATAAATCTCGGCCAGATCGTCGAGACGGCGGAAGCCGACGCGCTGTTCGTCGCGCCGCGCCACCCCTACAGCCGCGCACTGCTGTCGGCGATCCCGCTGCCGCAGCCGAAGGCGAAACGAACGACGGTGCTGCTGGAGGGCGAAATCCCGAGCGCCCTCAATCCGCCCGCCGGCTGCCGCTTCCACACCCGCTGCCCGTTCGTGATCGAGCGCTGCCGCAGCGAGGCGCCTGCGCTTCTAGCCGACCGCACGGGCCACGCCACCGCCTGTCACCGCACCGCGGAGCTGCCGTCTGGAGACTCCATTCTACCCACCGCCGGCGGGTTTTCGCCGGCGCTTGCAAAACTGGTCGCGGCCTTCAGCCAAAAGGCGGAGGGCAGCAGCCCCCGCCGGGGCTGGTATACAGTACGCCGCGTCCGCAACGAAATAGCCGAAGCAATGGGGATTGACCGATGAAGATGTTTCGCCTGGCCGCAACAGCCGCCGCTGTGCTGGTGTCGATCGGGGCCGCGCAGGCCCAGACCACGTTGCGCATCGGCCTCGCCGAAGACCCCGATATCCTCGACCCCACGATGGCGCGCACCTATGTCGGCCGCATCGTGTTCTCGTCCTTCTGCGACAAGCTGTTCGACATCGACGAGAAGCTCAACATCGTGCCGCAGCTGGCGCTCTCGAGCGAAACCGCCGACGACGGCAAGGCGCTGGTCATCAAGCTGCGGCCCGGCGTGAAATTCCACGACGGTGAGCCGTTCGATGCCGAGGCCGCAAAATTCTCGCTGGAGCGGCATCTGACGTTCCCCGGCTCGTTCCGCAAGCCGGAGCTCGCCTCGGTCGATCACGTCGAAATCGTCGATCCCCTCACGATCAAGCTTGTGTTGAAGTCGCCGTTCTCGCCGCTGCTCGCTCAACTCACCGACCGCGCCGGCATGATGATGTCGCCGAAGGCGGCCAAGGAGGCCGGCGACAAGTTCGGCCTCCGCCCGATCTGCGCCGGCCCCTACAAGTTCGTCGAGCGCGTGCAGCAGGACCGCATCGTGTTCGAGAAATTCGCCGACTACTGGAACAAGGACAACGTCTTCATCGACAAGATCGTGTTCCAGCCGATTGTCGACGCCACCGTGCGGCTCGCAAACCTGAAATCCGGCGGCCTCGATCTGATCGAGCGCGTGCTCGCCACCGACCTCAAGGAGGTGCGCGCCGACTCGCGGTTGAAGGTCGCGACCGCCATCGAGCTGGGCTATCAGGGCATCACGCTCAACATCGGCAAGGACAAGGCCAAGGGCCCGCTCAGCCAATCCGCCAAAGTGCGGCAGGCACTCGACTGGTCGATCGATCGCGAGGCGATCAACCAGGTGGTGTTCAACGGCGAATTCAAGCCGGGCAACCAATGGGTCAATCCCGATCACCCCTATTATCAGGGCGCATTTCCGATCCACGGCCGCGACATCGCCAAAGCCAAGGCGCTCCTGAAGGAAGCCGGCGTCACTGGGCCAGTCAGCGTTGACTTCCTGGTACCAAAGGGTGCCGAGACCGAAGCGGTGGCTCAGGTGGTGCAATCCATGGCGAGCGAGGCGGGCTTCGATATGAAGATCCGCGTCACCGAGTTTGCGACGTCGCTGAAGCAGGCCGAGTCCGGCGAATACCAGGCCTTCATGCTCGCATGGAGCGGACGCATCGATCCCGATGGGAATTCCTACGTGTTCCTGCGCAAGGATGCGCCGCAGAACTACAGCGCCTGGGCCAATGCCGACGCGGACAAGGCGCTCGACGATGCCCGCCGTACGTCGGACATGGCTCAGCGCAAGGCCGCCTACGAGAGACTTGCGAAGCTGGAGCTGGAAGATCACGCCATCCTCTACCTCTACCACCGCCGCATCATCATCGCGCACACGACCAAGCTCGAAGGCTATAGGCAAATGCCGGACGGCCTCGTCCGCGTTGTCGGCCTCAAGCTGAAGTGATCGGCCCGACATTCAGTCCGTGTCCCGGACGCGGTGCAGCGCGCAAGCGCTGCTCCGCAGAGCCGGGACCCATGGCAACAACGAACCGTGACTGGGTCCCGGTTCAGCAGCGCAACATTGCATGTTGCGCTTCGCCCGGGACACGAGTGGGACCATGCTGAACTTCCTCGCCCGCCGCCTTGTGCAGATCGTGCCGACGCTGTTCTTCGTCTCGGTGCTGATCTTCTCGCTGCAGCAATTGCTGCCGGGTGACCCCGCGCTGGTGATGGCGGGCGAGGAGCGCGATCCCGCCGTGATCGAGCAGATCCGCCGCCAGTACCGGCTCGATCAGCCCGTCCCGGTGCAGTACGCCTACTGGATCAAGGGCGTGCTCTCGGGCGATTTCGGCGAGTCGCTGCGCAACAAGATGCCGGTGCGCGAGCTGATCGCGCAGAAGCTGCCGGTGACGCTGCAGCTCGGCTCGATGGCGATCCTGATCGCGCTGCTGATCGGCATTCCCGCGGGCATCGTCGCGGCCGTGAAGAAGGGTTCCGCCTGGGACTATGGCGCCAATCTCTTTGCGCTGTGGGGCATCTCGACGCCGAACTTCTGGCTCGGGATCATGCTGATCTTCCTGTTCTCGATCGAGCTTGGATGGCTGCCGGCTTCCGGCTACGTGCCGCTCACCGAGAACTGGCGCGCGAGCCTGGCCGTCACCATCATGCCCGCCTTCGTGCTCGGCAATGCGATCGCCGCGATCCTGATGCGGCATACGCGAAGCGCCATGCTTCAGGTGCTGGAAAGCGACTACGTGCGCACCGCGCGCGCCAAAGGGCTGTTGGAGCGCACGGTGATCCTCAAGCATGCCATGCGCAATGCGCTGACCCCCGTCATCACGCTCGGCGCGCTCGAGCTCGGTACGCTGCTCTCCGGCGCGGTCCTGACCGAGCAGATCTTCTCCATTCCCGGCTTCGGCAAGCTGATCGTGGATGCCGTATTCAACCGCGATTATGCCGTGGTTCAGGGCGTCGTCCTGGTCACGGCCACGGTCTACATCACGCTGAATCTGGTGGCCGACATCGCATACATCCTCGTCAATCCGCGGCTCCGGGGCTGATCCATGACCGACGCCGCGCTGCCGAGCCCTCTCACGCGAGCCGACGAGCTGGATAGCCCGGCCCGCCGCGCGCGTCGGCGGCTGTTCAAGCGCAAGGCGGCGGTGTTCGGGCTCGTCGTGCTCACGATATTCATCGTCCTTGCCGTGCTCGCTCCGCTCATCGTGCCCTATGATCCCATCGCGACGAGCTGGAGCCTGGTGCGCAAACCGCCGACCTCGGCCCACTGGTTCGGCACCGACGAGCTCGGCCGCGACATCCTCAGCCGCGTCGTCTACGGCGCGCGCGCCTCGCTGCTCGCAGGCCTGATCTCGGTCGCGATCGCGCTCGGCATCGGTGTTCCGCTCGGTCTCCTTGCCGGCCACCGCGGCGGCTTCACCGACGCGCTGATCAGCCGCATTACAGATGCGATGCTGGCCTGCCCGTTCCTGATCCTGGCGATCGCACTCGCCGCGTTCCTCGGCCCGAGCCTCGGCAATGCCATGATCGCGATCGGCATCTCGGCGACGCCGATCTTCATCCGCCTGACCCGCGGCCAGGTGCTCGTCGTCAAAGCCGAAGACTATGTCGAGGCCGCGCGCGCACTCGGCAATCCGCCGTGGCGGATCGCGCTCTCGCACATCCTGCCGAACATCCTGCCGGCACTTCTGGTGCAGGCGACGCTCTCGATCGCTGCGGCCATCATCGCCGAAGCCGCCCTCTCCTTCCTCGGCCTCGGCCAGCAGCCGCCGGCGCCGTCGTGGGGCAGCATGCTCAACGCGGCACAACGCTTCCTGACCCAGGCGCCCTGGATGGCAATCTGGCCGGGCCTTGCGATCTTCCTCGTCGTGCTGTCGCTGAACCTGCTCGGCGACGGGCTGCGCGACGCACTCGACCCAAGGCAGCGCTGATTATTCCTCTTGGTGAGGAGATCAGATCACCACTTCCCGCAGCACGCGGCGGCAATCCATCTCGAATTCCAGATCCACCACCGGCGGACGGGCGAAATGCCAGGTCAGCCCGGAACGGAGCGCGCCGCGGCGGACCAGCTCGTCCACCAGCGCGTGGTGAAAGTCGTGCACGGAATAGGCCTGCACGCCGGTCGTATCCTTCCAGCCGAAGCCGAAGGCCGCCATCCGGTTTTCCATCTGCGACGTGGTGGTGAAGCGCACCTTCTCGCGCAGCCCCTCCGGGCTGAGGTCGCGGTAGCGCACCGTGCGCTCGACATAGGTGCCGCTGCCCTCGCGCGCCTCGGCGCCGCCGGCGATGACGAAGCTCGGCAAATTTGACCGCGTCGGACGCGTGAAGGAGAACGCATAGAACGACGGCTCCGACGGCGGATCGATCTCCGGACAGACATTGCTGCGCGCCACCGGATTGGTGGTGCCGTCGAAGATGCCCCATTCGGACAGCGTCTTCACATAGTGCAGATTGAACGCGCGAAAGCCTTCCTCGCTGAAGGCCGCGGGCGAGCGCAGCTCGCAGGCGCAGAACGCCGTCAGCGGGCGGCCCGCCTCCTGGATGAACTTTGCCGCCAGCGCAAACCCTTCCGCGAGCGGCACCAGGCGGTCGAACCGGACCCGCTCGATCTCGTAGCCCTCATCCGCGGCAGCACCGGCGGAATATTGGAACACGGACGGAATGAAACGATAATTGCCGGCCGAGAATTCGCGCGTCATGACGGACTCCTATTCCAGTTGCATGCGAGTGCCCTTGGCGCCGTTGAGCAGGCGCTTCAGGTGAAAACCGGCCAGCGGATCGTCGGCGTGCATGCCGACCAGCGCGGCGAACGACGGCATGGCGGCGGCGTCGCCGGCCTCCATCTTGGCAAAGGCCTCGGCATATTGCGCGGTCGCCGGCGCTTCGAACCTCGCCTGCGGTAGCGGTTCGAACGCACGCAGCGGCTCGCTGCGTCCGCGCAGCATCAGGTCGCCTACGGGGCGGCCGTGGAAGTTTGCAGCGGCTTCTGCCACGCTGACACTGACGCAAATGCGCGTCCCCAGATGCTTGTTCGCCGCCTCAAGCCGGGCCGCAATATTGATGGTGTCGCCATAGGCGGTGTAATCGAAGAAGCGGTTGCCGCCGAAATTGCCGACCAGTGCCGGACCGGCATGGGCACCGATGCGGGTGGCTCCGAAGTTCACGCCTCTTGCCTTCCAGCGCGCCGAAAAATCCTCTGCCCAGGCGTCGAGGGCATGGGCACAGGCGACCGCACGCGTTGCATAGTCCGGCTGGTCGCCGGGGGCGTTGAACAGCACCTGGATCGCATCGCCGATGATCTTGGCCACCGTCCCCTCATGGGCGAAGACGATCTCGGTCATGCCGCCGACATATTCGTTGAGGAGCTCGCCCAGCGTCTGCGGAGGCGCGGTCTCGACCAGCGAGGTGAATCCGGTAATGTCGGTGAACAGGGTGGCGACATCGCGCCACTGCACCTCGATGCCGTCGCCATCGACGTTCGCGGCCAGCCGCCTTGCGATCTCCGGCGAGAAGAAGCGCGATAGCGAGGCATGGGCGCGCTCGGCTTCCATCTGGCGCCGCCGCACCTCGCGCAGCATCTCCACGTGGCGGACGGTCTTCTCGATCGTGGCTTCGAGGTCGGCGAAGTCGATCGGCTTGGTCAGGAAGTCGAACGCACCGCGGTTCATGGCGGTGCGGATGTTGCTCATGTCGCCGTACGCCGAGACGATGATGGTCGACTTCTTCTCCTCGGCCTCCTGGAGCTTCGCGAGCAGCGACAGGCCGTCCATCCGCGGCATGTTGATGTCGGAGACCACCATGTCGACATGCGGATTCTGCTCCAGCGCTTCCAGCGCCTCCAGGCCGTCGCGCGCGAAGATAAGCGCGAGCCGTCCATCGCGGATCTGCCTGCGGAATTTCTGCAGGATCAGCGCCTCGAGGTCCGGCTCGTCGTCGACGAAGAGGATGGTCGCAGTCATGCGGCTTGCTCGAGCCTCGTATCGATCTCCTGGCGCAGCAGCGCAAAGTCGATCGGCTTGGTGAGGAGCCCGACGGCGCCGCGTTCGATCGCCTTGCGGCGCGTCTCGGCATCGCCATAGGCCGTGATCATGATGACGGGAACATCGGGATGCGCGGCACGCACCTTCGGCAGCATGTCGAGCCCGCTCATGCCGGGCATGTTGATGTCGGACAGGATCAGGATCAGCGAGGGATCACGAACCTCGGCAGCGCGCTCGAGCGCCTCGGGGGCCGAGAGCGCAAACTCCATCTGAAACCGGCCGGCGCGCAGGTCGCGCCGGAACTGCTGCCGAAACAGTGCCTCGACGTCGGGCTCGTCATCGACGACCAGGATGTAAACGTTCAAGACTTTCCTCCGGAAGTGTCGCCCGCTGCCATCGTCCGCGGCAGCGTGATGATGAACTCGGTGAATACACCTTGTGTGGTATTCACGTCGATCGTGCCGCCGTGTTGTTTCACCACGATGTCGTGGCTCATGGAAAGGCCGAGTCCTGTGCCCTCGCCGGCCGGCTTGGTGGTGAAGAAGGGATTGAACATCTTTTCCTTCACCTCGGCTGGAATCCCGGTGCCGTTGTCGCGAATCCGGATCTGGACCCTGTCTCCGAGGTTCTTCGTTGCCGCGCGCAAGGTGGGCTCGAACGCATCGCCCTCGCTCTCCTTGCGCTTGGCCGCGGCATAGAAGCCGTTCGAGATCAGGTTCAGCAAGACGCGCGTAATCTCCTGCGGATAGACGTCGATCATGCCGGCAGCCGGGTCGAAATCGCGCTGGAGCGTGACGTTGAAGGCAGGCCTTTCGGCGCGCGCGCCGTGATAGGCGAGATTGAGACTCTCCTCGACCACCGCATTGATGTCGACGGCGCGATGCTCGCCGGAACCCTGACGCGAATGCAGCAGCATGTTCCTGACGATGGAATCGGCGCGCTTGCCGTGCTGCACCACCTTGTCGAGATTGGCCCTGAGCATGCCGGTCAGCTCGTCGACCTCCTCCTTCGTCTTGCCGTCGAGCGCGGCCGATTGCAGGATCTCGTTGAGCTCGTCGATCAGCTCGGTCGAGACCGCGGAGAAGTTGTTGACGAAGTTGAGCGGGTTCTTGATCTCGTGGGCGATGCCGGCGGTGAGCTGGCCGAGGGAAGCGAGCTTCTCGGTCTGAATCAGGCGGTCCTGCGCGGTGCGCAGATTGTCGAGCGATTGCGATAGCTCGGTCGTACGCTCGCGCAATTGCTTCAGCAGGCGCGTATTCTCGATCGCGATGACGGCTTGCTTGGTAAAGTTCTCCACCAGCGCGACTTGTTTGTCCGTGAAGCCGCGAATCTCTTGTCGAAAAATCGTCATCGCGCCGATCAGATCATCCTCTTTCAGCATGGGTACGGAGAGAAGGGTTCGGGCGCCGGCAACGTCGGCCATTCCGACGACAAAGGGAACACCGGCCTTGTACCCGGGACTTTCCCTCAAGTCGTTGATCTGCGCGGGCTGATGCGTCGCGATGATTGCAGCCAGCGTCGTTCCTGGATGTGGGAAGATCGGAGTCCGCTTACGGAAGGCGGAGAAATCGGGCGGAATGTTGTAGTCGGTGACGATGTTGAATTTCTGGCCGTCCCACAGATTCATCGTGCCGAAATTCGCACCGCAGACGCGGGTAGCATTCTCCAACATCTTCTGAAACACCGGCTCTAACTCTCCCGGAGAGGAGCTAATGACTTCGAGCACCTCCGACGTCGCCGTTTGTTGCTCGAGCGACTCCCGCAATTCGGCTGTCCGCTGCTCGACCTTGTTCTCGAGGTCCGCATAGGATTCCTGCAGGCGCGCGCTCATGTCGTTGAACTGGTCGGCGAGACCTTCGAGCTCGTCGCCGGTATTGATCGAGATGCGCTGGGAGAAATCACCACCGCCCATTCGTTCCGCGCCGCTCCGCAGCGCCTGAATCGGCCCGACCATGCGACGCGCCAGGAAGATCCCGGCCAGCACCGCGAAGATGGATGCCGCGAGCAGCACGATTGCAAGGCGCTGCAGCGAAGCATAGAGCGCGGCATAGGCTTCCTCGACCGGCAGCTCGACGAACATGGTCCAGCGCAGCGGCTCGATCGGGGCCGATGCGGTCAGCACCTTCCGCCCCTGGATGTTGTGGGCCTCGGAAAGCACGTCAGGCATGGCGCCGCCGGCCTGCACGGCGCGTACCTGCGCAAGGCCGGACATGTCGGTGTTGCGCAGCACGAGACTGATGTCGGGATGCGCGATCAAGCGGCCCTCCGGGCCGACCACGTAGGCGTTACCGCGCTCGCCGACCTTGATCTGGGACACGACGTCCCAGATCAGCTTGAGATTGACCTCGGCGATGCTGACGCCGGCATCCTTGCGTGCGCCCGCCAGCCCCAGCGTCATGTAGGGCTCGGACTCCCGGCGAAAATAGACCGGCCCGTAATAGACCTTGCGCGCGACCGCTTCGGTGAACTTCCGATCGCTCGACAGGTCGATCCCGCTGTCGAGCACGTCCATCGCCAGCCGCGAGACCCGCAGCCGCTCCTTGCCAGTCGAATCCACCTGGGCCAGCTCGGTGATCGCAGGGACCTGGCGCAACAGGCGCAGCGCGTCGAACCGGCGCTGCTCGATCGAGCCGCCCGACCAGGGCAGCTGCGTGGTCCAGCCGAGCTGGCTCTCGATCTCCTTGACGAACCGGCCGATCTTGGCAGCGGCCGCCTCGGCCTGCTCGTGCTGGACCCGGATCAGAGAGGCCTTGTGCTCGCGATAATAGAAGTAGACCTCGAACAGGCCATTGGCGAGCAGCGCAATGGCGACGACCGCCACGAAAAGCGCGACGTATTTGGCGAAGAGCCGGGTCCGGATTCCGCGCCCCGCCGTGTCGCCGGAGGCGACCTCGCCTGGGGCCGCGCTCGGCAATGTCCCGGCTCGAGGTGTATCGGGGTGGAGGGACAGGCTCATTCCACGGAACCTAGCAAGAAGACCGGACCTTGTCTCTCGCAAGCGCGGCAAGGAGCTCGCCCGAGACCCAACGAAAAGGGCGGCAGCGGATCACCGCTGCCGCCCTTTCGGGACTAGCCTGCCAACGGCCTCAGGTCGGCCGTAGCGCCTTTGAATCGAGGTCCAGCTCGCCGATCTGCTTGTTCCGCTCCGAATCGGCCGCCGCGCGATGGTCGGTCGCCAGCACCACATAGACTGCCGGCAGCACGAACAGCGTGAACAGCGTGCCGATCGACATGCCGGCGACGACAACGAGACCGATCGAGAAGCGGCTGGCCGCGCCCGCGCCGGTCGCGGTCAGGAGCGGGATCAGGCCGGTCACCATCGCGGCCGTGGTCATCAGGATCGGCCGCAGACGGATGCGGGCCGACATCTCGATGGCCGAGCGGCGGTCGAGCCGCTCGTTAACCTGGAGCTCGTTGGCGAACTCCACCATCAGGATGCCGTGCTTGGTGATCAGGCCGACCAGGGTGAGCAGACCGACCTGGGTGTAGATGTTTATGGTTGCCATGCCGAAGAACAGCGGGATCAGCGCACCGACGATCGCCATCGGCACCGAGATCATGATGACCAGCGGGTCGCGCAAGCTCTCGAACTGGGCCGCCAGCACCAGGAAGATGATGATCAGCGCGAAGCCGAAGGTGATGGCAAGCTGATTGCCTTCCTGCACGTATTGCCGGGAGTCAGCCAGATAGTCGTGGCTGAAGCCTTGCGGCAGCTTCTTGGCCTCGCCTTCGAGGAAGTCGACCGCAGCGCCGACGGTCACGCCGGGCATCGGCACGGCGGAGAACGTCGCCGAATTGAGCTGGTTGTAGTGCGTCAGCGAATTCGGATCGGTCTTGGTCCTGATCGAGACCACGGTCGACAACGGAAGCTGCTGCCCGGTGTTGGTCGTCACATAGTAGCCACCGAGCGATTCCGGGGACAGCCGCTTGCCGCGCGGCACCTGCGGAATCACCTGATAGGAGCGGCCCTCGAGGTTGAACCGGTTGATGTAATTGCCGCCGAGCAGCACCGCGAGCGTCGAGCCGAGGTTCTGCATGTTGACGCCGAGGTCCTGAGCCTTGGTGCGGTCGATCGTCACCTCGACGTTCGGCTGGTTGTAGGCGAGGTCGCTATCGGAGACGATGAACATGCCGCTCTTGCGTGCAGCCTCCTTCAGCTTCTCCATCTGCTCATAGACGGTCTGGAAGCTGGCCGTGGAATTGATCACCATCTGGATCGGCAGACCGCCGGGTCCGCCCGGCAATGGCGGCAGGTTGAACGCGAACGCCTGCACGCCCTCGATCTTGGAGAGCTCGGCCTGCACCAGCGGCTTCAAGGCGATCGACGAGCGTGTGCGCTCGTCCCAGGGCTTCAAGAGCATGCCGGCAATGCCGCCTTGCGGGCCGTTGATGCCGTTCAGCACGAAACGCAGATCGGTCTCGGGAAATTTCTGGAATTCCTTGTCGAGCTTCTCGCCGTAGAAATCGACATAGTCGATGTTGGCGTATTTCGGCGCCTTGGTCACCGCGAACACGATGCCCTGATCTTCCTCGGGCGCCAGCTCCTTCGAAGTGTTCATGTAGAGGAAGCCGACGAGTCCCAGGATCGTCACGGCGAACAGGCCGGTGATGGCCTTGTAGTCGAGCGAGCGGTCGAGCTTGCGGCCATACCACCGCGTCATGGCGCCGAACACCCGGTTCACCAACTTGGCGAAGCGGCCCTCTTCGGTGTTCTTCAGCAGCACCGAGCACATCATGGGCGACAGCGTCAGCGCGATCACGCCTGATACGATGACCGAGCCTGCGAGGGTAAAGGCAAATTCGCGGAACAGCGACCCGGTGAGGCCACCGAGGAACCCGATCGGCGCGTACACGGCGGCGAGCGTGATGGTCATAGAGATGACCGGCCCGACGATTTCGCGCGCGCCTTGTAGCGAGGCCTGGACCGGCGTCTTGCCCTCCTCCAGATGGCGATGGATGTTCTCCACCACGACGATGGCATCGTCAACGACGAGGCCGATCGCCAGGACCATCGCGAGCAGGGTCAGCAGGTTGAAGCTGAAGCCCAGCGCCAACATCATCGTGCAGACGCCGATCATCGACAACGGAATGGTGACGACGGGAATGATGACGGAGCGCAGCGAGGCCAGGAACAGGAAAATGACCACGATCACGATGATGACGGCTTCGCCCAATGTATTCCGCACCTCGTCGATCGAAGATTGGATGAACTTGGTCGAGTCGTAGGCGACCTTCATCTTCATCGAGGGCGGGAGGTTGCGTTCGAGCTCGGGGAACAGCGCGCGCACACCCTTGACCAGCGTCAGCGGATTTCCCTGTGGCGTCGCCTGCACGCCAATGAAGATCGCGCGCTCGCCGTTAAAGGCGACGCTGGCATCCGTGCTCTGGGCTGCAAGCTCGACGGTGGCGATGTCCTCCATCCGCACGAAGCCGCCGTCCTTGGCCTTGACGATCATCTTCTTGAACTGATCGACGTTGGTCAGGCCCGTGTTGGTCGAGACGTTCGAGACGATCAGATAGCCCTTGGTCTGACCCGCCGCGGACTGGAAGTTGTTGGCCTGGATCGCCGCCGCAACGTCAGCCGGCGATACGTTGCGGCCCGCCATCTTCACCGGATCGAGCCACAGCCGCATGGCAAAGGTCTGGCCGCCCAGAATGTCCGCCGAGGCGACGCCGTCGACGGTCGACAGCACCGGCTGCACCACGCGCGTCAGATAGTCGGAGATGGCCGAGCCCGACAGCTCGTCCGAGGAGAAGCCGAGATACATCACGGCCGTGGTCTGGCCGGTGGTCTTGGTGACGATCGGGTCGTTGGATTCCTTCGGAATCAGGTACTTCACCGAATTCGTCTTCGCCAGCACCTCGGTGAGCGCCTGGTTCGGATCGAAATTCAGCTTGATGTAGACCTGGATCGTCGAGGTGCCGAGCACCGAGGACGAGGTGATGTAGTCGACGCCTTCGGCGGACGCGACCGCCTGCTCGATCGGCGTGGTGATGAAGCCCTGGATCAGGTCTGCGGACGCGCCGGGATAGACGGTCGTGATGTTGATGACCGTATTCGACAGCTTCGGATATTGCCGGATCGGCAGCACCATTGCCGCGCGCAGGCCGATCAGCAGGATCAGCAGGCTGACGACGACGGACAGGACCGGTCGTTTGATGAAAATGTCGGTAAAGGCCATCGCGGGCGATCTCGATTTCTTTTTTTCAAGACGCGTGATCCGGCCGGGCCGGATCACGCGAGGATATTGTCAGTAGCGCGGCGGCTGCGCCGGGATCTGCGGGGCCGGATCGGTCGAGATCGATACCGGCGCGCCTGATTGCAGCTTGAGCTGGCCGAGAGCGACGACCTTGTCGCCTACCTTCAGGCCCTTGACGATTTCGACGCGACCCTCGACCCGGTTGCCGGTCTGCACGAAGGTGCGCACCGCCGACAGGCTGGTCTTGCCGTCTTCTTCCTTCTTCTCGGTGATCACGAACACCGAGTCGCCGTACAGCGTGTAATCGACTGCCGTTTCAGGCACCGTGATCACGGCCGGCTTCTCCGGCAGCACCACGGTCGTGGTGACAAACATGCCGGGCTTCAGGATCTTCTCCGGATTGGCAATCGTGGCCTGCACGCGGATGTTGCGAGTATCGGTCGAGATCTGGGGCTCGATCGTGGTGATCTTGCCCTCGAAGGTGCGGCCCGGATAGGCGTCGACCTTCAACCGCACGACCTGGCCGACCTTGAGGCTGCCGGAATCCTTTTCCGTCACCGTGAAGTTGGCCCACAGCTCGGACAGATCGGTCAGCGACACGATCGCCGTGCCGGCGGTCAGATACTGGCCGACCTCGACCTTGCGCATGCCGAGATCGCCGGCGAACGGCGCGCGCACCAGCTTCTGCGAGATCAACGCCTCGGTCTTGGCGATGCCCGCCTGCGCCTGGTCATAGGCAGCCTGCGCGGTATCGACGGTCGCCTGCGGACCGAACTGGCGCGAGGCCAGCTGCTTGGCGCGTTCAAGCGACAGCTGCGCGACGGTCGCTTGCGCCTTGTAATTGGCGAGATCGCCCTGCTCGGGCGCGTCGAACAGTTGCACCAGCGGCGTGCCGGCCTCGACGCGCGTGCCCGGCTCGAACTTGATCGCGGTGACACGGCCGTTGACGTCGGCGCTGACGTCGACCTGATGCACGGCAACGAGGCTGCCGACCGCGGTGAGCAGGTTCGGCACCACCTCGGACTTCGCCTCGGCCGCGCTGACGGCGGTCGGCGGCGGCTTGTTGTTGGCGAAGAATTGCTTGATCATCTGGCCGCGGAAGTAATTGAACCAGACGAGCCCTCCGACGAGCACGGCCAGAAGCGTGCCAACGATGATGAACCAGCGCACTGGCCGGACCGGACGCTTGGGAGCCTTGTTGTCGATCGGTTGCCCCGAAATCTTGTTTTCGGCCACGATGTTCATGTCATGCACTTTCTGCAATCGCCGCCCGGTTCGCATCCGCGGCCTGATTGCGGCCCAGATGCGAAGCAATTGCGGCGTCGTTAAGTCCGATACCCCTCAGGAGAAACTCACAGAGCTGCCGCTCCAGGTCGGTCGCCCTGCCATAAGCAAGACAGGGCGTGGCCGGCAGCCTGGTCAGCGCCGCGGTCATCACCGCATGATGCGCGAACCAGAACAGGTTGAGCGGATCGCCAGAGCAGGGCCGCGCGTCACCGCTCGCAACCGCACGCTCGAGCGAGGCGACGAAGACAGCGCCGATCAGCGTCTCGATCTTGGCATACAGCAATCGGGCGAATTCGCCGTCATCCAAATGGCTCGTGGCCATTAGCCGCAGGCGCTGGGCCTCTTCCTGATCGGGACCGTCGGCGATCTGGAGGAAGTGTTCGACCATGCCGCGGATCACCTCGACCAGCGTAGCCGTCGACGGCTCGCGCTCGAGCAGCTCCATCAGAGCGGGATCCGCCTCGCATTCGTCGCTGAGGATCTCGGCGTAGAGCGCCGCCTTGGACGGGAAATGCTTGAACAGCAGCGCTTCAGAAATGGCAGCGGCGGCCGCCACGCTCTTGGTCGTGGTGCCGTTATAGCCGTGTCGGGCAAAGCAGCGCTTTGCGGCGCCGAGGATCAATTGACGCCTCAGGTCGCTCGTCATACGCAATGAGCTCATGCTGGGTGAGTAAGCACTCACCCACGCAGGAGTCAAGCACTATGTTGCATCGCAACCTGCATGCGACCTAGAATCAATGGAAATTGGTCGAGCCTGCACGGCCCGCGTGCAGGCGTTCGGCAAGGGATTGAGGGACCGCCTAGATCGGCTGGAAGCCGAGGTCAGCACGGATCCGGTTGACGATGTAGGTCCCGTCCCGCGTCGGCAGAATCCGCTCCAGGCCGGCGCTGTCGATCTTCACATTGGCAAAGCGCGGACCCGCGGAGACGTCATGGACGACTTTGGCGAAGGCCTCGACCTCGGCCATGGTCGTGACGGCCCGGCTGTCGTTAATGCCGCAAGCCTTGGCGATGCCGACGAGGTCGGCGGCGGCGGAGGTGTGGCTGGTCTGGCCGCCGGTCTCGCCATAGGCCTCGTTGTCGAGCACTGCGATCGAGAGGTTGGCCGGCTTCTGCAGGCCGATGGTGGCAAGGCTGCCCATGCCCATCAGCATCTCGCCGTCGCCGGTAATGACCAATACCGGCAGCTTCGGCTGCGCCAGCGCCAGACCCAGCCCGATCATCGCGGCGCCGCCCATGCCGCCCCAGAGGTAGAAGTTGCGGGCGTGGTCGCCGGCGGCGCACATGTCGTTGGTGGAAGCGCCAAGGCCGCCGATCGCGACGACATCCTTGCGGTTCGCCAGCAGCGTGGACACCACCTGCCGGCGGTCGAGGAGATTGGCCTTGCTCATTTGGTGAAAACCTTGGCGCCGATCAGGCGCTGCGACAGAAGGACGGCGGTGGGCGTCAGCGCGTTGTACGCTTGCGATGCGGCGGCCTCCAGCACGGCCGGCACCTCGGCTGCGTGCGATGCGCGCAGCACCTTGACGCCGGAGAGCTCGAACACGCCTTGCGTGGTCGAGCCCATCGGCACCTGCCATGGATTGAACTCGCCCCACTCGCCACGCATCGTCACCAGCGTGAGGAACGGAAAGCGCAGGATCGGGATCAGCGACAGCATGTTGATGCAATTGCCGACGCCGCTCGACTGCATCAGCAGCACGCCGCGCTGTCCGCCGGCCCAGGCGCCGGCGAGCAGCGCCACGCCCTCCTCCTCCGTCGTCAGCGCGATGCCACGCATGGTGGAGGAGTCCAGCACGCGCTGGATCAGCTTTGAATGACCGGCGTCCGGCACGTAAGGCACCTGCCGGACGTCGAAGCGCTGCAAGGTCGCGAAAATATCGTCGGGCCAGCTCGGCGCCGTGTCGGCAGCGTCAGCGCGTGCGTGCATTTTCCCGTCCGGTCGGCTAGCAAGGTGCCAAGACTAAAGCTGCAAAGACTGTAGACGCAGGCATGCGCCAACCAGAACAACAAAAACGGCATATCGGCTTTAACCGGCGAGTATAACGGGATGAACGCAGATGCGAAGGCGCTGGCGGCAAGCTTCGACCTCGAGAAGCTGACGCCGGAGTTCTACGACAACCCCTATCCAACCTATCGTGCACTGCGGGAGAACGAGCCGGTCAAGCGCCTGCGCAGCGGCACCGTGTTCCTGACCCGCTACGACGATCTCGTCACCGCCTACAAGAACACGAAATCGTTCAGCTCGGACAAGAAGCGCGAGTTCGCGCCGAAATACGGCGACACCCCGCTCTACGAGCACCACACCACCAGCCTCGTCTTCAACGACCCGCCGTCGCACACTCGCGTGCGCCGCCTCATCATGGGCGCGCTGTCGCCGCGCGCGATCGCCAGCATGGAGGGGGACCTCATCAAGCTGGTCGACGGCCTGCTCGATGCCATCGAAACCAGGGGCGCTTGCGAACTGATCGAGGATTTTGCCGCTTCGATTCCCATCGAGGTGATCGGCAATCTGCTCGACGTGCCTCACGAGGAGCGCGGGCCGCTGCGCGACTGGTCGCTGGCGATCCTGGGTGCTCTCGAACCCGTGGTGTCGCCCGAAGTAGCTGCGCGCGGCAACAAGGCGGTGGCGGACTTCCTCGCTTATCTGCAGACGCTGGTGTCGCGGCGGCGCGCAAAGCCGGGCAATCCCGAGCGCGACGTGCTGACGCGTTTGATTCAGGGGGAAGAGAACGGCGAGCGGCTGACCGAGAACGAGCTGCTGCACAATTGCATCTTCCTGCTCAATGCCGGCCACGAGACCACCACCAACCTGATCGGCAACGGCCTGGTGGCGCTCGACCGGCATCCCGATCAGAAACAGCGCCTGATCGAGAACCCGGACATGATCAAGACCACGATCGAGGAGGTGCTGCGCTACGAGAGCTCGAACCAGCTCGGCAACCGCATGACCACCGAGAAAGTCGAGCTCGGCGGCGTCATGCTCGAGGCCGGCACGTCGGTGACGCTGTGCATTGGCGCAGCCAACCGCGACCCCGCGCAGTTTCCCGACCCCGAACGTTTCGACATCGCGCGCACGCCGAACCGGCACCTAGCCTTCGCCACAGGCGCGCATCAATGCGCAGGCATGGCCCTGGCGCGGCTGGAAGGGGCGATTGCGATCTCGCGCTTCCTGGCGCGCTTTCCGAACTATGCCGTGAGCGGACCGCCCGTGCGCGGCGGACGGGTCCGGTTCCGCGGCTTCTTGAGCGTGCCCTGCGCGCTTGGCTGAGGGGCCGGCAACCAAACTGCGAAAACAACCCCATGCACAGTAGAGCCTGGGTCACGGAACGGTGCCCTGTGGCGCGGCAGAACCACCTGACATTTCGGGACTATCAGGCCGCGCCGCGCCATCGGCGCATCAAGGCTTCCGAGCTGACAAACTGATACCCACATTCATTTGGGCGCGACACGCCGGTGCAGTCGATTGACGCCCCCCACGCTGCAATGGAGTGACGACAGATGAGCGCGTCGGTCATTGATTTCATCGCAACAGAAGCACGCTTTGGGGCCCGTAATTACGAGCCGATCGGGGTCGTCCTGTCGCGTGGCGAAGGTGTCTGGGTCTGGGATACTGAAGGCAACCGGTACCTCGATTGTCTGTCCGCCTATTCGGCGGTCAGCCAGGGCCACTGCCACCCCAAGATCCTGGCGGCGATGGTCGAACAGGCGCACAGGTTGACGCTCACCTCGAGGGCTTTCCACAACGACCAGCTCGCCTTGTTCTACGAGGAGATCGCCGCGCTCACCGGTTCCCACAAAGTGCTGCCGATGAACAGCGGCGCCGAGGCGGTCGAAAGCGCGATCAAGTCGGTCCGCAAATGGGGCTACGAGGTGAAGGGCGTGCCGGACGGCCAGGCCGAGATCATCGTCTGTGCCAACAATTTCCACGGACGCACGCTGGGCGTCGTCGGCTTTTCAACGGACCCCGAGACACGCGGACACTTTGGGCCGTTCGCGCCGGGCTTCAAGGTCATCCCGTTCGGCGACGCCGCGGCGCTTGCGGAAGCAATCAACCCAAACACGGTCGCCTTTCTGGTCGAGCCGATCCAGGGCGAAGCCGGTGTCGTCATTCCTCCGGCCGGCTATTTCACTGAGGTCCGGGAGCTCTGCACCGCCAACAACGTGATGCTGGTGCTCGACGAGATCCAGACCGGGCTCGGTCGCACCGGCAAGCTGCTCGCCGAAGAGCACGAGGGAATTGAGGCGGACGTGACGCTGCTCGGCAAGGCCCTGTCCGGCGGCTTCTATCCGGTCTCGGCCGTGCTCTCGAACAACGACGTGCTCGGGACTTTGCGGCCCGGGCAGCATGGCTCGACCTTCGGCGGCAACCCGCTTGCCTGCGCCGTGGCCCGCGCGGCGATGCGCGTGCTGGTCGAGGAAGGCATGATCGAGAACGCGGCGAGGCAAGGCGCGCGCTTTCTGGAGGGGTTGAAGGACATTCGCGCCAATACGATCCGCGACGTGCGCGGGCGCGGCCTGATGCTGGCGGTCGAGCTGCATCCCGAGGCCGGACGGGCACGCCGCTATTGCGAAGCGCTCCAGGCCAAGGGCATCCTCGCCAAGGATACCCATGAGCATACGATCCGCATCGCCCCACCGCTGGTGATCACCGGCGACCAGGTCGACTGGGCGCTGGAGCGGTTCGCCGCGATCCTGACGCAGGATTTCTCTTGAGACTGGCTGCGTCGGAAGATCGCAATGCCGGCCGTGGCCAAGGACGAACGATTCCACGGTCTGTGCGTTGAAAGTCGTGGGCGATTACGAGTTGGGAGCTAGAATCATGCTTCCGCGTGGCGTTTGCCTGACGGCTGTTTTGGTTGGCGTCTCGATGCTGACGACGAGCGCGTCGGCTCAGGGACCTCACGGACACGGACGGGGTGGAGGACCACCAGGACCAGCCGCAGCGCCGCCATCAGCACCACCGGCCATGGCACGCCCGGCAGCACCACCGGCTATGGCTCGTCCAGCCGCACCGCCAGCAGCACCGCCAGCCATGGCACGTCCGGCCGCGCCGCCAGCCATGCCGCAGCGACCGGCGATGGCGCCACGTCCGGCGCCGCACATCGCCTCACCGCCACCGCGTCCGACCCCACAAATCAGTGCCCCCCGAGCCGCCCCGCAGGTGGCAGCGCCCCGCCGCGAATTCCAGCGCCCGCCGGCAGCGCCGCAACGTCCGGCGATGGCGCCGCGGCCGACGCCGCAGATCGCCGCCCCTTCGCGCCCAAGTGCCCCCCCGGCCGTGAGCGAGCGATCGGGACCGCCGCGTGAGATGCTTTCGCGCCAATCCGCGGAACGCCAAGACCGCATCGACCGCTTGCAGCAGCGCGTGCAGCAATTGCAATCGCAGAAGCCGGAAGGCGCAAGGGCGCAGCAACAGCAGCAACGGTTGCTGCAGTCGCAGAGCCGTCTTCTGGAGCGCGAGCAACGCGTGCAACAGCGTTCGCAGCAGGTGGAGCAACGGCAGCGCGACATGCTGTCGCGCCAAACAACGGAGCGCCAGGCCCGCATCGAACGCCTGCAGCAGCGGGTGCAGCAATTGCAGTCGCAAAAGCCGGAAGGCGTGCAAGCGCAACGGGCGCAGCAGCGAATGCTCCAGGCGCAAAACCGCTTGCTTGGCCGAGAGCAGCGCGCGCAGCAAATTGACCTGGCGCGCCAGCAGCGGCTTGGGCTGCAGGCTCCGGCGGAGCGCGCTCCGGCACTTGCAGCCGCTGCGCAGGCCGCCGAGCGCGGACGGTTCGCGGAACGCTTCCGCGAGCAGTCCACTGCGCTGACCCAAGCGGCTCTCGTCACGCGCCAAAGCGGCTGGGCACCCCGGCAGGCCTGGCGTCACCGTCATCCCGCGGTGTTCGTGGCTTGGCTTGGGCCCGTGTTCTGGCCTTACGCCTATTCCGACATCTTCAACTACACGTTCTGGTCCTATGGCTACGAGCCCGGATATTGGGCGTACGCCTATGACGACTTCGTCGACACCGTGTTCTGGGGCGGTGACGGCCCTTACTCCGCTTATGCTAGCACCAACCCGTATGACACTCCGCAAGCCGGCGGCGGCTACCGCGCGCGCCAGCGTGCCAGCGTGAGCCCGCAGACGCTTCAACAATTGTGTGCCACGCCGGACAAGGGCGTGACCGCCTGGCCGCTTGCCGATATCGCACAGGCGGTGCGGCCGACGCCGGAGCAACGCGCATTGTTGGATGAGCTGAAGACGGCGGCGGCCAACGCTGCCGGTGTGTTCAAGGATTCCTGCGCGGAGACTTATGCACTGACTCCCCCTGGCCGCTTGCGCGCGATGATGAACCGCATCAGCGCGACGCTTGAAGCCGTCAAGATCGTTCGTCCGGCACTGGAGAATTTCTACAACTCGCTCAGTGACGAGCAGCAGGCCCGCTTCAACGCGCTTGGCCCCAATGTCGGCGAGCGCTCGCCGCAGCAGCAGGAGGCGAGTAGCGAGGGCTGTGGCGATCCGAAGTCCGGGCTCACGCAGTTGCCGATCCAGAGGATCGAGGCTGTGCTCCACCCGGCCGGCAAGCAGAAGGAGGCGCTCGACCGCCTCAGTGAAGCGACGGCGAAGGGCGTTGAAAGCCTACAGGCAGCCTGTCCGAACGATGCGCCGCTGACACCTGTCGGACGGCTGGAGACGATGCAGCATCGGCTCGAGGCCATGTTGACCGCCGCCAAGCTGGTCGAACCCGCCCTGGACGAGTTCTATGCCACGCTGAGCAGCGAGCAGAAGGCGCGCTTCAACAGGCTGCAACAGGTCGCAGGCCAATGAGGGCGTCGCTTTCTCTCGTTGCAATTTACGCAGCGGTCGACCAAGCGGGGTGACGCAATCGTTCTCCAACGAAAGCAAGCCCGCGATTGAGGGAGGGATCATGACAGCCTTAGCTTCCTCCATAAAACACGACATTGCTGCGGCGTACGCCGCGTGGGATTCAGCATTCAACAAAGCAGATGCCAGGGCTATCGCGGCGACTTACGTGCCAGACGCCAAATTGTTGCCGCCAACGCATCAAGTGATATCCGGTCCGACAGAGATCGAGAGCTTCTTTGCTGGGCTGTTTTCAAGCGGATTCACCGATCACAGGTTGGTCCTCATCGACGCCGGCGGAGATGAGAAGATCGTCTACGGCACGGCCCATTGGAGCGCCAACGGTAAGACAGAGGATGGCGCCAGCCAACCTGCAGGCGGGATCGCAACCCACGTGTTTGAGCGTCAGGCAGATGGTTCGCTGAAGCTGAAGTTGCATACGTTCAATTGAGCTGACCGTTGCCTGATGCGGCACGAGGAGGCTTGTCGTGGATATCGCGCAATGGCTTTGCGGTCTCGGGCTGGAGCGCTACATAAAGACCTTTTGTGACGCTGAAATCACGTCCGAAATTTTGCCAGAACTGACCGAAGCCGACCTGCGGGAGCTTGGCTTGCCACTCGGCCCACGCAAGGCTGTGCTAAAGGCAATCCATGCACTCGCTCCGCCGATCACCCCGGTGGCTGTCAACGCCAATGGACCTGCCGACTACGCGAAGCCATCGATCCCTTCGGACGCGGAGCGTCGACAGCTCACAGTCATGTTCGTCGACCTGGTCGGCTCGACGGCACTTGCTTCAGGGCGGGATCCCGAGGAGTTGCGTGACCTCTTGCAGGCCTACCATAACACCGTGGTGGGCGAGATCGACCGATTCGAAGGCCACATAGCCAAATTCCTGGGCGATGGCGTTCTCGCTTATTTCGGCTGGCCGCGGGCGCACGAAGATGAGGCGGAGCGCGCCGTTCGCGCCGGGCTTCGAGTGACCAAGGCGGTCGCCTCCCTTACCGAACCGGGTGGTGCAGCGCTCGCCGCTCGCGTCGGCATCGCAACCGGTCTGGTCGTGGTCGGCGAGCTGATTGGCGAGGGAGAGGCTCGCGAGCGCGCAGTCATCGGCGAAACACCAAACCTAGCCGCCCGACTGCAAGATCTGGCCAACCCAAGTGATGTGGTGATTGCGGAATCGACCCGCCGCCTACTCGGCGAAGCTTTCACGTACCACGACCTCGGCACGGTGCCTCTCAAAGGTTTCCCGGAACTGGTGCAGGCGTGGCTTGTCATTGGTGAAGGCGCGGCAGAGAGCAGGTTCGAGGCCCGGCATGGCTTGGCAACGACCGCACTGGTCGGACGGAATGAAGAACTTGCATTGCTCCTGGATCGCTGGGAGCGGGCGAAAGAGCGGGAAGGACAGATCGTCCTGCTCGGCGGCGAAGCCGGCATTGGCAAGTCGCGGCTCGTGCGAGCCTTACGCGACCAGGTCGCCCGTGTGCCGCACACGCCGCTGAGCCATTTCTGTTCACCATTTCATACCAACACCGCTCTGTATCCCGTCGTTGGCCTCCTTGAACGGGCAGCGGCAATACGGCGGGAGGACGCTTCCGACGAACAGCTCGATAAACTCGAGGCCATGCTCGCGCTTGGTGCGGACGATGTGCATGAGAGCGCGCCGGTTCTCGCGGATCTCTTGGCAATCCCGACCGGGGAGAGATACCCGCCCCTCGCACTCAGTCCGCACCAGAAGAAGGAGCGAACCTTCCAGGCCCTTCTGGAACAGATACAAGGCTTAGCGACAAAACAGCCAGTGCTTGCCGTCTACGAGGACGTCCATTGGGCGGACCCTACTATGCTCGAATTCCTCGATCGGCTTGTCGACGAGGTGCAGCGACTTCCGATTTTGATGATCGTTACCTTCCGGCCCGAGTTCATTCCGCGCTGGACGGGTCATGGACATGTGACAGCGCTCTTTCTAAGCCGGCTGGGACGTCGGCAAGGGGCGGCAGTCGTTGACCGGATCACGGGCGGCAAAACACTCCCTCAGGAGGTGCTTGAGCAGATTCTGGCCAAGACCGACGGCGTGCCGTTGTTCGTCGAGGAGCTCACCAAAGCCGTCGTCGAATCCGGTCTGCTCAAAGACCACGGCAGCCGTTATGAGCTGATCGGCCCATTACCGCCGCTGGCGATCCCGACGACGCTGCAGGACTCCTTGATGGCCCGGCTTGATCGATTGGCGCCGGTCAAGGAAGTTGCCCAGATTGCAGCTTGCATCGGACGCGAATTCGGACACGATCTTCTGCGCCTTGTAACGGCGCTCGACGAGCACGCGCTCCAGCATGCTCTCAATGACCTATTGGCCGCGGAACTGATATTCCGTCGTGGCGTACCTCCGAATGTTGGCTACAGCTTCAAACATGCGCTGGTGCAGGACATCGCGCACGAGAGTCTTCTAAAGAGCAAGCGGCAGCAGATCCATGCCCGCATAGCTGCAGCTCTCGAACAACATTACCCTGCCCGTGCTGAGGCAGAGCCGGAGACGATCGCTCTGCATCTCACCGAGGGTGGACTGGCAGGAAAGGCGGTGGACTATTGGCTGCGGGCCGGCCTCATTGCGGCCGGGCGTTCCGCAAATCTCGAAGCGATCACTCATCTCACAAGGGGGCTGGAGGCACTCAGGTCCAATCCACAAGGGCCGGAGCGCGATCGCCAGGAGCTCGCTCTGCAAACAGCAATCGGAGGTCCACTGATTGCCATTCACGGATACACGGCTCCGCAGCTTGGCACAGCCTTCAGCAGGGCTCATGCGCTCTGCTATGAACTCGACGACACGGGCGCCTTGTTTTCCACCCTTAGCGGCAAATTCATCTTCCACTTCGTGCGCGGCGACTTTGCTGCCATGCAGAGCCTCGTTGCCGAGGCGCAGCGCGCCGCCGAGCGCACCAGTGACACAGCGCTGGAACTAGCTGTGCATCGTCTGGCCGCGCTCACCGCCATGCATGCCGGTGATTTTCTGACCGCACGCTCGGAGTTCGAAACGATCTTGAGTCGCTATCAGCCGGAGGCGCATCGGCCGCCACCTGTGCACTACGTACATGACCCAAAGGCCTCGGCGCTACCCTACTTGGCGATTGTGCTTTGGGTTCTGGGTTACCCCGAACAGGCTCAGCGGACTAGCCGTGCCGCATCTCAATACGCTATTGAGTTGAATCAGACGAACCTTACCGCGCATGTGCAGGTCTATGGCGGGGCGGCCACTGCGGAGCTAATGGGTGACGTGGCGGCCGTCAAAGCGCACGCCGAGGCCATCATCGATCTCGCCGATCAGAACAGCTTGAACTATTGGCGCGAGAGCGGCCTCATCCTGCGGGGCTGGGCCATGGCCCAAGAGGGCAACGTGGAGGGCGGCCTGGCGCTCATGCGCCTCAGTCTCAACGAGCGGAACAGGCTCGGAGCCAGTTGGTACCAGGTTCGGTACTTATGGATGCTCGCGGCCACCTACCTCCACTTAGGTGACCACGACAACGGCGTCGCTGCCCTTGCCGAAGCAAAGGTCCTTGCCGCCCGCAGCGACGAGCATATGTGGGAGGCAGAACTTGCATGCATCGATGGCGAACTGCACCGAATTCGCGGTGCTCCAGCTGACGAGGTCGAGGGGTATTTGCAAACTGCACTCAAGGTCGCCCAAAGCCAGAGCGCAAAGTCCTTTGAATTACGTGCCGCAATGCATTTGGCTCGGCTTTGGCGCGACCAGGGTAGGATAGCCGACGCGCGGTGCCTTCTTGGCTCGGTTTACGGCTGGTTTACGGAAGGCTTCGAAACGCCGGACCTTCGTTCCGCCAAGGCGCTCATGGAGGAGCTTTCCCAATCATGATCGCGCGCCTTTTCAAGCTTCAGACGTTGCCGTACAGCGAGCACACGGGTGATACGGCAACCCTCTACTTGCGTGATTTTATGAGTACACGGCCTTTCCTCACGCGGCGGAAATCGTCTTCCGCTCAGCACTTCGCATCTGTGATCGCTTGAGGCTGCTCTACCTCATTCAAGACGATGGCGTTGCATTGTTGGAAATGGGAAGATAGCTCGAGGTCAGCCAGATGATCCCAGTATTCTGCCTCTGCGAGCAGCTTCCATTTGTTCATGCTGTTGTACGCGGCCTGTTGACGGCACAGTGAGCTCATCGCACGCAAGCGTCGCACTTTCTCCACTGCGAACCTCCCTCCGCGCCTGCTTGGTTGCAAGCGCATTTGTGTCGTCAGAGCTTCGCAGATCGAATTGACGAGTGATAGTTCGGGATTCAACGGAAAAATCGATGATAGCGCAATCGTCTGACTTTTCACGAGACACTCGAGGCAACTACACCACCGTTCTATGCCGCGTGATGCAGGTGCGAAGCACCTCGTCCATCGGCTTGCCCCACCAGTCGTTGGAGAAAATCTCGATCTCGGAATAGCCGGCAAAGCCCTGCGCTTCGACGGCCGCGCGCACCGATTTGATGTCGATGACGCCGTCGCCCATCATGCCGCGGTCGTTGAGGATGTCTTTTGTCGGCACCAGCCAGTCGCAGACATGGAACGCCAGCAGGCGGTCCCGGCCGGCGCGTGCGATCTGGTCCATCAGCTCCGGATCCCACCAGATGTGATAGACATCGAGCGCGACGCCGAGCATGCCGGTGCGGCCGGGATCGAGCCGGTCGCAGATATCGAGCGCCTGCTTGGTTGTGTTCACGCAGGCGCGGTCGGCCGCATAGGCCGGATGCAACGGCTCGATCGCCAGCGGCAGCTTGGCTTGCCTCGCGTAGTCGAGCATGTCAGCGAGCGCTTCCTCGACTTGCCCGCGCGCTGCCACCAGATCCTTCGAAGCCTCACTGCCCGGCCGCGAATATTGCGGCAGGCCGCCGACGACGAGGACGATGCAGGGCGCGCCTAGTGCCTTGGCTTCATCGACACAGCGCCTGTTATCGTCGCGCACTTCGCCCCGGCGCGAGACATCCGAGGTGAACATGCCGCCGCGGCAATAGCCTGAGAGATCAAGGCCAGTCTCGCGCACCGCGCGCGCGGCGCGGTCGAGACCGACGTTCGTGACCTGGTCACGCCAGGGATCGATGGCTCGGATGCCGTGACGTGCGCAGGCATCGATAATCTCGATGAGGTCACCCTGCTTGCGGACCGTCGCCGTGTTCAGCGACAGCCAGCGGTGATCGGACGAAAAAGCGCGCATCAGGATTCGATACCGTGGGTGGCGAGCACGGTCTTCATCCGTTGCGTCGCGAGTTCAGGATTGGCGAGCAGGCCGGCCTTGTCGGCGAGACGGAACAGCTCGGCGAGATGCAGCGTGGAGCGGGTGCTCTCCTGTCCGCCGACCATGGTGAAATGATCCTGGTGGCCGTTGAGGTAGGCCATGAAGACGACGCCGGTCTTGTAGAACCGCGTCGGCGCCTTGAAGATATGACGCGACAGCGGCACCGTCGGGCCCAGCACGTCATGGAAGCCAGCCTCGTCGCCGGCCGCCAGCCGCGACAGCGCGTAGGACGCCGCCGGCGCGATGGCATCGAAGATGCCGAGCAGCGCGTGCGAAAAGCCTTCGCTGTCGCCGGCGATCAGCTCCGCGTAGTTGAAATCGTCGCCGGTGTACATCTTGATGCGCTTGTCGAGCCGGCGACGCATGTCAATCTCGCGCTGCTTGTCGAGCAGCGAAACCTTGACGCCGTCGACCTTGGCGGCGTTGCCGTTGATGATGGCGACGGCAATGTCCATGGCCTTGTCGAGATCCCTCGTGCCCCAATATCCCGCCAGCGCCGGATCGAACATGTCGCCGAGCCAGTGGATGATGACGGGCTCACGGACCTGCGAAAGCACGCGATCATAGACTTTGGCGTAGTCGTCGGCATTGCGACCGAGTTTTGCGAGGGCCCGCGAGGCCATCAGGATGATGCGGCCGCCGACTTTCTCCACCGCCGAGATCTGCTCTTCATAGGCGCGGATGACGTCGTCGAGGTTTCTCGCGTCCTCCACTGCGAGATGATCCGTGCCTGCACCGGAGAACACCAGCGCGTTGCGGCGCTTGGCGGCGGCGACGGAGCGCGTGATCAGCTCCAGCGAGGTCGGCCAGTCCAGCCCCATGCCGCGCTGCGCGGTGTCCATGGCTTCGGCAACGCCGAGACCGAGGTCCCAGACGTGCTCGCGGAAGGCGATGGTCCTGTCCCAGTCGACCGCGGCCGACAGCCAGGGATCGTTGTCGGCGAAGGGATCGGCAACGGTGTGCACGGCCGAGAAGGCGATGCGGTTCAGCGGCCCTTCGAGCTTTGCGGGAAAGGTGCGCGAGGCCGCGAGCCGATAGGTCTCGATCGAGCGATCGGGCTTGGGGAGCTTCAGCGACAAAGACGAGATCGGTTGGACTGGCTTGTTCATGATTTCGAACCTCTCCTCGTCATTGCGAGCGAAGCGAAGCAATCCAGACTGCCTCCGCGGAAAGATTCTGGATTGCTTCGCTTCGCTCGCAATGACGGCTCAGTAGACATCGGGATTATCCGACTGACCTCAAACCTTGATGGGGGCGACGTCGATCCAACGCCGCTCCTTCCAGCTCTTCAGCGCGCATTCGGCGAGCTGCACGCCCTTGGCGCCTTCGAGCAGCGTGAACTTGTAAGGAGCGTCCTCGTAGACGTGGCGGATGAACATTTCCCACTGCTCTTTGAAGCCGTTGTCGTAGGTGACGTTATCGGGCAGCTTCTGCCAGTCGCCGTAGAAATCGTGCAGCCGCTTCTCGTCGGGATTCCACACCGGGCGCGGTGTCGCCTGCCGCGCCTGGATCATGCAATCGGTGAGTCCCGCGACCGCCGAGCCGAGCGTACCGTCAACCTGGAAGGTGACGAGGTCGTCGCGATAGACGCGCGTGACCCAGGACATGTTGATGTGGGCGATGATGCCGCCTTCGAGCTGGAACGTGGCGTAGGCGGAATCGTCCGCGGTCGCCTTGTACTTCTGGCCCTGCTCGTCATAGCGCTCGGGGATATCGGTGTTGCCGATGCAGCTCACGCTCTGGACGTTGCCGAAGAGGTTGTCCAGCACGTAGCGCCAATGGCAGACCATGTCGAGGATGATGCCGCCGCCATCCTCATCGCGATAGTTCCAGGACGGCCGCTGCGCCTCCTGCCAGCCGCCCTCGAATACCCAATAGCCGAACTCGCCGCGCACCGAGAGGATGCGGCCGAAGAAGCCAGAATCGCGCAGGAAGGCAATCTTCTTCAGGCCCGGCAGAAACAGCTTGTCCTGCACCGTGCCGTGCTTGACGCCCTTGGCATTGGCGAGCTTCACGACCTTGACGGCTTCCTCGAAATTGGTCGCGATCGGCTTCTCGCAATAGACATGCTTGCCGGCGTTGATGGCCTGGGTCAACAGGCCGGGCCGCGCCTGCGTGGTCGCGGCGTCGAAGAACATGGTGTCGTTCTTGTCGGCGAGCGCGGCATCGAGATCGGTGGTCCAGCGCGTGATGTTGAAGCGCTTGGCGAGCGCCTCGACCTTGTCGGCGCTGCGGCCGACCAGGATCGGATCGGGCATGACGCGGTCGCCGTTCTTCAAGCGGACGCCACCCTGGTCGCGGATCGCGACGATCGAGCGGATCAGATGCTGGTTGAGCCCCATGCGGCCGGTGACGCCGTTCATGATGAGGCCGAGGCGTTGCGTGGTCATGCCAATTGCTCCTGAGATCTTGGCTGGGCGAGCGGGCGCAATGCCGACCAGTCCGGATGGACCGACGAGGCGAAGCCCGCGCAATGAAGCGATCCCGTCAGGAGATCGCCGTCGTGAATGGAGAGGCGGATGCCCCGCCCGGCATCGGCATAGAGATCGGGATGCGCGGCGGCGTAGGCCTGAGCTTCTGCTATGGGCGTTTCACCAAAGCCATCGACGTAGTGGTGGCCGTTGCGTTCGGCATGGGGAACGCCAAGGAAGGCGCCGAGCGCAAGATCCTGCTGCAGGGCAAGGCCCGCCTGGCAGGTGAGATCCTCGCCGGTGACGAAAAAGGTCTCGCCCTCCGCGGTCCATTTCGCTGCGCGCGTGGCGTTGATGATGGACTTGTAAAATCCCTTGCAGGATTTCGAGGAGATGCCGCGATAGCCGAGCGCCCGTGCTGCCGGGAACGCGTCGTAGGAATCGTCGGCTTCGTCGATGATGAAGCCACGTGTGCCCAGCGCGCCGAGCGGCGATCGCCGCGTGATGTCGCGCGGCATCGGCTGCTCGACATAGAGCAGGCGCGCGGCAATCGGGCGTAGCGCGGCGTCGCGATTGAGCCCGTCCATCAGCGCCTGTAACGCGGCGAGGTCCGCATATTGCTCGTTGGCGTCGAGCGTCACCCTGGTGTCGTCTTCGAGCGTCGCGAGCTCCTTGCCGATGCGGGCAAGCCGTGCCGCATCGGCTGCGGGATCGCCCGATAGTTTGAGCTTGAAATAGCGCGCACCGCCGTTCTCGCTGCGATCGGCAACGCCGCCGGTCCCTTCCACGACATCATCGAGGCCGACGGTGTGCCTGACGGCAACGCGCGCCAGCGCCCCCCGGCCGGCGAGGAACGTCCGGATGTCCCTCTCGCTCACGTCAGGAGATAGTCGCGCATCGATGCCGGCGATGTTGCCGGCCATGCCGTCGAAGAAGTTGGCCTCCGCACCGCGCAGCAGCGCGTCGAGGATCGCCTTGTCGATCTCAGCGGGGCCATAAGCCGCCGCAAGGGCCGGAATGTTCTCCTTCGCACAGATTGCGACCTGGGCACCGATGCATGAGGCATGCAGATCGAACGCCGTCTGGAATCCGGTCCGTGCCAGATAGAGCCCTCGCGCGATCTGAAGCGAGCGTTGCAGACCGTCCACCGTCTGCGCCGGCGACAGCTCCGGCCGCTTGTCGAACCATTTTGGCACCAGCAGTTCGGCGCTGGCACCGACCGCGGTTCCCCTGCCCTCGACCTCGATCTCGGCCCGCACGAACAGCTGCGGCGTCGCGTTGATCGTGATCGCACCGAAGCGGAACGGCCGCGCGAACTGCACGGGACGTTCGAAGAAGGCGATGTCTCGCAGCTTCAGGGCGGGAGGACATGGTGTTAACTGGCTTCCGAGATGTCGCGCAGGCGGCGGTGCACCTCTCCCGCTTGCGGGAGAGGTCGGCGTGCAGCGCCGGGTGAGGGTTTTCTCCTCTGGGGGAGTGTCCCGATGTGGAGACACCCTCTCACCAGCCCTCCCCCGCAGGCGGGGGAGGAAGCGCACTGTGCTTGCCGCAATCGACGAGAGTCCCACGGCCGTCAATCCAACGCCCCTTGCGAGAAGAAATGCTTGCGGATGCGCTGCACGAGCTCGGTGAACACCGGGTCTGCCATCGCGTCGAGCGAGCGCGGACGCGGCAGCGGCACGTCGTAGATCGCGGCGATCGCGCCGGGGCGCTCGGTCATGACCAGCACGCGGTCGGCGAGGAACACGGCTTCCGGAATCGAATGCGTGATCAGGAGCACGGTCTTCTTCGTCTCACGCTGGATCCGCATCAATTCGACATTCATGCGCTCGCGCGTCAGCGCGTCGAGCGCGCCGAACGGCTCGTCCATCAGCATGATCTTCGGGTCGTGCACCAGCGCGCGGCAGATCGAGGCGCGCTGCTGCATGCCGCCGGAGAGCTGCCAGGGCAGCTTCTTCTCGAAGCCTTCGAGGCCGACCAGCTTCAGCAGCGACTTGGCGCGGTCGAGATATTCCTGCCGCGGCAGCCGCTTCATGTCGATCGGCAGCATCACGTTGCCCAGGATGTTGCGCCAGGGCAGCAGCAGCGCGTTCTGGAACACGATGCCGACATTGCCGTGCGGCGTCGTCACCTTCTGGCCCTCGACCAGGATCTCGCCCGTGGTCGGCGCCAGCAGGCCCGAGATCAATTTGAGCAGCGTGGACTTGCCGCAGCCGGAAGGGCCGACCACGACGAAGAACTCGCCGTCATTGATGTGGAAGTCGAGCGGCCGCAGCGACGGCACGTCGCCGTCGCGCGTCCGGTAGGTCTTCGACACGCCCGACAGCTTGATGCCCGACGCATCACCGGCAGCCCGGTCGCTCACCAGTCTCAGATGAGCGGCCGACTGCGCGGTTTCACTCATGACAGTCGCAGGTTTCACGAGCCGCTCTTCGGCAGGTAATCGCTGGTGTAGAAAGCCTTCGGGTTCTCCTTGGCCTTGGCGTCAAGGCCGCCATATTCGACCAGCAGATTGACGGTCTCGGTCATGTTCTGGTCGGTGACCTGGAACGGCCGCTTGCCCTTGGTCTCCGCGGTCCGGTACAGCGGGATGGTCAGCTCAAACCCCTGCGTCAGCGTGTCGATCTTGCCGCCCTTGGGGTTGGCATCGAGGATCGACTGCGCCGCCGCCTTCGGCTCCTTCTCGGCAGCTTCGACCGCCTTCGTCGTCGCCGACATGAAGCGGCGGACGAGGTCCGCATTGGCCTTCACATAGTCGGTATTGGCGATGACGCCCGAGGAGACCATGTTGATGCCGTAGTCGGCGAACTTGATCGGGTAGACCTCCTTGCCCGTCGCGTCCTTGATCTTCATCGACTGGTCCATAACGTAGCCGAGCAACAGATCGGCCTGGCCGTTGATGACGGCGTTGAGCTTGGTCTGACCGTCGCCGGCGACGGTCTTGAAGTCGCTCTCCTTCAGGCCCGTCTTCTTCAGGAACAGCGGCCAGATCTGGGTCATGGAGTCCGCGGGCGTGATCGCCACCGTCTTGCCCTTGATGTCCTCGGGCTTCCTGATGTTCTTGTCGGCGAAGCCCATCGCGGACATCGGGGAGGTCTGCAGCAGCACGCCGGTTGCAACCACGGGCGCGCCCTTGATCGCGGCGCGCATCATGGTGGGGACGTCGACATAGCCGAAGTCGGCGGTCTTGGCGGCAACCGCCTGCGTGGTCGCAGCCGAGCCGCGGCCTTCCTGGATCTCGAGCTCGATGCCTTCGGCGGCGTAGATGCCCTTGGCCTTGCCGTAATAGAACGGCGCGTGCTCGCCATAGACGTACCAGTTCAGCATCAGCACGACCTTGTCGGCTGCCTGCGCCGGCATGGCTGCGAACGCCATCAGTGCTACGGATGCAGCTCCAATCAACCGCTTCATCGTTTCTCTCCCTTGCCGTTGTTGCGTCGGCCGTTGGCGGCCGCTCGTTGCTTTAGTCAGGATGCAAAGATCACGTCCTCGCGCTGGCTGACATGCCAGGGAATGACCAGCTTCTCGATGCGGTCGACGATCCAGAACAGGACCACGCCGAGCAGCGCCAGGATCACCAGCGCCGCGAACATCGTCGGCAGGTCGAAGGTGCCGATCGAGCGCTGCATCACGTAGCCGATGCCGGAATTGGAGCCGACGAACTCGCCGACCACCGCGCCGACCACGGCCAGCGTCACCGACACTTTGAGGCCGGAGAAGATCGCCGGCAGCGCATGCGGCAGGTTCACCGCGCGGAACACCTGCAAGCGGCTGCCCTGCATGGCGCGGGCGAGATCGACCATATCGGGGTCCACCGACTTGAAGCCCTGCACCGCGGAGACCACCACCGGGAAGAAGCCGAGCAGGAACGCGGAGATCACCTTCGGAATGATGCCGAAACCGAACCAGACCACGAACAGCGGTGCGATCGCGATCTTCGGCACCGATTGCGAGAACACCAGCAGTGGATAGATATAGCTCTCCACCGTCTTCGAGCCCGCGATCAGCATCGCGACGGGAATGCCGAACAGCGCCGACAGCAGGAAGCCGCAGACGGTCGCATAGGTGGTCGGCCAGGACTGGCGCAGCAGCTCCGGCCATTCGGTGCGCAGCACGGCGACGACGTCGAGCGGCGCCGGGATCTGGTACGCGGGGATTCTGAACAGCCGGATCGCGAGATCCCAGGCGACGACGATGAAGACCAGGAACAAGAACGGCCGAACCCAGGCTGCATTCAGCAGCTTGGAAACAGCGTTTTGCGGCTTCGGCTCGGCCAATTTTCACTCCCGGCAGTCTTCTTCGTTATGGGGAGAAATTAACCCGTTGGATAAATACTGTCCAGAGCTTTCCCTGTGACGTTTTGTGCTCGAGGTTCCGGGAGCTTTTTGGGGACCGGACTATCGCCTTCCGTGTCCCGGACGCGCTGCAATGTAAGCGTTGCTGCGCTGCGTCCGGGGCACGGGGGCGGAGTGAGGTGCACGCCGCTTCCACGTGGTCATTGCGAGCGCAGCGAAGCAATCCAGAAACTTTCCGCGGAGACAGTCTGGATTGCTTCGCTGCGCTCGCAATGACGGAGCAAGGCGCCCCATCATGGCTACGAGCTACACCGCCTGCACGATCGCGGCGCGCGACTTCGGCGTCTTCGCGATCTCGAACAGCGCCGCGGATTGCCCCGTCAGCGCGGCCAGCACAAGGCCCACCATATGCGCCAGCCGCTCGTCCTTGGCTTTCTTGTCCAGCAAGTCGCGGCCGAAGATCACGCTGAGCGTTGCCGAATTGGAGAGATAGAAGAAGCTGAGCGCCGCGATGGAGATGTAGAGCTGCACCGGATCGACCGCGACCTGGAAATCGCCGCTCTCGACACCGCGGCGCACCACGGTGCGGATCATCTCGACGAAGGGCGAGTGCATCGACTTGACCTTGGTCGATTTCTTCAGGTGCTTTGCGCGCGCGAGGTTCTCGGTCTGCAGCAGCGAGAGGAATTCGGGATTGCGCAGGAAGTAGTTCCAGGTGAACTCGATCAGGCGGCGGATCGCCTCGGGCGGATCGAGGTGCTCGAGATCGAGCCCCCGCTCCTCGCTGCGAATCTTGTCATAGGCGCCTTCGAGGACGGCGAGATAGAGCTCGTCCTTGTTGCCGACGTGATAGTAGAGCATGCGCTTGTTGGCGCCGGCCTTGGCCGCGATGCGGTCGACGCGTGCGCCGGCAAGACCATGGGCGGAAAACTCCTGCTTGGCGGCTTCGAGAATGCGCAGCCGCATCCCCTCGGGGTCGCGCTGCCATTTCAGAGTTCGCTTTGCCTTCGCCAAACCGGGTGCTCGCTGGGTGCTGACAAGACGCGTGTAGCACGCGAGCGTGCGTTTGAGAACGTCTCGTCATTCCGGGGCGCGCCTCTTGGCGCGAGCCCGGAATCCATTTGGCGGCAGAGTCAGTCGCGAAATGGATTCCGGGTTCGATGCTACGCATCGCCCCGGAATGACAGAATCAATCCACCGGCTTCGGCGAGCGCTCCAGCAGCACGGTCTGAATCCCGCAGGTGCCGCTCCGCACGGTCATGATGCGCGTGCCCGGCTTGCGGCCGGTGCGGACCTCTGAGACGTCGAGTCCGCTCGCGATCAGGCGGGCGCGGGTGGCGTCGATGTCGCTGACCCGCCAGCTCAGGCCCCAGAGCCGGTCATGCGCGGCATCGCCGCCCGCGACCGGGCGGCGCACCACCTCGACGATGAGGTCGCCGCAGCGGAAGAACATCAGCTGGCCCCAGTCCTGGTGCGAGCGGTCGAGCGCGAGATCAAGGCCGAGCCGGGCGCCGTAGAGCGCGGCGGCGCGCTCGGAATCCTCGGTGGTGACGACGACGTGGTCGAGCCCCTCGATCGGCCCGATGTCGGTCACGGCGGACTTCGGACGCTCGTCGGCCAGCTCCAGGAAGAACATGCGCACGCCGCGCGTCAGCTCGGTGGCGGCCCGCGTGCGCTTCCAGTGCAGCACGGCGTCGGTGCCGGCGTCGCTGCTCTCGACCTCCGCGACCGGGTCCGGCCTCAGGGCCACCCGCTCCAGCCGCCGGTGCATCTTGCCGATGTCGGCGACACGAAAGCACAGGCTGGCGAGCATGCCTTCCTGGTCGCCGAGCAGTGCGCGCATACGGTCGGCGGTGACGCTGAAGCCGTGAGGGGCCATCAGCTCGATGGTCATGTTGTCGAGGGTGAACAGCACCCGGTCGGCGCCCTCGCCCGAGTTCTGCCAGGCCGGCGCGCGGGCGAGCAGCGTCTGATAGGCCGCCTTGGCCGCACCGATATCGCTCACCAGAACGACGACGTGATCGAGGCCGGTGATCATTCTGCACCCTTTTTGTGGACCGGGAACCCCGGGAGCGAACGACGGCGTTTCTCCGGGCTTGGCATTGGCCTGTGATGGTCGTATTCCCGGACCATGCTGACCTCAAGCGCTTCGGGCGGCAGTTTTGCGAATAATTTCAGCGTCCCTCCGGAGCGGAACCGGTGCTAGAGTAATCTCGCCGGCCGGGACCACAAGCGCATCACGGACAAGCAATGCAGGCTCTCTTCATCGGACAGACCTATATCGACGTCGTCTTCATCACCGACCACATGCCGACCGGCGACGAGAAGCACGTGGCGCGCGACTACGCGGTCTCATTCGGCGGCAATGCGGTGACGGCGGCGTTCTGCTGCGCCAAGCTCGGCATCGTGCCGGACCTGATCGCGACCGCAGCCAATGACTGGCTGGGGCGCATGTTCCAGGATATGTGCGCGAAGTACGGCATCTCGCTGCATGGGCGCAAGGTCAACCAGTCCTCGCTCTCCTTCATCATGCCCAAGGACGGCAAGCGCGCCATCGTCCGCTGTCGCGACGACGAGCACATCCACCCCTTTCCGATGCTCAATCTCGGCGGCTGCCGCGCGCTGCACGTCGACGGCCACCAGCCGGATGCCGCCATCCACTACGCCAAGGTGTGCCGCGAGGCCGGCATCCTGACCTCGCTCGACGGCGGCGGCCTGCGCACCAACACCCATGAGCTGCTGGAATTCATCGACGTCGCCATCGTCGCCGAGCGCCTGTGCGAGCAGATGGACCTGACGCCGGAGAAGATGCTCGACTACCTCAAGGGCCGCGGCTGCAAGATCGGCGGCGTCACCATGGGCGAGAAGGGCCTCTTCTGGTACGACGAAACCGGGACGGTGCAGGTGATGCCGGCGATGCCGATCCCGCGCGAGCGCGTGATCGACACCAACGGCGCTGGCGACGTCTTCCACGGCGCCTATGTCTATTCCTACCTCGCCCATCCCGGCAAAAGCTGGCGCGAGCATTTCGATTTCGCCCGCGCCGCCTCGACCTTCAAGATCCAGCGCCTCGGCAACGAGGCCGGCTTGCCGACGCTGGTCGATATCGCCAAGGTCAGGCACGAGTTCGAGGTCAGGGTCTAGAAAAAGATGGGACGCGTCTTCGTTGCCGGCAGCATCAACATGGATGTGGTGGCGACGGCCGATCGCCATCCACGTGTCGGCGAGACCGTCGCCGGCCGCCAGGTGCTGTATTTCCCGGGCGGCAAGGGCGCGAACCAGGCTGTCGCGGCCTCGCGGTTAGGGGCGCGGACCACGCTGATCGGACGGCTGGGCAGGGATTCGTTCGGCACTGAACTGAAGGCCTTTCTCGGCGAGCAGGGCATCGACCTCGGCTACGTCGTCGAAACGGCCGAGGCGCACACCGGGACGGCCATCATCACGGTGGCCGAGGCCGACAACACCATCGTCGTCGTTCCCGGAGCCAACGGGCTGGTCGGCGCTGATGACGTCAAGGTCGTGCCGCTACTGAAGGGTGACGTCGCCGTCAGCCAGTTCGAGATTCCGCTGCCGGCCATCGCCGCCTTCTTCGACCGCGCCCGCGCGGCGGGGGCGGTGACCGTGCTGAACCCGGCGCCGGCGCAGAAGATGCCGGGCGAGCTGCTGGCGCTGGTTGACATCCTCGTCCTGAACGAGACCGAGCTCGGCTTTCTCGCAGGCAGCGAGCTGTCGGACGACGATGAGGCCGCGAAGATCATCGACGTCGCGCGAAAACTTCAGGCGCGGCAGGACCAAACCATCTGCGTCACGCTCGGCAAGCGCGGCGTGCTCGCGCTGGCCGGGCGCGAGGAAATCTCGGTTGCCGGCCGTGTGGTGAAGGCACTCGACACCACCGGCGCCGGCGACTGCTTCGTCGGCGCGCTCGCCGCGCAACTCGCGGACGGCGCAGCCTTGCGCGACTCGCTGAGATTCGCCAACGCCGCCGCCTCGATCAGCGTGCAGCGGATGGGCGCCGGACCGTCGATGCCGACGGCGGCCGAAGTGACGGCGGTGCTGTAGAGGCCTCTTCGCCTCTCCCCGCTTGCGGGGAGAGGTCGGAATTTTGCGAGAGCAAATTCCGGGTGAACTCTCCGCGAGTCCGACTGCCATCGTATGCGCGGAGAAAGCCCCTCACCCCGACCCTCTCCCCGTAAGAACGAGGAGAGGGAGAAGAACTTCACGCCAGCGCGCTCTTGAGGTCGAAGCTCTCGTCCGCGGCCTGCTCCGGCGTGATCGTGCGGTCCATGCTCTGCAAGCGGCGGCCGAACATGTGATCGCCGGCGCGGTTGATCGATTCGATGCCGAGCAGCTTGTCGCCGTGATAGCAGAACGCCGAAAACGCCTTCTTGGCGGGATCGCCGCGCAGCACGACGCGGTCGTAGCCCGTGGTGAGACCTGCGATCTGGAGCTTGTCGTCGCCCTGGTCGCTCCAGAACCAGGGATGGCTGTCGTACGGCTTCTTGTCGCCGGTCAGCTTTGCGGCGAGACAGCGGGCCTGGTCGGTGGCGTTCTGCACCGATTCCAGCCGCAGCGATCCGCCGAAGCGCGGGCTTGCGAACAGCGCGCAATCGCCGATGGCCGAAATGTTGGGATCAGCCGTCGACAGATATTCATCGACGATGATGCCGGCCGCGACCGGCAGCCCTGCCTCGGCCGCGAGTTCGATGTTCGGCAGCACGCCGACGCCGACCACGACGAGGTCGGCGGGCAGATGCCGCCCGTCGCTCAAGGACACGCCGGTGACCTTGCCGGCCTCGGCTTCGATCGCGGTGGCCTGCACGCCGAGATGGATACGGATGCCGGCTTCGCGATGCCGCGCCTGGAAATATTCGGAGACCTCCGCCGTCACCGCCCGCGCCATCACGCGCGGGGCGAGCTCGAGCACGTCGACCTCGAGGCCCTTGATGCGGGCGGTCGCGGCGAATTCGAGGCCGATGAAGCCGGCGCCGATGATCACGGCGCGCATCTTCGACGGCATGATCGCGCGCAGCGCCTCGCTGTCGTCGAGGATACGCAAATATTTCACGTCGGGCAGATTGGCATTGGGCAGATCGAGCAGGCGATTGCGCGCGCCGGTCGCCAGCACGAGGTGCCAATAGTCCAGCGTCTCGCCGGATGCGAGATGCACCTTACGCGCGGAGCGGTCGATCGAGGCGGCGCGGCCCGCGATCAGCTCGATGGTCTGGTCCTGGTAAAACTTCTCAGGCCGGAACATCAGGCTCTCCGGACCCGCGGAGCCCTTGATGTAGGCCTTGGACAGCGGCGGCCGCTGATAGGGCAGATGCGGCTCGTCATTGATCAGGCAGATGCGCTCGGCAAAGCCGGCCTGGCGCAGCGATGCCGCGATCTGGTAGCCGCCATGGCCGGCACCGACGATGATCACCGGGCCAGTCATCGGACAGCCCATTTCCGGAAGACACGAGCGTGACCCATGCCGCCTCCTCTCTCGCTGATTTTGCTTGCTGGCCTTGCGAGGAGCCGGCGCTCGTGTCCGTCCCTTGGCGAAAGCGGCTCCATTTGAGCCTATCATTCCGCCCGGCGCAAGAGCGGTGGTTCGGGGATTGTCACCCCTGCCCTTCTGCGATTTAGTTCGAGCCTCGACCTCCTGCCGGAGAAATCCAGATGACCGCTCCCGTCTCAAAGCCCGACGATCCCGCCCTGCTGCGGATCGACGGCCCGATCGCGACCATCACGCTGAACCGCCCTGCCGCGTTCAACGCAATCGACCTTGCAATTGCGCAGAAGCTCGAGCAGCTCGCGGCCTATCTCGAAGGCGCCGACGACATCCGCGTCGTCGTGCTCGAGGGTGAAGGCCGCGCGTTCTGCGCCGGCGGTGATCTGCAGACGATCGGGGCCGCCGCCGAAGCCGGCACGGTGACGCCCGTCGTCGGCGAGCTATTGAAGCACTATCACGCCTTCATCGAGATCATCAGGCGCATGCCGAAGATCTCGCTGTCGAGCGTGCACGGCTCGGCCGCCGGCGCCGGCATGGGCCTCGCCTTCGTCACCGATCTCTGCATCGCCGCTGACGATGCCAAGTTCACGCCGGCCTATGCCAAGATCGGGGTGTCGCCGGACGGCGGCTCGACGGTCGGCATCGTCGGCACGGTCGGCTCCCGCCGGGCGCTGCAGATCTTTCTGTCCGAGGACAATTTTACCGCGCAGCAGGCCTATGAATGGGGCCTGGTCGCGAAGGTCGCTCCTGCCGCCGAGCTGAAGACCGCGACGCGAAAACTTGCCGAGCGTCTCGCGCAGAACCCGCCGGCTTCGATCGCCAGCACCAAGCAGCTGGTCTATCAAGCGGCGACCACGCCGGTGAAGCAGCAGCTCGATGCCGAGGAGCACAAGATCATCATGGCGATGAACACGGAGGCGTTCCGCACCGCCGTGAAGAAGTTCACGAGCAAGGGAAAGTAGCGGCCACATGACCGGTCACAGGTCTATCGCATATGACCCGTGGCGGCGGTCTGCGCGCACGCCTCGTCCTTCGAGACGGCGCAAACGCGCCTCCTCAGGATGAGGCTCATCAGCGTCAGTGCCCGTTGAAACTGCTGCCGCACTCCGTCCTCATCCTGAGGTGCCCGCCTAAAGCGGGCGTCTCGAAGGATGGCCGCAGGGAAAGCTCTCAAATGCGATACCCCTGCGGTCGGTGACTCAGCCCTTCGCGGGGCCTGTCCTCTGCATGAAGTCAAAATCGCAGCCCTCGTCGGCCTGCAGGATGGTCTCGTTGAACAGCCAGGCGTAGCCCCGCCGTGCCTCCTCCGGCGCGGCCACCGGCTTCAACGCAGCGCGGCGCCGCTCCAGCTCGGCGGCGTCAATCAAGAGCTCGATGCTGCGCTTGGCCACGTCGAGGCGGATCATGTCGCCGTTCTCAACCAGCGCCAGCGGCCCGCCGACGGCGGATTCCGGGGTGATGTGCAGCACGATGGTGCCGAACGCGGTGCCGCTCATGCGCGCATCCGAGATACGCACCATGTCCTTGATGCCACCGCGCGCGAGCTTCTTCGGGATCGGCAGATAACCCGCTTCCGGCATGCCCGGCGCGCCCTTCGGGCCGGCATTGCGCAGCACCAGCACGTCGTCGGCGTTGACGTCGAGATCGGGATCGTCGACCCGCAAGGTCATGTCCTCGACGGATTCGAACACGACGGCGCGCCCGGTGTGCTGCAGCAGCTTCGGGCTCGCGGCCGATTGCTTGATGACCGCGCCGCGCGGGGCGAGATTGCCGTGCAGGATGGCGAGGCCGCCCTCCTTCTTGATCGGATTGTCGCGCGGGCGGATGGCATCCTGGCCGGGCACGTCCTCCGCATTCGCCGCGATCTCACGCAGCGTCTGGCCGCTGATGGTCCTGGCATCGAGATCGACGAGATCGCCGAGCTGCGCCAGCAATTTCGGCACCCCGCCGGCGTGGTGGAAGTGCTCCATATAGTGCTCGCCGGACGGCTTGAGATCGACCAGCACCGGCACCTCGCGGCCGATCTGGTCGAACGCTGCGAGGTCGAGCCGGTGCGGCGAGCGATGCGCCATCGCGGTCAGATGGATCAAGCCGTTGGTCGAGCCGCCGATCGCCTGCAGCACGACTTGCGCGTTCTTGAACGAGGCCGGAGTCAACACGTCGCTCGGCTTCGGGCCCTTCGTCTTGGCCATCTCCGCGGCAATCTTGCCGCTGGCCTCGGCGAGACGGAAGCGCTCGGCATGCGGCGCGGGAATCGTCGCGCTCATCGGCAGCGACAGGCCCATGGCCTCGATCATGCAGGCCATGGTCGAGGCCGTGCCCATCACCATGCAGGTGCCGACCGATGGCGCCAGCCGGCCGTTCACCGCTTCGATTTCGGCATCGTCCATGTCGCCGGCGCGATATTTCGCCCAGAGACGGCGGCAATCGGTGCAGGCCCCCAGCACCTCGCCCTTGTGATGACCGACCACCATCGGCCCGACGGGGATGACCACAGTCGGCAGGTCGGCGCTGATCGCGGCCATCACCTGCGCCGGCAGCGTCTTGTCGCAGCCGCCGATCACGATCACCGCATCCATCGGCTGGGCGCGGATCATCTCCTCGGTGTCCATCGCCATCAGATTGCGCAGGTACATCGAGGTCGGATGCGCAAAGCTCTCGGCGATCGAGATGGTCGGGAACACGAACGGCATCGCGCCCGACAGCATCACACCGCGCTTGGCGGCTTCGATGATCTGCGGGACGTTGCCGTGGCAGGGATTGTAATCGCTATAGGTGTTGGTGATGCCGACGATCGGGCGCTCCAGCGCGTCGTCGGAATAGCCCATGGCCTTGATGAACGCCTTGCGCAGGAACAGCGAGAAGCCGGCATCGCCATAGCTCGTCAGACCCTTGCGCAAGCCGTTCGTCATCAGGTCGCTCCCTTCAGCTTTCGTCGTGGTGGTAAGGCCAGCCCCCTGATTGTCAATAACTCGACTTGCAGGCCTGACGCCTGGTCTTCGGGGCGTCCCGAGCATCGCACGGCCTTGCCGCACGCGACGGCGCCCGACGCGCACGGAATCTCCCGCTTCCAGCCTCTGCGGCGCCGACGTCTCCGGCCCGCCAGCCCGCCGTAGCTCCATTGAACGCAACTAAGAATGATTAGCAAGTAGTTGCACGGCCGGTCATTCTGTGGAATCTTTGTTGCGAATGACTTGCAATCGCAGGGGCTGCTCGTGAACCAAGCTCCTTGCTCGATTAGTGCCGTTGGTTCGCGTGGGTTGGTGGATGTCGTGCTGAGAAAGTCGAACTTCCGGGGCGCAACAGCGGCTGCAATTGTCGTCGCCGGTCATCTGGCGAGTTGCGTCTCCGCCTCTGCCGACGACGGTCCACGCGGCCTCGCCTATGCCTGGGCTGGCTCCGCACCGGCCCCCGGCGTCAGCAAGCTGACGGGAGGTTTGCCGTCGGCTCATTCGGAGATCGACACCGAGCACATCTTCGGTTTCAGCATGGGCTCCGACATCGGCAAGCCCGGCGAAATGGAGATCGAGTTCGAGAATGTCGGCGCGTTCGGCAAGCGCTCCGGCACTTACGCAGCCTGGGCCAATCTCAATCAAGTCAAATACACGGTCTCGGACAACTTCCGGATAGCACCCGGGTTTGCACTGACCGGACAGCACATCAGTGGCGTTCCGGGTCTTGCCGATCATCGCGACGTCGCTTTCGGCGGTGTCGCGCTCGAACTGCGCTACAAGCTGGTCGATCGTGCCGTCGCGCCCTTCGGGTTGACACTCCATGCCCAGCCCGGCTGGAGCCGGATCGACGACGCCAGCGGCATGCATATCGCGCAATATGGCGCAGAGTTTGCCGCGCTGTTCGACAGCGAGCTCGTCAAGGACAGGCTGTTCGCCGCCTTCAACGTCTGGTACGGGACCGGCGGAACCCGCGAGATCTCGACCAATCTTTGGCGACACGATTCCGAGATGCAGCTACAGGCCGCGATCTCGTACGCAGTGCAGCCCGACCTCGTGTTTGGCCTCGGCGTACGCTACGCGCGGGCCTATGACGGCGGCGGCCTCGACCGCTTTTTGGGAGACGCAGTCTTTGCTGGCCCAACCTTTTCCTACAACATCTCGAAGGAGGTCGGCATCTCCGGCACCTGGCAGATGCAGGTTGCCGGCCAGGCGATCGGCGACGTTCGCAGCCTCAACCTCGATCAGTTCGAGCGGCACCAGGCGCTGTTGCGGCTCAACCTGCATTTCTGATGTGCGCGCCCGCAGCTACGCCCGCGGCCTCCGCGGCGCAACGTTTCCGGGACTGTCGGCCAAGCGCGCCCTCAGGCGCGGCCCTGCGAAGTCGAGAAACGCGCGCAGCTTCGCCGGCATGAAGCGGTTGGGCGAATAGACGAAGCTGACCGGCTGCGGCGGCGGTTGATAGTCCTGCAGGAGCGCAACGAGCTCTCCAGACCTCAGCGCATCCGATGCCAGGTAGGAGAACACGACGGTGATCCCGATGCCTGCGCGCGCGGCATCGATGGCCGATTCCAGATTGCTCGCAATGAAGCGCGACCGAACCGGCACTGCATACTCGGTCTGCCCTCGTTTGAATCTCCACGTGCCCGGCGATTGAAGCGGAGGATAGCTGATGCAGTCGTGGGCGGAGACATCATCGGGAGCCTTCGGCGTTCCCCGTAGCTTCAGATAGGACGGGCTGGCGCAGGCGACGCGGTGAATTTCCCCCACGCGCACGGCGATCAGGCCGCTGTCGGCGAGATCGCCGACACGAAGCGCGACGTCAATGTTCTCGTCCAGAAGGTTGAGCGTCCGGTCCTGCAAGATGAGCTGAACATCCACTTCCGGAAATGCCGCAAGGAACTCGGCAAGGATCGGCTGCAAGCATAGCCGACCGAGCGCGACCAGCGTCGTGATGCTGAGATCGCCACGCGGCGTGGTGTATTCGCCGGAGGCAACGCGCTCGGCTTCGGTGAGATCGGCGAGAATTCGCTTGGCCGCGGCGATGTAAGAGCGACCGGCGTCCGTTGGGACGAGCGCGCGGCTCGAGCGATGAAACAGCTTGGTCTGGAGGTGCTCCTCGAGCTCCGAAACCTTCCGGCTCACCGTTGCCAACGGCATTTTCTGACGGCGCGCGGCAGCAGACAGGCTGCCCGCCTCCGCCACCGCCAAGACCACCGACATGCTTTCGAGACGATCCATGGGACACTTCCATATTCTGGAAGGAAAGATCCCGATTTTGCCAGATACCCACCATTTCCGGAAGTGCCTATTCCTCTCCGCACCCAAACCGAAGGAGAGACGAAAATGACCCAGACCAGAAAAGGCACTGCCCTCATCACCGGAGCTTCGACCGGAATCGGCGCGATCTACGCCGATCGCCTGGCGAAGCGCGGCCACGACCTCATCCTCGTTGCGCGCAACAGGCAGCGGCTCGCATCGCTCGCGCGCAGGCTCGGCAACGAAACTGGCCGCAAGGTGGAAACGGTGGAAGCCGATCTCACATCCCCTGCCGACCTCCGCCGCGTCGAGCAACTCATCAGAACCAACGGCAACATTTCGGTGCTGGTCAACAACGCCGGCGTCGGCGCCTCGGCCCCGCTGATCGATTCCGACATCGACAAGATGGAGGACATGATCCGTCTCAACGTCGGTGCACTGACGCGCCTGACCTACGCAGCGGTGCCCGGATTCATCGCCCGCGGCCACGGCACGATCATCAACATCGCTTCCATCGTCGCGATCGCGCCGGAGCTGCTCAACGGCGTCTACGGCGGCTCGAAAGCTTTCGTGCTCGCATTCACCCAGTCACTCGTTCACGAGCTCGCCGGGAAGGGCATCCGCATTCAGGCCGTGCTGCCGGGCGCCACTGCGACGGAGTTTTGGGACATCGCGGGCACGCCGGTTCACCAGCTGCCGGCAGAGATCGTCATGTCGGCCGACGACCTGGTCGACGCCGCCCTCGCCGGTCTCGACCTCGGCGAAGTCGTGACGATCCCGGCGCTGGCCGACAAGTCGGAGTGGGATCGCCACGAGAGCGCGCGGCTTGCCATGACGAACAAGCTCTCGAGCACCATTCCCGCCCCTCGCTACAACCTGCACACGCACGTGAGTGCGTGAGCGAACAACCGGCATCAAACGGAGATCACCATGTCACGCATCATCAGCCATGCGTCCACCTCAACCATCGCCCTGCGCCGCACGATCAGTTGGCGCGAACAGTCTGAACGCCTGCTTGCTTACGCCGAACCGATCAGCCGAATCGGTCTCTACGCGTCGCTCGCAATCATCTACGCCTGGTTCGGCGGCATGAAATTCACCGATTACGAAGCACAGGGGCTGGTGCCCCTGGTCGAGAACAGCCCGCTGCTGCGATGGTTCTACACGCTGTTCTCGGTCCGCGGCTTCTCGACCTTTCTCGGTTTCGTCGAACTCAGCATCGGGGTTCTGATCGCGCTCCGCCTGTCCAGCCCGATCTACTCCGCGGCCGGCGGCCTGTTGTCGGCCGGGCTGTTCGTCACCACGCTGAGCTTCATGATCTCGACGCCCGGCGTCGTCGTGCCGGAGCTCGGGGCCCCCGCGATCACGGTCGCTCCGGGACAGTTCCTGCTGAAGGACGTCGGCCTGCTCGCCGCTTCCTTCTGGGTGTTCACGGACTCGCTGAAGGCCGTCATCCGCAGCTGAACAAAGGCACCACAGCACAACAGACACGAACTCTAAACAGGAGATCCTCCATGAAAGTGCCATCCATTCTCGCTGCGGCTTGCGTTGCCATTTCCATTGCGAGTGCGGCGCCCAGCGCCGCCCACGGCATCGGCGAAACGGTCACGCCCCATTTCGAGCAATCGATCCCCAACATCCCGGGCAAGTCACTTGTGGCCCTGGTTGTGAACTATGAACCCGGCGGAAGATCGCCTTCGCACATCCACGCAAAGTCGGCCTTCATCTTTGGTTACGTGCTGTCAGGCGCAATCGAGTCACAGGTGAACGATGGACCTAGGCGGGTCTATCGCGCCGGCGAGAGCTTTTACGAGCCGCCGGGCTCCAAGCATCCTGTCAGCCGCAATGCGAGCCGGTCCGAGCCCGCAAGCCTGCTCGCAGTATTCGTCGTCGACAGCGGCGAGAAGGAACTGACCACTGCCGTCCAGCAGAAACACCCTCAAGGAGAGAAACATGAGTAAGCGTCTCGACTACAACCAGATCGCGCCAGCCGGCATCAAGGCGCTCGGCGGCGTCTACGGCTACGTCCTGCAAAGCCGGCTTTCTGCCACGCTGATCGAGCTGGTCTATCTGCGGATCTCCCAGATCAACAATTGCGCCTACTGCCTGGACATGCACACCCGCGACCTGCTCAAGAAGGGAGAGAAGGTCGAGAAGATCGCGCTGCTGCAGGCATGGCGCGAGGCCGGCAATCTCTTCGACGAACGCGAACGGGCTGCGCTGGCCTGGGCAGAGACGGTGACGCGGGTTGCCGAGACGGGCGTGCCGGACGAGGCATACCAGGCCGCAAGGGTCGTGTTCGAGGAGCGCGAGCTCGTCGACCTCACGATCGCGATCAGCCTGATGAACGCCTACAACCGCATGGCCATCAGCTTTCGCGCAACCCCGGCGGCTGCCGCCGGCTGATGCTCCCCCACAACATCCTGCATAACTCGAAAGGACATTCACATGACTAAACGTGGGATCGTGGTTGCGGCGGCGCTGATCGTCGCAACCAGCCTAGCTTCGCTCTCGGCACGATCCGAAGAGCCACGACTGGGAGACATCAAGCGCACACATCTCATGAAGGAAGCACTGAGCGCGCCCGGGCGCGAGGTCGTCCAGGTTCGCGTCGACTTTCCTCCGGGCGTCGTTGCCGCCAGGCACAGTCACCCGGGCGAAGAGCTCGTCTATCTGATCGAAGGCGAGCTGGAATATCGGCTCGACGGCAGGCCGCCGCTGATCCTGAAGGCCGGCGACGTGCTGCTCATTCCTCACGGAGTGCATCATGCAGTGAAGAATGTCGGCAGCGGCAACGCCGCGGAGCTTGCGACCTACATTGTCGAGACCGGCAAGCCGCTGTTGACGCTCGGCCGGTGAACGATCACTACCGCTTATTCCAGTCGATGATCCGGCTCGGATCAGCATCGAACTCCATGCTGCAGAACGTGCCGCCCTGGAAATAATCGCCAACCGGATCCGGCTTCAGCTTGGCCTGCTCGGCCATGGCGTGCTCGCGGAAATCTTCGGCGCGGCCTGTCGGGCGATAGCCGAATTCGTAGGCGCGGTGGTTGTCCCACCAGGCGCGCTCGTTGAAGGAGGCGCCGTAGAAGATCTCGAAATGGATGTCGGGATGCTCGAGCCCGATGCGGCAGAGCTGCACGAGGTCATCGGGCTTGAGCCAGATCGAGAGCCGGCGCTTGTCCAGCGGCATGTCGCCGAAATTGCCGATGCGCAGGCAGGTCACCTTCATCCCGTGCTTGTCGGCGTAGAGCGCGCCGACGGCCTCGCCGAACACCTTGCTGACGCCATAGCGGCCGTCAGGGCGCGGGGTGACGTCGGTGCCGATCTTGTGGTGGCGCGGATAGAAGCCGACGGCGTGGTTCGACGAGGCGAACACCACGCGCTTGACGCCCTTGCGGTAGGCCGCCTCGAACAGATTGTAACCGCCGATGATGTTGGCCTGGAGGATCTGATCCCAGGTGCCTTCGACCGAATAGCCGCCGAAATGCAGGATGCCGTCGACGCCCTCGCAGATCGCCTCGCATTGCGCGAGATCGGCGAGGTCTGCGGCCTTGAATTTTTCATCGGAGCCGAGATCAGCCGGCGGCTTGATATCGGACAGTAGGAGATCCGAGTAGATCGGCGGCAACAGCTTCCGCAGGCTGGTGCCGATCCCGCCCGAAGCTCCCGTCATCAGAATACGCGGCATGTCGTCCCTCGCCGTTGGTGACCGAATTTGCGATCACGTGTCTCTAATGATAGCAGGATTGTCCAGAGGGAACGAAACGAGAGAACCGGCATGAATGAGGCATCGTCCCACACGGAGGAACGGCCAGGCTGGCAGCCGGCGACCTATTACCCCGATCCCGCGATTAGGGCACTCGATCCTCGCTTCGAAAAATACTGGCTGAAGCTTTCGGCGGTGGAGCGGCTGGCGACCGGCCTGCGCTGGGCCGAGGGGCCGGTGTGGTTCGGCGATGGGCGTTATCTCCTGTGCAGCGACATCCCGAACCAGCGCATCCTCAAATGGGAGGAAGAGACCGGTGCGGTCAGCGTGTTCCGCAAGCCCTCAAATTTCGCCAACGGCAACACGCGTGACCGGCAGGGCCGGCTGATCACCTGCGAGCACGGCGGCCGGCGCGTGGTGCGCACCGAGTATGACGGCAGCATCACCGTGCTGATGGATCAATTCAACGGCAAGCGGTTGAACTCGCCGAACGATGTCGTTGTTAAATCGGACGGCTCGATCTGGTTCACCGATCCGACCTTCGGCCTGCTCGGCAATTACGAGGGCTACAAGGCCGAGCCCGAGATCGAGCCCAACGTCTATCGACTCGATCCCGAGACCGGCAAGGCGACCATCGTCGCCGAAGGCGTGCTCGGACCGAACGGGTTGTGCTTCTCGCCGGACGAGAAAATTCTGTATGTCGTGGAATCGCGGGGCGTGCCGAACCGAAAAATCCTCGCCTATGACGTTTCGCCCGAGGGCACCACGATCTCGAACAAGCGCGTCCATATCGATGCCGGCCCGGGCACGCCCGACGGCATGCGCTGCGACATCGACGGCAATCTCTGGTGCGGCTGGGGCATGGGCGATCCCGAGCTCGACGGCGTGGTGGTGTTCGCACCCGACGGCGTCATGATCGGCCGCATCGCCCTGCCCGAGCGCTGCGCCAATGTCTGCTTCGGCGGCGTCAAGCGCAACCGCCTGTTCATGGCCGCGAGCCAGTCGATCTACGCGCTGTATGTGAACACGCAGGGTGCGGTAGGGGGATAGGCTCCACAGCGCGCCCAACCACCGACCGTCTCTACCCCTTCTTCTCCTGTGCCGCCGCGGTCTGCTTGACGAGCGCCTCTTCGAACGCCTTTTCCAGCGATGCCGCATAGACCTTGAACTCGCCCGGGTCGACAAACGGACTGGGCCCGCCGCCGGCGAGCTTGGCGCGCTTCTCGGCCATCTTGTACATCTCGGGATGGGGAGCCAGCAGGATGTCGACCTTCATGTCCTTGGCACGCGCAAAGGTCTTGCGATAGTCGTCGACGATGCCGGCATAGGTCGGGCTGCCGACAAGCCGGTTCAGCGCGACGGTGCCGCTGCAGAAGATCAACACCGAGCGTGTTGCATCGCCATCCTTCACCGAGAAGGCCCAGCTGGTGCAGCCCGGCGAATGGCCGGGCGTCTCGCGCGCCGTTAGCGTGACGCTGCCGACCGCGACGGTGTCGCCCTCACGCACCGTGCGGTCGACTTTCACCGGCGGAAAGTCGAGCGCCTTCTCCTCCTGCGCACCCGGATAATAGCCGCCTTCGAGCAACGGCTTGTCGGCCTCGCCCGCGACCATCTGCGCGCCGCTCGCCTGCTTCAACTCGGCAAAGCCGCCGGTGTGGTCGATATGGGCGTGGGTGTTGATGAGATACTTGATGTCGCTGATCTTGAAGCCGAGCTTCTCGATGCTCGTCGTGATCTGGGACGTCGATTCCGGCATCACGGTATCGACCAGAATATGCCCCTGTGGCGACGTGATCAGGTAGGACGCAAGGCCGTTAGTGCCGACATAGTAGACGTTGTCGACGATCTTGAACGGCTCGGTCGGTTCGTTCCATTTCGCCCTGAGCGTGTTGAGCAGACCCTTCACCGTCTGGGCCTGCGCAGCGCCTGACAGCGTCAGCAGCGCAACGAATGCGATGATCAGTTGTCTCACGTTCCGTCCCTTTGCTTTTATTGATTTGACGGGCTGTTGTCGCCGTGAAGCGGCTGGTCTCACAGCAAAGATGCCGGCTTCCCTGGAAGCCGGCATCCCCTCGCGGCGCAAGCGCCGTATGAACTACGCCGCGTTGAAGCCGGCGACCGCCTTCACTTCGAGGAAGTCCTCGAGGCCGAACTTGCCCCACTCGCGGCCGTTACCGGACTGCTTGTAGCCGCCGAACGGCGCGGTGCGGTCGTTGGGTACGCCCTGCAGGTTGACATTGCCGGCGCGGATCTGGCGGCCGACGCGCTTGGCGTCCTCGACCGTCGGGCCGGTGACGTAACCGGCGAGGCCATACGGCGTATCGTTGGCGATCTTGACCGCGTCGGCTTCGTCCTTGGCGCCGATGATGGTCAGCACCGGCCCGAAGATCTCCTCGCGAGCGATCGTCATGTCAGGGGTGACGTCGGCGAAGATGGTCGGGCGGACATAGAAGCCCTTGTTGACGCCTTCGGGCAGGCCCGGGCCGCCGGCGACGAGCGTTGCGCCCTCGTCGATGCCCTTCTTGATCAGCCCCTGGATCTTGTCCCACTGACCGCGATTGACCACCGGGCCGATGGTGGTGCCTTCGGCGCGGGGATCACCGGCCTTGGTCTTGTCGGCGACGGCCTTCGCGATCGCGGCGACTTCCTTCATCTTCGACAGCGGCACGATCATGCGCGAGGGCGCGTTGCAGGACTGACCGGAATTGTTGAACATGTGCATCACGCCGCCGGTCACCGCCTTCGTGAGGTCGGCGCCTTCGAGGATGACGTTCGGCGACTTGCCGCCAAGCTCCTGGCTGACGCGCTTGACGGTCGGCGCTGCGCGCTTCGCAACGTCGATGCCGGCGCGGGTCGAGCCGGTGAATGAGATCATGTCGATGTCGGGGTGCTCGCTCATGGCGGCGCCGACCTCGGGGCCGAGGCCGTTGACGAGGTTGAACACGCCCTTGGACACGCCAGCTTCATGCAGGATCTCCGCGAAGATCAGCGCAGAGGTCGGCGTGAACTCGCTGGGCTTCAGGATCATGGTGCAGCCGGCGGCGAGCGCGGGCGCGACCTTGCAGGCGATCTGGTTCAGCGGCCAGTTCCAGGGCGTGATCATGCCGACCACGCCGATCGGCTCGCGCAGCACCATGGCGGTGCCGACCGGCTCCTCGAAATGATAGTTCTTGAGCACGTCGAGCGTGGTCATGAGATGGCCGAGGCCGGCGCCGGCCTGCAGCTTCTCCGCCATCGGCAGCGGCGCGCCCATCTCGTCGGAGACGGCGGCGCCGATCTCCTTAAGGCGGCCCTTGTAGATCTCGATGATCTTGCTGAGCAGCGCGACGCGCTCTTCGCGGCTGGTCTGGGAGAAGGTCTCGAAGGCGCGCTTGGCGGCGGCAACCGCCTTGTCGACATCGGCCTTGGAGCCGAGCGCAACCTCGTACATCGCCTCTTCCGTCGCCGGATTGATCACGGCGGTGGACTTCTTGACGGCGGGATCGACCCAGGCGCCGTCGATGTAAAATTGCATGCGATTGACCATCGTTAACCTCTTCTTGGGGGCTTGGAGGGGGCGTTTCGGCAGGCATCCTTGCACGAAAGCGCCGGCAATTGAACCCGCCATATGCGGGGCCAGCGTTGCGGCGGACGGAGGTTATATGAGCCGGTGGCGGGAACGTGGCAAGGCACTCTCAGCCGTCATTCCGGGCGCGCGGAGCGCGAGCCCGGAATCCATACTCCCGATCGTGGTTATGGATTCCGGGCTCGACGCTGCGCGTCGCCCCGGAATGACGAGGCAGTTACCTCCACTACACCGCCATCTTCCGGTGCAGCACCGGTGCGCCGGTGGTGAGGCTTTCGGCCGCATCGATGATCGCGTTCGCATCGATGCCGTAGTGCCGATAAAGGTCCGCGATGCTGCCGGTCTGGCCGAACTGCTCGACGCCGAGCGCCTCGGCACGGTGGCCGCGGACGCTGCCGAGCCAACCGAGCGCAGACGGATGGCCGTCGATCACGGTCACGATGCCGCAGTCGCGCGGCAGCGGCGCCAGGAGCTTTTCGATGTGGCTGAGATGCTGCACGCCGCGGCGGTCGCGCCGCAATTTCCGCGCGGCGGTCCACCCCGCATGGAGACGATCGGCCGAGGTGATCGCGAGCAGCCCGACGTCGCGGCGGCTCTCGCCGATGAAGCCGGTCGCCTCGATCGCCTCAGGCGCGACCGCGCCGGTATAGGCGATCACGACCTCGGCATTCGGCCCCGGCTTGCGCAGCCAATAGGCGCCGTCGGTGATGCCCTGTCGCAGCTCCGGTGTCATGATCCGCTGCGCCTGCTCGATTGAGCGCGTCGAGAGCCGCAAATAGACCGAGCCGCCCTCGCCTGGATCGCGCTGCATGTGCTCGAAGCCGAAAGCCATGATCACGGCGAGCTCGTCGACGAAGGCCGGCTCGAACGAGGCGAGGCCGTCTTGCGCCATGCCGATCAAGGGCGTTGCGATCGACTGATGCGCGCCGCCTTCGGGCGCGAGCGTGATACCCGACGGCGTCGCCGCCACCATGAAGCGGGCGTCCTGGTAGCAGGCGTAGTTCAGCGCATCGAGGCCGCGCTCGATGAAGGGATCGTAGAGCGTGCCGACCGGCAAGAGCCGCTCGCCGTTGATCTGGTGCGACAGGCCGAGCGCCGAGAGCATGATGAACAGGTTCATCTCGGCGATGCCGAGCTCCAGATGCTGGCCCTTTGGCGAAGCGTCCCAATTGTAGGTCGAAGGAATTTTCTCGCTGCGGAATAAGTCCGCCTTCTCGGCCCGCGCGAACAGGCCGCGGCGATTGACCCAGGGGCCGAGATTGGTGGAGACGGTGACGTCCGGCGAGGTCGTGACGATGCGCCTGGCGAGCTCGCTGTCGCTGCGCGCGATCTCGTTCAGCACGAGGCCAAAGCCCTGCTGGGTCGACATCTGCGGCGACGGCTTGAAGGCGAGCTGTTGCGCCACCTCGACGACGGGCGCCGTGAGCCGGCGGCCATCCTGGTTGAACGGCACCCGCGCGAGGAAGGCCTCGAGCTCGGCTGCATCCTGCGACAGCCCTTCGAACTTGTCCCATTCGTGGCCGGGCCGGATGTTCTGGCTCTCGCGATACTTCTCCATCTGCGCAACAGTCATCAGACCGGCGTGGTTGTCCTTGTGGCCCTGGAACGGCAGGCCGACGCCCTTGATGGTGTAGGCGATGAAGCAGACCGGGCGGTCGTGATCGATCGCGTCGAACGCCTCCAGCATGCTCGCCATGTCGTGGCCGCCGAGATTCGACATCAGCGCCAAGAGCTCCTCGTCGCTGCGCTTGTCGATCAGTCTTGTGATCGGGCCCTGGTCGCCGATCTCATCATGGAGGTGCTTGCGGAAGGCTGCGCCGCCCTGGAAGCACAGCGCCGCATAGAGCGCGTTCGGGCAATTGTCGATCCAGCGCTTCAGCGCCTCGCCGCCGGGCTCGGCGAAGGCCTCGCGCATCAGTCGGCCGTATTTCACGATGACGACGTCCCAGCCGAAATTGCGGAACATGGTCTCGAACTTTTCCCAGAGACCTTCGCGCACGACGGCATCGAGCGACTGCCTGTTGTAGTCGACCACCCACCAGGTGTTGCGCAGGCCGTGCTTCCAGCCCTCCGCGAGCGCTTCGAAGATGTTGCCTTCGTCCATCTCGGCATCGCCGACGAGGGCGATCATCCGCCCCTCGCGGCGGTCCTTCATCCAGCCGTGCGCCTTGACGTAGTCCTGCACCAGCGAGGAGAACAGCGTCTGCGCGACGCCGAGGCCGACCGAGCCGGTGGAGAAGTCGACGTCGTCGACGTCCTTGGTGCGCGAGGGATAGGACTGCGCGCCCTTGAAGCCGCGAAAATTCTCCAGCTTCTCGCGGCTCTGCCGGCCGAACAAATACTGGATGGCGTGGAACACCGGGCTCGCATGCGGCTTCACCGCGACGCGGTCCTCAGGGCGCAGCACGTGGAAGTACAGCGCCGACATGATGGTGGCGAGCGAGGCGGACGAGGCCTGGTGGCCGCCGACCTTGAGGCCATCCGCATTGGAGCGGATGTGGTTGGCGTGGTGGATGGTCCAGGACGACAGCCACAGCGCCTTGCGGCTGAGGGCGGTCAGGATTTCGAGACGGGCGGGGTCAACGGGCATGGCGATGCTCCGGGAAATATGCACCGATCATACGCCTGCGCGGTGCGTCAAACTTCTCAATTTTTCGCGCCGTACCCTCCGATATTGGGATACTTTACCAACGTAGCAGACAAAATGCAGGTTTCATCCCAATGCCCGAGCTCGACGCCATCGACCGCAAGATCCTCAGCCACCTTCAGAACGACAGCCGCCTGACCATGCAGGAGCTCGCCGACAAGGTCGGGCTCTCGGTCTCGCCCTGCCATCGCCGGGTCAAGCTCCTGGAGGAGCGCGGCGTCATCTCGCGCTATGTCGCGACCGTGAACCAGAAGGCGCTGGGACTGCATGTCAGCGTGTTCATCTCGATCAAGCTGGCACGGCAGAAGGAGGAGGACCTCAACCGCTTCGCGCGCGCCATCTCGAAATGGGACGAGGTGCTGGAATGCTATCTGATGACCGGCAACCGCGACTACCTGCTCCGCGTCGTCGCCGCCGACCTCGCCTCCTACGAGACGTTCCTGAAGACCAAGCTGACCCGGCTCGACGGCATTGCCTCGATCGAGTCCAGCTTTGCGCTCAGCCAGGTGAAATATTCGATCGCCCTGCCGGTGTGACCTGGCTCCGAGGTATTGGCGGGTTGTCACATGGGCGCAACAAAGCCCGCCGATGGTCGTTGGTAACTGGCATCCTAGCGGAGAGAAGGACCCATGACCGCAGCCGATCGCAAATCCGAGATCTCCAAGCGCGCGCGCATCATCCAGGAAATGGCCGATGATCTCGACGAGGAACTTGAGATGGAGCTGGATGATGCCCGTCTCGACGAGCTCCTCGACGAGACCGGAACCCTGAAACCGACGGTCGATCGCAGGCTCTATTTCCGGGAACTGCTTCGCCTCCAGGGCGAGTTGATCAAGCTCCAGGACTGGGTGCAGAGCGAGAGGAAGAAGGTCGTGGTGCTGTTCGAGGGCCGCGACGCCGCCGGCAAGGGCGGCGTGATCAAGCGCATCACGCAACGGCTCAATCCGCGTATCTGCCGCGTCGCGGCGCTCCCCGCGCCGAACGAGCGCGAGCGCACGCAATGGTATTTCCAGCGCTACGTCGCGCACCTGCCGGCCGGCGGCGAGATCGTGCTGTTCGATCGCAGCTGGTACAACCGCGCCGGCGTCGAGCGCGTCATGGGCTTCTGCTCGGAGAACGAATATCAGGAGTTCTTCAAGACAGTGCCGGAGTTCGAGCGCATGCTGATCCGCTCCGGCATCATCCTGGTCAAATACTGGTTCTCGATCACCGACGACGAGCAGCAGTTCCGCTTCACCATGCGGATCAAGGATCCGCTCAAGCAGTGGAAGCTGAGCCCGATGGACGTCGAGTCCCGCAGTCGCTGGGAGGCGTACACCAAGGCCAAGGAGACGATGCTGGAGCACACGCATCTGCCGGATAGCCCGTGGTGGATCGTCGATGCCGTGGACAAGAAGCGCGCCCGGCTCAACTGCATCGCACATCTATTGACTCAGATCCCGTACCAGGAGGTCGTGCGGGCTCCGGTGACGCTGCCGCCGCGCGTGCGACATCCCGACTATCAGCGAGGCCCGGTCCCGCCGGAGATGTACGTGCCGGCGAAATATTGACACTCCTACCGCCACGGCTGCACGATGATCTTGGTGTGGGCTTCGGGGTTGGCGAGATCGGCGAAGGCCTTGGCGACGCCGTCGAGGCCGACTTCGGCGGTGACCATCGCGGCCGCGTCCACCTGCCCTTCGGCGATCAGGCGCAGCGCCGCAGCAAACTCCTCCGGGGTGTAGCCGAGCACGTATTGGACGTTGAGCTCCTTCATGATGCCGAGCATGGGCTCGCTTCTGTCGCTCTCCATGCAGACGCCGACCACGACGATGCGCGCATCGCGCGGGGCACCCTCGAATACCTGCTGCAACAGGCCGGGCACGCCGACGCATTCGAAGATGATGGCGGGCTTCAGCGCGGGCAGCATGGCCTGGAACGGCGGCCGCGCCGCCTTCTCGGCCTCCGACATCTGCGCGTGCTCGGCCCAGGTCGTATAAGGCTGCGACGTGCGGGGATCGACGACGATGTCGGCGCCGAGTTTTGCGGCGAGCGCGCGCCGCGCCGGCGAATAGTCGGCCGCGATGATCGGATGCAGGCCCTTGATCCGCAGCGCCGCGATCACCGCAAGCCCGACCGGGCCGCAGCCGATCACGAGCGGCACCTCGCCGCCACGAATATTGGCTTTGGCGACGGCATGAACGCCGACGGCGAGCGGCTCGGTGAGCGCGGCATGCTCCGGCGCGAGGCCATTGGGTACTTCGAGCAGCAGCGCTTCGCTCAGCAGCATCGCCTCGGCATAGCCGCCGATATTGTCGTTGGAATAGCCGATCCCTTCGATGCCCTGCGGCGTCACCAGCGCGGGAAGCGAGCAGACCTGGGTTCCCGGCTTCAGCTTGCGCGATGTGCCGGCGCCGTAGTCGACGATCTCGCAGCAGAATTCGTGGCCGAACACGACGTCGCGGCTGAGATCCATCGGCTTGCGTCCGGTCTTACGCGCCATCTCCACCATGCGATGGGCGTGCTGGCGCGCGTGCAGATCGGAGCCGCAGATGCCGCAGGCGAGCGTCTTGACCAGAACCTGGCCGGGGCCCGGCGTCGGCTCGGCCATCCGACCTACGACGATTTCACCGTTCCTGAAAATCGCGGCGCGCATCCGGCTCCTCCCTGATCGTTGGAGCCGTTGATAGCATGACGCGAAAGCTGCGAACTTGCGTCAGGCGTTCGGAGACCGCTCTTCCAGCACGAGCAGCTGGGCGCGGCGGACGCGCTCGCGATGGGCGATGTAGAGACCGCTGGCAACGATGAAGGCTGCACCAACGACGGTCCAGATGCTCGGGATCTCGCCGAAGATGAAGAAGCCGAGAATGCTGACCCACAACAATTGGGAGTAGGAGAACGGCGCCAGCACCGAGGCATCGCCGTAGCGATAGGCGAGCACGACGATCCACTGGCCCGCGGTCGAGGCGACGCCGATGAAGATACCGAGCGCGATCGCGGTCCAGGACGGCGTCACCCAGACGAACGGCACGATCGCGGTGAGGATGGCAAGGCCGGTGAGCGAGGAATAAGCCATGGTGGTGACGACGGCTTCGCGTCCGCTCATCATCCGCGTCAGGATCAGCGTGCCGGCCCAGCACGCCGCCGAGACCAACGGAAAGAAGGCAGCGGGGTGAAACGCGCTGGTGCCCGGGCGCAGGATGATCAGCACGCCGATCAAGCCGAGCGCGGTGGCGAGCCAGCGGCGCATGCCGACCTTCTCGCCGAGGAACACGATCGAGAGCGCCGTGACGAACAGCGGCGCGACGAAACCGGTGGCGGACGCTTCCGCGATCGGCAGGAAGCCGAGGCCCGTGATGAAGAACAGCGAGGAGCCGAGCAGGGCCGCCCCGCGCATCACGTGCAGGCCGGGACGCTTGGTCCGCATCGCATAGAACGGCGAAGCGGGCAGCATCACGGGCGTGAACAGCAGCGTGAAAGTCAGGAACCGGATCCAGGTGATCTCGATCGAGGGCAGGCTGGTCGAAAGATATTTCGCAGTGACGTCGGAGCAGCCGAGAAACACCGTCGAGAGCAGGATCAGCGCGATGCCCTTGAAGGGATGATCGACGCGCGCAGGCGCGCGGCGAGCCTGCTGCTTCTTCTCCGGCACAGGCATGGGAATACTGTCGAGCCTTGCGGCTGCGGCGGGCGGCGGTGTCACGGCTGGAACCCGGGCAAAATGCGAATCGAGAACAGCCGTAAAAAACGACAAATGCCCCGCGTTCACAACTTCCGAAAACAGGATGCCGATATGCGCGAGCCGCTGCGCGCGTCAATGCTCCGTTAATATTGCCCGTTGTGCACTACAGCATGGGCAGGCCGCGCGGCCTCGGCCCGCGCGGAAACACCGCGTCGAGCGCGTCAACCTCATCTTTCGTCAGCACGAGATCGCCCGCCGCCGCATTCTCGCCGGCATGTTCCGCGGACGAGGCCTTCGGAATCGCGAACACCGTAGTCGCACGGGTCAGGAAGCCCAGCGCGACCTGACGCGGCGTCGCACGATGCGCTTCCGCGATGCGCGCCAGCACGGCGCCGCCCTTGCTGCTGCTTGCGGGGAAATCGTCGTGGCCGAACGGCGAGTAGGCGACGACGGCAACAGTGTGCCGTTCGCACCACGGGACGACCGCATGCTCGATCGCGCGCTCCTTCAGATGATAGAGCACTTGGTTGCAGGCGATCCGGCCCTCGCCGGAGACTTCGAGAATCTCGTCGAGATCGTCGGCATCGAAATTGGAGACGCCCCAGGATTTGATCTTGCCTGATTGCACCAACTCTTCAAACGCAGCGACGGTGTCCTCCAGCGGATAGGAGCCGCGCCAGTGCAACAGATAACAGTCGAGCCGGTCGGTCTTCAGTCGCTTCAGCGAGCGCTCGCAGGCGGTGATGGTGCCGCGGCGCGAGGCGTTGCTGGGCAGCACTTTCGAAACGAGAAACACTTCATCGCGCCGGCCTGCGATCGCATCCGCAATGACGAGCTCGGCATCGCCGTACATCTCGGCGGTATCGATGTGGGTCATGCCGAGATCGAGCCCGCGCTGCAGCGCCGCGATCGCGCGCTTGCGGTCGCCGTGGTCGAGATACCAGGTGCCCTGCCCGATGACGGAGACGTTTGCGCCGGTCTTGCCGAAGGGTTTTGTGTTCATGGTCGCTCCGATCTCCGCTGTTATTTCTCCCTCTCCCCGTTCTTACGGGGAGAGGGTCGGGGTGAGGGGCTGCTTCCGCAAACTCGATAGCAAAGAGACTCGCGCAGAGTCCCCCCCGCCGCCGCGCTTTGCGCGTCGGCCTCTCCCCACAAGCGGGGAGAGGCTAAGAGTCAGCGCTACAATCCCCCGATATCCGCCACCAGCACGCTGCCGGTCGCGGACTCCGTGATATAGAGCCGATCCTTGTTCTCGCCACCGATCGCGACATTGGTGCAGTTCGGTCCCGCGCACGATTTGATGCGCGCGATCAGTTCCCCGTTCGGCGCGAACACGAAGACGTGGCCGAGCGAGGGGTGGCCGACGAACAGGCGGCCCTTGGCATCCATGGTCAAACCGTCGGGGCCGCTGGTGCCGAACAGCGAGCAGAAGCGGCCGACCTTGGACACGCTGCCGTCCTTCATGAACGGCAGCCGCCACACCGCGTTGTCGCGCGTCATCGCGACGAACAGCACGGTTTCGGTTGGGTCGAGCACCAGGCCGTTCGGACTGATGCCGGTGTCGAGCAGGCAATCGAGCCGGCCGTTCGAACCCAGCCGATAGACGCGCCCGCTCGGATCATGCAGCCCGGTCTGCCCCTGGTCGGTAAAATAGATATCGCCGTTGGAGGCGAGATGCAGGTCGTTGCAGCCGCGAAACGATTCCGAATTGCGCCCGGTCACGACCGGCTTGACGCGGCCGGCTTCGGCATCGAGCTCCATGATGCCATGCCTGTAGTCGGCGACCAGGATGCGTCCGTCGGATGCGATCTTCAGCCCGTTCGGCCAGCCCTCATATTCGACCACGAGCGACCATTCGCCGTCGGGCGCAATCCGGAAGATGCGGCCGAACGGAATGTCGACGATGTAGAGATTGCCGTCCTTGTCGAATGACGGCCCCTCGATGAAGCTCTCGGTTGGCATGTTCGGCCGGTTGGCATCGGCCCAATCGGTTCGCACGCCCTTGCGGCGAAACTTTTCGGGCATGGCGGTGAACAGCCTGGTTTCGATCAGGCGCGGCGGCGTTTCCAGGTACATCTTTGTTGTTGTGTTTGTTGAGGGGGAGCGCGGGCAGCATAGGGCACAATCGAGGGCGCGTCGATTGGCGCGGGGGGCATGGCTGCGTCCACGTCGCTCTCGTGTCCCGGGCGCGCTGCAGCGTGAAACGCTGCTGCGCAGAGCCGGGACCCAGGAAGCCACGCAACTCGGTGCAACATGGGCCCCGGCTCTGCAGCGCATCGCTATGCGCTGCGCTGCGTCCGGGGCACGAGATGATCGATTTGGTGCGCACCTGCATCAACTCATTGCGAGCGCAGCGACGCAATCCAGAATCCCTCTGCTGAAAGACTCTGGATTGCTTCGCTGCGCTCGCAATGACGGTTGAGAGAGCCAGCCCTACCCCGCCGCGCTTGCGATCTTCGCCTGCTGTGCTGGCACTTCCGTCGTGGCGATCAGGCGTTTCAGCTCGGGGATGCAGGAGCCGCAATTGGTGCCGGCCTTGAGCTTGGCGCCGATTTCGGCGGCCGTGCGCGCGCCGCCAGCGATGCTGTCGCAGATGATGCCGCGGCCGACGCCGAAGCAGGCGCAGACGATCGGGCCGGTCGAGGCCGCGCCTTCGCTGGACCTGCCCGACAGCAGCATGCGGCGCTGCTCATCCGTGACCTGATCGGCCGCGAACAGGCTCTTCACCACCTCCCAGTCGCCGGCATCGTGCGCGGGGCCGACGAACAGGCAGGTCTCGATTCGATCCCCAACAAACGAAGCCGCGCGAAAAACCCCGCCGCCGAAATCGCGATATTCGGCAACGTCCTCTCCGGCGACGCTCTCGAGCCAGGCGGGCCAGCGGGCGAGATCGGCATTGTCGGCGAACAGATAGCCGAAGCCGCCGCTGACGGTCGCGCGCGTCCACAACAGGTTCTGCGGCAGATCGAGCGGCTTGCGCGACAATGCAAAGCCGCGGAAGACGAATTCGTAAGGCGCGATCGCGGCCGGCGTCGCCTTGGCTTCCGGCTGTCCCGAGAACGGATCGGTGAACGGTGCTACCATCGCCCCGACGCGGCCGTGCGAGGCGTTCATCGCGCTCCAGTGGATCGGCACGAACAGGGTGCCGCGCTGCTGGCGGTCGCTGACGACGACCTTGAGGATGCACTGGCCGTAATCGGTGGTGATACGGGCATAGCCGTCATGGGCGATGCCGTATTTGCCGGCATCGTCGGGATGGATCTCGACGAAAGGCTCGGGCAGATGCGCGCCCAGGCGCTGGCTCAGGCCGGTGCGCGTCATGGTGTGCCACTGGTCGCGGATGCGCCCGGTGTTGAGCCTCAGGGGACGCGACGGGCCGGTCTCGCCGCGCAGCGCCGGCACCTCCGGCGCAACGAAGCGGCCCTTGCCGTCATTGGTGAAGAAGCCGCCCTGCGCGAAGAAGCGCTCGCCGGGCGTCCCGCCCTCGCGCACCGGCCATTGCACCGGCTTCAAACCATCGAAGGCTTCGTCCGACAGCGAGGTCAGCGCGCCGATGTCGAAATCGCGGCTGCCATTGTTCTCGAACGCCGAGAGCGCGGCATGCTCGCGGAAGATATCGGCGGCCGATTTGTAATTGAAGCTGTCGCCGAAGCCGAGACGTTTTGCAGTCTCGCTCAGGATCCACCAGTCAGGACGCGCTTCCCCCGGCGCCGGCAGGAACGCGCGCTGGCGCGAGATGCGCCGCTCCGAATTGGTCACCGTGCCCGACTTCTCGCCCCAGGCCAGCGCCGGCAGCAGCACGTGCGGGCCGGCCGCGACGGTGTCGTTGGAGAGCACGTTCTCGGACACCACGAACAGCTCGAGCTTCTTCAGAGCGTCGCGCACCATGTCGGCATCGGGCAGCGACACCGCGGGGTTGGTGCCCATCACCCAGAGCGCCTTGACCTCGCCGCGGTTGATCGCCTCGAACAGCTGCACCGCTTTCAGCCCCTCATGGGTGGCGATGCGCGGCGCCTTCCAGAACCGCCTGACGCGGTCGATGTCGGGCGGCGTGAAACCCATATGGGCGGCGAGCATGTTGGCGAGGCCGCCGACCTCGCGGCCGCCCATCGCGTTGGGCTGGCCGGTCAGCGAGAACGGCGAGGCGCCCGGCTTGCCGATCCGCCCCGTGGCGAGATGGCAGTTCAGGATGGCGTTGACCTTGTCGGTGCCCTGCGCCGACTGGTTGACCCCTTGCGAATAGAGCGTGACGACCTTCTCGGTGTCGCGGAACATCCTGAAGAAGGCGGCGACGTCCTGCTCGGAGAGGCCCGTGGCGAGCGCGGTCGCAGTGACGCTGCCGGCGATGTTGCGCGCGCGCGCCAGCGCATCATCGAAGCCCGACGTGTTCTGCGCGATGTAATCCTGGTCCAGCACGCCATTGTCGGCGAGATGCACGAACAGGCCGGAGAACAGCGCGGTGTCGGTGCCGGGCTTGAGGCCGAGGAACAGGTCGACATCGCTGGCGGTATCGGTGCGGCGCGGATCGATCACGATCATGCGGGCGCCGCGCTCCTGCCTGTTCTTCACCATGCGCTGGAACAGCACCGGATGGCACCAGGCCGCGTTCGAGCCGACGAAGACGAGCAGATCGGCCTGGTCGAGATCCTCATAGCAGCCAGGCACCGTGTCGGCGCCGAAAGCGCGGCGATGGCCCGCAACCGAGGACGACATGCAGAGCCGGGAATTGGTGTCGACATTGGCGGTGCCGACAAACCCCTTCATCAGCTTGTTGGCGACGTAATAGTCTTCGGTGAGGAGCTGGCCGGAGAGATAGAACGCGACCGCGTTGGCCCCATCGCGCGCCACGATGTGCTGCATGCGGTGGGCGACGTGGTCCAGCGCATCGCTCCAGGCGACCCGCTCCAGCACGCCCTTGCAGCGGATCATCGGATAGAGCAGCCGCCCTTCCAGGCCGACGGTCTCGCCGAGCGCGGAGCCCTTCGAGCACAGCCGGCCGAAATTGGCGGGATGATCGGGGTCGCCCGCGATTGCTGCACCACCCTTGCCGTCAGGCGTTGCGAGCACGCCGCAGCCGACGCCGCAATAGGGACAGGTGGTCTTGGTGGTGCGGAGATTTGGATCGATCGCCGTCATATCACGCCGCTTTCGAAGGCTGCGCCAGCGCGCGGCCGAACATCATGTCGGTGCGGATCGAAGCGACCTTGTCGCGATTGCGGATCAGCTCGAGGTACCAGAGCGCATCGATCGTATCGCCGATCAGCACCGCCCCGGTGAGCCGACCGTCGGCGATGACGAGCTTCTTGTAAGTGCCGCGCCTGCGATCCGACAGCACGAGGCTCTCGCTGCCCTCCCCGCCCATGAAGTCGCCGGCGGAGAACACGCTGACGCCGGAGACTTTCAGGTTGGTCGAGACCACGCTGCCCTGATAAGCGGCGGGCCGGCCGGCCAGATGCCGCGCCAGCACGCGCGCCTGCTCGTAGGCGGGCTCGACCAGGCCATAGCAGGTGCCGCGATGCTCGGCGCATTCGCCGAGCGCAAAGATGTCGGACGCGGAGGTCTGCATCACGTCGTTGACGACGACGCCGCGGTTGACCGCGATTCCCGCCTCTTTCGCCAGCGCGACGTTCGGCTTGATGCCCGCGGCGAAGATCACCGCATCGGCCGCGATGCGACTGCCATCGGCGAGCTCGACCGCCTGGACGTGGCCGTCGCCGTGGATGCGGGCCGTCGCGGCATTGAGCAGGATGCGGATACCCTTGCGCTCGACCAGCGTCTTGAGCAGGTCGGCCGCGGGCGCGTCGAGCTGACGCTCCATCAGCCGGTCCATCAGATGCAGCAGCGTCACCGGTGCGCCGGCCTTGGCGAGACCGTAGGCCGCCTCTAACCCGAGCAGGCCGCCGCCGACCACGACGACGCGCTTCCTGGCCGCGGCCAGCGTCAGCAGCAGGTCGACGTCGCGGGTGTCGCGAAACGTGTGCACGCCGGCAAGATCGGCGCCCGGCACGTTGAGCCGCAGCGGCGTCGATCCCGTGGCGAGCACGAGCTTGGAATATTCCATGCTCTCCTCGCCCGCGATCTTGAGCTCACGGCGGCCGACATCGATCTCGCTGACGCGATAGCCGTAGCGTACCGTGACGCCGCGGTCTCGCCACCAACCGGCCGGCCGCAGCTCGATCTCGTGCGAGCCGGTCTCGCCCGCCAGCACGGAGGAGAGGAGCACGCGATTGTAAGCGAGCCGCGGCTCTTCGCCGATCACGGCGACCGCGTAGCGGCCGAGCGCGGTCTTGGCGAGCTCGTCGACCAGACGCGCGGCCGCCATACCGTTGCCGACGATGACCAGCGGTTCACTCACAACGCATCTCCTATTCGGCGGCCTGCGCTTGCGCGCCGTAGGCCTCGGAAATCATGTAGCCGGACAGCACGCCATAGGCGTCGGTCCACGCTGCGGCGAGTTCGGGCGTCCAGGCTTCGCCAAGGCCCTTCTCGAGGGTCCAAAGCAAGCTCGCGCCGACCACGGGGTAGTGCTCGGCCTTGGCGCCATAGTCGACGTGACGCTTGGCGAGCGCGGAGGCCGCGGGAAGAATCGACTCCAGATTCGACAGGCCGCTGATCACGGCGGCGAGCATGCCCATCAGCTTCTTGCGCTGCTCGGTCATGTCCTCGGGAAACATCCCCCGCACGGACGGCGCCACCTCGAACAAGCGGTCGTAGAACAGCACCGCAGCGGCTTCCGAAATCGGGGCGACCTTGGCGAAGCTCTGCTGAACGAGGGTAATCTGCTCGGGCGTCATGATGTTCTCCTGTCTGTTTCGGTCTGCCTTCGTCCGCGCCATTGCGGACAAAGTTCATGAGTCAAACGTCATCAGAGAGATTTCTCCCCGCGTACGGGGAGAAGCGACATTCGTGCCAATTTGTCGTGCTCACACACGCGCCTCGGCGAGGCTTGGCGCGCCCTCACCCTGCGGGCTGCGACGCAGGTAGAACCACCAGGTCAGAGCGAGGCAGGAGGCGTAGAAGCCGAGATAGACCACGAGCGCGAGCTGCGGCCCGCCGGTCATGGCGATCGACTTGCCGAAGCCGCTCGGGATCAGATAGCCGCCGACGGCACCGACTGCGCCGATGAAGCCGACGGCCGCGCCGCTCTCGATGCTCGCGGTCTTCAGGGCAGCGCTGCGTGCCGCATCGCCCTTGCCGCGCACCTTGAAAAGGTTCTCCTCGCGGAAGATCGAGGGGATCATGCGGTAGGTCGAGCCGTTGCCGATGCCCGTCGTCACGAACAGAATCAGGAACATCGACAGGAAGCCGATGAAATCCTTGTGTCCGACGAAATAGAGCGCGCCGACCGTGGCGCCCGCCATCACGATGAAATTCCAGAACGTGATGATGGAGCCGCCGACCCGGTCTGCGAGCCAGCCGCCGAGCGGACGCGACAGCGAGCCGACCAGCGGGCCGAGGAAGGCGATCGAGATTGTCACGGTGGGGAACTGCGTCTTGAGCAGCAGCGGAAACGCCGCCGAATAGCCGATGAAGGACCCGAACGTGCCGATATAGAGATAGGCCATGATCCAGGTGTGCTTGCGCTTGACGATCGCGAGCTGGTTCTTCACCGACGATTTCGCCGTGGTGAGGTTGTTCATGAAGAACACCGCGCCGAACACCGCGATTGCGATCGGCAGCACCCACATCAGGCCGGCATTCTGCAGGAAGATGCCGTCGACGGGCGTCGCCTGATACAGGTTGAAGACGGCGAGCGTCATCAGGATCGGGGTCAGGAGCTGCACGCTGGAGACACCGATATTGCCGCCGGCCGCGTTGAGGCCGAGCGCCCATCCCTTCATCCGGTCGGGAAAGAAGAAGGAGATGTTGGTCATGCTGGAGGCGAAATTGCCGCCGCCGAGACCCGCGGTCGAGGCGACCAGCAGCATGAGCCAGAACGGCGTGTCGGGCTGGCTGACGAAATAGGCAAGCGACAACGTCGGGATGAACAGGATCGCCGCGCTGAAGATGGTCCAGTTGCGGCCGCCGAACGTCGTCACCGCGAAGGTGTAGGGAAAGCGCATGAAGGCGCCGATCAGGCCCGGCACGGCGACGAGCTGGAACAGCTGGTCGGTGGTGTAGTGGAAGCCGGCCTGCGGCAGCTTGGTGGTGACGATGCTCCAGATCAGCCAGACGGAGAAGCCGATATGTTCGGCGACGATGGACCAGATCAGATTGCGCCGCGCGATCGACTTGCCGGTATTGTTCCAGAACGCCTCATCCTCGGGGCGCCAGTCTGAAATCCAGCTGGACTTCAGGGTCGGATTCTTCGTCATTGCGTATCCCTTCCAGGCTCACCGCTGCGTCGTTGCAGGCTCTGCCTCCGGTCACGGAGGCGCGCTCCGAGGCTTCACCCCCGGTGGCGAGATCACGATGCTGATTGATGATGTTGAGGGACGTCGTCGTTGGCGTCGCGCAAAGACGTTTCAATTTCCGTGCCAGTTGCGCGCACGCAGGAAACAAAGGGATTTCAGGATGTTATTCGTACTGCCCGAATGGTTTGCAGGGCTTTTCCGCACGCTAAATTTGCGTTTCGCTCAATCCCTGTGCGACGCACAAGGATTGAGCTTGATGTCGATTAATTGGGCGCGGGCAGATCTCGCGTGAACGCGTGACTTACGCGGCTTCGACGAAGCGATGACGCTCGTAGAGGAATTCGAGCACGCGCTGGCGGCACTTCAGATAAGTGGCGTTGGTGGCGAGGTCGAGCCGCTTGCGCGGCCGCGCCAGCGGCACCTCCAGCACCTCGCCGATGCGCGCGCTCGGTCCGTTGGTCATCATCACGATGCGATCAGATAGGAGCACGGCTTCGTCGACGTCGTGGGTGATCATCAGGATGGTATTGCCGAGCTTCTGATGCAGCGCCATCACCGAGTCCTGCAAGTGGGCGCGGGTCAGCGCGTCGAGCGCGCCGAACGGCTCGTCGAGAAGCAGCACCTTCGGCTCCATCGCCAGCGCCCGGGCGATGCCGACGCGCTGCTTCATGCCGCCGGAGATCTCCGAAGGACGCTTGTCCCTGGCATGGGCCATCTGCACGAGGTTGAGATTGTGCATCACCCAGGCGTCGCGCTCGGCACGGGACTTGGTCTTGGCAAAGACCTTGTCGACGCCGAGCCTGACGTTTTCGTAGACGGTCAGCCATGGCAGCAGGCTGTGGTTCTGGAACACCACGGCGCGATCGGGCCCCGGCGAGTTCACCTCGCGGTTTTCCAGCAGCACGCCGCCCGTGGTGGCGCCAGTCAGCCCTGCGATGATGTTGAGCAGGGTCGACTTGCCGCAGCCGGAATGGCCGATGATCGAGACGTATTCGCCCTTCTCGATCGTCAGGTTGATGTCCTTCAGCACCTCCGTGCTGGCGGCGCCGCGGGTGAAGACCTTGTCGATGTGGTCGAGCTTCAGATAGGCGGTCATGTGCCCTCTCCTCTCAGTTCTGCGCGGTGCCGCGGGTGACGATCTTGCCGAGCCCCGCGATCAGGCGGTCCAGCACGAAGCCGACGATGCCGACATAGAACAGCGCCAGGACGATCTCGCTGATATGCGAGGAGTTCCAGGCGTCCCAGATGAAGAAGCCGATGCCGACGCCGCCGATCAGCATTTCGGCGGCGACGATCGCGAGCCAGGACAGGCCGATGCCGATGCGCAGGCCCGTGAAGATGTAGGGCGCCGCCGCCGGGATCATGATCTTTGCGAAGAATTCCAGCGGATTGAGCTGCACCACCGCGGCGACGTTGCGATAGTCCTGCGGGATGTTGCGGATGCCGACCGCGGTGTTGATGATGATCGGCCAGATCGACGTGATGAAGATGACGAAGATCGCGCTAGGCTGGCCGTCGCGGAAGGCCGCGAGCGAGAGCGGCAGCCAGGCCAGCGGCGGAATCGTGCGCAGCACCTGGAACAGCGGATCGAGCCCGCGCATCGCCCAGACCGACTGTCCGACCAGCACGCCGAGCGCGATGCCGGCGATCGCCGAGAGCGAGTAGCCGAAGGCGACGCGCTGGAGACTGGCGGACAGGTGCCAGAACAGGCCTTTGTCGATGCCGCCATGATCGAAGAACGGATCGAAGATCAGCTCCTTGGTATCCGCAAATACTTTTGAGGGCGGCGGCAGCGCCGAACCGGCTCTCCTGCAGACCAGCTCCCACACCAGCGTCAGCAGCGCGATCACGACCAGCGGCGGGATCACGCGCACGGCTGTCTCGCGCGCCATGCGTGCGTAAGTTTCAGCGCGCGGGGGACGCTTGGGCGTCAGCGCGACGACCGGCGCAATCGTTGCGGCAGGCGTCGCAGTCTCAACCTCGATCTTGGTGGCGGTCATGTTCATCGCTATCTCTCTCCGGCGTGGCAAGGACGATGCGGCCGCCCCCTAAAGGCGGCCGCAGGGCTCCATCAGACTTCGACGCGCTTGATCGCGAGCGACTTCAGATAGGCGGCCGGATTTTCCGGATCGAACACCTTGCCGTCGAAGAAGGTCTCCTTGCCGCGCCAGGTGGAGGCCGGAATGTCGGCGGCGGCTACGCCCAGGGTCTTGGCCGCATCCTTCCAGAGGTCCTCGCGGTTGACCTTGGCGATAAGCGCCTTGCTGTCGAAGCCGGCCTCGTATTTGCCCCAGCGGATGTCCTCGGTCATGAACCAGAGATCGTGACTCCGGAACGGATAGGAGGCATGATCGCGCCAGTACTTCATGATGTGCGGCGAGTTCTCGACCACCTTGCCGGGAATGCCGTAGTCGAACTTGCCCTTGGCACGGTCGGCGATGTCCTCGACCGGGCAGTTGATCCACTGGCGCTTCGCCATGATGGTGGCGAGCTCTTCCTTGTTCTCCATTTTGTCGGCCCATTGCTGGGCCTCCATCACGGCCATCAGGATCGCCTTTGCAGCCTTGGGGTTCTTGTCGACCCAGGCCGCTCGCATGCCGAACGACTTTTCGGGATGCTTGCTCCAGATCTCGCCGGTGTTGACGGCGGTATAGCCGATCTTCTGGTGGACCAACTGCCCGGGCCAGGGCTCGCCGACGCAGAAGGCGTCCATGGTGCCGACCTTCATGTTCGCCACCATCTGGGGCGGCGGCACGGTGATGGTCTCGACGTCCTTGTCGGGGTCGATGCCGCCGGCGGCGAGCCAGTAGCGGATCCAGAGGTCATGCGTGCCGCCCGGGAAGGTCATCGCGACCTTGGCCGACTTGCCTTCGGCCTTCTTCTTCTCGAATGCGGCCTTGAGCACCGAGGCGTCCGCGCCAACCTTGAGGTCGGCATATTCCTTGGCGACCGAGATGCACTGCGCATCGAGATTGAGCCGCGCCAGGATGTACATCGGCGTCGGCTGGTTGTTCTGCGTCACCTTGCCGGCCGAGATCAGGTACGGCATCGGGGTGAGGATGTGCGCGCCGTCGATGCCGTTGCCTTCGGAGCCGAGCACGAGGTTGTCGCGCGTGGTGCCCCAGGATGCCTGCTTCTGCACGTCGGTGTCGGGCACCCCGTGCTTTGCGAAGAGGCCCTTGTCCTTGGCGACGAACAGCGGGCCGGCGTCGGAGAGCGCAATGAAGCCGAGCTTGGCGCCCTTGACCTCGGGGCCTCCGTCCTGCGCGAAGGCGCCGGCGGGGAAATTCAGCTTGGCGGCGGCGAGCAGTGCGGCGGTCGAGCCGGTGGCTTTCAACAATTGACGGCGGCTGAGGCCAGTCTCGGAGGGCCGGCGAATGCGCTTGGTCATAGGTCGTGTCGTCCTTTTGCGTCGTTGCGGAATGATTGCGTCAGTGCGCACGAGCAGCCCGTCCGTCCGTGACGCCAGAAAAAGGCGCATGCGAACGCGCGACGGGGAGACCCCGTTTGGGTGCGTCAGCAATTCGGATGAGAAGTCTCGCGGGACGGCTTCAATGGCGTCGGCCTGGAACTATTCAAGCTTCATGCCAAGCCTGCCACCGTCAAAAATGATGGATAATCAGATGCTTGGTAATTTCGCGTCTGACCAACGCAGCCCTGTTCCGCACGCGAAGTTTGCGATCTGCTCAATCCTTGTGCGCCGCACAAAAGTTGTGCAGCCGCTCAAGCAAGAGGCGGCGCAGTTTTGCCAATCATCCCCCTGCAGCTGACATCCAGCTGAATTTGCTCGCTTTTTCGATCGACGCACCACGGCACACAAATTGCTTCTGAGGTTGCGTCAACGACGACTGCGGCTTGGCCGCATTGATGCAGCCTCTGGCGGCTGCATCCCGGAAGCTCACCTGCTTCGCGGTCTCCGGCTTCAGAGTCCTCGTGACGCGATTCCCAAGGCTTCCAGACTTTCCATAGCCCTCGTGCGCGGCAGGCTGCCCGCACGGCCGATGACGTTCAGCCGCGCCCTCGTCGGGGCGTGTCGATCTCACTTACGAGCAAAAGGAACCATTGATGTCGTATCTCGCGCCTTCGGAATTCGTCACCAAGATGGTGGATGCGGGCGAGTCCAAGATCTTCATGTCCACCCGGGATACCATCATCCGCGCCTATATGGCCGGCGCGATCCTGGCCCTCGCAGCCTGGTTTGCCGTCACGATCACCGTGAACACCGGCCAGCCGCTGGTCGGCGCGCTCTTGTTCCCGGTCGGCTTCGTCATGCTCTATCTCCTGGGCTTCGACCTCCTGACCGGCGTGTTCGTGCTCTCGCCGCTCGCGCTGATCGACAAGCGCCCGGGCGTCACGCTCAACGGCGTGCTGCGCAATTGGGGTCTCGTCTTCGTCGGCAATTTCGCCGGCGCCTTCACCGTCGCCTTCATGATGGCCTTCGTCACGACCTTCGGCTTCACGCAGGCGCCCGACAAGGTCGGCGCCGCCATCGGCAATATTGGCGAGGGCCGAACCCTTGGCTATGCCGCGCACGGCGCGGCCGGCATGGCGACGCTGTTCTTGCGCGGCATGCTCTGCAACTGGATGGTCTCGACCGGCGTCGTCGGCGCCATGATCTCGACCTCCGTGCCCGGCAAGGTGATCGCGATGTGGATGCCGATCCTGGTGTTCTTCTACATGGTGTTCGAGCATTCCGTCGTGAACATGTTCCTGTTCCCGTCGGGCCTGCTGCTCGGCGCCAAGTTCTCGATCATGGACTATCTGATCTGGAACGAGATCCCGACCGTGCTCGGCAACCTCGTCGGCGGCCTCGCCTTCACCGGCATGACCCTCTATGCCACGCACGTCATGACCCTGCCGAAGCGTCAGGCGGAGAAGGCCGTGAAGCCCCGCGTTGCGGCCTGATCGAAAACGTCTCGACAGGGGAGCCTCGCCCGATCAGGGTGAGGCTCCTCCTTGCCGGGGATGGCGATGACCCGCGGACTCCTGATTTCAGTCGGCCAGCATTCCGACAAGGGCCGCAAGCCCATCAACCAGGACTTTCACGGCGTCCTGATTCCGGAAGAGCCGCTGCTCAGCCTGAAGGGCATCGCGGCGGTTCTCGCCGACGGAATTTCCTCGAGCACGGTAAGCCAGATCGCCAGCGAGTCGGCGGTCAAGAGCTTCCTGATGGATTATTACTGCACGTCGGAATCGTGGACGGTGAAGACCTCCGCCCGCCGCGTGCTGGAGGCGACCAATTCCTGGCTGCATGCGCAGACGCGCAAGAGCCAATATGCCTATGACCGCGACAAGGGTTATGTCTGCACCCTCAGCGCCATGGTCATCAAGGCAACCACCGCGCACATCTTCCATGTCGGCGATTGCCGCGTCTATCGCGTCGCCGGCAAGGCGCTGGAGCAACTGACCGACGATCACCGCATCATCGTCTCGTCCGAGCAGACCTATCTCGGCCGCGCGCTCGGCATTAATCCGCAGCTCGAGATCGACTATCAGGCGATCGAAATCGAGGCCGGCGACACCTTCCTGCTGGCGACCGATGGCGCCTATGAATTCGTCGACTCCCGTTTCATCACGAGCGCGCTAAGCGAGCATGCAGCCGAGCTGGACGGGGCGGCGAAGGCGATCGTGGAGGAAGCCTATCGCCGCGGCAGCGACGACAACATCACCGTGCAGATCCTGCGGATCGATGCGGTGCCGCAGCGCGATCCGGCCGGCATCTTCAATCAGAGCTCGGAATTGCCGCTGCCGGCGCTGCCGGAGCCGCGGGCGATCTTCGACGGCTACCGGATCGTCCGCGAGATCCACGGCAGCAGCCGCAGCCATATCTACCTCGCCGTCGACACCGAGACCGAGCAGCCGGTCGCGCTCAAGCTGCCGTCGGTCGACCTACGCGACAACGCCGCCTATCTCAAGCGCTTCCTGATGGAGGAGTGGATCGCGCGCCGGATCGACAGCCCGCATGTGCTCAAACCGCTGTCGCAGTCGCGGAGACGCGGCTATCTCTACGTCGCGACCGAGTTCGTCGAGGGGCAGACCTTGAAGCAGTGGATGACCGACAATCCGCGGCCCGATCTCGAAACCGTGCGCGGCCTCATCGAGCAGATCGCCGCGGGCCTGCGCGCCTTCCATCGCATGGAGATGCTGCATCAAGACCTCAGGCCCGACAACATCCTGATCGACAAGACCGGCACCGCCAAGATCATCGACTTCGGATCGGTCAGGGTCGCCGGCGTGGCCGAGGCGGCGCCGCCAGGGGAGGCCGACGAAATCCTGGGCACCGTCCAGTACACGGCGCCGGAGTATTTCCTGGGGCAAGGCGGCTCGCCGCGCTCCGACATGTTTTCGCTGGCCGTGATCTGCTACCAGATGCTGACGGGAAAGCTGCCCTACGGCACCCAAATCGCCAAAATCCGGCGCAAGGCGGATGTGCGAAAGCTTAAATATCGCGCCGCCGACGATGACCGCAACGTCCCCGCCTGGGTCGACGGCGCGCTCCGGCGCGCGCTCCATCCCGATCCCTACAAGCGGCACGAGGATCTCTCGGAATTCATCTTCGAGCTTCGCACGCCCAACCCGGCCTATCTCGACACGCGCATCACACCGCTCCTGGAGCGCAGCCCGCTGATGTTCTGGAAGCTGACAACGGCGGCGCTCGCCTGCGCCGTCGTCGTGCTGCTGGCCTTGCTGCATGCGCGCTGATCGAGATTGCCGCTCGCCACATGATCAATAGCGAGCGGCGCAGCCAGCCCGCCTGCGCTTCTGCTCTGGCAAGCCTCAAACGGGGGCCGCGATCTCGGCGACGAAGTCGCGATAGGAGCGCAAGGGACGGCCCAGCATGCCGGTCAGACGCTCGACGTCGCCGGGCTCAGGGATCATTCCCTCGGTGAGGAAGCGCTCGCCCATCACCCGCATGTCGAAAGCCATCCAGGGCGGCATGAACTGCCTGAGGTTCTTCTCGAACCCCGCGGTGTCGTCTCCGCCGTAGGCGATCGCGCGGCCGAGCACCTCCGACCAGATCGCGGCGGCCTTCGCGCCCGTGAGTGTCTCAGGGCCAACAAGATTGATGCGTTCGAGCGGAAGCGGCGCTGCGGATGTCTCGCGGCGGATCAGTTCGATCGCAGCGATCTCGCCGATGTCGCGCGCGTCGATCATCGCAAGGCCCTTGCTGCCGATCGGCATCGGGTAGACGCCATATCCGGTCACGGCATCCTTGATCATGAGCTCGTTGTTCATGAAATAGGCGGGCCGCAGGATGGTCGCCTTGAAGCCCATCTGCTCGATCATGCGCTCGACCCCGAACTTGCCGGCGAAGTGCGGCACATTCACGTAGAGGTCGCTGTGAATGACCGACAGATAGACGAACCGCTCGATGCCGGCTTCGCGGGCAAGGTTGAGCGCAGTCAGCGCCTGAGTGAATTCGTCGGGCACCACGGCGTTGAGCAGGAACAGCGTCGAGACGCCCGAAAACGCAGCGCGCACGGAATCGACGTCCAGCAAGTCGGCTTGGGCGACCGCGACACCTGCCGGAAGGTTGGCCTTCTCGGGATTTCGGACGAGTGCGCGCACATCGGCGCCGCGCTTGACGAGTTGCTCAACGACGTTGCGGCCGATGGTGCCGGTGGCGCCGGTAACGAGGATGGTCATGGGATCACTCCGGTTGGGTTTTGGAAGACACCCGGAAACTAATGATCCACATGCGAGCCGATAGACGTTATATTTGGACAGACCGTCTCATTGGTGGAACAGATGGATTTGCTTGCGCTTGCCGATTTCAATCTCGTCGCCCGTCACGGAGGGTTCGGAAAGGCCGCGCGGGCAGCGGGACGTCCGAAAGCGACCTTGTCTCGACGTGTGTCTGAACTGGAGAGCAGTCTTGATCTGCGTCTGTTCGAGCGCGGCGGGCGCACGCTCAAGCTCACCCAGGAAGGGCGCGCGCTCTATGAGCGGACGGGCGCACTCCTCACCGAGCTCGACGAGACAGCGGCCGCGATCGCCTCGGGCGGGGACAAGCCAAAGGGCAGGTTGCGGATCAGCGCACCCCTGCTCTTCTCGCAAACCGCGATGGGCCGTCTCGCGGCCGGCTTTGCCCTTCGGCATCCGCAAGTCCGGCTCGAAGTTACGACCGATGACCGCTACGTCGACATGATCGAGGAAGGCTTTGATCTCGTGATCCGGGTCAATCCCGATCCGGATGAAGGCCTGGTCGGCCGCATCTTCTTGCGCGACCGAATGCTGGTCGTCGCCAGCCCCGCTCTGAAGCGCCCGAGACGAAACCTCGCCGTTCCGGCCATCGTGCGCGGCGATGACAAAGCTGCGATTTGGGACATCAGACGGCCAAGCGGCCCATCGCGCATCGCGATCGATCCTGTGCTTCGACTGTCATCCCTGATGATGGTTCGCGATGCCGTGAGAGCCGGTATCGGTGCCGCAAGGCTGCCGCTGTCGCTCGTCAGCCACGATCTTGCCGCCGGCACGCTCATACGCTGGGGCGACGTCGAGGGAGCCGACATCGCCCTATGGACGCTCTATCCCTCGCGGCGATTGCTCAGTGCGCGCGTCTCCGCTTTCCTCGATTATCTGAAAGACGCCTTTCCAAAGGGTACGCCCGACGAGTTGGCAGCCTATATCGGGGGATGACTGAGATTTCGCATCCTCACGCCGGCTCGGTCGCCTTCACCCCGAGCGGCTTCGGCGCCATGCCGCCGCCGGGCTTGAGGTGGAATTCGTAAGTCATCAAATGCCACTGCCCGTTCGCCTTGGTTCCGTCGGGCATTGTGGGATCATTGCGCGGCTCGACCTTGGCGACGAGATCGTCCTTCACGCCGAACACCACGTCGGAATCGAGATATTTGTCACCGTCCATGAAGACGTGCGTGATCAGCGGCTCATAGCCCTTGGCGTTGACCAGGAAGTGCACATGTGCCGGGCGCATCGGGTGGCGGCCGGTCTGCACGATCATCTCGCCGACCGGACCATCGGTCGGGATCGGGTAGCTGCACGGCAGGATGGTGCGGAAGAAGAAGCGGCCATCGTCATCGGTGATGAAGCGCGCCCGCGCCGAGGCGCCGACCTCATCGTAGTTCGGCTTCTGGGAATCGTAGAAGCCGTCGTCATCGGCGTGCCAGACGTCGACGGGAACGCCGGCGAGCGGCTTGCCCTCGAGATCGGTGACGCGGCTCTGCACGAACATCCGCTCGCCGGTCTGGTTGTTCGGCGAGATGTCGGTGCCGTGCGCAGTCACCTTGTGCTCGCCGACGTAGAACGGGCCGAGCACCGTGGTCTCAGTGGCACCGTCGCGATCCCTGTGATTGACGGCGTCGACCAGCATGGAGACGCCGAGCACGTCGGACAAGAGGATGAATTCCTGGCGGGTGTCGGTGCATTTCTGCCCGGTCCGGGTCAGGAAATCGATGGCATATTCCCATTCCTCGAAGGTGAGACCGGTCTTGCTCACGTAATCGTGCAGCGACCTCACCAATTCCTGCAGCAGGAATTTCGCGCGCGTATCGGGCGTGTGGTCGAAGCTCCTGACGACGGCTTCGGTGAGTTCGGTCTCGGTGAACTGAGTCATGGTGCGTTTGCCCTCGCGTTCTTCTCGTTGGCCCTGGCGGGCTCCTTGCGTTCCGAGGCCGAGTCTACACCAGCCGGCCCGGCCCCGTTAAGCGCAACCGACTTGGAATGCGGCCGCCATTTCGGTATCAACGACAAAACGCCCGGAGGAACCGATGCTCGCCCCCACCCCCGCCTCGCCCGAATCCGTCGGCATGTCCAAGGCCGCGCTCGACCGCGTCGATGCACATCTCAAGCGCCGGTACATCGATGCCGGCCGTTTTCCGGGCACGCATCTTCTGGTCTACCGCCGCGGCAAGGTCGCGCACAGCTCAGTGCAGGGCTTTGCCGATGTCGAGCGCAAGGTGCCGGTGAAGGACGACACGATCTATCGCATCTATTCCATGACCAAGCCGCTCACCAGCGTCGCCTTCATGATGCTGGTCGAGGAAGGCCTCGTCGCCATCGACGAGCCCGTCGCCAAATACATTCCGGAGTGGAAGGACCTCGGCGTGTTCGTCGCCGGCACCTACCCGGCGTTCCTGACCCGGCCGCCGTCCCGGCCGATGCTGATCGTCGACCTCTTGCGCCACACGTCTGGGCTCACCTATGGCTTCCAGCAACGCTCCAACGTCGATGCCGCCTATCGAACTGAAAAGATCGGCGAGGTCGAGAAGTCAGGCACACTCCAAACCATGATCGAAGGCCTGGCCAAGATCCCGCTGGAGTTTTCGCCGGGCGAGTCCTGGAATTACTCCGTTGCGACCGACGTGATCGGCTATCTCGTCGGCAAGATCTCCGGCGTGCCGTTCGAGCAGTTCTTGAAACAGCGCATCCTCGATCCGCTCGGCATGATCGACACCGACTTCCACGTGCCGGCCTCGAAGGCACATCGCTTCGCAGCCTGCTATTCCGCCGATCCCGGCGGCGGCATGACCTTCCATGCCGGCCAGCGACGCGAAGGCCTGACGCTGCAGGACGACCCGGCAACGAGCTCGTTCCTGTCGCCCCCCTCGTTCATCTCCGGCGGCGGAGGCCTGTGCTCGACGGTCGCCGACTATCTCACCTTCTGCCGCACGCTGCTCAATGGCGGCGAGCTCGGCGGCGTCAGGCTGATCGGCCCGAAGACGCTGGCCCTGATGACGACCAACCACATTCCGGGCGGCCGAGCGCTGCCGGAAGTCTCGCGCTCGCTGTTCTCGGAAGCGACCTATAACGGCATCGGCTTCGGTCTCGGCTTCGCCGTCACCATGCGCCCGGCCGAGACGTTGATCGCCGGCAGCCCCGGCGAATACAATTGGGGCGGCGCCGCCACGACCTCGTTCTGGATCGATCCGGCAGAGGACCTGATCGCGATCTTCATGACCCAGGTGCTGCCGTCGAGCGCCTATCCGATCCGCCGCGAGCTGCGCAGCATGGTCTACGCCGCGATCACTGAAAGCAATCTGTAGCCCACCGGAACGGTCCCGCGGTCCACGACCGCGGGATCGCACGATCAAACGCTCATTTCAGCATTTCCGGCACAAGCAGGCGCGGCAGGAACAACGACACGCTGGGCCAAATGATCACCGCCGCCAGCACGAGCAGCATCGGGATCAGCATGATCACCGTGTCCTTCAGGGCATAGCGCAGCCGCACGCCCGCGATCGAACAGGCGATCATTAGACAGAGGCCGTAGGGTGGCGTCACCAGTCCGAAGGCCAGCGACACGATGGAGATGATCGCGAACTGGACTGGATGGAGATCGACCGACCTGGCGAGCGGCTCCAGCACGGTGCCGACAATGACGATCGCCGGGATCGCGTCGAGGAAGCAGCCCACAACCAGAAAGCAGAAGGCGATGAAGAAGCCCGCCGTGACCGTGCCCATGCCCCAGGTCGAGACATTCGCCAAAAGCTCCTGCGGGATCTTGTAGTAGGCCAGCAGCCACCCGAATGCACTTGCGGTGCCGACGCAAAACAGCGCCACGCCGGCAAGGCGCCCGGTGTCGAGCAGCGCCTTGTACAATTCCCGCAAGCCCGTCTCGCGGTAGAAGAACGCGGAGAGCACCACGGAATAAAGCACGGCGACGCAGGCGGACTCGGTCGCCGTGAACCAGCCGAGCAGAATGCCGCCGACGATGATGAACGGCGTCATCAGCGCCGGGATCGATCGCCAGATAGCGGATCCCATCTCGACCCAGGTCGATTTCGGATAGGTGGGGTAGCCGCGGCGCACGGCATAGATGTGCACCGTCACCATCTGCGCGCCCGCGATCAAAAGGCCCGGCACGATGCCGGCCAGATACATCGCCGCGATCGAGGTCGAGATCAGCCCGCCCCAGACGATCATCAGGATCGACGGCGGGATGATGACGGCAAGCACCGCCGACACCGCGGTGATGGCAATGGAGAACGAAAGGTCGTAGCCCTCCTTGTTCTGCGCATCGATGAAGATCTTGGACTGACTGGCGGCATCTGCGGTCGAGGAGCCCGAGATGCCGGCAAAGAACACCGACAGCACCACGTTGATCTGCGCCAGCGATCCCGGCCAGTGCCCGACCATCGAGCGCGACAGCGCCACGAGGCGGTCGGTGATGCCACCGATGCTCATCAGGTTCGCCGTCAAGAGGAAGAACGGCACCGCGAGCAGAATGAACGAATTGTAGGCGTTGAAGGTCTCCTGCGCGAGCGTCATCAACGACAGGCGCGGCTCGATCAGAAGGATCGGCACGCAGGCAAGGCCGAGCGCGAAGGCGACCGGCACGCGCACGATCAGCAGCCCGATGAAGACCCCGAACAGCACCATGGCGGCCTGTCCGGCAGAAAGTACAGTGCCGCTCATCTCTGTGCCCCGACCAGAATGCGCATTTCGTCCAGGATCTGTTCGCCCGCAAACACGATCCAGGTCACGCCGGCCACCGGCCAGGCGACGTGGATCAGCCAGAGCGGCAGATCGGCCAGCTCCGACGTTCTGTTCCAGGCGAAGCGCGTGAATTCGATTCCGGCCCACAAGAACACGAGGGCCAGTGCCAGCACGCCGAGGCGCGCGAGAATCCGTACAGCGGCCTCCGATCGCCGCGACAGATCGGGCCAGACGTCGACTTCGAAGTGCTGCGCTTCCCGGATGCCGACCATCGCCCCGATCATGATCGTCCAGACGAACAGGAACCGTGCCATCTCCTCGGTCCAGATGTAGGAGGGAATGAACGGCGTGTAACGTGAGACGATTTGCAACGTGACGGGGATGACCAGGATGCCGACGCAGGCGGCGAGCAGGAATTCCAGCAATTTCGCATAGGCTGCGGTGACGCGACGCCACAGCGACGGCGTGGACAGGACGTGCATTTCGGACATGGGGGCTCCGTACGGCGCTCATCCGCCGAGTCCGGGCAGGAAGCGGGGCCTGCCCGAAATGCTGTCGGCGGACGGGGCGGCCTCAGACGACGTTGATCTTCTCGAAGATGCCCTCCGCGCCGATCTCCTTGGCGTAGGTGGCCATCACGGGGTCGGCGAGCTTCTTCATGGCATCCCGCTCCTCGAACGGAACGCGCTTGAGCTTGCCGGCCTTCTCTAGCGCGTCGAGCTTGACGACCTCTTCACTCGACTCGAGCTGACGGCCGTAATCGCCGGCCTCCTTGCCCGCCTTCATGATCGCGTCCTGCAGATCCTTGGGCAGGGTCTTCAGCGTCTTCACCGAGAAGCAGATCGGCCGGATCGACACGGCGTGCTGAGTCAAGTTGAGATGCGGCGCCACTTCATAGAACTTCATCGCCTCGACGCCGGCCGCTTCGTTCTCGCCGGCTGATATCACTCCGTTTTGGATCGCGTTGTAGACTTCGTTATAGGCGATCACGGTGGGGCTCATGCCGACGGCCGCGAAGGTCTTCGACCAGATCGGCGCGCCCTGCACGCGCACCTTGAGGCCTTTGAGATCGGCGAGGTTCTTGAGCGGCTTGTTGGCGAAGATGTTGCGGATGCCACCGCCGGCATAGCCGATCAGAACCACCTCGGCCTTGGCCGCGACCTCGTCGGCGACCGGCGCCAGGATGTTGGCTTCGACCACCTTGTTCATGTGCTCGATGCCCTTGAACACGAAGGGCGCATCGATGAACGGGGCCGCCTTGGCGAAGGTCGACATATGCGCCGGCGAGACGATGGCGTAATCGACCGCCTTACCTTGCGACATGTACTCGAAATACTGCTTCTCGAGGCCGAGCGAGGAGTTTCTGTGCAGGGTGAAGTTGACGGGCTTGCCGTAATATTTCTTCACCAGCTCCTCGAACCGCAGCAGGGCCCGGTTGAAGGCATGGTCGTCATTGAACTGCACGGCACCGTTCAGCGTGATCGGGGCTTGCGCCCTCAGGATCGACGGCATGCCGATGGCAGCTGCCGCAGTGGTTGCCCCGATCCCAGCGAGAAATGACCTTCGCTTCATCGTCTCCCCTCCCTTTGATGCTCCGGCCCTGTCGCCGGGCCGTGAGCGCAGCCGTTATGCGGCTTGCGAGACGCAAGCGTATGAAAAACCTCGGCGGGACGGAAGTCATTTTGCGTGCGCTGGAGCTACCCCTTCGTCGCAGGACTGCACGTAAACGCCTGCTGCACTGCAACTCGCCACTTCGGTGTGCGGCGGAGGCGCGAGGTCTCCGGCGATCAGGAGCGCGCTGGACGGGGGCCGGAACGACGCTGCCGCTGATCGTTTTCGCGGTGGGCCTTGCCAATTACAACTACCGTCAGGATCGCAGCGAGGCTGCGCGCCGTGTGCTGGAAACGGTGCGTAGCGTGCGCATGGTGCTCGATGCCGAGGTGCAGCGGATCACGGGGGCTTGCCTCTGCCGCGCGGCGTCGTCTGCACTTTGACCTGCACGCTGGAGGAGATGCTTTGATCCGCGGTCCACGCGCATATCGCAACGCAACACGGGGTGTGCTGCGACAATAGTGCTTGCCCTCATCCATTCATCCGATGTTAAACATCCGATGATTGCAGCTGCCGGGGCGTGGCAGCCAAATACAAACGAACCAGCCGCGACAGGCCGGACGGGAGAAACGTACGAGTGGCAAGAGCGCGCCCGAGCCCCGTCGACAAGCCGATCAAGCCCGGCCGCATTCGCGCGGTGCTGACGACGCTCGGCCGGGAGATCGCGCAGGATCTCATTCCGGTCGGGACAGCCCTGCCGCCGGAGCCTGAGCTCGAAGCCCGCTTCGGAGTCGGGCGCGGCGTGGTGCGCGAAGCCATCAAGACGCTCGCCGCCAAAGGTCTGGTCAGCGTGCGGCCGCGCCACGGCACACACGTGCTGCCGCGCCACGAATGGAGCCTGCTCGACCGCGACGTGCTGAGCTGGCTGGTCGGCCAGGACGAGCCGGATCGGGACCTTCTGCTGGCAATCCAGGAGGTGCGCTCGATCATCGAGCCCGCTGCCGCAGCGCTTGCGGCCGAGCGTGCAACAAGGAACGACCGCTGGCGGATCGACACGGCCCTGGCGGCGATGCAGACTGCAAAGGACCAGGCCAGCGCCCTCGCTGCCGACAAGGCTTTCCATCTCGCCATCCTGGACGCGACCCACAATCCGGTCCTCCAGGGCTTTCGCGGCGCGATCGATACCATTCTGGGCACCGTCTTCACCGTTGCCGTCGGCGGCCCCGGCGGCTGGTTCAAGGACAATCTGCCGAACCACGTCATGGCGGCGCGGGCCATCGAGAGCGGCAACCCGGAGAAGGCGCGCGCCGCGATGGAACGGCTGCTGGGCTACACCCGATCGAAGCTGTCGAACCGAAAGACCATTATCGCCGCGGCGGCTCGCAAAGCGGATGGATCGACCCTGCGCGCCGTCAGGAAGCCGAGCCTCAACAAGAGAAAGCGCCATGCACCGTGACATGAGGGGCTCGGCCCGGATCCCCGCTCCGCGCGGATCGCGAGGAGGGTCGCAACCGATACAGATATGCGATTGGGCGAGACGCGGCTACGATACCAGCAATGATCAGTGGGAAATGCCGGTACAGGCATAGCTGAGCGTCAGGGAGGTCGAATGCAGCTGACGGGCAGTCTGAAAGGCCGATCGTCGCGGCTGATGCGCAGCGTCAACTCGCTGGCCGGCGCTGCAATGTTCATCGCGCCGCTGCTTGCGCTGGTCGCGGTCTGGGCCGCCGTGATCCCGCTGTTCAACGTCAATCCGCGCGTGTTTCCCTCGGTCGGCGCGGTCGGCACCGCCGCGCTTGACTCGATCCGGGACGGCACGTTGTTCGCGCATGTCGGCGCCAGTCTTTTGCGCGTCGGCCTGGGGACACTGATCGGCATCGCCACCGCGGTGCCGCTCGGCATCGCCATGGGCGTCAGCCCGACGGTCGCGGCCTTTCTCACGCCGCTGTTCCGGTTCTTCTCGGTGCTCGCCGGCATTGCCTGGATCCCGATCGCGACGCTGTGGTTCGGTTACGGTTTCGGCGCGATCGTCTTCGTGATCTTCAACGCGGTATTCTTCGTCGTCGCCTACAACACGCTTCTCGGCGTCAGGACCATCCCGCACACGCTGCGCAACGCTGCCGCCTCGCTCGGCGCCGGCCGCTGGGCGCTGCTGACCGAAGTACTGCTGCCGGGCGCGCTGCCCAATATCGTCACCGGCATTCGCACCGGCCTGGGCTTTGCCTGGCGCGGCCTGATCGCCGCGGAGATGATCGCGACCAATGTCGGGCTCGGCTACATGCTGTTCGTCGCGCGCGATTTCTACCGCACCGAGGTGATCGTGTTCGGCATGATCGTGATCGGCGTGCTCTGGCTTCTGATCGACCGTCTGTTGCTGGTCCCGCTGGAACGCGCGACCATCGAGCGCTGGGGCATGGTGAGGCGCGCATGAACGTCCTGCTGCAAATCTGGGCCGGCTATGCCCGCCTGACCCGACGCTGGCCGGGCATCGCCGCGATCATTCCCTTCATCCCGGTGCTGGCGCTGTGGACCGCGGTCAGCGAGGCCGGGCTGTTTCCACGCGCGTTCTTCCCCGGCCCGGCCGACGTCATCCGCGCATTCTTCACGCTGACCTACAAGGGCATCCTGCCCGACTATCTCCAGGACAGCCTGATCCGGCTCGCGACCGGCGCCGCGGTTGGGATGGCGCTCGGCATACCCTTGGGCATCCTGATCGGCACCAGCCGCTGGGCGCATCGCATCTGCTGGCCGGTGCTGCTGTTCTTCCAGGCCATCGGCGACATCGCCTGGCTGCCTATCCTTCTGATCTGGTTCGGCTTCGGTCTGACGACGATGACCTTCGTCATCGTCTACACCGTGCTGTTTCCCGTCGTGCTCAACACCGTGCTCGGCGTCGAATCGGTGCCGCGCGATCTGTCACGCGCCGCCTTGAGCCTCGGGGCTTCGCGGGCGCGCGTGCTCTGGGAGGTGACGCTGCCGGGAGCGCTGCCCAACATCATCACGGGCCTGCGCAACGGACTCGGTTACGGCTGGCGCGCGCTGATCGCCGTCGAGATGATCGTCGGCACCTCAGGGATCGGCTTCATGATGTTCGATGCGCGCCGCGCCGGCTCGACCGTCGAGATCATCCTCGGCATGATCATTCTCGGACTGCTCTGGTACATCGTGGACGCCTGGATTCTCGCCCCGCTCGAGCGTGCGACCGGCCAGCGTTGGGGATTGGTGACATCATGAAGACGCTCTCGCTGCGCAATCTCGGCAAGACCTATTTCGACCCTTATGCAGGCGCGCATGTCACCGCCGTCCACGACGTCTCACTCGACGTCGAGCCCGGCGAGTTCATCTCGGTGGTCGGCCCCTCCGGCTGCGGCAAGACGACGATCCTGAACATGATCGCCGGCTTCATTCCCTATTCGAAGGGGGACATCCTGCTCGACGGCAAGCCGGTGCACGGGCCCGGCCCCGAGCGCGGCGTCGTGTTCCAGTCGTTCGCGCTGTTTCCCTGGAAGACCGTGCTCGACAATGTCGGCTTCGGGCCGAAGATGCGCGGCGTGCCGAAGGCCGAGCGCGACCGCATCGCGCATGAATATCTCGCGCTTGCCGGGCTCTCGCATGCGGCGCACCGCTATCCCAACGAGCTCTCCGGGGGCATGCAGCAGCGCGTCGGCGTGGTGCGCGCACTCGCCAACAACCCCGACGTCCTCTTGATGGACGAGCCGTTCGCCAGCGTCGACGCGCAGACGCGCATGACGCTCCAGGAGGAACTGACCCGCATCTGGCAGGAGCGCAAGCCGACGGTGATCTTCATCACCCATGACGTGTCGGAAGCGGTGTTTCTCGCCAACCGCGTCGTCGTGCTGTCGAAGGGACGCGTGCTCGACCAGGTCGCGGTCGACCTGCCGCGTCCCCGCATCTGGGACGATCTCGTCCGGGACGACCAGTTCAAGCAGCTTTCGGCGCGCGTGCTGCAGATGGTGCGCGCAGCATGAGCATCGCCGCCGACGTTCTTCGCTCGCCCAAGAGCCGTGTCGTTCTCGGCGCGGTGGCCGCATGGGCACTGTTTCAGGTCTGGCTGACGGTGGCAGCGCCTGGAAAGATCTCGCCGCAGCTCGCGGGCACATCGGACAAGGTGAACGTGCAGATCGAGCTGCCGTTCACGCCGGAGCGTTTCCACGTGCTCGCCTTCCAGCAATACGGACGCGTCTCGGGCACGGACGAGCATTCGATCGAGCTGCGCGGTGTCAAAAGAACGGACCTCAATGCCGTGGCCCGGCCCTATTGGGTGACGTCGGTGGGGCCGATAAAAGAGGGAGGCTGAGACTATGAAACGACTCTTGCTGCTTGGATTGGCGCTTCTGGCCGGCATGGTGCCGGCAAGCGCCCAAACCCTGACGAAACTCAAGGCCGGCATGGTCACCGGCATCGACCAGATCGGCCTGCCCATCGCGCTCGAGCGCGGCTTCTTCGAGAAGTACGGGCTCGACGTCACGATCGCACGCCCCTACGCCACCGGCGTCGACGCGCTGAACGCGTTGCAGGCCGGCGAGAGCGAGATCGTGCAGGTCGGCGTACCCATGATCGGCGCGGTGCTGCGCGGCATGGACCTCGTCGCTCTGGGCAATTACAGCGGCAACGCCACCAAGGCCGGCTCCGATGCCACGATGGCGATCATCGCGCGCGAAGGCTCGGGCATCGTCAAGGGCGACCTTTCGACGTTGAAGGGCAAGAAGATCGCGGCGTCGTTCGGCACGATCAACCATCTCTACATCCTGGCGACGCTGGAGAGGGCCGGACTGAAACCCGACGACGTAACATTGGTCAACACCCCGCCCCCGGACATGACCGTCGCCCTGCTCGCCAAGGGCATCGACGCGTTCTCGGGCTGGGACCCCTGGCCGATCGTTGCGGGCAAGGACGTGCCGGGCGCCGTCGAGATCATTCGGGGCGGCGACGTGATCTCCTATATCGGCTTCAACGTCGCGCTGCGCCCATGGGTGCAGGCCAACGGCGAGACCATCGAGAAATTCCTCGCCGCCGTCTCCGAGGCCGACCAATGGATGCGCAAGAACCCGAAGCTGGCGGCACAAGTCGCGACGCGCTGGATTCCAGGCCTGAAGCAGGAGGTCGCGGAGGCCGCGATGCAGTTCAACATCCAGCAGGCGGACCGCCGGCTGTCGGCGAACAACTACCGCGCGCTATGGAGCGCCCAGGACCGGCTCACCCGGCTCGGCATCCTCAAATCGACCTTCGATGTCAATGCGCATATTGAGCCGAAGCACATTCTCAAGGTCATGAAAGACCGTCCTGAGCTGTTCGCCGACCTGCCGCCGATCCCGGAGACGGCGGCGATCACGCCGGGCTACGTGTTCAAGCCCTGAGCATTGTTGCAAACGTCCAGACCGGCGCGCCATGCACGCCGGTCCGGCCCACCGTCTGCAACGCTGGCGGGCGTCTGGTCTAGACCGTCGAGATGCCGTCGATCGGGCTGATATCCCCGACGAAACGCAGCAGGTCGGCCATCGTGAATTCGCCCGGCACTTGCGACGGCAGCGTCGGCTTCCAGGTCTTGCCCTTGAGCCAGAGATACGACTGGTGGTCGCCATGGACGAGGCCGACGAAGACCTCGGCAAGCAGGGTCGCGCCAACCGGCCCGAGCCTTTCGCCGCTGCCCCGCTGCTCCGCCTCCTTGAGGATGTAGTACCAGAGCGGGGTATGCTGGTGCAGGCCATGCTTTTTCGCCACGGCGCCGTCGCTCCCCTTCGAGATTTCTTCCGGCGTCAGCGGATTCTTGATCTTCATGGCCTTGGCGACGTCCTGCCCGGACGGCAATCCCAGCAACACGCCGCGCTTGAGGTTGCGGAACGGCAGGCTGCCGCCGTCGCCAGGCAGGGTATGGAGTTGCGGCACGATGAAGGGGTCGATCTTGCGCGAGGGATTGAGCGTCACGCCCGCAGGGTTGTTCGGCAGCACCTGAAAGTAGCGCCGCCAGTCGATGATCCAGTTGCTCGAAAGCAACGGAAGCGGGAGCGGCGGCTGAATCGGATTGGGTGCGAGGTCTCCGATGATTCCTCCCGAAAGGCCGGTGAACCTGAACAGCAAATCGAGAGTTGCAGGAATACCGTCGGGGCCGAACGTGAAAATCCGGTTGTGGCTATAGGCCTGGCGCACCATGCTGTGGCCGAGACGATAGACCGCCCCCGAAAACTCGACGGGCATGTAGGGGATCTTCTTGAAGCGGTAGAAGCGCCGACCCTGCTCGAGGATCTTCGCAACGATACCCTTCTCGGTGATCCGCTCCACGAAATCGTGCAGGACCATCCATTGGTAGTGCCAGGTCACGATCCGGCGCGCTTCCTCGAAGATCTCGCCCGCCGGCTTGCCGGACGCCGCGAACTGATCGCAGACCTTGTTGTGAAACTTCAGCATCGCAAGATGGGTTTGCGCGACGACCAGGTTCTCGTCGTTGCGATGATCGCCGATCAGGGCAAACCCCTCGGGATTGCGCGGCAGGTCGTTGCGATGATCTCCGGTGATGGTGTCGACGTTGACGGTCTTGCCGATCAGGAGCTTGGGACCCGGAGTCTTGCCGTTGTCGCCCGCCGAATTGCGCGCGTACAGATGACGGCTCCCGTCGGGACCGAGACCATAGATGCTGTCGAGATCGAGTGCGGGCGTGCGAAAGTTCGTGACCGCCATCGGATCGGCTTCCTTCTCGCCGAAGGAGGTCAGATCGAGCGTGATGTCATGATCGACGAATTGGCCGAGATAGGTGAAACCCGCCGGGACGTTGGCGTTGTTTCCCGCGGCATCGCCGGGGGCGGGATCCTTCATCGCGTCGGCGAGTTCGCGCAGCGGACCGTCGTCGACAGCGAGCGGCTCCAGGGTCGGAAACATCCGGCCAAACATGCCCGGATCGTCGTGTCCGGAAAGCGTATCCAGAAATTGTCGCGTCGGTTGACGTCCGGCCTTGCCATGACCGGGATGAACATTCACGTCGGTTCCCATCGCTTGCTCCTGCTCAATATGCTGTAAGGGAGAGGGGCGCCGAAGATGTCGATTGTCTGAAATTCTCGTTTCAGTATACGTTCAGAAGAATTGCCCCTCAGGGTGCAGTACGAAGGAATATTACCACAGATTGCATTCTGTGGATGTGTCCTACCGCGAGGCCTTTTGCCCCACCAGCCACACAGGCTTTTGATCGTCCGAAGCTCGAGCAGGAAAGACTAAGGCGCGATCGACGCGTCGGCTGAATCGCTCAGCGCGTCAGCGCTTAGCAGCGAACCGCGACCAGATCTCAGCGTCCGTGTAGAAGTCCACGCCGCCATCGAGATCTCTCACCAGCCACTCGCCGAGATAGACGATCTGTGTGCCGCTGCGCCGCTCGTGCCGAAGCTCGAATTTTCCGTCGGCATCCTTCTGCAGCGAGCAATTCGACTGAACCCAGCTCGGCCACTCCTGCAACGGCTGCCCCAAAAATTGCCAGGCAACCAACGCCGCGTTGTCCGACAGGGGTTCTAAGCGCAGTGTCTTGGTCACGTGATCTCCACCATGCGAGTTGTCCCACGATGCAACGCCTCGGGACCGGAAAGGTTTGGAATCGTCGTTCCGTGGCAGCATGCCTGACCGATTTCAACGGTTCCTCTACTTTTTCGTCCGTGAGAACCCGGTCCCCGCGCGCCCTAACCGATCGTCTGCAGCACCGGAAACGTCTCCAGCAGCCAGATGCTCACATTCGAGACCGCGCCGGTGAGAAAGCCGATGCCGGTGAGCACCATCAGGACGCCCATGGCGCGCTCGACGTTGACGAGTTGGCCCTTCATGCGCGCGAACAGCGCGGAGAACTGTTCGATCATCAGCGCGGCGATCAGGAATGGGATGCCGAGGCCCGCGGAATAGACCGCGAGCAGGCCGGCGCCCCTCGTCACCGTGGCTTCCGCCGCGGCGACCGAGAGGATCGCGGCGAGGATCGGGCCGATGCAAGGCGTCCAGCCGAACGCAAATGCGAGGCCCATGATATAGGCGCCCCACAGGCCGACCGGTTTGGGGATCGGCAGGCGTCCTTCCCGCATCAGAAAGCCGATCCGCGTCAGGCCGAGGAAGTGCAGGCCCATGATGATGATGACGATGCCGGCGAGGATCGACAGCTCCGCCGACCAGGCACGGATCAGCCCGCCGATCAGCGAAGCGCTGGCGCCGAGCGCCACGAAGATGGTGGAGAAGCCGAGCACGAACAGGAGCGCCGACATCATGATCGCGCGCTTGGAGGCCGCGACCGGCTCGTCGCTCTCGACATGCTCGATCGTGGCGCCCGTGAGGTAGACCAGATAGGGCGGAACCAGAGGCAGGACGCAAGGCGAGAGGAAGCTGACGAGGCCGGCAATCAGTGCGGCCGGAATCGAAACATTTTGCATGATGCAATCGGAGCCATCTCAGGCCCCGTCAAGGCGCGCAGGGATCGCGCCCGACCCGGAGCCGAACCGGCTCTGGTGTAGCCCATGCCGGAGAATGCGCAACAGAGGCGCACAAAGCCAGGGCTCCGCCCGATGCCCTCCGTGATCACAGATGCGGCATCGGGACGCGCACAAACCTCGCCGGAAAGCGAGATTGGGCGGCGCGGCTACTTCACCACGCGGAGCAGCGGACGCCGGGGCTGGTCCTGCGTCTGCTTGGAAGGGGCCGGCGGCTCGCTGGCAGCGCTCCGCAGCATTTCGTCGCACAGCGCCTTGAGATCGGCACTGTCGATTCCTTTCAGTTTCATCCTGACGTCGAGGATGACGATGGACAGCATCTCGGCCGACTCGCGGCTGTTGCAGGCATTGAGAACCCTGCGGCACTCCTCGAGCGTTTCCAGCACCGACTGCAACTGTTCGTCTGAATGCGACACCGGCGTTCTTTCCGTTAATTCGGCCTGCGAGACGTATCTGTCACGCCCCCTTCGGCCCCCATGGAAGACGATAGATAGCACGAGGCGACTGCGCCTTCGAACCTGATTTCAGTGTGTTTGTGCTGCGGAACCGGGTTCCCGCTCGCATCGCCATGCGACGCCTTTGGCGACCGCAGCAATGCTCCGGGAGCGAACGCCTGACGCGGTGCGATTGATCCGGCAACGGCGAAGAGCACCGACTCCTGCGCAAGACCGTTCATTGCAGTCAGCGCCGGCACTCCCGCAGCCATCTCGCGGCTCGCAACGGAACTCACGTCATACCCCTCACTCGAGCCGATTAGCCTCGCCCGAATTCCCAGCCCATGGGAGCATCCAAATACCGCCCTAAGGTAGTAAGGATGACGTTCAAAACTCGTCGTTCCCCAACCCGTCGTGGTTGTGGTTTGCGCCAGATTCTGCCAGTTTAGCGTTCCAAAGGGAATTGTATGCACTCCTTGGCGGAAAGGGGCGTTCCTCTGGCGGAACGCCCAAAGACAAATATCAGCGGCCTCTCCGATTGGGACGCCGCCCGCATATTCTTGGAAGTCGTCCGATGCGGAAGCTTTCGCTCGGCGGCCGAGCGCCTGTCTCTGTCGATCAACGCCGTGCGGCGTCGGATCGACGATTTCGAACGCCAGACCGGCACCACGTTATTCACGCGCGACGTCCACGGCACCCATCTGACCGATGAGGGCGCCTTGGTAGTCTCCGCTGTCGAACGCATGGAGGCGGCCACCTTCGACGTGCTGCGCGCCAGCGATTCGATGGCCAACGCGCTGTCGGGCGAGGTCCGCGTGGCCGTCACCGAAGGGCTCGGCACATTCTGGCTTGCCCCCCGCCTGGTCGAATTCCAGCAGGCCTATCCGAAAATCCTGGTGGACCTGCATTGCGCGATGCGCTCGGCCGACGTCTCGCGCCACGAGGCCGACGTCGCCATTCATCTGTCTCGTCCCTCGGCGCTGGACATCAAGCTGGTGCGGCTCGGCCGCATGCATCTGATGTTCTGGGCCTCCGAGAAATACATCGCAAAGCATGGCGCGCCGCGCTCGGCGGCGGAATTGATCAAGCATCGTCTGGTGCTGCAATTCGCCGACCAGCTCGCCGCCAAGGAATCCTTCGAGAGCTTCTTCCCGGGCGTGTCCGAACGTGACCTTCTGGTCATGAAGACGAACGTCTCGAGCGCCAATTATTGGGCGGTCGCGAACGGCGCCGGCATCGGTGTCTTCCCGAGCTACGCCATTGCGCTCGGCGGGAAACTAATTCCACTGGAGGTCGAGCTGAACCGGCCGCTGGATATCTGGTTGTCCTACCACCCCGGTAGCGGCCGTATCCCCCGCGTGCGGCACATGATTGACTGGCTGATCGAGGCTTTCAATCCGGCCCGCTTCCCGTGGTTTAAGGAAGAGTTCGTGCACCCGCATGAATTCAAGGACTCGTATATGGGCGAACCCCTGACCCAGCTCTTCGGGGGATTTTCAACCGAAGAACAAAGGTGAAAACAGAGATGAAAGCAGCGGCGAAAAGAATGAAGCAGCGCAGCGCGGGCAAGCCGGACATCGAGCTTGGCAAGCGGATCCGTCTGCGGCGCGTCGAGATGAAGATCTCGCAGGCCGAGCTCGGCGAGAAGCTCGGCGTCAGCTTCCAGCAGGTGCAGAAATACGAGAAGGGCGTCAATCGCGTCGGCGCGGCTCGGCTTCAGCAGATCGCCTCCGCCCTCGATGTGCCCGTGACCTTCTTCTACGACGGCGACAACAAGGCCCGCGAAGTCGAGAGCCTGCTCTTCCTCGACTCGGCCTTCAGCCTCCGCCTGCTGCGCGCCTACAGCAAGATCAAGGACCAGACGGTGCAGCGTCAGCTCGTCTCGCTGATGGAATCGATCGCGGCGAACGAGAGCTGAGGCCGGTCGACGGCCCGGCCTTCACGGCCGACGTTCAATCCGCCGCGTCACGGGGGCGCGGCCGGATTGCACGAGATCGGCCGAAAGATGTCTGCGCGCAACTGCGCGCGGCCCGTCTCGGGGCGGCCTGGCCGCCCCTTTTTCTTGGCGGTCTTCCTTCGACGTTTCCGCCTCCGTCGAACGCGGCGCGCCATGCAATCGCAGCACAGGCGGATGCAGCCTCTGCTCTCCCGCGCCGGTTGACCGCGGCGGCGCCTGCGCCGCACATTGCGCCTCGCCACCGAGCAGCGAGCGCGCGATGCCAGACGTTATCAGCACGACCGGAACACCTTACGCCGACGGCAAGATTCTGACGCACACGGCCGATGGCGTCGGCGTGATCACCTTCAACAATCCCGACAAGCGCAACGCGATGTCGCTGGAGATGTGGGAGGGATTTGGCGAGGCGCTGACGGCCTTGCGCGACGACGACACGGTGCGCGTCGTGATCCTGCGCGGCGCCGGCGGCAAGGCGTTCGTCTCGGGTGCCGACATCAGCCAGTTCGAGAAAGTGAGGCACAATGCGGCGGCGTCCGAGCAATACGCCAAGCGCAGCGCCGCCCAGCGCGCGCTGCTCGCCGATTATCCCAAGCCGACCATCGCCTGCATCGACGGCTATTGCCTCGGCGGCGGCATGCAGGTCGCGATGCTCGCCGACATCCGCCTCGCCTCGCAGGACAGCCAGTTCGGCATTCCCGCCGCCAAGCTCGGCATCGCCTATGGCTATGACGGCCTGCGGCATCTGGTGTCGCTGGTCGGGCCGTCCTGGGCGCGGCTTCTGATGTACACGGGCATGCGCATCGATTCCGCCGAGGCGCTTCGCATCGGCCTCGTCGAGCGTGTGTTTCCGCAAGGCGAGCTCTGGGGCGAGACCATGGCGATGGCCGAGACGATCGCGCAGAACGCCCCGCTCGCGATCAAGGCGGCCAAGATCACCATCGCGCAGGTGCTGAAGGACGAGAGCCGGCGCGACATGGAGGCGATCAAGGCGATCGGCAATGCCTGCATGGACAGCGCGGATTTCCGCGAGGGCCGGCAGGCCTTCATGGAAAAGCGCAAGCCGCAGTTTAGGGGAAAGTAATTTCGTCGTGGAGAGAGGCGAGGAGCACAGCCCCTACAGCGCTCCCAGCACCGCCTTCGTGATGTCGGCGGTGCCGTTGCTGCCGCCGAACTCCATCGGCTTGATGCCGCCGGCATAGACCTGGTCCATCGCGCGCTCGATTTGCTCACCCGCCTCGGCCGCAATTTCTACGCCGTGCTTGTCGGCGAGCCAATCCAGCATCATCGCGGCGGACAGGATCATGCCGGTGGGGTTGGCCTTGCCCTGCCCCATGATGTCAGGCGCCGTGCCGTGGCACGGCTGGAACACCGCGTATTTGTCACCGATGTCGGCGGACGGCGCCATGCCGAGGCCGCCGATCAGGCTCGCGGTGATATCGGAGACGATGTCGCCGAACATGTTCTCCATCACCATCACGTCGAAATCCCAGGGACGCTTGACCAGCATCGCCGAGCAGGCGTCAACATAGAGATGATCCGTCTTCACGTCCGGATGACGTTTAGCGGCCTCGTCAAAGATCCGGCGGAAGAAGGCGAACGCCTTGAACACATTTGCCTTGTCGACACAGGCAAGCGACCCCGGCTTGCCGCGCACCTTGCGCCGCTCGGCGAGGCGAAACGAGAACTCGAACAGACGCTCCGAGGTTTTGCGCGTGATCACCAGGGTCTCGCGCGCGTCCTCATGGGTAACGATGCCCTTCCCCATCGAGGCGAACAGGCCCTCGGTGGACTCCCGGATCACGACGAGATCGATGCCGCGCTGGTCCGCGCCGACGATCGGGCTCGGCACGCCCGGAATGAGCCGCGCCGGACGCACGCCGGCATAGAGATCGAAGATGAAGCGCAGCTCGATCTGCGGCGCGATCTCGGTGTTGTCGGGGTAGCGCACCGACGGCAGGCCGCAGGCCCCGAGCAGGATCGCGTCCGCCTCCTCGCATAGCTTGATGGTGCTATCCGGCATCGACTTGCCGGTCGCGAGATAATGGTTGGCGCCGGCCGGCGCCTCGGTGAAGCGGAAGCCGAGGCCGGACTTCTCGCCGACCTTGCGCAGCACCTCCAGCGCCGGCGCCATGACTTCAGGGCCGATGCCGTCACCGGCGAGCACGGCAATGTGGAAGGCGTTGTTTGCGGACATTTAAGGCCTCAAGGAAGGTGTCAACCAGGTCGTCATTGCGAGCGAAGCGAAGCAATCCAGAACTGCATCCACGGAGACATTCTGGATTGCTTCGTCGCTTCGCTCCTCGCAATGACGAGGGAGAGGGCGTTCGTTACGGCGTCAGCACCGTACGCCCGACCACCGCGCCCTGCTGCAATTGCAGCAGGGCGTCGTTGGCCTTGGCGAGCGGTTGTTGCGTCACCGGGATCGGCGGCACCTTCTTCGACCGCACCAGGTCGAGCAGCTCCTGCGTCTCGCGCAAATTGCCGACATAGCTGCCCTGGATCGTCACCGCCTTGATCGGAATCAGCGGCAGCGCCCAGGTCGCGCCGCCGCCGAACAGGCCGACGATGACGAGCTTGCCGCCTTTGGTCAGGCAGTCGAAGCCGAGCTGCGTCGTGGCGGCATTGCCGACGAGATCGATCACGGCGCGGATCGGGCCACCCGCCTTCTTGGCAAGTTGCTCCAGCGCGTCCGGCGCCTTGGGATCGACGGTCGCGAGCGCACCGGCCTTCTCTGCCGCCTCGCGCTTCCTCGCGTCGATATCGACCATGATCGCGCCCTTGCCGCCCATCGCCTTGAGCAGCGACAGCGCCATCAGCCCGAGGCCGCCGGCGCCGAACATCACGATCGGCGTGTCGAAATGCTGCTCGACCTTCTTCAGCGCACTGTAGGTGGTGACGCCCGAGCAGGCATAGGGCGCGGTCGTCGCAGGATCGAGGCCTTTCAGATTGAGCAGGTAGCGCGGATGCGGCACCAGCATGTGATCGGAATAGCCGCCGTCGCAATAGACCCCGAGCGAGCGCGGCGTCAGGCACATGTTCTCGTCACCGGCGAGGCACGTGGCACATTTGCCGCAGCCGATCCAGGGATAGACCAGCCCGACATCGCCGACCTTCAGGTCGCCCTGATCGGTCGGCTTCACGTCGGGTCCGAAGGCGAGGACTTCGCCGACCGTCTCGTGGCCCATGGTCAGCGGCAGATTGATGCCGCGGTCCTTCAGCGAGAGCGGCTTGCGGCCATGGCCGAGATCATAGCCGCCTTCCCAGATGTGGAGGTCGCTGTGGCAGACGCCGGCGGCCTTCACCTTGATCAGCACCTGTGTGCCCGAGGGCTGCGGCGTCGCCTCGTCGACCTCCAACAGCGGTGCCTTGAAATCGGCAACCTTGAAACTCTTCATCGGCGTCCTCCCGCATGCTTCTTGTTGTCGCGCCACCATGCCATGGTCGGCGCGACCAGACAAACCGGTCTTAGTTCAGGCCAGCGGATGGTGGCAAGCCGCGAACTGGCCGGGTGCGATCTGGCGCAACTCCGGTATCTCCGCGCTGCAACGCTGATCTGCGCGCGGGCAGCGGGTGCGGAAGCGGCAGCCGGATGGCGGCGCAATCGGCGATGGCGGCTCGCCGGCCGCCACACTTTCGACGGGACGCACGTCCGGATCCGGCACCGGGATCGCCTGCAACAGCAGCGCGGTGTAGGGATGCGCAGGCCGCGCGAACAATTGCTGGGAGGGAGCGACCTCGCAGAGCCGGCCGAGATACATCACCGCGACGCGATCGCTGACTGCTTTGACCACGGCGAGGTCGTGCGCGATGAACAGCAGCGTCAGACCGAAGCGCGCCTTCATCTCCTCCAGAAGGTTGAGGATCTGCGCGCGAATGGAGACGTCGAGGGCCGACACCGGCTCGTCGCAGACGATGAATTCGGGTTTGAGCACCAGCGAGCGCGCGATGCAGATGCGCTGGCACTGGCCGCCGGAGAATTCGTGCGGCAGGCGGTTCGCCACGAGATCGGGGTCGAGCCCGACCGCGGAGAGCACCTCGTGAACGCGCCGTTTGCGCTCGGCGGCATCCTTGATCCCGGCGATGATCAGCGGCTCGGCGACGATGTCGCCGATGCGCCGGCGCGGATTGAGGGAAGCAATCGGATCCTGGAAGATCAGCTGCACGCGCCGGCGCATCCTGCGCAGCGCCTCGCCCTCCATGGCGGTGAGGTCCTCGCCGTCGAACATCACGCGGCCGGACTTAGCGCGGCGCAGTTGCAGCACCGCGCGGCCGAGCGTCGACTTGCCGCAGCCGGATTCGCCGACCAGTCCCAGCGTCTCGCCGCGCGCGACCTCGAGGCTGACACCGGAGACGGCATGAACAATCTTGTTACCCAGACCATATTCGACGACGAGATTGTCGACGCTCAGAAGCGGCGCGGGGCGCGCGGCAAGCTGCATCATGCCTCGATCCCCTCCGCCATCCGGATCGGATGGAAGCAGGCATAGAGATGTTCCGCCATCTCGGCACTCGTCAGGACCGGCTTGGCCTCATGACAGCGCGCCGTGGCATAATTGCAGCGCGGCGCGAAGGAGCAGCCTTTCAGAGGCCGCGTCGGATCGGGTGGACGGCCCGAGATCGCCGGCAGCGGCGTATGCGGCGCGGTCTCGAGCTTCGGGATCGCCGCCAGCAACGCCTCGGTGTAGGGCATGTGCATGCGCTTGAACAAGGCTTGCGTCGGCGCGCGCTCCACCACCCGGCCGGCATACATCACCGCGACCTCGTCGGCCCGGCCAGCGACGACGCCGAGATCGTGGGTGATGATGATCATCGCCATGTGGCGGCGGCGCTGCTCGCGCGCGAGCAGATCGAGGATCTGAGCCTGGATGGTGACGTCGAGCGCGGTGGTCGGCTCGTCCGCGATCAACAGCTTCGGCTCGCAGGACAGTGCGATCGCAATCGCGATGCGCTGGCGCATGCCGCCGGAGCATTGATGGGGATATTGTGTGAGCCGCTGCTCCGGGGCGGGAATGCCGACGGCGGCGAGCAGCTCGATGCTGCGGGCCTTCGCGGCGGGAGCGTCAAGCTCGAGGTGCTCCTGGATCGTCTCCATCAGCTGCGTGCCGATGGTGAGCACCGGGTTGAGCGAGGTCATCGGGTCCTGGAACACGACCGCGAGGTCGCGTCCACGCAGGCGCCGCAGGCTTTCAGGCTCGAGCCGCACCAGATCCTCGCCGTCGAACATCACTCGGCCCGTCAGCTTCGCCTTCTTCGGCAGCAGCTGCAGCACGGCGCGCGAGAGCATGGTCTTGCCGCAGCCGGATTCGCCGACGATCCCAAGCGTGCGGCCGGCCTGCAGCGAAAGGTCGACGTGATCGACGGCGCGCAGGTTTCCGCGCGGGGTCGGCAGCTCGACCGCGACATCCTCGATGGCCAGGAGCGGCGCGGTCACAGCGCCCCCTGACGTGGGTCGGTGAGGGCCCGCAAGGTGTCGCCGACGAGGTTGAACGCCAGCACGGTCGCGAACAGTGCTGCCGCCGGCAGGAAGGCGAGACGCGGCGCGACGTCCAGACTGTCACGTCCCTCCCCGATCATGCTGCCCCAGCTCGGCATCGGCGGCGGCACGCCGAGGCCGAGGAAGGACAGCGCGCCCTCGACCACGATGGTGACGGCGACGCCGAGCAGGAAGAAGGCGAGCAGCGGCAGGATGACGTTCGGCAGCAGCTCGCGCAGCAGGATGCGCGCATGGCTCGCCCCTAACGCCTCGGCCGCGATCACGAATTCTCGCCGCGCCAGCGTCAGCGTCGCTGCGCGCGCCACGCGCATGAAGGCGGGAATACCGAGCACGCCGAGGACGACAGTGAGGTTGGGGACCGACTGCCCGAGATAGGCGACCACCGCGAGCGCGAAGATCAGCGGCGGAAACGCGAGCAGCACGTCCATGCTGCCGACCACCAGCGTCTCGAACCGGCCGCGGAAATAGCCGGCCAGCAGGCCGAGCGCGCCGCCGACGACGAGGCCGATCATGGGCGCGATCAGCCCGACCGTCAGCGACACCCGCGCGCCAAAGATCAGCCGGGCGAGCTCGTCGCGGCCGAGCCCGTCGGTGCCGAGCCAATGTTCGCTGGAGAAGGCGGCGCGCCGTTCCAGCATGTCCATGTCGGTCGGGTTCTGCAGCGGCAGCACCGGCGCCAGGATCGCTAGCGAAATGATGATCGCAACCCAGGCGCTTGCGATCCAGAACAACAGGCCGAGCTTGGGCTTGCGGCCGACCGGCGCAGCCACGTCCTCGTCCTGGATCGACAGCTCAAGCGTGGCCATGGCGGATCCTGGGGTCGAGCACGGCATAGAGCATGTCGACGATGAAGTTGACGATGACGAAACCGCAGGCGACCAGCAGCACGACGCCCTGGAGGATGACGAGGTCGCGGGTGTAGATCGCCCCGACCAGCAGCCGGCCGATGCCGGGCAGCGCGAAGATCGATTCCACGATCAGCGTGCCGCCGAGCAGGCGGCCGATATTGATGCCCGTCACCGTCACCAGGGTCAGCGACGACGGCTTGAGCGCATGCACGAACAGGATGCGCGATGGCTTGAGACCCTTTGCTTTCGCCAGCGCGATATAGTCCTCCTGCAAGGCGGCGATCATGTCCGAGCGCAGCACACGCATGATGCCCGGCCACTCCGCCAGCGCCAGCGTCAGCGCCGGCAGCACGAAGAAGCGCAAATTGGCCAGCGGTGCCTCGGTGAACGGCACATAGCCGGTCGCCGGCAGCCAGCGCAGCTCGACCGCGAACAGATAGATCAGCAGGATCGCTACCAGGAACGACGGCATCGACAGCATCGCGAAGGCACTGCCGGTCATGAAGCGGTCGAACGCGCCGCCGGCGCGCGCGGCACAGGCGATCGCGACGGGAACGCCGATCAGGAGCCCGATGAACTCGGCCATCAGCATCAGCTGCAGCGAGACCGGAATGCGCTCGGCCACCGCCTGCAGCACCGTCTGCCCGGTGCGAAACGAGCGGCCGAGATCGCCCTGCACCACGTGGCCGAGCCAGCTCAGGTAGCGCCACCACAGCGGCTGGTCGAGCCCCATGTCGCGGCGCAACGCCGCGACGTTCTCCGGCGTTGCCTGGTCGCCGAGGATGACGAGCGCGAGATCGCCCGGCAGCAGCGAGGCGATCAGGAACGTCAGCAACGAGACGGCGAGCAGCACCGGCAGCATGGCAAGCAGCCGCCGAACGATGAAGTTCAGCATCGCGCCATCATTCCAGCCAGGTTCTGGAGACGTCCATCACGCCGTTGTACATCTTCGGAAAGCCTTTCAGCTTGGCACTCGACAGCGCGTAATAGGTGTTCTGGAAGGTCCAGAACCAGATCGCCTCCTTGTTGATCAGGCGGCTGATGGCGCAGTAATCCTCGCTGCGTTGGCCCATATCTGCGGTCACGCGTGCATGATCCAGCAGCCTGTCGAGCTCGGGGTTCGAATATCCGGAGAGCGACAGCGGACTGCCGCTGCGGAAATTCGCGTACATCTGCGGATCGGGATCGGCGAGATCGACGATGCGCCACGGCGTCAGCTGGAATTGCCGCGTGAAGGCTCGCGTCGGAATCGTGGCCTGGTCGACCTGCTCGATCTCCATGTTGGCGCCGACGCGCTTCCAGAACTGCTGCAGCACCTGGCCGATGATGCGGCCGCGCGGCGTTGCCGTCACCAGCATCTTGAACTCGACCGGCTTGCCATAATCCTTGATCAGCGCCTTGGCCTTCTCGACGTCGAACGGCAGCGCCCCGTCGTCCTTGCACTTGACCCAGGAGCCGTCGCCGTAAGGATTGCTCGCGGGCCGGCTCAGGCCGTTGCTGATCGCCTGCGACATCTTGGGACGGTCGATCGCCATCACCAGCGCCTGGCGCACCCGCACGTCGTCGAACGGCGCCGCCTTGGTGTTGAAGGCATAGACCGCAGCGCCCGAGCCCTTGTAGGTGTGAACGGTGAGCTTGGGGTCCTTCTGCGCCTTCGTGATGTTGTCGGCGTCGTTCTCGTCGTCCCAGATGATGTCGGCTTCGCCCGATTGCAGCGAGGCGAAGCGCGACTGCGCATCCGGCAGCGGCTTCAGGACGATGCGGTCGAGATAGGGACGGCCCTTGTCCCAATAGTTCGGGTTCTTCTCCAGCACCATGCGGTCGCCGGCGGTCCATGACTTCAGGATGTAGGGACCGGTGCCGACGGGATTGCGGTTGTAATCGTCGCCCTTGGTCTTCCAGGCGGTCGGCGAATGGATGACGTTGTTCTGGCTCTGGATGGTGATCGTCGCCGGCAGGTTCACGCTAGGATCGGTGAGATTGTAGACGATTGTGTATTCGTCCGGCGCCAGCACCTCCTTGACGTTGGTGATGTAGAAGGCGCAGCGGCACTTGTTGGCGGGGTCCTTCTGGCGGTCGAAATTCTCCTTGAAGGCCTGCGCATTGAACGGTGTGCCGTCGTGGAATTTGACGCCTTCGCGGAGCTTGAAGGTCCAGGTCTTGTAGTCGTCGGAATGGGCCCACGACACCGCGAGCTTCGGCGCGGCCTCGCCCTTGTCATTCAGCGTCGTCAGCGTGTCGAAGATCGCGGCGGCAGCGGTGAAGGTCGAGGTGTCGTAGACGCCGACCTTGAGCGGATCGAAGCCTGCGATCTCCAGCTCCTGTCCGACCGTGATGCTGCCGCCCGATTTCTGCGCCTGCGCTGGCGTAGCCAGTGCAAATGCCGCAACGAGGAAAATAGGCACGCGCCTGCGTGCCAAGGCCGCCGCGTTCGTCATGGTTCCTCCCGGGATCCCTCGTCCGATGTTTCGGATCGTTGAATGACTCGGAGGCGAGCTTGGCGACAAATGCTCGCCTCGGCAAGAGGAACGAACGAGAGTTCAAACGCCGCATGTGGCGGCGATAAGACTCAGGATGTCGCCGCCGTTTTGCCTGGCGGAATTGCCCCACCGTCCGCAAGCCCGATCTCCTGGCGCAAGGCGGCGGTGTGCTCGCCGAGCACGGACACGGTCTTGGCCGGCGCCGTGTCAGCGCCCGACATCCGGAACGGCAGGTTGAGCACCTGGAATGAGCCGCCCTCGTCCCGCACCTCTGAGAGCGCACGGCGATGCGCAAGCTGCGGATCAGCCAAGGCCTCGGACACGCTGCGATAGGCCGAGGCCGGCACGCCGGCAGCCCCGAGTGCGCGCAGGCACGCCTCGGTCGAAAGCTGCCGCGACCAGATTTCGACGCCGTCCATCAGCTCGGCCCAGTTCTCGCGGCGCGCGGCATAGGTGGCGAAGCGTGGATCGGAAACCCAGTCCGGGCGGCCGATCACCCCCATCAGGGCCTGGAACGTCTTCTCGCTGGCGATCGTGATCATGACGTAGCCGCTTGCCGTCTCGGTCGGCCCGAACATGGGGCGCGGCGGCGGCGGCACCGCGAATTGCGAGCTCTGCAGCTCGGTCAGCGTCAGCGACAGCATGGTTTCCAGCATGGAGACGTCGATGTGCTGGCCGGCGCCCGTCACGCTGCGTTGATAGAGCGCCGACGCGATCGCGCCAAAACCATAGGTCCCGGTGACGACGTCGGCGTGGTAGATACCGCAATAGTCGGGACGGTTGCGGCCCGGCTGGTAGGCGAGATGGGCCATGTCATAGCCCGAGGCCGCGTGGATCACCGGGGCGTAGGCCGGCAGCTCGGCCGAAGGGCCGGTCTGGCCATAGCCCGAGATCGAGCAGTAGATCAGCCTCGGGTTGACCTGACGCAGGCTGTCGTAGTCGAGCCGAAGGCGGCGCATCACGCCGGGACGGAAGTTCTCGACCAGAATGTCGGACGTCGCGGCCAGCCGGCGCACCGCCTCCTTGCCGTCCTCGGACTTGAGGTCGAGGACCACGCTCTTCTTGCCGACATTGAGCTGGCCGAACGCGGTGCTGCAGCCGTTGCGGAGAGGAGGCCGGGTCCGCATCGTCTCCCCGCCATCGGTCTCGATCTTGATGACCTCGGCGCCCATGTCGGCGAGCATCCGTGTGCAATGGGGCCCGGCGATGGTGGTCGAAAAATCCAGCACCCGCAGGCCCGCGAAGGCCTTTGTCGTCGTCCCCTCATGCTTATCTGCTAGCTGCATGCCTGCCTGCGCCCTCGGATCTCGTGGGAACCATCGAAGTTCTTTGTTGTTGATGCGGCGACCCTAGAGGGCGGCGGCTGAGTAGGAAAGTGTTTACCGAACAGACGTGCCGCGTGGGCGGGCTTTGGAATTCCAGCACAACTGGACCCGTTCTTGCATAGCAGCGAGCGGGATCGGAAAAGGGCGGCTGTTCTTGAGGGTCTTGTTCGTCACCACTGAGATGGACGACTTCGTTCGCGTCGGCGGACTGGGCGCCGTTTCCGCCGCCCTTCCCCGCGCACTTCGCTCCTTCGCCGATATCCGGATCATGCTGCCCGGCTATCGCGACATCATCGAGCAACTCACCCATATCCAGATCGTTGGCCGCTGTCCGGCATTCGCGGAGATGCCGGCCTGCTCGCTTGGCCGTGCCGCGACCAAGGACGGGCTGCCGGTCTATGTGCTGTTGTGCTCGCAGCTCTACGACCGGCCCGGCAACCCCTATGGCGACGAGCTCGGGCGCGATTGGCCCGACAACGACATCCGCTTCGCGCGCTTCGCCTCGGCCGCGGCTGAGCTCGCCATGGGCAAGCTGGACAAGAATTGGGCAGCAGACCTGATCCATGCCAACGACTGGCAGGCCTCGCTCGTGCCGGCCTACCTGGCCTGGCAGGGCGCCAAGCTCCCATCCATCCTGACCATCCATAACCTCGCCTATCAGGGCCTCTTCCCGAAGGACTCGCTGCGGCGGATCGGCGCACCGGAGAGCTCCTTCCACATCGACGGCGTCGAGTTCTACGACCAGGTCTCCTTCCTCAAGGCGGGCCTCGTCTACGCCTCCCACCTCACCACGGTGAGCGGCACCTATGCGCGGGAGATCACCACGGCCGAATTCGGCTGTGGCCTGGAGGGCCTGCTCCGCCTGCGCTCGGACGCCGCCGAGCTCACCGGCATCCTCAACGGCATCGACGAGAGCTGGGACCCGCGCTCCTGCGCCCAGCTCGCCCAGCAATTCGGTGCCGGCGACTGGGTCGGCAAGAAGGCCAATGCGGATTACGTCCGCAAGCAGTTCGGGCTGGCGGTCTCGCGCGGACCGATGTTCGGCATCGTCGCGCGCCTCGTGCACCAGAAGGGCATCGACCTCGTTCTGTCAGCGGCGGACGAGATCGTCGACGCCGGCGGGCAGATCGTGGTCACCGGCTCCGGCGAGCCGGCGCTCGAGCAGGCCTTGATCGACGCGCACCGCCGCCGCCCCGACGCGATCGGGGTTGCGATCGGCTTCAACGACGCCCAGGCGCGGCGCATCTTTGCCGGCAGCGACTTCACCCTGATGCCGTCGCGGTTCGAGCCGTGCGGGCTCAGCCAGATGTACGCGCAGCGCTTCGGCTCGCTGCCGATCGGTCACCAGACCGGCGGCCTCGCCGAGACCATCAGCGACGGCGAGACCGGATTCCTGTTCTCGAAGCCCTCGCGCGAGTCCTTCCTCGGCGGCGTGCGGCGCGCCTTCTCGGCCTTCATGGCCCACGACCAGCTCGACACCATGCGCCGCAGCGCCATGGGGCGCTCGTTCTCCTGGAGCGTCTCGGCCGGCAGCTACAGCGCGCTGTACCGCAAGCTGGCATCGGTGTGAGGATGAGGCGCCCCGAGGAGCGTACTCATTCTCCGTCATTGCGAGGAGCGAAGCGACGAAGCAATCCAGAATCCCTCAGCGGTGACAGTCTGGATTGCTTCGCTGCGCTCGCAATGACGATGCGGAGAAACTCGCGCGCCCCACTCCGCTCTCGTGCCCCGGACGCAGCGCAGCGCGTCGCCCTTGCGACGTGGTGCGCTGCTGAGCCGGGGCCCACGCTGCACAGGAGTTCGTGGCCTCTGGGTCCCGGCTCTGCGCCGCAACGCTCATGCGTTGCGGCTTGTCCGGGACACGAGCGATCGGCCGTCACCCCTTCCCGCGCACATCCATCTGCGGACGGCCGATCCAGGCGCGATTAAGACACCGCGTCATCCAATCAGGCTGCGCTTCGCCCCGCAGCCGCGCCTGCGCTTCCTGGTAGGGACCGACATAGCGCAGCCGGCCAGGCAATTTCGGATAGACGAGCCTGATCCATCGCAGCGCGTTGTCGGCAGATCGGATCCCGCGCTCGTCGAGCTCAAAGCCGAAGCCCGCGCGCAAGCGCTCGGGCAGCATGCTCGCGGTGAGCGCGCAATACCAGCGCGGCGGCCGCAGCCACGGGCGCGCGCCGCTGAATATCTGCGCGGCGATCTCGCGCGCCGCAGGGCCGACGGTTAGCGCCTCCGACTGCGCCATGGCCTTGGTGTAGGCGACGAAGCCGGACCAGTCCGCCGGCAAATCATCCCCCGTCAATCCGAACAGGGCGCCGTACAGCCTGGCCTCGCTCCAATAGCGATCGCGCTCCTCCGCCGAGAGTGGCGGCAGCACCAGATCATGTGCCATGAGCGCGGTCTCGACCAGCGTGGCGTGGACCCAGCGCAGCGCGGGGATGTCGTTGGCGCAGTAGCGCGAGCCGGCCGCGAACGGCCCCACGGTCTCGGGCATCTCGCCGATGATCATGCTGTGACGCCGATGCAGCTGCCGGGACGACAGCAGCGCCCGGTCCAGCGAGCCGAACACCATCGTAAAGACGATGTCGAAGGTGCGATGGAAGCGGCCGATCGGATCGGCGAGGGTGCGCGAATGCTCGGCGATCGCCGCCGCCACCCATGGATGGGCCAGTTGCAGCAGCAGCGCACGGCCGGCGCCGAGAAAGAGCACGGCCTCCCGGTCGATCTGCCAGGTCAGTGAGGCCGGACCGAATACGCCCGCGACCGGTCCCGCCGCATTGGCACGCAGCGTATCGAGCGACTCCTCCAGATCTTTCTCAGCGACCATTTGCAAGCCTCGCGACGAAGATACGGCAACCATACTCCGGACCGCGCGCCTGCAAAATCGTCGTGCGAAGCTATGACGGACAGAGTCCTCACTCCGCCGCGATCGGCATCTCGTCCATATGCTCGTGCAGCACGACGCCGGCGAGCGGATCGAATTCGCCGATCCAGGGCTTGCGCGCCAGTACGGACTTCGTGTGCGCATAGCCGGCGTGCCAGCGCCGCGTGATCCCGGACGGACTGAAGTCGATATCCTTTGTATGGGTCTCGTGCTCGAGCTGCGGCGCCAGCAGCCGCACCACATGCATGCGGGTTGGACAGCCGTAGCTCGTCAGCTCCGTCACCGCGGGATCGTTGCGCTCGCTCTCGGGCAGCCGCGCCGCGAGCTGATTGATGACATGGCGCAGACGATGGGCCTGCTGCTGTCGCACGATCTGGCTGGCGATGCGGCTGGAATATTGCACGTCCTTGTGCCGGTTCAGCACCTCCGCCATCGTGGTCGGCTCCGGCCCGACCGGATTCCACAGATGCACGGAAAAGATCAGCGAGTCCCTGCGTGGATTGTCGTCGAACACCGCTTCGGTCGGCGTGTTCGACAGGATACCGCCGTCCCAATAGAGCTCGCCGTCGATGCGCACGGCGGGAAAAGCCGGCGGCAGCGCGCCCGACGCCATCACATGCTTCACCGTCAGCTCGCCGTCGCGGCTGTCGAAATAGCGCATTTCGCTGGTGCCGACATGAGCCGCACCGACCGTCAGACGCGGCGCGCAGCGGTTGGCGAGATCGAAATCGACGAGCTCGCTCAGCGTCTTCTCCAGCGGCGCGGTGGAATAATAGCCGGCGTGATCGGCGCCCAGCGGATAGGAATCGCCGGCATGGGCCAGCGGATTGGGCCGGAAGAAACCGGCAATGCCGTGGGTCACGGTCGACCAATAGGCCAGCTTCTCGTTGAAGCCGGGAAAGGCGGAGCGCCAGTCCCAGATCGGCTGCTGCTCCATCCGCTTCCAGAACTCCCGCAGGCGCGCGAGCCGGTGCTCGGGCGCGTTGCCCGCGATGAGGCTCGCATTGATGGCGCCGATCGAGGTGCCGATGATCCAGTCCGGCTCGATGCCGGCTTCGTGCAGGGCCTGGTAGACCCCGGCCTGGTACGAGCCGAGCGCACCGCCGCCCTGAAGCACGAGCACGACCTGACCCGGCAGGTCGAACTTCCTGTGCTGAGAATTGTCCTGCGTGCCCATGTCTCGCTCCTGGTGAGCTTGCACCTTTCGAGTATTCGACTTGCTGCGCCGGCCCATGTCAATGCGCGGTCCAACCGCCGTCGACCGGCAGCGCAACGCCGGTGATCGAGGCCGCCGCGTCCGTCGACAGGAACACCGCCAGCGCGCCGAGCTGCTCGACCGTGACAAAGCGCTTGTTCGGCTGTTGCGCCAGCAGCACGTCGCGGATCACCTGATCGCGCGATATGCCGTGCGCCTTCGCCTGCCCGTCGATCTGTGCCTCGACAAGTGGGGTATAGACATAGCCGGGGCAGACCGCGTTGCAGGTGATGCCTTCCTCCGCAGTTTCCAGCGCCGTCACCTTGGTCAGGCCGACGATGCCGTGCTTGGCCGCCACATAGGCCACCTTGAACGGCGAGCCGACCAGGCCGTGCGCCGAGGCAATGTTGATGATGCGGCCAAAACCGTTCTGCCGCATGGCCGGCAACGCGAGCCGCGTGGTGTGGAAGGCCGAGGACAGGTTGATCGCGAGGATCTGGTCCCACTTCTCGACTGGAAACTGGTCGAGCGGCGCGACATGCTGGATGCCGGCGTTGTTGACCAGGATGTCCAGCCGGCCGGATTGGGCCACCGTCGCCGCGATCATCTCGGCGATCGATTTCGGCCTCGTCATGTCCGCTGGCGAATAGCTGGCCTTGACGCCGAACTCGGCGCCGATCTGCTCGCGCGTCCGGCCGATCTCGCTGGCAACGCCAAGGCCATTGAGCACGATGTCGGCGCCGGAGGCGGCGAGGGCCCGTGCGATGCCGAGACCGATGCCGCTGGTCGACCCGGTGACAAGCGCCACCTTGCCGGCCAGCACGCGTGACGAAGTGGACGTCTGCGTCTTGATGGGGATGTTCATGATCCAGACCTCTTCTCGGCGCGACACCGCGCCAGGCTGAAGCGGAATGTGCGGGATCTCCGGGATTTGCGGAAATGCCGGCTGGCTTCCAAGTCCATACGTCGGCGCTATCGCAGGCGGGATGTCATTTCCCGTCCTGATCGGCTAGATTCCCGTTCGATTTCTGCTGGGAGCCGATCCATGGAAATGCACCAGGTCCGCTATTTCCTCGCGGTGGCGCAGCTCTTGAACTTCACGCGCGCGGCCGAGGAGTGCAACGTCACGCAGCCCTCGCTGACGCGCGCGATCAAGCAGCTCGAGGCCGAGCTTGGCGGCGATCTGTTCCGCCGCGAGCGCCCCGCCGCGCAATTGACCGAGCTCGGCCAGCGCATGCATCCGCTCCTGAAGCAGTGCTATGACGCAGCCATCGGCGCGCGCTCGCTCGCCTCCTCGTTCAGGAGCGGAGAGATCGGTGCGCTCCGCGTTGCGCTGACGCATTCGATCGACCTCGCTTTGCTGATTCCGCATCTCAACGAGATCAAGCGGCAGTTCAACCGGCTCGAATTCCGCTTCCTGCGCGGCTCTGCTCGCGAGGTCGGCGACTTCCTGAAGAAGGGCGAAGCCGAGCTCGGCATCGCGGCCGAGATCGACGAGGCCTGGGACCGGCTGGATGTGTGGCCGCTGTTCACCGAGAGCTTCGAGCTCGTTGTCGGAGACGGGCACCGCCTGGCGGGTCGCAGCTCGGTCGAACTGGACGATCTGCGATCGGAGCTGCTGCTGAGCCGAACCTTTTGCGAGCACGCGCGCCGCATCTCCGCGACCCTGCGCGAGCACGGCATCGACATCGAACAGGGTCATGAGGTCTCGAACGAGCGCGACTTGATCGAGCTGGTCGAGGCCGAGATGGGCATCGCCATGTTGCCGCATACCTCACCCGTGCCGGAGCGGCTGACCCGCGCTGCGGTCACGGGGCTGGACGCCCGCCGCACCGTCAATCTCTATGGCGTCGCCGGTCGGCAACGCACCGCGGTGGGCAATGCCGTAATGCGCATGCTGCGCGGCGCCGACTGGCGCGAGATCGCGGGCTAGCGCCGGCGCTCAATTCTCCTGGCTCGCGCGCTCCAGCGCTTCGATCAGATCGTCGATCTCCATGCGCTTGCGGAAATCCGGATCGACGAAGCGGGCTTTCACGATGCCGTCGGGTCCGACCACGAACACGGCGGGGATCGGCAGCATCCAGCCGTCATTGCCGTGGAATTTCGCCATGTCCTGATAGGACAGCAATTGCTGGATCTCGCCGCCGAGCCAGATCGCAAGGTTGAGCGACAGCGCATAGCCGTTGTCGAGATCGGTCAGGATCGGAAACGGCGCGCCAGCTTCGGCCTTGAGCTGACCAGTATATTCCTGCGTCTCCGGCATGATCGCGACTACATGCGCCCCCATCGCGTTGATGCGGTCCAGCGCCTGGACGACGGCGCGGACATTGAGCCGGCAATAGGGACACCAATGGCCGCGGAAGAACATCACCGCGACGGGGCCGCGCTCCAGCAGCGAGGGCAGCGACACGAGACGCCCACCTTCGTCGGGCAGCATGAACGGCGGCATCGGATCGCCCGGGCGCGGCGCAGTCTCGCCGCCGCCGTTGCCGTTCAATCGCGCGACCAGGCGATCGACCGCCTCGCCATAGGCCGGAAAGACCTCGCGGCTCGCATCGGCATAGGCGCGGAGCTGTTCGTTCAGCGTGCCGTCCATGTCGCGGCAGCGCTGGAACGCGAGCCTGAGCTGTTCGGCGTCGGCTGGCGAGAGAGACGTCATCTTCCTGCTCCGGCTTTCCTTAAGGGCGGATACTAGTTTCCCGGTTCGCCCGCCCGCAAGGGCGACCGCAATCCGGCGCGCTGGCATCGGACGCCGGATGCTGCGAAAGCGGAAATGCCGAGACCCAATCGGTTCGATAGCCGCCGCCTATCGGCATAGCGCGGGGCTATCGCATCGAAAGCAAGCCGGCATTTCAAGATGGAGGGGGTCTCGACGAAGCTCCTGCCATAGACCGCCGCCATCAGGGCTCGCGGCCAACAGAGGAGATTTTCCATGTCTAGCCATCTCACAATGTCGCGCGTGGTTTGGACAGGCGTTGCCGTGCTCGGTGCGCTGACATTCGCGACGCCGGCTTTCGCCGGCGAATGTCCGGCCGGCAAGACCAAGCCGAACGCGCAGCCGATGGTCGACTACAAGCCGGTCGGCGTCACCGACGTGACGCTCGGCGCGATCGATCTCGGCAAGCAGCCCGCCCGTATCGAGGGCCGCGAGCTGCGCTTCCGCAAGCTGACCATCGAGCCCGGCGGCATCGTGCCCTGGCACAGCCATGACGACCGTCCGGCCCTGATCTTCGTGCAGCAGGGCGAGATCGTCGAATACGCCTCCAACTGCGTCGACCCGATCGTGCACAAGGCCGGCGACATCCGCCCCGAAGTCCACGGCACGTCGCACTGGTGGAAGAACCTCGGCAAGGAGACGGTCATTCTCTATGTCGGCGACGTCCGCAAGGATCCCAACGACAAGCATATGTAGTGTGTCCATCCCTGCCCCCGTCATTCCGGGGCGATACGCAGCATCGAACTACGGTGCGCAATTGCGCACCTGAGAATCTCGAGATTCCGGGTCTGGTGCTCCGGCCCGCGCTTTGCGCGTCCCGTCCGCACCAGCCCGGAATGACAAGTCGAGGTGCCGCGCCATGACCGATCTTTCCGCATCGATCAAACCGACCGCGACGACGATGAATGCACATTCCCCTGGCTTCGCGTTTCGCTCGCTCGTGATCGGCCTCACCGCCTTCCTGACCGTCGTCGATCTCTTCGCGACGCAGGCGATCCTGCCCTCGCTGACCCGGCACTACGGCGTTACACCCGCGGCAATGGGCTTTGCCGTCAACGCCAGCACCTTCGGCATGGCCGCAGCCAGCCTCGTCGTCGGCTTCTTCAGTCCGCGTATCGACCGGCGAACCGGCATCCTGCTGAGCCTGGCCCTGCTTGCGGTTCCGACCAGCCTGCTGGCCGTCGCGCCCAATCTTGCCGTCTTCACCGCATTGCGGGTGACGCAGGGCCTGTGCATGGCGTCGGCCTTCGCGCTCACCCTCGCCTATCTCGGCGAGCAATGCAGCGCCACGGACGCCGGCGGCGCGTTTGCCGCCTACATCACCGGCAATGTCGCCAGCAACCTCGTCGGCCGGCTGATCTCTGCCGCATTGGCCGATGGCCTCGGTCTTGCCTGGAATTTCTATTTCTTCGCGGCGCTCAATCTTGCCGGCGCGGCGCTGGTCTATTTCACCGTGGGCCGCGTGCGGCCGATGCATGCGATGATGCCGGCGGCTTCGCCGCTCGCCGCCACCATCGCGCATTGGCGCAATCCGCAGCTGCGCGCTGCTTTCGGCGTCGGCTTCTGCATCCTGTTCGCCTTTATCGGCACCTTCACCTACGTCAATTTCGTGCTGGTGGGGCCGCCGCTGTCGCTCGGCATGATGGATCTCGGCCTCGTCTATTTCGTCTTCCTGCCGTCGATCGTCACGACGCTTCTGGCCGGGAAGGTGGCCGCGCGGCTGGGAACGCGACCCACGATCTGGGGCGCGCTCGCTGTCGCCGGGCTCGGCCTGCCCTTGATGCTGGCGCCGCGTCTCGGCGAGGTGCTCGCCGGCATGGTCCTGGTCGGGGTCGGCACATTCTTCGCACAAGCCGCTGCGACGGGTTTCGTCGGACAGGCCGCAGCCGACAATCGCGGCATCGCCAGCGGGGCTTATCTCGCGTGTTACTTCTGCGGCGGACTGGTCGGTACGGCCGTGCTCGGGCGCCTGTTCGACGCTTTCGGCTGGCAGGCGTGCATATTCGGCGTGGGCGCGGCGCTCGCGGCCGCAGCTCTGCTTACATTCGCCCTGAAACGCTAGCGTTTCGCCGGCGCTTCTTGCGGCGGCTCGTCGTCAGCGATCGCGCGCCAGGCGGCGCCGTCGAGATCGTCGTACTGGCCGCTCCTGAGCGACCAGAGGAAAGCGACGAGACCGGCACCTCCGAGCATCAGGGCCAGCGGGACCAGGATGACCAGGATCTCCATTATACGATCTCCCGCGAGGCGCTGCGGGCGCGCAGCGAGTTCAGCATCACCAGGATCGACGATCCGCTCATGGCGGCAGCGGCGATCAGCGGCGTCACGACGCCGCTGATCGCAACCGGGACCGCGAGCACATTGTAGCCGATCGCAAGCCAGAGGTTCTGCCGCATCAAATGCAGCGCCTTGCGCGAGGCGTCAATGGCGGCAACCACCGGCGCCAGCGGCCGGCCGAGGAAGACGAGATCGGCGGTGGCCTGGCTGAGATGCGCGGCCGAGATCGGCGACATCGAGACATGGGCCGCCGCAAGCGAGGGCGCATCGTTCATGCCGTCGCCCACCATCAGCACTTTCGCGTCGCGCCGTTTCAGCTCCTCGATCCGCGCGATCTTGTCGGCCGGGGTGACGCCGGTGCGCCACTCGGGGATGTCGAGCGCTTGGGCCGCGGCCTTCACCGCCGGCTCGCGATCGCCCGACAGGATCTCGATGCCGATGTTGCGCGCCTTCAGAGCCGCGATCACCGCCTTGGCATCGGGCCGCAGGCCCTGGCGAACCGAGAGGATGAATCTTTCGCTGCCCTTGCTGAACGCGACGATGGAAGCTTCGGGATCGACCAAGGCGCTGCCGACCAGCGCCTCGGCACCGCAGAAGGAGGGACGGCCGAGGCGAAGCTCGACGCCATCGACGGTCGCGCGGACACCCTGCCCGGCTTCCTCCACCGCACTGAGGATCGGAGACTTCGCAACGGCAGCTTGAGCGACGGCGGCGGCCACGGGGTGATGGCTCGAGAGTGCGAGCCGGCCGGCGAGCTCGAAGATTTCGGCGGGGATGTCGGCGGCATTCATGACTTCGAGCTCGGGCAGCGTCAGCGTGCCGGTCTTGTCGAAGATGACATGATTGGCTTCGGCCAGCCGCTCGATCGCATCGCCCGCATTGAGCAGAACACCGGCCTTGAACATCGCACCCGAGGCGACGGTCTGCACCGTCGGGATTGCGAGCCCGAGCGCGCAGGGACAGGTGATGATCAGCACGGCGACGCCGGTCACGATCGCATCGTGCCAGCTCGCACCGGCGACGACCCAGCCGAGAATGGTCAGAAGCGCGGTCGCATGCACGACCGGCGCATAAAGCCGCGAGGCCCGGTCGGCGAGGCGCATGTAGCGCGAGCGCGCCTGGAGCGCATTGTCGAGCAGCCGCGTGATCTCGGCGAGCAGCGTCGCCTCGGACGCCGCCGAGACCCGCACCCGCAACGTGCCGGAGATGTTCATCGATCCCGCATAGACCGGCGTGCCCTGCTCGGCCGTGACATAGAGCGTCTCGCCGGTGATCAGGCTCTGGTCGATCTCGGAACGGCCTTCGATCACGGTGCCGTCGACCGCGCAGCGCTCGCCGGGCCGGAGCAGCACGATGTCGCCGGGATTGATCGCGGCCACCGGCACCTGCGAGATCTCGTCGGGCCCGACGAACTTCGCCGCCGTCTCCGCCTTCAGCGCGGCGAGATTGCCCGCGACCGCGCGGGTCCGCCGCCGCATGTTCTGGTCGAGGAAGCGGCCGACCAGGAGGAAGGTCAGCAGCATGATCGCCGCGTCGAAATAGGCGTGCTCGGCGTGATGGATGGTCTCGACCACGGACATGCCGAGCGCCAGGATCACGCCGATCGAGATGGGCACGTCCATGTTGGTGGTCTTGGCCGACAGCGCGCGCCAGGCCGAGCGGAAGAACGGCTGGCCGGCATAGGCCGCCGCCGGCAGCGCGATCAGCGCCGACAGCCAGTGGAAGAAATCGCGCTGCTCCGGCAGCATGTCCGAGACGTTGCCGGACCACACCGGGATCGACAGCATCATCACGTTCATGGTGGCGAAGGCGGCGACGCCGAGGCAGCGCAGCAGGAAGCGGGATTCGGCGACCTCGGCGACCTCCGCGCTCTCGGTCTCGAACGGATAGGCCTTGTAGCCGAGCTCCTCGAGGCGATCGATGAAGCGGCCGGGATCGAGCGTACCCGCCTTCCATTCCAGCGCGACGCGGCGGTCGGTGAGGTTGACTCGGGCCAGGGTGACGTCAGGGATCGCCGAGAGCCCGCGCTCGATCTTGGCCATGCAGCCGGCGCAGTGAACGCCCTCGACCGCGAGATCGATGTGACGGAGGCCCTCGCCCGCATCGCGGACGTAATGAGAGAAATCGCGCGTGACCTGCATGACGGAATCCTTCAGTTCAGGATCACGCGGTTGCGCGACATGAACACGCGCGTCCCCCGCGCCTCGCCCTCGATCACCAGGTCCCATTGGCCCGGCGCAACGGACGCCGCATTGCCGCGATAGAGACCGATGCCGGCTTCGCTGAGCTCGACGGCGAGGTCGGCGCGCTTGTCGGTCGGCCGCTCCAGCCGGCCGCCGAACTTCAGCCCGGAGATCGGCTGGCCGCCGGCATCGCGGGCTTCGACCTGGACCGAGGCGCCGCCGTCGTCGCGGCGCTCGATATGGGCGTTGACCTTCCATTTGCGCGCGGCCTGGTCCTGCGCTGCGGAGATCTCGCGCTCGTAGACGAGGCCCGCGGCATAGGGGCTGTCGACGTCGGTGCCGGGCAGCGTCGCGATCGCGAGCTTCATCATGGTCGCGTTGACGCCGATCACGAGGCCGAAGAAGACGAGCAGCATCAGGAAGACTTTGGTTCCGGTCAGCGGCTTGGATGACATGGCGGTCTCCTGATCGCTCAAGGCGAAACGAAATTGTCGGTGGCGGTCGCGGCGACGCCCAGCCCGATGTCCATGACGTGGAAGCGGACCGGAATCGACTTCTCCGGATTATTTTCGGCCGGCGCGGTGACCAGCAGCCGCAGCTCGCTGGTCGCATCGCGCGGGATCACAATGATCGGCCGGTCCGGCGTGGCCGAATCGACGCCGACGACGTGCATCGTCGGGTTCACGGGCCCCTCGACGTCGATGGCGATGGCGCGGTCGTAGCCGCTCTTGTTCAGGAGCCGGACGGTGTAGGCGTTGCGGATCGAGCCGTCGCTGAGCTTGACTGCGACCGGGTTGCGGTCGTGCAGCACGTTGACGTCGAGCAGGCTGCGGGTCGCCAGCGTATAGATCATGAAGCCGCCGACCGCCGCGATGATCGCGCTGTAGGCGATGGTGCGGGCGCGGACGATCCGGTAGATCGGCGCCTTGCCTTCCTGGCGGCGGTGGATGTTGATGTCGTTGTCGTAGCCGATCAACCGCTTCGGCCGGCCGATCTTGGTCATCACGTTGTCGCAGGCATCGATGCAGAGCCCGCATTGGATGCATTCCATCTGCGGTCCGTTGCGGATGTCGATGCCGGTCGGGCAGACCGCCACGCACTGGTAGCAATCGACGCAATCGCCGACCTGCTGGCCGAGGGCGCGCAGCTCGGCGGCCTTCTTCACCGAGGTGCGCTTCTCGCCACGGTCATAGCGATAGGTGACGTTGAGCGCCCATTCGTCGGTGAGCGCGGCCTGGATGCGCGGCCACGGGCACATATAGGTGCAGACCTGCTCGCGCATGAAGCCGGCGAGCAGATAGGTCGTTGCGGTCAGGATGCCGATCCAGACATAGGCGATCATCGGCGCCTGGAAGGTGACGAGCTCCTTCACCAGGGTCGGCGCGTCGTTGAAGTAGAGCACCCAGGCGCCGCCGGTCCACCAGGCGATCAAGAGCCAGATCGAATGCTTGAGCACGATCTCGGAAATGCGCTCGAGCTTCATCGGATCGCTCGAGGCATCCTTCTTCATGCGCTCGCGCCGGTCGCCCTCGATCAGGCGCTCGACCGCGTAGAACAGGTCGGTCCAGACGGTCTGCGGACAGAGATAGCCGCACCAGATCCGGCCGCCGACGGAGTTCATCAGGAACAGCGCCACCGCGGCGACGATCAACAGGCCGGTGAAGTAATAGACCTCCTGCGGCCACAGCTCGATGAAGAAGAAATAGAAGCGGCTGTTGGGAAGATCGATCAGCACCGCCTGGCTCGGCGCCCCGAGACCGCGATTCCAGCGCACGAAGGGCAGGAAGTAGTAGACGCCGAGGCAGAATGCCATCAGGCCCCATTTGATCCGGCGGAACGTGCCCGAGACGCTCTGCGGATAGACCTTCTTGCGGGCTGCGTAGAGCGGCCCGTAATCGTCACCCGATATGAGGTCTTTGGGGTTCACGGTCTTGTTCATCGCCAAAACTTTTCAGGAGGTGCGATTAAACCTAGACCCGACTCCGCCGCGTCAGTTGATCCAGCGCAAACGGAGGCACTTTTGTTGGCCTCCGTTTGCTGCCTGTTCCGCTATTTGCCGCCGCCCAGCGAGTGGACGTAGACCGCCATCGCCTTGATGGTGGCGGGATCGAGCCGGCCTTCCCAGGCCGGCATCACGCCGGCGCGGCCCTGGCCGATGGTCTCGATCAGGCTGGCCTCGTCGAAGCCGTAGAGCCAGATCTTGTCGGTCAGATCAGGTGCGCCCATCTCCTGGTTGCCCTTGCCGGAATCGCCATGGCAGGCGGCGCAATTCTCGGCGAAAATCTTCTGGCCCTTGGCGGCGTCATAGCCGTTGCGGGTCGACAGGCCCGACAGCGACCGCACGTAATTGGCGGCGGTGACGATCTCGTCGCCCTTCAGCACGCCATCCTTACCGAAGGCGAGCATCTGGCCCTCATGGGACTTGGCATGGCCCGACCGCACGCCGAACTGGATGGTCTGCATGATCTGATCGAGCGAGCCGCCCCACAGCCATTCGTCGTCGTTCAGGTTGGGATAGCCCTTGGATCCCGTCGCACCCGTGCCGTGGCAGGGCGCGCAATTGTCGCCGAACACGGTCTTGCCCTTGGCGCGGGCGAGCGCCAGCAGAGCCGGATCCTTCTGAATGTCGGCGAGCGAGGCCGTGCCCAGCGCCGCCATCTTGTCACCCCGGATCTTCTCGAGATTGGCAAGCTCGACCGCGACGTCGGCGCGCGAGGAGTAGCCGAACAGGCCGGTGGTGTTGCTTTGGATCAGCGGCCAGGCCGGATAGACGACCCAGTAGCCGATCGACCAGAGGATGGTGAGATAGAAGGTGATCACCCACCACCGCGGCAGCGGCGTGTTGAGCTCCTTGATGCCGTCCCACTCGTGTCCGGTCGTGGACTTGCCGGAGACGGAATCGATGTCGCTAGAATGATCGGTCATGGTTTCTCACTCCTCCCGCAAGGGCAGGTGCGCTGCCTTGTCGAACGCAGCCTTGTTACGGGGCCAAAATGCGTAGGCGATGATCGCGAGAAAGATCGCGACGAACACCGGTGTCCAGATCGTGGTCACGAGATCGGACGCAAGATTATGGACGGTCAGGATGGCTTTCATCGTTCATGCCTTCTCAGCGAAGATTGGCTTTCTCGTTGTAGATCTTGAAGTCGACCAGCGTGCCGAGCATCTGCAGGTACGCAACCAGCGCGTCCATCTCGGTCGGCGTGCCGGTCTTGCCGTCGAAATTGCGCACGACGGCCTTGGCGTAGCGCTTGGTGAAGGCGTCGCTGCCGGCATTGTCCGGATCGGCCTGGGCCTTCAGGTCGGCGGCGGCATTGGCGAGTTGCTCGTCGCTATAGGGCACCCCTACGGTCCTGAGCGCGCGCATGTCGCCGGCGATCGCATCCGGGTCGATCTCGGCCTTGCCGAGGAACGGATAGCCGGGCATCACGGACTGCGGCACGATCGCGCGCGGGTTGGCCAGATGGGTGACGTGCCATTCGTCGGAATATTTGGCGCCGACGCGGGCGAGGTCCGGGCCGGTGCGCTTGGAGCCCCACTGGAACGGGTGATCGTACATGCTCTCGGCCGCGAGCGAGAAGTGGCCGTAGCGCTCGACCTCGTCGCGCAGGGGGCGAACCATCTGCGAGTGGCAGAGATAGCAGCCCTCGCGGACATAGACGTTGCGCCCCGCCAGCTCGAGCGGCGTGTAGGGCCTGACCCCATCGACCTTCTCGATCGTACTCTTGAGGTAGAACAGCGGGGTGATCTCGACGAGACCACCGACCGCGATCACTAGCAGGATGCCGACAATCAGGATGATCGAGTTCTTTTCGAAGATTTGGTGGCGTGTCCAGAACGACATTGCTTGAGCTCCTCACTCCGCCGGCTGAAGGGCGACGGGCATCTGGACTTCCTGTTCGCCGACGCGAACCGTCATCCAGAGATTGTAGGCCATGATCAGCGAGCCGATCAGGAACAGGCCGCCGCCTGCGGCGCGGATGATGTAGAAGGGATGCATGGCCTCGACGGTCTCGATGAAGGAATATTCGAGGAAGCCGAGCGAGGTGTAGGCGCGCCACATCAGGCCTTGCAGGACGCCGGACACCCACATCGCCGAGATGTAGAGGACGATGCCGAGGGTGGCGACCCAGAAGTGCCAGTTGACGAGCTTGAGGCTGTAGAGGCCCTTGCGGTTCCAGGCCCACGGCACCAGGCAGTACAGCGCGCCGAAGGAGACGAAGCCGACCCAGCCGAGCGCGCCGGAATGCACGTGGCCGATGGTCCAGTCGGTGTAGTGGCTGAGCGAGTTGACCACCTTGATCGACATCATCGGGCCTTCGAAGGTCGACATGCCGTAGAAGGCGACGGAGACGACGAGCATGCGCAGCACGGGATCGGTACGCAGCTTGTCCCAGGCCCCCGACAGCGTCATCAGGCCGTTGATCATGCCGCCCCAGGAGGGCATCCACAGCATGATCGAGAAGGTCATGCCGAGCGTCTGCGTCCAGTCCGGCAGCGCCGTGTAGTGCAGATGGTGGGGACCGGCCCAGATGTAGAGGAAGATCAGCGCCCAGAAGTGGATGATCGACAACCGGTAGGAATAGATCGGCCGCTCGGCGCGCTTCGGAATGAAGTAGTACATGATGGCGAGGAAGCCGGCGGTCAGGAAGAAGCCGACCGCATTGTGGCCGTACCACCATTGGAACATGGCGTCCTGGATGCCGCCCCAGGCGACGTAGGACTTCGAGCCGAACACCGAAACGGGCAGCGCCGGGTTGTTGCCGAGATGCAGCACCGCGATCGTCACGATGAAGGCGAGATAGAACCAGTTCGCAACGAAGATGTGCGGCTCCTTGCGCTTGAAGATGGTGGCAAGGAAGACAAGCAGATAGACGACCCAGACGATGGTCAGCCACAGATCGGCGTACCATTCCGGCTCGGCATATTCCTTTGACTGGGTGACGCCGAGCAGATAGCCGGTGCCGGCGATCAGGATGAAGAAGTTGTAGCCGAGCACGACGAACCACGGCGCGAGGTCGCCGGCAAGGCGCGCGCGGCAGGACTTCTGCACCACGTAGAAAGAGGTCGCGATCAACACGTTGCCGCCGAAGGCGAAGATCACCGCGGAGGTGTGCAGCGGACGCAGGCGGCCGAAGCTGATCCAGGGCAGATCGAAGTTCAGCGCGGGCCAGGCCAGCTGCGAGGCGATGATGAGGCCGACGAGGAATCCGGCAATGCCCCAGAACATCGCCATGAAGGCCGAGAACTTGATCGGTCCCATGCTGTAGTTCGGGCGGCCGTTGATCTCCTGGGCCGGCAGCGCCGCCGGCCGCTCGAAGTAGCGGTTAACGATGAAGAACACCGCAGCGAGGCTGGCCGCCGCGCTGAGCGCAGCGTGGAACGCGAAGGGCGCATCGAGCGCCTTGGCCGAGGCGATCACGCAGAGGAAAGCGGTGACTGCGAATACGACAGCCAAGCCGCTTTCACCGATGGTCATGGATTTTGAGATGGAGGGCTGGCTCATGCGGATTCTCTCTGAAAGAACACGCTGCCAGAAACCACATCCACCCTCGCGGCGAATTGATTGAAATCAAGCTGGATGGATTTCTGTTAATGTGAGCCGATGTGCCGCCAGCTGAGGTGCCTTCCCTCCCCGCGCGCAGGGCCATCGCACGCAGACACCTCCGTGAAATCACGGATTGGAACCAAAGGATCCGTCCTCACTCCCGCGCCGTCGCCTTGAGCGCCGCGATGACGTCCTCGCGCGCGATGATGCCGACCAGCTTCTGTGTGCCGTCGAGCACGATGATGCTCCTGATGCGATGCTCCACCATGATCTGGAGCACGCGTGTCAGCCGCGTGTCGGGGCTGACGTAGATGAACTCGGGCGTCATCACGTCGCCGATCTTGCGGCTCATCAGGTCGTCGTAGCGCGGCAACATCTGGCTCGGCGTGAAGGCGAAGCACTTCAGGATGTCGAACTTGGTGACGATGCCGACCACCTGCCCGTCGTCTTCGACCGGATAGGAATTGAAATCGTCGGTCTCGAACATCTCGCTGAGCTGGAACAAGTCGAGGCCGCGCTGCACCGTCTTGACGTTGCGCGTCATGTAGCCATCGACGGTCTGTTCAAGAAATTGGTACACGGCGCGTCCTCCTCGATTTCCTCAAACTGGCCGGCCGATGGTCAGTGCGACAGCAGCACGCTGCGGACGGTTTGCGTCACCAGATATTGGGTGACGCCTCCGAGGATCAGTTCGCGAAATCTCGAATGACCATAGGCGCCCGCGACGATCAGGCCCGCGCCGGTGTCGCCGGCGACTTTCTCCAACCGCGCGGCAGCGGTTTCGCTTCCTGCGGCCTCGAGGACCCGCGCAGTCGCGGTGATGCCGTGGCGGCCGAGCCAGGCGGCAACGTCGCTGACACCGGCCATCACGGCCGAACGGTCGTCGCCCCGCTCCGGGATTTCCACGATGGTGACGTCCTTCGCCTTGTGCAGCATCGGCAGCGCGCCCGCCACCGCCCGCCGCGCTTCCGGCGTGTCCTTCCACGCCACCAGCACGCTGCGCAGGTCGAGCCAGTTGGCCCGGTGGGGAACGACGAGCAGCGGGCGGCCGGCCTCCATCACCAGGTCCTTGGGGCTCGCCAGCGAGAAAGCATCGGAGAAGGCCGGGCTCTGCCCACCACTAACGACGATGTCGGCGCAACGCGCCTGCGCCGTGACGAAGCGGGCCGGATAATCCATCGCGCTGCGCCACTCCGCATGCCCACCGCGATTTTTCATGGCCGCGCGGAATTGCGCTTCGAGGCCGGCGAGCCGCCGTTTGATCGAAGCTTCGCCCTCGTCGATCAGCGCTTGCGCTTCTGCGCCGTCGGTGAAATAGAGCGGCGGGGTGAACTGCGCCGCAGCCACCCCGACGATGGCCGCTTCGAATCGTTCGGCGAGTTCGCCTGCGACCTGGAGACGTGCTTCGTTGGGCTGATCGAGCGCCAGGCTGACCATGACGGTCGCGTATGTCATCGGGGATCTCCAGCATTACAGAATTTCTTTCGAATCCTAGACCTGTTGCCACGCAACAGGCTGAGATAGATCAAATCCGACGCCTCTGGTGGCCCGCTCTCCCGGCAATGGGGAATTCGCCAGCGGATTCAACGTCCGCGCTTGCCTCAGGCCAAGCCTTGGGCGACATTCCCGGAGCGGTAAAGGCGTCCTGCCGACCCGCCGAGAAGAGGAGCAGAGCTTGGCGCCGACCCGCGTAACCCATCAGGCAGACGATGGTCGGGGCGAGCATTTCCGAGTCCGCATCGAGGGATTCGGCGTCGGCACCTGGGACCTCGACCTGCAGACCCGCGAACTCGAATGGTCGGACATGGCCAGGCGGCTGTTTGGCCTGCAGCCGGACCAGGAGGTGAGCTACGATCTCTTTCTGTCGCTCTTGCAGCCGGGCGATCGGGACCACCTCCTGAAGGCGATCGAGCGCACGTCGGAAGGCGGCGGGGGTCTCGACCTGTCCTTCAAGATCGGGGGCGCATCCGGGAAGGGTCAATGGATCCGGGCCAGGGCCGGCGTGATCCGCGACGATGCGGGCACGCCGCGTCACCTCAGCGGGATATTCCTCGACATCAACGAGGAGAAGCAGCTCGAGGAAGCCCTGCGATCCCAAGAGAATCATCTTCGCTCGATTCTCGAAACCGTGCCCGATGCCATGATCGTCATCGATTCACGCGGCATCATGCAGCTCTTCAGCAGCGCCGCGGAGCGGCTGTTCGGCTACAGCAGGCAGGAAGCGATCGGCCGAAACGTGAGCATTCTCATGCCGGAACCCGATCAGTCGCGTCACGACAGCTATCTCGCGCGCTATCTCAGGACCAATGATGCGCACATCATCGGCATCGGCCGCATCGTGACCGGCAAACGCCGCGACGGCACGACGTTCCCGATGCACCTGTCCGTCGGGAAGACGCAACGCGCGGGCGAGCCCTATTTCACCGGCTTCGTGCGCGACCTCACCGAGCACCAGCAGACCCAGGCGCGGCTCCAGGAGCTGCAATCCGAGCTCGTGCACGTGTCGCGGCTGACCGCGATGGGCGAGATGGCTTCCGCGCTCGCCCACGAGCTCAACCAGCCGCTGGCGGCGATCAGCAATTACATGAAGGGATCGCGGCGCCTCCTCGCCGGCAGCACCGATCCCAACATGCCGAAGGTCGAAAGCGCGCTGGACCGGGCGGCGGAGCAGGCACAGCGCGCCGGCCAGATCATCCGCCGCCTGCGCGACTTCGTCTCCCGCGGCGAGTCCGAGAAGCGGGTCGAGAGCCTGTCCAAGCTGATCGAGGAAGCCGGCGCGCTCGGGCTCGCCGGCGCGCGCGAGCAGAACGTGCAGCTCCGCTTCAGCCTCGATCCGGACGCCGACCTCGTTCTCGCCGACCGGGTGCAGATTCAGCAGGTGCTGGTCAACCTGTTCCGCAACGCGCTCGAAGCGATGGCGCAGTCGCAGCGGCGCGAGCTCGTTGTCGCCAACATCCGTGTCACCGACGGCATGATCGAGGTGGAGGTCTCCGACACCGGCATCGGCTTCCGGGAAGACATCATTCCAAACCTGTTCCAGACCTTCTTCACCACCAAGGACACCGGCATGGGCGTGGGACTCTCCATCAGCCGCTCGATCATCGAGGCCCATGGCGGCCGCATGTGGGCCGAGAGCAACGCAGCGGGCGGAGCGACGTTCCGCTTCACCCTGCCGGCAACCGACGAGAGCTGATCCATGACGACCAAGGGACATGTTTACGTCATCGACGACGACGCGGCGATGCGGGACTCGCTGAACTTCCTGCTGGATTCCGCCGGCTTCGCCGTCACTTTGTTCGACGACGCGCTCGCCTTTCTCGAAGCCCTGCCCGGCCTCGGTTTCGGCTGCGTCATCTCCGACGTGCGCATGCCCGGCCTTGACGGCATCGAGCTCTTGAAGCGGATGAAGGCGCAGCAAAGCCCGTTCCCGATCCTGATCATGACCGGTCATGGCGACGTGCCGCTGGCAGTCGAGGCGATGAAGCTCGGGGCCGTCGACTTCCTGGAGAAGCCGTTCGACGATGACCGGCTCACCGCCATGATCGAGTCGGCGCTCCGCCAGGCCGAGCCCGCCGCCAGGAACGAGGCGCTCGCACAAGACATCGCCGCCCGCGTCGCATCCTTGAGCCCGCGGGAGCGCCAGGTCATGGAGGGGCTGGTCGCGGGCCTCTCCAACAAGCTGATCGCCCGCGAATACGACATCAGCCCGCGGACCATCGAGGTCTACCGGGCCAACGTCATGACCAAGATGCAGGCGAGCAGCCTTTCGGAACTGGTTCGCTTGGCGATGCGCGCAGGCATGCTCGAGGATTGAGGCAGGTCAAGGTGGCTTCACGGCGCCGTGCTAACCAGACAGCATGGTTGATGTCAGCCCACATCTTGCGCGGCCGTCGTCCTCCCCACAACCCACCATCTTTGTGGTCGACGATGATGCCGCAGTCCTCGGATCCCTGCGGTTCCTGCTGGAGACCGACGGCTTTTCCGTGCGGACCTTCAGGAGCGGCACGGCGCTGCTCAATCTCGGCGCCGCGCCCGGGCCGGACTGCTACGTCATCGACTACAAGATGCCCGACATCAACGGCATCGACCTGACCGGCCGGCTGCGCAAATCGCACCGCGACGCGCCGGTGATCCTGATCACCGGCTACCCCGACGAGAACATCTCGGCCAGGGCCGCGACAGCGGGCATCAAGGACGTGGTTTTGAAGCCGCTTCTCGACGAAAACCTGGTCAAATGCATCCGCCACGCCATCCAGGACCGCCCCGGGGCGTGACCTACGGGACTCTACGTAAGTAAACATCCCTAAGATAACGCGCGAAATTTCCGGATTGCGTGTTTCATCGTAGCAGTGCTCCATCACAACGGAGATGGCGCAGATGCTGACCCAGACGCTCAACACCCAGGCGATCAACACCCAAGTCGGTGGCAAGATTGCTCCTGCCCACCCCGTTACCGACCAGTTCGGCGCCATCGCGGGCCATGTCGGCCTGGCCGCCACCGAGTTCTCCTACAGCAAGGACGAGGAGATCTATGGCGAGGACGAGGCGGCCGAATATGTCTATCAGGTCGTCACCGGCGCGGTGCGCAGCTACAAGCTTCTCTCCGACGGCCGCCGCCAGATCGGCGCCTTCCATCTTCCCGGCGACGTGTTCGGCCTCGAATCCGGTCCCACTCACCGCCTCGCCGCTGAAGCCATCATCGACACCACCGTTCGCCTCGTGAAGCGCGCAAGCCTGGAAAAGGCCGCCGGCACCGACGTGCAGGTCGCCCGCAAGCTCTGGGCCATGACCGCCGGCGAGCTGCGCCATGCCGAGGACCACATGCTGCTGCTGGGCCGCAAGACTGCGATGGAGCGCGTCGCGACCTTCCTGCTCGAAATGGACCGCCGCCTCGCCGTCGCCGGCATGATGGCGCTGCCGATGTGCCGCCGCGACATCGGCGACTATCTCGGCCTCACCTTGGAGACCGTGTCGCGCGCGCTGTCGCAGCTTCACGCTCAGGGCATCCTCGGTTTCTCCGGTGCCCGCCAGATCGTGCTGCGCAACCGCCAGCGCCTGCACAATCTCGATGCCTGATCCCAATCTTCCTCCCCACCGACTTTGGCCGGCTGAATTCGTTCAGCCGGCCATTTCTTTGGTGGCGGTCAGACCCGTGCGCCGCGTCTCCGGCATCACAAACAGGATCAGCAGGAGTCCCGCTGCCGCAACGCCGGACAGCCCGATGAATGCGGTGGCATTGCCGAACTTGTCGCTGACATAGCCGCCAAGCACCGTGCTCAGCGACGCGCCGATGCCCGTCGCGGTGCCGACGATCCCCTGCGCCAGATTGAAATGCCCGCTGCCGAAGGCCACGTCGGCGACGATCAGCGGGATCATCACCGCGAAGACCGCCGCGGTGATGCCGTCGAACACCTGCACCAGCACCAACAGATACGGATCGCGAACGGTCGCAAACAACAGGCCGCGAATCGCCAGAGCACCGAATCCGATCAGCAGCAAGGGCCGCCGGCCCCACGCTTGCGCCTTGCGCCCGACCGTCGGCGACAGCAGCGCCACGATCGCTTGCGGAACGACGATGCAAAAGGCGACGAGCACGGTCGCCCATTGGCTCGATCGCGCCGTCACCGCGCTCGCCATCAGCGGCATCATCGCGGCATTCGCCAGCTGCAGCAGCAGCACGCTGAGCGCGAACACGATGAGAGGGCGCTGCCGGATCAGGTGCCAGATATTGGGGTCGCCGCGCTCGGCGGCTTCAGGCGGCAGCTCGCCGTGACAGCGCCTGATGTCGACCTCGTTCTCGCGGATGCGCGACAGAGCGATCAGGGTTGGAATCACGAGCAGGAAGGTGACCAGGAAGACCGAGCGGCTCGATAACAGGTAGCCCGCGGTGCCCATCACCGCCGCCGCGACGCCGTTCCCGAGCGAGGCGAAGCGCGCGTTGCGCCCGAGCCGCTCGCCGATCGCGAGCGGGCCGACGAGGCCGAGGCTGATCGCGGCGATCGCCGGCCCGAGCACGCAGCTCGCCATCGCATGCAGCGTGGCGGCGGTCACCACGACGGCGAAGATCGGCATCGCCGCATAGGCCAGCGCGCAGGCGCCGATGGTCGCGATCGCGAGGGCGGCGACGAGGCGCTCCGATTTCGCGGCATCGATGATCGCGCCGCCCGGCATCTGGCCAATCAGGGCGACGATGCCGCCGATCGACAGCACGAACCCGATCTCGACCTGGGTCCATTTCTGCGTCGTCAGATAGACCGCGATGAAGGGACCGAATCCGGTCTGCACGTCGGCGAGGAAGAAGATGAACCAGTCGAGGCCGCGGAGGCTCTGCCGCGACGGGGCCGGAATGCCCGCAGCCGCCGGCTCCACGACGTTGTCCTGCTCGACGACGCCGCCGCGATCTGCATGGTTCGGCTTCCTCGATAACAACACGGGCGGTCAGCCCTCCCTGCACCTCACTGGATCGCTTGCAGCGGCTGAAGGCTGCCGGACGCGCCGAGCACGACGATCGGCGTGTCCTCCTTGTATTCCGGTGCGGCCGCGACCTGCGCCTTGGTCAATTCCAGCGTGATGCTGTCCTTCTTGTTGGCGATCTTGCCGAAGCGCAGCGCGTTCCAGTCGACGACGATCTTGCGGCTGCCGACTCCGAGGAAGCCGCCGAAATCGATCGCCGCAGCGCGGACATGACCGGTGCGATCGACGATGACGTCGACGATGCGACCCATGTCCTCGCCGGCGGCGCTGCGAACGTCGCGGCCGAGAACACCGTGGGCCTCGCTCGCGCCGATGATGGTCACCGATGGCGGTGGCGCGGCGTCCTTGGGCGTGACGGGCACCGTGGAAGCCGGCGGTTGCACCGTTGCCGGTGCCTTTGCTTCGCTCGGGGATGCGGGCGGCTCCTCGGCCGCGCGCGATCCGGCGACCGTCAAGCCCGCGACGATCGCCACGCTCAGGATCAACCATCCGGTCGCACGCATGAACTCCTCCTCGCGCCTCTAGCGCGCCAGCACGATCGAGACCTGGATCTGACCGCGCGTGCGCAACACTTCCAGCGCCACGTCGTCGCCGTGACGGCTGACGCGAAGATCGACGCTGGATTCGCCGAGGCGCAGATCGTGCAGGATCACCTCGTTGAGGAACGCCGGCAGATGCGGGTTGCGCAGGCGAATTTCGCCCCGCGCCACGTCGAACTCGAGGCCGAGCGCCGCTTCCAGGAGCGTGAACGGCGTGGCGCTGGCCCAGGCCTGCGGTGCGCAGGCGACCGGGTAGAGCGTCGGCCCGCGCCGCTTCTCGCGCCGGAAGCCGCAGAACAATTCGGGCAACCGGCGCAGGTCCATGTAGGTCGCGGCATCGAACAGACCCTTGAAGACATGCGCCACCGAATGCTTGAGGCCGTAGCGCGCCAGGCCCAGCGCGATCAGCGCGTTGTCGTGCGGCCAGATCGATCCGTCATGATAGGACATCGGGTTGTAGCGCACCTCGCCTTGCGCGACGGTGCGGATGCCCCAGCCCGAGAAGAAATGCGGCCGCATCAGATCGGCGGCGACGAGACGCGCGCGGTCCTCGCGGACCATACCGCTGAACAGGACCTGCCCGGCATTCGAGGTCCTGACCTTGCAGGGCCGCTTCTTGCCGTCCAGCGCAAGCGCATAGGTGCCGAGCTCCTCGCACCAGAACGCCTGCTCGAAGCGCTCGGCGAGCGCCTTGGCTTCGGCCTCGAGCTTGCGAACGCGGTCCGGCTTGCCGAGCCGCAGCGCGCAACGCGCGGCGAGCTGCTTGGCGGCAAAGACGTAGCCCTGGACCTCCGCGAGCGCGATGTTGCCCTCGGCAAGCCGGCCGTCGGCATGGAAGATCGCGTCATAGGAATCCTTCCAGCCCTGGTTCGCCAGCCCCTTCTCGGTGGCACGCTGGTATTCGACGAAGCCGTCCTGATCGGGATCACCAGGACCGTCGATCCAGGCGAGCCCCGCCTCGATCGCGGGCCACAGCTCGATCAACGTGGCCTTGTCGCCGGTGCGCTCGAAATAGCTGCCTGCGAGCAGCACGAACAGCGCGGTCGAATCGACGCTGCCGTAATAATGCGCGAACGGCACTTCCCCGAGCGCGGCCATCTCGCCGCCGCGCATCTCGTGCAGGATCTTGCCGGGCGCGGCGTCCGCGAGCGGATCGACCGCCGCGGCCTGGAAATGCGCGAGCCGGCGCAGGACGCCCTTGGCAATGCGCGGATCGACCCAGAGCATCTGCAGCGCGGTGATGAGGCCGTCGCGCCCAAACGTCGTCGAGTACCAGGGAATGCCGGCATAGGGATAACGTCCCTGTGGCGTCTCGGTCATCAACATGTTGAGGTCGGCCATGGCCTGGCACAGCACCTCGTTGAAGATGTTGTTGGAGGTCTCGATGCTGGCCGCGCCAGCCGTCTGGTGCCGCATCTCGCGGCGGTGCGCCAGCAGGCCCGGGAAGAACCGCACCGGCTTTTCCGCGAGCGGCCGGTTGCAGGACACGGCGACGAACAGCGATTTGGCCTGGTGCGGCTCCAGGTCGAGCTCCCAGGTCGCGGCATCGACCGAGAGCCGCGTCGGGCGCGGATCGAAATGCAGCCCGGTGGTCCGCTCGGTGTCGTCCAGACCGCGATATTCGAACAGGACGTCGGTCGGTCCGAGCAGCCGGCTCGTTCCGATGCCGCGGCGCGGTCGCCGCTCGCCGCGGACCTCGAACAGATCGGCGAAGTCGTTGCCGAACAGCAGCGTCAAGTTGAAGCTGGTGCGCCCTTCGCCATGGTTCTGCACGCCGATGCGCTGATAGGCGGTGCCGCGCCACAGGAAGATCGTGCGCACGATGTGCAGCAGGTCCTTTTGCAGAACGAGGCTGCCCTGCCGGTAGATGTCCGGATTGGTGAGGTCGACGGTCAACGCCGAATTGTCGTCGCGCAGATTCGAGCCGAGCAGCAGCGGCTGGAGATCGTCGAGCACGAGCTCCAGCCGCGCAAGATAGCGCGTGTCATGATGGAACAGCCCGTCCGGCCCACCGGCGGACGCGCCGATGTCGCCATGGCTGTCGAGCACGATGAAGGTGTCGTCGTGCTTGAGCGAGCGCCGCGGCCGGGCCGAGGGCCCGGTCATCGGAATGTAGAAAGGCTGTTCCGCGACCTGTTCCGAGGTCCGCGTCACGGAGACGAACTGGGTTACGGCTTCTGCCGACATGAGCTGCTCCCCTGCGCTTGATTCGAAACGCGACCGACTCGAGAACGCGACTGTTGGTCTACGCGGCGGCTTGCGCGAGCCGGCTCATTTCCTGCGTGACCAGCTCACGATACGGCCCGTGGCCCTGCATCAGGCGCTCGGGCGAGCCGTCCTCGATGATCTTACCATTCCTCAACACCACGACGCGATCGAAATTGCGCAGCGTCGCGAGGCGATGGGCGATCGCGATCACGGTGCGGCCGCGCATCAGGCGCGACAGCGCCTCGCGGATCGCCTCCTCGGATTCGCTGTCGAGCGCGGCGGTCGCCTCGTCCAGCAGCAGGATCGGCGCGTCCTTCAGAAAGGCGCGCGCGATGGCGATGCGCTGGCGCTGGCCGCCCGACATCTTGACGCCGCGGTCGCCGACCATGGTGTCGAGGCCCTCGGGCAGGCTCTCGACGAAGTCGCAGCGCGCCGCGATCGCCGCGCGCAGCACCTCGTCGTCGGTCGCGTTCGGCCGGCCGTAGCGGATGTTCTCGCGAATGGAGCGATGGAACAAGGAAATGTCCTGCGGCACGACGGAAATCGCCTCGCGCAGGCTCAGCTGCGTCACCTTCGAGATGTCCTGGCCGTCGATGGTGATGTTGCCCTCGTCGACGTCGTAGAAGCGCTGCAGCAACGTGAACAGCGTCGACTTGCCGCCGCCGGACTGGCCGACCAGTCCGACGCGCTGTCCGGGCTGGAGGCGCAGGCTGAAGCGCTCGAAGATCTTGTCGCTGCCGGGATAGCCGAAGGTGACGTTGTTGTACGCGATGGCCGCGCCGCTCTTCACCAGGGGCTCGGCCTCGGGGTGATCGCGGAGCTCGTGCGGCACCAGTAGCGTGGCGATCGCCTCGGTCAGACGCGCGACGTGCTGGGTGACGTCGACCAGCGCCACCGCGAGATCGCGCGTCGCGCTCAGGATCGAGATGCCGAGCGTACAGACCAGCACGACGTCGCCGGTCGTCGCCTGGCCCTTTTGCCAGAGCGAGATCGCCCAGGCCATCAGCGCAATGGTCAGAAGCACGGTGATCACGGCATGCAACAGCCGCAGCTTCTCCAGATAACGCAGGCTGCGGCTGCGCGCGGTCAGCTCCTGGTTCACCGTCGCGTCGAACCGCTCATGCTCGTGGGTGATGCCGCAAAAGGCGCGCACCAGCGGCATGTTGCTGATGACGTCGATCATCTCGCCGTCGACCAGCGCGGCCTTGTCGGCGAAATCGTCATGCAGCGGCTTGCCTGCCGCGGCGAGACGAAACATCGCAACCACCATGCCGCCCGCGATCGCGATCAGGCCGAGCGCCATATAGGGACTGACGGTTCCAATCAGGATGATTGCCGCAATTGTGGCAATGCACGGCGGCAACACATTCCAGACGAACATGTTCTCGACGGTGAACACCGCGTTCGAGGTCGCGGTGATGCGGCTCGTCAGCATGCCGGGCATCCGGTCCGAGAAGTAGCTCGGCGCGTGGCCGGTCAGATGACGAAATATGTCACGCCGTAAATCGCCCGTGACCCGGACGAAGGTGAAGCTCGCTGTCCAGCTCGCGATCCGCCACAGGAAGTTGTCGGCGGCAATGAGTGACATGAGCAGAATGAATGCCAGCCATACGCCACCGCCATACGAGGGACCGGCGGACAAGGCGTCGACCAGGGCTTTCACGCCATACTGGGTGCCTACGGAGCAGGCAACGGCCCCCACGACCGCGGCCAGGATCACCAAATGCGACGCGAGACGACGCCGGAGATAGCGCAGGACAAAGGCAAATGGCCTACGCGCGTACCCAGAAAGCTGATCCATATGGCTGTCGCCCCGTTATGCTGGTTTTTCGTTTCGTTACTGGTCGAGTGAACATCGACCGCTTCGCCTCGGTTCCCGGGCAATCCCATCACGACATGCGGATGCGGACGATCTGCGAAGATGTAGTGGCAGCATCGCGACGCTTCCCCGACGTGTCGAATATGTAACGTTCGCGGGAAGGAACTTCGCAGGTGCGGGAACGTTCCCTCGTCTGGCATTGCCGGTGCCGTAAAGGCGGGGGTTTCAACATTCATGATCGCAGAGGAGATGGTGAGATGCGCATCGCGCAGGTAGCTCCGTTGACGGAGGCTGTTCCACCCAAGCTGTATGGCGGCACCGAGCGGGTGGTGCATTGGTTGACGGAAGAGCTGGTGGCCCTGGGCCATGACGTGACGCTTTTCGCCAGCGGCGACTCGCGGACATCGGCCAAGCTCGATGCATTATGGCCGCGGGCGCTTCGGCTCGACGGTTCCGTGCGCGATCCCAACGCGCTGCACATGGTGCTGCTGGAGCGGGTGCGGCAAAAATGTGACGACGAGGAGTTCGATTTCCTCCACTTCCATCTCGACTATTATCCCTGGTCGTTGTTCCACCGCCAGCCGACCCCGTTCGTGACGACCTTGCACGGCCGGCTCGATCTTCCCGAGCATCAGCCGGTCTTCAATACCTTCACCAAGATGCCGGTCATCTCGATCTCCAATGCACAGCGGCGGCCGGTGCCGCAGGCGAACTGGGTGACGACGATCCACCACGGCCTGCCGGAGAATCTGCTGACGCCGAAGCCGGCGAAACAGGAATACCTCGCCGTGCTCGGCCGCATCGCGCCCGAGAAGGGCGTCGATCGCGCCATCAAGATCGCGACCCATTGCGGCATTCCGCTCAAGATCGCGGCCAAGGTCGACCGTGCCGACCAGGATTATTACGACGAGCTGATCCGGCCGATGATCGAGAACAATCCGTTGGTCGATTTCATCGGCGAGATCAGCGATCACGAGAAATCGGATTTCCTCAGCAGCGCGCTCGGCCTCTTGCTGCCGATCGACTGGCCGGAGCCGTTCGGCCTCGTCATGATCGAGGCCATGGCGTGCGGAACGCCGGTCGTCGCCTTCAACCGCGGCTCGGTGCCGGAGATCATCGACGAGGGCCTCACCGGCTTCATCGTCGAGGACGTCATCAGCGCCGCGGGCGTGGTGAACCGGCTTCCGCAACTCGACCGCACCGCGATCCGCAAGCAGTTCGAGACGCGCTTCACCGCGCGGCGCATGGCCCTGGACTACCTCGCCGCCTATCGCAGCCTGACCGAGGCGCAGGCACCGCGGATCAAGCTGGTGAGCAGCGCGGAGTAGGAAGGCAACGTAGGCGCAAATCTCATGGCCGGGCGAGTACCGGCCATGATTTGCGTAAGCGCCCGGCCCTATCAATTCGTCATTGCGAGCGCAGCGAAGCAATCCAGGATCTTTCCGCGGAGGGACTCTGGATTGCTTCGCTGCGCTCGCAATGACGGAGGACTTGGCGACGGCCTCCTACCCGACCCTCGCCCGCTTCGGTTCGACGATCTCGAACATCCTTCCTATGCCTGTCGCACCGCTACATCCCCAATAGCCGCGGCAGCCACAGCGACAGGCCGGGCCAATAGGTCACCACCACGAGGAAGCCCAGCATCGTCAGCAGCCACGGCCACACGGCGACCGTGAGCTCGGTGATCCCCATCTTGGCGATGCCCGAGGCGACGTAGAGATTGAGGCCGACGGGCGGATGGCACAGGCCGACCTCCATGTTGACCGTCATCAGGATGCCGAAATGAATCGGGTCGATGCCGAGCTTGACCGCGACCGGAAACAGGATCGGCGCCATGATCAGGATGATCGATGACGGCTCCATCACGTTGCCCGCGAGCAGCAGCAGCAGATTGACAAGCAGCAGGAAGCCGATCCAGCCCAGGCCCTGGTCGATCATCCATTGCGCCAGCGCCTGCGGCACGTTCTCGTAGGTCATCAGGAACGAGAACAGCACGGCATTGGTAATGATGTAGAGCAGCATCGCCGAAAGGTTGGCCGACGACAGCAGCACGCGCGGCACATCGCGCAGCTTCAGGTCCTTGTAGATGAACACCGCGACGATGAAGGCGTAGACCGCGCTGACGGCGGCCGCTTCAGTCGGCGTGAACAGGCCGCTGTAGATGCCGCCGATCACGATCACGATCAGGAGGATGCCCCAGATCGACTTGCGGAACGCATCGAGACGCTCCATGAAGGTCGCCTTCGGCATCCGCGGATAGTCGTTGCGCCAGGCGCGATAGAACGTCGTCATGCCGAGCAGCGTGGCGAGCGCAAGCCCCGGCACGATGCCGGCGATGAAGAGCTTGCCCACCGAGCTGTTGGTGGAGACGGCGTAGAGCACCATCGGGATCGATGGCGGAATCAGAATGCCGAGCGAGCCCGACGTCGTGATCACGCCGGCGCCGAACCGCTTGGGAAAGCCTTGCGCGACCATCGCGGGCAGGATCACCGAGCCGATCGCCACCACGGTCGCCGGCGAGGAGCCTGAGATCGCGGCGAACAGCGCGCAGGCGACCACGCCCGACAGCGCAAGGCCGCCGTACCAATGGCCGACCAGCGAGGTCGCGAAGGTGATCATCCGCCGCGCCACGCCGCCATGGGTCAGGAAGTTGCCGGCCAGGATGAAGAACGGGATCGCCATGATCTCGAAATTCTCGATGCCGGTGAACAGCTTCAGCGCCACCGATTCGGTTCGCACGTCAGTCAGCGTGAACATGAAGCTGAGCACGGTCAGACCCAGCGCGATCGAGATCGGCATGCCCGTCAGCATCAGCGAGATCAGCAGCGCGAACACGATGAAGACGCGCAGGCCCTGCGGCAGCGTGATGACGTGGCCGGCATGCGCGAAGCACAGCGCGACGATCAGGACCGGCAGCAGCATCAGGATCCAGCCGAGCGGGCTGCGCTCGTCCCGGACCACCTGGGTCGGCGTGACCGGCGCCGGATGCACCGGATCCGCCTCGACACCCTCGACGCCCGCCATATCGTGATGCGGCAGCTCGCCGGTGCGGTAGAACGACCAGGCGACCTGCAGGAAGCGGAAGCACATCAGGGCGGAGCCGAGCGGGATGGTGAGATACACGAACCACATCGGCGCTTCGAGGTCGTTGGACTGTTGGCCGCTGTGCCACATGTGGGTGACGAAGGCGGCTCCGAAATAGCCGACGATGGCGGTGAACAGCGCGCCGCACAGCAGGCCGAAGGTGATGATGCGGCGGCGCGAGCCGCCGGGCAGGATGTTGACCAGCACGTCGACGCCGACATGGATGCCGGTCCGCACGCCATAGGCGGCGCCGAACTTCGCCATCCAGATGAACATGTAGATGCAGAGCTCCTGCGCCCACGACAAATCGAGCGCAGCGAGCCAGGCGAACGTCGCGCGCGCGGGCACGGCGAGGAAGGCGAGGTTGCGGGCTTCCGCCCACTTGGCGATGTCGATCGACAGCCCGGCGCCGTAACGGTGCAGCACCGCGACGAAGATGAGCGACGTCGCAGCCGCGATCATCGTCGCGATCAGCCATTCCTCGAGATGATCGAGAAAACGATTCAGCACACGCAGCAACTTGTGTCCCCCCATTGGATCGTTCAAGCGCAACGGTCGGGAGCGCAATTGCCCCCGACCGTTGGTATTGTTGCTATTGGGCCGCAGCCGTCGGTAACAACGAGAGCTAAGCGCTGCCAAGCTAACGTGATGACCGCCGAATGCGCAAGCCGGCATCCGCGCGAGTCCAAGGCAACGCATGCTATGCCGCATTGCGGCAGCGTCATCAGCCTTTGCGTTGCGCGACCATGAAGAGGCGCCGGAATGGGAACAGCGTCTGCCCCGCCGCATTCTTCGGATAGGCCCTTGCGACGCGCATCCCGTAGGCGGCTTCGAACGCGGCCTTCTCTTCGCCTTGGAGAACGTCGAGATAGCGCGTCAGCCAGGTGCCCTTGGTCCATTCCTTCACGGGATTGTCGCCTTCGAGCACCTGCAGATATTCGGTCTCCCAGATGTCGATGTTGGCCGACATCGGCGCGAGCAGATCGTGATAGAAGGCCGGCCCTTCCACCGGCGGCGGGGTGACGAGATGCTCCACCTTGGACCGCCATGGGCCATCGAGCGCAGTCTCGCCGATCAGCACATGCGACGGCGCGAGGAAATTGCGCGGCATCTGCACCGCGAACATGCCCCCAGGCGTCACCTTCTCCATCAGCGACGGAAACAGCGCCGCATGATTGGGTAGCCAATGCAGTGCGGCATTGGAATAGATCAGGTCGTACTGCCCGACGGGACTCCAATGGCCGAGATCCTCATGTGACCATTCCACGTCAGGGGCGGCCTTGCGTCCTGCCGCGACCATCTCCGCCGAGCCCTCGACACCGGTCACGCGCGCCTCCGGCCAGCGCTCCCTGATCAATTTGGTGACGTTGCCGGCGCCGGCGCCGAGATCGGCGATCGCGCGCGGGGCAAAATCCGGAATCCGCATCAACAGGTCGACGGCCGGCCGGAGCCGATGGCCGGAGAACTTCAGATATTGCTGCGGATCCCAGACCATCCTTCGACGCCTTTTCCTTCGCCAAGGCTCTTGCTCCTTCGGCAAGGCTCTTGGTTACCACTGCTCGTCTCGGTCGGGCAATTCGCAAAGCCCACGGGATAGGGCAGAAAACGAACAACAAAAGCAGAAGACCAAGGGAGCGTGCGACCATACCCGCCGGACTATCGCGAGCGTTTTGCCGAGGAGGAGATCCGGGTCGGCTATTGGGGTGAACCGGAAGATCTCGCTGCACTCGCGGTGTTCCTGGCCTCACCCGTGGCCCGGTACATCACGGGCACTGTGATCCCGGTGGAGGACTGCGGCGGTATCAGTTCTAAGGCGGGACTTCGTAGCGGCCTTCTGGCACGCCGCCGACAGTTTGATTGCTACAAGGTAAGTGCACTCCCTCTCCCGCTTGCGGGAGAGGGCTGGGGAATGTTTCCGCAATGGGATAGCCCCGACAGGAGAAAGCCCTGACCCGCGCCGGAGCCTGTCGTCGGGCGCGCCGTCGGCGCGGCCAGGTGGCGTGACCTCTCCCGCATCCGCCTTCGCCAAGGCTTCGGCGGACAAGAGCGGGAGAGGTTGCACCGAGCCCATGGCAATCGATTCAACCTAAAGCCATTCCGCTCCAACTGCGCATCCGACGGCCTCATTGTCGCCGGACCTCACGGTTTGACGTAGCTCCAGCCTTGTTCCTGCAACTCCATGACGCGGACGACACCCGATTTGACCACCGTCGCCTGCGGAATCAGATTGACGTCCTTGCTCTCCGCCTTCCGCATATTTTCCTGGGTGTTGCCGCAGGCTTTGAAGGAGATTTCGGGATTGCTCATCGCGAGCACCTCGATGCGTGGCTTTACCGGCGAGGTATCATCGCGCAGCATATGAAGACCCGGACCGAAGGTGACGATCTCGATTGACACTGGTTCACCGAGATCGCGGTAATATTGCGCGACATTGCTCGCATTGTTGAGCGTGAGGTTCATCATCGCGGGGTCATTGGAATTGACCTGCAATATCAGCTGATGCGGCTTTCTGGCGATCTCGGGCTTTGTCGCCTGGGCCATCGCCGCCCTGGTCGCAGGGGATTGCTTGCTCGTGCGAGTCTGTCCCGGCTTGCTCGCCTGCGCCTGTCTACCCGGTTGCTTCGGATTGCTTACTTGATTCGTCGCGCTCGAGTGCGGGTTGAACTGGTTGTCCAGCTCCGCCTGCGCGTCTGATCCGACCAGGAGCAGCATCGCCATCGCTGCCATCGCCAACTTCAGATTGATCATCTCGTGTCTCCCGTTCCCTGACCATCACCTTCCTGGTCTGGCGACGCTATGTGGCCATTTGCATGCAGCCGCCATTCTCCTACGCACCTTCTCGAATCCGCTGAGCAGGAATTGTCCGTCTTGCACCTGACCCGTGCGGGCGAAAAGGCGCACGACGATGTGACCCTCGTCGGGTAGCGCGTTCAGCAACTTTACGACGTCGCCCCCGAAAGCGACGCCGGAGCCGAATGACGGCGATGCTGCCGCGAGTTGCATCGGCGTGTCCGCATTCAGCCGAACGGAGATGACGTATTCGTTGGCGCTCCGTGACAGCGCCGATCCGGCGACCGTGACTTCGGTGCGGCCTTTGCGGCAGTGGATTGCGAGCTGCATCGCGGCTCCATCGGAGCCGCTGACAGAGTATGTGGTGGCGGTGACGATCGGCGAATAGTCGACCGGCGAGGTGGTCTCGCTGACTAGCCAATTATCGTCCGACACCCGCCGGGCAGGCCGTGACAACTTACGTGATGAATCTTGAAGACATTCCTGCCGGGCCGATCCGTCCATGCCCGAACAAGCCCGAAGTGCTTCCGTGGAATCGCCGGTGCTTTGCGCGTAAGCGATTCCGCAGGCAACGTTGAAGGCGACGGCGAGCGGAGCAACGGCAGCGTTCATGGCTTCGCCTGGGCGCTGCGTGCCTGGCGATCCAGCCATTCCTGCGCTGCCTGGAAGCGGGTGAGTCCCGGGATGGTTGCGGCGAGATTGATCGACCGCCATTTCGGATCAAAGCCTGGTGCCTGCAGGCGGTCGATCCGCGAGAACAGGTAATCGACGAGGCGCGCCACGCGTTGATAGCGATTCGAGCCTGGCCGCCAGTTGAACGCAACGAGCGCTGTCGGCACCGCGATGGTCGAGACCCGATCGCCCTGCTTGATCAGATTGGGATACTCGATCGCGTCCAACGTCGCGGGCAGATAATAGTCCTCGAATCTCCTGTCGTAGTGGACCGGGAGAAACTTGAATCCCGCTTCCCAACGACCGCGTACGAAGGCGTCGACGGGCTTCGATGTGATGAACACCACGGCCGACATCTCACCCTTGCGCATCTGTTCCAGGGCAAGCTGATGCGGAATGAACGTCTTGTCGACGTCGATGCCGAGGCGGCTGAAGATCAGCGGTCCGGAATAGGCGGCTGCGGTGCCCTGGGTATTGAAGTTCACTTTCTTGCCGGCAAGGTCCTGCAGGCTCGTGATCTCCGGCCGCACGAAGATGTGCAATTCGGACGGGAACAGATTGAGCAGGTAGGTGATGCGGCTTTGGATCTGCGGAACCTGAAGCTTGTACTCGTCGAGGGCGTCGGAATTGATGATCGCGGTGTCGACACCACGCAGATAGAGTAGCGCATTCAGATTGTCGGTGGCGCCCCGGGTGACGATCGGCAAAAGATGCAGCTGTGCTCCGTCGTCGACGACACGGGCCATTTCGGCCGCGAGGCGGATCGGCGCGCCCTCGAGCAGGCCGCCGGCGAGCCCGACGGTCCAGGCGTTCATCCGGTCCTTTTCTCTCTCCTGAGGAAGCGGCCGTTGGACGATTTGTGCATCCGCCTTGGCGGATCTTGCGGTTTGTGCTTCCAGGCAAGTCGGTTGAAGCAGCACGGCCATCGGCACCAGCGCGGCGAGCAGGAGCGACGAGAGCGACCTTGGCAGCTTGTTCATGTCGTTCCTTTCCGGATGCCCACTGCAACCACTCGTCCCAGCATGAATGCAAAGCCCACTCTCAGTGATGCAATGCATCCAGTCGTTCCTTGGCTCCGCGAATGCCGCTCCTCTGCGCCTTCGCGTAGAGCTCGCGCGCCTTGGCCGCCTCGCCGCGCGTTCCATAGGCGCCCCAAGCGGCCAGAACCGCTGGATCATATGTCTCCGCGAGCATGAAGGTCGCCTGCGCAATGTTCTTCTCGGCTGCGAGCTCGAGCACGATCCGCGCTGCACCGATATTGCCCTGATCGAGCAACGCTCTGGCACGCGGGATCAATCGGGCCTCCACCTCGTCCTGGCCTGGATTCGTCGGCGGCTCCGTTGCGGTCACGTTCTGCGCCGTCGACAAGATCGGGCCGTCGCTTCTTTGCGCCGCCGGGGCATGCTGATCGGTAAGGCGCGATACCGAGGCGATCTCTCTCTCCCTGGCTTCAGTCCTGCTCCGCTCCCGCTCCAGCGACTGTCGCAGTTCGGCGATTTCCCGGTTCGCTGCCTGTCTCTGCTGCGAGGCTGCATCGTTCGCCTCGCGCAGATGCCCGTTCAGCGATTCGATGACGCCGCGCGTTTGCGCAAGCTTGCTCTCCAGCGCGGCAGCATGAGCCTGTGCCTCTTCGAGGGCACGGCGTTGTTGCTCGGCGTTCGCCGTTGCCGACCGCGCGGCGTCCTCCTGTTGCGCGAGGGCTGCGTTCCTTTCGCGCTCCTGCTGCAAGGACTGCCGCAATTCCGCGATCTCCCCGCCCGCCGCCTCGCTTTGCTCCGCCGTCGCACCGTCGGCCGTAGCCGATCCGCGAGTCATGCCGGCAAGCTCGCTCGCGAGGGCGGCGGCGCGTGACTGCGCCTCGTAGCGTTCTTGCTCAGCGCTTGCCGCTATCGCCTGCGCGGCGCTCACTCGCGTCGCCAGGACGGCGCTCTTTTCCCGCTCCTGCTGCAGGGACTGCCGCAGTTCAGCGATCTCCCACGCCGCCGCATCCCTCTGCTGTGCGGCCACCTCGTCCGCCTCGCGCGCCTGCGCGATACGAGCCTCTACTTCGCGGCGGGTTCCGGCAAGTTCGTCCGCGAACGCGGCGCTGCGGGCTCGCTCGTTTTGAAGAGACTGCCGCAGCTCCTCCGCAGCAGTTTCCGCTGCATGCGTGCGCTGGACCGCCTCTTCGAGCTCCCTGCGCGCGCCGGCCAGTTCACCGGAGAGCGAGTCACTGCGCCCGTCGGCGTCGAGCCGTTGTGGCGGGCCCGCCGCGCTTGCAGAGACTGCCTGAATCGGGGCCTCGGACGTTTCGCTCTGAAGGAGTGCTGGCGATCCGGTCGCGAAGTCAGGCCGCTGGTCTAGGCCGGCGGCGCTCCCGCTGTCGATTCGAGTCATTTCGGCAGTCGGTTGTGCCTTGAACGGGTCGAAAGCACCGAGCAGGGCTACCCCAGCGAAGATAAGGGGGACCAGAACGACAGCTGCAATGAGCGAACTACCCGTCTCCTCGGGATCGATATCCTCGGTCTCACCGAACCAATGGGTCCGTGAAGAGCAGAGCGCTGAGCCGTCCTTTGCGCCCCATCTGCCCGTCTCGGGCAACCCGTGACCGAGCTCAACGGCCCCCGCCGCATCATCTATCCGGGTGTTGTCTCGACCCTTGGGTGCAGTATCGATTGATTGGCGCATGCATCACGCCTCTCTCAAGAGCAACTCCAATGGAGCGATCGCCCAGCCTGTTCGCATGGTTTCGGCACCCGATCAGAACACGCGTAGATAATGTGTTGCGGCGCGGCGACACGCCCAAATTAAATATAACAATTAACTCAAATACATATAATTTTGACCATATTCAAAAGTCAAATTAAATATACTCGTCGGATGCCGTTAAACAGCTCATACATCGCATGGAATATAGGGCTGGCACCCCGAATCTGCGTATCTGACCATGTTCTCGTCGCGTCTAGGCATGGAGGAATGACCATGCGCATTGCATTGCCGTATTTGGGAATTGGCGTCTGTTTGTCTGTTGCCAGCTGGTTGGTGCTCGGGCTTGTGCTCTAGCAGCGGTTTTCCGTAAAGGAACTCGGAATCGACCTGGGGCGGTCGCGCAAAATCACCGAACCAACGGCGCTTTGACCCTTGGCGTGTCCCGATCGCGGTCGGCGGCGTCCCTGCCGCGCGTGTCAACCAAATTTCATGAACCTTTGCTATGGTCATCAACACTCATAGGTTTAAGTCCATTCTGTTTCTTGGCCCAGCTGTTCATTTCCTGACAGTCATAGTTTAGGGCGCGTCATGAGTACTCGTGGTCAGTGCGACCGTATTGCGATTCTGCGTCAACGTGTTTTGTCGCTCAGCTCTCAACTGACGGAGCTTCAGAACCTTCGTACCCGCCTGGAAAAGGCTGAGGAACGACGAATGCGCAAGCGTTCAAAAGTCACTGGTACCTTGGCGATGCGGCGCCGATCTTGGCAGTAGGCGAGTCGACAGCCCAAGCCCGCGTCGGGAGCGCCTCAAATTTTGGGATCGTAACTCCAAGATGCGGGTCCTTCACTTGCCTCATCGGGCCCATGCCCGATACACACTCAGGCGTGTCCTTCGGTTCTTCTCGTGCCACCACAGCTGGCTCGAAATCGCCGAAAACGGCCTGGTTTGACCGCATGGGTGCGTGCGCTCGTGGTGTTTTTCGCCTCGCGGGCGCAGTACAATCATGGGCACGGTGATCCCCGTGGATGGGGACTGCGGCGGGATCAGTTCTAGAACTGCGGCGAGGAGCATCAAGAGGCCGATCGCAACACTCACGCTCTTCGAGCATGACCGCCCAACCGTCAGACCGCCGCCGGTAATAAGCGAGTCATTGCTCAACCGCGGGCGCGCACTTCGTCCCCGGCTTCAGGGAACATGGGCCCAATCCAGTCGTTGCCTCCGCTCCACTGGAGGAAAGTTCATGCCCAAGAAGTCGCTCGCCGAAATCTCAAAGCAAATGGCCGGCATCGACATCGCCATTCTCTCGACGCACACCGAGAACGGCGAAATTGCCAACCGTCCGATGAGCAACAATGGCGACGTCGCCTACGACGGCACCTCGTACTACTTCACCTACGAACAGGCGCGGACGGTGTCGGACATCCAACGAAATCCCAAGGTAGCGCTCGGATTCTCATCGGAGGCGGGCCTATTCTCGAAGGGAATCTACGTCGCGGTCGAAGGGACTGCCGAGCTGATCCGCGACAAGGCCGCCTTCCAGCAGCATTGGACCAGCGACCTCGACAAGTGGTTCGACAACGGCATCGATACGCCGGGAATTGTCCTGATCAAGGTCAAAGCCAACCGCATCACGTATTGGAAGGGCCGCGAAGAGGGCGAGGTCGTGATCTGACCGACGCGGTGATCGTGCGCCGATTCCTCGATTGGTTCTTCAGGAGCCGCGAAATCGGCGCCATCACCATCGCGCAATGGCCCAACCTCATCCTATGGATCGTGATCGTCGCCGGCCTTCTGCTTTGGATCTGGCCTTCCGCGGGAAGAGCCAGCGTCGTCCTGACAATCGTCTTCAAAGGCGGACTGATGATTTGGGGCGCCGACGAGATCGTCCGCGGCGTGAACCCCTGGCGGCGCTGTCTCGGCGCTGCGGTCGTCGTCTACGCGCTCACCACGCTTGTGCCGTAAGGGGGCGACGAAGCACGCCTAGCCTTCGCGGTTTGCTGCTCCCTGCGCATCGCGCCGCCATGCACCCGGGCTGACGCCGACGATCGCGGAGAACACCCTCGTGAAGTGGCTCTGGTTGGCAAAACCGGCCGAAATAGCAACCTCGGACAGTGAGAGACCGTGCTCACGCATCAGGCGCTTGGCGGTTCTCACGCGATGATGCAGAAGCCAGCGATGAGGAGGCAGGCCGGTCGCAGTGCGAAACGCACGAGAGAAGTGGCTGACAGAGAGGTCGAGCTCCGCAGCGATCGCCTGCAACGGCAGCTTGCCGCCGAGATCCGCTTCAAGTTTGTCGCATGCGCGCGCGAGCTGCCATGGCGCAAGCGCTCCGCGGGTGGTCTCGGCCTTGTGCCGAAAGCCTCCATAGGTCTCGGCGACATGAGCCGTGAGCGCCAGCATCATGTGGTCGACGAAGAGTTGGTTGGCCTCGCCCGGCCGGCGCAGTCCGTCGCGCAAGGAAGCGCCGATATGACGGATGATGGCATCATCGTGCCCGACGGGGCCGCAGTCGAGCGCATCGATGCGCCGCGCCCCCGACTGATCGGCGAGACCATCGAGCGCCGAGCGCGGCACGTAGAAATGCAGAGAGTGAAACGGCTTGTCGATCACGTAGCGGGGGTCGGCCTTGAGATCGTATAGATAAGTCGTCCCGGCATGGACGTCTGCCTTTGTGAGGTGACGACCCTGCTCCCAGAGCTCGCACTCCGGATAGTCGCGCAATTTCAGGCTGACGAGATAGGCGTCTTCCGCAGCAAACGAACCGGACAGACCCGGCACCGGATTGTCGTTTCGCGTTTCCGTGACTGCGATCTCGGCGTTGCGCAGCGACCGCGTCATCAGCGTGGGCGGCACATCATCGAGGCGGAGGAATGCTCCGATCCGCTCACCGTACGCGCCTGTCCTGATCATCCTGTGTCTCGTCTGTGCCGTCGTAGAGCAGGCCACAGCAACCTGCCATTTGCAGGAACCTTTATCGGTATCCCCCACCGCTGTCCACGATTGACGAAGTCGCACCCCTCCCCGATCTAATCCCATCCAAATTTGTCAAACATTTCAAATTGTTCGGTGCTTGCTTTTGGCGACGTGAGGGGCCGCCGAACCGCAGCGTCGACATCACGACTTTTCACAAACGCGCGCGACTAGCGGGCGCCCGACGCGCGCAGCAGGATCAGGCAATGCGCGGCAGTATCAGGAAAGACACAGATCTTCGCGCTGCCTAGAACCTGTAAATCAACGGCATCGGAATCTCGATGGATCGCCTTCGGACCTGATCCATCCTTTGAGCAGATCGCCAAGACCGGCTGTTCGGCCCCGCTCTGCGCGGCTGAAACGATGGTCGATTTGTCGCGCCCCAGCGACGCGCCGCCACCCGGGCAAAGCCATGAGCAAAGTCGTATTGCACGAATCTCCGAACGACATCCCCGCCGCGTCTCAAATGCGGCGCGACGTCGTCCTGTCAGGCGATCGGCCCGCTGCCGGTGAGGAGATGGCGCGGGTGCTCGGGACGATGCCTTTCCGCATGGCGCTGGACTCCTCCGGCGCCGGGATTGCTCACTGGAAGCACGAGCCCTTGCACGACGTCGTTGCGCCGATGAGCCACCACGTCATCATGGCTTACAACGGCACGGTGCAGCGCATGGAGCGACGCTCCGGGCAATCCGTCGCAATCGGGACCTTTCGCCCGGGCGTCGTCATCATCATTCCGGAGGGGTCGAGCTCCCGGTGGGACATTCCAAAACCGGTCGACGTCGTACAGCTCTACCTTCCGCAGACAACGCTGAAGCGCGTTGCGGACGAAGCCGAAGCCGGCGCACCGTCCGAACTCCTGGAGCGAACCGCACATCCCGATCCCGTCACGTCCCGCCTGCTCCTGAGCGCAGCGGACGTGCTCGATGGAAACGAAGCCCTCGACACGCTGTTCAGACAGCAACTCATGGATTTGCTTGCGACGCGTCTTCTGGCTGCGCACACCGGCTCGCCGGGCACGATCGCTCCGGCCAGGGGCGGCTTGGCGCCGAAGACGTTGCTTCGGGCGATCGAGCGGTTGCGATCCGACAGTGATGCCGACGTCTCGCTCGCAGCGCTTGCCGCCGAGGCCGGCTTATCGCGCTTTCACTTCTGCCGCGCATTCAAGGACAGTACCGGGCTTTCTCCCCATGCCTGGCTGCGCCAGCACCGGCTCGAGCAAGCCATGAACATGCTGCGCGACACCGACGCCTCCGTCGTCTCGATCGCCGTCGCGCTCGGCTACTCCTCCCAGACCGCCTTTGCCGCCGCGTTTCGAAAGCTGACGGGGGAATCGCCGAGCGATTGGCGGCGGCGCGGTCGATAGCAGCAATCGCGATGCAATCGCGGCAATCGCGCTGGGGCACGGGCAAGCCCGGTTCGCTAGACATTCATGGTGCCCCCCACCTGCAATGGAAGCAGCAAATGCCCTTGATCACATCCGTCAGTCGGCTCGCGAGCACCTCGCGGCGAAATATCCTGGCAACCACACTTCTGTACGCGGCGTCATTGACCGTCCGCTCCACCTCGGCGGTAGGCCGCGATGCCGAGAGCGCCGCGCTTTCGGTCGGCAAGAACGACGGTGCAGCCTTCGTCACCACCAGCGACGGTGTCCAAATCTTCTACAAGGACTGGGGACCGAAGTCCGCGCAGCCGATCGTCTTCCATCACGGCTGGCCGCTCAGCGCCGACGACTGGGACGCCCAGATGCTGTTCTTCCTCGGCAAGGGTTTTCGCGTGATCGCCCATGACCGCCGCGGCCATGGCCGCTCCAGCCAGGTCAGCGACGGCCACGACATGGATCATTATGCCGCCGATGTCGCCGCCCTCGCCCAGCACCTCGATCTTCGCAATGCCATTCACGTCGGCCACTCCACCGGCGGCGGCGAGGCGACGCGATACGTTGCCCGTCACGGCCGTGACCGCGTGGCCAAGCTTGTGCTCATCGGTGCCGTGCCACCCCTGATGCTGAAGACCGAGTCGAATCCCGGTGGATTGCGCCTGGAGGTCTTCGACGGCCTGCGCCGGCAGCTCGCGGCCAACAGGTCGCAGTTCTATTTCGAATTCGCGAGCGGCCCCTTCTACGGCTACAACCGTCCGGGCGCCGAGCCCTCGCAGGCGGCGATCTGGAACTGGTGGCGTCAAGGCATGATGGGCAGCGCCAAGGCCCATTACGACGGCATCAAGGCCTTCTCGGAGACCGATTTCAGCGAAGACCTGAAGAGCATCGCCGTGCCGACGCTCGTCCTGCACGGCAGCGACGACCAGATCGTCCCCATCGCCGACTCCGCGCCGCTGTCCGCCCGGCTTTTGAAGCACAGCACCCTCAAAATCTACGATCTGCTGCCACACGGCGTCTGCACGACCCATCCGGACATCGTCAATGCCGACTTGCTCAGGTTCGTGACGGCATAGCCCGGCCTTCATCCCAATCACATCACTCGAGGAAAAATCAACATGCGCATCGCCATCATCGGCGCCGGCTTCGCCGGCATGTATGCCGCCCTTTCAGCCGCCCGCCTGCGCGACATTCAGGGCGCTTCGCCCGACAAGCTCGAGATCGCGCTCGTCGCACCCGAACCGACGCTCGTGGTTCGCCCGCGACTCTACGAACCAAAGCCCGAGACCCTTACCGCACCGCTGCAGGACGTCTTCAAGGCGATCGACGTCGTTTATGTCCGTGGCCATGCCGAGGCAATCGATACCAAGTCCAAGGTGGTCGAGATCGCTGCTGCGCAAGGCACGCGGAGAAAGCTGTCCTACGACCGGCTGGTGGTCGCCACCGGCAGCCGGCTGTTCCGGCCGAACGTTCCTGGCCTTGCCGAATACGGTTTCAGCGTCGACCAGCTCGATGATGCCATTGCGCTCGATCGTCACCTGCACGGGCTGTCGAGTCGCCCGGCCTCGAAGGCACGCAATACCGTCCTCGTCGCCGGCGGCGGATTCACCGGCATCGAGGCGGCAACCGAGGTGCCGTCGCGCCTGCGCAAGATTCTCGGCAAGGACGCCCGGCTGCGCGTGGTCATAGTCGACCGCAACGAGGCGATCGCCCCGGATATGGGCGCAGGCCCCCGCCCTATCATCGAGGAGGCGCTGCAGAAGCTCGGCATCGAAACCAGGCTCGGTGTCGGCGTGGCCTCGCTCGACAAGTCCGGCGTCACGCTTTCCAATGGCCAGCAGATCGAGTGCGAGACGGTGATCTGGGCCGCCGGCATCCGTGCAGCGCCGTTGACGGCGCAGATCCCGGCCGAACGCGACCAGTTTGGCCGGCTGCTCGTCGACCGCGAATTACGCGTCCCATCGGTCAGCGGCGTCTTCGCCACTGGCGATGCCGCACGGGCGGCGTGTGACGATGTCGGCAATTACGCGTTGATGTCATGTCAACACGCGACCCGGATGGGCGCGTTCGCCGGCAACAACGCCGCCGCCGAGCTGCTGGGCGTTCCGACCAGACCCTATCACCAGAAAGCCTACGTCACCTGCCTCGACCTCGGCGAAGCCGGCGCGCTGTTCACCCGCGGCTGGGAGCGCACGGTCGAGATGGTCGGCGACGTCGCCAAGAAGACCAAGCAGGAGATCAACACGGTCTGGATCTATCCGCCCAAAGCCGAACGCGCCGCAGCGCTCGCCTCCGCCGATCCCGAGCGCGTCACGGCGCTCTAGCAACTGCCCCCAACCTTGAAAAGGAGACCAACATGAATCTGCACAACGCCTCCATCGCCGCGAAACCCGAAGAGCTCGTGCCGTCGCGCTACGCGGTGCGCATTGGCGACATTGACGTGCTGGTGGTCAGCGACGGCGTGCTGCCGCTCCCGACCACCATGCTGGCGCACAACGCAGACCCCGCCGTACGGGCCAACTGGTTGAGCGAGATGTTCCTGCCTCAGGATGCGTTCGACTGGGCACTGAATGCGGTGATGGTGCGAAGTGGCGACAAGACCATTCTCATCGACGCCGGACTTGGGTCCGATCCCGATCTGCATCTGCCGCGCGCCGGACAGTTGATCAAGCGCCTGGAGGCCGCCGGAATCGACCTCTCGTCCGTGACCGATCTCGTGTTGACCCACATGCACATGGATCACGTCGGTGGCTTGCTGGTCGACGGCGTGAAGGAGCGGCTGCGCAAGGACCTGCGGATTCACGTGGCCGCCGCCGAGGTCAAGTTCTGGGAGTCGCCCGATTTCACGCATACCAACATGCCGCAGGGATTTCCCGATGCACTTCGGGCCGCCGCCAAGCAGTTCGTGAAGATGTACGGCAGCCAGATCCGGCCGTTCGAGGAGCAGCACGAGGTTGCACCCGGTGTCGTCGTCCGCCGCACCGGCGGTCACACGCCCGGACATAGCGTGGTCCGCGTGGCGTCCGGCGGCGAAGCGCTGACCTTTGCCGGCGATGCCGTGTTTGCGGTCGGGTTCGACCAACCCGAATGGCACAACGGCTTCGAGCACGACCCTGAGGAGGCGGCGCGCGTTCGTATCCAGCTGTTGCGGGAGCTTGCGCAGAGCGGCGAGCTGCTGGTGGCCACGCACATGCCGTTCCCATCGGTCGGCCATGTCGCGGCCGCCGGCGATGCCTTCCGCTGGGTCCCGGTGTTCTGGGACTACTGACCGGCAAGAACCGGCTGAACGGGAGCGCGCGTCCACGGATGATCGAGCGCGCGCTCTTCAGATCACACCCGTCACGGCGGCCGGTACACCGGGAATCGGCCGCCGCGGCGTGCAAACTCCGACCAATTGGTGCGGCTGACCGCACGAGAGATGAGAACATGCAAGATCAAAAGGTCGTTGTCGTCACCGGCGGCACGTCAGGCATCGGCCGCGCAGCGGCGCTCCGCTTCGCGAAACAAGGTTATCAGGTGCTGATCACCGGCCGCCGGGCGAGCCTGATCCAGGAGACCACGCTGCAACACGAGAACATCGCGGGAATGACGGCGGATGCAGCGTCCGCCGAGGACGCCAAGCGAACCATTGCGAAGGCGCTCGACAAATGGGGCCGCCTCGACGCGCTGGTCAACAATGCCGGCGCGGGCGCAATCCTGTCGCTCGCCGATGTCACTGCCGATCGCATCACAGACATCTTCGCTGTCAACGTGCTCGGCCCAAGTCTGCTCGCGTCGGCAGCGCTTCCCCATCTCAAGGCCAGGCGCGGCGCGATCGTCAACGTCTCCAGCACCTTCGGACACAAAGCGGCGCCGGGACTATCTCACTACGCAGCCAGCAAAGCCGCCGTGGAGCATTTGACGCGATGCTGGGCCTTGGAACTGGCCCCGTTCGGGATCAGGGTGAACGCCGTTGCACCGGGCCCAACGGAGACGGGCGCGCTGACGGGCATGATGGGATTGTCGGCGGAGCAGGCCGCAGCGGTCGAGGAACAGGAGCGCGGCAGCATACCGCTCGGCCGCCGCGGCGTGCCCGAGGATGTTGCTGAATGGGTCGTCCAACTCGCCGGTCCGGCCTCGGCGTGGGTAACCGGTCAGGTCATCGCCGTCGATGGCGGCCTGGGGCTGGCATGATCTCGCGCGACCAATAGCCTGCCGGCGCGAGATCGAAGGGCACCGAATCTCACCCCTGTCCCGCCGGCGGCACCACGTACAGCGTCAGCGCGAACACCGCATAGATGAAGATCAGCAGGGCGCCGACGAACCAGGCCGAGCGCCCGCTGGACGTGATGAAGGCCGACGTCACCGTCGCGATCATCATCATGGTGACGGCGCCCGGCCAGAACTGCAGGTCCATCGGCTTCGGCCCCACGACATAGCTGAGCAGCACCAAAGCGGGTGCGACGAACAGCGCAATCTGCGAGGCGCTGCCGAGCGCGATGCTGACGGCCATGTCGAGCCGGTCCTTGCGCGCCGCGGCGAAGGCCACCGCGAATTCCGCGGCGGCGCCGACCAGCGAGACGACGATGAAGCCGACGAAGGCCGGGCTCATTCCGAAGGTTTCCGCCGCCTTCTGCACCGATTCGACGAAGATCTCGCTGACCAACGCGACCAGCACGGTGACGACCAGCAGCGTGCCGACGGCCGTTCCGATCGGCCAGTGCGCCTCCTTGTCGTCGTGGCCGTGACCGGCGCTTGCGAACAATTCCTTGTGCGTTCGAAGCGAGAACAACAGGCCGAGCCCGTAAGCGATGATGAGCAGGACCGAAATGCCGAGGCTGAGCTTGTTGAGGATGCCCCCGCCCTGCGGCAGGTGGTCGAGATCGGCGACCGCCGAAGGCGCAAGCAGGGCGACGGTCGCCATCAGCAGCAGGCCGGACGAAAGCCGCGCACCGGCGCGGTTGTATTCCTGCACGTGATAGCGCAGGCCGCCGAGCAGCAGGCAGGCGCCCAGCATGAACACCGCGTTGGTGACGATCGCGCCCGCGATCGAGGCCTTCACCAGCATGTACTGGCCGGCCCGCAGTGCCGTGATGGCGATGATCAACTCGGTCAGATTACCGAGCGTTGCATTGAGCAATCCGCCCACGGCATCGCCGGTCTTCGCGGCAACCGCCTCGGTGGCGTGGCTGAGCAGCGCCGCCAGCGGAACGATGGCCAGCACCGCGAGCACGAACAGCAGCGTATGGGAATGCGGCGCCACCGCCTCTGCCACCAGCACGATGGGCACGAAGGCCAGCATCCAGAGCAAAGGGGTATTCCGGATTTCCCTGAGCAGAGTCTGCATGTGGCCGCCCTTCCATCGATGCGCTGATGGAAAGGTCGAGCGGCCGCGCGGGCGGAGTGTTGATCTGCCTCAACGTCGGCGTGGCGGAGACGGCGCGCAGGACGCGCATGCGGCCTGCTCCCGGCCTGATCGCTGGCACGCTGGCATCCTGCCAGTGTTTTGCCCGACGGGTCAACTTGATGGCGGCTGCGACCGCCGTTTTCGACACGGCGAGAAAATGCCTTTTCGATCAAAGGGCCTCCTACTGTGCATGGGGTTGTTTTTCGACTTTTGTTTTGGCCCTGCGCTCGCAGCGCAGCCGCATTGCCTGACCTTCGCGCATACACAGCATGCAAGCTTGCGCCTGTGGAAGCCGGCGCCTCCGTAGTACATGCCGAACGTCCCGCCGCCGGAGCAGCGCGCCAAGGAAAATGACAATCACGCTACCTGCCGCCGCGCGCGAGCCCGCTCCTCCCACCGCCGACGGCCTGCCGGCCGCGCAGCGGCGCTGGGCGGTCGCGGCGATCTTCACTGCGCTCGCGATGGCCTCGCTCGACACGGCGATCGCCAACATAGCCCTGCCCGCCATCGCAGCCGACCTGCACGTCACGCCGGAGCAATCGGTCTGGGTCGTCAACGTCTACCAGATCGCGCTGGTGGCGACGCTCTTGCCGCTCGGGGCGCTCGGCGAAATCGTCGGGCACCAGCGCATCTATCTCGGCGGCCTGATCCTGTTCACCATTGCCTCGCTGTTCTGCGCGGTGGCCTGGTCGCTCGACAGCCTGTTGCTGGCGCGGTCCCTCCAAGGGTTGGGAGCGAGCGGCATCATGAGCGTCAACACCGCGCTGGTGCGCTTCGTCTATCCCGGCCGCATGCTCGGCCGCGGTTTCGGCCACAACGCGCTGGTGGTCGCGACCGCCTTCACCATCGGGCCCTCGATCGCCTCTGCCATCCTCGCGCTCGGACCGTGGCCGTGGCTGTTCGCCGTCAACATCCCGTTCGGCCTCATCGCGATCGGCATTGGCTTTGCCATGCTGCCGAAGACTCCGCGCGCCGATCACGGCTTCGACTTGCTCGGCGCGATCCTGGCCACCGCCTGCCTCGGCCTGTTCATCACCGGCATCGGCAGCGCCGCGCACAATCTGTCGCCATTCGTGGTCGGCATCGAGCTGGTCACCGCCCTCGTGCTTGGCGTGATCCTGACCCGCCGCCACGCCGATCATCCCGCGCCAATGCTGCCGATCGACCTGTTCGCCAGGCCGATGTTCGCGCTGTCGGCGGCAACGGCGGTGTGCTCCTTCGCCGTCCAGGGCCTCGCCTTCGTCTCGCTGCCGTTCTATTTCGAGGATGTGCTCGGCCGCTCGCAGGTCGAGACCGGCTTCTTCATGACGCCCTGGCCGCTGGTGGTCGGCATCATGGCGCCGATCGCAGGCCGCCTCTCCGACCGCCATGCCGTCGGCCTGCTCGGCGGCATCGGGCTCGTGCTGCTCGGTCTCGGCATGGCGCTGCTGGCGACGCTGCCGGCCAATCCCGCCATTGCCGACATCATCTGGCGGATGGTGATCTGCGGCATGGGGTTCGGCTTCTTCCAGGCGCCGAACATGAAGGCGGTGATGGCAAGCGCGCCGCCGCACCGCAGCGGCAGCGCCTCCGGCATCGTCGCCACCGCGCGCCTGACCGGGCAGACCACCGGCGCGGCGCTCGCCGCCGCCTGCTTCGCACTCGCTGGCCACGAGGGCGCGACGCTGGCGCTGGCGCTCGGCGCGGGCTTTGCCGCGCTCGGCAGCGTGATGAGCTTCCTGCGGCTCGCGGTGAAGTAAGGCCTCAGGCCGCCGTCACGCCGACAGCCACAGGAGCGACGGCCTCGCTGTCCAGCGCGGCCAGGCGCTGGTCGATCGCCGCGATGACCTTGCGCGAGTACGGTCCGAGATGCGCATAGGCCGCGATCATCTGCACGGCGATGCGTGCGGACGACGTGTCGCGCTTGGCGCAGTTCATGAAGGTTTGCCAGAGCGGCCCCCGCGCCTCGGGAAGCGCGGACACCACCTTGTGCACGGTCTCCATGGCCCCGAGCTTGGAGCGGATGTCACCTTCGGCAAGTTCGGAGCGCTGCCGGGAGCGGTCGAGCAGCGTCATCAGGCGGTCGACACGTGCTGCATAGGCCGCCGGGCTGTAGATGTGTTCCAGCACCCGCTTGTAGTCCGTCAGGATGTCACGCAACGGGCGGACCGGATCGAAATTGATGCCCGCCGTGCACTGATCGGCGCCAATCGTCGGCGCCACGTCGTGCCCGGAATGCAGCCGGCCTTCGCGCTCCAGCCGGCGCGTGAGCTGCGTGTTGGGCAAGGCATAGAGCAGGCCGACCATGGCGACGGGGATTGCCGCCTCCTCGATGAAGTCGATCATCGCCTCCGCCATCGAGACCTTTTCGTTGTCGAAGCCAACGATGAAGCCCGCGGTGACGAGCATGCCGGCGGCGTAGATCTTGTGGATGCTCTCGGCGATGTTGCGCCGCGTATTCTGCTTCTTGCGCATCGCGACCAGCGTCGCCGGGTCCGGACTTTCGATGCCGACGAAGATGCCGAAGAAATTGGCCGCACCCATCAGCTCCAACAGCTCCGGGTCGTCGGCGAGATTGACCGAGGCTTCCGTGGAGAATTCGAAGGGATAGCCGTGCGTGCGCTGCCATTCGGCGAGCTTCGGCAGGAACTGCCGCAGCGACTTCTTGTTGCCGATGAAATTGTCGTCGACGAAGTCGAGATGGCCGCGATAGCCCATCTTGTAGAGCGTCTCGAGCTCGACGAACATCTGCTCGATCGTCTTGGTCCGCGGCACGCGCCCGTAGAGCTCGATAATGTCGCAGAACTCGCAGGTGAACGGACAGCCGCGCGAATATTGCACACCGAGATAGAGATAGTCCTCGAACTTGAGCAGGTCGAAACGCGGCACCGGCGTCTTGGTGACGTCGGCCTGGAACTTCGGCGCGGTGAAGAGGCCGGATCGCGCGCCGCTCTCCCAGGCCGCGATGAATTCGTTCATGACGCTCTCGGCCTCGCCGAGCACCCGGAAGTCGGCCCGCTCGTAGATGTGGGGGCTCGAGGTGGGGTCGGGACCGCCGACCACGACCGGCTTGCCCGCGGCGCGGCAGAGCTCGATCAGACGCAAAGTGTCGGCCTGCTGGGGCAACATTCCGCCGGTGAAGACGACGTCGGCCCAGGCGAGATCCTCCTCGCCGAAGGGTGCCGTGTTGCAATCGATCAGCCGGACGGTCCAGCTCTCGGGCAGCATCGCAGCGACGGTGATCAGGCCCAGGGGGGCGGCCGGGCGCTTGACGCCCATCACTTTGCAGGATTCGCCGAAGGTCCAGAAGGACTCTGCCGAGAACAGCGGGTAGAGCATCAGTACGTTGCAGGGACTCGGCACGTTCATGGAACTCCTTTTGCGTCGGCGCAGTGTACCAAAGCGCCCGCGACTTGCACCCCGGCAATAGGGACAAACTGTCGCCGCTGGGCAAGCGGCGCGGGGACCTGGAACCGGCATTCACAGCCGGACGTCGCCTCAAGCCGGGGATTGGCGCCCTCGGAACAAGGCCTCAACCCGAATCGATTGCGATTGGATGAGCCAAAACGGCCTCCCGGTCCATACCCCAGAGCGGGGCCCATGCGCCCTGGCCGCGCTCGGTTTGTTGATTTGAACCTCGGACTGTTGATTTGAACCGTTCCAGTTTGCCGCACACATTGCGCCCCTGAGTTCAATCGGTGGATTGGGCCAATCAGGGGACTTGCGATGGCAAACCTAACAATCAACGGAAAAACCTTCACGCTCGACGTCGAGCCGGATACGCCGCTGCTCTGGGCGATCCGCGAGAATGCCGGCCTGACCGGCACCAAATACGGTTGCGGCATTGCACAATGCGGTGCCTGCACGGTTCACCTCGACGGCGTTGCGATGCGCTCCTGCGGCATCTCGGTCAGCGAGGCCGAGGGCAAGCAGATCACCACCATCGAGGGGCTCGCCTCGGGCAATACGCTGCACAAGGTGCAGGAGGCCTGGATCGCCCAGGACGTGCCGCAATGCGGCTATTGCCAGAGCGGCATGATCATGGCGGTGGCCGCGCTCTTGAACGAGAAGCCGAAGCCGACCGACGCCGACATCGACGAGGCCATCACCAATATCTGCCGCTGCGGCACCTTCCAGCAGGTGCGCGAGGCGATCCACACGATCGCGAGCGCGTAAGGAAATCCCCACATGAACAAGCATATATCGCCGCGGCTCAACCGCCGCGCCTTCGTCATCGGCACCGCTGCGGTCGGTGCCGGCCTTGCCATCGGCCTCGACCTGCCCTTCGGCGGCCCCGCCGTGGTCCGCGCCGCCGACGGCTCGCCGGAGATCGGCGCCTGGGTCGTGGTCAGGCCCGACGACACCGTGGTGATCCGCATCGCCCGCTCGGAGATGGGCCAGGGCTCGCTGACCGGCCTCGCCCAGCTCGTTGCCGAGGAGCTCGAATGCGACTGGACCAAGGTCACGACCGAATATCCGACCCCCGGCCAGAGCGTCGCCCGCAAGCGCGTCTGGGGTGATTTCTCGACCGGCGGCAGCCGCGGCATCCGCTCCTCGCAGGACTATGTCCGCAAGGGCGGCGCCACCGCGCGCGTGATGCTGATCCAGGCCGCAGCCGACGCATGGAAAGTGCCGGCGTCCGAATGCAGGGCCGCGAACAGCGTCATCACCCATACGCCCTCGGGCCAGACCACGACCTACGGCAAGGTCGCCGAGGCCGCGGCGAAACTGACGCCGCCGGCTGACGTCAAGCTGAAGGATCCGAAGGACTGGAAGCTGATCGGCAAGGGCGTCAATCGGCTCGACACGGTCGACAAGACCACCGGCGCCATGATCTACGGCGCCGACGTCAGGCTGCCGGGCATGCTGAACGCCGCGATCAAGGACTGCCCGGTGTTCGGCGGCAAGCTGAAGAGCTTTGACGAAGCCAAGATCGCCAACATGAAAGGTGTCAAGAAGGTGGTCAAGGTCGGCGACACCGCCGTCGCCGTCGTCGCCGACACCTGGTGGCACGCCAAGACCGCGCTGGAGGCGCTGCCGATCGTCTGGGACGAAGGCGACAACGCAAAAGTCTCCAGCGAGTCGATTGCGAAATGGCTGGCCGAGGGCCTCGACAATGCGCAGCCGGCCTATGTCGGCAACAAGAACGGCGACGCGAAGGCCGCGATTGCCGGCGCCGCCAAGAAGGTCGAGGCCGTCTACTCCTATCCCTACCAGAACCACGCCACGATGGAGCCGATGAATGCCACCGCGCTCTACACGGCGGACCGATGCGAGGTCTGGTGCGGCACGCAGAACGGCGAGGCGGCGTTTGCAGCGGTGCTGGAAGCGTCCGGCCTGCCGGCCGAGAAGTGCGACGTGCACAAGGTGATGTTAGGCGGCGGCTTCGGCCGGCGCGGCCAGACCGACTATGTCCGCCAGGCCGTCATGATCGCCAAGCAGATGCCGGGCACGCCGGTCAAGCTGCTGTGGTCGCGCGAAGAGGACATGGCGCACGGCAGGTATCACCCGATCACCCAGTGCAAGATGACCGGCGCGTTCGATGCCAACAACAACCTGATCGCGCTGCACTACCGCCTGTCCGGGCAATCGATCCTGTTCTCGCTCCGCCCCGAAGCGTTGCAGAACGGCATGGATCCCGCGGCATTCCAGGGCGTCGCCCAATCCGGCGAAGCCGCATTCGGCTATTCGGTGCCGAACCTTCTGGTCGAGCATGCGATGCGCAACCCGCACGTCCCACCCGGCTTCTGGCGCGGCGTAAACGTCAATCACAACGCGATCTACATGGAATGCTTCATGGACGAGCTCGCCCATGCCGCAGGCCAGGACCCGCTCGAATTCCGCCGCAAGCTGATGGGCAATCATCCCAAGCACCTCGCGGTGCTCAATGCGGTGGCCGAGAAGATCGGCTGGAACACGCCGGCGCCGCAAGGCGTCTATCGCGGCATCGCGCAGGTGATGGGCTATGGCAGCTATGTCGCCGGCGCCGCCGAGATCTCGGTGACAGAGGGCAGCAAGATCAAGGTGCATCGCATCGTCGCCTCCACCGACCCCGGCTACGTCGTCAATCCGGCGCAGGTGGAACGGCAGGTCGCCGGCTCCTTCGTCTATGGCCTCTCCGCGCTGTTCTACGGCGGCTGCACGGTGAAGGGCGGCAAGATCGAGCAGACCAACTTCGACACCTACAATTCGATGCGCATCAACGAGATGCCGAAGGTGGAGACGGTGATGGTGCCGAGCGGCGGGTTCTGGGGCGGCGTCGGCGAGCCGACCATCGGCATCGCGGCGCCGGCGGTGCTGAACGCGTATTTCGCCGCGACCGGCAAGCGCATCCGCCATGTGCCGCTGCGCGACCAGAACATCACCTTCGCGTAAAGCATGATCCGGAGAAGTGTGGAGCGGTTGTCCGAAAAGATCATGCTCAAACGTCAAATCGCGGCGGCCGTATCGGCCGCCGCAGCATTTTCCGGACAAGTCTCATGAATGCGCCGGTGACGCGGCGGAATGCCGTCCTCGGCATCGCCGTCGCGGCTACATCGCTCGCCGCACCTTCGATCCTGCGCGCGCAATCGGCGGGCCGCGTCGTCGTGGTCGGCGGCGGCTTTGGCGGCGCGGCTTGCGCCCGCGCGCTCGCGCGCGCCGATGCTAAATTACAGGTCACCCTGATCGAGCCGAACCAGACCTACATCTCCTGTCCCTTCAGCAACGAGGTGATCGCGGGCCTGCGCGAGATAGAGGCGCAGCAGTTCGGCTATGACAAGCTTGCCGCCGGGGGCATCGGCATCGTCACACAAGCTGCGACGGGCATCGACACGCAGACGCGTCGTGTGACGACGGGCGATGGCACCACGTTTGGCTATGACCGCCTCGTGCTTTCGCCCGGCATCGACTTCCATCTCGAGGCCCTGCCCGGCTACGACGGTGCCGCGTCGGAGACGATGCCGCATGGCTGGAAGGCTGGCGCGCAAACGCTTTTGCTGCGCCGGCAATTGGAGGCGATGGCGGACGGCGGCACGGTCGCCATTGCAATCCCGGCCAATCCTTCCCGGTGCCCGCCAGCGCCCTACGAGCGCGCGAGCCTGATCGCGCATTACCTGAAGTCGAGAAAGCCGCGGTCGAAAGTTCTGATCCTCGATGCCAAGGACGCCTTCTCGCAACAGCGGCTGTTCGAGAAGGCGTGGAAGGAGCTCTATGGCGACATGATCGAGCGCGTCGCACTGTCGCAAGGCGGCCGCGTCACCTCGATCGATCCGACGACGCGAACCATCGTCACGGAGTTCGGCAACTACACCCCTGATGTCGCCAACGTCATCCCGCCGCAGCGCGCGGGGCGCATCGCCGCCATCGCGGGCGCTGCGGACGCGACGGGCTGGTGCCCGATCGATCCCGTCACGTTCGAGTCGAAACTCGTTCCGAACGTCCACGTCGTTGGCGATGCCTGCCTCGGCGGCGGCATTCCAAAATCGGCATCCGCTGCGAGTGCGCAAGGCATGGCCTGTGCTGGCGCGATCGTGAATCTCTTTGCAGGCCGCGGGCCGGAGACGCCGCGCCTGACAGGCGTCTGCTACAACGTCGTCGCGCCCGGTTACGGCTTCTCGCTGGCCGGCAATTACGAGCCCAGGGGCGACATCTTCGCCGAGATCGAGGGCGGCACCACCAGCCCGGTCGGCGCGCCGCCCGAACTGCGGGCGCGCGAAGCGGCAGAGGCGGAGCGCTGGTTTGAAGCCATCACGGCGGACACCTTTGGCTAGGGCAATGATGGAACGAGCCCGCCGCCACGACCACAGTGCGCCCCCTCCCCCGTCTGCGGGGGAGGGTTGGGGAGAGGGTGTCTCCGCTCGCGAGACCCCCCAAGAGGAAAGAGCCCTCACCCGGCGCTGCGCGCCGACCTCTCCCGCAAGCGGGAGAGGTAAGAGGAGCTTGCGGCTGGATCTCTCGTCTCACATTCCATCGGTCGTCGCTGCGGTGATTACGCTAAGCCTTGCACTTGCCGCTGGGGCGAGAGCCGAAGAGCTCGTACCCTACAAGATCGTCGGCGACGGCATTCCCGCCTCGCTCACCGGCTCACCCGGCGATGCCGCGCGCGGGCGCGCGCTGGTGCTCACTCGCACGACGACGTGCATCCTCTGCCATTCGGGCCCATTTCCGGAAACGCGGTTCCAGGGCGACCTCGCGCCTGATCTTGCCGGTGCCGGGAACCGGTGGTCCGCGAGCCAGTTGCGGCTTCGACTGGTCGATGCCTCGCGCTTCAATCCGGACACCATCATGCCGTTCTATTATCGCAACGATGGCCTCGTCCGCGTCGGACGCAACTTCGCCGGCAAGCCGATCCTGTCGGCTGCGGAGATCGAGGACATCGTGGCCTTTCTTGCAACGCTTCGGGACTAGGTTCATGCCAACGACGCGACGACAATTCTTGAACCTTGCCGGAGGCGTGACAGTCGCCGGCACGGTCCCGATCGTGACGCTGCGGCCGCTTCAAGCGACGCCGGCGATGCTCAACGCTGCGATCCGTAACCTCGTCGGCGAAGCCCAGCTTCGCAACGGCAGGATCAGGCTCGACATTCCGCCGCTGGTCGAGAACGGCAACACGGTGCCGGTGACAGTCAGCGTTGCGAGCCCGATGACGGCGGATGACCACGTCAAGAGCATCCACGTCTTCAACGAGAAGAACCCGCAGCCGAACATCGGCAATTTCTATCTTGGTCCTTCCGCCGGCCGAGCCCAGGTCTCGACCCGGATCCGGCTCGCCGACACCCAGAAGGTGGTCGCGATCGCGCGCCTGTCCGACGACACGTTCTGGCAGGTTGCCGCCGATGTCGTCGTGACGCTGGCGGCCTGCACCGAGGAGATGAACTGATGGCCGCCCTCATCAACGTTCCCTCGAAAGCCAGACGCGGCGAGATCATCGAGATCCGCACGCTGACCTCGCACATCATGGAAACGGGATTCCGCCACACCGCGGACGGCAAGCTCGTGCCGCGCGACATCATCACGAGCTTCATCTGCCGCTACAACGGCGCCGAGATCTTTCGTGCCGACCTGTTTCCGGCGATTGCGGCGAACCCATATCTGTCGTTCTTCACGGTGGCCAAGGAGAGCGGCAAGTTCGAGTTCGAGTGGATTGGCGACAACGGCTATTCGTCCACCGCATCGGCATCGATCACGGTCGGATGATCTCTTGGCGCGCGATAGCGGCGGCGATATTGCTCGTCACGGCCCCCGCCCTGCTCGCCGGAGAGATCCCGTCCGATGCGCGCCGCTCCGGCTATGCCTTCATGGGTCCGGACACCCGCGCGATGCAGGATGACGACACCGCCAATCCCGGCATGCTGTTCGTGCTCGACGGCGAGCAGCTGTGGAAGAAGAAGACCGGCAGCGCCGACAGGGCATGCGCCGATTGTCATGGCGATGCGCGCACCAGCATGAAGGGCGTCGCGGCGCGTTATCCCGCCTTCGACAAAGCACTTGCGCGCCCCGTCACGCTCGACCAGCGCATCAATCTCTGCCGGGCCAATCATCAGCAGGCAACGCCGCTACCTTACGAGAGCCGCGACCTGCTCGCATTGTCCGCCCTCGTCGGCCACCAGTCACGCAGCATTCCGATCACCGCCGGCGACGATCCGCAGCTCAAGCCGTTTGTCGACCAGGGCCGCGACCTCTTCATGCAGCGCGAAGGCCAGCTCAACCTTGCCTGCACCAACTGCCATGACGACAATTTCGACAAGCGCCTCGCCGGCGCCCCGATCACGCAAGGACAGCCGACCGGCTATCCGCTGTATCGACTGGAATGGCAGACGCTGGGGTCGCTGGAGCGGCGGCTGCGCAGCTGCATGAGCGGCGTCCGCGCCCAGGCCTATGATTACGGCTCACCCGAGCTGGTTGCGCTCGAACTGTACCTGATGTCGCGGGCGCGCGGCCTGCCGATGGAAACGCCGGCGGTACGCCCCTGAAACAGAAGCGGCCGGGCGATCGCCCGGCCGCTTCCTCAAGTGAAAGCCAGGCCTACTCCGCCGGCGCGGCCGACATCTCCGGATGCGCGCCATAGTGCTCGCTAGCGCCGAGCTTGCTGGCGGCGAACAGGCCGGCGGCCATCACGGCGTAGGCCAGCGCGACCGCGGGGGTCACGCCAAAGCCGCCGCCGATGCCGACGGCCTCGCCATGCATGAAGCCGAAATAGGTCAGGGTTGCCCCGACCAGCGCAAAGGCGGAGGCCTTCTCGAAATCGCGCTCAATGATGAAGACACCAATGGCGCCGAGGATGAGGCCGCCGAGGATGGAGCCGCCGCCCATCACCTCGAGGCCGTGATAGAACACGCCTTGCTGCGGCAGCGCGGCAATCGCAGCCGTTTTGACTGCGTCGGCCTTGTCCGCCGCCATCCCGCCGACGGTTGCTGCCGCAGTCATGGTCGAGGCCAGCATCGTATCGATCTGGAGCTTGGCCCACGCCGCAAGGTGCGGGGTCAGTGCCAGCACGATCGCAGGCGCGTGCTTGACCGGCGTGGTCTGGAACGCCTGCGCGCCGATCAGCATGCCGATGTAGAGCAGGATCGGCGAGATTGCGACGACGGGCACCAGCGCCAGCAGCACCGAGATGATGCCGAACCAGGACAGCACCACCACCATGACGCCAGTCGCAGCCGAATAGCCGATCCGGCCGCCCATCGCCTTCCAGCCGGGATGACCGATATAGACGGCGTTGATGAAGGGATTGCCCATCAGGCAGCCGATCAGGCTGACGACGCCGTCGGCGGTGAGCACGCGCGTGGTCGGATAGTCGTCTCCGGCCGCTTCCGCGCTCTCGACATTGTCCATGGCCTCGACGAGGTCGTAGATGCCGAACGGAATGGCCGTGACCAGGATGATGCCGAGGAATTCGAAGCCGGAGAAGACATAGCCCAGCGCCGGGATCGGCACCGAGAACCCGAAATTGGCAAAGGCCGCGCCAACACCCGCGATGCTCAGGCCGCCGAGGCCGAGCCCGAACAGGTTCGAGCCCCAGGCGATGATCATGCCGGCCGCGATCGCGACGAGGCCCGCGGGAATGCCGCGCCAATATTTCACGCCGCCGAACCAGCTCACCAGGATGATGGCGAAGCAGACGAGACCGATCTGCGGCGTCATGTACATCTCGAGCGCCGGCCGCATCGAGATGAAGGTGACGGAGACGCCCGCGAGCGTGCCGAGCAGCGCCGCGCGCGGCGTGATCTTGCGGATGAACGGCGCGATGAAGCCGCCGATCATTAAAATAAAACTCTGGAAGAATACCCAGACGAGACCCGCCGACCAGCCCTTGAGCGGATCGCCGGTCTTGAGCGTGATCGGCAGCATGATCACGAAGGTCACGATGAACATGTGCGGCACGCTGACGCCCGACGGCAGCGCGCAGACATCGTTGCGGCCGGTCTTCTGGGCGAGGCGGTAGGCGAGATAGGCGTAGTAGAAAGTGGAGAGACACATCATCAGCCCCAGCGCGGGCAGGATGCGGCCGAACACGAGGCTGTCGGGCATCTTCAGCACGAAGCGCAACAGGCCCGTGAGCACCAACATGTTGACGAGGATGTTGGTGCCGAAGCCGAACAACGCGTTCCAGTCGCCCGACGTCCAGAGCGCCGGCTTGAAGTCGGAGTTGTTCAGATCAGAACTGCCGGCCGCCCCCGTCAATGTGCTCATGACAATACCCCCTATGTGGTCGAAACCTTCATTGCCTCCAGAACTGCGGCTGAATCCGCGACCCAGCCGAAGATCCCGCCCTGGGCCTTGATCATCTTCAGGCCCATCTCGTGAAACTCGGGGAAGTAGGACGCGCAGCCGTCGGCGATGACGACGCAGCGATAGCCGCGGTCGTTGGCCTCGCGCACGGTGGTGTTGACGCACACTTCGGTGGTGACGCCGCACACCAGCAAATTCTCGATGCCGTATTTCTCCAGGACCTCGCCGAGCTCGGTCGCGTAGAACGCCCCCTTGCCGGGCTTGTCGATCACGATTTCGCTGTCGAGCGGATAGAGCTCGGGAATGATGTCGTGGCCGGCCTCGCCGCGAATGAGGATGCGCCCCATCGGACCGGGATCGCCGATGCGAAGGCTCGGCGCGCCGCGCTCGACCTTGGCCGGCGGCGCGTCGGAGAGATCGGGCAGATGCCCCTCGCGCGTGTGAATGACCAGCATGCCGGTGTCGCGCGCCGCCGTCAGCACCGCGCCGATCGGCTTCACCGCGCGCGCGAGCTGGCTGACGTCGTTGCCTAGCGTTTCGCCGAAACCGCCGGGCTCCATGAAGTCGCGCTGCATGTCGATGATGAGGAGCGCGGTGGCGGGCCAGTCGAGCGTGATCGGCTCGGGCTCGGCGCTGACGACGCCCCTTGTCGGCTTGGCTGAGTTCAACATGACGGCCCCGCGAGAACTCTCCTGGCCGGGAGTTCTGCAAAGGCCGTGCCATTGTGTACAATTGCGATGGGGCGAGAGCCGCGAGGGAATTAGTTGCGCAGTCAGAAGGTTACGCCGGCGATCGGCGCCTGCTTATTCCCTGTGCGACGGCTTCGCACCGTGCATCTGCTTAAAGGATGAGCGGCCTCCGCTCGTCATTCCGGGGCGACGCGAAGCGTCGAGCCCGGAATCCATCGGGCGGCAGTGCGCGAGGTGAGATGGATTCTCTGATGCGCAATTGCGCATCATAGTTCGCGCTACGCGCGCCCCGGAATGACGAGCAGAGGCTACCGCCCCGCCCCATACAACCGCCGATGCTCTTCCTCATACGGGGCGTAAGACTCCTTCAGCGTTGCCGCGTTGAGCAACATGGTTGCGACCATCGTGCCCGCCTTGTCGAACACGCGCGTCTTGACCCAGGCGCTTTCGGTGCGGCGGCTGCCCGAGAGCGCGACGACTTCGCGCTCGACCTCGTATTCCTCGCCCTCGAAGAGCGGCCCCTTCAGCAGGCGGATCTCCTGGTCGGCGAACAGGCCGACTGCCGGGCCCTTGGCCGGCAGCGGATCGTCCTTGGAGCGGTACTGGAACAGCACGCTCAGCATCTCCATCGGGATGATGGGCTTGCCCCACGGATTGTCCGCGCCCGAATAGTACGGCGAGCTCTCGGTGATGACGGCGAGCTTCTGCCGAAGCGAGAACGGATAGAGGTCGCCCATATTCTGGTCGAACGCCATGCGCACCGATTGCCGCTTGCTGGTCACGCCGACTTGCACGTCGCGAAGGATCACCGGGTCGGCGAGCGGCTTAAGCTCACGCAGACGCAGACCAAGGGCCGTTGGGCTGTCGATGATGGAGGCCGTGCCGCGCAGCACCTCGGTGCCGTCCCGCTTGACCATTTGAATTTGACACTCCGGTTGCTCATCCGAAGAAGCCATCAGGATCGCCTGCACCTCTTCCCCCTCGTAGCAGACGCTGCGATAGTGGGCAGAAAGGCAACCTCTTTCGAACCAAACCTGCCCCCATTGCCGCTCGCAAAGCGGGGCAAACTGGCTGAAATGCGTCGGACCCTCGATCGTCCCGCCCTTGAAGCCAAGCTTCTGCGCGGTGGCGTCGTCATGGATCGAGGCGTGCGCGTCGTAGGTCTGCGCCTGCAGCATCTGGCGAGGCCGGCGCCACGGCCCGACCAAGGCGCCTCCGGTCTGAGTGATCTCGGTCTCGAACGCCGTCATGTTTTCCTCCGCGTGCAAGCCATGACTAGCAGGAGCGCCACGGATGCGGCCAGCGATATTGACTTCGCTGGCCCTTCCTTTTGACTGTCACAATTCGCGTCGCGCAGCCGCGATCCCTCCCGCAGCGCAAACCTCCCGCCGAACGAAAGACGAGGACTTCCGAAATGACGCTGTTGCAGGTCGAGCTGGACGACAAATACCGGCTCGAATCGAAGCGGATCTTCCTGTCCGGGACGCAGGCCCTGGTCCGCCTGCCCATGTTGCAGCGCGAACGCGACCGGCTTCAGGGGCTCAACACCGGCGGCTTCATCTCGGGCTATCGCGGTTCGCCGCTCGGCATGTACGACCACGCGTTGTGGCGCGCGAAGTCGCACCTTCAGCAGCACGACATCGCTTTCGTCCCAGGCCTGAACGAGGACCTCGCCGCAACCGCCGTCTGGGGCAGCCAGCAGGTCGGCCTGTTTCCCGGCGCCAAGGTCGATGGCGTGTTCGGCATCTGGTACGGCAAGGGCCCGGGCGTCGACCGCTCGGTCGATGCGCTCAAGCATGCCAATGCCGCCGGCACCTCGCTTCATGGCGGCGTGCTGGCGCTCGCCGGGGACGACCACGGCTGCCAATCCTCGACGCTGGCGCATCAGAGCGAGCAGGTGTTCGCGGCGGCGCTGATTCCGGTGATCAATCCGGCGACGCTGCAGGACTATCTCGACCTCGGCCTCTACGGCTTTGCGCTGTCGCGCTTCTCGGGCTGCTGGGTCGGCTTCAAGGCGATCAGCGAGACGGTGGAGAGCTCGGCCTCGATCTATAGCGACCCCGAACGCATCAAGATCGTGGTGCCCGACGATTTCGAGATGCCGCCCGGCGGCCTCAACATCCGCTGGCCCGATCCGCCGCTGGAGGCTGAGAAGCGGCTGTTCGGGCCGAAGATGGCCGCGGTGCAGGCCTTCGCCCGCGCCAACCAGCTTGACCGCATCGTGCTCGATTCCAAGCCCGCCCGGCTCGGCATCGTCGCCACCGGCAAGGCCTATCTCGATCTGCGCCAGGCGCTCGCCGACCTGGGGATCACCGACAAGGACGCGCAGGACCTGGGTTTGCGCATCTACAAGGTGGCGATGACCTGGCCGCTGGAGGAAAGCGGCGCCAGGCGTTTCGCCGAAAGCCTTCAGGACGTGCTGGTGGTCGAGGAGAAGCGCGGCTTCATCGAAGACCAGCTGATGCGGATCCTCTACAACGTCGATGCCTCAAAGCGCCCGACCGTCACCGGCAAGCGCGATGAGCGCGGCGCACCGCTGTTGCCGAGCGAGGGCGAGCTGACGCCGACCATCGTCGCTGGCGGGCTGGTGGCGCGCTTGCGCAAGCTCGGCCATCACAGTCCCGTGCTGGAGCAGCGCCTCGCCCGGCTCGAGGCCTTCGACAATCCCGTCACGACCAGCACGCCGATCAAGCTAGCGCGCACGCCGTTCTTCTGCTCGGGCTGCCCGCACAACACCTCGACGCGGGTGCCCGATGGCAGCCGCGCCATGGCCGGCATCGGCTGCCACGGCATGGCCCTGAGCATGCCGACCCGCCGCACGGACTTGATCTCGCATATGGGCGCCGAGGGCGTGAACTGGATCGGCCAGTCGCCCTTCACGAACGAGACGCACATCTTCCAGAATCTCGGCGACGGCACCTACACCCATTCCGGGCTTCTCGCGCTTCGCGCAGCTTCGGCCGCCGGCATCAACATCACCTACAAGATCCTCTACAACGACGCCGTGGCGATGACCGGCGGCCAGCCCGCCGAAGGCGCCTTCAACGTCGCGCAGATCGCCCATCAAGTCTGGGCCGAAGGCGTCAAGCGGCTTGCGATCGTCTCCGATGATCCCAGCAAATACCCGCAAGGCAATTACTTCCCGCAGGGCGCGACCATCCACCACCGCCGCGAGCTCGATGCCGTGCAGCGCGAGCTGCGCGATATCAAGGGCCTAACGGTCATCATCTACGACCAGACCTGCGCCGCCGAGAAGCGCCGCCGCCGTAAGCGCGGGCTCTATCCCGATCCCGCCAAGCGCGCCTTCATCAATGAGCTGGTCTGCGAAGGCTGCGGCGATTGCTCGCAGGCCTCGAACTGCGTCTCGGTGCAGCCGCTGGAGACCGAATTCGGCCGCAAGCGCCAGATCGACCAGTCGAACTGCAACAAGGACTTTTCCTGCGTCGAGGGCTTTTGCCCGAGCTTTGTCACCGTCCATGGCGGCTCGCTGAAGCGGATGAAGACCTCGGCTGTGGATTCCGGCCAGCTGTTCGCGGATCTGCCGCTGCCGCCGGCGCGTGAGCTGGACGGGCCCTACAACGTCCTCGTCACCGGCATCGGCGGCACCGGCGTCATCACCATCGGAGCCCTGCTCGGCATGGCCGCCCATGTCGACGGCCGCGGCTGCTCGGCGCTCGACTTCACCGGCCTGTCGCAGAAGAACGGCGCGGTGATGAGCCATGTCCGCATCGCACGGAGGCCGGAAGACATCTCCGCCGTCCGCATCACCACCGGCGGCGCCGATGTCATCCTCGGCTGCGACATGATCGTCTCCGCGGGCCCGACGGCGCTGAGCCGCGCCGAGCGCGGCGTGACCACGGCCTACATCAACGCCGATCTGCAGCCGACCGCGAGCTTCGTGCAAAACCCCGATCTCGATTTCGAGATGGGCGCGATGCAGACCGTGCTCCGCGACGCTATCGGCGACAACAACCTCGACATCATCGACGCGACAGGCATTGCCGCGGCCCTGATGGGCGATTCCATCGCAACCAACCCGTTCATGCTGGGCTTTGCGTTCCAGAAGGGCGCGATCCCGCTGTCGCTGGAGGCCCTGCTCCGTGCCATCGAGATCAACGGCGCTGCGATCGAGATGAACAAGCTCGCCTTCACCTGGGGCCGTCTCGCAGCCCACGACATGTCGCGCGTGCGCAGCGTGCTTCAGTTCAAGGCGAGAGCGTCCGCGCCGGCGAAATCGCTCGACGACACCATCGCGACGCGCGCGGAATTCCTGAACTCCTATCAGGACAAGGCCTATGCCGACCGCTACATCGCAGCCGTCGCGAAGGTGCGCAAGGCGGAGAGCGCGGCTTCGCCCGGGTCAACCGAGCTCACAGAAGCGGTCGCAAAGAACCTGTTCAAGCTGATGTCCTACAAGGACGAATATGAGGTCGCCCGACTTTATACCGACGGCAGTTTTGCAAAAAAGGTGTCCGAAAAATTCGATGGTGACTTTACGCTGAAGTACCATCTGGCACCGCCGATCTTCGCCAAGCGCGACAAGACGACCGGGCACCTGCAGAAACAGGAATTCGGCAGCTGGATGATCCACGGCTTCCGCCTGCTCGCCAGGCTCAAGGTCCTGCGCGGCAGCGTGTTCGATCCGTTCGGCCGCACCGAGGAGCGCCGGACCGAGCGGAAGTTGATCGCGGATTATCTGGCGATGATCGATCAGCGGATCACAGGGCTGAAGCCGGAGCAGATCTCGCTGCTGACGCGGCTTGCGCGCGTGCCGGAGACCATCCGCGGCTTCGGCCACGTCAAGGAGGCCAACATCAAGCTGGCGGCGACCGAGACGGCGCGGCTGGAAGCGGAGCTCGAGAACAGCCGCTTCGCCGCGGCTGCGGAGTAGCGGGGGAAGGCCCATGCTCTCTCCGCGTCATTGCGAGGAGCCCTTGCGACGAAGCAATCCAGAGTCTTTCCGCCGAGACAGTCTGGATTGCTTCGCTTCGCTCGCAATGACGAGATCGTGGAGACGTGCTCGCTACCGCTCTGCGCTAGCGCGCCGGCTTGCGCTCTACGGGATCGATGTCGATCGCCCGGAGGCGGCCGAGGCGCAGCACGTCCATGGGTAGCCGGCGGCCGATCCGGTCGCGGTCCAGCACGCGGATCAGATCGTCGACGCCGTTGATCTCGACGCCGTCGAGCCTGATCACGACGTCGCCGGGCAACAGGCCTGCCTTCGCCGCTGGTCCATCCGGCTCGATCTGCATCAGAAGCGCGCCCATCTTGTTCTCGACCCCGGCCAGCACCGCGTGCCGCCGCGGGACCGGCGCGGTCTGCCCGGCGACACCGATATAGGCGCGGCGGACATAGCCGTGGCGGATGATCTCCGACAGCACGAATTGCGCGGTGTTGCTGGCCACCGCAAAACAGATTCCTTGCGCGCCATTGATGATCGCGGTGTTGATGCCGATCACCTCGGCATGCGACGACACCAGCGGCCCGCCGGAATTGCCGGGATTGAGCGCGGCGTCGGTCTGGATCACGTCCTCGATGGTGCGCCCGCTCACCGAGCGGATCGAGCGGCCGAGCGCGGAGACCACGCCGGCCGTCACCGTCGATTCGAAGCCGAGCGGATTGCCGATCGCGATCACAAGCTGGCCGCGCCGCAGATTCTTGGAATTGCCGAGCGCGGCATAGGGCAAGTGCCGCACGCCATTGGCGCGCAACAGCGCCAGATCCGTGTCGGGATCGACGCCGAGCACCTGGGCGTCGCCGACATGGCCTTCGACGTCGCGCAGCCGGATCTCCTTCGACGTGCCGACGACATGGCTGTTGGTGAGCACGAGTCCGTCCGGCGAGATCACGATGCCGGAGCCGAGCCCGCCGCGCTTCCGGCCGTTCGGCACCTTGGGGCCGGTCTCGACGCGCACGACCGCAGGGCCGACGCGATCGGTGACGTCGATCACGGCATGGGAATAGGCGTCCAGCAGCGCCCGGTCATCGGCCGGGCCAGGCGCCGTCGTCCGCGATGACGGTGCGTCATCGGCGATATCTGAGGTGAAGTCCAACATGGCAAGAGTCCTTGAGGCTCACACAGATGGTGGCCTGCTCCCGCCGATGCAAGTGGCCCGCCTGGAGCGCTGGGCCGGACTGCCCAGATGGCTAGGGCGGGCGCCGCAGCGAACCACCTCTCGCCTTGACCGGATCGAGCAGCGACCAGTCCCCCTCTGGGAGCACATGGCCCTTGGGGAATGGCGCGCGCAGCTCGAGCCCCAGCGAGCCCAGCACGCGGTCGTCGCGGTAATAGCATTGCAGCACGACACGGACGAGCGTTGCCGCGGCGGCACCGCCGCTCTTCCGAAACTCGTGCACCACCGCATCGCGTCTGGCGGCATCGAGCTCGGCGAGCGGGGCGCCGGCGAGCCGCGCCAAATGATCCAGCGCCGCCGCGACCAATTTGGTATCGCGACCGAGCGTTGCTAGCATGTCCGCCTGGATCGCGGGATCATCGGCGCCCGGCACCTTGTACTCGTCACTGGCCGGGATGATCATCGCGGCGATAGCGCGGAGATCGTCGCGCTGCCTGCGTGTCAGTTGGTTGTCTGCGGACATTACAGCCTCAATCGAACAAATTGGCGAGGCGCTGCTTCATCTGGTCGGCAATGTAGAGCGCGAGGGCCTGGATGGTGGAAGTCGGGTTCACGCCGCCCGAGGTGACGAAGATGCTGCCGTCGACGATGAAGAGGTTCTTCACGTCGTGCGAGCGGCCCCATTCGTTGACGACGGAGCGCTCGGGGTCGGTGCCCATGCGCGCGGTGCCGAGCAGGTGCCAGCCGCCCCAGGGAATCGGCGAGTTGACGCAGATGTCGGTCGCGCCGGCCGTCTCGAGAAACTCGCGGCCGCGCGCCAGCGCGTGCTCCATCATCTTTCGGCTGTTCTCGCTGATGGTGTAGTCGACCTTCGGCGCGGGAATGCCGTGGCTGTCCTTCAGCACCGGATCGAGCGTGACGCGATTGTGCTCCTCGGGCAGGTCCTCGCAAATCGCGGAGAAACCCAAGCGATGGCCGTTGAGCCTGCGGAACACGCGGTGGTGATCCTCGCCCCACGGCAAGATGCCCTTCTGCTCGCTCACGACCGCTTCGAACACCGGCCCGGCCCCGCGCACGAACTGAACGCCATAGCCGCGCACGAAACCGCGCGACAGGTCGGTGTCGTACCATTGCTTGCTCCACAGGCAGGTCGGCGGCGCGCGGTTGGAGTCGGTCGGCTCCTTCACATAGCCGTAGATCTGCGCATAGGGATGGAACATCAGGTTCTTGCCGACGAGGCCCGACGAATTGGCGAGACCGTTGGGGAAGCGGCCCGATGCCGAGTTGAGCAGCAGCCGCGGCGTGCCGACGCCGTTGCAGGCGATGACGACGACATGCGCGGGCTGAAACTGCTCGATGCCGTCCTTGTCGTAATAGACCACGCCCGAGGCCATGCCGTTCTCGTCGGTGGTGATCTCGCGCACCCGGCAATGCGTGCGCAGCTCGACGCCGGCGCGGATCGCATGCGGCCAATAGGTGATGTCGGTGGAGGATTTTGCGCCTTGCGCGCAGGCCGGCGTGCAATGGCCGAGATTGATGCAGCGCGCCCGGCCCTCGTAGTCCATCGTCGCGACCGTGGTGTCCGACGGCCACCAGTGCCAGCCGAGCGTGTTCATGGCCTTGCCGATGATGGCGCCGGACAGGCCCATCGGCTGCTGCGGCATCGGCGGATGCGTCAGCGGCGACAGCGGATCGCCTGACAGGCCCGACGTGCCCATCATGCGATCGTTCTCTTCGAAGAACGGAGTCAATGCCTCGTAGTCGATCGGCCAGTCGTCGGCGACGCCGTCGAGCGTCTTCACCTTGAAATCGGAGGGATGCAGCCGCGGCCAGTGCGCGGTGTACATCACCGTCGAGCCGCCGACCGCGTTGTAGTTCACGACCTTGATCGGAGAGTTGTCGTCGTTGATCGGGTAGTCCTCGGGCCGGGCGCGCACGTTCGGGCTCGACGACCATTCGCCGTAGAACTTAGCCTCCCAGTCGCGGCCCGTGCTGGGATATTCCGCCGGGTTCATCCAGCCGCCTTGCTCCAGGCAGAGGATGTGCATCTTGGTCTCGGCCAGCGACCACGCCACCGCCGCGCCCGAAGCGCCGGCGCCGATGATCAGGACATCCACAGGGTCTTTCATCGCAACCTTGTCCTCCCCCCTCGCCGCTTACCGGGCGATTCGGCCTTTCGCGCCTCGCAAGGCCGGCAAACGATACGGGCAGAGCGACGGCGGAGTAAAGCCGCGGGGCCGGAATGTTGCACTTCGCGAGGCGCAGACCATTGGTCTCGCCCCATCCGGATGCTAGGAACGGGGCGCACGAGCCATCGATAGCGAGACCGTATGTCCTTCCAGAAATTCTTTGCCGCCGCCCGCGCTTTTGCGCTCGTTTCGTTTCTCGCCTTGTCCGGATTTCTGGCCTCGTCCGGACCAGTTTCCGCGCTCACCGGCGCCGCGACGGCCCGTGACGGCAACTCGGTCCAGCTCGGCGACGTCACCTACCGGCTCGACGGCGTCGACGCGCCGGAGCTCGACCAGGTCTGCATCGACAATAAAGCCGATGCCTGGACCTGCGGCATCGAGGCCCGCGACCAGCTCACGAAGCTCATCAACAAACGAACGGTGCGCTGCGACGATGTCGGACCCGAGAAGAGCTTTGGCAAGCGGCACCGCGCCATCTGCACGGCCGAAGGTGACAAGGCCAGCTTGAACGAGCAGCTGATCAAGCTCGGCTTTGCCCTCGCACGCGAGCCGATGAAGGCCAACGTCAAGCCGGCAGCCACCGAGGCCAAGACGACGGCGGCGGGGATCTGGAAGGGCTGTTTTGTTGCACCGCAAGAGTTCCGCAGCGGCAAGAAGGACGGCGCGCTGCTGGGCACCGCCTGCCGCCCGGACCGCGACAAGGAAATCCGCGCCGTGCTGTTTCCGGAGGAGCTGACGATGCCCCCCAACTGCAGCATCAAGGGCAAGCTCGCGGTGCGCGCCCGCGTCACCGGCAATATCGGCATCTACCATCTGCGGGGATGCCCGAGCTATCCCGCGACCACGACACCGGATCGCTGGTTCTGCTCGGAGGACGACGCCCAGGCGGCCGGCTTCCGCAAGGCCTACAATTGCCGCCGGCCAAGGTGAGCAAGCTCCCTCACGCACCCGTGAGTGGTAATCCGAGACCGTATTGATCCGGAATTGAACTTCGTCGGCGGTTGCTGCATTTGTAAGCCTACGCAAGCGCCTTGCGCGAGCGTTCCTTGGCAGCAATCCGGCTTCGGCCGATTGTCTTTGCTTGGGCGTTTCCTCCCTAGACTTGGGCCGCTTGTCACAAACAAGCGGCTCTTTCTTTTTGTGCGTCGCTAAAGCAAAGCGACACTTTGAATCGATGCGAGCTCCGGGGTTCACCTCTCCCGAAGGGAGAGGTGAACCCGAACAGCGACCGATTCCAATCTCATTGCACGAAAGAGCGCCATCACTGCATCCGCATGATCTGGTCCATCGGCGGCATGTTGGCGTTGAGATTCGCCATGATCCAGACCGTGCCGCCGACCACCAGGAACACCACCAGCAGCCCGAAGGCGAGCGCCAGCACGTTGTTGGTGTTGTCGGGGCCGGTGGTGATGTGCAGGAAGAACACCAGATGCACGCCCATCTGTGCGATCGCGAGCACGATCAGCGCGACGGGAATCGAGGGCTGCCAGACCAGGTCCGTGCCGGCGATGAAGAACGACGTCGCCGTGAGCAGCAGCGCGAGCACGAGCCCGACGACGTAACCGAGGATCCTTGCGCCGACGCTATGCTCTTCTTCCTCGCCCGGCGCGAGGTCGCGTTTGACCATCCCATGCGTCTGCTCACTCATGGCGCGCTTCCGAGCAGGTAAACGACGGAGAACACTGCGACCCAGACGATGTCGAGCGCGTGCCAGAACAGCGCAAAGCACGTCATCCGGCGCAAGATGTCGGCGCGAAAGCCCTTTGCGAACACCTGGGCCATCATGGTGAGCAGCCACAGCACGCCGGCCGAGACGTGCAGACCATGGCAGCCGACCAGCGAGAAGAACGCGGTCAGGAACGCACTTCGTGACGGGCCATAGCCACGCGCGATGAGGTCGGCAAATTCGCGAAACTCCAGCACGAGGAATATCAGCCCGAGCACGCAGGTCACGGTCATGCTAAGATAAAACCAGAACCGGTTGCGCACGTCGGCGGCGATGCTGGCCATGCCGCAGGTGAAGCTCGACAGCAGCAGGCAGACCGTCTCGATCGCCACGTTCCTCTGCTCGAAGATCTCCGCGCCCTTGGGGCCGCCGGCGGTCTGGCCTGACAGCACCGCATAGGCCGCGAAGAAGCAGGAGAACATCACGATGTCGGAGAGCAGGAAGATCCAGAAGCCGTAGGCGGTCACGATCCGCTTCGGCGCGGGGCCAGGATGCTCGATGACGAGGCCGATATGATGGGGATCGGCGTGGGCGTGGCCTGCGGTCGCGGTCATCGCCATCAGACTGCTCCCGCCATGCTGACGAGGTTGCGCCGTTCCTGGATGTTGCTGCGGTCGATGCGGGCGACCTCCTCGGCCGGAATGACGTATTCGTCATGGTCGCGCCAGGCGAACACGACGAAGGTCGCCCAAGCGCCCAAGCCGCCCAGGATCACCATCCACCAGATGTGCCAGATCAGCGCGAATCCCATGATGGTGGCGAAGAAGGCACAGACGAATCCGGTCGGGGAATTCCGGGGCATCTCGATGTCCTGATAATCCGGCGTCTCATGCGCGAGCGATTGCTGCTTCGCGCGCGCCTTCATATCCCAATAGGCGTCCTCGCCGCGCACATCGGGGTTGAAGGCGAAGTTGAACGCCGGCGGCGGCGACGAGGTTGCCCATTCCAGCGAGCGCCCGTCCCAGGGATCGCCGGTGCGGTCGCGCAACGCCTCGCGATTGCGGATGCTGACGACGAGCTGCACGATCTGGCAGATCACCCCGATCGTCAGCACCGCCACGCCGACCGCCGCAACGATCATCCAGGGCCGCCAGGCCGCCACGTCGTAGTGCTGCATGCGCCGGGTCATGCCGAGCATGCCGGCAATGTAGAGCGGCATGAATGTTATGAAGAAACCGATGAAGGTGAACCAGAACGCGGCCTTGCCCCAGCGTTCGTCGAGACGGAAGCCGAACGCCTTCGGGAACCAGTACTCGAAGCCGGCAAAAACGCCGAACAGCACGCCGCCGATGATCACGTTGTGGAAGTGCGCCACCAGGAACATGCTGTTGTGGAGCATGAAGTCGGCCGGCGGCACCGCGAGCAGCACGCCGGTCAGTCCGCCGATGAGGAACGTCACCATGAAGCCGACCGACCACAACATCGGGGTCGCAAAACGGATGCGGCCGCCATACATCGTGAACAGCCAATTGTAAATCTTCACGCCGGTCGGTATCGCAATGATCATGCTGGCGATGCCGAAGATGGCATTGACGTTGGGACCTGCGCCCATCGTGAAGAAGTGGTGCAGCCAGACCATGAAGGAGACGACACAGATCGCCATGGTCGCGAGCACCATGGAGCGATAGCCGAACAGCGCCTTGCCGGAGAAGGTCGAGACCACCTCAGAGAAGATGCCGAAGGCGGGCAGCACCAGGATGTAGACCTCGGGATGACCCCAGGCCCAGATCAGGTTCATGAACATCATGACGTTGCCGCCGGCCTCGTTGGTGAAGAAGTGGAAGCCGAGATAGCGGTCGAGCAGCAGCATCGCCAGCGTCGCGGTAAGGATCGGGAACGCCGCGACGATGAGGAGGTTCGAGGCCAGCGTGGTCCAGCAGAACATCGGCATGCGCAGGTAATTCATGCCCTTGGTGCGCAGCTTCAGCACGGTGGTGACGAGGTTGATGCCGGCCACCAGCGTGCCGACGCCGGAAATCTGCAGCGACCAGGCGTAATAGTCGACGCCGACGCCGGGCGAATAGGACAGTTCCGACAGCGGCGGAAAGGCGAGCCAGCCGGTGCGCGCGAATTCGCCGACCACGAGTGAGATATTGACCAAGAGCGCACCCGTCGCCGTCAGCCAGAAGCCGACCGAATTGAGCGTCGGGAAGGCGACGTCGCGCACGCCGAGCTGGAGCGGTACGATGAGGTTCATCAGCCCGATCACGAACGGCATCGCCACGAAGAAGATCATGATCGTGCCGTGCGCGGAGAAGATCTGGTTGTAGTGCTCCGGCGGCAGATAGCCCTGCGACTGATACGCCACAGCCTGCTGGATCCGCATCATGATGGCGTCGCTGCCGCCGCGCAGCAGCATGACCGAGGCGAGCAGGATGTACATGACACCGATGCGCTTGTGGTCGACGCTGGTGATCCATTCGTGCCAGAGATAGGGCAGATGTCCCTTCACCACGACCCAGCCCAGCACGCCGAGGATCGCGACAAGCACCACCCCGCCGGCGACGAGCGGAATCGGCTGGTCCAGCGGGATGGCCGACCAATCGAGCTTACCGAGCATCATGGCCCCCACTGTGCGACCGGCCTGCATCGGAGGCGAGGGCCGGCCCGGGCCCCGGCGGAATGTGCTGGGTCGCGATCAAATCGAACAGGCGCGGATCGTCGAGGCGGTAGACCGGCCTGCCCTTCTCAATGCCCTGCTGCATCAGCTTCTTGTAGCTGTCCTCGTTCAGCACCGCGTCCGTCTTCGCCGTATTCGCCACCCAGTCTGGGAAGGCGAGCGGCGAGATTACGTTGACGTCGAACATCATGTCCGGGAAACCGTCGCCGGAGAAATGCGCGGACAGGCCCTGAAGCTTGCCTTCGTTGTCGGCGCGCAGGTTCAGCTTCGTCACCATGCCGTTCATGGTGTAGATCATGCTGCCGAGCTGCGGGATGAAGAACGTGTTCATCACGCTCGATGACGTCAGCTGGAAATTCAGCTCGGCGCCGGCCGGCACCGTCAGCGTGTTGACGGTGGCGATGCGCTGGTCCGGATAGATGAACAGCCATTTCCAGTCGAGCGAGACCGCCTGGATTCGCACCGGGCTGCCGGTGCCCGGCACGGGCGCGGCGGGATCGAGCTGGTGCGAGCCGATCCAGGCGACGCCGCCGAGCAGGATCACGGTGAGCGCCGGAATAGACCACACCACCATCTCGACGCGGCCGGAATAGACGAACTCCGGCTGGTAGCGTGCCCTCGGATTCGAGGCGCGAAACCAGAACGCGAAAGCCAGAATCGCGAAAATGGTCGGCACCACGATCACGAGCATGATGAAGACCGAATCGACCAGGATGGTGCTGTTGCCAGCAGCCACGGGCCCTTGCGGATCGAGCAGATTCATCGGCAAGCCACTGGTGGTTGGGAAGCCCCGGGACTGAGCCTAGCGCGGGAAAGGCTCCGCGACAAACGCAGCGAAGCCGGAACGGTTCCTGGACCGCAACGGCCAGCCATGCGCGATGGACCGGCCGCCACATGCAATTCCGTGTGATGTCAATGACATGAACGCGGAAAGCGCGCTCTTCTCTCCCAGGAGCGCGATTGCTAGTCTGCACGAAAATAATGACAAGGACGGGAGTGAGCCGAGATGCGCTTGAAGGACAAGGTCGCGATCGTCGTCGGGGCCGGGCAAAGCCCCGGCGAAGGCATGGGCAACGGCCGCGCGACCGCGCTTACCTTCGCGCGCGAGGGCGCCAAGGTCTTGTGTGTCGACCACCATCCGGAATCGGCGCAGGAGACGGTCACGATGATCACCGCGAAAGGTGGCACGGCGGCGGCCTTCAAGGCGGACGTGACCAAGGCTGCGGACATCAAGGCGATGGTTGCGGACGCGCAATCGCGCTGGGAACGTATCGACGTGCTGCACAACAATGTCGGCGTCAGCCTCGCCGGTGGCGATGCCGAGCTGCTGCAATTGACCGAGGAGGCCTTCGATCGCGTCGTCGCCATCAATCTGAAGAGCTGCATTCTCGCGGCGAAGGAAGTGATCCCGATCATGCGCGCGCAGAGAAGCGGCGCCATCATCAACATCTCGTCGATGGCCGCGATCACCACCTATCCTTACGTCGCCTACAAAGCGACGAAGTCGGCGATGATCGCCTTCACCGAACAGCTCGCCTACCAGAACGCCGAATACGGCATCCGCGCCAACGTCATCCTGCCCGGCCTGATGAACACGCCGATGGCCGTCGACACCCGCGCCCGCGAATGGCACAAAACCCGCGCCGAGGTCGAAGCCGAACGCGACAGCAAGGTGCCGCTGCGCAGAAAGATGGGCACGGGCTGGGACGTCGCCAACGCCGCGCTGTTCCTGGCGAGCGATGAGGCGAATTTCATCACCGGCGTGACGCTGCCGGTGGATGGTGGTGCGAGCGTGAGACGGGGCTAGGTCGAGGCGAGCGTGCTGCTCTTACCCTCCCCTAAAGGGGGAGGGTCGATGCGCATGCAGCGAAGCGGAATGCGCAGCGGGGTGAGGTGACGGTCTCTCCGCATCGAACGCTGCCGGAGTGGAGAGATCACCCCACCCTGGCGCTTCGCGCCGACCCTCCCCCTCCAGGGCAGGGCTATCGCATGTGGCCTAGGAGTTCGAAGAAGAAGGTATCGTTCCAGCCGGCGCGCTTGAGCTTGAGGCGCAAGGAGATTTTTGTATCGGGGTGAGCTCTGGCGACGTTGAGGGCGAGTCGTCTGAGCACGGCAAGGTTGGCCGGACCGTTGTCCTTGCGATTGCGGGCCAGATCCTCGTCGAGGATGACATCGAGCGGCCAGTGCAGGCCGTTTTCGATGGTCCAATGGGTGCGAACAATGCGCAAAACCTGCGTTCGACTGTAGTTCTGGCTCATCAGGAAGTAGCGTTCGACGGTTTTATCGTTCCCCCGCTTGCTCCTGATCCGCGCGACTGCCTTGAGGCCAGGAAAGTTATGCTTTTGGGCCATGTCTTTGACGGGCACGACAAGCGCGCTGCGCTTTTCTTTTCGCCCATGGTCTGCATCCGTGGTGGCGACCGGCTTCTGACCCTTGCGCGTGGCTGCGGCAATCGCTGCCTTGGCGTCAGCCAACAGCGCGGGCTGATTCTCCTTCACAGCCAGCACGTAATCGCCGCCCCGCGTCACGATCTTTTCGGCCATGCCGCGGTGGCAATGCAGTGCATCCGCCGTCACTACGCAGCCTTTGAGTTGCAAGAGTTCGAGGAGTTGCAAAGCGCCGAGAGCTTCGTTGTTGTTTGGCGCCAGAACATTGGCCAACGCCATACGCGTCTGCGCCGCCCAGGCCGTCACCATGACCGGCGGCATGTGGCTTTTGCCGCTCTCGTAGCCACGCCGCAGCGCCTTGCCGTCTAACGCGATCACGCCTTGTGGCTGTGCAATCTTCGCACCTTGAGCGAAAGCCTCCATAAAGCGTCGGAATGCCGCTTCGAACGCTTTTGGATCGAGCATGCGGAACACACGGCTGAACGTATCATGGCTCGGTAATCCATGCTTAAGCACCAGCACGTCCTGCCAAAGGTAAGCCTTCAGCCGCGCAAACAGCGCCATGTCGGTGCAACTTGTCGCTCCGCACAACGTAGCCATCAGGGCGATGAACAAAAGCTCCGTCAGGTCGTGCAGCGCATTGTCCGCACGCGGGTCGGGCAGCTCTTCGAAGCACTCCGAAAATCGATCCATCGGTCGCTCCTTCCAACTCCGGGAGTCACCTTCAGAATCGATTTCTCTCCAAATCGCAATGCCTTAGGATTACATGCGATTCCCCTGCCCTCCAGGGGAGGGTAAGATCAGTGCGTCACCCGCCAGATCGTGCCGTTGCCATCTTCCGAGATCAGCAGCGATCCATCCTTCGCCACCGCCACTCCCACCGGCCTGCCCCACACTTCCGTATCGTTCACGACGAACCCCGTCACGAAATCCTCGTACTCGCCGGTCGGCTTGCCGTCCTTCATGCGGATGCGGATCACCTTGTAGCCGGTGCGTTTCGACCTGTTCCAGGAGCCGTGCTGGGCGGCGAAGGCGTCGCCCTGGTATTCGGGCGGAAACTGCGCGCCGTGGTAGAAGGTCATGCCGAGTGAGGCCGAGTGCGGCTGGATCAGCACATCGGGCACCGTCACCTTGTCCTTGAGATCCGGCCGCGCGCCGGCATGGCGCGGGTCTTCATTGCCACCGATATAGAACCACGGCCAGCCGTAGAACGCGCCTTCCTTCACGCTCGTGACGTAATCGGGCACGAGGTCGTCGCCGAGACCGTCGCGCTCATTGGTCGAGCACCAGGGTAGACCGGTCTGCGGCTGGATCGCGAGGCCGACGCAGTTGCGGATACCGGTGGCATGGATCTTTCGCTCCTTGCCGTCAGGGTTGAAGGCCAGCACCGCGCCGCGCTCGAGCTCGCTGGCCCATGTGGCGCCGAGCGGCTGCGTCTTCGCCCACGCCTCCATCCCGCCGGGCGGCGTGCCCATGCCTTCGGCGACGTTGCTGAGCGAACCCACCGACACCAGCATACGCGTGTTGTCGGGCGTGAAGACGATATCGCGGGTGGAATGGCCCCCATCCGGCAGGCTTGCGACAACCGTCTCCGCCTTGCCGCGCGCCTTCAGTTCGCCGGCCTTGTACGGAAAGCGAACGACGCTGTCGGTGTTGGCGACATAGACCCATTGCGGATTGTCGCCGTTCGGAAAAAAAGCGATGCCGAACGGCTGCCGCAGACCACTGGCGAACACCTCGTTGGTGGCGACCTTGCCGCCCTCGCCTGCGCGCAGCACGCGAATGGTACCGGCGCGTGTTTCCGCAACGAACACGTCGCCATTCGGCGCCGCGCGGATGATGCGCGGCGCACGCAGGCCTTCGGCGAACAGCTCGATCTTGAAGCCGGCCGGCACCTGGAGCTGGGCTTCCGGCGGACGCGGCACCACGCGCGACGAGCTCGCAACCGATCGCGTGGCGCCGGGCCTGACCAGATCCTGCGGCCGGATCAGCCTGACCGTGCCGGGCTTGTCGGCGCGCCAATCGCCATAGGCGTCCTTGCCCTGCAACACGGGCTCGGCGTGTGCACCGGCCGCCGCAGCAGCGGCCAGCAGCGCTGCGAGCATCGCCACGAACGTTATCCTGTCGCTCAATTCGTCGTCCTCCGCCTTGGGCGTGTCGTGCGTCAACGCCGATCACCCGCAAAAGGTCTCTCGGCGAGTTTGGCGACTGCCGAATCCCACGTCAGTTCATGCCCGCACGATGTGCATCAGCCGCAGTCCATCATACTGGAAAATGCGGTTGAACGGTGCGACACATTGTGAGGGCGGCGATCGCCGGTTACGGTCATGGAGGCTGCGGCATCCAGGTCGCGCCGGATGAGGAGATCATGTGGGGATCCGTCATATCGGAATGGGCGAGCCTGCTGCTGCGCTGGCTGCACGTGGTGGCCGCAATCGCCTGGATCGGCAGTTCCTTCTATTTCATCGCCCTCGACCTCAGCCTGAAGCCGAAGGCCGACCTGCCGGGCGGCGTGCAGGGCGAGGCCTGGCAGGTCCATGGCGGCGGCTTCTACCGGATCATGAAATACCTGGTCGCGCCCAGCCAGATGCCGGACGAGCTGACCTGGTTCAAATGGGAGGCCTACACCACCTGGCTGTCCGGCTTCGCGCTGATGGTGGTGGTGTATTATCTCGAGGCCGAGTTGTTCCTGGTCGACAAGTCGATCCTCGACCTCACATCATTCCAGGCTGGACTGTTCAGCTTCTGCAGCCTGGCGCTGGCATGGCTGCTCTATGAGGCCGCCTGCCGCACCGGGCTCGCCCAGCGCGAACTGCCCTTCGCCATCGGCGGCTATCTGTTCCTGGTCGCACTCACTTACGCCTTCACCCATGTGCTGAGCGGACGCGGCGCCTTCAACCAGATCGGCGCGATCATCGGCACCATCATGGTGGCCAACGTCTTCACGCTAATCATCCCGAACCAGAAGAAGATCGTGGCCAGCCTGATCGCCGGACAGGCGCCTGATCCCAAGCTCGGCAAGGCCAGCAAGGAACGCTCGGTCCACAACAATTACCTGACGCTTCCCGTCGTCGTGCTGATGATCAGCAACCACTATCCCCTGCTCTACGCCACGCGCTTCAACTGGATCATCGTCGCGATCGTCCTGGCGCTCGGGCCGGTGATCCGCCACTTCTTCAACGAGCGTCATGCCGGGCGCAAATCGCCCTGGTGGGTGTGGGGCGTGGCCGCGGCCGGCGTGATTGCGATCCTCCTCCTCTCCGCCGCCGGACCGCGCGAGGTGAAGACGGGCGCATTGTCGGCGCCCGTCACGGCCGCCAATGTCGAGGAGATCGTGATGTCCCGCTGCAGCATGTGTCACGCAGCCGAGCCGGTCTGGGCCGGCATCGTCACCGCGCCGAAGGGCATTGTGCTAGACACGCCCGAGCACATCCATCGCAACATCCGCCTGATCGGACGGGTCGCGGCCTGGTCCAATTCTATGCCGCCCGGCAACATCACCGAGATGACCGGCGAGGAGCGCGCCGTCCTCGCGGCCTATATCGAACAGGCGCGCTGACGCACGCCGGACGAGGATGCATCGCGCGGAATGAAATTCCGCATCTCTCGCCGAATTGAAAATGACTTGACGGCCCATCCGGCGTAGACATGGCCGGCAGCCGCCGGCGCGGCGCAAAATCAGCTTGCAATCGGGGAATAACAACAGTGGCCCTCAAGAACGTCATCGGTATCGACCACGCAGTCGTCATGGTGAAGGATCTCGACAAGGCTGCCGAGAATTATCGGCAACTCGGCTTCACGGTCTCGCCGCGCGGCACCCACAGCGCGCATATGGGCACCGGCAATTACACCATCATGTTCGACCCCGATTACATGGAGCTGCTCGGCGTGCTCGTGGCAACCGAGCACAATGCGCCGGCCCGCGCCTTCGTCGAGCGCCATGGCGAGGGCATCGAGCGCATCGCTTTCACTGCAGTCGATAGCGCCGCCGGCGCCGAGGAGATCCGTGCACGGGGCCTGGAGCCGATCGGCCCGACCGATTTCGAACGCCCCGTCACGCTGCCAGACGGCACGATCTCGGCGGCGAAATTCCGCACCTTCATGTGGCCGACGGCTGAAGCGCCGGGCGGCGTGCGCATCTTCGCCTGCCAGCACAAGACCCGCGAGACCGTGTGGATCCCCGAGCTGATGACCCACGCCAATGCGGCCAAGCGGATCAAGCAGACGCTGATCGCAACGCCAGAGCCTGCCAAGGAGGCCGCGCATCTCGCCCGCCTGATCGACCGCGAGGCGAAGACCGACGCGGACGGCGCCGTCATCGTGCCCTCCGGCGGCGATCGCGCCGACTTCGTCTATCTGACGCTGGACCAGCTCGCCAAGCGCTATCCCGGCGTGTCGCTGACCGGCCTCTCCGAACGCGGTGGCGCCGCGCTGGTGCTGGTCAGCGGCGATCTCGCCGCGACCGAGAAGGCGCTGGGGCCGGCCGCCGTGCGGAGCGGAGCTGCGATCTGCGTGCCGCCGGCCAAGGCCAACGGCACCCTGCTCGCCTTCATTGCCGGCTGATTTGAACCAATTCTTTAACGGGCGTTTACCCGGCGGCTGTAGACTTCCCGGCCATCAAGCCACCGGGGCCAAACGCATGTTCAAAGAGGGATCGCCGATCGCCTATGACGCGCCGGCCGAGTTGAAGAAATGGCCGTCGCTGAAGGGCGAGCGGCTGAAGGATCGCGGTTCGCCCTATCTCGTCTACAACGGCACGCTCGCCGAATGCGTCCGCGAGCTCATGGGCAAGCCGATCAAGGGCATCTCGCTCTACGACATCATGACGACGCCGCAGGCCGCCTTCGATCAAAACGTGCTGTCGCCCGGCGACGCCGCGGAGATCGCGATGCGCAAGGATTTTCCGAAAGACTAGTTCGCGGCCCGCTTCGCAGCGGGCGTGCCCTGCCGCTTCGATGAGGATTCCGTCGGCGCATCGAGGAAGACGACGGGCATGCCGCGCTTCACATTCTCGCCGAGCACCCGCGCGTCCCAATTGGTGAGCCGAACGCAGCCGTGCGACGCCGACTTGCTGACCTTGTCGGGCTCTGCCGTTCCGTGGATGCCGTAGCCCTGCGCCGACAGGCCGATCCAGTATGCGCCCACCGGATTGTTCGGCCCCGGCTTGATGTCGAACGGTCTCTTGGACTTGACGCTCTTGAACTTGTACTCGGGATTGTAGCGGTAGGTCGGCAGTTCGTGGCTGGCGGTGACCTTCAGCGTTCCCGTTGGCGTCGGGCGATCCGGACTGCCGACTGACGCCGGATAGAACGCCAGCAGAGCGCCGCTTGCGTCGAACGCTTTCAAGGTCCCGTTGGTCTTATCGACTTCGAGCCGGGCAATGCGCGGCAGCTCGCGCCGCGCCGGAACATTGGCAACCACGATCGTCTCTCCGGCCTTGTCGAACGCCTTGCCCGGATTGAGCGCCTTGAGCAGATCCGCGCTCATGTGGAATTTCTCGGCAAGTCCTTCGAGCGGGCTGGTGTAGCTCAGCGCGTCCAGCGACTTCATGTCATCGAGCCTGGCCGGCAGCTTCTTTAAGAACGGTCCCTTCACGTCGGCGTCGGTGATCTTGTAGTCGACGAGAATCGGGCCCTCGCTCGCTGCGGTCAGCCTGTCCCAGAGCTCCGGCGCCACAGCCTTGTCGGATGCGATGCCATTCTGCTCCGCGAACGCCTTGAGCGCCTTCTGCGCGTTCTCGCCGAGCTTGCCGTCGATCTCGCCGGGCGAGAATTGCGCGCGATCGAGCAGCACCTGAAGCTTCACCACGGCTGCATTCAGCTTGTCGGTGGCCGGCGGCTTCGCAGGACGCGCAGCCTCGTTCACCGCGGCCGGATCGAGATTGCCTGCGAGCGCCGGGCCGGCGAGCCACAGCACAATCACCGCGCCAAGCATCCATCGCATCGTCATCGCGCATCCCACTCGCAAACAGCCCGCAAAACCGCGGATGGTTTCGCTTCGGGAACACCGTAGTAACACCGAAGGAACCGACGAGATCGCAGCTTTGCCGCAATCGGACGGTTAAGAACTTCCTATTGCCGGCGCATCGCTGGCCGTTCATCCCACAGTTCGAGGTTCTCCCAGCAAATGCGATTTGTCGTCGCGGCTTGCGCCGCGTTTCTGCTTCTGATGTGCGATCTCGATCCGTCGGCATCCCGCCAAGCATCACGTTTCGACACCACTGTTCTCAAGAACAATCATGCCTCATCACTTGTTCCGGTGGTCGAGCTCTTCGTCGCCAGCGTGCAGGCGATCGAGCTTGCCAATGCGCACGCGGCGTACGAGCAGGTGATCGAGCCACCGCGCGCGGTTGAGCCGGTCGTGCAGGCGGAGCCCTCGCCAACCGAACGATTTTGTCACGCGCTGCGCGAGGCCGCAGAATCCAGCGGCATTCCGGTGCCGTTCTTCGCGCGCCTGATCTGGCAGGAGAGCCGCTTCAAGTCCGACGAGGTCAGCCATGCTGGCGCGCAGGGCGTCGCGCAGTTCATGCCAGGGACGGCCGCCGAGGTCGGGCTCGACGATCCCTTCGATCCGATGAAGGCGCTGCCGGCGTCGGCGAAATTCCTGCGCAAGCTGCGCGACGATTTCGGCAATCTCGGCCTTGCTGCCGCCGCCTACAATGCCGGTCCCGGCCGCATCCAGAAATGGCTTGCCAGGCAGAGCGAGCTGCCGCGCGAAACGCGTGACTATGTCCGGATCATCACCGGCACCAAGGCCGAAGACTGGACCGAACGGTCGGAGGCGCTCGCGATCCGCATCGACCTGCCGCGCGAAGCGCCATGCGAAGGCATCGGCAGTCTTTCGAAGGCCAAGGACGTCGCCTGGGTTCCGGTGAACCTGACGCCTTCGGTTGCGAACATCATTCGCAAGGGTGAGCAACTCGCGGCGCGCGTGACGACGAATCTCGCCCGCAAGCGGCTCGCCACACTGTTGCGGAAGAATGTCACGGCTCCCGGCAAGGCCCGCAGCATGATCGCGGCACGCGCGGCCGGAAAGAGCGCGAAGGCGCGCGCCGTTCGTCTCGCATCGCGCGAACGGACATCAGGCTAACGATCGGAGCCGCTCCCTTGCGCGGCTCCAATCGCCATCGACCTAGTCGATCTCCTCGATCACCCTCCGCTCGCGCGGCTCGATGACATAGGTCCGGGTGTCGCGGTGGATGTAGCGATATTCACGCAAGCCCGGCGCATCGCGGTAGACCGTGGTCGGGAACTCCTCGACCTCGACGCTCTCGGGAAGACGGTCACCGACGCGGATCTCACTGCGCGCTGTGCTGCCGGTGGTCCGTACTTCCTTGCGCCCCTCGGTACGGGTTTTCGCATGCTTGCGGATCACCTCGCGATCGCGATCCGAGAACTTGCTGGCGCTACGCTCGCGCGTGGTCGTCGTTGTCGCCGTGGACTGGCCTGAATACGGCAGCACCGTCACGATCTTGTAGGTCGCCGGATCGACCACGACGATCTGATCTTTCACCAGCGCAAAGCTGTAGCCGCGATATTGCGGCACGATCTCAACGACGTCGGGCGGCAGCGTCGAGAGGTGCACGTCGCGCGGCACCACCGTGCCGACGTTCAGCGAGAAATTGACGTTGGTCAGCGGCCGCACGTTGAGGTGCGAGATCGACGCGCTGATCTTGGTCTCCTGCTGCTTGTTGAGGTTGACGTCGGTCTGGGCGGCCGCCTGGTTGCTCGTCGGCGCAGTCGGTGCCTGCTGGGCCTGGTTGGTTCCAGATGCCGCCGGTGCCTGCTGGGCTTGATTGCTGGCCGGCGGCGGATTGGACCGGTCCTGCGCCTGGTTGGTATTCGCAGCTGGCGGGTTGGCGCTCTGCTGCGTTGCAGGCTGGTTGCCGGCTGCATTGGAATTCGCCGTCCCGCTCTGCGACTGCGCAGTCGAGCCCGTATTGGCGGTGCCGGAGCCGGACGATGGTTGGTTGGTCTGCGTGGTCTGGGCCGGCGTTCCCGACGACGGGGATTGCTGCGGTTGCGATGTGGTCTGCTGCTTGTCGGTCGCGCTCGACGGCGAGGTCGTGGATGGCGCGGTGGAGTTCGACTGGGACTGCGGCGTCTGCTGAGACGGCGGATTCGTGCTGGGCGATTGCGCATACGCGGCGCTCGCCAGCACCACCCCCAATGCGGTGGTTGCCAACAGGCGGATCATGGTTCACTCCCTTTCATCAAATGAACATTGGCTACTAACCTGCGCTAGGACGCGCAGTTCCACTTTTTCCCGAGGGAAGGCCGCCGCTCTTTTTCTGCGGAACCTGCAATGCCATCGAAGAGTGCCGGGATCATCGCTTATCGCAGGCGTGGGAACATCGAGGTGCTCCTGGTCCATCCCGGAGGGCCGTTCTGGCGCAACAAGGATCTCGGCGCATGGTCGATCCCGAAAGGCGAGTACGCGGACGGAGATGACGCAGAGACCGCTGCGCGACGTGAGTTCGCCGAGGAGCTGGGGCAGGAGCTTTCCATGCCGCTGACCCCGCTAGGCCAGGTCAGGCAGCGCGGGGGCAAGCTCGTCACCGCTTTCGCGGCCGAGCTCGATCTCGACGTGCGCAGCATTCGCAGCAACACGTTCGAGATGGAATGGCCGCCGCGCAGCGGCAAGCGGCAGGCCTTTCCGGAAGTCGACCGCGCCGAATGGTTCACGCTCGACGCGGCGCAGGACAAGATCAATGCAGGGCAGCGTCCGCTGCTCGATCGGCTTACGCTGCTGATCGCCAGATAGCGCGTCGCGTCCTATTCCGCCTTGATGTTCGCCGCCGCGACCACCTCTGCGAGCTCCTTGGTCTCCTTGGCGATCTTCGCGGCGTAATCGGCCGGGCTGAGCACGCTGACGACGCCCTGCGCGCCGAGCTTCTCCTCGGCCGAGGGATCCTTGGCGGCGGCGACGATCTCCCGGTGCAGGGTTTCCAGGATCGGCGCGGGTGTTGCCTTGGGCATGAAGAAGCCGACCCAGAACGAGATGTCGAATCCAGGATAGCCCGCTTCCGCCACGGTCGGCACGTCGGGCAGCGCCGGCAGCCGCTCGGCCGAGGACACTGCCAGCGCGCGCAGCTTGCCGGCCTTGACCAGCGGCACGGCGGAGAGCGGATCGAACACCGCCAGCACCTCCTGCGCGAGAATGCCGACCTCGGCGGCCGAGCCGCCGCGATAGGGCACGTGGATCAGCTTGATACCGGCCTTCTGACTGAGCAGCTCCATGGCGAGATGGGCGAGATTGCCGTTGCCGCCCGAGCCGTAGGCGAGCGCGCCGGGCGCGGCCTTCGCCGCCGCGACGAGATCGGCCACCGATTTGACGTTCGCCGTCTTGGGATTCTCGGGATTGACGACGAGGACGAGCGGCGCCGAGACCACCGTGGTGAGCGGCGCAAAGTCACCTTGCGGATCGTAGCGGATGTCCTTGAACAGCGTCTTGTTCAGCGTGATCGTCGACGAGTTGCAGGCGAGCATGGTGTAGCCGTCCGCGTCCGCACGCGCGACGGCTTCGGCGGCGATCATGCCGTTGGCGCCGGCGCGGTTCTCGACGACGAAGGGCTGGCCGAGCTTGTTGCTGAGGCGATCGCCGATGATGCGCGCGACGACGTCGACCGGGCCGCCGGCGCTGAAGCCGACCATGACCTTGACCGGCCGCGACGGATATTTCTGCGCGAGAGCCTCTGTCGCCAGCGCCGAGGCGCATAGTCCTGCGATGACTGCCAGCAGGCGGGCGGTTCGTTGCATTCGTTCTCTCCCGGACCTCTTGGCGCCGCTTGTGCATGTTTGTTGGTGCGGCGCCTTTGAGTCATGAATAGCGGCCGTGCCGGATTTCGCAATCGGGTTTGGCTGCCGGCATTCCGCGGCACGGCACGTGCGCGCCGCTTCCAAAACAAAAGTGCGAAAACAACCCCATGCACAGTAGACCGCCCCTGCCAGAACAAGGACTTGCGGGCGGCGGACAAATCTTTTCGGATTTGCGAAATAAATTCTGTCGCGTCGGGCAAAACAGTGGCATACTGGCATCATCGCAACAGTCGCGAGCGTCACGGCCTGCCAAGCCGAAGCCGTCCCGACCCGGTTGCGCCAAACCCTTCATCGACATCTCGAAATTCGCATTCGCGCGCAGCAGCGAACGGCCGTTCGCGCCTGCGCCGTCAGTAGGACACAGCACATGACGACAGCTCTCTCACGTCCCATCACTTCGCCGCTCGCGGCATCCGATCGCAGCGCCTCCACAACGAACCCGCGCGTAAAACTCTACAAGCGGCGCATTGCGATCCGCCATCCCGACCCGCATGCCGGCGAGCAGCTGCTGGTCGAGGCGCTCGGCGCCGCCGACCGTGACGCGATGCACGGAATATTGAGGCAATTGGTCAAGGCCAGTGTGGTCGGGCAGAAGCCGGATGAAGCCAATCTCGCCTTCATGATCTCGACGATCAGGAGCATCGCACCGAAGGATTCCATCGAGGCCTTGCTGGTGTCGCAGATGGTGTCGGTGCACATGGCGGCGATGCGCTGTGCATGCCGGCTCGCCTGCACCGACGATCTCGCGCAGCAGGAGGGCATCGCCCGCGCGTTGACCCGGCTCTCCCGCACCTTCGCCGCCCAGGTCGAAGCGCTGAATCGCCACCGCAACAGCGACGAGCGCGGGATCACGGTGCAAAACCTGTCGGTGCAGGATGGCGGACGGGCGATCGTGGGCAACGTCACGCAGCATGCTCATCTGATCGACGCTCATCCGGACACTGCGTCGGGCGCGGCCGGCGAAGCCGAATGGGCGGACGCAACGCAAGGCGCCCGCGCATGAGCGGCGGCCACGTCCGCAACACGCACGCGATGGTGACGAGCCCGCGCTGCGGGGCGCGGACGCGCGACGGCACCGCCTGCCGCGCGCCGGCGATGCACGGCAAGCCCCGCTGCCGCATGCATGGCGGCGCGCCGAGGTCGGGCGCTCCGAAGGGCAACCGGAATGCATATCGACATGGAATGTGCACACCGGATGGTCGCGCCGAGCGACACAGAGTGAAGACTTTGCTGGAGGACGCTCGGAAGCTTCTGAATGAGCTGAAGTAGATTGCGGCGCGACCTCCGGCGCCGGTCGTGGCACGGGCGAATTGGAGCGCGTCATTTCCGGCGCGAGACCTGACCTAGAAGACGAAGACTCTGATGGATCTAGGGGGCCATATGTACGAAGCTACGAAGCTCGATTAGCAATTGAGTGAGAGCCTGAGCCGTGCGGGACGGCGTCGGACCGATCGGGAGGCCGAAATGCCTATCACCGTTTCTATGATGGGGACGTCAGTTGGTTGTGCCGGTGGCAGACGGAGTGCCGAAATTCGACATTGCCCGGAGTTGCAAGCTCGACGTCGCCGTCACCGCCGGCCTCTCTGTTGATCAGTCGATAAAGAGCTGCTCTGGGCTGGTTATTCACTCAGGCGATTGGTGCTGGTCCCTTCCGGCTGATGGGTGGGTTGAACACTGCGTCAGGCGTAATGATCGAACTCGCTCAGTGCGATTCGCACCTCGCGGGCAAAATCAACAAGCGATGCAGTGAACGCACCAAGGGCAACCATGAACAGGATGGCCACCCCGCGCTCATGCTGAATCTGAAGAAACGCGCTTGCAAACGCGACGACGACAAGAACCGCTACCGAAATACTGCCGATCACGGCCCAGAAGATTGCCCGGTTCAGCATGGCCGCACGTCGCATCAAACGTGGCAGATCAGCCTTCAGCCGGCATCTCACATCGTCCTCGGGTATCCCGTTCAGGACAATCGTTCTGTCAACGATACGATTTTGACGGGAGATCAGGACCGCAATGAAGGCTGCCAGCGCGCCCAGAAGAAACGCGGGCGCCGCAGCCTGCGAGATAACGTGGGATAGCTGACTGACAGTCGGCGTATCGGGTAGCATCGGTTGCCGCTTTCCGCGCGATGTGCCTTACTTCGTCACCACCCGGCGCGCCGGTGTCAGCGTGCTGGTGGGGGCCGTCGGCGAGATCGCGAACGTCAGCCAGACATTCCATCCCGACGGCCGGTTCTCGGCGGCAAATTCGCCATAGCCTTTCAGATTGAGATATCCCTGCATGTCGCCGATCGGAAAGAGATATCCGAACTGCGGGCCGATGCCGAAGACGCGGGACCGGAAACCGCCGAGCTGCGGATGCTGGCCGAAGTCGTCGGTGATCTGCTGATATCCGTAGCCGACGAAGCCGACGAAAAACTGCTTGGAGAGGAACTGCGAGATACCCCAATCGACATGGAAGTCGATCCCGTTCTGGTATTGCGTGTCGGGATTCTTGAAGTTGTAGGTGAAGCCCGCGACGGCGGAGAATTCGTGTCCCGCGGCCGGGTTGAAGTAGGTGTAGCCGCCGCCGGCGTCGATCGCGGCGTGGCCGATGCCGAGGTTGCTGAGGCGCGCGGGATCGTAGGCGCCCACCGGAATGTCGCCCGTCACATAGGTCATGAAATTGTGCACGCCGGCGTTCCACTTCAATGTGGCCTGCGGATAGAGGTCGCCGACGGAGGTGAGGGAATCCGAGATGCTTCCCTCGCGGGTTATCACCAGCGGTCCGAGTGCCGCGGTGAGCGTTCCGTCAATGCCGGTACTTGCTCGGCCGAACAGGCCAGTGATGCCGATGGCCAGTTGTCCGCCAAGCACCGGTGTGCCGAAAGTGTAAGTGGGATTCAAAAGAATCAGATCGGCCTGCGCGTTCAGACTGGCATTAAGATTGACGTTCACCGTTGCCGGGAATCTGCCGATCTGGATCTGCCTTGCCGCGGCGACGGCGCCCGATGCTTCGACCGAGGTGTGATAGTACACCGCGGCCATGGACCAGCCCGGCACCTGAGGTGTCGCTGCAAGGCTGCCGAAGCGTCCGGGAAGCCAGTAGGAAACGCCGCTTTCGTCGGCGTAGGCCGCCCCGGACATCGATCCCAACATTAGCAGAGCCGCGCCGAGGCCGCGGCACGTGCGCTGACGGTTGGAACTTCGCTTGGGAAGGTGGTGCGCCATATACCTGCTCCCAATGGCTGGAGACCACAGTGCTCTACCCGAGATTGCCATAGATATAATAGCTCGTCGTAGGCTATCGCTCTGAAAACGGTCCAGATCAAAAATCCTTCGCAACTGTTGCGCTAAAGTCGCGAGAACATCGCCTGCTATTCCTCCATCGGGCATTGCGAAAACGGCCCCGTCCACTTGATGTTCATTTGCTTCCAAATGGAAATATCTTCCTCCAGTCGTTCTTCATGTCGACAACGGTCCAGCCCATCGCCTGGGCCGCGTCGAGCGCTTTGTCGAGGCGGCCAATGGAGGAATGGCGATCGTAGGCCCATTCCCGTTCGGCGTCGGTATGGTGCACGATAAGGGCGAAGCGGACACCGCCGCCTCCCTTGGCCCATTCGAGCATTTGCAGGTCACCGTCGGAGTTGCCGAAAGCCGCGATCGGATGGCGGCCGATGTGCATCTGGATGCCGACGGGCTTGCCGGCCTTGTCGTCAATGAAATCGAGTTCGGGCAGTTTCATGAGAACGGGTTTGCCGTCGCGCAGCTCGAAGTTCAGCTTGCCGCTGCTGCCCACCACCTGCTCGGGCGGGACGCCATAGACCCGCTCGGCAAAGACGCGCATGAAGTCGATGCCGCCGCCGGAGACGATGAACGTCTTGAAGCCGTTGCCGCGCAGATAGGCGAGCAACTCCAGCATCGGCTGATAGACCATCTCGGTATAGAGGCGCCCGGTCACCGGGTGTTTGGCTGTGGCGATCCAGTCGCGCACGATCTGGTCGAATTCCACCGTGGTCATGCCGGAATGGGTGGCCGTCACGATCTGGAAGATGGCGGCCTCGCCGCCGGCGAGCGCGCCTTTGATGTCGCCCTTGAGCAGCGAGGCAAACGGCTCCTTGTCCTTCCACTCCGGATGCAGCGGGGCGAGCGCCTTCACGCGGTCGAATGCGAAGGCAGCCTGGAAATAGATCGGCTGCTCCGCCCACAAGGTGCCGTCATTGTCGAAGGTGGCAATCCGCTCGGCAGGCGGCACCAGGTCGGGCGAGCCTGGCTTCGTCACGCGCTCGACGAAGGTGACGATAGAATTTTTGGTCGCCGTATCATTCCACGACGGCAGCGGATCGGCCGCGGGCGTTTGCGCCAGGGCGGACACGACAGGAAACGCGGTGAACGCTGCAAACGCAGACAGCACCGCGCGGCGGTTCATAACGGAAACCCGTTGGCCGAAGCCATGTTCGGATCCTCTCTTGTTTTCCATTGTCCCTGCTTCGGATCGGGCACACGTCGACAACCAGGCTGCGGCCGCCATCACCTTCCGGCGATGGCGGACCGACCCGAATGCTAGCTCGCCACGACGATCGCCGGCGGCTTCCAGGTGCCGTTGCCGGGGGGCAGGATCGACGGGGCCTCGGTCTTCGGCCAGTACAGCCGCATGACGAGGTAAATATCCCCGTTAGGTGCTGGCAGCCAGTTGGATTCCTTGTCAGCGCCTGGCGATTTGTGCTGGATGTACAACGTCACTGAGCCGTCGGCATTCTTCTTCATGTCGGGCAGCATCGGCGAGTTGATCAGGTATCGGTTGATCGGATTTTCGATCAGCAACTGCGTCTTGCCATCATACATCGTCACCGACCAGAATGCATTTACGGGTGGAGCTTGTCCTGCCGGGAAGGTCAGCGTGTAATTGTGCTTGCTGCCGTCGAGCGCCTCACCATTGGCGAGAGCTTTGGTAAAGGGGTACATTGCCTCTTCCGCATCGTTGCCATAGATGCCGCCCTTGGCTGCGGCGGCTCGCTTCAGCCAGTCGCCGCTGAAGAATGCCCGGTCTCCGAACAGCGACCCGATTTTCCATCCATTGACCTCCTTTTGCCCGCCAGCAAGATACTTCTCAACCTTCTCCTCGCCGTCCTTCATGCCAAAGCCGATTTCGAGCTTGTGAGCAATCGGAAGTTCCTTGAAATCGAAGGTCTTGCCGGGGCCGACGCCAATGCGCGCGAGCCTCGCGCGGATTTCCTTTTCCTCCGGCCCCGCAGGTGCGAACTGCAAGGAGAAGTCGAGATATTCGAAGAAGTTCTTCTTCACCAACTCCTTGTCGATCTTGGGAAAGTCCACGGCGGCCGTACCGACTGTGACTGATTGCTTCAAATAGGCTGAGAGCGGCTGCACCTTAAATCCGGCCTGTATCTTCTCGACATTAGGCATGTCCGCCGGATTGAAAAGCTGCGTCCGATAGCCAGCGATGGAAAACTGCGTCGTGGACCGGAACACCTTCTTGATACCGGCAGGCGTTGCGCCCTGCCAGTCTGGTCCAGCAACCATATAGTCTCCGGCATCGCTGCCGGTCGCGCGGCTACCGATATATCCATAATTGAACGTGTTGCCGTCGCACAGCATGATCGAGTAGTAGCGCTTGGGATCCACCGCCGGCACCGAGAGGACAACCGGCTCCGCTCGCAGGTCCATCCAGGCAAACGAATACGGTGTGTCGCTGTTGGGGGTGATAACCGCGGTGTCCTTGTAGGTGAAGACCCGTGGCTCATTCTTGATCTGATTGAACGGCGCCTTGTATTGTCCCGAATTCTTGTCGACAGAATACTCGTACATCACAGCGTAGTTCATCACGATCGGGAGCCCGTAGATGAAGCCTTCCTCGGCGATGGCCTTGGCCTCGCGGATGTCCGGCCATTCCGTCTTGGCCTGCGCGTTGGCCGGGATAGCCTTGGTCGTCGTGACAGTGATTGCAGCAAGCGCCGCGGAACGGAGAAGGTCGCGTTTCGTCAACATGGTGCCGGCTCCTCTTCAGGGATGATTGTTTTCGCGCGGTCAAACGCCGGCGCCGAAGCGCCGGCGTGCCGTCAACTTTCATTGGGCCGAGATCCCCACCGTTGTTTGCGACCTCACGACCGGCGGCGGATTCCATTTTCCGGTCAGCGCCTCAGACTTCGGCGCGTACAGGCGCATCGTCAGGTTGAATGGCGCCTTCGGCGCTGGAAGCCAGTTGGCTTCGAGCTCCTTGCCGGGGCTCGCGTTCTGGAAATAGAGATCGAGCGAACCATCCGCATTGTACTTGAACGGCATCCAGCTACTCACCGCGAAGCGGTTCAGTGTGTTGCCGACCTGGAATCCGTCCTGATCGTAGAGCGTGATCGACCAGAACGCATTGACCGGAGGGGTGGCGCCCTTCTCGAAGGTGATGGTGTACTTGTTCGCGCCATCGAGCGGCTTGCCGGATTCATCGGCGAGATTGAGCGGATAGATGGCGTCCTCGACCACGTTCGCGCCCAGCCCCTGCTGCGAGAGAATGGCCCGCTTCAGGTAATAGTTGCCATAAACGCCCACGGTGTCGGTATTCATCGACCAGCCGTTGGCAACCCGCGCCAGCGTCGGCAGCTTCCAGGCCATCAGCTTTTGCGCATCCTTCGGTGCGGCTTCCACCGCCCGCTGCACGGTGGGATCGAGCTTGCCGATGTCAAAGCTCTTGCCAACTTCGATGCCGATTTTCTTCATCTGCGCGAGGATCGGCTCGTCGGTGATATGTGGCGGATGCAGCTTGAGCAACTCGGCGGCGTTGGCGAAATAGACGCCCGCCGACATGGTATCGACCTGGGTTTTTGGCGGTGTCTTCATATCGACGCTTGGGTCGGGCTTGAAATCAAGCGGTCTGGGCGCCTTGCCATATTCGGAAAGAAGCGTGACCTTGTAGCCGGCCTGGATTTTGCGAACCGCGTCATAGTCCGGCGGGCCGTCGGTCTTGGTCCGGCCGATCAGCCAGACGTAAGGCGTCGGCGCGTTGATGCGCTGGGTGTCTTTCGGAAGCTTGAACTCCTCGGCAAACTTGTCGCGCAGATCCGGCCGCCAGCCTGGGGGTGTCACCAGAAACGTCCCGGCCTTGGTGCCCGTCGTGCGCCAGCCTGGCGACGCAAAAACATCGGTCCACATGTCGAGCATCGGCAGCAGATAATAGCGTCCATCGGTATCCGGCGCCGAGATGACGACAGGCTCCTTGGTCATGTCCAGCCACGATACGGAATACAGCGTGTCGAAGTTGGAACGCACCACGCCCTTGAAATCCGCCGGCGGGTATTCGGCCACGTTGACGAACGTATTCATCGGGCCCTTGAAATCGGTGGTGCCGTTGGTGAACTGCTTGCGGGATACGTCCATCGACAGCAGCGGGTAGAAGTAGACGTAGGCGTCAACCGCGATGGCGTGCGCCTCCTGTTCGGTGATGGCCGCCTGGGCGAGCGCCGCGGGCGCGGCTGCCGCGCCGAGGCAGAGAGACAACGTCAGGGGCAGAAATCCTCGAAACATATCGGGTCCTCCTCTTCAGTGATGTAATACGGTCTCCATCGTCGGTTCGTTCGGAATTCGGCGTCGCGCGCTCGGCGGGTGCCGCGGGCGGTGCCGATTGTTTTTCATGGATGGCAGGGCTGCCGTGTGCTGGGCAGGCGCTATTTCGGTCCCGCACAACGTCGCGGTCACGCCGAGCGTTCCGAAATCTGATTCAGTGCTGTGATACGCATACATCATTCCTTGTACAGAAAACGACGGAGCCACTTGAATCGCTGGTGAGCGAGGGAGCGTGCAAATGAACGTGCGACGTCGACGCCGCATGGCGTCTGCATAATCGAAACAGGATTGCTGGGCGATAAAGCTTGTCGTTGAAGGGCACTTCGACGTGCGGCTTCGGCTACCTCCACCGCATCACGATAGCACAACCTAACAGTGAGGGCCAGCCATGATCACTATTCTGGCCTATATGGTCGTTCCGCTGTCGCTTGTGTCTCGAAATTCAAACTGGTGCGATGGGGGCGGGTTGTTTGGGTCTATCTCGCTGTTAACAGGCGGACCTATCCTCGCGACATTTCTCGCTCTTTTTAATTATCGAATGTGCAGGACAAATTGTGGCGATCCCGATCAAGCCGAACGTGCCGGTAAAGGCCAACGACGTGCTGTTTCAAATCGACCCAGTACAAGGTCACGCAGTTGCAGGCTTCGCTTGCCGGCGCAAAGCAGCCGGTCGAGATCCTGAGATCGAATTGCGAACTGGCAACGGCGAATGTCAGTGGGCTCACCACGCAGGTTGCCTACAACAAGAAGCGTCTTGCCGACGCGCCGTTCCGAAACCGGAATGCGCGGAAGCATGGATGGTTCACGAGGGAAACAATCAGCGAGCGGAGACAGATCGATTGTTTGCTGGATGATGCGCTGAAGCTGCTACGGAACTTGACGTGATGGCGTCCGGCCGGACGCGGATGACGGACGGACGCATGGAGATTCGAAAACCCCGTGCACACGGAACTTCCCGCACCGGCGCCGACTTGAATCGGCAACGGAAGCACAGTCCGATGAATGCCGAAACGGAACTCAAATTCCGCCTTGCGCCGCGAAAGCTGTCATCCATCTTGCGCGACGGCGCTTTGAACGGACGACACAGCGACCGGTCGGAGCAGGCACTCGTGTCGACCTACTACGACACCAGCAAGCAGAAGCTCAGGCGCCATGGGCTCACGCTCCGCGTCCGCAAGGTTGGCGATCGCTATGTGCAGACCGTAAAGGCCGACGGCTCCGGAGCCGCGACGCGCGGCGAATGGGAGCATGACGTCGCAGGCGCAAGGCCCGACTTGACGAAGGTCAAGAACACGCCTCTTGCGGATCTCGCGTCTAAAAAACTTCCGCGCAAGCTGCGGCCGGTGTTTCGGACCGAGGTTCATCGCACGACTGAAGCAAGGCGGGTGCGACGGAGCCAGATCGAGCTCGCCGTCGACCGTGGCCGCATCGGCGCCGGGCGGCGCTCGCGGCTGGTCGCCGAGCTCGAGCTGGAATTGAAATCCGGGCAAATCGCCGATCTGTTTCGACTGGCACGCAATGTCGAACGCAAAACGGGCGCCGAGCTCGATCTGCGCTCGAAAGCCGAGCGAGGCTTTCAACTCGTGACGGGAAACGGCGCAGGCGCGCAATACGCCGAACGGGTCGAGCTGAAACGAGAGCTCTCGCCGCGCAATGCCTTCGGCGTGATCGCACATTCGACGCTTCGCCAGATCACGGCGAATGCCGATCCCGTGCGGGACATGGATTAGGAAGGTGTCCACCAGATGCGCGTCGGCCTGCGGCGCCTGCGGGCGGCGATCTCGCTGTTCTCCGACATCCTCCCGCGCGCCAGCACGGAGCGGATCAAGGCCGAGCTCAAATGGCTCACGGGCGAGCTGGCGCCGGCGCGCGAGATCGACGTCTTTCTCACGGAAAGCATTCTGCCGATCGCGGACCAAGGCGTGCCGAATCGCGGCGCACGCGCGATCGCCGAGAAATTTTCCACGGAGCGAGGCGCAGCCTTCGCGCGCGCCCGCGAGGCCGTCGAATCGCCCCGCTACCGCCGCCTGCTGATCGACGTGATCGAGTGGATCGAAACCGGACAGCCCCGCCCCGATGACGACCGGTCGATTGCCGGTTACGCCGCGGCGGTGCTGGACCGCCGGATCAGGAAGGCGCGCAAGCAGGGCAAGCATCTGGACGATCTCGACCCGATGCAGCGTCACAGGCTGCGGATCAAGATCAAGAAGATCCGTTACGCCGTCGACTTCTTCAAGAGCCTGTATAGCGATCGCGACCAGAAACAGCTCGCAAATCTCTCCGATCAGCTGAAGCAGATCCAATCCGCGCTAGGATCGCTCAACGACTTCATGACGCATCGAGAGCTGGCGACGGAGACAGCGTTGGCGGCGCCGCCGGCGAACCGGCGCGCCGTGGCTTTTGCATCGGGGTTCATCGTCGGCCGGGACCGTGAGGCGGCGCGCGGCCTGATGAAGACCGCCGCCGGGGAGCTGCATCGATTGCACCGGCTGCACATCACACCGGGCAAATGACCATGGGAGAACCGGGATGTCATGGGTCGGCAGTTGGCGAAATCAGTTCGGCTCCATCCTGCGCATCATCAGCGAGACGGAGGAGCGCGTCGAAGGCACGTTCGAGACCGCGCTTGAAGACAGCGGCTTCTATGGACAAACGGTGCAGGTCACCGGATTTCATCGGGGCAATTGCATCGGCTTCGTCGCCGTGGGCTCGTCCGCCACGGGCGACAGCGTCGTTTCGTACACGGGATTGTTGCGTCACGAGAAAATGGAGACCGCTTGGTTCGTGGTTGCCGACCAGGCGCTGAGTGCCGCCAGCGAGGGCGACCCCGCAAAGCTCAAGCCATCGAACTGGTGGCGCGCCGTCACAACCAACGTCGATACTTTCGAACGGGTCTAGCGCCGTCCCCCCACCTGACGGACCTTTGAGCCAGAAAGCCCGGTGCCGCAACCATAGAGCTAGGGCCTTGTGATCGCCGGTTCCACAGGGACAATCTGCAGTCCGGCAGCGTTCAGCGCTTCAGTGATCTGCTTGGCCAGCAGCTTGGCTTCTTCAGGTCCGATTTCAGCGTCCGGAAGGCCCTTGAAGAACGCGCAAACCGTCGTCGCTATGATGGTATTGACCTGGTGCGGATCAATCATTTGCTGCACGCGACATTAAGAATGACTCCACCGGCGCGGCGGTCACCTGCCGGGCCGTGGCGGGTCATCGCAAGCCGAAGAACGAAAGAATGACGGCGATCACAACGATTAGCCCTATGAGGTAGATCAGACCGTTCATCGCAATTCTCCTTTCCCACGTGATGGGTTGGATTCATTCGAGGGTCGTCGCCGCGTCCCTGGCACTACCCTGCTGAACGGCCAGTTTTTCGAGCTCCACTTCCTTCTCGATGGCCGCCAGAGAGTTGCCGATCTTGTCGACGATCCTGGCCAGATCGGCATTGGAGATGCGAAGCCGCCTGCGTACCGACTTGACCTGCTCAGCGTTCGCAAGATCGAGCGTCGTGCGAATGGGCCGTGGTGGTCTCGACGACAGCATGATCAGGTCTCCTTAACCTGGGTAAGAGAGACGATGTCTCCTTTGTTCCTACGTCCGCCAACGGAAGCTCCCAAGAGCGAAGATGATGCAACCGTCGCGCGCACCGCGGAGACGCCCACAACACTTCATCCCCGGGGCGCAACGCCATGACTCCGTACCGGGGTGAGCGCCGTCTCGAAAGTGGTGCGTTGCAATGCAGCTAGCTCTCGGCAATGGCATTGCTCGATAGCTCGAGTACCAGTCCGAGGTCACATTCCGGCATGAGGGGGGCGCGCTGCCGCCATTGGCACCCACCCCGTCGATCATGTAACCCACCCCAAAACCTTCTCGGGACGGGACGCTCATGACCACCGCCGCCGACGACGCGGGCACCGCCACCCGCGCGCTGATCTTCGCGCTGATCGCGCTCGCCTGCGGCCACATGCTGTCGACCTTGCTGCGCACCATTCCGGCCGTCAGCCTCGACCTGATGGCGGCGGATTTCCACATCGAGTCGCAGGCGCTGGCGAGCCTCACGTCGGTCTACCACTTCGCCTTTGCGGCCTCGCAGATCCCGGTCGGGGCGGCGATGGACCGGTTCGGCGTGCGGCCGGTGTCGCTCGCCCTGCTGGCGGGAACCGTGTTCGGCGCGATGGCCTCGGGGTTTGCGACGGGACCCGAGAGCTTCGCCGTCGGGCAGCTGCTGCTCGGCGTCGCGACTTCGGGCATGCTGATGTGCCCGATGACGCTCGCAGCCAAGCAATTGTCGGCGGAGCGGTTCGGATTGTGGTCGGGTGCCATCCTCTCGATCGGCAATATCGGCATGCTGCTGTCGGCGAGCCCGCTCGCCTTTGTGATCGACACTTACGGCTGGCGCGCGGGGTTCTGGATCTCCGCGATCGGCGGCGTCGTGGTGGCGCTCGCGGTGTTCGCGCTGGTGCCGCACCAGGCGGCCGAGCACAAGGACGATTCCTCGCCGCTGTCGCAGATGATCGATGTGGTCAGGCTCGGCCTGTCGCGGCCGCTGCGCGGCGTGATCGCGCTGGCGATGGTGTCGCTGGCGAGCACGCTGGTGCTGCGCGGCCTCTGGGGCGGGCCCTGGCTGATGGAGATCAAGGGCCTGACGCGGATCGAGGCCGGCAACCAGCTCGGCGCGTTCACGCTGGCGATGATCGCAGGCCCGCTGCTGGTCGGCATGATCGACCGCAGGCTCGGCCGCCGCCGCGAGCTGGTCGCCGGAACGCATGCGATCGCGGCGCTGCTGCTCGCGCTGATGGCGCTGGGAGCGCCGCACTTTGCCGTTGCATGGCTGTTCGGCGTGAACGTCATGCCGCCGTCCTACGATCTGGCATTGTTCGTGCTCATCGGGCTCTTCACGTCGGCGCAGCCGCTGCTGTTCGGCATGTCCAGGCAACTGGTCGATGCGCAGGTCGCCGGCAAGGCGCTTGCGGCCGTCAATCTCGCCTTCTTTCTCGGCACTGCGCTGATGCAATCCGTCACCGGCGCGGTGGCCGCGCTCGCGGGGCTGCCGGCAGTGCTGCTGTTCATGGCGGCGGCGCTGGCGCTCGGCGTGCTGATCTTCTTGATCTACACGCAGCGCGTCTGAGCCCCTTGCGAAATGCGGAAGCGCAGGAGATGCTGCGCCGCCATCCGCATCAAGGGAATTCGAGTCCATGCCTGTCGACACCAAAGCCGCCACCGATCGTCTCATGCGCTTCCTCGCCGTGGAGGGCGTCACCGGGCAGGAGGCGGCGATCGGGCGGGAGCTCACGGCTGCGCTGAAGGAGAGCGGTGTGCCGGCGGAGGCGATCCGGCTCGACGACGCCAATACGCGGATTCCGGTGCCGACCGAGACCGGCAACCTCATCGTCGACCTGCCCGGCCGCGGCGCGCTGCACAACCAGCCGCGGATCATGTTCATGACCCACATGGACACCGTGCCGCTGTGCGCCGGTGCCAAGCCAAAGTTGACGGGGCGCAAGATCGTCAACGACGCCAGGACCGCGCTCGGCGGCGACAATCGCTGCGGCTGCGGCGTGCTGGTGACGCTGGCCGCCGAGCTCGAAAAGCAGAAGCTCGATCATCCGCCGATCACGCTTCTGTTCTGCGTGCGCGAGGAGAGCGGGCTCTATGGCGCGCGGCACGTCAAGCTCGACGAGCTCGGGAAGCCGGTGATGGCGTTCAATTATGACGGCGGCTCGGCCTCCAATGTCGTGATCGGGGCGGTCGGCGCCGACCGCTGGACGGTCGAGATCTTCGGCCGCGCCTCGCATGCCGGCGTCGCACCGGAGCGCGGCATCTCCTCGACCATGATCATGGCGCTGGCGCTTGCGGAGGTGAAGGCCGGCGGCTGGTTCGGCAAGGTGGTGAAGGGCAAGAGGCAAGGCACCAGCAATGTCGGCCCTGTCACCGGTGGCGAAGGCCGCCCCGCGGGCGATGCCACCAACGTCGTCACCGACTACGTGCATGTGCGCGGCGAGAGCCGCAGCCATGACGGCAAGTTCTTCAAGGAGATCACCAAGGCCTACAAGGCCGCGTTCGAGAAAGCGGCCAAGAAGGTCACCAACGCGCAAGGCAAGTCCGGCAAGGTCAAGTTCAAGGCCGAGACCGACTATTATCCGTTCCGCATGAAGGAGAATCTGCCGGTGGTCAAACGCGCGATCGAGGCGGTGTCTGCCGTGGGCGGAACGGCGAACGTGCGCGCCGCCAATGGCGGCCTGGACGCCAACTGGATGGTCCGCCACGGCGTTCCGACCGTAACATTCGGCGCCGGCCAGAACGAGGCGCACACGGTCGACGAATGGATCAATCTCGACGAATACGACCGCGCCTGCGCGCTGGCGGTGCAACTCGCGACGATGCGGTAGATCGTAGGGTGGGTTAGCTCCGCGGATTGCGCGTAGTGCAAACCGCGGGGCGTAACCCACCACTGTTCGTATCCGCGGTGACAGAAGAGGTGGGTTACGCCAGCGTTTGCGCTTCGCGCAGCCGCTAGCTAACCCACCCTACGAAGAACAAAAAAACAGGGAGGCCACATGCCGCGCATCGCACACATCGAGACCGGGCTCTACCGGATTCCCCTCCCCATCACGCTGTCGGACTCCACGCATGGCGACATGACGGCGTTCGAGCTGATCACCTGCCGCATCCGCGATGCCGACGGTGCCGAAGGGGTCGGCTACACCTATACGGTCGGGCGCAACGGCGGGGCTGTGGCCGACATTCTCAAGCGCGAGATCCCGCCGCTGGTCGAAGGGCGCGAGGCCGAGGATACCGAGGCGATCTGGCATCATGTCTGGTGGGGGCTGCATTATGGCGGGCGCGGCGGGCCGGCGGTGCTGGCGCTCTCGGCACTCGACATCGCGCTGTGGGATCTGAAGGCGCGGCGCGCCAAGCTGCCGCTGTACCGCCTGCTCGGCGGCTTCGATGCGCACGTGCCGTGCTATGCCGGCGGCATCGATCTCGATCTCTCCGTCGATGCGCTGCTGAAGCAGACCGACGGCAACCTCGCCAAGGGATTTCGCGCCATCAAGATGAAGGTCGGCCGGCCCGACCTCAAGTCCGATGTCGCGCGCATCTCCGCGATGCGGCAACATCTCGGCGACGGCTTTCCGTTGATGGCCGACGCCAACATGAAATGGACGGTCGAGGAGGCGATTCGCGCCGCGCGCGCTTTCGTTCCTTTCGACCTCACCTGGCTCGAGGAGCCGATCATCCCCGACGACGTCGCGGGCCATGTGCGCATCATGCAGGCGGGCGGCGTGCCGATCGCGACGGGCGAGAATCTGCGCTCACTGTGGGAGTTCAAGAACTACATCGCCAGTGGCGCGGTGTCCTATCCCGAGCCCGACGTCACCAATTGCGGCGGCGTCAGCGCGTTCATGAAGATCTCGCGGCTGGCGGAAGCGTTCAACCTGCCCGTCACCAGCCATGGCGCGCATGACATCACCGTGCATCTGCTCGCGGCCTGCCCGAACCGATCCTATCTGGAGGCGCACGGATTCGGGCTCGACAAGTATATCGAGCATCCGCTGGTGCTGAAGGACGGGCTGGCGCTGGCGCCGGACAGGCACGGGCACGGGATCGGGTTTGATTGGAAGGGGCTGGCGAAGCTGGCATAACACCCATGCTCGTCATTCCGGGGCGCGACGAAGTCGCGAACCCGGAATGACGGGGAAAGAGCGGCGTGCTTTGCACGCGAGCCATTTGCTGGCGCTTGATGCAGCGGTCCAATAATCGGCTATGCTGACTCAAGTCGATCCTCCTCGCGAAAGATCCCTGCCTTGTCCCCCGAACTGCACCAGAAACTGACCGCGTGGCGCCGGCACCTCCACGCCCACCCGGAGCTGTCGCTCCAGGAGAAAGAGACCTCTGCGTTCGTGCAGGAGAAGCTCACCGAGCTCGGCATTCCCTTCGAGGCTGGCATCGGCGGCCACGGCATCGTCGCAACCTTGAGGCGCGGCCACGCGCAGAGGCGGGTTGGCCTGCGCGCCGACATGGATGCGCTGCCGATCACCGAGGACACCGGCCTGCCCTACGCTTCGACGACGTCCGGCGTGATGCATGCGTGCGGCCATGACGGCCATACCGCCGCGCTGCTGGGCGCCGCAGCGCTGCTCGCCACTGATACCGATTGGAGCGGCACGGTCGATTTCATCTTCCAGCCGGCCGAGGAAGGCTTTGGCGGCTCGCGGGCGATGGTCGCGGCCGGCTTGTTCGATCGCTTTCCGATGGAGCGGATCTTCGGCTTCCACAACTGGCCGGGCCTTGCCGCCGGCACCATCGCCGTGCACGACGGCGTCGTGATGGCCTCCGGCGGGCGCATCTCCATCACTATCGAGGGCCACGCCGGGCACGCCGGCATGCCGCATCTGACTCGCGATCCCGTGGTGGCGGCCGGGCACCTCATCGTCGCGCTGCAATCGGTCACCTCGCGCGGCGTCGATCCGCTCGACACCGCCGTGCTGTCGCTGTGCACGATCGAAGGCGGCACCGCGCCGAACCAGATCGCCGGACGCGTCACCATCCGCGGCACGCTGCGCTATCACCGCGAGGCGGTCAAGGACGTCATCCTCGACGGCATCACGCGCACCTGCGCCGGAATTGCGACCAGCTTCGGCGTCAAGGTCACGCCCGAGATCGTCTGGGGGGTTGGCGTCGTGATCAACACGCCCGACGAGGCCGACCTCGCGCGCATCGCAGCGGAGAAGGTGCAGGCGCCGGTGCGGCGCGATCTCGCGCCGAGCATGGCCGGCGAGGATTTTGCCCATTATCTGCAGCAGCGGCCCGGCGCCTTCGTCTGGATCGGCAATGGCGAGTTGCGCGAGGGCGCCGAGCTGCACGGCCCGCGCTACGACTTCAACGACGCGATCCTGCCCGTGGCCTCACGCTGGATGGCCGAAGTCGCCAAGGCGGCGCTGGCGTCGAATTAAAGCGCCATGCCATGAGGCTTGATCGCCGCAACGGGGACGGTGCGCTCCCTCTCCCGCTTGCGGGAGAGGGTTGGGGAGAGGGTGTTTCCGCGATGGGACAATCCCCTAGAGGAGAAAGCCCTCACCCGCGCCTTCGGCGCGACCTCTCCCGCAAGCGGGAGAGGTGAACGAGCCGCGCCAGTCCCCGACCACGAGAGATCAGCATCACGAGATTTCGCGCGGCAGCTTCCAGTCCGGGCGCGGCGCGAATGTCTCGTCCACGCGCTCGACGTGATAGCCGGCGGGCAGAATGTGGCCACCCTCCTCGTCGGCAACGGGGACGTCGGTGACGAGGCCTTCGATCAAGGCGGCTTCCCACACTTCCTTCTCGGTCGGAAAGGGATTGCCGATCTGCTTGTTGCCTTCGAACAGCGCGTACATCGGTTCCGGTCCTCACCGTTGATGCTCACGAGAAACGTATCGGCCACACGGACGTTCCCTCCGGCAAATGGCAACGAATGGTACGTGAAACATGGCGCGCGTTCTGATCGGAACTTCGGGCTGGCATTACGCCTCCTGGCGCGGCCCGTTCTTCCCCGAGGGCGTGACGCTGAAGCAGCAGCTCAGCTATTATGCCGGGCAGTTCGACACCACGGAGCTGAACGGGGTGTTCTACCGCACGCCGACGCCGGAGGCGGTGAAGGGATGGCGGGAGCAGACCGGCCGCGATTTCGTGTTCGCCTGGAAGGCGTCCAAGTTCATCACGCACTGGAAGCGCCTGTCGGAGCGCTCCGTCAACAGCCTCGAGCTGCTGGAGGACCGCATCTCCAGGCTCGGCGGCAAGGCCGGCCCGATCCTGTTCCAGCTGCCGCCGCAATTCGAGGCGAATGCGGACCGGCTCGCCTCGTTCTGCAAGCTGCTGTCACGAAAGCGGCGTTACAGTTTCGAATTCCGCCATCCGAGCTGGTATCAGCCGCGCATCCTGCGCATGCTGGCTGAGGAGAACATCTCGCTGTGCCTGTCCGATCATCACGACGCGCCCGCGCCGTGGAAGCGTACGGCGGATTTTGTCTATGTGCGCGGACACGGGCCAAGCGGGCGCTATCACGGGCACTATACCAAACCCACGCTGGCGCAATGGGCCAAGCGCATCAAGTCGTGGAAGCGGCAGGGCTGCGACGTCTATGTCTATTTCGACAACGACCAGAAGAGCGCAGCGCCCGCCGATGCCAAGGCGCTGAAGCAATTGCTGTGACGCGCAGGGCTTGGTTCACCTCTCCCGAAGGGAGAGGTCGGAGCGCATCGAAGATGCGGTCCGGGTGAGGGGTCAAGGTCTCTCTGAATGCCGCGGGCCCCTCACCCGGATTGCTACGCCGCGCAATTGCGCGTCCTAGCAATCCGACCTCTCCCCGTCGGGGAGAGGTGAAGCACGGCAGTCTGCGGAACCGAATGATATGCCGCTAGATGACGCCGCTCTGCCGGAGCGCCGCGATCTCGTCCGCACCATAGCCGAGGTCGGCGAGGACGCGGTCGGTGTGCTCGCCGAGGGTCGGCGGGCGGTGCGCGATCTCGCCCGGCGTTTCCGACAGCCGCACCGCGGCGCGGGCAACCGGTGCCTGCTTCGGCAGGCCGGGATAGTCGACATCCTGCATGAAGCCGGCGGCGCGGATGTGCGGATGATCCAGTGCCTGCTGCGGCGAGAGCACAGGGCCGGTCGGGATCATCGCCTGGCCGAGCGTATCGACGGCCTCCTGCGTGGTCCGCTCGGCGCACCAGCGCGCCATCCGCTCGCTGATGAGCGGGCCGTTGTTGCCGCGGCTGATGTCGTCGGCAAAGCGCGGATCGTTCAGCCACACATCTTCCTCACCCATCAGCCGCGCCCAGCGCTTGAACAGCGGATGGCCGGTGACCTGGCACAGCACCCAGCCGTCCTTGGTGCGGTAGATGTCGGCGGGCGCGGCGGTCTGGCCGAGATTGCCCGTCGGCACGCGGTTGACGTTAATGACAGCCTGCTCGATCAGCGTGGCATTGGTGAAGGACAGAGCGGTTGCGAGCAGCGCGCCCTCGACGATCTGCCCCCGCCCGGACTTGCCGCGCTCGATCAGCGCGGCGAGCGTGCCGAAGGCGCAGTGCAGCGCGGTGCCGAAATCGACCCAGTTCACCGCGGCGCGGTACGGCGGATCGCCCGCGCCCGTCATGTACACCGAGCCCGACATCACCTGGCCGACGCCGTCGAAACCGACGCGGTCGGACCACGGGCCCGGCCCGCCGAACGCGGTCGCCGTGGTCAGGATGATGTCCGGCTTGATCGCCTTCAGCGAGTCGTAATCGAGCTTCATCGCGCGCAGGGTCTGCGGCGGCAGGTTGGCGACCACGACGTCCGCGGTCGCGATCAGGCGGCGCATCACCTCCTGGCCTTCCGCCTTCATCGGATCGAGCGTGATGCCCTTCTTGTTGCGATTGATCTGGAGGAACAGCGCGCCCTCGCCGCCTTCACCCACCGGCGCGACGAACCGGTCCTCGCTGCCGTCGCGCTTCTCGACGCGGATGACCTCGGCCCCGAACTCGGCCAGCAAGGTGGCGCAATAGGGCCCGGCGATATAGCGCCCGAAATCGAGCACGCGCACGCCCTCCAAGACTCCTCCCATGGATTCCTTCCTTTGATGTTTTGCTCAAATTACAGCGGCCGGCTGTCACCGCAAGGCACGACATCCATGCTGGCCCAGGAATGAGCCGCGGACATTTCGACCGGCGGAATTGGACGGCACACCCGGCAGTGACGATGGCGGCCAACGCCTCTCTCCTCCGCGAGTGACGCCCCTGCGCGCCGCGACCAAACGTCGGAGCCGCAGCACGAGACTTGAAGTCGTCACGGCCGATCCTAAGTTCGAATGCAGCCGGGCCCCGTGTTTGGCGAGACGAAACTCATGCAAAGGATTGAGAAGCCCGCTTGCGCGGGCATAAGTCGAGGGAAGTCACATGAGAAAGCTTGCTCTTGCAATCGCCGCGGCAGCAACGCTCCTCATCGGAACCGTTGCGCCGGCCTCGGCCCATTGGCGGGGCCATCATCATCATTGGGGCGGTCCAGGCATCGGTCCGGCCATCGCGCTCGGCCTGTTCACCGGAGCGCTGGCCGCCGCGGCCGCACCTCCGGTCTATTATGCGCCGGTCTATGGTCCGCCGCGATACTATTATGGCCCCCGCTATTACCGGACCGTCCGGTATTATCCGGCGGCATATCCTTACTGGTATCCCTGGTGAGCTGATGCAAAGGCCCGGCCTGCAACCGGGCCTTATCGCTGCCCGGCATCTCGATCGCCTGCGTACGGCGCTGCCGAGCCCGCGTTTGGGATGACTGGAACCGATGGCAGCAGGAGAAGTTCTGTCGCTAAGATGCAGGTCCGGAGGCGCACCGGGCCCGAGCGAGCGCGCCAAAATGCGCCTCGACGTTAGCCCGGCCCGCGTAACACGATCGGATCTGGCCTCCCCATGAACAAGAATGCCCGTTTCAATATCGGATACGCCATCGCCGCAATTTTCGCGGTCTTCCTGATTCAGTATCTGATCTCGGCGGCGAACCAGATCGCGGTGATCCCCTACAGCGAATATCAGCAATTGCTGCGGCAGGGGAAAGTCGAGGCGGTCGGCATCTCCGACCGCACCTTGCAGGGCACGCTGAAGGAGCCGCTGTCCGGCGGCCAGAAGCAATTCGTCACCACGCGCGTCGACCAGGACGTCGCCCAGGAACTGGAGAAGCACAGCGTCCGCTTCACCGGGCAGATCGAGAGCACGTTTCTGCGCGACCTGTTGTCCTGGGTCATGCCGGTTCTGCTGTTCTTCGGCGTCTGGTGGTACATCGGCCGCCGCATGGCCGAGGGCGGCGGGATCGGCGGCGGGCTGATGGCGATCGGCAAGAGCAAGGCCAAGGTCTACGTTGAATCCAACACCGGCGTCACGTTTGCCGACGTCGCCGGCGTGGACGAGGCCAAGGACGAGCTGCGCGAGGTTGTCGATTTCCTGAAGAACCCGACCGACTATGGTCGCCTCGGCGGCCGCATGCCGAAAGGCGTGCTGCTGGTGGGCCCGCCAGGCACGGGCAAGACCTTGCTCGCCAAGGCCGTGGCCGGCGAGGCGAGAGTGCCGTTCTTCTCGATCTCCGGCTCGGAGTTCGTCGAGATGTTCGTCGGCGTGGGCGCCGCGCGGGTGCGGGACCTGTTCCAGCAGGCGCACGACAAGGCGCCGGCGATCATCTTCATCGACGAGCTCGATGCACTGGGCCGCGCCCGCGGCATCGGCCCGTTCGCGGGCGGCCATGACGAGAAGGAGCAGACGCTCAACCAGCTGCTGGTCGAGCTCGACGGCTTCGATTCGCGCTCCGGGCTCGTCATCCTCGCCGCCACCAACCGGCCCGAAATCCTCGACCCCGCCCTGCTCCGCGCCGGCCGCTTTGACCGCCAGGTGCTGGTCGACCGCCCCGACAAGAAGGGCCGCATCGAGATCCTCAAGGTGCACATGAAGAAGGTGCGCCTCGCCGACAATGTCGACGCAGACGCCGTTGCCGCGCTGACCCCTGGTTTCACCGGGGCCGACCTCGCCAATCTCGTCAACGAAGCCGCGCTGCTGGCGACGCGCCGCGCCGCCGAAGCGGTGACCATGAGCGATTTCAACAATGCGGTCGAGCGCATGGTCGCCGGGCTGGAAAAGCGCAACCGCCTGCTCAACCCCAGGGAACGCGAGATCGTCGCCTATCACGAGATGGGGCACGCGCTCGTCGCGCTCTCACTGCCGGGGACCGATCCCGTGCACAAGGTCTCGATCATCCCGCGCGGCGTCGGCGCGCTCGGCTACACCATCCAGCGGCCGATCGAGGACCGCTTCCTGATGACCAAGGAGGAGCTGGAGAACAAGATGGCGGTGCTGCTCGGCGGCCGCGCCGCGGAGCTGATCGTGTTCGGGCACCTGTCGACCGGTGCGGCGGACGATCTGCGCCGCGTCACCGACATCGCCCGCAGCATGGTGACGCGTTACGGCATGTCGGAGCGTCTGGGCAGCGTCGCCTATGAGCGTGATCCCGGCAACTTCCTGGCCGGCCCTGACCGCCCCTATCCGACGCGCGAGCGCGACTATGCCGAGGAGACCGCCGCCGCGGTCGACCACGAGGTGAAAACCATCGTCGACCAGGTGTTCCAGCGCACCCAGGGCATCCTGACCACGCGGCGGCCGATCCTGGACCGCGCCGCAAAGAAGCTGCTCGAGAAGGAAACGCTGGAGCAGAGCGACATCGATGTGCTGATCCGGGAGATGCCCAAGGAAGGGCTGCGGGCGATCTAGGGCCACTCACGCGGCGCGCTTGCGCCTGATCTCGGCGGGAAGCTCGATCATCCGCCTGTCCGGCGGCGAACCGTTCGAGATGAGCGGCGCGGGCGCGCCCTCGCGCTTCGGCGCCTCGATCCCGATGCCGGGATCGGTGCTTCTGGCGTGCCATTCGATCAGGAGATGGCCGGCCACCAACATCAAGCCGGCGCAGAACAGCGCAAGAGCTGCGCTCACGAGATCACGATAGTCATCCATCCCACGAACCAAGCATGCGTGCAGCCTCATCGGCGCCTGCGTGGACCAGATTGGAATGAAGGCTCCGCGTTTCAAGAGCCTGTCTGCAGCGGCAAAGGCATACGGCAATCGCAATTTCCGTCACGACCGTTCACGCTGGAACATTCCGGCCATCTCCAAATTCTAGTGGCGCCCACCGGCCTGAGGCGTCTGGGTGCCATGATCGGGCTCAGCGGATCAGGTTCGCGGTGGTCCAACCATCTTGCTCTAACGAGGATTTGGCCATGAAACCTGACTGCGCTCGGACCGCGCCGCTCTCGGCGCTTCACTCAGATTATCGCTTGGATCGGCAAGGCGCCCCTGATCGGGGCGAACGGTGCTCGTGAGGGAGGGCGCGATGTTGGTTGCCTCACTTCCTGCCCTTCACGGGGAAAGCGGGCTATCCCGCTATCTCAAGGAGATCCATCGCTTTCCGCTGCTCGAGGCATCGGAGGAAGCCGAATATGCGCGGCGATTGCGCGATTGCGGCGATCGTGACGCCGCCTATCGGCTGGTGACGAGCCATTTGCGGCTCGCAGCCAGGATCGCGCTGCAATATCGCCGCTATGGCCTCGCCATCGCCGACCTCATCTCGGAGGCCAATGTCGGGCTGATGCTGGCCGTCAAGCGGTTCGATCCCGAGAAAGGCTTCCGGCTTGCGACCTACGCCTCCTGGTGGATCAAGGCCTCGGTTCAGGAATACATCCTGCGATCATGGTCGCTCGTCAAGCTGGGCACCACTGCTGCGCAGAAGAAGCTGTTCTTCAACCTGCGCAAGCTGAAGAGCAGACTTGGGGTCGCGGAGGATGGCGATCTCCGGACGGATCAGCTGACAACTATCGCCAAACATCTCGACGTGAGGGAAGCCGACGTCGCCGAGATGAACGGCCGGCTGCGCGGCGACATCTCACTCAACGCGCCGATCAGCGTCGAGGCGGAAGGCGACCAATGGCAGGACCGGCTGGTGGATCCCTCTCCCGATCCGGAGAGCCTGCTGCTGGACGCGGCCGACCGTGAACGCACCAAGGCTGCCCTCGCCGATGCACTCGCTGCGCTGACACCGCGGGAGCGCAGCATCGTCGAGGCGCGATATCTCGGCGAGCCGCAGCAGACGCTGGATGCGCTCGCCGGCAAGTTCGCCATCTCGCGCGAGCGCGTCCGGCAGATCGAGCAGCGCGCGTTGCAGCGGATCAAGGCGAAGATGTCCGCGCGTCTCGATGAGGCGCGCCTTGCGACGTCGCGTTAGGCGAGCGAAGAAGAATGCTGATCGGCCAAGGCCGATCAGCATCCTCTGCAGATATCGGGGACGAGACGTTCGGGCGAAAACTCCCGGCTCCTGCGCTCGGTCTGGCCGGACTTCTCAGGATCGCTCCGAGACGCTCCGACGGAACTGGTCGCAAGCTGCCGGGCGGGCTCGGCCAAGCTCCGCATCTCGGCGCGAGGCGTGTCGGCCTCCTTGGCCTGGAGCCCATTGGCCATGCCCAACAAAGCGACGGCGAGGACAATGCCTCTCATCTGATGATCCTCCTTTCGCGTGAGCGATGAGTGGCTGCAACGATGAGGAGCGGCCTCGCCGGCCGCTCCCCGTATCAGCTGGTGGCAGGCTCCGGCCTGTCCCGATCAGGCGGCGTGAGGTCGAGCCGGATCCCGGATGGCCCGAGGACCGGCAGCAATGTGTCCACCTTCATGGTCGGGCTGCCCCGGTCCCAGCTCGACCACGGCATCGTGTCCAGGTACGGGATCGGCGGCAAGGCGAGCCGCTCGAAACTGTCCGCCGTCTTGGCGGCAGGGCCGGCGCTTTCGGCGCCAAAGGCCGCAAAGGGCACCAGCGAGAGGCCAGCCCCAACGGCCAAGGCGGCGAGCCGCCGCAACGTTTTCCGAGTGGTTTCCCCGCGAGCGGAGAAAGCACGATCCTTGATCATTTCATCCTCCTTTCGTTCGAGAACACAGTCACAGATCCATGGCAAACGAGCCCGGCCGTTCGGCCGGGCTCGCCCGTCCTCAGAAGTCCATCGCGGGAGCGCTCGGCGCTTCCGTCTTCTTCGGCTTCTCGGCCACCAGCGCTTCGGTCGTGATGAGCAGCGAGGCCACCGAGGCCGCATCCTGCAAGGCGGTGCGGACGACCTTGGCAGGATCGATCACGCCGGCCTGCACCAGATCCTGGTACTCGCCAGTCGCGGCATTGAAGCCCCAGGTGTAGGTCTGGTTCTCGAGCAGCTTGCCGACCACGACGGAGCCGTCCTCACCCGCATTCTGCACGATCTGCCGCGCCGGGACCTGGATGGCGCGGCGCACGATGTCCACGCCCGCCTTCTGGTCGGCATTGGCGGTCTTGACGCCGTCGAGCGCCTTGAGCGCGCGCAGCAGTGCCACGCCGCCGCCCGGCAGGATGCCTTCCTCGACCGCGGCCCGGGTCGCATGCAGAGCGTCGTCGACGCGATCCTTGCGCTCCTTGACCTCGACCTCGGTCGCGCCGCCAACCCGGATCACCGCGACGCCGCCGGCGAGCTTGGCGAGGCGCTCCTGCAGTTTCTCGCGGTCGTAGTCCGAGGTGGTTTCCTCGATCTGCGCCCTGATCTGCTGGCTGCGCGCCTCGATGTCCTTCTTGGCGCCGGCGCCGTCGACGATCGTCGTGTTCTCCTTCTCGATCACGACCTTCTTGGCGCGGCCTAGCATCTTCACGGTGACGTTCTCGAGCTTGATGCCGAGATCTTCGGAGATCACGGTGCCGCCGGTGAGGATCGCGATATCCTCCAGCATCGCCTTGCGGCGGTCGCCGAAGCCCGGCGCCTTGACGGCTGCCACCTTCAGGCCGCCGCGCAGGCGGTTGACGACCAGCGTCGCCAGCGCCTCACCCTCGACCTCCTCCGCGATGATCAGGAGCGGCTTGCCGGATTGCACGACCTGCTCCAGCAGCGGCAGCACGGTCTGCAGGCCCGACAGCTTCTTCTCGTGGATCAGCACATAGGGATCTTCGAGCTCGGCCTTCATCTTCTCGGCGTTGGTGACGAAATAGGGCGAGATGTAGCCGCGGTCGAACTGCATGCCCTCGACCACTTCGAGCTCGGTGTGCAGGCTCTTCGCTTCCTCGACCGTGATCACGCCCTCGTTGCCGACCTTCTGCATCGCATCCGCAAGGAAACGGCCGATCTCGGTGTCGCCGTTGGCCGAGATGGTGCCGACCTGGGCGATCTCGTCGTTGGAGGTGATCTTCTTGGCGTGCGACTTGAGGTCGGCGACGATCGCGTCCACGCCAAGGTCGACGCCGCGCTTGAGGTCCATCGGATTCATGCCGGCAGCGACCGCCTTGGCGCCCTCCTTGACGATGGCCTGCGCCAGCACGGTCGCCGTGGTGGTGCCGTCTCCGGCGAGATCACTGGTCTTGGAGGCGACTTCGCGCACCATCTGGGCGCCCATGTTCTCGAACTTGTCCTCCAGCTCGATCTCCTTGGCGACGGTGACGCCGTCCTTGGTGATGCGGGGAGCGCCGAACGATTTCTCGATAACCACGTTGCGTCCCTTTGGACCGAGCGTGACCTTCACCGCATTAGCCAGTGTGTCGACGCCCCGCAGCATGCGCTCGCGGGCCTCGGTCGCGAACTTCACGTCCTTGGCAGCCATGTTGTTAAACTCCTTTCCGTTCGATGACTGTCAGCGTTACGCCGCCTTCTTCAGCGTGCCGGCCTGCTCGGCCACGCCGAGAAGATCGCTTTCCTTCATGATCAACAGCTCCTCGCCGTCGATCTTGACCTCGGTGCCCGACCACTTGCCGAACAGCACCCGGTCGCCGACCTTGACGTCGAGCGGCACGAGCTGGCCCTGCTCGTTTCGCCCGCCCGGCCCCACGGCGATGACCTCGCCCTGCTGCGGCTTCTCCTTGGCGGTGTCGGGAATGATGATGCCGCCGGCGGTCTTCTCCTCGGCATCGATGCGGCGCACGAGCACACGGTCGTGCAACGGGCGGAAATGCATGCACATCCTCCTTGGGTAGGTTCAGCGATGTCCAAAATCCGGGTCCGGAACCGGCCCCCGGGCGGCAAACGACCTAGGAACGGGTCGAATTCCGTTCAAGGGTCACAGCAGAGAAAAAATTGTCGCAGGGCGCCTCCGCGGAAGCAGCGGCGGCTGGCGAGACGGCAATCGGCATGTCGTCCGCGCCGGCAGGACGTGCCCGGCGGAAAAATTCGACGGCCGGAAACTATGCTTTAAGATGCACCGGTTCGTCCCCAGCGAGAAGTGCACACCCATGCCGCAGCAATTCGACCGATCCGCAGAAGATCTCGGTAACGCCCTCCATTTCGAGCACGTCAACATCCAGGTCCCGGACCAGCGCCTCGCCACGCTGTTCTACGTCGCCGGGCTGGGGCTCACCCGCGATCCCTACCTGATGGTGTCCGACACCAACATGTGGATCAACGCCGGCCGGAGCCAGTTTCATCTCCCGAGCGGCCGCCCGCAGGTGCTGCGCGGACACATCGGCCTCGTCATCGAAGGCCGCGAGGCGCTGCTGACGCGGCTTGCGTCGGTCGCGAAGAAGCTCGAGGGCACCGCGTTCGCATTCAGCGAGCGCAACGACCATGTCGAGGCGGTTTGCCCCTGGGGTAACCGCGTGCGCTGCTACGAGCCCGACGTCGCGCGGTTCGGCCGGATCGCGCTCGGCATCCCCTATGTCGAGTTCGACGTGCCCAAGGGATCGGCGGCCGGCATCTGCGCCTTCTATCCCGAGATCATGGGCATGCCCGCGAGCCTGCGGAACGGCGATGGCACTGTTGCCGCGGTGAAGACGGGCCGCAGCCAGCATCTGTTGTTTCGCGAGACCGACCGGCCGCAAGCCGATTATGACGGCCACCATGTGCAGATGTACATCACGGACTTCTCCGGTCCCTACCGCAAGCTGCTCGCGCGCAAGCTGATCTCCCGCGAGGACAATCAATACCAGTACCGGTTCTGCGACATCGTCGACCTCGACAACGGCAAGCCGCTGTTCACGGTCGAGCACGAGGTGCGCTCGGCGACCCATCCGATGTTCATGCGGCCGATGGTCAACCGCAATCCGGCGCTCAACAACCGCAATTATGCCTTCGGCCACGACGAGTCGTCGTGGGCGATGGGGCCGGATCAGTACGAGGGATAATTCTACGGCAGATTGTCCCGCAAAAAGATGTCGATGCGGATGCGCTCCTGGTCGGGGCTGATCGGCTCGCCCGAACAATGCGCGAGCAGGACTCGCGCCGCAGACCGCGCCTCATGGCCGGCATCCTGGTTGATGACGGCATCGAGCGTGCCGCGCACCAGGAACCGTCTAGTGTGCTCGGTCAGCTCATGGGTGATCCAGACCACCTCGCGCGCGCGGCCCGAGGCCTCGAGCGCATCGGCGATGCCGCGGTTTCCGGCGCCGCAGCAATAGATGCCGCGGAGGTCGGCGTGGCGCGCGAGCAGCGCGGCAGTAAGGTCCCGCGTGCGGTCGCTGTCGTCGCGCCCCTCGATGACGGGCAGTGCGGACAGGTTCGCATACTCGCTCGACAGGATCTGGTGGAAGCCGAACTGCCGTTCGGTGTGGTCGCGCAGCGACAACGATCCCGCAATCACGGCGACGGTGCCCTCGCGCCCGGCGAGGAAGCGCCCCATCAGCGTGGCGGCGGTGCGGCCCGCGGCCGGATTGTCGATCCCGACATAATGCACCCGGGACGAGCTCGGCGCATCCGATACCAGGGTGACCACCGCAACCCCGCGCGCGACGAGCTCGTCGATCGCGGCGCGAACCCGGGGATGATCGAGCGCGATGACGGCGACGCCCTGATAGGCCGACGAGAGATTCTCCAGCGCACCGGCAAGGACATCGGGGTCGAACACGTCGACATGGTGGATGTCGATGAAGCCCCGATGGCCGGCGAGCCAGTCCGCGGTGCGCGCGACCTGCTCGCTGAGATTGGTCATGAAGCTGTTGCTGCCGATCGGCAGCACGAAGGCGAAGCGGAAGGTCTGCCCGCGGGCGAGCCGCGCCGCGGCAAGATCGGCGCGATAGCCGAGCTTTGCCACGGCGGCCTCGACGCGCGCGACGGTCTTGGCGCGGACACCCTCGCGCCGGTTGACGACGCGATCGACGGTGGCGAGCGAAACGCCCGCCGCGCGCGCGACGTCCTCGAGCGTGGCCCGAAGCACCGGCTGGGTCGCGCCTTCAGTCATTCGCGCGCGGCCCACAGCATGCCGCGGGTCATCAGCGTCCGGATCTCCGGCACGTCGAGCTCGTAGGCGCGGTGGCCCAGCGAGGAATAGAACACCCTCCCCGCGCCATAGCGCTTCTTCCACACCACGGGCATCACCACGCCGTCGATCCAGGGCGCGTGCTCACCGGTGAAGGTCGTCGTTGCCAGGACCTCGATGGCGGGATCGACATGCATGTAATATTGCTCGGACCGATGCTCGAAGCTCTTCAGACCCGTCATGATCGGATCGTCCGGCTTCGTCAAGTCGACCTTGTAGTCGATGATGTTGCCGGGATGGGCGACCCACTGCCCGCCGCACAGGAATTGGTAATCGACCGATTCGCGGAAAGCATCGCACATGCCGCCATGATGGCCGGCAAGCCCGACGCCGCTGCGCACCGCGTCGCAGAGGTTGAGCGCGTCCGCCTTCTCGATCTTCGACATCGTGTAGATCGGGATGATCAACGAGAGATCATGGATCGAGGGATCGCCGAACGCCTCCGTCGTCGTTTCAATCCGCACCTCGAAACCTTCCGCCTTCAGCCAGCCGCGGATCATCGAAGCGCAGAGATCGGGATCGTGTCCCGGCCAACCACCCCATACAATCATTGCCTTGCGCATGGTCATTCCCTCAATCGATCTGTCCGGTTTCGCGCCCGGCCGGCAGCATCGCCGGCCGCTCGACGCGGCTCTCGATCTTGACGCGACGGCCCTCGTCGGCGGAAGTCTGGAACGCCTCCATCACCTCCAGCACGTGGAGGGCGAGCGCGCCGCTGGCGCGATGCGGCCGGTCGTTCAGGATCGCGGACGCCATGTCGGCAACGCCGATCGAGCGGAACTCGCCCTCGACGTGACCGTGCGTCAGCGGCATCGCCTCCCATTCGCCGCCGGTTTTGGCCACCTGCACCTCGCCGCCGAAGCGATTCGGGTCGGGCACCAGCATGCTGCCCTTGTCGCCGTAGATCTCGATCGGCGCATGCCGATGTTTCGGCACGTCGAAGCTCATCGTGATCGACACGACCGCCCCGCTCTCGAACTCCAGCGTCCCCGCGACATGGGTCGGGACCTCGACCGGAATCAGCGCGCCGTTCATCGGCTGGCTGGTGACGAGGCGCTCGGTTTTGGGGCGCGCGGTCGAGCCCATCACGCTGGCGACCGGACCGAGCAATTGCACGAGATCGGTGATGTAATACGGCCCCATGTCGAGCATCGGCCCGCCGCCGCGCAGATAGTAGAAGCCGGGCGCCGGATGCCAGCGCTCGTGACCGGGGCAGCCGAAGAAGGCGCTGCCCGCGACGGGCGTGCCGATCGCGCCGTCGTCGATCAGCTTGCGCGCGGTCTGATGGCCGCCGCCAAGGAACGTGTCGGGCGCGCAGCCGACGCGCAGGTTCTTCTGCGCGGCGAGCTCCATGACCTTGCGCGCCTCAGCGACATTGATGCCGAGCGGCTTCTCCGAATGGACGTGCTTGCCGGCGTTCAGCACCGCCAGGCTGACATCGGTGTGGGCGAGCGGCACCGTGAGATTGACGACGATTTCGACATCGTCGCGCTTCAACAATTGGTCGACCCGCATTCCCGGCAAGCCGAAGGCTGCGCCCTGGCGCTCCGCAATCTCGCTGCGCATGTCGGCGAGCGCCCTGACCTCCATGACCGGAAAGCGCTGGGCCGCCTTGAGATAGGCGGTGCTGATCACCCCGCAACCGATGATTCCGATGCCGACTTTTCTCATGTTATCTCCTCAGAATACGGCTCATCCCTTGACCGCGCCTGCGGTGAGGCCGGCCACGATGTGCTTCTGGGCCAGCAGGAACAGAATGATCGTGGGCAGGATGGTGAGTGTGATGAAGGCCAGGATCAGGTGCCATTCGGACGAGTATTCGCCCTGGTAGACCATGATGCCGAGCGGCCAGGGATACAGCGCATCGGTGTTCAGCATCACCAGCGGCAGCAGGTAGGCGTTCCAGCTGTTGACGAAGGTGATGGTGCCGACGGTCGCCAGGATCGGCCGCGATAAGGGCAACGTCACATAGCGGAAGAACTTGATGTAGCTGCAGCCGTCGACCAGCGCGGCCTCGAGCAGCTCGTATGGAATGTCCTTGAAGAAGCGACGTAGCAGCAGCACGCTCATGGCGAGGCTGAACGCCACCTGCGGCAGCGCGACGCCGAAATAAGTATCGAGCAGGCCGAGATCCCTCACCTTGATGAACAGAGGCAGCACGGCGGTCGCGGCGGGAAACAGCAGGCCCAGCGTCAGATAGCTGAGCAGCATCGATGAGCCGAAGAACCTGACATGGGCGAAGGTGAATGCGGCCATCGAAGCCGTGATCAGAGTCAGCGCCACCGCCAGCGTCGAGATGACAAGCGAATTGCGCAGCAGCTGCCAGTAGCGCGCCGAGAATAGGATGTCGGCGTAGTTCTGCCACTCCCATTGTGCAGGCAGGCCGAATGGATTGACACGGAGCTCGCCGAGCGACTTGAAGCCGCCGAGCAGGGTCGCGAGCAGCGGCACCAGGACGAAGATCGCGACCAGGCCGAGGAACAGCGCCTTGAACAGCGCTGCGGGATCGAATGCGCTTTTAGCCCCGGCACTATTCATCGCGCATGAACCATCGCTTGTAGGTGAAGGCAAAGGTCACGCAGATCGCGAACAGGATGACGCCGATGGCGCTGCCATAGCCGACCCGCATGCGCGAGATGCCGTTGTTGTAGAGAAAGCTCACCAACGTATTCGAGGAATCGGCCGGTCCGCCGCGCGTCAGCGGCATGACGAGATCGAACAGCTGCAGGGATCCGATGATGGCGAAGAACACCGACAGGCGGATCGTCGGATAGAGCAAGGGGATCACGACGTGGCGCAGCGTCTGCGTCCGCGTCGCGCCGTCGATACGGGCGGCCTCGACCAGGTTCTTGTCGAGGCTCTGGAGCGCCGCGATGAACAGCATCATGTGGAAGCCGAAATACTTCCAGACCACGACGATCAGCACCGCCAGCATCGCCGTGTCGGTCGAGGCCAGCAAATGCGGAGGCTCGGCGCCGAAGGTGCGCCAGATCGAGGCGACGAGGCCGTAGTCGCCGTCATAGACGAAGCTGAAGATCAGGCCGGTCGCAATCTCGGCGAGGATGTAGGGCATGAAGAACAGCATGCGCAGCGCCACGGCGCCGCGAAAGCGTTCGGCCAGCATGAGGGCGAGCGTCAGCGCAAGCGGCAGCTGGATGGCGAGCGAAACGGCGATGATCAGCCCGTTGTTGCGCAGCGCGAGCCAGAAGGCCCGCGTCTCCAGCACGAAGCGGTAATTGTCGAAGCCGATCCAGTTCGTCGGCCTGCCGAACCCGTTCCAGTTGAAGCCCGAGTACCAGGCGGCCTCGCCGATCGGCAGCACCACGAACAGCGTGAACAACAGCAGCGCGGGCGGCAGGAACAGGATCAGGACGGTGAAGCGGCCATCCCAGCCTGGGCCACGAACCGCGCCACGAATCCCGACTTGGGGGGCCGCCTCACCGGCAACGCCGATCGGCGAGGTGATCGCGATCCGTCGCGCCACCGTCAGTTACCTTGCTTGTACGCCGCTTCGATGGCTTTCGCAGCGTTCTGCGGGCTCATGCTGCCGCCGGCGATCTCCGCGGTGACGTCGTTGACGACGCGACCGACCGACGGGCCGAGGCTCTGGTCATAGAAGTTCTGGTGATAGTTGGACTTCGCCAGATTGGCCGCGATCTGCTTCATGAAGGCGCTGTTCAGACCGGCCTCGCCGCCCTTGACGACGGGAACGATGAAGTTGCCGGCGGCAAGCCGCGCCTGCACGTCCTTGGAGATGAAGAACTTGAGGAAGTCGGTAGCTTCCTTGGGCGCGCCCTTGGTGATCAGCCAGCCCGTGATGCCGCCGAGCGTGTCCGACGGCTCGCCCTTGCCGCCGGGTACGACCGGAAAATCGAACCAGCCAAGCTTGTCGTCGCTGAGACCGACCTTGTCGGCGGCAAGCGCGCGCTGGGTGTGATAGAAGGACGAGATGGCTAGGATCATCGCGGCCTTGCCGTCGCCGAAATAGCCGACGGCCTGCGGATTCTTGAACCCGAGGAAGCCGTTCTGGAAGGGCTGGAGATCGACCAGCTGCTTGAACAACTCGCCGGATTTCTGAAAGGTCTCGCCGGCGAAGCCGCCATTCTCACCCTTCAGTGCTGCATCGAAGGCCGGCTTGCCGCCGATGCGCACTGCGAGATGCGTCCAGTAGAAATGCAGCGGCCATTTGTCGGCACCGCCAACCACGATCGGCGTCACGCCCGCGGCCCTCAGCGTTTTCACTGCGCCGAGCAGATCGTCCCATGTCTTGATCTTGCTCGCGTCGACATTCCCCTTGGCCATCAAATCCTTGTTGTAGAGGAAGCCGACCTGCGAGAGCGCGGTCGGCAGGCCATAGACCTTGCCGTTGCTGGTGAAAGCCGCGAGCGCTGCCGGCGCGATCGTGTCGCTGTAGCCGCCGCTCTTCACGGAATCGGTGATGTCTTGCAGCACGCCGGCCTCGATCTGGGTCTTCAGGACCCCGCCGGCCCAGCTATAGATGATGTGCGGCCGGTCCTTGGATTGCAGGATGGTCGGCAGCTTGGCCTTGTAGGCCTCGTTCTCGAGGAACTGCATCTCGACCTTCACACCGGGGTGCGACGCCTCATAGCTGCGTGCGACCTCCTCCCAGATCTTCACCTGGGCCGGGTTGACCTCGATGTGCAGCCATTTGACCGTGGTGTCGGCTGACGCGGAACTGGCCCAAAGCAGGCATGCGGCAGCGGCGAGTCCCAGTATCCCGAGCAATCTCATCACATCCTCCCGACCGTCTTTTATTCTTTGGCGCAATCCTGCCCTCAATTTTTGAGGTACGCAACACAATTTCTGATCTATGCACCTCACCAATGGAATGGCTATGGTTTGCGAAAGAGTCGACGCGGCCTGCCGCGCCGGCCGCAACAAACGAGGTGCCCAATGGCTGCGATCTATTCCGACCTCGCCGGCAAGGTCGTGCTCGTCACCGGCGGCGCAGCCGGAATCGGCGCTGCGATCGTGCGGCGCTTTGCGGAGCAGAAATCCAAGGTCGTGTTCTTCGACATCAAGATCGACGAGGGACAGCGCCTGGCGCGCGAGCTGTTCGAGCAGGGACTGGCTGCGCATTTTCAGCACGTCGATCTCACCGACATACCCGCGCTGCGTGCCGGCGTCGCCGAGGCACGCAAGGCTCATGGCCCGATCAACATCCTGATCAACAATGCCGCGCATGACGAGCGGCACAACACCGAGGAGATGACGCCGGACTATTGGGACGACCGCATCGCGGTGAACCTGAAGCACCAGTTCTTCGCGTCGCAGGCCGTGTTGCCGGACATGAAGGCGGCGAATGCCGGCGCCATCGTCAATTTCGGCTCGGTATCGTGGATCGCAGGACAAGGCGGCATGGCCGCCTACACCGCCAGCAAGTCGGGCGTGATCGGGTTGACGCGCTCGCTGGCGCGCGATTACGGCCCCTACAACATCCGAGTCAATGCGATCGCGCCGGGCTGGATCATGACCGAGCGCCAGCTCGAGAAATGGATGACGCCGGCCGGCGAGATCGAGCTGCAGCAGCGACAATGCCTAAAGCGCCGGCTCATGCCGGACGAGGTTGCAAAGTTCACCGTCTTCCTCGCCTCCGACGAGGCTTCCGCCTGCACAGCCCAGCACTACATCGTCGATGGCGGCTGGGTCTGAGGCGCCTTGAGGATCCAGTTGGAAGATCCGATCCGGACGCGGCCCGGCGGAGCTCACGGGGTCAAGGACGCGATGGATCGAGCCGGTCGCCGAGACCGGCTGGTGCGGTATCGCGCGAGGCCGACCGATGCCCTCGCTCAAGGTCTTGCCGCTGGCGACACCCACGAAGTGCAGGGAGGCGCAAGCGGGACACCGGATCGGGACGTGCGTGTCCGCGGCGTCGGAGGCTGTGCCGGGAATCCAGTGCTGCACGTTCATGCCCGTGCGGGGGCATTTGAAGATGACATTGCGCTCCATGCTGTAGATATGGGCCCGGCGCGGCGACCTGGAAATTGCGGGCCAATACTTACGCAGATGTCCTGAACAGATTGACGCGAGCAGCGGTGAAGACATCGCGCAGCGCTCGTAAGCAGGTTGCCGATCGAGAAGCGTTCGGTCGAATACCGCCGCCTCCTTTGAGCTGGATCAAGTCATGTTTGCGACGCCGACGATAGTCTTGTGTCGGCATCGGGAACGCTTTTTCGAGGTCCCCTTTGCCGGAGCGAGCGACGTTTGGATTTCGAGACCTTCCCGGCGCCGCTTTCACGGAGAGTGCAGAAGACCGCGAACATGGAGCAGGCCGGAGAGCGGCTCCGCCGAAGAGTTCGATGGAACGAAGATCGGCAGCGCGGGTTTGCTGGACGAGTTCAGACCCTGGATGGAAGAGCCACGCGAACAATTCGGCCTCGGCGCTCCCATCGAGCCCGAGGCCGGTTTTCGTCGAAGGCAGTGCATGGTCTGGACAAGGGAGGACGCCGATCAGGAGAAACGGACATGCTTGCCGACATTGACACCGACGATCTCACCGAGGTCGTGCGCTATGCCCTGGAGACGACCCGCGCGACGACGGCCTGCCCGTTCCATCGGGATGTGATCGTCCGAATCGGCGATGACGCCGCCGAGAGTCACGCCTTCGAGCGCGCCAAGCGAATCGTCAGATGCGACGGCGCCGAATGGGACAAGGAGGCTCTCAGGGCCGAGCTCGGCCGTCAGCTCGGCGCAGCCGCCGACGGCCGCTGCCCGAAGTGCGATCCGACCGCCTCGTGCCCCTAGCGCGCCCCGAAGCCAATGCAGACGACCCGCTCCGGTGACTTAACGTGTGTGAAGGCGGCAGATGGAACTGGCACCTAGCCTGAACGACACGCGTCGTGCATCAGAGGTCAGACTTCCCGTGAAAGTGACAAAGCCGATCGCCTCGATCATGCGCGGGAGATCCAGGACGGATCCTCCGTCGCCGGACGGGGACGACGACCGTCAGCTGCCGCCATCGGCCGAGAGGCGTCAGGTCGTCGATGAGTACGCCGAAAACCTGCGCAAGATCATCCGAAGACTGCTTGGAAGGCTGAACTGATCTTTGCCGCGGGGACCGTATTCTGCCACATCGTAAAGGACGTCCGCACGATGTAGGGGCTCTTCTCGACGATCGCGGACGTCGCGGCGTTCATGACGATCATCGGCACCTTCGCTTCCTCGAGAAGTGGAGCGACGGCCAGGGCGTCCGGAGTGAAGTACAGTCCCGCGATGTACTGAACCTTCTCCTTGACGATCAACTCCTGAGCCAATGATTTCGACTTGGCGGGGTTCGGCGATTCTTCGTCGCGATAGACAAACTCGATCTGATGATCGCCGACTTTCGATCCATGCTTGGCCACCCAGGCGTCAATGCCGTACTTGAAGTTCTGGCCGAACAAGGCATACGGACCGGACATGGTGCCGATGATCCCCACCTTGATCGTGTCGCACTGCGCCGGCGACATCCAGGCAGTGGCAATCGCGACGGCACCAACAAGTCCAAACCTCAAGCTCATATCTCTCTTCTCCCGCTTCGGTGATGCCGTTTCAAAACATTTCGAAATATTCTCGCTGCTCCCACTCGGTGACCGTCGATTGGAAGCGCTCGATTTCCGCGTTCTTGATGAAAACGTAGTAGTCGACGAATTTCTCTCCGAGAGCCTCGCGGAAGAAGGGGTCATCGCGCAACGCGAACACCGCCTCGCGCAAGGAGGTCGGCAGGAGGTTCGCCTTGGTCTCGTATGGAGTGTCCGCCGACGGACCGGGATCGAGCTGGCGATCAATGCCGTTGAGGCCGGCCAGAATCTGCGACGCCATGTAAAGATAGGGGTTTGCGGCCGGCTCGCCGATCCTGTTTTCGAGCCGGGTGGCTTTATCGTCGGGACCGCCCAGCACGCGGATCATGACGCCCCTGTTGTCGCGTCCCCAGATCGCCCGATCCGGAGCCAGCGAATAGGAACGGTAGCGCTTGTAGCCATTGATCGTCGGCGTCGAGAAGACCGCGGATGCCCTGGCATGCTCCAGCAGCCCGGCCATATAGTGCTTGCCAAGGTTCGACAGGCCGGCCGGTTCGCTCGTCATGAACGCGTTGACGCCCTCTGTTCGGGAGACCAGCGATTGGTGAAGGTGCCACCCCGATGACATCACGTTCGGTATCCGCGGCCGGCACATGAAGGTCGCGTGATAGCCGTGGCGGTTGCAGATCTGCTTCACTGCCGTACGAAACAGCACCATGGTGTCCGCCGGCTCAATGCCGACGGTGGGCTGGAACACGAACTCGCACTGGCTCGGCCCGTATTCCAACTCGATCGACCGAAGCGGCAAGCCCAGCGCCACGATGTTTTGCCTGATCAGCTCGAGCGCAGGCTCCATCTGGTCGTAACGTTGCTCCGTCAGGTACTGATAGCCCTGCGAAAGCAGGCTGACCTCCGGAGGCTCGCCCGGTTGGCCGGGACTGCCGGCGTCCCAAGGCGCCAGGCGGGGATTCTCGACTCTGAAGATGTGGCATTCGACCTCGAGGCCCGCTTTGAAATCATAGCCCCGGTCTTTGAGCTGCCCCAGCACGGATTGGTACAGGCCCCTGGAGGCGAAGGGCACGGGTCGTCCATCGGAGAAGTAGAGGTCGCAAAGCACCCACCCGGTTTTTGATGCCCAGGGGAGAACCTTGAAGGTGGTGGGATCAGCGACCATCAAGATGTCGCCTCCCCCCTGCATCTCGTGCATCCCGAACCCGCCGCCGGCGGTGAATACGGGAAACACCGTGCGGTGAGAGGTATCTTTCGCGAGCAATGTCGTCGTTATCGAGCAGCCGCTCTCGATCGACGAGAGCGCCTCGGAAGCGACCAGCGCCTTGCCGCGCAAGATGCCGTGCTGGTCCGGAAAGGAGAGCCGGATCGTATGCAACTCCTGCTCCTCCGCCATCCGCCGCATGCGGATCGCAGCCTCCTTCTGTTCGGCCGACCAGAGACCGTGCTTTTCGACGAAACTCAACGACATCTCCTTTGCTGAGCTGGGCGGCCTGGCTTATTCGGCGGCGGTCAGGTGAGGCACCTTCTTGGCGAGCTCGGCGGGCACCGGCGCGGCCCAGGGAGCGCCCCGACGACGCTTGACGTCCACTTCCATCCAGTAGGTTTCCCAGCCCTTCGTCGGACCGATGCCATCCATTGTGGCTGGCCCCTGGATGCTGCGCGCGCTGGCAGCGTCGAGGAACAACAGCGGCTTGCCCCCGGAAGCCACCTTCTCGATCTCCTGGCGAAGCAGCCGGCGGTACTGAATGATCGCCTTGTCGGATTGGCCGAGATGTTCACGCGTCCGGTCCTGAATAGCGCCCATCGACTCGACGGCCCACTGATCGTGGACGTTGATGTCCGCGCCCATGCCGGTGTAAGTCTCGGTCGCCTGCTCGTGCGGGTCGAAGCCGTAGTCGTTCGACTTGTTCTTCCGCGAGCGGTATTCCGGCAACTCGTAAAGCTCGAGGCGCTGCGCGCGCATTTTTGCCTTGTCGACGGGCGCGGCGTAGCTGGTGAAAATCGCATACCAATAGCAATTCACGTCGTCGACGGGCACGTGCCACTGGGTAATCGTCATCTCCGTGCTCATCGGAATGACGAACGCATGCGGGAATAGCTGGTTGGTGACGCGAACGTGGGTGCGCTGCTCGTCGATTTCTCGCAAGGCGATGAGCCGCAGGCCGTATTCGGTGTGCTCGACGTTGATGATCGGCCGGTCGTACTCGCGCAGGACCTTCGTCATGGGCATTTCCGAGTCGGCCGACGCACCGCGAAACTGCTTGCCATAGGCCGCCGATGTATCCTCATCCTCGAAGAACCGGTGAAGGAACGATGCGTGGGCCGGGTCGATGCCGACTTCCAGGGCCTGCAGCCAATTGCATTCGATCAGGCCCTTGAAGGCGAAGGTGTATTCGTCCGGCGCCGCGAAGCAGTCGATCTCCGGAAAGGCGGGCGGCTCGCCTTCACCCAAATACGCCCACAGGATTCCACCCTTCTCCACGACGGGGTAGGACCGCTGCTTGATGTTTTTGCAGAGCGAGGAGTTTGCAGGCTCGGCGGGCGTTTCGAGACACTGTCCCGTGACGTCGAACAGCCACCCGTGGAAGGCGCAGCGCAGGCCACCGTTCTCGAGCCGGCCGAAGGCAAGGTCGGCGCCCCGATGCGGGCAGTCGCGATCGAGCAGGCCATAGCGCCCCGTTTCGTCCTTGAACAGAACGAAGTTCTCGCCGAGAAGCTTGACGGCCTTGATGGGCCGTCCCTCCGCGAGTTCGTCGACGAGCGCAGCAGGCTGCCAATACATCCGCATCAGCTTTCCCGCAGGCGCCTTCGGTCCGACGCGGGTAATGAGGTCATTCTGCTCTTGGCTCATCATGACTTGGATCTCCTCACTCGGCTTCGAGATGCGTCCTCATGCTATCGGGACGCAGACTAACGCTGAAACACGATCTTGCCGCCGACGATCGTCAGGTCGGCTTTGATGTCTTTGATCTGCTCCTCGGGGACCGTCATGAGGTCCGCCGACAACACGGTCAGGTCCGCGAGTTTTCCGGCCTCGATCGTCCCCTTCTCGTTCTCTTCGAACATATAGTGCGATGCCGCGCTGGTGTAGAGGCGCAGCGCCTGCTCGCGGCTGACGGCTTCGTTCGCTCCATAAACGCGTCCGGCGAGATCCTTGCGGGTTACCATGACGTAGATGTTGATGAAGGGATTGATCGTGTTCACCGGGAAGTCGGTGCCTGCGCCGAGGCTGTTCAGCCCCACCTTCTCGATGAGAGTTTTCGTGGGCACGGCCCGATTGGCGACCGCCGCACCCAGGAAGCGCTCGACGGTGGCCGCCTTGTCCCACATGAACACGTTCTGGAAGTCGACTCTGACACCGAGGCGCTTCGCGCGCTCCATTTGCTCGGGCACTATCAAGCTTCCATGGATCAGGACGAAACGCCGATCCTTGATCGATTTCTCCTTGTCGGCCGCCTCGAATGCATCAAGGACTTGGTCGATGCCCTTGTCGCCGACGGCATGGACACCCACGCGCCAATTGTGGCGATTGCAAATGGACACCAGCTCCTTGAGGCGTTGCGGCGATTGCTGGGCAATGCCGTGGTAGCCATCATGCGAGTCTGGATAGGCCTCGCGCATGAGCGCCGTCTTGAGCGTCATGCCGCCATCGTAAAGGATCTTGATTCCGGCGAACTTCAGCCAGTCATCGCCAAAGCCCGAGGAGGCGCCGTTGCCTCGCATGATGGCCTCCCAGGCCGCGTTCTCGGCGGGGGGTTCCGGGCGCCACATGAGACCGACCCGTAGTGTTGCTTCACCGGCCTGCGCCACGCGCTGCAGGGCCGCGATGTCCCTGGGCGAGGTGGCCCCTTCTACGGCGCTGGTGATCCCGAACGAGTTCAGCACACCTTCCGCGAGCTTGAATTGGCGAAACTCGTCGTCCGCCGTCCACTCCGGAACGATCTTTTCGACTTTATCGATCGCCGTCTCGACCAGAACGCCGGTCAGGTCACCGGCACTGTCGCGCTCAAACGATCCGCCGCTTGGGTTTGGCGTGGCCTTGGTTACGCCGGCCTTCTCGAGCGCCATCGAATTGGCCATCGAGAAGTGGCCAACGGTCCGGAGATAGATCGGATTGTTCGGCGCGACGCCGTCGATTTCCTGGCGTGTCAGGTAACGCTTTTCCGCGAGCTGTGACGGGGGATGCCAGGCGCTTCCGATGATCCACTCGCCGGGCTTTTTCTTCGCCACGAACTGCTTGATGCTTGCGAGGGCATCCGCAACAGTCTTGGCGCCGCTCATGTTGACGACGTAGTCGGACAGACCGGCAGCCTTGAAATGCGCGTGCGTGTCGATCAGCCCGGGAACGACAGTCTTGCCCTGCAAGTCGATCGTGCGGGTGCGATTTCCGGCCAACGCCTTGATCGTCGCCGCGTCTCCTACGGCCAAGATTCGTCCGTCGCGAACGGCAAGCGCTTCCGCAACCTTTGACTGACCGTCCATGGTGAGAATCTTGCCGTTGATCAAGGCAAGCGAGGGAGCATTGGCCTCCTGCTGGGCAAACGCCGCGCTTGATGTCAGCACCACTCCCACGATCGCTGTCGTCAGCTTCATTGCGTCCTCCCCGCAAGTTCGGTAGACGAACAATCGTTCGATGTTCTTCAGAATGACTCCAGTGTGAGGCGCAAGCAAGCAAAATGTTTCGCAGGATCTGCCTAATGGAACCGCAGCGGCGGCAAACAAGCTGGGATTGAGGGGCCGCCAGAATTGATGTAACCGTCTATCGAACTTATGTTCTTAGATCGAACAAACGGCACGGAGGTCGGATGCCGCGAGTGAGATTTGTCCAGCAGGACGGCAGCGGAAAATCCATCGAGGTCGGACGCGACGTGAGCGTGATGCTCGCGGCCGTCCGCAACGGTATTCACGGCATCGACGGCGAATGCGGCGGCTGCCTCGATTGCGCGACCTGTCACGTCTACGTCGATGAAGAACAAGCAAGCTTTGTCCCTCAGCCGAGCGAAGAAGAGCTCGAGTTGCTGTCCGCCGTCTCGGGAGAGCGAAAGCCGAACAGTCGGCTGAGTTGCCAGCTGAAGGTGCCCGCCCCTCTCGACGAGCTGGTGGTCCATGTGCCGGCGAGGCAAGCATGACGGGACTGGTCATCATCGGCGCATCATATGCCGGGGTTCAAGCCGCTCTCACGGCTCGTGACGCCGGCTATTCTCAGCCCATCACCATCGTGTGCGACGAAGAGTGGCTGCCCTATCAGAGGCCGCCGCTATCCAAGGACTTCCTTCTCGATACGCGTTTGCGGGCTGATGTCGATCTCCCCTGCACCGGAGCAAGCCGCAGACCTTTCTTTGACCTCAAATCCCTGGTGACAGCCGGAGACAAGGCTGGCGCCTAGTCCGCGGATTTGTGATGGTTCTCGCTTTCGAGAGGCCACTGAGAGGGACCGCCCAAGAGAATGCCGAGGCTGAAGCGTACGGAAGAAGAGGAAAAGGCGCGGGAGGGCAGCGAGTTCATCGAGACCCTGGATCGGGGTCTTCGCGTGATACAGTCGTTCGGTATCGATCGCCGTCCAATGACCCTCAGCGACCTCTCCAAGAGCGCGAATCTTCCGCGGGCGACGGTGCGCCGGATTCTGATGACCCTCGTAAAATCCGGATTCGTCGCGGGCAACGAGCGGTTGTTTTCGCTAACGCCCAGAGTGCTGCTTTTGGCTTCGGCCTATTTGACGTCGAACCAAATCAGCACCGTGATGCAGCCGCTGATGGACGAGGTCGCCGGCAAGGCCAAGGAGGTCTGCTCCCTTGCGATCCTGGATGGCGAAGAGGTCGTTTTCATCGCCCGCTCGAGTCCAGCGCGGGTATTTTCGACCGGACTGGACATAGGATATCGGCTGCCGGCTTTCTGCACGTCGGTGGGACGCGTTCTGCTTGGCAGATTGGCAAACGACGAGCTGACAAGAACGGTCGACGGCATGAAGCTGGCGGCTCAAACCCAGTCGACGCTGGTCGACAAATCGGCAGTGATTGCGACGATCATTGCGGACCGCACCAAAGGGTATAGCCTTGTCGATCAGGAAGCCGAAGAGGGCTTTCGGTCGATATCGGTGCCAATTCGCCGCTACGATGGCACCGTCATCGCGGCCGCAAATATCGGCGCTCATGTCGATCGCATCACGACCGGTGAGATGATCGATCGCTTCCTGCCTCTCCTCAAGGAGATGTCCCTCGCCGCGCAGCCCCTGCTCGTCTGAGAAGCTGCCGCCTTTTGGCGAGCACCCGTCATTTTAGCCGTTTCTTGTAGGCGACCGGGTCCATGTCACGGACATCCACGCTTATGCTGACCACATCCGGGCATCGCTCTGTCATCGTCCGTCGAAGGCTCGTACTCAGCTCGACCTTCTGGTCGGGCGATCGACCTTCGAGCAAATAGACAGACAGATGCACGAAGCTGTCACGCTTCCCGGCAACCAGGAAATCGTTGTAGACGCACGCCCGCACCTTGACGTCCTCCGCCTTCATGATGCCCGTTCGCCAAGCGGCTTCAAAGAGCGCTTCCATCAAGCCTGTTACGTCGTCGCGAGCGAGCGCCCCTTCCGAATATTCGATCACCAAGTGCGGCATGACGTTGTTCTCGTTTTTAGGTCGCGTTCATGAGATGACCTCACCGTCGTAGACCGTTCGCCCCTCAACGTCCCCATCTTTTGTCGCGGCGGGTCATGGTTCGCATGGGGAAGGCCCGGTCGGCGGAATCTTTGCCGAGAAACACCCTGTGCAGCGCAGAGCTGCGCAGCAGCTCCCCAGCCAAGCCGGTTTCGTGGGTGATTTCAGGCGGGGCGGGAGATCTGGCTGGGGCGGGAGGGATCGAACCTCCGAATGGCGGAATCAAAATCAGTTTGATTATTCAGTGATTTCAAGGTGCATTTGGAAAAATCGAGCCAATTCGCCTCTAGGAATATCAATTGCTTGGCAGGCATTTCCAAATAAGGAAGCGCCTCTCGGAGCTTAGCCAACCACATGCTGCTCGCGTGAAAGCGGACACCGTCAGTATCGATACGTGCGAGGGCATCCTGGGTCGTCTCGCTGAAGCGCTATCGTTTTTCGAGCAAGACAGTTTGTAAGGTCTCAGCCATTCTCATCCGGTGATCTGCTCCGGAAGTCGTGCGGACCAACGCGTGATAGGACTTTGCGTGCTGATCGAGCAGCTGATTAAGAGACACGCTGCTACCATTGGTTTCACAAGGGAATTCTTCCAACCAAGTCAAAATCCGATCACTGCAGATCATAGCTTGTAGCGAAACATCCAACCGCAAAAGAGCGTGCCGGCGGCTGAGCAAGACGTCGCGGGTTCGAGTCAGTGGAGGGCTACCGCCTTTCCCAACGCCAACCGAACCTGCGATCATCTCATCCTATCCTTTTAAGGCATCTCGTCGAATCTGAATGGCGACGCCTACATCGCTGTTCTCATATCCTACAATGAGGCTTTGCGTTTCCTGCGCAAGAGGCGGCCAATAGTGAATCTCGCGCACCACGCTGCTAAGTCCGTTGGGAGGGCGCAATGAATGATTATGTCAATCACGACAATATCCGGCGCTAAAAGAAGCTCATCGCCATCAGCGAAGGTGACCCGCATCGAGATCTTCTAGCCGAATAAGAAGCCGAGCATACGAAGCCGGATGACTGGCCCAACGACGTATACGCCGGCGTCCCCTGGGTTCCGGCACTGACAACGGGCGATCTGTGCGGAGCACCGACTGCGGCATGCATGACACGGCCACCTTGGAGGATTCTCCACCATTTCAGATTTGGCTTCGGACTTCTTGGCGAATGAGCATAACGGTACAGCGGCGGAACCCTGGTCAGTCCATTGTTGAGGATATCCCAGATCTCCCCACTCTCAACGAGTCGCTTCCCAACCATCCCCAATAGCCAAGGACTTGTTCGCGACGACTTTTTTTGGAGGGCTTTGAGTTCCCTTCCTCTGAAGGTCCAAAGTTGGAAATCGACCAAGCTGGTGCTCTGGAAGACCCAATCCGGTCAGTCATCTGGCTAGGCCGGATCAACGGAATCTCAGGCATTGAGAAGTGACGGAGATGCCGCCCACTCTCCTGTTGGAGCGATCGGAGATACCGTCGCGGCCCTGCGACAAATGTGGCGTGCCCATGAGGCACTTGGCCGATCTTCGCAGTGCTGGCGTCCGCCCCAGCTCAACGGCACGTCGTTTCAGAGAATTGGTGAAGGCGTCCGGCAGTCGTCGGAGACGGCTTATGTCCCAAGAGTGATGTGAACTGGAGCATCACGGGACTCCATCTACGCATCGATCAAGCCAGCTCATAACAGGCTTCATCGTAAGGAAGAACGACCGCCGGATCCGGCCTCGCCTCAGGCTTCGGTCATCTGGAGCGACATTTGCATAGCCTCGTCAACTCGGCCACACTTCCCGAAGGGGACCACCGGATAAGGGGCCTGGCCGGAGGCTGCAGCGATGGGAGCATTCGTTGACGACGCTGAAGGTTCTTCACACGACGACCTATCGATTCAACGAACATGTGCGCCTGTTGCCGCATCGCTTGATGCTTCGTCCGCGCGAAAGCCGCGAGCTTCGTTTGATTTCGAGCAACATCAAGGTGACGCCGGACGCGGACCTGACCTGGGCGCACGATGTGTTCGGCAATACGATCGCGACGGCCACGTTTCAGATGGCGGCCTCGAACCTGGTGATCGTCGGCGTCGCGGAGCTCCAGCTCGACGCGGTTGCATGGCCGGTATTCGATATCGCTGTTTCGGCCATGTCTTACCCATTCCGCTATTCTGACGACGATTGGATCGATCTCGGCGCCCTGGCCTCCCCCCAGTTCTCGGATGCGGCAGGACTCCTGAGAAATTGGGCACAAAGGTTCGTTCGAGGAAGTCGGACTGATACGCTGTCGCTGCTAAAGGACCTGAGCGTCGGTGTTTCTGAAGCCGCTCGGTACCAGAGCCGTGAGGATGAGGGGACCCAAACGCCACTGGAAACACTAGATCGCGGCTGGGGGTCATGCCGGGACTTCGCGGTGCTGTTCGCCGAAGCAGCACGCATGCTCGGCTTCGGAGCCAGGATCGTCTCCGGCTACCTTTACAATCCGGAACAAGGCAGCGTCGGATCGACCTGCGCGGGATCAACCCATGCGTGGGCGGAGGTCTTCGTACCGGGAGCCGGCTGGATCACTTTCGACCCGACCAATCGCAGCCTCGGGGGCTTCAATCTGATCCCGGTCGCGGTCGCGCGCGACATCCGGCAGACGATCCCGGTGTCCGGCAGTTTCGTCGGCAGCACCGGTGCCTTCGCCGGGATGTCCGTACAAGTTCTCGTCACATCCTAGTGCGACGCAATGGAGCTTCAGGATGGCAAAATCTCGCCCATTAAATTGTCGTGAACGAGCAAATTTGACCATCAGCTCGAGCTGCACTGCGGCACGATATCCTTCATCACCGGTCCATTCTCGGCATCCATCGGTGAGTGGGAGCGTGTTGCTCCCGTCTGATCTTAGAAGGAGCATCATGCCCGACATTCTCGAGGCGTTGCGCGGATGGCTCGAACGTACGTCCCGCGCAAGAACGTCGTCTTTCGATCCAATCAGCGAGGTCAGCCATGGAGAAGTACATTCACCTGCAGGACCTCATCCTATCCAAGGAACATCTTGCATAGCCGCACAGTGAAGCGGAGCGGGAAGTGCTCTTGAAGTTGCTGGCGGAGGAGGAGGCGAGAGAGCCTCAGCCGAAAAGAGGCGTTCTCTTGCCGCGCTGAACCGCATCAAGGAGCGGCGTACTCCAATTCGAGAGGATACGACTATGAACCACCAGACAATAAAAGGCACGGTCGCCGTCGCGCTCTTCGGTGCGGCGATGCTTGGCTCGGTGCTCCCTTCGGCGGCAGCCCCGATCTCGGCGAGTACGACTCTTCTGACACAAGCGGCTTCTTCATCCGGAGTGACCGAGGTCTACTACCGACGCCACTATCGTGGCCGCTACTACCGCGCTCCGGGGGCCGCGATTGGTCTTGGCATCCTTGGTGCTGCGGCTGGAGCCGCCGCCTATGGAGCCTACGGTGGCGGCTATTACGGGCCGGGCTATCCGCAGAGCTACTACGCGCCAGGCTACTACGGCGGCCCGTATCCCTATCGCCGCCAATACTACACCCCGTATTGAGCGCACGAGCCACGCTGCTCGAGTGCGACGGTCTTCATCATAGACCGTCGCACTCGATGCGGTTGCGAGGCTCATAAGAAGCGCAAGCGCGATCGGGGGCGCGTTCGCGCCAGCGGCGGCTTACTTTTCGTTTTCTTCCGTTTGCTCTCGCTCCAGGTCGCCGATCAGCTTGCCAATGCGCTGCGCGGTCGTGGGATCTTTCGCTCCACGCAGCAGGCGCTTGGATTGTTCTAAACGAAAAGCAACCTGCTCTTGGCGGGCGAGTTGGTCTTCCATCATTTGCTTTCCTCCAGGGAGGAAGACGATTGGCAGGGCCAATGGTTCAAATCTATTGTGCCGGCGCGCGGCGCTCCGCTCGATTGCAACAGTGCCGCACCAGGCATAGGAACGAACCAGGCCAAACAGCCGAGTTGAACAGGAGGAACGATATCTCGTTATGGTTGTTGCCCTGGCGGATCCTCGAACGTGGCGGGATCGAAGACCGAAAGTCAGCAGAACAAAATGGTGAGATCTCTGTCATCCCTCGCGATCTTCATGCTCCTCGGAGCGGCGGTGATCGCTTTGCCGACCTTTGCTCCAAAAGTGCAGGCGGATGAGCTCGTGGCGCTGGCCAAAGGCGACCGGCTCAAAATCCGAGCCGCTTTCCTAGATTGCTCGGCACAGGTCTGGCCGGACTTTCCCACGTCCTGTTTGCGACACGCTGGCTCTGGAACGAAGATCCAGGAAGCTCGTCTCGTGACTGCCCGGCGATAGTTCGGTCCTCGTTCAATCAGCTAGCCTCAGGGATCAGCCCCCCAGTTCTTCCCGTCCAAACCAGCCTGGCAGCATCAGACCGTCACGCCGAGACGAGACACCGCGGACGCGGCGAATTGGCTGGCCTTCTTCCCTCGAAAGGCGCAGCAATGGGCGCGGCGTCGGTCCAGGGCAATCGGTTTACGAGCATTCGCGGGTGCCGAGACTCCCTCGGCCCGCCGAGAGAGAGCGAGATCACCATGTCAATAGAGCCAATCCAGGTGCCGAAAGTTCTCATCGTGGAGGACGAGATGATCCTGCGGATGCGTGCGGTCGACATCGTGGAGGATGCCGGGTTCTGTCCCATCGAGGCGATTAATGCCGACGAGGCAATCTCGGTTCTGGAGTCCCGATCGGACATCTCGCTGCTGCTGACCGATATTCAAATGCCGGGAACTATCGATGGCCTCAAGCTCGCCCATGCGGTGCACGAGCGCTGGCCCTCGATCAAGATCATTCTGGTGTCCGGCCAGGTAAAGCCGTCCGAGGCGGAACGGCCGGCGAACAGCAGATTTTTCGGTAAACCGCTCGGTGTCGAGCAAATGATCACCGAGCTTAAGGCGATGGTGGGCGCAGGTGCTTTGCAGATCGTTCCGACGGCAGGCGACTGGACGCTCGGTGGCGCGTTTGACGCCGCGCGCGCCTCCCCCTCCCGGTCGGAGCAGGAGGCTTCCCTGTCCGCCGAGAACGACAGCCTTCGCTTGCTGCTCGAACAGGCCAAGATCGACGCGCAAGCTTTGATCATTCAGGCCGGCATCGATGCCGAGCAGCGAAGTGCCGCCGACAAATTGCAGAAGCTGATCCTCGGTGAGCTTCATCATCGCGTCAAGAATACGCTTGCCATGGTGAGTGCAATCGCGTCCCAGAGCTTCCGCGGAGCGCCGAGTATCGAGCATGGACAGAAGGCCATGGAGGGCAGGCTGCTCGCATTGGGGCGAGCCCATGATCTGCTGATGCAGGTGAGTTGGGCCGATGCGAGCCTGACCCACACGCTGAGCAGCGCAACGGAGCCCTACGACAGTCAGGGCGACAGACGCTTCCACTTCAATGGACCGGATATCAGGATTACGTCGGTCGCCGTCATTGCGCTTGCGATGACGTTGAACGAACTGTGCACCAACACCACCAAGTTCGGCGCCCTGTCCGTCCCGACGGGCCGCGTCGAGATTTCGTGGGCAATCGATGAGTTGAAGCAGAGGCTTCGCCTAGTCTGGACTGAAAGGGGCGGTCCCCCCGTCGAGCCGCCCACACGCCGGAGTTTCGGCACCCGGATGATGGGGTCTCTGGGCCAGCAACTGACCGGGCAGGTGAGCCTCGCATATGAACGGGGCGGATTAGTCTACACGCTGGACGTGCCACTCGGCTCGATCGCCGTGGTCGCGTGATCTGGCTTTTGTTCAAGCCCTGAGCGAGCTCTGTCGAAAGGGTCCGATACCTTAGCTTCCCAGCTGGGCCGGCGCCGTTTGGCTTGCCGATCGCCTGAGAATCCAACAAAAAGGCCGCGGATTGCACCGCGACCTCTTGCATCGGCTTGCTTCGTCTCTCAGTAGGTGCCGATCCCGACGCTCACGCCGGGAGCGCGGAAGCCAACGCCGCCGCGGTCTTCATAGCCACGTCGCTCGATGTAGCGCTCACGTGGTGCATATCCGTACGCATCGCGCCCTTCGCGGATGATGACGCGCCTTTCGCTACGTTCGCGCCAGCACCGTCCGTCTTCATTGCAGACCATGCGAATCTTTTGAAGGCTGCTCTCCGGCGTGGGCGATGTGCTGAGGGAAAGCGGGGCTGCCGATGCCGCGGTCACGATAAGCGTACTGGCTGCGGCTGCTAAAACTGTGAGAATTCTCATGAAGTATCTCCCAAAAGAAGTTTGTGTCAGTGAGCCAATAGAATCGCGAAACAATGGTTCCGGGAGAGCAAGAAGAAACTGCTCCGCAGAAGTAGCTAATGCTATCGGTGGCGTGAACGCGAGTTGCGCTCCCGCTTACCCCGCAGCGGAACATGAAAATCTTGGCTCGACGATCCCAGAACCATCATCGACGTTCGAATATCGCCTGACGCAAGAAGCGCTCAACCTTCGCCAGCAGGCCAAAGGGATGCCCGCTGGTATCCGCCGCTCGGAGCTTTTGCGAAAAGCCCGGCAGATCGATGTTGCCGGAGAGGTCAACAAGTGGTTGACCTCGCCGGGACTATTGGCGCCGCTTTAGGACTTCATCTCCAACAGGCTGAACCTACGTCCGCTCCGTAGAGACCAACTGGTATCGGGATTTTACTCTCACCCTCCCGGGGCTGATCGACCGCCGTCTGCGCTTCATTTCAAGCGGGCGGCGTTTTTGCTTCCGGCGGCGAGCCCTTCGCCGGGACTGATCCGCAACTGGGAGTAATTCCCAAGTGCCTCCCAGCGGCGCCGAACACCTTCACCTCGACCAAAGGCAACGGCCTCAGTGCGGGGGCATCTGAGGCCGCTAAGCCTTCCGCCGGGCATTGGGGCAAAATGTCGACCGGTCAGTGGGCTTGGCTCTCGGAGATAAATCTCCGATTGCTGAGGACCAAGAACTCCCAAGATCAATCGTTCCAGCCGCTTGAGAATATTGCTCGTCCTAACTTGGGCAATATTCGAAAGACTCAGGACGTGCCCCTCCTCCCCCGGGGGCTCACCGGCGGCACTGACTTGCCATTTGATGGAAGCGATGACTTCGATGAGTCGCCGTTTTGGGGTAGCGCTAGGACAAGCAATCCGCTCGAGCATGCCAAAGCACTACGCCGATTTTGCACCTGATGAATAACTCCCCCTTGGGTCACCTCGTTGCGGAAGATGAAACCAATTGACCTTCCCTCGATCAGAGCGGCTAACCATTGATCCGGGGGTGGTCAATATTGACCAGCGGCTGTCAGAGTTTCAGGTCATATTTCGCCAAAATGGGGGTTGGCAGATCAATGCAGTCACTCGACGATAAGCTTTTTTACCTCCGCTCCATTTCAAAGGATCTCAATACACAGCTGCTCACTTTGATCGCTTTGCGAGAGAGCACCAACGAGGCCCACAGAAGGATCGCCTATCGGGGCAGGCGCAGGAGGCGACGACGCGCGAGAGAGAGAATTTAACGGCAATCTTCCTTTTCTACGCTTTGCAGAACTTACCCATATCGGTCGACGCTCGCTCCTCCAACTTCTAAACAGGCCGAGTCGCTCTTGCGCATTGAGCCAAGCGCGAATCAGGTTGAGCTGGACTCGCCAGCGGTTGGTCCTCGCTGGTCCCAGAGAATGACGGACCAGCTCTTTCGTGAAGATGGTAGAGGCCTACGGGCAACGAACTATATCAAAGAAGCAAAAGGCCGGGCGTCGCCATCCGCATTCTCGGGCGCCATGTGTCCGCCGGCGGCCGAAGCTTCGGCTCGGCGACGATGGCCATCCTGCTGATCAAGAGAGCTGCCACCGAGCAGGCATTCCGGATCACATTGGGCACTTTTGTCCGGTCGATATCGATCTTGTTCTCCGAATTGTTGTTGAATGTACTGCGCGTCGAAACCGTATTGGATCCTCCAGGATCTTGCCGCCACGACCGAGCTGTGGTTTCGCAGCTCTGCTTATCGCCAAGCGCGGGTCATTCTACTACGATTGTGATACTGAGCGCACATGACTCCAGTCGCGAGATTTCTCGTGGTCCAGGTCTCAGGCCAGTCTATGAAACGCTGGCGGCAACACCTCCCGAACGAGTTGACTTAGATCTAAAGCCTCGCCGCTTTCCGTAATGTCAGAGAATAGAACCTCGACAAAGGGATGCTGGCGGTTGAATGCGGCGCCTCGCTGGTACTTCGCGCTCACAATCCGCTGAAGTGCGGCAAGGTTCAACCGGCCAAGCGCATTGTATTGATCGCGGAACAGACTTTGTCGTCCTCCACGGTGCTCGACAGACTCCGCCCAAACGTCCATCACCTTCCGGCCCATGAACGCCTCGATCTGTTCATTTCCGTCCTGAGCAAGAAGCCGCAACCCGTCCATGGTATGTGGTCCGTCATCGACCCGAAATTGTGTAAGTGACATGGAAATCTCCTGTTATCGGCATCCGGTTAGATCGACAGCCCGTCGCGCACTGCGCCTCCCTCGTTGTCCCACCGTGAGAGAGCCAAAGTGCACGATCTCGCATCGCTAGGCATGTCTTCTGTTAGAGGCAATTTGCCGTGACCGGCGTCATCCTTGTGGTTATGAAGAAATCGGGCGATCTGGCCGCGGAGCGCCGCCGTCTCCAGCAACTCGCCAATCGACCCGGCAGTGTCGAAGATATCGCGTTGCAGCGTGGTCGGTAGAGCGTTCCATTGCATGATGATGGCTGCGCCAAGATACCGCAGAACAAGCTCTTCTTCAGCCGCAAGGGCTACGCCGTCCGATCGGCCCTGTTCCGCCACTGCGCGGTATTGCTGAGATTTAAACATGCTGGGCTCTTTCGTTCGAAGTCTCAGCCCATCTCCCCACCCTGGATGGTGAGACTTAGAAAGATATGGGGATCAACGGTTTGAATAACGAGCCTCGGCCGTACAATAAGATGGCACAAGAGTGAGCAATATTGACCAGCGGGCTGGGGTACCGAGCCAGCATACTGCCTCATCACCGCCCGATCATCTGCGTCGACATCCGCATTCTGAACACGTCAACTGCGCTCATTCCCACGTCGTAGCGATCGCAATCCGGTGATTAACAGCCGCAGCCGTAGCCGATGCGCGACGCGCTCGGGGAAGCGCAGGCGGTGTCGCCCTCGGTGGGCAGCGAGCTGACGCGCTCAACAGTCTGCTTTCTTGTAGAACTGGTGAAAATCGGCAGGTAAGCTGGCTAAAAACGCTCTCGCCGCTCGTTCAAAAACGCCAGGGCGCTTGGCAGTTAACCGAGATCGGGCAGGTTTGTGAGGCACAGGAGGCTCCGTGACAAAGCCAACCAAGGGCATCTTTGACCCCAAGAAATTCCTCGCCAAAGTGGGTGCGGGGAAAACGATTCTCGAGCTTCCCAAGAACCGGCATGTGTTCCAGCAAGGCGATGTCGCAGACTCGGTGTTTTACATTCAGAAAGGTAAAGTCAAGCTAACGGTCGTATCCGAGCAGGGTAAGGAGGCGGTTGTCGCAATTCTGGAGCCCGGCCAATTCTTCGGCGAGGGATGCATGAACGGTCATCAGTTACGCATCGCGACGACAACGACGATGGAAGATTGCGTTATCACGTCGATCAGCAAAGACGCGATGATGAAGGCTATCGAGCCGAAATTTTCACAGCTCTTCATGTCGTATCTCCTGACCCGGAACAGTCGGATTGAGGAGGACTTGATCGACCAGCTCTTCAATTCGAGCGAGCGGCGGCTTGCTCGACTGCTGTTGCTGCTCGCCAATTTCGGCAAGGAAGGCAGCCCGCAGCCGATCAGCGCGAACATTAGTCAGGAGACATTGGCTGAGATGATCGGGACCACGCGATCCCGCGTCAGCTATTTCATGAACAAGTTTCGCAGGCTGGGCTTCATCAGCTATAATGGGCACATCGAGGTCCACAATTCACTGTTGAGCGCGGTTTTGCATGAGAAGCCCCTGCTGAGAGAGCGAGATCAGTAGGGCGGTCGGAAAAAAACGACCCCAGGGCGTGGGGGCGCGCTGAGGCCGTCATTTCATCGGATGCTTTGGGGGGCATATGCATCCGGTCGCCCCTCACCAAGTCGCGCCGCCGGCGTTCGTTCCGCAGGGATTCGAGGTCGAGATTCGGTACACCGAAAGGCAGGTGAAATGCCGGCCGACGTCACTATTCCCCTTCTAGGAAATGTCCCAACGCCTTAAGGGGGCGCAACCTGTCGCAAACGATCTTCAGAATAGCCAGCATCGGCACAGCCAAGATCGCACCCAGCACGCCCCACATCCAGAACCAGAACACCAGCGACAGGATAATCAGCACCGGGTTTAGCGTGAAGCGCCGCGCAAGCAGCAGGGGCGTCAAGATTTCGCCCTCGACGAGATGAATGCCAAAGTAGAGCACCGGCGGCAGCAAGGCCCACCACAAGCTCTCGAAGCTCAGCATTCCGACCAGCACAAAGATGCCGACGCCGAAAAGCGGCCCCAGAATCGGAATGTAGTTCAGAAGGAAGGCCGTGGTAGCCCACAACAGCGGATCTCCCAGGCCGCAAAGATACATCGCTGCCGCCGTCGTGACGCCTACCCCGGCATTCATGGCCGTAATTGTAAGCAGATACCCCGATATGTCCTCCTGGATCTGCTGAGAGATATCGACGGCTTGTCGCTTGTTGCTGAACGTCGGCAGAATTTCAACGACCCGCCGGAGGAATATGTTGCCCGCGACTAGAAGAAAATAAAGCACCAGGACCGTCGTAAACAGGCCATCGAGTACGGAGCGCGTGCCGGCGAAAAGGACGCCTGTTATGCCCAGATCGCGGCGAACCGAAACAATTGATCCCTTGCCGGGCGGAGCATCTGCAGCCTGCTCGGCCTGTTGAATGACTTTTTGCAACGCCTGAATCGGCCCGCTGACAAGCCGTAGGTGTGCCTCCAGGCGGGGAATGCCCTCGGGCAGCCGCTCTGCCCAGGTCGTGGCCGGCACCGATAACGCCGCCACCAGACCGACAAGCGCTCCAATCACCAGAAGAACGGTGAAGAGCGCTCCCACAGCCCGCGGCAGATGCAAGCGTCCCAAGAGGGGGACAGCGGGTTGAAGCAGGAGATTCAGCACGAGGGCAACCATGACCGGAAGAATGATCGAGCTTGCGACGTAGAGCGCCGCCAGGACACCTAATCCGAACAAGCCACCGAGAAAAAACGTCCGCGGATCAGACGGAAGCGGCATCTCCGTCTCATTGCGAGCATCGACTGCCGCAGCGTGTGGATCTGGCAGATCAACATCAAGCGGGACCGAAGGACTATGCAACGGCGGTATGACGGCAACCATGGTTTTCCCTCTGGAGATGAGCGGATCATCTCCTCGGTGCCAATCGCCCCCCTTTTCGGCGTCAGGCTTCGCAAGAGCACAGGCGTGAAGTTCTTGCTCCGCTCTTCGGGCAGGCAAAGTAGCGGATTACGAAGCCAGCCTAAATTGCAACGATGACGACTTCGTCGTGTCCGCACCTTGCGCATTTAAAGGTGCGCACATCAAAACCGGGCTTGTCCGGTTCGATGCAGACCAACGTCATCGGCGTGCGGCATCTCGAGCAGCCATGAATTCTGAAGTCTGCGGCACTAAGCCTTGGATTGGATCGACTAGACGGCATGATACTCCCCTTGAGAACCAGGCGGGAGCGCGACACTCTCAGTCACCGATGGATGCCTATCGTAGGGCGGTGATCAAACAACCTACCTTTTGGAGTTCCCTGTGCGCTGGTCAATATTGCTCGCTTTCCGCAACAAACTTGCGGAGGAGATAACAACACCACGCGCGCGGCGCCCGGTTCATATATTGAGGGCGGCTCTTGAGCCGCCCTCTTGCGTTCAGCTGCTTGTCATGTGGTTCGGGAGCTCGCCTACCCCTCAATGATGTAAACGATCTCATGCGTACGCGGGCGAAGGACAAAATACTTGCCGTGCACCAGGATGAAATCGTATCCACGCCATTCCGGATAGATTTCCACGATACGTGACGGCATCGGGTAATAGCGGATACCGGCGGGCACAGCCGTTCCGATTGAGAGATTGAAATTCACGTTCGTTACTTCCTCGACCTTCTCTTGCTTCATCGCCGAGGTTATCTGGGTGCGCTTCTCGGCGGGAGGAGCTGCCGTCGCCGAGTTTGCCGCACTTCCCGTCGTCCTACTGTCGGAGGTCGATGGCTTTGTGTCGGCAGACGGCGTTTTCAAGTCCTTTGAGGTGGTTGTCGAATCAACTGCCTTTGCCTTGCTGTCGGCTTTCAGCTCGCTTGCCGGCTTGGTGTCAGGAAGTGATTTCGAGTCAGCTGTCGGATTCTTCATGTCCTTCGAAGCGGCGGTCGGAGCAGTTGAGTCCGGAGCCTTCGACCGGCCGTCAGCTTTCTTGTCGCCCGTCGTTGTTGCCTCCGGCTTGACCTGTACATGTTGAGGCTTACCCTCTTTTGACGTAGCGCCGGGGGGTAATGTCTCGGCTCCCTTTGCCGCTGGTGCATTCATCGGCACCGCGCTATCGCCTTTAGGCGAGGCGGCAGCCGGAGACTCCTTCGCTGCTCCCTGATTGACGCCTTGCGCTGTCGCCAGCCCTGTCGTGGCCAATAGCGCCGCGACAGCTGCAGAAACTATTAAGGACTTCGTCAGCTAATATTTTCCAATCAAACTGCATTCAAGCCGACGAAGATCGGCCATAGGATGGAACGGCCCTAACAAGCTTTAGTTCCCTGCAGTGCTCGGTTGCGAACGAGACGCAGTCAATGACGGGATGACATTCGGATCTTCGCTCGAAGCTCTCATCTCGCAAGGCGAGCGGCGCAATTCGCTGAGGCGACTACCCAAATGGTATTTGACTTGTGGCTCTGCCAGTCAGTGGATCGTTCGGGCCGTTAGGTGCTATGCTGCCGGTAGTCGAGCGCAGTCAGTCCACGGATGGCACGCGCGCACAGCTTGTCGGCATCGCGCTCGCCGTCGCCTGCTGCCTGCACAATTCTCCTGGCAATGATTTCCCGATCTACCTCCAGCTGGCCGATGTGTTGAAGCGTTCGACATGCCAGGTCGTACGCTGCGTTCACGGCGGTTACCTGCTCTGGGTTAATGGATAAGCTTTCGAAGATCTGATTGATACTGGCCATAATGCTCCTCCCGGCAATGCCTCGCGATGAACCAGAGCCGCTTTGCTCCGGCACCGCGGGACAGAGTTCTAAGCCATGTTACCGATTTGTCGGGGTCATCTTTGCAACAACCTCAGCGAATGGCTTGTACGACTCCTTGGCAAGATCGCCGTAAAGCGTGCCGATCTTCTGCGACTCCACAACGAACGTGCCATAGGTTGCCTTGGCGAAGTCGGCCTGAACTTCAATCGCCTTGTCGAGCGACTTTACGCCCGAGAGCTTCTCAACAAACAGTCTCGTATGCTCGAGCGACTTCTTCGTGTAGTCCCCGTAAGCATTGGCAATCGCAAGGAAGGCCCCGGGCAAGGCGCTGGACGAAGCTCTTGTATTGAGCTGATCATTGCCATTCGGTTGGTGCGGCACATTCTGCTCTGTCTGGATGTGATCTGACATTTGTGTCTCCTTGTTTCGCTTGGTGGTGGATCAACGTTGCTCGCCACCGATGGTTGCTTCAGGACCCTCACTTATCGCTGGTCCGTTCCGGGGCGTGTGTTCGTAGGACGAGCAGCAGCCCGCTGTGTCTACGCTTGAATATCTCATCGACCGGTGAGCTAAGCGTTCCGCCGGCGACGCGTCGGCGCAGACAGGACAGCCAGGCCGGTAGATGCCGTTCATGGGAGCGACCGGACAACTGCATATTCTAAAAAGGAGTCGAATCGTGAAAGCGCGTGTTTGGGATAACCAACGCTAGTTCGGAAGATGATCAATATTGGCCAGCGGCAGCAGCATGCATTGCTCAACGATGGTGCATCACCGCGCCCAACGGCATCCACCGGTGACTGGGAGTTTCGCGCTCCCGCCCTGATCAAGGCTAGCTCAATGACCATCCAGCGACCGATGTGTCCCGAATGCCAGATAAGCATGATGCTGGCGCGCATTACGCCCGGTCCCGCCGGCTTTCGCATTCAAACCTTCGAATGTCCCGCTTGTGATCTCATCCACCAGCTCCTCGACGAAGCAGTCGACCCGATGAAATGCGCAAATACTTTAGCTTGGTTTCGGGGCGAGCTGCGGGCGCCGACATAGCACGCGCGCAACCGAAGCGATCAGGCGCCGAAACCATCGATGTAGGCCTTGCGGCGACGAAGCCGTGGGGCGAGCCTAGCTTCGCTACGGCCGTGACCCGCTCAACGGACATCTAGCTCAGCGCCTCGTTTCGCGAACTCAGCGTCGCCCTTCGACGTATCGAAGGATAGTCTCCGAAAGGCGGACGACCAGCTCCTTCAGCTCCATATTCTCTTTTTCGAGAGAGCGAAGGGTGCCCCTCATTCGCATCTCGTCGTCCGGACTCTGAGGCCAAAAGCTGGGTGGCTTTCGCTCGGCGATCATTCCTTCCTCCCAACAGCCCGCCCCCCAAGGATACATGCTCTTAGAGACACCGATTCGCTGGTCAATTTTGCTCAGTCTCCACGGCGAGCGCGTTGGTTATCAAATGGCCCCGATCTGCCGCGACGCTCTCGGTTATGGCTGCTCTTGCCGCCCACTAGCACGACTATCATGCTAGGACAGCCATGCTGCCCAACGCCTTCGATGGAAGCGCCCGAAGCCTGACCCAACAATACCGCCGGTAGACGTAGTCACCCGAAAATCCGCATCATGATTGCTTTGCCGAGGGGGACGGCGCGTATGCCGGTGAATGCGGTGACGTAGTCGCCGGAATAGAAAGCTCGAATGAGATCAACGCGCGTGTTGAGGGTCTCATCGAATCGGATTGCAAATCCATCCGCTGTACGCCGCACGACCAGAGCGGCGAGAGTTCTCTCACGAAGTGTGCAATGGACGACGGTGCCAACCGGTGGAGGATTGTTGCTCACGAAGCGGGCACCCGTGATCGACATGTCGGCCAAACGGTAGATGCCGGACCGCCCACCGATATTGAAAAGAACTGGCTCAGTTCGCTCGAACCGCTCGGCCTTTCGCCGCCGCGGCTGCTCGACGGACACCAGGCAGACGATCGTCAGGACGACTGCATTGTATAAACTCCAGGCCAGCGCCAGGCCGCCATAAGCGATAATGTCGCCTTGCGCATGAAGCACGAAGGCATAGGTAATTCCGGCGAGCGTAATCGCCAACGCGGAGCCGTAGATCCTGAGCAGCGGCCATTCGATGAAACCTTGATCGCGATCCCCGCCCTTTGCGGTGACCTCGAACTTGTGCCCCAGCGGCTTGAGCAGTCCCCTCGCGACTGCTTTGAGAACCGCTGGCAAAGCAATGTATTGGGAGACGTCGGACATCACCGCCATTGACCGTCCACGAGAAATCCAGGCGATGGTGAGCGAATACCAGATATAAAACGGCAGGAAATTTCCGAGGAGTATGGAAAGATCCGCCTGAACGGCTTTGATGCCGAACAGAAGATAAAGGCTCGGAATGACAAGACCGAATACCTTGATGACATAGGTCGAGGTCCAACTCATGAATGCTTCGACCAGGGATAGCCTGTCGACAAGTTCCAGCCGCGATCTTCGCGAAAAGGGGCCGCTGCGCCCCCGAATTATCTGCATGAAGCCAAGACACCATCGGCTGCGCTGAGTGATGTACTCCTTCAGTCCTTCGGGGGCCAACCCCAAGGTCAGCCGCTCGTTCAGGTACACCGTGCGCGCGCCAATCTCCTTCAGCCGCAGTGTCAGTAGATAATCCTCCGTCACGGAATCGGTCGGAAAGCCGCCAATTTTCACCAGTGACGAGTGTCTGATGACCGACGACGTGCCGCAACAGAAAGCCACGCCCCACGCGTCCTTCGCTGGCATCAGAATATCGAAGAAGAAGCGCTGCTCGTCCGGCCAGACCTTGGTCGCGGCCAGGTTGGTTTGAATCGGATCCGCATTGATGAAATGCTGAGGCGTCTGCACCACGCCTACGCCAGGATCGCGGAGCAGGCACATCGCGCGAGCGAGAAATTCGGGCATGGGAACGAAATCGGCATCGAGGATCGAAATGAAGTCGGGAGGATCGACGAGCCCTGTCACATGACGAAGAGCGTGGTTGATGTTGCCGGCCTTGGCGTCCTTGTTGTCGGGCCGAGCCAGATAGCGGCAGCCGAGCTCGCCTGAAAGCTTTTCGAGCCAGCGGCGCCGCCCGTCGTCCAGCACCCAAACTCGATAGTTAGGATAGTTCATTCCAGTTGTGCCGACGATCGTGCGCTCGAGAATCGAAACTTCCTCGTTGTAGGTGCAAATGAACACGTCGATGAGGGGAGTGTCCCGTCCGGCAAGCCACCGCCTATTGGCTTCGACTTGCGGCGTTCGATCGATCGTACGACTGAGAAACAGTAGCGACAGTGCACTCGCCGCGAGTGATGCAGCCTCCACGAGGAGGAACACGACTCCCACGACGAAATCGGCGGTCCAGCCGACGGGCGGGATCGTGGACGTAAGGCGCCATCCAAAGTAGCGGATCATGAGCAGCAATAGAATCGCGATCATCAGCGAACGCGACGCAGAGTTCCCAGGCCGCAGCCAGGGCAGGATGGCAAGGCAGAACCCGAGCGCAAGAAGGCCCGGTGTCAGCGCGGCGATCATGGCATTCTCGCACTATCTGCCGAGAAGATGACGCGTCCGGTTCGCCCGACCGGACAATCGTTGGAGCCATCGTTAAGGGCGGGGACCGAAATTGTGGCACGATATGGTTCCTTGCTCAGGGCATCGGGATTGATGGCGAGGTTGGCCGCGGCCCCTGCGGAGCCCGTAAGATTGACCACGGTGCCGGCCAACTCGGGCCCTTCGGCGCTCGGTCGGAATTGCGCGACCGATCCAAGTTGCAGGCTGTTATACACACTCTCCCTGACGTTCGCCGTCACCACCGCGCCGGAACAATCGAGCAGGCGAACGAGCGGTTGACCGGCCCGGACGTCCTCACCTGGCGCAGTCAGGATTTCCCAGACTCGGCCGGCGACGGGGAATTTGAGCTCCGCTTCGGAGCGGCTGCTGTAACGAGATCGCTCGGATTCAATCTCACCCTCGAGCCACGCGATCTGCGCATCCGCATGCGCGACGTCCGCGGTGAGCCCCTCCGCCCGCTGCCGCATTTCCTCCTCACGTTGCACCGAACTCGGACGATCGTTGTAACTGTCGCCGAGAAAGGTGCCTTCGCGGGCGGCGGTGAGCTCAACCTGGGTTGCATCCAGGCGGCGTCGCGCGCCGATCTCAGTCTGTTGGGCGATGGTTTGATCTCTCGTCAAGCGCCCAAGCTCGACGGAGGAAACGCTGCCCGATTTTACAAGCGAAGAGGCTCTCTCCACCGCGGCCGTCGCCTCCTCGCGACGCGCCGCGGCCGCTTCGATTGAGGCCTGGATTTCCGCGATGCGCGCCTCGAGCTGACGAATACGCCCCTTCGTGAACAGGGCCGCCTGACGCGCCAGATCCTTCTGCGCCGCGCGAGCCGATGCTATCTTCGAAACGAGGCTTGGCCTCTCGTTTTCCAGGCGAGACATCTGGCTGCGCAGATCGTCGAGCCGCACGCGGTCACCGCGCGCGTTGACGACACGAAGGATGAACGTGCCCTCGGCGACGATGCCTGGATCGCCCGACAGACCGGCGCCGGATGAAATCTTGCCGTCAATCGGCGACCTCAATGTCACCAGCCTCGCGTTGACGACTGCTTCGACGCTTGACGTCTGGAAAACCGCTCTCAGGGGGAGCCAGCCGAATACTGCGACGATGGCGATGCCCACGGCTGCCTCACAAATCGCAGTGGTGTCCGGCTCGGCGCCACATTTGCACTCGGAGCGTCAGTCTCCGAGACCTCGGTCTTGCCGGGATCAAGATGCACGTCCAACGCGTGCCGTGGACCGGACCCGCCATTTGTTGCGCCGTCGATCGGCGTCGTGAGGGGGCCACCTGTGTGTGGGCTGCCGCGTTCCGGCGCGGAGGTGCAACGCGATTGATTTTCCATGGTAGGCATGATCACCAATTCGCAACCTCGGCGAGAGATGCAGGCTACGGAAGAAAAATGTCATGTTGGTGAGACAAGCGCTAACCGAAACGCGAGAATGGTCTACAATGGCGGAGGGCCGGGGAGCCGCTCCGCCCACGGAGGTGCAGGTTCGTGCTACCGTTCAGCGGTGGCGTTGACGACCTGCAGCTTGGGCACGGGTAAAGCCGGCGACATTGGCCTCGCGAAGCCCGCCAGAATGCTGGCGCCGAGCTCCGAGGCCGGGACCGGCCGGCCGAAGAAAAACCCTTGGACCTGATCACCGTCGGCCGTATCGAGAAATGCCGCCTGGCTGGCGGTCTCGACGCCTTCGACCGTTACGCGCATGTGCAACTCGCGTCCAAGCGCGATGATCGCTTTGACCACCGCTCCGACCTGGCGATGGGGGCCGTCGAGGCCCTGCATGAAGGTTCGATCGATCTTGATCTTGTCGAACGGAAAGCGCCACAGATAGCTGAAGCTCGAATAGCCTGCACCGAAATCGTCCATTACGATGGCCACGCCCATCGCCTTGAGAGTCAGGAGCTGCGCCATGATCGTTTCGGTGTTGCCGAGCAGCAAGCCTTCGGTAATCTCCAGTTCGAGCCGGTGCGGCGCGAGTTCCGCCTCCCTCAGTACGGCAGCGACGATGTCGCTGATGGTGCCCGCCACGAACTGCTGGGGTGACAGGTTTACTGCAACGGTCAGGTGCGCCGGCCAGGTTGCGGCGGTGCGGCATGCCTCCCGCAACACCCACGCCCCGATCTTGTCGATAAGTCGCAAGTCCTCGGCGACCGGGATGAAGGCCAGTGGCGGAACGAGGGTCCCGTCCGCTGCGTGCATCCGGATCAGCGCTTCGAAGCCGGCAAGACGGCGCTGAGATACTTCGAAGAGCGGCTGGTAATGCAGTTCGAAGCGATCATTCAGCACCGCCTCGCGAATCGCTCTTTCGAGCTCGATGCGCGCTTGTAGCTCGGTATCCATCTCGGGCACGAAGAACCGGATGCAGTTGCGGCCGGCGGCCTTGGCCGCGTAGAGCGCGAGGTCGGCACTCTTGAGCAATCGTTCCGGGCTGGTGCCCTCCTCCATCGCCAGCGCCACGCCGATGCTAGCGGTGGTGTGTATCTCGTGCTGCTTGAACTTCACCGCAGCATTTGCGGCGGTGGCAAGATGGCGCGCAAAGGTCTCGGCCTGCATCCTGCCGCCGACGTCGTTCTGCACGACGACGAACTCGTCGCCGCCGAGCCTGGCCACCACGTCGTCGATCCGGACCGCAGCGCGCAGACGCTCGGCGATGGACTTGAGTAGAAAGTCGCCGCCGTCATGACCAAGCGTATCGTTGACCTCCTTGAAGCGGTCGACATCGATGAAGTGCACGGCAAGGCTGCCGCCCCGCGTCGGCAAGTGAGCGAGGGCTCTTTCCAGCTTTTCGATCAACTGGGGACGATTGGCCAGCCCGGTCAACGCGTCATGGTGGGCGAGGAAGCGGATGCGTCGGTCAACCTGCTTCACCTTTGTTTCACGATACCACGCAACTGCGGGAATGGAGAAGGCGAGGCCCGACAGCAGGCAAAGGAATGCGGCCGCGGTCAGGAATGTATTGTGAAAACTCCTGCGTTGCTCCGTTTGATCCACGTAGGCCGCAACGACCGCAATGTGACGACCGTCGGCCTGGACCGGGACATAGGCGCGCGCGAAGAATGCCGGTCGGTCGACCGAATTGCCCTCCCTGACATCGACGATAGGTTGAGCCTCGGCGACCGATCGCGCTGCATCGGGGCTGTATACCGACAAATCGAGGAGTGCGATCTTTGCTTGGGTCGACACGAGCTGCGAATAACCATTGCGGTTGAAGATCTCGTATTGAAAGACCTCACCGGAATTTCGGGCCGACAAGAAGAACGCTAGGCTTGCGGCGGCCGGCTGCTCGCCGCCGGCAATCTGCTCGAGATCGGCGACACTGGCTGCCAGGAACCGGGCCCAGCTGCGAGCGGTCGACGTCGCGTCTTGACGGAGAAGATAATCAGTCGTGATCTTCAGGGTCGCCCCGGTACCCAGCAACAATATGGCAAGCGCGACGCAGATGATGACGATGTTTCGCTGAGGCCGGATGCTGGCGAATGATGGCATCCGCGGCTACCGGTTCGATCGCATTTTCGTGAGCTCGGCCCGGACCGTTTTCAGTAGCTCGGCATTGCGCTGACTTTTCGAAGCCCAATCATCGGCAATGGTCGCGAATACGGCATTTGCCGCATCCAGGTCCGACGGCGTGGGCACGATCACGTGACGGTTGGGATCTGACTTTAGCTCCCTCATAATGCTGCTTTCCACAGCTTCGTAGGTATCTACGAAGCGTCCGGCAGACCACGCACCACTGTATTTGAGGATGATTGACTGCGCCGATTTCGGGAGCCGGTTGAATGTCTTCCGGTTCATCAAGACCATCAGCGGCGCGCCGCTGATGCCAAGAAGGTAGTGATAAGTCGCAACGCGTTTGACGCCGTAATCGACCACTGAAGCAGGGTTCACGAGGGCGCCGTCGATGCTGCCGTTGCCGATAGCTTCGGAGATCTTGTTGACCGGCAAGAGCACAGGCCGCGCCCCCAGTTTTTCGAGCGCGGCGGCTTCGCCAGGATTGTTGACGCGAAGTCGCTTGCCTTTCAGATCATTCAGCGACGTGATCGGGATATTGCTGTGGATCGTCTCGGGTTCGCTGACATAAGCGCCGATCACGATGTAGTCATCGTAACCTTGCAGCGCGTTGGCTGCCATCAGCCGGGTGAGCACCGCAACGGACTCCCGCATGCTCGCAAACAAGCCGGGCAATTCGAGGATTGCATTGTCGGCAAATCGATTGCGCGTCAGGCCTGTGACGACGTAGGCGATGTCCGCCCTACCATCGAGCACGAGCTGGGGCTGCTCAGCCGGGTCCTTGCCAAGCGCGCCGCTGAAATAGGTTTCAATTTCGATCTGGCCTCTGGCCTCGGCGTTGACCGCGTCGACGAACGGCTTGACCGCCGCGAGATAGCTCGTCGAGCGGTCGGAGCTGAAGAACGCCAATTTGAGCTTGACCGGTTCGGCGGCGAGCGCCGAAGTCAGCACAATAGAGACCACCGCGCATCGTGCCAGCAATTTAAGCATCGGTTTTCCGATCGTGGCGGCGGCGCGTCACACAATTTTGCGAGACACCGATCTTCTCTGGTCTCTAGCGAACTCCCATAGATAGAAACGCTGAAGATAACTCTCATACGTAGAAAATGCCAGAAAATGCTGACCGAGCGGCGATCAAATCGCACATCGTGGTTTGACGTGTGCTAACGTGAACGAGACAATTGTCTGAGAGGGCCGATGACTCGGCCCAACTTCAGCGGCCTGTGCCCGCACGGCAAATGGTGCGAAACCCGAGGCTAGCCTTGTCAGTCCGCGAAGTGAGGCGGCCCCGCTCTTAAGCTTTCAGCTCCAGGTCTTCTGTGCTGAAGCAAGTAGGATCGCGGACGCCCGTCCTGCTTGTTCCTTCGATAAACGATCCGCCACATCGGTTCCAATCAGAGCCGGCCCCCTGCGTTCTCGATCGTAGACCATCCAGCCGACACCTCCCGCGCGAACGAAAAATCTACTCTGCGGCGCATTTTCAACCATTAGGCGACTCCTAGAAAATGAACCGCGCCCGCTTTCCTGACCGCATCGCACATCGCTGCGGGACTGAAACGCGCGTTTCGAGGACGGCTTCAATGCGCCGCTTACGGGAACCTGTTTGAGACCTCAAGCCAATAACGGAATGTTAGACAACGGCGGCCAATCTCTGGCGATCAGAGCGGTAGTATGCTTTCAAAAATGCCGCGCTCACTGGTCAATATTGCTCACATTGGAAATTTTGCCGGAGACGGGCCTCTCGAAACGAAACGAGCCGCCGCCCTTTCTCATCCCACAAGGCCCTCGGCACACACTGCAGGCTTTGCAAAAGCGTGATTCCGTCCCACGGCAGCGAGTTCCGGATGATCCTGGAGTACGTCGGGCAACCGATAGCAGGGAATTCGACTGCATAGATGATGGACGTGATGGACGCCGATGTTCGCCGTAAACCAGCGCAAGACAGCCGGCAAGTGATAGTGCGAACTGCCATGCAGCGCAGCTTCGTGAAAGCTCCACGCCTTATCACGGGACCACGATGTTTCCTCGAATTGGTGTTGAACATAGAACAGCCAGACACCGATTGACGCAGCCAGAACCACGATCGGCAGATGCACCAGCAGGAATGGCCCAAGGCCAACCAGCCCAATCATGCCGGCGATCAGAACCGCGATGGTGACGTTCGTACCCATTGTACTTAGCCAGGGCCGCCAGCCGCTGCGCATCGACCCTATCGGCAAGCGATGCCGCAAAATGAAGAGATATGTGGGACCTGCGCCGAACATTACGATCGGATGCCGGTACAGACGATAGAGGATCTGTCGCCATCGAGGCCGTGCGGCAAACTCTCTCACGGTCAAATGTATCAATGTCGCCGGAGCCCCTATGATCGAGATTACCCGAACTCGCGTGATGGCGCGCATGGTTGCGTCGCCAGTAATCGTACGGAGTTAGGGTAATAACGCCGATGGCTCGGCCGACCCAATCGTTCGCAAGACGGCCGCGGAAGAACGACCCATGGCCGCAGTCATGCTGGATCATGAAGAGACGAACGAGCAGGCCCGCCGCGGGCGCTGCCAGCAGCAGACCAATCCAATGGCCGCGGACAACAACGGCCAACATTAGAGCCCAGATGACCAAAAAGGGTACTGCTGTGATCAAAAGCTCGAAAATACCGCGCGCGTTATTGGGTTGGCGATAGTGGGCAAGCAACTGCGCCAACGCGCGGGTTTCTGAGGGGCCTTGAACCATGTCTAGACTGCTTTCGGACATGTGCGTTCGAGCGTATCCACCGACGGTCCCTTAGTAACAGCTCCAAAACCGCGTTTGGTGTGTCAAGTTGGCTCGAGAGCAAGCGAAGTCTCGTCAACCTTGGAAGCGTTTTTCTGTTGTGTGAACGGGGTGCTCAGCGGCAGCGAGCCGGTTTTCTCGGCCGACACGGTCTTGTCCTGGCTCGCCAAAGCCAAGGCCACGACGGGGTTCATGCTGTCGACCATCGATGTCGGCATCAGGATCGTGGTGCCGCGCTCCTTGGTTGTCTCATAGATGATGTTCATGGCGCGGAGCTGCAATGCCGCCGGCCGCCCCGCATAGATCACGGCCGCCTCGACGAATTTGCCGGCTATGGCGGCTTCGGCCGATCCGAGGATTACACGGGCCTGCTTTTCCCGCTCGGCCTGCGCTTGCCGAGACATCGCATCCTGCAAAGCCACCGGGATCGCGACGTCGCGGATCTCGACTGACCTCACTGAGATGCCCCAGTCGGCCGTTTTGCGTCCGATTTCGCTTCGCAACAGCTGGTCAGCGGCGGTCCGCTCCGACAAGAGCGCCGCTAGCATCGAGGAGCCGATCATTTCGCGCAGCGAAGTCTGGGCGACACGATCGATGGCTTCCCGGTAGTTCGTAATGTTCAAGGCCGCCTTCTGTGCGTCATGGACGAACCAAAAAATGATGGCGTCCACGTTCACTGGGACGGTGTCCTTCGTCAGGGCCTCCTGGGCGCTGAAAGCGGTAGTCTGGATACGCTCGTCAATGACGGCAACGACACTATCGACAACCGGAATGATCACGAAAAGTCCGGGCCCTTTCACGCCGCGCAATTTGCCGGCGCGGAGGATAACGAACTTCTGCCAGGTGTTTGCCATCTTCGCGGAGGCGATGACGATCGCGGCGATCAGCGAAGCGGTGCCGAGCGCGAAGTAACCCATCAGGCCAAGCACCGCGCCGATAGCGACGCAGGCTATCGCAAGAAATGCGGTGATCGGATTCATAGTTGGCTCCTTCCGCCGAGTTCGCCCCTGCGAACCAGTATATTGATCCAGATCGGGATGTTTTGCTGAGCAATATTGCTCAGTCTACAAAGACAGCACTTCATACGGCGGACTGAACAAGGCTGCAGGCTCCGGATGCACCGGATGCGGGTCGAACTCCTTGACCGCACCTGGCGCCCATTCTCTTGGAACGTGAGCAATATTGATCAGCAGCTGGTCATCCGGTGCGGCAAGCTTGATTCTTCGTCGTCCGATTCTTTCCGCTGCCACGATCCGCAAGACGTATCACATGCCTTCCACTGTCCAGACGAGGTCGACCCGCCCTCCGGGACCGACCGGCCGCCAAACTTCGTGGAGTTCGTGCAAAGCTCCTTAAGCGTCATCGCGACAGCGATGACGGCAGCCGACGTCATTCGGCTATCGGGTCCCGAGGAGAGAATTTCGACTCATCGGGATTGTCGAAGGCTTCGATCGCGCTACGGACGGCCGTGCAAGATCAGCGCTGGACCAGCATCATTGGATGGGCCATCTACGGGAAACGGCTGTAGACTGGTACGAGCGATCGATCTGGGACAAGCATCTCGGTGCCCCTATGATCCATACCCAGGTGCTCTTTCCTCATAATATCCGACCCCATCGGCGTGCGTGAACGGTGGAGCGGACAGGATCAACTCTCACCTGTCATTCTGATGACACGCCGACCTTGCAGCCGAGATGCTTGAGCATCTCGGCAGCGTTCTCCAGGATTGTTACCTTTTGCAGTGCCTCCGCGCTCTGATGTCCGGCGGCATCTTGCGAGCTCTATCCGAGGCGTTTGCCGCCCTGATGCTCAGTTCAGAAGCCAACAAACGATTTGGCTCCCTTCCTTGGCGAATGGATCATTGGCTGGAACTGATGACGCTCGCCTGCCGGAGGGAACTACCACTGAATCAGCACTGCAGCAGCGATCAGCAGCACGAAAAAGATCGGCAGCAATACGGGAGGTACCATCCACTCGCGAACACTGAACTTGGAGATATTCGACATTTGACCGCCTCTTGGCCGCGGCGGGAGCACAATGCTCTCAGTCACCGATAACAGCCGAGGAGCGCGCGGTGATGACTAAGATGTAGTGCCTATTCGCAGAATGACGAGGGCCAAGCGCAACTTTCTTGCTGTCGTTATCATCGAGCGACATTGTAATACGCTTCCAAGATAACCACTTGAGAGTTCGCGCAACTGAATCGCTCCAACCTCCGATGCAAATCGTGCTAGGCGCGAGTCTCGTGTATCGGCAACTGATCGGCTCAACCATGATTGAGTTTCCAAATCACAGTCGCTCTTATGATCGCACGCGGCGCGCCGTGCGATTTTGGGGATACGACAGCGCTATTGAGGCGTCGTTCTTCATAAACGAAGGTGCGCTGAAGCGACTTAAACCAGATGCCAGCTACGATGAACCAGGCTTTCTGAACGCGTTTGATTGCAATCGTGACTTGATCTGTGCCGCCGCTGCCAAGATCTACAGCCGCGGCAGCAGGGGCTCTTACGATTTGGTCGCCGCAAACTTTTGAAACGGTCCTGCTCGCGCAAGCTGGGCTCCATCAGCGAAATTGCGCGGCGAACAGCTAAACGTCGACTCTTTGATCTGCCCACCTGGACAATAGCGCTGGGCCGACACCCGTGTGCCGGAAGATCCCAACCGACACTGCGCGCGAATTAACTTCCGTCGTGTGTAGGAATTTTCCTCTTCGCGTTCTGGCTCACGGAACGGTTGCGTGGAAAGAAAAGACTCTCACCCGGGAAGTGGCGATGGTCACATCGAATCGACGGTATAAGCCGCCTGTGCCTGCAAGAAGAGGCCGGGAACCATCAATGGCAGCGGTCTTTCCGCCGCACGAGTTTCCTGACTATCCGCGCAGCTCCGCGGCATTCTTGCTACCAAGCGATTCGGCACAAGCTTTTGCAACGGCCGAGTTTGGCTCGGTGCTTCCCGGCATGGTGGCCCAACCGCCTTTTTCAACGAACTTGCTCTGGTCCCATGCATAGGTCGCTTTCTTCATTTCGACCAGGTTTGCCGACGCGTCTGCGGCTTGTCGAAACTTCTCAACGCAGATGGGTGTGAGAGCTGCGACGACAGCCGTCGCAGCTCCATTCCTTGCGAGCGCCTCGGCGGTCCCACCCGTCACCCAGCCGCCCCAGCTGAAACCCACGATTGCCAGAGCGATTGCTCCGGCCACGGCTCCCCACAGTGCCGGCCGCACGGCAGCTTTTGTCTCCCTGGAGATTTCCATCGTTTTCGCCTTGACCTAGAGGTAAGTCGAATCTCACCCGTTAAGGAGGCTAGACACGTCAAGCGATCGGCGTCTGTACCAAATTGCTCACGCAATCGCATACGGACACTCTTACGAGGGCACGATGCGCCTTGTCGCCGTAGCCTGGCGGCAGCGCCCTATGCTCACAGCGAGTATCTGCGCCAAGGGCCAGGAGCGGGACTCCCCGAAATGTCGCGCCCTTGTGAAATCTCTACACTGCGCGGTCTTGCCAATAATCGGTTCGAGTGTTCCTTTTTGAACAGACGCGACATCTTTCCCCGATTTCTTCCGTGCATTGCCTGACTTGGAATTATTACCGATCAGCCCGGCTCTCGTGGCCGGGCTTTTCGCTTGAGGACTTCGCGGTCGATGCCGATAGGACAGCAAGGCTCACCTCGGCACCTCGGCATCTCTGTAGGATTCGGCTCATCCGTTTCCTTCTCTGCCATTCTTCGTCATGAGCCGGCTCGCTTAGAAATCCATACCACCCATGCCGCCGCCCGCAGGCACGCCGGTGCCTGCATTCCTCTTCGGCACCTCGGCGACCATGGCTTCGGTGGTGATCAAGAGAGCCGCGACTGAGGCCGCGTTCTGGATCGCCACCCGAACCACCTTGGTCGGGTCGATGATGCCTTTGGTGACCAGGTTGACGTATTCGCCGGACTGGGAGTCAAAGCCGTAGCCGTACTGATCCTTCTCCAGGATCTTCCCGACGATCACCGAGCCATCCTCGCCAGCGTTGATCGCGATTCTGGCGAGCCGGATACGATAGAGCCTTGCGCACGATCTCGACACCGGTCTTCTGGTCATCGTTCTTGGTGCGCAGCCCCTTGAGATGCTCGGAAGCGCGCAGCAGGGCGACGCCGCCGCCCGGCAGGATGCCTTCCTCGACCGCCGCGCGGGTCGCATGCATCGCGTCATCAACGCGATCCTTGCGCTCCTTCACCTCGACCTCGGTCGCGCCGCCGACGCGGATGACCGCGACGCCGCCGGCGAGCTTGGCCAGACGCTCCTGCAGCTTCTCACGGTCGTAGTCCGAGGTGGTCTCCTCGATCTGCGCCTTGAGCTGATTGACGCGCGCCTCGATGTCGGCCTTCTTGCCCGCGCCGCTGACGATGGTGGTGTTCTCCTTGTCGATCATCACCTTCTTGGCGCGACCGAGCATGTTGAGCGTGACGTTCTCGAGCTTGATGCCGAGATCTTCCGAGATCGCCTGGCCGCCGGTCAGGATCGCGATGTCCTGCAGCATGGCCTTGCGGCGATCGCCGAAGCCTGGAGCCTTGACGGCCGCGACCTTCAGGCCACCACGCAGGCGGTTCCCGACGAGAGTGGCGAGCGCTTCGCCTTCGACGTCTTCCGCGATAATCACAAGCGGCTTGCCGCTCTGCACCACGGCTTCGAGCAGCGGAAGCAATTCATTCAGGTGAGACAGCTTCTTCTCATTGATGAGGACGTAGGCGTCGTCCATCTCAACGCGCATCTTGTCTGCGTTGGTAACAAAGTAAGGCGAGATATAGCCGCGGTCGAACTGCATACCTTCGACGACCTCGAGTTCAGTCTCGAGCGACTTCGCTTCTTCAACCGTGATAACGCCCTCGTTGCCCACCTTCTTCATGGCGTCGGAGAGGAACTTACCAATCTCGGCATCGCCGTTGGCCGAGATGGTGCCCACCTGGGCGATCTCGTCGTTCGAGGTGACCTTCTTGGAGTTCTTGACGAGGTCCGCAACGACGGCTTCCACGGCGAGGTCGATACCGCGCTTCAGGTCCATCGGGTTCATGCCGGCGGCAACCGCCTTGGCGCCTTCACGGACGATCGCAGCCGCGAGCACGGTGGCGGTCGTGGTGCCGTCGCCGGCGGCATCAGCGGACTTGGAGGCGACTTCGCGCACCATCTGGGCGCCCATGTTCTCGAACTTGTCCTCGAGCTCGATCTCCTTGGCGACGGTGACGCCGTCCTTGGTGATGCGGGGAGCGCCGAACGACTTGTCGAGAACGACGTTGCGGCCTTTGGGACCGAGCGTGACCTTGACTGCGTTGTTGAGAATTTCGACACCGCGCAGCATCTTGTCGCGGGCATCTACGCCGAACTTGACTTCTTTGGCCGACATCATGATCTCCGTTTTCGACTGGTCAGATCCCAATGATCGCGCCTAGGCGAGCTCTTAAGGAGCGGGATTTGAACTTGCGGGCCTCATCCTGCGAGACGCCGGCTGCGCCGACGGCTCAGGATGAGGAAAACTGACTGGTGCTTAGGCAACCTTCTTCTTCGCGGCAGGCAGATCGACGAGAACGCCCATAATGTCGCTTTCCTTCATGATCAGCAGTTCCTGACCATCGAGCTTGACCTCAGTACCGGACCACTTGCCGAACAGCACGCGGTCGCCGACCTGGAGGTCTATCGGAATCAGCTTGCCGGCTTCGTCGCGGCCGCCTGGACCAACCGCCGTGATCTCGCCCTGCGAGGGTTTTTCCTTGGCAGTGTCCGGAATGATGATGCCGCCAGTGGTCTTGTCTTCGGCTTCGATGCGCTTGACCACAACGCGGTCGTGAAGCGGACGGAACTTCATGCTGTCCTCCTGTTTTCTGGTTGTTGTTGCTTTGGATGAAATAGCAGTCGTGGCCAGCAAGTGCTAATCAGCACATAAGCCGCCGCAGGGGACGTACAAGACCGTGCTGAATCGATATTCCGAGAGCATCACAACTGCCAAGGCCGCGGCGGCTAGGGAGCCGGGATGCAAAGGTGTGAGTTCTGCAATCTTATGCTCTTCTCTGCTTTGAGTTGCACGGCCTTTTCAGAGATCCGCTGTTATTCGGCGCGCGGTTTGACCCCGATCGGCGCCGAAGGTTGACCCCCGCCAACACAGCCGAATTCATTGAACGATCACGGGAATGTTCATCACGTATGGGGTCAATGTTGTAAGCCGATGGGGGGCGAACTTCGGCTTATTCACATTCACCCTGTCGTCGATCTCGCCGCAGAGCCGGCTCACCTGGCTTTTGGAGATCCCGGTCATACCCATCGCCTGCACCAGATCGTCCACCGAGCGGGTCGAGACGCCCTGCACATGGGCTTCCTGCTCCACGGCGGTGAGCGCCTTCTTGGCCATCCGCCGCGGCTCCAGGAAGCCCGGGAATTAGGACCGCTTGCGCAGCTTGGGAATGCGCAGCTCAATCGCGCCGGCCCGGGTCCCAGATCCAGTCGCGGTAGCCATGCGCTGGGCCAGACGCTCGGGGCCTTCTCGCCGTAGCCCGCCCCCGGTCTGGCTTTCGAATTCCATCTCCATCAGACGCTGGGCAGCAAAGCCGATCAGCTCGCGCAGCAGATCGGCGCCTGGGGTCTTCTCTACGAGCGTGCGCAGGTTCATCATGTCGTTGGTCGTCGGCTTTCCTCGGTTGGGTTGGCGTGTCGCAACCCGATCCTACCGGAGAACTGCCGGTGACCACTGCAAAGCCGCCCGCCCGCTACGGCGCTAGGTGAGGCGCGCGTCCGGGCGGCTTTGCTCTACCGAGCTACATCACCTCCGGGGACACGACCAATATGTTCGAGATTACGATCGCACGCATCGAGATGATTCTGCCGAATGAACGTGGCGAGGACATTCGCCTGACGTTTCAGTTCGATAGCCGTCAGACCAGTTTTACCTTGCCAATTTTCCTGAAGTCTTGCGAATTCGACGATACCGAGATCGTCAGGGTCGCCCGAAGCCAATTGCACGACGTTTTCGCGCAGCTTTGCAGCCAGTGCGCGAATTGGCAACTGACAGACGACGAGCGTCGCGAGCTCGCAAGAATTAGCGTGCGGCCCGCTGTCACGGCGCAGGAGTAGCTCGGGAAAAAAAGGAGCTATTGAATTGGATGTATGCTCCTGAGATCAGCTTAAGATGCGCGGATCGAGTCAAGTCCACGGAGGGTGCTAGACGAGTGGCGTTTCGAATAGGAAGTGAGCACAATCGAAGGCCAGCTGGATGTAACGCATCTGGATTCCTCTGTTATTATCCTCTCGATGGCTACGAACACGTCAGGAGAGTGGTGCTTCCGCCCTTGCTCGCATTAGCTGGCTATTAGGTTCCTACGAGTTGTTGAGAAACACGGTTGACGCCAACGACCACGAAGGCCGCGCCTAGCATTTCATCGCGTCCATGAGCTCGGAAATCTCGATCGTTGCGAAATTCGAGAATGTGTCCGACACGGCATATGGCAGAATGATCTGGTTGTTGTGCCGCATCCCGCCACAAGTATAAACGACGTTAGGGACGTATCCTTCGCGCTCGGATGATTCAGGCCGCAATAGCGGCTCGCGCGAACGTGCCAGCACCTTGGATGGGTCGCGCTTGTCGAGCAGCGCCGCACCGATCGAGTATTTGCGGACCGGGCCGACACCGTGCGTCGATCTCCGCGCACAGCCGTGAGACCTGGCTCTTGGAGATGCCGCTCATCCCCATGGCCTGCACCAGATCGTCGACCGAGCGGGTCGAGACGCCTGGCACATAGGCTTCCTGCACTACGGCGGTGAGCGCCTTCTCGGCCATCCGGCGCGGCTCCAGAAAGCCTGGAAAGTAGGAGCCCTTGCGCAGCTTGGGGATGCGAAGCTCGACCGTGCCGGCATGGGTCTCCCAGGTCCGGTCGCGGTAGCCGTTGCGCTGTGCCAGACGCTCGGGGTTCTTCTCGCCGTAGGCGGCCCCGGCCTGGCCTTCAACTTCCAGCTCCATCAATCGCTGGGCCGCAAAGCCGATCATCTCGCGCAGCAGATCCGCATCGGGGGTCTTCTCCACGAGCGTGCGGAGGTTCATCATCTCATCGGTCATCGGTGGTTCCTCGAATCAGGTTGGTGTCAGCAACCCGACCCTATCGGCGAACCGCCGGTGACCACCGCAAAGCCGCCCGCCCGCTACGGCGCTATCTGCGGCGCGCGTACGGGCGGCTTTGCTCTACCGAGCTACACCACCACAGGGGACACGACCCCGAGGAACGCTACCCCTGGCGATGCTTGCGGCTCGTGAACTACTTCACGCCGTCAAAGCCCATCACACCCGCGCGCAGGAGAGGCGCCCGCCATGTCCGATTTGTTCGCCGCAATGCGCCATCCTACGATGAGGGCTTAACGGACCTGCCCGAGCAGCTTCCGCAGTATATGTTGGGAGATGAGACCCACGGAGATAAGCCAACGGTCGTTTAGTTCGAGTCCAGACCGAGCACCAGAAACTCAATTTCCAAACGCACCCAAGAAAATTGGCGGAAATAGCGCTGTTTATATAAGTGAACTCAGCAGCTTTGAGTGCTGGCTGGGGCGGGAGGGACCCCACCTAGATTTGGGCCACATCGCCGTTGCAGCTACGCACCTGAAAAACCTAACTAAATCAGGCAACACCGGTCCGGTGTGTAGCACCTCAGTGCTGCAGCCTGCAAGCACGGCAGCTGGGCACCATCCCATGGATTGCGCCCGGGCGTCACTCAGGGCTGCACAGGACGGCGCGGAAACGAGAAGGACGGCAGCCCCAAACTGGGTGCAGGCTGGACCTGATCAGTTGCTCGTTCTCCGTGCCCTTCATCGGCCTCGACCGAAGGCACGATGGCCGCCACGTCGGCAGAGACCTCGCCTGGAGCGCCAGCCGGCGGCTCCCCAAGGGGATCGCCCGCATCCTCACCCTTCAACGCGCTCACGCGGTCTCCGAACGTCTTACGCAGGCTGGCAAGCTGCCCTTCGGTCACCCGGCCGACCCATCCGCCATCCCGGCCGTGCCAGTGGAGCCCCGCCGAAACGAGCACCTGGCGCTTCGCCGCCGAGGCGTTGCGCCCGAACTTCACGAAAACCGCTGTATCGTCTTCGCTGACTCGATCTTCCTGAATCAGCCCCTCGGTCAACTTTGACACTCTCGAAACGAGCAGGTCGATCGGCACTTGGCTAAGATCCATGCTTTCAACTGTGGTCCCGATGAGCTCGATGATCTTCACCTTGTTGGATGCGGCCAAATCCGAAATCTCCTGCCCGATGCGGGCGTGATCCCTCTGCAATAGCGCCAACTTTTTGTTGTTGATCTCGATTTCACGTATGAGCGTAGCAACCTTCTTCATGGAATTCTCCTCCATCCATTCTGCTACGACACCATGGATGCCGGAAAAACGCCAAGGCTAGAATCTTGTCCGGCGTGCAGGCTTCCGAATTGCCGACACGCTCAATATATTAAGTTGCGAGAAAGAACAGCACCTTGGCAATTCCGTACGTGCGGGCGACACCGATCAGCCTCACCGTCACCGGTGGCGTGACAAAGAGTTTCGCCTATTCGGGCCGCACGATCATGATGGACCCTCGACCCGAGATCGCAGCGTTCGATTACTCAGCGTTGCGAGGGGATCTGGCCCACGTGGAGGTGCTCCTACCGCCCGATGCGCCCGCAATGTACCTCGATCCTGCCGCACTCGCATATGCTCTCGACGTAAAGGAAATTCAAAAGGTGCGGACGCCGCTTTCGCAGCGCGAGCGTCTGCCTCAAATCGTCATGTCGGCGGTTATCGCGCTACCTTCTGCATTCGAGGTATCAGGAGATGAAGCCCTCACGATCGCGCGGAGGATCGCCCTGTATCCGTGCGGATCGCATCGCGTCCCTATCCACATCGCGATCCACAACGCACCAGCTCGGCCGCAAGGTCGGGCAGCCGGTCGAGCCGACCCTCTGCGAAACGATAGTCGATGACAATATTCTGGCCTTCAATCCACCCGCGCTCGCGCAGCCCTTGCCGGAACGTGTCGAGTAGAGGTGGCCTATCGGAAAGTGACGTGACGCCAAGATAGCCTATCCGGGGCGACTTTCCCGCCTGCTGCGCGTGCGACGAGAACGAACAAAGCGCTGCGCTTCCAGTCAATAGGATGAATTCGCGTCGCCTCATGGTCCGCCCCAGGCTCAGGTGGCGGTATCGTACCGGCTCAAACTGCGTCCCAAAAGGGGTTAGTAGCGATGGTGGGATGCCCGCTAATGGAATGGTCCGACCGTGCTCCGGCCCTGCCAGCACGAGAAGCTGGCAAGGGGGCTCAAGACAAGGAGCACGCCATAGCCTTCGTTGGGCTGCATGAGTTGGTCGGATCATCTGCCGAAAGCGGACAACTTGCACCGCGAGCCAAAGTCGGCCACGGGCCAAATGCCGACAAGGTGAGGTAGAGGGATTTGTCGGTAAGCCTGAAAGATAAACTTCATCCGGCGCGGCAGTGCCTTTTTACCGGCATATCGCGAAGCAACCGGGACGGCTGCTCATAGTTAATGGGGTTTAGCTCTGTCCCATTAGGAGATTGAAGTGCCAAATCCTCTTACGCGCAAGCTGGAGCTGTTTGGCGAGCTTCCTGCTGAGGACAGGCGGCTTCTTGACGCGGTTGCAACAGGACGGCGATCGGTCCCTGCAAAGACCAGCATTATCCAAGAGGGGGATGCGCCAAGCGACGTTCACCTCGTACTCTCCGGTTTCGCCTGTCGCTCCAAGGTGCTTGCAAACGGGCGGCGTCAGATTTTTGCGTATCTTGTTCCAGGCGACTTTTGCGATTTGCACATTTTCATCCTGAAGGCGATGGACCATTCAATTGAGACCCTCTCCCCCTGTGAAATGGTCGCAATTCCTCGTGCCAGAGTTTTGGAACTAACTGGCCGCCCGGCGATTGCTCGTGCGCTGTTGTGGTCGAACCTTGTCGATGAAGCAACCCTAAGGGAGTGGCTGGTAAATCTTGGTCAGCGCGACGCGGTTCAGCGCATCGCTCATCTGTTTTGCGAGCTTCACCTGCGGCTGGCCTCGGTCGGCCTTGTTAGGGACGGCGAATTCTCTCTGCCGATTTCGCAATCAGAGCTGGGCGACACGATGGGACTGTCTACCGTTCACGTGAATCGGGCCCTGCAATCCCTGCGACGCCAGAGCCTCATAGGCCTTGAATCACATGTCCTGACCATCCCCGACATTGATCGTCTACGTAAATTCGGCGACTTCAATCCCAACTATCTGCACCTTGAAGGCGGCAAGACGGATAGGTCTCCAACAGGTGGTGTGCGCCCTGGCTAAGAGGTATCACTATTCTCTTCGAGGGCGCTAAGTTGCTTTCGAAGATCAGCCTCTAGCTCCCGGATCAACTCTGCCGTAGCCCGATCGGAAACTGCCGCGCCATTTCGCGACAGGGCTCCAACTTCTATTCAAGGACTTGCTTGTGCCGCTGACGATTCATGACCGTAATACGCATTGCGTGCGGAAAAGTTGCCGTGTGCGGTCTTATAGACCCTTTAGATTACTCGGAGGCCGTCGCTGTTACGGAGAGTGTAAGGTGAGTTTGACCGCCATCAGGCACCGGGCTGTCGGTCACCCTCATCTGCCACGCTATTCCCCTCCACATATCCGTGGGCCGCTCAGACTTCAGAATTCCGCCTGCGAATGCCACTGCTTCAGCTTTCAAAGCCTCGATGTCATCAGCCTCGGTTCCAACGTCATCGACAAAGTTCTTGCCATTCAAGACATGAAAATAATAGCGGGGCATGGTGCTCCTCCGTCTGGGCGGGGAGCGCTGTCGTGTCTCTCAGTCAGCGGACGCCTGGTAGAAGCCGGTGATAAAGGACAATCCGGGCGCATGGGTCATGTTCCAAGCAATAAGTCCGCGAAGAGCGTCCCGTGGCAAGCCGCGTGTACGAAGGGCTGTCCCTTGCCTCCTAGGCAGATAATTTACCCCTTATAGAGCGTTCGCCGGCCTGCTTTGGGTCATGTGTGGACGACGCCCTCATTGCAAGAAGAATCTAACGTTCCGCTTGCGGTCGGGTGCAAGTCATGTGTCCGGCCTGTTTGCGCGGCACCATGACCGCTGGCCCTGATGTAATCCGCGGATCGGGTCCCAATCATTCGCACGGGCTTTGACGCCCATGACCCAGAAGCGGGTTGTCCCAATCGACGGCTCGACCGTTTCGCATCACGCCATCATCACCCTCGCAATTCGATCGTTTTGCTCCGCCGTCGCCTCACGCTCCCGTTGCCAAGCCTCTTCAGGTGACTGCAGCGAGCTCCGGCGCTCGATAGTGTCCCCCTTTGGCCATGATCGCCCAAGCGATGCGCGCCATCTTGTTGGCAACGGCAACAGCGACGAGCTTGGCCGGCTTCTTGCCCAACAGCTTCATGACCCAGGGATGCTTTTGCGGATACTGCCGGGCGTGTCGAACAACCGCCGTTGCACCGACGACGAGCAACCGTCGGAGATAGCGATCTCCCTGCTTGGAGATGCCGCCGAGCCGCTCCTTGCCGCCCGTCGAGTGCTGCCGCGGCACAAGTCCGATCCATGCTGCAAAATCCCGGCCGGATTTGAAGACACTCGGGTCTGTGACGGTGGAAGCGATGGCGGTGGCCCCGATCACGCCTATCCCCGGCACGGTCTCGAGGCGGCAGCTCATATCGTTGGCACGATGATGGGCGGGGATGGCCCGATCCAGAGCCCCGACCTGCAATTCCAGGGCAACGAGTTGATCGACAATGGCATGCAGCGCCTGTTTCATCGCGGACGGAAGAGCTTCGCGATTACTCTCGTCCGTGATGATCGCGGCAAGCTGCGCGAGACCTTCCCGTCCCGTCTCCGCAACGAGGCCGAACTCGGCAAGGTGGGCTCGGAGCGCATTGATCAGCTGTGTGCGTTGACGGATTAAAGATCCCTCGTTCGATGCAACATCAGCAAGGCTTGCTGATCGGCCGACTTGATCGGCACGAACCGCATCGATGGGCGTGTCACAGCCTCACAGATGGCGGCTGCGTCGGCAGCATCATTTTTCGACCGTTTGACATAGCCTTTCACGTAGCTCGGCGGCATCAGACGCACGGTATGACCGAGCTTGGAGACTTCACGCGCCCAGTGATGAGCGGTTCCGCAGGCTTCCATGCCGACCAGGCAAGGAGCAATCTTGCTAAAGAAGTCGACGACCTGCTTGCGCCGCAACTGACGGCTGATGACGACCTTACCCGAACTATCCACGCCGTGCACTTGGAACACGTTCTTGGCGAGATCAACGCCGATGGTGCTAACCTGCATATGGACGACCCCCTCCGGTGATTCGTTGTTCAACGATCACCCTTTTGGCACACTCGATGCCGGGAGCGGGCGTCGTCCACTACATCATTCGCGACGCGGCCGGGCCAGCAGCAAGTCCGATAATGTCTTTTTGCCGCCGGAGCGGAAGTAAATTCAGAGCATTAGCAGGACCGCGACCGGTCATTGCGGCTTGGTGGCGCTGCCCGAGACGTGATTCAAGCTCCACAACCGGAGTCTCGAATCAGGCGCTACGAACTCAGCGACTACGAATGGACCGCCATCAAACCGATGCTGCCGAACAAACCGCGTGGGGTTCGGCGTGTGAACGACCGTCGCGTGCTCAGTGGCATCTTCTGGGTCTTCCGCTCAGGTGCCCCATGGCGCGACCTGCCTGAGAACTATGGTCCCCGCACCACTTGTTACAATCGCTTTGTGCGGTGGCGACGGGCGGGCGTCTGGGACCGGATCATGGATGCGCTGGCCGCCGGTCATGATGCGGCGGTGCAGATGATCGACACCTCCGTCGTGCGCGTGCACCAGCACGGAGCGTGTATCTCGGACAACAATCATCAAGCTATGGGTCGCTCGCGAGGAGGCCTCACTAGCAAGATTCACGCGGTGGTGGACACCAATGGCCTGCCGGTCCATCTCGCGCTCACGCCCGGTGAAGCGCATGACAATCGGCTGTGTTCGGTTCTCCTCAGCGCCTTGCTCCCACAAACCATGTTACTCGCGGATCGTGGATACGACGCGGACTGGATCAGGGAGCTTGCCCGCCAGCAAGGAGCATGGGCGAACATTCCGCCGAAACGAATCGCAAAGACCCGATCTGCTTCAGCCCGTATCTGTATCGCGCGCGCAACTTGATCGAACGGTTCTTCAACAAGATCAAGCAAAGTCGGCGTGTCGCAACCCGATATGACAAACTCCCAGCCAACTATCTGGCGTTCGTCAAGCTCGCATCAATCCGAATGGCTGCGTGCTAATGAGTCCGCGCCCTAATAGGACAGAGCTAAACCCTATTAACTACCAGTAGTCGCCCCGGTTGCTTCATGATTTGCCGGTAAAAAGGCACTGCCGCGCCGCCGGATGAAGTCTATCTTTCAGAATTACCGACAAACAGACGGAGACTCCATCTGCCTACAGGCAGAGGCAGAGGGGTTCATTTGGCTCGGGGGCGAAACCCTTAACAGGCGCCGATCGGGTCAAAAATTGCCGGCGACCAGATCGTAAGAGCCCCTGGTACCGCGAACGTACACCTTGGCGGCGGCGGCGCATATCAAGTCCCGATTGGAATCGAAAGCGTGGAGAAGGCTCGACTCATCGTAACCGGTATCGGGTTGAATTCGCTTCAGCGCTTCTTCTTCGATGAAGAACGATGCCTCAATGGCGCTATCGTGTCCCCAGAACCGTACGGCACGCCGCGTGCGGTCGTATGAACGGCTATGGTTTGGAAACTCGATCATGTGGCCGGAGCCGATCCGTTGTGGAAAGGTGACTTCCTTGCCTTGCCAGCTCGACGCGATTTACCTTTTGGACGGCCGATCTGCGACCGCCCTTGCGAGCGACGGTGCCAAACCTGGCGCTGGAAGAGCGTTGAGGCGCCCGCAAACTCTTAGATGGCTACGTGGAAAGCGAACTACAATCCCGTTCGCCCTGTCACAGCAAATAGTTTCTGCCTGACCTCGCTATTCCGCGGACGGGCACTATATCTTGAATATCACCGCGTGCTTCCCGGCTGTTATCGGTGACTGAGAGCATCGTGCTCCCGCCGCGACCAAAAGGCGGTCAATATGTCAAACATCTCAAAATTCGGACTGCGCGAGTGGCTGGTGCCGCCGGTCGTTCTGCCGATCTTCTTCGCGTTTGTGATCGCTGGTGCGGTGCTCATTCAATGGTAGCCGCCCGCGGGCCGCAGCGGCGCAACTCTCTGAGATCATGAAATTGCATCTCAACGGATAAAGGGATGCGGCAGCGAGACAGGAACCATAGAGGGGCGTGCCGATCATCGGTGCGCACCCACAGCAGCCGTGAGTCTCAATGACGTTCGGTCCATCACGCGTTCCAGCCTTCGTTCTCGTCGTAGAAGACGAGATGGTGCTCCGCAGGCGCGCAGTTGGCATGGTGGAAGACGCCGGCTACACGCCGTTGGAAGCGCTGGATACCGACGAAGCCCTCGCAATCCTGAGCTCCAGATCCGACATCGCGCTCGTTTGCGCCGACATCCAGCTGCCGGGCAGCATAGACGGCATAGGCCTTGCGCACACCGTGCGTAGACGGTGGCCGGCAATCGACCTCATCCTGATGTCCGAGAAATTGAACCCGCCGAGCATCGATCTTCCCCCTTGCAGCGAGTTCTATGGTAAGCCGCTCCAGGCTTGGCAGATCAAAGCTGGTATTCGTAGGATGATTGGCCACGCCCGAGGCGCGTGAGAGGACCCACCATCGTCCGGTCTCCGCGTCAAGCGGCCAGCGAGCAAGCTCTCACCTCTCGTCGATCGGCGGTACCATGGCGATCTTCCTCGTCCGGCATATCACGACATATCGGTACCGGCGCGCGGTCAGGCTCGGCCGACATCAATTAATGGCACGGCCGCGCGATAGTTTCGACCAGCGACTGATTGATTTCTCGCTCAATGTGACGCCCGAGCCTTCTGAGGTGAGGTGGCTGCACGATGTCTTCGGGAATTGTGTTGCGCAGGTCGAGTTTGGCTGTGACAGCGACAATTTGCGATTCGAGTGTGTCATCAAGGTCGACCACACGCCGGAGAACGCGCCCGACTTCAGAATTGAGGACCACGCGAAGGACCATCCGTTTGCGTATCAGGCGGAGGAGGCGCCCGACCTGGCACCCTATGTTCAGAGATGGTTCTCAGACCCGGAAGACCATCTCGGCAGGTGGCTGGACACGTTTCTCGTGCGCGGGACCAGACGTTCTACCGGACAGGTCCTGATGACCCTCAATGAAGCAATCTCGGATGGCTTCGCCTACGACCGCCGCACGGCCCAGGAACGCAAAGTCCTTCTACGACACTCGAACGCAGGAAGGGCACCTGCCGGGATTTTGCCGTCTTGATGATTGAAGCTGCGCGAAGCCTGGGCTTCGCCGCACGCTTTATCACCGGCTATATCTACGTACCGGATCGCGATGGTCCTGTCTGGCTGGGCGGGGGAGCCACCCATGCCTGGTGCCAGATCTACGTCCCCGGCTCCGGCTGGGTCGAGTTCGATCCGACCAATGGAATCGTCGGAAACCGCGATCTGATCCGCGTGGCGGTGGCCAGAGTCCCAAGCCAGGCCATTCCCCTGTTCGGCACTTATTGGGGAGCTCGTGAGGACGAGCTTGGGATGGATGTGGACGTGAACGTCAAAACAGCGGCGGCTCTGTCGTAATGTCGCTCAATGAAGAGGCAGGAACACGCCCCCCGCCAGCGCGTTGGAACTTCCGAACGCCACGCTCGATAGGCACGATCGAGATCGAAGCAGCCGCGGCAATTTGTCGACTTTGGAGGACGCCGAGTGAAGATCCGGGTCGGCTATGAGATGATCTACGACTTTCCGCAGCACACACCCATGATCATGGTCCTGGGCGTTCATTTCTCTCGGGCATCGGACGTCGTCGTGCCCGATTATCTGACCACCACGCCCTCCGTTGCGATCGTCCCCTATCGTGACGGCTTCGGTAATTGGTGCAGCCGCATCGTTGCTCCAGCCGGTCGAATGCGCCTGGCCGCTGACGGGATCGTTCGCGACACCGGCTTGCCGGACGTCGTTGTGCCCTCGGCTACCCAACACGCGGTCGAGGACTTGCCGGCAGAGACGATCGTATATCTGCTCGGCAGCCGCTATTGCGAAACCGATCATCTGTCCGATGTCGCGTGGAAACTTTTCGGGAAGGTCTCGCCCGGATGGGCCCGTGTTCAGGCGATCTGTGATTTCGTTCACAATCACATTCAATTCGGCTACGAACACGCGCGCGCAACCAAGACGGCCCGGGACGTCTTCAACGAAGGCAAGGGCGTTTGCCGAGACTTCGCGCATCTGGCCATCACGTTCTGTCGCTGCATGAACATTCCCGCCAGATACTGCACCGGCTATCTCGGCGACATCGGCATGCCTCCCCCCTACGCCCCAGGAGACTTCGCGGGATGGTTCGAAGCCTACATCGGCGGACGTTGGTACACATTCGATCCACGCAACAACGTCCCCCGGATTGGACGTGTGCTGATCGCTCAAGGACGTGACGCGGCCGACGTGCCGATTACCCAGACGTTTGGCCCTAACACCTTGGTCAGCTTCAAGGTGTGGACCGACGAGATCCATTCGTGAGCACAGGATGAAGTGAGGCTGAGCCCTGGATCGCTCCAGAGAAATGATCCCGGACTTGCGACTCGACTTGACCGTACGAAAGCGAGTTGAGCTTCTGCCGGAACGAATGTCGATGGCGCAACTTGGTAAGGACGACCGGATGCAAACGCCCCCCACAGCATCCGAGGAAATGACGGCCTCATTGCGCCCCCACGCTCTGGGGCCGTCGCTTGGGAGTCTCTCTAGTCGCGCTCTCTGAGCACGGGCTTCTCGTGCAACACCGCACTCAACAAAGAGTTGTGGACCTCGATGTGGCCATTATAGCTGATGAGCCCCAACCTTCGAAATTTGTTCATGAAATAGCTGACCCGCGATCGCGTGGTCCCGATCATCTCAGCCAGTGTCTCCTGATTGATGCTCGCACTGATCGGCTGCGGACTGCCTTCCTTGCCGAAATTCGCGAGCAGCAACAGCAGGCGAGCCAGCCTCCGTTCGCTGGAATTGAATAGCTGGTCGATCAGGTCCTCCTCGATCCGGCTGTTTCGGGTCAACAGATACGAAATGAACAGCTGGGAGAATTTCGGCTCTTCACGGATAGCCGACATCATCGCTTCTTTGGTTATCGACGTGATGACGCAATCTTCCATCGCCGTTGTCGTCGCGATCCGCAGAGGATGACCATTCATGCATCCCTCGCCGAAGAACTGACCGGGCTCGAGAATGGCGACGACTGCCTCCTTGCCCTGCTCCGAAACGACCGTTAGCTTGACCTTGCCGCTTTGAATGTAGAACACCGAGTCAGCAGCGTCGCCCTGCTGAAACACATGCTGGTTCTTGCGAAACGTCAGAATGGCCTTGCCGGCGCCCACCTTGCCGAGAAAATGTTGGGGATCGAACGTGTCCTTGGACGGCTTCGCCACGCGTGGACTCCTTTGAATCGACCAAACTTGTTCGCTTCGATCGGCTGCCAGGGAACGGCTTTCTTGACCAAGCGACGAACGGTTGCTCCTTGCCGGCCAGACCTTGCGGCAGCGGCCCTATTGGGCAGAATTTACTCCCTGATTGTTCGCAATTCTAGGGAAGAGCCACTTTCCAAAGGGCGCGGCTCATTGCGCGCCCATCAGCAGGCATTCTCGGGCGAAGCGACGGTCGCCCTGCGCGTGGCACGACTTTACGATTGAGCATGGAAGTATGCCGACCCGGCGGCACGACGCGCTGGTCAATATAGCTCACCATGGAGTTAGGCAGCGCCCGAACTCCTTGCGGGCCCTGCTTTGCACCCCCTCGCTATTCGACGCTTCCATACCCATATCCTGTGTGTCTGATCGGACCATTGGGCCAATTGAGTGCAACGCCCCGCGACAGGCTGCCGGCCTGAATAGGTCGCCGACAACAGGAGGATTCCATGCCACTTGCGCACTTTCGAATCGATGAAGGACCGCACACGATGGACGGGCTCCGACTCATTGCACGGGATGGGAACAAGCAGGTCGAGGCATTCATGAGCCGGAAGGTGATGGACGTCTGGGCAGAATCCGTCGAGCATCTTGGAGGACGTCAAAGTCTTTTCCGAGATCAATACAATGCGCTTGGCAGACTGAACCTCCCCGCACTTCAACGGATTGTGCGCGCGAAATACGAGCGAGGTGCCGCGTTCAACCGCCAACATCCCTTCGTGGAGGTCCTGTTCTCTGACATTTCCGAAAGTGGCGAGACCTTGGATCTAAGTGAACTGGTTCGAGAAGCATTACCCCCGGCATTTCATAGGCTGGCCTAACATCCTGAAGGCAGGCAGCGACCGAAGCGTACGCTTCCGGCTCGCCGGATTCAGCACATTTACTTGCGAGTGAGCAATATTGACCAGCAAGGCGACAAGCCAGGTTTCAATATGACTTCCGTAGCCCTCGGTGAGGGAAAGTCAGCGCGCCGCCTGGCCATGGTCATGCCGTCACTTCTGTGCAAGCGAACAGACAAACAAATCGGCTACAGCGTCTCGCAACTCGTTCAATTGCGCCATCAGATGCTCCGGTTTGCTCGGACGCTCCCGCCGGGACCTGACCGGAATCAGCGGCGGCAAATCGCATCTTCCTTGCGAAGCCTTGCCAGACGCAAGCGGTGAACCGGCTGTCCCTGATGACGAAGTCAAGCATTGCAAGACAAGATAAAGTTAGGGGCCGCCGGCTCGTTGCCAGCCGTGCCAGGCGCGGTTCGACAAGCGGGCGATGCGCCTTACATCGGACGAGGAACGTACGGAGCGCAAGCGTCGACGGACAAGAGGCCCGAATCTCGCCCCGGGGGGCTCGACCGCTTCGACCGGCCGAGGAAAAGGAGTGGTTCAGATGATGGTGCCAGTGAAAACCGAGGAGTTACCTGCGGGCGTGTTCGTGCTGGAGATCGATGGCCAGCCGATCTTAGCGCTCATGGCTGCCACGCTTTTCCAGGCCAGAGAACTCGGCCAGGAGCAATGGCTCCTAGAGGACTTGAAGCGAATGACGCTCGGACACAGACCGCTTTGGGATGGGATGTCTCCGATTAGGGTGCGTCGCGCCGATCCAGCAGAAGAAGTGTATTACGTCGACGCGAAGACGGAGAGAGCTGCGGACGACTCGCCTTTGGTCTATCTGGTTCGGCGCGACGATGAAGCGGATGCAAGTGGAGCCGTCACTCGTGGCACATTTCCGCCCAGGAGATGATTTCGAGATGGCGTGGGGTCTCGTCGGTCAAGCGACATTGGGCGCGCCATGACAATGGCTGAGACGTCATCAGTGTGAACAGCAGTCAACTACAGCATCCCAGATGCACCGCCTCGAGATCGAAGATGTGACTTTCGGACGCGGAGTGGATCGACAGTTCGCAGGACGCGCCTCGCGCGTCGCCAGTCGCGGGCTCTGATCTCGCCAGATCATTCCATTGAAGCGCGGCCAGCTTCCCGCTGGAACTGTCCCGGCGTTGGGGCCGTTCCAGATTGCATCAGATGGCTCGAGCGATATCCGGCAGCTGGTCATCTACACGGGTAGGAAATCACGATGTTCCTGATGGTTCTGATCTGGGCGACGCAGAACCGAGACGCTGCCCTGGAGCCAAAGCTCGACGAGTGCTCCTGGCCAGGGCCGCATTGCGCTTAGCAAAGATAGAAAACTGCACGATGATGCGTAAGGGAGGCTTTATGGCAAATGTAACCGAACGGAATAACGTTCACGTTCGTGGCGCGGGCGACCGGGCGATGGTCTTCGCCCACGGCTTCGGGTGCGATCAGAACATGTGGCGGTTCGTGGCTCCGGCGTTCGAAAGGGACTTCAGGACGGTTCTATTCGACCACGTCGGCGCCGGCGGATCCGATCTGTCGGCCTATGACTGGGCCAAGTATTCAACCTTGTCCGGTTACGCCGACGACGTGGTCGAAATCGGCGCCGAGCTAGGTTTGAAGGATTGCGTCTTCGTCGGACATTCCGTCAGCAGCATGATTGGCGTGCTGGCGGCGCGACAAGCGCCAGGCATGTTTGGCAAGCTCGTGCTCATCGGCCCTTCAGCCCGCTACATCGACGACGAAGGATATGTTGGCGGGTTCAGTGCCGAGCAGATCGATGAATTGCTCGCGCTTCTCGAATCCAACCATATGGGTTGGTCAACACAGATGGCGCCGATGATCATGGGCAATCCCGACCGGCCCGAACTCGGTCAGGAGCTCACGAACAGCTTCTGCCGCACGGACCCCGATATTGCCAAAGCGTTCGCCCGTGTGACTTTCACCTCCGACAATCGCAAGGATCTCGCGGAAGTTTCCGTTCCAGTCCTCGTCCTCCAATGCAAGGAGGACATCATCGCCTCCCAGGAGGTCGGCGCGTTTGTTGTCCGCAATATTCCCGACGGTCGGATGCTCGTCCTGAATGCGACCGGCCATTGCCCGAACCTCAGCGCGCCCGACCAGGTCATCGCGGCGATGCGAGCTTTCGTCTCGTGAGCACCTCCGGTCCAGACTTCGAGGACATGGTCAACAACGCACCGTGCGGGTACGTCACCCTGCACGCGAACGGCCGTATCGCGCACGTCAACCTGACCTTGCTGGCGTGGAGCGGGCACGCGGCAGACCAGATAGTCGGCGAGCGATTCAGCGATCTCCTGACCATGCCGGGCCGCATCTACTACGAAACCCATATCGCGCCGCTGCTGCGGATGCAGGGCTTCTTCAACGAATTCGCGATCGACCTTGCGACCGCTGCCGGTGAGCCGCTCCACATGATCGCCAACGCGAATGAGCGCCGCGATGCGGATGGAAAGCTGCTGCTCATCCGTCTCGCGTTGATCAAGGCGACCGATCGGCGGCGCTACGAACAGGAGCTCCTGGCAGGCCGAGAATCGGCCATTGCGGCCGAAAAGGCGACGCAAGAGGTGCTGCTGCTCGAGCACGAAACGTCCGAACTGCGTGAACAGTTCATCGCCGTTCTCGGTCACGATCTCCGCAATCCCCTCGCCTCCATCAGCGCCGGCGCGAGGCTCCTCGGCCGAACCGTGCAGAGTGAGAAGGAGCACCACATCGTCGCCATGATGCAGACCACAGTCATGCGCATGGCCGCAATGATCGACAACGTCCTCGACTTTGCACGCGGTCGTCTGGGCGGTGGCATCACCCTGGACTATGATGCGAGAGGACCGCTGGAGCCCGTCCTCGCCCAGGTGATCGACGAACTGAGGCTTGCTTCGCCCGGTCGGGTCATCGAATCCGAGTTTGCAATCGATGGGCCGGTCAACTGCGATCGCACCCGCATCGGCCAGCTCCTTTCCAACCTGCTCGGCAACGCTGTGACACATGGTGCGGCCGACAAGCCCATCACCGTTCACGCCGAGACGCAGAATGGATCGTTCGAGCTCTGGGTCACCAATGCGGGTGCGGCTATTCCGCAAACCGTGATGGACAAGCTGTTCGAGCCGTTCTTCCGGGGCAAGGCTCGTGCGAGCAAGCAAGGGCTTGGATTGGGACTCTACATCGCCTCTCAGATTGCGAAAGCCCATGGAGGTGCTTTGACCGTCGCATCCACACCCGCCGAGACCCGCTTCAGTTTCTCAATGCCGCTGGCATAGCCTGCATACTGCAACGGCCGCGTTCCGGCGGACACCGGACTAGCCTTCGAGGATGTGCCCCAAAGCCTTGAGCGGGCGTACGCGATCACTGACGATCTTGAGGATGGCCAACATCGGAACGGCCAGGATCGCGCCAGGCACACCCCACATCCAGAACCAGAACACCAGCGACAGGATGACCAGCACCGGGTTCAGGGTGAAGCGTCGGGCAAGCAGCAGGGGCGTCAGGGTTTCACCTTCGACGAGATGGATGCCGAAATAGAGGGCCGGCGGCAGCAGGGCCCACCACAAGCTGTCGAAGCTCAACATTCCGGCCAGGAGGAAAATGACGGTCCCCAGCAGCGGTCCCAGAATTGGAACGTAGTTGAGCAGGAAGGCCGCGGCTCCCCACAGCAGGGGGTCTCCAAGTCCGCAGAAATACATCGCAACGGCCGTTGCAACACCCACTGCAGCATTCATGGCCGTGATTGTAAGAAGATAGGCGGATATGTCCGCTTCGACCTGCTGGGAGATGTCCACCGCCTGCCTCTTGTCGCGAAAATTTGGGAGGACCTCGACGATACGTCGTAGAAAGATGTCTCCTGCCACCAGGAGAAAATAGAGCACCAGCACGGTCGTAAACAGGCCGTCGATGACAGCGCGCGTTCCAGCGAAGAGCGCGCCGGTGAGGCCGAGATCCCTGCGGACCGAAACGATGGCACCTTTCCTGTCGGGAGCGTCGGCGACGTGCTCGGCCTGCTGGATGACTTTCTGGAGCGCTTCGATCGGCCGCTTCAGGACGACCAGGTGAGTTTCGAGACGAGGTAGACCCTCCGGCAATTTCTCCGCCCAAGTCGCGGCCGGTAGCGACAAGGCTGCCACAAAGCCCACGAGCCCTCCCACCACCACCAGGATCGCCAAGAGCGCCCCGATGGCACGGGGGAGACCTATACGCTCGAGCAGATGCACAGCGGGCTGCAGAATGAGCTGCAGCACGAAGGCGAGCACCACGGGCAAGATGATCGAGCTTGCCGCGTGAACAGCTGCCAGCACCGCCAGGGTCAGCAAACTACCGAGAAAGAAGGTCTGCGGACTGGACGGCAGCGGCATTTCGATATCGTCGGCCGCCTGCGGTGGCGAGACAGCCGGTTGCGGCACGCTGACATTCTGCCCTGGGGACGAGGGGGGCTCATGCGGCAACTTTGACAGCGAGACCACGACCCTTTTCTCCATCCCGATACGGGGGCTTGCCCCCGACCGCTGAGTCAGCTTCGCACGGCCGGAAGCGGCAGCCCTCTAGCCAGACAAGCAATCGGTCCGGCTGGCGGTTCGGCCGCGGCCGGCCTCTTCGCCAACTGAAGAATAAGGTGCAACACGTGTCCCCGCCGGAGCGTTCCTAGGCGCTCGCGAACCGGTGCGGCGCATTCCCGCCAATATCGGTCGCGGCAGCGGCTTCATCGATGGCCGCCATCAACTGAGTCGTGGCAGACTGTTGGATCATGTGCCCTGCCCCAGCGACGCGGTGCAGCTTGCTGTGAGTGATCTCGCCGTGAAGTCTGACCGATTGCTTGTTGATATCGATGAGGCGATCCTCATCGCCGGCGATGATGATGGTGGGCATCTTGAGTTGGTCGTAGCTCTTCGACGACTCAAATGCAGCGGGGATCATCAACGTTGCCTCCGCCGCGCTGGCACGCATCTGTGACGGTCGCAACGCCAACTCCTTGGGGAAACCGACGAACTTGTCAGGGACTGGCCGCGGACCGAACATCTTTCGCAACATGGAAGGCCACAAGAGGCGGCTGACGATCGGCGAGATCGTGTGACTGATCGCATCGCCCATCCCGGGCATCGAAGACATCGAAGATGCCGCCGCATCAGCACGGACGGTTGGAAAATAGTAGCCTGATGCGAGCACCAAAGCTTCGACAAATGACGGATGTCTTGTTGCCAGCGCAAGAGCGACCGCCGCACCCCACGAATGTCCAAGCACGATCGCCCGCTGAACGCTCAGCCGATCAAGCGCCTTTCTGAACAGATCGGCCTGGGCTTCCGGGGTCCATATCACGTTCCGCGGCCGCGAGCTGTGTCCGAATCCGGGGCGGTCGAATACGATCACCCGAAACCGGTTGGCCGCCAGGTCGATCAAGCCGCTGGATTCAAAATCCTGGATCATGCTGCCGTTGCCGTGCAGGAGCACAAGCGGACGGCCGTTGCCGCGTTCCACGTAGTGCAGTCGGACGCCATCGATCTCCAAGAACTGCCCGCGAGGCGGGTTATCGCGTTCCGCTTTCTTGGCGACTCGCCCATTTACGATCGCCATGGCCCCGAGGAGGGAAGCTGCCCCTGCAAAGGCCGCAAGCGCAGGATGTCGCCGCAAGGGAGTGGTGTAGTCAGATTGGAGCGAGGGCGAGCGTGTTCGCGGGAGTTCCATGTGCAGTACCTCTGGTGGTCTGCACGATGCCTCAGGGAGATTGAGAAATGTTGCAGGCTATCGTCAACCGTCGGTGCCGAGTCTTCGTTCCAAACGTACCTTGGAGCGCTTCGTTGTCGCTGTCGCCGGTCCAGGTCACTCCCAATTAATCGGCCCAGCGCGCTGGCGGCAAGAAATGATCGCGTGGAACATGTGGACGTTGGTCTTGTTCAACCTTGTTACTCTTGCCAAGAAAGCGACTGGATAAATGGCAAACAACAACAGAAGCCCGGATGAGAAGCAGCCCGGCGAAAATACGGAAGGTAAGTATCACTACAATCCGGGAAATATGGCGGGCAAAAAGCCCGGTGACGCGGAGCAGACTGACGAAAATCGAACGCTCCCGTCTCCGCGCAAAGAGAAGCCCGCCGAATAGGTCCGACAACGCCCGCGACTTTGCCTCTTCGAAGAGCCGCGGAAAGAACCTGAGGACCAACTGAGACACCCTTCCGAGAATCGACTCATCGCAAGACGCGCGTCCCACGATGAGCCATCCCGGGTGGATGGCGCGAGCTGAGGGGTCAGTTATCGCGCCACAGACCAATACGACAACCTCAGGACGGGAGAGTCGTTCCTGTCAGAGCCTGGCGGCGGCAAAGCTTGTGCCCTCTGTCTGCTGTCTGCTCTGAGACGCAACTCGGCTGCCAGCCCCTGATGCCGGCATAAGTGTTCTTTTGCGGCATGCCGTCGGTCTCAGGGAGCCGCTTGCCACGCTTCTGCGATTCATGGGAGTTCCGATGAAAAAACCAGTTCACTCAGTTGACGAGCCCGAGCCGAAAGCGCCACGTGCCGACAGACCGCCAGCGGACGGATTTGTGGTCATTGTCGACGGGCATTTCAAGTCGAGGTTTGACACAGCGGAAGCTGCGGAATCGTCGGGCCGCACACTTAAATCGACTTACCCGAAGCTCAAGATCGAAATTTACGACGCCGTGACAAAGGTGCGAACCTTCTTGGGCTGAGAAGTCAACGCTCCGGCGGTCCTCATCAGGAGCGAAACGGCCTCAGTGAGGAAAGAGCTCGCGTGCCGGATTTTGCCAGTTCACATTGGTCTTACATGCGGTCGCCCGCGCACAATCCTACGTTTTCGTTCAAGATCTGGATTTTTGGCGGCCACGAGAGGCGGAACGGCCAAGTAGGAAGCGACCGATGCGAACAGGAGTTCGTGAGCGCGATCGACGATATCATCCAAGAAAGTCGTCTTCGCGAACATCACGCGGGCCTCCGCCAGCAATTGGCCGCGAGTCGGCATGTGGGGCAGATGCATGTCCACGCGAGGGTGCCCCTTCAAGACAACGTCCCTCGGGAACAAGTCAGTCTGATGGACCGATGATCTGATCGCCAGTGCGATGCCCTCGGGATTGAAACGACGAACAAGTTGCTCGGCTGTCCGCCTGATGACACGAGATCCCAAGCGTTGCTCGTTGCGGAGAACCTGCTCCGGCGGCGTCTTCAAGTTCCAGACGATGCCGAGCCAGGATAAGGCCACCAGAATATAATAAGTTACGTCGATCTCCCACCAGCGAAAGCCTTGCTTGGCGCTGCTTTGGTAGGCGTGATGATTGTTGTGCCACCCCTCGCCCATCGTAAACAGAGCCAGAAGCCAGTTGTTGCGGGAGTTATCACCCGTAACATATCTCTTTTGGCCGTGAACATGTGCAAGGGAGTTGATGCAGAACGTTGCATGATACAGGAGCACGGTGCTCCAGAAGAATCCGACCACGAGTCCTGACCATCCCGCAATGAGGAAGCAAAGACCTGCCGTCACGATCGCAGGCAAAAGCTCGAATTTGTGCAGCCACATCAACTCAGGATACGACGCAAAGTCCGAAATCTTCGTCAAATCGGTCGCATCGTGCTGCCGATCGAAAATCCAGCTGACGTGGCTGTAAACGAAGCCCTTTTGGCTTGGCGAATGCACGTCTTTCTCCGTATCGGAGTAAAGATGGTGATGTCGATGTTTCGCAGCCCACCAAAGTACGCTTTTTTGGGAACTGCTTTGGGCGAGGAACGCAAGAGCGAACTGGAACGTTCGGCTCGTTGAGTAGGCTCGATGCGAGAAGTACCGGTGATACCCAGCAGTGATCGCGAACATGCGTAACCAATATAAGACGATGCACATCGCAACCGCTGGCCACGAGACGCCCGACCATGTCGCCAGGAGGCAACCGGCGTGGATCAGCAGAAACGGAAGGACCTGCGGGTATATGATGTCGTGTTCCTGATCCGCATGAATATGGGTAGACACTCTGACGACCTCAGCGGTTTGGCATGGGGCCCGTCAAGCAGACACATCATCCGCCGCGGACAGGGCCAACGTAAAATAAGTGCGGCCCGTCTCGGGCGAGGGATAGCCATTGACGAGAAGCTTCCAGGATTTGATTTCCCATATGTCGCCCGGCTTCGACTCTCGAAGGACTTCACCCGCCAGCTTTACGGCCTCTTCCTTTGCAGCATTTAGGTCGGCAAGCTCGGTGCCGTGGTGATCGAGACCAGCCTTGCCGTCCATAATGTGAAAATGATAGCGCGGCATGGGACGCTCCTTCATTTTGGCGGGGAGCGCGTGGCATCTCTCAGTCTCCAGATCGCCTGATGGTCACGGGAGATAGGCGACAATACTCGCCATCCCACTCCGTTCCTAGAAGAACCGCTGCTCACGGAACCCGGCTTAAATCGTCAAAAAGGAACAGACTCAGGGACAGCAACGATGCTAATTTGTGGAACTGATCTCGAAGGCTCTTTCAAGTGTCTGCGGCCAATGTAAGGAATACTCACCCGCTGATCCGCAAGCTGGAAACTGTCTTCCCGCTTTCTGACGAAGAGCGGAAGGCGATACTGGCGCTCCCGATCGATCAGAGGGTGATCGAGGCCCATCAGGACATCGTACGCGAGGGGGATCGCCCGAGCCGATCTTTCGTCATTGCCGATGGCGTGGCTTGCGCCTTCAAAATGACAGGCGAGGGCAAGCGCCAGATCCTCGCATTCCACATCACGGGCGACATGCCGGACCTTCAGAGCCTGCACCTGCAGACGCTGGACATCAGCATCGGAACGATCACGGCTTGCAAGGTCGGCTTCATTCAGCACGAGGATCTGCAGCGCCTGTGCGAACGCCAAGCCCGCGTCGCGGCGGCCCTCTGGCGTGAAACACTTATCTATGCGGCGATGTTCCGCGAATGGATCACCAATATCGGACGTCGGCAGGCGCTAGGCCGGGCAGCGCATTTTATGTGCGAATATATCGTCCGTGCGCGAGCCATGGGCCTTGTGGAAGATTACTCATGCGAACTGCCGATCACGCAGGAAGAGCTTTCCGATGCCATGGGTCTTTCGATTGTTCACGTCAACCGCGTGCTCCAGGAGCTGCGCAAGCTGGGTTTGATCAACCTCGAAAGCCGGCACTTGACGGTGCTTGATTGGACCCGGCTCCAGGAAGTCGGAGACTTCGACGCGGGATACCTCCACCTACCGAAGACGGCCACGTAGCGTTACGCCCCTTCGTCAAACGGCGGCGCGGACGGATGAACAGGGGGCGGCCCATGAACCTCTTCGAACCATCTGCCGCCCCAGAGACAGCTCTAGGGCAGGTTGGAATTCTGCACTCATTGAAGAATGCGGCAGCCGGAGAGTCATCGTTCGTCTCATCTGCGCCACCGATTAGCTGACAGCCGGACGCCCGAGGGAACAAAGGGGTGAGGAGGCGGCTTGAGTTGGGCGGCAGAACCAGGAGACTGGGAGCCGCGAAGAAAAGCCGTTCGGTGTAACGCCCGAGCGGCTTTTGTTTGATGGCGCATCTCTTGTGAAGTCGCTTGGCTCCCGCAATCGAGAAAGCCGATCCCAACCACGACCTGGGAACACTTCGCCCCCAGCCGGTTTAGTTCCGAGCAGAATTTTGCGATGCGGTTCTTTAACACTCACGCGAATCGGATTTGGCATGGCCTCCGTCACAGTAGGGCTGAACAGATACTTCACATTGATCGAGCGTTCAGTGCCCACGAAAGTCGGGACTTTCATTCGCTGGCTGCGGGAGCCATCCAAACTCTGGATCCGGATCATCGTTGCGGGGGGACTCATTCTCGGGGGCATCTTCAGCTTCTTGCCCCTCTTCGGCCTCTGGATGCTCCCCCTTGGACTTCTTCTCATCGCGCAGGACATGCCGATCCTGCAAAAGCCTCTCCTCGCCATGTTGCGTTGGATCGAGATGAAATGGAAGCGGCTGAGGCGACGTTTCAGAACGAGGCGGCGGCCTATTGTGGCGAAGCAACCGGAATGACGCGACCGCTCCGCCCGCGGCGGCGGGGCATTCTCCGTATTTGGAACGTTGTGGTTAAGCCGGGCTTGGTCCGGCAGGAGGTCACCATGACCAAGACATCAGACCACGGCATCATGCGCGTACGCGGAGAAGATTAGCCGGCAGACAAGGAGCGGGCGCAACTGGCTCAAAAGATTGAGCTCGGCCACACACCGCCCGTGATCAAGGAAGAGGCGAACGACCGGGACTGAACGCAATGATCGTGAGCCGGCGCGCGGGCCTGCCAGCAGGATCCGCGCGCAACATCATGCTGCTTTCTGATGCTGCTCGAACGCAGCGATGGCCCGATTCGAAAGCATCAGGGTGCGGCTCTCTCCCTTGAGAATTTGCGTTTTGATACTTTGAAGTAGGATCTCAGCCGCCTGCTGAGGATCGGCGATCCCACCTGAGCGGTCCAGGAAGTCCCAGGCTATCTGAAGCGAGTTTTCAATGAGAACTGGAAGTGGCTCGGTCATGCGGGAGGAACGCCCCGGACGACCTCCCGTTCCTTCATTCGGGAGCCGGTAATCCGGGTGTGGACAGCCATTCGCTGATTTGGGCCCCGGTCTCCGCCTGCCGAGCTTTGCGAATTGTTTGGTCCCGCTCGATACCTGGCGGAAGCGACTTTGCCTTTTGACGAAGGGCTCGCCCATGCTCGGCAAGGCGTTCTTCAAAGGAGGTGGTTTGCTTCAGACGGCGTCGCTGCATGGCGTGCTCCTTTTCCCAGGGAAGGCGGGAGCGCGACAGCGTTCTCATCACCGACAGATGCCGAGGGCCGCGCGGTGATGGATCAAGCGTAGCAATTTAAGGTACGACGCGCTGGTCAATATTGATCAGGTGGTAGAAGCTGGTGAGGCCGGCGCTCGGCGCCCGCAGGATCAACACCCCACAGGAAATGCGAAGCGCGCGAGCACAGATGGGCATCGGAGCGACGCCGGCGCCAAAGGCGTTCAGCAACCCGTTGTGCGGACAAACGCTCTTCACGATCAGGCAGCAAGCTCTCGGAGCGTCGAGATGATCGCCTCTGACGGGTATGGCTTGCGGAAGAATCTTGCCCCATCGGGTAGCTCAGAGCCTTCGACCAGATGGGCGGAGACCACAAGGAGCTGGATCGGTGGCCATCTTTCGCGAACGGCTTCCACGAGCCCAATCCCGTCCATCGAGCCAGGCATCCTGACATCCGTAAAGACCACGCAGACATCCTGTCGGGTTTCAAGAATCTTGATGGCCTCATCGGCATTGCCGGCAAGGAGCGGATGCAGCCCCGCATCCTGGACGATGTCGTTCGCCATCAAGAGGAGCATCGGTTCGTCCTCGACGATCAAGATGCAACTGCCGCGAGGAGAGCTTTGCTCTGGCATATCAGCTCTTTCTAATGCAGGAGACGCCACCGGTCGGATATCAAGCGATGGCAGCAGCCGACGTTCCGAATGGCCGATTGTTTCTGAGCAGTCTTTGCATCGACAATGCGGCTGACGGTTCCGAGGGTTCACCATGAGGCGCCGCCACTTCCGCCGAATGAGCGTGGAAGTCGTCCCGTCGGCAATGTGCGTCTGGCGACCCTGCCCGCCCATCGCCGCAGGGTGAGCGCGTCGAACGCCACCACGCCTTCCCCTCAGAGCATGACCGTCACCTGCGAGGCAGTCGGATCGAAAAGCACGTGCCTGTTTCTTCGTTGGATGCCACAGAGATCTCGCCGCCATGGGCTTCGACGATCAATTTTGCGATGTAGAGGCCAAGGCCGAGGTGGGTACTGTGCTCTGGCGGACTTCCGTCATCGTGGCCTCGCGTCCAGGATTGGAAGATTGATTTTTGCGCTTCAAGCGGGATTGAGGAGCCGAGATTGTGCACGTTGATGGTCACAGCATCGGGATCGTTACCTGCGACGGTCACTGTGATGGGCGTCGCTACGTCGCCATAATGGACCGCGTTGCCCATCAGGTTGGACAGCACCTGTCCCAGGCGGGCGCGGTCGCAGGAAACCAACGGGTCGCCCTTCGTCGCGACTTGAAGTTTTCGATCTGCGTTGACGGCGCGAAACTCATCCGCGATTTCCTGGCACAGAGCCGCAACGTCGTTCTCGGTATTTGTAACGGGGATTTGAGTGCCGAAGGACGAGCGTGTGAGATCGAGCAGATCGTTCAGAATTCGCGTCGCCCGCCCTGCGGCCAGCTTGATCTCGGAAACAACCTTGGCCTGCTTCGCGTCGGTTGTCCCCGATCGCTCCATCCACTGAGCGCCCATTGAAACGGCGCCGAGAGGATTGCGCAGGTCGTGGCCGAGGACGCCCAGAAACAGGTTGCGCGAGTCATTTATCGTCTTGGTATAGTGGGCCACCGACTCCGTCACGGCCTGATCGATCGCTTCGTTGAACCGCGTCAAGTCCTCGATATCGGTGTCCTCAAGGCTCCTATGGTGAGCAATCCACTGCTTGACGACGCTTGCGCGAAGCGCCCTGTATTCTGAAACCATTTGATCGATGTTAAAGCCGTCGGCCAGACGCAGAGCGGCATGGAGCTCAGCCGCGCTTTGAGAAAAAGGGCTATCTTTCGGGCCGTCGCCTCGCGATTTATCAAATCGCTCCCGCGGGGTTTGTGCGGTTTCGAGGTCGTCCGCCACAAACCTAAGAAGATCGACGATATGATCCTCCAGAGCCAATTTCGTCATCTGATCGCTGGCCGGTGACAGAGTTCGAGCGAACTCCGTCCATTCCTTCACGATCGGAGCCTGGTTCTGTCGAATGAAGTCAGCCAGGCGTTGATACTTTCGCCGCTTAGTGGAATTGCTCAAAGCCGGCCCCCAAGTAGATGACGCGAGCAGACACAGCGAGCGCTCTGCTCGCGGAAATGCCAAACCTGCATTCCGAAGCGCGGCCTAGAGTATAGCCACTGGCTCCCCTACCGTCACAACTGACTCTGCGACTTTGCGGCCGGAACCTCGGGACACGGGTCCGGTGGCGTTTTGCCTCGCCCTGCAGGACCTGAGGATGTAGCTGGCCAGCGGGCACCACCATATGGCCTTTGGGAACGGCTTCAATGCTTGATGCTTGAATTCCGATAGACTATCGAAACGCAGAACAGCTGTTCGGTGCTGGAGCGCACTTCCACTGCCAAATCCGGCCGCTTGCTTGGGAAGACGGATTCCTTGGCGATTCCAGTCAAAGTTTGCATTGCTTTGACTTCGGCGGCTTTCAGATTGGGAAGGGGTAGACCTTCCTGGTCTGCAAAGAAATCGCGACCACTTTGGATGTCAAAGAAATACCGATTCATCGAGCGCTCCGGAAGATGATCACATATTAGCCCCAGTCGGTGCTTCGTTTGCTCCAAGACTCGGACATTGATGCGGCCTGTCGGTCTGTCACACGATCCGCCTCAACAGTTCGATCTGTCCCGCCGGACGTTGCGAAATTCTTCGGGGCCTTTCATTAACCTGCCCTTCCGGCTTGCCCTGTCTTCAGATGTCGCACTCGCATCACCCAGCCCGTCAATTGCGTCAGAGGCCAGCTCCTTTGCGCGGATCCGAGGGCTCTCACGATTCGAATCCGGAGCTTCGCGCATAGGCCGATCACGCAGCCCTTCGAGCGCCGTCTTCACCAGCAGCTGTACCGCTTCTGATCGGTTGGGCCTCTGCTTCTGGCTGAGCGCCCATGCGTCAACCTGGTCGAGAAGCTCGGGCGTCAGCCGAACCGCCCGTCCTTGCTCAGCTGTCCCCGCTGACGTCTTCCGCGGAACTGCTTTTGACCTGGACATCTCTGACATCATTGATTGGAGGGCGATAACGGCGATGCCGCGGGAGGAGAGGCGGGAATCGCTCCCGCCTCAAGCTAATGACCGCGGTCGCTTAGGGTTCCAGTGAACTCCTGCCACGACCGCCCACTCATCGCACAGCTCCTTGCGCTGTTCTCAAACACGACCAGGGAGCGACGAAGTGCAATTGCCTTCCGGACCATTGCGACGGCAGCGCGTCTGACAGATCGACCGATTGATATCGTCTCTGCCTGAAGGACAGCGTGCACCTCCGGAGCTGCAATAGCCACAACTATCTCGACCTGGCAGGGAGCGGACAGACCTTCGATTTGATGCTCGCGAGCCCCGATTTCACTGGCTATTCCCTGCTACGAAGCGCAGCGTCATCCGAACGAAGAGGCTGGCCTTGAACGGAAGCACGTTCAGCAGCGAAACCGGTTTTGCAGAAGGGCGCCGTATGACGGATGTCACCAAGGAAGCCCTGGATGGTGCCGCCGCGCGGCATCTCTCGGCTGGCTTCAACTTCCGAGCCTATACGCCGCACAAGGTCGCGTACGATCTTATCCGTTGGGATGAGGAGTTCAGACACGCCAATTACTCTCAATTCGTCGTAGCCGTGACGCTCTGGCAAAGCAGTTCGCCTGACTAGCGCAAAGCCAAGAACCTCGTCGCGCGGAACGTCATTTACACGGTCGATCTGAAGATATAAGGTTTGGCTAGAGGTTGGCAGATGCTCACCTTGAAGCTGCCCAGGAAGCAGCGACCTCCGAAGTCGCCGCGCGTCGTCGTAGTAGCAGCTCACGTGCCATCGGAAGGCGCAATCATAAAACTCGATTTTACCAACGTGCGTCAGCAGCGCCGGTGCACGTCCTCATGCGCTCACGAAAGGCAACCATCATGAAGCTTCCTGCAATATTACAAGGCGAGGCGCGGACCCGTTTCCTTCAAGGAATTGCTTTCGGCGCGGTGGCGACCATGGCGATTGGATTTGCCTGGGGCGGTTGGGTCACCGGGGAGTCCGCCAGGGTCATGCGGGTCTCGGCGGAGACCAGTGGCCGGATGTCCGTTCTGGTACCGCTGTGTGTCGCTCAGTTTACAGCCGCGGACGGCGCTCTCGCGAAGTTCAAGGCGACCGGCCCTTATTCCAGAGAAAACGTCGTCAGCGAATTCGTGAAGAGTGTGGCGTCCACGAGCATGGACTACTCATTCGCCAAGGCTTGCGCCACCGGCATCGAGACGGAGATTGCCAAGACAGCGGCCAAGACCTGATTCCCATTCGGGAGGACAACAGATAGGGCCAGTCGCCCTCGATCGGGCGATCGTCTTTGACCACACCATGCGGGATGGATTTGGCATTCTGGCGGGAAGCTGTTGGACGATTGGCACCTTGTTCAAATTGCCGCCGGCGCCATAAGCCGCAGCAAAGTCATTAGTGAGGCAATGTCCGTTTGGACGCCCGAGAAGACTGAGCGAACATGCCAAGGCAGACGCTGACAACGACAATTTACAATCCACCACACTATGGCGGCCTGGCCGATACGGCGCTGGTACCGAAGCCCGCGACAAGTACGACACGCTTTTAATCTTCATCACAGAGCCAAGGACGAGTGCTAGGCTCGCCGACGCCATTGACACGTTCGTCGCCATGTCGGGAAGGTTTTTCAGAGGCTGCGAGAGCGCCGACGCGATCAGATGTAGGCGTGCACCGCCTGCTAAGTATTGGCAAAAACCCGCAGCGCCGTCTTGCACCAGCTTCCGCCGATCTTCCGAACAAACCCGATTCCGAACCCGCGTCCCGGAGATGGCAGGGTCCTCAACTCGCGCCAGCAGCCTCGGTCCGCTAACTCTTGGGGTACAGCGCAGAAATCGCGGGTTGCCAGGGAAGCAAATCGAGCCCGACATCCTTGGCGTGTTCCAATTTGATGGGCCCATCTGAAGAGCGGCGTCGCAAGGCAAGGCACTTGCCCCTGACTGCGGTTTGATGGCCCCTCACGCAGAAACTGCGGTCAAGACAAAGATCGGCACCAAAATGGCCGGCGCTGATTCCGCTCCCTCGTTGTGAGTCGCGCTCCCTAGCCGAAAGCAGCAACCGTGACCCGCGTGCTTGATCCGCGTTTGCGTCCATCCTTTGCCGCAGCGGGTAAGGCTTGCAGTTATCGTCCCGGCAGAGCCGTGACTTCTCGGGGCGGCTTGATCCGCAAGAACGGATATGCCGCCAGTTCTTTCGAATGCCGCGCGAACATATCGACCCGTCTGCTCGTAAACTCCGTAATGACGCCGAAAAATTCAGTTGGTGACCTGATCGTCGCAAGTCTCAGGCTGAATTCAAAAGCGAATTGCGCGTTGGCCCCGGCTATCTCAAGAAGCTTCGCTTGATACGCCTGCATGTTTGCTGTCGGTAGAGCAAAGCCTTTCGTTGGATCGCTATCCGTCATTCTCTGGCTGCGGTCACCTACTAAGGCATCCTCAGGCTCAATGATGGGAACCTGGTGTTTAGGATCATCATGAAGCTCAGGAGGCGATTCGACCGAGTCTGCCGCAGCAGAGTGAAGTGAATTGTCTTTCGGGCTTCTAACAATGGCCTGCTTGTTCCGTTGGGCCCGCGCGGCCATTTTCGGGTTGCGGGCGCGCTTTGCCGCTGTCGCCGCTTTGCGTTTGCTCATCTGACGCTCCAAGAAAATGGGGGTGCGACCACAACGGTCATTTCTGAAAGGACAACAGGCTCTGTGACGTGGCGTTCCAAGCCCGTGCACTGTTGGTCGCATGAACTAAGATAAATCGCACGTTCTCTGAGCCGCCCCGAGAAGCCAGACTACCCACCGAGCGAATGCTCGAGGAAGAAGCGCAGCATTTCCCTCGTGGCATCCGGCCCTTGCGGGTCAGTGTAGGACCCGGCGGGGCTGCCGCCTGACCACGCGTGTCCGGCGCCATCGATGTTCCAGTGTTCCGAGATCGCCCGACCGGCCCCGTCGATCAGGACGGTGCGAGTATAGGCATGGCCGTGGGGTACGCGCCCGCGAAGTACCTTCGTCGTCGGCCTCGTCGCCCTGGCGGACTGCTCGATAATCTGATCGCCATTCTTTGGATGCACCGTTGTGTCGCGATCGCCATGGAAAACGATGGTCGGCACAGAAGTTTTGCCGTCCGCAATTGCCTTGGAGCCGCCTCCCTGCCGCATGGCGACGAACGCAGAGGGAAGATCGCTCGCGGCCCCGCACGCGAGGCCTGAATGAATACCGACGGCCGCGTACAGGTCGTTATACGTTGCGCCCATGATCGCGGCGGCGGCCCCGCCGGCCGACAGACCCGCGACGTATACGCGCTTCGGATCGATCGGATGCTCGCGCATGATCTGGCGGGTAATACCGGCGATCATCGACGGCTCGCCCCCGCCGCGACGCTGGTCGCCGGTGCGAAACCAGTTCCAGCACTTCGACTGGTTGGCTCCGCTCGGCTGCTCAGGATAGACCACATAGCAATTCTGCTCTTCCGCCAGGAAGTTCATCCGGGTGCCGGCCGCGAAATCGTCCGGCGACTGGGTGCAGCCATGAAGCATGACTATCAGGGGAAGCCGTTGTCCCTGAAATCGGCTTGGGATGAACAGCTTGTAGGTCCGGCTTCCTGCGGCGTTACTGAAGGTACCGGCGATAAATTGTGTGCCCTCGGGCACGATGTCCGATGGGGACAGGGGAGCGCGCGTGATCGGACTTCGCAGGCCGAGTCCGGGAAAATCCCGCATGCCGTCGAGCGGTAAGGCGCGTCTGCGTCCCTGCGCAGAGCGGGCCGGCGAGATCGGCGGAGCTTCCCGCTCCTCGACGACGTCGGCGGTGGCGTCGATAGTAAGCGGATCGAGCGGAAGCGGAGCCTGAGCGGCGCTACGAGACTCCGGTCTTGGAGCGTAACCGCCCTGGAGCATGCGCTGCAGGAGCGCGGTGGCCTCGACCAGTTGGCCGGCACGCGTAAGGCGGGTTGCTTCGCGCACTATGTCTTGATTCAGCATCGTTCACCTCATTCTGTCGGCGAGAGCGGCCTTGACCGCGGGAGTGGCGTGAAGGGCCCCCAGCACCGAGATCGATGCGATCGTGGCGCGCGCCAACTCGGGAGTGACGTCTTGGGCGATGGTGGCCAAGCCCAAAACATTGATCTGCAGCATCTCGCCGGCGCGGCGCGCCGCTTCGAGATCCTCGCGCGCGTAGTTGCGCAGCCCGAGGTCCAGGTTCTTCCGGACCGTGGATTGTCTGACGACCTCCGCGTGGCGCTCGAGCTGATTCCGGATTGCTGTCCGAATGAAATCGGTCCGGTTCGAATAGAACCCTTCGTGCACCATGAGATCGACATGACCGAGGTCGACGTAGCCAAGGTTGATCGTGATCTTCTCGGTGTCGGGGGCCTTGGGTCGCAGCTCGTGTACATTTCCGGCCATAGTGAACATCCCTGCACCATCCGACGGGATGGTGCGTGGATGTTATCTAGATGCTGCCGGGCGCCTTTCAAGGGGATGGAGCCATCCAATAAACCAGGAGCTCGCGCAGGCGGACCGTCTCGTGGAGCGTCAGACAAATTCTGGCGAAACTCGCCTCCCCTGTCTTCGCAAGCCCGATGGCCTAGTTCGTTTAAAAAAACAGAAACAGGTTCGTCGTGCTCCCACGTCGCGGGCAAACCAAAATAGAAAGCACCCTTAACCTTCTGAGTGACATGCTCAATGTCGCTCACCTTCCGCTTCCCCCGCCCGTGTCGCCGGATGGCCGGCTGCCCACGTTCGCTGAAGTGACCGGCTTTGATGCTGCATCAGCGTGGGCCCCGCCTTACGCGAGGGCAACAAGCGTTTCTCGGCGAGCTCGCTGTCCGCTTCGCGGTGGTCAGTGGCCGGCTCAGCTACCAGCACAACTTCACGACAACGAGCCCCGCGAGATTGAAGTTCTCGAGAGCGCCGCTTTCACCGATTTCCTCGACAAGTCCGAACCGCTCTGGGCCGACCTGTACGGTTGGAGAACCAACTAGGCGTCATTCCGGAGCCAAGGGCGGCAAACTCAGGATCACGGCCTCGCCATCGATCACAAACCTCTTTTGCCGGTTCCTCAGCGCGGCCTCAGCAGGCCATCCAGAGCGCGGATGGTGACCATCTCACCGCAAAAGCAGCGGGCGTTCCCGTCCGGCCGTTGAGTCGGCAACGGCAGAGCCAGCCTGTGCATGCAGTTCTTCCAGGCGGTCCAGTCGCACTAGCTGCGCCAGCCTCGTAATCGATCTCGGACCGCGTTGCCAGCCACCTCTGCCATGCCGCCTCGAAGCCGGCGCGGACCTTGTCGAACGTCTCGTTAATGCCGCCGCGGTGCTTCCTGGGCTCGATCCCTGGAAGCCGCCACCGTGGCTCACGTAGGCAGAGCCGCCCTAGGACGTGCGGTGCGAGTAGGGAGATAGCAACAAAGTATGGCTTTGGCTATTCACATGCATGGAAGCGCATCTTCTGCAGGTCACTACTGACGATGGCGAGTGCCGGTTTTGGTTAGCAGCCGGTACGGAAGAAGAGGCCGTTCAGCTCGTCTTGGATGCCATCCCGGAGGGATGGACCGCCAAACTAATCGATCACGGGGGCACCGCCCGGGAGCAAGCTGCAGCGCTCGGCCTGACTGTTGGGCTCGCGCCAGGAGAAGCCCGCGAGGTAAGCAGAGGAATCGGGCTTAGCTGATACGCAGGCGCTTCTCCGCCGCCGCGATCTGCGATCGGGGAAACTGACCAGATGAATTTTGAAGGTTTAGCCCACAAGGAGCGTCAGATGAGCGAACGACGTGAGCTATATCGTGATACCAACGGCGACGCTTGGTTTCTGGGACGCGAGCCGGCCAATGGCCATGCTTTCATCATTCATCAGCCAAATGCGCCTTCTGGCGGCCGACTGACACACATTGAACTCGGCGATTTCTTGCGAAGTGAGCCGAAAGGACCCGAGCACCAAGCCCTTCTGCGCCTGATAGGTACGCTAGTGCACGTGCCACCGTACGCTTAGGGCGTACCAGCAGCGTTAGAGCGGCCTAGCGCTCACATATACGGGCTGTTCTCCGAGACCATAAGCAGAGACGGATCGGATATCGGCACACCTTGCAGGTCAATCGAGGCGTTTGAAAGGATCTGCGTGCAGATACTCGCCATCAAAGTAATTGACGCCAAAGCGCCGATCACCAATCCAACGCTCCCTCCGCATTCGAATCTTCCTGACAGAGTTCGTGGCGGCGAACGCAAGCATTGACTAGCTGTTCCTATAGGATGCAAACGCTCCCTCACGCTTGGTGGCTGAAAACCTCAGTAAGGAAGAGCAGCGAACGGCCGGCGCACACGAAAATTGAGGTTCGGGGCGAGGACGGGCCTTTCCAAGCCTCGCGCCATTTCGGAATCAAAAGATCCAAGAAGCCGTCTCCCCACCAGAAAAGAGAGGGCCGCCCGGAGGCGGCTAGTTTTTGTCTTCTCTTCTGCTTATTTCTTGAGGGCGTCAGCGGCGTCCCGCGCTGCATCCTTCACATCTCCCGCCGCATTGTGGGCAGATCCCTTGGCCTTGTCGATCTTGCCTTCGGCTTCCATGTCCTTGTCGCCAGTGAGCTTGCCGGCACCTTCTTTGATGGCGCCTTTTGCCTTGTCGGCAGCGCCCTTCACATGTTCGCGGTCCATGATCGTGTCCTTTGCTGTTGGGAGAGCACACAACGAAAGCGTTGCGCAGTGGTTCCTCCTGCGGAGGCCCGCTTAAGGCCGCCGGCGTCGGACGCCTCGGCATATTGAAGGCAAGCCACCACTAAATTCTCGTCGCCTGGCGGGCCGTTCTAACCGACTCGTGCTCTTATGGGGCGCGCCGGCCGGTCGCCGAGTGCGCGCAAGCGGATGGTCAAAATTGCTCAGACCTGGTCTGCCACAAGTGTTAACAACGCCGATCACCGTCCGGCTCATGGCTTCTATCGGTGCTGAGAACGCCAATTGCGCTCCCGCCTAACCGAACAGCGAGCACCATGTTCAAGCAATCATCGATATTTCAATACCGCTTAGAGGACGAGGCAATTGACTTGCGCAAGCAGGCTGAGGGTATGCCTCATGGCGTTCGACGCGACGAGCTTCTACGGATGGCCAGCCGGATCGATAACTCGGTTATCGTCAATAAGTGGCTGGATTCACCAGGTCTGCGCGCTCCGACCTAAACCTACCAGCGCAGAGAGGCCGCCTCATGTGTGGGATGGCCCCCGGCTTGCAAGAACTTTTTTGCGTGATGAGCAGTGGTCGCTTGCAGTCATGTGTCCGGCCTTTCTTCGCGGTCGTACATAACCGCTGGCCTTGATGGATTCCGCGGATCGAGGCCTTATCAGTTGGCCGGGTTCGAACGCCACTGAGGCGGTCAGGTTTCTCTCGATCCGTCGGGTGACCGACTGTGCCATCACGTGTTTTCACCCTCGCAAGCTGGCGGTACGCCCTTAGGTGGCGTGGACACTTACCGCAGCCAGAGAATGATGGCAGCGAGGGTGACGACGCCCGATAATTTCGAGCGGTCTTTTCGAAGCGGGTTGCGACACCGCAGAATTGCTTGAGCTTTGAGAAGCAGCATTCGACGAGATGGCGCTGGGCATAGAGATGTTTGTCGAGCGGATATTTGAGGGCGCGTGACGGGTTGTTTGGGATGACGGCGAGCGCTCCCTCGGCGGCGATGGCCTGGCGCAAGTGATCGGCATCATAGGCCGCGTCGCCCATGACGACCTCGGCAGACAACCCCTCGATCAATGCGGCGGCTTGCGGTGCATCGCCCTTCTGACCTGCGGTCAGCGTGAACCGCACGGGACATCCCAACCCCCGAACGGCCATATGGATCTTGGTGCTTAGACCACCGCGCGAGCGGCCAAGCGCCTGATCTTCAGGCCCCTTTTTTCGCCCCGGCAGCATGCTGATGGGCTCGGACGATGGTGGAATCGACGATCAAGTATTCGAAGTCAGGATCATCGGACATCGCCTCAAAGATGCGGCACCAGACGCCTTTGGCGCTCCATCGACTGAAGCGCCGGAATACGCTGTTCCAGTCTCCGAACGCCTCCGGAAGATCACGCCAGGGAGAGCCCGTACGCACGATCCAAAGCACACCTTCCACGAACATCCGATTGTCGCGGGGGGCCGAACCCTTCTGGTCAGGCCGGCCTATGATCAGCGGCGCCAGCCGCTCCCACGCCGCGTCGTTCAAAACCAAACGATCCATCACGCCTAAGTCTGCCTCCCCAAAAGCAGTCTTGAATCTGATTTGCTCCTAAAAGGGAATCCCTAGAGTCCACACCGCCTAGGCGGAGGGGCTTCGAGGCACCCGGTTTCGGCATCGGAGCGCAAAGCTGAACAGCCTACGGCTCGAGACAGAGCTGCCCGAAGAGCGGGCGATGGCCCCCTGCTGGAGGACTTCAAGCTTCGCCCGGTCCCGAGAAGATCGATGCCGGCGGCGTCGTGCGCGTAGCCGGCAAGGGACGCTCGGCCGCCGAGGGCCGCGAAGCCTGACCGCCCTTCGCATCGTACCGGTCGGCCAGGTCCAATAGACGCCGCCTCGTGAATGGGTCGGCCTTCTCGGCGATCGAACTCGCTGCGCGAGACCCCGGTTGGACTCATGCTCCATGACGCACCCCTACGACATCACTGCCTGGAGTTGAGTAGCCTGTGTCCGGAGAGTCAAGCAGCGGGAGCGCCGCGCCGCTGCCTCGGACAACTTCGCGCGATTCGCTTGCGCCCGCGAGGCGGCCGGAACTAGGGTAGTAGCGCAGGGGAAAATCAGATGGCGGTGCTCTATCCAGTCAGGAAGGCGTGCCCACAGTGCGGCAGGCCTGAAGGCTGTGCGCGACGAAGCCGCCGAGAGGCGGCTGCGCTACGTCTGCACCAATTGCGACGACGACCCGCTGCACGACCCCGCCGCGCGGAAATGGGCGGAAAGTCCGCTGCGGCAGCCGACCAAGTAGCCAAGACACAGATCGGCCCCGGCAACCGTATTGCTGCCGAGGCCGATCTTACTCTCAAATTGTCCAAATGGTTTCGCGGTTCAACCCGCAGTCCCGGGTTTCGTTCCATCGAACGTATACCCGCGGGTCGCTCTCGGAGCCGACGCCGCAACTGCGGTCGCAAAAATTCAGGGCGGAGCCCGGAGTGCCTAGGAGTCCGGAGCTCCGCAACCGTAACAGCACCGGAGCGCGCGCTCTTGCCGCTCGGTACGATTCAACTCTACTCCGACGTTGGCCGTTCGCTTTGAGCTATCTCAACTTCGCGCGCGTGCGACGACAGCGCCATTTCGCAGCGCATCACGCTGACGGCAGAGGTCTTCGAGCTTTGCCCGAATGCGCGTCAGCAGGAGCTCGGCGGATGCCGTAGGGACGGCGGCGCGCTGCAGCATCCGGATCTCGCGCTCCTGCGCGCGGAGCTGGCCGCGAAGGCGCTCGATCTCGCTGCGCACCCAATCGAGCCTTCGCTGGGAGGAGTCGCTTGGCTTCGACATCGGCTAGTCCGGATCCCGGTCGATCCTGACGATCTCGACCGCCATTTCGTCCGCTTGCGCCTCGGCGGCTTCATGCGGCCCGTTCCACCATTGGCCATCGACGTCCAGCTTGAGCGGCCGCTCTCGCACTCCGCTCATGTCGCATAGCCCTGCTCGTACCCGCGCAGCACGACCCTCCGCTCGGTTGGCTGAGCGCGCAGCATCTCGATCAATTCGGCAACCGTCATGACGCCGCTCACAACGCGCTCAGGTCGTCGGGGATGTCCCCGAACTTGCGGATCAGCTTGGCGTGGCAGAAGTCGCCGCTGGAAGGATCTCCCGTCCAGGAGAATGCGATGGCGCCGGCGTGACCCGGCTTGCGGGACAGCGCGCCTCGGCCCGCATGACCGCGGCGTTGGCGCTGAGACACTCGGCCGCCTCTCCGGCAGCCACGCCGTCGTCCGGCTGCTCTCTCAAGTGACGCTCGCGCGACTATCCAATTCGAAGTCGCTGCACCGAGTATAATGGTGCGGCGACTTCGATGGGGTGTACCGGACAAGGGCAATATCCGGTGTGCGCACCTAGTCCTCTAGCGCGCGGCCGCAATCACGGTCTGGAATTAAGCTTGATGTTCGTGCTGCAAGTTAATTCTGGAACTATGGCTGAGGCGAAGGAAGTTTCCGATGCGCTGCCCAGGGCCGTTCAATGTGTTGAGCGCAGCGTGGGCACTCCCCATCTGCTGCCTTGCTGAGCTGCCACCGGCGTTCGCTTTGCAACGCCATCGCCCATCGTCCTCTTGCAAGCCTCCTTACGCCAAGGAAGAGGCACGTGATCGCATCATCCGACCTCCGCGATGCGCGCGTCCAGCGCGAATATGCCTTGGTAGATTTCCGGATCCTCCCTGCGGCCAACAACGTCAGGTGCCACCTCGGCCGCCTTCCGCCAGGCATCCCGCACCGCCCCCTCGTCGAGGGCTTCGATCATCAGCAGTCCCGCAAAAAAGCCTTCGCTCGTCCGCATGCCTTTTTCTACCGTCGGTACGGAGGTTCGAATTTGGTCCGTCGCACCGATCTGAACGGCTACCACTCCGTCGCATACAGCCACGGCATTGGCGAGGACTCCCGGATCGCGCGGCGGCCGTTCGATGCGCTGGCCCACGATGAATGCGCCCTCACCGCGACCGGCTCGGGTTGTCATGCTGCCGCCCCCGCGAATGAAATTGCCCAGATGGGGCATGATGCGCTGCGACCACGGCGTCGGCGAATTGAGACGTGCCAGATACGCTTGGCCGTCGAGGACCTCGGGAGCTTCGAGCTCATACAAGATGAAGAAGCGGTTGATGTCGGCTCGCATGGCACGGAAGACGCGACAAGCGAGGAAGCCCCTGGTCGTGACCCGTTCAGTGGTATGCTCACGCGTCAGCCAGTGCCTGTAGTCGATCAGATCGGCCGGTTCGATGTCGCTCCAGATCGCCAAAAATCCTCTGCCGCGCATCGGGCTCTCCGAGAGTTTATTGCTTGTCGCCGGGGCTCAAGCCATGCAAGGCGGCGGGAACAGCGTGGGACAGTCCCCCCAGCCGCTGAACCGCGGCCAGAATGGCCGCGATATAGCCATAAGGTCCAAGCCCGCAGATCACCGCGGTCGACGCGCTGGATGTGATGGAGTGCCGATGCAGCTCGTCCCTGGCATGGATGTTCGAGATGTGGACTTCGATCTTCGGACCATTGAAGATTTTCAAGGCATCGATGAGAGCAATCGAGGTGAATGAGAACGCCGCGGGATTCATGATAATCGCGTCCGCATTGCCATAGGCCGATTGGATCAGCCCGACGAGCTCGCCCTCGATGTTCGATTGATGGAACGAGAGAGAAACGTCCAGCAGGCTCGCAACCTCCTGGCAGCTTGTCTCGATTTCACCAAGCGTCGTCGAGCCGTAGATGTGCGGCTCCCGGATACCGAGAAAATTGAGATTGGGGCCGTTCAGGACCATGATCCTCGTGGTCATTAGGCTGCTCCTTCTCCAGGGATGACTAAGCACCGAACCATTTGGCCGGGCCCGTGACGAGTTGCGGGAAGAGCACCATCAGAAACAGCACGACAAGCTGCGCGATCATGAAGGGCCAGACGCCCTTTATGACATCCTCCATGCTGATCCGCGAGACGCCGCACACGACGTTCAGGACGACTCCGACGGGCGGCGTGATCAGCCCGATCGCATTGTTGATGATGAAGAGGACGCCGAAATAGACCGGGTCGATGCCGGCCTGCTTGACGACGGGCATCAAGATCGGGGTCAGGATCAGGATGGTCGGCGCCATGTCGAGCGCCGTGCCGACAATGACGACCAGGATCATGATCACGATCATCAGCAGCATCTGGTTGCCCATGAAGGGGCGCACCAGATCCACCACCTGGGTTGCGATTTCTGCGACCGTGATCAGCCACGACGAGACCAGGGCCGCGGCGACCAAGAACATCACGATGCTGGTGCTGAGCGCCGCCGAGACGACGACCTCGTAGAGCTGCGACAGCTTCAACTCGCGATAGATGCAGGTCGCCACGAACAGCGCATAGACGGCAACGACCACGGCCGCCTCGGTCGGCGTGAAGATCCCGAACCGCAGGCCGACGACGATGATGACCGGAAGCATCAGCGCCCAGAACCCGTCAACTACCGCCCGCCCGATCTCGGCCAGCGACTTCCGCGGCGGGCTTTCGATGTTTTCGTCACGAGCCACCCACCACCAGGCAAAGCAAAGCCCGACGCCCAGAAGCAGGCCGGGGACGATGCCGGCCAGGAACAGCTTCGAGATCGAGACTCCGCCGGCAACCCCGAACAGGACGAAGCCGATGCTCGGCGGAATGACGGGAGCGATGATTCCTCCAGCCGCGACAAGGCCGGCCGCATACATCTTCTTGTGGCCGGCGGCGACCATCATCGGGACCAGCAGGGCCGCGAGCGCGGCGGCATCCGCGGCGGCCGATCCGGACAGCGAGGCCAGGGCGCAGGATGCCAGGATTGTCACGTAGCCTAGTCCGCCGCGCACATGGCCGACGAGTGCCAGCGCAATGTCCACGATGCGCTTGGCCAGCCCGCCCTTGTTCATGATCTCGCCGGCCAGCATGAAGAACGGAACCGCCATCAGCGGAAAACTGTCGGCCCCGTTGATGATGTTCTGCGCGACGATCTGCGAATCGAAGATATCGAGATAGTGCATCAGCGCGACGCCGCAGACGATCAGCGCGAACGCGATCGGCATGCCAAGCGCCATGGCACCAAGAAGGGAGAATGTGAAGACGGCGATCGTCATGCTGCTATCGGCAGGCTGCCATGGCGCTCAGGTGTGCTCGTCGCTTTCCTTGACCGCGATCAGGTTCTTCGCCGCTCGCCGCGCCGGTCATCACGCGAAAGAGATCGTAGGCGAGGATGATGGCTGCCGAGACGCCGAAGACGAGGCCGGACGAATAGAAGAACAGACCGACCGAAATCCCCGACGCCGGCGCCGCATCGCCGAAGGTCAGGGCGGCCTGCTTCCAGCTCCCGAGCGTCAGCAGCCAGTCGGCATAGAGCATCAATGCATAGCTGGCGACGAAACAGGCGAACCTGCCGCGGGGCGGGAGCGCGCGTACCAGCGAATCGACGCCGAGATGAGCGTGCCGGCGCAAGGCAACGATCGCCCCGAGGAAAGTCAGCCAGACCAGCAGCCAGCGCGACAGCTCCTCGGACACCGCGATGCCGGAGTTGAAGGCATAGCGGAGCACGACGTTGCTGAACACCAGCACGACCATGGTTGCGAGGCAGAGGGCTATCGCGGCCTTCAGCGCCTCGCAATAGACATCGAGGATCTTCGCCATCCGAAACCTACTACTTGACCGTGCTGCGGATGCGCGCGAGCTCGGCGTTGAAGAGCTTGACCTTCTCGGGGTCGTATTCGCCTGAGAACTTTTCGATGACCGGTTTCACGGCCTCCTGCATCCGGGCGTATTCCGCAGGCGCAATGTCGTTGAACTGCATGCCCTTGGCCTTCAGTTCGGCGAGCGCCTGATCGGCGGCGCGCTTGGTCTGGTCGCGCTGGTATTGAAGCGTTTCCGCGTAGGTATCGCGGAACATCTTCTGCTCTTCGGGCGAAAGCTTGTCCCAGAACTTCTTGCTGACGATGATGATGTTTTGGGTGAAGGTGTGATTTGTCGCCGAGACGTATTTCTGCACTTCGTAGAACTTGTTCGACAGGATGACGCTGTAGGGGTTTTCCTGGCCGTCAACCGTCTTGTTCTCGAGCGCGGTATAGAGTTCGCCGAACGCCATCGGCACCGGGTTGGCCTTGAACGCCTTGAAAGTCTCCAGATAGACCGGGTTCGGAATCACGCGCAGCTTCAACCCGGCGAGATTCTCGAGCTTGGCCACCGGGCCCCTGCTGTTGGTGACGTGGCGGAAGCCCAGGCCCCAATAGCCGAGCGGAATGAGATCCTTCTCGGGCAGGAGGTCCATCATCGTCTTGCCGAACGCACCATCGGCAAGCGCCGTCGCCTGGCCGAAGGTGGCGACGATGAAGGGGAAATCGAACAGGCCAAGGTCCTTGACCACGCCCGCGAGCGACGTCGTCGAGGCCGAGAACACCTCTTGGGTGCCGCCGCGAACCGCCGCCTGCTGCTGCATTTCATTTCCGAGCTGGGACGCGGGAAACTCGCGGACCTTCAGCTTGCCGCCGCTCTTGGCGGCGAGCACCTCGGCGAATTTCTGCACGCCGAGACTGACCGGGTGATCCGTATTGTTGAGGTGCCCCCAGCGGATCGTCCGCTCCTGCACCTGAGCCACGGCGGGCAAGGCCGTGAGCAAAGCGCTCACCGCGACCGCCAAGCCAAGCATCGTCCTCCGCATGCCAACCCTCCCGATAATGATGCCACGGTCTGGCGCCGCGGCTTTGACCGTCGAAAAGAAGCATATGAGATTTCAAGAGTCAAAATAGGAAATAGATTTTCTCATTCGATCTTTGTATCATATGAACCGGAAATCGAGGGGCTGTTCGCGCGGCTCCGTTTGGTGGGGTTGACGCGATGTCTTTGATCGAAAAAGAAGAATCAGCCATCGGGGAGGACGGCTATCGCCGGATCCGAACGGACATCATTTTCGGCCGACTGGGGCCGAGCCATAAGCTCAGGCTCGAGGCGCTGCGCGAAACCTACGGCGTGAGCGTCAGCACGTTGCGCGAAATTCTGAACCGCTTGGCTGCCGAGGGCTTCGTCGCGGCGGAGGGCAAGCGGGGTTTCGAGGTTGCCGCGGTCTCCGCCAATAATCTGCGCGAGCTTGCCGGCCTGCGGCTGCTGCTTGAGTCGCACGCCATGGCGATCTCCTTCGCCAACGCCGACGTCGAATGGGAGGGACGCATCGTCTCGGCGCATCACAAGCTCGCCTCGACGGAGCGGCTGATGGATTCCGGAATCGGGGAGCCGGAGCAGTGGAAGCGCTATGACGGCGAATTCCACCAGGCTCTGATCTCGAATTGCGGATCGAGTCTGCTCATGGAGACGCACAGCCTCGTCTTCGACAAGTATTTCCGTTACCAGATGGTGGCCTTCCACTATCGCGGTGCGGAACCGGCCGCGCAGCATAAGGCGCTGCTCGAGTGCGCGCTGAAGCGCGACGCCGAAACGGCGAACAAAGTGCTTTCCTCGCATGTCAACAATTGCGTCGCGCATGCGCTCGCGAACAGCTCGCTGCGCTGAAGGAGCGCATCGTGGCCACGGCGACGAACATTTCTGCCCACAAGGTGGAAACCGCAGTGCCTGCCGCAGACATCTTGGGCGAGACGCCGCTGTGGTGCGGCCGGTCGGCCAAGCTTTGGTGGATCGACATCGACCGGCAGCTTCATCAATCGTTCGATCCGTCGACGGGGGCTCATAGGTCGTCTCGTTACGACTGCCGGTTTCTCGGCAGCCAGGCGCTAACTTCGGATGGCTCACACGTCTTTGCGCAGGACCTGGGCTTGAGACGCCGCGATCCGGCAAGCGGTCAATTAAGCCACTTCTGTGAAGTTGAAACCCACAAGGACAACCGGCTCAACGACGGCCGCGTCGATGCACGCGGCCGTCTGTGGATCGGGACGATGGACAACCAGCTGCATCGCCCCAACGGCTCGCTCTATCGGATTGACGGAGACGGTACGGTGACGTGCATGTTTGGAGATGTCATCGTAACCAACGGTATCGCGTTTTCGCCGGACAATCGTACCCTGTATTTCACCGACACTCGCCGCTATTGCACCTGGTGTTTCGATTTCGATCTCGAAGATGGCGTGATCGGCAACAGGCGGCTTTTCGCAGACTACACCGCGTCCAAACAACGCCCTGACGGCGCCTGTGTCGATGTTCATGGCGGGCTCTGGACGGCGTTCTTCTCGGGAGGCCGCATCGTGCGCTATCGTCCAGATGGCCAGATCGACACCGTCGTTTCCTTGCCGGTGACGAATCCGACATGCGTATGCTTCGGTGGAAGCGACCTGAAGACCTTGTTCGTCACGAGCGCGCGAAAGTTTCTCAACGCTGGCCAACTGAGTGCGGAGCCTCACGCCGGCAATCTCTTCGCCATTCACGGCATCGCGCAGGGCCTACCCGAGCACCGGTTCGCGGCCAATTCACTGGTCTAAAATCCTATCGATCCGAGCTCTTCAAGCTTTGCAGCTTGCCGACAACCAGTCAGGATGCCGGCGCAACCAACAACGACGCATCCAGAAGTCGTCGAAAAACGAGGCAAGTCCGTCGACCGTTGCATCCAGGATCTTGTCCGGATTTCCACTTCGCGCCGCTGCCGGATCTCCATAATAGCCTTGACCGCCAGGATTGTAGAGCGACGACCAGATGAGCCCCGCGTTTCGGATTTCGGCCAGATCGCCGCCTCCTGAGAAGGAAGGCTCAAGGCGTGGCACACCTCCGACGGGCGGGGCAAGGACTTCGTCGCGGGGCTGGAGATCGCGCGGCAGGCGTTATCTCATCTCATCGACCGTCTCGATCTGCCGCTCGGCGTCATGGCGGACGATCTGCGGACCTCGCCGTGGATCTCCACGAAATGTCCCAATCACTACGACATCCTGTCCTGCGCGGACGGGCATGGGTACGTTCTGAGCAAGAAGACCAGTGAGAGCGCCTACTTCGAAGACCATGCGCAGCTTGCGGCCTTTCTCGCGGATCACGCCCGGGTCGTTTTTCGGAAGGGACATCCGGACGGCGGATACGGCAGGACCGAGGTCAACATCTGGGAAGCATCCGGCATGTTCGACAAGCAGCGGGAGCGCCGGATCGCGAAGGCGCAGCGGTCGGCGCTGTCTAAGCTCTTTCCGTCCGACGCGCGCCATCCGCCGGCATTCGTCAGGCCTGGAGAGTTCGCCCGTGGCGGTCGCACGCGCGACCTTTTCGACCTCTTGCCCGACCGCCCACGGCCGGGGCGCGGCCCGCTCATCTGACGACGCGATCTGATCGCGTTGTTAAGGCTGCCGGTTCGACGGCATTGCAACTCCCAACCTGCCGTGGCAAGCTAGTGCTACCCTTGGGGCTACACTCGGGGGCTACACCAACAGTCCTTGGTGTGCAGAAAAGCCTGATTTTGCGGGGCTTTCTCTAAGCCGTTTATTATGGCGGAGAGGGAGGGACTCTCTTCCCAACACCGCCATACGCGCGAAAACCGCCGAAAAACAAGGATTCTTGAAAAGCCCGGTCGGATTCTGTGACCACCGCTGTGTACCACCCTTTGAGCGATACGGACCGTCAATCTCACCCGATTTCGAGGCGTTTTGAGGTTCGACCGACCGAGATCGATGCGACGGTCGCACCGCCGTGGAAAAGCACTCCTGCACGGCAGAGGTCTCATCTCGACGCGATCGCGGCGGAAGTCCGCAATACCGGGGGCACCTGCCGACTTTATTTAGGGAGCGTCCTGGCAAAGCCGTCAGGGACCTGCGCTCCGACTTGCGATAGCGCACTTGGGCTGCTGCAGATCCTTGAACCACTCGCGCAAGAGGCTCGTCGACCTGAGGAATCCGGCACAGATCGGCAGGAGCGTCAGCAAGGGAATGCCTTCGATCCGCATCAGATGCGTCCTGAAGCTGGCATCGGTGACTTTCCCGTCTTTCAGGCTGGTGCCGAAACGTTCGTTTCTGACAGCCCCTTCGTAGACGTTGAGCGCCAGATCGAGATGCGAAAGCTTCACGTCGCGTATCGCGGTCTTGTTAGGCGCGCGCGTGTCCAGATGGATGCACCGGCCGACCATCAAACCGTCGGGGGCATCGGGAGCCGGCAACTCCTCGATCATCATGCTCACGATGTCGCCGCGTCTCTGCGCTCGGATTTCCAGCCTGCGTAGTCTCTCGACCTCATAGTCGATCAACGGCGCTGGATTCTTCGGGGTCCAAGGCATCCTTTTGCAGCACGTATTCGCCGTATTCTCGCTGGCCGGGATACATGTCAAACTTCATCAAAGCGTCGAAACGACCGGGCGCAATCACCGCTTCCGTCAGCATCATCGGCGGCTTCTGGTTGTAGAAGCGATCAGGAGCGAGCCGCACGAAGAACGGTGACGTCGGATTGTTCCGTCTCAGCCACTCGACGAGCGCCGGATCGAGTTCGTCGGCGATTTTCCCGAAGCCCTTCGGGACCGCCACGACCTCGCTTCCAAGCTCCTGAGTGAGGGCGGCGAAGTCGATCAATTCGCCGTCGCGTACGCTGCTCCAGAGCGCCGGCGAACCGCTAAATAGGGGATCGGTGCGCCTGTACGGCGCGCACGCCGTACGCATTCTCAGCTTCAGGATGGCGCTGGCTACTTCGGCCGCGAACGCGTAACCGCCGAGTTGGACATCAGCCGGCAAGCCGACGGGAAAGAATCCGAGCTGCAGTTGCCACTTCAGCGTGTCCCGGTCGTCGACCGCCAACATCGTGCGGCGGAAATCGACGCATTCGACGACGGTCTGGTCTCCGTTCGCGTAGCGATCGCCGAGAACTTTCGCCGCGTAATCCGTCAGATCCACGTATTTGCCGGCGCTCCGGGCGACGCGCTCGATATATTGGTCAAGGTCGATCATGGTCGAGATGTGGGGTGGTCGGCGACTCTGATCAACACATCGCGCAGAAGCCCCGCCAACGGCGGGGCTCCCTTCCGGCTACGGACGTCGACCGGCACTACGCGGCCAAAGCTGGTTGCGGGCGCGCGATCGTCCCGTCGATCCATAATACGACCTTTCCGGACGCGATTAGCGGTGCCATCATGATTGCAAGTCGACGCGCCGCGAACGTGCTTCCGACCGTGAAGCGATGGCGGTAACCATTCGCCACGGCCCGGTCCGTCAGCCCCTTCGATCCGCGAAAGCCGGCGACTTCCTGGATCTCGAACTGCACGGCCCACCGGACGGTGTCTACTCTCTCTCGTTCTTCCTTGAGAGCCGCTAGATCCTTCTTGAGGTCGACGAGGATGCCCGATCGTCTCCCGGGCCGAAAGATGGCCTCGGCGTCCGCTCGTGCAGAACCGAGACGGCCGCTCAGATCTGCAAGCCCGGCGGTGGCGGAGAACAAGAGATGTCCCAGATCGCCCTTGCTGGCCAGGATGCTTTCTCAGCCGGCCTCGAGCGTGTCGTCATCGAGGCAGAACATCGTCTGGTACTGCGATCGAGGCCACCGAGTTCGGCCAGCAGCAGGCTGTCTGGAACGGGGAAAATCGCTGCCGCGGCGAGATGCAGAGGGCATTGCGCGGCGCTGGCTCGAGCGCGTCGGGCTGAAGAATTTCGTCGACGCTTTCCCTCACACCTTGTCCGGCGGCATGAAGCAGCGCGTCGCGATCGCGCGAGCCTTTGCGCTGGAGCCGGCACTGCTGCTGATGGACGAACCCTTCGCCGCACTTGATGCCCTGACGCGGCGGCAGATGCAGGACGAACTGCTCAAGCTGTGTGAGGAAACCGGCAACACCGCCCTGTTCGTAACCCATGGCATCGACGAGGCGATCCGCGTCGGAACCCGCATCCTGGCCCTGACGCCACATCCGGGACGGCTGGCCGCCACCTTCGAGGTCCCGCCGGAAGTCCGCGTGCGCGGCAGCTCGGGCTTTGGCGAGCTGGAGCGGCGGATCCAGGAGAGCGTGTTTTCCGCACCGGGAATCGACCATGTCTGACATCGCGGCCCCCAAACTCGTTCATGCGCCGGCGCGACGGCGTGCGCTTGCAGGCACGTCCTGGCGACGCTTCATCATCCTCGCCGGCTTTGCGCTCGCCTGGGAGCTCTATGCACGCTGGCTCGACAACGCGCTTCTGCTGCCGACCCTGGTCGCGACGTTGTCGGCGCTATGGTCGGCGGTCCGGTCGGGCGAGCTGCCGAACCGCGCGTTGACCTCGTTGCGGGTTCTCATCACCGGTTACGCACTTGGCGTTGCCATCGCGGCCGTGCTGACAACCCTCGCCGCCCTGTCGCGCTGGGGCAATGAGGCCCTTGGCCTGTTGACGTCGATGTTCAATCCGCTTCCCGCCATCGCGCTGCTTCCCATTGCACTACTTTGGTTCGGAGTGGGAACGCCGAGCCTCATCTTCGTCATCGTGCACTCGTTCTATGGCCAGTAGCGCTTGCGTGTTACGGCGGCTTCCTCGCGGTGCCGCCGACGCTGCGAATGGCCGGCCGCAACCTTGGCCTATCGGGCGGCCGGTTCGTCGCGGAAATCCTGGTGCCCGCGGCCTTCCCGCAGATCCTGTCGGGCTTGCGGATCGGCTGGGCGTTCGCCTGGCGCACGCTGATCGCGGCAGAGCTGGTGTTCGGCGTCAGCGCGCGGTCCGGCGGGATCGGCTGGTTCATCTACACCAGCCGCGCACAGCTGGAGACGGCGAGCGTCTTTGCGGGACTGCTCACGGTGATCCTGATCGGTCTTCTTGTGGAGGGCGTGATCTTCCGGAGCCTGACGCGGATCACGGTGCAGCGCTGGGGGCAGGTGCAAACCTAGGGAGAATGCCGATGATCCCGATCGGCCCTAAAGCACGATGAGACTAGGATGACTCGTCATCGCGCTTTAGGTTGTTGTTTGAGCATGATCTTTTCGGAAAAGCGCTTCACACTTTTCGGGATCATGCTCTAATGGTGAACATGCGGGAATGCGTAGCGATCGGCCAGATAGCGGAGTATTCGCTCCGAGGAATCGATGAAGCGCCGGCCATTGGCAACGCCTGCGTCCTCAGGCACCGGCCGGCTCTCATCGAAGACCAGAACCGGAAGCGATTGATGCTCCTCGCCCAGGATTTCGATGAGGGCCGTTCGCGGACGCGCGAACGGCAGGCGGTGCACCTGGATCTGCGTTGCCAATCCGGGAAACGACGCCAGCACTCCTTCGATCGCGTTGCAGTGCGGGCAGACGAAGAAGCGGCCGGGCCGCTCGGGATCTTCAAATCCCGGCTTCAACAGAAAGAGGCGATCTCCGCTCATGGCAGGCCTCCAGAGACGACATGAAACTCAATGGCCGAACAGCCGATAGCTCCGATCAGCCGTCCGCAGGTGGCGGCTCTCCTCGACCCAGCCCACCGCTCGCCGATAACTGCCCAGCAGGGTCGCCTCCTTCAAGGCCGCCACGTCGACCGCTTGCGGCGCGTCGGCGAACGGCGAGACGAACAGAGCATCCTCGGGACAATAGAGCTCGCACAGGAAGCAGGTCTGGCAGTCGCTCTGGCGCGCGATCCTGGGAATGCCGTCGGTCTTGTCGAAGACATTGGTCGGGCACACGCTCACGCAAATGTCGCAGGCCGTGCACCGTTCGGCATCGATGACCTCGATCATTCAGCGGCCTCCGAATACTGCGCAGACACCAGCGGACGCGGCGACGTCCAGACGTCGTCGAGCCCGCCGGCGGTCACGAAATGGCGGTAGCGGTCGTCTAGCTCGGGGTAGTCGTCACGGCGATGCATGCCCCGGCTTTCCTGACGCGCCAGCGCGCTGCGATACATCCAGCGCGCGGTCGCCAGCATGGCGGCCGCTTCGCGTGCACGCAGCAGCTCCTGCTCGTCCGGCGCATCGGCAGCCGACGCATTCGACCACAACGCATCCAGCCGACCGAGCGACTCGCCCAATCGCCCGGCCTCGCGGAAGTAATTCAGCTCGTAGGGGAACACCTCGTCCTGAACGCTCCGCGCGAGCGCGCCGCCCTGCAACGGCCGACCGTTGCCGGAGCGCAGGCCCGCGGTGCCGCGCCGGAGAACCTGGCGCCCGGTAGTTGTGCCCAATTGTCGCGCAAACTCGGCGGCACCCTGGCCGGCCCAATAGCCCGACGACATCGCCCAGGCGGCGTTGTGGCTGCCCCCGCCGGTGAAACCGCCGCAGATCAATTCGCGGGTCGCGGCATCGCCTGCGGCGTAGAGACCCGGCACGGTCGTCGCGCAACTGTCGTCGATGATCCGCAGGCCTCCCGTGCCGCGAACGGTCCCCTCGAGGCGCAGCGTGACGGGAAAGCGTTGCGTGAAGGGATCGATACCGGTGCGGTCGAACGGGAGAAAGAAGTTCGGCTGTGACACGCGCATGTGCCGTTGGGTCTCGACATCCGCCTGGTCGAGCTGGGCGTATACAGGGCCTCGACGGAGCGCGCGCGCAATCACGGAGCGTCCGCCTTTCGACGACGCGCCGGGAATGACGCTGCCTTGCTCGTCGGTGAAACTCGCCCAGCCATAGAACAAGGTCTTGGTCACCGATCCGAAGGCCGGCGAGATCGCGTAGGCGTTGGAGAACTCCATGCTGGTGAATTCCGCGCCCGCTTCCGCAGCGAGGAGATAGCCATCGCCGGTCAGCACGTTCGAACCGAGCGTCTTACTGAGAAAGGCGCACCCGCCGGTGGCGATCACCACGGCCTTGGCGTTCACCGCCCAGCGATCCCCCTTCTGGCGGCGCAAGCCCGTAGCTCCCGCCACCACGCCGTTGCCGTCGACCAGCAGCTCGAGCGCGGGTGAATGATCGAGGATGGTCACGCCGGCCTGCTTGGTCCGCTTGCGCATCAGCCGCATGTATTCCGGGCCCTGGAGCGAATTGCGCTGCGGCTTGCCCTCGTCATCGACGGGATAAGGATAGCCCCACTCGGCGAGCTGGTTGCTCTGGACGTAGGTCCGGTCCAGCACGCGCACCATCCAGCCGCGGTCCTGGAGGTGGCCACCGAGCTTCTCACGGCTGGCCATCGCGGCCTCGCGGCGCTCCGGAGAGGGGTCGACATACCAGACACCGGTGCCGGCTGCCGCAGTCGCGCCTGACGTGCCGCAGAACCCCTTGTCCGCCAGCACGACACGCGCACCATGCTCGGCGGCGCTGATCGCGGCCCATGTGCCCGCGGGACCGCCACCGAGCACCAGCACATCGGCGTCGAAGACGACGGATCCTGCCGAACTCGACAGCTTCTCGGCACGGTCAGGTGGCTTCGTCATCACTCGTCTCCAACCTCATTTCCGCTCAACCCTTCGGCCGCCACGCGCAATCGCTGCAAAGCTACGCTACGCGGGCAACCAGGACGTCCGCCGTGGCATCCGCGAACTCGGACGACATGTCGTTGAAGAGAGCAAGTTCCTGAACGGTTGCGGCACGCGGGCGATGGTTCGAAAACCCGGAGCCTTGTCGATTCAGGAAGAAGCGCCCCAGAGCCTGCACAAACGCCGGCGATCTCACGATCTCCGAAGCTTGGCTATCGCTGCCGGCCACGAAGGCAAAGCTCATCTGATTCACGTCGACGACATAGATCATGGCGCGGCTTCCCGAAGGGACGATCTCCTAGCTGCTGAACCCCGCGGGAATGAACGCCGGGATTTTCTCCTCGATGAACCGCTTCACCTCCGGCGAATTGAATACCTGGATGAAGGCCTTCAATCGCGGATCGTCCTTCTTATCCGGCCGGGCCGTGAAGCGCAGCACGAGAGCCTCGTCGACGGTCCGGTCGACGATCAGAGCGGACTTCGGATCGCCGCCGGCGGGTATCAGATAGGTGATGTTGACGAGCCCCAGCGTCACGTCGTCAAGCGATCGATAGGTCTGCGCTGGGTCGAGTTCGACGATCTTGAGATTCTTTGGGTTGTCAGTGATGTCGAGCTTGCTGACTGAAAAGCCCTTGCCGGGCGCGAGCTTGATCAGCCCGGCCCGTTCCAGCAGGATCAAACCGCGCGCGCCGTTGAGCGGCTCGTTTGGAATGGCGACGCTATCGCCCGACTTGATCTCGTCGAGCTTCTTGATCTTCTTCGAGAACAGGCCGACTGGCGCAATCACCCCGACCTTGTCGACCTGCACCAGATTGAAGCCGCGCTGCTTGTTCTGAAGCGCAAGATATGTCGCATGCTGAAACAGATTGGCATCGACGTCGCCGCTGTTCACGACCTCGTTCAATGCCACCCAGTCCGACAGTTCGACGATCTTGACATCCTGTCCCTTGTCCTTGGCGAGCTTGGCGGCAAACGACGCCAATTGCGCAACCGGGCCAGCGCTGGTCGCGATCTTCAGCGGTTCGCCTGCGAAGGCAGCCGCTGTGAATGCCAGCCAGAGAGCTGCGGCCTGGGCAGTACGACGAAGGATTTTCATAATTCCAGATTCCCGTTGCAATTTGGATGATGCGCTTCAGGCTGCCTTGCGCGTGCCGGCATCGGCCTGCGCCAGCGCCTGACCGAGATCCGCCAGGATGTCGTCGGGATGCTCGATCCCGACCGACAGGCGGACATAGCCGGGCGTGACACCGGCTGCGAGCTGCTCAGCCGGAGTCAGCTGTTGATGCGTCGTCGATGCCGGGTGAATGGCAAGCGAGCGGGCGTCGCCGATATTGGCGACGTGATAGAACAGTTTGAGCGCATCGATGAAGCGACGGCCGGCTTCGACGCCGCCTTTCAGCTCGAAACCGACCAGCCCTCCGAAGCCGCCCTTAAGATAAACGTCTGCCCTGCGCCGGTTCTCTCCGGTCTGCAGACCTGGGAAGATCACGTTTGACACCGACGCGTGCTTCGCGAGGAAGTTCGCGACCTTGATCGCGTTCTCATTGTGCTGTCGGATCCGCAGCGGCAAGGTCTCGAGACCCTGGATGAACTGGAAGGCGTTCTGCGGCGCGATCGACGCGCCAAGGTCGCGCAACAGTTTGACGCGAGCCCGCAGGATGTAGGCGATCGGACCAAGCGGCTTCGCCGCCTCGGTCCAGATTGCGCCGTGATAGGCCTCGTCAGGCTTGTTCAGCAGCGGGAAGCGCTCCGCATGCGCAGCCCAGTCGAAGTTTCCCCCATCAACGATGGCGCCGCCGATCGCGGTGCCGTGGCCGCCGATATATTTGGTCACGGAATAGACCACCACCGCTGCGCCGTGCTCGAACGGACGCGCGATCAGCGGCGAGGCCGTGTTGTCGAGAATGAGCGGGACGCCGAGGGAGCGACCGATATCGGCGACCTCCTTGATCGGGAACACGTTCAGCTTGGGGTTCGGGAGCGTCTCGCCGAAATAAGCCCGCGTTTTCGCATCCGTCGCGCGAAGGAAGTTTTCGGGGTCCGCCGGATCGACGAACCGCACCTCGATGCCGAACTGCTTCAGGGTCTGCGAGAGCAGCGTCCAGGTTCCGCCGTAGAGGTCCGTCGAGGACACGATGTTGTCGCCGGCTTGCGCGATGTTGAAGATTGCGAAGGCGGAGGCGGTCTGACCCGAGGCGACGGCAAGGGCGGCCGCCCCGCCTTCCAATGCCGCAAGCCGCGTCTCGAACGCCTCCTGCGTCGGATTGCCGATACGGGTATAGATCGGACCCAGTTGCTCCAGCGCGAACAGGCGCGAGGCATGATCGGCGTTCTCGAACTGGAACGACGTGGTCTGGTAGATCGGAACCGCCACCGCGCCGGTGGCGGGATCGGTGCGGTACGAACCACCGTGCAAGGCCAGCGTCTCGAAGTTCCGGGTCTCCAAAGCCATCTGCAATTCCCCTTTCGATTCGAGAGCGCGCGTAATGCGCGGCAAGCCGTGCTTGGCGACGGAAATGATGCGGTTGGATTCTGCCTCTGTCGAGCGTGTCAGAAAAATAGCGATGCATGTGCTGCATCATCGCCGCCTCGCAACGCGTTTGTTTCCGCGCCTTTTCCGAATTGGAAACAAACTCGCTTGGGCAAGATGCTAAAAATGATCAGGCGCAGCGGATGTGCTTCGCGATGACGATCGGGCCAAACCATGACGAGACCGCGTGAGCTCCGCTTCAACGCCTTCAACATGACGGCACCAAGCCACAATTGGGCCGGCCTGTGGTCTCATCCGCGCGATGCGTCCATCGACTATAACACGCTTGACTATTGGGTCGACTACGCCAAGACCGCGGAACGCGGACTGCTCGACGGCATCTTCCTGGCCGACGTGTTCGGCGTGTACGACGTCTATGGCGGCACTGCCGATGCCGCCGCGCTGCATGCTGTGCAGCTGCCCAACGCCGACCCGACGCTGCTCGTGTCCCCCATGGCGCTCGTCACGCGACATCTCGGCTTCGGCATCACGTCCAACCTGACCTTCGAGCACCCCTATCAACTCGCACGCACGTTTTCGACGCTCGATCATCTGACCCGGGGCAGGATCGGCTGGAACATCGTGACCGGCTATCTCGATAGCGGCGCGCGCGGCATGGGCCTTCCGGCCGGCCGCGCCCACGACGACCGCTATGACGCGGCCGAGGACTTTCTCACCGCGGCCTACAAGCTATGGGAGGGAAGCTGGGAGGATGACGCGGTTCGCCGCGACCGTAGCAGCCGCATCTACACGGACCCCGCAAAGCTCCACCGCGTTCTTCATGAAGGCCCCTACTTCAAGGTCGACGGCATCCATCTCGCCGAGCCTTCGCCGCAGCGAACCCCGCTTTTGTACCAGGCCGGCACCTCGAAGCGCGGCCGCGCGTTCGCCGCCCAGCACGCGGAAGCGATCTTTCTCAACGGCCAGACCAAGCCGATCCTTGCGCGTGCCGTTCGCGAGATACGCGAAGCCGCCAAGGCCTATGGCCGTGATCCCTACGACATCCGCCTGTTTGCCGGCGCGACCGTGATCGCGGCGCCGACACGGGCCGAGGCGAACGACCTGCTCGAGGACTACGCCCGCCATGTCGACCAGACCGGCCAGCTCGCCCTGCTGTCGGGCTGGACCGGCATCGACTTCTCGACCTATCGGCAGGACCAGCCGATCGAATATGTCGAGAGCAACGCCATCCAGTCGATGGTCGAAAACTTTACGGTCCGGAGCGACCGGCCGGTCAAGGTCGGCGACCTCGCGAAGCTCAGCCGCGCCGGCGCCCGGTCGCCCTTCGTGGTCGGCTCGCCGCAGGACGTCGCCGATGAGCTGATTGCCTGGGCTGACGAGACCGACGTCGACGGTTTCAACCTGTTCCGGCTGGTCGCGCCGGAATCGCTGAACGCCTTCGTCGATCTCGTTGTGCCGGAGCTGCAATCGCGCGGCGTCTACAAGACCGCCTATCGCGACGGCACGCTGCGCGAAAAGCTATTCCCGGGACGCGGCCCACGGCTCCACACGACGCATCCCGGCGCGGGTTTTCGACGCTCAGCCGACCCGCTGCGATCGGATGCCGCCGAATAGCGGGCGGGCCGATTTCAGACAACAAGCTGCACCGCCTGGAAAATTCCTTTCTCAGATTGTGTCCGGCCAGAGACGCTTCCTTCTCTAACTGCACCGCATTCCGAAATTGCAACAGGGCCTAGCTTGCCTGCACATTGCGGCCTGCAGTTTGTCAAACGCGTCGCCAAGGCGGCTTAGCTTCAGGATCATTGTCATGTCTGGTTTCATCTCCCGCCTGCGGACCCTCGCCGCAGCCACACTGGGCATCTTCGCCATGGCGTCCGTTCAGCCCGCGATGTCCGAAGAGATCCGTATCGGCTATCAGAAATCCTCGACGCTGACGGCGATCCTGAAGACGAACGGCGAGCTGGAGAAAGCGCTCGCGCCGCTCGGGGTCACCATCTCCTGGCACGAGTTCACCAGCGGCCTGCCGCTGCTGGAAGCCATCAACATCGGCAGCATCGATTTCGGCGCTGATGTTGCCGACACCGTGCCGATCTTCGCACAGGCCGCCGGCGCCAAGCTCGCTTATGTCGCCGAGGAAGCCGCCTCGCCGGCAGCGCAGGCGATCGTCGTGCCGCAGTCTACAACCATCAAGACCGTTGCCGATCTCAAGGGCAAGAAGATCGCGGTGACCAAGGGCGCGGGGAGCCATTATCTATTGCTTGCGGCCCTGGCGAAATCCGGGCTCAGCTTCAAGGACATCACGCCCGCCTATCTGACGCCGGCGGACGGCCGTGCGGCGTTTGTCAGCAACAATGTCGATGCCTGGGTCGCCTGGGATCCGTTCCTGACCAGCGCCCTACATCAGACCAAGGGCCGGATCCTGTCCGACGGCAGCAACGGCCTTGCGAGCTACAAGCGCTATTACCTCGCGTCGGCCGCCTATGCGGATAAGCATGCCGAGGTGCTGAATGTGATCTTCACCAAGCTTGCCGCAACCGGCAAATGGGTGAAGGCGCAGCCAAAGGACGCCGCTACATTGCTCGCCGGGCTTTGGGGTATCGACGCGGCAATCGTCGAAGAAGCGAACAGCCACCGCTCCTATCAGGTGGGCGCAGTCACCGGACCAGGCCTGTCGGAGCAGCAGCGCATTGCCGATGCATTCCGCGCCGAGGGTTTGATCCCGGTGAAGCTCGACACCACGACCATCAAGATCTGGTCGCCGAAAGGGTCTTGATCGGGAGCCCATCTTCGTGCGCCTCCCGATCGGACAAAGCTGACCTCTGGAATTCGAATGCTGCCACGCCAACTACACCTGAACGTCAACCTGCTTCACTCCGGCGTCTATCCGTCAGCCTGGCGCCTGCCCGACAGTGATCCGCGCGCATTCTTCGACCTCGGTCATTACGTCCGCGTGGCGCAGATTGCCGAGCGCGGCAAGCTCGACGCGATTTTTTTGGCGGATTCGCCGGCCGTGAATGATCGCATCGACTATCGGTCGTTCACGTCGCTGGAGCCGACCATAATTTTGGCAACGGTCGCGGCCGCCACAACGCATGTCGGCCTGATCGGGACGGTATCGACGAGCTATAACGAGCCCTACAACATTGCGCGCCGCTTCGTGTCGCTCGATCACGCGAGCGGCGGCCGCTCGGGATGGAACGCGGTCACCACCGCAGATGCCGCGTCGAGCCGCAATTTCGGCCTCTCGGGCGCGCTGGAACACAAGGCCCGCTACGAGCGGGCCAAGGAATTCACGGAGGTCGTCCACGCCCTGTTCGACAGTTGGGAGGACGACGCCTTCGTCGGCGACAAAGCGAGCGCCAGATTCGTCGATACGTCGAAAGTACACCCAATCGCCCACCGCGGCCCGCATTATTCAGTCGCCGGCCCCTTGAACGTGCCGCGTTCGCCGCAGGGGCGACCGGTGACGGTGCAGGCCGGCGGCTCCAGCGACGGCCGCGACTTCGCCGCTGCCTATGCTGAGGCCGTGTTCACACTGGCGCAGTCGATCGAGGAAGGCGTCGCCTATGCGCGCGATCTGCGCACGCGTGCCGCGGCTTACGGACGCTCCGGTGATTCCATTGTGATTCTGCCGGGACTTGCGACCGTCATCGGCAGCACCGAAGCCGAAGCGAAACGGCGGCAGGATGAGCTTTGGGAACTGGTCTCCATCGAATACAGCCTGGCGCGTCTCGCCGGCACGCTTCAAATCGACCCCGCTCTGCTCGAACTCGACAAGCCGCTTCCCGATCCCTTGCCGCTTCCGGCGAATGCCAATCACACCATGTTCCAGGGCACCGTGAACCTTGCCCGCCGCGGCAATCTCACTGTCCGCCAGTTGATCCGCGCGCTCGGCGGAGGCGTTGGTCATCGCATCATCGTCGGGACGCCGGAGCAGGTCGCGGACGATATCGAGGCTTGGTTCAAGGCAGGCGCTGCGGACGGCTTCAACCTGATGCCGGACGTTCTGCCCACGGGCCTGGAGACCTTCGTCGATACCGTCGTGCCGATCCTTCAGAAGCGCGGTCTGTTCCGGACCGAATACACCGGCACGACATTGCGCGACCATCTTGGTTTGGCACGGCCGACGAGCCGCTACGCAAAGCCGCCGCCCGCCGTCGCCTCGGCCTGATCGCAACCAGCGACCCTATCGACTGGCCAGCTTCGCAGCAGGTCCAGTTGATTGCCCCGCTCGAACGCGGGGAATGATCTCCTCTGCGAAACGCCGCATCTCTGCTTCGAACGGCTGGAATTGCAGCATGAAGAGCTCGATGCCGGCGGCATGGAACGCCTCGATGCGCGCCGCGACCTCATCGTAACTGCCCACCAGCCCCGCGGCCGTGCCGCCGTTGCTGCCGACCCGCGGCGTCTTCTGCATCGTCTGCATCATCACGACTTTCGGGTCGGTATTCTGCTTCTGGATCGCCTTCATCGGCGCGTCCTTGGCCGCGAGGCTGAGCAGCCGCTCATAGGCGGCCTGCGCCTGCTCCCGGGTCTCGCGTGCCACGACAAAGGCAGACAGACCGAAGCGCAATGGCGGCGAGGAACCGCGCGGCCGCGCCGCGACATCGGCGATCAGGCCGGCGACATCCTCGAGCGGCTGTCCGTTGATGAACCAGACGTCGCCATGGCCGGCGACCAGATCGCGCGCCGGCTCGGATTCCCCGCCGACATAGATGGCGGGGCGCTTGCGGTACAGGCTGGTCGGCCGCAGCGCATAGTCCGTGACGTTGAAGTGATCGCCGCTGAAATTGAGGCGCTCGCCCTCCATCAGCCGGGACACGACGGAGATCCATTCCTTGCCGTAAGCATAGCGCGCATCGTGCTCGGGAAAGCCGATTCCCGCCTTCTCCAGCTCCGGACGATTCCAGGCATTGACCAGATTGATCGCAAACCGGCCGCGACTGATGTTCTCGATGCCGAGCGCGAGCTTCGCCAACACCACGGGGTGATAGAGATATGGCTTGATGGCGGCAATGATCTCGATGCGCTTGGTCAGCGCCGCAATCGCGGCAGCGGCGCTCCAGGCTTCGAGCTGATCGAGATCCTCCTGATGCGGGTTGATCGTGTGCTGCGCGATCAGCGTCGAATCGTACCCGAGCTCCTCGGCTGCAAGGATCAGATCCCGATTGCGCTCCCAGGAGGCATCGTAGGGCTCTTCAGGGTCCTGATGCGCGGCACGCGGCCCATGCACCAGCGCCCAGATGCCGAAGCGAAGAGGTGCAGCCGTCATCGTGCTCTCCCGTAACTCTCTCGACTTTGAGCGTTCTCGCTAATCGCCGCTGCAAGTTCAAGCAGACCTGCATCAAAAGATTTTCTTTGTCGCGCATCCGCGCGGCGACGACAGCAGATCACTCCGGAGCCGACGACAATTGAAATACCGCTCTATTTCTGCCAGCCCGATTTCGTGGGACATTTTGTGAAGACGGCAGGTGATTGCCGTCGCGCCTTTTGCATCACATGCAGTGCGTGAAACGAGGTCTCGCGTCTTGAGCAATATGGAACTGAGCGGCATCGACCGCAGCGTGATCGGTTCGGACCGCGCGCCGTCATCGCAAAGCGGCGGCAACGCACTCGCTCCCACCGCCGCGAAAAACAAACCTGGCACTCGCGGCCTTCAGCTTCTCTCGTGGCTGGCGCCGGTGGTGCTGGTCGTCATCTGGGAATGGCTGGCACAGGCAGGATGGCTCTCGCCGCAAGTTCTGCCCGCACCGAGCAAGGTCATCCGCACCGCCTTCAAGCTTGCAACCTCGGGCACACTGCTCAACGATCTCGGCGTAAGCTTGCTGCGGGCGGCGGCAGGATTCGTGATCGGAACGGCTATTGGTGGCGGCCTCGGCATTCTCGTCGGCTTCTCCCGCATCGCCGAAGCTCTGATCGACCGCAGCGTGCAGATGATCCGGGCCATCCCGTTCCTCGCAGCGCTGCCTCTGGTCATCGTCTGGCTTGGCGTCGGTGAGACGCAAAAGATCTTCCTGGTGGCCCTCGGCGTCACCTTCCCGATCTACATCAACACGGTGCTCGGTATCCGCCAGGTCGATCCCAAACTGCTCGAGCTCGGTCGCGTCCAGGGCCTGAGCTCGCTTCAGCTGATACGCCGTATCATCCTCCCCGGCGCATTGCCGTCGATCCTGACCGGCGTCCGCTATGCACTGGCGACGGCATGGCTTGCGCTGGTCGTCGCTGAAACCATCGGCGCGCAATCGGGCATCGGCTTTCTCGCCATGGACGCGCGTGAATTCCTGCGTACCGACGTGATCGTGCTGACCATCGTGATCTATGCGCTCATCGGCGTCGCAGCCGATGGAATTGCACGCTTTCTCGAACGGCGTCTTCTCGCCTGGCATCCGAACTATGGGGCAGCACGATGAACGCTCACGTGGCTCCACTGTCGCCCGCTTCATTCGAAACCGGCCCGGCCGTCGTCGTCAGCAATCTCGTTCGCAGTTACGGCAGCCGCGTGGTCATCGAAAAGCTGAACTTGCGCATCGAACGGGGCGAGTTCGTCGCCCTGCTCGGCGAAAGCGGCTGCGGCAAGACGACATTGCTGCGGGCGCTCGCCGGCTTGGACTCGATCCAGGGCGGGCGCATCGTCGCGCCGCGCCGGCCGGCGGTGGTATTCCAGGAGCACCGACTTCTGCCCTGGGACAGCCTCTGGCGCAACGTCTCGCTTGGTTTGCAGGTGCCGGACGCACGAGAGCGCGCCGCCGAAGCGTTGACCGAGGTGGGCCTTGGCGACCGTCTCGACGATTGGCCGCGCAATTTGTCCGGCGGACAGGCCCAACGCGTCGCGCTGGCCCGCGCGCTGGTGCAGCAGCCAGAGCTCATGCTCCTCGACGAGCCGTTTGCCGCATTGGACGCGCTCACCCGCATCCGCATGCATGAACTCGTTCGCGAGCTCGTCGCCAACCATCAGCCGGGCGTTCTGCTCGTCACCCACGACGTCGACGAAGCGATTGCTCTGGCGGATCGCATCCTGGTGATGCGGAACGGCGCCATCGCCTACGAGCACCGCGCCGCGCGCAGCGGCTCGACACCGATCTCGCGTAGCGAGCTCCTTGCCGAGCTCGGCGTGAATTCGCACTCCACCCATTAATTCAACGGAAGGCCATCATGTCCGACTCTTCCATCGCCAAGCCGTCCCGCCGCAGCTTTCTCATCACCGCGGCCTTCGGCGTCGGCGCCCTCGCCGGCTTGAACATCGGCGACTTTGCCGAGGCCGCAACTGGCCGCACCACGGATATTGTTCGCCTGACCTGGGGCATGAGCGGTCTCAATCTGATAGCCAAGGAACGCGGCGAGTTCGAGAAGGTGCTGGCCAAGGACGGCATCAAGGTCGAATGGCTCGGGCCCTTCCCGAACCACGCCCCGACATTGCAGGCCGTCACCGGAGGCAGCGCCGATTTCAGCTTCGGCGGCAGCACGACGCCGGCGCTGGCCGCGATCATCGCCGGTTCGCCGCTGGTGTTTACCCAGTTCGTGGTTTACGAGCCCCGCACCACGGCGATCATCGCCAAGGACGGCTCCGGCATCGATAAGGTCGAGGACCTCGTCGGCAAGTCGGTCGCGGTCAACCGCTCCGGCCTCGGCGAATTCCTGCTGGTGGCCGCGCTCGAGAAGCACAAGGTTGACCGGTCCAAGGTCAAGTTCGTCTATCTCAATCCGCCCGATGCGGCACCTGCGCTCGCCTCCGGCAAGGTCGACGCCTGGTCGATGTGGAGCCCCGGCGTCGATATCGCCCGGCTCGAATACAAGGCGCACGACATCTTCCTGGAAGGGCGGGACCTCGACTTCCAGATCGACTACACCTCGTACCTGACCACCCGCAAATTCGCGACCGACAACCCGGCCCTCGTGCGAGCCGTCAACGATGCGTTCCGCGCCGAAGGCAAGTGGATCTCAGAGAACGGCAAGGAGGCGGAGTACATCGCCCAGAAGGCGGGCAAGTACAGCGACGAGGTTCGCGACCAATTCATCGCATCGAAGCGCAAGTATCGCTACTTCGCCGTCAATGACGAGCGCTTCATCAGCGAGCTGCAAAAGGCCGCCGACTGGCTGGTCGCGCGCAAGGTTCTGCCCGAGCCGGTCAAGGTCACCGACCATCTCGCCCAGCTCTAGTTAACAGGTCAGGACAATGAACAAGACCGTATCCGCCCCCTCCCTCGGTAGATCCGAGCCGCTCAAGGCCGGCTCGCCGGAGCTGGAAGCGTTGCTCAACCAGATCGCCGAAGGTGCGAGCGCGCGAGAACGCGACCGCGTGCTGCCCTTCGAGATCATCGATCTCATCCGCCGCGCCCGCCTCGGCGCGCTGCGGCTTCCGGTGAGCGCCGGCGGCGCCGGCAGCACGATCCGCGATCTCTTCGCGTTCGTGATCCGCCTCGGCGAGGCCGACGCCAATGTCGCGCATATCCTGCGCAACCATTTCAGCGTGGTGGAGCGGCTGGTACGTACGCCCAAGGACGAGCAGAGCCGCGAGTGGCAGAAGGCGGTCGCGCAGGGCGCGATCATCGGGCTCGCCACCACCGAGCTCGAAAGCCCCCGCGTCGGCAATGTCACGCCGGGTACGACCTTCACGCCTGACGGAAACGGCGACTACCTCCTGAACGGGACCAAATACTACAGCACAGGCACACTGTATTCGGATTACGTGCTAGTCCGCGCCGCCGATCCTGATGGCATCAGCGGCGCGACGATCGTTCCGATCAAGCGCGATGGCATCGAGCTGGTCGACGACTGGGATGGGCTCGGACAGCGGCTCACCGCAACCGGAACGACGCATTTCCGCAACGTCAAGGTCAAAAGCCAGGAGATCGTCTTCGATACACCCGACACGGGCTACGGCGTGCCTTACTCCAACACGTTCGCGCAGCTGTTCCTGACCGCGGTCGTTGCCGGTATCGCGCGCGCAACCTTGCGCGACGCGACCGCCCTGATCCATTCGCGCAAGCGAACCTTCTATTACGCGCCCACAGAAGTTCCGACCGATGATCCCCTGCTTCAGCAGACCGTCGGCCAGATCGCCAGCGGAGCGTTTGCGGCCGAAACGGTGGTGCTGGCGGCCGCCGAGGCGCTCGACATCGCGACCGATGCCTTCGACGCGGGCGCATCGAACGCCGCGGAAGCCGCCCACACCGCCGCCCTGCTCTCGGCCAAGGCCAAGATCGTCGCGGACGATTTTGCCATCCGCGGCGGCAGCCTGCTGTTCGACGTCGGCGGCGCGTCGGCGACCAAGAAGGTCACCAATTTCGACCGGCACTGGCGCAATGCTCGCACGCTGTCGTCGCACAATCCGACCACTTACAAGGCGCGCTCGATCGGCCAGTACGAAATCAGCGGCACGCCGCTGCCGGCGAAAGGCTTCTTCTAGCCAAGACGGCGCCTTTGTTCGACGGTCCGACGCAAGGAGAGACAGACATGGGAAGGTCGGACATCCATCTCGTCACAGACAGCAATGAGATCGAGCACCAGTTCCGCGCCGTGATGCGCCGCCTCGCCGGTGGCGTCAGCATCATCACGGCCGGCCGCGACGACGACATCACGGGCATGACAGTCACGTCGCTGACCTCGCTGAGCGCGAGCCCGCCGCGTGTGCTGGTCAGCCTCAATCGGCAGGCCTCGTCTTTTGCCCCGATCGAGCGTCACAGGGTATTCGGGGTCAACATTCTCGGATCCGACCAGCAGGAGCTCGCGAGCCGATTCAGCAACGGTCTCCTCAAGGGACCACAGCGCTTCCAAGGCATTCCCTGGTCCGCCGGGACCTCGGGCGTGCCACTGCTTGGAAACTCGCTCGCGACCGTCGAATGCCGGGTCGAGGAGATCATCGAGCGCTATTCGCACGGAATCATCGTCGGCAGCCTTTTGAGCTTCGAGCTGTCGCCCCAGCTTTCCGGCCTGGTGTACTGGAACGGCCAATACATCGAGATCAAGCATGATTTCGACCTCGATCTGCTGGCCGAGATCAGCATTCCGCTGGCGCATGTCAGGTGAGGCGGCATGAAGCACGACTTGGCCCGCGAGCCCTCAGACGACAAGGGACTCGATAGCCCGACACAAAAGCGCTGGCAGCTCGAGCAGCTCGTCGCCGCACTCCGCGTCTCCCGCGAGGAGACCCATAGTATCCGCCGGGATGGCGAGGCGCGCCGGGCGCCGTCGCGCGAAGCCCTTCAGGCGATCCTGGACGGCCTGACCGAAGCGCTGTTCCCGCGCCATTACGGCCAGTTCGACCTCGACGGCGAGAACATCGACTATTTCGTCGGTAACCGCCTCAGCATAGCGCTCGACGGCCTGTGCGACCAGGTCCACCGTGCCGCGCTCTTCATCGGTGACGAGCTCACGGCCGGCTTCCGGCGCGACGACGCAATCGACCTGACACGCCGGTTCGCCTCCCAGCTCCCGGACGTGCGCGGGCTGATCATCAGCGATCTCCGCGCCGCCTTCGTCGGCGACCCCGCCGCAAGGAACTTTCCGGAGATCCTGATCGGTTATCCCGGCATGACCGCGATCATCCACCACCGGCTGGCCCATATCCTCCATCAGCTTGGTGCACGGCTGGTTGCGCGGCTGGTCGCGGAGATCGCCCACACAAGGACCGGCATCGACATTCACCCTGGCGCGAGCATCGGGTCCGGCTTCTTCATCGACCACGGCACCGGTGTCGTGATCGGCGAGACTGCAATCATCGGGGACAATGTCCGCATCTACCAGGCCGTGACGCTCGGCGCGCGCCATTTCCCGACTGACGACGACGGCCATCTGATCAAGGGCGACGCCCGGCATCCGATCGTTGACGACGACGTCGTGATCTATGCCGGCGCCACCATCCTCGGGCGGATCACGATCGGCCGGGGATCGACCATTGGCGGCAACGTCTGGGTGACCCAGGACGTGCCCCGGAACAGCATCGTGACGCAGCGACGGCCCGCAACAAGCCAGGCTAAATGGCCGGCGCCTTCCAGCGCATCAGGCGGCGCTCCAGTGCCTCGAGGATCGCATTGAAGGTGAGACCGATCACCGTGATGCCGAGGATGCCGAAATACATCTGCGGGATCAGGAAGCTGTACTGGCTGTTGATGATGAGATAGCCGAGCCCTGATTTCGCACCGACCATCTCGGATGCCACCAACACCAGCATCGCCGAGGCGCTCGCCAGGCGAATGCCGACGAAGATCGTCGGCAGCGACGCCGGCAGAATCACCTTCCGGAACAGCTGGCTCGGCGTCGCCCCCATCGTCCGCGCCGACTTGACCAGAAGCGGATCGACCTGGCGGACCGCAGCGATCGTGTTCAGCAGCAGTGGCCAGGCGCAGCTATAGACGACCATGGTGACCTTCGAGAGCTCGCCGATCCCAAGCAGCAGGATAAAAATCGGCAGCAGCGCAAGCGGCGCCGTATTGCGCGCGATCTCGATGATCTGGCTCAACAGATTGCCCAGCCCGACATACCATCCCGTCAACACACCCAATGGCACGAACAGGGCAATGGCGATCAGGAAACCGCTCAGGGCCCGAAGCAGGCTTGCGCCGACGTGGTCGTAGAGCTCCCCACTCTGTGCAAGCTGCCAGCCCGCGGCGATCACCTCGGAGAACGGCGGCAGGAAGGTCACATCGATGAGACCGAGGCGCGGCGCCGTTTCCCAGAGGGCCAGGAACAGCAGCAACAGCAGGGATCGCTGTCCGATGATGCCGAGCCATCGCACCAGGCTACCCGTCGCCGCGGCAACGACGCCGGCGCGTTGCCCGGCCCGGTCTTTCGGGCTGCCCTCGGCCAGTTCCATCAACGTCAGGATCTCCAGATTAGACATGAGCCAGCTCCTCCGTATTGGCGACCCGATCGCCGTCCGATGCCGCGGCCTGGAAACCTTGCGCTTTCAAGACCTCGTTGCGCAGCAAGGACCACACTTCGTGCCTGACATGCCCAAACGCAGGAAGCGATCGCACATCCTCGGTCTCGCTGTGCAGCTCATCGGGAATATCGATGACTTGCTTGATGCGGCCGGGGCGCGAGGTCATCACCGCCACGCGCTGACCAAGGACCACGGCTTCGTCGATGCCGTGCGTGATGAACAGGATGGTCTTTCCCGTGCGGCGCCAGATCCGCAGCAGCTCGCCCTGGAGAGTCTCCCGCGTCTGAGCATCGAGCGCCGCAAACGGCTCATCCATCAGCAGCACCTCCGGATCGTAGGCGAGGCTGCGGGCGATCGCGACGCGCTGCTTCATCCCGCCGGAGAGCTCGTGCGGATAGCGGTCGGCAAACCCGGACAGCCCGACCAGGTCGAGATAGTGCAGCGCCCTCGCCCGCCGCTCCCTGGCCTTCAGGCCGGCAATGTCGAGCCCGAACTCGATATTTTGCGCAGCCGTGCGCCAAGGAAACAGCGCATATTGCTGGAACACGATGCCGCGATCGCGCGCCGGACCCTCGATGACCTTGCCATCGAGCAGGATGCGACCGCTGCTCGGCGTGGCGAGGCCGCCGAGCAGATCCAGCAAGGTCGACTTGCCGCAGCCACTCGGCCCGACCAGCGCCAGGAATTCGCCGGTCCGAACATCCAGCGTGATGTCGTCGAGCGCGGTGAAGCGCTGCGCCGACCCACCATCCTTGCCGCGGACCAGGAAGTCCTTGCGCACATGCTCGAAGCGGATCTTGGCTATCGTCATTTGGCCTCCGCGGTCTTGCCTGGGCGGAAATAGTTGAACGCGTTGGTGTAGAGGTCCGACGGCTTGAGCTGGTCCTGCTTCAAGAGGCCATCCCTGACCAGCCAGTCGATCCACACCTGGAGCTCGGCATCGCCGATCACGCCGCCCTTGGTCGCGACGCCCGTGCTCCTCCAGTACTTGATCGGGGTGGCGTCCTCGTTGCGCTTGCGCTCAGCGATGACGCGCTCGAAGCGGGCACGGACCTGCTCGGGCGGTGTTGTCTGAGCCCAGTCGATGGCACGAGACACGCCCTCGATCAGCTTGCGGGACGTGTTTGGATTGTCCTTGATGAACTTGTCGCGCAGCACATAGGCCCCGCCGGTGAAGTTCCCGAAGACGTCCGTATCGGCAAAGAGCCGCCGAATGCCGCCGCGCTCGAGTGCCTTGTCACGCAGGACGCCGCCGAGCGTGCTAAGCTCGACCTGCCCCTGCCGCAGCGCCTGCTCACCAGTGACCGGCGGGATCGCAACCAGCGTCACCTGCTTCGCCTCTGCCGGCGTCAAGCCGTTGCGAGCCAGGTACTCGCGCAGCACGAATTCATGGTGCGCTCCCAGCGTATTTACCGCGACCTTCTTACCGATCAGGTCCCGCGCGGTCTTGATCGGACTATCCTCCTTCACGTAGTAGCCGCTGTACGTGTTGTCGTCCGAGCCGTAGTAGCCGACCACGGCCTTGATCGGCGCCTTGGCGGCGATCAACTTGATGATCGCGCCGTAGAACGCACCGCCGATGTCGATATCGCCGGTGACCACGGTCTGGATATCCTGGGGACCGCTGATGGTGTTCCCGACCCATTTCAGCTTGAGCGGCGCGAGATAGCCGAGGTCGTCAGCCAGCTCGATGAAAGTCACCTGCCCGGCCCAACCCTGGTAACGGATCTCGTTCTTCTCGAGCTGCGTCTCGGCCGCAGCGCTCCCGACTAGGCCCGCCAGCGCAACGCTGGCAAGGCCGATCTGCCGGACTCTTGCCCGTGCACGCAAGCCGGCCACCAGCCGGCGCAAGGCAGAAGCCACGATTTTCATTGCAGTCACTCCCTTGCTTGCTTCAGGCGGCTTTTGTTTGCGGCTTGGTCGACTTGATCCGGGTGACGCTCTGCCGGCCGTCAATGCCGACCGGTACCTCGCCATCAATGGTCGCGCGCCGCACGACGCGGTGCTGATCGCCGTAGTCGTTCACGGCGTAGTGCTGGGTCGCGCGGTTGTCCCAGACGACGACATCCCCCTGCCGCCAGCTCCAGCGAACCGTGTTTTCCGGCGCTGTGATGTGCGACTGGAACAGATCGAACAGCTTCTGGCCGTCGTATTTCGACAGTCCGACCAAGCGCTGGACGAAATTTCCGAGCACCAGCGTGCGCTCGCCGGTTTCGGGATGGACGCGGACGACGGGATGCTCGGTCTCGTAGACCGTCGCCGTGAAGACCTCCTCGAATTGCTTCCGGTCGGCTTCGCTCGCGCGGGTCTTGACCGCGTAGTCATAGGCATTGCTGTGCACCGCCCAGAGTTCGTCGGCGAGCTTGCGCAGCGGCGCCGGCAGGTCGAGATAGGCGGCAGCTGTGTTCGACCAGATCGTGTCGCCGCCGAACTCGGGGATCACGACGCCGCGCAGAACCGAGATCTTCGGATAAGCATCGACGAACGTGACGTCAGTGTGCCACTGGTCGGCGCGCCCACCTCCGCGCGCGGAGTCGAGTTCGAGGATCGAGGCCGTGCCTTTGGTCGCGCCGACCGTCGGATGCGGCACCAGCTTGCCGAGCCTATGGGCAAAGCGCTCCTGCCCGGCATCGTCGAGATGATTCTGGTCACGGAAGAAGATGACTTTATGCTGGAGCAGCACCTGATTGATCGCCGCAATCGTCCGATCCGGCAGATCGCCGGAAAGCTTGATGTTTCTGATCTCCGCGCCAATACGGGCCGATCGTTTGACGATATCCGCGCGCGGAATGACGTTGTCGATAGTGATTCCGTCAGTCATGTCATCTTCCCCGATACCGCGATCCATTTGGACAAGGCTCCGCCGTGCGCCGATCGCCGTTGCGATGACGGAGTAAAGGACAGTGATGGTGCGATCGATCCTCTTGCGAGACTGCCGTCCGCTCTGGCGGCAATCCCGTCTGGCGGGACCTTTCCGTAGAGGCTGCATCGATGCAGCGTCGTGTAGTCAGGGAATGTTAGCTCACGGCTTTCGGAAATGGCTTCCAAAGATTGATCGGCGCAGGGAATAGTTGCATTCGCGAAAACAGCGACAGAAAAACGCAGGACCGCTCTCGGCGTAAACCACGGTGTCGCCGCCGCTTCAATGTCCGCTTGGACGTGCGCATTCTCGAATCCATAAACAGTCGTGCCACAAGCGATCTCCACTTGCAGGCTTTCCCGAAAGTTCATGCTCGCATCAAACTCAACAACGCAATTCCATTCCATCGACAACGATGCGGGCGTCGACATAGATTTTGCTCAGGCCGCATACGGGGCGTTTCAACATGAGCAATCAACGGCAGCTCGCTCTCAATCTCTTCATCTATCCCGGCGGTCATCACGAAGCCGCCTGGCGCTACAAGGGATCGTCCGCGGAGCGCATTCTCGACATCACCTATTATCAGGAGCTGGCGCAGCGCGCCGAGGCGAGCAAGTTCGACGCTATCTTCTTTGCCGACGGGCCGGCTCTCGCCGACAATGTCCGCTACGCCCAGCGCTTTCGCTTCGAGCCTATCACCTGGTTGGCTGCGATCGCCGCAGTGACGAAGCGTATTGGCCTGATCGCGACGGCATCGACCACCTATACCGAGCCCTACAATCTCGCGCGCATGTTCGCCTCACTCGACCACCTGAGCAAGGGCCGCGCCGGCTGGAATATCGTGACGACCAGCGCCCCACAGGCCGCGCAAAACTTTGGATTGCCCGAGCACCCGCCTCACCACGAGCGCTACGAGCGCGCCCGGGAATATCTCGACGTGATCTCGCGGCTCTGGGACAGCTGGGAGGACGACGCGCTCGTCAACGATCCTGCCTCGGGCATCTTCGCCGATACCAGCAAGATCCATACGCTCGACCATGTCGGCAAACATTTTCGCGTTCGCGGCCCGCTGAACATCTCGCGCACGCCGCAGGGCCGGCCGGTCTATGTGCAGGCCGGCTCCTCCGACGACGGCCGCGCTTTCGCCGCGCGCTTTGCGGAAGCCATCTTCACCGCGCATCAGACGCTGGATTCCGCCAAGGCCTTCTACGCGGACATCAAGCGGCAGGCCCGCACCTTCGACCGCGGCCCTGACGAGATCAAGATCCTGCCCGGCATCAGCCCCTTCATCGGCAGCACGCAAGCCGAGGCGGACCGCCTCCAAGACGAGTTCAATGAGCTGATCCAGCCGGAATATTCCCTGACGCAGCTGCGCCAGATGATCGGCGTCGATCTCACCGGTTACGATCTCGACGGTCCCGTGCCGCGCCATCTGATCGACACCGCCAGTGCGCGTGGCGTCGCCAGCCGCTTCAAGCTGGTGGTCGACATCGTCGACCGCGAGAAACCGACGATCCGCCAACTGGTCCAGCGCCTCGCCGGCGCGCGCGGCCATTGGGTCATCGCCGGCACGCCGGAAAAGATCGCCGACAACATCCAGGCCTGGTTCAAGGGCGGTGCGGCGGACGGCTTCAACGTGATGCCGCCCTGGCTGCCCGGCGGCTTCGATGTCTTTGCCGAGCAGGTCGTCCGCGATCCTGCGCAAGCGCGGCTTGTTCCGCGAGGACTACACCGGCGCGACGCTGCGTGAGCATTACGGCCTCGCCCGCCCCACCAGCATCTACTCCAACCCGGTCAGGGCGATCGCCTGACACCACTCTCCCCTTCAACTGGAAACCGCAAGAAGACATGAAGACCGCATTGTTTCTCCTCTCCGGCCTTTTGGCTCTCTCGCCGCTCGCCGCTGAAAACTCCATGGCGCAGCAACCCGCGAAGCCCGAATTGCGGGTCGGCTTCGTGCCGGGGCCATACATCGACGAGTTCAAGATCGGCGTCGAGCCGGAGCTCAAGAAGAAGGGCTACAAGATCCGTTACGTCGAATTCTCGACCGGCCTTGAAGCCAATAACGCAGTGTTCAAGTCCGAGATCGATGCCAATGTGATGCAGCACACGGTCTTCCTTGAGTCTTACAACGAGCGCCAGAAGACCGATCTTGTCGGCATCGTCCACGTCCCGACGCCCCCGATGGGCCTCTATTCGAAGAAGCACCCGCTGGGCACGCCAATCAAGCCGGGCTCCAGCGTCGCGGTGCCCAACGATCCCGTCAACCTGCAGCGCGCCCTGTGGGTGCTGCGCGATCTCGGCCTGATCGAGATCCGCGACAGCAAGCCGGTCGACGTCACCGAGCTCGATGTCATCAAGAATCCAGGTGGCATCAAGATCGTGCCGCTCGAGGCCGCGCAAGCGCCGCGGGCGCTCGACGATGTCGATTTCGCCGCTGTCCAGGGCAATTTTGCGATCTTTAGCGGTCTGAAGCTGACCAATGCCTTTGCGCTGGAGAAGATGACGACGCCCTACATCAACGTGCTCGCAGTAAAGAAGGCCAACGCCAATGCCGAATGGGCCCAGGACATTGTCGCCGCTTACAAATCGCCGACGTTCAAGACGGCGATCCTGGCCGACCGCTTCTATGACGGGTTCACCCTGCCCGACTACATGAAGTGAGGGGATCGCCGAAAAGCAGCAGGACGCGGCCTCAGCATGTTCGAGTTCACACTGGAATGGACGCGTGTTCGTTCTCCCGCTGAGCGGGCGACCGACGCGCGAGCGGTGACCGATCGCATCGGCTGGCATCAGGCATTGATCCTTCCACTGGTGCTGCTGATCGCGTTCCTGATTGTGCTTGGCCTGATGACGAGATCGCATCTGGACGAGCGCACCGACCGCAGCCTTCTGTATGCATCGTTCGGCAGCATGGGCCTGCCCATGCTGCCGCTGGCGCCGGACTCCTGCCGTAGACCGCTGAACGCCGGCTCCACCCCGCGTCTGCAGCACGCCGACGTGCTCGCGCTACTCGCGAACGAATGATCTGACGCCTCCGCACTCCTCGCACTGCATGAAAAACGTTCCTTGCGAAAACGCTCCATGGAATTTCCTACTCGAACCAATGACAGTCTCAGTACGATCCAACCAAACTGAGCGTGGCCAACCGCTGGCGATGTTCAACATGTTACCGCTCGTGTTAGCCTTGTCGGGTTCTCGCCCTACAATGTTGTCCGGAGTGAACATGAGCTACGTCATATCGCTGCATTCAAGCTTCGCCAGCTGGTTCAAGCAGGCACGCGAATGGTTCCGGCGCTCACTGCGGCCGCAGACGGGCGGCCCGAACGATGACCGCAGCGGCCGGCAGGACGATCTTTACGAAATCTTCCTGTTCGGGCCTCACGGCTGACAACCCCGCCCAAGCGCCGGCCCCTAGCTTCCACTGGCACAAAGGTAATCAGACAATGTCCGACGCTGCGCTGCAGCTCGCCGAGACTGGCCGCCGCCTCGACGCCATCGACCGCAAGATCCTGACGGTGCTTCAGGAGGACGCCTCACTCTCGGTGGCCGAAATCGGCGACCGGGTCGGCCTGTCGTCGACGCCGTGCTGGAAGCGGATCCAGCGGCTGGAAGCCGACGGCGTGATCCTGAAACGCGTTGCGCTGGTCGACCAGAACAAGATCGGCCTCGGCCTTTCGGTGTTCGTCTCGGTAGAAAGCTCCGATCATTCCGACGCCTGGCTCAAGCGCTTCGCCGCGGCGGTCAGCGCCATGCCCGAGGTGATGGAATTCTACCGCATGGCCGGCGACGTCGACTACATGCTGCGCGTCGTCATTCCGGACATGCCGAGCTACGACGTGTTCTACAAGAAGCTCATCCACGCCGTCCCGCTCAAGAACGTCACCTCGCGTTTCGCGATGGAGAAGATCAAGTCGATAACCGCGCTGCCGGTGCCTCCCGTGCCAGCAGAGTAGGCGCTTCCCGTCGCCAATAGCGCACCCCGTAAGAGCAGACCGTCAGCCGAAGAAAAAGAGGACATGGGCATCGTCTTGCCGGGCGAGCACGTCGTTCGATCGATTATCGGGTCGTATATAGCGTTCTAGGGCCGCCACGCAGCAGAGGCGGCGCCCAAAACCTCATCACGGGGCGTCGGTCTGGCCGGGGTCGTCGATGAGTCGCAGGAAGGCGCCACGCTCCATCGCGGCCGGCTTCGGCGTCTCCTCCGAACGGGCAGCCTCGAGCAACGCGGCGATCTCGGCGCCGACGACGCTGCTCTGCTCGAACAGCCGCCGCGCCACCGCGATCAGCACCGTCCGGTTGGCTTCGAGCAGGTCATGGCAGCAGCGGTCGGCCTCGGCGAGCTCTATGCCGACCGCGGCGCGGATGTCGACGTAGCGGAGGAACTTCTCGGCGCGGCGTGGATCGCCCAGGTGCGTCAGCGGAGACGGGCCCGACAGACCGAGACTGCCCAACATGGCACAGCTCAACCTAGTGGCCTCCGCGAGATCCTCCTGGGCGCCGTGGGAGGCGTCCCCGAGCAGGACTTCCTCCGCGGCGCGGCCGGCAAGCAGGACCTCGATCCTGGAACGGTAGTCCGTCGCCGTGCCCTCGAACGCGAGCGCCATCGTGCGCATCGACATCCCCAGCCTGCGGTCCGTGAGCGTCGTGTTGGCGACGACGCCGTCGGCGCCGAAGCGCAGCACGTCGACCAGCGCATGGCCGGCCTCGTGGACCGCTGTCCGCCAGCGCAGCGCGTCGCAACGGTCGTCGGCGCCGACGACGGCACGACGGAGGTCGTCGAACCGAAGCGGACGGTTCTCGCAGCGCGCCATGCGGCGCGCGTCCTTGACGACACGCTCGGCGTCGGCGCCGGTCATGCCGGCCGCGGACGCCACGACGGCGGAGATGTCGGCGTCGGCGAGATCGCCGCTTAAGCGCACCCGGAAAATCTTCTCGAGTTCGGCGGGATCGGGCAGACCGACGCGAACGACGTTCTCGAAGCGGCCGGCGCGCAAAAGCGCCGGCTCGCAGGCCTCGACCTCGTTGGTGGTGCCGATCAGGAACACGCCTTCCCGCCGACGTACGCCGTCGACCTCTTCGAGCAGCGCGTTCACGCAGCTTCGGACGTACGAGGCCGAGTGGGAGTGCTTGAGACCGCGACGCGCGACGAAGCTGTCGCACTCCTCCAGCAGAATCACGCACGGCGCGCTCGCGCGGGCGAGCGCGAAGTCGCGGCGCATGGCTGCCAGGAAATCGCCCAGGTGCCCCTCCGCCTGCCAAGCATAGTACGAGCAGACGATCAATGGGATGCCGGACTTCGAGTCCTTGCCTAACGCGCTGCGCGCGAACGCCTCCGCGAACAGGGTTTTGCCGACGCCGGGCGGACCGGCGATCATCACGGCGCTGGAGACGGCGTCCCAGGAGATCCCGGCGCGCCATGCGGCGAGATCGGCGATGGCGCCGTCGGCCCAGGCGCGCGCGGCCGCCATGCCGTGGATCTCGGAGAGGACGAGCCCGCGCGACGGACGCTCGGTGCTCCTCGAAGCCGCGATACGACGTAGCTCGTCGGCGCACGCTTCGGGCGCCCGGTCAAAGCGGACCGCGGCCGCAAGGTCGCCGACGCCAAGATGGCGGAGCGTTTCGGTCGACACCTCCACCGCTGTCCTGACACCGGTGACGACGCGGATCGTGCGCGATACCGTTGCGGGGTCAAGCATCGGCAGCTCGATCCGGTGCCGAGTCGCGTCGTTCACGACTTTCGGCAGACAGGTGCGGCCATCGGGCGAGAACGCGACGAACGGCAGCGCGTAACCGCACATGTCGGCTGCAACCCGTTCGAGCCGCGCCTTCGCGGCGCCCTTGAGCGGCTCCTTAAGCACAACGTAGGCGCCGTCAAGGTCAGTGCGGCGGCCGGGAGCGGTCCTGACCAGGTCGATCATCCGCGGCGCATTGTCGAAGAACATTCCGCGCCACGCGCCCTTCAGCGCGTCGAGCATCGGGCCGTCGGCGACGTCGACGACGACGGGGGCGCCGCCGGAGACCAGGTCGCGCGCCGCGTCCGGCGAAGCGTCGAAGGCGCGCGCGAGCAGCAGCGTCGCGGCGATGCGCGCCGGGTTCGGGGGACATCCCTCGCGGCTCGCGTTCTCCTCGAACTCCGTGTCTTCGTCGACATCCCCCCGCAGGCGCAAGCCGGCGAACCCGGTCGACTGGGCGGGGCGCCGGCGATCGGGTCCACCACCGACGTCGCGCCTGAAGTGCAGGGCATCACGCCAAGCCTCGGCGTAGACCCGCAGCTCGATGGAGCCGATGCCGGCACCTTCGAAGGATGCCGTACGGCGCGCGGTATCGTCCCCGACGCCGAAAGAATGCGACATACTCGTCGTCTCGTTCATGTCTAGACCTCGATAATGAGAAGGGGATCGAACCCGAGATGCTCGTCCGGGTACCCGTGCGGGTTCGACAACATCCGTGTCCGACCGTGGGTCATGCTGTAGGCGAAGTGCATGTGGCCGGAGATCCAGGCGGCCGGGGCGAGGCGATCGACCAACGGCACCATGTCGGTGCAGGCGGACGCGGCCAGCAGGCCGTCACGGTGCGCCGGGGACACGGCCTCGAGCGCCGGCGCGAAGTGTGTCACCACGACCGTCGGCCCGTCGTGAGGTTTGGAAAGCGCATCCTCGAGGAATTCGCGGGACTTTAGGTTCAGCGCACGCGCCTCCTGCGGGCGGAAGCGCGCCCACGGATTCGACTGCCACTTGATGCGCTTGTGGTCGCGTAAGCCCTTGAACGCCGCGCACATTGCCGCTGTGCGCGACGCCTCGCCGAACAGGGTGTAGTCGGACCACAGCGTGCAGCCGAGGAAGCGGACGCCCGTCGCGCCGATCACGGCGGCGTCGTTCTCCAGATAGTGCAGCCCGAGATCAGCGGCGACGCGGCGGCCTTCCTCGATCGCCGCCGGCAGGGCCGCACGCGACCAGAACTCGTGGTTACCGGCCACGACCACGACTTCGAGCGGCGGCGGATAGGCCGTGCGTAGTTCGCGCAACGCGGCGGCGAGACCCTGCCGAGTGTCACCGGCGACGACGATCACGGACGCGCCCGGCACCGGCGCCGGATAACCAGCGAAGCCTGGGAAATCGGCATGCAAGTCGCTCATCGGCTGCAAGATCACGACGCACCTCCCTTCAGTGGGGGCGGCGCCTTCGGCGCGCGGGCGCCCGCGCGGCGACTGCCGAGCCAGATCCGGTGCATCGACCAAGAGGCCGAAATGCGCGCCCGTTTGCGCAGCTCGATCGGCATGCGGGCGACCGTGTGCGACAGCACCAACGCCGCGGCCGGGTCGAAGAAGGCGCAGGCCAGCAGCACCGTCATGCTCAAGTCAACGCGCACGCCGATATGCTCGGGAATGCGCCGTCCAACGACGAGACCGACCGCCGCGGCGGCGTCGCCACGGATCGCTGCGCGACAGTCGGGCATCGTGGCGGAGATGCCGGCGACAAAGTCGGCGACCTCAGCCCGCGCCCGTGCGTCGAAGGATTCAGCCGTCTTCGTGCGCCAGTAAAGGAGCACTGGGGGCAGCGCCTCGCCGCCCAGACATTCGCGTTCGTTCATCAGGCAAAACTCCGTCGTTCGCGCGCAAGGCCGCGCGAGAAGTCGGGATGCGGAATTAAAAGGATTAGGCGAGGGAGGATCCTCGGCGGACCCTGCCCTGCCTCGCCGGGACACGCCCCGTCACGTCACGCCGTGCCGGGCCACGCCTAGCCTCGCGGTGTCGAGCCAAGCCAAGAACTATTCGAGCTGCGACTCCTCGATCAGGAAGCGACCGAAGTCGGGACGACGGTCGCCGATGCCATAAGGGCCGGCCAGGCGGAAGTAGCTGACGAGGTCCTCGCGGTTGATAATGGTGGTGATGAACGAGCCGCGGACGATCGCGCTCCAACCGTCGAAACACGGGCGCGTGCGCGCCACCAGCGCGTCGCCGACGCGCACCATCTCGCGGTGGCGGAAGCGCGGATCGTCCCGGAGCTCCTCGACCCCCTTCGGGCCGTCGTATTCCAGCATCGCAGGACCTTCGGCGACGAAGGCGGCCCGGGTTGCCTTGCCCTTGCGCACCGTCATTGCGCCATTGACGAGCGCGCCCTTGATGGCGGCCGGCGGCAGGCACGGCCGTCCTTCGTGCAGCCAGAGCGAGCCGACCCATTCGAGTTCGGCGATCCGGTGATGGTCGGCGTCGGTTTTGTGCCGCTTTGACGTGACCTTGCCGAGCGCCTTCGCCTGCGGGTCGAGCGGGTCCGCCAGGCGCGACGAGTGCATCAGCATGGGGCCGACGCCGACCAGGCGCAGCGTGATGGTCTCCACCGCCATGATTAGACCTCGCCGTCGGTGGGATCAAACAGGGGCGCCGACGCGGCGATGCTGCGAACGATATCGGCGTACGATGCCGGCCGGGCCGCGTAACGGCGCGCGCGCATCATGCTCGTCACCACCTCGTGGCACTCGCGGCACAGCACCGTCAGATCCCCCTCGCGCTCATCGCCGAGATTTTCGTAGGTGCGGTGATGCGCCTCGAGTTCCTCGGTTGCCGAGCAGAGCAGGCATCGGTGGTGTGCGGCCGCGAGCGCACGACGACGGCTTTCCCGCCAAGCGGCGCTGCGCAGATGCTTCTCATAGTTCACCATCAATCTTGGTCCTCCGCTGGTTGCCGGGACCATGTAGCACGGATTCCCCAAGATCGTATACAAATTATATACGAAAATCTCATTAACCTTAAGACCTGGTTAACGGGAAGCGTAAGATTCTAACGATCGATCACGTCATGAAGCTTCTGCTTTCCGGAAACGACCGAGCCGATGGATGACCCGCTGCTGACACCCTCCTTGCTCCGAGCTGCCCGCGGGCTAATCGGATGGAGTCAGGCAGAACTTGCACAGCACGCCGGCGTCTCTCGAATTGTGATCGCAAAAATCGAGACGACTATTTCGTCTCATCGGTACGATCCGCGCCGTAGAGCGGTCCTCGAGAAGCTGCAGCGTGTCCTTGAAGACGAATGCGGCATCGAGTTCACCTTCGCGAGCGACCAGACAGGCGAAGGTGTACGGCTACGTGCGAAGCCGTGATAGGCCGAACGACACCGCCGCGTTCAATCGCCGAGGCTCACGGAGTTCCCCTAAAACGAACGACTAGTCCCAGAGTAGTCGTTCGAGAACAAAATATTCCATGACTAGTCGAAACTTGAGAACGACTAGTCCACGACTAGTCGCCTCCCATTTACGAGGAGACGCTGAGCCACTATTGGCGGCTCGACCTTCCCAAAGCCCACTTCAATATCCAAGCTCGCAGGCCGCCTCCGTGACGAACCTTGGTCATGCTCAGCGTATCGTCCGGAAACTGCAAGGCGGCGCTCATCGCATCCAACATGATCTGTGGATCACGAGGGCCCTCCACCACGGTACAAATGGTGTTGGCCAACGCGGTCAAGACATTTGCGTCCGACTTCACCAGAAGCAACGCGCTTTCGAGAAGCGTCGGGTTCGAGACGCAGGCGACCACAAGACGCACCAATTCCTCATTCTGGATCAACTCGGAGATCGATGAGGCATCAAGCTTCGACGCAGGCAACTCCTTGATAAGCCCCTGCAGGGCTTCGTTCGAGATAACGGATGAAATCGTCGACTGCAGATCGTTGTCCGCTCGCATCGCGGCGGCCATCGTCTGGATGACTGGCCTCCCGTCCTTGGGCACGTCGACGTGACAGCCGACGATATTCTCTTTTATCTCTCGCTTCTTTCGTTGATCGCGCTTAGTCTGCGCCACGACAGAAGGCTGATGATCGTCATCGTGGACGTACGCATTGACTTGTTTCAGTCGATGCTTTTTGAGCAGGCTCTTCGGCAAGGCGGCGGAGCCGCTGCTGGATTTCGAACCTTGATTCCTGCCTCCAAGGCCACCGGTCGCATTAACTGCCATTCACTGGCCAGCCGAAGACTGGCCTCCCTGAGTTAGCCGTCGGAATCGGTCGCAACGCTTGCATCCACACACGGGCGCGCGTTTGGGAAATCCGAAGGCGTCTAGCCAAATTTTCAAAGGGGGGCGCGAGCGCGATCGGTGCCAATAGCGGGCTGCTTAGTGGAGAAGCCGCCGCGGCAAGGTCCAGGTCCCTCCATGGACCGGCCTGCCCCTCAGGGAGCAGTAGACACATCATAGGTAGTTCTCTGCCGCCAGCCCGGCAAGTACGCGACCCAAACGAGGTTAAAATGTCTTAACGATATTCATCGGCGTCACAGTGCGCGACCGCCGAACGCGGTCATTCGTGCATATGAAGAGCAGCGCAGCGGAGAGAATATCGGAGGCCCGTGACGGGTCAGTCGGCATAGCAAATGCGGTAAGATAGGGACCTTGGCGAACGTCGATAAGCCAAGGACTTTGCCCGCCCGATCGGCTCGAGGCGCGGCTTGCCACGAAGGAAGCTGATTTTGGTCGCCGCGAGGCCCACTTCAAGTTGACGCAGGTCGACCTCGCCAAAGCGCGCAAGGCATCGACGAACAGGTGGCGGCCGAGCTGCGCGCTGAACGCACGCGTCGCCAAAGCCGAGGCGTTCGCACTAGGTTGATACTAACAGCCAATCATGGGGCGGTGACCCGAGAGGCTCTGTTCGAAGGCAAGCGCGCGCTGCCGGCGTCCATGATCCTTCGGGGCCCAGTCATTCGCGAGGGCGCCCGGTTGCGCAGCCCTCCTGCTCTAAACATTCGTGGCTAAAACATTCTCCTGATCCGCTCTTGTAGCGCCTGCGCTGCTGTGAGCTGCCGCGAGACGGCATGCGCGACAAGATCAAGGAGCGCCTGGCGGGCTTCCTGATCCTTGGACAATTCTGCCGCATGTTCGGATACCAGCACGTCGAGAAATTCCATGAAGGCATTAGAGGCCCGGTCTTTGAACCATTTACCTGTCTGGGGATTGGCTTTGATTGTCTCAGTGATCCATCGCAAACCTTGCAGGCGAAGCGGTTTGCCTACACCCGCCGCAAGGAAGTTGCAGACCCCTGCAAGATTATCCTCGTCACCCGAAAGACGGTTCGCGGCCCATGCCTCGTAAAGATTGGCACCCGCGGCGATAACTTCCGCGCCATTCGGGAGACGCGCAAGCCGGTCAGTCTCGCCGAAACCGAGAACATGCCGCTCGATACGCTGACCATAGTACCACGGCCTGCCTTTCGACCATTCCTTGTTTAAGACGCAGAATTCGATCATCGGCCGCCAGCGCTGCGCAAACCCGGCTGGATCGGTTCCTTCTGTCAGGAGCGCGAACCAGCAACTCAAGAAGTGGCCGATTGCGTAATGGCCCTTGGCACCCAGCGCGAAGACTGGCTCCCACAGGGCGCGGCCAGCATCGACCGGGCTCTCCATAACAAGGCGCGCGAGCTCATCAAGAACGGCATAGCCGAATTCGTGCATGGGCTGGTAATCGTCATCAGCATTTTTGCCGCTGCCCGATTGCCACCACGCCTGATGCGCCCAGAACCCGGAAACGAGCCGGCGACGATCTTCCAACTCCCCAGTCGCGCGGGCAGAACCGGTGAGAAACAGCCACGCAAACGCACGTTGCATAAAATGCGTGTCAAGGCTTCCAGACAAGCGGCGGCCCGGCTCCTTGGTAAAGCGCCTGCCGTCGCGCGCGTACCGGCGCTCCCATCGCTTGTATTCGAAACCTTCGACCCGCTTGGCTATGCCGAGCGGATTGATGCTCTCTACAGAGGTGTTACCAGCGGACAGGCTCCGCGTGCGAAGCCAATGTCGCCAGCGCTGCCAGCGAATTCCGTCACCGTCATCATCTCCAAACCGCGGCGCCAGCATGGTGAGACCCGACCAAAGTAACGCCAGGTAGAGGAGCCGCCACCAGCGCTGACCAAGGGCCACGCGGTTCTGGTAAGCAAGCCCTCGCGGATCAGCGTGGGGGTTCTCCTTCTGAAACTGCCCGATCAGCAAGATTGATTGGCGGCTGTAATGATCGACTGTTTGCGAGCTTCGTTGAACGACCGAAAGCATGGAGGCCTATCCTGGTGTTAGTCGATACGTCCCCTAACGGTCGCGGCGGCAAGCGGCAATGGCCCTCGCATCTCAGTGGCCTCTTGAAACCGCCCCACGAGGTGCAGACATCTGGGTCACGGGCCATAAGGCCCGCGTCATCTAGTGGAAGGAGAAGTAGAAATGCCCCCGATCCAGGGCTATTCGGCCTCGGTCGAGGCCGCCAGGCAGGCGCTCGAGGTCGCGCAAACCGCGTTGCCGCGGGATGTGGGACAGGCAGTCACGAACGCCGGGTGGACGTTCCTCCGGGATCGCTTCGACGTGCAGGTCCTGATCGATCACATCACGTCGAAAGCCGAAGACGACGACTTCGTTAGCAAGCTGCACGCTGCGGCCGACAAGGCGAGGCAGCAGCAGCCGCAGCGCGGTCGGCCGCCCAAGGCAACCAGCGACACCGCCCACAAGCACGTTAGGGACGACGAGAGCCCGATCGTCCCGGCGACTATCTAACGCTTGACCACGGATTCTAGCGTTAGCTTCCGATCGGCCCTCGGCCATTGCTGAGAGGTTCGCGCGGCTGTATCATGGATACATCCCCTCGCGTGCAACAGTGAACGGGCAAGCTGAGGAGTTTCAGGGATTTATCGGGAAGTTGGTAGCGGGAGAGGGACTCGAACCCCCGACCCCAGGATTATGATTCCCGAGCTCTAACCGGCTGAGCGCGGCGAAGAGACGTGACGGTTGCGAGCCGCTTTCGATCGAGTGGGCTGCGAAAACGGCGCCACTTGCTTGGCCTCCACCCAGGGGATCAGGTTGATCTCGTGCGGCTCGAGGTCGCTGGTAATCACCGGAAGCTTCATGACGAACTCGAACAGCGTTTCGAGCTCGTGCGGCTCGCAGTAGCGCTCGCTGGTTTCGCTGTCGCCACCATGACCGAGGAGATCCGCACGATCCTCTTTGGTCAGCCGCTTCTTTTTCAGTTGCGCCCCGAAGAGATGACGCACCGCGTGAGCGCCCAAGCCCTTTTCCGTGACGTCGGCGGCGGTGAGGATAGGCTTGAACAGCTTGTAAAAACGATCGCCCAAGGGCGAACGGCTGCTGGGAGAAAACAGGTCCGGGAAGAGCAGCTTGTATCCAAGCGCCTTGATTGTCCTGACGTAATCCAGGAAGCCCAGCCGGATCAACTCCGGATGCAGAGGTATGTTGCGTTGGGACTGAGGATTCTTGATGCGCCTTTGCTCGTTGGCGGCGATATGAATGTATGGCCTGCACCCTTCGTGGTCCGGGATGATGTCGTCCACCATCGCCCCGCAAAGTTCTTCGCGCCGCGCCCCCGTGTAGTAGATGAGGATCGGAACGAAATACAAGGCGCAGTGAAAGACCTGTCGCGCGCCCTCCTCGCCCGATTCGCCCAGATCGTCCCAGCCAGCACAATTGACGAACGGCGGGGTCCGAAAGATCGCCGCGGCGCGTTCGATCGGCAATTTGGGCCTCTCGTCACGAGCACGCTTGTTCTTTCCGCGTTTTTTCGAGCGCAGCTTCGTGACGTCGATTGCTTCGAGGCTCTTCACGCCGCGCGCAATGGCATAGTCGAAATCCTGGCCAAGAAAGGTCAGATGTCGATTGAGGGTATCGCCTTCAATGCCGCGTTTGGCTTTCTCGACCGATCGGCCTTTCTCGCGAAGCTGCTCGATCGTCAGGCGCTCGTCCTTCGGCGACTTCCCATAGTTTTTGTAGATGTCGAAACGGAGGAAGTCGACGAACTTGCCGACGTGCTCCTGGGTCAGTGCGTTGATGTCGTGAATTCGCTGGTCTTGAACCATGAACTTCGCGAACAATTTCGATATGCTCTCCGCCTGGCGCTGCGTCTTTGCGTCCCAATTACCATCCCCAACCTGCTGCTGGGCAAGCCGGTCCGCGAACTGCAGAAAGTCCGCCATTGGGACAAATTGACGAGCGGCCGAAGGTTCGGTCGTAGGTGGATCGGCTGGGCGATCCACCGCAGCTCCCACGGTCGAGGAGACCGGCTGCGGAGGATCGTTCTTGGCAAGGACCAGGCGATCCACCAGTCCCTGATCCTCGACCCTCGTGCCGCCATAGCGCCGGTCATGCTCGGCCAGCGCCAACCTCATTCCGCGGAGATACGTACCCTGGGCCACCGCTATATTCATGGCCGTCGGAACGGCAGCGACGCCCTCGATCATGGTCCGAAGGATGTGTTGCTTGGTCGGGATCAGTTCGTTGACGCGGAGCATCGCGAGATGATCTTGCACCGCCTCGATGTCGGCTACCGTTAGCCCATCCTGGGCCATGCGCTGGCGATCCTCGGCGCGCACGACCGCATTGACACCCTGGGCATCCAGCAGCGCGTAGGCCCAAAATGCCCTCTTGTCGTCGGCCCTTGCCTGCTCAAGATCGAACTCCGGTGAGCTCTTGGCCGCGAAGGCGACCCGGTCGAGCTTGGCCAAATGCCGGTCGACGAAAGCATGGAGCATTGTCTCGATTTGAGACCGCGTCAGATGCGGGTCGGCGCCATCGGCAAGCATCGCGACATCGTCCAGGATCAGGTTGAGCTGGGTGGCCAGGCGACGCGCCGCTGCACGGCTCGTCGTTCGCAGGCTCATAGAAACATGCGGCCGGCCAAGGCAATTGGCAAGCTTGGGAGGCGTGCGGCGCCGCCAATAGTAGACGGCTTGGCGGCGAAAGATGTGGAAAGCCATTTCCGAGCGACACCCTGTGCAGCAGTGATGTGTCGCAGAGCTGTGCATCAGCTCCTCAGCCAGGCTGGTTTCGTCAGCAATTTCAGGGGAAGCGGAGCTTCTGGCTGGGGCGGGAGGGATCGAACCTCCGAATGGCGGAATCAAAACCTGTTTGATTATTCAATGATTCCAATGAGCGTTTGGAAAAAATAGCCGCATTCGCCTCTAGAAAAATCAATTGCTTAGCAGACGTTTCCAAATGAGGAAGCGCCTTTCCCGGTAAGGGATCCGACCGGCACCGACCTGCTCGTGTGAGCGTGATGAGACCATCGATCAGCTTGGGAAAGACGAAGGAATCGGCCGCAAGGCCGAGACTGGCAGCCGCCGCAATGCCCCGGCGCCGTACAAACCAGAGATTAACGACCTGTTGGCTGACAAGACTAAGCCCGTCGATCGCAGCGCCTCGTAACATCGCGAAGCCGAGAAGCAGCATCAGGGCGGATTGAACGAAGGCGTCGATCATCGCCTGAACCTTCTCGACCCGGTTACCCATGGTGGACGCCTCCCGCTTGTAGACGCCGGTGATGGACTTGATCTCGGCGCGGTGCCGGCCGAACACCTTTTCCATCGCGTCCGAGATTTCGTCGACGGTCGTTGGTGTCACCTGGCGAGTGATCTGCCATTACTGCGACCCGACTGTCCCATGCGCCCACTACAACTCTGTAGCTATACTGAACGCCCTGCCCTCTCAATTAGATTTGTCGACGATTCGGCGCACCCGGCGATGAAGGTGGCAATGCATCAGCTGCATTATCCAACGAGGCACGCGAAGCGCCCGCGCGTGCCTCGACTGCGAGCGAGGAAATCAAGCTAACGCAAAGTTGCGTCAGCACTGACGCGGCGTTTGCCGATAGGCCGCGCTGTGCCGTCAGCATGCGGCGCCCAATGGCGTCGCGAATTTCAAGCCGCGCAACTTCAATTGCGGCGCTCTCGCGCCTGCGGAGCAACCATGCGTTCATCGTGACTGTCTCTTGCGGCAATACCTGAACCAGCCCCTCGGCCTGCGCGAACAGGACGGCAAGAAGCGCAAGCCCGAGGCCGCAACCGGCGGCGGCAAAATGGTTAGCCACCGGGTTGACCCGAACGACGCTGCGAGTACCCGCCGCTTCCGAGAAATACTCCAATAGATGCCTTTGATTGGGCCGAATACTGCGAAATGAGACAAAATCGGCAGTATGGCCGATGATGTCGTGATCCCTCAGCTCAGGCAATGATCGGGGCGCAGAGCGTCCGGCAAGGTACTGCTCGGAGGCGAATATCCCCATCGGCACATCGGCGACCCGCTTTCCAATGAGATCGTTCTCACCCGGATCTCCCATCCTGATGACGTAATCCAAATCGCTCGTTGCCAAGCTCTGCTGGTTCACCGTGGAGATTATTTCCAGATAGATTCGGCTATCGCGCCGCCGCAGCTCCGCAACCCGCGGGAGGAGCCAGTGCTTGGTCATGCCTTCGGTCGCCGATATCCTGACCACGGACGATCGCTGCCCGACCCGCGAACGCAGATCACGATGAAACGACTCGAATGCAAGCATCATATCGCCGGCCGAGCGTTGCAGGTCCTCGCCTTCCCGCGTCAGCTTCACGCCGGACGATGCGCGAAAGAACAGGGGAGCGGCCACGTAGCGCTCCAGCTCCTTCAGACGCCTGCTCAATGTCGGCTGACTCATACCCAGTTCGTGCGCGGCACGGTTGACGCTTCCGGTGCGCGCCACCACGGAAAACAAGCGAAACAAATCCCAGCTTGCCTCGCTCATGCTCTCGTCCCTTGCGCAACGAAAACACTGTCAGAGCGCGGTCGTTATTCAAGATTACGGTCCCCGTTGAACAAAATCGACATGGCCTTCCCTGCAGTACAAGGGAATATGCCAAAAGTCGAAACAACGGACGCCAGCGATGGCAAAAATCACACTTGGAGCGATCAGGGATTTCGTGGGCCAGGATCTCGGAAAGTCCGATTGGGTCACCATCGACCAGTCCATGATCGACCAGTTCGCCGCCTGCACCGGAGACAGCCAGTGGATCCACGTCGACGCAGAGCGTGCGAGCAAAGAAAGTCCTGCAGGCGGCACCATTGCCCACGGCTTCCTGAGCCTGTCGTTGATTGCACCGCTTGGCATGGACCTGGGGCTCGCTCCGGTCGACGCATCTGCCGTCTTCAACTATGGTCTGGACAAGGTCCGCCGGATTTCTATTTCCCGCGGAACACGGCCGAGCGACGTTCCACGAAGGACTGGATGCCTTCTTTCATGTCTTCGCTGCTGAAGACGCGATCCTTGATCTTGGGAATGTAATCGATCGCGGCTTTCTCGGCGGCCTCGATGTATTTCAACGCGGCCTCTTTCGTCACCTGAATGCCGATCGGCGCGTTCTTGGCGATCAGATTCGCAATCTCCATCGCGCGCGCAATCTGCTGGCCGGGTGCAACGACTTCCTGAACGAACCCGATCTTGTGAGCTCGGGCTGCGCCGAACTCGTCACATAGGAAAAGGTGATACATCGCGTCTCCCCAGCCCGCCCGCGTCAAATACCGGAAATGGGCACCACCAAGAGGCGCGATCCCGCGCTTGGATTCCATCTGACAGAACCTGGCGTCGTCGGCCGCCACGACGATGTCGCCAGCCAGCATCATTTCGATTCCGATCGTGAAGCAGATCCCCTGCACGGCCGTCACAATCGGCTTGCGGCACCGGCTCTTCAAGGCGAACGCATCGATGTTGCCGGGCTTTAGCTCGGTATTCTCGGCCTTGGGTCCGAAGAATTTCGGCATATCCAGCCCGGCCGTGAAATCCGGCCCCTCGGCGCACAGTACCCCGACCCAATAATCGTCGGTGCGATCGAGAAGCGTCATCGCATCCGACATCTGCGCCATCATCTGCGGGCTGAAGGAGTTTTTCTTCGCCACGTTGTCGATGATGATCTTGAACACATGCCCGTGCACTTCGGTGCGTATCTGGCCGACTTGGGTCTTGGCGTCGCTCATTGCTCGTCTCCGAATTGCTTCCAGCCGACTGCAGGCACCCCTTTCAGCCTTAGCTCAGCGCAGCGAATGCAGTCCGTTCGAAGGCCATCAATTCCTCCGTCCGGCCCTCGCGTATCTTCAGGAGCCATTGCGGATCCTGAAGCAGCGCCCGCCCGACCGCGACAAGATCGAACTCCTCGCGATCGAGGCGGCGGATCAGCTCGTCGAGGGACGCCGGACGGGAGCTCTCCCCGCCATATGCGGCGATGAACTCGCCGGTCAGGCCGACCGACCCGACCGAAATCGTCGGCACGCCCGTCACCTTCTTGGCCCATCCGGCGAAGTTCAGATCGGAGCCATCGAACTCCGGCTCCCAGAAGCGCCGTTGCGAGCAGTGCAGAATATCGACCCCCGCCTCGACCAGAGGTTTGAGCCAGGCTTCCAACGCGCGAGGCGTATCGGCCAGCTTCACTTCGTAATCCTGCTGCTTCCACTGGCTGATGCGGAGCAATATCGGAAAGTCCGGTCCGACCGACTTGCGCACCGCGTGGACGATATCAGCGGCAAACCGGGCCCGGCCCGGCAGGTCCTTGCCTCCGTAGGCATCCTCGCGACGATTGGTGCCTTCCCAGAAGAATTGATCGATTAGATAGCCGTGGGCGCCGTGCAATTCGACGGCCTCGAACCCCAGGCGCTTCGCAGCAAGCGCCGCATCGGCGAAAGCGCGGATCGCGTCTGCGATGTCCGCTTCGCTCATCGGCTCGCCGAATTTCTTCTCCGGCCGCGACAGACCCGACGGACTGTCGTAGGCGCCAGGAGGAGACCAATCCTGGGCGCGGGTGCGAACGGCTCCGACGTGCCATAACTGCGGTGCCATCAGACCACCCGCGGCATGCACCTCGTCGACCACACGCCGCCACCCCGCCAGCTCCTTCTCCCCGTGAAAACGGGGAACGTTCGGATCGTTCAGGGATGCCGGACGATCCACGCCCGTACCCTCCGATATGATGAATCCGACCGCTCCTTCGGCACGCCGGCGGTAATACCGCGCGACGTCTTCGGTCGGGATTCCGCCCGGAGAGAATGAGCGCGTCATCGGCGCCATCACGACCCGGTTCGGCAGGTTCAGCCCTTTCAGCTTGAAAGGTCGGAAAAGAACGTCGCTGGACATCCATACTCCACGAGTAAGCTGGTCGTGTTACGGGCTCAAATCACCCGCGCTGCATTCAGAAGGTGCATTCACTTTCCGTCGGCGCTGAGTACGCTACCAAATTGCTCCCACGTGGTCCCATTCCAGCGCTGCAGCTGCAGCTGCGTATACGCCATACTGTTTTCGGGGCCCGTGTTGATGATGACGCCTGGTATAACAGTGGGAAGCGACAGCCCGCGGATGCTGCGCGATTGCCTGACGATATTCTCCCGCGAGAGATCGTTGCCACATTGCTTGAGTACCTGCTCCAGGAGCTGTCCCTGCTGCGTCCCGAACAGATAATTGTTGTCTCCGATATCTGCGCCCGGCAGGTATTTGGTAAAGAACTCGCGGTACCATTTGATGCCGGGATCGTCGGCCCACTTCTTGTCATTCGGATCCTTCGTGATTGTCGCGGCGACTATGCCTACGGCCTTTTCCGGTCCTGCGGGGACGATGGTCGAGGACACCGAGCTCGAAACAAAGTTGATCAGGAACAGCGGCTTCCACGCTATCTCATCGGCCTTCTTGATGGCCTGCGCTGCGAATTTCGGCGTGCCGGCCACCAAAAACGCCGATGCGCCAGACGATTTCAGCGAAACGACGTGGGAATCAATGGTCGGCTCCGTCACTTCGTAGGACGACGCGACGACTTTCTTGTCGAAATCGTCCTTCAAATAGCCCTTGAATGCATTGACGAAGTCCTTACCCAGATCGTCGTTCTGGTAGAGGATGGCAATCTTCGCGTCCGGCCGGGTCTGGGTGATGTATTTCGCGTAGATTCGTCCCTCGGTGTCGTAGCTCGGCAATCCCGTCGTGGTCATGGGGAATTCAGCGAAGTTCGTGAATTTTGTGACTCCGCTCACGACAAACAGATGCGGGACTTTCTTCGCGTTGACGTACTTGATAGTAGCGCTGATGCCGGGCGTACCCAGCGGGCCGAACAGGAACGCCACCTCGTCACTTTCCACGAGTTTCCTGGTCTGCTCCACCGTCTTGGGGGGACTGTAGGCATCGTCGTAGGTGACGAGGTTTATCTTCCGCCCGTTGATGCCGCCACGCTCATTGATCGAATTGACGTAGGCGATCATGCCCTTTCCGGTATTGCTGAGCGGCGAAGCGGGGCCGCTGAAAGGGAACGTCGCTCCTATCTTTATCTCGGATTCGGTGACGCCCGGCGTCTGCGCATGCGCGCCGGCTATGGATGCCGCGAGCGCGGCTACAATCATGGCGTTTCTCAACATTGTCATCTCCCTTTGGCGACAAGTCCGTCGCTAACGTTCTTTCTTAAACCGGCATATTGCCGTGCAAATCACACCTGACGCCCGTCAGCCAGCGGCTGCCGCACGCGACGCCTTCGGGGCAGCCTGATCGTTCGCCATCTCCCGCAGCTTGTGTTTCAGTATCTTGCCGGTGGAGGCCGAGGGCAGAGCGTCAAGCACAATCAATTCGGTCGGACGCTTGTAGGACGTGAGCAATTGGGCCGTGTACGCCATGAGGTCTTCCGCGCTGATGCTCGCACCGGGAAGAAGCTGAACGAACGCGACGACCTCCTCGTTGCCCTCGACCTTTCGTCCGACGACGGCCGACTGAACGACCTGGTCGTGCGCGTTCAGGACCGCTTCCACCCCGGCGGGATAAACGTTGAAGCCGGAGCGGATGATAAGCTCCTTGGTGCGGCCGGCGATATAGAGATGCCCCTTGCCGTTCACCCGCGCGAGATCTCCCGTGTTGAACCATCCCTGCTCATCGATCGCCGCCGCCGTCAGGTCGGGCGCACGATAGTAGCCCAGCATGATGTTCGGACCTCGAACGTGTAATTCGCCCACCTCACCGGTCGCCACCTCTTTTCCTTGTCCGTCCACGATCCGGTGCTCGATGCCGGGAAGAAACGGGCCGACCGACTCGTCCGGAACAGGCTGTTCCGAACGGACCCCGGTGAGGCCTGGTGAGCATTCCGTTATGCCGTAATTGTTCAGCAGCGGGATTCCAAACTCGTCCTCGACCCGCTTCTTGAGATCGAGGTCGAGCGGAGCGCCAGCGACCGCCATGATCCGCATCCTGCCCCGTTCGAGCCGTTGGATGCCCTTGACCGCCTTGTGCTCAAGCAGCCGCTGATATGTGGCAGGCACGCCGAACAGGCTCGTAATCCCCTCCTCGGCGATGGCATGAGCCAGCGCAGCGGGATCAGCCTTGGCCACGACATGCAACGTGCCGCCGTGCATCAGCGTCGAAATCAGCAGGATCGAATACCCGACGATGTGCGACATCGGCAGCACGCCGTAAATGCGGTCGCCTGGACTGCTTCGGCGAAGGATTCCCGACGTCCTTGCGGTGAAGAGGAGGTTGCGGTGGCTCAGCATGACGCCCTTCGGCGCACCGGTCGTGCCCGAGGTGTATAAAAGGCCTGCGACCTGGCGGGCGCCATCCTTCTCGACGGGCTCCGCTTCGGCATCCGCATTGAGAGGACCGATGCCGATGCCGCCGAACGGCCCCACGGCGCCGATTTCCGCACCGATGCGGCTGGCATGGTCGGCCGCTTCCTTCGACAGCGCCGAGTTGAACAGCACGCGTCTGGCGCCACTGTGCGTTCCGATGAGATCGATTTCCCTGGGCGAAAGGCGAGGATTGACTGGAATGCCCCAGGCATCGAGCTTGCTTGCCGCGAAGAGCATCGCTCCCAGGGCCACGCTGTTCTCGCTGGCAACGATCAGGCGATCACCAGACCTGATGCCCAAACCGACGAGATCCTTTGCCGCTGCGTCGACTGCGTCCGAGAACTGCCGGTAGCTCCAGGCACGACCGCCTTCCATAAAGGCCGGATGATCCGGAATATCCCGCACGAACGGCGCGTAGACCTCGTGCACCCTGGACGGCAGGCCGTCCAGCAGTTCGGCTGCGGTGAGCTCGTCCACGCTCCTCATGCCATCCTCCCCTGTGCCTTGTTTTCGGCAGCGTTGCAGCCCCCTTCGACCGGGAGGTCCGCACGCTCATTGCTATCGGCAGATGGAGTAAACCGTTCTAAAATAGAACTGTCAAGGCGACTGTATGGCCGGTCGGGCCATATTCTATGGAGTCGCCAATAGATGCACAGAATTCCAATTTGGAATTGTCCACCTCCTCAGAATCGTTCGAAGGGATCAGCTAGGCGCGCCTACCATTTCTCGACCCACGGCCGCAGCACGACTTCAAAGGCCCAGGTCGAGCGATGTTGGCGGTGCAGTTGCAGATAGGTCTCGGCAATATGAGCGGGGTCGGCCATGTTGTCGTCGACAGTCGTTCCCGCCAGCCGGTGCGCCCGGGTGCCGTCCTCCTGAGTCCAGCCGATCGCGGCGTCGATCGGCACATTCGCCACGTGGATTCCACGCGGCATCAATTCTCTCGCCATGCTTTGCGCGAGTCCGGACTTGGCATGGCATGCCATTGCAAATGGCCCACCTGATGGAAAGCCCTTGAGCGCCGCGCTGGCGTTCGTGAAGATGATCGTTCCTCGCGCGCCGTTGGCATCAGGCTCGTTTCCGAGCATCAGCCGAGCGGCCTGTTGGCCCACCAGAAACGCAGAGAACGCGGCGTTGCGAAGCGTCTCGAACGTCATGACCGGGTCGGCCTCGACCACCGTCTTGCGGAAAATGCCGGAAACGCGACCGTCGATGTTGTGCACGACAAGCCTTGGCGTCCCGACCTCTTGAGCGACGTCTTTGAATAGCTGCGCCACGGCCGCCGGTTCGCTTGCATCGCAGGCGTACCGACGCACGCCGTGCATCTTTTCGAGTGTCTCAAGGACGGCTTTTTCCGGATTCCTGGCTGCGACGGCGACACGCATCCCGTTTTCCGCGAACAGCCTGGCGCAACTCGAGCTGATACCAGGGCCGCCGCCGACAATGAGTGCAACGTCAGGTGTGGAAGTGTGAGTGTCGCGGGGGGACTCAGTCATGTTGCTTCCTCCAATGTGTTTACCTTGTTGGTCACAAGTCAGGGCTTCACAACGCGAGCAGCGTCATTGCGGGACCTAGTGCGTCACGGCAATCACGACCTTGCCCTTTGCGCGCCCGGTCTCGACATAGGCGAGCGCGTCGCCGGTTTTTTCGAACGGGAAAACCTTGTCCACGACCGGACGGATCACCCCAGTTTCGATCAGGGACGTGATTTCGCTCAGTTGCTGTCCCTGCGCACGCATGAACAGGAATGAGAAGCGCACACCGAATTTTCTGGCCTTCTTCCGCACACTGCGGCTCAGCAAGCGCATCACCAGTTTCAGGAAGAGGTTCATGCCCTGCTCCCTGGCGAATTCCGGGTCAGGCGGCCCGGAGATCGAGATGAGCAAGCCGCCCGGCTTAAGCACGCGCAGAGATTTTTCAAGCGTCTTGGCGTCCTGGCTGTGCAGGACCAGATCGTAGCCCGACAAGACCTTCTCGAAATCCTGCGTCTTGTAGTCGATGACCAGGTCCGCGCCGAGACTTTTGACCAGCTCGACATTCTTCGCGCTCGTCGTCGTCGCCACGACCGCACCGAGATGCTTGGCGAGCTGGATCGCGAAAGTCCCCACGCCACCGGAGCCAGCCTGGATGAAGACCTTCTGGCCAGGCTTCAGCTTGCCCACCTCGACCAGCGCCTGCCAGGCGGTCAGTCCCACCAGCGGGATGGAGGCGGCCTCTTCCATGCTGATGTTCGCAGGCTTCGGCGCCACGTCGGCTTCGTTCATCGCAATGAATTCGGCGAATGTTCCGATCCGATGATCGCGCGGCCGTGCGTAGACCTCGTCGCCCGCCTTGAACCGTCTAACATTGCGGCCGACCCTGACAACTGTTCCGGCAACGTCATGACCCAGAATGAAAGGCGGACGATACGGCAGGATGAGCTTGAATTCCCCACCCCTGATCTTGGAGTCGAGAACGTTCACGGCTGTTGCGTGGATCCGAACCAGGACATCGTCGTCCCGCACCTCCGGCTCCGGCATGGTTGCCAGGCGAACAGCGCCTTTCTTCTCGTATTTGTCGACGACGAATGCCTTCATGATGTCATCTCCAATCTGGAATCTGGTTGCGGCGTCAGGCGTCGAGGAACGACAGCGCCTTCGGCACGAAATCGGCGTGGTACTGGAAAATCCCCCCATGCCCGGCATCTTCGTAGATGACCAGTTGTGCGCCCGGGATACGCTGTGCCATGTCGGTGCTGTTTGCGGTCGGCACCATGATGTCGTTATCGCCATTCGCGATCAGGACCGGGATGCGGAGGCTGCCGAGATCCTGAGGCGCCTGCTGGCCCCAACTCTTGATCGCCTTGAGCTGCCGCAAGAGGGCAACTGGTGTGGCTGCTTTGTCCCGATCTGCCTTGCGCTCCTTCAGCCTTGCGAGAAATTCGTTTGCGGCTCGGCGGCCATTGGCCGTGGAGGTGAAGAACAGGTAGAATTTGGGGTCCCGCAAAGTCAGCAAGCCCTTGATCATCAGCGGCCAGGACACCGGCCCAACCTTCTCGATACCTTCGCCGCCTGCCGGACCCGTGCCGGTCAGAATCAGCTTCCGCACCAGGCCAGGGGCTCTCAGCGCGACATCCTGGGCCACGAAACCCCCAAGGGAAAAGCCGAGCAGATCGATTTTTGCAAAGCCCAGCGCGGCGATCAGAGCGATCGTGTCTCGTGCCATTTCGCCAACCGTAACAGGCGCCTTCCCGCTTGAAGCACCGATACCGCGGTAGTCAATCGCGATCACGCGATGCCTGGTGGCGAGCCCATCGACGATTCGTGGATCGAAATTGTCGAGAACCGCGCCCCAATGGTTGAGAAGGATCAGCGGCACGCCGGTGCGCGGACCGATATCGCGATAGGCAAAGGTTATTCCTGCGGCACTGATCGAGAGATTCGGCGCATCGACATAGCGCACGACCGATCCCGAGTGGCTGACATAGTTTGACATCACTTGCTCCATCGTTCGGCTGGCACCGGAACCACCCGGAATCAGCGCAATTCCCTGTTCTGTCTTGCTCATTCCGGCCTTCTCAATTTGCTCTGGAACATCGACGAGCGATGTGTTACTATCAATTTAGTACGAAGTCACTACTAAAACGAGACCTACATGAAAAAACTTTCGACCCAGCCCTGTATGATCGCCCGGAGCCTGGCGATTGTCGGGGACGCGTGGAGCATGTTGATCATGCGCGACGCCCATGGGGGCCTGACCCGCTTCGATGACTTTCGTAAGAGTCTCGGTATCGCGCCAACGATGCTGACAGGGCGGCTTTCAGCCCTGGTCGAGGAAGGGCTGCTGGAGAAACGTCGTTATTCAGACCGTCCGCCACGGGACGAATATGTGCTGACGGAAGCCGGGCGCGACTTTTTGCCGGTGCTCTTCGCGATTGGCGCGTGGGGACGCAAGCATCGTAGTGGGGGCAAGATAATCCGGTTCTACGACGCCGAGGGCGGAACGGAGATCGATCCCCTTACCATCGACCGCGCCACCGGCGCTCCGATCGGAACACGTCCCATTCGTATCGCCGAACCTGAATAAGCTATTGTACATTCCTCTGGCGCGGTTGCGAGCGTAGCCCCCAACCGCACTTCAACGCAATGAACCCAGCGGGCTTCACCTGTAACTGGGAGAACGTTTCTCAATGAAAGCCCGGACGGCTTCGGTGTGCTGCGCAGTGCCCGCCGCCACGACCATCCTCTCGGCCTCCTGATCCATTGACGTCAGGAAGTCAGCCGACAGCGCAAGGGCGAGATTATCTTTCATGGAGGCATAGGCGCTCGCCGGACCATTCGCCAACGTCCTCGCCACTGCAAATGCTTCGTCCTGCAGCTCGGAATCGGACACCACGCGATTAACCAGCCCGAGCGCTTCGCAGCGGCGCGCATCGATACGTTCGGACAAGAACATCAGTTCGCGGGCACGCGCCGTCCCAGCCAGCCGGGTCAGCAGCCAAGAAATGCCGTAATCGCCGGTGAGCGCGATTTTGGCGTACCCGGTCGTCATGATGGCGGATTCGGCTGCAATACGAATGTCGCAAGCGAGTGCGATCGCAAGCCCGGCGCCAGCCGCCGGTCCCGGCAAAGCCGCAATGGTGGGCTTCCGCACCGAAACAAGTACGCCGGTCAGGGTTCGCTGACGTTCCCGCAACCGCGCAACCTTGTCGCTGACCGACATGGCCGGCACCGCAGAGTTGCCGCCCATTCCCTTGACGTCGCCGCCCGAACAGAACGCGGTGCCTGCCCCTGTTATGAGGAGGGCTCCGACCTCAGGATCATCTCCATTCTGTTTGATCATCCGGCGCAACGCCGGCGTAAGATGATCGGACAAGGAATTTCGGGCCTGGGGTCGGTTCAAGGTAATCACCGCGACGCGATCCCGGATCACGCACAGCAGTTCGTCCGTCCCCGTATCAACCGAGATGGATCCATCAGGCATGTTTCTGACCTTTCAAGTCGCGGAGATCTCTCCAAGTGACCCAGCGCGCCGTGTCCGTGCTCGAGCATCACCAATTTTCGTTGAATGGCCGCAGTTCCGTGAGAAACGACCAGGCCGAGCGGTCCTGACCGTAGAGATGCAATAATTCGTTAGCGATCGCCGCCGGCTTGATGAAGAATTCATCCGGTTTGTCGCTCATCCGCGCGCGCATCCGGGGGGTATCGATCACGGCGTCGATGAGAACGTAGGAGACGTGCACGCCGAGAGGTCCCACGTCACGTGCGATCGACTCGGCCAGAATACGCTGCGCCGCCTTTGTCGGTGCGAAGCCGGCGAAATTGGCTTTGCCTCGGATCGAAGAGGTGTTGCCGGTCACCAGGATTGCGCCCTTGCCGCGATCAATCATGTCAGGCACCACTTCGCGGGCCAGATACAACAAACCCATCACGTTGACCTCGAAGTTTCCCTTCAACAACTTCGGATCAATCTCGCGAAAATTCCCCCAGCCCCCGCCGACAGCGTTGTGGATGAGAACGTCAGCCGGGCCGAAACGCCGCTTTACGTCTGTGATCACAGTCCGCACCTGGCACTCGTCCGACACGTCGCAGGTCATCGCGTGCACGTCGGGAAGCTCTTGCGCAAGGCGATCGATGAGCTCCGCAGAGCGAGCAAGCGCGATGATACGGAAACCGCCAGCAGAGAAGCGCTTGACGATGGCAGCTCCCGTGCCCGGCCCCACCCCGGTCACGATCGCGATCGGTTTCTCAGTCATGTGATGTTCCCTTCCAGCTATTGTCCGGCCGCTCTCATGTGAATTCGCTCGGATTGCGACTGACAGGCGGCAGCTTCGTGCCCGGATACCAGGGCCAGACGAACCGCGACGTTCTTGTGGTAGGGCGTACCCGCAATGGGATCGCGGTTGCCGCTCTCGGTGAGCAGATTGATGCGCGGTCCGTTGATCAGGCGCTCTCCGTCCGATGTCGGGTATGCCTGACCGTAGCCGTGCGGCAGCGCCAATTGGCCGTTCCGCATGGCGTCGTCGACCTTGCAGCGGACGACGAGCCGCCCCGCCGCCGACTCCACCGCGATCCAGTCACCATCCTTCGCGCCCAACTCGCTCAGATCGCGCGAATTGATCAACAGGGCGCCGTCCGGGTCGTCGCGACGCCACGCGGGATCGCGAAAGATCTGGTTGGCATTGAACATGCGGCGGCCACCAGCCGCCAGCGCGAACGGGAACTCCCTTGGCGCGCGAGCGGCTTGCGGATCGAGACGCGCCAGCCATTCCAGCATCTGCGGGACGATCAGGCGAACCTTGCGATCCGAATGGCCGATCAGTGACCAGACCTCGTCATACTCGTGCCGTGTAACCGCCGTGCCTTGCCGGGAGGCCACGATGGTGTCGAACAGGAGATCTCCGAGCTGATGGTCCGCCACCTGTTCGGATGCGCCGATCGCCCGCCGCACCGCTTGCGGCGATCGCTTTGCGCAAGCCTGCGCCGCGCTCCACATCGGCGCCGCTGCCGCGGTACCGTCCGGAAGCGTCTGCCCCAGCGTATGGTAGAGCACCAGGGCAGGCACTGCCGCAGGGTTCTCCGCGATGAAAGCACGAAAGGCCGCGGCGAATTCAGGTCGCGAGCGCCGTGCTATTTCGCGTAGCGGCGCGAGCACATTGTCACCCGGCAGAAGCCCCAGGGCGACGGCAAGCCGCGTGTAAATCTCGGGCTCCGGCAAGGTGCCGGCAAGTGGCGGCAGAACACCGGCGCGGACATGAAAATAGTTGGTCGGAAATTCGAAGTTGAACAGAGTAAATTCGGTCTTTTCGTATTGTGTGGAGGCCGGGAGAACGTAGTGCGCGAGCCGTGCGGTTTCGGTCATCGCAACGTCGACCACAACGCATAGCTCTAGCGATTGCAACGCGCGTTCCATCGCCACGGTATTTGCGGCGGTGTTGGCGGGATTGGAGCTGTCGATCCAGACGCAACGCAACCGCTCCGGATGATCCTTGAGTACCGCCTCGGGGAAAATGTTGGGCGGCAACAAGCCCCCAATGATCGCGTCGCCGGTCGGCGCGAATGTCTGGTTCGGAGAGTTTCCCCATAGCGGTTGAAGCCAGCTATGCAATTGGTTGGTACCTTCACGACCGAAATTGCCGGAAAGCATGATCAAGAGCTTTTCAAGATAGGAGTTGAGTGTCGAGTTGACGCCTTGCTGGATGCCGAGTTCAACCCGAACCACCATGGCCTTCGCGGCTGCGATCATCGCGGCGCAGCTCTCCAGCTCCGCGATCGAGATATCGGCGGCGGCCGCCCATTCCTCGACGGGGATGTTCAATAGCGCTTGCCTCACTTCCGCGAAGCCGATCGTGTGCGCCTCGATGAACGCATGGTCGATCCGGTCGGAACGGACGAGCGTGGCCAGCAGCGCGCCAAGCAGAAACGCATCGGCACCGGGGCGAACCGCAAGATGCAGATCCGCCATCTCTGCGGTTTCGGTTCGACGGGGGTCGATGACGATCAGCTTGCGTGCGGGATCCTTGCGGATCTGATTGAGATGGTCGCGCGCATTGGGGAAGCCGTGCGCGATCCAGGGATTTGCCCCGATGACGAGCAGGAGATCGCAATGATGGACGTCCTCTGACGTGTGGCAGGTTTGGCTGCCGAACATGTGGCCATTGACCCAGAAATCGCCGGTTTTTTCCTGCGAAAGCGCGTTGAAGACGCTGCGCGAGCCCAGCGCACGCAACAAGCCACTGGCGTAGGCACCGCCGGCGTGGTTGCCCTGCCCGCCGCCGCCATAAAGGGCAATACTCTTGCCGCCATACCTGTCGACGACGTCTCGAAGCCGCTCCGCGATTTCAGCGATCGCGACGTCCCACTCGATTTCATCAAAGCCGCCATCGGCGCGACGACGCAGCGGGGTCGTGAGCCGATCCCTGTGATGCGCATAGTAGGGAATGCGCGCTGCCTTGTTGCACAAATAGCCTTGCGACTTCGGGTTTGAACGGTCGCCTCGTACCTTCTCGAGACGCCCCTCATTCACCCAGACCTCGATGCCGCAGTTTACGTAACACAGGTTGCAGGCTGTCTTGAGCCACTTGCCGGCCGTCATGGGCACCTCCCAGATTATGGTTTGTCGCAGCTCATCGCCTTTGCTGTTCTGCGCTGTCGCTTGTGAACCGGGCCGCAGACAGACATCCGTCCGGCGTCGAGAATATCGTCGGAAAGCTTCCCGGCGCCGACAGCACGCGAGAGCATGATCGATCCAACCATGGTCGCAATGGCGCTCGTCGCGATTTGGCGTGCCTGTTGAGGACCCTCGGCAGGAAGCATTTCGACCAGGATCTCGATCATCTTCTCCAGCTTGGACGCAAGCGCCCGTTGCTCCCTCGGGCTCGATCGAGCGACATCAGCGGCCAGGGCTGGAAGCGCGCAGCCTTGTCTGGGATTGTCGCGGTGGCGGGAACTGAGATAATCGGCGATCAAAGTCTCGAAACGGTCCTCGTTCGCCTTCCGGTTCGCCAGCTTTTTCCACCGCTCGGCCGTTTGATCCATCGCAAACGCAATTGCCTCGCCAACAAGCGCGGCACGCGACTCGAAGTGATTATAGAATCCGCCATGCGTAAGACCGGCGAGTTTCATCAACTCGACGACACTAAGTCCCTCGGCACCGTTTTGACGCAAGCCGTAGGAGGCACTTTCAACGATCCGGCTGTGGGTCTGGCGCCTGTGGTCTCCTACGTAACGCATCTCCCCTCCGTGCAAGTTGTTCGGTGACCGGCTGCTCGACCGATCCCATCCACCAGCGCTTCTGGACCGCGCTTTTGGAGCGACGGCAATATTTCATTGCAATGTCGCCCATGTTATATGACTATCGTCATATAACGAAGTGATCAACAGGAGAATTCGCCATGGCCGCCGCTTCCGATCCCGTCGTCATCCTCTCCGCGGTCCGTACGCCGCTCGGCCGCTTCATGGGCGAGCTCTCGCCACTCAGTGCCCACAAGCTCGGTTCCCATGTGATCGGATCTGCTCTCGAACGAGCCAAACTGGCGCCCGAGCGGATCGACGAGGTTTTCATGGGCAACGTGTTGCCAGCCGGACAAGGCCAGGCGCCGGCACGCCAGGCCGCGCGCGGCGCCAAATTGCCGGATGCCACCGGCGCCACCACCATCAACAAGGTCTGCGGCTCCGGCATGAAGGCCACCATGCTGGCTCACGATATCATCAATGCGGGCTCCGCCGAGATCGTTCTGTCTGGCGGCATGGAGAGCATGAGCAATGCACCCTATTTGCTGGCCAAGGCACGCGGCGGCTATCGCGCTGGCCACGACCGCATCATCGACCACATGCTGATGGACGGGTTGGAAGACGCCTACGAGACCGGACGCTCGATGGGCGACTTTGGCGAGGCCACGGCGGAGGCCTATCAATTCACCCGCAAAGACCAGGACGACTATGCGATCGAGACCTTGAGCCGCGCCCGCAAGGCGGTTGAAGGCGGCGCGTTCAAGGCTGAGATTGCTCCAATCACGTTGACCGAGAAGGCCGGGCCCCGGATCATCTCGAACGACGAGCATCCGCTCAAAGTGGATCCCGCCAAAATCCCGGGGCTGAAAGCCGCATTCCGCGCCAACGGCACCATCACGCCCGCAGCCTCATCCGCCAATGCTGACGGCGCTGCGGCGCTCATCTTGGCGAAACGCTCGCTGGCCGATCGCGACGGCCTCCCGGTGCTCGCCGAGATCAAGGGCCATGCCACCCACAGCCAGGAACCACAATGGTTCACCACGGCCCCCATCCCGGCTATTCGCAAGCTGGTGGACAAGGTTGGCTGGAGCGTTGGCGACGTCGATCTGTTCGAGATTAATGAGGCATTTGCGGTCGTAGCGATGGCGGCGCAGAAGGATCTCGGTATCCCCAGGGAGAAGCTGAACGTCAACGGCGGCGCCTGCGCGCTCGGTCATCCCATCGGTGCCACCGGTGCGCGGCTGATCGTGACGCTGCTTCACGCGCTCGAAACGCGGAACCTCAAGCGCGGCGTCGCGTCACTCTGCATCGGCGGCGGCGAAGCTACGGCCATAGCAGTCGAACGCATCGTCCGCTGATAACACGGCTGGGCGGACAAGAACGAAGTCGGCGAGCGGCGCGAACCGCCTCACTCGCCGTCTCAATCTACCTATCCCTATCACACGAAAGGTCCCATGGCTGACCTGATCAACACCGCGCCGCGGGACATTCCCACCTCCAGCGCCCTGCCCATCGCCGTCCTTTCTGTCCTGGCCGCGATGGGAACGCTCGCGACGAACATTCTGCTGCCGTCCTTGCCGCAGATCGCGATCTCATTGAATGTCACGAGTGCGGCGGTCACGTCCGCCATCACCGTCTTTCTTGCAGTGTTCGGCTTCGGTCAACTCGTGGTCGGACCGCTTTCGGATCGCTACGGAAGACGTTGGCCGGTCCTGATCGGATTTGCCGTGTTCTTCGCCGGCAGCGTTTGGTGCGGTCTGGCGACCGACCTGCCTAATCTCCTGGCCGGCCGCGTCGTGCAGGCAACAGGTGCCTGCGCGACATCAGTGCTGTCTCGCGCCATTGCCCGCGACATGTTCAGTGGCGCGGCACTGGCGCGCGCGATGGCGCTCATCATGATCGTGATGTCCGCAGCGCCCGGGTTCTCGCCGCTGCTTGGCGGCGCCCTCGACCACAGCCTGGGCTGGCGCGCCGAATTCGCGCTGGTCGCGATATTCGCCGCCGTCAGCGCCGTGGCCTACAGCATCGTCCTCGGCGAAACCCACCATTCGATCCGCACGCCGCTCAATCCAGCTGTCATCTGCAGGACCTATGCCAGCCTGATTGGCGACCGCCGCTTCGCTACCCCCGCGGCCGCCTCGAGCCTCACTATGGGCGGCTTGTTCTCGATGTTTTCCGCCGCACCGCGCCTGTTCATCGAGGCGCTGCACTTCACGCCGATCCAGCTAGGCCTCTTTTTCGCCGGGACCGTCTTCATCGTATTCGCCGCCGGTATGCTCGCAACGAGATTGGCACCGCGCTACGGGCTCGACGGCCCGATCCGGGCAGGTTTGTGCGCGACAACGGCCAGCAGCCTTGCGATCCTGCTCATCTCGATGATCAGCCCGACCTTCCTGCCGTTTCTGGCCGCGATGTGCGTTTTTCTTCTCGGCATGGGTGTTGTCAGTCCACTGGCCACTGCGCGGGCGCTCTCTCCATTCGGCGAGAAGGCCGGCGCCGCCTCGGCGCTGCTCGGTTTCTTGCAGATGATGATCGCCGCGATCGGCGTATGGCTTGCTGCCACAGTGTCACCGGAAGCAATGTTCGCGTTGGGCGTCGTGATGAGCTCGTTTTCGCTGCTGGCTCTTGGCCTGTACGCACGAGGCCCGGGATCTTGATGGGCATATGACCCCGCACAGGCTTCCCGTTTAGTCTCTCATCGGCGTTGTGAAGCCGGGCTCAGGCCTGTCGACCAAGTGCTTGGCCAGCCCGACAGTTGAGCCTGCTTCCAGCGCAATCAGGTGCCGTGGAATTCCGGTTTGCTGCTGCCGGGTGGGCGCTTCATCTCGAACATGTTCTCGGTCCTGACCTCGAGATAATCTCCACCCCGGCCGGCGCGCAGAATGGGACGCGCAAGTGCCGTGTTGTAGACGCCGTCCTCGATCAACGTTTTGTCGATGTAGACCGCGACGACCTCACCAAGCACGAACCATCCTTCCACCTTTTCTCCGCGTGCGTTGGCCAGCTGAGAGACCTCGACGACCTTGCATTCCATGGCGGCCCTGCTCTCGCCCACCCGCGGCACAGCAACGTGGCGGCCGGGTATCGGCGTCAAACCGGCTGCTTCGAACTCGCTCACGCCGTGATCGAGCGGCGTCGCTGTCACGTTCATGCGTTCGCCGAGATCCATGGTGACCAGATTCCAGACGAACTCGCGCGTCTCGCTGACGTTCTTGACCGTGTCTTTCCACGAAATCGAGGAAAACCCGATGATCGGAGGATCGTAGAGGAACGCATTGAAGAAACTGTACGGCGCCAAGTTCAATTGACCGGCTGCATTGCGCGACGAAATCCACCCAATCGGACGCGGCGCGATTATCGCATTGAAGGGATTATGCCGGAGTCCGTGGCCTTTCGAAGGCTCGTAGTAGTGGAAGTCGGCTTGGCTCATAAGTGCCTCCGAGGCTACCGAAGGCCGTCCATCAGCCCATCGGCCTCAACAACGATCGACGCACGCATGACCATGCGCTGCGCATAACCTCGTCAGAACGTCCGCAACGCCCTTCCGGAAGGGTTCAGGCGATTGCCCTAACCGCAGCCGGCCGTTGCCCGGCGCCGTCGAGAAAACCAGTCAGGCGCTCCCGGATGATGCGTTCGGCGTCGGCCATGATACGGTCGATCAGTTCCTTCACGGTCGGGATGTCGTGGATCAGGCCGACCACCATGCCGCAGCTCCAGGCGCCGGCATCCATCTCACCGTTGACCATCACGCGCGGGTATACGCCGGCGACTTGATCATGGATGTCCTCGATCTTCAGGCTTGCCCCCTTCTCGCGTTCGATCTCGAGCAGTTCGTTGACGCCCTTGTTCTTGAGCACGCGCTCGGTGTTGCGCAGCGCGCGCATGACGAGAACGGTGTCCAGCTCCGTGGCCTTGACCAGCGCCTGCTTGACGTTGTCATGGACCGGCGCCTCCTTGGTGGCGACGAAACGCGTCCCCATGTTCATGCCCGCCGCGCCCATCGACAGCACCGCGACGAGGCTGCGGCCATCTGCCATGCCGCCGGACGCGACAAAGGGGATGCTGAGCTCGTCTGCGGCGCGCGGCAGCAGGATCATGTTCGGAATGTCATCCTCGCCCGGATGACCGCCGCACTCGAAGCCGTCGACGCTGACCGCGTCGCAGCCGATCTTCTCGGCCTTCAGCGAATGACGGACCGAGGTGCATTTGTGGATCACCTTGATGCCGGCGGCCTTCAGTGCCGGCATGTACTGTTCCGGGCTGCGGCCGGCGGTCTCCACCGCTTTTACTCCGCCCTCCCTAATCGCGGCGATATATTCCGGATAAGGTGGGGCGCTGAAGGTCGGCAGGAAGGTGAGGTTCACGCCGAACGGCTTGTCGGTCATGTCGCGGCAGCGCGCGATTTCCTTTGCCAGCAGCTCGGGCGTCCTTTGGGTCAGCCCAGTGATGATGCCGAGCCCGCCGGCGTTCGACACCGCAGCTGCTCGGCGAAGCCGACATAGTGCATTCCGCCCTGGATGATCGGGTGCTCGATGCCGAACAGTTCGGTAATTGCTGTCTTCACGAATGATCTCCCGCGTTGCCGCTCAGTGGATGATTTCGAACAGACCGGCTGCGCCCATGCCGCCACCGATGCACATGGTCACCACGCCGTATTTCGCCTTGCGCCGACGCCCCTCGATCAGCAGGTGGCCGGTGAGCCGCGAACCAGTCATGCCGTAGGGATGGCCGATCGCGATCGAGCCGCCATTGACGTTGAGCTTGTCGGGGTCGATGCCGAGCTTGTCGCGGCAATAGATCACCTGCACCGCGTAAGCCTCATTCAGCTCCCAGAGGTCGATGTCGTCGATCTTCAGGTTATGGCGCTTGAGCAGGCGCGGGATCGCGGCGACCGGGCCGACGCCCATCTCGTCGGGCTCGACGCCGGCGGCAACGAAGCCGCGGAAGATGCCGAGTGGCTTCAGCCCCTTCCTGGCAGCAATCCTGTCGCTCATGATCACGCAGGCCGAGGCACCGTCCGAAAGCTGGCTGGCATTTCCTGCGCTGATGGTTTTGCCCTCGAACACCGGCTTGATCTTGGCCAGGCCCTCGGCGGTGGTTTCCGGCCGTGGCCCTTCGTCCTTGGCGAGCGTCACCTGCTGGTAGGTGACCTCCTTGGTGTCCTTGTTGACCAGCGCCATCCTGGTCGTGAACGGCACGATCTCGTCGTTGAAGCGGCCGGCCTGCAACGCAGCGCCGACGCGGCGTTGGCACTCGAGACTGTATTCGTCCTGCTTGTCGCGGCCGATCTTGTAGCGCTCGGCAACGACCTCGGCGGTATCGAGCATCGACATGTACATTTCAGGCTTCATCGCCATCAGCTCTTCGTCAACGGCGTGGAATTTGTTCATATGCTCGTTCTGCACGAGGCTAATCGACTCGATGCCTCCACCGATCGCGACCTCGACCCCGTCGAGCATGATCGAGCGCGCGGCAACCGCGATGGCCTGCAGGCCGGACGCGCATTGCCGGTCGATGGTGGTGCCCGCCACCGTGACGGGCAGGCCGGCGCGAATGGCGCCCTTGCGCGCCACGTTCATCACCATGGTGCCTTGCTGCATCGCGCAGCCCATGACCACGTCTTCTACTTCTCCGGGCGCGATGCCGGCGCGCTTCACCGCTTCGGCCATTACGTGCCCGGCCATGGTCGGGCCGTCCGTGTTGTTGAGCGCACCGCGATAGGCCTTCCCGACGGCCGTTCGGGCGGTGGAAACGATGACTGCTTCTGTCGTCATGCTGGCCTCTCTGCCTACGCGGCCGCGTCCAGCTGCGCGTAACGCAGCACGTGGAACGCAGGGTCGCCGAACTGAATGTTGATGGAGGAGATACGCTTGAAATAGTGCCCGACATTGAGCTCGTCGGTCATTCCCATGCCGCCATGAAGCTGCACCGCCTGGTCGGCAACGAACCTGCCGGCATAGCCGATCTTCGACTTGGCACCGGAGGCGAGCCGCGACAGGCCGGCATCGCCGCCGCCGAGGCTGAGGCTCAGATGCTGCATCAGAGAGAGCGCCTCCTGGTGGGCGATGAACATGTCGACCATCCGATGCTGCAGCACCTGGAACGAGCCGATGGTGGTGCCGAACTGCTTGCGCGTCTTCGAATAATCCAGCGTCGCCGAGTTCAACTCACCGATGGCGCCGACGGCTTCCGCGCAGAGCGCGCCGATGGCGCGGTCGCGGCAGGCTTCCAGCGCGGCAAGGCCCTCGCCTTCCTCTCCCAGCAATTGCCCGCGGACGCCGCGCAGGCTGACCTCCGCTGCCCGCCGACCGTCGATGGTTCTGAAACCCTGAAGATCGACGCCCGTCGCGCGGCGATCCACCACGAACAGGCTGACGCCGCCGCGGTCACGATCGTCGCCGGAGGTCCGCGCCGAGACGATCAGATGGTCGGCCCAGGGCGCGGCGATCACCATGGTCTTCGCGCCGGTCAGGACGTAGTCGCTCCCCCCGCGCCGCGCTCTGGTCGTGACATTGGCCAGATCGAAGCGCGATCCCTTCTCCGTCCAGGCCAAGGTCCAGATCTTCGAGCCGTCGATGATTTCAGGGATGAAGCTTTGCTGCTGCTCCGGCGTGCCCACATGCTCGATCAATCCGCCGGCCAGCACCACCGTCTCGACGAAAGGCTCGACCACGAGGTGACGGCCGAACTCATGCATGACGATCATGGTCGACAGCGGACCCCCGCCGAGACCGCCCGCGCCTTCCGAGAGCGGTGCGGCGAGCAGGCCGAGCTCGGCGAAACCCTCCCACTGCTTCCGGCTGAAGCCTTCCTCGCTCGCCACGATCTTGCGCCGCGCCTCGAAATCATACTGGTCTCGCAGCAAGCGTTGGACGCTGGATCGCAGCAATTCCTGCTCTTCCGTGAACTGAATATCCATCCGATCCTCTCGATCCGTCGTGGCTAGAGCCCAAGCACGGCCTTGGCGATGATGTTTCGCTGGATCTCGTTGGATCCGCCGTAGATGCTGAGCTTGCGCGCGTTCAGATATTTTTCCGACGCGGTGTGACCGTAGTCGGGGCCGGGCATGAAGCGGTTGGCGCTGACCGGATGCTCGCGGATGGCCAGGCCGTAATTGCCGATCGCGCGATGGGTGAGCTCGGTGATATTCTGAAATATCTCGGTGCCGCGGATCTTGAACAGCGAGGCCGCAGGTCCTGGATCTATGCCGCGCGCCATCTGGGCGACAACGCGCAACTCCGTCGCTTCCAGCGCCAGCACGTCGAGCTCGATGCGGGCAATGTCGCGCAGGAATTCGAGATGCGCGGGATCGTCGACCGGTATCTCGGCCCTCACGATCTGTTTCAGTTTGTTGATGTAGCGGGTGGACCGGCCGATGCCGGCCATGCTGGTGCGCTCATTGCCGAGCAGGAACTTGGCGTAGGTCCAACCCTTGTTCTCCTCGCCAACCAGGTTCTCGACGGGCACGCGGACATTTTCGAGGAAGACGTCGTTAACCTCGTGGCTGCCATCGATCGTGATGATCGGCCGCACGGTGACGCCGGGCGACTTCATGTCGATCAGCAGGAAGGAGATGCCGGATTGCGGCTTGGCGCTCGGATCGGTCCGCACCAGGCAGAAGATCCAGTCGGCATGCTGCGCCAGCGTCGTCCAGGTCTTGTGACCGTTGACGATGTAGTGGTCGCCGTCACGCACGGCCTTGGTCCTGACGGTCGCGAGGTCCGAGCCCGAACCCGGCTCCGAATAGCCCTGGCACCACCAATCCTCGCCGGACAGGATCCGCGGCAGAAACTTCTTCTTCTGCGCCTCGTTGCCGAAGGTGTAGATCACCGGCCCGACCATGGTCACGCTGAAGGCGAGCGGCGGCAGCGTGCCTGCGCGAGACGTCTCCTGCTCGAACAGGAAGCGCTGCGTGACCGACCAGCCTGGGCCGCCATACTCCTTGGGCCAGAGCGGCGCGATCCAGCCCTTCTTGTGCAGGATCCGGTGCCAGAGCAGCGACTGCTCCTTGGTCAGGTCGGTCTCCGGATTGGGAACGCGCATTTCCGGCGGATAGTTCTGCGCAATGAAACTGCGCACCTCGTCACGAAACGCGGCATCCTCGCGGGAAAGCTTGAGCTCCATCGCAGCAGGCTCCGCTACCACTTCTCGCCGAAGGGACGGATCTCCAGCTCGAACGTCCATGCGCTTCTCGGTTGCTGGTAGAGCTGCCAATAGGATGTCGCGACGGAGGCCGGAGGCATCAAGGCGTCCGGATCATCCAGCGCGGTGGGCCCGAGAGCCTCCAGCCGGCGTTGCCGAACCCACTCGGTGTCCACGCCGGAATCGATGATGAGATGCGCGACGTGAATATTTTTCGGGCCAAGCTCGCGGGCCATGGCCTGCGCGACCGCGCGAAGGCCAAACTTGGCGCTTGCGAAAGCGGCGTACCCGCTGCCGCCGCGGAGCGAGGCGGTCGCCCCCGTAAAGAAGATGTTGCCGCCCCCGCGCGGCAGCATGAGGCGGGCGGCCTCGCGACCGGCCAAGAAACCGGAATAGCATGCCATTTCCCAGACCTTGCGGAAGACGCGTTCTGTGGTGTCCAGAATCGGGAAGTTCACGTTCGCCCCGATGTTGAAGATGCAGACTTCCAGCGGCGCATGCTTGTCTGCATCGTTGAGAAAGGAGATGATCTCGTCTTCCTTGCGAGCATCGAGCGAACGGGCCTGGATCTCTCCGCCGGCAGCCTCGATATCCCTGACGAGCGGAGCCAGCTTGTCGCCGTTACGACGACCGGCGAAGACCGTAAAGCCTTCTGCTGCGAATTTCTTGGCGATCTCGCCGCCGATGAAGTCACCCGCGCCTATCACGGCCGCCGTTGCGTTTCTCTTTTGCAAGATGTCCTCCCGGTAAAGTTAGATATGTTGCCTGCGGAATTCGGGCGCCTGCATCGCAGGGGTTGCGCCTTCGCGCAAGGACTCCGCGAGCCTGTGTTTGAGTATCTTGCCAGTCGATGTCGCCGGCAAGGCCTCGAGGATGACGATTTCGGACGGCCGCTTGTAAGACGTAAGCTGAGATCTGACGAAATGCATCAGCGTCTCTGGTGTCGTGCGGGATCCCGGCAGCAATTGCACAAAGGCCACGATCTCCTCATTGCCGTCCGCGGCACGACCAACCACAGCGGATTGCACGACGTCTTTATGTGAGTTGAGGACTGCTTCGACCTCGGCGGGATAGACGTTGAAACCGGAACGAATGATCATTTCCTTGGTGCGGCCGACGATGTACAGACAGTCGCCGTCGAAACGCGCGAGATCGCCGGTATTGAACCAGCCCTCGCTATCAACCACCTTCGCGGTAAGCTCGGGGGCACGATAGTAGCCCAGCATCACGTTGCGCCCGCGAACATGCAGCTCGCCGACTTCGCCTACTGCCGTCGGAAATCCTTCGATGGTTCGCACCCGCGCCTCCACGCCTGGCAGCAGCGTGCCAACCGCCTGATCGGAACGTGGCCTATCGAAACGTACCCCTGATATTCCCGGCGAACATTCAGTGATCCCGTAGCCGTTGAGCAAGGGAAGCCCGAACTCCTTTTCCACGCGCACCTTCAGGTTCAAATCCAGCGGCGCGCCGGCGACGGCGATCAAGCGCAACGAGCCTCGGGGGAGTTGTTCCACGCCTGATACGCTCTTGTACTCCAGCAGGCGCTGATAGGTGGCAGGCACGCCATTGAGAATGGTGACGCCCTCCTCCGCGATGGCCTTTGCAGTCGCGGCCGGATCGTATTTGCTGACCATCCGCACCGTGCCGCCAACCATCAGCGTCATGATCAGGAGCGAGATGCCGACGATATGCGAGATCGGCAACACAAGATAGATCTTGTCGTTCTCGTTCATCCTGCGGAAGTACGCGGTGGTCTTTGCGCTGATCAGCAGGTTGTCATGCGAGAGCATCACGCCCTTGGGAGTTCCGGTCGTCCCTGACGTGTAGATCAAAACCGCGACTTGCCTTGCTGGATCGGTCTCCACGGGCTGGACTGACGCGCTTTCGTTGAGCGGGCCAACACCAATATCCGGCAGCGGGCCAATTCGCCGGCTCTCGGCGCCATAGCGAGAGGCGTGAGCAGCGGCCTCCTTCGAAATACCCGACGTAAACAACATCCGTCGGGCGCCGCTGTGATCGCGGATCTGGTCCAGTTCGCGCGCCGCCAAGCGCGGGTTGGCGACGATCGCCCAGGCGTCGAGCCGGCTCGCCCCCAGCAGCAAAGCAGCAAGCGCAATACAGTTCTCGCTGACGATGATCATCCGATCGCCGGCCCTGATCCCCAGCGAGGAGAGAACGGTGGCGATCTCGCCAACGCGCTGCTCCAGATCTCGATAGCTCCAGGAGGCCCCGTCTTCGACGAGCGCAATCCGGTCGGGCGCTCTGGCAACCGGTCCTGCCGTGACTTTATCGATTCGGCTCGGCAAGCCGGCAGCGATCTCGTCGACACTGATCGTCTCTGAAAGCTCCGCCACGACTGACCTCCCGACCGACCATGCCGACGTTGCAATGCGGCACACTTGTCTTCGACTTATAGTTCTTTTTTAGAACTCGTCAATCGATAAATCGTCGTCGGTCTTTCCCGGAGTCGAACGGAAGATCCATCCGCGAGTAGCTTTTTTCTGCGCGGCTCCTAAGAACCTCCGTTTACAACGCATCATCCGGCAGCTAGTCTATAGTATCAAATAAGAACTTAAAGGGAGGATCGAGGATGGCAGCGAGCCGCGGTGTAGCGATACTTGTTGGCGCAGGCGATGCCATTGGCGCGGCGGTCGCCCGGCGTTTTGCCCAAGGCGGCTATACGGTTTGCATCTGCAGGCGCGATGCGTCCAAATCACAGGGACTCGTGGCCGAGCTGAGGGATGCGGGGCATGATGTTCACGCATTCAGCGTGGATGCGCGTCAGGAAGCAGACGTCCAAGGCATTTTCGCGCGAGTCGAGAAAGAGCACGGGCCTGTCGAGGTTTGTCTCTACAATGCCGGCTCGAACGTCAACAAGCCCCTGCTCGAGACCACGGAGAAGCTGTTCTTCAAGGCCTGGGAACTCGCCTGCTATGGTGGTTTCCTGGTTGGACGTGAGGCGGCCCGCGTGATGCTGTCGCGCGGACGCGGCACCATCTTCTTTACGGGTGCGACGGCAAGCGTGCGTGGCGGCCCGGGATTTGCAGCATTTTCATCAGCGAAGTTCGGCCTTCGTGCAGTGGCCCAGGCGATGGCGCGCGAGCTTGGACCGAAGAACATCCACGTCGTGCATCTCCTGATCGACGCCGGCGTGGATAGCGAGGCGATTCACCAACGCATGAAGGCGGCGAAGGGCATCGAAGCAAGCGACATTCCGCCCGATAGCCTGACCAAGACGTCTTCCATAGCCGAAGCCTATTGGTTCACCCACCAGCAGAGCAAAGATGGCTGGACCCACGAACTCGATCTCCGTCCGTCCGTGGAGAAATGGTAATATGAATGCGACACCAGACCTGACCCTGTGGGGCGTTGGAACGAGTCGCACCATTCGTCCGCACTGGGCCATGCACGAACTGGGCTTGGCCTACAACACAAGGCCCATTGGCCCACGAACCGGCGAAACCAAGACCGCAGAATACTCGAAGCTCAATCCGCGCGAGAAGATCCCGCTGCTTCAAGATGGCGATTTCTGCATCGGCGAGAGCGCAGCGATCGTTGCCTACCTGTCGCGCATGTATTCCACGCCGGATCGATCGCTGATTCCGGACGCCCCGCGCGAGTATGCCGCGTGGCTGGAATGGTGCTTCTTCATCGTCGCGGAGCTGGATTCCACGAGCCTTTACGTGATGCGCCGCCATCGGGCTGACGCGCTCGGACCGATCTACGGCATCGCACCCGAGGTCGTTGCCCAGGCCGGCGAGTATTTCCGCCAGCAGTTGCGCCATGTTGAAGTCGCGCTCGGAGACGGCCGGAAATTCCTGATGGGTGACCGTTTTACGAGCGCAGACATCCTGCTCACGACGTGCCTCGAGTGGGCTATCGCCTATGGCGTCGGCATTTGCGACAACGCTCAGCCTTATCTCGAGAGCATCCGGAAACGCGAAGCGTTCCAGCGAGCCGTTGCAGCGAATGTTCCCATGGCGCCGATCACGCCGGCGCCGACGAAGGCCTAGAAGACATCGCCAACGGGTTTCGCGGTTAGACCGCGACGCGCACGCTGCGCTCGGCGATCATCTTGTCGATGGCGCCATCGTCGTACCCAAGTTCGTGCAACACGTCGCGGGAGTGCTCGCCGACCCTGGGAGCAGGCCCGCCGATCGTGGCCTCGTTGACCGAAAAACGCGCCGCTGGCTTCGGCTGCCGCACCCGCCCCACCTTCGGCTGGTCGAACTCGGCAATGATATCGCGGGCGACCACCTGTTCATTGTGAATGATCTCGCCCCGTCGCAGGATCGGCGAACAGGGGACGTCGGCGGCGTCCAGACGCTCCAGCCATTCGGCGGTGGTGTGCTGGCTGATATACTCCGCCATCTTGTTGATACGTGCCGTGGCGTTGACGGAGCGCGCCGCCGGCGTCGAGAAACGGGGATCCCTGGCAAGCTCCGGATCGCCGGACGCCTGGCAAAAACCCTGCCATTCGGAATCGGAAATGGTACCGGCGGTGATGTAGCCGTCGCTGGTCTTGAACACGAGATCCGGCCGATCGTTGGGATCTGCAGCAGTGGCCTCGGCCCCCACCACCGTGTATTGCATCATGCCTTCCGGCCACAAATAGGAGATCATCGCGTCCAGCATGGCGACCTGGATGTGATCACCCTGCCCTGTCTTCTCGCGCGCGTAGAGGGCTGCCGCCACCGCCTGGGCGGTGAACACGGCGGTTGTCTTGTCGCAGACGATAGTCCGGATCATCTGCGGACGGTTCGTAACCGGCTGCGACTGGATATCGGCAAAGCCCGACAGGCCCTGAATGATCGGGTCGTAAACACGCTTCTTCACATAAGGTCCGGAGTCGCCAACACCGCTGATCGAGACATAGATCAGGCGCGGATGGCGCTGGCGCAACTCTTCGACGCCGAGACCGAGGCGCTCCATGGTGCCGGGCCGGAAATTCTGCACCAGCACATCCGCCTTCGCGACCAATTTGGCCAGAACCTCACGGCCGGCCTCGCTCTTGACGTCGATGGCGAGCGAGCGCTTGCCGCGATTTGACGAAATGAACAGTGCCGAGAACTCGCCTTCCTTGTCGATGGTGGCGCGGCTGCGCCGCGTAATGTCACCGCCGATCGGCTCGATCTTCAGGACGTCCGCGCCCTGATCCGCCAGGAACATGGTCGCGAACGGGCCCGACACGACGCCTGTCAAATCGAGGACGCGAACGCCGTTGAGGGGACCGGGCATGACATTCTCCCTGAATTGGTTTCGTTATAAGGCCGACTGAGCTTTCGTCATGCAGGCGCGCGGACGTCTGCCCGGCTCTGCAAAAGCTCCAGCTTCTGGCCTCAGGCCGTCTTCGAAACGGGCTGGCCGATCTGCTCGACGATCGACTCCTCCACATCGCGAAGCTGGTCCTTGCCGAAAAACATCTCCTTTCCAACGAAGAAGGTCGGCGAGCCGAATGCGCCGCGGTTGACGGCGTCGGTGGTTCGATCAATCAGCCCCTTCTTGACGTCGTCCTGCTGCGCACGCGCAAGCAACCGATCGATATCGAGGCCTGAGGAGATGAATGCCGCTCGGAAGGTTTCGAGGTCATCCATCTTCTTTGGCTCCTCCCACATGTGGTGGTAGGCCGCGCGGAAATAGGGTTCGAACACGCCTTCGAATTGCGCCGCGACGGCACCGCGCATCAACATCAGCGTATTGACCGGAAAAAAAGGATTGGACCTGAACTTCGTTGCATCGTAGCGGCGAATGAAGCGCTGGGTCTCTAGAGCCTGGTATTCCGGCTTGTTCTTGATGCCACGAAGGGAATCGAACGGGGACATGTTGCCGGTCGCCTTGAAGATGCCGCCGAGCAGGATCGGGACATATTCGAATTTCACGCCGGTGCGCCGTTCGATTCCCGGAAGCGCCAGTTCCGCGAGGTAAGCATTCGGACTGCCGAAATCGAACAGGAATTCAACTTTGAGGGACATGTCAGCTCCTCCCGCAGGGCGCGATGTTGGTCAGATTTGAGTGATCTTCTAGGCCGAACGCAGGCTGTCACTCATTTCTATAGTTCTAAAATTGAACTGTCAAATCTGCTATGAAATCACGAGGTTTCGGACGACCGGCGGGGGATTGTATCCCCTTTAGTACCTATCTAGAATGGTGTAAGCGTGCTGCCGCTTCCCCCTGATTCGAGCGGAACAGGCGCCGGTCGACCGGAGAGCAGAATGAAATGGGATGAACTTGAGGAAGAGCCGTGTTCGATGGCTCGCACCATCGGTGTGATTGGCGACCGCTGGACTCTTCTGATTCTCCGCGAATGCTTCCTGCGCACGCGCCGCTTCGAGGGTTTTCAGTCAGCGCTTGGAATCACACGGCATTTGCTCGCCGAGCGGTTGAAGAAGCTGGTGCGGCAGGGCGTCCTGCGCCGCATTCCCTATCAGGAGTCGCCTAAACGCCACGAGTATATCCTGACGCAAAAGGGCCTCGACCTCTATCCGATCATGATGGCGCTCGTACATTGGGGCGACACGCACATGGTCGACGAACGCGGACGTCCCCTGCTGCATGAGCACCGCAACTGCGGAAAGATGTTCGACCCCGTGATGGTGTGCTCGGAATGCGGCGAGCCGCTTTCAGCCAAGGAAGTTCATGTCCACCCTGGTCCAGGCGCGCGCCCGGCTCCAGAGAGGGTCTTGCTTGACAAAAAAGCAAAGCCGAAGCCCCGCAGGAAAGCGGCGTAACGGCGACTAGCCGCGTTTCCCCCACAACGGCCGCAGCGCCACTGCGGCTAACTCTGCGCCATCGGCTGGGCGAACTACAGCTTGACGCCCCTCTGGTGCAGAAGCGCATCAGCTCAACTGACTATCCGATTTGCTCGCCATAACTCTCTGTTCTACGACAGCGCGTAAGAGGTCTCCCCGAGTAGCCTATGCGGTTTATATTGCGATCAAAGCCACGGAAAGACCCAATAGTGTCCATGTGATGCAGAACGTCGCTTAGTTCGATTCTGGACCAAGCATTAGAAGCTCAATTTCCAAACGCGCCAAAAATTTGGCGGGAATGGAGCTGCTTACCCAACGAACTCAACAGCTTGTATGCTGGCTGGGGCGGGAGGGATCGAACCTCCGAATGGCGGAATCAAAATCCGCTGCCTTACCGCTTGGCTACGCCCCAACTGACGACGAACGGGACGGGCAGAACCGGCCACCGAAGATTCCCGTCGGTCGTAGCCCGGTCTATAGGGAGCGGCGCAGCATTTCAACCGCCTGGAGGGGCAAAAAGGGCCCGCGGCTGACACTCTATTCTGGGCCCCAACGGCCCTGCCCGTTCCGGCCAGGCATCCGGCGTCCCGGCAGTTGAGACCGCTCCCGTTTCATGGGAATACGGCGCCAATATCTGTTCTCGGGGAGTGAGCCATGACCTACCGCGCGCCGATTTCTGACATGCTGCTGTCGCTCAACCATGGCGCGGGCCTCAAGGCCGCCCTGGAGGCCGGCCATTACGGCGATTTCGACGCCGACCTCGCGGCCGCCGTGCTGGAGGAAGCCGGCAAGTTCGCATCCGACGTGCTGGCGCCGCTCAACAAGGTCGGCGATGAACACGGCATCAAGCTCGAGGGTGGCAAGGTCACGACCGCGCCGGGCTGGCCTGACGCCTACAAGCGCTGGACCGAGGGCGGCTGGAACGCGGTGTCCGGCCCGGAAGATTTCGGCGGCCAGGGCCTGCCGCTCGCGATCAACGCCGCCTGCACCGAGATCTGGAGCGCGGCCAACGTCGCCTTCGGCCTCTGCCCGCTGCTGACGGCGTCGGCGATCGAGGCGCTGGACGCCCACGGCAGCGACGAGCTGAAGCAGATCTATCTCGAAAAGCTCGTCTCCGGCGAATGGACCGGCACGATGCAGCTGACCGAGCCGCAGGCCGGCTCCGACGTCGGCGCGCTGCGCACCCGCGCCGAAAAGCAGGCGGACGGCACCTATCGCATCAAGGGGACGAAGATCTTCATCACCTATGGCGAGCACGACATGACCGACAACATCGTGCATTTCGTGCTGGCGCGTCTGCCCGATGCGCCCGCCGGCACCAAAGGAATTTCGCTGTTCCTCGTTCCCAAGTTCATGGTCAATGCGGACGGCTCGCTGGGGCCGCGCAACGACATCTATGCGAGCGGCGTCGAGCACAAGCTCGGCATGCATGCTTCGCCGACCTGCACCATGACCATGGGCGATCATGGCGGCGCGATCGGCTATCTGATCGGTGAAGAGAACCAGGGCATGCGCTGCATGTTCACGATGATGAACCAGGCCCGCCTCGGCGTCGGCCTGGAGGGCGTCGGCGTTGCCGACCGGGCCTACCAGCAGGCCCTGTCGTATGCGCAGGAGCGCCGCCAAGGCCGCGCGGTCGGCAAGAAAGGCGACGGCTCGGATGCGATCTTCGTGCATCCCGACGTCAAGCGCATGCTGATGCGGATGCGGGCGCAGACCGCGGCCGCGCGCACCATCTGCTATGCGACGGCCGTCGCGATCGACGTCTCGACCCGTGCCAAGGATCCGAAGGTGCGCACTGAAGCCGCCGCGCGCGCGGCGTTGCTGACGCCGATGGCCAAGGCCTACTCCACCGATATCGGCAACGAGGTCGCCTATCTTGGCGTGCAGGTGCATGGCGGCATGGGCTTCATCGAGGAGACCGGCGCGGCCCAGCACTACCGCGATGCCCGCATCACCGCGATCTACGAAGGCACCAACGGCATTCAGGCGATCGATCTCGTCACGCGCAAGTTAGCTGCCAATGGCGGCGCATCGGTGTGGGCGCTGCTCGACGAGCTCTCGGCAACGGTCAAGCAGGTGGAGGCCTCCAACGATCCCGCTTTCGGCACCACCGGCACCAAGCTGCGCGAGGCCCTGGAGGCGCTCACGCGCACCAGCAAATGGCTGCTGGAGCGCGTTGCCTCCGCTCCGAACGACGCGCTTGCGGGGGCGACGCCCTATCTGCAGCAATTCGGCGCGACGCTCGGCGGCTGCCTGCTCGCCTCCGAGGCGCTCGCCGCCAAGGCCGAAGGCCTTGGCGATGCGCCGCGCTACGTCGCGCTGGCGCGCTTCTTCGCCGAGAACATCGCGGTGCAGGCCGGCGCGCTCGAGCGCACCGTGACGGAGAGCGCGGAATCGGTCGCAGCGGCGGATGCGGCGTTGCTGGGTAGCTAGTTGTCTGTCGCTCCCGTCATCCTTCGAGGGCCGCTGAAGAAGCGACCGCCTCAGGGCGACGGTGATAGAGTGTGCGAATCTTGCAGCCTTCTCCTCGGCCGCCACAACACGATTCCGGCGGCCACGAGATTGAGCACCACGCACAGTGCGAATGCGGTCGTGTAGTTGCCGGTCAAGCTGCGCACGAGCCCGACGACACCGGGGCCGAAGGCGCTAACGATGCCGCTGATCGAGGTGCCCAGGCCCACCGCGGTCGCAAAGGCCGAAGCACCGATCTCGCGCTGGATGATCAAGGGCGGGAACGTGATCATGTTCCCCATCGAGAAGCCGTAGACGGCGCAGCAGGCCAGCAGCACGGTCGGGCTCGTGCTTTGCAGAGCCACGAACAGCGCAGCCGCCTGGCTCGTCATCGAAACAGAACAGGCGAGCCGGGCATCGAGCCGGTCGACGAACAGGCCGAGGGAGAGGCGCCCGACGATCGCCATCGCCGCCATGATGGTGACGGCAAGCCCTGCGGCGGCGCGGCCGATCAGCGGCTCGAGAAACGCCACCTGGTGGACGATGAAACCCATCTGCGCCAGCAGCGCGAGCGCGATCGGCAGCACCATGGTCCAGAACGCCGCGTTGGCGAGCACCGCCTTGCGCGAGCGAACCGGCGCTGAGCCGGAGGAACGTCCGCCCGCTGCAGGCGCTGTCCCTGCGGGCCAGCCGACGAAGGTCACGACCGCCGGCAGCACCAGCACCATCATCGCGAGCGTCGCCGTCAGCATCGCAGACCGGAAACCGATGCTGCCGGTCAGCGACAGCAGCAGCGGGACGAGGATGATGCCGCCGCAAGTCGCGCCGTTGAAGGCAAGGCTGAGCGCGAGGCCGCGCCGCTGCTCGAACCAAGAATTCAGCACGGTCGCGATCACCACCGTGCCCATGCCGGTCCAGCCGACCGACATCAGCGCATAGGCGAGATAAAGCTGCCAGGGCGTCTGCATCAGCGCCAGCAGCACGGTCGAAGCGCCGAGCGCCGTCAGGCCGCACAGGATCAACGCGCGCAGCCCGATGCGCTCGAGCAGGTCATCGGTGAAGATGACGAGCACGGAGGTCAGGAGAAACGAGAAGGTGCTGGCCGCGGAGATCAGCGTGCCCGGCCAGCCGTGAGCGCGCTGCAACTCGGCGAGATAGACGCCCTGGCCGTAGAGGCCGAAGCCGAACATGAAGAAGGCCATCAGGAAGCACGCCAGCACGACCCGCCAGCCGCGATAATACGGCGAGGATTCGTCGATCCGGGGGGCGGCAATCATCAATCTGACGGTCTGCCTGAAGGGAACGGGGCCGGATCGTGCCCCACAACCAACGGTTTTTCAAATGAAACATTGTAGCTAATTGTTGCGGCACGTAACGGGCATGGCATTCATCGAGCGGCACGGCTCGTGCGATGATGGGATTCTCGGGGGAACGACGCTGCACGTGCCCCAAAAATGACGACAACAACCTTCGTGAAATCTTTGCGCCGAACGAATAGTCTAACTCCATGCGACATCCTCTCCGCCTGGCTTGCTTCGTCCTCGCTCTCACCGGCACCCTCCCCGCTGCGGCCCAGAGCGCAGCCCCCGTCGAGCTGCGCATTCTCGCCATCAACGATTTCCATGGCCATCTGCGGCCGCCGCCGGGCGGCATCCGCATCAACGACCCCGAGGACAAGTCCAAGAAGGTGACGGTGGCGGCCGGCGGCGCCGAGTACATGGCGACGCTGCTGAAGCAGCTGCGCGACGGGCACAAGAACGCCATCTTCGTCGCCGCGGGCGACCTGATAGGCGCGAGCCCGTTTCTGTCGGCGATGTTTCACGACGAGCCCTCGATCGAGGCGCTCTCGATGATGGGCCTTGCGATCAGCTCGGTCGGCAATCACGAATTCGACGAGGGCAACACCGAGCTTCTGCGCATGCAGAACGGCGGCTGTCATCCCGTCGACGGCTGCCAGGGGCCGCATCCCTTCAAGGGCGCCAAATTCCGTTATCTCGCGGCCTCCACCGTCGAGACCGCGACCGGCAAGAGCGTGCTGCCGCCCTACGAGATCAGGGACTTCGACGGCATCCCCGTCGGCTTCATCGGCCTGACCTTGAAGGAGACCGCCGGCATCGTCTCGCCAGCGGGCATCGCCGGGCTCGAATTCCGCGACGAGGCCGAGACGGTGAACGCGCTGGTGCCGCAGCTGAAGGCGCGCGGCGTCGAAGCGATCGTGGTGCTGATCCACCAGGGCGGCGAGCCCGCCGGCGACTACAATGAATGCCCTGCCATCACGGGACCGATCGTCGACATCGTCAGGAAGTTCGATCCTGCCGTCGACGTCGTCGTCAGCGGCCACACCCACCGCGCCTACATCTGCGATATCGACGGGCGGCTCGTCACCAGCGGCGACAAATACGGCACGCTGGTCACCGCGATCGACCTCAAGCTCGATCCCGCAACGCGCGACATCGTCGCCGCAAAAGCCGAGAACGTGATCGTCGCAAATGCTTCGCTGGCCAGGGATCCCGAGCAGACCGCTTTGATCGACGCCTACGACAAGCTCTCCGCGCCGATCGCCAACCGGCCCGCCGGCTCGGTGACGCAGACATTGTCGCGCGTGCCGAACGAGGCCGGCGAAAGCGCGCTCGGCGATATCATCGCCGACGCGCAATTGCTCGCAACGCGCGATGCGAAGGATGGCAGCGCCGTCATCGCGCTCACCAATCCCGGCGGCATCCGCACCGACATCGTTCCGAAGGAGAATGGCGCGATCACGTTCGGCGACGTCTTCGCCAGCCAGCCGTTCCGCAACCGCCTCGTCACCATGACGCTGACGGGCAGCCAGCTCAAGGACTTGCTCGAGCAGCAATGGCTGGACCCGAAGCGGCCGCGGATTCTCCAGGTGTCGAACGGCTTCAGCTATACTTGGGATGCTTCAAAGCCGTTCGGCGAGCGCGTCAGCCTCGAGCGGATGACACTCAACGGCAGGCCGATCGAGCCGGGAAGCGGCTACCGCGTCACGCTCAACGATTACCTCGCCGTCGGCGGAGACGGGTTTACCGTCGCCAAACAGGGCACCGCGCCACAATACGGCGGTTACGATGCGGACGCGCTGTTCGCGTTCTTCCGGGCGCACGGGCCGGTCGGTCCGCTCCCGCCCAAGCGCATCCTGCGCGTGAATTGATCCGGATCAAGCGGGCAGCCCTTTGCCATTCCCGGCCAAGCGCCTAGATTGGGTTTTGCATTGCGTTTTGGCGCCGAATGGGCCAACGACGCCAAAAGCCCGTTTTCCGTGAGGCCGACCTGATGAGCACGCTTCTCCTTTCCCACAAGGCCTGCCTCGACCATGTCACGCCGCCGGGACACCCTGAAAGGCCGGATCGCCTGCGCGCGGTGGAAGAAGCCTTGTCGCATGAGCGCTTCCAGTTCCTGGCGCGCGAGGAAGCGCCGGAGGGCGATCTCGATCTCGTCACGCTCTGCCACAACGAGCATTACGTCACCGAGCTGCGCCACATCGCGCCGACCAGCGGTCAGGTCTATATCGACGGCGACACCTCGATGTCCCCGGGCACGTGGGAGGCGGTGATGCGCGGCGTCGGCGGCGCGGTCGCGGCGACCGAAGCGGTGATGGCCGGCGAGCATCGCAACGCCTTCGTCGCGGTCCGCCCGCCCGGACATCACGCCGAGATCGGCAAGCCGATGGGCTTCTGCTTCTTCGACAACGTCGCGATCGCCGCGCGCCACGCGCAGCGCAAATACGGCATCAAGCGGGCGGCCATCGTCGACTTCGACGTGCATCACGGCAACGGCACGCAGGACATCTTCTGGTCAGACCCGACCGTGATGTACTGCTCGACGCACCAGATGCCGCTGTTTCCGGGCACCGGCGCTAAAAGCGAGCGCGGCGATCACGACACCATCGTCAATGCGCCGCTCGCCTCCGAGGACGGCGGCCCGGAATTCCGCGTCGCGTTCGAGAATCTGATCCTGCCGCAGCTCGAGAAATTCAGCCCCGAGCTCTTGATCATCTCGGCCGGCTTCGATGCGCATTATCGCGATCCCCTGGCTTCGCTCAACCTGCGCGCGGAGGACTATGCCTGGGTGACGCGCAAGCTGATGGATCTCGCCGACAAGACCGCTGGCGGCCGCGTTGTTTCGGTGCTCGAGGGCGGCTATGACCTGCAGGGACTGAAAGAATCTGTTACGGCGCATGTCGGCGCCCTGATGGGCGCTTGACCCACCCGCCACATTACGCCCGCAAAACTCTGCTTTCTCCAAGGTGAAGCGAATCGGGCAATCGGAAACGGATATGGCCGAAAATACTCAAGTCGACGTCTCCAGGCTCACCTTCGAGCGCGCGATCGAGGAACTCGAAACGATCGTGAAGCGGCTCGAGGATGGCAAGGTGCCGCTCGAGGAATCCGTGACGATCTACGAGCGCGGCGAGGCCCTGAAGCGGCGTTGCGAGGAATTGCTGCGCCAAGCCGAGGCGCGCGTCGACAAGATCACCACCGATGCCAGCGGCCAGGCCACCGGCACGGCGCCGCTCGACGTCCAGTAAAAAGAGTGCTCTCCCGCTCAGCCTTCTGACTCCCCAGGGCCGTGCAAGAGCGCGACGCAGGTCCGCATAGAATGTCTTCGCGGTGAGCGTGGCCGCTGCGTCCTTATCGCAGTGCGCAGTTCCCGACCGGCATGCGGTTCCCTGGCGGTGGATCGATACGTCCCCATCGAATCGGGTCGTTGAGAGCGAGAAAAGCCCATACTCGGGCCAAAAAGCGGCCAAGAACCGAGCAAGGCCGGAACCCCTTACCCCGCACCGAGGTTAACCACTTCTGGTCCGCGAGTTGCACCTGCATACCCCTAATCGGCCCAGCGGGTTGGCTTTGGCCCAAGCTTTGGTGTAAAGCTGCGCGGAGTGTGGCTTTTTGTAAGCCTTGCGTGGGCACCGATTACCGACGACAAGCGCTTCAAACTGCTAATGAAATTGGCTTGGGACGGACGAAGCCGATCTAAGTGACAGGGATCACAGAGACTGAACCGGAGCACACTTAAGCTTACCTAAGCTTGAAGGCGGGGCCTTGCCCCGTGCAGGTGGCTCCGACGGTTATAGGACTCGCGCTGCGCCGATATTGTGCAAACCCATCGCGCACCGGAATGACCTTCCGGTGCTGACAAATTGGAAATCGCCGTGAACGCATACAGTAAGACGCCGCTTCTCGACACCATCCGGACGCCGGAAGATCTGCGCAAGCTCAAGGTCGAGCAGATTCGCCAGGTTGCCGACGAGCTGCGGCAGGAGACCATCGATGCCGTCTCGGTGACCGGCGGTCACTTCGGCGCGGGCCTCGGCGTGGTCGAGCTCACCACCGCGATCCATTACGTCTTCGATACGCCGCGCGACCGGCTGATCTGGGACGTCGGCCACCAGGCCTATCCGCACAAGATCCTCACCGGCCGGCGCGACCGCATCCGCACGCTGCGCACCGGCGGCGGCCTGTCCGGCTTCACCAAGCGCAGCGAGAGCGACTACGATCCGTTCGGCGCGGCGCATTCCTCGACCTCGATCTCCGCCGGCCTCGGCATGGCCGTGGCGCGCGACCTCTCCGGCGGCAAGAACAACGTTATCGCCGTGATCGGTGACGGCGCGATGTCGGCCGGCATGGCCTATGAAGCCATGAACAATGCCGGTGCGATGAATTCGCGCCTGATCGTCATTCTCAACGACAACGACATGTCGATCGCGCCGCCGGTCGGCGCCATGAGCGCCTATCTGTCGCGCCTCTACTCCGGCAAGACCTACCGCACGCTGCGCGATGCGGCCAAGCAGATCAACAAGCGCCTGCCCAAGATCCTCGCCAACCGCGCCAATCGCGTCGAGGAATATTCCCGCGGCTTCATGATGGACGGCGGCACGCTGTTCGAGGAGCTCGGCTTCTACTATGTCGGCCCGATCGACGGCCACAACCTCGACCATCTGCTGCCCGTGCTGAAGAACGTCCGCGACATGGAGACCGGCCCGATCCTGGTCCACGTCGTGACGCAGAAGGGCAAGGGCTACGGCCCCGCGGAAGCCTCCGCCGACAAGTACCACGCCGTCGTCAAGTTCGACGTCGCGACCGGCACGCAAGCCAAGGCCAAGCCGAACGCGCCGGCCTATCAGAACGTGTTCGGCCAGAGCCTCGTCAAGGAAGCGCAGAAGGACGACAAGATCGTCGCCATCACCGCGGCGATGCCCTCGGGCACCGGCGTCGACATCTTCAACAAGGCCTTCCCCGACCGCACCTTCGACGTCGGCATCGCCGAGCAGCACGCGGTGACCTTTGCCGCGGGCCTTGCGACCGAAGGCTACAAGCCGTTCTGCGCGATCTACTCGACTTTCCTGCAGCGCGGCTACGACCAGATCGTCCACGACGTCGCGATCCAGAGCCTGCCCGTCCGCTTCGCCATCGATCGCGCCGGCCTCGTCGGCGCCGACGGTGCGACCCATGCCGGCTCGTTCGACAACGCCTATCTCGGCTGCCTGCCCAACATGGTGATCATGGCGGCGGCGGACGAAGCCGAGCTGGTGCACATGGTGGCGACCCAGGTCGCGATCGATGACCGTCCGAGCTCGCTACGCTATCCGCGCGGCGAAGGCCGCGGTATCGAGATGCCCGAGGTCGGCATTCCGCTCGAGATCGGCAAGGGCCGCATGATCCGCCAGGGCAGCAAGATCGCCCTGCTCTCCTTCGGCACGCGCCTCGCCGAATGCGAGAAGGCCGCCGACGAGCTCGCCGCCCACGGCCTGTCGACCACGATCGCCGATGCGCGCTTCATGAAGCCTCTGGATACCGAGCTGGTGCTCAAGCTCGCGCGCGACCACGAGATCCTGATCACGATCGAGGAAGGCTCGATCGGCGGCTTCGGCTCGCATGTCGCGCAGTACCTGACCGACCAGGGCGTGCTCGACAGCGGCATGGTCAAGTTCCGCTCGATGGTGCTGCCCGACGTGTTCCAGGACCACGACACCCCGGCCGCGATGTACGCCCGCGCCGGCCTCGACGCCAAGGGCATCGTCGCCAAGGTGTTCGAGGCGCTCGGCAAGGACGTGAAAACCGAGACGGTCAAGCTGGCTTGATTGTCGCGGCAGACGCTGAACCCCACCTCTCCCGTAGGGAGAGGTCGGATTGCTCCTGGCGATGCGAAGCGTCGTCCAGTGCAATCCGGCTGAGGGGCTCAGGTCCCACGTGAGAGCGTAACCCCTCACCTGCGCCTTCGGCGCGACCTCTCCCCTTGGAGAGGTTTTGCACCGCCGACGTCGCGGCAACTCCGATGCCTTCTCAATCGGTCGCGCGATGAAAATCTATCTGGCAGGCCCCGACGTGTTCCTGCCGGATGCGGTCGAGATCGGCCGGCGCAAGGTCGAAATCTGCGCCGCGCACGGACTTACCGGCCTTTATCCCCTCGACAATGCGATCGACCTCACCGCGCGTGACGCCTCGCGGCAAATCTTTTGCGGCAACGAGGCGATGATGGACGATGCCGACGCGATCATCGCCAACCTCACCCCGTTCCGGGGCGCCGGCGCCGATCCCGGCACCGTCTACGAGCTCGGCTACATGGCCGGCCGCCGCAAATTCTGCCTGGCTTATTCCAACGACGGCGCCGTCTATGCCGACCGCCTCAGTCGCTTCATGGACGTCGTGTCCGAGGATGGTCGGCTGGTCGATGCACAGGGGCTGGCGGTCGAAGATTTCGGCCTCGTTGACAACCTCATGATGATCCATGCGCTGGAGCTGCACGGCTGCCCGCTGGTGACGCCGGCCACTATGCCGACCGACGTCTGGCACGATCTCACCGCGTTCGAGACTTGCGTCTGGATGGCGGCCGCGCGATTGATCGCTACATAAGCTTTTTAGTCGTCCGTCGGAGATCCGATGCCCCCTGCCCGCAAGCGCGCGGATGTATTGCTGGTCGAGCGCGGCCTGTTCGAGAGCCGGGCGCGAGCTCGCGCGGCCATCGAAGCCGGCCTCGTCACGGCCGACGACAAGCAGGTCGCAAAGCCGTCGGAGACGATCGCCGAGGATGCGGTGATCCAGGCCGAGCCGGCGCACCCTTACGTCTCCCGCGGCGGCGTCAAGCTCGCCGGGGCGCTGGAGCGGTACCCGATCGAGATCGAGGACCATGTCTGCCTTGACGTCGGCGCCTCCACCGGCGGCTTCACCGAGGTGCTGCTGGCGAACGGCGCGAGCCTGGTGTTCGCCATCGATGTTGGCACAAGCCAGCTGCATCCCTCGCTGCGCGATCATCCGAAGATCGTATCGATGGAGGAGACCGACATCCGCAGCTATGAGGGCAAGCGCCTGCCGGCGCGCCCCGATGTCGTCGTCATCGACGTCAGCTTCATCTCGCTGAAATCAGTGCTGCCGGTGGCGCTGTCGCTGGCGGCCGCGCCGATGAGCCTGCTGGCGCTGATCAAGCCGCAATTCGAGGCTGACAAGAAGCACAACAAGAAGGGCATCATCCGCGATGCCGCCATACACCGGGAGATCTGCGACGACATCGCGGCCTTTGCGGCGTCGCTCGGCTGCACCGAGATCGACATATTCCCCTCGCCGATCACCGGCGGCGACGGCAACATCGAATTCTTTCTGGGCGCGCGCCGTGGTTGAGCGCATCAAGATCGATCATGTCGGCCATCGCGGCGACGGCGTCTGCCTCGACGCCGGCGAAGCAATCTATGTGCCCTATACGCTCGGCGGCGAGACCGTCGAGGTCGATCACGTCGCAGGCCATCATCCCGACCGGCGCAAGCTGCTGGCGGTGGAGGTCGCAAGCCCGGAACGCGTCGAACCATTCTGCCCGCATTTCGGCGTGTGTGGCGGCTGCGCCATCCAGCATTGGGCGACCGAGCCGTATCGAGCCTGGAAGCGCAATATCGTGATCGAAACGCTGGCGCAGGCCGGCATCGATTGCGAGGTGGCGCCGCTGGTCGACGCCCACGGCGCCGGGCGCCGACGCATCACGCTGCACGGCCGGTTCGGCACACACGATATCCTCAAGGTCGGCTTCTCGGCTGCGAGCTCTCACGACGTCATCCCGATCCATCGTTGTCCGATCCTCGATCCCGCGCTCGAGGGCGCACTCGATGCCGCCTGGGCGCTCGCCGAGCCGCTGACGTCCAAGATGCCGATGACCAAGCCATTGGATATCCAGGTCACCGCGACCGCCAATGGCCTCGATGTCGACGTGCGCGGCTCCGGCCCGCTGCCGACGCCGCTGGTCACCGCGCTGTCGCGCGTCGCCGAGCAGCACCGCCTGGCGCGGCTGACCCGGCATGGCGAGCTGGTGCTGCAACGCCTGCCGCCGACGGTGAGGATGGGCCGCGCCGAGGTGACGCTGCCGCCGGGCTCGTTCCTGCAGGCGACGGTGGCAGGCGAGGAGACGCTCGCGGCACTCGTCACGGACCGCATCGGCAAGGCCAAGGAGGTGCTCGACCTCTTCTGCGGCGTCGGTCCGTTTGCGCTCAGGCTCGCGGAGAAGGCGCGCGTCACCGCCTATGACAGTGACGCCGGCGCCATCGCGGCGCTGGCCAAAGCTGCGCGCACACCTAGCCTGAAGCCGATCAAGTGCGAACCGCGCGACCTGTTCCGCCGCCCGCTGGTGCCGCAGGAGCTGCGGGACTTCGACGCCGTGGTGTTCGACCCGCCGCGCCAGGGCGCGCAGGCGCAGGCGCTGAAGCTTGCGGCGAGCAAGGTGCCGGTCGTCATCGCGGTGTCCTGCAACGCCGCGACCTTTGCCCGCGACGCACGGCTCTTGATCGACGGCGGCTATCGGCTGAAGTCCGTGGTGCCGGTCGACCAGTTCCGCCACACGCCGCATGTCGAGCTGGTGGCGGAGTTTAGACGCTAGCGCCGCAGGCCGCTCAGCGCCGGCGATTCGCCGGGCAGCATGTTCGATCTGATATCGCTGTCCATGCGGCCCGAATCCTGCTGGGTGTAGCCGACGCCGAACGACAGGCTGAGATTTGAGGTCGGCTTGAATTCGACACCCGCAAACCCGCCATAGCCGGGCCCGGCGCCGGAGGTGAGCGGCGCCAATGAGCTGCCGATGCCGTTGCCGTATTTCAGCGTGTCGAAGCCGGCAAAGAAGGTGACGGGCATACCGCCGCCGGTCTTCATCTGATAGCCGAATTGCGTGCTGTCATAAGAGAGCGCGCTGAAATTGCCGAGCGAGCCCGCCTGGTTGAAGCCGCTCAATCCGAGATTGCCGCGTTCGCGACCGATGAAGAACCCGTTTGCAGAGCTCGTGCGCCAATCGGCCCTCTCCGGCGTTGAAGCCCGCAAAGTTGCCATAGGTGTCGGAGCTCAGGCCGGCAGCGCCCCCAAGGCCGAAAGGCCCACCGGGAATCCAATATCGCAGCGGCGCGACTTGCGCATGAACCGACGCCACGCCGAGGCAGAGCACGGCGAGACCCGCAAGAGCGCATGAGCGTGCAATGTCGAACATCCTGGCTACCGTCTAGAACCCTGCAAAACTATACTCCTCGACCATCATCAATGCCAGCGGAGTGACCGCGTCGTCCTCGCGCCCGCAGGACTTTTGGGGAACCTCACCAGATGCCGCACGATCCGTTACTCGCCCGCCTCACACCGGTTCTTGCCGCGGTACCTGGCGTCCAGGCCGTGGTGCTCGGGGGCTCACGCGCGCGCGGCACTGCCCATTCCTCCTCCGACTATGACATCGGACTGTACCGCTCCAACGCCGCTCCGCTCGACACGGATCGACTGCTGACGGTGGTGAAGAGTATCGCCGACGATCCAGGCGCCACGACCGTGACAACATATAACGAATGGGGATCGTGGATCGTCGGAGGAGCCTGGCTGTCGGTCGAGGGGCGGAAGGTCGATCTGCTGTACCGTTGCCTCGATGATGTCGAACGCGTCATGTCGGCCTGCCGGTACGGTAAGGTGCTCATGGCCTACCAACCCGGCCATCCGCATGGTTTCTGCTCGACCATCTGGATGGGCGAGATCGCATATTGTCAGCCGCTGCACGATCCGAGCGGCGTGATCGCCCGGCTCAAATCGATCGCACTTCCCTATCCGGAGGATCTGCGCAGCGCCCTGATCCGGCGCTTCCAATGGGAGGTCCTGTTCAGCATCGAGAATGCCGAGCTCGCGGCGGCACGCAACGAGCGGACCCATGTCGCGGGATGCCTCTACAGGTCGCTCGCCTGCATTGCGCAGGTGCTGTTCGCAGTGAACGAGCGCTATCTGATCAACGAGAAGGGGGCGCTACAGGAGGCAGCCGGCCTGCCGCTGACGATTCCGCACCTGGTGGAGCAGGCCGACGAAATCTGGCGACTCGTCGCTGATGGCGGTTTCGCGCAGGCCTGCGCAATGCTGCGGCAGGTCGACCGAGAATTGAAGGCGCTGGCTCACCCCGGCGGAACAGCGCCGTAAAGTGTTATGCCGTCCTATCGACCGACGACGACGAATCCGCCGGCGGATATTTCGTCACCGGCACCATGAAGGATTTGGTGCCCACCTGGTAGATGATCTTGCCGTTCTGCCCGTCGTCGCTTGCGATCTGCGTCTGTCCGAACATGATGACGTTCTTGTAGACGAAGCCGGTGCCCTTGCGGGTGACGCCGTCGGTGGTGACGCTGACCTCGGCCTCCTTGCCATTGACCGACAGCACCTTGAAGCTCGCGCTCTTGCCGTTCTCGCTGGAATAGCCGCCCCAGCTTCCCATCAGGCGGTTGTCGGACGCGGGCGGGTCCTGCTTTTGCAGATTGGCGGTCTGCTTGCCAACGCCCCCGAACGAGAACAGCATCACCATGTTCTTGCCGTCCTTGGTGCCGACCGTGACGCCGCCGAAGGTGATGAGCGTGCCCTTAACCTCGGCAAACCCGCGCTCGGTGCGCCCGTTGTTGGTGTACTCGACCTGCGCCCGGGCCCCGCGGATGTTGACGACCTTGAAGCCGACGGGCTGGTTGTTGCCCACCCAATTGCCCTTCCAGTCACCGAGCAGAGCGCTCTGGCGATACAGCCGCTCGTTGGCGGGCGAAATCTGGCTGGTGCTCGATGTGACGATGGCCATTGGATTGCTCGGACGGGCCTGACAAACCCGCTTTCGCTGGTTTGGGCAGGTCAGGATGCCGGCGGGAACGAACAGTAACGATGCGATTAGGGCCACGCAGCCGTTAACGAGCCGTTAAGCGCGCGCATGGTTCGGGCGGGCAAAAGGTCTCAGCCGGAACTGGCGGGCGTGATGCCGCCGGAAAAAACCGCCCCCTCACCGTCCCCAGCGGTCGGACCAGATCTTCTCGCCGATGAGGCAATTGACGCGCGGCTCCTTGTCGGCAACGCGCATCACCGGGCGCTCCGGCGTGCGGCCGGCGATTTCCATCAGCAGCTTGGTGCGGATCGCTTCCTTGAACTTGTCGCGCTCCTTGATCGTGATGACGAAGGACCCCGGCCCTCCGATGACGCAGTCCTCGTAATAAAGATCGAGATTGTCGATATCCATGGTCGAATAGGACGGCTCCTTGACCATGATCGGCAGGCCGTTGATGACGATGCCTTTCTCCAGCGCAGCGTCACGCGCCATCGTGACCGGGCCACCATTGTTGTTCGGACCGTCGCCGGAAATGTCGATGACACGGCGCAGGCCGCGATAGGGATCCTCGTCGAACAGCGGCATCGCGAAGTTGATCGCGCCTGATATCGAGGTGCGCGAAGCGCGCCGGATCGGCGTCTTCATGATCTCGGCGGCAACCGCGTCCGCCGTCTCCGGACCATCGATCAGCCGCCAGGGAATGATGATCTTCTGGTCGCTGGAGGCGGCCCACTCGAAATAGGTCACTGCGATGCGGCCGTTCGGGCCGAGCTTCAGCGCCTGCAGGAACTCCTTCGACTGGATCGCCTGCGCATAGCCCTCGCGCTGGATCGCGAGCTCGTCCATGTCCATCGAGTAGGACACGTCGACCGCGAGGATCAGCTCGACATCGACGCTCTGCGCGTCCTTGTCGGCCGCAAGCCGCTGCGGTTGAGTTCTGGGTGATTCGAATTTGGGTCCTGGTGCCGCGATGCCCGCGACGTCCCCTCCGGCGAACATGCCGGCCACCAGCACAGCCCCGATCGAGAACAGCAAACGCATCGCAGTCTCCCGTCGTATGACGCGATGGTGACATGCAATCGGCTTGCCGCAAAGGCCGAAGATCGCTTGTGCTTCACATTCGAGTTAGGAATTCACACGTTACGCAAGTCTGCCGCCATGTTGCCGCGCTTGCGTCGGGAACAGGGGCGATCTCAAGAGCCGTCGTTCCGGGACTCGCGTAGCGAGGGCCGGGAATCCAGCTGCCGGCGGAGGCACGCGACCCCGCCCACTTGTCCGGCACGATTTCCATGCTAGGTTGGTCGCACCGATGGGGATGGAGTCCCCCGACAACCGCCCGGCGGTCGATGACCTCATGGGCTGATGACTCCTGCTCGAGGAGAGGCAATCTTGGGCCTCTGCCTTTGGCGGGAGCATGGATGTACCCGCCGATGGCGGGTTTTTTGTTGCCTGCTGGCGGCCGGCAGGCGAATGCGAGGGGACGACGAAGACGTGACGACACCGAATGCCGTACGTACCACGCTGCCCAGAGGGATCTGGGTGCTCGGCTTTGTCTCGATGTTCATGGACATCTCCTCCGAGATGATCCACGCGCTGCTGCCGGTCTATCTCGTCACCGTGCTCGGCGCCTCCACCCTCACCGTCGGCTTCATCGAGGGCGTTGCCGAGGCGACCGCCTCGATCACCAAGATCTTCTCCGGTGCGCTGTCGGACTGGCTCGGCCGCCGCAAGCTGCTCGCCGCGCTCGGCTATGGGCTGGCCGCCTTCACCAAGCCGCTGTTCCCGCTCGCGCCCAGCGTCGGATGGCTGGTGGCAGCGCGCTTCATCGATCGCGTCGGCAAGGGCATTCGCGGCGCGCCGCGCGATGCGCTGATCGCCGATATCGCCCCCGTCGGCCTGCGCGGCGCGAGTTTTGGCCTGCGGCAATCGCTCGACACGATCGGCGCCTTCGTCGGGCCGCTCGTGGCAATCGGCCTGATGTGGTGGACGGCAGACAATTTTGCCCTCGTGTTCTGGGTGGCGGTGCTGCCGGCCTTCCTGTCCTTCGGGCTGATCGCGTTCGCGGTGAAGGAGCCGGATCCCGATCCGAGCCGGAAACGTGCCGAAAATCCGCTCAATCTCGCCGCAATGCGCCAGCTCGGAGCGGTCTATTGGCGCGTCGTCGCCGTGGGCGTCGTGTTCACGCTCGCGCGCTTCAGCGAGGCTTTCCTAATCTTGCGCGCACAGAACATCGGGCTCGAGGTGATGTGGGTGCCGGCTGTACTGGTGCTGATGAACGTCGCCTATGCACTGTCGGCCTATCCGGCCGGCGTGCTGTCGGACCGGATCAACCGGACCGGCCTGCTCGCGCTCGGCCTGGTCTTCCTCGCCGCGGCCGACCTCGCGCTGGCGCTGCTCCCGAGCCTTGCGGGCCTCGCACTCGGAGTCGTGCTGTGGGGACTCCATATGGGACTGACGCAGGGCCTGCTCTCGGCCATGGTCGCCGATGCCGCCCCGCCAAGCCTGCGCGGCACCGCCTTCGGCTATTTCAACCTGTTCACCGGGCTTGCCCTGCTGGCTGCGAGCGTGATCGCGGGTGCGCTGTGGGACGCCTATGGACCGGCGGGAACGTTTCTTGCCGGACTTGGATTCGCGCTGATTTCGCTGGTGGGGCTGCTCGCCGTCGGCAAGGGTCTGGCCACGGAGGGCAAGTGAAGCAAATGGCGAAGTGGGGACCGAGACATTGAACATTCAATACATTCTCGCCGTCGCCGGCGGCGGAGCGCTCGGCGCGGTCATACGCTATCTCGTTGCGATCGGGTCGGGCCGCGCGTTCGGTACGGATTTTCCCTGGGGCACGCTGATCGTCAACGTCACCGGATCGTTCCTGATCGGGATTTTCACCGCGCTGTTCGCGACCAAATGGAACCTGCCGCAGGCGGCGCGGATCTTTCTGACGGTCGGAGTTTGTGGCGGGTACACCACGTTCTCGACGTTCTCGCTGGATGCCTGGTTTCTGATCGAGCGCGGCCAGACATGGGCATCCGCCGCCTACATGATTGCGTCGGTCGTGCTGTCGGTGGGCGCTCTGATCGCCGCATTGCAGCTCGTTCGCGCGCTTCCGTAACTCGAGCAGGCGCAAGTCGTGCATTCCTGCCCAGCCGCGACGGCATAGTGGCGAGCGGCCGCGTATCTTGGAGCGCTGCCCGCTCCTGCGGTATGATGCGTTGGCTGGTGGCTCATCCGAGCCAGAGCGTTTCGGGACACGATGAACGATACCGTCACCAAACCGAAAACCAGGACCAGGACCAAGGTCGAGCGGCCGAAGCTCCACAAGGTCATCCTGATCAACGACGACTACACGCCGCGTGAATTCGTCACCATGGTGCTGAAAGCCGAATTCCGCATGACCGAGGATCAGGCCTATAAGGTGATGATCACCGCGCACAAGCTGGGCGCCTGCGTGGTGGCCGTATTCACCAAGGACGTCGCCGAAACCAAGGCAACGCGCGCCACCGACGCCGGCCGTGCCAAGGGCTATCCGCTGCTGTTCACGACAGAGCCGGAGGAGTGAGGCATACAGCCTAGAAGTGCGGTCAAGGCGCGCCAAGATGATCTGGCCGCGTGCTACTTCAATTTGGCAAAGACCTTGCTGAACTCCGGAAGCTGCAGCCTTCGCTTCTCCTCCTGCCATTCAGCTTCATTGAAAGGGCCACTCACGGATACCTGCACCAAAACGTCCCGCTCATTCGCCTCTCGTGCGATATAGTAGAACTCCGTGACCGAACGGTTCGGTTGCTCTCCCCGCTTGCGCGGGTGGCGAGCGAACACGATGTACCGGGCATTCGCGCCGGCCTGAAACACCGTAGGCCCCGGCAGACCATCGCCTACACAATCTGCATCGGTGCCGATGGATCGGCAAAGCATCATATCTTCATCGACGTCGAGGGCGACGAGACGATAAGGCCCATCAACCGCTTCGTCTTGAACGAACCCGCAGCCAGTCAGGCACAGGGAGAGCGCCAAGGATGCCCATGGTCTCACATGCGAGAGCACGGATCGACTTTCACGCCATCACCACCGACGTCTCCTCCGCCAGCCCGTACACACGCTGCGCCTTGGAGAATCCCGCGATCGGAAACTCGCCGAGCTGGTGCCAATCATGGCGGCAGACATTGGCAAAACCTTCCGAGGCGACGACGGTCCGCCCCAGGCGCCCCGTGATCTTCTCCAGCCTTGCGGCGAGATTGACCGCCGGGCCGATGCAGGTGAAGTCGAGGCGGTTGCCGCCGCCGATATTGCCGTAAAGGATGTTGCCGACATGCAGCGCGACGCCAAAGCGGAAGCGCTCGACGACGTCGCCGACCGGAAAGGCGAGCGCCTCGACGCTGGCGCGGGATTCGCGCGCCGCCTCCAGCACGTGCGCGCAGACATGGGCGGCATCGCCGACATATTCGTCGATCGGGAACACGGCGAGCAGGCCGTCGCCCATGAACTTCAGCACCTCGCCGCCATGGTTTCGGATCGCCGTGACCTGGCAGTCGAAATAATGATTGAGGATCTGGACAACCGTCTCGGGCGGCAGCCGGTCCGACAGCGCGGTGAAGCCGCGCAGGTCCGACAACCAGATCGCGGCCTGCATGGTGTCGTGGTGGCCGCGGCGGATCTGGCCGCCGAGAACGCGCGCGCCGGCGCGGTTGCCGACATAGGTGTCGAGCAGCATCTCGGCGGTGCGCCGCTGGCTGATGATCTCGCTGATGCGCGCGAGCGGCGTCACGAGGGAGCGAATCGTCGCGATGTCGTCGTCGCTGAAGCCGCCGGACTGCTTCGTAATCCAGCTCGTCGCGTGAATGGAGCCGTCGAGAAAAGGCACCGGCACCGCGACATAGTCGGTCGCGCCTTCGGCGCGCATGTCCTCAAGGAACGGAAATCGCTTGCTGTCGGGATCGCTTGCGCGGCCCCTGACCTCGATCCCCTGCTCGAACACGACGCGCAGCGGGCTGCGGGCGAATTCGGGCGTGTCCAGGATCTCGAAATCGACGCTGCCGACTTCGACTCCCTGGCCCTGCTGCCAGATGAAGTTGCGGCCGAAAACTTCGGGATGCAGCGTACGGATGAAGATGCCGAACCGCCACAGCGGCAGGCCGGCCGCGACCAGACGTTCGCAGAAATCGGCAATCCCTACGGCCGGCTCCTGAGCCGCCCAAGTGCCGTCAATCAGCCAGTTGGAGATGCGCTGAAGCTCGGAGCTGTTCATGGCCGCATTTGCGGACGAAGTTGTGGAGCCGTCAAGCTGCGCGGTGGACTAGTACCGCAAGTTCAGCGTCCCACCTGCCCGCGATCGCGCAGGAAGTGATCGGCCAGCACGCAGGCCATCATGGCCTCGCCGACGGGGACGGCGCGGATGCCGACGCAGGGGTCGTGGCGGCCCTTGGTGAATATCTCGGTCTCGGTACCTTGCCGATCGACGGTGAGACGCGGCTGCAGGATCGACGAGGTCGGCTTCACCGCGAAACGCACCACCACGGGCTGTCCGGTGGAGATGCCGCCCAGCACGCCGCCGGCGTGGTTGGAGAGGAAGCGCGTGCCGTCATTGCCGGAACGCATCTCGTCGGCGTTCTCCTCACCAGTCAGTTCTGCCGCACCAAAACCGGCGCCGATCTCGACGCCCTTCACGGCGTTGATGGTCATCATCGCGCCCGCCAGATCGGAATCGAGCTTGGCGTAGATCGGCGCACCAAGACCTGCCGGCACGCCTTCGGCGACGACCTCGATCACGGCACCGATCGAGGAGCCGCTCTTGCGGATGCCGTCGAGATAGGTCTCGAAGAACGCGGCCTTGTCCTTGTCCGGGCAGAAGAACGGATTGTTGGCGACCTCGTCCCAGTCCCACTTGTCGCGGTCGATCTTGTGCGGGCCGATCTGCACCAGGGCGCCCCGCACCTTGACGTCGGGCAGCACTTTCCGGGCGATGGCGCCGGCCGCAACGCGCATCGCGGTCTCGCGCGCCGAGGAGCGCCCGCCGCCGCGATAGTCGCGCAGGCCGTATTTCGCCTCATAGGTGAAGTCGGCGTGACCGGGACGAAACTTGTCCTTGATCTCGGAATAGTCCTTCGAGCGCTGGTCGGTGTTCTCGATCAGAAGGCCGATCGGCGTGCCCGTCGTCACCTGAACGCCAGTCTCGGGATGGGCCATCACGCCAGACAGGATCTTCACCTGGTCCGGCTCCTGGCGCTGGGTGGTGAAGCGCGACTGGCCGGGACGGCGGCGGTCGAGATCCCGCTGGATGTCGGCCTCGGTGAGCGGGATCATCGGCGGGCAGCCGTCGACCACGCAGCCGATCGCCACCCCATGGCTCTCGCCGAAGGTGGTGACGCGGAACATGTGGCCGAAGGTATTGAAGGACATCCCGAACTGCCGCGTAACGTTGACTTGCAACGTTTATGATGAATGTCACCGTGACCTAACGCGATCTGAAGGGGCGGTCAAATGCCTGCCACAGCGTCATGGCCGGGCTTGTCCCGGCCATCCACGTTCTTGCGCACACCAAAACCGAAAAAGTCCGTGGATGCCCGGGACAAGCCCGGGCATGACGGTAGGGATGGGGCGGCCCCTAACTACACTTCTCCAACCGCCCGTCGCGGAACACGTAGACGGCGCCCTGCTCGATATAGAGATCGGCGGCGCTTGCCGGTGTCTCCAGCCCCAGGGACACCATCAGGGCCCGGCAGGTCCCGCCATGGGCCACCGCGACGGTGTCGGTCAGGAGTTGGTCGTACCAGGCGCGCACGCGGACCTGCACGTCGGCGTAGGTCTCCCCACCCGCAGGCCCGACGGTCCATTTGTCGGCGAGACGCCTGGCATAGATGTCCGGATCCCTCGCCTCGCTCTCGGCTAGCGTCAGCCCCTCCCAGGTGCCGTAGCCGATCTCGCGCAGACGATCATCGAGCGCGTAATCGGCAGGCGGCAATTCGAGCTTGCCGCGCGCGAGCTCCATGGTCTGGCGCGCACGGCCGAGCGGGCTCGACACGTAAGCCAGCGCGGCCTTGTCGTGCCCGTCGCGCTTGAACAGGTCGGCGAGAATGCCGCCAGCCTGCACGGCCTGGCTGAGGCCGCGCGCGTTCAGCGGAATGTCCCTGGTGCCCTGAAGCCTGCCGAGCGCATTCCACTCGGTCTCGCCGTGGCGAAGATAGTAGATCGTAGGCTTGGGCATTTCAGTTAGAGGCTAGTCCTTCCCGCCAAGCGAGATATCAGGCGCATCCGGCCGCTTCATGCCGAGCACGTGATAGCCGGAATCGACGTGGTGCACCTCGCCGGTGACGCCGCGCGAGAGGTCGGAGAGGAAATACAGCGCGCTGCCGCCGACGTCTTCGGTGGAGACGTTGCGCCGCATCGGCGCGTTGGTCTCGTTCCACTTCAGGATATAGCGGAAGTCGCCGATGCCGGACGCCGCCAGCGTCTTGATGGGACCTGCCGAGATCGCGTTGACGCGAATGTTCTTCTCGCCGAGATCGGCAGCGAGATAGCGCACGCTGGCTTCCAGCGCCGCCTTGGCCACGCCCATGACGTTGTAGTGCGGCATCCACTTCTCGGCGCCGTAATAGGAGAGCGTGATCAGCGAGCCGCCATCCGTCATCAGCTTCTCGGCGCGCTGCGCCACCGCCGTGAACGAATAGCAGGAGATCAGCATCGACTTCGAAAAATTCTCCTGCGTGGTGTCGACGTAGCGGCCGTCGAGCTGCTCGCCATAGGCGATCGCATGCACCAGGAAGTCGATCTTGCCCCATTTCTCCTTCAGCACAGCGAAGACGGCATCGATGGTCGCGGCATCGGTGACGTCGCAATGGCCGAGCACGAGGCCGCCGATCTCGGCGGCGAGCGGCTCGACGCGCTTCTTCAGCGCATCGCCCTGATAGGTGAAGGCGAGCTCGGCGCCCGCGGCGTGGCATGCCTTGGCGATGCCCCAGGCGATCGAGCGGTTGTTGGCGACGCCGAGGATGACCCCGCGCTTTCCTTGCATCAGACCCGAATTCTGCGCCATTTTTTGCACGTCCCGTCGAACTCTCGTTGAGGTCTGGAGGTACACCAGCCCTCCCCCGCGGTACAGCCCTAATCCGCATTAACGCTGTTTCGAGTGCCGGAATAGCCGTTCCGCTTGGGTGTTATGATCGCTATAGGCGCGCGCCTAACGCCAGGGATGTCAGGACCGCAATGAGTGCGTTTCGCCAGAGTGTGGAAGCCATGATCCCGGCGTTGCGCCGCTACGCCCGCGCGCTCACACGCGATGCCGATGCGGCCGACGATCTGGTCCAGGATACGTTGGTACGCGCGCTGCGTTCGGAGCGGCTGTTTCTCGGAGGCGACGTCAGGAGCTGGCTCTATACGATCCTGACCAACCTCAACAAAAACCGACGGCGCTCGCTGGCAAGGCGGCCGCAATTCATGCCGCTGACGGATAACAACCCCGATGCAAGCGGGACCGAGGCCGAAGGACGCGACATCGAGAAGGCGCTGACCACCCTCGTCGAGGAGCAACGTTCGGTGCTGCTGCTGGTGATGCTGGAAGGCATGAGCTACCGCGAGGTTGCCGACATCCAGGGCGTGCCGATCGGCACCGTGATGTCGCGCCTGGCGCGCGCAAGAGCCCACGTCAAAGCCTCGCTGGAGGGCGAGCGTACGGCGCTCAGGCGGGTGAAATGATGGCCGGGTCGATGCATCGAACGATCTCCGCCCGCAGCCGGATAGTGAGCTGCGCGAAGCTAACTCGCAGAAGACATTTTGGGCCGCAGAGCCAGAGACGACCGATATGAACGACCGCAACATCCCAGTGACCGAGGACGAACTGCACGCCTATGTCGACGGCGAGCTGCCGGCCGAGCGACGCGCCGACGTCGAGGCCTTTCTTGCCGCCCACCCCGAGGACGCCGAGCGGGTGCAGTCCTGGCGGACCATGGCCGAGATGCTGCACGCGCGTTACGATTCGATTGCCCATGAACGGGTGCCCGCACGGCTCGAGCTCGAGAGGCTGGAGCGCCGCCCGCGGCAATGGTTTTATGGCGCCGCCGCGGCCGTGCTGGTCGCCTTCGTCGCCGGCGGCACCGCCGGCTGGGTGGCGCATGGCGCCGCCAACGCACCCTCGACCTTCCGGAGCTTTACGGCGGACGCACTCGATGCCCACCGCCTCTATGTCGTCGAGGTCCGCCACCCCGTTGAGGTCGGCGGCAACGAGCGCGATCACTTGCAGGCCTGGCTGACCCGGCGCTGCGGCTGGACCGTGTTCGCGCCGAACCTGGAGGCGAGCGGGCTGAAGCTGGTCGGCGGCCGGCTTCTGCCGGGACCGAACGGCCCGGCGTCGTTCCTGATGTACGAGGGCGCTTCGGGCGAGCGGTACACGATCTACAGCGCCAAGACCGAGAATGGTGCGACGCAAATGCGCTACGCCAAGACGGACAAGGACGGCGCGTTGTTCTGGTCCGAGCGCGGCGTCGGCTACGTCGTCAGCGGCAGCAGCGATCGCGAGCGGCTGACCAAGGTGGCGCAGGCCGTCTACGACCAAGCAGAGAAAAATGGCACCTAGACAACCGCACAAGCGCTGTGCCTAGATTCCGTCATCGAAAATTTGGAATCAGGACATCGACGCGTCTCATTATCGCACCGGGTGTTCACGCGATTATGAGTGGCGTTCGATCCGCCGATCGACGCGGGCGGCCTCGATTGGGGTTTTTGGTACCGCGCTGGTCCCCCTCTCGAGGCCGCACCTTTTTATCGGCTGCCCCGCCGGACAGCCGACACGTCGAAACCATGAAGCGCTACCACGCCTCAGGCGTATGATGGGCATCATCTCCAGGACGATGCCGTGGTCCTTTAGGAGAACCCCTTCAGTTCGCTCTCGCCCTAACCGACACCGCTACGTGGATTGTAGGGGTGTTGGTCCCGCCACTTCTCCATCAATGCTTCAAGCTCGGCGTCGTTCCCGTCCGGTAGCATAATCCTGATGATGACGAAGAGATCCCCGATTCCGCCGGCTTTCGGAAGGCCCTTGCCCTTGAGGCGGAAGGTCCGACCGCTGGAGGTGTTCTTGGGGACCGAGAGCTCCACGGCATTGCCGAGGGTCGGCACGCGGACCTTGCCGCCGAGCACCGCCTCGTAGAGCGTGACCGGCAGGTCGATCCTGAGGTCTGCGCCTTCGACCTTGAAGAACGGGTGCGGTGCAATGTTGATGGTGATCAGGAGATCGCCGGGCGGATGGCCCTGCGCACTTTCTCCCTGCCCCCGCAGCCTGATCTGCTGGCCCTCGGTGACCCCGGCCGGAATCTTGACGTTGAGCTCCTTGCCCGTCGGCAGCCGGACACGCTTCTCGCCGCCCTTGACCGCCTCTTCCAGCGAGACGCTCATGGCGACGTTGACGTCGAGATCGAGCCCGATGCCGCCAGTGTCGAACTCGAACTGGGCGCCGGCTCCGGGCCGCGCGCCGCGCATCCCGCCGCCGAACATGCTGTTGAGGATGTCCTCGAACGCGCCGCCGCCCGGGCCGCCCGCACCGCCGCTTCGGAACGTATAGCTTTCGAATCCGCCAGGGCCCGCGCGGCCGCGAGGACCGCCGCCGCCCGGAAAACCCTGGAAGCGCGGCTTGCCCTCGGCGTCGATCTCGCCGCGGTCAAACTGCTTGCGCTTGTCCTCGTCGCCGAGGATCTCGTTGGCCGAGTTGATCTCGGCGAAGCGTTCGGCAGCCTTCGGATCACCCTTGTTGCTGTCAGGATGGTGCTTCTTGGCCAGCTTGCGATAGGCGCTCTTGATCGCGGCAGCGCTGGCGCTCCGCGGCACCCCCAAGACCTCATAGGGGTCGCGCATTCGTCACGTCTCCTTCAAGAAATCGAATTGTTCAAAGGGCTCCCCGCCCCACCTGCGGGTGATGTGGGAAGAGAGTGGCATTTTTGCAACTAGGAACGCGAGCTGAAGCTCTATCTTTGGAGCATGGTCTGATCGGAAAACCGGTTCCCACGTTTCCGGATCATGCTCAGCTCCGCCACGGCTTTAGCGTATGAATCTCCCAACGGCCACGGCCGCTTTGGCAGCCGGCGCCCTGGAGCCAGCTTTCGGTATTGCCGTTGACGTAGCTCGCCAGGAAGTCGCGGCATTTGCGCCCGTCCTCGGCGGCGTAGGACTGGGCGATGGGCGTCACCGAGCCGCGCGCCCCGGTCTCCGGATTCTCCCAATGCTGGCTGGAATCCTTGTCGCCCTTGCTGAGGACGTCGGAGGCGGCATTGCGGGTGAAGGCGAGATCGGTCTCGGTCGGGGGAGCGTCCTTCGCCGGCCGCGCGATCGAGCCGGTGAGGTCGCTGTCCTCGGCCTTGGCATAGGCGCTGCCGTCGTTGCGGGAAAAGCTGCAGCCGCCGGCACCAAGCCCGATCAGAATCATCGTCATGACGAAGCCGGACGGCCGGATCGCCGATAGGCCAACGCGTCCCCATGCCCTATATAGGGCGGTAGCGGACAACAACGCGTTTTGGGCCGCGGGACGCAACTCGGACTCCGGACATGACCGACACGACCTCGATGAAACACCAGACACCCTTAACATCCGGTGATTTCACCGCCGCCGACGAGCCATTTGCGTTGTTCGAGGCCTGGCTGAACGAAGCGGTCAAGAGCGAGCCGAACGATCCGAACGCCATGGCGCTCGCAACGGTCGATCCCGACGGGCTGCCTGATGTGCGCATGGTGCTGATGAAGGGCTTCGATACCGAGGGTTTCGTCTTCTACAGCCATATCGCCAGCCAGAAGGGCCGCGAACTCGCCGCAAATCCTAAGGCAGCGTTACTTTTTCACTGGAAGTCGCTGCGCCGTCAGGTCCGCATCCGCGGCAACGTGACGCCGGTGACCGACGCCGAGGCCGACGCTTATTTCGCGACCCGACCGAAGCAGGCCCAGATCGGCGCCTGGGCGAGCAAGCAATCGCAAGAGCTGGAGAGCCGCTTCGCGTTCGAGCAGGCCATCGCCAAGGTCGCGGCCAAATACGTCATCGGCGAAGTGCCGCGGCCGCCGGGCTGGAGTGGCTGGCGCATCACGCCGTTGCGGATCGAGTTCTGGCACGACCGCCCGTTCCGCCTGCACGACCGCATCGAATTTCGCCGTGACGCCGCGGGCCAACCGTGGTCCAAGACGCGAATGTATCCGTAAGCTTTGGGCCGACCTGAAAGATGTCCATGCCGCATTCGTCCAATGCGCCGCGCCGTACGCTGCTCCTGACCGGAGCCAGCCGCGGCATCGGCCACGCCACCGTGATCCGTTTCTCCTCGGCCGGCTGGCGCGTCATCACCTGCTCGCGGCACCCTTTCCCCGAGGACTGCCCCTGGGACGCCGGGCCGGAGGACCACATCCAGGTCGACCTCGGCGATCCCCAGGACACCGCGCGCGCGATCTCGGAGATCCGCAACCGGCTCGAGGGCGGCATGCTGCATGCCCTGGTCAACAACGCCGCGATCTCGCCAAAGGGCCCGGGCGGCTCCCGGCTCGGCTCGGTCGACACCGACCTCGAGACCTGGACGCACGTCTTCCACGTCAACTTCTTCGCGCCGATCATGATGGCGCGCGGGCTGATCGAGGAATTGAAGGCGGCAAAGGGCTCGGTGGTGAACGTCACCTCGATCGCGGGCTCGCGCGTGCACCCCTTCGCCGGCGCCGCCTATGCCACCTCGAAGGCCGCATTGGCTTCGCTGACACGCGAAATGGCCTCGGACTTCGGCCGCGTCGGCGTGCGCGTCAACGCGATCGCGCCGGGCGAGATCGACACCTCGATCCTGTCGCCGGGCACCGACAAAATCGTGGAGCAGCAGATCCCGATGCACCGCCTCGGCACGCCCGACGAAGTGGCAAAGATCATCTACGTGCTGTGCACGGACACCAGCTCCTACGTCAACGGCGCCGAGATCCACATCAACGGCGGCCAGCACGTGTAGACGGGCACTGTCATTGCGAGCGAAAGCGAAGCAATCCAGACTGCCTCCGCAGAGACAGTCCGGATTGCTTCGTCGCTTCGCTCCTCGCAATGACGGAAGTGGAAATGGCCGCTCAGGGAAGCAAGGCGATCCAGACAACGCCGCCGCAAGGCCTGGATCGCCCTTACCTTCCGTTCCTCAATCGAGTCGAATCCGACGTGACCGCTTGCGCGGCCGCGGAGCGGCCGTGCTGAATGCAGTCGAGCAGTCGTCGTCGTTCTCACCATCGAGCAGCGGAGCACCACAGTGCCGGCACATGCGTGCCGACATCGACGGCGCCTTGCCGCTCGTCATCGCCTGACGGTAGTTCGCCAGATCGATGACGTTGCGGGGCGACGTTATGTGTTTCTCAACCATGGCTGTTCCTCGCGGCTACGCCCTGCTTATCGCAGACAAGTTTCGCGCAAACGTTCAGCCCACCGCTCAAATTTTACCGGAGGAATTGCGGCATGACACACGCGTCACCGCGTCGCCGCAATCCCGATCGATTCTGCGACACGATTCATCGTGTCTATGCGAGCGGCGTAAGGTCTCGGTAGGTATCTTTGCTCGCGCACGATCCTACAGCCACTTCTTCCACTTGAAGATCCAGTACGGGACGATGGCGGCGATCAGCATCATCACCAGCGCCATCGGATAGCCGTGCACCCATTCGAGTTCCGGCATCACCTTGAAGTTCATGCCGTAGATCGAGGCGATCAGAGTCGGCGGCATCAGGACAACGGCCATGACCGAAAACAGCTTGATGATGTTGTTCTGCTCGAGATTGACGACGCCGAGCATGGCGTCGAGCACGAAGGTGATCTTGCTGGAGAGATAGGAGGCGTGATCGGTCAGCGAGGCGACGTCGCGCTGCATGGTCTTGAGCTGCTCGCGCATGTCCTTCGACCACTTCACGCCCTCGACCACGGCGGACAGGAACGTCACGACGCGGCCGATCGACACCAGGCTCTCGCGAACCTTCGAGGTCAAATCGCCCTTGCGGCCGATCGAGATCAGGATCTGGGAATATCGCTTGGCGTGGCCGTGGCGCTCGCTCTCCGGCTCGAAGATCTCGTGGGAGACCTGGTCGATCTCGGCGCCGCAGCGCTCCAGAATGTCGGCGCAGCGGTCGATCACGGCGTCCAGGAGCTCCATCAGCACCATCTCGCCGGTGATCGAGGGCGTGCAGGAGCGGGCGAGCTTGGCCTCGACCAGCGCAAAGGGCTTGGGCAGGTCGTAGCGGACCGTCACCAGGCGGTGGTCGCCGAGGATGAAGGTCACCGCCGTGGTCCGGGGCATGTCGGTATCGGAGTGGCACATCAGCGTCGCGGTCATGTAGCGCGCGCCGTTCTCCATATAGAGGCGACTGGAGATCTCGATCTCCTGCATGTCTTCCCGGGTCGGGATGGCGATGCCCGCCAGCCGCTCGACCGCCTTGTCCTCGGCAGCCGAGGGGTTGACGAGGTCGATCCAGACTGCGTTCTCCGGCAGCGCTGTGAGATCCTCGACAACCGCCTTCTTGAGGGAGGTCTCGGAGGGAACGAACACCGAAAACATCAAAAGCTCCAGAGATCCTGCGACAGAACGACAGCCCTTAGCGCGATTCTGACAGGTTCACGATGACAAGAACATTAACGGAGCGTTTAGATCCGCGGCGGCCCCAAGGCTTAACTGTGGCGCCGGAGGAACAGTCTGGCGCGTCTTACCAAAAAAACCCGCACGACATCCCCAAATTTGCGGCAGAAAAGCCACAGCTGCGGTCTTACAGCCCTGGAAAACGGCTTCAGCGCTGGAATTGTGGCAGATTTCAACCATAATGGGCTTAACGGAGTCGAGGAACTTGAGCGCTACGCTCAGGTCCCTTCCGCACGGTATTGTTTTGATTGGAACCAAACCATGTCGTCGCTGAGAATTATTTTTGGGATTTTGGCCGCTGGCCTGCTGCTGTCGGGCTGCATGCAGGCCACCACGCGCTACGAGGCGACGGACACCAAGGCGTTCAAGCCTAAGGATAAAGAGCTCCTTGCCAAGGTGAAATACGAGAATACCGCGGTCGCAGAACCGTTCCGCCGCGCCATTGTCGAATTCCACCGCAAGGAAGCGCCGGGCTCGATCGTGGTCGATTCCGACAACCATTACCTCTATTACGTGCTGGAGGGCGGCAAAGCGATCCGCTACGGCATCACCGTCGGCGAAGAAGCTATGGCCTGGTCGGGCATCGCCAAGGTGGCCAGCAAGACCGAGTGGCCGGCCTGGCACCCCACCCCCGGCGAAATCTCGCGCTTGGGCGTGCCGACCTATGTCGCACCCGGACCGGACAATCCGATGGGCTCCCGCGCCCTGTACCTTCATTCTGGGGGCAAGGACACGCTGTTCCGCATCCACGGCACCAACCAGCCGGAATATATCGGCGCCTCGATCTCGTCAGGCTGCATCCGCCTGACCAACGAGGACGCGATCGATCTCTATGATCGCGTCAAGCTCGGCACCCTCGTCGTGGTGCTCGAGCCCAAGCACGGCGATTCGCCCTACAAGCCGCGCCTCGCGCTCCAGGGCGGTTCCAGCTCACCCTACTAAGCAGGCCATGCCCGAGGCTTTTCAAAGGCGCCGGTTTCACCGGCGCTTTTTTGTTGCCGGCTGGTGTGATCTGGCTTTGTTGCCATCCGCCGCCGGCTTGTTGGCAGGCGCAGGAGGCGTCTCCGCCCCACCGTCGTCGGCGCCCTCCTTTGCCTCGGGCTTGGCCGCGACCTCGCGCGGCGGTGCCTCCTCGGGACGTTCCGCCGGCAGCAGCGGTGCGACCTGAGGCAGCGGATCCCAGACGTTCCACTGGCAAATCCGGTAATCGTTGCGCCGTTGCACGAGATCGAGATGGATGTGGTCCTCGTGGTACCAGTCCGAACCCGGGCCGAGCACGGTGGAAAAGCGAGTGCAGACCGAGTGCAGCACGCGCTCGCGCACCTCGCGCGAGGTGGTGCGGTCGGTCAGGCCGATCGACTGCCCATTGGCAAGCTTGACGGCGCGGATGTCGATGGCATTGGCCTTGCCGTGCTCGGACAGCATCGCGCCGGCCACGCGGTTGCGGCCGCGGCACTCGAAGCTGTCGAAATTGTCGAGCTCGCTGACGGCGGAGCCGAGGCTGGTCGCCAGCGGCGCCATGTCCTTGCGCACCCAATCGGCGAGCGCGGACGCCATGGTGCAGCGGAGGATGGCCGCCGGCTTGACCGTCACCTTGCGCTTGTCCGGCAGCACGATGGCCTCCAGCCGCACCAGATCCTCGCCGCCGCAGGCACCCGGACCGCGGATATCCGGAATGGACGGCGCGATCGCGATCTCCTCGGTCAGCGCCAGCCGGCAGGCCGAGGCCTGCTTCTCGGGCGGCGGCGCGGCCTCGGCGGGCTTGTCCGCGCTTGGCTTGTCGGGAGACGGCTTGTCGGGGGACGGCTTGCCGTCTGCCTGCGCCGCCCCCTCATCCGACGCTTTGGGGGCCTCCTCGGGACGCGGCTTCGGCAGCGGAATCCTGGCGGCGCGAACGGTTGCGCGGGGCTTCGGTGCTCCAAGGTTGAAGATATCGAGCGGCGCAGGATATTTCCGCGCCTCTGCCCTTTCGGCGAGCAGCAACAGCCCCGCCGCAGCGGTAACCATTGCCGCCCCGGCGGACATATAGCCGCGACAAGACCATTTGCGACGAAAGTCCGGCAGGCTAAAACTCATGGCAATTCTTTGGCCCAACGCTGAGAGCGATAACGCGCCCAGCGACTTCTCGGAGGAACGTCGGAATGCTTGGTTTGATGCAAGATTGGCCCCTGCTCTGCCACCGGATCATCGAACACGCCGCCAGGATTCATGGCAAGCAGGAGGTGGTCACACGCTCGGTCGAGGGACCGATCCATCGCACCAACTACGCCGAGATCCACAAGCGCGCGCTCAAGGTCTCGCAGATGCTGGAGCGCGACGGCATCAAGCTCGGCGATCGTGTCGCAACGATCGCCTGGAACACCTGGCGCCATCTGGAGGTCTGGTACGGCATCATGGGGATCGGCGCCATCTGCCATACCGTCAATCCGCGCCTTTTCCCCGAACAGATCGCCTGGATCATCAATCATGCGCAGGATCGCGTCGTAATGACCGATCTCACCTTCATTCCGATCCTGGAGAAGATCGCGGACAAGCTGCCCAGCGTGGAGCGCTACATCGTGCTCACCGACAAGGCTCACATGCCGGAGACCACGCTGAAGAACGCGGTCGCCTACGAGGACTGGATTGCGCAGGCCGACGGCAAATTCAAATGGAAGGACTTTGACGAGAACACGGCGGCGGCGATGTGCTACACCTCCGGCACGACCGGCGATCCCAAGGGTGTGCTGTATTCGCATCGCTCCAACGTGCTGCACGCGCTGATGGCCAACAACGTCGACGCGCTCGGCACCAGTGCGTCCGAGACAATGCTGCCGGTCGTTCCGCTGTTCCATGCCAACAGCTGGGGCATCGCCTTCTCCGCGCCCTCGCAGGGCACCAAGCTGGTGATGCCGGGCGCCAAGCTCGACGGCGCCTCGGTCTACGAACTGCTCTCGACCGAGAAGGTGACGCACACCGCCGGCGTGCCGACGGTGTGGCTGATGCTGCTCCAGCACATGACCGCCAACAATCTCAAACTGCCGGATCTGAAGATGGTGATCTGCGGCGGCTCGGCAATGCCGCGCTCGATGATCAAGGCCTTCCTCGACATGGGCTCGAACGTCCGCCATGCCTGGGGCATGACCGAGATGAGCCCGATCGGCACCGTCGCGGCGCTGAAGCCGCCGTTCCAGAATGCGACCGGCGATGCCAGGCTCGACGTGCTGCAGATGCAGGGTTATGCGCCGTTCGCCGTGCAGATGAAGATCACCGACGATGCCGGCAAGGAACTGCCCTGGGACGGCAAGACCTTCGGCCGCCTCAAGGTCTCCGGTCCCGCCGTCGCCAAGGCCTATTACCGCGTCGACAGCAACATCCTCGACGAGGACGGCTTCTTCGACACCGGCGACGTCTCGACCATCGACGAGGACGGCTATATGCGGATCACCGACCGCTCCAAGGACGTGATCAAGTCCGGCGGCGAGTGGATCTCCTCGATCGACCTCGAAAACCTCGCGGTCGGCCACCCCGCCGTGGCGGAAGCCGCCGTGATCGGCGTTTTCCACCCGAAATGGGACGAGCGGCCGCTGCTGATCGTGCAGCTCAAGCAGGGCCAGCAGGCCACGCGCGAGGACATCCTGAAGTTCATGGAGGGCAAGATCGCCAAATGGTGGATGCCCGACGACGTCGCTTTCGTCGACGGCATTCCGCACACCGCCACCGGCAAGATCCTGAAGACGGCGCTGCGCGACCAGTTTAGGGATTACCGGTTCCCGAACGCGGCGGCGTAGGCAGTGGTGCTCACCCTCCCCTGGAGGGGTCCTGGAGGGGGAGGGTCGATCGCGCGCAGCGCGAGCGGGGTGGGGTGATCTCTCCGCTCGGGCAGTGTCGGATGTGGAGAGACCGTCACCCCACCCCGTCTCACACTTCGCTGCGCTCCATGTGAGCCGACCCTCCCCCTCCAGCGCAGGGTAAGAGGGTGATCGACCCTTGAATTTGCCCCTCGGCCGTGGTCTCAACGGCGCATTGTCGCGCCAGATCGGCCGGCATCGCCAACCCCGGCAGAGCTCACCCGATGGCCCGCAGGTTTTCCGCTCCCTACCAGTCGGAGCCCGTGTCCAGCCTCGCGAGCTGGGCGCGCAATCTGGCCGTATTCGCGGTTCTGGCGGTGGTGGTGTCGATCATCGTCGTCCGTTTCGATTTCCTGGAGCCCAAGCCGGCGCTGGCGACGTTCATCGGCGGGCTCGCGATCGCCGGCCTCTCGATCCTGTTCGGGCTCGCCGGCTTTGCCGCAATCTGGCAGAACGGCTCGCGCGGCATGGCGCGCATCCTGCTCGCCTTCCTGATCGACGGGGCGATCCTCGCCTATCCCGCCTATCTGGCCTTTCAATATCGCAAGCTGCCGTCGATCTACGACATCACCACCGACCCGATCGATCCGCCGCGCTTCGATGCGCTGGCGCGCCTGCGCACCGGCGAGGGCACCAACACCGCGGTCTATGCCGGCCTCTATTCGGCGGAGCAGCAGCGCCATTTCTATCCCGAGATCGAGCCCGTCGAGCTCGAGATCTCGGCCGACCGCGCCTATGCGATCGCGCTTCAGCTCGTCCACAAGCGCAAATGGATCGTGATCGACGAGCGCGCACCGCAGCCGCCGCGCCGCATCGGTCGCATCGAGGCGGTGGCGCGCACGCCGATCATGGGTTTCCGCGAGGACGTTTCGATCAGGGTCGTGCCGGATGGCGATGATTCCCGCGTCGATATCCGCTCTGCGTCGCGAAATTTCGACAGCGACCTCGGCAGCAACGCCGCACGCGTCAAGACATTCATCGACGACCTCAACACCGCCGCCGACGCCGATGCACTCAAGCCGGTGAAGAAGACGCCGGTGACGCCGCCCAAGGCGCCGGCGAAGACGGTGAAGAAGTGACTTGGCGAATGGGGAGTAGCGAATAGCGAATGGAGCCGCCCATTCGCTATTCCCCATTCGCTATTCGCCCCTAGGCCATCCGATAGGTGCCGCCGATCACGGGATCGCCATCCGTCGCCACCACGCCGCGGGCGACCAGATCTTCCAAATGCGCCAGCACGGAATAGCCGGCAGCTGTCGTCAGGCGCGGATCGATACCGATATAGATCGCGCGGACCATGGTCGGGATGTCGGTCTCGCCCTTGGCGAGGCGGTGCAGGATCGAGGCCTCGCGTGCCTTGCGGTGGCGGATCAGGAAGCGCACGAAGCGCTGGCCCTCGGGAATCTCGGGGCCATGGCCAGAGAAATAGAGATCCTCCTCGCGGGCGGCGAGCCGGTCAAGCGAGTCCATGTAGTCGATCATCGAGCCGTCGGGCGGCGCCACGATCGAGGTCGACCAGCCCATCACGTGATCGCCGACGAAGTTGAACTTCCGCTCCGGCCAGGCGAATGCCAGATGGTTGGCCGTGTGGCCGGGCGTCGCGACGGTCTCGAGCCGCCAGCCGTTGCCTTCCACGACGTCGCCGTGCGCCAGCTTGACGTCGGGCGCAAAATCGCGGTCGGCGCCGGATTCCGGATTGTGCTTCTCGCTCTCGAATCGCGGCCGCGAGGCGCGATGCGGGCCTTCGGCATAGACCGGCGCAGCCGTCGCCTGCTTGATCCGCGCGGTGTTCGGCGAATGGTCGCGATGGGTGTGGGTGACGAAGATGTGCGTCACGGTCTCGCCGCGCACGGCATCGAGCAGCGCCGCCGCATGCGCCGCATCGTCTGGACCGGGATCGATGATCGCGACATTGCCCTTGCCGACGATGTAGCTGACCGTGCCCGTGAAGGTGAACGGGCTCGGATTGTTGCAGAGCACGCGCCGCACGCCGGGGCGGACCTCCTCGACGATGCCGGGCTTCAGCGGAAAGTTGCGGTTGAACGGGACGTCGTCGTTGTCGGACATGGGACTTCCTGTGCCACACTCTTCGCCGTCATACCCCGCGAAGGCGGGGTATCCAGTACGCCGCAGCGCCAGTGACAAAAGCGAAGTCTCTGGGATACTGGATCGCCCGCCTGCGCGGGCGATGACAGTTGAGCAAGCTAGCCGCGGCGGAAAAACACAGTGACTAGAAGAACGCCTGAATGCCCGTGATCGCGCGGCCCAGGATCAGGGCGTGGACGTCGTGGGTGCCCTCGTAGGTGTTGACCGTCTCGAGATTATGGACGTGGCGCATCACGTGATACTCGATCGAGATGCCGTTGCCGCCGTGCATGTCGCGGGCGGTGCGGGCGATGTCGAGGGCCTTACCGCAATTGTTGCGCTTCATGATCGAAATCATCTCGGGCGCGAACTTGCCCTCGTCCATCAGGCGGCCGACGCGAAGCGAGCCCTGCAGGCCGAGGGCGATCTCGGTCTCCATGTCGGCGAGCTTCTTCTGCACCAGCTGGGTCGCGGCGAGCGGCTTGCCGAACTGCTTGCGATCGAGCGTGTATTGACGGGCGCGGTGCATGCAGTCCTCGGCGGCGCCAAGCGCACCCCAGGAGATGCCGTAGCGGGCGCGGTTGAGGCAGCCGAACGGGCCCTTGAGGCCGGAGACGTTGGGCAGCAGGGCGTCCTCCGGGACCACGACGCCGTCCATCACGACCTCACCGGTGATGGAGGCGCGAAGCGAGAGCTTGCCGCCGATCTTCGGCGCGGACAGGCCCTTCATGCCCTTCTCCAGCACGAAGCCGCGGATCTGGTTGTCGTGCGCGGCCGACTTGGCCCAGACCACGAAGACATCGGCGATCGGCGCGTTCGAGATCCACATCTTGCTGCCGGTGAGGCGATAGCCGTCCGACACCTTCTCGGCACGGGTCTTCATGCCGGCCGGATCGGAGCCGGCGTCGGGCTCGGTCAGGCCGAAGCAGCCGACCCACTCGCCGCTGGCGAGCTTGGGCAGGTACTTCTTGCGCTGGTTCTCGTCGCCATAGGCGTAGATCGGGTACATCACCAGCGAGGACTGCACCGAGTTCATCGAGCGATAGCCGGAATCGACCCGCTCGATCTCGCGCGCGACGAGGCCATAGGCGACGTAGCTCGCATTGGCGCAGCCATATTCTTCCGGCAGCGTGATGCCGATCAGGCCGAGCTCGCCCATCTCGTTGAAGATCTCGCGATCGGTCTTCTCCTCGAGATAGGCCTTGGAGACGCGCGGCAGCAGCTTGTCCTGCGCATAGGCGCGGGCGGTGTCGCGCACCATGCGCTCGTCTTCGGTGAGCTGCTCGTCGAGCAGGAACGGATCGTCCCACTGGAAAGAAGCCGCAGCCGGCTTGTCCTTGGCCTGAGGGCGCACGCTCATGAAACGTCCTTTCGCGTCTGGTTCCGTCGATAATTGCCCGACAAAGTAAAGCGCCGCGGCAACAAGTTCAATTGCATCCTGGCTTCGGTCGCTCCGGGGTGGCGCTTTCAGCGCGACCGGGAAAGACAATGCGTGTCAGCTTTCGAGCTGCTCGTTGGCGACGATCTCGATGCCGAAGCCCGATAGGCCCTTGTAGTCGTGCACCGACGAGGTGAGATGCCGGATCGAAGTCACGCCGAGGTCGCGCAGGATCTGCGCGCCGACGCCGACCTCGCGCCACTGGCGGTTGCGGTCGGCCTCCGTCGACGTCTCGTCCGGCAGCGGCGAAACGGGCACGCCGGCCGCGCCGTCGCGCAGGTAGACCAGCACGCCGCGGCCGGTCTTCTTGAAATGCTCGAGCACGGCGGCCATGCGCTTGTGGCCGGTGAAAGTGTCCTTGACGATGTTCGGCTTGTGGAAGCGCGTCAGCACGTTCTTGCCGTCGCCGACCCCGTTGTAGACGAAGGCGACGTGAGCGATGGAATCGAACGGTGAACGGTAGGCATAGCCCTGCAAGGGACCGATCGGGCTGTCGGTGACGAAGGTCGAGACCCGCTCGATCAGCTTCTCGCGCGCCTGGCGGTAGGCGATCATGTCCGCGATGGTGACGTGCTTGAGCTTGTGCCTGACCGCGAACTGCGCGACCTGCTCGCCCTTCATCACGCTGCCGTCGTCGTTCATGAGCTCGCTGATGACGCCGACCGGCGGCAGGCCGGACAGCTTGCAGAGGTCGACGGCGGCCTCGGTGTGGCCGGAGCGCAGCAGCACGCCGCCGTCCTTGGCGATCAGCGGAAAGATGTGGCCGGGCCGGGCGAAGTCGTTGGCGCCGACATTGGGATTGGCGAGCGCACGGCAGCACGAGGCGCGCTCCTCGGCGGAGATGCCGGTGCCGCCGTCGGGCTTGTAGTCGATCGAGACCGTGAACGCGGTGGTGTGCGCGGAATCGTTGTGGGCGACCATCGGATCGAGCCGCAGCCGGCGCGCGTCCTCGGTCGTCACGGGCGCGCAGACGATGCCGGAGGTATGGCGGATGATGAAGGCCATCTTCTCGGCGGTGCAGAGCGAGGCGGCGACGATCAGATCGCCCTCGCCCTCGCGGTCCTCGTCGTCGGTGACGACCACGAGCTCACCCCGGGCAAAGGCCTGCAAGACTTCCTGAACGCTATCGGGCATTTCCCAATCTCTATCGGTTATGGCCGGGAGGCTTAGCCGGACTTGGGTCGGGGCGCTAGTCTCCCCAGCGCAACCACATATGCCCGAGGGCGGGCCTGCCGATGGGTTTCAGGCTTGCACCGGGCATACCAGCGATATAGGCGCAGATTGCCCGCAAGGAAGGCGGCCCTACGCCGTCAGGGCAGCACCTCGCGGCGCTCGCCGAGGCGCTGATCGAGCTCGGCGCGCTTGTCCGCGAGCAGGCCGGCCTGGGCGGCTTCGATCACGGTAAACAGCTCATGTGCATCGCTGAGTCGGGTCACGGTGACGTAGCTGGCGCCGGCCTCGTAGAGCGCGCCGACGTCGGCCAACAGGTCGGCCGTGGCGACGATCAGGGCGGTCGGATTGAGCGCGCGGACGTGACGGACCAGCTTCTCGTTGGTGGCGCCCTTCAGCAGCGAATCCGGCACGCTGAGGATGATCATCTCGGACTTGCCGACGCCGGCATGGAGCAGCGTGTCGGCGCTGCTGATGTCGCCATAGATCACGTGCAGACCACGTGAAAGCAGGGTCTGGTACACATTGGGGTTGAAATCGACCACGGTGATCTGCTCGAGCAGCACCGGTGCCTGCCGTTCGATCTCGGCCAGCAGCGCGCTCGCCGCACGGAAAAAGCCGAGGATGACGATGCGGCGGGCCTCGCCATGGCCGCCCTCGTGGCCCTCCTCGGCATGGCCGTTGCCATGGTCGAGATCGCGCAGGCCGATCCGCTTCAAGGGGCCGATCGCCCAACGGGTGATCTCGTCGCTGCGGGTCATCACGAAGGTCGAGAGCACCGCCAGCACCACGAAGGCGAACGAAGCCGCATTCGCCGTCTCGGCAGCGATGTGGCGGTCCGCGACGCCGGTCTGGATCACCACCAGCGAGAATTCGGAGATTTGCGCGAGGTTGAGCGCCGGCAACAGGCTGGCGCGCAGGCCCTGCTTCATCAGGTAGAGCGGGATGAAGGTAGTGACGAGGCGGCTCACCACCGTGAACGCCGCGATCATCAAGGCGAGGCTGATCACCGAGAGGCCGGGCACGGGAATGGTCATGCCGAGCGCGACGAAGAACAGCGTGATGAAGAAGTCGCGCAGCGTGGTGACCTTGGCGGTGACATCGAGCGCATAGGGGAAGGTCGAGAGCGAGACGCCGGCGATCAGCGCACCCATCTCGCGCGACAGCGACAGTTGATACGCGGTCTCGGCGACGAGAAAGCACCAGGCGAGCGCGCCGAGCAGGATCAGCTCGGGCCGCCGGGCGATCTGGTGGAACAGGCGGGGCAGCACGTAGCGGCTGACCAGCAGCGCGGCCGTGACCAGCACCGCGACGCGGCCGATCGAGAGCAGGATGACGCTGACCTGCAGATTGGCCAGACTCGGCTGCACCGCCAGGAACAGGATGGCGAAGATGTCTTGGAGCACGAGGATGCCGAGGGTGATGCGGCCCGGCAGCGTATCGAGCTCGCGCTTCTCGTAGAGCACCTTGACGATGATGACCGTGCTCGACAGCGCGCAGGCGACGCAGAGATAGACCGCATCGAAATGCCCACCGCCGAGCGACAGGCCGATGCCGACAAAGAACAGAAGCCCGAGCAGACAGCCGCCCAGCAGCTGGCTGCCCCCCGCGAACAGGATCACCCGCCCGGCCCGAACGATCTTCTTCAGGTCGATCTCGAGCCCGATCATGAACAGCATGAAGATCAGGCCGAGCTCGGAGATGACGCTGATCGATTCCTGCGAATGGACCCAGCCGGCACCGAATGGACCTATGCAGAAGCCGGCGATAAGGTAGGCCAGGATCAGCGGTTGCCGGGAGAAATGGGCGAGAAGCCCCAGCATCCAGGCGAACAGAATAGAGAGTGTGATATCGCGAATGAGCTCATGCATGCCAAATTGGTCCGTTTTGCCGCACCCTAGTGGCGGGTTGCGGTGCGGCAAGCGAGCAATTCGTCACATGCGGAATGGGCTCTTCGCAGCCATGCTGCTCGCTCCCTTCGCCTTTGCCGTGCCCGCCGCCGCGCAATCCAAGATCAGTATCGAACAAAACTTTGCCGATTCGCTCACCACGCCGCCGAAGGAGGACCTCGCCGTCTCCGGCGGTTTCTACGTGCCCGCCTATTCCAGCGTCGCGATGAGCCAAGGCAAGCTGCGTGTCGACTTCTCGGTGACGCTGAGCGTACACAACGCCTCCGAGACCCAGCCGCTGGTCATCAAACGCATCGCCTATTTCGACACCGCAGGCAAGCAGGTCGAGAGCTTTCTGAAGACGCCGGTGGCGTTGAGGCCGCTCGCCACCGTCTCGATCTTCATTCCGACCGACGACGTGCGCGGCGGGACCGGCGCCAATTTTCTGGTCGACTGGGCCGCCACGGGCGAGATCGCAGAATCCGTGGTCGAAGCCTTAATGGTTGGCGGCGTCGCCAACGCGCATTACGCTTTCATCAGTCAGGGCCGTCCGACCAGGACGGCCGGCAAGAAGTAAGGCGGCCGGTGCAAAGCCGACGCTCAACAAGAACAAAACGAGGAACGCTCCCATGACGTCCAGCTTCGATTTCGCGCCCCTGTTTCCAGCAGGGCTGCCGGCCCCGTCTGCGCGCTGGACGGGCCTTGCCAAATACAGCTTCGTCGGCGGCAACAACGATTCCGAACAGGTGCCGCTCGACGAGCTGATCGAAGCGGCCGACACGGTGCTGCGGCGCGAGGGCCGCTCGCTCGCCACCTACGGTCTGGCGCATGGTCCGCAGGGCTACCTGCCGTTGCGCGAATTCCTGGTGACGAAACTCAAGCGCGACGCCGGCATCAGCTGCACGGTCGACGACCTCCTGATCGTCTCCGGCTCGCTCCAGGCGCTCGACCTCGTCAACGCCACCCTGCTGTCGCGCGGCGACACCGTGATTTTCGAGCAGGAGAGCTATCAGGGCTCCCTGACACGCCTGGCGCGGCTCGGCGTCAACGTCGTCGGCATTCCGCTCGACCAGGACGGCATGCGCATGGACCTGCTGGCCTCCACGCTGGCCGACCTGAAGCGCCGCGGCATCCGGCCGAAATACATCTACACCATTCCGACGGTGCAGAACCCGACCGGCAGCATCATGCCCGAGAGCCGCCGCACCGAGCTGGTGCGGCTCGCGACCGAATATGGCGTGCCGATTTTCGAGGACGATTGCTATGCCGACCTCATCTGGTCGGGGCAGCGGCCGCCCGCGATCTACGCGATGAGCGAGAGCGGCGGCGTGATTCATATCGGCTCGTTTTCCAAGTCGATCGCGCCGGCGCTGCGCGTCGGCTTCGTCGTGGCGCCCTGGGAGGTGATGTCACGGATGCTCGCGCTGAAGACGGATGCGGGCTCCGGTGCGCTGGAGCAGATGGTGCTCGCCACTTACTGCAAGCCGCACTTTTCAACCCACGTGCCGACCCTGACCAAGGCGCTGCGCAGCAAGCTCGACACGCTGATGGAAGCCCTCAACGAGCAGTTCGGGACCGCCGCTGAGTTCGAGGAGCCCAAGGGCGGCATCTTCCTCTGGGTCAAGCTGCCCGACCAGGTCGATACGCTGAAGCTGTATCAGGCCGCGCTCGCCGTCGGCGTCTCGATCAATCCGGGGCCGGAATGGTCGACCAGCAAGGGCCATTCCGCCTCGCGGCTGCGGCTGTGCTTTGCCAGCCCCACGCATCAGCAGATCCGCGATGGCGTCGCCGTGCTAGCTGAGGTCTGCCGCAAGGAGTTCGGCGTGCCCGCCCGCAGCGCCAATGTGGAGAAGCGAGCCTGAGGCCCGGTCCGGACGTCTCCTCACGCCGCCTGTGGCTTACTGCCGTGAATCGCGGAAGCCAGCCGCAGCAACAGGACGATGGAGACGTTGCCTTTGCCGGCCTCGATCTGGGCGATGTAGCGCTCGGAAATCCCCGAGCGGCGGGCGAGCTCCCGGCGCGACAGATCGCAGCGCATGCGGGAGCACCGCAGGCGATCGCCCAACTCGCTCAGAAATGCGGCCTCGGAATAAGGCGGTACGGCACAGCTCCCGGGCAGCACTTCGCCCGCAAAATCCATGACTTGATTCAGCATTGCTCTATCCACGTTCGCCTTCGGGAAATGCCATCTTACCTTCCAAACGCCCTGCCTCATTGACGCGGATCAAATTCGCGGGCGATCGGCGGCTTCCGTGGCGGGGTCGCGCGCGGGATGCTAGACTTTGGAATTGTTCGAGGCGGGGTTTTTCAGGACATGATGCGTTGTTCGAGCCGCTGGATCGCGGCTGCGGTGCTGTGGGTCGCGTTCACTTCCACGGCCGGTGCCGAGACGCTGGCCACGACCGTTGAGCAATGGGGTCTGCTCGGCTCGTGGGCGGTCGATTGCTCGGGTAGGCCCGACCGCGACCAGGGCGCGCGCTTGACTTACGACATCCGGAAAGACGGCCGGGTGATGTACCGGCGCAATTTCGGCGAGGCCAGGGACGAGAACGAGGTGGTGTCCGCCACGGTCAATGCCGAGGGCCTGCTCAATGTCATGGTGTACTTCCCCTCGTTGCATCAGGCCCGCGAGTTCGGGTTGCTGTTGCAGAAGGACGGCATCCTGCGCGCGATCTACAATCGCAGCGAGCGCGGCGAGTACACGATCAGGAACGGCAAATACGTCGCCAGCGGTGCGCCGACGCCCGCGCAGCAGCGCTGCGATTAGCACGCCTTCGTCTGAACATCCGTTCAGAATTCTCTTCCCGCTCCTCCGGAACGTTCGCGCAAATCTGCGGTTTAGATGTGCATTCGTTTGGAGGAGGACATCATGAAAAAGCTTGGTTATGTGGTTGCGGCTCTCGGTGCGCTCGTGATCGCGGCGCCGACACTCGCAAGTGCGGAGACGGTGGTGATCAAGCGCAGCGGCGGCTATCATCATCATCACCACGGCCCGTACGGCGCCCGCGCCGAATTCCGCGGACATCGCCATGGCTGGCATCGCCACCATCGCGGCGACAAGGTTGTCGTCATCAAGCGCAGCCATCGCCATCACCACCACTGGGACTAATGCGCAACGCAACATGGAAATGGCCCCTCACGGGGCCATTTCTATTGCTTGTCATTGCAGCTAATCCCATGCCGGTGCGAAGCCGGGATTGACGCAACGTCTGTCCTTCGCCAGCGCGGCGATTTTTATGCGGTCGGCATCGTCGAGCGTGATCTTCAGCGCGTCGAGATTGGCCTGCTGGCTCTCGCGACGCGAGGCCTTCGGGATCGCGGCGACGCCGTCCTGGTCGAGCAGCCATTTCAACGCGACCTGCGCAGCGGTGGCATTGTGCCGGGCGCCGATGTCGGCCAGCACCGGATCGCTCGCGAAACGCCCTTGCGCCAGCGGACAATAGGCAACCAGCGGAATCGACCTCGCTTGGAGATAGGCCAGCACCTTCGATTGATCGAGCATGGCGTGATATTCGACCTGGTTGCAGGCGATCGGCGCCTTGATCTCCTCGACCGCGACCTTGAGCAGCGCGGTGGTGAAATTGGCAACGCCGACCGCGCGCGTGCGCCCCTCCGCCTTGAGCGTCATCAGCGTCTCGAACACCGCGCCCCAGTTCGCGGCCTTCGACGGCCAATGCACGAGATAGAGGTCGACATGGTCGAGCCGGAGCTTCCTAAGGCTGGCGTCGAAAGCGCGGCGGATCGCATCGCGGCTGAGGTTCTCGTGCCAGACTTTCGTGGTGACGTGCAGCTCGCCGCGCGGCACGCCGGAGGCGGCGATGGCCGCACCGATCGCCTCCTCATTGGCGTACATCTCGGCCGTGTCGATGTGGCGATAGCCGATGGAAAGCGCGCTCTCGACCGCGGCACGGCAGGCATCGCCCTGCATGCGGAAGGTGCCGAGGCCGAGCTTGGGCATGCTGATGCCCTGTGTTTTCAGATGATCCATGCAACAGGCTCCTGAGCAATTCAGCCCACCGGATGCGCGCGGCGATGTCGCGTGAGCAGACTTTTCGAGTGATGGAGAAGAAGTGGCGGGACCCCCCACCCTAGCGCGGGAGGAGCACGGCGGCCAATCAAGATCGGGTTAGCAATGCCTCTCCATCGTCATGGCCGGGCTTGTCCCGGCCCTCCACGCATTGCCACGCGGCACGAAGAACGTGGATGCCCGGGACAAGCCCGGGCATGACGACTGGCGCGCCGCAACCTCACCAATGCTGCGCCACCAGCGAAGGATGCACCTGCGGCTGCGGTACGATGTCGACCGACCAGAGGTCGCGATTGTCGACGTCCTTCAGGGTCACGGTCATCACGCCGGTCCGGCCATCGATATCGACCTTGCCGAAGAATTGCAGGCCGAAGCAGGGCGCGAGATTCTCGCCTTGCGCAGCGCTGCAGCCATGCTGGTACATCGCGACCGGGCCGAAGGTGTCGTCGAGCTCGCCCGGTCCCCAGCTGCCGGCATGCAGCGGGCCGGAGACGAACTCCCAGAACGGCTCGAAATCCCTAAATTGCGCCTTGCTCGGATCGTAATAATGCGCGGCGGTGTAGTGCATGTCGGCGGTGAGCCAGACGATGTTGCGGATGCCGGCGCGCTTGATCGAGGCGAGCAGATCCGCGATCTCGTGCTCGCGCCGGTCGGGCGGCCCATCGCCGAGCGCAACGGCATCCAGGCTTATCAGGCCGATCGGCAAATCGGCCGCGATCACCTTCCAGGTCGCGCGCGAAGCGGCGAGCTCGCGCTTGAGCCAGGCGAGCTGCTCGGCGCCCAGGATCCAGCCGCGGTGATCATCGCCCTTGTTCCAGCTCTCGTCGCGGTAGCTGCGCATGTCGATCATGAAGACGTCGAGCAGCGGGCCGTAGGCGATCTTGCGATAGACGCGGCCGTGCCGCGCGCCGATGTCGCGGATCGGCATGAAATCGAAGAAGGCTCGGCGGGCGCGCGCGACCAGGCGCGGGGTGCCGTCGTCCTCGTGTCCGGACTCGTCATAGGTCCCGATCGGCGACCAGTCGTTGGTCACCTCGTGATCGTCCCACTGCGCGAACATCGGCACCTGCGCATGGAAGGCGCGGAAGTGCTCGTCGAGATGGTTGTATTTGTAGTTGCCGCGGAACTGCGCCAGGGTGTGCGCCACCTCCGATTTCTCTTCGGTGACGATGTTGCGCCAGGTGTCGCCGTTCGGCAGCTTCTGCTCGGAAGGGATCGTGCAGTCCGCGTAGATGTGATCGCCACAGTGAATGAAGAAATCCGGATTGTTGTCGAGCATGGTGCGATAGCTGCGATAGCCGCCGCGGGAGACGTCGATGCCCCAGCCCTGCCCGGCGGTGTCGCCGGACCACAGAAACGAGATCGACTGACGCGCTGCCGGCGCGGTGCGGAAATGGCCGATGCGGCTTTCACCGAGGAGACCGGTGGCGATGTCGTCGAAGCGGACGCGGTAGAAGATGTCCTGCCCGGGCGGCAGATCCGCCAGCAGGAGTTTTGCAGTGAGATCGGCGGCGGGCAGCGCATCGCCGGAGGCCGAGGCGATGATGGTCTTGAAGCTCTCGACCGTAGAGCATTCCACCTGCATCCGCGCGGGCCGATCGGCGCGCGCCCAGATCACCGCGGAGCCGCCGGAGACATCGCCGGACTGGATGCCGCCTGCGATCTGCGGCCGATCGGCCGCGCGGCTCAAATGAGGCTTCGCGAGCGCGGCGATGGCGAGACTGGAAGCGGAGCGGACCAGAAACTGCCGCCGGGTCCATGCGCGCGAGGCGCGGAGCGTTGCCATTCAGGAGACCTTCGTCGAATCTCGACGGAAGGTGCCTGCGCTCCTTGACTCCCGGCTTACGGATTCTTGACTCCGCGCCTACGGTTTTGCGACGCGGGGATGACGCCTGTGATCACCGCTTCCAGTTGCAGATGCCGCCGGAGCGGCATGGCCAGGTCTGGATGCGGGTGTCCAGTGCCTGCGCATCGAGCGGGTTGCCGCGGCGGTGCGCGAGCTTGGCGCGGGCCGCGCCCCGCGGCTGGCTGCTCGCCGCATGCGTGCCCTTAGGCTCGGCCACACGAACGCGTTCGGCGGCAACCTTCTTCGGCACGTCGACGGGCTCAGCGCGTGCCTGTGCCTCGTTCCCACCGCGCGCTTCGAGCGCGACCGGCGCGAAGTGCGTCTCCGGCCCGAGACGTTTCGGCGACAGCACCGCCTTGGATAGATCGAGGCCGAGATATTCGCCCGGCTTGTAGTCGTCGGCGCGCGCAACACCGGCCCCTGCGACCACGAGGGCAAAGGCAATTGCGAAGGGAACGCTTTTCAGGACCACGGACGCCTCCTGAAATCGATTTATGAAAGGGGCAATTTACCCCTATCTAGGAGGCGCCGCGCGTAATTCCAGCGGTCAGATGCCGCCGTGGTTAAGAAGTTTGGCGGTGTCAGGCGACCTTTCGCGCAGCGTCCGTCCCGTCCAGGAACCCCATCAGGCGGCTGCGGATGATGGTTTCAGCCTCGGCCATGATGCGATCGATCAGCTCCTTGCAGGACGGGATGTCGTGGATCAGGCCCGCGACCATGCCGCAGCTCCAGGCGCCGGCATCCATCTGGCCGTCCAGCATGATCCTGGGATAGACGCCCGCGACCTGGTCGTGGATGTCGTCGATCGTGAGCTTGGCGCCCTTTTCGCGCTCGATCTCGAGCAGGCGGTCGACATTGGCGTTCTTCAGGACGCGCTCGGTATTGCGCAACGCCCGCATGATCAGGCGGGTGTCGAGCTCGGTGGCCGCGACCAGCGCGTCCTTCACGTTCTGGTGCACCGGCGCTTCCTTGGTGGCGATGAAGCGCGTGCCCATGTTCATGCCCGCCGCGCCCAGCGAGAGCGCCGCGACCAGGCTGCGACCATCGGCCATGCCGCCGGAGGCGACGAATGGGATTTTCAACTCCTCCGCCGCACGCGGCAGCAGGATCATGTTGGGAATGTCGTCCTCGCCGGGATGGCCGCCGCACTCGAAGCCGTCGACGCTGACGGCGTCGCAGCCGATGCGCTCGGCCTTCAGCGAGTGGCGCACCGATGTGCATTTGTGGATGACCTTGATGCCGGCGGCCTTCAGCGCCGGCATGTAGGCTTCCGGGCTGCGGCCCGCGGTCTCCACGGCCCTGATGCCGCCCTCGACGATGGCCGCGATGTATTCCGGATAAGGCGGCGCCGAGAAGGCCGGCAGGAAGGTGAGGTTGACGCCGAACGGCTTGTCCGTCATGTCGCGGCAGCGCGCGATCTCCTTGGCGAGCAGCTCGGGCGTCTTCTGCGTGAGACCGGTGATGATGCCGAGCCCGCCGGCATTGGAGACGGCAGCGGCCAGCTCGGCGAAGCCGACGAAATGCATGCCGCCCTGGATGATCGGGTGCTCGATGCCGAACAGTTCGGTGATCGCGGTCTTCACTGAAAATCCTCCCGGAATTTGCTTGATGTTGAGCTCAGTCTAGCCGGACTTTCTCGCCGCGGTCACCATTTCTCTCCGAAGGGGCGGATCTCCATCTCGAAAGTCCAGGCGCTCTTCGGCTGCTGGTAAAGCTGCCAATAGGCGTTCGCGACCGAGGACGGCGGCATCAGGAGGTCGGGATTATCGAGCGCATTCGGCCCGAGCGCCTCGAGCCGGCGCTGGCGCACCCATTCGGTGTCGACGCCGGAATCGATGATGAGATGGGCGACGTGGATGTTCTTCGGCCCGAGCTCGCGCGCCATCGCCTGCGCGACCGCGCGCAGACCGAACTTGGCGCTGGCGAAGGCGGCATAGCCGCTGCCACCGCGCAAGCTCGCGGTCGCACCCGTGAAGAAGATGTTGCCGCCGCCGCGCGGCAGCATCAGCCGCGCGGCCTCGCGCCCGGCGAGGAAGCCGGAATAGCAGGCCATCTCCCACACTTTCCGAAACACGCGCTCGGTGGTGTCGAGGATCGGGAAATTGACGTTGGCGCCGACGTTGAAGATGCAGACTTCGAGCGGTGCATGCTTGTCGGCGTCATTGAGGAAGGCGATGACCTCATCCTCCTTCCGCGCGTCGAGCGAGCGGGCGTGGATGTCACCACCGGCGGCTTCGATCTCTTGCACCAGCGGCGCGAGCTTATCGCCATTGCGGCGGCCGGCGAAAATCGAGAACCCTTCGGCGGCAAACTTCTTGGCGATCTCGGCGCCGATAAAATCGCCGGCCCCGATGACGGCCGCAGTCGCGTTTCGCTTGGACAAGACCGCCTCCTCCCATGGGCCGCGCTGCGAGCGCGCGGCGTTTGTGTGCCGGAGGCTATAGTTCAATAATAGAACTGTCAAACTGAGCAGCTGAATGTTAGTTTCTAGTGAAAATCTCTCTGATCGATCAACTTAGTTCCTTTTTCAGACTGACGACTTGAGGAACCGCATCATGAAATGGGACACGCTGGAGGAAGAGCCCTGCTCGCTTGCGCGCACCGTCGCCGCGATTGGCGACCGCTGGACGCTGCTGATCCTGCGCGAGTGCTTCTTGCGGGTCAGGCGGTTCGAGGCGTTTCAGTCCTCGCTCCAGATCACACGCCATCTGCTCTCGGAGCGGCTGAAGAAGCTGGTCCGCTTCGGCATCCTGCGCCGCGTCCCCTATTCCGAGGCGCCGAAGCGCTACGAATACATCCTCACCCAGAAGGGGCTCGACCTCTACCCGATCATCATGGCGATGGTGCATTGGGGTGACACCCATATGGGCGACGAGCGCGGCCGCCCGCTGCTGCACGAGCACAAGAGCTGCGGCAAGCTGTTCGATCCCGTAATGGTGTGCTCGGAATGCGGCGAGGTGCTGCATGCCAAGCAGGTGCATGTGCATGCGGGCCCGGGGCGGAGAGAAGCGGCGGGGTGAGCGAGGCGCCGCGCCTCTCAAAGCTCAAGCGAAGGGAACACCGTAATAGGAGTTGATGCCGCGCACGGCGGCGTCGTCACTCCAGTTCCAGTCGGTCTTCTCACCGTATTTCGGCGCGCCTTCCAGATCCTTGGCGGTGATCGCAGTCACGTAACCGCCGAGCTCGGTGTCGTACTTCAGCGACTGCCAGGGCAACGGATAGTGATCATTGCCGAGGCCGAGAAAGCCGCCGAAACCAAGCACCGCATATGAGACCTTGCCGCTGATCTTGTCGATCATGACCCGTTCGATTGAACCGATCTTGTTGCGATCGGCACCGTAGACCGCGGTTCCCTCGACCTTGTCGCTTCCGATCAGCCGGCCCATCTCGTTACGGTCCAGTTCGCCCTGATTCAGCATCGTCATTCTCCACTCAGCCATTTATCAATCAACCGGAAGGGGTGAGTGATCGTTCCGGCGGGTATTCCGCAAAAGCTTTGGGAACATCACCACCAAGAGCCGGTTCTCTGAGGCTACCGAGGCCGCAACAGAGAGAGCCGCCCGCGATGTCCCAGACCGTCTCCGACTTCATCATTGGGCGCCTGTACCAATGGGGCGTGCGCCACATCTTTGGCTATCCCGGCGACGGCATCAACGGCGTGTTCGGTGCGATGAACCGGGCGGGCGGCAAGATCGGCTTCGTGCAGGCGCGGCACGAGGAAATGGCGGCCTTCATGGCAACCGCTTACGCAAAATTCTCAGGTCAGCTCGGCGTTTGCATTGCGACCTCCGGTCCCGGCGCATCGCATCTCGTCACCGGGCTGTACGACGCGCTACTCGATCACCAGCCGGTGCTGGCGATTGTCGGCCAGCAGTCGCGCAACGCCCTCGGCGGCCAATATCAGCAGGAACTCGACCTCCTCTCCATGTTCAAGGACGTCGCGGGCGCCTACGTCATGCAGGCCTCCTCGCCCGCGCAGGTGCGACACCTGATTGATCGGTCGGTGCGGATCGCACTGGCGCGGCGGACTCCTACCGTCATCATCTTGCCCAACGACCTGCAGGAGGAGGCTTACGAGGACCCGCCCCGCGCGCACGGCACGCTGCACTCGGGCGTCGGATACAGCGCCCCTAGAATCATCCCACACGACGTCGATCTCGACCGCGCCGCTGATATCCTCAATGCCGGCAAGAAGGTCGCAATGCTCGTCGGCGCCGGCGCGCTTCACGCCACCGACGAGATCATCGCGGTCGCCGACCGCCTGTCGGCCGGCTGCGCCAAGGCGCTGCTCGGCAAGGCCGCGCTGCCCGACGACCTGCCATGGGTCACCGGCTCGATCGGCCTGCTCGGCACCGAGCCCAGCTACAACATGATGATGGAATGCGACACGCTGCTGATGGTGGGCTCGACCTTTCCTTACGCAGAATTCCTGCCGAAGGAAGGCAGCGCGCGCGGCGTGCAGATCGACATCGACGCCAGCATGATGTCGATCCGCTTTCCCATGGAAGTCGGCCTCGTCGGAGATGCGGCCGAGACGCTGCGGGCATTGTTGCCGCGGCTGAAACCCAAGAGCGACGGGGCCTGGCGCCAGGGCATCCAGGACGACGTTGCGACGTGGTGGAAGACATTGGATGGCCGCGCGCATCAGCCCGCCGCGCCCGTCAATCCGCAGCTCGTCGCCTGGGAATTGTCACCGCGCCTGCCGGACCGCGCCATCATCACCAGCGATTCCGGCTCATGCGCCAACTGGTTCGCCCGCGACCTGAAGATGCGGCGCGGCATGACGGCCTCGCTCTCCGGCGGGCTCGCCTCGATGGGCGCTGCGGTGCCTTACGCGCTCGCGGCCAAATACGCCCATCCGGACAGCCCCGTGATTGCACTCGTCGGCGATGGCGCCATGCAGATGAACAACATGGCCGAGCTGATCACCGCGGCGAAGTATTGGCGCGACTGGAAGGACCCGCGGTTCATCGTCTGCGTCTTCAACAACGAGGACCTCAATCAGGTGACCTGGGAGCAACGCATCATCAACGGTGATCCCAAGTTCGAGGCGTCACAGCGCATTCCCGACGTCTCCTATTCGCGCTTCGCCGAACTGATCGGCCTGCGCGGCATCTTCGTCGACAGCCCACAGCTGCTCGGCTCGGCCTGGGAGCAGGCGCTAACAAGCGAGATGCCCGTCGTGCTGGAAGTGAAAACCGATCCCGAGGTGCCGCCGCTGCCGCCACACATCACCTTGCAGCAGGCGAAGAACTTCTCGCTCGCCCTGATGAAGGGCGACCCGAACGAGAGCGGGATGATCAAGGGAGCAGCGCGGCAGGTGCTGGAATCGATCCTGCCAGGAAAGCAATGAGGCGAGCCATGAGTGATTTCCGCGACATCAGGCACGGCGTCAACGATCCGGTCGACGGTCTCGATGTCAAGCGCCGGATCAATGACAACCGCACCTCCCACGAGCAGGCGCAGCACCACGCGGATGTACGGGCCGACGCGACCGCCACGGCGGCCGAACCGTTCCTGCCCGAACGGCTTCGACGCAAGCCGACAGATCCCATCAATCCGCGCACCGGACGGAATCGCGCGGATTAGCCGTTAGGAACCTCGGGCCCCCGCGGCGTGTTGGTCGCCGCACGTCGCCGGCAAGCGGCCACGCGACCTTTTCGGAAGGATTTGACCATGAAACGCACAATCATCGCTCTTGCCTGCATGGTTCTCGCAGGCCCCGCCCTCGCCCAGTCGCTCGGCGAAAAGACCGGCGTGAATTCGGCGCTCGGCGTTGCGCCTGCGACCGCGGACTTCGTGACGCAGGTCGCGATCAGCGACATGTTCGAGATCGAATCGAGCAAGCTCGCCCAGCAGAAGGGCAACGCGGAAGAGAAAGCCTTCGCGCAGCAGATGATCACCGATCACACCAAGACGAGCAACGAGCTCAAGGGACTGGTCGGCAATGGCAAGGTGCAGGCCAAGCTGCCGACGGCGCTCGACAGCTCGCATCAGAGCAAGATCGACAAACTCAAGAATGCAAGCGGCAAGGATTTCAGCTCGGACTACAATTCCTATCAGGTCAGCGCGCATGAAGATGCCGTGTCGCTGTTCGAGCGCTACGCCAAGGGCGGCGACAATGCCGAGCTCAAGGATTGGGCCGGCAAAACGCTCCCGGCGTTGAAGCACCACCTCGACATGGCCAAGAACCTCGGCAGGGCGCCGAGCGTCGGCCAATCCAGCAAGTAACGCATTGCTGAAAGGACGCCGGCCCTCCGGCGTCCTTTCCTGGCGCGCGATGAGAACGTCATCGCGCTGCCGCTGTGCGGTGCCTGCCGGTTGAGCCAGGAACCTTCTTTGTTCCAGGGCTTTACAAAACTGTCATGGAGGAACAGTCGCCGACGGACCGATGGCCCTTGTAACAGTCAAACCCACCCGGATCGATACGGCGATCGCCAACGAGATCGCGCACAATACCAACTCGGGGCTCGAGCATGCCGCCCAGGCCATGACCTGGGGCGCCGACGAGCATGTCCTGGTTGCGCTCGCGGCAGTGGGATGGCTCTACACCCGCCTTCGGCATCCGCAGCAGCGTCCCGTTGCCGATCACGTCCTGATCGTGTCGCTGGTGACGGCCGTGTTGCCACATGTCTTGAAATCCGTGTTCGATCAGACGAGGCCGGACCGGCTGACGGTGAGCGGCCATAGGCGCGGCGTTCCCTTTTCGGGGCGAGCGCGCGATGCATTTCCCTCAGGTCACGCCGTGCATATGGGCGCCCTTGCCTCGGCCGCAGGCCTGTTGCCGCCGGCCCCGCGCAGCCTGGCGCGCTCCTTTGCGGTAGCGCTGTCCCTGACGCGCGTCGCGCTGCTCGCGCACTGGGCCAGCGACGTCGTGGCAGGTTTCACGCTCGGCATCATCATTGAGCGCCTGTTCCGGCCGTTCACGATGGCGAAGTCACGGCAGCGGCAGCGCAAGGGCTCGGGGGGACAGCCATGACTGAATATCTCGTGCGCTTCGTCGCCGGCGGCCTGATCGTATCCGTCTTCACGATCGTCGGTGACATGCTGCGGCCGAAGAGCTTTGCCGGGCTGCTCGGCGCCGCACCGTCGGTGGCGCTGGCCACCCTCGGCATCGCAGTGGTCCAGCACGGCCCGCAATATGCTGCGGCCCAGAGCTGGACGATGATCTATGGCGCCATCGCGCTCGCCTGCTACAGCGTCGTCGTCTGCCACCTCCTGATGAGGTTCCGTTTCGGCGCGCTTCCAGCCACGATCCTCGCCTTTGCCGCATGGCTCGTTGTCGCCTTCGGCCTGCTCGCCGGCCTGGGAGGTGCCGCCTGATGCTGGTGAAGCTATCGACATCGGCGCTGAAACAGACGCGGTGGTACGAGTACGCCATTCGCTTCGTGCTCGGCGGCGGTGCGACGGTGCTCGCGGGCGTTATCGGTTCGAAGTTCGGCCTGTCCGTCGGCGGGCTCTTTCTTGCTCTTCCGGCCATCTTCTGCGCCAGCGCGACGCTGATCGAAAGTCACGAGCGTCACGCCAAGGAGAAGGCCGGCCTGAGCGGGCGGCGTCGCGGACAGAAGGCCGCGGCCCTCGATGCTGTCGGCGCCGCGCTCGGCAGCATCGGCCTCGCCGCGTTCGCCGCTATCTTCCATTTAATTGTCGGGGCAAGCGTCGCGCTCGCTTTTTTAGCCGCGCTGACGGTCTGGGCCATCGTGTCCGTGTCGGCCTGGTGGCTCAGACGCAAGCTTCGCAGTGTCTCCCACAAATCGCGTCGATCAGGCCATTCGCCGTCGGCAACGGGCTCTCGCTTCGCAAAGCCTTAAAGTGCGATGAGATTTGGATGAATCGTCATCGCGCTTTAGATTGTTGTTTACGCATGATCTTTGCGGAAAACCGCTTCGCACTTTTCCGGATCATGCCCTAGCTCGCTTTCGCTCCCGTCGAAGGCCGCGATTGCGGCGGCTGGAGGCCCGGGCTGTTGGCCCAGCGCTCGACCTCATCGATGATCTTCTGCTGGCTTGGCCGCACCGGCTCGGGCGCTGCGGGTTCTTCGGAAAGCTTGCGAGGTAACCTGACTTCGTCCGTCATGGTTTCTCCTCCCTTCCGGGAACAATGCCCTACGGCGGCATGCGTTACAATAAATTATTGATTTCATTTGATTTCCTACTCACTTGCGGACTTCGTCGGCTTTCGCGGAACTCTCATCAAGCTGGTTCGTTGAGTAAGCTACTCATCCTACTCAATTTGCGTGATCGCCATGAACGACCTTCGCGCCGAGCGCCTCCAGGTCATGCTCTCGCCGGAAGAGTTGGCCGCCATTGACGATTTCCGGTTCAAGCACCGCATGCCGACGCGGGCGGCAGCAGTCCGCGAACTCCTGAAGTTCGGACTGGCCGCTGTGGGCGTCGATGCCGCTGCCGGCGTGAAGTCAAGCAGCTTCGGCGTATTCGGCCGCGGGCCTGAAGGACATACTCAGGGGGATCCGGAGAGCGGCGGCGGATGACGCACGGAAAGCCCCCCTCAAAAGCAAACGACCCCGGCACGGTGGGTGCCAGGGCCGTCCTTGGAGATTGCTTCCGGCGCACCGGGGGCATGACTACCGGAAGCAACCCGGCGACTCTTCCTGCGCGAATTCGTTCCTGGTGAGCGCTTAGCCCGTGGCGTCGCTCGAGCCGTCCGGCATGGCGCCGGAACCCGGCGTCTTGATGTTGTCGTTCAGCTTGGGATCGCGCGTCGCTTCACGCGACGGCGAGCCTTTCGGATCCGCCTTGTGCACGGATTGCGCACGTTCCTTGTCGCGGGGCTGCTCCTCCCCACGCTTGTCCTTGACGATGCCTTGGTCGGAATGGGCCATGATGCGCTCTCGCTTCTGCTGATGTGTCGGAGCGCTTACGCATTGCGGCGTCGAATGTTCCGCTGCCGCAATCAGCTGCGCACGGCATGGACGGCAGATGCGCTCTCGAGATGCACCTGTCGCACCGTCGTCACCGTCGCGAACGCGACGGAGACGCCAAAGGCGAGAATGAGGGAGAGAAGAGCCAGACGTGGAGCCATCGTCAAACCTCCTTCTGCAATTGGAAACCTCCGCGATCGACCTTCCCGGATGATCCCAAATCAGTTGTGCGCCTTCCGTGAGCGGTCTCACATGCAGATTTTTAAAGACGAGCTCACCCGTTCCGCTTTGGAGCTGCATGGACGGGAACGGGCGAAATTTCGCCGTCGAGCCAATCCTGCTCGTTGGCGAGTGCCGTCCAGGCGTCGGCCATGCGCGAATAGCGCTTATGGGCGGGCTGTCCGTCAGCGCGCTCGGCAAGCTGAAGACAATTGTCGGCGTTGTCTCTGAAGACGTCAGACTGTTTCATATAAAGGACGTGGGGACGGAACTCTTGCGCCGCAACCCGCTTACCGGATCGTAATGGTAGGGGAACTTTCGCACGCGGTTCGTCATTGAAGATCAATGCGAGTTGTCGCCGCAATCATTCTGGCATTGATCAGCACCTCGGCGCTTGCCGACAGCCTTGGCGAACGAAAGCCCGGCGCACGGGCGCCCTCCGCGATCGAGGTGATCAGCGGTGCCTACAATTTCAGCCGGTTTCAACAGGGGCTGCTCGAGAACACCGACCTCAAGGGCAACGCCGAGGTCAAGAACCTCGCCGCCCTGCGCGCCGAGGAAGCGGCTAAGCGCGACAAGCGACTAAAAGAGGTCCAGGAGGCCATCGGCGCGGAACTGCATGTCGGCAGGGCAACATCCTTGAGCGCGAGCCTCGTCGAGCCCGAAATGTCGGATGGTCCGGCCTACGTCAGAAGTTTCTATGCCGCACAAATTCCCGAGTATGAATCGATCATCGGCCTGCTCGAGCGCTATCTGACGGCGCCCGACAATGCGGCGCTCGCAGCGTTCGCGCGCGAACAGCTTCCGCTGCTTCGCGCGCAGGTCAGGGACGCCGAGCGCACCATGGCGGACAAATAACTCTACTTGTCGTTCCGGTGTTGCTGGCTCTGCGGCCGCACGGTGCGGTCGCTCTCCGGCATCTTATCGCGACCCGCATCGCCGTTGTCGTCCTTGCCGCCGGACGAGGACGTGCCGCTTCCGCTTGGATTCGAGCGGGTGGCCGCTCCGGTGGTCGGCGTGTCCGCCTGCGGGTTGGCGGAGCTTGCGGCGGGGTCGCCCGTCACGGAGCCGCGCCCGCTTGGCGCACCGCCCTGCGCCAGAGCCGACCCCGCGGCAAGCGCCGTGATGGCGATGGCGACAATTGCTGCCTTCATGTCCGTTCTCCCTGTCTGCCCCGGCTAACCGTCAGGCTCGGCGCTCCGTTCCGAAGCAGGGCTGCGGACGACGGACGCGTTGACGACCCGCCCCTGCGGCCTTTTTCCTTTCGAGGAGGTGTGGAACAAACCGGCCGGTCCGTCGTTAACTCGGTTGGGCTGAGCAAAGCGGGTTCCATTTCCTTGCGCCGTACGTTGGCGCTTGATTTCGAATTTGGCTGACGCTCTTATTTCGTCGAACGCGTCTTGCCTCAGATTCGGCCGACGCCTGCGGGGGAAACAGTATGAGCGACCTCGATTCCGGAACTGCATCACGCTCCGGTCGTCGCGTCCCAAAGCCAAAAATCAACGGTACGTCCGAGTCAGATTCCCGAGCGGAACTGCTGCTCGCCCTCCAGGCGATGCGCAGCGGTGACTTTTCGGTGCGCATGAGCGGCGACTATCTCGGTATCGACGGCAAGATCGCCGACACTTTTAACGAAATTATCGCCGCCAACCAGCGCATGGCACAGCAGCTCGAGCTGGTGGGCCAGGTGGTGGGACGCGAAGGCAAGACCCGCCAGCGTGTGAAATTCGGCCTCGCCTCCGGCTCCTGGGCCGACATGGAAGGCTCCGTCAACACGCTGATCGACGACCTGTTGTGGCCAACCCGCGAGGTGACACGCGCGGTTGCCGCTGTCGCCCAAGGCGACCTGCTGCAGACCGTCAAGCTCGACGTCGACGGCCGTCCGCTCCGCGGCGAGTTCTTGCAGTCGGCGACGATCGTCAACACCATGATCAAGCAGCTCGGCGTGTTCACCTCGGAGGTGACGCGCGTGGCGCGCGAGGTCGGCACCGAAGGCAAGCTCGGCGGCCAGGCCCAGGTGCCGGAGGTGACCGGCGTCTGGAAGGACCTCACCGAGAGCGTCAACTCGATGGCGAACAACCTGACCAACCAGGTTCGCAACATCGCCGAGGTGACGATCGCGGTCGCCAACGGCGACCTCTCCAAGAAGATCACGGTCGACGTCCGCGGCGAGATCCTCCAGCTCAAGGAAGCCATCAATACGATGGTGGACCAGCTGCGCTCCTTCGCCTCCGAAGTGACTCGCGTGGCGCGCGAGGTCGGCACCGACGGCAAGCTGGGCGGCCAGGCCATCGTGCCCGGCGTCGCCGGCACCTGGAAGGACCTGACCGACTCCGTCAACGCGATGTGCGGCAACCTGACCGCACAGGTCCGCAACATCGCCAACGTCACCACTGCCGTGGCGCGCGGCGACCTCTCGCGCAAGATCACGGTGGACGTGCGCGGCGAGATCCTGGAGCTGAAGGACACCATCAACACCATGGTGGACCAGCTCAACTCGTTCGCCTCGGAAGTCACGCGCGTGGCGCGCGAGGTCGGCACCGAGGGCAAGCTCGGCGGCCAGGCCCAGGTGCCCGGCGTCGCCGGCACCTGGAAGGACCTCACCGACAACGTCAACTTCATGGCCTCCAACCTGACCGCGCAGGTCCGCAACATCGCCGACGTCGCGACCGCCATCGCGAGCGGCGACTTGTCGAAGAAGATCACGGTGAACGTCTCGGGCGAGATCCTTCAGCTGAAGGAGACGCTCAACACCATGGTCGACCAGCTCAACGCCTTCGCCGGCGAAGTCACGCGCGTCGCCCGCGAGGTCGGCACCGAGGGCCGGCTCGGCGGCCAGGCCAACGTGCTCGGCGTCGCCGGCACCTGGAAGGACCTCACCGAGAGCGTCAACTCGATGGCCTCGAACCTGACCGCGCAGGTCCGCAACATCGCCGAGGTGACCACCGCAGTCGCCGGCGGCGACCTCTCGAAGAAGATCACCGTGGACGTGCGCGGCGAGATCCTCGAGTTGAAGGACACCATCAACACGATGGTGGACCAGCTCAACGCCTTCGCCGGCGAAGTCACGCGCGTGGCGCGCGAGGTCGGCACCGAAGGCAAGCTTGGCGGTCAGGCGGTGGTGCGCGGCGTCGGCGGCACGTGGAAGGACCTCACCGACAGCGTCAACTCGATGGCCTCGAACCTCACCGGCCAGGTCCGCAACATCGCCGAGGTCGCAACCGCGGTGGCGAAGGGCGACTTGTCCAAGAAGATCACGGTGAACGTCTCGGGCGAGATCCTTCAGCTGAAGGAAACGCTCAACACCATGGTCGACCAGCTCAACGCCTTCGCCGGCGAAGTCACGCGCGTGGCGCGCGAGGTCGGCACCGACGGCAAGCTCGGCGGCCAGGCCGACGTGCCCGGCGTCGCCGGCACCTGGAAGGACCTGACCGACTCCGTGAACTCGATGGCGGGCAACCTCACCGCCCAGGTCCGCAACATCGCGGAAGTTGCCACCGCCATCGCCGGCGGCGACCTGTCGCGCAAGATCACCGTGGACGTGCGCGGCGAGATCCTTCAGCTCAAGGACACGCTGAACACGATGGTCGACCAGCTCAACCGCTTCGCGGGCGAGGTGACGCGCGTGGCGCGCGAGGTCGGCACCGAAGGCCGCCTCGGCGGTCAGGCCAACGTGCCCGGCGTCGCCGGCACCTGGAAGGACTTGACGGACTCCGTCAACTCGATGGCGGGTAACCTCACCGCCCAGGTCCGCAACATCGCCGAGGTGACGACCGCGGTGGCGCGCGGCGACCTCTCGCGCAAGATCACCGTCGACGTGAAGGGCGAAATCCTCGAGCTGAAGAACACCATCAACACCATGGTGGACCAGCTCAACGGCTTTGCCGGCGAAGTCACGCGCGTGGCGCGCGAGGTCGGCACCGAAGGCAAGCTCGGCGGCCAGGCCGAGGTGCCCGGCGTCGCCGGCACCTGGAAGGACCTCACCGACAACGTCAACTTCATGGCCTCCAACCTGACAGCGCAGGTCCGCAACATCGCCGAGGTCGCAACCGCCATCGCCGGCGGCGACCTGTCGAAGAAGATCACGGTGGACGTACGCGGCGAGATCCTTCTCCTGAAGGACACGCTGAACACCATGGTCGAGCAGCTCCGCTCCTTCGCCGCCGAAGTCACGCGCGTGGCGCGCGAGGTCGGCACCGAGGGACGGCTCGGCGGTCAGGCCGTGGTGCCCGGCGTCGGCGGCACCTGGAAGGATCTCACGGACAACGTCAACCTCTTGGCTGCGAACCTCACCACCCAGGTCCGCAACATCGCCGAAGTCACCACGGCGGTCGCGCGCGGCGACCTCTCGCGCAAGATCACTGTGGATGTGAAGGGCGAAATCCTGGAGCTGAAGAACACCATCAACACCATGGTGGACCAGCTCAACGCATTCGCCGGCGAAGTGACGCGCGTCGCACGCGAGGTGGGCACGGAAGGAAAGCTGGGCGGCCAGGCCCAAGTGCCCGGCGTCGCCGGCACGTGGAAGGACCTCACCGACACCGTCAACTTCATGGCGGCGAACCTGACCGAGCAGGTGCGCGGCATCGTCAAGGTGGTGACCGCGGTCGCCAACGGCGATCTGAAGCAGAACCTCACGGTGAAATCGAAGGGCGAAGTCGCGGCGCTCGCCGACACCATCAACAACATGACCGAGACGCTCGCGACCTTCGCCGACCAGGTGACCTCGGTGGCGCGCGAGGTCGGCGTCGAAGGCCGGCTCGGCGGTCAGGCCAACGTGCCCGGCGCTGCCGGCACCTGGAAGGATCTCACCGGCAACGTCAACCTGCTCGCGGCCAACCTGACCTCGCAGGTGCGCGCGATCGCGGAAGTCGCAACTGCGGTGACCAAGGGCGACCTGACGCGGTCGATCCAGGTCGACGCCCGCGGCGAAGTGGCGGAGCTGAAGGACAACATCAACACGATGATCACCAACCTCCGTCTCACGACGGAGCTGAACACCGAGCAGGACTGGCTGAAGACCAACCTCGCCAAGTTCACCAACATGCTCCAGGGCCAGCGCGACCTCACCACCGTCGGCCGCCTGCTGCTCACCGAATTGTCGCCGCTGGTGAACGCCCATACCGGCGTGATCTACCAGGTCGAAAACGAGAACGATCCGCAGCTCCTGCTGCTCGCCTCCTACGCCAGCGACGGCGTCTACCCCTATCAGCCGGTGCTGCAGTTCGGCGAAGGCCTGATCGGCCAATGCGCCTTCGACAAGCGGCCGCGCGTCGTCTCCGACATTCCGTCGGACGTGGTGCCGATCAACTCGGCGCTGTTCCGCGTCGCGCCGAAAAACCTCGTCGTGCTGCCGGTGCTGTTCGAGGGCCAAGTCAAGGCCGTGATCGAGCTCGCCTCGCTCATCTCCTTCACGACGTCGCAGATGACGTTCCTGGAGCAGCTCACCGACTCCATCGGCATCGTGCTCAATTCGATCGAGGCCACGATGCAGACCGAAGGCCTGCTCAAGCAGTCGCAGCAGCTCGCCGGCGAGCTGCAGACCCAGCAACGCGAATTGCAGCAGACCAATGACCAGCTCGAGCAGAAGGCGCAGCAGCTCGCCGAACGCAACGTCGAGGTCGAGCGCAAGAACCAGGAGATCGAGCAGGCCCGCCGCGCGCTCGAGGAGAAGGCGACCGAGCTCGCGCTGACGTCGAAGTACAAGTCCGAGTTCCTCGCCAATATGAGCCACGAGCTGCGTACGCCGCTGAACTCGATCCTGATCCTCGGACAGCAGCTCAGCGACAACCCCGATGGCAACCTCTCGGCCAAGCAGGTCGAGTTCGCCCGCACCATCCATGGTGCCGGCACCGACCTGCTCAACCTCATCAGCGACATTCTCGATCTCTCCAAGATCGAGTCCGGCACCGTGACGGTCGACGCCGAGGAAATCCTGACCGCGAACCTGCTCGAGACCGTCGGCCGGCCGTTCCGGCACGAGGCGGACAACCGCAACCTGTCGTTCAAGATCGACGTCGATCCGAACCTGCCGCGCAGCATCGTGACCGACTCCAAGCGGCTGCAACAGGTTCTGAAGAATCTGCTCTCCAACGCCTTCAAGTTCACCGCCGACGGCGAAGTGCGCCTGAAGGTCGCCGGCGCAATCGGCGGCTGGGGGACGGATCATCCGGTGCTGAACTCGGCGCCGGCCGTGATCGCCTTCGAAGTGTCCGACACCGGCATCGGCATTCCCCTGGAGAAGCAGAAGCTGATCTTCGAGGCGTTCCAGCAGGCCGATGCCGGCACCAGCCGCAAATATGGCGGCACCGGCCTCGGCCTTGCGATCAGCCGCGAGCTTGCCAGCCTGCTCGGCGGCGAGATCCACCTGCGCAGCGCGCCGGGCAAGGGCTCGACCTTCACGCTCTATCTGCCCTTGAAATATTCCGGCCCGACCCTCGCGCCGCGGGCGCCGGCGTCACAGCAATACGGCCAGCCGCCGGCGCTGCAGCCTGCTGCGCCCGACCAGCAGCGCGTTATCGAGCAGCTGCCCGACGACCGCCTCAACCTCGAGCCCGGCGACACCATTCTCCTGATCGTCGAGGACGACCCGCATTATGCCCGCGTGCTGGTCGATCTGGCCCGCGACAAGGGCTTCAAGGTCCTGGTCGCCGCGCGCGGCGCCGAGGCCCTCGAGCTCGCCAAGCAATACCAGCCGACGGCCGTCTCCCTCGACGTGTTCCTGCCCGACATGCTGGGCTGGACCGTGTTGAGCCAGCTCAAGCACAATCCGCTCACCCGCCACATCCCGGTCCAGATCATCACGCTCGACGAGGACCGCCAGCATGCGCTGGCGCGCGGCGCCTTCTCCTTCGTCAACAAGCCGACGACGACCGAGGGCGTCTCGGCCGCGCTGACGCAAATCAAGGAATATGCGCGGCCGCGGCGCAAGCGGCTCTTGATCGTCGAGGACAACGAGGCCGAGCGGCTCTCGATCCGCGAGCTGCTGCACCACGACGACATCGAGATCCTGGCCACGGATACCGGGGCCGGCGCGCTCACGACGTTGCGCGAGCAACCCTGCGATTGCGTGGTGCTCGACCTTAGGCTGCCCGACATGAGCGGCTTCGAGGTGCTCGATCAGATCCGCAACGACGAGGCGCTGTCGAACATCCCCGTCGTGGTGTTCACCGGCCGCGAGCTTTCCGCCGAGGAGGATGCCGAGCTTCACACCATGGCACGCAGCATCGTGGTCAAGGGCGTGGAATCGCCCGAGCGCCTGCTCGACGAGACCGCGTTGTTCCTGCACCGCGTGATCACGGAGCTGCCGATCGAGAAGCAGCGCATGCTGGAGAAGCTGAACAGTTCCGACGAGGACCTGATCGGCAAGACCGCCCTGCTCGTCGACGACGATGCCCGCAATATCTTCGCGCTCTCAAGCGTGCTGGAACGACGCGGCATGAAGGTGCTGACGGCCACGACCGGCAGTGAGGCGGTGACGCTGGTCGAATCCAATCCGGAGATCGCGATCGTGCTGATGGACATCATGATGCCGCAGATGGATGGCTATCAGACCATCGGCGTGATCCGCGAGAACCCGGCCTTCGCCCGTCTGCCGATCATCGCGTTGACCGCCAAGGCGATGAAGGGCGACCGCGAGAAGTGCCTCGAAGCCGGCGCGTCTGACTACCTCGCCAAGCCGGTCAACACCGACCAATTGCTGCTTGCGATCCGCATGTGGCTGCATCGCTGAGTTGGACCCGCGCATGGACCAGGAAAAGGTCAACATCCTGCTCGTCGACGATCAGCCGGCCAAGCTGCTCGCCTATGAGGTGATCCTGAAGGATCTCGGCGAGAACCTCGTGATCGCCTCCTCGGGCCGCGAGGCGCTGGAGGTGCTGCTCAAGACCGAGATCGCGGTGATCCTGGTCGACGTCTGCATGCCCGAGCTCGACGGCTTCGAGCTCGCCGCGATGATCCGCGAGCATCCGCGCTTTCAGAAGACCGCCATGATCTTCATTTCGGCCATCCAGGTCAGCGACATCGACCGGCTGCGCGGCTACGAGATGGGCGCGGTCGATTACGTGCCAGTGCCGGTCGTGCCGGAGGTGCTTCGCGCCAAGATCAAGGTGTTTGCCGAGCTCTACCGCAAGACGCGCGAGCTCGAACGGCTGAACCACGAGCTCGAGGATCGCGTCCGCGCCCGCACCGCGGAACTGGAGGCGTCCACGGCGAAGCTGCGCGAGAGCGAGCAGCGGCGCAGCATGGCGATCGCGGCCGGCAAGATGGGGTCATGGGACTGGGACTGGATCAGCGGCGATTGGATGTGGGACGAGGGGCAATACCGCATCTTCGGCGTCAGCCCCGAGGATTTCGAGGTCACTCCGGCCAGCGTTCAGGGCCTGCTGCATCCCGATGACGTCGATCAGTTGCGCAAGGCGATCGCCGAGTTCAACAAGGGTACGCGCGCGTACGAGACGGAGTTCCGCATCCTGCGGCCCGACGGCGAGGTGCGCTGGTGCGTCGGCACGGCGGCCGCAACCACGGACGAGAGCGGGCGCGTGGTGCGCGTCAGCGGCGTGACCGTCGACATCACCGAGCGCAAGCGCGCCGAGGAGCGGCAGAACCTGCTGGCGCGGGAAGTCGATCATCGCGCGAAGAACGCGCTGGCGCTGGCGCAATCGATCGTGCGCCTCACCCGGGCCGACGAGGTCAAGGCCTATGTCAACGCCGTCGAGGGGCGCATCAATGCGCTGGCGCGCGTGCACACCATCCTGTCGCTGTCGAGCTGGCAGGGCGCCGAGCTCTCCAGGCTGATCGACGAGGAGCTTGCGCCCTATTCGCTGGGTGACCAGATCAAATTGGCAGGGCCCGAAGTTCAGTTGCTGCCGGCGACGGCCCAGACGCTCGCGCTCGCGCTGCACGAGCTCTTCACCAACTCGGCCAAGTACGGCGCGCTATCCACCCGATCGGGGCGGCTCGCGATCGATTGGCAGGTCGACGAGGAGCTGCTCACGCTGAGCTGGGAGGAATCTGGCGGTCCCCTGGTCAAGACCCCGAAATCGCGCGGCTTCGGCACGCGAAGCCTGCTTGCGAGCATCGAGTCCCAGCTTGGCGGACAGGCGCAGTTCGATTGGCGCGCCGAGGGCCTGCTGTGCCGTCTTGAGGTGCCGTTGACACGCAAGACCGCGGCGGCTGCACCAAGCAAGTTCGACACCGCCGGCGCCGCCGAATTGCAACGCGCATCCGGTTAACCTGACGCTGCGCTGCTCATGCGCTCCGCCGTGCGCGGTTCGCGCGCGACGCGCCCTTCGAGCCAGGCTTCCGTTCGGGCGAGATCGCGCAGCGCCCTCGCGTAGCGGCGAGCTGCGCTCCGCTCCGCGCCAATCGGGAGCTTGCGCGCCTTGCGCAGGATGTCCGCGGCTGCGTTGCGATAGGCTAGCGAGCGGTAAAGAAAGACCACCTTACCCATATCGATGTTCCCGTTTTGCTGGCGCCCATCTTGGCAAGCCCGGCATGAACGCCGGATGAAACGGGCGGTAACAATTCCTTCAGCGGAGCGGAACCCGGCGATCACATGCGCGTTGGCGTGGCAGTTCGGGATGCCGTCCCTTGCGCACCAAAAAGTCGTCTGAGCTGATCTCTGCCAGCGGCCTTATCAAGCTGATGACACATGCAATGATGGGCGCAGCGCTTGGCCTCATTTTCAGCCTCACGCTCGTCCTGTCCAATCCAGCCGTCGCCAACCTGCTGAACAATGGCGGAAGCCAGGCCGCGATGGTCTTCGCCCTCACCTTGGTGACGACCTTCGCGATCGGCGCGACGCTCACCGGCACCGTGTTCATCCTGGTCGAGGACAAGCAAACTTGAAGCGTGCGTGACGCACGGAAGATACTTCGCCGGGACTCCTGCCGCGACGCGCGGTTTGCTGCCTGCGTCAATTTAACTCAGGGAGTTCCCCCGCATGAAGACGACCAAGCTCGCTCTCGCCGCAATATTGGCAACGGGCCTTGCCGCCGCGCCGTTTGCCGCCCAGGCCAAATCGCATAAGGCCAAGCATGAATCGTCGGCACAGACCACCGGCGCCAACACCAAGTCCTCCAAGGGCGCTGATCCATCCGGCCAAGGCGGCGCCGGTCCCGGCTCCGATCAGGGCGGCACCATGACCAACAAGGGCGGCATGACCACCACCAAATAGGCGCGCCCTGGAATCATGAAGGGCTCCGCATTGCGGAGCCCTTTGTCTTCTATCTTTGGGCTCGGCACTCGGCCTTCAGTATCCGGCGCCAAGGATCTCAGCGGCGCTCGACTGCGCGCGCGGAATTGCCGCCTGTCTTCACGGCACGAAGTCGCACTCGGTCGCGGACGTTCGGCAGTACGTCGCTGCCGCCGGCCGCCTTCCATTCGGCGATCAAGAGATTGATCTTCCGGCGCAGGTCCATCTGCGCCAGGGCCTTTTCCGTGCAGTCGTGATCGCGCTCGACGAGGTCGCGCACCGACGCCTCGACGTCGGCCATCTCAAACCTCAAGGCTCTGATTTTACGTCGAATTTCATTAATTCTGTTGTCCATGCCTTGTTAGAACAAAATAAGAACATATAGTCAAGTCACGATTTCAGGACGGAGACGCCAGATGCAGGTTCAAGGTAAATACGACGCCAGATTTTTCCTGGGCGAGCAGATGACGCGGGCGCAGGGCCTCAAGCTGAAGCGGCTCAGCGAAGAGGCCTACCAGCCCGGCCAATATGCGCGGGATCTGTCCTTCAGCGAGGCCGCCCGGCGCATCCAGGTGCTGGAAGCGGAGATCGAGCTGGCAAACTCCTTCTAGAGCATCGCATCGCGCTTTAGGCCTGCGCCGTTCCACGCTCCCGGAACCATGGCTGTGCAGAATGGTTCTCCCCGCCGAGGGAGAATATGCATGGCACGCAAGGCAAAAAAGCGCCGCTACTCACGCAGCTCGGGCAGCGATGTCGCCACCGAGATGCGGCGTTACAAGAAGGGCACCGCGAAGAGCGGCCGTGGCGGGCGCGGCGGCCGCGTCAAGAACCGCAAGCAGGCCATCGCGATCGGACTGTCGAAGGCACGCAAGAAGGGCAAGAAGGTCCCGAAGAAGGCTTCAAAGCGCAAGAGCGCCAAGACGACGTCCAAGAAATCGTCGAGGACGTCGTCCAAGAAATCATCCAACAAGAAATCATCGAAGCGCAAATCATCCAAGCGGTCGCGCTGACCGGTCTCAGATCATGCTCCCCGGCATAAAGCAGCGGATCGAAATCCCGAACGCAGTCTTGACCGGCCACACCATGGTGCGGCCGGCGCGGTTCGGCTCGGTGATGACGGCCTCGTCCGGCACGTCGATCCACTGCCCGTCGATGCGGACACGGTAGCGCCCGTTGTGCGACTCCCAGTCGAGATCGGCGAGGGCGAAACCGTCGGCATCCGAGCAGCACGGACCGAGATGGCTGCGCAAACTGTCGAACCATGGCTTCAGAGGAGAATTCGCGTAGCGGCCGTCGTCGCGCCCGAGCGCGTTTTCACCCGAGAGCACCAATGGCACCACGAGCAGCGCACTCCTGAGCGAGAGCTTCAGTCGATCCATGATGGCACCGATCACTTGTGAACCACCGGCGAGTTCCACAAAGCGCCGGGAGGCTCGAAGTTCCACGCTTGCAACCCGGTCGGCGGCGGCGTTGCCGCAGAGCACTGAGGCGTCTTGCGAGTGTGATCAGCGAACACGGCTTTTTCGGACGCACCAGGTCATCATCCCTGCCGTTAACGAGAATGTGACCGGCCTGGTGCGGACGTGACGTGTGTGCAAAAGGCGGCCCGAAGGCCGCCTTCCTGGATTTGTGAGGGTCGAGTTCGCGCAATGCGAGTGGCACCGCAACGAAGCGGGTGGCCTCCGCGCTTCTGACCTGAAGCAGCACGCTGCGCTTGCCCGACGATTTGGCCTGCGCCAGCTCGGAGCGGACCTCGCCGACATTGCTGACAGCCTTGCCGCCGACATTGAGGATGACGTCGCCGGTCCGGATGCCCCGTTGCGCGGCCGGGCCTTGCGGATCAACCTCGGTGACGACGACGCCGTTCTGGCCTGCGCCCTGGACGTCACCTGCGGGCGCCAGGCTGAGGCCGAGGCGCGGCGTGCCGGCACCCGACTGTCCCCTGCCCTCGTCGGCATTGCCATTGCCTTTAGCCTGGCGCTCATTCGGCAGTTCGCCGAGCACCAGGGTCATCGTCTTGCTGTCGCCCTTGCGGAAGACATCGAGCTTCACGGACGTGCCCGGCGCCAAGCCGGCGATGGTGCGGGCGAGGTCGCGGGAGTCCTTGATCGTGGTGCCGTTGACGGCGGTGATGACATCGCCCGCCTGGATGCCGGCCTTCGCCGCCGGGCTGCCATCCTGCGGATTGTCGACGATCGCGCCGCGCGCCTCCTTGAGCCCGAGGCTGTCGGCAATATCCGACGTCACCGGCTGCACCTGCACGCCGAGCCAGCCCCGGGTGACCGCGCCCTTGTCCTTCAATTGCGCGACGACGAGCTTGGCGGTCGAAGCCGGGATATCGAAGCCGATGCCGACCGAGCCGCCCGAGGGCGAGAAGATCGCAGTGTTCACGCCGATCACGTTGCCGTTCATGTCGAAGGCCGGGCCGCCGGAATTACCCTTGTTGATCGGCGCGTCGATCTGGATGAAGTCGTCATAGGGACCGTTGCCGATGTCGCGGCCGCTGGCCGAGACGATGCCGGCGGTCACGGTGCCGCCAAGACCGAAGGGATTGCCGACCGCGACCACCCAGTCGCCGATGCGCGGCTTCTGGTCGGAGAACTTGACGAACGGAAAGTCCTTCTTGCCGTCGACCTTGATCAGCGCGAGATCGGTCTTCGGATCGGTGCCGACCACTTTCGCGGTGTAGGTCGTGCCGTCGTCCATCGTCACCTGCACGGACTCGGCGCGATCGACGACGTGATTGTTGGTCACGGCATAGCCGTCGGCGGAGATGAAAAAGCCGGAGCCTTCGCCCGTGATCATCTGGTGGCGCTGGCGTGGCATGCCGTTCGCGCCGCCCGGAAAGCGGAAACCGAACTGTCGCGAGAACTGGTCGAACGGCGTGTCCTCGTCCGAATCCATCCGGTTCTGCTGCAGCATCGCGCTCTTGTCGTTGTCCTGATCGATTTTGACCCGCACCGAGATCACAGCGGGTTTGACCCTGCTGACGAGATCGCCGAAGCCGGGCGGCGTCGCGGCAGCTTCGGCCGCCTGAGCCGGCGCAATCAAGGAGTTGATGCCGTACGGCGTGGCGCCTGGCGCAACGGCCAGGGCGGCCACGCCCAGCGCGGCCACGGTGCCGAGCAGCGCGAGCCGCCGCGGCCGCAAGATCTTGCGAGAAGTGTTGATGTCGGAATTGACGCGATCGTTCATGTCGAAATGTCCATGTTGAGCAGGTGTCGCCTTGCCCTCAACATGGTCGCTGCCACCTTACGACGTCCCGTCCGTCCGATTAAATCTCGGCAAAGAATGGATGAGCGGGCGCAGCAGGCAATCCGGACGTTTGATACAGCTCAACGCGTCGCCTTCGCGCAGGGAGAAACTGCGACCATCGGATGATGCTCAGCGGAGGCGCGCCATGTACAAAGACATTCTCGTCCACATTCCCACCGAACGTCCCATGCGTCCCGCGATCGAGGGCTCGGTCTCGCTCGCGGCGAAGCTCAACGCGCATCTCGACGCGGTCGCGGTCGGCTATGTCGCCACCAGTACAGCTTACGTCATGGAAGGCGGCGCGGCGGTGGCGGCCGTGTTCGAGCTGGAGCGCGAGCGCGCCGTGGAGCGGGCCGAGGCGGCGCTCGCGGTATTCAAGAGCGAGGCGGCGAACGCCGGCATCTCCTATACCTGCCACGCACTCGGCGCGATCCCCGCGGATGCCGCCGGCTCGCTCGGCGAGATGGCACGGCTGCACGATCTCAACGTGGTGCTCCAGCCCGATCCGGCGCAGGGCTCGTTCGACAACGACGTGCCGAGCGAGATCCTGTTCCGGGCGGGCGGCCCGGTGCTGTTCCTGCCCTACACCTTCCGGGGAGCCTTCAAGGCGAAGCGGATCGGCATCTGCTGGGACGGCAGTCGCGTTGCCGCCCGCGCCATGCGCGACGCAGCTCCGTTCCTGGCGCGCGCCGAAGAGATCGTGATCATCACCGTCAACGAGACCGACGACGTCTCCGGCGAAGCTTCAGCGAGCGGCTTGGCCAGACATCTCGGCCGGCGCGGATTGTCCACCCGCACGGTCAGCCTGACCGCCACGCGCGCCGACATTCAGCCGATCATTCTGTCGCTGGCGGCCGACGAGAGTCTCGATCTCCTGGTGATGGGCGGCTACGGCCATTCGCGGTTGCAGGAACGCGTTCTCGGGGGTGTCACCCGCGCCATGCTGGAAGCCATGACGGTCTCGACGCTGATGTCGCATTGATGAGCCGCCTTGGCGCCGTCACGCCGCGACGGGAGCCTCCCACGGCGCCGACGCGGCGGCGTCCTTCTCGCGATGCACATTGCACGCGTCGAAATGCGCCTTGAGCTCGATTTCGGCGAGATGTTCGAAATGTTCGGCCTGGCCGAGGAGTTCCCAGTTCTGGAGCGGCCGGTAGGCCGCCTGCTGACGGCAGAGGGACGCCAGCGCCCGGTAGCGACGTACGTTCTCCATGAGACCCTCCCTCGCGTTCACGGGCTTATTGCCCTGATTTGCGTCAGGCCGATGGCGTTTATGCAAAACATTTGCTGCGCACACAACGCGCCTGAACCAAGTTGATTTCGAGAAGTGCCGGTAAGGATTTTAGTTCCAAACGTCCGTTTGGAACTGTGTGCCCAACGCTAGGCGGAGAGGCGGCGCTCCACGGCGACGCCGACCAAGTCGAGATAGCGTTCGATCAGATCAGGCCGGCCGACGAGATAGCCTTGCATCTCCTCGCAGGCCTCGCGCGCCAGGAAAGCACGCTGGGCTTCCGTCTCCACTCCCTCGGCAATGACCGGGATCTTCAGCGCGTGCGCCAGGCTCAGGACGGCGCGGACAATCTCGGCCGATTTCGGCGTCGCCTCCAGGTTGGAGATGAAACTGCGGTCGATCTTGATCTTGTCGAACGGGAACGACTGCAGATAGGACAGCGAGGAATAGCCGGTGCCGAAATCGTCCATGGCGATGCGGCTGCCGAGCGCCTTCAGCCGCCGCAGCAGGTTGAGCGCGCGGGTGAAATCGCCGATCAGCACGCCCTCCGTGATCTCGACCTCGAGCCGCGTCGGCGTCAGCCCCGTCTCCAACAGAATCTGGTGGATCGAGCGCTCGAGATCGCCCACCTGGAACTGGACCGGCGACAGATTGACCGCGACCTGCAACGGCCGCGGCCAGGATGCCGCCTCGCGGCACGCCTCGCGGCGTGCAGGCTTCATGCCCACAATTACCGTCGTTCTGCATCCGCGCTCTCATAGCGTTCCCAAACCGCAAATTGAGAGGCTTAGCATTGCGCGGTCGTTCATCGATTCTTCTCTTGGCGCACTGGGACCCCAGCAGCGGTCCGCAACTGATCCGTAATCTACCGGATGAGCGCACTTTCTTCTGCCCGCTTCGTGGGCGAGGAACTATCTTGCAGCCTCGGAGCCCGGCCGATCTCCGCGGCGATTCGAATAGCCGCGATATTAGCGGCATATTCGCCAGCGCCCTTGCCGCGAAACACGGCGGAGCCGGCGACCAGCGTGTCGGCGCCCGCTGCAGCCACGGCCGCGGCATTATCGCGCGTGATACCGCCGTCGACCTCCAGCCGGATCGGCCGCTCGCCGATCATGGTCCTGATCCGCCTGATCTTGTCGATCTGCGATGTGATGAAGGATTGGCCGCCAAAACCCGGATTGACCGTCATCACCAGCACGAGATCGATACGATCGAGCAAATACTCGATCACCGCTTCCGGCGTCGACGGACAAAGGCTGACGCCAGCCTTGCGGCCGAGCGCTCGGATCGCCTGGAGCGAGCGGTCGAGATGCGGGCCGGCTTCCGCATGCACCGTGATCACATCAGCCCCGGCCTTGGCAAAGGTCTCGAGGTAGGAATCGGCCGGCGCAATCATCAGATGCACATCGAAGACTTTCCTCGTCATCGGCCGTATCGCCTTGATGACGTCGGCACCGAAGCTGATGTTCGGCACGAAATGTCCGTCCATGACGTCGCAATGGATCCAGTCGGCCCCAGCGGCGTCGATCGCGGCGACCTCTTCGCCGAGGCGCGCGAAATCCGCGGCGAGGATCGAGGGAGCGATCATGATCTCCTTCGTCATGGCACTGCACTCCGCGCATCCGCACCGCCGCTGAACACCCGGCTCGCGAGCACGTCCATGGCATCGATGGTTTCGAGGTCGGCGACATCGAGCATGCGATTGAGATCGGACACCAGCCGATCGGCCTGCCGCAGGCGGACGCGGTCGACGGCGTTGCGGATCGAGCGCGCGTTGGAGAAGAACGGCTGGGTCCGACGCAGCGCGATGTACTTCTCGAACGCCTCTCGCGCCGCAGCCGAGAAGCGATAGCCACGCTCCTTCAGCATCAGCTCGGCGATGACGAGCAGCTCGGCCTCCGCGTAGTCAGGGAATTCGATGTGGTGGGCGATGCGCGAGCGGAAGCCGGGGTTTGAGCCAAAGAAACTCGTCATCCGCTCGCCGTAGCCGGCGAGGATCACGACGAGGTCCTCGCGCTGGTTCTCCATCACCTGGAGCAGGATCTCGATCGATTCCTGACCATAGTCGCGTTCGTTGTCGGGACGATGCAGGTAATAGGCCTCGTCGATGAACAGCACGCCGCCCATTGCCTTCTTCAGGATCTCCTTGGTCTTCGGCGCGGTGTGGCCGATGTACTGGCCGACCAGATCGTCGCGCGTCACCGAGATCACCTGCCCGCGACGCACGAAGCCGAGGCCGTGCAGGATCCTGGCCATGCGCAGAGCGACGGTGGTCTTGCCTGTTCCAGGATTGCCGGTGAACGACATGTGCAGCGTCGGCGGCGCGGAAGCCAGGCCCGCACGCTGCCGGATGCGCTCGATCAGCAACAGCGAGGCGATCTGGCGCACGCGGTTCTTGACCGGCTTGAGCCCGATCAGCTCCCGATCGAGCTGTTGCAGCGTCTCGGTGATCCCGGCCGCTTCAGCCTCTTTGCGGAGATCGAAATGGGTCTCGCTGTGTTCGGTCGTGGTTGCGTGGGGGACATCAAGCATGACTACCCTCGAAGAAAAGAGCTTCGCCGCGAGCAAGGCGGCGAAGCAGTTGTCCGCCAAGGATGCGAAGCAGGGAGAGCTCCGCGCGGAAGCGGATGACTCAAGCTGGCGCGTGCGCCGCCGGCTTTCGAACCGTGGTGTAGCGGACCGCACGGCCGCCGAACTCCTGCCGCACCAGCTCGAACTCCGTCTCTTGCTTCGGCCGGTTGACGAGGAAGGAGATCCGCACCGATTCCCAGCCGTGGCTGGCATCGAAGCCGCTGATGCGGATGTAGCTGTTACCATAGACCCTGCGGCACTCGGCGAGCTCCATCATTACGCCGGCGGCGTCCTGGAGATCGAACATCGGCAGGCCCCACATCTCCCAATAAGTGTTGCGGGGATGCGGATCGTCGGTGAACTCGATGTTCACCGCCCAGCCATTGGCGAGGCAATACTGCACCTGGCTGGTGATCTGCTCGTTGGTCAGATCCGGCAGGTACGAGAAGCAGCCCTGGGTGATCTTCATCTCAAATCTCCTCAGACGGTTTCCAGCGCGGTCGGCACGAAGTCCGGCGTGTCGGTGGATTGATAGTTGAAGGTGACGTCCTTCCAGACCTCGAGCGCAGCCTTCAGCGGCGTGCAGGTCTGGGCCGCCTTGTCCAGGATCTCCGGGCCCTCGTGGACATAGTCGCGGCCCTCGTTGCGGGCGAGGATCATCGCTTCCAGCGCCACGCGGTTGGCGGTCGCGCCGGCCGCAATGCCCATGGGATGGCCGATGGTGCCACCGCCGAACTGCAGCACGACGTCCTCGCCTAACAGGTCGAGCAGCTGGTGCATCTGCCCGGCATGGATGCCGCCGGAGGCTACCGGCATCATCTTGTTGAGGCTCGCCCAGGACTGGTCGAAGAACAGGCCATGCTCGAGCTTGGTCGGATTGAAGTCCTCGCGGCAGACGTCGTAATAGCCGCGCGTGGTGTTGGGATCGCCTTCGAGCTTGCCCACCACCGTGCCGGCGTGGATGTGGTCGACACCGGCAAGCCGCATCCATTTCGCGATGACGCGGAACGACACGCCATGGCTCTTCTGCCGCGTATAGGTGGAGTGGCCGGCGCGATGCAGATGCAGGATCATGTCGTTGCGCCGCGCCCACTTGGCCATCGACTGGATCGCAGTGTAGCCGATCACGAGGTCGATCATCACGATCACCGAGCCAAGCTCCTTGGCGAACTCCGCACGCTCGTACATGTCCTCCATGGTGGCCGCGGTGACGTTGAGGTAGGTCCCTTTCACCTCGCCGGAAGCGGCCTGCGCGCGGTTCACCGCCTCCATGCAATAGAGGAAGCGATCGCGCCAATGCATGAAGGGCTGCGAGTTGATGTTCTCGTCGTCCTTGGTGAAATCGAGCCCGCCCTTCAGCGCCTCATAGACCACGCGGCCGTAATTGCGGCCGGACAGACCGAGCTTCGGCTTCACGGTCGCGCCGAGCAGCGGCCGGCCGAACTTATCGAGCCGCTCGCGCTCCACCACGATGCCGGTCGCCGGTCCCTGGAAGGTCTTCACATAGGCGACGGGAAAGCGCATGTCCTCGAGCCGCAGCGCCTTCAGCGGCTTGAAGCCGAACACGTTGCCGATGATCGAGGCCGAGAGGTTGGCGATCGAGCCCGGCTCGAACAGGTCGAGATCATAGGCGATGTAGGCGAAATACGAGCCCGGCGAGCCCGGAACGGGATCGACGCGATAACACTTGGCGCGATACTTCTCGGCCGCGGTCAGGCGATCGGTCCACACCACCGTCCAGGTCGCGGTCGAGGATTCGCCTGCCACAGCGGCTGAGGCCTCGATCGGGTCGACGCCGTCTTGCGGCGTGACGCGGAACAGCGCGATGACGTCGGTGTCCTTTGGCGTGTAGTCGGGCTCCCAATAGCCCATGCGCTTGTATTCCATCACGCCGGAGCGATAGCGCTCCTTGCCGCGGACCGTGCCTGCATGTGCGTTCATGTCTCTCTCCTGCTCTTTTCTCTGCTCTTTCTGATTGGTTAGGCGGCAACCGGCTCGCGGGCATCGATGCGCGGGTCGAGCTCGCCGGCGCGATAGCGCCGCGCCATCTCGCTCATCGGAATGACCTTGATCTTGCTGGCGTGGCCTGCGGTACCGAACTGCTCGAACCGCTCGCGGCACAATTCGCGCATTGCGTCCATCGCCGGCTTGAGAAACTTGCGCGGATCGAATTCGGAGCGCGTTTCCGCCGCCACCTTGCGGAACACCGCGGTCATCGCCAGCCGGCAATCGGTGTCGATATTGACCTTGCGCACGCCGCTGCGGATGCCGCGAACGATCTCCTCGACCGGCACGCCCCAGGTCTGCGGCATCTCGCCACCGAACTGGTTGAACATGTCCTGCAGCGGCTGCGGCACCGAGGAGGAGCCATGCATGACCAGATGCGTGTTCGGCAGCCGGCCGTGGATCTCCTCGACCACCCGCATCGCCAGGATATCGCCATCCGGCTTGCGGCTGAACTTGTAGGCACCGTGCGAGGTGCCCATCGCGATCGCGAGCGCATCGACCTTGGTCGCGCGAACGAAGTCGACGGCCTGATCCGGATCGGTCAAGAGCTGGTCGTGGCCGACCTTGCCCTCGACGCCGTGGCCATCCTCCTGTTCGCCGCCGCCGTGCTCGAGCGAGCCGAGCACGCCGAGCTCGCCTTCGACGGAAGCGCCGACCCAATGGGCGAGATCGACGACGCGGCGCGTGATCGCGACGTTGTAATCATAGTCGGCCGCCGTCTTGGCATCGGCCTTGAGCGAGCCGTCCATCATGACCGAGGTAAACCCGTGGGCGATGGCGGACGCGCAGGTCGCCTCGTCATTGCCGTGGTCCTGGTGCATGCAGAGCGGAATGTCCGGATAAGTCCGCTCCAGCGCGTCGATCATGTGCGAAAGCATGAGATCGCCGGCATAGCTGCGCGCGCCGCGCGAGGCCTGGATGATGACCGGCGCATCGACCGCAGCCGCCGCCTGCATGATGGCGATGCCCTGCTCCATGTTGTTGATGTTGAACGCCGGCACGGCGTAGCCGTGGCTGGCAGCGTGATCGAGCAATTGGCGGAGAGTAATACGGGCCAAGGGGCGTCCTCCTTATTGGCTCTTGCGGGCGATCGCCCGGCGGGCCGCTTCCGCAATGCTTTGCGGCGTGATGCCGAATTCGCGGTACAGCACCGACGCCGGGGCCGAGGCGCCGAAGCCGCGCATGCCGACGAACTCACCGTCGGTGCCGATCCAGCGATGCCAGTCGCCGGCGACAGCGGCCTCGACACCGACACGCGGCGCGGTGCCGAGCACCGAGGCGCGGTAATCCTCCGGCTGCTCCTCGAACAGTGCGAAACACGGCGCCGAGACCACTGCGGCGCGAACGTGTTCGGTCGCGAGCAAGCGTGCGGCTTCCAGCGCCATCGAGACTTCCGAGCCGGTTGCGATGAGCGTCACGTCGCGGCCACCATCCGGCGAGATGACGAGATAGGCTCCGTTCGCTACGTGGTTTCTGCCGCGCGCATCGCTGCGGAAGGTCGGCAGGGCCTGCCGCGACAGGCATAGCACTGAGGGGCGATGCTCCGCCGCGAGCGCGCAATCCCAGGCTTCCAGCGTCTCCACCGCATCGGCGGGGCGGAACACGAGCAGGTTGGGAAGGACGCGCAACGCCGCGAGATGCTCGACCGGCTGATGCGTCGGGCCGTCCTCGCCGAGCCCGATGGAGTCGTGGGTCATGACATGGATGACGCGCAGCCGCATCAAGGCCGCCAGGCGGATCGCCGGCCGGCTGTAATCGGAGAACGCCAAGAACGTGCCGCCATAGGGGATGAAGCCGCCATGCAACGCGAGGCCGTTCATCGCCGCGGCCATACCGTGCTCGCGAATGCCATAATGGATGTAGTCGCCGGCGAACGCACCGCTCTTGACCGGCGCCTGCGCCTTGGCATGCGTCAGGTTCGAATGGGTGAGGTCCGCGGAGCCGCCGACCAGGCCGGGAATTGTTCCCGCGATTCCCTCGAGCACCTGTTGCGAGGCCTGCCGCGTCGCCAGCTTCGGCCGCTCGGATGCAAAGTGCTCACGCAATTTCGCCGCGGCCAGCGCATAGGCGGCGGGCAGAGTCACGGCTTTGCCCTCGACGAACAGGTCGCGCTGCTCCGGCGTCGCTCCTTCGTAGCGATCGAGCCAGGCGAGGCGGTCGACCTGCCCGCGCTGCCCGATCATCCGCCACGCCTTGAGCACCGGGATCGGCACCACGAAAGGCTGATAGTCCCAACCCAGCGTCCGCCGCGCCGCTGCCGTCTGCTCGGTGCCGAGCGGCGCGCCATGCACTTTCTCGGTGCCCTGTCTATCAGGCGCGCCATAGCCGATGATTGTGCGACAGGCGATCAGCGACGGCTTTGCGGTCTCCCGCTCCTCCGCTATCGCCTGCGCCACCGCTGCGGGATCATGCCCGTCGACGCGGCGCACCGACCAACCGGAGGCGGCGAAGCGCGCGAGCTGGTCGTCCGATGTCGCCAGCGAGGTCGGACCGTCGATGGAGATGCCGTTGTCGTCGAACAGCACGATCAGCCGGCCGAGCCCGAGATGACCGGCCAGCGAGATCGCCTCCTGGCTGAGGCCTTCCATCAGGCAGCCATCGCCCGCGATGACATAGGTGAAGTGATCGACGAGCCCATCGCCATGCCGCGCATTCGCCATCCGCTCGGCGAGCGCCATGCCGACCGCGGTCGCAATGCCCTGGCCCAGCGGTCCCGTCGTGGTCTCGACACCAGCCGTGTGGCCATATTCAGGATGACCCGGCGTCTTCGAGCCCCACTGGCGAAAGGCCTTGATGTCGTCGAGGCTGATATCGCCGCCGGTGAGATGCAACAGCGCATAGAGCAGCATCGAGCCATGCCCCGCCGACAGCACGAAGCGGTCGCGGTCAGGCCAATTGGGGTGCGCGGAGTCGAATTTCAGGAAACGCGAGAACAGCACAGTCGCGACATCAGCCATGCCCATGGGCAGCCCGGGATGGCCTGACTGCGCTGCCTCGATGGCATCGACCGCGAGGAAGCGGACGGCATTGGCGAGATCGTTGTGCGTGACCGCATTGAGGTCGGCTTCGGCATGGACGGAGATGTTCATCGGAGTCTCTCCCTGTTCACTTCAGGCTGCGCTTGCGCTCGATCAGCTGCATGATCAGCGGCGTCAGGATCAGCTGCATGGCCAGGTCCAGCTTCGCGCCCGGGCACACGATCGAATTGGCGCGCGACATCCAGCTCTGCGGCAGCATCGAGAGCAGATAGGGGAAGTCGATACCGCGCGGATTCTTGAAGCGGATCACCACCATCGATTCGTCCGGCGTCGGGATCCATCGCGCGATGAATGGATTGGAGGTGTCCACGGTCGGGACGCGCTGGAAGTTGATGTCGGTCTCGGTGAATTGCGGACAGATGTAGTGGATGTAGTCGGGCATCCGCCGCAGGATGGTGTCGGTGACGGCCTCGGTCGAATAGCCGCGCGTGCGCTGCGGTCGCGGTGCAGCTTCTGGATCCATTCGAGATTGATGACGGGCACGACGCCGATCTTGAGGTCGGCATAGCGCGCGACGTTCACCTTATCGGTGACCACGGCGCCGTGCAGGCCCTCGTAGAACAGCAGGTCCGAATCCTCCGGCAGCTGCTTCCAGTCGGTGAAGGTGCCTGGTGCCGCGCCATGCAGCGCCGATTCCTCGGCGTCGTGGACGTAGTGCCGCGTCACCGCGGTGCCGGTCTCGCCGTAGTCGCGGAAGGCGCGCTCCAGCTCCTCGAACAAATTGGTCTCGGGGCTGAAATGGCTGAAATGCTTGTTGCCGCGCTCGGCCTCCTTCGCCATCTGCGCACGCATCTCGGCACGGTCGTAGCGGTGGAAGGCGTCGCCCTCGATGTAGACGGCGTTGACCTTCTCGCGGAAAAAGATCTGCTCGAAGGTCTTCTTGACGGAGGTGGTGCCGGCGCCGGAGGAACCGGTGATGGAAATGATCGGATGCTTTCTGGACATCGGCGCCTCGCTCAGAGCCGGAAGAATCCGCGCCGCGCGAACAGCGGCGCCGAGACGCTGGCGACCAGCAGCGGGTCGCAGTGCAGCTCCTCGGCGCGCCGCACCTCGTTGCTCGAGCCCATGATCAGCGGCACGCGCTGGTGCAGGTTTTGCGCCGACAGATCGAGGATGCGCTCGCGCCCGGTCGAGGCCGAGCCGCCGGCCTGCTCGATGATCATCGCCATCGGGTGCGCCTCGTAGGTCAGGCGCAGACGGCCGTCGCCGTAGCCGGGCCGCGCATCGGAAGGGTAGAGAAACACGCCGCCACGGGTGAGGATGCGATAAGCCTCCGCGACCAGCGACCCGATCCAGCGCATGTTGAAATCGTGGTTGGCGGGCCCGTCGACGCCGGCGAGGCATTCGTCGATGAAGGCGCGCACCGGCGGATCCCAATGCCGGCGGTTCGAGGCGTTGATCGCGAACTCCTCGCAGGCTTCGGCGATCTGCACGCCGCTGCGCGCGAAGCGGAAGCAGCCCGCCTTGCGATCGAGCGTGAAGATGTCGACGCCGTCGCCGAGCGTCAGCACCAGCGAGGTCTGCGGACCGTAGGTGACGAAGCCCGCCGCGAGCTGCGCCGAGCCGCGCTGCTGAAAGGCGAGTGAGAGATCATCGGGGGCCGGCAAGATCGAGAAGATCGTGCCGACGGTCATGTTGATGTCGATGTTGGAGGAGCCATCGAGCGGATCGATCGCGATGCAGATTCGCCCCTGACGATCGACGATCTGGGCCTCGCGCATCTCTTCCGACGCCAGCGCCGCGATCGGCAGCCGGCCGAGGCAGCGGCGCAGGATCGCGTCCGCCTGGACGTCGAGGTCGCGTTGGAGATCGCCGTCGCTGTTGCGCCCGGTGGTCAGGCCCGAGGCGTCGGCGAGATCGCCGCTGGCGATGAGATCGGCAATCTCGATCGCCCCGGCCGCGATAGCATCGACCGCGGCTGCCACGGCCAGCGCATACGGCGCGGTCTCGGAATACCGTTGAAGGTGGTCGTCCAGCCTGAGTTGCCCGGTCATCTGCGTCCATCCCTTTGCCGGTGCCGCATCCATTCCCTCCCGGTGGAGGCAGGTCGCAGTCAGTGCCGGCATCAGGAGATTGACAGGGGCCGCTTAATAAGGAAAATTTCTAATCATAATGAGCCTCAAAGAATTTTCTTATAATGGCGCCGGCCATGCAGCGGCCCAGCTCCGGCATCTGACGATCCGGCAACTGCGCTCGCTCGCGGCGCTCTCGGCCAAAGGCAGCGTGACGGCGGCGTCGAGCCATCTCGGGCTGACCCAGCCGGCCGTGACCCAGCAGCTGCGGCAGCTGCAGGACCTGGCCGGCCTGCCCCTGGTGCAGCGAACCGGCGACGGCATGCTCCTGACGGAAGCCGGCAGGGAGGTGCTGGCGCTGGCCGAACGGGTCGAAGCCGCGATCACCGATTGCCAGGGCGCGCTCGACCTGCTCGCGGGGCGGACCGGGGGCACCGTGCATCTGGGCGCGGTCTCGACCGCGAAATATTTCGTGCCGCATGCGATCGCGGCGTTTTCCAAGCGCTACCCCAAGATCGAGATCAAGCTCACCATCGGCAATCGCGAGGAGATCCGCGAGGCCATGCACGGCTACGACCTCGACTTCGCGGTAATGGGTCGGCCACCGGCCGACGTCACCGTCGACGTCCGCCAGCTCGGGCGCAACCCGCACATCATCGTCGCGCGCAAGGGCCATTGGCTGGAGAAGGATTCCGGCCTCAGCCTGACCGATCTCGTGCACGAGACCTTCCTCACCCGCGAGCCCGGCTCGGGCACGCGGACGCTGATGGAGGGCATGTTCCAGAAATCGGATCTCGAGCCGATCATCGGCATGGAGATGAGCAGCAACGAGACCATCAAGCAGGCGGTCATCGCCGGGCTCGGCATCGCCTTCATCTCGGCTCACACCGTGGCGCATGAGCTCGCCGAGGGCCGGCTCGTCGTGCTCGACGTCGCGGGCCTGCCGATCGTGCGGCAATGGTACGTGATCCGCCGCAGCGACAAGGTGCTGTTGCCGCCCGCGCAGGCGATGTTCGATTTTCTCGGCTCGGAAGGCTCGAACTATCTGCCTGATTTGCCCGAGCTAGGCGGACGATAGCCGGGCTTCGCTCAGCTCATCAGCTTCATGGCGAGCGTCGCCGCCAGCACCACGATGATCTGGAGCAGGCGCTCCGTCGTGAAGATGCGGTTGAAGGTGGTCATCGCGTGCCCCGGCCGACGTGAAGAATGTCTCGGCCGTTGCTAGCACAGAAGGATGCGGAGACAACTCCGTAGTTGCCCGTGGCGGTCGCGCCTTCGGCGAGCCGGTTCAGGGGCGCGCCGATGGCCGGCGATCAGGCCGCGAGCGGGGCGGCGTGGTCCGTGCGCGAGGCGAAATAGGCTTCCAGCTCCGACAGCGCCCGCGCCTCCCACTCGCTCGCCTGCTCCAGCAGCGACCAGCTCTGGCCCGGGCGGAACGCTGCGGTCTGGCGATAGAGCGATGCGATGCCGCGGTAGCGGCGCACGTTCTCCAGGATGGCGTGACCGTTCATGTCCGAAAACTCCCTCGTCATTCCCGCGGGAGAAACTGCGGCCAAATCTTTTTCGAAAAGTTAGCGGCGCGCGGCAAGTTCGCGGATGGTTGCCGGACTGTTGCTCGGGCGCAACGCGCGCGGCTCGATTTATTGCGGATTCGTTGCCGCGCTCTCGCCCGAAGGCTTCAGCCCGCCGCTTCTGACGATCGTCATCGTCGCGCGGCAGAGATCGGCAAGGCCGATCAGGAGGACGGCAAGAAGACAGAACAGGTTGATGGAATCGGCATGCGCGCTGGTCAGCGCATTGAGCTCGAAGAAGGGCGGGATGAACGCCCACCACACCAGCGGCACGGTGAGCAGCGCGGCGAATGCCGCCGCCGGTGCACCCGCCATCAGCGCAAGCACAAACAGGCCGGGCAGGAACGCTGCGAAATAGAACTTTGCGCCGAGCAGGACGCAGATGCCCTGAACCACGGCCGACACCGCGACGACGGCTAGTCCGAGCAGAAACGCCCGCCACGACCATGGCCGTACCCGCCGTGCGCCAAACAGCCCCGCACGTTTCATCAGCATCCCCCCTGCCGCCCGTTAACCAGGTGCGTTGCGACGAAAGTACTACAACCGCAACCAGTCCGCGAGATGGAAATTGCGTCATCGCGAGGTCGGCCGCACCGTTCCGGCGGCGGCCGCTACTCGGTCAGCGCGTAGAGCAACCCCGCGACAGGCAAAGCAAGGCCAATGGCCGATGCGAGCGTCCAGCCGCCCTGTGCGAACGCCCAGGCTCCGACCGCCGAGCCGACCGCGCCGGCGGCGAAGAACGTCGCCATGTAGAGACCATTGAGGCGACTGCGGTGCTCGTGCCCGAGCGCGAAGATGGCACGGAAGCCCAGCACCACATTGCCCTGGACGCCGACATCGATTGCAATCGCGGCCACCACCAGACAGGCGAGGTTCAGCATCGAGCCGGGAGCGCCGATGGAGGTCACGAGGAAGCCGACGGCCGTGAGCAGCATCGCGACCAGCGTCGCGATCCGGCTATGGCCGCGGTCCGCGAGGCGCCCGGCGATCGGTGCTGCGAACACGCCGGCGACGCCGGCCAGCGCGAACAGCGCGATGCCGCGCTGGGAGAAGCCGAACTCGCCGGCGAGCTGGAGCGGCGCCACCGTCCAGAACAGGGTGAAGGCGCCGAACAGGCTCGCCTGGTAGAGCGCGCGGCGCCGCAGCAGCGGCGTGGCCCGCACCAGATCCGGCATCGACAGCAGCAATTGGCCGTAATGCATCCGCGTGACCGGCTTGCGCTTCGGCAGCGTCATCCGGAGCACGGCTGCGAGCACGATCATCAGCGCAGCGGAGGCGAAGAACACTGCGTGCCACGACAGCAAGGCGGTGACGAAGCTCGACACCGGACGCGCCAGCATGATGCCGAGCATCAGGCCGGTCGAGACGTTGCCGACGACGCGGCCGCGGATGGCTTCAGGCGCCAGATGCGCCGCATAGGGGATGATGATCTGCACCGCGACCGAGCCGAGGCCGATGAACAGTGCGGCGAGCAGGAACGGCAGCGCATGGGTTGCGAACGCCGCGGCGAGCAGCGCCGCGGCGCCGAGCATGATCACCGAGCAGATCAGCGCGCGGTTCTCGACGAGATCGCCGAGCGGCACGATCAGCAGCAGCCCGGTGCCGTAGCCGATCTGCGTCATCGTCACGATCAGCCCGCTAGCTGCATGCGACAGGCCGAGCGCGGCGCTGATCGGGGCGATCAGCGGCTGCGCATAATAGATGTTGGCGGCGACCATGCCGCAGGCCGCGGCAAGCACGAAGGTAAGACGCTGCGATACCGCATCCGGCCCGGGTGCGGTCTCGATCGTGGCATTCATCGTCATTCGCATGGACTCCAGGTAAGGCGCAGGGAATGGCCATTAGGTAGGGTATAGGGAATGGTCATTCCCTATTCTGACAAAAAATTCAGGCGAGCAGCTTCATTGCGGCGCCGACGAGACGCCCTGCGTCGAGCGGCAGACGCGCCTTGCCGACGACGCGCATTCCCTGCGTGATGCAGAGCATCAGCCGCGCGGTGTCGTCGGCTAGGACATGGCGGGGGATCGAGCCATCGGCCTGTCCGGCGCGGATGAGGCCGGCGATGAAGCTCTCGTTGCTCGCGAGCTGTGTGCTGACGCGGGCACCCACGACCGGATCGAGCGCGGACAGTTCGACCGCGCTGCCGACCACGAGGCAGCCGCGCCGCCCCTCGATTCCCCGGGAGTGCTCGACATAGGACAGCAGCACGTTGCGGATTTGCTCGCGACCGTTTGCACCACGCGCCGCCGCGCTGCGGGTCTGCTGTTGGCGCAGGGCCGTGTAGCGCTCGAAGGCGGCGAGAAACACCGCATGCTTGTCGCGAAACGCCTTGTAGATGCTTCCCGTCGCGAGCCGCATCGCCGCAGTGAGGTCCCCGATCGAGGTGGCATGATAGCCGCGCTCGCGAAACACACGCACGGCGCGGTCGAGCGCGGTGTCCATGTCGAATTCCCGGGGACGGCCGGGCAGACGGGCGGCAGGCCGGGAGCGGCGGGCGGTCTTTTGCATTGCGGGATAATAGGGAATGAACGTTTCCAAATAAACACACGTGGTCGTGAAGGGAATCAATGACGAAGGAGAGAGCGTCACCCCCTGCGCGGCACCGGCGTCCCATCCGCCATGATCGTCACGCCCTTCCGCTCGACGATCACGCCGTAGGCGCGCGGCTGGCGGTGCACGTCGAAATTGAAGGTGGTGCGCTTGTAGGAACTGCAGAGATCGAGATCGCAGCGCGCCAGCGCGATCTCGTCGCCCTTTGTCGTGCAGGCCGCAATGATCTCGCCCGAGGGCGCGATGATGCAGCTGCCGCCGATGTGGTCGACGCCCTCCTCCACACCGGCCTTGGCGACCCCGACCACGAATGTGCCATTCTGATAGGCGCCGGCCTGCATCACCAGATGATTGTGGAACAGCGAGAGATCGTCATGCTCCGGCGCGGGCGGATTGTGCACGGGCGTGTTGTAGCCGATCAGCACCATCTCGACGCCCTGCAGGCCCATCACGCGATAGGTCTCGCTCCAGCGGCGGTCGTTGCAGATCGCCATGCCCATCAACCCGCCGAAGGCATCGACCACGCCGAAGCCGCTGCCGGGCTCGAAATAGCGCTTCTCCAGATGCTGGAATTCGCGCCACGGTTCGTGCTCGGCATGGCCGGGCAGATGCACCTTGCGATATTTCAGGACGATCGCGCCACTCTTGTCGACGAGGATGGACGTGTTGTAGCGCCTGACAATCCCGGCCTCGAGCGTCAGCTCGGCATAGCCGAGGCAGAAGCCGATGCCGAGCTCGCGGGCGAGATCGAACAGCGCCTGCGTCTCGGGACCCGGCATCTCGCGCTCGAAGAAGCTGTCGATCTCGGCCTGATCCTCGAAGTACCAGCGCGGAAAGAACGTGGTCAGGGCCAGCTCGGGATAGACGATCAGGTCGCAGCCGCAGGCCCGCGCCTCGCGCATCAACGCCATCAGCCGCGCCACCACCGCGGTCCTGGTCTCGCTCCTCGCGATCGGTCCGAGCTGGCCGGCTGCAATGGTCACAATTCTCGTCACGCGTCATTCCTCATCTTTTTCAAGTGCGCCCGGCCCGAGCCTATCATCGCGCGCACAGGCTTCCTCGGCGCCCCCTACTGAGGGCACAATCAAATTCTGTCCCTGCGGGTACCATCGTGCGGCGCTGGGTGAGCACCAAACAAGAACTTCGTTGCCGATCTGCAACGGTTCCCCACCGTCTGAAGCCGGACAAAACAAACTCCCATTCCGGCCATGAACCGCTCTCACAAGGCCGTGAGACTATCAGGGGAACGACGATGCGTGCACAACGCGTTTGGAAAGTGAATGGGGCCGCCAGCATCGGGCAGCTTCAATCGAGACTGGACGATCTGAACAAGCGTCTCGGTCAGCTCGAAAACCAGCATCCGGACAGCTGGAAGCTCGAGGAGCTGAGATCGAGCGCGCTCAGCCTGTCGCGGGAGATCGACGACATCCGCTGCGCCGAAGCGACGGCGGCCTTGAGCGAGCTGCTGCGGAAATAGTCGGCCCGCCGATTCGCGCCGCGCAGGGAACCAAGCTCGGCGGCGGCCATTTCCATGCAAAGCACTTCGCGTCATGAAGAATTGGCGCTGCGAGGGATTTCGCATGACGTCCGACCCCGAGGAGCAGGTAAGGCTGCAAGGCTACGGCGAGATGACGCTGCGCACCGCCGTCGAAACCTTGATGCTGCTCGCGCCGCGCGAGCGGTCCGATGCGGCGATCTTTCGCGTCCGCGACGGCGTGCGCCTCGCGCAAAGCGAGATCGCCGAACTCGCATCACAATGGAGCATCGATCCCGCGCCTAGGGTGCGATCGCCGAAACTGGTCCCGGAGCAGCACTGGTGGTGCGCGACGCCCCGCTGCCGTCGCTGCTGGTGGCCTTCCTCGTTGGTGTGCTGGTGGCTCGCAGATGATGATGCGCCCGTGACGGCGCGCTACGTGAATGGATTCACCGCGTTCCGTGAAACCAGAGGAAACCTTTTTTGCTCGCGAAATCGCGACCGTTCCGCGCGGAACGTCTCGAAGCAGGAGGGATTGGTCTCCCGTTGAACCCGAACATGGAGACAACCATGACACGTACGAAACTCGTGAGCGTCGCCGCAACTCTGGCCGCGACTTTGCCGCTCGCAACTGCAAGCCCCAGCCTCGCTGCGGGACGCGGTCCCGGCCCGTGCACCCCACCAGCTGGAGAAGCAGTCGGCGCCGCTGGGCCCGCCATGAGCGGCGGCCAGTTGATGGCCGGCGTCGGCCAATGCCAGCGCATCGGCAGCAGTTGGCACCCCACCAACACCTACGGATATTGGGGTCCTGGTTACGGCTATGAAGGGCCTCGCTGGGGCACGTCAGCCTACGCGCCTTACGAGGACTAGGGCCTCCACATAACAGCGTCACAGCGGCGCGGTCGCACGGCCGCGCCGCTGTCCTGCCCGGTTCGGCTCTGGGCCATGACCCCGCCCTGCCGCGCCCATAGCGGACATTGCCGGTTGTCCCGCTGCCGAGTGGCATGCACGTCAAATACTTCGCCAAGGCGGCCTCGGTTGAAAGCGGGCTTTGAGGCTTTCAACAAAATGCGAAACACGAGCTGAGACCCCGCGACGCGTTGGCACCAAAGCCAGAATATCGGCGCCTTCGAATTCATATTCACGAAACAGCCGACGCAGCTCGCCCCTCTTAACGGATGGCGCCACGTCCCATTCGGACCTGAGTGCGATGCCCAACCCTGCAATAGCCCACTCGCGAACGACCTCACCATTGTTGCTCGTGAGTGCCGGAGTTATTCGAAGCGCTTCTGATCGCCTGGATGACGCGTGGCTGCTCTTGTAGCGCCACAGCGTCACGTCCTCTTCGTTTTCGCGAACGGAGAGACATGCATGCTGCGCCAGGTCGCGAGGATGTGACGGCGTTCCGCGTCGTCGAAGATAGTCGGGACTGGCGCACACCCAGCGCGCGTTGCGGGCAAGAAGATGAGCGATCCACGAGGAATCCCGGACTGTCCCAATATAGATGACGACGTCAGCTTCGACATTGCTGTTCCACGGCGTTTCGGAAAGATCCAGCGTTGCACGCACCTGTGGGTAGTCGCGAATGAATGCCGCCATGACGGGCGCGACATGGATCCTGCCAAAGCCGAACGGCGCGACAACCCTTAGGGGGCCGGCAAATACGCCGCCGCTGAGACTGTTCCCGAGATCATCGATGCGCGCCAACAGAGACTGGGCTTCATGAACGAGTTGTTCGCCTTCCGGCGTGAAGCGCAGCCCTCGGGAGTTGCGGACGACAAGATTGATCCCGAGAACGGCCTCCAGTTTTTTCAATCGCATGGAAAGCGCCGGCGGCGTGACATCGAGCGCCCTCGCTGCCCCGCTTAGCGAGCCGGTTCGGCTCAGGGCGACCACGAACCGAAAATCCTCAAGCGCAATCATTCAATTTTCCTGAAGGGAAGAGACAATCATACTTAATCACAACTGATCACGAAAGTGATAGAAGTTTGACAATGACCATGCCCCGCGCCGTTCTTTTCGATCTTCTCACGGCGCTCCTCGATTCTTGGAGCGTCTGGAATGCCGCCGCCGGATCCGAAGCATCGGGCCGAGCCTGGAGGGCCGAGTATCTCCGCCTGACGTATGGTTGCGGGAGGTATGTTCCGTATGACAGTCTGGTCCGCCAGGCTGCGCGCGCAACCGGTCTCGCGCCGTCGACGGCAGACGCCCTCGAAGCAAATTGGATGTCCCTCCCGGTCTGGAGCGGGGCGCAGGCTGCGCTAGACCAGTTGGCAGGACGCGCGCGCCTGGCAGTCGTGACCAATTGCTCGACGCGCCTTGGACGAATGGCCGCCGCCCGCCTCCGCACACAATGGGACGTCGTGATCACCGCGGAAGAGGCCGGCTTCTATAAGCCCGACACCCGCCCCTATCGTCTTGCGTTGGACATGCTGGGCGTGTCGGCCGCGGACGCAGCGTTTGTCGCAGGCTCCGGCTACGACCTCATCGGCACCTCAGCCGTCGGGCTGCGCACCTACTGGCACAATCGCGTGGGCTTGGCTCGTCCGGAGGGCGCGCCGGCAGCCGAGAAAGAATCTCCGAACCTCGACGACCTCGTTCCGTGGCTGGAGGACTTTTCATGATATCTCGCACGTTGGCCGCCATCTTCGCAGTCGGATTGAACATCTCTGCGGCAACGGCTCAGGAGTTTCCCGAGAGGCAATTGACGCTGATCGTTCCGTTTCCCGCCGGTGGCCCGAGCGATGCACTTGGCCGGGCGGTGGCTCAAGCCATGGCCGCCCACTTGAAGCAATCGATCATCGTGGAAAATGTTGGCGGCGCCAGCGGCACCATCGGCCTAACCAAATTGCTAAAGGCGCCTGCGGATGGATATTCGCTCGGGTTTGGCACCATCGGCACACATGTCGCCAATGTCGCGTTCTACAAGCGCCTTCCTTACGACCCAACCGCCGACTTCGAGCCTGTGGGGCTCGCAGGGATGGCTTCCACACTTCTTGTCGCGAAGTCGGACCTGCCGGCATCCAATCTACATGAGTTCGTCACCTATGCCCGTGCCAACCGCGATAAACTCACCTATGGCAGCGCTGGCGTCGGATCGATTTCGCACTATGCCTGCGTTCTGCTGCTGTCAAACCTGAAACTGAACATCACCCATGTTCCCTATCGCGGCGTTGCCCCAGCGATGAACGACCTCATGGGTGGTCACGTCGACTTCATGTGTGACCAGACCACCACGGCGCTACCTCAAGTGCTCGGCGGAACGATCAAGGCAATCGCGGCGCTGAGTGATCAACCCCTGCCGCAGGCGCCTCAAATATCCACTGCGGCAGCGGCCGGCTTTCCGGGCGTGAAACTCCGCTCCTGGAACGCGATCTTCGTGCGGAGGGGAACGCCCGTTCCGGTGCGTCAGAAACTAAACGACGCCTTGCGCGCAGCACTCGCCGACCCGGATCTCGTGCGGCAAATGACGGCGGTTGGTGTCGAACTGCCACGGGGAGCGGATCTCGAGCCCGGCGCCGTCAGCGCGCTGATCGCCGAAGGGCTGGAGCACGACGTGCCAGTGCTGCGCGTCAAGGGCGAATATCTGGACTAAGCATGACATCTTTCTCCGACATCGAAACGCCCGCTGCCATCGTCGACGTCGTGCGCATGCAGCGTAATATCGCCCGCATGCAGGACCGGATGAGCGCCTTGGGCGTCAGTTTCCGTCCCCACGTCAAGACGACCAAATGCTTCGCTGTTGCGGACAGGCAGCGCGCCGCGGGCTCGAACGGCATCACCGTCTCGACCCTGCGCGAAGCCGAGGAGTTTTTTGCTGCGGGCTACGACGACATCCTCTACGCCGTCTGCATCGCGCCGCACCGGCTCGGCCGGGCTCAGCGACTGCGTGATCGGGGCTGCCGCCTCAAGATTCTGGTCGACTCGGTCGAGGCTGCGCAGGCCGTCGTCGAGGCGCAGTCCCATCGCGATCCTTTCCACGTCCTGCTCGAGGTCGACACTGACGGGCACCGATCGGGTGTAGGCCCCGAGGATGCGCGTCTCATCGAGATCGGTCGCATTCTTCACACCGGCGGCGCCACACTTCGCGGCGTGCTGACTCATGCCGGAAACTCCTATGAGCTCGACGAGCCCGGGGCCCTGGAGCGCTTGGCGGAGCAGGAGCGTGCCTTGAGCGTTCGCGCGGCCGAACGGCTTCGCGCTGCCGGCCTTCCGTGCCCGGTCGTGAGCGTCGGATCGACCCCGACAGCGCTGTCCGCCCGCGCCTTGGACGGCGTTACGGAAGTGCGCTGCGGCGTGTACGTGTTCTTCGATCTATTCATGACGAATGTCGGCGTCTGCGCGTTCGACGATATTGCCCTTTCCGTGCTGACGACCGTGGTCGGCCATCAGTCGGAGAAAGGCTGGATTATCGTCGATGCCGGATGGATGGCGATGAGCCGAGACCGCGGCACTGCTCGTCAGCGCCATGATTACGGATACGGGATCGCATGCGATTTAGGGGGGCGCCCCCTCAAGGAAGACTTGGTGATGATCGCAGCAAATCAGGAACACGGAATCCTTGCCGTAAGAGACGGTTCTGTCATCTCTCTTGAAAATTGCTTTCCGATTGGCACACGACTTCGAATACTCCCGAATCACGCCTGTGCGACCGGAGCTCAATTCTCCGAATATTATGCCGCCACGGACAACGGCATTGAAAGATGGCAGAGGTTTAATGGCTGGTGACATTGCCTGCCTAGAATCCTCACGCAGTGGCACACCTGGCCCCAAGCGGGTGTCGATAGGGAGGCCGCGCGCAGGCTTGGAATGAGCGTAGAGAAGTTGGAAGCCAACGACGGCCTTCACCATCCGGATGAAGAGGCGGCAGGCGTTCGCCTTATCTGCTCCTCGACGCCCTTGGCATAAGCCTTGGGAGCGACAGGCATGGCTGCCGTGCCTGAAATCATTGCGCATTTCATTGCGCAGGAAAAACATAGAAACTATAAGTACTTGGAAGAATGGTCGGAGTGGCAGGATTCGAACCTGCGACCCCTGCGTCCCGAACGCAGTGCTCTACCGGGCTGAGCCACACTCCGACAAGAAGGCGGCTTATAGCGTCGGGCTTGACGCACTGCAAGCGGCCGAGATGAGGAATTTTATCCCTGTGAAAACGGGTGTCGAAACGCTGATATTGCCGGCCGGCGAGGCCGGCGCGGAAGCCGCCGCCCGGCGACTTGCGGCCGGCGGGCTGGTCGCATTCCCGACCGAGACGGTTTATGGGCTCGGGGCGGATGCTGCCAATGCGGTCGCGATCGCCCATCTCTACGCCGCCAAGGGCCGGCCGGCGTTCAATCCGCTGATCGCGCATGTCGCGGACCTCAAAGCCGCGCGGCGGATCGGGCGGTTCGATGCGCGCGCGCTGGCGCTCGCGGAGGCGTTCTGGCCGGGGCCGCTGACGCTGGTGGTGCCCAAGACCGAGGACTGCCCGGTGGCGGATCTCGCCACGGCCGGCCTCGACACGGTGGCGATCCGCATCCCCGCCCATCCCGTCGCGCAGGCGATCCTGCGCGCCTTCGGCGGCGCCGTGGTGGCGCCCTCGGCCAACATCTCCGGCCACGTCTCGCCGACGCTGGCCGCCCATGTCGAGAGCGACCTTGCCGGGCGGATCGACCTGATCATCGACGCCGGACCTGTTATGGTCGGCGTGGAATCGACGATCATCGGCTGCTTCGACGCGCCGATGCTGCTTCGTCCCGGCGGGCTATCGCGCGAGCGGATCGAGGCTGTGCTGGGCGCGAAGCTGGCGCGGCCGCCGGTGGAGGCTGACAGCGACGACAGCCAGCCGCTGGCCCCGGGCATGCTGGCCTCGCATTACGCGCCGCGCGCCCTTGTGCGGCTCAACGCACGCGAGGTCGCGCCGGGCGATGCGCTGCTGGCGTTCGGCCCGGAACGCCTGCCCGGGCTTGACGCCGCCTCGGCCGTCATGAATTTGTCGCCCACCGCCGATCTCGATGAAGCCGCCGCCAATCTGTTCGGCTATCTTCGCAGCCTCGACGCGAAAGCGCCGCGGGCGATTGCGGTGATGCCGATTCCCGAAGATGGTCTGGGCGAGGCGATCAACGACCGGCTGCGCCGCGCCGCGGTGGCGCGTTGAAGCAAGAGACGAGGACATGAACATCAACAAGCCTGCCACCCCGCCGCTTGCGCCCGAATTGATCGAGCAATTCCGCAAGATCGTCGGCGACCGCCACGCCATCACCGACCCGACTGATATCGAGCCTTACGTCACCGAGGAGCGCAATCTGTTCCACGGCCGCTCACCGCTGGTGCTGCGCCCGGGCTCGACGGCGGAGGTTTCCGCGATCTGCAAGCTCGCCTCCGCGCACAACATCGCGCTGGTGCCGCAGGGCGGCAACACCGGGCTCGTCGGCGGCCAGACGCCGCACAATGGCGAGGTGGTGGTGTCGCTGCGCCGGCTCGACAAGATCCGCGAAGTTGATACCGCCTCCAACACCATGACGTGTGAGGCCGGCGTGGTGCTGCAGATCGCGCAAGCCAAGGCCTCCGAGGTCGACCGGCTGTTTCCGCTGTCGTTAGGGGCCGAAGGCAGTTGCACCATCGGCGGCAATCTCTCGACCAATGCCGGCGGCACCGCGGCGCTCGCCTATGGCGTCGCGCGCGAGATGGCGCTGGGCCTGGAAGTGGTGCTCGCCGACGGGCGCGTGCTCAATTCGCTGTCGAAGCTGAAGAAGGACAACACCGGTTACAATCTGCACAACCTCTTCATCGGCGCCGAAGGCACGCTCGGCATCATCACCGCGGCGACGCTGAAACTGTTTCCGAAGCCACGGGCGATCGAAACCGCCTTCGTCGGGCTGAAATCGCCGGCGGCGGCGCTGAAGCTGCTCACCATCGCGCAAGGCGAAGCCGCCAACGCGCTGACGAGCTTCGAGCTGCTGTCGGAGCTGGCGGTGGATTTCTCGGTCCGCCACGGCATCGACGTGCGCGATCCGCTCGCAGAGAAGCATCCCTGGTACGTGCTGATGGAATTGTCATCGCCGAGCGAGGATGCCCGCACGCCGCTGGAGATGATCCTCGGCCGTGCCATGGAGGAGGAGATCGTCGACGACGCCGTGATCGCGGCGAGCCTCGCCCAGCGCGGCGCGTTCTGGAAGCTGCGCGACGAGATGTCGGCGGCGCAGAAGCCGGAAGGCGGCTCGATCAAGCACGACATCTCCGTCCCGGTTGCGGCCGTGCCCGAATTCATCGCGGAAGCCGATGCGGCCGTGGTGAACCTGATCCCCGGCGCGCGGCCGGTGCCGTTCGGCCATCTCGGCGACGGCAATCTGCACTACAACGTCAGCCAGCCAATCGGCGCCGACACCGCCGACTTTCTGGCGCGCTGGCATGATGTGAACGCGGTGGTTTTCGAGATCGTGCTGCGCATGAGCGGCTCGATCTCCGCCGAGCACGGCATCGGCGTGCTCAAGCGCGACGAGCTTCCGCAAGTGAAGGACAAGACCGCGATCGAGCTGATGCGTTCCATCAAGGCCATGCTCGATCCGCTCGGCATCATGAATCCGGGGAAGGTGCTGTGAGCTCTTCCCTTGCGATCGATGCGATCACCGACCCCGATGTCGAGGCCGTGGTCGCGCTGTGGCAGCGCTGCGGCCTGACGCGGCCCTGGAACGATCCGCATGCCGACATCGCACTGGCGCGGCGGCGCGACAATTCCACCGTGCTGCTCGGCCGCGACAATGGCGCGATCGTCGCCACCGTGATGGTCGGCCATGACGGCCATCGCGGCTGGGTCTATTACGTCGCCGTCGATCCCAGCTGTCAGAAGCGTGGCCATGGCCGCATTATCATGGCGGCGGCCGAGGACTGGCTGCGAAGCGCCGGGATTTCGAAGCTGCAGCTTCTGGTCCGGCGCGAGAACGCGCAGGCCAACGCGTTCTATGGCTCGCTGGGTTTCGAACTGTCGACATCCGTGATGTTCCAGAAGTGGCTCGACGGCCGCGCGACAACGCCAAGCAATTGAGTTCGGGATGCGGCCGCGAACGCAACTGCGCCCCCTCGCCCCGTTCTTACGGGGAGAGGGTTGGGGTGAGGGGCCTCTCTCCGCACGTGGGACCGTCGACGGATCTGTACCCCCTCACCCGGATCGCAAGGGCGATCCGACCTCTCCCCGCAAGCGGGGAGAGGTGAAGAAGAGAGAGACCTCATGACCATTTCCGACCGCGTCCGCATCAAGGACGTCCACGTGCTCTCGGACGGCTGGACCACGCTGAAGACCACAACGTTCGAGTACCGGCGCGCCAACGGCGAGTGGCAGACCCAGCACCGCGAGACCTATGAGCGCGACAATGCCGCCGCCGTGCTGCCGTATAATCTTGCGCGACGGACCGTGATCCTGGTGCGCCAGTTCCGCCTGCCGGCCTTCATCCGCGGTTACGACGACCTCTTGATCGAGGCGGCCGCCGGTGTGCTCGACAACGCCGAGCCCGAGGAGCGCATCCGGGCCGAGGCAGAGGAAGAGACCGGCTATCGCCTGCACCACGTCCACAAGGTGTTCGAGGCCTTCATGAGCCCCGGCGCCATCACCGAGAAGCTGCATTTCTTCGTCGCCGAATACGAGCCCGAGATGCGGGTGAGCGATGGGGGCGGCCTCGAACACGAGGGCGAGGACATCGAGGTGCTGGAGTTGTCCATCGACGAGGCCCTCGCGATGATCGCCGACGGCCGCATCATCGACGCCAAGGCGATCATGCTGCTGCAGTATGTGGCGCTGCATGTGTTCAGGTAGGTGTGCTTACCCTCCCCTGGAGGGGGAAGGTCGGCTCACATTGAGCGCAGCGAAATGTGAGCCGGGGTGGGGTGACGGTCTCTCCACCTCCAACAGTGCCCGAGTGGAGAGATCTCCCCACCCCGCTCGCGCTACGCGCGATCGACCCTCCCCCTCCAGGGGAGGGTAAGAGGCACCGTCCGCGCCGCGCTATCCTCAACTGCAATTCTGTCCTGCATTCTCCCTCCCCCGTTGAGCAACCCCGCAACTATCTCTAGTCTGGCCCCAACCAAGAACCAGGAGACGCGCCATGTCTGCTCCGCGCGACGACGAATTCGGCTTTGCGCCCGACTACGATTCCCCCGTCCCCTATATGCAGCGCACCCGCGATTATTACGCGGCGATCGGCTACACCACGCCGTACCGCTGGGCGCATTACACCGAGGCGCCGTTCCAGCCGCTGAAGAAACCGCTGGCTCAGTCGCGCGTTACCATCATCACCACCGCGGCGCCCTACGATCCGGCCAAGGGCGACCAGGGGCCGGGCGCGGCGTATAATGGCAGCGCGAAGTTTTATCAGGTCTATGACGGCGACACGTCGAAAGAGCACGATCTGCGCATCTCGCACATCGGCTATGACCGCAAGCACACGTCGGCCACCGACAGCGGCACCTGGTTTCCGCTACCGCAGCTGTTGAAGGCATCCGCCGCCGGCCGCATCGGCGAAGTCGCGCCGCGCTTCTTCGGCGCGCCGACCAACCGCAGCCATCGCGTCACGCTCGACACCGACGCGCCGGAGATCCTGGCGCGCTGCCTCGCGGACAAGGTGGACGTCGCGGTGCTGGTGCCGAACTGCCCGGTCTGCCACCAGACCACGGCGCTGGTGGCGCGGCACCTGGAGCGCAATGGCATCCCGACCGTGATCATGGGCTGCGCCAAGGACATCGTCGAGCACGCGGCCGTGCCGCGCTTCCTGTTCTCCGACTTCCCGCTCGGCAATTCCGCCGGCAAGCCGCACGACATCGCCTCGCAGGCGCAGACGCTCGAGCTGGCGCTCCGACTGCTGGAGAGCGCGAGCGGTCCGCAGACCACGATGCAATCGCCGCTGCGCTGGAGCGAGGACGCCTCCTGGAAGCTCGACTACAACAATGTCGCGCAGCTCTCGCCCGAAGAGCTGGCGCGGCGCCGCGCCGATTTCGACAAGCAGAAGGAGATTGCGCGCGGCAACCGCGCCGCCTGACGTCCTCCAACAACAATAAGCCGAGGGAGAGCGACGTGACGCGACCGTTCGAGGGCGTGAAGATCCTGGATTTCACGCAAGTGCTGGCCGGCCCCTATGCGAGCTATCAGCTCGCACTGCTGGGCGCGGACGTCATCAAGGTCGAGCGGCGCGAGGGCGAGGACATGCGCCGCACGCCGCTCAGCCGCGAATGGGCCGAGCGCGGTCTGGCGCCGGCATTCCAGGCGGTCAACGGCAACAAGCGCAGCCTGACGCTCGATCTGCAGAAGCCGGAGGCGATCGCGATCGTGAAGAAGCTCGCAGGCCGCGTCGACGTGGTCATGGAGAATTTCCGCCCCGGCGTGATGGACAAGCTCGGCATCGGCTACGAGGCGCTGTCGGCCGTCAACCCGAAGCTGATCTATTGCGCGGTGTCGGGCTTCGGCCAGACGGGCCCGGACCGCCTGCGGCCCGGCTATGACGGCAAGATGCAGGCGCTATCGGGCATCATGGCGATCACCGGCCACCCCGAGACGGGGCCGACGCGCGCGGGCTTTGCCGTGTGCGACGTGCTCTCGGGCGCCACCGCTGCTTTTGGTGTCTCGAGCGCGCTGTATCAGCGCGACCGCACCGGCAAGGGGCAGCTGATCGACGTCTCCATGCTGGAGGCGACGCTGGCGTTTCTTTCCGGCCAGATTGCGGACTGGTCTGTCGCCGGCCATCGGCAGCAGCTGTCGGGCAACCAGGCAGTGAGCCGCCGGACCACGGCAAATTTGTTCAAGTGCGGCGACGGCCATATCCTGCTCGCCGTCAACAACGAGAAGCAGTACCGCGCATTGATGGCTGCGCTCGGCCGCGAGGACACGCTGTCAGATCCGCGCTTTGCGGACTGGTTCGCCCGCAACGAGAACGAGGGCGCGCTGCGCGCCATCATCGAGCAAGCGCTGGCAAAACGGCCGGCACGCGAATGGGAGACAATTCTGGAGGACGCCGGCGCGCCCTGCGCCAGCATCTGGAAGGTCGAAGAGGTCATTGACCATCCGCAAATCAAGGCGCGCGGCGCGATCCAGGAGCTGGACACGGAATACGGCCGCCTGCGCTTTGCCGGCAGCGGCTTCAAGCTCGCCCATGGCGGCGGCAGGCTGGATCGCATGGCGCCGGAGCTGGGCGCGGATACGGATGCGGTGCTGGGCGAGTTGGGGTTCGATGCGGCAGAGATCGCGGGGCTGCGGGCGCGGGAGATTGTTTAGAACACCGCTGCTGTAGGGTGGGCAAAGCGAAGCGTGCCCACCATCGCGCAGCGGACGACCAGAGAGATGGTGGGCACGGCGCGTTGCGCCTTTTCCCCACCCTACGGCACCGCACCTAGAACAACGACCCCTGCCCGTCATCTGATGACGCTGCCGCAACCTTCCGCGTCGGCTTCTTCGGCTTCGCCGCCTCGGCCTCCGCCTCGATCTCCTCCGCGCTGATCGGCAGCACGAGCTGCTCGTCGTCATTGGCGACGCGGTTGACGCGGGTGGAGACTGGGTGCCAGGCGAATTCGCCGGCGCGCGGAGGCTTCATCAAGGGCAGGATCGCGTCGATCTCGTCGCCCTTGCTGTCGAGCCAGCGCTCGAAGTCGCGCGGGCTGATGGTGACGGGCACGCGGTCATGCAGCGCGGCGAGATCCTCGCCCGCCGCGGCGGTGACGATCGCGACCGTGTCGAGTTCCTCGCCGTTCGGACCGACCCAGGTCTCGAACACAGCGGCAAAGCCGAGCGGCTCGCCGTCGGCACGGTGGATGAAGAACGGCTGCTTGCGGCCGCCTTCCGTCTTCCATTCGTAATAGCCGTCGGCCGGGATCAGGCCGCGCCGGCGGCGAATCGCATTCTTGAACGCAGGCTTGTCCAGCACCGTCTCGGAGCGGGCGTTGATCAGGAGCGTGAACCCACGGGAATCCTTGACCCAGCCGGGCAACAAGCCCCAACGCATCAGGCGGAAATGGCGGGCGCCGTTCTCGAGCAGCACCACCGGAATCGGTTGCGTCGGGGCGACATTGTACCGGGGCGGGAAATTCGGCTGCTCGACATAGCCGAACAGTTGCCGCAAAGCCGCGGGGGCCGAAGTTATGACGAAGCGTCCACACATCCTTGGAGGCCTATATAGGGTCCGTTCAGGTCCTTTTAACCCCGAACGTTAACACTGCGGCAGATGAGCTCAACGGCCTCCCAACCCGCGCGGACGCATGTACAGACGGGCCCTGAGGCGACCGCCTGGGCCGAGCGGCTGCGCGTGGCCAACATCAATCCGCGGACCGGGCTTGCCACCGACTATCTCAACCATTTCAATGAAGCCGTGATGCTGCTCGAAATGGTGCCGGATATGCCGGAATGCGCCGAAGACTTCCTGACCTGGACGCCGCTGTCTTATGCCGAGCATTTCACGGCGTCGAATTTCAAGGCGCGGGATTTGGCGATCGAAGCCTATGAGAAAGCCGATCCCAACGTGCGTGCCCAGTTCGACCACTTGACGGATACCATGACCTCGATCCTGACCGCGGTCGGCTCGGCCATGCGCGAGGTCGAGAAGGACACGACGCGCGTCCGCCTCGCCGAGCAGGCCACGCTTTGGGTCAAGCCGCTGATCGCAGCCTGCGGCGGCATCATCAATGGTGGCGCGGAGGCCGACGTCGACACCATCATGGCGAATTCATCCGGATAGGTGACGCGATTGGCCGCAATCGTCCATCCTGCCCATCCCCAGCTTGCGGTCAGCGCGGCGATCTTCCGCGACGGCAAGGTGCTGCTGGTCCGCCGCGCCCGCTCGCCGGCCAAGGGCTTCTATTCGCTGCCGGGTGGCCGGGTCGAGTTCGGCGAATCGCTGCATCAGGCCCTGAGCCGCGAGGTCGACGAGGAAACCGGCCTTCGCATCGAGATCATTGGCCTCGCCGGCTGGCGCGAGGTGCTGCCGGCCGCGACCGGCGCCGGCCATTACCTGATCATGTCCTTTGCCGCGCGCTGGACGGCCCGGGAGCCGGCGCTGAACGACGAACTCGACGATTACCGCTGGATCGCCCCTGGCGCCCTGGCAAGCCTCGGCGACCTCAAGCTGACCGGGGGGCTGGAGGAGGTCATCCAGTCCGCTCACCGGCTGCTTGGGGCCTGACGGCCCGCCTTGCGCCAGCCGTCCCGAGGGGGCATACAGCCGCCGATGTCGTCGCGATTTCTGGCCATTTTTGTCCTGATTCTCGCCTGCGCCTCCGTGCCTGCGAGGGCCCAGGACGTGGCGGCGCCGTTTGACGGCGAACTGCAGCGGCTGGCCGAGATCCTCGGCGGCCTGCACTATCTCCGCGGCATCTGCGGGGCCAATGAGGGTAACAAATGGCGCAACGAGATGCAGGCGCTGATCGATGCCGAGACCCCCTCCGGCGAGCGCCGCACCCGCATGATCGCCGGCTTCAATCGCGGCTATAACGGTTTTCAGCAGACCTATCGCAGCTGCACGCCGGCCGCGATGGTGGCGATCCGCCGCTACATCGAGGAAGGCTCGAAGATCTCGCGCGATCTCACGGCGCGCTACGCGAACTAGCTACCCCGTCATTCCGGGGCTCGCGAAGCGAGAGCCCGGAATCCATTCATCCACCGTCTCTGATGCCCGATGGATTCCGGGCTTGCGCGAGGCGCGCCCCGGAACGACGGCGCGGTCGACGCATGTGCGTGACTGGAACCCTGTCATCGACTTTGTTCACAGCCGTTAACCGTTCTTAAAGATGTGGCCTAGCGGTCGTTAACGCCCGTGCTACACCTCTCGCACAGCGCATCGCCGTGGATCGCGCCCCAGCCTGACCGAGTTTCATGAGCCAGCCGATTTCCTACGCCCCCGCCCGCGCGCCGCTGCCCGATCACGAGCAGAAACAGGCCGCACTGAGCTATCTCAACGAGGCCTGGGCCGAGGCGCGTCATGACGGCGTCGACGGCGACTGCCTGGCGCAGGCGAGCCTGTTCGCGGCCCTCGCCGAGCTCGTCGGCACTTATGGCGAGGACGCGGTTGCGAAGTTCGTCGAGGGCTTTCCCGGCCGCATCCGCAACGGCGAATTCTCGGTCGGCATCTGCAGGCAGTAAGCCGTCCTGAAGCAGTAAGCCGCCTGAAAATGACCCCGCCACGCGGGCGGGGCCAGTTGACGGATGAATGACTCTGCGAAAGTCGTCGCGAAGTCTGCCGCTCTTATCGCACGGAAGCCGTTGCCGGCAGACAAGCATTAGTCTCGCGATGACCGGGACATGTTCCCGACAGAGTCGGGAACGCGCTCTCTCCCTCGGTCACGGCTCGATCTTGAGAGTCGCTTTCATGTTTGGGATGATAGCGGCAGTAATACTCGACCATTCCAGCCTTCTTCAGAACTGACGTCGCCGATTGCATCGGCGGCAGCATCACGTCGAAATCGCCGTTCCTGGCGGTGGCGGTGTGGGCGAAGACGTCCTTGTTGACCCAGGTGATGGTATCGCCGATCTTCGCCGATACTTCAGCCGGAGCAATCACGAGATTGTCCATCGTAATCTCGATCGTCGCGGCGCGTGCCGGGACGATCGTCGACAGGAGGACGAGCGCAAGCGCGATCGAAGCGAGACGTCCCGGCATCATGCGAGGCTCCTATTTCAGCTCGGCCGCAACATGCTCGGCGTGCTGCTGATGACCTTGGAAGATCTTCAGCCCGGTCTGCAGCAGGCTCCTCAGCTCGGCATTGCTCGCAGACGGAATGAGTTGCGTCTCCAAGGCGCCGTTGACTGCCTTGTGGTAGGCGACCTCGTTGGCGACGTAGGCCTTGTCGAACGCCACGCCATCGAGCTTCTCGAGCTCGGCCAGCTTGTCTGCCGCCTGCTTCGAGAGCGCCTTGCTGGTGTCGTTGTCCTCCGGCGTGACGTTCAGTTTCTTGACGAGCGCGAGGGCCTGCTTGTTGACTGCTTCGTGGTCGCGCAGCATGTCTTCGGCGAACGCCTTGACGTTCTTGTTCTTGGCCTTCTTCTGCGCCTGCTTGGCGGCGTTGATGTCGATCACGCCCGCGATGTAGGCAATATGCGCGATCTGGGGATCGGTGGGCTTGTCGGCTGCGCTGGCGCCTTGCAGCAATACGGGACACGACAAGATCATCGCCGCGACGGCCGCCGCGCTCCATCGGATCAACATGACTTGACACTCCTGTGGGCCGGAAACGTTCCGGACTGTTGCTTGCACAGGTTGGATGCCAATTTCGAGCGAACGTTCCCGAGAAATTTACGCCCCGATGCCAAGGCGCCTGAGCACGGCCTCCGTCAGGCGCTCGCAACGCTCACCAGCGAACGGAAACGCATCCATCACGACCGGACCGATCTTCTTCTCGACGTTCTCGCGCAGCATCGTACGCGCACGGTGCAACCGCGTCTTCACGGTCTCGGGCTTGATGCCGAGCAGCTCGGCGGTCTCCTCCACGCTCATCCCTTCCATCACCCGCGCAATGAAGACCATGCGGAAGGTCTCGGGCAGTTCATCGACCGCGCGTTCGACGACACGCTGGATCTCGCGTTGGGCCATGGACTTTTCCGGATCAGTCGCGGCGGACGAAAGCGGAAACTGGATGATTTGCGCTTCGAGCGTTGCCTCCGGCACCGATCCCAGCTCGACCTGCGGCTTGCGACCGCGTGTGCGTCCGAGCGCTTCGTTGATGGCAATGCGCGATAGCCACGTCGACAGCGCCGACTCGCCAAGAAATCCATCGAGGTGCGTGAAGGCGCGGACATAGGTCTCCTGCACCACGTCCTCCGCGTCGCTGTCGCTGCGCAGGATGCCGCGGGCGAGCCTGAAGAGCCGGCGGTTATTGGCCTGCATGATCTCGCGCAAAGCGGCCTCGTCGCGGCGCCGCGCGCGGTCCACCAGCGCGGCTTCCGACGTCCTGGCGCCGGCGGTCAGGCCGGCTGCGGTCCCTGGCATGGCGGTTAGCTCCCTTGGCTTCGGACATTGGATGCAGGCCCAGGGCAAAGGTTCCGAGATTTCTTGCCCCGATCTTACCCTCTCCTGGAGGAAGGGCTATCGCATATGAGCAGTGCGCGTTGGCCACACTAGTCTCCACATCGTCATGGCCGGGCTTGTCCCGGCCATCCACGTCTTGCCGCCAGCATGAAAGAACGTGGATGCCCGGGACAAGCCCGGGCATGACGACCTCTTGTGCAGGACAAATGGGATCTTTCACTGAGGGAAGGGTCAGCAAACCTAATCCGTCTCGATCGGCAGCGCCGGATTCCTCGCCCATTCGCCCATCGAAGCGTCGTAGAGCGTCAGCTTGTCGTAGCCGAGCTGCGTCAGCAGCAGGAGGTCGATCGTCGCCGAGATGCCGCCGCCGCAATAAAGAATCACGTTCTTTTCGCGCGTGACGCCCTGGGCGGCGAACTTCGCTTGCGCATCCGCAAGATTCGTCACCGTCTTGTCGGCATTCACGAGTGTGGCTGCGGGAACGTTGACGCTGCCGGGAACGCGGCCCGGACGGCCATAGCGGCTCGGCTCGAGGCCGCGGTGAAACTGCGGCCCGAGCGCGTTGACGATGACGGTTGCGGGATCGCCGATCTTCGCCAGCACGGCTTCCTTGTCGACGAAGCAGCCTGCGCGCGGTGCCCCCTTGAAGGTCGTCGCTGGATAGCCCTTCGGCGCGCCCGTCTCGACCGGCCGCCCCTCCTGCTGCCATTTGTCGAAGCCGCCGTCGAGCACGTGGGCATCGATGCCGAGGGCGCGCAGCATCCACCAGAACCGTGTCGCCCACATCATCGTCCCGATGCTGTAGAGCACGATTGTTTTGCCCGCATCGAGGCCGTGGCGGCCGAAGGCGGCCTCCAGCTGGGAGACATCGGGCATCATGAAGAAGTGTTGCGACGAGGTGTCCGAGAACTCACCTTGCAGGTCGAGGAAATCGGCGCCCGGGATGTGGCCGGCGGCGAACGTCTTGTCACCGGGAACTGCGCGATAAGGCACGACGCCGCCTTCCGGCGCGGGCTCAAGATAGGTCGTGCAGTCGTAGAGGCGCAGGTCGGGATCGCCGAGGCGAGCGGCAAGCTGTTCGGTGGTGATGAGAGATGATGGCTGGGACATCGGACTACACTCCCGTTCGAAATGAAATGTAGACCTTTCCTCTCGTCATTGCGAGCGAAGCGAAGCAATCCAGGCTGCCACCAAGGAACGATTCTGGATTGCTTCGTAGCTTCGCTCCTCGCAATGACGAGCTTGCCGCCCCTACGCCTTCAGCGTCTCCAGAAACCGCACCGGCTCGCCCTGCGCGGCCGTCACCAGCTCGCCCTGCCACATCACGCGGCGGCCGCGAATGAAGGTGCCGACCGGCCAGCCGGTGACGCGAACGCCATCATACGGCGTCCAGCCGGCCTTGGACGCCACCCATTTGTTGGTAATGGTCTCGCTGCGCTTGAGATCGACGATGGTGAAGTCGGCGTCGTAGCCGGCGGCGATGCGGCCCTTGCAGGCCATGTTGTAGAGGCGCGCAGGGCCGGCGCTGGTGAGGTCGACGAAGCGCGCCAGCGAGAGCCGACCCGCATTAACGTGATCGAGCATAACAGGCACCAGCGTCTGCACGCCGGTCATGCCTGAGGGCGAAGCCGGGTATATCTTCTGCTTCTCCTCCAGCGTATGCGGAGCGTGATCGGAGCCGAGCACGTCGATGATGCCCTGCTCGATGCCGCGCCAGATGCCGGCACGATGATCGGCGCCGCGCACCGGCGGGTTCATCTGCGCCAGCGTGCCGAGCCGCTCGTAGCATTCCGGCGCGACCAGCGTCAGATGGTGCGGCGTCGCCTCGCAGGAGGCGACGCCCTTATGGTCGCGCAGGAACTCGATCTCCTCCTTGGTCGAGATGTGCAGCACGTGGATGCGCTTGCCGGTCTCGTGTGCAAGCTTGACCAGGCGCTGCGTCGCCAACAGCGCCGCGGTCTCGTCGCGCCAGACCGGATGCGAGCGCGCATCGCCCTCGATGCGCAGCGATTTGCGCTCGTTGAGGCGGTATTCGTCCTCGGCGTGGAAGGCGGCGCGGCGGCGGATCACCTGGAAGATGCGGCGCAGGCTCTCGTCGTCCTCGACCAGCAGCGCACCGGTGGACGAGCCGATGAACACCTTGACGCCAGCGCAGCCGGGTGCGCGCTCCAGCACCGGCAGGACCTGGACGTTCTCGCGGGTGCCGCCGATGAAGAAGGCGAAATCGCAATGCATGCGGTGATGGGCGCGCTTCACCTTGTCGGTGAATTCGGCCTCCGTCACGGTCAGCGGCGAGGTGTTGGGCATCTCGAACACGGCGGTGACGCCGCCCATCACGGCGCTGCGCGAGCCGGTCTCGAGGTCTTCCTTGTGCGTCAGCCCGGGCTCGCGGAAATGCACCTGCGTGTCCATCACGCCGGGCAGGACGTGCAGGCCCTTGCAGTCGATCACCTCGGCGGCTGAGTCTTGCGATAGCGGACCGAGCTCGGCGATGCGACCGCCCGTGATGCCGATATCGCGGACGCCCTCGCCGTCCTGGTTGACTACGGTGCCGCCCTTGAGGATCACATCGAAATGCTGGGTCATTGGGCCTCTCTCATCCCCAAGCGCAGGGCTCGAGGTCTTGTCGTTTATGCGTTGCGGGCTTACGTTCCGGAGCAACATGTCGCAAGAGATTTTCGCATGAAATCGGCGTTTCTTCCCGACCGGGGCGTGATCAAAGTCGCGGGTGAGGATGCACGCAGCTTCCTCAATGGCCTCGTCACCACCGACCTGGACAGGCTGAAGCCTGGTCTGGGGCGATTCGGCGCATTGCTGACGCCGCAGGGCAAGATCATCGTGGATTTCCTGATCACGGAAGCGCCCGCGGGCCACGGCGGCGGGTTCCTGATCGACTGCCCGAAAGCGCTGGCGGACACCCTCGCCACCAAGCTGAAATTCTACAAGCTGCGCGCCAAGGTCACCGTGGACAAGCTCGACCTCGGCGTGCTCGCGGCGTGGGACGGCGAGCCGGCGGCGCAGCCTGACCTTGCCTTTGCCGATCCGCGGGCTGAGGGGCTCGGCTACCGCATCCTGGTCCCGGAAGATCTCAAGCAGAAACTGTCCGATCTCATTGGCGCCGAGCTGGTCGATGCAGCCGAGTACGAGGCGCACCGCATTGCGCTCGGCGTGCCGCGCGGCGGGCTCGATTTCATGTACAGCGATGCGTTCCCGCATGAGACCAACATGGATCGCCTCGCCGGCGTCGATTTCGACAAGGGCTGCTATGTCGGCCAGGAGGTCGTCTCGCGCATGCAGCATCGCGGCACCGCGCGCACGCGCAGCGTGAAGGTGCTGCTCGAAGACGCCTCGCCCGAGCCTGGCACAACCATTCTCGCCGGCGACAAGCCGGTCGGCACCATCGGCTCGACGGCCGGCGGCAAGGGCATCGCGCTGGTGCGCATCGATCGTGTCGCCGATGCACTCGATGCAGGCCAGCCGCTCACCGCTGGGGGGCTGGCTTTGACGCTGGCTGAACCAGACGTCGTTCGCATTCCAGCCAAGCAGCCCATCGCATGAGCCGCGCGGCCCGCCTGCATCCCGATGGCCTGACCCGCTGCCCCTGGCCGGGCGAAGATCCGCTTTATGTCGCCTATCACGACACCGAATGGGGCGTGCCGGAATACGACGACCGCGCGCTATACGAGAAGCTGATGCTGGACGGTTTCCAGGCCGGCCTGTCCTGGATCACGATCCTGCGCAAGCGCGACAATTTCCGCAAAGCCTTCGACGATTTCCAGCCGGAGAAGATCGCGCGCTACACGCCCAAGAAGGTTCACGCGCTGATGAACGATGCCGGCATCGTGCGCAACAAGGCCAAGATCGAAGGCGCGATCCTAAGCGCAAAGTCCTATCTCGACATCATGGAGAAGGGCCCGGGCTTCTCGAAGCTGCTGTGGGACTTCATGGACGGACGGCCGAAGGTCAACCAGTTCAAGACCACGGCAAGCGTGCCGGCCTCGACGCCGCTGTCGGTGCAGATCTCCAAGGAGCTGTCCTCGCGCGGCTTCAAATTCGTCGGCCCGACCATCGTCTACGCCTTCATGCAGGCGACCGGCATGGTCAACGACCACCTGGTCGACTGCCACTGTCATGCGACCTGCAGCAAGACCCAGCGCAAGCTGCGCCTCAAGGCCAAATGACGGCGAAGAAGGCAGCGCGCAACGAAGAGGTCCGCGCCTGGCAGCGCATGCTGTCGGGCCGGCGGCTCGATCTGCTCGATCCTTCCCCGCTCGACATCGAGATCGGCGACATCGCGCACGGCCTGGCGCGGGTGGCGCGCTGGAACGGACAGACCCTCGGAGCGCACATTTTTTCGGTCGCACAGCATACGCTGCTGGTAGAGACCGTGCTGCGCCATGAGATACCCCGCGTCGACCAGCGCGTCCGGCTCGCGGCCCTGCTGCATGATGCGCCGGAATATGTGATCGGCGACATGATCTCGCCGTTCAAGGCCGTGCTCGACGGTCATTACAAGGTCGTCGAGAAGCGGCTGCTCGGCGCCATCCATATCCGCTTCGGTTTGCCGCCGGTCTTGCCTGATGACATCACGCAGGCCATCAAGGCCGCCGATCGCGGCGCGGCCTATCTCGAGGCAACCGAGCTCGCCGGCTTCAGCGCGAGCGAAGCGCGGCGCCTGTTCGGCAAGGATCCGGGTCTCTCCGACAGCGTCCGACGCGACTATCTGACGCCCTGGACCGCGGCGCGGGCCGAGAAGCAGTTTCTGGAGCGGTTTGGCGCCGTGTTTGCGTGAGTCTTGTAAGGTGGGCAAAGGCGCTCTTGCGCCGTGCCCACCATCACTTCGCGTTTGCGACAAAAGTGGTGGGCACGCCTCGCTTTGCCCACCCAACGGCCGCGGCTATAATCAAGAAAAAGGTTCGCCATGATCCACGTCTGTTCCCTCGCCGCGCTTCCCGAAACCGTCCGCCTCACCAAGGCCAGCCACGTGCTGACCGTGATGGCCAATGTCGAGCAGGTGGCGCGTCCCGTGTCGGTGCTCCCGGCCAACCATCTCAAGGTGTCGATGGACGACATCACCGAGGAGATGGACGGCTTCGTCGCGCCGTCGGAGACGCATATCGAGCAGGTGCTCAACTTCGTGCGCGGCTGGGACCGCAGCGCCCCGCTGGTGGTGCATTGCTATGCCGGGATCAGCCGCTCCACTGCCAGTGCGTTCGCGGCCGTTTGCGCGCTTAATCCGAATCGCGACGAGATCGAGATCGCCAGGAAGATTCGCGCGGCCTCGCCGATCGCCTCGCCGAACCGGCGCATCGTCAGCCTCGCCGATCATGCGCTCGGACGTAACGGCCGCATGCTGCGCGCGCTCGACGAGATGGGCCCCGGCGCGATGATGGTGGAAGGCCGCCCCTTCGCGATCGAGCTCGAATGAGGCGCGAGTCGAATAGCAGCCGCGACGGGACTGCGCTCCCTCTCCCGCCTGCGGGAGAGGGTTGGGGAGAGGGTGTCTCCGCATTGGGACAACCCCCTAGAGGAGAAAGCCCTCAGCCGGCGCTACGCGCCGACCTCTCCCGCAAGCGGGAGAGGTTACAGCGAGCCCGCGGCGAGATCTGTTCCGCAACACCTGCGATCGTCACCGCATGAGCGACACGCTGCTGACGCCAATCGAAATCGGCCTCACCGCCGCTATCGTCGCGATCGAGAACCACGAGCCGCTGATCCTGACCGCACACGGTGCCGACGGGCTTGCCGGCCTGCCGTTCGGTCCGTTCGACGCGGTGAGCCATCGCACGTTCGAGATCGGCCTGCGCGCCTGGGTCGAGCAACAGGCGGGGCTGCGGCTCGGCTATGTCGAGCAGCTCTACACGTTCGGCGACCGCGGCCGTCATGCCGAGGCCGGCGACACCGGCGCCCATATCGTTTCGATCGGCTATCTCGCGCTGACGCGCCCTGCGGGCGGCGAGCTCGCGACCAACACGGCGAGCTTCGCGCCCTGGTATCGCTTCTTCCCCTGGGAAGACTGGCGCGACCAGCCGCCGGCGATGATCGCCCGCGACATCATCCCTGCGCTGAGCGAATGGGCCGAGGCGGAGACGCCGGAGACTGTTCGCGCGCTGCCGCGGAAGGATCGCGTGCGGTTCTATTTCGGTCTCGACGGCGCGCCCTGGGACGAGGAGCGCGTGCTCGACCGCTACGAGCTGCTCTACGAGGCCGGGCTGATCGAGGAGGCCCGCCGCGACGGACGTCCTGCGGCACTGGCGCGCAAGACGCTTCCCCCGCTCGGGACCTCGATGCGGTTCGACCACCGCCGGATTCTCGCCACGGCAATCGCGCGGCTGCGCGCAAAGTTGAAGTATCGTCCTGTCGTCTTTGAACTTTTGCCGGCTGAATTCACACTCACTGAACTGCAGCATACGGTGGAGGCGATCTCCGGCCGGCACCTGCACAAGCAGAACTTCCGCCGCCTGGTCGAAATGGAGGCCCTGGTCGAACCGACCGGGGTGATGTCGACACAGACGGGCGGACGGCCGGCAGCGCTCTACCGCTTCCGCCGCGAGGTGCTCCAGGAGCGGCCCGCGCCGGGCTTGCGCGTACGCTCCCGGCGCTAGAGCATGAACCGGACCCGAACGGCCGCGTTAGCGCAAAGTGCGTAGCGGTTTTCCGGTAAGATCATGCTCAAGAAATTAAGATCCTGATATGCGCGACCGGCCCCTGCCCCGCCGGTTGCCTGGAGGCTTCATGTTCGACGGCCCGTTTGACGTCTTCGCGCTGATCATTGCGATCATCGCCTTCCTGATCGCGATCAAGTCCTCCAACCAGGCGACCGAGCTGCGCCGGCGGCTGAACTCGCTTGAAGAGATGTTTTCCGCGCAACGTCCGGTCCAGCCGCCGCCGTTGATGCCTGTTTGGGAGCAGGCGCCCGCAGCCGCCACCACAACGGCCGCCCCAGAGCCGCCGCCGCTTGCGCCCGAACCCGAGACGCCGCCTCCGCCCCTAACCGAGGATGCTTCCTCTCCCCCGCTCGAGGACGACACGGAGCCCGGCGCACCGCCGCCGCTGCCGGCGCCCGCACCCGGCTTGGAGGAGCGGCTCGGCACGCGCTGGGTGGTGTGGATCGGCGGGCTTGCGCTCGCACTCGGCGGTTTCTTCATGGTGCGCTATTCGATCGAGGCCGGTCTGCTCGGCCCCGGCGTGCGCGTGTTCCTCGGCGGCCTGTTCGCAGCCGCGCTGCTCGGCGCCGGCGAATGGACGCGGCGCAAGGAGAGCATCTCGAGCATCGCGGCGCTGCCGATCGCCAACATCCCCGCGATCCTCACCGCGGCCGGAACGGCGGTGGCGTTCGCGACCATCTATGCGGCGTATGCGCTGTACGGCTTCCTCGTGCCTGCGACGGCCTTCGTCCTGCTCGGCATCGTCGCGATGGGCACGTTGGCCGCAGCGCTGTTGCATGGCCCCGCTCTCGCCGGGCTCGGCGTGGTCGGCGCCTTCGTGACGCCGATCCTCGTCTCCTCGGGCAAGCCGGATTATTGGGCGCTCTACATCTATCTTGCGGTCGTGACGGCCGCGAGTTTCGGGCTCGCCCGCATCAGGCTATGGCGCTGGCTTGCGGTCACGACCATTGCCTTCGCGGTGCTCTGGATCTTCCCGGGTCTCGATACCGAACAGGTGCAGGTCGCGCCGCACGCCTTCCATGCCATCGCCGGCTTCGTGCTCGCCGCACTGCTCGTCGTCTGCGGCTTCATGTTCGGGCCCAGCATGGAGGACGGCGAAATCGAGCCGGTCTCATCGGGCGCGCTCGGCGCCTATTTGTTCGGCGCGATGCTGGTCGTGCTGTCGAGCGCGCATGCGGATCTCGCGCTGATCGCGTTCACGCTCCTCGTCGGCGGCACGCTGTTCGTCGCCTGGCGCGCACCGGCGGCGACCGGCGCGCTGGGCGCGGCCGCGGCGACCGTTTTCATCGTGTTTGCCGAATGGGCGGTGCGCGCTAACCCCGACATGCTGGTGCTGCCGGGCGGCCCGATGCCGGGCGTCGGCCCGGTCGCGACCGACAGCGCGGTGACGCTGCATCTGGTGACGGCCGCGATCTTCGCCGCCGGCTTCGGCGTCACGGGCTTTTTCGCGCAAGGCCGCTCGAACTCGGCGATCATTCCCGTGGTGTGGTCGGCGGCGGGCGTCGCAACGCCCATCGCCATCCTGGTTGCGCTCTATGCGCGCATTGCCCATCTCGACCGCTCGATCCCGTTTGCGATCCTTGCCGTGCTGCTCGCTGCGGCCTTTGGCGCTGCGACCGAAGCGCTGATGCGCCGCGAAGAGCGCCCCGGCGTTGCAACCTCGATCGCGCTGTTCGCGACCGGTACACTCGGCGCGCTGGCGCTGGCGCTGACCTTCGCCCTGGAGAAGGGCTGGCTCACCATCGCGCTCGCGCTGATGTCGCTCGGCACCGCCTGGATCTCGTTGCAGCGGCCGATTCCGGTGCTGCGGCGGTTGGCTGCCATCTTCGCTGCGATCGTCACCGCGCGCATCGTCTATGATCCGCGCATCGTCGGCGATGCCGTCGGCACCACGCCGATCTTCAACTGGCTGTTGTGGGGCTATGGCCTGCCGGCCGCCTCGTTCTGGGGCGCGAGCATCTTCCTGCGCCGCCGCGCCGACGATGCGCCGCTGCGCGTGGTCGAGACCGCCGCCATCCTGTTCACGGCCCTGCTCGCTTTCATGGAGATCCGGCACTTCGCGACTGGCGGTCGCATGACCGCGGCCCCCTCACTGCTCGAGTTCGCGCTGCAAGTCTGTGTCACGCTCGCCATGGCAATCGGCCTGGAGCGCCTGCGGCTGCGCAGCCACAGCATCGTGCACAATGTCGGCGCGGTCGTGCTGACGGCGATCGCCGGCCTCATCAGCGTGTTCGGTCTCCTGATCCTGGAGAACCCGCTGCTGCTCTCCAGCGTCAATGTCGGCGGCCTCGTGTTCAATCTGCTGCTGCTTGGCTATGCGTTGCCGGCCGTGCTGATGCTGCTGCTCTCCTACGCGGTCGCAGGACACCGCAGTGTCGCATATGCAAACACGATTGCGGGTGGTGCCCTGGTGTTCGCGCTCACCTATGTGACGCTGGAGATCCGCCGTTTCTATCACGGCCCGGTCCTGCTCTACGGCGGCACCACGAGTGCCGAGCAATACACCTATTCGATCGGCTGGCTCGCCTTCGGCGTGGCGCTGCTCGGCGTCGGTATCCTGGTCAATTCGGAGCGTGCGCGGCTGGCTTCTGCCGCCGTCATCGCGCTGACGATCTTCAAGGCGTTCGCCGTCGACGTGTGGACGCTGACGGGCGTCTATCGGGCGCTCTCGTTCATGTGCCTCGGCGTCGTGCTGGTCGCGATCGGCTGGCTCTACCAGCGTATCCTGTTCCGGCGGCAGATCGCACCGCCGCCGGCCGCGCCGCAGACGGGCAGCTAGACTGGATCGTCGGGCGGGCACTCCACCTCTCCCCAGCGGGGAGAGGTCAACAACGATCGAGCGGGTGCCTCTACGCCGCGCGGACCGATTCCAGGAACTGCGCGACCTCGACCTTCAGGCGGGTGCTGTCGGTCGCCAGCGACTTCGCCGCCGACAGCACTTCACTCGAGGCCGAGCCGGTCTCGATCGCACCGCGCTGCACGTTGGTGATGTTGGACGACACTTCCTGCGTGCCGAGCGAGGCCTGCTGAACGTTGCGCGAGATCTCCTGCGTGGCCGCGCCCTGCTCCTCGACGGCGGCGGCGATCGCCGCGGACACCTCCGACAGCCGCTCGATGGTGCCGCCGATCTCCTGGATGGCGTTGACGGATTCTTGCGTCGCCGCCTGGATGCCCGAGACCTGCGCCCCGATTTCGCCGGTCGCTTTCGCGGTCTGCTCGGCCAGTGCCTTGACTTCGGAGGCGACGACGGCAAAGCCGCGGCCGGCTTCGCCTGCGCGCGCCGCCTCGATGGTCGCGTTCAGCGCGAGCAGGTTGGTTTGGCCCGCGATGGTGTTGATGAGCTCGACGACGTCGCCGATGCGGGCGGCCGCCTGAGACAGCGCGTTGACGCGCTCGTTGGTCCGCGCCGCCTGCTCGACCGCTTCCGCCGCCATCCGCGCCGAATCCTGCACGCGGCGGCTGATTTCGGTGATGGAGGACGACAGCTCCTCGGAAGCAGAGGCCACCGCCTGGACGTTGGTGGAAGCTTCCTCCGATGCAGCCGCAACGACGGTTGCGAGCTCCTGGCCGCGCTGCGCTGTGCCGCTCAGCGTTGCCGCAGACGCCTCGAGCTCGGTCGAAGCCGACGATACGGTCTCGACGACCTCGCCGATCATGACCTCGAAATTGCGGGTGATGGCATCGACGCGGCGGCCGCGTTCGATCTTGGCCTCGGCTTCGCGCGCCGCCGCTTCGTCGGCGGCCTTCTTGGCGATCAGCGCCTCCTTGAAAATCTGGAGTGCATCCGCCATCGAGCCGATCTCGGTCTTCTCGCCGCGATGCGGCACCTCGGCCGAGAGGTCGCCTTCGCCGAGCGACTGCATCGGACGGATGATCGAGGCAATGCCGCGAGAAACGTCGCGCACGAGGTAATAGGCGGCGGCGATCGCGATCACGACAGCCGCGACGATGACGCCGACCAGCACGCGGAAGACCGCCGCGTAGCTCTCCGCCGCCTGCTTCGTCTCCAGCTCGGCACCGCTGTTGTTGAGTTCGATGCCCTTCTGAAGCAGCGGATCGGCCGCCTGGGCCATCTTTGCCACCTTGGTCTGCAACATCTCGTTGGCGTCAGTCGGGAAGCGCCCAACGCTCTTGCGGGACAGCGCCATGACGTCCTGCACACCATTCAGGTATTCGGCCCACGCCTTGGACCATTGCTGGTAGAGCGCGCGCTCCTCGGCCGCATTGATCAGCGGTTCGTAGACCTTGCGGGTCTTCTCGATGCGCTCGCGCAAATTGGCGAGGCGCTTTTCGGCGGCCTCCTTGCCTTCGGCGGTGTCCTGCATCAGGTGCAGGCGCAGCGCGACGCGGAGCTCGTTGATGTCGGCGCGCATCGAGCCGAGGGCTCGCACGCTCGGCAACCAGCTCTCCGCGATCTCGACGGTGTGGGCGTTGATGTTCTGCATCGTGCCGATCGCCATCACGCCGACACCGGCGAGCGAGAGCACGAGAACCGACAGCACAGTCAGCAGCTTGAAGACGATCGACAACTTCGACATCACGACAATCCCGATGATTACCCGGCAACGCGCACATCACCTGCGCCGCAGACGTCACAACGGACGACCCGGGCGAAGGTCAGTTCAACAATGCTGGCTGGTTCTTTTCCCGAAGGATTGCGCGCATAATCGCAAACAGGCGTTAACAGGAGGCTACGTAAAAATACGGCTCGTGCGCAGCGATCGTGGTTTCGCTGCAACTCTTTGTTGCAGCCGCACCGGCATCTCCCGTTACGATGCGGACGCTCGCGAAAAGGCACGTGTCAGGCCGCGCGCACGGTATCGAGGAACTTTCCGACTTCGAGCTTCAGCCGGTTGCTGTCGCCGGACAGCGATTGCGCGGCCCCCAACACCTGCGAGGATGCCGAACCGGTCTCGCTCGCGCCGCGCTGCACGTCGGTGATGTTGGACGACACCTGATGGGTGCCCGTCGCCGCCTGCTGCACGTTGCGGGAGATCTCCTGCGTTGCGGCGCCCTGCTCTTCCACCGCGGCTGCGATGGTCGAGGAGATCTCCGACAGCTTCTCGATGGTGTGGCTGATGTCCTTGATCGCGCCGACCGAATGCTCGGTGGCGGTCTGGATGCTGGCGATCTGCTGGCCGATCTCGCCGGTCGCCTTCGCCGTCTGCTCGGCAAGCGCCTTGACCTCCGAAGCGACGACGGCAAAGCCGCGGCCTGCCTCGCCGGCGCGCGCGGCCTCGATGGTTGCATTGAGCGCCAGGAGGTTGGTCTGGCCGGCGATGGTGTTGATCAGCTCGACCACGTCGCCGATCCGCGCCGCAGCAGCGGAGAGCTCCCCGACGCGATCGGTCGTGGTGCGAGCCTGGTTCACCGCATCGCCGGCGACGCGGGCGGATTCCTGCACCTGCCGGCTGATCTCGGTGATCGACGACGACAGCTCTTCGGTCGCCGACGCGACCGACTGCACGTTGGTGGACGCTTCCTCGGAAGCGGCAGCAACCATGGTCGTGAGCTCCTGGCCGCGCGCCGCGGTCGCGGTCAGCGTCGAGGCGGAAGCTTCCAGCTCGGTCGCGGCCGAGGACACGGTATCGACGATCTCACCGATCGCGGCTTCGAAGCTGTCAGCCAGCTTGTGCATCTCGGCCTTGCGCTGCGCGGCCGCAATCTGGTCCTGCCTGATCTTGGCTTCGGCGTCCTCGCGCGCCTTCTGCTCCGACACGACCTTGAACTTTTCAACGGCCGCCGCGACGCCGCCGACCTCGTCCTTGCGGCCGAGACCGGGCAGAACCACGGAGAAATCGCCGCCGGCGAGCTTGTCCATGGCGACCGTGAGTGCACGGATCGGCCGCCCGATGGTCAGGAACGACATCAGCCAGGAGCCGACGAGGACGAGCATGGCGAGTGCGCCGACCAGGATCGCAAGCTGCTCGCTCGATCTCATTTGTGCCGCGGCCGCGGCATTCTTTTCCTCGGATTTGTGCCTTGCGTAGTCGGCGATCTGGCCGATCAGCACGTCGAGCTCGCCGGCAATCGGCAGGGTCACCTCGCGCGCGATGCGAACGACGTCTTCATTGAGCTTCGCAGCGCGGGCCGCTCCGTCTGCACCGCTGGCGGCCAGGGCTTCGCCGCGCACGCCGGCGATCTGCTGCGCGGCCTTTTCGTAATTCGCAGCCAGCGATCTCAGTTTCTCCATCCGAGCGCGGTTCTCCACCTCGTGAGAAAGCTTCAGCATTCCATCGACCAGCGCATTCGTCGATTTTTGCTGGTCGCCCAGGTTCTGGACGGCCTTCTGAATGTCAGCCTGGCTATTGGCAAGGCGAAGGTCTCGTACCGCGAGCTGCATGCCGCGAACCGCAGCCTCGGCCTTGACTGCGTCGCGCGCGATCTGCTGCTGCGCAAGCGCGCTCTGGCTGCTCTCGCGAATGTCCGCATTGCCGAGCATCTGGCTTGCAATCATGGCCCCAACCAGGAGCACACCGAGCGCCGACGCAATCGCCAGCTTGGTCCCGATCCTCAGATTCTGAACTAGGCTCAACATGGGCATGCTTCCCCCGAAGGAACGCGCAGCCGAGTCATTGTCGGCTTCCCCTGACTGCGCCATTGCCCAAAAAGTGAGCTTCTCACATTCCGATTTGGTTAACGAAATCCCTCGCAGAAATACTGACTTTGCACGCTAAATGATTGAGCGCGAAAGGAAATGATCCCGTCATAGTTGTAAATTGCAGCTTCAAGTCGGAGCTAGGACGCTTTACATCCGATGGCCTCGCCGACGAGGCTGATTCGAAAGACCGGCTGCTTGTCCTCGTCGAGCAGCTCCATGCACCATTCGGCGTTCGGCTTCAGGCTGCGCGCGATACCGCTGAGCAGATTGGCGCACACCTCGGTCATCTCGGTCCAGGCGGCTGCGCGATCCTCGAACTCGTACGGCAGGTCGGCGGCGCCGGAATAACGGCCGGTGCTGATGCGGAAGAAATAGAGCGACATCGTTGAACCTTTGCGTGGGACCGCCCCCCGGCCACGCGCAAACTGCGGCCCGAACAGCTACCAAGGCATGAAAGCCGCCGTCCGTATGACTACGGCGCAGGCGGCTTGGTGTTCGATGATGCCTTCGACGATCAATGGCGCGGGTTGTCCCGCGCAGGCGAGCTCACTGCGTGGAGCGGCGCAGCTCCAGCGGTCCCTCGTTCTTCGCCGGCTCGGACTTCACCGGCTCGAGCCGGCTGCCCTCGACACGCGGCGTCTCGACGCGCGCGGCTACCTCGGTGTTCGATGCGGCAACCGTGCCGGTGTGCTCCGGCTTGTGCAGCGAGCGCGGCCGCGCCGCAGCGCGCGCCATCAGCATTTGGTTGCCGCCCTGGTGACGGAAGTCGCAATAGGCGAAGCCCATGCCCGACACCGAACCGCGGAAGCTGCGATCGTCGGTCTTTTCGAGGTTGAAACAGGGCTCGAACGGAATGCCCTTGATCGAGGCGCAAACGTTCTGGCCGCGAATCTGGAGCGTATTGCCGGGAAGTCGGAGGTGCTTGACCGGGCCCGAGCCCGAGAATTGCACCGCACCGGCGGCGCCGAGATCGTCGAGGATGCGGCCTGCACCGCGGGTGCCGTCGAAACAGGTGAAGGCGAACACCTTGCCGGCCACGAAGCGGCGCGCCTCGTCGGCGTTCATGCTTCCAGCGATGGCCGGCGCAAACGTCGCTGCCGCCGTGACAGCCCCCAACACAATACGCGCAAGCATGCTCAACTCCGAACCAACCCCCGCAGCGGGCGATGCCTTTATCTCTTTACCCGCTGCTTACCATACGAACCATGGCGAGATTGAAGCAGCTTGGTTGGTAAAGTCTGAACGCCGTCAGACAATTTTTACCACGACGCGGCCGCGCACCTGGCCGGCCAGGATTTTTGCGCCCCACCCCGCAACTTCGTCGAGCGAGATTTCCTTAGTAATTTCAGTTAGTTTTGTCCGATCCAGGTCGGAGGCCAAGCGCTGCCAGGCGGCTTTCCTGGGCTCGATCGGGCACATCACCGAATCGATGCCGAGAAGGCACACTCCGCGCAAAATAAACGGCGCCACCGAGGACGGCAGGTCCATGCCGGCGGCCAGGCCGCAGGCCGCGATCGCTCCACCATATTTCGTCATCGAAAGCAGGTTGGCGAGGGTGGTCGAGCCGACGCTGTCGACGCCGCCGGCCCAGCGCTCCTTGGCGAGGGGCTTTGCCGGCGCCGACAATTCGTTGCGGTCGATGATCTCGGCAGCCCCCAGCTGCTTCAGGTAGTCGGCCTCGGAGGCCCGCCCGGTCGAAGCGATGACGTGGTAGCCGAGCTTCGAGAGCACGGCGATCGCGACCGAGCCGACGCCGCCGGCAGCGCCCGTCACCACGACCGGGCCGCTCTTCGGCGAGATGCCATGCTTCTCCAGCGCCAGCACCGAGAGCATCGCGGTGAAGCCGGCGGTGCCGATCGCCATGGCGTCGCGCGCCGATAGCCCTTGCGGAAGAGCGACCAGCCAGTCGCCCTTCACCCGCGCCTTCTCGGCATAGGCGCCGAGATGGGTCTCGCCCATGCCCCAGCCGGTGCAAACGACCTTGTCGCCCGCCTTCCACTGCGGATGCGAGGAGGCTTCGACCGTGCCGGCAAAATCGATGCCGGCGATCATCGGGAAGCGACGCACCACCGGCGCCTTGCCGGTGAGCGCAAGGCCGTCCTTGTAGTTCAGCGTCGACCATTCGACGCGGACGGTGACATCGCCCTCCATCAGCTCGGCTTCGTCGAACTGCGCGAGCTGCGCGGTGGTGCCCTTGTCCGCCTTGTCGATCCTGATCGCCTTGAATGTGGCCACGACTGAACTCCCTGACTTTGTTTGTCGGGGATGTTTAGCCGATCAGGCAGGCTGCGCAACCGCCCGCTGAACGGGTTTCTCCACGATCGGAAGATTGATCAGCGCCGAGAGCACGCCGAACAGGATCGAGAGCCACCAGATCGGCGTGTAGGACCCGAACTTTTCGAACACGATGCCCCCGAGCCAGACGCCGAGGAAGCCGCCGACCTGATGGCTGACGAAGGCAAAGCCGTAGAGCGTCGCGAGCCAGCGCGTTCCGAACATCAGCGCCACCAGCGCCGAGGTCGGCGGCACCGTCGACAGCCAGGTCAAGCCGGAGATCGCGCCGAACGCGATCGCCGAGAACGGCGTGATCGGGAACGAGATGAAAGCGAGGATCGCCAGCGCGCGCGTGAAGTAGATGGCCGAGAGGATGTAGCGCTTGGGAAGATAGTTCTGGAGATACCCCACGCTCAGCGATCCGATGATGTTGAACAGGCCGATCGCCGCGATCACCCAGCCGCCGGTTTGTGCGGTGATACCGCGATCGACCAGGAACGCCGGCAGATGCACGGTGATGAAGGCGAGCTGGAAGCCGCACGTGAAGAAGCCGAGCACCAGGAGCACGTAGGAGCGATGACCGAAGGCTTCGGCAAGCGCCTTGGTGATGGTCTGGTCATCCGCGGGCGTTGCGCTGCTTGCGCTTGTCACCGGCGGCGTCGAGAGCGCCAGCGACAGCGGGATGATCAGCAGCATCAGGAAGCCGAATACGGAGAGCGCCTGCTGCCAGCCGAAATTGTCGATCAAGGCGACACCGATCGGTGCGAACAGGAACTGTCCGAACGAACCCGCCGCCGTGCCGGCGCCGAGCGCGATGCCGCGCTTCTCCGCGGGCAAGAGCTTGGTGAAGGCCGACAGAACCAGATTGAACGAACAGCCGGCGAGGCCAAAGCCGATCATCACCCCGGCGCCGATGTTGAGCGACAGCGGCGTCGAGGAATAGCGCATCAACAGCAGCCCGCCGGCATAGAGCAGCGCGCCGACGCACATCACCCGGAACAGGCCGAAGCGATCCGCGACCGCACCGGCGAACGGCTGGCCCAGTCCCCACAACAGATTCTGCACGGCGATGGCGAGGCCGAACACGTCACGGCCCCAGCTGAATTCGTGACTCATCGGCTGCACGAAGAAGCCGAGCGCCGAGCGCGGACCGAAGCCGAGCATGCCGATGGCACAACCGCAGAGGATGATGACGGCCGGGGTACGCCAGTTGGAGGAACGCGAGGCCGGTGCGAGCTCGCCGATCTGTGTCGACATGGTTGTCCTCGTCTGTCCTTGGCGGAGCCGCAAATCAGCAGCCGCGGGACAGCCCGTTTAATGCATATGCATGAAAATCCCAAGGCAAAAACGATTGCATTCCACGAAGAGCTGAAGCGGGAGCATTGCGTTTCAATCCGACCTCGTCTGACAGGTGCGCGGTGACGGGAATGTGTACGGCAGGCCCTAGCGATAGTCGCCCGTGCGTGCTACGTTTGATTTACTCATATTGAGCATATATGGCTTCTGTCCGGCCTGCTCGGCCGGCTTTCTCGGGCCCTATATATTCTCAAACTGAGCATAATCGCACATCTAATGGCCACACTTGGGAGGATTCAATGCCGATCACTGGAATGTACGGTCCCGACGACTTTGCCAATCGGCCGCAAGGCCAGCCGATCACCTCCCCCCGCGCCGCGCCTCCGGGACCGACATGGCCGATGCCCTCCCTGGAATGGACGCCGGCGGTCGAACGCGCCACTGCGCCGCTCTATGACCGCGTCAAGCACGTGATCCCGTCGATCGAATGGCCGCTGATGGCGCCGACGATTCATGCGATCAACGAGCTCAAGCGCGCGCGGGGCGCGGTCATCCTCGCCCACAACTACCAGACCCCGGAGATCTTCCACTGCGTCGCCGATATCGGCGGCGACTCGCTCCAGCTCGCGGTCGAAGCCACCAAGGTGAAGTCCGGCATCATCGTCCAATGCGGCGTGCACTTCATGGCGGAGACCTCGAAGCTGCTCAATCCGGACAAGACCGTCTTGATCCCGGATTCGCGTGCGGGCTGCTCGCTCGCCGCCAGCATCACCGGTGCGGACGTGCGGCTGCTGCGGGAGAAGTTCCCCGGCGTGCCTGTTGTCGCCTACGTCAACACCTCGGCCGAGGTGAAGGCCGAGGTCGACATCTGCTGCACGTCCTCGAACGCGGTGCAGGTGGTCGAGAGCCTGAACGCCCCGACCGTGATCTTCCTGCCCGACCGATACCTCGCCACTTACGTGGCGTCGAAGACCGACGTGAAGATCATCGCCTGGAATGGCGCCTGCGAGGTGCATGAGCGCTTCACGGGCGAAGAGCTGCGGAGCTTTCGCGAGGCCGATCCGTCCGTGCAGATCATCGCGCACCCAGAATGCCCGCCGGACGTGCTGGCGGAAGCCGACTTCACCGGTTCGACCGCGCACATGATCAACTGGGTACGCGCGAAGCGGCCGCGGCGGCTCGTCATGATCACGGAATGCTCGATGGCCGACAATGTCCGGGCCGAGCTGCCCGACGTGGAGATGCTTCGCCCCTGCAATCTCTGCCCGCACATGAAGCGCATCACGCTCGCGAACATCCTGGAGAGCCTGCTGACGCTTGGTGAGGAAGTGACGATCGATCCCGCGCTTGCGGAACGTGCGCGGCGCTCGGTCCAGCGCATGATCAATCTGAGCAATTGAGAGCGAGCAACATGCAACACGACATCCACGACCCCGCCCGCACCGACGACGTCGTCATCGTTGGCGGCGGTCTTGCCGGACTGTTCTGCGCGCTGAAGCTTGCACCGCGGACGGTGACCTTGATCTCGGCGGCACCGCTTGGGCACGGCGCATCCTCCGCGTGGGCGCAAGGCGGCATCGCCGCGGCAGTTGCCGAAGGCGATACGCCGGAGACACATGCTGCCGATACCGTCGCGGTCGGCGGCGGCCTCGTCGATGCAGCCGTCGCGCTCGGGATCGCGCGCGAAGCGGCGCCGCGCATTCACGATCTTCTCGCCCTTGGCGTTCCGTTCGACCGCGATCTCGACGGCAGGCTTGCCGTCGGACGCGAAGCTGCGCATTCGGCGCGACGCATCGTGCATGTGCGCGGCGACGGCGCCGGTGCCGCGATCATCGCGGCCTTGAGCGAGGCCGTGCGCCGCACGCCCTCGATCCGGCTGATGGAAGGCTTCGTCGCCGAAGCACTGCTGACCGAGGACGGCGCGGTCACCGGGCTTCAATTGCGCGAGGCCGGCAATCCCGCGGCACGGCCGCTCGTGCTCGCCTCGCGTGCGGTCGTGCTTGCGACCGGTGGGCTCGGCCATCTCTACGCCGTCACCACCAATCCGTCGGAAGCGAGCGGCTCGGGCCTTGCGATCGCCGCCCGCGCCGGTGCCGTGATTGCCGATCCTGAATTCGTGCAGTTCCACCCGACCGCCATCATGGTCGGCCGCGACCCGGCGCCGCTCGCCACCGAAGCGCTGCGCGGCGAAGGGGCAACGCTGATCAATGGCAACGGCGAGCGCTTCATGAGCGCCCGCCACCCGCTCGCCGAGCTCGCGCCCCGCGACATCGTGGCCCGCGGCGTGTTCGCCGAGATCGCGGCCGGGCGCGGCGCCTTCCTCGATGCGCGCCAGGCGCTGGGCGCGCGCTTTGCGACGAGGTTTCCGACCGTGCATGCGAGCTGCATCGCCGCCGGCATCGATCCCGCGGCGCAGCCGATTCCGATCGCGCCGGCCGCGCATTACCACATGGGCGGCATCGCGGTGGACGCGCGCGGTCGCAGCTCGATCGACGGTCTCTGGGCCGCCGGAGAAGTCTCCTCCACGGGCGCGCACGGCGCCAACCGGCTTGCCTCGAATTCCCTGCTCGAAGCCGTCGTCTATGCCGCCCGCATTGCCGACGACATCGCCGGCCGCACCGTGCCCCCGCCGGCACGCCTTCCCGACTCTTTGGTGAGGTCGCGCGCTGGCACGCCGGACGCCGCAGAAGTGAAGCGGCTGCGCGCGACGATGAGCGCACATGTCGGCGTGATCCGCGACGATGGCGGGCTTGCACAAGCCATGCGCCATTTCGCAAGGCTCGAGCGCGAGGCCGGACGCGGCGTCCTCGGCAACATGGCGATTTCGGCCCTGCTCGTCGCCGCTGCGGCCTGGACCCGGCGCGAGAGCCGCGGTGCGCATTACCGTTCCGATCACCCGGCCGAAAACCCAGCGCTGGCGCAGAGAACGATGACCACGCTCGCGGCGGCGCGCGAGGTCGCGGAAAGCCTCGACGAGCACCCGCGGCCACGCCTTGCGCAATCCATGATCGCCTGAAGGAGGCCCCATGATCACCCCGACCTCACTGCTCTATCCCGATGCCTTCCTCTCGCCGCTCGCGATCGAGGCGGCCGCCAGTCGCGCGCTCGACGAGGACCTGGGGCGCGCCGGCGACGTCACCTCGCTGGCGACGATCCCGGAGGCGACGCGCGCGCAAGCCATCCTTGTCGCGCGCCAGTCCGGCGTGATCGCCGGATTGCCGCTGGCGCTCGCGACCTTGCAGAAGCTGTCGCCCGAGATCGAGGTGCGCGCACATGTTCGCGATGCCGCTCGGGTTGCGCGAGGCCAGCACGTGCTCACGATCTCGGGTCCTGGGCGCGCCATCCTCACGGCGGAGCGCACCGCGCTGAACTTCGTCGGCCGGCTGTCGGGCATCGCCACGCTCACGGCGGACTATGTCGCCCGCGCCGAAGGCACCAGGATGCGCATCTGCTGCACGCGAAAAACCACGCCGGGACTGCGCGCGCTGGAGAAATACGCCGTGCGCTGCGGCGGCGGCTTCAACCATCGCTTCGGGCTCGACGATGCGATCCTGATCAAGGACAACCACATCGCGGTCGCCGGCGGCATCCGCCCGGTGCTGGAGCGCGCCCGCGCCCATGCAGGCCATCTCGTCAAGATCGAGATCGAGGTGGACACGCTGGCTCAGCTGCGCGAGGTGCTCGACAGCGGAATGGCCGATGCGGTGCTGCTCGATAATATGGACCTTGCGACGCTGCGCGAGGCGGTGAAGCTCAACGCGGGCCGCCTCGCGCTGGAGGCGTCCGGCGGCGTCACACTGGACTCGATCGCCGCCATTGCGGCTACCGGCGTCGACTATGCGTCGGCCGGCGCCCTGACGCATTCTGCGCCGAATTTCGATTGTGCGCTGGACATCGAGGCGTAGGGAGCTCTTCTCCCTCTCCCCGTTCTTACGGGGAGAGGGTTGGGTGAGGGGCCTCTCTCCGCACATGCGACCAGTCGAGAGTCCTGTACCCCCTCGCCCGAATTCGAGCTTCGCTCGAATTCGACCTCTCCCCGCAAGCGGGGCGAGGTTGAGAAAACTACCGCCGCTCGCCCAACTCCGCGGAGCTCTTGGCTTCCTGCGCGAGCTCGGCCGACAGCGCAGCGGTCTGCGCCGGCGTGCCCCAGCTCGGCAGCTCGCTGCCGTCGCCCCAGTTGCGCGGCCGATAGAAGGTGTGCACGCCGGTCTTGTACAGCTTCTTCATCTCGGCGACCCAGGACGGGCGGACCCAGTAGGCATGGTAGTGCGTGGACTTGCCGACCTCGGGCAGCCAGATCTGGCCGTCGAGCATCGCCTTTGAGATCTTCTTGGCGCGCTCCCACATTTCGGGCTCGCGGATCACGTCCGGATTGTTGTCGCAGGCGAAGGTGAACTGGCAGGCCAGATGCCGGTGCTTGTTCTGGTAGACCGCGCCGCACACGGTGTCGGGATATTTGCCGGAGAAGACGCGGTTCATCACCACTTGCGCCACCGCAATCTGGCCGCGCACGGCTTCGCCGCGTGCTTCGAAATAGACGGCTTCGGCAAGACACTTCTCGGACTTGGCGCGCGACTTGTCGTCGAGCGCGAGCCGCTCCGCCGGCGACTTGCCGCGCTGGTTGTCGGCGTTGACCTCGCCCTTCGGCGCGACGCTCTCGCCGCTCTCGATGTCCTTGGCGATCTCCGCCGTCGGCGGGGTCAGCGAGGCCGTCACCTTCATGTCGGGGTCGGGCATCACGATCAGCGGCTCGGCGCCGGGCTGCCAGCTCTCGATGGTCTCGAGATTGCCGCCCAGCGAGGAGCTGCCGAAGAACAGGCTCGATGTCTTGACGCTGAAAGGATCGCGCGCGGGAGCAGCCGGCGCCGTGGCGCGCTTCAGCGCTTCCAGCGGCTGCACCGCGAACGCGCGCGCAGCCTCGCTCGCCTGCGGCGGATTGGAATATTGTGGCAGCGGCGGCGCGCGCATCGCCTCCTGCAGCTCGGGATCGAGCGGGGCCGCGGATTCCGGCGACATCGCCGGCGGCAATGCGGCGGTCTTGGCGCCGAATACCGAGCTGTTCGAGGTCGCGGGATCTTCCTTGGCCGGTGCTGCAGCCGGCGCGGCCGTCTCAGGCGACTGCGTCGGCGCGACGATTGCGAGGCGATCGCCCTTCAGGGCGCGATCGACCTTGGGAAAGTCGGATGCGTGGTAGCGCGGCGGTGCCTGAAGCGCCGGATTGCGGCGGATTGCGCCGGTGACGTCGCTGCCGTCGAGGCTCGCGAGCCGAACCATCGCGCTCTGCGGAACCGAGGTGCCGATGGGCCGGGAAAAACTGTAGGTGGCGAGCTGGATCGAGGACGCAGCGGAGAACACCTGCTTCTGCCACCGCTCGGCGACGCCGGGTTGGCGCGCCAGCAGCGAGGCAATGTCCTGATAGCCGGTCTCTCTCGGCATCAATGCGAAGATGCAGAGACCGATGCCGAAGGACGCGAACCGCGCGCCCTTCGGATGGTTACGCAACACAGACATCGATACGCTCACGCTACGCTTACGCTCGTTTGATCGAACTCAGTACATCCGTGCAATTCGACCTTTATTGTGAGTATCTAATTTAGGTTGCCGGGGCGTTAATCGGCGTTGCGCAGGCGGTACACTCAAGCGAATGCAGGTGTTTTCACGGGGCGACGTCGCGCATTGGTAAACGCGGCCTCACGTGAAGCGGTAAACATCGGGTCAACGCGAATGGTGAAGGAACTCTTGCGTCCGCGTACCATCACGGGAAGCTGTTGGGGGAGCGCCTGTGCGATGACGACGGTTGCGAGGGGCCAACGCGCCCCTCACTCGGCGATCAGCTTCAACCACTCGTCTTCGGTCAGCACCTTGACGCCGTGCTTGTTGGCGTCCGCGAGCTTGGAGCCGGCGCCGGGGCCCGCGACGACGAGGTCGGTCTTTTTCGAAACCGAGCCCGACACCTTGGCCCCGAGCCGCTCGGCTGTCGCCTTGGCTTCATCCCGTGTCATCTTCTCCAGCGAGCCCGTGAACACCACGGTCTTGCCGGCGACGGCCGAATTGCTCTTCGGCTTCTCGGCGTCGACGATCTCGACCTCCCTGGTCAGCCGCTCGACGATGCCGCGATTGTGGCTCTCGCCGAAATAATCGGCGATGCTCTTGATCACGGTGTCGCCGATCTGGTCGAGCGCGTCCATGTCCGCGATCGCCTCCTCGTCGCCCTTGGCAACTTTCAGGCAGGCATCGTGGAAGGCGTCCCACGAGCCGTAGCCGCGCGCGAGCGCCAGCGCCGTGGTCTCGCCGACATGGCGCATGCCGAGCGCGAAGATGAAGCGCTCCAGCGCGATCTTGCGGCGGCTCTCGATGGCGCCGAACAGGTTGCGCACCGAGGTCGCGCCGTAGCCTTCGATCTCCTCGAGCTTGAGTTTCGCGTTGCGCTGCTCCAGCGTGAAGATGTCGGCAGGCTCCTTCACCCAGCCCTCGTCGAAGAAATACTGGAGCTGCTTTTCGCCGAGACCGTCGATGTCGAATGCCCGCCGCGACACGAACAGCTTCAGATGCTCGATCTTCTGATAGGGACAGGCGAACTCGCCGGTGCAGCGGGCACGCGAGCCCTCCTCGCCCGTCGCCGTCTCCTCGCGCACGACGTCGGTGTGCAGCGGACACGGACACTTCTTCGGGAAGTGGAATTCCCTGGCGGTCTTCGGCCGCTTGTCGAGGACGACGTCGACCACCTGCGGGATGACGTCGCCGGCACGCTGGATCACCACGGTGTCGCCGATCCTGATGTCGCGCCCCTCGCGCAGCACCTCGCCCTTGTTGCCGATGCCCTTGATGTAGTCCTCGTTGTGCAGCGTCACGTTCTGCACGATCACGCCGCCGACGCCGACCGGCTCGAGCTTGCCGACCGGCGTGAACGAACCGGTGCGGCCGACCTGGATCTCGATGTCCCGCAGCACCGTCATGGCGCGTTCGGCCGGGAATTTGTGCGCGATGCCCCAGCGCGGCGTCCGCGACACGAAGCCGAGCCGCTCCTGCCAGTCGATGCGGTCGACCTTGTAGACGACGCCGTCGATGTCGTAATCGAGCCGCGCGCGCTGCTCTTCGATCGCATGGTGGAAGGCGAGCAGCTCCTCGACCGAGTGACAGAGCTTGGTCAGCGGATTGGTCTTGAAGCCGCAGCGCTCGAACCAGCCGATCATGCCGCTCTGCGTCTCTTCCGGCATCGCGCTCATCTGCCCCCAGGCATAGGCGAAGAAGCCGAGGGGACGGGAGGCGGTGATGGTCGGGTCCTTCTGGCGGAGCGAGCCGGCGGCCGAATTGCGCGGATTGGCGAAGATGGTATCGCCTGCCGCCTTCTGCCGTTCGTTGAGCGCCAGGAACGCCTTCTTGGTCATGTAAACTTCGCCGCGCACCTCGCAGATGTCGGGGATGTTGCGGCCCTTCAGCTTCTGCGGCACGTCCTCGAGCGTGCGGATGTTGGCGGTGACGTCCTCGCCGACAGCGCCGTCGCCGCGCGTCGCGGCGGTGACGAGCTCGCCGCCCTCATAGCGCAGCGACATCGAGAGACCGTCGATCTTCGGCTCGGCGGAGAAGTCGATCTTGTCGTCGTCGAGCTTCAGGAAACGCACGATGCGGCCGACGAAGTCGCGCACGTCCTCCTCCGCAAAGGCGTTGTCGAGCGACAGCATGGGCACGGCATGCGGGACTTTCTTGAAGCGCCCTGACGGCGCGGCGCCGACCTTCTGCGAGGGCGAGTCCGCGGTGACGAACTCGGGAAAACGCGCCTCGATCGCGTTGAGGCGCTGGCGCAGCGCGTCGTATTCGGCGTCGGAGACGGTGGGCGCGTCCTCCTGATAGTAGCGCTCGTTGTGCCCCTCGATCTCGAGCGCGAGCCGCTTATGCTCGACCCTGGCCTGCGCCTTGGTGAGTTCGGCGACGTCGCGTTGCGGTGTTGCTTTGGATTTTGCTGCTCTGGCCATGGCGCTTGGATACGACGGAGCGGGCGGGAGGGTAAAGGCTTGTGGAAATCTCGTGCCCCGGACGCAGCGCAGCGCTCCTTCAGCGGTGCGCTGCGAGCCGGCGCCACATGTCGCGGCAGGCATTCTGGGTCCCGGCTCGCGCTCCGCGCGTCCGGGACACGAACCTCAAGCCGTCGCTGCCTTCAGCAGCCTCTCCGCCGCCGCCCTCGCCTCGGCCGTGATCTCGGCACCGGCGAGCATGCGGGCGATTTCCTCACGGCGGTGGTCGGCGGCGAGCGCATTGACGCGGGTGGCGACGCGCTTGCCCTTGTCGAGGGCGTCCTTGGAGATGAGCAGGTGCTGGTCGGCGCGGGCGGCGACCTGCGGGGCGTGGGTCACGGCCATGACCTGGACCTTGCCGGCAAGCCGCGCCAGGCGCCCGCCGATGGCGTCCGCAACCGCACCGCCGACGCCGGTGTCGATCTCGTCGAAGACGAGCGTCGGCGCCGAGCCGCGGTCGGACAGCACGACCTTGAGCGCGAGCAGGAAGCGCGACAGCTCGCCGCCGGAGGCGACCTTCATCAAGGGCCCCGGTCTGGTGCCCGGATTGGTCTGCACCCAGAACTCGACGCGATCGAAACCTTGCGGCCCGGGCGCGGCCTCGTCGGTCTCGACCTGGGTCATGAACCTGGCGCGTTCGAGCTTGAGCGGGGCAAGCTCGGCATTGACCGCCTTGTTGAGCTTCTCGGCCGACTTCTGCCGCGCCAGCGACAGCTTCTTGGCGGCCGCCGCATAGCGGCTGTCCGCCTCGATCGCGGCCTGCTCCAGCTTCTTCAGGCGCGAGGCGCCGGCATCGATCAGCACGACGTCAGCGGCATATTTGGCGGCCAACGCGGCGAGGCCGTCAACCGGGGTCGAATATTTGCGAGACGCCGCACGCAAAGCAAAAAGCCGTTCCTCGATGCGTTCGAGCTCGGCCGGATCGAAATCGGTTGCGGCCAGCGCCGCCTGGAGGTGCTGATCGGCCTCCTCCAGCGCGTTGATCGCGGCGTCGATCGCCTTCACCGCCGGCTCGACCAGCGCCGGCGAGTTGACGCCGCGCCGCTCCAGCCGGCGCACCGCCGCCGAGAGCGCGGCAACCGGCGAATGATTGCCGCCGACCGCTTCCTGCGCCTCGCGCAGGTCGGTGGCGATCTTCTCGCCTTGCATCATGGTGGTGCGGCGGGAGGCCAGCGCGGTTTCCTCGCCGTCCTTGGGCGCGAGCTGCTTCAGCTCGTCCGAGGCGTGGCGCAGATAATCGGCCTCGCGCGCAGCGCGCTCCATGGCGGCGCGATGCTCCTCCAGCGCGGTGTTGGCGGTGCGGCGCGCGTCCCAGAGCGCTTCGACGGCCGCGACGTCCTTCTCGAGGCCGGCAAAAGCGTCGAGCAGGCGGCGGTGGGTTGCGGCATCGACCAGCGCGCGCTCGTCGTGCTGGCCGTGGATCTCGACCAGGGCGGTGCCGACCGCCTTCAGCGTCTGCACGCTGATCGATTGGTCGTTGATGAAGGCTCGGGTGCGGCCGTCGGCGAGCTGCACGCGCCGGAGAATCATCTCACCGGTATCGTCCAGACCGTTCTCGGCCAGGATCTTCGCGGCAGGGTGATTCTTCGGGACATCGAACACGGCCGTGACCTGCCCCTGCTCCGCGCCGTGACGCACGAGGCCGGCGTCGCCGCGGCCGCCGAGCGCCAGCGCAAAGGCATCGAGCAGGATGGATTTGCCCGCACCGGTCTCGCCGGTCAAAACCGCGAGGCCGGAGGCGAATTCGATATCGAGCCGTTCGATCAGGACGATGTCACGGATCGACAGACGCGCCAGCATGGAACCAAATTTCCTAGCCGAGACCCATCTTCTTGAAGGTCCGGCTGATCCAGGACCCCTGATTCTCGCTCGGCTCGAGACCGCCGGATTTTACAAGATTATAGGCGTCCTTGTACCAGCGGCTGTCAGGAAAATTGTGCCCAAGCACGGCCGCCGCGGTCTGCGCTTCGCCGACGATGCCGATCGTCATGTAGGCCTCGGTCAGCCGGAACAGCGCCTCCTCGACATGGCGGGTGGTCTGGTACTGCGTGACGACGGTCTTGTACCGATTGATCGCAGCCGTGTAGTCGCGCTTCTGGGCGTAGTAGCGGCCGACACTCATTTCCTTGCCGGCGAGCTGGTCGCGCGCGCCCTCGATCTTGGCCTTGGCCGAGGTCGCATATTCCGAGTTCGGATATTTGCGCACCACCTCTTCCAGCGCGGCGATCGCCTTTTCGGTGCGGGTCTGGTCGCGGCTGATGTCCGGGATCTGGTCGTAATGGGAGGCGGCGATCAGATATTGCGCATAGGCCGCATCCGGGCTGCCGGGATGAAGCGTGACGTAGCGGGTGGCAGCACCGATGCAGCCGTCATAATCGCCGCCCTGATAGGACGCATAGGCCGACATCAGCAGCGATTTGCGGGCCCAGTCGGAATAAGGATGCTGGCGGTCGACCTCCTCGAACTTCTTGTTCGCCGCCTTCATGTCCTTCTTCTCGTTCATGAGGTACAGGCCCTCATTGTAGATCTTGTCGGCGGGCTCCTCGACGAAGGTGTCGTCCTTGGCGGTGAACTTGTCCCAGAGCGCGCCCGTGCCGCATCCGGCGAGCGGCAGCGCGAGCATGATGAAGGTGACGGCCTGAAGCAGCCCGCGGGCTCGCGACGAGACCGAGAAATATCCGCGCGTCATACGCTGTGCCGACATGAGTTTAAGCCCTGACGCCCTGTGATGCGGTGTCCGCCAGCCCACGAACCCCTCATGGGCGCGAAATGTAACCGTGGTGCCTGCCACGCGACCACGCCGATGTATCCGAAAACGATCGTTAACGAACCGGATAGGGAGGCATTTCGCCCGGATTAAGGCGAACCTGCCGCAATGCTAGCCGATCATGGTTACCAGGAGTTTCCCGGGGGCCGCCAACCACGTTCTGAAGGCGGCAGGCCGCGTCACACATCCGGTCCGAAGGCCGCAGCGACCCGGCCGCCGACGATGCCGCGACCGACCTCGCCCATGGCGCGCGTGGTGCGGCGGGCAGCCTCGCCCTCGACCACCCGCCAGGCGGTCCGGTCGGCGAGCAGCGCCGTCAGGACGGCGTGGTTGAGCTTGTGGCCGCCACGCACCGAGCGGTAGGCGCCAAGCAGCGGCAGGCCGGCCAGCGCGAGGTCGCCGATCACGTCCAGCACCTTGTGGCGGGCGCATTCATCGGCGTAGCGCAGGCCTTCGGTATTGAGCAGCCGCTCGTCGTCGAACACGACGGTGTTGTCGAAGGAGGCGCCGAGGGCATAGCCAGCGCTCCAGAGCCGCGCGACGTCGCACATCAGGCCGAAGGTCCGGGCCCGGCCGACTTCGCGGCGGAAACCTTCAGGGTTGACGTCGAAGGCGTAAGCCTGCTGGCCGATGACGGGATTGGTGAAATCAATCTCGACCTCGACGCGGAACCCATTGGTGTGGGGCCTGATCTCGCCGAAGGAGTCGCCGATCTTGACCGAGATCGGCTTCAGAACCTGGATGAAGCGGCGCTGCGCCGGCTGGGTGACGATGCCGGCCTGGTCGATTGCCGCGATGAAGGCGGCAGCGCTGCCGTCCATGATCGGGACTTCGGGACCGTCGATCTCGATGGTGGCGTTGTCCACGCCCATTCCCCGCAGTGCAGCAAGGACATGCTCGGCGGTGGACACCAGCGGACCGTTGCGGTCGCCGAGGACGGTGGCAAAGTCAGTCGCAATCACCTGCTCGGCGGTGGCCTGAACTTCGCGATCACTTCCCTCAAGTCCGGTCCGGACAAAAATAAAACCCGCGTCGACAGACGCAGGCCCAAGCGTGAGAGTGACGGGAAGACCGGAATGAACGCCGACGCCTGCCACAGAGGCTTGCGCACGAAGCGTTGTTTGCCGGCTAAATTTCATCAGGAACCCGCCCCGCTACGACCCACTGCGACTTATACGAGACCCGCTTGCCCGGCCAGAGCCGACGCTACCGAATCTCCGTATCCCCAAGTCACGGCAAACCATAGTTGCAGCCTCAAACAGCGCCAACTCACGCTTTTTTACCGATTGTTACCCCAAACCTGCCGTATTCGCGCCAAGGCTTAACCAAATTGCACCGGGTTTCGGGACCCTTATCGGCAGTTTTACTGAACCACTGAAGTCGTAATTAATGATTTAAAATCAGTTGTTTGGCTGCGCTATCCGGATGTGCCCGGGACAAAAGGAAAGGTCCCGGCGAGCTTCTCGCCGGGACCTTTTTTCGTCCGCCTTATTGTAACAATTCTCAGGTCGCCTGCCGCCGCAGGAAGGCCGGGATATCAAGATGGTCGTCACCCTGTGGCGCCGGCGCAACAGGCGCGGGGCGGCCGTGGATGTCCAGCCCTTGCGGCGCGGGACGGCGGGCATACTCGGATACCGGCTCATTGGACGCGATCTGCTGCGCCACGGTCTTCTGCGGCCGGCGCTCAGGCAGCGGCGGCATGGCAGGACCGGCGGTGCGGGCCGCGACCGGCGGCTCGCTTTCCTCGTCGCGACGGCCGAGGCCGACATTGGCGAGGCGCTGCAACAGCGACAGGCGGGTCTTCTGCGGGGTCTCCTCCTCGGCCTCGCCGCGTGCCTGCCGAATCTCGGCCTGCGCCGGCATCGGCAGCTCCTCGATTCGCGGCATGCGCGGCGTCCGGGCCGGACGCTCGGCCTGCGGCGGGATGAAGGTATCAGGCGTCATCGGCTCCTGCACCGTGACCGGGGCCATATCGGCCTCCGGGAACAGGGTCGGCTTCTGCGCGATCGGGCGCACGGTGACGTCGCCATAGGTCTGCGGCGCGGGCGCCTGCGGCACCTCGGAAACGGCAGCGGCGATCGCGGCGAGCGCAGCACGCTCGACGTTCGGACGGGGCGCAGCGGGAGCCGGCGCGGCGGCTGGGGTCTGCGCTTCCAGCTTCTGGGCGCGCTCGGCCAGACGCTGGTTGTCGGCGCGCAGCCGGGCGGTCAGGTCGGCGAGACGGCTCTCGGCGGCGGCCGGGGCGGCAGCCTGCTGCATCTGTGGTGCCGGGTTGGCGACGGGCGCAGAGGTGGCCTGGCTGTTGCGGGCGATCGCGGCCTGCTCGATGCCGGTGGCGACCACCGAGACGCGGATCAGACCGTCGAGCGCTTCGTCGAAAGTGGCGCCGACGATGATATTGGCGTCCTGGTCGACTTCCTCGCGGATGCGGGTCGCGGCCTCGTCGACCTCGAACAAAGTGAGGTCCTTGCCGCCGGTGATGGAGATGAGGAGGCCCTTGGCGCCCTTCATCGACGAGTCGTCGATCAGCGGGTTGGCGATCGCGGCTTCCGCGGCGGTCAGCGCGCGCTTGTCGCCGGAGGCTTCGCCGGTGCCCATCATCGCCTTGCCCATCTCGCGCATGACGGCGCGGACGTCGGCGAAGTCGAGGTTGATCAGGCCTTCCTTGACCATCAGGTCGGTGATGCAGGCGACGCCCGAATAGAGCACCTGGTCGGCCATCGCGAAGGCGTCGGCGAAGGTGGTCTTCTCGTTGGCGACCCGGAACAGGTTCTGGTTCGGGATGATCAGGAGCGTATCCACGACCTTGTGCAGCTCGGAGATGCCGGCTTCGGCCGTGCGCATGCGGCGCTGGCCCTCGAAGTGGAACGGCTTGGTCACCACGCCGACGGTGAGGATGCCCATGTCGCGCGCGGTCTTGGCGATGACGGGAGCTGCACCCGTGCCGGTGCCGCCGCCCATGCCGGCGGTGACGAACACCATGTTGGCGCCCGAGAGATGGTCGCGCAGCTCGTCGATCACCTCTTCCGCGGCCGCGGCGCCGACGTTCGGCTGCGAGCCGGCGCCGAGGCCTTGCGTGACGGCCGTGCCCATCTGCACGATGCGCTGCGCCTTCGACATCGTCAGCGCCTGCGCGTCGGTGTTGGCGACCACGAAGTCGACGCCCTGCAGGCCCGCCGTGATCATGTTGTTGACGGCGTTGCCGCCGGCGCCGCCGACGCCGAACACGGTGATCCGGGGCTTCAGTTCGTGAATATCAGGAACATTGATGCTGATGGTCATGGTTGCCTCTCGATCACGCGCGCGTGGGTTCGCCCCGGCCGGTGGCCGCGGGAGTTGGTGAAAATCGAAGATTGCGGAAAGCGGTCATCAGAAGCCCTCGCGTAGCCATCGTCCGACCTTTCCGAAATATCCGCCGGTCCCTGTCTTGATCTGCTGCCGCGTATGCCGCGGTTCGACATGTTCGAGGTGAACATATTGCGGGTAGACCAGAAGTCCGGCCGGCACCGCGAACGCGGCGTTCTTCGCCTCGTTGGGAAGCCGGCCGAAGCCGAGCGGACGACCGACCCGCACGGGCCGGCCGAGAATCCGGGTGCCGAGATCGACGAGGCCGGTCAGCTGCGAGGCCCCGCCCGAGAGCACGACACGGCCGTTCGGCTCTGCGGCGAAGGGCGAATCCTTCAGCTTGTCCCGAACCATTTCGAAGACTTCCTCGGCACGGTGCTTGACGATGTTCGCGATGGTGGCGCGGGAGACGATCTGCGGCAGATCCTGCTCGTCACCGGCTGTCGGCACAGACATCAGCTCACGCGAGTCCGATCCGCCGGTGATGACGGTGCCGTATAAGGTCTTGATTCGCTCGGCATCGGCAATGGTCGCCGAGAGTCCGCGCGCAAGATCCATCGTGATGTGTTGCCCGCCGACCGCAAAACCCGCCGCGTGCACGAAGCGGCCGCCCGAATAAACGGCAATCGTGGTGGTGCCGGCGCCCATCTCGACGACAGCGGCGCCGAGATCGGCCTCGTCGTCGGTCAGCACCGACAATCCGGCCACATAGGGGCTCGCTGCCATGGCTTCGACATTGATGTGGCAGCGCTCCACCGCCAGCATCAGGTTCCGCGCCACGGTGGCGTCGCAGGTGACGACGTTCATGTCGACGCCGAACTGGTGCGCGACCATGCCGCGGGGATCGCGGATGCCTTTGACACCATCGAGCGTGTAGCCGACCGGCAGGGCGTGCAGCACGGTGCGGCCTTCGCCGGTGGCGTGGCGCATGCCGGTGGAGGTGACGCGGCTGACATCGGCCGGCGTCACGGCGCCGCCACGAATGTCGGCGGCAGCCTCGACCAGCTGGCCGGCGAGCCGGCCGCCGGAGACCGACAACAGCACGGACTCGACCCGCACCTTGGCCATCTTCTCCGCAAGCCCGACCGCCTGGCGCACCGCCTGCTCGCATTCGCCGAGATCGATCACAGCGCCGGCCTTCATGCCGCGCGCCTGGATCTGGCTATAGCCGATCAATTCCACCGCATGGGTGCGGCCGCGCAGCGCATCGCTCGGCGGCGAGGGCTTCAGCCGCGCGATCATGCAGGCGATCTTGCTGGTGCCGATGTCGAGGCAGGCGACGATGCCGCCGCGCTTGTGCGGCATCGGGCGCGTCTTCGGCGTCTGGGTGCGATCGAGACCGGTCATGCGGAATCCCCGGCCTTCTTTTTCTTCTTGTCCTTGAACAGCTCCTCGCGCGCCTTGGCGGCGTCCTCGGAGAGCTGCACCACCAGCCGGTCCGGCAGGCGCATGTCGACGGCGACGATGTCGCGCGAAAAGAGCCTGTCCTCCTTGTCGAGCTTCGACAGCATCGCAAGCGCGTTGCCGACGTCCTGCTCGGGCAGGCGGATGTCGAGACCGTCCTTGAGCCGCAGGTTCCAGCGCCGCTCGCCGACGTAGATCGCGGCCTTGGTGACCGAATGGACCTGCGGATAGCGCGCCAGCAGCGCCAGGAAATCGCGCGCCTGGGTTTCGGCGCCCTTGCCGACTACGAGCGGCAGCGACAGGAAGCGGCGCGAGACATAGGGCTCGAGCACGGCGCCGTCGTCGGCGATGACGGAGAGCCGGCCGGCCTCCTGCCACAGCGCGAACGCCTTGCGCTCGGTGAGCTCGATCATGAGCTGGCCCGGATAAAGCTTCAGCACGGTCGCATCAGCGATCCAGGGATTGGCCTTGAGCTTGTCGCGCACCGCCTCGGCATCGAGGAACAGCAGCGAGGAGCGGCCGCTGACGCCGCCGATCGCGAGGATCTCGTCCTGCGTCAGCTGCTTGCGGCCGTTGATGACGACGGAGGTGATCCGGAAGCCGGCGGAATTGGCCAGCGCATTGCGGGCATCGCTGACCGCGGTGACGAAATCCTGGAGGTGGCCGCCCTTGACGATGCCGAAGCCGCAGCTGCCGATCAACAGCAGCACGGTCATGGTCAGGCCGACCCGGCGCGGCAGATAGCGCTCGACCAGCGCGACCAGGCGCGGCGGTGGCTCGCGCTCGATGACGGCCTTGGCCTTGGCTTTGTCCCTGGCGGCAGCGCGCGCCGCTTCGTGCTTGTCCTGCATCCACTCGCGCAGAAGCACGACCGCTCCGATAGCGGCCGCCTTCAGGTCAGCTTGGGGCCTCAGCGACCTTAAAAGCGATCGGGTGAGGCGTCCTGCACCATCCATTGCACGAGCTCGTCAACAGTTTGCCCGCGACATCGCGCGGATCCTGGCGAACATGACGTCTCGGACCTGCCGGGCCGGGTGCTGGTCTTCAGCAGAAGAAAACCTCTCCCCTTCAAAGCGTTCGCTGGGGGTGACATCACCCGCGACAGCTCACGCGCCGGCAGCCAAAGCGCCATATGCGCCGCCAGCGTTAACCTTCGGACGTCCTGGTAAACAAAAGGTAAAGTTCGTTAACGACTCGCGCATTTTGCCTCGCGATGTCTGGCATTTGCGCCGCGATGTCCGGCATTTTACCGGTTTTGGCCACCAAACCGCCCCGTTTCGCCGGTCTGGCCGTTAACCAGTCCTGACTATTTCCGCACGCGCTGGCAGGCGAGCTCGACCAGGCCGCGCAGGAAGTCGACGAACTCGATGCCTTCGGCTTTCAGCGCCTTGGGGTAGAGCGAGGACTTGGTCAGCCCGGGCAGCGTGTTGGTTTCGAGATAGACGAGGCCCTTGTCCGAGACGATGAAGTCAGAGCGGGAATAGCCGGTGCAGGACATTGCGCGGTGGGCCAGCATCGCCTGCTCCTTAAGCGCGGCGGTGATCTCGGGTGCGAAGCGGCCGGGGCAGATCTCCTGGGTCGACTTCAAAAGATACTTCGCCGCGTAGTCGAAATTGCCCTCGCCCGGAATGATCTCGATCGGCGGCAGCGAGATGATCGAGCCGTCGGTGCGCTCCAGCACGCCGCAGGTCGCCTCCACGCCGGCGATGTAGGGCTCGATGACGTACTCTTCATGCTTCGCTGCGTTGCGGACAGCGACGAGATCCTGCTTGGCGTTGACGAAGATCAGGCCGTAGCTCGATCCGTCGCGCGCGGGCTTTGCGATCAGCCTTCCATACTCGGCGAAAGCCTCGTCGATATCATCGAGCGCAAGATTTTCCGGCGGCGTCACGCCGCCGAGCGCGGCGAAGTGCTTGGCTGCGATCTTGTCGAAGGCCAGATGCGACGACGCCGAGCCCGAGCCGGTGAAGGGCACGCCGCGCGCCTCGCACATCACCTGCAATTCGCCGTTCTCGGCACGCCCGCCGTGCAGGCCGAGCACCAGCACGCGATCCTCAGCCTTGGCCCGGTCGAGCGCCTGCGCGAGCGGGACGCCGCGCGTGCCCGGCTTGAATTCGTCCTCGAACGGGCGGGCATGCTCGAGCAGCTGCTTCGACTGCACGACGTGCACCTTGTCCTCGACGTCCCACCACCAGAGGTCAGCCTCGGGCAGCGCCTGATGCAGCGCCTGGGCTGTGGCAACCGAGACAAGACGCTCGCGGTTGGAGCCGCCGAAGAGGATGGTGATGCGCATGTTTTTTGGTCCGTTACCTATCTGCATCGTCATTCCGGGGCGCGCTGAAAGCGCGAGCCCGGAATCCATAACCACCAGTCGGGGTTATGGATTCCGGGCCTGCGCCTGCGGCGCATCCCGGAATGACGGTGATCATGAAACCCCGATCCGCTTGATTTCCCAGTGTAGCTCAATTCCGGAATTCGCCTTCACCCGTTCGCGCACGGTCTCGCCGAGCGTCTCGATGTCGTGCGCGGTGGCATCGCCCGTGTTGATCAGGAAGTTGCAGTGCATCTCCGAAACCTGTGCGCCGCCGACGCGCAGGCCGCGGCAGCCGGCGGCGTCAATCAGCTTCCAGGCGGAATGGCCGGGCGGATTCTTGAAGGTCGAGCCGCCGGTTTTCTCGCGGATCGGCTGCGCGGTCTCGCGATGGCTCTGCACCTCCGCCATGCGCGCGCGGATCGCCTCCGCGTCCCTGATCTCGCCGCGAAAGCGCGCGGAGGTGAAGATGATGGAGGGATCGACGCCGCTGCTGCGGTAGACGAACTTCATCTCGGCCTTGGAGAAGACGTGCTTGGTGCCGTCGCGCCCGACACCCCTCGCCTCGATCAGCACGTCCTTGGTCTCGCCGCCATTGGCGCCGGCATTCATGCGCAGCGCGCCGCCGATCGTGCCGGGAATGCCGAAGTAGAATTCGAGCCCGCCGATATTGGCGGCGGCGGCGACTTCGGCCACCCGCTTGTCCAGCGCGGCGGCGCCCGCTGTGACGATGTCGCCGCTCGCGCTCGCCTCGCCGAAAGCGCGCGGCGCAAGGCGGATCACGACGCCGGCAATGCCGCCGTCGCGCACGATCAGGTTGGAGCCGACCCCGATGACGTAGACGGGAATGTCGGAGGCGAGATGCGCCAGGAAGTAAGCGAGATCGGCCTCGTCCGCTGGCGTGAACAGCACCTGCGCTGGACCGCCGACGCGAAACCAGGTGAGTTCGGCGAGCGACTGGTTGGCGAGCAGCCGGCCGCGCAGATCCGGCATCGCGGCTTTGAGAGCGGGCGTGATGTCGGGGAAACCCACCGTCCTTACCCCAACGCCTTCAACTGGTCCGGCAGCGCATACGCCCATTGCGTGATGTTGCCGGCGCCGAGACACACAACGAGATCGCCGCTCTTGGCGATGCCATGGACGATTTTGGCTAGTTCGCCGGCATTGGGCAGCGGGATCACCTCGCGATGGCCGTGGGCGCGCAGGCCGGCGACGAAATGATCGCGGTCGATGCCTTCGATCGGCGCTTCGCCGGCGGCATAGACATCGGCGACGACGACCGCGTCGGCATCGTTGAAGCAGGTGCAGAACTCCTCGAACAGGGATTGCAGGCGGGTATAGCGATGCGGCTGCACCACCGCGATCACCTTGCCGGTGTAGGAATCGCGCGCGGCCTTCAGCACGGCTGCGATCTCCACGGGGTGATGGCCGTAATCATCGATCACGGTGACGCCGTTCCACTCGCCGGTCTTGGTGAAGCGGCGCTTGACGCCGCCGAAGCCGGCCAGCGCCTTGCGGATCACCTCGTCCGACACGCCGAGCTCGTGCGCGACCGCGATCGCCGCCGTCGCGTTCGAGGCATTGTGCCGGCCCGGCATCGGCAGCGCGAGATCGGCGATCTCGTGCGTGGTGCCGTTCTTGCGGTCGCGGATCACGACCTTGAACTTCGAGCCGCCGCCGCCCGCGGTGAGATCGACCAGCCGCGCATCGGCCTGCGGATTCTCGCCATAGGTGATGATGCGGCGGTCCTCGATCTTTCCGACGAGGCTCTGCACCACGGGATGATCGATGCACATCACGGCAAAGCCGTAGAACGGCAGGTTCTCGACGAAGTGACGAAACGCGTCCTGCACGGCCTCGAAGGTCTTGAAGTGATCGAGATGCTCGGGGTCGACATTGGTGACGATCGCGACATCGGTCGGCAGCTTCAGGAAGGTGCCGTCGCTCTCGTCGGCTTCCACCACCATCCAGTCCCCCGCGCCGAGACGTGCGTTCGAACCATAGGCGTTAATGATGCCGCCATTGATGACGGTCGGATCGAGGCCGCCGGCGTCGAGCAGCGTTGCGACCATCGTCGTCGTGGTGGTCTTGCCGTGCGTGCCGGCGATGGCGACGCAGCTCTTCAGCCGCATCAACTCGGCCAGCATCTCGGCGCGGCGCACCACGGGAATGCGTTTCTCGCGCGCGGCCATCAGTTCCGGGTTGTCGCGCTTGATCGCGGAGGACACGACCACGACCTCGGCGCCGTCGATGTTCTCGGCCTTGTGGCCGACCGAGACTTTCGCGCCCTTCTTGCGCAGACGGTCGAGATTGTAATTGTCGGAGGCATCCGAGCCCTGCACGGCATAGCCGAGATTGACCAGCACCTCGGCGATGCCGCTCATGCCGATCCCGCCGATCCCGACGAAGTGGATGGGTCCGATCTCGCGCGGCAGTCTCATGTGGTTTCCTTGGGGTCATCGTCCGCGAAGGCGGACGATCCAGTACTCCGCGACGCCTGAGATTCAAATCAACTGCGTCGGATACTGGATGCCCCGCTTTCGCGGGGCATGACAAGTGACTTTTTTGGCCATTCGGGCCGGAACAGGCGTCAGATTCCCGCGACCTTGACCACGAGATCCGCCAGCCGCTCGGCCGCATCGAGCCGGCCAGCGCCGCGGGCGGCTTCAGCCATCGCGGCAAGCCGCGCCGGCTCGGCGGCGAAGCCAGAAATTTCCGACGCCAGCCGGTCGGAGGTGAACTCGGTCTGCGGGATGCGGATTGCGCCGTCGACCTTGACCAGCACGCCGGCATTGGCGAACTGGTCCTGGTCGATCGAGCCGGGCAGCGGCACCAGGATGGAGGGGCGGCCGATCGCGGCGAGCTCGGCCACGGTACCCGCGCCGGAGCGCGATACCACGAGATGATTGGAGGCGAGCCGCGCCGGCAGATCCGTGAAGAACGGCGCGAGCTCGGCCTTGATCTTGAGCTTGTCGTAGACGGCGCGCACGCGGCTCATGTCCTCTTCGCGCACCTGCTGGGTGAGGACGAGACGGCTCCACAGCGCAGGCTCGAGCCTTTCGATCGCGCCCGGCACGATGTCGGCCATGATGCGCGCGCCCTGGCTGCCGCCGACGACGAGCAGACGCAGCGGACCGTTTGGCTCGGGCGCTGCATATTTCACCGCAGCGGCCGCGAGGATCGCCGGACGCATCGGCGTGCCGACGGTCGTGGTCTTGCCTGCCAGCGCCGGGTCGCGATCGAGCACACCGGGCAAGGACGTCGCGATGGCGCGCACGTGGCGCGACAGGAACCGGTTGGCGCGGCCGAGCACGGCGTTGGCGTCGTGGATGATGCCGGGCACGCCGGCGAATTTCGCCGCGACCAGCGGCGGCAGCGTCGGATAGCCGCCGAAGCCGACGACAGCGACGGGCTTCAATCGCTTGATCAGCGCATAGGCCGACAGCGTTCCGGCGGCAAGCGTGAGGCCGGCATAGGCGAGCTGGAACGGATTGCGGCCGCGCGCGGTCTCGCTTCTGACGACGTCGATCATGTCCTTGCTGAACAGCCCGCTATAGCGCAGCGCGCGCTCGTCGGTGACGAGGCGGACGCGATAGCCGCGCCGGATCAATTCGACGCCGAGCGCCTCGGCCGGAAACAGATGGCCGCCGGTGCCGCCCGCGGCGAGAAGAATCAGGGGGGACGTGTCCATAATGAGAGAGTTTTACAGGGTCTTTCTCGTCATTGCGAGCGAAGGCAACAATGAGTGTTCGTGCCCCGGGCGCAGCGCAGCGCGCTGCCCTTCGCAGCGTGGTGCGCTGCTGAACCGGGGCCCATTCCTTCTGCGATATGGCTGCGGCATCCTGGGTCCCGGCTCTGCGCTCCGCTTCGCTGCGCTTGTCCGGGACACGAGAGCTTCACGCGTAACTGCGCATCGCCTCGGCGTGGCCGCTCGCCTCGACCTCGGTGCGCGGGCGCAGCCGCGTCAGCGCCAGCATCATGCCGACGCCATAGGCGAGCGAGACCATCGAGGAGCCGCCATAGGAGATGAAGGGCAGCGTCATGCCCTTGGCGGGGATGAGCTGCAGGTTCACCGACATGTTGATCGCCGCCTGCACGCCGAACAGGATCGCGAGCCCGGAGGCCGCAAAGCGCGCGAACATGTCCTCGTTGGCATAGGCGCGCGACAGCGTGCGGATCACGACGAAGGCGAACAGCGCAAGCATCGCAAGGCACAGGATGATGCCGAACTCTTCGCCAGCGACCGCAAACACGAAGTCGGTGTGGCTGTCCGGCAGGCTGCGCTTGGCGATGCCCTCGCCCGGTCCGAGCCCGAACCAGCCGCCGTTGTAGAACGCCTCCATGGCGGTATCGACCTGAAAGGTGTCGCCGGAGGCCGGGTTCATGAAGCGCCTGATACGTCCTGCGACGTGCGGGACGAACAGATAGGCGCTGAACAGGCCGGCCGCGCCGAGCCCTGCGAGGCCGAACACCCAGATCATCCGCATGCCCGCGATGAAGAACAGCGAGCCCCACACCATCAGCACCAGCATGGTCTGGCCGAAATCCGGCTCCATCACCAATAGCGCGACCAGCATCAGGAGCAGCACCACTGCCATCGAGGTCGCCGGCATCTCCGGGCGCCTGGTCGATTCCGCGAACAGCCAGGCAGCGATCACGACAAAGGACGGCTTTGCGATCTCGGAGGCCTGGATGTTGACGCCCAGCAGCGTGATCCAGCGGCGCGAGCCCTTCACCTCCGGGCCGAAGGCGAGCGTGAGCACGATCAGGACGATGCTCGCCGCGAAGATGATCAGCGCCGAGCGGCGGATCGCGCGCGGTGACAGGAAGGACACCCCGAGCAGCACGATGCAGGAGGGCACCAGGAACAGCACGTGGCGGCTGAAGAAATGGAAGGCATCGAGCCCGATGCGGGTCGCAACCGGCGGGCTCGCCGCCAGTGACAGGATCACCCCGGTCAGCATCAGCCCCAGGATGGCGCCCATCAGCGGCTTGTCGACGGTCCACCACCACTCGGAAAAGGGGGTGCGTTCTTCACGGGAGAGCATGGGCGGCCGCTTTCGGACAGAGGTCCGTTCATTGGTCGCCGAGGTTGGTTACCGGGGGGTTAACATGATGGTTCAAGTTGTGGAGAGTCTCGTGCCCCGGACGCAGCGCAGCGCGCCGCCCTTTGCGGCGCGCTGCGCTGCAGAGCCGGGGCCCAACTCTCAACAGTATACCGTATCGCCTTCTAGGTCCCGGCTCGCGCTCCGCGCGTCCGGGACACGAGAGCGCCCTCACACCACCGGCTTCACGCCCGGCAGGACTTGCACCAGCTCGCGGAACTTGGTGCCACGGATCTCGAAATTGCGGTACTGGTCGAAGGAGGCGCAGGCGGGCGACAGCAGCACGACCGCATCAGTGAGGCCCGAAGCCTCGGCATCGCGCGCGGCGTGCTCGACGGCGACGTCGAGGGTCTGGCTGATCTCGTGCGGGACCGTTCCGAGCGTGCCCGAAAACTCCTGCGCGGCTTCGCCGATCAGATAGGCTTTTCGAATGCGCGGGAAGAAGCCCGTGAGGCCAGTGATGCCACCCGCCTTGGGCTTGCCGCCGGCGATCCAGAAGATGTCAGCGAAGGACGACAGCGCATGCGCCGTGGCGTCGGCGTTGGTGCCCTTGGAATCGTTGACGAACAACACGTTGCCGCGGCGCCCGACCTGCTCCATGCGATGCGCCAGGCCCGGAAAGCTGCGCAGGCCGTTCTGCAGCACGTCCTGGCTGATGCCCATCGCGAGCGCGGCAGCAGCCGCGCAGGCCGCGTTTTGCGCGTTGTGCTGGCCGCGCAGCGAGCCGATGCCACCGAGCGCGGCGACCTCGCTGCGGGCGCCGCCCGCGGCGCGCACGATGGTGCCGTGCTCGACGTAAATGCCCGACGCGAGCGGGTTCTTGACCGAGATGCGCACCACGTTCTTGCCGGCGCGGTCGAGCCGGTCGGCGATGTCGCGGCAAAAGCCGTCATCGACACCGACAATCGAGGTGCCGCCGACCTGCACGCCGGCAACGAGGCGCTCCTTCACCGCGGCGTAGTGCTCGATCGTGCCGTGGCGGTCGATGTGGTCCTCGCTGACATTGAGCAGGATGCCGACGGAGGGATCGAGCGAGGGCGTCAGGTCGATCTGGTAGGACGACATCTCGATGACGTGGACGCGGCCCGTGCGCGGCGGCTCCAGCGACAGGATCGCGGTGCCGATGTTGCCGCCCATCTGGGTGTCGTAGCCCGCGACTTTCGTGAGATGCGCGATCAGCGCCGTCGTGGTCGACTTGCCGTTGGTGCCGGTGATGGCGACGAACGGGGCGTCCGGCGCGTGGCGGCGCCGCTCCCGACAGAACAGCTCGATGTCGCCGATTGCCTCGACGCCAGCTTCGCGCGCCTTCAACACGCTCCAGTGCGGCACCGGATGCGTCAGCGGCACGCCGGGCGCGAGCACCAACGCGGCGAACTTCGCCCAGGAGACGTTGCGCAAGTCCGCGGTGATGAAGCCGGCCTGCGCGGCCTTAGCGACGTTCTCGGCATTGTCGTCGGCGGCGATCACGTCGGCGCCGCCGGCCTTCAACGCATGGCAGGAGGCGAGCCCCGAGCCGCCGAGGCCGAACACCGCGACCGTCTTGCCGGCGAAGGACGTGACGGGGATCATCGATCGGTCACCGCAGCTTCAGCGTCGAGAGGCCGGCGAGCGCCAGCATCACCGAGATGATCCAGAATCGGATCACGATCTGCGGCTCGGTCCAGCCCTTCTGCTCGAAATGATGGTGGATCGGCGCCATCCGGAACACGCGCTTGCCGGTGAGCTTAAAGGACACGACCTGGACGATGACCGAAACCGCCTCGAGCACGAACAATCCGCCGATCACGGCGAGCACGATCTCGTGCTTCACCGCGACGGCGATCGCGCCGAGCATGCCGCCGAGCGCGAGCGAGCCGGTGTCGCCCATGAAGATCGAGGCCGGCGGCGCGTTGAACCAGAGGAAGCCGAGACCGGCGCCGAGCAGCGCACCGCAGAGCACCGCGAGCTCGCCGGTGCCTGCGACATATTTGATCTGGAGGTAGTCGGCGAACACCAAGTTGCCGGTGAGATAGGCGATCATCGCGAAGCTCGCGGTGGCGATCATCACCGGCACGATGGCGAGGCCGTCGAGCCCGTCGGTGAGGTTCACCGCATTGCCGGCACCGACGATCACGAACGCGCCGAAGACGACGAAGAACCAGCCGAAATGCAGCACGGTATCCTTCAAGAAGGGAATCGTCAGCGCGGTCGAGGCGGGATCGCGGTTGAGCCGCACCAGCGCATAGCAGGCGACCAGCGCGATCACGGCTTCGATCAAGAGGCGCAGCTTGCCGCCGAACCCGGTCGTGGTTTGCTTGGTCACCTTGAGGTAATCGTCATAGAAGCCGACGAAGCCGAAGCCGAGCGTCACCGCGAGCACGATCCAGACATAGGGGTTGAGCGGATTCGCCCACAGCACGGTGCCGACCGTGAGCCCGGACAGGATCATCAGCCCGCCCATGGTGGGCGTGCCCTTCTTGGAAAGATGCGATTGCGGACCGTCGGTGCGGATCGGCTGGCCCTTGCCCTGACGGATGCGCAAGTGATCGATGATCCAGGGGCCGAACAGGAACACGAACAGCGCGCCGGTCACGATGGCGCCACCGGTGCGGAAGGTGATGTAGCGGAAGACGTTCAGGAAGGTGCGAAAGGCACCGAAGCCCGGAAATGTGTTGGAAAGCTCGATCAGCCAGTAAAACATTCAGACGGTCCTATGGCGCCTTTGCACGTCCAGGTGCTTCACGCGCATTCGCTGGTCTTCGTCATGGGCCGCGCGTTCGGGAAACGGACGGCTTTCGCCGCAAGGGGTGGGATTCGGGAACGGCGCCTTCCAAGCAGTTTACGCCTTTGCCTGCAAGGCGGCCACCAGCCCCGGCACAAACTTGTTGACCCAGAACATCTTCTTGCTGCCCTTGACAACCACGACGTCGCCTGCCTTCAGCAGGTTTGCGACCTCCGCCGGTTTCAGCGTGGCGGGATCGTCGTGCCAGCCAAGACCCTTGCCCGAGGGCAATGCGTCGAACAGGTGGCGCATCAGCGGCCCGACGCAATAGACGCCGTCGATGCCGTCGAGGTGGCTGGCAAGGCCGGTGTGATAGCTCGTTGCGTCCGCGCCGAGCTCGAGCATGTCGCCGAGAATCGCGATGCGGCGGCCGCCGCTCATGTTGCGCGCCTGCAGGCTTTGCAGCGCCGCGGCCACGCTGGCCGGATTGCCATTGAAGCTGTCGTCGATCACGGTGACGTCGCCGACCGCCTGCTCGACGCCGCGGCCGGTCATGATGCCGACTCGGTCGAGCTTGACCGCGAGGGTCGCGACGTCGAGATGCGCGGCATGAACCGAGGCGAGCGCGGCCAGCGCATTGTGCACCCGGTGCGGCGCGCCAGGGGTGAGGCTGAAGGCGATCTCCTTCCTGCCGATCGCGGCCACGACCTGCCAGCTCTCGCCGTGCGGCGCGTGCGCGACCTCGTGCACCTCGGCATGCTCGCCGCCGAAGCGCACGACCTTGCCCTTCCACTCGGAAGCCTTGATTCCGGCGGGCAGTACCAGCACGCCGTTCTCGGGCAGTCCGAGCGCGATCGATACCTTCTCGCGCCGGATGGCTTCGAGCGAGCCGAGCTTTTCCAGATGCACCGGCTGGACGTTGACGACGAGCGCGACGGTCGGCTGCGTGAGCTCGCTCAATCGCGCGATCTCGCCCTTCTGGTTCATGCCCATCTCGACGACCCAGAGGCTGGCGTCCCGTCTGGCATTGCACAGCGTCAGCGGCACGCCCCAGAAATTGTTGAAGCTCGAGGGGCTGGCATAGGCGTTCGGATAGGCGGCGAGAAATTCCTTGGTGCTGGTCTTGCCGGCGCTGCCGGTGAGCCCGATCACCGGGCCATTGAAGCGCGCGCGTGCGGCGCGCGCGAGGCCCCAGAGGCCGTCGATCAGCGTGTCGTTGACGACGATCTGGGGAATGCGGATGCCCGCGATCTCGTGCGGTACGATCATCGCGACTGCGCCTGCGGCTTCCGCCTTGTCGGCGAACTCCCAGCCGTCGCGCGCGCTTGCAAAAGCCGAGACGAAGCCGCCGCTCGGCGTGCCGCTCAGCGCAACGAACAGGCTGCCCGGCTTCACCAGCCGGCTGTCCTGGGTGACGAAATCGATCGGCGTCTCCGGGAACGATCCGGCGACGCCCAGCGCGCGCGCGACCTCGGCAACCGTCCATATTGGCCCGCTCATGCAACCCTCGACGCTAGTGCGGCGGCGACCGCCTCGTGATCACTGAAAGGCAGCACCTCGCCGCCGACGATCTGCCCGGTCTCGTGGCCCTTGCCGGCGATGAGCAGCGCATCGCCCTCCTGCAAGTCCTCGATCGCGGCGCGGATCGCCTCGGCGCGGTCGCCGATCTCGCGCGCGCCCTTGGCGCTGGCGAGGATCGCGGCGCGGATCGCTTCCGGCTTCTCGCTGCGCGGATTGTCGTCGGTGACGATGACGGCGTCGGCATTCTCCGCCGCGATCTCGCCCATGATCGGACGCTTGCCGGCATCGCGGTCGCCGCCGGCGCCGAACACGACGACCAGCTTGCGCCTCGCATAAGGCCGCAGCGCCTGCAGTGCCTTCGCGAGCGCATCGGGCTTGTGCGCATAATCGACGAAGATCGGCGCGCCGTTGCGCTCGCCGACGCGCTCGAGCCGGCCCTTGGCGCCTTCGAGATGTTCGAGGCTCGCAAACACGTTTTCAGCATCGCTGCCCGTGCCGATGGCAAGGCCGGCCGACACCAGCGCATTCTCGATCTGGAATTCGCCGACCAGCGGCAGCCGGATCGCGTAAGCCCTGCCGCGATGTTCGACCGTGAGCTTTTGCGAGAAGCCTTCGACCACGGCCTCCGTGAGGCGGATGCCCTCGCCTGCGCCATCGCCGTTGCGGCCCACCGCCATGACGCGCAGGCCGCGCGATGTCGCCGCATCGATCGCCTCCGCCGAGCAATCATGATCTGCCGAGATCACCGCGGCGCCATCCGGCGGCACCAGCTCGCGGAACAGGCGGAGCTTGGCCGCGAGATAATGCGCGACGGTCGGATGGTAATCCATGTGGTCGCGGGAGAGATTGGTGAAGCCGCCGGCCGAGATGCGCACGCCGTCGAGGCGATATTGGTCCAGCCCGTGCGAAGATGCCTCGAAGGCGAGATGCGTGACGCCCTCGCGCGCGATCTCGTCCAACTGCCGGTGCAGCGCGATCGGATCCGGCGTGGTCAGCGAGCCGTAGACGGTGCGCTTCTGCGACACCAGACCGATGGTGCCGATGCTGGCGGAGGCATGCCCGAGCCGCTCCCAGATCTGGCGCGTGAACGCGGCGACCGAGGTCTTGCCGCTGGTTCCGGTCACCGCGGCGATCGTCGTAGGCTGTGCCGGGAAAAACCTCGCAGCGGCCAACGCCAACGCGCGGCGCGGATTGGCGCTCGTGATGAACGGCACCTTGCACGCGGCCGGTGCATGGTCACCGACAACGGCAACAGCGCCAGCGGCAATCGCCGCATCGACGAAGCGGGCGCCGTCGGTCTTGCTGCCTGCCAGCGCGAAGAAGAGATCGCCCGGCTTGACTAGGCGGCTGTCGAGCGCAACGCCGCTCACCTCGAGCGCCGCAACAGCGGGCTCGATTGCGGCATCATTGCCCTTGACATCCTGACTCAAGAGGTCGCGCAGCTTCATGGTGTTCCAGTCGACATGCCCTGCCGGAAGGCCGAATTCTCGGGAGAAAATCCCGACTCAGCAGCGGCAATGGCCCACCCGGTTGATTACTGGGTTGTCCTGGATGCTGCAAGAATAAGGCGCTCCGCAGGCGGCAGCTCGAACCGCGGCTCGACCCCCAGAAGCGGCGCGATCCGCTCGATCACCTTGCCGCCGGTCGGCACCGCGTTCCAGCCCGAGGTGATGAAACCATGCGTTTCCGGCAGTGCCTGCGGCTCGTCCAGCATGATCAGGACGTGATATTTGGGATCATCGCAGGGCAGGATGGCGGTGAAGGAATTGAGCACGCGCTTCTTGGCGTAGCGGCCGTTGACGACCTTCTCGGACGTGCCGGTCTTGCCGCCGACGTAATAGCCCTTGACGTCCGCCTTTCTCGCCGAGCCGACTTCGGCATTGAGCCGCATCAGGAACCGCATCTTGTCGCTGGTCTCCGGCTTGATGACGCGCTTGGCCATCGCCATGGCCTCGGATTCGCTGCGCTTCAGGAATGTCGGCGGAATCAGATGGCCGCCGTTCACCAGCGCGTTGATGCCCATCACCGCCTGCAGCGGCGCCACCGACAGGCCCTGGCCGAACGCGGCGGTTACCGTGTTCAGCTCGCTCCAGCGCCGCGGCAGAAGCGGCGCCGCGCTCTCCGGCAACTCGGTGCGCAGCCGCGTCGTCTGGCCTAGCTTTGCGAGGAACGCCTTGTGCGCCTCGACCCCCTGGTTGAGCGCAATCCGCGCCGCGCCGATGTTGGAGGAATAGGTGAACACTTCCTTGGTGTTGATGAAGCGCCCGACCGGATGGCTGTCGTGGATCGTGAACTTGCCGTAATGCAGGTTTCCGCGCGCGTCCCACATCGAGTTCAGACTGATCTTGCCGGAATCGAGCCCCATCGCCAGCGTGAACGCCTTGAAGGTCGAGCCCATCTCGTAGACGCCGGTGGTGAGGCGGTTGATGCGGTCGGGGTCGTGCGCTTCCTTCGGATTGTTGGGATCGAAGTCCGGCAGCGAGACCATCGCCACGATCTCGCCGGTCTTGACGTTTGAGACGATGCCGGAGGCGGCCTTGGCGCGGAACTTGTCCTTGGCCTTCAACAGCTCGTCGCGCAGCGCGTGCTCGACGCGCAGATCGACCGCGAGCTCGATCGGCTTCTGCAACCGGTCGGTGGCAAAGCCGGCGCGGTGGAGGTCGGCGAGCCCTTGATTGTCGAGCCACTTCTCGAGGCCGGCGATGCCCTGGTTGTCGATATTGACGAGACCGATGAGGTGAGCGACCTCGTTGCCGGTCGGATAGACGCGCTTGTTCTCGCGCAGGAATCCGATGCCGGGAATGCCGAGCTTGTGGACGGCCTGCTGCTGCGCCGGCGTGACCTCGCGCTTGAGCCAGACGAAGCCCTTGCGTGTCCTCAGGCGCTCGCGCACCTCAGCCTCGTCGAGGTCGGGAATGGTCGCGGTGAGGAGCTCGATCGCCTCGTCCTTGTCGATGATGCGGCGCGGCTCGCCGAACAGGCTCGCCGCCTTGACGTCGGTCGCAAGGATGGCGCCGTTGCGATCGACGATGTCGGGCCGCGCGGTCGCAACCACCTCTTGCGCTGCGGCGCGGCGCGCGCTGTGGGCGTCGGCGCCGATGGCGAACATCACGAGCCGCCCGCCGATCAGGGCATAGACCGAAGCGAAGGCGAGCATGGCGAGGCCGACACGCGCGCGCGCCTTCGCGGCGCGATCGACGTTGCGCCCGTAGAGCAGGCTTCGGATCAGCCGCCGCCGCCAAGGTTCACCTGACCGCTCGGTCGACTTTTCGGTAAGTTTTGCAGGCGTTGCCGGGCTCATTGCTTGTCCTCGGGCTGAGGCACGGAGCCCGTCACCGTGTCGGGATCGCTCGCAGCTTCAATGGTCTTGAGCATGGCCCCGATCGGATCGGGCTCGCCCGGCCTGAACATCCGGGGCGGACGCTCCGGCAGGTTCTTCAGCAAATCATATTGCGTGCCGTTGACCGGCTTGAGGTGCAGATGCCGGTCGGAGAGGCCTTGGAGGCGGTGGGGCGCATCGAGCTTGGCCCATTCGGCGCGCAGCGCCGCGATCGCATCGCGCTGCTCGCGGATCTCCGCACGCAGCCGCAGCACCTTCTCGGTGCGCGCCGTGGAGTCCATCTTGATCCGGTAGACATGGGCGGCTGCGAAGATCAGCGCACCGATGACGAGGAGGTGGATGATGCGCATGCGCTAGCCGCCCCTCATCACGTCGGCGAGCTTCGGCCAGGACGATGCCTCATCAGTCTCATGCGCCGGCGCCGAGCTGCGCTCGGCCGCGCGCAGCTTTGCCGAGCGCGCGCGCGGATTGTGCGCAACTTCGTCCTTGCCGGCGACGACCGGTCGCCGCGTCAGCAGCTGGAAGCTCGGCGGGACTTGCGCGACTTCCGGCAGATGCCGCGAGCCGCCGCCGGTCTTGGAACGCTCGGAGAGGAAATTCTTGACGATGCGGTCTTCCAGCGAATGGAACGAGACCACGACGAGGCGGCCGCCGGGCTTGAGCACGCGCTCGGCCGCAACGAGCGCCGCCTGGAGCTCCTCGAGCTCTTCGTTGACGAAGATGCGCAGCGCCTGGAACGTCCGTGTCGCCGGATGAATGTCGCCGGGCTTCGATCGCACCACCCTGCCGACGAGATCGGCGAGCGCACGCGTGGTCGTGAACGGGGTTTCCTGCCGGTCCGCCACGATGGCGCGGGCGATGCGGCGCGAATGCCGCTCCTCGCCGAAGAGATAGATGATGTCGGCGAGATCGCCTTCCGAGGCGCGCGCGACGATGTCGGCCGCGGTCGGACCTGTCTGTCCCATCCGCATGTCGAGCGGACCGTCGAGGCGGAAGGAGAAGCCGCGGCCGGCTTGGTCGAGCTGCATCGAGGATACCCCGACATCCATCACGACGCCGTCGACAACATCGACGCCTTGCGCCGCGCAGACTTCGGCGAGATTGGAGAAGCGGTCCTCGACCAGAGTCAGCCGGCCCGCGGCGCGTTCGACCAGCTCGGCGCCGCCGGCAATCGCGGTGCGGTCCCGATCGATGGCAATCAGTCGGGTTCCCGGCACGTCCAGGATCGCGCGGCTATAGCCGCCGGCGCCAAAGGTGGCATCGACATAGACGCCGCCCTCGCGCGGAGCGAGATGCGCGATGGCCTCACGGCCCAGAACGGGGATATGCGGAGTCGAGCTCATGGGCGACGCCTGCCGGCCGCCGGCCGAAATACCCGAGCGGAATCGAGGCCGAACAAGCCCATAACGCCTCGAATCATTGCGCGTCGCGGCGGTTCCACGACAAAGCCCCCGTCCAGCATGGTTACCGAGCCCGATCGTCCTGGGCCACAAACCCAGTGTTCCCAGTGGAATTTGTCGGGCAGCCATGGGATTTCGAGCCAAAATACGCTTTGGCCGCCTCCGGACGCGGGTCGGCTCTTCATCCCTCAGTAACGGCCCTTAGCGTTAAGAAAGCGTTGCTCGGTTCGAGACAAGTGGAAAAGGTGACGATGGGGTGATGCGTCATCCACACACATTGCCAAAATGAATCCGTTAACCGCGCCGCGCGATTGCGCGCGATGGAGGGTAAAGGAATAGTAAAGAGAAGGGCTTGCCCCACTCTCCGTCGATTTGAGCTGCTCATGCCCTCGGGTTCGTCCACGCCTGGATCTGATTCGAAGCGTCACCGCGTTCTCCCGGTTCCCAAGACCGTGGCGGGCCTGCGCACCTTCGAGCCCGATTCCTCGATCGTCTCGGACATCATCCCCTCCCCGAACCATGGCGAGCGCAACAAGGGACGGCAGCCGGACATGATCGTGCTGCACTACACCGGCATGCCCGATGTCGAAGGCGCGCTGGCGCGCCTCTGCACCGCCGGCACCGAAGTGTCGGCGCATTATGTCGTGCTGGAGGACGGCCGCATCGTGCAATGCGTGCCTGAGGCCAAGCGTGCCTGGCACGCCGGCGTCTCCTCCTGGGCCGGCGAGGACGACATCAACTCCTGCTCGATCGGCATCGAGATCATCAATCGCGGCCATGACTGGGGCTATCCGGAGTATCCGCTGCGCCAGATCGCTGCCGTGATCGCGCTGTGTCGCGGCATCATGCTCCGCCGCAAGGTGCCGGCGCACCGGGTGCTCGGCCATTCCGACGTCGCGCCCGCCCGCAAGAAGGATCCCGGCGAGAAATTTCCATGGCATTCGCTGGCCAATTCCGGCGTCGGCCACTGGGTGACGCCCGCGCCGATCGTCCGCGGCGAGACTCTCATGCTCGGCACCATCAGTGACGCGGTGCTGAGCATGCAGCAGGCGCTGGCAAGGTACGGCTATGGCGTGCCCCTGAACGGCAAGTACGACGCTGCGACGATGGAAGTCGTCACCGCCTTCCAGCGCCATTTCCGCCCGGCGCGGCTCGACGGCGTCGCCGATCATTCGACGCTGTCGACCTTGCAAGCGCTGCTGGCGAGCCTGCCGGCGGAAGGAACGCCGGTGGCGTCGACATAGCAGAGGTCTTCCGAGAATGTGACCTCTTGCTCCGTCATGCCCGGGCTTGTCCCGGGCATCCACGTCTTGCCTCCGCGCATGCGAACGTGGATGGCCGGGACAAGCCCGGCCAAGACGGAAACTCAATCCATCTCCCTCATTCTTCGCGCATAGAGCCTTCGCAACGGCGCGAGCTGTGTCGCCGCCGTCGCTGCACGATAGGCCTCGCGCGCCTCCTCCGTCCTGCCGAGCCGCCGCAACAGATCCGCGCGCACGGCGGGCAACAGCTCATAGCCGCGAAGCCCGCCGCGCGCGGCGATCGCATCGACGAGATCGAGCGCTCGTGCCGGCCCATCGACCATCGACAGCGCCGCGGCGTGATTGAGCTCGATCACCGGCGACGGATTGATGCGCAGCAGCACCCCGTACAGCCCCGCAATCTGCGGCCAATCGGTCTCCTCGAAGCTCGGCGCACGCGCATGCAGCGCTGCGATCGCAGCCTGCACCGCATAGGGCTGCGGCCGGCCCGGCACGCGCAGCGCATGCTCCACCAGTCGTAAGCCCTCCTCGATCTGCGCGCGGTCCCACAGCGAGCGGTCCTGCTCTTCGAGCAGGACGATGTCGCCGGCCGGCGTCTGTCGCCCGGCGCGGCGCGCGTCGTGCAGCAGCATCAGGGCCAGCAGGCCCTTGATGCCGGCGCGGTCGGGCATCAACCGGTTCAGCAGGCGGCCAAGCCGGATCGCCTCGCTCGCCAGATCGGGCCGCATCAGGTCCGCGCCCTCGGTCGCGACATAGCCTTCGGTGAAGACGAGATAGATCACGGCGAGCACGCCATCGAGCCGCGGCGCCAGCATCTCGCGCTCCGGCACCTCATAGGGGATGCCGGCAAGCCTGATCTTCTGCTTGGCACGGACGAGCCGCTGCGCCATCGCTTCCTCGCCGACGAGGAAGGCGCGTGCCACCTGCGCCGTCGACAGTCCGCACACGGTGCGCAGCGTCAGCGCGACCTGCACCTCGGGCGCGAACGCGGGATGGCAGCAGGTGAAGATCAGCCGCAGCATGTCGTCGTCAAGCGTTGCGGTCGGCTCGTCCGGGCCCAGCGCGTTAAGCTCGAGCTCGTGCACCAGCGCCTGCTGCTTGCCGCGGAACACAGCCTGACGGCGGATGCGATCGATCGCCTTATGCTTGGCGACGTTGACGAGCCAGGCGCGCGGATTGTCGGGGACCTCACACGCCCAGCGTTCCAGCGCGACCGCAAAAGCATCCTGAAGCGCGTCCTCGGCGAGATCGAAATCGCCGACGAGACGGATCAGCGTGGCCAGCGCCCGCCCCGCCTCGTCGCGGAAGATTTTTCCGATCTCGCTCGGGGTCATGTCACGCTATCACTCCCCTCTCGTCATTCCCGGGCGCGGCAGCCCGGAATCCATAACCACGATTCGGGGATATGGATTCCGGGCCTGCGCCTTGCGGCGCATCCCGGAAATGACGAAGGTGAGAGCCGTCACTTGTCGTAGACCCAGATCGGCCGCACCTCGATCGAGCCGATGCGTGCGCTCGGAATCCGCGCCGCGATCTCGATGGCGGCGTTGAGATCCTTGGCTTCGATCAGGTAATAGCCGCCGAGCTGCTCGCGCGTTTCCGCGAACGGACCATCGGTCGTCAGCGTCTTTCCGTCGCGCACGCGCACCGTTGTCGCGGTCGTGGTCGGCTGCAAGCGGTCGCCGGCCTTGAAATTGCCGTTCTGGATGATGTCTTGCGTGAAGGATTGATACTCGGCCAGGATCTTCTGGCTGGTCGCCGCGTCGATCTTCGCGTACTCGACCTCGTTCTGGTAGATCATCAGCAGATATTGCATTGCTTCACTCCTGTGTTCGGCTCCATCGCCGACATCCAGTCGAACGGGGCACGCGCCAAACGACATCTTCAGGATAAATTATTTCTGGGCGAGCGTGCCTCGCGATATCGGCTTGACGAAACCGTCACAAATGCCCATGCCTAAAGCCGTCAGTCGGCCGGACGGCCGCTCCGGCAGGTGCCGAAAGGCCGCCGGGGAGGAAAGTCCGGGCTCCCTTGACATGCGGTGCCGGATAACGTCCGGCGGGGGTGACCCCAGGGAAAGTGCCACAGAGAACGAACCGCCCGCCTTCGCCCTCCGGGGCTTCGGCGCGGCAAGGGTGAAAAGGTGCGGTAAGAGCGCACCGCGGGTCCGGCAACGGAGCCGGCATGGCAAACCCCACCGGGAGCAAAACCGAATAGGGACGGCTTAAGCGGGCTGTTCGCGAAAGCGATAACGCCGCGGGGCGATGTCAGGCCCGCCGTCCGGGTAGGTTGCTCGAGGCCGTGTGCAAACATGGTCCCAGAGGAATGGCCGTCACGTATCGTTCGCGCAAGCGGACGGTGCCCTACAGAACCCGGCTTACAGGCCGGCTGATATCTTGCAACGAGGGGTTCGATGCTAGCGCATCGGACCCCTCACCAATTGTACGAGCGCGCAAACATTCAACCAGTGTCATTCCGGGGCGTGCGCAGCACGAACCCGGAATCCATCGCGCGGCAGTGTCGGTGGATGAATGGATTCCGGGTTCTCGCTTCGCGAGCCCCGGAATGACGAACTACGCCACGATCTCGCTCAACACTTTCATCAACACCTCCGGCGCCGTCACATTCGGCGCGTGGCTGGCGTCGAGCTCGACATAGCGCCAGCCCTCCTCGCTCTTCGTGCGCTGGGCAAACTGCCCGAACACATCGCCGGGCGGAAGGCGTGTGCAGTAGATGTAGCTGCGCGGCATCTCCGGCTCGCCGTGTTCGACCCTCAGGCGCGTCTCGAAGCACTTGATCGGCATCGGGACGCGGCGCGCGTTGAGCCAGTCGAGATCGGCCGGCGAGGTGTCCGGCGGCGGCGGGTTCGGCGGGATGCGATAGCCGTCGCCCGAGCTGACTGCCTTGCGCATCGGCACGCGCCCGCCCTCGTTGAGGTCGAACAGCGACTGGCCGTCACGCGGCACGAAGGCGTCGAGATAGATCAGCTGCGTTACGCGCTCGCGCGCGCGGTCGGCGACGCCGGTCGCAACCATGCCGCCATAGCTGTGGCCGAGCAGCACGATGTCGCTGAGGTCCTCGAAAGCGATGACGTTGAGGATGTCCTGGATATGGGTGTCGAGATCGACCGACGGATTGGCCAGATGCGCGCGCTCGCCGAGCCCGGTGTAGGTCGGCGCCACCAGGCGGTGGCCGGCCTGCGCCATCAGCGGGTGCATCTTCTTCCACGCCCATCCGCCGGACCATGCGCCATGACAGAGCAGGAAGGTCTTCGCGCGCGGGGCCATCGGGGTTTCCATCATTCTTGCTTGATATGATGGAGTGTAGCGGCATGCCGCGCGATGTAAACGCCGCCTCAGGCGGCGCGCGTGTCTGCCTTCACCAGCACCGGCGCAAGCTCGCCGGCGTTACGCCGCAACTTGCCCGCCTCGAAACCATGCATGCCGAGCTGCCATTGCAGGCCGACGATGGCGCCCTTGGTCGGTTGCAGCAGCGCGAGCGAGGCCAACAGCGTCACCGGCAGCCACACCGCGAGTTGCAGCCATTCCGGCGGGGCGTAGGCGGTCTCGACCGCGAGGATCGCCGGGACCACGAGATGGCCGACCACCACCATCACGAGATAGGCGGGAAAGTCGTCGGCGCGCTGGTGGATCAGCTCCTCGCCGCAATGGTCGCAAGCCTCCGCCACTTTCAGGAAGCGGCCGAACATGTGCCCTTCCCCGCAATTCGGGCATTTGCCGCTGAAACCGCGCCACATCGCCTTGGCCAGAGAGACCGTCGCCGGAGAGACAGACATGACCACACCTCTTCCTTTTCGATGATCCATACAATACTATCTTGTATCCATACATTCAAAGGTTATGGGCCTAAATTGCATGGAATGGATCCCTACAATCTCGGAGCTTTCGGGCCCGCGCTACCAGCGCATCGTCGAGGCCATGGAGGCGGACATTGCCGCCGGCAGGCTGGTGCGCGGTCAACAGTTGCCGACGCAGCGCGCGCTGGCAAAGGCCCTCGGCATCGACCTCACCACGGTGACGCGCGCCTACACCGAGGCGCGGCGCCGGGGTATCATGGAAGCCAGGGTCGGACAGGGCTCGTTCGTGTCGGAGACCAGCGCGCGGCGCGCGGTCGACCTGCCGCACCCGGTCGCGATCGACCTGTCGATGAACGTGCCACCGCACCCGCTGGAGGCGCAGCTCGACGAGCGCATCATTGCCGGATTGGAGGCCCTGCGCGCGCAATCGGGCCTGACGGCGTATCTCAACTATCAGCCGCCCGGCGGCAGCGCACATGAGCGCGAGGTCGCGGCGCGCTGGATGCGCGCCCGCGTTCCGCATGCGCAGGCCGACAGGCTGGTGATCTTTCCCGGCGCTCAGACGATCCTCTTCAACCTGCTCGGCCATCTTGCGCGGCCCGGCGAGACCGTGCTGACCGAAGCCCTCACCTTCCCCGGCATCAAGGCCGCCGCGGCACTGCTCGGCGTCAAGCTCGTCGGTGTCCCCATGGATGAGGACGGCATCCTGCCGGACGCGCTGGCAAAGGCGTGCCGCGTGCATACGCCGAAAGCCGTCTATCTCATTCCGACGCTGCACAATCCGACCACGGCGACGCTTTCCGCCGATCGGCGCGGCACTATTGCGAAGATCATCCGCGATGCCGGCACCATCCTGATCGAGGACGATGCCTACGGGCTGCTCGACCGCTCGGCCTCGCCCGTCGCGAACCTCATTCCGGAGCGGACTTATCTTGCAACCACGCTGTCAAAATGCATCGCGCCGGCGCTGCGCGTTGCCTATCTGGTGACGCCCGACAGCGGCTCGCAGCGGGACATGCGCACCTCCCTGCAGGCGACCGTACAGATGCCGGCGCCCCTGATGGTCGCGCTGGTAACGCATTGGATCGAAAACGGCATCGCCGACCGCATCGTCAGCGCCATCCGCAACGAGGCGGTCGGACGCCAGCAGCTCGCGCAACGCGCACTGAAAGGCTTTCAGTTCCTCGCCAGGCCCGCTGCGCATCATCTCTGGTTGCGGCTGCCGGAAGGACGCCCCGACGTCGCGGCACATCTGCTGCGGAACGGGCTTGCCGTCGTCGCCGGCGATGCCTTCACCGTCGACGGGGCACCGCCGCATGCGGCACGCGTCTCGCTCGGCGCGGCCCGGAACAGATCGGAATTGACGGAAGCGCTGCGTATCCTGGTCGGCGCGCTGCAGAAGCCTGCCGACACCAGGCAGATCGTCTAGTGCGGAAATGGCTTCCTTCACCTCTCCCGCTTGTGGGAGAGGTCGCGCCGAAGGCGCGGGTGAGGGCTTTCTCCTCTGGGGGATTGTCCCGTTGTGGAGACACCCTCTCCCCAACCCTCTCCCGCAAGCGGGCGAGGGAGCGCACCTCCCTCGTAGCAATCGGGCTACATTCATCGCACTTCAGATCACCGACGGTGAAGCGGCCGCAGACCACGCTTGCATGCGGTTGGATTGACCTCGATGCCGGCAGGCATGTTATGCGAGCCGCGCGATCAACCGTTCAGGGTCGCCCCTTGCGACAAGGACAATCCGTTGGAAACGCTCACCTACGTCCTGCTGCTGCTCGGCGCGCTCGCCGGCGGCTTCGTCTCGGGACTGGCCGGTTTCGGCACGGCGCTGATGGCGCTCGGCATCTGGCTCTACGTGCTGCCGCCCTCGCTCGCGGTGCCCCTGGTGCTGATCTGCTCGGTCATCGCGCAGACCTCGACGCTGCCCTCGATGTGGAAGAATTTCGATCTCTCGCTGGTCTGGCCGTTCCTGATCGGCGGACTGATCGGCGTGCCGCTCGGGACCATGATGGTCGCCTCCGCGGACCCGGAGGTGTTCAGGCTGAGCGTCGGCGTGCTGATCCTGATCTTTTCGAGCGCGCTGTATCTGAACAAGAGACCGCTCGCGATCAAAATCGGCGGCCGGGTCGCAGACAGTGCGATCGGCTTTGCCGGCGGCATTCTGGGCGGACTTGCCGGATTGTCCGGCCCGCTGCCGATCCTTTGGGCCAACATCCGCGGCTGGAACAAGCACGAGCGGCGCGGCATCTTCCAACTCTTTAACTTCACAGTGCTCGCCACCGCGCTGGTGTTGCAAACGGCATCAGGTCTCGTCGCCCTCAAGGTGGTCTGGCTCGCGGCCGTCGCGTTTCCGGGCACGCTGGTCGGCGCCTGGGCCGGCGCGCGCGTCTACCATGCGCTGAACGACAAGCATTTCGGCGATGTCGTGCTCGGCCTGTTGTTCCTGTCCGGCCTGACGCTCGTCTGGAATAGCCTTGGCGGGCATTGAAGCGCCGCGAACTGGCGGGCGGTCATTTTCTCTACGCGGGAGCACGCGCGGGAGGCGCGACCGCCTCGGCTTCCACGGTCTCCGCAGCCTGGTCCCGCGGCGCGAAGCGCTTGCCGAACTCGCGGCGCATCAGCCACAGACTCAAGCCGGCCTGCAGCGTCGTCGCCGCGATCGAAAGATACCAGACGTGCTCGATGCGGAATCCGGGTCGCGTCGACAGCCAGAGCACCGGCACCGAATAGGTGAACACGCGCGTCAGCGAGCTCAGCAGCACAGGCTTGGTGTTGCCGAGGCCCTGGAACATGCTGGAGCAGGTGAAGATGAGGCCCTGCGCCACCATGTTGAGCGAGATGATCCGCAGGAACAGGAAGGCGACCTCCATCGTCTCCCGGTCGTTGGAGAATCCGGCCAGCAGCAGCTCCGGCTTCAGCTGCGCGAGGATCATGAAGCCGACCGCCACGACCGTGGCGATCAGCGCCGATTTGACGAAAGTCTCTCGCACCCGCGCGGCGTCGCCAGCGCCGAAATTCTGGCCTGCGATCGGCCCGGCCGCCAGTGCAACCGCGAGCGCCGGCATCTGGATGAGGGCGAGCACGCGCTGGCCGATACCGAATCCGGCCTGTGCCGCCGCGCCGAAGTCGCGCAGCACGTAGTAAACTACCGCCATGAAGATGAACATCATTGCGAACTCGCCGCCGGCCGGCAGACCGACATTGAGGATGCGCTTGAAGTAGCGCGGCTGCGGACGCCACTGCACCGGATTGAATGCAACGTAGCGCTCGACCTTGCGAAAATACGCCAGCAGCATCAGGACGCCGGCGCCCACCGCGATCGTGCTCGCCAGTCCGGCGCCGGCGACACCGAGCGGATAACCGGTGCCCCAGCCCGAGATCAGTACCGGCGCCAGTGCAATGTTGATGATGACGGCAAGGATCCGCACCAACATAGCGGGGCGAACGATACCGGTCCCGCTTAGGGCGGAGGCAATGACTTGCATGACAAATTCCAGCGCGAGCGCCGGCATGAACCACAACAGATAAGTGGTCCCCGCCTCGATCGTGGCCTGGTCAGCGGCAATCGAACGCATGTAAGGACGCGACAGCGCCGCACCGATCACGAGGGTCGAGACGCCCGCCAGCACCGACAGCACGACCGACTGGTTGAAGATCAGGTTGGCGTCCCGCCGGTCCTTGCGTCCCACCGCATGCGCGATCAGCGCCACCGTGCCGACGCCGAGCACCTGCATCAAGGCGTTGACGAGGAAGCCGGCATTGCCGGCCGCGGCGACGCCGGCAACCGCGGCATCGCCGAGGCTAGACACGAAATACAGATCGACCAGCTGGCAGATCATGATCGAGATCATGCCGGCCATGATCGGAGGCGCCATGCTCAGGATGTGACTTGCGATGGAGCCGTGCGTCAGGTCTTTCATGTCATTCGATCCTCACGCGGCGCGCCGGCATTCGTCCGCCGGCCACGCGCGTCATTCCGCTGCTGCGATCTGTCCGAGCTCCACCACCTGGCGCTCGAACAGGCTGCGATAGATGCCGTCCGGCTTGCGCGCGAGCACCGCGTGCGTGCCCTGCTCGACGATCTCGCCGCGATCGAACACCAGGATGCGATCGAGGCTCTTCACCGTCGACAGCCGGTGCGCGATCACGATCGAGGTGCGGCCCTGCATCAACCGCTCCATCGCCTCCTGGATCAGCGCCTCGGATTCCGAATCCAGGCTCGAGGTCGCCTCGTCCAGAATCAGCACCGGCGCATCCGCCAGGAAGGCGCGCGCCAGCGCCACGCGCTGCCGCTCGCCGCCCGACAATTTCACGCCGCGCTCGCCGACCAGGGTGCCGTAGCCCTTCGGCAGGCGCAGGATGAAGTCGTGCGCATTGGCAAGCCGCGCCGCTTGCTCGATCGCTTCCAAGCTGGCGCCGGGCCGGCCATAGGCGATGTTCTCGGCGAGCGTGCGGTGAAACAGGATCGGCTCCTGCTGCACGATCGCGATCTGGCTGCGCAGCGATTGCTGCGTGGCCAGCGCGATGTCCTGACCGTCGATCAGCACCCGGCCTCCGCTGACGTCGTAGAGCCGCTGCACCAGCTTGACGAAGGTGGTCTTGCCGGAGCCGGAGCGGCCGACGAGGCCGACCCGCTCGCCGGCGCGGATCGTCAGCGAGAGCCCGTCATAGAGCGGCGCGCGATGGCCGCCATAATGGAACGTGACGTCGTCGAACACGATCTCGCCGCCCTCGATCGCGATCGGCTGCGCGTCGGCCGCATCGGCGATGCCGATCGGCTCGTCGTGGATCGCCACCAGCTCCTCCATGTCGTTGACCGAGCGCTGGAGGTTGTTGATGTGCATGCCGACGTCGCGCAAATAGGCGTGGATCACGTAGTAGCTCGTCAGCACGTAAGTGACATCGCCAGGCGAGGCGTAGCCGGAGACCCACAGCCACACGGAGCCGCCGATCACCGAGGCGCGCAAGGCCAGCAGCAGCGTCAGCTGCGCCATGGCGGTGTAGTTGTAGCGAAACCAGGTCCGCCGCACCCGCACGCGCCAGCGGTTGATGACGCGCGCGAGCCGCGCATCCTCGCGCAGCTCCGCACCGAAGGATTTCACCACGGCATTGCAGGTCAGCGCATCCGCCAGCGTGCCGCCGACCTTGGTGTCCCAGGCATTGGAGACGCGCGCGGCCGGCGCGATGTAGCGGGTCGAGAACAGCACCGTCATCGTGACATAGGCCAGCGCGCCGAGCGCGATCACCGCGCCGAGCGAGGTCCAGTGCAGGCCGAGCAGAATCATCGAGCCGATCAGAACGACGAACGAGGGCAGCAGCGCGAGCAGCAGCGTGTCGTTGAGCAGGTCGAGCGCCCACATGCCGCGAGTGATCTTGCGGACCGTGGAGCCGGCGAAGGAGTTCGCGTGCCAGTCGGTCGAGAGACGCTGCACGCGCGTGAACGCCTCCTGCGCGACCTCGGACATGATCTGCAGCGTGAACGGCACGATCGCCTGCAATCCCGCGAGCCGCAGTACCATCGAGGCCGCACCCAGCGCCACGATGGCGCCGAACGCGACCAGCGCCGCGTGCCGGGCATCGGGGTCGGACGGACCTCGGGTCAGCGCGTCGATCAGGTGGCCGGAGAAGACCGGCATGAACAAATCGGCGGCGGTTGCGCCGAGCAGGCCGCCGGCCACGACGAGGCCGCGCCCCGGCTGCTTCAGCCAATGCTTGAACACGAAGGGAAGCACGACGCGAATCGCCGCAGGCTTCTTGGACAGAGCGGTCATGGCATCATCCGGCCGCTTCGCGCGGGCCGGCTCCATCGGTGGACGCAGGCCGGCCGCGAGGGCCGAGACGGCGTCACGTAAGACTGATTTTGACTTGGGAAACGAAGCGATCGGGACGCTTGGCCAAAACCTTGGCCCAATCGAAGCTGGCGGAAGAGGCCTCTAACAGGCCGCGTACATACCGAGCCAGAACGTGATCGAGGTCATCATCGAGCGCGGGCGTACGATCTGCGATTGCGACGAAATCATGCAAATCTCTCCCCGGTTCGAATGAATGAGGTGCGCTTTATAGATGTGTCGCCAGCCGATTGCAACGGGCCTCGCGCGAGATCACGCACGAGTGTTGCAAATTAGTGCGCGTCGCCGCCGGCGCCGAACGGCGAAGCCGGCTTGTTCAGCAGCGCGACCAGCAGGCTGAGACCGAGATAGAACAGCGCCAGCATGAGGAAGACGTCGCCGAAACTCATCACCACGGCCTGGCGATGCACGATCTGGCTGAGCTGCTTCATCGCCATCAGCGCGGAATCGCCGAGCCCCTGGAACTTCTGCATCAACATGGTCAGGGTTTCGGTCGCAGTCGCGTTGCCCCAGGTCACCCGCTCCTGCAGGCGGACGATGTGCAGGTCGGTGCGTTCGTTGAGCACGGTGTTGATGACGGCGAGGCCGACCGCACCGCCGAGATTGCGCATCAGGTTGAACAGGCCGCTCGCGTTCTTCACCTTCTCGGGCGCGAGCGTGCCGAGCGCGATGTTGTTGGTCGGCACCATCGCGAACATCATGCCGATGCCGCGCAGGATCTGCGGCACCAGCAGCTCGTAGAAATCGTATTCGCGCGTGATAAAGGTCATCTGGTAGGAGCCGATCGCGAACACGATGAGGCCGAATGCGATCATGTAGCGCATGTCGACCTTCGCCATGAGCCGGCCGACCAGCGGCGCGACCAGGAACATGGTGATGCCGGAGACGAACATGGTCTCGCCGATCATCAGCGCGCTGTAGCCGCGCACTTCGGCGAGATAGCGCGGGTAGATGTATGTCAGGCCGTAGAGGCCGATGCCGATGCAGAATTGCAGCGTACATCCGACGGCGAAATTGCGGTCAGAAAAGGTGCGCAGATTGACGATCGGCTCGGCCGCCGTGAACACGCGCCAGAAGAAGGCGATGGCCGAGAGACCGCTGATCCAGGCGCAGATCGCGACCGACGTGTCCTGCATCCATTGATGTTGCGATCCTTCCTCCAGCACGTATTCCAGCGTGCCGAGGAAGCTGGCCATGAACAATAGGCCCCACCAGTCGAAGCGCTCGAGCAGCTCGAAATGCGGCTCGTCGAAATCGACCAGCGCCAGCACGCCCAACGTGATGCCGATGCCGGGCACGACGTTGATGAAGAACAGCCAGTTCCACGACATCAGGTCGGTGATGTAGCCGCCGACCGTCGGCCCGATGGTCGGGGCCAGCGTCGCGACGAGGCCGATGATGGGTCCGACGATGTGGAATTTCGTGCGCGGAAAGACGGTGTAGGCCGAAGCGAACACGGTCGGGATCATGCCGGCGCCGAGAAAGCCCTGCAGCGCACGCCAGAGGATCATCTCCTCGATCGTCGTGGCGAAGCCGCAAAGCAGGCTTGCGGCGGTGAAGCCCGCCGCCGAGATCGCGAACAGCAGCCGCGTGCCGAAGGCGCGCGACAGGAAGCCCGACAGCGGGATCGCGATCACCTCGGCGATGAGATAGGCGGTCTGAACCCAGGACACCTCGCTCGAGCTCGCCGACAGCCCGGCCTGGATTTCGCTCAAGGAGGCCGAGACGATCTGGATGTCCAGGATCGACATGAACATCCCGAACACCATGATGATGAACGCGAACAGCCGCTTCGGCGCAATGCGCTCCGAAGCGGGATCCGCCATCATGGCAGGTGAAGCGGTGGTGGCGGTGGCCATGTGTCAGTTCGGACTGGAGCGGCGGGCTCTTACCTCTCCCGCTTGCGGGAGAGGTCGACGCGCTCGAAGAGCGCGGCGGGTGAGGGCTTTCTCCTCTTGGGGAGTCTCCCTGGAGGAGACACCCTCTCCCCAGCCCTCTCCCGCAAGCGGGAGAGGGAGCGCACCTGCATTCGGGGCAGCGGCGCGGCTCATGTCATCGTCCCTACTGCGGATGGACCGCGGTGGGATGGTCGAGGTCGACCTCGGTGTCGGCGTCGGCGGCGCCCTTGTTGGTGTCGACGGTGGCGTAGACCGACATGCCGGCGCGGAGCAGGTTCTGCTTCGCCACTGATTTGGGCACGCGGATGCGAACCGGCACGCGCTGCACGATTTTGGTGAAATTGCCGGTGGCGTTGTCGGGCGGCAGCAGCGTGAACACCGAGCCCGCGCCCGCCGCGATGCTGTCGACCACGCCGGAGAACTTGCGCATGCCATAGGCATCGACCTTGATCGTCACCGGCTGGCCGGGACGGATGCGCTTGAGCTGCGTCTCCTTGAAATTCGCGTCGATATAGACCTCATCCAGCGGCACGATGTTGCCGAGGCGCTGGCCGACCGCGACGAAGTCGCCGGTGTTGACCAGGCGGTTCGAGAACGTGCCGTTGACCGGCGCACGCACCGCGGTGAAGCTGAGGTCGCGCTCGGCCTTGGCGAGCGTGGTCTTGAGCTCGGCGAGCTGCGCTTGCGCTTCGGCTTGCTGCGCCTTGGCGACGTCGACATTGCTGACGGCAACCTCATAGGCGGCGCGTGCGGCCTTGACCGCGGCGGCGCCCTGGTCGCGTCCGGCCTCCGAGCTTTCGAAGGTGGCGCGCGAGGCAAAGCCCTTGCTGCTCAGCGCCTGCTGGCGCTCGTAATCGAGGTCGGCGCGCTTGAGGCCCGCTTCCGCGGAGACGAGCTGCGCCTTGGCCTGGGCGACCTGGCTGTCGAGCGCGGCGACCTGGCGGCCGATGCGATCGATGGTGGCCTGCTGGGTCGCGATCTTGGTCGCGGCGGCTTCGACCGCAATTCGGTAATCGCCGTCGTCGATGCGGAAGATGATGTCGCCGGCCTGGACGGCCGTGTTGTCGCCGGCGAGGATCGCGGAGATATGGCCGGCAACGCGCGCGCCGAGCATGGTGTTGTTGGCGCGGACATAGGCATCGTCGGTCGAGATGTAGAAGCGGCCGACCAGCGTGTAATAGCCGGCATAGCCCGCAACGGCGAGCGCGAGCGCGAGGCCGACGCCGGTCAGGACGAATTTGCGCTTGCCGGATTTGGGCGCAGCGGCGGCAGGCACCTCCGTCGCGGGTGCCGGCGGCTTGTCGGTCACCGGGCCCTCCGGCGCCTCGCGGGTCGGACGCTTCGCTTCCTCGGCGACATGAGGGCGCAGCTGCTCGGCAGGGAGTGCGGATGCCTCGGAGACAGCATCACCACCCGCCTGGCCCTCCACCGCTTCCTGGCGAAGGACGCGAGCCGTCTGGTCTCTCGATGCGGCCATCCAGGCCTCCCCAAAAACGCAACCGAGGGCGCCCGCTGCTGCGGGCGGTCTCCTCGCTGGATCTCAAATACCATTGACCGAACGGTTCGGTCAATATAGAGATCGTGTCCTGCAGACCTTACTGCCGCGAAGCCTTCGTTGGCGTTTCATGGCCCTGATCCGAACCAAAAAGCTTCCGAGACCCTAAACCAATGGTTGTAGCTGCCGGCGAACAATTGCACGTCGTCCCGGACGAGGACAATTCCAAGCGCCGCCAGATTCTGGACGGTGCCCGCAAGGTGTTCATGGATCTTGGCTTCGACGGCGCCAGCATGGGCGAGATCGCCCGCGCCGCGCAGGTCTCCAAGGGCACGCTCTACGTCTATTTCGCCGACAAATTCGCGCTGTTCGAAGCCATCGTCGAACAGGAGGCGCTCCAGCATGGCCAGGTCGTGTTCAGTTTCGATCCCGAGCGCGAGGCCGAGACGACGCTGAAGGAGTTCGGCCTCGCCTATCTTCACCTGGTCTGCCGCCCCGGTGGCGGATCGGCGATCCGCACCGTGATGGCGATCGCCGAGCGCATGCCGGATGTCGGCCGCCGTTACTATGCGCGCGTGCTGGACAAGAGCATCAACCGCCTCTCCGACTATCTCAAGGCCCGTGTCGCCTCGGGCGATCTCGCGATCGACGATTGCGATCTCGCCGCCTCGCAGTTCATGGAGCTCAGCAAGGCCTCGCTGTTCCTGCCCTTCGTGTTCCAGGCGGCGCCCGCGCCGTCGGAACAGCGCATGAGTGCGGTGGTCGAGAGCGCAACGCGGATGTTCCTGGCGGCGTATAAGGCGAAGTAGCCGCGCGTTGCGCCTGTGGGCCGGGCGGCTATATTGCGGCCATGTCTCGCGATCTTCGCCCGCCGGTCGACATCCTCCACTACGAGATCGTCCAGGAACAGGCTTCCGCGCTTGGACGGATGGGCCGTGCCCTCGAACAGAGCCTGTCGCGCTTGCGCGAGTTCGACGCCGCCCACGCAGCGACCGATGTGCCGGAAGCGATGCAACCGGCCAGGCGCAAGCTGGTGCTGGAAGCTGGCGAGGCGCTTTGGATGTTCGTGGTGCAACGCGAGGCGTCCGGCTTGCGCGACAGCCGCCACATCATGCGCACCTACAACGTCCCGGGTGAGGTGCAGCGCTGCATGGGATTGGCACCCGCGCCGCGGAAGCCGGCCGCCGGATGAACCCCGGCTCCGCTGGGATCAAATTCCGATGTCTTCCATTGCGCGCCACCCGTGCAGGACGCGCCGCCCCTCCCGCGCGAACGCAAAGCAGTTGCCGCCGCCGGCGGGCTGATCGTGGATGCGGGCGATGGGGTGGCCCGCAATGTGGCAGAACAGCAGCGTGCCGACTGCGCCGTGGCCGACGAACAGGACGTCGCCGGGACGATGTCGCGCCAGCACCGCCTCGGCCTCGCGCACGATCCGCGCCTGTGCATCCGCAGCGCGCTCCCAGCCGCGCACGCTGAGATGAGGCGCGGCGAAGAACTGGTCGGCGACTTGCTCGAACTCGGCCGGCTTCAGGAAGCCGGTCGCCGAACGATCGTTCTCGTGCATGGCCTCGCGGATCTCGATCATGAGTCCGAGCCGAGCGGCAATGATCTCGGCGGTCTCGATCGCCTTCCGCTCGCCGCTGGAGACGATCTGCGTCGTGCTTGCGAGCCAGCCTGCATTCGCCAAAGCTTCGGTGCGCGCGCGACCCACCGGGCTCAGGCCCCATTGCGGCACCGGCACATCGGGATCGATTTGCACCTGCGGGTGGGTGAGATAGCGGACGATGCCAGCGGTCATAGTGAATCCGGTCTCTCCTCGTCATTGCGAGGAGCCCTTGCGAGAGCAATCCAGACTGCCGCTGCGGTGATAGTCTGGATTGCTTCGCTCCGCTCGCAATGACGGCGGGAGATGACTTCCGCAAGGTCATGCCTATTCGTCGATGTACTCGTCGTCTTCCCGCTTGTGCATCGTGCTCTTGCGCGCACCGAGCGAACCGGTCACCGCCGGCTCACGCGCGCTCGCATAGGGCTTGCGCGATTGCGCGCGGGAGGCGACCTCTTCGCCCGACACTGCGGCGGGCTGGCAGATCAGGCGGCGGCTGGCGCGGCGCATCAGATCGACATGGATGTGATCGTAGTGAAAGACGTTGGAGCCCGGCGCCAGCACGGTCGTGAAGTGCGCGCAGGCCCCAGCCTGCACGTCGCGCAGGAAGCCCTGCTCTTCCGGCATGCCGCGCCAGCCGTCCTTGATGGTGATGCGGCGGCCGTCGGCGAGCACGAAGGCGGAAATGTCAAGGGCGTTGCCGAAGGCGTGCTCCGAAATATGGGCCCGCGAATTGCCGTTCATGCCGCGGCAGGAATAGGCGGAGATCTGCTTGATCTCGGCGACGCGTACGCCGAACCAGCGCATCGCCGACGGCTGCACCGTGTCGGCGAGCCAGCGGTCGAGCTCGGACACGATCGGACAGGCGAGCGTCGCGGTCGGCTTGATCGCGACGGGACCGACGCTCGTGACGGGATTACCCTGCGCAGGACCAAGACGCGGCAGCGGCTGCTGTGCCGGCGCCTGCGAGTAAGGCGCCGGACGAGCCGGATAGCTCGGTGTGTTCATGTAACGTGCCGCCCCCGCGGCATCGGTGCCCTCCGGCGGCAGGTCGATCTCGTCCTCCTGCGCAGCCACGCCGGGAGCGTTGAGCGACATCGGCCCGGATGAGGTGCCGTAGCCGGCGGGCTGGCGCACCGCGCTCTCGGGATAGTTCGAGGGCTGCGGATAGGACGATGCGGGATATCCCCGGCTCTGCGGATAATTCGACTGCGGCTGCACCGGCCAACGCGGCTGGTTGCCGATGCTGCCGGGGGGGCGCAGCGCCTCGTCGGCAAAGCCATAGGTGCCGGAGGCTTCGCCGATGGCGGCGACCTTGAGCGGAAACTCGGCGCCGCAGCTGCCAGGGCCGGAGATCGGGTCGATGCGGACGATGTCCGCACTTTCCTTGACTGCGCCCGATTTCAGGCATGCGGCTTCTGCCTCGGCCCGCCACGGTTCGCGTTCGGCCTGGAAGAAGCCGCGACCGCAACCCGCTAGCGAAACAAGGACGATGGAGCCGACGAGATACAAACGAACTCCGCGCGTCATGAACGCACGTTCGGTGAATTTACTTAAAGACTCTTCAACGTGTTGATTTCAGTGTTCTTTAACCATACCGGGCGCGGCGGCGCCGGTTGCTGCCGATGACGAGCGACAGCGAGCCTGACTTTTTCAGAAAGAGACTTTCTGTTAACCATAAGAGCTGCGCGCCAAGCAACGCGCACGGAGGGAGCGACCTCATGACGTTCGCCGGCAGATTGAGCGTTATCACCGCCTACCTCGCCATGGCCTTCGTCGGCGCCATCGTGCTCGGGATGATTTAGACGGCATCGATCGACACAACGCGGCTGCTTACCCTCCCCTGGAGGGGGAGGGTCGCTGCGCATGTAGCGAAGCGGAATGCGTAGCGGGGTGGGGTGACAGTCTCTCCCCATCCACAGTGTCCGAGAGGAGAGATCACCCCACCCCGCTCGCGCTGCGCGCGATCGACCCTCCCCCTCCAAGGGAGGGTAAGAAACACTACGACCGCGTGCGCGAGGATTGCGACGAGGCGGTGATCTCCTCCCGTGGCGCATCGACTCGCGTCCAGTCGTTGCCGGAGCACCAGAAGCGGCCGAGCGCGCAGGCTTCGACGTGCAGCTTGCCGGAGCCCTTCAGCGTCATCCTCGCGTAGTAGGTGTTGCCGCTGGAGCGGCTGTAGATGCTGCCGGCCCAGACATCGCGCTTCCTCGGCTTCATGTTGACGAGCACGCTCTCGCCGCGGCTCGACGCTTCACTGAGCGCGTAACCGCACAACGCAGCTCCACAGCGCTCGATGCGGACCGTGCCCTTGGCACCTAGGCTCTCCCATTCGCCGAGCAGCGCGTGGCCCGTGTCAGTGGTGATCTGCGCCACCGCTACGGTCTGATTGATCTCGGTGCTCGGAACGATGACCGGCGGCTCGATGCGCGGCGGTTCGAGCGCGGCGGTCTTCGGCTGATCGGTGCGCTCCAGGTCAACCCGCGGCGGACCGGGGCTCAGCGTCTCCATTCTTGCAATCTCCAAGCTTGGCGCCGGCGGCGGTGCAACGGGCTGCGATGTCGCCGCGGCAAGGGCGGGAGGCGCCGGTGGCGGCACCACCACAGCCGCTTGTGGCGGCTTGACCGCTGCCGCCGGACAAGCCGGCTGCGGCGCCTGGACCATCGGCGCGGGCGCCGGCTGCACAGTTCGTGCCGGGCCGACATCCCCCGTCGGCCTGAGGCTGCGCTTGGGAGCCACCGTAATACAGGACGCGGCTCGGCAATTGCGCGGCGCCTCGACATGGAACCGGCTGCCGCCGATCGAGAACGTGTAGGAGCCGGCCTGCGCCGTCGGCGCGACCGCCAGCAGCGCGATCGATGTGGCAAGACAAGTGGCAAGCCAGGTTGCAAGCCGCTGCATCTGCGTTTCCCTCAGGTCGCGACGACGTTACGCAGCGCAGGCGAGGCTGAATGTGCGCTGCATCACCCAGGCGTTGTTCGCTCGTTGTGACGCCCATCACAGAACGCCCGACCGCCGCGGCGTAGGGTCGAACCACGCTTCATCCACCAGCGACACCAGTCCATATCGGGACCGCGCTATTTTCGGAGGTTGTCATGAACAAGCTCTCCATCGCCGCCACCGCCCTCTTCCTGGCTTCGACCGCCGCCGCGCATGCCGGCAATTCGATCTCGTTCCAGATCGAGGGCCAGCACATCCGCATCGAGACGCCGCGCAACTGCGCTTCGCTCAACTGCGTGACCATCGTCGCGCCGGGCCTGTCGGACAAGCCGATCAAGCTGAACAACATCAACCTCAAGGGCCTTGGCGGCTCCAAGGACGATGACGAGGACACCACGCCGGCTCCGGCGCCCACGACGGCGCAGCCCGCGCCGGCTCCCGTGCAGCAGCAGCCGGTGCCGCAAGCGACTGCGCCGGCAGCGCCAGCCGCGCCCGCTGCCCCAGCCGCGACCGCTGCCGCCGCTCCCTCTATTGGCTTCGACAATTCGCAGCCTGCTCCGGTTGCGGCGCCCGCGCCCGTTGCTGCCACCGCTCCCGTCGCCGCGGCTCCCGCGCCGGCTCCGGTGGCTGCCGCGCCCGTGGCCGCAGCGAACTCGCCGATCGGCATCTGGGCGACCGAAGAGAACAAGGGCAATGTCCGCGTCGAGCAGTGTGGCGCCAATCTCTGCGGCTATGCCGAGAAGACCAATGAGCGCATCCTGATCAACATGAAGCCCGAAGGATCGAAGTGGAGCGGCCGCATTCGCGATCCCAACTCCGGACGCAATTACGACTCCACGATCTCGATGAAAGGTCCGAACGTGATGCGCGTGCAGGGCTGCGCCTTCGGCGGCATGTTCTGCGGCGGTCAGACCTGGAAGCGCGTCAGCTGACGCGCGGAGGGTCGGCTCAAACACGTTCGACGCACGTGAGCGCGCTCGGTGCGCTCCCTCGCCCCGTTCTTACGGGGAGAGGGTTGGGGTGAGGGGCTGCTTCGGCAGAAATAGTGACAGTGAGACTCGCGGAGAGTCCCCCTCACCCGGATTGCACCTACGATGCAATCCGACCTTTCCCCGCAAGCGGGGCGAGGTCGAGAGAACTCACGCCTCGCCGCGCAGCCAAGCCTTCACCTTCTGCAACAGGCCATGCCGCAACTCATCGACAGAAGCTGCTTCCGCTTGTGTCAGCGTCTGCAAAGATGCATGGATGTCGTCCTTCGCCAACGGCGACACCGGCTCGGAAACCTGCTCCGGGACGGACAGAGGCGCCAGCCCTGCCGCCGCGAGCGCGATCGGTCCGATCTGAGTCAGGAAGACGCGTTCGTATTCGCGCGACAGACGGGCGATCGCGTCGTCCAGCGTCAACCAGTCGACCGCCTTGATGTCGTTCATCAGCTTGCGGACCGGCCCGCCGTCGGCCTCCATCCGCCAGTAATGCACGACCTTGGAGCGCCCGCCGGACTGATAGACCAGCGTGCCCAGAAATTCGTGCACGGCGACGTCGTGGCCGGTCTCCTCCAGCACCTCGCGGTGCGCGGCTTCCCTCGGCGTCTCGCCGTCGTCGAGCTTGCCCTTGGGCAGGACCCATTCGTTGCGCTTGCGCTGGCGCACGACTGCAACCAGCGGCACCGGCGCGCGCCGCAACACAATACCACCCGCCGCCATGACCGGCGCCCGCGCCATCGTCACATCCGTATCGATCGAATCGTCCCCACCCGACGATATAGGCGGCGGGGGCGGCGGATTGAAGGCTACTTTCTCCTGAGCAACGCTTGCCCCGCGCGAATGCGCGTGCCCTCGGCAATGCCGTCGCAGAAGGAGAAATCGCCGGGCGCGAGGATGATGATGGTCGAGCCGTGCTCGAACCAGCCGAGCTCCTCGCCTTTGCTCACGTTGACGTCGCAGGGAAAATTGACCGGGCCGCGCGTCTGCGCGTTCAGCACCATGTCGAGGAAGTGCAGGCGGATGCTCGCGACCAGGATCGCCGCCACCGGCACCAGCGTCACGGCTTCGCCGGTCGACAAATGCGTGCGGATCACCGCGCGCTCGTTCTTGCAGAACAGACGCTCGACGCGCTTGAGCGCAATCGGGTTGACGTTCCAGACGTCGCCATGGATCAGCGTGACCCGCTCGATGTGCGCGTCATAGGGCGCATGGAAGCGGTGATACATGCTCGACGTCAGCCGCAGCGTGACGAAGGAGCCGTTGCGGTGCTGCTCGACCAGCGCGGAATCGCCGACGAGATCGAGCAGCGAATAGGGCGCGCCCTTGACCTGGAACAGCTCGGTGTCCGCGATTTTCCCGTGAGCGCCGACGATGCCGTCGGAGGGGCTCGCCACCACCGCAGGATCAGGATCGAAGGGCCGCAGGCCCGGCTTCAGCTCCCGGGTGAAGCAGTCGTGCAGACTCCTGAACTGCGTCTTGCTTGCCTCCGACAGATCGAGGTCGGAGAACAGCTTCCACAGCGCGATCGAGAAGTCCCGCACCAGGGGATTCTCGATCTTGGAGAACCAGCCCATGAAGCGGGTCAGGGCCGCGCGGGGGATGCGATTGGTCAACAGGAAGTTGAGGTCTTCCTGCTGAGTGAAAGAGGCGATGAGGGCTTTGACTGTCATGAATCTGTCAGCTCGCAGGTTTAGCGCTTGTTGTCATGGAAACGACACTCCCGATTCTCTCGATGTCCGTGGCCGCCGCAGCGTCCGCTGCCGCCGTCCTCCCGAAGATCAAGGCGCGGGTCGAACTCTCCCGCGCCAAGCACCGCTCGCTCGCCGGGCACTCCAAGATGTCGCGCCGGGTGGCGCGGCTGCTGCCGTTCTACGAGTTCGAGGGCGATCAATACTTCGCCTGCGACGGTGCGCCGGCGAACATCGCAGCGCAACGCAAGGACGCCTTCTTCCGTCTCGCCAGGCTCTACGCCGAGCGCTACCCCAAAGGCCGCGCGATGACCAAGGAAGCGGCGGAGCAGATCTCCGATCTCAACTTCACCGAAAGCTATCGCGTGCCGTTCCAGTTCTCGCGCCTCGTCCGCGAGCATCTGGGGACCTCGACCTTCATGGAATCGTCCAGCGGCGTCACCGTCACCGATGTCGACGGCAACAGCTTCTACGACCTCACGGGCTCCTACGGCGTCAACATCTTCGGCAACGACTTCTACAAGGAGTGCATCGAGGGCGCCGAGAAGCGCGCGCATGCGCTCGGCCCCGTGCTCGGCCCCTACCATCCCGTCATCCTCGAGAATGTGCAGCGGCTCTGCCAAATCTCCGGCCTCGACGAGGTCTCGTTCCACATGTCCGGCACCGAAGCCGTGATGCAGGCGGTGCGGCTGGCGCGCTACCACACCAAGCGCACGCACCTGGTTCGTTTCGCCGGCGCCTATCACGGCTGGTGGGGCGACGTGCAGCCGGGCGTCGGCAATCCCATTCCTGCGCACGAGACCTACACCCTCGCCGAGATGTCGGAGAAGACGCTCCATGTCCTGCGCACGCGCAAGGACATCGCCTGCGTTCTGGTCAACCCGCTGCAGGGGCTGCATCCCAACGCCAACGCGCCCGGGGATTCCTCGCTGGTCGATTCCTCCCGCGGCGGCAATTTCGATCGCGCGGCCTACACCGAATGGCTGAAGAAGCTGCGCGAGGTTTGCAGCGAGCGCGGTATTGTCCTGATCTTCGACGAGGTCTTCGTCGGCTTCCGCCTCGCCGCCGGCGGCGCCCAGGAATATTTCGGCGTCAAGGCCGACATGGTGACCTATGGCAAGAGCCTCGCCGGCGGCCTGCCGGTCGGCGTGGTCTGCGGCAAGCGCGAATTGATGCGGCGCTTCCGCGACGACCGTCCCGCCGACATCTGCTTCGCCCGCGGCACCTTCAACTCGCATCCCTACGTCATGACGGCGATGGACGAGTTCCTGAGCCGCCTCGCCAGCCCGAACTTCCGCGCCGTTTATGACGGGCTGGAAGAGACCTGGAACGGGCGCGTGAAGAAGCTCAACCAGATGATGCAGGATGCCGACCTGCCGGTGCGCTTCGCCAACTTCTCCTCGATCTGGACGGTGAAATACACCACGCCGTCCCGCTACAATTGGATGCTGCAATATTACCTGCGCGCCGAAGGCCTGGCGTTGAGCTGGGTCGGCACGGGACGGCTGATCTTCAGCCTCAACTACACCGACGCCGACTTCACCGAAGTCGCCGACCGCTTCGTCCGCGCCGGCCCAGAAGATGAAGGCCGACGGCTTCTGGTGGCACGATGGCGTGCTCACCAACAAGCAGATCAAGCGCCAGATCCTGAAAGAGATGCTGGCCAAGCGCTTCGGGCGCTGAGGCTCTCTGACACTTAGCCCCGATCACCGCTCGCCCTTCTCCCTCGCCCCGCTTGCGGGGAGAGGGTCGGGGTGAGGGGGGCTCTCCGCGCGTGCGGTGAGCATTGACGCACGACCATCTGGCAGCGTCCCCGCGGATAGCCCCCCTCACCCGAATTTGCGCTCCGCGCAAATTCGACCTCTCCCCGCACGCGGGGAGAGGTGAAGGAAGCACCGCGTTCGCAGCCCCGAACACGTGGATGCCCGGGACAAGCCCGGGCATGACGTAGCCATCAGACATCGGAGCCTGTCGCGTGCGCCGCGCGCTTCAAGCGTGCTGCTCTTCGAGCACGGGCTCGTCGATGAAGCCCAGCGTGTGCTCGGGATTGAGGTGCAGGCCGGGATCCATCAGCTCGCCGCGCATCAAAGCGAGCGGGGCTTTGCGATAGAGCATCAGATCGTGGAAGGGATCGGTCAGGATCTTGGTCATCCAGACGAGGCCGGTCTCGACGTCGCGGATGAAGAACAGGTGCACGGTGCGGAACAACAGGCCGCCGCCGCCGACCACGAGCCAGATCTTCGCCACCTGCCGCATGAAGTCGGTCGCGCTCTGCCAGGGCGTGAAGATGCCGAACAGGGTGGGATCGACGACCAGCACCAGCGGCGACAGCGCCCAGATCGCCATCAGCACCACTTTGCGCTGCAAATTGTAGCCGACCTTGATCTCTTCCTTGTACTCGTGCGTCGCCTGGTTGATGTGGTCGTAGGTGTGCGGCTCGAAGAAGAAGTGGCCGGCCTGGCGCGAGGTCATCGACACCAACCAGCCGACCAGCGCGGAGACGACGGGATCGATGAACAGCCAGACATAGGCGAACAGGAAGCTCAGCGCGCTGACGAAGTGCAGGCTCTGATTGATGCGGCTGTGGTGATAGTAGCGATGGTCGTCCCAGCGCTGGATCCGCAGCTGCTCGAGATAATTCTTGATCATGCTCTTCCCCAAAATGCTTTCGGGTTCAGGATTACAGGGATTCGATGTAGGCCGTGTGACATCATCATTTTGTCATGTGACGATGTGCAGCGGCGCGATGACGCACGCGACGCGTGAGCCTCAGATCAAGCCGCTTTGGCGACGTCGACCTTGCGGAAGCGCACCAGCGAGAAGTGTCCCAGCGGCGGAATCAAGCGGCGCTCGGCAAGCTCGATGCCGTGCGCGCCGGCGAGCCATTTGGCATAGCGCGACCAGGCGAATTCGGCGGTGCGAAAGCCGAGCGGACGCACCACCGGCTGCAGCTTCTGCTCGATGAAGCGGCGCATCCCGGTGTCGGCGCTGACGCGGGTGAGGATGATCAATTCGCCGCCCGGACGCAGCACGCGGGCGAATTCGTCGAGCGCCTTCTCCGGGTTCGGCACGGCGGTGACGACGTATTGCGCCATCACGACGTCGAAGGAATTATCGGGGAATTCGAGCTTCTCGGCGTCCATCACCGCGAGGCCCTCGACGTTCTTCAGCTTCTGCTCCGTCACGCGGCGGCGCGCCTTGTCCAGCATCGCTTCCGAAATGTCGGTGCCGAAGATGCGCAGGTTCGGCGCGTAGAGCGGCAGCGAGATGCCGGTGCCGACGCCGACCTCGAGCACGCGGCCGCCGATCTTGTTGGTGGCCGCGATCGCCGCCTGCCGGCCCTTGGCGAACACGCCGCCGAACACGAGATCGTAGACCGGTGCCCAGCGGTCATAGGCCTGCTCGACCGTGCCGCGCGTGAGGTCGAGCTGCTGGGTGCCGTCAAAGTTCATGATCTTAGCCATCGATGAGGTTCTCGCTGTGGTTCGAATAGACGGTCAGCCGCGCACCGGCCGCCGCGCCATGCGAGGCGAGGCGCGCAGGACGCGGCTGGGCTGCAGTGAGGTGAGGTTGCCGACGAACTGGCGCGCGCTGTTCTCCCAGGAGCGCTCCAGCGCGAAATTGCGGCAGGTCTCGCGCGACATCGTGAGCGCGCGCAGGCAGGCGGAGCCCAGATCGTGGTCGATCGCGCCGATCGGGTGATCGGCAATGACGTCTTTCGGTCCCGTCACCGGAAACGCCGCAACCGGCGTGCCGCAGGCGAGCGCCTCGAGCTGCACCACGCCAAAGGTGTCGGTCAGGCTCGGAAACACGAATACGTCGGCCGCGGCGAGATGGGCCGTGAGATCCGCCCCCTTCTTCTCGCCGAGGAAGACTGCGTCCGGATATTTCTTCTCCAGCGCCGCCTTCTGCGGGCCGTCGCCGACGACGACCTTGGTGCCGGGCAGGTCGAGCGACAGGAACGCTTCGAGATTCTTCTCCACCGCCACGCGCCCCATTGTCATGAAGATCGGGCGCGGCAGGTCGAGCTGTGCCGGAGCGTCGGGATGAAACAGCCCGGTGTCGACACCGCGCGTCCAGAAGCCGAGCCGCTTGAAGCCGCGCTCGGACAGCTCCTGCCGCAGCGAGGGCGTCGCCACCATGGTCATGGCAGCGGCATCGTGGAAGTGGCGCAGCACCGCGTAGCCGACGCCCGCCGGGATGCCGGTCCGCACCGAGACGTATTCCGGAAAGCGGGTCGTGTAGGAGGTGGTGAAGGCGAGCCGGTTGCGGCGACAATAAGCGCGCGCCGCCCAGCCGATCGGGCCCTCGGTCGCGATATGCAGCGCCTCTGGCGCGGCCTTCTCGATCCGCCGCGCGATCTCCTTCGCCGAAGGCAGCGCGAAGCGCAGGCCCGGATAGGTCGGCAGCGGCCAGGACGGAAAGCCGTCGGGGGTGAGGAAGTCGATCTCGACGTCGAGGGCCTTGGCCGCATTCGCTAGGGAGGTCAGGGTGCGGACCACACCGTTGACCTGCGGATGCCAGGCGTCCGTCGCGATTAATACCCGCATGGGAAGATCCCGAGAGTTTGATGATTCTCAGGCATCGACCATCAACGAAGGTTATTTCAGGCGTGTGACGTCACAGAAGTGTCGGCGTGCTGTTTTGTTCGTTAACGAGCCGGCGGAGCCACGAAACTGTCATGAAACAATTCTTGCCGCCGTGAAACCGTTTTCGGTTTTCCGCGCAAATGTCCCGAAACGTTTTGCCGTTAGGACTTTAGGCAACGGAGCACCGCAACGGTGCCGCGGTGAGCAAAACACCGAGCAAACAGGGGCGATCACATGTTCAATCTGGACACGTTCAAGACGTTTTCGCGCGCCGTTGCACTCAGTGCCGTCGCGGTTTCCGCAATCGCGTTCGCTGGTGCAGCCAAGGCCGCGCCGGTGCAGATCTTCCCGTTCTTCCAGCCGCTGCCGCCGATGACCGCGCCGCAGCCGCTGCAGCCCTATCAGCCGTATCAGCCCTATCAGGCGCCGACCTACCAGACCGAGCCTGAGGATCAGGACGCGGTCGAGCTGCCGGCCCGCTTCCGCCGCCAGACCGTCTCCTACGCGACGCGCGAAGCGCCGGGCACAATCATCATCGATACGCCCAATACCTATCTCTATTACGTGCTCGGCAATGGCCAGGCACTGCGCTACGGCATCGGCGTCGGCCGCGACGGCTTCACCTGGTCCGGAATCCAGTCAGTGAGCCGCAAGGCCGAGTGGCCGGCCTGGACGCCGCCGCCGGAGATGATCGCCCGCCAGCCCTATCTGCCGCGCCACATGGCCGGCGGCCCCGGCAATCCGCTCGGCGCGCGCGCCATGTATCTCGGCGGCACCATCTACCGCATCCACGGCACCAACGCCCCTGAAACCATCGGCAAGCGCGTGTCCTCCGGCTGCATCCGCATGACCAACGAGGACGTCACCGACCTCTATTCCCGCGTCAACGTCGGCACCAAGGTGATCGTGCTGCCGATGACCGAGCGCCGCGCAGACCTCGGCGCCGCGAGCCGCTGAAGCGACAGGACAACGTAACGCGAACGGCCCCGGAACCCACCGGGGCCGTTTTCGTTTGCCCTCGACATCCCCGTTGCGCCTGTTGCGGCGCAATCCCCGATGGAGGCGCAAATGCGACCACGAAGGCAACCCTCGCCAAGCCCATGGCTGCACGCCCTCGCCTGCGCCGGAGCACTGACGCTGCTCGTGTCCGCGCACGCCTCGCGCGCGCAGCAACCCGCGAATGACGACGCCGGCAAGCAGGCTTTCAACAATTCCTGCCGCACCTGCCATTCCATGAAGGAAGGCGACAATCGCCTCGGTCCCAATCTCAACAAGATCGTCGGACGCAAGGCCGGCTCGCTGCCGGACTACAATTACTCCTCGTCCATGAAAGAAGCCGGCTTCGCCTGGGACCAGGACAAGCTCACCCGCTTCATGGTCAAGCCGGACGAAGTCGTGTCCGGCCACAAGATGCAGCCCTATGGCGGTATCTCGGCGGAGGAGGCGGCGAAAGTGGTAACGCATCTGAAGGCAATGTCGCAGTGACCGGTGATTGCGGCGCATCCTTCGAGACGCCCGCCTGCGGCGGGCCCTCAGGATGAGGACTGAGTCTGCTGCTTCGATTGGCTGCCGAGACGTTTCCCGGTCATGATCAATCCAAGGCAGGACTGCCAGATAGCCTCATCCTGAGGAGCGCGCCGTTGCGCGCGTCTCGAAGGACGAGGCGTTCACGATGACCGACGGCGCGTGGCTCTACATTCTCCAATGCGCGGACGGCAGCTACTACATCGGCACGACGCGCACCGAGCTCGAGATTAGGGTCGCTCAACACAACGCCGGCACGTTCGAGGGCTACACGATGTCTCGTCGCCCCGTCACGCTGATCTTCTCCCAATGGTTCGACCACATCACCGACGCGATCGAATGCGAGCGCAAGCTCAAGAAATGGAGCCGCGCGAAGAGGGAGGCGTTCATGCGCGGCGACTTCGCCGAGCTGCATGAGCTGGCAAAGCGAGGATCACATCATCCTTCGAGACGCCCGTCTACGGCGGGCCCTCAGGATGAGGACTGAGTGTGTGGCTCGCAGTCATCCAGTACTTGCGCCACTCGCCAAATGCCAGATAGCCTCATCCTGAGGAGCGCGCCCTTGCGCGCGTCTCGAAGGACGAGGCGTTCGCACCGGCGGATCGCTTCACCGGCCGCTACCGCCGCCGCTCCGCCATCAGCCTCAGCCACGCCGCGGCATGAAACGCGCTCATCAAGAGATACATCGGCACCATCCCGCCGAGCAGGGAGCCTTGCCCGGCGCCGCACAGCATGTCCGCCGGCCCACCCCCGATCATGGCCGTCATCACGGCCATGATCGCGAAAGTCGGCGTGGCCGCCAGCGCCAGCCATTTGGCGAGGTGGCGCGCGGCCGCCACAGCGTCGGGGCTGGCGCCGGGGACCGCGCTGACCGGGCCGGTCATTTCCGTTCTCCCGCGGCCTCCTCGCGGAAGGCTTTCTCGCCGGCGTCCGAGATCTCCACCCATCGCTTGTCGGGCGCGGCGCCCTCCTCGTAGCTGTCGTGCCAGTTCCACCATTTGTAGGTCGGCGTCTGTGGATAGCCCGGAGGCGAGTCCTCCCACACCTCCTGGCGGCCGAGCGGGGTGATGTCGAGATAGTTCCAGGTCCCGCCCATCTGCTCGTCGCCGCGGCTCTTGACCAAATAGGTGCGGAAGATTCGCGTTCCGTCGCGGTAGAACACGTTGGTGCCGTGCCATTCGTCGACGCCGAAATCGGCATCGAAGCTGTCGGTGATGGTGACCCAGGGCATGGTCCAGCCCATCCGCTGCTTCAGCCTGACGATGTCGGCGTACGGCGCGCGCGACGCGAACACCAGCGTGGTGTCGCGGGCATTCAAGTGCGAGACATGGGCGACCTGGTCGGCCACCATGGAGCAGCCGCGGCAGGCGTGATCGGGCCAGCCGAACACACCGGGCTCGAAGAAGGCGCGATAAACGATCAGTTGCCGCCGGCCCTGGAACAGCTCGTGCAGACTGAGCTTGCCGCCGGGGCCCTCGAACGCATAGGTTTTGTCGACCGCCATCCATGGCATGCGGCGCCGCTCGGCGGCCAGGGCGTCGCGGGCACGGGTATGCGCCTTCTCCTTCACGAGCAGCTGCAGACGGGCCGCCTCCCAGTCCTGCGGAGACACCACCGGCGGTGTCTGCATGGCGGTCTTTCCGTTGGTTCCTGCTTTTTCTGCTGATGTCATCATGACTCTCCAAAGCTTTTGCTCGACGTCCTGCCAACGATTTCTGGCACCAAGCGGCCACGGTGCGGGAGTAACAAGTGTGGCGGGATTGACATGGAATCGCTGATCACTGCCGCTGCGCGCGCGTTAGAGGCCGGCGATCCGCTCGGGGCCCTGAACCGCGTCGCGCTGCGCAACGATGCGCCGTCGCTGGCGCTGCGCGGCATCGCGATGGCGCAGCTCGGCGATCTCGCCAAGGCCAAGTTGCTGCTGCGCACCGCCGCGCGCGCCTTCGGTCCGCGCGAGGCGGTGGCACGCGCAAGATGCCTGGTGGCCGAAGCCGAGATCGCGCTGGTCTCACGCGATCTGAACTGGCCGGTGAAGACGCTCGCGGCGGCACGCGCGACGCTCGAACAGCACGGCGATCTCGTCAATGCCGCCCATGCAGGCCATGTCGAGGCCCGCCGCCTGCTTCTGGTCGGGCGCCTCGACGAGGCCGAGCGCACGCTCGCCGAAGTCCGTCCCGCCATGCTCCCGCCCGCGTCGCAGGTCGTCCGCGAGCTCGTGCTCGCCGGCATCGCCATCAGGCGGCTCAGAACGAACGACGCGCGCACGGCGCTCGGCCGCGCGGCTCACGCAGCGCGCCTTGCAGCCATTCCGGCGCTCGTGGCCGAGGTCGACAGCGCGAGCCTGATCCTCGACACGCCGGCAGCACGCCTGATCGCCCGCGGCAGCGAACATCCGCTGTTGCTGGGAGAGGTCGAACGTCTGGCGACCTCGACGGCGCTGGTCGTGGATACCTTTCATCACGTCGTGCGCAGGCAAGGCGTCGCGGTGTCGCTCGGAACGCGCCCCGTGCTGTTCGCGCTCGCGCGTCTCCTGGCCCAGGCATGGCCTGCGGATGTCTCGCGCGAGACGCTGATATCCGGCGCCTTTCGAGCCGGGCACGCCGACGAATCGCACCGCGCGCGCCTGCGCGTCGAGATCGGACGGCTCCGCACCAAGCTCGCGCCGCTGGCCGATATCAGCGCGACGAAGCAAGGCTTCGTGCTGGCGCCGCGGAAGACGCGCGACGTCCTCGTGCTGGCGCGGCCCGTTGAGGAGAGGCACGCCGCCGTCCTCGCCTTTCTTACCGACGGCGAGCCATGGTCGAGCTCGGCGCTCGCGCTTGCGCTTCGCATCAGTCCGCGCACCGTGCAGCGCGCGCTCGAGGACCTGGCGCGGTCGGGCAAGGTGCAGTCGTACGGACACGGACGGGCGCGCCGCTGGATGACGCCGCCCGTTCCGGGTTTCCCGACAGGCTTGTTACTCCCCACGCCGCTCCTGAAGACGTAGGATGCGCGTTAAGCACAGGGAGCAAGCACATGAAACGTTCAGCCGCCGAGATCGTCACGGAATATGGCCCCTTTCCAGGCGTCGAAGCCGTGCATGGCGTCACCTATGACGGCACGCGAGTCTGGTTCGCCTCCGGCGACAAGCTGAACGCGCTCGATCCGGCCGACGGCAGGATCGCGCGCTCCATCGACGTCGCCGCGCATGCGGGAACGGCGTTCGACGGACGGCACCTATTCCAGATCGCCGAGGACCGCATCCAGAAGATCGATGCGGCCTCGGGCAAGGTGCTCGGCACCATTCCGGCGCCCGGCGGCGGCGGCGATTCCGGCCTCGCCTGGGCCGAGGGCTCGCTCTGGGTCGGGCAATATCGCGAGCGCAAGATCCATCAAATTGACCCCGAAACGGGGAAGATCCTCCGCACCATCGAGAGCAAGCGCTTCGTGACCGGGGTGACCTGGGTGGACGGCGAGCTCTGGCACGGCACCTGGGAGAACGAACAGAGCGATTTGCGCCGGATCGACTCGGAAACGGGACAAGTGATCGAGCAGATCGACATGCCCGCCGGCACGATCGTGTCAGGCCTGGAATCGGACGGCGGTGACCGTTTCTTCTGCGGCGGCGGCAATCGCGGCAAGGTGAGAGCGGTCCGGCGCCCGCGGCAAAGCTAGTTCACGGTGAGCTGAGCGCTTAGCCTCGTCCTTCGAGACGACCGCTTCGCGGTCTCCTCAGGATGAGGCTAAGCAACATCGGCGCTCGCTGAAGCCAGCGCCGCACACACACGCGAACATTTCTCTGGCTTCGCTGAGGGCCTCGTCTCAACGGCGGGCTGACTGGAATCATATCGGCAGCGCGAGAACGGTCTTTAGCGCAGAAGCACGTCAATGGCTTACGGATTCGATGCAGCGGGCCGACGCAACTCTGCCAATTCCTCTCCGGCGGAAACCAGCAGAAGGTCGTGCTGGCAAAATGGCTGGCGCGAGGGGTACAGGTTCTGGTGCTCGACAATCCTACCCGTGGTGTTGATGTCGGCGCAAAAGAGGAGATCTACAGTGTCCTCAGGGATCTGACGGACCAGGGAGCAGCCATTCTTCTGATATCGGACGATTTGCTCGAGCTCATCGGTCTGTCAAACCGGATTCTGGTGATGCGCGATGGCGAGATCCAGTTCGAGCGGGACGCGCCTGCCAATGATAAACCGACGGAGCAGGAACTTGTCAGGCACATGGTCTGAGACAAAGGCGCGTAGATCGAGATTGCGACTCGAGGCTACAATGGAGATCGCGAGGCAGTTTGTTCAGCGTCACCGCGCGATCATAAATCCAGGTGGCCCCGCGCTTCTGCTGCTGACGATGGTCATCGTTTTCACAGCCATCAATCCTCGCTTCCTGAGCTGGATAAACCTTTTCAATCTGATGAGACAGTCCTCCATCCTGCTCATCGTGGCGACCGGCATCACCTTTGTCATTCTCATGGGAGCAATCGACCTTTCCGTCGGCGCGATCGTGACCTTCGTGGCAATCTCCTCGGCAGTTCTGATCCGGGATTTCGGGTTCAGCGCCGCTGCGATCCTGTTTGCTGCTTCCGTCATCGGGGCGCTTTGCGGCCTTTTCAACGCCATTTTGGTGCTGCGCCTGCGGATCCCGTCCTTTGTCGCCACCCTCAGCACCATGACCATCATTGGGGGCATTTCCACCTGGATCAGTGGCGGTGTGAACGTGTTTTTTCGCAGTCCGGATCTCACATGGTCGCATCCGGTGTAATGATCGGGCGCATTCCAAACTCGGGAATTCTGGCGCTTCTGATATTTGCGGTCGCCTCTTTTATCGGTGCGAGAAGCCATTTCGGGCGATCTCTGTTGCAATTGGCGGGGGAGGAGTGACGGCTCGGCTTTCGGGCATCGATGTTCTTCGCACGAAAGCAATCGCGTTCGTCGCATCCGGAATGCTCTGCGGAATTGCAGGCTTGCTGCTTGTCGCGCGAACCTCGACCGGAACCGCCCGGATGGGCGATGACCTTTTGCTTCAGGCGATCGCAGCTGTGGTCATGGGCGGCACCGCTCTTTCAGGCGGTTCAGGAGGCGTGCATCGAACGCTAATCGGGGTGTTGGTGATTGCCGTTCTGCAAAATGGCTTAAACATCGCAGGGGTGCATACCTACATCCAGATCATGGTGACGGGCCTTATCGTCATCCTGGCCGTGACAGTCACGCTCGATCGATCACGGCTTGCCTTCATCAAGTAGACGGGATCTGTTCCGGTATTGAGCGGGTCAATTGGGCGGCTTCCTTGCACAGGCTTCCCTTTCAGGCTTTATCTTGTTTTATGGGAGTGCGAGTGGTGTCCAAACAGCGCCCATGGACATCTCGGAACGTAAACGATGGCTATGAAGGTGCTACTGGCGAAGCGGTTCGTCTCTGGACATTCTTCGTCGATGCAGAGTCCAATAGCGGCGAGAGGTCTCGCGCATCATTTTATCAATACCGTTACTGCGAACGGCACCAGGAAGGATGTCACAAGGGCATTCAGGCCCATGCCAAGGCTTGAGAACACACCAGCGATCTCATCAACCTGGAAAGCGCGTGCGGTGCCGATGCCGTGCGCCGCGATGCCTGCGGCAAAGCCTCGAGCCCGAAATCGATGATGCCTGTCCAGTTCATCAAGGGGGTCACGATGATGGCGCCATGATACCAGTGAGAATGACTGCGACAGCAGTCACCGACGGATCCGCATGTAGCGTTTCGCTGATTCCCATTGCAACGCCGGCCGTGAGTGACTTCGGCGCAAGAGACAGGATAGTTTCGAGGGGAAGCCCGGCGGCCTCGGCAAGAAGGACCACAGATGTGACATCGAGCAGATCGACATGCCCGCCGGCACGATCGTGTCAGGCCTGGAATCGGACGGCGGTGACCGTTTCTTCTGCGGCGGCGGCAATCGCGGCAAGGTGAGAGCGGTCCGGCGCCCGCGGCAAAGCTAGTTCACGGTGAGCTGAGCGCTTAGCCTCGTCCTTCGAGACGACCGCTTCGCGGTCTCCTCAGGATGAGGCTAAGCAACATCGGCGCTCGCTGAAGCCAGCGCCGCACACACACGGTCCTCATCCTGAGGGCCCGCCAACGGCGGGCGTCTCGAAGGATGGCCGCAGTCGCAGATCTCACGCTGCGGTTTCGCCCCAATTCCACCCAACGGGTGCGCTCTAGCGCCCTCCTCGCCCGCCCTGTAGAATCCCCGTCGGGGCGACTTGGGGGATTGATGCGTCTGACGTGGAATGTGAAGACTATCCTGATCGGTGTCGCGGTGCTCGCGGCGTCGTTCTTCATCAGCCTGAAGGCGATGGACTTACTGGCGCCGCGCGCGACAGATTCGGCGCCGCCGGTCGCTCAGTTGCCGCCGCTGCCGCCGGCCTCGAAGAGCTCCATCGTGATCGCGCCGGTCGCCATCGCGCTGTCGGCGATCCGCGAGCAGGCCGAGAGGGCCGCGCCGCGCAATTTCGCCGGCAAGGCCGACAACCCGATCTCGCAGATCCTGGAGAATGCCGATATCGGCTGGTCCGCCGTCCGGGGCCCGATGGCGGCAGCCGGCGACAAGGACGTGCTGACGATCTCGACCCCGCTCACCGGCAAGCTCAACGTGACCGGCTCGCTGTCGTCGAAGGCCACAGGCGCGCTTGGCGATGCGCTCGGCAGCGTGCTCGGCGGCGACGCCGCGAAGCGGATCGGCGCGGTCAACATCAAGAACCTGAACGCGAGCGCGGAGATCAAGGGCAACGTCGTCGTTACCTCGCGCCCGAAGCTCGCCGCCGCCTGGTATCTGGAGCCTAATCTCGGCGCCCAGGTCAATCTCGGCGACACCAACCTCAACGTCGCCGGCGCCAAGGTCAACGTGCCCGCGCAGGTCAAGCCGCTGATCGACAAGACCGTCGGCGAGCAGATCAACGCCGCCTCCGAGCGCATCCGCAACGATCCCAGCCTGCGCGAGAATGCCAAGGCGCAATGGATCAAGGCCTGCCGCTCGATCCCGCTGCAAGGATCTAGCGCCTCGGCGGCGCTGCCGCCGCTCTGGCTCGAGATGAAGCCGGTGCGCGCGATCGCGGCGCAGCCGCGCGTCGATGCGCAGGCCGTGACCTTGCTGCTCGGCCTCGAGGCCGAGACACGCGTGACCTCGACGCCGACCAAGCCGGACTGTCCGTTCCCCGACAAGATCTCGATCGTGCCGCCGACCGGCACCGGCGTGAACATCGGCGTGCCGATCGACGTGCCTTTCACGGAGATCAACAAGCTGATCGCCGCGCAGATGGTCGGCCGCACCTATCCGGAGGACGGCTCCGGCCCGGTCGACGTCACCGTCAAGAGCGCCAACGTCGTGCCCTCGGGCGACCAACTGCTGATCTCGCTTCTGGTGCGCGCCAAGGAGAAGAAGAGCTGGTTCGGCCTCGGCGCCGAGGCGAATGTGCACATCTGGGGCCGGCCGGTGCTCGACCAGGCGCAGCAGACGCTGCGGCTCACCGACATCCAGCTCGCGGTGGAATCCGAGGCGGCCTTCGGCCTGTTGGGTGCCGCCGCCCGCGCCGTCGTCCCGCAGATGCAGCAGGCGCTGCTGCAGAGGGCAACGCTCGATCTGAAGCCGATCGCCGCCAACGCCCGCGAGAAGATCGCCGCCGCAATCGCCGACTACCAGAAGAGCGAGGACGGCCTCAAGGTCGAGGCCAGGATCGAGAGCCTCACTCTCGCCGACATCGCCTTCGATTCCAAGACTCTGCGCGTGGTTGCGGAAGCCGGCGGCTCGCTGAACGTATTCGTGACGAAGCTGTCGGGGATGTAGCGCTTCCCTGCGAATCGCAGGGCTATTTGCATTTGAACCTTCACCGAGGTCGTCATGCCCGGGCTTGTCCCGGGCATCCACGTTCTTTGTGCTGCGCGGCAAGGCGTGGATGGCCGGGACAAGCCCGGCCATGACGATGTGGGGACTATCGTGCCAGACGTGCACTGTTCATATGCGATAGCCCCGCCACTCGCCGGACCCGCACAATTCCTCGTCGCTTGCGCCGCTGGCATTCTCGCTGCAGGATGCTAATCTCGCACGCGCATTGTAGGGGACAACGCGAGGACAACATGGAAGCCGGCATGGTCACGCCTGCGCCGGCGCTGGTGCGTTTTTCCGGCATTCAAAAAACCTATGATGGCGAGCATCTCGTGGTGAAGAACCTCGACCTCGACATCAGGAAGGGCGAATTCATCACCCTGCTCGGCCCGTCGGGATCGGGCAAGACGACCACGCTGATGATGCTGGCCGGCTTCGAGGTGCCGACCCATGGCGAGATTTACCTCAGCGAGCGGCCGATCAAGAACGTGCCGCCGCACAAGCGCGACATCGGCATGGTGTTCCAGAACTACGCGCTGTTTCCGCACCTGACGATCGCTGAAAACATCGCCTTCCCGCTGTCGGTGCGCAAGTCGAGCAAGGCGGAAACGCAAGAGCGCGTCAGCGCGGCGCTGCGCATGATCAAGATGGAAACTTTTGCGCACCGGCGGCCCGGGCAATTGTCCGGCGGTCAGCAGCAGCGGGTGGCGCTGGCCCGCGCGCTGGTGTTCAATCCGCAGCTCGTGCTGATGGACGAGCCCCTGGGCGCGCTGGACAAGCGGCTGCGGGAGCAGATGCAGCTGGAGATCAAGCAGTTGCACGAGACGATGGGCATCACGGTCGTCTATGTCACCCACGACCAGAGCGAAGCGCTCACGATGTCGGACCGCATCGCCGTATTCAACGACGGCATCGTGCAGCAGATCGACCGCCCCGACGCGCTGTATGAGCATCCCGTGAACAGCTTCGTCGCCCATTTCATCGGCGAGAACAATGTGCTCGCCGGCACCGTGGAAACCGTCGAAAGGGATTATTGCCGCGTCGCGCTGGCCGGTGGCGGCACAGTCGCCGCACGGGCGGTCAACGTGTCAGGCGCAGGCGCATCGACCTCCCTGTCGGTGCGGCCGGAGCGTGTCGCAATAATTCCCAATGGCAATTCCAGTGAGGGACCGAACCGGCTGCCGGCAAAAGTGCAGAACACCATCTATCTCGGTGACCACGCGCTGGCCGTGCTGGATGTGGCCGGCAACGCCGAGTTCATGGTCAAGCTTCAGCCGGGAGCGCATCACGGCCTAAGACCTGGCGAAAGCGTGTTCATCACCTTCCGCCCGGAGGACTGCCTCGCCCTCGATCCAGTCTGATCTGCCGGCGGCAAAGCTGAACACTCGATGTCAACGCAACTCACATGAAGAAGGAACGAAGACCATGCTGAAGCGCAAGATTGCTCTGGGTTTCGCCGCGGCACTGGGCGCCAGTGCTGCGCTGGCCAATGTCGCGGAGGCGCGTGACCTCACCGTCGTCTCGTGGGGCGGTGCGTATCAGGAGGCCCAGAAGAAGGTCTATTTCGAGCCGTTCAAGAAAGCATCCGGCATCGCGATGAACGATGAATCCTGGGACGGCGGCGTCGGCGTGCTGCGCGCCAAGGTGCAGGGAGGTGCCGCCACCTGGGACGTCGTCCAGGTCGAGAGCGATGAGCTCGCGGTCGGCTGTGAAGAGGGCCTGTTCGAGAAGCTGGACTATTCCAAGATCGGCGGCGAGGCCGCCTATATCCCGCCGTCGGTCAATCCTTGCGGCGTCGGCGCCATCCTCTACGATTTCGTGCTCGGCTACGACAAGGACAAGCTGAAGGAGGCCCCGAAAGGCTGGGCCGACTTCTTCGACACCAAGAAGATTCCCGGCAAGCGTGCCCTGCGTCAGGGTCCGAAGACCACGCTGGAGATCGCCCTCATGGCCGACGGCGTCGCACCGAAGGACGTCTACAAGGTGCTGGCGACCGACGAAGGCATCGAGCGCGCCTTCAAGAAGCTCGACACTATCAAGGGCGACCTCGTCTGGTGGAAGGCCGGCGCGCAGCCGCCGCAATTGCTCGCCTCCGGCGAGGTGGCGATGACCTCGGTCTACAATGGCCGCATCGACACCGCGAACAAGAACGAGAAGAAGAACTTTGGCATGGTGTGGGACGGCGCGCTGTTCACACTCGACAGCTGGGTCATCCTGAAGGGGAGCCCGAACAAGGACGCGGCCTACAAGTTCCTGGAATTCGTCGGCAAGGCGGAGAACCAGTCCAAGCTGTCGGAGAACATTGCTTACGGCACCTCCAACAAGGACGCCGCCGGCCGGCTCGCGCCCGCCGTCCTGAAGGACCTGCCGACGGCGCCTGACAACATCAAGAACGCGGTCGAGATCAACGTCGGCTTCTGGCTCGAGAACATCGACCGCCTGACCGAGCGCTTCAACAAATGGGCCGCGAAATAGCGATCAATGACGAACGCGCTTCTGACTGGCGCTGACGCCAAGACCGAGGTGCCGCTCAAACGCCGCTTGAGGCGCGCGGAGCGGACACGCCAGGTCAAGGCATTGGCGCTGGTCCTGCCGCTTCTGCTGTTTCTGCTCTTCACCTTCGCAGGTCCCATCGCCGGCATGCTGTGGCGCTCGGTCGAGGACTGGGAGGTGCGTCAGGTCCTGCCGCAGACGGTCGCAGCTCTTACCAGCTGGGACGGCAAGGACCTGCCGGATGAAAACGCCTATGCGGCGCTTGCAAGCGACATCCTGGCGGCGCGCGCCGCCGGCACCCTTGCGATTGCGGCCAAACGGCTCAACTACGCGCTGAACGGCTTCCGCACGATCCTGACCAGCACGGGACGCAATCTGAAGGCGGTGCCTGAGCCCGGTACGGCCAGGGAGACGCTGGGCAGGATCAACCCCGCCTGGCGCGAACGCGCCACCTGGACCACGATCAAGGACGCGAGCGGCCCGATCACCGGCTTCTACCTGCTTGCCGCGCTCGACCTGACGCGAAACGCGGACGGCGCGATCGTCGCCGCACCACCGGATCAGGCCATCTACCGCGACATTTTCCTCCGCACATTTCTCATCAGCCTCGGTGTCACGGCGCTCTGCCTGATCCTCGGCTTTCCGGTCGCTTACCTCCTGGCGACGCTGCCGCCCGGCCGGTCGAACCTCTTGATGATCTTCGTGCTGCTGCCGTTCTGGACGTCGCTCCTGGTTCGCACCTGCGCCTGGATCGTCCTGTTGCAGAGCAAGGGCGTCGTGAACGACAGTCTGCTCTGGCTCGGCATCATCGACGCGCCCTTGCGCCTGATCTACAACCGCTTCGGCGTCTGCGTTGCCATGACCCACGTTCTGCTGCCGTTCATGATCCTGCCGCTGTACAGCAGCATGAAGGCGATCTCGCCCGCTTACATGCGGGCCGCCGCCTCGCTCGGTGCGCCACCCCTCACCGCCTTCCTGCGGATCTACCTGCCGCAGACCCTGCCTGGCATCGGCGCGGGAAGCCTGCTCGTCTTCATCCTGGCGCTCGGCTACTACATCACGCCGGCCCTCGTCGGCGGCGCCGCCGACCAGATGATCAGCTACTTCATCGCCCTCTACACGACCGAGACGGCCAATTGGGGCCTTGCTTCGGCGCTGGGCGCGGTGCTGCTGCTGGCCACCGTTCTGCTCGCTCTCGTCTACGGCAAGCTGGTGCAGGGCCAGCAGGTCACGGGAGGGATGAAGAATTGAGCGACAATTCCTCCTTGCGCACCCCCAGCCAGCGCATCGCGTGGACCGCGACTATCGTTGTCTCCACGCTGGTTTTCATCTTCCTGATCGCGCCGATCCTCGCGATCATGCCGCTGTCCTTCAGTTCAAGCTCGTACCTCACCTATCCGCTGCCGGGTCTTTCCTTGCGCTGGTACGACGACTTCGTCAATTCGCCGCGCTGGATGAACTCGCTCAAGAACAGCATGATCATCGGCATCGCCTCGACGCTGTTGTCCATGGTCCTCGGCACGCTGGCCGCGCTGGGGCTGGCGCAGTGGAAGAGCCGGTTCAAGCCGCTCGTGCTGGCCTTCGTGCTGTCGCCGGTGGTCGTGCCCGGCGTCATCACCGCGGTCGGCCTGTACTTCTTCTTCGCGCCGATCGGCCTGACCGGCAGCTATCTCGGCCTGATCCTGGCCCACACCGCGCTGGCGACGCCCTTCGTGGTGATCACGGTCGGGGCGACTCTGCAGAGCTTCGACACCAACCTGGCGCGCGCCGCCGCCTCGCTCGGCGCCTCGCCAATCTACGCGTTCCGTCGCGTGATCCTGCCGCTGATCCTGCCGGGTCTGGCGTCTGGCGCCCTGTTCGCGTTTGCGACCAGCTTCGATGAGGTGGTGATCGTGCTGTTCATGGCGGGTCCCGAGCAGCGGACCCTGCCGCGCGAGATGTTCAGCGGCATCCGCGAGAACATCAGCCCGACCATCACGGCAGCGGCCGTGATCTTGACGACCGTCTCGGTCATCTTGCTTGCCACCCTGGAAGCCCTGCGGCGGCGTAATGAACGGCTGAAGGGCAGCGGGGGTTGAGGACGCAGGAGGTCGAAGCACGACAGCGCGCCCGGTGAAAACCAGGCGCGCTTCGTTCAGGCAGTTACGCGAGCCGCATTACTCCGCGTACTTGAACTGCGGCATGTTCTTCAGCTCGTCCTTGCTGGCATTGAACACGGCGTGGTCCGGATACCATTTTGACGCGGACGACGTCGATGCGGTCGCTGCGGGCCTGTCGGTACCGGTCGCAGCGCCGGTCGTCGTGCCAGCGGGCCGGGCGCCGGTGTTCGCGCCGGTGCCGGTATAGGCGACGGGCTCGTTGACGAATTTCAGCTTCTCGTAGGGCACGGCGACCAGATGCTCGCCCATGCCGAGGAAGCCGCCGACTCCGATCACGGCGATCTTGATGTCACCGTTCTTGTCCATCAGCAGGTCGTTGATCGTGCCGATGTTCTCGTTGGCCTCATTGTAGACCTTCAGGCCGTCCATCTTCGAGGTGCGCCACTGGCCGGAAGCCGTCGTGGTCGTTGCGGTGGCCGCAGGGGCCGCCTTGTCGGTGGTGGCGGCGGGCGGCGTTTGCGCGATTGCGACGGTCGCAAGTAGCGCGGTACCGGCGAGGCCGGTGACGATCGATTTCATCAACATGGTTGTCCTCTCCTTCACAGAAAACTCGTGCGGAGAAAACCGCTCTGATCGGGCGCAGTTCCGTGCGTGCCGCAATTTCGTCGCGCCATGCGCGAACTGTTCCTGCGTCACTCAGGAACATTTTGCGATGCACGGTTCCCCCCGACGATCGTGCGCATTGGGGCAAGGCAGGACCGCGGCGAGGACCGCGCCGACCCGGCGTCGCCGAGGTCAGCTCTTGTAGTCGATTAGGAGCGCGTCCGCGCCTTGTCACCAATCTCGCGCGCGCCTTTCCCGGGCTCGGCATTGAGATGCTGGCGCCCGGCACGGCCGATCTCGCGGAGAGCGACAGCCTGCATCTGCGCTGGATGCGCCGCCATCTCGGCCGCGCCTACAAGACCGGACGGCTGGCGTCAGGCAGCATCGAGCCCCGTATCGGCGTGCAATTGCCCGACGGCACCGTGATCGCGGGCCATGTCGATGGCGCCCCGCGGCCGTTGTTCTCTGGCGCGCCCTGGCTGATGAGCGCCTTCATCTGCGTCACCGTGCTCGGCCTGTGGGCGGCGCGCGCGCTGACGAGGCCGCTGTCGTCCTTCGCCGCGGCGGCGGAGAATTTCAGCCTCGACGGCGCCGCCGAGCCGCTGCCCGAGCCGCGGCCCGGAGGAGATCCGCGCGGTGGCGCGCGCGCTCAACCGCATGCACGAGCGGATCGTGCGGTTGATGTCGGACCGCACGCGGATGCTGGCCGCCATCAGCCACGATTTGCGCACGCCGATCACGCGGCTGCGCCTGCGCGCCGAGTTCATCGAGGACGAGAGCAACCGCAAGCGCATGCTGATGGATCTAGACCAGATGCGCGCGATGCTGGAATCGGTGCTGTCGCTCTTGCGCGACGACCGCAAGGTCGAGGCGGTGACGCTGGTCGACATCGCCAGCACGCTGCAGCTCGTCGCCAATCAGTTCGGCGATATGGGCCACCTCGTGCATTATGTCGGGCCGGCGTCCGCGACCGCCGCCGCGCGCCCCGACGATCTGCATCGCGGCGTCACCAAGCTGGTCGTGCGGATGAAATTGCCGGTCTCGCAGGCGCCGCGCCGCCTGATCAAGCCGCGAGCGGCGGGTGCTCGATGGCCTCGTGCGGGAAGATCGCCACCGCCTCGAAGCGATAGTTGCAGGCGTGGCAGGTCCAGAGATAAGAGACGCGGCCTTCGCCCGGCTCGATCCAGTCAGGAAACGGGATCGGTGTGCCACATTGTGCGCAAGGGTTCTGCTTGGGAATGTCGTCGATGTCTGCAGGATTCATGGACGTCCTCCCGAGTGCTGGTTTTGAGTAGCGATTGTTGGGCGAATGCGCGAAATGGACAGACCCGCTGTCGCGTAAGGCGCTCTACCAGGTCCGAGCTTAACCCAGGTTTGAGTCGCAAAAGCGACGAGCCGGCAAAAATTGCCGCTGGTGACATTTCGCCACATCATCGCCGTGTTCCCACGGCCTAACGCGCTGGGTGCGGGTCCGTTCTGCCGAGGAATACTTCGATGAAAATCTTACGAATTGTCGCGCTGCTCGCGGCCGGATTGACGTTGCCGCAGGCAGCTTTCGCCGGGCAAGCCGAATATGCCGAGATGGTCGCCGCCCATGCCCGCGCCAACGGCGTGCCGGAAGCGCTGGTGCATCGCGTCATCATGCGCGAAAGCCGCTATCAGCCGCATGTGGTCGGTCGCGGCGGCACCATCGGGCTGATGCAGATCAAGCTCGCGACCGCCCGCGGGGTCGGCTACACCGGCGATGCCGCCGGCCTGCGCGATCCCAACACCAACCTCACTTATGCGGTGAAGTACCTCGCCGGCGCCTACCGCGCCGCCAATGGCGATCACGCGCGAGCCGTGCGTTATTTCGCGGGCGGCTATTACTACGCTGCAAAGCGCCAGCGGCAGGAGGCCGTCCAGGTCGCGAGTATGGGCGACACCATGGGCCAGGGCACTATGGGCCAACCTTGGCTCGAGCCGAACGGCAATCCGCAGCCGATGTTCGCCGCGCCGGCGCAGAGGAAGCTCGCCCAGCGCGTCCGCAACGCGCGGGCGCAGGCATTAAAGTAGCCTTCGTGTCCCGGACGAGACGCAACGCGCGAGCGTTGCGTCGCAGAGCCGGGACCCAGCCCCTACACAACAATGGGCCCCGGCTCAGCGCTGCGTCCGGGGCACGGTCGGGTTCCGCGCCAACACGCGTTGACCACCCCGTCCCGCTGGCATACATTACCACCGTTCCGAGGGGTGCTCCGAGGAGGAGCTGAGATACCGCTAAATGGGCAATACCGCCCAGGACCGCGGTGACCCTTTGAACCTGATCCGGGTCATGCCGGCGAAGGGACAGGGATGTTGCAGACCATCAAGCGACCGGATTCACCGGTATCCATCATCGGCGCAGGCATCGCGGGCGCCTGGCAGGCGCTGCTATTCGCGCAGGCCGGTCACGCCGTCACCTTGCACGAGCGCGGTGACGAGGCGATGACGGATGCCACCAGCCATTGGGCCGGCGGCATGCTCGCGCCCTATTGCGAGGCCGAAGTCGCCGAGCCCATCATCAGCCGTCTGGGGCTGCGCTCGCTCGATCTCTGGCGGCGCGAGCTGCCCGACACGCCGTTCAACGGCTCGCTGGTCGTCGCCCATCCGCGCGAGCGCAACGATTTCGAGCGGTTTGCGCGCATGACCGAGCATCACCGCCGGCTCGATGCCGCCGGCCTTGCCGCGCTCGAGCCGTCGCTGGAGGGCCGCTTCCGCGATGCGCTGTTCTTCCCCGCCGAGGGCCATGTCGAGCCGCGCCGCGTGCTGCCGCAGCTGCACGAGCGCATCAAGGCTGCCGGCGGCACCATCAAGTTCTGCAGCGACGTCACTGCGAACGAGCTTGACGGCATCGTCATCGACTGCCGCGGCCTTGGTGCCCGCGACGAGCAGAGCGAGCTTCGCGGCGTCAAGGGCGAGATGATCCTGATCGAGACGGACGAGGTGCAGCTGGCGCGCCCGGTGCGGCTGATCCACCCGCGCTGGCCGCTCTACGTGATCCCGCGCGAGAACGGCCTGTTCATGCTGGGCGCGACCTCGATCGAGGCGGAAGACACCGGCGTCAGCGTCCGCTCCGCGCTGGAGCTCTTGGGCGCGGCCTACACCGTGCACCCGGCGTTCGGCGAGGCCCGTATCGTCGAGTTCGGCTCGGGGCTTCGGCCCGCCTTTCCCGACAATTTGCCGCGCATCGGCATTCGCGATCGCAAGATCAGCGTCAACGGCCTCTACCGCCACGGCTTCCTGATCGCGCCGGCGCTCGCCGAGCTGACGCTCGCCTATGTCGAGCGCGGCCAGATCGACAACGAGGTAATGCAATGCGCCTGATCGTCAACGGTGAGCCGCGCGAGGTCAGCGCAGCCAGCGTCGACGCGCTGCTCGCCGAGCTCGACTACGAAGGCAGCCATTTCGCCATCGCGCTGAACTACGACGTCGTGCCGAAGAGCCGCTGGGCCGAGACGCAGCTCAAGGCCGGCGACGAGATCGAGATCATCACGCCGCGGCAGGGAGGGTGAGGTGATGGCTGTCTATTTGTCCCACCGGCGCATTCCCTACACCCCACTGTCATCGCCCGGCTTGACCGGGCGATCCAGTACCCCGCGGCTTCACGGTTCCAGCCGCGCTGCTGCGGCGTACTGGATCCCCGCCTTCGCGGGGATGACTCCTGCACTTGCGGAGACACCTGCCACATGGTGACCTTCTACGGCAAAACCTTCGCCTCCCGCCTGCTGATCGGCAGCGCGCTCTATCCCTCGCCTGCGATCATGCAAGGCGCGATCCGCGCCTCCGGCGCCAACATCGTCACGGTCTCGCTGCGGCGCGAATCCGCCGGCGGCAAGACCGGCGATGCGTTCTGGAAGCTGATCCGCGAGCTCGACGTCACCGTGCTGCCGAACACCGCGGGATGCCGCACCGTACGCGAGGCGGTGACCACCGCAAAACTCGCGCGCGAATTGTTCGGCACAAGCTGGATCAAGCTCGAAGTGATCGCCGACAACGACACGCTGCAGCCCGACGTCGTCGGTCTCGTCGAAGCCGCCGGCATCCTGATCAAGGACGGTTTTGAAGTCTTTCCCTATTGCACGGAGGATCTCTCGGTCGCGAGCCGCCTGGTCGAAACTGGGTGCAAGGTGGTGATGCCGTGGGCCGCGCCGATTGGCAGCGCCAAGGGCATCACCAACCGCGATGCGCTAAAACTGCTGCGCGAGCGGCTGCCCGACATCACGCTGGTGGTCGACGCTGGCTTAGGGGCGCCTTCCCACGCCGCGCAGGCGTTCGAGCTCGGCTATGATGCCGTGCTGCTCAACACCGCCATCGCCAAAGCCGCCGATCCCGTCGCAATGGCGAACGCCTTCCGCCTCGGCTGCGAGGCCGGCCGCACCGCTTACGAGGCCGGGCTGATGAACGCCCGCGATTTCGCTTCGCCCTCCACCCCTGTCGTTGGGACCCCGTTCTGGCATGCCGTATCCTGATCGCTTCTATCCCGTCGTCGACAGCCTCGCCTGGGTCGAGCGCCTGACAAAACTCGGCGTCGGCACCATCCAGCTGCGCGCCAAGGACCTCGACGACTCGCAGGCGCTGCAGATCGTCTCCGACGCGCTGGCGATCACCAAGGGCACGCAGGCCAAGCTGGTCGTGAACGATTATTGGCGCGCCGCGATCGTCGCCGGCGCAGAATATCTGCATCTCGGCCAGGAGGACCTGGCCGAGGCCGACCTCGGCGCGATCCGCGAGGCCGGCCTCAAGCTCGGCATCTCCACCCATGACGACGCCGAGCTTGCGACCGCGCTGGCCGCCAAGCCTGACTACGTCGCGCTCGGTCCGATCTTCTTCACCACGCTCAAATCGATGCGCTTCGAGCCGCAAGGCATTCCCAAAATCACCGAATGGAAAAAGCGCATTGGCACCATCCCGCTGGTCGCGATCGGCGGCATCAAGTTCGAGCAAGCCGCGGAGATCTTCGCCGCCGGCGCGGATTCGATTGCTGTTGTCTCCGACGTCACCCAAAACCCCGATCCCGATGCCCGCGTGCGGCAATGGCTTGGTCTGAAGGAGGCGGCGTGATGCGCACGCTTTCCCCACACCCTCAACTGTCATCGCCCGGCTTGACCGGGCGATCCAGTACGCCGCGGCCTCTCGGCTCCAGCCGCACCGCCTCGGAGTACTGGATCCCCGCCTTCGCGGGGATGACACCGGAATTTGCCTCTCGCGTAGCGAAACTAACGAATTAAACCGGAGGATCCCATGAACATCCGCTCCAATCCCGAAAAAACCGTTCCCGCCGTCACCACCGGCCCGCTGCCCTCCTCGCGAAAAATCTTCGCAACGCCCGACGCCGCGCCTGATATCCGCGTGCCCTTGCGCGAGATCATTCTCTCCGAAGGCGCCGGCGAGCCGAACCTGCCGGTCTACGACACCTCCGGCCCCTACACCGATCCCTCCGTCACCATCGACGTCAACGCCGGCTTGGCGCGCGACCGCAAGCAATGGGTGTTGGAGCGCGGCGGCGTCGAGGAATATGAGGGCCGCCAGATCAAGCCGGAGGACAATGGCAGCGTCTCCACCGACAAGGCCGCGCGCGCCTTCTCGGCCTATCACAAGCCGCTGCGCGGCCTCGACGGTCACAAGGTGACCCAGCTCGAATTCGCCCGCGCCGGCATCATCACCAAGGAGATGATCTACGTCGCCGAACGCGAGAATCTCGGCCGCAAGCAGCAGCTCGAGCGCGCCGAAGCCGCGCTCGCCGACGGCGAGAGCTTTGGCGCCTCGGTGCCCGCCTTCATCACCCCCGAGTTCGTCCGCGACGAGATCGCGCGCGGCCGCGCCATCATTCCCTCCAACATCAACCATTCCGAGCTCGAGCCGATGATCATCGGCCGCAACTTCCTGACCAAGATCAACGCCAATATCGGCAACTCGGCGGTGACCTCGTCGGTCGAGGAGGAGGTCGAGAAGATGGTGTGGGCGATCCGCTGGGGCGCCGACACCGTGATGGACCTCTCCACGGGGCGCAACATCCACACCACGCGCGAATGGATCCTGCGCAACTCGCCGGTGCCGATCGGCACCGTTCCCATTTATCAGGCGCTGGAGAAGTGCAACGGCGATCCGGTCAAGCTGACCTGGGAGCTCTACAAGGACACCCTGATCGAGCAGTGCGAGCAGGGCGTCGACTATTTCACCATCCACGCCGGCGTGCGCCTGCAATACATCCACCTCACCGCGAGCCGCGTCACCGGCATCGTCAGCCGCGGCGGCTCGATCATGGCGAAGTGGTGCCTCGCGCATCACAAGGAAAGCTTCCTCTACACGCATTTTGACGAGATCTGCGACCTCATGCGCAAATATGACGTCTCGTTCTCGCTCGGCGACGGCCTGCGCCCCGGCTCGATCGCGGACGCGAATGACCGTGCACAGTTCGCCGAGCTGGAGACGCTCGGTGAGCTCACCAAGATCGCATGGGACAAGGGCTGCCAGGTCATGATCGAAGGCCCCGGCCACGTGCCGATGCACAAGATCAAGATCAACATGGACAAGCAGCTGAAGGAGTGCGGCGAGGCGCCGTTCTACACGTTGGGGCCGCTGACCACCGACATCGCGCCGGGCTACGACCACATTACGTCGGGCATCGGCGCCGCCATGATCGGCTGGTTCGGCTGCGCCATGCTCTGCTACGTCACGCCGAAGGAGCATCTCGGCCTCCCTGATCGCAACGACGTCAAGACCGGCGTCATCACCTACAAGATCGCCGCCCACGCCGCCGACCTCGCCAAGGGCCACCCCGCCGCGCAACTGCGCGACGACGCCCTCTCCCGCGCGAGGTTCGAATTCCGCTGGACCGACCAGTTCAACCTCGGCCTCGATCCCGACACCGCGAAAAACTTCCACGACGAGACCCTGCCGAAGGAAGCCCACAAGGTCGCCCATTTCTGCTCGATGTGCGGCCCAAAATTCTGCTCGATGAAGATCACGCAGGACGTGCGCGACTACGCGGCGACGCTGAACGATCCGAACAGCGTGGGGATGTCGATGAGCGGGACGGCCGAGGACGGCATGGCCAAGATGAGCGCGAAGTTCAAGGAGATGGGCGAGAGCTTGTATCTGGATGCGGAGAAGGTGAAGGAGAGCAATCGGGTGTTGTGAGAGAGTTCTCCTCGTCATGCCCGGGCTTGACCCGGGCATCCATCCGAAAAAGAGGAGCCGGGCAGACAGCCCGGCTTTTTCTTCGAAACTCGCTTTAAGAAATCCTCTTCTTCAATAACGGCTGGTCCTCTTTGACCGCGGGCAAACATTCCACTTCCCAAGGGAAGCGCCGATTGACGTCCTGCCAGATGACCTGCAGACAGGGGAATGCACGCCGCGATTTCCAGTAGAACCAGATCGCCGTGCCGAGATATTCGGGATAGGCCGCGAACGGCACTTCCCAGAAGCCGAGCTTGTAGCCGTTCTCCAGCAAATCATCGGAGATATCGCCATCGACGAATTTATGGCCGGATTGCACTCGGTCACGGACAAGGTTGATGATGGCCTGCGCCCTTTCGGCTCTCTGGCCGAAAATGATGAGTTCGGGATGACCATAGTTCAGATGCAGACCAATTGAAAATGCAAACGGTGGATTTGCATCTGGTATGCCCGTGATATGGCAGCCGTGATTGCGGACGTTGCGCAAAATGACTTTATCGGCTTCGTGCTCGGGCTCGGGCCATTCGAACTGATCTTGCATTTTCAACCCAGATGAAACAAGCGCAGCCAGGACGAGCGTAGCGACATCCGGGGTCTTTGTCGCTAGCATATCGCTGACGCTCCTGCCGGCTACAACTCCACGGATAAGTGATTTTGTCCGATAGCAAGCTCCACCGCCTCCCCGACCTCCTCCGCCCCAACCTCCGCCTCGTCTTCGTCGGCACCGCCGCCTCGACGCGCTCGGCGGAGCTCGGGCACTACTACGCCCATCCCGGCAACCGCTTCTGGCGCGCGATCCATGAGGCCGGGATCACGCCGCGGCGCTATCAGCCGGGCGAGTTTGCTTCGCTGATCGAGCTCGGGATCGGCTTCACTGATCTCTGCAAGACGGGCGCCGGGATGGATCACCAGATCGCGGCGGAGACGATCGACGTGCCGGGCTTTCGGGCGAAGATGGACAAGTACCGACCGCGGACGATTGCGTTCACGAGCAAGAAGGCGGCGAGCTTGTTTTACGGCAGACCGTCAGCTGCGATTGCGTTGGGACGGCAGGCGCGGGATGAAAACCTACCGGGAATTTTTGTGCTGCCGTCGCCGTCGGGTGCGGCGTCCGGGCATTGGACGATTGAGCCGTGGCGCGAGCTGGCGGCGTGGATCGCCGCGTAGGGTGGGCAAAGGCGCTCTTGCGCCGTGCCCACGATCTTTCCATGGGTCCGGCAGGACGGTGGGCACGGCGCGCGAAGAGCGCCTTTGCCCACCCTACGGGACCTTGCTCTCGTGTCCCGGGCAAGCGTAGCGCAGACCCGGGACCCAGAAGCCCCGGCGCGCGTTCGCCATGGGCCCCGGCTCTGCAGCGCATCACGCCGCACTGGACGATGCTTCGCATCGCCAGGGGCGCGCTGCGCTGCGTCCGGGGCACGCCACCACCGATATTTCGCACAGTGTCTGTCGGAAAACCGCATCGTCGTTCGTCCTCTGGAAACGATCACCCCGGAGCCCCAGATGCCTCCCACCATCACCGCCTTCGAATCCTCCCCCGACCGCGGCAAGGGCCACGCGCGCGACATGCGGGTGCGCTGGGCGCTGGAAGAGGTCGGCCAGACCTACGACGTCCGCCTTCTCTCCTTCGCCGCGATGAAGCAGCCGGCGCATCGTGCGCTGCATCCGTTCGGGCAGATCCCGACCTATGAGGATGGCGATCTCACCCTGTTCGAGTCCGGGGCGATCGTGCTGCACATCGCCGAGCGCCATGACGGCTTGCTGCCGAAGGATGCGAACGCGAGGAGCCGCGCGATCGCGTGGATGTTCGCTGCGCTGAACACGGTGGAGCCGCCGATCGTCGAGCTCACCATGGCGATGCTGTTCGAGCGCGACAGGAGCTGGTACGCCGAGCGCCTGCCCGGCTTGCAGGAGCGCGTGCGCACCAGGCTCGGCGAATTGTCCCGCCGCCTCGGCAAGGCCGACTGGCTCGACGGCGCCTTCAGCACCGGCGATCTCATGATGGTGACGGTGCTGCGGCGGCTGAACAAATCAGGCCTGCTCGAGGAATTCCCCGATATCGCCGCCTATGTCGCACGCGGCGAGGCGCGGCCGGCGTTCCGGCGCGCGTTCGAGGCGCAGCTTGCGGTGTTCACGGCGGCGTCGCGTTCGTAAGCGGGTTAGCCGCTTCAGCTCAGCTGGGCCAGTTCGCGGGCGAGGTTCGCGCGGGCTTGCCGATCGAAAGTCGCGGCGAACACCGGGTCGGGAAAGATGACCTCGCGTGCCGCGAAACGGCGCAGCACGCGGGCGCGGCCGGCGCGATAGTCGTCCTCGGCGACATGGCTGAACTCCCGACGGATCGCGGCGGCATAGGCGTCGTAGCGGGCGTTATCGGCGCCGAGAATGCTGAGGTCGATCGAGATCAGGATCGCCCCGAGACGGTCGCCCGGGGGAACGTCGTGCGTTTTGGTCAGCCGGATCAGGCGGCCGACCTCCTGGCGAAGCTCGGCGCGGACGTGCTGCTCGGCGAGCTCCGCGCTGCGTTCCTCGTTGTCCGTTCGCGTCGGATCGTAGACGACGTCGTGCCACCAGATCGCTTCCGACAGCGTCTCGCGCTCGGCGGCCGAAAGACCCTCGGCGCGCGCGAGCACCGCCAGGCAATGCTCGATATGCGCGAGATTGTGATAGTGGCGGCCGGGCGCCGCATAGGCAGCGACCAATTCGTCGCGGGTCATGGGCGAGGTCTCACGTTGTCGATCTTGTCCTTGTTGATGGCCATCGTGATCTCCCGGACCAGGGGATTGCGGTCATCCTATTGCGCAAAAGGCAGTTCGCAAATGGCGCTCTGACGTAAGCGATATCCGGGAGCCCCTTCCCGCATGTCGCTGCGCTCATGCGGGCTACAAGGATTGCATCCGTTTCCACTCCCTAGCATGCTGGCCTCCGCCACCCCGGAGGAGCCCGCCCATGCTGACCCTCTACTCCTACCCAGAGCTCTTCGGCGTCGCCGACAACAACGGCTACGGCCTCAAGGTCTACGCCTTCCTCAAGCTCGCGGGCGTGCCGTTCGTGCATGAGCACGTCTTCGATGCCTCGGCCGCGCCGCGCGGGCAGCTGCCTTACATCGTCGACGACGGCGAGATCATCGGCGACAGCGAGACCATCATCGCGCATGCGATCGCGAAATATCGCCTCACGATCGACGCCGGCCTGTCAGCGGAGCAGCGCCGCACCAACCATCTCGTCACGCGCATGCTGGACGATCTCTACTGGGTGATGTCCTATTCGCGCTGGAAGGACGAGCGCTTTTATCCGGCGTTCCGCGACGCCTTCATCGCGCAGCATCCGCAGATCGACCCGGCCGGCTTCGAGAAGGCCAAGGCCTACAACGCGCAGCGCTATCATTTCCAGGGCATCGGCCGCTACACGCCCGAGCAGGCCTATGCCCGGGGGCTCGCCGATCTGAAGGTGCTGGCGGACATCGTGCCGGCGCAAGGCTTCGTGCACAGCGCGGCGCCGACGAGCGTTGATGCCGGCATCTACGGCTTCATCGCCAACATCTATTTCTTTCCGATCGCGACCCCATTGAAGGCCTTCGTCGATGCGCACGCAAACCTCGTCGCGCATTGCGAGCGGGTGCATGCGATGGTCGGGAAATCGTAGGGTGGGCAAAGCGAAGCGTGCCCACCAACCTTTGCGTATGGCACCAAGACCGATGGTGGGCACGGCGCTTCTCGCGCCTTTGCCCACCCTACGGCACCGTCTTTTACCGCATCGTGATCGCGAGCCCGCTGAGATCCGCATTCGCCATCAGGCCGACCTGGTGACCCGTCAGCTCCAGCACCGCGCCCTTCTGGTTGGTCAGCACGATGGCGCGGGCGCCGCGGCCGACCGCGAGGCCGGCACCGGCGGCGCCGTAGACGCCGGCGACATCAGAGGGGCGGTTGATGTTGGAGACGCGGCCGCGCAGCACGGTCTTGGAGCCCCCGAACACCAGGCCGTAGTCGAGGCCGCCGGTGGAGAGCCCGTACGAGCGGCCGCGGAAGTTCAGCACGCCCGAGCCGCCCGAGCCGCCGATGATCCAGCCCGCCTTGTAGATCGTCAGCGTCACGAAGCCGCTGTCGGCCTGCGCCGTCGTCGAGAGGCCAGCCAGGGCGACGATGGCGACGCACGCGGCGCGGAGGGTGGATGCGAGCTTCATGGGGGTCTCCGGGGGCTGCTTTTTAAAAGGAGGATTCGAATCAGACGGAGCGAATGTACCTGATCGATCGGGGCGGCAACATGATCGGCGGGCGTTTCCGCAAACAAGGAGGCGGCGAGACTCGCGGAAGGTCCTCATGCTCCGTCATTGCGAGCGCAGCGACTTGTCCGCCGAAGCCTTGGCGAAGGCGGAAGCAATCCAGAATCGCTCCGCGGCGGCAGTCTGGATTGCTTCGTCGCAAGGACTCCTCGCAATGACGGGGTGAATGGCCTGCTCTCTCACCACGCGCAGGCCGCACGCGGGGAGAGGCGAAGACCACCATCGCCAGCATGCCATACTACCCCTGTTTTGCCCGACGGAGCAAACGCGCACTTCCGCAATCCCGAATTTCCGAAAACCCCAACGATCTCCGCACTATCCCTACTGTGCATGGGGTTGTTTTCGCACTTTGTGTTTTGAGAAGCCCGCGCCAGCCGCTACGCTCCTGCCTCAGCCACGTCCCGAGGTGATCCCATGCCGATCCAGCATTTCGCGCCCCCGCCGCACGTCAAGGCGCCGCCGCTGTCCTTTGCGACGCGGGTTGGCGACCTCCTGTTCGTCTCCGGCATTCCCGGCTTCGATGCCAATGGCGCGCTGCCCGACGGCTTCGAGGCGCAGTTCGCCAATGTCGTCGTCAACATCAAGCGCGTGCTGGGCGAGGCCGGCGCCGGCATGCATGATCTCGTCAAGGTCAACGTGCTCCTGACCCGCGCCTCGGACGTCGCCGCGATGAACGCGCTCTATGCCGGCGCCTTCGGCCCGCCGCCCTACCCGGCGCGCACCACATGCGTGGTGCAGGCGCTGCCCGATCCGAAGATGCTGATCGAAATCGAGGCGGTCGCTTCGCTGGCCAAGTAGGCGCCGAGTCAGCTGCGTGTGACCTATCGGGCACGCGTCCAAACCAAATACGTTGGGCACGGCTGACATGTCCGTGAATGGCGGCTCCCCGGCTTGCAAAGAACCTGCTTTTACCGCACGAATTTTTTCGGTCCCATGTCCCACCACCCATGTCCCACCAGGAGATACTTCATGCGTCGCCTTCTCGCGCTCAGTGCCGTTGCCGGCATCGCTAGTTCCGTGTTCGCCGTGCCCGCCTCCGCGAAGGTCGGCTATTACGTGATCCGCTGGGACAACACCGGCATCTGCCAGGTCTGGAACGAGGACCTGCAGTACAAGCCGTTCCAGTTCGGTGTCTCGACCTACAAGGTCGTCAGCAAGCCGTTCCCGACCTTCCAGCAAGCCTCGGACCTGCAGATCAAGATGCGCGCCGAGCGGAAGTGCACGCTCTGAGCCGGACGCGAGAATAGCGTTTGAAGGGCGGGTCGCGCGGGCGATCCGCCCTTTTGCTTTGCGGTGGCCTGACGCGTTTCCCCGGCCGCCATCAGACCTGTCCCGCGCACATTCTTTGAACCTCTTCGGCGGGTGGAACTACTCACATCTTGTCCGGGGCGCATGCCAAGCGCGTCCCGCACCACCCCTCCCCGTCATTGTCGGGAGGCGCATCACATCATTCATTTGAGGAGCTGATCATGCGTCGTATTTCCATGCTGTGCGCTGCCGCCGGTCTTGCCGTCACCGCGTTCGTCGCCGCGAGCCCGGCCGAAGCCAGCTATCATCTGATCCGCTGGCAGGACACCGGCTTCTGCCAGATCTGGGACGAGAGCATCCCGACCACGCCGTGGCCGGCCGGCTATCACCGCGCCAGCGCCAGCGTGCCGACCTTCGTCGATGCGCTCGCGGTGAAGGACGCCGCGCTCAAGAGCGGTAGCTGCAAGTGGTAAGGTAATCGATCGGCGGACGAAGAACCGGGCAAGGACGCGAGCGTCCTTGCCCGGTTTGCTTTTCGAAGGCCCGTGACGCTCACGCGTCCTTGTGCGCGCCGGGATGGATCAGGATGTCGCGCGCGGCGGCGAGGTCGATGAAGGCTTCGGCGCTGCCGCCCTGGTCGGGATGCAAGCCCTTGGCGGCACGGCGATAGGCCTGGTTGATGTCCTCGCAAGTGAGCTGCACCGCGAGCGGCAGGCCGAGCACCTTGCGGGCGCGATCCTCGCTGGAAAGCTTCTTCGGCGCGGCGTTGCGGCGGCCGAAGCGCGGCGCGGTCAGATCGTGCACGACCTCGAGCACCACGCCGAGACGGCGCTGCGCCGCCAGCGTCACGCTATGATCGTCATTGTCGACGGCCTGGCGCAGCACCGGCAGCGCCTGCTCGGCAGCCTGGCGCAGCGTGACGTCGCTGCTCATCCGCGCGATCTCGGCCACCAGCCGGCCGGCCTCGGCCCAATCCGGCGCTTGCGCGGACCGCACGCGTTCCAGAGCGAGTTTCCAGGTTTCGAGCCGTTCCATCATGCGCGCAACGTTTAGCAATCAGGATCAGTATGCCAAGGCCGCCGTTTCCGACCCCTTAATTTCGCGTTAGCGTTTCGAGAAACTTCGAAACGAAAACGGGAGGAAACTGCCATGGCGCTGCTCGCAAACCACATCGCCGTCGTCACCGGCGCCGGTTCCGGAATCGGCCGGGCGATCGCCGCCGGCTATGCGCGGGAGGGGGCGCAGGTCGTGCTGCTCGACGTCAACGCCGAGACGGTGGCGGAGACGGCGCAGGAGATCCGGACAGCGGGCGGCAAGGCCGAGAGCTTTGCGCTCGACGTTGTCAGGCGCGAGGATTGCTTCGCGCTCGCCAGGCAGATCGCGGACAAGATCGGGCAGGTCTCGATCCTCGTCAACAATGCCGGCATCACCCGCCGCAACGCCTTCACCGCGGAGACCGAGACGGTGGCGAAGGACTGGAACGACATCATCTCGCTCAATCTGAACGGCGTCTTCAACGTGACGCAGGCGTTCCTCGCGCCCTTGCGCGCCAGCAAAGGCCGCATCGTCAACATCGGCTCGATCCAGTCCTTCGTGCATCTGCGCACGCCGAGCTCGGCGGCCTACACCACCTCGAAACACGGCGTGCTTGGCTTCACCAAGGCGCTCGCGGTCGAGCTCGGCAAGGAAGGCGTGCGCGTCAACGCGATCGGCCCCGGCTTCATCGAGACCAACCTCAACGCCAATGCGCGCGCGACCAATCCGGCGCTGGTGCAGGCCTTCATCGATCACACCCCGCTGGCGCGCACCGGCAAGCCCGAGGACATCGTCGGTCCCGCGGTGTTCCTCGCCTCCGACCTGTCGGCCTATGTCACCGGAACCATCGTGATGGTGGACGGCGGCTATCGCACGGTGTGAGGCGAGACTCGCGCCAATCGCGGCGGCATCTGGGCATTCTCAAGATCAATTCGGTGCAGCCCCTCCAATTAACCTTTCATTAACCAAACCCGACCACCGTAGATTCACGGCTTGGGGGTCGTTGGTTCTCGATCCGCTTCCGACGATGGAAGCGGGCGTTGATCGGGAGGTGTGTTGATGACCACTGTTCATGTCGCCGCGTCCGGGCCGGACGCACAATTCCTTGCCCCGAATCAGATCGTTCCGCTTCTGATCGGCGCCACCGTCGACGAGGTCGAGCGTGAGCTCGTGCTCCAGACGCTGGCGCGCTGCGACGGCAACCGCACGCGCGCCTCGCGCGTGCTCGGCCTTTCCGTGCGCACGCTGCGCAACAAGATCAGGCTCTATGCCGCCTCCGGCATCGACGTGCCCGCCTGTCAGGATTAGCGCACGACATCAGTCGGCCAGCGACAACGCGCTGCGCAGCCACGCGCGATCGATGAGGCGGCCGCTCGCGCCGCCGATTGATGTTGATCAAGCCTGGCACGATGCGCGGGCAGAATTGCTGCTGTCGTCAAACGCCGCTAAGTAGCTTGCTCCAGGTGAAGGGAGCGGTGGCGTGGCAGACGACCAGGGACGACGGCCGGGGCCTCAGGGGCCTCGCGGGCGGCAAGGCGAGCCGGGACGGCCGGGGCCACAGGGCCATCCGGGCCGGCGCGGCCCCGACGGCGCACGCGGCAAGCCCGGGCCGCAGGGCAAGCCGGGCCCGGTCGGGAAGGCCGGACCGCCCGGCAAGCCCGGTCCGCAAGGCAAGCAGGGCGAAGCCGGTCCGCGTGGGCCAGCCGGCGCTGCCGGGCCGCAGGGACCGGCGGGGCCGCAAGGCCCGCGCGGCGAGCCGGGTCCGCCCGGCCAATTGCCGTCGATCGAGCAGGTGCTGCCCTGGCTTGACCAGCTCTTCGACGCCTGGGACGAACGCCGCCGCCAGCGCGAGCGCGAAGCCGCTGAGCGCGAAGCGCTCGAAGCCGCCGTCCAGGAGACCGACGAGGCAACCGTCGATGACGAGGGCGATGACGTCGACGATCACCGGAAGAAAAAGAAAAAGAAGAAGCAGGGCAAGGATAGCCGACGGGTCTAGTCGGGCCGATCCTCGCGCCGCGGCAGCATGCCCATGCGCTCGAACTGCCAGCGCATGGCGCGATACCAGAGATAGCCGACCGCCGCGCCGCACAGGGCGAGGATGATCACATTCGCGCTCGAGAACGAGCCGCTCCACCACATCATCCACGCGGTCCACAGCAGCGTGAAGACGATGGCACCTGCTTTCAAAGGAAGAAGGGGGTGGCTCATGTCGTGCTCCGGGCGATCAAAACCCCGGCCGCCATCATCGCAAGCTGAGGCAGCAGGTACCGTGAGCCAGATCACGGAGCACGCTGCCTGAGCTCACGCACCGAAGCGCAGCCGCGAACGCTCTTTCGCCTTCTCCGCCTCAACTTCGCGATCGCGCGCCGGCGCATTGGTATGCAGCGACGTCAGGAGTTTTCGCGCCGCCTCGGAGACCTCGGCCACCGCACGCTCGAACGCCACCTCGTTGGCCTGCGACGGCTTGTTGAAACCCGACAGCTTTCGCACGAATTGCAGCGCGCTGGCGTGGATCTCATCCTCCGTCGCCGGCGGCTCGAAGTTGAACAGCGTCTTGATGTTGCGGCACATGCACTTTCTCCCGGCGTTTTCCTTAAGACGAAGGTCCGAGCCGAAATCCTACATCCCCCTTCTCGCTTCTGCGACCAACTTGGATGCGCATCGCCACAAGCTGCATCTCGCAGCGCATCATAAGCGGGGCGCCGGCATCGCATATTATTTGAGCATGCATTGCAGTGACGGCTCAGGCTTAATCCGTGCCAACGATAGGGAAAGACGCGCAGGACAATCGCGCGCCCATGGCACGATACGCGATGAGGAGGATCGCATGCACAGGCTCGCACTGTGCGTTTGGCTGGTTGCGGCGACAGCGCTGGCAAACGTTGCGTTCGCGCGCGACAATGGCCAATACGACCACGTTCCGCCCGACATCCGCGCCTGGTTCAAGAGCGTGATCGCGCCGAACGGGGTTCCCTGCTGTGACATCTCCGATGGCCATCGCACTGAATACGACGTGCGCAATGGCGCCTATTGGGTGCCGATCGAGGGACAATGGATGGAGGTGCCCGAACGCGCCATCATCCGCAACCAGGGCAATCCGATCGGCCAGGCCGTGGTGTGGTACGTCCATCACCGCGGCTCGATCATCATCAGCTGCTTCGTGCCGGCGGATGCGGTGTAACGCGCCTTGGTGATTTCCATTGGCTGGCGACGGCCCGATCGGGTAGCTTGAAGCCTAGCTGAAGCGGAGGCACGCCGTTGACCGATCTTAGCGCCGAAGACCTCGCCACCATCTATGCCAAGCCGAGCCCGCGCGTGATCGCGAAGGCACGGCCCGCGATCGATGCGCATGCGAAGAAATTCATCGAGATGTCGCCATTCTGCGTGCTCGCGACATCGGGAGCGGACGGCAGCGTCGACGCCTCGCCGCGCGGCGGCGGCATCGGCTTCGTCCGCGTCGCCGGCCCCAACCAGCTGCTGATGCCCGACCGCTCCGGCAACAACCGCATCGACAGTTTCCGCAACGTGGTCGAAGGCTCAGGCTTCGTGCATTTGCTGTTCTTCGTGCCGGGCATCGAGGAAACGCTGCGCGTCGGCGGCCGCGGCACGCTGTCGGCCGACCCGGATCTGCTCGCCTCGATGGTGGAATTCGGCAAGCCGCCGCGCGCGGTGCTGAATGTCGCGGTCAGCGAGGTCTATTTCCACTGCGGCAAGGCGCTGATGCGCTCGAAGCTGTGGTCGTCGGAGAAGGTGCAGCGCTCGGTGATGCCGAGCATCGTCACGGTCATTCACGAGCAGACCGGCCTCGGCGAACCGGCGAGCCAGGAGGCCGTGGAAGAGCTCTACAAGACGCAGCTGTAGCCGAGAGCGGTTCCGCAAAACGAAACGTCGTGCGGCAGCACGTGGATGGCCGGGGTCAAGCCCGGCCATGACGATGGAGGGAGCCGGGCCTCGCTTAGTGCCCCTCGCCCTCGAGCCCGCCGACATGCTTCTGGGTGTAGAGCTCAAGGCCGATGCGGCCGATCAGATCGAGCTGGGTCTCGAGGAAGTCGATGTGGTGCTCCTCGTCGCTCATCAGCTTCTCAAACAGGTCGCGTGTGACATAGTCCTTGGCGCTGTGACAGTAGGTCGCCGCTTCCTGATAGAGCGCCCGCGCGCTCATCTCGGCGGCGAGATCGCACTCGATGATCTCCTTGACGTTCTGGCCGATGCGCAGGGGATCGAGCACCTGCATGTTCGGAAAGCCGTCGAAGAACAGGATCCGCTCGGTGAGCTTGTCGGCGTGCTCCATCTCCTCGATGGACTCCTTGCGCCAGACCTTGGCCATGTCCAGCAGGCCCCAATTGTCGAGGAATCGGTAATGCAGCCAGTACTGATTGATCGCAGTCAGTTCGTGACGCAGCGCCTTGTTGAGATAGTCGATGACTTTTGCGTCGCCCTGCATGGTTCACTCCAGCTCTTGCAGTCCAAATCGGTCCCAAACCGAGTTTAGAACGCTTCTAAATCACTTTGCGAGCGAGAGCAACCGGCTACGGGAACCCAGCCGGGGAAAAGCTCAGCCGGAATTGCGGAAGTTTTCAGCAAGCCGCGAGGGCGAACTCGGCGGGTTCGGCGGTCTCGTCGTTGGCGGCCACGGTGTGGCTATGCGGGCAGCCGGCGCAGCAGGACTGCGCACAGGGGCCGAGCGCTTCGTCGATGATACTCTTGATCGTCCGGGCGCAGCGGCCGCATTCGGCGCTGCAGCCGAGACAGCCATAGACCTGTTTGGCATGCCGCACGGCGTCGTCGGACTCGGCGACGGCGGCGCGGATATCATCATCGCTCAGCACATTACAGGAACAAACGATCATGGAAGCGGCAGGCCCTTCGGTGATGCGCCATCATCGATATTTAACAGGCCGGCCGGATGCAAAAGGAAAAACAGGTATTTGAAGCTATTCCAAACTGGCCTGATCAAAGCCTAGAACGGCTCTAAATCAAGCTCTTGCGCTGGATCAAGATTGTAGCCGGACTAGTCGCCGCCACCGCCGCCTCCTCCACCGCCGTCGCCACCGCCTCCGCAGTCGCCGCTACTGCTGCTATCGCTGCTCGAACAGCTTGCGCCGTCGCTCGGGTTCCCCGAACTGCCGCCGGAGAACCAGCTTCCCAGCGAGAAGCCGTCATTCGTCCCGGAATAGGTGCTGTCCCCGCTACTCCCTCCGTGGCTGCCGGCGGTGGCGCGGGAGCGCCGTGCGCGGTTCTGGAGATGTGCGATCCAGCCGTAGCCGATCGCGAAAACGATCCCGGCCGCAATCAGAGCATTAACCATCGCGTTGCCCATCATCGTCTCCCGGTGGGACCCATACCAATTGGTCGTCTCCGGCAAAGGTGCCGTTCATTGATCATTCAAGCGAAATATGGAACCTTGCGGTCCAAAGGTTCCCGCGTGTTCGTCTGAAAGGTCAAGCAATGAAGAAGTCGCTCCTGGCGGTCGCTGCCGTCGCCATTCTGGCCCTGACGGCCGGAACGCCGGCCCATGCCCAGCGCGGTGTCGCGGCAGGCGTGGCGGCCGGGATCATCGGCGGCGCCATTGTCGGCGGCGCGCTGGCTTCTCCGTATTATTACGGACCAAGCTATGGCTACTATGGGCCGGGTTACTATCGGCCGCGCTACTACGCCCCGGGTCCAGGCTATGTTGCCGACGACTATTACGGCGGCTGCGTCTGGCAGAAGCAGCGCTTCTGGGATGGCTATGCCTGGCGCGTCCGTCGCGTCCGAGTCTGCGGCTGAGGCGCGCCAAGCCGGTTGACTGCGGAGCGCCGTTCATCTCAGGGCCTGAAAAAGACCGCTTTTTCTCGTCACAGCTCCGTGTGCGTTTACCGTGGATTGACCATTTGCGCGCTTCCTAGCTGCAAGGCCAATTCCATCAGAGTGTGCGTGAACCTTTGAAACCCGGGCGCCTCTAACAGGAGGAACCCATCTCCCAGGAGAGCCAAGAGCATGAACAAGACTTTAGTTGCCGCGCTCACGGTCGCGACGGTCGCCGGTTCGCTGGTGACCGCCGCTCCGTCCGCGAAGGCCCATGACGGCGTCGGCGCCGGTATCGCAGCCGGCCTGATCGGTGGCGCCATCGTCGGCGGCGCCATCGCCTCCAGCCGTCCCGCCTATGGCGGCCCCGTTTACATCGCCGAGCCCCCGCCGCCCGCGCCCTGCTACTGGCGCCGCGAGCGCTATTGGGACGGCTACGGCTGGGTCAGCCGCCCGGTTCGCGTCTGCTACTGATCTGATCGCAACGCGCTCATGAGCGCGGCGATCGAGGCCCGGCCGAGCACCTCGGCCGGGCTTTTTCTTTGGTCGCACGCTATCGCGCCGCCTGGATCGAACGCAGCACCTCTTCGCTCGGCCAGCAATCGACCTTGAGGCCCGCCGACTTCTGATAGGCGCCGAGCGCGGCACGCGTCTGCATGCCGGCCTTGCCGTCGATCTTGTCCTTGTAGAGTCCGATCCGCGTCAACCCGCGCTGCATGGTCTCGACGTCCTTGGTGCGCAATTGCTTCGAGGCGGACCAGGGCGTTGCGAACGGCAGCGGGCTCGTCATGCGGTCGCTGAGATGGCCGACGAACAGCACGTAGAGATCGGAGAAATTGTATTCCTTGATGACGAAGTAATTCTTCGTGGTCAGGAATGACGGGCCGTAGATGCCTTCGGGCTGGAGCAGCGAGGCCGGCTGCGCCTGCTCGGCGGCGCTGAGCTTTTGGCCGCGTACCGGGACAAAACCCTCGCGCAGCCATTGGCCGATCGGCTTCGTCACCTCCGGCACGCCCGTCGTGCAATCGACCTTCGCCGGCGCCTGCACCTCGTAAGCCCAGCGCACGCCGCTCTGCCAACCCTTGTTGACGAGCTGCTGCGCAGCCGAGGCCAGCGCATCCGGCACCGAGTGCCAGATGTCAATGCGGCCATCGCCGTCGAAATCGACGCCATGCTTGTAATATTCGGACGGCAGGAACTGGGTGAGGCCGGTCGCGCCGGCCCAGGACGAGCGCATGTCCTTGCGCGTGACGACGCCCTCATCGAGGATCTTGAGCGCGGCAATGAACTCGTTGCGATACTGATCCTTTCGGCGTCCGACATAGGCCTGCGTCGCCAGTACGCGCACCAGATCGTAGGGCAACGTGTGCCGGCCATAGTCTGTCTCGCGGCCCCAGATGGCGAGCATGACGGTCGCCGGTACCCCGGACTTCTTCTCGATCTCGTCCAGCGAGGTACGATGCTTTTGGAGCAGCCGCTGCCCCTCGCCTGCAAGCCGCGCGATCGAGGCTTCCTTGACGTAGTCGGCCGGCACCTGCACGAACTCGGCCTGCGACGGCGCGCCAGTCGCCGGCCGCCCGGGCAAGAGCAGATCGGGCAGCTTGTAATCGGGCTCGAGTCCGCGCGTCTGCTCCTCGAACGTCTTGCGCGAGACGCCGGCCTCCTGCGCTTCCGGCCACAACGAGGCGATGAACTGTGTGAAGGCGGCGTCGGCAGCATGGGCGGGCGAGCAGCCGCAGGCGATAACGATCACCGCAGCAATACGCGCCCGCCGCATCATGCCGCGATCACCGCGTCAGCTTCTTGTACTTCACGCGGTGCGGGATGATGCTGTCCTGGCCGAGCCGGCGCATCTTGTCCTTCTCGTAATCCTGGAAATTGCCTTCGAACCATTCGACGTGGCTCTCGCCCTCGAAGGCGAGGATGTGCGTCGCGATGCGGTCGAGGAACCAGCGATCGTGGCTGATGATGACTGCGCAGCCGGCAAAATCCTCTAGCGCCTCTTCGAGCGCGCGCAGCGTGTCGACGTCGAGGTCGTTGGTCGGTTCGTCGAGCAGCAGGACGTTGGCGCCGGACTTCAGCATCTTGGCGAGGTGGACGCGGTTGCGTTCACCGCCCGAGAGCGCGCCGACCTTCTTCTGCTGGTCCGCGCCCTTGAAGTTGAACGCCGAGCAATAGCCGCGCGAATTGACTTCCTTCTTGCCGAGCAGGATCAGCTCGTTTCCGCCGGAGATCTCCTCCCACACCGTCTTCTTGCCGTCGAGCGCGTCGCGCGACTGGTCGACGTAGCCGAGATGCACGGTCTCGCCGACCGTGATCGTGCCCTTGTCAGGCGTCTCCTGCTTGGTGATCATCTTGAACAGCGTGGTCTTGCCGGCGCCGTTCGGACCGATCACGCCGACGATGCCGCCCGGCGGCAGCTTGAAGGTGAGATCGTCGATCAGGAGACGATCGCCGAAGCCTTTGCTCAGGCCTTCGAAATCGACAACGTTGGCGCCGAGCCGCTCGGCGACCGGGATGATGATCTGCGCGGTCTGGGTCTGCTTCTCGCTCGCCTTCTTCAGCAGCTCCTCATAGCGCTGGTAGCGCGCCTTCGACTTGGCCTGGCGGGCCTTCGGCGACGAGGCGACCCATTCCTGTTCGCGGGCCAGCGTCTTCTGGTGCGCCGCATCCTCGCGACCCTCCTGCTCCAGACGCTTCTGCTTCTGCACCAGCCAGGACGAGTAATTGCCCTCGTACGGGATGCCGCGGCCACGATCGAGCTCGAGGATCCAGCCGGTGACGTTGTCGAGGAAGTAACGGTCGTGGGTGACGATCAGGATCGCACCGGGATAATTGCGCAGGTGCCCTTCCAGCCACGACACGGATTCCGCGTCGAGATGGTTGGTCGGCTCGTCCAGCAGCAAGAGCTCGGGCTGGTCGAGCAGCAGGCGGCACAGCGCGACGCGGCGGCGCTCACCGCCCGAGAGTTTCGTCACGTCGGCATCGTCGGGCGGACAGCGCAGCGCGTCCATGGCCTGGTCGACCTTGCTGTCGAGATCCCACAGGCCCTGGGCCTCGATCTCGTCCTGCAGCTTGGTCATCTCGTCGGCGGTCTCGTCCGAATAGTTGACCGCGAGCTCGTTGTAACGGTCCAGGATCGCCTTCTGCTTGGCTACGCCCTGCATGACGTTTTCGCGCACGGTCAGCTTGGAATCGAGCTGCGGCTCCTGCTCGAGATAGCCGACGCGGGCACCCTCGGCGACCCAGGCTTCGCCGGTGTATTCCTTGTCGAGACCGGCCATGATCTTGAGCAGCGTCGACTTACCCGAGCCGTTGACGCCGAGCACGCCGATCTTGGCGTCCGGGTAGAAGCTCAGATGGATGTTATCGAGCACCTTCCGGGTCGGGTAGCTCTTGGTCAGGCCCTGCATGAAATAGATGAACTGGCGCGCCATCGGTCCCGTGAAACCTTCGATTTGAGGAAATTTTGCTTGCCGCCGATGTAGCGATCCCGCCCCCAAAGGGCAACGTTTTCCGTCCGTTCACCACGGATGAATACGGTCAGGAAACCATCCGGCCACCGATCCGGACAATTGAAACCATCTTTTAATAAATCAGGCCAAAGCTCGGTTTCGCGCGGAAACAGCGCCACCCGCTCAGAACGAACGGGGAGCACAGCGAGGCCGCATCATGGCTCTGATCGAGACCCATTCTCTTCCTGTTCCGGCAGGAGCCGGGCGCGACTCCGGGTTCGCCTCGGAGATCAAGGCCTTCTGGAAGCGCTTCTTCGTCACCGCCTTCAATCCCTACCGGCCCGAGCTGCATTACATGCGCGGCCCCGGCCCCGCCTGGCGCGCCAAGCACGGCATGGATGCACCGTTCCGCTTGAAGCCGCGCGACCTCTGAGCGACGATCTCCTATCGGATTTTTGAAGGCGCAGGCTGCTTGCGCGCCGGCGCGATTGCGCGCAAACCATGGCCAGGTTCCGATGACGGCGCCCGCCCGGCGCCTTCACCTCTCGCCATGGATGAACGCTGATGAGCCGGCTGCGCTGCGCGATCCTCGACGACTATTTCAATCTCGCCCTCGACGTCGCCGACTGGCCGAAATTGTCGGATCGCGTCGACATCACCGTGTTCAGCCATCCCTTCGCCTCCGAGCAGGCCGCAGCCAGTGCGCTCACCGAGTTCGAAATCATCTGCGCGATGCGCGAGCGCACGGCATTTCCCAAGAGCCTGTTCGATCGCCTGCCGAAGCTGAAGCTGCTGCTGACGTCGGGCATGCGCAACGCTGCGATCGACATCGAGGCCGCGAAAGCGCGCGGCATCGCCATCGGCGGCACGCAATATTCCCGTGATCCGACGGCGCCGCTCGCCATGGGTCTGATCCTGGAGTTGACCCGCGGCATCGGCCGCGAGAACGCGCGGATGCATGCGGGCGAGTCCTGGCAGACCTTTGCCGGTGTCGAGATCGAAGGGCTGACGCTCGGCGTCGTCGGGCTCGGCAAGCTCGGCAGCAAGATGGCGGGCATTGCGAAGGCGTTCGGCATGAACGTGATCGCCTGGAGCCCGAACCTCACCGCGGAGAAATGTACGGCGGCCGGCGTCGGCTACGCCTCCAAGGAGGAGCTGTTCGCCAAGGCCGACATCGTCACCATCCACGTGGTGCTGAGCGAGCGCTCGCGTGGCCTCGTCAGCCGCGCGGATCTTGCGCGGATGAAACCGACGGCCTTCCTGGTCAATACCGCGCGCGGGCCGATCGTGGATGAGCAGGCGCTGCTGGACGCTTTGCAGCAGCGCAAGATCGCAGGTGCCGGATTGGACGTGTTCTCGGTCGAGCCGCTGCCGGTCGACCATCCCTTCCGCAAGCTCGACAATCTCGTGCTGACGCCGCATCTGGGCTACGCCACCACGGATGGTCTGCGCATCCATTACGGCCAGATGGTCGAGGCGATCGCCGCCTTCACCAAAGGCGGCGAGCTGCCGCGGAAGCTGGCCTGAACGAAAAGGGCGTGCCGACGGCACGCCCTTCGCAATCTCATCGAGTTGAGGCCCTCAGCGCACGGTGACCGGCGCGGGCAGCGGCGGCACAACGGTGGGCTGCGTCCCCGGGACCGGGCCCGCCTGGGCGGACATCGGAGCCGGCCCGGCAGCGCTCTGCGTCGGCGCGGCGGAGGCCGTCGCCGTTCCCGGCGGCGGACCACCCGGCATCACGACAACGCGGGTGCCGACCTTGACGCGCTCGAACAGGTCGGAGACGTCCTCGTTCAGCATGCCGATGCAGCCGGAGGAGACGAACTTGCCGATCGTCGAGGGCTGGTTGGTGCCGTGGATGCGGTAGACGGTCGAGCCGAGATACATCGCGCGGGCGCCAAGCGGATTGCCCGGGCCGCCGGCCATGAAGCGCGGCAGATAGGGCTGGCGCTCGATCATCTCGGTCGGCGGATGCCAATCCGGCCACTCGGCCTTGCGGGTGATCTTCTGCACGCCGGTCCAAGTGAAGCCGTCGCGGCCGACGCGGACACCGTAGCGGATCGCACGGCCGCCTCCGAGCACGTAATAGAGGTAGGTGTTGGGCGTATCGACCACGAGCGTGCCGGCCGGCTCCTTGGTCTGGAACGCGACCTCCTGACGGCGCAGGTTCGGCGGCAGCTGCACCGGTGCAGCATCGGGCTGCTCCTCGGGCGGCAGCGCGGCCAAGGCCACCGGGCGGCCATCCGTGCCCACGGGCGGCTGTCCGGCCTGGACCGCCCCGGTCGCGGCAGGACCGCCCACAGCCTCGGGCGGACGCAGGCCATCATTGGCGGGCGATTGCTGAGGCGGACGGTCGGCGTAGATCACCGCCGGCGGACCGGCGGGCCGGCCGTAGCGGGGATCGTCGGGCGACATCACGGGGCCCTGCGGCGCGGCCGAATAGACCGGCGGGGCACCAGCCGGGCGCCCATAGCGCGGATCATCCGGCGACATCACCGGACCTTGGGGCGGGGCAGCCGAATAGACCGGAGGCGCGCTCATCGGACGACCGTAGCGCGGATCGTCGGCCGGACCGGGCGGCGGCAGCGAGGCATGCGGCATCGCCTCGTCGTCTTCGTCGAGCGCGTCGAAATTCGGCATGCGGTCACCGGGCCGATATTCGGCCGGTGCGCCATAGCCGGGCACCTGCTGGATCGGATAGCTCTGAGCCTGAGCGAGCGAGGTTCCCGCCGCAGCGACTGTTGCGGCAGCGCATATCGTCAGAAAGTGTTTGATCATCATCGCTCTTGTATAGTCCCCAAGCCCGATCGGACCGTTAACGGCCAGATGACGGAAGATAGCGGCACATTCAAGACATATCAGGCGTATTTGCGCCGGATTTGCCGATTTGTGATCCGCAAGACTACCGTTGCCCCGTTGCATCACGGGGCTGAAATCGTGTCGCGCCTTCGATTGGCGCGACGGTCGACCGCGATTTTAACGGAACGATGCGGAGACGTTGCGATATGGTCGAATCAGCCTGATTCGCCACCTTTTTGAGCTCCGATCCCGCGTGGCGAACGCGGCAAGCAGTACCGTCACCGCGTTCAGATGGCTCTTGAGCCCCGGCCACTCCGCCGCCGGGGCGGAAATTCGCAATCGCTCAATGCTTCCCGGCTTTCGCTTCCTGTTTGCCGCGATCCTGCTGTCAACCTCCATCCTGGTGTTCGGCCTAGGGGCCGCCGCGCTGCTCCGGGCGACCCATCAGCAATATGTCAACAACCCCGGCTGGCGGAACGGGCCGCAGGAGCAGGTGTTTGCGCAAGCGCCCGAGCCGGCCCAGCCGGTGCTCGCGGTGCTGCGGGCCGAGCCGGAGCCGCCCGCCGAGACCACGCCATCGCTGCGCGACCAAGTGCCGACCATCGCTCTGCCCTTGAGCGAGCCCGAACAGGTGGCCGCACTCACGACCGAGACCGACGTCCAGCCTGAGGCCGCCGCGCCCCTGGCTGAAGTGCCGGCCATCGAACCAGCCAAGCCCGAACCGACGGTGGCGGCCGCAGCGCCGGCTTCGATCGATACGCTGACCCCCGCCGACACCACGGCCGGGATTCCCGAGGCCCAGCCTGCCGCAATCGCCAACGAGCCGGAACCGGCTGACCCGGCCCTCGCCGCCGCGGCGCTCGATGTCGCCTCCGCAAGGCTCGCTGCGCTGAACGCTGCCACGGCGGCGACGGACGCGCCGGCGAAGGCCAGAACCGAGAGCAGCAAGGTCGAGAGCACCAAGTCGGACAGCAAGGCGACCAAGCGCAAGGCCAAGGCCAAGAAGCGCCAGCGCGTGGTGCGGCGCCCGCCGCCTCAGCAGCTGCAGCAGCAGCTCGATCCGTTCGGTCAGCAGCAGCCGGCTTTCGCGACAACAACGACCGCACGCACGCGGTGATCTTCTTCACCTCGCCCCGCTTGCGGGAGCCGATCTGGAACGCTCACAGAGGTCGTCATGCCCGGGCTTGTCCCGGGCATCCACGTTCTTCGTACTGCGCGTCAAGGCGTGGATGGCCGGGACAAGCCCGGCCATGACGCTGTGGAAGCGCGAACGCATCCAATACTCATATCACGCCGGGCCGGTCGCGATGGCCGGGCCGCCGGCCTGGCCCCATTCCGACCACGAGCCGTCATAGAGCGCGGTGTCGGTGATGCCGAGGCGGTAGAGCGCGAGCGTCAGCACGCCGGCCGAGACGCCGGAGCCGCAGCTCGTCACGATCGGCGCATCCAGCTTGACACCGGCATTGGTGAAGGCGGCGCGGAGCTCGTCGAGCGGCTTCATCTCGCCGGTCGCGGCGTCGAACAGCAGATTGTAGGGCACGTTGCGGGCGCCGGGGATGTGACCGGAGCGGATGCCCGGGCGCGGCTCGGGCGCGCGGCCCTCGAAGCGATCGGCGGCGCGCGCGTCGATCACCTGCTCGTTGCGGCTTTCGACATTGGCGATCAGTTGCTGCATGCTGCGCACGCGGTTTGCATCATAGCTCGCCGTGAAGGTCGCCGGCTTCGGCTTGACCTCGCCGCTCTCGGTCGCGCGTCCCTCAGTGCGCCACTTCTTCAGCCCGCCATTGAGGATACGCACGTTGCTGTGGCCATAGGACAGGAACATCCACCACGCACGCGGCGCTGCGACCCAGCCGCCGGCATCATAGAGCACGACGGTGTCCGCGTTGGAGATGCCTAGATTGCCGACGTCGCGGCCGAACTGCTCCGCGCTCGGAAACATGTGCGGCAGCGGGTTGGAATGATCCGACACCGCATCGACGTCGAAGAGCACGGCGCCCGGCAGATGCGCGGCGAGATAGTCGTCCTTCGGCAGCGGCAGCAAGCCCGGCAGCTTGAAGCTGGCGTCGAGGATCTTGAGGTTGGCATCGCCGATGTGAGCGGCGAGCCATTCGGTGGAGACGAGGGGGTCGGTGGCGATGGTCATGGGCATGCTCCGGCAATTGTCTTAGTCGTCATGGCCGGGCTTGTCCCGGCCATCCACGTTCTTTCTTGCGGCGAAGACGTGGATGCCCGCGACAAGCCCGGGCATGACGGAGTGTGTGGCACGCGCGGCGTCCAACTCACCCCTTCTTCTTCGGCTCCCACTTCTCTGTGGGCCCGCCGGCATCGCGCCAGGCGGCGTAGCCGCCGGCGATGTGGGCGACGGGCTTGAGGCCCATGTCTTGCGCGGTCTTGGCCGCGAGCGCAGAGCGTAAGCCCCCGGCGCAGTGGAACACGAACTTCTTGTCCTCCTGGAAAATCGGTTTGGCGTACGGGCTCTGCGGGTCGATCCAGAATTCGAGCATGCCGCGCGTGCAGGCGAAGGCGCCGGGGATGCGGCCGTCGCGCTCGATCTCGCGGGGATCGCGGATGTCGACGATGACGACGTCGCCGTTCCTGGAGATCTCGATCGCGTCCTTGGCGGTGAGCGTCTCGATCTCGGCATTGGCCTCGTCGATCAGCGCCTTGATGCCGCGGGTGATGGTCTGGGGCACGTGCTTCTCCCTCTTGTTGTCATTCCGGGGCGCGCGTAGCGCGAGCCCGGAATCCATTCCTCTACATGCACTGCGCCCGATGGATTCCGGGTTCGCCCTTCGGGCGCCCCGGAATGACGACGGGAGGCATCAGTGCGTCAATTCCTTCATCGCGGCTTCCAGCCCCTCGATCGTGATCGGATACATCCGATTGGCGAAGATGCGCTTGATGATGGTGGTGGATTCCGAATAGTCCCAGTGCTTCTGCTGCACCGGATTCAGCCACACCGTATGCGGATAGGTGCGGATGATGCGGTCGAGCCAGACCGAGCCCGGCTCCTCGTTGACGTGCTCGACCGAGCCGCCGGGCACCATGATCTCGTAAGGCGACATCGAGGCGTCGCCGACGAACACGACCTTGTAGTCGTGCGGGTATTTGTGCAGCACGTCCCAGGTCGGCGTGCGATCGGTGAAGCGGCGCTTGTTCTGCTTCCACACGCCCTCATAGAGGCAATTGTGGAAGTAGAAATACTCCATATGCTTGAACTCGCTCTTTGCCGCCGAGAACAGCTCCTCGACCTGCTCGATATGCGCATCCATCGAGCCGCCAATGTCGAAGAACACCAAGAGCTTCACCGCGTTGCGCCGCTCGGGTCGCATGTGCACGTCGAGATAGCCGTGATTGGCGGTCTCGCGAATGGTGGTGTCGAGATCGAGCTCGTCCGGCGCGCCGGTGCGGGCGAATTTGCGCAGGCGCCGCAGCGCCACCTTGATGTTGCGGATGCCGAGCTCGACATTGCCGTCGAGATCCTTGAACTCGCGCTTGTCCCACACCTTCACGGCGCGGTTGTTGCGGTTCTTCTCCTGGCCGATCCGCACGCCTTCGGGGTTGTAGCCGTGGGCGCCGAACGGCGAGGTGCCGGCGGTGCCGATCCATTTCGAGCCGCCCTGGTGACGGCCCTTCTGCTCCTCGAGGCGCTTCTTCAGGGTCTCCATGAGCTTGTCCCAGCCCATGGCCTCGATCTGCTTCTTTTCTTCTTCGGTTAGGTATTTCTCGGCGAGCTTCTTCAGCCACTCCTCGGGGATCTCCGCCTTCTCCATGGCGTCGAGCAGGCTTTCCAGCCCCTTGAATACGGTGCCGAAGACGCGGTCGAACTTGTCGAGATTGCGCTCGTCCTTCACCAGCGAGGCGCGGGACAGGTAATAGAAATTCTCGACCGTGTAGTCCGCAAGGTCGGCGTCGAGCGCCTCCATCAGCGTGAGGTACTCGCGCAGCGTCACGGGGACCTGCGCATCGCGCAGAGAGGTGAAGAATTGCAGGAACATGGGTGACAGATTGCCCGTCGGGTGGCGAACGTCAAGGGGCGGCGCACCTCTCCCATTGGGAGAGGTGAACCACGCGCGTCGCGAACCAATTCAACGTGGACCCAATCACTTTTTGCTCTAGAATTGGCGAAATCAAGGGGTGGTTTGGGGGACGTTTGCAATGGGAATTGTCGCCGCGCTCATCATCGGCGCGATCGCAGGCTGGCTTGCGGGCAAGATTGTCCACGGGGCGGGATTTGGGCTGGTCGGCAACATCGTCGTCGGCATCATCGGCGCGCTGGTGGCGAGCTGGGTACTGCCGCAGCTGCACATCCAGCTGGCAACGGGCACAATCGGCGCTATCGTCGATGCCACGATCGGCGCGGTGATTGTGCTCATCATCCTTTCGCTGATAAAACGGGTCTCAAAGCCTGACCGAACCAGGAACGGCCGCCGCGAGCGGCCGTTCGCTTGTCGTGAGCAAGGCCATTGAGACTGGCAATGCCTTGCGACGACGACCAACAAGGACGCGCAATGAAATTTACCGGCACCAAGGACTATGTTGCGACTGATGACCTCAAGGTCGCCGTCAACGCTTCGATCGTGCTGGAGCGCCCGCTCCTGGTGAAGGGCGAGCCCGGCACTGGCAAGACGGTGCTGGCGGAGGAAGTGGCGAAGGCGCTGAACGCGCCGCTTCTGACCTGGCACATCAAGTCCACCACCAAGGCGCAGCAGGGCCTCTACGAATACGACGCGGTATCGCGCCTGCGCGACAGCCAGCTTGGCGATGCCCGCGTGTCCGACATCAGGAACTACATCAAGCGCGGCAAGCTGTGGGACGCGTTCACCAGCGAGCAGCGCCCGGTGCTCCTGATCGACGAGATCGACAAGGCCGACATCGAATTCCCCAACGACCTCTTGCTCGAGCTCGACCGCATGGAATTCCACGTCTACGAGACCGGCGAGACGATCAAGGCCAAGCAGCGCCCGATCATGATGATCACCTCCAACAACGAGAAGGAGCTGCCGGACGCGTTCCTGCGCCGCTGCTTCTTCCACTACATCAAGTTCCCCGACGCCGACACGATGGGCCGCATCGTCGACGTCCACTTCCCCGGCATCAAGAAGCGCCTCGTGGAAGAAGCCCTGCGCATCTTCTTCGAGGTCCGCGAGGTGCCCGGCCTGAAGAAGAAGCCGTCGACCTCAGAGCTCTTGGACTGGCTCAAGCTGCTGCTCAACGAGGACATGAGCGCCGAGCAGCTGCGCGAACGGGACCCGCGCAAACTGATTCCGCCGCTGCACGGCGCGCTGCTGAAGAACGAGCAGGACGTGCATCTGTTCGAGCGGCTGGCGTTCTTGAGTCGACGGGAAGTGTGAGCCTCGGGCTCGCTCGCGATAGCGCCCCGCTGTCGCTTCAAACATTGGTGTCATTCCCCGCGAAGGCGGGGAATCCAGTACGCCGCAGCATCTCGATTGAATCACTCCTGTCTCGGAATACTGGATCGCCCGGTCAAGCCGGGCGATGACAGTGAGAGTGTGGCACCCGCCTGCTTCCCCATCGTCATTGCGAGCGCAGCGAAGCAATCCAGAATCTTTCCGCATTGACAGTCTGGATTGCTTCGCTGCGCTCGCAATGACGGAGCAAGCCAATTCAATTTGCTGACATACCTTCGCAGCCTCGCGGCTCATCTCGCCCGAGCTTTGCTTCATTCCGTCGCCCAAAAGAAAGAGGGCGCAGGGAAGACCGGGTGCCGACGGGCACCCGCGGTCCGCTGCGCGAAAAGCACACGCAGAAAACCGCACAGCAGCATACAGGTGTCGCCGATCACTCGGCCTTCCCTGCGCGATGGTCGGACGGCTTATGCCGCGCTCTCCCGGGAGCCGAATTCCTTCTGGCCTCCCTCGCCCCGCGAATTGACGATGCCGTCCGCCCGGTTGGGTTCGCGCGCATCTCCGCAGCCAGCTTGACCGTAGCAACGACGGCCAGGACCACACGGTTTTGCCGTACGCAGCTCATCCGGCTTCGCCAAGAGGCTTCGCCGGACTTCAGCGCCGTTCGTCTGCACGGGGGCCTCGGGCTCACAGGGACTACCCGCCCTGCCCGCACCCATCGTGCCGACGCTGCCGCGTCCACCGCAACCCGGCCCGCGTTTCGAACGACTCGCGAACCGCCCCTCTTCGTCGGGCCGGGCTGTTCAGGTTATGCCGCAATTCCGAATTTCGGTAAAGCGGAATATTTTTGCGGGAAGGGGTTGACGGGGCAGCGACACAGCCGGTCTCGTAGGGTGGGTTAGCGTCAGCGTAACCCACCTCTTTCGTTTCTGCATCGGCAGAAGTGGTGGGTTACGCTACGCTAACCCACCCTACGCAGTCGTGCCTCACGCCACCGCGGCGTCCGGAATCCTTGCGGCTTCCATCGGCTGCTTGCCGCGGATCAGGTCGGAGGCGCGGTCGGCGATCATCATGGTGGATGCATTGAGGTTCGCCGAGATCATGCGCGGCATGACCGAGGCGTCGATGACGCGGAGGCTTTCGAGGCCGTGGACGCGGAGATGGTCGTCGACCACCGCCCAGGTGGAATCCGCCGGGCCCATGCGGCAGGTGCAGCCGGGGTGGAACGTGGTGGTGCCGCGCTCGGTGGCGGCGTGCAAGAATTCGTCGTCTGTGTTGACGTTGGGGCCGGGGAAATCCTCGTAGGCGTAATAGGGCGACAGCGGCGCGGACTTCAGCAATTTGCGCGCGAGCTTCATGCCGCCGACGATGACGCGGCGGTCGAGCTCGGCATCGAGATAATTGGTCTGGATGATCGGCGGCGCGAACGGATCGGATGAGCGGATGCGGACATAGCCGCGGCTCTCCGGCCGCTGCTGCCAGGACGCCACCGTCATGCCGGGCTCATCCTCGAGCTGGCCCTGCACGCCCTCCTTGTAGCTTGCCGGCGTGAAGGTAAGCTGCAGATCGGAGCTCTCCGCGCTCTCGCCGGAATGCCAGAAGCAATAGACCATGGTCGGCGACAGCGACAGCAGGCCGCGGCGCGCGGTGGCCCATTTCGCCGCCTCGACCCAGAGACGCCAGCCGCGGCGGAGCTCGTTGATGGTCTTGATGTCCTTGACCCGCGCCACCGTGCGCGGGGCGTAGTGATCCTGCAGGCCCTCGCCGACCGGCAGCGCGTGACGCACGGCGATGCCGTGCTGCTGCAACAGATCCGGCGAGCCGATGCCGGAGAGCTGCAGCAGCTGCGGCGAATTATAGCTGCCGCCTGAGAGGATCACCTCCTTGTTGGCGCGCACTTCGACGGGATGGCCGCCGCGGCCGCCCTTCATGTAGCGCACGCCGACGGCGCGCTTGCCCTCGAAGATGATCTCGGTCGCGTGCGCATGCGTATGCACATGCACGTTGGGCCGCTTCATCGCCGGCTTGAGGAACGCGGTGGCGCCGGAGACGCGCAGGCCGTTGTTGATGGTGCGCTGGCAGTAGGAGACGCCTTCCTGGGTCTTGCCGTTGTAATCGGGATTGCGGGGAATGCCGAGCGAGACCGCGCCTTCCATGAAGGCCTCGCAGAGCGGATCGCGCCAGTTCATGGTGGTGACGATGAGGTTGCCGTCGCGGCCGCGATAGGTGTCCTCGCCCTCGCCGATCCGCTTCTCCAGTCGGCGGAAATAGGGCAGCACGTCGGCATAGCCCCAGCCGCGATTGCCCATCTGCGCCCAGGTGTCGAAATCCATGCGCTGGCCGCGATTGTAGATGTGGCCGTTGATCGAGGACGAGCCGCCCAGCGTCTTGCCGCGCGGCGCGTAGATGCTGCGCCCGCCGGTCCAGGGACCGGGCTCCTGCTGATAGGCCCAGTTGATGCTCTTCATGTGGAAGGTCTTGATGAAACCCGCCGGCAGATGGATGTAGGGGTGCCAGTCGGACGGGCCCGCCTCGAGTACGCAAACGGAGGTGTTGGGGTCCTCGCTGAGCCGGCTGGTGAGCACGCAACCGGCGGAGCCCGCGCCGACGATCACATAATCAAATCTATCCATGGTCCCTCGGCCGCCCCTAGCGCGGCTTGTCGTTGAGTTGAAATTCGAGATGCGCCTGCACCGTCGGCCATTCGGCGGCGGTGATGCTGTAGACGACGGTATCGCGCAACGTGCCGTTCGGCGCGACCTGGTGGCTGCGCAGGATGCCGTCCTGCTTGGCGCCCAGGCGCTCGATGGCGCGGCGGCTCTGGTGGTTGAAGAAATGCGTGCGGAACTCGACCGCGATGCAGTTCAGCGTCTCGAAGGCATGGCGCAGCAGCAGCAGCTTGCACTGCGTGTTGAGCGGGCCGCGCTGCGCGCTCTTGCCGTACCAGGTCGAGCCAATCTCGACGCGGCGGTTGGCGGCATCGATGTTCATGTAGGTGGTCATGCCGACGATCTTGCCGCCGGCATCGAACACGGTGAAGGGCAGCATCGAGCCCGCGGCCTGCAGGCCTAAGCGGCGGTCGATCTCCTTGCCCATGTTCTCCGGCAGCGGGATTGCGGTGTACCACAGCTTCGACAGCTCGCCGTCCTTGACCGCCTCGACCAGCCCTTCGCGATGGTCATGCGACAGCGGCTCGAGACGGGCGTGCTGTCCGCGCAGGGTGATGGGATCGGGCCAGGGCATTTCTCACTCCATAATGACTGCCGTCATTCCGGGGCGCGACGAAGTCGCGAGCCCGGAATCCATAACCACCGCCTGGGGTTATGGATTCCGGGCCTGCGTGCTGGCGCACGCATCCCGGAATGACGACGGATGTATTGGCACAACTCGTCCAGATACATTCACTTGTTCAGAAAATTCAACGGCAATCCGCCGCGCGGCCAGTCCATGGCGATCAGCTCGCCCTTGCCCGACAGCGTGATGTAGGCGGTCCTCAGCTCGGGGCCGCCGAAGGCGATGTTGGTGGTGACGCGGTCGCCGGTCGGGACCTGTTCCACCAGGGTGCCGTCGGGCGCGATCACCGAGATGCAGCCGGAGACGAGCGTGGCGATACAGACATTGCCGCCAGCTTCCACCGCGAGCGAGTCGAACATCTGGTAGCCGCCGAGGCCGCAGATCGGCTGGCCGCGCTCGCCGCGATAGATCGGATCGCGCGGCTTGAGCGTGCCCGGCGCCGAGAGCTCATAGGCCCAAAGCCGCCCGGTCGGCGTCTCCGCGATGTAGACCGTATTCTCGTCCGGCGACAGGCCGATGCCGTTGGCCGGCAATACGCCATGCACGATTTCGACGACCTCGCTCATGCCGGGCTTGAGGTAATACATGCCGCCGACGTCCATCTCGCGCGCGCGGCGCTTGCCGAGATCGGAGAACCAGAGGCCGCCGTGCTTGTCGAAGACGAGGTCGTTCGGCCCGCGCAGATCGTGGACGCCGCATTTGGTCACGACGGTCTCGACCTTGCCGGATTGCAGGTCGACGCGCTGGATCGCGCCGCCGAGATAATCGTCCGGCTGCGGACCCGGCATGATCATCTTGCCGGCCGGAATCCAGGAGAAGCCCCCATTGTTGCAGATGTAGATCTTGCCGTCGGGTCCGAGCGCGGCGCCATTCGGGCCGCCGGGAATCCTGGCCACGATCTCCTTGCGGCCGTCGGGATAGACGCGCGTCAGGCGCTGGCCGCGGATCTCCACCAGCACCACCGAACCGTCCGGCATCACGACCGGCCCTTCGGGAAATTCGAGGTCGGTGGCGAGAACGCGGACGTTGGACATCGGAGACCCTCCCGGCTGCTTGTTATGGCTTGCACGGGATGTCCGGCACGGGCCCCCGCAGGCAAGATTTGCCTGCGGTTATGGCAAAGTCGCCGGAGCTTGCCAAGCAAGCGGGACGGTATGCCAGCGTTGCGTGTTATTCGCTGACAGGTATCCAGATTTCGAAGCCGCCGTTGCCGGTGGCGGGATCGAACTTTTCGTCATAGCGCTCGAAGTTGGGCGCGTCCGCGGCTTTCAGGCCAGACGCCGGCAGCCATTGATTCCAGATCGTGTTGACGGTGCGCCGGATCGAGGCGACGTGATCCTTGTGCGTGAACACCGCATAGCGCTGCTCCGGAATGCGGATGCGACCGAAGCGGCGCGGCAGGTCGGAGAAATCGGCGACCTCGACGCCGGCAATGTAATCGAAATTGCCGGCATCATCGCCGTTGCAGCAGACGCCGTAGGCGACGTTGCCTACGCGCGCGGGAATGTCGAGGACCTCCCGATTGAAGCGCTGCCATAGACCAGGGATCATGGCACCGTTGTCGCAGGAGATGCGCTCGGCGAGACCGGCGACGAGGAAGGCTTTTGCGGTCTCGAAACGCGGTGGGGCAAGATGGTCGAGCATGGTGGAGTCCATGAGGATCGGCTCCTGTAGCCTGAGCTGGTTGACGCACGCTGCCGCCCTCACCGCTTCGGGCGTGGTGCCGAATTGGTCGCGGAACGCGCGGGTGAAAGCTTCGTGCGAGCCGTAATCTGCCTCCAGCGCCAGCGACAGGATGTCCGGCGCTCCCTTTGCAAGACTGCGCGCCGCCTCACTCAGCCGCCGCGCGCGCACGTAGCGCATCACCGGCAGACCGACGGCTGCGGCGAACGCACGCACGATGTGGAACCGCGACACGCCCGAGATCGCAGCGATCTCGTCGAGCGTCATCGGCTCGGCCAGATGGCTCTCGATATACCAGAGCGCGCGCTGGGCTGGATTCATGTGGTTCAGGCCCTCGTTCGAAGCGCGGCGATGATGCGCCGGTCGGCATCACCCTGCTTGATCGGCATTGCGGTGCTCCGCATGAGGATAGCCGGCCAATGGAAGCTGGCAACGCCCCGGTGTTCGTGGCTACACTCACCGAAACCGCTCACGAGAAAGAGGAACCGGGTCATGGAAATCACCGATGTGCGGGCGCACCATATCCGCATCCCCTATGATGCCGGCGTCGCGAGCTTCCGCCAGGGCGCTTCCGCCATCACGGCCCTCGACATGGTCCTCGTCGAGGTCACGACCGATGCTGGGCTGACCGGCTGGGGCGATGCTTTCGCCTATGTCTGCCCGCACACGACGCGCAGCGCGGTCGAGGAGATGATCGCGCCGCAGGCCCGCGGGCTGAAGGTGCCCGATGCGGCCGGCATTGCCGCGGTGATGGAGCAGATCCAGCGCAACCTGCATCTGTTCGGCCGCTACGGCATCACGATGTTCGCGATCTCCGGGCTCGATATCGCTTTGTGGGACTTGGCCGCGAAGGTCGCCGGCGTGCCGCTGCATCGCCTGCTGGGCGAGATCAGGCGCACCGCCATTCCGGCTTACGCGAGCCTGCTCCGGATCGGCGCGCCCGACACCATCGCCGCCGAATGCAGGAAGGCGCTCGCGCTCGGCTATGGCGCGATCAAGCTGCACGAGACCACGACGCCTGCGGTGCTCGCCGCGCGCGCGGCGATCGGCCCGAGCATTCCACTGATGGTCGACATGAACTGCCCGCTGACCGGAGAGCAGGCGATCGCGTTCGCGGCGACATGCCGCGAGGCGCAGCCGATGTTCCTGGAGGAGCCGGTCTGGCCGCCGGAAGACTTCGCCACGCTTGCCGAGGTGCGCAGCAAGAGCGGCGTCGGAATTGCCGCCGGCGAGAATGCCTGCACCGAATATCAATTCCGCCAGATGATGGAGGCAGGCGCGGTCAGCCACGCCCAGCCGTCAGTTATCAAGGTCGGCGGCATCACGGAATTCCTGAAGGTCGCAGACTTGGCCGATCGGTCCGGCGTCAAGATCGTGCCGCACTCTCCTTACTTTGGCCCGGGCCTGCTGGCGACGCTGCATCTGCTCGCGACGCGCGACGACGGGCTGGTCGAGATGTTCTATCTGAAGCGCGAAGCCTGCCTCTGGGGCGGCCGCGCCGATGTCGATGCAAGCGGCCACGTCGCGGTGCCCACGGACCGCGGGCTTGGCTATGAGCCCGATCGCGGCGTGATGGAGCGCTATCGCGTGGCGTGACCGGCGCGCCTATTTCGCAGCATCCTTCGCCGGCGGCGCGTCCTGCTTCTTCTTCAGATCCTCGGCGGTCTTCGCCTGCGCGGCCTGGAGATCAAGAAGCGTCTTCTGCAGGCCGGCGACGGCTGTCTTCAACGCATCGATCTGGCGACCCGCCGCATCCAGCTTCTGCTGATGATCGAGGGAGAGCTTGGTGATCGTCTTCTGCAGGAAGTCGACATTGCTCTGAAGGCAGCTGGTGCGGCGTTCCATGGTCTTCTCGACCGTGCAGATCTCGATGCCGGGCACGTCCTGCGCGAGCACGGGCAGAGGCGCCAGCGCTGCGAGCAGCAACATTGCGAAACAAATGCCGGCGTTTCGAAGCAGCATGAAAGTTCCTCGCCAGTCGATCACATCAATGTGCGCTGTTTGCGCACTGCAGCGTGAGGCTACCACACTCGCACCGCATTCTCGCGTTGAGCTTGGGCTCGTTCCCCTTGGGACGGGGGAGCAGTGAACCGCATGCGGAAGAAGTGGGCGCTCTCCGCGGCTTTGTTTAGGGGAGATTTTCGGAATGGCAACGCGCGATAGACGTTTGGCGGAATTCGACGGCGCCGGAGAACCACCGCCGGGCCTGCCACTCGAAGTGCTGTGCGAGGATCACAGCGGGACCTATCAACTGCCGTTCGCCTGCCGCTATGTCGAGGGACGCTGGCAGAACCACGAGGCCGGGATTGCGGTGGAAGCAACCGTGATCGGCTGGCGCCTGCCGCGCGTGAAGCAGCGCGGGGCCGCCTGAAGGCGGTGTCTGTTTCAAAATGCGACGGGGCGGCGCTGCGCTTTAACCTTCGCAACGCGGCCCGAACGAATCACGTCCGAATCAGCCGAAGCGCCTTGTACGCACCTGTTCACGGCTAGATCTCGCTGCGGTTCGGCAGGCGCGCACAATATCTGCGCAGCCGGCCGGATCGCAGGCGCCTGTCACCGGGTCCAAAGGTTAATTGTTGCAAAGGCATAGCGCTGCGGTCCGCAGCGGAGGGCCGCCGCCCCCGAAACAGGCACAGCCGTGCAACGCCTGCCTAATATTCGACCTCGAGCTCCTCGATCTCGGCCGGCTCCTCCTTTGCCGCCGCGACCCATTCCTGCATCTCGGGCATGGCCATGATGGTGTCGGCATAGGCCTTCAGCGGCGGTGCGAGCTTAACGTCGTAGGTCACGAAGCGCGTCACGACGGGAGCGTACATCGCATCCGCCATGGTGCGCTTCTCGCCAAACAGGAAGGGACCGCCCGATTTCTCCAGGCAGTCGCGCCAGATGAACCAGACGCGGTCGATATCGGCCTGCGCCCGCGACCAGATCTTGAAGCCGGGAAAGTGCCCCTTCAGGTTGACCGGCAGCGAGGCGCGCAAAGTGGTGAAGCCGGAATGGATTTCGCCTGAGATCGAGCGGCAATGGGCGCGCTGGATGCGGTCGGCCGGCAACAGGCCTGCGTCCGGCATCACCTCGTTGAGATATTCGGCAATCGCCAGCGTGTCCCAGACCACGGCGCCCTCGTGCCGCAGGCACGGCACCAGGATCGAGGACGACAGCAGCAGGATCTCCGCGCGCGCCGACGGATCGTCCGGCGCGGTGACGATCTCCTCGAAGTCGAGCCCGGAGAATTTCGTCAGCAGCCAGCCACGCAGCGACCAGGACGAGTAGTTCTTGCTGCTGATGGTCAGTGTCGCCTTCGCCATAGAGCCCTTCCCTCACGCCTGGGCAACGCACCCCGCGCGTGCGTGCCCGTGATCTGTGCCTACCCGCCCGGGGCGCAGCAAGCGACGTGCCAATTTTCCGGGCGGTCCGGCTCCCGTCTGGCTTCGATATTGCATCACGACAGGAGGCAAGTGGGCGCTTCAGTATGATGTCGATGTATTATCAGGCTTTTCAGAACCACATGGACCTGACTGCGCCATGGCGCGCGGGGGCTTCGTCCGCACTCAAATTCCTCAATCTGGTGCCTCAGGGCTCATCGGACCAGGTGGTCGGCCGGCTGTCGGCCGCGCTGGAGCTGATCTCGCGCTCCACCCTCACCTATGACCGTCCCGCCTACGGCATCGACAGCGTCATGGTGGGCAACCGCGAGGTCGCAGTCAGCGAGGAGATCGCCTACGCGACGCCGTTCGGCTCGCTGCTGCACTTCAAGAAAGAAGGCGTCGGCGAGCAGCCGCGCATGCTGCTGGTGGCGCCGATGTCCGGACATTTCGCCACGCTCCTGCGCGGCACCGTGAAGACGCTGCTGCAGGACCACGACGTCTACATCACCGACTGGCACAATCCGCGCGACATCCCGCGCAGCGAGGGCCGCTTCGGGCTCGACGACTACACCGAGCACCTGATCGACTTCCTTGGGCAGCTCGGGCCGCGCCCGCACATGGTGGCGATCTGCCAGCCGTCCGTCTCCGCGCTCGCGGCTGCCGCGATCATGTGCGAGGACAACCATCCCTCGCGCCCGGCGACGCTGACGCTGATGGCCGGCCCGATCGACACGCGGATCCAGCCGACCAGGGTCAACGAGTTCGCCAAGAGCAAGCCGATCGAATGGTTCGAGCGCAATCTGATCAACTACGTGCCGGTGCAGTGCCGCGGCGCCCTGCGCAAAGTCTATCCCGGCTTCGTGCAGCTCAGCGCCTTCGTCTCGATGAATCTCGAGCGCCACATCAAGCAGCACATGGACCTCGCCAACCACATCGCCAAGGGCGAGAAGGAGAAGGCCGCGACCATCAAGACCTTCTACGACGAATATTTCGCCGTGATGGATCTGCCGGCCGAGTTCTACATCGAGACCGTGCGCGACGTGTTCCAGGAGCACCTCCTGCCGCAAGGCAAGCTGATGCATCGCGGCCGTCAAGTGAACACCAAAGCCGTCAGTCGCATGGGGCTGATGACGGTCGAGGGCGAGAAGGACGACATCTGCTCGATCGGCCAGACGCTCGCCGCCCAGGACCTCTGCACCGGCGTGCGCGCCTATCGCCGCGTCCACCACATGCAGGCCGGCGTCGGCCATTACGGCGTGTTCTCCGGCAAGCGCTGGAACAACGAGATCTATCCGCTGCTGCGGGACTTCGTGCACGTGAATTCGTGAGGATCATCTCTGCCGATACGACGTCCGGCCTGGGGCAACGGCATGTGCCTCATGCTCTTGCTTGAGCAGCTCTTTCGCTTCCACGGATTCCGGAAGATTTCGTTCCGCCTCGAATTCGGCGAGCACGGGAGCGAGAACTTCGGATAGCGTACGCGCTCGGCCATTTGTCTTGTACAGGCGTGCAAGTTCAAGGGCACTGCGCAGCTCGAAAGTCTTGGTCCGCTGATGTTGTGCGATGTCCAGCGCCCGCTTGAGGGCGTCTTCGGCGCTGGATTCGTCCGAAGGATCATGGCGCGATAAGAGTTTACCGCGGACACGATGCAGCTCGGCATCAAGCCAATGCTGGCCGGATTGTCCCGTCCCGGCGATCAATTCGTCCAGGATTTCCAGCCCGGTCTCGACTTCGCCTAGATCTGCAATCGCCAGGGCGACATGCATCCCCCAGAACGGTTCGCAGAGGTAGCAATCGTTCTCGTGCAGGAAGGTCCAGCCGTGACGCATGTCCGCCAGTCCGGCCATTCGGTCTCCTGCACGCCACTTGGCGAGGCCGTTCAGGTAGGTGCCGGCGGCCACGTACAGCGGCATCGTGTGGTCGCGTGCGAGACCGAGCGCCAGGATCGTCTCTGTCTGCTGCAACATGCCCCCGCATACTCCGTCGAACACCGCGCGATGAACCAACGCATTGGCCTGGGACAGCGCCCGTTTTTCTCCTGGAGTACCCACCGCTTCCGCGGCGAGCTTGCGCGCACGAGCGATGTCGCCGAGCGGCCAGAGCACCAAAGCGAGAAATCGCATGATCACGAACGGGAGATCCAGCGCCGAAGCCCTGAAGGTCGCGGGATCCGGTTCGGCCCGATAGATCGCCAGCGCCCGCTCAAGATGCGTACGCGCGTTCAAATACTCGCCGGCGAACCAGCAGGTCACGCCCCCAGTCCAATGGGCCACGACGGCGGCCACCGGCGAGTCCGGCCGTCGCTCAGCGGCGCTCCTGATGGCATCCGCCAGCTCCCGCATCGGAGCAAGTTCGCCATGGGTCAGGCAGGCATTGAAGAGGCCGGAATGGACCGGCGCAAGTTCAACGGGATCATCGATACCGGCTGCGAATTGTCGCGCGCGCGTCCATGCGGCGACCGTTTCCGGAGCGCTGTGGCCGAGGCTGCCCCGCAAGGCACGGCCATATGCGATTTGAAGATGCAGCCTGCTCGTCATCCGGTGGGGCTCGCCAGGCAATTGATCGGCGATCGCGATGGCCTTGCCGAGATGGGCGATCGCCTCGGAATAGGCCGAGCGTTTCAACGCCTGCTGGCCCGCCTTGCGCCACCATTCGAGGGCGATCTCGCTCAGCCCCGCCTCGGTGAAGTGGTGCGCCAGAACTTCCGGCTCGGTCTCGGCGACGGCTGGAAACTTCTCACGCAGGACATCGCCAATTCGTGTGTGAAGAACCTGCCGTTTGCTCTTGAGCAGACTCTCGTAGGCCGCTTCCTGAACAAGGGCGTGCTTGAAACTATAACTCGCTTCGGGCGGCGTCCCGCGACGAAGCAGCAGTTCGGCCTCTTCGAGTTGTCCCAGCGCAGCGCTCAGCGTCAGATCGTCGCGTCCCGCCACGGTTTTCAGCAGCGCGTACGAGAAGTCGCGGCCAATGGCGGCTCCTATCTGGGCCACCTCCTTGACCGGAGCGAGCCGATCGAGCCGCGCCATCAGCGAATCCTGCAGCGTCGCAGGGATAGCAAGCGGCGGCAGCGGATTATTCAGGCGGTAGCGCCCGGCATCCTCAACGAGCAGCCCGGACTCCAGCACCATCTTGGTCAATTCCTCGACGAATAGCGGAATGCCATCGGTCTTGTCGATGATCTGCTCCATCATCTCGCTTGGCAGCCGGCGACCGACGACAATCTGCTCGACGAGCGCGCGGGTGTCCTGCCGATCGAGCCGGTCGAGCCGCAACAGACTGACGTTGGCAAGGCCCGACCAGGAGGGCTCGAACTCCGGCCGGGACGTCAAGAGCACGAGTATCGGCAGCCCTCTGATCCGATCGACCGCGAGATCGAACAGTTCAAGTGTCGTGGCATCGGCCCAATGCATATCCTCGCAGATGATCAGCAGCGGCTGGCCTCTCGCCAGTCCCTCAAGCTGATCGAGAAGGGCGGCAAATGTCTGCCGCCGCTGCTGCGCCGGGCTCAAGCCGAGGGGCGGGCAATGGTCGCCGGTGGGAATCGAAAGCAATGCCGCAATGAGCGGTGTTGCCCGGGCGACCTGCTGGGTTCCTATTGCGAGCATTGCCTCGAGCTTGTCGAGTTTTTGATCCGCCGTGTCGTGCGAGCGAATTCCGGCGGCGCGCTCGAGCTGCGCGACAAAGGGATGAAGCGCGCTGTTGGTGTGGTAAGGTGAACACTGATATCGCACGCGACGGTGCGTCCCCAACGAGGGACTTTCGGACAGCGTTGCCACAATACGCGACTTGCCGATGCCCGCTTCGCCGGAAATCAACACGAACTGTCCCCGGCCCTGCCATGCCTCCCGCTGGCGCGAGAGGATGAACTCGATCTCGTTCTTACGGCCGACAAAGCCGATCGAGCGCGCGGCACGGACTGCCTCGAAGCGACTCTCGGATGCGGTCGCGCCTTCCACCGCCCAGACCGCGATGGGGTCTGCCATTCCCTTGACCTCCCGACGGCCGAGATTGCGCAGGGAGAAGAGATCGCCAAGCAGCCGGCGCGTCGATGAAGCAACGACGACGACCCCCGGCTCCGCCAGGCTCTGGAGCCGGGCGGCGAGGTTTGGTGTGTCGCCGATGGTTGCGTGCTCCTCCGACGCATCTCCGCTGATGAGGTCTCCGACCACCACGAGTCCGGTCGCAATTGCGATCCGCAGTTCAGCTCGTTCGTCGGTCCCTGTCTTGAGCTGGCGTATCGCGGAGATCATGTCGAGGCCGGCGCGCACCGCGCGCTCGGCATCATCTTCGTGGGCGCGCGGATAGCCGAAATAGACGAGTATTCCGTCACCGACGAATCTGGCTATCCTGCCATCATAAGCAGCAATCACGCTCGCGCAGGCAGCGCGATAGGCCCGGATCACCTCCCACATATCCTCGGGATCGAGACGCGCCGAGAGCGCAGTCGAGCCGACCAGATCGCAAAACATGACCGTGAGATGACGCCGCTCGGCGTCCTGAGGAGGAGCGGGAGATGCGATCAACGCGGCCGGATCGAGGTCAGCGATAGCACGCAGCATCTTGCGGCGATGGCCGAGCAGGACTCCGAGCTTATCGAAGTCCTCGTCCATCAGTTCGGGAAGGACGCCTATGTCGATCCCATTTTGGGCAAAGCGCTCCGCGTATTGCGCAAGCCCCAGCTTCTCGAGCCACTCCGCAATCTGCATTGGCTCCACCGATCGTGTGGTTAGCGGTTAGCAGAAATTTTGGACCACGGCGCGCGGGGACAATATACCAACACCACCATGATGGCACGTCTTGTTTGTTGCGCGATAACCTGGGTTTCTCAATGCCGATATCGCATTCAAGCGGTGACGCTGCTCGATGCGAACGGCTTTGCTACCAAACATCGTCGGCACGCAGCATTGGACGGCGGAGGTTGCGATGAGTCGTGGCGGTCATTTCGAACCGAAACCGAACCAACACTGCGGCTTGTGCCGAACGGACGTTTTCCGCGACAGCAGCTCCTTCATTGCTCGCTGATCGGCGCTTCGTAGCTGCGAGCCATCGTGCCCGCCGCAACCTGCAGCGAAGAACCAATTACCCAGCAGCCGGCAACAAAGCCGATCAGGCCGTTTGGCAAATTCTGATCAAGGACAAGGATGCTGACGGACAGAGTTGCAGCGATTGCCGCGCCGAACGTGCCGGCCGCACTCATGATCTCTATCGGCTCGGAACCGTTCCACTCTTCCGAGATGCTCGATGTCGACCTCTGCGCGGGGGCATTGCCCGACAAATCAATCCCCATGTAATAGCCAAGAGCTCCGTAGAGTATCGTTATCAGGACGATCCAGCCGCTTTCAAACAGTCCGGCCTTCTGACGTAACAGGGTCGCACCAACATAGAGCCCGCCAGAGGCCCCAACCGCGGCCAGTCCGATTCTTTCAAGAAGATGGGCCGATTTGATCAAACTGGAACGGGGGATCCGAAGATTGCCGACCCGCCTTGTTGCGGAGAAGGCGTTGGAAATTGCGCTGCTTATCTTCATAGGAGCTCCTTCTGAGTAAGTAGCAGCCTACCGGCCGACCCCGAACAGAAGCTGCGTGAGTTGCGCGATGCCCTTTCATTCCAATTTCTGAAGGATCTTTGCTGAGTGATGGGACTGGCTTGCTCGTGAGCAAGATGGAGCCAATCCAAAGCTGCGAGCATGCGGCTGCGCAGGCATTGCCTCTCACCCGTGTTTGAAATGATCCGGGTGCGGCAATTTCGTTGCGAGAGTGGTAATTCAGAAAGAGAGCGATTGCGTATGAAACGGTTCACACACGGCTCTTCCCTGTCGCTCTATTCGGTCACAATTTCCGGAGGACGCGCCTGCATTGTTGCGATAAGGGAGGGCGAACATGCTGGCTCTGCAACGCGCGGTTGGTCAGCACGCTGATCACGTCTGGCCGAAATCAAAGATCCGCGCTTGCTTTCGTGAAGCTCGCAGCCTCATGTCGACCATTCCTCGCCCCACACCTGCACCACGTGGCCGGGCGACACTTCGCGATATTGCCGCACCGGCGGCTGGTAGTCCGGCGCGCGGACCGGGCTTCTGATCTCATCGTTCGAGGCTTGGCGCCGCGTGCCGCGGCGTGACGGGTCGGGCACCGGCACGGCGGCCATCAGTTTTTTCGTATAGGGATGCTGCGGGTTGCCGAACACCGACGCGCGCGGGCCGATCTCGACGATCTCGCCGAGATACATCACGGCGACGCGGTGGCTCATGCGCTCGACCACGGCGATGTCGTGGGAAATGAAGAGATAGGCAAGGCCCATGCTGGCCTGGAGGTCGAGCATCAGGTTGACGACCTGCGCCTTGACCGAGACGTCGAGCGCGGAGACAGCTTCGTCGGCGACGATCAGCTTCGGCCCGAGGGCGAGCGCGCGCGCGATGCAGATGCGCTGGCGCTGGCCGCCGGAGAATTCGTGCGGGAAACGCGCGGCCATGTCGGCGGAGAGGCCGACGCGGACGAGCAGGTCGGCGACCTTGTCGCGCGCCTGCGACGCCGTTGCGAGTCCGTTGGCAAGCAGGGGCGCGGCGATCGCCGTCCCCACCGACATGCGCGGATTGAGGCTCGCGAACGGATCCTGAAACACGATTTGCATGTGCTTGCGGACATCGCGTAGAGCCCGGCCGTTCATGGCCAGCACATCCTGGCCGTCGATCAGGACGGTGCCGCTGTCCGGCTCGGTCAACTTGAGGATGGATCGGCCGGTGGTCGACTTGCCGCAGCCGGATTCGCCGACCACCGCCAGTGTCTCGCCGGCGCGCAAGGTGAAGGAGACGTTCTCGACCGCATGGACGCGGCCCGAGACCTTGCCGAACAGGCCGGAGCGGATCGGAAAGCGCGTCGTGAGGTTTGAGACTTCCAGCAGAGGCCGCTCGGCGGGCGAGACCGTATCGGGCGTCTCGGCCGGCTCGTCCGACGTGCCCGTCACCTTGTCGACGATCGGAAACCGCATCGGCCGCATCCGCCCGTCCATCGAGCCGAGCCGCGGCACGGCCGCGAGCAGCGCGCGCGTATAGGGATGCGCAGGCGCGGCGAAAATGCGGGCGGTGGCGTCCGTCTCCACCGCCTGCCCGCCATACATCACCACGGTGCGGTCCGCGATCTCGGCGACCACGCCCATGTCGTGGGTGATGAAGAGGATCGACATGCCCTCCTCCTGTTGAAGCTCCTTCAAGAGCTCGAGGATCTGCGCCTGGATGGTGACGTCGAGCGCGGTGGTCGGCTCGTCCGCGATCAGAAGCTTCGGCTTGCAGGCCAGCGCCATCGCGATCATCACGCGCTGGCGCATGCCGCCGGAGAAGCGGTGCGGATGCTCGTGGAAGCGCGACGCCGCCGCAGGGATGCGGACGCGATCGAGCAGGCGGATGGTCTCCGCCTCCGCTGCCGCGCGCGACAGGCCGCGATGCTGGATCAGCGCCTCCGCGATCTGGAAGCCGATGGTGAGCACCGGATTGAGGCTCGTCATCGGCTCCTGGAAGATCATGGCGACGTCATTGCCGCGGATATCCTTCATATCAGCCTCGGGCAGCGCGAGCAGATCGCGCCCCGCCAGCATGACGCGGCCCTCGACCCGGCCGATCTCGCTCGGGATGAGCCGCATGATCGACAGCGCGGTGACGCTCTTGCCCGAACCGGACTCGCCGACGATCGCGACGGTCTCGCGGGCCGCGATGTCGAACGAGACGTTGCGGACGACGGGTACCCATTGCCGCTCGAGCATGAAGGAGGTGGTGAGGCCGGCGACCGACAGCACGGGGCCCTGTGCGTTGGCGATGGCTTCGTTCGAAATGTTTGCCACGATGCTCATGCGAGGCCTCCGCCAACCGCCGCGGAGAAGATGCGCCCCCTCCCCCGCTTGCGGGGGCGGGTTGGGGAGAGGGTGTCTCCGCAAGCGAGATCCCCCCAGAGGAGAGAGCCCTCACCCGGCGCTACGCGCCGACCTCTCCCGCAGGCGGGAGAGGTAAGAGGAGCCCGTGGCAGCACTGATGTCACCATCACCATTCCGCCCTAGTACCCCCGCTTGCGATCGACCAGCCCGGGCAGCTCCTCGCCGCGACGATGCCGCGCGATGACGTCGAGCACGAAATCGACCGCCGTATCGGGCGTCGTCATGCTGGCATTGTGCGGCGTCAGCAGGATGCGCGGATGGCTCCAGAACGGGTGGCCTGCAGGCAGCGGCTCGGGATCGGTGACGTCGAGCACCGCACCTGATAGCGCGCCGCTGTCGAGGGCTGCGAGGAGATCGGCCTCGACGAGATGCGGGCCGCGCCCGACATTGACGAGCCCTGCCCCGCGCGGCAGGCGCGCGAACAACTCGGCATTGAGAATGCCGCGCGTTTGATCCGTCAGCGGCAGCAGGCAGACGAGAATGTCGGCCTGCGCCAGAAATTCTGGCAAGGCATCGGCCCCCGCATAGCAGGTGACGCCTTCGATCTCGCGCGGCGAACGATTCCACCCAAGTAGCGGAAAGCCGAACGTCTTGAGCCGTTTCAGCACGGCCTGGCCGAGTTGGCCGAGCCCCATCACGCCGACCCGCCGGCGCCTGGCCGGCGTGATCCGGATCTCGCGCCAGACCTGCTGCTTCTGCTGGCCGATGAAATCGAGGAGATCGCGATGCAGGCCGAGCACGGCCATGGTGACGTATTCGACCATGGTCTCGGCGATGCCGGGCTCCAGCATGCGGACCAGCGGGATGTGCGCTGGGACTTTCGTGGTGTCGAACTGATCGACGCCGGCACCCACCGAGAAGACCAGCTCGAGATTGGGAAAGGTCGTCGCGATGTCATCCGGCGGCACCCAGGCCACGAGATAACGCACCGCGGCGGGGTCGCCGATATCAGGCCAGAGCCGGAACGGCACGTCGGGCGCGCGCTCCGCGAAGAAGCGCGCCCACTCGGCGCCGCGCACCATGTTGGCCTTGTAGAGAACCGTCATGCCGGCCTCAGAACGGGCTGACCGGCGCGAGACGACGGCCGTCGATCATGCGCTTGTGGCTGTAGGCGGCGGGATCGACAAGCGGCGTCGCGCCCGTCACGAGGTCGGCCGCAAGCTTGCCAGCGGCTGGACCGATGCCGAAACCGTGGCCGGAGAAGCCGGTCGCGAGGAAGAAGCCCGGCAGCGCATCGACCGGTGAGATCACCGGAATCGTATCGGGCGTGCAGTCGATGGTGCCGCCCCAGGCTTCCGCGATTGCGATGTCCTTCAATTCCGGATTCGACTTGATCAGCGCCGCCAGCGCCGCATTGACCAGCGACATGTCGGGCGCGGGATCGCGCACGCGCTCGGCCTCGAAGGGCGATGGCTTGTCGAAACTCCAGCTGGTGCCGCGCACGAGCTGATCAAAGAACGACTTGCCGAACGAGAGCTTCAATCCGTTCTTGCGATGCTGATAGGTCGGCCAGAACGTGCGCGCGTAACGGAACAGGTCCGGCGACAGCTCGACCGTGCCGCGGTTGCGCAGCGCCAGCGTAAAGCCGCCGTCGAGGCGGCGGCGGATGCAGTAGAAATCGGTGCCGAGCGCGCCGGAGGTGATCTCCGGTCCCGGCGTAGTCCGGCACGCGGTGGCGTTGACGAGGCCGATCGGCAGCTCGATGCCGTGGCGGCGGCAGAACAGCGACGACCACGCGCCGCCCGCCAGCAGCACGGATTGCGTGCGGATGGTGCCCTTCTCGGTGACGACCGCGCTGACGCGTCCGCCCGTCGTCTCCAGTCCGCGCGCGGCGCAGCCCTGGTGGATGGTGACGCCGTGCTTGCGTGCGGCGGTGGCGAGCGCAGGGACGGCCATCGACGGCTCGGCGCGGCCATCGCTCGGCGTGTGCAGGCCGCCGACCCACGTGTCAGCATTGCCGGGCATGCGCTCGGCGACTTCGGCCAGCGTCAGCACGGTGGAGTGAACCTGCATCTCGCGCGCGACCGCTGCCCAGCGCTCCCAGCTTGCCAGTTCGTCCTTGCTCTTGGTCAGGAACAACACCCCTGTTCGCCGGAAGCCGGCATCGACGCCGGCATCGTTCTGCATGTCCTCCCACAACCGCAGCGCCTCGCGGGCGAGCGGAATCTCCTCGCGCGCGCGGCCTTGCTGGCGGCACCAGCCCCAATTGCGGCTCGACTGCTCGCCGCCAACATGGCCCTTCTCGACCAGCGCGACGGAGAGGCCCTTCTTCGCCAGATGATAGGCGGCCGAGACGCCGATGACGCCGCCGCCGATGACGACGACATCTACCTGCGCCGGCAGGCGTTCGTCGCTGTTGATGCGGTTGAGCGGCGGGGACATGGGGCACTCCTGGAGTTCAGTTCGAGCTCTTGCGCGTCAGAGGTCTTGCGCGTCACGGGATGTTCATTCGCGGATCGAGCGCATCGCGCAGGCCGTCACCGAGGAAGTTGAAGCTGGTCACCGCGAGCGTGATGGCGACGCCCGGCGCGATCGCGAGCCAGGGCGCGCTGGTCAGATAGATCTGCGCATTGTTGAGCATGTTGCCCCAGCTCGCCGCCGGCGGCTGGATGCCGTAGCCGAGATAGCTGACATAGGATTCGAGCAGGATCGCCTTGGCGACGTTGAGCGTCGCGGCAACGACGATCGGCGCGATCGCGTTGGGCACGAGCTCGCGGAACATGATGCGCAGGTTCGAGGAGCCGAAGGCGAGCGCGGCGACTGCAAATTCCCGCTCACGCAACGAGCGCACCTGGGCCTCGACCACGCGCGCCACCGCCATCCAGGCCGTCGCCGCGATCAGCACGGTGGTGGTGACGAGGCCGGGCTCGGTGAGCGCTGCGAGCGCCAGCAGCAGGAAGATGGTCGGAAAGCACAGCACGGCGTCGACCAGCCGCATCAGAACCGCACCGACCGCGCCGCCATAGAACCCGGCAAAGGCGCCAACGACGATCCCGACCGCCATCGCGATCACCATCGCGACGATGCCGATCGAAAGCGAGACCCGCCCGCCCATCATCAACCGTGCCAGCACGTCGCGGCCGAGCTCGTCGGTGCCGAGGATGTGCGCGCCGGAGAGCGGCGGCGCGAACCGCTTCATGATGTCGATGTAGGTGTCGTCGAACGGCAGCAGGTAGGGACCGAACGCCGAACCGAGCACGAGGACGAGGATGATCAATGCGCCCGCGAGCGCCAGCCGATGCCGGCGGAAGCGCCGCCACGCGGCCTGGCCGGGCGCGAGCTGAACCGTGGAGAGGGCTGCGGTTGCCATCGCTTCAGCCCACCCGGATGCGGGGATCGACGACGGCATAGAGGATGTCGGCGAGCAGCGAGCCGATCAGCACCATCGTCGCCGAGAACATCAGGATGCCCATCACCACGGGATAGTCGCGGTAACCGATCGAATCCAGGAACAGGCGGCCCATGCCCGGCCAGGTGAACACGGTCTCCGCAACCAGCGCACCGCCGAGCAGCGTCGGAAACTGCAGGCCCGCGACCGTGATCATCGGCAGCAGCGCGTTGCGCAGCGCGTGCACCGTGAGGATGCGCCATTCCGGCATGCCCTTGGCGCGCGCGGTGCGGATGTAGTCCTGGTTGATGACCTCGAGCATCGAGGAGCGCATGAAGCGGCCCCACATCGCGGTCTCGACCAGCGCCAGCACCATGGCCGGCGCGATCAGATGATGCAGCAGGTCGAGGAAGGAGCCGTCGCCAATGGTGTGCCGGTTGCCCGCCGGCAGCCAGCCGAGCTTGACGGAGAAGACGTAGATGGTGACGAGGCCGAACCAGAAGGTCGGGATCGACAGCGCGATCATGGCGCCAACGGTGGCGAGCGTATCGAACAGCGAGTAGCGGCGTAGCGCGCCGAGGATGCCGATCCAGCAGCCGAGCAGCACCGCGATGATCGTCGCCGTCGCCATCAGCTCCAGCGTGGCGCCGAGATGCGAGGAGATCACCGACAGCACCGCCTCGCCGTCGCGATACGACTTGCCCCAATCACCCCGCACCATGCGGCCGAACCAGTCGAGATATTGGACCGGCAACGGCCGATCGAGGCCGAGCTGCCTGGTGACGCGGTCGAGATCCTCCTGGGTCATATGGCTTGAGACGGCAAACTGCGACAGCGGCCCGCCGGGCGCCAGATGCAGGATGGCGAAGCCGATTCCCGAGACGATCACCAGCAGCATGATCGCCTGTGCCAGGCGATTGACGACGTAGCGGGCCATCTCAGGCGATCCGACCAGCCCGAGACATCAGGCCCAATACCATTCGCGCATATTCCAGCTGTTGATCGACATGTTGATGTTGGGACGGAAGCCTTGCAGCCCCTCCTTGATGCCTTCGGCGATGAAGCCCTGGAACAGCGGCAGGATCGCGAGGTCGTTGCGGATCAGCTTTTGCAGCTCGCCATAGGTCGCCTTTCGCTGCGCCAGGTCGAATTGCTTGGCGCCTTGAGACAACAGCCGGTCGGCCTCCGCGCTCTGATATTGATAAGTGTTGAAGCCGCGGCCGCCCTTGGCGGGAATGGCGCCGGAGCCGAAGCGCGGCGTCACGTCAGGGTCGCTGCCAAGCATGAAGTTCACGCCGACGATCACCGAATTGAACTTCGATTGCTGCCAGAAGTCGCCCCAAATCACGGCCGCCGGCATGTTGTTGACGCGCATCGCCGCGCCAATGGCCCGCCAGTCCTGGATCAGGAGCTGCTGGCACTGCTCGCGCACGGCACTGCCTGCCGTCGTCGAGTTGGCGAACTCGAGCTTGACCCCGCCCTTCTCGCGGATGCCGCTGGAGCCACGAACCCAGCCCGCGGCGTCGAGCAGCGCATTGGCCTTGGCAGGATCGTATTTGTGCTGCGGCAGCCCCTGCTGGAACGACCAGGCCTGCTGCGGCACGAAGCTCTCGGTCGGCGTCGGCAGGCCGTAATAGAGCGCGTCGATGATCGCCTGCTTGTTGATGGCGAGATAGAGCGCCTCGCGCACGGTGCGATCGGCAAAGGGCCCGAATTCCAGATTGGGCGCGATGTGTTCCACCGAAGAGGTCGAGGAGACGAAGATCTTGCGGCCCTTCAGCGTCTTTGCCTCCTGCACGAAGTTCGGCAGGATGCCTTGCAGGCCGGTGTAATCGACCTGACCGGTGCGGAACTGGGTGTAGAGCACGGTGAGATCAGGGATGTACTTGAAGACCACGCGTTCGACGTACGGCCCCTTGCCATGATAGCCGGTGTGGGCGTTCAACTGGATACGGTCGCCGGGCACGCGCTCGCCCCAGCGAAACGGGCCGGTCCCCACAGGCGCATTGTGGAACGGTGAGGCGTTCGGATCGGACACTTTCTCCAGGATGTGCTTGGGCACGATGAAGGTGAACGAGGCCAGGATCGACATATAGGGTGAATAGGGCGCTTCCATCCGCCAATGGATCTCGTCGGGCGCCACGACGGTAATGTCCTTGACGAGGCTATGGCCGACGCGGCTGCGCGCGCGGAAACCGGGATTGTTGATCAATTCGATGGAGAATTTGACATCCTCCGCGGTGAACGGCGTGCCGTCGTGCCACTTCACGTCGCTGCGCAGCTTGATCTTCCAGGTCAACCCGTCGGCCGAGAGGCCGCCATTCTCGATGGTCGGGACTTCGCGGGCGAGGTCGGGAACGAATTTCCCGTCGGGCTCGATGTACCAGAGCGGCGAGAACACCTGCCACCAGACGCCCTGGTCAACCTCGATGCCCGGCATCAAGGGATGAAAGACGGTCGGCTCCTGCGACAGCGCCGCGATCACCTGCCCGCGCGGCTTGTCCGGCGGATTAGAGGGACGTTCGGTCTGTGCGAAGGCGTTCCCTGAAAGCGTCCAGCCTGCGGCTGCGCCCGCGCCGAGCTGGAAGAATTGACGGCGATTCGGAATGCCGAGATGCCCTGCCCCAACGCCGAACTCGCCGGTGTCGTTCGCCATGACCCACTCTCCGTTCCGCACGCGGCACCGTCTCCCGCGCCCCCGAGACCCCGGCAAAGGGACAGGAGTGGGCTTTAGTGCTTCTAAATTTTTCTCGCAAAAGTTCATCACGACTAAATACAGCTGTCAATCGCATTGCTAGAATGCGCCAGCTTTTCACTCTGACTGAAGGCGCGGGGCTCGATCCCCGACGCTGAGATGATGCATGGGAGAGCGACATGGATGGTCGCGGCGATACCAACGGCAGCAAGGACGCTTCGGCGATCGAAGCTGACGATGCGGTCGACCAGCGCCTGGGTGAAACCGTGCGGCTGCTGCGTCAGCGCGCCGGCCTGTCCATCCAGGACGTCGCCAACAAGACCGGCCTGTCGACCGGCATGATCAGCCAGCTCGAACGTGCGCGCGCGATGCCGTCGATCCGCACGCTGCGCCTGCTCAGCATCGCGCTCGACGTTCCCATTTCCTATTTCTTCGAGAGCAGCGATCCCACTGAAGCGCCGCGCTACACCGTGCGCAAGAACGCCAGGCGGCTGCTGCGGCTCACCGCCAGCGGCGTCGTCAAGGAAGCGCTGACGCCGGAAGGCAAGGGCCAGCTCGAGCTCTACGAGCTCACGCTCAACCCCGGCGCCTCCTCCGGCACCGACTTCCTGCAGCACACCGGCGAGAAGGCGGGCTACATCCTCTCGGGCAGCCTGCGGCTGTGGCTCGACAACCAGGCCCATGTGCTGGAAGCCGGCGACAGCTTTCGTTTTCCGAGCATCGTGCCGCACATGTTCGACAACCCGACCCAGCAGGTGGCGCGCGTGATCTGGGTGACGACGCTGCGCCAGACCGACTCGCCGGCGGGTTGAGGCCCGGCATCAAGGTCTGGCGAGACGGATCTAGCTCATCCTTCGCCGCAGCGTGGCTGACGGCGTCTCGCCGAATTTCTCGCGGTAGGCGCCGGCCATGCGGCCGAGATGGGTGAAGCCGAGATCGAAGGCGATCTCGGTGATGGAGACATCGGGAGCGGCTTGCGCGAGGCGCGCGTTAAGGCCTGCAAGGCGCATGTCGAGCAGCATCTGCGAGATCGACGCGCCGAAGTGACGGCGGAAGCCGAGCTGCAGTGCGCGGATGCCGATGCCTGAAGCGCAGGCGAGCTGCGCAAGATCGAGCGGCTCGCCGGCATGGTCGGCAAGGTAATCGCGCGCGGCGCGCAAGGCGCGCGGCAAACGCTCGGCCTGCCCCGAGAACGTTTCAATCGCATCCGACAGACCATGCCGCTGCCGGTTGAGCAGATGATCGAGCAGCGCTTCGCGCCAATCGGCCATCGCGGCCGGCGACAGCCGGCCTGATGGCCCGAGGCGCTCGGCGAGTGTCATCAGGTCGGCGAGCCTGGCCTGCAGAGCCCACCCGGACGGCGCATCCAGCTCGATTACCGGATCAAACTCGACCACACCGGCCGCCCGGCCCGACAAGGCCGCGGCGCGCTGCTCGACCATGCGGCGGTCGAGCAGCAGGATCGCCTGCGCGCAATCGGTCCACGTCATCCGGGTCGGAATCGTCGGCGACAGCAGCGACGCGATCCGGCCCGGCGCCGCATCGAGCTCGCGACGACCGGCACGAATGCGGGCGCTGCCCGCGAGCGGGACCTGCACCAGGAAGAAGCGCTCGAGGCAGCCCGGATCGATGCTGACCGATCCGCCATAGGCGACGTAGTTGATGGAAAAGCCGTCGAAGGCCGCGCAATTGTGCCGGGCCGAGAAGCCGGCCGCGCGCGCCTGTGTCGGCTTGAGATCATGCGGGCAGAAGATGCGCCCGATCTGCTCGGCCGCCTCGTCGACGTCATCAGTGGTGACGCGGGCGAAGGCCGCAAGCCGTTCGGCTGCAGAGGCTGTTGCGCTCATTTCCAGCTCGGCTGCGGACATCGTCGACCATGCTTCGCGCCCGGAATTCCTTTAAGCCTAGAATAGTTCCGCGGGGGCGAAAAGGGCCGTAGCTTGCAAATTCGTCGTGCTGCATGGCAATAGGTTCATCCGGATTCGTTTAGCGGATAGACAGGCGGTCCGTCCCCGGCCGATGCTCCGCCCCGCCGGAATCCATGAGGAGCAAGCCATGACTGCACTCGAAAAAGGTATCACCGCGAACGGCACAGGCTACGGCGGCAAGAGCTGGAACATCCTTGGCCAGGTCTATTTCCCCAAGGCCGTCACCGATTCCACCTTCGCGTTCGAGACCAACAGCGATCCCGGCCAGTTCGTGCCGGTGCATATCCATCCGACCCAGGACGAGTTCATCCTGGTGCAGGAAGGCACGCTCGATCTCAAGCTCGACGGTCAATGGGTCAAGGCCCATGCCGGCGACCTCGTGCGCATGCCACGCGGCATCCCGCACGGCTATTTCAACAAGTCTGACAAGCCGTGCCGCGCGCTGTTCTGGGTCTCACCGATGCAGAAGCTGGAGGCGCTGTTCAACCAGCTGCACAATCTGACCGACCCGGCCGAGGTCGTGCGCATCTCGGCGCTGCACGAGGTCGACTTCCTGCCGCCCGAGGCCAACGACTAGCCGTCGCCGCTTCCTCCGCTTCCATTTGCTTGCAGTCCGGCCGGCCGTGCCTTGCGGCCGAACGCGGCCGCTTGCGCGCCAAACACATCGAGCAATCCCATGGTCAGCCCAAAACATGTCTGCGTGATCGGCGCCGGCGTCTCCGGCCTTGCCGCCGCGAAAGCATTCTCCATCCGAGGCCACCGCGTCACCATCGTCGAGCGCAGCTCGGATCTCGGCGGCGTCTGGGAGCCGGCGCGCTCCTACCCCGAGGTGCAGACCCAGAGCCCGAAGGAGCTCTACCGCTACACCGACCGCGCCATGCCGGAGGCCTATCCGGAATGGCCGACCGGGCCGCAGGTCCACGCCTACCTCGCCGATTATGCCAAGAGTTTTGGCCTCGAGCGCATGCTGCGGCTCAACACCGAAGTCGCCGGCATGGCGCGCCGGGCGGACGGCAGGCCGGGATGGACGCTTGCCTTGAAGGACAAGAACGGCACGACCACGAACGAGGATTTCGATTTCGTTGCGGTCTGCACCGGGCAGTTCAACGAGCCGCGCGAGCTGCACTGCCCCGGCGAGGACGGCTTTCTGGCGCAGGGCAGCCAGATCCTGCACTCGTCGACATACGGCGATCCGACACTGGCGAAGGGACGCCGCGTCGTCGTGCTCGGCGGTTCGAAGTCCGCAACCGACATCGCCGTGAATGCGGTGAAGTCAGGCGCGCGCGAGGTCACCATCGTGATGCGTGAGCCGGTCTGGCGCATTCCCTATTTCATCGGCGGTCTCGTGAACTTCAAGCGCATCCTCTACATCCGCGCGCAGGAGGACATGTTTCCGGGCTGGGGCATCAGCGCGATGGGGCGGCTCGCGCACCGCATCGCCGCGCCGCTGGTCTGGGCGAACTGGCGCGGGCTGGAGAGCCTGCTGAAGGCGCAGCTCAAGCTCGGCCGCTGCAAGATGGTGCCGAAGGAGCGGATCGAGGACGGCGTCAACTGCTCGGTGCCCATCGCAACGCCGGGCTTCTACCCGATGGTTGCCGACGGCCGCATCAAGGCCGTGTTCGGCACGTTCGACCATTATGAGGGCGACAGCATCGTGATGAGTGGCGGCGAGCGCGTGGGCGCCGACGTCGCCGTGCTCGCGATCGGCTACAAGCTCGGCGTGCCGTTCCTGCCCGAAGCCTACCGGCAGAAACTGGTCGATACCGACGGGCAGTACCGGCTCTATCGCCTGATCGCCAATCCGGATCTGCCCGAGCTCGGCTTCGTCGGCTTCAACTCCTCGTTCTGCACCGTGCTCTGCGCCGACCTCGCGGCGAACTGGCTGGTGCGTTATGCCGACGGCCAGCTCGCCAACCAGCCGACGGCCCAGACGATGCGCGACAACATCGAGATGATGCTGCACTTCAAGCGCGTCGAGCGGCCGGCCGCGGGCGTCTATGGCGGCCTCTGCGTCGCCCCCTATCACTACCGCCATTTCGACGAGCTGATGGCCGACATCGGTGCCAAGCAGCAGAAGCGCGGCGGACTTGCGGGACGCTTCCAGCCGCCGGATGCGGATGCTTACGCCAAGTTCCTGGCGACGGCGCCGGACTACCGGGCGGCGTGAAAGGAGAATTGCGGCGGCTCGCCTCCGACGTCTACGATCTCGCTGGCCATCGAATCGACGGGAACCAGCCATGGGATCGAGACGACTTGCTGCCGTAGCATTTGCGGCTGCTGCCTTCTTCGGCGCGGCACCCGCCGCTGCGCAGGAGGCGGCGCCGACGCCACAGCAATCGGAGGCGCTCGCGGCTTACGAGCGCGCGCTCGGCGGCTTCAAATCCATTCTCGCCGAGCGGCGGCGCCAGATCGAGGCGAAGGAGCCGCTGCCGAACCTGCCGGGACAGGCGCTCTATCTCACGCGCGTCGCTGTGATCAGCAGCTACAAGGACCTCACCGACGTCATGCCGTCGCGGATCGGCCGGCCCAACAAGTTCGAGATTCCTCCGGCCTATTTCGATGCCGACATCGAGCCGCTGGTCGAGGAATACGGCAAGCTGTTCGACATCATGGAGGCGCCGCCTGCCAGCGCGCAGAGCTCGCCGACGCCGTTCGAGGACGTCGTCGATCTCGCCGTTGTAATTGCGCGCGCCAAGGGCCTCGCCCCCGAGCATGCCGAAGCTGCCGGGCGCATCAGCCTCGGGCTGTTCTTTGCGGAGACCAACGGCAAGCAGAATGTCCGCAATGCACGCTCGAACACCTATATGGGCAGCTTCCAGACCGGCCCCTCCGAAGACCGCAACGGCCGGCGGAAATGGGAGGCCATCAAGAGCGACATCGCCGCGATCGATCCGCACCTGAGCGCGCGCGACGACAAGGAAGAGGCGCGCGCCCGCGGCACCGATCAGCGCTTCAACCACTGGACCAACGTGCGCAACGGCCTGATGAACGCGCACGCCGATCTGTTTCGTGAGATCCCGGGAATCGCGAAGACGCTGCCTGATACGATCGACCAGATGAAGCTGTTTCAACTGATCCAGATCGTTCCCACCCCGACGCGGTCCGCGCTGAGATCGGGCGATCTCCTGAACTACCGGGTGTCCAGCCCCAGGATCATGAGGTACCTGCGCAACAACAGCATTTTCGCGTTCGGACAGGCCGACCGGGCGCGAACCTCGGCAAGCTATCGCGAGATCTTCGCCGCGATGTGGCTGTTCAACCGGAAGTTCGAGAAGGCAATGGCGAAATACGCGGAGATCAGGGCACGCTGAGGAAGCGGGTTGCAACTGCCAGCGCAGGTTGTAGTCTCGCGGTGGCATCGATCACGCGGACCTTTCCATGCGCATTCTCGTTCTCGGCGGCAGCCAGTTTCTCGGCCGGGCGATCGCAAGCCATGCCTGCGCTGGCGGGCATGACGTGACCTGCGCCGCTCGCGGCCTCGCAGGGCCGATTGCCGCGGGCGCCCGCTTCCTGCGGATCGACCGCGACGTGGCCGACGGACTTGCGCCACTCGCGGGTGAGACATTCGACGCCGTGGTCGATGTCTCGCGTCATCCTGGCCAGGTCCGTCGCGCAGTCGCCGCGCTAAAGCGGCCGGGCGTGCATTGGACCTTCGTCTCGACGATCAGCGTTTATGCGGACAACCGCATCCCGGGGCAACGCGCCGACTCCGCGCCGCTGCGCGAGCCTGTTGCGGGAGAGATCGAGCACAGCACCGAGGCGATCTACGGCGCCGCCAAGGTGGCCTGCGAACAGGCGGTCGGCGATGACGCCTTCATCTGCCGCGCCGGACTGATCGCAGGGCCTGAGGACCCGACCGGACGGTTCGCCTACTGGCCGGCGCGGCTTGCGCGCGGCGGCGAGGTGCTGGCGCCGGGATCGCCGGAGGATGCGGTCCAGTTCATCGACGTGCGCGATCTCGCGCAATGGATCGTGCATGCGGCAGAGACCGATCTCACGGGCATCTATGACGGGATTGGGCCGATCCGCACGCGCGGCGGATTCCTGAGCGAATGCGCAGCCGCGCTGAACGCTTCCTGCACCTTCACCTGGGTCGATCGCGACTTTCTGGAAGCGCATGACGTCAGGCGTTGGGCGGGCCCGCGGTCCTTGCCGATGTGGCTGCCATTGCCGGACTACGCCGGCTTCCTGACGCGCGATACCTCGCCCGCGCGCGCGGCCGGCTTGACCTCGCGACCGCCGGGAGACACCGCGCGCGATACGCTTCATTGGCTCCGCGCCAACAACGGGCCAGTCGTCGGTCTCACTGCCGAAGACGAGAAGGATGTGCTCGCGGCGTGGCATGCGCGCCAGCCCTAGGTGCGGACGGGCCGATCGTTCGCCGGGTGAAAAAGCGCCTTGTCGTGACAAATTCTGTCAAAAGCCACACAGCCGTTTGCTGTGCAAGGTCCGTGACCGCCATGGCTATGGTGTTCCACGACTGCCCATTTGTTGGTAGCCTGCCGCACCGACAGACAGCAATCGGGGACCACCGAATGACGCGCGCCAATCCCGCATCTCCCGCACGACGCAATGGAGCAGCGAGGAAACATATCGGTCGGGCACTCGCCGCAACCGCGGCATTGGCTGTGCTCGCCGGCTGCGAGGACAAGAACACGTTCGTGGCGCCGCCGCCGCCCAAGGTCGACGTCGCGACGCCGGTGCAGCGTCCGGTGACGCGCTACATCGAGGCGACCGGCAACACGGCACCGATCAAGAGCGTCGATCTCGTCGCGCGCGTGCAGGGCTTTCTGCAAACGATCGATTATCAGGACGGCACGTTCGTCAAGCAGGGCACCCAGCTGTTCACGATCGAGCCTGAGACCTACAAGCTCAAGCTCGAGCAGGCGCAAGCGGCCGAAGTCGGCGCGCAGGCTTCGCTCCGGCAAGCGGAAGCCGACTACAAGCGGCAGGCCGAGCTGGTGCAGCGCCAGGCCGTCTCGCAAGCCACGCTCGACACCTCGACCTCGAACCGCGACAACGCCCAGGCCAATCTCCAGCAGGCGCAGGCCAACACCAAGCTGGCCGAGGTCAATTACGGCTACACCAAGGTCACGGCACCGTTCGACGGCATCGTCAGCGCGCACATGGTCTCGATCGGCGAGCTCGTCGGCGTGTCCTCGCCGACCCAGCTCGCCACCATCGTCGCGATGGACCCGATCTATGTGAACTTCACCGTCAACGAGCAGGACGTGCTGCGCATCCGCGCCGAGGCGACCCGTCGCGGACTGACGCCCGCGGACATGAAGCACTTCCCGATTCAAGTGGGGCTGCAGACCGATACCGGCTACCCGCATGAGGGCAAGCTCGACTACGTCTCGCCGACCCTCAACCAGTCGACCGGCACGTTGGCCGTGCGCGGCCTCGTTCCCAACGACAAGCGGGTGCTGCTGCCCGGCTACTTCGTCCGCGTCCGCGTGCCCTTCGACCAGGAGAAGAGCGCCCTGCTCGTTCCCGATACCGCGCTCGGCAGCGACCAGGGCGGCCGCTATCTCCTCGTCGTCAACAACGACAACGTCGTCGAGCAGCGCAAGGTACAGATCGGCCCGGTCGATAACGGCCTGCGCGTGATCGAGAGCGGCCTGAAGCCAGAGGATCGGGTCGTGACCGCGGGGCTCTTGCGCGTCATCCCGGGCCAGAAGATCGACCCGCAGGTGACGAAGATCGAGCAGACGCAGGCCTCGAGCAAGTAGGGGCTGCCAGCCATGATCTCAAAGTTCTTCATCGAGCGGCCGGTCCTCTCGAACGTCATCGCGCTCCTGATGATCCTGATCGGCGGCGTTGCGCTGTTCAATCTCGCCATTGCGCAATACCCCGACGTGGTGCCGCCGACCGTGCAGGTCACCACGCGCTATCCCGGCGCCAGCGCCAAGACCGTGATCGACACCGTGGCGCTGCCGATCGAGCAGCAGGTCAACGGCGTTGAGGACATGCTGTACATGCAGTCCTACAGCGGCTCCGACGGCACCTACACACTGACCGTGACCTTCAAGATCGGCACCGACCTCAACTTCGCGCAGGTGCTGGTGCAGAACCGCGTCTCCAGCGCATTGTCGCAATTGCCGCAAGCCGTGCAGAACCAGGGCGTCACCGTACAGAAGCGGTCGACCTCGATCCTGTTGTTCGTGACGCTGACCTCGCCCGATTCGCGATACGACAGCCTCTACTTGAGCAACTACGCCACCATCAACATCCGCGACGAGCTCTCGCGCCTGCCCGGCGTCGGCAACGTCACAGTATTCGGCGCCGGGCAATACTCGATGCGGATCTGGCTCGATCCCAACAAGCTGCAGGTTCGCGGCCTGGTGCCGCAGGACGTGATCCAGGCAATCCAGCAGCAGAGCCAGCAGGTCGCCGCCGGCCAGGTCGGCGCACCGCCGACGCCGCCGGGACAGGCGTTCCAGTACACGCTCAACGTCAACGGACGCCTCGACGATGCCGGCCAGTTCGAGAACATCATCGTCAAGACCGGCACGAGCGGCGACGTCACGCGGGTGCGCGACGTCGGCTGGGTCGAGCTCGGCGCGCAGACCTACAGCCAGATCTTCTCGCTCAACAAGCAACCCGCGGTCGGCATCGGCGTATTCCAATCGCCGGGCGCCAACGCGCTCCAGGTCGAACAGGCCGTCGAGAAGAAGATGGCGGAGCTCGCCAAGCGCTTCCCCGAAGGCATCAAGTACGACACGCCGTTCGACACCACCAAGTTCGTCGAGGCCTCGGTGCACGAGGTCTACATGACCTTGATCGAGGCCGGCCTGCTGGTGCTGGTCGTCATCCTCATCTTTTTGCAGGACTGGCGCGCGATGCTGGTGCCGGCGACGACCGTGCCCGTCACCATCATCGGCGCCTTCGCCGCGATGGCGGCGCTCGGCTTCACCATCAACATGTCGACGCTGTTCGCGATCGTGCTTGCGATCGGCATCGTGGTCGACGACGCCATCGTCGTGGTCGAGGGCGCCGCCCACAACATCGAGCAGGGCATGAACGGTCATGACGCCGCGATCCGCGCGATGGACCAGCTGTTCGCGCCGATCGTCGGCATCACGCTGGTGCTGATCTCGGTATTCCTGCCGGCTTCGTTCCTGGCAGGACTGACCGGGCGCATCTATTCGCAATTCGCGCTGGTGATCGCCGCGACCGCCCTGCTCTCTGCCATCAACGCCGCGACCTTGAAGCCGACCCAATGCGCGCTGTGGCTGCGGCCGGCGGTGCCGCCGGAGCAACGCAATTTCTTCTATCGGGGTTTCAATGCAGTCTACAACCGCGTCGAGCGCGGCTACACGCGGCTGATCACGTTTCTCGTGAAGCACGCCACCATCTCGGTCGCGTTCGCGCTGCTGATCATCGCAGCCAGCGGCTACGGCCTGTCGCGGGTGCCGACCGGCTTCCTGCCGATCGAGGACCAGGGCTATCTGATCGCCGCGGTGCAGCTGCCCGACGGCGCCGCGCTGGAGCGGACGCAGGCCGTGCTCGACAAAGCAAGCGGGCTGATCAAGGAGACGCCCGGCGTGGCGCAGGTCATCACCATCGCGGGCATCTCCGCGCTCGACAACAGCGCCAGCCTCGCCAATGCCGGTGTCGCCTACATCATCCTGAAGGATTGGGACGCCCGCAAAGGGCCCGGTGAGGATCTGCGCTCGCTGGTCTTTGGCCTGAACGACAAGCTCGCTGATATCATGGAGGCGCGCACCATCGTGTTGCCGCCGCCCCCGATCCAGGGCATCGGCAACGCCGCCGGCTTCTCGATGCAGGTCGAGCTGCGCGACGGCAACAGCGATTTCGCCAAGCTTCAGGCCATCACCGGCGCGATGGTGTCCAACGCACAGAGCCAGAGCGCACTGCAGCGCGTGCAGTCCTCGTTCCGCTCCTCGGTGCCGCAGTTCAACGTCGAGATCGACCGCATCAAGACCCAGACCCTGCACGTCACCACCGATCAAGTGTTCTCTGCGCTGTCGACCTATCTCGGCTCGTCCTATGTCAACCAGTTCAACAAGTTCGGCCGCGTGTTCCAGGTCTACACGCAAGCCGATCCCGCCTTCCGCGTCACCGAGCGCGACATCGCCAACATGCAGGTGCGCAACTCGAACGGCGACATGATCCCGCTCGGCACCGTCGCCAAGATCACCCCGGCCACGGGGCCGTCGCTGATCAGCCTCTACAATCTCTATCCGTCGTCGACCGTGATCGGCCTACCGGCGCAGGGCTACTCCTCCGGCCAGTCGCTGAAGCTGATGGAGGAGATCGCGGACAAGACGCTGCCGCCGGGCACCGGCTATGAATGGACCGCGATGTCGTATCAGGAGAAGGCGGTCTCGAACCAGATCTACTGGGTGTTCGGGCTCGCCATGCTGCTGGTCTATCTCGTGCTCGCCGGCCAGTACGAGAGCTGGTACGCGCCGATCTCGGTGATCCTCGCCGTGCCGCTGTCGCTGCTCGGACCGATGCTGATCCTCTCCGCGCTCAAGATCGACAACAACCTCTATTGCCAGATCGGCCTGATCCTCCTGATCGCGCTCTCGGCCAAGAACGCCATCCTGATCGTCGAGGTCGGCCTCGAGCTGCACGGCCGCGACGGCAAGCCGATCATCGAATCCGCGATCGAGGCGGCGCGCGCCCGCTTCCGCCCGATCCTGATGACCTCGTTCGCCTTCATCCTCGGCGTCGTCCCGCTGGTGCTCGCCACCGGCGCCGGCGCCAGCGCGCGCAAGTCGATCGGCATCACGGTGTTCTCGGGCATGCTGGCCTCGACCTGCCTTGCGGTGCTGTTCGTGCCGGCCTTCTTCGTGGTGGTGCAGCGCTTCGAGAACTGGCGGGCGTCGAAGAAGAAGCCGCAGGCGGTGGCGGAGGTGAAGACTTAGCTTCCGCTCAAAACAAAGAGTGCGAAAAACAACCCCATGCACAGTAGGGATGGAGTTGAAAAGGTTGGCGTAATTTCGGTCTTACCGAACCGGCTTGCTCCGTCGGGCAAAACAGGGGCATAATGGCATCATAGGCGGCATGGCGAGGGTGCCTCCTCATCCTCCGTCATTGCGAGCGAAGCGAAGCAATCCAGACCGCCTCCGCGGAGGCAGTCTGGATTGCTTCGTCGCAAGGGCTCCTCGCAATGACGGTGGAGAGAGTTCGGCTCACACCGCCTGCGGTGTCCTGATCTCGCGCGGCAGGATCAGCGCGGCGGCGATGGCGAGCAGGCAAAGGGCGGCGAAGGCGTGCAGCATGGTGACGAAGCCGCCCTGCTCGTAGAGCCAGGCAACGAGGCCGACCGAGGCGCCGGCCGCGGTGAAACCGACAAAATAGCGCACGGCATAGGCGCGCGAACGCCACTCTTCCGTCGTGTATTTGCCGACCATGGCGTCGTTCACCGTGACCTGCCCGAACGCGCCCATGACGATACCGATCGACACCAGGATCAGCGGAAGATTGTTCAGGCTCGCAGCGAGATACAGGAACGGCGCCAGCATGAAGGACAGCGGCAGCGCCACCGTCTTCAGCGAATAGCGGTCGAGCAGCCGTCCGATCGTGTACTGCGTCATCGCGCCGAACACGTAGACGCCGGCGGCGATGACACCTAACAGCGCCGGGCTTTTGGTCAGGTCCGCGAGCCGTTCGGCGAACAGCTTTGGCAGCGCCACGGTGACGGCGTTGAAGGTCGTGGAAATCGCGATCACCACGATCAGCAGCGCCAGGATCACGCGCCACATGTCCTGCCTGGCAACCCGCGCCTGCGCCGCGGCCTGCTTCGAGCCCTTGCGGTCCTCGTGCACGATGGTCAGCGCGAAGGCGATGCCGATCAGGACGGTGACCGCGCCGGGAACGATGAACGCAAAGCGCCAGCCGAGATATTGGCCGATCACGCCTGTGACCAGCGCCGACGAGGCCACGCCGAGATTGCCCCAGACGCCGTTGATGCCCATCTCGCGGCCGAGCCGGTCGGCGTAAGACACGATCATGGCGGTGCCGACGGGGTGATAGATCGAGGCGAAGATGCCGATCGCGAGCAGCGCGGCGCCGAGCTGCACGGGGGTCTGCACGAAGCCGACCGCGATCATCGAAAGGCCGATGCCGACGAAGAAGATCAGCATCATGTGGCGGCGGCTCCACCGATCGCCCAGCCAGCCGGTGAGCAGCGAGCCGGCGCCGAAGGCGACGAAGCCCGGCGTCGCGTAGGGCAAGAGTTCCGAATAGGCCATGCCGAGCGCCGGACCCATGATGATGACGGCGGCTGCGAAGATCAGCATCGAATAATGGTCGATGAAATGACCTGCGTTGACGAAACCGATGACCCGGCTGGGGCTGTTCATTCCGAATCCTCTCCTGCTCCGAAATGAGTTATATGTCCTCCCAATGACGAGATGCTGCCAATGACTGTCGTGGAAAGGCCAATCTTGGAAACGCCAATGCTGCGGGAGGTCCGGAGCAACCACCGCTCGCCCGCGGGCGTGCACCTGGTCGCCCGCGACTATCCCAAGGGGATGCGGATCGATCTGCACATGCACCGCGAGTCGCAGCTGATCTATGCGGCAAAGGGCACGATGCAGGTGACGACGCCCGCCGGACGCTGGCTGGTGCCGCCGGACCGCGCGGTCTGGGTGCCGGCCGGGCTCGAGCATGCCATTGACCTGCTCGCCGACATCGAGATGCGCACGCTGTATTTCGACCTGTCCTGGCTGAAGCGCGAGCAGCGCTATGACGGTCTGACGAGGGAATTCGTGGTGCGGGTGTCGCCGTTGCTCAATCAGGCGATCCTCGCGCTGTTCGACGGGCGCAACACCGAGGAACGCACCGAGCTCCTGGTGCGCCTGGTGATGCTTGAATTGCACCAGGCCGAGGATTCCGCGACTTTCGTGCCGCTGCCGCGCGAGGCGCGCTGCCGCCGCGCCGCGATGATCGTGCTCGACGATCCCACCGGCCTGCACGACATCGACACGCTAGCGCGCGAGGTGGGAACCTCCGGGCGTACGCTGTCGCGGCTGTTTTCGAGCGAGACGCAGCTGAGCTTCAAGAGCTGGTGCCAGCGCGCGAGGATTGCGGCGGCGATCGAGCGGTTATCGACGGATGCGAATGTCTCGGTGAAGCAGCTCGCGACCCAGCTCGGCTATGCCAGCGTGCCGGCGTTCTCGGCCGCGTTCCGCCAGGTGACGGGGCGGACGCCGACGGAGTTTGCAACACACGCGGTGTCGTCGCCCGGCTTGACCGGGCGACCCAGTACGCCGAGACGGCTCGGCTAGAATCGAGAAGCTGCGGCGTACTGGATGCCCCGGTCAAGCCGGGGCATGACAGCGCGTTTTGGAATGAGCACTGCCCGGCATATCATCGACCCGTTCCGGCATGCCCTCATTCTCCAAACGCACGGCCCGACGAAAGATGCCGCATTCGCCTGCTTGATTGTGATCGGCTTGCACCCAAATCCCGTGTAAGCTTGCCGCATCGCACAGACCTGATACGAAAGCCCCGATGGCCAACGCCTTCTTCTCCGACCTGCTTGCCACCATCTCCGAGCGCGGCCGCACGTTGCTTCGCCGGGGAGACGCCGCCGATACCAAGCATGATGCCGACGGACTGCTCGAGCTCTGCGATGCGCTGCTGTCGGGCCGGGGCGAAGCCTCGGGCACCGCGATGGCGCGCGAGGTGCTCGACATCTACCGGGAGCTGGACGCGGCCGGACGCCGCGCCTTCTTCGAGGGCTTGGTGCGCGATTTCGGTCCCGACCGGGAGCGCCTGTCCAAGGCGATCGAGACATGGCGGGCCGCGCCCAGCGACGAGGACGCAAGCTCGCTGCACTTCGCCTCAGAGCCGCGCCGGCAGGAGCTGATCCGGCGGCTCAACCGCGCACCCGGCGGTACCGGCGATCTCGTCAACATGCGCGCCGATCTGCTCGGCATGATGAACGGGCACACCGATCTCGCCGCGCTCGATCGCGACGTCTCGCATCTTCTCTCTTCGTGGTTCAACAGGGGGTTTCTCGTGCTGCGCAGGATCGACTGGTCGACCCCGGCCAACATCCTCGAAAAGATCATCCGTTATGAGGCCGTGCACGAGATCTCGGACTGGGACGATCTGCGCCGCCGCATCGATCCGGTCGACCGGCGCTGCTACGCCTTCTTCCATCCTGCGATGGTGGACGAGCCCTTGATCTTCGTCGAGGTGGCGCTGACCGAGACGATCCCCGGCGCGATCCAGCCCCTGCTCGCAGTCGACCGCCAGCACCTGCCGATCGAGCGCGCGCGCACCGCCGTGTTCTATTCGATCTCCAACACCCAGCGCGGCCTGGGTGGCATCTCCTTCGGCAGCTTCCTGATCAAGCAGGTGGTGGAAGAGCTGCGCCGCGAGTTGCCGAAGCTCGACACCTTCGTCACGCTGTCGCCGGTGCCGGGCTTCATGGCCTGGGTGAAGCAGGACAAGGATCTGCCGCTGTCGGACGAGGACCGCGAGGTGCTGAGGCGCCTCGACGATCCCAGATGGTTCGAGAGCCCGGAGACGGCGGCGCTGCTCCGCGCCGTGCTGGAGCCGCTCGCGGCGCACTATTTCCTCAAGGCGCGCACGCCGAAAGGCAAGCTGATCGATTCCGTCGCCCGCTTCCATCTCGGCAACGGCGCGCGGCTGGAGCGCATCAACTGGCTGGGCGACCTCTCGCCCAAGGGAATGCGCGAGTCCGCCGGCGTGATGGTCAACTACCTCTACCGCCTCGACGACATCGAGAAGAACCACGAGGCCTACGCCAATGACGGCGAGGTCGTGGCGTCGAGTGCAGTGAAGAAGCTGCTGAAGGGCGAGGGGCGAAGGCTGCTGGATATGAGGTTGTCGTAACGACACACTCGGCGTCGTCCCGGACAAGCGCAGCTCCCGACAACGCGTAGCGTTGTCTCGAGCGAAGCGCAGATCCGGGACCCATAACCACAGGAGCTCGTGGTTACGGGGACTCGGAGTTATTAGCTTCGCGAAACGACTCCTCCCTGGGGTTATGGGTCCCCGCCTTCGCGGGGACGACACCGTTGTTGGCGCGGCCGTCTCGCCTCGAACTCCGAAGCGCGCGCCTACTCGGCCAGCGCCTTCATTTCCTTGTAGAGATCCGACTTGCCTTCGAAGCCGATGCCTGCAAGCTCGGGCATGGTGATGTGGCCGTTCTCGACGCGCACGCCGTCGGGGAAGCCGCCATAGGGCTGGAACAGGTCGGGGTAGCTTTCGTTGCCGCCCAAGCCGAGGCCGGCGGCGATGTTGAGCGACATCTGGTGGCCGCCGTGCGGGATGCAGCGGCTGGGGGACCAGCCGTGGGTCTTCAGCACCTCCAGCGTGCGCTGGTATTCGCACAGGCCATAGGACAGCGCGCAGTCGAATTGCAGCCAGTCGCGATCGGGGCGCATGCCGCCGTAGCGGATCAGGTTGCGGGCGTCCTGGTGGCTGAACAGGTTCTCGCCGGTCGCCATCGGGCCGGGATAGAACTCCGCGAGCGCAGCCTGCAGCGCGTAGTCGAGCGGATCGCCGGCTTCCTCGTACCAGAACAACGGATAGTCGCGCAGCATCTTGGCGTAGGCGATGGCGGTCTCCAGGTTGAAGCGGCCGTTGGCGTCGACGGCGAGCTGCGCGTCCTTGCCGATCTCCTTCAGCACCGCCTCGATGCGCCTGCGGTCCTCGTCGATATCAGCGCCGCCGATCTTCATCTTGACGACGTTGTAGCCGCGATCGAGATAGCCGCGCATCTCAGCCCGCAGCATCGAGAGATCCTTGCCGGGATAATAGTAGCCGCCGGCGGCGTAGACGAACACGCGCGGATCGGCTTTGACGCCGTGGCGTTCGGCGAGCAGACGGAACAGCGGCTTGCCCGCGATCTTCGCCACCGCGTCCCACACCGCCATGTCGATGGTGCCGACCGCGACCGAGCGCTCGCCATGGCCGCCCGGCTTCTCGTTGGTCATCATCGCGGCCCAGACCTTGTCGGGGTCGAGATTGTCGCCGGCTGCGTTGAGCAGCGACTTCGGATCAGCTTCCGTGATGCGCGCGGCAAAGCGCTCGCGGATCAGACCGCCCTGCCCATAGCGGCCGTTGGAGTTGAAGCCGTAGCCGACGACACGCTTGCCGTCACGCACCACATCGGTGACGACGGCGACGAGGCTGGTCGTCATCTTCGTGAAGTCGATATAGGCGTTGCGGATCGGCGAAGAGATCGGTTTTGTAATTTCGCGGACGTCGACGATGCGGACGGACATGGGCGGTTTTCCTGGCTGGATCTCTCCGCTCGTCATGGCCGGGCTTGACCCGGCCATCCACGTCTTTGCCACGGAGCAAGTCTGAAGACGTGGATGCCCGGGTCAAGCCCGGGCATGACGACAGAGTGTGGGCGAAATACGAGACTATGTCTTATCCCGGAATGACGGCTTCGCCGTCACTTCTTATCCCGGAAATACGGCTCGACCGGACCGTGCACCTTGATGGTCAGCGGGTTGCCGTGGCGATCCTTGGCGTTCCCTGCGGTGACGCGGACCCAGCCTTCGCTGATGCAGTACTCCTCGACGTTTGTCTTCTCGATGCCTTTGAAACGGATGCCGACGTCGCGCGACAGGATCTCCGCGTTGTAATAGGGGCTGTTCGGGTCGACCGACAGGCGGTCCGGAAATTCGTCGCTCATGATTGTCTCGCTCACAACAGTGTTTCGATTTGATTGCGCAATCCTTCGGGCCGGGCGGTCGGCGCGTAGCGCGCCACCACGCGGCCCTCACGGTTCACCAGGAATTTGGTGAAATTCCATTTGATGGCGGCGCCGAGAAGCCCGGATTGCTGGCGTTTCAGGTACTCGTACAGAGGATGCGCCTTCGGCCCGTTGACGTCGATCTTCTCGAACAGGGGAAAGGTGACGTCGTAATGGGTCGAGCAGAATTCCTGGATCTCGCTCGCCTGCCCCGGCTCCTGCGCGCCGAACTGGTTGCAGGGAAAGCCGAGCACCGAGAAGCCGCGCGGCGAGAGGTCGCGATGGAGATCCTCGAGGCCGCGATATTGCGGCGTGAAGCCGCATTTGCTCGCGGTGTTGACGATCAAGAGCACCTGCCCCTCGAAACGCCGCAGGGCGACCTCCTCGCCGGCGAGCGAGTTGGCCTTGAAGTCGTAGATATCAGTCATCGCTAGCCCATGGGATCGATCGGCGACGGTGGCACGCCGCCGGCCTCGATCGCCTCGCCCGCGAGCAGGCACAGATCCTCGCGATAGCGGCCGGAGACGATGTGCACGCCGACCGGCGCCTTGCCGACGAGACCGGTGGAGACGACGAGGCCCGGCAGTCCCATGAAGGGAATCGCGATCTGCGGCAGCTGCGCTTCCCAGACCCGCTTGAAGGAGTCCTCGTCCTTGCGGTCGAGATGGTCGGGGAACGGCAATTCGCCGGAGACCGGCGTCAGCAGCACGGCGTATTTTTCGAAGAACAGCATCCAGTCGCGCGTCAGCGTGGCGCGTCGGGTCAGCGCCCTGGCGTAATTGGCCTGATCCATCGGCGTGACCCTGGCGCGGTTGCCGCGCAGGCAGGCCAGCGCGCCGGGATCGCCCTCGCGCTCGGCCATCTCCAGCTGCGCCTCATAGCCGTCGCCGAGCCAGAGCTTGATCTGCCACTCGACCGCCTCGCGCATCGGCGGCGTGTCCTCGATCACATCGACGGTCCAGCCCGCGCGCTCCAACCGCTTGCCGGCATCGCTCACCGCGGCCTTCACCTCCGGCGCGGTGGCAAGGCCGCCCGGATTGAGGCAGAGCGCGGCGCGCTTGTCCCGCGCCGGGCCCTGCAGCGGCACCGGCACGAACCAGGGATCGCGGATGTCGCGGGCCGACATGGCTTCGAGCGAGATGCGCAAATCGTTGACCGTGCGCGCCAGCGGGCCCGACACCGCCATGATCTGCGGTCCGATCGGGCGCTCCGGCAGCGCCGGGTTGAAGGCGGGAATGCGGCCGAGCGTCGGGCGCAGACCATGCACGCCGCAGGCATAGGCGGGATAACGGATCGAGCCGGCGATATCGGTGCCGTGCGCGATGTGGCCGATGCCGGCCGCGACCGCCGAGCCGGCGCCGCCGGAGGAGCCGCCGGGCGTCAGCGAGGCATCCCGGGGGTTCTTGGTGTCGCCGTGGATGAGATTGGTGGTGAACCAGCGATAGGAGAAGGCCGGGCAATTGGTGCGGCCGAGCAGGATGGCGCCAGATTTCCGGAAATTGGCGACCACCGGATTGTCCTCGCGCGCGATCAGGTCGCGCTGCAGCTTGAGGCCGTTGGTGGTGGCAAAGCCTTCCTGGTCGACATTGGCCTTGATGGTGACGGGCACGCCGGCAAGGACGCCGGGGTCCTCGCCCCGCCCAATTGCGGCATCGACGGCATCGGCCTGCTTGAGCACGTCGTCCGGCCGGTGGTCGATCACCGCGTTGAGCTGGGGATTGACGGCATCGAGCCGCGCGAGACCCGCCTTGGCGGCCTCCCTGGCGGACACTTTTTTAGACCTGACGAGGGCGGCGAGGTCGGCGGCCGACAGGCGCCAGAGATCTTGCATGGCTTGCTCCGTATGACCGGCGTCTTTTAGCGCCGGGAACGCGGCAAAGCCATGCGGATTTCGCGGGGGTGGAGGGCGGGTTTGGCCCGGGTGCTGCCTCATTCTCCGTCATTGCGAGGAGCCCTTGCGACGAAGCAATCCAGGCTGCCTCCGGGGCGGGATTCTGGATTGCTTCGCTACGCTCGCAATGACGTGGAGGGAGTGGTGGGCCTCTCTTGCCACCTTGCGGACTGGTCCGGCTAATGCCTCGTGGCGGACTGGTCCGGCATGTCGAGCAGCGCCTCGGTGAAGGGAAACTCCAGCACGATCTCGCCGTCGGCGTCGGTGACCTCGATGACGGCCTCCAGCAGCGCCGGCTGGGTTCCTTCCGACTTCACGACCTCGAGGATCATCTGGCGCGCGACCTCCCAGGCGCGATCGGGGTTGCGCAGGTCCTCGCCGTCAGGATCCACAATCAGTTCGTCGCCGATGCGGGTGTTGAAGAAATATCTGGGCATGCCTGATCCAATGGGGTCGTCTGTCGCCGATGAGAAGCCGATCCATACTCACAACTGGTTTATCCCGACAGGGATCACGACCTATCGGCAATTTTGCGTATCTGATCCGCTCATCTTTGCGGCCGCAATACGCCATCTTTGCAGTGCAACAATTCCCGCAGCCTACTACCTAGGTCGGGAAAATTTCACTGGCGAACTTTGCCGTCCGCACTAACTTGTCCAATGGGCGGATACGTCCGAATTCGCGAAAATGGAGAGCCAAATGGCCTGGAAAGCCCCGAAGATCGTCGAAGTGCCCTGCGGCATGGAAATCAATATGTATGTGAGCGCCACCCGCAAGTAAGCGGCTGGTGGAAACGCGTTCTGCGCAGGTGGTTCTTTCGGTCACGATACGTTTCCGACAGTCAGAAACCTTGTCCGAAACTGTCTCGGCCTGAGATCCACCTCGCCAATTCGCCTCCAGGAGACGGATCATGCTTCGCGTCGTCGTCCTGGGCGCCGGGGCCGGCGGCGGAGTTCCGCAGTGGAATTGCGGCTGCGAAGGCTGCCGCGCGGCTCGTGCGAAGGGACATGAGCTCTTTCGAACCCAGGCCTCGGTCGCCTTCAGCGGCGACGGCGAGCACTGGTTCCTGATCAACGCCTCGCCCGATCTTCGCCAGCAATTGAACGCCACGCCGCAGCTGCACCCAAAGGCGGGCGCGCTGCGCCACACGCCGATTGCGGGCGTGATCTTGACCAACAGCGAAGTCGATGCGGTGGCCGGCCTGCTGTCGATGCGCGAAGGCTCGCCCTTCACGATCTATGCGCACGAGAAGGTGCTGGCGATCCTTGCCAGCAACAGCATCTTCAACGTGCTGAACGAGAAGAACGTGCGGCGCCAGCCGATCGCGATCCGCGAGCCGTTCGAGCCGCGGCTGCCCGGCGGCACGCGCTCGGGGCTCGAGGTGCTGCCCTTCGCGGTGCCGGGCAAGTCGGCGTGGTATCTCGAAGGCAAGGCGCATCCGGGCGGCGAGAGCGGCGACGGCGACACGCTGGGCCTGAAGATCACCGACAAGGCCACCGGCAAGTTCTTCTACTTCATCGCGGCCTGCGCCGAAGTGACCGACGCGCTCAAGGCCGAGATCGACGGCGCTTCACTGGTGTTCTTCGACGGCACGGTCTGGCGCGACGACGAGATGATCAGGGCCGGCCTCGGCCACAAGACCGGCAAGAGCATGGGCCATGTCGCCATGTCCGGCGAGGACGGCGCCATCGCGCGGCTGGCCGACCTCAATATCGACAGGAAGCTGTTTCTGCATATCAATAACTCGAATCCGGCACTGCTGCCCGGCTCGCCCGAGCGCAAGATTACTCAGGAGGCGGGCTGGCAGATACCGGCGGATGGAACGGAGATCGTGCTGTGAACGCCGCATCACTGACTGGAATGACCGCGCTCTCGATCGGCAAGGACTTGAAGCTCAACTCGGCTGAGGAGCTCGAGGCGGCGCTGCGCCACATCGGCGCCACGCGCTATCACAGCCTGCATCCGTTCCATAAGCTGCTGCATGGCGGCAAGCTGAACAAGGGCCAGGTGCAGGCCTGGGCGCTCAACCGCTACTATTACCAGAGCACGATTCCGATCAAGGACGCAGTGGTGATCTCGCGCTTCCGCGACCGCGCCACCCGCCTGGAATGGCGCCATCGCATCGAGGACCATGACGGCGATATCGGCAGCGAGGGCGGCATCGAGCGCTGGATCAAGCTGACCGAAGGGCTCGGGCTCGACACCGCTTACGTCGAATCCACCGAAGGCATCTTGCCGGCGACGCGCTTCGCGGTCGAAGCCTATGTGCACTTCTGCCGCGAAAAAAGCCCGCTGGAGGCGATCGCCTCCTCGCTCACCGAGCTGTTCGCGCCGAACCTGCATGAAGAACGCATCTCGGGCATGCTGGAGCACTACGACTTCGTCAACCCCGATATCATGAGCTACTTCAAGCGCCGCCTGACCCAGGCGCCGCGCGACGCCAATTTCGCGCTCGATTATGTCAAGAGGCACGCCACGACGCCGGAGCAGCGCGCGCAGGTCTGCAACGCGCTGATCTTCAAGACCAACGTGCTGTGGGTGCAGCTGGACGCGCTCCAGCATGCCTATGTCGAGGGCCACATTCCGCCGGGCGCGTTCGTGCCCAAAGCGAGCTAAGGATAAAAGCAATGGCCGGGCCGCGGAACATCAGCGTCAGCGAGGCGAGCCGCCCCGTGCTGCCGCGGCATGCCAAGCTGAAATATGACGAGACTCGCAAGGTCTGGGTGATCCTGGCGCCGGAGCGGGTGCTAGCGCCGGACGAGATCGCGGTCGAGGTCTTGCAACTCTGCAACGGCGAGCGCAATGTCGGCGAGGTCGCCGATCAGCTCGCCACAAAGTACGCAGCGCCGCGCGAGGCGATCCTGACCGATGTCATCGCCATGTTGCAGGATCTCGCCGACAAGGGCTTTCTCACCGAGATCAGGGAGAAGACGTCATGAGCGACGTGACCATCCCGCCCAGCGACAGCCTCGCGGTGCTTGAGAAGCAGCGCTCGACGGCGGAGACGTTCGGCATTCCGCTCGCCGTGCTGCTCGAGATCACCCATCGCTGCCCGCTGCAATGTCCCTATTGCTCCAACCCGGTCGAGCTCGACCGCTCTGGCAAAGAGCTGACGACGGACGAGTGGAAGAAGGTGCTGAGCGAGCTCGCCGAGATCGGCGTGCTCCAGGTGCATTTCTCCGGCGGCGAGCCGACGGCACGGAAAGATCTCGTCGAGCTGGTCAAGCATGCAAGCGACGCCGGGCTCTACACCAATCTCATCACCTCGGCCGTGCTGCTGACGCGCGAGAGGCTCAGCGATCTCGCAGATGCCGGGCTCTGCCATGTGCAGATCTCTTTCCAGGGGATCGAGGACGGCCTCGCAGATCGCGTTGCCGGCTACAAGGGCGGCCACCGCAAGAAGCTCGAAGTCGCGAAATGGACGCGCGAGCTCGACCTGCCGCTCACCGTGAACGCGGTGATGCACCGGCAGAACCTGCACCAGCTGCCCGACATCATCCAGATGGCGCTCGATCTCGATGCCGACCGGCTCGAGGTCGCCAATGTGCAATATTACGGCTGGGCGCTGAAGAACCGCGCCGCGCTAATGCCGACCGTGGCGCAGCTCGATGAGTGTACCCGCCTCGTTGAGGAGGCGCGCGAGCGGCTGAAGGGCCGACTGACGATCGACTACGTGGTGCCGGATTATTACGCGCTGCGGCCGAAGAAGTGCATGGGCGGCTGGGGCCGGCAGTTCTTCAACATCTCGCCCGCCGGCAAGGTGCTGCCCTGCCATGCCGCCGAGAGCATCACCGGGCTTGATTTCGAGTCGGTGCGCTCCAACCATTCGATCGCCTGGATCTGGCAGAACTCGGAGGCCTTCAACCGCTATCGCGGCACCGGCTGGATGAAGGAGCCGTGCAAGTCTTGCGAATTCCGCGAGATCGATTTCGGCGGCTGCCGCTGCCAGGCCTTCGCGCTGACCGGCGATGCCGCCAACACCGACCCGGCCTGCGCGCTGTCGCCGCTGCACGAGACCATCTTCAAGCAGGCGGAAGCCGAGGCCGAGGGCGAGACCAGCCGCTTCCTCTATCGCAACTTTGCCGGCGGCACCCTGGAATCCGAGAATGGGACCTGACGCCGACGCGGCCGCTTCCACCAAACGTGCCGATCCCTTTGCGCCGCTGACCTCCGACATCCTCGACGTCGGCGACGGCCATGAGCTCTATGTCGAGAGCGTCGGCCGCGCCGACGGCATCCCCGCGGTCTACCTGCATGGCGGGCCCGGCAGCGGCTGCCAGCCCGACCATCGCCGGCTGTTCGATCCCGACCGCTTCTGCGCCGTGCTGTTCGACCAGCGCGGCTGCGGCCGCAGCCGGCCCAAGGGATCGCGCGAGCACAACACCACACAGCATCTGATCGCGGACATGGAAACGATCCGCGAAAAGTTCGGCTTCGAACGCTGGATGGTGGTCGGCGGCTCCTGGGGCGCGACGCTGGCGCTGGCTTATGCCGAGGTGCATCCCGAGCGCGTCTCGGGCATTGCGCTGCGCGCGACGTTTCTCGGCACGCGGGCCGAGGTCGAGACGGCCTTCACCTCGCGCCTGTCGCAATTCCATCCGGCGCTGTACGAGGATTTCCTCAGCGTGCTGCCGCCCCAAGAGCGGGCGCAGCCGGTGGAGGCCTTTTGGCGCCGCATCCTCGATGCCGACCCTGCCGTGCATGGCCCGGCGGCGAAGGCCTGGCACGACACCGAGCGCACCTTGTCCGAGCACAAGCCGGCCAGGATGCGGCTCGACCTCGCCGCGCTGAACGTCTGGCGCACATTGCCGGCGACGCCGTTCATGGAAGCGCATTATTTCATCAACGACAGCTTCATGAACGAGGACCAGCTGCTGCGGAACGCGGGCCGGCTCGACGGCATTCCCGGCATCATCGTGCAGGGGCGCTATGATCTATTGTGTCCTCCCGCGACAGCGCAGGCCCTTGCGAAAGTATGGCCCGGTTCCGAGCTTCGCATCGTGGAAGAAGCCGGGCATTCGCTCTATGATGGCGGCGTGAGGGACGCGGTCATGAAGTCGATCGCGGACCTCGCATCGAAGATCGGGCGATGAGAGGACAAGAAGAATGCCGCTCGCCGGAAAGGGCATGCTGCTGACGTCGATGAACATCGACGCTGTGGACGAGGCCGATTTCAACCGCTGGTACGATCGCGAGCATCTGGAAGAGCGCGTCGCAATCGACGGATTTCTCGAAGCGCGGCGCTATGTCGCGCATGCCGCCAACCCCAAATATCTCTCGCTGTACTCGACCGAAACGCTCGGCGTGCTCGACAGCCCCGCCTACCGGGCGCGGCTCGCCGACCAGACCGAATGGTCGCGGCGATCCATGGCGCGCTTCCGGGACATGCTGCGCGTGGTCGCGCGCATCACAATCAGCAAGGGTACTGGCCGCGGCACGTCGCTCGGCCTGGTGCGGCTGCGGCCGACGCCCGACAACGCCGGTGCGTGGCGTGATGCGCTGCAAGAAAAGCTGGCGCCGCAAGACCGCGACGGCATCATCTCGATGCACCTGCTCGAAAGCGAGCCGGAATTGTCGGGCGCAACGGCGGGAATTCCGGCGGTGCGCAACGAGGGCGCGCGAGACTGGTTCGTGCTGATCGACGGCACGCATGTCAATGCGGTCTCCGCCGTCATCGCCGAGCGCTTCACCGGCCCGGCTGCGGCGCCCTTCCCGCTCCCCATCTCCGTCGGCACCTACTGCCTGATGTGGGACCTCGCCAAGAGCGACATCGCGCGCGGCTGAACGGCACCCGCATCGCAGCATATTGCACCGCACGCATCTCGTGCGCCGCGCGTTAATGCCGTGCACGCGTAGCTCCCATGAAAGCGGTGACGCGCGCAAATTTGCCGTTGTACTTCGGAACGGTTCTAATAAGCTAACCCAATGACGTCATTCAGAAACCAGATCGAAGCGCGTTAAGCGCTCGCCAAGCTCTAACAAAAAAGGCCGCGGGGTCTTCGGGCCTGCGCGGACAGGGTAGGAATGAAACCGACCGACATCGCGGCCCCCGACTACTTTCACAAAGTGGTCGATTGCCAATGGGCCTGTCCTGCGCACACCCCGGTTCCCGAATACATCCGACTGATCGCCCAAGGCCGCTACAGCGATGCCTACATGATCAATTGGAAATCGAACGTATTTCCCGGCATTCTGGGACGCACCTGCGATCGTCCCTGCGAGCCGGCGTGCCGGCGCGGACGCGTGGAGGAAAATCCTGTCGCGATCTGCCGCCTCAAGCGCGTTGCGGCGGATTTCAAGGACGACATCAGGCAGCGCCTGCCGAAGCCCGGGCCGAAGAACGGCAAGCGCATTGCGCTGGTCGGCGGCGGTCCCGCTTCGCTGACGGTGGCACGCGATCTCGCGCCGCTCGGCTATCACTGCACCGTGTTCGATGCCGACCCGGAAGCCGGCGGCATGATGCGCACCCAGATCCCGAAATTCCGCCTGCCCAATTCCGTGATCGACGAGGAGACCGGCTACATCCTCAATCTCGGCGTCGAGTTCAAAGGCGGTCATCGCATCGACAGCATGAAGGCGCTGCTCGCCGAGAAATACGACGCCATCTTCGTCGGCTCCGGTGCGCCGCGCGGCCGCGAGCTCGAGCTTCCCGGCCGGAAAGAGGCCGCCGCCAACATCCATATCGGCATCGAATGGCTGGCCAACGTGTCGTTCGGCCATGTCGACAAGATAGGCAAGCGCGTCATCGTGCTCGGCGGCGGCAACACGGCGATGGATTGCTGCCGCACCGCACGCCGGCTCGGCGGCGAGAAAGTCACCGTGGTCGTGCGTTCCGGCTTCGACGAGATGAAGGCCTCGCCCTGGGAGAAGGAGGACGCGATCCACGAGGATATCCCGATCCTCAACTACATGGTCCCGGTGGCCTTCAAGCATGTCGCCGGCAAGCTGATCGGCGTCACCTTCCAGCACGTCAAAGCCGAATACGACGCCAAAGGCCGCCGCAACCTCGTGCCTTCGGGCGATCCCGATCAGACCATTCCCTGCGACGACGTGCTGGTCGCGGTCGGTCAGGAAAACGCCTTCCCCTGGATCGAGCAGGATTGCGGCATCGAGTTCGACAAATGGCACATGCCGAAGGTCGATCCGAAGACCTTCGCCTCGACCAATCCGAAAGTGTTCTTCGGCGGCGATGCCGCGTTCGGCCCGAAGAACATCATCTGGGCGGTCGCGCACGGCCATGACGCCGCGCTGTCGATCCACAAGATGCTCTCGGGCGAAGCGGTCGACGAGCGCCCGCTGCCGGAGGTGCAAATCTCCTCGCAGAAGATGGGCATCCACGAATGGAGCTATGACAACGACATCTCGCCCGACAAGCGCTACAAGGTGCCGCATCGCGACAAGGTCGTTGCGCTCAAGGACATCCGCGCCGAGGTCGAGCTCGGCTATGACGTCAAGCTGGCGCTCGGCGAAGCCCATCGCTGCCTGAACTGCGACGTGCAGACCGTGTTCTCGACCTCGCTCTGCATCGAGTGCGACGCCTGCGCCGACATCTGCCCGATGGATTGCATCACCTTCACCGCCAACGGCGAGGAAAGCGATCTGCGCCAGCGCCTGAAGGCGCCCTCCGCTCACCCGGACCAGGACCTCTACGTCTCCTCGGATCTGAAGACCGGGCGGGTGATGGTGAAGGACGAGGATGTCTGCCTGCATTGCGGGCTGTGCGCCGAGCGCTGTCCCACCGGCGCCTGGGACATGCAGAAATATTTCATCGAGATGACCCACGCAGGTTCGACATGTCCGACAAAAAGCCGATCAGCAGCGTAAACGACTTCGTCGTCCGCTTCGCCAATGTCAACGGCTCGGGCTCGGCCAGCGCCAACGAGATGTTCGCGCGCGCGATCCTGCGCCACGGCGTGCCTGTCAGCCCACGCAACATCTTCCCCTCCAACATCCAGGGCCTGCCGACCTGGTACGAGGTGCGCGTGACGGAAGCCGGCCATCTCGGCGCACGCGGCGGCGTCGACATGATGGTGGCGATGAATCCGCAGACGTGGGACAAGGACGTCGCCGGCATCGAGCCCGGCGGCTACCTGTTCTACGATTCCACCAAGCCGATGCCGTCGACCAAATTCCGCGACGACATCACCGTGATCGGCGTGCCGCTGACCGCGATCACCAACTCGACCTACACCGATCCGCGCCAGCGCCAGCTGTTCAAGAACATCATCTATCTCGGCGCGCTCTCGGCGCTACTCGACATGGATCCGAAGCTGATCGAGCAACTGATCGGCGAGCAGTACAAGGGCAAGGAGAAGCTGCTGTCCTCCAACGTCCATGCGCTGCATCTCGGCCGCGATTGGGCCTTGCAGAACCTGAAATGCCCGATCGGGCTGCGCGTGAAGAAGTCCGACAAGGTCGGCGACCGTATCTTCATCGAAGGCAACAGCGCCGCCGCGCTCGGCGCCGTCTATGGCGGGGCCACCGTGTGCGCGTGGTATCCGATCACGCCGTCCTCGTCAGTCGCCGAAGCTTTCACCGCCCATTGCAAGAAGTACCGGCACGATCCTGAGACCGGCAGGGCGAAATACGCGATCGTGCAAGGCGAGGACGAGCTGGCTTCGATCGGCATCGTGATCGGCGCGTCCTGGAACGGCGCCCGCGCCTTCACGGCGACCTCCGGCCCCGGCATCTCGCTGATGACGGAGTTCATCGGCCTCTCCTACTTTGCCGAGATCCCGGCCGTGATCATGAACATCCAGCGCGCCGGCCCCTCCACGGGCATGCCGACCCGCACCCAGCAATGTGACATCATCGCCTGCGCCTATGCCTCGCACGGCGACACCAAGCATGTGCTGCTGTTCCCGGAAGACCCCGCCGAAGCGTTCGAGTTCGCGGCCGCCGCGTTCGACCTTGCCGAGCGGCTGCAGACCACGATCTTCCTGATGCTCGACCTCGACATCGGCATGAACCACCGGCTCTGCCGCCCGCTGAAGTGGGACGACGCCAGGCAATATGACCGCGGCAAGGTGATGACGGCGGAGATGCTGGAGGAGGGCCGCGACTTCGGCCGCTATCTCGACGTCGACGGCGACGGCATTCCCTACCGCACCTATCCCGGCACGCATCCGACCAAGGGCTCCTATTTCACCCGCGGCACGTCGCGCGACCGCTATGCGCGCTATTCCGAGGAAGGCACCGTCTACGCCGACAACATGCAGCGCCTGGTGCGCAAGTTCGAGACGGCTCAGGACCTGGTGCCGCGGCCGCTGCAGGCCAATGCGGAACGGCCGACCAAATATGGCGTGATCTATTTTGGCTCGACCTCGCCGGCGATGGACGAGGCGATCGGCCTGCTGGAAGCGCGCGGGCATCAGCTCGACCGCCTGCGCATCCGCGCGTTCCCGTTCCACTCGAGCGTGGCGAGCTTCCTCGCCGAGCACGATTTCGTCTACGTCGTCGAGCAGAACCGCGACAGCCAGCTGCGCCAGCTCATCGTCAACGAGAACGGCATCGATCCCGTCCGGCTGGTGCCGATCGTGCATTACGACGGCACGCCGATCACTGCCCGCTTCATCGCCAAGGCCATTGGCGACCACCAGGACCACCTCAAGGTGACCCCGCTCCGCAAGGCCGTGTCATGATTAGCGCATCACTCTCTCTTTCGTCATGCCCGGGCTTGACCCGGGCATCCACGCCTTTCTTTTTCTCGGCCAAGACGTGGATGGCCGGGTCAAGCCCGGCCATGACGGCCCTGGGATCGCAGGTGCTTTCATGACCTACATTGCAAAACCGAAATTCCATCATCCGGGCCTGAAGAAGAACGCGCTCGGCTACACGCATCGGGACTACGAGGGCAAGATCTCGACGCTATGCGCCGGCTGCGGCCATGATTCGATCACGGCCTCGATCATCGAAGCCTGCTACGAGCTCTCGATCGAGCCGCACCGGGTGGCGAAGATCTCCGGCATCGGCTGCTCGTCGAAGACGCCGGACTATTTCCTCGGCAATTCGCACGGCTTCAATTCCGTGCACGGCCGCATGCCGAGCGTGCTCACAGGCGCCAATCTCGCCAACCGCGATCTGATTTATCTCGGCGTCTCCGGCGACGGCGATTCCGCCTCGATCGGCTTCGGCCAGTTCGCACATTCGATCCGGCGCGGCGTCAACATGACCTATATCGTCGAGAACAACGGCGTCTACGGCCTGACCAAAGGTCAGTTCTCGGCGACCGCCGACCGCGGCTCGAAGAGCAAGAAGGGCGTCACCAACACCGACAACGCCATCGACCTCGTCGCCATCGCGCTGCAGTTAGGGGCCACCTTCGTGGCGCGCTCGTTCTCCGGCGACAAGAGCCAGCTGGTGCCGCTGATCGCCGCCGCGATCGGCCACAAGGGCGCGTCCTTCATCGACGTGATCAGCCCCTGCATCGCCTTCAACAACCATGCCGGCTCGACCAAGAGCTTCGACTATGTCCGCGAGCACAATGACGCCGTGAACCGGCTCGACGTGCTGGTCGACCGCGACCCGATTGCGGTGGACTACGCGCCCGGCACGGTGCAGGTGGTCGAGCAGCACGACGGCAGCAAGATCGCGCTGCGCAAGATCGATGCGGATTACGATCCGCACGACCGCCTGGGCGCCCAGACCTTCCTCGCAAGGCACGCCGCCAAGGGCCAGATCGTCACCGGTCTTCTGTACGTCGACCCCGACGCGGAGGACCTGCACGAGCATCTCAACACGGTCGAGACGCCGCTCAACGCGCTCGAGGCGGACACGCTCTGCCCGGGCTCGGCGGTGCTGGACAAGATCAACGCCAGCCTGCGGTGATCATCTTCGCGCTGATGCCGCCGGCCTGACGCGTATCGTGATCTTCTCCGACACGACGGGTGGTTCGAACGGATAGTGCTTGGCGTCGCCAAGCACCAGTTGCAGCGTGTGCGTGCCCGGCGGAAGCTCGAGAAACGTTTCGGTTTGTCCCGCTCCGAAATGCAGATGGGACTTGTCCTGCGGAATCGGCTCCTTGGCATTGATGGGGTCTTTCACATCGATCAACAGATGATGGTGGCCGGCATTGTGGTAGTCGTCGCCGGCATGCGTCACGCCCATGTTGCGCAGGCCGAAACGGACCCAAAACCCACCACGGATCTTCTGGCCGTCATACGGCGAGATGAAATAAAGCTTGGCGTCCTTTGGCGCAGCTTTGCCTTGCGGATAGGCCGCGCCGGGGAACAATGCGATGGCGGCCGCCAGCGCGATACAGGAAACGATCTTCATCAAATTGACTCCAGTACCTACGGACTGAGCGCGATCCGGAATCCATGCGTGGGGTAACGGACGCCGGTGTCGTATCCACCGCGGTTTGACGGCCGCACATATCTCGAATCGTTCTTCCAGGAGCCTGAGCGCAGGACATGAGAGCTGCAGTCAGCGCTGGTCCGCGCCGAGCCGTCGCTGGGCGCGCCCTGATAGGTCCGGTGCCAGCAGTCCGCGACCCACTGATCGATGCCGCCGCCCATGTCGTAAAGCCCGAACGGATTGGGCTTGAAACTGCCGACCTTGGCCGGCTGCTCGGCCGCAAGTTCACCGCAATCCTTGCAGCCGGCCATGCCCGGCTGCAGCTTGTCGCCCCACCAATATTTGGTCTGTGTCCCGCCGCGTGCCGCATATTCCCATTCGGCTTCGCTCGGAAGCCGATAGGGCTTCTTTGTCGCCTGCGCGAGCCAGGCGACATATTGCTGCGCATCGATCCAGCTCACATTGCTGACCGGGGCATCGTCCTTGCCGGTGGCCGTGAATCCGCACGCCTTGGCGGCAGCGCATTCGTTCCACTCCTGCACCGTCACCGGGTATTTTCCGATCGAGAACGGCTTGATCGTGACCTGGTGGACGGGACGCTCGGTCGGATCGTCGTTGCTTCCCATGGCGAAGCTGCCGCCGCGAATGGCGATCATTTCGGGCTCGCGCACCGGCGTTGCCGATGGGCTGGGAGCCGGAGCCGGAGTCGGGGCCGAAGGCGACGAAGCCAATGACGGAGAGGGTTGCGGCGTCTGCTTCGCCGCCTCGCTCGGCAACGGCTGAGGAACCGGTGAGACCACCGGAGCGGTGGGCGGCGCGGCAGCCTGCTCGCCCATCTTGCCGGGTTGCGCCAGCAAATACCAGAGCACGCCGGTGGCCATCATCAGCACTGTAATGGCCAGCAAAAAGATCAGCGCGTTCTCACGCCGGCTTCTTGTCTTGCCGATCGCATCAGCGTCCGGCAGCACACGATACACGCGCACCGGATCGGTGATGTTCTTGACCTTGCGGTCGCCGAGCGACTCATAGCCGCATACTACCTTGTGCTTGATCTGCTCGTAGATCGCGCCCGAGATATAGACCTGACCGGGCTCGGCAATGCCCTCGATGCGTGTGGCGATGTTGACGCCGTCGCCGTAGACATCGTCCGACTCCACGATCACATCGCCGAGATTGACGCCGATCCGATATTCGAGCCGCGAATGCTTGGGAAGCGACGCGTTGCGGCCGATGAGGTTCTGCTGGATGACGATGCTGCATCGAACGGCCTCGACGGGGCTGTCGAAAATGGCGATGAAGCCATCGCCTGTCGTCTTCACCAGAGTTCCATGGTGCTCGACGATGCTTGGATAGATGAGGTCGCGCTCGATCCGCTTGACGCGGACATGCGTTCCCTCCTCATCGGCCTGCATCATGCGGCTGTACGAAGCGATGTCACCGACAATGATCGCTGCGAGGCGACGAGGCATGGCGCCGTGGGCAGGCGGCTCGTCTTGATTGCCGGATTTGAAGCTGCGAATTTCGCCCATTGCGGGGGGACTCCACATACTGACAAGGCAGCCCCAGCTTACGACCGCCGAAGGCGGTCGTTTGTGAAGGCTATCACATTGACGAACCGAGACAATGTCGCAGCGATTGCAGACTTCAAGTTCCGAAGGGCCGCCCGCTTCACCGCTTGAACCTTCTCAAGCCCATCAGTGACTAAGGCGGAGCGTGAAGCGAGTTGCGCGAATCCGCACCGCGACCACCGCTCGAGCGGCTTGCGACGGTTGAACGCGGGTCACCAATTCTGCGTCTAACAGACAGCAGCTCTGTCCTGCTGCGACGAAATTGTCGTGTGCGCGAGGCCCTCATGAAGCTCGTCATCCTTGCTGCCCTCACTTTTGCTGCGCTGACCAGCGTCGGCCGCGCCGAGGAAGTCGACGATATTCGCGAGCCCAGCAAGGCCGAGGCCGAGACCTTCAATACGCGGATGTATGCGAAGCCTCCCGGCGACAAGGCCTATGCCTGCTTCGTCCGCCGCTACGATGCCGACCATCTGGCGCGGCATCCGAAGCAGAAGGTCGCCGCGATGAAGCTGCTGATCTCCGCGGAATTCGACAAGGAGGACAAGGAGCTTCACCATTCCTTCCGCCTTGGCTTCAGGTACCGTCACCGCAGCGGCGATTTCGACTCCAGCGGCTCGTGCAACCACGCCGTATTCACCAGGAGCGGCGACGAGGTGCGCCTCGGCTGCGGCGTCGACTGCGATGGCGGCGGCATCGGTGTTGCGCTCTCCAAGGACGACAAGTCCGCGATCGTCCGGCTCGAACGTGTCAGGGTCTGGCAGAACAACAAGCCGGACGATGACGCCGAGCATTCGCTGACCGCCGGCGCCGACGACAAGATTTTCCGGCTCGACCGGGCCGACAATCGCGAGTGCGCCTCGCTGGTGATCGACCGCAAGGAACTCGCGGCGCTGCGCCACAAATGATATGCCTGCGGCAAATTCGGGCTTCGTCGAGGAGATCGCCATGAACCGCCGGAACATCCTGTGGAGCGCCGTCTCGGCACTCGGTGCGGCGCTTGGCGGCTCCAGCGCGAAAGCCACCACCGCCACCGCGCGGTCGAACAAGCTCAAGGTGGCCTATCACCTCAGCGACGCCGAGAAGGTCCATTTCGTGCTCGGCAATATCCAGAACCACATCGACGGCGTCGGCGGCCCCGAGCACGTGACGATCGCGCTGGTGATCCACGGCCCGGCGCTGAAGGCGTTTCACTCGGCGCAGGCCAACCCCGACGTCAGCAAGCGCGTCGGTGACTTCTCCACGGGCGGCGTCGAGCTCGCGGCCTGCGGCAACACGATGAAGGCGCAGAACGTGACGCTGAGCGAGCTGCTGCCAGGCTTCGTCAACGCAGAGAACGGCGGCGTGGTGCGGCTCGCCGAGCTGCAGTCGCAGGGGTATCTGTATTTGCGGCCGTAGGCGGGCACGGCGACGTCTGGCGCAGCCCTTTCCGCGTCATTGCGAGGAGCCCTTGCGACGAAGCAATCCAGACAGCCTCCGCGGACAGATTCTGGATTGCTTCGCTGCGCTCGCAATGACGGGGGCGTATGGCGGCGCCGCAGGCCCCATCGTACTTGACTTACCCATAACTCCACAGTTATGAGTCTATTCATAACCTCCCGGTTATGGATTTTTCATGCCTCCCACCCCCGACCTCCTGTTCAGGACGCTCGCCGACCCGACCCGGCGGGCGATCTTCGAGCGGCTGTGCCGTGAGGGGGAGCAGACGGTCGGGGCGCTGACGGCGCGATCCGGCGTATCGCAGCCGGCGGTGTCGAAACATCTTGGCGCCCTGAAGCAGGCGGGCCTGGTGCGCGACCGGCACGAAGGACGGCAGACCCATTACAGCGCGCAGCCCGGCGCGCTCAATCCGCTGATCGACTGGACCGGCCAGATGGCCGGGTTCTGGCAGAAAAGGTTAGATGCCCTCGACGATCTCCTGACGAGGATGGACCAATGAACGAACCCGCCGAAACGCGCTCCGTCGTCATCGAGCGCGAATTTGCCTATCCCGCCGAGCGGCTCTGGCGCGCGCTGACGCAGCCGCATCTGATCGAGGAATGGCTGATGAAGAACGATTTCAAGCCGGTCGTCGGCCATCGCTTCAATCTGCGCGGCGAATGGGGCGGCGTGCTGGACTGCGAGGTGCTCACCATCGAGCCGCAGAGGACGCTGGCCTACACCTGGAATTTCTCGCACGAGGACGCCGCGTTCGATCTCAAGAGCATCGTCACCTTCACGCTGACGCCGACGAGCGCGGGCACGCATTTGCGCGTCGAGCAGGCGGGCTTCCGCCCGACGCAGAAACAGGCGTTCGGCGGCGCGCATGCCGGCTGGAAGCAGTTTTTGGCGAAGCTGGACGATCTGCTGGCGCGGGCGAGCTAGCTCCACCACCCATTCCGATCATTCTCAAAGGAGGTCCCAGTGAGCACGCCTATGTGGATTCGGCAGATTCATCGCTGGCTGTCGATGGCTTTCACGCTTGCCGTCATCGCCAACATCGTGGCGATGACGATGCAAGTCGAGGCCGTGTGGATCGGCTTCCTGGCACTGGTGCCGCTGATTCCGCTGCTCGCGACCGGGCTCTATCTGTTCGCGCTGCCTTATCGCGGCCGCAGCGACGCGTGAACGAGGCCATGATGAAGAAGCCCGTGGCGGCCAAGACGAGCAGCGCGAAGCAAGCAGGTACCGCCTCGCCATCCAAGCTGATCGACGGCAGGATCAAGGAGCTCGGCGACTGGCGCGGTGAGATGCTGGGGCGGGTTCGCGCGCTGATCAAGGAGGCCGACCCTGATGTCGTCGAAGAGTGGAAATGGCGGGGCGTTCCCGTGTGGGAGCACGACGGCATCATCTGCACCGGCGAGACCTACAAGGAGGTGGTGAAGCTGACCTTCGCCAAGGGCGCGGCACTCGCGGATCCCGCAGGCCTCTTCAATTCCAGCCTCGACGGCAATGTGCGCCGGGCGATCGATCTTCGCGAGGGCGAAAAGGTCAACGAGAAGGCGCTGAAGGCGTTGATCCGCGCGGCGGTGGAGCTGAATGTGTCGAAGAAGAAGCCGGGGAAGCGATCGGCGTAGAGCGGAATGGCTTTAGGTTGACTTGATTGCCCCGGGCTCGGTGCAACCTCTCCCGCTTGCGGGAGAGGTCGTGCCGAAGGCGCGGGAGAGGGCTCTATCCTCTTGGGGAACCCCACTGCGGAGACACCCTCTCCCAGCCCTCCCCCGCAAGCGGGGGAGGGAGCGCACCGCCTTCGGCGCGCGAGCTTCACTTCAAAAGAGGAGACAGCCTCACGCCACCGCGGCGGGAATCGGGCGTGGGCTGACGACGTATTCGCGCAGGACCTTGTCGTTGGCATCGACCTCGATCAGTGCGACGTCGTAGGTCCAGAGATCGGCCAGGTGCTGGAGCACGCGCTTGGCGTCGGTCTCGTTGAGCTGCGAGCCCTTGATGACGTGATGATGCAGGATCAGGCGGCGGTCGCCGGAGAGATCGACGTCGACCACCTCGATATTGGCGTCGATGTAGCCGACATCGTGCTGCCGCGCCAGCTCGCGGCGGACGCGGCGGAAGCCGCGCTCGTCGTGGATGGCGTCGACCCGGATGCCGGCGCGCTCCTCGGGATCGTCGTGCAGATGGAACATGCGGAAGTGCCGCATCAACTTCGGGCTCAGGAATTGGCCGATGAAGCTCTCGTCGCGATAATTGGCCCAGACGTCGCGCAGCACGCCCATGACATCGCCCTTGCCGGCGATGTCGGGGAACCACTCGCGGTCCTCGTCCTCCGGATTGCTAACGATGCGCTCGATGTCCTGCATCACGGCGAAGCCGAGCGCGTAAGGGTTGAAGCCGGAGAAGCGCGGGTCGTCGAATTCGGGCTGGAACACCACGTTGGTGTGCGACCCCAAGAATTCGAGGAAGTTGCCGTCGCTGATGCGGCCTTGCTCGTGCAGCTTGGTCATGATGCGATAATGAACGTAGGTCGCCGTCCCCTCGTTCATGACCTTGGTCTGGCTCTGCGGATAGAAATATTGCGCGATGTGGCGGACGATGCGGAGCAGCTCGCGCTGCCAGGGCGCCAGCCGCGGCGCGCTCTTCTCCAGGAAATAGAGCAAATTCTCCTGCGGCAGGCCGAGCAGCTTGCGGCGGCGCTCGATGCTGAGCGTGGAGCGGCTCTTGGCGGCGCCCTTCGGCACCGTGCGCCAGAGATCGTTGAAGACCTCCTCCTCGTGCTGGCGGCGGCGCCCTGCCCGCTTCTCCTCGGCGCGCAGATCGAGCTTCTTCTTGCCGGGGTAACGGTCGATGCCGTGCGACATCAGCGCGTGCGCGGCATCGAGCGTGCGCTCGACCTCGATGCGGCCGTAGCGCTCCTCGCACTGCATGACGTAGTTCTTGGCGAAGTCGAGATAGTCCAGGATGCCGTCGGCATCGGTCCACTGCTTGAACAGATAATTGTTCTTGAAGAAATGGTTGTGGCCGAAGGCGGCGTGCGCGATCACCAGCGTCTGCATCGTCGCCGTGTTCTCCTCCATCAGATAGGAGATGCAGGGCGAGGAGTTGATCACGATCTCATAGGCGAGCCCCATCAGGCCCTTGCGGTAGGACGCCTCATGGAACGCGAAGTGCTTGCCGAACGACCAGTGCTTGTAGAACAGGGGCATGCCGACCGACGAATAGGCGTCCAGCATCTGCTCGGCGGTGATGACCTCGATCTGGTTCGGATAGACGTCGAGGCCGAGATCCTTCAACGCCACCTCCTCGCAGGCATCGGTGATGCGCTGCAAGGTGTGGAAATCCCAATCGGCGCCTTCGAACAAACGTTCCTTCATGGAGCGGCCTTCTCCTGGGCAGTGTCGCGGCGCTGGAACAGATCGTGGAATACCGGGAAGATCTCGCTGCGCTCCGAGACCTTGCGCATCGAGAGCGGGGCGCCGCTGTTGCGCAGGCGTTCGTAGAGACTCCAGAGCGAGGAGTCGGAGAGATCGAAGGCGCTGCCGCCGGCCTCGCCGACCTCGAGATAGGCGAAGAACTGGCAGACCGGCAGGATCTTCTCGGTCAAGAGGAGCCCCGTGAGCTCGCCGTCGGAATAGGAATTGTCGCCGTCGGAAGCCTGCGCGGCGTAGATGTTCCAGTCCGACGGGTTGAAGCGCTCGCGCACGATCTCGTGCATCGCTTGCAGCGCACTGGAGACCAGCGTACCGCCCGAGGCCGGACCGTAGAAGAAGGTCTGCTCGTCGACCTCCTCGGCGCGGTCGGTGTGGCGGATGAAGACGATCTCGACGTGCTTGTAGCGCCGCTTCAGGAAGACGTAGAGCAGCATGTAGAAGCGTTTCGCCAGGTCCTTCATGTGCTCGGACATCGAGCCGGAGACGTCCATCAGGCAGAACATCACGGCCTGCGCGACGGGCTTGGGGACCGTCTCGAAGCGCCGGTAGCGGATGTCGAGCGGATCGATGAAGGGGATGCGCTTCGACTTCGCCTTCAACGTTTCGAGCCGGGCCACGAGAGCCGCACGCTCGTCCTCGTCCGTGCAGGCTTCGATCGCGGCTTCCAGCTCCTCGATCTCCTCCTTGCGCGGACGCTTGAGCGCGATGCGGCGGGCGAGCGCGAGCTTCACCGTCCGGCTCACCGAGATGTTGGCGGGCGAGCCGGTCATGGTGTAGCCGGCGCGCTGGATGCCTTCGCTCTCGGTCTGTGCGATCTTGCGCTTGGCGAGATCCGGAAGCTCGAGGTCGTCGAGGAACAGATCGACGAACTCGTCACGGCTCAGCACGAAACGGAAGGCGTCCTCGCTGTCGCCTTCGCCGGGACCGGAATCCTTGGCGCTGCCCTGGCCGGAGCGCTGGAGATAGTCGCCTTCGATGAACTTCTTGTTGCCGGGCAGGACCATGTCGCGCGTCCCGCCTTCACGGCGGAAACGCGGCTCGTGCATGCCGTCGAGTGGAATCGTAACCTCACCACCCTCCAGGACGTCCTTGATGTCGCGTTCCTGCGAGGTCTTCTTGACGGCGCCCTGCACCAGGGATTTGGCCCGACGCAAGAACCGCTGGCGGTTCTCAAGACTCTTGCCGCCTGGATTCAGGCGCCTGTCAATAATGTGAATGGGCACTTTACCATTCGCCTCCCATCCGCCTCAACCGGCCTGCTTCACGCGCATGTACCATTCGACGAGCCGGCGAACCTGACGTTCGGTATAGCCGCGCTCCACCATGCGTGCGACGAACTCGCCGTGCTTCTTTTCCGTCTCGCCGTCCTTCTTCGACCCGAAGGAGATGACCGGAAGCAGGTCCTCGACCTGGGAGAATATCCGCTTTTCGATCACATCGCGAATCTTCTCGTAGGAGGTCCAGGTCGGGTTTTTGCCGCCGTTCTGGGCCCGGGAGCGTAACGAGAATTTGACGACCTCGTTGCGGAAATCCTTGGGATTGGCGATGCCCGCCGGCTTCTCGATTTTCGTCAGCTCCTGGTTCAAAAGCTCGCGATCGAGCAGCTGGCCGGTATCGGGATCCTTGAAGTCCTGGTCCTCGATCCAGGCGTCGGCATAGTCGACGTAGCGATCGAACAGGTTCTGCCCATAATCCGAGTAGGATTCCAGATAGGCCTTCTGGATCTCGTTGCCGATGAACTCGGCGTAGCGCGGTGCGAGCTCGGCCTTGATGAATTCGAGATAGCGCTTCTCGGTCTCCTCAGGCAGCTGCTCGCGGCGGATCGCCTGCTCCAGCGCGTACATCAGATGCACGGCGTCCGCGGCCACCTCCTGCGGATCGTGGTTGAACGTCGCAGCCAGGATCTTGAAGGCGAAGCGGGTCGAGGCGCCATCCATGCCCTCGTCGACGCCGGCGGCGTCGCGATATTCCTGGACGCTGCGCGCCTTCGGATCGGATTCCTTCAGGCTCTCGCCGTCGTAGACCCGCATCTTGGCGAACAGGGTGGAGTTCTCGTGCTTGCGCAGGCGCGACATCACCGAGAACCGCGCCAGCGTCTCCAGCGTCGACGGCGCGCAAGGAGCCGAGGCGAGCTCGGAGCCCTGGATCAGCTTCTCGTAGATCTTCTGCTCCTCGGTGACCCTGAGGCAGTAGGGCACCTTGATGACGCAGATGCGGTCGATGAAGGCTTCGTTGTTCTTGTTGGCCTTGAAGCTCGCCCACTCGGCTTCGTTCGAGTGCGCCAGGATGATGCCGGTGAACGGGATCGCGCCGATGTTCTCGGTGCCGATATAATTGCCTTCCTGGGTTGCGGTCAGCAACGGATGCAGCATCTTGATCGGCGCCTTGAACATCTCGACGAACTCGAGCACGCCCTGGTTGGCGCGGTTGAGGCCGCCGGAATAGCTGTAGGCGTCGGGATCGTTCTGGGCGTAGGTCTCGAGCTTGCGGATGTCGACCTTGCCGACCAACGAGGAGATGTCCTGGTTGTTCTCGTCACCGGGCTCGGTCTTGGCGATCGCGATCTGGCGCAGCCGCGACGGCTGGATCTTGGCGACACGGAACTGGGAAATGTCGCCGCCGAACGCTTCCAGCCGCTTGTAGCACCACGGGCTCATCAGGCCGGTGAGGCGACGGCGCGGAATGCCGTACTTCTCCTCCAGCATCGGACCGAGCTGATCGGGATCGAACAGGCTGAGCGGGCTCTCGAACACGGGCGAGAGCTCGTCGCCGGCCTTGAGCACGTAGATCGGCTGCACTTCCATCAGCGACTTGAGCCGCTCGGCGAGCGAGGACTTGCCGCCGCCGACCGGGCCGAGCAGGTAGAGGATCTGCTTGCGCTCTTCGAGACCTTGCGCCGCATGACGGAAGAAACCGACGATGCGCTCGATGGTTTCTTCCATGCCGTAGAAGCCGGCGAAGGCTGGATAGGTGCGGATGGTGCGGTTCAAAAAAATACGGCCAAGGCGTGGGTCCTTGGCCGTGTCAATCGTCTGAGGCTCACCGATCGCCGCTAGCAGTCGTTCAGCCGCGTTCGCGTATTTCATGGGATCGCTTCGACACGATTCCAGATATTCCGCCATCGACATGTCGTGCTGGCTTCTCGCCTCGAACGACCGAGCGAAAGCGTTGAATAGAGAATCGTTGTACATGATCCCTCTCCGCGTGAGTTCCGCTACAAGCTGAAACGAAAGCAGTTACCGGACCGTTCCTCAGGCCGTTTCGAATCAGCGTGAGCACATGACAATCATTGGACACCCTGGTGCCGACTCGACGCAACGCACAACGTAGGCACTCCATGAGTTACGAACAGGCACCTGCCTGTAATTTGTGCGAATCTCCGTCTATTCTGGCTCATTTCCAGAAAATGTCACTCGGTCGCCACATCCGGGCGTTCCCGGGGATGGCCCCATCCGGCGGTGCAGCATAGCGATCGGGGAGCGGCGATCTTATGACGCTCGTACGGCGAAGCCTTGCGGTCCCCGTTCATCTTCCTGCTGCAATGCGGTGTGCTGGCGGCCTACGTCACGGCAACGCGCAGCACCGTGTCACAATCGCTGCCAGGCCAGGCCCACCCCGACGGATGACAACGCGATCGTTCTCTGCGTAACGGCCAGCTTGGGATGCTGCGGAGCTCTTCGCATGTCCGGCGTCGGCCTCAGCACGATCATTTCGTGACCGCGGCAATCTTCGAGCAAGATCTCCGCTATCGAACCCCGTGGCAGAAATTCATTGTCGATACGGGAAAGCGCGGATGCGAAGGAGTGGATGACGACGACATGCCCGCTGGGCAGCGAAGCGCTCAGATCGGCCGGATGGTGAACGACCTTTACGCAACAGTAAGCTGCCCGTCTGGATCGCCATGATCGCGACGGAGTTACACTGGAGGGTATGACTCCTGCACCCTTGATTGGTTCCCTCCCGGGTGCATGTAGGCTAGAGGATAGCGCGACAGACCTTCGCGAAAACCCTCGTCCGCAGGCTTGGAGATAATAAGCATCATGAATCCCGTCAAAGAACTGGAAAAGCACGGACAGGCGGTCTGGCTCGACTTCCTGGCCCGCGGCTTCATCGCCAAGGGCGACCTGAAGCGGCTGATCGACACCGACGGCGTCAAGGGCGTCACCTCCAACCCGTCGATCTTCGAGAAGGCGATCGGCAGCTCGGACGAATACGACGCCCCGATCGGCAAGGCGCTGAAGCGCGGCGACCGCACCGTGGCCGGCCTGTTCGAGGCCGTCGCGATCGAGGACATCCAGAACGCCGCCGACGTGCTGCGCCCGGTCTATGACCGCCTCAAGGGCGGCGACGGCTATGTCAGCCTGGAGGTCTCGCCCTATCTCGCCATGGACACGTCAGGCACGGTCGCGGAGGCGCGGCGGCTCTGGAAGGACGTCGGTCGCAAGAACCTGATGGTGAAGGTGCCGGCGACGCCGGAGGGCCTGCCGGCGATCGAGCAGCTGATCAGCGAAGGCATCAGCATCAACATCACGCTGCTGTTCTCCAAGGCCGTCTATCTCGAGGTGGCCGAGGCCTACATCGCCGGTCTCGAGACCTACGTCGCCGGCGGCGGCGATCCGTCGCATGTGGCCAGCGTCGCCAGCTTCTTCGTCAGCCGGATCGATTCGGTGGTCGACAAGCAGCTGGACGAGAAGATCGCCCGTGCCAACGATCCGTCCGAGAAGGAGCGGCTCGCCGCGCTCAAGGGCAAGGTGGCGATCGCCAATGCCAAGCTCGCCTACCAGGACTACAAGCGCCTGTTCGCAGGCCCCCGCTGGGAGAAGCTCGCCGCCAAGGGCGCCAAGCCGCAGCGCATGCTGTGGGCCTCCACCGGCACCAAGAACAAGGACTATAGCGACGTCCTCTATGTCGAGGAGCTGATCGGCCCCGACACCATCAACACCGTGCCGCCGGCAACGCTGGATGCGTTCCGCGACCACGGCAAGCCGCGCGACAGCCTGGAGGAGAACGTCGAGGACGCCAAGCGCGTGTTGGACGAGCTGGAGCGCTCCGGCATCTCGCTCGATGCGATCGCCGAGGAGCTGGTCAAGGACGGCGTCAAGCTGTTTGCGGATGCCGCCGACAAGCTCTACGGCGCCGTCGCCCACAAGCGGGCGGTCGTGCTCGGGCCCGCACTCGACCGCCAGCAGCTCTCGCTGGGCGAGGCGCTCGGCAAGGCGCTGGCCAAGACCACGGAGGAATGGCGGGCGTCGGCCAAGATCCGCAGGCTGTGGCAGCGCGACAAGTCGGTCTGGACCGGTGCGGACGAGGACAAATGGCTCGGCTGGCTCGACAGTCCAGCCAAGGCCGACATTGCCGATTACGAGGACTATGCGGGCCGCGTGAAGGGCCAGAAATTCTCCGACGCCGTCGTGCTCGGCATGGGCGGCTCCAGCCTCGGCCCCGAGGTGCTGGCGGAGACCTTCGGCAAGAAGCCCGGCTTCCCCAAGCTGCACGTGCTCGACTCCACCGATCCGGCGCAGGTGCGGGCGATGGAGGCGAAGATCGACATCGCCAACACCGTCTTCATCGTCTCCAGCAAGTCCGGCGGCACCACCGAGCCGAACGCGATGAAGGACTATTTCCACGAGCAGGTTGCCAAGGCGGTGGGTGCAAAGGTGAAGACCGGGCATCGCTTCATCGCGGTGACCGACCCCGGCTCGTCGCTGGAGAAGGCGGCGAAGAGCCTTCATTACGCCCGCATCTTCCATGGCGAGCCCTCGATCGGCGGACGCTATTCGGTGCTCTCGCCGTTCGGGCTGGTGCCGGCGGCGACCGCGGGCATCGACGTCAAGAGCTTCGTCAAGCATGCGCTGGCGATGGCCCGCTCCTGTGGCCCCGATGTGCCGCCGTCCGAAAACCCGGGCGTGCAGCTCGGCCTTGCCATGGGTCTCGCGGGACTCGAAGGCCGCGACAAGGTGACGATCCTGGCGTCGAAGAAGATCGCCGATTTCGGCGCCTGGGCCGAGCAGCTGATCGCGGAATCGACCGGCAAGGAGGGCAAGGGCCTGATCCCGATCGAGGGCGAGCCGCTGGGCGATCCCTCCGTCTACGGCAACGACCGCTTCTTCATCGACATCCGTGTCGAAGGCGAAGCGGACGCCGCACACGATTCCCAGCTTGCCGCGATCCAGGCGGCGGGTCACCCCGTGGTGCGCATCGTCATGAAGTCGATCGAGCATCTCGGCCAGGAATTCTTCCGCTTCGAGATGGCGACCGCCGTGGCCGGCAGCATTCTCGGCATCAACCCGTTCGACCAGCCGGACGTGGAGGCCGCGAAAATCAAGACCCGCGAGCTCACCGCCGCGTTCGAGAAGACCGGCAAGCTGCCGGCGGAAGAGCCGGTGGTCAGCACCAAGGACGCCGATCTCTACACCGACGAGGCCAATGCCACGGCGCTGCGCGCCGCCGGCGCCAATGGCGATCTCGGCTCCTGGCTGAAGGCGCATCTGTCGCGATCCAGCGACGGAGACTACGTCGCCCTGCTCGGCTACATCGCGCGCGACAAGGCCACGATCGACGCGCTTCAGGCCATGCGCTTAGAGGTGCGCGAGAAGCGGCATGTCGCGACCTGCGCCGAGTTCGGCCCGCGCTTCCTGCACTCGACGGGACAGGCCTACAAGGGCGGGCCCGACAGCGGCATCTTCCTCCAGATCACCGCCGATGACGCCAAGGATCTGCCCGTACCGGGGCAGAAGGCGAGCTTCGGCGTGATCAAGGCGGCGCAGGCGCGCGGCGATTTCGACGTGCTGACGGAACGCGGCCGGCGTGCGCTGCGGGTGCACCTGAAGGGTGGGCTCAAGAAAGGCCTCGCCGCGCTCAATGCAGCGCTCAACGACGCGCTGAACTAAAGGAATAACGCAGATGCAACTCGGCATGATCGGCCTCGGCCGAATGGGCGGCAACATCGTTCGCCGCCTGATGCGCCACGGGCATTCGACGGTGGTCTACGACAAGGACGCCAAGGCCGTCGCTGGCCTTGCCGCCGACGGCGCGGTCGGCTCGGCGACGCTGGAAGAGTTCGTCGCCAAGCTGGAGCGGCCGCGCACGGCCTGGGTGATGCTGCCGGCAGGACGCATCACCGAGACCACGATCGAGACAATCGCCGGCGTGATGCAGGAAGGCGACGTCATCATCGACGGCGGCAACACCTTCTGGCAGGACGACGTCCGCCGCGGCAAGGCGCTGAAGGCGCGCGGCATCCATTATGTCGACGTCGGCACCTCCGGGGGCGTGTGGGGGCTCGACCGCGGTTACTGCATGATGATCGGCGGCGAGAAGCAGGTGGTCGACCGGCTCGATCCGATCTTCGCGGCGCTCGCGCCGGGCGCCGGCGACATTCCGCGCACGCCGGGGCGCGAGGGCCGCGATCCCCGCGTCGAGCAAGGCTACATCCACGCCGGGCCCGTCGGCGCCGGCCATTTCGTCAAGATGATCCACAACGGCATCGAATACGGCCTGATGCAGGCCTATGCCGAAGGTTTCGACATCCTCAGGAATGCCAATATCGAGGCTTTGCCGGCGGATCATCGCTACGATTTCGATCTCGCCGACATCGCCGAAGTGTGGCGGCGCGGCAGCGTGATTCCGTCCTGGCTGCTCGACCTCACCTCGACCGCCCTCGCCGACAGTCCGCAACTGTCGGAATATTCCGGCTTCGTGGAGGATTCCGGCGAAGGCCGCTGGACCGTGAATGCCGCGGTCGACGAGGCCGTGCCAGCCGAGGTTTTGACCGCGGCGCTCTACACACGTTTCCGTTCCCGCAAGGAACACACCTTCGCCGAAAAAATTCTCTCGGCGATGCGTGCAGGGTTCGGCGGGCACAAGGAGCCGACGCAGCCGGGCGCGGCGAAGCCGAAGTAACGCGTAAACCAAGCGAAGGCCGACCATTCGTGACAAAAGACCCGCAGCCAAAGCGCAAGCCGGAAAATTGCGCCTTCGTCATCTTCGGCGTCACCGGCGATCTCACCCATCGCCTGGTGATGCCCTCACTCTACAACCTGGCGGCCGAGCATCTTTTGCCGGAAAAATTCTGCGTCGTCGGCGTGGCCCGCAGGGGCCAGTCGGATGAGGAGCTGCGCGACAGCCTGCTGAAGGGCTTGCGGCAATTCGCGACGCGCCCGGTGGACGACGACATCGCGACGAGGCTTTTGGAATGCGTGACCTTCGTCGAGGCCGACGCAAAGGATCCGCCCTCCTTCGATCGCTTGCGCGATCATCTGGATTCGCTGGAATGCGCGCAGGACACCGGCGGCAACCGGCTGTTCTATCTGGCAACCCCGCCGGCCGCGTTCGCGCCGACCGCGCGGGAGCTCGGCCGCACCGGCATGATGAAGGAGAACGGCGCCTGGCGGCGGCTCGTGATCGAAAAGCCGTTCGGCACCGACCTCGCCTCGGCCCGCGCGCTGAATGCCGAACTCTTGAAGATCATGGACGAGCACCAGATCTACCGGATCGATCATTATCTCGGCAAGGAAACGGTGCAGAACATCCTGGTGCTGCGCTTTGCCAACGGCATGTTCGAGCCGATCTGGAATCGCAACCATATCGACCACATCCAGATCACCGTGGAAGAGAAGCTCGGGGTCGGCCACCGCGGCGGCTTCTATGATGCCACGGGCGCGCTGCGCGACATGGTGCCGAACCACCTGTTCCAGCTGATGTCGCTGGTCGCGATGGAGCCTCCCGCCCGCTTCGATGCGCACTCTGTGCGTTCCGAGAAGGCGGACGTGCTGACATCGATCCAGCTGCCCAGCCGGGAGGACGCACTGAAGAATTCGGTGCGCGCGCAATATCTCGCGGGTCGCAGCGGCGACGACGAGATCACGGACTATCGCAAGACCGCGGACGTCAAGCCAGACAGCACCACCGAGACCTTTGTTGCGCTCAAGCTGATGATCGACAATTGGCGCTGGGCCGGCGTGCCGTTCTACTTGCGCACCGGCAAGGCGCTCGGCCACAAGCGCACCGAAGTCGCGATCAAGTTCAAGCAGGCGCCGCTGTCGATGTTTTCGGGTACGGACGTCGACCGCCTGTCTCAGAACTTCCTCACCATCGGCATCGCCCCGACTGAGACCATCGAGCTGCAGTTCAACGCCAAGATCCCGGGGCCGAGCATCACCATCGACGGCGTCGAGATGAAGTTCCGCTATGGCGACTATTTTCGCGCCGATCCCTCGACCGGCTATGAGACGCTGATCTACGACTGCATGATCGGCGACAACATCCTGTTCCAGCGCGCCGACGGCATCGAGGCCGGCTGGCAGGCGGTGCAGCCGTTCCTGGACGCCTGGAAGAGCGCGGGCAGCAACGGCATCGAAACCTATGAAGCCGGCAGCGACGGCCCTGCCTGCGCCGACGAGCTGCTCCGGCGCGACGGCCGAAGCTGGCGGAAGTACTCGTGATGGCTCCGGCCGAGCAGCCGAAGCTGATCATCGAGGCCGATGCCGAAGCTCTCGCCCGCGCCGCGGCTGAACGCGTGATGGCGCGGATCGCAGCCAATCCCGGCCGGATCGCGATCTGCCTCACCGGCGGCTCCAGCCCGAGGAAGCTGTATCAGTTGCTCGGCAGCGAGGCCTGGCGCGGCAGGATTCCGTGGGAGCGCGTGCACTGGTTCATCGGCGACGAACGCTTCGTGCCCGAAAGCGATCCCCTCAACAACATGGCGGTCGCGCGCGCGACCTTTCTCGACCGCCATGCGCCCGCCGGCCATATTCACCCGATCCCGACCACAGCCGAAAATCCCGATGCCGCTGCGGAAGCCTATGCGCGCGAGCTGCAGGCCTTCTATGCTGGAGACCAGCTCGATCCGGCACGTCCGCTGTTCGATCTCGTCCTGATGGGCGCAGGACCGGACGGCCACACCGCCTCGCTGTTTCCCGGTTACCCCGAGATCGAGGAGACCCGACGCTGGGTCGTCGGCGTGCCCAAGGCGAACGTCGCGCCGTTCGTGCCGCGGGTCTCGCTCACCCTGCCCGTCTTGGCCTCCTGCCGCGAAATGCTGTTCGAGATTGCCGGGCACGACAAGCGGCCGATCTTGACGCGCCTCTGCAATGGCGAGAATCTGCCGGCCTTACGCGCGCGCTCGAACGGCGAAACCGTCTGGCTGGTCGACAGGGCCGCGCTTCCGGAGGACATTCGTGGGCCGCGCTGAAGCACCTTGTGCATTGATCGTGATGGGCGTGTCGGGCTCCGGCAAGAGCACGGTCGCGAAGGCGCTCGGCGAGCGCCTCGGCTGGCGTTTCGAGGACGGCGACAGCTTCCATCCCGCCAGCAATGTCGAGAAGATGCGGGCCGGACATCCTCTCACCGACGAAGACCGCTGGCCCTGGCTGAATGCCATCGCCGACGAAATCGCGCGGGTCTGCGGCCGCGGCGAGCACGTCATCATCGCCTGCTCGGCGCTGAAGCACGCCTATCGCGACGTGCTGCTGCGCGGACGCGACGACGTCCGCTTCGTGTTCCTGAAGGGCACGAAGGAGCTGATCGCCGAGCGGCTCGCGCAGCGCAAGGGGCACTTCATGCCGCCCGGACTGCTCGCCAGCCAGTTCGAGACGCTGGAGCCGCCGGAGCCGGGCGAGCACGCCATCATCGTCTCGATCGACGAGACCGTCGAAGCGATCGTGGACGGCATCGTGCGGCAGCTCAAACTGGGCGGCGCAACACCCAAGGTTCTGCCATGACCCAAATCTCACTCGTGGTCTCCGACGTCGACGGCACGCTGCTGACCAAGGACAAGACGCTGACGGAGCGCGCGAAAAACGCCGTGCAGCGGCTGCACCAGGCTGGCATTGGTTTCACCATCACCTCCAGCCGTCCGGCGATCGGCATGCGCTTCTTGATCGAGCCGCTGGCGCTGTGGCTGCCGGTTGGGCCGTTTAACGGCTCCTCGATCGTCGATCCCGAGATGCGGGCGGTCGAGCAGCACCTGATTCCCGCGCGCGCGGCCGAACGCACCTTGCAGATCCTGCGCGACTACGGCGCCGACATCTGGCTGTTCACCACCGACAAATGGCTGATCGACAATCCCAGCGGCAGCTACGTCGCGCACGAGCAGCACACGATCCGCTCGGATCCGACGATCGTGACTGACTTCTCGTCCTACCTTGCCAGCGCTTGCAAGATCGTCGGCGCCAGCGCCGACGCCGCCCGGCTCGAGGCGTGCGAGAAGGTGATGCAGGAAGCCCTCGGCAGCGAGGCCACCGCGGTGCGCTCGCAGACCTATTATCTCGACATCACCCCGCCGGGCTTCAACAAGGGCACATTCGTGCAAGCGATGGCCAAGCGCTTGGGCATCTCGACCGACGCGGTCGCCACCATCGGCGACATGCAGAACGACCTCGCCATGTTCCGCGTCAGCGGCACCTCGATCGCGATGGGCAACGCCGCCGACAACGTCAAGGACGAGGCGACGCATGTCACTGCGACCAATGAGCAGGACGGCTTTGCCGAGGCGATGGAGATGATCTTGACGCGGAATGGGGTTGGCTGAACGGAATGGCTTAGATTGAATCGATTGCCACGGGCTCGGTGCAACCTCTCCCGCTTGCGGGAGAGGTCGCGCCGAAGGCGCGGGTGAGGGCTTTCTCCTCTAGGGGGCTATCCCATTGCGGAGACACCCTCTCCCCAACCCTCTCCCGCAAGCGGGCGAGGGAGCGCACCGTGCTCGTGGGGGCAAAAGCGCCTGACGGCGCTTGCTACTTCGACCGCTGCACCGCCGGCTTCTCGCTGCCTTGCCGTGCCGCCGACAGATTATGCGCCGTGTTGATCAGCGCGATGTGGGTCAGGGCCTGCGGGAAATTGCCGGTCTGGCGGCGGGCCACGGAATCGTATTCTTCGGCCAGTAGCCCGACGTCGTTGGCGATGCCGACTACGCGGTCAAGCAGAACTTGCGCCTTGTCGAGATCGCCCGACAGCACATAGGCATCGGCGAGCCATAGGGTACAGGCCAGGAAGGCGCCTTCGAGCGGCGGCTGGTCCGGGGGCAGCTCGCGCGGGTCGTGCCGCAGCACGAAACCGTCGCGCATCAGGCATTTTTCGGCCGCGGCGATGGTGCCGCGGATGCGCGGGTCGTCCGCCGGCAGGAAGCCGACGGCGGGCAGCAACAGCACGCTGGCGTCGAGCATCTTCGAGCCGTAGGACTCGACGAACGCATTTTCCTCCGCATCGAATCCCCTGTTGCAGACATCGCGATGGATGGCATCGCGTAGCGCGCGCCAGTGCAGGAGCGGCGCCTTGAAGCCGAAGGTCTCGGCGCTCTTGATGCCGCGGTCGAAGGCGACCCAGGTCATCACCTTGGAGAACACATAGTGCTTGGGCTGGCCGCGCCGCTCCCAGATGCCGTGGTCGGGCCGATCCCAGACTTCGGCCAGATGGTTGAGCACGGCGCATTCCAGCGCCCAGGTCGTCTCGTCGTCGAGCTTGAGCCTCGCCATGCGAGACTGGTGGAAGGCGTCGATCAACTCGCCGTAAACATCGAGCTGGAGCTGCGCGTGGGCGGCATTGCCGACGCGCACCGGCTGCGCACCCTCGTAACCGTCGAGCCAGCCCGCCTCCCATTCCAGGAGGCGCCGCTGGCCCCAGATGCCGTACATGATCTGCATGTTCGCGGGCGAGCCGGCCGCGGCGCGCAGCAGCCAATTGTGCCAGGCCAGGGCTTCCTCGGTGTAGCCCGAGTTCATCAGCGCCAGCAGCGTGAAGGTGGCATCGCGCAGCCAGCAGAAGCGATAGTCCCAGTTCCTGCTGCCTCCGAGCTTCTCCGGCAAGGAGGTGGTGGGTGCCGCGACGATGCCGCCGGTCGGCGCGAAGGTCAGCGCCTTCAGCGTGATCAGCGAGCGCAGGACCAGCTCCTGATAGTCGCCGTCACGGGTGCAATGGCCGCACCAGTCCTCCCAGAATTTTTCGGTCTCCTGAAGCGCCAGCTCCGCATCGATCGGCGCAGGCGGGTCGAGATGCGAGGGACCGTAAGTCAGCACGAATGGCACGGTCTCGCCTTCCTTCACCTCGAAGTCCGAGACGGTGGTCAGATCCTCGCCGCGGGTCTCGACCGGCGTGCGCAGCACCGTCATGTCCTGGCCGGCGATGGCCATCAAGGAATGGTCGATCCGCCGCACCCAGGGAATATCCGCGCCGAAGCCGAAGCGGATGACGAGCTCCATCCTCATCTTCACGGTGCCACGGATGCCGCGGACCAGCCGCACGATGTCCGACGCCTTGCCGCGCAGCGGCATGAAATCGATCAGCGCGACGGTGCCGCTCTTCGTCTCGAAGCGCGTCTCGAGGACGAGGGTATGGCCGACATAGCGCCGCGAAATGCGGGTCGCGTTCTCGCTCGGCGCGATCAGCCAGCGGCCATTCTTGTGGGTGCCGAGGATGGCGGCAAAGCAGGCGTCGGAATCGAAGGCGGGCCAGCACAGCCAGTCGATCGAGCCGTTGCGCCCGACCAGCGCCGCGGTCTCGCAATCGCCGATCAGCGCATAGTCCTCGATCCTCTGAGCCAATGTCGTGCGCGCCTGGCAAGTCCCGGCGGTTCAATTCCCGCCGGGCAATGAACGTTCCCGCGTCGCAGCCTTCAAAGCTGCGAGATCGATCTTGGACGCGATCTTGTCGAGCGCGACCGGAAGGCGCTGGCGCCAGTTCGGATGCTCGTCGATCGTGCCGGGAATGTTGGGCTGGTCGATCACGCCGAGCAGATCCTCCATCGACACCGCGAGCAGCCGGGAGGGCGTGCGCGACAGGAAGGCCAGCACAGAGTAGAGATCGTTGGCGCTGATGCCGTTCTGGCGCAGGATCTCGTCGAGCCCGCCGAGCGCATCCCATCGCGCCTGGTCGTTCTCGCCGGGATCGAGCCCGAGCGAGCGCTTCATCTTGAGATCGCTGAAGGAGCGCCAGCCGGCATAGGTCGACAGATCATGGGTGTTCAGCGTCACCAGCGCATTGGGCCGGTAATGGTCGACATTGCGGAAATGGCCGGCATCGTCGCGCTCGAACATCATGACGAGATAGGACCAGATGCCGAAATCCTGCATCATCTCGCGGAAACCTTCCGGCACGGTGCCGAGGTCCTCGCCGATCACGATGCATTTGTGGGCTGCGCTCTCGCGCGCTACGGCGGCCAATAGCGCCTCGAACGGCATCTGCACATAGGCGCCGTTGTCGGGCTTGAAGCCGCGCGGCACGAGATAGAGCCGTTTCAGACCGAGCACGTGATCGAGCCTGATCGCGCCGGCATGGCGCATCGAGGCCGCGAGCATGTCGGCGAACGGGACGAAGGATTGCGCTTCCAGGCCACCGGCATTGAAGCCGGCAAGGCCCCAATCCTGGCCGATGGTGTTGAGCACGTCGGGCGGCGCGCCGACCGCGAGATGACGCGAGATCGCCGTCTGCTCGTTCCAGGCATCGAAGCCGTTGGACTGCACGCCGACGGCGACGTCGAGATAGAGCCCGACCCGCATACCGAGCTGGCCGGCGAGCGCCTTGGCGGCATGCAGCTGGCTGTCGGCCGTCCATTGCACGAATTCGACGAACTCGACCTCGCGCTTGTCGGGACCATTGCGCAGCTCGGCGCATTTCGCCCCGTCCGGCTGCTGCCATTCTTGCGGCCATTCCCACCAGGGTCCGGCGAAGCGATGCCGCAGCACCTCGAAACAGGCAAAGCGGGACAACAGCGGCGCGCGCTCCGCACGGAAGGCGTCAAACGCCTTGCGACGCGCCTCGCTCGCGCTTGTCACGAAGCTGTTAAAGGCGGCGCGCAGGCCCAGCCATTTCAGCGCCGCCATGTCGGCATAAGGGACGCGATCGCCCTCGCGCAGACGGGCCGCCGTCGCGGCTGCGTCGGGCACGAGGTCGGCCGAGAATTCAGGGATAGCCTCGACGTCGATATAGAGCGGGTTGAGGAAGAGCCGGCTGTTCGGCGAATAGGGGCTGCAATCGGCCGGGTGATCGTCGAACAGGACATGCAGCGGATTGAGCCCGACGCCGTCGGCACCGAGCTGCTTGGCGAGCCGGACGAGACCAGCGAGATCGGTGAAATCACCGATGCCCCAATTGCGGTCGGAGCGGACGCTGTAGAGCTGCACGGCGAGCAGCCAGCCGCGGTCGAAATCGCCACCGAAGCAGCGCTCGGGGGCCACGATCATCGGCACGTCTTCGCTCACACCTTCGGCATCGGTCAGCGTCAGGCGGTGATACCCGAGCGCCAGGCCCGCGGGCCAGGCGATCACGGGCTCCCGCGTCTCGCCTGCCGCGATCACATTGCCATTGCCGGCGATTTTCCATTGCAGCGGCGGCGCGCCAACCGACGCCAATTCCGTGCGCGGGCGTCCGAGCGCACGGACCACGACCGGCCCGCTGACGAAGCGATAGACCCGCTTCTCCGGCAGGGCGTCGAGGATGGATTTGAGGGCCTCGGGCGCGGTGACCCGCAGCTTGCCGAGGGCATCGATGAATTCGGATTGAACGCCCTTGATCCGGGCTTGAGCTAAAAGATCCATTCGGCACGCAGCTTGCAGGCCATTAATTGGCCAGGGGCATCGAGAATAACGAGATCGCGGAAGAGGTTAGTCAGGGGTAACTCGCAAACTGCGCTTGCCGTTCCCAAGGGAACCAATGACACACAAGCGGCTTTCTATCATGGTACCAAGCGTGGGTTCCCGACAAGGGAAACGGGCTCCTGCTTTCTTGTCAATGGCATCACCGTGAACAAGACAATTCAAACTGTCGAGAGTGCCGCGGCCAGCAGCGCTTTCCTGATCGAGGACGTCTATCCCGCGATCGACGGCGGCCGTTTCGCCGTGAAGCGGATCGCGGGCGAGCCGGTTGAGATCTGGGCCGACATCTACCGCGATGGTGAGGCCGTGATCTCAGCCGCGCTGATCTGGCGAGGAGAGCAGGAGCGCGAATGGCGGAGCGAGCCGATGACCCATCACGGCAATGACCGCTGGTCCGGCGCGTTCACGCCCCCCGAGCCCGGCCAATATGTCTACGCGATCGAAGCCTGGACCGACGAGTTCGCCACATGGTCGCACGCCGCCGCGCGAAAGCGGCGCACCGGGGCCGATGTCAGCCTCGATGCGATCGAGGGCGCCGGGCTTTTGACCAAGGCGCATGGCGCGCGGCAGGACGCCGCAGCTATCATCATCAGGCAGTGCGAGGACTATTTGAAGAACGGCGACATCACCTCGCTGCTCGCAACCGAGCTCGGCGAAGCCATGGCCGAGAGCCAGTCGCGGCCGGACCTGACGCGTTCGCCATTCTTCCCGCTGACCGCGGACCGCGACAAGGCGCGCTTCAGCACCTGGTATCAGATGATGCCGCGCAGCCAGAGCGCATTGCCGGGCCGGCATGGCACGCTGCGCGATTGCATCGCGCGCGTGCCCGACATCGCCGCGATGGGCTTTGACGTGCTCTACTTCACGCCGATTCACCCGATCGGCAAGACCAGCCGCAAGGGCCGCAACAATGCGCCGATGGCCCGTGAAGGCGATCCGGGCTCGCCCTATGCGATCGGCTCAGCCGAGGGCGGCCACGATGCGCTGCATCCGGAGCTCGGCACGATCGAGGACTTCCGCGCCTTGGTCGCCACCTGTCTCGAATACGGGCTCGAGCTTGCGCTGGACTTCGCGGTGCAGTGCTCGCCGGATCATCCCTGGCTGACGCAGCATCCCGAATGGTTCAAATGGCGGCCCGACCGTTCGGTGCGGACGGCGGACGGCCCCTATTCCGACATCGTTATCCCCGACTTCAATTCGGTCGATCGCGTCGGGCTGTGGAATGCGTTTCGCGATGCCATGCTGTTCTGGATCGACAAGGGTGTGACCATCTTTGCCATCGACAATCACGACACCGCGCCGCTCGCGTTCTGGGAGTGGCTGATCCGCGATATAAGCCGCCGTCATCCCGACGTGATCCTGTTCTCCAAGACCTATGCACGGCCGAAGCTGATGAAGGGCCTGGCCAAGCTCGGCTTCGCGCAGTCCTTCACCTATTTCCCCTGGCGCACGGAAAAGTGGGAGCTGGAGCAATATCTCGGCGAGATGACGCGCTATCCCGAACGCGATTTCTACCGTCCGAACATGTTCGTCAACACGCCTGACCTGTTGCCCTTTCACCTCCAGAGCGGAGAGGCCTGGGCCTTCAAGTCGCGCATCGCACTGGCGGCAATGCTCTCAGGCAATTACGGCATCTACAGCGGATTCGAGCTGCTGGAGCACGACGCCATTCCCGGACGCGAAGAATATCTGGATTCCGAGAAGTACCAGATCAGGCAGCGCGACTGGGACAGGTCGGGCAACATCAAACCCTACATCGCCGCGCTCAACCGCATCCGCAACGAGAACGCGGCGCTCCAGCAAACCGCGAATTTGCGCTTCCTCGCCATCGAGGACGGCGAGACGATCGCTTTCGCCAAGGAGGCGGCCGATCCGGCCAACATTGTCGTCGTCGTGATCGCGCTGTCGCGCCGTGAGCGAGAATGCTGGCTGCCGCTCGGCGGTCTCACCGTTGACGCCGGCGGGCGGCGTCACCATGTGACGACACTCGAAAACCTCCTCACCGGCGAACAGTCACGCATCGAATGGGGCGGCATCAAGTTGCGTATCGATCCCGACCGCGATCCGGCACTTCTGTTCCGCTGCCTGGCGTAAGGGGTCACGCCATGAATGTTCTGTCTTCCGTCGATACCAAGAAGGCTGAGGCTGCCGAGGTCGTAGATGAGCTCTGGTACAAGGACGCCATCATCTACCAGCTCCACGTCAAAGCCTTCGCCGACAGCAACAATGACGGCATCGGCGACTTCGCCGGGCTGACCGAGCGGCTGCCCTATCTGCAGGAGCTCGGCGTCACCGCGCTGTGGCTGCTGCCGTTCTATCCCTCGCCCGGCCGCGACGACGGCTATGACATCGCCGATTACGGCGCTGTCAATCCCGATTTCGGGACGATGAAGGATTTCAAGCGCTTCATTCAGGAAGCGCAGAAGCGCGGCCTGCGCGTCATCACCGAGCTCGTCGTCAACCACACCTCGGACCAGCACAAATGGTTCAAGCGCGCGCGGCGCAGCCATCCGGGCTCGAGCGCGCGCAACTGGTATGTCTGGAGCGACACCGACCAGAAATATCAGGGCACACGCATCATCTTCACCGACACCGAGAAGTCGAACTGGACCTGGGATCCGGAGGCCGGCGCGTTCTACTGGCACCGCTTCTTCTCGCACCAGCCCGACCTCAATTTCGACAATCCGCGCGTGGTCAGCGCCATCATCCAGGTGATGAAGCGCTGGCTCGATGCCGGCGTCGACGGCTTCCGGTTAGATGCCATTCCCTATCTGTGCGAGCGCGAGGGCACCTCGAACGAGAACCTGCCCGAGACGCATGCGATCATCAAGCGCCTGCGCCAGGAGCTGGACGCGTATTCCAAGGGCAAGCTGCTGCTGGCCGAGGCCAATCAATGGCCGGAGGACGTGCAGGAATATTTCGGCCGTGGCGACGAGTGCCACATGGCCTATCACTTCCCGCTGATGCCGCGCATCTACATGGCGATCGCCCAGGAGGACCGCTTCCCGATCACCGACATCCTGCGCCAGACGCCCGACATTCCGGCGAGCTGCCAATGGGCGCTGTTCCTGCGCAATCACGACGAGCTGACGCTGGAGATGGTCACCGACGTCGAGCGCGACTATCTCTGGACCACCTACGCCAACGATCCCCGCGCGCGCATCAATGTGGGCATCCGCCGGCGCCTTGCGCCGCTGATGGACAACGACCGGCGCAAGATCGAGCTGATGAACTCGCTGCTGCTGTCGTTCCCGGGCACGCCGATCATCTATTACGGCGACGAGATCGGGATGGGCGACAACATCTATCTCGGCGACCGCAACGGCGTCCGCACGCCGATGCAATGGAGCCCGGACCGCAACGGCGGCTTCTCGCGCTGCGACCCCGCCCGCCTCTACGCGCCGCTGATCATGGATCCGGTCTACGGCTATGAATCGGTGAACGTCGAGGCGCAGTCGCGCAGCCTGTCCTCGCTGCTCAGCGCCACCAAGCGGCTGATCTCGGTACGCAAGTCGACGCTCGCCTTCGGCCGCGGCAGCATGACCTTCATCCGCCCGGCCAACCGCGCCGTGCTCGCCTATGTCCGCCAATACCGCGACGAGGTGATCCTCTGCGTCGCCAATCTGTCACGCGCGGCGCAGGCGACCGAGCTCGATCTGTCGCCGTGGAAGGACCGCATCCCGCAGGAGATGCTCGGCCGCACGCGCTTCCCCGCCATCGGCGAACTGCCCTACATGATCACGCTGGGGCCGTACGGCTTCTACTGGTTCCAGCTTCTGGAGCGCGACAAGTCCGAGCCGGTGGTGCCGCGCGCGGTGCCGGAGTTCGAGACGCTGGTCGTGCCGGTGAACTCGAACTGGGTCTCGCTCGCCCGCGAGCGCGGCGTGTTCGAGCGCGACGTGCTGCCGGGCTTCCTGTCGCGGACGCGCTGGTATCCCGAGAACAATCCCAAGCACATCCGGACCACGCTGACCTCCGCGGTACCGTTCAGCGACATCGGCGACAACAGACCCTGGATCGCGTTCTTCGAGACGACGCGCGACGAGGTGACGACGCGGTACGTGATGCCCATGCAGATCGAATGGGTGCGCTTCGACCGCGAGCGCTTCAACCCGAAGGCGCTCGCCGCCGTCCGCCAGGGCGCACGCGAAGGCACGCTCCTCGACGTCGCGACCGAGCAGATCTTCATCGGTCTGTTCTTGCGAGGGCTGTCGCAAAACCTGGTCGTGGACGAGAACAATCTGCGGCTCGAGTTCAAGGCGACCAGCCGTTTCGCCGACTACACCATCAAGGAGCCCGAACGCATCCGCGCCATCGAACAGTCGAACAGCACCGCGCTGGTCGACAACAAGTACGTTGCCAAGATCTATCGGCGGCTGGAAAGCGGCATCAGCCCTGAGATCGAGATCGGCTACTATCTCACCGAGGTCGCCCGCTTTGCCAACACGCCGGCGCTGCTCGGCAGCGTCGAGCTGGTCGACGGCAACCAGCGCAGCGCGCTCGGCGTGCTGCATGCCTATGTCGAGAACCAGGGCGACGGCTGGACCGTGACGACCGGGTATCTCGACCGCTATATCGACGAGCAGCGCGTGGCGCCGGCCGATGAGATGCCGCGCGAGACCCAGGAGCAGGCGCCCTATCTGCATTTCATCGCGCAGATCGGCCGGCGGCTCGCCGAGCTGCATGTCGCTCTCGCCGCGGCAGAGCCCGCCGATCTCGCCCCGGAGCCGATCGACTCCGCCCAGATCAAGGCTGCGCTCTCCGACCTCAAGGCGCGGGCCGAGCGGATTCTCGAGCTGCTTGCCGACAGCCGCGACGGGCTGCGGGAGACGGACCGGCCCCTGATCGACCGGCTCATCGCCGCACGCGCCGACCTGTTCGACCACCTCAATGCGCTCTTGCCATCCGAGATCGGGCGGGTTGAACATCCGTCATCATGGCGACTTCCGGCTCGGGCAAACTCTGATCGTGAAGGACGATATCTTCATCATCGACTTCGACGGCGATCCGCGTGTGCCTCTGGCCAACAAGCGCCGCAAGGCGCCGGCCGCGCGCGACGTCGCCGGCCTGATCCATTCCATCGACCTTTCTGTGAACGTGGCGCTGAGCCGCGCGCCCACCGGCGCTTCCGACGAGCAGGACCGGCTCGCGGCCGCCCTCGCCGAATGGCGCGAGCGCGCCACCGCGACCTTCCTGTCCGCCTACCGCGAAGCCATGACCGATCGGAGGCTGTGGCCGGACGATCGGTCCTGCGCGGAAGGCCTGTTGAGATTTTTCCTGCTGGATCGAGCGTTCCACGACGTAGAGTACGAGCTGTCCCGCCGGCCTGAGGGACTTCATGCGCCGCTGACCGGACTGCTTCGCATTCTGTCAAGTGCCGAGAGCGAAGCCCATGCCTAAACTGCCTGCAGAAGCCTACGCGATCATCGAAGGCCGCCACTCCGACCCCTTCCACTATCTCGGGCTGCATCCCGAGGGCGGAAAGAGCGTTGTCCGCGCGTTTCTGCCCGAGGCCACCAATGTCGAGGCGGTCGGCGACCACGGCGAGGTCGCGCCGCTCGACCGCGTCCACGATTCCGGCCTGTTCATCGGCGCCCTGCCCAACGGCTCGAAGCACTACCAGCTGCGCGCGAAGTTCGGCAACGACGTGGTCGAGTTCGAGGATGCCTACCGTTTTCCGCCGATCCTGACCGATTTCGACCTCTATTTGCTCGGCGAAGGCACCCATCAGCGCCTCTACGACAAGCTCGGCGCGCATCCGATGCGGCTCGAAGGCGTCGACGGTATCGGCTTCGTGGTGCTGGCGCCGAATGCGCGGCGCGTCTCCGTCGTCGGCGACTTCAACTTCTGGGACGGGCGGCGCCATCCGATGCGGGTGCGCGGCAACGGTTATTGGGAATTGTTCATCCCGCACGCGAAGGCCGGCGATCACTACAAGTTCGAGATCGTCGGACCGCATGGTCATCTGCTGCCGCTGAAATCAGATCCGATGGCATTTGCCAGCGAGCTGCGGCCGAAGACGGCTTCGATCGTGTTCGACGAGGCGCGCCTGCCGCGACCGCGCCCGGCGCCCGAAGGCATCAACGCATTGTCGGCGCCGATGTCGATCTACGAGGTGCATCTCGGCTCGTGGCGGCGCAAGGACAACAATGAATGGCTGACCTATCGCGAGCTGGCCGAGCAGCTGCCGGCCTATGCCCGCGACATGGGCTTCACCCATCTCGAATTCCTGCCCGTGAACGAGCATCCGTTCGATGGCTCCTGGGGCTATCAGCCGACCGGCCTCTATGCGCCGACCAGCCGCTTCGGCAGCCCCGAGGATTTTGCCGCCCTGATCGATGCCTGCCACCGCGAAGGCATCGGCGTGCTGCTCGACTGGGTGCCGGGCCACTTCCCAGACGATCCGCACGGGCTCGGCCATTTCGACGGCACCGCGCTCTACGAGCACGCCAACCCGCTCCAGGGCCGCCACCTCGACTGGGGCACGCTGATCTACAATTACGGCCGCACCGAAGTGACGAACTTCCTGGTGTCGAATGCGCTGTTCTGGATGGAGCGTTACGCCATCGACGGCCTGCGCGTCGATGCGGTCGCCTCCATGCTCTATCTCGACTACAGCCGGCCGCCCGACGCCTGGATCCCGAACCAATATGGCGGGCGGGAGAACATCGAGGCGATCAACTTCCTGCGCCGCTTCAACACGGAAGTGTTTGCCCGCTTCCCGCAGGCGACGACTGCCGCGGAAGAGTCCACCGCCTGGCCCCAAGTCTCGCGCCCGGTCGAGTTCGGCGGGCTCGGCTTCGGCTACAAGTGGAACATGGGCTGGATGCACGACACGCTGAACTACATCAGCAAGGATCCGATCCACCGCAAGCATCATCACGGCGAGATCCTGTTCGGCCTGCACTATGCGTTCTCGGAGAACTTCATCCTGCCGCTGTCGCATGACGAGGTCGTGCACGGCAAGCGCTCGATCCTCGGCCGCATGCCCGGCGACGAGTGGCAGCGCTTTGCGAATTTGCGCGCCTACTACAGCTTCATGTTCGGCCATCCCGGCAAGAAGCTCCTGTTCATGGGCGCCGAGATCGCGCAGAGCCGCGAATGGAATCACGACCATTCGCTCGACTGGCACCTGCTCGAATACAAGGTCCATTCCGGCGTCCAGGCCCTGATCCGCGACCTCAACCGGCTCTATCGCGCGGTTCCGGCGCTGCACCAGATGGATTGCGAGCAGGCCGGCTTCGAATGGCTGATTACCGATGATGCCAACCGCAACGTCTTCGCCTGGCTGCGCAAGGGATTCGACGAGAATGCGCGGTGTGTCGTCATCGTCAACTTCTCGCCCAACGTCTACCAGAACTATCGCGTTCGCGTGCCCTTCGGCGGCAAGTGGAAGGAAGTGCTCAACTCCGATTCCGCCCATTACGGCGGCAGCAATGTCGGTAATGTCGGCGAAGTCAATGCCGAGGGCGGCGAGCTGCGCCTCACCATTCCGCCGCTGGCTGCGATCTTCCTCGTTCCGGAAGGCTGATCGATGCGCCTGACTGCCGGATCGCCCGCACGGCTCGGCGCAAGCTGGGACGGACGCGGCACCAATTTCGCGCTGTTCTCCGCCAACGCGCAGAAGGTGGAGCTCTGCCTGTTCGACACGCAAGGCCGCCGCGAGCTTGAGCGCATCGAGCTGCCGGAGAAGACCGAGGATGTCTGGCACGGCTATCTCAACGACGTCTCGCCGGGCCAGCTTTACGGCTATCGCGTGCACGGCCCCTACGAGCCCGAGCACGGCCATCGCTTCAACGCCAACAAGCTGCTGCTCGACCCCTACGCCAAGCGGCTTGCCGGGCGCCTGGTCTGGAGCGATGCGCATTTCGCCTACCGCACCGGAAGCCCGCGCGAGGACCTGTCGTTCGACCGGCGCGACAATGCGCGCGGCATGCCCAAGGCCGTCGTGGTCGACGAGACCTTCAACTGGGGCCGCCGCGAGATCCGGCCGAATATTCCCTGGGAAGACACGATCATCTACGAGGCCCACGTCAAGGGCCTGACGCAGAAGCGCGAGGACGTGCCGCCGAATTTGCGCGGTACCTATGGCGGCTTGTCATCGCCCGCGATGATCGAGCACCTGAAGAAGCTCGGCGTCACCACGGTCGAGCTGCTGCCGGTCCACAGCTTCGTCGACGACCGCATCCTGGTGGAAAAGAAGCTCGCCAATTACTGGGGTTACAACACGCTGTCGTTCTTTGCGCCCGAGCCGCGCTACGCGCAGGACAACGCGCTCGATTCCTTCCGCACCACGGTGGCGCGGCTGCACGACGCCGGGATCGAGGTGATGCTCGACGTCGTCTACAACCACACCGCCGAGGGAAATCATCTCGGTCCGACGCTGTGCTATCGCGGCATCGACAACGCCTCCTATTATTGGCTGAACCGCGAGAACCCGCGCTATTACGACGACTTCACCGGCTGCGGCTCGTCGGTGAACCTCACCCATCCGCGCGTGCTGCAGATGGTGATGGATTCCCTGCGCTACTGGGTCGAGGTCTGCCATGTCGACGGCTTCCGCTTCGACCTCGCCACAACGCTGGCGCGCGGGCCGAACGGTTTCGATCGCGGCAGCTCGTTCCTGACCGCGGTACGGCAGGACCCGGTGCTGGCTTCGGTCAAGCTCGTCGCCGAGCCGTGGGATCTCGGCCTCGGCGGCTATCAGGTCGGCGCCTTTCCCTCGCAATGGTCGGAATGGAACGACCGCTACCGCAGCGCCATGCGCCGCTACTGGAGCGGTGAAGGCAGCCTGATCGGCGACATTTCCAGCCGCATGACCGCGTCCTCCGACCTGTTCAACCACGACGGACGGCGGCCGCGCGCCAGCATCAACCACATCACCGTCCACGACGGCTTCACGCTCGCCGACCTTTTCAGCTACAACGAGAAGCACAACGAGGCCAACGGCGAGGACAATCGCGACGGCTCCAACGACAATCACAGCAACAATTGCGGCGTCGAGGGCCCGACAGACGATCCAAAGATCATCAGCCTGCGCCGCCAGTTGCGCAAGAACGTGCTGGCCTGCCTGATGCTGGCCCAGGGCGTTCCGCTGATCCTCGCCGGCGACGAGGTCGGCAACTCGCAATCCGGCAACAACAACGCCTATTGCCAGGACAACGAGGTCGGCTGGGTCGGCTGGGACAATCTCGGCAAGGACGGCGACGACATGATCGACTTCGTCGCCCAGCTCGCCGACATCCGCCGCCGTTTCTCACAGCTGCGCAGCCATCGCTGGCTCGACGGCCGGCCCAAGGACGGCGTCTCCTACGGCGCATTGTGGCTGACTCCCGCCGGCAACGAGATGACGGAGAGCGACTGGACATTCCCGGATGGGCGGTTTCTCTCCTATGTGATGGGCCCGATGGAACCGGGTGGAGCTGCGATCTTTATCGTACTGAACGCCGCTCCCGAAGAGATCGCATTCAAATTGCCCAAAATGACCGAATACAAGAGCTGGCAGCAGCTGCTGAACACGACCGATGCCAAGCTGAATACGATCGACTTCCTGCCGGGGAGCGACAGCAAGGCGCCGCCGCGCTCCGTGCTCGCCTTCGCAGGCGCGCTATGAGGCCATCCTTCGGGGCGAGGCCGACGAAGGACGGCGTGTCGTTCCGGCTGTGGGCGCCGGCCGCGCGCCGCGTCGATCTCCTGCTCGACCGCAGGCACGCGATGCAGCGCCGGCAGGATGGCTGGTTCGTCGCCGAGATCGCCGGCTTGTCATCTAGCAGCAAGTACAAGTTCAGGATCGACGACGACATCGACGTGCCGGATCCCGCTTCGGCCTTCCAGCCCGACGACGTGTTCGGCCCGAGCGAGGTGATCGATCACGATGCCTTCGTCTGGCGCGCGCGCGATTGGCGGGGCCGTCCCTGGGAAGAGACGGTGCTGGTCGAGACCCATGTAGGCACCTTCACTTCCGAAGGCAGCTATCGCGCCATGATCGACAAGCTCGATCACCTCGCCGCGACCGGCATCAATGCGCTGGAATTGATGCCGCTCGCCGATTTCGCAGGACGCCGCGGCTGGGGCTATGACGGCGTGCTGTGGTATGCGCCGGACAGCGCCTATGGCCGGCCCGAAGACCTGAAGACGCTGATCGACGAGGCGCATCTGCGCGGGCTGATGGTGTTCCTCGACGTCGTCTACAATCATTTCGGCCCGGAAGGAAACTACCTCGGCCGTTACGCGCCGACCTTCTTCACCGATGCGCACACGCCGTGGGGCAGCGCGATCGATTATCGCGTGCCGCAGGTGCGAGCCTTCGCCGTTGAGAACGCGCTGTCCTGGCTCGGTGACTACCGCTTCGACGGCCTCAGGCTGGACGCCGCCAACCACATCATGGCTGTCCCGGGCGAGCAGTCCATGCTGCAGGACCTCAGCGTTGCCACCGGCGAGCTTGCCAAGGCCACGGGACGCCACATCCATCTCGTGCTGGAGAACGGCGACAACCGCGCCAGCCTGCTCGACGCTGCGCAGGACCCGCCGAACGGCAAATATCGCGGGCAGTGGAACGACGATTATCATCACGTCTGGCACGTGATGCTGACCGGTGAGCATGCCGGTTACTATGGCGATTACCAGACGCCGCGCATGGATCTGGCACGCGCGCTCGCCTCCGGCTTCGTCTATCAGGGCGAGATCTCGGAATTCTGGGGCAAGAAGCCGCGCGGCGAGCCGAGCGGCCAGCTGCCGCCGGCGACCTTCGTCAATTTCCTGCAAAACCACGACCAGATCGGCAATCGCCCGCTGGGCGAGCGGCTGGAAAGCCTGGCATCGCCACAGCAGATCGAGGCCGCGCTCGCGGTCACCCTGCTCGCGCCGATGGTGCCGATGCTGTTTCAGGGCGAGGAATGGGGCTCGACGGTCCCCTTCCCGTTCTTCTGCGATTTCCAGGGCGGCCTCGCCGATGCCGTGCGCAAGGGACGCAAGCGCGAATATGCCTGGGCTTACGAGAAATACGGTGACGAGGTGCCCGACCCGCTCGATCCGGCAACGCTGCAATCGGCCGTGCTCGACTGGACCGGCCGCACGCCGCAACAGGAAGCGCGGCTCGCGCTGGTGCGGGAGTTGCTCGGCGTTCGTCGCAAGCAGATCGTGCCGCGGCTGAAGGGCGCAAGCTTCGGTGATGCCGAGGCGGCCGACAACGGCCTCGTCACCGCACATTGGCGCATGGGCGACGGCACCACGTTGCGTCTTGCCGCCAACCTGTCGGATCACGAGATCACCTCCAGCGTCAGCGCGGGCACGCCGATCTGGGGCGGCGGAACCGGCGAGCGGCTCACGCCCTGGTCGGTGGTTTGGCGCCTCGGAGGTTAGAATGCCTCCCGCCATTCCGCTCGCGACCTACCGGCTCCAGCTCACCGCGGATTTCGATTTCGACAAGGCCGCCGCGGTCGTTCCTTATCTCAAGGCGCTGGGCATCACGCATCTCTACGCCTCGCCGGTGATGAAGGCCCGCAAAGGCTCGACCCATGGCTACGACACGGTCGATCACGGCCAGTTCAATCCCGAGCTCGGCGGCGAGGCCGGCTTTACGCGGCTGAGCCAGGCGCTTCAGCAGCACGATCTCGGGCTCATCATCGATTTCGTCCCCAACCATGTCGGCGTGCATTTTGCCGACAATCCCTGGTGGCTCGACGTGCTGGAATGGGGCCAGGCCTCGCCGCACGCCGCGTCCTTCGACATTGACTGGGACCAGCTGGCCTACCGCGCCCGCGGCGGCGTGCTGCTGCCGATCCTCGGCGCGTCCTACGGCGAGGCGCTGGAGCGCGGCGACATCGAGCTGCGCTACGACCCGGCCGAAGGGACTTTTTCCGCCTGGTATTTCGAGCACCGCTTACCGATCGCGCCGGAGCGCTATGGCGAGATGCTGCGGATCGTCGTCAAGGAGGCGGACGCGGCGGAAATGGAGCCCGGCAAGCGCCTGCTGTCGCTCGCGACCCGCTACACAGGGTTGCGGCGCCCCAATCGCAAGGAAGCTCCCGGCTTCAAGTCCGAGCTCAAGGAGATCGCAGGTGCCACTGAGGTCATCAAGCGCGGCCTTGCCGCCTATCGCGCCGGCAAGGACCGCCCGGCACAAACGCTGACGCTGCATCACCTCCTGGAGCGCCAGCACTACAAGCTCGGGCACTGGCGGCTTGCTTCCAGCGACATCAACTATCGCCGCTTCTTCGACGTCAACGGCCTCGCCGGCCTGCGCGTCGAGGACGCGAGCACGTTTGCCGCCACGCACCGGCTGGTGAAGCAGCTCATCGCCGACGGCAAATTGCAGGGAATCCGGCTCGATCACATCGACGGCCTGCGCGACCCGGCCCAATATTGCCAGCGGCTGCGCCGCCTGGTGCGCGACGCGCAGGGCAACGCAAAGCCCTTCTATACCGTGATCGAGAAGATCCTGTGCGAGCACGAACGCCTGCCGCATTTCGCCGGCGTCCAGGGCACCACCGGCTATGAATGGATGAATGTCATCACTCATGTGCTGGTCGATCCCAGGGGGCTGGAGGCGCTGGACGAGACCTGGCGGCAGATCAGCAACCGGCCGCCGCGGCTTGTGCCTTACGTCAAGGACGCCAAGCGGCGCGTGCTGGAGACGCTGCTCACCAGCGAGTTCACCGTGCTGACGCGCCTGCTTGCGCGCATCGCCAACGGCCATTATTCGACGCGGGACTTCTCGGCCGACAGCCTGCGGCAAGCGCTCGAGCTCTATGTGCTGCATTTCCCGGTCTATCGCACCTACCTGACGCACAGCGGTCCCACCGCGTCGGACCGCAAGCTGATCGACGACACCATCGCGCGCGCTCGCCGCGACTGGTTCGCCGCCGACGAAGGCATTTTCGACTTCCTGCGCGATGCCTTGACCATGGACTTGCTCAAGCCGGGCCGTCCGCCGCACAGCGCCCCGCGCGTGCGCCGCTTCGCGCTGAAGGTGCAGCAATTCACCGGCCCGATGATGGCAAAGTCGCTGGAGGACACCGCGTTCTATCAATTCCACCGGCTGCTGGCGCTGAACGAGGTCGGCGGCGACCCCGCCAGCACCGGCCTCAGCATTCCCGCCTTCCATCAGGCCATGCAGGGCCGCGCCAGGGAATGGCCGCAAGGCATGACCGCAACCGCCACCCACGACACCAAGCGTGGCGAGGATGCGCGCACGCGCATCGCATCGCTCAGCGAGATTCCCGGTGAATGGACCAGCGCGGTGGCGCGCTGGAAGGTGCTGAACGCCCCGCACCTCACGCTGCACGGCAATTTCCGCGCGCCGTCGGCAACGTTCGAATACATGCTCTACCAGACCCTGCTCGGTGTCTGGCCGGTTCAAGCGCCGGCCGATGCCGCCTTCATCGAGCGCATCCAGGCCTATGCTCTCAAGGCCGCGCGCGAGGGCAAGGAGGAGACGAGCTGGCTCAACCCGCATGAAGCCTATGAGAACGGCATCCGCGACTTCATCGCGAAGATCCTCGACCCCGACCAGTCCGCGGAATTCCTTCAGGCCTTGCAGACGCTGGCGCGCCGCGTCTCGCTGCTCGGCACGCTGAACTCGCTGAGCCAGCTCACGCTCAAGGCGACGCTGCCGGGCGTGCCGGACTTCTATCAAGGTACCGAATTCTGGGACCTGTCTCTGGTCGATCCCGACAACCGCCGCCCGGTGGACTTCGCCGCGCGCCACGCGGCGCTGCCATCACTGGAAGCGCCGGACTGGAGCGACCTGATCAAGAGCTGGCCGGACGGCAAGCTCAAGCTGGCCTGGACGCGGCATCTGCTCAAGCTGCGCAACGAGCTGGCCGACGTCTTCGCGCAGGGCGACTACCAGCCGCTTGAGGTACGGGGCGCCCATGCCGACCATGTCATCGCCTTCGCGCGTCGTCATGGCCGCGCCGCCGCGATCGTCGTTGTCGGGCGTCATTTCGCGCCTTTCAGCCAAGCGGGCCGGGAATGGCCCGCACCCGAAGCTATGGACGCCACCATCGACATCACGGGCTATGCCGTGCCCGGCCTTGCCGGCAACGACTTGCCGCTCGCGCAGGCCTTCCGTGACTGTCCTGCCTTGGTCATCGCGGCCCGAACGGCGAATGCTGTCAGGGCGCCGCGGCAACGCGTGCGCGCCTGAAAGTTACTTCTCCCCGTCTTTGGTCAGCAGCAATTGGCCGCGCTTCCTGATCGTGGCCTGCGCCATCTCGGCGAAGCGCTGCAGCAGCCAGGGCAGCACCACCTCGACCCGGACCTGATCGTCGCCGACATCGATCTGCCCCGTCGCGACTTGGCCGAGCGCGCGGATGCGGAAGGCCAGAGTGTCGCCGCTCCAGCGTTCCTCCTCGACCTGCATCACGGGAAGGCTCGCCGCGGCGCGGCCAAGCCCCGTCTTGAGCCGGCGCACCGCTTCTTCGCGGCCGAGACGATGCGGAATCGAGACGACGAGCGGTGCTGACATGGTCCTGCCTCTTCTGACTGACGTCACATAATCATGCCGGGTCGACCAACAAAGGTTCCATGCAAGTTGATCCCCCGGCTGTGTTTCAAGGCCGGAACTTTACAACCTACGGCAAGTTGCTCCCGCACAACGGGACAGGTTTGCAATGACCCTTCTTACGAAGGGCTGGAGGAGATTCGTATGTCAATCGGCACGATCATTCTGATCATCTTGATCATCGCCCTGCTCGGCGGCTTCAGCGGCATCGGCGGCGGGCCGTTCTATGGCACCGGCTATTACGGCGGCGGCGGCCTCGGGCTTGTCATCGTCATTCTGCTGATCCTGATCCTGATGGGAAGGATCTAGTACTGGCTCCGTAGGGTGGGCTAAGGCGCAACACGCCAAGCCCACCACTTCGCTCGAACGAAACAAGGTGGTGGGCACGCTCCGCTTTGCCCACCCTACGACACCCGCCTTCGCCGCAACAGCGGCAGACCTACTTCACCTTCCCCGCCAGCTTCTTGATCGCGGCCTTGATCGACACGGCGGCATCGTCGTAACCCTCCCACGCTTTCGATCGCGCCAGCAGGGCCGGCACGGTGCGCAGCGTATAGCGCTTGGGATCGAGGTCGCTCTTCACCTGCGCCCAGGTGACCGGCATCGACACGGTTGCGCCGGCGCGCGCTCGCGGCGACAGCGGAGCCACCGCCGTCGACATGCGGTCGTTGCGCAGATAATCCAGGAAGATCTTTCCCTTGCGCAGCTTCTTCGACATGTTGAGCAGATAGCGTTCGGGATCGTCGTCCGCCATCCACTGGCAGACGCCTTGCGCAAAGGCCTTGGCTTCCTTCCAGCTCACCTTGTCGCGCGCGCCATGGAGCAGCGGCACCACGACGTGAAGGCCCTTGCCGCCGGTGGTCTTGCAGAAGCTGTCCATGCCGATATCGGCGAGCCGCTGCCGCATCTCCTTCGCCGCCTCGACCACCTCGGGAAAGTCCACGTCGGGGGCGGGGTCGAGATCGAACACCAGGCGGCCCGGGGTGTCATAGGCATAGGGCGCGCAGTTCCAGGGATGCAGCTCGACGCCGCCGATCTGCGCCACCGCGGCGAGCCCTTCGATCCGGTCGATCTGAAGATACGGCTTGCGGTCGCCGGAGACCCGCGCAAGCTCAAGAAGGTTCGACGTGCCCTGCATCGCATGGCGCTGGAAGAAGCATTCGCCCTTGATGCCATCAGGCGCGCGGATCAGCGAGCACGGCCGGCCCTTGAGATGCACGATCATCCATTCGCCGACGGCTTCGAGGTAGCGGGCAAGGTCCAGCTTGGTGACGGCGCCACCATCGCCGTCATCCGGCCAGAGCGGCTTGTCCGGCTTGGAGATGACGACGCCCATGACCTCGGCATTTTGAGCGGTCTGCTTCACTCGCCCGCTCGCCTTCGCGCGCGCTGGCTTCCTGGTTTTGGGCTCGGCGAGCTCGGTGTCGACGGGCGTCTCCGCCTCGACCTCCTTGGCCGGCTTGTCCTGCCGCAGGCCCTTGAACGCCGCCTGGCGAATATTGCCGTCGGCCGTGAAGCCCGCGAATTCGATCTCGGCGACGAGCTCCGGCTTCAGCCAGTGCACGTCCCGCGTCTTCTTCGGCGCATTCTTGCCGCCGAACGGGCTTTCCTTGCTCTCAATCGCCTTCAGCGCCGGCATGATGCGCTTGACCTTGTCAGCGCCAAAGCCGGTGCCGACCATGCCGACGAAGGCGAGATGATCGCCGCGCTGCACGCCGGCCATCAGAGAGCGGAATTTGCCGTTGGTGGTCTTGTAGCCGCCGATCACCACCTCGTGGCCGGCGCGGCATTTCGACTTGACCCAGCTCTCGGTGCGCCCCGAACGATACGGCGCATTCAGCTTCTTCGACACCACGCCTTCGAGCTCGAGCTTGCAGGCCGATTGCAGCACGGCATCGCCGCCGCTCTCGAAATGCTCGACATAGCGGAGCTGGCTCGATTTCCGCTTGCGCGATTCCAGCAGCTTCTTGAGCTGCGCCTTGCGCTCCCCAAGCGGCAGCCGACGGTAGTCCTGCCCTTCCGCGAAGAGCAGATCGAAGGCGAAGAAGATCAGGTCGTCGGTCTTGCCATCGGACAGCGCAGCTTGCAGCGAGGAGAAGTTCGGCGCACCGTTGTGGTCGAGCGCGACGATCTCGCCGTCGATCATCACGTCCGGCAGCGCGGCGGCTTCCTCGGCGATGGAGGCGAATTTGCTGGTCCAGTCGAGGCCCTTGCGCGTCTTCAGCGTCGCCTCGCCGTCCTCGACCCGGAGCTGGACGCGATAGCCGTCGAACTTGATCTCGTGGCACCAGCCCTCGTCTCCGGGCGGCCGCTCGACCAGCGTGCAGAGCTGCGGCGCAACGAAATCCGGCATCTCTGACACCGTCTTGGCCCTCGCCGCGGTCGTGGCAGTTTTCTTCGCCGCTTTGCCGGCTTTCAACGCGGTGCGCGGCGCCGGCTTCACCGTCCGCCCTTTGGTCTCCTCGGCACGATTGGACTGCCAGACCGCGTCGGCCTTGCCCTTGGTCCCCTTCGCCAGCATGAACGGCTTCGGCGCGCGGCCCTTTCCCTCCGCGATCTGTTCCATCGCCCGGCCCGAGGCGACGGACTTGTCCTGCTCGAGAATATCGTTGTCCGCGCCTTCGCGGACATACTCGTCACGATGCTTGATCAAGAGCCAGTTGGTCCGCTTCTCGCCGCCACGGTTTCGCATCCGCACCAGCACCCAGCTTCCCTGCAGCTTGTCTCCGTGGAGCGTGAACTTCAGATCGCCTTTCTTGAAGCCGGCTTCCGGATCGTCCGATTCCCAGGTGCCGCGGTCCCACAACATCACGGTGCCGCCGCCGTACTGGCCTTCGGGGATCGTGCCTTCGAAATCGCCGTAATCGAGCGGATGGTCCTCGACTTCGACTGCAAGCCGCTTGTCGTGGGGATCGAGCGAAGGCCCCTTCGTCACCGCCCAGGACTTGAACACGCCGTCGAATTCGAGCCGGAGGTCGTAGTGCAGCCGGGTCGCATCATGCTTCTGGATGACGAAGCGCCGCTGTTTCGATGGCGCCACGGCGGTCTTGCCCGATGGCTCCGGCGTTTTCTCGAAGTCCCGCTTCTGTCGGTAGGTGGAGAGTTTCTGCAGCACGTCCGGTCCCGCTTCTCGTTCGGCACTTGAAGCCTATCACGGCGAAAGTCCCGCCCGGAACCAAAACCCCATGGGGCGGTTGGGGTTCCAAAACGCCTTGAAAACGCTGGAGAATGGAATGGCCCCGCGCGCCTATTGGAAGGGAACGTTGAAGCTGTCGCTGGTCAGTTGCCCGGTCGTGCTTTATCCGGCGACCACCGCGGCCGAGAAGACGCGATTTCACCTGATCAACCGCGAGACCGGGAACCGGCTCAAGCAGCAGATGATCGATTCCGAGACCGGCGACGTCGTCGAGAGCGAGCAGAAGGGCCGCGGCTACGAAGTGCGCAAGGGCAAGTATGTCGAGATCGAGCCGGAGGAGCTCGAGGCGGTCCAGATCGAGAGCAATCACACCATCGATATCGAGAGCTTCGTGCCACGCGAGGAGATCGACCAGCGCTATCTCAACCATCCCTATTACATCGCGCCCGACGGCAAGGCGGCGGTCGATGCGTTCGCGGTGATCCGCGACGCGATGAAGGACCAGGAGCGCGTGGCGCTCGCCAAGATCGTTCTGACCAATCGCGAGCACGTCATGGCGATCGAGCCGCGCGGCAAGGGCCTGCTCGGCACCACGCTGCGTTTCCCTTACGAGCTGCGCGAGGAGGACCAGTTCTTCGACGACATCAAGAGCCCGAAGATCACCAAGGACATGGTCGAGCTCGCCGGTCACATCCTGCAGACCAAGGCGGCGCATTTCGATCCCAGCAAGTTCAAGGACGAATACGAGGACGCGCTGAAGGCCCTGGTGAAGCGCAAGGCCAGCGGCAAGAAGATCGAGCTGCCCGAGCCCGAGGAGCGGCCGAGCAACGTCGTCAGCCTGATGGACGCACTGAAGCAGAGCCTGAAGGGACGCGGCGGGAAGAAGACGGCGGCGAAGTCCCATGCGCGCCGCGCGACCGGACGGCACCGCAGCGCGAAGAAGGCGCACCGGTCGACGGCAAGGCACAGGAAGGCGGGTTAGTTCGTCATTCCGGGGCGATGCGAAGCATCGAGCCCGGAATCCATCGTGCCAAGCGCGACGGGCAGAGAAATGGATTCCGGGCCCGCGCCAACGGGCGCGTCCCGGAATGACAGCCGGGGTCTATTCCCCCGCCTTGAGCCGATACCCGATCCCGGTCTCCGTCAGCACGTATTGCGGCCGTTCCGGATCGGCTTCGATCTTCTGGCGAAGCTGGCGGACATAGACGCGCAGATATTGCGCGTCGGTCAATTCGTCCCACAGCTCCTTCAGCAGGAAGCGGTGGGTGAGCACCTTGCCGGCGTGCTGCACCAGCACCCGCAACAGGTCGTATTCCTTCGGCGAGAGCTTCACCTCGCGATCCCCGGCCTTGACGATGCGGCGAACGAGATCGACCGAGAGATCGCCGGTGCGGAACACCGGGCGCTCGCCCTTGACCTGAAGCTGGTGGCGCAGCGCGGCGCGCAGGCGCGCCAGCAGCTCCTCCATGCCGAACGGCTTGGTGAGATAATCGTCGGCGCCGAGATCGAGCGCCTGGACCTTGCCGGCTTCGTCGCCGCGGCTCGACAGCACCACGATCGGCACGCCGTCGTTGCGGGCGCGGATGGTGCGGAGCAGCTCATGGCCTTGAACGTCGGGCAGGCCGAGATCGAGGATGATCAGCGCCGGCTCCTCGCCAAGTTTCTGCAGCGCCGTCTTGCCGTTCGGCGCTTCCAGGATTTCGTAGCCCTGGGTCGTCAGCCCCATCCGCAGCAATTTGCGGATCGGCGGCTCGTCGTCGATGACCAGGACCTTGATCGGAGCAGCGCTCATGCGGCGGTATCCAATGCGTGGCTCTCTGCCGGAACCGGCAGGCGAATGGTGAGGACCGCGCCGCTCCGCTCGCTGCGATTGGCGGCGGAGATCGTGCCGCGCATCGCCTCGACGAAGCCGCGGGAGATGGCAAGCCCGAGCCCGGTGCCGGGACGGACGTGATCGCCCTTCTGCACGCGATAGAACTTGTCGAACACGCTCTCGAGCTCGTCCGGTGGAATGCCGGCGCCCTCGTCGGCGACCTCGAGCACGACATGAGCGCTGTCGCGCCGGCCGCGGATCGAGATCGTGGTTTCGGGGGGCGCGTATTTCGCGGCGTTGTCAAGCAGGTTGAACAGCACCTGCTCGAACAGCACGGCGTCGAGCTGGAGCATCGGCAGCTCGGCGGCCAGCACCAGCTCGACCTTGTGGCGGCTGAGGATCTTGCTGGCGCGCCGGAGCGCGCTGCCGACGATCTCGCTGAGATCGTGCAGCGCTGTGTTAGGGCACGATGGCGCCGGATTCGAGCTTGGTCATGTCCAGCAGATTGGCGATGAAGCGGTTGAGCCGCTCGGATTCGTCGATCACGGTGGCGAGCAAATCGCGCTTCTCGGTGTCCGAGAGCGCGCCGGCGAGATCGCGCATGGTGGAGGCCGCCCCTAACACCGAGGCGAGCGGCGTCTTCAAATCGTGCGAGATCGAGGTGAGCAGCGCCGAGCGCAGCCGCTCAGATTCGACGGTGCGCTTGACGCGGTCCATGTCCTCGACCAGCAGCACACGCTCGATCGCGAGCGCGCCCTGGTCGACCAGCGCATCGAGCAGCCGCCGCTGGTCCGGCGTCAGCAGCGGGCCGGTGCGATCGTTGTCGATGCCGATCACACCGATCGGCCCTCGGCCGGTGCGCATCGGCAAAAACAGCCGTTTTGCGCCCGGCAACGTGTCCGAGCCGCGGCCGGCCGGGCGATCGTTGCTCCAGGCCCAATTGGCGGCGGCAAGATCGGCCTGGTCGAGCTCGTCTTCGGGTGGATAGCCTGATTTCACCGTCAGCAGGCCTTCATCCGGCAACAGCAGCACCACGCGGACCTTCAGCATCAATGCGGTCTGGTAGGCACTCGCCCACAAGACGTCGTCGAGCGTGGCCGTGCCGGCCAGCTTGCGGCTGAAGGCATAGAGTTGCTCGGTCATCCTGATCCGGCCGATCGCGGTGTCGGCCTGGATGCGCACGCGCGCCGCGACATTGGAGACGATCATCGCCACCACCATGAACAGCACGAAAGCGGCGACATTGGTCGGGTCGGTGATCGTGAAGGTGTAGATCGGCGGGATGAAGAAGAAATTGTAGCAGAGCGAGGCCGCCACCGTGGCCAGCAGCGAGGGCCACAGGCCGTAGCGCACGGCAACCGCGACGACCGAGGTCAGCAGCACGAGATCGACGTTCTCGATGCCGAAATAGGGCTGGATCAGCTTGGCAGCGCCGAGACCCACAAGCACGATCCCAAGCGCCTTGAGAAAAGGCAAGGAATCGAACGGCTCGGATCGTGCGGCGGTCTGCACCGCCATCTTGGGCGCGGCCTCTTCGGAAAGCTCGTTCCCGGGGATGACGTGAACGCTGATATTGCCCGCGCGGCGCACCAGATCGTGCACGACCGAGCCGCGCGTCATCTCGAACCAGCGCGAGCGCGTCGACTTGCCGATCACGATCTGGGTGACGTTGTTGCCGTGCGCGAAACCGATGAGATCATCAGCGATACGGCGGCCGACGGCGGGAATGGTCAGCGCCTCGCCGCCGAGCGATTCCGCAAGCCGCAGCGTGTCGGCCAGCCGATCCCGCTCCTCGTCGGACAATTGCAGCGATCGCCGCGTCTCGATCGAAATCGCGGTGAACGGCGCATGCAGCCGGTCGGCCAATCGTTTGGTGTAGCGCACGAGGCCGGCCGCGCGCGGGTCCTCGCTGACGCAGACCAGGATGCGCTCGCCCGCCGCCCAGGGCCCCGGAATCGCATTCGCCTGCATGTGGTTGAGCAGCTGCTCGTCGACGCGCTCGGCGGTGCGCCGCAGTGCGAGCTCGCGCAGCGCCGTGAGATTGCCCGGCGAGAAATAATGCTCCAGCGCCCGCTCGGCCTGCTTGGGCACATAGACCTTGCCCTCCTTCAGGCGCTGGATCAGGTCGTCTGGCGTGAGGTCGATCAGCTCGATCGCGTCGGCTCGGTCGAACACCGAATCCGGTACGGTCTCGCGCACCCGGACATGGGTGATCTGGGCAACGACATCGTTCAGGCTCTCGATGTGCTGGATGTTGACGGCGGTATAGACGTCGATGCCGTGCGAGAGCAGCTCCTCCACGTCGAGATAGCGCTTGGGATGGCGGCTTCCGGACGCATTGGTGTGGGCGAGCTCGTCGACCAGCGCGATCTGCGGCCGCCGCGCGATCACCGCGTCGAGGTCCATCTCTTCGACGATCTGGCCGCGGTAGTCCAGCCGCTTGCGCGGGACCACTTCGAGGCCGCGCACCAGCGCCTCGGTCTCGGCGCGGCCATGGGTCTCGACGAAGCCGACCACGACATCGATGCCGGCCTTGCGCTTGGCCTGGGCGCTTTGCAGCATCTCGTAGGTCTTGCCGACGCCGGGAGCGGCGCCGACGAAGATCTTCAGCCTGCCGCTCGCACCCTCCTCCCGGCGCGCCGCTTCCAGCAGGGCCTCCGGTGACGGACGTTGTTCGGGATGGCGACGCTCTCGGACCATCTTGCCAGTATAATCACCCGTCCACTGCGAGCCTAGACCGCTACTTCGCGGCCATGCGATCGAGCGCGAGATTCAAGGCCAGAACGTTAACCCGGGGCTCGCCGAGCAGGCCGAGCAGGCGGCCTTCGGTGCTGGCGGTCACGAGCTGCTTGACCTGATCCTCGGGCAGATTGCGCGCCTTCGCCACGCGCGGCACCTGGAATTGCGCCGCTTCCGGCGAGATGTTCGGGTCGAGGCCGCTGGCCGAAGTCGTCACCAGGTCGACCGGCACGGGGGCGTTCGGATTCTCGGCCCTGAGCTTGGCCACATCCTCCTTCAGCCGGTCGGCCAGCGCCTTGCTGGTCGGACCGAGATTGGAGCCGCCCGAATTGGCGGCGTTGTAGGACGCGGGCACCGTCTTGGTCGAATCGTTCGGGTCCGGCGCCAGCGTCGCCGAGGGGCGGCCGTGGAAGTACTTGTCGTCCTTGAACTCCTGCCCGATCAGGGCGGAGCCGATCACCTTGCCGTCTTTCTCGATCAGGCTGCCTTGCGCCTGCACAGGAAACAGCGCGCCGGCAATGCCGGTCATTGCGAGCGGATAGATAAGGCCCGTGATAGCAGTGAGCGCCAGCAAGAGGACGATGGCGGGGCGGATTTCTCTGAGCATGTTGGGTCTCCTATGTCTTCCGTCATTGCGAGCGAAGCGAAGCAATCCAGGGTCTTTCCACGGAGGCAGTCTGGATTGCTTCGTCGCAAGGGCTCCTCGCAATGACCGGTTATGCCAAGTGCAAGGCGGTCACCGCGAGGTCGATCGCCTTGATGCCGATGAAGGGAATGACGATGCCGCCGAGGCCGTAGATCAGGAGGTTGCGGCGGAGCAGCGCGCCGGCACCGACGGCGCGATAGGCGACGCCCTTCAGCGCCAGCGGAATCAGCGCGATGATGACGAGCGCGTTGAAGATGATGGCCGACAGGATGGCACTTTGCGGGCTCGACAGGTTCATGACGTTGAGGACGTTGAGCTGGGGGTAGAACGCCAGGAACATCGCCGGGATGATCGCAAAATACTTGGCGACGTCGTTGGCGATCGAGAACGTCGTCAGCGCACCGCGCGTCATCAGGAGCTGCTTGCCGATCTCCACCACCTCGATCAGCTTGGTCGGGTTGGAGTCGAGATCGACCATGTTGCCGGCCTCGCGGGCGGCCTGAGTGCCGGTATTCATCGCGACGCCGACATCGGCCTGGGCGAGCGCCGGGGCGTCGTTGGTGCCGTCGCCGCACATCGCCACCAGCTTGCCCTTGGCCTGCTCGTCACGGATCAGCTTGAGCTTGTCCTCGGGCGTTGCCTGCGCCAGGAAATCATCGACGCCGGCTTCCGCGGCGATGGCGGCCGCCGTCATCGGGTTGTCGCCGGTGATCATGATGGTGCGGATGCCCATGCGGCGGAGTTCGGCGAAGCGCTCGCGGATACCGCCCTTGACGATGTCCTTGAGCTGGACGATGCCGAGCAGCTTGCCGTCCCTGGCGACCGCCAGCGGTGTGCCGCCGGCCTTCGATATCTCATCGGCGATGGTCTGGATCTCGCGGCCAACCTCAGAAAGCCCGCCGGGCTGAAGGGCACGCGCGGTGCTGCCCGAGGCAACCGCCAGCGGTGCACCGCGGCCGACATAGTTCAGCATCGCATCGACCGCGCCCTTGCGCACCGACGAGCCGCCGGCGTCGACGCCGCTCATGCGGGTCTGCGCCGTGAACGGAACGAAGGTCGCGCCCAATTCGGCCATGTCGCGGCCGCGGATGCCGTACTTCTCCTTGGCCAGCACGACGATGGAGCGGCCTTCCGGCGTCTCGTCCGCCAGCGAGGCGAGCTGGGCGGCATCCGCCAGCTCCTGCTCCGTGACGCCGCGCACGGGACGGAAGGCCGTCGCCTGCCGATTGCCGAGCGTGATGGTGCCGGTCTTGTCGAGCAGCAGCGTGTCGACGTCGCCGGCGGCCTCGACCGCGCGGCCCGACATCGCCAGCACATTGAAGCGCACCAGGCGGTCCATGCCGGCGATGCCGATCGCCGACAACAGCGCGCCGATCGTGGTCGGGATCAGCGTCACGAACAGGGCCACCAGCACGACCACCGAGATCGAGCCGCCGGCATAGGCGGCATAGCTCGGGATCGTGACGGTGGCGAACACGAAGATGATGGTGAGGCCGGCGAGCAGGATGTTGAGCGCGATCTCGTTCGGCGTCTTCTGCCGCTCGGCGCCCTCGACCAGCTTGATCATGCGGTCGATGAAGGTCGATCCCTGCGCGGCGGTGATGCGCACCCGGATCCAGTCCGACAGCACCTGCGTGCCGCCCGTCACCGCCGAACGGTCGCCGCCGGATTCGCGGATCACGGGCGCGGACTCGCCGGTGATGGCGGCCTCGTTGACGGAGGCGACGCCCTCGACCACCTCGCCGTCCGAGGGGATGGTGTCGCCCGCCTCGACCAGCACGAGATCGCCGACCTTCAGGCTCGTGCCTGACACGAGCTTGTAGTCCCGGCCCGCGCCGCTCAGGAGCTTGGCCTGGCTCTCGGTGCGGGTCTTGCGCAGCGTCTCGGCCTGCGCCTTGCCGCGGCCCTCGGCGACGGCTTCGGCGAGATTGGCGAACAGCACGGTGAACCACAGCCAGAGGATGATCTGGAAGGTGAAGCCGAGATTCTCCCCGCCGGTGACGAGGTCGCGCAGGAAGATCACCGTGGTGAGCGCGGCCACGATCTCGACCACGAACATCACGGGATTCTTGATCATGGCGCGCGGATCGAGCTTGGTGAAGGCAGCGCCGATCGCCGGCATCACGATCTTGGGATCCAGCATCGCCGAGACCGGCATGCGCTTGTTGGATTTGTGGACAGGTTCCATGGAGGTCACTCCGAAAAGCGAGATCAGAAGACGTTGCCGGCGTTCATCGCGAGATGCTCGACGATGGGACCGAGTGCGAGCGCCGGGAAGAAGGTCAGGCCGCCCATGATCAGGATGACGCCGACGACGAGGCCGACGAACAGGCCTCCGGTGGTCGGAAAGGTGCCCATCGACGGGGGGATCGACTTCTTCGCGGCGAGCGAGCCTGCGATCGCCATGGCCGGAACGATCATGAAGAAGCGACCGACGAACATCGCGCTGGCGAGCGTGAGATTGTAGAACAACGTGTTGCCGGTGAGGCCCGCGAAGGCCGAGCCGTTGTTGGCCGCCCCCGACGTGAAGGCGTACAGCACTTCGGTGAAGCCGTGCGGTCCGGCATTCGCCATCGACGCCACCGCCGCGGGATAAACCACAGCGACGGCGGCCCAGCCGAGAATCATCAGCGGCAGGACGAGAATGGCGAGCATCGCCATCTTGACTTCCCGCGCCTCGATCTTCTTGCCGACATATTCCGGCGTACGGCCGACCATCAGGCCTGCCACGAAGATCGCGAGAACGACGAACAGCAGCATGCCGTACAGGCCGGCGCCGACGCCGCCGACGATGATCTCCCCTAACTCCATGTTGATCAGCGGGATCATGCCGCCGAGCGCGGTGAAGCTGTCGTGCATGGCGTTCACGGCGCCGCACGACGCGGCGGTGGTGATCACCGCGAACAGCGAGGACGCAACGATGCCGAAGCGGACTTCCTTGCCCTCCATGTTGCCGCCGGTCAGGCCGAGTGCATGCAGGGTCGTGGTGCCGCTGGCTTCAGCCCAATAGCAAACGGCGACGCCTGCGACGAACAGCACGCCCATCACGGCGAGGATCGCCCAGCCCTGGCGCTGGTTTCCGACCATGCGGCCGAACACGTTGGTGAGCGCCGCGCCGAGCGCGAAGATCGACAGCATCTGCACGAAGTTCGACAGCGCGGTCGGATTCTCGAAGGGATGCGCGGCGTTGGCGTTGAAGAAGCCGCCGCCGTTGGTGCCGAGCATCTTGATCGCGACCTGCGAGGCGACCGGGCCGACCGCGATGGTCTGCCTGGCGCCTTCGAGCGTGGTCGCTTCGACGTAGTCGCCAAGCGTTTGCGGGATGCCCTGCCAGACCAGGAACAGCGTGAACACGACGCAGATCGGCAGCAGGATGTAGAGCGTGCAGCGGGTCACATCGACCCAGAAGTTGCCGATTGTGCGCATGGACGCGCGGGCAAAGCCACGGATCAGCGCGACCGCGAGCACGATACCGGTCGCCGCCGACAGGAAATTCTGGTGGGTCAGGCCGACCATCTGGACGAGATAGGACAGCGTGCTCTCGCCGCCGTAGTTCTGCCAGTTGGTATTGGTGATGAAGGAGATCGCGGTGTTGAAGGACAAATCCTCGGCGACCGCGGACTGACCGGCCGGATTGAACGGCAGCACGGCCTGCAGCCGCATCAGGCCGTAGATGATGAGGAAGCCACCGACATGAAACAGCAGCATCGCGACCGTGTAGGTCAGCCAGTGCTGCTCGCGCTTCTCGTCGACGCCGGAGATCCAATAGATGCCGGCCTCGATCGGCCGCAGGACGGGCGGCAGGAAGGTGCGCTCGCCGTTGAACACGCGCGTCATGTACCAGCCGAGCGGCTTGGTCAGCGCGACGATGATGACGCAGAAAAGAATGATCTGGAACCAACCGATCGCAGTCATGGCATCAACCCTTCAGGCTTTTGGTCCGGCGCAAAAGCGGCAGGAGCGGCGCGAGCAGGCCCGCGACGAGCGCAGCCTCGGCCAGCAGCAATTTTGCGAGCAGCAGCACGGCGTCAGAACCGCTCGGGCCGCAGCAGTGCATAGGTGAGATAGATCAGGAGGCCGAACGAGACGGCGCCAGCGAGCGCATAATCGAAGATCATGGTCCCGCTCCCTCACAGCCGTTCGCAGGCATAGGTGTAGCCGATCGCAAGGGCAAAGAAGATGAAGCCCAACGCCAGCATCAAAAGGTCCATCATGGCGATACTCCTTAGGAGAGACGAGTCCGGGATAGCCCGTCTCTGGATCCCGGCGGGCCGCTTGCTGCGATCGAGCGCGGCACGGGCGGGACGTCACCGCGGTGAAGTGCCACCGTGCCCATAAGTTTTCGAGATGAGGCCTATGGCGACGTTATAGGAATCTCATAAAGGCCGGCCCGTCCCGGTGCAGGGCTATCGCGCCTGAGAGCTTTCCCCGCAGCCATCCTTCGAGACGCCCGCTTGGGGCGGGCTCCTCAGGATGAGGGCGGAGTGCGGCCATAGTTTCAGCGGGCACTGACGCCGATGAGCCTCATCCTGAGGAGGCGCGTCAGCGCCGTCTCGAAGGACGAGGCGTGCGCACGGGCTGCCGCTACGAGTCCGCTGACCGGGAAGGCCCGGCCGCTTATGGAATCCCTATATCTCTCGCCCAATCCCTCTCTCGTTTTCAAATGCTCTTCCCGCCATCTTGGCGAGGCCGGCCGACTGACCGACGCCAATTCCAGGAGGCCTGCCATGACCGCTCTCCACCCGCTCGATCTCCCCTCGCTCGCCGAACAGCTGCGCAAGGCCCATTCAATGACGCGGCCGCTGATGCTCGACATCATCGGTCGCGCCTGCCGACGCTTGCCGTCGCTGGGCCGGAGCGAACGCGCAGCCCGCGTCATGCGCCTGATCGATGCGGAAGCCTGGGCCGATGCGGCGCTGGCGCTGATGGAGCTCGAGCTGCCGATGTGGCAGGTCCGCCGCATCGCCTACGATGACGGCGAGTGGCATTGCGCGCTGTCGCGCGAGCGCGAGCTGCCGGACTGGCTGGATTCCGCGGTCGAGGCGCGCCATGCCGACCTCGCGCTCTCTCTGTTGTCGGCGTTCGTCGAAGTCCGGACGCTGGCCATCGAAGTGTCGCGGCCGAGCGTTCCGTCGGTGTGCCCTATGGTGGATCCGCTTTACGAGCCGGTCGCCTGCCACAATTCCCGCTAGACGCATCTGAAAGGACACGAGAAATGCCGACGCCGATTCTCGGCTTTGAACGCCCCCGTCTGAGGGCTGAACAGCAGTTGCGCATATCGAAGCTGCGCAAAGCTCGACTCGAGCGTATCGCCCTGGATGGGTTGGCCATGCTGTCGATGGGCAGCGTGCTCACCGCGCTGATCGCGCTGAGGACCGCAATCCATATCTGGCATCTCCAGGCCTGACCGGCATTGCAGATGTCATGACTTTTCGCGGCCTCGGCGGCTAGCGCCTCACCTCCGCCTCGATCAGTCGCGCCAGCTCCGACGCGGTGACCTCGATCGGCCGGCCGCTGCGCTCGACGCGGGCCTGGATCAGCGCGCCCTGGAGCGCCGACGTGCAGAGCACCGCCAGCGCCTCCGCCCGCGGCCTGGCAAACCCGTCGGCGACCAGCTTGTCACGCAGGATCGATAGCCGTGCCGCATAGGCCTTGCGACCGGCCTCCGACACGGCGCGCTCGCGCGGCGCAAGCTCGAGCAGCACGGTCGTGATCGGGCAGCCGTTACGGAAGCCGGAGCCCTGCATCCAGCCTGCCAGCAGTCTGGCGTGCGCGCGCAAGAGCTCGCCGGTCGAACCGCACTCTGCCGCGAGCTCGGCGACCGTCGCCGCGACGCGGCGGCCCGCCTCCTCCACCGCCGCCACCGCGATCGAGGATTTTCCGTCCGGAAAGTAATGATAGAGCGACCCCTTCGGCGCGCCGCTGACGTCGACGATGTCGTTGAGGCCGGTGCGGGCAAATCCCTGGCGGCGGAATAGCGTCACCGCGGCATTGATGATGGGCTGACGGTGCTTCGGCACGGCCGGCATGGTACTCTCCTCCGCTCGGAAATTATATTGATTGGTCTACATCAGCCTCCGACAGTCAAGGCATGACAACTGACGGAGAGAGGCAGATGCCTGAGAGAGTGACCTATGAACTGAACGACGGCGTGGCGCGGATCGGGCTCGACGACGGCAAGGTCAACGTGATGTCGGCCGCGATGCTGGGCGAGATCGGCGCCGCCTTCGACCGCGCCGAGACGGAGGCGGAGATCGTGGTGCTGCGCTCGGGCCGGCCCGGCATCTTTTCCGCGGGCTTCGATCTGAAAGTGTTCGCCTCGGGCGATGCCGCCAGGAGCCTCGAGATGGTCCGGGCCGGCGCCGAGCTTGCGCTGCGGCTGATGTCGTTTCCGCATCCGACCATCGGCGTGATGGAGGGCCATGCTTACCCGATGGGAACGTTCCTGCTGCTCGCCTGCGACGTCAGGCTGGGCGTGCGCGGACCGCACCGCATGGGGCTGAACGAGGTGGCGATCGGCATCGCGCCGCCCAGCTTTGCCATCGAGCTCGCGCGCAGCCGGCTGCATCCGGCCTGGCTCAGCCGTACCGTCACGCTGGGCGAGATGTACGAGCCAGAGGAGGCGCAGACGGCCGGCTTTCTCGATCGCGTGGTTGCACCTGAGATGGTCGACGCCACGATCGAGACGATCATCACCGGCCTGCGCGCCATCCACAAGCCGTCGCATGCCACCGCAAAGCGGCGCCTGCGCCGGGGAGCCATGGACGCCATGCGCGCGGCGATCGACCGCGAGCTGACCATGGCTGCCTATGAGGCAAGCAACCGCGCGCGCAGCGCAGTCGCGCTGCCCGGTTGAGGCCGGCTACCCCGCGGAAAAGGCGTTGCCTAAAACCACCTGGCCGATCTGGCGCAGATTCACGGAACCGTGTAGAGCGGTTTCATGAGCACCAGCAACGTCAACGTCGTCGCCCACCCCCTGGTCCAGCACAAGCTCTCCCTGATGCGGGAGAAGGACCGCTCGACCAAGAGCTTTCGCGAGATCCTGAACGAGATCGGGATGCTGCTCGGCTACGAGGTGACGCGCGACCTGCCGCTGGAGCTGGTCGAGATTGAGACGCCGATTGCGGCCATGCAGGCGCCCAAGATCGCCGGCAAGAAGCTCACGCTGGCCCCGATCCTGCGCGCCGGCGTCGGCTTCCTCGACGGCATGCTGGCGCTGATGCCTTCGGCGCGCATCGCCCATATCGGGCTCTACCGCGACCCGGAGACGCTGCAGGCCGTGGAATATTACTTCAAGGCGCCGCAGGACCTGTCCGACCGCACCGTGATCCTGATGGATCCGATGCTGGCGACCGGCAATTCCGCCTGCGCCGGCGCCTCCCTGCTCAAGGCGCGCGGCGCCCGCGACATCCGCTTCGTCTGCCTCCTGGCCGCGCCTGAAGGCATCGCCAAGTTCCAGAGCGAGCATCCCGACGTGCCGATCTGGACCGCCGCGATCGACGAGCGGCTCAACGACCACGGCTATATCGTGCCGGGCCTGGGCGATGCCGGCGACCGGATGTTCGGCACCAAGTAGACAGGTTTTCGCGATCGGGTTAGTCCGATGGCCATGAGTGCCAACGATGTTTCGCTGCAATCGCTGCTCCGGATCGAGACCGCCGCCGATCCTGCCCTGGTCTTCGACGGAAAGCCCGTCTCTCGCGCGGAATTCTCGGTAAAGGTCGAGCAGACAGCCGCCTGGCTAGCCGCGCAAGGCATCGGCAAGGGCGACGTCGTCGCGGTCTGGCTGGTCAACCGGGTCGAATGGCTTGCACTGCTGTTCGCCGCCGCACGGCTCGGTGCGGTCGTCGCCGCCGTCAATACGCGCTATCGCAGCGCAGAAGTCGCGCACCTGCTCAAGCTATCAGGCGCGAAGCTCATGGTCGTCGAGGCCGCATTTCGCGCGATCGACTTTGCCGCCATCCTCGCCGATGTCGCCGAGGCCGAGGTGCCCGCGCTGCAACGGCTGGCCGTGGTCGGCGCGGATGCGATCCCCGCACGCTGGCCCTGCGTGCGGTTCGATGCGTTCGAGACGCCTTACCCGCCCCCTCCGCCGATCCAGTATGATGTCGATCTGCCCGTGCTGCTCTACACCACGTCAGGCACGACCAAGGGGCCGAAGCTGGTCGCGCATTCGCAAGCGACGCTGGCGACGCACGCCGTCTCCGTCGCCCGCGCGCTCCAGCTCGATCCCCGGCGTCATTCGCTGCTGGCGATGCTGCCGTTCTGCGGCACGTTCGGCATGACGAGCCTGCTCGGCTTCCTCGCCGCCGGTGCGACTATTCATGTGCTCGACGCCTTCGAGGCAGCGCCGGCGCTGAAGATCCTCAGCACGCAACGGATCACGCATTCCTTCGGTTCGGACGAGATGTTCCGGCGCATCCTCGCCCTCACCGATGCACCACGCCCGTTTCCGCATCTCGAAGTCTGCGGCTTCGCCGCGTTCCAGCCCGGCTGGCGCGAGCTGGCTGTGGAAGCCGAAGCGCGCGGCATGAAGCTGTATGGCCTCTACGGATCGAGCGAGGTGCAGGCGCTGTTCTCGATCGGCCGCCCCGGCGATGCCTTTGCCGATCGGGTCGAGGGCGGCGGCTGGCCGATGTCGCCGGAGGCGAAAGTCCGCGTGCGCGAGGTCGAGACAGGCGAGCTCGCTGCCAGCGGCGTCTCCGGCGAGATCGAGATCAGCGCGCCCTCGCGCTTCCTCGGCTACTTCAACAATCCGGAGGCGACGCGCGAGGCGATCACCGCCGACGGCTTCTTCCGGACCGGCGACATCGGCCGGCTGCGCGGCGACGGGTCGTTCGTCTACGAGACTCGCGCCGGCGATGCGATGCGCCTCGGCGGCTTCCTGGTCGCGCCCGGTGAGATCGAGGACGAGCTCAAATCCTGCACCGGTGTCGCCGACGCCCAGGTCGTCGCCATCGATCTCAAGGGCCAGGCGCGCTGCGTCGCCTTCGTGATCCCGACAACGGAGCCGCCCATCCAGGAGACGCTGATCGCGCGTCTGCGCGAGCGGCTCGCCGGCTACAAGGTGCCGGCGCGGATCTATGTCGTGGACGCCTTCCCCGTCACCGACAGCGCCAACGGCGTGAAGATCCAGCGCGCCAAGCTTCGCGCCATGGCGATGGAGCGGATCGCCGCCGAATAGACCCGTTCAGTACGACTTGTTCAGTACGACTTCGCGAGCCCCAGCACCTTTTCCGCGATGAAGCTGAGCGCGAGCTGCGGGCTGACCGGCGCGATGCGCGGGATCAGCACCTCCCGCAAATAGCGCTCGACATGGAATTCCTTGGCGTAGCCGAAGCCGCCATGGGTCATCACCGCCTGCTCGCAGGCCGAGAAGCCCGCTTCGCCCGCCAAATATTTTGCGGCATTGGCCGCGGCGCCGCAGGGCATGCCCTTGTCGTATTGCCAGGCCGCCGACATCACCATCAGCCAGGCCGCCTCGAGCTCGACCCAGTTCACCGCAAGCGGATGCTGGATGCCCTGGTTCTTGCCGATCGGCCGGTTGAACACGACGCGCGTCTTGGCGTATTCGGTCGCGCGCGACAGCGCGAGTTTTCCCAAACCGACAGCCTCGGCCGCGATCAGGATGCGCTCCGGATTCATGCCTTCGAGGATGTACTCGAAACCCTTGCCTTCCTCGCCGATGCGATCCTCCATCGGGATCTCGAAGTCCTCGAAGAACAGCTCGTTGGAATCGACGATCTTGCGGCCCATCTTTTCGATCTCGTGGACCTTGATCCTGTTGCGGTCGAAATCGGTGTAGAACAGGCTGAGACCGTGGGTAGGCGAGCGCACCTCCTCCAGCGGCGTGGTGCGCGCCAGCAGCAAAATCTTGTGCGCGACCTGCGCCGTCGAGATCCACACCTTCTGGCCATTGACGATGTAGCGGTCGTTCTTGGCGACCGCGCGGGTCTTGAGCTGGGTGGTGTTGAGGCCGGTGTTGGGTTCGGTGACGGCGAAGCACGCCTTCTCGCGGCCTTGGACCATCGGCGGCAGCATGCGCCTGCGCTGCTCCTCGGTGCCGAACACGACGACGGGGTTGAGCCCGAACACGTTGATGTGCACTGCCGAGGCACCGGACATGCCGGCACCCGACTCGGCAATGGTGCGCATCATGATCGCCGCTTCCGTGATGCCAAGCCCGGAGCCGCCATACTTTTCCGGCACGCAGATGCCGAGCCAGCCGGCGTCCGCCAGCGCCTTGTGGAAGTCGTGCGGGAAGCCGCCGTCGTGGTCCTTCTTCAGCCAATAGGCGTCGGGAAAGCCTTCGCAGATCTTGGCGATGGCGTCGCGAATGGCTTCCTGCTGATCGGTGAGCGCGAAATCCATGGTCTTGATCTCCCTTCGCCAAGCGTTCTTTAGCTCGAAAAACTGCAGGCAGATACGTGAATTTGCCCGCGAAGTGTGTCTACCATGCATGGGGTCATGCGGCGCGACGCTGCGCGTGCGCCGTTATTTCGCAGGGAGGAAACCGCGATGGCCGGACTATATTTCGAGGACTTTTCCGTGGGCCAGGAGTTCAGGCATCCGCTGACCCGGACCGTCACGGAGATGGACAACACCATGTTCAGCCTGCTGACGCTCAACCCGCAGCCGCTGCACATCGACGCGCATTTCGCCGAGAAGACCGAGTTCGGCCAGCGCATTTTCAACAGCCTTTACACGCTCGGCATCATGATCGGCATGACGGTCTATGATACGACCTTAGGGACTACCGTCGCCAATCTCGCCATGACCGACGTCACCTTTCCGAAGCCGGTCTTCCATGGCGACACGTTGCGGGCCACGACAAAGGTGCTCTCTGTGCGGGAATCCAGATCGCGGCCCAAGGCCGGTATCGTCGAGTTCGAGCACCATGCCCTGAACCAGAACGACGAGATTGTCGGCAAATGCCGCCGCATGGCGATGATGCACAAGAGGCCGGTCTGATGCGCTCGATGCTGTTCGTGCCGGGCGATTCCCCGCGCAAATTCGAGAAGGCGAGCGAAGGCAAGGCCGACGCGCTGATCATCGATCTCGAGGATTCCGTCGTCACCGAGAAGAAGGCGGAGGCGCGTGAGCTGACGCTCTCGATGCTGAAGAGCCGCCCCGGCCCGCATCAGCTCTATGTCCGCGTCAACGCACTCGACACCGGCATGACGCTGGCCGATCTCGCCGCGATCATGCCGGGCAGGCCTGACGGCATCGTGCTGCCGAAATCGCAAGGCGGCGAGGACGTGCGTCAGGTCGCAACCTGGCTCGAAGCTTTGGAAGCCGCCTCCGGCATCGCGATCGGCGCGACCCGCATCGTCTGCGTCGCGACGGAGACTGCCGGCTCGATCTTCGGGCTCGGCAGCTACAAGGGCTGCTCCCCTCGCCTCGCCGGCCTGATGTGGGGCGCGGAAGATCTCTCCGCCTCGCTCGGCGCTACCGAGAAGGCGAGCGGCGGCGTGTTCCACAGCCCCTATCGCCTGGCGCGGGATCTCTGCCTGATGGCGGCGGCAGCCGCCGAGGTCGCGCCGATCGACACGGTTTACACCGACATCGACAATCTTGCCGGCCTCGAGCAGGAGACGCGTGCCGCGCGGCGCGACGGTTTTTCGGCCAAGGCGCTGATCCACCCCAAGCATGTCGACATCGTGAACGCGGCCTTCGCGCCGACGGAGGCCGAGCGTGCCTGGGCGGAGAAGGTGATCGCGGCGTTCGCGAGCAATCCCAATTCCGGCACGCTGCGGCTCGACGGTCAGATGATCGACAAGCCGCACCTTCGCGCCGCGAAGAAGATTCTCAGCCAGCCCTAGAGCGGGACGCAAGCCTCGTCCGCTAAAGCGAAATGAGATTCGATGTTGCAAGGAGGGAGGTACGCTCCCTCTCCCGCTTGCGGGAGAGGGTTGGGGAGAGGGTGCTTCCGCAATGGGACAATCCCCTAGAGGAGAAAGCCCTCACCCGGCGCTTCGCGCCGACCTCTCCCGCAAGCGGGAGAGGTGACCAGCCCGCGGCAGTATTCAAGCTAAACCATCGCGCTATAGGCTGCAGCCTGAAGTTGGCGGTCTCAGTCGAACCCCTGAACGGGCGGTGCCGGGGAATGCGCCGGCGCGGCAGGGGTGGCTTGAACCGGCGGAGCCTGGACCGGCGGCGGGGCCGGATTGCCGGCAGCTCTCATCTGGCCATTGGCGGCCATCGCCTCGCGCGTGCGCGACGGGCTGCCGGTCGCGGCGGCGCGACGTGGCGGCGGCTGCCGGTGCCTTGCCGACTGAGAGCCTCTCAGGCCCCAGGACCGGGCGATCGAAGGTCCGGCCGTGTAGCCGATCAAGGCTCCGGCGACCGCACCGACCGGCCCAAGCACGACCGCACCCGAGACCGCGCCGAGCGCCGCATCGCCCGCGCGCTCCTGCGCGAGCGCGCTCGCGGGCACGCAGGCCAGCATTGCGACAGCAGTGATCAGTGCCTTGTTCATCGGAGCGCCTCCCTCGCGACAGATCACTCCTGCTCAAATATGGCCACACGAGGTTCGCTTGCCGGCCAACAAAAGGCAATCGCGCCCGGAACCCGGGCGTCCGGACAGCTCGACCGGCCGACCATCGATCTCCAGGAGCCAGCAACGAGGACAGGCGCGCCAACATCTTGACACCGCTTAGCCGCTGAATATTTTTTCGCCGAGAAGAGATCTTCTCATCCTCGCAAACCAAAGGATCTAACGCGACCGTCTGGAGAGACGACGATGCTCGATGAGAATTTGGCCCGCATTCGTGCGCACCGCAACAACATCCACCGCTACCGGCGCCTGCTGAAGACCAGGCTGTCGCAGCTTGAGCGCCAATTCATCGAGAGGCGACTTGCGGAAGAGCGATCGGCGCTCGATGGCCTGACCGCCACCACCTTTCCCGTCGGCTTCCGCGCCGCCGAGGCGCCGGCGGGCGCAATGGGGATGGCGCAATGAACAGCCAACGCGACCTGCTCATCCGCGGCAGCGAGAAGGTCATCGGCCATTACGAGCTGCTTCTTGCCAGCGCCAAGAGCGAGCATGAGCGCGAGCTCTATCGCCAGCGTATCGAACGCGAGCGGCGGCCGATCCGGGACCTGCAAGGCGAATAGGATCACCGCGCGGCCTGAGCTGGGAGATCGCGCCTCCCCGGCACCGTCGCAGGGAGGGCTATCGCATTTGAGAGCTCTCCCCTGCGGCCATCCTTCGAGACGCCCGCTTGAGGCGGGCTCCTCAGGATGAGGACGGAGTGTGTGGCTACAGTTTCAAGAGACACTGACGCCGATGAGCCTCATCCTGAGGAGGCGCGTAAGCGCCGTCTCGAAGGACGAGGCGTGCGCACCGGCCGCCGCTACAAGTCATATGCCATAGCCCTGCCATCGCACGACGAACCGCTTGCGCGGTTCGTCCCTGCGCATTCGTTTCAGCGGACGAGGCGATTGGGGCCTGCGAGCGCGCTGCTCGTGCCGGCTGCCGGCGCCACTCTCACCGTGGCGGTGAACGGCGCACCGTTGCGCAGCAGCGTGAGCTTCACGTCCTCGCCGATCCGCGCCAGGCCGATCGTGTTGCGGAGCTGGGCGGCAGTGCGGATCGGGCGGTCGTCGGCGCCGGTCACGACATCGCCCTTGCGCAGGCCGGCCTTCTCTGCGGGCGAATCCGCCGCGATCTCGGCGATGACGGCGCCCTGATTCAATCCCTTGTTGACCGACGGATGCAGGTCCTTCAGCGAAATGCCGATGCGACCGCGCTCGACGCGGCCGCTCACGATGATCTGCTCCATCACCTTGCGCGCCATGTTGACCGGAATGGCAAAGCCGATACCGACATTGCCGCCCGCGGGCGAGATGATCGCCGAGTTGATGCCGACGAGCTCGCCGCGCAGGCTGACCAGCGCGCCGCCGGAATTGCCGGGATTGATCGCCGCGTCGGTCTGGATGAAATCCTCATAGCCCTGCTTGCCTAGGCCGGTGCGGCCCAGCGCGCTGACGAGCCCTGAGGTCACGGTCTGGCCGAGGCCGAAGGGATTGCCGATCGCGAGGACGAAATCGCCGACATCGAGCCCGTCGCTGTCGCCGAAGGCAAGCGCCTTGAGCCCGACCGGGTTCTGGACCTGGAGCACCGCGACATCCGTCGGCGGATCACGGCCGATGACCTTGGCGGAAAACTGCCGGCCGTCCTTGGTCGTGATCTGAACGGCGGATGTGCCCTCGACCACGTGATTGTTGGTCAGCACATAGCCGCGCTGGGCGTCGACGATCACCCCGGAGCCGGTCGCATTGACCTCCTTCTCGATCTGCCGGGGGACGTCGAAGAACTCGCGAAACAGCGGGTCGCGATAGAGCGGGTTGTCCTCGCGCACGCGGCCATGCACGGAGATGTTGACGACGGCCGGCGTCACCTGGCGCACCAGCGGCGCCAGGGTCGGTACCGGACCGCCGGTCTTCAGATCCGGAATCTGGCCGGCGGCAGGCTGCGACGCCGTGAGCGTCAGCATCAGCAAGGCCAGGAACAGCAGACGCACAGCATTCATCATCGTCACCCTGCCGCGTTGTGTTGTGAGGATAGTCGGAACCTTGGTGCTTCAGCCTTCGTCGCCTGATGCGACGATCCAGCCTTGCAGGGCCAGAAGCGGGACGGTCCAGGCTGCCGCGGCCTGGCCGAGCAGCACGAGGGCGAGGACGGTGTTGGTGAGGATCATGCCGCCTGCCCTTCGGCGGCGGCCCATGGCCGCCGCAACCGCATCGGGACGCCGCCCCCGCGTGGCGGGTCGTCATTGTCGTTGTCGCCGTCGAGCTTGCGCAAGGCGGCCAGAATGTCGGCGAGCCGGACCGTGTGGCTCATGCCGGGAATCTCGCGCAAGGCGGGATAGGATTCGACCGCGTACATGTCCGATGCCCAGGACGACAGGATGACGCGCTTTTCGGGCGGTGAGAGCTCCTCGGCATTCAGGACGTCGGCAGGCGAGTCGTAGTGGGCGGCGGGATGAAACAGCGGATTGAGAGTGCCGGAATTGGTATTCACGTTGGTCATCGGTTAAGTCTCCCACATGCTCCTTTCCAGGGGGACGGCTTGTTGACGATGAGACGGCGGCGCCACATCGCCGCCGTCTCACTTGACTTAATGCGTGTTGATCGCGATGCGCTTGACGCCTTCGCGTGCCTTCTCCGACTTCGGCAGCGACACGGTCAGGACGCCATTCCTGAACGACGCCTCTGCCTTGTCCTCCTCGACACCCTCCAGCGGAATCTGCCGTTCGAAGGCGCCGTAATAGCACTCGGTGAAGAACCTGCCTTCGCCGTTGCGCTCCGCCTTCTTCTCGCCTCGCACGGTCAGCACGCCATTGGCGATCTCGACCTGAACGTCCTTCTCCGTCAGGCCGGGAAGCTCAGCCGAGACAGTCAGCGTCTTGTCGGTCTCGCTGAGCTCGACCTTCGGCCAGCCGAAACGGCCTTCCATCAGCGGCGACAGGTTGGTCGCCCCGAAGCCGCGGAAGACATCGTCGAACAGACGGTTCATCTCGCGGTGAAGCGTCAGGAACGGATCGAAATTGTCGCGCGCCGGCGCAAGCTCCTGGTTTTTCGACCAGGGAATGAGATCACGAAAAGCCATGGTACCCTCCTTCTTGCATCGGAAAGCGCGGCCCGCGCATGCGCGCGCCGCGTTCCGCCTGTTCGATCGAGCGCTCAGGCTGCTTTCTTCTGCTCGATCTGCGTTGCCGCAGGAGCGCCGCCCGCGATCGGAATGCGACGCGGCTTCATGGCTTCCGGAACCTCGCGGACGAGGTCGATAATCAGCAGCCCGTCCTGGAACGAGGCCTGCTTCACCTGGACGTAATCAGCGAGGTTGAACACGCGCCGGAACGGACGCGCGGCGATGCCCTGGTACAGGTATTCGCGCGCAGCCGTCTCGGGCTTCCTGCCCTCGATGGTAAGCGCGTTCTGTTCGGCCGTCACGGTGATGTCGTTGGCGCCGAAGCCTGCCACGGCAAGGCTGATCCGGTAATGGTCTTCGCCGGATCGCTCGATGTTGTAGGGGGGATAATTGTCCTCGGTCGCCTGGCGGAGCGTGCTGTCGACGAGGTCGGCCAGGTGGTCGAAGCCGATGGTGGAGCGCCACAGCGGCGCGAAGTCAAAGCTGGTCCTCATAACCAAGTCCTCCAAAGAGCAAGATGGATACGAAGGAGCGCAAGGCGGGATTTCAGACGGGTCCGAAAGACCAACCCGGCGCCCGTGCCGGACCCGGTTGGCATCCGACACACCGCTCTCGCGGCGAAAAACGACTTAGAAAACCGGAAACCGGTTTCAAGAGGGGCCAGCGGATTTTTTTTCGACCCCATCGATGGTCCGCCGAGCCCGGACGCTCTCGGCGGCAACGGCAAGGTAAAATAGGGGTACAATGGGCGGGTCGAGGTAAGGCCACGTTGCCTCCGCGCATCTGGCCCCGGGCAACGCGCATGACGAACCAGGCGGCAGCACACCGCAGACCAGGGACCCGACCGCGTCCGGCCGGTCGCACGGCGGGTGCGATTGCCCTGCTGGCCGCCGCAACCGCCTTTGCGGCGCATGCCGACGACATTGCCATCTCGCCTGCCGGGCTAGAGACGCTCGGAACGATCGATGCGCGCTTTCAATCCTACAACATCGAGATGGTGGAGGTGACCGGCGGACGGTTCTGGAAGCCTTATCCGCGAACCGCACGTGCCTTCGACGAACGGGATCGTTACAGCGCGCGGCCGCCGATCGATCTTGCCAATGCGCGACTGCGCCTGCTCGCCGCGGCGCTGTCGCCGGCCTATCTGCGCGTGAGCGGCACCTGGGCCAATGCGACGTTCTTTGCCGAGGCGCCGGGAGAGCCACCGCCGGGATTCAATTCGGTGCTCAGCCGAGCGCAGTGGCGCGGCGTCGTGGAGTTCGCGCATGCGGTCGATGCGGAGATCGTCACCTCCTTTGCGATCAGTCCCGGCAGCCGCGATGACAACGGCATGTGGAAGCCGGATCAGGCGCAGCAGCTGGTCGACACCACGCGCGCTCTGGGTGGGCGCATCGCCGCCGCCGAATTCATGAACGAGCCGACGCTCGCAGCGACGGGCGGTGCACCGGCGGGCTATGACGCGGCCGCCTATGGCCGCGACTTCAAGATCTTTCGCGAGTGGATGCGGCGCGCCGCACCGGAGACGCTGATCCTCGGTCCCGGCTCGGTCGGCGATGCACCATCGCCGTCCGGAACGGGGCTCACCACGCGGGACCTGCTTGCCGCATCCGGCCCCGGCGTCGATCGGTTCTCCTATCACCATTACAACACGATCTCACCGCGCTGTGGCGGGCACGACGATCCGGCGCAGGCCCTCTCGGAGCAATGGCTGGCGCGCACGGATGCGACGCTCGGGACCTACCAGGCGCTGCGCGACGCATTCGAGCCGGGCAAGCCGATCTGGCTGACCGAGACGGCTGATGCCGCCTGCGGCGGCGGCTTATGGGACCGGACTTTTCTGGACACGTTCCGCTATCTCGACCAGCTCGGACGCCTGGCGAAGGCCGGTGTCCAAGTGGTGATGCACAACACGCTGGCTGCCAGCGATTACGGCCTGCTCGACGAAACAACGTTCCGACCGCGGCCGAGCTATTGGGCCGCGCTGCTCTGGCGCCGGCTGATGGGAACGATCGTGCTCGACGCAGGCAAACCTGCTGCGCGCAATCTCCATCTTTACGCGCACTGCCACCCAGCCACGACAGGCGCGGTGTCGCTGCTCGCAATCAACACGTCGCGCGGCACATCGCGCACGCTATCGCTGCCGGAGTCCGCCGAGCGGTACACGCTGCACGCAGCGCAGTTGCAGGGTACGATTGTGCAGTTGAACGGCAAGAGGCTCACGCTGACCCCTGAGGGCCAGCTGCCCCGGCTCGAGGCACGCGCAGCACCGCCGGGAACGGTCAGGCTTGCGCCGACGACCATCACCTTCCTGGTGTTTCCGAACGCTGCAAATCCGGCTTGCTTGTCCCGACGCTCAGGATCTTAGCGAGTCCCGCGCCGTCTCCGGCGCCAGCAGCGTCGCGAGGATCGTGACGATCGACAGCGCGACGATGTAGACCGACACCGCCCAGTACGAGCCGGCCCAGGCCAGCAGCGCAGCCGCGATCAGGGGCGAGAAGCCGCCGCTGAGCGCCGCCGCGACGTTGGCGCCGAGCGAGGCGCCGCTGTAGCGCACCTGGGTGCGGAACAGCTCCGGCATGAACGCGGCCTTCGGCCCGAACAGCAGCGCATGGGTGAGCGTCATCGTGACGACGAGCGCAAGCGTGATCAGCGCCGGCTCCCTGGTGTCGACGAACCAGAACAGCGGGAATGCCAGCGCCACCGAGAAGACGCCGCCGGCCAGATACAGCGCCTTGCGTCCGAAGATGTCGGACAGCCAGCCGGCCAGCGGCAGCGTCGCGAACTCGACGATCGCGGCATAGACCACCGCATCCAGGATCACCTGCCGGGGCAGGCCGAGCCTGGTCGTCGCGTAAACCACCGTGAACACGGTGAGGAGATAAGCGAGCCCGACCTCCGACACCGTGATGCCGATCGCGAGCAGAAAGCTGCGCCAGTCGCGGCGCAGCACTTCGAGGGCCGGCTGCGCCAGCACCTCCTTGCGCTCGACGATCTCCTTGAAGTGAGGCGTCTCCGCAAGCTTGAGCCGCACGATGAAGCCGACGCCGACCAGCAGAATGCTGATCAGGAACGGCACGCGCCAGCCCCAGCTGAGGAAGTCCGCCTCGGGCAGCTTCGTCATCAGGGCGAAGATGCCGGTGGAAGCGGCGACGCCGACGGGAAAGCCGACCTGCACCAGGCTACCGTAGAAGCCGCGGCGATTGCCGGCGTGCTCGATCACCATCACGACCGCGCCGCTCCACTCGCCCCCGAGCCCGATGCCCTGAACGAAACGGAGGATCACGAGCAGGATCGGCGCCCAGACGCCGATCTGATCGTAGGTCGGCAGGCAGCCGATCAGGAAGGTGCCGAGCCCCATCGCGATCATGGTCGCAACCAGCATGGTCTTGCGGCCGAGCCGGTCGCCGTAATGCCCGATGATGGCGCCGCCGATCGGCCGCGCAACGAAGCCGACCGCATAGGTCGAGAACGCCGCCAGCGTGCCGACGAAGGGATCGAAGCTCGGGAAGAACAGCTTGTTGAAGACGAGCGCCGCCGCCGTGCCGTAGATCAGGAAATCGTACCACTCGATCGCGGTGCCGAGCGCACTCGCCCACACCACGTGCGCCGTCGTCGATCTCTCCGCGGAAGCGGAGACCCCCGTTGCTGTCGTCATGCCCTGCCCCAAAGGATTCCAGTGGGCATCATGGCCAAACGTTGTGACGGCTGCAATCTGTGGAGGTGTTGCCTCCCACAGGATTACGGCGCGGGATTTTGTGCGCAGGTGGCGCAACACCCGTCATTGCGAGGAGCCCTAGCGACGAAGCAATCCAGACCGCCTCCGCGGAAAGACTCTGGATTGCTTCGCGGAGCCTGTCATCGGGCCGCGCTTCGCGCGGACCCGGTGGCTCGCAATGACGCGTGTCGAGGCAGGAGCGCTCCTTACCAGCATCACCCGGCGATCGTGGAACCCACCCGGCACCATAGTTCGCCATTGACAAATTCATTCGCCATTATCTAATTTACCTCCACAACGACCCCGTCGCACCAAGCGGCCAAAAAGAGAGGAAACGACAATGAGAGGGCTCCTGGCCTGCACCATGCTCGCGGCCATGACTTCGGCGGTCATGACATCGGCGGCGACCGCGCAAGTATCCGACGACGCGGTGCGGATCGGCGTGCTGACGGACCTGTCGAGCTGGGGCCGCGACAACTCTGGGCCGGGCTCGGTCGAGGCCGCCAAGATGGCCGTGGAGGAATTCGGGCCGACCGTGCTCGGCAAGCCGATCGAGATCATCAGCGCCGACCACCAGATGAAGACCGACGTCGGTGTTCAGATCGTCCGCGGCTGGTTCGACAACGGCAAGGTCGATGCGGTCGTCGACATCCCCAATTCCGGCATCGCCATCGCCGTGCACAACATGGTGCGCGAGCGCGGCAAAGTCGCCCTGCTCTCCGGCCCCGGCGCGAGCTCGCTGACCGACGAGCTGTGCAGCCCGAACACCGTGCATTTCACCTACGACACCTATGCGCTGTCGAAGGTGACGGCCTCCGCCGTGATCCGGGAAGGCGGAAAATCCTGGTACTTCATCACCGCGGATTATGCTTTCGGCCATCAACTCGAGAAGGACGCCACGCGCTTCATCAACGAGATGGGCGGCAAGGTGCTCGGCGGCGTCAAGCATCCGACCAACACCGCCGATTTCTCCTCCTTCGCGCTGCAGGCGCAGAGCTCGAAATCCGACGTGGTCGCCTTCGCCAATGCCGGCCAGGACACCGACAACGCCATCAAGCAATCCGGCGAATTCGGCCTGGTCCAGGGCGGCCAGAAGCTGGTCGGCCTCTTGATGTTCGACACCGACGTGCACGCCATCGGCCTGAAGGCCGCGCAGGGCACCTATATGACCACGGCGTCTTACTGGGCCATGGACGAGGCCACCCGCGCCTGGTCGAAGAAGTTCTACGAGCGCACCAAGGTGATGCCGACCATGATCCAGACCGGCGTCTACGGCGCGGTGCTGCACTATCTCAAGGCGATCAAGGCGGCCGGCACCGACGATTCCGCCAAGGTGATGGCGAAGATGCGCGAGCTGCCGATCGAGGATATCTTCGTCCATGGCGGCAAGTTGCGCGAGGACGGCCGTGTCATCCGCGACATGTATCTCGCCAAGGTGAAAACCCCCGCGCAGTCCAAGGAGCCGTGGGATTATCTGGACATCGTCAAGACCGTGAAGGGCGATGACGCCTTCCGCCCGGTCTCCGAATCCAAGTGTCCGCTCCTGAAGAAGTGAGGCCGATATGGCTGGCAACGAGCATGGCGCCACGGAGACCTACGAGTGCGACGTGCTCGTGGCCGGATCGGGATGCTCCGGCATGTCGGCCGCGATCACTGCGCGTTATCGCGGCCTCGACGTGCTGATCGTCGAGAAGGAGCCGCGCTTCGGCGGCACCACGGCCCGCTCCGGCGGCTGGCTGTGGATCCCCGGCACGTCGCTGGCTAAGGCGTACGGCATCGAAGAGACGCCGGAGCAGGCCCGCACGTATTTGCGGCATGAGGCCGGCAACAATTACGACGCGGCACGCGTCGATGCCTTCCTCAGCGCCGGTCCTGAAGCGGTCGATTTCTTCACCACCAAGACCGCGTTGCGCTTCGACATGCCGCTGGTGTTTCCCGATTACCACGCCGAAGCGCCCGGCGGCGCCCAGGGCGGCCGCTCCATGGTGACGCGCCCGTTCGACGGCCGCGAGCTCGGCGATCTCATCAAATCGCTCGGCATGCCGCTGCCCGAGCTCACCGTGTTCGGCATGATGCTCGGAAGCGGCAAGGAGATCATCCACTTCATGCGCGTGACGAAGTCGCTGACCTCGGCGGCCTATGTCGCGAAGCGCCTGTCGCGGCATGTCGTGGACGTGCTGCGCTACGGCCGCGGCATGACGCTCACCAACGGCAATGCGCTCGCCGGGCGCCTCGCAAAGTCAGCGCTCGACCTCAAGATTCCGATGTGGCTGTCTTCGCCCGTGCGCGAGCTGACGGTCGAGAACGGCGCGGTCACCGGCGCCATCGTCTCGCGCGGGGGACGTGAGGTGCGTGTCCGCGCCCGACAAGGCGTCGTGCTCGCCTGCGGCGGTTTTCCGCATGACGTCGAGCGGCGCAAGAAGATGTTCCCGCACGCGCCGACCGGCGTTGAGCATTATTCGCCCGGGCCTACGGGCAACACCGGCGACGGCCTGCGCCTTGCCGAAGGCGCCGGCGGCCGCATCGAGGATCGCCTGCCGAACGCGGCGGCCTGGGTGCCGGTCTCGCTGACCACACGCAAGGACGGCTCCAAGGGCGTGATGCCGCACTTCATCGATCGCGCCAAGCCCGGCGTGATCGCGGTGATGCGCGACGGCAGGCGCTTTGCCAATGAGGGCAATTCCTATCACGACTTCGTCCAGGCCATGATCAAGGCGGCCAAGCCCGGCGAGGAGATCGCCGCATTTCTCGTCTGCGATCACAAGACGCTGCGCAAATACGGCCTCGGCTGCGTGCCGCCCTTCCCGATGCCCCTCAGTCATCATTTGAAGACCGGCTATCTCATGCGCGGCGACACGCTGGAAGCGCTGGCGGCGAAAGCCGGCATCGACTCCGAGGCGTTCGCCGAGACGGTCAGGCAGTTCAATGCGACGGCGCCGCTCGGACACGACGCCGCCTTCGGCAAGGGCTCGAAGGCCTATAACCGCTACCAGGGCGATGCGCTGCACGGCCCCAACCCCTGCGTGGCGCCGATCGAGAACGGACCGTTCTACGCCATCAAGATGGTGATCGGCGATCTCGGCACCTATGCCGGCATCGTCACCGACGCGAACGCACGGGCGCTCGACGCCGAGGGCCGGGTGATTCCCGGTCTCTATGCCGCCGGCAACGACATGGCGAGCATCATGGGCGGCAATTATCCGGGCGCCGGCATCACGCTTGGGCCGGCACTGACCTTCGGCTACATTGCCGGCAGGCATCTTGCCGACAGCGCCGCCAAGCGCGACGCGGCGTAGAGCATGATCCGGAAAAGTGTGCAGCGGTTTTCCGAAGAGATCATGCTCAAGCAACGACCCAGGCGCATCGGAGGCGCATGAAGAGAGAGAGCCGCGGTATCCAGTCGATCGAGGTCGGCGGCGAATTGCTTCGCGCGCTCGCCCGCAGCGGCGAGCCGATGATGCTGCGCGATCTCGCCCGCGAGGCCGGCATGACGCCGGCCAAGGCGCATCCCTACCTCGCCAGCTTCTCCCGCATCGGCCTGATCGAGCAGGACGAGAGCACCGGCCGTTACGAGATCGGCGCGCTGGCGCTGGAGCTCGGCCTGATCAGCCTGCGCCGCCTCTCCGGCGTGCGCATCGCGCGTCCCAAGATCGCGGGCCTCGCGAGCCAGATCGGCCACGCCGTCTCGCTCGCGGTCTGGGGCACGCACGGTCCAACCGTGGTGCAGCTCGAAGAGCCGGCCCAGCCGGTGCACATCGTGATGCGCGTCGGCTCGGTGATGGCGCTGCTGGAGACCGCGACCGGCCGCGCGTTTGCGGCGTTCCTGCCGGAGAAGACGATCTGCGCCGCGCTCGATAGCGGCCTCGACCGCCATGGCGTCGGCTACAACCCGAAGCGCGCCGTGAAGGGGGCGAAGGTCGCCGACATGCTCGCCGAGGTGCGCAAGCACGGCCTTGCCCGTGCGCTCGGCGATCCCCTGCCCGGCGTCAACGCGTTCGCAGCGCCCGTGTTCGATCATTCCGGCCACGTCGCGCTGGTCGTCACCGCGATGGGCCCAGAAGGCACTTTTGATGCCCGCTGGGACAGCCCGATCGCGCACGCGCTGCGCGACTGCGCGGGGGGCATTTCGAAGCGGCTGGGTTACGGGTTGACGGTCGCGGCGGAGTGATAAGGAATACTCCTCGCCTCACGACGACTGTCATTCCCCGCGAAAGCGGGGAATCCAGTACGCCGCGGCGGATGCGGCGGGAGCGAGATCTTCAACGCCGGCCTCTGGAATACTGGATCGCCCGCCTTCGCGGGCGATGACAGCCAGTGTGGGGCGACTTTCCCAGCCCTACTTCTCCTTCACCGGCACCGTGTAGTTCAGGACGAGCCTTCCGCCATCCGGATAGATCGTCTGTCCGGTGATGTAGGAGGCATCGTCGCTGGCGAGGAACGCCACGACCGAGGCCACCTCGCTCGGCTCGCCGCCGCGGCCCGCCGGCGTGCGCGACAGCACGGTCTTGCGCGCGTCCTCGGACGTGTAGATCGCGGAGGCCACCATGTCGGTTAAGATCGTGCCCGGTCCGACCGCGACGACGCGGATGTTGTGCGGAGCGAGCGCGACGGCGGCAACCGAGGTCAGCTGCTTCATGCCGCCCTTCGACATCGCGTAGGTCGCAAGCGAAGGGATCGCCAGCAGCGCGTTCACCGAGGACATGTTGATGACGACCCCGCCGCCGCCTTGGGCGATCATTTGCCTCGCCGCCGCCTGCACGCCGAAGAAGGCGCCCTTCAGATTGATGCCGATGATTTCGTCGAATTCCTCTTCGGTGATGTCGAGGATGTCGCGGTTGCGGGCGACGCCGGCATTGTTGACCATGATGTCGAGCCGGCCGAACTCCTTCACCGCGGTCGCGACCAGCTGATCGACATCAGCACGCTTGGCGACATTGCCGACGACAGTGCGCAGCGCATCCGGCCGGCCGAGCTCGGCGGCCGTGGCGGCGAGCCCATCGGCATCGACGTCGGAGATGACGACCTTGACGCCGTCGTCCAAAAACCTCTTCGCGCAGGCCTTGCCGATGCCGCGCGCCGCGCCGGTGATGGCGGCGACCTTGCCGGATAGTTTCATGGGTTCACTCCTGGACTAAAGCGCGATGAGATGAGGACGAATCGTCATCGCGCTTTGGGTTATTGTTTGAGCATGATCTTGTCGGAAAACCGCTGCGCACTTTTCCGGATCATGCTTAGTGACGATCTCACGGACGCATTCACGCAAAGACGCGCGGGCGCAGCCCGGCATGAAACCAGGTGATCATGGAATAGATGTCGTAGACGGGCAATCCGACCTCAGCCTGAAGCGCGGCGGCATAAGGCGGCATGTTGGTGCATTCGAGCACGATGGCGCCGACATCCGGATGCTTGGCGACGAGCTCCTTGCCGGCCTCGACCACGTCGCGCTCGGCTTGTGCGATGTCCATGTCGTCCTTCTCGGCCTTGATCAGGACACGGAAGAACTCCTTGCCGTTCTCGGTGCCGACCAGCGGCGTGTCGAGCGGCACGCCGGCCCCTTCGAGATGGGCCGGCGTCAGGGTCGAGCCCGACACCGTGACGAGGCCGACACGCTTGCCCGGTGGTAGGGTCGCCTGCACCCACGGCACCTGCATCAGCGAGGAGGTCGCGACGGGAACGCCGACGGAAGCCGCGATCTCCTTCTGGAACAGCGAGAGGAAGCCGCAATTGGTGGTGATGGCCTCCGCCCCGAGCCGCACCAGATCCTTGGCAGCATCGATGAAGTCGGGCAAGAGGCCGGCCGCGCCCTTCAGCACCACCTTTTCCGGCGAGGCGCCGCTCACCACGCGATAGAGCACCGGGAATGGCCAGGTCGTGCCGTTGCCCATGTCGCCGGGAATGCGGGGAAAGCGCGCCTCCAGCATCAGAATGCCGAGCGGCGCGCCGTAGATGGCCTTGCCGCCACGGGCGATGCGGGAGGACGAGCTGGCTGAGGTGGTCATGGTGCGCTCTCAGAGGAAACGATCGGGCGCGAACGGCGCGAGTGGAATCTCCGGCGCCTTGCCGCTCACGAGCTGGGCGACCAGACGGCCGGTGCGGGCCGAGCCGACCAGGCCGACATGGCCGTGGCCGAAAGCATAGACGATGTCGCGAGAGGCGCGCGCATAGCCGATACAGGGACGTCCGTCCGGCATGCTCGGCCGATGGCCGAACCAGGTCTTGACGCGCGAGGCCGGAATGTCCTTCGGCAGTTTCGGGAACATGCTGACGAGGTGGTTGCGCAGAATCTCGGCGCGCTTCCAGTTCGGCGCGGCCTCGAGGCCGGCGATCTCGACCGTCCCCGCTGCACGCAGGCCCTTGTTGGTCCAGTTCACCACCAGCTTGGCGTCGGAGGCCATCATCGAGCTGCGCGGACCTGCTTCCGGATTCTCGATCATGACATGATAGCCGCGCTCGGTCTCGAGCGGGAGGGGATCGCCGACCGATGCGGTGAGCTGCTTCGAGCGGGCGCCGGCCGCGACCACCGCGGCATCACAAGCAATCTCGCCGGTCTCGGTAACGACAGCCACGAGCCTGCCGCCGCTGAGCTTCAGCCCGGTCGCCTTGGCGCGCACGTGCTTCGCGCCGCTCGCAATCGCATGATTGGCGAGGGCTGCAACGTAAGCGCCGGGATCGCGGCAGCGCCCGGCCTCCTCCACCACGACGCCAAAGGTGTAGCGCGGATGCAGATCCGGCTCGCGCTGGCGCATCTCGTCGGCATTGAGCTCCAGCCATTCGACGCCGACCTTCTTGCGCAGGCGCCAGCCGAGATCATTGTCGAAATTGCCGCGCGAGGTGAACACGTGCATCACGCCGTTGCGCTCGATCAGCTCGGGGACGCCGGCTTCTTCCGCGAGCTTCCTGTGCAGCAGAGGCGCGTCCTTCAGGAGGTCGCGCAGCGCGAACGCCGTGGTCTCGACCCGCGCCGCGGTCCAGCCCGAGAGCAGATACTTGATCAGCCAGGGCAACGCCTTCGGCAAGTAAGACCAGCGGATCGCGAGCGGGCCGAGCGGGTCCAGGAGATAGCCCGGCACCTTCTTCCAGACGCCCGGCTCCGCCGGCGGGATCACCGAATGCGACGACAGCCAGCCGGCATTGCCGTAGCTCGCCGCCTGTTCGCCGCCGGGCTCGCCGGGATCGATCAGCGTCACGCGATGGCCCTCGCGCAGCGCCTCGATCGCGCTGATCACGCCGACCGCGCCGGCTCCGATGATGGCGACGTGGCGGCCGTCCGGCATCGCCCTAAGCCTTCACTGCGGGCGTAAAATCCTTGCCGACCGAGATCGCCCTGGGATCGATGATGCAATGGAGAATCGACGGCTTGCCCGAAGCGAGCGCGCGCTCGAACGCGGGTGCGAACTCCTCGGTCCGCTCGACGCGCTCGCCATGGCCGCCGAACGCCTTGGCATACATCGCAAAGTCCGGGTTCTTGAGCTGGGTGCCGACGACGCGGCCGGGATAATCGCGCTCCTGGTGCATGCGGATGGTGCCGTATTGCGAATTGTCGATGATGATGACGATCAGCGGCGCGTCGTACTGCACGGCGGTTGCGAATTCCTGGCCGTTCATCAGGAAGCAGCCGTCGCCCGCAAACGCGACCACGACGCGATCCGGATATTGCCGCTTGGCCAGCACGCCCGCCGGCACGCCGTAACCCATCGAGCCTGAGGTCGGCGCGAGCTGCGCGGCAAAGCTGTGGAAGCGGTGATGGCGATGGATCCAGCCGGCATAATTGCCGGCGCCGTTGCAGACGATCGCGTCCTTTGGCAGGCGGTCGCGCAGCCAAGTCATCACCTCGCCGTACTGGAACCTGCCCGGCAGCTCGCGCGCCTTCCCGGTCCAGGCCAGATAATCGGCATGCGCCTTCGCGGCCTCGCCCTTCCAGGCCACCGCGCCTGAAGGTTTTAGCGTCTCGACGGCGGCGGCGAAGGCGGCCGGCGTCGCCTGGATCGCCAGTTCAGGCTGATAGATGCGGCCGAGCTCTTCGGAGCCCGGATGCACATGGATCAGCTTCTGCTTCGGATTGGGAATGTCGAGCAGCGTATAGGACGACGATGGCATCTCCGACATGCGGCCGCCGATCAGCAGGACGACGTCGGCATTGTCGATGCGCGCCTTCAGGCCCGGGCTCGGCCCGATGCCGAGGTCGCCGGCATAATGCGAATGATCGGCATCGATCAGCGAGGCCCGGCGGAACGAGGTCGCGACCGGCAGGTCGAACCGTTCGGCGAACCGCGCGATGCTCTTGGCCGCCTCATCGGTCCAGCGCGAGCCGCCGAGAATGACGAGTGGCGCCCTGGCGCCGGCCAGCATGGCGCCGAGCTTTTCGATATCGGCAGGCGCCGGCCAGCTCACGGCGGGCTCGATGCGCATGGCATCGGCAACGGCCGCGGTCTCGGTCAGCATGTTCTCCGGCAGCGCGATCACCACGGGACCGGGGCGGCCCTGCATGGCGATTCGGAAGGCGCGCGCGACCAGCTCCGGAATGCGGTCGGGGCGATCGATCTCGACCGCCCATTTCGCCATCGAGCCGAACACCGCCTTGTAGTCGAGCTCCTGGAACGCCTCGCGCTCGCGCATGCCGGTGTCGACCTGGCCGACGAACAGGATCATCGGCGTCGAATCCTGCATCGCGATGTGAACGCCGTGGCTGGCATTGGTGGCACCGGGGCCGCGGGTGACGAAGCAGACGCCCGGCCGCCCCGTGAGCTTGCCATAGGCCTCCGCCATCATCGCCGCACCGCCTTCGGCGCGGCAGATCACGACGTCGATCGGGCTGTCATGCAGCGCATCGAGCGCCGCCAGATAGCTCTCGCCCGGCACGCAGGTGACGCGCTCGACGCCTTGGGCGACGAGCTGATCGATCAGGATCTGGCCCCCGGTGCGGGTGTTGCGAATGGTCATGTCGGCTCCCTCAAGACTTCGGCGATACGCACGTGTTCGGGAACTGGCCTAAGACAGGCCGAGAGCGTGCGCAAGGTCGAAAGGCTTCTCGCAGCCTGCGCGGGCGTCATGCCCGTCCCTGCCGTTTGCACTACAGGCCCTACCGCGGCCATGATGGCGAGGTTCGGCATCTTCGTCTACGATCCCTCTGAATCACTGTTCGGGAGCACCGGAATGCAAACCATTGGCCTGATCGGCGGCATGAGCTGGGAGAGCACCGCGCTTTACTACAAGCTCATCAACGAGCGGGTCCGCGACCGCATCGGCAAGCTGCATTCGGCCCCGCTTCTGATGTACTCCTACGATTTCGAGGAGATCAAGCAGATGCAATACGCCGGCCGCTGGCAGGAGGCGGCGGCGAGCCTGGCGGAGGTCGCGCGGCTGCTCGAAAGTGCCGGCGCGCGGGCGATCGTGTTGTGCACGAACACGATGCATAAATTGGCGCCCGAGATCATATCCAGCGTGAGCGTTCCGTTCATCCACATCGGCGATGCGACGGCCGAGCGGATCCGGGGCAAGGGATATCGGCGCGTCGGGTTGCTCGGCACCAGGTTCACGATGGAGGAAGACTTCTACATCGACCGGTTGCGCGCGCACGGTCTCGACGTCTTGGTTCCTCCCGCGGACGAGCGCGCTGAGGTGAACCGCATCATCTACGACGAGCTGTGCCTCGGGCACGTCGCCGCGCCCTCGCGCCAGCGCTACCAGGAGGTGATGGCGGCGCTCGTCGCCGGCGGCGCCGAGTGCATCATCCTCGGCTGCACCGAGATCACCATGCTGGTCGGCCCGGACGACACCTCGGTCGAGACGTTCGACACCACCGCCATTCACGCGGAAACGGCCGCCGATTTCGCCATCGGGTGAATCGATCTCGTCAATTTCAGCCCCGCTATCCTCACCCGCTTCGCTTCTGCCGCGCGCTCGCCAGCAGCACCAGCATGAATGAGGCCGCCGTCATCAAGGTCGAGATCGCGGCGATGGTCGGATCGATCTCGTCGCGCAGCGCGGTGAACATGCGCTTGGTCAACGGCTGATACTGGCCACCGGAAATGAACAGCGCGACGATGGTCTCGTCCATCGCCGAGATGAAGGCGAAGATTCCGCCCGCAACCACGCTGGACTTGATCTGCGGCAGCGTCACCGCGAAGAAGCTGCGCAGGCGGTTCATGCCGAGGCTGCGCGCCACCATCTCCTGCGCGGGATCGAAACTCTGCAGGCCCGCGAGCACCGAGATGACGACATAGGGCAGGCCCAGCATCACGTTGGCCAGCACGAGGCCGGGCATGGTCGCGACCAGACCGACCTTGGCATAGACGAAGAAGATGCCGACGGCGGTGATGATGATCGGCACCACCAGCGGCAACAGCAGCGCCAAGTGGATCAGCCTCATGATGCGCAGCTTCGACTGGCTGATGGCATAGGCGGCGGCCACCCCGAACGGGGTCGCGATCACGACGGTGAGGAGGGCGACCGTCAACGTCACCTGCGTCGCCTGCATCCAGGCGGGATTTGAGAAATATTGCTGGTACCAGCGCAGCGAAAAGGACGGCGGCGGAAAGGTCAGAAAGCGCGCGCTGGAGAACGAGATCGGCGCGATGATCAGAACGGGGAGGATCAGATAGATCAGCACCAGCGCGCTGATCACGTAGAGGGCAATCCGTGCAGGCGAAGCGCGCATCATTTCTGCCCCAACACGCGGTCGAGCGAGATGAAGCGACTTACAATGAAGAAGATCACGAGCACACTGATGAGCAGCACGACGGCGACCGCGCTGGCCGCGCCGAACTGGTTGTAGAGCTCGACATTGCGGCTCACCAGCATCGACACCATCACGGTGCGGCCGCCGCCGAGCAGCTCCGGCGTAATGTAGAAGCCGAGGCAGAGCACGAACACCATGGTGCAGCCCGCGAGCACACCCGGCAGCGACAGCGGCAGGAACACGCGGAAAAACGTCAGCGACGGGCTCGCACCCAGGCTGGCGCCGGCCTGCATGAGATCGTTCGGTATCTTCTGCATGGTGGCGTAGAGCGGCAGCACCATGAAGGGCAGCAGGATGTGCACGGTCGCAACCACCGTGCCAAAGGTGTTGTGGACCAGCGCGAGCGGCTCGGAGATCACATCGAGATAGCGCAGGAACTGGTTGATCACGCCGGTGCGCTGCAGCAGCGCCAGCCAGGCATAGGCGCGGACCAGCACGCTGGTCCAGAACGGCAGCACGACCAGCGACAGGATGAGGATGCTCCACCCTTTCGGCACCGAATTGGCGAGGTAGGCCACGGGATAGCCGAGCAGCAGCGCGATCACCGTGACCGCGAGGCTGATCTCGAAGGTCAGCGCAAAGCTGCGCCAGTAGACGTCTTCGGTGAAGACGCGGCGATAATTCTCCAGTGTGAAGCCGTCATGGTAGATCGACTGCCAGGCCAGCCAGCCGACCGGCAGCACGATCAGAGCCAGGATCACCAGCAGCGCCGGCGACACCAGTGCCAGCATCAGGCCGTGCTCACGGCGCTGATGTTTTTGGGAGGGATCTGGCACTGAAGTCGTCAACGCTGCCTCGCTCACTTCTGCATGAAGGACGCCCAGCGCTTCTCGGCGGCTTCGCCGGCCGGCGAGGACCACCAGGCGTAGGACATCAGCGCCTGCTTGGCGGCGTTGGCCGGCTCGCTCGGCAATTGCGCGGCGCGCTCGGGTTTGATCACGCCCGTCTCGAAGGCCTTGGGGTTACCCGGGCCATAGTCGATGTGCAGCGGCAGATTGGCCTGGTGCACGGGATCAACGGCCTCGTTGAGGAATTTCACCGCGGTGGCGAGATTCGGCGCGCCCTTGAGGATGCAGAGCGAGGTACTCTGCAGGATGCCCTGGTTGTAAGTGAAGGTGACCTTCGCGCCTTCCTTGGCGACCGCGCTGACGCGACCGTTCCAGGCCATCTCCATGTCGACCTCGCCGTCATTGAGCAACTGCGCCGACTGCGCGCCCGAGGTCCACCACACCGTGATGTGCGGCTTGATCTCTTCCAGCTTCTTGAAGGCGCGGTCGACGTCGAGCGGATAGAGCTTGTCGGGCGCGACGCCATCGGCCATCAGCGCCGCCTCTAACGTTGCAAACGGATGGTTGCGCAGCGCGCGGCGGCCGGGGAATTTCTTCACGTCCCAGAAATCGGCCCAGCTGTTCGGCGCGTCCTTCGGGAATTTCTTCTGGCTGTAGGCAAGTACGCTCGAATAGAACTCGTAGGACACTGAATAGGGGCTGCGATAGGCCTCCGGCATCGCCGCGCCGTTTGGAATCTTCGAGAAGTCGAGCTTCTCCATCAGCCCCTGCTCGCCGCCGCGCAGGCAGTTGCCGGTCGGGGTGTCGACGACGTCCCAGATCGGCTTGCCGCTGCCGACCTGCGTCTTGATCGCGGGCCAGGCGTCCGGAATGGAGTCCTGGTTGATGGTGATGCCGAGCTTCTTGGCGGAGGGATCGAGGATCGCCACCGTCTGCGCCTGCTGATAGGCGCCGCCCTGCGAGACGAAGGTGATCTGCTCGGCGGCATCAGCCGCGCTGGTCAATCCGATTGCGCCCAGCAGCGCGCAGCCCAGTCCAAACTTCTGCTTCATCGTCATCCTCGCCTCCTCCAAATAGATCTCACCGACCGATCGCATCGAGAAACTGGTACCATCCGGCGACCATGCGCACGGCGGGCTCCCGCAGCGGATAGAATGGAATCGCCTTCATGCGTCGTGCGTCGAGCAGGCCGACGTCGGGCGTCTCGCCGCGCGCGAAGGCGGCGAGATAGCGGCCCATCAGGCTCGACATCGCAACTCCGGCGCCGTTGTAGCCGACCGAGAAGAGCGTGCGGTCGTCGAGCCGTCCGATATGCGGGACCGAGTCCAGCGTCATCGCAACCAGCCCTGACCATTTGTATGCGAGCGGGACATCGGCGAGATCGGGGAAGATGCCGACCATCGCCTTGCGCAAGGCGTCGAACGCGGCTTGCGAATCCTGCTTGCCGAAGGCGCCGCGGCCGCCGAAGATGACGCGGTTGTCGACCATGCGGAACCAGCGCATCATGCGCTTGGTCTCGGTGTAGGTGCGCCCGGTCGGCATCAGTTTTCCCGCGAGATTGCCGGGGAGCCGCTCGGTTGCGACCATGGCGCTGCGGAACGGAATCAGCGTGCGCTGCAGATGCACTGTGGCGCCGGTCAGATCCGAATAGCTGTTGGTGGCGATGATCGCCTGTTTTGCACGCACCGCGCCTTGCGGCGTCTCGGCGACGATGCCGCCGTTCTCGTGCCGGAGCTTGACGACCGGCGACTGCGCAAAAATCGGAACGCCGCGGCTTGCAACGCCGTTTGCGAGGCCGCGCAGATAGTTCAACGGATGTATCCCGCCCGAACCGGGATTGAGCACGCCGCCGACAAAGATGTCGGAGCCGGTCTCCTCGCGCACGCCGTTCCTGTCGAGGATGCGGACCGCGCCGGAGCCCATTTCGCGCGTCATCCAGTTGGCTTCGTCGATCGCAGCCTTCAGCGTCGTCTCGTTATGCGCGGCCTTGACCTGGCCGGTGCGCGTCAAATTCGCACTGGTGATGCCGAATTCCGACACCAGTTCCTCGACCATGTCGGTCGATTCATGCGCGATCTCGTACATGCGCCGTGCCATGGCGCGCCCGTGCGCGGCATCGATCTCGCGAAACGACAGGCGGAACTTTGCCGTGATCACCCCGCCATTGCGCCCACTCGCGCCCCAGCCGGGGCGGTTCGCTTCGAGCACGACGGGGCTGAGCCCGCTCTTGGCGATGTGGTGCGCGGCGGAGAGGCCGGTGTAGCCGGCGCCGATGATCACCACATCCGCCTTTTGCTCGCCCGACAGCACGGGAAACGCGCGCGCCGGCTCCGCCGTGGCTTCCCACAGTGAATTGACCGATGGCAGCGCGCGCCAGTCCCGTGTCATGCCACAGCTCTCCGTTACGCCGCCGGCCCGATGGCCGCGTCGGCAAGCGCCTTCAATGTCGGATAATGGAAGTCCGGCTTGGTCAGCGTCTCCACCGCCGGCGTGCCGCCGAAGCCGGCGATGCCCTGGCGACGCTCGATCCAGCACACCTTGTAGCCGAGCTTCCGCGCGATCCCGATGTCATGATACTGGCTCTGCGCGACGTGCAGGATGTCGGACTGCTTGTAGCCGAAGGCCGACTGGCGGCCCTTGTTGTAGGCGAAGAATTCCGGGTTCGGTTTTGCAACGCCGGTGTCGTCGGCGCAGACGGTGTCATCGAAGGGATTACCGAGCGCATGCGCGTAGCACGACAGCGCCACGCGGTCGGCATTGGTCATCGCCACCAGGCGGAACTTCGTGCGCAGGCGCTTCAGCGCCTCGACCGAGTCCGAGAACGGCCCCCAGCGCAGCACCGAGAGCTGGAACACGTCGCAGGACGCATCATCAACCGGCAGTCCGAGCTCGGTCGCGAGATGGCGATAGACGTGGAACATCACTTCGCTCGAGCGCTCGTAATGCTTGTCGCGGCCTCGCTTATAGGGCTCGAAGATCTGGTCATCACTGAGCTCGGCCGCCTTCTTGCCTCCGATCTTGCGGACCGCTTCAAGCACGCCGGTCTCGAAATCGATCAGGGTGCCGACGACGTCGAAGGTGAGCACCTTGAAATTGCTGAACGCGGCTTGTGTCGACATATCAGTTTCTTCTCTCGGGTTGGATGAGGCTTCAGTTTCAGTCCCGCACCCTGGGCACGACAATGGTGTCCTCGGGGTGGAGCGTGACGGTAAGGCTGCCGCCGAGCGGCGGAATGCGGTGATAGGCCTGGTGATAGCTCGGCTGGCGCAGGCTGAGCGCGATGCCGCCTTCGAGCGCGAGGAAAATGCGAAGGCTCTCGCCCTGATAGACGATGTCGGTGACGGTCCCGGTCAGCCGGTTACAGGCGGCATCCTGCGCGCCATCATCGATCAGCAGCTTCTCGCTGTGCACGGCCAGCATCAGGGCATCGCCATCGGGAATGGCGCGTGCGCTGCGCAGCAAGGCATTGCCGAGCGCAACGCTGGAGCCATCGACGCGGCGGACCGGCAGCATCGTGGCTTCGCCAATGAAGCTGGCGACGAAGGAATCGACGGGATGGTCATGCAGCCGCGCCGGCTCGTCGATCTGGACCAACCGACCGTCCTTCATGACGGCGACGCGGTCGCTCATGGTCAGCGCCTCGCGCTGGTCATGGGTGACATAGATGATGGTCGCGCCGATGCGCTTGTGCAACGCGCGCAGCTCGATCTGCATGGATTCGCGGAGCTGCTTGTCGAGCGCCGAGAGCGGCTCGTCCATCAGGATCAGGCGCGGCTCGAAGATCATGGCGCGCGCCAACGCCACGCGCTGGCGCTGACCGCCGGAGAGCTGCGCGATGCCGCGCTCTTCATAGCCGGCAAGCCCGACCATGCTGAGCGCTGCGCGCACCTTGTCCGGCCAGATGGATTTCGGCAGGCGTCGCGCGCGCAAGGGAAAGGCGACGTTCTCGCCGACGCTCATGTGCGGAAACAGCGCGTAGTTCTGGAACACCACGCCGATGTCGCGCTTGTGCGGCGGCATGTAGGTGACGTCACGGCCTCCGAATAGAATCGTGCCTGAGGTCGGCAGGATGAAGCCGCCCAAAATGCCGAGCAGCGTGGTCTTGCCGGAGCCGGACGGGCCAAGCAGTGAGACGAATTCACCGGCGCTGACATTGAGCGAAACGTCATCGAGGGCGCGAACGGCGCCATAGGCCTTGCTGGCGGACCTGATCTCGACGCTTTCCGCTCGCTTGTCCAACGATCGACCTCGCGATGTCCCTCAGCCGGCGTGCCTCACTGCGCGCCATAAGCCTGCTTTATAGACAGGGATTTGGAGCACTCACGGCCGAAGCGTGCGCTGCACCAAATCCTCGCTCTAAGGGCCTGTCTTTAGGCTGTCATGCTCATGACACCAGACTTGGCAAAATCCGGCAATTGCCAAATTCTCACCGCGCCCATAACATGACGTTATGCCAGAGCTCCGTCGCATGCTGCCGTCCGGCAACGCCCTGTTCGTCTTCGACGCGGCGGCGCGCAATGGCAGCTTCACGGCTGCGGCCGCCGAGCTGAACGTCACGCAGCCGGCGGTGAGCCGCATGCTCGGCCAGTTCGAGGAGCATCTCGGCGTCCGCCTGTTCGATCGCAAGGCGGGCCGCGCGGTGCTCACCGAGGAAGGCGAGCTGCTCTATCGCCGCGTGCTCGAAGGCTTCCGCAGCATCGAGAGCGGGCTCGTCGAGATCGAGCGGCGCCGCAAGGGCACCGAGACGGTGACGCTGTCGGTCTCCTCCGCCTTCACCACGCACTGGCTAATGCCGCGCATCGACAAGCTGCAGAAGCAGTTTCCGCAAGTCGATCTGCGTTTCCAGTTGATTTCCGGCGCGCTGCGCGGACCGGTGGAGAATGTCGATCTCGGCATGCGCTTCCGTGACCGCGACGAGCCGCCCTCCGGCGGCACGCTGGTGATGAAGGAAGTGATGCTGCCGATGTGCAGCCCCGGCTATCTCGGCGAGACCGATCCCGCCGAGGGCAACACCATCATCCGCCTCGCCGAGACACCGGGCGACTGGGCTGCGGATTACGCTTCCCTCCTCACCGGCCGCCGCGGCGCGGCCAAGGCGCTGAGCTTTACCGACTATGCCGTCGTGGTGCAGGCCGCGCTGCTCGGCCAGGGCATCGCGCTCGGCTGGCTGACGGTCGCCTCGCACTGGCTGCTCACCGGCGCGCTGGTGCCGGCCTCCGACCGGCTCAGCACCACGCGCCGCATCTGCGAATTCCTGCCGCCGCGCAACCGCCCGATGCGCCCGATCGCCGCCGAGATCCGCGACTGGATCATCGCGCAGATGAAAAGCGAGATCGCCGCGATCGACCGGCTCTATCCGAAGCTCGGCGCCATGGCGGCGTGCTATTGAGCCTGGAGCGAGCTTCACAAGAAGCCGTCATGCCCGGGCTTGTCCCGGGCATCCACGTTCGCCGTGCCACGTGGTAAGGCGTGGATGGCCGGGACAAGCCCGGCCATGACGCTGTGGAGGCGTCGCCCCCCTCCCTCCACGTCATTGCGAGCGTAGCGAAGCAATCCAGAGTCTTTCCGCGGAGGGATTCTGGGTTGCTTCGCTGCGCTCGCAATGACGACGTGGATAGAGTTGTGGCTCTACCGATGCTCGATCGCCCTGATGGCACCGCGCAACTCTGCGAGGCCGCGCAGGCGGCCGATCGCGGTGTAGCCGGGATTGGTGCGCTTGGTGGCGGCGAGATCGTCGAGCATGCGGTGGCCGTGGTCGGGACGGAACACGATTCGCTTGTCCGGAGCGCGCCGTGCGTTCTCCTTTAGCAGCGCCTTGAGCACCGCGATCATGTCGACGTCGCCGTCGAGATGGTCGGACTCGTAGAACGACAGCCCGTCCGCCTCGCGCTTGGTCGCGCGCAGATGGGCGAACGCGATGCGCGGGCCGAAACGCTCGGCCATTTCAGGCAGATTGTTCTCCGCGCGCACTCCGAGCGAGCCGGTGCAGAAGCAGATGCCGTTCGCCTTGGACGGCACCGCATCGAACAGCGCCTGATAATCGTCGGCCGACGAGGCGATGCGCGGCAGGCCGAACAGCGGCCGCGGCGGATCGTCCGGGTGCAGCGTCAAGGAGACACCGAGCTGCTCGGCGACCGGCGTCACGCGCGCGAGGAATTCCGCGAGATGCCGCCTCAGGATCTCAGGCGTGATGTCGCGATAGGTCTCCAGCCGGTCGCGGAATTGCGGGATGGTCATCGGCTCGGTGGTCGAACCCGGCAGCGCGCTGGCGATCACCATGACGAGATAGTCGATATCCGCCTGGCTCATCTGCTCGAACAGCTTTTTCGCGCGCGCCTGCTGCTCGGGGCTATACTCCTGCGCGGCCGCCGGGCGCTTCAGGATGTGCAGTTCAAATGCCGCAAAGCGGTCCTGGTCGAAGCGCATGGCACGGGCACCGTTCGGCAGCTCCCATTCCAGATCGGTGCGGCACCAGTCCACCACGGGCATGAAGTTGTAGCATATGATCTTGATGCCGCTGGCCGCCACCGCCTCCAGGCTCGCAATCCACGCCTCGATCGACTTGGTCGCTTTTCCGCCGAGGCGCTTGACGTCGTCGGGGATCGGAATCGATTCCACCACCGACCAGGTCAGCTGCGAGCGGCCGGGCTGGCCATTCTCGATGAAATTCTTGCGCTCCTCGACCGCCTTGCGCGTCCAGGCCTCCCCGATCGGCACCTGATGCAGCGCCGAGACGATCTGGCTCGCCCCGGCCTGCCTGACATCATCGAGCGAGACCGGATCATCCGGCCCGTACCAGCGCCATCCCTCCAGCATCATGTGCTGCCTCCCAAAGCGTTTTCGAGCGAAGTCGGTACGCGGTTCGCGTGAAGAAAACGCGTCAAAACAAAAGTCAGTTCGCGGTCAGCACGACCTTGACGCTCTGCGAGCGGTCCAGCGCCAGCCGCAGCGCATCAGGCGCGGTCGAGAGCGGCCGCTCGGCGGTGACCAGCGACAACACGTCGACGCTGCCGTTGCCGATCAGTTCCACCGCATTCATGAACTCGAAGCCGAAGCGGAACGAGCCGCGCAGGTCGATCTCCTTGGCCATCACCGCATTCGACGGCGTCGGGATCTGGCCGCCCGGCAGATTGCCGATCTGCACCACGACGCCGCCGCGCCTGACGATGCCGATCGCGCTGGCTAGGCCCGCAGCCGTGCCCGAGACCTCGAAGGCGACGTCATAGGGGCGCAACGCGGCCTGCGCCTTCAGCCCTTCCTCGCCGGCCGAGACATTCTCGACATGGGAGGCGCCGAGCTTGGTCGCAAAAGCCAGCGGCGCCGGCGCGATGTCGGCCACGGTGATGTCGGCCATGCCGGCGCGGTGCGCCGCGAGCATGGTCAGAAGCCCGATCGGGCCGGCGCCGAAGATGATGCCGCGCTTGCCCTCGATCTTGCCGGCGCGCGCGACCGCGTGCAGGCACACCGCGAGCGGCTCGGCCAGCGCCGCGGCCTGGTACGAGACGTGGTCCGGGATCTTCACGCACTGCGCCGGGATCGCATCGAAATAATTGGCGAAGCCGCCTTGCATGTGCGGCGTCTTCGAGGCCGATCCCATGAAATAGATGTTCTCGCACAAGTTCGGCCGGCCTTCGCGGCAGGCGACGCAATGGCCGCACCAGCGCGACGGGTTGACGGCGACGCGGTCGCCGACCTTCAGGTTCGCAGCGGCACCGGAGATCTCCACGACCTCGCCCGAGATCTCGTGTCCCAGCACCAGCGGCGACTTCACCACGAAGTCTCCGGTGCGGGCATGACGGAAATAGTGCATGTCCGAGCCGCAGATGCCGCCGGCACCGAAGCGGATGCGGACCATGCCCTGGCTAAGCTTGTCGAGCGGATGCTCGATCATGCGCAAATCTTCGGGGCCGAACAGGGTCGCGGCGAGAGCAGTCGAGGTCATTTGGAGAGTCCCATGTATTTTGGCAGCCAGAGGGTCAGTTCGGGAATGAAGGTGATCGCGATCAGCGCCAGCATCAGCGGCACCAGCCAGGGCAGGATTGCCACCGTCGTGCGCTCGACGGAGAGCTTTGCCACGCGGGCGAGCACGAACAGCACCATGCCGAGCGGCGGATGCAGCAGGCCGATCATCAGGTTCAGCGTCATGATCAGGCCGAAATGAATGGGGTCGATGCCGAGCTTGAGCACGATCGGCAGCAGGATCGGCACCAGGATGGTGATCGCCGCCGTGGTGTCGATGAAGCATCCCACGAACAGGATCAGGACATTGGCAAGCGCCAGGAACACCCATTTGTTCTGGGTGATGCTGAGCATCCAGTCCGACAGCATCTGCGCCGCCTGCGACACCGTGAGCAGCCAGGCGAAGATCGAGGCCGCCGTGACGATGAACAGCACTGAGGCCGTGGTCTCGATGGTGTCGAAAGTCGCCTTGGCGACGGTCTGGAACGTCATGGTGCGGTAGCGCACGAGGCCGAGGAACAGCGACCAGATCACCGCGGCAACCGCAGCTTCCGTCGGCGTGAACCAGCCGAGCGTCATGCCGCCGATCAGGATCACCGGCGCCATCAGCGCCATCACCGCCGAGAAATCGAAATACCAGTCGATCAGGAGCAGCGTGCCGAGGCCGATGACGACGGCGGTGTTGACCGAGAGACCGGCGAGGACCATCAGCCAGATCGCCATCGGGAATGACAGCACGATCAGGATCTCGAGGCCGGCCGAGCCGAGCTGCGGCCAGGAGAACGGGGTGTCGCTGCCCCATTTGTTCTTGTGCGCGAAATAGGTGACGGTCACCATCATGAACAGCGTCAGCACGACGCCGGGAATGACGCCGCCCAGGAACAGCGCGCCGATCGAGACGTTCGCCATCATGCCGTAGATCACGAAGGGCAGCGACGGCGGGATGATCGGCCCGAGCGTTGCCGAAGCCGCGGTGACGCCGACCGAGAACTCGGTGGAGTAGCCGTGGTCCTTCATCGCCTTGATCTCGATGGTGCCGAGACCGGCGGCATCCGCAATCGCGGTGCCGGACATGCCGGAGAAGATCACCGAGCCGATGATGTTGACGTGGCCGAGGCCGCCGCGCATCCACCCCACCAGCGCAACCGCGAATTTGTAGATGCGGCCGGTAACGCCGGCGATGTTCATGAGATTGCCGGCCAGGATGAAGAACGGCACGGCGAGCAGCGGGAAGCTCTCGACGCCGGCGATCATGCGCTGCGCCAGCGTGACATCTGGCGTCACGCCGCTGACCAGGATGTAGAGCAGCGACGACACCGCCATGGCGATCGCCACGGGAACGCCGAGCAGCATGAGAACGAGAAAGCCTCCGAGCAACAGCAGCATGGTTTTATCCTTCCGATCCGTCGTAGGCACCGGGACGTTCGAGGACCGAGTAACCCTGCCGCCAGTTCTGGATTGCCACCTGCACGGAGCGTGCGAGCATCAGCACGAACCCGAGCAACACGGCGTAATAGACATAGTCCTTGGGAAGATTGATGGTGGTCATCTGCTCGTCGCCGATGATCCTGATGTAGACCCAGACCAGCTTGATGGCGTAGCCAAAGAAGGCGATCCGGATCAGGTCGATCGCGGTCGACAGCACGCGCCCTACGGCATGCGGCAGGTAGCGATAGACGAGGTCGACCTGGATATGCCGCGACAGCCGTACGCACATCGACGAGCCGATGAAGACCACGCCGATCAGGCAATAGGTCGCGATCTCCTCGGTCCAGGCGTAGCTGTCGTTGAGCACGTAACGGGTGAAGAACTGCAGGAAGACGGCGAGCGCCATCACCCAGAAGATCGCGAGCGCCACCCAGTCCTCGAAGGCGTAGACGCCGAGATCGACCTTCGGCGTCGCCTCCTCCTCGAAGGTGTGCGCGATCTCGTTCGCGGTGATCTGCCGGTGGATTTCGGCGGTGGACATGTTACCTCTCTCCAAATCGTCGTTCCGGGGCGACGCGTCAGCGTCGAACCCGGAATGACGTCTTTGTTCTACTGTCTCACGCTTGCTCCGCTCATCATCCTGAGGAGCTTGCGAAGCAAGCGTCTCGAAGGATGCCCCCGGGCGACGCCTGGGCTTTCATGGTTCGAGACGCGCTTCGCGCTCCTCACCATGAGGGTCTTATGGCGGGGCAAGCGGCGGTCACTTCACCGCCTGGATCTTCTCCCAGTCGGCCTTGCGGTATCCGAACGTCTCGAACGCGACGTTCTTCAGCACGGTGTCGCGGAACTCGTTCTTGTCGACCTCGGTCACGGTCAGCCCCTTGTCCTTGAAGAAGGCGACCAGCTTGGCCTCGTTCTGCTTGATCTCGCCCGTTGCCTTGGCAGCGGCCTCCTGCGCCACATCGGTGAAGATCTTCTTGTCCTCGTCGCTGAGCTTCTTCCACAGCGCGCCGGCGATCACCGTGTTGAGATGGTCGACGATGTGGCCGGTCAGCACGATGTGCTTCTGCACCTCGTAGAACTTCTTAGCCTCGATCGTCGTCAGCGGATTTTCCTGCGCCTCGACGGTGCCGTTCTGGAGCGCGAGATAGACCTCGGCGAAGGCGATCGGCGCGGTGTTGGCGCCGCAGGCGCGCGGCATCGCTAGATAGGCCGGAACGTCGGGCACGCGGATCTTCAGGCCCTTCATGTCCGCGCAGGTCTTGATCGGCTTGTTGGACGAGGTCTGGCGCACGCCGTAATAGGTCACCGCGACGATGTGGTGGCCGCTCTTGTCCTCATAGCCCTTGGCGAGCTCCTTGAAGATATCGCTCTTGGTGTAGGCGAGCAGATGATCGGCATCGCGGAAGGTGTAGGGATAGTAGGTCACGCCGATCGGCGCGAAGCTCTTGGCCGCGAAGCTCGATCCGGAGATGATGATGTCGACCGAACCGAGCGAGAGGCCCTGGTTGATGTCGGTCTCCTTGCCGAGCTGCGAGGCCGGATAGACCTCAATCGCATAGCGGCCGTTGGTGCGCTTGCCGATCTCCTGCGCGGCCCAGACCGAGGCGGTGTGGAACGGCTCCGAGGGCTCGTAGACATGGGCCCATTTGAGCTTGGTCTGCGCCATGCTGGCGCTGGTCGCCGCCAACAGCGTGGCGGCGGACATCACTGCTGCAATCGTCATCTTCTTCAACATCGACTTTTCCTCCATCGTTCAAGTCTGCTTCTTGTTTGCCCGCCCCGAACCGGAACGGACCGCCCAATTTCATGGCCTCCGCGCGCCACCGCTCTTGGCCCGTTTCTTCGATGGTCGTTTTGATTTCGCCGGCTGAACCCCGGACGGCGCCGCCCGCTTCTGTGCAGCCGGCGCCCCTGCTGATGTCTCGGCACCAAAATTCTGTGCAAAGCGCTCCTGCGAATGCGCGAGGTGATCGCGCATGGCGTCATGGGCCGTCAGCGGCCGGCGCGCAGCGATGGCGTCGCGCACGGCCCGATGCTCGTCGAGCGCGGTTCGCCACGTGGTGGGGTTCTCGAAATAATGCGCTAGCTGCGCGAAATAGGGATTGAGGCGCTGGTCGAACAACTCGCCGACCACCCGCACCAGCACGGCATTGCCGAGACATCCTGCCACGGCGATATGGAAGGCGCGGTCATGAACCATCGAGGCTTCGCCAGGATGGTCGACATTCTCCATCGCGACGAGCGCGGCGTCGATGCGGTCGATGTCATCTTTGGTCGCCACGCGCGCGGCTTGCTCTGCGATGGCGCTTTCGAGGAATTCGCGGGCACGCAGCAGCTCGAACGGGCCTTCTATGACCGCTGATGGCGCCGGCGCGGCGATTGCGGCGGGCTCGATCACATAGATGCCGGATCCGACGCGGATGCGCAGGCGGCCCTCGACCTCGAGCGCAATCAAGGCTTCGCGCACGGTGGGCCTCGACACCTTGAGCTGCTCGGCGAGCTCGCGTTCGGTCGGCAAGCGGCTGCCGACCGCGTACTCGCCGCTGTCGATCAGGCTTCGCAATTGATCGGCGACCTGGCGATAGAGCCGTCTCGCCTCCACAGCTTCCAGCGGCACGCTGGTCCTCCCGAAAAGGTCTCGCGCGGCGCCTTCGGCGCCCGCGGCCCGCCAATTTTGGAAAATTGGTCTTACCAATTGACCGGAGCATTGACCTGATACGGACGCCATGTCAAGCAGCGGCAAAGCAAAGGGAAGACGTCCATGCGCCAGAGCTCGATGCGCCTTGATTCCACTTGCCTTGGTCGCGCCAATCTCGACCGGCTGGCACCTGCCATCCGCCGTCCGGCCTATGACTGTTCGCGCGTCACGCCCGGCATCGTGCATCTCGGCCTCGGGGCGTTTCATCGTGCCCATCAGGCCGTCGTCATCGACGATTGCCTTGCTAGTGGCAGCATGTCCTGGGGCATCATCGGCGCGAGCCTGCGCAGCCCGGAGACGCGCGACGCCCTCGCCCCGCAGGACCATCTCTACACCGTCGCCGTGCGTTCCGCCGAAGGTACCGAGCACCGCGTGATCGGCGCCCTGCTCGACAGCGTCGTCGCGCGCGAGAAGCCGGCAGCCCTGATCGAGCGGATGGCCGGTCCCGCCATCCGCATCGTCTCGCTCACGGTGACCGAGAAGGGCTATTGCCACACGCCGCAGACCGGCGATCTCGACGAGCGGCATCCTGATGTCGTGCACGACCTCAATAATTTCGACGCGCCGCGCTCGGCGCCGGGCTTCATCGTCGCCGCGCTGGCACGGCGGCGGGCGCAGGGTCTTTCGCCCTTCACCGTGCTGTGCTGCGACAACCTCGCCGCCAACGGCCACACCGTGCAGCGGATCGTCACGCAGTTCGCCGCGCTGCGTTCTAGGGAACTCGGCAAGTGGATCGCCGACACGGTTGCTTTCCCCTCGACCATGGTCGACCGCATCGTGCCGGAGACGACGGATGCCGACCGCGATGCGGTCGCATCTGCGCTCGGCATGCGCGACGCCTGGCCTGTCATGACCGAGCCGTTCACGCAATGGGTGGTCGAGGACCGCTTCACCGCGGGCCGGCCGGACCTTGCCGCAGCGGGCGTCGAACTCGTCGGCAACGTCAAGCCGTTCGAGCTGATGAAGCTGCGGCTCCTCAACGCCAGCCATTCCGCGCTGGCCTATCTCGGCTATCTCTCCGGCTACGAGACCATCGCCGACACGATGCAGGATCCGCATTTTGCGCGCCTTGCCGCGCAGGTGATGGAAGAGGCCGCGGTGACGCTGACCATGCCATCAGGCACGGATCTCGCCGCCTATCGCGCCTCGCTGCTCAAACGCTTCGCCAATCCGGCGCTGCACCACCGCACCTGGCAGATCGCCATGGACGGCTCGCAAAAGCTGCCGCAGCGGCTGCTCGGCGCGATGCAGGATCGCCTTGCGAGAGGCCTGCCGATCGCAACGCATGCGCTCGCGGTCGCCGCCTGGATGCGCTACGTCAGCGGCGTCGACGAGCAGGGACGGCCGATCGACGTGCGCGATCCATTCGCCGCCGAGTTCGCCGCGCTGGCGCGCGAGGCAGGACCCGTTGCCGAGCGCCTCGCGCCGGCACTGCTAGGGGTGGCGAAGGTGTTCGGGCCGCTCGGCGCCGAGCCGCGCCTGCGCGAGGCTGTTACCGCGGCGCTCGGCCGCCTCTATGCCGACGGCGCGCGGCGGGCCGTGGCAACGCACGTTTCAGCGTGACCACGACGCGGGCAGCATCCTGAATGCTGCACTGCGGCCAAAGTCGACGGAAAGTCGCGCTTGATTTTTGCCTGTCCTTGCCCCACCCGAGAGCGATGGGAAACGACACCAAGGTCATCGCCGCCAACGCGGCCTTTTACGCGGCGTTCTCGACCGGCGACTTCGCCGGCATGGAACGGATGTGGGCGGACGACGACGGCATCTCCTGCATCCATCCCGGCTGGCCGGCCATCATCGGCCGCGCCACAGTGATCGGAAGCTGGCGCGACATCCTGCAAAACCCGCAGCGGCCGCAGATCGTCTGCGCCGAGCCGCAGGCCATCGTCGACGGCGACAGCGCCCGCGTGCTCTGCATCGAGATCGTCGACGGCACCGCGTTGGCTGCGGCGAACCATTTTCGCCGCGTCGGCGACGACTGGCGCCTGGTGCACCATCAGTCCAGCCCGATCGCGCAGATTGTCGAGCAGGCTGAGGACGATAGAACAAGTCACCGCGTCCACTGAGCACGGCGATCACGGCGCCGTGATCTACTGTGCATGGGGTTGTTTTTCAGCTTTTGTTTGGCGGTCGAAAGTTCCGACAGATCGTCGAGCACGATATGCGCGCCGGTGAAGTCGTCGCCTCCGAAGAACGTGCTGCGGGTGATCAGAACCGGGATGCCCGCGCGCGAGGCCGCGATCAGACCGTTGGCGGAATCCTCAATCGCAACGCAATCGGGTGCCTCGAGCTTCAGCCGCGCCAGGATCTCGAGATAGACGTCCGGTGCCGGCTTCTTGTGCCTGACGTCGTCGCCGGCGACGATCGCATCGAAATCCGCGGCCCAGCGTTTGCCCAGCGCCTGCGACAGCAGCGCATCGATATTGCCGTGCGATGTGGTGGTCGCAATCGCAAGCCGCTGGCCCCTCGCCTTCGCGGCCCTGAGCAAATCCGTCACGCCCGGCCGCAAGGGACAGCGGCCGGTCTCGACCAATTCGGCATAATGCGCGGTCTTGATGCGGTGAAGTTCTGCGATGTCCCCGTCCGACAAGGGCGGAGCGGTCACTAGCCTTTCGTGGTAGGCGCGCATGCGCTCCTTGCCGCCCGTCACCCGCAACAGGACCTTGTAGACGGCGCGGTCCCACTGCCAGTCGAGACCGAGGCGGGCGAAGGCGAGATTGAAGGCCTGCCGATGCAGCTCCTCGGTTTCGGCCAGGGTGCCGTCGACGTCGAAGAGCAGCGCGGCCGCGCCCCGGATCAGTTCGGCGGCGTCCGCTGGCGACTGAACCAACCCTTCGGTCTGCATGATCGATGCCTCCCTTCCGGCGCTGCGTAAAGCGAGCATCGGCCGAGCCGGAGGGCGAGACAAATCGCAATATCTTTTGCCGGACCCAAAAATCTCTTATGAGCGAACGGGGCGCGACGCGCGAACGGGAACTTTCGACCTGCACGGGAGACGCATGCGGCTCTTCATCCTCGGCCTCGGCTACAGCGCGCGGCATTTCGTCCGCAAGCACGGCGACAGCTTCTCGCATGTCGCCGGCACCGTGCGCGATCCCGCGCAGCGGAATGATCTCGCCGGCCTCGAGGTGCATCCGTTTTCCGGCAGCCTTCCGTCGCCCGAGACGGTTGAACGGGTTCGCGACGCCGACGTCCTCCTAGTGTCGATCCCGCCCGGCAGCGGCGGCGATCCCGCGATCGCGGCGTTTGGCGGCGTTCTGCAGGGAAGCCGCCGCAAGGTCGTCTATCTCTCCACCATCGGGGTGTACGGTGATCACGGTGGAGCGTGGGTCGACGAGAGCACGCCGCCGCAGGCCATCCTCGACCGCACGCGGATGCGGATCGCGGCGGAGCAGGCCTGGACGGATGCGACGGGCGGCGATGCCGCGATCCTGCGGCTTGCCGGCATCTACGGTCCCGGCCGCAACGCGCTGTCGACGCTGCGCGCGGGAACGGCGAGGCGCATCATCAAGCCGGGACAGGTGTTCAACCGCATCCACGTCGATGACATCGCGAGCGCGATCATGGCCGCTATTCATCACCAAGGCGGCGGCGTTTGGAACGTCTGCGACGACGAGCCGGCGCCGCCGCAGGACGTGATCGGCTATGCCGCGCAGCTGATGGGCGTGGCGCCGCCGCCGGAAGAAGCATTCGCCACCGCCGAGATGTCGGCGATGGCGCGCAGCTTCTATGCCAGCAGCGCCCGCGTCTCCAACGAGAAACTGAAGCGCGAACTCGACGTCACGCTGGCCTGCCCCACCTATCGGCACGGCCTCGACGCTCTCTGGCGCGCAGGCGAAGGACGTTAGGGTTCCTGCGCTCCGATGCGTCCCAGACATGCCGCCCCCGCGCTTGACTTCGTCCCTGTGCGGTCATGATCTAGGCATCGAGCGAGCCACTGCACAACGAGCTCGCCTCTTGGGAGAATGCAATGAATAAGACGATCGCCATGATCGCGGCAACGATTGCTGTCGTCACGCTCGGCGCCGCGCGCGCTGCGCCGCTGCCCGAAGCCAGTCCCGACGATGTCGGATTTTCGAAGCAAGGCCTTGCACGCCTCGATAATTTCTTCGCGCGCGAGATCGCGGCCAAGCGCGTTCCCGGCGCAGTGGTCGCCATCGCGCGCGACGGCAAGCTCGTCCACTACAAGGCCTATGGCCTGCTCGATCCGGCCAAGGGCACGCCGATGCCGCTCGATGCGATCTTCGCGCTGGCCTCGATGACCAAGCCGATGGCAGCGGTCGCCGGCCTGACGCTGATGGAGCAGGGACGGCTGCCGCTCCAGGCCAAGCTGTCCGAATACTACCCGGGCTTCGCCGACATGAAGGTCGGCGTGCCTCAGGCGGACGGATCACTCAAGCTCGAACCGCAGACCTCGCCGATCTTCATCCACGATCTCTACCGGCATACGTCGGGGCTGATGTATGGCGGCCGCCCCGACTCATCGAGCCCGGTGGCGCGGCAATATCCCGATGGCATTGCGCCGGCGATCGAAGGCGACACCCAGGCTTTCATCGATCGCATCACCAAGCTGCCGCTGGCGCAGCAGCCCTCGACCGCGTTCGAATACGGCTTTTCGATCGATGTGCTCGGCGCTGTCGTCGAGAAGGTGAGCGAGCAGAAGCTTGGCGACTATCTCGCTGCCAATGTCTGGCAGCCGCTCGGCATGAAGGATGCGACCTTCCATCCGACCGAGGCGCAGCGCCCGCGCCTCGCCCGCCCCTTCCCGAACGATCCGCTGACGGGCAAGCCGCAGGCCATCAAGCTCCTGGACACCCCAACCAAGTTCGATTGTGGCGGCGCCTGCTCCTTCGCGACGGTCGGCGACTACATCCGCTTCGGACAGATGCTGCTCAACGGCGGCGAGCTCGACGGCCAGCGCATCCTCGGTCCGAAGACCGTCCGTCACATGACGGCGAACCATCTCGGCCCCGAGATCAAGAACAACGTCGCTAATGTCGAGCCGCATCGCGGCGGCTTCGGCTTCGGCCTTTCGGTGGCGGTCCGGACGGCCGAAGGATTGTCGTCGGTCCCCGGCAATCCGGGCGAGTTCACCTGGAACGGAGCCTACGGGACGCAGTTCTTCTGCGATCCCAAGGAGCGTCTCGTCGTCGTGGTAGGGACGGCGGCACCGGGTGAGCTCAGGAAGTATTATCGCGAGCAGGTCCAGGACATCGTCTACGGCGCGATGACGAAGTGAGATCGTCATGCCCTGAAAGAGAAAGGGCGGCCGCTCCGGCCGCCCTTATTAATCAGCGTCAGCTCAACACGCCGTATTTCTTGAACCAGGCCTCTGCCTGCTTCCAGGCATCTTCCGCGGCGTCCTTGCGGTAGCTGCCGCGATAGTCGGCATGGAAGCCGTGCGGCGCTTCGGGGTAGATCTTGAAGTCGGCCGTCTTCTTGCTCTGCTCGAGCGTGGCCTTCATCTGCTCGACCTGGGCGACGGGAATGCCGGTATCGGCGCCACCATAGAGGCCGAGCACCGGCGCCTTCATCTCGGGCGCGAGCTGCAGCGGGCTCTTCGGCCACAACGGGTTGGCTGGATCGACCAAGGTCCCGTAGAAGGCAACGCCCGCCTTGAGCGCACCGCTGTGGGCGGCATATTCCCAGACCGTGCGGCCACCCCGGCAGAAGCCGATGATGCCGAGCTTCGTTGTGTCGCCGCCTTGCGATCCTGCCCAGGCCACCGTCGCGTCCAGATCCGACAACAGCTCCGCGTCCGGCTTAGCATTCACCACCGGCAGCAGCTCCTTGATATCCGTGACCTTGGTCAGGTCGATGCCCTTGCGGAAATAATAGTCGGGCGCCACTGCGAACGCGCCGAGCTTGGCGAGGCGCCGCGTCACATCCCGGATGTATTCGTGCAGTCCGAAGATCTCCATCGCCACGATGATCACCGGCGCCTTGGCGTTGCCGGCCGGGCGGGCGAAATAGGCGGGCATTTCCTCGGAGCCGACCTTGATCCTGGCATCGCCGGCCTGGAGGCCGCTGGTATCCGTCGTGATGATGTCGGCCCGGACCGGACCGGCCGCGAGGGTGTAGCCAGCGGCGACGGCCGCGGTGGCGCTCATGAATCCGCGCCGCGAGAGCGGAGCCACTTTCGTCAGTCCAACGACGTCGGATGTCACGGTCGTTTCAAAGCTCATCGATCTTCCCATTCCTGATTCCCATGCTGATGCCCCCTCGGGCGCCGCATTCGCCGATAATTGCCGGATAAACGCAAGTCACCAGCCTGCGAGGACGCGGCTCGCCCTTCATCCTTGCGTTAGTCCGCCGTCCGCCGGAGCGTGGGGCGTGGTGCCGGACTTAACCGTCTGGCTGCACTGCATCGCAACATCCATTAACCGAAACGAATGGTTCTTTCCCTGCCCGCCAAGCCTCTTGGCGCTGTAGAGAATGCACCTGTGCGCGCACCCGACGTGCCCTGCCGCAACAAATGGCAGCCGGGGTGACGACAGTGACACATCATGTTGCTTGCGCATCGCTCATCATCACCAAATCACGTGCGAACCGCGGTCATTTGATTGAAATTTTCAGAGGATCTTGGCCGCGCGATTTACCCGGTCTTTCTTTGTGACACCCTAGTTCCACGGCCGGAAGTTCCATCTTCGGAAACGCAGAGGCTTCTTCCCGCGACGCGCGATGCTCGCCCGCAACGGACGACGGAGCGCGAGCGAGTCTCATTTCTCGTCCGCCCCGATTGCGCTACCTGAGGCCCAATTGAATAAACGTTATCCGACCTGGAACTGAAATGAATTTGGCTCGTGAATCGATTGAACTGTTGGAGCAGGCCGCACGCATCCTTTGGTTCGAAGGCACCAAGCACGGTTTGCGCGACCGCGAATGGATGGCGTTGCGCTTCCTCTCCCGCGCCAACCGATTTTCCCGAACCCCCTCGGCGCTGGCGAGCTACGTCGGCACCACGCGCGGCACCGCCTCGTTCATCATCGGCGAGCTCGAGCGGCTCGGTTATCTCGAGCGGAAGCGCTCGGCCACGGACAAGCGGTCGGTGACGTTGAGCGTGACCCAGCAGGGCAAGAAGTTCCTGATGCGCGATCCCGTCAGCGTCCTCGTCGAAGCGATTGCCGTTCTGGACGACGAGGTCAAGATCCGCTTCCGCGACACGTTCCGGCACGTGCTGGACCACTCCGATGCTGCCGAGCAGCGGCACCACACCGACGTCTGCAAGCGGTGCATCTTCCTGCGGGAGGATCGCGCCAATACCGACAGCAAGACGACGGCCGAGTTCAGCTGCCGCCTGTTTCGCGCACCGATCGCCGAGGCGGAGGTCGATCTGCTGTGCACCAGCTTCGAGCATCACCGCCAGTAGAAGGCGGCTCGATCAGGGCGTCGCCTTGCGCGACGAATAGATAACACCGCCGCTGGCTTCCACCACCAGGCGCCCGTTCTCGTTCCTGATCTCTTCGATGCGGCCAAGGCCGGGCACCTGCTGTCCCAGCACGGCTTCGATGACGCCGTTCGGGCCTTGTAGGATCGCGATCCCCTCATAGGCCTGGCGGACCGCCCAGCCCTTGATCGCCTTGCGCGGCGCCGACGCACGCTCGGGTGCGGGCACCGATCCCGTGAACTCGGGCGCGGCGACCGCGGCCATCATCGGCCCTTGCGCTGACACCGGCTGCGTCTGCACCGTCGCCGGCGCGGGAGCTTGGGCGGCTTGGGCTTGGGCCTGCACCTGAGCGAGCTTGTCGAGCTTCACCGTGGAGGACGAGCTCACCCGCTCGATCCGGTCGAGATTCTCGGCAAACCTGCCGAAGCGATCGTTCGTGACCTTGCTGGATTGATCGACCGCGGTCCGCAAGCCGTCGAGGTTTTCAGACACGCCCGACACCTGCTTGCGCAGTTGCGCGACGGTCTCGCGCAGAATCCTGATTTCCGCATTGGCCGCAGCGTTGTTCGGCGCGGGTTGCGTGGTGAGATAGGCGATCACGCCGGTGCAGGCGCAGACCACGAGCATGGCAGCGACCGCCAGAGTTGCGAGCGGCGCGACCCATGTCGGACGGGGTGGCGGCGGCTTCGCCACGATCACGGCCGGCTTGATCACGGCCGGCGCGGGCTTCGGGATCGCCATCTTGTCGAGGCGGGCCTTGGCACGGATGCGCTTCAAGCCATCGAGTGCCTCCTTTGCGAGAGCCTCGTCGCTGGCCGCGGCCGATACGCGCTTTTCGCTCGCGGCAGGCTTGGTCGTTCGCGCCGCGTTGTCCATTGCATCGCTCGCGTCCGGCGCCGGCTTCGCCGCCGCGGAAGCATCCGCGGTCGCGTTGGGACGAGCTTGTCCATCGGACAACATATGAAAATGCTCCGTTCGGTTTCGGTCTGTCGAACGACGATATTTGCCGAAGCTTGCCTGAAACGTGCGGGTCGAAAGCCGTTCATCGCGCGCGATGCGACATCGCATGAGTCGATCGCGTCATACACGTGGCGATAGTGCGACTCGAAAGACACACATACGCCAAGATTTCACCAAGTTGGAGTCTTGGCGCAGACGTGAGTCGAACTGCCGCATGCGGAAAAGCGAGTTCCAGAGTCAATCCGGGGTTGAAAACCCATCAATGTGCGTGCCCCGGAGCACCACCCGAAATAGCTGTAATTGTACGGGGATGCGGAACTATACAACCATCACGATGCAAAACTAGTTTGGCATCAAAATCAACTGATGCGATCTGATACATCAAGAAACAACCTGAAACAAATCAACAGCATCAAGCGCGTGTAGCAATCGCTTTCTTACGCACGCTTGATCGGGAATCGGCAATCGCTACGGTTCTACTCAAGTGATTCTCGCCAGTTGGCGAGGAGATCGACACGGTTCAGCAGTGTTCGGACGCGATGAGCAACTTGGCGCAACTGTTCTAGGTCGTTTCTCAACCTGCTCCGCGAGGTGATCAGTAAGACACCCGCCGAGCCTCACGCAGTAAGCGTTTCAGTATCGAGTTGAAGTAACAGGCCTGCGAGACGCAGGCGCTGAACGCGTAGGGCTGCCCGCGAATATCGAAACCACAACAACGGTTCGCGGGATGGAATGTCGTCAAACAGCATCGTTGCCGAGCCGGGGCATCACAACAACCAACCGGCCGCAACAAGTGCGAAACAGGGGCGAAAGACTGATGTATATTATCGTTGATGATCGTGAGAGCGTCGCGAACAGCTATGTCGGAGGGCTCGTTCGCGAAGGCGTATCGTCGATCGGCTTCTCCTCCGGAGAATTCTGGGACTGGCTGCAATCTGCGAGCGAATCCGATCTGGCGGCGGTGGACGCTTTTCTCCTCGGGGATTGCGATGCCCGCGGAAGCCTGCCGCGGGCGATGCGCAAGCGCTCATCGGCTCCTATCATCGCCATGAGCGGCCAGAAGATGCTCAAGAACACGCTGGAGCTGTTCGAATCGGGCGTGGACGACGTCGTGCACGTGCCGATCCATCTGCGCGAGATCCTCGCACGAACGGCCGCGATCGCGCGCCGCCGGGTGGGCGAGCTGCCGAGGCCCTGCGAGAGCAGGATCCAGGTCTTCTTCAACGGCCGTGATCCCGAAATCGCGGGCCACGCCCTCACCCTGCCCCGCCGCGAACTGCGCATTCTCGAATATATGGTGGCCAACCACGGCAAGTGGATCACCAAGACGCAGATCTTCAACGCGGTCTACGGCATCTTCGAGTCCACCTTCGACGAGAGCGTGATCGAGAGCCACGTCAGCAAGCTGCGCAAGAAGCTCCGCGACCGCCTCGGCTTCGACGCGATCGTGGCAAGGCGTTACGTCGGCTACCGCCTCAACATCCCGGCGGGCGAAACTCTCGACGAGCCGGTGCAGGAGCTCGAGGACGTCGGCATCCTCTTGAAGCGGGCGCAGGCCGCCCCCGCGGCATACCCGGCCGGAAACTGACAAGGGCGCAAGCCTGGCACGAACCGACAACGGCCTCCGCACTTCGCGGAGGCCGTTGCACGTTCAGCGGCGGAGACGATCGGATGAGCAGCGCTTATACAGCCATCCCGCGCTACGGCTTCTGCTGGAATTCTTCCTTGGACACGTAATTGAAGTCCTCGACCAGGACGTCCTGGACGATGTCACCCTGCATCCGTTCGTTGACGCGCTGCTTGATGGCCGTCGTCAGGATGGCGAGGTCGTAACGGGCGAGCTTCCTGAAGTCGAGACGATCGTCGGCATAGATCCTGCGGAAGGCCTCGTCGACGACGAACGGCTCCGGCGGGACGTTCAGCTGGTGCATGGTCCGCGCCTCCATGGTGTAGACGAAGCGCGCGACGATGTAGCCCTGGACATTGCCGTTTTCGACCATCGGCACGCTCAGCGCCCGCGTCTTGTGATATTGCAGCCCTTCGAGATACTCGTCCTTCGCCGGCAGCAGGCTGCCCTTCTCCTTCCAATAGGCGACGGCATAGCTCGTGCCCGCCGTGAGGATGCATACCCAGAGCCCGGCCAGCACCAGCCTGATCATTTTCCGTCCTGCGCTGTGCGACCGGTATAGGTGCCGTCGGACTCGGCGTCCTTGACCGCCTTGACGATGATGCTCGCGACTTCGCGGACCGCGTCGTAGTGCATTTCCAGAATGGAGCGATTCCGCTCGAGCTTCTCGCGCAGCCGCTGAATCTCCTCGGTGATCTCGACCTCGCCGCCAAGGTGCATCCGCGCCCGCATCAGGCGGACGAACTCGAGCATGCTCCGGCTCTTCCGCGCGCTGAAGTCGTCGAAATCGATCTTCTGGCCGGTCGCGAGCGCGGTCGTCTCCTCCTCGACGATACCTGTGAGCCGGCGGATTGCGGCCAGCAGGCCACGCATTTCGTCCGATCTCACCGTGTCGGCGGCGTCGACCCTTGCCTCGCCACCCCCGATCGGCAGCAACACGGGCAGCAGCGCATCCCTCGCTGCGGCTTCCGTCGTCACCATCTCGGTGTCCGCGACCGCCTGGTCCATCGCCACGGCCACCGCGCCTTCTTGTGCCTGCATTGGAAATTCACCTCTCAACTTCTGTCACCCGTTCGCGGATCATGATTTGGCCTTCGCAGCGTCCGGTCCAGCCGGATGCGCGGCGGCGAGCTGCCGGGCGATGCCGACACCGTTGCCCTTTGCCAGCTGGCTGCCGAGCTGCTCTGCAAGCATCGACTTCCAGACGCCGCCAGCCGTGCCCTTGCCGAAGACCTCCTCCGACTCCTTCGGCAACATCGTCTCGACGAAGGTCTGGAGGATGAAGGCTTCGAACTTTCGGTAAACCTCACCGGATGCCGGCGCCTTGATCACCTGCACCGGCGCCCCGTTCACGGCACCCGACTGCGCTTCCGCGACTTTCGCCGCGGATTGATCGGCGGTCGCCGCTTTGGCCTTGCCGACTTCCGCCTCCATCGTGGCGGCGAAATCGGCGTCCGACGATTTCAGCGCGTCGAGCTTCGCGGTCGCGGCGCGCTGCGTCGCGGGGTCCGCGGCTTCGAGGACGTCGAGGACGAGGTCGGGCGTCGCTGTCACGATCATGTCTTGTTCCGGTTGGCTGGCTGTGGCGTCCAGGCGTGCACGGTAAGGCTCGTTCCCGTCATGTCCTCGAGCGAGCGCTTCTCGGCATCGCGGAGCTTGTCTGCGAGTGCGGCCTTGGCGACCTCCTCGATCTGTTTCACGCGGCGGGTCTCCCTGCGAACCTGGTCGAGCTGCTGCACGGCCTGCGCCTGCACCGCACGGGCGCCGACGCTCGCCCTGTTGAGACGCCGCGCGATCGATTCGTTCGACGATCCCGCCGGCGGCTTTCCATCGTTCAAGGCTCCGACCAGCCATTCTTGCTCGTCCTGCAGGCTGCGCTCCTGCTGCCGCAATTGAGCGAGCTGCCATTCGGAGAGCCGGAGCTGCAGCTTCATCAGCGAGACCATCCGGCCGAGCTTGTCCGCGCGCGATGTCATGACCCGGTCACTCCGCCAGCCACGACGACGCGCCCAGCATGAACTGCGTCAGCAGCTCGTCGCTGGTGAGGTAGAGCAGCAGGAAGCCGCCGAACAGCACGAAGGGCACCGAGATGAAATAGACCGGAATGGCCGGCGTCAGCTTGTTGATCAGGCCGACCGCCAGGTTGACGATGACCGAATAGACGATGAAAGGGCTCGAGATCCGCAGCGTCAGCACGAACGCTTCCGAAAGGCGGCCGACGAGCAGCTCGAGCGCGACGCTGCCGCCCAGCCTGCTGCCGGGCTTCCAGACGTCGTAGGAGTTCATCAGCCCCCGCAGCACCTGCCAGTGCTGGTCGGTCATGAAGAACAGCGTGGTGACGGCCGCCATGATCAGCGGCACCAGGGCCGGCGCCGGATCGGTGTCGGCGATCGGTGTGCCCGGGATGTTGCTCAGCCCGATCGCGCTCGCCATCATGGTCGCCATAGTCTGGAGGGCGAGGAAGAACACGCGCCCGCCGAGCCCGATGACGCTGCCGACCACGAGCTCGGAACAGATCAGGAGCGCGAGCGTCAGGGGAGCCGCGTTGTCCGTGAGCGGCTTCAGGACGGCAATCAGGATCGGCGTCAGTGCAAACGTCGTGACCAGCGCGACGAACAGGCGCACCTGGGGCGGAACGTTGACGCTGGAATAGCCGGGCACCAGCATCAGGCAGGCGCCGATGCGGCAAAACACGATGAACGTCACCAGCACGCTGTCGGCGAGCCCTGAGATCACGATATGGCTCCCAGCGCCCTGATCTCGGCGCTGCGCGCGACTTCGACATGCGACAGGATCGGCAAAGTCGGGAACACCCGCTCCAGGATCATCCGGACATAGGGGCGCGCTTCCGGCGTCACTGCCAGCACCGCGCTGGTGCCGCTCTCGGTGAATTTCCGGATCGCGGCGCTGGCTTCGGTCGCGAACTGCTCGATCAGGCGCGGGTCTGCGTCGAACTCGACGACGTCCCCCTTGGCATCGCGCTTCAGGCTCTGGTGGAAAGCGAGATCCCAGCGGTTGCCGAGACGGACCACGTTGAGCACGCCATTGTCGGAGAGATCACCGCAAATCTGCTGGGCGAGTCGGGTCCGAACGTGCTCCGCCACCTGCTCGGAGCGCCGCACATGGGGCGCGATCTCGGCGATCGCCTCGAGGATCAGGTGAAGATTGCGAATGGAGACGCGCTCGGCAAGCAGGATCTTCAGGATCGCCAGCAGGCCCGAATAGGAGATCTGCGACGGGCAGAGATCCTCGACCAGGCGCTTGTATTCGGGATCGAGCCGGTCGAGCAGGGCGCGCATGTCCTTGTAGGACAGCAGCTGGGCAAGGTTCGCCCTGATCACTTCGCTCAAATGCGTGAGCAGCACCGACAAATTGTCGACCGGCTTGCAGCCCTGCCGCTTGACTTCGTCGGTGAAGGCTTCCGTCACCCACAGCGCCTTCATGCCGAACGCGGGCTCGATCACCTCGTCGCCCGGCACGTCGGGCTTGCCGTCCTTGTCGACCAGCACCAGCACCTCGCCGAGCCTGAGCTCGCCATGGGCAACGCGCGTGTCGTGAATCCGGATCTGGTAGCTCTTGGGATCGATCGACAGATTGTCCGTGAGCTTGATCTCGGGAATGACGAAGCCGTACTGCTTGGCGAATTTCTTGCGGATCTTGGCCACGCGGTGGGCAAGCTCGGTGCGCGAGCCCAACAGATGGACCGAAAGGTGGCCGCCGAGCGCCAGCTCGATCTCGGCGGTCTTGAGCTGCTCCTTGACGGACTCCTTGGCCTCAGCCTGGGCGCGCTCGTCGGCCTTGCGGGCCTCCTCCTTCTGCTTCAGCGCGGCCTGCCGCTTCGGCAACGAATAGCCGACGAAGGCCATGACACCCCCAAGCAGCACGAACGGCGCCATCGGCAGTCCCGGCATCAAAGCGAGCACGAACATCATCAGCGCGGCGGCCGACACCGCGCGCGGATAGCCGCCGAGCTGCCGCAGCACCGCCTGCTCCGCCGAGCCCGTGGTGCCGCCCTTGGAGACCAGGAGGCCCGCCGACAGCGACACGATCAAAGCCGGCATCTGCGACACCAGACCATCGCCGACGGAGAGCTTGGTGTAGACGTCGGCCGCGCGGGACAGAGTCAATCCGTGATGGGTGACGCCGATGACGATGCCGCCGAAGATGTTAATCGCGGTGATGATGAGACCGGCGATGGCGTCGCCACGGACGAATTTCGAGGCGCCGTCCATGGCGCCGAAGAACGCGCTCTCCTCTTCGAGCTCGCGGCGCCGGCGCTGCGCTTCCTTGTCGTCGATCAAGCCGGCGGACAGGTCGGCGTCGATCGCCATCTGCTTGCCCGGGATGGCGTCCAGGGTGAAACGGGCGCCGACTTCGGCGATACGCGTCGCGCCCTTGGTGATCACGACGAAATTCACCGTTACCAGGATCGCGAAGATGATGAGGCCGATGACGAAGTCGCCGCCCATGACGAACTGCGAGAAGCCGGCAACGACATGGCCTGCCGCATGTTCACCCTCCCCGCCGCGCGACAGGATCAGGCGCGTCGTCGCGATGTTCAGCGCGAGGCGCAGGATCGTCGCGATCAGCAGCACGGTCGGGAAAGCCGAGAAGTCGAGCGGACGCTGAATCCACAGCGCCACCATCAGGATCAGGGCCGACAGCGCGATCGAGAACGCGAGGCCGAGGTCGATCAGGATCGGAGGAATCGGCAGGAACAGAATCGTGAGCATGGTCACGATGCCGGCGGCGAAAAAGGCATCCGTTCCGAGACGGCGCGGATTGGGCGGGCTAGCAGCTAACGTATCGGCCATGGGTCACCGGCAGGGGGTCCGCCCGTAATCTGCCGCGCAAAGCTTACGCGGGGATGGTGCCGGGGCCGCCGGATCAGAAGCCGCGCTCGATCCTGGAATAGACCATCTCGGTGAAGGTCGACAGATGCGCGCCGATGAAGGAGCCGGAGACGGCAACGACCAGGAGAATGACGATGATCTTCGGCACGAAGGTCAGCGTCACCTCCTGGATCTGGGTCAGGGCCTGGATCAGCGCGATGACGGTGCCGACCAGCATGGCTGCGCCGACCGCAGGCCCGGAGGCGACGATGATGGTCCAGATCGCCGCCTGGACGATATCGAGGGCGTCCCGCTCGTTCATGACTGGCTGATCGTGAGGCCCGGTCCGACCGCGACCTTGGTGCCGTCCTGAAGCGTCGCGATGGAGCCGTCGCTGTTGATGGAGACCGAGACGACCTTGCCGCTGAAGGTCGCGCCGGTCGAGTCGGTGAAGCTGACCGTCTTCCCGATCAGCCCGTTGGCCTGCGACAAGGACTGCGAGGATAGCAGCGCGTCTAGCTTCGCATTCGTCTGCATCGCCTGCTCGACCGTCGAGAGCTGGGCGAACTGGCTCATATACTGCGCGGTGTCCATGGGATTGGTCGGATCCTGGTTCTTCATCTGGGCGATGAGGAGCTGGAGAAACGTGTTGTAGTCTACGCTGTTGCTCGACGTCGTCGAGTTGGTGTCGGTCGAGCTGGATCTGCTGGTGCTGTCGGTCGCGCTGGTGACGTTCATCTTGTCCCTCCGCTGTCAGGCAGCTTCGACTGGGGAAACGGCGGCGGCGCCGGCCAGGATGGCCTGCTCCACCGGAAACAACGCGCGAATCCGCTTGAGCGCCTCGAAATAGCGGGTCGCCCCGACCAGTTCGTCGATCGCGCCGAGCCCATCGAGCATCTCGCGGTTCTCGCAAACGGCACACAAGGCCGCGTGATGCTGGGCGTAGAGCGCCGCAGCATCGCGAACGTCGGTCGGGTTCATCAACATGAGCTGGACGATGAAATAGAGCTGCCGCAGCGCCGTGGTGGCGTCGGACGCCTGCATGACCTGCCCTTCGAGCAGGAACATCACGTCGTTGACGAGCTCGACGGAGACCTTGCGGTCGACGCGGAGCACCGCGCCGTTGATGTAGATCCGTTCGCCCGCGCGCAAGGAGATCTTCATTAAAGCGCGTCTCGGATCAGGCGGTTGATTTCGATGAGCTGCACCACGTCGCTGGACCGCTGCTCGCGGAGACGGTCGGCCTCCTTGACCACCCACAGGCCGATCGAGATGATGTCGGCACGCAGCTTGTCCGGCAGGCCGTTGTCCGGGTGCGCGAGATCCTCGATGAAGATCGTCCACAGCCGCCGCACATAGAGCAGGCTCTCGACCTGATCCTCGAGGCTGAAACGCCCCTTCTGGATCCGCTCGAGCCGGTCGATGCCGAGGCTGAGCGCCTGCCGCTCGCGGCTGCGCGCCTCATAGCCACTTTCGTCAACGACCGCTTCATAGGCTTCAAACGTCATCAGGACCACTCTTCGCAGAAAACCGAACAACTGGACAAAGGTTACGAGCCTGACAGCGCAGCCTTGGCTCAGAGATAATTGATGAGGCTGATCTTCTGGAGCTGCGAGGTGAGCGCCAGCGCGGTCTGGATCTGTGTCTGCAGCGTATTGACCCGGACCGAGGCTTCGGTCGGATCGACCTTCTCCATGCCGACGATCTGATTGTTCAGGATGTCCTGCTGCGTCTTGAGCTTGGCGGTTGCGGTGGTGACCCGCTGCTGGACCGTGCCGACGCTGCCGCCGAGCGCCGCGAGATCGTTGATGGCGTTGCCGACGAGGCCGATGGCCTTGTCCACGACGACCTGGAACGTCTCCTGGCTCAGACTGACGTTCCCGAGGTCGGCCATCATGGTGTAGGCCTCGGCGAGCCTGCGGAAGCCGATCTGGTTGGCGCTCACCGACGTTTCCGCGATCTCCGTCGTGGAGATGCGGCTTTGCATGGTCTGGTCTGTCGCCGACGACCAATTGGTGTTCCAGGCCGGGCTGGCAAACTCGGCATCAAAGGTGGTGTCGAGGAAGGTCTGCATCTGGGCCGGGGTGATCGTGGCCACGCCGGGCGCGGATTGCGAGAAGCCGAAGGCCGCGAGAAAATCCGCATCGACCTGGTTTTTGCTGGCCGAGCCCGCGGCGTAAGGCGTGATGGGCGCGTTCTGCGTGTTGATGCCCGAGAACAGATAGGAGCCGTTATAGGAGACGTTCAGTGCGCCGATCAGGTCCTGGAGATTGGAGGCTGCAGGCGGCAAGATGACCCGCCCGCCGCCGTCGGTGCTGCGGGCCGCGATCAAGTCTTTGAGGAAGTCCGTCGCGGTCTTGCTGAGCTGGGTGATCCGATTCTGCGTCACGTCGAGGCGTCCCGAGACGAGACCGTTGGTGTCGACGAGCTGGTCGGCAAAGCTCCAGTCCGCCCGCAGCGTGAGGTCGCTTCCCGTCGAGGCACCGAGTTCCAGACCAACGTCGTAGAAGCGGCCGGTGGTCGCTTCGGTCGACGCCCTGCTCAGCGCCGCCTGATTGTTCGTGATCGAATACCTCAACGACGAGGACAGCATCAGGGTGGAAACGTAATTTGCGCTCATCATGGCTTAGTTCCCCACGGCGGCCAGCAGGCTCTGCAGCATTTCATCGACGGTCGAGATGATCTTCGACGAGGCCGAATAAGTGCGCTCGACCTGAAGCATTAAGGCCATCTCGTCGTCCATGTTGACGCCGTTGACGTTTGACAACGCCGTGATGCTGCGGTTGAGCAAGGTGCTCTGGTACTCGGAGTTGTCGTTGGCGACCTTGCGCTGATTCTCGATCCAGCTCGCCGACGACGATGCGAAGTCGATCAGGCTGCCGCTCGGCTTGCCTTGCGTCGTTGCGTCGAACGGCTGCGCGGCATCCATGCCGCCGATGAGCTGCTGCAGTCGGGCCGAATAGCCGCCGTTGCCGGCGGTGTTGTATCGGTAGGCGGGGTTGCCGCTGATCGCGCCGTCGCGCAGCAGATTCGGGTTGCCGCCCAGGGTCGGATCGACCGAGGCCGCGACCGAGATCGTGCCGGCGAGACCCACCGAGACGGTCGCGCTCGCCGGCATCGCCGGTGCGCCCGGATAGGTGAAGAGGCCGGGAACGTCGGGCAGCGCCGCGGCGGTCTGATCGCTTTCCCTGAACGTATTGATCAGGCCGCGTGCGATTTCATCGAGCTGACTCTGATAGGTGACGGTGTCCTGGTCGCGCAGCTGGGCGAGGCCTGCGAGCTTGCCCAGGGACTTCAGCGGCATCACCGAATTGGCGCCGGTCACCGGGACCCCGTCGATGTAGACGGCGTTGCCCGTGGTGCCGGCGGTGTAGGCATTCGTCGGCGCAAAGCTCACCGTCCGCGCCGTCTTGTCGAACAGCACGACGCCGCTGTCGGCGTAGAGCGCCGCGTCACCATTGGGGCGGATCGACATGTTGACGCCGACCTCCTGCGACAGCTGCGAGACGATGCTGTCGCGCTGATCGAGATAGTCGGTGATGTCGTCGCCGGAGATCGTGCCTTTCACGATCGCGGTGTTCACGGTCTCGAACCGGGAGAGCAACTGGTTGATGTTCTGAACCGACGTCTGCATGTCGGCATCGGCGCTTTCGCGGACCGACTGCACGGTCCGGGTCGCCTGGTTGAGCGCGGTCGCCATGTCCTTGGCGGACGCGACGGCCGCCTGCGCCAGCGTGGCGTTGTCCGGGGCGTTGGCATATTTCTGCAACGCCTGCTTCAGCGCGTTGAGCTGCGCCGTCGGCGACTGGTCGAGCTCCGGATCGTCCACCGTCGCGGTGGCGATCTTCTGCAGGCCGTCATAGATCGCGGTCTGCTTGGCGGACGACGAGGTCGCGATCAGGACGTTGTTGTAGAGGCCCGAGCTGGCGGCGCGCTGGATCGCCGCGACATAGACGCCGGCGCCAGGCAGATTGTCCAGCACGGTGAGCTTGCGCGAATAGCCGGTGGCGCTGGCCCCGGCGATGTTGCGCGAGATGACCGACGACTGGACGCTCGACGCCATGAGCGAGGAGCGAGCCGAGTTGAGAGCGGCGGTAAGCGACATGGCGTGCTCTTGCCCGAAAACGAGCGCCGAAGAACTCAGCGCTTCAGGTTGACGACGACGTCCAGCAGATCCGAGCCGGTCTGGAACGATTTCGAGTTCGCCGTGAAGCCGCGCTGGGCCTCGATCATGCCGGTGAGTTCGTCCGCAAGGTCGACGTTGGAGTCCTCCAGGGCACTAGACTGGATCGTGCCGAGCCCACCCGTGCCGGCATTTCCGACCTGCGCGTTGCCGGAATTCATATTGGTCGAATAGACGTTGCCCGGTTCGGGCGTCAGATTGTCGGGGCTCGCGACGTCGGCGAGCATGATGGTGTAGAGCGTCATCTGCTGCCCGTTCTTGAGGATCGCCGTCACGTGGCCGGCATCGTCGATATCGACCTTCTCGATGGCCGAAGGAACGCTGCCATTGACGGTGGCCTTGAAGCTGAAGTCGGTGCCGACCTGGGTCAGGTTCGAGAGGTCCAGGGTCATCGCCGCACCGCCGGGAACGGTGAAGGCAAGACCGGTCGGGCTCGCCGCGGCGAGCGCGCCCCGCCCGGCCGCCGTGGTGTCGAAGGTGAAGGTCGTGGCCGCGCCGAGGGAGGTGCCCGTCGCGGAATCGTAAACTTCGATCTGCCAGGTATCCGAGCCGGCAGCCGTCGCCGTGTGGGACATATAGACGTCGAGCGTAACGGCCTGGCCGATATTGTTGTAGGCCACGATCGAGCTCTTCGATGAATATGACGCCGGACCAGGCGGGCCAGCAATGACGGCCGCTTTCGGATCCAGGTTGCCGGTCGTCAGCGTCCCCGCCGTTGACGGCACCGGCACCTGCGAGACCTGGGCGATGTTGACGATCTGCATGCCGGACAGGCTGTTCTGCGAGAAGTTGGTCACGTTGCCGGGCTGGCCCAGAAGATAAAAGCCGGCCCCGTTGACCAGGTTGCCCTGGCTGTCGGGCACGAACGAGCCGGCCCGCGTCAGATATTGCTGCGTGTTGTTGGCGTTCGACACCACGAAGAAGCCATTGCCCTGGACGCGGAGGTCCGTGGTCGACGTGGTATATTGCGTATTGCCCCCGTCGCTGATGGCATAGCGGACCTTGGTTTCGACAGCGCCGGAATCGTAATTGCCGGAGCCGCTCTTCAGGATCAGCGAGGAGAACTCCGTCGAAGCCCGCTTGTAGCCCGTCGTGTTGACGTTGGCGATGTTGTCCGAGACCGTCGACAGCTTGTTGGACTGCGCGTTCATCCCGGAAACGCCGGTGCGCATAACACCATACAGGCTCATGAATTGGGCTCCTTTGGTAGGTTGCAGCTACAATGGGGGTTCTTGCTTGCGCGGGGCTGATGATTGGGCGCGATGCACAGCTTGTCGTGATCCGGTCAGCTCTGCTTCAGCTCGTCCTGGGCTGGCAGAACGAGCGCGCCTTGTCCGTCCACGCGCCGAAACCGCTCGAGACGAGATGCGCAACGATGTGACAGACATAGCGCTTCTGCGCCGGCTGATTGTTGGGACCCGCGTTGTAGCGGGCGACCGCCATGGTCCAGCTGCCCTCGCGCTGCTTCAACTCCTTCAGGAAGCGCGCGGCGTACTCGACGTTTCCCGCGGGATCGAACATCGCCCGGACCGAAGCGAACTTTTCGCCGTGATAGTAATGGTTGATCTGCATGCAGCCGAGATCGATCAACTTGATGCCTTTGCTGCGCATCGCCTCGAAATTCGCGATTGCATCGTTGATGTCCTTGGCGAACACGGTCTGGCCGTCGGCACCGAGGGCATAGGGATGGAGCGCCCCGCGCCGGCCGGTCTCGGTGAGTCCGACCGCATAGAGAATGCCGAGCGGAATCCCGTGCTGCCGGGCCGCGCGCGCCATCTCGCGCTCGCAGGGGCGCGCAGTTTCGGCGGCCACCTGGGCAGCGCCCGCACTAGAGATAAACAGGGCCGCGACGATGATGCGGCGCCACGTCCTGCTCATGACGCGTCTCCTGGTTGAACTGGCGCTCCTCGCGGGCCTGCTTCGCGCCGCCGTCGGATTGCCCCGACGACGTGCCGGCACCGCCGAATGCGCCTTGCGACTGCGGCGAGGATTGTTGCTGGCCTGGGGCCTGCGGCTGCGACTGGCCGGAGCTGCCCTGGAATCCGTCCAGCGATCCGTGCTGGACCGGCGCGACGTCAGCGACGTAGCCCGCCGACTGCATGAGATCGCGGATCTGGTCGCGCTGCTGGTCGAGCATCTGGCTCGTGTCCTTGCGCTCGGCCGCGAGCTGGACGGACACTTCGGTGCCGACGAGACGCAAGCGCACCGTGACGTTGCCGAGCGCGGGCGGTTCGAGATTGACCGTCAGGATCCTGAGCGGCTGATCCGGTGCGTTGGTCTGGGATGCGGCGAGATCGGGTGCCGCGGACGCAGCCGGTGCCGAGGACTCCTTCAGCTCGGCGACGACGGCATTGGCAACCTGCTGCGGGGCGTTGAACTGCGCCGGTGGCAGATGGGTTTCCTGCTGGACCACGGTGACCTTGGTTGCCTCGGGCAGCGCGGCGTGCGCCGAAGCCTTGGCAGCGCGCTCGACATCGGCCGTAACAGCCTCGAAGCCGGGTGATGCCGGCCTTGCGCTCGAAGCCTCCATACCTTGCGTCAGCGCCGGCTGCGGCGCGGCCATCGCTTGCGAAGCCGCAGCCTGCGAGCGTGCGGCGGTCGGGGCAAGTCCGGATGGGACGGTATTGACTGTTGTCGCCTTCATCACGCCCGGAGCCTCGTGCTTCGCCGAGGTTGACCGCTCGTCGCGCGCAGGCGCGTCCTTGTCTGCGGAGGGCACTTGCATCTGCGGCTTCACGGCAGCCGCGGCAGCGATCTCCTGGCCGACCATCACAGCGATGCCGGATTGATCCTGGCGATCTGTCCCGGTGACATGATCGACCGGACGTTGTTTCTCCGCCAGCCCGTCGGACTTGGCGTCGGAGTTCTCGTCCATGGACTTTGGATCTGCAGTGGTCGCGACGCGTTCGCGCAGCGCCGCCTCCTTCGGCTGCTCCTGCTCGATCGGTTGGATCGGACGCGTGCGCAGCGTTCCCGTCTTCGCGGCTGTCTCGCTGCCGTCTTCGCTCAGGGCTTGCTTGGCGAGATTAGAGACGGTGTGGAGCAATTCGTTGAAGGACGAATTCGCCTGCGGTTTGGTCGCTGCGCCCTTTGCCGCGCGCGACCCGCGCATGTTGAGACTCTCGGCGAGACCGTTGAAGAGCTGTCCGGAGGTTCCACTGAGCTTGGTCATGGACGGCGGTCCTTGGTCAGAAGTTCGAGCTCGCCGAGCTGCTTCTGCGCGCGTGCGAGCGTCGCGGTCGACGACGCCAGATCGAGGCGCGCCGGCGTTGCTGGGGGCTTGTCCGCCGCCGCGGCGGATCCGCCCGCGAACGGCTTGCGGACATCGAGCGCGAGCTGCACCGTGGCATTGAGAAGGGGGACGTCGCGTTCGGGCAGTTTCGACCGGTCGAGCGCCTTCAGTTCGGCGAGACCGCCGTCATATTCGTCGGTGAGCACGCGCGAGGCGCCGCGGAAGAAATGGGCGCGCTCGCGTTCCGCCGATGCATCCGCGCTGAGGGTCAAGGCCCGCTCGCCCGCAAGTCGGGTCACGGTCAGCCGTCCGCGCACCATCGCGGCGCGCGCGATCACGAGATAGAGCTTGAGACGGCTGGCGCGATCGACCTGCTCGAGCAAGGCTGAGATCCGCGCAAAGCGGCGCTCGTCGAGTGCCAGGCTAGATTGCGTCAGCCCCGCGGAGAAGCGCTGCCAGAAATCGCCCGCATAGATCGAGTTGCGGTAATGGCGGATATAGGCCAGCGTCAGGAACTCGAACTTCTCGAAATCCTCCGCCTGCCCCACCAACAGGATCTCGCGCCGCAGCGCCGCCTCCTCGACCAGCGTGCCGGGCAACAGCAGGCGCGCATCGTCCAGACGCTCAATCGCGAGCGAGGCCTCGGCGCGCGCGAACAGCGCGCCCTGAACCAGCGCGACCTGTCCGCCCAGTCCCGAGGGAATCGTCCGCGGCTTGATCTCCTTGAGCAGCTCCCGCGCTTCCTCCTGGCGACCCTCGACATAGGCGAGCGCACCGTTGAACAGCCGCTCGTCGACGTTCATCTTGTCGCGCGGCAGTTTGCGGACGACTTGCGGCGCACCGCCACTGAGCAGGTAGATAACGGCCGCCTGGCCATTCCGCGGATTGCTCCACACCGCGGGATCGGCCGCGAGAAACTTCTCGCCGATTTGCCGGATCAGCGCGATATGACTGCCATGTGCGGCGGTGTCGCCATTGGCGATGCCGTCCTGCACCGCTTGCAGCGCGCGGACGAGCTCATAGGGTTCGCTGCCCTGGGGTGGTGCAGGCTGGGCAAGCGCATTTGCCGCGATGAACGGCAGCAGCAAGATGGCGCGGCGCAGCAGCCTGATCAAGGGCGCTTCTCCCGGATCAGGATCTCGATCCGGCGGTTCTGGGCGGCCGCCGGATCGTTCGGGAGCTTCGGCCGCCGATCGGCGTAACCTTCGATATGCTCGATCCGCCGCGCATCGACGCCGGAACGGACCAGCATGTAATAGGCCATCTGCGCACGCGCGGTCGACAGCCGCCAATTGTCGTAAGTTTCCGACCGATACGGCCGATTGTCGGTATGCCCGCGGAGGATGATCATGCCCTGGCGCTTCATCAGCAGCGGCCCGATCTTGTCGATCACGCGGATCAGCTCGGGCCGCGGCTCCGCCGAGCCGACCGCGAACATGCCGAAGCTCGCATCGTCGGTGAGGCTGACCAGGAGCCCTTCCTCGACCTGACGCACCTCGGCCGCCGGCCCCGCCCCTGCTTTGATGTCCGACAGCGCCTCCGCGACCGCGGACTGAAGCTGCTTGAGGGTGGGCTGCTGCGTTTGCGCCGCGTCGCGCGCTTCGGTTTCCTTGGCCGTATCGTTGAGACGAGCCTGCGGGGCGGTGCTCACCTGAACGCCAGCTTGGGCGCTGCCCTCGCGCGGCGACTGCGTCGGTGCGGCGCCCGGCGGCACCAGCGGCGACAGATTTGCGGACGAGCTCTCCGGGCCCGGAGCCACGTTGCCGCCGGCATCATCCGTCCTGCTCCGGCGCGCCTGCACCTCGCCCGGATTTGCTCCGGCTGCGCCGTCTCGTGCGGAGGCATTCGGCTTCGGCTCGCTCTCGATGAAGCGATCGGCGTCCTTGGACGCCTGTGGCGCCAGCTTCCAATAGCCGGGATCGAATGGATCGCGATAGGCATCGCCCCCCTTGAGGCCGTCCTCTTCGGCGGAGGTCAGTGCGCCGGCGCGCCGCTGGCCAGTGGACTGGTTCGCGCTGTTGGCGATCTCGGCGAGCGTCGCATAGGGGTCACGGAACAGGACCTTCTCCTCGAAAGAGGCCGGCTTCTCAGCCGTCGGAGAATCGCCGCGCCTTTCCTCGTTCGTGCCGGCCGGCTGACGCTTGCCGTCCTGGCCTTCGAACGACGACGGCTCCTTTTTTGAGAGATCCTTGAGGCCCTTTGGGGCAGGTGAGTTCTCAGCGAGCTTGATCGGGTTGAAATAGCTCGCGACGACCTGCTTCTGGTCCTGGTTGAGCGCGTTGAGCAGCCACATGACCAGGAAGAACGCCATCATCGCGGTCATGAAGTCCGCATAGGCGATCTTCCAGACGCCACCGTGATGCGCCTCCTCGGCGAAGGCGCTGCGGCGGCGGACGATCACGATCTCATGCTTGACCTCCTCCATGGCGGACTACCGGCGCGCTTCCTTGAGGCGTTCACTCCAGGCGGAGATCTGCGTCTCGATCACGGTCTGGTCGGCCACGACGCGCACCTCGAGCGTCTCGGCGGCCTCGTATGCGATGCCGGTTCGCTTGGACGCCTCGAGCTGCGTCTTCACGAGGTCCAGCAGCTCGCTCGGGCCGGTGACCTTGAAGGCCGGCGCCGACGAGCTGCCGGTCAGTGCCGCGATCTGCTCGACCAGGGATCCGATCGCCTTGTCGCGCACCGCATCGGCGAGGAACGGCAGCAGGATCCGCGCCACGGAGCTTGCGATGTTGGTCTCGATCTCGCGGCAGGCCGCCTCGAAGCCGCTGACGATCGCGACCGCCTGCTGATCGGACCATTTCGCCCGCTCTTCGCCGAGCCGGATCGCGCTGCGGACGCGCTCCTCGGCCAATTTGGCGTCGCCTTCCGCGACGCCAGCGGCATGGCCGCGCCGATAGGCATCGTCCAGGAGATTGACCGGCGGCGCTTCCGTCGCGGGGGCCGGGTGCTGAGCCTGAAGCTGCGTGTGGGCCTGCGGCTGCGATTGAGGCTGCGGATCGCGCCTCGCCTCCTTTGGCCTGGTCAGCACGTCCTGGATTTTTGGAGGCGGGGGCGGCGGCGACGACTTGACCCGGCCATTCGCATCGAACTGCGTCAGGAGTTTTCCGATTGCCGCGTTCATGCCGCCTCCTCGCGTCGCATCCAGTCTTTAAGGATCGCCGCCGCCTGCATCTGATCGAGCCGGACGATCTGCTCGAGCCGCTTCTGCGGCGTTCGCTGCATCTTGCCTTCGAGGTCTTCGACGAGGTTGAGCTCGGCCTCCTCGCCGTCGGGCAGCGCAAGGGCCGCCGAGGCCTCGAGCTGAGCGGCCTCGGCCGCCTCCGCCTGCTCCTGCTCCGCGCGATGGGTCAGAATGCCGTTGACCGCCGGCCGCAGCCCGAACCAGACCAGCATCGAAGCCACGGCCAGGATCGTGATCGCGTTGATGACGCTGCCGAGCTGCTTGTTGATCATCTCGACGAAGCTGATCGGCGGCACCGGCGCCAGCTCACGCGAGCCCTCGATGAAATCGACGGCCGTCACCTGGATCTGATCGCCGCGCGCCTTGTCCAGTCCGCCCGCCGTCGCCGCGAGCTGACTGATCTCGGCGAGCTTGCTGTCGATGATGGCCTGGTTGCTCTTGTCGCCGAGATCGGCGACCAGCCGAGCGCGATTGACCAGGACGGCGATGAACAGCTTCTTGACGGAATAGCCGTCGCTGACCGTCGTCGTGGTCTTGGAGGAGACCTCGAAATTGGTGACGTCCTCGCGGCGGGTCTTGTCCTCGCTGGAGTTCTTGCCGCCGCCCGCATTCACCTGCTGGTCGGGGAGATTCTGCTGCACCGTGGTCGGCGACGAGCGGTCGGCGTTCTGCGAGGATTCCTTCTCGCGTATGGCCCGCACCGAGCGCTCGGCGCGGTTCTCGGGATCGTAGACCGTCTCGTTGATCTGCCGCTTGTCGGTGGACAACTGCGGAGCGACGCTCACCTCGAAATTGTCGAGGCCGAGATACGGCGTCAGCGCCTTGCGGATGCTCTCCTGCACCATGCCGCTGACCGTCTTCTGCAGGCTCGCCATCTTGGTCGGCGCGGCGCTGGCCTCGTCCTCTTCGGCGAGCAGCATCGAGCCGTCGGCGTCGAGCACCGTCACCTTGTCGCGGCTCATGCCGGGAATGGCGGCGGCGACGAGATGCCGGATCGACTGCGCCGTGCGCGCCTCGATCGCGCCGTCGGTGCGCAGCACGACCGATGCCGAAGGCGGCTGCTGCGTGGCGCGGAACGAGCCGCGCACCGGCAGCACGATATGCACGCGCGCCGCCTTCACGCCCTTCATCAGCTGGACGGTGCGGGCGATCTCGCCTTCGAGCGCGCGCAGCTTGGTGACCTCCTGCATGAACGAGGTCAGCCCGAGCGAGCCGATCTTGTCGAACAGCTCGTAACCGGAATTGGCGCTGGTCGGCAGCCCCTTCTCGGCGAGCAGCATCCGCGCCTGCATGGTCTGGCTCGGACGCACCGAGACCGCGTCGCCGGCGGAATTGACGTCGAAGGTGATGTTCTGCTCGCGCAGCGCCGCGCCGATGCGCGTCACGTCCTCGCGGGTGAGGCCGGTGTAGAGCGTTTCGAACTCGGGGCGGCTGAGATAATAGGCGCCGCCGACGACGGTGACGAGAACCGCAAAACCGATCAGTCCCAAGGCCATCAGGCGTCGCGGCCCAAGCTCCAGCAGATTGTTGAGCAGTTGCTGTACCTGCGCACGACTGAGCATATGACCTCGTACCAATGCGAATGGTGACGACACTCAGCTGCCAACCTTGTCTGAAGGTTGCGCGAGGCGCGAATGTTTCGGGTTCGCTGGCGAGGCGTTGCAATTATGCAAGACGAGGCGGCGCAATCGGTTTGGCAGCTGCGAGCGAGCGCTCGGGCGCACGGCAGCCCGAGCGGCTGCGGCATGTTGCAAGACGTATGACGAAGGTTCGATTGCCGGCCTATCGCGTGTCGGCGCCCACCATCACGGCGGGGACCGTGCTCCCTGAGGGAGCACGGTCGTTTTCGAAAGCGCCGCTTAGCCGCGGAACAGCGACAGGATGCTCTGGCTGTTCTGGTTGGCGATCGAGAGCGCCTGAACGCCGAGCTGCTGCTGGGTCTGCAGAGCCTGCAGGCGGGTCGATTCCGCGTTCATGTCGGCGTCGACGAGCTGGCCGACACCGCGGTCAACCGAGTCCATCAGGGTCTTGACGAACTCCGAGTTGGTCGAGATGCGGTTCTTGACCGCACCGAGATCGGCAGCTGCCGAGGCCACCGAGTTGATGGCGGCGGTGACCTGCGCGATGTAGGCATCGAGCGTGGTCTGGTCGGCCGCCGAATCGGTCAGCGCGGAGATGTTGATCGTGTCGACCGAGGCGCTGCCGGCCACGGTATCCAGAATGCCGGTCTGCGTGGTCGAGTAGAGCGTGTAATTGGCGGTCGTCACCGTGATCGAGCCGATGGTGGGCGTACCGCCGACGCGAGAGTAGGACGACACGAGGTTGAAGCTCGTCGGGGTGGTACCCGTCGTCGTGCTCAGCCAGTTAATGCCGTTGAAGGTCGCCGAGTTGGCCTTCAGCTTCATGTCCTGCTGGATCTGGGTGATGTCCGCCTGGATCTTGGTGCGGTCGATACCGGCAGTCTTGGCTTCGACCAGCAGCGCCTGGAGCTTGGTCAGGCCGGATTCCTTGTCGCCGATCACCGAGGTCAGGGCGGTATATTCGGTGTCGACGGTCGCAGCCGACAGGCCGAGCGAGTCGGAGACCGCGGACAGCGCGGCGTTGTCGGAGCGCATCGAGGTCGCAATCGACCAATAGGCAGCGTTGTCCGAGGCGGTGGACACGCGCTGACCGGTGGAGATCCGGTTCTGCGTGGTGGCGAGTTGCGTGCTGACAGACCGCAAGGTCTGGAGCGCGGTCATGGCGGAGGAGTTGGTGAGAAGACTAGAACCCATTTTGATGTCCCTTTGAAGATTGACTTGAGTTGGGGACATACCGGGCTTGCACCGGTACGACAGGGCGGCGTCATGCCTTTGGGCGTGCCGCAAACGCGGGTTCAAGGCCCAATCTGTCGTAGCGGCGAGGTTAGCGAGCGAAGCTTGTGCGGGGCTTGTGGCCCTGTGTTCTTGCCGCAACAGGCGGCCGGACTTGGGCGCGCGTGGCCTTGCCCAAACGAAAGGGCCGCGCTTCGCGAGAAGCGCGGCCCTCCTCCGATGACTTCCGTCTTAGCGGAACAGCGACAGGATGCTCTGGCTGCTGTTGTTGGCGATCGAGAGCGCCTGCACGCCGAGCTGCTGCTGAACCTGAAGGGCGGCCAGGCGGGTGGATTCCGCGTTCATGTCGGCGTCGACGAGCTGACCGACACCGCGGTCAACCGAGTCCATCAGCGACTTCACGAAGTTCGTGTTGGTCGAGATACGGTTCTTGACCGCACCGAGGTTGGCGGCGGCCGAGGCCACCGAGTTGATCGCAGTCGTCACCTGCGCGATGTAGCCATCGAGCGTGGTCTGGTCGGCGGCCGAGTCGGTAAGCGCAGAGATGTTGATCGTGTCGACCGACGCACTGCCGGCCACGGTGTCCAGAATGCCGGTCTGGGTGGTCGAGTAGAGCGTGTAGTTGGCCGTCGTCACCGTGATCGAGCCGATGGTGGGTGTGCCGCCGACGCGCGAGTAGGACGACACGAGGCTGAAGCTCGTCGGAGTGGTACCCGTCGTCGTGCTCAGCCAGTTGATGCCGTTGAAGGTCGCCGAGTTGGCCTTCAGCTTCATGTCCTGCTGGATCTGGGTGATGTCGGCCTGGATCTTGGTGCGGTCGATACCTGCGGTCTTGGACTGGACCAGCAGCGCCTGGAGCTTGGTCAGACCGGAGTCCTTGTCGCCGATCACCGAGGTCAGAGCGGTATATTCGGTGTCGACGGTCGCAGCCGACAGGCCGAGCGAGTCGGACACCGCCGAGAGCGCAGCGTTGTCGGAGCGCATCGACGTTGCGATCGACCAATAGGCGGCGTTGTCCGACGCGGTGGACACGCGCTGGCCGGTCGAGATCCGGTTCTGCGTGGTGGAAAGTTGCGAACCCACAGACCGCAGGGTCTGGAGTGCGGTCATGGCAGTCGAGTTCGTAAGCAGGCTTGACATTGCGAATGTCCCTTTATGTACGCGTTTACATTTTCACGAGGGGACATACCGGGCTTGCACCGGTACGGAAGGGCGGCATCATGCCTTTGGACCGATCTGTGTGGGTCCAACCCGCCGTGCCGCATTGCTAGCACGCCGAATCTTGCTTCCGGATTAAGACGAGCTTGAATTCCACAGTAATATCATATGGTTAAAATTACGCGCCGATAACCATATCCAGCGCGTTTCGCTTAACCATAATCGGCCGGCGGGCGCTCGCGGTGCTCACGAGAACGAGCGGACCAGCCCGGAAGCCAGCAGATTCCAGCCGTCGATCAGCACGAAGAACAGCATCTTGAACGGCAGCGCGAGGATCGTCGGCGGCATCATCATCATGCCCATCGACATGGTCAGCGTCGCCACGATCATGTCGATCACCAGGAACGGCAGGATGATGAGGAATCCGATCTCGAACGAGCGCCTGAGCTCGGAGATCATGAAGGCCGGAATGATGACGCGCAGATCGACCCGCTTGTCGTCGAACTTCCTGCGGAAGCTTTCGGCAGCGAGCGCTTCGAAGGTTTGGAGATCCTTGTCGCGGACATGGGCCAGCATGAACTCGCGGAACGGATCGGTGATCTTCAGATAGGCTTCCTCCTCCGATATCTCGTTCTTCATCAGCGGCTGGACGCCGGTCTCCCAGGCGCGGTCGAAGGTCGGCGCCATCACGTAGAAGGTCATGAAGAGCGCGAGACTGATCAGCACCAGGTTGGCTGGCGTGGTCTGGAGGCCGAGACCGGCGCGCAGGAACGACAACGCCACCGCAAATCGCGTGAAGCTCGTCACCATGATCAGCAGCCCCGGCGCCACCGACAGCACCGTGATGAGCGCCATCAGCTGGATGATCCGGCCGCTGGTCGAGCCGTTTCCGGGCGGCAGCTGGGAATTCAGGTCCGGAATCTGGGCCAGCGCCGCTTCGGGCAGCACGACCAGAACCATTGCGAGCAGCAGGACTATCACCCTCACTGGATCACCAGCGTCTCGATGATCAATTCGCGGACCTTGCCCGATGAGCGGATATTGGCACGCTCGGTCAGGTCGTCACGCAGATGCTGGAGCCCGCGCGATCCCTCGAACTGCGCCACCGTCGCCGACCGCAAATAGGTCACGATGTCCTCGCTGATATGGGCGGCCAGAATGCCCGCATCCTCGTCGCTCATGCTGTCGGTCACCATCGAGGCTTCGATGCGCGCCCAATTGTTGGCCGGCGCGGCGAGGTTGGTCACGATCGGAGACAATTTCCTGAGCCGCGCGCTGCCGGCGTAGCTCGACGCGATCGGCGGCAATGTGGCGTTCTTTTTGGCGTCGGCAACGCGTTCGGCGGTCGCGATCAGATGCAGACCGGCAATCGCGCCCGCGCCGATCGCGATCAGGGTCAGCACGACGATGGCGGCGATCAGGCGCATGGCGTCCCCTGGCATCGCAACGCGCCCCGGCCGACGCCGGTCTCAGAATGGTGCCACGGCGTCATAGATCCGGTGTCCCCACCCAGGCTGCTGCACGTCCGACAGATTTCCGCGCCCGCCGTAGGACACGCGCGCCTCGGCGATCTTGTCGTAGGAGATGGTGTTGGCCCGCGAGATGTCACGCGGACGCACGATGCCGCCGACCTTGAGCACGCGCATCTCCGTGTTGACGCGAAATTCCTGCGAGCCGCTGATCATCATGTTGCCGTTCGGCAGCACGTCGGTGACGATGGCCGCGATCGAGAGCCTGATGTCCTCGGTGCGGTCGATCTGGCCGTTGCCCTTGATCTGGGTATTGGTGCTGAGATTGGCGTTGGCCGAACCCGTGTCGTTCCATCCAGCGATGTCCATCAGCCAGTCGAGCCCGAACTTGACCTGCGAATCGCGCGAGCGGCCGGTCTTGTTGTCGAGCTTGGCCTTGTCCTGCATCGAGATGATCACGGTCACGACGTCGCCGGTGCGGCGGGCGCGGGGATCGCGGTAGAGATCGGTGCCGTCGTCCCAGGTCGAGCGGTAGCTGACCGGCGTGCGCATGCGCGGCGTCACCGGGATCGGATCGGCCTGCATCCGCAGGCCGCTGCCGACGGGCGACATCTGCGGACCGGTCAGGACTTCGGCCGGATCATGGAAGCAGCCGGCCAGAAATACGGACGCCGCGAGCAGCGAGAGGATGAGGATCGGCCTGTTCATCTATTTGCTCTTTCCGTCGTCCACGCGACGCATGCCGCCGAGCAGGTTTGCGAGGTGCGCCGCGCGTGCCGTGTCCATCTCGTTGAAGATCGCGCTCGAGCTGCGCGGGCTGAGCTTGGCGAGCACGGCGGCGGCGGTCTCGTCGGCCATGCCGGCGATCTGCGTCGCCGCAGCTTCGGGCTTCATGCGCGAATAGATCTCGACGACGCTTGCTTCGGCCTTCTTCAAGAAGTCGTCGCGCAGCGCCATCCACTTCTCGTATTCGGCGCGCTTGGCCTCGACCTCGGCGATGCGCTCGCGCAGCAGGCTCTCGGCCTTCTCGAGCTCCTTGAGCTGCCAGGCCAGCCTGGCGTCGACGGCGGGATCGGCGACGTTGCTGCAGAACAGCGCGATTTCGTTGTCGGGAGCCGGCGCAGCCTGTGGCGGTGCAGGCTTCGGCGGCGCCGTGACGCTGCCAGGCTTGGCCGGACGGGCAGGCGCCGGTGTCTCCGGCACCGCGCCGGTGATAACGGCGCCCGACTCCTCGGCCGCCCATGCCGTGGCCCGGACCGACGCATTGTCGCCAGGTGTCGCGGTGGCCGGCGGCTGCGGCTTCTGCGGTCCGCCCGCGCGGGCGCGGGCGAAGGAGAGCAGGTTGAGCGGTTTCGACGGCTTGGCCTCGTCCAAGGCGAGCGCGGGCGAGGCGCTCGCGAGCATTGCTACCGCGGCCAGCAGGAGGAGTTTGCCTTTGTGATCCAGCTTCAGCATCGGGCCGCGTGCGATTCTCGCTTCAGACCTGAGCATTGAGCGACCAAGCTTGCACGACGCTTGCGCATCATTGCACGATGACGTCGGCCTGGAGCGCGCCTGCCGTCTTGATCGCCTGCAGGATCGCGATGATCCCCGATGGCTTCAGGCCAATCTGGTTCAGCCCGCGCACCAAGCGCTGGAGATCGACCCCGCTCAGGATCGCCACCTGCGATCCGGCCTCGTTGGCTTCGACCACCGTCTGCGGGACGACCACCGTCTGTCCTCGCGAGAACGGCGCCGGCTGCGACACCACCGGCATCTCCGTGACGCGAACCGTCAGATTGCCGTGGGTCACGGCGGCGGTCGATATCCGCACGTCGCGCCCGATCACGACCGTGCCGGTGCGTTCGTTGATCACGACCCGCGCCGGCGTATCCGGCTCGACCACCAATTCGCCGATCTCGGCGAGGAAGCGGACAGGGCCGACATGACGCGGCTTCGACAGCACGATGGTGCGGTAGTCGCGCTCGAAGGCGATCTGCGCGCGGTAGCGACCGCCGGCGTAGCGGTTGACAGCGTCGAGGATGCGCGTTGCGGTGACGAAGTCCGGGTTCTTCAGCTGTAGCACCAGGAACTCCATCTCGTGGAGGCTTCCCTGCACCTCGCGTTCGACCAGCGCACCGTTCGGGATGCGCCCGGCCGTCGGCGTGCCCTGGCTGACGTTCTGCGCCTGGCCTCCGACGCTGTAGCCGGCAACCGTGATCGCGCCCTGTGCCACCCCATAGACGGCGCCGTCCGCCGCGCGCAGCGACGTCATCACCAATGTGCCGCCGAGCAGCGACGTCGCATCGCCGAGCGAGGACACGGTGACGTCCATGCGCTCGCCGGGCCCGATCGAAGGCGGAAGGTCCGCCGTCACCATCACGGCTGCGACGTTGCGCGTGCGCAGCGTGGTTGGACGCGGGGGATTGTTGGTGCTCGTGGTCTCGTTCCTGACGTTGATGCCCATGTTCTCGAGCATCGACTGCAGGGACTGTTCGGTGAACGGCGCGTTGCGCAGCGTGTCGCCGGTGCCGTTGAGGCCGATGACGAGGCCGTAACCGACGATCTGATTCTCGCGCAGACCCTTGATGTCCGCGATGTCCTTGATGCGGACGGCGGCCTGGGCGCTGGCGGCCGACACCAGCAGTATGAGCGCAAGCAGGAGCCTGGTCATGACCCGTCCATGACCTTGACGCTGCCGTCCGGCTGGACGACGCCCCTGATGATCACGCCGGTATCCGTATTGCGCACGGGGATCAGCGCGCCGGCCGCCCCCGACTGCATGGCCGAGCCGTAAGTGACGATGGAGAGGCCACTGTCCTCGACCACGACCTTGACCATGGCGCCGCGCGCGACGGTCCAGGGGTCCTCCACCGCATTGGTTGGAATGGGCTGGCCCGGCAACAGCGCGCGCCGCGCCATGCGGCCGACCAGGATCTGACGCGCCTCGATGAACATGGCGACGCCGAGCAGGCTCGGCGCGAAGGCGCGCTCGGTGATCATCTCCTCGCGGATCAGCTCGCCGGCGCGGATCGAGACGGCCGGCACGGGAAGCCGCTTCTCCTCGGCTGCGGCGGCCCGCGCCGCGGCGAGAACCAGCAGCACGGCGGCCAACCCGCGCACGATCAGGCCCACCCTGTTCAACATCGAGACACCGGAACTAGCGCATGCCCTTCGAGACCGTCTGGGCCATTTCATCCGAGGCCTGGATGACCTTGGCATTCATTTCGTAGGCACGCTGTGCCGAGATCAACTCGGTGATTTCCTTGACCGGGTCGACGTTCGAGGCTTCGAGCCATTTCTGGTTGATCTTGCCATAACCGGCATCGCCCGGCAGACCGACGACCGGCGTGCCGGACGCCGTGGTCTCCTTGTAGAGATTGCTGCCCAGCGGCTCGAGACCCGCTTCGTTGGCGAAGTTGGCGAGGTTGAGCTGGCCAATCTGCCGCGGATTCACTTCCGTGTCGAGCTTGGCAAACACCTGGCCGGTCTGGTTGACCGTGACCTCGACCGTCCCCTGCGGGATGGTGATCGCGGGATCCAGCAGGTAACCGTCGATCGTGACCAGCTGAGCGTTGGCGTTGACGTTGAACGAGCCCGCACGGGTGTATTGCACCTCGTTGTTGGGGCCGAGCACCTGAAACCAGCCACGTCCGTTGATCGCGAGATCATAGGGATTGCCGGTCTGCGTCAGCGCGCCCTGGATGTGCAGCTTGCGGATCGCCGCGGACTTGACGCCGAGGCCGAGATTGGCACCTTCCGGAATCGGCGAGGAGCCGTTGGTATTCGCGACGCCCTGCATGCGGTCCATCTGGTAGAACAGATCGGTGAACTCCGCGCGCGCCCGTTTGTAGGAGGTCGAGTTGATATTGGCGATGTTGTTCGCGATGACTTCGATGTTGGTCTGCTGGGCGTTCATGCCCGTGGCCGCAATGGCGAGCGATTTCACTGGTCCCACTCCTTCAGATCAAATCGACATCCGAACGACTTCCTGGTAGGCCTGGACGACCTTGTCGCGCACCGCGACCGCCGTCTGCAGGGCCTGCTCGGCCGACATCAGGGCCTCCACGACGCGGCGCGTCGATTCCTTGCCCTGCATTGCCGAGATCGATGCCGCCTCGCCCGCCTTCAGCGTCCCGATCGCATCCGACGTCACCTGCTTCATCACCGATTCGAAGCCGACGTCGTCACTGGTCTGGATCGCGGTGGTCGCCGCCGGCGAGACGGCCTGCGTCTCGGTCGCACGGCCCGCGGCTTGCCCTGCGGAAATCGCGGTGGATGAAATCGCCTCAAGCATGGTCAGCTCCTCAAGAGATCGATGGTCATGCCGAGCATGGACCTCACCTGCTTCACAACCTGGAGATTGGCCTCATAGGAGCGGTTGACCTCCCGCATGTCGGCCATCTCGATCATCATGTTCACGTTCGGCAGCTTGACGTAGCCGGCCTTGTCGGCGGCGGGATGCCCCGGATCGTACTCCACCCGGTAAGGCGTGGTGTCGACCCCGATCTCCTTGACCTTCGCGAGCTGTGCGCCGGAGGCGCGATCCATCGCCGCATCGAAGGTGATGGTCTTGCGCTGATACGGATCGGCGCCGGCGGCGCGCCCCGTCGAGGTGGCGTTCGCGAGGTTTTCCGAGACGATGCGCATGCGCGTCGACTGCGCTTCGAGCCCGGAGCTTGCGACCGTCAGCGAGGCACTCAATGAGTCCAGCATGTCAATTCACCTCAGGCCTTTGCACTCGACAGCACCATGCGGTGAAACGACCGCACGATCGCCGCGTTCATCGAATAGTCGCGATTGACGTCGTTGCCCTTGATCATTTCCTGTTCGAGGCTGACGGAGTTGCCGGAGTGAACCACTTCCCAGCTGTCCTTCTTCGCGGTCGCCCGCGTGTCGGTCTCGGCTGCGGCCAATTGCATGTGGGACGGCGACGTCGTCGCAAGCCTCACCGGCATGCCGTCGAGCACCTTGTTGAACGGCTCGACGTCGCGCGCCCGAAAGCCCGGCGTGTTGGCGTTGGCGACGTTGGTGGCGATGGTCGACTGACGCAGCTCGAGATAGCGCGCCTGCGACGATGCGAATTCGAAGAGATAAAGCGGTCCCACGACGGCCCCATTCTGATCCATTCGGGACGAGCCTAGGGCGTTAAGCTTTCGTCAAGCTGTTGCGCGAAGCATCATCCTCGGAAATCTATCGGACGTTCTCGGGCCGCGGCGCCTGCTTGGATTGGAGGAAGTAGATGATCTCGGCAACGGGCCGGAAGAATTCCGCCGGAATCACCTGATCGACCTGGACTGCCTCGTAGAGCGCGCGCGCCAGCGCCTTGTTTTCGATGACGGGGATTCGGTTCTGCTCGGCAATCTCGCGGATCTTCAGCGCGATCACGTCCATGCCCTTGGCCACGACCAGCGGCGCGGCGTTTTCCTCACGCTTGTAGCGCAGCGCGATCGCGAAGTGCGTCGGGTTGGCAATCACCAGCGTCGCGCGCGAGGCCGCGGCGATCATGCGTTGGCGCGACCGGTCGCGCGCCAGCGAGCGCAGACGCGCCTTGATCAGGGGATCGCCTTCCGCCTGCTTGTGCTCGTCCTTGATCTCCTGCTTGGTCATGCGCAGCTCGCGCCGCCAGTGGAAGCGCGCCCAAGCGAGATCGATCGCCACCAGGACGATGGTGGCGATGCAGATCGCCGAGACGATTCGCATCGCGATGTTGAGGATCATCTCCGGCAGCGCGACCGGGTCGGTGTACATGGCCTCGAACGCCCTCGCTTCGGACGCGCGCAGCACGAAGGCGACCACCGCGGTCACCGCGGCGAGCTTGAACAGCGACTTGGCGAACTCGATCAGGCCCTGCGTCCCGAACAACCGCTTCCAACCGCTGACTGGAGAGATTCGCGACAAGTCAGGCTTGATCCGCTCGAGCACCAGGCGCGGCGCGTTCTGCAGCAGCGAGGCGGCGAGCCCGAACACCACCAGGATGACCACCAACGGCACCAGGAACCGCAGTGCCTGCAGGCCGACCACGGTGAGCAGGTTCTGCGCGTCCGCACCGGTCGAGAGCGGAAAGCCCTCGGGATCGTCGAGCAGGCTCTTCAGCGTCGGCGTCAATTGCTGCACGCCCTGGCCGATCAGGAACGCCTGGATCACCATCAGCGCGGCCATCGAGGCGAAAATGGAGGCCTCCCGAGAGACCGGAATCTTGCCCTGTTCGAGCGCATCGCGGACTTTCTTCTCGGTCGGCTCTTCTGTCTTGCTCTCCTGATCGGATGTTTCTGCCATGCCCGTTCAGCGGTCAGCGGAAGACCAGCTCATCCTCCTGCTCGGGGTTGAGCTCGATTTCGCCCTTCTCCGCCAGCTCGAGCGCAAGGTCGGTGATCACGCGTCGCGCCTCCAGCACGTCGCGCTGGTTGGACGGCTCGCCGATGGCGAGCTCGTGCTCGACGACGCGCCGGACGCGCGAGGCGACCGAGGACAGGATCAGCTCGCGGAAATGCTTGTCGGTGCCCTTCAGCGCCACGACGATGCGATCGGTCGGCACCTGGTCGAAGATCATGGTGCGCGCCTTCGGTGTCAGGTTGACGACGTCGTCGAAGGTGAACAGCAGCTCCTTCAGCACTTCGGCCGATTTCGGCCGCTTCTCCGACAGGCTCTTCAGCATGTCCTCGATGTGGCCGCGTTCCATCTTGTTGATGATGTCGGCGACGCGGGCGTAGGTGTCGGCGCCGAGGTTGCGGGCGAAATTCAATGTCAGGTCCTCGTGCAGCGTCTTCTCGATGATGCGCATGGCGTCGTCGACGATCGGCTTGAGGCTCAGAACGCGCCGCATCAGCTCGTTGCGCAGGCTCGAAGGCAGCTGGCTCATGACCTTGGCGGCGCAGGCCGGCTTGACCTTGGACAGGATCAGCGCCGCGGTCTGCGGATGCTCCTTGGAAAGGTAGCTCGCCAGCGAGTTTTCCGAGACCGAGGAGACGCGGTCCCACACCGACCGGCTCGAATTGCCGAGCAGATCGGACATGATCTGCGAGACCTGGTCGGCCGGCAGCACGTCGCCGAGCACGGCCTCCAGACCGCCGAGCGTGCCGAGGATGTTCGCGCCCATCGAGAACTGCTGGGCGAACTCCTCGACGATCCCCTCGAGTTCCTGCGCGGTGATCGGCCGCAGCTCCGCCGCCGCCTTGGTGACGATGCGGATCTCCTGCGGCTCGAACTGCTGCAGCACGCTCGCCGCCGCCTGCCGGCCCATGGCCAGCAGGAGCGCGGCGACCTTTTCCGTGCCGCCCAGCGTGGTAACGCCTCGCTGCTTGACGGGAGCGATGCCGACCGGTGCCGCCATGGTCAGGTATCACCCTGCCCCAGCGGCCCCACGATCTCCGTCAGCGAGACGCCGAAGCGGGAATTGTCCTCTTCGACGACGACCACCTCGCCACGGGCGACGATGCGGCCGTTGACGACGACGTCGACGGGTTCGCCGACCCGGTGATCGAGCGGAACCACCGCGCCGCGTCCGAGCTTCATCAGGTTCGCCACCGGAATGGTCGCCGATCCCAGCACCACCTGCATGGTGACGGGAATGCGCAAGATAGCGTCGACGTTGGCGAACTTGCCAGTCTCCTCGGCGGTGCGCTGGGCGATCTCGGCCAGGCGTTCCAGCGGAGAGGTCTCGGCCTCGGTCGATGCAGATGCAGGCTCATAGTCGAAGGATTGCGCCATTTGGTATCGCCTCTTGGTACTTCCGCTGCCGGAGCGCCGCGGCGTTCCGGCCGTATTGTTCTGCCGGTGCCGGCTTTCAGTGCTTGTTCAGCTCGGCGGTCGCCGCGGGTGCGAGCCCGCTGCGCGCATCGAGCGCCGCGATCGCCTCGTGAGCCTGGTCGATCTTCGTGCTCAGCACGTTGGCGAGGCGTCCGAGATTCGCGGTCGAATCGTGCGCCGCGGTGATGACCGTGTCGAAGGCGCCCGCGGTCTCGTGCATGATGGTGGAGAACTCGCCCTGATAGCTGCGCAGCCGCGCCAGCTCGCGGTGCATCCTCGTCACCCGCATGCTGGTGAAGGCGAGCGCAGCCAGCAGCACGATATCAACGAGATAGGATATCATCGACGAACTCCCGCTTCTGATCGACGGGATCTGCCACCTGCATGGCGTAATAGCCGTCGAGCTGGCCGATCTGACACCAGAACAACACCTGATTGTTGCTTTCGAGACGGGCCAGCGTGCGCGGCGTGGCCTCGAGCTCGAGCACCTGCCCGACCTCGAACTTCACGACGTCGCCGAGCGTCACCATCTTCTCGTCGAGCACGGCGCTGAGCGTCACCTCGGTCCGCTGCACCTCGCTTTCCATCTGCTCGCGCCAGCGTGGGTCGGCGGCGCGACCGTCGCTGACGACCACGTGAGCGAGCTTCTGGCGCAGCGGATTGAGCGCGGAGTGCGGAATAATGAGGAACATCTGGCCGCCGCGATAGAGCGCCTGCAGCATGATGTTCGCGCAGATCGACATGTTGCCGCTCCGCCCGATCGCGAGCGAGGCCATCGCAGTCTCGACCCGCTCGACGCGGAAGGTCACGTTCGACGTGCCGGCGAAGGCGGATTGCAGCGCCTTGGCGAACCGTTCGAACAGCGCCTGGACCAGGCGGAGCTCGATGTTGGAGAACGCGCGCTCGACGTCGAGCGGCGGCTCGGCGCCGTCGGATCCGAACATCGCTTCGACCATCGTGAACACGAAGTCACGGTCCAGCATGATGATGACGCGGGAGTCCCATTGCTCGGCATAGAGCACCGCCGCGACCGCGTTGGCCTCGTAGTCCTTGATGATATCGCCGACACGGTCGTTGGTGATGCCGTTGACAGAGAAATAGCAGGGCGTTCCGGCCATCGGCTGCAGGCTGTCGGTGCACGATGCCGCCATGCGATCGAAGATCACATTGAGCATCGGCATACGCTCGATCGATATGCCGGCAGCGTCCAGCAGGTAGTTCGGCAGCTGCTTGCGCTGGTCGACCTCGGTGTCTTCCATCATCATGCGCGCGCCGCCTTGGGTTCAGCGTCGGCAACGACGGCCTTGGGACCTGCGATCGTCTCGTTCTCGACGACGTCGATCGAGGGACGCTCGCTGCTGGAGATCATCTTGCGACCGTGCTCGACGGCGATCTGCGGCATGGCACCGTTCATGAATGCCAGCAGCGTCTGCTTGACGATGATGTAGGGCCGACACTTCTTCTCGCGCGTCATCTTGATCTTGATCGCGAAGGGCGAAAGCACGCCATAGGACAGGAAGATGCCTGCGAAGGTGCCTACCAGGGCTGCACCGATAAAGCCGCCCAATAGCTTCGGAGACTGGTCGAGCGCGCCCATCGCCTTGATGACGCCAAGCACGGCGGCGACGATGCCGAGCGCCGGCAGCGCCTCGGACACCGTCACCAGTGCATGATAGGGCGCCAGCTTGCCTTTCACGATGGTATGAATCTCCTCGTCCATCAGCGCCTCGATCTCGTGCGTGCGCGCATTGCCCATGATGATGAGGCGGACGTAGTCGCAGATGAACTGGAGCAGCGAGGGATCTCCGAGCACGCTGGGAAACGCCTTGAAGATCTCCGAGGACGAGGGATCGTCGATATGCGCCTCCACTTCGTTGCGGCCCTTGCCCCGCAGCTCACGCATCAAGGCGTGCAGCGCGCCGAGCAGGTCGAGGTAATAGCGCTGTCCAGGCACCGCGTTGGTGATGGCCTGCATGCAGGCGACGCCCGTGTCCACCACCGTCTTCCATGGATTCGCCACGATGAAGGTGCCGACCGCGGTTCCCATGATGATCACGAACTCCCACGGCTGCATGAGCACGGCCAGATGCCCGCCCATGGCGGCAAAGCCGCCGAGCAGCGCCGCTACCGTGATGAAAATCCCCACGAAACTGCCCAACGCGCCGCTCCATCGCCGATCCCACCTGGAATACCTAGTCGGCGACGCTTGCGCGAAGCTGGCTTCGAGGTCGCCAGCCCCGCGCAAGCAATTGGCGGCAGCTTGAAGCGGGTCGCACCGGCGGCCAGAGGGGCGCGTTTCATGCTATCCACCATCGCGGACTACACCAGGCTGACCAAGGACATGGGCAAGTCGCTGACGCAAGTCGCGAAGCAGCCGGATGTCAGCCGCGAGACCGACTACTTCCTGAGCCATATCGGCAAAGTGAAGACTATCGACGATTTCCTGAAGGACTATCGTCTCTATTCCTACGCGATGAAGGCCTATGGCCTCAGCGACATGACGTACGCCAAGGCGTTCATGCGCAAGGTGCTGACCGAGGGTGTCGCGAGCAAGGACGCCTTCGCCAACAAGCTGACCGACACCCGCTACCGGCAATTCGCGACCGCCTTCAATTTCGCCGCACTCGGCGACAAGGCGACCCAGAGCGCCGCGGCCACGACCGGCACCGCGACCCAATACGTCACGCAGACGATGGAGGAGAAGGCCGGCGATCAGAACGAAGGCCTGCGTTTGGCGCTGTATTTCACCCGCAAGGCTTCCACGATCACGACCGCCTACCAGATCCTGGCCGACAAGGCGCTGACGCAGGTGGTGCAAACCGCGCTCGGCCTTCCGTCGACGATCAGCGCGGCCAATATCGATGCCCAGGCCAAGATGATCGCCGACAAGATCAAGCTCACCGACTTCCAGGATCCGGCCAAGGTCACCAAGTTCGTGCAGCGCTTTGCGGCGATGTGGGATGCGACCCAGGCCCGGAACGACAGCTCGACCAATCCCGCGCTGGTCCTGATCGCCGGCGCCGCGACGTCGGTCAGCATGGATACCAACGTGCTCACGACGCTTCAGAACATCAAGTTCAACAGGTAAGTCATGCAATCGGCTCTCTATGTGGGATTGTCGGCGCAGGTCGCCCTCGAAAAGCGCCTCCAGACGATCGCCAACAACGTCGCCAACGTCAACACGGCGGCGTTCCGCACCGACGTGGTGAAGTTCGAGACCGTGCTGTCCAAGGCGGGTCCGACGCCGGTGGCGTTCTCCTCGCCCGGCGACAACATCATCTCGCGAGAGATGGGCAACATCACCGAGAGCGGCAACCCGCTCGACGTCGCCGTGGTCGGCCAGGGCTGGATCGCCTTCGCCGGTCCGAACGGCACGGTCTACACGCGCGACGGCCGGCTCCAGATCGCCCCCAACGGCGATCTTCAGACCGTGAGCGGCTTTCCGATCGTCGATTCCGGCGGCGCGCAGATCACGCTCGACCCGAACGGCGGACCGATCTCGATCGCGCGCAGCGGCGCGATCATCCAGGACAACAACGAGATCGGCACCATCGGCCTGTTCAGCATTCCGGCCGACGCCAATCTCGAACGCTACGGCAATTCAGGCGTGACGCCCGACCGGCCAGCGACTGCCATCGCGGACTTCTCCCGGGACGGCTTCAAGCAGGGATATGTCGAAGGCTCCGGCGCCAATCCGATGCTCGAACTGACGCGGCTGATCTCGGCCTCGCGCGCCTTCGAGGGTACCAACTCGATGATCGAGGGCACCGAGAGCTCGCTGCAGAACGCGATCCGGACCCTCGGCGAACCCGGCAAGTAGATTGCGCGCCAAGCGCGCAGGATGAGGTTGGACGGTTTCCTTGAACGCTCTTCGGCAACTCGAGTGGGCGCTGCTGGAGCTTCAGCAGAGCACTCCCCTGGCAAGCGTCAGTGGCGCGATCTCCGAGATCGCGCCGACGCATTTCCGCGTCTCCGGCCTGTCCCGCTTCGTCAGGCTCGGCGAGCTTATCGGCGTCAATTGCGGCGGTAAGCGCCAGATCGGCGAGGTGGTGCGGATCGACAGCGACGGCATCATCGCCAAGCCGTTCGACCGGCAGTTCGCGGGCGGGCTCGGCTCGGTCGCCTCCCGCATGCCGCCGCTGTCCTTTGCGCCCGATCCGAGCTGGAAGGGCCGCGTCATCAACGCTCTCGGCGCGCCGCTGGACGGACAGGGGCCGCTCACGCAAGGGTCGCAGGCGGTCTCGGCGGAGGCGGAGGCGCCGTCGGCCATGAAGCGTGCGCGCGTGCACAAGCCGCTGCGCACCGGCGTGCGCGTCATCGACCTGTTCGCGCCGGTCTGCGCCGGCCAGCGCGTCGGCATCTTTGCCGGATCGGGCGTCGGCAAATCGACGCTGCTCGCGATGCTCGCCCGCAGCCAGGGCTTCGACACCGTCGTGCTGGCCCTGGTCGGTGAGCGCGGCCGCGAGGTGCGCGAGTTCATCGAGGACGTGCTGGGCAACGACCGTCATCGCGCTGTCACAATCGTCTCGACGGGCGACGAAAGCCCGATGATGCGGCGACTGGCGCCGAAGACGGCGATGGCGGTGGCCGAATATTTCCGCGACCGCGGCGAATCGGTCCTGCTGATGGTGGATTCGATCACCCGTTTTGCCCACGCCGCCCGCGAGGTCGCGCTCGCCGCCGGCGAGCCCGCGGTGGCGCGCGGCTACGCGCCGACGGTCTTCACCGATCTGCCGCGCCTGCTCGAGCGCGCCGGTCCGGGCGAGGAGGGATCCGGCACCATCACCGGGATCTTCTCCGTGCTGGTCGATGGCGACGATCACAACGAGCCGATCGCCGACACCATCCGCGGCACGCTCGATGGGCACATCGTGCTCTCAAGGCACATCGCCGACCAGGCGCGCTATCCGGCCGTCGACGTTCTGGCCTCGGTCTCCCGCCTCGCCCACAACGTCTGGGACCCCGAGGAGCGCGAACTGGTGAGCAAGCTGCGCGCCATGATCGCAAAATACGAGGACACGCGCGACCTTCGCCTGATGGGCGGCTATCAGCCGGGACGTGATTCGGGCCTCGACCAGGCGGTCGAGATGGTTCCGCGAATCTACAACGCGATGCGACAGGGCGCGTCGGCTCCGCCGAGCGCCGATCCGTTCCGCGAGCTTCGGGACATGCTCAAGGGCGACTGACGGGTGGAGAGGGTGAGGCGCCGTCCGCCCTGCCCGTGGTTTTCGACAAGAGATTGCGCATGTCGCTACGCTTCCAGCGCATGCGCGGCACACAGGCAGACCGATCTTCGTCGCGAGCGAATTCGCCGTTCGGGTGTGCACGAGCTGGCAAGCGCTGTGCAAGCGATCGAAGAGTCTATTCTGCAAGCACGACGGGAACAACCGCCGCGTGCAATTCCAATGAGTTCCCTCGACGATTCCGCGGCAGAACGCACAAGTTGTGGATGACGTGCCGCCAAACGTCATCGTGATGCACAAGCTTCGATCAGTTTGCATCAACGCAAGACAACAACGCGCGTGCAATCAAACTCTCACAATATCGAGTGCATATTACTCGCCGCGCCATGTATTGCGTTCACCATCATGTGTCCCGAACAACGAGATTGCCCTTGAACGTTACATTCGCCTGCGACGACATCCAGCCTGTGAGAGGGTCTCTACTTGATTTTGTTGAGAAGCTCATCCATCGTTTTGGTTGAGTATAAGAAACGTCTGCTTGTGACTTGAACTTTGGGGGCTTCGGTTGAGCTACTCCGTTCCACGGTTTGCCGGCGACGGCAACCCGAGCTCCCGCGCGACGACCACGCTGTTGGCATGTCATCAGCGATACGGCTTCTCGCTGCGGACGATGCGACGCTCATCGGCCGAGGTCGGGCGCGGTGCGATCCGCGCCATTGTGCGAGAGTTCGACAGGGCATGCTCGTCTGACACTCAGGGCGCAAAGCGGCTTCGGGACGCCGCAGACGAAGTTCCGGGGACGAGGTAGATTCATGCCATTGGCGCGGGAAGCCGTCGAGCTGCTGGTTCAGGCGGCGCGGGCTTGGTATTTCGAGGGCAATCAGCATGGATTGCGCGATCGGGAATGGATGGCGCTGCGCTTTCTCGGGCGCGCCAACAGGTTTTCGCGCACGCCGTCCGCACTGGCCGGCTTCATCGGCGCCACACGCGCGACGGCGTCGCAGATCGTGAAGACTCTGGAGAGCAAGTCGTTCCTGGTGCGAAAGCCGTCGCATGAGGACAAGCGTTCCGTCGTCCTCCACGTCACGTCCCAGGGTGAGAAGTGCCTGAACCAGCACGACCCGATCAATCACGTGGTCAACGCGGTGACGTCGCTCGGGACCGAGGAGTGCATCAGGCTGCGCGACTCTCTCCGCGAGATCCTCAATCACCTCGATGCAGCCCATCAGCGGCTCGAAGCGAGCATCTGCCGGGACTGCATGTTTCTCGCAGAGCGCGGCCCGGCTACCTCCAAGGGACGCGGAAACGCCGAATTCATGTGCCGGCTCTATCGTGCTCCGATCTCGCTCGAGGAGACCGAGCTGCTCTGCACCAGCTTCGAGCGCACCCGTGACCGCCCCAAGATCGAGCAGCATCTCGACCGCGACCGCATGGCGAGCCAGGGCTGAGGCTGCCAAGAAGCGGCGCTCCATCAATATCGTATGAGGTCGCATGGTCATTCACCAACTCTCGTGTCAGCCTGCAGACATGCCTTCGCATCCCCGCGGCTGATTTCGCCCGAGCTTTGCTTCGTCTCGCCGCCCTCATCGGCAAGAGGGCGCAGGGAAGACCGGGTGCTGACCTCGCACCCGCGGTCTGCTGCGCAAAACGCACACGCAGAAAACCGCACAGCAGCATACAGGTGGTGCCAATCACTCGGCCTTCCCTGCGCGATGGTCGGACGGCTTATGCCGTGCTCTCCCGGGAGCCGAGTTCCTTCGGGCCTCCCTCGCGCTCGCGGAATTCACCGGCGCCCGCGCCGGTTGACGCGACTACCGCCTCCGCAAGAGCTTGACCGTAGCAACGACGGCCAGGACCACACGGTTTTGCCGTACGCACGGCCCGCCATTTCGCCGCAGTATTCCCTGGCACCGTCGACAGCGCCGGAAACTTGCAAGACGAGACGAGACCTAGCAGCGCCGTTCGTCCGCGCGCGGTTTCGAGCTCACCGGGGACTACCCTCCCTGCCCGCTACCCTTCGCGCCCGACGCTGCCGCGTCCACCGCAAGCCCGGCTCGCGACAATGACGACCTCATGATCGCCCCTCGAGATTGAGCCGGGATAGACGACACATACGCCATTTCCGAATTTCGGTAAAGCGGAATATTTTTGCCTGACCGGGTTGACGGCGGGCGAAACAGGCACGGTCGCGCAGCCGCCCTGGAGCGCAAGTCGCAAAGCGCGAGACGTCGGGCAGGCCGCGCTAAGCCTGGCAGCCTTGTATGCATTATCCCAGTTGCCATCCCCCCGCAGTTCGCTTTACATGCCGCCAAGTCGCCCCGCGGATGACGGCCGGGGCCGCAAAAATCACACAGATTTCCAGGGGACGGAGCATGGCGCGCAACATATTGATTCTTGGGGCTTCTTACGGCTCCCTGCTGGGCACGAAGCTGCTGATGGCCGGGCACAACGTGACCCTGGTCTGCCGCGCCAAGACCGCGGAGCTGATCAACCGCGACGGTACCGAGGTGCGCATCAAGCTGCGCGACGAGGCGGTGCACCGGGCGATCTTCTCCCGCAACCTCCCTGGCAAGCTCGACGCGGTGACGCCGGCCAATGTCGACCTCTCCCGCTACGATCTGGTCGGCCTCGCGATGCAGGAGCCGCAATACACCAACCACACGGTGCGCGTCCTCATGGTCAAGATTGCCGCGGCGAAGCTGCCGTGCCTGTCGATCATGAACATGCCGCCCCTGCCCTATCTGAAGCGGATTCCGGCACTCGCCGACATGGATCTCGAGGAGGCCTACACCAATGCGCAGGTGTGGGAGCGGTTTGAGCCCGGGCTGGTGACGCTGTGCTCGCCCGACCCGCAGGCCTTCCGGCCGCCGGAAGAGGCCGCCAACGTGCTGCATGTCGGCCTGCCCACTAACTTCAAGGCGTCGGTCTTCGCCGACGAGAAGCACAACAAGCTGCTGCGCGAGCTGGAGGCCGACATCGACGCGGTGACGCTCGACGGCCACGACGTGCCGGTGAAGCTGAAAGTGTTCGATTCCCTGTTCGTGCCGCTGGCGAAATGGTCGATGCTGCTGACCGGCAATTACCGCTGCATCACGCCGAACGAGCCGCAGTCGATCCGCGACGCCGTGCACGGCGATCTCAATCGTTCGCAGACGATCTACGACCATGTCGATGCGATCGCGCGCCGCCTCGGCGCCGATCCGCAGGACCAGGTGCCGTTCGCGAAATACGCCAAGGCCGCGGAGAGCCTGCTCAAGCCGTCATCGGCCGCGCGCGCGGTCGCGAGCGGCGCCCCCTTCATCGAGCGTGTCGACCTGCTCGTGAAGCTGATCTCGCATCAGCTCGGCGTACCCAACGCCGAGATCGACCGCACCGTCGACACCGTGGACCAGAAGCTGAACGAGAAGATCGTGCAGGGCGGCTCCGGCGCGCAGTAGCGCGGCGCGCCCCGGCAACGCCGGCGCTCAGGCAACCAGGAAGGATTGCAGCCAGATCAGCCCGGTCACCGCGACCAGCGTGACCGCGCCGGTGCGCGTGACGAGGTCAGGGCGCCCGAGGCGACGGGCGCCACGTCCGAGCGTTGCGCCGAGAATGATCCACGCCGCGCCGGCGGTGAGAATCTGAAGCGCGATCACGCCGAGCCACGGCAGCAGTTCGAGCGGTCCGGCCCCGAGCGGCAGCAGCAGGAACGCGAAGACCAGTGCTTTCGGGTTGAGCAGCGTCGTCAGCAGCACCTGACCGAACGTCACCGCAGCGCCGCCGCGCAGCTCGCGCGTGTTGACGCGCCAGAGCATGACCGCAAGGCACAGGATGTAGATGGTCACGGCGACGCGGAGCAGCAGCGCCGCAATCGGGATGTCGCTGATGATTGGACCGAGCGCCAGCCGCAGCACCGCGATCGCCAGCAGATAGCCGCACAGTTCCGCCGCGAGCAGATGAAGGGAGCGCGAGATGCCCGCTCCCGCCCCCGATGTCGCCAGCAGGGTGTTGGTCGGCCCCGGCACCGCCAGCAGGAAATAGGTCGCCGTGAAGAAGGTCAGAAAGGTCATACGGCCGGATAGCAGGTCTCGGGCCGGTCGATCTTGATCTGCGTCATTTCGGGCCGAGCGATGGCGGTCTGCACCATCTTCCCCAAGCCGGCGCCGTTCGGCACCGGGTTCCTGCCGCGCACGGCGGAGCTTTCCGGTTTTGGCGTGGGCAACACCGCCTGATTCGCGCCGGAGCGCTCGACGCGCCGCGGCTGGATTGATAAGCCGCTGTCCGCGAATGACGGACTTTGAGTCGGGGACATGACGGTTGCGATCGAGATGGGGCAGACCACGGCAGGCGCCGCGGCCGCCATGGACCTCGAGGAACTGCTGGCGACCCGTCTCCTGGTGCAGGGCAATTCGGGCTCCGGCAAGTCGCATCTCTTGCGGCGGCTGCTGGAGCAGAGCGCGCCCTGGGTGCAGCAGGCCATCATCGATCCCGAGGGCGACTTCGTCACGCTGGCCGAGCGCTTCGGCCATCTGGTGATCGAGGCCGAGGATCACACCGAGCGCGGCCTCCAGGTCGCGGGCGAGCGCGCACGGCTGCATCGCGTCTCCACCGTGCTCAATCTCGAAGGTCTCGATGCCGAGAACCAGATGCGGCGCGCGGCTGCGTTCCTTGGCGGGATGTTCGACGTCGACCGCGATCATTGGTACCCGATGCTCGTCGTCGTCGACGAAGCGCAGCTGTTTGCGCCGGCGGTGGCGGGCGAAGTCTCGGACGAAGCACGCAAGCTCTCGCTCGGCGCCATGACCAATCTGATGTGCCGCGGCCGCAAGCGCGGGCTTGCCGGCATCATCGCGACCCAGCGCCTGGCCAAGCTCGCCAAGAACGTCGCGGCGGAAGCCTCGAACTTCCTGATGGGGCGGACCTTCCTCGACATCGACATGGCGCGCGCCGCCGACCTGCTCGGCATGGAGCGGCGGCAGGCGGAAGCCTTCCGCGATCTCGAGCGCGGCCAGTTCATGGCGCTGGGGCCTGCGCTGTCGCGCCGGCCGCTGCGCCTCAACATCGGCCCGACCGAGACCAGCCCGCGCAATTCGACGCCGCGGCTGATGCCGCTGCCGGAGGCTACGCTTGAAGATGCCCGCGCGGTTATCCTCGCCGCACCGCCGCCCGATGCCAGCCGGCCGCAGCGACGGCCGGCACCGGATCTGCTCGAGCAGCTTCGCGCGGCGAAGGCCGCCGCGCTGCCGGAGATTCGGCTAGAGGCGGTCGAGGCTCCCGTCAGTGCCGAAGAGCTCGCCGAGCGGCGCGAGCGCGTGGATCGCACGCTGCGTGCCGTGATGGCCGAGCCCGATGCCGGCTTCCGCGCCATCGGCGTGCTCTATCAGGAGTTCGTGGTCCGCTGCCGCATCGAGGGCTTAGGGGCGGCGGTGCCCGATCTCAACGAATTCCGGCGCATGCTGACGCATGCGCGCGCCGGGCTCGGGACAGATCTGACTGACGACGACGCCTGGCAGGACGTGGCGCTGCGCGCCTCGATCCTGCCCGATGACATGCAGGGCGTGTTCATGATGATCGCGCGCGCGGCGAAGGAAGGCTGGCCCTGCCCCGGCGATGCCGCAATCGCCCGCGCCTACGGCTCGCACTCGCTGCGCCGCGCACAGCGCCTGCTCGGCTACATGGAGGAGCAGGGCCTGATCGTCGTCCAGCTCGACGGCGGCGGCCGCCGGATCGTGACGCTGGTGGAGCTCGCCTGGGCGACCGCGCCGGGCGATCCCAACGGAGATGATCAGCCAGCGGAGCAGGTCGCGAGCGCGGCGTCGGCTTGATTGGTACTACGAATGAGATGCGCTCCCTCTCCCGCTTGCGGGCAGGGTTATCGCATATGAGAATTCTTCCCCGCGACCATCCTTCGAGACGCCCGCTTTGGGCGGGCTCCTCAGGATGAGGGCGGAGTGCGCGGCGACAGTTTCAACGAGCACTGACGCCGATGAGCCTCATCCTGAGGAGGCGCGTCAGCGCCGTCTCGAAGGACAAGGCGTGCGCGCAGGCCGCCGCGTCATATGCGATAGCCTTGCCTGCGTGCGGGAGAGGTCGAGGCGCCTATGCCGCCTCGGAGCCGCCGAGATAGGCGTCGCGGATGCGGGGGTCGTCCTTCAGTGCGCGCGCGGGGCCAGACAGCACGATCTTGCCGGTCTGCAGCACATAGGCCTCGTGCGCGATCTCGAGCGCGAGGCTGGCGTTCTGCTCGACCATGAACACCGAGACGCCCGCCTGGTTGATGCTGCGGATCAGCTCCAGCACGCGATCGACATAAAGCGGCGACAGGCCCATGGTCGGCTCGTCCATCACGATCATGCGCGGGCGGCTCATCAGCGCACGCGCCATCGCCACCATCTGCTGCTCGCCGCCGGACAGCGAGCCGGCGCGCTGCGACAGCCGCTGGCCGAGCTTCGGGAACAGCGTCAGCATCCTGTCGAGATCCTGCGCTATGGCGTCGCGGTCGTTGCGCACGAAGGCGCCCATCAGGATGTTCTCGCGCACGCTCATGTCGGCGAACAGCCGCCGCGCCTCCGGCACCGAGGCGATGCCGCGGCGGACGATCTGCGGCGTGGTGAGCCCGATCAGCGAAGCGCCGTCGAACGTCACCTCGCCCGATCGGGGCTTCACCAGGCCTAAGATGATCTTCATCGTCGTCGACTTGCCGCTCGCATTGCCGCCGAGCAGGCAGACGATGTGGCCGCGCGCGACCGTGATCGACAGGTCGAAATGCACCTGGGCCTGGCCGTAGAAGGTGTTGACATCAGACAAAGCCAGCAGCGGTTCGGGAGTAGAGTTCGTCATGCCGCGCTCTCCTGCTCCGCCGCCCCTGATAGCCCGTGACCGAGATAGGCCTCGATCACCTTGGGATCGGTTCGCACCTGCTCGCCCGGCCCTTCCGCGATCTTCTTGCCCTCGTCCATGACGATGACGCGGTCGGACAGGCGCATCACCATCTCCAGCTTGTGCTCGATCAGCAGGATGGTCAGCCCTTCGGCTTTCAATTCGGCGACGAGCCCCTGCATCTCCGCGGTCTCGGTCGGGTTCATGCCGGCGGTGGGCTCGTCGAGCAGAAGCAGCCGCGGCTTCAGCGCGAGCGCACGCGCGATCTCGACGCGGCGGCGGTTGGCATAGGAGAGGCTATAGGCGGGCTGGTCGATGCGCGGCAGCAGCCGCTCGCCGAAACGGGCGAGGATCGCTTTGACCTCCTCACGCAGCCGCTCTTCCTCGGCCCTGACGCGCGAGGGACGCAGCAGGGCCAGACCCAATTCCAGCAGCGGACCGATCACCGGCACGGCCGGCTTCACGGCGCGCAGCCGCGTGTGCGCGCCGATCAGGACATTGTCCATGACGCTGAGATTGCCGAACACGCGGCCGAGCTGAAAGGTGCGCGCGATGCCTTCGGCCGCGAGCCGCTCCGGGGACAGGCCGGTGATGTCCTGCCCTTCGAAGCTGACGGTGCCGGCATCGGGCCGGTCAAGCCCGGTGACGAGATTGAACAGCGTCGTCTTGCCGGCGCCGTTCGGGCCGATGATGCTGATCAGTTCGCCCTTGGCGAGATCGAGGTCGATCGTATCGACCGCGGTGAGGCCGCCGAAACGGCGCGTCAGGCCGCGCAGGGACAGCATGGCGTGAAGCTGCTTCTCCATCAGACCGTTCCCAACAGGCCCTGCGGCCTGAACCGCACCAGCAGCAAGAGAACGATGCCGTAGATCAGGATGCGATACTCCGCCGCGATCCGGAACACCTCCGGCAGGCCGACCAGCGCGACCGACCCGACAATCGCGCCGACGACGTTGCCGAGGCCGCCGAGGATCACGACGGTCAGCGCCAGGATGGATTGCTGCGTGTTGAAGGTCTCGTGGTTGATGTAGGAATAAAGATGCGCGGCGATGCCGCCGCTGACGCCGGCGGCGAAGCCGCCGAAGATGAAGGCGATCGACTTGTAGCGATTCAGGCTGAGGCCATAGGCGCGCGCGGCGATGTCGTCGTCACGGATGGCACGAAAGCTGCGGCCGAGATGCGAGGTGAGCAGCCGCCCCTGCAGCAGCGCCAGCACGACCATCACCGCAAGGCTGAACCAATAGACCGAGGTCGGGCTGATCAGGTCATAGCCGAATAGAGCCAGCGGCGGAATGCCGGAGATGCCGATCGGGCCGCGCGTCACGCTCTCCCAGTTCAGGATCACCAGCGCCACGATCTCGCCGATCGCGAGCGTCGCGATCGACACGTAATGCCCGCGCAGGCGGAAGGACGGCGAGATCAGGAGCGTGCCGAGCGCGGCGCTCATCAGGCCACCACCGATGACGGCAAGTCCGGCCGGAACGGCCAGCGTCAGCGACAGCAATGCGGAGGTGTAGGCGCCGATCGCAAGCAGCGCAGCATGCCCGAGCGAGACCTGCCCCATCGTGCCCGCAACCAGCGTCAGGCTGAGCGCGAGCATGCCGAGCAGCCAGGCGTTGATCAGGGTCTGGAGCACGTAGAAGGACACCGGAAACAGCGGCAGGATCGCAAAGCCGGCAACGGCGGCCAACAGCGCCCAGCGCGGAATATTCACCGGGCGGCTCGGCGCGATGAACGTGCCGGTGAGCGGCTCGGGCGGCGCCTGCCGTGCGCTGACGAACAGGCCGTTCGGCCGCAGCACGAGCACGACGACGAGCAGCAGGAACGCGAACAAATTGCGGTAGCTGGTGCCGAGCACGGCGACGCCGTAGCTCTCGACGAGGCCCAGCAGCAGGCTGCCGATCACCGCGCCCGGCACGTTGCCGGCGCCGCCGACGACTTCCGCGACGACGCCCTTGAGCGTCGCCTGAAGGCTCATCGCCGTATCGATCTGGTTGTAGTACATGCCGACCAGCATGCCGGAGACGCCGCCCAGCGCCGCCGCGATACCGAACACGGCTTGATTGACCCGGTTGACGTCGACGCCCATCTGCATGGCGGCGTCGCGGTCCTGCGCGGTGGCACGCACGGCCCAGCCGAGCTTGGTGTAGCGCAGGAACACGAACAGCAGCAGCGCACTGGTGAGGCCGACGCCGGCAATGAGCAGATCAAGCGGCCCGATCGTCCCGCCACCGACCTGGAAGCGGACATCGGGCAACTGGCTCGGCAACGCGCGCGGATTGGGCGAGAAGATCAGCATCACCAATTGATCAAGCACGAAGCTGATGCCGATGGTCGCGAGCAGCGGCGCGATCCGCACCGAGTTCTGCAGCGGCCGCAGACCGAACCGCTCGATGATCAGACCGACGATCGCCGCGGCCACGGCGACCACGATGATGGTGAGAGGCAGCGGCGTGTGCAGCTGCACCACCGCGATCCAGCCGATATAGGCGCCGACCAGATAGATCGAGCCTTGCGCGAAGTTGATCAGCCGGCTGACGCCGAAGATCAGCGCGAGCCCGACTGCAACGAGCGCGTAGACATTGCCGACGATCAGCCCGTTGATGGTGTGGTCGAGCCAGGAGGACACGCAGCATTCCTAATCAGGGAGAAAGCGGCCGGAGCGATCGCTTCGGCCATCACATCAGGTCGGCTTGCCGTCCCACAGCGCGAACTGGCCCTTGCGCACGACGAGTTCGGCGTTCATGGCGCCCTTGACGCGGCGGCTCTCGACGTCGAACGTCGCCTTTCCGAAGATGACGCTGGAGACGTCCTTCACCTTGGCGAAGGCATCGCGAATGGCGCGGCGGTCGGTGCCGCCGATCTTCACCACGGCAGCGGCCATGTTCATCGCGTCATAGGAATAGGCGTTGAAGGCGTCGGGCTCCTGCCCGTTGTACTTGGCCTTGAAGCCCTCGATGAACTTCCTCACCTCGGGCCGCGGATCTTGCGGGAAATAGCGCGTGCCGAGATGGACGTCCTCGACCGCCTCGCCGCCGAGCTCGATGAATTTCGGCGAGTACACCGAGCTGGCCGCGCAGATCGTCTGCTTCAGGCCGACTTGGCGCGCCTGGCGCGCGATCAGCGCGCCGTCGGAATAATAGGAGATCAGGATCAGCCCGTCCGGGCTGGCGTCGCGCACGCGCACCAGGGTGGAGCGGAAGTCGCGTTCCTCGGCGATGTAGCCCTCGGTGATCGCGACCTCGGCGCCGTATTCTTTGGCCGCCTTGACGAAATGATCGCGGCTGGTGCGGCCCCAATCGGTGTTGAGGTGCAGCACCGCAAGCTTCTTCAGGCCGAGCCGTCTGACGGCGTAGGACGCCAGCAGCGGCTGCTCGTCGGCCTGGCTCACGGACGTGCTCCACATGAAGTCACCGCCCTTGGTGAAGTCGGGGTGCGAATTGGTGAAGCCGAACTGCACCAGGCCGCCGCGCTGATAGATCGGGGAGGCCGCCATCGAGGCGGGACTGGAGAAATCGCCGAGCTCCATGACGATGCGAGGGTCGGAGACGAATTTCTGGGCGATCGCGACCGACTGGCGCGGATCGCTCTGGCTGTCCTCGAACTGGTAGGCGAGCTTGCGGCCGTTGATGCCGCCGGCGGCGTGAATCTCGTCGAGCGCGAGATCAAAGCCCTGCTTCCACTGCGCGCCATATTGCGCGTTCGGTCCCGTGAGGGGGCCGCTGACCCCGAGCAGGATCGGCTCGGCGGATTGCGCCAGTGCGGCGCGCGAGAAGGCTGTGCCCGCCATCATGGCGGCGAGCGAGCCTTTGACCAGGGTACGGCGATCGATGTTGCTCATTCACGGCTCCATCCATTCAATGTTGATACAGCAGCAATTCTCGTGCCGGTGAGATTGCCTATTTCGAGGGCTCGCCGAGCGACAGCATCAGCCGGTTCGCCCAGTTGAAGAACGCGGCGCCGTTGATGACGTCGACGATCTCGGCGTCGTCGAGATCGGCGCGGCGCAGCTCGGCGATATTGTCAGGCCCGAATGCGATCGGCGTTGCGGCCAACGCCACCGAGGCCTTGACCACCGCATTCCAGCGCTCGCCGAGATCGGCCCCAACGCCCTCGTCGAGCAGGCGCTGCACGTCGTCGCGGCGCTTGGAATAGGTGCTGGCGAAGCGCGCATGCACGGAGGCGCAATAGATGCAGCCGTTGAAGCGCGAGGTCGCGGCAGCGGCGAGCTCGCGCTCGGCGCGCGGCAGGCCGTCGGCGACGTTGTAGAAGATGTCCTTGTCGGTCTTGGTGCGGGCTTCCAGCACTTCGGGATCGCGCACCAAGAGACGAAAATATTCCGACTTGGCGCGGGCGCGGTCGACGAGGCCGGCGTAGTGCCGCTCGGTCAGCTCGGCCTCGGGCAGCGGGTCGATCCACGAGACCCAGCCGAGCTCGTCCTGGGTGAAGACGACTGGCGGATTGACGGTGCTCATGATTGGGCCTGCTACGCGCTTGCGGCGGCGAGCGTGCGCAAGCCGCTGACCACACGGACCTGGAACGACAGGAATGCAACGAGCTGGGACAACGTGACGATGCCGGTGGCCGACCAGCCCGCGGCCAGCAGCGCCTTCATGTCGGCGGATGCGGCGTCGCGCGGGTGGAAGACAAGGAGATGCGCGTGCTCCAATGCTGCGACTAGCCTGGCGCCGAGGACAGGCTTGCGCTCCGCGCTGACGCGATAGATCAAGCCGGCCTTGTTCTCGATCGACAACGGACCGGCCGGATAGGCGCCATATGGACCCGAAGTCTTGCCGCGCTCGATCTCGGCGTTGATCGCATCGAGCAGAGGCGCGCCATCCGCGTTTGCGGCGAGCTTGTCGCGATAGAAGGCGGAAACGGGGGACTCGCCGTGGAGCCCGGTCACGAAGGCCGCGACCGCGGCGCGTTCGGTAAGCGAAATATCGCCGGCGTCGACCGGCTCGAACAAAGCGAGATAGCTCTTCTGCGCATTCTCGCGCGCCTGCAGGCGGCGCGCGCGGATGGCGTCGAGCGTGGAGCCGGGCTCGATGCCGGCGAGCGTGTCGATGATATCTTTCGGTGCCATCATTCAGCCTCGTGCAACGCGACTCTATTCATTTCCGGCTAGCCTGCGAGGGCAACGTCTTTGGCGGCCGTCCGGGCCCAGCCCAGCACTGGGGCGACCTTGTCGGCGACGAGCTCGATCGAGCGCAGGACGTAAGGATGCGGCGCATCCACTGAATGTACCTGAAAGACGAGATCGGTCACCCGTTCCAGCGTGGACTCGGCACGAAGCGAGGCGATGACGTGGTCGGCATCGCCGACATGGGTGTCGAACGCGGTGATCATCTCTTCCAGTGTCTCGCCCGGCGGAAGGTGTCCGCCCTTCATGAATTGCGGCAGCGCGCGGCGCAGTCCGATATCGGCGAGGCGCAGCGCCTCGCGATGGTCGTCGGCAACGAAGATGCTGCGCGAGGCCATGATGCGCGGCTCGCAGCCCGGCGGCAGCGCTGAGAGATAGGCGTCGATGATCGGGTTCTGGATTTCGGCGAGCGTCGCGTTCGGCGCATCCTTGGCCCGCGGCTGCGTGCGCGAGAGCAGGAGGCCGTCGCCGGCCTTGCCTGCGCGGGCGCCGCCGGCAACGGAGAACGTCGCCTGCCAGATGCGCTTATCCAGTTGCGGCCGCTGCGGATAGAGCGTGTCGCCGCCATCGAGCGGCTTGCCGGTCAGGGCCTTGCGCACGATGTCCAGATTGCGGGCAAAGATCTCGTTGCGCTGGGCGCTGTCGAGGCCGAAGGCGGCGAAGGCCGACGGGTTGCCGCCGGTGCCGACGCCGAGCTCGAAGCGGCCGTTGCAGAGGAGATCCAGCACCGCGGCGTCCTCCGCCACCCGCACCGCGTTCTCCAGCGGCAGGGTGACGATGCCGGTGCCGAGGCGGATGCGCGAGGTCTGCGCGGCGACATAACCCAGGAACGTGAAGGGCGATGGCAGGCCGCCCTCGCGCTCATGGAAATGATGCTGCGCGATCCACGCGGAATCGAGCCCGGCCTTTTCGGCGCGCACGATCTGCTCGGCGGCGAAGCGATAGCGGTCCGCCGCCGGCGCCTCGTCGAGCAGCCGCGTGAAGAAGCCCAGGCGTTTCAGGTTGGCAAAGCGTTTCATACGATCCCTGTCGGGCGAGGATGGGTCCCGATGATGTCGGTTGCCGCAGCTCCCGACAAGCGGGCATTACGCAGGGCACATACGCAAGATTCCTGCGCAAGGCTGATCGCAAGGCTGCCCGCCGGATCGCCTTGATGTGGACTCTGGGCAGGCAGATTGCCTACCAGCTCGGCAGCACCGCGCCCTTGAACTTGGTCAGGACGAACTCCTTGACTTCAGGCGTGTGATAGCTGTCCACGAGGATCTTGACCCAAGGCTTGTCCTTGTCGGCGCTGCGCACCGCGATCAGGTTGACATAGGGCCCCTTCGGATCCTCGCGCAGGATCGGATCCTTGACCGGATCGAGGCCCGCCTGGGTTGCATAGTTGGTGTTGATCGCGGCGGCATCGACGTCGTCGAGCGCGCGCGGTGCCTGCGCCGCGTCGACCTCGATGAACTTCAGCTTCTTGGGATTGTCGGTGATGTCGAGCACGGTCGGCTTGAAGCCGGTGCCGTCCTTCAGCTTGATCACGCCCTTGTCGCGCAGCAGCAGCAGCACGCGGCCGCCATTGGTTGGATCGTTCGGGATCGAGACCTTGCCGCCCGCGGGGATGTCGCCGAAGGCCTTGTGCTTCTTCGAATAGACGCCGATCGGGAAGTTCACGGTCAGGCCGACGGATTCGATCTTGTAGCCGCGGTCGGCCTTCTGGTTGTCCAGGTAAGGCTGGTTCTGGAACGAATTAGCCTGGATCTCGCCGGCATCGAGCGCCGCGTTCGGCACCACGTAATCGGAGAACTCCAGGAGCTGGATGTCGAGGCCCTGCTTGGCGGCGATCGGCTTCACGGCTTCGAGGATCTGCGCATGCGGCCCGGGCGTCACGCCGATCTTGATGGTCTCGGCCGCGGCTGCGGCGGACCATGCGGCCAGCACGGCAGAGAGAATCAGGGGAAAGCGAAACGACATCTTGGTCTCCTTAGGTCTTGCGGCAACGGAACCGTATTCCCTTTTCTGCGATGCGAAATCAATGAAATGGAAATCCATATTGGGCGCGGCTCGGGGCCAGCCTTTCTCCAATCGGCCGCAAACGGAAAACGAATGCAGAGTGCGACAAAGTGCGCGCGTAACCCGGACGAAGCGCCGCGCAAGCAGGGCTGCTGCCGCTCGTGGCAAGAAGCCCGGATTGCACTTTCGTTCCATCCGCAGCCGGGCCGGCGTCCTTCTCTTTGACTCCACCACGCCCGACGTGCTGAGTTAGCGCGCACTGAGCCGGTGGCGACGAAGTGGGGATCATCCAATGAACGAGAACGAAATCCGCAATCTGGTCGCAGAGGTGAAGCAAGGCACGCTGTCGCGGCGCTCGTTCATCAGGACAATGGCCGCGGTCGGAATCGCAGCGCCGATCGCGAGCCAAATCCTGGTCTGGCACGACGTCGCAATGGCTGACGCCACGCTGCCGTACAAGCCGGCCAAGGCCGGCGGCGGCGGCACGCTCAAGATGCTGCTCTGGCAGGCGCCCACGCTGCTCAATCCGCATTTCGCGCTCGGCACCAAGGACCAGATCGCCTCGCGCATCTTCTTCGAGCCGCTCGCCGGCTGGGACAAGGAGGGCAACCTCATCCCCTGCCTCGCCGCCGAGGCTCCGACCAAGGCGAACGGCGGCCTTGCGGCCGACGGCATGAGCGTGATCTGGAAGCTGAAGCGAGGCGTGACCTGGCATGACGGCAAGCCCTTCAGCGCCGACGACGTCGTCTTCACCTGGCAATACGCCGCAGATCTCGCCACCGCGGCCTACACCACGGGCTCCTACAAGGACATCAAGGTCGAGAAGATCGACGACCACACCGTCAAGGTGATCTTCCGGGCGCCGACGCCGTTCTGGGCCGATCCGTTCGTCGGCTCGGTCGGGATGATCCTGCCGAAGCATCATTTCGGCGAGTATGTCGGGGCCAAGTCGCGTGAAGCGCCGGGCAATCTGAAGCCGGTCGGCACCGGCCCGTACAAATTCGTCGAGTTCAAGCCGGGCGACATGATCCGCGCCGAGCGCAATCCCGACTATCACATCAAGAACCAGCCGCATTTCGATATGCTCGAGATCAAGGGCGGCGGCGATGCGGTGTCTGCGGCGCGCGCCGTGCTGCAGACCGGCGAATACGACTTTGCCTGGAACATGCAGGTGGAGGAGGAGGTCCTCAAGCGCATGGAGGCCGGCGGCAAGGGCAAGCTCGACATCACGCCTTCCGGCAATGTCGAGTTCATCATCCTCAACACGACCGACCCCTGGACCGAGGTCGACGGCGAGCGCTCGAGCGTCAAGACCAAGCATCCGACGCTGTCCGATCCCGCCGTTCGACGCGCCATCAATGTTCTGATCGACCGCGATTCGATCCAGAAGTTCATCTACGGACGCGCCGCCATCGCCACCGCGAGCTTCGTCAACGCGCCCAAGCAGTTCAAGTCGCCGAAGCTGAAATACGAGTTCGACATCGACAAGGCCAACAAGATCCTCGACGAGGCCGGCTGGACCAAGGGCGCGGACGGCATCCGGGAGAAGGACGGCAAGAAGCTCAAATACGTATTCCAGACCTCGACCAACGCGCCGCGCCAGAAGACGCAGGCCATCATCAAGCAGGCGTGCCAGAAGGCCGGCATCGACATCGAGATCAAGGCGGTCACCGCCTCCGTGTTCTTCTCATCCGACGTCGGCAATCCCGACACCTACTCGAAATTCTATGCCGATATGGAGATGTACAACACCACGCAGCCGCAGCCCGATCCGGAGCGCCTCTTGAACCAGTGCGTGTCCTGGGAGATCGCCACCAAGGACAACAAATGGCTCGGCCGCAACAATTCGCGCTATTCCGATCCCGAAGCCGACAAGGCCTACAAGGCCGCGCAGAACGAACTCGATCCGGTCAAGCGCGCCGCGCTGCTGATGAAGGTCGACGAGATCTTCTGCGAGGCCAACGTGTTCCTGCCCCTGCTCTCGCGCCACGTCGTCAACGCCGGCGCCAACAATTTGATGATCGACATCTCCGGCTGGGACACCATCACGTGGAACCTGGCGGCGTGGTATCGGACCTGAGGGGCTCGTGAGCGCGCCTATGGTTGCAGCGCAGCGCGGGATTCAGATCGCGATGCCGAATCCCGTCCACTGTGTGCTCCAGATCACAGCGGAATCGCGCACCATCGCCTACAAAGATCGGGCATGGCCGCAAACAAGGTAACGGCGGTACGCACGAGGCTGGGAAGACGATCAACAGCTACGGACTTTGCGAAGCCGTCAGGATGAAGAATCCGGCGGCTTTTTCCTTGCTTTGCGCGAGCGGCACCCGCGAGACCGCGTGCAGCGGGCACGGATCCCGCCTGGCGCTATGAAGCGCCCGAGCCCTTCTTCTCCTCACGCTCTTCCTCGATCTGGCGTTCGGCTTCGAGCCAGAACTCCAACTCGCGATTGATCGGCCGTCCCGCCTGCTCCCAGAGCTCATAGGCGCGTGTGCGCACCTTGCCACGGCGCATCATGCGAAGCAGCTTTCGTTTCAGTTCCTCGGCGAAGCTCCTGAAGCGTTGCCCGGTGGTTTCGTCCCTGACGAGCGAAGCCGCTCGCGTTGCGAGTTCGATCTGGTGCTCTAGCTTCTTCTGTTCGTCCACCGCCGAAACTGCCGTGGGAAAGGGTTCTTGTCGGAGCCGTGCGGAGACTAAATTCCCTTCCCCGACGGTCCGTTCCCTGAGGTGCGGCGTTTCGGAAAGGACGAAGGTCGCACCATCAGTCCAGCCGAAGCCGCCGGCGCCGCTAGTGCCACGTCGTGTCGGCTTCGACGACCACCACCCTGATTTCAGGATCCTCAGTCGTGTTGCAGGTGCAGGGCATGCCCTCGCCGCAGCGGCAGCCGCCGAGCTTCTCGCTCCAGACCCGGAGCGGATGGTTTTCGCAGACCCATCCAAGACCTTGGCAGAATGGGCAGGCCTTGTCGGTCACAGCGTATCCGGCGTCCGCAGCGTGTTCGACCCGTCCTCGTTGCGCAGCTCCTGCTCCGCCGCGTGCCAAAATTCCTCCTCGCGGCCTTCGGGCTTGCCCGCCTGCTCCCACAATTGGTGCGCGCGTTCTCTGATCTCTTGCTCGGTCGGCTCGGACAATTGCACCTCCTGCTTGGAAGCACGGCCCCACCCTGGGGGGTATGGGGGGCTTGGAGGCGGGGCCGTGCAGGCCAGCGATCGGCGGCGATGCTGACCCGCGGAGTCAAGTTTCAACCATGTGCAAGAGTTCCTACACGTCTGCCCGTGCCGGATGGCCGGCTTGTCCCGGGGCGTGCATGCCTTTCCACCCGGCATTGCGCCGATGTCGGATGCACGTGGGCCGTTACGTCATCCGAACCCAGACGCCATTACCCGCGGACGACTTCACCGCAGCATCGATCAACTTCACGCCGGCAAGGCCATCCTCGACCGTCGGGAAGACGACATCGGGATGCGGCTTTTCACCGGCCGCTGCCGCGCGGATGGCGCGCGCCGCCTCGGCATAGATCGTTGCGAAGCCTTCAAGGTAGCCCTCGGGGTGCCCCGATGGAATGCGGCTAACGCGGGCGGCCTCGCCCGATGCGCCGGCCCCGCCGCGGGTCAGGAGCTGCCTGGGCTTGCCGTAGGGTGTGAACCACAGGTGGTTCGGATTCTCCTGCGCCCATTCGAGGCCGCCTTTGCTGCCGTAGACGCGCAGCGTGAGCCCATTCTCATTACCGACGGCAACCTGGCTCGCCCACAGCATGCCCTTGGCGCCGCCCTTCCACTTGAGGAGAATTTGCACATCATCGTCGAGCCGCCGCCCCTCGACGAAGGTCGACAATTGGGCAAGCAATTCGTCGAGCTCGAGCCCGGTGACGAAGCAGGCAAGATTGTAAGCATGGGTGCCGATGTCGCCGATGCACCCGCCGGCGCCGGACCGGGACGGGTCGGTGCGCCACGCCGCCTGCTTCTGGCCGCTGGTTTCCAATGGCTCGGTCAGCCAATCCTGCAGATACTCGACCTTGACGAGACGGATCTCGCCGAGATCGCCATTCGCGACTATGGCGCGCGCCTGCCGGACCATGGGATAGCCAGTGTAATTGTGCGTGACGACGAAGACCCTGCCGGTCTTCCTGACCAGCGCCACCAGTTCCTCGGCCTCTGCAACGGTCGTCGTCAGCGGCTTGTCGCAGATGACGTGGATGCCGGCTTCGAGGAAAGCTTTCGCGACCGGGCTGTGCAGGTGATTGGGTGTCACGATCGAGACCGCCTCGATGCCATCCGCTCTCGCCGCTTCAGCCCGCGCCATCTCCTCGAAAAAGCCATAGGCCCGGCCGTCAGCGATACCGAGCTCCTTTGCGGAAGTCTTGGCGCGAGCCGGATCCGACGCGAGCGCGCCGGCGACCAGCTCGAACTGGTCGTCGATGCGCGCGGCAATGCGGTGGACTGCACCGATGAAGGCGCCCTGGCCCCCGCCGACCATGCCGAGGCGGATACGGCGATGGCCGCCGGTTTCATTGCTTGCTTCGATCGCCATGTTGCACCCTCTCTTTTAGGAGATGCCGAGCATCTTGCGGTTGGCAGCCGCGTCAGCGCCGCTGCCTGCGAAATCGTCGAAAGCTTTCTCCGTCACCCGGATGATATGGTTTCGGATGAACTCGGCGCCCTCGGCCGCGCCTTGCTCGGGATGTTTCAGGGCACACTCCCACTCGAGCACCGCCCAGCTGTCGTAATCGTATTGCGTGAGCTTGGAGAAGATGGCGCCGAAATCGACTTGACCATCGCCGAGTGAGCGGAAGCGGCCGGCACGGTCGACCCAGCTCTGGAACCCGCCATAGACGCCCTGGCGACCGGTCGGATTGAATTCGGCGTCCTTGACGTGAAACGCCTTGATGCGCTGGTGGTAGATGTCGATGTAGTCGAGATAGTCGAGCTGTTGCAGCACGAAGTGCGAGGGATCGTAGAGCAGGGTCGCGCGCGGATGATTGTTCACCCGCTCGAGGAACATTTCGTAGGAGACACCGTCGTGGAGGTCCTCGCCAGGATGGATCTCATAGGCGAGATCGACACCGTGCTCGTCGGCATAGTCGAGGATAGGCCGCCAGCGCCTGGCGAGCTCATCGAAGGCAGTCTCGATCAGGCCGGCGGGACGCTGCGGCCAGGGATAGACATAGGGCCAGGCAAGCGCGCCGGAGAACGTCGCCTGCGTACTGAGCCCGAGCCGCCGGGACGCCAGGATGGCGCGCTTGACCTGATCGACGGCCCATTCCGTGCGGGCCTTGGAATTGCCACGCACGTCCGGCGCTGCGAAGCCGTCGAACGCCGCATCATAGGCCGGGTGAACGGCGACGAGTTGGCCTTGCAGATGGGTCGAAAGCTCGGTGATGGAAAGGCCGTGACGAGCCGCAATGCCCTTCACCTCGTCGGCATAGGCCTGAGACTCCGAGGCCTTGTTCAAGTCGAAGAGCCGCCCATCCCAACTCGGAATCTGAATCCCCTTGTAGCCAAAAGAGGCGGCCCATCCGCATATCGCATCGAGCGAATTGAACGGCGCCGCATCGCCAGCGAACTGAGCGAGGAATATCGCAGGCCCTTTGATCATCTTCATCGAGTGCTTCCTTCCTTGGACGTTTCCGGGGCGCGCTTTTCCGCGCACTTGGTTCGAGGATGCCGGCCATCAAGGGAGAGAGCAATACCGGACTATGCAACGAGAAAAGCTTCAAACGGCCGCAGGACAGATCCAGGCCGCAGCTTCATCGCTTCTGCAACACTGTGGAGAGCGCCGAACCATCGTTCAAAATCGAGAAGATTTCTCGCGAGGATAGATGCTCTGCGGCCTCCTCGAAAGTCTCGCTCGCATCGACCTTGGCACGGCCGACCGCCAGATTGGCGTCGACCGTGTCGGGTCTGATGGGACAAGGCGGCGGCAGCTGCGCGAGGTGGAAGGCCAGGAGCGCGGGGTCTTGGCGCAGCTCCACCAAGGCGGGGCTGCCCCCTAGGTCCGCGGACGCGCTGAGTTCGTTCGCTCGCCGCAGGACGGGAGGCGGCTCTCGTTCTTCCGGAGTGACAAACAATCTTCCGGAGACGGGCCTGGCGGTCAGCGCGCCTATGGGAACGGCGAACAGCAGCCCAACGATGACCGGCGACATCCAGAGCAGAAGCGGCAGCGAAACGGCGTAGGCGCTTGCAGCCATCGCAACGCCGCACAGGGTCGGAACGCCGTATTTGCGATAGAGCTCGCGCCGCTCCACCGTGCCGTCGTCGCGCCTTTGCGTCTGCCAGCCGGCATCGCGGCCGGCCAGAATCTCGATCACAGCGATCGACTGAAAGATCATCATCACCGGCGCCATCAGCGCGGACACGATGATCTCTGCGAGAACTCCGGCCGAAGCACGCAACGCGCCGCCGAACTGGCGTCTCATCGGGCCTCGCATCCAAACGAGCACGAGGCTGAGCAGCTTCGGCAACAGCAGCAACCCCATCGTGGCGACGAACACCCAGATCGCAAGCACGGGATCCTGGGCCGGCCAGGTCGGAAACAACGAGAACCCCTTCGGAAAATACTCCGGCCGCACGAAGCGAGCCTGCAGCGAGATCAGCATTCCCAGCAGCAGGAACAGCAGCCACAGCGGCGCCGTCAGATACGCTCCTATGCCCACCATGAAATGCACGCGCGATACCCAGTGGAGACCCCGCGCTGGCACGACAGCCAGATGCTGAAGATTGCCCTGACACCAGCGTCGGTCGCGCGCCGCGAAATCGAGCAGCGAAGGCGGCACCTCTTCGTAGCTTCCGCCGAGCGTCGGCAGCATGTAGATGCCCCACCCGGCGCGCCGCATCAGCGCAGCCTCGACGAAATCGTGGCTGAGGATGTGCCCGCCGAACGGCTTCCGTCCCCGAAGCTGCGGTAGCGCCGCCTCTTCAGCAAACGCCTTCACCCGGATGATCGCATTGTGGCCCCAGTAATTGCCTTCGGAGCCGTGCCACCAGGCGACGCCGGCGGCGATCATCGGTCCGTACAGGCGGCCCGCGAATTGCTGGACTCGGCTGAACAGGCTTCGTGCGTTGACGACCATGGGGAGCGTCTGAACGAGGCCGGCGCTCGGATTGCTCTCCATGGCATGGGCCAGTCGGACGATGGTCTGCCCGCTCATGAGACTGTCGGCGTCGAGCACGATCATGAAGTCGTAGGCGGCGCCGAACCGAGTGATCCACTCGGAGATGTTGCCGGCTTTCCGAGCCGTGTTGTCGGCTCGATGGCGATAGTACAGCCTTGGCGTTCCGACGGCTTGTCGCAGCGCGAGGAGCGCTTTTTCCTCGGCGACCCAGATGTCGGGATCGGTGGTGTCGCTCAGAACGTACCAGTCGAACAGCCTTCCTTGGGAGGTCGTCTCCAGGGATTCGATGATCGCGCGAAGCCGCGCCGTCAATCGGTGCGGATCTTCATTGTAGGTGGGAAGCAGCATGGCGGTGCGGCTTGCGATCGCAGGCAGCTCCTCGTCCGGCGCAAAGGCGCCCGGACGATGGGCCAGCAGCACGAAGAAGCCGGCCAGCGCGGAGGCGAACGAGAAGGCGACCCAGGCGAGCAAGACCAGGAAGAGCGCCAGCACCATGGCTTCAAGGATGGTGACGCCGCCGACCTGCAGCACGCGATACATCTCATATCCGCCGGCCCCGGTGAGCGCCGCCGTCGAGAGCAGGATGAGGCCGCGCCGCCAGGCCATGGCGGGGGCAACCGGCGCAGGAATACGGTCGGGCACCAGGCTTTTTCCGAGGTCGCCAGGAGCCATCGGAAGGGGGGCCTCCGTCGGCAGCAGGCGCTGGGTCGCGATATCGCCGACAATCGGCCGCGGTGCAGTGCTCAGGGTGCCCATCGGTAGACCCAGATTTCCGACAAAGGCTTGTCGCCTTCTGCCAGGAATGCCCGCAGCTCGATCGGCTCGCCTTTGACCCGGCACTGGAAGCTGAGCCGCCAGCCACCGGTGTAGGGATTGGGCTGCGTGACGATGTTCTTCACCTCGGACTTCTCCGCCGTCACCACGCCTTTGACAGCGGCAGGATCGACGCCCTTGAGGTTGTCGCCATGCAGATCGAGCACGAACAGGCGCGCATCTCCGCCCCTCGCCCCGATCCCGCTTCGCGTGAACCTGGCCAGCGAATGCGGCTTCGGGCTATCTGGCCCCCAATGCAGCCGATAGGTGTAGTTGTGTTCGCCCTTGGCCTGGAGCGGGCTTTTCGGCCGCCAGAATGCGGCGATGTTGTCGTGGATCTCCTCCTTGGTCGGAATCTCGAACAGCACGACGCCGCCCTCGCCCCAATCGCCGATCGGCTCCATCCAGAGACTTGGACGTTTTTCGAAACTGGATTCGATATCCTGGTAGGCGAAGAAGTTTCTTTCCCGCTGCATCAGCCCGAAGCCACGCGGATTGAGATCCTGGAAGGTGCTGATCTGGAGATCGTGGGGATTGCTGAGCGGCCGCCAGAGGCTTTCGCCCTTCCCGTTGAAGATCGCAAGGCCATCGGAATCGTGGACGGAGGGGCGGAAATCGTCGATGTCGTTGCGGTCGTTCGGACCATAAAAGAACATGCTGGTCATGGGCGCGAGACCGGCGCGCGGCATCTCGACGCGCGGGTAGACCGACATTTCGACGTCGAAGACTGTCGTCTCCCCGGGGCGCACCGTGAACCGGTAGCTCGCGGCGCAGCTCTTGCTGTCGAGCAGAGCATGGATCACCAACGATGTCGCACCCGGCGCCGGCCGCTCGAGCCAGAAGGCCTTGAAGAGCGGAAATTCCTCGCCCTTGGCTTCGCCCGTATCGATCGAAAGTCCCCGGGCGGAGAGCCCGTACGTCTGCCCCTTGGCCACGGCGCGGAAATAGCTCGCGCCCAGGAAGACGCAGACCTCGTCGTAATAGTCGGGACGGTTCATCGGCGCATGGATGCGGAAGCCCGCGAATCCGAGATCGCTGTCCTCGAACGCCGGGACCTTCTCGCCGAAGGAGAAGTCCGCCTTGCGGTACTTGAGCTCGGATGCCTTTCCGTCCGCCACCTCGAAGATGTTCACCCTGTTCTTGTAGAAGAAGCCGCGGTGGAAGAACTGCGCCTCGAACGGAAGATTCTTGCCGCGCCAGAGCGCCCGCTCGGGCAAAAAGCGGATCGAACGATACTGATCGTAATCCAGGTCCTTCAATCCGCTCGGGAGCTTCTCGTCCGGCGCCTCGTAGGGCTTGCTCGCCAGCTTCCGTGCCAGGTCCCGCACGGTGGACGGACCGAACATGTCGTCCGAAGGCGCGGCCAGACTGCATCGGGGAGCGAGCAGCAACGCCGGCAGCACTGCCGACCCTTGAACAAGCTGGCGTCGGTTCACGTGCTCTCCCTACTCGCTACTGCTGCCCCGGCCAAGCAAACGACCATCACGCACGCGAGTTCCAACCGGCCCAGTTCCACCCTCGCGCGCCGCCCGCGTGAGATCGCCGGCTGATTGCGACACGGCTTCGCATCCTCGCGACGACTTTCGCCCGAGCTTTGCTTCGTCACTCCACCCTCTGAAGAGGGCACAGGGAAGGCCCTCGGGATGAGCCGGGATGGGCAGGTTTTATGCGGTATTTCCGAATTTCGGCTCAATACCATGAATTTTGGCCGGCGCGACAGCCAAAGCCTTGCATGTCATTTCCCGGCAACGAAGTAAAAATCCTGCCGTCCCGAGACCGATCCGTAGCTGAACGGCTTTTGTGCACGATTGGTCGCCTCCATGACGTCGTCACGCACGACGTCGAACAGCCGGCGCACCTCGAGGCCGGGCTTGCGCATATTATTGACGAACGCCGTGGCGAACGGGCTGTTCCTGCCCTCTCCGTCGAGCGCCATCTCTCCGTCCTTGGCGGCATACACCACCAGCGTGCCCGCCTCGGGCTCGATCGCCGCAAGGCCGCGCGACACCGAACGGGACGCCAGCGTCATGGTGCGCTTCATCTGGTTGGCGAAGGGATTGTCGCGGCAAGCATCGAGGACGATGAGGCGCAGCCGCTTGGCGCGTTCCGCCGCGTTCAACACCTGGTCCAGCGCCACGGCTTCGAAGCTGACGTCGCGGTCGGAGGCTATCTTCGCGTCGATCGGGATCAGATAGTTGACGCCGCCGACCTCCATGCCGTGACCGGCGTAATATACCATCGCCCAGTCGGCGATTTCCGCCTGCCTTGCAAAGTCGCGCAGCGCCGCGGTCAACGCATCCTTGCGCAGATCGGTCAGCAGCGTGACGGAATCGAATCCGGTGATCTTGAGCGCTTCGGCGACGAGCGCCGCATCGCGCGCCGGATTGGCGAGCGCCGCGACATTCTCATAAGCGGAGTTTCCGACCACGAGCGCGATGCGCCTGTCATTTCTACTCGACGGTCCCGGCAGCGCGATGACCGGCGTGGTGGTGGCGGGAACGGTCTTGATGGACGTATCGTCCAGCGCTGCGAGGCGTTCGCGCGCCTTATCCATCGCCCATTTCGCGCTATCGTACTTTTGCGGGGCAGCCAGAGCTGCGTTGAAGTCGGCACGGGCCTTTGCGACCTCACCCAGCTTCTCGAACACCATTCCGCGGTTTACCAGCGCGCTCTGGTGTTGCGGATCATTGCGCAGCGACTGATTGAAATCGGCGAGGGCTTGATCGTACCTGCCCTGAAGGAGATAGATGTCGCCGCGGTTGTTGTAGGCCAGCGTCGTCCTCGGCAAAAGCCGGATCGCCTCGCTGAAATCGGCCACGGCACGCTCGGACTGGCCGGTGTCCCGATAGGACAGTCCGCGATTGTTGAACGCATAACCGTAGGTCGGGTCAATGCGAATGACCTCGGAGTATTCGGCGATCGCCCGGGCGTGGTCGCCCTTGCCGGCATAGAGCCGCCCTCGATTGAAGTAGGCGAACTTGAACCTCGGATTGATGCGGATCGCTGCGTTGTAATCCGAAAGCGCGCGCTCGGAATCACCTGCAGCGGCATAGGCCATGCCGCGGTCGTTCAAGGCGTTCAGATTGTTTGCATCGAGCCGGATCGACTGGGTCAGGTCGGCGATAGCCCGATCCACCTCGTTCCGGCGAAGCAGGGCGGCGCCGCGATGCTGCCAGGCAAGCGCGTATTTCGGATCGATGCGGATGGCCTCGCTGAAATCGGAGATGGCGCGATCGTAGTCGCCCTTGTCGCCATATTCGGCGCCGCGATTGTCGAACGCCACGGCGTCGCGCCCGCCGCTCTTTGCGATCAGCCGCGAGCACGCGGCGATGCGGTCTTCATGGCCGCGCTGCGCGCAGATTGTCCGATCGTCTGCGGCCGCACGATCAGCGGCTGCCAGAGAAGCGAAAAAAAAGAAACTGAAAACCAGTGCAATCCGATTCCGCATGGTCGCCACCCTGCTGCCGAGCCCACAATATAGATAGTGGAAGGCGGCCACACCTGTGATGGTGATCACAGAACCGTCGGTTGCCAAAGCTCGGAGCGGGGCATCAACATCACGCAGATGCGGCGGCGCGCCGCGGTCACCCCAGCCACACTTGCCATTCGCCAATCAGCCTCGATTCCAAATGCCGGGACACAGTTCCGCGTTCTCGCGGCTGAATTCGCCCGAGCTTTGCCTGGTCACTCCACCCTCTTGAGCCAAGAGGGCGCAGGGAAGGCCGGGTGCTGACATCGCACCCGCGGTCCGCTGCGCGAAATGCACACGCAGGAAGAACCGCACAGCAGCATACAGGTGGTGCCGATCACTCGGCCTTCCCTGCGCGATGGTCGGACGGCTTATGCCGCGCTCTCCCGGGAGCCGAGTTCCTTCGGGCCTCCCTCGCGCTCGCGGAATTCACCGGCGCCCGCGCCGGTTGACGCGACTACCGCCTCCGCAAGAGCTTGACCGTAGCAACGACGGCCAGGACCACACGGTTTTGCCGTACGCACGGCCCGCCATTTCGCCGCAGTATTCCCTGGCACCGTCGACAGCGCCGGAAACTTGCAAGACGAGACGAGACCTAGCAGCGCCGTTCGTCCGCGCGCGGCCGCGAGCTCACCGGGGACTACCCTCCCTGCCCGCTACCCTTCGCGCCCGACGCTGCCGCGTCCACCGCAAGCCCGGCTCGCGATCAAGACGACGACGCGATCGCCCCTCAGGATGAAGCCGGGATGGGCGGAGGTGTACGATATTTCCGAATTTCGGTAAAGGGGAATATTTTTGTGGGAAAGAGTTGACGGGTGGCGAAACAGGGTAGGATGGGTAGAGCGAAAGCGAAACCCATCGATACCGCCCGCCGTGGAACACGATGGTTTCGCAAGTGCTCTACCCATCCTACAGACCCGTCAGCCAGCGCAAGCTCATTCGATTTCAGTTACGTAGGACGTCCATTCGAACGCAAAGGGGCCGATCTTCGACAGCTTGGTTTCGCTGTCATCTCCGTTTTCGTACGCAAAGTCGGACCAACGCACGACGTCGTCGCTTCGCGACACACGTGCCGTGATAGCTCCGCAGCCAAGGTCTCCGCATTCCGGACAAACATACAGAGCTACGCGGTTACTCTCACCGACCGAAACGGCCGACGTCAGAAGTCGCGCAAGTCTGTCGTTGAGGCGAACGGCAAGCTCGGGCTCTCGTTGAGGGACTGAAAGACAACCGGACAAATCAAAGCTGGAGGCACCGGTGACGGCAAAGAGAGATTGGCCATTGACGACAAAATCGAACGTGTACCGCTCCTTCTTCGCGGGGCTTCCGCAACCGCTCCGATGAAGCACTACGAGTTCAAGCTGGTCGGACATTTCCTATCGCTCTGCGCCCAATTGCCGATCAATGCAGCGCGCGCGACGCCGCGCGCCAGCTATAGGACCAGCATAACGCAATCCGCTAGCATCGAGCCGAGTGCACGCGATACTCTGAAAAAACATCAGCTGTTTAGCTGGATTGGTAGCGGGGGAGCGCTACCGCTTTTCCCCACACCAACAAAGCCCAGGATATCTCATCCGGCGGCTCATCTCCGAAAGAACCTGGCAGAACGGCATTCTCCCTCGCCGAGCCCGGCAGACCGGCAGACCGGCAGATCTTCAGTCCGCTTTCGCCTTGACGTATCGGCCCGGGGCTGGTTCGCCTGGGGGATAGAGGTTGTTCCCGAGTTGGGTGCGGGCCGGCAGTTGCTCTCCCGACCGCGGTTCGAGCCAAGCGATCCAATCGTTCCACCAGCTGCCCGGCTTCTCGTCCGCACCCGCCAGCCATGCAGCAGGATCATCGCAGCGCTCGTCTGAAACCCAGTAGCTCCGCTTGTTCTTCGATGCCGGATTGATCACGCCGGCAATGTGCCCGCTCGCACCGAGGACGAAACGTGTGTCGCCCTTGAAGAGGCCCGTCGTCCGGTAGGCCGATCGCCATGGCACGATATGGTCCTCGACGGTCGCCAGGACGTAGGCAGGCAAATCGACCCTTCCCAAATCGACTGGCGTGCCGCACATCGTCAACTTGCCGGGCACACGGAGATTGTTCTCCAAATACATGTTGCGGATGTACCAGCAGTACATCGGCCCGGGCAGGTCGGTGACGTCCGCGTTCCAGAACAGGAGATCGAAGCGCTCGGCCGGCTTTCCCTTCAGGTAGTGATTGATCACATTCGGCCATATCAGTTCTTTCGAGCGTAATGTCTGGAAGACGAATCCTAGCTCCGCGCCGCGGTAGATGCCACCATTGCCGATCGTCAGTTCGCGCTGTCGCACGCTCTCTTCATCCACGAAGACACCGAGATCGCCGGGCTCGCGGAAATCGAGCATGGTGGTCAACAACGTCACGCTGGCGGCCGACTCATCGCCCTGCGTCCGCATGACCGCGAGTGCCGAGGACAGGATGGTTCCTCCGACGCACCAGCCGACGACATTGATTTTGTCGCTCCCCGAGATCGACTGGGTGATCTCGATGGCGCGCATGGCGCCATGCTCAACGTAATCGTCCCAGCCGAAATGCCCGCAAGAAGCGTCTGGATTGCGCCATGACACCATGAAGACCGTCAGACCGTGTTCGACCGCAAACCGGACGAAGGAATTGGCTGGCTGGAGGTCCAGAATATAGAACTTGTTGATGCAAGGCGGCACGATCAAAAGGGGACGTGCGGCCACCTGCTCGGTTGCCGGCTCGTATTGAATGAGCTGAAACAGCTCGTTCTCGAACACGACCGCGCCTTTGGACGTCGCCACGTCCTTTCCGACCTCGAACGCGGTCTCGTCCGTGATCGTCAAATTGCCCTTACCAAGATCCGCCACCAGATTGTCCAGGCCAGTCATGAGGCTCTGACCATCGGTATCGGCTGCACGCTTGATCACCTCGGGATTGGTGGCGATGCAATTGGTCGGGCTCATCGCTTCGATCAGCTGGCGCGTGAAGAAGCGCAGCCGGTGCTTTTCCTTTTCTTCCATATCGAGGGCTTCGACCAAGTCGGTGCAGTAGCGCGAATTCAGCAGGTAGGATTGCTTCAGCAGGCTGTAGAGCGAATTCTCCCGCCAATCCGTGCCGCTGAACCTGCGGTCGCCGCGCGCTGGTTGGATGCCTCCATTTCCCTTTCCGTCCGCCGCCGACGCGACGAGGTGCTCCGAGAGTTGGTACAGGCCCTTGAGATATTCAACCTGCAGCTCGGCGATGCGTCCCGAAGAAGCCAGGGACGGGTTGATCATCGCGCCGTCGTGTTCATCAATCGTCGGCCACCCCAGCGATCGCCAAAGGCTCGCACCCGCCTTCGCGAACGCGTCCACGAACTCATCAGGCATATTGAACGGCCGATCCATTGATTTCCTCACTCTGCAACCAGATTGATGTATTCGACATTGGGTCGCTTCTATCCGGCGCCGTTTTCCGCTTCCCGCCCCTAGGCACCGCCGCTCCGAAACCTCAAGTCCTGGAGCGAACGACCGAACCTTCACGGATGCCGTCGACGTTCACGGCGAGGCGCTTGATCTTGTCGTACAAGGTCTGCTTGGGGATGCCCAAGAGCGTTGCCGTTGCCTGCACGTCGCCCTGTTTGCGCCGCAGCGCGTCCTCGATGATCGATCGCTCGATGTTTTCGAGCTGTCGTGGCAGCGACAGATCCGAGGTGCCAAACCCTGATTTGTTGATCGCCTTGCCGTCGAGCACGCCCAGTACGAAACGATCGGCGACATTGCGAAGCTCGCGTACGTTGCCGGGCCAGGAATAAGCCAGCAGGGCGGACATCGTCTGCTCATCCAGAATCGGCGCATCACGCTCGAACCGCCTGGCGGCGTCCAGCGTGAAATGCTCGAACAACAGTGGAATGTCTTCACGCCGCTCTCGAAGCGGCGGCAGTTCGATGAATGCGACGCCGAGCCGATAGTAGAGATCGGCTCGGAACAGCTTCTTTTCGCTCAGATCGAGCAAATTCGTCTTGCTCGCTGCGACGACCCGGCAGTCCACGGAGATCGGCTTGTTGGTTCCGACGCGCTCGATCGACCGGTCCTGCAATGAGCGGAGCAACTTCACCTGGACGCTCAGCGGCATGCTCTCGATCTCGTCGAGGAACAGCGTTCCGCCGTTGGCGTACTCGATCTTGCCGATGCGCTGGCGGGTGGCTCCGGTGAAGGCTCCCACTTCGTGGCCGAACAGTTCGCTCTCGACGAGCGACTCGGGCAGGCCGCCGCAGTTGACGGCGACGTAGTTGCCGTTGCGCCGCGCGCTGTGATTATGCAGGCAGCGCGCGACCACGTCCTTGCCGGTGCCGGTCTCGCCATAGATCGTGACGTCGACATTGGTCGAGGCCAGGGTGGACACTAGCCTTCGCACTTCCTGGATCTGCGGAGACCGGCCGAGCAGGCTCGCCTCGATCCCCCGGCGGTCGGATAGCGCTGACCGCAGCGAGCGAACCTCCAGGGTCAGGCGTCTCTTTTCAGCCGCCCTGCGCACCACGGCAACGAGTTGCTCCGACGAACACGGCTTCTCGATGAAGTCGTAGGCACCGTTCCGCATCGCCTGCACAGCCATCGAGATATCACCGTGCCCGGTGACCAGGATTACAGGCAGATCCGGATCAAGCCTGCGCAGATCGGCTTGCCAATCAAGGCCGCTTTTGCCGCGCAGCCGCACGTCGCAGACCACGACAAAGGGCATGTCGGCGCGCACGCTTGCGTTGGCGGTCTCGACCGAGGCGAAACCCGAGACCGAGAACCCCGCAAGCTCGAGCGCCTGAACGCCCCCGATGCGGACATCCTCGTCGTCCTCGACGTAGATCACACCAATGGGTTGGTCATCGGCCATGCGAAGCCGCCTCCGTCACCTCGGCCAATGGAAGGATCACGACAAATTCGGCGCCATCAGGAAGATTTCGCCCGTGCAATTCGCCGCCGAACGAGCGCGCGATGTGGTTCGACAGCATCAAGCCAAGGCCGAGGCCCTTGCCCGCAGGCTTGGTCGTCACGAACGGCTCGAACATGCGCCTGAGAACGTCGGGGGCGATCGGGCGGCCGGTGTTGCTGATGGCGATCCGACAGCGCGCCGGGTGCCCCTCTTCCCTCGTTGCCCGGATGACGATCGACTTTCGTTCGACGCCCTCGACGGCATCGAGCGCATTCGCCACGATGTTACAAAACAATTGCTCGAGCCGCGTCTGGTCGGCAAGGACGCTGAGGTCGGCCTCGATATCCGTAACGACGCTGACACCCCCCTCCTTGACGCGAGCCGCGACTATCTTGAGCGTCTCGCTCACGGCCTGTTCGACCGAGACCGCACCAAGGGGGCTGCTCGACCTGTAGGCGAAAACCCGGAGCTGGCCAGTCAGGCGCCCGAGCCTGCTTACCAATTCGCCGATCCGGGTGAGATTGCCGCGCGCATCAGCGACCGACCCGCGATCGACCAGCAGGATGGCATTGTCGGCCGCGGTCTGCAGCGCAGCCAAGGGCTGGTTCAGCTCATGCACGATGCCGGCGGACATCTGCCCGAGAGCAGCGAGCTTGCCGGCATGCACCAATTCGTCCTGCGCCGCACGCAACTCGGCGGTTCGTTCCTGCACCCTGACCTCGAGCATGTCGTGCGCCGCCTGCAATGCAGCCTGATTAGCCAGCCTTTGCCTGATCTCCCTGCGGCGTTGCAGCACGAGACCAAGCGCCAGCAAGGCAGCGACCGAGGCAACACCCGAGAGCGCGCCAAAGATCAGCGCGGTCTGCCGGACCGGCGCCTCGTCATCGAGGAGGACGAGCTTCCAGAGTCCCCGATTGATCGGAAGCTCGCTGGCCGTGTAGGCCGCTCCATTCCCGGTAGCGATGCGTGCGGCACCGCTTTCGGACCGAGCGATGACGGTCCATCCGAGCGGCGTCAGATTGTGGTCTGCGTAAGGCTTGGAGCGCGCAATATCGTCGAGCATTTCGCGCGACAGCGGCGCGATCGGGCGATAGCGCCACGCCTCGCGCGAGGCGAGGATCGTCACACCCCGCTCGTCGAGGAGAAGTGCGTCGCCGGGAAGGTCGCGCCACCCGCGCTCGAACGAATCCAGATTGATCTTGACGACGGCGATCCCCTTGGTGGCCCCGCCCTCCTTGAGGGCGTAGGAGAGGTAATAGCCGGCCCGTGCACTGGTGATGCCGACACCGAAAAACGCGCCCCGGCCACGTTCGAGGGCTTCGCTCACATAAGGGCGATATGACAGGTTCCGGCCGACGGGTGTGCCGGGATCATCGAAGTCGCCGGCAGCCAAGGCTTCGCCCGAGACGCTCAGGACGTAGAGATTGTCGGCCCCAGCAAGCAGATTGATAGACTTCAGGTACAGGCTGACCGATTGCTGCAGCGCGGGATCGGCGGGAGCAACGAGCAGCTTGAATACGCTCGGCGATGTCTCCAGCAGCGACGGCAGATAATCAAATCTGGAGAGATAACCATCGAGCCTGGCCGCCTCGACCGCAAGCCGCTGCTGAGCGGCAACGTGCAGACGGTCGAGTCCCCGTTGGAACGCCAGGGCATAGCCGAGCCCCAACGTCGCTGCGACCAAGGCAAGAGCAGCTATTCCGCGAACAAGCCAGCGCATCGAGCTGGATGCGGTCGAACCGGCTTCATACCCGCTCTTGACCTTCACCGGGAATGAAAGCTCCGTCATCTTGTGAACCAGAACAAACCGAGGAGCGCCGGCCATGGCAATGGATGGCTCACGCATAGTCCAACTCTATGGTCTTGCCCCGGAATACGCGATAGGAAAATCCGGTATAAGCGACGATGACGGGCAGCGTGAGGCACACGCCGATCAGGATGATCTTGAGCGAATCCGGGCTGCTGGCAGCCTCCCATACCGTGAGCCTGTCGATCACCACGAAGGGGTAGATGCTGTAGCTGAGGCCGAGAAAGCTCAGGAGGAAGACCAGCACGAGCAAAGCAAACGGTAGCCAGCAGAGGGAGCCGCGCACGGCGGGGGAGCCAAGCAGCGCACGCACGGTCACCAGCGCGATTCCTGCCGTCATCGGAATCGACACGACGGCGATGATTGCCGGCAAGGTAAACCACCGTATGCGGACCGTTTCGCTGATCCAGGGCGTTGCCATCGAAATCAGAATCAGGCCGATGACCATCGGCGGCCAAGCAATCTTGCTCCACTCGATCGCCTTGTCCTGCAGCGGGCCATCCGTCTTCATCACGAGCCAAGTGGCGCCGAGCAACGCGTAGGCCATTGGCAGCGCGACGGCGATGGCGCCCGCGAAGATCGGATAGTTCCACCCCTCTCCAAAGCCGCTGACATAGCGGCCGAGCATCCAGCCCTGACAGACCGACGCAAGCATCGAGCCGGCAATGAACAGACGGTCCCACATTCCCTTGCGGCTCGCCTTCGCCTTGACCCTGAAATCGAAGGCTGCGCCGCGCAAGATCAGGCCGACCAGCATGAGCGTGGTCGGCAGGTACAGTTCCGACAGCACCAGCCCGTGCGCCTTGGGGAAGGCAATCAGGAGAAGACCAACGCCAAGCACGAGCCAAGTCTCGTTGGCGTCCCAGAACGGACCGATCGACGCGACCATCGTATCCCGCTCCTCGGGCGTCGCCCGGTGCATCAGCATGCCGACGCCGAGATCGTATCCGTCGCTCACGACGTAGACGAGCAGCGACACGCCCATGAGCCCGATGAAGATCAGCGGCAGCAGTTCGTCGAATGACATCGAGGTCACGCGAATTCTCCCTCGCGCTGATACGGCTTTGGTTCCCCCGGCGCGGCGGTCGACGCACTTGCGTACGGCTTCTTATCGGCGGTCTCGGCCAGGTATTTGAGCACGCCGATATAGGCCGCGAGCAGCGCCAGGTAGAGCGCGACATAAACGGAGAAGGTCACCGCGATGCTCGACGCAGGCACCCGCGATGCGACCTCAGCGGTTCGAACCAGACCGGACACGATGAAGGGCTGGCGGCCGATTTCCGTGACGTACCATCCGGCAATGGTCGCCACCCAGCCCGCAAAGGTCATGACCGCGAATATCCCGAGCATCGGTCGCGGCATTTTGGCAAAATCCCAGCCGTCGCGCCAATGCCACCACAGCCCGACCCAGCTGACGAGAAGCATCAGGATGCCGGTGCCCACCATGATCCGAAACGACCAGAACACCGGCAGGACCGGCGGATGAGCCGAGGGAAACTCGTTCAGCCCCTTGAGCTCCCCGTCTGGATCGTGCCGCAGAATCAGGCTGGCGAGCTTCGGCACCGCCAGCTCGAAATGGTTCATTCTCGCCGCGTCATCCGGGATGGCGAACAGCAGGAGCGGCGCGCCGCGCGTGGTTTCCCAAATGCCCTCGACCGCAGCGATCTTTTGCGGTTGATGCTTCAGTGTATTGAGCCCGTGGAAGTCCCCCGCCACCATCTGTGCGGGCGCGGCCAGCGCGGCCAGGATGAGCCCGGTCCGCAACACGCGCGGCGCAGTGTCCATGGCAACGCCTTTCAGGAGCTGCCAGGCGCTGACTCCCATCAGCAGGAACGCACAGGTCAGCGCGGACGCGAGGATCATATGGACCAAGCGATACGGGAAGGATGGATTGAAGACGATCTCCAACCAATTGCGCGCGTGAAACT